>NZ_RJJY01000001.1:0-4800000 GCF_003751085.1 Micromonospora sp. Llam0 | reverse complement strand
GGCGAGCAGACAGAAGTGTCCCGGCCCGGGGACGCCGTTCCAGGGGATGGTGACGGTGGTGACACCGGCGTAGACCGGCACCGACATCCAGCCGATCTCGGTCCAGTGGGTGGGCCAGGTCGCGCCGCCGCCCGGCGTGGTCCGGTAGACGTGGATCTCACCCTGCTCCATGCCGCCGGCACCGTACGGCCCGGGGTTGCGCAGCTTGATGAAGATGTAGTTGGTCTGCCCGACGATCGGGTTCTGGCTGGTCGCGCACTCGACGGCGGTGGGGCAGACCTTGATGTCGGGGCTTGCCCAGATCGGGCTCAGCCCGTGCGGTTGAATTCCGACGTCCGACGGATGGTCCTTCATGAAGACGTCGACGGGCGCGGCGGTGGCGGTGCGGTCGGTCGAGCGGTCCAGCGCCGCCGCTGTGGCCGAGGTGACCGGGAGCAGCAGCGCCAGCGTGGCCGTGCCGATCAGTGCGAGTGTGGATCTGCGTACGCGTTGCGTCAGACGCGTGGACAAGGTTTCCTCCCGAAGGGGTAGGAGTGTGGCGACCGCCGTGGTGCCGACGGTCGCGGGATGGACACTCCTACCGAGAGGGATCGACGCTCAAAAATACTTCCGCCGGGCTCGGTTCGTTGTCAGATGGCGGAAATCAGCCGGAAATCCGGGCAGAGCGGTCGTCGCGACCGTGCTCGGACTTGCCGCGTCGCGGAACATCTTCACCGCAGGGGCCGCCGGTACGGCATCTGGCACCGGACCTGGCGGCTCCACCCCGGCTAAATGGCGACCAGGATCTTGCCCCGGTTACCTCCCCGGTCTTGGTAGAGGCTGTGGTATGCGTTCGGAATCTCGTCGAATCCGTGGTGGACGGTCTGCTGGTAGGTCAGTTCCCCCCGACGGACCATGCCGCCGAGTTCGTCGCGCATCCTCGACAGGTTCTCCTCGGTGAACCACTCGTGTGCGAAAATGCCCCGGATGGTCGTACGGGGGTACATGATCATCGGCAGGAGACGTAGCCCGGTCTGTTCGCGGCCCACCTGGGTGGCCCACTGCCAGCAGACCGCGACCCGGCTGTGCACGTTCAGCATCGTGAAGACCATGTCGGTGATCGTGCCACCAAGGTTGTCGAAGTAGCTGTCGACGCCGTCCGGGGCGGCTTTGACCAGCGCCTCCCGTACCCGGCCTGGCTCGTCACCGTGCCGATACTCGACCACGGCGTCGAAGCCGAGTTCGGTGAGGAACGGGACCTTCTCTGCGGACGCGGTGGTGCCCACCAGCCGCGCTCCGGCCCGCTTGGCGAGCTGCCCGACCAGCGTTCCGATGGCTCCCGAGGCGCCGCTGATCACCAGCGTGTCACCCGGGCGGACCGTCAGAAAATGCGTCAGCGTGCCCCACGCGGTGATGCCTGGCCCTCCCATGATCCCCAGCGCCGTCGTCACCGGCAGCACGTCGTCGTAGTGCTGCGGATTCAGCTTGCGGTAGGCGGGGAAGACCATCGGGAACGTCTCCCCCTGCCACAGCACCTCGCCGCCGGTGCCGACGACGTGACTGCGCCAACCGCCGTAGCCCTGGACCAGGTCTCCCACCTGGAAACGGGCGTCCGGTCCGGCCTCGATCACCTCCATGATCGAGTCGGCGATCATGTGCTGCCCGACCGGCGTCTCCAAGGCGAGCCCGTGCAGGTACGGATCGACCGAGACGTACCGCGTCTGAAACAGCATCTCGTCGTCGCCGAGCGCGACCGGTGCGTCCTCTGTCACCTTCTCGTAGATCCGGCCGACTTCGGGGACGCCGTCGACATGCTCGCGCACGACCCACTTCGCGATCTTCAACTCAGGCTCCTTGCCGGGTGAGAATGGACGGGTGTCCCTCGGCCGGGAAGGCCAGCGAGGGCTTGGCCGGCACGGGCACCGTCACCTGCGTGGGCGGCGGTGCCGTGTCGTCGATGTCGGCGGTGAAGGGCCGGCCGTCGTCGCGGCAGATGAACTGCACGACATGCCGGCCGCTGGCAGCGGCCCGGATGAGCCCGCCGATCGTGGTCCAGACGCCGGCCAAATAGAAGTCAGCCAGCCCGGGTAGCACCGGGCCGTGCTTTTCCAGCTCCTTTTCCATCGTCTCGCCGCCGTCGACGAACGGTTGCCAGCCGGCGATCGAGCCGTCGTGGTTGGCGGTGTAGCGGATCTGGGTCAGCGGTGTCGCGATATCGTGCGCCACGACCGTGTCTGCGAGCCCGGGGTAACGCTGGTCGAGCAGGCCGAGCAGGGCGGTGCGCACCTGTCGCTTCGCGGCGTAGTAGGTGCGGCCCCGCCGCACCCGCAGGGTGTGCAGCAATTCGCCCTTGCGGACCCGGCTTGCCTGCTCCGGTCCCGCCACCAGTTGCCGCCAGGCGTCGGTATCGGAGAAGAAGGTGACGAACACGACCGAGGTTTCCGCCGGGGAGAGCTCGGGGTAGTGCCGGCTGCGGAACTGTACGTTGATGCTGGGGTGTTCGCTGATGCCGACCAGGTCCGTTGCCTCCTCGGGCGACAGCAGATGAGTGGTGCACGGGTCTGCGTCCGGATACGGCTGGTCGAGGCCGAAGAACGCGCTGACGTACCCGGGGTAGACCTGGCCGGGCTCGTCGATGGTCTCGGTGTACAGGCGACGGTAGGTCTCGTTGAGGTAGCGGCCGTTCAGGAGCTTGGTGACCGTCGTGTGCCCGTCGCAGGTGGCGACGACGATGTCGGCGCGGTGCTCACGTCCGTCGCTGAGTCGGACCCCGACCGCCCGGTCGTTCTCGACCAGCACCTCGTCGACCTTCGCGTTGTACGTGATCTTGCCGCCGAGCCGCAGGTAGCGCTGCTCGATCGAGCGGGCCAGCCCGAGCGAACCCCCCTCCGGCACGCCGGCGGTGCGCCCGGCGTGCGCCGCGAGTTGGAAGTAGAAGGGCAGCACCGGAAAGCTCGCATGTCGCTCGTACAGGATGAAGTTGAACGCCTCCCGCAGCAGCGGATCTTTGAATTTGGCGGAGTAGTCGGTCATCAGCGTCGTGATCGACCTGCGGATGGTGTTGAAGTGCGGCAGGAAGGTGGCGAGCATCCGCCACCGTTCCCACGGCCGCATCAGGCCGACCGGCTTGAGGAACGGATAGGCGTTGAGCAGCTTCTTGAAGGTGCGTATCCCGGCGCAGAAGTCGCGGATGAGCCGCGCGTCGGCGGGCGAGTGCCACAGCAGGTGCTCCTGCAACCGGTCAGGGTCGGAGTAGAAGTAGACGGTCCGCCCGTCCCGGCCACGGACGATGTTGAACGTCTCGAAGTCGCGCATCTCCTTGCCCTGCAGCGCGCCGAGTTCGAGCCAGATCTGGTGCATGTCGTTGCCGGGCCCGCTGCCGAGCAGCCAGCTCACGCACCAGTCGAAGGTGAACTCACCCTGGTCCCAGGCGGTGCAGCAGCCGCCCGGCAACTCGTGCATCTCGAAAGTGTGGGTGCGGTAGCCGTTCATCTGCGCATAGCAGCCGGTGGCGAGACCACCTAGGCCACCACCGATGATGATCATCGTTTCCCGGGCGGGTTTCGACTCTGGCATGGTCGGTGCCTCCTCGATGGTCAGTCCACTGGGGCGAGCGACGGGTCGCGGTTCGCAGCGGGCGCGGGACGTTCTCCGGAACCGGTGCCGGTGCCGGGTTCGGCACCGGAGCCCGCCAGGACGTCACGGACCAGGCCGGCGTTGCGGGAGGCGTATTCCCGGTCGAACATCTCGGCGTGCGTGCCGAACCCGGCGAGCAGGCCGTCGTGGCTGCGTGACGCGCCAGCCCAGCTGCCGTGCTCACCCGCCGCGTAGAACCCCATCCGGTCCTGGTCGCTGATCACCGTCACCGGCGCCGCGACGACCCCCAGGTTCGGGGTACGGGCGCAGAACTCGATGTATTCGCGGGCCTGTTCCCGGGTCTCCTGGGCGACGATCTCCGAACCGGTGTGCCGGCGCAGGTGCTCAGCGAGTTCCCGCTCGAACGCCGCGAACTGCTCCGGGCCGAACTCGAACTCCGCACCGATACGGTACGAATCGACGATGACCACGTGTCGCACTGTCCGGCCCCGGCGCTCGAGCTCCTTCGCCACCTCAAAGGCGAGGTTGCCGCCGAGCGAATAACCGAGCAGCCGGCAGCCGCCGTCCGGCTGTAGCTCGTCGACCAGGTCCGCATACCGGGCGACCTTGTCGTCGCCGGGAATGTGGTTGAACCCCACAGCGTGGTACTCGGGCAGATGCATGACGAACTGCCGGTAGATCAGCCCGTGCCCGCCGGCAGGTGGGAAGCAGAACAGCGCCGGACGGTCCGCCGGGTTGAACGTCAGATACGGCTGCCCCCCGGTGAGCCGCCCGGTGACGATGTGCTCCACCGTTTTCGCCATGCCGTGCAGGGTGGAGATCTGGAAGAGGCGGCTGACCGGGATCTCGATGTTGAACTCGGTCTGCAAACCGTAGATCAGCTCGACGAGCTTGATCGAGCTTCCCCCCGCCTCGAAGAAGTCCTGCCGCAGCCCGATCTCGTCGAGGTTGAGCAGCGCCCGCCAGTGCTCGGCCATCCGGGTCTCGTACAGCGTCACCGGCGGGTCGTCCCGCCTCTGCTCGGGGTCAGGACCGGGCGGTGGGAGCGCCGCCACGTCGACCTTGCCGTTGGGGGTCAGCGGCAGCGCCGACAGTTGGTCGAGGTGCGCCGGGATCATGAACGTGGGCAGGTGGTCGGCGAGGTGGCTGCGCAGTTCCCGCCGGTCCAGCACCGCACCGTCGGCTAGCACGTAGTACGCGCAGAGGACGGCTTCGCCACCGGCGTCCGGGCGGACCACGACCACCGCCTCCGCCACGGCGGGCAGCGCCTTCAGCAGGGACTCGACCTCACCGGTCTCGACTCGATGTCCGCGTACCTTGACCTGTGTGTCCGCCCGGCCCAACAGGTGCAGGACGCCGTCGGCTGCCCAGCGGGCGAGGTCCCCGGTGCGGTAGAGCCGCACCGGCAGGGCACCCGGCCGACGGCTCAACGTCCGGGTGACGAAGCGCTGCGCGGTCTGCTCGGCGTCGCCGGCATAGCCGGTCGCCACGCCATGGCCACCGACCCACAACTCGCCGGGTACGCCGGGCGGCACCAGCCCGCCCTGCTCGTCGAGCAGGTAGACGGCGCTGTTCGGGAACGGCCGCCCGATCGGCACGACGTGGCCGGGATCGAGGGTGTCCGGCGGGCCGTCGAAGTAGGTGCTGTCGATGGTCGCTTCGCTCAGGCCGTACGAGTTGACCACCCGGGTGTGCGGGCCGCCGAGCGCGCGCAGACGCTGGTACTCCTCGACGGTCCAGATGTCGGAGCCGACGATCAGCAGGCGCATGAACTCCAGCCGGCGTCTCTCACGTGCACAGTAGGCGAGCAGCCCGCGGGCGACGGCGGGGACGAACTCGCCGCAGTCGACGCGTTCGCTGACCATCGTGCGGTACAGCCGGTCGGTGTTGAACAACAGATCGCGGTCGACCAGGACCAGGGTGCCGCCGGAGCAGAGCGCGCGGACGAGGTCGCCGGCGAACACGTCGAACGCGAAGCTGGCCATCTGCAGGTGTACCCGCACCTCGTCGAGGCGGTACTCCTGTCGCCAGCCGCTGTACACCGCGGCCAGGTTGCGGTGGGTGACCTGGACGGCCTTCGGCAGACCGGTCGAACCGGAGGTGTAAACGACGTAGGCCGGGTCGTCCAGGCCGACGCGCACGTCGAGGGCGGCGTCGGGCTCGTTTCCGGCCGCCCGCAGCAGCGAGTGCAGGTCCAGCACCCGGCCGGATACTCCGACCATGCCGCTGATGCCGCCGCGGGCCGCGCCGTCGGCGAGCACCAGGGTGGCCCCGGCGTTGCGCAGCATGTACGCCAGCCGTTCAGCCGGATAGTCGGCGTCGAGTGGCAGATAGGCACCGCCGGCCCGGAGCACCGCGAGCACTGCGGTGATCAGCTCCGGTGACTTGTCCAGGCAGAGCGCGACCACCGCGCCGTCACGTACGCCGAGGCGGCGCAGCCGGTGCGCGAGTTGCCGCGACCGCCGTTCCAGGGTGGCGTAGTCCAGCCGGCGAGTGTCGGCGGATCCGAAAGCCGCGCCGCTGGGACCTGCCGGCGCCACGACGGCGACGGCGTCCGGCCGCTGCGCGGCGACCCTGGCCATCAGCTCGTGGACCGGGACGTCGTGTGGGACCTGCTGCCGTGCGCCGCTCCAATCGTCGAGGAGACGTTCGCGCTCGTCCGCGCCGAGCAGCTCCAGCTGGCGGACCGGCTGCTCGGGCGCCGACCGGCTCATCGTGTCGAGCAGCTGGACGTAGTGCCGTGCGATCCGTCGTACGGTCTCGGGCAGGAACAGGTCGGTGTTGTACTTGAGGACGCAGTGGAACTGGTGGTCGGCCTCGTCCTCGTAGACCGACAGGGTCAGGTCGAACTGCCCTTCCTCCTCCGGAAGTTCGATGTACTCCAGCCGGTAGCCGTACTTCTCCGTCGCCACCTTGTGGGTGAGCAGGATGAACATCGTCTGGAAGACCGCCGACCGGCTGGGATCGTGGTGCAGGCCCAACTGCTCCACCAACAGCACGAACGGGTAGTCCTGGTTGTCCAGCCCGTTGAGCACGGTTGTGCGTACCTGGTTCAGCAGGTCGGCGATCGAAGGATCGCCGGACAGGTCAGCGCGCAGCGGTAGCGGGTTGACGAAGTACCCGTAGGTCGAGGCGAACTCCTCCTCGGTCCGCCCGGTCACCGGGCTGCCCACGATGACGTCGTCCTGCCCGGAGTAGCGGTGCAGCAGGACAAAGTAGGCGCACAGCAGCACCATGAACACGGTCGCGTTGTGGTCGCGGGCCGTCGCGTGCACCCGTGTGGTGAGGTCCGGATCCAGCGTGAAGAACTCCGAGGCTCCGTTGTTGGTCTGCACCGCCGGACGTGGTTTGTCGGTCGGCAGGTTGAGGATCGGCACCTCGGCTGGCAGGTGCGAACGCCAGTAGTCCAGCGACCTGCTCGCCTGCGGGCTGCCGAGAAATCTGTTCTGCCAGTTGAGGAAGTCCAGGTAGTGGGCGGACACCGGCGGTAGCTGCGCGGGTTCGCCCCGGCGCAGCCCTTCGTAGACGGCGAGCAGTTCCTCGATGAAGGTGAAGGTGGAGATGGCGTCCGAGATGATGTGGTGGACGGCCTTCATGATGACCCACCGCTGTGGGCCGAGCCGGAACAGCCGGAAGCGCACCAGCGGGTCGCGCTCGAGGTCGTACGGGCGGCGGTACTCCTGGATGATCATCTGGTAGACGTCGGTCCACGCCCGGTCACGCACGTCGAACAGGGCGACGTCCGCCCTGATCTGCGGGTGGATCCGTTGCACCGGCTGGCGGTGGCCGGCACGCCGGCCCAGGTCCGACTGGCCCTGTTCGAGCAGGAAGTTCGCCCGCAGGCTGGGATGGCGCGCGATGAGGGCTCGGACGGCCTCGAACATCAGCCCCGCGTCCAGTTCGACCCGCACCTCGACCGCACCGCCGATGTTGTAGGCGTAACCGTCGGGGTTGAGCTGCTTGAGGAACCACAGTGCCTTCTGGTTCTGGGTCAACGGATAGCACTGCTCGTCGCTGTACACCTCGACGTCGGCACCGCTGGTGGCGGTGTCCGTGGTGAGCAGGTCGACGAGCTCATCGTGCGCCTGCTCGATCAGGTCGGCGACCGCTGCGCCGCTGAGCAGCGCCACCACCGGCAGGGCGACGTGGATCTCGGCCGCGATGCGGGCGCGCAGCTCCATGGCGAGCAGCGAGTCCAGTCCCAGGGCGGCGACGCTCGATGCCGGGTCCACCCGTTCCGGGGGCACCCTGAGCACGGCCGCCACCACTGCGGTGAACCGCTCGCCGAGCAGTTGGCGCCGCCGGTCACCGTCCGCGTCGCGGAACACGTCCAGGAAGCTTTCGCCGCCCGCGTCCGGCGGCTGCGCCGCCGTCGCCGCGAGGTCGGCCACCAGCGGCGGTTCGGAGGTGTACCAGGAAAGGAAGGTTGGCCAGTCCACGATGGTGGCCACCAGCAGCTGCGCCCGGTCCTGCCCGATCACCCGTTCGAGCACCGCCATGCCAGCAGCCGGCGACAGCGAGCTCATGCCGCGGCTGTGCCGGTAGTGGTGGACCAGGCCGAGCTCCTCGATCATTCCGGTCGCCCACGGCCCCCAGTCCAGGCTCAGCGCCGGCAGTCCGGTGGCGCGGCGATGCTGCGCCAGCGCGTCCAGGAAGGCGTTGCCGGCCGCATAGTTGCTCTGCCCGGCGGTGGTGAGCAGCGAGGCGATCGAGGCGAACAGCACGAAGTGCTCCAGCGGTTCGTCGTTCAGGTGACGGTGCAGCAGGTACGCGCCGAGCACCTTGGGCGCGTACGCGGTGTCGAACGCCGCCCGGTCCATCTCGGGGAGCAGCGTGTCGCGGACCTGGCCGGCGAGGTGGAACACGCCGCGGATCGGCGGTGCCTGGCTGGCGCGGTGATCGGCCAGCCAGCCGGTCAGCGCGGCTTCGTCGGTGACGTCGAGCCGGGCCAGGATCGGTTGACAGCCGAGCTTCTCCAGCTCCATGAGGAAGTCGATCCGGTCGCGGACCGCGCCGTCCCAGCCAGGCTCGCCCCACCGCCGCCGGGGCGGGACCGGGCTGCGCCCGAGGAGGATGAGCCGGCGGGCACCCCGGCGTACGAGGGTGCGGCACAGCAGCCGGCCCAGCGCGCCGAACGCGCCGGTCACCAGGTAGGCGCCGTCGGCGCGCAGGCGTAGCGGCAGCGGGCGGGTCAGCTCGTCGGCCGGCCGCAGCCGGCTGGTGTACCGGTGGTCGCCGCGCAGGGCGATCTCGTCCTCGTCGTCGACGGCCAGCTCCCGTAGCAGGGCCGCTGCCTCCGCCCGCCGGGCGGTCCGGTCCCGGCCGCCGGCCGGGCCGAGGTCGATCAGCTTGCCCGGGTGATTGAGCAACTCCTGGTGGCGCAGCACTCGGCAGACGCCCCAGACGGGCGCGCCCATCGGCGCCACCGGATCCGCTGCCTGCACCGCCTGGGTGCCTCTGGCGACGACGTGCAGCCGACCGTCGGTCCCCTGGGCGAGCAGTGCCTGGGCGAGCGCGACCAGGGAGTAGACGCCGAGGCTGGTGTGCTCGGCGAACTCGCCGATGGCGGTGCGGTCAAGCGGCGGCAGGTCCAGGCCCCACAGGTGCACCACGTTGTGGAATGGTCCGAAGCCGGCCGCGCGCAATTCGGTGAGGAGGCGGTGCAGTTCGTCGGCGCGGCCCGGTCGCACCGTCGAGCCCGCACCATCGCGGTCGAGGTGGAAGCCAGGTCCGGGCCGGACGAGGTGGCAGTGACCGCCGCGGGCCGTCACCAGATCCGCCAGTTCTTCGGCCAGGCCGTTCCGGTCGGCGAAGACCAGCCACCGGTCACCGGCCCGATCGGCGGCCGTGGGTTGTGCCTCCGGGTCGGTCAGGGCTTCCCGCTGGACCCACTGGAGTTCGGCGAGCCAGCTGTCGATCGTGCCGACACCGACACCGACAGCGGCGGTGGCCTTTTCCACGTCTGCGGCGCGGAAGCCGCCGATGTGGCCTACCGGGGTGCCGTCGTCGGCGTAGACCGCGATGTCGCCGATCAACCCGTCGGCGTCATGCCGCACGATCGTCGTGTGTGCCCACAGCGCCTGGTCGCCGACCGGGTCGAGGCGTACCTCCGCGATCGACAACGGCAGCCGGATGCCGGTGCGTTCCTCGTCCGGACCTGCGGCGTCGAGCAGCTGCGGGGTCAGTAGGGTCTGGAAGCAGGCGTCGAGCAGCACCGGGTGGACGTGGTAGCCGCCGGCGGAGCCGTCGAGTGCGGCCGGGAGCCGGATCCGCGCCAGCGCCTCGTCTGGGCCGATCCACACCTGCTCGATGCCCTGGAAGGTCGGGCCGTAGTGGTAGCCGAGGGCGGCGAGGTCCGCGTAGCACCGTGCGCCGTCGAGGTGGTGTGCCAGGCGCTGCCGTACCGCGGCGGCGGCCAGCCGGGCAACGCGCCGGCCGGGTTGGCCGGTCAGCAGGATCCCGCTGGCGTGCACGGCGTGGTCGGCGGCGTCGCCGGCGATCGAGGCGACGGTGAACTCGCCGGATTCGGCGGTCACTGACAGCTGCACGGTCCGGGACTCACCGGCGGACAGGAACAGAGCCCTGCGTAGTTCGACGTCGGCCAACCTCGCCGCGCCGCCGTCGGTGAGCGCGATGACCGCCTGCGCCGCCATTTCGAGGTAGCCGGCGGCCGGGAACACGGTGTTTCCCTGGATCCGGTGGTCGTCGAGGTACGGCATGTCCTCGGTGTCGAGCCTCACCTCCCAGGTGGGCTCGGCGTTGGACAACCGCCGGCCGAGCAACGGGTGGTCCCGCTGTCCGAGCCGGACCTGCGCGACCGATCGCGGCTCCACCCAGTAGCGGTCGCGCCGGAACGGGTAACGGGGGAGCGGCACCGGTGTCCCGACCGGGTGCAGGACGTCCCAGGCGATCTCAACACCGAGGCTGTGCAGGGCGGCGAGGGACATGACCATGCGCTGCGGTTCGTCTTCCCCCCGCCGGATCGACGGCAGGGTACGACCCTGCACATCCCTGCTGGCGAGGCATTCCTGAACGGAGTGGCCGAGCACCGGATGCGGGCCGATCTCGAGAAAGAGGCGGTATCCGTCGTCGACGAGCCGATCGACCGCGCCACGGAACCGTACGCTGTCGCGGACGTTGCGCCACCAGTAGTCGGCGTCGAGTTCGGGGCCCTGCGCCACGCCGTCCTGTCCGGTGAGGTAGACGGGCACCTGGGCCGGGCGCGGGGCGAGGCCGTGCAGTGAGGCGAGCAGCTCGTCCTTGATCATGTCCATGGCGGCGCTGTGGTACGGCACGCGTACGGCGACGAGCTTGGCGAAGGTCTGCTCTGCGGTGAGCTCGGCGGCGAGGCCCGCGAGGGTGCCTTCGTCACCGGCGAGGGTCACCGCGCCGGGGCTGTTGACCGCGGCCACGGAGACCCGTTCGCCATAGCGCCGGATCCGGTGCTCAGCCTCGGCTTCGGTGAGCCCGACCGCGAGCATGGTGCCGGTCCCGACGAGCTTCTGCTGCAGCCGACTGCGGTGTACGACGATCCTGACCGCCTCTTCGAGGGAGTAGACGCCGGCCTCGTAGAAGGCCGCCACCTCACCGGTGCTGTGTCCCACGATCGCGTCGGGCCGTACACCGTAGCTGCGCCACAGGGCTGCCAGGCCGACCTGGACCGCGAAGTTGGCCGGCTGCGCGAGCCAGGTCTCGGCCATCCGCGAGTCGACCTCGTCGGCGTTCAACTCGTTGATCAACGACCAGCCGGCGATCCGCCGGATCGCCCGGTCGCAGCGGCCGATCGCGTCCCGGTACACCGGCTCGTCGGCGTACAGTTGGCGGCCCATCGCCCACCACTGCGGGCCCATGCCGGTGAACACCCACACCAGCGCACACTCGTGCGCGTCGCGTCGCTGGTCGACGAACACATGTGAATGCGGATCGCCGCGCAGATAGGCGGCCAGTGCCGTGTCCAGCGAGGCCCGGTCCGAGCGCACCTGCGCCCGACTCGGATACACGATGGACAAGCGGTGTTCGTGGTGCTGGCGGCGGCGGGCCAGCGTGTAGCCGAGGTCGGCCAGCGCGACGGCGTCGTGTCCGTCGGCCCCAGCCAACTCCCTGCGGATGCCCTCGGCGAGAGCCGGCAGCGCATCGGGGTCGCGGGCAGTCAGGGGAAGGATCGTGTACGCCGGTGGGCCGGCTGTGGGCGCGATCACGTCCGGCCGTTGCGGTGGCTCTTCGAGCAGCACATGCGCATTGGTGCCGCCGAAGCCGAAGGAGTTGACCCCGGCACGGGCCGGCCCCTGGTGCTGCGGCCACGGCGTGGGCGCGGTAGGGATCTCGAACGGCAGGGACGTCAGATCGATCTCGGGGTTGACCTGATCGAAGTTGATCTGCGGGGCGATGATGCGGTGCTTCACGGACATCGCGGTCTTGATCAGACCGGCGACGCCGGCGGCGGACTCGGTGTGCCCGATGTTCGTCTTCACCGACCCGATGTAGCAGGTCTCCCCGGGCCGGCGGCCGATCGCCAGCACCCGGCCCAACGCCTTGGCCTCGATAGGGTCACCGACCGGGGTGGAGGTACCGTGCGCCTCCACGTACTGCAGGCTGCCAGGGGCGATCCCGGCCTCGGCGCACACCCGCTCGATGAGGGTGGCCTGGGCGTCGGCGTTCGGCACGGTGATGCCATTGGTCCGGCCGTCCTGGTTGACGCCGCTGCCGATGATCACCGCGTGGATCGGATCACCGTCCGCCAGCGCGTCCGACAGCCGTTTCAGCGCGACCGCCCCGACGCCCTCGGCACGGACGTACCCGTTGGCCGACGCGTCGAAGGGCCGCGAGCGGCCATCCGCGGACAGGAAGCCACCCTTCGTCTCGGCGATGGTGTACTGCGGGGTCAGGTGCAGCAGTGTCCCGCCGGCGAGCGCAAGGTCGATCTCCCCGCGCAACAGGCTCTGCCGGGCCAGGTGTACGGCTACCAGGGAGGAACTACACGCGGTGTCGATCGACACGCTGGGGCCGCGGAAGTCGAAGCAGTACGAGATGCGGTTCGACACCATCGTCATCATGGTTCCGGTCGCCGTGTGCGCCGCCAGGGTCTCGAAGCTCAGGTCCGCGAACTGCAGGATCTTGTAGTCCAAGGTGAACGCGCCGATGAACACCCCGACGTCCCGTCCAGCCAGCTCCGTCGGCTTCTGCCCACCGTCCTCCAGCGCATCCCAGCTGACCTCCAGCAGCTTGCGCTGCTGCGGATCCATGTGTTCGGCCTCTCGGGGGCTGATGCCGAAGAAGGCCGGGTCGAATTCGGCCACTCCGTCGATGTAGCCGCCCCGGCCACCGACCAACCGCCCCGGTTTGGTCCTGTCCCGGCTGCCGAGGGTGGCGACGTCGTAGCGGTCCGAGGGTGTTTCGGTAATGCAATCCTGACCGTTGACGACGTTCTGCCAGAACGTCCGGTAGTCCGAGGCACCACCGGGCATACGACAGCCGATGCCGATGATTGCGATCTTTTCCGAGCCGCCGGCATTCGCCGGGTTCTGCTCTTGCGCCCCGGCCGCGCGGGAGTACGTCATTGTCAAGTCCTTCTGGGTCGCGGTACGGACGAGCGGAAGACGCGCACGTGGTTGTCAGCGACGCGGACCTCGGGCACCGGCGCGGGCGCGCCACGGGTGCAACAGGCTGGCGACGACGTCCCCGGTCGGTGGGAACGATGTCGGATTGTGCAGCCCGACCGCTAATGGGCGGCGACCCGAACGCCATGTGAAGGTGCCGAAGAGCTGATCCCAGATCGACAGATCGGAGCCGAAATTCCCCGCCTCGGCGAGGTCCGTGCTGTGATGCAGACGGTGCTGCTCCGGACTGGTGAAAACATAGTTCAGCCAACCGATACGCACGTCGATGTTGGCGTGGATGAAGTAGCCCTGCACGATGACGAGCAGGCCGATGACGAAGACGGCCGGCTCGGAGAAGCCGGCGAAGGCGAGCGTCAACTGCACCGCGCCCTGGGCGAGGACGATGTCGAAGATGTGGTTGACGCCGTTGTTGCCGACATTGACCTTGTCTGGCACGTGGTGCACCCCGTGAAGCCGCCACAGCCAGGCGTTGGTGTGCCCGAGCCGGTGCATCACATAGCTGGCCAGCGAACCGAGCAGCAGCGCGAACGGCATCTCCACCCACAGCGGCAGCCACCCCTGGGGCGCGGCGACCGCCCCGACGACAGCCATGATCGGCAGCTGTGCCAGCCCGCCGCCGAGCAAGGTCAGCAGGAAGTAGATCCCGTACCAGCGCCACTCACGCAAGCTCGGGTGCCAGGTCGGTTCGTACGGGATCAGACGCTCAAGGATCGCGAGATAGGCGAGCGTGCCGATCAGAAAGACGAAGTTGACGGCACCTAGGTTCCACCCGTGCCGCAGCGCGATCACGCTGACTACGATCATGGCGACGACCAGGATCGGATACGTTACGATCCGTGCGGCGGCGCGCGCCATGGCGATGGAGCGGGGCTCTGGCGCAGGCGGGGACAGGGTGCTGTCGTACTCGTGGGAAATGTTCACGTTCTCTCCATCGCAGGTCTTTCCGCTGGTCACCGCCGAGTGGGCGGCCAATCGCGTTGGACACAGGGAGTGCGGTGGAGGCGCACTTTCCGGCGAATGAAACAGCTAGCCTTGCAGGGTGGCCTGGTCTTTACCGAAAATGTGCCTTGATCGACGAAGGGTGCGGTCCCTTGGTGCAGACCTGAATCTTGCTGCGGTCCGTCGGGCGTCGGTCATGCGTGAACGTCTTCCGTGAGAACCGGTTCATGTCTGAGTGGTGCCAGATCATCTTTCGCTCTGTATTACCGGTCCTCAGTCAGTAATCCAAATAGACGTCAAGATCGGTAGCTGTCTAGCACCATCTGAATATCCCAAACCTGCAACTCGAGCAAGAACTGGTTCTTTTTTATCATGACATAAGGGTCTTTTTGGTGGACCGGACCCTCTGTCCAATGTCTGCCAGTGTGGTCCACCCGCGCTTGACATGGCGTCGACACACCAGTTTCCTAGGTGTTATCGATTGAGGTCGATAACTGGTCGGTGTCATTGGAGGGACAGCTGTGCGTACCCCATCCCACTGGCGCGGCGGTGCCGCCGCGCTGACCAGCGCCGCACTCATCGCCGTCGTCCTGCTCGGCGCATCCCCCGCCGCCGCGCGGTACGGCGGACCGGCCGGCCCGACGACCCCGACCGCGCTCTGGGCCAGCACCAACGGCACCTCGATCAGCCTGACCTGGCAGCAGCCGCCCACCGGGCCACGGGTCCACTCCTTCCGGGTGTACGAGGGCGGAGAAGTGGTCGCCCGCACCAGCACCACGTCGACGACGATGAACGTGCCCTTCGGCTCGTCGCACGTGTACACCGTCACCGCCGTCGACCGGCACGGGCGGGAGTCGGCGCCGACCGACCCGGTAACCGGCCGCTCCTGGCTCTCCGGGGTCAACCCGGAGTGTCTGCCGACCCCGACCCTGCCGATCACCGTCACCGCCGCCACCGCGTCGGCGGTCTCGCTCTCCTGGCCCCGGCACCCGCTCGGCGGCGAGCTGGAACTGCGGGTGGACGGCGTCAGCCTGGGCTGGACGTCGTTGACCAGCGCCCGGGTCGGCGGTCTGGCGCCCGCCACCGATCACCAGATCCGGCTCTACCGGCTCAACCGGTGCGGTCCCGGATCCGACGAACTGGTCGGCTCAACCAGCGCCACGACCGCCGCCGGCGATCCCGCGCGGCCCGCCGCGCCTACCGGCCTCACCGTCACCGGGCGCACCGACACCACAATCGGCCTGGCCTGGACCGCGCCGGCCGGAACGCCGCCGGACCGGTACGCGGTCTACGAGGGCGGCACCCGGGTCGCCGTCAGCGTCGGCACCGCAGTCACCGTCCAGCGGCTCTTCCACGCCACCTGGCACCGCTTCACCATCGCCGCGCTCGATTCCGCCGGCAACGAGTCGACGCACAGCCCAGCGGTGTCGGCCGGGACCGAGACCTGCCTGAGCAGCCCGCCCAAGCCGGTCGAGCTGACGGCGATCGCGCTCTCCCCGTCGTCGGTGCGGCTGGGCTGGACCTTCGACGCCACCGCCGTCTCGTACACCGTCTGGGACGGTGACACGGCCGTCGCCACCTCCCGCTACCCGGAGACGGTCGTCTCCGGTCTGCCGTCCGCGTCCCGGCATGTCTACCGGGTCAGCGCGACCCTCCCTCAGTCCTGCGGCGAGACCCCCCGCTCCGCCCGAGCGCGGGTCACCACCGCACCCGGTCCCGCCGCCCGGCCGGCGGCACCGGCGTCGCTCGAGGTGATTGGCAACGCCCCCGGCAACTGGCCCACCGACGCTCGGCTCACCCTGGCGTGGTCTGCCTCCACCGGAGGCGAGCCTGCCGTGAGTTACCGGGTGTACGAGGGTGCGACCGTCGTCGGCGCGACCGACGGGACCCAGCTGACGCTGGCGGTGGGCGGGGCGACGTGGCACACGTACACGGTGGTCGCCGTCGACGCCGCCGGCAACGAGTCGGCGGCCAGTCCGTCGGTGACCGCCCAGGGCATGTTCTATCCGCCGCCGTAGGGCAGGCGACGCCGCCCAAGGGAGTTCCGGCTGCGGGTTGGGCGGCCGTCCGGCGCCCGGGCCCAGGCGAGTCGGGTCTGTACCTGCTGGAAGGAGCGCAACCATGTCCATCAGTGCACGCGAAGCGCGGCAGCGCCTGTTTTCCCTCATCGAGCGGGTCAACGTCGACCACGACCCGATACGCATCAGCTCGCGCAGCGGGGACGTGGTGCTCATGTCGGCGGAGGACTACGACGCCTGGTAAGAAACCGTGCACCTGCTTCGGTCTCCCGCGAACGCGAGGCGGCTCATGGAAGCCGTCGCCCGGGACCGAGCGGGCGGCCCCTCGATCATTAAGAAACACGGATGAGTTACGGGAGTTGGCCGAGGTCGAAGAGTGAGGGAGGCCAACGTCGATCCTGTCCGGCTACTGGTCGCGGCGGATCGATGACGAACCCCGCCTGGTGTACCGGGCCGACGACAAGGAAGTGAAGATCATCAAGGCCCGGTATCGATACAGCTACTGACCGGCACCGCGCAGCTTTGTGATGTGCCCCCGGCAGGATTCGAACCTGCGCTCCCGCCTCCGGAGGGCGGTGCTCTATCCCCTGAGCTACGGGGGCTCAGCGACCCAGGAAGATTAGCAAACCGAGCACCGGGTCGCCGAATCGGTATCCGCCGTGTCCGGTCCCGGCCGGCGCGGTGGTCCGGTCGCCGGCCGGGACGCGGAGTTGCTCAGGCCGACCGGGCCGGGCGGGCGCAGCTGGGCAGCAGGTGCGTGACGATGGTCCGAGGCAGTCGGCGGGGCAGCTCGGAGCTGGCCCAGGAGCCGTCCACCACGAGATGCACCCCGCGCCGGTCCGGTCCGCACAGCCGCAGCAGGAACTCGCGCGGCAGCGGCGGGTCGACCGACGGGGTCAGGACCATGAACCGGGTCTGGCCGCGTACCGACGCGGCCGACAGCACGTCGGCGGCCGGGGTGGTGCCGTGCAACCGGGTCCGACCGAGCCACCACAGGTCGGTCCGGTGCTCCCGGGCCGCCCGCAGCACCGTCGGGTAGACCCGCTCCACCCACTCGTTGACCGCGTCGACGCAGAGCCCGCACGCGCGTTCCTCCGGCCGCCGGGGCGCCAGCCCCCATGCGTCGAGGTAGTGGCCGACGTCGGTCGGGCTCAGGGTCAGCCCGAACCGTCGCTCGATCAGCGTCGCGACGGTACGCCGGCTCCACAGCTCGTCGTCCAGTGCGTGGTCCTCCGGCCATCGGCCCCGCAACAGGTCGATCAGGTCGAGTTCCTGCTCCGGTGTCAGCCCGCCAGCGTCACCGGTGGGTGATCCGCGACGGCGGGCCGCCACCGCGCCGTCACCGCCGAGCGTGTGCCGTCGGCACCAGCTCGTGATCGATCTCCGAGTATCGCTAAGAAGTGCCCCCACGTCAGGACCAACGAGGCTGTATCAGGACGGTAGCGATATGTGCCTAGAAAACGTCTGAGACGGTAGAGTCCGGCAAAGTATGCGAAGTCATGGTATAGCGGCATGGAACGGACAACGCTGAAGGTGGCGGGGTACCTCGGGAGATGGGGGGTACGACGCGCCCGCCCCGGCGGAGACCGGGGCGGGCGGAGCGGTGCTGGCAACCATTAGGGCCGCCGTCGGACGGTGTGGCGTCAGCCGCCGACCTGGGACTGCAGGGTACGGATCAGCTCGATCTCCTTCTGCTGGCCGCTCACCATCGATTCGGCCAGCCAGCGGACATCCTCGTCGTCGGAGAGCTCCAGCACCCCGTCTGCCATGTGGATGCCGCCCAGATGGTGGGTGAGCATCAGCGACAGGTACAGCCGGTCCACTTCCACGCCGGTCGCTGCCCGCAGCTCGGCGCGCTGCGCGTCGGTGGCCATCCCCGGCATCAGACCGTCGACCACCGCCCACTCGCCGGTGGTCTCCATCCAGTCCATCCGGGGCTGGGTGCCGGTCGGCTCCAGGCCCCACTCACGTAGCCAGGTCTGCATCATGCCGATCTGGCTCTGCTGGGTCAGCGCGATGTCGCTGGCGAGGGTCCGTACCGCCGGGTTCTCGCTGCGCTCCAGCACGATCATCGACATCTCCACGGCCTGCGCGTGATGGGTCGACATGTCCCGGGCGAACCCGGCCTCCGGCGAGGCGTCGCCGGGGCGCAGCAGCCCGGGGGTGAGCAGGCCGGCGGCGTACCCGAGCAGAAGACCGACCACGACGGCCGCGGCCAGCCACGCGGTGCCGAACCGGCCGCCCCGGCCGGTCTCGGCCGCACCGGGCGTCGGCGGATCGGTCGGCTCCCCGCCGGCCGGGTCCGCCGGCCGGTCCTGCGCGGCCGGCCCGTCGACGGGGCCCCGCTCGGTGTCGGCCATCGCGTCCGTCTCCGTCCTGGTGGTCACGACCCGGCGCCGTCCATCTGCTGCTCCTGGGCGCCGATGTCACGCGGGGTGGTGCCGGTGGCGGTGATCCCACCCGAGCAGGTGGCACCCGGCTCGACGGTGGCGTTCTGTCGCAGCGCCCGGATGAACTCGTCGATCCGCGGGTCGTCGACGTCGTCGATGGCGAGCTGGTAGCCCCACGCCTGCAGCGAGACCGTCGACTCCAGGCCCTCGAACGGGCTCATCAGGGTGTACTCGTTGCCCTGGATCTTGCTGGCCAGCGTCTCGATCTGGTCGGCGGGCAGACCCTCCTGGTACGTGAGCCAGACCGCGCCGTGCTCCATGCTGTGCACGGCGTGCTCACTGGCGATCGGCGCGTCGTAGACGTCACCCATGCAGTTCTGCCAGTTCGGGTTGTGGCTGCTGCCGACCGGCGGCTGGATCTCGTACTCCAGCGGGCCCCACTCGTGCGACTGCTTGCCGGCCATCGGGTCCAGCGCCGCCGGGTTGGCCTCCCGGTAGTTGACCAGGTCGGTGATGTCCGAGGCGCGGTCCTGCCACGACCGGGCCTCCTGGGAGACCGCGTAGGCCCCGTACCCGATGATCGCGGTCGCCAGCACCCCGACGCCGACCATCAGCGCAATCGGACCCCAGTTGCGCTCCTGGGTGACCTTGACCGGTTTGACCGGCTTGCGGCCGCCCTTGCCGCCCTTGCCGGCCTTGCCGCCGGGCTTGCCGCTGGTCTTGCCGCCGGCCGTCCGGGCGGCCGTGGCACCACCGGCCCGGCCGCTCGCCGGTTTGCCCTTCGCCGGCTTGCCTGCGGCCTTATCGTCGGTTCGGGGCTTGCCGCCGGCCGCCGGCTTGCCGGTGCTGACCACGGAGGGGTTGCGGTTGTCGCCACCCTGGGTGCTGATGCTCATGGTGTGGTGCCTCGTCAGGTCGGTCGGTCAAGGGGCATTCAGCGGGGACACAGCAGGTGAGGGTCGCCGCCAAGGCCACGAGTCTACCCCCGGTAACATGCTTTGGTGACTCCCGCCAATCTCGCTGAGCTCGTCCGCGCCACGGCCCGGTCGGTCTTCATCGACCGTGACCTCGATCTATCTTTACTTCCCGACGTGGTCACCGTCGAGCGCCCGCGCAACCCCGACCACGGCGACTACGCCTCGAACCTGGCGTTGCAACTGGCGAAGCGAGTCGGCACCGCCCCCCGTGAGCTGGCCGCCGCGCTGGCCGCAGCGCTCAGCGAGGTCGACGGGATCGCCTCAGTGGAGATCGCCGGGCCGGGCTTCCTGAACATCCGACTCGACTCGGCCGCCGCCGGGGCGCTGGCCCGCACCGTGGTCCTCGCCGGTCGCGAGTACGGCCACAGCACCCACCTCGCCGGCCGTCGGCTCAACCTGGAGTTCGTCTCGGCCAACCCGACCGGCCCGGTGCACCTCGGTGGCACCCGCTGGGCTGCCGTCGGGGACGCGCTCGCCCGGATCCTGCAGGCCACCGGGGCCGACGTCGGCACCGAGTACTACTTCAACGACGCCGGCTCGCAGATCGACCGGTTCGCCAACTCGCTGCTGGCCGCCGCGCGGGGCGAGGCGGCGCCCGAGGACGGCTACGGCGGGGCGTACATCGCCGACATCGCCGGTGCCGTGGCCGCCAAACACCCGCAGGTCCGTGACCTCGACGACGACGCCGCCCGGGAGCTGTTCCGGGTCGAGGGC
The DNA here is from genome assembly GCF_003751085.1 of Micromonospora sp. Llam0. NCBI lineage: Bacteria > Bacillati > Actinomycetota > Actinomycetes > Micromonosporales > Micromonosporaceae > Micromonospora > Micromonospora sp. Llam0. The sequence goes on along the minus strand of NZ_RJJY01000001.1, from coordinate 4,779,769 downwards.
GTGGCGTTGATGTTCGACGAGATCAAGGCGTCGCTGGCCGGGTTCGGGGTGCACTTCGACACGTACTTCAACGAGAAGGACCTGCACGCCCGGGGCGAGCTGGAGCTGGCGTTGACCCGGCTGGGCGAGCAGGGTCGCACCTACCAGCGCGACGGTGCGACCTGGCTGCGCAGTACCGACTTCGGCGACGACAAGGACCGGGTGCTGCGCAAGTCCAACGGCGAGTGGACCTATTTCGCCGCCGACTGCGCCTACTACCTGGACAAGCGGGAGCGCGGCTTCGACCAGGTCGTGATCATGCTCGGTGCCGACCACCACGGCTACATCGGCCGGTTGCGGGCGATGGCTGCCTGCTTCGGTGACGACCCTGATCAGACCCTGGAGATCCTGATCGGGCAGATGGTGAATTTGGTGCGAGAGGGCAAGCCGGTGCGGATGTCCAAGCGGGCCGGCACCGTGGTCACCCTGGAGGACCTGGTCGAGGCGATCGGCGTCGACGCCGCCCGGTACGCCTTGGCCCGCTACTCGTCCGACTCACCGATCGACATCGACGTGGAGCGGTGGACCCGGGCCAAGAACGACAACCCGGTCTTCTACGTGCAGTACGTCGCCGCCCGGACCGCCAGCGTGGCCCGCAACGCCGCTGAGGTGGGACTGACCCGGGGCGAAGCGGACGAATTCCGGCCCGAGCTGCTCGATCATGAGAAGGAGAACGAGCTACTCAAGGCGATCGGCGAGTTCCCGGGAGTGGTCGCCTCCGCCGCAGAGCTGCGCGAGCCGCACCGGATCGCCCGCTACCTTGAGGAGCTGGCCGGGGCGTACCACCGGTTCTACGACAAGTGCCGGATCATGCCGCTCGGCGACGAGAAGATCACCGACCGGCACCGGGCCCGGCTGTGGCTCAACGACGCCACCCGTACGGTGATCGCCAACGGCCTGGACCTGCTCGGCGTCTCGGCGCCCGAGCGGATGTGAATCGGCCGACACGACCCATGAACGACGAAGGACGGTAGAGCCGTGCGCGCACACGAGGCCGGGGCCCTGCACGGTGACCTCGGTAGCCGGGGGCCGGGCTGGCTGCGTACCCCGGATGACGTCAACATCCTGCTGCCGCAGCTGTGGCCGCGGACGGTGACCCGGGCGGACGCCGGGTCGATCACCGTCGGCGGCCGGGACGTGCGGGACCTGGCCGCCGAGTACGGCACCCCGGCGTACCTGCTCGACGAGGACGACCTGCGGGCCCGCTGCCGCGACTTCCGGGCCGCCTTCGCCGGTCAGGACGTCTACTACGCCGGTAAGGCGTTCCTGTGCCGGGCGGTGGTGCGGATCGTCGCCGAGGAAGGCCTGCACCTGGATGTCTGCACCGGCGGTGAGCTGGCCGTGGCGCTGTCGGCCGGGATGCCGCCGGAGCGGATCGGCCTGCACGGCAACAACAAGAGCGTCGCCGAGCTGACCCGGGCGTTGGACGCCGGGGTGGGTCGGATCATCGTCGACTCGTTCGACGAGATCGACCGGCTGACCGCGCTGGCCCGGGACCGGGGCGTCCGGCCCAAGGTGCTGGTCCGGGTCACCGTCGGGGTCGAGGCGCACACCCACGAGTTCATCGCCACCGCCCACGAGGACCAGAAGTTCGGCTTCTCCCTGGCCGGCGGGGCGGCGTTCGAGGCGGCCGCGCGGATCCTCGACGAGGGCGTGCTGGAGCTGCGCGGGCTGCACTCGCACATCGGCTCGCAGATCTTCGACACCAGTGGGTTCGAGGTGTCCGCCCGGCGGGTGCTGGCGCTGCAGGCGCAGATCCGCGACGCGCGCGGCGTCGAGCTGCCCGAGCTGGACCTCGGCGGCGGGTTCGGCATCGCCTACACCACGCAGGACGATCCGGCGCCGGCCCACGACCTGGCCAAGCGGATGAACAAGATCGTGGACAGCGAGTGTGAGGCGTTGCGGCTGGCCGTGCCGCACCTGTCGGTCGAGCCGGGCCGGGCGATCGTCGGCCCGGCGGTGTTCACCCTCTACCAGGTCGGCACGGTCAAGGACGTCGACGGCATCCGCAGCTACGTCAGCGTCGACGGCGGGATGAGCGACAACATCCGGACCGCCCTCTACGACGCCTCCTACTCGGCGACGGTCGCCTCCCGGGCGTCGACCGCGGCGCCGATCCTCGCCCGCGTCGTGGGAAAGCATTGTGAGTCCGGGGACATCGTGGTGAAGGATGAATTTCTGCCCGCCGACGTGCAGCCGGGAGATCTTCTCGCGGTGCCGGGCACGGGGGCGTACTGCCGGAGCATGGCGAGCAACTACAACCATGTGCCCCGGCCGCCGGTTATCGCGGTCCGCGACGGAGCGGCCCGGGTGATCGTCCGTCGGGAGACCGAGGCCGATCTGCTGGCACTGGACGTGGGATAGCGCCGTAGGCGCCGGGACGACGTGGGTAGCGCGCTTGCTGCGCGGTCGCGAGGTATGGGGTGAGCATGGGTAAGCCGGTACGGCTGGCGTTGCTGGGCTGCGGCACGGTGGGCTCCGAGGTGGTGCGGCTGCTGCACGAGCAGGCCGCCGACCTCGCCGCCCGGGTCGGGGCACCGATCGAGATCGCCGGGATCGCCGTCCGCCGGCCCAACCGGGCCCGTGGTGAGCTGCCGGTCGACCCGGCGTTGTTCACCACCGACGCGCTGGGCCTGGTCAAACGGGACGACGTCGACGTGGTGGTCGAGGTGGTCGGCGGCATCGAACCGGCCCGGACCTGGCTGGTCGAGGCGCTGCGCAGCGGCAAGAGCGCGGTCACCGCCAACAAGGCGCTGCTCGCCGAGGACGGCGGCACCCTGCACGACGCCGCCGCCGAGGGCGGTGCCGACCTGTTCTACGAGGCGTCGGTGGCCGGCGCCATCCCGCTGCTGCGCCCGCTGCGCGACTCGCTGCACGGCGACTCGATCACCCGGGTCACCGGCATCGTCAACGGCACCACCAATTTCATTCTCTCCGCGATGGACGCCACCGGGGCCGGGTTCACCGAGGCACTGGAGGAGGCGACCGCGCTCGGGTACGCCGAGGCCGACCCGACCGCCGACGTGGAGGGGTTCGACGCCGCCGCCAAGGCCGCCATCCTGGCCTCGCTGGCCTTCCACACCCGGGTCGGCGCCGACGACGTGCACCGCGAGGGGATCACCGAGGTCAGCGCCGCCGACATGGCCAGCGCCAAGGCGATGGGCTGCACCATCAAGCTGCTCTGCATCGCCGAGCGGGGCCCGGGTGCCGACGGCGCCGAGTCGGTCAGCGTCCGGGTGCACCCGGCGATGATCCCGCGCAGCCATCCGCTGGCCAGCGTCGGCGACGCGTTCAACGCGGTCTTCGTCGAGGCGGTGGCGGCCGGGCAGTTGATGTTCTACGGCCGGGGCGCCGGTGGGGCGCCGACCGCCAGCGCGGTGCTCGGCGACATCGTCGCGGTGGCCCGCAACCGGCTCGCCGGGGTGCACACGGCCAGCGAGTCCGCCTACGCCGACCTGCCGATCCGGCCGATGGGGGAGGCGGTCACCCGCTACCACATCAGCCTCGACGTGGCCGACCGGGCCGGGGTGCTGGCCGCCGTCGCCGGGGTGTTCGCCCGGCACGACGTGTCGATCGCCACCGTGCGCCAGTCCGGCCGGCACGCCGACGCCAGCCTGGTGATCGTCACCCACCGGGCGCCGGACGCCGCCCTCGCTGCCACCGTCGAGGAGCTGCGCGGCCTGGACGTCGTCCGGTCCATCGCCAGCGTGCTGCGGGTCGAGGGCGGCCAGTAGCCGCCGGTACGCTGTGCCGGCGCGAACCGAGGAGGTTGTCATGTGGCGGGGCCTGATCGAGGCGTACCGGGACCGGTTGCCGGTCACCGACGCCACGCCGGTGATCACCCTCTACGAGGGCAACACGCCGTTGCTGCCGGCGCCGGTGCTCTCCGCCCGGGTCGGTGCCGACGTCTACCTGAAGGTCGAGGGGGCCAACCCGACCGGGTCGTTCAAGGACCGGGGCATGACGATGGCGGTCTCCAAGGCGGTCGAGGAGGGCAACAAGGCGATCATCTGCGCCTCCACCGGCAATACCAGCGCGTCGGCTGCCGCGTACGCCGCCCGCGCCGGCCTGACCTGCGCGGTGCTCGTGCCGCAGGGCAAGATCGCGCTCGGCAAGCTGGCCCAGGCGCTGGTGCACGGGGCCCGGCTGCTGCAGGTCGACGGCAACTTCGACGACTGTCTGTCGATGGCGGCCAAGCTGGCCCAGGACTACCCGGTGGCGCTGGTCAACTCGGTGAACATCTTCCGGCTGCACGGGCAGAAGACCGCCGCGTTCGAGATCGTCGCCGGGCTCGGCGACGCCCCGGACATCCACTGCCTGCCGGTCGGCAACGCCGGCAACATCAGCGCCTACTGGATGGGCTACCTGGAGGACGTCGAGGCCGGCAACGCGACCCGTGCCCCGAAGATGTACGGCTTCCAGGCGTCGGGTGCCGCCCCGATCGTCGCCGGTGAGGTGGTCCGCCAGCCGTCGACCATCGCCACTGCGATCCGGATCGGTAACCCGGCGAGCTGGACCAAGGCCCTCGACGCCCGGGACGCCTCGGGAGGCCTGATCGACGCGGTCACCGACCGGGACATCCTGGCGGCGTACCGGCTGCTGGCCCGGGAGGTCGGGGTCTTCGTCGAGCTGGCCAGCGCGGCCAGCGTCGCCGGGCTGCTGCAGGCCGCCGCCGCCGGCAAGGTGCCGGCCGGTGCCACCGTGGTCTGCACGGTCACCGGGCACGGTCTGAAGGACCCGGAGTGGGCGATCTCCACCGCTCCGGCGCCGACGACCATCGGCAACGATCCGCTACTCGCGGCCCGCGCCCTCGACCTGGCCTGACGACGGCGTCGGTCGGGTGCCGCCCGGCCCGGTCTGAGCCGTGCCGGTCTGAGCTGTGCCGGCTTCCGTCAGGTCGGCTTCCGCGGCGTCGACCAGTAGCCGGGCCGCGACGGCGACGGTACGCAACTCGTCGGTGTCCAGCCGGGCCAGCAGCCGGGCCTGCCGGTCGGTGCCGGCGGTGACGATCCGGTCCATCAGCTGCCGCCCGTCGTCGGTCAACTCGATCCGGCGGACCCGCCGGTCCCGGGGATCTTCCCGGCGGCCGACCAGCCGGTGGGCCGCGAGCCGGTCCACGATCCCGGTGACGGTGGCCATCCGTACCCCGAGCACCTGGCTCAGCTCCTGCCCGGAGGCGCTGCCGTGCAGGTAGAGCAGGAGCAGTATCTTCAGCTGCGGCACGGTGAGCTGCGAGTCGAACAGCGGGTCGGAGCGGTCGGAGGCGAACAGGAGCTGCAGCCGGCGATGGGTCGCCATGATCTGGTCGATCAGTTCGTCCCGCTGGGCCACCTGTGCTCCCTCTGGTCCGGCTGGTTCGGAACGGCGGCGGGCCGGCTGCCCGCCGTGCGCAGACGTTATCCCAACAACTCCGCGTGACGCTAACTGTTAGCCTTGGCCAAAGTAATTCCCGTCGTCAGTAATCCCGTCGTCCCGCCGCCGGACTCTTCCAGGAGTGAGCCCGCACATGTCGTTGCTCGCCAGACTCAGCCTCGCCAACCGGGGGCTCGTGGCGCTCGTCGCGGTCGTGATCACGATCTTCGGCGCCGTCACCATCCCGACGCTCAAACAGCAGCTTCTGCCTTCGTTGGAGTTCCCGGCCGCGTTCGTCAGCGCCGGCTTCCCCGGTGCCGCACCGGAGATCGTCGAAGCGCAGGTCACCGAGCCGATCGAGAACGCGATCTCGGCGGTGGCGGACGTGGAGAGCATCTCCTCCACTTCCAGCGAAGGGTTCGCCACCATCCAGGTCGAGTTCGCGTTCGGCACCGACCTCGACAGTGCCGTCAACGACCTGGAGACATCCCTCAACCGGATCAGCGGGCAACTGCCCGACGACGTCGACCCGGCCGTCTTCGCCGGCAGCACCGACGACCTTCCGGCGGTGGTGCTCGCCGCCACCTCCGGCTCCGGCGGGCAGCAGGCGCTCGCCCAGCGGCTCAGCGAAACCGTGGTGCCCGAACTGGAGGGGATGGACGGGGTCCGTGCGGTGGACGTCACCGGCGGCAGCGAGCAGGTGGTGAGCATCACCCCGGACTACCCGGCGCTCACCGCCGCCGGCTACGACCCGTCCGCGATCGCCAGCGCGCTGCAGGCCAACGGGGTCACCATCCCGGCCGGTGCGATCACCGACGTCGGTCAGACGCTGACCGTCCAGGTCGGCAGCCGGATCGAGTCCATCGACGAACTCGGCGCGATCTACCTGACCGCCGCCGGCCGGACGCCGGTACGGCTCGACGAGGTTGCCGAGATCAGCGAACAGACCACCCCGGCGACGTCGATCACCCGTACCAACGGGTCCGACAGCCTGGGCATCGCGGTCACCGCCGGCCCGGACGGCGACGCGGTCGGCATCTCGCACGAGATCCGTGACCGGCTGGCCGAGCTCGGCGAGGCGGCCGACACCGAGCTGGTCGTGGTCTTCGACCAGGCACCGTTCGTGGAGCGCTCGATCGAGGCGCTGACCACCGAAGGTCTGCTCGGCCTGGTGATGGCGGTCCTGGTCATCCTGGTCTTCCTGCTGTCGATCCGATCCACCGTGGTCACCGCGGTCTCCATCCCGCTGTCGGTGCTGATCGCGCTGATCGCCCTGTGGGTCGGCGACTACTCGCTCAACCTGCTCACCCTCGGCGCGCTGACCATCTCGGTCGGCCGGGTGGTGGACGACTCGATCGTGGTGCTGGAGAACATCAAACGACATCTGGAGTACGGCGAGGACCGGCGTACCGCGATCCTCACCGGGGTCCGGGAGGTGGCCGGCGCGGTCACCTCGTCGACCCTGGCGACCGTCGCCGTCTTCGCCCCGATCGCCATCGTCGGTGGTTTCGTCGGCCAGCTGTTCGCGCCGTTCGCCATCACGGTGACCGTCGCGCTGCTCGCCTCCCTGCTGGTCTCGCTGACCATCATCCCGGTGCTCGCCTACTGGTTCCTCAAGCCGGCCGCCGCCGGCACCGACGTGGAACAGGTACGGCAGGAGGCCGAAGCCAAGGAGCTGCGCAGCCCGTTGCAGCGCGGCTACCTGCCGGTGATCCGGTTCGCCACCACCCGGCGGTGGGCCACCGTCGGCATCGGGCTGGCGGTGCTGCTCGGCACGTTCGCGCTGAGCACCCGGCTGGAGACCAACTTCATCGACGACGCCGGCCAGGACACCCTGAGCATGCAGCAGGAGCTGCCGGTGGGCACCAGCCTGGCGGCGGTCGACCGGGCCGTCCGCCAGGTCGAGCGGGAGCTGGCCCGGACCGACGGGATCGAGTCCTACCAGGTGTCGATCGGCAGCAGCGCCAACCCGTTCGCGGGCGGTGGCGGTGGCGCTACCAGCGCGAGCTACTCGATCACCTTGGCGGAGGGGACCGACAACCTCGCCGTACAGCAGCGGTTGCGCGACGCGTTCGACGGCCGCGACTCCCTCGGCGAGATCACCGTCGGGGCCGCCGGTGGCGGCCCGGGCGGTGCCAGCACCAACCAGCTGCAGGTCGTGGTCCAGGCCAACGACCCGGATGACCTGGCGACGGCGACCGAGCGGGTGCGTTCGGCGATGGAGCAGACCCCGGACGTCGCCGACGTGACCACCACGCTGGCGGCCGACGCCACCCGGATCGAGGTGCGCGTCGACCGTGAGGCCGCCGCCGAATACGGGCTCACCGAGGCCGCCGTCGGCCGGCTCGTCGCGCAGGCCTTCCGGGGCAGCCCGCTGGGCCAGCTCACCATCGACGGTGAGCGGATGAACGTGCAGCTCAGCCCGACCGCCCGGCCGACCTCCGTCGAGGAACTGCAGGCGTTGCCGGTCGGGTCGGTGACGCTGGCCGAGATCGGTGAGATCGTCGAGGTCAGCGGGCCGGTGCAGATCAACCGGGTGGACGGTGAGCGCAGCGCCACCGTGACCGGCACCGCGACCGGCTCGAACGTCGGGCAGACCAGCGCCGAGCTGTCACAGCGACTGGACGACCTGCGCCTGCCGGCCGGTGCGACGTACACCATCGGCGGTGTCAGCGCCGATCAGGCGGAGGCGTTCGCCGACCTCGGGCTGGCCCTGCTCGCCGCGATCGCCATCGTCTTCGTGATCATGGTGGCGACGTTCCGCAGCCTGATCCAACCGCTGATCCTGCTGGTGTCGGTGCCGTTCGCGGCGACCGGCGCGATCGGTCTGCTGGTCGTCACCGGTACGCCGATGGGTGTGCCGGCGCTGATCGGCGCGTTGATGCTGGTCGGCATCGTGGTGACCAACGCGATCGTGCTGATGGATCTGATCAACCAGTACCGCGAGCAGGGGATGAGCGTGTCCCAGGCGGTGGTGGAGGGTGGCCGGCGCCGGCTGCGGCCGATCCTGATGACCGCGATCGCCACCATCTGCGCGCTGACGCCGATGGCGCTCGGCCTGACCGGGGTGGCCGGCTTCATCGGTCAGCCGTTGGCGATCGTGGTGATCGGTGGCCTGTTCAGCTCGACGCTGCTCACCCTGGTCCTGGTGCCGACGCTCTACACCATGGTCGAGGGCACCAAGGAGCGGCTGCGGCAGCGCCGGGCCGCCCGCCGGTCGGCCGGCGCCGCAGGTGACGGCGCCGCGGCACCGGACGGGCCGTCGGGCACCGGCACCGGCACCGATGTCGCACGAGGCGCCGGCGGCGACGCGGCGGATGGCCGCAACGGCTCCGACTCCGCCGGCCGTACGTCGCCGGTGGCCGCGCCGCCGGCCCGCCCGTCGGCGGCGCTGGTCGACGGCACCGACCAGTTCGAGGTGCTGAAACTGCCGAAGAGCCGCACCTCGCCGCTGCCGCCGACGGATCCGCCGACGGAGAAGTGACCGTGCGGGTCCCCGGGGCGCCGGCCCCGGGGACCCCCGCGACGACCCGTCGCACAGATCACACTTCGTCCACTGTCCGGTTTCCGGTCGGTAAGGTGTCGGTACGTGTCCTCACCGTTAGCGGTCCTTACCGGCAACCGGGATTTCCGCCGGCTGCTCCTCGCCGAGTTGGTCGTCTTCGGGGCGGACTGGTTCGTCATGGTGCCGCTGGTGGTGCTGCTGCCGGAGTTGACCGGCAGCGGCGTCTGGGGCGCTCTGGTGCTCGCCGTGGACACCGGCATCCACGCCCTGATGCTGCCGTTCACCGGTACGCTCGCCGACCGCTTCGACCGCCGTCGGATCCTGATCGCCGCGAACCTGGCCGCCGTCGTCGCGGTGCTGTTGCTGCTGGCCGTACGCACCCCGGGCACCGCCTGGCTGGCGTTGTTCGCCATCGCGTCGCTCGCGGTGGCCAAGTCCTGCTATTCGCCGGCCGCGCAGGCCGCGCTGCCGAACGTGGTCTCAGCGGCGGAGTTGCCCGCCGCCAACGTGTTCGCCGGCTCCGCGTGGGGCACGATGGCGATCGTCGGCGCGTCGCTCGGCGGGCTGCTCAGCGCGGCCCTGGGCCCGTACGCGTGCTTCTGGATCGCCGCCGCGGCGCTGCTGCTCGCGGCGGTGGTCACCATGTCGATCCGCCGGCCGATGCAGGCCCCGCGCGACGTCACGCTGCCGGCACCCCGGACGTTGACCGCGATCCGCGAGGCGCTGGCCTACATCGGTGGCCGTCCGCAGGTGCTCGCCCTGGTGACGGCGAAGAGCGCGGTCGGCCTCGGCAACGGCGTACTCACGCTGTTTCCGCTGCTGGCCGGGGTGTACGGGGTCGGCGCGATCGGCACCGGCCTGCTGTTCGCCGTGCGGGGCGCCGGGGCGGTGATCGGGCCGTTGCTGACCCGCCCGGTGCTGAACCGACGGTCCTGGCTGCTGACCGGGTTGGCCGCGTCGATGTCGGTGTACGGGCTGTCCTACGCCAGCATCTCGCTGGTCACCTGGTTCCCGCTGGTGCTCGCCCTGGTCTTCCTGGCTCACCTGGGCGGTGGCAGCAACTGGGTGCTGTCCAACTACGCCCTGCAGGCGGTGGTGCCGGACCGGCTGCGCGGCCGGGTCTTCGCCACCGATCTGATGCTCGCCACCTTGTCGATCTCGGTGAGTCAGTTGATCGTGGCCAGTGTGATCGACACTCTGGACACCCGGATCATCCTGGCGACGTGCGGGCTGGTGACCGTCACCTATGCGATCGGCTGGCGGTTGGCGACCCGCCGGCTGGGATCGGTGGTTGCGGCCAGCCGCTAGCATCGTGATATCACTTTGATAGCGAGCTGGTTGGCAAGGGAGCAGAGCATGGAACGAGCCGTGTTCCGGATGTCCGGATTCGTAGCGGTCAGCGGCCTGGCGGTGCCAGGTCTGCTCGGCCTGGCGGTGGTGGCGCCCGGCATCAATTCGGTGGCCGACGTGGACGTGTGGATGGCCGTCGCTGCCGCGGTCTACGCCGCGGTCGTCGCGCTGGCCGCCACCGGGTTCACCGTGGTCGACCCCAACGAGGCGCAGGTGGTGCAGTTCTTTGGCCGCTACCTCGGCTCGATCCGGGTCGCCGGCCTGCACTGGACCTGGCCGCTGACCGCCCGGCGCAAGGTCACCCTGCGGGTGCGCAACTTCGAGACCGACCGGCTCAAGGTCGCCGACGCCGACGGCAACCCGGTCGAGATCGCCGCCGTCGTGGTGTGGCGGGTGGTCGACTCGGCGAGCGCCGTCTTCGCCGTCGACGACCACGTCGAGTACGTGGCCGTCCAGGCCGAAGCCGCCGTCCGGCACCTGGCCACCAGCTACCCGTACGAGGCGCACGACGCTGAGCGGGCCAGCCTGCGGGACAGTACGGTGGTCGCCGCCGAGCTGACCGAGGAGTTGCGGGAGCGGGTCGAGCTGGCCGGCGTCGAGGTGCTGGAGTCCCGGGTCACCCACCTTGCGTACGCTCCCGAGATCGCCCACGCGATGCTCGCCCGGCAGCAGGCCGCCGCCGTCGTCGCGGCCCGGTTCCGGATCGTCGAGGGCGCCGTCGGTATGGTCTCCAACGCGTTGGAACGGTTGGCCGACGAGCACGTGGTCGACCTCGATGAGGAACGCAAGGCCCAGATGGTCGCCAACCTGCTGGTGGTGCTCTGCGGCGACCGGGCGGTGCAGCCGGTGGTGAACACCGGTTCTCTCTACAGCTGAGGCGGTCCACGGCTGATGGCCGAACGCAAGAAGCTGCTGTTGCGGCTCGATCCGGCGGTCCATGAGGCGATTGCCAAGTGGGCCGCCGACGACCTGCGCAGCGTCAACGCCCAGATCGAGTACGCGCTGCGGTTCGCGCTGCGCGCCGCCGGCCGCACACCCGGATCGAATCGGCCAGCTGGATCCGATCGGGCACCTGAGTCCGATCGGGCACCTGGATCGGGCCCGACGGCCGACGGCCCGGACCGGCCGTCGGCGCCCTGACACCGGGCAACCGGCCAGGATCTAGCATGGGGCGATGGGTATCAGCTTCGTTCCCGGGCCGGTGACCGTGCGGGTCCCGGCCACCAGCGCCAACCTCGGCCCCGGGTTCGACGCGCTCGGGTTGGCGCTCGGTCACCACGATGAGGTGACCGCCCGGGTGGTGCCCGTCGGTTGCCAGGTCGAGATCTCCGGCGAAGGCGCCGGTGAGTTGCCGCTCGACGACGGCCATCTCGTCGTCCGCGCCATGCACGCCACCTTCGACGAGCTCGGCGGCCGGCCGGCTGGCCTGGCGCTGAGCTGCGTGAACCGCATCCCCCAGGCACGCGGCCTGGGTTCGTCGTCGGCGGCGATCGTGGCTGGCGTGCAACTGGCCCGAGGGCTCACCGTCGGCGGGACGCAGCTGCTGGACACCGCCGCCGCGCTGCGGGTCGCCGCCCGGCTGGAGGGCCACCCGGACAACGTGGCACCCTGCCTGCTCGGCGGGTTCACCATCGCCTGGACCGAGGCGTCCGGGTCGCGCGCGGTGTCGGTGCCAGCGCATCCGGCGGTGTCGCCGACCGTCTACGTACCCAGTAACCGGGGTCTGACCGAAGCGGCGCGGGCGGCGCTGCCCGCCCAGGTCCCGCACGCGGACGCCGCGTTCACCGCCGGCCGGGCCGCACTGTTGAGCCACGCGATCACCGCCGATCCGGCGCTGTTGCTGGCCGCGACCGAGGACCGGTTGCACCAGGACTACCGGGGTCCATCGATGCCGGCCAGTGCGGAACTGGTCCGCCGACTGCGGGCGACCGGTGTGGCTGCGGTGATCAGTGGGGCAGGGCCGAGCGTCCTGGCGTTGACCAAAGTCCCGGCGGACTTCTGTCCGGGAATGGACTGGCAGACTCACTTGTTTCCGGTAGACGTTGCCGGAGCGCGGATCGAAGGCGCTATAGTAGGACACGCCGAGCGGGACCCTGTTGCCGCAGGTCGGAAGAGTTGACTACGCTCTAGGCCAAGCACAGCCGCGAAGCACGCGATCTCCTGCGGGGCGGCGCACCCCCGAAGCTATCGGCGGTAAGCCCGTCTCACCCCTGCCTAGGCCACCGCCAAACCGCAGTCTCCACGGATCGCTGCAGATGTCGAGAGCTGCCCACCGAGGCTGGTGAAGCGGGTTCGGCAGAGCTGCGCGAAGACTCCCGCGACGTGTCATGCGAGGCGGGTGCACCGAGGCCACCCGGCCACCTAGCGTCTTGACCCGGGTTGCCCGGCCTATCGAGGGAAGGAATCCATTGAGCGACACCACCGACGTGACGTCGGATGTCTCCAACGTCGCTGACGACACCACCGCTGCTCCTGCCCGCCGTCGGCGGTCCGGCACCGGGCTGTCCGCGATGCTGCTGCCGGAGTTGCAGAGCCTCGCCGCGTCGCTCGGCATCTCCGGCACCGCCCGGATGCGCAAGAGTGAGCTGATCACCGCGATCACCGAGCGCCAGGCCGGCGGGGGTGCCCCACGGCCGCGCGCCGAGGTCGCGGCGGCGACCGCACCCCCTCGGGAGGAGGTCCGCGCCGAGGTCCGTCCTGAGGCCGAGCGGCGCGGCGACGGCGGGTCCGAGCGGCGCGACGGCGGCGACGGCGAGCAGCTCGCCATCGTCGACGAGCCGGCTCGCGAGCGCAGCACCCGCCGGGGCCGTCGATCGGCAGCCGAGTCGCGTACCGACGAGACCGCGACCGCGCCGACCGAGTCGGGCGAGCGGGTCGAGCGGGGCGGTGACGGCCGGGACAACCGTGGCGAGCGGGACAACCGTGACGGCCGGGATGGCCGTGGCGAGCGGGACAACCGTGGCGAGCGGGCCGAGCGGGGCGGTGACGGCCGTGGTGGTCGCGACCGTAACGACCGGGGTGACCGTAACGACCGGGGTGACCGTGGCGAGCGGAACCAGCGGGACAACAACGACGACGACGACAACGATGGCGGCGGTCGGCGCAGCCGACGCAGCCGGTTCCGCGACCGTCGGCGGCGGGGGGACCGCGGTGACGGCGACGGTGGCGGCGGCCGGGAGCCGCAGGTGACCGAGGACGACGTACTCGTCCCGGTCGCCGGCATCCTCGACGTGCTGGACAACTACGCGTTCGTGCGTACCACCGGCTACCTCTCCGGGCCCAACGACGTCTACGTCTCCATGTCGCAGGTCAAGAAGCACGGTCTGCGGCGTGGTGACGCGGTCACCGGTGCGGTGCGGGCCACCCGCGAGGGCGAGCAGCGCCGTGACAAGTACAACCCGCTGGTCCGGCTGGACACCATCAACGGCATGGAGCCGGAGGAGGCCCGGCGGCGGCCCGAGTTCTACAAGCTCACCCCGCTGTACCCGCAGGACCGGCTGCGGCTGGAGACCGAGCCGCACATCCTCACCACCCGGGTCATCGACCTGGTGATGCCGATCGGCAAAGGCCAGCGGGCGCTGATCGTCTCCCCGCCCAAGGCGGGCAAGACGATGGTGCTGCAGGCGATCGCCAACGCCATCACGCACAACAACCCCGAGTGCCACCTGATGGTGGTGCTGGTCGACGAGCGTCCGGAAGAGGTCACCGACATGCAGCGGTCGGTGAAGGGCGAGGTCGTCGCGGCCACGTTCGACCGGCCGCCGCAGGACCACACCACGGTCGCCGAGCTGGCCATCGAACGGGCCAAGCGGCTGGTCGAGCTGGGCCACGACGTCGTCGTGCTGCTCGACTCGGTGACCCGGCTGGGCCGCTCGTACAACCTGGCCGCGCCGGCCAGCGGGCGGATCATGTCCGGCGGTATCGACTCGACGGCGCTGTACCCGCCGAAGCGGTTCCTCGGCGCGGCCCGCAACATCGAGAACGGCGGTTCGTTGACCATCCTCGCCACCGCACTGGTGGAGACCGGATCCATGATGGACACGGTGATCTTCGAGGAGTTCAAGGGGACCGGCAACGCCGAGCTCAAGCTGGACCGCAAGATCGCCGACAAGCGGGTGTTCCCGTCGATCGACATCCACCCGTCCGGCACCCGTAAGGAGGAGATCCTGCTCGCGCCGGAGGAGCTGGCGATCACCCACAAGCTGCGCAAGGTGCTTCACTCGCTGGACTCCCAGGCGGCACTGGACCTGCTGCTGGACCGGCTCAAGCAGAGCCGGACCAACATCGAGTTCCTGATGCAGATCGCGAAGTCGACGCCGGGGGAGTGACCCCGGCACCGGGCCCCGCGCGGTCGGGAATCCGTCGGGCTCGCCGGGCGTTGCGTCCGGCGGTGTTCGTGACGGTCGCGGTGGGCGGTTCGCTCCGCCCACCGCGACCCGCTGCCACGGCCCGTGGCAGACTGACAACAGGCCAGGTTCCGGTTCACGCCCGAGTCGGCCCGCGCAACGGCGCGGCCGACGTCGACGGCGACCCGGCGACCGACGAAGAGAGGACCACCCGTGAAGAAGGACATCCACCCGGAGTACGTGACCACCGAGGTCACCTGCTCCTGCGGCGCATCGTTCACCACCCGCAGCACCGCACCCGGCGGCAAGATCCACGCTGAGACCTGCAGCGCCTGCCACCCGTTCTACACCGGCAAGCAGCGCGTCCTCGACACCGCCGGCCGGGTGGCCAAGTTCCAGCAGAAGTACGCCAAGGCGAAGGCCAACAAGGCCAAGTAGCTGTGCGCGCGGCGCCCGCCTCCGACCGATGTCGGGGGCGGGCGCCGCAGTGTCTGGACTGTCCTGGTCTCTTCAACCCGGCGGACCGTTTCCTCCCTGGCCGGAAGGCCGGAGTATCCACGGAAGGCATCTGATGAGCAGCGAGCGCTTGGCCGGGCTCCTCGACGAGTACGCCGAGCTGGAGAAGCAGCTGGCCGATCCGGCGATCCACGCCGATCAGGCCACCGCCCGCCGGGTCGGCCGCCGGTTCGCCGAGCTGGCCCCGCTGCACAAGGCCGCCGGCGAGCTCGCCCAGGCCCGGGCCGACCTGGCTGCCGCCCGTGAGTTGGCCGGCGAGGATCCGGCGTTCACCGTCGAGGCGGAGGCGATCGCCGCCAGCCTGCCCGACCTGGAGGCCCGCCTCGCGGAACTGCTCATCCCCCGGGACCCGCACGACGCCAAGGACGTCATCGTCGAGATCAAGGCGGGTGAGGGCGGCGAGGAGTCGGCGCTGTTCGCCGGCGACCTGCTGCGGATGTACCTGCGGTACGCCGAACGGCGCGGCTGGCAGGTGGAGGTGCTCGACTCGCAGGATTCCGACCTCGGCGGCGTCAAGGACGTGTCGCTCGCAGTCAAGTCGCGAGGGATGCCCGAGGGCGGCAACGGCGTCTGGTCCCGGCTCAAGTGGGAGGGCGGCGTGCACCGGGTGCAGCGGGTGCCGGTCACCGAGTCACAGGGCCGGATCCACACCAGTGCCGCCGGGGTGCTGGTGCTGCCGGAAGCCGAGGACGTCGAGGTCAACATCGACCCGAACGAGCTGCGTATCGACGTCTTCCGCTCCTCCGGCCCCGGTGGGCAGTCGGTCAACACCACCGACTCGGCGGTACGGATCACCCACCTGCCGACCGGCATCGTCGTCTCCTGCCAGAACGAGAAGAGCCAGCTGCAGAACCGGGAGCAGGCGATGCGGATCCTGCGGGCCCGGTTGCTCGCCGCCGCCCAGGAACAGGCCGACGCGGCGGCCTCCGACGCCCGCCGTTCCCAGGTGCGCACGGTCGACCGGTCCGAGCGGGTCCGCACCTACAACTACCCGCAGAACCGGATCACCGACCACCGGATCGGCTACACGGCGTACAATCTGGACCTGGCGATCGGCGGGGAGCTCGACGGCGTCCTCGACGCGCTCGCCGAGGCGGACCGGGCCGCCCGGCTCGCCGGTGACACTGAGCTGACCCGCCGGTGACGCCGAGATGACCCGCCGCTGACCGGCTTTCCGTCGGTGCCGGCCCGGTGGGTCAGCGCACCGGATGGGGCCGTTGCCGGGCCTCACGCATCTGCCGGGCGGCCACCTCGAAGGCTCGGCTGAGCGCTTCGCGCAACCCCGGACCGGAACCGCTGATCTCGGCGTAGCCGACGCTGACCCCGACCGGAGTGCCGGGCACCAGCGACTCCCACTCCTCACCGGCCACCGCAGCGGTGATCCGGCGGGCCACGTCGGCCGCCTCGGCCGGGCCGGCGCCCGGCAGCACCACCACGAACTCGTCGCCGCCGTACCGGGCCACGAAGTCACCCCGGCGCATCACCCGGTTGATCACCCCGGCGACCCGTTGCAGCACCAGGTCACCGGAGTGGTGGCCGTGCACGGTGTTGACCGACTTGAAACCGTCCAGGTCACAGACCATCACCACGGCCCGGTCGCCCCGGCCGGCCATGTCGGTGACGTAGAGGTCGAGGTGCCGGCGGCTGGCCAGCCCGGTCAGCGGGTCGGTCAACGCCTCCTGGGTGTACTGCGCGGCGGAGCGACGCATCTCCTCCTGGTCCAGCCGGGCGGCGATGCCGTCGACGTACATGTCACGCAGCCGGTCGTTGCGCCGGGTGGCCAGCCGGAACGCGTACCGGTCGGCGTCGTGCGCGGCGGCGTGGTCGCCGGCCCGGGTGTGCGCGACGCTACGCAGCCGGGCCGTCTCGGCGGCACCGAGCGTCTCGGCGGAGACCACCGCCGTGGACAGGCGGGTCAACGCCTCCGCCGGCCGGTCCGCCGCGATGGTCAGGCAGACCACCCCGAGCTGGCGTAGGTCGCGGGCGCGGGCGCTGTCGCCGCCGTCGATCATCAGCCGGGTCGCCTCCGGGGCGCCAGCGGGCAGCCGGGCCGGCTCACCGAGTGCGGCCAGCCGGGCCAGGGCGTACCCGTAGGCCACCCGGCTGCTCGGGCGCAGTAGCCCGGCCCGGTCGGCGTGCACGAACTTCGCCAGGTCGCTGCCGATGTCGCGGAGCACCCGCAGGCAGCCGTCGGTGTCTCCATGATGGTCCAACGCGACAGCGTTGCGCAGCCGGATGCCGGGCGCGGCGAAGGTCTCCTCTGGAATGCCGGTGGCGTTGGCGAGCTGCCGGGCGTGCTCGATGGCGCTCAACGCGTACCCGTGGAAACTGAGGTAGGAGTAGGCCATCGCCAGGTCGTGCCAGCCCCAGGCGGTTTCCCGGTCCACGTCGGTGGCGGCGCCGAGCGCCCGGGCGCTGTGCACCAGATGGGTGACGCACCGGTCGAACGCGCCCTGCTGGTGGGCGGCGAGCGCGGCCAGCGCGTGCAGGTGGCCGTGCAGGTACGGTTCGCTGACGTCGCGGGCGGCCTCGAACGCCCGGTCGACGGCCACCGTGTACTCGGCGGACCGGCCGAGGTTGAGCAGCGCGGAGAGCCGCTGCACCAGCGCGTCGGCCCGTACGTACCGGTTGCTGGTGTTCCGGATCACCTGCTCGAAGGCGACGCAGGCTTCAGCCGAGCGGCTGCTCTCCATCAGCGACCGGGCCTGCATCAGCGCCTCGGCCTGGTCGGTGAGCCGGTCGAGCCAACCCACGCGCAACCTCCCCTGGAGCCCGCTGGAATCTGGCGGAGCACACACCCGACCCGATCCGCGACCTGTTCCACGGACGCCCGGGTGGACGCACCATGATTATGTCGTGAACCGCTTGCCAGAGAACACCTCCGGATTGCCGGATCGGACGCCGGTCCGAGCCGCGGTGGCCGCCGCGGCCGCCCGGCTGGCGGCCGCCGGTGTCGCCGCCGCCCGGGTCGACGCGGAGCTGATTGCCGCCTCGGTGCTGGACATTCCGCGTGGCCGGCTGGCATTGAGTGGCGACTTCGACGAGGCCGACATCGGCAGGTTCCACAGTCTGGTGACCCGCCGGGCGGCCGGGGAACCGGTGCAGCACCTCACCGGATCGGCACCGTTTCGTTATCTGGAGCTCGCGGTGGGGCCGGGGGTCTTCGTGCCCCGGCCGGAGACCGAACTGCTCGCCGGGGCGGGCGTCGACGCGCTGCGTGACCAGCCCGGCGAGGCGGTCGTCGTCGACCTGTGCAGCGGCAGTGGCGCGGTGGCGCTGGCGGTCGCGCACGAGGTTCCGACGGCGCGGGTGGTCGCGGTCGAACGCTCGACGGACAGCCTGCGCTGGCTGCGCCGCAACGCCCGGCGACAGGCCGCCGCCGGGGACCGGCCGATCGAGGTGCGGGCCGGCGACGTCCGGGATCCGGGCCTGCTCGGCGAGCTCACCGGCCGGGTGGACGTGCTGCTGTGCAACCCGCCGTACGTGCCGGACGGCACCCCGGTGCCGCCGGAGGTCGCCGGGCACGACCCGGCCGAGGCGGTCTTCGGCGGGCCGGACGGCCTGGCGGTCATCCGACCGGTGGTGCACCGCGCGGTGACCCTGCTGCGCCCCGGCGGGCTGTTCGGCGTGGAGCACGACGACGGCCATGCCGCCGCCGTCGTCGCGTTGGTCGCCGCCGCCGGCCGGTTCGACGCGGTCACCAGCCATCGCGACCTGGCCGGCCGGCCGCGTTTCGTGACCGCCCGCCGGACGGGCTGACGGCAGCTGGAGGTGATCGGTGCGGATCAGCGGGCGGGCACGTGGCAGACTGGCACACCGTGATGCTCTATGACTGCCGGTCCGCCGCCGACCGTGACAAAGGCATCGCCGCGGCGATCGAGGCGGTCAAGAACGGTGAGCTGGTCGTGCTGCCGACCGACACCGTGTACGGCGTGGGTGCCGACGCCTTCACCTCGTACGCGGTCACCGCGTTGCTCAACGCCAAGGGTCGGGACCGGCAGATGCCGCCGCCGGTGCTGGTCGGTTCCCGGCACACCCTCGACGGGCTGGTGCTGATCCTGCCGCAGCCCGCCCGCGACCTGGCCGACGCCTTCTGGCCGGGGGCGCTCACCATGATCGTCGAGCACGCGCCCAGCCTGAACTGGGATCTGGGGGACACCGACGGCACCGTCGCGGTCCGGATGCCGCTGCATCCGGTGGCGTTGGAGGTGCTGCGGGAGACCGGCCCGATGGCGGTCTCGTCGGCGAACAAGACCGGCCGGCCGCCGGCGGTGACCGCTGCCGAGGCCCGGGACCAGCTCGGCTACTCGGTGCGCGCGTACCTGGAGGCCGGCCCGTGTCCGGACCCGGTGCCCAGCACCATCGTCGACCTGACCGGCGATGTGCCCCGGGTGGTCCGTGACGGCGCGATCCCGATCGAGAAGCTGCGCGACGTGGTCCCGGACATCATCGGTACGGAGTCCTAGTGCCGCCGTTCACCGTCCTTCATGTCTGCATGGGCAACATCTGCCGTTCGCCGATGGCCGAGCGGCTGTTGGTGCTGGCGCTCGAGCAGCGGCTGGACCGGCTCGGTCCGGCCGTCGCGCCGCCGGTCGAGGAGCTGTTGCACAGCCACAGCGCCGGCACCGGCGGCTGGCACGCCGGCGAGGAGATGAACCCACCGGCGGCCCGCCAGGTGCTCGCCCGGGGCGGGCAGGTCGACGGCTTCGCCGCCCGTAAGCTGCGGTCCGATCAGATCGACGCCGCCGATCTGGTGCTCACCGCCACCGCCGACCAGCTCGAGTACGTGCTCGCGTTGCGCCCGGACGCCGCCGAACGCACCTTCGTGCTCGGCGAGTTCGGCCGGTTGCTGCCGGCGGTGGACCCGGACGGGCTGCCTGGTGTCCGGTCGGGTCCGGACGCGGCGGTGACCCCGGAGGCGGTGCACGCCCGGGGCGCGGCGCTGGTCGCTGCGGTCGCCGCGGTCCGGGCCG
This sequence comes from Micromonospora sp. Llam0, assembly GCF_003751085.1. Taxonomy (NCBI): domain Bacteria; kingdom Bacillati; phylum Actinomycetota; class Actinomycetes; order Micromonosporales; family Micromonosporaceae; genus Micromonospora; species Micromonospora sp. Llam0. The sequence continues at coordinate 4,759,688 of NZ_RJJY01000001.1, read as the reverse complement.
GCGCCGGTCCCCAGCCGGGGGACGATCTGGACGATCCGTGGGGGCGCGGCGACCACACCTTCGCCCGGGTGGCCGACGAGATCGAGGAGACGGTGGGGGCGCTCGGCGTGGCGCTGCTGCCCTGAGATCGGCGGGGCGGGCAGAGGATGCAGGCGGAGGTCGTCCGATGATGCGCAGTCGGCTGCGGCACCTGCCGGTGCCGTCGATGGTGTCGGCGGTGCTGCTGGTGGTGCTCGCCGGGGTGGGCGGCTGGCTGGACGGAGTCCCGGGGGCGGTCGGCGCCGCCGTCGGTGTCGCCCTGGTGGCGGCCGGCTATGTGGCCTCCAGCCTGGCGCTGGCCTGGGCGGACTCGGTGCATCCGCGGATGGTGCTCAGTGTGGGCCTGCTCACCTACAGCTTGAAGTTCGCGCTGCTCGGGGTGGCGGTGTTCGCGGTGGCCGCGTCGGACTGGCCGGGGCAGCGGATGCTGGCGGTGGCGATCGTCGTGGCCACAGTGGGATGGATCACGGCCCAGGTGTGGTGGACCTTCCGGGCCCGGATCCCGTACGTGGAGATCGACCCGCGCTGACCCTCCGGTGACCCAGGGTGTGTGCCGGCCGGTGGGCCGGCGGCGAGAAGCATCGATTTTCGCGAAGATTTGTCGGATTTGACCTACGCTGAGGCCGGGATCGCCGGTGGTGTGGGGAGTGGATACCGACCGGGGCGGAAGAGGAGTAGCGTGTGCACCCATCTGACGTGCCACCGGGTCGCCCACACAACGAGGGTTGTGCGGGGGGTGACGCACAGCCTCCATCGTTGCCCTGATATGTTTCCGGCGTCATGGCCGGTGAACCACCTTCCGAACCCGCAGGTCCCTCGGGGGCCGACACCGGGTTCGCCGCGATCGGCTACCTGCTCGGCGGGATGGCCGTGTGGGGCGGCGCGGGGTGGCTCGTCGACCGTTGGCTGGACCTGCCCAACGTCGGGCTGCTGATCGGGCTGATCGGCGGGACGGCGGCCGGGGTCTACCTGACCGTTAAGAAGCTGGGCGCGTGAACCAGGCCCGACCAACGGAGGATGCGCGTTGATTGAGCAGCCGACCGTTCTCGCCGCGGAGTTCCCTCCCGGCGTGGATGCCTTCGACTTCCGCAGTCTGATCCCCGGGCTGGACGGCACCGCCTGGGCGGCCGCCTTCACCAAGATCACGCTGCTGCTCTGGATCGCCGCCGCGCTGGTGATGATCTTCTTCCTGGTCACCTACCGCAGCCCGAAGCTGGTGCCGACCAAGGGCCAGTGGCTGGCCGAGTCGGTGTACGGCATGGTGCGCGACAACATCGCCCGGGACGTGATCGGCCGGGACGGGGTGCGGTTCGCGCCCTACCTGACGGTGCTGTTCTGCTTCATCCTGCTGAACAACCTCTGGGGCATCGTTCCGTTCGCCCAGATCTCGCCGATGTCGCACATCGCCTTCCCGATGGTGCTGGCGGTGGTCAGCTGGCTGCTCTACATCGGCCACGGCATCGCCAAGTGGGGCTTCCTCGGCTACGTCAAGCACGTCTGCTGGGTGTCCGGCGCGCCGCTGTGGGTCCAGCCGATCCTGGTGCCGATCGAGTTCGTCTCGAACCTGATCCTGCGGCCCGTCACGCTGTCCGTCCGACTCTTCGCGAACATGTTCGCCGGCCACATGATCCTGCTGGTGTTCATCCTCGGTGGCGTGGCGCTGTTCCAGGCCGACAGCCTGTTCATCAAGCCCATCGCGGTCCTGAGCTGGGGCATGGCGATCGTGATGACCTTCTTCGAGTTCGGCATCATGATTCTGCAGGCGTACGTCTTCACCCTGCTCAGCGCGACCTATCTGCAGCACTCGCTGGCCGAGTCGCACTGATCAAGCCCTCGTTTGACCGATACACGTCCGCGGGTCAGTTGCGTGGACGACAACTGAACATTCACCTAAACGTGCGCGTGACGGACACGCGTTCAACGCAGGAGGAAAACAACCATGGAGATCACCGGCAGCCTGAACGCCATCGGCTACGGCATCGCCGCCCTCGGCCCCGGTATCGGCGTTGGTCTGGTGTTCGCCGCCTACATTCAGGCGACCGCCCGCCAGCCGGAGAGCGCCGGCCTGACCCGGGTCTACATGTTCATGGGCTTCGCCGTGATCGAGGCGCTCGCCCTGCTCGGTCTGGTGCTCGCGTTCGCGCTCAACTGACCCGGCCGGCATCCGGTGAGCCGACGGGCTCACCGCGTCTGACTCGGTGACCGGCAGCGCGAGCGCCGGTCCGGGCGAAGGGAAGTGTCCATGTACGAAGATTCCACGTACATAGCTGCGGAAGAGGGCGGGAACATCCTGCTCCCGCCGCTGTCCGAGATCATCGTCGGCCTGATCGCCTTCGGTCTGCTCGTCGCCGTCCTGCTGAAGTTCGTGTTCCCACGGATGGAAGCGATGTACCAGGCGCGGGTCGAGGCGATCGAGGGCGGCATCAAGCGGGCCGAGGCCGCCCAGGCCGAGGCGAACCAGCTGCTGGAGCAGTACAAGGCCCAGCTGGCCGAGGCGCGCACCGACGCGGCCCGCATCCGCGACGACGCCCGGGCCGACGCCGAAGGGATCCGGCAGGACATCCTCGCCAAGGCGCGGGAGGAGTCCGACCGGATCATCGCGGCCGGCAAGGAGCAGCTCGCCGCCGAGCGGCAGACCATCATCCGGGAGCTGCGTGCCGAGGTCGGCACGCTCGCGGTCGACCTGGCCGGCCGGATCGTCGGGGACGCGCTCGCCGACGAGGCCCGCCGCAAGGGCACCGTCGAGCGGTTCATGGCCGACCTGGAGAACGCGGGGGCCCGCTGATGCAGTCCGCCACCAGCCGGGAGTCCTACGCCGCGGTGACCGAGCGACTGGTCGGCTACGTCGCCGGTGCCGCTCCGACGGCGGTCGCGACCACGGCCGACGAGATCCTCTCGGCGGCCGACCTGCTGCGCCGTCAGCCCCGGCTGCGGCGGGCGCTGGCCGACCCGGCCCGGCCCGCCGACGACCGGACCGGGCTGCTGCGCGGCCTGCTCGAAGGGAAGATCGGCGCGGACAGCCTCGACCTGCTCGGCGCGGTCGTCGCGGCGCGCTGGTCGGCGCCGTCGGAGCTGCTCGACGCCGTCGAGCGACTCGGCGTCGACGCGGCACTGGCCGGTGCCGAGTCGGCCGGCGAGCTGGCCGAGGTGGAGGACGAGCTGTTCCGGTTCGGCAAGATCATCGACGGCGACCCGCAGTTGGGTGCCGTGGTCGGTGACGTCACCGTGCCGGCCGACCGGCGGGTCGAACTGGTCCGCACGCTGCTCACCGGAAAGGCGCTGCCGGCCACGGTGCGCCTCGCCGAGCAGGCGGTCCGGGGCTTCGGCGGGCGATCCGTCGGCGCCGGGCTGGGCCGGCTGGTCGAGCTGGCCGCCGCCCGGCGGGACCGGCAGGTCGCGTACGTCACGGTCGCCGCACCACTGACCCAGCCCGAGGAGCAGCGGCTGGGCGCCACGTTGGCCGGAATGTACGGTCGGGAGGTGTCCGTCAAGTTGACGGTCGACCCCGCCGTACTCGGCGGGATGAGCGTACGGATCGGTTCCGACCTGTACGACGGCACCGTTCGGCGCCGCCTCATCGACACTCGCAAGGCGCTCGCCGGGCGCTGATTCAGTCCATGCCGTTCCGGGTTCATCCGGGCCACTAGACATAGAGGAAGCAGAGGATGGCCGAGCTGACCATCTCGTCGGACGAGATCCGTGGTGCCCTAGAACGCTACGTCTCCTCCTACACGCCGGAGCTGTCTCGTGAAGAGGTCGGCACCGTGTCGGACGCCGGGGACGGCATCGCACACGTCGAGGGCCTGCCCTCGGCGATGGCAAACGAACTGCTGGAATTCGAGGACGGCACGCTGGGCGTGGCGTTGAACCTCGACGTACGTGACATCGGTGTGGTCGTCCTGGGTGACTACGCCGGCATCGAGGAGGGCCAGCGCGTCAAGCGCACCGGCCGGGTGCTCTCCGTCCCGGTCGGCGACGCCTTCCTGGGCCGGGTGGTCAGCGCGCTCGGTGAGCCGATCGACGGCCTCGGGGACATCGCCAACGACGGCTTCCGTGAGCTGGAGCTGCAGGCGCCGAACGTGATGGCCCGCCAGTCGGTGTCCGAGCCGCTGCAGACCGGTATCAAGGCGATCGACGCGATGACCCCGATCGGTCGCGGCCAGCGGCAGCTGATCATCGGCGACCGCAAGACCGGTAAGACCACCGTCGCGCTGGACACGATCCTCAACCAGCGGGCCAACTGGGAGTCCGGCGACCCGGCCAAGCAGGTTCGCTGCATCTACGTGGCGATCGGGCAGAAGGCCTCCACCATCGCCTCGATCAAGGGCGTGCTGGAGGAGCACGGCGCGATGGAGTACACCACCATCGTCGCCTCGCCCGCCTCCGACCCGGCCGGCTTCAAGTACATCGCCCCGTACACCGGGTCGTCGATCGGCCAGCACTGGATGTACGCCGGCAAGCACGTGCTGATCGTCTTCGACGACCTGAGCAAGCAGGCCGAGGCGTACCGCGCCGTGTCGCTGCTGCTGCGCCGTCCGCCGGGCCGTGAGGCGTACCCGGGTGACGTCTTCTACCTGCACTCCCGGCTGCTCGAGCGGTGCGCGAAGCTCTCCGACGAGTTGGGCGGCGGCTCGCTGACCGGTCTGCCGATCATCGAGACCAAGGCCAACGACATCTCGGCCTTCATCCCGACCAACGTCATCTCGATCACCGACGGGCAGATCTTCCTGGAGACCGACCTGTTCAACCAGGGCCAGCGGCCGGCGATCAACGTCGGTACGTCGGTCTCCCGGGTCGGTGGCGCCGCGCAGGTCAAGCCGATGAAGAAGGTCGCCGGCCGGCTGCGGCTGGACCTGGCCCAGTACCGGGAGCTGGAGGCGTTCTCCGCGCTCGCCTCCGACCTGGACAAGGCGTCGCGCAACCAGCTGGAGCGCGGTGGCCGCCTGGTCGAGCTGCTCAAGCAGCCGAACTACTCGCCGTTCCCGGTGCAGGAGCAGGTCGTCTCGGTCTGGTCCGGCACCGAGGGCAAGCTCGACGACATCCCGGTCGGTGACGTCCGGCGGTTCGAGTCGGAGTTCCTGGAGTACCTGCGGCACTCCCACTCCGGCACGCTGGACTCGATCGCCGCGCACAACTGGGACGACGAGATCATCGCGACGCTGTCCGACGCGATCGAGAAGTTCAAGCAGATGTTCCTGTCCAAGGACCCGGCGCGGGTGGTCAACGAGGCGCCGGCCGAGGCCCTGGAGGGCGAGCAGGAACGCGAGAGCGTCACCCGGTACGTCGCCGACGCTGACGCCGAGAAGGAATAGGGCGGTTCCGGATGCCAGCGCAGGTTCGGGTACTCCGCCAGCGGATCCGCTCGGCGAAGTCGATGAAGAAGATCACCAAGGCGATGGAGCTCGTCGCGACGAGTCGGGTCGCCAAGGCCCAGGCGCGGGTGGCGGCCTCGCTGCCGTACGCCAACGCGATCACCGGTGTGCTCACCGCGCTGGCCTCCAATGCCTCGGTCGACCACCCGCTGCTGACCGCGCGCCCGACGGTGCGCCGGGCCGGCGTGCTGGTGATCACCAGTGACCGGGGCCTGGCCGGCGGATACAGCACCAACGCGATCAAGACCGCCGAGTCGCTGATCGCGCGGCTCAAGGCCGACGGCAAGGAACCGGTGCTGTACGTGATCGGCCGCAAGGGCGTCTCGTACTACCGGTTCCGTAACCGGCCGATCGAAGCGAGCTGGACCGGCTTCTCCGAGCAGCCCGGCTTCGCCGACGCCCGCGAGGTCGGCCAGACGCTGATCGCGGCGTTCCAGCGCGGCGCGGACGACACCGACGGCGGCGGGGCCGACCAGGTGCTCGGGGTGGACGAGCTGCACATCGTCTCCACCGAGTTCAAGTCGCTGATGACGCAGACCCCGGTGCCCCGGATCCTCGGCCCGATGGAGGTCAAGGACAAGCCGAGGGAGGGTACGGAAGTCCTGCCGGCGTACGAGTTCGAGCCGAACGCCGAGGCGCTGCTCGACGCGTTGCTGCCGAAGTACATCAACACCCGGATCTACGCGGCACTGGTCGAATCGGCGGCGAGCGAATCGGCGGCCCGGCGGCGGGCGATGAAGAGCGCCACCGACAACGCCGAGGAAATGATCGAGAAGTACACGCGGCTAATGAACTCGGCGCGTCAGGCCGGGATCACTCAGGAGATCAGCGAGATCGTCGGCGGCGCCAACGCGCTCGCGGCGGCGGGAAGTGAAGTGTGATGACTGCCTCTGTAGAAACCCAGGCAACCGGAGCGACCGCATCGGCTACCGGCCGCGTGGTCCGGGTCATCGGCCCGGTCGTCGACGCCGAGTTCCCGCGCGACGCGATGCCCGAGATCTTCAACGCCCTGCACGTGGACGTCGCGCTCGCCGGCGGTGAGCGGACCCTGACCCTCGAGGTCGCCCAGCACCTCGGCGACAACGTGATCCGGGCCATCTCGATGCAGCCGACCGACGGCATGGTCCGGGGCGCGGAGGTCCGCGACACCGGGTCACCGATCATGGTGCCGGTCGGTGACGGCATCAAGGGCCGGGTGTTCAACACCATCGGCGAGTGCCTCAACCTTCCCGAGGGCGAGACGCTGCAGGTCACCGAGCGTCGGTCGATCCACCAGAAGGCGCCGGCGTTCGCCGACCTGGAGCCGAAGACCGAGATGCTGGAGACCGGCATCAAGGTGCTCGACCTGCTCGCCCCGTACGTCAAGGGCGGCAAGATCGGCCTGTTCGGCGGGGCCGGCGTGGGCAAGACGGTGCTCATCCAGGAGATGATCATCCGGGTCGCGAACAACTTCGGTGGTACGTCGGTATTCGCCGGCGTCGGGGAGCGGACCCGTGAGGGTAACGACCTGATCCACGAGATGACCGAGTCCGGTGTCATCGACAAGACCGCGCTGGTCTACGGCCAGATGGACGAGCCGCCGGGCACCCGGTTGCGGGTCGCGCTCGCCGCGCTGACCATGGCCGAGTACTTCCGGGACGTGCAGAAGCAGGAAGTGCTGCTGTTCATCGACAACATCTTCCGGTTCACCCAGGCCGGTTCCGAGGTCTCCACGCTGCTCGGCCGGATGCCGTCCGCGGTGGGTTACCAGCCCACCCTGGCCGACGAGATGGGCGAGCTGCAGGAGCGGATCACCTCGGTCCGGGGCCAGGCGATCACCTCGATGCAGGCGATCTACGTGCCCGCCGACGACTACACCGACCCGGCGCCGGCCACCACCTTCGCCCACCTGGACGCCACCACCAACCTGGAGCGGTCCATCTCCGACAAGGGCATCTACCCGGCGGTGGACCCGCTGGCGTCCTCGTCGCGGATTCTCGCCCCGGAGTTCGTCGGCCAGGAGCACTACGCGGTGGCCTCCGAGGTGAAGCGGATCCTGCAGAAGTACAAGGACCTGCAGGACATCATCGCCATCCTCGGTATGGAGGAGCTCTCCGAGGAAGACAAGATCACCGTCTCCCGGGCGCGCCGGATCGAGCGGTTCCTGTCGCAGAACACCTACGCGGCCGAGGTCTTCACCGGCATCAAGGGTTCATACGTGCCGGTGAAGGACACCATCGAAGCCTTCCGCAAGATCAGTGAAGGGGAGTACGACCACTTCCCCGAGCAGGCCTTCTTCATGTGCGGTGGGCTCGACGACCTGGAGCGCAACGCCCAGGAGCTAATGAAGGGCTGACCCGCTCTGCGCCTGACCCGCTCTGCGCCTGACGAGCGCCCCGCCATCGCGGCGGGGCGCTCGTCGCGTTTCACCCGACGCCCGTGGCGTTTCACCCGACGCTCACCATCGGCCCGCGTTTGCCGGCAACCGGCCGGGGTACCCGACCGGCTCTGCGGCGGACGGGGGTCGGAGCATGACGCAGCCAGATCGGACCCGGGCACGCCCAGCGAGGCTGAGTCGGCCGGAACGGCTGGCGCTGCTCGCCGTACTCGTCGGGTTGCTTCTCGCCGGTGGGGCCGTGGTGGTGCTGAGCCGCACCGTTGCCGACCGGTACGCGGCCGCCGTACCCACCGCGGACCTGTTCGGCGACGTCGGCGTCGGCACCGGTGTGGACACCGGTCCGGACGACCGGCTCACCGGCCCGGTCAATCTGCTGGTGGCCGGTATCGACCGGCCGACCGACCAGCCGGAGAAGGTGCCCCGAGCGGACACCGTGCTGCTGATGCACGTGCCGAGCGGGCTGTCCCGGGCGTACCTGATCTCCCTGCCCCGGGACCTGCTGGTGGACGTCCCGGCGTTCGGTGTCAGCGGCCACCCGGGCGGCGTCGACCGGATCAACTCCGCGATGGCGTACGGCAGCCGGGTGCCCGGTGCCGAGTACCCGGACCCGGTGACCGGCTTCCAGTTGCTCGCGGCGACGGTCTCGGCCCGCACCGGGATCGACCGGTTCGACGCCGGTGTGATCGTCAACTTCGCCGGCCTGGAACGTCTGGTCGACGCGGTCGGCGGGGTCCGGATGACCATCGACGCCGATGTGCGTTCGGCGCACCGTCAACCGGACGGCCGGCCGCGCCCGGGCAATCCCGACGGCACCGGGTACGTCGGTCCGCAGGCCGAGTACAAGCAGGGGGAGCAGCGGCTCAACGGCTGGCAGGCGTTGGACTACGTCCGGCAGCGGGACAGCCTGCCGGACGGTGACTACGGCCGGCAGCGGCACCAACGGCAGCTCGTCCGGGCGTTGGCCGAGCAGGTGATCAGCCGGGACCTGATCACCGAACCGGGCCGGTTGACCGCAGTGCTGGAGGCCGCCGGTGAAGCGGTGGTGGTGGGCACCCGGGGCCGGTCGCTGGTCGACTTCGCGTTGGCGCTGCGCCAACTGCGGGCCGACGACATCGTCATGCTGGACCTGCCGGGTGTGGCCGTCACCGACCCGGGCGGCGGGTATCAGGGGGAGCGGTTCACCGAGGACGCCGACGAATGCCTTGCCGCGTTGCGGGCCGGCACTCTTGACCAGTTCGTGTTGACCCGTCCTGAACTGGTCAATCGCGAAAAGTAACGGGTGGTCCGGCGGGCACCCGGCTGGGAGTCCGCGCATCGCCCCGATTAAACTCGGGTGGTCCTCGCCATCAAAGGAGTCCGCGTTGGCCAAGCAACTGCACGTCGAACTCGTCGCCGTCGAGGAGATGGTCTGGTCCGGTGAGGCCGAGATGGTGATCGCCCGCACCACCGAGGGCGAGCTCGGCGTACTGCCCGGCCACGCCCCGATGCTCGGTCAGCTCGCCGAGCCCGGCCAGGTACGGATCACGCTGCCGGGGCGGGAGCAGCTGGCCTATGACGTCGCCGGCGGGTTCCTCTCGGTGACCACCAACGGAGTGACGATTCTCGCGGAGGAAGCCACTCCGGCCGCCCCCGCCACCGCATCCGGACACTGAGCGGGCTGCGTCGATGTCGACCATCCAATGGTTCGGGATCGGCGTACTGATCCTGTTCGCCGCGATCCTGGTGCTGTTCGTCCGGCGAGCGCTGGTCGTCCGGGTACGCGGCACCATCAAGTTGAGTTTCCGGGTCTCCACCATGGTTGACGGCCGGGGCTGGTCGTCCGGATTCGGCCGGTTCGCCGGTGATGAGCTGCGCTGGTACCGGATGTTCAGTTTCGCGCTGCGGCCCAAACGGGTGCTGTCCCGGCACGGCCTGGCCGTGGAGAGCCGGCGCAGCCCGCGCGGGCAGGAGCGGCTCGCGTTGCCGCACGACTGGGTGATCCTGCGGTGCACCAGCCACCACGCACCGGTCGAGATCGCCATGGCGGAGTCGACGGTCACCGGCTTCAGCTCCTGGCTCGAGGCGAGCCTGCCGGGCGGGAGTTCGCGCAGCCTCGCCGCCTGACCGCTCAAGGCGCATCCGGCGTTACCCGTCGGCGACGAGTTCCACCTCGTAGCCGTACCGGTCGGCCAGGTACCCGGCGTAGGTGTCCGGCCCGCCCGCGTACGGATGCCGGTCGGCGAACAGCAGTGACCACCCGTGGGCCGGCGCCGCCGCGACCAGCTGGTCCACCCGCTGCCTGGGCCCGGCGTGGAACGCCACGTGGTTCAGCCCCGGCGCGCACCGGTCGTGCCGCCGGGTGGTGAGCGCTGAGGACTCCTCCAACACCAGGTACGTCGTGCCGTACCGCCAGGAGCGGCCGGCCGGCCAGCGCTGGTACGGCTGCCAGCCAAGTTCACCCAGCAGCCAGGACCAGCCCGGTTCAGCCCCGGACAGATCGGGTACCCACAGCTCCACGTGGTGCAGTCCGGCCATCTGCTGATTCGCGATCTTGTCGTGATCAGCGCCCGCCGCCCGGTTTCCACAGCACGTCGCCGTCCGGGTTTGCGGTTCTGGACAAGATGAACAGCAGATCCGAGAGACGATTGAGATACTTTGCCGGAAGAGCACTAGTTCGTTCCGGTTCGTGGGTGATCAGCGCCCATGCCGAACGCTCGGCCCGCCGGGCGACGGTGCGGGCCACGTGGAGCAGCGCGGCACCGGGGGTACCGCCTGGCAGGACGAAGGAGTCGAGCTTGGCCAGCCGTGAGTTGTGCTCGTCGCACCACCCCTCCAGCCGGGTGACGTACGCCTCGGTCACCCGCAGCGGCGGGTACGCCGGTTCCGGATCGACCGGGGTGGCCAGGTCGGCGCCGACGTCGAACAGGTCGTTCTGGATCTGCCCGAGCATCCCGCGCAGCGTCTCGTCGAGATCGCCGAGGGCGAGGGCGACACCGAGCGCGGCGTTGCATTCGTCGACGTCGGCGTACGCGCAGATGCGCGGGTCGGTCTTGGCGACCTGTTCGTTGTTGCTCAACCTGGTCGTGCCGGTGTCCCCGGCCTTGGTGTAGATGCGGGTGAGGTGGACGGCCATGAGCGACAGGGTACGGATTCTCAGCCGCGCCGGTAGCACCACCGTCGAGCCTCCTCTGCTGCCGGCGGCGTCCGGGGACGTCATCCGGGTCGGCGGCGGCAGCCGGCTCGCCGGGACGGTCCCGGTGGAGGGTGCGAAGAACTCGGCGTTGAAACTGATGGCGGCGGCGTTGCTGGCACCGGGCCGGACGGTGATCGGCAACGTGCCGCGGATCACCGACATCGCCATCATGGCCGACGTGCTGCGCGGACTCGGCTGCGAGGTCACCATGGGCGAGGCCGAGCCGCTGTCGGTTGCCGGACCGTCGTTGGCCGCCGGCTCGCGGTCGGCTACCGGCTCGCCGCGCGCCGACACCGTGGTCATCGACGTGCCGCCGGCACCCAGCTGTCAGCCCGACGTCGATCTGGTCCGCCGGCTGCGGGCGTCGATCTGCGTACTCGGCCCGCTGCTGGCCCGGTGTGGACGCGTCACCGTCGCCCAACCGGGCGGGGACGCGATCGGTTCGCGCGGGCTCGACATGCACGTGGCCGGCCTGGCCCGGATGGGCGCCGAGATCTCCGCCGCCGACGGACTGGTCGTCGCCTCGGCCGCCCGGGGCCTGCACGGCGCGACGATCTGGCTGGACTTCCCGAGCGTCGGCGCCACCGAGAACCTGGTGATGGCGGCGGTACTGGCCGACGGAATCACCGAGATCGACAACGCGGCCCGCGAGCCGGAGATCGTCGACATCTGCGCGATGCTCACCGAGATGGGCGCCCAGATCGACGGTGCCGGCACCGCCACCCTGCGGATCGAGGGCGTGCCGGAGCTGCGGCCGGTCCGCCACTCCACGATCGGCGACCGGATCGTCGCCGGCACCTGGGCGTTCGCCGCCGCGATGACCCGTGGCGACGTCACCGTACGCGGCGTCGACCCGGCGTTCCTGGCGGTCGCCCTCGACAAGGTGGCGGCCTCCGGGGCCACCGTCGACACCGTCGGCGACGGTTTCCGGGTACGCATGGAGCGTCGGCCGAGGGCGGTGGACGTGGTCACCCTGCCGTTTCCCGGCTTCGCCACCGACCTGCTGCCGATGGCGATCGGCCTGGCCTCGGTCAGCGAAGGGGCGTCACTGGTCACCGAGAACATCTTCGACGGCCGGTTCCAGTTCGTCGACGAACTGCTGCGGCTGGGCGCGGACATCAGGACCGACGGCCACCACGCGGTGGTACGCGGCCGGGAACGGCTGGTCGGCGGCCGGGTACGGGCGACCGACATCCGGGCCGGAGCCGGGCTGGTGATCGCCGGGCTCTGCGCCGAGGGGGTCACCGAGATCGCCGACGTGCACCACATCGACCGCGGCTACCCGAATTACGTGGCCGACCTGTGCTCGCTCGGCGTCCAGGTGCAGCGGCTGTCCGGGGCACCGGCCGGCTGACCGCTGGGTGCGCCGTCCGACCACCCTCCCGGGTTAGCGATCGTTCAGGTGCGCCGGATAAGCTGCCAGCTGGCACATCCGGTCGAGGCGCGTGGACGAGGAGATGCAGAGATGGCAGGTCAGCTGGCAGTGATCGGCGCGGGGTTGATGGGCTCGGGCATCGCCCAGGTTGCCGCCCAGGCGGGCTGGCAGGTCATCCTGCGCGACCTGGACGACGCGGCGACCTCCCGGGGTGTCGCCGGCATTCGCCGGTCGCTGGAGAAGTTCGCCGGCAAGGGCGCGATCAGCGTCGCCGACGTCGAGTCGGCGATGGGCCGGATCACCACCACCACCGAGCTGGAGGCGGCGGCCGACGCGGACGTCGTCGTCGAGGCCGTCTTCGAGCGCATCGAGATCAAGCACGAGGTGTTCCGGGCGCTGGACAAGATCTGCAAGGCGGACGCGGTGCTGGCCACCAACACGTCGGCGATCCCGGTGACCCAGATCGCCGCGGTCACCGAACGCCCCGAATCGGTGGTCGGTACGCACTTCTTCTCCCCGGTGCCGATGATGAAGCTGTGCGAGCTGGTCCGCGGCTACAAGACCTCGGACGCGACCCTGGCCACCGCGAAGGCGTTCGCCGAGGAGATCGGCAAGACCTGCGTAGTGGTCAACCGGGACATCGCAGGCTTCGTCACCACCCGGCTGATCGCCGCGCTGGTCGTCGAGGCGGTCAAGCTCGTCGAGTCCGGCGTGGTCTCCGCCGAGGACCTCGACACCGCCTGCAAGCTGGGCTTCGGTCACGCGATGGGGCCGCTGGCCACCACCGACCTGACCGGCGCGGACGTGTTGCTGCACGCGGCGAAGAACATCTACGCCGACACCGCCGACGAGAAGTTCTTCCCGCCGGAGCTGCTGCAGCGCATGGTCACCGCCGGCGACCTGGGCCGCAAGACCGGCCAGGGCTTCTACAGCTACTGACCTCGCCGCCAGCTACTGACACGGCCACCTGACCGAGGCTCGTGACTAGAATAGTAGTCATGACTACTATTCCGCTCGCGGACGCCAAGGCAAGGCTGTCCGCTGTTCTTGATGAGGTCCGTGATACCCATGAGCGGGTGGTAATCACCCGAAACGGACGACCTGAAGCGGTCATCATGTCGGTGTCTGACCTCGAAGCCCTCGAAGAGACCCTCGACCTGTTGTCCACGCCCGGCGCGCTGGACGAGATCCGGCACGCTGAGGCTGACATCGCCGCCGGCCACGGCGTCGGTGCTGACGAACTGCTGCGCCAGCTTGCTGCCCGCGCGGAGCGCGAACAGCAGTGAGCGACGAGGCGTACCGACTCTCCGTAGCGCCCGCTGCCCGGCGAGCCCTAACAGAGGGACGACCTGTCGGCTTGCCGCTGGCCGTCGCGACGGCCGTCGGTGAGTTCCTTACCGGCCCGTTACCGGAAAGGCCCCATGTGGTCGGCAAGCCGTTGACCCGCGAGTTGACCGGCTATCACTCGGCACGACGCGGCACCTACCGGGTGGTCTACCGAATCGACGAGGACAACCGAACGGTTCATGTCACCCGCATCGACCACCGAGCGGATGTCTACCGCCCGTAACGATCGCATCGGTTCAGCTGACGCGGAGTGCTGCGGCCGTCGGTGGTTGGTCGGGTGGTGCGCCGCCCCGGCGCATCGCCCACAGCGGTGGTCCGTCGGCCGGCAGGTGCGCGACCCGTACGACGCGGTAGCCGTGGCGTTCATGGAACGCCCGCTGCCGCTTGCTGCTCGCCTCGACCACCGCCGGCATGCCGATCCGGTCCAGCCGGGCATGATGCGCCGCGAGCAGCGCCGACCCGATGCCCTGGCGTCTCAGCCAGGGCGCGGCGGCCAGGAACGCCAGGTGGTGGTGCCGACCGGTCGGTTCGAGGCGGCCGGCGGTGAACGTGTAGTGCGCGTACGGGCCGTGCCGGTCACCGCAGGCCCGCAGCCTGCGCCGCTGATGTTCCGCCGCCAGGAGCCGGTCTGCCGGGTGCGGGTACCAGATCGCCATCCCGTCGCAGTGGCCGACGACGTCGACGATTCCGTGCCGTACGGCGAACTCCAGCTCGGCGGTGAAGAACCGGTGCATCGTCAGATAGCGCAACGCGTGGTCATTGATCAGCCAGGACACCACCGGGTCCAGCACACACGCCTGCGCCAACAACTCCGCCAGGGGTTCGACGTCGGCGGCGGTGGCGGTCCGTACGGTCAGCGCCGGACCGCCATTGCTGCCGGCGACTGACGTCGACCCGGTCACCGGCGCGCACCGGCCTGGTAGACGCCGTGCCGACTGGGCGTCGCCTGGGCGGACTGCCAGCGGCGCAACGCGTCCTTGATCCGGTCGTTCTGCTCCCACGTGCGTTCGAGCTCGGCGTACACGATGCCAAGATCGTGGGCGACGCGGTCGAGGAACGCGGCGACCTCGCCGGGGTCCAGGCCCCGGCCGCCACCGCGCCGGGGGACCGTCGGGAAGCGGTGGCTGCGGACCTGCCAGGGCCGGATCGGCCGGTACGCCGACCCGCGCTGATTGTGGCCGGCGGGGTTGCCGGGTGCCCGGTAGACGCCGGTGGCGCTGCCGGCGGGCCAGCTGGCCGGCGGTGTGGTCGCCATGACGCGTCGTTGCCAGCGGACCTGCCACCGGCGCCACAGTTCACGCATCTCGTCTTCCTCCCCATTGCTCGCTGCTGGTGCTGCTTGTTCGGGTGTCGTCGACGGGTGGACGGGGTGGCCCTGCCGCTTGCCGATGCCGGCGGGGCCACCCCCACCCCAATCACCGCAGCCCTCCTTGGCAGTACGGCGACCAGGGCGAACCTTCGGGGCCGGGACGCCCAACGGCGTGACCCGCTACCCGCCCCAACCGCTGTCACTCACGGGCTCATCTGTGTGCCCAAACAGCCTCACTTATCACTTCGACAGTGTCAAGTCGGTAAGTGCTGAAGTAGTAACACCTTGCCGACCTACGTTCAGGTCGTGAAGCTCGTCGCCCTGGCAGACATCGCCACGATGCTCGGCGGCGTGTCGAGGACGAGGGCTGTGGAGATCGTTCGCCGGCCAGGCTTCCCCGAGCCGATCGACGTGGTGGGCAACGGCCGGATGCGCATCTGGAGCCGCGATGAGGTGGCGGCCTGGATCACCGCTAACCGGCCAAGCCAGCGCGAGGACTGACCTCGCCGGGGTCGAGGCCCCGACCGCCGCCGCGCCGGGGGACCGTCGGGAAGCGGTGGCTGCGGACCTGCCACCGGCGCCACAGTTCACGCATCTCGTCTTCCTCCCCATTGCTCGCTGCTTCCGCTGGTGTTGCTGCTGGTTCCGCTCATCCGGGTGTTGTTGATGGGTGGACGGGTGGCCCTGCAGCTTGCCGATGCCGGCAGGGCCACCCCACCCCGATCGCCGCAGCCCTCCTTGGCAGTACGGCGACCAGGGCGAACCTTCGGGGCCGGGACGCCCAACGGCGTGACTCGCTACACGCCCCGACCGGGTGAAACCGCTCAGTGCCGACCGAGCAGCTCCGTCCACAACTTACGTTACTGGGTAACGTAACGCTACCCCGTAACGCATCTTTCCCCCGGCGTGTGGTGTCTTGTGGCTGCCGACCGAGGGAGCGCCGATGGCTACGCCGCTGTACCAGCAGATCGCCACCGACATCGCCGAGTAGATCCGCAGCGGAGTCCTCAAGCCTGGCGACAGGTTGCCGACCACCCGTCAACTCATGGCGCACTATGACGTGAGCGAGACGGTCATCCGTTTTGTGATGATCCAGCTCAAGGCGGAACGCCTCGTGTACGGCCAGCAGGGACGCGGCGTCTATGTCAGCGACTCCGCTGGCCCATCGAGGTGAGGCCTACGCACGTTAAAACGCGAAAATAACGTGCGTAGGCCTCACCTCGATAGCGGTTCGGCAAGGCGAGGAGGATGATCCGCGCCACCGGGGTTGACCTGGACCCACGAGAGTCATGTTCACCGTGCCCGTGCCATCCGGGTGCCTGGGGCGCCTACGAGATCAAGAGAGCTTGATGCCTCAGGTGCATCAAGATGCACCTGAGGCATCAAGCTTTCGGCGGCAGCTTGGGGTCCCGGGAGTCAGCCGTCGCGTTTGGTGGTCCAGCGGAACGTGGTCAGGCAGAGCACCAGGCCGATGACGCACCAGATGGCGAGCACCAGCGCGACCATGCCCAGCTCGAACGAGCCACCCGGCTCCTGGGTGCCGAAGGACTCCGGCAGGAAGACCGACCGCAGCCCCTGGCACATCCACTTGAGCGGGAACAGCGCGGCGATCTGCTGCATCCAGCCGGGCAGCGCGGTGAAGACGAAGAAGACGCCGGAAGTGAACTGCAGCACCAGCGACACCGGGGTGGCCACCGCCGAGGCGCTGCGACCGCTGCGGGCCAGCGACGAGAACGCGATGCCGCACAGCGTGCAGGCGGTGATGCCGAGCACCGACACCCACCCCAGGGTGAACCACTTGACCGCCGTATCCGGTAGCTGCAGATCGAACAGCAGGGTCGCGACGGCCAGCAGGAGCACCGTTTCGGCGAACCCGATCACCGCCACCATGATGACCTTGCCGGCGAAGTAGACCCATTTCGGCATCGGGGTGCCGCGCAACCGCTTGAGCACGCCCCGGTCGCGCTCGATCGGGATCTGGATGGCCAGGCTCTGGAAGCCGACGGTCATCAGCCCGGTGGCGATCATGCCGGTGATGAAGTACTGGGTGAACCGTACGCCGTCGGTGATCTCCCCGGTGAAGATCGACGCGAAGATCAGGATCATGATGACCGGGAAGGCCATCGTGAAGACGACCGACTCGCGGCTGCGCATGAACTGCCGGATCTCCAGCTTGCCCTGCCGCAGCCCCAGCCGCGCCGGGCCGACCCGGGTGACGGCCGGCGAACTGCTGGAAGCGCCCGCCGACGGCGAGGTCACGGTGCCGGCGGTGCCGCCGGTGGTCGCGTTCACTTGTGTCCAATCATCCGCAGGTAGACGTCTTCCAGGGTGGGGCGGGTGACGGTCAGGCCGGGCACCTCACCGTCGAAGCGCGTGGCCAGCTCGGCGACCAGCTTGGTCGGCGTCGCGCTCTCCTCGCGGTGCGCCGTCCCGTCGGCGGTACGCCAGGCGACGGTGGCCAGGGCGTCGCGCCGGCCGCCCAGTTCGGCCGGGGCGGCGACCTCGACGAGCCGGCCGGCGGCGATCACGCCGACCCGGTCGGCGAGGGCCTCCGCCTCGTCCAGGTAGTGGGTGGTCAGCAGGATGGTGGTGCCGGCACCGGCGAGTGACCGGATCAGTTCCCAGAACTCGCGGCGGGCCTCCGGGTCGAAGCCGGTGGTCGGTTCGTCGAGGAAGAGCAGCTCGGGGCGGCCGACGATGCCCAGTGCCACGTCGAGGCGGCGTTTCTGCCCGCCGGAGAGGGTGTGGGTGCGGGCCTTCGCCTTGGCGGACAGGCCGACCCGGTCGATCACCGTCGCCGGGTCGTCCGGTGCCGGGTAGAAGGCGGCGAAGTGTGCGACGACTTCGCCGACGGTCAGTTCGTCGAACTCGCCGGTGCCCTGCAGCACGATGCCGATCCGGGAGCGCCACTGCGGCGTACCCGGGTCGGGGTCGACGCCGAGCACCCGCACCTCGCCGGCGTCGCGGCGCCGGTAGCCCTCCATGATTTCCACGGTGGTGGTCTTGCCGGCACCGTTCGGGCCGAGCAGGGCGAACACCTCGCCGCGCCGCACGGTCAGGTCGACCCCGTCCACCGCCGGTGTCCCGGCGTACGCCTTGCGCAGCCCGCGTACCTCGATGGCCGGCTGGTCCGCCGCCTCGTCGCTCATGGCCTCAACTATCCCCCTGCCGGGCGAGCGTCCGCGCTGGGGTGTCGTGGTGGTGACGGACACCGCTGGCGGGCTGGACCGGCCTGGTTCATCGGTGCTACGGTTCATTACACGAGTAACGAACCAGTGAACCAGAGGTGCTCCCGTGTTCGATGATCGAAGTCCGATCTATCAGCAGATAGCCGACAAGATCAAAAACGACATCCTGAGCGGGGCGCTGCAGGAGGGCGAGCAGGTCATGTCCACCAACCAGTACGCCAGCTACTACCGGATCAACCCCGCCACCGCCGCCAAGGGCTTCCACCAGCTCATCGACGAGGGCGTGCTGTTCAAGAAGCGGGGCATCGGGATGTTCGTCAGCCCCAACGCCCGCGAGACGCTGCGCGGCCAACGCCGCGACCGGTTCTTCACCGAGGTCGTCGACCCGATGGTCACCGAGGCCCGGATCATCGGCATCCCGTTGACCGAGGTCGTCGCCCGCATTCACCATGCAGCAGAAGGGGAACACCAGTGACCGGCCTGGGGATCGAGACCCGCAACCTCACCGTCCGCTACGGCGACACGCTCGCCGTCGACTCGCTCGACCTCACCCTCGCCCCGGGCAAGATCTACGGACTGCTCGGCCGCAACGGCTCCGGCAAGACCAGCCTGCTCGCCGTACTGTCCGCCTTCCGGGCCGCCACCAGCGGCACGGTGCGCATCGGCGGCGCCGACCCGTTCGAGAACGCGGCGATCATGTCGCAGATCGCGTTCGTCCGGGACCGGGTCGACGCCCAGGACACCGACCGGGTCAGCTGCATCCTGGACCTTGCCGCGACGCTGCGTCCGAACTGGGACGCCGACTACGCCGCGCGTCTGGTCGAGCGGTTCGACCTGCCGATGCGCAAGCGGCTCAATGGGCTGAGCCGGGGTATGAAGTCGGCGCTCAGCGTCACCCTCGGGCTGGCCGCCCGGGCGCCGCTGACCATCTTCGACGAGGCCTACCTCGGCCTCGACGCGCCCAGCCGGTACGCCTTCTACGAGGAAGTGTTGAACGACTACCTCGCCCACCCGCGCACCATCGTGCTCTCCACCCACCTGATCGAAGAGGTCGGGTCGCTGTTCGAGGAGGTGGTGGTGCTGCACCGGGGGCGGCTGGTCGCCCACGAGGAGACCGAGACGCTGCGCGCCCGGGGGACGGCGGTGACCGGCCCGGCCGCCGCCGTCGACACGTTCGTCGCCGGCCGCACCGTACTCGGCAGCCAGCAGCTCGGCGGCACCCGGTCCACCACCGTTTTCGGGGCCATCGACGACGGCGACCGGGCCGCCGCCCGCGCCGCCGGCCTGGAGCTCGGCCCGATCGGGCTGCAGGACCTGTTCGTACACCTCACGGCGGAATCCGCGGACGACAAGGCGGACAACAAGGAGATGCGGCGATGAACGCCACCACCTGGAAAGTCACCCGTACGCTGCTGCGCCGGTCCCTGCCGCTGGCCGGGTGGTACTGGACGATCATCTACCTGGTATGGGCCGTGGTCGTCAGCCTGATCGCCCGGTTCGGCACGGTCGAGGCGAGCATGTGGCAGAACATGGGGCTGCAGGCGCCACGCTGGTTCACCTTCGTCTTCGGCATCGTCGCCATGGGCACGTACCTGCCGATGTTCGTCGCTCAAGGCGTCACCCGGCGGGACGCGCTGATCGGCTCCTGGGGCTTCCTCGTGCCGTACGCCCTCGGGTTCTCCACCCTGACGACGGTCGGATTCGGCATCGAATACCTGGCCTTCGACGTCTTCGGCCTGCTCGACGGGCTGACCGAGCCGTACCTGGTCGGTTCGGCGGGCGACGCCGCCGCCATCTGGCTGGAGTACAGCCTGGTCAATCTCGGCTACATGGCGGCCGGAGTGCTGACCGCGATCGTCTACCACCTGCTCAATCCGTGGTGGGGGACATCGCTGCTGCCGCTGGCGCTGCTGCCGGCGTTCGTGGTCGAGACCGCATTCCGTACCGAGTGGACCGGGTTCGGCTTCGCCCGGATGCTCGGGCTTGACGACGAGGCACACCCTGGCACCGGGACGGTGATCGCCCTGCTGACCCTGCTGGTCGTCGGCGCCGTCACCTGGCTGCTGGTTCGTCGGCTGCCACTGAAGAAGATCTCCGGCTGAGGAGCGACGCCATGTCCGTCATCGAGATCGAGCAGCTGCACAAACGGTACGGCGACCTGGTCGCGGTGGACGACGTGTCGTTCACCGTCGCAGAGGGGGAGATCTTCGGAATTCTCGGCCGCAACGGTGCCGGCAAGACCACCACTGTGGAGTGCGCGCTCGGGCTGCGCCGACCGGACCGGGGCACCGTACGGGTGCTCGGCCTGGACCCGCAGCGCGACGGAGCACGGCTACGCCAGCAACTCGGGGCGCAGCTGCAGGAGAGCCAACTGCCGGAGCGGATCAAGGTGTGGGAGGCGCTGGAGCTCTACAGCTCCTTCTACCGGCGGCCGGCCGACTGGCGGGAGCTGCTTGACCTGCTCGGCCTGTCGTCCCGGCACGACGCCCGCTTCGGCCAGCTTTCCGGCGGGCAGAAGCAGCGCCTGTCCGTGGCCCTGGCCCTGGTCGGTGACCCGAAGGTGGCGTTCCTCGACGAGTTGACCACCGGGCTGGACCCGGCGGCCCGCCGGGACACCTGGGGACTTGTCGAATCGGTCCGCAACCGGGGCGTCACCCTGGTGCTGGTCACTCACCTGATGGAGGAGGCGGAGCGGCTCTGTGACCGGGTCGCGGTGATCGACGCCGGCCGGGTGGTCGCCGTCGACACCCCGGCCGGGCTGGCCGCCAGCGTCGACAGCGGGCAGCGGATCCGGTTCGTCCCGGACCGACCGCTCGACCTCGCCCTGCTGACCGAGTTGCCGCAGGTCGCCTCCGCGACCATCGACGGTCGAGAGGTCGTCGTCGACGGCGGTGCGGAGCTGTTCTTCGCCGTCGCGGCGGCGCTGTCCCGACACGGTGTCACGCCACGTGAGCTGCGCCTGCAGCAGGCCACTCTGGACGACGCGTTCCTCGCCCTCACCGGGGGCGACCGATGACCGCGCTGCGCCGGCTCACCGTGATGGAGGCCAAACTGTTCCTGCGGGACCCGGCGGCGCTGGTGATGGCGCTGGCCTTCCCGATGCTGCTGATCGTCGTGCTGGGCGGGGTGATGCCGGGTTTCCGTACCCCCGTGGCGGAGCTCGCCGGTCTGCGGCCGATCGACATCTACCTGCCAGTGGTGGTCGCGATGGCGGTCGCCACCGTCGCGATCACCACCCTGCCCACGACGGTGGCCGGATACCGGGAACGCGGGGTGCTGCGCCGGATGGCCACCACGCCGGTACGCCCGGCGAAGCTGCTCGGTGCCCAGCTGCTGGTCTCGGTGGCCGCCACGACGCTTGCGGTCGGTCTGGCCGTCGCTGCGGCGGCGGTCGCGTTCCGGGTGCCGCTGCCCGAGCACCCGGTGCGCTTCCTGGGCGTGTTTCTGCTTGGCGCGGCGGCTACCTTCGCGGTCGGGTTGCTGATCGCGGCGCTGGCGTCGACCGGACGGGCGGCGAACGCCATCGGCATGCTGGTCTACTTCCCGATGCTGTTCTTCGCCGGGGTGTGGACCCCCGGGCCGATGATGCCCGGGACGATCCGCCGATTGAGCGACCTCACCCCGCTCGGCGCGCTGAGCCAGGCCATGCAGGCCAGCTGGGCCGGGGACGCGGTCCGTCCGCTGCACCTGCTGGTGATGGTCGGCTACCTGACGGTGGTCGGTGCCCTGGCGGCCCGCTTGTTCCGCTGGCGGTGAACCGCCGCGCGGGGCGGGACGGGCGCGGCCGTGGGCGGGACCGGCGCTCACCGTTCGGCGAGCACCTCGGACAGCGTCGCCGGGGTCAGGCCACGGTCGCGCAGGCCGGTCAGGATGTGTGGCAACGCCTCGTCGGTCAGCGCGGCGTTGGCCTCGGTGACGTGCAGCACCACCACCGAGCCGGGCCGGACGCCGGACAGGACGGCGTCGACGATCGGTTCCCAGGCGGTGGCGAACGGGTCGCCGCTGATCACGTCGCCGTCGACCACGGTCAACCCGAGCGGCGCCAGCGCGGCCAGCGCGGCCCCGTCGTGGCACAGCCCCGGAAACCGGAAGTAGCGGGTCTGACGGCCACCGTACGGCTCGATCACGTCGAAGGTCCTCGCCACGTCGGCGGTCATCGCGGTCGCCGGCAGCCGGGGCAGGCCGTAGCAGTCGGCGGTGAACGCGGCATGGTCGTACGTGTGGTTGGCCAGCTCGAACCGCGGATTCCCGGCGAGCCGGCGGGTCAGCTCCGGATACTCCTCGACCCACATGCCGGTGAGGAAGAACGTCGCCGGGACCTGCTCGCGTTCCAGCAGCTCGACGATGGCCAGGTTGGCGTACGAGCGGACCGCGCCGCTGCGCAGCTCGTACCGCATCGCCTCGGTCATGTCGGCGTCGAAGGTCAACGCGACCAGGTTGCCGACGCGCGGTCCGTGGCCGACCACCGGCGGTCGGGTGCCCGGTCGGGTCGCGCCGGGCGGGGTCTGCGGCGGCCCGGCGGGGTCTGCCGCCGGCCTGGTCGGGTCGGCCGGCGGCGGTCCAGTGGGTCGGTCGCCGCCGGCGGAGGCCGGACCGGTCGGTGCCGTCGCCGGGCTGGCGGTGCCGGTGCTGCTGACGGCGGGCGGTTCGGCGGTCGTGCCGCAGCCGGTGACGACGGGTACGGTGATCCCGACCAGGGCGAGCGCGGTCGCCACCGCCAGGGCGACCGGACGCGATTCCGAAGTGGTCGAACGTGAACGCACGGCGCAGATCGTCGCAGGTGCCCCGGACCGGTGTCGGGCCGCCCACAGGATCCCGACCGTTCGGGCCCCAGGTCGACGCGATCAGACCGGCGCGGGGTGTCCGGTCAGACCCGGTATCCGGCGGCCCGGGCCGCCCGTCGCTCCCGGCGGCGCTGCCAGGCCCGGCGGACCAGCAGCGGCCCGCCGATCAGCAGTGCCACCAGGAAGACCAGCACCAGGATGGGCAGCAGGATCGCGACGACCGACATCACCACGCTGGTGGCGTCCTCGGCGGTGCTCGCCACCGGTGCGCCGATCCCGGCGGTGGCGGTGTTGATCACCGGTCGGGCCGTCGCTTTGAGTAGATGTATGCCAAGCGCGATCAGCACGCCGACCAGCACCGGAATCCACTGGTCCGACGCGAAGAACTCCCCGGGGTCGCTGACCGTCACCGTCTCCGACGCCGACCCCGCTCCGAACGCCAGCCCGCCAGCGGTCGGCCGGACGACCGTCTGCACCACGTCGTTGACGTGATCGACGACCGGCACCTTGTCGGCGACCACCTCGACGACCAGCAGGACGGCGAGGATGCCCAGCACCCATTCGTCGGACATCCACTGCCAGCCGTCCGGCAGCGTGATCAGGCTGGTGTAGCGGGCGAGCACACCGACGGTCAGCAGCGGGATGTAGGCGTTGAGCCCAGCGGACGCGGCCAGCCCGGTCCCGGTCAGCAGTTCGAACACGTCACCAGGATCGCACCGCCGCGCCAGCCCTGCGCGGTACGCGGCCGCCGCTGGCGCTACCCTCTTCGGGTGCGGCTGGTGATTGCTCGATGCTCGGTGGACTACGTCGGTCGACTCTCGGCACATCTGCCGCCGGCGACCCGGCTGTTGATGGTCAAAGCGGACGGATCGGTCTCGATTCACGCCGACGACCGGGCGTACAAGCCGCTGAACTGGATGAGCCCGCCGTGCCGGCTGGAGGAGACGCCGGGCATGTGGCGGGTGGTCAACAAGGCCGGCGAGGAGCTGCGGATCACCCTGGAGGAGATCCTCCAGGAGATGTCGTACGACCTGGGTGTCGACCCCGGTCTACGCAAGGACGGGGTGGAGGCGCATCTGCAGGAGCTGCTCGCCGCCAACCCGACTACCTTCGGTGACGATTTCACCTTGGTACGGCGGGAGTACATGACCGCGATCGGCCCGGTGGACCTGCTCTGTCGTGACGGCGGAGCGAGCGTCGCGGTCGAGGTGAAGCGTCGGGGCGAGATCGACGGCGTCGAGCAGCTGACCCGCTACCTCGAACTGCTCAACCGGGACCCGCTGCTGGCGCCGGTGACCGGCATCTTCGCTGCACAGGAAATCAAACCGCAGGCCCGGGTGCTGGCCGAGGACCGTGGCATCCGGTGCGTGGTGGTCGACTACGACAAGCTACGGGGCATCGAACGGGACGAACTCACCCTGTTCTGACCAGCACCGAACTTTGACCAGCTCTGGCACCGAGTTTCTGGAGTCCGCTAATGGGTGTGCGTAACCAGCAACGTCGAGCCGCCAAGAAGAAGGCCAGGGAACAGCGGCAACGCCAACGGGCACAGACCGCCGACGCTGCGTACCCCGACGGGTTCGGTTTCTACCCGCCACCGACCGAGGCGCAGCGGGTCGACGAGCTGCTGCGCCGGGCGGCCCGGATGGCGACGGCCGACCGACCGGACGACCTCGACGAGTGCGTGGCCGCGCTGGTCGCAGCCGACGACCGGCTGGTGGACCAGGCGGTGGACGAGGCGTTGCGGCAGGTGGCCGCCGGGCTGTGGGGCCACGGCTGGATGCCGGCCGACGTGCTGCGGGTGGCCGGCCGCGAGCTCGGCAAGCGGGCGGTGAGCCTGACCGCCGGGTACGTCGCGGCGCAGCTGCGCGGGTACGCGTCGGCGACGGTCGCCGACCGCTGGCACCGCCAACTGCGTGATCTCGACCTCGACGTGTGGGGCACCGACCCACCCGACCACCGGCTCACCGCCTGGGCGGCCGGGTCCAAGCTGGACCGGGCCGCCGCCGTACTGCTCGCGGTGCGGGTGGCCGGGCTGCTGATCGGCCTGCCGAGGCTGGAGCTGGTGGCCCCGCTGCCCGGCACGGTCCGCCCCGGTGACGACGGGACGCAGCAGCGTCGGCGGCCGACCCCGGCCGCACCCTCCGGGGCGGCCGGGACGGACGATGTGGACGAGCGCCAGCTCGGCCGGATCCGGGCGCTGCTGGCCAAGGCCGAGTCGACCGAGTTCGCGGAGGAGGCCGAAGCGCTGTCGGCCAAGGCCCAGGAGCTGATGACCCGGCACCGCATCGACCATGCGCTGCTCGCCGCGCAGCAGACCGGTGCCGGCGGGCCGCAGGCCGACCCGGTGGCCGTACGGATCGGTCTGGAAGCACCGTACGAGCAGGCCAAGGCGTTGCTGCTGCAGCAGGTCGCCGAGGCGAACGGCTGCCGGTCGGTGTGGTCCAACAATCTCGGCTTCGCCACCGTCGTCGGGTTCGTCGCCGACTGCGAGTCGGTCGAGTTGCTGCACACCTCGCTGCTGGTGCAGGCCACTGCGGCGATGCTGCGCAACGGCCCGCAGCGTGGCCGGGGCGGGCAGTCGACCACCCGGTCGTTCCGCCAGTCCTTCCTGGAGGCGTACGCGGTGCGGATCGGGCAGCGGTTGCGTACCGCCGCCGACGACGTCGGCCGGGAGGCGGCCGCGCGGACCGGCGCCGCGCTGGTGCCGGTGCTGGCGGCCCGCGACGAGCAGGTGGACCGGGCCACCGAGCGGCTCTTCCCGACGGTGACCAGCCGGTCGATCGCCGGCCACAACCGGGCCGGGTGGATCGCCGGCACCACCGCCGCCGACCAGGCCAGCCTCGGCGCCCACCAGCCGATCGCCGGCTGACCCGCGATCAGTCGCGGCCGTACCGCAGCTTGATCACCTTGACGATGCGGGCCACGTCGGTCGGGGTCCGCTCGAACGTCATCGTCGGCAGCACCGACGGTGCCCGGCGGCGGGTGATCGCCTTGGACCGGGAGAACTCCCGCAGCCCGTCTTCACCGTGCACCCGGCCGAAACCCGATTCGCCGACTCCGCCGAACGGCAGCTCACTGAACCCGACGAAGGTGAGTACCGAGTTGATCGACACCATTCCACTGCGGATCCGGCGGGCGACGGCGATCCCCCGCCGCTTGCCGAAGACCGCGCCGCCCAACCCGTAGCGGGTGTCGTTGGCCGCCGCGATCGCCTCGTCGATGGTCTCGACCCGGTGGATCGTGACGGTCGGACCGAAGGTCTCCTCGCGGACGGCGGTGCAGTCGGGCGGCACGTCGACCAGGACGGTCGGATGCACGTACGGCGGCTGTACCGCCGCGGCACCGCCGAGCACCGCCCGCCCACCGGCGGCCAGCGCGTCGTCGATGTGCCGTCGGATGACGTCGAGCTGCCCGGGCATGGCGATCGGTCCGACCTGGTCGTCCGGTCCGCTACCGACAGTCAGCCGGCCGGCCCGGTCCACCACCGCGGTGACGAACGCGTCGTACACCGGGGCCAGCGCGTACACCCGCTCGATGCCGATGCAGCTCTGCCCGGCGTTGGTCATCGCCCCCCAGACGCAGGCCTCGGCCGCCGCGTCGATGTCGGCATCGTCGTCGACGATCATCGCGTCCTTGCCGCCGGCCTCGATCACCACCGGGGTGAGCGTCTCGGCGCAGGCCGCCATGACCAGGCGGCCGGTCCGTGGTGAGCCGGTGAACGAGAGCTTGTCCACGCCGGACCGGCACAACGCGTCGCCGACGTCGCCGAGCCCGTGCACGGCGGTCAGGACCGACTCCGCGCCGACCGCCTCGGTGAGCGTGTCGACCAGCCACTGTCCGGTCACCGGGGTGTACTCGCTGGGCTTGAAGACCACCGTGTTGCCGGCGGCCAGCGCGTACGCGATCGGGCCGATCGGAATGAGCACCGGGTAGTTCCACGCGCCGATCACCCCGACCACGCCGAGCGGCTGGTACTCCAGGTGCCCGCTGAACTCGGCGGTGATCAGCCGGGTGTGGGTCCGCCGGACCCCGAGCACCCGCTTGGCGTGCTGGGCCGCCCAGTCGATGTGTTCGATCGCGGCGGCGATCTCGACGACCGCCTCGGCCACCGGCTTGCCGCACTCCCGGTTGATCAGGTCGGCGAGCTCGGTGATCCGGGTGGCCAGCAGCGACCGCCAGCGCAGCAGCCGGCGGCGGCGTTGCGGGTGGCCGATCCCGACCCACCAGCCGGCTGCGGTCCGGGCCGCGGCCACCGCCGCCGCGACCTGATCGCGGTCGGCGATCGGGACCCGGCCCACCTGGGCGCCGGTCGCCGGGTGGGAGGAGAGGAGATGCCCGTCGTCGACCACCGGTCGGCCTGGGATCCGTACCGCTGTCACCATGGCCTCCTTCGCCAGCTGCGGCTGCGCGCCGGCCCCGGATCGCTCCGGCTGCCCGCTGCGCAGTATTGTCCGAGGTTAGCCGTGAAGGGTACTCGCGGGTAGCGAGACTTCGATTCTTGGCGATGTAATGACAGCCTTGGCCACCTGGCGTCAGGGCGGGTGTCCGGTTGTCGCGGACCACCGTCGAACCGGTGGCGCGGACCTGACCCGGCCGGCGACGAACACCGGACAAGGGACCATGTCCTGGTTCGGCGCGAGCTGGCAGGCTGCAACGGGTGGCGCGATGTGCGTCGCTGTCGAGGGGGGAAGGCACTTCACCAGCTGATGTCCGAACACCAGTCGCTGCTACCTCTCCTGCAGGTGATCACCGGCCCGACTCCCGGGGCCAGTTACCGGCTGTCGCCCGGCAACCGGGTGATCGGCCGGGATGCCGGCCTGGACATCACCATCGACGACATCAAGGTCAGCCGGTGCCACGCGGTGATAGCGGCCGGCGGCGGCCGTACCGTGCTGACCGACCAGGAATCGACGAACGGGACCTGGGTCAACGACCTGCGGATCCGGCAGCCGACCGAGTTGCGCGACGGCGACCGGATCCGGATCGGCGGCGTGGAACTGCGCTTCTACGATCCGGCTTCGGCGCTCACCGACCCGGTCGGCACCCGGATTCCCCGGCCGGCCACGGCTGCGCTGCCCGGCGCACCGGTGCGGCCGACCACCGGACCGGGTTCCCCGCTGCATACCGTGCTCGGCGAGCCCACCCAGCCGATGCGTCCCCGCCGCCGGCCCAGCACACTGCTGATGGCCGGGCTGGCCGGGGTCTTCCTGGTCGGCTGGTTGACCTGGATGGTCGTGGTGCTCTCCTGAGCGACGGCGGTCGTGGTGCTCTCCTGACGAATCTGGCCGTGGTGCTCCGCTGAGCGACGGTGCGGCGATTCGTGACAGACTCGCCCTGCACCGGGGCCGGCGCGGGTGACGGACGGAGGGCAGATGGCGCGCGAGTTCAAGACCGTGGGAGTGGTCGGGCTCGGCACGATGGGTGCCGGGATCGTCGAGGTCTTCGCCCGCAACGGCGTCGACGTGGTCGCCGCCGAGGTGGACGGGGCGGCGCTGGACAAGGGGCGGGCCAACCTGACGGCCTCCACCGACCGGGCCGTCGCCCGCGGCAAACTCGACCCGGCCGACCGGGACGCACTGCACGCCCGGGTGACCTTCGCGGTCGGACTCGACGCACTCCGCGACGTCGATCTGGCCGTCGAGGCGGTCCCGGAGCGGCTCGATCTCAAGCGACGCCTGCTGGCCGAGCTCGACCGGGTGTGCCCACCGGGGGCCGTCCTGGCGACCAACACCTCGTCGTTGAGCGTCACCGAGATCGCTGTCGCCACCGAACGTCCCGGCCAGGTGATCGGGCTGCATTTCTTCAACCCGGCGCCGGTGATGCGGCTGGTCGAGGTGATCAGCACCGTGGTGACCGCGCCGGAGGTGGCCCGCGACGTCCAGGCGCTCTGCGCCCGGCTCGGCAAGGTCGGGGTGAGCGTCACCGACCGCGCCGGCTTCATCGCCAACGCGCTGCTGTTCGGGTACCTCAACCAGGCGATCGGCATGTACGAGGCCGGATACGCCAGCCGGGAGGACATCGACGCGGCCATGCAGCAGGGCCACGGCCTGCCGATGGGCCCGTTGACGCTGCTCGACCTGATCGGCCTGGACACCGCGTACCAGGTGCTGGAGACGATGTACCAGCGTGGCGGCCACGACCGCCGGCACGCGGCCGCGCCGCTGCTGCGGCAGATGGTCACCGCCGGGCTGCTCGGCCGCAAGTCCGGCCGGGGGTTCTACACCTACCAGGCACCGGGCTCGTCGCGGCTTGCCCCGGACGAACTCACTCCGGTGGCCGGTGCCGAGGCCGGTGACCCGGCACCGCGTACCGTCGGGGTGGTCGGGTCGGGCAGCGTGGCGACCGACGTCGCCGAGGTCCTCACCGCCGCCGGAGTCGACGTCGTCACGGTCGCCGGCCCCGGTGCCGTCCCGGCGGCCGACCCCGTCGACCGGGCCGGGCGTGACCTGGCCGCCGTTGACCTGGTGGTGGTGGTCGGCCCGTCGACGGCACCGGTGATCGACGTGGCGATGGCCACCGGCCGGCCGGCGGACGTGGTCGGACTGCACTTCGTGGGCGGTACGGCGGCGCAGGCCCGACTGGTCGAGGTGGTGCGTACCGTCCGGACCTCGCCGACCGCGGTGCGGGCCGCGCACCAACTCTGCGCGGCACTCGGCAGGACCGCGGTGACCTGTGGCGACCGCGCCGGCTTCATCGCCGACGCGTTGCTGTTGCCGTACCTCAACGACGCGGTCCGGATGCTGGAGAGCAGCTATTCGACGGCGGACGACATCGACGCGGCGATGAAACTCGGCTGTGGCTACCCCGCCGGGCCGTTCGAACTGCTCGACACCGTCGGCCTGGACGTGGCGCTGGCCGTCCAGACCGCCATCCACCGGGAGCTGCCCGAGCCCGGGCTGGCACCCGCCCCGCTGCTGCGCAACCTGGTGACCGCCGGTCGGCTCGGCCAGCGCACCGGGGGCGGTTTCCGCGACCACGCCGGCTGAGCAGGGCGCCGCAGCGGCGACGTACCCTTGCGATCATGAGTCCGCGCCGCAACCGCCCGACCCGCCGGTCCGCCGGTCGCGGCGGCCACGGCGACCCCGGGCAGCCCGAGCCGGTCGACCCGGAGCGGGTGCGCCGGGGCGTCGCCGCCGTGCAGTCGTTCAGCGACGGCGACTGGATGGTGCGGTCGGTGCCCGGTCCGGCGGCGACCAAGACCTACCGTTGTCCGGGCTGCGTGCAGGAGATCCGGCCGGGCGTACCGCACGTGGTCGCCTGGCCGGCGGACGGCCGGGGCGACCTGACCGACCGGCGGCACTGGCACTCCGGCTGCTGGCGGGCCCGCGAGCAGCGGCGGCCGGCGGTCGAGCGGTCCCGCTCCGCGCCCCGCTACGGCTGATCCCCGACGGGTACGGCTGATCCCCGACGGGCCGGCTGGTCAGGGCAGTGCGAGACTGGCCGGGTGAGCGAGCCGATCCGGTCCATGTCGATCCTGCCCGCCGAGCGCCGCGACATCGAGCTGCACACCGCCGACGGGCTCACCCTCGTCGGTGAGCTGGCGTTACCAGCCGATCGTCCGCCGGTTGCCACGCTGGTCTGCCTGCATCCGCTGCCCACCCACGGCGGAATGATGGACAGCCACGTGTTCCGCAAGGCCGCCTGGCGGCTGCCGGCGTTGGCCGACGTGGCCGTGCTCCGGTTCAACACCCGGGGTACCAGCAGCGAGCGTGGCACCAGCGGCGGCAGTTTCGACTCGGCCGAGGGGGAGCGGTTCGACGTCGCGGCGGCAATCGAGTACGCCGAGTTCGCCGAGCTGCCCAGGATCTGGCTGCTCGGCTGGTCGTTCGGCACCGACCTGGCACTGCGCTACGGCTGCGACCCGGCGGTCGAGGGCGCGATCCTGCTGTCGCCGCCGCTGCGCTTCGCCACCGACGCCGACCTGGCCACCTGGTCGGCGTCCGGCAAGCCACTCACCGCGCTGGTCCCGGAGCTGGACGACTACCTGCGGCCGGACGAGGCGACCCGGCGGTTCGCCGTGGTCGGGCAGGCGGAGGTGGTCGGGGTCGCAGGCGCCCGCCATCTCTGGGTCGGCCAGGTGGAGCGGGTGCTCGACGAGGTGGTCCGCCGGGTCGCGCCGCAGGTCACGGTGCCGCTGCCGACCAGCTGGGACGGCCCGATGGAGTACGGCGACGCCAACGCGTACGCCGACCGTACGGTGGCGGCGTTCGCCGACGTCCCGGTCGCCGGGCCGCCGCAGCGGCAGGCCGACGAAGGGTGACCGCACGGGTGTGGCCCACCCACGACGTGACCGTGGGATGCGATGTCCGGGGCGGTCAGCCGGCGGGTTCGAGTCGTTCGGTGGTCGGCCGATCCTCCTCGACCGGCGGGTAGCCGGCCGCCCAGTCGCGGCGGGAACGCCAGACCTCGATCCAGTCGACGCCCCGGGACCGGTCCCGGCCGAGCAGCGTCTTGCCCACCGCCCGTAGACCGACCCCGGCGACCAGCAGCCGGACGCCGGTCCAGGCCCGCAGCGGCGACCAGTGCCGTCGGACGTAGGTGGCCTTGCCGCGCAGGATCCGGATCCGTTGCCCCTCGGAGCTGGACGAGGCACCGACCAGGTGCACCACCTGAGCGGTCGGGGTCAGCACCGGGCGGGCGCCCAACGCTCGGGCCCGGGTGCTGAGGTCGATGTCCTCGCTGTAGAGGAAGTACTGCGGGTCGAAGCCGCCGAGCCGGCCGAACAGGTCCCGCTCGACGAGCAGCATGCAGCCGGACAGCGCCGGCACCTCGCGTACCGATTTGCGGTCGTAGCCGGGCAGCGCCTCCGGATCCGCCCAGGCCCGGCCGCGGAATGCCGTCGACAGCCCGCTGGCGAAGCCGAAGATGCTCCACACCGTGGGCATGCCCCAGCAGGAGTAGTTGTCGTCGGTGCCGTCGGGGTGCAGGGTGCGCCCGGTGTACAGGCCGTGTCCGGGATGCCGGTCGGCGAAGGTGACCAGCTCGGTGACCGGATGGCCGACCGGAACCGTGTCCGGGTTCAGGCAGAGCAGGTAGCGCCCGGTGCTGACCGCCGCCCCACGGTTGATGCCCCGGCCGAACCCGACGTTGTCCGTCAGCCGTACCAGGCGGACCTGCGGGAACCGGTCGGCGATGGTGTCGGCGGAGCCGTCGGTGGAGGCGTTGTCGACCACTACCACCTCTGCTGTGACGTCCGGGGTCAGACTCGCGTACAGCTCGGTCAGGCAGCGCACGATCAGCTGACTCGTGTTGTACGAGACGATGACGACCGAGACGTCTGGGCGGCTCACGGGCGCTTCCCGGAGCCGACCGGGTCGGGACGGTTGGCGTCCCGGTCGTCCCGGTTGTCCCGGTTGTCACGGGGGGCCGGGATGTGCCGGGTCGGCGGGAGCGCCGGTACGCCGCCGTTGTTCGTCGCCTGGTCGCCGCGCCGCAACCGGGTCCGGACGCTGCCGCCGAGCAACTGCAGCGCGAACGGTACGTCGTGCAGCAGGTAGCGGCGGGTGAGCCGGTGTGGCTCGCGGAGCAGCCGGTGCATCCACTCCAACCCGGTGCGCTGCATCCACCGGGGGGCCCGACGGTGTACCCCGGCGACGAAACCGATCGCCGCTCCGCAGCCCATGAACCAGGTGTTCGGCAGCATCGGCCGAAGCCGGGCGATGAGTCGTTCCTGTTTGGGGAAGCCGAGTCCGACGAAGATCAGGTCCGGTCGGGCGGCGGCCACCTCGGTGCAGATCCGGGTGAGCTGCTCCTCGGACCGGTCGAACCCGAACGGCGGGCTGAGCTGGCCGGCGATGGTGAGCTGGGGGAATTCGCGGCGGAGTACGGCGGCGGCCTGCACCGCCGTGCCCGGCTCGCCACCGAGCAGGTAGACCGACCGGCCCTGCTCGCCGAGCGCCCGGGACAGGCTCCAGATCAGGTCTGATCCGGGGACCCGGGCCGGCAGCGGGTCGCCGCTGATCCGGCTGGCCCAGATCAGTGGCGCACCGTCCGCGACCACCAGAGTTGACGACTCTATGTGTCTGTGGCACTCCTCTTCGCGATTGGCGCGGCGCAGAATGTCCACATTCGGGGTGATGATCTGGCCGCCGGTGCCGGCGTTCAGTGCGGCGACGACGTGGCGGATGACGTCTTCTTCCCGAACGGGATCAAAAGCGACATTGCTCAGAGTGATCCGATGCCTATTTGCGGTAACGGGGTACTGGTCACGAGGCACAAGCTGCACCGTACTCGGCGTGGTGGTCCACCGGATGGTCC
Organism: Micromonospora sp. Llam0; assembly: GCF_003751085.1. NCBI lineage: Bacteria > Bacillati > Actinomycetota > Actinomycetes > Micromonosporales > Micromonosporaceae > Micromonospora > Micromonospora sp. Llam0. The sequence goes on along the minus strand of NZ_RJJY01000001.1, from coordinate 4,726,465 downwards.
AATCGGTGTCAGCTAGGCGATAGTGAGGTTGCCCATTCGACTGGTTGTCCCATCGTCCGTGAATGGAAGCATCGTGGTTGTGCAGATTACCGTCATCATGCCGGCCTTCAACGAGGAAGAAGGGATCGGCCCGGTCTTGCGTGCAATGACCGAATCGCCGTCCTTCGGACCGGACGTCGAGATCATCGTGGCCGCCAACGGCTGCACCGACCGGACGGCGGCGGTCGCCCGGTCCTGCGGCGCCCGGGTGCTGGAGATCGCCACGCCGTCGAAAATCGCCGCGCTCAACGCCGCCGACGAGATCGCCGAGGGAGACGTCCGGATCTATCTGGACGCGGACATCGCGGTATCGGTGGAACTTCTACGCGCGCTGGCCGCCGCGATCGCCGAACCCGGCGTGGAGGCGGCGGCGCCGCGACCGGTGATCGACACCTCGGCGAGTACCTGGCCGGTGCGTGCCTACTACGCGATCAACGCGCGGTTGCCGATATTCAGCGGCCGACTCTTCGGTCGTGGGCTGATCGCGATCTCCGCCGCCGCGCGGGCGCGATTCACCAATTTTCCGGACATTATCGCCGACGACATGTTTCTCGACGCGGTGGTCAGAGCCGAGGAAAAGCGGGACGTCGACCTGCCCGTACGGGTGGTGGCACCGCGGCGCACGGGTGAGTTGGTCCGGCGAGTGGCCAGATCTCGTGCCGGTAACGCCGAGTTCTGGGAGTTCGTCCGAACGGATCCGCAGGGCGCCGAGTTGGCGCTCGATCCGGTGCCCGGTTCCCGTCCGTGGTCCTGGTTGCGGCGGGTCGTACTCACGGCGCCACATCTTGTTCCGGCAGCGTTCTGTTATGTGGCGATCACTGTTGCTGCGGAGTTAAGGCGGCGTTCTCCTGGATGGAGCGTGCGCTCCGGTTGGGGGCGGACCGCCGCCGGTGCGCCGACCGGTGGTGCCGCTGATCCACATTCGGCGGTCGACGCCTCCGGAGCCGGCCCGAGCGGCAGGTAAATGATCTCGATCTGTCGATGTTCGAGGTGAGTGAATTTCACCATTCATGTCGGCTGCGAGTGTGCTCAGGGTCGTGCCGGCTTGCCATAAGAGAGCATTAAGTTCCTTGGGAAGGTCCGTGGCCTGGGTTAACGTCAGCCTCGGCACCGATCGGGCGGCGTAGCTCGCTGCGTACCGTCGGGTCGGGGAGTGCCTGGGGGAGATCCACCGAACGTAATACCGACAACGGACCATGTCCCGAGAGGTGTACATCTCGTGGTGAGCAAGGATTCTTTCGAGCCGGACGGGGGGCGGGACGAGTCGGTCCCGGGATCGTTCACGGCCAGTTCGCCCGGTTTACCCGGGTCGCCACGCGCCCGGCGGGCCGGTCGCCCGTCGCCGCGTCCCACCGCCGAACCCGGACCGGACGCGACCGGCCGGCACGCGAGCACGGCCGGGTCGGGTCGCGGCCGGCGGCGGATGCTGCGGCGCCCCACCGGCCGTCGCGGTCGGTTGGTGATGATCGGCGCGGTGGTGGTCAGCTTCCTCGCCACCGCGACGGTGGTCACCGCCTCGGTCGCCGGGGAGCAGGTCGACGGCTTCACCCTGTTCGCCGAGACGGACGTGTCGCGGGTGCCGGTCGACCCGGACACCCGGCCGGTGGAACTCGGCGTGCGGTTCACCGCCGACCGCGACGGGGTGGTCACCGCGGTGCGTTTCCTCAAGGCCAAGGGTGACCGCGGTCGACACCGGGTCAACCTGTGGAACGCGGACGGCGAGCGACTGGCGACCGCCGTACCGAAGCGGGAATCCCGCTCCGGGTGGCAGCATGTCGCGCTGCCCGAACCGGTCGAGGTTGAGGCGGGCGAGGTGTACGTCGCCTCGTACCACACCAGTCGGTACCGGGCCACCCAGCGCTACTTCGAGCGGCCGGTGTCCGCCGGTCCGCTGCGGGCCGACGGCACCGCCGGCGTCTACGCGTACGGATCGGGTGGTTTCCCCCGACAGACCTGGAAGGCCAGCAACTACTGGGTCGACCTCGCCTTCGAGCCGACCGGGTCGCAACAGCCGGAACCGACGCCGTCCCCGACGGCCTCCGCCGAGCCGTCGCCGACGCCGTCTCCGACGGCCAGCCCGACCGCTCCGCCGACGGCCAGCCCGTCGGCCTCGCCGACCGGCGGTACGCCGGCCGTGCTCGACCTGCCCCGGGTGCCCTGGGAGGGTGGCCCCGCGTACTACGCGAACTTCCCGCAGGCGCGGGCGTCCGGCTGGACCGACCCGTCGTTCTTCCCGATCGGCGTCTGGTACGAGGGTGTGTACACCCAGCAGGACATCGACCGGGACAAGGCGGCCGGCCTGAACACCTACGTCATGCTGACCGATCAGTCGGATGTCGCACTGATCAGGCGCAACGACATGTACGCCTTCATCCCGCAACCGTTCAGCGACCGGGGCAACGAGAGCGTCGGCTGGGTGATCGGCGATGAAGCGGACATGTGGGGCGGGCCGGGCAACGGCACCTGGACCGGAAACTACCCCGGCCAGGGCCCGATCTGCACCTCCAGCCGGGAGGGCTGCGGACTGGACGTGATGAAGAAGGAGTCGGCCACCGTCCCGTCCGGTGACCGTGGGCTGCGCTACGCCAACTACGGCAAGGGCGTGATGTTCTGGCAGTCCGACCCCGACGCCAGCAAGTTCGTCAACGGCTTCAGCTCGGTGGTCTCCAACGACATCTACTGGTACACCGACCCGCACGTCTGCGCCGCCCCGGCGGAAGGCCCGACGTACGGCGTGAACAAGGACAACTGCCGGCGCGCGGCCAACTACGGGCTCACCATGCAGCGGATGCGTGAGGTCGACGCGATGGACGGCAAGCGGCAGCCGGTCTGGGCCTTCGTCGAGGTGGGGCACCCGTTCACCGAGGACTGGGCGCCGACCATCACCGGTGAGCAGATCACCGGTGCGGTGATGAACTCGGTGATCAACGAGGCTCGGGGCATCCAGTACTTCAACCACAACTTCGGCGGGCCGTGTATCTCGCAGCACGTGCTGCGGGAGCGGTGTGGTGACGCGGTCCGCCCGGCCGTCGCCGAGGTGAACAAGCGCGTCACCAGCCTGGCTCCGGTGCTGAACACCCAGTCCTACGAGTGGGAGTTCAACAACGGACTGGACACGATGCTCAAGGCCCACGACGGCTCGTTCTACGTCTTCGCGATGGTCGGCAAGGACACCCCGACCGGTGACCACTCGCTGGCCCTGCCGCCCGGCGTGACCGGTGACACCGCCGAGGTGCTGTTCGAGAACCGCTCGGTGTCGATCAGCGGTGGAGCGATCCGGGACACCTTCGCCGAGGAGTACACCTACCACATCTACAAGATCACGCCGTAAGGTTCGATCCGACGGGCCGGGTGGACGCTGTGGGCGTCTACCCGGCCCACTGGTATGTCCCCCTGACGGTCGGCGCCGGAGCTGTCGCGTTGGCGACTCTCGGTACCGCTCGGTCGTTTGGTGCGGCGTAATGGGACATATGTCCGGGATGGGGCGGCGACCGGAGGCTTGCGGAGGTGCCCGCCCGGCCGGACACTGAACCCCGGCGGGGTCCTCGACGTCCCACGCCGTACCTTCATGCTTCTCGGCTGGCCATACGATGGAAGACGAGCGCCCCGACCTCGCCACCCAATGGAAGGACAGCAGTGGACTTTTGGGATCTCACCAAACTGCTGTTCCGGCGGTGGTACGTCGCGGTACCGCTACTGCTCATCTCGGTCGCGGCTGCCGGTTGGACCCGAATGAGCGTCGAACCGGACTATATCGCGACATCATACGTTCAGCTGATCCCGCCCACCGCGGCCAACACCACCCCGGACGAGGACGCCCCGACGACTCCCCGTAACCCCTGGTTGGAACTGGGGCTGGGGTCGCTGAGCCGGGCCGCCGCCCTCACGGTGCAGGACCAGGCCGTGCTCAAGCAACTGGACGCCGCCGGCCTCAGTGAGAGCGTCGCGATCACCCTCGACAACCAGCAGCCGATCATGACCATCGAGGTGGTCGGCGAGTCCGAGGAGCAGGCCACCGAGACGACCGAGGAGGTCGTGCGCCGGTTGGAGGCGAGCGTGGTCGGGCTGCAGGCCGACTACGGCGCGAGCGAGGAGAGCTTCATCACCGCTCGCCGTCTCGACCGGGGCGACAACATCCAGGAGGCCAACTCCAAGGTCAACCGGGCGATGATCGCGGTCGCCGGAGTCGGCGTGCTCCTCAGCGCGGCGCTCACCATCGGGATCGACGGCCTGCTGCGGCGCCGCAGGCCCCGACCCGCGACCGGCGTGCCGGTCACCGCCGGCACCGACGAGACGATCACCATCCCGCCGATGGCCGGGCGGACCGATCAGACACGGTCGGTGTCGCACCCGCAGCCGGTCCCGCGCCCCCGGGCGAGTGACCGCGACGGCGCGGCGGCGAGCAAATCCGGCGGCGTCTACAGCTCCGGCAACGCCTCCCAGGGCCGCCAGGAAAGTCGTCCGGCGAGCGGTCCGGATGAGCGTCGGGGTGCCGAGCCGTCGCCGGGTGAGGCACCGGCGGCCGGTAGCGGGATGGTCGGCGGTCCGGTGCCGATCGGCGGGCTGGTCGGCAACGGCTCGCTGACCTTCCGGGCGGTCGACGACCGGGCCGACAGCGCTGACGGGGAGACCCCCGGATCGCAGCCGGCCGCGCCGCAGCCCACGCAGCAGCAGTCGGCCCCCCAGCAGCCGGCCACGCCGTCGGCCAACGACGACACCGCGGTGATCCGCGCGGTCCGCGACGACGCGACGATAATCCTGCCCAAGACCGGTGCCGGCCGTGAGCAGTGGACGCCGTCGGAGACGTCCAAGAACGGCAGCCAGGCACGATGACCGAGGGCAGGGCCCGGTGATGTCATCCGGGGTGCACCCGGCAGACCTCGAACCGGCGTGGATCAGCGAGCGCACCTATGTGACTCGCCGCCGGCTGACCAGGATCGACGCGCCGGTCATGTTGTCGCTCATGGTCTGCCTGCTGACGCTGATCCCGTCGCACCTCATCCTGCCCGGAATGACCGATCTGGGGCGTCCGGCGCTGATCGTGGCGATCCTGATGTGGTTCTGGTGGATGACGGCCCGGCTCAACTCCAGGTTGGTGCTCACTGGCCCGCAACCGCTGCGCTGGGCGATCCTGGCCTTCCTGCTGTCGATGCTGCTGTCGTACGCCATCGGCTTCCTCCGTGGGCTGACCGTGATGGAGGCGAACGCGGCGGACCGCTGGATGCTGACCGCTGCGGCGGTCTCCGGCGTGATCCTGTTGACCGCCGACGGCATGCCCAACTGGGACCGTCTCGACGGCGTACTGCGGGTGTTTGTCTACTGCTGTGCTTTTGTCGCCGTGGTCGGGCTGATTCAGGCGTTTTTGTACTTTGATCTGACTCAGTACATGCGGGTGCCCGGTCTGCAGATGAAAGGGTGGGTCGTCGGCCTGGAAGTCCGCGGCGGAGGCGTACGGGTGCCCAGCACGACCTTTCACTACATCGAGTTCAGTCTGTTGATGGCGATGGCGCTGCCGTTCGCGATCCACTTTGCGCGTTTTTCGGCCACTTCCCGACATCGGCAGATGTTCGCATTCCTGGCGTTGCTCATCGCTGCGGCGATCCCGGCGACGATGTCCCGGACCGGATTCGTGGCGTTGGCGATCGTGCTGCTCGTCCTGATGCCCACCTGGGCGTGGCGGATGCGCTACAACATGATGGCGCTGGGTCTTGTCATGTTCGCCGGGATGGCGGTGGTGAAGCCGTCACTCGTCACCACGATCACCAACATGTTCCTTGGGGCGAGCACGGACCCGAGCATCACCTCGCGGACCGAGCGGTACGAGATGGTCGGCTACTACTTCACCCAGCGACCGTGGTTCGGCCGGGGGACCGGGACCTGGGTGTCCCCGCAGTACCAGTACCTCGACAACCAGTGGCTCGCCTTCGCCCTGACCAACGGCGTGGTCGGGGTCGCGGTGCTTGCCGCACTGCACGTCACCGCGATCGTCGTCGCACTGCTCGCCCGGCGCAGGTCGACATCGGAGCGTGACCGGCACCTCTGTTCGATCCTCATCGCGGTGCAGCTGGTCGCGATCGCGGCGGGCTTCACCTTCGACTCGCTGAGCTTCAGCACCTACGCCGTGGCGATGTCGCTCATGGTGGGTATGTGTGGCGCTGTGTGGCGGCTCAGTCACCCGGCGCTGAAGGTGCGGACGTCGACGCCCCGGTGGTTCGGTTCGTAACGACGCCGTGGGTACCGGTGACCGAGGGGCCGGTGACCGAGGGGCCGGTGACCGAGAGGCCGGTGTCGGTGGGGTGGGTCCATTCGCCGCCGGTCGTCGATCCGACATCTCAAAGATTGTCTATCAATTAACCGTGTGAATGCAGATCATTACGCGTCGCCTGGGCCCGGTTGTCCGAATGGGTGATGGGTGGGCTGTCCGGGTCGCGCCGAGGGCCAGATGCATGCCCGGTTGTGAGCTTGACTCACGCTGGTAGCGTCGGCGCTGCGTAGCCAGGGGAGGCACGCGGTATCGCGTCGGGCTGGCTCCTGAAGGGACATTCGGTGAGAGCGGGCGTATTTCGATTTGTTGATCGCGGTAGTCGGCACATCGTCGCCGTCGCGACCGCCGTCGTCATGATGGCGACCCTGATGATCGCGATGCCGGCGGCATCCGCGTCCACCGATCCGTGTGTGGCTCCGGTCAACACGATCGCCTGTGAGAACAGCAAGTCGGGAACGCCGAGTTCGGTGTGGGACATTTCCGGGGTCGGCGACCCCACGATCCAGGGCTTTGCGACCTCGACAAGCGTGAACGTCGGGGAACAAGTCGGTTTCAAGGTACGGACCGAGGCGTCCGCGTACACGATCAAGGTCTACCGGCTCGGCTGGTACGGCGGCGACGGCGCACGGGAGTGGGCGACCCTGACCCCGAGTCTGCCGTTGGCGGCCAACACCGACGCCGACTGTGTGCACGCCACCGACACCCAGATCTTCGACTGCGGCACCTGGCAGGTCGGCGCGACCTGGGACGTACCGGTCGACGCCGTCTCCGGGGTCTACATCGCCCGGCTCATCCGCTCGGACACCGGTGGTGACAGCCACATCCCGTTCATCGTGCGGGACGACACCAGCACCTCGCAGCTGGTGTTCCAGACCTCCGACACCACCTGGCAGGCGTACAACCGCTACGGCGGCGCGGACTTCTACTGGGGCGAGGGTCCGGCGTACCGCGCCTACCAGCTGAGCTACAACCGGCCGTTCGCCACCCGGGGTGCTCAGCAGGGGCGCGACTTCCTCTTCTCCAACGAGTATCCGATGATCCGGTTCCTGGAGCGCAACGGATACGACGTCAGCTACATCAGTGGACTCGACGCGGACGTCCGTGGTGAGTCGCTGCTCAACCACGAGGTGTACGTCTCCGTCGGGCACGACGAGTACTGGTCCCCGCAGCAGCGGGCCAACGTCGAGGCGGCCCGCGACGCCGGGGTGCACCTGGCGTTCTTCACCGGCAACGAGGTCTACTGGAAGGTCCGCTGGGAGGACAGCGTCGACGGCAACGGTACGCCGTACCGCACCCTGGTCTGCTACAAGGAAACCTGGGACAACGCGCGGATCGACCCGTCGGACGAGTGGACCGGCGTGTGGCGTGACCCACGCTTCCCGACCGGCGAGGTGCGCGAGCCGGAGAACGCGCTGGTCGGCAACCTCTACATGGCGAACAACACCGACCTGGCCATGCAGGTCCCCGCCGAGCAGGGCAGGCTGCGGTTCTGGCGGCACACCGGCGTGGCCGAGCTGGCTGCGGGCCAGACCGCCACTCTGGCGCCGCACACCGTCGGCTACGAGTCCAACGAGGATCTCGACAACGGCTTCCGGCCGTCCGGCACCTTCCGGCTCTCCACCACCACCGGCCACACCCCCGAGTACCTGGTCGGCTATGGCCCGGACAACAAGCCGGGGGAGACCACCCACCACATGACCATGTACCGGGCGTCGAGCGGTGCGCTGGTCTTCGGCGCCGGCACCATCCAGTGGTCGTGGGGGCTCGACGCCTACCACGACGGTGGCTCGGGTGCGCCCGCCGACGACGCGATTCAGCAGGCCACGGTCAACCTCTTCGCTGACATGGGCGCGGCGCCGACCACCCCGATGGACGGCATCGTGGTGACCAGCGAGTCCGCCGACGTCCTGGCGCCCACCGCGACGATCACCGGACCGGCCGACGGCAGCGCGGTGGCCCACGGCGCGCCGGTCACGGTCACCGGCACCGCGTCCGACGCCGGTGGCGGGCTGGTCGCCGGCGTCGAGGTCTCCACCAACGGCGGCGACACCTGGCACCCGGCCACCACCGGTACGCATTCCTGGACGTACGAGTTCCTGCCCACCGACATTGCCACCCAGGTGGTGCTGGCGCGGGCGGTCGACGACAGCGGCAACCTCGGTGCCCCGTCCGACCCGGTCGCCCTGTCGGTCTCCGGGCCGTACTCGCTGTTCGGCCAGGCGGTGCCGGACACCCCGGCGTTCGTCGAGACCGACAACGGCAAACCGGACGGCGAGCCGCTGGTCCCCCAGCCGGCGGTCGAGGTCGGCGTGCGGTTCACCCCCCAGATCGACGGTCTGGTCACCGGCCTGCGCTTCTACAAGGGCGAGGGCAACGGTGGCGAGCACCGCGGCACGCTCTGGACCAACGGCGGTTCGGTGCTGGCCACGGCCGTGTTCACCGACGAGACCGAGACCGGCTGGCAGCAGGTAAGCCTGCCGACCCCGGTCCCGGTCTCCGCCGGCACCAGCTACGTGGTCTCCTACTTCGCGCCGGAAGGGCGCTACGCCAGCGACGGCGGCTACTTCCTGACCGATCACGTCTCGGGACCGCTGCTGGCGCCCGCCACCGAAGGCACCGTGGGCAACGGTGTCTACCGGGAGGACGAGCCCGGCTTCCCGAACAACTCGTGGGGTTCGACCAACTACTACGCCGACGTGACCTTCGTGACCGCCGACGACGCGCCACCCACGGTCTCGTCGACGGTGCCGACCGCGGACGCGGCGAACGTACCGGCCGACGTGGCCCCGTCGATCGTGTTCAGCAAGCCGGTCGACGAGGCCAGCATCGATTTCACGTTGGTCGGCCCAGCCGACGAGCCGGTGCCCGGTGCCGTCAGCTACGACGCCGAGGCCCGGCGGGCCACCTTCACGCCGACGGTGCCGCTGACCGAGCAGACCACCTACACCGCGACGGTGACCGCGAGCGACGACGCCGACGTGCCGATGAACGCGCCGTACTCGTGGTCGTTCACATCGACCTTCTCCGATCAGGTGGTGACCCTGTTCGAATCCGGGTCCGCTCCGCAGACCACCGCGTCCGGCGAGAGCCTGCCGGTGGAGGTGGGGACCAAGTTCACCCCGTCGGTGGACGGTGAGGTGGTCGGGATGCGGTTCTACCGGGGGCCGGGGAACACCGGTAGCCAGGTCGGCCGGTTGTGGCCGGTCGGTGGTGGTGCGCCGCTGGCGGAGGTGACGTTCCCGGAGGGTGGCGGTACGGGTTGGCAGTCGGCGGCGTTCGCGGACCCGGTGGCGGTGTCGGCGGGTACGACGTATGTGTTGTCGTACTACGCGCCGAACGGCAACTACGCGTTCGATGCCGGGTTCTTCGGTTCGGAGTACGTGCGGGGTCCGTTGAGCGCGCCGGCGGGGGACAACGGTGTCTACCGGTACGGTTCGGGCGGCGGGTTCCCGACCGACACGTACGGTTCGGCGAACTACTGGATCGACCCGTACTTCCTGCCGGCCGGTCCGCTTTCGGACCCGACACCGTCCCCGTCGCCGACCGGCAGGCCGGGCGAGGACGAGCCGGCGGTCACCGCGACCGTACCGACGTCCGGGGCCACCGGTGCGGCGGTCGAGGTGGTGGCCTCCGCGCTCTTCGATGTCGACATCGACGAATCGTCGCTGGAGTTCGGGCTGGTCGACGCGGCGTCCGAGCCGGTCGCCGGCACGGTCGCCTACGACGGTACGACCCGACTCGCGACGTTCACCCCGTCGACCGCGCTGCGGTCGCTGCACACCTACACCGCGTCGGTGCGGGCCAGCAGCGGCGGAGTGCCGATGGCGCAGCCGTACACCTGGTCGTTCACCACTACCTACGGCGACGACGTGGTCACCCTGTTCGAGCCGGACGCGGTCCCGCAGCAGTCCTCGGTCGGCGAGAGCGACCCGGTCGAACTCGGCGTCAAGTTCACCCCGTCGGTGGACGGTGAGGTGGTCGGGATGCGGTTCTACCGGGGGCCGGGGAACACCGGTAGCCAGGTCGGCCGGTTGTGGCCGGTCGGTGGTGGTGCGCCGCTGGCGGAGGTGACGTTCCCGGAGGGTGGCGGTACGGGTTGGCAGTCGGCGGCGTTCGCGGACCCGGTGGCGGTGTCGGCGGGTACGACGTATGTGTTGTCGTACTACGCGCCGAACGGCAACTACGCGTTCGATGCCGGGTTCTTCGGTTCGGAGTACGTGCGGGGTCCGTTGAGCGCGCCGGCGGGGGACAACGGTGTCTACCGGTACGGTTCGGGCGGCGGGTTCCCCACCGGGACGTACAACTCGGCGAACTACTGGATCGACCCGTTGTACGTTCCCGGTGCCGGTGGGGTAGACCCCGACCCCACGCCGACCACCAGTCCGTCACCGGCCGGACCGTCGCCGACGCCGTCGGCCGAGCCCTCGCCGTCGACCGAGCCGAGTCCGTCCGGATCGCCGACCCCGACCGGCTCGCCGTCGCCGAGCCCTGAGCCGACCCCGAGCCCCGACCCGTCGGTGCCGCCGGTGAGTATCTTCGGCCCGGAGGACGTGCCCACGGCGGTGAACTGGGCCGACGAGGACGCGGTCGAGGTGGGGGTGCGGTTCCGCTCCGACGTCGCCGGTCAGATCACCGGTGTCCGGTTCTACAAGGGCCCGGCCAACACCGGTACGCACCGCGGCTCGCTCTGGACGTTGGAAGGTGTCCGGTTGGCGACGGCGGTGTTCACCGACGAGACGGAATCCGGTTGGCAGACGGTCATCTTCGACCAGCCGGTGCCCATTCTCGCGAACACCACCTATGTGGCCTCATACCACACATCGGTCGGCCAGTACGCCGTGACGGCCAACCAGTTCGCCGAAACCGAACTGGACCGGTCGCCGCTGCACGTGCTGGTCGGCGGGGGTGTGTACCACTACGACCCGTACGGCTGGGTGTTCCCCGGCCACTCGGTCAACCACAACTACTGGGTAGATGTCGTGTTCACGCCTAACTCTTGAGGACAGTCGCGGCGAAGCCGTTGAATCATCGGCAGGGCGGCTTTGCCGAGACTGAAAGGGACACTAGGTGCGCATCCTCACTTGCCTGCACACGATGGAGATCGGCGGAAGCCAGATCAATGCCATCGAGATCGCGGCGACCGTGGCCGGACTCGGGCACGAGGTGATCATCTACGGTCCGGACGGGGAGCTGCGGAGCATGGTCGACGAGTGGGGCCTGGAGTTCGTCCAGGCCCCACCGAAGGGCGAGGCGCCGTCACCGCGCAACGTCACCGCCATCGCCGACGTCGTCCGGCACCGTCGCATCGACCTGGTCCACGCCTACGAGTGGGCACCCACTCTGGAGGCCGCCTACGGCGCGTACCTGCGCCAAGGGGTGCCGCTCGTGGTCACCGTGCTCTCCATGGAGGTGCCGGCCTGGGTGCCCCGGCATCTGCCGCTGATCGTCGGGACCGAGCAGCTCGCCGTCGAGGAACGCCCGCACCGGGCCGAGGTGCACGTCATCGAGCCGCCGATCGACACCGACGCCAACGCCCCGGTCACCGATTCCGGGCCGGCCCGGCGCGCCCTCGGCATCGCCGACGACGAGATCGCCGTGGTGTCGGTGTCCCGGTTGGCGGCCGCGCTCAAACTCGAAGGGCTGCTCGCCGCGACCCGGGCGATGGCCGGCATCGATCCGGCGCTGCGGATGCGGCTGCTGATCGTCGGCGACGGCGAGGCCCGGGCAGAGATCCAACAGGCGGCCGACAAGACCAACGCCGAGCGGGGCGCGGAGGCGGTCACCCTCACCGGCGCGATGCTCGACCCGCGCGACGCGTACGCCGCCGCCGATATCGTCATCGGCATGGGGTCTTCGGCGTTGCGCGCGATGGCCTTCGCCAAGCCGGTCGTCGTGCAGGGCGAGCAGGGGTTCTGGCTGCCGCTCACCCCGCAGACCCTGCCGGTCTTCCTCGACCAGGGGTTCTACGGCCTCGGCGACGGCACCGACGGCACCGACCGGGTCGCCGCCGCGCTCACCGAACTCGGCACGGCAGACCCCCGGCAGCGGGCCGAGCTCGGCGAGTTCGGCCGCCGTACCGTCGTCGAACGGTTCAGTCTGCAGGCCGCCGGCCGGCGGCAGGCGGACATCTACGCGCACGCGGTCGAGCAACGGCTGAACCTGCCGCGCCGGGCCGGAGCCATGGCCCATCCGACCGCCCACCTGCTGAACTTCAAGGCGAGCCTGGCCCGGCAGCGGTTCGCCGCCGGGCGGACCGCGGCCGGGAGCGGTAGTGACAGCTGACGCAGCCGCACCGGCCCCGCTCGGTGCCCGGGTCAAGCGTGCCCTCGCGTGGAGCACCCTGAACAGCATCGCCCTGCGGATCGGCAGCCTCGGTGTCGGCGTCCTGCTGGCCCGGCTGCTCGCCCCGGAGGAGTTCGGCGTCTTCGCGGTCGCGTTGACCGTGCAGACCATCGTGATGTCCCTGGCCGACCTCGGGATGAGCGCGGACATCATCCGGTACGGGGTGCAGGGCCGCGCCGGCACCGTCACTACCATCTCGTTGCTGACCAGCCTGGGCCTGGCCGGTGCGATGTCGCTGGCGGCCGGGCCGGTGTCGGCGGCGATGGACAGCCCGCAGGCCACCCCGGTGGTGCAGGTGATGTCGTTGACCCTGGTGCTCAGCGGCCTGTCGGTGGTGCCGTACGCGGTCATGCAGCGGGAGTTCCGCCAACGTGCCCAGCTCGGCCTCGACGGCACCAGCCTGGTGGTGAGCACCACCGTCACGGTCGCCCTGGTGCTGCTCGGTTTCGGAGCGATGTCGCTGGCGATCTCCCGGGTGGTGGCCCAGTCGATGGTCACCGTACTGCAGTTCGTGCTGACCCGGTCCCGGCCGACGTTCGGGTTCGACCCGGCGGTGGCCCGCAGCCTGATCCGGTTCGGCGTGCCGTTGGCCGGCGCCAACGTACTGTCCTGGGTGGTGATGAACGTCGGTCACCTGACCGTCGGGGCCACCGCAGGAACGGTGATGCTCGGCCTCTACACCCTGGCGTTCAACATTTCCACCTGGCCGATGAGCGCCCTCGGGGTGGCGATCCGGGCGGTGGCACTGCCGGCCTTCGCCACCGTGACCGACCCCCGGCGTAAGGCCGCCGGATTCGTCTCGGCCGCCGCGTTGACCTGGACCGTCGCGCTGCTTGTCGGCGTACTGCTGTCCGGGTTGGCCAGTGTCGTGGTGCCGGTGCTGTACGGGCAGCGCTGGTCGATGGCGGCCGACGCGTTGGCCGGGCTGGCCTTCTTCGGGGCGTTCCGGGTGCTGTTCGACCTGGTGGCGACCTTCCTGATCGCGGTCGGTGCGAGCCGGGCGTTGTTCGTCGCCCAGGTGGTCTGGCTGGCCGCGCTCTTCCCCGCGGTGATCCTCGGGGTGCGCTGGTACGGGCTGATCGGTGCCGGGTTCGGGCACGCGCTGGTCTGTGCGTTGATCATCCTGCCGATGTACGCGGTCGCGCTGCGTCGGCACGGTGTCCGGCTGCGGGCGTTGGCCGGTGCGCTGGTGCTGCCGCTGGTCGTGGCGGTGCCCGCGGTGGCGCTCGGCCTGCTGGTGGTGCGTACCGTGCCGGGGGCGCTGTGGCAGCTGCTGGCCGGCGGCGCCGTGATGACCGTGGCGTTCGCCGGGCCGCTGCTGCCCTGGTTGCGGCGCCGGCTGCGGGAGCTCAAGGCGGCCGGTGACACCCCGGCAGGTCAGGAACCGGCGGCAGGTCAGGAACCGGTGGCAGATCGGGCGCCGGCCGAGCCGCCGGAAACCGGGCCCACCGATGTCCGTACGCCGGCCGGTACGGTCCCGTCCCCCGAACCGCCGACCCCACTCGTCACTGTCACCAGACCCTGAAGAAGGTGGACGTTTCCGTGGAACCTCGTCGTCCGTTGCAGCCCAGGAACCGGGTAGCGGCACCCGTGCCGGCCGGCACCGCGTCCCGTACCCCACGGGTTTCGGTGATCATCCCCTGCTACAACTACGGTCGTTTCCTGGCCCAGAGCGCCGGCAGCGCGCTGCAACAGCAGGGCGTCGACGTGGAGCTGATCGTCGTCGACGACCACTCCACCGACGACACCCCCCAGGTGCTCGCCGACCTCGGGCGCGACGAGCCCCGGCTGAGGGCGGTCCGCAACGAGACCAACCACGGGCCGTGTGACGCCTTCAACGACGGGCTGAACCTGGCGACCGGGGAGTTCATCGTCCGGCTCGACGCGGACGACCTGCTGACGCCGGGGGCACTGGCCCGCGCGGTGCAGCTGTTCGAGCAGTTTCCGGAGGTCGGGCTGGTCTACGGGCATCCGGTGCATTTCCACCAGACGGTGCCGACCACCTACCGTTCGGAACCCACGGGTTGGACGATCTGGTCCGGCCAGGACTGGATCGCCGAGCGGTGCCGGCTGGGTGTCAACTGCATCACCACCCCGGAAGCCATGGTGCGGGCGAGCATCTACCAGGAGATCGGTCCGTGGGACAACCGGATGCGGTTGGCGTGTGACCTGGGTGCGTGGCTGCGGGTGGCGGCGGTCTCCGACGTCGCCCGGATCGACGGGGTGGACCAGGCATGGCACCGGGAGCATCAGGGCAGCATCAGCGTGACCGACGGCGGCCGCCGGGTCGACCTGACCGAACGCCGGATCGCCTTCGACGCGTTGTTCGAGGGACCCGGTGGCAAGCTGCCGCAGGCGTCGGAGCTGCACGATCTGGCCCGGCGGGCGCTGGCCACCGAGGCTCTCGAATCCGCCTGCCACGCGTACGACCGGCGGCTGACCGACCGCGAACCGGTCGAGTGGTACGTGCAGTTCGCGGTGGAGACCTACCCCCAGGCCCGGCAGTTGCCACTCTGGCGGGGGCTGCACCGGCGCCGGTCCGTCGGGCCACGGCTCGCGCCGTTGGTGCCGGGCTTCGCGGCGAGCGTGGTACGCCGTCGGTTGCGCAACGACGCCCGGCACCGTACCTGGACCCGGCACGGCATCTGACCGACCACCGGTCTGCGGCCACCGGCTGACCGGGTCAGCCGGTGGCCAGCAGTGGGCGGTAGAAGGCCGTCAGGTCCTCGCGCAGCCCGGTGACGGTGTAGCGGTCCCGGATCGCCGCCGAAGCGGCGCCCGCCCGGCTGGCCAGTGTTTCCGGTTCACCGGCCCAGCTGGCGCAGGCCTGCTCGACGGCGCGGGCGAAGGCCAACAGGTCACCGTCGGGCACCGGCGCGCAGTGGGCCGGGTCGAAGAACTCGCGGCCGGCCAGCCCGGGGTAGCCGACCACGTACGCGCCGCAGGACATCGCCTCGGCCGGCGGCATGCCGAACCCTTCCCGGTCGCTGAAGCTCAGGAAGATGGCGCAGTCCCGCATGATCTCGGCGGTCTGTTCCTCGGTGCGTCCGGCGATCCGGGTGACCTCCCAGCCGTCGAGTACCCGGCGGGACCGCAGGATGTGCAGCAACTGGTCGCGTTCGTCGGCCCGCCGGTGCCCGACGTACGCGATGTGCCGTCGCCGGGGCCAGCCACCGGCGGCGAACACGTCGGGGTCGACGACGTTGCGGGTCAGCCGTACCGGGATGTCGGGGAAGGCGTGGCTGAGCAGCTCCACGTTGTCGTGCGACACGGCCAGCAACGCGGTCATTCCGGGCAGGTCGGCGTACGGCGCGCCGGGGCGGGTGTCGGCGTACGGGATGTGGTCGAAGGTGTCGTAGGCCCGTTGGTTGAACACCACGAGACGCGGTCCGGCCGGGATCGCCGCCAGGCCGGGGCCGTACCACTCGGGGACGACCAGGACGTCCGCCGGGCCGAGGGTGGCGTTCGCGGCCGCGACCACCGGTGTCCGGTTGGCGAACCAGGTGCAGCGGAACCCCGGGTCCTTGTGCATGACGTACGCCGGGATGCCCAGGTCGTTGAGCAGGTCCACGTGGCGGTAGATGACCCGTACCCCGCCGCTGGGTTGCGGGTTGTCCGGGGCGAGGTAGTAGACGGTCGGCGTGCCGGCGCGGGCATCGGTGGTCCGGAAGGCCGGGACCTGCCGTCGGTTGATCTCTGCCGCCGTGAGGCGGGACTGGACCAGGCCTTTGGCCTGGCCAGCGAGACGGTTGATCACGTGAGGACTCCGCGCGGCGGGGGACGGGTACCGGCGCGATCGTACCCGGGCGGCACCACCGCTTCGACTACTGTCGGTTGCCGGACATTTGATCGACGAACACGGACCGTGGTGGACAAAGCGGACGTTGGTCGCCGTGGGCTGTTGTTAGCATCGGATGCCCCGCTCGCAGTGGTTGTCCGACTACTGCTGGTCGTCGCCATCGGTGCCGGCAGATACCGTTCGAAAGGTCGTCCATGGTCGTCGTCACCGGAACCCGTCGGCCACGCCCGCGCTGGATCCTGATCGTGAGCGTGCTCGCCGTCGGCGCACTGGTCGTCGCCGGTACGGCATGGGCGATCAGCACGACCGTCCGGGGCCCGGTCGCCGCCGGGATCGCCCCCGGTACGGTCGCCACCGCAGGCGGTGCCGGCGCGACGCTGCGCCCGGTCGACGGCGGCCCGGACTTCTACGACCGGTTCTCCCCGTCACTGCCCACCGATCCCGGGTTCTTCCCGATCGGTGTCTGGCTGGAAAGCGTCACCGACCCCGCCGACACCGTCAAGGACACCGAGATCGGCCTCAACACGTACGTCGAACTGACCGCCACCACCAACCTCGACCTGGTCCGGGCCGCCGGGATGCACGTGATCACCAGCCCGATCGGCGAACACGGTGACGAGACCGGCGGCTGGCTGATCTCCGACGAGGCCGACATGTGGGCCGGGCCGGGCGACGACGCCTGGACCGGCAACTTCCCGGGACAGGGCGACATCTGTCAACCGGTCGACGGCCAGTGCGGCTACACCGTGCAGCGGGACATCCTCGACCGGCTGCCGGACGACCAGCGGCTGCGGATGGCCAACTACGGCAAGGGCATCGCGTTCTGGCAGAGCGACGCCGATGCCGCCCGCTTCGTCAACGAGTTCGCCGACGTCGTGTCGGTCGACACCTACTGGTTCACCGACCGGGGCATCTGCGGGCACAGCGAAGGCGGCCGGTTCTTCGACCCCGACCAGCTCACCACGGTCGACGGGGCCGAGCGACTGCCCGCCGAGCTGTGCCACCGGGCCGCGAACTACGGCCGTACCGTCGACCGGGTCCGGTCCCTGGTCTCGCCGCCCGGCAGCCGCCCGGTGTGGAGCTTCGTCGAGGTCGGCCGCCCGTTCAACGAGGAGCAGTTCCCGACGATCGCCCCGGAGCAGGTCGTCGCGGCGGTCTGGAGCAGCATCATCCACGGTGCCCGGGGCATCGTCTACTTCAACCACAGCTTCAGCGGCCCCTGCCAGAGCCAGCACGCCCTGCGGGAGCCCTGCTACGCGCCGGTGCGGTCGGCCGTCGCGGCGGTCAACGTGCGGATCACCCGGCTCGCGCCGGTGCTCAACGCCCCGTACGCCGACGGGGTGGCCAGCGCCTCCGCCGGCGTCGACCTGGCCACCAAGTGGTACGACGGCCACTTCTACCTGCTCGCCGGCTCGTCCGGTGGCAGCGTCGCCGAGGCGACGTTCCAGCTGCCGTGCGTCGGTGACGCCCGGATCACCGTGCTCGACGAGGACCGCACCCTGCTCGCCGACGACGGCCAGTTCACCGACTCGTTCATCGACGGCAACGCCGTGCACGTCTACCGGGTCGACGGCGGCTCCAGCTGCGGGGCGTACTGAGATCAGGCGGAGAACGCGGCCATCGCGGCCCGGCGCACCGCCATCGGGGTACGCGACTTCGCCGACACCATCACCGCGATGTCCGCCGGCCCGACCCCGCTCAGGAAGCTCCGCAGCCCTGCGTCGTCGAGCGGTTCCTCCGCCGAGTAGTCGTGGCACAGCATGTCGTCGACGGCGTAACTGACGGACGCGGCCCGCACCACCTCGTCCAGGTACACCCCGTACAGGATCTCCTCGGAAAAGTGCAGCTGGGCGCCGATCGCGGTCGGCCACGGCCGGCCGGTGACCTGCTGCACCCTGGCCAGCAGGTCGCGGACCAGCCGCGGATCCCACGGAGCCGGCCAGCAGATGTAGTCCGGCAGCGGCAGCCCGGCCACCGGCGGCAGCCCGAGCAGTTGCCGGGACACCTCATGCCAGCGGACGTGCCGGGGGAGCCGCTGATCGACCTCGTCCGGTTTGCGGTAGAACCGGACCACGTCCCCATCGAGGAACAGACCCGCGTCGAACGGTCGGATGAACTCGATGTCCGAGTCCACCAGCAGCACCACGTCCGCGTCCGACCGGGCGGCGGCGGCCAACTTGACGATCTGCTGGGTGATCCAACCCCGCAGCGGCGGGAACGGCCGCCGCAGGTTGACCCAACCGTTGACCCCGGGCACCGCGAACAGCGAACGGGGCAGGAAATCGGCCACCGGCCGCACCCGCACCCGAGGCCCGGCCAACTGCCCGAAGAGCGCCAGGTCACGGCGCGGCACGATGATCTGCTGCCGCACCGAGTCGGGGGTGTGCGCCAGCACGGACCGCTGCAGGTCGGCACAGAGTTCGAAATCAGGGGCGAAACTCGGGGTGATGATGTCCAGCCGCTTCACAACGGGCTTCCTCTCTCCGGTCGGGTCACCGGACCACCGCCGGCGACCAGGCATCGTGCACCAGCACCTGGGGCGAGCCCGTGCCGTCCGCCGGGACCTGCCACACGTCGCTGGTCGCCGCACCGCCGTCCGCGTCGCGCGGCAGCCCGTAGACGACGTGCCCGTCGTCGAGCCACTCGACCTGGTCGTCGACGCTGCGGGTCTCGGCCAGCACCGTTTCGGTGCCGGTGGCCAGGTCGTAGACGGCCAGCCGCCACTGGCCGGGCGGCAGGTCGCCGCGCTTCTTGAACACCACCCGGGTCCGGTCCGGCGACAACGACGGGCACTCGGCGTCCTCTCGCAGCGCGTCGACCCGGCGATCGCCGATGCTCCCCTCGACCAGCCAGGTCCGGCCACCCGAGGCGGCGGTGGCGTAGAACCGGTCGTCGTCGGCGAAGGTGACCCCCCACAGGTTCTTGTCGACCGCGGTGACCAGATCGCCGTCGACGTAGAGCGGGAACTGCTCGATGTCGCCGACCACCTCGCCGTCGGTGCGGGTGATCACCGTACGGGTGGAGAACTCGCCCGGGTTGGCGTAGGAGTCGCCGGCCACGAACGATGTCGTCGCGGCCAACGTACCGTCGCGCGACAGCCGGGCCCGCGACGGGATCCCGGTGAACGGCAGGTCCAGCTTCGGCTCGAACCCGGTGTCCAGCAGTTGTGCCCGGTACACGGTGAGCAACCCGCGTTCGGCGGACAAGCAGATGGTCTGCGAATCGGTGGCGTACACCCGCTCGCAGCTCGCCCCGGCCAGCGCCCGCGCACCGTCCGGGTCGCTCAGCGGCGTCATCGCGATCTCGCCGTAGCCGGGACCCAGCGCGGTGGAGCGGAACACCAGGTGCGGATCGGAGCGGACCGCCGCCACGTCGGCCCGCACCGGCACCGGGCTGGCGTCGGCCTGCACCCGGGCCTGCGACTGCCGGACCTGCCACACGTACCCGCCGGCTCCGCCGACGGCCAGCAGCACGATCGCGACGAGGACCGCCAGCCGGATCCGCAGCCCCATCAGGACCCCTCACCCGTCGGTACGGCGTCGCCGGCCGCCGGGGCCCGGTCCACGCCACGCAGCAGCCACCAGGCCGTCGGAATGCCGACGGCCAGGACCGCCGCGAAGACCAGCGCCGCGCCGGCCGGACCGGTCACCGACCACAGCAGGCCGAAAGCGATCGACGAGACGAACCGGGTCAGTACCACCACCGTCTGCGCGGCGGCGATCCCACTGCCCCGGGCCGGGGCCGGCACCAGCCGGGCGATCAACGCCGGCAGTACCCCGTCGGTGGCGGCGTAGAAGACACCGAGCAGCAGCAGCACCGCGACGGTCAACCCGACGCCGCCGGCCGGCGCGGCGGCCAGCAGGTAGCAGGCGAGCAGCGCGCCGTGCCCGGCGACCATCACCTTCGCCCGGCCGACCCGGTCGGCCAGCCGGCCCATCGGCACCGCCAGCAGCAGGTACGCCACGTTGGTCCCGACGAACAGCAGCGGGAAGTACAGCGCGGCGAAGTCGTCGCGGTCCTGCAACGTCAGGTAGAGGAACCCGTCGCCGACGGTCGACAGGCCGAGCAGGCCGGCGGCGAGCAGCGGCCGGCGCAGCCGGGCCCCGGTCACCTCGGCCACCATCCGCCGTACGCCGAACCGCACCGCGCCGACCGTGGTCGACAGGTTCGGCACGAACAGCACCAGCACCGCCACGCCGACCACCGCGAACGCGAACGACACCAGAAACACCGAGTCGTAGCTGCCCGGGACCGCGGCGAGCAGGGCGAACGCCACCAACGGCCCGAGCGCGGCGCCGAACGTGTCCAACGCCCGGTGTACGCCGAACGCCCGGCCCAGCATCGCCGGGTCCGACGAGGCGGCGATCAGCGCGTCCCGGGGCGCGGTGCGCAGCCCCTTGCCGAGCCGGTCCGTGGTGATCACCGCGGTGATCGCGGCGAACCCCTGCGCCGGCAACATGGCGATCCGGCTCAGCGCCGACGCCCCGTAGCCGACCACCGCCACCCACTTCGGGTGCCCGCCGCGGTCCCCGGCGTACCCGCCGGCGATCCGGACCAGCGCGCTGACCCCCTGGTAGACGCCGTCGACGAAGCCGTACGCCACCGGGCTGAGCCCGACCACGGCGGTCAGGTACAGCGGCAGGACCGAGGCGACCATCTCCGAGGAGACGTCGGTCAGCAGGCTGACCGTGCCGAGCAGCAGCACGGTGCCGGACACCCGCCGGCCGACGGCCCGGCCCGGGGTGTGCGAGTCCGCGCCGGGTCGGTCGCGCAGGGTGACGTACACGGTGGACTGTCCGGTCAGCCCGCCAGCGCGGCGGCCAGCACCTCGACGACCCGGTCCTGCTGCGCGTCGGTCAGCTGCGGGTAGATCGGCAGCGACAGCAGCTCCGGGGCGGTCGACTCGGCGTGCGGGAACGACCCGGCCGGGTAGCCGAGGTCGGCGAAGGCCGGGGTCAGGTGCACCGGCACCGGGTAGTGGATGCCGGCGCCGATCCCGGCCGCGTTCAGCGCGGCCAGCACGGCGTCGCGCCGGGCCGCCCCGCCGGGCACCCGGACGCAGTAGATGTGCCAGACGTGCACGTTGCCGTCCAACGTCACCGGCCGGACCACGTCCAGCCCGGCCAGCAGCTCGTGGTAGCGGGCCGCGATGGCGCGGCGCCGGTCGTTCCAGCCGGCCAGCCGGGCCAGCTTGGCCCGCAGCACCACCGCCTGCAGCCCGTCGAGGCGGCTGTTGAAGCCGACCACCTCGTGCACGTACTTGCGGACGCTGCCGTGCGCCGACATCCGCCGGACGTCGGCGGTGAGCTGGGCGTCGGCGGTGACCACCGCACCGGCGTCGCCGTACGCGCCGAGGTTCTTGCCCGGGTAGAAGCTGGTGGCGGCGATCCCGTCGGCGCCGGCACCCCGGCCGTACCGGGTGGCCCCCTGGCACTGCGCGGCGTCCTCGACGATCGCGATCTCCTGCCCCGTAGCGGACAAGCTGGCGAGCCCGGCGCGCAGCCGGTCCACCTCGGCGAGCTGGCCGTACAGGTGCACCGGGGCTACCGCCCGGGTGGCCGGGGTGACCGCGGCCAGCGCCGCGTCCACGTCGATCAGGTACGTCGCCGGGTCGCAGTCGACCAGCACGACCCGGGCACCGGCCCGGGCGACCGCCTCGGCGGTGGCGATGAACGTGTTGGCCGGCAGGATCACCTCGCTGCCCGGGCCGACCCCGACCGCCCGCAGGGCCAGCTCCAGCGCGTCGGTGCCGTTGGCCACCCCGACGCAGTGCGGCACCCCGCTGAACGCGGCGTACTCGGCCTCGAAGGCGGCCACTTCGGCGCCGCCGATGAACGCGGTGCCGGCGAGGACCCGCTTGAAACCGGCGTCGACCTCCTCGGCCACCTCGGTGTGGGCGGCGGCCAGGTCGACGAGGGGGATGCTGCTCACGCGTGACTCCTCAACTGCGACTCGTTCGTTCGATCGGCGGGGTGGCCGCCGGGGCGTCGGTGGGGTGGTTGTCGGCCGGGGTCTCGGTGGGGTGGTCGACCGGCGCGTCGGCGCGGCGCAGGAACCGGGCCGGCGCGCCGACCCACACCTCGTCGGCGGGTACGTCGCGTAGCACCACCGAGCCCATGCCCAGCTGCGACCAGGCACCGACGGTGATCCCGTCGCGCAGCAGCGCGCCGGCACCGACGTAGACGCCGTCGCCGAGCCGTACCCCGCCGCCGAGGCGCGCCCCGGAAGCGATCGTGGCGTACGGTCCGATCACGTTGTCGTGGGTCAGCACCACCTGCGGCATCACCGCGACATGCGCACCGACGGACACCTCGGCGGTCAGGTCCACCCCGGCCAGCAGCACACTGCCCGGCCCGACGGTGCAGCCGACGCCGACCCGGGCGGTCGGGTGCACGATGGTCGCGTACCGCTGCGGCGGCAGACCGAACCGCTCGACCAGCCGCCGCCGGGACCGGTAGTTGCGCGGGTTGCCGACGCAGACCAGCACGGCCGCGTCGGGCAGCTCGGCGACCAGGTCGGTGCCGCCGATCACCGGTACGCCGACCCGCCGGGTGCCGTGCAGCGCCGGATCGTCGTCGAGGTACCCGAGCAGCCGCCAGGTCGGGGCCGCCGCGTTGACCGCCGCCACTGCGGCGGCGCTCTCCCGGGCGAAACCGCCGGCGCCGACGATCAGCAGATCCCTCATCGGCCGGCCAGTTTGCGCAGCACCGCGACGATGTGGTCCTGGTCGGCCTCGGTGAGCGCGTGGTGCAGCGGCAGGATCAGCGAGTCGCGGGTCAGCCGCTCGGTCACCGGCAGCGGGGCCGGGTCGACGTGGGCGTACGCCGGCTCCAGATGGGCGGCCATGATGCCGCGCCGCGCCGACACCCCGGCGTCGGACAACCCGGTGAGCACGTCGTCGCGGCTGACGCCGAACTCCGGGTCGATCCGCACCCAGAACGACTGGAAGTTGGTCTCGCCGTACGCCGGGTCGACCACCGGCACCAGGCCGTCGATGCCGGCGAGCAGCTGGTGGTAGCGGGCGGCGAGCGCCCGCCGGCCGGCGACCAGGCCGGCGAGCCGACCGACCTGGACCAGGCCGACCGCCGCCTGAATGTCGGTCATCCGGTAGTTGAAGGCCGGTTCCAGGTAGGCCTCCAGCACCGGCTGGGTGCTGGCGTGCCGGTCGGCGGCGGAGACGTTCATGCCGTGCTCGCGCAGCCGGCGCAGCCGGACCGCGCCGTCGGCGTCGGCCAGGGTCAGCATGCCGCCCTCACCGGTGGTGATCACCTTGCGCGGGTGGAACGACCAGGCGGAGACCGTCGCCCCGGCACCCACCGGCTGCCCGTACGCCCGCGAACCGGCCGCGCAGGCGCCGTCCTCGATCAGCGGCACGCCCCAGCCGGCGGCCGCCGTACGCAGCGCGGCCGTGTCGAACGGCACCCCGCCCTGGTGGACCGCGATCACCGCCCGGGTACGCGGGGTGCGTACCGCCTCGATCGTCTCGACGGTCAGGTTGCCGGTGGCCAGGTCGACGTCGGCGAAGACCGGCTCGGCACCGGCGTGCCGGACCGCGTTCGCGGTGGCGATGAACGACAGCGACGGCACGACGACCTCGTCGCCGGGGCCGACACCGTGCAGCACCAGCGCCAGGTGCAGCGCGGTGGTGCAGGAGCTGACCGCGACCCCGTGGTCGGCGCCGACGACGGCGGCGAACTCGCGTTCGAACTGCGCCACCCGGGGGCCCTGGGCCACCCAGCCGGAGCGGATCGCCGCGGCGGCGGCCTGCTCCTCCTCCTCACCGAGCATCGGCAGCATCACCTGGATGCGGCGCGGACTGGTTTCGCTCATGCCGGCTGGCTCCAGTTCCTGGTCTGCATCCGCTCCAGCGCACCGGGCTGCTCGCGCAGCAGTCGCTGGAAGTACTCGAGGGTGTGGCCGATGCCCTCGGCCAACGACACCCGGGGGGCGAAGTCGACTGTCTTGCGCAGCTTGGAGGTGTCCACCCACAGCCGGGGGACGTCGGCCGGGCGCGGCGGCTCGAACACCGGTTGCAGGTCGGTGCGGCCGACCGCCTCCAGCACCGTGCGGGCCAGCAGGCCGATGGTCAGCTCCTCGCCGTACCCGAGGTTGACCACCTCGCCGACCAGGTCGGTCGACTCGGCGACCCGGGCCAGCGTCTCGACGCAGTCCCGCACGTACAGGAAGTCGCGGGTGACGCCGCCGTCACCGAAGACCACCGGCGGCTGCCCGGCCAGCGCCCGCAGGATGAACCGGGGGATCACCTCGCCGGAGTCACCTTCGAAGTGCGATCGCGGCCCGTAGTTGTTGAACGGCCGGACGCAGACCACCGGCAGCCCCCAGCATTCCAGGTACGAGCGGGCGTAGTGTTCGCCGGCGAGTTTGCTGCTGCCGTACACGGTCAGCGGCCAGGGGGTGGTCTCCTCGGTGATCGGGAACTCCAGCGCCCGACCGTAGATCTCCGAGGTCGACACGTACAGCAGCCGGGACACCTGCGCGGCCCGCGCCGCCTCCAGTACGTTGAGTGTGCCGAGCGCGTTGACCTGGTGGTTCTCCACCGGGCTGTGCAGCGAGTGCCGTACCCCGAGGCAGGCCAGGTGGAACACCACGTCGACGCCGGCGATCGCGTCGCGACAGGTCTGCGGGTCGCAGATGTCGCCCTCGATCACCCGGACCGACTCGGCGCCGGGGAAGGTCAGATTTTCCCGGGTGCCGTTGCGGAAGTTGTCCAGCACCGCGACCTGCGCGCCGAGCGAGACGAGATGCTCGGTCAGGTGTGAGCCGATGAAGCCGGCGCCGCCGGTGACCAGGACGGTGGAGTTGGCCAGGTCGACCGACGGGGCGGTGGCGGCGGAGGATGCGACGGTCATGCGGCGGGCTCCTCGTCCAGCGGGATCATCGTGCCGCCGGCGGCGAGGCTGCGGGTGGCGGCTTCCAGAATGGCCAACACCCGCAGGCCGGAGCGGCCGTCGGTCAGCGCCGGGGTGCCGGTACGGATGGCGCGGGCGTATTCGTCGACCATGGTGCGCAGCGCCTCCCGCTCGGTCAGCGCCGGGGCGACCATGTCGCCGGAGCGGTACGACACCAGCATGTCCCGGCGGGCCTCGGTGCCGAGCTCGTCGGAGGTGGCGACGTCGACGCCCCGGTCGAACAGGGCCAGCCGTTGGCCCGGGTTGAGATCGTCCCAGACCAGGGTCCGCTTCGACCCGCCGATGATCGTCGTGCGGATCTTGACCGGGGAGAGCCAGTTGACGTGTACGTGGGCGATCGCGCCGCTGCTCAGCCGCAGGGTGAGGTACGCCACGCAGGCCCGGCCGGCGCCGATGCCGTCGGCGCCGTGCGCCGCGACCGACACCGGCCGTACCCCCGGCGGCAGCACGAAGTCGAGAATGGACAGGTCGTGCGGGGCGAGGTCCCAGACGACGTCGATGTCGCGCTGCACCAGGCCCAGGTTGATCCGTACGGAGTCGAGGTAGTGCAGCTCACCCAGCTCGCCGGAGTGCAGCATCTCCCGGATCCGCAGCACCGCCGGGGTGTAGCAGTAGGTGTGGTCGCACATCAGGGTCAGGCCGCGCTGCTCGGCCTCGGCGACCAGCCGCGTCCCGTCGGCGTGGTTGGCGGCGAGCGGCTTCTCGACCAGCACGTGCTTGCCGGCGCGCAGCGCGGCGAGGGCGACCTCGAGGTGAGTGCCGGCCGGCGTGGCGATCGCCACGGCACGTACCGAGTCGTCGGCGAGCACCCGGGCCAGGTCGTCGGTCGCGCCGACCGTCGAGTAGTCGCCGAGCACCGCGCGGGCCCGACCGAGATCGAGGTCACAGAGCCAGCGCAGCCGGAACGCCGGGCTGGACATGAAGTTGCGGACCAGGTTGGGGCCCCAGTAGCCGGCGCCGATGACGGCTACGCCGATGGGCTCGTCCGGCATGGCAGGCGGATGAGTCACGGATGTCCATTTCGTCGGGGGGGCATGCTGACCCGGGCGGAGCCGGGCCGACCCGGGCCACCGCCGGATGGGCGCGGCCCACCGGTGGGCCCGGCGGAGAGGGTCCGTTCGGGAAGCTACCGAGCGTTGCCACGCCGACGCCAGCACTGTGACGTAAACCCGGCACAACCGCGCGGTCACGAGGTACCTTCGTCGGCCCGGGCCCACCTGTCGGCCAGTGCCGGCCCGGAGGGTCGGTTCCTTCCGGCCGGAGAGTCGGCCGCTTCACGGCGCAGGGTCGGTTTCCCGACATCGGCGGTGCCGGTGACCCCCTACCGTGTGCGCCGCACCTCCGGCAGCTCTGACACACTGCCGGTGACCAGGGAGGATCACCGATCATGAGTGCAACCGCAGCGCGCCCGGACGCCACCGTCGCCGGCTCCGCCGACGTGGCCGACACGGCGAGCATCGGCGCCGGCACCCGCGTCTGGCACCTGGCCCAGGTCCGCGAGGACGCGACCGTCGGCCGCAACTGCATCATCGGCCGGGGGGCGTACGTCGGTCCGGGGGTCCGGCTCGGCGACAACGTCAAACTGCAGAACCACGCCCTCGTCTACGAGCCGGCGCGGCTCGACGACGGAGTGTTCATCGGGCCGGCGGCGGTGCTCACCAACGACGAGTACCCCCGGGCGGTCACCCCGGACGGGCGGTTGAAGACCGGCGACGACTGGACCGCGGTCGGTGTCACCATCGGCACCGGCGCGGCGATCGGTGCCCGGGCGGTCTGCGTCGCGCCGGTGCGGATCGGCCGCTGGGCGACGGTCGCCGCCGGTGCCGTGGTCACCCGGGACGTCCCGGACTTCGCCCTGGTCGTGGGGGTGCCGGCGCGCCGGGTCGGCTGGGTCGGCCGGGCCGGCGTACCGCTGGTCGCCGACGGCGACGGCCGGTACGTCTGCCCCCGCACCGGGCAGCGCCACGTCGAACGCGACGGGCAGCTCACCGAGGAGTGAGCCCGGCCGGGCCTCGGGCGGGCCAACCCGGGGTCAGGCGTGGGTACGGCGCTTGCGCTCGGGCGCGCCCGCGGCGACCTTCTTGGCGGTCTGATCGACCGACACCGCCTCGGTGGGGACCGCGTCCACCGGCAGGGTCTCGTCCGGCTCCTCCTCCGCCTCCTCGGGGGCCTGCGCCGTCGCCGGTGCCGGCTCGGGCTGCTGCACCTGCGGCTCTGGTTCCTGTGCCTGCTCCTGCGCCGCCGGCTTTGGTTCCTGCGCCGCCGGCTCGGACTCCCGCATTCCGGCGAGGCGCTGCTGCTCGCCGGCCAGTTCGGCCTGGACCGCGCTGAGCGTACGCCGTGCCTCGTCGGACTCCTGCCGGGTGAGCACCATCTGGTGCCGCAGGTCGGCCAGCGCCTGCTGCGCCTCGGCGACCTCCTGCAGCACCTCGGTGAGCTGCTGGCCGGCGGAGACCACCTCACGCTGGGCGGACGCCACCTGCTGCTGGCTGCTGGCCAGTTGACGCTGGGCGATCGCCGCGTGCTCCTCGGAGAGACGTCGGACACTCGCGGCGTGCTCATCGGCGCTGCCCCGGGTGCTCAGCGCGTACTCCTCGGCCTGCTGACGGATGGTCACCGCCTGCTCCTCGGCGCGGGAGCGGATGTGGGTGGCGTACTCCTCGGCCTCACCGCGCTGGTTCGCGATGATCTCCTGGGTGGTGCTACGCCACTGCTCCACCTCCTGCTCGGCGGCGGTCCGCAACTCGCCGATCTCCTGCTCCATCGTCGCGCGGCGCCGGTCGACCTCCTGCTGTACGCCGTCGCGCAGCTCGGCGACCTCCGCTTCGGCGGTACTGCGCAGCGCGGTCACCTCCTGCTCGACCTGGTCACGGCGGGCGGTGAGCTCCTGGTCCAGTTCGCTGCGGGTCTGCGCGACGAACGCGTCCGTCTCGGCGTGCGTCCGGGTGACGTACTCGGTGGCCTGCTCGACGGCCTGGCCGGCCTCGCGGCGGGCCGACTCGGCGGCGGCCTCGCCCTCGGCACGGATCCGTTCGGCGTCCTGCCGGGCGGCGGCGACCGCCGCCTCGGCGGCCTCGCGCAGATTGGTTGCCTCCTCCTGGGCGGTGGTGACCATCCGGCTGGCGTCCATCCGGGCCTGGGTGACCAGCCGTTCGGCCTCGGCCTGAGCGTCGGTCAGGGTCCGGTCAGCGGTCTCCTGGGCGGTGCTGACCGCGTTGCTGGCCTGCTCCTGGGCGGTGGTGACGGTCTGCCTGGCTTCCCGCTGGGCGGCCTTGACGGTGTCGTCGGCTTCCCGCCGCGCCGCGTGCAGCGCGTCGTCGGCCTGCTGCTGGGCGGTGGCGATGAGCTGGTCGGCCTCCTCGCGGGCGGCGACCAGTGCGGCCTCGGCCGCAGCACGCAGGTTGTCCGACTCCTCGCGGGCGCTGGTCACGGTCGCCTCGGCCTCGGCGCGGCGGGCGGCGTTGGCGCGGTCCTCCTCGGCGCGGCGGGCGGCGAGCGCCAGCTCGAAGTCGCGCATCGCGGTGTCGGCCTGCTGCCGGGCGTCGGCGAGCACCTGCTCGGCCTCGGCGCGGCGGGAGTCGATCTCCTCGGCCGCGTTGAACCGGATCTCCTCGGCCTGGTCCTCGGCGAGCCCGAGGATCTGCTCGACCCGTGGGCCGAGGTGCCGGAACGACACCTGATCCAGGAAGCTGGTCTCCCGCCGGGCCTCGGTCAGGTCGACCTGGAGCTGCTCGATCTGCGCGGCCAGGGTATGCATCTGTACGTAGATCTGTTCCCGTTCCGCGCCGAGCGTGGCCAGCTCGTTCTCGGTACGGGCGATGTAGCGGTCGACCTGACGTTTGTCGTACCCCCGGATCGCCAGCTCGAAGTTGGGCCCCGACCCGGAGTCCCCGTCAAGGTTGAAGAGTTCTTCGCCTTGCGCCATGGCTCCATCCTCACACGCAACGCCCTGTTGCGGGGCGATACCCATGCTCCTGACAGGACGCGCGTCACTTCGGATGATTTGCCAGGTGTGAACCATTCGCCCAGCGGGTATGCCGCACCACCGGCGGTGACCAGGCGCGTCGCCGCCGGGCGGCAGGCTGGTCGGGACACGTACAGCAGGGGACCGGGTACCGAACGCGAAGGGCCGCGCCGGTGGTCCGGCGCGGCCCTTCGACGGTTCGGTTCAGACGGTCAGCTCGCCGACTTGGCGTTGACCTGCTCGGCGTTCTCGTCGGTCTTGGCCTTGCCGCCGTCCCCGCCGCCCGACGGCACGCCAGGAACGATGCCGGCCAGGCCGGAGAGCATCTGGCCCAGCTGCGAGGTGACCGCGTCCTTCTGCCGGTTCAGGTCCTCGACCTCGCGGCGAGCGGCCTGGGTGGTCAGCTCGGCCTCGGTCCGGGCCTCGGTGAGCAGCCGGTTGGCTTCGCTGCGCGCCTCGTTGAGCGTCTTGTCCGCCAGCGACTTCGCCTTGTCCACGGTCTCCTGGGCGGACCGCTCCGACTCGATCCGGCGTGCCTCGGCGCGCTGCTCGATCTCCTTGGCCCGGTCCTCCGCGGCCCGGGCACGCCCCTCGGCCTCGGCGACCATCCGCTGGGTCTGGGTGACCTGGGCGGCGTGCCGCTCGGACTCTTCCCGCTCGGCCTTCTCCCGGCGTTCGGCCAGCTGCAGCTCCAGCGCCTGCAGATCCTTGTCCCGCTTGTCGCGGGCGTCGGTGAGCAGCTTGGTCGCCTCGGCCCGCTTCTCCTCGGCCTCCCGGGCCGCCTTGGCCCGCAGTTGGGTGATCTCCCGCTCCGCGGTGGCCCGCAGGGTGGCGACCTCACGCTCCACGGTCGACTTCAGCTCGGCGACCTCGTGGGCGGTGACCGCCCGCAGCTGCTTGGTCTCCCGGTCCGCGTCGGCCCGCAGCGTGTCCGCCTCGCGCCGGGCCTGCACCCGGACCTCGGCCGCCTCCCGCTCGGCTGCGGTCCGGACGCTGCCCGCCTCCCGCTCGGCCCCGGCCTTCATCGCGGCGGCCTCGGCCCGCGCCTTGTCGGTGATCTCCCGGGCCTCCAGCCGGGCTGCGGAGAGGATGCCCTCGGACTCCCGCTTGGCCTCACCGCGGTGGTCGTTGGCCTGCTCCTCGGCCAGCCGGAGAATCTGCTCCACCCGGGTCCCCAGGCCGGAGAGGGTGGGCCGGTTGTTCTCCTCGAGCTGCTTGTTGGTGTCGGTGAGCTTCTGTTCGACCGCGTTGAGCCGCTGCTCGGCCTGGCGGAGCCGGCGCTGCGCGTCGTTCATCCGCTGCTCGGCCTCAGCTCGAGCCTGCTCCGACTGGGTGAGGGCGGCTACCAGACGCTGCAGGTGGTCATCCACCTGGTTGCGGTCGTAGCCACGAAGCACGACGGTGAAGTCGTGCGGAGCGCTGGCGTTATCGAAGAACGCAAGGGAGGACTGCTGCTGGGGCATTGAGACATAGTGGCAGACGTACCTGGGTGTTTCGCAAGAGCGAACTGCCCGTCACCACGATAGCCGACATGGTCATCTTTTCTCGGCCGACCGGCGATCGGTATACGAATTGTAGGCGTGTGCGTACGCAACGAAGTCTTTCTGCTGGTGGGGTCATCGCCGTGTACCCCGTCCGGAGCCCGGTCAGGGCGACGTCTGCCCAGCTCAGTGCGGTTCCACTGGGTGCTTCCGGCCAGCGCCGGCAACGTTGGGTGGGGTCACGTCAGGCCTGCGGGCCGCCCGACGACGAACCGTTCCGCCGCCGGTGTCACGCCGGGTGGCCCGCCGCCGGACGCCGTACCTGAAAACCGGTGAAGTTGTCCGGCCCGCTTCCTTTCGGCATTCCCGACCGATCAGTTCCGGTCCGTCGATCGGCAGCAGCGGACCGGAACTGGCCGGCCAGTCGGCATGACCTGCCCGGTCCGTGGCTCAGGCCGTCCGGCCCGGTCCGTGGCTCAGGCCGGCTGTGCCGGCGGCGCGGCCGGCTGGACCAGCTCGACCAGGACGCCGCCGGCGTCCTTCGGGTGCACGAAGTTGATCCGCGAACCGGCGGTGCCCGGCCGGGGCGCGTCGTAGAGCAGCCGCAGTCCGCGCTCGCGCAGCGCTGCGCACGCCGCGTCGATGTCCACCACCGTGTACGCCAGCTGCTGCATCCCCGGGCCGTTGCGGTCCAGGAACTTGGCGATGGTCGACTCGGGAGACAACGGGGCGAGCAGCTGCACCTGGCCGCCGTCGGGCACC
Source organism: Micromonospora sp. Llam0 (assembly GCF_003751085.1). NCBI lineage: Bacteria > Bacillati > Actinomycetota > Actinomycetes > Micromonosporales > Micromonosporaceae > Micromonospora > Micromonospora sp. Llam0. The sequence continues at coordinate 4,694,883 of NZ_RJJY01000001.1, read as the reverse complement.
GGCCCGACAGCGAGCATGGCCTCGCGTACCCCCTGGGCGTGATTGACTTCCAGGTGTACGCAGCGCATGCCGAAGGTCCGGGTGTAGAAATCGAGCGCGGTGTCCAGATCCGCCACCGCGATCCCGACATGATCGATCTTCAGCAGGCCGATGTCTGTGACATAGTCCGCAGCGGCCTCGGCGGGAGCTTCTTCCGTCATGGCGATAGTCTGACCGAACCATCGTTAAGTTGTTGCCGGCACCCCGGCCTTGTCCCACTGTGCGGAGGCGGAATCCCATGACCTCGGTGATCGTCAGCGGCGCACGCACCCCGATGGGCCGGTTGCTCGGCAACCTGAAGGACTTCCCGGCCACCGCCCTCGGCTCGACCGCGATCTCCGCCGCCCTCGGTCGCGGCGGCGTCGACCCCGGCCAGGTGCAGTACGTCATCATGGGCCAGGTGCTCCAGGCCGGCACCGGCCAGATGCCGGCCCGGCAGGCCGCGGTCGGCGCCGGCATCCCGATGAGCGTACCCGCGCTCACCATCAACAAGGTCTGCCTTTCCGGTCTTGACGCGATCGCGCTCGCCGACCAGTTGATCCGGGCCGGCGAGTTCGACGTCGTGGTGGCCGGCGGGATGGAGTCGATGACCAACGCGCCGCATCTGCTGCGCGGCCAGCGCGCCGGCTACAAGTACGGCGACGTGGTGGTCGCCGACCACATGGCCCTGGACGGGCTGACCGACGTGTTCGACTGCTGCGCGATGGGCGAGTCGACCGAGCGGCACGGCACCCGGCTCGGCATCAGCCGGGCCGAGCAGGACGCCTTCGCCGCCACCAGCCACCAGCGGGCCGCCGTCGCCCAGAAGAACGGCGTCTTCGCCGAGGAGATCACCCCGGTCGAGGTGCCGCAGCGCAAGGGCGACCCGGTCCGGCTGCTCAACGACGAGGGGATCCGGCCGGACACCACCGTCGAGACGCTGGCCCGGCTCCGTCCCGCCTTCACCCCGGACGGCACCATCACCGCCGGCAGTTCGTCACCGATCTCGGACGGCGCGTGCGCCGTGGTGGTGATGAGCCGGTCCCGGGCCGAGGCGCTCGGCCTCGACTGGATCGCCGAGATCGGTGCGCACGGCAACGTCGCCGGCCCGGACAACTCGCTGCACTCCCAGCCGTCCAACGCCATCCGGCACGCCCTCGGCAAGGCCGGTATGGCCGTGGCCGATCTCGATCTGATCGAGATCAACGAGGCGTTCGCCGCCGTCGGCGTCCAGTCGACCCGGGACCTCGAGGTCGATCCGGGCATCGTGAACGTCAACGGCGGCGCGATCGCCCTCGGCCACCCGATCGGCATGTCCGGCGCCCGGCTGGCGCTGACCCTCTCGCTGGAGCTGCGTCGGCGTGGCGGCGGGACCGGAGCCGCCGCGCTCTGCGGCGGCGGCGGGCAGGGCGACGCCCTGATCCTGCGGGTGCCGACGGCGAAGTGACCGCAGGCTCCGACGGCGAAGTGACTGCGGCTGCCGACCGCCGGCTGAGCAGGGGCGGCTCCCGCGACGTACCGGATCTCGTCCGGCGGGCCCGCGCCGGCGACGCCCGGTCCGTCGCGCGGCTGATCACGCTGGTCGAGTCCGGCGGGCCGCAGTTGCCGCAGATCGCCGCCGAGCTCGCCGGGCACACCGGGCACGCCCTGGTCGTCGGGCTGACCGGCGCCCCCGGCGTCGGCAAGTCGACCACCACCAGCGAGCTGGTCCGGGTACTGCGCGGTCGGGACCTGCGGGTCGGCGTCCTCGCCGTCGATCCGTCCAGCCCGTTCACCGGCGGGGCGATCCTCGGCGACCGGGTACGGATGCAGGATCACGCCACCGACCCGGGCGTCTATATCCGTTCGATGTCCAGCCGGGGCCACCTCGGCGGGCTGTCGTCGGCGACCCCGGCGGCGGTGCGGGTCCTCGACGGCGTCGGCTGCGACGTGGTGCTGATCGAGACGGTCGGCGTCGGGCAGGCCGAGGTCGAGGTGGCCGGACTGGCCGACACCACGGTGGTGCTGCTCGCCCCCGGCATGGGCGACGCCGTGCAGGCGGTGAAGGCCGGCATCCTGGAGATCGCCGACATCTTCGTGGTCAACAAGGCCGACCGGGACGGCGCCGACGGCAGCGTACGGGACCTGAAGGGCATGCTCGCGCTGACCGCCACCGCCCCGGGCGGCTGGCGTCCGCCGGTGCTGCGGACCGTGGCCGCCCACGGCGACGGTCTCGACGATCTGGTGAGCGCGATCGAACGGCACCGCGACTGGCTGGCCGGCCGGGGCGAGCTCACCGCCCGGCGGGTCCGGCGGGCCGCCGCCGAGGTCGAGGCGATCGCGATCGGCACACTGCGTGGGCGGATCAGCTCACTGCGCGGCGGTACGCTGCCCGCCGAACTCGCCGCCGAGGTGCTCGCCGGCCGGCTCGACCCGTACGCCGCCGCCGACCGGCTGCTCACCGAGCTGACCGGGCCCACTCCGACGCCCCGCTGACTGGCCCACCCCGCTCCCGCCCCCGCTGACCCGGCTGCTCTTGCACGCGCGGTCGGCGCGACGACACGAGGTCGGCTAGGGTCGGCGGGTGCCCACCACCGTCGATCTCCCGATCATCGAGCTCGCGGCTGCGACCGTCGGCTACAGTGCTGAGCCGGTGCTGCGTGACGTGACGCTGACCGTGCGACCCGGTCACCTGCTGGCGGTCACGGGGCCGTCCGGTGCGGGCAAGACGACCCTGCTGTCGGCGATGGCTGGCCTGCTGCGGCCGATCGGCGGAACCATCTCGCTCGGCGGTGAACCGCTGCGCGACCGCGACCACGCAGTGGGCCGCAAGGTCGTGCTGGTCCCACAGGACAACGGCCTCGCCGCCGTACTGACGGCAGGGGAGAACCTGCAGGTGGCGCTGATCGCTGTCGGGATGAGCCCGGTGGCGGCGCGGCGGGCCGGCGCGGCCGCACTCGACCGGCTCGGCCTCGCCGGTCAGGCCGACCAGCTCGTCGAGGAGCTCTCCGGCGGCCAGCAGCAGCGGACGGCGCTGGCCCGGGCGCTGGCGCTGCGCGGTGACGTGCTGCTCGCCGACGAGGTGACCAGCGAACTGGACGCGGCCAACCGTCAGCTGGTCCTCGACCTGCTGCGGGTCGAGGCCGACCGGGGTGCAGCCGTCGTCTTCGCCACCCACGACCCGGAGGCGGCTGCCGCCTGCGACGCCGAACTGCACCTGCTCGACGGCCGGGCAGAACTGACCCGGCCGTGGCCCGATCCACGAGTGATCTAGAAGGATCTGGCCGGTATATCGACCATCATTCTTCTAGACCCGTCTTTCGCACATGCGGTTGGGTGGTCGTCGGTCATGGCCAGCGGGGTTGGGTGGGGTCGACGTGGAGTAGTCGCAGGAGTCGGGTTTGTAGAGGCCCGGGTGTGGGGATGGTGGCTGCTTCGTTCGGGGGCGCGGGGATGAGTCGGAGTTCGCCGAGTGCTTGCAGGATGAGCCGTCCGGTGGGCTTTCGTGGGCGGCGGTCGTTGATGTAGAAGCCACGTATCTCGGTGTCGGGGGCGAGGTTGCGGCGGACTTCGCGTTCGATGAGGCAGAAGATGAGCAGGGCCAGGCAGATCACGGTGATCAGGGCGGTGATCCGGCGGTTGTTGCGTAGGAAGATCGGTGCGACGGCGAGGGGGCCTTTGAACTCGCTGTAGCGGCGTTCGACGGTGGGTTGGTCCTTGTAGCGCAGGAACACGTCGGTGGCGTCGATGTCGGCGGGCAGGTTGGTCAGCAGGGCGTACCAGCCGTCGGCGGCGGCTTCGGCGTCGAGGGCTGCCTGGTCGAAGGTCCAGGCGAACGTCGGTTTGCCGGTGTCGTCGGTGGTGATCGTGGTGTGCAGGTGTGCGCTGATGCGGCGGCGGCGGGCGATCGCGGTGGCTTTGGTGGTGACGGCCTCGATGGTGCGGTGGTGGCGGGTGCCGGCGGTACGGGTGAGGGTGTCCAGTTCGGTGCGGGCCTGGGCGAGTCTGAGCGCGCGGGCCTTGGCCTGGGCGGTGGCGTTGGCGGTGGAGTGCACCAGGATCCGCCGTAGGGTGTGTACCGGGTCCTTCTTGCGGGGGCCGGTCAGGTCCATGGTGTCTTCGTCGACCCGGTAGGTGCACCGTTCGGTGTGTGGTCTGCCCTCGTCGCGTTCGGCGACGTAGTCCACGATCGTGGCCCGGGACGGGTCGAGGCCGGCGAACAGCCCGTCGGGGACCCGGGACGCGGCCAGGGGCGCGATGAAGGTGACCTGCTCGGTGGTCATCGCGGTGACGTTGGGGTAGGAGATGAGTTTCGAGTCGCCGACCAGCAGGAAGTTGCGGGGTGTGGCCAGGGCTTGCAGAGCGCGCATGGTGTCGGTGACCTGGGCGATCTCGGCGGCGTTGCCGTCATAGGTCCGGCTGAGGACGGGGACGGCGCCGTCCGCGGTGACGGCGAGGCCGGCCTGGATCTGTTTGAGGTCGGTGCGCCGGTCTTTCGGGTGGCCGTAGGCAGGGGTGGGGTACTCGTCGTCGACGTGGTCGTATGCGCCGTACAGCGAGATCGAGGTCATGTCCCAGTGGCAGCGGGTGACGTCGATGCCGAATGCCGTGATCGCGGTCGCGCCGATTGATCCGACGACCTGGTCGGCCTGATCGGCGAGGGCGTCCAGGGCCCGGCCCAGCCGGTCGTCGTTGAGCAGGTCGGGATCGATGTCGTAGACCTCTTCCACCGCCCACGCGTGGGCCCAGTCGGCCACGGCGACCATCGCCTTCGGACTGGTCAGCCGGTTCGCGATCAGCGCCTCGATGACCTGCCCGTGGCTGATGGAGGCGACCTCCCGTATCGGGCAGGCCCGGTCCACCACACCCGCGATGTCCAACCGGCGGGAGAAGTCCGCGATGACCGGCAGCGACCCCAGCTGCTTCTCCACCCGACCCGTCGCGGCGACCCGCGTCCGAGGCCGCCGCGCCACCCGTCGAGGCCCACCAGATCTACTCATGGATCAGCAACGAACCAGCCGCACGCCCGCAACGCAAGTCACTCAACCGCATGTGCGAAAGACGGGTCTAGATCGCGGTGAACTCGGGCGGCGCGAGCAGATCGCGGGCAGGTTCAGCCCGGCCAGCCGGCCGCTCGGAGCGCCGCGCTCAACTGGTCGACGATTTCGGCTGGGCGTACCCGGATCAGATAGGCCGGGAAACGGAGGATCCGGTCGCCGGCGATCCACACGTCGTTCTGCCGCCGCATGTCCGCCGCCCACTCGCGTACGTCCATGTGGTGTGCTCCGTCGATCTCCACGTGCAGTCGCCACCGATGCCAGTACGCGTCGAGGTAACGCACCCGTCCGGCCCGGTCCTTGCGCCGCTGTTGCAAATCCGGTGGCGGCAGTCGATGCCGCCGGCAGAGCCGGACGAAATCGATCTCGGACAGCGCGGTAGCCCCACCATCGGCGTCCGCCGCCGCAGCGGCGATCAACCGGCGTCGCCGGACCCGGGGCAGCCAGCGCAGAGCGGCGAGGATCTCGGCCGGAACGACCCGACGCTGTTGGCAACCGGCGGCGATGATCGCCTGCGCCTCGTCGTCGGAACGGGCCCATCCCGCGGCATCGACCAGCGACCGCGCCATGCTGGTACGCATCGGGCGACCCACCTGGCGATGCTCCTCGGGCATCACCGTGGTCCGCCGGACCATCATCGCCGGCATGTCGAGGGGCAGTCGACGACGTAGCTCGGGGTACTGCCGGTCACCGTCGACCAGTACCTGGATCGGACCCGCGCCGCCCGCGAAGCGCAGCCCTCCTTCACGGGCTGCGGTGAGCCCGCCCAGCAGCGCCGTCGGACCTGCCAACAGCACGGCCACCCAGAGCGTCTGTTCGGTGGTCAGGGGCCCGTTGCTGGTGGACACGATTCCGGTACAGATCCGGCGCCACTGCCTGCGATCGATACGTCTGCGCAGCCCGGACCGGCCCAGATGCTGGGTGGCCTGGGCTGAGGTGAGGACGCCGGACTGCTCGAACACCAGCCAGTCGAGATCTTCCGCGTCCGAAGCGGGAAGGTTCCGTGGCAACCACATCGGGTGATTCTCGGCGCTGCGCCGGCTGCGGCAGCCACCAACCCGACACCGCCGGCATTCCGACACCGGCCAGCCCAGCGAGCGACCGACCGGTGGACCTGCCGGCGGGTCACAACTGTGGCGCCACCTCCGCTGCGACGAGTTCGATGTGGTCGAGGTCGGCCAGGTCCAGCACCTGCAGGTAGATCCGTTGGGCGCCGATCTCGGCGTACCGACCGATCTTGTCCACCACCTCGGCCGGCGTGCCGGCCAGGCCGTTCGCGCGCAGCTCGTCCGGCTCCCGGCCGATGGTCGCCGCCCGCCGCGCCACCTCGGCGTCGTCGCGACCGCAGCACAGCACCAGCGCGTTGGACAGCCGCAGGCCGTCCGGATCGCGGCCGGTCTCGGCGCAGGCCGTCCGGACCTGCTGGAACAGCCGCGCCGACTCGGCGAGGCTCTCGAACGGCACGTTGAACTCGTCGGCGTAGCGGGCGGTCAGCTGCGGGGTCCGACGGCGGCCCTTCCCGCCGAGCAGCACCGGCGGCCGGGGCCGCTGCACCGGCTTGGGCAGCGCCGGCGAGTCGGTGACCTGGTAGTACCTGCCCTGGAAGTCGAAGGTGTCACCGACCGGGGTCTCCCACAGGCCGGTGATGACCGCCAGCTGCTCGTCGAGCCGGTCGAACCGTTCGGCCAGCGACGGGAACGGGACCGCGTACGCGGTGTGTTCGGCGGAGAACCAGCCTGCCCCGATGCCGAACTCGACCCGGCCGCCGCTCATCTCGTCGACCTGGGCGACGGTGATCGCCAGCGGGCCGGGATAGCGGAAGGTCGCGGCGGTCATCAGGGTGCCGAGCCGGATCCGACTGGTGTCCCGGGCCAGCCCGGCGAGGGTCGTCCAGGCGTCGGTGGGGCCGGGCAGCCCGTCGCTGCCGCCCATCGCCAGATAGTGGTCGGACCGGAAGAACGCATCGTATCCGGCGTCTTCGGCGCATCGGGCCACCGCGAGAAGCTGCTGGTAGCTGGCACCCTGCTGGGGTTCGGTGAAGATCCGCAAGTCCACGCCGTCGAGCATAGGCCGGTCAGGACGACCCGGCCGGGCGCACCGGTACGCCCGGTAGGAGACGTTGTCGTCGGGGACCTGACCGGCTAGGACCGCGCAACCTGGAACCTGCCCGGGTTTACCCTGTGTTGTTGCTGAACGCCGCCGGCTGAAGTGAGGAAGACGACCATGCGCTGGTCCCGACTGCACGTACCCACGTTGCGTGCGGACCCGGCGGAGGCCGACGCGCCGAGCCACCGGCTGCTGCTGCGGGCCGGTTACCTGCGGCAGCTGATGGCCGGGCACTACTCGCTGCTGCCGCTGGCGGTGCGGGTACGGGCGAAGGTGGTCGAGGTGATCCGCGACGAGATGACGCGGATCGGAGCCCAGGAGTTCAGCCTGCCCGCCATGCATCCGGCGGAGATCTGGCGCCGGACCGGTCGGTGGGAATCGATGGGCGAGGAGATGTTCCGGCTGCGTGACCGCAGAGGCGCCGATCTGGCGTTGGGCATGACCCACGAGGAGGTGTTCACGACCCTCGCCCGGGAGCTGAACTCCTACCGGGAGCTGCCGCAGCTGTGGTACCAGTTCCAGACCAAGTTCCGGGACGAGCCGCGGGCCAAGGCAGGGCTGATGCGTACCCGCGAGTTCACCATGAAGGACTCGTACAGCTTCGACCTGGACCGGGCCGGGCTGGACCGGTCCTTCGACCTGCACCACGACGCGTACCGGCGGATCTTCGACCGACTGGGCATCCCGGCGGTGGCGGTGCAGGCGTCCAGCGGCGCGATGGGCGGGTCGGCGTCGGTCGAGTTCATGTGCCCGGCGCCGACCGGCGAGGACCAGGTGGTCGACTGCCCGGCCTGCGGCTACGCGGCGAACCTGGAGAAGGCGACGTCGCGGCTCGATCCATCGTCGGATGCCGCCGGGTCCGCCGCCCCGCAGCCCTTCGACACCCCGGGCGTACGGACCATCGACGACCTCGCGGTGCGCTTCGCCGCGCCGGCCGACCGGCAGATCAAGACCCTGGTGTACGTGCTCGGCGGCCAGCTCACCCTGGTGCTGCTGCGCGGCGATCACCCGCTCAACGAACAGAAACTGGCCGACGCCACCGGTGTGGCGCAGCTGCGGGCGGCACACGCCGACGAGATCCGGGCGGCGTTGGGTGCGGCCCCGGGCAGCCTGGGCGCGGTCGGGGTGACCGGGGTGCCGGTGATCGCCGACGAGGCGCTGCGCGGCCGACGGGACATGTTCACCGGTGCCAACGTCGACGGCGTCCACCTGCGTGGCGTCGACGTCGACCGGGACATCACCGTCGGCAGCTGGGCCGACCTGCGCGAGGTGGCCGCCGGCCAGCCGTGCGTGGCGTGCGGGGGGCCGCTGCGGGTACGTCGGGCGATCGAGGTCGGGCACATCTTCAAGCTCGGCCAGCGCTACAGCGAGGCGCTGGACGCGTCGGTGCTCGACCCGGCCGGCAACCGGATTCCGGTGGTGATGGGCAGTTACGGGATCGGGGTGGAGCGGGCGGTGGCGGCGATCGTGGAGAGCCACTACGACGCCAAGGGCATCGTCTGGCCGGCGGCGGTCGCCCCGTTCGAGGTGGCGGTGGTCGTCGCGCAGGTCGACGACGGTCCGGTGGCCGCTGCCGGTGAGCGGATCTACCAGCGGCTGCGCGACGAGCGGGTGGACGTGGTGATCGACGACCGCGCCGAGCGGGCCGGGGTCAAGTTCCGCGACGTCGAGCTGGTCGGCATCCCGCTGCGGGTGACCGTCGGCAAGCGGTCGCTGGCCGAGGGTGTGGTCGAGGTGACCGATCGGGCGACCGGGGCGACGGTGCGGGTGCCGCTGGACGAGGCGGCCGACCATGTTCGGATGCGACTGCGGCCGGCCGGCTGAGGCGGCACCGGTCGACGATCTGCACACGATCGTGCTGCCCGGTGGCGATCTCAGCCGGTGGGCTTAGCGATCGTTCAGTGCGGGCTCTAGACTCGGATCCGCCCGGACCCGAGGAGGCCCTTCGATGGACGCCGAACAGATCGCCGCCGGTCGCGCCCGCTGGCAGGCCCGCTACGACGCCGCGAAGAAGCGGGACGCGGACTTCACCACGCTGTCCGGCACGGCGGTGGACCCGGTCTACGGTCCGCCGGACGGCGCCGACCACCCAGGCTTCGAGCGGATCGGCTGGCCGGGCGAGTACCCGTACACCCGGGGGTTGTATCCGACCGGCTACCGGGGGCGGACCTGGACCATCCGGCAGTTCGCCGGCTTCGGCAACGCCCGACAGACCAACGAGCGGTACAAGATGATCCTCGGCGCCGGCGGCGGCGGACTGTCGGTGGCGTTCGACATGCCGACGCTGATGGGCCGCGACTCCGACGACCCGCAGTCGCTCGGCGAGGTCGGCCACTGCGGGGTGGCGATCGACTCCGCCGCCGACATGGACGTGCTCTTCGACGGCATCGACCTGGCGGCGGTCACCACCTCGATGACCATCTCCGGGCCGGCGGTGCCGGTGTTCTGCATGTACCTGGTCGCCGCCGAACGCCAGGGCGCCGACCTGGCCACTCTGGACGGCACCCTGCAGACCGACATCTTCAAGGAGTACATCGCCCAGAAGGAATGGCTTTTCGGCCCCGAGCCGCACCTGCGGCTGATCGGCGACCTGATGGAGTTCTGCGCGCAGCGGATCCCGCGCTACAAGCCGCTGTCGGTCTCCGGCTACCACATCCGGGAGGCCGGCTCCACCGCCGCGCAGGAGTTGGCGTACACCCTCGCCGACGGCTTCGGCTACGTCGAGCTGGGGCTCTCCCGCGGGCTGGACGTCAACCGGTTCGCCCCCGGGCTGAGTTTCTTCTTCGACGCGCACGTCGACTTCTTCGAGGAGATCGCGAAGTTCCGCGCCGCCCGGCGGATCTGGGCCCGCTGGCTGCGCGACGAGTACGGCGCCACCGACGAGCGGGCCCTCTGGCTGCGGTTCCACACCCAGACCGCCGGGGTGTCACTGACCGCGCAGCAACCGGTCAACAACGTGGTACGTACGGCGGTCGAAGCGCTCGCCGCGGTGCTCGGCGGCACCAACTCGCTGCACACCAACGCCCTGGACGAGACCCTGGCGCTGCCCACCGACGCCTCCGCCGAGATCGCGCTGCGTACCCAGCAGGTGCTGATGGACGAGACCGGGGTGGCCAACGTCGCCGACCCGCTCGGCGGCTCCTGGTACGTCGAGGCGCTCACCGACCGGATCGAGGCCGAGGCGGAGGAGATCTTCGCCCGCATCCGCCAACTCGGCGGCGACGGCCCGCACCCGATCGGGCCGATCACCTCCGGCATCCTGCGCGGCATCGAGGACGGCTGGTTCACCGGACAGATCGCCGAGGCGGCGTTCGCCTACCAGCAGGCGGTGGAGGACGGCCGCAAGAAGATCGTCGGCGTCAACTGCCACACCGGTACGGTCGCCAAGGAGCTGGAGATCCTGCGGATCTCCCACGAGGTGGAGGTCGAGCAGCGCCGGCTGCTCGCCGCCCGCAAGGCCGACCGGGACGACCCGCTGGTCCGTCGCCGCCTCGACGACCTGGTCACCGCGGCCCGGGGCGGCGACAACATGGTGCCGGCGATGCTCGACGCGGTCCGTGCCGAGGCGACCCTCGGCGAGATCTGTGACGCGCTACGCGCCGAGTGGGGCGTCTACCGGGAGCCGGCCCGGTTCTGATCCGGCCCGCGCGCTTCGTGACCTGGGCGGGCCCGGTGCCGGCCGCCGACCGGGGGCAGCGGACCCCGGGGGATTCATGGTAGGCAGTACGCCGTGACGGGACTTGCGGTGAGTTGCCGACGGGTGGTGCAGATCTACCGGGGCGAGGCCGGCGACGTGGTCGCGCTCTCCGGTGTCGACCTGCGGATCAACCCTGGGGAGATGCTCGCCCTGGTGGGCCCGTCCGGCTCCGGCAAGTCGACCCTGGTGGCGCTGCTCGCCGGGCTGATGCGCCCGTCCGCCGGCCGGGTCAGCGTCGGCAGCTACGACCTGGGCAAGCTCTCCGACCGGGAGGTCGCCCGGCTGCGGGGCACCCAGATCGGCGTGGTGCTGCAGGGCGCCGCCCGCAACCTGCTGCCGTACGCGACGTTACGCCGCAACGTCTGGCTGGCCCAGCGGCGGGCCGCCGCCACCGCCGGCATCGACCTGGACGACCCGGACCGCATCCTCGACCTGGTCGGGTTGCCCGGCCGCGGCAATGACCGGCTCGCCGAGCTGACCCCGGGCGCCCGGCAGCGGGCCGCGCTCGCCGTCGGCGTCGCCGCCTCGCCCGGACTGCTGCTGGTCGACGAACCGACCAGTCAACTCGACACCCGGGGCCGCGACGAAGTGCTCGACGCGCTGGAGACGATCAACCGGGAACGGGAGACCACGATCGTGGTGGTGACCCACGACGCGCAGGTGGGTGCCCGGCTCGGCCGGGCGGTGACCATCCGGGACGGCCGGGTCGGCGCCGAGGGCCGCGACGGCGAGGACTTCGCAGTGGTGGCCGGCGACGGTACGGTGCAGCTGCCGCCCGAGGTGCTCGGCGACTTCCCGCCCGGCACCCTGCTGCGGGTGGCCCAGGCCGACGGCGCGGTAACCCTGGTCGTGGGCGGGTCCGCCCCGCCCGGTCTGCTGCCCGACGGCGTCGACGGCACAGGAGTCTGAGTGTTCGCACTGCTCGTCGGCGCGGTCCGGGCCCGGGCCGGCCAGGCCGTCGCCCTGCTGGTGCTCACCGCCCTCGCGGTCACCGCCACCACCGCCGCCCCCTGGTACGCGGCGGCGACCACCCGTACCGTCGCGGAGGCCGCGATCGACGCGGCCGGCCCCAACCTGCTGGCCGCCCGCGCCACCGGACGGGTCGCCGCCAGCGCCGCCGAGGTCGCCGCCGACCAGCGGGTCGATCCGGCCACCGGGGACCGCTCCGAGCTCGACGCCACCGGCGCCGACCTGGTCGACCGGGCACGGGACGCCGGCGCCGAGCGGATCGGCTACCCCGGTGCGGCGGCGAGCAGTTCGGTGTGGAGCACCGGGACCGTCGCCAGCGGCCAGGCCGCGCTGGCGGCCAACCTGGCGCACCGGGAGCAGGTCTGCGAACACCTGACCGTCACCGGCACCTGCCCGCAGCGCCCCGGCGAGGCGTTGCTCAGCGCCCGCAGCGCCGAACGGCTCGGCGTCGGGGTCGGCGACCAGTTCACCCATCAGGCGAGCCGCAGCGCACCGGTCGTTCTCACCGTCACCGGGACCTACCAGGTGACCGATCCGGGCGAGCCGTACTGGGCGTTCGACGACCTCGGCAGCGGCGGTACCGATGCCGACAACGGTGACCCGGTCTTCGCCACCGCCGGCACCCTGGCCGCCGTACCGGCGGACAACCTCTTCGCCGCCTACCACCTGGTGCTGCCGGCCGCCGCCTACCTCGCCGGGGTCGACCTGGCCACCGAGGTCCGCCGCTCCGACGGTGGTGGCGTCGTCGGCCGTTGGCAGGTCCGCACCGATGCGGCGATCCTGGTGGACCAGATCGCCCGCCACCGCCAACTGGTCGAGCTCGGTGTCGCCGTCGCCGCCGGGCAACTGCTGCTGCTGTCCTGGTTCGCCCTGTTCTTCGCCGTCCGGCACACCGCCGAACACCGCCGCCGTGACCTGGGACTGGTCAAACTGCGCGGCGGTGCCCGATGGCGGGTGTGGCTGCTCACGGTGGGCCAGAGCGGGCTGCCGATGATCGTCGGCGCGCTGGTCGGTGCCGCCGCCGGCCTGGTGGCCGCCCGGCTGCTCGCCGGTGCCGGCCCGGACCCGGAGCAGGTCGGCTCCGCCGCGCGGCTCGCCCTCGCCGCGACTGGCACCGCCGTCGCCGGTGCGCTGGTCGCCGCGATCGCCGCCGACCTGCGCAACGCCCGAGCCGGAGTGGTGGACCTGCTCCGGCACGTCCCGGCCCGGCAGCGCGGCTGGCGGGCCGATGTCGTCGACCTGATCGCGGTGGCCGTCGCCGGGGCCGGGCTCTACCAGGCGTACGTCGGCGCGGCTGAGCCGGACGAGGCCGGTGCTCTGGTGCTGCTCGCCCCGGCGTTGCTGGCCCTGGCGATCGCGCTGATCGCCGGCCGGGCGGCCACCCCGGTGGCCGGCCGGGCCGCGGCGGCCCTGCTGCGCGCCGGTCGGCTGCCCGCCGCGCTGGCCGCGCTGCACCTGGCGCGCCGGCCGGGGACCGCGCGGCTTGTCGCCCTTCTCACCGTCGGGGTGGCGCTGCTCGGCACCGCGATCGGCGGCTGGAGCGAGTCGGTCTCCGCGCGGGCCGTCCGGGCCACCCACGCCACCGGCGCCGACCAGGTGCTCACCGTGCAGGCCCGCAGCCGAGTCCACCTGCTGGCCGCGGTCCGTGCCGCCGACCCGTCCGGCCGGTACGCGATGGCGGTGGTCGGCAACAATCCCGGGTCGGCCCAGTACGTGCTCGCCGTCGACGCCTCCCGGTTCGCCCAGGTCGCCGCCTGGCATCCCGGCTACGGCCAAGCAGCCGCCGAGGTCGCCGCCGCGCTCACCCCGCCGGTCAGCGAGGTCCGGGTCGGCGACGGACCCCTGGTCCTGACCGCCGCCGGGCCGGACGAGGTACCGGTCAGCGTCGTCGCGCACCTGGTCGACCCAACCGGAGACCCGGTGCAGGTGGTCTTCGGCCCGCTCGGCACCGACCGTGCCGAGCACCCCGCCACGGTGACCGGATGCGGCCCGGACGGCTGCCGACTGGCGTCACTCGAACTGGTCCAACCGGCCTGGAACGGCGTACCGGTGCTGGCCGAACCCGATCTCACGATCACCCTGCACGATCTGGCCGGTGCCACCACACCCCGGCTGGACGCGGCGTACCTCGGCGACATCGGAAACTGGCGCGGCGCGGTCGCCGGTGGTGCCCTCGGCCCCCGGATCAGCGCCGGGCCGGGCGGCGTGACCCTCACCACCCCGCCGCCGGGCGGGGTGTACCGGGAGCGGTCCACCCGGATCCATCCGATCGACGCTCCGGTACCGGTGCCGGTGGTGCGCTCCGGGCCGGAGCTCGCCCCGGACGTCCCGGGCGAGCCACGGCTCGCCGTGTTCGGCGGTGCCGAACTGCCGGTGCGGTACGTGTCGGTGGCCGCCGCGTTGCCGCAGGCCCGGCAGCGGGGCTACCTGGTCGACCTGGAACTGGCCGACCGGCTGGCCGACGGAGCCGGTACCGGCGACGTGCCGCAGGTCTGGCTCGCCCCCGACGCGCCCGGGGAGCTGACCGACCGGCTCACCGCCGAAGGGCTGACCATCATCGGCACCGACTCCCGGGCGGCGGTGATCGAGCAGCTCGGCCGCCAGGGTCCGCCATCGGCGCTGCGGTTCCAGTTGGCCGCCGGACTGATCGGGCTGCTGCTGGCGGCCGGGGCGCTGGCGGTGGTCGCCGCGGTGGAACGCGACGACCGGGCCGCCGAGCTGGCCGCTCTGCGGGCGCAGGGGCTACCGGCCCGCGCCGTCACCTGGATCGCCTACGGCGGGTACGCCGTCGCCGTGGCGTTCGCGGTGGTCGTCGGCCTGGTGGCCACCGTGCTCGCCCAACTGCCGATCCGGCAGGCGATGCCGATCTTCGTCGACAACTGGGCCGCACTGCCGCTGCGGATCGGTCCGCAGGCCGTCCCGTTGCTGGTCAGCGTGCTCGTCGCGGCAGGGGCGCTCGGTGCGGCGGCCGCGTTCGCCGGTGCCCGGCTGGTCCGGGCCGTCGACTTGCGGGTCGCCCCGCCGGTTGGTCCGCCGGCCAATTCCCGGGTTGGTCCGCCGGCCGAGCTGACCCGGCCCGGCGACCGGGACCGGGACGGAGACGTCGGATGATCTCGCTGCTGCTGTCGATGCTCGCCGCCCGGCGCGGGCAGGCGCTGGTCGTCTTCCTGCTGAGCGCGTTCGCCACCGCCGCCGCGGTGACCGGCCCGGCGTACCTGGCCGCCGCCGACCGGGCCGTCGTGGCGGCGGAGCTCGACGCGGCCGACCGTGGTGACCGCACGGTCAGCCTGTCCATCCCCGACGTGCTACCCGGCGAGGAAGCCGGCCTCCTGGCGGTCACCGGTGCCGTGCTCGACCTGCCCGGCTTCCGCACCGTCTACACCGTGCAGATGCCGATGCTCGGGCTGGAGCCCGTCGCCACCGACATCTCCTACCTGGTCTTTCGCGAGGACGTCTGCGCCAACCTGCGGATGGTCGCCGGGCGTTGTCTGATGTCGCCGAACGAAGTCGTGATCGGGGCGGACACGGCCCGACGGCTGGACCTGGCACCCGGCACCTCGGTCACCATCACCTGGGCCGAGTACGTCCCGCCGCAGCGCATCTACCGCCCGGGTGGGGCGCCGGCCGAAATCACCGTCGTGGGTGTCTACGAACCGGTGGACCCGGATGTGCTCTACTGGGGCCGGACGCCGTACTTCGTACCCGGCGCCCTGGACGCCTACCGCGAACCGGTATTCACCAGCCGGTACGTCGTCGACGCCATGGACCGGGGCAGCGACTACCGGGGGGTGGACGCGCTGGCCGAGGCCGACGCGTTGGGACCGGACCGGCTGGCGGCGCTCGATGAGCAGTTGGCCAGGCTCGCCGAGCAGGTCCGCGCCGACGGTGCCGGGTACGTCTACCTGTCCGACGACGTCGGACCGCTGCTGGAGCGGATCTCGTCGGCCCAGGCGCTGACCCGGCAGGTGGTGCCGGTCGCGGCCGTCCCGCTGGTGGTCCTCTGCCTGTTCGTCGTCTTCGTCGCGGTCGCCGCCGGCACCGCGGCCCGCCGTACCGAGCTGGGCCTGATCGCGCTGCGCGGGATCCCCCGGCGGACCCGGTGGACGCTGGCCGCCGGCGAGCCGGCGGCCGCCATCGCCCTCGGCGCGCCGGTCGGCTACCTGCTCGGCTCGGTCGCCGTCGGGCTGCTCGCCGGCCTGCGACTGGAGGAGGGCCGGTTCGCCCCGGTCACCTCGGTCGCGGCGGTGCTGGCCGGCTGCGCCACCTTCGTCGGTGCGCTGCTCGCCGTGCTGGCCGCCCAGCGCCGGGAGCTGGCCAGCCCGGTCGCTGACCTGCTGCGCCGGGTGCCGGCCCGGTCCCGACTCTGGACGTCGTTGCTGGCGGAGACGGTGATGGTGGCCCTGACCGTGGTCGCCGTGGCGCAGCTGCGGCTGTTCGACAGCCAGCTGATCGGCGTGTCGCTGCTGGTGCCGGCGTTGATCGGGGTCACCGTGGCGTTGCTGGCGGCACGGGTGGTGGCACCGCTGACCGGCCAGCTCGGCGCGGTCGCGCTGCGCCGGGGCCGGCTCGGCCCGGCGCTGGGGCTGCTGCACCTGGCCCGGCAACCGGCCAGCCAACGGCTGTTCACCCTGCTCACCGTCACCGTGGTGCTGACCGGCTACGCGGCCATCGCGTTCGACGTGGCCCGCCAGTCGCGGGCGGCGTTGGCCGAGGTGCGCAGCGGCGCGGACCGGGTACTGACCCTGCTGCCCGTCGACGCCGGCACGCTGCTGACGGCCGTCCGGTCGGTCGACCCGACCGGCGAGTACGCGATGGCGGTCGGCTTCGCCGATACCGACGCGGACGCCCCGGCGCTGCTCGCCGACTCGTCGGCGCTGGCCGCAACCGCTCGATGGCGACCCGAGTTCGGCCCGGCTGGCCCCGCTGACGTCGCCGAGGCGCTGCGCCGACCGGCCGCCACCGCGCCGATCACCGTCGACGGGACGGAGATCTCGGTGGACCTGGTCGTCGTCGACGCCGACCCGGGGCAGCCCGACCCGCCAGGTGACCCGGGGCAGCCCGACCCGCCGGGCACCGGTCCGGCCGATGATGTGCGGTTCACCGTCCACCTGCGGTCGACGTCGGGGGGCGCGGCGGCCGAGGCCACGTTCGCCCGGCTGGGACGACACACCTACCGGATTCCGGTCGATTGCGCCGACGGATGCCAGCTCGCTGGGCTGTCCGTCCGGCTCGAACCGGGCACCGCCGGTGCGGTCGACCCGGACACCGAGGTCGACCAGCGGGTCCGTGAGGTGACCCTCACCGACCTCTCTGTCGGCGGGGACCAGCTGCTCGGGCCGGCGGAGCTCACCGACGAACAGCGCTGGCGTGATCCGTCCGGTGACCCGTCCGAGGCCGGTCCGGACGGACTGCGGCTGCTCGCCGGTGGGGCCGCCCCCGACCCGTGGGCGCTGCCGGCCGACACGCCGTACCCGCTGCCGGCGGTGACCGCCCTGGCCGACGACCGGCCGCCCGGGCTGAACCCGACCACGGCGCTGCTGCCCACCGGTGCGCAGTTGACGTCCGACGCCGACCCGGTTCCGGCGCTGCCGGTGTTGGGCGACCGCGGCTTCCTGGTCGACATGGAGTACGCGGTACGCGCGGTGCCCGAGAAGACCGGGCTCGAAACGGCCCAGGTCTGGCTCGGTCCCCGGGCACCGGCCGACATCGCCGAACGGCTGGACGCGGCCGGGCTCACCGTCACCGGCGAGTTCACCCCGGAGCAGATCCGGGCCGGGTTGGACCGGCAGGCACCGGCCCTGGCGATCTGGTTCCACCTGCTCGCCGCCGCCCTGGCGGTGATCCTCGCCGGCTCCGGGATGGTGCTGCTGGCCATGGTCGAACGGCGCCGTCGTGCCGAGGACCTGACGGCGTTGCGGACCCAGGGACTGCCGTCCCGGTCGGCGGCCGGCTCGCTGCGCTGGAGCGGTCTGCCCGCGGTGCTGCTGGCCGCGGCGACCGGGCTCGGCGGTGCGCTGCTCGCCTGGTGGCTGAGCGGCAGCTACCTGCCGGTCACCGTCGAGGAGGCGGTCCCGCTGGCACCGGTGCGCTGGCCCCGGCCGGTCGCCGTGCTGCTCCCCGTGATCGGCGTCATGCTGCTGTTCGGGGCGGTGGCGCTGGCGTTGGGACGCGCCCTGCGCGTGCGAGACTAGGTAACCATGAGCGACCCACGTACCACCCCGTCGATTTTCACTCGCGGCGCGGTAGACCTCAGCTCGCTGCGCAGCGCAGCGCCGGCCGGCGGGAACCGGCCGGCCGGGACCCCGACCCGGGCCGGTGGCGGTCCGGCGGCCGGCGCACCGGCGGCAGCCGGTGCCGTCATCGACGTCACCGAGGCGACCTTCCAGACCGAGGTTCTCGAACGTTCGATGACCACACCGGTGGTCATCGACTTCTGGGCCGAGTGGTGCGAGCCCTGTAAGCAACTGTCGCCGCTGCTGGAGCGACTAGCGGCCGAGGGCGGCGGTGCCTGGACGCTGGCCAAGATCGACGTCGACAGCAACCAGCGCCTGGCGCAGATGTTCCGGGTGCAGAGCATCCCCATGGTGTACGCCGTCGTCGGCGGCCAGCCGGTCGACGCGTTCGCCGGTGTGGTGCCGGAGGCCCAGCTGCGGCAGTGGATCGGCGCCGTACTCAAAGCCGGCGGCGTCACCGTCGAGGAGCCGGAGAATCCGCTGCTCAACGCCGCCGACGAGGCGCTGATGATGGGCGACCTGGACGCCGCCGAGCAGGCCTACCGGAAGATCCTCAACGAGGCGCCGGCGGACATCGCCGCCGAGGCCGGGCTGGCCCAGGTCGCCCTGGCCCGCCGGGTGCAGGGGGTGCAGCCGGCGGCCGCGCTCGACGCGGCGGCGTCGGCACCCGACGACGTACCGGCCCAGCTGCTCGCCGCCGACGTGGAGGTGCTCGGCGGTCAGGCGGAGCAGGCGTACCAGCGGTTGATCGACCTGGTCCGGCGCAGCGCCGGTGACGACCGGGAGACCGTCCGCAAACACCTGGTGTCGCTGTTCACCATGGCCGGTCCGGACGACCCGGCGGTGACCAGGGCCCGCCGGGCGCTGGCCAGCGCACTGTTCTGAGCCCCGTCGATGCGCCGGATCGCCGTACTGGACGCACCGTCGAATCTCGGTCTGCGACCGCCGACCGGGACGTCGGTGCCGGGCTGCGCGAAAGCGCCCGGCGCACTGCGGGACCATCAGCTGGTGGGTCGGCTCGGCGCCCGCGACGCCGGGTGCCTGACCCCGCCCCGGTACGACCCGGCGGACTGGCGTCCCGGTGACGGGGTCTGCCACGCCGGGTCGATCTCGGCGTACACGCTCGCCCTCGCCGGGCGGATCGGTGCCGTCATCGACGCCGGGGAGTTCCCGGTGGTGCTGGGCGGCGACTGCTCGATCCTGCTCGGCGGGGCGCTGGCGATGCACCGGCTCGGCGAAGCGGTCGGTGGGCGGATCGGGCTGGTCTACGTCGACGGGCACTCCGACTTCCGGCATCCCGGCAACGCCTCCTACGTCGGCGCGGCGGCGGGTGAAGGGCTGGCCCTGGTCACCGGGCGGGGGCAGCCGGATCTGGCGGGGATCGAGGGTCGCCGGCCGTACTTTCGCGACATCGACGTCGTGGTGCTCGGCATCCGGGCCCAGGACGAGTACCGGCTGGATCTGCAGGCGGCCGGTATCGTCACCCGACCAGTGCCGGAGCTGCGTGCGGAGGGGGCGGCGCGCAGCGCCCAGTGGGCCCGTGACCAGCTGGCCGACTGCGCCGGCTACTGGGTACATGTCGATGTGGACGTGCTCGACCCGGCGGTGATGCCGGCGGTCGACGCGCCGGATCCGGGCGGCATCGCCTTCGCTGAGCTGGAGCTGCTGCTCGCGGACCTGGTCGACACCCCGCACTGCCTCGGCGTCGAATTGACCGTCTTCGACCCCGACTACGACCCGGACGGCAGCTACGCCGCCGACATCGTCTCGACCCTGGTGGCCGGTCTGCGACCGGTGCACGCCGACCGGCCCGTCGGCGACCCGGCCACGGCACCGCCGTCGCCGGTCCCGGAGGCGTCGCCGTCGCCGACCGCGCAGCCGGCGGCCCCCACCCCGGATCCGGCGGAGGCGACAGCTCCGGCTGTCGACCCGACCGCTGCCACCTCGGCCGAGCCGGACGCTCCGGCGGTGGCGGCGCTGCGACCTGCGGTGCCACCGGTCCCGCCGGTGACATTGACGATCGCCGACCGGATCGCGCCGCGTGGGGCGACCAATCCGGGACGGCTACGGCGACCGGCGCCGTCCCCACGGCCCGCTACTGCGGATTCCACCGACCCGACACCGCAGCCGACGCCCACCGAAGCGCCCGCCCCTCCCGAAGACTGAGTCAGTCGCGGTCGTGCGTTGTCAGTAGGTCGAGCACGGCTTCCCACTGGAATGGTCCGTCCGGCACGGCCGGCCGCAGGGCGTCGGTGGCAGTGAAGCGAACGCCAGCACCGGCGAGCAGTTCGATGCTGCGGCCGAAGGCTGGGTGGGCGGCGAGCACCGCCTTGGCGTACGGCGAGGCGATGACTGGGATACCCGCCCCCAACGCCTCGTTGAGGATGCCCAACGCCGCCGTGTTGTTGGTGCCGGCGGCCCACTGGTTGATCGTGTTGAAGGTGGCGGGTGCGACGACGACGGCGTCGGCCCTCGGCAGCGACTTTGGTTCCTGCGGTCCGCGCGGTTCGCGTTTCACGGGGTGGCCGGTGGCCCGCTCAAGGGATTCGGTGTCGACCCATGCGCCAGCGGCCTCGGTCATGACGGAATACACGTCCCAGCCGTTGCTACGGAGTTGTTCAGCCAGTTCGGCCACCTGGGCGGCCGGCGGTGCGGCGCATATGACGAGCAGGACGACGGGGGCCTCAGTCACGAGTCCGGTACTCCTGCCCGATTGGCGAGGGCTCGTAGCCCTGGCGTGTCGCTGCGGCGTTCCCGCCGGAGCAGCTGTGTGATGAGGCCGGTGGCGGTGGCGTTGAGCTTGATGGCCTCGGGTACGAAGCGTTGGTACTCCAGACGAGTAGTTCCGAAGTCAGGGGTCGGTGTCTGGGCATGACACAGTTGTCGGCGCCACCGCTTCGGGTGGACTTTCGCCGGGGACCTAACTGCCCGTCATTGATGGTGCACCACCAGCAGCATCCTGATCCGCCTGCGTGTACGGGATGGCGTGGGGCGGGTGGGTGTCGAGTAGCGGGTCAGGATCGTCCCGCCGCATCACATACAGGTTCAACACCGTGTCGGTCAGCGACCCGCGCTGACCGGGGCGGTGGTAGTCGACCAGGACCGCCCTACCCGATGCCTCACGGACCATGCCGGAGTTCCATTCGCCATGCCGGTGGACCCACACCGGGTCGCCCGGCTGGTAGCTGTCGGCCGCCGGCACCCGGTCACGGTCCAACGGGTTCGCTGTTGGCGCGCCCGTCGTCCTCACCTCCTTCATTGACGTCCAGCCCTGTGCCCCGCGCCCAGCTCAGGCGGTCATCGACCCCGGCGCCGATCATGACGTGGCACTCGGGGTTGACATCACGTCAGCCGGTAGCAAGCAGCTCCGGTGGCAGTGCGGCGGGGTGTACCAGGTCGCGGGACCACCGGCGGACACCGGGCGGGAGATGGCGCCAGCCCTCTACCACCGCCCAGACAGCCCCGGCCGAGTCCACGTACGAGTCGACCCGGTCACATCGACGATCAGCGGGCCGTCCAGCCAGCCCCGCCACCACCGATCCGGCTCGAGTGTCACCCTGGCCAGAACATGGCTCATCACTGGCCACCTCCGTTTCTTCCGTCGTTCGAGACAAGTGGCGCGGCTGGTCCGGCGATCTCGATCGCGTGCTGCCGCGCTCATCCCCGGCATGGTGGTCTGCAACCCCACCAGCAGCCCGCAGGCCGCCGCAGCGCGGTTCGGGTCGCAGGCCACCTGATCCATCGCCTTGGCCACCCCCGAACGGTCACCGTCATAGTGGCGAGCAGTCATGGCGTCGGCCAGGAGACCGTATGTACGTCGGATCGTGCCAGCCGCGTCCGGACCGGACCGCAGTTCACGTAGCACAGACGCATCGCACCGCTGATCACGACCGTCCCCCGAAAGCCCGCCACCGCGCGGCCGGAGTCATCAGCACCGAATCCATGAGTGGAAGGAGTTGGGTCGGCTCCCGCAAGGCATCACGAGTTTCGGCGTGAACCTTGCCGTCTGCCTTCTCGGCATCGATCGGGTCAGCCGTTCGACACCGTTTTTGGCCGAGGGTGATGTCTGCCCCGCTTCGGTGGTAGCCGCTCGGCAGCCGGTCGCTGGAATCGCCATTCGGCGGCTGTCGGGGCCGCATTCGGAGCCACCGCATCGCGTCCGCCTCCTATGGTCGCTTCTGCACGTGACGGTCGTGGCGTCGGTCGCGATCGACTGTTCCGTAGTTTGGGTGCTAGCCCCAGCCCACACCGGGGGTCTATGATGGACCCCTCCGGCGCCTGATGCGCTCGGAACAGCGGCCCGACGGTGTCGGCCTCGGCAGGATCAGGGCTGATCCGGGCCGTCTGAATCGCGTACAGACACCAGGTTGGTTCATGCTCGTGATGACTACTTTCGGTTTGCGGTCGGGTTGCGGTGACGCTACGCTTCGCCATACACACGATGCGATGAAGCCGGCGCAACGAGGACGGCATGGCACCCCTACGGCAAGTGGATCCCCAGTGGTGGCGCACGGGCGGGCTCGACGGCCGCCCGATGCCGGACATCCTCCGCGAACGTGACATCACGGGCCACTGACCTAAACTTTGGCCGTTTTGCTGGCTTTGGGTAGGTCGGTCTGGGTGATGGTTATCTCGTAGGTGACGTCGCGGGTGCGTTGTGTTCGTCGTTGTCGTTTGGTGCGGGGGCCGGTGCGGGTGCGGGTGTGTCGGTTGTGGGGTTGGGCGGCGATCGCGGTGAGCAGGGTGGTGGTGGGGTCGGGGTCGTCGTGTCCGCAGTTGACGCAGGGTGCGGGGTCCTGGCTTGCGAGGTGTGCGCGGGTCAGGGCGAGGACGGTGGCGAAGCTGACCGCGTCGGGGTCGATGTTCAGGTCGACGGCGGTGGTCACGGCGAGTCGGACGAGGGCGTTGTAGACGGTCAGTAGCGCCCAGAGTTCCTGGTAGGCGAGTTCGGGGGTGTGTCCGCGTGGTCGGGTGCGGGGTCCCCGCAGGGTGGTCTTCAGTCGTCCGTAGGTGAGTTCGATCTGCCATCGTTCGGCGTAGAGCGCGGCGAGTGTGGTGGCGGGGTGACGGTGGTGGTCGAGCAGGGTGGTCAGGACGCGGTAGCGGCTGTGGGTGGTGCGGCCGGCGCGGTCGCGGGTGGTGACGGTGAACTCGACCAGACGGGCGAGTGTCGGACGGAGTCGGGGCAGGGTGCGGTCGGCGCGGGTGGTGCGGCGGCGGGACAGCATCGCGTCGGACTCGGCGAGTTGCACGAGCGCGGAGCCGTCGGGGAGGACCTCGACCAGTCGGGCGGGCAGGCTCCGGGCGCCGTTCTTGACCCGCCACAGCAGGTGCGCCCCGGTGGCGGCCGCCCGCGTCCAGCGGTCCATGGAGAAGAAGCCCCGGTCGGCGAGGTTGATGGTGCCGGGTTGGAGTTCGCCGATCAGGTCGTCGGCGAGGGCCTGTTCGCTGGTCCCGGAGGAGGCGATGCGGGCGGCGAGGATCCAGCGGGTGCCGCAGGCGACCAGGGCGACCATCCGGGCCTGGGGGAACCGGCCGCCGGTCGGGGTGGTGAACCCGGCCCGTGTCCGTGTCGTGTCGGCCAGGTCGAACACGGTGCCGTCGATCGCGGTGACCAGCAGACCGAACGCGTACGACTCGGGCCCGAACGTCGGTGTGGACCGGGCGGCGTCGGTGAACACCCGCTGGTGCACCGCTGCGGGGAGTCTGCCCCGGGCTTTCGACACCGCCGCGGCGGTCGGTGCGCCCTCCACCCGGGTCCGGGGGAGCCGTGAGGTCACCCGTGCGGTCACCACCGATGTGCTCTCCCGCCGGAACAGGCACAGCCCGAGCACGATCATCACCGTGACCGCTCCGGTCAGCACCCGCCGCCGGGCGTCGACGTGCCCGACCGTGGCCCGCGCCCGTTCGATCAGTGCGGCATCGGCCAGGAGTGGCCACAACCGGCCGGTCACCTGCTCGTCGAGGGTCCCGACACCGGCGGGCCCGGCGATCACCGCTGCCCGCAGCGTCTCCCGCTGATCGGCGGCCTGTCGCACCGCGCTGGCGGACAGCATGGCAGAATTCGACACCGAAGCTCCTGGTTGGAACATGTTGATCTAGTCAATCCATGTCCTACCAGGAGCTTCTTCACGTCCCGCACCCGACCCACACCCACCCCGAAACCGGCGCTATTACCCACAAAACGACCAAAGTTTAGGTCAGTGCATCACGGGCCTGTTTCGGTATTTGAAGACTCGGGGTTGGAGCAGGGCTGCTATCGCCTCAGCCGCCGGATTGAGCGAGACCAGGGTGCGAGCCATCTGCCTGGGTACTCAGCAGGTGACTTCCTACGAGGTCTTGGAGCGTATCGCGGCCGGGTTCGAGATCGACCGAGGGCTACTTGGCTTGGCCTACGCCGATGCCAATGCCATGGTGCTACCGGACATGCGTAACAACCAGCGATTACCGGACCCGAGCGCCTACGCCGACTTCACGGGAGCGTTGGCGGCGTTGGCGGTGGGTGCACCGCCGCATGACTTGGAGCGGATGCTACCGGCGCTACCTCCGTCGCCAGCCGCCGACGTGCCAGGGCTGGTCACGGCGGCGCATGTGCAGGTGCTGCGGGAGCTGAGTGAGCGGCACCGCAGGTTCGATGCGGACCTTGGCGGCGGGGCGTGTCGCGAGTCGGCTGTGGCCTACCTGAGCTGGGCTCGCGGCATGCTGCGCAGCCGCTTCGACGGTGAGCAGACCGAGCGGGAGCTGAAGGCGGCACTGTCGGACATGTACCAGGTGGCCGGGTGGGCGTGTCACGATCTTGGAGATCACGCGGAGGCGCGGAGGTATCTGACCGCCGGGCTGGCCCTTGCTCGCCAGATCGATGACCTCGTGCTCATCGCGGGTGCGTTCTACCGGCTCGGCCGGGTCTCGATCCACCAGCAGCGAGCTCGTGAGGCTCTCACACTGTGGCAGCTTGGCCAGATCGTGGCCCAGGACTCCGGGTGCCTTGCTGCTGTGGCGGTGCTGCACGCCAATGAGGCGTGGGCCTACGCCATGCTTGGCGCCGACGACCGGGTCGCTGACGCCCTGGCACGCGCGGAGGGCGAACGTGGCCGCGTGGACACCGATGAGGTGCCGTCATGGGCAAAGTTCTTCCTCGCCCCCGCCGACATCGACGGCATCGCATCGGTGATCTACAACAGCCTCGCCGTCTACGAGGAGCACCGGCCCAAGTATGCACCAGTGGCGATTGGCCGCGGCGAAGCCGCATTCGCGCATCGCCAACCCGGTGAGGCACGCAGCCGCACCTTCGATGCGATCTCTCTGGCGGGCGCCTACCTGCTCGACGGACAGATGGAGCACGCCGAACGCAACGGGAACCTGGCGGTGGACCGCGCCAAGGAGATCGCATCCGTGCGCGCGGTGGACCGGCTCAGCGAGGTCGCGGAGCTGGCGAGACCACACGCCCGACAGTCCGGCATCGCCGCTCTGATCGAGCGCATCAGCGACCTTGCGGCGCTGTAGCGCTGCTGCGGCTAGCCTAAGCAGCGGTGGGTACGAAGCTGAGCGACGAGGAGCAGTGCCGGCTGGCGGCTGGGCTGGCCGCCGTGTGCCGGTCCGCCGACCTGGACCCGGCCGGCGCGGAACTGGTGCGCTACACCATGAACGCGGTCTACCGACTGCCCGCCGCTGGCGTGGTCGTCCGGATGCGAAGTGGTCCGAACGCTGCCGCGCAGGTGGCTCGCGTCGCGCAGGTAGCGGTCGCGCTGGCGAAGCTGGACCTGCCGGTCGTGCGGCTGGCACCGGACGTACCTCAACCGATACACGCGGATGGTTGGTCAGCGACGGTATGGATCCTGTTGGAGCAACCGCCCGCGCACAGGTTTAGCCCGGCTGACCTGGCAGGACCGCTGCGGCGACTACACTCGTTGACCGGCGCGCCGACCTCGCTGCCGCGTTGGGACGTGCTCGGCACGGTCCGGTGTCGCCTGGCCGAAACGAGCACGAAAAGTGGAGCTGAGCTGGCGTTTCTCCAATGCTGGGCGACCCAGGCGGTTGGCACGCCGCTAGCGGCGATCCTGGATCGGCTCGGCGACCGGTGTGATCAGCTCGCCATCGACCTGACGACCGTGGAGTGGACTCTGCCGGAGGCGGTAATCCACGGCGACGCTCACGCCGCCAACCTTCTGCGCGCTCCGAGCGGCGAGGTGATCATGGGGGATCTCGACACCACCGCGCTCGGGCCTCCCGAGTGGGATCTCACTCCGGCCGCGCATGGGGCGGTCCGGTTCGGCGACGACCCCCGCACCTACGCGGCCTTCGCCGAAGCCTACGGGTTGGACGTGACCGCACGCCCGGCCTGGCAGGTACTGAGCAGCATTCGCGAGTTGCAGCTTCTCACCAGCGTCATCGCGAACCTGCCAGGGCGGCCCGAGGTTGCCGAACAGCTCGCCCATCGACTGCGCACCAGTCTGGCCGGGGACCACAGCACCCGCTGGCAGCGCTACCGATGATCTGACACCGGCTCCTCGTCATGCCGACATGATGGGGGTCCATGATGAACTCCCGCGGCGGGCCTGTGCAGATATCGACTTGTGTCGGACCCTGGATCAGACACACAGTGTTAGTCATCGTCGCGGAGCGCGAGACCTGTGGTATGGCCCTCACCTCGCGCGATTGCTCCCTTCGGAGGTGTCGGGTGCTAGTGGAGGCCGAGAACCAGGTAGGAGTCACCGCAGACGTTGCTGTGGCCGACGAGAGCGCCTCCGATCAGCCACAGTCGCTCCCGAAGAGCCTGCGTAAGACGCTGATGGAGATCGCGGTGGGGGTGCGCCCGAAGCCGGAGGACCTCGCTGAGGGATTTAACAGCATCACCGATCTGCGACCACCGGCCCGGGATATCGTCCTCGGTACGCTCATGACCGCCCTGATGGCGGGTGGGCCCCGCGTCGGTGATGTCGTCGCGTTTCTGCGTAGCGCCTTGAGCCTGGATAGACGGCCACCCCCGCAGGAGGTGAGGGGTGCTGGGCGGCCCGTGCTGACGCTCGCCGGAAGCGGCAAGAAGGGACGCCGGACCTTGAATGTCTCGACGCCCGCCGCGTTGGTGGCTGCCGCCGCCGGTGCGCAGATCATCAAGGTTGGCTCCGCAGCCACATCGTCCGCGCTGGGCTCTCGGGAGCTGGTACACGCGCTCGGTTTGCCGGAGTGTCGCACCGCGGAAAGTGTCCGGGATTCCCTGGCGGCGTCCGGGATTGCGTTCGTCGCGATCGAACCGGAGATTCCGCTGCTTGACGGGCTGTACGGTGGACGCTTCCATGCACCGAACCCGTTCTCGTTCGGACTTGCGCCGCTGGCGAGCCCCGTGCGCGGTGACATTACCGTCTTTGGACTCTCACACCCACGGGTAGATGTGGCTGCTTCGGTCCTTGGCGAGTTCGGCATGGACCAGGTGGAGGTGCTGTCCAGCCGACTTCCCACAGGCGAGTATCTGGACGAGATCGCGCCAGTAGGTCATGTGCTCTCGTGCCGCGTGTGGCAGGGGCGGCCCGGCCTGGTCCGGAGGCAACCAGCGCACGAGCTGGTTGGCGCCGCCGGGATCGACATACCACAACCGTCCGGTCGGGGCGAGGCGATCGAGCGCGTCGGCGACCTGCTTGCCGGCGGCGGACTACGTGAGCACAGAGTCATGGTCGCCGCTAACGCGGGCTACCTGCTGGTGCGGAGCGGTATAGCCGCATCGCCGTCGGCCGGAATGGCGGTCGCGGATGACATCCTGCGCAGTGGTGCGGCGCTGGCAAACCTGAGCCGGGCACGAACTGTCAAGATGAGGGGCGCGTGATGGCGCTAGACGCGGGTTTGCACTACTTGACGCGCGGATACATCGAGCGGACCGAGCCAGAGTACTTCGTGGACGACGAGTCGTCCGGTGTCACCTGGCAGCCCGATGTCTACCCAGAGCTCCTGGCGTTGGCGCGGAAACACGGCAGGGATGTGGTCATCGATCTTGGCTGTGGGCGAGCCGGCAAGCTCGCCGGGCTGGCCGTCCAGGAGCCCGGCCTACAGGTCGTGGGTGTTGACATCGGACCCAACATCGCCTGGTGCCGCGAGAACCACCAGTGTGGGCGCTGGCTGGAGGCCGACCTGGAGTCGGCGATGACCCTGCCGCTGGCGCCTGCCACGATCGAACGGTCGGTCGTGCTGTGCTCAGACGTGCTGGAGCACCTAATCGACCCCCGACCGGCGATGCGGCTGATCTGCTGGCTTCTGGAAACGGGTGCCGCTCGTGCGGTTCTGTCGACGCCCGCGCGTGACAAGCGTGCCGGGGCCGAACACCTCGGCCCGCCGTTCAATCCGTCGCATGTGCGGGAGTGGACCTGCAGGGAGTTCCGCGCCTTTGCCGAGAGCTTCCCGGTGCAGGTGGAGCGGTTCGACCTGACCAGGAGCGACGACGCCGATGGTGGCCTGACGACACAGCTTGTCGTGCTCCGTGTCGGCCGGAGGTGACCGACCGTGGCGCCTACCAGAGTGGTACACGTGCCGGGGCGAACCCCCTACGCGCGGAAGCTGCGGTGCCTGGAGACCATCCAACCGCTCAACGGCACCAGCGTCAGCGGGCTGGATGTTCCTCGCGACGCTACTCTGGCGTGGCTGTTGCGGAACCACCCATGGGATCTGCTCGATGCTGTTCACCTACACCACTTGGATTTCGAGCCGGTCCATGACCTGGTGATGCTGCTGGCGCACTGCCGCCGCGCCGGCAAGCAGGTGGTGTATACCGCCCACGACGTGTCGCCGGTGTTCTCCGACCTGGCAACCCATCACCGGCGAGGTCGTGTGCTTGCTGACCACCACGTGCCGTTTGTGTGCCTCACACCGGCTGGACAGGCGGAGATCCGGCGGCGGTTTCGCAGCCGTACGGCGCTTGTCCCGCACGGATACGTGGCGATGCCCGGGACCGCAGGGCGGGTGGTGCCACGCCAGCCCGGACCAACTCGCTTCCTGATCTACGGTTCGTTGCGCCCCAACCGGGATGTCGAGCTGGTGCTGCACTGCTGGCGGTTCGCCCGTCACCTGCGAGACTCCGTGCTGCACCTGCTGCTACGTGCACCGTCGCGAGCCAGCCTCGCCGATGATGCTAATGCGTGGCGGGGAATACGCGAACACAGTGCCGATCCTCGCCTCCAGGTAGAGGTGTTGCCGTTCCCGAGTGACGACGAGGTAGCCGAGGTAGTCGCCGAGGCGGACTGCTTGATCCTGCCGTACCGGTGGGTAAGCCACTCCGGCCAGCTGGAGCTGGCCTTCGATTTAGGTGTGCTGCCGGTGGCGGCGCGGGTCGGTTACCTGCCGGACCAGGTTGCTGTCCACCGGCCGCTGGTGGACGAGCCGATCTGGTTCGACTGGTCCGACGGCGCACGGTTCGAGTATGGTGCGCGGTTGCTGACGGCGATGCAGGAGGCGCACCAGGTCATCCAGAATGGATGGCAGTCTCCCGACCCTCACCGGTTTGCCGAACACCGGCGGCGTGAGCACGCCGCGACGTTGGCGGCCTTAAGCCTGCTCTACGGCAACGCCTCGGCCAGGAGCGGAACATGAGACTTCCCACGGTCTCAATCGTGATCCTCAACCACAACTACGAGCGATACGTCGGCGAAGCAGTCGCCAGCGCGCTGGCTCAGGAGCCCGACGAGTACGAGCTGGCCGAGGTCGTCATTGTTGACGACGGCTCGACCGACGCCAGCCCTGCGCTGTATGAGGAATTCCGGAACGTCCGGATCGTCAACCAGCGTCACCAGGGCTTCGCCGCGACTCTGACTCGGGCCGTACGCGAGGCATCGGGCGACTGGTTCGCCCCGCTTGACGCCGACGATTCCTTCGTCCCCAGCAAACTTCGTACGGTGGCGCCCCACCTGCGCGACCCCGACCTGCTGTTCATACAGCACGCTGAGCATGTAATCGACGCTGACGGGCGGGCATTCGCGGAAGGCAGCCACCCAGGCGGCTCCACCAGTACGCTCCTGGTCCGGACATCCGCTGCCCGCGACCTGTTGCCCGTGACCAATGAGCTGCTTTTCCACGTGCTGGCAGACCTCGGGCACGGCGTCCGGCTTCCTGATCTCCTCACCCGCTATCGGGTCCACGCCGAAAGCATGACCGACCGCCGGACACCGGGCGTCTTCTCCAAGTACCTGGCCGGCGTCTACGAGGACGTCGCCACTCGGCTGACGGACCTCGCCGCGCAGCCGCCGCGCTGGGCGACGCCCGACCAACTCCTCGGTCTCAGCCGCTCCTACCGTCTCCAGGCAGACCAAAAGCGCCGCCTGGCCGCCACCCAGCGGCGGACTGCCCGGACCGATCACACCAGAACGGAGGCGTCAGCGTGAGCACGCCGGTGCTGTTCTCCGAATCCTACTATCAGCGAGTCCTGGCGGATTTTGGCTACACGTCATTCGACCTTCAACGGTTCGATTTCAACCTGGCCGGCATGGACGCTGTCACGCTCAACACCCGCTACCTATGCCACCACGATGCGGTGCAGTACCTGCGTACCGCGCCCGAACGGCGCATCGTCACCACTGGCTTCGGTATGTCGGGCCTGCCTCACCTGGCGACCGTGACACACATCCTCAAGATGATCGAGTTCCAGCGCAGCGGTGAGCGATGCCAGATCGTGCTCGGCGACCTTGATGCTTACAACGGCAAGGCCAAGCCCTATGCCGAAGTTCGTGACCTCGCCGACCGGTTCCGCGAGTACTGCGTACGTCTGGGCTTCGAGGACCAGGCCGGCACTGTGCGCTGCCAGGTGGGCTACCTTCCCGCGCTGGAGGGCATGTATCTACTGGGAAGGTACGTGGACCAGGGCGACTTCGACGCGGCGGAGGAAGACAACCACGGCTACTACGCCGCCCGCGGGCTGGTGGACACCACGATGACGTTCCGGCGGGTGCTGTCCTTGAGTCTGATGGCCGCCGACTTCGTAAGCCTCGGCCAGCACCACGACGCCGTCATGGTAATGCTGGGCGTGGACGAACATCGGTATGTGCGGTTCGCCCAGCAGGCTGCCGCGCGGTTCGACGAACACGTACCGCTGCGGGGCGACTTCGCCCTCACTGCCATCTACACCCGCATGGTCCGAGGCTTCGGCGGCCACCCCAAGTTCTCCAAGAGCATCCCCGGCTCGGCGATCGACGTAACCACGCCGGCGGAGGAAGTCCGCCGGCTACTTGCCGAGGAACCGCCCGTACCTGAGCAGTCGGCAACCTACCAGCTGATGTGCCAAACCCCACGCTACGATGGCCCGGCCATGATCGACCTGTACCAACACTGCCAGGAAGGAAGCAAGACCTGGCGCCACGAGGTCGTCACGTTCGCCGACTACCTGACCAGCTTGATCGAGTCCTGGCCGCGATAACCAGGAGCAACCGGCTAAAACAGTCCGTTACGATCGCCCTCGACCCTGCTATGAAAGACGATGAGATGACCCGACTGAGCGAGTCCGTTGACCGGGCCACCGCACTGCTGGCAAGCGCTGACCTTGGCGCTGACGCGCATGTGCGGGAGCTGCTGGAGCTGACCCACCAACGCCGCAGTATGGACCTTTCGGATCTGTCGCCGACCGAGCAGGCCATTCTCATCGCCGAGCGGTCCCAGCAGCTGCAACCCTCGACCGGCGCACTGGCGGCCCGGATCACCGACGCCAGTACGAAGGGGCGCCCGTTTATCGCGAAGTTCGGCATCGACCCGACCGGGGCCGAGGTGCATCTGGGTCATGCGGTGCCGATGCTCGTCCTGAGCCGCTTCCAGCGCATGGGTCATCAGGTGGTGTTCATCGTCGGGGACGTGACCGCCAAGATCGGTGACCCCTCCGGCCGGTCCGATGAGCGACCCGCGCTGACCGACGCGGATATCGCCCGCAACCTGGCTACCTACCAGCAGCAGGTCACGCCGTTCTTCGACTTCACCCGCGCCAAGTTCCGTTACAACGGCGACTGGTTACGGGAAGTCAAGCTGCCGCAGCTGATCGAGATCACCGCCCAGATCCCGGTGTCCATGCCGTTGCAGCGCGAGGACTTCCGCCAACGGCTGGAGGCCGGCAAGGGCCTGTCGCTGGCCGAGCTGCTCTACTCGGTGGTCATGGCCCTGGATTCAGTCGAGATCAACTGCGATCTGGAAGTCGGCGGCATCGACCAGTTCCTGAACATGCAGATGTGCCGCAAGGTGATGGAGATCTGCGGCCAGACCTCGGAGCTGGTGGTCGCCACCTCGCTGATCGAGGGCACCGATGGCACCGGCGCCAAGATGTCCAAGTCCAAAGGAAATTACGTCCCGGTCGCAGCCGCAGCGGGTGAGATCTTCGGCAAGCTGATGTCGGTGCCGGACCGGCTGGTACCACCGTACTTCCGGGCGCTCAGCGAGTGGCGCGATCCCGAGCTGGCCACCGCCGAGCAGCGGTTGAATGAGGGGTCGCTGCATCCCATGGACCTCAAGAAGATCCTTGCCGGTGAAGTCACCGCAGCGGTCCACGGCGTGGACGTCGCGATGACCGCCCGCGATGAGTTCACGGCCCGGTTCTCCAAGCGCACCTTCGCCGAGGTCGAGTCCCTCCCGACGATCAGCGACCTCGGCCAGCCCATCGTCGAGACGGTCAAGGCGCTCGGCTTCGCCAAGAGCAACAAGGAAATCAGCCGGATCGCGCAGCAGCAGGGACTGCGGCTGGTGGTCGAAACCGACACCGGCCAGGAACAGGTCAACCTCACTCCCGACGAGGTCCGGGAACCGCTCGCCACGGTACTCAAGGACAGAATCGACGGGGTGACGCGTGACCACCATCTATACCTCAAGGTCGGCCGCAAGCTCGCCCGCATCGCCACCAGCTGACCTGACACCAATCGCGGTCGTGTTCGACCTGTTCGGCACCCTTGTAAACGCTCCCACGCCCGCCGAACGGACCCAGGCGGCCAGCCGGCTCTCCGAAGCCATCGATTGCCCCAGCCGGGCCGTGGAGGGCTACCTCCGGTCGACCTGGCACGTCCGTCACGACGGAACCCTGCCTACCGTCTCGGAACTCGCCGAACACCTCCTGCGAGCCGTGGGTGGGCGCGCCCGCGCGCATGGACGGGTCGAGAACGAGCTGCGCGCGCTCGGGCGTACCCGGCTGGAACCCGACGCCACCGTTGTCCGGACGCTGAACCGCCTACGCGGCAACGGTCTGCGGCTAGGAGTTGTCAGCGACGCCACCGCCGAGATCGCCGACACGTGGCGCGTCAGCCCGCTCAGCGCCGCCATCGACGTCGTGCTGTTCAGCTGCACCGCCGGCCACACCAAACCGGACCAGCGACTCTACTCCCGCATCTGCGGCAAACTTGGAGTGCTGGCCCCACATACCTGGTATGTCGGAGATGGAGGCGGCGACGAGCTGAAC
Organism: Micromonospora sp. Llam0; assembly: GCF_003751085.1. Taxonomy (NCBI): domain Bacteria; kingdom Bacillati; phylum Actinomycetota; class Actinomycetes; order Micromonosporales; family Micromonosporaceae; genus Micromonospora; species Micromonospora sp. Llam0. The sequence continues at coordinate 4,661,427 of NZ_RJJY01000001.1, read as the reverse complement.
GGCGCGCTTGCCGCCGGCATGACCGCCATCGCAGTCCGGCGCCGCGGCAGCCCGGATGGCCTCGCATTCGGCGTAGCACCATGGTCCGGTCCCGCAATCGATGGCGTTGAACAGCTTCCGGCGCGCCTGGTAGGCAACCGGTGAGAGCATGGGAAGTCCGCGCCATGGTCCTCGACCTCAACGAGGTTGATCCACCTGTGCCCCGCACCGGTGAGAGCATCATCCAGACCCGGTACGCAGGGATTTGCGGCAGCGACACACCCAAGTTGCTGTGTCCCGGCGACTTCACACTGCCGGACCCGTGGCGACCCGGGCACGAGGTCGTCGGAGCCGACACCGACGGCCGCATCGTCGCGGTCGACCCGCTGGTGCCGTGCGGAGACTGCCAGCGCTGCACGGCAGGCGACAGCCACCTATGCCTACAGCTGCTCCGCATCGGCTGGGACAAGCCAGGCGGCTTCGCCGAGCAGATGGCAGCACCCGCAGCCAACCTCCACCCCATCCCCGCCGGCCTCGATCCGCTCCACGCGGTACTCGCCGACCCAGCAGCCGTAGCAATCCACGGAATCCGCTGCAACCTCACACACGCCAACGCCAACCTGGCCGTCATCGGCGCCGGCGCAGTCGGTCTGCTCACAGCCCTTTACGCATCCACTCTGGGCCATGCGGTCACCATCGTGCACCGGGCCGGGACACGACCAAGCGCGGCCATCATGCGCGCCATCCCAGCAGCGTTCCGACCGTCGTCACAACTACCGGCGCAAGCGTTCGATAGCGTCGTTGACGCCGCCACGGGCGCCGATGCCGCACCGCTTGAGCTGGCGTTGCACCTTGTACGCGACGGTGGCAGCATCGTGGTCCAGAACGCCTACCACCCTCAGGTCCAACTCCGGACACCACTACGTGACATCCTCCGCAGGTCGGTGCAACTCATCGGCTCGTTCTCCTACTGCCGACGGCATCCTGAGCCGGACTTCAGTTCGGCTCTCACCCTGCTCGCCAACCACCCCGAACAGGTGCGTGATCTCGTCATCGAAGCCGGGCATCTGACCGACCTTCGTCGTCTCCTCCAGGAGAGGCGTCGCGGCAGTGTCCGACACGCCATAGCAACCGAACCGAAGGCATAGAAGTCTGGTGTCAGCCGGTGGTGAGCCCGCGCAGGAACCGCTCGGCGATCGGGACCGCCTGGCCTGAGCCGGACCCGCCCTGCTCGACGAAAACGGCGAAGGCCAGGTCGCCCTGCCAGCCGATGAACCAGGCGTGCGTGTTCGCCGGGTCGTCGTCGTACTCGGCCGTGCCGGTCTTGCCGTGCACCGGCTCGCCCGGCACGTCCCGCAACGCCTGCCCGGTGCCGTCGGTGACCACCTCACGCATCATCGTCCGCAGCGCCTGCACCGCCGCCGGGTCCAACTGCGGGCCGTCCGGCACCGCCGACGGCGGCGCGGGATCGACGATCAGCGTCGGCTGGCGCCACTGCCCCCGGGCGACCGCAGCGGTGGCGCCGGCCATCGCCACCGGGCTGACCAGCGTGGTGCCCTGGCCGAAGGCGGCGGCGGCCCGTTCCGCCGGCGGGCCACCGGTGGAGACCGCGCCGGTGAACGCGGACACACCGAGCCGCCACTCGCCCTCCAGACCGAGCAGCCGGCCCGCCTCGGCCAGCCCGTCCGCCTCCAGCTGCGGGGCCAGTTCGACGAAGGTGGTGTTGCACGACTCGGCGAAGGCGGTCCGGAACGGCACCCGGCCCAGCTCGAAGCCGTCGGAGTTGGTGAACGAACGCCCGTCGACGGTGGCCGTCTTCGGACAATCGACCGGCGCGTCCGGGTCGACCGCGCCGGCTTCGAGCAGGCCGAGCGCGCTGACCATCTTGAACGTGGAGCCGGGTGGGACCTGCGCGGTCAACGCCAGGTTCTCCGTACCACCGTCGGGGCCGTTGGCGACGGCGACCAGCGCGCCGTCGCTGACCCGCACCGCCACCAGCGCGGCGCGCTGCTCCTCGTCGGCCAGCGCGGCGTCGGCGGCGGTCTGCACGGCCGTGTCCAGCGTGGTCCGCACCGGCTCGCCCGGCTGGGCATCGGCACGGAACACCACCTCGTCGCCGGAGACGCTGCCGTCCGGGGCGGTGCCGACGATCTGCACCGAATACCCGGGTACGCCGCGCAGCCGCTCCTCGTACCCGCCCTGCAGGCCGCCGTGGCCGACCAGATCGCCGACCTCGTACCGGCCGGGGTGCGCCTCCATGTCCTGCCGCTGCACCGGGTCGACGGTGCCGAGCAGCGCGCGGGCGAACTCCCGGGTCGGCGCCAGGTCCCACTCCTGCCGGCGGAACATGGTGCCGGGCAGCTCATAGATCCGGTCCCGGATCTGCTCGTACGCCTCCTCGCGCAGGGTGACCACCTCGACGAAGGCGTCCGGCTTCGCCTCGTCGAGCCGGTCCGCCAGCCCGGAGACGTCGACCGGCGGGCTGATCGCCGGTCGGATCGCCCGGAACGCGGCGTCGAGCTGGTCAGCCAGGGCGGCCGGGTCGTCGACCTCGCTGGGCTGAACGCCGACGACCACCACGGCGCGCGGCGCGACGATCGGCTGCCCGGCCCCGTCGAGGATGGCGCCGCGTGGCGGGGCGAGCCGGTTCAGCGCCAACTGGTCGCCGCTGCCGAGCCGTTCGTGGACGATCGCCGGCTCCCAGATGATCTGCCAGGCGTCGTCGGCGCCCCGGCGTAGCCGGACAGACGTCGGGTAGCTCCACCGTACGTCGCCAGGGAGCGTCCATTCGACGGCGATGGTGGCGGTCGCGATGTCCTCGGTCACCTCGGCGTCGCCGTCCGGGCGCAGCGTCGGCGGCGTGTCCTTCAGATCGCCGGAGAGGGCGGTCAGCTCCTCGGTGACGTCGGTGGCGGGTACTCGTTCGCCGGCCGGGGTGATGAAACCGATGTCGGTGAGGTCACCGGAGTGCCAGCCGTCGATGAAGGCGGCGACCGTGGCGTCCGGCCCGTCGTCGGAGGAACAGCTGGTCAGCGCGGTGACGGCGAGTAGCAGTGTGGTCGCGACGGTCGCCTTGCGGCGCATGCGGCGGCCCCCTTCCGGACGCATGGCGGACACCGGAAACGGTAGTACGTGCGCGCATGGACCGCTGTCCCCCCGGGTACCGGATGAACCGCTGTCCCGTTTCGTCCAGGGCATATCACCCGACGTGGTCAGACGGTGTCGCCAAGCCGACGACGGGGTGCCGGTGTGCCGTCGGAACGACGATCCGGGAGGAATAGGCTTGGCCGAGGTTGACCCCACAGCGTGGTGGGGCCGAGGGGAGTCTGCGCCAATGAACCGCCGTCCGGTCACGAAGTCGAAACGCCAGGCCTCGGGCGGTGACGGGCAGCGTCGCCGGCAGAGCGCCGGGCCGCACCGCCAGTCCGAGCCGGATCCGGACGAGGTGTTCGACCTTCAGACGTTCGCGCCGCCGGAGTCGGCGCTGGCCGCCGTGGTCGACGACACCGACGACACCGGCTACGACGAGCCGATGCCCAGCGCCGAGCGGCTGATCGCCCAGGCGGTGTCGCTGGCCGACACCGACCACGACGCCGCCTCCCTGGTGGACCGGTTCTGGCGGTTCGCCGCCGACGAGGAGCTGGTCGGCTGCCGCCCGCAGGAGATGCTCGACGCCGCCCGGGCGCATCGGGAGCTCGCCGGGCACCGGCTGCCCGGCGAGTTGAAGCTGCGGCTCACCCCGCCCGGCGACGGCCGGCCGTACACGATCGTCGAGATCGTCACCGACGACATGCCGTTCCTGGTCGACTCGGTGACCGCGCTGCTCACCGAGCGGCACTTCGACGTCCACCTGCTGGTCCACCCGCTGGTGGTGGTCCGCCGCGAACCACTCGGCCAGCTCACCGAGGTGGCCGCCGACGTCGAGCCGGACGATGCGATCGACGGCGACCTGGTGGAGAGCTGGATCCGGATCGAGATCGACCCGATCCGGATCGCCGGCGACCTGGACCGGCTGCACCGCGACCTGCAGCGGGTCCTCACCGACGTCCGGGAAGCGGTGGAGGACTGGCCCCGGATGCGCCAGCGCGCCCTGGCCCTGGCCGACGAACTCGACCGGGCCGAGCCTGGGTCACCCGCCGCGCCGCCGGTGCCGGAGAAGGACCTCACCGACTCGGTCGAACTGCTGCGCTGGCTGGCCGACGACCACTTCACCTTCCTCGGCTACCGGGAGTACCGGCTGGTCGACAGCGGAGACGGGGACAAGGCGCTGGTCGCGGTGCTCGGTTCCGGGCTCGGCATCCTGCGCCAGGACCAGACCAGGCCGCGCCCGCTCACCTCGATGACCCCGCAGGCGGCGGCGAAGGCGCTGGAGCAGCGGCTGCTGATCATCACCAAGGCCAACTCGCGGGCCACCGTGCACCGGGCCGCCTACCTCGACTACGTCGGCGTCAAGGTCTTCGACCCGGCCGGGGCGGTGGTCGGCGAGCGCCGGTTCCTCGGGCTGTTCTCCACCGCCGCGTACCGGACCAGCGTGCAGGAGTTGCCGGTGGTCCGGCGCAAGGTCGCCGAAGTGCTGGAGCGCTCCGGTCTCAGCCCGCGCAGCCACTCCGGCAAGGACCTGCTGCAGATCCTGGAGACCTACCCGCGCGACGAGCTGTTCCAGATCCGCACCGACGACCTCTACCACGCCGTACTCGGGGTGCTGCGGATGGCCGGCCGCCGGCAGCTGCGGCTGTTCCTGCGCTCCGACGGGTACGGGCGGTTCCTGTCCTGCCTGATCTACCTGCCCCGGGACCGGTTCACCACGCACAACCGGCTGCGGATGCAGCAGATCCTGCTGCGCGAGCTCAACGGCGTCGGCGTCGACTACACCACCCGGGTCACCGAGTCGATGCTGGCCCGGGTGCACTTCATCGTGCGTACCGACCCGGCGTCGCCGCCCGCCGAGCTGGACCCGGACCGGCTCGCCGAACTGCTCGCCGAGGCCACCCGGCTGTGGGAGGACGACTTCCGGCTGGTGCTGGAACGCAAGCTGGGCGACGAGTCGGCCAAGTCGCTGCACCGGCGGTACGCCGACGCCTACCCGGAGGGGTACAAGGAGGAGCACACCGCGTACGAGGCGGTGCAGGACCTGGCCAAGCTGGAGCTGCTGGAGGAGCCCGGCCAGCTGGAGATGCACCTGTTCCGGCCACCCGGCGGCACCGGGGTCGACGAGCGGGACGTGCGGTTCAAGGTCTACCGGTACGGCGAACCGATGGTGCTGTCCGATGTGCTGCCGGTGCTGCACTCGCTCGGCGTGCAGGTGATCGACGAACGGCCGTACGAGATCGACCGGGCCGACCAGCGGATCTACCTGTACGACTTCGGGCTGCGGCTGCCGGTCGGCGCCCGGGCGATGGCCGAGGTCCGGCCGCACGTGGAGAACGCGTTCTCGGCGGCCTGGCGCGGTGAGGCGGAGATCGACGGCCTCAACGAGCTGGTGCTGCGCGCCGGGCTGACCTGGCGGCAGGTGGTGGTGCTGCGGGCGTACGCGAAGTACCTGCGCCAGGCCGGCGCGGTCTTCTCCCAGGAGTACATGGAGTCCACCTTCGTCGCCTACCCGACGATCGCCGCGCTGCTGATCCAACTCTTCGAGACCCGGTTCGCGCCGGGGCCCGACGTCGACGACGAGCGCCGCCGCCGGCGCGGTCAGGAGCTGGTCGCCGTGATCGGCCGCCAGTTCGACGAGGTGGACAGCCTCGACCAGGACCGGATCCTGCGCAGCTACCTGACGCTGATCCTGGCCACCCTGCGGACCAACTTCTACCAGCGGGGCTCCGACGGCCGCCCGGTCCCGTACGTGGCGATCAAACTCGACCCGCAGGCCGTCCCGGACCTGCCGGCACCCCGGCCGGCGTACGAGATCTTCGTCTACTCGCCCCGGTTCGAGGGCGTGCACCTGCGCTTCGGTGAGGTCGCCCGGGGCGGGCTGCGCTGGTCGGACCGGCGGGAGGACTTCCGCACCGAGGTGCTCGGCCTGGTCAAGGCGCAGATGGTGAAGAACGCGGTGATCGTGCCGGTCGGCGCCAAGGGCGGCTTCGTGGTCAAACAGCCCGGCGGTACGGCGCGCGGTCGGGCGGCGGCCGAGCCACCGGACCGGGAGGCGGCCCAGGCCGAGGGGGTGGCCTGCTACCAGCAGTTCATCTCCGGTCTGCTGGACGTCACCGACAACATCGTCACCGGGCGGATCGTGCCGCCGCAGCGGGTGGTCCGCCACGACGGCGACGACCCGTACCTGGTGGTCGCCGCCGACAAGGGCACCGCGACCTTCTCCGACGTGGCCAACGCGATCTCGATCTCCCGGGGTTTCTGGATGGGCGACGCGTTCGCCTCCGGCGGCTCGGCCGGCTACGACCACAAAAAGATGGGCATCACCGCGCGGGGCGCCTGGGAGTCGGTCAAGCGGCACTTCCGTGACCTGGGGGTGGACGTCCAGCGGCAGGACTTCACGGTGGTCGGCATCGGCGACATGTCCGGTGACGTGTTCGGCAACGGCATGCTGCTGTCCGAACACACCCGGCTGGTCGCCGCCTTCGACCACCGGCACATCTTCCTCGACCCGGACCCGGACCCGGCCACCTCGTACGCCGGGCGGCGGCGGTTGTTCGACCTGCCCCGGTCGTCGTGGGCCGACTACGACACCGGGCTGATTTCGGCCGGCGGTGGCGTGTACCCGCGTACCGCCAAGTCGGTGCCGGTCAGCCGGCAGGTCCGCGCGGCGCTCGGCCTCGACGACGGGGTCGACCTGCTCTCCCCGCCGGAGCTGATCCGGGCGATCCTGCGCGCCCCGGTGGACCTGCTGTTCAACGGCGGCATCGGCACCTACGTCAAGGCCTCCGGCGAGTCGCACGCCGACGCCGGCGACAAGGCCAACGACGCGATCCGGGTCGACGGCCGGTCGGTGCGGGCGAAGGTGGTCGGCGAGGGCGGCAACCTGGGGCTCACCCAGCGGGGCCGGATCGAGTACGCGGCCGCCGGCGGGCGGATCTACACCGACTTCATCGACAACTCGGCCGGCGTGGACTGCTCCGACCACGAGGTCAACATCAAGATCCTGCTGGGCGGCGCGGTCGCCGACGGGGAGCTGACCGTGCCGCAGCGTGACGCCCTGCTCGCCGAGATGACCGACGAGGTCGCCGCGCTGGTGCTGCGGGACAACTACGACCAGGCGCGGGCCCTGGCCAACGCCTGCGCCCAGGCGCGTCCACTGCTGCCGGTGCACCGGCGGATGATCACCGATCTGGAACAGTCCGGGCAGCTCGACCGGGAGTTGGAGGCGCTGCCGTCCGATGAGGATCTGGCCGAGCGGATCCGCGCCGGCGCGGACGGGCTGACCCTGCCCGAGTTCGCGGTGCTGCTCGCCTACACCAAGATCTCCATCGAGGGGCAGGTGCTAACCGACGGGCTGCCCGACGAGGCGTGGACCGACCGGGTGCTGGCCGACTACTTCCCGACCCCGCTGCGCGAGCGGTACGCCGCCCGGATGACCGACCACCGACTGCGCCGGGAAATCGTGGTGACCAGCCTGGTCAACGAGGCGGTCAACCGGGGCGGCATGTCCTTCGTCTACCGGACGATGGAGGAGACCGGGGCGTCGGCCGCCGACGTCCTGCGGGCCTACGTGGTGGTCCGTGACGTGTTCGGGCTCGACAACCTGTGGGCCGACATCGACGCGCTGGACAACGTGGTCGGCACCGCGGCGCAGGTCTCGGTCTACCTGGAGAGCCGGCGGCTGCTGGACCGGGCGGTCCGCTGGCTGGTCACCAACCGCAAGTCCCCGCTGGACGTGCCGGGGGAGACCGCCCGGCTGCGCGACGGGGTGTCGCGGCTGCTGCCGGAGCTGGGCGGCTACTTCCGGGGCGACGAGCGGGAGTCGCTGCGGGCCCACGTCGACACCATGACCGGTCGCGGCCTGCCGCCGGATCTCGCCGACCGGGCCACCCGGATCATGTACAGCTTCGGGCTGCTCGACGTGGTGGAGACCGCCGCCGACACCGGCTGTGACGTCACCGAGGTCGCCTCGGTGTACTTCATGCTCTCCGAACGGTTCCGGGTCGACTGGCTGCTGAGCAAGATCTCGCTGCTGCCCCGGGGGGACCGGTGGCAGACGCTGGCCCGCACCGCGCTGCGCTACGACCTGTACGCCGCGCTGGCGGCGCTCACCGTCGAGGTGCTCACCTCCACCCCGGCCGCGCTGGCGGTGCAGGACCGGGCCGAACAGTGGGAGCAGGACAACGCCAGCGCGGTGGCCCGGGTACGGCGGGCGATGGAGGACTTCGCCCATTCACCGGCCGACCTCGCCGCATTGTCGGTGCTGCTGCGCCAGATCCGGACACTGGTTCGCACATCTTCGGCCAACTGATCACATCGGCCGGAAAAGCTGCATACTTTCGGCAGGGTAGACAGCGGCGTTTCCGGACAGCGGCGTTTCCGGGCGGGTGAACGGCTTCTCCATCAGGGCGGGCGCGCGGGCCGTCCCGTACGGCAGGAGGCAGGCAGGATGCTGGACAAGCGTCTCTACCACCATCTGGTCAGCTGGTTGGGCCAGTGGCCGGCCGGGCGGGCGTTGCAGGTGGTCGGCTCGGAGCGGCGGGTCCGACCGGGTTGGGACGGCCGACCCCACCCGGTGGTCGGCGTCGGGGCGCCCGGCGGCGCGGTGCTGTCCGTGCCTCCGGACAAGGTCGAGGCGGTACGCGCGTTGACCGACCTGCCGCTGACCGATCTGCTGGCCAAGTTGCCCACCGCGGTCGGCCGTCCCGGCTGGCGGGCGCAGCGCACCGTGTTCCGGTACTGTCTGGCGCCGGCACCGCTGCCCGACGCCGGGGACTGGATCGACTCCGCTGACGAGTCGTTGCCGCCCTGGCTGCGGCAGTTCACCAACCCGGTGCTGGTCGCCCGGGATGCCGACGGGACGTTCCTGGCCGGGGTCGGGCTGAAGCGGCACGACGCGCACGGCCAGGAGATCGCGGTCGGCACCGTACCGGCGGCGCGCGGTCGTGGTCTGGCCCGCCGGCTGGTCGCCCAGGCCGCCCGTCGGGTACTCGACGGCGGCGCCGTCCCCACCTACCTGCACGCGGTGGGCAACGCCTCGTCGGCGAAGGTGGCCTCGGCCGCCGGGTTCCGCGACCGGGGCTGGACCGCGTACGGCATCTCCGCCGACTGATTCCCGGGCCGGCTTCACCCGGGCCGGCTTCACCCGGTACGGGCGATGCCGTACCACCCGATCGGCCGCGACCCTGCCAGTGGGTGGAGGGAGCGGATGATGCCGCAGACGACGCAGCGGGCGCAGACCACACGGGCCGTCTCGACGCGGGAGCCGATGCCGGCGACGCGGGAGTTCTTCGAGCGCCTCGGCCGGAAGGAGAACGCGTCGCTGCTGCGGCAGATCTCCGGGACGGTGCGGTTCGACCTGGCACACGACGAACAGGTGGACTACTGGTTCGTCAGCTTCGACGACGGCCGGGCCAGCCTGGTGCGCGAGCAGCGCGACGCGGAGAGCGTGCTGCGTACCGATCAGGAGGTCTTCGAAGGGCTGGCCCGGGGCGAGATCAATCCGATGGCGGCGATGCTCCGGGGACAGATCATGGTGCTCGGCGACCTTCGTCTGCTGATCCTGATCGAGCGGATGATGCCCGGCCCGCCCGGATCCCACGACCCACGCGCGTTCGCCCGGCGGGAGAGGACTGAGCAATGACCGAGGGCATGGTCAGCATCCTGGACGGCAACACCTTCGTGGTCAGCGACAGTCAGGGCGACATCGACGCCTCCCCGGCGGCGCCCACCGGGCTCTTCTCGTTCGACACCCGGTTCCTGTCGAAGTGGCAGCTGACCATCGACGGTGAGCGGCTGTCCTCGCTGTCGGTCGACGACCTGCAGTACTTCGAGGCGCGGTTCTTCCTGGTTCCCGGCGAGCCGACCCACTACGTCGACGCCGAGATGTCGGTGATCCGGCAACGCTGGGTGGGCGGGAGCTTCGACGAGGAGATCACCATCCTCAACCACGCCCAGGAGCCGATGGAGCTGAACGTCCGGCTGGAGGCGGGCAGCGACTTCGCCGACCTGTTCGAGATCAAGGACGTCCGGCACAAGGTCGGCAAGCACTACGCCCACGTCGACCGGGACTGCCTGCGGCTCGGCTACCAGCGGGAGAGCTTCCACCGGGAGACGATCATCTCCAGCAGCGAGCCGGCGGAGATCGACGAGCACGGGCTCAGCTTCACCATCGTCATCGAGCCGCACGGTAAGTGGATCACCCACATCAAGGTGAAGACCACCGCGATCGGTCCGGACGGGCGGGACCTGCGGGAGGGTCTGCTCGGCCAGCACTTCGACCGGGCCAAGCCGGAGATGCGCCGGGAACTGGACGAGTGGATCGCCCGGGCACCCCGGCTGGCCTGCGAATGCGAGCCGCTCGCGTCGACGTACCGGCGGAGTCTGGTGGACCTGGCCGCGCTGCGCTACACCCCGCTGTCGCTGGCCGGGCAGTCGGTGCCGGCTGCCGGTGTGCCCTGGTTCGCCACGATGTTCGGTCGGGACAGCATCTTCACCAGCCTGCAGGCACTGCCGTTCGCGCCGGAGCTGGCAGCGGCGACGTTGCGGCTGCTCGGCGCGCTGCAGGGCAGCAAACTCGATGACTTCCGGGACGAGGAACCGGGCAAGATCCTGCACGAGATCCGGTACGGCGAGTCGTCGGCCTTCGAGGAACAGCCGCACACCCCGTACTTCGGCGCGGCCGACTCGACCCCGCTGTTCGTCGTGCTGCTCGACGAGTACGAGCGGTGGAGCGGGGACGTCGAGCTGGTCCGGACTTTGGAGACCGAGACCCGGCAGGCGCTGCGCTGGATCGACACCTACGGTGACCTGCTCAACAACGGCTACCTGTGGTACGAGCGGCGCAACGCGGAAACCGGCCTGGAGAACCAGTGCTGGAAGGACTCCTGGGACGCGATCTGCTACCGGAACGGCCGGCTGCCCGGCTTTCCCCGGGCGACCTGCGAACTGCAGGGGTACGCGTACGACGCGAAGCGACGCGCTGCCCGGCTGGCCCGCGAGATCTGGCACGACCCGGGGTACGCCGACCAGTTGGAGCGGGAGGCGGCCGATCTGAAGGCCCGCTTCAACCGGGACTACTGGGTGGAGGACGGGGGGTACTTCGCGCTCGCGCTGGACCCGGAGGGCGGTCAGGTCGACGCGCTGTCGTCGAACACCGGACATCTGCTGTGGAGCGGCATCGTCAACGACGACAGGGCGAAGAGCGTCGCCAGGCATCTACTCAGTCCCCGGCTGTTCTCCGGCTGGGGGGTGCGGACCCTCGCGGAGGGGGAGGGCCGGTTCAACCCGATCGGCTACCACGTCGGCACGGTCTGGCCGTTCGACAACTCGTTCATCGCCTGGGGGCTGCGCCGGTACGGCTTCGTCGAGGAGTCGGCCCGGATCGCCGACGGGATCATCAACGCCGCGCAGTACTTCAACGGCCGGTTGCCGGAGGCGTTCGGCGGCTACGACCGGGCGTTGACCAAGTATCCGGTGGAGTATCCGACCTCCTGCAGCCCGCAGGCCTGGTCGACCGGGGCCACGCTGCTGCTGCTGCGGACCCTGCTCGGCCTGGAACCGCAGGGCGAGCACCTGGTCATCGATCCGGCGTTGCCGATCAGCATGGGCCGGATCGAACTGTTGGACATTCCTGGCAGGTGGGGCCGCATCGACGCGTTCGGTCGCGGCCGGATGGACATCCACCGCAGGGAACGCCAGCCGGCCTGACCGGCACACCCGGCGGCCTGACCGGCCAGCCGGGCCTGACCGGGGCGTCTGGTCTGACGGCATCCGGGCGTAGGGTGTCGACCGTGCGGGTAGGGATCGTGATTTTGCCGGACGAGCCGTGGTCGGTGACGTCGCGCCGCTGGCGCCAGGCCGAGGAGTGGGGCTTCGACCACGCCTGGACCTACGATCATCTGGGGTGGCGGGACCTGGTCGACGGGCCGTGGTTCGACGCGGTCCCGACGCTGGCCGCCGCCGCGTCGGTCACCTCCCGGATCCCGCTCGGCACCCTGGTCGCCTCGCCGAACTTCCGGCACCCGGTGCACTTCGCCCGCGAGGTCACCGCGTTGGACGACATCTCCGCCGGCCGGCTGCTGCTCGGGGTCGGCGCGGGCGGGCTCGGGTTCGACGCCACGGTGCTCGGCGCCGGGCCGTTGCCGCCGCGCGCCCGGGTCGACCGGTACGCCGAGTTCGTCGAGCTGCTCGACCTGCTGCTGCGCACCGACCGGGTGACCTGGCAGGGCCGGTACTTCCAGGCGGTGGATGCCCGCAGCACGCCCGGCTGCCGGCAGCGGCCCCGGGTGCCGTTCGTCCTGGCCGCAAACGGACCCCGGTCGTTGGACCTGGTCGCACGGTACGGGGCCGGCTGGGTGACCACCGGCACCGTCTTCGACGACCTGGCCGCCTGGTGGGCCTCGGTGGCCCAGTTGGCGCAGCGGTGCGACGCGGCGTTGGACCGGGCCGGGCGGGACTCCGGCAGCCTGCGCCGGTACCTGTCGCTGGACTCGGCACCGGTCTTCTCGCTGACCAGCGCCGACGTCTTCGCCGACGCGGTCGGTCGGGCCGCCGCGCTCGGCTTCACCGACGTGATCACCCACTGGCCGCGCCGGAGCAGTTGGTACGCCGGCGACGAGCGGGTGCTGGCCGAGGTGGCGACCGACGTACTGCCGCAGGTGCGGGCCTGACTCTGCCCGCCGACTGCCGCCGCCCGCCGACGAGGCGTCAACCGGCCCGGTCGGCCGGCCGTGGGTCGGGCAGCACGGTGCCGGACCGGCGGTCGGCCCGCAACCCGGCCACCTCGGCCCGCAGCGCGGCGAGTTCCTCGGTGAGCGCGACGACGTCGGCGCGGGTCGCCGGCGACTTCGCGGCGTCGGCCTCGCCCGCTGCGGAGATGCGTTCCACGATCCAGCTGGCCAGCGATCCGGTGACGAAACCGATCAGGCCGATACCGCCGATCATCAGCGCCAACGCGACGAACCGGCCGGTGCTGGTGATCGGGTAGTAGTCGCCGTAGCCGACGGTGGTGATGGTGACCACCGACCACCACAGCGCGTCCGGATAGGTGTTGATCGCACCGTCCGGGTGGCTGCGTTCGGCGTCCAGCACCGCCAGCGCGGAGACGATCACCAGCAGCACCGTGGTGGAGCCGACGTAGAGCGCCAGCCGGCCACGCGCCCAGACCTCGGTGCGCCGGGTCAGCAGGAGCACCGCGGTGACCAGCCGGAGCATCCGCAGCGGCCGGAGAATAGGCAGCAGCAGCACGATCAGGTCGAACAGGTTGGCGCGGACGAACCGCCACCGGTCGCCGGCCAGCCGCAGCCGGACGAGGTAGTCGATCCAGAAGAGTGCCCAGATCACGATGTTGGCAGCGACACACACGGCACGCCACCGCGCGGGCATCTGCGGGTAGAGAATGGGCGCGGCATAGACGACGAGGAACGCCACGGCGAGTACGGTCAACCCGGCCGCTGTCTGGCGCTCCCACCTGGCGGTTCGGTCCTCGCGGTGGGGGCCGGGCCCCGGATCCTGGAGAGACATGCCCGACAGGCTGCCTGATGGCGGCAACGGGCCCGCCACCGGCCCCGCCGCGACCTCGGCCGACCGTCGGTCCGAGCGCTGGCTCGGCATCCGGCCCGGCGGTCGGCGGTCCGCGCCGGCCGGCCGGCGCCGCCGGTGGCGGGTACCGATGTGGCGGCGCGGCGCCGACCGGTTCCAGCACCCGGCCCAGGTGATCGCCGGCGGGTTCGCTGCCGCCATCGCGCTCGGTACGGCGCTGCTCATGCTGCCGGCGGCGAGCCGGTCCGGTGCCTCGCCGCCGCTGATCGACGCCCTGTTCACCGCGACCTCCGCGGTCTGCGTGACCGGGCTGGTGGTGGTCGACACGGCCGGTCACTGGTCGGCGTTCGGCCAGCTGGTGATCATGGGCCTGATCCAGATCGGCGGACTGGGCATCATGACCCTGGCGACGCTGTTCACCGTACTGCTGTCCCGCCGGCTCGGCCTGCGGGCCCGGTTCCTCGCCCAGGCGGAGACCAAGACGCTGAGCCTGCGCGACGTCCGCCGGGTGGTACGCAACATCGTGCTGTTCAGCCTGGCCAGTGAGTTCGTGGTCGCGGTGGTGCTGACCGTACGGTTCGCGGTCGGCTACGACTACCCGTGGGGTCGGGCCGCGTACCACGGGGTGTTCCACGCGGTTTCGGCGTTCAACAACGCCGGCTTCGCCCTGTACGCCGACAGCCTGATGCGTTTCGTCGCCGATCCCTGGATCACCACCACCGTCGCCTTGGCGGTTGTCGTCGGTGGACTCGGCTTCCCGGTGGTCTTCGAACTGCTCCGGTGCTGGCACCGTCCCCGGCTCTGGTCGGTGCTGACCCGGATCACCGTGGTGCTGACGGCCAGCCTGCTGACCCTCGGCACCATCGTTTTCACCCTGGTCGAGCTGCGCAACCCGGCGACGTTCGGCCCACTCGACGGCGTGCACAAGGTGCTGGCCGGCTTCTTCGCCTCGGTGATGACCCGTACCGCCGGGTTCAACAGCGTGGACATCGCCGCCATGCGGCCGGAGAGCCTGCTGCTCAGCGACATCCTGATGTTCATCGGCGGCGGCAGCGCCGGCACCGCCGGCGGGGTCAAGGTGACCACGGTCGGCCTGCTGGCCTTCGTGCTGTGGGCCGAGATGCGCGGCGAGACCCGGGTCAACGTCGGCTCCCGTCGGGTGCCGGAGGGCAACCAGCGGCAGGCGCTCGCGGTGCTGCTGCTGTCCCTCGGCGCGGTGGCGGTGGCCACCTTCACCCTGCTCGCCATGACCCGGTACCCGCTCGACCAGGTGCTGTTCGAGGTCGTCTCGGCGTTCGGCACCGTCGGGCTGTCCACCGGCATCACCGCCGGCCTGCCACCAGCGGCCGACGTCCTGCTGATCGTGTTGATGTTCATGGGCCGGATCGGGCCGTTGACCGTGGCGTCGGCACTCGCGCTGCGGGAACGGGGCCGGCGCTACGAACTTCCGGAGGAGAGGATCATCGTTGGCTGACTCACGCAACGAACCGGTGGTGGTGATCGGGCTCGGCCGATTCGGCGGGGCGCTCGCCGTCGAACTGAACAACCGGGGCACCGAGGTGCTCGGTATCGACGGCGATGCCCGGACCACCCAGGGCTACAGCGGGCAGTTGCCGCACCTGGCCACCGCCGACGCCACCGACGTCGAGGCGCTGCGCCAGCTCGGGGTGAACGAGTTCCACCGGGCGGTGGTCGGCATCGGCACCGACATCCAGGCCAGCATCCTGGCCACCTCGCTGCTCGCCGAGCTCGGCGTGGCGGACATCTGGGCGAAGGCGATCAGCCGGCAGCACGGCCGGATCCTGGAACGGGTCGGCGCCCATCACGTGATCCTGCCGGAGCACGACATGGGCGAGCGGGTCGCCCATCTGCTGACCGGGCGGCTGTTGGACTACGTGGAGGTCGACCGGGACTTCGCGATGGTCAAGACGACTCCGCCGCAGGACGCGGTCAGCGTGCCGTTGCGCGAGTCGCGGGTCCGGTCCCGGTACGGGGTGACGGTGGTGGCGGTGAAGAGCGAGGCACGGGGCCCGGACGCCAGGTTCACCTACGCCACCCCGGACACCGTGCTGATGTACGGCGACATCGTCCTGGTGCTGGGCAGGATCGACGACGTGGAGCGGTTCGCCGAGTCCGGCTGACGCCCAACGGGCGAGTGGTTCAGCGGTCAGCGGCGCGGCCGGGAAGAGGGTCAGCGGCGCGGCCGGCGGGCGTGGTAGACGAAGGCCGGCGGCAGGTTGCCGAGCACCGTACGCCCCATCACCACTTCCTCGAACCGGTCCCGCAGCAGTTGCCGGAACCGACGGGCCGGCGGGGTCTGCGCGGTCAGCACGTACGCGAACGTGGTGAACGCCCCGTCCGGTCCCAGCACGTCGCACACCGCGCCGAGGGCGGACAGCTGCAGATCATGGGGGAAGGAGACCCACGGCAGCCCGCTGACCACCACATCGGCGGTGGCCAGGCCCCGCCCGGCCACCAGGGCCCGGCAGTCGGCGGCGTTGCCGACGATCACCTCGACCTGCGGGTGCCGGCCGGCCAGCAGGTCGGCGAGGGCCGGGCTGAGCTCGATCGCCAGGTGCCGACCCCGGCCGCCGAGCCGCCGCTGGATCACCCCGGTGAAGGCGCCGGTGCCGGGCCCGAGCTCGACGACGACCGGGTCGCCGCGTTCCGGAATCGGCGCGGTGATCGCCTCGGCCAACCGCTGTGAGCTGGGGGCGACCGCACCGATCCGGGTGGGCGACCGGAGGAACTCGCGGAGGAACGCCCCGGCGTCGCCGCCGCGCCGGGCAGCCGGAACCGGCGCGGGCTGCGGCGTGGTGGCGCTCTCCGACACTGGCACGGACATGAGGGGACTCCTCTGCACGGGTGCTCCGGCGAGCCGGGGCGACAGAGCATGCCCCGGGCCGGAGACACAGCATGCCTATTGCGGCACACCGTGTCAAAAGGGTAGCCGGTCGCGGTCAGCCGGTCGCGCTCAGCAGCCCTCGGAGCCACCCGGCCTGACCGACGTGCTGCAGGTCGTCGTTGGCCACGCTGACCAGCCGCGCGCCGAGGGTGACCGGCGGGTCCCACCGCTCGTCGACGATCCGGTCCAGGTCGGCGTCGGTCAGGCCGACCAGAAATCGCCGGGTCCGGTCGGCGACCGCCGTGTAGTAGTCGACCAGCGCGGCGGCGTTCTCCGGCGCCACCGCCGCCACCTGCCCGGCGCTGTGCCCGTACCCGGTGTCCGCCGGATCGGCGGTCAGGCCGAACCGGCGCGCCCAGCCGTCGCCGACCCAGACCTGCGGCTCGCCGATCACCTCGGCCAGATGGTCGTCCTGGACCCGGGTCAGGTGCCAGACCAGCCAGCCGATCGGGTTCGTGCCCGACGCCGGTGACCAGCGCAGCTGCTCCGGGCTCAGCCCGTCGACCGCCGCGTGGACCAGCTCGGGCAGCCGGTCGAAGGTCTCCACCAGCAGGGCGCTCGCGTTCACCGTGCCTGTCTCCTCCCTGGGGCGTCGACGTCCCCGGTCCTGGGCCGTGGCGACCCTGCCCGGCCGGTCACGGCGGCCGTAGGCTATCAACGTGCCATGGCCCGCTACCTGCTCTTTCCCGGTCGGCACCACGTTCTCACCCGGTTCCAGGCCGACTATCTGAGCCGGCTGGCCGCCGGCGAGGCAGCGGCGTCCGACGGGCCGTGCACCGTCGTCTGGGCGGTGACGTCGGCCAACCACGGCAACACCCGGCGCAACCCGGTGCCGTACCACCGGCGGGAGGCCGCGATCGAGCGGTTCAGCGTCCTGACCGGGCTGCGCTCGGTGGTGGCGCCGGTCTTCGACGTCGCGGCCACCGACCGGTTCGCCGAGGTGACGGTGAAGACCGTGGCGGCGGTGACCGGGCTGGAGCTGACCCCGGCGGACACCGTGCTGGCCTGCTCCACCCCGGAGGTGGCGGCGATGTACCGGCGGCTGGGCTTCCCGGTGGCCGGGGTGGAGGCCGACGTCGACCCGCCGCCGCGCCCGTGGGACGTGCTGCTGCGGCTGGCCGCCGGCGACGACAGTTGGCGGGATCTGGCCCACCCGGCGAGCGTCGACGTCTTCGACCGGTACGGGCTGGAAGGCCACGTCCGGTCGGTGGTCGACGACCCGGTGGTCGGTGCGGAGGGCGGGCTCACCGCGACCCGCGACTACCGCAGCTACGCCGAGGCGTTCGCGGAGGCCGCCCGGCGAAAGTGGGACGCGGTACGCCGGTACGTGCGGCCCGGCCGGATCGTCGACATCGGCTGCGGTGCCGGCGCGGTACTGGAGCTGGCCGACCGGGAACCGGCGCTGCGGGAGAGCGACCTGATCGGTGTCGAGGTGGCCCGGCACCTGTTCGAGGAGTGCGTGCACAAGAAGGCCCAGGGGACGTTCAGCAACCCGAACGTCTACTTCTACCAGCGCAACGTGCTGGGCGGGGCGGTCTTCGCGCCCCGCTCGGTGGACAGCACGTTGACCTTCGCGTTGACCCACGAGATCTGGTCGTACGGCGAGCGGATGGCCTCCGTACGCCGATTCGTGCAGGCCATCTACGACCACACGGTGCCCGGCGGGGTGTGGATCAACAGCGATGTCTGCGGCCCGGACGGTGCCGACCGCCCGGTGCGGCTGCGACTGTCGACGGCCGACGGTGCGAACCCGGCGCAACCCCGGACCGACCTCGCCGCCGCCCCGCCGGCTGAAGTCGCCGCGTACCTGCGCGGGTTGTCCACCCGGGCCCGGCTGGACCAGTTCGCCGTCGACTTCGCCTTCCCGTTCGATCATCGGCCGGTCGACGGGGCACCGGAGGTCGTCGAGACGACGCTCGGCGCGGCGATGGACTTCCTCACCCGCAAGGACTACCCGGACAACTGGCTGTCGGAGACCCGCGAGCAGTTCTGCGGACTGGAGTACGCCGACTGGAAGGCGTTGCTGGCCGACGTCGGGTTCGAGATCGACCCGGCGAGCGGCGCGTGGCGCAACGACTGGATCGTCGACCACCGGCTCGCCCCGGTCGCGTCCCTGTCCACCCTGGATGGTCGTCCGATGGACTGGCCGGTCACCCACGTCCTGCTGGTGGCCCGCCGACCAGTGAACACCTGAGCGGTCAGAGCCGCTCGAACGGTTCGGCGTAGCGGAACCGGCCCGGCGTCGGCGCGGCGCCGCCCAGCGGACGGGCCTGGAAGTAGGCTCCCCACTGCGGATCGGGCGCGACGATGCCGAACTCGCTGGCTGGCCGCAGCCCGAACCGGCGGTAGTACGCTGGTTCGCCGAGCAGCGCGACGAGTGTCTCGTCGCGGGCTTCGGCGGCGGCGAGCACCGCGTGCATCAGCGCCGAGCCGACGCCGGCGCGTTGCCGGTCCGGGCGTACCGCCAGTGGGCCGAGGCCCAGCACCGGCCGGCCGTCGAGTTGACCCCGGGTGCAGACCACGTGCCCGACGACCTCGCCCGCGTCGATCTGGCCGTCGACGGCGACCAGCGACAGCGCCGGGATCCACCCCGGGTCGGCGCGGAGCTCGTCGAGCAGCCGGACCTCGATCGGCGTCTCGGTCACGGTCTCCGGCCGGTCGTCGGGCTCCGCAGGCCGGGTGAAGGCTGCCGCCACCACCGCCCGGACCGCCGCGACGTCGCCGGCTCGTTCCCGTCTGACCAGCATGGCCGCCATCCGATCAGGCCGGGCCCCGGCCGGCAACCGGATTCCCGGCGCGGCGCGGGACAATGGGACGCGATGCCCATAGACCTGTACGACGTCATCCATCGGCGCCGCGACGTGCGGGCCGAGTTCACCGGCGCGCCGGTGCCGGACGAGGTGCTGCACCGGGTGCTGACCGCCGCGCACGCCGCGCCGAGTGTCGGCCTCACCCAGCCGTGGGACTTCGTGCTGGTCCGCGATCCGGCGACGCGGGACGCCTTCCACGCCCATGTGCAGCAGGAACGGCGGACGTTCGCGCAGACCCTCGCCCCGGTCGCCGCGGCCCGGTTCGCGCACATCAAGATCGACGGGGTACGGGAGGCCACCCTGTCGATCGTGGTGACCTACGACCCGCAGCGGGGCAGCCCGGCGGTGCTCGGCCGGCACGCCATCGCCGACGCCGGTCTCTACTCGGTCTGCCTGGCCATTCAGAACCTCTGGCTGGCGGCCACCGCGGAAGGTCTCGGGGTCGGCTGGGTCTCCTTCTACCGGGAGCCGTTCCTGCGGGACCTGCTCGCCATCCCGGCCGGCATCCGACCGGTGGCCTGGCTCTGCGTCGGGCCGGTCAGCCGGCTGGCCGACGAGCCCGACCTGGAGCGGCACGGCTGGCGGCGGCGCCGACCGGTGACCGACGCCCTGCACCACGACCGGTGGTGAAGCTCCTCGGAGCCTGCTGACCACCGGCGTTTGCCAAAACGGCAAGGAAGTTTGCCGCTACGCTGGCGTCGGCGGATCGTGGGTGCCGGAGGTGGTCAGGATGGCTGACAGCAAGGTGGGGGGACCCACGTACCGGGTCGCCGTGGCGGTGATCGGCGGCGGCGCCGCCGGGTTGAGCGCGGCGCTGACCCTGGCCCGGGCCCGGCGGGCGGTGATCGTGATCGACGCGGGTGAACCCCGCAACGCGCCCTCGGCCGGCGTGCACGGCTTCCTCAGCCGCGACGGCATCAGCCCGGCCGGGCTGGTCGCCGCCGGCCGGCAGGAGGTCGAACGGTACGGCGGCGTGGTGCTGCCCGGCCGGGCGGAGGCGGTCGAGCGGGTCGACGGCGGATTCGAGGTCCGGCTGGCCGACGGCCGTACGGTGGCCGCCCGGCGGCTGCTGTTCGCCACCGGCGTGGTCGACGAACTGCCCGACATCCCCGGACTGCGGGACCGCTGGGGACACGACGTGCTGCACTGCCCGTACTGCCACGGATGGGAGATCCGGGACCAGCCGGTCGGCGTGCTCGGCACCGGCGAGATGGCGCTGCACCAGGTGCAGCTGTTCCGGCAGTGGACCTCGGACCTGGTGCTGTTCACCCACACCGGTGTCGACCTCACCGACGAGCAGTCCGAGCAGTTGGCGGCCCGTGGTGTCCGGGTGGTGCCGGGCGAGGTCGTCGGGCTGGAGGTGACCGACGACCGGCTCACCGGGGTGCGGCTGGCCGACGGGACCGTGGTGCCCCGGTCGGCGGTGACCGTCGCCTCCCGGCTGCGGGTCGACGACCGGCTGCTGACCAAGCTGGGTGTGCCGGTGACCAGGCATCCGAGCGGGATGGCCGAACAGGTCGAGGCGGATCCGACCGGGCGTACCCCGGTGCCGGGAGTCTGGGCCGCCGGCAACCTGACCAACCCGTTCGCCCAGGTGATGGCGGCGGCTGCGGCCGGCACGATGGCGGCTGCGGCGGTCAACGGCGACCTGGCCGAGGAGGACACCGCCGACGCGGTACGCCGGCACCGGGCCGCCGCCGCCGGCGAGGACGACTCCGGCCTGCCGGTGCACCACGGGCCGGCGGATGTGGCCGCCATGATCAGCCAGGTGTTCTGGGACGAACGCTACGGCTCCGTCGACCGGGTGTGGAGCGGCAACCCGAACCCGCAACTGGTCGCCGTCGTTGACAGGCTGCCGGCGGGCACCGCCTGCGACGTCGGTGCCGGGGAGGGTGCCGACGCGATCTGGCTGGCCGGCCAGGGCTGGTCGGTGACCGCCGTCGACGTCTCGGCGGTGGCGCTGCGGCGCGGTGCCGAGCAGGCGGCGACGGCCGGCGACGACGTGGCGAAACGGCTCACCTGGCAGCCGGCCGACCTTCGGACCTGGGATCCGGGTACGGCCCGGTTCGACCTGGTCACCGCCCAGTTCATGCACCTGCCGGACCCGGACCGGGCGATGCTGCACCGCCGGCTCGCGGCGGCGGTACGCCCCGGCGGCACCCTGCTGATCGTCGGCCACCACCCGTCCGACCTGGACGTGCCGGGGCTGCGCCGGCCCCGGATGCGGGACCTGCTGTTCACCGCCGAGCAGGTGGCGGCGGTGCTGTACCCGCAGGAGTGGGCCAGCGTACGGGCCGAGACGGTGCCCCGGTCGGCGACCGACCCGGACGGCAACCGGGTGACCGTCCACGACGCGGTGCTGCACGCTGTCCGCCACCGCTGACGCCGGCCGGGTCCGACCAGAAACCGGTGGGGGCGTCGGGCACCATGCCCGACGCCCCCACCGGGACCGACCGACGGTCAGCCGATGACGATGTTGCCGGGGGCCCCGGTCGGCTCGCGCCGGTTGGAGCCGTGGCCGGTCCACCACGACGAGAACATCAGCAGGTCACCGTCCCAGATGGTGATCGCGATGGAGTCCTGGCGGCCGTACCCCGCATCGGACACCTCCATCTGCAGGGTGAGGTCGGTCGCGACCGGTACCGGCTGCTGCGGGGTGGACAGGTCGTACAGGGTGACCTGGTAGCGCAGATACGCTTGCGGTATCCCGGCCGTCGACCAGAAGCCCAATGCCTCCAGCGTCGAGCCCTGGAACTTGTACCGCTTGTCCCCGCTGCGGTAGCCCACCAGCACCTTGCCGGCCAGGTTTCCACCGTTGCCGAACCGCCCGTCGAAGTCGAACTCGAGCCGGTGGTCCGGGTCGAGCGGGTAGACACCGTCGGTCTGCGGGCTACGCAGGTAGCCGACCCCGTCGACGCTCCAACCGGTGGTCGGGGCGACGGTCATCGTCGAGCTGCTGGACCCGGTGTACCGCCCGCTCAGGGTATTGGTCACCACATGTTCGCCGATCGGCAGGGTGGCCTCGCAGCTGGCCGACCCGATGATGGTGTCGCTGTCGCTGTCGTGCACCGCCGACCGTACCTCGGCGTGGCACAGTGCGGTGTCACCGGAGGTGAAGGAGACCCGGGTGCCGCGTACGTCGCCCTCGTCTACGGCCACGATGGTCCGCAGCAGGACCGCTGCCTCGTCGGCACCGGGTGCCGGGTGCACCAGGGTGTCCCCGTCGTAGATGGAGTACCGCGCCGGCCGCACCCGGTCGATGCGGATGTCGGCATCGTTGACGTCAAAGAAGACGTTGCCGACCGCCTCGATCCTGATCCGACCGGTGGTGGTGTCTATGTTCGGCATCCGCACCACGGCGCGACCGTCGTTCGGCACCGCCTCGGCCAACACGTACGGGAACGTCTTCGCCCCGTCGGTCGACAGCGAGATCCGCACCTGCGCCGCGTTCACCGGCGCCGCGTCGGTGCCGGCCACGTCCCAGGTGATCTCCTGCCGGGAGTCGCCCAGGTAGAACGACGGCTCCGACTGCGAGGTGACCAGGAACGGGCCCGCCTGCGGGGCCAGCACCAGCGTCGTCTCGGCACTGCCGACCCCGCCGCCGCCGATCCGACCATCGCGGGCGGTCAGCTTGAAATGCATGGTCCGGTCGTTGTCGTAGCCCACCCAGTCGGCGGTCGGCAGGAACTCCGAGTAGCAGTCGACCAGCGCCTGCGGCAGGTTCGACGCGCTGCCGCTGGCCGGCGGTGCCGGCGCGGCCGGGCAGGCCCCGGTCACCGCGTTGGTGTTGCCGGCCAGGATCTGCGCCATGTCCGGGAAGACCCGGGTCGGGTCGTCGTCGACCACGTTCAACCCGGGGGAGTAGTACTGCTCGGTGTCGTCCGGGCCGACCAGCGCCGCCGTGCCGAACACCCGGAACAGCGGGCCGTTGGTCTTGACGTTGTCGGTCAACGCGGTACCGGCGTTGCTGACTCCGGCGATGCCACCGCGGTCGTTCTGCTCCCACAGATAGGTCAGGGCGTCACCGTCGGCGTCGGTGGCGCTGCCGGTCAACGCGAACGGGGTCCGCACCGGGACGGTGAACTGGTCCGGCACGGTCACCACCGGCGCGTGGTTGGTGGTCTCGGCGACCCGCCAGCCGCCGTTGTCGACCGGACCGCCCTTGGCGGTCTCGCCGACGAAACCGGCGGCACCGTCGAGGTCGGCCAACCCGAGCGGCAGTACGTTGGTCCGGGCCACCGCGCCGCCGTCGAACGTCACCTGGAAACCGGCGTCGGTGAGCGCACCGACGCCGCCGAACGCCGCGACGCTGACCGTCGCGCCGGCCGGCCAGCCGGTGAGCGCCTCGATCGCCGCCTCGATGCCGGCGGTGGTGTAGTTGACCCCGCGGACGATCGGCGCCGACGACTGCCCGTCGTAGGCGATCGTGAACGCGTCGCCGTCGGTGTCGAAACCGCGCAGCGACACCGTCTGCACCTCGTTGATCGCCGGCCGGGTCGAGTTCACGAACGTGGTGATCTCGTGGTAGCTGCGCTGCGACCAGTACGGGTCGGTGTGCGGCTGCAGGTTGTCCTGCTGGCAGATGCCCGCATACGCCATGATCGACGAACCACTGCCCGGCTCGTACGAGTTGGTGGCGCTGCGGTTGCCGCCGGAACAGTTCCACTGGGTGCCGTTGAAGGTGTGGTTACCGGCGAACTGGTGGCCGATCTCGTGCGCCACGTAGTCGACGGCGTAGAAGTCGCCGATCGGGTTCGGCAGGCCGGTACAGCCGCGCGCCTTGCCGTCGCCGCCGGCCACCCCCAGCCCGGCGACCCCACCGCCGGGCAGACCGAAGCCGATGTGCCCGACGTCGTAGCTGCTCGCCCCGACCAGTTGGCCCAGCACGATCCGGTTGCGGTTGAGCGTCGCGCCGGAACAGCCGGTCAGCTGCGCCTCGGAGAAGCACGGCGCGGACCCGCACGGCCCGTCCGGTCCGGTGGCCGCCGCGACGGTGTTCAGGTTGGTCTTGTCGGTGTCGCTGATCAGCACGAGCCGGATCGCGGTCTCGTCCTCGTAGATCTGGGTGACCCGGTTGACCAGCGTCACCTTGGCAGCGGTCACGTTCGCCGCGCCGAAGTAGTCGGCGTACGACGGGTCGGTGAGGAACGCCAGCCGGTAGGTGCGCAGCTTGACCAGCGACCCGGCCGGGTCGTCGGCCTGCGCCTGGTCGATCTCCGCGCCGATCTGCTCGGCGCCGGCGTCGACGTCGCCCCGCTCGGTCAGCGGGCCGTGCCGGTTGACCAGGTCACCGGCGTGGTAGCTGGCGTAGACGGTCTGGTCACGGTGGTACGGATCGACGTACCAGGACCCGGCCGACGAGCGGACCGAGGCGTGGAAGCCGAGCGGGGTCAGGTCGGCCCGGATGGTCGCCGTCGGGTCGTCGACACCGGTGCCGGCGTACGTCCGGATGTCCGGGTGCCGGGCGGCGAGCCCGTCCTGCATCACCGGAGAGTCGACCACCGCGAACCGTTGCACCGCGCCGTCCGGGTCCGGCACGGCCAGCACCAGCGGTGCCGTCGCGGCGGCCCGGTCCGACTCGTCCGGAGCCCGGTCCAGCTGGGCGGCGATCACTTCCCGGTCCAGGGTGTACGCCGCGAACCGGTGCGCCTGGATGTCCGGCGCGCGACCGGACCGGCTGGCCGTCGGTACGTCGTCGAGCACGGCCCACGGGGTGCCGGCGATCGGCGTACCTTCCTGCGGCGCGGCGCTGGCGGCCGTGGTCGGGCCGACGGCCGGCAGCAGCGCCGCCGCGACGACGGCGACGAGCAGGGCGACCAGTCGGCGGTTGCCGGACCGGCCGGTCCCGGGCGGTGGCTGCGGACGACTGTTCGGCGACGAGTGGCGCCTCGTCGAGGGCTTCCTCAAAATGTCTCCTCGGGAGTCCGTGACGAACCACGACCCGAACGGCCAGGGGTGTCCTGGCCGAAGGGCCGTGGCTCTCAAGGGTCGAGAGTCGACGCTAGGCCCCGAGCAGCGGGTACAGCCATCAGCCGTACGGCTGAGACGGTGCATGATGGCCGGTCCGCGAGCTCGGCTCACGTGACGAGCGGAGCCTGCCCGTGATGAGCGGAGCCGGCCTACCCGAAGGCGACCAGGAACCGGTCCCGGAACGAATCCATCTGCCACACCGGGGCCTGCGGACCGGGGCGCAGCCCCTCCTGCCAGTCCCAGCCGGCGACCCGGTCGAGGACCGCCTGGTCACTGGTGACGATGGTGACCGGCACGTCGTGGCTGGCCGCCGGACCGGTCACCACCGGCGCCGGCTGGTGGTCGCCGAGGAAGACCACCACCAGGTCGTCGTCGCCCTGCGACTCGATAAAGGAGATGATCGTGCTCAACGAGTACGCCACCGCCTTCGGGTAGTCGCTGCGTAACCCGTCCTCCGCAGACCGGTTGTCCTGGCCGGCGGCCATCGCCTCCCGGTCGAAGACCGAGCCGTCGCGGACCGTGTTCCAGTTGACCAGCTGCGGCAGCGGGGTCCACGGCGCGTGGCTGGACAGCAACGCCACCTCGGCCATCACCGGCTGGTCGTTGTCCCGCCGCTCGAACCGGTCGAACGCCGACAGTACGTACTGGTCAGGGATGGAGGCGAAGTTGAACCTGTCGCCCGCGTACCCCATGTTGCGCGAGTCGTAGACCTGGTCGTAGCCGAAGAACGCCCCCTCCGGCCAGGCCCGCGAGTTGCCGGGGAAGAAGCCGGCGACCCGCCAGCCGGCGCGACCGAACGCCCGGGTCAGCGTCAGCCGGTCACTGGTCACCAGGCTGCGGTAGCGCTGCTGGTTGTCCACCCACAGCCCGGACAGGGTGCTGGCGTGCGCCAGCCAACTGCTGCCCCCGACCGTCGACGAGGTGAGGAACGCACTGCGCGACTGGTAACCCTGCGCTGCCAGCCGCTGCGTACCGTCGTCGAGCAGGTCGCCGATCAGCGGGCTGAAGTCGGGGTGGGCGACCGCGTCCCGGCCGTAGCTCTCCACGAACGCCAGCAGCACGTCCTTGCCGCGCAGCGCGGTCAGCAGTTCGTCGTCGGGCACGTCCCGGAACGCGTCGACCGCCGCCAGCTCGGCGAACTCCTGCCGGTCCTGCAGGCTCGCGCCGATCTGCATGGTGTGGTCGTAGGCCAGCCGGGCGGTCGCCCGGTCGGCGACCGGCAGCCCGATCGTGCGCCACTCGTCCTGGTAGACCACCACCTGCGTGCCGAGCAGGGCGAACACCAGCCAGCCGGCGGTCAGCGCGCCGACCGTACCGCCGCCGATCCGCCGGTGCGTGGCCAACAGCCGGGCCAGCCGCAGCGTCGCGGCGACCATCAGCGTCAGCACCCCGATCGTGAGCACGACGGTGCCGACCGCCGCGCCGACCGCTGCGGCCCGGCCGTAGGAGGCGTCGACGAACCGGTACCCGTCGGCCAGCAGACCCCAGTCCAGGACCGGGTCGAACGGCCGGTCCAGCACCGAGAAGAAACCGATGTCGGCGACCTTCAGCGTGATCAGTACGCCGAGCAGCGCGCCGAGCGCGGCAGCCACCGGGGTGCGGACCCGGCCCGGCAGCACCAGCAGCAGCGCGGCGGCGACGAGCGCCTCGACTGGAATGCGGGCGAACGCGACCGGGACCACCAGATCCAGCTGGTACGGCAGAGTCATCGCGGCCAGCACGCCGACGACCGCCAGCGCGTCGGCCGACCATCGGGCGGTACGCCGTACCCGACGTCGCCAACCGTCGGTCGGCGGTGCCGTTCCGTCCTCCGCCGCTGCCGTCTGGTCAGCAGTCTCTGCTGTGGCGTCCTGGTCCGTCACGTCGTCAGCGGTGGCCGGGGCGGAGTTCGTGGCGGAGGACAAGTTCAGGCCTTCCTGGTAGTCGGCCAGGCGGCGCGCCCTGCCGGACCGGACTCAGCACGATATCCGTACCACCGGACACCCACAAATACGCACGACCCGCCGGACCGGATCGATCTCCAGATCACCATCTCCCGGCCGTGACCGGTCCGCCGCGTCAACCGGTCTACTTCTGCATGGAACAGTTGCGGACGTACTTCGACCGGGCGCTCGACAACGAACCGGCACCACCGGTGCCACCGGACGACCTGGCCCGAGCGGCCATGGCCGGCGGGAGCCGACTACGTCGACGCCGACGCCTCACCATCGGCGGTACCGCCGTCGCCGTGACCGTCCTCGCCGCCGTCGCGGCCGGCCTGGCAGCACCCGTCCGGGACGCACCGGCCCCGGTGCCGGCGCAGGTGGCGATGCCGTCGGCCGCACCCGGCTGCGAACTGGTGCGTCCCACCACGGCTGACATGGCGACCGACGCCGCCGTCTACCTGAGCGTTGACGTGACTGCCGAGCAGCGGCGCGCTGTCGACGCGGCGCTGCGGTCCGATCCGCAGGTTGGGTCGGTGGTGTTTGAGAGCCGGCAGGACGCCTACCAGCGGTTCATGCGGCGGTACCGGGACGATCCTGCCGTTCTGCTCGATCATCCCGACCTGATGGAGAAGGTGACCCCAGACCAGTTGCCAGAGTCCTTCCGGATCACCTTGCCGGACCCATCGGCGTACCAGCAGGTCAGCGGCGGACTACAGGCGATGCCCGGCGTCGAGACGGTCACCGGCTGGTTCTGCCTGTACGGCACGGACAAGCAGGTGGACGAGTGAGTGGCGTTCGGGTCGCAGCGCCGGTCGCTGCGGATCTACCAGCGGAGCCGGCGCCGACGAGGTCTGAGCGCGTCGGCGGCCCGCTGGCCCGCTGGTCAGCCGCCCGCCGACAGCAACGGGTGGCCGGGGACGAGGCGTTCACCGCGTTCGTCGTCGACGCGGCCCCCCGGCTGCGTCGCGTCGCGTACCTGATGTGCCGGGACTGGCATCTCGCGCAGGACCTCACCCAGATCACCTTCACCCGGATGTACGCCTCGTGGAACCGGATCTGGCCCACGGCGAACCTGGACGCGTACAGCCGTCGGGTCCTGATCAACGCGGTCTCCGACGCGATGACGCGGCGCAGCCGCACCGAGGTGGTGCTCGCCGAACCGCCCGAGCCGGCGGCCCGGCCGGCCGCTGGCGGCTCGACCGAGCTGCAGGTGGCGTTGCTGCAGGCACTGGCGGAGTTTCCGGTGCGCGACCGGGCGGTGCTGGTGCTGCGGTACTGGGAGGACCAGAGCGTGCAGACCGTCGCCGAGATCCTCGGCATCACCACCTCGGCGGTGAAGATGTGCAGCATGCGGGCGTTGCAGCGGCTGCGAACCGTCCTCGGCGAGGACTTCCCGATCAGCTGATCCGGGCGGCGACCTAGGCTGGGTGGCATGCCGCCCGTGTCGACGTCGCCGTACCGGCCGACGTCGCCGTACCGGCCGGCGTCGCCGTACCGGTGGACGTTGCTCGACCTGGTCGTCGCGACGGCGGTGGCCACCGTCGCCTGGCAGTACCGTGCCTCGCTGGCGGACCTGGCGATCGGCTTCGGCATGGCGGCTGCGCTGGTGTGGCGCCGCCGCCGTCCGGTGACCGTGATGCTGGCCGTGACCGTGCTCGGTGGGCTGCAACTGTTCGCCGCCCCGGGCGTGCCGGCGTTCTACGACATCGCGGTGCTGATCGCGATGGTCGCGGTGGTGACCCACGCCGGCCCACCGGTGTACGGCTGGCTGGCCGGCGGGTTGGTGCTGGTCGGAGTCGCGGTGGTGGCGGCCGTCGATGTCGAGTTGCTCGCCGACGACTACCACCCGGTTGGCCCTGCCGACTTCAGCGAGTACGGCGTGCTGGCCCTCGGCTGCGTGGCGATCTGGCTGACCGCGTACACCTTGCGGACCCGCAAGGAGCAGACGGCGGTCGCGGCGGAGCGGGCGGCGGCCGCCGAGCGGGAACGCGACCAGCTTGCCCGGCTGGCCGCCGCCGACGAACGTGCGGCGATCGCCCGCGAACTGCACGACGTCGTCGCACACAGCCTGGCGGTGATGACCGTGCAGGCGGATGGCGCCAGCTACATGATCGACCTGGACGCCGAGCAGGCCCGCAAGGCCATGGTCACCATCGGCGACACCGGCCGTGACGCGCTGGAGGACATGCGCCGGATCGTCGCCGTCCTGCGCCGGGCCGATGCGTCGCCGGACGCCCCGGAGCCTGAGGCGGCCGGGCCCGCCGACACCGACCGGCGCCGGGCCGGAATCGCCCAGCTCAGTTCCCTGGTCGAGCGGACCAGGGGAGCCGGTCTCGCCGTCGAGCTGCGCATCGACGGCGACCCGGCCCGGTTGTCGCCCGCCGAGGAGCTGACCATGTTCCGGGTGGTGCAGGAATCGCTGACCAACACTCTGCGACACTCCGGACCCGGCACCGCCGTCACAGTGACCGTGCGGATCGGGGCGGACACCGCCGAGCTGACAGTCATCGACGACGGCTGCGGGACAGCCGCCGCCCAGCCGCCTGTCGGATCGGCATCCAGCGGCAACGGGCTGCTCGGGATGCGGGAACGGGCGGCCGTGCACGGCGGCGAGTTCACCGCCGGACCGCGCCCCGACGGCGGCTGGCAGGTGGCCGCCGTACTGCCGATCAGCTCCCCGGCGCGGGCCGGGACGGTGCCGACGGAGGTGACGTCGTGACCATCAGGGTCTTTCTCGTCGACGACCAGGAACTGGTCCGCGCCGGATTCGCGATGGTGCTCGCCGCCCAACCGGACATGGTCGTCGTCGGCGAGGCCGCCGACGGCGCCGCCGCGCTCGCCGCACTGGCCAGCACCGACGCCGACGTGGTCGTGATGGACATCCGGATGCCGGTGATGGACGGCATCGAAGCCACCCGGCGGCTCTGCGCCCAGGACCGGCCCGACGCGGCGAAGGTGCTGGCGTTGACGACGTTCGACACCGACGAGGACGCTTTCGCCGCGTTGCAGGCCGGGGCCAGTGGCTTCCTGCTCAAGAACGTCCGACCGGTCGAACTGCTGGCCGCGATCCGGGTGGTGGCCAGCGGCGAGTCGGTCGTCGCGCCCCGGGTCACCCGCCGGCTGCTGGACCGCTTCGCCCGACAACTCACCCCGGACCCGGTCGCCGACGACCGGCTCGCCGTGCTGACCGCCCGGGAACGCGAGGTGCTGGCCCTGGTCGCCGCCGGCCTGTCCAACACTGAGATCGCCGCCCAGCTGTACGTCGCAGAAGCGACCGTCAAGACCCATCTCGGGCGGATCCTCACCAAGCTCGACCTGCGGGACCGGGTCCAGGCCGTCGTCTTCGCGTACCGGATCGGTCTGGTCCGACCCGGGCCCTGACCGGTCCGTCCCCGCTTCCTGACCGGGGGCGTTGCGACCGGCATCGGATCGGACGTACGACCACGGTCGTACCCGCCCGGCCCGCAGATCCGATCGTGCGCCGACGCGTGCGGCACCCCCGCCGGCCGACGATGGTCCCTGCAAGAACGACCACGATCGTCCGGAAGGCACCCGATGTCCACCTCCTTCGACACCAGCTCCCGCCGCACCACCGCGCTGCGCCTGATCGTTCTCGGCGCGGTGACCCTCGTCGTGCTGGCCGCCGTCGCGTTCGGCGGCAACTATCTGTGGCAGCTGCGGTTCGGCCCGACCCCGGCCTCGACGGCCGACTGCGAGCTGGCCCAGCAGCTGTTCGACCGGGCCATCACCGCACCGACCGACCCCGCCGAGGCCGAGGAATGGGAACAGGGCCTGCGCCGAATCCGGTACGCCGAATTCGTCAACGAGGGCATCAGCACCGAGGTCGGCCGGTTCATCTACTGGTCGCGGGTCAAGGCCACCGGTGAAGGGGAACGGCCCACCCCGGCGGAGGTCACCGAGATGCGCCGCAACGCCGAAGGCCACTGCGCCGGCAGCGGGGTTGAGCTGACCATCCCCGAGCTGGCTTTCTGAGATGGGTGCCGTCAACACCAGCGTGCTGCGTACCCAGCTGCGCGGCCTGCTGACCCGACCCGGCCGGCTGCTACTCACCGGCCTGTCGGTGCTGGTCGCGGCGTTCGTGGTGGCCGGCGCGGTGCTCGCCTACCAGATGATCGCCCGCACCACCACTGACCTAAACTTTGGCCGTTTTGCTGGCTTTGGGTAGGTCGGTCTGGGTGATGGTTATCTCGTAGGTGACGTCGCGGGTGCGTTGTGTTCGTCGTTGTCGTTTGGTGCGGGGGCCGGTGCGGGTGCGGGTGTGTCGGTTGTGGGGTTGGGCGGCGATCGCGGTGAGCAGGGTGGTGGTGGGGTCGGGGTCGTCGTGTCCGCAGTTGACGCAGGGTGCGGGGTCCTGGCTTGCGAGGTGTGCGCGGGTCAGGGCGAGGACGGTGGCGAAGCTGACCGCGTCGGGGTCGATGTTCAGGTCGACGGCGGTGGTCACGGCGAGTCGGACGAGGGCGTTGTAGACGGTCAGTAGCGCCCAGAGTTCCTGGTAGGCGAGTTCGGGGGTGTGTCCGCGTGGTCGGGTGCGGGGTCCCCGCAGGGTGGTCTTCAGTCGTCCGTAGGTGAGTTCGATCTGCCATCGTTCGGCGTAGAGCGCGGCGAGTGTGGTGGCGGGGTGACGGTGGTGGTCGAGCAGGGTGGTCAGGACGCGGTAGCGGCTGTGGGTGGTGCGGCCGGCGCGGTCGCGGGTGGTGACGGTGAACTCGACCAGACGGGCGAGTGTCGGACGGAGTCGGGGCAGGGTGCGGTCGGCGCGGGTGGTGCGGCGGCGGGACAGCATCGCGTCGGACTCGGCGAGTTGCACGAGCGCGGAGCCGTCGGGGAGGACCTCGACCAGTCGGGCGGGCAGGCTCCGGGCGCCGTTCTTGACCCGCCACAGCAGGTGCGCCCCGGTGGCGGCCGCCCGCGTCCAGCGGTCCATGGAGAAGAAGCCCCGGTCGGCGAGGTTGATGGTGCCGGGTTGGAGTTCGCCGATCAGGTCGTCGGCGAGGGCCTGTTCGCTGGTCCCGGAGGAGGCGATGCGGGCGGCGAGGATCCAGCGGGTGCCGCAGGCGACCAGGGCGACCATCCGGGCCTGGGGGAACCGGCCGCCGGTCGGGGTGGTGAACCCGGCCCGTGTCCGTGTCGTGTCGGCCAGGTCGAACACGGTGCCGTCGATCGCGGTGACCAGCAGACCGAACGCGTACGACTCGGGCCCGAACGTCGGTGTGGACCGGGCGGCGTCGGTGAACACCCGCTGGTGCACCGCTGCGGGGAGTCTGCCCCGGGCTTTCGACACCGCCGCGGCGGTCGGTGCGCCCTCCACCCGGGTCCGGGGGAGCCGTGAGGTCACCCGTGCGGTCACCACCGATGTGCTCTCCCGCCGGAACAGGCACAGCCCGAGCACGATCATCACCGTGACCGCTCCGGTCAGCACCCGCCGCCGGGCGTCGACGTGCCCGACCGTGGCCCGCGCCCGTTCGATCAGTGCGGCATCGGCCAGGAGTGGCCACAACCGGCCGGTCACCTGCTCGTCGAGGGTCCCGACACCGGCGGGCCCGGCGATCACCGCTGCCCGCAGCGTCTCCCGCTGATCGGCGGCCTGTCGCACCGCGCTGGCGGACAGCATGGCAGAATTCGACACCGAAGCTCCTGGTTGGAACATGTTGATCTAGTCAATCCATGTCCTACCAGGAGCTTCTTCACGTCCCGCACCCGACCCACACCCACCCCGAAACCGGCGCTATTACCCACAAAACGACCAAAGTTTAGGTCAGTGCCCGCACCACCCTGGACACGTACAGCGATACCCCCACCGGGACCAGCCTGGTCGTCACCGCCAGCGGGCAGCCGATCGCCGAGGCCCAACGCGCCGCGATCGCCGCCATGCCCGGCGTCACCCAGGTCGCCGGCCGGGCCGACCTGACGCTCGCTGTCGGCGACCCGGCCGCAGGCACGTCGATCACCCTGGCCGCCGACCCCGGCTCCGGTGCGCTGTCGCGGGTCGTGCTGCGCGCCGGGCGTTACCCGGCCGCGGCGGGGGAGATCGCAGTCAACCAGCGCGCCGCCGACCGGCTCGGCGTCGGACCGGGCAGCACCCTGCGGCTGTACGGGGGCGACCCGACCGCCGCACCGGTCACCGCCACCGTCACCGGTGTCGTTGACGGCCCGGACACCAGCGTGGAGCAGGCGTACGCGCCGGACACCATCCTGGCGACGGTGGTCGCGACCCCGGTCGACTGGTCGCGGATCGACATCGTCGCCGCACCCGGGGCCGACCTCGACGGGCTCACCGACGAACTGATGCGCCACCTGGACCGGGTCGACCCGCACACGTACCCGAGCGTGGTTCCCGGCGACGCGAAGCGGCTGGCCGAGGCGCAGGACGCCGTCGCCCGGTTCGACCAGATCTTCGCGCTCGCCGCGATGTTCCTTGCGGTCACCGTGATCGCCGCCGTACTGGTCGCCTCGTCGACGTTCCGCATCGTCTTCGCCCAGCGGATGCGCCAGCTGGCGCTGCTGCGCACCATCGGCGCGCACCGCCGGCAACTCGTCGTCGCGTTGACCGTCGAAGGGGCGGTGGTCGGCCTGCTCGCCGGCACCGTCGGGGTGCTGCTCGCGGTCGCTGCCAGCCTCGCCGCACCGGCGCTCGCCGCCGCTGCCGGCCAGCAGTTGTCCGCCCCCAGGCTGCCGTACGGCGTACTGCTGGCCGTCGTCGTCGGCGCGGCGGCGCTCACCGCCGGGGCGGGCCTGGTGCCGGCGCTCGCCGCCGCGAACGTGCCACCGCTGCAGGCGCTGCGCAGCGCCGCGACGGTGACCGCCGAACCGGGCGTTACCGCCGGCCGCCTCCTGGTCGGTCTGCTGCTCGCCGCCGCGTCGGCCGGTGTCGTCGGGGTGACCATCACCGACCTGGCTACCGCCGACTCCGCTGATTCCGCCAGCGACTCCGCCGGCACGCTGCTGGCCATCGTCGGAATCGGCACCTTCGCCTTCGGTGCGCTCGTCGCGCTCGGCCCGCTGCTGGTCCGGCCGGTGCTGGCCGTCGTCGGCTGGCCGCTGCGGTGGCTCCGGCCGGTCGGTGCCCTCGCCGTCAGCACCGTCGGCGGGGTGCCGCGCCGGGCCGCCGCCGTGTCAGTGGTGGTCGCGCTCGGCGTGGCACTCGTCGGCGGCGCCACCGTCGGCACTGCCAGCCTGCGGGCCTTCACCGACCAGAAACTGGCCGCCCGCGCCCCTGCCGACCTGGCACTGTTCGCCCACGACCAGCCGATCACCCCGGCCGTGGTCGAGCAGCTCCGGTCGCTCGACGCGGTCCGCCACGTCACCCCGTTCCAGCAGGCCCAGGTCACCACCGGCGACCGGTCGTACGCCGCCATCGCCGTCGACCTCGCCGCCCTGCCCCGGCTGACGACGCTGGTCACCACCGACGGCGCGTTGACCGACCTCGGGCCGGGCCGGGTCGTGCTCGGCGAGGCGGTCGCCCGGGACCTGGCCGCCCAGGCTGGCGACCCGATCGCGGTACGGGGCGAGGCCGGGCAGCTGAACCTGACCGTCGCGGCGGTGCTCGGCGGTGAAGCACCACTACAGTCCGATGTGGTGCTGGCATCGGGCGACCTGGACCGGCTCGGCGGCACGCAGACCGGGCTGCTCGCCGACTTCGCCGACTTCGCCGACTTCGCCGACTTCGCCGACTTCGCCGACTTCGCCGACTTCGCCGGCGGCGCCGGCACCCGCGACGCGACAGTGGCCGCCGTACGGCAGCTCGGGGTCGCCGTCGGTGCCGACGTGGCCGTGCTGTCCGACTACCGCGAGGCGACCGACGCCGAGGTGACGTCGCTGTTCCTGATCGCAGTGGGGCTGCTGGCGATGACCGTGCTGATCGCGGTCGTCGGGGTCGGCACCACCACTGCGCTGTCGGTGCTGGAACGCACCCAGGAAGTCGGACTGCTGCGGGCGCTCGGACTGAGCCGGCCCCGGCTGCGGGCGATGATCCTGGTGGAATCCGGCCTGTACGGGGTGGTCGGCGCGGTGCTGGGGCTGGCGCTCGGCGTACCACTGGCCTGGTGGTCGATCGAGGCGTTGCGGCTGGGCATGCCGCCGGTGCTGCCGGCCGGACAGCTGCTGGTGATCGTCGCGGCGTTGGCGGCGATCACCGCGATGGCCGGGTTGGCGCCGGCCCGCCGGGCCGCCCGGGTCAGCCCGGTCGCCGCCATCGGCGTCCCGGACTGAACGGTACCGACGGTGAGTGGGCGCTGCGGTACGTCGATGCTGGGCGGCGTCACCCCGTACCGCAATGGCTCAGCCGGCCTTGCGCCGGGTAGCTGGGTCGTCAGCCTCGTCGAGGTCGACGATCGGGGCCTGCTGCACCGCGACCGTGAGAGCCTCCAGTGCACGGCGCGCGTCGTCGGAACTGCGGTAGCTCGCAGCACTGGTGGCCAGGATTTCACCGTTCGTACCGACCAGCCGCCAGCGATAGGTACGGAGTCTCCCGCTGACCAACTCGAAGCGAACCTGCCGGAGCTGATCAAACGGACCCGTCACCCGGACGGGCTCGCTATCGGCCAGCATGGCGTCGAATACATCCTCGGTCACGTCGAACTCGGCCAGCTCATCCTGCTGCATGCTTACCATCATCCCCCTCATCCGCCCACCAGCACAGTCCGCAGCCGCCAAGTGCCATCCTTGACGTCCACCGGCTGCAGAATCACCCGCAGCAGCCGTCCCTGCTCATCGTGTGCGACTACCAGGAGCCTACGGCCATGATCGGGATGGTCGTGCCATCCAACGCGAAGTGGGACCGCTGGCCACTGGCACGCGGCTCGGACCTGATCGCCGGTGACACCACGCCGGGAGCGGATCTTTGACTCGATACTCGGCGGTACCTCGATGTAGCCGATCCAGAACGCTGGCACTCGACAACCCTAGGTCACCTTGGTTGGCTGCGCGTCAACGCGTCCTATGGCTGTGGATGGCCAGCGACCGCAGGTCCTCTGACCTGGGGCGATGATGGTGCGCCCGGTAGGGTTCGAACCTACGACCTTGGGATTAGAAGTCCCCTGCTCTATCCGCTGAGCTACGGGCGCTTGCTGATCTTCGTCCTGGCGTGCACATAGTAGTGGTCGCAGGTTGCCGTGACGAGTCAGTCGGTTTCCGGTAACCCTCGGTCGACCGGGCGTTGCGCCTCCACCGGTTGACCAGGGTCCGGGCCTAGCGGCTCGGTGGTGAAGTAGCCGCGCAGCCAGCGGTCCAGCTCGCTGAACAGCTCGTCGCGGGCCGGCTGGTGGGACAGGGTCAGGTCGTGCAGGCCGCCGTCGATGCGGACCACGGTGACGTGCCGGCCGAGCCGGGGGGCCCACCGGGCCATGTGCTCGACGTCGAGTACCGCGTCGGCCAGGGTAGCCGAATCGTGCCAGCTGTGGCTGCGGTAGGACCGGGAGGAACAGGCCAGCAGGACCGGCGCGGTGATGTGCAGTCCGGCACGCAGCCGCCGTTGGGCGCGGCGGATCGCGGTCAGCCAACCGGCCCGCACCGGAAACCCGGTGAGCGGCTTCCACTCCAGGTCGTAGTCCCATTCTCCGTTCTGGGAGGCGTGCACGCTCCGCCCGTACACCCGGGAGAGCCCGACCGGGACGACGCGGTAGGGCGAGCGGCCGGTGAGACGGCAGATGGCCGCTGCGACCGGCCGGCGGAGCAGCCACGGTGCGTTGAGGTCGAAGAACGGGCTGTTCAGGAACAACCCGTCCGGTGCGATGCCCTGGCTGGCCCGCGCGTCGGCCCAGATCGCGGCGATCAGCCCACCGGTGGAGTGGCCGTTGACCAGCATCGTCTCGTTGCCGTCCTGCTCGCGGATGATCCGGGCGGCGGCGTCCAGCTCCGGGAAGTAGTCGCTGAGGTCGCGGCAGAAGTTCGGGGTCTGGTGCGGCAGCAGGCTCCGGCCGTACTTGCGCAGGTCGAGGGCGTAGAAGTCCCAGCCGCCACGGACGAAGTGGTCGGCCAGATGGGTCTGGAAGAAGTAGTCGACGAAGCCGTGCAGGTAGAGCACCGCCCGCCCGGCCGGGCGGTCCGCCCGGCGGCGGACCAGGGTCGCGACGACCGGACCCTCGTCGTCTGGGTCCAGCTCGATGACCTGCTGCTCGTACGGGAGTCCGAGGATGTCAGGCTGCACGACCTTGACCGTACCGCCGGACGGTTACCTCCGGGTAGCACCGCGCTGCGCGTCGCACAATCAAAGGCGGCACGGCCAGCGGCCGAGCGGCGGTGCGTGGCGCGAGGAGGTGCGAGATGAAGGCCGAACAGGCGACGGCGTTCCTGCGGGCGAATCATCGGGCGGTGATGGTGACCCGGCATCCGGACGGCCGGCCGCAGACCAGTCCGGTGCTGGTCGCGGTCGACGACGCCGGCCGAGTGCTGGTCAGCACCAGGGAAGGTGCGGTCAAGGTCCGCAACCTGCTGCGCGACCCACGGGTCACGTTCTGCGTGACCGCGGACCGGTTCTTCGGCGACTGGGTGCAGATCGACGGGCATGCGGAGGTGGTACGGCTGCCCGAAGCACTCGACGTGCTGGTCGACTACTACCGGCGGGTCTCCGGGGAGCATTCCGACTGGGACGACTACCGGGCCGCGATGCAACGCGACCGGCGGGTGGTTGTCCGGGTGGCCATCACGCACGCCGGCCCGGACGTGCACGGGTGACGGCTCGCACGTGTACCGGGTGACGGCTCGGACGTACCAGGGTGACAGCCTGGACGGCCGGCACGTGGGGCCCCGGTCGGGTTGACCGGGGCCCCACGGTGGATCAGCGGCTGGCCGATCCGAGCTCCACCTCAGCGGTGGTCTGCGCCTGGCCCGTGGCGTTGGGGGCGCCCTGGCCCTTGCCGATCAGGTCCTTGAGGCTGCCGTTGATGTAGTTGCCCCACCCCTCCTGGCAGGCGTTGTAGCACTCGAACTCGGGCACCAGGCCGTGGTGGGTGAAGACGACCTTGGTCTTGCCACCCTCCTCCGAGATGTCGAAGGTCATCGTCGTGTCGACCCACTCGGAGCTGTCCTTGACGAACGAGAAGTAGTTGTCCACCACGTGCCAGGTGACCTTCTCGCCGGGGACCGACTCGGTCACCCGGATCGTGCAGCGGTGCAGGTCCTCGTAGTGGTACCGGAACTCGTCGCCGGCCTTCGCGGCGCTGCCCTCGATCTCGGCCGACCACCACCCCTGCGGATTGGTGATGGCCTCGTATGCGTCCTTCGGGGACTGGTCCACGGAGAACTCGGTGGTGTAACTCGGCCCGGTCATGAATTCCTCGCATTCGTGATATGCGGAAAAGGGGTTGGCGACGTCCCGCGACCGTGCGTCGCGGAAGTCGGCAATGCTCCGCATCGGGCGGAGCTGTCGGAACGTCGGCATCCTTTCCGGATGACCGGCTTGTGTCGCGCACCCACTGAACTAGGCTAATGCGTGTACTTGTGTCACGCAAGTCACGTGTGGGGCGTGTCGGCGTGCCGTCAAGCAAGGTTCACATGCTGGCAATACGCACTTTCCGACAGTGGTATCCATCGATGTTCTCGGCTCACCTGCGCCGCTGAAGTCGCTGGTCACAACGCGGGCACGGTCCACCGGGTACCGGTGGACCGTGCCCGCGAGGCAGGTCAGGCGACGCAGCTCGAGAGCGACTCGGTGGGCGCGGGCACGCCCTCAGGCCCGAAGAAGAGGTTGGCGCAGTCGATCAGGAACTCCGGGGTCTCCTCCTGAATCCAGTGGCCGGCGCCGGGGGCCACGACCCCACGAACGTCCTCGGCCACCTGCTCGAACGACGCCGCGACACCGAGCCCGAAGACGAACTCGGCACCCATCGCGAGCACCGGCTCGGTCAGGCGCTTGGACTCGGCGTGGGCCTTGGTGTCCTCCGCGTTCTCCGGCCACGCCCGGTAGTAGTTGTAGCCGGCGCTGCGCCGGGCCGGGTGCAGGTAGGCGCGGATGTGGCTGTCGCGGTCGATCGCGTCGGGGACCGCCGCGAACTCGAAGACGTAGTTCAGGTAGGTGGCGACGTCGCTGTTGTCCACGATCTTCTCCGGAACCGGCGACGGCGCCATGTTGAGCTTGAAGTGGAAGCTGAGCGGGTACGCGTCCTCCAGGCCGAAGCCCAGCAGCGGCGAGTCGAGCACCGCCAGGCGGGTCACCTCCCGGGGATAGTCCCGGGCCCAGGCATAGCCGACCAGCACGCCCATGTCGTGCCCCATGACCTTCACCTCGCGGTACCCGAGCCGGTTCACCGCCTGGTGCAGACGTGCGGCCGTGGTCTTCTGGTCGTAGCCGTCCCGCGGGATCGCGGAGTAGCCGAGGCCGGGCAGGTCGAACGCGATCACGGTGTGCGTCTTGGCCAGCTCGGGCATCACCAGATGCCAACCCCACCAGGTCTCGGGCCAGCCGTGCAGCAGCACGAGAGCCGGCCCGGAACCGCCCTTGACATAGTGCACCTTGCCGCCGTCGGTGTGGACCAGACCGTGGCGGAAGGTCCGGTCGAAGATCGCGCGACCGACGACCGGCTCGCGCTGGGCGTGCCCACCTCGCGCTGCGGTGGCGTCTGTGGCGCCGTTCTCGCCATGAGCCACCGCGACCCCGACGCTACCGATGGTGACCGCCAGGGCGGTGATCCCTCCGACGATCATCCGTTTGAGTGTCAACCGCGATCCCCTGACCCGAGCATCGACCAACCGTGACGACATGGCTCTACCTCTTCCTCTCGTCGACCGCATGTGGCGGGTTGCGTCCAAGCTATGACGATTAGCGAAAAATGTATTCTTCTCGATTGCTGTCTCTTCGCAGTCGCCTCCAGCCCGCTGCGGGCGCAGACCGTGGCGTGACGCAGCAGCGCCGGTGTGACGCCGGTCCCGCCCCGAGGGACGGTCACCTGACCACTGCTCACCCACGTCGGACGGTGGGTTGGGGTCGCCGCCCGGAACCGGGACGCGCGCTCGACTCTGCCAATCTTTCATGTTCCTCGGCCACTTCGGTATTGCCCTGTTGGTAACCGACTCCGCCACCGTCGGTGGTCTAATCGCGATCCTGCCTGCCGGAATTTCAAACAACCGCAACGAGTGGCGGCGAAAGAAGTGGTCGCCGGGAGAGGGCAATTTCAAGGAAGCAAGCGGGCACCGCCGGCTCATAGCCTGGCGACCGATGTGCGGACGTGGCCGGCGAACATTGGTGTCGTCCGCTCTCACTGTCTCTGATTCCGAGAGGACGGGATTGCCATGACTGACGAAGAGCGGAAGTTTGAACGGCGTACGTTCCTTGCCGGTGCGGCAGGGGCCGGAGGCGTCGCCCTGGCCGGCGCCGCATTGCCCGGCACGGCACACGCGCACGGAAATGGGGAGTCGATTGCGCTGGTAGCGCCCGTCACCCCGGCTGATCCCCAATACCCCGACCTCGTGATGGGCTTGAACAACCGGTGGACTGCGACGCCCGATTCGGTGTACGTGGTGGATTCCCCGAACCAGGTTGCCCCGATCGTCCGACGCGCGGTGCGTCGCGGAACCAAGCTGACCGTCCGAGGCGGCGGTCACGGTTTCGAAGACTTTGTCTACAACAGCGAAGTCGAAACGATCATCGACATGACGAACATGAACCGGATCTACTACGACGCGAGGATGAAAGCTGTCGCGGTGGAGGCCGGCGCCATTCTGCTCGACGTCTACGAGAAGCTTTACCAGACCTGGGGCGTCACGCTACCTGGTGGCGTCTGCTACTCCGTCGGGATGGGCGGCCACGTCGCCGGCGGTGGCTGGGGCTGGCTCGTCCGCCGCAACGGACTGATCGTCGATCACCTGTACGCCGTCGAGGTGGTCACGGTCAACGCCGCCGGCAGGGTGAACACGATCATCGCCACCCGGGACAGGCGGGACCCGCACCGCGATCTGTGGTGGGCCCACACCGGTGGCGGCGGTGGGAACTTCGGCGTCGTCACCCGCTACTTCTTCCGCTCACCGGGGGCCCACGGCCGAGCCCCGTCGCAGCTCCTGCCGAAACCACCGTCCAAGGTGCTGTCCAGCTTCGCTCTGTGGAGCTGGAGCACCATGACCGAGGCCGACTACATCCGCCTGCTCCAGAACTACGCCAGCTGGCATGTCGCGAACATCTCCCCGGACAGCCCCACCCGCGAGGTAACGAGTCTGATCCAGTCGTTCCACCGGTCCAACGGCGAAATTCACATGTACGCCTTCGTTGATTCCGCCGTGCCGAACGCGCAACAGATGCTGGACAGCTACCTGGCCCACCTGCAGAACGGTGTGACGCCGGCCGTGTTCGCCGCGCAGAGCACCATGCCATGGCTGCAGTTCTGCAAGCTCACCGGTACCACCAACACGCTGAACAACGACCCGACGCTACGCGGTGAGTACAAGTCCGCGTTCATGAAAAACACCTTCACCACGGCTCAGGCCGCCGCGATCTACCGGGCGATGACTAGGTCGGACATCAACAATCCGAATCTGAACATCGTCATCAGCCCGTACGGCGGCAGGACTGCGGCAGTCCCCAACGCCGCGACGGCGATTCCCCACCGGGAGGCCGCCTACAAGCTGCTCTGGCAGGCGCAGTGGGCCAATCCGGCGGACGATGCGGCGAACATCGCGTGGGCCCGGGAGACCTACCGGGACACCTTCGCGGACACCGGTGGCGTACCCGTACCGAACGACCAGACCGACGGCTGCTACGTCAACTATCCGGACGCCGACCTGAGCGATCCGGCCTGGAACGGGTCGGCCTTCGCCTGGCACGACCTCTACTACAAGGAGAACTACCGGCGGCTGCAGGCGGTGAAGAAGGCCTACGACCCGCGGAACTTCTTCAACCACCGCCAGTCGGTCGAGCTCCCGTCCTGATCGGACGGGTGTCAGAAGCACGTCCATACGAAAGGGAGTACGGAATGCACACGATCACCGGTAAGACGGTCCTGGTGACCGGCGCCAACCGCGGCATCGGCCGGGCGCTGCTCGAGGAGGCGCTCCACCGGGGCGCGAAGCGGGTGTACGCCGGGGCGCGTCAGCCGTTCGACCACCCGGACGGGCGGGTCACCGCGGTGACGCTGGACGTGACCGACGCGGGGCAGATCGCACAGGCCGCGAAGACCGTCGGCGAACTCGACGTGCTGGTGAACAACGCCGGCGAGGTCACGTTCGACGACCTGAGCGATCGCGCGGTGCTCGAGAAGATGTTCGCGGTGAACTTCTTCGGGGTGTACGACACCATTCAGGCGTTCCTTCCGGCGCTGATCCGGTCCCAGGGTGCGATCATCAACAACATTTCGGTGAACGCTTTCGCGCCGTTCCCGTTGGTCTCGTCGTACTCGGCAGCCAAGGCGGCGGCGTTCAACCTGTCGCAGTCGCTTCGCGGTCTGCTGGCGGGTAAGGGCGTCGGCGTGCACGCCGTCATGACCGGGCTCGTCGACACCGACATGACCAAGGGCTTCGACGTGATGGCCAAGGCAGCGCCCGAGCACGTGGCCAAGAACGTCTACGACGGGCTGGAAAAGGGCGAGGAGGAGATCTTCCCCGATGCCATGGCCGAGCCGCTGGCCGACAGCTGGCGTTCGGGCGGGGGGAAGAACCTGGAGCGCCAGTACGCACAGATGGCGGCGCAGATCGCCGCAGCTCAGTCCGCCTGAGCGACAGGCCACGACGGGCGGTACCGCCCGAGGCGGGTCAGTGATGGGCAGTGGACGCCGTCGAAATGGCGTCCACTGCCCTTCTGCGTTCAGCCCACGAATGTTCTGTTGGACTGGAACTCGGCCGGCGGCTCAGTATGCAGTTCGTTCCTGAGCAACGTGAGAGATGTGGACCGTCGGGGCCTCATGCCAGAGTTTGTGACGACGGGACGTCCCCCCGCCATCCTGCCGCAGTAGCTGCGCCAGGCACCAATTTCTGCCTTCGTCTGGAGGAGTAAAGATGACGGTAATCGAGTCCGCGCCACAGCCCGAACTCGTACAGCGGGCCAGGGACCTGGTCCCGCTGATCCAGAAGCATGCCGCGTGGCAGGAGGAGAACCGCGCCCTGCACTCGGAGGTGCTCGACGCGCTGAAGGACGCCGGGCTGCTCCGGTTGCGGTTCCCGGCGCGCTACGGCGGCACCGTGCCGGACGCGCGTACGGTGGTGGACGTGGTCGCCGAGCTGGGCCACGGCGACGGCTCCACCGGTTGGACCATCAGCACCATGACGATCGGTGCCTGGCTGGCCGGCCTGCTGCCCGACGAGGCGCAGGACGAAATCTTCGCGAACCCGGAGGACCGGTTCTGCGGCTCGGTCGGCCCGAACGGGGTCGCCGTGAAGACCGAGGGTGGCTACATCCTGAACGGTCGGTGGCACTTCAACACCGGTGCCCCGCAGGCGCAGTGGGACACGCACTCCATCATGATCGACCTCGGTGACGGCAACATGGTGCCGGGTATGGCGGTCGTTCCGGTCTCGGACCTGACGATTGTCGACGACTGGCACACGGTCGGCCTGCGCGGCACCGGCAGTGTCACGACCATCGCCCAGGACCTGTTCGTGCCCGAGAACCGGGTGCTGAACATGGTGCCGGTCATGATGCACAACCAGCACGCGTCGAAGATCAACGCCGACTATCAGGCGTGGCGGGTGCCGTTCCTGCAGTTCGCGGTCGCCGTGGCGGCCGCGCCGGCGCTCGGCATGGCGCGGGCCGCCTGGGACGCTTTCATGGAGCGGCTGCCGAGCCGGCGGATCACCTACACCAACTACGAGAAGCAGATCGACGCGACGCTGACCCACCTGCAGGTCGCCGAGGCGCGAGTCAAGATCGACGAAGCGGAGTTCCACCTGCACCGGGCGGTGCGCCGACTCGATGAGAAGGCCCTCAGCGGCGAGCCGTGGACCCTGGAGGACCGCGCCGCGGCACGGATGGACGCCGGTGCCGTCTGCGCCCGGGCGAAGGAGGCCGTGGACATCCTGAACAACGCCAGCGGCGGTTCGTCGGTGTACTCCGAGGTGCCGATCCAGCGGATCGAGCGGGACGTCCAGACGATCAATCTGCACGGCATCATGCACCCGAACACGAACCTGGAAACCTACGGCCGTGTCCTGTGCGGCCTGGAGCCCAACACGATGTTCCTGTAGACGGTGCCTCGTTCGCGTGGCCGGACCCATGGGTCCGGCCACGCGTTCATTTGTGTGCAGCAGCGAGGTCGAACCAGGAGCACGGTCG
Source organism: Micromonospora sp. Llam0 (assembly GCF_003751085.1). Lineage (NCBI taxonomy): Bacteria > Bacillati > Actinomycetota > Actinomycetes > Micromonosporales > Micromonosporaceae > Micromonospora > Micromonospora sp. Llam0. The sequence continues at coordinate 4,616,997 of NZ_RJJY01000001.1, read as the reverse complement.
AGGTTGCGCCGGGTTCAGCGTCGCTGCCTGCGCTGCTCGCGCAGCGCGATGAACCGGGAGTCGGCGCGCGCCGATACGTCGCTCGGCGCCGGAGAACCGCCGCAACCCGCACATCCGACCTGCAGACTGACGTGGCCGCCACAGCCTTCGTGCTCGAAGGTGACCGGCCGCCCCTCCGGATTGGCCCAGCGGTCACCCCACTCGGTGAGCGCGATGATGACCGGTTGCAGCTGGCGACCTTTCTCGGTGAGCACATATTCGACGTGGGCGCCACCGGCACCCGGCCGGGTCTCGAAGACGCCCGCCTCGACGAACTCGCTCAACCGTTTGGCCAGGATGTTCGTGGCCACACCCAGGTCCCGCTGGAAGTCCGTGAACCGGGTCATCCCGAAGAACATCGCGTTGCGGATGATGAGCAGGCTCCAACGCTCGCCGACGACCTCGAGTGTCCGCGCAGCAGAGCAGACCTCGTTGGCGTACAGGCGTCCCAACACAAGTCAAAGTCTGGCATGTCGGCTTGCGTGGTGCAAGCAGATGTGCTGAACTGGCCAGGTGGCCGCCCCGCTGACCGGAGTTGCGCCGTCAGGTCGTGCGGGTCAGCAGGAACATCGGCAGCCGCCGTCCGGTCCTGGCCGCGAACTCGTCCGGGCCGGTCGTCTCGCCGAACAGCTCCGACCACAGCCGGCTGCGGGTGTCATCGTCGAGTGGCTCGACGGTCACCGCGAAGGTTTCCTCGCCCAGTTCGACGGTCGTGCTAGCCATGGCGGCCAGGTTCGCGCACCAGGCCGGGTGGACCGGAGAGTCACCGTTGGATCCGATGACGGCGTAGCGGCGCTGGTCGTCGAACGGAAAGCAGATCAGCGGCGTGGTCCGGGCGATCCCGGTCCGGATGCCGACGTGGTGCACCAGGATGACGAGCGAGTCGGCCAGGATTCCGCCGACCCGGCCCGCGTTCGACCGGAACTCCTCGATGACCCTTCGGTTGAAGTCGATGGCCTCGTCCCTGGGCATCAGTGGCATGGGTTCACTCCAACTCGTGGGCGGAGGGGCCGTACTGCCGGCGTTGGCAGCCGCTCCGGGTTTCCACGGTACCGATCCGGTGCGGCGGCAAGGGCACCGCGAACGTCACCGGATCGGCGACCGGTCCCGCAGTTCTCCGATTTTGCCCAATGTAGAGCAGGATCCCCGGGGATCGTCTGGTGCGCCGTACGCTGGCGAGAAGAAGGCGTGAGTCTCGCCGGGCGGCGAGGACCAGTGGCCCGCCCGACGCAGTGTCGTGTTCGCATCCGGGGCGCCTGCGTCCACCGCAACATCCCAATCAGGAGGAAGACATGAGCGAGAGCTACACGACGTCCTTCAGCGTGCACCAGAACCCCGAGGACGTCTTCCACGCCATCAACGACGTACGCGGGTGGTGGGACGGGGAGATCGAGGGAACGGCGGACAGTCTCGGCGCCGAGTTCACCTACCGACACGGGGCGCTGCACTACTCGAAGCAGAAGGTCACCGAGTTCGTGCCCGGAAAGAAGGTCGTCTGGCTCGTCACCGAGGCCGACATCACCTTCGTGACGGACCGGACGGAGTGGAAGGACACCCGGGTCGTCTTCGACATCGCAGAGAAGGACGGCAAGACGGAGGTCACGTTCACCCACGAGGGGCTCGTGCCGCAGTTCGAGTGCTACGACGGCTGCAGCGACGCCTGGGGATACTACGTCAAGGACAGCCTTCCCAAGTTCATCGCCAAGAGCCGGTCCGAGGTCGGTAGCTGAGCCTACCGGTCACCACCGGACACCATCCGACCTCCATCCGGCGGGTGGGCCGCCGAGCAGCGGCCCACCCGCCGGTTCCGTGTCGCGTCATAGCAGATCAACTCGGTGTCGGGGCGGTTGTCCACAGCCGGGGTTCTGTCCACAGCGTCGCCGGACCGCGGCTGGCCGGCAGGGGTGCCGTCCATCGAGGCTGAGCGTCGAGTCGACTCGATCAGATCAACCCGACGAGCCCCTGCGGAGATGCGATGTTCGATACGTACGTAACGATTGTCGGCAACGTGCTGACCACGCCGGAGTGGCGGCGTACCACCCAGACCAACACGCTGGTCGCCAACTTCAAAGTGGCCTCGACGGCGCGCCGGCTCGACCGGGAGAGCAACCGCTGGGTCGACGGCAACAGCCTGCGGGTCCGGGTGAACTGCTGGCGCAAGCTGGCCGAAGGGGTCTGCTCCTCGGTCATGCTCGGCGACCCGGTCGTCGTGGTCGGCCGGCTCTATACCCGCGACTGGGTCGACGGCGAAGGCAACAACCGCCTGCAGTACGAGATGGAGGCGGTGGCGGTCGGGCACGACCTGGCCCGAGGACGGGGTCGGTTCACCCGCAACCGGCCGACGTTGGCGACCAGCGAGGTCGACGGGGACGACCCGGAGCGGCGGGTGCAGGGCGAAGCCACCGCCGAGGTACCGGCCGACGAAGTGCCGGCGACCCGCAACGAGCTGTTCGACGGTGACGACGACCCGATGTTCCTGGAACCGTCGGTGCCGTCGCCGGTCGAAGGGGAACCGAACCGCCCGGTTGGCCGGCCGATAACCCTGGCCGTGGACGTGCTCGCCGCCGAGGCAGCCGGTGCCGCCTCAGCCCAGGCCGACGCGGCCGCCGCTTCGCCCGAGGACACCGGAGCCGGCATCACGACGACCGGCGACGACGCCGGTCGTCGCGACGAGCCATCGGACATGCTGGTGGACCCGCCGTCGTCGCGGTCGCCCGGCGGCGACCGGGCCCCCGACGACCCGACCGGCGATCCGCTGCGGGCCGACGACCCGACCGGCGATCCGCTGCCGGCCGACGAGCGGCCGGCTTCGTCCAGCCGGGCCCGGCGGTCGCGGAGCCGGACGGCGGTGCCGGTCTGACCCTGGCCGGCTCAAGCCGACGAGCGCGGTGGTACGGGCCAGCCTGCCGTACCACCGCGCCGACGGTCGACCGACCGGTGACAGGTGACCGTCAGCCGACCCGTCACCCGCCACCGGCTCCACGTAGGCTGCCGGAGTGGCTACCAGCGCTGGCAAGGTCAACGCGTCGGCCGCCGCCGCCACGGCCGGCGGTCTGGTCGCCGGCTACGCCCTGGACAACCTGTTCGGCGACCCCCGCCGCTGGCATCCGGTCGCCGGGTACGGCCGGTTGGCCGGTGCCGCCGAGCGCCGGCTGTACCGGCCGACCCGTCGGGCCGGCATCGCCTACACGGCCGTGGCCGTCGGGGGGCCGGTGGTCGCCGCCGTGACGGCGTCGGTGCTGACCCGGCGGCATCCGGTCGCCCGGGCGGCTCTCGTCGCCGGCACCACCTGGGCGGTGCTCGGCGGCCGTACGCTGCGGACCGAGGCGGACATGATGGCGCGGGCGCTGCGCCGGGCCGACGTACCAGCGGCCCGACGCCGGCTCAACCATCTCTGCGGCCGGGACCCGGCCGCGCTCGACGCGCCGGAGCTGGCCCGGGCGACCGTCGAGTCAGTCGCCGAGAACACCTCGGACGCCGTGGTCGCGCCGCTGTTCTGGGGTGCCGTCGCCGGTCTGCCCGGCCTGGTCGGCTACCGGGCGGCGAACACGTTGGACGCCATGGTCGGGCACCGGTCGTCGCGCTACGAACGGTTCGGCACGGCCGCGGCGCGACTCGACGACGTGCTGAACTTCGTGCCGTCGCGGCTCACCGGGCTGGCCGCCGTGTGGTGGTCGCCGACGGTCAAGGGCGACCGGGCACGGGCCTGGCGGGTGTGGCGCCGGGACCGCGCCGACCATCCGAGCCCCAACGCTGGTCAGTGCGAGGCGGCGTTCGCCGGGGCGCTCGGGGTCCGGCTCGGTGGGCGCAACGTCTACTTCGGGCGCTCCGAGGTGCGTCCGTATCTCGGGGATGGTCCGCGTCCCTCGCCTCGGCAGATCCGCCGGGCAGCCACCCTGTCCCGGCGGGTCGGCGACACCGCTGCCGTCGCGTCCGTGGTCGCGGCACCGGTCGTGCAGATGGCCGCCGCACAGCTGACCGTACGGATGGTCCGGGCCGTCGTGCGGACCATCCGCCGCCGGTAGCGGCAGGACCAGGAGCGGAGGGGAGTCCGGGGTGCCGGGGAGTGCTGGCCCCGCCGGTGGTGGTGGTGGCCTACTGGTCGCCGGGACCACCTCCGACGCGGGTAAGAGCCTGCTCGCCGCCGGGATCTGTCGATGGCTGAACCGGCGTGGGGTGCGGGTCGCGCCGTTCAAGGCACAGAACATGTCCAACAACTCGGCGGTGGTCGTCGGGTCGGACGGCCGGGGCGGCGAGATCGGCCGGGCCCAGGCGGTGCAGGCAGCCGCCTGCGGACTGGAGCCGCAGGTGCGGTTCAACCCGGTCCTGCTCAAACCGGGCAGTGACCGGTCCAGCCAGGTCGTGCTGCTGGGGGAGGCGGTCGACACCGTCACCGCGACCAACTACCGCGCGATGCGCTCCCGCCTCGCCGACACCGTGCACACCACCCTCGCCGAGCTGCGTGGCGAGTACGACGTGGTGATCTGCGAAGGCGCCGGCAGCCCCACCGAGATCAACCTGCGGGCAGGCGACTTCGTCAACCTCGGGCTGGCCCGGCGTGCCGGGCTGCCGGCGATCGTCGTCGGTGACATCGACCGGGGCGGCGTCTTCGCCGCCATGTTCGGCACCGTCGCCCTGCTCAGCGCCGAGGACCAGGCGCACATCGCCGGGTTCGTGATCAACAAGTTCCGTGGCGACCGGGAGCTGCTGCGACCCGGGATCGACATGCTGCGCCAGGTGACCGGCCGGCCCACCTATGGGGTGCTGCCCTGGCAGCCCGATCTCTGGCTGGACGGCGAGGACTCGTTGGCGTACGGCGGAACGATTGGCCGGCCCACGGCGCCGCGCGGCCGCGAGGTCCTGCGGGTCGCGGCGGTCCGACTGCCCCGGATCTCCAACGCCACCGATCTCGAAGCGCTCGCCGCCGAGCCCGGCGTGCAGGTCCGGCTCACCGTCGATCCGACCGAGGTCGCCGCCGCCGACCTGGTCGTCCTGCCCGGCACCAGGTCGACCGTGGACGACCTCGGCTGGTTGCGGGAGACCGGGCTGGCCGCGACGGTGACCGCGCACGCCGTCTCCGGCCGCCCGCTGCTCGGCATCTGCGGTGGTTTCCAGATGCTCAGCCGGGTGATCAACGACGAGGTGGAGAGCCGCCGGGGCAGCGTGCCGGGGCTCGGCCTGCTGCCCGTCGAGATCACCTTCGCCGAGCGTAAGACCGTCACCCGCAGCGCGGGGCGGGCCTACAGTGACGTGCCGGTGCGCGGCTACGAAATTCACCATGGGTACGTCTCCCGGTCCGCCGGGTCGACCTCGCCGCTGTTCACCGGCACCAGCACCGAGGTGGGCATCGGCGCCGGAGCTGGCCCTGGCACGGCGGGCGGCACCGAGGGCGTGCGGCTGGGTTCGATGTGCGGCACCCACTGGCACGGTGCCTTCGAGTCCGACGAGTTCCGTCGCCGCTACCTCTCCGACGTGGCCCGGCGGGCCGGCCGGCACGGCTTCACCGTCGCGCCGGACACCAGCTTCGCGGCGCTGCGCCAACGCGGACTGGACCTGCTCGGCGACCTGGTCGAGGAGCACCTGGACACCGCCGCGTTGTGGCGGCTGATCGAGTCCGGGCCGCCGCCCGGACTACCGTTCATCCCACCCGGAGCTCCCCGGTTACCCGAGGCTTCCCGGTGACGCGGGGGGTCTCGACCTTCGAAAGTCTGGCCCGGCGGGTGTACGCCGCCTCGGCCTGCCTCGGCCGGGTCCGGCTCGTCGTCGTCGACGGTCCGAGCGGCGCCGGCAAGTCCACCTTCGCCGACTGCCTGGCCACCGCCTGCGCGACGGTCGCGGCGACGGGCCCGGGGCCAGCCCCGAAGCCAGCCCCGGAGCCGGCTAGCGCCGTCGCCGGACCGGCCGTCGCCGTCGTACGCACAGATGATCTGCTGGACGGCTGGGGTGACCAGTTCACCTTCTGGCCCCGGCTCAGCGCCTGGGTGCTCGACCCGCTGCGGACCGGCCGGCCGGCCCGCTACCGACGATACGACTGGGCCGCCGGGCGGTTCGGCGACGGCTGGACCGTGATCGAACCGCCCGCCGTACTCGTGATCGAAGGGGTGAGCGCGGCCCGCGCGGCGGTCCGGCCGGCCGCGACGCTGTCGGTCTACGTCACCGCACCCGAACCGGTGCGCCTGGCCCGGTCGCTCACCCGCGACGGGACCGCGATACAGCCGACGCTCGACCGCTGGCGGCGGGCCGAGGAGCGGTTCTTCACCGCCGACGGTACGCCCGGTTCGGTCGACCTGCTCGTCGACGGCGCTGCCGAGCTCCCGTCCGGCCAGCTCCCGTCCGGCCAGCTGGCGTACGGGTGGATCCGGGACTGGCCGGACGTAGACGCCGGTAGCGCCGGTGGGGCACCATCGGCCGGGTAGGCCAGTCCACCGATCCCGGGGAGCGCGCCATGACCGCAGACGACGACGGCACCACGCCCACGGCTGCGGCCAGCGGCGGCACGCCGGACGCCACCACCCCGGACCGGCGGCGGATCACGTTGACCGGGATCAGCTCCCGTGCCTGGGAGCACCCGGCCGACCGGGGCGCGCTGACCGCGCTCCGTGAGCTACGTGGCTTCGACGACGTGGTCCGGATGTTCTTCGGGATGTGGAACGAGCGGGCCTTCCGGCTCAGCTACCTGGCGTCGGCGATCCGGGTCGACCACCGCCAGTACCCCCGGGTGCACCGGTTGCTCGCCGAGGCGGCGACCGCGCTGGACGTGCCGGAGCTGCCGGAGCTGTTCGTGACCCAGTCCCCGGTGCTCGGCGCCCAGGCCATCGGCTTGGACAAACCGTTCATCGTGGTCAACACCGCCTGCGTGCAGCAGCTCGACGACGCCGAGCTGCGGACGCTGCTCGGTCACGAGCTGGGGCACGTCCGCAGCGGCCACGCCGTCTACCAGACAATTCTCACCATCCTGACCCGCTGGGCGGCGAACCTGAGCTGGTTGCCGGTCGGCGCGATCGCGCTGCGGGCGATCATCGCCGCGATGCTGGAGTGGTGGCGCAAGGCGGAGCTGTCCGGCGACCGTGCCGGGCTGCTCGCCGGTCAGGACCCGGCGGCGGCGCAGCGGCTGCTGATGAAGCTGGCCGGCGGCGGCGACCTCAGCCAGATCGACACCGCCGCGTTCCTGGAGCAGGCCGCCGAGTACGACGGCGGCGGTGACCTGCGGGACAGCCTGCACAAGTTCCGGATGACCGCCTGGAGCACCCACCCGGTGCCGGTGGCGCGGGCCGCGGCACTGCGGCAGTGGATCGACTCCGGTGGGTACGCGCAGGTGCTGGCCGGTGACTACCCGCGCCGCGCCGATGACCCGACCGCTTCGGTGACCGAGGAGATCAAGGCCGCCGCGCAGGCGTACCGCGAGGAGTTCGGCCGCAGCCAGGATCCGTTGGTCGGCCTGCTGCGTCGGCTGGGTTCCGGCGCGGCCGACGTCGGCGAGTGGGCCAGCGGCGCCGCCGGCCGTGCCCGGTCCTGGATGGGCGCGGCCAGCTCCACCGGCCGGCCCGGTGGCCGGCGGAGCTGACTTCAGGCCGGCCCGGTGGCCGGCGGGGCCGACCTGCCGCCGGTCAGCGCAGCGCGGCCAGCCGCCGCTCGATCACGTCGGGATCGAACCGCCCCGGGTCCAGTGGTGTCTGCCCGTCGTCGAGTCCGAGCCAGTCGCGTCGGTCCGCGTACTCCGGATGGGACGGGTCGGCCAGTACGTCGAGCAGGTGGGCGTATCCCCAGACGCCGCCGCAGTCCTCCGGTGGGGCGGCCCGCTCGCCTCCCGTACACCGGGGGTAGATCGCCGTCGGGTCGCGGTCGGCGACCGCGACGACGGTGATCTTGTGGGTCCAGTCGTCGCCGAAGTCGTACCGGTAGGTGATCGTGTCGCCGACGGCCGGGGCGACCTGCTCCAGGGTGACCTTGCGCTCCGACTGGTGCCCGGTCCGGTCGCCGGGCGGTGCGAAGTCGCCGTACGGCGTCTCGAACAGGTGCAGGTGGCTGTCGTCCCAGTCGAACGCCGACTGGATCACGTGGTGCAGGTCTTCCAGCGGAGTGTCACCCACGACCTCCAGTTGCCGCCGGACCGGCGGCTCGCTGTCGGCCAGCACCACGTCGACCCGGTAGACCGGCGCCGGTCCCTGTGACTTCTTCCGTTTGGCCGGCAGCTTGCGCGTCGGTGCCGGCCGGACCGACCCGGGACGGCGCTGCGCGGGGAACCCGCCGCCGTCGGGCAGGCCGGGGAGCAGGTGCGCCAGGTCGTCGGGGCCGGCGTCGTGGTGCGGGGCCGGCGGCCGGTCCGACTCCGGCATGGTGGCCAGCCGGGCGTCCAGCAGGGTGGCCAGCACCGGGTACGGCGGCCCCTCGTCGTCGTCGGGCTCCGGTTCGTCGTCGAGTTCGGCGTCGGCCTCGTCGTGCACGCTGCGGGCGTCCAACGCCTGCTCGACGTGCCACCGCAGGTCGGCCGGGTCGAGCCGGGTGCGGGTGGTGCCCGGATCCCGGGTCAGTTCGTCCAGGGCCGCCGGCAGTTGGTCGCCGTCCAGCAGCAGGATGTCCTGGGCGGCCGCGCAGTCGGCGTGGTCGACGATCACCATCATGGCGTGCGTACGGCCGGCTCGCCGGAAGGCGACGGTGAAGACCGAGTCGGTCCCGTCGGGGCTGTCGATCCGCCAGCAGTCGTCCACCGTCACCTCGGCGGCGACCTCGTCGGCCCACTTCGGCATCGGTACGCCGGCCCCGGCGAGGGTCGTCGCCGCGGTTCTGGCCACCTCGGCGGCGGGCGGTGGGGAGACTGCGGCGATCGCGGTCAGCAGCGCCACCGCCTCGGGGCCGCCTCGGTCGGCGAGCTGCGGGATGAGCCCGTCGCGGAGCGGGCGGACGCCGTCGGGGTCGGGTTCGTCGCCGACCATCGCGACGAACATCGCCCCGGTGAGTTCGGCGGCGATCGGATCGTCGTCGTCGACCAGGGCGGCGGCGCCGCTCAGCAGGGTGCCGATGACGTCGCCGGTCTCCGCACTGCAGCCGGGGCAGTCGCACGGTTCGGGGTTGTCGGTGCCGTCCATCGCGCCAGTGTGCCCGTCCGGTCGCGGCGGCGCGAGGCGAGGCCCCCGGCGTGTCGCCGGATGAGCAACGGACGGCCCCTACCATCGTCGGATGACGACTGCCATCCCCACCGCCGCCGACCTGCGGTCCGCCATCGCCCGGGAACTGCCCGGGGTCCGCGCCGACCTGGAGCGGCTGATCCGCATCCCCGGTATCGCCTTCGACGGGTTCGACCACAGCCAGGTGGAGCGGTCCGCCGCGGCGGTCGCCGAGCTGGCCCGGGGCTGCGGACTGGACGTGCAGGTGGTCCGGGCCGGCGGGCAGCCGGCGGTGCTCGGCCGCCGGCCGGCGCCGCCCGGCGCTCCGACGGTGCTGCTGTACGCGCACCACGACGTGCAGCCGGTCGGCGATCCGGCGCTGTGGTCCAGTGACCCGTTCGAGCCGGTCGAGCGGGACGGCCGGCTGTACGGGCGGGGCGCCGCCGACGACAAGGCCGGAGTCATGGCGCACGTCGCCGCGCTGCGGGCGTTCGGCGACGCGTTACCGGTCGGCGTGGTGCTCTTCGTCGAGGGTGAGGAGGAGTACGGCAGCGAGTCGCTGTCCCGGCTGCTGGACGCCCACCGCGACGAGCTCGCCGCCGACGTGATCGTGATCGCCGACTCGGCGAACTGGGAGATCGGCGTACCGGCGTTGACCACGTCACTGCGTGGCCTGGTCAACTGTTTCGTCGAGGTGCGTACCCTCGATCAGGCGGTGCACAGTGGCATGTTCGGTGGTCCGGTGCCGGACGCGCTGACCGCGCTCTGCCGGCTGCTGGCCACCCTGCACGACGAGGCCGGCGATGTGGCGGTGCCGGGCCTGGTCGGCCGGACCGGCGCCGCCGTGGACCTGCCGGAGCAGCGGTTGCGGGCCGAGGCCGGCATGGTCGAGGGGGTGCGGTTCACCGGTACCGCAGCGTTGACCGACCGGCTGTGGACCAAACCGGCGCTGGCCGTGCTCGGCATCGACGCTCCGGCCACCGACGGCGCCCCGAACGCCCTGGTGCCGGCGGCGCGGGCCAAGCTGAGTCTGCGGTTGGCCCCGGGAGACGAACCATCGGCGGGGTACGCGGCGCTGACCGAGCACCTGCGGGCAAAGGCCCCGTGGGGGGCACGGGTCGAGGTGAGCCTGGAAAGTACCGGCGACGCCTGTGTCATCGACGCGACTGGTCCGTACTTCGACGCGGCCCGCGCGGCGTTCGCGGCGGCGTGGGACGGCGTGGCGCCGGTGGACGTCGGCGTCGGCGGTTCGATTCCGTTCATCGCCACGTTCCAGGAGATGTTCCCGGACGCGGCGATCCTGGTGACCGGAGTGGAGGACCCGCACACCGCCGCGCACGGGCCGAACGAGAGCCTGCACCTGGGCGAGTTCGCCCGGGTCTGCCTGGCCGAGGCGCTCCTGCTCGCGGCGGTGGCGGATCCGGCGATTCAGCTGCGCGGGCTTCCGGCGGTACGCTAGTCTTTCGAACATGAGTACGAACGAGGTGATTGCGCGGCTCGACGCCGCGGTCAGTGCTCTGCGGGGCGTCAGCGTCTCCGCCTGGTCCGAGGAGTCGCTGCGCGCCCAGCTCGGCGAGGTCTCGGTCGCCCTCTGCGCCATTGATTCCGCGTTGGCCCGGGTGGCCGACGAGGTGCGTGCCCATGGCCTGCGGGTCGAGGAGCCGGCCACGGCCGGCGTCTCAAGTCGGTCGTGACCTGGTCCGTCGGTCGGCCGTGAGAGTGTCACGGCCGACCGACGGAGAGCGTCACGGCGAGCCGAGGGACGACACCTCGAAGCGCTCTACCCGGGCGTCGCGGATCGCCGCCGGCTGCTCCGCCGACGGCCCCGAGTCCCGGAAACGGAGCAGGTCTGCCTCGGACTCCCACCGTTCGTAGACGTTGATCCGGTCCGGCTCGACCAGGTCGGCGCTGAGGCTGAAGTCGAGGCAGCCGGTAGCGGCGCGGGCCGCCTGCATCACCGGTTGACATTCAGCCAGGTACGCCTGCCGGCCGGCGGGCTCTACGTACAGTGCGCCGGCGATGATGATCAATGCCGCTCCTTGCGTCGGTCGCTGGCCAGCTCGGTCCTCGGCCAGCTCGGTCTCGGATCAGTGGGGTTCGGTCTCAGCTCAGCGGGGTGTGGTCGGCTGGCACGCGCTCGGCGGCCGGTGGCGGCCCCGGCGGGCTGCCGGTGCCGAACGGGCGCCCGCCGAGCCTGTCTCGTCCGTGCGGGGTCAGCCAGTTGGTCAGGTCCGGGCCGGCCGGTACCACCCCGGTCGGGTTGATGTCCCGGTGGACCTCGTAGTAGTGCCGCTTGATGTGATCGAAGTCGATGGTGTCCCCGAATCCCGGCGTCTGGAACAGGTCCCGGGCGTACGCCCAGAGCACCGGCATCTCGGTCAGCTTCTGCCGGTTGCACTTGAAGTGTCCGTGGTAGACGGGGTCGAAGCGCACCAGCGTGGTGAACAGCCGTACGTCGGCTTCGGTGATGGTGTCGCCGACCAGGTAACGCTGGTTCTCCAGCCGCGTGGAGAGCCAGTCGAGCCGGTCGAACAACCGTCGGTACGCCGCTTCGTAGGCCTGCTGGCTGCCGGCGAACCCGCAGCGGTAGACCCCGTTGTTCACGTCGGCGAAGACCACGGAGTTGACCTCGTCGATCTCGGCCCGCAGCGGCTCGGGGTAGAGCTGTGGCGCGCCGCTGCGGTGGTAAGCGGTCCATTCGGTGGACAGGTCGAGGGTCATCTCGGCGTAGTCGTTGGTCACCACCTGCCCGGTCGGCACGTCGACGAACGCCGGCACGGTGATGCCGCGCTCGTAGCCGGGGAACCGGGCGAAGTAGGCGTCCTGCAGCCGTTCGACACCGAGCACCGGGTCCCGTCCGTCCGGGTCGAGGTCAAAGGTCCAGCTGCGCTTGTCGTGGGTGGGCCCGGCCACGCCCATCGACAGAGCCTGTTCCAGACCGAGCAGCCGGCGGACGATGATTGCCCGGTTTGCCCACGGGCACGCCCGGCTGACCACCAATCGGTATCGATCCGGTTCTACCGGGTATCCGTCGCGACCGTCGGCGGTGATCCGGGTCGCGATGTACCGCTGGTCGCGGGTGAACTCGCCGCCGGGGTTGACGTAGCTGCCGTCTGCCGTCTTCGCCATGTCTGCACCGTACCCATTCGACGCGCGCCGCACCTGGTCCGTACGCAGTCGGGTCAACAGCGACAGCTCACTGTGCGGTATCGGTCATGCCGGTGACTTCGGTGGACGTCGGACGGGGGTTGGTAGTCTGCTCAGCCAGTTATCGCCCGGCGGAGTGCACCCTGGCTCATCGTCGTGCAACTCTCCGGTGGGCGTTGACCCACCTGAAATCACCCCGGAGGCAGGGCATGGCTTCACTCGACACGGCACTCAAGGACGCGATGGGCATCGAGGGTGCCGTCGGTGCCGCGCTGGTCGACTACTCGAGCGGTATGACACTCGGCACCGCCGGTGGCTCTGCTGAGTTGGATCTCGCGGTGGCCGCAGCAGGGAACACGGACGTGGTCCGAGCCAAGATGCGCACCCTGGAGATGCTGAAGATCGCTGACGGTATCGAGGACATTCTTATCACGCTGGACACCCAGTACCACCTCATCCGCCCGGTCTCCTCCCGGTCCGGTCAGGGCCTGTTCTTCTACCTGGCGCTGAGCCGTTCCCGGTCGAACCTGGCCCTGGCCCGGCACCAGCTGCGACAGATCGAGGCCTCGCTCGAGCTCTGACCGGGGTCAGTAGGAGTTTCGTCTGCTCGCCGGGGAGGTGCCCGGTCGCCCTTCCCGGCGAGTGCGCTGCCCGGGTGGGACCACTACGCCCGCACCGTACCGTCGAACGGAGATCAGTCATGTCTGGAACCAACGGCAGCGTTCCGTCACCTCCGGATCTGGCGTCCGCTGAACTGGCCTCGCTGAAGAACGGCGTCACCGGCGTGATCGGCTCGGTGATCGCCGGTGTCGACGGGTTGTTGCTGCTGCACGATCTGACCGACGGCACCGAGCCGCACGACCTGGCGGCGCTCGCGGCGGCGACCTTCGGACTCGGCCGGCAGACCGGCCTCGCGCTGCGGCAGGGCCCGTTCCGGGAGTCCACCGTCCGCAGCCACAAGGGCTATTTCTCGGTGTACGCGATCAACGACAAGGCGTTGCTCGCGGTGCTCGGCGCCGACGGGCTGAACGTCGCCCGGCTGCACATCGAGGCGCGCGGGGTGGCCGGCCGGTTGACCACCATGCTCGACGAGCACTTGGCCAACCAGGTACGGCTCTGAGAAAACGTCAACCCTAGGTTGACGTAGCACATGCGTCAACCTAAGGTTGACGCATGTCCGAATACCTGCCGCTCGGCAATCCGGTTCGCCTCGACGACCTGATCGCCGGGATCAAACGAGCCAGTGACGATCGACTCGCCCAGCTCAGCAACGCCGTCGTTGTCGGCGACCACCTCGGCGAGCTCGCCGATCACCTGATCGGCCACTTCGTCGATCAGGCCCGCCGGTCCGGCGCGTCCTGGACCGACATCGGGCGCAGCATCGGGGTCAGCAAACAGGCCGCGCAGAAGCGGTTCGTGCCGAAGACCCCGGAGGAACCCAACGACCTCGACCCGCAGCAGGGGTTCAGCCGGTTCACTCCGCAGGCCCGCAACGTGGTGGTCGCCGCCCAGCACGAGGCCCGCCGCGCCGGCAACGACGAGATCACCACCGGCCATCTCGTCCTGGCCCTGCTGGCCGACCTGGACAGCCTCGCCGCCCGGGTTCTGGCCGACCGGGTAGGCGACCTGGACCGGATTCGTCAGGTGGCGGCGACGGCCCTGCCGCCAGCGGTCGACCATGTGCCGGAGCTCGTCCCGTTCGACGCCCAGGTGCGCAAGGTGCTGGAGCTGACCTTCCGCGAGGCGCTACGGTTCGACGACCGGATGGTCGGGACGGCCCACATCCTGCTCGCCCTGCTGGAGTACGCCGCCGGGGCCGGCCCGCTGGCCGATCTGGGCGTCACCAAACCCGACGTCGAGACCTACGTCCGTGCTGCGGCCTCCCGGGAGGACCTGCCGGCGGCCTGACGGTTGGCGGGCAACTTGCGGGTGTCCCGCAACTGCAGGTACGGCTCGCGGTCGTCCGGATGACCGGCCGCGATCGCCCGGCCACGCTCCAGTTCGGCGTCCAACTCGCCGCCGAGCAGGATCGCGATGTTGGTCAGCCACAACCAGACGAGGAAGACGATCACGCTGGCGATGGCACCGTAGGTCTCGTTGTACGACCCGAAGTTGGCGACGTAGAACGCGAATCCGGCGGAGACCAGCAGCCAGAGCAGCACCGCCAGGACGCTGCCCGGGCTCACCCACCGGAACCCGCCCTGCCGGGCGTTCGGCGTGGCCCAGTACAGGATCGAGAACATCAGGCTGACCAGGACCACCAGCACCGGCCACTTGGCGACGTCCCAGGTGGCGACCGCCTCCGGCCCGACACCGAGCAGTTCCCCGGTCCGGGCGGCCAACTCCCCGGTGAAGACCACGATCAGCGCGCTGGCGATCAGCATCAGCCCGATGACCGCGGTGACGCCCAGCCGGATCGGCAACGTCTTCCAGATCGGGCGACCCTCCGGCACGTCGTAGATGGCGTTCGCGGCCCGCATGAAGGCCCCGATGTAGCTGGACGCCGACCAGAAGGCGGCGAGCAGACCGACGATGGCCACCAGGCCGGCCGTATCGGAATTTTCCCGGACCTGGGCGATCGACTGGTCGAGGAAGCCGCCGATCTCGCCGGGCGCGAGACCGCCGATCACACCCTGGACGTCATCGGTGGCACCGCCGCCGAGCAGCCCGAGCACCGACACCAGCACCAACAGACCAGGAAAGATCGACAGTACGCCGTAGTAGGTGAGCCCGGCCGCCAGGTCGGGCACCGCGTCGGCGGTGACCTCGCGGACCGTACGCCGAGCGGCTGCTCACAGCGACGCAGCCGACAGCCGGGCCGCACCGGCCGGCCCTTCGTCGGGTGCCACCGGCGGCCGGCCGGGATCGTCCGGGTCACGGCGCTCGGTCGCCGGCCCGTCCCGGTCCGGCTGGGTCCCTGTGGTGCCCGCTGTCGACATCGTGGCGACCTCCGATCGGTACGGTACGAGGATCCTGCCCAACCGCCGTCCCGGTCAATCCTCGGGTCGCCTACCGGCACCGGACGGGCCGATCGAGTTCAGGGCACGCCCTGGATTGCCAAATCGGGTCGGACACGCACCCCGGGCAGGATGCGACGATGAACGGCGGCAGCCGGCTGACGGCGGCCGGCCCTCGCCGGCCGCATCTCAAGGGGCGCTGCAGTACCTGGCGGCACACTTCTCGGTGCGTGACATTCACGACGGAAGGAATCCGATGACACTTCGTGCCACGATTGTCGGTGCCGGGCTCGCCGGATCGCTGACCGCGGTCGCGTTGGCCCGTTCCGGCGTCGGAACCTCCGTCTACGAGGCGTACCTCGATCCGGCCGGGACGACCGGGGGCTTTCTCAACCTGACCGCCAACGCGCTCGGGGCGCTGCATTCGGTCGGCTGTCTGGAGCAGATACAGGCACGCGGGATCGTGGTGAACCGGCTGTGCCTGTGGAACGGCGAAGGCCGGCTGCTGGGCCGACTGTCTCGGGCCGGTCGCCTGGCCAACCGGCCGATGAATCTGTCGATCATGCGTGGCGACCTGGTGTCCGTACTGCGCGACGAAGCGGTCCGGGCCGGAGCAGAGGTCCACACCGGCCGCTGGCTGGCCGGTGCCACCAGCAGCACCGGTGGGGTGACTGCGCAGTTCATCGACGGGGCCCGGGTGGAGTGCGACGTGCTCGTCGGTGCCGACGGGACGCATTCGCGGGTGCGCAGGGTGATCAGCAACGCGGCGCCACCGCCCGAGTACGGCGGACACTGCGCGATCGACGGGGTGACCCGGCTGCCGGGCATCGCGGCCGGGACGTTGCATCTGGTGGTCAGCCGGCAGGGCTGCTTCCAGTACACCGCCAAGCCGGACGGCACCGTCTGGTGGAACGCGCTGGTGCCCACCGGCGACCTCGACCCGGCGGAGCTGGCCGGCATCAGCGAGCAGGGCTGGCGGAGCCGGCTGTCCGCGCAGTACGGGCAGGGCGACACTCCGTGCGCCGCCCTGATCGCGCAGTGCGCGACGCTGGGCCGGCCCGCGCCGCTCTACCTGCCGCAGCGGCTGGCGCACTGGCGGCGGGGCCGGATGGTGGTGCTCGGTGACGCTGCCCACCCCGTCGGGTACGGGCTCGGTGCCGGGCTCGCCCTGGAGGACGCCGTGGTGCTCGGCCGCTGTCTGCGCGACATCGACGACGTGCCGATGGCGCTGACCGCGTACGAGTCGATGCGTCGGTCCCGGACGGAGCGGGCGCTGCGCGCCGGTACGCGGTACGGCCGGTTCCGTAACCTGCCCGGCCGCGGCTGGCTCGACGTCGCTCTCGCGCCGCTCTACCGCCGGTACTTCTGGGGTGGCGCATCCTCCTGGCTGCTGGCGTACGACGTGGAGTGGCACCGCCAGGTCCGCGTCTGACCAGCGTCGGTCCGACCGGCATCGGTGGTCGGATCACCGTCCGACTGACCACCGTCGGGTGGCCGCAACGGCCGACCCGGGCCGCCGCCCGTTCGACGTCGATCGAACCGTTCGGTCCCGATCGACGCTGGACGATCAGCTGGCGGATCCTCTGGACGTCACGTGGTTGAATGGCCGGCATGAGCGCCGCTGCGGAGGCGAAGGTCTCTCCTGGACGGGAATTCTGGCTCCGCCGACGTGGCATCCAGGTACGCCTGTTCGCCCTGTCCTGCCTGGCGTTTCTCGCCTTTCCGTTGAGCGTCGTGCACGACCGCAACCAGGCACTCTATGTAGGACTTGCGCTGTTCGTGCTCGGCTACGCACGGGTGGTCATCCGCAACACTCCGCAGCTGCACACCAACCGTGCGCCGGTGACGGTCGCTGTGACGTTGATCTGTGGCCTGGCGATGGTGCCGCAGCTGCGCTACGACTGGCTGTCCGGGCTGGCCTTCTTCAGCCTGGTGATGCTGCTGATCAACTGTCCGTTGCGGTGGTGGCCGGCGCTGGTGGTCGGCCACACCGTGGTCTTCGTGGCCATTGCGGTGGGCCTGCTGCGGGTCAGCGCCGACTCGGTGGTGATCCTGATCCTGCTCATCGCCATCACCAGCGGCGTGCAGGTGGCGATCTACAACCAGATCGACACCTCGATGCAGTTGTTGCAGGCGCGGGCCGAGCTGACCCAGTTGGCGGTGGCCCGGGAACGTCTACGGATCGCCCGCGACCTGCACGACATTCTCGGCCAACGGCTGTCCGCGGTGACCCTCAAGGCCGATCTCGCCGCCCGGATGGTGGACTCGGCGCCGGACCGGGCGGTGACCGAGATGGCCGAGGTGGCCGAGGTGGCGCGGGACGCGCTGGCCGAGGTGCGGGCGGCGGTCTCCGGCTACCGGAAGGTCTCCCTGGCGGTGGAGGCGCAGTCGGCCGAGGCGCTGCTGCAGGCGTCGGGTGTCGTGGTCAGCGTCCGCGGCACCCTCGACGACCTGCCGGAGCCGATCGAGGAGTGCGCGGCCTGGCTGATCCGGGAGGCCGCCACGAACATCGTCCGGCACGCCCGCGCGCGCCGCTGTGCGATCGCGGTGACCCGCCGCGAGGGACGGTTCATCCTGGAGGTGCACGACGACGGGGTGGGCGCGGGGCTGACCGGCGCGCCACCGTCCGGTACCGGGCTGACCGGCCTGGCCGAGCGGGTGGAGCTCGTCGGCGGGGACCTGTGCGTCGGTCCCCGCGACGGCTGGTTCGTGCTGCGTGCCGAGTTGCCGCAGACCGTGGCGCCGATGGTCAAGGGCTGACCGGCTTCGCCTCGGCCGGAGGCGGTGGGTGCTCTCGTCGGCCGGACCTGATGGTGGCCGGACCTGATGGTGGCCGGACCTGGTGGTGGCCGGACCTGGTGGTGGCCGGACCTGGTGGTTACTCGGCTACCCGGGTGCGGGCCGTCCACTGGAAGACCACGGCCGCTCCGTGGTCGACGCCGGTAACGAGATCGCGCTCGAAGTGCTCGTAGCCGCCGAGCCACGGAATCTTGATCTTCCGCTGTTCGGGAGTCACCAGCCGGCGGCGCTGCTCGGCGGTGAGACTCGCCGGACCGCCGTGCAGGACGGCCGTCACCATCGCGGGGTCCACTCCGGCCGGGTGGACCGGGTTGGGGTGGTCGGACATCGGCACCTCCGGGTTTCTGCGGGTCACCTGCCGGCCGATCGCCACCTGGCGGCCGACCCGGCTGCGGTGTTCGGTGGCTGTTGCTGTGACGCTAACTATCGGCGCTAAAGAGGCCCTTGAGCAGCGTGGCAGCAGCGCCGGCACCGGTGGCACCGGCTGGCGGCGGCCGGATCAACCGGTGCTCAAGGGCGGCGCAGCACGCTCGACGCATGACGATTGGACCAGGACCTGCCCAGGTGACGGGTACGGCGACGTCGCGGGTGAGCGCGACGCGTCCCGAGGAGATCGAGATCGCGTACCAGCGTCTCGGTGACCCGCAGGGTGAACCGTTGCTGCTCATCATGGGCCTCGGCATGCAAATGATCATGTGGCATGACGACTTCTGCTCGGCGCTGACCGGGCGGGGCTTCGCCGTGGCCAGATTCGACCACCGCGACGTCGGCGCCTCCACCCATCTGCACGCCGACGGGCGACCGACCATCCTGCGGATGATGCTTCGACCGGGTGCCGCGACGTACCGCATCGAGGACATGGCGGGCGACGCGCTCGCCGTGCTCGACGCGCTCGGCTGGCCCCGGGCGCACGTGGTGGGCATCTCCCTGGGCGCGATGGTCGCCCAGCAGTTGGCGATCGACCATCCGGACCGGCTGCTCAGCCTCACGTCGATCGCCGCGACCGCGACGCCCCGGATCGGCCGGCTTTCGATGCGGACCGCGATGAAGCTGCAGCGGATGCAGGACCGGCCGGTCGCCGACCGCGACGACGCTGGTCAACTGATGGTGGACCTGTACGAGCTGATCGGTTCGCCCGGCCACGACATGGACGTGGACTGGCTGCGCGAAATGGGCCGGCGGGCCTTCGACCGCGGCTACGACCAGGCCGGGCGACTACGGCACGAAGCAGCTCTGATGGCTTCCCGGGACCGGCGGGCCGGCCTGGCGAAGCTGCGCATCCCGGCGTTGGTGGTGCACGGCGAGGCGGACCGGATCTGGCGGCTGCCCGGCGGCGAGGCGACGGCAGCGGCGATTCCCGGCGCCCGGCTCGTCACCTATCCAGGGCTCGGGCACGGCATCCTGCCCCGCGATCTGTGGAGCGACGTGATCGACCACATCTGCCAGCTGGTCCCGGCCTGACCCGGCCTGACCGGGCCGGCCGCCAGCGAACGCCCGGCCGCCGGCCGTGACCGTCGCCGCCGGTGGTGTGGTGCCACGACGTGGCACCACACCACCGGCGTGGTCGTCAGGGCCCGGCGGCGAGATCGGCCCGGGCCGCCTCGATCAGGTCGTCGAGGGAGAGCGAGGCCAGATCGGCGGTGTCCACCGCCGACGCCGGCCACGCGGGTTCTGCCGGCTCCGCTGACCTCGGCCGCGCGGGTTCTGCCGGCTCCGCTGGCTCCGGTGCGCCACCGGGCTGGTCCGCTGCCGGGAGCAGGCTGTCCACGAAGGCAGTCATCGCCCGTACCGTCGGGTGGTCCAGCGCGGCGGTTGCCGGCAACTCGACGTCGAGCGCGTGTGACAGCCGGGCCCGCAGGTCGATCGCCATGATCGAGTCGAGGCCCAGCTCGGCGAAGCCCCGGTTGTCGTCGATTCGTCCGGTGTCGCCGATCGTCTCACCCACCAGCTCCGCGATCGCCGAACGCAGCCGGTCCTGCCGGTCCGGGCCGGCCAGCCCGAGGAGCAGGCCGCGCAGCCAACCCGCTGGCCGGCCGGCCTCCACCGGTCGGTCCATGGGCGGGCCGCCCGCCGACCGGTCGTGGACCGTACCGGAGACGTCGGCGACCAGCTCGCGGACCAGCGCAGTCCGGGGATGCCCGGCGGCCCGCCCGGCGTACCGGGCCAGGTCCACGGCGACCGCTACCAGCCGGGTGCGCCGCGCGCCGAGCGCGGCGGCCAGCAGCGGGGCCGCCTCCGCGTCGGTGAGGGCACGCACGCCCAGTTGCCCGGCGGCCCGGCGGACCGCCTCGGTCGCGGCCAGCCCGCTGCCGCCCGCCGGTTCCCAGGGACCCCAGTTGACACTGACGGCCGGTACGCCGTCGGCGCGTAGCGCGGTCGCCAGCCCGTCCAGGTAGCCGTTGGCGGCCGCGTAGTTCACCTGACCGGCGGACCCGAACACACTCGACACCGAGGAGAAGAGCACGAAGGCGGTCAGGTCGAGGCCGCGTACCGCGTCGGCCAGGTTCCGGGCACCGCCCACCTTGCCGGCGAAGACCTTCTCGTACGCCGGCTGAGGAAGCGTCGCGAAGGCGCCGTCGTCGGTCGTGCCGGCCAGGTGCAGGACGGCCCGCAGCGGACCGAGCCGGCCCGCTGCGGCGACGGCCGTGGCACAGCCGGCCGGATCGGCGATGTCCGCGGCGACGACCTCGACCCGTACCCCCCGGGCGACCAGCTCGTCGACGGCGGCTCGGGCGTCGGCACCCGGAGCCGACCGGCCGACCAGGGTGATCGTCCGGGTGCCACCGTCGGCCAGGATCCGCGCGACGCTCAACCCCAGCGCGCCCAGACCGCCAGTGATCAGGACACCGTCCGGCCAGCTCGACACCGGACCGGGTTCGACGGCGACCAGCCGGGGCACCTCGACCCCGTCGGCGTGCAGCCGCAGCCGGGGCTCGGTGACGCCGCTGGCCAGCACCGCGTCGAGCTGCCGGCCCAGCCGGGCCGCGGCCGCCGGGGCCGGCTCGACCAGGTCGATCCGCAGCAGCCGCCGCTGCGACTCCTCCGCTTCGACCGCGGCCAGCATCCCCCAGAGCGCCTCCCGGTCGGGTGCGGCGGCGTCGTCGGCCGGGCAGACCACCACGTACGGCGTCGACGTCGACCGGCCCCGGAGCGACTCGCCGAGCGCCAGCACCGCAGCGGGCACCGGCCCGGCGGCGTCGCCGGTCGGGTGGTCGCCGGTCGGGTCCGTGCCGGTCGGGTCCACGGCCAGGAATCTGAGGTCCACTACGAGGTCCGCCCCGGACGCGGACCCGGACCGGTCGACGTCCACCGCGTGTCCGAGGTCGCGCAGTTCAGCCGCCAGCGCCTCGGTGAAGTCGGTCGCCGGGCCGACCAGCAGCACCGACCGGGACCCGCCGGACAGAGCCGCACCCGTCGGTGCGGTCGTGTCGCGCCTACCGGCACCCGCCGGGTCGGCGTCCGGGCCTCGGCCATCGTCGTCGGCCGGCTGCCACCGCACCGTGTAGAGGCCGGCCCGGTCGTCGCGCAGGCTCCGGCGCAGCAGCTCCCGGGGCGCGTGCCGGACCCGGAAGTCGTCGACCGCGAGCAGCGTCGTCCCGTCTGGCCTGGCCAGCCGCAGATCGGCGGCGGTGACCCGGCTGCGGCCACGGGCCAGCGGCTCGGCGTCGCGGACCCGGACCCGCCCCCACAGCTCCCCGTCGATCCGGTCCCGGGCCGGAAACTCCAGTCGGGCCGCGGCGAACGGGATGGCCAGTGCGGGAGCCTCCTCGGCGACCTCGTCGACGAGGAAACCGGCGATGCTCTGAAAACAGGAGTCGATCAGTCCCGGGTACAGCTGGTAGTCCGCCGGATCGTCGGGCAGCGGCGGCTGAACGTAGCGGACCAACGCCTCGTCCCAGCCCAGCCAGATGTCAGCGATCCACCGGAACGACGGACCGAGGGTGTAGCCGAGGTCGCGGAAGTACGCGTAGAACTGTGCGCCGGTGACGTGCCGCTGTGCCGAGGCGATGAAGGCCGCCCGGTCGGCAGCTGGGTCCGGTGCCGGCAGCTCCGCCACCGCAGGATCCGGTGCTGCGGGGCCTGTCGTCGTTGCTGTCGGCCGTAGCCGGGCCGCCAGGTGCTCCTGCCAGAGGTCCCGGTCGGCGTCGACCAGACTGCTCACCGCGAGCCGGCCACCGGCCCGGTCGACGGTCAGTTGGACGTCGTACCGTTCCTGCTCGGTGATCACCAGCGCCCGGGGGCAGACCAGATCGGTCAGCGTCACCGGGCTGCCGTCCGGTGCCAACGCCTGGACCAGGGTGGCCAGATGTGACGCGGCCGGCGTGACCACCGTGCCGTAGAGCCGGTGATCGGTCAGGTAGGCGGGGAACGCGGCGCTGCGGGTGAACTCGAAGACCCGACCACGCAGCGCCGGTGAACGCAGTTCCCGCCCGACGTGCGACTGGGTCTGCTGCCCGGTCGCCGCTGCCGGCGGCTGTCCCGTCGGCGGCTCGTCCACCGTAGCCGTAGCTGACGATGACGGCGGCTGGTCAGCCAGCGGTGTCCAGTACCGGGTGTCGGCGAACGGGTACCGTGCGGCCCGCTGCCCGGCCGGTCGTGGTCGCCGCGGCTGCACCGCCGCCCACCGGACCGGCCCTCCGGCGAGGTAGAGGCTGCGTACCGCGTCCAGTAGCGTGGCCCGGTCGGCGGCGCCCCGCCGCAGCGAGGCCACCACCCCGCCGTCCGGTGCCGACCCTCCTGCGGTGACCAGGCCGGCCAGCGTACGTCCCGGCCCGATCTCCAGGAAGACGTCGACGCCCAGCTGGCGCAGCTGGCCGATGCCGTCATGGAAGCGGACCGGCTGACGTACGTGTCGGCACCAGTAGTCGCCGAGGTAGGTGTCCGGCCCGGCGAGCCGCCCGGTCAGGTTCGCCACGATCGGCAGCGCCGGCGGGCGGCTCGGCAGCGACGCCAGGGTCTGCCCGAAGTCGGGGAGCATCGGCTCCATCAGCCGGCTGTGGAACGCGTGCGACACCACCAACTGCTGGCAGCGGACCCCTTTCGTCCGGCGGTCGGCGGCGAAGTCGGCGATCTCCTCGGCGAGCCCGGCCACCACGACCGCGCGGGGTCCGTTGATCGCGGCCACGTCCAACGTGGTGCCGTCCAGCCACTCGGCGACCTGGTCCGGCTCGGCGGCGACGGCCAGCATCGCGCCCGGCTGGGTGTCCTGCATCAGCCGCGCCCGCCGGGCCACCAGTGCCAGGCCGTCGGCGAGGTCGAGCACGCCGGCGTGGATCGCGGCCGCGATCTCCCCGACGCTGTGGCCGATCACCGCCGACGCGTGGACCCCCCAGCTCGCCCAGAGGGCGGCGAGGGACAGCTCCAGCGCGACCAGCGCCGGCTGGGTAGCCCAGGTCTGGTCGAGCAGCTCCGGCCGCGTGCCGTGCCACATCAGCTCGGTCAGCGAGCTGCCCAGTCGCGGAGCCAGGATCTCGTCGCAGGCGTCGAACGTCTCCCGGAACACCGGTTCGGTCCGGTGCAGTTCGGCACCCATCCCGAAGTACTGACTGCCCTGGCCGGAAAAGAGGAAAGCCACCCGGGGCGGTCGGCCCGCTGCCCTGGGCGCTGTCGCCCGGTCGGCCCCCGCGGGCGTTGCTGGCTGGTCGGCTCCTGCGGGCGTTGCCGTCCGGGCCAGTGCGCGGCGCAGCTCCTCGACGGACGAACCGAGCGCGGCCCGACGGACCGGCAGGTGGACCCGGCCCGCACCGGCGCTGCCGACCAACGCCGGCAGGTCCGCGTCCGTGCTGCCGGCGAGTACCTCATCCCAGGCCGTCACCGACCGGTCCAGCCCGGCCTCGTCCGGCGCGGACAGCGGCAGCAGCCACGGGCCGCCGGGCTCGTCGCCGGCCGGCTCCTGCGGCGGTGCCTCGGCGAGTACGACGTGCGCGTTGGTACCGGAGAAACCGAAGCTGGACACCCCGGCGAGGCGGGATCGGCCGCCGGAGCGCCACCGTACCGGCTCGTCCAGCACCCGGACGTTCATCTCCGCCCAGCCGATCTGCGGGTTCAGCTCGGCACAGTGCAGGTTGGCCGGCAGCCGGCCGTGCCGCAACGCCAGGACGGTCTTGACCACCGACACGATGCCGGACGCCGACTCGCAGTGGCCGACGTTGCTCTTTACCGACCCGAGGTGCAGCGGCTCACCGGGTGCCCGGCCGTCACCGAGCACCTGCCAGGCGGCCCGGACCTCGACCGGGTCGCCCAGCGCGGTGCCGGTGCCGTGCGCCTCCAGGTAGGACACCTGCGGGCCGGACGCCCCGGCGTCGGCGAGCGCGGCGCGCAGCACCGCCTGCTGCGCGGTCCCGTTCGGCGCGGTCAGGCCGGACGACGCTCCGTCGGAGTTGACCGCGCTGCCGCGTACCACGGCCAGCACCCGGTCGCCGTCGCGCAGCGCGGCCGACAGCGGTTTGAGCAGCACCACCGCGGCGGCCTCGGAACGGACGAAGCCGTCCGCGTCGGCGGCGAACGTCTTGCACCGGCCGGTGGGGGAGAGCATGTGGGCCCGGCTGACCGCGACCGACGCCTCCGGTGAGGCGATCACGTTCACCCCGCCGACCAGCGCCGTGTCGGTCTCACCGCTGCGCAGCGACCGGATCGCCAGATGCAGCGCGACCAGGGCCGAGGAGCAGGCGGTGTCCACCGCGATCGCCGGCCCGTGCAGACCGAGCAGGTACGCGATCCGGCCGGCGGCCGCGTTGAGCGAGGTGCCGGTGCCGAAGTACGCGTCCAGCTGGCCGAGCCCGCCACGTTGCAGCAGCCGGGCGTAGTCGGAGTTGGAGATGCCGATGTACACGCCGGTCCGGCCGCCGGCCAGGCCGGCGGGGTCGACATCGGCGTCCTCCAGCGCGTGCCAGGCACATTCGAGCAGCAGTCGGTGCTGCGGGTCCAGGCTCTGCGCCTCCCGGGCGGGGATCCCGAAGAACCCGGCGTCGAACCGGTCGACATCGCTGAGGAAGCCGCCCTGGTCGGTGGTGATCGTGCCGGTGCTCATCGGGTCGCTGTCGTGCAGCGCAGCACCGTTCCATCGGCGCGGCGGCACCGCGCCCACTCCGTCGCGGCCGTCGACCAGCAGTTGCCAGAACTCGTCGATGGAGTCGGCACCCGGGAACCGGCCGGCCATCCCGATGATCGCGATCGGCTCCCCGGCCGCGGCGTCGGCCGGCTGCGGCGTGGGGGCCGGGGCCGGTGGCCGGGTCGGCTCCGGGGTACCCGGCTCGGCCGACCGTACCGCCGGACGCTGCCGTTGCCCGCCGGCCGGCGGGGTGGCGCTGTCGTCGACCCGACCCAGCATCAGTGCGGCCAGATCGGAGACCGTCGGGTGGTCGAAGACGTCAGCCACCTGAAGCGGTACGCCGTACTCGCCGGCCAGGGCATCGACCAGATCGACCGCCATCATCGAGTCGAGGCCGAGATCGAAGAATCCCTGATCCTGGCGGACCTGCTCGCCGTCCGGGTAGCCGAGGATCCGGGCGACGACCGTACCGACCTGGTCGCGCAGCGCCGCTGGCCGGGCCAGCTCCGGCACGGCCAGCAGACGCTCGCGTCCCGCCACCCCGGTACCGGCCGGCGGGTCGGCGGCGTGGGCCCCGGCCGGGTCGGCGGGTCCCGACGCCGGCCCGGCCGGGGGGTAGGGGGCGCCGCCAGCGGCGGGTCCGGTGACCAGATCCTGGTACAGGGCCCGGGGCCGACGGGCCGACATCACCGCGGCGAACCGGTCCCACCGGACCGGGCAGCAGACCAGCACCGCGTCCGACCCGGCCGTACGGGCGGTCAGGCTGGCGGCCCCGGTCTGCGCGGTGACCGGGTCGACACCGCCGCGGGCCAGTTCGGCCAGATCGGTCGCGTCCACCATGCCGTCGACCGTCCACGGTCCGAAGGCGACGCTGGTCGCGGCCAGGCCGGCGGATACCCGGTGGTTGGCGATCATGTCGATCCCACCGTTGGCGGCGGCGTAACCGCCGTAACCGTCGGCTCCCCAGTGCGCCGAGACCGACGAGACCGTCAGGAAGAAGTCCAGCGGGTGGTCCCGCAGCAGCAGATGCAGCCACCAGGCGCCGGTGAACTTGCCGCGCAGGGTCTGCTCGAAGGCGGCCCGGTCGGCGTGCGCCAGCGGCGTACGGGTGAGATGCCCGGCGGCGTGTACGACGCCGCGCAGCCGGGGCAGGTCGTCGGCGAGCGCCCGGGTCAGCGCCGCCGGATCGTCGCAGTCCGCCGTACGGTAGCGCACCTCGACGCCGGCGTCGGCCAGCTCGGCGAGCAGTTCGGCAGCGGCCGGCGCGATGTCGTCGGCGGCCCGGCGGCCGGTCAACAGCAGCCGTCGGGCGCCCCGGCGTACCAGGTCGCGAACCAGGCAGCGGCCGACGCCGCCGAGCCCACCGGTGACCAGGTAACTGCCGTCGGGGTCGACCGGCAGCTGCGGGGCGTAGTCGGCGGGCACCGGACGCAGTCGGGCCGTCGCCGCCGTGCCCCGGCGGACGGCGAGCAGGTCCTCCTCGCCGTCGCCGGGCAGTGCCCGTAGCGCCGCCAGCAGGTCCGTCGGCCCAGTGTCGACCGGCAGGTCGACCAGGCCGCCCCAGGCCGGCAGCTCCAGGCCGAGCACCGGGGCCAGCCCGTGCAGCAGGCCGTGGGTGCTGGCCCGGACCGGATCGTCGGCACCGGTCCGTCGGGCACCCCGGGTCAGCACCACCACCCGT
The DNA here is from genome assembly GCF_003751085.1 of Micromonospora sp. Llam0. Lineage (NCBI taxonomy): Bacteria > Bacillati > Actinomycetota > Actinomycetes > Micromonosporales > Micromonosporaceae > Micromonospora > Micromonospora sp. Llam0. Next base: position 4,590,219 of record NZ_RJJY01000001.1, on the reverse strand, counting down.
CGGTCGGGCGCACCGCCGGGCAGCGCCCGTACGGCGGTGGTCACCGCCACGCACAGCGCCGCGCCGGCACCGGCCAGTCCACCGTCGCCGGTAGCGGCGAGTTCGGTGGCCGGCTCGGTGGCCGGCAGCTCGGCGGGGAGCGCTTCGGCGGCCATGGCGAGCAGCACCAGCACCTTCTCAGCCGGGTCACGCCGCTGCCAGAACGCCTGCCACTGCTGGCCGTCGGCCGGCAGCGGACCGGTCGCGGCCGGCAGCCCGGCCGGGCCGAGAACGACCGTCGGCCAGCCGTCCGTCCGGGCCACCTCGGCCAGCGCGGTCAACAGCTCGCCGTCGTCACCGGCGAGCACCAGCGTGGAGCCGTCCGGGTCCCGGCCGGCGATCGGCTGCCAGCCCAGTTCGTACAGGGGTGCCGTCGGCGACGCCACGTCGGACGACGCGGGTCCGGACTCGACCGGTGGGGCGTACCGCTGCCGCTGCCACGGGTAGTGCGGCAGCTCCACCACCTGGCGCGGCAGGTCGGGCAGCGCCGTCGGCAGGTCCCCCTCGTGGACCTGCACCGTCGGGGCGTCGCTGCCGTCGGCAAGCGCGGACAGCGCGGCGGCGGCCGCCGCCGGGTCGGCGGCGGTGACCCGGGCGCGGACGGCGTGCCGGGTCCGGCCAGCGGTGGCGGTGTACGCGAACGCGGCGTACTGCTCCGGCCGCAGATCGGCCAGCCGCCGGCCGTACCGGTCGGCCAGTTCCCGCAGCGCCGGCCGGCTGCCGGCGGAGATCTCGAATCCGGTGACCGGCACGGCGTCACCCGCGACTGGCTGGCGGCCTGGCGCGGAGCCGGCGGGGCCGGCCGGTGCCTCGGCCGGCTCCGGTTCGCCGACGATGACGTGCGCGTTGGTGCCACTCATCCCGAACGAGCTGACGCCGGCGTGCCGGAGGCGGCCCGGCCGGCCCGTCCAGGGCAGCAGCCCGGTGGGCATCCTTACCCGGGTGCCGGCCAGGTCGATCCGGGGGTTCAGGGTGGAGAAGTGCACCAGCGGCGGTACGGCGTCGTACCGCAGCGACAGGATCGCCTTCACCACACCGACCACGCCGGCGGCCGCTTCCAGGTGGCCGACGTTGGTCTTGGCGGCGCCGACGTACAACGGGTCGTCGGCCTCGGTGGGCCGGCCCAGCGACGTCGCGACCGCCTCCATCTCGATCGGGTCGCCCAGCGCGGTGCCGGTGCCGTGGGTCTCGATCAGCCCGATGTCGGCCGGGGTGAGCCGGGCGTCGGCCAGCGCCGCCCCGATCAGCGCGGACTGGGCCAGCACGTTCGGCGCGGTGAACCCGGACGACCGCCCGTCCTGGTTGACCGCGGATCCGTTCAGGACGGCGTGCACCACGTCACCGTCGCGCCGGGCGGCGTCCAGCCGCTTGAGCACCAGCACGGCGCAGCCCTCGCCCCGGATGAACCCGTTCGCCCGGGCGTCGAACGCCTTGCACCGCCCGTCCGGGGAGAGTGCACCCATCTGCGGCCCGAGCAGCCGGGTGGAGCGGGGGGACATGATCAGGTTGACTCCGCCGGCCAGCGCCACCTCGCACTCGCCGCGCCGCAGCGCCGAACTGGCCTGGTGGATCGCGACCAGCGACGACGAGCAGGCGGTGTCGACGGCGACCGCCGGGCCGGTCAGCCCGAGCGCGTACGCCACCCGCCCGGCCGCGAAGCAGTGCCCGTTTCCGGTTGCCCAGTAGGCGTCGGCGCCGTGCGGCTCCCAGTCCCGGTAGTCCTGGTGGGTGATGCCGACGAAGAAGCCGGTACGGGTGTCACGTAGCTGCTCCGCCGGCCGGGCCGAATGCTCCAGCGCCTCGTGGCAGACCTCCAGCAGCAGCCGGTGCTGCGGATCCAGGGCCCTGGCCTCCCGTGGGCTGATCCCGAAGAACGCCGCGTCGAAGTCGAGGACCTCGTCGAGGAACCCGCCGAGCTGCGGCAGCTGTGCCCACTCCCGTTCGAACGGGGCCCGCCGGGCGGCCGGCAGCGGCCCGATCAGGTCCCGGCGTTGCGCCAGGGCCTGCCAGAACCCGTCGAGGGTGTCGATCCCGCCGGGCAGGCGCAGCCCGACACCGATCACCGCGATCGGCTGGTTGTCGCCACTGGCCTCCAGCTGCGCCCGCAGCTTGCGGATCGTGTCGAGGGCGCGCGACAGCGGCGTCGGCGCGGACGGCGTCGTGCCGTTCGGTGTGGTCGTCACAGCGGTTCCTCCGCAGGTCGCAGGTCGCTACTCGGTGGCGGGTACGGCGTCGGGTGCGGGCACGGCGTCGGGGGCGGACACCGGCCGCTCGTCGTCGCCGGTGGGCAACCGGTCGCAGAGCATGCCGGTCAGCGCGCCCGATGTGCCGTACGTCCACAGCAGGGTCGGCGACAGCTTCAGGTCGAAGGCCGCCTCCAGCCGGTTGCGCAGTTCCAGACTCATCAGCGAGTCCAGGCCGAGCGCCTTGAACGGGGTGTCCCGGTCGATCACCGTCGGGTCGATCCGCAGCACCCGGCCGGTGAGCTCCCGTACCTTGGCCTCGACCAGCGGGGCCCGGTCGTCGGCCGGGGTGTTGCGCAGCTGGTCGAGGAACTGTCCGGCGTCACCGCCGGCCGCTGCCGCCGCCCGGCCCGCGCGCAGCTCCTGCCAGCTGGGCAGCGCGGCGGTGTCGGGGTAGGCGTCGAACCACTGCCGCAGGTTGAGCGGCAGGTAGCCGACGACCGTGGCGTCGGTGGCGAGCAGCCGGGTCAACGCCGGCCAGGCCTGCTCGGCGGGGAAGCTGCCCATGCCGCGTTCCGCCAGCCGGTCACCCCGGTTGCCGTCCCGGGCGGCGAGCCCGACCCCGGCGAACGGCCCCCACTGCACCGACAGCCCGGCGAGCCCGCGTCGGCGCCGGTCCTCGGCGAGCCCGTCGAGGTACGCGTTCGCGGCCGCGTACGCCGCCTGCCCGGCGTTGCCGACCAGCGCTGCGGCCGAACTGAACAGGACGAACAGGTCCAGCGGATCGGCGCCGGTGAGGGCGTCCAGGTGTCGGGCTCCGTCGACCTTGGGGGCGAGCACCCGGTCGAGCTGTCCGGTGTGCAGCGTGGCGATGGTGGCGTCGTCCAGCACGCCGGCCGCGTGTACCACCCCGCGTAGCGGCGGCAGGTCGGTGCGTACCCGGGTGAGCACGTCGGCCAGCGCGGCCCGGTCGGCGACGTCGACCTGGTAGGTGCGTACCTGGACGCCGCCGTGCCGGACCGCGTCGATGCGCGCGGCGGCGTCGGCGTCCGGTGCGGAGCGGCCGAGCAGCGCGATCGCCCCGCCGCCGGCGGCGGCGGCGAACTCCGCCAGGGACAGCCCCAGCGCACCGAGGCCACCGGTGATCAGGTAGGTGCCGTCGTCGCGGAACCGGCCGCCGGGCAGCGGCTCGGGCGCCACCGACACCACGCTGTCCGGCCGGCTGAGCACGAACTTGCCGATGTGCCGCCCCTGCGACATTTCCCGTAGCGCCTCGGTGGCCTGGCCGAACGGGTAGTCGATCACCGGAAGCCGGCCGAGCTGGCCGGTGCGGACCAGCTCCCACACCTGCCCGAACTGTTCGGTGAACCGGGCCGGTCGGCGTTGCATCAAACCGGCCACGTCGACCGAGGCGAGTGAGATTCCCTTGCGGAACGCGCTCAACGAGATGGTGCGGTCGGCGTAGATGTCCTTCTTGCCGACCTCGATGAACCGACCGTCCTCGGCCAGCACGTCCAGGCCACGGGTGATCGCCGCCCCGGTCAGCGAGTTGAGGATCACGTCGCAGCCGCGCCCGCCGGTCGCCGCCAGCACCTGCTCGGCCCAGGACAGGTCACGGGAGTCGAACACGTGCCGGATGCCGAGCCGGCGCAGGTGTTCCCGTTTGCTCTCGGTGCCGGCGGTGGCGATCACCTCGGCACCGAGGTGCCGGGCGACGGCAATCGCGGCCAGCCCCAGCCCGCCGGCGGCCGAGTGCACCAGGACGGTGTCGCCGGGGCCGGTCCGACCCAGCTCGGCGAGCCCGTACCAGGCGGTCACCCCGACCAGTGGCAGCGCCGCCGCGTCCTCGTCGGACAGCTCCGGCGGGATCGGCCGGACCCGGCCGGTGCTGACGGTGACGTGCGAGGCCAGGGCACCGAAGACGCAGGCGACCACCCGGTCCCCGACGGTGAGGCCGGTGACCCCGGCACCCAGCGCGGTGACCCGGCCGGCACATTCGCCGCCGAGCAGCCCGGCCCCGACCGGGTCTGGGTAGGTGCCGACGGCCTTCATCACGTCGATGAAGTTCAGCGCCGCCGCGGTGACCTCGACCTCGACCTCACCGGGGCCGGGGCGTCGGCGGCGTAGTGGGCGGAACTCCAGGCCGTCCCAGCCGCCGGCGCGGGCCGGGATGAGCCGGAACGGCTGACGCGGGGTACGCCAGCGCGGCCGCGTACCGTCGGCGACCCGGTCCAGGTCGGCCCGGCCGGTGGCCAGGATGCGGCCGACATACCGGCCGTCGGGGCGCAGCGCCACCTGGTCGTCGCCGTCGGCCGCACCGAGCTCGGCGACCAGCGCGGCGGCGGGGTCGGTCGACTGAGTGCCGGCGGAACCGGCGGCGTCGGCGGTCCCGGTCAGATCGACGACGGTCGCGACGAGCTCCGGGTGCTCCCGGCGCAGCACCCGGGCGAAACCCCAGAACAGGGCGGAGCCCGGGTCCGGTCGGTCGGCCGCCGTCGCGGTCTGGGCGTCCACGGTGACCAGCACCAGCCGGGGTGGTGCCGGGCGGCCCAGGCAGGCCCGGACCAGGTCCGCCAGCCCGGCGAGGGCCTGCCGCTGACGGTCCAGGCCGGCCGGGGCGGCCGGTGCCAGGTAGACGAGGCCGGTCAGGTCGCCGTCGCGTACCGCGTCGACATCGCCGTCGGCGGCCGGCACGTCCGCGTCGGCGCCGACCCGGCGCAGCTCGCCAGCGATGTTGGCGGCAAGGTCGGCGGTGTCGCCGCCGCCGACGGTGTCGGTGTCGGTGGTGTCACCGGAGCCGATGACCAGCCAGCGGCCGGCGGGCGTACCCGGCTGCTGCACCGGTCGCGGCAGGAACCGCAACTGGTGCAGCAGACCGGCGTCGGGATCGGCCGGCCCGGACACGTCCAACTCCTGCAAGGTCAGCCCGCGCAGGCTGAGCAGCGGGGTCCGGTCGGCGTCGTAGAGGTGCACGTCGTACCGGCCGTCGTCGCGACGGGACACGTACGACCAGGCCTGCACGGTCGGCTCGGCGAGTTCGCCGAGCACATCGACCCGGTCCACCCCGGTCGGTACCACGGTCGCCGGGCCGGCGTGCAGCGCCAGGCTCGCCTGCAGCGCCGCGTCCAGCAGCGCCGGGTGCAGCGGGTACGCCGCCGCGCCGGCTCGGCACCGGTCAGGCAGCGCCAGCTCGGCGAGCGCCCAGTCGGTGCCGTGGCGCAGCCGCCGGATTCCCTGGAAGGCCGGACCGTAGCGCAGCCCGCGCTGGTGGCAGCCGGCGTAGAAGGTCTCCGGGTCGACCTCGGTCGCCGGGTCGGTGAGCCGCTGCCCGGGGAACTCCACCGGGTCCGCCGCCCCGGTCGTGTGCCGGATCTGGGCGGTGGCGTGCCGGAACCAGCCGCTGCCGTCGGAGCCGAGCGACTGCAGCACGAACGAACCGCCCTCGGTCACGTCGTCGCGCCACAGCATGCCGAGCCGGGCCGGTCCGTCGGCCAGCGTCAGATCGCTGTGGAAGGTGGTCCGGTGCAGGGTGGCCGGCAGTCGGCCGGTACGGGCCCGGCCGATGCCCAGACCGAGCACGATCATCGCGGCGCCGGGTACCACGACCGCGTCGTGTACCCGGTGGTCGTCGAGCCAGGGCTGGTCGTCGGCGCCGAGTTCCAGTTCCGCCTGCCACAGGTCGGTCTCCGACGGGGACGGCACCAGGGTGATCTCGGTGCCGGCGGTACGGGAGCGCCGCCGGGCGGCCGGCGGCCAGTGCGTCGACCGCTGCCACGGGTAGCCGGGCAGGTCGACGCCGAACCCGTCGGGCAGCCCGGCGAACGGGGCCAGTCCGGCGACGTAGCCGCGGCCGAACGCGGCAGCCAGGTCGGCCGGGGTGCCCTGGTCGCGGCGCAGCGTGGACAGCACCCGTGGCGGCTGCGGCCGGGCCGCCGCGAGCTGCTCCAGCGCCGGCACCAGCACCGGGTGCGGGCTGATCTCCACGACGTGGGTGACGCCGTCGTCGAACAGCCGGCCCATCGTGTCGTGGAACTGCACCGGCTGGCGCAGGTTGTCCACCCAGTAGCGGGCGTCCATTTCCGGTCCGGCCAGCGGGGCGACCCGGACCGTGGACATCAGCTCGACCTCGCCCTGACCGGGCCGCAGCTCGTGCAGCGCGGCGAGCAGGTCGTCGGTGAGCGCGTCCATCTGCGGGCTGTGCGAGGCGTAGTCGACGTCGACCAGCCGGCAGAAGACCTCGTCGGCGTCGAGCAGTTCCTTGAGGGTGAGCACCGCCTCGGTCTCGCCGGACAGGACGCACGAGCTGGGGCCGTTGTGCACCGCCAAAGAGACCAGTTCCTCGAAGCCGGCGAGGGCGTCGAGCGCCGCGTCCCGGTCCAGCGAGACGGCGAGCATCCGGCCGTTGCCGGAGGTACGCAGGGCCAGTGCGCTGCGTCGGGCCACCACCATCGCGGCGTCGGAGTAGCTGAGGATGCCGGCGACGGTGGCGGCGGCGACCTCGCCCTGACTGTGCCCGACGACCACGTCCGGCACGACACCGTTGGCCCGCCACAGCTCGGCCAGCCCGACCGAGGTGGCCCACAGGGTCGGCTGCAGCATGTCCACCCGGGACAGCCAGCCGTCCCCGGCGGCGCCGGAGACCACCTGGGTGAGGTCCCAGTCGACGTACGGCCGCAGCGCGTCGGCGCACCGGTCGATGACCTTCGCGAAGGTCGGCACCTCGGCGTAGAGCCGTTGTCCCATGGCCGCCCACTGGGCACCCTGCCCGGGGAAGACGAACGCGGTCCGGCCGCTGGCGTCGGCCCGGCCGGCGGTGATCCCGGCGAGGTCGGCCTGTGGGTCGTCCAGATGGGCGTCGATCAGCGTCACGGCCGCTTCGGCGTCGGCCGCGACCACGGCGGTACGCAGCGGGAAGTGGTCGCGGCGGTGTGCCAGCGCGCCGGCGAGTCGCTGCGGCTCGGCCCCGGCGGCGAGCCGGTCACGCAGGTCACGCAGGCGCTGGTTCAGGGCCTGGTTGGTGTGCGCGGAGACCGGCAGGACGGCCGGCACACCCGGTCCGGTCGCGGCGGTGGCCGGCTCCGGGCGGCGGTTGGTGCCGGCCGGCGGGTCGGCGACCACGACGTGGGCGTTCGTGCCTCCCCAGCCGAACGAGTTGACGCCGAGGCAGACCGCCTCGTCGACCGGCAGCGGCAGCGGCTCGCGGACCAGCCGCAGGTTGAGGCCGGTGAAGTCGATGGCGGGGTTGAGCTCGGCGGAGTGCAGGCTGGGCGGCACCACCCGGTGTTCGAGGGCGAGCAGCACCTTGACCAGGCCGGCGAGCCCGGCGGCCGCCTCGGCGTGCCCGATGTTGGTCTTCACCGAGCCGAGGGCCAACGGCGCACCCACCTGACCGCCGTCACCGGCGCGGGCGCGGGCGCCGGCCCGGCCGAGGACCCGGCCGATGGCGCCGGCCTCGATCGGGTCGCCCCGGCCGGTGCCGGTGCCGTGCGCCTCGACGTAGCGCAGCCGGTCGACCACGCCGTCCAGCCCCTGGTACGCCCGGCGCAGCAGATCTTCCTGGCCGGCCGGGTTCGGGGTGACCAGGCTCTCCCCGCCGCCGTCGTTGTTCACCACGGTGCGCACGATGACGCCGCGGATCCGGTCGCCGTCGGCGATCGCCCGGTCGAGCCGCTTCAGCATCAGCGCCGCGACGCACTCGGCCCGGACGAACCCGTCGGCGGTGGCCGCGAACGCCTTGCACCGACCTTCGGGGGAGAGCCCGCCGAAGGCGGTCAGCCCGATCGACACGTCCGGGGCGAGGATCAGGTTTACCCCGCCGACCAGCGCCGCGTCGGTCTCGCCGGCGCGCAACGCCTGACCGGCCAGGTGCAACGCCACCAGCGACGACGAGCACCCGGTCTCGACGACCAGTGACGGCCCGGTCAGCCGCAGGAAGTACGAGACCCGGGCGGCGATCACGTCCAGGGCGTTGCCGACCGCGCTGTGCGTGGTGGCCCCCAGGCCGCGTTCCTTGCGCAGGATCTCGTAGTCGTGCCAGGAGGCTCCGACGTAGACGCCGGTACGGGAGCCGCGCAGTCCGGCCGCCGGCTGACCGGCGTCCTCCAGCGTCCGCCAGACGGTTTCCAGCATCAGCCGCTGCTGCGGGTCGATGTCCTCGGCCTCCCGGGGGGAGATCCCGAAGAAGCCGGGGTCGAACAGGTCGACGTCGTCGACGAATCCGGCGACGTCCTGGACGTGCCGTTCCGGGTCGAGCTGGGCGCTGGCGTCCCACCGGTCACCGGGCACCGGGGCGATCGCGTCGCCCCGGTCGCGGAGCAGCCGCCAGAAGCTGTCCACGTCCGGTGCCTGGGGAAACCGGCCGGCCATGCCGACGACCGCGATGAGCTGGGTCGGATCGGTACCGTCGTTGTCGAACATAGCGAGACCGCCTCGGGAGACAGGGGTGCGGGAGCAGGTCGGGTCTGGTGGGGTACGGGCGTGGGCCGGGCTGAGTCAGTCGCCGGTGCCCACCGCGGGTCCGGTCCGGACGTCCTCGGCGAGATCAGCCGGGTCGATCTGGTGCGGCGCGTTGAGCACGCTGCCGAAGATCCGGTACTTCAGCGGCAGTACGTCGAGGGTCCGGTAGCGGGCCCGACGCAGCAGCACCCCGACGGTGCCGCCCTGCGCCAGGGCGGACTCCTGGATTCGTTGGAACCGGGTGACGAAGGCCTTGTGCCGCTGCCGTTGCGTGACGAATTCGGCGGTGTCGGCGGAGGTGACGACCGGGGCACGGTCCGCTGCCAGCGCGGCGGCGATCACCGGGGTCAGGCAGACCGCGTCCTGGATGGCCACGTTCACGCCCTGGCCGAGGATCGGTGTGCAGGTGTGCGAGGCGTCGCCGACCAGGATCAGCCCGTCCCGGCTCCACTGCGGCACCTCGGCGGTGAAGATCTCCAGGAACGAGGTGTCGTCCCAGGTCCGCAGGTGTTGCTGGACGAGTGGGGCGAGCCGGGGGTCGAGGGCGGCCACCACCGAGCGGAACGCGTCGAAGCCGGCCTTGCGCAGCGCGCCGAGGCTGCGTTTCGGCAGGTTGGTGCCGATCCGCAGCGAGTCGGGGAAGGTGGGCAGCACCACCAGGTGCCGGTCCCGGTTGATCACCAGTTCGGCCTGCTGCCCCCACTGCGGCGGCCGGGGTAGCCGGAACTGCAGGAAGTCGCGGGCCATCTGCTGTACGTCGGCGGTGAGCCCGGCGGCGTGCCGTACCTTGGAGAACCGTCCGTCGGCGCCCACCACGAGCCGGGCCCGGACTTCGACCGACGAGCCGTCGCGGCGGCGCAGCCAGGCACCGCGGATCGCGCCGTCCTGCTCGATCAGCCGGGTGAAGGTGGTCCCGAACTGGTAGTCGAACCCGCGATGCCGCTGCCCGGCGTCGATGAAGATCTTGATCAGGGCGGGCTGCGGGATGTCGATCGGCACCTCGCCGACGCCGAAGCGGCGGTAGTCGACGTGCATCACCCGCCGCCCCTCCATCCGCATGGTGACGCCCTCGGTCGGCAGGTAGCCGTGGCCGTCCAGCGCCGGGCCGAAGCCCAGCCGGCGCAGGGTCACCACCGACGGGGCGGCGATCGTCTCGCCGCGGAACTCGCGCTCCAGGCTGGTCTGCCGTTCGGCCACCAGCACGTCGATCCCGCGCCGGGCCAACAGGTGACCCAGCAGCGCGCCGGCCGGTCCGCCGCCGACGATCAGGACGTCGGTCTGCACCGTCTGGTCGCTCACCGGACCGGCCCCTCGTTCGCCGGGACCGGTGCGACCAGCGCCGCCAGGTCGGCGACGGTGGTGGCGGCGGTGAACCGTTCGTAGTCCACCGACGCGCCGCTGCTGCGCTCCAGGTAGACCAGTACCCGCAGGGCGTTCACGGAGTCCCAGCCGTCGATCGCGGTCAGCGGGGTGTCGGCGGTGACCTGCTCGGACTCCAGGTCCAGCAGGTCCGCGAGGATGTCGGCGATCAGATCGACGCCGGAGTCAGGCCGGTCAGCGGACATCGAAGGGCTCCTCGTTGTTGGTGATCTCGATCCAGCCGGGCAGCTCGACGAGGTCGCGCAGGTCGTGGCGGAACTCGGCGGCGCCGGCAGGGCTGGCGGGGCCGACGGGGTGGAAGCCGAGTCGTGGGTAGAAGTCGGCGAACCGGGCGTTGCGCTCGGTGCGGCGGAAGCTGCCATGCACGGCCGGCGCCCCTCGGGCGAGCGCGCTGCGCAGCACCAGGCCGACGATCGCTCCTTCCACGTCCCGGGAGAAGACCCGGCAGCTGAGGACGACGTTGTCGATGCTCCAGGCACCGTCGGTGCGTCGGCTCAGGGCCAGCGCCGCGATCAGCCCGTTGTCCCCGAACCGGTCGGTCAACCGGGCACCGTAGAAGACCCCGTCGCCCAGTTCGGCGGTGCCGTACCGGATCCCGGTGAGGTTGAACTGGTTGGTCTTGCCGAACAGTTGGGCGATCCGGCCCGCGTTGTGCCGGTCCAGCGGCTGCACGGTGAGCCGGGACTCCAGCCCGGCCAGGTAGTCGTCCAGGCTGCCGGCGTCCCGGACCAGTTCCCGGCGGCGGGCGCTGGCCTGGTACATCGCGACCCGCTGCCGGTCCTCGTCGGTGAGGCTGAGCACGGTGAAGTCGCCCCGGGTGGCGAGGCGGCGGGCGTACCCGGCCGGCTCGGCCGGCAGGTCGACGGTGCCGACCTGCGGGGCGAGCCGGTGCATCAGGTCCCGCTCGGCCGGGTTGTCGTCGACGAACACCAGCGCGTCGAGGCCGATGTTGAGCTCCTCGGCGATCGCCCGCAGGTTGTCCGGCTTCGGCTCCCAGTTGATCCGGGTAGCCACGAAGGCGTCCGGCCGGAGCGCCATCTCCGGGTGCCGGGCCAGCGCCGCTACCGCGACGTCGTGGTCGTTCTTGGAGGCGACGGCGAGCAGTACGCCCTGCGCCGCCAGGTCCCGGGCCAGCTCCTGCAGTTCGGTGTGCGCCGACCCGGGGTAGCCGCCACCCACCGTGACGGCGTCCGGGCCGATGTCACCGACCACCCCGCTCCACAGCGTCTCGTCGAGGTCGAGCACCAGGCACTTGGCGGCCCGGCCCAGGTCGGCGGCGGCGACCCGGACCAGCTCGTGGGCGAAGGCCGACAGATAGCCGGGGGAGTACGCGTGGCCGGCGACGTGCCGCATCCGATCGTCGGCGAACGTGCTCCCGGCCCGGTCGGCCAGGTCCGCCGTGGACAGGACGACCGTCGCCGGATGGTCGGCGGCGAGGTCGGCGATCGCGGCGTTCATCCGCGACCAGACCGCGTCGAGCCGGGCCCGGGCCGCGTAGCTGATCAGCCGGTGCCGGCGCAGCGGATGCAGCGGTACGGTGCCGAGCACGGCCAGCCCGCCGAGCACCTGCCGGCAGGCGGTGAGCCAGGATGCCAGCTCGGCCGGGAACGCGGCGCACCGGGCGGCGATCTCGTCGACGTCGACCGGGTCGGCCAGCCCGGACAGTACGGCGGAGTCGTCGAGGAGCAGGGCGACGATCCGGGGCCGCAGCTCGGCGAGGTCCGGCGCGCCGGCGGCGATCTCCAGCCGCCACTGGTCGAAGCCGGCGGTGCGGATCTCGGGCAGCATCGCGTGCCGCACGCCGGCCGCGGTGAGCAGCGCCGGAAGTGGGTCGAGCGTGGCGCTGCCGAGCAGCGCGATCCGGGTCGGGGCAAGCTCGGCGCGCAGCTGGTCGGCGGCCCGGCGGCCGCGCAGCAGCGACCCGGCGGCCTCCAGGTCGAGCGGGTCGGTGAGCCGGTCCAGGATCGGCCGTAGCCGTCGGACGTCGCCGGCCGACCCGGCCCGGATCAGCGCCCGCAGTTGGGCCAGCGGCGGGCCGGCCGACGTCGGCGCGGAGACACTGTCAACGGACATCGTCGGCCTCCTCGGGCCGGTGCCGCAGCGCCATGCCGGTCAGCACCCACTTGGACGACTCGACGGTGGTGACCAGCAGCCGCCCGCCGACGCCGGTGCCCGCCGCGATCCGCCGCATCGCCCGGTTGAGTTGGATGAACGGCAGCGCGTTGCCGTTGTTGCCGGTGTCGGCGACGCAGCTGACCGCCTGCTCGGGTCGGACCCCGAGGTAGCGTCGGATCTTCTCGGTCATCACCCCGTTGAGCTGGGGGATCAGCAGGTGTTCGACGTCGTCGGCGGGCCAGCCGGTGACCGCGACCAGCTCGTCGAGGATCGCCCGGGCGGCCTCCGGCACGTGCTGCTCGATCGCCTTGTAGTCCTCTTCGGACATTGCTTCGCGGGTCGGTTCGCCGCGCGGTCCGGAGACCGTCGGCGCGCCCTCCGCGCCGTACCAGCGGACGATCTGCGCCGGTGACCGGCCCTTGCCGACGGTACGGGTGAACAGGTGCTCGACGACCAGTCCCGGCCCGTCGGTGCCGGCGTCCACCACCGCCGCCCCGGCCCCGTCGCCGAACAGCGCGAAGCTCACCATCTCGGCCGGCCGCAGCTGGGCGATCGCGCCGTCCGACGGCCACAGGTTGCGGCAGGTGTCGGCCCCGATGACCAGGCCGCGCCGCAGCTCCCCGGCGGCGAGCAGGGCACGTGCCGTGTAGAGCCCCTGCAGGGCGCCGGCGCATCCCGAGGTGAGCTGGAAGGTCGGAATGTCGTTGAGTCCGAGCCGGTCGGCGACCAGGTTGACGGTGGCCGGCATCAGGTGGTCGGGCGACGCGGTGGTCAGGATGACGAAGTCGAGGCTGGCCGGGTCCAGGCCGGACCGCAGCAGGGCCTGCTCGCCGGCGGCGGTGGCCAGGTCGCTGGTGGACCGGGGCACCCCGGGCGGGCCGTCCGGACGGCAGAAGTAGCGGGTGCGGTTGCCGGTCATCGCGTCCAGCCACCGTTCGTGCAGGCCGAACCGGGCGGCCATGTCCGCGTTGGTGACCGGCTCGCCGGGAAGTACCTCACTGAGGGATACCAGTCGCACGGCTGCGTCCTTACGTCGGTTCGTGCGGGTACGGGGAATCGGGATTGCCGGTGGGTCAGCCGTACCGGCTGACGTCGTGGAAGAAGCCGGGCACGGTGTGCAGTCCGCCGGCCGCCGCGATGCTGTCGTAGACGTGCTTGGCGAGCACCAGGTCCAGCACTCCGAGCCCGAACGGGGAGAAGATCACCGGCTGGTCGGTGGGTACGTCGATCCGCCCGGTCAGCACGTCGTCCAAGGTGCCGGCGACGAACCGGCGGTGCCCCACCCGCTGCTCGGTCAGGTGCACCGAGGTGTCCGCCTTCATGCAGTGCTCGACGTCGTCGACCACGTTCGTCGAGGCGAGGATCAGCTCCGGGGACAGGTCACGCAGCGAGACGTGCAGCACCAGCGGATGGTGGGCGAGCAGCCGCGGGTCGGACAGGTGGGGCCGGCCGGCGACGGTGGCGAAGACGATCAACGGGTACGACCGGACCAGCTCTTCGGCGCTGCCGTACAGCCGGACGTCGTCGTGCCCGCCGCGGACCAGATGGTCGCGGAACCCGCCGGCGTGCTCGGCGGACAGGTCGTACAGCCCGACGCTGTCGAACTCGCACCCGTTGCCGACCAGGTAGGTGTGGATGTAGCGGGCGATCAGGCCGGTGCCGACGAAGCCGATCCGGCGTGGCACCCCGCCGCGGGCGGCGGACAGCCGCAGCGCGGCCGACGCGGCGGACGCGGCGGTCCGGGTCGCGCTGATGATCGACGACTCCAGGCAGGCGATCGGGTACCCGGTCTCGTAGTCGTTGAGAACCAGCACGGCCGAGGCCCGGGGAATCCCGCCAGCGACGTTGTCCGGGAAGCTGGAGATCCACTTCATGCCGTGCACCTCGACCTTGCCCCGTACCGAGGCCGGCAGCGCGATGATCCGGCTGTTCGGGCGGTCCGGGAACCGCAGGAAGTACGAGTCCGGGTTGGTGGTTTCCCCGGCCCCGTGCAGCCGGTACGCCGACTCGATCAGCTCGGTGACCTCCGGCTCACGTCCACTGATCGTGTCGTGCACCTGGGCGCCGGAGATGACGGCGAAGGGCGGAATCTCTGCCATGGGGTGGTGTGCTCCGTCGTTCGGGACCGCCGCGTCGGGGCGGCGGTCGTCGGCGTACGACCGGCCGGGTCGGGCACCCGGCCGGTCGTCGGGTCCGGTCAGTCGGTCGAGTGCGCCGCCATCGCCCGGCGCAGACCGGCCGGGCGCAGGTCGGTCCAGGTTTCGTCGACGTGTGCCGTGCACTCGTCCTCGGTGCCCTCGAACCCGGCCGGTCGCCACCCGCCGGGTGCCGGCCGGCCGGCCGGGAAGAGCCCGTACTGCTCCTCGTGGTTGACCAGCACGGCCCACCGCTCGACGGGTTCGCCACTCATGCCGGTGCCACCTGGTTGAGCCGTTCGTTGACCGCCTCGGTGAAACCGGCGAAGGTCGGATTGCGGAACAGCAGCTGGGTGGGCACCTTGACGCCACCCAGCTCGGCCCGCAGCCGGCTGGCGACCTGCATCGCGCTCAGCGAGTGACCGCCGATGTCGAAGAAGTCATCGGTGTCGCTGATCGTGTCGATCTTCAGAATCTCGCACCAGACGGTGCGTACCGTCTCGGCGGCGTCAACTGGCATCGGAGGCTCCTCGTCGTTGTCGGGTCCTGGTCCGTCCGAACCGGACGTCAGGCGGTTGATCAGTGCGCCCCGGTCGGCCTTGCCGCCGACGGTCAACGGGATCGCGTCGACCACCGTGTAGTTGCCCGGGCGCATCCAGGACGGCAGCTGGCTGGCGGCGTGTTCGCGTACCGCCGCCAGGTCGGCGTCCGGGCGCAGCCGGACCACGGCGGACAGCTGGCCGCTGTCCACCTCCGGGTGGTACAGCACCACCGCGCGGGCGACCCCCGGATGGTCGGCGATCACCGCCTCGATCTCACCCAGCTCCACCCGGTGTCCCCGGATCTTGATCTGGTCGTCGGTGCGACCGATGTAGCGCAGCGTGCCGTCCGGCTGGCGGACCACCCGGTCACCGGTGCGGTACATCCGGGCACCGTCGTCGGAGAGCGGATCCGGGACGAACTTCGCCGCGGTCAGGCCCGGCCGTCCCGAATAGCCGCGGGCCAGGTACGGACCGGCGACGCACAGCTCACCGGGGGTGCCGTCGGGCACCGGCGACAGCGTCGCGTCGACGATCCGGGCCTGCACCCCGGCCAGCGGACGGCCGATGTGCGGCGCCTCGCCCGGCACGATCGGGGTGCCGGCCACATTCACCGCGGCCTCGGTCGGCCCGTACAGGTTAGCCGCCGCCAGCACCCCGTCGGAGATCAACTGCTCCAGGGTGGCCCACAGCGGCGGCGGCACCGCCTCACCGGCGATGAACAGCCGGAGGAACTGGTCCTTGGCGGCCACCGTGGCCAGTTCCTCGATCAGTATCTGGGCGTGCGACGGCGTCATGTCGGCCTCGGTGAGCCGGTGCTCGACCATGAACTCCGCGAACTCCTCCGCGTCGCGGCGCATGTCGTCGGTGAGCACCCCGACCGTGTCGCCCCGCAACACCCGGACCCATTCCTGCACCGACGCGTCGAAGGCCACCGAGGCGTTCCAGGCCAACCGGGCACCGGGTGGGCCGAAGAAGCCGCCCTGCTCCATGCCGTTGAGGAAGCTGACCAGCGCCCGGTGCGAGATCTCCACTCCCTTGGGCCGGCCGGTCGAACCCGAGGTGAAGATGACGTACGCCAGGTTGTCCGGGTGCAGCGGCACCGGCGCGGTACGCGGATGCGCGTCCCAGTCGATCCGGTCGAGGACCACCGGGTCGCCGACGCCGGTGTCCGGCACCGACCCGATCAGGTCGGCGTGGGTGATCGTGGTGACCAGGTCCGCGTCCCGGGCGATGCGAGCCAGCCGCTGCGCCGGCTGCTCCGGGTCGAACGGAATGTAGACGGCGCCGGCCTTCAGGATGCCGAGGATCGCCACCAGCAGGTCGACCGACCGGGGCAGCAGTACCCCGACGGCGCGTTCCGGGCCGGCGCCCCGGCCGGCCAGGATGCCGGCGAGTCGGTCGCTGCGGTCGTCGAGTTGCGCGTAACTGAGCCGGCCGTCGGTCGCGATCACCGCGTCCCGGTCCGGGTGGGCGGCGGCCACCTCCTGGAACGCGGCGATCGCCGACCCGTGCCATTCCGGCCGGCCGCGCCGGTCGGCGGGTGGCGCGGTGGGCGCTTCAACTGTCTGGGTCATCGGATGGCCGCCTCCTGCTGCGCGGCGACCTGCGCCAGCAGCGCCTCGGTGTCCTGCAGCGGACCGGCCTCGGTCTGCAGCACCACCCGCCACCGGTCGTGGTCGCGCAGCCAGCAGGTGACGTGTACGAAGGTGATCGTGGTGTCGGCCGAGTCGAAGCGGACCACCTCGAGGATCTGGCCGCTGACGCAGTTCTGCACCACCGACTTGATCGGCGTGACGTGCAGCGTCCAGGTCGGCTCGTCGAAGTACTCGCGCAGGATGCGCCCCCACGCGTCCCGGTTCATCCCGACGGTCCCGTCGGCGCCGAGCCCGGTGGCGTTCTCGTTGATGAAGAACGAGATGAACTTGTCGTAGTCCCGCTCGGCGAACGCCCGGTCGAACTCCTCGCCGGCGACGGTCAACTCGGCGACACAGCGGTCGCATCCCGCGTCACCGGCCTGGCCGGCGGTGAACGCGGTCTGCGGGGCGGCCGCACCGGCCAGCGGCGCCGCCTGCGGATCGACAACCGCGAGCTTCTCTCGCATCGTTACTCCTGTCTCGGTGTGGTCGGCGGTTGCGGGGTGTGCCGCATCAGCAGCAGCACCCCGTCGGGGCACATCGGGTCGGGGATCGTCCCGTCCGGCACGAATCCCTCGGACGCGTACAGCGTCCGGCCCCTGGTGTTGTCCGGCTTGACGTCCAGCCAGACCTGGCGCGCGCCGTGGACCTGGTAGGCGCGGGCCACCGCGGCGCGGAACAGCCTCCGCCCGTGCCCCGCGCCCCGGTGCCGGTGCGACACCACGATGCGGCGCAGTTCGACGACGCGGTCCGACCGGCGCAGCCCGGCCAGCACGACGAAGCCCACCACCGAGGCGGCGGCCTCGGCGACCACCTGCTCCTGGTCCGGATCGGCGTAGGCCCGCTCGTGGTAGGCCCGGCCGGTGATGCCGAGGTACCGGGTCGTCTCCGGCCCCTGCTCGATCTCGACCAGCGTGTCGAGTTCGTCGACGGTGGCCGGCCGGACCTCGAAGCTGGTCGCCGGCCGGTCCCCGAAGTCGGTCGGGACGTCCGTCGTGGGGGGTGCCACGGCGGCTACGGCTCGACCGGCGCGTCGGAGGCCTCCGCCATCGCGATGGCGATGCGGCGGCCGCCGGTGAACGGCTCCCGACCGTGCGCGGTGAGCATGTTGTCGATCACCACCAGGTCGTCGGCCTGCCAGTCGAACCGGGTCAGCGCTGCGCGGTACGCCTTCTGCAGGTGCTTCATCACGTCGTCGGGGATCCGCGCGCCGTCGCCGTAGTAGCTGTTCGTCGGCAGGTTCTCCTCGCCGTACATCTCCAGCATCTCCTCCTGGTAGATCTGCGGCAGGCTGCTGATGTGGAAGAACGTGGCGTGGTTGAACCAGACCGGTTCGCCGGTCACCGGGTGCGGGTGCACGGGCTCGCGGACCGCCCGGGTACGCAGCCCGTCGGTGCCGACCCACTCGACGTCGATGCCCTGGCTGCCGCAGTACCGCTCGACCTGCGACCGGTCATCGGTGTCGTAGAAGTACTGCCAGCTGCCGCCCATCTCACTGAAGTTGCGCACGTACATCCACTTGCGCCGGATGAACTCCTCGGCCACCGCCGGGTCGATGTGGCGGTAGACCTCACGGACATCGGCGAACGGGGTGGCGCCCTGGGTCTCGGCCGGCTGCAGGCAGTAGAAGAACACCTTCATCGGCCACTGCGCCTGGTAGGAGCACTCGTTGTGCAGGAAGATCTCCTCGGTCGGCGGGTAGTCGGTCGAGGTGAAGACGTTGCCGGAGAGGCTGCTGCGTGGTGACGTGCGCTCGGTGTAGTCCAGCGGAGCGCCGGACAGCGCCCGGACCACGTCGTGCAACCCGTCGACGCCACCCACCTCGAAACCGCGGAACATCGCCGCCCCGGTACGGGTGATGAGCGAACGGATCTCCGCCCGGTTCTCCTTGATGACGTCGAGAATCGACAGGTCGTTGTCCGGTTCGATGACTGCGGGGAGGCTCTGCCCCGGCAGTGCGGTTACCAACATGGTTTCCCCTTCGCTGATCAGTGCCGGCCGGCGGCGGCGATCCCGGACTCTTTCCACAGGTGTGACACGTCGCCGAAGTTCTGTTGAACCCACTGGTCGGAATAGATGGTGTTGAGGTATCGCTCCCCGCGGTCGGGAAAGACGAGAACGCAGGTCGCGCCGGCCGGAATGCGGTCGCGGAACCGTTCCAACGCCGAGATGACCCCGCCGGAGGAACCGCCGGCGAGAATCGCCTCCCGGGCCATCAGCCGCCGACAGCCGACGACGCAGTCGAGGTCGGAGACGTGCACCACCGGGTACGTCCCGGTGGCGGCCAGCAGCGGCGGTCGGGCCGACGCGCCGTGGCCCGGGATCAGCCGGTGCCGGCTCTCGTCACCGAAGATCGCGCTGCCGACCGCGTCGACCGCGACCACCCGGGTGGCCAGTGCCTGCTCCCGGACGTAGTCGAGAACCCCGGTCAACGTGCCGCAGGTGCTGGTGGCGCAGAAGATGAAGTCCGGCGGGGCCGGCAGGGCGGCGATGATCTCCTGCATCGTCCGGTGGTGCGCGGCCGGGTTGAGCGGGTTGGCGTACTGGTTCGGCCAGTAGCCTTCCGGATGCTCGGTCAGCAGCTCGCGGACCCGGCGGATGCGTTCCGGCAGGTACTCGCCGGTGGCCGGGTCGGGCCGGTCGATGATCTCGATCTCGGCCTGGAACGCCCGGAGGATGGCGATGTTCTGCGCGGTCGTCTTGGCGTCGACCACGCAGATGAAGCGCAGCCCGAAGTAGCGGCAGACCTGGGCGATGCCGATCGCCAGGTTGCCGGAGCTGGATTCGATGACCACCGAACGGTTCGGCACCAGCTCCGCCGCGTGAATCTTGTGGAGCAGCATGTTCAGTGCGGTGCGGTCCTTGATGCTGCCACCCGGATTCGCCAGCTCCAGTTTCGCGAACACCCGCGCCGGAATGTCCCGCAGCAGGCCGTTCAGCTCGACCAGCGGCGTATCCCCGATACATCCGAGAATCCCTTGCACGCTGCGTTGAACCCCTTGCTCGGTGCGTTGGGTCACGTCGCCCCCTCTGGTCGCGCCATTCGTGCCGACCGGTCGCCTCGGACCGCGTACGCATTGCGGTTCAGGCGTGAACGGCAACGAGTCTTGCCGGGGATGCTTGAGTGAACCTTGACGCCCTCGCAGGCGGGTGGTCTGGCCGGCGGTCCCAAGGTCCACTCAAGCGCCGCCGGTTACGTTCGGCCAGCTTCGATCACCATCCCCGGCCAACGGACATCGAGGATCGACGTGGAGACAACAGACCTGCGTACGCTTGTCGAAGAGCAACTGCGACTGTCGCACCGGCTGCGGGCGAGGATCCGCGAGCTGGAAGCCGAGCGCGCGGCGCCCCTGGCCGTCGTCGGGACGGCGCTGCGCTTCCCCGGCGGCGTGACCACCCCCGAGCAGTACTGGGAGTTGCTCACCGGCCCGGCGTCCGGGCTGCGGGACATCCCGGCCGACCGGCCGGGCCTGCGCTCGGTGCACCACCCCGAGGTGGGCCGCCCCGGCCACTCCTACGTGGACCGGGCGGGCTTCCTGACCGACGTGGCCGGGTTCGACCCGGACTTCTTCGGCATTTCCCAGCGGGAGGCCGAGTCACTGGACCCGCAGCAGCGTCTGCTGCTGGAGACCTCGTGGGAGGCGCTGGAACGGGCCGGCGTCGCGGTCCGCCGGGCGGACCGGCTGGACGCCGGCGTCTTCGTCGGACTGATGGCCGCCGAGTACGGCGAACGGTTCACCGCCACCGACCCGGACCGGCTCGACCCGTACTTCGGCACCGGCGGCGGGCACTGCTTCGCCGCCGGCCGGATCAGCTACGCGCTGGGACTGCGCGGCCCGGCGGTCACCCTCGACACCGCGTGCTCGTCGTCGCTGGTGGCGCTGCACTCCGCGGCCCGCAGCCTACGGTCGGGAGAGTGCCGGTACGCGCTGGTCGGCGGGGCGAATTTGATCTTCTCGCCGAGGTTGATGGTGTCGCTGTGCCAGAGCCGGGCGCTCGCCCCGGACGGCAGGTCCAAGCCGTTCACCGCCGCCGCCGACGGCTACGGTCGCGGCGAGGGGGTCGCCACGGTGGTGCTGATGCGGTTGGCCGACGCGGTCGCCGAGGGCCGGCCGGTGCTGGCGGTGGTGCGTGGCAGCGCGGTCAACCACGACGGCGCCTCGTCCGGCCTGACCGTGCCGAACGGTCCGGCCCAGCAGGAGGTGATCCGGGCCGCGCTGCGTGACGCCGGGGCCGATCCGGCCGAGGTGAGCTACGTCGAGGCGCACGGCACCGGCACCGCGTTGGGCGACCCGATCGAGGTCGCCGCGCTCGACGCGGTGTACGGCCGGCCGCGGTCCGACGCCCAGCCCCGGCTGCTGGTGAGCAGCGTCAAGGCCCGGCTGGGTCACCTGGAGGCGGCCGCCGGCCTGGCCGGGCTGATCAAAC
The DNA here is from genome assembly GCF_003751085.1 of Micromonospora sp. Llam0. Lineage (NCBI taxonomy): Bacteria > Bacillati > Actinomycetota > Actinomycetes > Micromonosporales > Micromonosporaceae > Micromonospora > Micromonospora sp. Llam0. The sequence continues at coordinate 4,569,307 of NZ_RJJY01000001.1, read as the reverse complement.
TGGTGCTGATGCTGCGTCACGGGCGGATCGTGGCCGACGTGCCGGAGGCCGACGGGCCGCTGAACCCGCTCGTGTCGTGGGCGGACGGCCGGATCGAGATACCGCGCCGGGCGGCCGACTGGTCCGGCGCCGGGCGGATCGCCGGGATCAGCGCGTTCGGGCTGAGCGGCACCAACGCGCACGTGATCGTCCAGGCACCGGACCCGGCCCGGCCGTCGGACCCGACCGCCCAGCCGGGTCGACCGGAGCTGCTGGTGCTGTCCGCCCGCAGCCCGCAGGCGCTGCAGGCGCTCGCCGCCTCGGTCGGCACCTACCTCTTTCGCAGCGATCCGGCCGGGCTGTCCTCGGTCTGCCACACGCTGCGCGCCGGGCGGGCGCCACTGGCGTACCGGCTGGCGGTGACCGGGACGTCGGCGCGTGACCTCGCCCGCAAGGTCAGTCTGGCTGTCGACGCCGCGCCGGAGCCGGCCGGTCCGCTGTCCGGCCCGGCCCTGGTGCTGCACCCCGCGGCCTCGGACGCGTTGGTCAAGGGGGTCGCGGCGATCGCCTCGGAGCTGCCGCTGCTGACCGACGAGGACCGGGCACCGGAGCTCGACCCGGCCGGTTGGCTGACCGGGGCGCTGGACCTGCTCGGCGTACCGATGGTCGTCCGGGATCCGGACGCGGACGCTGCCGGCCCCGGGGCCGGCCATGTCCACCCTGCTCTGCTTGACCTCGGCGACCAGCGGGTGGCGCTGGTGCCGGCCGATCCGGACCGGGCGACCGCCGTGTTCCTCGATGCGCTGGCGGCGTTGTTCCGGGCCGGTGCCGACCTGCGGATGGACCGGCTGCGGGCACCGGACGCCCGGTTCGTCGGGGACCTGCCGACCTATCCGTTCCAGCGACGCCGCTGCTGGGTGCCGGAGCCGGTGGCACCGTCGCCATCCGCGCGCGCCACTGGGGCCGCCGCACCGCCGGACGAAGTCAGCTCGCTGCCCCAGGACGCCGCCGGGCCGGCTGCGGACGCCGCCGGGCTGGCCCCGGATGCGGCCGATCAGGCCGCGGTGGAGAGCTTCCTGCGTGCGGAGTTGGCCGAGGTGCTGAAGGCGACCGGCGAGTTGGACCTGCGGCTGACCTTCGCCGAGCTGGGCGGCGACTCGTTCACCGCGATGCTGTTCCTCAGCCGGGTGCAGGAGTGCTACCAGCTCGACGGGTCCACCGCCGAGCTCGCCGTGGACGAGCCACTGGCGGCGCTGCTCGCCGGCCTGGCCCGGGACGTCGCCAGCGCGGCGGTACGGGGATGAGCCGGTTCGTCCGGCCCCGCCCGGCCGGTGACGCCACCTTGCGCTTCATCGCCTTCCACCACGCCGGTGGATCCGCCGCCGGCTACCACCCGTTGGCCAGGGAACTGCCGCCGGACTGGGAGGTGCTGCTGCTGGACCTGCCGGGGCGCGGCCGACGGTACGCCGAACCGCCGCTGCGGGCGATGACCGCCGTCGTCGACGAGGCGACCCGAGCGGTGTCACCACACGCCGATCAGCCGTACGTGCTGTTCGGGCACAGCATGGGTGCGGTCGTCGCGGTCGAGGTCGGGCGCCGGTTGTCGACGCTCGGCGCGGCACCGCTGTGGGTGGGGGTGTCCGGGCGGGCGGCCCCGACGACGCCGACCCCGCTGGTGCCCGGTCTCGGTCGGCTCGGCGACCTGGCGGACGCCGAGCTGCTGGAGGTCCTGCTGGGCCTCGGTGGCACGCCGCACCGGCTGCTCGAGCTGCCGGAGATGCGGGAGCAGTTTCTGCGGGTCGCGCGTGCCGATCTGCAGGCGGTCGACTCGTACCGGCCCGAGCCGGACCGCCCGCCGCTGCCCTGCCCGCTGACCGTGTTCAGCGGGTTGACCGACTCCTGGGCACCGCTGGACTGCCTGCCGGCCTGGCAGGTGGAGACCGCGCACCAGCTGCGTCAGTGCTTCTTCCCGGGTGGGCACTTCTACTTCCACGGCGCGGCGTACCCGCACCTCGCCCGGGAGATCCGTACCGAGGTGACGGCCGTGCGGGGCACGGCCGAGCAACGGCATGAGTTCTTCACGGTCGGCAGGTGATGGTGTCACTGGATCCGTGCCCCGATCCGACGCAGACTGTTTTCAATGAGTTGCCAAGTCTGATGGCGAATCGGGGAACGAGTCATGCGAATCAACCTGCTCGGACCATTGCAGGCGACAATTGACCAGACGTCGATCGTGCCGTCTGCGGCCAAACCGTGCCAGATTCTGGCATTGCTGGCCCTGAACGGCGACCGGCTGGTCACCAAATCCGCGATCTTTGAGGAACTCTGGGAGAACAACCCGCCACACAGCGCCACGACCACCCTGCATACCTACATCCACCAGCTCCGGCGGCAGATCAGCCGGGCGACGGCCGGCGACCCGTCGGGCGATTCCCGTGGCGTTCTGGTGACCGAACGTGGCGGCTATTCGCTGCGAATGTCCGGCGGCATCACCGACGTGCAGGAGTTCCAACGGTTGGGCCGGGCCGGCAGTGCGGCCTTCGAGCGGCGTGACTACCACGCCGCGAGCAGCCGGCTCGGCGACGCCCTCGCGCTGTGGCGGGCGCCGATGCTGTCGGACATCCAGTTCGGACCGCAGCTGGCCATGCACGCGCTGTCCCTCGGCGACCTGCGGCTCGCCGCTCTGGACCGGCGGATCGAGGCCGACCTGCGGCTGGGCCGGCACCTGGAGGTGCTGGGGGAGCTGCGTGCCCTCACCGCCCAACATCCGCTCAACGAGAGCTTCGCCGCCCACTACATGACGGCGCTCTACCTGTCCGGTGACGTCGGTACGGCGCTCGGGGAGTTCCGCCGGATCCGTACGCTGCTCGTCGCCGAGCTGGGTGTCGAGCCGGCGCGTCGGCTGCACGAACTGCAGCAGGTGATCCTCAGCGGAGGCGTTCCGCTGGCGGGGCGTGACCTGGTCGGCGCGGCGTAGCCGGCAGAGCCACGACCCCGAGTGACACATGGGTCCGGGTAAATTCGGTATATTCCGACCTTACCCGCTTCCGTTCCCGGCAATGGTTGAAGGCAGGGGGTATCCTGTGGCCGGTAGCCGAGTCGGCGGATCGGGTCAATAACGCGGACCTGATGTCGGAACGCGGGCCTGATGTCGGTTTTGGGAGGGAAGCGCGGATGAGGTCTTCAGCCCTTTTCGGTGGAGCCTGAAATCGGCGTGCCGGAAATGGTGGCCCCGCCCGCGTGGCTGATCACGGCATCAGCACGGTGCGTCGTCGACCGTGACGCAGAGGTCGTGCAGGAGGCGGGAAACGAGTCATGCAGACGTGCCCGTTGCGGGTCCTACTGGCTGAGGACGTCCACATGGTCCGTGGGGCGCTGGTCGCCCTGCTCGAACTGCAACCGGACATCCAGGTTGTCGCCCAGGTCGAGCGGGGCGACGCGATCCTGCCGGCCGCGCTGACCCACCGTCCGGACGTGGCGATCATCGACGTCAACCTGCCCGGGATCGACGGCCTCTCGGCGGCGATGCTGGTGCACGACCAGCTTCCGAGCTGCCGAACGCTGATCCTCACCGGCATCGACCGACCGGGGATGCTGCGGCGCAGCCTGGAAGCAGGGGTGACCGGTCTGATGCTCAAGCACGCCCCACCCGCCAGTCTCGCCGAAGCGGTACGCGAGGTCGCCGCCGGCCGACGGGTGGTCGACTCGCAGATCGCCCTCGCCGCGTTGAACGAGCGGTCCACGAGCCCGCTCTCGCCCCGGGAGATCGAGATCCTCAAGCTGACGGCGAACGGGCACTCGGCGAAGGAGATCGCCGCGATGCTCTATCTCTCGGCCGGGACCGTCCGTAACCATCTGACTTCTATCGCCACCAAACTCGATGCCCGTACCCGGGTCGACGCGGTACGGATCGCCCGGGACGCCGGCTGGATTCTCTGATCCGGCCGGCGTCCCGACGTGGGTCGGCGGCCCCAGTCCGGTCCGGTACCCGCGGACCGGGCCCGGGCCCGGGACTGGGCCCCGACCGGGCGCGGATCAGACGAACTCCAGCACCGCCACCGTCCACATGAATCCGATGCCGGCGCCCACGGTGATCAGCTTGTCGCCGGACTTCGGCTGGTTGGTCTCGACCAGGTGGTTGATCCCGCCGATCTGGTCGCTGTTGCCCATGTGTCCGAGGTCGCGCCCCCACTCGTAGGTCGTCCGGGCCGGGTCGAGGCCGAGTGACTTGTGGAAGCCCCACTCGACGATCGGCTGGATCAGGTTGGCGTGCACGAACCAGTCGGCTTCGGTGACGCTGGTCCCCGCCTCGGTCACTGCCTGGTCGAGCACACTGGTCAGCTTCTGGTTGACCAACTCGAGGGCGTCGTCGTAGGCGTCCTCGTAGCGCATCAGCCACTCGTCCTTGCGCGCGGTCAGGTCGACCGGCTTGCCGGTGTCGAACGGCGCCCAGGTCCACGGCCCACCGCCCCGGTACAGCGGCTCCAGGCTCGGCTCGGTGGTACTCGCCGTCGCCAGCAGCCGGGCGAAGCCCTGCCGCTTGGACAGCACCAGGGCGCTGCCCGCGTCGCCGAAAATCGTCTGGTCGTCGCTCTTCCACCGGTCGATGTACGGCAGCCGGAACGCGTCCCCGGCGGTCAGCAGTGCGGCGGTGGTGTCCGGCCGGGCGGCCAGGTGGGACGCGCCGAGCTCCAGCGCGGCGAGCAGTCCGTTGCAGCCCTGTCGCATCTCGATGGTGACCGAGGGCCCGCCCCCGACCGTCTCCTGCTGGACGTAGTGGGCCGGGCTCCACATCTCCCGGCCCTGGTGCGACACGTACCCGTGCAGCACCAGGTCGATGTCCTGCGGGTCGTGACCGGAGCGGGACATGGCCTGCCGCCCGGCTGCGGCGGCCATCACCACGCCGGCCTCGTCGTCGTTGGCCACCCGTACCGCCCGGATGCCGTTGGTCTCCGCGGCCGAGGCGTCATAGACGCCGTCGGCGACCGCCTGCTCCGCGGTGTACTGCTGCTCCGGCAGGTACAGCCCGGTGCCGGCCAGATAGATGTTGTCCCAACGCACGGTGCCTCCTTCGGCGAAATCGGTCCACCGACAGCAAACCGGTTGCCACTCGACCGGACCTTGAGCCGGTCTGCCGGACGGGCCCTCGTGCCGGTATGCCGGACGGGGGCCGGGCACCGAGGCGGTGCCCGACCCCGTCCGACCGGCTCAGGACGCGGCGGGTGCCGCGACCGGCTTGGCGTCGCTGCCGCCGGCCGGGCCCGTCGTGCCGGCGCCGTCGCCGGTATCGGCCGGCGCGTCGGCACCGTCGGCGGCAGACCCGTCGGGGGAGCTGCCGGCGGCCGGCGGCGGTGCGGCCGGCAGACCGCGGAAGCCGATCAGACCGGTCAACAGGCTCAGCCCGACCCAGACGAACAGGGTGGCGATGCCGAGGTGCAGCGCCTCGTTGAGCGCCTCCGGCCCGACCTGGCCCTGCTCGGCGAGGTCGGTGAGCCGGCCCTGCAGCACGGACGCGGAGATGGCCAGGGCCAGCGCCCCGCCCACCTGGGTGGCGACGTTCAGCACGGCCGACGTGGTGCCGGCGTCGTCCTCGGTGGCCATCGAGGTCCCGACCGTCGGGGTCGGGATCAGGCAGAGGACCAGGCCGACGCCGAGCAGCGTGGTGATCGGCAGCATGATCGTCCAGTAGGACCCGCTGGTCGGGGTGCGCATCAGCAGGACCAGCATGACGGCCAGCAGCACGGTGCCGACGACGTACGGGATCTGCGCGCCGATCTTCGGGATCGCCTTGGACAGCGGACCGGCCACGATCATCATCGCGAGGGTCGTCGGCAGGTACGCGAGCCCGGTCTCCAGCGGCGAGTAGCCGAGGATCGTCTGCATGTAGATCGGCAGCAGCATGAAGCACGGGATCATCAGACCCGCGGTGAAGAACTCACCCAGGCTGCCGGCGACCACGCCGCGCAGTTTGAACAACCGCAGCGGCAGCAGCGGTGCCTCCGCCCGGTGCTCGATGGCGATGAACGCCGGCAACATGACGGCCGCGACCAGGAACGCCGCCAGGGTACGGATGTCGGTCCAGCCGTGGTCGGTGACGCTGACGATGCCGAAGACCAACGTACCGAGTCCCAGGGTGCCGGTGAGTCCACCGAGGATGTCGGCCCTGGGACGTGGGCCGGTCGGCGCGCCACCACGGATCAGCCACAGCGCGCCGATGGTGAGCACCACCGCGATCGGGACGTTGATGTAGAACGCCAGCCGCCAGTTGACGTCGACGATGGCACCACCGAGCAGGGTGCCCAGCCCGGCACCGACGCCGATGACCGCGCCCCAGACGCCGAACGCCTTGGCCCGCTCGGCCGGGTCCCGGAAGGAGACGACCAGGATGCTCAGGCAGGCGGGGGAGAGGCCGGCGGCGGCCAGACCCTGGATGGCCCGGGCGATCAGGATCTGGTCGTCGGTCTGCGCCATCGCGGCGAGCAGCGACCCTGCGGTGAACAGGGCGAGGCTGCCGAGGAACATCCGGCGCCGACCGATCACGTCGTTGAGTCGGCCACCGAGCAGCAGCAGACCGCCGAACAAGATGATGTAGTTGTTGAAGACCCACTGCAGCCCGATCGGGGACAACCCGAGGTCGCGCTGCAGCTCCGGGCCCATCACGCTGGCCACGGTGGTGTCGAGCGCGATCATCAGCTGCCCGACCGAGACGACGACCAGCACCAGCCAGCGCCGGCTGTCGGGGACGGGCCCGCCGGACGCTCCGACCGGCGCAGCGGCCTTCTGTTCCTGGCTTGTCATGGCTTCCTCTCGACCTGAGATGGATTCGGGGATGGCTGTGCCGCAGAGCTGGCAGGACCGGCGGTTGACGCCGACCTGCGAGGGTGGTGAGGTTCGATACGAGGCTGACAGGAGCGGTGCTCTCTGTCAAGACTATTGCTCGTGAGTACGACCCGTGCTCTAATTCGTGGTACCCGGTCGGGTAAGCTTCGGCGGTACTGACCTGCACGATCGGTGCGGCGGTGCCCGGTGCCGGGACCGACGGGACCGCTCGAAGGAGGAGAGGCCTTGGCTTCCGCACGCGCGCTGCGGGAACGCGTCCGCAAGGAACTGACCGACGAGATCGTCGAGATCGCCAAGGCGCAGCTCGCCGACCGGGGAGCCGAGAACCTCTCCCTGCGGGCGATCGCCCGAGACCTCGGCATGGTCTCCTCAGCGGTCTACCGCTACTTCCCGAGCCGTGACGACCTGCTGACCGCGCTGGTCACCGACGGCTACAACTCCGTCGGCACCGCCGTCGAGCAGGCCGACGAGGCGGCGGCGGCCGACGACTTCGCGGGCCGGTGGCGGTCGGTCGGGCAGGCGCTGCGCAGCTGGGCGATCGAGCACCCGCACGAGTACGCACTCCTCTACGGGTCACCGGTACGCGGCTACCACGCCCCGGAGACCACACTGCAGGCGGCGATGCGGGACAAGGTGGTGCTCGGCCGGATCATCAGCGACGCGCACCGAGCCGGAGTGCTGCGTACCCCGCCGACCGCGCAAACCACGCCCGAGTCGCTCGGCGGTGATCTCGAACGGGTGCGGTCGGCCGTGCTGCCGGCCGTGCCCGACGAGGCCGTGACCGCCGCGCTGGCCGCGTGGAGCGGGCTGTTCGGGATGCTCAACCTGGAGCTGTTCGGCCATTTCAACAACATCATCGACGACCGGGCAGCCCTGTTCGACCAGGCCCTGACCCGCCTGGCCGAGCTGGCCGGACTGCCGACCTGACCCGCCACACCACGCCGGAACACCGCGACACACCTCGGAACACCGCGGCAAACCACGCCCGAACAACTGGAGACTGTCCGTGCGGATCATCGTCATCATCTGCTCAGCCGTGCTCATCATGGAGTTCGTCCTGCACGGCCTCGCCATGTACATCGGCATGGAGGCAGGCATCCAGCCGTTGCAGAACCACTTCGGGTTCCGCCCCAGCCGGGCGTTGACCCTGCTGATCGCGGTCCTCGACACCCTGGCCGCCGCCGGCCTGGTGATCGGCATCTGGCGGCCGGAGATCGGTGCCGTCGCCGCCGGCTACACAGTGGCCTTCTTCGGCATGATGCTGATCCTGCGCTTCTACCGAAACCTCGGCGGCATCCTGCCACCCGACTTCCCGCTGTTCTTCTCCCTCGGCGTGGTCGTCCTGGTACTCCAGCTGATGCGGTGACGCCCGCCGCGTCCGGAGCCGGTCTCCGGAGCACGGTTGCACATGTCTGCAACGGCTTCCATCGATTTAGTTGACCGTCGATGGAAGCCGCGCCCATCCTTCGTAGGCCATCTCGGCGACGCTGGCTGTCCTGCTGGCCGGGACCGCGTCGCCCGCCGTGTCCACCGGCCCGGCCGGAGCCGCGCCGGCCACGGCGGGCGGGGCGGGCACGGGTCCGGGCCAGCGATCTGGCCGCCGGAGCCGGGCAGACCATCCTCAGCCAGGACGGCGCGACCGCCAGCCGGTTCGAACTGCAGTACCGGGCGGACGTCAACGGAGGTGCCGGCGGCTGGTGCTTCACCATGCGGGCGGCGCAGACTACCGGGACGCCGGTGTCGGCCTGTGCGGCCGGGTCCTGCAGGCACCGCCGACCGAGGACGTCTGGGTCCACCTGGCCGGCGCGTACGACCCGGTGTCCGGGCAGATCTCCGTCTACGTCATCAGATGCCTTCCGTGGATACTCCGGCCTTCCGGCCGGGGAGGAAACGGACTCCTGTGGAGCAGGACAGGGAAAGTCGATTCGCCGCCGGGGCGGATCGACGTCCAGTACCCGCGCACCGGGACACCGGCGTACGGACAGGTGTGCTAACGTGACGTTGTCCTTCCGGTGACGACCAAGCCGGTCGGGCCTACCGCCGGGCTGGTGGGAAGTGACGTCTGTGGAGACTGTGTAAGACCGATGGGCGGTATTCCGTCCCTTGCCGTTGATTCGGGTCGGCTGTGGTCGGCGAAGCAGAAAACTCGACCCGTGAGGGTTGAATCTCCCTGCTTCAGCAGGGGGATATGTCAAGCAGAAGAACCTGCCCGGGTACGCGCCGGACTGGATCGCGACCACCGAGGTGTGGGCGGACCGTTCCCGGCGGATGCTGACCTACGGACTGTGCAACGACCGGCGGACCCTGCTCTGGTTCGCCAACCAGCGGGCGGTCGAGTTCCATCCGACGTTGACGACGGCCGGCGAACGGGCGTACCCGACGCATCTGATCCTCGACCTCGACCCGCCGCCGGGCGGCGCGTTCCGGTCGGCGGCGCAGGCGGCCCTGCTGGTCCGCGAGGTGCTGACCGCATGCGGCATGGCGGGGCGGTGAAGACCAGCGGTGCCAAGGGCGCACACGTGTTCGTGCCGTTGGCGGGCGCCGCCGGCCACGACGCCGTCGCCGCAGCGACCCGGGCGATCGCGGCCCGCGCCGAACGCCGTAGGCGCGAGGCCCGGGAGCCCGACGGCGGGCCGGGCTGACCCTGGCCGGGTACGACGGTCAGTCGATCCGGCCGACCGGCTCGCGCTTCTCGGCCTGGAACACGTCCTCGGTGCGGCCGCGGGCCCAGTAGCCGGATATCGAGATCGCCGCGCGGGGGATGCCCCGTGCCTGAAGCACCTTGCGGACGGCCTTGATCGACTCACGCTCGCCGTGCGCGAAGACCTGAACGGCGCCGGGGGAGTCCGCGGCGGGCGGCCAGGGCCAGTCCTCCATCGCGCGGGCGAGGAACACCGTGTCGCCGTCGTCGGTGTTGACCAGCCAGTTCACCGTCACCTGGGCGGGGTGTTCGAGGTCGATGATGTCGGCCGGATCGGTGATCTCGAGGTGCGCGACGCCGCGCGCGTGCTCCGGCAGTGCCCGCAGGGACGCGGCGATCGCTGGCAACGCGGACAGGTCCCCGGCGAACACGTGCCAGCCGACCGCCGGGTCGGGCACGTACGCGCCGCCGGGGCCCGACAGCACCAGCCGGTCGCCCGGCGTGGCCTTGGCCGCCCACACCGCCGCCACCCCGGCGTCGCCGTGGGTCACGAAGTCGATCGCCAGCCGCCGGGTGGCCCGGTCGAGCCAGCGGACCGTGTAGGTACGGGTCACCGGCCGTTGCCCGGCCGGCAGGGTGGTTCGCAGGGCGGCGAGGTCGTAGGGCGGCTCCAGCCCGAGTGTCGGGTCGACGAACAGCAGTTTCACGTACGCGTCGGTGTGGCCGTCGCAGTTGAATCCGGCCAGCGACGGCCCGGCGAGGACCACCCGTACCAGGTGCGGCGTCAGCCACTCGGTGGACTCGACCGTGAGTACGTGCTGATTCGGTGCCTGCCGCTGTGCCGTCGCCATCCCGGGTTCCTCCGCTTCGCCGCTCCTTCTTAGGTTAGGCGAGCCTACTTCGCAGCGGACTGCGTGGCGACGGAGGCTGGTGCGGCGAGCGCGGCCGGGTGCGGTGGCGCCGTTTCACCGGTGCGTGCGACCCCGGGCGACCTCGTCGTGTATCGGCTCCGTCATGGCTTGCTAACCGCACCGCAACACCCAGGGCGACATCGTCGTAACAAGGTCTACCTAATCTCGTCTCTAGTCTATAGAGAAGGGAGTGAGATGACCGCTACGCAGAGTGCGGCCCTCGTCGAGGCGGCTGGCACCCACAACGAGGTGCTGGCGCCGAGTGCCCCTCAACCTGCGCCCATGGTGTCGATCGTCGATCTCCACAAGCAATATCGCACCGCCGACGGCGATGTTCACGCCGTACGGGGGATCAGCTTCGACATCGCCAGAGGCGAGTTCGTCACGCTGCTCGGCCCGAGCGGCTGCGGCAAGACCACCATCCTGCGCTCGGTCGCCGGACTGGAAACACCGACGTCCGGCGAGATCGCCATCGGCGGGCGGCCCGTCTACTCATCCAACCGTCGGATCCGGCTCACCCCGGCCCAGCGCCAGATCGGCATGGTGTTCCAGTCGTACGCGATCTGGCCGCACATGTCGGTCTTCGACAACGTGGCCTACCCGCTGCGGCGGCGCAAGCTGCGCAAGGCCGAGATCATTGCCCGGACCACCGAGGTACTGGAGATGCTGGGGCTCGACCACGCGGCGCAGCGCCCGGCAACCAAGCTCAGCGGTGGACAGCAGCAGCGCGTCGCGGTGGCGCGTGCACTGGTGTCCCGTTCCGAACTCATCCTCTTCGACGAACCACTGTCGAACCTCGACGCAAAGCTGCGTAAGGAAGTTCGCCAGGAGATTCGCGACCTGCAGCAGCGGCTCGGCATCACCGTCCTCTACGTCACCCACGACCAGGAAGAGGCGATGGCGGTCTCGGACCGGATTCTGGTGCTGGAGAGCGGTGAGATCAAGGACCAGGGCGCGCCGACCCGGGTGTACTCGCGCCCCGCCGATGTGTTCGCGGCGAACTTCGTCGGCGAAAGCGAGACGCTGCCGGGCACCGTCGTCGACGCCGACGACGACCACTGGCTGGTACAGACCGGTATCGGCCAGCTCCACGTGGCGCGACACCCGCACGACACCGTACGGGTCTCCGAATCCGTCGTGCTCACTGTCCGTCCGGAGCACCTGCAACTGCGGGAGGCAGCCTCGGACACCCCGGTCCCGGCGATCGCCGGGTCGGTGCGCTCGGCATCCTTCCTCGGCCCGTTCGCCGAACTGGTCGTCGAACTGGAGTCCGGCCACCTCGTCACCGCCCGGGTGACCGGCGGCGCGGGCGCGGCACTGGGCAGCCGGGTGCACGTGCGGATCGAGCCGCACCACGTGGTGCTGCACCCGGACCGCTCGCCGGCGGGCCACGACACGCAGTGACAAGACGACCAAGACCAGTGCGACGACCCAGCGACTCAAGGAGAACGACATGACATACAACCAGGTGCACCCGAAAAGTCACGCCGTCGAGATCATCGACCGCAGCGCGACGCTCAGCAAGCTGAACGACGCCCTGGAGATCGACTTCGCGAAAACCGCCGTCGTGCAGATCGACATGCACGTACGGCAGATCGACAAGGACTGGTCGTCGTTCCCGCAGAACGTGGCCGAGCGAATCCTGCCGAACGCCGCCGCCTTCCTGGACGCCGGCCGCGAACTCGGACTGCCGGTCATCCACGTCATGGTCTACCAACGGCTCGTCGAGCGGGGCATGCAGCCGCGCACCGCGATCGTGCAGAGCACCGGCCGGCACGGTACGCCGTACGGCCAGGCACCCCGGCCCGGATACCACCCGGACGCCCCCGAGGGCTACTTCGAGTGGGACGTCATGCCGGTCCTCGGCCCCAAGCCGGGCGACTACATCATCAACACCAAGCGGCAGATGACCAGCAGCTTCCTGTCGACCGACGTGGAGCATCTGATCCGCTGCCTCGGCGTCGACACGTTCTTCGTCGTCGGCATCAACACCAACAACTGCGTCTCCAACTTCTCGTTCGACGCCTACAACCGGATGTGGACGCCGATCATCGTCACCGATGCGGTGGGCTCCACGCACGGCAAGGACCTGCACGAGTTCGCGCTGCAGAACTACCCCCGCACCATCGGGCTCGCGATGTCCTCGGCTGAGGCCGTCGAGCGGCTCACCGCCGCCAAGGCCGCCGCCGCGGACACCGCGATGGCGGGCATCTGACCTGCCCGCCGACTGATCGTCACACCAATCGAGGGGAAGACATATGCTCACCGGACCCACGGTCGACGTGTACGACCGTAAGGAATTCCTTCAGGTCATCAACGACGCCGTTCCGATCGTCCCGGCCCGCTCTGCGGTCGTGACGGTGGAGATGACCCAGCGTCGGCTCACGCCCACCGCGCCGTTCCCGCCCGGCGTACGCGACGAACTGCTCGCCAACACCGAGGAACTTCTCACCCTGGCACGGGCCAGCGGCACCGCCGTGATCCACGTCCTGTCGGCGCTGCGGCCGGTCGAGACACAGGCGCAGGCCAACACCCGGGTCGGCCGGGCCTGGGCCGCGATCGGCGAGTCGATGAGCCCGTACGGCCCGGTGCCCGACGAGTCGGTCGACGTGCAGGACGGCACGTTCAAGCCGGACTTCGCGGTCTCGGTCGCCGACAGCGACTACATCATCAAGACCAAGAAGTCGTTGAGCGCCTTCTACCAGACCGATCTGGAGTGGCTCACCAAGGCGCTCGGCGTCGACACGCTGATCCTCGCCGGCGCGAACACCAACGCGGACATCCAGTCGACCGCGTACGACGCGAGCTGCAAGGCGTACAAGGTGGTCACCGTCGCGGAGTGCGTCGCCACCTGGTTCGGCGAGGACCTGCAGGAGCTCGGCCTGCAGCAGCTCGGACGCTGCCAGGGCTGGGTGCTGTCGCTGGCGGAGCTGGCCAGCAAGCTCGACTCCGCCCCCGCCCCCGCCGCCGCGACGGAGGTGCCGGCATGAGACAGCACAGAACGACCATGCTGAAGGTCACGGCTCCGCTGACGGCGGCGGCGTTCGCGCTGGCCGCCTGCGGCGGCGGTGACGACGCCGACGCCGCGACGACGGCGCTGCCGGAGGAGCTCGCGGTGGCCTCGACGGTCGACATGACCGACGAGGAGTACGCCGAGTACCTGACGGCGTTGGAGGAGGCGTCGAAAGCGGAGGGTGGCGTAATCAGCTACTACTTCAGCGCTCCCGCCGCCGCTGCGGAGAACCAGATCAACCTGTTCATCGAGAAGTACCCGTGGGTGGAGCTGGAGTACACCTCCGGCGGCACGCTCGAGCTGATCGAGCGCGTCATCACCGAGAACGCGGCCGGGCGCCCCAGCGCGGACGTGCTGCAGGGCGGTCCGCTGGAGGACAACACGCTGTGCCGCGACGAAGGGCTCTGCCTGGAGTACGACCCGCGTGGTGAGGCCGACCTGCCGGCGGACCGCGCCTATGCGGACTGCGGCTGTTCGGTGGCCGACTTCTTCACGTTCCACATCACCTACAACACCAACCAGGTCAGCGCGGCCGAGGCACCCAAGACTTACGAGGACCTCACCGATCCGAAGTGGAAGGGTCGGTTCGGCGTCAACATCGACCAGCTCGACTGGTTCGCCGGGGTGCTGGCCGAAATGGGCGAGCAGGACGGCCTGGCGCTGATGGAGGCGATCGCCGCCAACGAGCCGGTCGTCTACGCCGGCGCCGACGGTCTGGAGAAGCTGTCGGCGGGCGAGTTCGACGTCGCGTTCCCGCAGAGCGCGACCCGCACGGTCCGGGATCTGATCGCCGACGGGGCACCGATCGAGATCGTCACCACGCCGGTGACCATCGCCCAGCCGGACATGTACTTCCCGCTGAAGAACGCGCCGCACCCGGCCACCACCCGGCTGTACATGGAGTGGCTGATGAGCGACGAGTGGCAGAACAAGGTCGGTGAGGTCGTCGTCAAGGTGCCGATCAAGGAAGGGGCGCCGATCCCCTCGTCGGCCGAGGGCATCCTGGACAGTGAGCTGTTCTTCGAGACCACCGACAACTTCGGTGACTACGACACCCGCGTCGAGCAGCACCAGTCGATCTTTGTGACGGGCTGATCGACATGACCACCCTCGTGGACAGCTGGGCCCGGCTCACCACCGGTCGGGTTACCCGCTTCCCCGCGCTGCGGGGGGTCTTCACCCCCCGCAGCGTGGTCTACGGCCTGGTCCTGATCATTCTGCTGGCACAGGTGGCGCTGCCGATCGCCATCCTGCTGTTCACCAGTTTCAAGGACGCCCGACCCACCGACGCGGACTTCTTCTCCCTCAGCTTCACGTTGGAGAACTTCCGCGACGCGTTCGCCTCCGGCCGGCTGCTCAACGTCACCTGGACCACGGTGCAGTTCGCCGGCGGATCCACGCTGGTCGCGCTGGCGCTGGGCACGTTCCTGGCCTGGATCGTCGCCCGTACGAACGCACCGTTCCGCAACCTCGTCGGAGTGCTCACCATCGTCCAGATGGCGGTGCCGGGGATCCTCGTCCCGGTCGCCTGGACGTTCCTGGCCAGCCCGAAGATCGGCGCGATCAACGTGGCCTGGCGCAACCTCACCGGCACCGACGGCACCCTGTTCAACGTCTACTCGATGCAGGGTCTGATCCTGGTCAACGGCCTGACCATGGTGCCGATGGTCTACCTGTTCGTGGTCACCGTCTTCTCCTCGATGAACTCCTCGCTGGAGGAGGCCGCCGAGGTCTCGGGAGCCTCGAAGCTGCGCGCGGTACGGGACATCTCGCTCCCGCTGGCGGCGCCCGGCATCGCCGCCGTGGCGATCATGGCCCTGATGCGGGCCTGGGAGGCGTTCGAGATCCCGTGGTTCCTCGGGGTCAACGAGAAGATCTTCACCTACGCCTCGGAGATCTACCTGCGGACCAGTACGCCGCCGAGCAACGTCGGTCTCGTCTCCACCTACGCGGTCTTCATGCTCCTCGGGGCCGTGGTGATGATCTGGTGGTACGACCGGTTCAACCAGGCGGGGGAGCGGTACGCCGTGATCAGCGGCAAGAACTTCTCCTCGGTACGGATGGACCTGGGCCGGTGGCGGGTGCCGGTGACCATCCTCACCTTCGCCGTGCTGACCCTGGTGATCCTGCTGCCGCTGTTCATGCTCCTGTGGATGTCGCTCAACCCGTTCTTCCGGCAGTTCAGCTGGGAGGCCGTGACATCGCTGTCACTGGAGTCGTACGTGGCCGCCCTGCAGACGCCCAACATCATGCAGGGGTTCGTGAACAGCCTGCTGGTCGGCGTGCTGGCGAGCGTCGGGGTGCTGACCCTGTCCACCCTGGCGGCGTGGTTCTCCGCCCGGCGGGTTCCCGGCGGCCGGCTGCTCTACCTGTTGACGTCGGTACCGATGGCGCTGCCGAACGTCATCGTCGGCGTCAGCTTCCTGTGGATCTTCCTGATCACGCCGCTGCCGATCTACTCGACGCACTGGGCGCTGGTGATCGCGTACATCACGATCATCATCGCGGTGGTGTCACGCCTGGTCAGCGCCCGCATGCTGCAGATCAGTTCGGAGCTGGAGGAGGCCGCGCAGGTGGCCGGGGCGAGCTTCGCGCGGGCGATCTGGACGATCGTCGTACCGCTGCTGTCGCCGGCACTGCTCGCCGGCGCGCTCATCACGATGGTGATGAGCTTCCGTGAGCTGCAGACCACTCTCTACCTGGCGGGTCCGCAGACCCGTACCGCCGCGGTCGTCATGTTCGACATGGCCGGCGACGGACAGTTCTCCACCGTGGCGGCGTTCGGCATCGTCACCTTCGCCGTACTGCTGGTGGGGCTGGTCGGCTACAACCGCCTCAACGCCCGGATGGGACTCGAGGGCGGCCTCTGAGGCCGCCCTCGGGCCCCGGGCCCAACACCCTTGCCGGCCGGCGTCCATCCCGCCGGCCGGCACCCACCCTTCGCATCTCTCCAGTGAGGACCTATGACCACCACCGCCGCGCTGCCACTGACCGACCGTGACTATCCCCGCTTCTCCGCCGCCGAGTTCGACCGGCGCGACGCCGAGATCCGCGCCCGGATGGACGCCCTCGACCTGCGACTCGTCGTGGTCTGCGGCCGGGGCGGGCGTGACCCGAACGTGCTGTACCTCAGCGACTGGTGGTCGACGCGGGAGGCCTGGGTCCTGTTCCCCCGGCACGGCGACCCGACGATGCTGATCCAGTTGTCGAACCATCTGCCGCTGGCCCGGCGGATGTCCCGGTTCCCGGACGTACGCTTCGGCGGCTCGGCCCCGACCGGCTCGGTCGACACCACCCCCACCCTCATCGAATGCCTGCGGGAACGCGGCGTCTCGACCGGCCGCGTCGGCCTGGCCGGGACCGTCACCTGGCGCGAGTACGCCCGGCTCACCGCGGCCTTCCCCTGGGTCGAGTGGGTGGAGTTCGGCGGGCAGCTGGCCGATCAGCGTCAGATCAAGAGCGCCGAGGAGATGCAGCGGCTGACCGTCTCGGCGCGGATGTGCGACGCGTCGGCGATGGCGATCGCCGAGCAGGCCCGGCCCGGCGTGACCGAGTACGAGCTGGCCCGGATCATCGAGGACAGTTACCTGGCCGACGGCGGGATCAACGGCATCCACTTCATGGTGGCCACCCAGATGGCCGACCCGCGTGGCGGCGTACCGTGCCAGCACCAGTCCGACCGCCGGCTCCAGGTCGGTGACGCGCTCGTCGCGGAGCTCAGCACCAACTACGCCGGCTACTCCGCCCAGGTGCTGCGCAGCTACACCATCGGCGCGGACCCGACCCCGCTCTACGCCCGGCTGCACGACGTCGCGCTCGAGGTGTTCGACGCCGTCAGCTCGGTGATCAAGCCGGGCGCGACGGTGTCCGACATTCTCGACGCGGCGGAGGTCGCCCAGCGACACGGCTACACCATCTACGACGACCTGGTGCACGGCTGCGCACAGCTGCCGGCCATCGTCCGCACCCGCCAGACCTACCGCGGTGAACCGGAGGGCTTCGTGTACCGGGAAGGCATGTGCCTGGTGGTGCAACCGAACGTGGTGACACCCGACGGCCTCGCCGGCGTCCAGTACGGCGAGATGTTCGCCGTCACCGCGTCCGGTCTCGAGTCGCTGCACTCGGTGCCGCGCGAGTTCTTCCGGTGCGGCTGACCGCGTGACCGCCACCGACAACCAGGGACGCACGCAGCGCAGCGGGGCCGTCCGTCGACGCCTGGTCATCGACGTCACCCCGCTGCGCGAGTCACCGGACTTCCGGCGGCTCTGGACCGGCCACGCCGTCGCCATCCTGGGTACCCAGATGACCAGGGTCGCCGTGCCGTACCAGGTCTACGTGCTGACCGACTCGACGTTGATGGTCGGCCTGGCGAGCCTGGCGCAGCTCATCCCGCTGATGGTCTGCTCACTGTTCGGCGGCTCGGTGGCGGACGCCGTCGACCGACGCAAGCTGCTGGTGGTCACCGAGGGCCTGCTCGCCGTCGTCGTCGGCGGCCTGGCGCTGCTCGCGCTGCTCGACAGCCCGCCGATCTGGGCCATCTTCGTGCTGGTGGCGGTCACGGCCGGACTCTCGGCGCTGGAGAGCCCGGCGCGCAGCGCGGCGGTCGCCGGCCTGGTCCGTCGGCAGATCCTCCCGTCCGCGTTCGCGTTGAACCAGACGCTCACCCAGGTGGGCGCGATCGTCGGCCCGGCCGTCGCCGGCGTGGTCATCGCGGCGCTCGGCCTGTCGACCACGTACGCGCTGAACGTCGTCACGTTCCTGGTGTCCATCACGGTGCTCACCCGGATGCGGCCGATGCCGCCCGCTCACCAGGTGACCAAGCCGGGGCTCAAGTCGGTGATCGAGGGCCTCACCTACCTGCGGAGCAAGCCGGCGGTGATGGGGTGCTTCCTCGCCGACGTGAACGCGATGTTCTTCGGCATGCCCCGTGCGTTGTTCCCGGCGATCGCTCTCGGCCAGCTCGGCGGCGACGCGGTGACCGTCGGCCTGCTGCACGCGGCCCCGGGCGCCGGCGCACTCATCGGGGCCCTCACCTCCGGCTGGGTGGGGTCGGTGACCCGCCACGGACGTGCCGTGATCATCTCGATCATCGTCTGGGGCCTGGCGATCGCCGGTTTCGGGCTGTCGCACTGGCTGCCGCTGACCATCGCCCTGCTGATGGTGGCCGGTGCCGCCGACGTGGTCTCGGCGGTGTTCCGCCAGACGGTGCTGCAGCTCAGCGTCCCGGACCACCTCCGGGGGCGGCTATCCGCCGTGCACATCGGGGTGGTCACCGGGGGGCCGCTGCTGGGCGACGCGCGGGCCGGGGCGACGGCGAGTTTCAGCAGTCCGGCGTTCGCGATGGTCTCCGGCGGGCTGGCCTGTGCGGCGGTGATGGGCATCCTCGGCTGGCGGCTGACCGCGCTGCGCCGGTGGACGCTCGCCGATGCCGAGACCGTCGCCGATGCGAGTGCCGCAGCCGGTGCCGAACGCCGAGAGGACGGGACCTGACGTGGCGCAACGCACCAGACCCCGCAACCGCGATTGTCTGACGACTCGACTCTGTAGAATCGAGCCATCGGACGGTACGCCGGGGGGTGTACCGCGGGGTGAGGAGAATCGAGGGCATGGCAGTGGTGTCCGACATCCACGAGGCGACGTCCTTCGCCGGTATCTCCGGGACCGTCCACGAACGCGTCCGGGACTGGATGCGCTCGGCGATCGTCGACGGAACGCTCAAGGCCGGGTCACGGATCGTCCAGACCGAGATCGCGCAGCTGCTGGGGGTCAGCCCCACACCGGTACGCGAGGCGATGCGCGACCTGGCCGCCGAGGGCCTGATCAAGGTGCACGCCCGGAAGGTGGCCACGGTCACCGCCATCGACGCGGACGAGCTGCGCGACATCCGGCAACTGCGGGAAACCCTCGAAGCGCTGGCGGCCCGACTGTGCGCCGAACGGATCACCGAGGCGGAGCTCGCCGAGGCCGAACGGATGCAGGAGGAGATGGAACGCGACCCGGACCTCGGCAAGTACGTCGAGCTGAACCGGACGTTCCACGTCTTCCTGTACAACGCGGCACGGTCGCCACGTCTCACCCAGATGCTGCTGTCGCTGCGGTCGGCCACCCCCGGCATGCTCTCGGTGGCGTTCACCCGGTCCAAGGAGCGGCGACTCGACGGGCTCGACGAGCACCGGCGCTTCCTGAAAGCCTGCCGCGACCGGGACCTCGACGCGGCAGAGGCAATCTTCCGTACCCACTCGTCTCCTGCCTTCGACGAGATGGCGGCCCTGCTGGAGCGCCAACCGACCGACTGACGCCCCGGCCGTCCCGGCGGCCCCTGCTCGCGCGGACGCCACGGCTGGTGCGGATGCCCCGGCCGGCCCGGCCGTACCTCGGCGGAGGCCGGCCGTGAGCGGCGGTGACCGCCGCCCGGCCCGGACCCCGTTGGCCGCCGCCGTACCCCCGCTGCTGGTGTTCTTCAACCCGCTCACCCAGCTGGCGTACATCCCGATCTCGGTCGGCCTGGGCCGCAGTCTCGACCTGAGTCCGGCCCAGATCGGCATCACCATCGGCGCGCACAGCGTGGCCACGGCGGCCGCCGGTGTGCTCACCGGGCCGCTGCTCGACCTTGTCCCGGTCCGCCGGATCCTGCTGCCCGGGATGCTGGTCAACGCCGTCGTGTCGATCCTGCTGTGCCTATACCAGAGCTACGCCGTACTCACCGTCGGACGGCTGCTCACCGGCTTCGCCAGCGGCGCCGTGGCGCTCTGCGGTCAGGCGCTGGTGGCCGACCTGACCCAGGGCGACCCGAAGGCCCGCGACCGGGGCTACTCGATGCTGCAGACGTTCGTCAGCATGGGCGCCGCCTCGGCGCTCGCGCTGGGCGCGCTCGCCGCGTCGCTGCGCCAGCCGGTCATCGTGTTCGCGGTCGGCGCCGGCTACGCGACCGTCCTGCTGACCGTCGTACTCGTCGCCAGACTGGGCCGGGAACGCCCGCCCGCCAGCCATCCGGCCGACGTCCCGTTCGGACAACGTATCCAGCTGACCCTGCAGGCGATCCGACGGATGCTGGGCGAACGGCGCCGCCGCTGGCTGATCCTGTCCAGCATCGGCATCGGCCTGATCATGCAGGGCAGCCACTTCGGCATCAGCGTGCTCCTCGACCGGCTCCCCGACCTGAGCACACTGGAACGGATCGGCGTGTCGATCCTCATCCCCTGCGGGGTCTTCACCGGCAGCTTCATCAACCGGATGTCGCTGAAACGGATCAGCCGTGAACAGTTGTTCACCCGGCTCTACCTGGTCATCCCGCTCGCAGCGGCCGCGTACGCGGCGGTCGCGTTCGCCGGGCTGGACGTGGCGGCTGTCGCGCTGACCCTGGTCCTGCTCGGCACCTGCCTGGGCGCGCTCATGCCGCTGTCCATGGCGATCAGTGTCAACTGGAACCCGGAGCTGCGGGCGACCGCCGCCGCCACTGACGCCCTCTCCCGCAGCGTCGGTCAGACCACCGGTCCGATCGCCGTCGGCGCGCTGGTGGCCGTCGGCGGCGTCAGCACAGTCGGCGTGGTCGTCTTCGGCGCGACCCTGCTCGGGCTGGCCGCCTCCCGCAACATCTTCACCGCCAAGGCTTGACCGAGGCCGGGGTCTTTCGGAACCGACCGGTTACCGCGAGCGCGTACGCGCTCGGCTCGATCTTCAGGACCGGCCGTCCGACGGGTAGAGGGTCTGCAAATGGATCGGCAGCAGCATCGGGGACGGGACGATCCGGCGCTCGATGAATGCGATGACCTCGTGCTCGCGCAGGTCGGCTATTCGGGCGAAGGAGTGCAGATCGCCGGCGACCTCGCTGAGCTGATCGAGGTCGTCGGCGTAGCGGGCGAACTCCGCCCCGGTGACATAGAAGACCACGGTGGGCAGGTCAGGTCCGCCGTCGTCCGTTGGGCGCAGAAAGGGCTCCTCGGTGCCGGCCAACGCGCCGTTGGGCGTCACCACATAGTCAGCGGTCAGCGCCTCGATCAGCCGGGCCTGCTCGGCCGTGGCCGGCTCGACCAGGTCCGGCGGGAGCGACGCGTCGGTCCACGGCGGAGCCGATGCGATCTCGGGTACGAATGCCACGGGCACCGTGAAGTTGAGGGTGACCGTGAACATGCCGTTGTATACCGGAGACGCCGGCGGCTCTTCCTCCCATTCGCGCCGACGCACCCGGACGTAGAAGTTCGCGCTCGGCTTTATCTTCATGGCCGATTCCCATCTCCGGTGACCAACTCAGCCTAGTTGCCGCCCAGGACGGTGGGCGGTTCGGCGCGGTAGCCGGTGTTCTGCTGCTGCTTGACCACGCCGCCGCCGGGCGTCTCGACGCTGAACGCCTCCTCGTCGGTGACAATCTGCTGGCCGTCTTCGGCCGCGCCAGCGCCCGGGACACCGGTTTGGGACACGGCACGCCGCGCCGCCAGTTCTGGCGACACCGCGCCGGGCGCCTGGCGCGCCGCCGCCTCCGTGTTTCGCCCACGCAACTGGGTGGGCACCTCTTCGAGCCGGGACATGCCCGCGCCGCGAGCCGGCGGGGTGGGGGCGCCGAGGACCGGCGGGCCGGCGTCGTCGCGCGCGGTCCGCACGCCCAGCCACTCCGAGCCGGGCGGCGGCTGCTGCGACCGGGTGGCACCGGATCTTCCCCGCTCCGGCCGTCCAGGCCCGGTCGGCCTTTGCTGCGGCGGGGTGGTGCCGGGGCGGTTGAGTACCGGTGGGGTGGCTCCGGGGTGCAGCGGCGTACCAGGCTCCTGCGGGCCCCCGGCCCTGGCCGGTGGCATCAGCTCCTCCCGGCTGCCGGGCCGGCGCTGGTTGGGGCGCTGATTGTTCAGCACCGGCGGCGCATTGCTGCCCGGTGGCCGGGAGAACGCGTCCTCGGTCTCAGTCGGGCCGGGGACCACTGTGCGGTCCTCCTGGCCGGTACCCGCGCCCGGCGGCTTGCGGCCGACCGTACGACCGGGTGGCTGGGTCATCCCCGGCGGCAGGCCCGGTGCGCCGGTCTTTCCTTGCAGGACGCCCTTTTTGAGCCCGCCCGTGCCCGGGGACGGCGGGAGGGACGGCTGCCTCAGCGGCTTGTTGAGCGCGCTCGGTACGGTCCTGGGGCTCGTCGCGGGTGGCGTGGGCAGGCCCTGGTTGGTGCCGGGCACCGGTGGAGGAACGAAGCCGGGCACGGTGGCGGGGTTCATCGCCGGGAGGCCGCCCGGCACGCCGGGTGGCAGGCCAGGATCGGGTACGGCGCTTGGCGTGGGTTGGATCCGCGTGCCCAGGCCCGCGGGCGGCGCGGGCGGGTTCTGCGTGAGGTTCAGGATCCTCTGCCTCAGCGGAGGCGCAGGGGGAGCGGCCGGGGTGGTGCCCGGCACCGCGGGCGGTGGGGTGGCCAGCGGGACCGCGGGCGGCGCGATCGCCGGTGGCGCGACCGGGGGCGGGCCGCCGGGGAGCGAGGGGAACGGCGGATGCGGCGGGTTCATCACCGCGTCCATGGGGGTGAACAGCGGGCCGTGACCGCCGCCGATCTTGTTCTGCACGTCCCAGTACTGCTCGGCGTACTTCCAGGCGAGCGCCTGCGCCCTCTGGTTGTACTCCTTCTTCTTGTTGTTGACGTCCTCGATTTTCTCTTCCCTGCGCGCGGCATCCACGT
Organism: Micromonospora sp. Llam0; assembly: GCF_003751085.1. Classification (NCBI taxonomy): domain Bacteria; kingdom Bacillati; phylum Actinomycetota; class Actinomycetes; order Micromonosporales; family Micromonosporaceae; genus Micromonospora; species Micromonospora sp. Llam0. The sequence continues at coordinate 4,546,277 of NZ_RJJY01000001.1, read as the reverse complement.
CCCAGCGCCAGACCTGCCACGCCACCTCGAAACGCGTGCCCCAGTCGAGCTGCGCCGCTTCCCTGATCGCGCCCTCGTACTCCTGCCAGAGATCTTCCATCTCTTCGCGGGACTCACGTGCGATGTGGACGAGCGAGCGCAGCGCCGTGACGTTGTTCAGCGCGCTGTCCATCCACTCGTCGAGATAGGCGAGGGTCTCACCCGGGCCCCGCTTCATGAACGCGTCGCGCGCCTCGCCGTTCGTCCACCTCTCCTGGTAGAGCAGGTTGCTCTGCTCGAGGAGCAACTCTTTGACGCGGGACATCAGGCTGTACGCGTTCATCCATTGATCGGCCAACGCGGCGATATCCTCTGGGTGCTGGCCCATGATTTGCTGGCGGATGACGTCGATAATCTCCTGATTGTCCTCGCTCGCCGGCATGGTGAAGTCGACCTCTGTCGGCTCGGGCCTCACGTAGTGCGTGCCTTCGCCGTTCGGACCGGAGAAGTAGTACGCCTGCGCGCCCCAGTATTCAGCCATGGCCGCCTACCATCCCTCGCCGCTCTGGATGCGGTCGATCGCCTCGATCGCCGGGTCGTCGGGTGTGCCACTGCCACCCTCGGTCTGCTCGCCGATCGTGACGACGTGGCTTTCCTCGCCTTCGGCGTCCTCCCTGGTCGTGGTCTGCGAGCCGTCGGGGTTGGTCACCGTCTCGGTCGAACTCGTGGTGATGCCCTCGGCGTCCTGGTTGACCGTGCTGTGGGAGTACACGTCCCCGCTGTCGTACGTGGTGCGCTCCTCGGTGGTGCTGCCGTCCGGGTTCGTGGTCCGCTTCACGACAGTGTTGCCGTCCAGGTACGTCGACGTGGTCGTGCTGCTGGAGCTGAGCTGGGTGCCGTTCGCCGCGTAGATCGTCGTCGTGGTGACCGTCTGCGAGCTGTCCGGAACGTTGTACGTCCGGATCTCCATCCGCTGGCCGTTGGGGCCGGTAGCCATCCGGGTAATGCTGCCGTCCGGGTTCGTGCGCTGGCCGGCATCCGTCCACAACGGGCTCGCGGCCGGCGGTGCGGCGGTGTCGCCGTTGTCCAGGCTGTCGAAGTAGGCGTCCCAATACGTCGTGCCCTCGATCATCGGGGGCAGGCCGGACGGCCGCTCGGCACCCGGGACACCGAATGCGAATTCGATCGCGTTGAGGTCAGTGGCGGACCAGCCGTCGGTGCCGCCGTAGGAGTCGACGACGGTCTGCGCGGCTGACCCGACGTTCATCAGCGCCGTGGACAGGTGGCCAAGGTAGACCTGCAGCTCGTTGTAGTTGTTGAGCATCCTCGTCATGGTGTAGGCGCCCTCGGGCAGGACGGCGCCCTCCCACGCCTTGCCCGGCAGCGAGGCGAGCAGCGAGAGGCTGCCCATGTTGTCCAGGAGGAGTTTCTGAATGTCGACCACGTGCTGCGCGTACTCGGCCATGCCGTCGAGGTCAACGTCGATGTCGGCCTGGCCGTCGCTCCAGTCGAACCTCAGGTTCTCGCCCGTCGCGTTCTCGTACGGGTTCCCCCAGCCCTCGTACGGCAGGTCATCGTCCGGCACAAGCCCTCCCTGTCGGTTCCGGCAGACGCGCGGTCCACCACACTCCCCCAGTGTTGTCCCCGAACCGAGCGTAGCCGGGCGCGGCACGTGGGGATACCGGTTGGCGCACGTCGGCGCGAGACGTGGTAATGGCCTACATAACGGGCAATTACCCAGCCTTTGGCCTGGCCTGAGTGGACAGGAGACGCTACCCTCGGTTACGGAGACAGGGCCATGGGTCTCGTGTGTCCTGTGGGGAGGCTCTCCGGTAGCGGGGGGCGGGACAGAGAAACGGGGTGAACGCACCTTGACAGGTACTCCAGGCGTTGGCCAGGTATACGCCACGCAGGAGCAGCTCAACGCGATGGCGCAGCGGTGCCAGGACACCGGGGAGACGCTGGCCACCGGCATGGCGCAGTTGCTCGACCGGATCCAGTCGCTCAGTGGCGGCGGCATGAGCGGTGCCGCCAACAACGCGCTGCAGGGAGTGTCGGCTGACCTCAACTCGGGTCTCACGACGATCCTCAACGCGCTGGACGAGCTCTCCGGCAAGATCAGCAATGCCTCGTCGCAGTATGGCGTGAACGACGAGGATGCCGCGAACGAGATCCGTGCCGCCGCTGAGGCGACCGGTAACAGTACCGTCATCAACGCGCTGCGCGGCTGACCGTCGTCATCCCACCCGTCGAGAGAGTCGAGAGGCGACAGATCCATGGGTCAACCCATTACCTACAACTTCGGCCAGATCGCCGACGTGGCGACCGTCATCGGCACGTACCAGGGCAATATGGACCGCATGCTGGGCGAGCTGTACCAGTCCTTCACCCAGCTCTTCGCAAACGACTGGTCGGGCGCCGCTGGGCAGGCGTGCGACGAGGCCCGCATCAAGTGGAACCAGGGTGCGGACGAGATCAAGGAGGCGCTCATGCGCCTCGGCACGACGGTGGGTGCTTCGGCTGAGCGCATGCAGCAGGTCGACAACCAGCTCTCGGCCGGCTTCTAAACGAGGAAGTGCGCGCGAGCTGACATCCCGGCGGCGCACCCGGGCGTCCGGGGTGATCGCCGGGATGACGGCTGCGGCGAGTAGTGCCAGTACCCGCTACCCTTTCGGGTACCGCTGTCGTGGCTGTCGGGGGAGGTTGCTGCGGTGGAGCGTCCTGACTGGAACTCATTGAGCGGCATCATCGGCGATTTGAAGCGTGCCACTGCCGAGTTGCCCGATCTGCACAAGAAGATGCTGAAAGTCACGGGCACCGCCTGGTCCGACGACCGCATGATCAAGGCTGTGGTCGGCCCGCGTGGGCACCTGCTCGAACTCGACATCGATCCGCGTGTCTTCCGTAAGCCCAACTCCAAGGCGCTGTCTGCCGCGATCGTGCAGACCGTGCGGCTCGCTGTCGAGGACGCGACGCGGCAGAGTGCCGAGATCATCGACGAAACCCTGCCGAGTGACCTGCGTTCGGGCCGGCTCGCCGATGGCCTCGACATCACCAAGCTCGTACGCAGCCACGACGCTGATGTACGGCTGAAGGAGGACGAGGACGATGGGTAGCTTCGTCGAGATCAAGACGAGCATCGGCGACATCGTCGGCATCGCCAACCGGCTCAGCGATCGGGGCGGCACCCTCAGAGACGACATGCAGGGCGCAACCGAGCGAGTCACCGAGTTGGAGAACCACGAGGAGTGCTTGCCGCCCGACCAGTTCACCGAGCCGTTCCTGGTCAACTACCACCAGGCCGTCGACAACGGCGACGGCGAGACGATCCCCGCCAATCAGGCGATCAAACAGAGCGCCATCGGGCTCGGCCAGGCGCTGCAGGACCTGGGGGAGAAGGTCTCCACCGCCATGTGGAGCTACGCCGGCACCGACGATGACAACGCCACGGACATCAGGCAGACGGGCACCTGATCCGGCGCCACAGTCGACCACGCCGGGCCCGCCGACGGCGGTGAGCAGGGAAGGTGGCGGGTGAGCGACCACGTCCTCTCCGACATCCTGGACTGGTTCTGGGAGATCGAGGAGTGGATTCCGGGGATCCACAGCACCGTCGGTGAGATCATCTTCGGGCCTATCCCGCTGTCGGACGGGGCGCGCCTCTACGACCTGGCCGAGGCCTGGGGTGAGGTGGCGCAGGGACTCGCCGAGGCGTACGAGGAGGTGCGGCCCGCCGCCGACAGCATCATCGAGTCGTGGAGCGGCGACGCCGCGGCCATGCAGTTCGCCCAGCAGTGGATGAGCTACCTGGAGGCGTTGCGGACGACCGCCGACAGCGTCTCCTCGATGCAGCAGGGCGTGCAGGGCCTCGCGCTCCAGGTCGAGATGATGAAGTTCATGGCCGTGATCAACCTGATCATGCTGGCCGTCTCGCTCTACATCATCATCGCCGCCCTGATCCCCAGCGCCGGCGCATCACTGGGTGGGGTGCCGCCCGCCCTCGCGGCGTGCCGGACCGCGATGTGGGCAGCCGTCCGCAAAATCGTTCAGGCGATCACCGGCATCACGTTCCGCACCGCCCTCAAAGGGCTGGGTCAGTTCGCGACCCGGGCACTGCCAGCCGGCGTGCGGGCGGCACCCCGGGTGCTGCCTGCCGTGGTACGGGCCGCGCCCCGGGCTGCCACCACCGCCGGCCGGGGCCTTGGCACCGTCGCCAGGAACACCTTCACCCGGCTCACCCCGCGCAACGTCGTCGCGCGTACCGTCGCCGACCGGCTGGCCGGTCAGGCGATGAACCGTGCCGCCCGCACGGCGCTGCGTAACCAACTAGGCCGCGGTCTGGGCAGCCGGGCCGCGGCCAACGCCGCGCGTTCACAGGTGGCCCGCGAACTGCAGCAGCAAATTCTTGTCAGCTGGGGCGCGCGGACCGCAGCGCAGGCGGCGGGCCGGACGGCGGCCAACTCGGCGGCTCGCTACGCCGGCAACCGGATGATGGAGCGCGCCGTCCAGCAGGGACTCGCCCGGGCGGCGACCGAAGTCACTGAGGTTGCCTTCCGTAGAGAGTTGGCCAAGTACCTCGGCGTCCGGGTGGCCTTCGGCGCCGGCTTCCTCGGCGGCGGCGACCTGCTCGGCCAGGGCCTGCAGGTGCTCGACGGCAACCGCAGCGGCATCGACATGACCCAGACAGCGGTCACGGCGGCGCAGGGCGCGGCCTTCGGCCTCGGCATGTGGGGCGGGCTCGGTGGCCATATCCTCGGCGGCGCCGCCGCCGGCGGCGTGGTCGGCTTAGGCACCGTGATGGCCAGCGAAGGGGGCTTTGACTGGACGGATCCCGACGACTGGGCGAAGGTCGGGCACGAGGCCGTGAAAGGCGGCATGGCCGGTGCCATCTTCGGAGCCCAGAACAACCTGGAGATGGTACGCGTCAACGCGCCTTCGCGGATCGGCGGCGCCGACATCCACACCATGCCCGATTCACTGGCTGTCGGAAGCCGGGCACCCGGTGGTCTGCCCGGCGGTCTCGCTGGCGCGCGGAGCGGTGAGGGCTTCGCTCCAGGGCTCGGTGACGGCGTCGGGAGCCTGCCGGACGGCGACGGGATCGGCCTCCGGCGCGACGGCGAGTCCGCACCGCGCGCGCCGGAAGCCGAGGCGTCACGCGACGTCGTGGCGCCAGCGCTGCCCGTCGTAGACGCGTTGACGCGCAGCGAGGCGCTGCCCACGCGAGGCGGGGACGGCGGTGCGGGTCCGGGCCAGCGCCAGCCCGCCACACCCGCTCCCAGCAGCGGTTCGTCACCGCGCGCGCCCGATCAGGTCCGCGACGAGGGGGGCGCGGGGCCGGGCACGATCGAGCGGACGCCGGTGCCGGTCGAGCCGGTACGGGTCGGTGGCGACGCGCCGCCGCCGGGTGATCGGGTTGGCGGTCGGGTGCCGGCCGACGGCGACTCGGTCCGGCCCGGTGACCGGGCACCGTCCGGCGGCGAGGGGGTGCGGGCGGCGGACCGGCGCGGCGACGAGGCAGTTCCGATGGCGGCGCGGGCGGCTGCCGACGCGGCCCCCGTTCGCGATGCCGGGCGCTCCGGCGACGACGGCGCCGCCCGGGTGCCTGAACCGGATGCGCGGCAGCGTGAGAGCATCCCGCCCGCGGACCGGCCGGGCCCTGATCGCGCGCCGGGCCCCGACCGCGCGCCGAGCGCAGACCGTGTGCCCGGCGCAGAGGTACCGCCGCTCCGCGCTGAGACCCCACCCCCACGGGCCGAGAGCCCAGTTGCTCAGGGCGAGTCTCCGCCGCGCGCCCCAGACCTGGCGACGCGCGGCGACGGCGAGACGCAAGGCGAGAGGCTGGCCAGCGCCGGGGCTGAGCCCGGCCGCGCCCCGACGCCGGAGACGATCAGGCAGGGCACGGTCCGGATGGAGGACCATCCCGACTTTCCTGCGATGAAGCAAGAGTTGGAGGACCTTGGCTTCCGGGTCATCGAAGGCGCTGACGATGGCCCGCGCGTCGTCGTCAGGGACGTATACGACCAGAGTGGACGAACGCTGCTGAGGCGCGACCAAGAGGTTCGGCTGCCAGGCGGCATCCGGTTCCTCGACGCTGACCACGAGCGCGGTCACGTCTACCAGATGATTGATCGCAACCGTTTTCCGGATGGCCCACCGGCGTCAGAGGCGGTCCGAGAGCGTCCCGATGGAGTGCAAAAGAAGTTTCCGCTGGCTCCCAACCAGTTGAGCGGCAAGAAGGACGTCATCGTCGAGTACCACGTCCGGCTGCAGGAATTCATCAGGCTGGCGAGGCGTGGAGTCGATCCCGAGGTCCTGGCCGAGCACGCGCGTGGGGTCGACGAATGGCGTCAGCGACACAGGTCGGCTACCGGAGGGCGGTACAACAAGGATGCCCGTTGGGCTCGGGAGCATTTCCCGGACATACCGGAGCTGGCGCGCGAGGCGGATGCGCTTCGGGTGGAGAGAGGGCTCGAAGGCCGCAGCCCGGCAGTGCCGCCACGTGTCGATGGCGGCGGCCCGTTCATGGGGAAGAGCGACGCGGGGACGCGTCTCGATGGCGACGTCCCGCCGCTGCACGATCCGGATGCGCCGGGTCGGGGTGGCGACGAGTCCGTCCCGGGACGGGACCACGAGGGCTATTCGCGTGGGGACGAGTCAGGAGACCGAGCCGACCCGGCTGACAATCAGGACGTCTCCACCGGCGCCTCCGTCCGCCCGCGCGACGACGTTGAGGCATGGCACTGGGCGGATCAGGCGTATGACCGGTTCCGGGCTGATGACAATGATGTTCGCGACATCGCTGCGAATCTGGCCGATACTGAACGGCCAAGCGGCCGGGTTGGATTCACCCCGGACGAGATTGCGCAGATCAAACAACACCTGATGGTGAATGAACACCTCGTGCACGATTACGATTCGGGTGGATACGTCCGGCAGAGATTTGACGCGGACCCGAGCATCGCCGAGGCCTGGATCCGCCTTCGTGAAGGCCGGCACCTGGATGCCGATCTCACACTTCTCGAGCACGAACTGGCGGAGTCTGGCTACATGAGAGCGCATCCGGATGCGACGTACCCGGAGGCGCATGCGTATGCTAACGAACGGTACGACTGGTCACGGGTCATTCCTGACCGCACCGGCGAAGACTTGGACATTTCGTGGGGACGGGAGAATTTAGTTGGCGATTCTGCTCGATTTTCAGAAGACCAGGGAAGACAGTCGGGAGGTCGAATACATTTTCGGGATCCCGGAGAAGATGGACCGCCGGTTGGTGATCGAGAAGGCGTCGGAACAGGGGAGGCCACTGGACGGGGACCGGAACCACCAGTTCTCGGCGGTGTTCGTGAAGATTCTGCGCTATCACCAGGCGCAGAACAGGTGGCCGGCGAAGGGCTCGTACGCGGCGTAGCGGGCGAGCGGGTCCCGTACCGGCTGGTGCCGGTCGAGCCGGTGCCCGCGACCCGGGTCGCCGAGGTGCCCGACGCGGTGGCCGCCGTGATCGACCAGCACGTCACCGGCCTGCTCGACGGGCGCGACGTGGACGCGGCGGACCAGCCGTACCGGGCCACGTGGGATCCGGAGTCGGGCACGCTGACCGTGCACTACCCGGACGGACTGGAGGCCCGCGTCGTACTCCAGGTCAACTCGTCGCTGCCACCCGGCCATCCCACGGTGCTGCGCCCGACGATGGAGTTCGTGCACGGTGCCTGGCGGCAGGCCGACGCCGCCGGTGTGATCCTGCCCGCGCACGCGCCCCCGGACGGTGTCACGCGCACCGACTTCGTCCACCAGGAAATCGACAACGCCTGGCGTGCCCTGCACGAGGAACTGCGCGACCTGCTTCCGGCCGTGCCGCTGCTAGACGCGCCTCGCGCGGACGGCCCGGCGCCTGCCCCACGGACCGACGAGGTGCCGCTCGCGGTGCTGGAGGAGGGCAACCCGGACGTGCCGGTCCTCGACGCGGGCCAGGTGACGTTCCGGGACGCCGTGCCCGCCGACCCGCGCCCGCACCCGCCGTGGACGCCGGAGTCGATCCGCGATGCTCTCACCGACCGAAACCAGCCCGAGCCGGTTGTCCGCGCGATCGCGGACCATCTGGCCGACCGCGCCGACGACGGGTCGTTCGCGCCCCGATCCGCAGTGGAGGTCACGGCGACGCTCGCCCGGTTGGAGCAGGAGGCCGCGCAGATGGTGGCCGGCTCCGGAGCGGACCGCACCGGGATCGACACGTCCTCGGCTGTGGGCGGCGCGGCGGCCCGGGCCGGTCATGACGGCACGCCGGCTCACATCATGCCGGAGCTGGCACCCAGCGAAAACTTCCCGCCGCACGTCACCCGCACCGGTGCCGACCTGCCGCAGCAGGTCTACGAGTTGGCGGCCAGGGCAAAGGAGAACCTCCTCGCCAGGTACCCCGAGCACGCGGTCCAGGCGCGGATCCGCGACCTGGATGCCATCGTCGCCCGGGCCGACGCGCTGGACGCGGCCGCCGCCCGGGCCCGGGCCACCGGCGATCTCGGCGAGTTGGTGCAGAGCGTGCGAGATCTGAGCCGGTCGGTCAACGACTACGCCGACCAGTACCGCAACTGGCGCGACTTCACCCGCGACGGCGAGCACGCCGACCCCGGCTGGCGCGACGTCGACGGCATCGACCCGCTCAATTCGGTCGAGATGGCGAACCGGGCGATCGGCATCGACCCGTCGACCCACCGGTTCCACGTCATCGACCAGGCCATCGCCGTCGCCAAGATCGAAGAGATTCTCGGACCGGAGTTCGCCGCGCACGCGCTCCAGACGCTCGACCGGGTGGTGCCCAAGGATCCCGACTCGGTGCGCGCCCTGGTCCCGCCCGAGGCGGTCACGCCGGAGCTGATGCGCTGGGTCGAGGGACCGGCGCGCGGTGGCTACGACACCCGCATCGGCGCTACGTTCATCGATCCGAGGTCCAGCGGCGAGCCGCGGCCGATCAGCGCCTTCGCCGCCACCCTGGTGCACGAGAGCATGCACTCGCTGCAACCCAACGCCGCACTGGTGATCGCCGCCATGGCCGAGTCCGGCTACCCGCCGGCCGTCCGCGACCTGGTCCGCGCCCACCTGCGGTTCGAGGCCGAGTTCGGGGCGTTCGCGGTGCAGCGGCACTTCGTGGAGGGTCTGGCCGGCTTCCGCCCGGCCGAGCATTCGTCCGACGCCCGGGTGCCGAAGGCGGACGGCCTGCGCGAGCTCGCCGACTGGACCCCGCAGCAGATCGAGGATTTCGTCCGCAGCAGGTACCTCTCCGAGGAGGGCAGGAGGCTCGTCGGGCCGGACGTGGTGGGCCGGCACCCCGAGCTCACCATCGAGAACAGCGTCAACCGCGCACGCCTGGCCATTCTCGAGGCCAACCACCCGCTGCCGGGTGAGCGGCAGCACGGCACACTGTATGGTCCGGTCACCGCGCGGATGGCCGAACAGTACGGCATCGACCTGCATGCCATCGGGCAGCGGCAGGGCGAGACCGTCGCCCCGCCGCTGCGCGACGAGGCGCCGGCGGGGGAGCGCGCCAATGCAGCGGAGCCCGGCGTCCGGGATCCGGACACGCTCATGGAGGAGCGCGGTAGAGGACCCGAGGAAGACGACGTGCCGCATCCGGACGTGCCGCCCCTCAGCGACCGGATCGACGACGCCCCGGGCTATTCGGCGCCGGTGCGCGCCGCCGACCTGCACCCGGACTCGCGGACACCGCTGCTGCCCGGCCACGGCGCGCAGCTGCTTGCCGACCTGCGCGGCGACCACGCGTACACCGTCTCACGTACTGAGGCGCTGCTGTCCGGCCAATGGGCCGGGTTGCGAGACTCCAGCCCGCCGGTGGCGGTGGCCCGCCCGGACTCGCCGTTCAACGCGGCTGCCGAGGCGCAGGTGCGACGGGTAGCGGTCGCGGACGCCAACGGCCACCCGCGGGCGGTGACGGAGATGACGCTGCGAATCCGGTACCAGGCCGATCCCGCACTGACGCCGGAAGCGCTCGACCGCGCGCGGTCGAACCTGCTCGACGGCACCGACCTGTACTTCAACCACCAGCACCGGCTGCCCGACGGCTCGCAGTTCCACCTGCGGGTGGAGTTGGAGCGGGTGGAGTTCGACCCGCATGCGCGCATCACCGACGTGGTGACCCTGCACCCGGGCCGAGGCAACGACCCAGGCGACTCGATCAACCAGATGTCCTGGCACGCCGAGATGGACCCGGTGGTCTTCGCCCATGAGGTGGGCCACCACCTCGGGCTGGCCGACGAGTATGTGCAGCCCGGTGCCGAGGGCCGCCGGACGTTGACCGCGCAGAGCGCCCGGCTGGACGCCAGCGTGATGGGGCATGCCCGGCTGTTCTGGGCCGATGGTGGGCTGGTCCGGGACCACGCCGGTCAGGCCGTGCCCGCGCTCGCCGGGCTGCGTGACCGCCACCTGGCTCAACTGGGCGAGATGCTCCCCGGCCTGGACCTGGCCCGCGGCGCTGACGGACCCGCCGCGCGCGACGGGGCGGACGGGCGCGGCGGTGTGGACGGGCGCGGCGGTGTGGAGAGGCCGCGACACCGGGACGCCGACCCGCTGCCCGTGGACGCCCTGCGCCTACCGTCGCACGTACAGCGACTGCTGGAGACCTTCCACCCGGACGGCCACGCCCTGCTCGACCACGCCCGCCGGCTGGACCGCATGCATGCACTGTTCGGCGACCGCGTGTCGGTGGACCGCATGACCGGTGATCACCTGCGCTACACCGACGCGTTGGTGGGCGCGGCCAGCCGGATCTATCAGGCGGCGCCCGACTTCTCCTTCTCGGCGCGGGACCTGGGCCGGCTGCGCGCCTTCGCCGACATGTTCGGCGCGCGGGTCGGCGGCCCGTTGCCCGATGCGGAGGCGATGGTGCGGCACGCCCAGGACGTGCTGGGCGGCGAGGGGGCCACGGTGCGGCAGGTCGACGGCCTGGCCCGGCTGGCACAGTGGTTCGAGGCCACCGGCGGCGTACGGCTGGCCGGGGAGTCCCCGGCCGCGGCGCTGCGGCGCGCGGCCGGCGAGCTGCTCGGCGATGCCCCCGGCCCAGCGGCGGCGCGCGTGGCGACGGACGTGCTGACACGGGCGGCCGAGGCCGGTCACCCGATGCCGGACTGGCGCACCGTCGACCAGTTCCGGCTCGGCGACGACGGCGGGCTGCGGTTCGGCGACGACGGCCGGCCGCTCGCCGAGCCGCCCCGGGTCAGCGAGGTCGGGGCCACCGGGCGGCTCGTACCGTCGCGGGACTTCGCCGAGCCGCAGACGATGCGCCGGTGGGACGAACTGCACGCCGGGCGGTTGGATGAACTGGTGAACCAGGTCAGGGTCCGCACCGACCTGTCCGTGCCGGAGAAGATGAGGTTCATTCAGGACGAGTTGCTTGCCCGGTTCGGTTACCAGCCGGCACGCGTCGAGGGCAACCTCGACATGATGAACCTGCGGTTCTACGAGTGGCAGAGCGGCGAACTGTTCATCCACGCGTCGGCAATGATGCTGCGCCCGGAGGCGACCATCGAGGTCGCGTACGAGCCGCACCAGCACTTCACCGAGTTCCGTGACGACGTGTCCGACGCGTTCCTGGCCAACCTCGGCGACGTACCGCAGGGCCTGACCCGCGACCTGGTCGACCGGGCCGTGCTGTGGCGTTCGGTGCGCGGCCTGCCGCTGGACGACTTCGACCCGGTGGCACTTGCCAACCACCTGATCGACATGCAGGTACGGCCGCTGAAGAACGCGCTCGCCATGCGCGACCGGCTGATCCGCGAATACAGTATCGATCCGCACCGGGTGCGGCTGAGCTACGACGACCAGCCGCGCGAGGTGCACTACGCGAACAGCAAGTTCCGGCGGGCCCACCTGGTGGCGCTGCCGAAGGTACGTGAGTCGCCCGTACAGGCCCGGCAGGCGATGGCCGACGCCATGCGCGGGGACGGCGAGCGCGGCGCGCAGCGCGAGGCACGGGCGCGGCAGGTCGCCCAGGAGATCTACGCCCGGCACGAGACGCCAGGGACGCCGAAGAAGTACGCGCTGCTGTGGGTGCGCCGTACCCACGTACCGATGGGCGCGTTCATGGACACCAAGCCCGAACTACTGCGCCAGACGATCGAGACGATCCGGGCCTCGGACCCGGACCGGCAGATCATGCTGATCGGCGACGATCTGTTCGAGGGCCGACCGCAACTGCGCGCGCAGTTCGCGGCGGAGGGCGTCCTGACCGGCGTGGACCTGCAGACCCTGCAGCACTTCTGGGAGCGCCCGGACGGGCGCCTGGGCCACGGCGAGCAGACCCTGTTCCTGCACTACCTCAACCTCGAGCGCGACATCGTCCAGATCGGCATGGAGAGCGGGGCGCTGGAAACGGCCATCACGATGGGCGTACCCACCGTCTACTTCCAGGGTCTGGAGCACGTGGGCGACAAAGGCGTGCGCTGGCAGCTCTACTGGGACGAGTGGTCGTACGGGCACAGCGTGCAGGCCCGCAGCGAGGACGGCAGCCCACTGTTCTTCGAGTCGCGGCGGCCGATCATGGAGTTCCACCCGGCCGGCGAGCGGCTGCCCCCGCCGCTGAACACGATCCGGCGGGTCGAGTTCGGACCCGGCCTGCCCGATCCGGCCGACCGGTTGACGCCGCCGGTGGCCGTCTACTACCCGGCTACCATTTCGGCCACCGCGGACCGGGTGATCCAGCTCGTGGAGCGCGGCGAGCTGCAGCGCTGGTCGGAACGGATGGGCCGGTCGTGGTCGGCGCAGGAGGACGGATGGCGGGCGTGGGACGCGGCCGAGTGGGACGCCAGCCACTACTACGCCGGCCAGGCGTACCAGTGGCTGCACGCCGAGCCGTCCGACATGGCGGCGGCGGCGCACCGGTGGTCGGCGCTCGGACACGCCCTCGCCGGCGTTCTCGATCCGCACAGCCGGGACGTCGCCGGGGCGTACCGGGAGGGCGGGTTCCACGCCGACGGGCCGCTGCCCGACCAGCTGGCGGCCCGGCTACGGGAGGCGTACGACGCCTCACCGGCGGAGCGCGGCCAGGCAGTGGTGCGGGTCCTGCAGGACCTTCTCGACGTGCCCGACCTCAGCAGCCGGGCCAGTTCGGACCTGCGGATGCTGCGGCTGACGCCGGACGAGATCGCCAAGCTGCGCGAGGCGATCGAGCACGTGGTGAACGCCCGCAACGCGCAGCGCGTCATCGAGCCCTGGGACACGCCGCCGGGCACGACCGGCCAGCCGCCCGCCGGACCCCAGGACCGGTAGGCCGTACGCTCGCAACGTCGCGCCTGCTCCGGCCGGGGCGGGCGAGAGCAGGAGGTACTCCACGTGTCGCAACCGGAGGTCGACGGCCGGATGGCCCCGCGGGTCCACTACCGGTTCGGGAACGAGTTTTCGCCGGCCAACCGGCACGGGCGGGTCGAGCTGACGGTGACCGCCGACGGCGGCGCGCGGCTCGACCACCACGACGTCGCCCGGGTCCGGCGGTGGACGGCGCGGCTGGACCCGGTGGTGTGGCCGCGGCTGCTCGACGAACTGCGCCGGTCCTCCTTCCCGGTCGTCGAGGTGCCGCCGATCCCACCCGGCGGTACCAGCCACCAGATCGAGGTGGTCGGTGCGGATCTGGCCGGCGAGCTGGTGCTGGCCCGCGCTGCGGCGTCCGGCGCCGGGCTGGCCGGGGCGCTGCGGATCCTCGATTCGCTGGTGCACCAGCTCAGCGGCGGTGCGGTACGCGCCACGCGGGACGAGCTTCCGCCGGTGGCCCACTGGATCGTTGCGGAGCCGGCCGAGGCGGGGGCGGCGGCCGGTGCGGCCTCCTTCGGCATGGTGGGCGGCGCGCCGGCATACGCGGTCACAACGCCGGAGAACTCGTTCCGCCTGTTCTCCGTACCGGACGGGGAGCCGCGCGGCGCGTCCACCCGGTCCTCCGCGCCGATCCGGGCGCTCGCCCTGGGGGCGGCCGGTGCGCGGGAACTGCTGGCCACCGGCGGTGACGACCAGATAGTCAAGGTCTGGGACGTCAACACCGGCGCAGAACTGCACGCCCGGGGCGGCCCCGAGGGTGCGGTGCGCGCGGTGACGGCCCCGGTGGTGGGCGGCGACGGCTGGATCTTCGCGGCTGGCAGCGACGGCCGGGTCTGGTCGTGGCGGATGGCCGGTGGGGTCATCGAGGAGCGCGGGGCGATCTCCGGATGGACCGGGAGCCTCAACGACGTGTGCTTCGCCCGGGTCGCGGATCTCGACCTGGTCGCCGCAGGCGGCGACGAGGGCGTCGTGTACGTATGGAACGTCGCGGACGGCTCCAACCTGCACACGCTCAGCGGCCACCAAGGCTGGGTGAACGCGGTATCGATGATGGGCAGCGGGCGGAAAGGGCTGCTGGCATCGGGCGGCGCCGACGGCGTCGTACGGGTCTGGGATCTGGCCACGGGCAAGCAGGTGCATTCTCTTGTCGGCGAGGCCGCAGGTGCGAGCGGCGTGGGCCAAACCGCTGGGGTGACCGGCGTGGTGTTCGGCGAGGTGGCCGGGCGGCCCGTCGTGGCCTCCTGCGCCCTGGACGGGATGCTGCGCCTGTGGGATGTCACCTCCGGTGACGCGCTGGGCGCCTGGCCGTGCGGCGGCGACTGGCCCAGCGGGATCGCGGCCGTACAGACCGGCGACCGGTCCATGATCGTCACGTCCTGTGCGGACGGGCCGGTGCGTGGCTGGGACGTGGCCGGCGGCCGGCTGGTGCTGGAGTTGACCGCTGACGCGCTGGGTGGCGCGGTGACCGCCCTGGCCGCCGGGCGGTCCGGCGACCGTACGCTGCTGGCCACCGGCTACCCCGATGGTGGCATGCGCCTGTGGGACGCGGCGAGTGGCTCGCCGGTCCGGACCCACCGCCCGGCCGACGGGCGGGTCGCGTCTGTCGCGTTCGGGCTGTCCGGTGGCGCCCCGGTACTGGTGACCGGCGACGCGACCGGCACGGTACGCGTCGACGACGTGGGCAGCGGCGAGGTGCTGTCCGTGCCGACACCGCACACCGGTTCCGTAATGGCGCTGGGCTTCGCGGCGATCGGCGACCGCGACGTGGTGGTGTCCGGCAGCGCGGACGGCACGGTGCGGATCTGGGATGCGGTCACCGGGGCGCCGCTGCGGCGGATGCTCGGTCACCTGGCCGCGGTGACGGCCGTGACGGCCGGGCGGGTCGGCGACCGGATGGTGGTCGTCTCGGCCGGCCGGGACCGGGTGGTACGCACCTGGGACGCGGCCACCGGAGAGCCGCTGCACGGCGGCCACGGGCACCCGGCGCCGGTGTACTGTCTCGCTTTCGGCACGCTGGAGCACCGCCCCGTGATCGCGTCGGGCGGCCAGGACGGCACGGTACGGATCTGGGAGGCGGCTACCGGCGCGGAGCTGCACGTGCTGCCCGGCAACGACGGCACCGTGACCGCGCTGGCCTTCGGCGCGACCGACGGCACCAGCTTCCTCGCCGTGGCGACCGACGATGACGCGGTGCGGGTGTGGCGGCTGCCGGACGGCCTTCTGGCCCGCGAGACGAGGCTGGCGCAGCGGCCGATGGCGGCGCTGTTCTCGGCGCCTGACCGGTTCTATGTCGCTGGCCGATCCGGATTGGCCGTAGTGGACATTATCTGAGTCGCGCGTGGGGTCGCGGCTGTCAGCACGTCCGTACCGTCGCTCAGCGTGTGAGAATAGGCGGGGCCGCGCCGGAATCGCACGAGGGGGAACGCAGCGGATGCAGGCAGACCGCGTTGTCGAGGCGCTGCGACGGCACGTGTTCCAGCCCGGCGAGGACATGGCGAAGCGGTTCGCCGAGCCGGAGCGGGTGACGGTGCTGTCCACCACCCAGGGCCTGTATGAGGCGGAGCCCGCAGGCTGGCGGATCGGCGCCGCGGCGTGGGTCGACAGCGCCGTCCGGGTGGCCCGGGACAGCTCGCTGGAGAACTTCGTCGCCACGTACGGTTTCGTCTTCTCCCGCGACGGCGGCACCCTCTTTCTCAACGACGCGGCGGCCATCCGGGAGCTCGGCCGGGGACTCGGCGCGGGTCTCGACCCGCTGGCGTACGCCGAACTGCTGGCCGAGCTGTACTCGGGCCAGCGGATCGACGACCCGGTGGTCTTCTCCTTCGCGGCCACCGCCGGCTTCCGGCCCGGCTGGCTGATCGCGAACGTCGAGGAGTTCCTCCGCAAGAATCCGTCGGTTGATCCGTCCCTGGTGTTTCCGCCGCGAGTGAGCGAGGAGGGCGGGGTCACCCGGATCGACTTCCTCTCGCACAACTACTACCTGGTCGAGTTCGGCGCGGCCATCGACATCTACCAATGGACGGTGACCGCGTCGGCGGGCCAGCCGGCCTTCTGGGCGCGCGAGCCGGTAGCGCAGCGGCTCACCCTGCCGCCGTCCTAGCCGGCCGTGTCCCCGCTGGCCAGCGCGCCGGGCGTCAGCCCACGCCGGGTGTCGGGCCGGTCTCGGTCAGCCGGACCGCACAGGACGGGTTCTGACCGGTGCGTTCCACGAGAAGCTTGCCGTCGATGTGGATCTGGCAGCGGATCTTCGACAGCAACGGGTTCGTGTGGGTGCCCGGCACGTCGGTGTCGAAGCGGAAGGAGCCGATGAGGCGGACCCACTCGACGTCCGGATGGCGCACGGTGACCTCGTGTGTCCAGGACGCGGCGAACTCCGTGACGCCCGTTTCGAACCCCGTGTCCTGGGTGTAATAGGCAGATATGTCGGCAAATGCTCGGTCGCCCACCATGTTGAGGTCGTAGCGGACCTGGTAGGACACCGGATCCGGTCCACCGCAGCCCGAGACCGCCAGCACGAAGGCGGTCACCACGGCGGCCGGGAAGGCGAGGCATCGCATTCCTCGGAGCCTATGCCATCCCACCCGGGTCACGGGCCGGCCACCTATTCTGGCTGGGGTGTACGTCAATGCGGGGTGGACCGGTTGGGGTGTGATCATCGTACCGCTGTGGGTGCTGTCCGTGTGTGGCGGGCCGTACGCGGCGGTGCGGCTGCTGTACGACCTGGCCGTGCAGGGTGACGACGGCATCGACCATAGTGGTGTTCCGCTCGGCGGCCTGGCGGTCGGCCTGCTCGCCGGTGGCGCGGTCATCTCCCTGCTCGGGCTGGCACTGAACCGGCGCCGGGGGCCCGGCGGTGGCTGGATCTGGACCGAGCGGCACGCGTTCGCCGACATCCCGGTGGAGAACGTTGGCCGGCACACGTTCGTCGCCGGCGCGCTGCTGCTGCCCCTCGGTGCCGTCGGCTTCCTGCCCGCGCCTGCGGTGTGGGCACTGGTCGCCGGCTGGACGGCAGTCGTGATCGGCGCGCTGGTGTGGCACCGCCGCGCGAAGGCCCGGGCCACCGGCCGAGCGCGCACTCAGTAGGCTCGAACCCGGGGAGGTGTCCGAGATGACCCAGCCGGCGCGGCCGCCCATACCGGGCGCGCGGCACGCGTTCCGGGTGGTTCACGCCGGTTCGCCGATGCTGCGGATCCGGTACCGGCGCGGCGTGGCGTTCGGGCCGCACGGCTTCCCGGACTGGACGCCGTACGCCCGGGCCCTGGTCGAGCTACCGCCGACCCCGTCCGACTTCGGCATGGACGAGGCGCGCGTGCTGGACGTGCTGACCGCCAACGAGACGATGACCCGTACCGGTGACCAACTATGGGCGGCGGGCACCGGCACACCGGTGGGCTGGACCTGGGCACACCTGGCCGGCACGCGGCGACTCGCGCTGGTGCCGATCGAGTTGCACGGCGCCGCCCGGCACCTCGGCGGGGTCAGCACCGGGGCCGCCGACCGCAGCCGGCGCGGCCTGCCCGTCGCGGACGGACCGCCGCCGCCGATCCACTTCGCCGCGCGCCTGTCGCCCGAGGCGGTGGGCAAGGTGGAGGAGCGCCTGGGGTACGCGCTGCCGCCCGCGTACCGTGACTTCCTGGTCCGCACCAACGGCGGCCGACCGGCGTGGCCGGCCGTCCACCCGCGCTTCGGGTTCGTGGTCGACCAACCGTTCTTCGGCGTCGCCCGGCAGGACTGGCTGCAGGACCTGGTCTACGCCAACGCGTGGTTCGGCGACCGGCTCACCGCCGAATTCCTCGCGGTCGGGTATGTGCAGGGCGGCCTGATCGCGGTGCGGGTGCGCGGCGGCGACGAGGGCTCCGTCTGGTACTGGGACGACGACGATCCCCGCGACACGGACGCGTACGGCGCGGCTGATGTGGCGGACCGGCTGATGCACCGGTGCGCCGATGGTTTCGCCGCCTTCTGGCGCGCGCTGCGCGAGGTGCCCTCGTCGCTGCGGGCGATCGCCGAGCGCGACGCGGCCGGTGGTCACGCGTCGCCGGTGTGGGACGAGCGGATGGGTGCCGACCTGCCCGCCGCCAGACGCGCGCCGGAGGTCCTGCCGTGACACCGTCGTGGGAGCCCGCGAACGAGACCGAGCGGGCGATGGTCCGCGCCCTGCTGGTCGGCGACCGCCAGGAGTTCTTCCGCATCCTGGCGTTCAGCGACCTCTACCTGCCGCAGCGCACCACCGACCAGGGCGGGCCGCAGCGACTGATGACCATGCAACTGTTCGAGCAGACGTTCCTGCCGGTGTTCACGTCGATCGAGGGCATGGCGGCGCAGGTGGGGGGTGCCGCCGACGGGTACGCGGTGACGAACTGCGCCGAGCTGCGGCGCAAGTGGCCCAACCCGCAGTGGCGGCTGGCCGTCAACATCGGCTCGCCGATCGACATGTACCTGCCGATCGAGTCGGTGCAGGCGGCCGCGCTCGGCGACATCGTCGTCCCGACCGTGTCAGAAATGGTGGCCGAGGCCGAACAGGCGCCGGCGGAGGGTGACATCGACCCCGACGGTTACATTCAGGACCTGCTCGACACGGTGGTGCTGCTGCCGACCCTGGACGAGGTGCCGGACCCCAACCAGATCCTGGCGGACGGCTTCCCCTGGCGGCCGGTCGGCACCGAGGAGGCACCGTTCATCGAGGTCTTCACGTCCGAGGAGACGTTCGCCGAGGCGTACCCTGAGCCGGTGCCCGCCGTGACCGTGGCGTTTCCGTTCGTGCTGTCTCTGTGGCCGGAGGGGCACAATCTGGCGGTCGACCCGCGTACCGCGCAGGAGTTGACGGTGCCGAGTGAGCACGTACAGATGCTCCTGCTGCTCGGCGCACCTGAAGACGCGGAGGAGGACGAGCGGTGAAGGCCTCATGAGGCGGCTGGCCCGCGCCGTCGCGGTCGCGGCGGCCGGGGTGGTCGCGGCGGGCCAGGTCGCGCCGGTTTCGGCGCTGGCCGGTGTCGTCGCGCCGGTTTCGGCGCTGGCCGCGCCCATCTGCGCCGATCCCGGCGAGGCCATCGACCCGGTGCCCTGGCCGCAGCGGATGCTCGGGCCGGAGCGGATCTTCCCGTTGACCAGGGGCGGTGGGGTGACCGTCGCGGTGCTCGACTCCGGAGTCGACGCCGGCCACCCGCAGTTGGCCGGCCGCGTCGAATCCGGATTCGACGCGGTGGCCGGCGGCGGGTCCGCGGACGGCGACTGCCTCGGTACGGGCACGCAGGTCGCCGGCGTGATCGGCGCCCAGCAGGAGCGCCCGGGCGGACTCACCGGCGTGGCACCCACCGCCCGGATCCTGCCGATCCGGGTGGTGGCCGACCGGCTCTCCGGCGAGGGCGCCGATCCGCAGGCGCTCGCGCAGGGCATCAATGCGGCCATTGACGGCGGCGCCGACGTGATAGCCGTGTCGACCATCACGTACCGCGACTCGCCGGCCCTGCGCGCGGCGGTGGACCGGGCGGTCTCCAGCGACGTGCTGGTCCTGGCCGCCGCCGGTGACCTCGGCGACGGCGAGAACCCGACCCCGTACCCAGCCGACTACGACGGCGTGATCGGCGTCGGCGCGATCCAGCAGAGCGGCGAGGTCTGGCCCAGGTCGCAGCGTGGCGACTACGTCGACCTGGTGGCGCCGGGCGTCGGCGTGGTCACGCTGCAACGGACACGCGGCCGAGCGGTGGTCGACGGGACGGGGGTGGCCTGCGGCTTCGCGGCCGGCGCGGCGGCACTGCTGCGCGCCCGGCGCTCCGACCTGACCGCCGAGCAGGCCGCCCGGCAGTTGCTGAGCACTACCATCCCGGCACCCGGCGGGTCCGGGTACGGCCACGGCATCGTCAACCCGTACTCGGCGGTGCACGACAGCCTGGCCGACGGCGGTGAAGCGCAGCCGTTGCCCGCGCTCGGCAAGCCGTCCAGCGGGGGGTCACCCGCCTGGGCGCGCAGCCGCGACCTCGCTCTGGTGGGCACCGGGCTGGCGGTCGCCGCGGTGCTGACCGTACTGGTGCTGTCGGTCGCACTGCCGCGGGGCCGGCGGCGGTTCTGGCGCTCGGCGGTGGCTCCCGCGCCGACGCGGCGGGACGAATCCGAAGAACCCGGCCCGCCCGTCATGCTCTTCGACTGAGCACCCCTCGGTGTCAGTCGGCGGGGGCCGCCGAGGCGGGGCGGGTGGCCGCGACCGGGTCGAGCGTCGGTCCGGTGGGTATCCGCGAGACCAGCGTGGTCGGCACGTCGGTCGCCTGGGCCGCCGGGTAGCCGAGCTGCCCGAGGACGGTCGCGTTGGGCACCGGAAACTTGATGCCGAGGTCGGTGACGACGTAGTACGGGCCGGCATCGGCGGTCGGCGCGCCGAGCACCCGGACGACGGCGACCTGGCCCGGCGGCACCAGCACATAGTCGGCGAGGATCACGCCGTCGCGGGTGACCGAGCCGGTCGGTACCGCCTCGTCGAGGCCGACCACCGTACCGCCGACAGAGGTGATCGTCGGTACGGCGCGCGCGTCGCTGGTGACCGCGCACAGCGCGTCGCCGGTGGCCGGTCGGATCAGCGCGGGCGGCGTCGCGGGCGGCGCGCTGTCTCCGGTCGCTGGCCGCACCTGGCTGCTGACCGGTGCCGACGTGGCCTGGGACACAGGTATCTCGATCGGCTCCACGGTGAACTCGGCGCGCAGGATGTTCTGCTGCAGTTCGGTGATCGGAGCGAGCCCGTCGTCGAGGACGAGGTAGTACTGCGGCCCCGAGCCGGTCTGCGTGACCAGCACGTCGCCGATCGTCCAGCCGTCCACCTCGCTGGACGGCTGGTTGTGCCCGCTGAACGCGACCCGTTCGATGGCGTTGCCGGCGGGTAGCGCGTTGAGCCACGCCGCGCCGACCGGTGCGGCGTTGACCGCTCCGAAGAGGGCGGGCACGACGTTGCGGGCGTCGCGGATCAGGAACCGGCGGCCGTGCCAGACGAGGTAGGTCGCGTCCTGCCGGGAGTCGCGGACCAGGACGCCCTCCTCGGCCAGCGACCGCCCGCCGACCGGTGCCCGGGACACGACCAGGGAGACCGCCTCGACGGTCCGGCCGGTGTCGGCCCCGCTGGGTGCCGAGCAGACAGTCCAAGGCAGACCAACCTGCCTACTGGCCGGTGCCAGCGAGTTGGGCGCGCCCGGAATACCGATCGTGACGCCACGGGGCGCGCTGGTCAGCGAGTTGCTCGCCACCCGGAACACGGGCGCGTCGGGGCGGCCGGAGGCCAGCACCGCCGACGCGTAGTTGAGCGTCGGGTGCAGCTTGCCCTGCAGGTAGATGAAGCTGGCGCCGGTCTCCTTTTCGATTACGACCGCGCCGTCGGCCCGCCACCTGTCGCTGCCGACCTTGGTGATGATGCCGTAGATGCCGAACCCGGCGGCTACCAGGACGGCGATCATCAGGCCGCCGAAGATCGCGCCGATACCGCGGCGGAGCGGGGACTGCTGCGGGTCGGTCTCGCGCATCACGAAGGCGGAGATGACCCGCTGGGTGAGGAACTGGTACGAGTGGAGCTGGTCGCGTCGCGTGGCCATGTCCGGGTCACCCGCCGATCGACGAGAACAGCCCTTGAATCGCGCCGAACAGGCCGGCGACCGCGCAGGCCAGCGGGATCAGCGCCATGATGGCGAGCACGTCGACGATGTCGGCGGCACGACCCAGGTAGGGCGACGGGCTGCGCCGGCTGTAGACCAGACCGGCGGCGAGCACCGCTGCGGCGGCGAGCACGATCAGGAGCAGGATCAGCAGCCGACCGCCGGGGTCGGCGTCCAGTGTGTTGCCGAAGGCCAGCAGTGCCATTCCGACCACGCCGCTGACCAGCAGCGGCACCCGCTGCTGCGGAAGGGCGAACAGGCGGGCACGCAGCAGCAACGCCGCAGCGGCCGCGAAGCCGAGGAGCTGGGCCGGTACGCTCCCATCCACAGTAGTCAGAAACAGGGTGGCGCAGACCCCGGTGACGGCGGCGGCCAGCAGCATTCCGGAGAGTAGTTCAGTCGCCCGCGCGACGGCGGCGAAGACGTCGGACCGCTTGGGTACCGGGCGGTCTTCGAGGATCTCCTCGGGGCGGTCCGGGAGCTCGGGCACCGGTAGCCGGCCGAGCCAACTGGCGAACAGCGGGTAGCCGGGGAGCAGACCGATGCCCGTCGTGAGCGTGACAGCGGCTGAGCCGGACGGCGACATCCCGGCCAGGCACAGCACCGCGGCGAGCAGGCCGGCGACGCTGATCGCCAGCCCGGCCATGAAGAGCCGCTGCACGGCGGCTACCCCCGTGTAGCCGATGACACTGAACACCAGCAGCGCCGCCGAACCGAGCAGAAGGCTCGGCGCACCCAGTCGGAGCAGACCGAGGTCGCTGGGCGCTGCGAGCAGCGCGCCGCCCACGAACGCGTACGGCAGGCCGGCCGCGGCCACCGCGGCGCCGGCGGTCGCGTCGGAGAAGGCCCGGGACAACAGCAGGCCGAGTATCGCGAGGACCGCCGCCATCCCCAGCGCCACGCCCGCCGGCAGCGGCCACGGCGGTCCGGACAGCACGAGGGTCAGCAGACCGAAGCTCAGCACCGCGGCGGCGACCGCGAGGCCGCACCGGCGGGTCGCGGAGCCTCCCCAGGAACGTCCGGCCCGCCGCGCGCCGCTCGCGATCACCTCGACCACGTCGTCGTACGCGAGCTCGGGCCAGTCTTCCCGGCGCGGAGCCAGATGCAGCAGCTCGCCGTCGCGTACGCCCTGCACGGAGAGGTTGCGGGTGGCTTCGAGCACGCCGCCGGTGGCGCGGCGCAGCACCCAGCCACCGTGCCGCTCACCGGCCTCGCCGAGATCATCGCCGGCGTGCCGCAGCAGGTGCGGCAGCAACTCCCCGACGAGCATGTTGTCGGGCAACGCGACGTCCATGCGCCGCTTCGGTGCCGCCACCGTCACTCTCGCCAGGCTGAGGCCTCCCGGGGCAGTCACGCTGGTCACCTCCGCCGGAGCCCGCCGCCGCTCGTCGAGCGCCAAACTAGCATGTCGTCGCCACCCGACCGATCCATTCTTCACGGTGGATCCGGTCTATAGGATTGCCCTGCACACAAAGGGAACGAGCCGGCGCGGCGGAGGTCGATCGGGTGACATCGGTGATCGTGAAGCGGCCGCCGCGTCGGCCCGCGCCGCCGCTGCCCACCGGCGAGGTCGTGTTGGATCCGCCGCCCGAAATTCCCCCACCCGCCGGTAAGGCGTGGACCCGCATGCTCATGATTCTGCCGATGGCGGCCGGCGGCGCGGCCATGGGACTGATGATGGCCGGTCAGCGCGGCGGCGGTGGCCCGCTTACCTATGTGGCCGGTGGCATGTTCGGCATCTCCATTCTCGGGATGATGGGGATGATGATGCTGAATCAGACGGGCCCGGGCAAGAAGGAGATGATCGAGGCCCGCAGGCAGTACATGCGCCGTCTGGCACAGCAGCGCGCGCAGATCCGCGCCACCATCAAGCAGCAGCGGGAGGCCATCCACTACCGGCACCCCGAGCCCGACGCGCTGTGGTCGACGGTCACCGGCGGACGGCTCTGGGAGCGGCGTCGCGCCGACGCGGACTTCAGCGTCGTACGCATCGGCATCGGGGCACTGGAGGTCGCCACGCCGCTGATACCGCCACAGACCCGCCCGGTCGACGAGCTGGAGCCGCTGTGCGCGATGGCGTTGCGCAAGTTCGTGGCGACGTACTCGGTGGTTCCCGACCTGCCGGTGGCCATCGCGCTGCGCGACTTCTCCCACGTCTATCTGCGCGGCTCCGAGCGCACGGTGCGTGACCTGACGCGCGCGCTGCTCGCCCAGATGTCCGCCTTCCACTCCCCGGACGACCTGCTGATCGGCCTGTGCGTGCCGGACATGCAGCGGCCCAACTGGGAGTGGGCCAAGTGGCTGCCGCACGCACAGCACCCGGCGAAGCTCGACGCAGTCGGGCCGGTACGGCTCTTCGCGCCCGCTGTCAACGCGCTGGAGGCGATGCTCGACGACGTGCTGGCGAACCGTCCGCGCTTCGAACCGGCCACGGCGAACTCGATTCCCGGGCCGCACGTGGTGGTGGTCATCGACGGCGGCTCCACCACCGGCTCCGACCATCTGATGACCGACGGCGGCGTCGCCGGCGTGACCATCCTCGACCTGTCCAACCCGCCGCCGCGGCTGCTCGACGACACCTCGGTCGTGCTCGACGTCGCCGACGACGGCACCATCTCGGGCACCACGATGGACGGGGTGATCCAGGTCGGCACCGCCGACCGCATCGACGTCGCGCAGGCCGAGGTGCTGGCCCGGGAGCTGGCGCCGCTGCGGCTGTCGGCCGCGTCGTACGCCGACCAGTCCGCCGGGGTGACGTTCGACCTCGGACTCGCCGAGCTGCTCGGCCTCGGCTCGCCGTACGACTTCGACCTCGGCCACGCCTGGGCCAGCCGACCCAACCGCGACCGGCTGCGGGTGCCGCTCGGCGTGGGGCCGGACGGGCGGCCGATCGAGATCGACCTCAAGGAGTCCGCGCAGGACGGCATGGGCCCACACGGCCTGCTGGTCGGCGCCACCGGGTCGGGCAAGAGCGAGCTGCTCCGTACGCTGGTGCTGGCACTGGCCGTGACCCACAGCTCCGAGATCCTCAACTTCGTGCTCGTCGACTTCAAGGGCGGCGCGACGTTCACCACGCTCGACCGGCTGCCGCACACCAGCGCCGTCATCACCAACCTCGCCGACGAGCTGTCCCTCGTAGACCGGATGCTGGGCGCGATCCAGGGCGAGCTGATGCGCCGGCAGGAGCTGCTGCGCCGGGCCGGCAACTACGCCTCGCAGCGCGACTACGAGCGTGCCCGGGCGGCCGGGGTGCCGCTCGCCCCGCTGCCGAGTCTGCTGCTGATCGTCGACGAGTTCTCCGAGTTGCTGACCGCGCGCCCCGACTTCATCGACATGTTCGTGCAGATTGGCCGGGTGGGCCGGTCGCTCGGCGTACACCTGCTGCTCGCCTCGCAGCGCCTGGAGGAGGGCCGGCTGCGCGGGCTGGAGACGCACCTGTCGTACCGCATCGGCCTGCGTACGTTCTCCTCCATGGACAGCCGGGCGGTGCTCGGCGTGCCCGACGCGTACGAGCTGCCGCGGGCACCGGGTCACGGTTACCTGCGCACCGGCACCGAGGGGATGATCCGCTTCAAGGCCGCGTACGTCTCCGGGGTGGTGCGCCAGGACGGCTCCGGCGCCAGCGTGGGCGGCCGTGCCATCGACCCGGTGCGGGAGTTCCCCACGTACTACGTGGCGCCGCCGCGTGACGACAAGCCCGTCGCGGAGGAGACCGAGCTGGCGGAGGAGGCGGCGGCGGTCGGCGAAACTCTGCTCGACGTGCTGGTCGACCGGATGCAGGGGCAGGGCCCGCCGGCGCACCAGGTGTGGCTGCCGCCGCTGGCCGAACCGCCGACCCTGGGCCAGCTGATGGCGCCGATCGTGCAGTCGCCGGAGCGCGGACTGAGTACACCGGACCTCGACCCGCGGCGCGCGCTGCACGGCCTGGTCGGCATCATCGACAAGCCGTTCGAGCAGTTGCGCGAGCCGATGTGGTTGGACCTGTCCGGCAGCGGCGGCAACATGGTGGTGGTCGGCGGGCCGCAGAGCGGCAAGAGCAACTTCCTGCGTACGCTGATCGGCAGTCTGGCACTGCAGCACACCCCGCGCGAGGTGCAGTTCTACTGCCTCGACTTCGGTGGCGGCGGCCTGACCGCCATGGCCGGCCTGCCGCACACGGGTGGCGTCGCCGCCCGGCGCGATGTCGACAAGGTACGCCGCACGATCGCCGAGATGCACGGGCTCATGCAGGCCCGCGAGGGCCTGTTCGCCGCGCACGGTGTGGAGGGCATCGCCGCCTACCGTCGAGCCAAGCGGCAGGGGCGGTTCACCGAGGATCCGTTCGGCGACGTGTTCCTGGTCATCGACGGCTGGTCGGCGCTGCGCAGCGAGTTCGAAGACCTCGAACCGTTGGTGAACGAGCTGGCCAACCGGGGCCTCGGCTACGGCATCCATCTGCTGGCCGCGACCAACCGGTGGATGGACGTGCGGGCGGTGGTCCGCGACATGTTCGGTACGAAGATCGAGCTGCGCCTGGGCGAGCCGAGCGACTCGGTGATCAACCGGCGGGCCGCGGTCAACGTGCCCGAGCAGACGCCCGGCCGCGGCCTCACCCCGGACGGTTTCCACTTTCTGGCCGGGCTGCCCCGCATCGACGCCGAGCAGAGCGTCGACGACCTTTCCGACGCGGTGGCCGAGTTCGTCAAGCTCGCCCAGACGTACTGGACCAACCCGCCGGCGCCCGCGGTGCGGCTGCTGCCCGCCGAGCTGCCGTACGCCGCGCTGCCCGCGCCGCAGGGCGGGAAGCTGCCGATCGGTATCGCCGAGTCCGACCTGCAGCCGGTCCTCCTCGACTTCGGCGCCGAGCCGCACGCGCTGCTGTTCGGCGACATCGAAAGCGGCAAGAGCTCGTTTCTGCGCAGCCTGGCCAAGATGGTCACCACCAGCTACGAACCCAGCCAGGCCCGCCTCATCTTCGTCGACTACCGGCGCACCCTGCTCGGCTGCGTCGACACGCCACACCTGATCGGGTACGGCACGTCGCAGCAGAGCACCACCGACCTGGTGAACCAGGTGACCACTGTGATGCGGGAGCGGCTGCCCGGCCCGGAGGTCAAGCCCGAGCAGCTCCGCGACCGGAGCTGGTGGTCCGGGCCGGAGCTCTTCCTGCTGATCGACGACTACGACCTGCTCTCCGGCGGGATGACGAACCCGCTCACCCCGCTGCTGGAGTTCCTGCCCCAGGCCCGCGACATCGGGCTGCACCTGGTGCTGACCCGGCGGATCGGCGGGGCCAGCCGGGCCATGTTCGACCCGGTGATCAGCCGGATCCGGGAGCTGGCCTCGCCTGGCATCATGATGTCCGGCCCGCGCGAGGAGGGCGCACTGTTCGGCACCATCAAGCCGCAGTTCCTGCCGCCCGGCCGGGCCTGGCTGTTCACCCGCCGCCAGGGCGCCCGCCTCGTCCAGCTCGCCTGGACCCCACCGGCCCACTGACCGCCCCGGACAGCCCTCAGGGCAGGTCCGTCGGCCAGCCGACATCGACGGAATCTCGCGGGGACGGAGTGGGACTCCGTGACGGGGCGGTCAGCGGCGGGGGGCACCCAGGTACTGATGCTCGACATCGGTCTGTGCCAGCGAGATGTAGCGCAGCGCGCCGTCACCGACCAACGCGACCATGTCCTCGGCCATCACCTGCAGAAACTGGGTGCTGTTCGGCGGCAGCTTCAGTGCCCCGCCGGCCTGCGCCGCCTCCGCGCTGGCCAGCCGCTGCAGGATCGCCAGGTTGCAGTCCTGGACCGCCGGTACACCCGGCTGGTCGAGGTGGCGCAGGATGGTGAGCTGCGTCTGCCACGGCCCGAGCGGCTGGGGCGTCGCGGCACCGACCACGCCAAGGTCGTAAACCACCAGCACCGGTTGCTGCGGGGTCGCGGCCAGCGCCAGCGGCTGCTCGGCGCCGAGCACCGTCAGGCGGTCGCTGCGACCCGTAGCCCGCTCGCCGAAGCCGTGCCAGGCCTGCGGATCGGCGGCCACCAGGGCCACCCGTGCACCGAGGGCGAGTGCCCGGAAGGCGACCAGTTGCCCGGCCCAGGCCCCACCGACGAGCGTGACGCGAGTGGACTCCGGCCGGAACATCCGCACGGCCACGGGTTTCTGCTGCCGGTCGGAGCCCAGGATCAGCCCGGTGCCCGGCGCGGAGATACGCATCTGGGCGAGCGCCGGGCGGGACACCATGTGCCAGCCGATGCGTAGCCGCGCCAGCCGCCCCGAGACGCCGCCGTGGCCGTTGCCGTTGGGGCCGGGCGGCCGGCCGCCGTCGTACTCCTTCCCCGGTGGGCCTTGGTCTCCAGCCTGCGGCGCGGCGAGCGGCTGCGCGGCAGCGGGGGCAGCGGCCGCCACCGCGGCCTGCGTGGCGGGGCGGGCGACAGCAGCGGACTCGGCCGTCGGTGCCTGGGCCTGCGCTGGCCTGGCCTGCTGTGCGGGCGGTGGTGCTTGGGCCTGCCGTGCGGGCGGCTGTCCGGCGTGCTGTGCGGGCAACGCCGGCTGCTGGGCCGGTGGCGCACCCGCCGGGGCCTGGATGGCGGCCGGATAGCCCGGGGCCGGCTGGCCCGGGACCGCCGGCGGGTGCTGTGGTGCTCGCGACTGCTGCTTGTTCGCCGCGCCGTGCGGCCTGGGCTGGTTCTCCGTGTCCTGCGGCCTGGACTTGTTCCCCTCGTCCTGCGGCCTGGTCACCGTGCGCCACCTCCCGTCGGGGCCGACGCGTAGACGGCGGGTCCCTGCTCGCCGTCCAGCGGAAAGAGGTCGGCCCCGGCCTGCTCGACGCCTTGGGCAACGGCCTGGCAGAGCTGGTCGAGGTCGGCGGCGGGCGCCGACACGCGAACCAGACCGCGCAGGTCGAACATCTTCTGGCTGCTGTCCGGCGCCATGATCAACGCCACGTTCGTCATCGCGGCCGGCACGGTCGACACCAGGTCCAGCAGGCCGGATACCTGCCCGACCGGCGGCCAGTCGCGGATCCAGAACGAGCGGTGGGCCAGCCGCGACGAGTGCCAGTCGCACCACTCCTCGCGGGGTAGCGCCGCCTCCGGCCGGGTGGCGGGCGCCGCCGGCTCCAGGTCGCAGGAGCGCACCAGCGCGGTGAGTAGGCCGTCGGCGTCGAGCAGGCGGTACGGGACACCGACCCGGCGCAGCGACTTGGTGACCCGCCGGACCAGCGCCGCTACCACCGCCGGTGCCGCGTCGAGATCGGCGTCGCCGATTGCTGCGGCTTCGGCCAGCGTCCGTGCGTCGAGCCGTACCGCGACCCAGGTCGCCCGGTCCGCGGGCAGCGGCACACCGCCGAACCGGGCCAGCAACTGGTGGTACGACTGTCCGGCTGGGGCGGACGGGTGCATGTCGATGCTGGGTGCGGGCACCGTCTGGGTGACCACCTGGAGCACCGCGCCCGGCTGGTCGGCCTCGGACAGCGCCTCGGCCAACTCCTCGAGGGGGAGGCCGCCGACCACCCCGCGCATCGGCGTGCTCGGCGTCACTGCGGCCACGGCGTACCAGCCGGCGTCGTCACGGGCGACGCCGACCTGGGCACCATCGGCCACCGCGACGTTCTCCACCACCAGCCCGGGGGCGAGCCGGTGCAGGGCGGCCACCCGGGGATCGTCGGCTTGCGGGGTGCCGGACATGCCCTGCCGGCGCCGCCGGTACTGCCGGGTCATCGCGCGCCGTTCCAGCCACCACCGGCCCTGGTGCCGGCCCAGCGCAGCCGCGAGCAGCAGCAGGCCTGCGGCGCTGGCACCCGTGGTCAGCGCCACGCCCCGGTCGAGCGCGACGAGGACGGCAACGATGACCGCCTCGACCAGCAGCAACTGCATCACGTGTACGGGGCCCAGGTAGCCGGGGCGCCGGCGAGGCAGCAGGATCGCGGGGCCGGAGGCGCCGGGCGTCTCGGCGCTGACCCGCGCCCCGGCCCGGACCGGATCGGCGCCTGCCCGGGCCGGCCCCGACTGCGGCGTCGCCGTCATCGGGTGGCGGCCAACAGATCATCGAGCACCAGGGTGCGCAGGTCGTCGCGCGATGGCATCCGGCCCAGCGCCCGCAGGCGGCCGGACTGGGCCTTGCGCATGCCCTCCAGCAGCTTGCGCGCCTCGCGCGCGTTGCCGAAGTTGCGATCACGCTCGATCTGGCCGAACCATTCCAGGAGCGCGTCGTCGAGCCCGGGTTCGAGCAGGTAGTCGTCGTTACGGGCGATCCGGTTGACGATCAGCACCAGTTCGTCAGGCGCATAGTTCTCGAACTCCAGCGTCTTGGCGAACCGGGATGCCAGACCGGCGTTGGCGTCGAGGAAGTCGACCATCTCGTCGGTGTAGCCGGCGACGATGACGGCCACCTCGTCGCGGTGGTCCTCCATCAGCTTCACCAGCGTGTCGATGGCCTCCTGGCCGAAGTCGGCGCTGGCGCCACCAGCGCGGGACAGGGTGTACGCCTCATCGATGAAGAGCACACCGCCGAACGCCTCCTCGAAGACCTTCGTGGTCTTCTCCGCGGTGTGTCCGATGTACTGGCCGACCAGGTCGCGCCGGGCCACCTCGCGGAACTGGCCGTTGGGTAGTACGCCCAGAGCCTTGAGGAGCTGGCCGTAGAGGCGCGCGACGGTGGTCTTGCCGGTGCCCGGGGCACCGGTGAACACCAGGTGGTTGCTTGTCCCGCCGACCGCGAGGCCGGCGTTGCGGCGCCACTCGTTGACCTGGATCTCGTCGATGAGCGCGCGGACCTCGCTCTTGACGCCGGCCAGGCCGATCATCGAGTCGAGTTCGGCGAGTAGCTTGTCGACCCGCTCGGTGTCCTGCTGGGTCGCGCCCTCGATCGCGCTGACGCCGACCCGGGGCTGGTGCCCGCCCTCGTCGGCCTTGCGTACGGTCGCGGTGGCGCCCTCGTCGAGCTGGATGCCCGGCGCGGCCGTGCCCTCCACCCGGGTGCCCTCGACCAGGCCACCGCAACCGCGACCGATCATGATGCCCACGCCGCGAGTGTCGTGCACCCAGCTACCGGTGATGGTCGGCGAGCTCTGGTGCGCCACCGAGATGCCGGCGTCGCCGGTCGACGAGATGTCACACCGCTCGATCGTGGGCCGGCCGGCCTGGTAAATGTAGATGCCCCGGTATCCGCACGCGCTGACTGTCGAATTCCGGATCGCCGGATCCGCGCCAAGCCGTACGATGATCCCGTCCTCGGCAATGTCGCGGACCTCGCACTTGTCGATCACGCCGCCCGCGTCTTCGATGACGAAGCCGGATTGACCTGCGGTGATCTTCACATCGGTGGCTGTGAGCACCGCGCCGTCGGTGACGCTGACACCGGCCGCGTACTGCGCGGCCACCTCGCACTTCTCGATGGTGAGGTGGCCGCCGCGCGCCGCCACGCCGGGATAGTGCCCTGACCTGAGGACCAGTCCCTGCAGGGTCACGTCGGCGCCGTCGCAGCCGACCGCCGGTCCGGCGCCGTCGCTCGCGTCGATCGTCACGGAGCCGGCCTCACCGGCCGCGACCAGGCTCAGCCGCTGGCCACTGACGCGGACCGTCTCGGCGTAGACGCCCGCCTCGATGGAGATGGTCGCACCGTCGGGCGCGACCTCCAGAGCATCGCGGATGCTCGGGTAGGCCCCCGAACGCTGCGTCGAGACGACAAGTACGCGCGCCATGGATTCCTCCCCGTACCCCTTGGTTGAGAATCGTAGCGAGTGACTGCCCGCGTCCATCACCCCGGAGACGCCAGCCGTGCCCGACAAGATGCGATTGCTCCAAATTAGTGAGTCGGGTTCGGCGGAGCCGGCATGATCCAGTTGAGTTGGTCGACCCGGTCCAGGAAGGAGTCGGTTCCGAGACAACTTGACAGGCCGATCGGGAGGCTGTTTCGTACTCGTGTCCTGGGCGTGTGGCGGGCGATGGTGCGGTGGGGGCACGGTGAGCGGTCTGCTCGGCATCTCGATCGTCAACTACCGCAGTGCGGGCGACACCGCCGACCTCATTCGTTCCATCGTGGCCGGGCGGGCCACCGGTCCGCGCGTCGCCGGCCCGCGCGTCGCGATCGCGATCGTCGACAACAGCGACCAGGCCGTCGAACTGTCCGAGATCGCCGGGTACGCCGAGCAGGCCGGCGTGGCGGTCCGGGTGATCGCCGGGCACGGCAACGTCGGGTACGCCGCCGGCAACAACCTCGCCGCCAGCTGGCTG
The DNA here is from genome assembly GCF_003751085.1 of Micromonospora sp. Llam0. Lineage (NCBI taxonomy): Bacteria > Bacillati > Actinomycetota > Actinomycetes > Micromonosporales > Micromonosporaceae > Micromonospora > Micromonospora sp. Llam0. The sequence goes on along the minus strand of NZ_RJJY01000001.1, from coordinate 4,514,152 downwards.
CTGGCCGAGGGCGCCGACGTCATCTGGGTGCTCAACCCGGACACTCGGATCGTGGGCGGCGTGCTCGCCTCGGCCCTCGACGTGCTGCGCGCCGGCGACCGCGCGATCGGCGCGACGGCCAGCGTCGCACCAGACGGCGGACCGGGCGGCGGACCGGACCTCGGCATGGTCGACCTGTGGACCGGTCAGAGCGGACGACCGCCCGCCGGCGGCGTGGCAGGGCCGAGCAAACTGGTCTACGCGGCCGGCCACTCGCTGCTCGTCACCCGCCGCGCGTGGCAGGATCTGGGCGGGTTCTCCGAGGACTTCTTCCTGTTCTACGAGGAGGCCGACATCGCGCTACGTGCGGCCCGGTTGGGTATCCCGACCACAGTGGTCCCCGACCTGGCCGTCGAGCACGTCGGCGGCGTAGCGACCGGAGCGACGGCGGACATGGCGGTCAAGTCGACCACGACGTACTTCCACGCCAGCCGCAGCTGCATGGTCTTCTTCCGCAAGCACTACCGGCACCGGGTGCCGTTCGCCGCCGCGGCCCGGCTCGGCTACGCCGCGAAGGCGCTGCTCGCCCGCCGCCCCGACGCGGCGACCGCCGTCATCCGGGGCACCGTCGCCGGGCTGCGGGCATGACGCGCCAAGAGCTGGGGCCGGGCCGGTCCAGTCCGGGCCGGCCCAGGCCGGCGGCGTACGCGATCCGGCGCGCGGTCGGCAGCGCGACGGCGATGTACGTAGCCGCGCTGGCCATGTCCGGGTTCGCCATCCTGCTCAGCGTCGCGCTGCCGCCGGCAGAGCGCGGCCTGCTGGTCGCGACGACGACGAGCGCGACCGTCGGCGTCGCGGTCGGCGGGCTGTCACTGGAGACGTTCATGCTCGCTCAGGGCAGCGACTGGCTCCGGGAACGGTCCGGGCGGCGCAGCCTCGCCGTCTACGTCGCCACGGTGCCGCTGTCGGCCACGCTGGGCTGGATCTTCGCCTGGTACGCGGAGGCGGCGTCACCGGCACTCGCGGCGACTGGAGCGGCGTGCGTCGCGGCCGGCACCATGCCCGCGGCGGCGGGCCTGACCCTCGGGCGGTTCGTCGCCGTCTACCGCCAGCGCGCGCTGTTCGCCGCCACCGCGCCCGTGCTCTACCTCGTGCTCATCATCGCCTCGGTCGACGACGCGACGGTCTGGCTGCTGGCCTGGCTGGGCTGCCAGGCGGTGATGGCCGTCGCGATGTGGGCGGCGCACGGGGCACCGTTGGGCGCGATGGCGCGGCGCGCCTCGGCGGAACCCGAACGCCTCGCCCGGCTGGGCCTGACCCACACCGGCGCGGTGGCGCAGATCTTCACGTACCGCTTCGACCAACTCGCGCTGGCCCGCTATCAGGGCGCGGACGCACTGGCGATCTACTCCCTGGCGGTAGCGGCGATCGAGTTCTCCCAGGCCGGCGCGGTCGTCGCAGCACAGCGGACGCTGCGCGACCACGAGGAAGGCTCGGCCGATCGGCTACGTAGGATGCTGCGCCGGGCCGTCTACCTGGCGGCCGGCATGGGCGTGCTGGTGCTCGTCGGGCTGGCCGGCATCGGGGTCCTGACCAGCGGATACGCGGCGGCGGTGCTGCTCGGTGCGCTGCTGGTGCCGCGCAGCGTCGCGGTGTCGGTCGGCAAGGTCCTCAGCGCGCGCCTGGTCAACCTCGGCGGCGAGCGCACCACCGCCGTGATCGCGCTCGGCACCGCGCTGGCCGCGGTGGTCGGCTATCCTCTCGTCGCCGCGCCGTACGGGGCGTGGGGCGTCGCCGCGCTGTCGGTGGCTCTGTTCACCGCGCACAGCACGGTGTTGGGCCTCGCCGTCCGGTCCGGGGCCGGTCGTCGGGTGGCGGGGGACGGGCGTGGATAGCGACGGAACCCGCGTCGTCGCGGTGGTGCTCAACTGGAACTGCGCGGACGACACGATCCGCTGCGTCCGGGCGGTCGTCGCCGGCAGCGCCGTGCCGGAGGTGGTCGTCGTCGACAACGGCTCCACCGACGACTCCATCGCCAAGCTGCGCGCGCTGGGTGACGCGGTGACGCTGGTGCGGCTCGACACCAACCTCGGCTACGCCGGCGGGATGAACGCCGGCATCAGGCTCGCGCACGACCGCGGCGCGGCCTTCGTCTGGCTGCTGAACGCGGACTGCGTACCCCGGCCGGACACGCTGTCGGCGCTGTTGGCGCATGCGGACCGGTTCGCGGTGTCCACCTCGGTTCAGACGACGTCCGCGCGACCCGACGACCCCGGACCGGAGCCGTACGTCGTCGCCGCGACGCTGCCGGGCGGCCGGGTACGGCCGTTGCGCTGCGCCGGGTGCGAGGCCGGTGCGCACGATGTGGACGTGGTGACCGGCGCGGCCATCCTCCTCGGCGTCCCGTGGGCCGTCCAGGTGGGCCTGTTCGACGAGAGGTTCTTCCACTACAAGGAGGAGTTCGACCTGGTACGGCGGATCGCCGCGGCGGGTGGCCGGATCGGCCTGGTGTGCGCCTCGCAGGTGTGGCACCGGCGGGGCGGCAGTCTGGCCGGGTCGAGCCCTCGCGCGCAGTACTACCATCACCGCAACGAGATCCTCTACGTACGCAAGCACTACCCCCGGCCGCTGCGGCGGATCCTGATCGGGGAGCCGGTCCACTACAAGAACCTGGCCGGGTCGGTGCTCCGCCTCGTCGTCGGCGGCCGCAACGACCGGCGCCGGGCGCTCGCCGTCCTCGCCGGCTACTGGGACGGGCTGCGTGGCGTGCACGGCCCGACGGAGAGGTTCTAACGTGCACGCCCTGTTCGTCAGCCACTCCGCCGAACTCATGGGCGCGGAGCGTTCGTTGCTCGCCCTGGTCGGCGAGACGGTGCGGGCACGCGGGTACCAGGTCACCGTCACGCTACCGGGGGACGGCCCGCTGCGCGCGCAACTCGCCGCAACCGGCGCCGAGGTGGTGGTGCTGCCGACCCGGCTGTGGATGGGCCGGCGGTACGGACCCGCGGTCGGCGCGGTCCGGCTGCTTCAAGCGCTCGCGTCGGTTCCCCGATACCGGCGGCTGCTGGAACGAACGCGGCCGGACGTCGTGGTCACCAACTCGGCGGTTGTTCCAGCCGGGGCGATCGCCGCGCGGATGGCCCGGCTGAGGCACGTCTGGGTGGTGCGGGAGAGCCTGCTCAGCAACCCGAGCCTGCGGTCTGTGCTGCCCCGGGCCGCGATCGCCCAGCTCATCGCGCGCCTCTCGGACGGCGTCGTGGCGGTTTCCGCGTACGTCGCCGGTCAGGTGACGAGCGCCGTGCCGACGGCGCGGGCGAAGCTGCGCGTGATCCCGCCACCGGTCGAATCCGGGCCGGACGCGAGCGGTCCATCCGAGCCGGACAGCGTCTCCGAACCGGCCGGTGCCTCCGACACGGGTGCGGACCGTCCGGCCGCACTGGAGCGGCTGGTGCTGCTGGGCCGACACAGCGCCGAGAAGGGCCAGCAGGACGCGGTGGAGGCGCTGGCGATCTGCGCGCGCCGGGGCCGCGCGTTCACCCTCACGCTGGCCGGGGTCGGCGACGGCGAAGCGCGGCGGGGCCTCGCCGACCTGGCCCGCCGGTACGGCGTCGAGGCGCAGCTCGAAACCGTCGCGTGGACGGACGACCCGGCCGCGTTGTACGCGCGGGCCGACGTGACGCTGATGCTGTCGCGCAACGAGGCCTACGGCCGGGTGACGTTTGAGTCGCTCCGCTCCGGCACGCCGGTGATCGGTTACCGGGCCGGCGCCACGACAGAGATCCTCGCCGGTGGTGGCGGACTGCTGGTGGATTCCGACGCCGGTGCGCTCGCCCGGGCGTTGCTGGATCTGGCCGCCGACCGGGAGGCGTTCGGGCAGCTCACGGCCGAGGCGGTACGGCGCGGGCGGGAGCTCGCCACCGAGCCGTCCCCGGCCGGACGCTTCGTCGCGTACCTCGAAGAGCTGGGCGCGGTCAGCTGATGCCGCACCTGCCCACGCTGCGCGGCGCGTCCCGGCCGGCGGACCCGTCCGTGGCGGTCGTCGCAGGGGCGGCTGCCGTCGCGGTCGGGGTGGTGGCGACCTGGCAGCCGTTCGCGCTCGCCGCCGTGGCCGTGCTCGGCCTGCTCGCCTGGGGGTTGTGGACCCCGGATCGGCTTAACTACACGCTGTTCGCGGTCCTGTTGCTCGTCCCGGTCACCGCGGATCCCGGATACCCGGTCGATCCGGTATGGATAGTGCTGCTGGCGGCGACGGCGATCGCCGCTCTCGGCCGGATCCAGCGCTTCCAGCCGTACGCGCCGCTGCCGTCCATCGGGATGCTGGGATTCGCGGTCCCGGCGGTCTGCGTGCTCACCGGCCTGGTGTGGTGGACCGGCCCGAAGGACATTGTGATCGCTGTCGCGCCGCTGGCCTGCTACGCGCTGGTCGGCTGGCATGTCGTGGCCGAGGCGCGGGCCGGTGCGCCGGTGATCCGCCTGGCGCGGGCGTTCGCCTGGGTCGCCGTACCCATCACGCTGCTGGCCGTCTACCAGCGGATGTCCGGCACCTGGCCGATTCTCGACCAGTTGGCCATCAGCAACGCGTTCACGGCACAGGCGGGAGCCGGCAGGTCGGCCGGCACCATGGGACATCCGATCGTCTACGGCACGTACGGCATGCTGGCGATGTGCGCGGCCGTCGGCCTGCGCGGCCGGCTCTGGCAGGTGCCGTTCGCCGCGGGCGCGGTGGGCCTGCTGCTGTCCGGGTCACGCAGCGCGTGGATCGGTACGGCCTGCGCGCTCGGCATCTGGTACCTGGCCCAGCCGCGCAAGCTCACCCGCCGCGGCGTCGGTCTGGTCGCGGCGTTCGCCGCCGCCGGCACCGTGCTGGTGGCCGTCGGTCCCAAGCCGGTGCGGGACCTGACGGACCTCGTCCGGGCCCGCCTCACCAACGTCAGCGGGTCGAGTTCGGCGACGGCGCGCTACCGCCGTACGGAAGAGGCGTGGTCCGGCATCATGGACGGTGCCGGCAGTGCGCTGTTCGGCCTGGGCCCGGAGGCGCACGTGCGGTTCTTCCAGCAGATCGGCATCTCCGACGGACAGGCACAGGCGTTCGACAACAGTTACCTCACCCTCTGGTACGACTTCGGTGTGGTCGCGCTGCTGGTGTTCGTGTCCATCCTGGCGGTCGTGCTGGTCAAGCTCAGGTCGCTGACGGCACGGATGCTCATCGTCGGGTTCGCCGTACAGATCTGGTTCTTCGATTTCTACCTGTGGCCGGCCGCCGCAGGGGCGCTGCTCCTCGCCGTCGGCATCGGCGCCGCCGAGTCGCTGCGACCCGTCGACTGTAGGCTCCCCGACCCGGCGCTGACGGCCTTGCGACGATGAGCGGAGCGGACCTGCTGCTAACATAGCGCCGCTATTCCGGCGGGGTGTGAGGTTCAGCGTGAAGCTTTCCGAACGGTTCGTCCCGGCTCGGCTGCTCAGCCGGCCCGCCTCCGACGGGCCGGGCGACGGCGCGCCATCCGTACAGCAGCAGTGGCACCAGCAGTGGCGGCAGCTCACGCTCGGACGTCATCTGCTGGCGGTGTGGTCGCAGCGGTGGCTGGTGCTGGCGCTGGTGCTGCTCGGCGGCGCGGGCGCGGGTCTCGCGTCCGCCCAGCAGGAACCCGTGTACCGGGCGGACGCCCAACTGTTCTTCGCGCCGAACTTCACCACCCGCGACATCGGCCAACTCAACGAGGGCGGCAACTACATCCTGCAGCGAGTGCGCTCGTATGCCGAGGTGGGCAACAGCCCCGAGGTGGCCGAAGCCGTCGTACGGCGACTCGGGCTGCCGTACCAGCCTTCGGAGTTGACGGAGCGGGTCACGGTGACCGGCGCGGCCGGCACGGCGGTGCTCACCGTCGAGGTCCGTGACCCGGATCCGGTACGCGCCCGCGACATCGCCAACGCGATCGCGGCGGAGTTTCCCGCATACGTCGCGCGCCTGGAGAAGCCGACCGGCATCGACGAGTCACCGGTCAAGGTCTCGGTGACCCGGCCGGCGACGACGCCCTCGGCCCCGGCCACGCCACAGATCGCGGCCGACACCGGGCTCGGCGCTGCCGGGGGCCTTGCGATCGGAGTCCTCGTCGCGGTGGTCGGCTACGCGCGCGACCGCACCGTACGCGACGAGAACCACGCGGCCGAGGTCGCGGGCACCGTCCTGCTCGGTGCCGTCGCGGCCGGCGGGGGGAGGTTGCCGCTGGCGAGCGGCGACGACCCGGAGCCGCGCGTCGAGACGTTCCGACAGATCCGGGCCAACCTGCGGCTGCGCGCGGCCGGGCGCCGGTTCGCCAGCCTCACGGTCACCGGCTCGGTGCCGGGGGAGGGAAAAACCGCTACTGCGGCGAACCTCGCCATCGCGTTCGCCCGGGCCGGCGAGACGGTCGTGCTGATCGACGCGGACGTACGCGACCCCGGCGTACACCGGCTCTTCGACGTGCCGAACACGGTCGGCCTGACCAGCGTGCTGCGCGGCGAGGTCGCGGCCGAGCAGGCCACGCACCGGCACCCGGACCTGCCGCTGTACGTCCTGCCGGCCGGTCCGGCCGAGCCTGGGCCGAGCGAGCAACTGCTGGCCTCGGACGCGCTGGCCCCGGCGCTGGAGTCGTTGCGGCTCGGCGGCCGGTTCGTTGTGGTCGACGCGCCGTCGCTACTGTCCGATGCGGAGACGCTGCAGCTGGCCAGCGTGACCGACGCGACGATGCTGGTGGCCCGGGTCGGCTTCACCCGCGCTGATCGGCTGGCCGCCGCCGCCGACGTGCTGCGTGCCTTACCTGTCAGCCTGTTGGGCCTGGTGGCGACACGGCGCGGGGCTGCGACGCGGCGCGGACGCTAGGCGCTACCCGGTCGCCGGCACAGTCGCGTACGTTGGTCCACATGAGCGATAGCGTCGCGCTGCTCCTGCGACGTGCGGGGTTCGGCCCGACCGCGTCCGAGTTGGCTGCCGCGTCGAAGGCCGGATACGCGGCCACCGTGGCACGCCTGATGGATCCTGGAGAGCGGGACCGGGGCGCTGCGGCGGCGCCGATGCCGGAGCTTGGCCCCGACGCGTTCGACGATCTGCCCGACCCGGGCGCCGAGCGGCGCGCCACCGCGGAGGCGCTCCGCCGCCAGCAGACCGACACGATCATCCGGTGGTGGCTCGACCGGCTGACCGTCGCCGACCACCAGGCCACCGAGAAACTGCTGTTCTTCTGGCACGGGCACTGGGCGACCTCGATACGGAAGGTCGGAAGTCCGCAGTTCATGCTCGCGCAACACCAGAAGATGCGAAGCTCGCCGACGTTTACCACAATGGCCCGCAAACTGGTCACCGACCCGGCGCTGGTCTACTGGCTCGACGGGCACACGAACACCAGGCGGGCCCCCAACGAGAACCTCGCCCGAGAGCTGATGGAACTGTTCATGCTCGGTATCGGGCAATACAGCGAACGTGACGTCAAAGCGGCCGGCCAAGCCCTGACCGGATGGAAGACCGACCTCAGCGTGCCGGCGACGGCGATCTTCGTGCCCGAGGACCACGACGCCGGTCCCAAGACCATTCTCGGTGCCACCGCCAAGTTCGACGCGCTTTCGCTGGTGGACCACCTCGCCGCCCGGCCGGCCTGCCCCCGGTTCATCGCGGACCGGCTGTGGTCCCGGTACGCGTCCGCCACCGAGCCGATCCCGGAGTCCACCCGGGGGAAGATGGTCGCGGCGTTCCCGGTGGGCATCTCGATGCTGCGCGCAATGGTCGAAGACGAGCAGTTCCGCTCGGGGCGCTACCGGATGGTGAAGCAGCCGATGGAGTGGCTGGTCGGGGCGATGCGGCAGCTCGACATCCGCCCGGCGCGACTCTCCGGCGAGGCCTTCCACGCTGTCGTCACTGGGCTCAAAGGTCTCGGGCAGGTGCCGTTCGCGCCGCCGAGTGTGGCCGGCTGGCCGAGCGGGACCGCCTGGCTGACCTCCTCGGCAGCCCAGGTAAGGCTGGCCCTCGCCGGCGTACTCGCCGAGTTGGCCGGCGGCCCGTGGATCACGGTGGAGCGGTTGGCCGACGTACTCGTGGTTCCGACCTGGACCAACCGTACGTACGCGGCTTTGAAACAGGCGACGACACCGAGAGAGCTGATCACGCTCGGCCTGGTCAGCCCGGAATACCTGGTGAACTAGCATGGATCCGTTGACCCGACGCACGTTCCTGCTGGCCTCCGGCGCGGTCGGCGGCGGTGCGCTCGCCGCAGCCGGCCTGGGCATCGCTGAGCTGCTCGCCAAGGGCGACAAGGACGGCGAGCCCGGACCGGCCGACACGCTGGTGATCGTGACGCTGTACGGGGGCAACGATGGGCTGAACACCGTCATCCCGTACGCCGACCCGGCCTACCACTCCGCCCGGCCGGAGCTGGCCTACGCCCCCGAGGAGGTGCTGCACCTCGACAGCGCGCTCGGCCTCAACCCCGCGCTGGGCGGGCTGAAGCGGCTCTGGGACGACAAGCGGCTGGCAGTCGTCCTCGGCGTCGGATACCCCCGGCCGGACCGCAGCCACTTCCGGTCGATGGACATCTGGCAGACAGCGTCGCCCGACACGCCGATCCGGACCGGCTGGGTGGGGCGCTGGCTCGACGGGATCCAGGCATCGCCGGAAGCGGCCGTCAGCTTCGAGCCGGTGCTTCCGCCACTGCTGGCCGGCGAGACGCGGGCGGGAGCGAGTGTCACGCTCGGCGCACCCCAACTGCCCTCCGGGATCAGCGCGGAGATGGTCCGCGCGCTCGGACGCGAACAGCGGGGCGAGGACGTTCTGCAGGCGCGGGCGGCGACCGCGCTGCACGACTTCCTGCGGGTCGACGGTCTGATCCGACGGGTACGGGAGTCCGATCAGCCGTTCGAGGCCGGTGCGGCCGGCCACCTCCCAGCCACCGGCACGGGCGGTGAGACGTCACTGGCCACCCAACTCGCGCTCGTGCGACGGTGCATCGAGGCAGGTGTGCCCACCCAGGTCTACTCGGTCAGCCTGGGCGGCTTCGACACGCACGCCGACGAGCGGCCCGCGCAGGAGCGGCTGCTCAAGGAGGTCGACGGGGCGCTGACCATGTTCATGGACCGGCTGGCGACGAGTCCGGCCGGGCGCAACGTCACGGTCGTTGTCTACAGTGAGTTCGGCCGCCGGGTGCGCGCCAATGCCTCCGATGGCACCGACCACGGCACCGCCGGGCCGGTCTTCGTACTCGGCTCCCGGGTAGCCGGGGGCTTCCATGGCGAACAGCCCAGCCTCACCGACCTCGACGACGGCGACCTGAAGGCGACCACCGACTTTCGGGACGTCTTCGGCACGCTACTCACCTCCGTACTGCACGCCGATCCGGCCCGCTACCTGGAGGGGTACCAGCCGAAGCCGCTGTCCCTGCTCGCGCCGTAGCTAGTGGCGGCGGTCGGGGCCGATTTCGTCGGGCAGAGTCTCGTCGTCGGGCCACGTCTCGTCGTCGGGCGCTGCTCCCTGTCGCGCGGCGGGCGCCTGGTAGGTGGGTCCGGGCGGCTGGTAGACGGGCGCTGGCGGCTGGTAGATGGGCGCGGGCGGGTATTCCTGCGCTGGTTGTTGTGTCGGATAGGCGGGTGCCGATGGGTACCCGGGCGTGGGCTGGCCCGGGTACCCGGACACCGGCGAGAACGGGTACGTCGCGGCCGGGGACACCAGCTCGGCCGACGCGGCCCGGCGGCGGGCGCGGCGCTGCAGAAGCAGCACCACGAGCACGATCAGCCCGATCACCAGCGCGCCACCGGCCGCGCCGCTGGCCCAGATCAGCCAGCCGGCTCCGCCGGAGAAGCTGTCTTCGATCTTCTGCAGCTCGGTGGCGTTCTGCCGGTACGTCTGGGCGACCGAGTTCACCGGCGAGTTCTCTACGACGGTGCCGAGCTGGCTGATGGCGGTCTCGTAGTCACCGGCGAAGTAGGCGTCGAGCCCGCTGCGGAACAGCTGGTCGGTCTCGCCCAACGCGTTGTCGACGCCCGCCTCGGTGAGCAGCGCGGTGACGGTCGTCATCGGCACCAGCGCACGGTTCGCCCGGTCGGGCAGTTCCAGGTCGTTGTCGAGCACACCGACGACGTGACCGTTCGTGTCGATAGCCATCCCGCCAAGCGAGTGGATGCCGACGTCCTCGTTGATCCGGTACAGCGACGCGGAGCCGCGGGCGCCCGTACCGATGACCTTCACCGGCTTGGAGCGCAGCGAGTACGTCGCCGTGCGGGGATCGACCTCGTCGGTGGCGTAGCCGACCACGACCAGCGAAGCCCCCGGGTCGAGGGTGCCCGACGAGGCCAGCTCGACCGCGGGCAGGTTCTGCTGTTCCAGCTTGACCAGGGCGATGTTGCCGGCGCCGGCGTCCAACACTTCGACCACCTCACCGGGGATCGCCGGACTCTCCGTCAGACCGCCCGTGGGTGCCACGCCGAACTGCCCGTACACCTGATGGTCCGGCTCGTCTGCGGCCTCGAGACCGGTGAAGATGCTCTGGTGGAGGTTGTCGGCGACGTAGCGGTCGAGTGCGTCGGCCTCGAGAGTCTTCTCCGCGACGAGGATGCGTCCGAGCGAGTAGAGGGCGTTCTGCGCCGCGGTGTCCTTCGCCGGCCGTACGCAGAGCCCGTTGGTGATCACCTCACCGCCGGCGCCGACGACGAAGCCGCTGCACCGCCGGGTGAAGGTGATCGGCGACGCGCGCAGTGGTGCGCTGGACTGCTTGTCGCGCAGGTATCCGGTGTAGACCACCTCGACGTAGACCAGTGACGGCGAGGCGATCGCCAGGGCGCGCTCATCCAGCGTGTACGGCGGAGCTGCGGTCGCCGAAGTTGGCGTTACAAGGGCCGCCAGCGCCATGGCGACCGCCGCCGCGTACGCGACAACGCCGGTCAGCCACGACGCGCCCGCGCCGAGCGTACGGGATGAAACTCGCCTAACAGTCATTTTTGGACTCACAGGTTGGGCTGGTGCTGGTAGCGTCTTCCACCCTACGCACCGGTCGCGACACATCCCGCGCATGGTGATGAGCCTCCGACACTGCGGCTGTGGTACCCCGGAACGATTCTCGGGCTGATGGGCCGACTAGGTCACAATGTGTACTCGTGATCGATCACAACGCGAGCACCTGCCCTCTTGCGCTGTGTCTAGGCGGATCGGCGCGGGCCAGACGAGATCGTTTCGGAGTTGCCGGACCTGGCCGTTGATGACGTCTGGGAGGCACTGCGCTTCGCAGCCGAGGCTGTCCGGAATCGGGAACTCCCGTTGCATCACGCGGCATGAGGTTCCTGGTCGACAACAACCTGTCGCCAACGGTGGCGACAGGTCTGCGCTCTCACGGGCGAGGGGACTACGGCTTGGCTGCGGCGCCGGATGAGGTCGTACTGGAGCGGTCACGCCAGGAACAGCGGGTCCTGATCTCCGCAGATCGTCGCGATCCTGGTGGCGAACCTCGACGCGATCGCTGACGACCTGGCCAGCGGAGCGGTCGTGGTGGTTGGTGAGGACTGGCTGCGAGTCCGACCGTTGCCCATCCTGCCCAGCAAGTGACCTTCTCGCCGCTGCTGGTCGATCGCGGATCGGGCCAGGCGTTCGTCGACGTGCTGTTGAAGGTGTACGCGAAGTGCATCGGTGGCCAGGAGGCGACGGTCAACCAGCGGATCGGCGACGGGTTGCAGGGCTTCGGTGGGTAGGCTCGTGGTGCCGGCCGCCAGTCCGGATCTTGCTCCTGGCATCGGGCGTGACCTGGGGAAACGCTTTCAAGATCAATCCGTGCATAGTCTGTGGCTGGCGACCGACGGCGGCTTCCGGTGGCATCCGGCTGCATGTTGTGGATCATCGACGGATTTGCGTACGCACTGTTCAGTGGGCGTTTTGGCTGATCTCTGGGGTGCCCCCGGCGGGGGCCCAGAGCATCCGCGTCAATACCTGACCTGGAAAACGTGCGCCGGTGAAGATCGTCTGCCGGTACAGCCTGCCGCCGGAGCAGCTCTCTCCCAAGCAGGCCGTTGCTGTCGACAACGACAAGCTCCGATGTAGACGGCAGGTTCCCCGAGGCGGATCCGACGACGGCTCAGCGGCTGGACCAGGCGTGGGTGCCTCCGACACGGTCGGCGGGGTGAGCGGCCTGGTGGAGGTACGCATGGGCGGTCCGACCAGCGCGTCGATCGGCAGTTTCGCCATCGCCAACATGGGCGGCTGGCAGAGCTGGCGATCGGTGTCCGGCAATGTGTGGGCGGTCACCGGCGTGCAGACTGCCTATCTGACCTTCACCAGCGGCCAGCCGAACGAGTTCGTCGACGTCAACTGGTTCACTTCCGTACCTGACGCCGCCGATCGCTGAGTTGATCATGGCGTTTGCGGTGGCAAAAGCCACAAAATTGTCGGAATGTCATGGTCAACGATGTGGGGGCGGCCCGGGTTGGCCGCGTTCGGCTGATCCGACGCGAGTGCCCCGGCTCGCCAGCCGGGGCACTTGATGTTCCCATCTGGTGACCGAATGTCACCGTGCCGGCGGTGACGGACGGGGCAGCCGCAAGCTCACGATCGCCGCAAGCGCGGCGAGGCCCAGGGAGAGCACGACCTCCCATTGGAAGGCCGACGTGTAGGCGAGCAGGTCGATGCCGCTGCCGAGCGCGGCGAAGAAGACTCCGCCGAACACGGCGATGCCGATCGCGCTGGCGAACTGCTGCGACGTGGTGAGGACGCCGGCACCGGCGCCAGCCTGCCGGGAGCGGACCCCGCTCAGCACGGCGCCGATCAGGGCTGGTACGGCCAACCCGTTGCCGAAGCCGATGATCGTCATCGGCACGATCAGCAGCAGCGGGTTTGTCGTTTCGGTGGACATCCACAGCGTGGTCAACATGAGGAACAGTCCGACGGCGGCGACGGCGGTACCGGTGGTGATCACGCGAGCTCCGTGCTGGGCGATGATGCGCGGCGCGAGGATGGAGGCCACCGAGAACGCGATGCCAAGCGGGCAGAACATGAGGCCCGCCTGGAGCGGGGTGAGCGCGAACCCACCCTGGAGCACGAGCGTCAGGGTGAACATGAAGCTGTGGAAGGAGGCGAACGCGCCGATGTTCACCGCGAGGCCGTAGTTGAACACCCGGTCGCGGAACAGGGCCAACTCCAGCAGCGGTTGCCCGCCGCGGCTCGCCAGTGCCCGCTCCCACAGCAACGCGGCGATCATCGTGGGCACAGAGAGGGCCAGACTGATCCAGGCCCAAGTTGGCCACCCCTCCGTCCGTCCCAGCACCAGCGGGACGAGGGCAAGCGCCAGGCTCCCGGACACCAGGATGGTGCCGAGCGGATCCAGCTTCGGACGGTTCGGTGACGAAGTCCTCGGCAGCAGGAGCGCTGCGCCGACGATCACGGCGAGTCCGATGGGGACATTCACCAGGAAGATGATCCGCCAACCGAGGCCGAATAGGCCGGCGGCGAGCATGGCACCACCGAGCACCTGCCCGGCCACGGCTCCGACACCCATGACGACGCCGAACCAGGCCAGAGCGCGCGGACGCTCCTGCGGGGGAAACACGGCACTGATCGCCGCAAGCACCTGCGGCACCATCACGGCCGCGGTCAGTCCCTGCAGAAGTCGATACCCGACCAGCTGGCCGGAGGTGTCCGCGAGGCCGCACAGCAGCGAGGCGATGGTGAAGAGGAACGTACCCGACAGGAACACTTTTCGGTGTCCGTAGAGGTCTCCGAGTCTGCCGCCGGTGATCAGACCGGTGGCGTACATGAAGGCGTATCCGCCGACGATGAGTTCCAACGCCGCAGGACCCGCGTTCAGGCTGGCACGCAGTGAGGGCGCCGCGACATTGACGACGTAGAGGTCGAACTGGGCCATGAACATGGCGGCCAGGAGGACCGGAAGCATAAGCCACCGGCGCGGATCGGGAGCCGGCGGCTCCGCCGCCGGTCCGCTGCGCTCACCTTGTTTGACGTCCGTCGGTATATTCGACATGTGACGAACAATACGATGTCCATCGTGCAACAGCAAGGGTGGCGCTAGCATGGTGTGGTGATCGAGGCGATTACCGGACCAGAGACCGAGCAACTAGATCTCGTCACGGTGCTGAGCGCCCTCGCCGACCCTGTCCGGCTGGCATACGTCCAGGCGATCGCCAACGCCCGATCATGGGTGCCGTGCGGCGAAGTCCTCAAGGGTTCCGATATCACCGTGGGCAGGTCGACCCTCTCGCATCACCTGCGGGTGCTTCGCGAGGCTGGCCTCACCACGACACGGGTCGAGGGGACACGCCGTTTCGTGTCGCTGCGCCGCGACGACCTCGACGCGCGTTTTCCCGGGTTGCTCGACGCGGTGTCCGCTGCCCCGACCCCCGCCAAACGATGAGCGTGCGGCCATCCAACGCCGCGTTCTTCGACATCGACGAAACGGTGATCGCGGCCAAGAGCATGTTCGACTTCCTGCGTTTCTGGACAGCGAAGTGTGGCGACGGCGCCGGCTACGAGCGAATGGTGAGCCGAATCCGGCAGATGGTGCAGCGCGGGGTGCATCGCACGGTCACCAACCGCGAGTACTACCGGCACTTCCACGGGGTTCCCCTCACGGACCTGCAGGCCGCCGGGGCTGACTGGTACGCCAGGTACCGCCAGCGACCCGACGCGTTCATCACCGCGACGCTGAGCGAGCTGCGTCGCCACCGTTCACAACGAACCGCGATCGTCCTGGTCTCCGGCTCGTTCCCGATATGCGTCCAGCCGCTCGCCGAGGAACTGCACGCCGACCTGGCGCTGTGCACGGAACCCCTAGATGATCGATTCCAAGGGGTCAGTGGTCGAATGCGGTCAGGGAGCGCAGGGTCGGTTGGCCGGTGTGCCAGTTGTGCCAGATCGCGGCGGTCAGGGCGAGGACGCGTTGCAGGACCCGGACGGCGACGCCGGTGATGGTCCGGCCGCCGTGCTGTTCGAGGTCGAGTTGGCTTTTGAAGGTCTGGTTGACTGATTCGATGGTCTGCCGGACGGCGCGGAGCAGGCCCCGGCCGGGTCGTGCGGGTTCGGTGCGGTACGCGGGGCGTACGACGGTGACATCGTTGTCGTTGAGCCAGATTTCGGTGTCGCGGTCGCGGTAGCCCTTGTCCACGACCAGGATCACCCCGTCGGGGTGGTGGAACATGCCGGGTTGCAGGGTGACCAGGTCGATGAGGACTTCACGTTCGTCGGTCTTGGCGTTGGTGAGGGCGAACGCGACCGGCAGTCCGTGGACCGTGGTGACCAGGTGCAGGCGTAGTCCCCAGAACAGCCGGGAGTGGGAGGCGCAGTAGCCGTAGCCGGCCCAGCCGGCCAGGTCGGAACGCTGCACCGTCTCGCGGGATGTGCCGCAGGGCACGGGTGTGGAGTCGGCGATCCGGATCGGGTGCCGCCACGGGTCGGTGTCGGTGGCGAGCACCGTGATGAAGTGGGCCAGTTGGGTGGTCAGCGCTCGCAGCCGTTTGTTGTAGCCGGGCTGTTTGGGCAGGTGGGGGAACAGGTGGATGATGGATTTGCGGGCGTAGCGGATCCAGCGGGTCTCGTTGTGGTAGCCGAGTAGTGCCTGCATCACTGACACCGTGATGAGTTCGGCGTCGGTGATCCGGGCGGTGATGCCGACCGCTGGACGCCACCGGTTGAGGTGCGGGGACGCCTTCAGTTCGTCGTCGATCCTGACGTACAGTGCGGTCGCGAGGGTGTCCAGATCGACGTGCACGTGGCCTCCATGGTTTCGCTGCCTAGGCAACGTTGATCATGGATGCCCTCGCGTCCGCTTGCTACCCCGTATCCCTTGGAATCGATCATCTAGTCGGGCCCGACGGCCGGCTCACCGGCGAGGTTCGGCAGCCGATGATCGGGGCGGCGAAGGCGGCTGCCGTTGTGCACGTGATCGCCTCGCTCGACCTCGTCGCGGCGGACTGCTATGCCTACGGTGACCACGCGAGTGACCTGGAGATGCTGCTACAGGTCGGCCACCCGGTCGTCGTGGGCACCGACCCGGTGCTGCTCGATCACGCCAACCGGCGGGGGTGGCGGGTACTGCCTGCGGACGCCGGACCGGCGCCCGCGGTCGATGTCAGGCCAGACGAGAGTCGCCGAACACTCGCTCAGCCGATCGGCACCGCCATCCCCCGGTCCGCTGAATAGCTGGCCGAATCCTCTCCCACACCGGCGGCCACACTCTTGTGGATCGGCGTGTCCGTCCCGGACAGCGGCAGACAACTGCCCCCGTACCTGAGCGCGACCAGTTCGGCGGCGATCGAGACCGCCGTCTCCTCGGGCGTGCTGGCCCCCAGATCGAGGCCGATCGGAGACCGCAGTCGGGACAACTCCGATGCGGTGAGCTCTGCCTCGCGCAGGCGGTGGATTCGCTCGGCGTGCGTCCGGCGCGAACCGAGCGCGCCGACGTAGCCCAACGGCCGCCGCAGTGCCTCCACCAGCAGCGGCACGTCGTACCGCTGGTCGTGGGTCAGCAGACACATCGCGGTTCGCGCATCGGTGACGGTCGAGGTGAGGTAGCGATGTGGCCACTGCACCACCACCTCGTCCGCCGCCGGGCAGCGCTGCGGAGTGGCGAACGCGGGCCGCGGATCACATACCGTCACCCGGTAGCCCAGGAACCGACCGACCTCGGCGAGCGCCGCCGCGTAGTCCGTCGCACCAAACAGCAGCAGCCGCGGCTGCTGCGGGTACGCCTCGACGAACGCCCGAACCTCGGCGCGGTCGCGCTCGCCGTGCCGGCCACACCACACCGTGCCGGTGACGCCGGTGTCGAGCCTGGCTCTTGCCTCGCTGACCAACGCCGCGTCCAGCCCAGCATCCCCGGTACTGCCGTGGTGGCCGTCAGCAAACACGGCGATCGACGCCCCGGATCGCCTTTCCTCCCCGGTCAGTACGCGCACCAGCGCCACCGGGCGCTGGGACCCGACCGCCCGCAGCACCCTCGCCACCGGGGTCCGCAGCTGCGCCGGCACGGCCTGCACGAAGACCTCGATCTCGCCGCCGCAGGTCAACCCGACCGCTAACGCATCGTCGTCACGGTAACCGAAGCGTGCCGTGGCCGCCTCCCCGCTGGACAGCACGGCGCGAGCCAGCTCGTACACCTCGCTTTCCACACACCCCCCGGAGACGCTGCCAATCACCACGCCGTCACGACGTACCGCCAGTGCCGCACCGGGTCGCCGGGGCGCGCTCCCATGGACCTCCACCACCGAGGCGAGCGCGAACGCCTCACCCGCGGCCTGCCACCGGAGCAGACCGTCGACCAGATTCCGCATGCCTATCCTCCCCGTCAGTCCGTGTCACGTCGCCGCAGCAGGGCCTTCACGCGGGCCGGGTGCAACGGCAGGGCGGCCAGGTCCCCCTCGATCTGCAGCGCGTCCCGTACAGCGTTGGCGATGGCCGCCCCCGGCCCGGCGGTGCCACCTTCGCCGGCGCCGCGCAGCCCGAGCAGGTTACCCGGGGCCGGTGAATCCTCGAAGAGCTCGACCTGGACCTCCGGGACATCGGTCGCTCGTGGCATCCGGTACGCGTCGAAGTTGACCACCTGCGGCACACCGCGTTCGTCGTAGCGGAACTCCTCGAACAGGGCGCCCCCGATGCCCTGCGCCGCACCGCCAGCCAGTTGACCACGCACCATGGCGGGGTTGACGGCGCGGCCGATCTCGTACGTGACGGCGTAGCGCAGTACCCGGACCGCGCCGGTGTCCGGATCGACCTCTGTCTGTGCGTAGTGTGCCCCGTACGGGTACGTCATGCCGTCGGCAACGTAGGTGCCGCGGCCGACGAGCCCGGGCTCCTCGCCGGTACGCAGGTACCGAGGCGTCTGGCTGGCCATCGCGATCTCGGCGAGTGTCACCCCCGCATGCGGATCGCGGGTCGACCCCAGCGTGCCGTCGCGCACCACCAACTCGTCCAGCTCCGCCTTGAGCAGGTCGGCCGCGATCTGCCGGGCCTTGCGCAGCACCTCCTCGGCCGCCATCCTGACCGCCATGCCGCCGACCACGGTCGACCGGCTTCCGAACGTCCCGGCGCCGTCGCGGAGGATATCGGTGTCGGAGAGCACCACCGTCACCGTCGACGGGTCGACGTCGAATACCTCGGCGACGATCTGGGCCATCACGGTCTCGATGCCTTGGCCGACGTTTGACCCGCCCATCGCGACCCGTACCGCTCCCGTGACATCCACATCCACGAACGCGCTGTCGTGGCCGAGACCCGCCTTTTCCAGGATGACCGCGCAGCCGGTGCCCACGAGCCGGCCCGCGGCGCGCGCCTGCCGCGCCTCCTTCCGCCAGGACTCGTAGTCGACCGCCACCATCGATTTGTCGAAGTGGCCGAGGTGGTCGGTGCCGTCGAGGAGCATGGGCGCCCCGAAGATGCGCATCGGGCGCCGGTGCGGAAGCTCGGTCGCGTCCAGCAGGTTGCGGCGGCGGAGTTCCACCGGATCGATTCCGAGCCGCGTCGCGGCGACGTCGAGGGCATGCTCCCGGACGAAGTTGTTCTGGAACCGGCCCGGCGCACGGAACGTACCGACCGGGGTCTTGTTGGTGGTGACGATGTGGATCCGCGAGCGGAAGGCCGGCAGCCGGTACGGGCCTCCCATCATCCCTGCGGCCAGTGTGGCGACGACGGCGCCGTGCGTCCGGATGTAGCCGCCGGTGTCAAGCCAGCCCTCGTTACGCAGGCCGAGCAGGCGGCAGTCGGCGTCGAACGCCAACTCGATGCGGTGCTCCTGCTCACGGGCGTGGTTCGCGGCCGTGAGGTGTTCGCGACGGTCCTCGCTCCACTTGACCGGCCGTCCGGTGCGTAAGGCGAGGAACGGCACGAGCAGATCCTCCGGGTAGAACTCGCCGCGGATGCCGAAGCTGCCGCCCGCGTCCGCCTCCACCATGTGGATGCGGTGCTCGGCGAAGCGGAGCATGCGGGCCATCACCCGCCGGTTGAAGTGCGGCACCTTCACCGCGCCCCAGACGGTGAGCCGACCAGTGCGTTCGTCGTATTCCGCCACGAGACCGCGCGGCTCTAGCGGAGTACCGGTGTGCCGGCCTATGCGCAGGTCGAGCGAGACGACGTGGGGCGCGGTGGCCATGACGGCGTCGATGCCGCCGTAGCCGAACTCGACGACGCCGACCTCGGCGCTCGCCCCGCGCCAGGACTCCGGGCGGGTGCCCGCCGCGTTCCGCGCGTCCAGTGCGACGGGCAGCTCCTCAAGGTCGAGCACCACCCGCTCGGCGGCGTCCTCGGCGAGATAGGGGTCTTCCGCCACAATCGCCGCCACCGGATCGCCGACGTATCGGACGAATGCCCGGGCGAGCGGCGTCTGCAGGTACGGCGTGAAGTCGATGCCTGGTGCGGGCTGCCGGACCGGGATGGGGGGCATGTCGCCCAGCGCGGCTGCGGTGATCACGTCCACCACACCTGGACCGCTCGCGGCGGCGGTGGTGTCGATACCACGGATGCGGGCGTGGGCCACCGGAGAGCGCACCACCCGCAGCCAGAGTTGCCCGGGGCGGACCACTTCGTCGTGGAAGCGCCCGCGTCCCCGCAGTAGCCGCTCGTCCTCAAGGCGTCGGATCGACTGTCCGATCGTGTTCACCGCTCACTCCTGTCCTGAGCGCGCCGCCGCCTCGACGGCGTCGATGATCGGGGTGTAACCGGTGCAACGGCACAGGTTCGCCGCGACGCACTGCCGGATCCGGCCTCTGCTCGGCGCGGGGTCCTCGCGCAGGAGCGCGGTGCCGAGCATCAGGAACCCCGGCGTGCAGAAGCCGCATTGCAGGGCGTGCGCGTCCCGGAACGCCTCCTGCAGGGCGTTCAGCCTGCCATCCTGCTGCAGCGATTCGACGGTCTCCACCGTCGTGCCCTCGGCCTGCACCGCGAGCATCAGACAGGCCCGCACCGGGTCGCCGTCGACGAGCACCGTGCACGTGCCACAGACGCCGATCTCGCAGCCGACCTGCGTGCCGGTCAGTCCGCACTCACGCCGTAGCACGTCGGCGAGGCTGCGCCGCGGGTCGACGGTGATCTCGTGGCGGGTGCCGTTGGCGGTGAACCGTACCGGCACGGTGATTGTGGCGGGACCGGTCATGACCGCCCTCCTTCCTCTTCGCTCTTGGCGTCGCCGGGCTGCCGGCCGGTGCGCGAGACGGAGTCCCGGACCGCCTTCGCCGTCAGTGCCGCGGTCAGTTCCAGGCGGTACGACTGATCGCCTTCGACGAGCGGAGCGACGGCATCGGCCGCCAGCAGCCCGGCATGGTCGAACAGCTTGGCGCGGGGGAGTTCCCCGAGCAGCGCCACCTCGACGTCCGGCACCCGGATCGGACGGCCGGCGACGCCGCCGAGGGCCACCCGCGCGGCGGCGATGCGTCCTTGCACGCCGAGGCCGATCGCCGCCGCCACGGCAACCTCCGGGAAGGCGCCGTGTTGCACCGCGAACTCGGTTAGCACGGCGGTCGGGGCGGGGTGCCGGAACCGGGCCGCCACGACGATCTCGTCCGGACCCAGTCGGGTGCGGTGCGGACCGGTGAAGAACGTCGGTGCGTCGAGCACGCGTTCCCCGACACTGCCGTGCACGACGACCTCGGCATCGAGCAGGACGGCGAGCAGACACCACTCGGCTCGCGGGTCGGCGTGGGCGAGCGACCCGCCGAAGGTTCCCCGGGTACGGATGGGCAGGTGCCCGATCAGGCCAGCGGACTCGGGTAGCACCCCGAAATTCGCGCGTACCTGCGGATCCCGTACCCGTTCGATGTCGACGTGGCGGGCCATCGCGCCGATGCGGAGTCCGTCGGTGTCGATGCTGATATGGCAGAGGCCGGCTATCCCACCCAGATCCACCAACGCCGCCTGCCGGGCGGAACGTTGGTGCATCAGCGGAAGAAGACTCTGTCCACCGGCCAGGACGCGCGCGTCGCCTGGCTGGGCCGATAGACAGGCGACCGCCTCCTGCACGGTGTCGGGCCGGTAGTACGCGAACGGTGCCGGCTTCACATGTCACCTCCTCGTGCGGATCGGTGTGGTCGGCCCGGGCTGGGCCGACCACACCGAATGTGGCTCAGGGACGGTTGACCGGGGGCACCTCGAGCGTTTGATGACCGAGCTGGCGCATCAGGTCGACGATGTCGAAGTGTGCCGAGCGCTCCACCACCTTGTCGCTGCGGAATCGGTCGATTCCGACCGCCGTGAAGGTGGCGCGCTTGCCGCTGGGGGGCAGCCCACGGAATGGACCGAGCTGGGTGCCGATGCACTCGACCCGGGTGACGACGATGTCGCCTTCGGCGACCTGTTCCTGGACCATGTCGCTGATGTCGGGAAACGCGGTGCGGAACGCGACAACCCAGCTACGCACTCCGTCTGGGCCGCGTAGGCCGAACTGGGGCCAGTAGAAATCCTCGGCGAAGATCTCGTCGGCCAGCTCCAGCCTTCCGTTGGTGATGATCTCCTCGAACAGCAGCGCGATGCGCTGTTTGCGCGCCTGAGGCGACGATCCAGTGGGGATGTGCATCGACTTCTTCCTTTCCGGTCGGGGACCGTCGTATGCGGTCTGGGGATGATCGCGGGGTACGGACGCAGCGGCACTCGTCACCCGGCGACCGGCACCTTGCTCCGCTCGGTTTCCAGCCGCTTGTCGATCTGCGCGTAGTCCGCGTCGGCCAGTGCGATGGACTCTTCGATCGCCCGTACCCTGGGCAGTCCAAACAGGTCCACGATGGCGTCGAGGCGGTCGGCGAACGGGCCGCTCACCTCGTGGTACGGGATCCGTAGCTCGTCGAGCGTGGCCAGCAGCATCCGGTCGATGGTGTCCCGGAATTGTGCGTTCATCGGCCGGTGACCGTCCTCTGCGATGGGCAACTCGTGCCGCAGGTGGACGAAGGCGTCGAAGGCGCCCTTGACGTGCTGTTTCATCGCGTGCCCGAACTGGTCGACGACCTGCTCGAAGAAGGCCATCTCCTGGCGGCCGACGACGGGTGCGGTGTCATCAGCGTCCGCCGTCTCGTTCGGGTTCATGCCGTGCAGGACCCGGGCCTTGCCGTACAGCCACTCCTGCAGGGACGAGCCGTCGGAAATGAAGCTGGCGCCGAGGAGAGCCTCGTGGACGGCCCGCCCGACGTGGCGGCGCATCATCAGCTGCACGAACTCAGCCGGCGTGACCTCCGCCAGCCGCTTTCCGGGGACAGCCTGCGGCATGATTTCGCGAATCGTCAGCGCGAGCGTGCGTGGGATACCGGTGTAGTGCGACAGCGCCATCACGGTCCGGGTCTTGCCCGAGGAGTAGGTGCCGGAGATTGCGAGCCTCATCTGATGTCCTTGTCGCTAGGGCCCGGGGGCGGGGGAGAGACGATGTCCGTTGCCAACGGATCGGGGGATCAGCGGGCGGTCGCCGCCGCGCTGGGCGGAAGTTCATGGGCAAACGAGGCACGCAGGTCCACGCCACCGCAGCCGCCGCGAATCTCGACGTTGCGCCACCGGCCTCCGCGCAGCGGTACCAGGTGCTTGCCGGTGATGGCGGTGACCGTCGGCAGTGGTGCCGCGAGGGAACGCATCGGCTGCGGGGCCTCGAGTACGGTCCGGAGCATCCACAGCGTGTTGCTCTCTCGCCGCGTCACCCCATCCAGCTCGTACATCAGCACCTGGGCCAACTGCAGGTTCGCCACGAAGCAGTCGACCAGTGACACGGACGGCTGGTACCGACCGTCGGTGCCCTGCGTGGCCAGTTCGCTGCCCGCAGGGTCGAGCCGTACCGTCGCCGACGACCGCAGTTGCGCCATGTCGAGCAGGACGTCCTCGACGTACTGGCGCCGCAGCTTGAAGCCGTCACCGTAGTAACGGAGCGCCGGTGCGCCGAGAATGTCCCCGAGCGAGGGGTAGGTGGCGCCCTGCTCGCTGCGCACGCGTCCACTCGGGTGTTCGATCTCCACCCGGGCCCGCATCGCTCCCACGGCGCAGTCATAGACCGAGACCTGGGCATCGGGAGAGCCCGGGGCGGGCCGGGTAGCACGCGGCACCGCGGTGCCGGTCAGCCCGATCAGCTCCTCCTGCGGAGTGGTGCCTGCGGTGAGCAAACATTCAGGTGGTGGGCGTAGGGTTCCGTGCGGTGGCATAGCGTGATGGCCGGTTGGCTGGTGGCCGCCGGCTGATGTTTACCTGGGTGGGTCGGGGTCAGGTGGGTACGGGTAGGTCCGGCATCCAGGGCCGTCCGAGGATGGCGTCGCGGAGGACCTGCATCTTGTCGAGGCCGTTCTTCGCCGCGCTGGACACATAGCCGAGAATTCTGTAGCGGTCTTTCGTGCGTTGCTCGCTGGTGAGCCGCCCGGAGATCTTCTGCTGGATCTTCGCTGGTCGTAGGTCCCGTTCGGCCTGGTTCGAGGTCGGCGGAACCTGTAGGTCGTCGACGAAGCGCAGCACGTCGGCGCGACGGTCCCGGAAGACTTCCAGCAGCAGGCGGGCTTTACGCTCACCGGGACGGTTGCCGGTGGTGGTGGTGGTGTCACAGGCCAACCAGGACACCGTGGTGCAGGTTGTACAGCAGTTTGGCCTTGACCTGCGGGTCGATGCCGGGCCGGTTCTGTTCCCGGGCCACGTTCGTCTCGTGGATCAGAGCACGCGGGGCGTCGGAGATCCGCTTCGGCCAGACCGCGTCGGGGTACACCTCGGCCGCACCGTCGAGATCACGGAGGAGGTGGGCACAACACAACTGGTGTACCAGGGTGCCCAACCCGGCCGAGTCGTAGTTCTGGTAGCGGTCGTGCACGACCACCGAGGCGGTCAGGTCCTTGACCACGAACGCGGTGAACGTGGCCAGGTCCCGATCACCGACCTGGTAGTGAGTCCACCACTGGGTACAGGCCACGAGCAGGTACTTGTCCGCTTTCTTGCGGCCCGGCTTCGGCTCCTTCGGCCCGACCCGCAGCGGCGTCTCGTCACAGCACACCGCGTACGCCAAGGTGATCAGCGTTCGGATCCGTTTGTCGACCTCACTGGTCAACGCGGCGGCCCGGCTCAGCATGCCGTGCACGAACCCCGGCGACGGTGTCGCCCCCGTCAACGACTGGAGCATCCGCACACACCGCTGCACCGGAATGAAATGCACGACCATCAGATAGACAGCCCACGCCTGCGGGTTCGGGCCGTACCCCACCGGACCGGCTCCCGCGCCTTGCGGGCGGGCCGCGGTGTGCAACGTCCCGCACCCGCACCGCACCGCGTGCTGGTCGTACTGGGTCAGCGTCGCGGTCATCAACGGGACCTC
Organism: Micromonospora sp. Llam0; assembly: GCF_003751085.1. Taxonomy (NCBI): domain Bacteria; kingdom Bacillati; phylum Actinomycetota; class Actinomycetes; order Micromonosporales; family Micromonosporaceae; genus Micromonospora; species Micromonospora sp. Llam0. The sequence goes on along the minus strand of NZ_RJJY01000001.1, from coordinate 4,489,916 downwards.
GACCTGCTGATACCGGTCCACCACACCCAGATCCCGCGCGTGCGTCAACTGCGCTCCGCACCCGCACACGCCTTCGGGGAACCGGTCCCGCCGCTGATCAGGGGCATCCGACCAGGCCAGGTTCGACCCCGGCGCACCCCGCTGTTTACCCCGCGTACCCGCCGGAGTGTCCCGCTTCTTCCTGACCGCCGGTGGCGTTCGACCCGGATCGTCGTCCTTCGACGGCGGAGACGACGAGTTCGACGAGTTCCGCGACAGCAGATGCTCCAACCGTGCCAACCGCGCCGCAAGAGCTTCGTTCGCCGCCGTCAACTCCGCGATCCGAACGTCCTGAGCAGCGATCCGCTCCGCCTGCGTCCGAGCGAGCGAGATCAGCTCTTCACGAGAAAGATCACCCAACGCCGGCACACCCAAGATGAAACCACATCGGACAGGGCCCCGCCGAACCAGCCAAGCCCCGTCACTCAGCCCGCACTGACCATCACGCTTCGAGAACCACGTGAATGTTTACCTTCCAGCCTGTCACGCCCACTTCCTAGGAATGTCATCGGGGATATCCGATGGTTCTTCAAGGATTCGCTCGATGACAATTTGTATCCCCCGTGGTCGGTGTCCAGATTCGGCCATCTTGTCGATAATTACATTTCGGAATCCTTCATATGCAATGCGGGGAACGCGGTCTCTTGTGAAAAGAGTTAGAATGCTCCTTCCCGGAAACTCTGAAATCCAACTCCCCTCCCGGATTTTGGATAGTAGGTCTTCTCTAATTGAGTCCCTGGTTTGCTCGAGGTAAGCAGATTGGCCGATGACGTCGAGCTTACTTGACAGGCGATACCTTGATGCTTCAATCGACCTCAGTAAGGCAGGTACTGGATTCTCTGCTTGCGGGTCGGTTCCAATATTGATCTGATCGACGATTTGGTTGTTAACGAGACTTTGAAGCTTCTTTGCTGTGATCACTCCAACGCTCTGTTTGGCGCACCTGAGAAGATCGTCGAACACTTCCTCCTCGCTGGAGTACTTACTCTGGGTGCCGAGTAGCGCTCGGTGGGCGGCCGGGATATACCTTGGTTCAAGCAAGTAGTTTTCAATGTGATAGACGTCCCAGGGCGGAGTCAAGTAATCATGGCGACACTGCATTCTTAACCAGATCGTTGAAAACCTCGATCGGCTTCAGCCAGTTCAACGTCTGACGCGGTCTGCCATTCAACTCTGCGGCGACTCTATCAAGATCCTCCTGAGTGTGCAAGGAAAGATCCGTACCCTTCGGGAAATACTGCCGGAGCAGACCATTCGTGTTCTCGTTGCTCCCACGCTGCCACGGCGAGTGCGGGTCACAGAAATACACCGGCATCCCCGTGCGAACCGTGAAATCAGCGTGCCGAGCCATCTCCTTCCCCTGATCCCAGGTCACACTCCCACGCATGAACTCCGGCAACGTCTCCATCTTCGCCGCGAGCAGAAAAGCGACCCGGTCAGCGGTACGGTCGAACGGAATCCGCACCAGCATGACGAAACGGGTGGTCCGCTCGACCAGCGTGGCGATCTGGGACTTGTTGCCCTTCCCGATAATCAGATCGCCCTCCCAGAAGCCGGGAACGGCCCGGTCCTCAGCCTCCACCGGCCGCTCGCTGATGTTCACCATGTCCTTGATAGAACCCCTGGCCACCGCAGGACGCGACCGGTTCACCCGCTGCGTACGACCACGCCGCAGAGCCAGCTTCAGCTGCGTCCGCAGCTCCCCACGCGCCTGGAGGTACAGGCACTCGTAGATGGTCTCGTGCGACACCCACATCTCCGGGTCATCAGGATGATCCACACGCAACCTCTCGCCGATCTGCCGCGGTGACCACTTCTCCGCGAAACCGTCGTTGACCGCGTCATGCAACCGCTGCGAAGATTCCAGCTTACGTGGCTTCGGCCGTAGCCGATTCTCGTCGCAACGCGCCTGCGCCTCGACCGCACGGTAATCCAACGATCCGCCGTTCCGCGCGATCTCCCGAGCGATCGTCGAATGGTGCCGCTCGAGCAGCCTTCCGATGGCCCGAGCTGACGTCGAATCACCGCCCCGGATCAACTCCCGCGAGATCGTTTCTCGCTCCTCAACCGTCAACGGAGAAGACCCGCTCATCTACCACCCAATCACTCGACACCCAAGATCATTTTACCGGGTGTCGCCATGACCGTTTGACTCCGCCCAGTGGTACTCTTTGGTGGCTCCGGTGCTGATTCCTATGTCGAAGTCTTTGTCGCAAATTGAGAAGACCTGGTCGCCAAGGCCAAGCCTCCGGGCGACTCGCCGCAAGTGCGAGGCTAGGTCCCTTACCTTCTTCTTGTCTCCGGCGGCGCCGATGTTCACTTGCTGTGCAAACTCTGGGAACAATCTCGATATGACGTCTGTATCGAATCCCTCGCCCTCAACAATTACCACCTTGCTGTAGGGGCGATAAGTTGTAAGATCTCCGACTAGCGCCCGCGTCGCCTCTGCCAGCTCGCTATCTTGAAGCACCGGCGTTGCTTGATTTTGCGTTGGCTTTGGCTGTGAAGAATCTGACATGTAGAAGACGCTGTACTTAGGATGCCCGGCGCAGTGGCGGAGCATGACGTCTGAGTGTGTGATAAGCCATATCTGGTTATTCTCTGCGACGCCTAGGTGTTTGTGATAGAAGTCGGGGAGATGGCGGAGAAGCGCGGGGTTCAGGTGGAGCTCCGGCTCATCGACGAGTATTACGGAGTTCTTTAGTCCTGCCGACTTCAGTCGGAGGTATCCGTACACGATCTCTTTTTCGCCGGAACTTAGTTCGTCGATATCGTGCGAATCTCCGTTGGTAAGTCGTACCGGAAACTGAATCGACCCATGGAGATCGACCTCGGGGCCAAGGTATACCTTGTTTGGGAAGAATTGCTGGAATAGCTCGGTGACGGTGGCGTTAAGACTCGGGCTTCGGTCTGCCTGCGCGCCACCCTTCGAAAGTAGTCGGTGTAGGAAATCTGTTACGAGGTGGCTTTTGATCGACCGATATTTTGCTTGCGAATCGTAAAGGGTCTGATCTCTTTGTCGATCAATATTTGATTGCAGATCAAGGCTGATGTTGTTTAGTTTCTCGCGTATGTAGGTCCGGGAGGCGCTTTGAAACTCGAATATTCCTAGACTTGCCGGCAGGTAGGTCCCGAAGGCGAGCTCTAAGATTGGCGACTCTAGGGGGATAAGGCTTCCCTTGGGTGAGACCTCTAGTGCCAACTCGTGAGACTGCCTGGAGAGTTGGTTCATCATGTCAGCGGCAAGAGATTCCGCTCTACGAATGATCCGCGGCTGCTCTCGGAGGTCCTGTGGTAGCGAGCGCCCGGTTGCTGCCGATATATGGTGACCAGGGCTTTCCCGCCAGAGTTTCTCTGCGATTAGATCAACTAGATTCGCCCGGATGAAGTCGATCTCCGCTTTGGCAAGCTCGATAGAGGCTGAAATGTGTAGCGGCTTGGATCTATCACGTAGGAGGCGGTCTGCGAACCATGGCTTATTGATGTCGAGGTTGAATTCTTGAAACCAGCTCTTCCATTCGTTCGGTTTGTAGCCACCGTATGATGACTTGAGTAGGCGAATTGCGTCTAGGACTGAAGACTTCCCGCAGCCGTTGGGTCCTGCGATTACTACAAGGTCTCCGAGTTTGTCAATCTCGAAATTCTCAATGCTTCGAAAGTTCTGGATCTTTATTGACCTGAATCGCATCTGCGTCTTCTTGGCTTCTCTGTTTGTTTGTGATGGGGTTGATGTGGCTTTCCTACTCGCCGTTCTCCGCGTATATCGCAGTGTTGGCGGCGTGTGCCTTGAATGAGGTTCGTATTCGTCTCGCGAGTCGGTCTGGGACATGTGAGTCTAGGTCTGCATCTGAAACCCAGGATAGGTCAGAAATTTCGCCATCGTTAAAGTGTATGTCCTCCGGCTTCAGCTTGTAGTTCCGGCTTCCGTGAAATACGAATAGGATTTTGTCGCCTTCGGTCGGTGCTGGGGCCCAGTCGACGACTAGGAGTGGCCCCACGTCAACCACTAGGCCGAGTTCCTCGTGTATCTCGCGCACGCATGCGGCGCGGGGTGACTCGCCGGGTTCGACGTAGCCGCCGGGGATGTCCCAGTGGTTCTTGTAGGTGGGCCGTACGAGGAGGATACGGCCGGCGTCGTCGAAGAAGAGTGCGCCAGCGGCGACGCGTGGGGTCGCCATGGGCGGTGTCTCTGGCTCGGTCACCCTTGGCAGGGTAGACGGGGTGGGTCAGTCGAGCACGTTCAACCGTCGGGCGAGGCCGACGAGTTGGGTCGAGGGCTTGCCGCGCTGCCGGCGTACCCAGGTGAGGGCGAGTTGCCGGCTGAGGTAGTGGTGGCGGACCTGTTCGGGTGCCATCTGCTCGGCATCGAGGAGGATGGCTTGCGCCTCGTCGGTGCGGTTCCAGGAGCTGAGGGCGCGGGCGACTTCCAGGGCGTGGCGTATCCGGCGTTCCATTGGTAGTGCGCTGGTGTCGATGCGTGGTCCGAGGTCAACGGCTACCTGGATGTCTCCGAGTTCAGCGGCGGTGGCTACCCGGTGGATGGCGACGTTGGTGGGGCCGAAGGCTGTCCAGAGGTGGTTGGCGTCGTTTCCGAGTCTGGCGGCGGCTTCCTCGGCGGCAGTCAGGAAGGTCCTGGTGGTGCTCGCGTCATCGGACCGGGCTGCGGCCATCGATCCGGCGAGAAGCAGCGTGCCGTAGACGGAGAGCAGGGCCGGGCTTGCGGTGGTGCCAACGTGCGGGGCGAGGTAGGCGGCTGCGTCCTCGGTGAGGCGGACTGCTTCGCGGTATCGGCCGGTGGAGTGCAGTGCATGGGACACCGAGCGGAACAGGGAACCCATGATGACGGGGTCGCCGGTGGGCCGTACGGCGGTGAGTCCGCGGTCGGCGGCGATCCACGCGAGGTCGGCTTCTCCAAGTTTGGTGAGTTGCGTGGCGGCGAGTTGGTAGGTGAGGCCGAGCAGTTGGCGGGCTTGGTCCTGGTCGGCGCCGTCGCTTTCGTCGACTGCCGCGTGTGCGTTGTTGATCAGCGCGGGTAGGCCGCTGGTGACGTAGCCGAACCGGGAGCCCTGGTAGGCGCTCCACAGATCGTCGACCTCGGTCCGGAGGTCTGCCGTGTTGGGCGCCTCGTCACGGCTGCCGATCCCGACGAGCTGGGTGACCGCGCGGTAGTCGGTGAGCGCTGCCCGTAGGGCGGGAACGGTGCTGGTACCGCTGTCGCCTGTCCAGTCCAGCAGGGTCGGTTCGGCCAGGAGGTCACCGAGTCCGACGTCAAGGACGTCAGCGAGGGCCTTGATCACTGACAGGCGGTCGAGGTCGATCCGGTTGTTCTCGACCTTGCCAAGCCAGTCGGCCGTACGGCCGACAAGTCCGGCCAGGACCTCTTGGGAGAGGCCACGGCGTCGCCGGTACCAGGCCACGCGTTCGCCGATGGTGAGTGAAGTGTTCATCCCGCGCATGGTGATGATCCTCCCGCGCTGTGGCTGTGGTACCCCGGAACGATTTTCCGGGTTGATGGGCCGGTTGTGCCACAACCTGTATTCATGATCGAGCACAACGCGAGCAACTGCCCCTCCTGCGTCGGCTCCGGGTGGAAGTACGTCACCCGACGGTCCGACCTTCAGACGGTCGCCAGGGGTGCGGGTCGCGGTCACGCGTTGGCGCGTCGGTCGTGTGTGGACTGCGCCGGCTCGGGGAGGTCGGCCGCGTGAGCTGGGCACCGGGGCGAGTGCTGGCGCCTGGTTGTACGGGACGACGACAGCCGCGTGAATGCCCGCTCGCCTCGGTGCCCGTCCAGCCGTGACGGCGGACGGGATCAAGCCGGGGACGGTCCTGCTGATCGATGGCCGGGCGTCGGTGCAGTTCGGCGGAGATCGTGCGCTGGTGCTGCGGGTGATCTCGGTGTCCGAGCGCCCGACATACCACGGCTGGGCATGGGTCACCGGATATGTGTTGGACGGTGCCGGTCAAGCCCTGGACAGGCGTGAGGTGTTCGTCCAGGTGGCTGGGCTGAGGCCGGTGTCGGTGCGGCCGGCGAACGTCGTGAGGAGGAACCGTGGCGTTTGATCTTCGGGTGCGACTGGGAGACGTGGTCCGGTTGACTGCACGAGACCGGTTTCGGCCGACTGACGGCCCGGTTTCGATCTGGGTGACCGGGGTGCGGCTGGTGACCAACCGTCCGGAGGGTCACGAGTGGATTTGGTTGGAAGGCGTCAAGATGATGCACGACGGCCGGTCCGGGGATCACGCCTTGGTCCTCGTACGGGCGTCGATGTTCACCGCTGACGGCGGGCAGTCGTGACAACGTACCTGTCTGCTGACGCGCGGAAGGCGCTTGCGGCGGCGCAAGCTCTGCTCGATCTGCACGTTCCGTCGGTCAACGACGATCGCTGTCTGGAATGCGGGCATGAAGGTCCGTGTCCGGCGCGGCGGGCGGCCTTGCGAATCTTCGGCCGCTACCGGCGGCTGCCTCGACGGCGGCCGGGTGCCACGTTCCCCGAACTGATCGGCGAGCGAATGGGGTCCTGGTCCGGCTGGTGGCGCGGGTCGTCCCGGCCGGGCACGCCGAACGGCTGACTGTACTTGTCCCGTCATGCTGCGTGCCTCTAGGCTCCTGTCTTGACATGTGATCTTTGATGGTGGGGTGGCCCGCGATGGCGTACGAAGTGCCGACGCCGAAATACCTGCGCGTGTTGAACACGCTGCGGGAGCGCATCGAGAATGGCTCGTACGCGCCGGGCGCGGTGCTGCCGTCAGAGAACCAGTTGTGCTCGGAGTTCGGGGTTTCCCGTCCTACCGTCCTCAAAGCTCTCGGCATCCTGAAGCAGGACGGCTGGATCGAGTCGCAGCAGGGCAAGGGCAGCTTCGTTCGTGGCCGACCGCCGTCGGGTCGCACCTCGCCGCAGTACGCACGGGACGCGGTCGAGCTGGATGAGAGCGCCGAAACAGAGATCCTGCATGTCGGGCCGGTGCTGGCGTCGCCGCGTGTCGCTGCGGCGTTGAACATCCCGGACGGAACACCCGTCTACGAGCGGCGCCGCCGGACGGTGTCACAGTTCGGCCCGGTGGACCTGATTTCGACGTTCGTACCGGTCGACATCGCCGTGGGCACAGAGATCGTCAAGCCGGAGCCGATCGCCGGTAGCTTGATCGAGCACATCACCCGACACAAGGGACTGCGCGCGGACTACGCCACCGAGCGGATGACCACGCGGCGGGTCAGCGCGGACGAGGCGGACGCCCTTGACGTGTCGGCGGACGAGTCGGTGTTCAGCGTCGTCATCACCGCGCATCGGGCGTCGGGTGAGCCGATCATGGCGTCTGTGCTGGTGCTTCCCGGTAGCCGTCACGAGATCGAGGACACCTACCCGCTGTCCTGACTGGGCGAACGTTCTCACCATCTGCATGATCAGACTTCGACCTTGGCTTGTGTTGACAGGCTGACGTAACTTGTAAGCTCAACCGGATGTCAGGCGGACATCTGGTCCAGCTAGGAGGCTTACGTCGTGGTTCCTGCGTCGATCAAGGTCCCGGTCCCGTTCGAGTACGTGTTCCCCGCCGGTGCGCTGTTCCTCGGTGTCGATGCTCAGGTCGACTTCGACCGGCGTGGCGAGGCGGACAACCAGGCGCGGGACAAGGAGACCGGTGAGCGGGTCTGGGTGGTCCGTGTGTTGGATCTGGACGCTGAGGCGGGCAAGTTCGGTCGGTCCACTGAGGTCAAGGTGAAGATCGTTGCCGGGCAGCGTCCGGTGCCGCCGTCGTCGACGGTGCCGGGGTATCCGCCGGCGGTGGAGTTCGACGGGCTGACCCTGACCCCGTACGTGGATTCGCACCGGTGCCGGGCCTCGGGTCAGTGCCGGGCGCGGATGGCGTACTCCCTGCGGGCCACCGGCATGCAGCCGGCCTCGGCCCACGCTCCCGCCGCTGCCTGACCGCTCCATCTCTCACGCGGGGCGGGCCGATTCCCCGCCAAGAGTCCCGGCCCGTCCCGCGCTCCCATCCCTTCAACCCCTCGTGAAAGGGGGCAGGGCTGTGACGCCCATGCTAATGAACCTTGCCCTGATCAGGCCGGACCGCCGCGAGCCACGGCGGTATTGCGACGCCTGCGCGCTCGTCGTCTTCCTCGACCAGCCGGCGGGCGGTGACGACCGTGGCTGACGGAACGCGATCGTTCGCCGCTGAGCTGGCGGAGCTGCTGAACAGCCGGCCGACCTGGCAGGCGTCCGACGAGGAGCGGGCCGCCTGGTACGACCGCAAGGCGGACCTGTTCAACCGGGCTGCGGCTGAGTCGTCGTCGCCGGATGTCGCCGGTGAGGCGTCGGATCTGGCGGAGATCGCCCGTGAGCAGGCCAACCGCATCCGGCGGGGGTGGTCGGCGTGAGGTTCCGTCGTCGTCTGCTCGCTGGTGTGTTGTGGTCCTGGCTGGCGGTGGCCCGCCGGGTGATGGGGCTGCGGGATCTGCCGGCGTTGGTGGATGAGATCCGGTGTCCGCGTTGTGGGCGGTGGGTGCGTCCGCGTCGGTTCGATTCGCTGCATATGGCGTGCCGGACCTGTATGGCGACGCTGGGTCGTCCGGTCCGTTGGTCGGGGCGGTGACGACGTCATGCCGTTGATCAACATCATTCCGGGGGAGAAGGTCCCGGTCGCGCCGATGAATGTGCGGCTGCCGTCGTGGCGGTTGCCGGGCTGGCTGCTCCTGCTGTGGTGGCTGGCCCGTGGCCTGGTCCGGCTGACGGTGTTGGCGGTCCGCTACTGGTGGATCTCCGGCCCGGCCGTCGCTGTGGCGTGGGTGCATCTGGAGTACGGTCCGCTGGTCCTGGCCGCCGTCGTCGCAGGCCTCGCCACAGCGGGTGTGGTGTGGTGGCGGCTGCATCCGGGGTCGTGGTGGCGGTTCGGCTGGTACCCGTTCGTGGCCCGGTGGCGTCGGTTGTGGGTGTACCGGCGTCGCTGGGTCGCGGTCACCGCCACCTGCGGACTGGCAGTCATCTTCGACGGGGTCCGCTACGTGCCGCGTCTGGTCCGGGTCGTCTCGGATCGGTTCGGGGACACGGTGACGGTGCGGATGCTGCCGGGTCAGGTGCCGGATGACTGGGCGCGTATCGCGGACCGGTTGGCGCACGGTTTCCACCAGCGCGAAGCGCGGGCGTCGGCGTGTGTGCGGCCGGATCTGGTGGCGGTGCGGTTCACCCGCCGGGATCCGCTCGCCGGCGTGGTGGCGCCGCTGCCGGTCCCGGCCGTGCCTGATCTTGCCGGCCTGCCGCTGGGCGTTCAGGAGGGCGGGGAGCCGTATCGGCTGCGGCTGACGGGGTCGCATGTGCTGGTGGCGGGGGCTACGAACTCCGGCAAAGGCTCGGTGATTTGGTCGCTGATCTCCGCGTTGGCCGGCGGCGTCCGTTCCGGGTTGGTGGAGCTGTGGGTGTTCGACCCGAAGGGCGGCATGGAGTTGGCGGCGGGGCTGCCGTTGTTCGCCGGGTTCTGCTACCAGGACCCGGACACCATGGCCGGTGTCCTGGAAGAGGCCGTGAAACGCATGCGGGTGCGGGCGGACCGGCTTCGTGGGGTGACCCGTCAGCACACGCCGAGTCGGGATGAGCCGTTGATCGTGGTGGTGGTCGACGAGTTGGCGGCGTTGACCGCCTATCTGACTGACCGCAAGGTCCGCGACCGCATCAAAGAGGCGCTGGGTCTGTTGTTGTCGCAGGGCCGGGCGGTGGGTGTGCATGTGGTGGCGGCGTTGCAGGACCCGCGTAAGGACGTGCTGCCGTTCCGGGATTTGTTCCCGACCCGGATCGCGTTGCGGATGACCGAGCCGGAGCAGGCTGACATGGTCCTGGGCGACGGTGCCCGTGACCGGGGTGCGGTGTGTGACCGGGTTCCGGAGACGCTGCCGGGGGTCGGCTATGTCGTCCTCGACGGTGTCCGGGAACCCGTCCGGGTCCGGTTCGCCTACCTGTCCGACGACGACATTCGCGGCCTGGGCCAGGCGTACCGGCATCTCGACGACACCGACACCGACAACGGCACGGACAACGGCGCTGGTGGCGTGCCGGGGGTGATCGCATGACGCCGTCGACTGGTGGTCCGACCCGCGCGGAGCGGGCGGAAGGCGTCGTCCTGGTGCTGATCCTGCTCGTCGTCGGTGGCCTGGCCGGGGCGGCGTCGTTCACCCACGTCCACGACTGGACGATGGACAACTCCCCGGCGGGTACGGGGGAGTGGTTCGGCTGGGCCAACGCCGCGATCAGCGAACTGATCCCCCTCGCTGCGTTGCTGACGATCCGGCGGCGGCGTCGTACCGGTGGGCCGGTCGGCTATCCGATGTTCCTGCTCGTCTGCGCGGTCTGCCTGTCCCTGGCAGCACAACTCGCGGTGGCCAAGCCGGGTATCTCGGGCTGGCTGCTGTCGGCGGTGCCGGCGCTGGCGTTCCTCGGCCTGTCAAAGCTCGTCCTGTCCACCAAACCCGCCACCCCCGCCCCGGCCGGTGTCGACCAGCCGGGCAACCAGCGGCCGGCTGCTGCCGTCGACCAGGTCGACACCGACCACGCTGCCCCGGTCGTTCCCGACCAGCTGTCCCGGCCCGTCGACCAGGTCGCGGGCGTCGACCAGGTGCCGATGGTCGAACCAGTCCGGCCGGTTGCCGCCGGTGTGCGGCGGGGTGTGGTGCCGGTACCGGTGGCGGGGTTCCCGACCCGTAACGGCTCTGCGATGACTGGTGTGGAGGCTGACCAGTGACTCACCCCGAGCCCGCGACCCGGCCGGCGGCGGGTGTGGGCGCTCCGATCCCGGACAACGCGTCATCGCCGCTGTCGGTAATGCCGCGTCCGGGGTCGCGGGCGGCCCGGATGCGTCAACCCCTGGCCAAAGACGCGCTACGGCAGCTGGCCGAGCAGCATCAGGTGTGCGTGCGGCCGGTGGTGCTGCGCCGCACCGACACCGTGACCGGCCGTACCGATGTCGTCGAAGTGCCCTGCGGGGCGACCCTGGCCGCGAAGTGCAAGCCGTGCGCGGAACGCGGCCGACGGCTACGCATTCAGCAGATCCGGGAAGGCTGGCACCTGGCCGACGAACCGGCCGTCCGCCCGGACAAGCCGGGTGAGGACGTCCTGTCGCTGGTCCGGCTGCGGGCGCACCTCGAATTCGAACGTCACGCCCTGGCCTACGAGCCGATGCACCCGGATGCGCGGGCGGCGCAGGTCGCGGACCTGGACGCGGCGATCGTCGAGGTTGATGAGGCGTTGGCGGAATCGAACCTACGCGGCAAGCTCACCCCGACCGAGCGGGACGAGCGGCCTCGACGTCGCCGGTCGACCCGCCGCCGCCAGGACACCCCCGACCTGCCCCGGCTGCCCGTCGACCCGCGCACGGTCGGCCGCGCCTACACCGGCCGGCAGGGCAAAACGTATCGGCCGTCGATGCTGCTCACACTCACCCTCGACAGCCACGGCCCGGTGCACTCACACTTCCGGCGCGGCGGCTACGTCGTGCCGTGCGAATGCGGGCAACGCCACCAACCACACGACCCGGTACTCAGCACCCCGGTGGACCCGGCCAGCTACGACTACCGACGCGCCGCTCTCGACTCGATCCACTTCGCACGGGTCCTCGATCGGTGGTGGCAGAACCTGCGCCGGGCAGCGGGCTGGAACGTCCAGTACGCCGGAGCAGTCGAGCTGCAACGCCGACTCGCCCCACACGCACACTTCGCCATCCGGGGCACCCTGCCACGCAAGCTGCTCAAGCAGATCGCCGCCGCCACCTACCACCAGGTGTGGTGGCCACGCTACGACCAACCCGTCTACCGCGTCGACACACCACCGCTGTGGGACGTCGACCAACAGGCGTACGTCGACCCTGATGGCTTATTCGGCCGTGTACCCGTCTCCTTCGGTGGGTCAGTAGGGTTGTTGTGGTCATGTCGATGCAACCGAGGCCGTGGCCAGACGTTCCGGAGCAGACCGCGCGGATGGCGCGGGCGGCGTTCCGGAAAGGGAACCTGGCGACGCGGATCCGTGACGAACTCGGCCAGGTGTACGAGGACGCCCGGTTCTCGGCGGCGTTCGGGCTCCGGGGACGGCCGGGGATCTCCCCGGCACAGTTGATGACCGCCAGCGTGTTGCAGTTCTCGGAGAACCTGACCGACCGTCAGGCCGCCGACGCGGTCCGGGACCGAATCACCTGGAAATACGCCCTCGGTCTGGAACTCGACGATCCGGGTTTCGACCCCACCGTCCTGTCGGAGTTCCGGGACCGGCTGGTCGCCGGTGACCTGACCAGCCTGGCCCTGGACGCCCTGCTGCGACGCCTGGCCGGGCTCGGACTGGTCAAGGCCCGGGGCCGCCAACGCACCGATTCCACCCACGTACTCGGCGCGATCCGCGACCTCAACCGCCTCGAACTGGCCGGAGAGACACTACGGGCGGCGTTGGAAGCCCTCGCCGCGGCGGCACCGCACTGGCTCACCTCGGTCATCGACGATTCCTGGACCGGCGTCTACGGCACCCGCGTCGACAACCTACGCCTGCCCGAGAGCCAGACCAGACGTGACGAGTTGACGGTCCGCTACGGCATCGACGGCTACCACCTGCTCGACGCGGCGCACCACCCGGACGCACCGGAATGGCTGGCACAGATCCCAGCGATACAGACGTTACGCCTGATCTGGATCCAGCAGTTCTACCGCGACACCGACGGCGCCGGGCAGGAGGCGCGACGGCGGGAACACGCCCCGGACGGGGACGGTGTCCCGCCCGGCAGAGACCGCCTCATCTCCCCATACGACCCGGACGCCCGATACAGCGTCAAACGCGACACCGGCTGGGGCGGCTACAAGGTCCACTTCACCGAGACCTGCGACCCACCGACCGGCACCACCGGCCGGGAAACCGGACGCGGAGAACACCCGAACCTGATCACGAACGTGGCCACCACCACCGCGACCGTCCCGGACTCGGCCATGACCGCCATCATCCACCAGCGACTGGCCGACAAGGCACTGACTCCCGCCGAGCACCTCGTCGACTCCGGATACCCGTCCGCCGAGATCACCGCCGCCCGCCGCCCGCCGGCACGGGATCACCCTGACCTCCCCGATGCTGATCGACCCGTCCGCGCAGGCCCGCGCCGGGCGAGGCTACGACAAAGCGGCGTTCACCTTCGACTTCGACACCCGCCACGGCGTCTGTCCCCAGGGCAACACCAGCACAAGCTGGTCACCCTGCCGACAACGCGACACCGACACCATCGTGGTGTCCTGGCCGAAGAGCGTCTGCCAGCCCTGCCCCACCCGCCAGGAATGCACCCGAGGCACCCGCCGCCAGATCACCATCCACCCCCGTGACCTACACGAAGCCCTCACCGCTGCCCGCATCCAGCAGAACACCTCCGAGTGGAAGGCCCGCTACGCCGTCCGCGCCGGAGTCGAGGGCACCATGCGCCAAAGCACCCATGTCACCGGGATCCGTACCGCCCGTTACCGAGGCCTGCCCAAGACCAGACTCGAACACACCCTCACGGCCACCGCGATCAACATCATCCGCCTCGACAGCTACTGGACCGGACACCCCCTCGACCGCACCCGGACAACACACCTCCAACGCCTCGACTTCACCCTCGCCGCCTGACCTACACCGAATAAGCCATCAGGGTCTACGTCGACCCCAAAACCCGCCAGCCGCTACCCACCTGGGGTGAAGCGCTCGACGAACTGGAGGAACCCGGCACCCCACCCGCGTACGTCGCCCGGCTGGGCCGGATCGACGCACGCGGCATCGACCAGGGCACCAAGGATGCGGAACGCTCCATCCGCTACGTCACGAAGTACGTCACCAAGGACCTGACCGACCAGGCCCGACCACGCTCCGACCCCCAACGGGCGCACTTCGACCGACTCCACGCCGAACTGTCCGTCCTGCCGTGCTCGCCGACCTGCGCCAACTGGCTGCTCTACGGCGTCCAACCCGACAAGGCCAAACCCGGCCTCACCCCCGGCCGCTGCACCGGCAAGGTCCACCAACGGGCGACGCTGGGCTTCACCGGCCGGCGGGTGCTGGTCTCCCGGCAGTGGTCCGGCAAGACCCTGGCCGACCACCGCGCCGACAACCGGGCCTGGGTCCGCGCCATCCTCGCCGGGAACCTCGCCGACAACGACAACGACAACGACAACGACAGCGGGCAGCCGGGCGGGCAGGCGGACGGGCAGGTCGACAACCCGGACCGCTACCGGTTCGAACTCGCCCGACCCGACGACCCCGACGTCCCACCCCTGCAACACCGCATCCTGCGCGCCGTCTCCGAACGCATCCGCTGGCGCACCACCCTCACCAACGCCCGACAACGCGCCTCCGGCGCTGTTCCGGCAACGACTCGACCCCTGACCCTCGCAGCCTGAACCCCTCGGAGGAAACCACCCCAATGGACGACGAGCTGTTGACCGTCCCTCAGGTACTCAGCGCACTCAACGGCGTTTCTCGGCGGACCTTCTACCGCTGGCGTGAGCTGGGCATCGCCCCGGAGTGCATCAAGCTCCCGAACGGTGAGCTGCGCATCGGCCGGCGTGACCTGCGTGCCTGGCTCGAACGGCACCGGGAGGCGGCGTGAAGTCCCGCGCTGTGCGGGTGTGGGACATCCGCGTCAACAAGGGCGGCAGGAAGAAGACGTACACCGTCCGGTGGATCGTCGGCGGCCGGGAGAAGTCGCGGAACTTCGCCACCCGTGCCCTTGCCGACAATTTCCGGTCGGACCTGATGCAGGCCATCAACCGGGGCGAGGCGTTCGACTCGGTGACCGGCCTGCCTGATTCGATGATGGCGGCCAAGGAGGCGCAGACCTGGCTTGAGTTCGTTCAGTCCTACGTCGACATGAAGTGGCCCGGCGCGGCTGCCAAGTCGCGGGCCAGCCTGGTCGACGCGTTGGCCACCGTCACTCCGGCCCTGGTCCGGGACCTGTCGGGCCGGCCGGGGCCGGGGCAGCTGCGGCGCCTGCTGGTGGATCACCTGCTGCCGCCGGCTGTTCGGCAATCCGACGTCCCGCCGGAGTTGGCGCCTGCCGCGCGTTGGCTGCGCCGTGCTTCGCTGCCCCTCGTCGAGCTGGGGCAGGCGGCGACGGTCCGGGCCGCGCTCGACGTCCTGGCGTTGACGCTCGACGGGCGGGCGGCTGCGGTGACGACAACCCGGCGGAAGCGGTCGGTGTTCTACAACGTGCTGCAGTACGCCGTGGAATTGGAACTGCTCGACTTCAACCCGGTCGACAAGCTCCGGGTGCGGTCGACCCGCAAGAAGGTCGCGGTGACGGTCGACCGGCGCGTGGTGGTCAACCCGCGTCAGGCGGCGGAGCTGCTGACCGCGCTGACGTATGTCGGGCGGCGGGGCCGGGTCCGCAAAGGTGAGCGCCTGGTGGCGTTCTTCGCCTGCCTCTACCTTGCGGCGTTGCGACCGGGTGAGGCGCTGGGCCTGCGTGAACAGGACTGCCACCTTCCGGCAACGGGGTGGGGTCGGCTGACGCTGGTCGACAACCGGCCGCAGTCCGGCAAGCGGTGGACCGACAGCGGCGAGGCGCACGACCGGCGCGGGCTCAAGCATCGGGCCGACGCCGAGTCACGCAGCGTGCCGATCCCGCCGGAGCTGGTGACGATTCTGCGGGAGCACATCGACCGGTACGGCGTGGCGGACGACGGCCGGTTGTTCCGCAGCGAGCGGGGCAACGTCGTGGCGGCGTCTACGTACTCGCGGGTGTGGGAGGAGGCGCGGGCGTTCGCGCTGACTCCGCATCAGGCGGCGTCGCCGTTGGCGGGCCGGCCGTACGACCTGCGGCACGCGGCGGTGTCGCTCTGGCTCAACGCCGGTGCTCCGGCAACAGAGGTCGCTGAGCGGGCCGGGCATTCGGTCGACGTGCTGTTGAAGGTGTACGCGAAGTGCATCGACGGCCAGGAGGCGACGGTCAACCAGCGGATCGGCGACGCGTTGCAGGGCTTCGGTGGGTAGGCTCGCGGTGTCGGCCGCCAGTCCGGATCTTGCTCCGGGCACCGGGTGTGACCTGGGGAAACGCCTTCAAGATCAATCCGTGAATAGTCCGTGGCTGGCGACAAACGGCGGCTTCCGGTGGCATCCGGCTGCATGTTGTGGATCATCGACGGATCTGCGTACGCGCTGGTCAGCTGGCGTTTTCGCTGATCTCTGGGGTGCCCCCGGCAGGATTCGAACCTGCGACACACGGTTTAGGAAACCGTTGCTCTATCCCCTGAGCTACGAGGGCGCGAACGCCGAGTCTACCGGCCACAGGTGTGCCTGGTGTCTGCGGGGAGCGACCGGGCGGTGGCGGCCCTGCCTGGTTGGCGCGCGTCGTGGCCGGTTGTCCGGCCCGGTCGCGACGCGGCCCGCACCCGGGTCAAGTTCTTACGGAAAGGTGACGTCCCATCACTGTAGGTGGCCGATGGATATCGACGGCCGTAGCATTCTGCTGTCCCTTCCGCCGTGCGGACCGATCCAGAGGAGAACACGTGAGAATGCCTTACGCGGCTCGGGTGGCAACGGCGACGGTTGTCGGTCTGGCCGCCGTCTCGCTCACCGCAGCCAGCTCTGCCAGCGCCACGGGATCCACGACAGCCAACCGTCGCCCAATCTGCAACAGCGTGGGCTTCAACCTGCCAGCCACGGTCGGCGGGACGGTCACCATCCCGGTCACCGACCACGCCGCCGATCCTGACCTGACCCCGATCTCCCTGGTAGGGGTGTTCGGCGGTGCGCCCCTCGGGTCGGTGGTGATCTCCGACAACGGCACCGCCGCGACCACCAACGACGACGTTCTGATCTTCACCCGTACGAGTGGCAGCCGCGGCACGGCGCACCTGTACTGGACCGTCTCGGACGGCACGCTCAACGCGCAGTGCGTCGCGACCGGCTACGACCTGCCGCCGGGTAACGGCTGACTCGGCAGCGACAGCACAGTGGCAAGACACTCCAGTGCGCCAGCCCACCGACCGGCGGGTCACTGGTGCCGCCCACCGGGTCACCGATCTGTCGGTGGGGTGAGTAATAGCACGGCCGTTGCGGGGTAGACCCCAGCCAGGGGACGCAAGCAGATCGACCCGGAGGGTCACCATGACGACACCAGCCGCGCAGCCGCCTATGCGGACCAGCAACGAGGCCACCGAGGAGCAGCTTGCCGTCGCCCGGCGGCAGGGTCAGGCGTACGGGGGTGCGCTGCGCGCCATGGCCGAGGAGGACGGGGCGCTGAGCCAGCTGGCCGGCGATTACCTCGTGGCGTTCGTCAACGAGGAGGCGGAGGGCATGTACGAGCTCTCCGGCGGTCAGCTGGTCTGGCGGGAAGCTGCCCCGGATGCAAACGTGCATCTGGAGGTCGCGGTCGCGGACGCCGCCGACGGCCGCTTCATCCCCGGTCTGGACGTGCGGATCACGGTCAACCGGGACGGTCACACGGTCGCCACCGCCGGCCTGCCGTTCCTCTGGCACCCGTTTCTGTACCACTACGGCGGCAACGCCTCGGTGCCCGGTCCCGGCCCGTACGACGTGACGGTCCGGATCGCACCGCCGCAGTTCATGCGGCACGACCCGGTCAACGGCAAGCGGTACGCGACTCCGGTCGAGGTGCGCTTCGACCAGGTGATGTTCGCAAACGGGCGTAAAACCAGCCCGGACGCGCAGCCCCGTGGCGCCGACGCCCCGACGATCGGCGGGGACGGCACCGGCCCACGCGACTGGGCGGACACCGCCGCCGCGTCCCGTACCTCGGACGCCGCCGGTGCCCGTACCCCGCACGATGCCGCCGGGGTGCCGTCGATCGGCCGCTGGTAGCACCCGCGACATCGACTGCGGCTATCGGCGGCGGAGCGCCAACTATGGCTACCGGCGGCGGAGCGCCAACATGGCGATGTCGTCGACCAGCGGCCGGCCGTCCACCAGCGCGCCCATTGTCTCGGCGCAGGCCGTCTCGGCGCTGGTGGCGACCAACGAGTCGCACAGCTGACGCAGGCCGTTGTCGATGGTCGGCCCCCACCGCTCCACCAGGCCGTCGGTGAAGAAGAACAGCAGCGCGCCGGGCTGGAGGGCGTACCTGTGCACCCGGCGTGGCCGGTGGATGCGGGTGCCGAGCGGAAGGTCGGCCGGCACCGGCAAGCTGTGTGCGGCGTGGCCACCGCCGATCGTCACCGGCGGCGGATGGCCGGCCGTCGACAGCGATACGACCGTCCGGGCGGGGTCGATCGTCGCGTAGCACACCGTCGCCATCATGCCCGGCTCGAAGTGCTGCACCTTGCGGTCCAGCCGGGCGAGCACGTCGGCCGGGTCGGTGGTTTCCAGAGCGTACGCGCGCAGCGCGCTGCGCAGCCGGCCCATCACGGTGGCCGCGTGCAGCCCGCGTCCGGTGACGTCGCCGATCGCCACGCCGGCCCACCCGTCGGGCAGCGGCAGTACGTCGTACCAGTCGCCGCCGACCCCGGCGTCGTGGCCGGCGACGTACCGGGCGGCGAACTCCAGCCCGGCGACCGCCGGTAGTTCGGTGGGCAGCAGGTCGTACTGCAGCGCCAGGGTGGTGGCGCGGTCGACCTGGCGTTCGCGGGCCTGGTCGGCCAGGGCGATCCGGTCGGCCAGCAGCCGCAGCATTTGTTCGTCGTCGCAGGCCGGCCCGCGTCGTCGGGTTGCCACGTGCAGCACCCCGCCTACCGAGCCGCCGATCGTCACCGGCACCGCCAGCAGCGACCGGATGCCCTGTCCCTGCAACGCCGGATGCGCCAGCGTTTCGTCGTCAGGATCGGTCAGCATGACCGTGTCGCCGGTGGTCAGCACCTTGCCGGCGTACCCGCGCCCCAGCGGCAGCCGGGCTGGCGGTTCGTGGCCGGCCTCGATGCCCCATGCCGCGGCGGTGACCAGCTGCTGGGAGTGTGCGTCGAGCAGGCAGACGGCGGCGGAGTCTACGCCGAGCAGCCCGCCGGTGCGGGCCAGTGACTCGACCAGCAGCGCGTCGAAACCCAGCCGGGACAGGGCAGGGTCGGTGATCGCCTCGATGCGTTTGAGGCGCTCGTCCGCGTTCCCACCCTCGACCGACACGAACGCAGCCTAGTCGAGCGGCCGGCTCACCCGGCGGTGGCGACCCGGTCCGGCTTCGCCTCGTCGCGAGCGTCGACGATCGCGGCCACCAGGTCGTCCAGCGTGTCCATCCGCTGGCCGGGGCCGTCGAACTCCACCTCGACGCCGAACTCGGCCTCGACGGCGTCGACCAGTCGGAGCAGGCCCAGCGAGTCGACTCCCAGCGCGATCAACGATCCGCCGCCGGTCAGCTGGTCGGCCGGCACCGTACCGCCGGTCGCCTCGTCGACCAGCTCCGTCACCCGCTGCCGCAGCGTCGTCGTGTCCACCGAGTCCTCCTTCGTCTCCACGTTGTTCAGCATCGGCCGCCGGCCTCGCGGACCAGATCGGCGATCTCGGCGATCGTCGGAGTGTCGAAGAACGCGTCCAACGGCACCTCGACGCCGAGCCGACGGTGGATCCGGCTACTGATCCGGGTGATCGTCAACGAGTGCCCGCCCAGGTCGAACAGGTCCTCGTCAATGCCGATCTCGTCGATCTGCAACACGTCCTGCCAGATCGACCGGATCTCCTCGACGACCGGGTCCGCCTCGACAGCCGGGTCCGGTCCGTGGACCGGGTCTGGGGCGCCGACCGGGTCTGGGGCGCCGACCGGGTCTGGGGCGCCGACCGGGTCTGGGGCGCCGACCGGGTCCGCCGTGGCGGTCGGGTCCGTACCGCCGGTCGTCGGTGCTGGCAGGGCGGCCCGGTCCGGCAGCGCGGCCCGGTCCAATTTTCCGTTCGGGCTCACCGGTAGCCGGTCGAGCAGCACCCAGTCGGTGGGCACCATCGCCGTGGGCAGCGTCTCGGTCAGGTGCCGGCGCAGCACGGCGACGGTCGGCGCGGCACCGCGAGGCACCAGGTAGGCGACGAGCTGCGGCGACGCCTGGTCCGTACCGTTCAGCAGTACGGCGGCCTCGGCGAGAGCCGGATGCTCCAGCAGCCGGCCGGTGATCTCACCCAGCTCCACCCGGTGGCCGCGGATCTTCACCTGGTCGTCGGCCCGGCCGAGGAATTCCAACCGTCCGTCGGGCAGCCAGCGACACAGGTCGCCGGTGCGGTACAGGCGGCCGGCATCGGTAGCGTACGGGTCGGGGACGAACCGCTCGGCGGTCAGCTCGGGGCGGTTCAGGTAGCCGTCGGCGATGCCCCGCCCGCCCAGGTACAGCTCGCCGGGCACCCCGACCGGCACCGGCCGCCGCCGCCCGTCCAGCAGGTACGCCGTGGTGTTCGGCACCGGCCCGCCGATGGTGACCTCGTCCGGCTCCGGCGGGATCTCCGCCATCGTCGCGTAGATCGTCGCCTCGGTCGGGCCGTACCCGTTGACCAGCCGGGCCACCCGCGAGCGCAACTGGCGGGCCAGCGGGACCGCCAGCGCCTCGCCGCCGGTGACCGCCACCACCGGGTCGTCGAGCCCGGCCTCCAGCAGCACCCGCCAACCCGACGGGGTCGCCTGCACGTGCGTCACTGCGGTCTCGCGAACCAGCCGCAGCACCCCGGCACCGTCGAGCGCGCTCACCCCGGACGCCACCACCACCTGTCCACCGGTGGTCAGCGGCAGGTAGACCTCGACTCCCGAGATGTCGAACGACGGCGAGGTCAGGTTGAGCCACCGGTCAGCCGGCCCACTGTCGAACATGTCCCGCATCCCGAGCAGCAGGTTGGCCAGCGCACCGTGCGGGACACGCACCCCCTTGGGCCGCCCGGTGGAACCCGAGGTGTAGAGCACGTACGCCAGCTCGTCTGGGCCGGGCAGGTCAGCGGTCCCCGGGTCAGGCGTCTCCAGGCCGGCAGCAGCCAGGTCAGGCGCGGTCGGGTCAGGCGCGGTCAGGTCGAGCTGGTCGAGGGCGAGCACCGGTGACTCGGCGGGCAGGGCGGCCGCCGTACCGGTGGTGGTCAGCACCAGCGTCGGCGCGGCGTCGTCGAGGATCATTGCCTGCCGGGCCGGCGGATAGTTGGGGTCGACGGGCACGTACGCGGCCCGACTGCGCAGCACGGCGAGTAGCGCGACGACCGCCTGCCAGGAGCGGTCCAGCAGCACCGCGACCAGCGATTCCGCCCCGACGCCACGGGTCCGCAGCAGCCCGGCGAGCCGGGCGCTTGCCGCATCGAGTTCGGCGTAGCTCAACGTACGTCCACCATCGACGACCGCGACGGCGTCCGGTGCCCGCCGTACCGCCGCCGCGAACAGCAGCGGCACGGTCGCGTCGGCCGGGTAGTCGCGGCCCGTGGCGTTCCAGCCCCGGCGGACCAGCTCGGACTCGGCGGTGGGCAGCACCGGCAGGTCGGCGACCGGCTGTTCCGGGTCGGCGGCCACGGCGGCCAGCAGGGTCCGCAGGTGGTCGCCGATCCGGGTGCCGGCGGCGGCGGGTACGGCCGTCGGGCTGAACTGCAGGTTGATCTCCAGGTGTTCCTGGCCGCTGTCCGTAGCCGGCCCGTCGACGACCTGGATGTGCAGGGCGTTGCGGGCCGCGCCGCTGAACATCGCCCAGTCGACGGTGGTCGGCACCGCGTCGAACACAGGTTCCGCCGCGCGGCGGCGGTAGCCGATCGACACCGGGGTGAGCGCGGGTGCTGGCCGCAGCCCGGTGGCCACATGCGCCAGCGGGACGGCCCGGAACCGGTTCAGCGCCCGCGTCTCGTCCCGGACGGCGTGCGCGAGGTCGCGGAAACCCGCGTCGTCGGGCACCGGAACGGTCACCGGCAGTTCGTTGACGAACAGTCCGATCTCGTCGGCGTCGTCGGCGGTACGGGTCGACAACCCGACGCCGACCGGGACCTGCTGGTTGCCGTACCGGTGCAGCAGCGCGTGCACCGCGGCCAGCAGCAGCTCGAACCGGGTGACCCCGAGCTTGCGCCGGGCCTGGTCGAGCCCGGCGACCAGACCCGGTTCCAGGACCACCGGTACGGCGGTGCCGGGTTCGGCGCCGGTCGGCACCCGGGCGAGACCGGGCAGCACCAGCCCACCCGGGCCGGACCAGCGGGTGGCCCAGTGCTCTGCGGCCGCCGCCGACTCGGCCGCGACCCGGTCCCGTTCGGCGCCGGCCCGTCCCGCGTACCCGCCGGTCGGTGCCGCGCGATCGGCCGGGCGACCGGCGCGGGCGGCACCGTACGCCGCCGCCAGGTCCCGGACCAGCACGTCCTTGGACGTACCGTCGAAGACCAGGTGGTGGGCGGTGATCAGCAGCAGGTGCCGGTCACCGTCGGCGGCGGGGATCAGGCTGAACCTGGCCAGCGGACCGGCACGCAGGTCGTGGCGGCGGGCGATCTCCGCCGCGAGTAGCCGGTCGGTGTCCGCGCCACCGGCGGGCGGCGTCAGCCGCCGCAGCGTCGGGCGGTCGGCGGCCGGGGCGAGTCGCGGTACGCCGTCGCTGTCGTCGACCCGGGCGGCCAGGACCGGGTGCCGGTCGACGACGGCGGCGCACGCGGTGGCCAGCGCCGCCTGGTCCAGGCCGGCGGCGAACCACACTCCGAGAGCCATGTGGTACGCCGTACCCGCCGCCCCGGCCTGTTCGGTGAACCAGACGGCGTGCTGCGCGTACGTCGCTTCGGCGGTGCCCACGGGATCCTCCTGGTACTGCTGAAGTTTGTCGATGTCGGACGGTGCGGGTGGGGACAGGGGTCGCGGGCCCAGCCGGTGGAGCCGGACCGGGACCGCTCAGTCGGGCGGGTCGAACAGCGCGGCCAGCGTCCGTTTGAGGACCTTGCCGGCCTCGTTGCGGGGCAGGGTTTCGGCGACCAGCACCCGGGCCGGCAGTTGGTAGTCGGCGAGCCGGTCGGCCAGGAAGGCGCGCACCGTGGGCAGGGTGAGTTCGTGCGGCGGATGCCCGGCGCGGGGCACCAGCACCACCCCGACCGCCGACCCGAGCACGGGGTGCGGGACGGCGACCACCGCCGCCTCGCCGACGGCCGGATGCTCGTGCAGCGCGGCCTCCACCTCCAGCGAGGAGATCTTGAAGGCACCGGACTTGATCATGTCCTGGTGCCGGTCGGCGAGGTACAGGTAGCCGTCGGCGTCCAGCCGACCGAGGTCACCCATCCGGACCCAGCCCTGACGGAAGGTCGCCTCGGTGGCCGGGCCGTCGCGGTAGTACGAGCGCGGGTGCGGGCAGCGCAGCCAGACCTCGCCGACGCTGCCCGGCGGCAGCGGCCGGCCCTGTTCGTCGGCGATCATCAGCTGACCGTCGGCCGGACGCCCCACGGCGGCCCGCCGCGCCGGGTCGAAGATCATCACGGTCTGGGCGGGGGCGGCCTCGGTCGACGAGTAGTAGTTGACGATCGTCGCGGCCGGGAACGTCGTGGCCAGCCGGGTGGCCACCGCCGGCGCGAGCGCCGCCGCCGTCGACCCGATCAGCATCACGCCGGAGGTGTCCCGGCCCCGCAGGGCACCGGAGTCGAGCAGTTCGATCGCCATCGACGGGACCAGGAAGACGGTGCCGGTGCCGGGCGCGGTCACCAGGCGGGCGAACCGAGCCGGGGTGAACCGGGGCAGGGTCAGCGCTGCCGGCTTCGCGGTCAACGCGTTGAACAGCATGGTCTGCCCGGCGTTGGTGCCGATCGGGAAGGCGTGCAGGAAGCGTTCCGAGTGGGCCAGGGCCAGCCGGCGCGGGTGGTTCGGGGCCCCGGCCACCAGGTTGGCGTGGCTGGCGCCGACGCCCTTGGGCCGGCCCGTGGTGCCCGAGGTATAGAGGATCTGGGCCAGGTCACCGGGCCGCGCCGGGGGAGTGGGCGCGCCGGTGTCGTCGGCGGCCAGATCGTCGGCGACCAGGTCGGCCACCGCCAACGGCGCGACCCCGGTGGGTACGGCCGGCAGCGGTCCGGCCGGGCCGGTCAGCGGTCCGTGCAGGACCAGCCGGGCGGCGCAGTGCCGTACCGCATACTCCAGTTGGGCCGGGGCGAGGCGGTCGGACAGCGGCACCGCGACCGCGCCGGCCCGCAACACCCCGAAGTACGCCACGGCGTACCCGGTCCACTCCCGCGCCGCGAACACCAGCGCGACCCGGTCACCCGGGCCCACACCGGCCCGCCGCAGCGCGGCGGCCACTGCCAGCGCCCCGGCCCGCCAGCTGGCAAAGGTGAGCTGGTCCACGCCGTGGACCTCGATGGCGACCCGGTCGGGGTGCAGGGCGCAGCGCCAGTCGAGCAGCTCGGGTACGGTCCGGGCGGCCGGCGCGGCGACCGCCCGCCGGGGGACACCGGTGGCCCGACTCATCGGCCACCGCCGGGGGACACCGGTTGCTGGGCTCGCTGTCCGCCGCCGGGGGTCGCCGCCACCCGGGCCTGCCGGGCCTCGATGCCGACCAGGTCGTCCGGCGGGGCGTCCGGCACCTCGTCGTCGAACCGGGACAGCACCCGGGTGCGCATCGAGACGATCGCGGTCAGCGCGATGCAGACGCCGAAGGCGATGTAGAGCAGGGCGATGCCCCGGCCCGGACCGACCCCGATCACCTGCCCGACCGTGCCGGCCAGCGCCCCGTCCGGCATCAGCAGCGGCTCCATCAGGCTGGTGGCCAGCGGGGCGATCACCCCCCAGCCGAGTGGCATCGTCGACCAGGCGACCATCTGGTTGAGCGCGAACACCCGACCGTGGAACCGGGGCGGCACCTTGATCTGGATGATCGTGTTGTAGATGCCGTTGACCAGGCCGAGCGCGCAGTACATGCCGAACGCTCCGGCACCGATGACCAGCAGGCTGGGGCGTAGCCCGGTCACCGCGCAGGTCACCGCGATGCCCAGCGTGCCGATCAGCACGGCCCGCATCCGGTAGCGGCGCGGTCCGCCCCAGACCAGCATGATCAGGCCGCCGACGGCCGCGCCGACCCCGCCGGTCAGCGCGATCTGGGCGACCTCGGCCAGCTCGGCGAAGCCCAGCACCAGCGGGGGGAGCAGGAACAGCACCGGGAACAGGAACAGGTTGAGGGCGGCGAAGAAGGCGAGCATGCCGCGGAACTCCCGGCGGCGCAGCGAGTAGCGCAACCCTCCGAGGATCTCCTGCCCCAGGCTCTCCCGCCGCTGCAGCGCCAGCGTGCGGGGGAACCGGATGGCGATCAGCACCGCGACGGCGAAGACGTACGCCACCACGTCGATGATCATGATGCCGCGCAGTCCGACCGCCTCCAGCAGCGCGACCGCCAGCAGCGGCACCATGAACTGGGTCAACCCGACCGCGGTCTGGGTCAGGCCGTTAGCGTGGCCGAGGAAGCGTTTCGGCACCAGCTGCGGCACCGCCGACACGAACGACAGCCGTTGGAACGCCAACGCCACCGACAGCCAGCCGACGAGCAGGTAGAAGTGCCAGATCTCGGCCCGGTCGGCGATCAGCAGCCCGGCCATCACCGCCTTGGCGCCGCCGGCGGCGACGCTGGCCGCCAGCAGCACCCGGCGGCGACTCGTCCGGTCGATCAACGCGCCGGCCAGCGGTGCGATCAGCAGTCCGGGAAGCAGACTGACGATGGAGAACAGGGCGAACCGGGCCAGCGAACCGGTCTCCAGGTAGATCCACAGTGGTACGGCGAAGTTGGTCAGCGCGGTGCCGGTGGTGGTGATGATCTGGCCGGCCGCGACCAGACCGAACCGGCGCAGGCTGGGCGGTGGCCCGCCTGCCCGGTCCGGTCCGGTCGCCGCCCGGTCCGATGCCGACGGTCCGGACCGGGCCCCCGGCGGGTCGGCTGTCGGGCCTCGGTCGGAGACCGCGTGCAGCCGCCACGCCGGATCGTCCACCCCCGCGCCGTCGGTGGGTGGCACGTCGGATTCGACCGGTACGGCGAGCCGGAGGTGGACGCCGGTGACGATCTCCGCCAACTCGCCGGCCCGGTACTTGAGGAAGTAGTGCCCCGCCTCATCGATCACCGCCAATGCGGTGCGGTCGGACAGGAAGTGCCACTCCTGAAAACGTTCCTCATGGAAGTCGGTGCCCCGGTCGCGTTCCCCGACCACCGAGACCACCGGGGCGCGCAGCGGGGTCACCTGGTCGCGCATCAGCGCGGTGAAGTAGTCCTCGGAGACTCGGGCGTCGTGGCGCATCGCCCGGATCAGGAACGCCGCCTCGTCCGGGTCGAGGGAGCTGATCGACGTGCCCTGCGCCTGCAGCCAGGTGCGGTAGATCCGGTCGCTGCGGACCCGTTCCACCAGCCGCAGCCGCAGCAGCGGGCCGAGCAGCCCGCCGGTCGGCCGGCCGAACGGGAAGATCGCACCGAGGTAGACCGCGGTCAGTTCCCGCCCGGCCGCCTCCAGCCGGCGGGCCACCTCGACGGCGAGCGCCCCGCCCGGCCCACAGTGGCCGTAGAGGATCAGCGGTCCGTCGACCCGGTCCAGGATCTCCGCGACCACGCCCTCGGCGACCTCGTCGATCGGCGCCGGTTCGTCGGCCAGACCGATGTCGTGCCCGGGCATCGCCACCGACAGCAGCCGCCAGCCGGCCGGTAGCGCGTCGGCGAGCGGCTGGTAGACGACCGCGCTGCCGCCGCCGTACGGGACGCAGACCAGGGTGGCGACCCGCTCTGCGGTGGAGGCCGGTGCGGTCAGCTCGTGCAGCAGCCGACCCCGCTCGGCGTCACCGTCGGTCAGCAGGGCGGCGAGTTCGCGTACCGTCCGGTGCCGGAACAGGTCCATCACGCTGACCGCCGGGGGCGCGCCGTCACCGGCGTGGACCGCCGGTAGTTCCCGGCGTAGCCGGGCGACCACCTGGGTGGCCAGCAGCGAATGTCCGCCCAGGTCGAAGAAGTCGTCGTCGGTGCCGACCCGGGGCACCTGCAGCACCGCCTGCCAGACGGCGGCGATCAGCGTCTGCACCGGACCGGTCGGCTCGACGTACTCCCGGGCGGGTTGATCTTCGCCCGGATCCGGCAGCGCCCGGCGGTCGATCTTGCCGTGCTCCTGCAGCGGCAGCCGGTCCAGCCAGCAGTACCGACCGGGGATCATGTGGTCCGGCAGCCGGTCGGCGAGCAGCCGGCGCAGCTCGGCCGGCTCCGGCTCGGATGCCGACGTGGCTGCCGGCCCGGGTGCCGTTTCCGGTGCCGGGCCCTGCGGGGCGCGTTCCAGGTAGCCGACCAACCGGTCGTCGCGCAGCAGTACGGCGGCCTGCCGTACCCCGGGAATCTCGCGCAGTGCCGCCTCCACCTCGCCCAGCTCCACCCGGTAGCCGCGGATCTTGACCTGGTGGTCGGTGCGGCCCAGGAAGAGCAACTCGCCGTCGGCACGCCACACGCCGAGGTCACCGGTGCGGTACAGCCGGGAGCCGGGCGGACCGAACGGGTCCGGGACGAACCGCTGCCCGGTCAGCCCCGGCCGGTTCAGGTAGCCCCGGGCCAGCCGGTCGCCGCCCAGGTACACCTCACCCGGTACGCCGACCGGCACCGGCCGCAGCCGGGCGTCGAGCACGTGCACCCGGGCGTACGGCAGTGGGCGGCCGATCGGCACGCTGCCCGGCCCCCGCTCGTGGGCCGGCACCCGGTACGTGGTCACGCCGACGGTGGCCTCGGTCGGCCCGTAGTGGTTGAACACCGGTACGCCGTGTCCGGCCAGGTCCGCCGCCCAGTCCAGGTCGGCCGCCTCGCCGCCGAGGATCAGCGCCCGCCGGGGCAGCAGCCGCGCGGTGTCCACCTCGGCGGCCAGCGCCCGCAGATGCGACGGCGTCATCTTCAGGTAGTCGATCCGCCCGGTGTGCAGCGCGTCGGCGAGCTCCTCGCCGGTGCACCGCCTCGGCACCAGATGGACGCAGCCGCCGGTCGCCAGCGCCAGGTAGAACACGGTGACGCTGAAGTCGAACGACAGCGACTGCAGCAGCGCGTACCGGCCGGCCGGCACGACGTCGAACCGTTCGGCGACCCCGTCCAGATAGTTCAGCACCTGCCGGTGGGCGACCGCGACGCCCTTGGGTACGCCGGTCGAGCCGGACGTGTAGATGACGTAGGCCAGGTCGTCGCCGCTCGCCGCACCGGCCGGCGGTCCGGTCGGCCGCTGCGCGACGGCTACGGCGATCCGGTCCAGGCAGGTCGCCCCGGCAAGGGCCGGCGGGGCCGCGTCGCCGCCCAGCTCGGCGCGGATCGCGCTGCTGGTCAGCACCACCGTCGGGGCGGCGTCGGCGAGCATCAGCCGCAGCCGGGCGGGCGGCTGCTCGGGGTCGAGCGGCAGGTAGGCCCCGCCGGCCCGCAGCACGGCGAGCAGCGCGACCGCCAGCTGCACCGACTGGTCCAGGCAGACGCCGACCAGGTGGCCCGGCGCGACGCCGTGCTCCCGCAGCTGGTGGGCCAGCTGGTTGGCGCGTCGGTCCAGTTCGGCGTAGCTGATCAGGTCGTCGCCGCAGACCACGGCCGGTGCCTGCGGGGTGGCCGTGGCATGCCGGGTGACCAGGTCGCCGAGGGCGGCCGCGCCGACGGTGGCCGGTCGTGGCCGGTCGGCGGCGGGCACCGGGCCGGTGCTGAACTCGGCCAACTGCCGCTGCTGCGAGTCGTCGAGCAGCGGCAGGTCCACCACCGGCCGGTCCGGGTCGGCCACTGCGGCGAGCAGCAGCGCCCGGTAGTGCCCGGTGAGCCGTGCCACCGTGGCGGCGTCGAACAGGTCGGTGTTGTAGACCAGCATGGCCCGCAGCCCGTCGTCGGTCTCGCTGACGTAGAGCGACAGGTCGAACCGGGCCGCCGCCGCGTCGCTGCCGAACGCCCCGGTGGTGATCCCGTGCGGCCAGCCGGTCTGCGCCCGCGAGTAGTTCTGCAGGGTGAACAGCACCTGGAACACCGGTGGCCGGCTGACGTCGCGGGCGACGTTGAGCTCCTTGACCAGACGTTCGAACGGGACCTCCTGGTGGCTCAGCGCCCGCAGCACCCGGCCCCGGGTGCGGCGCAGCACCTCGCCGAAGCTCGGCTCACCGCCGGCACCCTCGACGTCGCTGGCACCGCCGGCACCCTCGGCCGGGGCGCGGGACAGGTCGGCCCGGATCGCCACCGTGTTGACGAACAGCCCGACGAGCTTCTCCACCTCCGGCACCACCCGGCCGGCGACCGGCGAGCCGACCGCGAAGTCCCGCTGACCGCTGTACCGGAACAGCGTCGCCTGCCAGCCGGCGAGCAGCGTCATGTAGAGGGTGCTGCGGTGGGCCCGGCCCAGCCGGCGCAGCGCGGCGGTGAGCTCGGCGTCGAAGCCGAACCGGTGCACGTCGCCGGCGTACGACTGCACGGCGGGTCGGGGCCGGTCGGTCGGCAGCTCCAGCGGCGGCACCCCGGCGAGCGCCCCGGTCCAGTAGGCGAGCTCGCGCTGGGCGACGGGCCCGTCGCCGCGTGCCCGCTGCCAGGCGGCGTAGTCGGCGTAGTCGATGGCCGGCGCCGCCGGCACCGGCAAACCGTCGGTGAGCGCGCCGTAGAGGGCGGCGACCTCGGCCAGCAGCAGGTTCAGCGACCAGCCGTCGCTGACGATGTGGTGCATCCCGACGTGCAGCACCTGGTCGTCGTCGCCGAGCCGGACCAGGAGCACCCGCAGCAGCGGTGCGACGGCCAGGTCGAACGGGGTCCGAACGGTGGCGTCGACCAGCTCCCGGGCGTGTGTCTCGTCGTCGGCGTCGACCACCGTGAACGGTACGGTGGCCTGCGGTACCACCTCGACCCGCGGCTCGCCGTCGGAGTTCTCGGTGAACCGCATCCGCAGGCTGTCGTGGCGGGCCGCGACGGTGTCCACTGCGGCGCGCAGCACGTCGGCGTCGAGTGGGCCGCGCATCCGTACCGTGCTGTGTACGACGTAGCCGGCGGTGCCCGGCGTCAGCTGCTCGGTGAACCAGATCCGCTCCTGCCCGAACGACAGTGCCGGACTTTCCCCATTTCGGTGCTGAATCACTTGTGATTGGATCGGGACATCCTGCGCTGGTACGTCGAGATTCGTCACCCAGATTGCCTTTGATTTGTCTACATGAACCATCAGCCTGACTCCCGTCGTCGGCACAGCGGAATCAACTTTTGGTGCACAGTGGTGCAGACAAACGATCGATTCGATGCACGTCGTGCCGTCGTACCGTCGGGAATGCGATTCGCCGATGCCGTCGTGCCCGCCGAGTGGGCCATGGACGAGTTGATCCACGTGGAATTCCACGGTGGTCGGACCGAGACCGGCCCGATGACCTGGGCGCAGCAGGTCATGTGGCGGGCCGCCACCCTGTCGAAGACCCAGCACCTGTTCCTCAACCTGCGCCGGGTGCTGGCGGTGCCGCGCCGGGCACCGGCCGACCTGTCCAGCGTGGTGCGGGCGATCGGCACGTTGGTCGGCCGGCACGGCGGGCTGCGTACCCGGGTATGCCCGACGGCGGACGGCACGTCGCGGCAGGAGACCGCGGCGGCCGGGCAGGTCCCGGTCCTGGTGGTTGCGGGCACCGGCGACGGCGCCGCGGCGGCCGCCGAGCTTACCCGCCGGCTGGGTGACGTCGCCTTCGACCACGGTCGGGAGTGGCCGGTGCGCTTCGCCGTGGTGCAGGTGGACGGCGTGGTACGCCAGCTGGTGCTGGTCTTCAGCCACTCGACCGTGGACGCGTACGCCGCCGAGGTGGTGCTGCGGGACCTGCGGCTGATCCTGCTCCGTGGTGACCTGGGCACCCCGGCCGGGCTGCAGTCGGTGGACGTGGCCCGCCGCCAGCACGGGCCGGACCAGCGGCGCTCGGGCCGTACCGTGGCGTACTGGCTCCGGCAGTACCGGCGGCTCGCCGACGTCTCGCTCGACGAGCCGGCGCCGCCGGCCACCCCACGGCTGCACCGGGGCACACTGGTCTCGTCGGCCGCCGCCACCGCCGCCCGGATGGTCGCCGCCCGGCACCGGGTGAGCGTCTCGACGGTGCTGCTCGCCGCCACCACCGCCCTGTCCGCCGGGGCGACCGGGCGTCAGGTCTGCGGACTGTTCAACATGTCGCACAACCGCTTCCGGCCCGAGTACGTCAATGCGATCGCCAATCTCGGTCAAATCGGCTTCTGCGTGCTGGACATCGCCGATCGGCCGGGATTCTTTGAGCTGTTACCACGGATCTATCGGGTCGCGCTAGACGGCTATTTGCACGCCTACTACGACGCCGTCGCGATGCGGACGACGTTCGAGGAACTCGGCTACGACTACACCACCGCATTCCTGCCGCACTACTATTTCAACGACGTCCGGCTGCCCGGCGGGGACTTGGTGGACGACGCGCCGCCGGTCGCTGAGCAGCCGTTGCGGGCGGCCGCCGACGACAGTCGCTTCTCCCGGACCGACGGACTGGACGCCGCCTCCTGGCACCGCCTGCTGCACGTGGTGGACGAGCCGGAGGCGCTCGGCCTCACCTACACGGTCGACACCCGGTTCCTGGCGCCGGAGACGATCGAGCCGTACCTGCGTGACCTGGAGGCGCTGCTCATCAAGGCCGCGTACCGGGACGTGCCGTGGCCCTGGCAGCCCGGCCGCGCCGGTGGGCGGGGTTGACCCGCCGTACGGCACCGGGGCGCTGGACGGGCCGGCGGACAGATCTGCCCCGCCCCCGTCGTGTGGGGGCAGGGCAGATCACGGTAGGCGTGGTTACCTACGGATACGGGTGGCCACCGCAGGCGGCCGGATCGGCCACCGTCACCGGGTTGGCCGGCGCTGGCGGAGCCACTGAGCCCCAGCAGGTTAGCGGTGTCCGCTACGGGTGACCCGCTGCGCCGGGCGATGGTGAGCTGCGCCGCATCCCGGTGGACAGCCCAGGCGGTACGGGTGGATCGGCGGGGTCAGCGGGAGGCGACGCCGGCGCGGCGCTTGCTCCACACGTCGAAGGCGACTGCGGCGAGCAGCACCGCACCCTTGACCAGCATGACGTTCTCGCTGGGGGCGCCGATCAGCGACATCCCGTTGTTGATCACGCCCATGATCAGGCCGCCGGTGACCGCGCCGACCACCTTGCCGACCCCGCCCTGCACAGCCGCGCCGCCGATGAACGCGGCGGCGATCGCGTCCAGCTCGAAGGTGTTGCCGGCGGTCGGTCCGGCCAGGTTGAGCCGGCCGGCGAAGATGATCCCGGCCAGCGCGGAGAGCACCCCCATGTTCACGAAGATCCAGAACACGACCGACTTGACCTTGACCCCGGACAGCACCGCGGCCTGCAGGTTGCCGCCGACCGCGTAGATCTGCCGACCGAACACCGACCGTTTGGTCAGCAGCGAGTAGCCGAGCACCAGGGCCGCCAGCAGCACCAGCACCCACGGCAGGTTCTTGAACCGGGCCAGCTGCACGATCACGAACAGCACCGCCGCCGAGGCGCCGACGATCTTGAACAGGAAGACCGGCATCGGCTCCACCGCCTGGTCGTAGCCGAGCCGGGCGACCCGGGCCCGCCATTGGCTGACCGCGATTCCGCCGACCGCGACCAGACCGACCAGCAGGCTGACCAGATCGGCGCCGCCGAGCGGGCCCAACCCGATGTTGCCCAGATAGCCCTCGGTGAAGCCGTTGGCGAGGGTACGCACCGGATCCGGGAACGGCCCGATGCCCTGGTTGCCGAGCACACTCAGGGTGAGTGCCCGGAACAGCAGCATCCCGGCGAGGGTGACGATGAACGCCGGGATGCCGAAGTACGCGATCCAGAAGCCCTGCCAGGCGCCGATCGCGGCACCGGCGATCAGGGTGATCAGCAGGGCCAGCGGCCAGGGCAGATTGTGCTCGACCATCAGTACGGCGGCGATCGCCCCGGTCGCGCCGACCACCGAGCCGACCGACAGGTCGATGTGCCCGGCGATGATGACCAGGATCATGCCGATCGCCAGGATCAGCACGTACGAGTTCTGCACGATGATGTTGGACAGGTTCTGCGGCTGCAGCAGCGCCCCGTCGGTCAGCACCGTGAACAGCACGACGATCAGCCCGAACGCGATGTAGATGCCGCTCTCGCGGACGTTGATCCGGGCGACGCTCACCGGTCGGCCCCCGATCCCTGCTCCTGTCCCTGCACCATGTGCTGCATGAGTCGCTCCTGGGTGGCGTCGGCCCGCCGCACCTCGCCGGTGATCCGGCCGGCCGACAACGTGTAGATCCGGTCGCACAGCCCGATCAGCTCGGGCAGTTCAGAGGAGATGACCAGGACCGCCGTGCCGTTGTCGGCGATCTGGTTGATGATCG
Source organism: Micromonospora sp. Llam0 (assembly GCF_003751085.1). Classification (NCBI taxonomy): domain Bacteria; kingdom Bacillati; phylum Actinomycetota; class Actinomycetes; order Micromonosporales; family Micromonosporaceae; genus Micromonospora; species Micromonospora sp. Llam0. Next base: position 4,456,713 of record NZ_RJJY01000001.1, on the reverse strand, counting down.
AGTAGATCTCGTACTTGGCGCCGACGTCGATGCCCCGGGTCGGCTCGTCCAGGATCAGCACGTCCGGCTCAGTGAAGATCCACTTGGACAGCACGACCTTCTGCTGGTTGCCGCCGCTGAGCTTGCCGACGATGCTCGCCACGCTCGGCGCCTTGATGTTCATGCTTCGGCGGAACTCCTGCGCCGTCCGGTGCTCGGCGCCCTCGTCGACCCAGCCGCGACGGGCCAGCCGGGTCAGCCCGGCCGCCGACACGTTGCGCTGGATGTCCTCGATCAGGTTCAGCCCGTACCGCTTGCGGTCCTCGGTGGCGTACGCGATGCCGTGGCCGATCGCCTCGCGGACCGAGCGCAGCTGGATCTGCCGGCCGTCCTTGTAGACCCGGCCGCTGATGTCCCGGCCGTACGCCCGACCGAAGACGCTCATCGCGAGCTCGGTGCGGCCGGCTCCCATCAGCCCGGCCAGCCCGACGACCTCCCCACGGTGCAGGGTGAGGTTGGCGTCAGCGACGACCACCCGGTCGCCGTCCGGGGAGCGCACCGTCCACTCCTCGATCCGCAGCGCCTCGGCGCCGATCCTCGGGGTGCGCGGCGGGAACCGGTGCTCCATCGACCGGCCCACCATGCCGGAGATCAGCCGGTCCTCGGTGACGTCGTCGTTCGTCACGTCGAGCGTCTCGATCAGCTCGCCGTCGCGCAGGATGCTGATCGTGTCGGCGACGGCGAGGATCTCGTTCAGCTTGTGCGAGATGATCACGCAGGTGATGCCGGTGTCCCGCAGCCCGCGGAGCAGGTCGAGCAGGTGTGCGGAGTCCTCGTCGTTGAGCGCGGCGGTGGGCTCGTCCAGGATCAGCAGCTGCACCTGCTTGGACAGCGCCTTGGCGATCTCGACCAGCTGCTGCTTGCCCACCCCGATCTCGGCGACCAGGGTGGTCGGATTCTCCGTCAACCCGACCCGGCGCAGCAGCTCGGCCGCCTGGTGGTTGGTGTGGTTCCAGTCGATGAGCCCGCGCCGGGTCTGTTCGTTGCCGAGGAAGATGTTCTCGGCGATGGTCAGCTGCGGGCAGAGCGCCAACTCCTGGTGGATGATCACGATGCCCCGGTGCTCGCTGTCCCGGATCCCGGCGAACCGGGCCGGCCGGCCGTCGAAGGTGGTCTCCCCGGCGTACGACCCGTGCGGGTAGACGCCGGAGAGCACCTTCATCAGGGTCGACTTGCCGGCGCCGTTCTCGCCGCAGATGGCGTGGATCTCGCCCCGGCGTACGGTCAGATTGACGTCGTGCAGGGCACGCACGCCGGGGAAGGTCTTGGTGATGCCCCGCATCTGCAGAATGGCGTCGGTCGTCATGGTCGTGGACTCAGCCCAGCTGCTCGGCCGAGTAGTAGCCGCTGTCGATCAGCACCTCGTAGTTGCTCTTGTCGATGATCACCGGTTCGAGCAGGTAGGACGGGACGACCTTCTCCCCGTTGTCGTAGTCGGTGGTGTTGTTGACCTCCGGCTCGTCGCCGCTGAGGATGGCGTGCGCCATCTCGACGGTCTTCTGCGCCAACTCGCGGGTGTCCTTGAAGATCGTCGAGTACTGCTCGTCGGCCAGGATGGACTTGACCGAGGTCTCCTCGGCGTCCTGCCCGGTCACCACCGGGTAGGGCTGACCGGCGGTGCCGTACCCGCTGCTCTTGAGCGCGGACAGGATGCCGATGGAGAGCCCGTCGTACGGCGAGAGCACCCCGTCTACGGTGACGCCGCCCTGGTAGGTGCGGGTGAGCAGGTCCTCCATCCGCCGCTGCGCGGTGGCCGGGTCCCAGCGCAGGATCGCGACGGTGTCGAAGTCGGTCTGGCCGCTGCGGACCACCAGCTTGCCCGAGTCGATGTGCGGCTGCAGCACCGACATCGCGCCGTCGAAGAAGAAGGTGGCGTTGTTGTCGTCCGGCGATCCGGCGAACAGCTCGATGTTGAACGGTCCGTCGGCCTCGCCGGCGGAGCCGTCCGCGTTGAGCACGCCGAGCCCGACCAGCAGCGACGTCGCCTGCTGTACGCCGACCTGGAAGTTGTCGAAGGTGGCGTAGTAGTCCACGTTGGGGCTGCCGAGGATCAGCCGGTCGTAGGAGATGACCGGAATGCCCTGGTCGGCTGCCTGCTGCAGCTGGGTGGTCAGTGCCTTGCCGTCGATCGAGGCGACGATCAGCAGCCGGGCGCCCTGGGTGATCTGGTTCTCGATCTGGTTGACCTGGGTCGGGATGTCGTTCTCCGCGTACTGCAGGTCGACCTTGTAGCCGAGCTCCTCCAGCGCGGCCTGGACGTTGTCGCCGTCGCTGATCCAGCGTTCGGAGGACCGGGTGGGCATGGTGACACCGACCAGGGCTCCCGTGTTGTCGCCGTCGCCGGTCTCCTGGTTGATGGTCTTCTCGCTGGAACCGCAGGCGGCCAGGCTGGTCGCCAGGGCAGCGGCCGCGCCGATCGTGGCCAGCCGTCGAATCATGGTGCTGGTGCGCAGTTGCACGGACGTCTCCCTCTTCTGGGATGGGCTGCGGGTTGTGGCACCGCAGGCGGGAGGTTGTGGTGCCGCGGGCGATGAGGTGCCGGGCCGCTGGGCGGTGACCCGGGCACGGCGGACGGCCGCTGGCCATGCGACCCCGTCACACTGTCGGGTTGCTGCAACTATCGGTGGCTATGTGAGTCGCAGTGTTATCGCTCACAAGATCGCTGTCAAGAGCCCCTAGGCGATCCTGGGGAAACCGATGCGAAACATCCGACCGGCTTGGTCGGCGACTCAACCGCAGCCACCCCGACTCCTCCGTCGGAGCACGTTCCCGCAGTTCAACGGCTTGACTTGGGGTGTCGCCAGCTAGGCCCGGGGCCGGTTCAGCTGGGTGCGGCGACGCTGCGCCGGTGCACCAGGGTGGGCTCGATGGTGTGCCGCTCGTCGCTGCGCGCGCCCGACTCGATCTGTCGCAGCAGCAGCGCCAGACTCGCCTTGGCCACCGCGTCGAAGTCCGGCCGGACGGTGGTCAGTGGCGGGGTGAAGTAGGCGGCTTCCGGCACGTCGTCGAAGCCGACGATGCTGACCTCGTCCGGCACCCGCCGACCCCGCTCGCTCAGTGCCCGCAGGATGCCCAGCGCGAGGTGGTCGTTGGCGGCGAAGATGGCGGTGACGTCGCGCATCCGGGCCAGCATCTGTCCGGCCCGGTAGCCGGACGCCGCGCTCCAGTCGGCCGGCACCAGCGGCGGGACCTCGGCACCGGCGTCCCGCAGGGTCTGCTCCCAGCCGTGGATCCGCCCGGCGCTGTCGAACCAGTCGCCCGGACCGGAGACGTGCCAGACGGTCGGGTGACCCGCGTCCAGCAGGCACCGGGTGGCGGCCCGGGCCCCGGCCGCCTGATCGACGGTGACCAGCGCGGTGTTGCGCTGCGGGTCACCGTCGATGGTGACCAGCGGCACCCCGGCCGGCACCTGCTCCACGGCCTCGCCGGCGGAGACCACCGGAGCGATCACCACCAGGCCGGCGACCCGCTGGTCGAGGTGGCGGTCGACGACGCCGGCGATGGACTGCCGGTCCAGGCTGCGGACGCTGCCCACGTTGACCGCGAACCCGGCGGCCCCGGCGGCCTGCTCGAACGCGGCGAGCAGGGACGCCGGGCCGTAGAGCGTCGAGTTCTGTGCCACCACTCCGATCACCTGTGACTTGCCGGTGACCAGGGCGCGGGCGGCGCGGTTCGGCCGGTAGCCCAGCTCGGCGATGGCGGCCCGGACCCGCAGCCGGGTCTGTTCGCGCACGTTGGGGTGACCGTTGAGCACCCGGGACACCGTCTGGTGGCTCACCCCGGCCAGCCTGGCCACATCCGTCATCGCCGGTTCCCGGACGCTTCTGCTGCTCACCGCTGCCCACCTCAAGTCCGGCCGGGACGTGCCGGCACTGCCGATGATCTTCAGACCCGGCGTGCTGCCGGGCCGCGGAGCTGGACCGGCCGGGTGGGCCGGGCTGTCTTCCGGTGCCCGTGCCAGCTCCGTCAACAGCGAGGTTAGCGGTCACCTGCCGCGACCCGCCATCGGCCGGCGGTGAGCCGAGGGGAGAACCTGGTTCCATCGATCCGGCAGCGGTTGCCCACTACGGGCACCGGACCGGATATCCTTGTCTGCGACCGTTGTCGATGTTATCGCTCATCTGATCGGCCAGCACCACTCGGCGCTGCCGAGGGAAAGTTGTCGCAACAGAGCGGTAACGGCCGCGATCCACCCCCTTGACGTGCTTGATGAGAACGGTAACACTCCTGAAACGCGGCGGTTGAGCCCCAGCCGTCGATGGCATCCCGACCAGTCTGGCCACCTGGGGAGGGTGTCGGCAGGTCGGAAGCTCGGCGCACGCCGGGTGTTTGACCAGGCCACAAAGTTAACGCTAACAATCGGTCCACCGCATCCGTGGACCGTTTCGACCGCCGGTCGTCCGGCCAACCGGCGGACGACATCAGCCTCAGCGGGAGGTAGGCAGTGTTCAGACGTTTTTCCGCCGTCATGATCGCGGCGATGATGGTGGCGACCACCGCCGCCTGTGGTGACTCGGGCGCGGAGGGGGGTGGCGGGGGCGACGACCAGATCGTCCTCGGCTTCTCCCAGGTCGGTGCCGAGAGTGGCTGGCGTACCGCGAACACCAAGTCGGTCCAGGAGTCCGCGGCCGAGGCCGGGATCGAGCTGAAGTTCGCCGACGCCCAGCAGAAGCAGGAGAACCAGATCAAGGCGATCCGCAACTTCATCGCCCAGCGGGTCGACGTGATCGCCTTCTCCCCGGTCGTGGAGTCCGGGTGGGACACGGTGCTCAAGGAGGCCCAGGACGCCGAGATCCCGGTGATCCTGACCGACCGGGCAGTGGACTCGCAGGACGAGACGCTCTACGAGACCTTCATCGGCTCCGACTTCGTCCTCGAGGGTCGGCTCTCCGGGGAGTGGCTGGTCGAGGAGTTCGCCGACGAGTCGGGACCGGTGCGGATCGTCGAGCTGCAGGGCACCACCGGCTCGGCCCCGGCCAACGACCGCAAGCAGGGCTTCGGTGAGGCGATCGCGGCCGACCCGAAGTTCGAGATCATCGCGTCGCAGACCGGTGAGTTCACCCGGGCCAAGGGCAAGGAGGTCATGGAGGCCTTCCTCCAGGCCCACGACGACATCGACGTGCTCTTCGCGCACAACGACGACATGGGTCTCGGTGCGATCGAGGCGATCGAGGCCGCCGGTCTGGTGCCCGGCCAGGACATCACGATCATCACGATCGACGCGGTCCGCGACGGCATGCAGGCGCTCGCCGACGGCAAGATCAACTTCATCGCGGAGTGCAGCCCGCTGCTCGGGCCACAGCTGATGGAGCTGGTCGAGCAGGTGCACGCCGGCGAGTCGGTGCCCAAGCGGGTGGTCACCGAGGAGACCACCTTCACCCAGGAGCAGGCCAAGGAAGCACTGCCCACCCGGGAGTACTGAGCCGGGGCCGTCGGCCCGCCCGGCCACCGCGCCGGGCGGGCCGACGGGGGCAGGCGCCGGCCGCAGCGACAGCAGTGAGAGGTACGGATGACCGACGCGGCGCCGATCCTGGAGATGACCGGGATCGGCAAGACCTTCCCCGGCGTCGTCGCGCTCGACGACGTCGCTTTCCGGATGTTCCCCGGCGAGGTGCACGCCCTGATGGGCGAGAACGGTGCCGGCAAGTCCACCCTGATCAAGGTTCTCACCGGGGTCTACGGGATCGACCGCGGCGAGATCCGGCTCGCTGGCCGGCAGGTCCGGTTCGCCGGTCCGCTGCAGGCCCAGCAGGCCGGCGTCAGCACCGTCTACCAGGAGGTGAACCTCTGCCCCAACCTGTCGGTGGCGGAGAACATCTTCATCGGGCGGGAGCCCCGTCGGTTCGGCGCGATCAGATGGGCCACGATGCGACGGCGCTCGGCCGAGCTGCTGCACCGGCTGCACCTCGACATCGACGTGACGGCGCCGCTGTCCAGCCACTCGCTCGCCGTACAGCAGATGGTCGCCATCGCCCGCGCGGTGGACATCTCGGCCAAGGTGCTCATCCTCGACGAGCCGACCTCCAGCCTGGACGCCTCCGAGGTGGAACAGCTGTTCGCGGTGATCCGCCAGCTCAAGGAGTCCGGCGTGGCGATCCTGTTCGTCTCGCACTTTCTCGACCAGGTCTACGAGATCGCCGACCGGATGACCGTGCTGCGCAACGGCCGGTTGATCGGTGAGTGGCCGGTCGCGCAGCTGAGCCAGCTGGAGCTGGTGGCCAAGATGATCGGCAAGGACCTCAGCGTGCTGGAACAGCTCGACGGTGAGTCCAAGCCGGACCTGGCCACCCTGGAAGGCGGCCAGCCGGTGCTGGAGGCGACCGGACTCGGCCGGTCCGGGGCGATCGCCCCGTTCGACCTGACCATCCACGCCGGCGAGGTGGTCGGCTTCGCCGGGCTGCTCGGATCGGGACGTACCGAGGCGGCCCGGCTGCTGTTCGGCGCCGACCGCGCCGAGCGGGGCAGGGTGAGCATCGCCGGCCGGCCGACCGCGCTGCGCGGCCCACGCGCCGGGATGGCCAACGGCATCGCGTTCTGCTCGGAGAACCGCCGGGCCGAGGGCGTCGTCGAGGACCTGACCGTACGGGAGAATCTGGTCCTCGCCATGCAGGCCGCCCGGGGGTGGGCCCGACCGATCCCGCGTCGCCGCCAGGACGAGCTGGTCGCCAAGTACATCGCCGCGCTGCAGATCCGCCCGGCCGACCCGGAGCTGCCGATCCGCAACCTGTCCGGCGGCAACCAGCAGAAGGTGCTGCTGGCCCGCTGGCTGATCACCGAGCCCAAGCTGCTCATCGTCGACGAACCGACCCGGGGGATCGACGTCGGTGCCAAGGCGGAGATCCAGCGCCTGGTGGTCGAGCTGGCCGGCGGCGGCATGGCGGTGCTGTTCATCAGCGCCGAGCTGGAGGAGGTCCTCCGGCTCAGCCACAAGATCGCGGTACTGCGGGACCGGCAGATGATCGACCAGCTCGCCAACGGTGCGGGCGTCGACGTGGACCGGATCATGCGGACCATCGCCGGGGAGGCGGCAGCATGAGCGACACGCACCGACGACTGACCGGCCTGGTCCGGCAGCGGCTGTTCTGGCCGGTGCTGATCCTGGTGGTGCTGCTGGTCAGCAACCTGTTCTTCACCCCGAGCTTCTTCTCCATCACGGTTCGCGACGGGCACCTGTACGGGTCGTTGATCGACATCCTGCGGGCCAGCACCCCGCTGGTCCTGGTCGCCGTCGGGATGACCGTGGTCATCGCCACCGGCGGCATCGACCTGTCCGTCGGCTCGGTGATGGCCATCTCCGGTGCGCTCGCCTGCCTGCACATCAGCGGTCTGGCCGACCAGAACAGCGTCGGCGGCGTGCTGTTCGCCGTCGCCCTGGCGCTCGGGCTGTCGGTGCTGCTCGGCCTCTGGAACGGCACCCTGGTCGCCGCGATCGGCATCCAGCCGATCATCGCCACACTGATCCTGATGGTGGCCGGCCGAGGGCTGGCCCAGCTGATCACCGACGGGCAGATCATCAACGTCAACTCGGCACCGTACAAGGTGATCGGAGCCGGCTACGCGCTCACCCTGCCGGTGTCGGTGCTCATCGTCGTCGCGGTGGTCGCCGCCGCGGCGCTGCTGATCCGGCGCAGCGCGCTCGGCATGCTGGTCGAGTCGGTCGGCGGCAACCCGACCGCCAGCCGACTGGCCGGCATCCGCGCCCGGCAACTCGTCATCCTGGCGTACGTCTTCGCCGGACTCTGCGCCGGCATCGCCGGGCTTATCTTCAGCTCCAACGTCTCCAGCGCCGACGGCAACAACGCCGGCAACCTGATCGAGCTCGACGCGATCCTCGCCGTCGTCATCGGCGGTACCGCGCTCACCGGCGGCCGGTTCTCCCTCGCCGGCAGCGTCATCGGCGCGGTGATCATCAAAGCGCTGGACATCACCATCTACACCATCGGCATCCCCAGCCAGGCGAACCTGCTGTTCAAGGCGGTGGTGGTCATCGTGCTGTGCCTGGCCCAGTCGTCGGCGTTCCGCGCCCGACTGGCCGGGATCACCCGCCGGGGCGGCCCCGCCCGTCCACCCGGCTCCCCGCCCGGTTCGCCGCCCGGGAAGCGACCGGACGGCGCCGGTGGCGGGCTGCCCCAGCAGGCCGGCCCGACGGTGTCGGCAGAGGCGGAGGTACGGGCATGATCGACGTCAGCGACCCCCGGCAGGCGACGGCCACCGCGCCGACGCCGACCGCCCGTCCTCGGCGGTACCTGCCGCAGCAACGGCATCTGCCGGTGCTCGCCACGCTCACCCTGCTCGCCACCATGTACGGCCTCGGCGCGCTCAACTACACCGGGTTCGCCCAGCCGCAGATCCTGCTGAACGTCTTCGTCGACAACGCCTTCCTGCTGGTCGTCGCGGTCGGGATGACCTTCGTGATCCTCACCGGCGGCATCGACCTGTCGGTCGGCGCGGTGGTCGCCCTGACCACCGTCTGCGCAGCCGTACTGCTGCGTGAGGGCTGGCCGGCCGGTGTGGTGCTGCCGCTGGTCCTGCTGATCGGCACCACGATCGGCCTGCTGATGGGTCTGATCATCCACTTCTTCGACATCCAGCCGTTCATCGTGACCCTGGCCGGGATGTTCTTCGCCCGTGGGCTCTGCCACCTGATCACCAGCGACTCGATCCCGATCACCGACGCGTTCTGGACCGCGGCGGCGCAACACCGGATCCGCTTCGGCGACGGCTACTTCATCTCGATCAGCGTGGTCATCGCGCTCGTCGTCGTACTGATCGCCGCCTTCGTGCTGGCGTACACGCCCTTCGGCCGCAACGTGTACGCCATCGGCGGCAACCCCCAGTCGGCGTTGCTGATGGGGCTGCCGGCCGGGCGGACCCGGATCGCCGTCTACACCATCAGCGGGTTCTGTGCGGCCCTCGGCGGCGTGCTGCTCAGCTTCTACATGCTCTCCGGCTACAGCCTGCACGCCCAGGGAATGGAACTCGACGCGATCGCTGCGGTGGTGATCGGCGGCACGCTGCTGACCGGCGGATCGGGGTACCTGCTCGGCACCGTCCTCGGCGTCGGGGTGCTCGGTCTCATCCAGACGATCATCGCCTTCCAGGCGGATCTGAGTTCCTGGTGGACGAAGATCGTCATCGGGGTGCTGCTGTTCGCCTTCATCATCCTGCAACGCCTGGTCACCCGGCGGCGCGGATGACTCACCATAGTGGCCAGGCCAGAATCCACCACAGGGAGAACGGGTGAACACCGACCAGTACACCATCGGCATCGACTTCGGCACCCTGTCCGGGCGGGCGGTCGTGGTCCGGGTCGCCGACGGCGCCGAAGCCGGCTCGGCGGTGCACGAGTACCGCAACGCCGTCATCGACCGGGCCCTGCCCACCAGCGGCAAACCGCTGCCGCCGGACTGGGCCCTGCAGGACCCGGAGGACTACCGGGACGTGCTCCGCCGCGCCGTGCCGGCGGCGCTCGCCGACGCCGGCGTGGACCCGGCACAGGTGATCGGCATCGCCACCGACTTCACCGCGTGCACCGTGCTGCCGACCCTGGCCGACGGCACCCCGCTGTGCCAGCTGCCCGAGCTGGCCGAGCGCCCGCACGCCTGGCCGAAGCTGTGGAAGCACCACTCGGCGCAGCCACAGGCAGACCGGATCAACGCCCTCGCCCACCAGCGCGGCGAGCCGTGGATCGGCCGGTACGGCGGCAAGATCTCCGCCGAGTGGCAGTTCGCCAAGGCGTTGCAGGTGCTGGAGGAGGACCCGGAGGTCTACACCCGTACCGAGCGGTGGATCGAGGCCGCCGACTGGATCGTCTGGCAGCTGTGCGGCGCCGAGACCCGTAACGCCTGCACCGCCGGCTACAAGGGCATCCACCAGGACGGGCGGTACCCGGACCCGGCGTACCTGGCCGCGCTGCACCCCGACTTCGCCGACTTCGCGGCCACCCGGCTGGAACACCCGATCCTGCCGCTGGGCGCCCGGGCCGGCGGGCTGACCGCCGAGGCCGCCGGCTGGACCGGGCTGCCGGTCGGCATCGCGGTGGCCGTCGGCAACGTCGACGCGCACGTCACCCCGCCGGCGGCCGGCGCGGTCGCGCCGGGGCAGCTGCTCGCCGTGATGGGCACCTCAACCTGCCACGTGATGAACGGCACCGACCTGGTCGAGGTCCCGGGCATCTGCGGCGTCGTCGACGGCGGCATCACCGCCGGGGCGTACGGCTACGAGGCCGGTCAGTCCGGCGTCGGTGACATCTTCGCCTGGCTGGTCGACAACGGCGTACCGCCGGCGGTGCACGACGAGGCCGCGCGCCTCGGACTCAGCGTGCACGACCTGCTCACCCGGCAGGCCGCCGAGCAGCCGGTCGGCGGGCACGGGCTGGTCGCGCTGGACTGGCACAGCGGCAACCGGTCGGTCCTGGTCGACCATCATTTGTCCGGGCTGATCGTCGGGCTGACCCTGGCCACCCGGCCGGACGAGATCTACCGTGCGCTGATCGAGGCGACCGCGTTCGGCACCCGGACCATCGTGGAGACGTTCGAACGGGCCGGGCTGCCGGTGACCGAGTTCGTCGTCGCCGGCGGGTTGAAACGAAACAAGCTGATCATGCAGATCTACGCCGACGTGCTGCGCCGGCCGGTCAGCGTGGCCAGTTCCGACCAGGCACCGGCGCTCGGTTCGGCGATCCACGCGGCGGTCGCCGCCGGGGCGTATCCGGACGTGGTCACCGCAGCCGGGGCGATGGGCGCGGTGGAGACCGCCGTCTACCGCCCCGACCCCGACTCAGCCGCCGGCTACGACCGGCTGTACGCCGAGTACCAGCTGCTGCACGACCACTTCGGCACCGGTGCCGACAAGGCGATGCACCGGCTGCGGGACATCCGCAACGCCGCGCTCGCCCGTTCCGACCGGGAGGTTTCCGCCTGATGAGCACCACCGCCCGCGCAACGACCGCCGGCCCCGCAACGACCGCCGGCCCCGCAACGACCGCCGGCCCCGCAACGACCGCCGGCCCCGCAACGACCGCCGGCCCCGCCACCGAGGGGGCCGCCACCGACGTGGCCGCCGAGGTCACCCGGCTGCGTGCCGAGGTGTGCCGGTTGCATGAGCACCTGACCCGCTGGGGGCTGGTCACCTGGACCAGCGGCAACGTCTCGGCCCGGGTGCCCGGCGCCGATCTGCTGGTGATCAAGCCGTCCGGGGTCAGCTACGACGAACTCACCCCGGCACACATGGTCGTCACCGACCTCGACGGCGCGTTGGTCGAGGGCGACTACGCGCCGTCGAGCGACACCGAGGCGCACGCGTACGTATACCGGCACATGCCGTCCGTCGGCGGGGTGGTGCACACGCACAGCCCGTACGCCACCGCCTGGTCGGCACGCGGCGAACCGATCCCGTGCGCGGTGACCGCCATGGCCGACGAGTTCGGCGGCGAGATCCCGGTCGGGCCGTTCGCGTTGATCGGCTCCGATGCGATCGGCCGGGGCATCGTCGCGACGCTCACCGGACACCGGTCACCGGCGGTGCTGATGCGCCAGCACGGCCCGTTCACCATCGGCGCGACCGCGAAGGCGGCGGTGAAGGCGGCGGTGATGTGCGAGGACGTGGCCCGCACCATCCACCTGGCCCGCCAGCTCGGTCCGGTCGAGCCGCTGCCGCAGGCGGCGGTCGACGCGCTGTACGAGCGTTACCAGAACGTGTACGGCCAGCGATGAACCGCAGCCGGCAAAGATTGTCCAGATGGGACCGAGAAGTGTGGCACAGGGGGGATCCGTGGTGATGGAGGCATCGATGCGGTCGGCGCAGGTGTGGTTCCTGACCGGCAGCCAGGGGCTGTACGGTCCGGAGACGTTGCAGCAGGTGGCTGAGCAGTCCCAGGAGATCGCCCGGCGGTTGGACGACGCCGACGGGCTGCCGGTCAAGATCGTCTGGCAGCCGGTGCTGACCAGCCCGGAGGAGATCCTGCGGGTCTGCCTCGCCGCCAATGCCGAACCCGGCGTGGTCGGGGTGGTCGCCTGGATGCACACGTTCTCCCCGGCGAAGATGTGGATCTCCGGCCTGGACGCGCTGCGCAAGCCGCTGCTGCACCTGCACACCCAGGCGAACGTGACGCTGCCGTGGGCCGAGATCGACATGGACTTCATGAACCTGAACCAGGCCGCGCACGGCGACCGCGAGTTCGGCTACGTGCAGACCCGGCTCGGGGTGGCCCGCAAGACTGTCGCCGGCCACGTCAGCGACCCCCGGGTGGTCGGCCGGATAGCCGGTTGGGCGCGGGCCGCGATCGGCCACACCGAGCTGCGGTCACTGAAGCTGGCCCGGTTCGGTGACAACATGCGCAACGTCGCGGTCACCGAAGGTGACAAGGTGGAGGCGCAGGTCCGGTTCGGCGTCTCGGTCAACACGTACGGGGTGAACGAGCTGGTCGAGGCGGTCGACGCGGTGCCGGACCCCGACGTCAAGCTCCTCGTCGACGAGTACGAGCAGCGGTACCGGGTGGACCCGGCGCTGCGGGCCGGCGGCGACCGGCACGACTCGCTGCGCTACGCCGCCCGCATCGAGCTGGGCCTGCGCGGCTTCCTCACCGAGGGTGGCTTCCGGGCCTTCACCACCAACTTCGAGGACCTCGGCGGGCTGCGGCAGTTGCCCGGCCTGGCGGTGCAGCGGCTGATGGCCGACGGCTACGGATTCGGTGGTGAGGGCGACTGGAAGACCGCCGTACTGGTGCGCACCCTCAAGGCCATGTCCGTCGGCACCCCCGGTGGTACGTCGTTCATGGAGGACTACACCTACGACCTGACCCTTGGGCAGGAGCGGATCCTCGGGGCGCACATGCTGGAGGTCTGCCCGAGCATCGCCGCCGACACCCCGTCGTGCGAGATCCATCCGCTGAGCATCGGCGGCCGGGAGGACCCCGTACGGCTGGTCTTTGACGCCGCACCCGGCCGGGCCGTCGTGCTCGGCATGGTCGACCTGGGCGAACGGTTCCGCCTGGTGGCCAACGAGATAGAGGTCGTGCCGCCGGCACAGCCGCTGCCGAAGTTGCCGGTGGCCCGGGCGGTGTGGCGCCCCGAGCCGGACCTGCCGACGTCGGCCGAGGCGTGGTTGACCGCCGGCGGCCCGCACCACACCGTCCTCTCCCAGTCCGTCGGGGTGGACGAGTTGCACGATCTGGCCGAGATGACCGGCACCGAACTGGCGGTCATCGACGCCGACACGACGGTCCGGCGGTTCGCCGCCGAGCTGCGCTGGAGCCAGGCGTACCACCGGCTGGCCCGCGGCTTCTGACGCCGCCGGTCCCGCTGCCCGGGTGCTGGCGCCCCGGGCAGCGGGACCGGCAGGTCGACGGTCCGCTGAGCGATCGCTGCGAGCGTGATCGAGCAACCGGTGCGGCTACGCCGCAACCATGCCTGGACCGGCATGGGCGCCATCGATCTCTTCAGCCGGAACTTCCCCTTTTTTCGGAAAACTGTTTACTTGCGTGACCTCATCGGGCAACACGACGTTCGTTGATCTTCGATCAGATGATCTTGCTCAGCCCGTCGGACCTCCGTGGAGTCGGCATGGAAACAGAAGCGCTGGCAGATCCCGACCTCGGCGACCATCGTCGCCGACACGTTCGTGGGACCCTCTTCGCCGGCAGCACCGCAGACGTCCAGGACGCGGTACGCACGGCGGACCGTCACGGGACAGCCCTCTACCCGGTCAGCACCGGACGGAACTGGGGTATGGGCTCCCGGACTCCGGTGACCGACGGTTGCACCGTGCTCGATCTTCGCCACATGACCAGAATCCGGACGCTCGACCTGGACAGGGGCTACGCCGTCATCGAACCAGGCGTGTCACAGCGGGAGTTGGCGCAGCGTCTCGAAGGTACCCCCTGGATGCTGAACGTGACTGCCGGGTGCGCCGACGCCAGCTTCGTGGGGAACACGCTGGAACGCGGTGACGGCACGATCCGTGCCCGCTCGCAGGACCTGCTCGGTCTCGAGGTGGTCCTCGGCACCGGTGAGTTGATGACCACGGGCGGCCTGGACCGGCACGGTCGGCTGCCCGGCTCCGTGGCCGGACCGGACCTGACCCGGGCCTTCGTCCAGTCCAATCTCGGCGTGGTCACCGCAATGGGTGTCGGTCTGATACCCCGCCCCGAGGCCATCACGCTGATAAACGCGACGTTCACCCGCCCCGCGCTCGGCTCGGCCATCGATGCGTTGACCCGCATCGGCCGTGCCGCGTTTGCGGGCACCGGGCTCTTTCGGCTGAAGGAGTTGTTCATCGTACCCGAAAGCGGCTCGCCAGCCCTTCCGGAGACTGCCGATCCCGAAGTCCTGACGATTCAAGGGCCGCTGCTCGGCTCCCGGGCCGGCGTCAAGGCCGCCGAAGAAGGAGTACGCGACATCGTCGCCGGTGCCGACGGGTTGGTGTCTTACCGGGCGCTGGACACGGCGACCACCCCCGCTGACGATCCGCTCTACGCGCGGACGTTGTTCGCTCGGGGAATTCCGGACTGCCGATCACTGCGGCAAGGGCTCCGAGTCAACTCGTGTGACCAGGCCGACCGGGCCGCCGTGGGATGGATGATGTTCCTTCCGGTCGTGCCACTCGATCATGACATCCTGATCAGATCGATCGACATTTTCTCGACCGAGGCGGAACGGCACGGCACGGCCGGCATGCTGGAGTTCAATGTGACGTCTCCCCACTCCACCAACATGGTCGTGCAGATTCCATTCATGCGGGATCCCGATTCGACGCATCGGGCCCATTCCTTGCGTGCTGCGGCACGCAAGGCGTTCCTGGCCGCAGGGTTTCCGCCCTACCGCTCCAACATCGATCAGGCGCCGGATGAGATCGCCGATCGTGCGTTCGGGTATCTGGACGGTCCGCTCGACGGCCTGAAGCGGCTATTCGATCCGGCGGGGGTCATCGCACCGGGACGCTACATCAATGGCGCAGACGGCAGGAGGGGCTCCAAGTGAGAGATGCTTCAGTGGGCAGCGCCGGCTCGAGCGGGGACATAGTGGACGTCGACTGCCTGGTCGTCGGAGCGGGGGTCGGAGGTGCGCTGCTGGGCCTGCTTCTGGGACGTCGAGGACAGCGCGTGGTGGTCGTCGAGGCCAGTCCGAGCCTGCGGACGGGAGGCGCGGACTTCCTCAAGCCACGAGGGCTGCGCCTCATCCGCGACCACGGACTGATGGCCGACCTGCGGAGCCGGGGGTCCCTCGAACGGAGTGTCATCGACTTCTACCACGACGGCACGCCGATCCTTTTGTACGATTTCACCGAGCACACCGAGACCGGGCATTTTGTCATCGTTCCATATGTTGAGACGGTCGGCGCGATTCTGTCGGGCTGCAAGGATCTGCCAAACGTGGATGTTCGGTTCGGCAGTCGGGTCGTCGACATCGTCGCGACGGACGAGGCGGTGACCGAGGCCATGCTTGACGACGGAACGAAGCTGCGCGCCCGTACATTTGTCGACTCGACCGGTCGCTCTCCGTTGCACGCCTTCGTCGACCCTCGGGTGAAGGCCCTCGCGCCCTATCCCCACGTGCTGCGGATGGCGACCACGAAGCTTACCTCCAGCGTCGCCGAACGTAACCGGCTCTACTTCTCGTCGGATGGCTGGTTCGCGTACTTCTATCCGCTGACGTACGACAGTGCCCGCCTTTTTGTCGGCGTGCCGCGCGAGCTGGATGCGTCGGTTTTTGAGTCACGCGATATCGATCTCACTTCGCACCTGGAATCCTTCGTGTCCGACAGCCGTGATGTGTTTCCGCTCATTGATGCCGGCGCGTTTCTGCGGGCTCCTATCTCCGCGTTCACGTGCGAGCAGTATCACCGAGGGAACGTGATCTTGATGGGTGGCGGGGCGTTCGCCTGCCATCCGATGACCGGGCAGGGAATGAGCTACACCATGGAGGACGCGACGATTCTGGCCGGGATCCTTGCCGAAAACGATTCCGGCAACCTGTCACGCGCACTGGGCGAGCGATACGAGACGCGTCGCTCACTCCACGCGGAGCTGGTCTCATACGGCGACCGCCTGGCTCGCTCCTACCACGACCGGGAGGCGTACCAGCGGGTGCACCATGCGGGCCGACACGGAGGGGAACTGTGATCCGGTGGCCGGCCGTCTCCACCCTGGTGCTGCTGAGCGCCACGTTCGTGCAGTTCCTCGATGTCTCGATCGTGCACGTGGCCGCCCCGGCCATCCGGGAGGACCTACGGGCCTCGGCGGGTGCCGTGGAGTTGGTGGCCGCCGGCTACACGCTGGCGTTCGCCTGCGTCCTGATCGCCGCCGGGCGGCTCGGTGACCGATACGGCTATCGCCGTCTGTACGGACTCGGGATGGCGGTGTTCACCCTCTCGTCGTTGTGGTGCGTCCTCGCACCGGACATCACCTGGCTCATCGGCGCCCGCGTGACGCAGGGACTGGGCGCGGGGCTGATGGTGCCGCAGGTCCTGTCGATCATCCAGATCGCCGTCGGACCGGAGCGGCGCGCCCGCGTCTTCGGCGCCTACGGTGCCACGATCGGACTGGCCACGGTCTGCGGTCCGGTGCTGGGTGGGCTGCTCATCCGCCTGCACGTCCCGGGTCTCGACTGGCGGCTGGTCTTCGCGATCAACCTACCCATCGGCGTCGTAGCGCTATGCGGCCTGCGGCTGCTGCCCGCGGCGCGACGCGGCACCGTCGAGGCACTGGACCCGGTGGGCATGGTGCTGTCGGTGGTCGGGCTGGTGCTGCTGGTCTACCCGCTCGCCATGGGACGCGAGCACGGCTGGCCGGCCGCAACCGTACTCATGCTCCTCGCCGCACCCGCCGTCCTCGCTGTCCTCATCTTCCATCAGCGGGCCCGAGAACGTACCGGCCGCACCCCGCTGCTGCGGCTCTCGCTGTTGCGCGATCCTCCGTTCCGCCTCGGTCTGCTCGTCGTCACCGCCTTCTTCGCCGGAGTCCCGCCGTTCTTCTTCCTGCTGTCGGCCTATCTGCAGATCGGGTTCGGACACTCGGCCCTGGTCGCCGGGCTCAGCCAGCTTCCGTTCGCGGTGGCGACCGGGGTCGGTGCGCACTGGTCCAGCGGCGTCGCGGACCGGTTGGGGCGTCGGACGCTCGCCACGGTGACCGGCATGCTCGCCCTGTCGATGCTGACGCTGGCGGCGATCGTCGCCACCCGCGCAGACGCGATGCGACCGTGGGAACTCGGCGCGCCCATGGTCGTAGGCGGGTTCTGTTTCGGCGTGTTCACCGCCGCTGCCTTCAACCGACTGCTAACGGGCATCGCCCCGGCGGCGGTCGGATCCGCGTCGGGCCTGCTCGCCACGGTCCAGCAGGCGGCCGGCTCCGTCGGGCTCACCCTGGGCGGGCTGGTCTTCTACGCCGGTGTCCCGTCATCGTTGCCGGCCGGCGCCGACATGACCCGCACCGTCTACACCGCCGGCTTCTCCCGAACGTTGGTCTACGAGTTCGTCGTGTTCTCGCTCGCCTGTGTGGGTAGCGTGCTGGTGGGCCGGTGGGAGTCTCGACTCAGCGGCGGGCGCGAACGCCGCGACCGGCCCACCAGACGACGACGCCGACAGCTACCACGGCCAGCCCGGTGAGCACCGCCGTGCCGGGCACGGTGGCGGCCAGCAGCAGACAGCCGCCGATCCCGACGACCGGCACGGCCTTCGGCAGCGCGCCCTCGTCGCGGCGCAAGGTCAGCGCGGCGGCATTGGCCACCGCGTAGTAGATCAGTACGCCGAACGACGAGAAGCCGATCGCCTCACGCAGATCGGCGACGCCGACCAGGGCCACCACCGCGACCCCGACCGCGATCTCCGCCCGGTGCGGCACCTGCCGACGCGGGTGTACGGCGTCCAGCCCGGCCGGCAGATGCCGGCCCCGGGACATCGCGAACACGGTCCGGGACACCCCGAGGATCAACGCCAGCAGCGCGCCGAGCGCCGCCGTGGCCGCGCCGATGCGTACCACCGGGGTCAACCAGCCGGCACCGGCCTGGGACACGGCGGCGGCCAGCGGCGCCGGCGTGTCGGCCAGCCCGGCCGGGCCCAGGGCCCGCAGCACGGCGATCGCGACCAGCGCGTACACCGCCAGGGTGAGGCCCAGCGCGATCGGGATCGCCCGCGGGATGGTGCGCCGCGGGTCGCGGACCTCCTCGCCGAGGGTGGCGATCCGGGCGTAGCCGGCGAAGGCGAAGAAGAGCAGCCCGGCGCCCTGCAGCACGCTCCAACCATCGACCGGTCCGCCGCCCGCCGCGCCGACGACCGGCCCGGAGCCGCCGACCAGCCCGGCCACGACCACCGCCGCCAGCACCACCAGCACGAAACCGACGATGATCCGGGTGGCCAGCGCCGACCGGTGCACGCCGAACAGGTTCAGCGCGGTGAGCGCGACCACCGCCGCGACCGCGACCGGCCGGGCGTACTCCGGTGCCAGGTAGCTGCCGACGGTGAGCGCCATCGCCGCGCACGAGGCGGTCTTGCCGACCACGAAGCCCCAGCCGGCGAGGTGGCCCCAGAAGTCGCCGAGCCGTTGCCGGCCGTACACGTAGGTGCCGCCGGACTCCGGGTAGCGGGCGGCCAGCCGCGCCGACGACATCGCGTTGCAGTAGGCCACCACGGCGGCGACACCGAGGGCGGCGAGCAGCCACCCGCCGGCGGCGGCCGCCGCCGGGGCGAACGCCGCGAACACCCCGGCGCCGATCATCGCGCCGAGACCGACGACCACCGCGTCGCCGGTGCCGAGCCGGCGGGCCAGGCTACCGGGCGTCGGGTCCGTCGAGCTCACCGTACGGCAGACGGACGCTGGTCGACCGGGCCCGCACCGCCGCCGGTGGCATCGGCCCGGTCACCGGCGCTGTCTGCGGCCCGGTCACCGCCACCGGCGGCCGGCCGCCGCCGGTTGTGTGCCTCGCGCCGGGCCAGCCAGCCGAAGCCGACCAGGGTCATCGCCGCGAAGATCCACCACTGGGCCACGTAGCCGCCGTTCTGCCAGCTGTTCTCGTGCCGGATCGGTACGGCGACGAAGACCGGGGCGGCCGGCGGGTCCTGCTCCTGCAGCAGCACGTAGCCGCCGTAGATCGGATAGGGCAACTCGGCGGCGAGCACCGGGGTGGCTATCCGCCGGGTCTGCAGCGTGCCGTCCTGGCGGGTCACCGAGCCGGACATCGGCTCCGGTTGGCGCAGCAGCCCGGTCACGGTCACCTCGTCGGCCGGTACCGGCGGCACCGGCGGCGCGACGGCGAGCCCGCTGTCGTCCGGCGGGATCCAGCCCCGGTCGACCAGCACCGCGGAGCCGTCCGCCAGCACCAGCGGGGTGAGCACCTCGTAGCCGACCCGGCTGTTCACCGTACGGCTGCGGACCAGCACGTGGTTGTCGCTGTCGTAGCGCCCGACGGCGGTCACCCTGGTCCAGGTGGCCGACTCCGGCGGCGCGTCGCCGGCCTGGCGGGGTGCCGGACCGGGGCGGCCGGCGGCCCGGGTCAGCTCGACCGGGGTCTGCTGCCCGGCGGCGTCGATCCGGTCGTTGACCGCGCTGCGCTGGTGGTAGCGGTCGAGCTGCCAGTTTCCCAGCTGAACCATCACCGCTGCGGCGGCCAGGGCCACCACGAGGTAGCCCAGCCACCGGGGCGTCAGCAGGAACCGGTACACATGGCGGAGACTACCGGGTATCGTCTTGCGGCTGTTCCACCGATGCCGCCGGTGGCGGTCCGGCCGACCCCACCGGGCGTCCGTCGGGCCCGGGACCGCCCGCCACCCGTACGTACAGAGGAGTCGCAGATGCCGTCCCTGCCCCGCCTGGTGGTGAGCGCCCCCGCGTCCGGCCACGGCAAGTCGTCGGTGGCGATCGGCCTGCTGGCCGCGCTGCGGCACCGAGGGCTGAGCACCGCCGGGCTGAAGGTCGGGCCGGACCACACCGACGCCGCGTACCTGGGTGCCGCCGCCGGGCGTCCGGGCCGCAACCTGGACCCGATGCTGGTCGGCTCCGGGCGGATCGGTCCGCTGTTGGCGCACGGCGCGGCCGGAGCCGACATCGCCGTGGTCGCCGGGGCGATGGGGCTGTTCGACGGTCTCGGCAGCCGACCGGACAGCCCGTCCACGGCCACCGTCGCCACCGCCGTGCGCGCGCCGGTGCTGCTGGTGGTGGACGCGGCGACGATGGGCCAGTCGGTGGGCGCGCTGGTACACGGCTTCCGAGCGTACGACGAACTGCTCTGGCTCGGCGGGGTGATCCTCAACCGGGTCAGCTCGGCGCGGCACGAACAGGTGCTCCGTACCGCGTTGGACGAGATCGGCGTGCCGGTGCTCGGCGCGCTGCACCGGGGCGAACTGCCGGCGGGGATTCCGCGTCCGGCCGGGGTGGTGCCGGTCGCCCACCACAGCATCGACACGGTACGGCTGATCCGCCGGCTCGGCGAGGCGGTGGACGCCGCCGTCGACCTGGACCTGGTGTTGGCGATGGCCCGGTCGGCGCCGCCGCTGCCGGTGCCGGAGTGGACCGCCGGCGACGCGTTGGCCGCCGAGGCCGAGGCGGCCGGGGTGCCGTCGGCGCCGCCGCCGGCCCGGCGTCCGGTGATCGCGGTCGCCGGCACCGCGGAGCTGATCTACGGCTACGCGGAGACGGTCGAGCTACTCACCGCCGCCGGTGCCGCGGTGGTGCCGGTCGATCCGCTGCGGGACGAGTCGTTGCCGGAGGCGACGGCGGCGCTGGTGCTGCCCGGCGGGCTGCCGGAGACCTACCTGCCGGAGTTGTCGGCGAACCGGGCGTTGACCCTCGCGGTGGCCGACCTGGCCCGGTCCGGTCGGCCGGTGCTGGCCGAGGGGACCGGGCTGCTCTGGCTGGTCCGGGAGTGTGACGGGCGGCCGATGGGTGAGGTGTTCGACGCGGCGGCGTCGACCACCGACCGGATGATCGTCGGCTACCGGGAGGCGACGTCGCGGGCGGCCACCCCCGTCGCGCCGCTCGGCGGTCGACTGATCGGCTACAAGCAGCACCAGATGGTGGTTTCCCCGCGTGCCGGCCACACCCCCGCGTGGACCTGGGGAAACGGGGTACCGGAGGGCTTCGTCTGGCGTCGGGTGCACGCCTCCCAGTTGACGCTGCACTGGGCGGGGGCACCGGAGATCGCCCGGCGGCTGGTGGTCGCCGCCGCCGATGGCCGCCCCGGTGCGGGCTCCCCGGCCGGCCCGCCGCCCGGGGAGCCCGCACCGCATCCGCCGGTGCCACCGCATCCGCCTGCACCGCACCCGGCAGCGCCGCATGCGTCCGCGCCGCACCCGCCCGGGCCGCGGCCGGCGTCGGTCGGCGACGACGAGGACACCGAGCCGGTGCTGGTCGCCTCAGCCGACGATCTCGGCTGACGGCGGGGTGAACTGGCGTACCGGCTTGTCCTTGAGAGCGTTCTTCAACGTGCCGGCGGCCGAGTCCACCGGCTTCTGCGACTGCCAGTCGCCGACCGCGTTGAACGGGTTGTCCGGGTCGGCGATGAAGCTGGCCACGGCGAGTTCCGGGGTGTAGCCGGTGAACCAGGCGGACCGGGTGCTGTCGGTGGTACCGGTCTTGCCGGCAACCGGTCGCCCGACCGCCTTGGCGACACCTTCGGCGGTGGCCCAGCCGCCGCAGCCGCCGGTGGCCGGGCGGTCACCGACCGGGCAGCGGGCGGCGTCGGTGGCGGCCCGGGCCACGTCCGGCGAGAAGGCCGCCCGGCAGCGCGGGGTGGCCACCTCGACGTCCACCCCGGTCAACGCCCGGTAGGTGACCGGGCCGCCGTCCGGGTTCTCCACCGCCAGCACCGGCGAGTCCTCGCAGTGGCTGCCGTCGGCGGCGATGGTGGCGTACGCGTTCGCCATCTCCAGCGGGGTCACGTCGGAGACGCCGAGGGTGAACGCACCCCATTTGCTGGCGTGCTCCGGTGAGGCGTTGCGCCGGTCGACGTCGGTGCGCCAACGCAGCCCGAGCCGCTCGGCCATCTGCACCGCCTTCTCCGCGCCGACCTGCTGCAACAGCCAGACGAAGTAGGTGTTGACCGACTTGCCGAAGCCGGACCACATGTAGTGGAAGCCGGCCATCGATCCGTCGGCGTTGCTGGGGCACCAGCGTCCGCCGCAGCTGCTGGTGCCCTCCCCGCCGTCGTAGATGGAGTTGATCCGGTGCGGTGCGTTGAACCCGGAGCGCAACGGCATCCCGGCGTCCAGCGCGGCCAGCATGGTGAACATCTTGAAGGTCGAGCCGGCCTGGTATCCGGGCAGGTCGCCGCCGCCGAGCAGCGGGGTCACCGTGTTCGGGTAGTTGCCTTTGACCTTCTCCCGCAGGTTGGGGTTGGAGTGCTGGCCGTTGTCGGTCTGGTCGAGTGAGTAGACCCGGTTGACCGCCATCGCCTTGACGTGTCCGGTGCCGGGTTCGACCGCCACCAGGCCGTGCGCGAACGGGCTGCCGATCGACTCCCGGGAGGTGACCTGTTCCTGAGCGACCTTCTGGGTGCCCGGGTCGAGGCTGGTGACGATCCGGTACCCGCCGGTGCGCAGGTTGGCCAGCCGCTCCGACGGGCTGTCGCCGAACGCCTTCTGGCTCATCCACCAGGACTTGAGGTAGTCGCAGAAGAAGCCCCAGTCGTTGTGCTCCTGCGGCACCGACACGCACTCGTTCGGCGGGGTGCTCAGGTTGAGCCGGATCGGTTCGGCCTTGGCCTGCCCGGCCGCGACCGGGGAGAGGTAGCCCAGGTCGGCCATTCGGTCGATGACGTAGTTGCGCCGCTCGGTGGCCGCGGCCTGGTCCGACGTCGCCGGGTCGTACTCCGACGGCGCCTTGACCAGTCCGGCGATCAGCGCGGCCTCGCTGGCGGTCAGCGCCTTCGGATGCTTGGAGAAGAAGATCTCTGCGGCGGCGTAGATGCCGTACGCCCGGTGGCCGAAGTAGGCGGCGTTGAGGTACCGCTCCAGGATCTCCGGTTTGGACATCTGCTTTTCGAGCTCCATGGCGATCCGGATCTCCCGGATCTTGCGGCCGGGGGTCTGTGCCGTGGCCGCCTGCAACTCCAGCGGGTTCTGCGCGGTCTGCTGCAGGGCGAGCCGGACGTACTGCATGGTCAGTGTGGAGCCGCCCTGGGACACCCCGCCGGCCTGCTGGTTGGCGACGAACGCCCGGGCGACGCCCTTCGGGTCGACGCCGGAGTGCTGGTAGAACCGGTTGTCCTCGGAGGCGACGATGGCCTGCTGGATGAACGGCGACATCTCGGTCAGTGGCACGTACTTGCGGTGTTCCTCGTAGAACATCGTCACCAGGGTCTTGCCGTCGGCGGCGTAGACGTACGACGTCTGGGCCGGCTGGGCGTCGCGTAGCTCGCTGGGGATCTGGTCGATCGCCTTGGTGCTGGCGATGATGCCGAGGCCGGCGACGGCGGCCATCGGGTACGCGGCGGCGGCGACCACGACACCGGCGATCAGACCGGCCCGGAGCAGTTGGACGAGGCGGCCACGGCGAGCGGGGTGGCGGGTGCGTTTTCTCACGGCCCAACGCTAAGCCGGACAGCCACAAAAAGTGACCAAAAGGATTAAAACCACAAGACGAATCGTGTCACAAGCGTCACCCTTCGTCGATTTCATCTCGCCCGCCCGGCATGATCGCCCCCATGCAGGAGTACGATCTCGGGCACCACGGCGACGTCGAGGCCACCCCCGGCCTGATCGACCTGGCGGTCAACGTCCGCGTCGGCGAACCGCCGCGCTGGCTGACCGAACCGGTCCGGGCCAGCCTGCGCGATCTCGCCCGCTATCCCGACCAGCGGGCCGCTGTCACGGCCGTCGCCGCCCGGCACCGGCGGCCCGCCAGCGAGGTGCTGCTCACCGCCGGCGCCGCCCAGGGCTTCGTACTGATCGCCCAGGCGCTGCGCGACGCCCGCCGTCCGGTGGTGGTGCACCCGCAGTTCACCGAGCCGGAGGCCGCCCTGCGCAACGCCGGGCACCGGGTCGACCGGGTGCTGCTGTCCGCCGACACCGGGTTCACCCTCGACCCCGGCCTCGTCCCGGCCGACGCGGACCTGGTGCTCATCGGCAACCCGACCAACCCGACGTCGGTGCTGCACCCCGCCGAGACGGTCGCCTCGCTCACCCGACCCGGCCGGGTCGTCGTCGTCGACGAGGCGTTCGCCGACACCACCTGCGCCGCCGGCGTACCGGGCGAACCGCAGTCGCTGGCCGACCGGCGCGACCTGCCCGGACTCGTCGTGGTGCGCAGCCTGACCAAGACCTGGCGACTGGCCGGGTTGCGGATCGGCTACCTGCTCGGCCCGGAGCCGCTGCTGCGCCGGCTCGCCACCGCGGCGCCGCTGTGGCCGGTCGCCACTCCGGCGCTGGTCGCCGCCGAGGTGTGCGCCAGCCGCCGTGCGGTTGGCGCCGAACGCCGGTTCGCCGCCGCGCTCGCCGCCGAGCGCGCCCACCTGGTCCGACGGCTCACCGAACTGCCCGGGGTCACCGTGGCCGGCACCCCGGCCAGCGCGTTCGTCCTGATCCACGTCGCGGGTGCGCAGCGGGTGCGGCACCGGTTGCGTGCGCAGGGTTACGCGGTACGCCGCGGTGACACCTTCCCCGGGCTGGGTGTCGACTGGCTGCGGATCGCGGTACGGGACACTGCCACCACCGACGCCTTCGTCTCCGTGTTGTCGACCACCCTGGAGGACTGATGCCCGACGGCCCTGACGGACCTGTGCCCGACGGCCGTGGAGGACCTGTGCACGACGGCCCGACCGGCTCGCTGATCGAGGCGACCCTGGCGCTGATCCGACCCCCGGACGACGACGCGATGACCCAGGCCCGGGCACTGCATGCCCGGCTGACCAAACCGGCCGGCTCACTCGGCGCGCTGGAGGAGCTCTCGGTTCGGCTCGCCGGCCTCGCCGCTGCCTGCCCGCCACCGCTGCCCGAGCCCGGCGCGGTGGCCGTCTTCGCCGCCGACCACGGGGTGCACCGGCAGCGGGTCACCCCCTGGCCGCAGGAGGTCACCGCGCAGATGGTGGCGAACTTCCTGGCCGGCGGCGCGGTGGTGAACGCCTTCGCCCGGCAGATGGGGGCCAGCGTCACCGTGGTCGACGTGGGCGTGGCCGCGCCGCTGGAGCCCGCCGACGGGCTCGTGTCGGCCCGGGTACGCCCCGGCACCGCCGACCTGTCCAGCGGCCCGGCGATGACCGTCGGCGAGGCCCGTACCGCCATCGAGGTGGGTATCCGGGTCGCCGGCGACCTGCACGACGCTGGTGCCGCCAGCCTGCTCACCGGTGACATGGGGATCGCCAACACCACCGCGGCGGCGGCCCTGATCGCCGGCTTCACCGGTGCGGCGGCGGCCGACGTCACCGGTCGGGGCACCGGGGTCGACGAGCAGACGTACCAGCGGAAAACGTCGGTGGTGGACGCGGCGCTGCGCCGGCACCGGCCGGACCCGGCCGACCCGGTCGGTGTGCTGGCCGCGCTCGGCGGGCTGGAACACGCCGCGCTCTGCGGCTTCCTGCTCGGCGCCGCCGCCCGGCGGATCCCGGTGATCCTGGACGGGGTCAGCGCGGTGGCCGCCGCCCTGGCCGCGGCGGCCCTGGCCCCACACGCCACCGCCGCGATGGTCGCCGGGCACCGTTCGGTGGAGCCGGGGGCTACCGTTGGGCTGCGCCAGCTCGGCCTGCACCCGCTGGTCGACCTGGAGCTGCGCCTGGGAGAGGGCACCGGCGCCCTGCTCGCCTGGCCGATGGTGGTCAGTGCGGTCCGGGTCCTGCACGAGGTGGCCACCTTCGACGCGGCGGGAGTTTCCGAGAAGTGAACCTTTACCCACTGGGGCTGCGGCTGGACGGCCGGCGGGTGCTGGTGGTCGGCGGCGGCGCGGTCGCCACCCGGCGGGTGCCGGCGTTGCTGGATGCCGGAGCCGACGTGCTCGTCGTGTCACCCGAGCTGACCCCGGCGTTGCACGGGCTGGTCACCGCCGGGCGGCTGGGCTGGCGGCAGCGGCGGTTCCAGCCCGGCGACCTCGACGGGGCCTGGCTGGTCCAGGTCGCCGTCGACGACCCGGCGGCGGCGGCCGAGGTCAGCGCCGCCGCCGAGCCCCGGCGGGTGTTCTGCGTACGGGCCGACGACCGGACCGAGGCGACCGCCTGGACCCCGGCGGTGACCCGGCACGGCCCGGTGACCGTGGCGGTGCTCGGCGGCGGGGACCCGCAGCGGGCGGTCCGGGTCCGGGACGCGATCGACCAGCGGCTGGCCGACGGCACCATCCCGGTCGCCGGCACCGTCGGGACGGCGCCGGCCACCGCCGGCCCCGGCCCGACCGGCCGGGTGGTCCTGGTCGGTGCCGGCCCCGGCGACCCGGAACTGATCACCGTTAAGGGCCGCCGCATGCTCGCCGAAGCCGACGTGGTGGTCGCCGACCGGCTGGTGCCCGGGCTGCTGCTTGACGAACTGCCCGCCCGGGTCGAGCTGGTCGACGCCGCGAAGATCCCGTACGGGCCGGCTGCCGCCCAGGAGGAGATCAACCGCATCCTGGTGGACCGGGCCCGGGCCGGGTCCGTCGTGGTCCGCCTCAAGGGCGGTGACCCGTACGTCTTCGGTCGGGGCGGCGAGGAGTTGCTGGCCTGCGTCGAGGCGGGCGTACCGGTGTCGGTGGTGCCCGGCGTGAGCAGTTCGGTCGCGGCACCGGCCGCCGCCGGTATCCCGGTCACCCACCGGGGGGTGGCCCACGAGTTCACCGTGGTCTCCGGCCACCTGCCGCCGGGGCATCAACTGTCGCTCGTGGACTGGCCGGCGCTCGCCCGGCTGCGCGGCACCCTGGTGGTGCTGATGGGGCTGAAGAACCTGCCGGCGATCGCCGAGACGCTGCTCGCCAACGGCCGTGGCGCGGACACCCCGGCGGCGGTGGTGCAGGAGGCGACCACCGGTGCCCAGCGGGCGCTGACGTCGACCCTGGGCGCGGTGGCCGGCGAGGCCGCCGCCGCCGGGCTGCGGCCGCCGGCCGTGGTGGTGGTCGGCGACGTGGTCGGCACACTGGACCGGACCGACTGAGCGGTCCGGCGCGCCGGGGGAGCGGCGTGCCGGACCAGCCCCGGTTCAGAGCTTGAGTATGTCGTCCAGCAGCAGGGCGCACCGGATCAGCCCCAGATGGCTGTACGCCTGGGGATGGTTGCCCAGCCCACGCTCGGCCATCGGGTCGTACTGCTCGGGCAGCAGGCCGGTCGGGCCGGCGGTGTCGATCATCTGCTCGAACAGCTCCTCGGCGTCACCACGCCGCCCGGTACGCAGGTACGCCTCGATCAGCCAGGCGGTGCAGATGTGGAACCCGCCCTCCCGGCCCGGCAACCCGTCGTCCCACCGGTAGCGGTAGACCACCGGGCCGCTGCGCAGGTCCGCCTCCACCTTGAGCACCGTGGCGAGGAACCGCGGGTCGTCGTCGGGCAGCAGCCCGGACAGCCCGATCCACAACGAGGAGGCGTCCATCTCCTCGTCGCCGTAGGCGACGGTGTACGCGCCGGCCTTGGCATGCCAGCCGTGTTCCAGCACGTTGCGGCCGATCCGGTCGCGCAGCTCGACCCAGTCCGGCCGTTCGCCGCCACCGTGCCGGCCAGCCATCCGCAGCGCCCGGTCCACCGTCATCCAGCACATCACCTTGGAGAAGACATGGTGCCGGGGGGCGAGCCGGGCCTCCCACAGGCCGTGGTCCGGCTCGTGCCAGCGGCGTTCGACCGCCTGCACCATCGCCTCCAGCACCCGCCACTCGTCGTCGTGCACCGAACCACGGGCGTCGGCGACCACCGCGAGCAGGTCGGCGATCGGCCCGAACACGTCGAGCTGCAGCTGGTGGTTGGCCAGGTTGCCGACGCGTACCGGGCGGGAGCCGGCGTAGCCGGGGAGGGTGTCGATGACCGCCTCCGCGCCCAGCTCCAGACCCTCCACCGTGTAGAGCGGGTGCAACCGCTCCGGGTGGCCGCCGGTGCGCTCGACGCAGCCGTCCACCCAGCGTAGGAACGCCTCGGCCTCGGTGAGTGAACCGAGGTCGACCAACGCCCGGGCGCTCATCGCCGCGTCCCGCAGCCAGCAGTACCGGTAGTCCCAGTTGCGTACCCCGCCGAGCTCTTCCGGCAGTGAGGTGGTCGCGGCGGCGAGGATCGAGCCGGTCGCCTCGTGGCACAGCCCCCGCAGGGTCAGCGCGCTGCGGGCGACCAGCTCCCGGCCGGTGTTCGGCAGCCGCAGCTGCCGGACCCACTCCCGCCACGGCTGCTCTGCGGTGGACTGGCGGTCCTGCACGGTGACGGTGTGGTGTTCCAGGCTGTGCGAGCCGAACCGCAGCTCCATGGTGAGCATGCCGTCGAGCGCGGCCAGGTTGACCAGGGCGCGGGCGGTTTCCCGACCGCCGTCGTCGACGACCTTCCACTCCACGCCGGGGGAGTAGAGCGCGACCGGCTCGTTGGAGCCGAGCACCAGCAGCCCGTCGCCGAGCGGCTGCAACTGCACGGCCACCTGACCGAACTCGGGGCGCGGTGCGAACTCCAGCTGTGCCTGCCCGGTGCCGGTGAGCACCCGGACCAGGGTGGAGTCGGTACCCGGCAGCACCGTGTCGCGAGCGGACTGCTTGGCCGGCGGGTGGTCCAGCCAGTCGGTGACGGTCAGCCCCGACCAGCGGGTCTCCACGGTCATCGTGCCGGGCCGGTAGCGCTGCCCCAGCGGGAACCCGCCGCGGGCCGGTGCGACGGTGAAGTGCCCGGCCGGTGCGCCGCCGAGCAGATCGGCGAAGATCGCCGACGAGTCCGGCTTGGGATGGCACAACCAGGTCACCTTGGCGTCCGGGGTGAGCAGCGCGATGGTCCGGCCGTTGGCCAGCATCGAATGGCGCTCGATCGGCACCGCGTGCTCGCCGTAGAGCCAACTACGCCGGGTCTCCAGCAGGACGCCGAGCACCCGTGCGGCGTCGATCGGCTCGGCCACCCGGAACGGCGCCCGGGTGTCACCGTCGCCGATCTTGATGCCGACGTCCGGGCCGTGCAGGTTGGCGAAGGCGCTCTCGTCGGTGATCGAGTCGCCGATGAACAGCACGGCGCTGGCCGACGTCTGGGTGCGGATCTGGTCCAGAGCGGTGCCCTTGTCGGTGGCGACCACCGACAGTTCGACGACTTCCTTGCCCTGGGTGACGGTGACGTCGGGCCAGGCGGCCGGGCCGGTGCGGACCGCCGTGACGACCGCTTCGGCGACTGCCGGGTCGGCGCCCCGGGTGTGCACGGCGACGCTGGCCGGTTTGACCTCCAGCCGTACCCCGGGCTGGTCCTTGATCAGCTGCCGTAGCTCCCGCTTGAGCTGGGAGTGCACCTGCAGTTGCTCGGGGGCCAGCCGTTCGACGAAGCCGATGTCGAACTCGGACCCGTGGCTGCCGACCAGATGGACCTCGCTGGGCAGCCGGGAGAGCGCGGCGAGGTCGCGCAGCGCCCGGCTGGAGACCACCGCGACGGTGGTCTGCGGAAGCGCGGCCAGCGCCCGTACCGCCGCGACCGACTCCGGTAGCGGGATGGCTCTGGTCGGGTCCTCGACGATCGGTGCGAGGGTGCCGTCGTAGTCGCAGGCCACCAGCAGTATCGGCATCCGGGCGATCCGCCCGATCGCCGCGCGCAGCTCGGGATCGATCTGATCCGCGGCCGCGCGTACGTCCCCGTCAAGGACGGACGTTCTCATTCATTCCTCCGTCTCGGGCACACCGAGTTCTGTGAGGAAGGAGCGGGCCCAGTGGCCGACGTCATGGGTCCGCAGATGGCGCTGCATGATCCGCATCCGCCGCCGGGCCTCGGAACTGTCGACGTGCACCGCCCGCAACAGAGCGTCCTTGACGCCGTCCGGGTCGTGCGGGTTGCACAGGAACGCTTGACGCAGCTCCGTTGCGGCGCCGGCGAACTCACTGAGCACGAGGGCACCGCCGGTGTCGGCGCGGGCCGCGACGTACTCTTTGGCCACCAGGTTCATTCCGTCTCGCAGTGGTGTCACCATCATCACATCGGCCGCGCGGTAGAGCGCGGCGAGCTCACTGCGACTGTACGACTGGTGCAGGTAGTGCACGGCGGGCACACCCACCCGACCGAATTCACCATTAATCCGGCCAACTTCGCGCTCAACCTTGACCCGAAGTGCCTGGTAGTGCTCGACCCGCTCGCGGCTGGGGGTGGCGACCTGCACCATAACCGCGTCCGGAACTGTCAGCTTTCCGTCAGCAAGAAGTTCCCGGAACGCTTTCAGCCTGAGTTCGATCCCCTTGGTGTAGTCGAGCCGGTCCACCCCGAGGATCACCGTCTTCGGATCCCCCAGCTCGGCGCGGATCTGCTTGGCCCGCGCCTCCACCGTCGCGTCGTGGGCCATCCGTTCCATCTCCGGAACGTCGATCGAGATCGGGAAGGCGCCGGCCTTGACCTTGCGGCCGTCGACCTGGATCATCTGGCCCTCGTACCGCAGCCCGAGCAGGTGGCGGGCCAGCCGGACGAAGTTCTGCGCGGCCAGCCGTTGCTGGAAACCGACCAGGTCGGCGCCGAGCAGCCCGCGCAGGATCTCGGCGCGCTGCGGCATCTGCATGAACAGCTCGATCGGCGGGAACGGGATGTGCAGGAAGAAGCCGATCCGCAGGTCCGGGCGGATCTCCCGGAGCATCGCCGGCACCAGCTGCAGCTGGTAGTCCTGCACCCACACGGTGGCGCCCTCGTCGGCGACCTCCGCGGCGGCCTCGGCGAACCGGGCGTTGACCACCCGGTACGCCTCCCGCCAGCGGCGCTTGAACGCCGGCGTCTCGACGGCGTCGTGGTACAGCGGCCAGATGGTGGCGTTGGACTGACCTTCGTAGTACCGTTCCAGCTCTTCGGCGCTCAGTGGGACGGGGTGCAACCGGATGCCTTCGAGGTCGAAGGGTTCCGGTGCCGCACCGGCACCACCGGCCCAGCCGACCCAGGTGCCCTGGTGCGCGGCGAGCACCGGGTGCAGGGCGGTCACCAGACCGCCAGGGCTGCGCCGCCACTGGCGGCCTTCCGGCGTGGTCACCTCGTCCACCGGCAGGCGGTTGGCGACCACTACGAACGAGCTCCGAACCGTCACGTTCCGTACACCTCCGGTGATTACGGGACCGCCATGAGCGTACTGTGCGGGCCAGACGGGTGGACCCCCCGTCCCCCTCTTGCTGCCCAGCTGATCAGGACATCGAAACCCGGGCGGGCGCAATGAGGCAGGTAACACCGACGGGAACATCCCGGCCGTCCGGTGGGGTGAGGTGCGGCTGGGGCGCCGGACCTGTCAGGATTGACAACGGCGTACGCACCGATCGGACCGCCGTACCGCGCACGACCGCGTACCGCGTACCACCCGCAGCCGCTCCGGTCGGTGCCGGCGGCCGGTACGCGGGGTCGTGACCTGCCCGTACCGACGGGTCCCACGAGAGTTCTGGAGGTAGGCCGCACCGTGGCCCAGTTCATCTACGTCCTGGAAAAGGCGCGCAAGGCGCACGGCGACAAGGTCGTGCTGGACAACGTGACGCTCAACTTCCTGCCGGGTGCCAAGATCGGTGTGGTCGGCCCGAACGGCGCCGGCAAGTCCAGCCTGCTGAAGATCATGGCGGGCATGGACCGGCCGAGCAACGGCGATGCCCGGCTGATGCCCGGCTACACCGTCGGCATGCTCGCCCAGGAACCGCCGCTCAACGACGCGAAGACGGTGCTCGGCAACATCGAGGAGGCGGTCGCCGAGACCAAGGCGAAGCTGGAGCGGTTCAACAAGATCGCCGAGCAGATGGCCACCGACTACTCCGACGAGCTGATGACCGAGATGGGTCAGCTGCAGGAGGAGCTGGACCACGCCGACGCCTGGGACATCGACTCCAAGCTCGAACTCGCGATGGACGCGCTGCGCTGCCCGCCACCGGACGCCGAGGTGACCCAGCTCTCCGGCGGAGAGCGGCGACGCGTCGCGCTGTGCAAACTGCTGCTGGAGGCGCCGGACCTGCTGCTGCTCGACGAGCCCACCAACCACTTGGACGCGGAGAGCGTGCACTGGCTGGAGCAGCATCTGGCCAAGTACGCCGGCACCGTGATGGCGATCACCCACGACCGCTACTTTCTGGACAACGTCGCCAACTGGATCCTCGAGTTGGACCGCGGCCGGACCTACCCGTACGAGGGCAACTACTCCACGTACCTCGAGAAGAAAGCCGCCCGGCTGGCGGTCGAGGGCCGCCGCGACGCCAAGCTGAAGAAGCGCCTCGGCGAGGAACTGGAATGGGTCCGCTCCAACGCCAAGGCGCGCCAGACCAAGTCCCGGGCCCGGCTGGACCGCTACGAGGAGATGGCCAGCGAGGCGGAGAAGACCCGCAAGCTGGACTTCGAGGAGATCCAGATCCCGCCGGGGCCGCGGCTGGGCAACACCGTCATCGAGGCGGTGAACCTGAAGAAGGGCTTCGGTGACCGGGTCCTCATCGACAACCTGAGCTTCTCGCTGCCGCGCAACGGCATCGTCGGCATCATCGGCCCGAACGGCGTCGGCAAGACCACCCTGTTCAAGACGATCGTCGGGCTGGAACAGCCGGACAGCGGCCAGGTCCGGGTCGGCGAGACGGTGGAGCTGTCGTACGTTGACCAGAACCGCTCCGGCCTGGACAGCAGCAAGACGGTCTGGGAGGTGGTCTCCGACGGGCTTGACCACCTGATGGTCGGCAAGGTCGAGATGCCGTCCCGGGCGTACGTGGCCGCGTTCGGCTTCAAGGGCCCCGACCAGCAGAAGCCGACCAAGGTGCTGTCCGGTGGCGAGCGCAACCGGCTCAACCTGGCGCTCACCCTGAAGATCGGTGGCAATGTCATCCTGCTCGACGAGCCCACCAACGACCTGGACGTGGATACGTTGTCCAGCCTGGAGAACGCCCTGCTGGAGTTTCCCGGCTGCGCCGTGGTCATCTCCCACGACCGGATGTTCCTGGACCGGGTCGCCACGCACATCCTGGCCTGGGAGGGCGACGACACCAACCCGGCGAAGTGGTTCTGGTTCGAGGGCAACTTCGAGGCGTACGAGAAGAACAAGATCGACCGGCTCGGAGCGGAGGCGGCCCGCCCGCACCGGGTGACCTACCGCAAGCTGACCCGTGACTGATGCGGCGCTGGCCGGGGCCTCGTCGACGACCGGCGCGGTCCCGGCCGTCGGCGGTGGCCAACGCTACACGTTCCACGCCGCGCTGCGCTGGTCCGATCTCGACGCGTACGGGCACGTCAACAACGCCCGGTTCCTGACGCTGTACGAGGAGGCCCGGGTCGCGCTGATGTTCTCCGGCGGGCGGGCCTGGGGCGTCGGTTCGTTCGCCGACGGGGTGCTGATCCACCGGCACGAGGTCGACTACCTGCGCCCGGTCGACTACCGGATGGGCCGGTCGACCGCCGACCAGGCACCGACCGTCCGGATCGAACTCTGGATCGAGCAGGTCCGTCCGTCGCGGTTCACGGTCGCGTACGAGATGTTCGACGGCGATCTGCTGGTCAGCCGGGCCCGTTCGGTGCTGGTGCCGTTCGACCTGGAGCAGGGACGGCCGCGTCGGCTGACCGAGACGGAGCGGGCCTTCCTGCTGCCGTACGTCCGACCGGCCGACGCCGCCGAGGCATGATGGCCGGCCGTACGCCCCGGGCCGACCCGGCGTCGGCCGGTCACCGGCTGACCGGGCTGACCGACGCCGGCGCGTTCCTGGCCCGGCTGGTCCGGCTGGACCCCGGCGCGTCGGTCCGGCTGCGGTCGGTCGGTCGGGACCACACCGAACTCTGGGCCCGCCTGCCGTGGGCGGTCCTGGTGCAGCGGACCGTCTCGGGGTCCGGCCCGGGGGACGCTACGGTGTCCGCCGCGGAGCTGCTGGCCCGGCTGACGGCGGTCTCCACCGGGCTGCCGCCGCGCCGGGACAGCGCGTGGCGGTGGCCGTTGCCGCCCGGCCCGGCGCGGGTCGTCGAGGTGGTGCCGGCGGCCGATCTGCGCCGGGTCGCGGTGGCGGCGGCCGGCACCCTGCGGGCCGCCGAGACGCAGGGCGTCGGTGGACGGGCGGTGGGCCAGCGGGCGGTACGGGACGCCCTGCTCGATCACGTGGCCGTGGTGGTGACCGTCGATGGTCCGACCGGCGAGCGGATCGAGATCCGCCAAGGGCTGGTGCAGGCGGTGGCCCGGATGGGTTTCCTCGGCACGACCGAGGGGCCGGTCGGTCGGCCGGAGCCGGTGGACTGTCGGGACCGGACCGACCTGCCGGGCCGCCCCGTGGATCCGCCGCAGTCGGTGGTACGGGTCCGGACAGTAGGCAATTGGGTAGCACTTGATGCGCCGTTCGGGGTGGCCTGGATACAAAGAGTTAACAATCTTGCACTGAGGCCGACGATCACTCAGCCGAAAGGATGATGCTCCCTCATCCCTCTGGTTCGGGGGGTCCGTTGGGGGGGTGCCTAGGAACGGCTATCCGGGTACCGTCGGGCCTCGGATCCGACGCAACGTAGGCACCCGGATCCGCTGGGGAGTGAGGTGCGGATAATGCCATGGTGGTCGTGGCGCTCCGGTCACGCAGATGGCGGTGAGCCGGATACCCGAAGCAGGACCGGAGTGGACAGCGGTGTCCGGCTTGGACCGCCCGCGCCACGAACGCCGGAGCAGCCGCCCCGGTCGTCGTCGGCTGAACTCGGGCCGACCAGGCCGGTAGGGCCGTCCTGCCCGATGCCGTCGCCGGCTGCGGCAGCGGGCAAGGAACTATCGCCGCAGGTGGTGCCGGTGACCCTCCGCCGGATCGGCACCGCACTGGACATGTTGGACATCCGGTATCTCGCGGACGGCGACGGCAGCCTGCTGGCGATGTGGGAGCGGCACGCCGTCCTGTTCACCCTCGAAGGGCCGGAGGACGAAATCCTGGTGGTCCGCGCCCGACCGCACTCCACCGTGCCGCCCGACTGGGCCGACCGTGCCTACCGGGTGGTCAACGAGTGGAACCACACCAGACGGTTCTGCAAGGCCTACGTCGGCGACCCCACCGACCGGGGCCAGTTGCCCATCTACGCCGAGCTGCAGGTCCCACTCGCCGCCGGAGCCAACGACGCGCTGCTGGTCGAGCTGCTGGACTGTGGAGCGGCCGTGGCGACCAGTTTCGTCGACTGGCTGCACGACGAGGGCGCCCTGCTCTGACGGCCGGTCAGCCGCTGGCCAGGTCGCGCCGGGGCGGGTCGGTCGGGTCCATCTCGTTCACCATGAAGTAGGCGGCACGCTCCAGGTAGTCCCAGAGCGTCCCGGCGAGCTCCGGGTGCAGGTCCAGCCGGTCGACCGCCCGGCGCATGTGGGTCAACCAGGCGTCCCGCTCCGCCGGACCGATCCGGAACGGTGCGTGCCGCATCCGCAGCCGGGGGTGCCCACGCTGCTCGGAGTACGTGCCGGGGCCGCCCCAGTACTGCATCAGGAACAGGGTCAGCCGCTCCGCAGCCGGCCCCAGATCCTGCTCCGGGTACATCGGGCGGAGCAGCGGATCGGTGGCGACGCCGGCATAGAACTCGTCGACGAGCCGGCGGAAGGCGGGCTCGCCGCCGATGGCGGCGAAGAAGGTCGGGGCGGGGCCGCCGGTCGCGGGCGTCGCGCCGGCCGAGCCGTTGGCAGGATCTGACGCTGTCACCACTCCATCCTGCCAGCCGCTGCGCGACCGGCGGTCCCCGGTGCGGGCAAGGGTGTGCGCCGGCGCCCGGCTCAGGCGCTGCCGACCTCGTCGGCCTGCTGCGCGTCACGGGCCTGCGGTACGGGGTTGCCGTTGCTGGCCGCCGCACCGCCGGCTGCGGAGCCGGCGGCGGAAGTGCCGGGTGTGCCCGGTGTGCCGCCGCCGGCACCGGGGGTGGCTGCCACGGCGGCGATCGCCTCGTCGAAGCGCTCCTCGGCCGGCCAGCGCAGCAGCGCCAGGGAGATCACCACCGCACCGGTCAGGCTCCACAACCCGACCACGGTCGGGATGTCGAACCGGTCGGCGAGCAGGCCGGTGACCAGCACCGCGGCCCCCTGGCCGACCTGGATGCCGGTAGCGATCACGCCGAACGCGCGGGCCCGGTAACCGTGCGGCAACGCCTGGACGAACAGCCCGTTGGTCACCGGCAGCAGGCCGGCGACCGCGAAGCCGCAGACCCCGGCGAGCACCGCCACCACCGGCGGCGAGGGGTCGAGGAGGGTGGGGACCAGCGCCAGTGGGGCGATCACCGCGAACGGTCGGATCAGTCTGCGCCGGCGGCCCGGACGGACCAGTCGGCCGATCAGCAGGCCGCCGACGATGTAGCCGGTCGGACTCGCCGCCATGATCATCGCCTGGGCGAGACCCCGCTCGGAGTCGGACACCCCCGGCTCGGCCGCCCAAGCGGCGGCCAACCCCTCCGGCACGATGGCGAACAGCGGAACCGTCCAGACCAGGATCGCGATGGCCCGCAGCACGTCAGTCCGCCACACCAGCTGGAAGCCCTCGGCGGTCTCGCGGAGCAGGTGCTGGCGGCGGTCCGGGGCGGTGGCCGCCGGCCGGGCCCGGACCCCGAGCCGGATCACCAGGGCCGAGACGGCGAAGGTGGTGGCGTTCAACAGCAACGCCGCCCGTGGGTTGACGGAGGCGATCGCCGCGCCGGCGACGTAGCCGCCGACCTGGGCGAGCTGGCCGGTGCTGGCGATCAGCGACAGGCCCACGATCAGCCGGTCACCGGTCAACACGGTCGGCATCAGCGCGGACCGGGCGGCCTGGTTCGGCGGATTCGCCAGGGTGGTGCAGAACAGCAGGCTGATCATCGCCCAGACCGGTAGGCCGGGGGTGGCGACCACGGCGATCAGGGCCATCCGGATCAGATCGGTGGTGATCATCACCCGGTGGTACGGGTGCCGCTCGGCGACCGTGGTGAGCAGCGGACCACCGATCAACCAGGGCAGGAAGCTGACCGCGAAGGCGGCCGCCGACAGGGCCACCGACTCCGTCTCGCGGTAGACCAGGACGGTGACCGCTGCCTTCGCGATGTAGTCGCCGATCCAGGACAGCGCCACCGAGACGAAAAGAAAGCGGAATTCATCCGCCGCGAACACCTCGCGGAAGGTCGCCGGACTCCCGGCGGTTTGTGCCTCGTCGGACACGGACGGCGCCTCCATCGTTCTCGGCGGCACCCGCTCGTGGCGGGTACTACCGGGGAACGTCCCGGACGTACGGCTGAGCGAAGTGGTGGTGACACTCCGATGACACTCGTC
The DNA here is from genome assembly GCF_003751085.1 of Micromonospora sp. Llam0. Taxonomy (NCBI): domain Bacteria; kingdom Bacillati; phylum Actinomycetota; class Actinomycetes; order Micromonosporales; family Micromonosporaceae; genus Micromonospora; species Micromonospora sp. Llam0. Next base: position 4,419,441 of record NZ_RJJY01000001.1, on the reverse strand, counting down.
CCGGATCATGCCCGATCGGGTGACATCTGGCTAGTGTGAACGGCTAGTTTGTCGTCACTCCGACTAAACATTCGGATGACAACCAGTTCGCCATACGGTGCATAGTCCCTGCTAGTCGGCCGAGGCGGGCACGTCGTCCCGGTACTCGGGCACGTCGTCCCGGTGACCGGTCAAGTCGTTCCGCCCGGGCCGGGCTCCTCCTGCCCACCTCCCGACCCACGGGTGACGAACATCCGCCCGGCCACGATCTGTGCCGAGATCCCGGAGGTGTGCAGTGCCGCGGCCAGTTGACGGCGCAACTCGCGGCCCACCACGAACTGCCCCTCGGCGGTGGTCTTGGCGACCGTACGGATCACCGCGCCGTCGACCGTGACCTGCTCGACGCCGAGCACGTCCGGCGGCTCCACGAAGTGACCGGCCATCTCCTCGTCGGCGGCCACCCCCAGGGCGGCGGTACGCAGCACCGCGGTGGCCTGCTCGGTGTCGGCGAAGCCGACCGGCATGTCGACCACCACCATGGCCCAGCCCTGGCTCTTGTTGCCGACCCGGATGATCTCCCCGTTGCGGATGTACCAGAGCACGCCCCGGGCGTCCCGGACCGTGGTGATCCGCAGGCCCACCGCCTCGACCACGCCGGTCGCCTCGCCCAGGTCGACGATGTCGCCCACGCCGTACTGATCCTCAAGCAGCATGAACAGCCCGGCGAGCAGGTCCTTCACCAGGGTCTGTGCCCCGAAGCCCAGCGCGATGCCGGCGATGCCGGCGCTGGCCAGCAGCGGTGCCAGGTTGAAGCTCAGCTCGCCCAGCACCAGCAGTACGGCGATCCCGAACACGGTCGCGCTCACCGTGCTGCGCAGCACCGAGCCGATCGCCTCGGCGCGTTGCCGCCGCCGTTCCGGCATCACCACCGTCCCGGCCGGCGGTGTCCGTTCCCGCAGCGGCCGCAGGATGGTCGGCCCGGCGACCGTCGAGGTACTGGTCACCAGCCGGCGGATGGCCCGGTGCAGCAGGTACCGCAGTACCACCGCCACCACGATGATCAGCACGATCCGCAGGGGTTTGACCAGTAGCCAGAAGCTCCCCTCCGCCAGCCAGGGCAGCCCGGTCCAGTCGAGCACCTGGCTGCAGACCGGGTCGTCGTCGGGGCACACCGGGCTCGCCGAGGGCTGCGGCTCCGGTTGAGCCCACTGGTACGGCGGGTCGGTCGCCGCTGCCCCGGTCGCCGGGTCGGCAGGCTCGGGGTCAGCGCGGGCGGGCGATCGTGCGGTCACCGTCAATTCGTACCGTACCGCCCTGCCCGGTCGGCGGCCGACCCACACTGTCGGCCTGACCAGGCGGAACAGGTCAGCGACCAGCCATCGGCCGAACGCCCGAGGGGTCAGGCCCGAATAGTACGTGCATTTGGGTCATCTATCGGGGACTATTGGCGCACGGGCGCTGGCGATTCGCCAGCGCCGGTCGCGGTCCGACCGTCGGTCCGCGTCGAGTCGCAGTCGGCACTAGGAGCGGGTGGGAACACAACCGAGAGGGTGAGCGGGATGCCTGACATACGACCCACGGTGGGCTCCGGTTCGTTGGTGCTCAACGCGACGTATGAGCCGCTGTGTGTCGTATCCGTACGCCGGGCCGCGATCCTGGTCCTGTCCGCCAAGGCGGTCTGTGTCGCCGACGGCGAGGGCATGCTGCACAGTGCCCGGCACTGCCTGCCGGTGCCGTCGGTGGTGCGGCTCACCCGCTACGTACGGGTGCCCTACCGGACCCACGTCGGCCTCTCCCGCCGGGCGATCTTCGCCCGCGACGGCTGGCGGTGCGCGTACTGCCGGGGCCCGGCGGAGACCATCGACCACGTCTTTCCTCGTAGCCGTGGTGGCCGGCACATCTGGGAGAACGTCGTCGCCGCCTGCGCCCGCTGCAACCACAGCAAGGGCGACCGGACCCCGGCCGAGCTGGGCTGGCGGCTGCCGTCCCCGCCGGCCGCCCCGAAGGGCACCGCCTGGCGGGTGCTCGGGCACCGTGCGCCGGATCCGCGCTGGGCCGACTGGCTCGACCTGTCGTCCGAGTCCGAAGCCGCCGCCTGACCCAGCCGGCCGCTGGCTGAGCAGGCCGGTCCGCCGCCTGACCCGGCTCGCCATGGTCAGCCGTTCTGCGCGCCGACCAGCGACGCGAAGACGACGACGTTGTCCGCGTACCCGGTGGAACCGCCGACCCACTGACCACCGCAGGTGATCAGACGCAGCCCGGGGTGACTGAAGTCGTCGTACACCCGGTCCACCGGCAGGGACGACTTGTCGAACTGCTCGACCGAGGTGACCTCGAACAGCGCCACCGACCGGTCCATCCGGCGGACCTGGATCTGCGCGCCCGGGTGCAGCGTGGCGGCCCGGTGGAACACCGACGGCCCGGTACTGGTGTCGACATGGCCGACGATGACCGCCGGGCCGTTCTCACCCGGCGTCGGGCTGGCCACGTACCAGCCGGCCTCGTTGTGCCGGTTCAGCTCGGGCACCGCGATCGTGCCGTCCTCGGCCAACCCGACATCGTGCACGGCGGCCTGCAGGTTCAGTGCCGGGATGGCGAGGCTGACCGGGTCGCTGGCACCCAGCGGCGGGTGCGTCTCGGGTGTTGCGCGGTGCGCTCCGGGCAGCCACTGCCCGAGCGGGGTGCCGGTCACCCGTTCGAAGCCGAACCCGGCGACGAAGACGCCCGCCACGATCAGCACGAGCGCGACCGGACTCCACCGCGACGGTACGTCCGGTCGTCCCCGGTAGCCGCCCAGCGCGGCCCGCCGGTCGGCAGCCGAGGGCACCCGGCGTCGACCCGGGCGCAGCGACCCGAATCCGGGCCAGCCCCGCCGTTGCCGGGGTGGCCCGTGCGGTGCACGACGGTTGGCGGCGGATCCGTTGCCGCTGCGGCGGCCGGCGGCGCCCGGCACCGCGGCCACCCCGCGCAACGGGGCACGAGCCACCCCGCGAGCGGTGCCGGGGATCGCCGGGTACGCCCCCGGGTACGCACCCAGCCGATCCGCCGCCCCGTCAGCTGGCTGATTCGCCGCCCCGTCAGCTGGCCGATCCGGCGCTGTCGGCCTCGGCTGACCGTAGGTCGACACCCGGGGAGCCACCGTGTGCGCCGTGGTACCCGCCGCAGTGACCTGGGTCATAAACGGGAGTAACCAGCCACCTGGGCGGCCACCCGCCGGGGTAGGACGGACCATCTGGCCGCCCGCTGGTTACGCGCCGGAGTCGGCGCGCCGCCGGCGCATCGCGAACAGCCCGATCCCGGCACCCAGCCCGATCGCGGCGATACCGCCGACCAGCAGGGCCGAGCCGCCGGAGCCGGTGCTGGCCGACGCGGTGCCGCCGCCTCCGGCGTCCGGACCTCTGGTCGGGTGCGCCGTGCCGGTCACGGTCAGGGTGGTCGTCGCCGTGTTCCCGTTCTGACACTGCAGGTCGACCGGGTAGCGCCCGGGACGCTTGCTGCCGGGCACCGTCACCTGGCCGGTCAGCACGTCCTGGTCCGGCATCACGATCACCCGCCCGAACGCGTCCGACTCGACCGTCGCCTGGCTGGTGTTGTCGTCCCCGCAGCTGGCCCGGATGGTCACCCGGCCACCGGCGTGCACGGTGCTCGGATCGGCCTCCACGTAGGTGCTGCCCGCGTACGCCGGCGACGCGTCGACCCCGGCCGCCACCGTGCCGATCAGCACGGCGGCGGCGAGCCCGGCCAGCGTACGGACCGGATGGCTCACTCCTGGCATGATCTCCCCCCGACTACGCTCCGGCCGGCCGGCGATGCCGGCTGCGTCGGCGCCGACCGGTGTGCCGTGCCGACGGCCGGAGCCCGCTGGCCCGACTTCCCGTCCCGGCGCCGGCTATGCCTCCCACTCCCGGGTGAACCAGCGCCCGGTCAGGTCACCCGTACCTGGCCGCTACGGCCGGCGGATGACCTGCCAGGATCGGCCAATGTCGCAGATCCATGATCTGACCGCGTTGGAGCAGGCCGCCGCGATCCGCCGGGGCGAGCTGAGCGGCATCGAGATCGTCGAGCACTACCTGGCCCGGATCCACGCCCACTCGGACACCGTCGGGGCGTTCGTCACGGTCACCGCCGACCACGCCCGGGAACAGGCCGGTGCCCTCGACCGGGTCCCGCCGGGCACCCGGACCCGGCGACACCCCGGCCCGCTGTACGGCGTACCGGTGGCGATCAAGGACCTCACCCTCACCGCCGGGGTCCGGACCACCTTCGGCTCGGCGGCGTTCGCCGACTACGTGCCGAGCGTCGACGCGGACGTGGTCCGTCTGCTCCGCGCCGCCGGCACCGTCAGCCTCGGCAAGACCACCGCCGCCGAACTGGGCTGTTCGCTCTACACCGAGGGGGAGGTGGCGCCGCCGGCGCGTAACCCGTGGGACCTGGCCTGCACCGCCGGCGGCTCCAGTGGGGGAGCGGCGGCGGCGGTGGCCGCCGGGCTGGTGCCGTTCGCGCAGGGCTCGGACGGCGGCGGTTCGTGCCGGATCCCGGCGGCCCTCTGCGGCCTGGTCGGCTACAAGCCGACCCGGGGGGTCGTCTCCGGCGGCCCGCTCGGTGCCGGCGGGTTCGGCCTGCCCAGCCACGGGCCGATCGCCCGGACCGTCGCCGACGCCGCCGCGATGCTCGACGCGATGGCGGTGCCGGTGCCCGGTGAGCCGTACCTGGCTCCGCCACCGCCGCCCGGCGGCCACCTGGCGGCGGCCCGTCGCGCGGACCCCGGCCGACTGCGGATCGGCCGGTTCACCACCCCGATGCTCGCCGACGAGCCGGTGCATCCGGACTGCCTGGCGGCGGTGGACACGGCGGCCGCGCTGCTCGCCGACGCCGGCCACGAGGTCGTCGACGTCCCGGCGCCGCTCGGCCCGGACCTGTGGCCGCTGTTCGAGACCGTCTGGTACGTGCTCGCGCTGGCCCCGGTGCCACCGGAACGGGAGGCGCGGCTGCTGCCGTTGACCCGGCTGCTGCGCCGCCGGGGCAACGCGATCAGCGCCGCGACGCTGGTCGCCACCCTGGCCGAGCTGCAGGTCCAGGTACGCCGGGCGATGCACGCGGTGGCCGGGCTGGACCTGCTGCTGTGCCCGACGCTGAGCGCCCCGCAGGCACCGGTCGGCTGGTTCACCGAAACGGGTGACCCGGCCGAGGACTTCGATCGGCAGCGGCGCTTCTCGCCGTACTGTGCGGTGTTCAACGTCACTGGGCAACCGTCGGTGTCCGTCCCGGTGGCGCAGAGTACGGCCGGGCAGCCGGTGGGAATCCTGCTGACCGGCCGCAGTGGCGCGGACGCCACCGTGCTGGCCACGGCCGCTCAGCTGGAGGAGCGGACCGGCTGGCCAGGTCGGCACCCGGAGATCTGGCGGGCCGGGCCCTCCGCTACCGTGAAGGCGTCTGAGCCGGAACGGGCTGGCGGTGTGGCCAGGTCCACCACTCCAGACGTCCGCTGAGTCCCTTGAACCGATGCCGGGGGGCGTTGAGATTGTCTGTTACCGACACGGTGCTCTTCTTCGTCGTGATTCCGGCGGTCATCGTGCTCGTGGTGGCCGGTCTGGCGATGATCGGCGGGCGTGGCGGCGCGGACCGCCGCTACCGGCCTGGCCGGCAGTTCGACTTCAGCCCGGTCTGGTACGTCTCGTCCGGCGATCGGTCCACCGGGACCCCGGCGGCGGCGCTGCCGGCCGGCACCGAACCGGCGGCGATCGAGGCGGCCACCCCCGGCGGCGGGCAGCCGCGTCCAGGCGCGACGGGAGGCGCAAGTGACCGTTGGTGAGCAGGTCCACGAGCAGTCCAGCGAGTCGACTCGGACGAGCGCGACCCTGCCGGGACCGTTCGGCACCCGACAGTTGCTCCGGCTCGACGAGGCGTTGCGGCTGGCCGACTCGGCCACCGGCCTGGCGTTCAGCATCTACGTCGGCGAGCTGGAGGAGCCGACCCGGGAGTACGCGGTGACGCTGCACCGGCAGCTCACCGACCCGGACGACGCGGTGCTCATCGCCGTGTCGCCGAACCAGCGGGTGCTGGAGGTCGTCACCGGCGCCGAGGCCCGAAAGCGGATCCCGGACCGGGACGCGAAGCTCGCGGCGCTGTCCATGGTGGCGTCTTTCGGCGGCGGTGACCTGGCCGGCGGCCTGGTCAGCGGGATCGACCAGCTGGCGTCCCGGGCCGGCCGCGCCTGACGGATCCGGCCCCTTACGGCTACGGCCCGGCCTTTCGGCTGTCGCCCGGCTGGCCGGCTACCGTCGCCCGGTCAGGGGACCAGCACGGCACGGCCGTGGATCTTCCCGTCCCGCAACTGCTGGTACGCCTGCACCGCCTCGGTCAGCGGGAAGGTCTGCACCTCGGCGCGGAGCAGGCCCTGGCGGCCGAGCGCGATCACCTCGGTCAGCTCGGCGCGGGTGCCCCAGAACGGGATGACCGCGCTGGTCTCCACCGGCACCGGCGGCGGGCCTTCGACGGTCGCCGTCATCCGCAGCGTACCGCCGCCCAGGCCGACCATCGTCAGGTGACCGCCGGTGGAGACCACCTGCCGGGCGGTGTCCAGGGTGGCGTCCACGCAGACGAAGTCGAGCACCACGTCGGCGCCGTCCGGGGGCGGGCCGGTGAGCTGCCGGATCTGGTCGACCGCCGCCGGCCCGGCCTGCACGGTGTGATGCGCACCCATCCGTTTGGCCAGCCGCAGCGCGGCGTCGCTGGTGTCCACCGCGATGATCGTGACGGCGGTGGTCACCGCCAGGATCTGCACCGCCATGTGGCCGAGGCCGCCGATGCCGATCACCACCGCGTAGGTGCCGGGCCGCAGCGCGTCCCGGCTGAGGGAGATCGCATGGTACGGGGTGAGCCCGGCGTCGGTCAGCGGTGCCGCCTGCACCGGGTCCAGCCCGCCGAGCGGCAGTAGCCGGTCCGCCGGCACCACCACGTGGTCGGCGAGACCTCCGTCGCGGCTGATGCCGACCCCGCCGACCGGTACGGTGCGGCACTGGTTCTCCAGCCCGCGCAGGCAGGCCCGGCAGCGCCCGCAGCCCATGATCCCGTACACCGCTGCGGTGTCACCTTCGGCCCATCCGGTCACCCCCGGACCGAGCTGGGCGACCCGGCCGGCGATCTCGTGGCCGATGGTCATCGGAGTCGGGAACACCCCGGCGGGCGCGTCGAGGATGTGCAGGTCCGAGTGGCAGGCGCCGACCGCCGCCATGGCCAGCAGGACTTCGCCCGGGCCGGGCTTCGGTGTCGGCACGTCGACGAGTTCGAGGGTACCGGGCGCGGTGAGTTGGATGGCACGCATGCCCCCAGCATCAACCAGGCCCCGGCACCGCGTCCGCCGAACCGCCCCGGATCACCCGCTGCGGCTGAGCCGCGACATGCGGAGGCACGGCCGGCAATCAGCGACATGCTCGGGCTGGCTCCCGGGGACCCGAGGGTGCCTCTGAGGACGTGATGCCACAGGTGCATCTTGATGCACCTGTGGCATCAAGCTCAACCGGTACCCCCGACCCAGTGAGGGTGACACTGCGTCTACGCTTCCTCGCTTCTGGTGGTCGCCGCCGCTGCATGCAGCCCGGCCCACGCCTGGCCGGCGGGATAGGTCAGTCACGGCGGGCGCCGGGAGGCCAGATGACTGTCACTGGGACGCCGTTGTTTTCGGCGTAGGCGACGACGTCGGCGGTGCCGCCGTAGCCTCGGGCGGGCATGCCGTCCCAAACGGCGAATAGCCGGTCCGACTTGTCGATCATCAACCTGCTTGCCGTCATGTGGGCATCCGAGTTGGAGGTTCGGTAGTCGCAGCGGTGGACGGCCTTGGCCTGGTTGATCAACTTGTCGTACGTGGCGTGAGCGGTGTCGGGTAGGCCGTCGCGGTACTCCTGGGCGGGTACGACGACTTCCAGCCGGCCGCCGCACCGGAGCACCGCCTCAGCGAAGAGTTGATCTGCCCCGTCGGCGAGGCAGGTGACGCCGACGATTTCCCCCTGAACCAGGGATAACATGTCATCGATGGCTTTAGCTACCTTGGCTGTGACTTCGTCGTTGAGCCCGCGATGCCCGGTTATGGCGATTCGCAACTTAGCGATCCTCCTGGTATCTGCCGTAAAGTCGTTCGTCGAGATTGAGCGTCAGTTTCCCTGCCCGTCCGCCGAGAGTCTTACGGAATCGCGCGACTGATTGAAGGACCTTTTCCGACTCGTAGTTCTTGCCTGCGCCGAAAGCCTGGCAGGCGATGCTGCATGCCCTCTCGAGGTGTCCGGACTTCGCCAGGATTTCTGCTCGAAGGACGTCGGACAGGGCTTTGGCTTTCGGGCTCTGGGCTGGGCCGTTGGCTGCCGTGCAAAGTGCCTGGCTGGCGGCGCGTGGTTGATCCAGTTTGCTTGCAACCTGCGCTCGGAACGATGCAATTTTCTGGTGGTCGAAGCGGAAGATCCAAGGCCAGATGGGTTCATCGTTCCGGGCCTTCGCTAGTCTATCGTCGGCCTGACCTAATAGGAAGAGAGCCTTCTTGTCGCCGGCTTCAGCGAGTGCGAGCGACTCGATCGCGTCCATCCAAATTGTGGAGATAGCGGGGGCCGAACGAGGCAGGGCATGCCTAGCTGCGGCGACAAGCCGGATCGCTTCGTGTGCGTCTCCGCAGTTCGCCGCAAACTGGCCCAGACTGGCCCGCATGTACGCAAGTAGCAGCGGGTGTCCTGACCGCTCCGCCGCATGGACCGCCAGCTTGTAGTGGCGGCGGGCACTGGCTTGATCGTCGACATCGACGTACAACCAGGCGGTCAGCCCTGCGGTTTCGCTGAGCGCCGAGTAAAGCTGACGGGTATGTGCAGGTGAGCGTTCATTCCGCGATGCGAGTTGGCGGGTGCGCGCTCACAGGTGGAAGGAGGCTGCGTGCAGGCAGTCGCTGCTCCAACCTGCGGTAGGTGGTCGAGGGGATAGTCAGTAGTTGTTCGTCGTCGCGTGATTCGAGGGGAACATCTCCTGCGGCAGTGCCGATCAGCGTAACACCTGTGGCCGCTGCCGCTGCGGCGACGAATTGGCGGCGGTTCGTGTCATCCTCCTGTTCATCTAGCAAGCCGGCCAGGGATCGAGGTATCCCCAAACCATCGCAGAGCGCTCGTACGGTGCGAAGCCCTGGATCTCGGCTCCGTCCGCTGAGCAGCCGAGAGACATGGGGCTGCGATATGCCGACAGCTTGCGCAATCTCCGTCTGCGACACCCGAGCTTCTGCCGTGACGACCTGCAGGACGGTCGCCCAGTCGCCGGCTCTCAACGCTTGGCGAACATCTGTGCGATCCAGGACCTCGGGCGGCAGTTTGATCATCTGCTTATGCCTGCGCAGCTTGGCGTTGAACCAGGTTCTTGCATCTACGGCCCTCCGTACCTGCTGGGCATCCGTCCAGCCCGGGGAGCGAACTGGACCTCTCTACTATGCCGTCTCGTCGTCCCAGGCGTATGCCTGGAGGTATAGATCTTGGCCCCTATGCCGGCGCGAGTGGCGCTGACTATCCGTGATCGCAAAGCTACGGGTCGTCGCGATTCCGTGACAGGGATTACCCAAACGCTCAAGAGCACGCCGGGCGGAGCACGTCTACATCGGCGTGGATGGGAGGACCAGGAGTGTTGACCTTGGTGGGAGTCGTGTTGGCGGCGCTGGGTGGGTTGTGCGTCGGCTTCTTCACGTTCCGGTTGAAGCAGCGGTGGTGTCCGGTGTGTGGGGCGACGTTGCGGTGTCCGGAGTGTGCGCCTCGGCATTCGATGCGGTTCAGCCCGACTGGACCGGCCGGCGTGCCCGGTTCGGCCGGTGCTGGTCGGTCCGGGGCTGTCGGTCGGGCTGCGGTGGACGCGCCTCGGGTCAACCGGGGGCGGTGGTCGCGGTGAAGGAATGGTTGCGGGAGCTGGGCGGGTGCGGTTGTCAAGTGGTCGAGCGGATGACCGAGGCGGCGTTCGACCTGCCCGACGCGATGGCGGGGGAGTTGTTCGACCGGTTCCTGGTGTGGACGTGGCGGCCGTGCTGACCGTACGGGCCGCCACGGCCGCCGACGTCGAACCCCTGGCCGAGTTGTTGGCGCAGTCGTGTGTGCTGGATCCGGTGGTGTCCTGGCTGATCAATGATCACGCCCTGCGGTACCTGACGATGCACCAGTTCTTCACCGCCGAGCTGGAGTTCGCCGTCCGGCACGGGATCGTCGACATCGTCGGGCACTGCGACGGGGTGGCGATCTGGTACCCGCATCCGTTCGACCGGCTGCTCGGTGCGGAGCATCAGCGGCGCAGGTTGCGGGCCTGCGGTGACCGGCACGGCCCGTACGCGCACTACACATTCACCGCCGGCCGCGTGGAAGCGACCGGCCGACACCACCACCTGCCGTTCCTGGCGGCGGCACCCTGGCTGAGACGGCAGGGGATCGGGTCGGCGCTGCTGGCCGCGCACCACACCCGGTTGGACCGGATCGGCATGCCGGCGGTGGTCGAGGCGAGCCGCCCACGGTCCCAGGCGTTCCACCTGCGCAACGGCTACCGGATCGTCCGGGTGGCGCACCTGCCGGCCGGCGGACCGCCGCTGTGGGCGATGCGCCGGGGCGGCGCAGCACCCGACCAACCACCCATGGCCGCCGCACTGCGCGTCGGCTGACCAGGTGACCCGAAGTCCTGCATCGAGGTGAGGCTGAGATACCTCAAATCTGCGTCGTAAGGTATCTCAGCCTCACCTCGATGGCGGCTGGCGCCGGAGCCGGTCAGCGGGCGGCGGCCGTGTCGGTGGCCCGTGCGGTCAACGCCCGGACCACCCCGTCGCGGCCCTCGGCGACCAGCCGGCGCAGCGGAGCCGGGTGCCCCTCGCCGGCCAGCCACTCGTCCGTCGCCGCGACGGTCTCCTCGGAGACCAGGTACGCCGGGTAGGCCAGCATGACGAACTCCTGCGCCGGCTCGCTGTCCCGGGTGGCCCAGATCCGGCCCACCACATCGAAGTACGCCGTCCGGTACGGCTCGGTCAGTTCCACCTGCGTCGAGTGCTGGAAACCCTGCAGCAACGCCCGGTGCTGCCAGTTCGGCAGGCTGTCCGGCCCGGTCAGCTTCGCCCAGATGGCGGCCTTGTTGGCCGGATCCGGCAGCAGCGCGCGGGCCAGCGCCGCCTCCCGCTCACCGCTGGCGGTCCGGTCCCGGGCCAGCTCCACGTCGATCTGCTCCCCGGTGGCGGCACCGTTGGCGGCCAGCGACTGCAGCACCGTCCAGCGCAGCTCGGTGTCGATGGTCAACCCTGGCACCACGTCCGCCCCGTCGAGCCAGCCACGCAGCACCGCCAGGTCGTCGTCGGAGCGGGCCGCCGTGGCGTAGCTGCGCGCCCAGGCCAGCTGGAAACCGCTGCCCGGCTCCGCCGCCTGCAGCGCGGTCCGTGCCGTACGGGCCAGGTCGGCCCAGCCCTGCGCCGCCCAGCCCGGCTCGGCGTAGAACGTCAGGGTGCTGGTGGCCTGTCGCAGGGTCGCGGTCACCAGGTTGATGTCGGTCTCGTTGGGCAGCCCGGTGAGCACCAGGGCGACGTAGTCGCGGGCGGCGAGCTCCCCGTCGCGCACCATGTCCCAGGCTGCCGCCCAGCACAGCGCCCGGGCCAGCGACGACTCGAACGCGCTGACGTGCTGCACCACGTTGGCCATCGACGCCGGGTCGAGCCGCAGCTTGGTGTAGCTCAGGTCGTCGTCGTTGAGCAGCAGCACGTCGGCGGCGGGCAGCCCGGCCAACCCGGTCAGCTCGGTGCGTTCGCCGCTGATGTCGACCTCGACCCGGTGCCGGCGGACCAGCCGGCCGTCGGTCAGGTCGTAGAGGCCGACCCCGATCCGGTGGGTACGCAGTGTCGGGTGCCCGGCCGGTGCCTCCTGAAGCACCGTGACCTGCTGGTAGGTGCCGTCCGGGCCGACCGACAGCTCCGGCCGCAGCGTGTTGACCTGGGCGGTCTCCAACCACTGGGCGGCGAACTTGCGCAGCTCCCGGCCGGAGGCTGATTCCAGCTCGCTGAGCAGGTCGTCGAAGGTGGCGTTGCCCCAGGCGTGCCGCTGGAAGTAGGTGCGCAGACCGGCGAGGAAGGGCTCCAACCCGACGTACGCGACGAGCTGCTTGAGCACGCTGGCGCCCTTGGCGTACGTGATGCCGTCGAAGTTGACCTCGACCGCCTCCAGGTCCGGCATCTCGCAGTAGACCGGGTGGGTGGAGGAGAGCTGGTCCTGCCGGTAGCCCCAGTTCTTGCGGACCGAGAGGAAGGTGGTCCAGGCGTCGGTGAACCGGGTCGCCTCCGAGTTGCACCAGTGGCTGGCCCATTCGGCGAACGACTCGTTCAACCACAGGTCGTTCCACCAGCGCATGGTCACCAGGTTGCCGAACCACATGTGGGCCAGCTCGTGCAGCACGGTGTTGGCCCGCTGCTCGTACTCGAAATCGGTCACCTGGGAACGGAAGATGTAGTGCGCCTCGGCGTGGGTGACCGCGCCGAAGTTCTCCATCGCGCCGGCGTTGAAGTCCGGCACCCAGATCTGGTCGTACTTGGGCAGCGGATAGCGGACCCCGAACTGGGCCTGGAAGAAGTCGAAACCCTGCGCGGTGATCAGGTGCAGGTCGTCGACGTCGAGGTGCTCGGCCATGCTGGCCCGGCAGAAGTAGCCCAGGTCGACGCCGTCGTGGCTGCGTCGTACCTCGTGGTACGGGCCGGCGCACAGCGCCGTGATATAGGTGCTCATCCGCGCCGACTCGGCGAAGTGGACGGTCTTGGTCTCCGGCCCGGCCGGCTCCTCGGCGGCCACCGGCATGTTCGAGATGACCCGCCAGTGGGCCGGCACGACAGCGTGCCAGGTGTAGACGCTCTTCAGGTCGGGCTGGTCGAAGCAGGCGAACACCCGCTGCGCGTCCGCGGTCTCGAACTGGCTGTACAGGTAGGTCTCGCCGTCGACCGGGTCGACGCTGCGGTGCAGCCCCTGCCCGCTGGCCGAGTAGATGAAGTCGGCTTCGACGACCAGGGTGTTCTCCGCGGCCAGCTCCGGCAGGGCCAGCCCGGACTCGGCCGACCAGCCGGACGGGTCGAGTCGCTGGCCGTTCAGCGTCGCCGAGTGCAGCTGGTCCGCCGCCACCTCGATGAACGTGCCTGCTCCGGGCTCGGTGCAGCGGAAGGCGACCGTTGTCGTCGAACGGAACACCCGGCTGTCCGTTGCGCTGCCGGCGCCGGACAGGTCGAGGTGGATGTCATACCCGGTCACGTCGAGCAGGCGGGCGCGTTCGGCCGCCTCGACCTGGGTCAGATTGCGCACTCCAGCCACCGTGTGCCTCCGTCCAATCGTTCAGCCGCCGACGTCGACGTCGGCGGCGTCGGGGACAGCTGGGAATGACCCCGTTCGGCCAAGTCTTTCACGTCGTGGGGGCCTGGCGAGGCCGGCCCAGATCCTGGACTTGGTGGGTTGGGGCGCCGTCTGGCGAGGTGACCCGGACAATGGCGGCGGACAGCCGCCGGACAAAAAGAAGGGGAGTCTGATGTCCGACCGTCAGACCGTGGACATGTACTTCGATCCGTTGTGCCCGTGGGCCTGGATCACTTCGCGTTGGTTGTTGGAGGTCGAACAGGTCAGGCCGGTCGACGTCCGGTTTCGGGTGATGAGCCTGGCCGTCCTCAACGAGGGCCGCGACCTGCCGGAGAACTACCGGAAACTGCTCGACGGGGCCTGGGGGGCGGTCCGGGTCGCCGTCGCGGTCCAGCAGGACCACGACGACGCCGCGGTACGGGCGCTCTACACCGCGTTGGGCAACCGGATCCACCTGGAGAAGCAGCCGACCGGACCGGAGCTCTACACCGCCGCGTTGACCGAGGTCGGGCTGGACCCGGCGCTGGCCGCCGCCGCCGACGATCCGGCCTGGGACGGTCCGCTGCGAGCCAGCCACGCCGCCGGGATGGCCCCGGTCGGGATGGACGTCGGTACGCCGGTGATCCACGCCCCGGGCCCGGAGGGGGCCGGCCCGGTCGCGTTCTTCGGCCCGGTGATCACCCCGGTGCCGCGCGGGGAGGCCGCAGGCCGGCTCTGGGACGGTGTGCTGCTGGTCGCCGGGACGCCGGGATTCTACGAGCTGAAGCGGTCCCGCGAGGTGGATCCCACGTTCGACTGACCAATTCGTCGGTGTCGGGGACGAGTTCCATGTCGCCCGGCGTGTCGCTGCGCGGCGCACGTGACGCGTCCCAGGCCACGTCGTTGCCCAGGATGTTCACCCCGCCGGCCCGGTAGGAGACCGGGTCACACCGACGCATCGGAGGTCAACATGCTGGTCGACATCGACTCCGACTACTGGGATCTGCCCGTGCTGCGCGAGGCGATCGCCGCCCAGGTCTGGGGCGCGCCGAGTGACGGCAGTCGGCACCGGCGGGAACCGTCGGTCCACGAGGTGGAGCGGGTGCCCGTCGCCGTACCGTCGGGGCTGCCGGCGTCGACGGTCGGCGCGGTCCCGGCGGCCCGGTCCGGCGGCGGCCGGCACCGGCGCCCGACCCCGGTCGGCTGATCCGGTCCGGCCGGTCACTGCGGCCACCGCCGTCGACAGCGGCCCGGGCGACCGGGCCGCTGTCCGTCGTGCTGGTCCGGCGACCGGGCCGGCGTCCGTCGCGCTGGTCCGGCGTCCATCCGGTGGACACGGCCGATGTATCGGTCGTCACAGCGGACCCCGCCGGTAGCGTCCGCGCCATGACGGTCGTTCACCCGATTTCCCGCGCCTGGATCACCACCGGTGAGACCGGTGCGCAGAACTACGACGAGTTCGCCGACGACGCCGAGATCACCACGATCATCGAGGCGAATCCCCGTAGCGCGCTGGCGGTGGAGATGCCGCACCGGGCGCCGGACAGCCTCGGCCGGTCGTTTCTCGACTGCCTGCCGGCGGCCGCCCGACGGCTCGGCGAGGCCCGGGCCGACGGCAGCTACACGCCGGCCGAGCAGGTCGCCGTGCTCTACCGGATCACCGAGCCGGCCAGCGACGCGGCTGCGTACGGCCTGTTCGTGATGGTCGACACCGACCAGATCTCCACCAGCGCCGACGAACCGGGCCTGGTGATCCGCAACGAGGACGTGTTCATCGCCAAGGTCCGGGAGCGGGTCGCGTTGGCCGAGGCGGTCGGGCATCTGCTCTCCCCGGTGCTGCTGCTGCAGACCGGACGCGGCGACGAACTGCATGCCGCGCTCGCCGCGGCGGTCGATGCCGCCGGCGCGCCGGCCGCGACCGATCTGGACCAGGCCGGCCGTACCCACGCGATCTGGCCGGTCGGTCCGGGAGAACTGCAGCAGCGGCTCTGCGCGTTGGCCGGTGGCGGTGAGCTGGTCGTCGCGGACGGCAACCACCGCAGTCTGGCCGCGCAGACCGGCGGCCTGTCCCGGTTCTTGGCCGTGGTCACCACCCCCGCGTCGGTGGCCATCCAGCCGTACAACCGGCTGGTCAGCGAGCTGACCTTGAGCCCGGACGAGACGCTGGCCGGGCTGCGGGACGCCGGCGCGACGGTGACCGCGCTCGACGGTGCGCCGACGGTTCCGGCTTCCGGCGGCGAGGTACGGCTCTACCTGGCCGGACGCGGCTACCAGGTCACCCTGCCGGCCGCCGGCGGTGACCGGGTGGACAACCTCGACCATGCCCTGGTGGAGCGGGTGCTGCTGCGCGGTGTGCTCGGCCTCGACCCGGGCGACAAACGGATCACCTACGTCGGCGGCGACTATCCGGCCAGCTGGCTCACCGGCGAGGTCGACGCCGGTCGGGCCGAGCTGGCCGTGCTGATCGCCCCGGTCACCGTCGACGATTTCGTCGCGGTGAACCTGGCCCGGCAGAAGCTGCCCCGCAAGAGCACCTGGTTCACCCCGAAGGCGCGCGGCGGCCTGGTGCTGGCCGAGATCGGCTGAGCCGTTACGCGGGACCGGCTGACCCGGCTGTACGGCCTACCTGTCGGCGCTGAGAGACTGCGGGTATGCGCGTCTACCTGGCAGCCGACCACGCCGGCTACGAGCTCAAGGTGCATCTGGTCAACCACCTCGCCAAGCAGGGGTACGAGGTGACCGACGTCGGGCCGCACGAGTTCGACCCGGACGACGACTACCCGGCGTTCTGCCTGCATGCCGGAACCCGGGTGGTCGCCGACCCGGGCAGCCTCGCAGTGGTGATCGGCGGCTCCGGCAACGGCGAGCAGATCGCCGCCAACAAGGTGCCCGGGGTGCGGGCGGCCCTGGCCTGGAACCTGGAGACCGCGCAGCTGGCGCGCACCCACAACGACGCCAACGTCGTCGCGATCGGCGCCCGCCAGCACACCCTCGACGAGGCGACCACGCTGGTGGAGGCGTTCCTGGCCACCGGTTTCTCCGGCAACGACCGGCACGCCCGCCGGATCGCCCAGGTCGCCGCGTACGAGGTCGACCGGGAGTTGCCCGCGCTGCCCTGACCCGGGACGCCGCGGCGGCACCTTCCGGTGTCCGGTGGGTCGCGGGGGACCGGCCGGTTCACCGCTCCCGACGGGGCAGTTCCTCCCGGGGCACCCAGTGTCGGCGGACGATGGTCAGGGTCTCCTCGGCCCTGGCGAGGTCGTCCTCGCAGGGGCGGGACGCGTCCCGCGCCCGCAGCGCCGCGGAGATGCTGACCTGCGAGGTGCCGGAACCGACCAGTCCGCGCAGGCCACGGTCGGCGTCCCGGTCGTCGCCGCCGGACCCGCTGCCGGCGGAACGGCCCGACGGCTGCCGGCGCTGACGGTGCGTCGGCGGTGGCTCCGGGACGCGCTGCGACGGCTCCGGAGCACGCGGCCCCGGTGACTGCGGGCGCGGCCCCGGCACCGGCGTGCTGTCCTGTTCCGGCGTGCTGTCCTGTTCCGGGTCGTGCACCTCGGTGGTGCTGGCGCTGGCTGGTCCGCTGTCGGGGCGTTCCGTCGGGGCGCCGTGCCGGTGCCGTCGCCTGCGCCGTTCGAAGTCCGCCATCCGCCGACCGTACCGCGACCGGCTCAGAAGATCTCGATGCCGGCGGGGGCACGGTCCCAGCCGAACGCGGTGTTGGCCTCGGCCACCGCACCGTGGCGCAGCTCGCGTACCCGGCCGGCGTCGGCCAGCGACCGCAGCGACGGGCCGCCCAGGTACACCGCCGCCAGGTCGGCCACCCCGCAGGCCAGGTCCGCCGGCTCGTCGGTGGGTACGCAGCGGGCCTGTTCCCGGTCGCCGGTCAGTCGCCAGCGGCCGGAGTTCTCCGGCAGCAGCGGATCGGTGACGTCGACCACCACGTCGACTCCGGCGGCGTACCGGCGGGCGGACAGTGCCGCCGCGACGTCGACCAGCCGCACCCAGAGGCTGTCGGCGAGCGCGGCACCGAGTTGCCGGGGCTCGTCGACCAGCTGGAACAGCGGCTCGTCCAGCGTCGCGAACCGGAAGGAGAGCGCCCGGCTGAGGTCGATGCCGGTGAGGAACCGCCACAGGGCCCGGTATGCGTCGACGCTGCCGGCCACCGCCTCGATCACCCGTACCCGGCCCTTCGGCCCACGGGCGTCCCAGTCGCTGACCGTGCGCCACAGGGCGTAGCCGTCCGGGCCGGTCGGACCGTCGTGCAGCACCACCCGCAGCGCGGTCTGCCCGGACTGGCGGGCCGGGCTGTCGGCCAGCACGTACCGCCACCATCGGTCGTTTCGGCCGGACCAGCCGGGGCGACCGGGGCGCAGCCGCTCGTACACCGCCGCCAGGTCGGGCCGCAGCTGCCCGGGGTCGCCGACGCGTAGCGACCCGACGCCAGGGCCGATGCCAGGGCCAGCGGACGGGTCGGCACCCGCGCCAGGGCCGGCCGGGTCGAGCACCCGGGTTTCCCGCAGGTCGACATCCAGCTCCAGCCGCTGGGCGGCCATTCCGTAGCCGTACCGCGGGTAGATGCGGCCCTCGCTGGCCCACAGCACCGCGACCGGTTCGCCGCCGTCGCGCAGTTGGCGCAGCTGGCGGTGCATCAGCCGGGTCAGCAGCCCGCGCCGACGGTCGGTCGGGGCGACCGCGACCAGGGTGACGTGGGCGGCGGGCAGCACCGCGCCGGGCACGGTCAACTCCCTGGTGTACGCCCCCGCGTGCCCAACCACCCGGTCGCCGTCGGTGACCACCAGCGACCGGTCCGGCTCGAAGACGCCCTGCTCGACGTGGTGCAGGTCCGGGTCCGGGTTCTGGTGGAAGGCCGCCAGCAGCAGCTCCATCACTGGGTCGAAGTCCTGCGGCACGCCGGCCCGGATCGGAAGCAGTGCATCCATCCACCCTGTCTAACCGATCGGTGGCAGGGTCGGCGACCCATTTGTCGGCTCGCTACCCTCGGATGTGAGCGTCTAAATGGTACGGGGGTCCGCCCGCACCCGTGGGGAGGAAACATGGCAGATCGGCATACACCCTGGGCTGAGCGGACCGTGGAGGTGCCGCCGCAGCGTACGGCTCCCGGCGCACCGGGCGCGGACCAGCCGACGGCACCGGGCGTCGTCGGCCTTTTCCGGCGTGGAGTGGCGCAGGTCGGTCGGGGCGGGCCGCCGCCGACCGCCGAGTTCACCGCACCGCACGAGCCGACCGGCACGGGCTGGCCGTCCGAGGCCGGACCCGGCTGGTCGGACGGCCGGATCCGACCGCCCCGGCCATCGCTGAGCCAGCAGCTCGCCCAGCTGCGTCGCGGTGGCGAGTGGAGCGCGCTGGGCGGTCTGTTCGCCTTCGTCTGTTGGGGGGTCTGGGCCATCTCCGCCCGGGGGAACCTGGCCAGCCCGGTGCTGACCTTCGTGCTTACGATGCTGGTCGGGGCGGGTCTGTTCGCGCTGTGCCGGGTGATCGGCCGGGTGGTGCTGGAACGCCAGCTGGGCCGGGTCCGGCACGGTGCCCGCGTTTCGCACATGGTCACCGCGGCGTACCTGATCGTCGTCGGGTTCGCCTACCTGCGGCAGACCGAATGGGTGGTCAGCGTCTGGAACTGGTTCACTGGTTGGTTCTGAAGTTCTGACGCTCTGAGGTTCCTACGGTCTGACCGAGCGCGGGAGCCGGGCCGGGCGGCTACCGTGACGGCATGCGCAGTCGCGGCGCGGTGCTCCTGGGCGTCTGGTGCCTTCTGCTGGCCGCCGGCCTGATCGCTGCCTTCGGCGTGGTCTGGTGGGTCTTCGTGCGGACCTGGCGCGGCCAGTGGCTGGACACCATCGCGCTGACCGGCAACTCGATCGGCCAGGACGAGGCGTACGGGCCGGCGAGCACGGTGCTCGGTGTGGTGTCGGTGGCCTCGCTCGCCCTGGCCACCGGGGTGATCGGGTTCATCGCGCTGATCCGGGGCCGGGTGCTGCTGGCGGTGGTCGCCACCGGGGTGATCGCCGGCTCCAACCTGACCACCCAGTGGGTCAAGTACGCCGTCGCCCGGCCGTCGATCGGGGTCGACCCGGTCGACGCGAACCCGGCCAACAGCCTGCCCAGCGGGCACACCACGGTCGCCGCCTCGGTCGCGGTGGCGCTGGTCCTGGTGCTGCCGGCGGCACTGCGCGGCATCGGCGCCCTCGCCGGTGCCGGCTACGCGGCGGCCGCCGGGGTGGCCACCCTGTCCGCCGGCTGGCACCGGCCCAGCGACGCGGTGGCGGCGCTGCTGGTCGTCGGAGGGTGGGCGGCGGCCGGGATGCTCGCGCTCACGCTGGCCCGGTCGCCGGACGACGAGCTGCGCCCGAGCGGACACCACCCGATGTCACTGGCGCTGCTGCTGCTCGCCGGGGTCGGACTGCTGGCGGCGGCCGGGGCCGCGATGGCGGTGACCGACCAGGTGACCGGGCTGCCGCTGGAGGCGCTGAGCCGTCGGCGGCTGTTCGTGGCGTACGCGGGCAGCGCGGCGGGGATCGCCGGCACGGCGGCGGTCACCATGGCCCTGGTGCTGGGGACCGCCGGCTACGCCGTACCGGCCCCGGCGTCCACCGGCCCGGATCCGGCCGGCGGGACCGGAACCGGTTGAGGTGGAACCGATCGGGATCGAGCGACGTCTCAGCAGACATGACGATTTTTCGAGGCGTACGGGCGGCGGCCACCGCCGCCTCCCTGTTGCTGCTCACCGCCGCGTGCGGACAGAACCCGGGCACCGACTCGTCCACCGACGGCACCGCCGGCGGGTCGTCGCTGCCGGCCGACACGCTGGTCCTACGGGTGGACCACACCGGCGGTTTCACCATGCCGTCGATGCTGCTGACCCGGCTGCCGGTGGTCAGCGTGTACGCCGACGGCCGGGTGATCACCCAGGGCCCCACCATCCTGGTCTATCCCGGTCCGGCCATGCCGAACCTGCAGGTCCAGACGATCAGCGCGGAGCAGGTCGACGAGCTGGTCAAGCAGGCGCTGGCCGCCGGGGTCGGCACCGAGCAGGACCTGGGCCGGCCGCCGGTGGCCGATGCGACGTCGACCCGGTTCACCGTGCTGACCGACAACGGCGTCGAGCAACTCGAGGTGTACGCGTTGTCCGACGACGCTTCCGGTGACGCCGGGCTGACCGACGAGCAGATCGCCGCCCGGGACAAGCTGCGGGACTTCGCCGACTCGCTCAGCGAGCTGTCCGGCGGGGTCGGCGCGGCACCGGAGGACTCCGAGCCGTACGTCGCGCACGCGATCGCCGCGGTCGCCGAGCCGTGGGTGGCGGTCGACGAGACCGTCGACGCCAGCCAGCCGGAGGTGGCGTGGCCCGGCCCGGAACTGCCCGGCGAGCCGCTGTCCGAGACGCTCGACCTCGGCTGCGTGACGGTCACCGGGGAGGCGCTGGAGAAGCTGCGCTCCGCAGCGGCGGACGCGACCACCGCCACCCCGTGGACGTCGGCGGGTAAGCGGTGGACGGTGACCCTGCGCCCGCTGCTGCCGGACGAGACGGACTGCTCGGACCTCACCGCTGCGGGCTGATTCCTCCCCAGCCGGCGCGGCGCGGTTTCAGTCGGTCTCGTAGCCGAGGTTGGGGCGCAGCCAGCGCTCCACCTCGGCGAGCGGCATCCCACGCCGGGCCGCGTAGTCCTCGGCCTGGTCCCGGCCGATCCGCCCGATGGTGAAGTAGCGCGACGCCGGGTGGGCGAAGAGCAGGCCGCTGACGCTGGCCGCCGGGGTCATCGCCCCGGACTCGGTCAGCTCGATGCCGGCCCGCCCGGCGTCCAGCAGGTCGAACAACTGCCACTTCTCGCTGTGGTCCGGGCTGGCCGGGTAGCCCAGCGCCGGTCGGATGCCGCGGAACCGCTCGGCGTGCAGGTCGGCCACGTCCGGGTCGGCGTCCGGCTCGTACCAGTCCCGTCGGGCCCGCAGGTGCAGGTGCTCGGCGAACGCCTCGGCCAGCCGGTCCGCCAACGCCTTCACCATGATCGCCCGGTAGTCGTCCTGGGCGGCCTCGTACCCGGCGGCCAGTTCCTCCGCGCCGTGCACGGCTACCGCGAAGCCGCCGAGATGGTCTCCGGCCGGTGCCACGTAGTCGGCGAGGCAGCGGTTCGGCCGCCCGGCGGGTTTGGTGGTCTGCTGGCGCAGCATCGGGATCCGTACCGGCTGGTCGGTGTCGGTGCCGCCGCCCGGCGGGTCGGCCTTGCTGGCGGCGATGACCAGGTCGTCGCCCTCGGAGTGGGCCGGCCAGAAGCCGTAGACGCCGTGCGCCCGCAACGAACCGTCGGCGATGATCTGGTCGAGCATCGTGTTGGCGTCGTCGAACAGTTCGCGGGCGACCGGCTGGTCCAGGATCGCCGGGTACTTGCCCTTGAGCTCCCAGGCGAGGAAGAGGAACTGCCAGTCGATCATCGGCCGCAGCTCGTCGAGGCCGGGCTCGACGTACCGTACGCCGGTGAACGCCGGCACCGGCAGATCGTCGAAGGACACCGGCTCCGCGTTGGCCCGGGCCTGGGCGAGGGTGAGCAGCGGCTGCCGCCGGTTGGTGTGCTGCTCGCGCAGCCGGTCCTGCTCGGCCCGGTTGTCGCTGTCGAACTGCTCCACCCGGTCGGCGCTGAGCAGGTCGGAGACCACCCCGACCACCCGGGACGCGTCGAGCACGTGCACGGTGCTCCCGTCGTACGCCGGTGCGATCCGCACCGCGGTGTGCTGCCGGGAGGTGGTGGCCCCACCGATCAGCAGCGGCAGTTTCAGCCCGCGCCGCTGCATCTCGCCGGCGACGGTGACCATCTCGTCCAGCGACGGGGTGATCAGACCGGACAGCCCGACCGCGTCGGCGTTCTCGGCGACCGCGGTGTCCAGGATCTTCGCGGCCGGCACCATCACCCCGAGGTCGATGACCCGGTAGTTGTTGCAGCCCAGCACCACCCCGACGATGTTCTTGCCGATGTCGTGCACGTCGCCCTTGACGGTGGCCAGCACCACGGTGCCCGGCCCGCGTTCCCCGCCGCTGTCGGCGGTGGACTCCTGCCCGGCCGGTGCGTTGGCGGCGTCCTGCCGGGCCTGTTCCTTCTCCGCCTCCAGGAACGGCTCCAGGTAGGCCACCGACCGTTTCATCACCCGGGCGCTCTTGACCACCTGCGGCAGGAACATCTTGCCCGAGCCGAACAGGTCACCGACGACCTTCATGCCGTCCATCAACGGCCCCTCGATCACGTCGAGCGGCCGGGCCGCCAGCTGGCGGGCCTCCTCGGTGTCGGCCTCGATGAAGTCGACGATGCCGTGCACCAGCGCGTGCGACAGCCGGTCGGCGACCGGGGCGTCCCGCCAGGACAGATCGACGGCGCGCTTCGTGCCGGAGCCGGAGACGGTGCCGGCGAACGTCACCAGCCGGTCGGTGGCGTCCGGGCGGCGGTCGAACAGTACGTCCTCGACCAGCTCCAGCAGGTCGGCCGGGATGTCCTGGTAGACGGCGAGCTGCCCGGCGTTGACGATGCCCATGTCCAGCCCGGCCCGCACGGCGTGCAGCAGGAACGCCGAATGCATCGCCTCGCGGACCACGTCGTTGCCGCGGAACGAGAACGACAGGTTGGAGATGCCGCCGCTGGTGCGGGCACCCGGGCAGCGCTGCTTGATCAGCGGCAGCGCGTCGATGAACGCCTTCGCGTACCCGTTGTGTTCGCTGATCCCGGTGGCGACGGCCAGCACGTTCGGGTCGAAGATGATGTCGGTGGGGTCGAACCCGGCCTTCCCGGTGAGCAGGTCGTACGCGCGGGCGCAGATGTCGACCTTGCGTTGGGTGGTGTCGGCCTGGCCCTGCTCGTCGAAGGCCATCACCACCGCTCCGGCCCCGTACTCGCGGATTTTGCGGGCCTGGTCGAGGAAGACCTCCTCGCCCTCCTTCAGGCTGATCGAGTTGACCACGGCCTTGCCCTGTACGCACTTGAGGCCGGCCTCCAGCACGCTCCACCGCGAGCTGTCGATCATGATCGGAATCCGGGCCACCTCGGGCTCGGTGGCGATCAGATTGAGGAAGGTCACCATCGCCTGCTCGCTGTCGAGCAGATCGGCGTCCATGTTGACGTCGAGCAGGTTCGCCCCGCCCCGGACCTGGTCCAGCGCCACGTCCACGGCGGCCTGGAAGTCGCCGGCCTCGATCAGCCGGCGGAACCTCGCCGAACCGGTCACGTTGGTCCGCTCACCGATCATCACGAACCCGGTGTCCGGGCCGATCTCGAACGGCTCCAGCCCGCTGAACCGGCTGGTCCGTGCCGGCTGCGGCACCGGCCGCGGCACCTTCCCGGCGACCGACTCGGCGATCCGGGTGATGTGCGCGGGGGTGGTGCCGCAGCAGCCGCCGACCAGGTTGACCATGCCGCTGTCGGCGAAGTCGGCCAGCATCGCGCCGGTCTCGTCGGGGGTCTGGTCGTAGCCGCCGAACGCGTTCGGCAGACCGGCGTTCGGGTGGGAGGCGACATAGCTGTCCGAGACGCGGGCCAGCTCGGCCACGTGCGGGCGCATCTCCTCGGCGCCGAGCGAGCAGTTCACCCCGACGACCAGCGGCCGGGCGTGCTCGACGGAGCGCCAGAACGCCTCGACGGTCTGCCCGGACAGGGTCCGCCCGGACAGGTCGACGATGGTCACCGAGATCCACAGCGGCAGCTGCGGCACCACCTCGCGGGCCGCCGCGATCGCCGCCTTCGCGTTCAACGTGTCGAAGATCGTCTCGATGAGCAGCAGGTCGACGCCGCCCTCGGCGAGCGCCACCAGCTGCTCGGCGTAGGTCGCCTTGACCCGGTCGAAGGTGACGGCGCGGTAGGCCGGATCCTCCACCCGGGGCGACAGCGACAGCGTGACGTTGAGCGGGCCGACCGAGCCGGCCACGAACCGGCCGCCGAACTCGTCGGCCGCCTGCCGGGCCAGCTGCGCGCCGCGCAGGTTCATCTCCGGCACGTACGCCTCCAGCCCGTAGTCGGCCTGGGCGATGCTGGTCGCGGTGAACGTGTTGGTGGTGGTGATGTCCGCGCCGGCGGCCAGATACTGCCGGTGTACGTCGAGGATCACGTCCGGGCGGGTCAGGTTGAGCAGGTCAGGGTCGCCGGTGACGTCCCGGGGGTGGTCGCCGAACCGGTCGCCACGGTAGTCGGCCGGGGTGAGACCGGCGCCCTGCAGCATGGTGCCCCAGGCGCCGTCGAGCACCGCGATCCGCTGACTCAGCAACTCCCGCAGCGCCCGCTCGCTGTCGCCGGCGCGTGACAAATGCTTCACCTGACACCTCCGCTGGTAGCTCGGAGGCGCCCTTGTCTGGTGGTCACGCCCGATCAGGGGCCGTGATCGTGGCCGAGCGTGGCGGGCTTCTCGCGGCCCGTCGCAGCGCCTCTCGACCTTGTGGTGATCCTACCCGTGGCCCGCTCCGGGCACCCGGGTGATTCTAGCCGGCCCGGTCGGACACACCCGTGGCCCGGCTGTTGCGGTCTTCGCACACCTGTCGGGTAGCTTCGGTGACCGGCTCCGCCGCCAGCGGACGCCGGCAGCCATCCGGACCGACGGGAGATGTTTCGACATGGGCAGGAAGACGGTGTACGTCTCCGATTTCAGTGGTGCCGTGCTGGACTCGGCGGACGAGCTGGTGCGGATCGTCGTCCTCGAACATCCCGACCTGGTCGCCGGTCCGGTGCGGCTGGAGGCCCGGCAGGACGAGGTGGAGAGCATCGACGACGCGGCGCTCGACGTCGCCGTCGTGGAGATCCACGACGGGCAGGGCGACGGCGAACCGCGTCGGGTGGTACTGACCGCCAGCGAGTTCGACTCGCTCGCCACCGACGTGCCGATGGCCCAGCTGCTGCGTACCGCCGAGCGGGTCAAGCCGGCCAAAACCGGCCGCAAGGCCGCCGAGCGGGTCGACTACGCGACGTTGGAGCACGCCGGCAAACCGCACCGCGGCAAGACCACCGGCGAGGAGGCCCGGCTGGTCCGCGACCACCTCGACGAGATCAACAAGCGGTTGGCCGACGAAGGGCTGCGCCAGATCGACCCGGCCGATCCCGACCATGCCGAGCGGTACGGCTTCGCCCGCTCGACCGATCCCGACTGACGCCGTGCTCGCCACCCCGCTGACCTGACCTGAATTGTCGGTCCGCCTCGGCATACTCCGGTTCGGGCCGGCGACGTCGCCGGCCGGTGACCAGAGGTGACCAGGAGGGGATCGATGGGGACACCGAATGCCGGGGCGCTGCTCGCGATCGGCACGGAGAAGGGTCTGTTCCTCGCGACCAGCACCGACGACCGGCGCGGCTGGCAGGTCAGCGGCCCGCACTTCGCGATGACGGCGGTGTACGCGGTGGCGATCGACAAACGCCGGGCGGCGCCCCGGCTGCTCGCCTCGGTGGCCAGTTCGCACTACGGGCCCAGCGTCGCGACCAGCGACGACCTCGGGCGCACCTGGTCCGAGCCGGAGCAGCCGCCGGTCGCCTTCCCGGCCGACACCGGGGCCACCCTGGAGCGGGTCTGGCAGCTCGCACCGGCGTCGGCCGCCGAGCCCGACGTGGTGTACGCCGGCAGCCAACCCTCGGCGCTGTTCCGGTCGACCGACGGCGGTGCCAGCTTCGAACTGGTCCGGCCGCTGTGGGAGCACCCGCACCGGCCGCAGTGGGAGGCCGGCTTCGGCGGCCAGGCGATCCACACCGTCCTGCCCGACCCGCGCGACCCGGCGGCCCTGCTGGTCGCCATGTCCACCGGCGGCGTCTACCGCTCCGCCGACGCCGGGGCGAGCTGGGCACCCGGCAACACCGGCATCCGCGCGTACTTCCTGCCCGACGAGTGGCCCGAGTTCGGCCAGTGCGTGCACAAGGTGGCCCGGGACGCCGTCGACCCGGACCGGCTGTACGCACAGAACCACCACGGTGTCTACCGCTCCGACGACGCCGGCACCACCTGGTCGTCGATCGCCGACGGCCTGCCCAGCGACTTCGGCTTCCCGATCGCCGCCCACCCGCACCGGTCCGGGGTGATCTACACGTTCCCGCTGGTCGCCGACTCGCGGAGGTTCCCGGTCGACGACCGGTGCCGGGTGTTCCGGTCCGCCGACGCCGGTGCCACCTGGCAGCCGCTCACCGCCGGCCTGCCGCAGCACCCGTACTATCCGGCGGTGCTGCGCGACGCGCTGACCACCGACGACGCGCCGACCGCCGGGGTCTACTTCGGCACCCGCAGCGGCGACGTGTTCGCCAGCCGTGACGAGGGCGACTCCTGGCAGCCGGTCGCCACCGGTCTGCCCGACGTGCTCTGTGTCCGGGCCGCGGTGGTGTGACGTGGTGACGCTGCTGGTGCCGGGCGCGCTGCGGGCGGACAGCGGTGGGCAGGCCCGGCTCACCGTCGACGCCGACGGCACGCTGCGGGCGGTCCTCGACGAGGTGACCCGCCGCTGGCCGCGACTCGCCCGCCGGATCCGCGACGAGCAGGGCCAGATCCGGCGGTACGTGAACGTCTACGTCGACGGTGCCGACCATCGGCACAGCGGCGGCCTGGACACCCCGGTCCCGGCCGGCGCCCAGGTGCAGGTGATTCCCTCGGTCGCCGGCGGGTGATCCGGCACACGTCATTCCGGGCGGCGGCGCGGGGCATGATCCACTTGTGCCCAGTCTCCTGATCGACCTCGGCCCGTTGCGGGCCAGCGCGCCGTACCGCCGAATGTGGCTCGGTGCCTCGCTGTCCGGCATCGGCACCAGCCTGACCACGGTGGCCGTCGGTCTGCAGGTCTACGACCTCACCGGCTCCACGTTCAACGTCGGCCTGGTCGGGTTCTTCGCGCTGGTGCCGCTGGTGGCGCTGGGCCTGTACGGCGGCGCGGTGGTCGACGCGTACGACCGGCGACGGGTGGTGGTCGCCACCTCCACCGGCCTGTTGCTGGTCGGGGTGGGTTTCACCGGGCAGGCGCTGTTCGACGTCGGCAGCGTCGGGCTACTGTACGGCCTGGTCGCGGCGCAGAACGGGCTGTTCGCGATCAACAACCCGGCCCGGACCGCGATCGTGCCGAGGCTGCTGCCGATCGGTCTGCTGCCGGCGGCTAACGCCCTGTCCAACCTGTCCATGGGGGTGTCCCACACGCTGGGTCCGCTGCTGGCCGGGGTGCTGGTCGGCTGGTGGGGCTACCCCGGGACCTATCTGATCGAGGTGGGGTTGGTGGCGGTGGCCCTGGCCACCCTGGTGGCGTTGCCGTCGATCCCACCGGAGGGCGAGGTCCGCCGGGCCGGGCTCGCCTCGGTCTGGGAGGGCCTGCGCTTCCTCGGCACCCGGCCGAACGTGCGGATGACGTTCCTGGTCGACCTGGCGGCGATGGTGCTGGCCATGCCCCGGGTGCTGTTCCCGGCGATCGGCGCGACCGCGCTCGGCGGCGGGGCCACCACGGTGGGGCTGCTCACCGCCGGCATCGCCCTCGGCACCATGGCGGCGAGTCTGCTCTCCGGGCCGCTGGGTGCGGTCCGTCGGCAGGGTCTGGCTGTCCTGGTGTCGGTGGCCGGCTGGGCGGTGGCGATCACCGTGTTCGGGCTGATCGTGGTGGCGGCGCCGGGGCCGGCGCCGGGCGGTGGCGCGCATCCGCTGCTCTGGGCGGCGGTGGCGGTGCTGCTGCTGGCCGGCGCGGCGGACGCGGTCAGCTCGGTGTTCCGGATGACGATCCTGCAGGCGGCGACGCCGGACGCGCTGCGCGGTCGGCTGCAGGGGGTGTTCATCGTGGTGGTCGCCGGTGGTCCGCAGCTGGGCCAGTTGGTGCTCGGCACCACCGCGCAGCTGACTGGTGAAGCGGTCGCGGCGGTCGCCGGTGGCCTGGCCTGCCTGGCGGTGCTGGCGGCGCTGGCCCGCCACCAGCCGACGTTCGCCCACTACGACGCCCGGGATCCCACTCCGTGAGCGGACCTCCGGCACCGGCACAATGGTCTGCGCCGACCCGAGGGTCCGCACCGGCGAACACCCCCCGCCGGTTCCCCCAGCGCCGAGGAGTCGCTTCGATGGACAGATTCGCCGACCGGGTCGCCCTGGTCACCGGAGCCGCGCAGGGTATCGGGGCCGCCACCGCCCGGCGGTTGGCCGCCGAGGGCGCCACGGTGGCGGTGGTCGACCTGACCGCCGAGCGGGCCGGTCCGGTGGTCGACGAGATCGTCGCGGCCGGCGGCAGCGCGATCGCGGTCGGCTGTGACGTGACCGACCCGGTCGCCGTCGACGCGATGGTCGACCGGGTGGTGACCGACCACGGGCGGCTCGACATCCTGGTCAACAACGCCGGGATCACCCGGGACAACCTGCTGTTCCGGATGCCGGCCGACGACTGGGACGCGGTGCTGCGCACCAATCTGTCCAGCATGTTCCACTGCTGTCGGGCGGCGCAGCCGCACATGGTGCCGGCCCGCTACGGCAAGATCGTCAACCTGAGCAGCCGGTCCGCGCTGGGCAACCGTGGCCAGGTCAACTACGCCGCCGCCAAGGCCGGCGTGCAGGGGCTCACCGCCACCCTGGCGATCGAGCTGGGGCCGTACGACATCAACGTGAACGCGGTCGCACCCGGCTTCGTGGCGACGTCGATGACCGCCGCGGTGGCCGCCCGGATCGGGGTCGATCCGGACGAGCACCGCCGGCAGGTCGCGGAGCGGACGCCGCTGCGCCGGGTCGGCCAGCCGGCCGAGATCGCCGCGGTCATCGCCTTCCTGGCCAGCGACGACGCGTCCTACGTCAGCGGCCAGACGCTGTACGTCAACGGTGGTGCCCGGTGAGCCGGCCCGCCGGTCACAGCTCCCGGTAGGTGGCGTGGTCGAAGTCGGCGTACCCGCCGTCGTTGCCGATGTCCTGCACCCACAGCCCGACGAACGCGCCGGTGAAGCCCCAGGCCTCCGGCTCGCCGTCGGTCATCCGAGCGGCGTACTCGTCGGACAGGATGGTGGCGTCGAGTTCGACCGGCAGCTCGCGCCAGTGGTCGCCCCGGTGGTAGCCAAACCGCAGCACCGGGCCGTCGAACACCACTCGCAGCCCGAGCCGCGCGACGTCGGTGACGTCGACGCTGACCTGCGGGTAGGCCTGCCGGCGGCCGCTGTCGCAGCTGAGCAGCTGCAGCTCCTGGCGACCGTCGTCGGTGCGGGTCAGGTAGGCGTAGTGCCAGTTCTCGGTGTTGTAGTAGCCGGTCACCCCGGCGAGCTGGCGGGGGGTGGCCGCGCGGAACTCGACGAGCGTCTCGAAGACGCAGTTCGGTGCGGTCACCCGGCGGGCGACCAGGCTGGGGCGTTGCCGTCCGACCGGGGACTGTCCGCCGACGATCCGCAGGTGTGACGGACGGCTGGTCAGGTCGGTCCAGTCCGGCCCGGCCGGTCGGCGCAGGGTCGACCAGCGCGGGCCGAGGGTCGCGGCGTCGAAGTGGTCGGTGGACGGCTCGGCGGGCCAGGGGTGCGCCGGCAGGTCGGGGGCGGGCACCTGCTCGGCCGGGATCTGACCGGCGACCCGCGGCCAGCCGTCGGCGGACCAGTCGACCCGCTGGATCGCGGTTTCCCGGCCGAGGACGCACCGCCCCAGTGGGGTGTAGGGCCGGCCGACCAGGTGGGCCAGGTACCACTCGCCACGCTGGGTCCGCACCAGGCTGCCGTGCCCGGCCTTCTGCAGGGTCAGTTCGGGGCGGCCGACCGAGGTGAGCATCGGCCCCTGCGGGTCGGCCTCGTACGGACCGAGCAGGGCGCGGGACCGGGCGACGGTCACCTGATGTTCCCAGCTGGTGCCGCCCTCCGCGGTGACCAGGTAGTACCACCCGTCGTGCCGGTAGATGTGCGGTCCTTCGGTGAGCCCGGTCGGGGTACCGGTGAAGATGGTGACCGCGTCGCCGACCAGCCGCCGGGCGTCGCGGTCGTAGCGCTGGATCTCGATGCCGCCGAACCGGTCGCGGCCCGGCCGCCAGTCGGCGGTCATCGCCAGCAGCCAGGTGCTGCCGTCGTCGTCGTGGAACAGCGACGCGTCGAAGCCGTGAGCGTGCAGCGGCACCGGGTCGGACCACGGGCCGTCGATCGACGGGGCGGTGATCAGGTAGTTCTGCGGGTCCCAGTAGCCGCTGGCGAAGCTGGCGACGTCACTGTAGACCAGGTGGAACAGGCCGTGCGCGTACGTCAGGTCGGGCGCCCACACCCCGCACGAGTCTCCGGCGCCGGTCAGGTCCAGCAGCCGTCGTTCGGTGAGGATCCCGTCGAGCGGGCGCCAGTGCACCAGGTCCCGTGAGTGGTGCAGGGTCACTCCCGGGTACCACTCGAAGGTCGACGTGGCCAGGTAGTAGTCGTCGCCGACGCGCAGCACCGACGGGTCGGGGTAGAACCCGCGCAGCACGGGGTTGGTGATGACCCGGGCCGAGGTGGCCACGTCGGTCGTGTCGGTCGGCATCGGTGGTCCTCCGGGCTTGGCTCTCGAAAGCTTCGGCAGTTTTCCGGAAAGTATGCCACTCGTGGAGGCCTTTGCGGTCCGTCGACGACGGTCGTTGTGTGGAAATCAGGTCTTGACCGGGCGGTAACGCCGTCGTAGCGTGCGCAACGTCACCAATTCATGGCGTTCCGCAGGTGAAATTTTCGGTGACGTTGGTCGATTGCTCGGCAACCAGCGGTGGGTGGGGACCACACTCGCCGCTTACCTGAGGGGACGGCACATGGCGACACCGATCCACCTTTCCCGCCGTACGCTGCTGAGCCTCGCCGGCCTCGGAGCCGGCGCGGTCGCCCTCGGCGGGTGCGGCGACTCCGGAAGCGACAGTGCGGGCATCGAGTGGTGGCACATCCAGAACACCGACCCGATGCTGCCCGTCTGGGCGGCGTTCGCCGAGGAGTTCCAGGCGCAGAACGAAGGCGTCGGCATCACCATCACCCCGCTGGAGAACGAGGCGTTCAAGGCCAGGCTGACCACGGTCACCCAGGCCGGCGACCCGCCGGACATCTACCACACCTGGGGCGGCGGCGTGCTCCGGCAGCAGGTCGAGGCCGGGCTGTGCCAGGACATCACCGACGCGGTCGCCCCCTGGCGGGACATCCTGCAGCCAGCCTCGACGCTGCCGTACGAAATCGACGGACGGTTGTACGGCGTCCCGTTCGACATCGGCATGGTCGGCTTCTGGTACAACAAGGCGCTGTTCGCCGACGCCGGCATCACCGCGCCGCCGCAGACCTGGGCCGAGTACCTCGAGGTCGTCGGACGACTCAAGTCCGCCGGGATCACACCGATCGCGCTGGCCGGCGGCGAGAAATGGCCCGGCCACTACTACTGGGCCTACCTCGCGATGCGCATCGGTGGCATCGAGGCGCTGAGCCAGGCCGCCGAGGACGACAACTTCACCACTCCGGCGTTCATCGGCGCCGGCGAACGGTTGGCCGAGCTGGTCGCCCTCGAACCGTTCCAGGAAGGTTTCCTCGGCGCGTCGTACGGTCAACCCGACGGCCAGGCCGCCGCGATGGGCAACGGCGACGCGGCGATGGAACTGATGGGCCAGTGGGCCCCAGCCGTCCAGGAAGAGGCGTCCGGCGTCGAGGGCGGGCTCGGCACCGACCTCGGCTTCTTCCCGTTCCCGGCGGTCGACGGCGGTCAGGGATCGGCGTCCGACGCGTTCGGCGGCGGTGGCGGCTTCGCCATCGGCCGCGACGCCTCGCCGGACGCGATCCGGTTCCTGGAGTTCATCAGCCAGGTGGACAAGCAGCGCCGCGCCGTCGCCACCGGCGCGTTCCTGCCGGTCACCATCGGCGCCGAGGACGCGATCGAGGACCCCAACCTCGCCGCCGTCGCCGAGACCCTGGCCAACGCCAGCAACTTCCAGCTCTACCTGGACCAGGCATACGCCCCGGCGGTCGGCCAGGAGGTCAACGACCGGGTCGCCGAACTGATCGCCGGGCAGATGACCCCGGAGCAGGTCGCCGAGGCCGTCACCGTCGTCGCCCAGCGCTGACCGGCGACGATGGACCGCAACCTGAGACGTCGCCGGATCAGCGACCGGATCACCATCGGCCTGTTCATGCTGCCGGCGCTGGTGCTGTTCGGCGTGCTGGTCGTCGTCCCGATCCTGGTCGCGGCGTACACCAGTCTGTTCCGCTGGAACGGGTTCGGCGGCCTACCGACCGACTTCATCGGCCTGGACAACTTCGTCCGGCTGCTCGACGACCCGGTCTTCATCGGGGACCTGCGACGCGGGGCCCTGCTGGTGGTGCTGTCGGTCACCGTCCAGCTGCCGCTCGCGTTGGGGCTGGCCCTGCTGCTGAACCAGAAGCTGCGCGGCCGGGCGGTCTACCGGGTGCTGTTCTTCGCCCCGTACGTGCTGTCCGAGGTCATCACCGCGGTCCTGTTCGACATGGTCTTCAGCCAGAACCGGGGGCTGGCCAACCACGTGCTGCGCCTGGTCGGGCTGGAGGGCCTGAGCTCGACCTGGCTGTCCGACCCGTCGACCGTGCTGTACTCGGTGTTCCTGGTGATGACCTGGAAGTACTTCGGCTTCCACATGATCCTGCTGCTCGCCGGCAGACAGAACATCCCGCGGGAACTGCACGAGGCGGCGGCGACCGACGGCGCCGGCGGCTGGCAGATCTTCCGGCACGTCACGCTGCCGCTGCTGGCCCCGACCATCCGGATCTCGATGTTCCTGGCCGTGATCGGCAGCATCCAGCTGTTCGACCTGGTCTGGGTGCTCACCGGCGGTGGTCCGCTGAACGCGTCGGAGACCATGGCGGTGACCATGTTCCAGTACGGGTTCCGGCGCTTCGAAGTGGGCTACGCCAGTGCGATCAGCATCGCGATGTTCCTGATCAGCCTGACCTTCGCCGTGCTGTACCAACGCTTCATCCTGCGCCGCGACCTCGAAGGAGCGATGACCACCATGGGGGACCAGCGATGAGCGCCCCGACCCGTACCGCACGGCCCCGGCCGGAGCGGGGAAACCGGGGTGGCGGCCGGATGTCGCGGCTGCTCGGCCCGGCCCAGTCCCTGTCGTTGCACACCGTCTCGATCATCGTCGGGCTGATCATCGTGGTACCGATCGCCTTCGCACTGCTCGGCGGGTTCAAGGACAACCGCCAGCTGTCCAACAGCCCGTTCGGTCTGCCGTCGCCGTGGATACCGGAGAACTACCTCGAGATCCTCGGCTCCGGATCGTTCTGGCGGCAGCTGTTCAACAGCACGCTGATCGCGCTGGCCACCGCGGTGATCGTGGTCGGGGTGGCGGCGCTGGCGTCGTTCGTCTTCGCCCGGTACGCGTTCCGGGGTCGGGAAATGCTGTTCCTGTTCTTCACGATCGGGCTGATGTTCCCGTTCGCGGTCGCCATCCTGCCGCTGTTCATCCTGCTGCGCACGATGGGTCTGCTGGACAACCCGCTCGGGGTGATCCTGCCCCAGGCGGCGTTCGGTCTGCCGGTGACGATCATCATCCTGCGGTCGTTCTTCCGGGCGATACCGGGGGAGCTGGAGGAGTCGGCGATCCTCGACGGCTGTACGCCGTTCGGCTTCTTCTGGCGGATCCTGCTGCCGATGGCCCGGCCGGCGATCGCCACCGTGTCGGTGCTCGCCATCGTGGCCAGCTGGAACAACTTCATGCTCCCGCTGGTGGTGTTCAACGACCCGAACTGGTGGACCATCCCGGTGGGCGTGCAGGAGTTCCAGGGCCAGTACGCCGACGACAGCGCCAAGGTCCTGGCATACGTCGTGCTGGCGATGGTCCCGGCGCTGGCCTTCTACTCGATCGCCGAGCGTCAGCTGATCGGCGGCCTGACCGCCGGTGCCACCAAGGGCTGACCTGGTGACCCGGACGATCGTGACGGGTTGACGATAGGCCCGCTGACCTGGCCGGTCGGCGGGCCGGGCCGGCCCCGGAGGTGGTTGTCCGGCCGGCGGCGGCTGGCGAGACTGCGTGATCATGAGTCGTCGCAGTCTCGTGACAGTCGTGGCCGTCGTGGTCACCGTCCTCGCCCTGGCCGTCACCGTCACCCTGGTGGTGCTGAACCGCCCCGGCGAGCCACTGACCGCGAGCGACCCGGCGGCCGGGGTGACCGTCCGGGTGGACGGTTCGTCGGTCGACGGCCGTGGCACCAGCCTGCGGGTCGGCGTCGCCGACGACGCGCCGGGCTTCCCGGAGCCGAGCATGATCACCCCGCTCGGCGAGGTGGCCAGCGTCGAACTCGACGGTGGCGAGCTGACCGGGCCGGCCACCATCACCTTCGACTACCCGGCGGACGCCCCGGTCGACGACATGTTCATCGCCGTCTACGTCGACGACTGGGGCAGTGGCTGCCGCTCGGCGGTGACGTCGACGCCGACGCCGGCACGATCACCACCCAGACCCGGCACTTCTCCCACTGGGTGCTCGCCGCCTGGGACGAGGAGGAGACCGCCGCGCAGGCGGCCCTGGCGCTGCAACGCGGGGTCAACGCCAACCGGTACGTCGCCGGAATCGCCGGCATCCTGTCCGTACCGCCGCCGTTGGAGTGCCGTTACCAGGCCCTGCCGGTCCGGGTCGAGCTGGACAACTTCGTCCAAGGCCTGGAGACCTGCGCCACCTTCCACCCCGACCGGGACGGCACATACCAGTTCAGCATCGGCGATACCGTCGGCTACCCGCTGCTGCTGGAGTTCCCGCCGGCGCTGACCGTCGAGTCCGCCCCCGACTCGGGCACCGGCCCGACCGGCCGGGACAACATCTACACCGCGCTGATCGAAGACGTCCGGACGCTGATGGGCGACACCGCCGTGGTGCTCAGCTCCGGCACCCGGGTCACCTTCCGGCTCGACCCGGCGAAGCTGCCCGAGTCCGGCACGATCACCCTCAGCGCCCGGCTGGACTACGGCCACGTCCTGCTGGACGCCTCCGGTCTGCTGCTGCAGCTGCTGTTGCCGTTGAGCCCGGACAGCAGGGCGCTGCAGATGTGGCGGCAGTCCGAGAAGTACCTGCAGACGGCCGAGTGCATCCTTACCGAGAGCATCAAACTCGGCCGGGCCATCGGCAACCCGACCGGCAACGACATCACCGGCTGGGTGCTGTCCGCCGCGAACGCCTACTACGAAGGCGTGGTGCGCTGCGCCGAGCAGATCGTCGACTTCGTGCTGAAGTTCATGGAGAAGCCGGCGGAAACGTACGTCGAAGGGGTCTTCAACGCGATCAGCAACAGCCTGAGTGGTCTGGTGAAGCGCCGGTTCGACGCGGTGCTGGCCGTCTGGCGCAACGCCGGGGCGATCCGGGAACTGCTGTCCGGCACGGTGGAGCTGGCCCGGCAGAGCTTCACCGGCGACAGCGGCCGGCGGTCGGCGCGGCTGACCGTCACCGATCCGCCGCTGGACCGGCTGGCCGAGGTGGTGCCGAGACCGGGTGACGGCAACTACCGGGCCGGCACCGGACCGACCGACTTCGTGGTCACGCAGCAGGACCAGTTCGCACCGTTCGGCCCGTTCCGCGGCTGCCCGGGGGACCCGGAGTGGCAACTGGAGTGGAGCTCGACCCCGCACGGCACCGGCTACCTCTACCTCGGCGGGGCCAGCGACCTGATCAGCGCCCAGGTGCAGGTGTCGCACGTACCGGCCGGGCAGCGGGCCGCCGTCGAGGAATACCTGCGGCAGTTGGGTTCCGTCCAGTGCCGCGCCGAGCGCACCGCCGCCGACTACACCGACTACGGCCCGGTGGTGACCGCCAGGGACTACCCGGCGGTCACCCTGGTCTGGAACGCGGTGGAACAGACCCCGGACTACCAGGCGGCCGGCAGCGTCTGGTGGGGCTTCGACCCGCGTACCGGCTATCTGCTCAAGTTGCAGACCCAGCCGTTCGACAATCCCGAGATGCCGATGGGTGAGGTGACCGAGCACAGCGAGACCGCCTGGTACTACCTGGTGAAACGGGCCGAGGCGATGCTCGGGACCGGGCTGGCGCCGGCATCCTGACCGGTCAGGTCCCCTGTGGAGAGGCGGTGTCCACGGTAGTCTCTGCCGGGTGACGAGCATCTTGGTGCCCTACCATCTCGACGAGTACCTGCCCGAGCTGGACGTGCCGGGGTCGGCGGAGACGACCGTGATGCCGTCGCTGCCCGACGGCATCCGGTGGGCGCGGCTGGCCTGGCTGTACGGGGCGGTCGCGGTGACCGTCGCCGGTGCGGTGTCCACCGGGCACCGCCCGCTGGTCCTGTCCGGCGACTGCACCACCTCCCTCGGAGTGGTGGCCGGTCTGCAACGCGTCGGCGTCGACCCGGCGGTGGTCTGGTTCGACGCCCACGGCGACCTGCAGACCCCGGAGACGACCAGCAGCGGCTACCTGGGCGGGATGCCGCTGCGGCTGCTGACCGGCCACCGGCGCGACCTGATCGCGACGGCGCTCGACTTGAGGCCGGTCGCGGAGCGCGACATCGTGCTCGCCGACGGCCGGGACCTCGACCCGCCGGAGGCCGACCACCTACGGCGGTCGGCGATCCGGCACCGCCGCGTCGGCGACGTCGCCGACGCGGTCGGTCAGCTGCCGGACCAGCCGATCTACCTGCACCTGGACGCCGACGTGGTCGACCCGGTCGACCTGCCCGGGCTGCGGTTCCCGGCGTCGGGCGGCCCGCAGTTGGCCGAGGTCGCCGACGCGGTGACCGCCGTGCTGGACACCGGGCGGGTGGCCGCCGTCGGCGTCGCCTGCACCTGGGACCCGGGCCACGGAGCCGCCGGCCGGCTCGGCCCGCTGGTCAAGGAGATCCTCCGCCGGCTGTCGTGACACCCCCGGTTGTCGTGACACCGCCGGCCGGCCCGACCGCCAGCGGGTCCGGCCCGCCGGCGACGGCGGCCCGCCAGCCGCCGGCGGCGGTGACGTCGACCGCGTCCCGTACGCCGTGTTCCTCGGCGAGGAAACCGGCGACCCGGCTGCCGTCGTCGAGTTCGACCGAGCCGAGCCCGAGCGGCGGCGGTACGGTGCCGAGCAGCGCGCCGACCGCCTGGTGCGGCAGCCGCCACACCTCGACGGCGATCCCGCCGGCCGGTCCGTCACCGGTGTGGACCAGCCCGGGGCGGGGCAGCCCCGCCCCGGCCAGCCGGTAGAGCCGGTAGCCGGGGGCGGTCCGCGCCCGGTAGGCCAGCCGCCCGCCCAGCTCGACCAGCTGATGGTTGAGCGGCAGCCCGGTCAGGTGCGCGCCGGCCACCGCCAGTGCGATCGTCCCGGTCGGCTCGTCGGCCGGGGTGGTCACCGACTCGCCGCACCAGAGCGCGGCCAGGTCGAGCAGCGGTGCGTCGGCGAAGGCCGGGGCGACGAACTGGACACCGAACGGCAGCCCGTCGGTGCGGGTCTGCGCCGGCACCGCGACCGCGCACAGGTCGAGCAGGTTGACGAAGTTGGTGAACTGGCCCAGCCGGGCGTTGACCCCGACCGGGTCGGCGGCGACCTCGGCCAGGGTCGGGTGGCCGGGGGTGACCGGCAGCAGTAGAGCGTCCACGTCGGACCATATCTGCTCGGTGCGGCGGCGCAGCGCCGCGAGCCGGTCCAGCCCGGCGAAGACGTCCGGACCGGCGATGTCGCGGCCCCGCCGCACGATGGCCCGTACCGTCGGGTCGAGGTGCGGGCCGTCCGGCTCCAGCAGGTGTCCGAACGCGGCCCAGCGGGCGGCCAGCCACGGCCCGTCGTAGAGCAGCCGGGCGGTGGCCAGGAACGCGGTGACGTCGACCTCGACCACGTGCGCGGCGACGGTACGCAGCCGCCGTAGCGCCGCCCGCCAAGCGGTCTCGTGCACCGGGTCGAGGTCCAGTGGCCGGTCCGGGACCGCGACCACCCGCATCCGGTCGGCGACCCCCGGCGGCGGCTGGGCCGGCACCGGCCGGGACCACGGGTCGTCGGGGTCGGCCCAGGTGAGGGCGGCGAGCGCCGGCCGGGCGTCGGCGACGGTACGGGTGAAGGTGGTGACACAGTCCAGCCCGGCACAGGCGGGCAGCACACCGACCGTGGAGACCAGTCCCCGGGTCGGTTTGACCCCGACGATGCCGTTGAAGGCGGCCGGTACCCGGCCGGAACCGGCGGTGTCGGTGCCGAGCGCCACCGGCACCAGTCCGGTGGCGACGGCGAGGGCGCTGCCGGAGCTGCTGCCGCCGCTGACGTGTGCGGCGCTGGCGACGCTGTGGCAGGCGCCGTACGGGCTGCGGGTGCCGACGAGCCCGGTGGCGAACTGGTCCAGGTTGGTCTTGCCGATGATCACGGCACCGGCGTCGGTGAGCCGGCGTACCGCGGTGGCCGACGACGCGGCGGGCCTCTCGGCCAGGGCCGGACAGCCGGCGGTGGTGGGGTGCCCGGCGAGGTCCAGGTTGTCCTTCACGGCGACGGCGGTGCCGGCCAGCGGGGCGTCCGGGTCGACCCGGCCGGCGGCCTCGGCTACCTCGGCCGGGTCGAGCAGGGTGATCCAGATCGGCTGGGCGGGGTCGGCGGCCAGCTGCGCGGTGCGGGTCGCGGCGGCCATGTCCGGTGTGGTCGATGTCACGGGGGATACCTCCGGTGGTGCCGGGGTACGGCCGGTGCGGGACCGGGGCGCGCGACGAGGCGCGCCACACCGGCCGTACCCCTGGCGGGTCGGTCAGGACGACGGGATCTGGCCGACGACGCCGTCGACGAAGTAGTCGATCGACTCGATCGTCTGGTAGTCGGGGATGGTGCCGGCGGGCACCCGCACCTCGCCGGCCTGGTCGACGACCGGCCCGGCGAACGGCGAGCCGTCCTCGGCGCTGATCTTCGTCTTGGCCTGTTCGACAAGGTCCTTGGTCGCGTCGTCGACCGCCGGCCCGTACGCGGACTGCACGAACGGGTTGTCGCCGGTCTTGAGTCCGACCCGGAAGTTGGCGTTGTACTCGCTGCCGGTGAACCCGCCATCCAGGACAGTGCGCACCATCGTGGTGTACAGCGGCCCCCAGTCCCATTCGGAGCCGGTGAGCCAGCCGGTCGGGGCGAGTTCGCTGGCGTCGGCGTGGTAGCCGACGGTGTAGGCGCCGGCCGCTTCGGTGGTGCGGATGATGGTGGCGGTGCAGTCCTGGTGCTGGCTGATCACGTCGACGCCCTGGGAGAGCAGGCTGCTGGTGGCTTCGGCCTGCTTGGCCGGGTCGCACCAGCTGGAGGTGTTCACCACGTACGTCTGCGCGTCCGGATTGACCGAGGCGGCACCGAGCTGGAACGCGTTGATGTTGTCCAGGGTCTGCGAGATCGGGAACGCGTACACGTACCCGAGTTTGTTGGTCTCCGTGGTCTTTCCGGCGACGATGCCGGCCAGGTAGACCGGCTCGTAGACGGTGCCGAAGTAGGTGCCGAAGTTCGGCGGCACGTCGCCGTCGACGAGGTTGCCCTGCTGCAGCACCACCACGTCCGGGTTGGCGGCGGCGACCTTGAGCGCCGGGTCCTTGTGTCCGTACGAGGTGGCGAAAATGATCTTCGCGCCCTTGCGGATCATGCTCTCCATCACCCGGGTGGCGTTGTCGTCCTCCGGGACGTTCTCGGCGGTCAGCACCTCCAGGTCCGGGTACGCGGCGGCGACGGCCTGACTGCCGGCGTACGCGGCCTGGTTGTAGCCGTAGTCGTCCTTGGGTCCGACGAAGATGAAGCCGATCGCGGTGCCGCCGGTGCCCGGGGCCTCGGTGGTGTCGCCGGTCGAGGCGGCGGTGCTGGTGTTGGTGGCGCAGCCGGCCGCCAGCAGTACGGCGGCCAGCGCGGTGGCGGTCGTGGCGGCCAGTCCGCCTCGGCGGGTCAGTCTTCGAATGCTCATCTGAGGTTCCTCCGGTGATCTATTTGGCGGGGGTCAACTCGAAGACCCGGGACAGTCCTTCCGGCGCGGCGCGGCGCGGCGCGGCGTTGCTGCGGCGGCGGCCGAGCAGCACCAGCGCGGCGATGGTCACCAGGTACGGCAGCGCGTCCAGGGCGAACTGGTTGAAGCCCAGCCCCCGGGCCTGCAGCGCGGGGGAGAGGGCGAGGGCGGCACCGAACAGGTAGGCGCCGCCGACGGCGCGCAGCGGATGCCAGGCGGCGAAGATGACCAGGGCGACGGCGATGAAGCCCCGGCCGGCGGTCATGTTCTCGAACCAGGCGTTGGCGTACGCGGTGGACAGGTGCGCACCGCCGACCCCGGCGAGCAGGCCACCGGTCACCACGGCCAGGTACCGCACCAGCTGCGGCGAGTGCCCGTACGCGGTGAGCACCTCGCCACGTTCGCCGGCGCCCCGGATGGTCAGCCCGGGGCGGCTGCGGTAGAGCAGCCACCAGATCGCCGGGGCGAGCAGGTAGGAGCCGTAGACGAGCGGGTCGTGCTGGAAGAAGATCGGCCCCAGCCACGGGATGTCGGCCAGCAGCGGGATCGGGTACGGCTGGAACGGGCTGATCGCCCGGCCCACGTACGCGGCCCCGAACATCGAGGTCAGCCCGAGGCCGAGGAAGAGCACCACCAGTCCGGTGGCGAGCTGGTTGGCGGCCCGGCCGAGCACCATCACCGCGTGGACCAGGGCGAGCAGGCCGCCGGCGGCGGCCCCGGCCACCACCCCGGCCCACGGGCTGCCGGTCTCGGCGGTGACGGCGTACGCGGCGAGCGCGCCGGTGAGCATGCTTCCCTCGGTGCCGAGGTTGATCACCCCGGCGCGTTCGGCGATGGTCTCGCCGAGGGCGGCGTAGAGGATGGCGGTGCCGCCGCGCACCCCGCCGGTGAGGACGTCGACGATCACTTCTTGCTCCTTCGGGTGAAGCCGAGCACGACCAGCAGCACGATGGCCATCAGTACGTTGACCGAGGCGGCCGGCAGGTTGGCGTCGATCTGCAGGCTGTCGCCGGCCATCGCGATCGCGGCCAGCAGCAATGCGGCTAACGCGACCCGCAGCGGCCAGTGCAGCGCCAGCCAGCTGGCCAGGAAGCCGACGTAGCCGAAGTTGGCGGTCATGCCGGGGCGCAACTTGAACTCCGTACCGGCGAAGTGGACCAGCCCGGCCAGGCCGGCGAGT
Source organism: Micromonospora sp. Llam0 (assembly GCF_003751085.1). NCBI lineage: Bacteria > Bacillati > Actinomycetota > Actinomycetes > Micromonosporales > Micromonosporaceae > Micromonospora > Micromonospora sp. Llam0. The sequence continues at coordinate 4,378,138 of NZ_RJJY01000001.1, read as the reverse complement.
GCGCCGCCGACGAGCATCGAGGTGACCAGCATGGTGCCGACCCGCAGGCCGGCGCGGCGGGCCGCTTCCGGGTTGCCGCCGACGACCCGCAGCCGGAATCCCCAGCCGGTGCGCGAGGTCAGCCACCAGATGGCGACCAGCGCGATCCCGGCGACGACGATGCCGGTGTTGAGGGTGCCGCCGGGCACGAACAGCGGCAGCCGGGCGGTGTCTTCGAGGGGTCGGCTGGCGGGTTGGCCGAAGCCGGAGGCGTCCTTCCACGGGTCGTAGATCAGCAGCAGCATGATGTCGATGGCGATGAAGTTCATCAGCAGCGTGGTGATCGCCTCGTTGACCTTGACGGCCAGCCGCAGGCCGGCGGCGATGCCGGCCCACGCCGCGCCGCCGACCATCGCCGCGACGATCATCAGGGCAAGGACGACCGGACCGGGCAGCCGCTGGTCGGTGACGAGACCGACGCCGGCGGCGCATACCGCGCCGATGACGATCTGGCCTTCGCCGCCGACGTTGAGCAGGCCGGCCCGGGCCGGTACGGCGACTGCGAGCGCGGCGAGCACGAGCACCGAGGCCCGCACCAGTACGGTCTGCGCCTGGGCCGGGTCGATCAGCGACGTCACCATGTCGGCGTACATGGCGAGGGGGTCCACGCCCTTGGCGGCGGCGAAGGCGCCGAAGATCACCGGAGCGGCGAGTACGGCGACGACGACCCTTAGCCACAGCTTTGCTCGATTGTCGACAATCTTGGGTTGTTCGGGGGCGGGGCGCACCAACGTGTCGGTCACCTCAGGTCACTCCCACCCGCAGCGTCGCTTCCACTGCCTCCGCTGGCGTGGTTGCCGCCCAGCATCAGTTGACCGATCGCGTACCGGTCGGTGGTCGCCGGCGTCACGATCCCGGCCAGCTCCCCGTTGTGCAGCACCGCGATCCGGTCGCTGATCGCCAGCAGCTCGTCCAGGTCCTCCGAGACCACCAGCACCGCCGCCCCGGCGTCGCGCTGCTCCAGCAGCAGCTCCTGAGTACGCCGGGTGGTGGCGATGTCCAGCCCGCGACTCGGGTACGCGGCCACCACCACCGTCGCCGGCACCCCCAACGCCCGGGTCAGCAGCACCCGCTGCACATTTCCGCCGGACAGCTCGGCCACCACCCGGTCACCGGCCGCCATCCGCAGCCCGGCCCGCTCCGCCCGGCGCGCCGCGCCGGCCGCCACCGCCCGCCAGTCGATGCCCAGCCCCCGGCGGACCGCGCCGAGATCGGCCAACGCCAGGTGCTCGGTGACCGTCAACCCGGGCACCACCGCGTCGGTGAGCGGATCCTCCGGCACCCCGACCGCCCCGGCGGCGAGGGCCTGCCGGGGTCGGCCGTGCACCGCGACGTCCCCGATGTGCACCGAACCGGCGGCCACCCGACGCTCGCCGAGGATCACCTCGCAGAGCTCGCGCTGCCCGCTGCCGGCCACCCCGGCCACCCCGACCAGCTCACCCGGGCGCAGGTCCAGGTCGACCGTGCGCAACGCCGGGGCACCCCGGTCCCCGGTGACGTCGACGCCGCGTAGCCGCACCACCGGTGCCACCTGCGGGCCCGGCGGTTGACGGTGGCTGGCCAGGCCCGGCACCGAGCGGCCGACCATCGCCTCGACCAGTTCGGCGTCGGTGTGCGCGGTCGGGTCGGCGTTGCGCAGCACCACCCGACCGCCGCGCAGCACGGTCACCCGGTCGGCGATCGCCCGCGCCTCGGCCAGTTTGTGGGTGATGATGACGATCGACAGCCCGTTGGCCCGCAGCGCCCGCACCGCGGCGAACAGCGCGTCGACCTCCTGCGGGGCCAGCACGCTGGTCGGCTCGTCCAGGATCAGCAGCCGCGCCCCGGCCATCAGCACCTTGAGGATCTCCACCCGCTGGCGTTCCCCGATGGACAGGTTCGCCACCAGCGCGTCCGGGTGCACCGGCAGGCCGTACCGCCGGGCCTGCTCGGCGATCCGCGCGGACAGTGCCCGCCGCTGGAACCGCAGGCCGCGACCGGGCAGCGCCAGGGCGATGTTCTCGGTGACGGTGAACGCCGGGATCAGCCGCAGGTCCTGGAAGACCATGCCGATCCCGGCCGCGCGGGCCGCCGCCGGCGAGTCGATCGCCGCCGGTACGCCGTCCACCCGCAGCTCACCGGCGTCCGGCCGGTACACGCCGTAGATCAGCTTCATCAGCGTGCTCTTGCCGGCGCCGTTCTCGCCGAGTACGGCGTGCACCTCGCCGGGCGCGACGTCGAAGTCGACACCGTCGTTGGCGACGACCGCCCCGAACCGGCAGGTCAGGTTGCGGACCGACAGCAGTGCGGTGCCGCTGTCCACCGGTGCTGCGACGGCGGTCATGGCGATGGCCTTGTCTCGACGGCCATCATCCGGGTCAGGGCCTGCGCGGCCCGTTGCTCGACGACGGCGACGGATTCCCCCAGATGCATCGTGAACCTCCGGTGTGCGGTGTCGAGGTCGCCACCGAGGACGGCCTCCAGGATGCCGAGGTGCTGCGTGATCGTCCGGTCGATCCGCTCGGCGGAGAGGAAGTCGTGCATCCGGACGACCCGGATGCGTTCGTTGACCACGCCGAGCATCCCGGCGAGGGCGTTGTTGCCGGCGGCCTCGGCCAGCCGGACGTGGAAGCTCTCGTCGAGCAGCACGAAGCCGGGATCCGGCTCCGGGGTGTCGCGGCGCAGCACCAGCCAGTCGTCGCGTAGCGGCTCGACGACGGCCGGGTCGTGCGGCTCACCGGTCTCGGTCGGCCGGTGCAGCGCCGCCAGCTCCAACGCCCGGCGTACCTCGTACAACTGCCGGACCTCGACCAGGTTGGACGCCGCCGGCACGTAACCCCCGTCCGGCAGGCGTTCGACGAGACGCTCGGCGTGCAACCGGGCCAGGGCCTGCCGGACCGGGGTACGCGAGACCGACAGCAGGGTGGCCAGCCGCTCCTCGCCGAGCCGGATCCGCAGCGGGAAGTCGCCGACCAGCAGCCGCCGCTTCAGTTCGGTGTAGGCGTGCTCACCGGCCTGTGCTCGCGGAGGTGTGTCCAGTCTTGTATCCAACGCCGGATCCATGGTCGGACCGTAGGAGCGCTGTGCTTCGCTGATGTTTCGCGGCGGTAAGCAGCCCGACGCGGCGGCGGGCAAATCGGACCGATCCGGTGCATCTGCGGTGGGTCAGCGGCCGGTGGAGCCGTCGATCTGTTCCCGCAGGATGTCCGCGTGGCCGGCGTGCCGCGCGGTCTCCTCGATCATGTGCACCAGCACCCACCGCTGGGTCGGCGGCAGGCCGCGCCCCGGTGGCCGGGGCGCGGGACCGGCCAAGTCGGTCCAGCCGTCGACGACCTCATTCGCCCGTGCGATCGTCTCGCGGTAGTCGGCGAGCAGCCCGTCGACCGTCTCCTGCGGGTCGGGTCGCAGGGTGCGGCGCAGGTCGACGATCGGCTCACCGAGGAAGTAGAACCGTTCGACGTGACCCAGGTGCCTGATCAGCCCCAACAGGCTGGTGCCGGACGGCACCCCGGCCGTACGGACCTGCGGCTCCGGCACATCGGCGACCTTGCCCGCGATCGAGTCCCGCAGGTAGTCGAGGAAGCCCACCAGGGTGGCCTTCTCGCCGGGCGAGGTCCAGGCCGGCCCGGTGTCCTTGCGCCTGCGCCGTGGCCTCGGTGACGTCGGCCGCTCCGTTGCTGGCATCAGTCGGTCCCTTCGTGGCGTTGGACGAGCAACACGTTGTCGGTCACCGTCGCGGTCTGACCGCCCGGCCCGGTGGCCCGCCGCTGCGGCATCGCCGCACGCAGCACCCGCCACTGCTGCGGATCCAGATCGAGGCCGTCGGCCACTTCGTCCGGCGTGGGGAAGTGGGCGTCTGGGTCCTGATTCCACGACCAGGGCGCGGTAGAGCCGTGGTCGACGATCAGCAGCCGGCCGCCGGGCCGCAGGGCCTGTGCGGCGGTACGCAGCACCGCGCCCCGGTCCAGCGCGAACGGCGTGTGGAAGTACTGCGCGTTGACCAGGTCGAACGTCCCGGCCGGGAAGCTGTGCGCCAGATCGTGCCGTTCACCGGTGACCCGGTCGCCGACCCCGCGTTCATCGGCGGCCGCCACGACGCGTTCCACCGCCGTACCGGAGATGTCCACGGCGGTGACCCGCCAGCCACGGGCGGCGAGCCAGATGGTGTCCCCGCCGGCGCCGCAGCCCAGGTCGAGGGCGGTGCCCAGGTCCAGCGCTTCGACTGTTTCGACGAGCAGCGGGTTGGCCCGCCCGCCCGAAGCCCGCCGACCCCGGTAGAGCTTGTCCCAGAACGACGCTGGGTCGGTGTCCGACTGCGTGGTCACTGGTCTTCTCCTCGCGTGAAAAAGGTCAGCAGTTCGGTGGTGACGAAGTCCGGGTTCTCCTGCGGCAGCCAGTGGCCGGCGGCCGGCACCTCGACCGCGTGGGTGATCCGGGTCAGCCGGGGCTCCACCGTCGACCGGGTGAACTCCAGCAGCCCTTCGGCGGTCATCACCATCGTCGGTACCGTGACCGGCGCCGCCGCCGTGTTGTCCCGTTCGTCCTGTTCCAGGGTCCGGTACAGCTCGAATCCGCCGGTCAGCACCTGCGGGCGACCGTAGGTGCGGGCGAACTCGTCGATCTGCTCGTCGGTGTACGGAGACTCCGCGCCGGGCCCACCGAAGCTCGTCCCGCCGTAGGCGACATAGCCGAAGAACAGGTCGAGGTAGTCGCGGACGTCGTCGGCGACGATCGTCTCCGGGAACGTGTCCAGGTCGTGGAAGGCGAGATGCCAGCTCAACGTCCGGTAGGTGGCGGCGTCGAGCGCCGGGCCGGGCAGCGGGTAGTCCAGGTGGGCGTACCTGACCACCTCGTCGGGGAACTGCGCGGCGTACTGGAAACCGACCCCGGCCCCCAGATCGTGCCCGACCAGGTTGACCCGGCGCAGCCCCAGCTCGTCGGCGAGCAGCGTGTGGACGTACCGGGCCAGGGTGGCCTTGTCGTAGCTCGGCGGCGCGCCCTCGCTGTCGCCCAGCCCTGGCAGGTCGAGCGCGTACACCGTGAACCGCTCGGCGAGCGCCGGCATGACCGGGCGCCACTGGTACCAGGACTGCGGCCAGCCGTGCAGCAGCACCAGCGGCTCGCCGGTCCCGCCGGTGACGTAGTGCATCCGTACGCCGTCGACGTCGGCGCTCTCGTGCCGGAACAGCCGGTTGAACTCGGCGTCGTCGCGGGTGGCCGCGTCGACGGCCCCGGCGTCGGCCGCCGTCGAATCGGCCGCCGTCGTGCAGCCGGCGGTCAGGACGAGCGCGGCCGCCAGCGCGGCCAGGCGGCGTGACCACCGTACGGCGGTCGTCGATGGTGCTGTCGTGGTGATCATCGTGTCGTTACCTCCGCCGCCAGCATCCGGATCGCCGCGACGATGTTGCAAGAAAAGTTGCCGATCCGCATCATGGGTGCCATGAGTGTCACCGCAGCGGACGTCCTCGCCGGAGTCGGCCCACGGCTGCGCGCCCTGCGCCGGGCACGTGGCGTCACCCTGGCCGGCCTGGCCGCCGAGACCAGTCTGACCACGAGCACGCTGTCCCGCCTGGAGAACGGCAAGCTCCGCCCGACGTTGGAGCAGTTGCTGCCGTTGGCGCGGGCACACGGCGTACCGCTCGACGACCTGGTCGCGGCCCCACCCACCGGCGACCCGCGGATCCACCTGCGGCCCATCCGCCGCTCCGGGCTGACGATCGTGCCGCTGACCCGCCGTGCCGGCGGCGTCCAGGCATACAAGGTGATCTACCCGCCGGCCGGCAGGTCACCCACGACGAAACTGCAGACCCACGACGGGTACGAATGGTTCTACGTGCTCAACGGGCGGATCCGGTTCGTCCTCGGCGACCAGGAGTTCCAGCTCGGCCCCGGCGAGGCCGCCGAGTTCGACACCCGTACGCCGCACTGGATCGGCAGCGACGACGCCCACCCGGCAGAGACGCTCACACTCTTCGGCGCGCAGGGCGAGCGCGCCCACCTGTCGCCGGTGCCGACCAACTGACATCAGCGCCATCGAAGGCACACCGGGTGCCGCCCAGCGGCACCGGTCTCATCGTCGGGTTCGGCCAACTCGCGCGGGACGCTCACGCCCGCTTCCATCTCTGCGATCCGGCGGCGTAGCTCACGACCGTTGGCACCCCGGGACAGGTACTCCGTTTCGTCCCAATCGTCATCGTTCGGCGTGAACAACGTCAACAGCCGATCGGCGTCGAGGTACGTGGTGATGCCGGCGACCTGGCCGTCCGCCACGTCGAGCAGGACCAGGGCGAACGGTACGTGCCCGGCCGGGCCAGGTCGGGTCTGCCAGAACGCCGGTGAGCCGTTCGCGGCGGTCGGCAGCAGCCGCGCGCCGGCACAGCCCGACCGTGGGTCGAGCAACGCGGTCCGGATGTGCTCGCGACCCCGCAGCGACCACCGGAACGGCGGCATGGTCATCGTGGCGTCCTCGCGCAGCAGCGCGACGAGGGTCGAGACGTCATGCTGCTCGAACGCAGCGCAGTAGCGGGTGAGCAGGTCGCGTTGCCGGCTGTCGGACGGTCGCAGCGGTTCCCCCGGGTCGGGGGCGGCGGCGCGCAGCGTCGCCCGCGCCCGTTGCAGCGCGCTGGTCACCGACGCGACGCTGCTGTCCAGCAGATGCGCGACCTCGTCGGCCCGCCAGCAGAGCACATCGCGCAGGATCAGCACCGCCCGCTGCCGGGGCGGCAGGTGCTGCAGCGCGGCGACGAACGCCAGCCGCAGCGACTCACGCTGCAGCACCACGCTCTCCGGGGACGCGTCGACCGGCACGACCAGGTCGTCCGGGACCGGCAGCACCCAGGCCCGCTCCGGCGCCGGTGGGCCGAGGCCACCGTCGGCCTGCGCCGCCGGGTCGAGGTCCATGGTCAACGCCCGCCGCTGCGCGCTTCGCAGCATGTCGACACAGACGTTGGTCGCGATCGAGTAGAGCCAGGTACGCAGCGAGGCGCGCCGCCCGTCGTACCGGTCGAACGAACGCCAGGCGCGGACCATCGTTTCCTGGACCGCGTCCTCGGCCTCGAAACCGGAGCCGAGCATCCGGTAGCAGTAGCCGGTCAACTCGACACGGAACGGCTCCAGCCGTTCCACGTCGCTGGTCGAGGTCGGTGCCACCCGCCCGACGATACGGGCCGCCGCTCGGTCGGGAAGATCCGGCGACGACCGATGAGTTCCGCCGGCCCACGCCGTACACCCTCTCGGAGGGCGCGATCGTCGCGTCGGTCACGGAGGGGACGAATCATGGACTACACCGACGAGGTACGGGCAGCGGTCGTCGCGCACCGCCGCGACCTGGTGGCGCTGCTCGCCGAACTCGACCCGGGGCAGTGGGACGGCCCGACGCTGTGCGCCGGCTGGCGGGTACGTGAGGTGGTCGCCCACATCACCATGGCGTTCCGTACCTCACCGGGCCGGATGATGCTGGAACTGGTCCGCGCCGGTGGCCGGTTCGACCGGATGGCCGACCGCAGCGCCCGACGCGACGCCGCCGCCATGTCGCACGAGCAGTTGCTGGCCGCGTTACGGGACAACGTCACCCACCCGTGGACACCGCCCGGTGGCGGCCCGGCCGGGGCGCTCGCCCACGAGGTCATCCACGGTCTGGACATCACCGTCGGCCTCGGGCTCGGCTGGCGGGTGCCGCTCGACCGGCTGTCCCCGGTGCTGGTCGGGCTGCGGCCCCGCAACATCGCCTACTTCGGCACCGACCTGACCGGCGTCCAGTTGCAGGCCACCGATCTCGACTGGCGGCACGGCGCCGGAACGCCGGTCCGTGGGGCGGCGCAGGACCTGCTACTGGTGCTGTCCGGCCGTCGCCTCCCGCCGGGCCGGCTGGTCGGCGCCGCCGCCGACCGGTTCACCGACCGGTCGGCGAACCGGCGCTGACCTGGTAGGCCCCGGGGCGTCGGGCCCCGGAACGCGGACCGATCCGGGTTCAGGTCCGCGCCCCGGGGAGATTCAGGTCCGCGTCCAGCGGTGCGGGTACTGCTCGCGGTTACGGCGGGCCAGCTCCACCAACCCGGGGTACGGGCCCGGCGGTTGGCCTCTGGTGACGACGCCGGGGCGGCGTAGCGCCTCCTTGAACGCGCGGGCGCTGACCAGCATGCCGTCCCGGTCAGGGCGGTGGCTGGCTTCGGCGCCGACGATGAGGATCCAGTCGCACCAGGGCATGTCGGGCTGACCTCGGACACGTCGATGGTGAGCGACCGCCGCCCACCCCGGTGGTCGGTCGGCGCCAGGGTCACCCGGTCGCCGGCGCGGACCAGCGGCTCCGGCTCCGGTTCAGGCACCGTCGGGTGCCCGGACCGGTCGGGTGGAGCCGTCGCCGTCGTCGGCCTCATGGACGTAGCCGGCGGGCCACAGGCCGGACAGTTGCAGTACGGCGCGGATCTGTCGGGCGCTGGACGGGGGTCCCAGCGGTCGAGGATGGCCATGGCCCGGAGGAACGGTCGGCGTCGGCCGGTTCGGCGTCGGGTCGACGTTGTACCGTGCCCCGTCGGGCGGCGTGCCGATCGATGTGTACCGGGCGAGGCAAGGTTCCGCCGATTCCATCGTTCCTGATCACTGAACGTGTCTCCGTGCTCCAGCCGTGACTTGCCAAGGTGGAAAGTCACCGCTACTCTTTCCGTACTGGAAAGAGAGGAACCTATGGTCATCTTCCCCGACGACCCCACGCCGGATGAGGCGACGAGGGCCTTGACATCGATCGAGCGGATGAAACAGTTCGGGCTGAGCAAGGGCCTGTATTCGCGATGGTTTGCCGCAGCCGTGTCATTGTGGTTCGCCGCACTGGCTGTCGCCACCATCTACGACGGCCCACTCGCTACATGGAGCGTCGCTACCCTTCTCATCGCCGGGCTCCTGGCCCTCGGCGCGTGGCGGCACCACGTCGTGGCGCGGGTGAGAGCCGTGCACGGCACTGCCGAAGCCCTCGCCATCGTCGTGGCCATGCCGCTGGTGATGCTCGGATTCGGATTGTTCGCAGCTCAGGCGTTCGACGCGTCCCGGCAGTGGTGGATCCCGTCGGCATCCGGGGCGGTCGCGGGTCTGGTGCTCTTCACGGTGCTCGAGCTTCTGCGCCACTCGACTCGACGAAGGCTCACGGGACGACCGTCATGAGCGCCTGCACCCCCGCGTCCGCAGAGACGCCGTGGTGACCGTGCCCCGCCTCGATCCGGTCATTCACGCACCCCACCGCCTGCACATCTGTTCCCTGCTGACCCCTCTGGACGAGGCCGAGTTCCAGGTGCTGCGAGAGGCGCTCGGGATCAGCGACTCGGCACTGTCCAAACACATCAAGCAGTTGGAGGATGCAGGTTACCTCAGGCTGCGCAGGGCTACGCTCAACGGTCGACGGCGGACGTGGGCGCAGCTTACGCCTACCGGACGGCGGGCCTTCGCCGCACATGTCGATGCGCTGACGGAGATCGCATCGCTCGCGCACGGCTCCCGGTAGTGTCGTGTGGTGCCGACGCCGAGAGCGGGGCGGCCCGTCGGTTCACGGATCGAGACCGCGATCGAGGCCTGCCCAGGAATCGCGGCCTGCACGGCTCGCGCCGGCCGGGCAGACACGACGGAGCGTGCCGTCGACATCCAGCAACAGCACCGGGCGGACACCACGTCTGTCGATCATCAGCGGCAACATGCCGCACCGGCAACGCTGCATCGCTTCCTCATCGTTCGCGTCCACGCGGAACGAACGGCCGTCACACGCGCCGCATCTGAACTCCACTACCGTGACAACGAGATAGCACGCGCCGTCCTCGCCAGGGCATCCCACCGAACGTGACCGCGTCAGGGCGGTCACCGCGCCCGCTCGGCGGCCGATCCGGATGCCGAGGCCGGACCAGCTCGATGCCGGTGTGCGCGGCGGTGGCGCAGACCGCGTTGACGATGTCGGGCATGTTGGCGGAATCATGGAGCTGAGCTGGCGGACGCCCAGCCGATCCGGCAACGGTGGGTCTACCTGCGTCGGGATGGCGGACAACCTTTCCGGGCGGGTCCTGGTCCGGGACACGAAGGACCGCGACGGTGGGACGTTGACGTTCGGTTCGGCGGCGTGGTCGGCATTCGTCGAGCTGACGAAGGCCCGCTGACCCTGACCAGCACGGCGACGGCCCCGTACCGGATGCGGTGCGGGGCTCGTTGCTGAGCGAACCGCCCTGCGCCCCGGGCCGCGGTTCGCGCGCCCCCAATGTGCTTCCGTCGGCCTGATGCCGCAGGTGCATCCTGATGCACCTGCGGCATCAGACTCAACCGGTAACCCCGATCCGGCAGGGTAACGCTGTGCGCTTTACTTGTCGCTCGCCATCGCAGGGGCTCCGTGTCGGACGCGGTGCCGGGGCCGTCGGCTGACTACCTCGCTGTCGTGGCGAGGCGGCGGACGGCCTCGTCCATTTGCTCGGGCGGGGCGGCGGCGTAGGTCAAACGCAGGTGCGGTGCCGGTGGTTCGGCCGCGTACCAGGGACGGCCGGGGAAGACGACCACGCCCTCGGCTGCGGCTGCGGCAGCCAGTGCGACATCGTCGGTGCCGTCGGGCAGTGTCACCCACAGGTGCAGCCCGCCACCGGGCACTGTGGTCGGAACGAGCTCGGGCAGGCGCCGGCGCAGCGCGGCCAGCAGCGCGTCCCGCCTCGCCCGAAGAGCGGTACGCAGCGCGCGCAGGTGCCGTGGCCAGGCCGGGGCGGTCAGCAACTCGATCGTGGCCTGCTGCAACGGGCCGGCGACGAAGAGGTCGTCGAGCAGTCGGGCGGCCCGCAGCCGGGCGCCGGCTGGGCCGCGCGCGCCGAGCGCCGCCACCCGCAGGCCGGGCGCGGCCGACTTGGTCAGCGAGCACAGGTAGACCACGTGCCCGTCGGCGTCGTCGGCGGCCAGCGGCGGTGGGGCTTCGCCGTCGATGGTGAGGTCGCGGGCGTAGTCGTCCTCGATCAGGAACGCTGCGGCGTCGCGTACCGCCGCCATGACCGCCGCCCGGCGGTGCGCAGCCAGGGTCGCTCCGGTCGGGTTGGCGTGCAGCGGCTGGCAGTAGAACAGCCGCGCGCCGGTCCGGGCGAACGCGGCGGCGAGTTGATCCGGGCGTACGCCATCGGGGTCGGCCGGCACCGGCACGACCCGCAGCCCGTTCGCGCGGGCGGCGGCCAACGCTCCCAGGTAGGTCGGGGATTCGACGAGCAGCGTGTCACCGGGTGTGGCGAGCGCCCGCAACGCGGTGGAGAGCGCGGCCTGCCCACCCGAACAGATGATCATGTCGTCGGTGCGTAGCCGGGCGCCAGCCGCCCGGGCGAACCAGGCGCGCAGGTCCTCCCGCCCCTCGACCGGGCCGCGTTGCCAGGCGGCGGGTTGGCGGGCGGCCCGGGCGAGTGCCGCGCCGAGCGCCGCCACTGGCTGCAACTGCCCGTCCAGGTAGCCGCCGGTCAGCGCGATCGCACCCGGCCTCGGCGGCGCCAGCAGCGCCTGCATCTCGTCCTCACCCGGCCGGCGGGCACCCAGCGCCACCGTCTGCCAGGACAGGTCGGGTGCCGCCTCCAGTGAGTGCCGGTCGTCGTTGCGGGCGGCGACGAAGGTGCCTCGGCCGGGGCGCGCCTCGACCAGCCCACGGGCCACCAGCCGCCGGACCGCCTCGGCGACGGTCACCGGTGAGGCGCCGTGCCGGGCGGTCAGCTCGCGTACCGAGGGCAGCCGCGTCCCGGGGGCCGCCGCAGCGACCATCCGGAGCAGATCTTGGATAACGCGATCGGCTGCGTTACCGTCATTCATGAAGGCTAAGAGTAGCGTTACTGTGGTCCGGCCGGTAACAGCGGACCGGCTCACCGGGCTCGCCCTCGGCGCGCTGGGGGTGCTCGCGTTCAGCATGTCGCTACCCGCTACCAGGGTCGCCGTGCAACAACTCGACCCGTGGTTCGTCGCCTTCGGCCGAGCCGTCGGCGCGGCGCTGCTCGCCTGGGCGTACCTCGGATTGACCCGCGCACCGCGACCCACCCGCGGCCAGTGGCGGCGGCTGTCGGTCGTCGCCCTCGGCGTCGTCGTCGGGTTCCCGCTGTTCACCTCGCTGGCGCTGACCACCCAGCCGTCGGCGCACGGCGCGGTCGTCATCGCCGTACTGCCGGCGGTCACCGCCGTGTTCGCGGTGGTACGGGCGGGGGAGCGCCCGCCTCCGCTGTTCTGGGCCGCCGCCGGCGGCGGGCTGGTCGCGGTGCTCGGTTTCCTCGCCGCCGCCGGCGGCGCGGTACGCGGCGCGCTGACCGCCGCCGACCTGTTCCTGCTCGTCGCGGTCGTCCTGTGTGGTCTCGGGTACGCCGAGGGCGGCGCGCTCGCCCGCGAGCTCGGTGGTGCCCGGACGATCTGCTGGGCGCTGCTGCTGTCGTTGCCCGCCACGGTGGCCGTGACGCTGGCGGTCTGCGTCGTCCGGCCCCCGCGCGCCGACGTGCTCACCTGGTCGGCGTTCGGCTACCTCACCGTCGTCTCCATGTTCCTGGGCTTCTTCGCCTGGTACGCCGGGCTGGCCCGGGGCGGCGTCGCCCGGGTCGGTCAGGTGCAACTGGCGCAGCCGGTGCTCACCCTGGTCTGGTCCGCCGCGCTGCTCGGCGAGACGGTCGGCTCCACCTCGATCATGACCGCGCTGGGCGTGCTGGCCTGCGTGGTACTGACCCAGTACCAGCGGGGCCGCGTCGGCTGAAGCCGGCATCCAACGCCTGCGTCTCGGCCCTCGACGAGGTCGGCTGCTGCTGGTCAGGTGTTGCGACAATGCGTCCATGGGCGACGGTTCACGCGGGTTGGCGATCGTGCGTGCCGTTGCGTGGTGGACGGTGCTGCGACTGGTGATCGTCCTGCTGTGGCTGGTCGCGGCGGCGACCGCCTGGTGGACGGCACCCCGGCAACACGACTACGACCAGGCAAGGGCGGACGTTGCGGCGGGTCGGGTGGTGGCGTACCAGTGGGGCGACAGCTGGGACCAAAGTCGACGCGGATGGTTCGACGTCGCCGAACTGCGCTCGTCCGGTCAGCTCGGCCCGCTGTTCGGGTGGCGTACCGCCGACGGCCGGGTGCGCTGGACCAACACCGCGACCTTCGGTGAGGTGACCGCTGCCACCGCCGACGGCGGTGGCAGCTACGCAGGACCGGGCGCGGCCGCCCTGGCCCGGGACCTGCGCGCCGCCGGCCTGGAAGAGCGGGTCGGCGGCGTGCAGTCCGCCATGCGGGTCGGTACCCAGATCGGTTTCGTGCTGCTCGTGACCTTCCTGGCGGTGCTGGTCGGTGGGCCGGCTCCGGCGCTGGGCACCCGGTGGTACTGGTTCTGGCTGGTCTTCCTGGCCCCGTTCGGGCTCGGTCTGCTGTGGTGGCTGGGTCTGGAGCGTCCGTGGTCCGGCGGGGCGGCGCTGCCCGGCGTCGACCGGCGTCGGTACACCGGCGTTCTCGGCTTCGCGTTTGGGTTGCTCGCGGCCCTCGGGATCGGCCTGTTGACCATGGTGCTGCACGGTGTGCTCGGCGACTGGTGGGTGCCTCGACCCGGCGGCTAGCGGCGGTACGGCCCACCCCCGCACGGGTGGACGGTCAGGGGGTCAGGACGACCTTGCCGGCGATGGTGCCGGACTCGGCCAGCCGCATCGCCTCGGCGACGCGGGTGAGCGGCAGCTCGGCGGCGATCTGGGCGGTGACGTCGCCGCGCCGCAGCGCGACGAGGACCTGGGTCAGGTCGGCCCGCAGCCGGGTCCGGAACCGCTCCTTGGCCAGTGCCCGGCCGGCCCAGATGTTGTAGAAGTAGGCGTGGCGGCGGTTCGGCAGCGCGTTCCACAACCACACCCGGCCGAGCAGCTTCAGCACCGGCCACTGTTTGTTGCCGGTGTCGTCGCGGGTCGACGCGCTGCCGTACGCCACGAGGGTGCCGCCGGGGGCGACCAGACTCCACGATCCGACGATGCCCGACCCGCCGACATGGTCGAAGACGGCGTCCACGCCGTTGGGAGCGAACTCGCGGACCCGGGCGACCAGGTCCGGGGTGCGGTAGTCGATCGGGATGACACCGCGCTGGCGCAGGGCGTCGTGGTGGCGGGCGGACGCGGTGCCGATCACCGTCGCGCCGGCGCCGGCGGCGAGCTGCACCAGGATCGAGCCGACCCCGCCGTTGGCGCCGTGCACCAGGACGGTCTGTCCGGCCCGGATCCGTGCCTTGCGGTGCAGCATCTGCCAGGCGGTGATCCCGTTGAGGACGACGGTCTCCGCTTCGGTCGCGCTGATCCCGTCGGGCACCGGCACCAGGTCGGCCCGGTCGACGACGACGTGGCTGGCCCAGCCGCCGGTCTTGACCAGGGCGGCGACCCGGGTCCCGGTCAGCGATTGTTCGACGCCGGACCCGACCGTGTGGACCGTGCCGACCAGGTCGTAGCCGGGGACGAACGGGAACGGCGGCTGGTCGAAGTACCGGCCCCGGCGCATCTGCTGCTCGGCGAAGGAGACCCCGGTCGCCTCCATCTGGACGACGACCTGACCGGTGCCGGGGGTGGGGATCGCGCCGGGACGGATCTCCAGGCCGTCCGGCTCGACCGTGCCCGGCAGGACGACCTCGACGAATTCGGCAGCATTCATGACGACCTCCTGGTGGTGCGACTTTGTTGTGCGACGACAGAGCGACCGCGAGCTGTTCTCGCGTCTGTTATAAGTTCTAACAGTCGGCATCGTGCATGTCAATCGCTAGAGTTAGACTATGTAACTGGGACTTGACGTCCTCGCGTCCGGCCGGGAAGGTGGCGGTGATGACCCCGACAGCTGGCCCGACGACCCCGCGTGAGCGCTACCGCGCCCAGGTGCGTACCGAAATCAAGGAGCACGCCTGGCAGCAGATCGCCACCGCCGGGGCGTCCGCACTTTCGCTCAACGCCATCGCCAGACAGATGGGCATGAGCGGCCCGGCGCTCTACCGGTACTTCGCCAACCGGGACGACCTGATCACCGAGCTGATCCGCGACGCGTACCGCAGCTTCGCCGACACGGCCCGCGCGGCGGCCGACGCCGGCGCCGACCTGGCCGCCCTGGCACACACCCTGCGCGACTGGGCGCTCGTCGACCCGCACCGCTACCTGCTGATATACGGCACCCCGGTGCCGGGGTACCACGCGCCCGACGACATCACCGGGATCGCCGCCGAGATCATGGCGGTCCTGCTCGATGCCAGCTCCGCGCTCCCGTCGGACGGTACGGCGACCCCGCTGGACGCCCACCTCGCCGACCATCGGCAGTGGGCCGGCGAGCATCCGGCTCCACCAGCCGCGATGCGGCGCGCATTGGCGTTCTGGACCCGGCTACACGGGGTGCTCTCGCTGGAACTCGCCGGCCACTTCGGCGGGATGGGCTTCGACCCCGCCCAGCTGTTCGCCGCCGAGGTGGACGGGCTGCTCGCCGGTTGACGAGGCAGCACCGGCGGCGATCAGAGTCCGCGCTGTAACAGGTGGACGATTACTGCCCACCGGTGCCGAGGCGTTTGTGAGCGGTCCCTGGTTCGGCTGACCCGATCCGACGGCCTTGCCGAGCGCTACCGGGGGTCAGCCGTCGTTGAGGTGCGCGTACCGGGCACTGGCCTCGGCGAACCAGCCGTCGATCTGATCCAGCGTTACGTCGGCGAAGGCCAGCTCGATGGCGGTCCGTTCGAACGTGTCGAGGAATGCCCGGATGTCGCCGGGCGGCAGCAGCACGGTGTCGGCGAACAGCGAGAGGTGCATCCGTTCGGCGGTGCCCCGGACACCCATGAACACGTCCTTGTTCTTCTCCGGTACCCGCTCCGGCCAGGAGAACGAGCTGGATTCGGTCATCGCCCGCACTTCGGCCACGGTTGCGGACGGCCGGCTCGGCCGGCCCGGTAATTGTGACCAGATGTCGTTGAACTGGCAGCCCCGGTCGGCTCCGGCGGTGTCGAGGATCCCCTGGACGACTCGCTTGCGGTGCCACCCGTACTTCCGCGCCTCCGCCGTGACCGCTCCGCAGTGCGCGACGAGCCCGGCGAACGAGTCCGGGGTCAGGTCGATGGCGGTCAGGATTCCCTGGCTCAGATTGCACACCGTGCCGGCCAGCGCCGGATCGGCGCGATTGCTCAGCATCAGATCGATCGGATAGGCCCGCGCGCGGGTCACGCAGCGGATCAGCGCGCTGGTGATCGTCAGCAGCAGTACCGAGGTGCTCGTCCGATAGCGGCGGGCGGCCGGACCGACGGCGACGGCGACGGCGGACGACTCCAACTGCCCGCGAAAGAACCGGGGAGAGGCCGGTACGGCGCGAGCCGGCAGCATCTCCGGGTGGGCGCGGCCGAGTTGCTGCCGGATGAATCGTGCCGCCTCGACGTTGCGCAGCTGTCCCTCCGGCCGACCCTCCAGCGCCGCCAGGTCGGCGGGCTGTCGGGCCTGCCGGGGCGGTGGCCACGGTCGGCCGTCCGCGCGGGCCTGCAGCATCGCGCCGAGCTCGGCGACCAGCAGCTCGGCGCTGGTGAAGTCGGCCGACAGGTGTGAGACGGCGAAGGCCAGCAGGATCGGGATCCCGTCCTGCAGGATGACCGAGAAGCGGATCGGCAGTTCCTTCTCGTGGTCGAAGCCGGCCTCGGCGGCGTGTACCAGCCAGTCGGTGATGATGGTGGTGTAATCCGTCGGGTCGTCGACCGGCCGGTCGACCATCTCGACCGGCAGCGCCCCTGAGCCAAGAATTTCCTGCATGGCGTCGCCGTTGGCCGTCGGATGGTACATCGTCCGCAGCGCTTCGTTACGGCGGAGCAACTCGCCGAGGCTTTCCAGCACGTCGCCGACGCTCAACAGCAGCGGGATCGGCATCCACCGGGTGAGCACGGCGTACGTCCGGGTGTCGTCGCGATCGCGGATCAGGTCCCAGATCATTTCCTGACCCCAGGTCAGCGGGGACGTACGGGTTCGTCCGCTGTGGAATTCGACGTCGGTCGTGTAAGCAGTGGTCATCAGATGCCTTCCGTGGATACTCCGGCCTTCCGGCCGGGGAGGAAACGGACTCCTGCGGAGCAGGACAGGGAAAGTCGATTCGCCGCCGAGGCGGATCGACGTCCACTACTCGCGCACCGGGACACCGGCATACGGACAGGTGTGCTAACGTGGTGTTGCCCTTCCGGTGACGACCAAGCCGGTCGGGCCTACCGCCGGGCTGGTGGGAAGTGACGTCTGTGGAGACTGTGTAAGACCGATGGGCGGTACCCCGTCCCTTGCCGTTGATTCGGGTCGGCTGTGGTCGGCGAAGCAGAAAACTCAACCCGTGAGGGTTAAATCTCCCTGCTTCAGCAGGGGAGATGTCAAGATGATCCTCGTGCCTCGACGGGGGTGGGCATGGTGTCACCGGCCGGGGTGCGACGTGGTGGCAGCAGGACGTGTCGCAGGCAGAACAACGAGTACGTCAGCCCGGTGGTCCAGCTCACCACCACGGCCCACATCACGGCCTGGACGCCGAACGGTCGACTGAGCAGGTACGCGAAGGGCAACTGCACCAGACCGAAAGCGAGAATCGTGCAGATCAGTGGCACCGTGGTCCGGCGGGCGCCGTTGAGGTAGCCGTGCAGCACCACCATCACGGTGTACAGCGAGAAGAACGGATAGATGATCAGCAGATACCGTCCGGCGATCTCGCGGGCGGCCGGGTCGTCGGTGAAGACGGCGACGATCGGCCGGTGCGCGGCCAGGACCACGGCGGAGAACAGTGCGGTCAGACCGACGGTGAGCCCGAGCGTCTGCAGCAGTGCCCGTCGCGCCCGATCGGTGTCGCCCGCGCCGAGGTTCTGCGCCGCGAACGTGGTCATCGCACCGGAGAACGACAGGAACAGGATCGCGGTGAACGCTTCGATCCGCGAGACGATGGTGAAGCCGGCCATCACCGCCTCGCCGTACCGTTCGATGATCCAGACCAGCACCATGATGCCGAGGGCCAGGATGATGTGCTGCGTCGCCAGCGGAAAGCCGAGTCGGGTGGCGTCGAGGAGCTCCCGTCGTACGGCGTCCGGGGTGGGCCGGCCCGCCGGCAGCGGGTAGAGCCGGCCCGAGGCGACGACGCCGACCACCGCCGCGACGGTGGCGGAGACCGCCGTCGCCAGCGCGGCGCCACCGACACCGAGCCCCATCCCGCCGACGAACAGCCAGGCCAACCCGATGTTGATCACGTTGCCGACCGCCTGCACCCACATTGCCGCCCGGGAGTTGCCCAGACCACGCAGGTAGGCGCTGACCGCCGCCGAGCCGAAGATGCCGGGGAACCCGATCGAGAGCATCCCGATGAAGTGGGCACACTGCTCGGCCAGCGCCCCGGTGATCCCCATCAACGCCAGGACCGGCCTGGCCAGCACGGTGACCAGGACGATGGATCCGATCGTCCAGCCGACGGTCACTGTGGCCAGCGCCATCACTACGTTGCGTCGTTGCTCGTCCTGCCGGCCGCCGCGCAAATGCGCCAGCCGGATGGTGAACGCGGTGCCGAGTCCGATGAACATCGCGTTCAACAGGTAGAACAGTGGGCCACTCGCCCCGACCGCAGCGAGCCCGTCGACGCCGACGTAGCGGCCGACAACGATGCCGTCGACCAGCAGATAGGTCTGCATGAACAGACTTGCCGCGGTCAGTGGCAGGGCGAAACCGACGATCTGCCGTAGGGCCGGCCCGCGGGTCATGTCGGTCATGGCGTCCTCAGCTCCCGGGTCGCGATCACATGGAACTCGCCGCGAGGTCCCGCAGGTCCTCGATGTGGTAGGCGATCTCGGCGGTGGTCCGGTCGGCGAGCAGGTCCGCGACGTCGTAGGACACACCGTGGTAGACCGCGATGTGGTTGGCCACCGCCGTCGCCATCAGCGAGTCGCCGCCCAGGTCGAAGAAGTCGGCCTGTACGTCGAGCCGGTCGTAGCCGAACGCGAGCGCCAGGCACCTCGCCACGGACAACTCGACGTCGGAGTAGGCCCCGTCGGGCCGGCCGTCGAGCTGCACCGTCACCGCTTCGATCGTCGTACGGATCTTGTCGGTGGCCTTCGTGAGCCGCTCCTCCAGCACGTGCATCTGCTGCTGCACGGTCGCCTCGATGTCGTCGGAGGGCGCGACGTCGTACGAGCGCAGCAGGTGGATGAGCTCGCCACCGTAGTTGAGTTCGCCGGCGAACAGCCGGGACCGGTCCGAGCGCAGACCCGCGTCGAGTACGGCCAGCCCGACGGCGGTCGGCAGCGCCTTGAACATCGTGTCGCCGTTGGTGCCGAAGTCCACGGCCATGCCGATCTCTTTCCAGGCCACCCAGTCCAGCGCGAGCACGTGGCACCGGCCACCCGCCCGCGACCGGGCCAGGTTGTCGAGGTAGTAGTTGGCCGCCGCGTAGTCGGCCTGTCCCGGCGCGGGAAACACCGACGCGACCGACGAGAAGTGGGCGATGAAGTCCGGCGGGTCGGTCCGGGTCGACTCCTCCAGCACGAAGGCGGAGTGCAGTTTCGCCCGCACGACGGCGTCGAACTCGTCCAGCTGGCGGAACATGACGGTGCTGCCACCGGGGAGCCCGGCCGCGTGCACGATGCCGTCGATCCGGCCGTGGCCGGCGCGCAGCTGCGTCACCGCCTCGGCGAGCGCCTTGCTGTCCCCTGCGTCGACCGCCATCGCGAGCACCCTCGCACCCAGTGACTCGATGTCGCGTACCGTCTGGATCCGGGTCGTCACGGCGCGATCGGCCGCCGACGTCAACAGCTCGTCCCACTGCTCGCGCGGCGGTAGTCCGGACCGGCTGAGCAGCACGACCGTGATGTCCGGCTGCGCGGTGGCGAAGTCGCGGGCGACCGCGAGGCCGAGGGCGCCGGTGCCGCCGGTGATCAGGTACGTGCCGCCGGACCTGAGGTAGGGCCGGGGGCCGGGATCCCCGGGGGTGAGCTCAATGTCGGGGACCTCGACGAAGACCTCCCGCAACCGCCGCTCGCCGCGCAGCACCGACAATCCGTATCCGTCGCCGAAGATCTCGGCGCGGACCGCGCTCACCGGTACGGACATATCGACGTCGACGTGCTTGACCTGGATGTACGGGTATTCGCGGACGAGCACCTTGCCGAAGCCGACCAGCGCCGCGTTGTCGGTGACCGCCGTGACGTCACCCTCGTCCGCGCTGATGGCGGTCCGGGTGAGCACGATCAGGTCGAGTTTGGCTCCGGCCGCCATCAACGCCTTCGACAGGTGGAACAGTCCGCGCAGGTTCTTCGCCGACCGACGTTCCACCTCTTCGATGTCATCCGCCGGCGTCGACTCGAAGGCCAGGGCGTAGACGAGATGCGTGACCCCGTGTTCGTCGGCCAACCGCACGAGGTGCTCGTACGAGGCAGGGCTGTCGGCGTCGAACGTCGGACCGTCCGGGCCGACCGGTTCGCCGAGCCGGACGATCCGGCTGCCGTCGGACAACGCGGGAGCCAGCAGCGCCTCGGCGTCGGTCGACGGGTCGGCCAGGGCGAGGACCGTGCCGGCGTCGGTGGGGGCCGCCTCCGGCATCGGCACCGGTCGCAGCCGCACGTCGTGGGTGACCGGATGCCGCGTGGTGGCCCGCTCCAGGGACATGGTCTGGCGCCAGTCCTGCGGAAAGTCCAGCCAGGCGGTCGTCTCGTCGAAGACGTAGTGGGGCAACCGGACGATGCGGTGCGCACGACCCGCCGCCAGCGTCCGCCAGTCGACCGACTCACCCCGCAGATACGCCTGCGCGGTGTCGGCGAGCGCGCCGGTGATCTGCGGTCGGTCGTCGGCGAGGATCCGTTCGATGCCGTCACGGAGATCGTCGACGCCGGTGACGGCCAGCGCGATTCGGTACCGGTGTGCCGACCGCGACAGCCGCGTCGTGTGGCAGACGTCGGCGATGTCGACGCCAGCCAGCCCGCCCTCGTCGATCAACCGCAGGTAGCCGCGCAACAACCCGGCCAGTGATCGGATGGTGGCCGCGCTGAGAGTGAACAGGTGCTCACCAGTCGGGTGGTCGCCGGCTGAGCCGGTTTGCGGCGCCGGCGCGATGTGTTCTTCGACCACCACGTGGGCGTTGGTGCCGCCGAGGCCGAACGCGCTGACCCCACAGCGACGTGGCGCGCCGTCGGTTTCCCACGGCTGCAGGCTGGTCGGGACGAACAACGGGCCGGAGGCGAAGTCGAGCTGCGGATTGGGGTTGACGAAGTTGGCCTGCGGCGGGAGCTGACGGTGCCGTAGTACGGCCACCGCTTTGAGCAGGCCGATCACTCCGGAGCCCTCGAACAGGTGCCCGACGTTGGCTTTGACCGTGCCGACGGCACAGAAGTTCTTGTCTGTCGTGTGTTGGGCGAAGGCCAACTTCATGCCCTCGTGCTCGATCGGGTCGCCCACTCGGGTGGCGGTGCCGTGCGCCTCGAAGTAGCCGAGCGTGCGCGGATCGATCCCGGCGTTCTCCCAGGCGGCGAGCAGCAGATCGGCCTGTGAATGGGCGCTCGGGCTGGTGATGCCGTCGGTGTGGCCGTCGTGGTTGACGGCACTGCCCTTGATGATGGCGTAGATCTCGTCGCCGTCGGCCAGCGCCCGGTCGGTCCGTTTGAGCACGACCGCCCCGGATCCCTCCCCGAAGCCGGTGCCGTCGGCGGCCTCGTCGAAGGTGCGGGTCACGCCATCGGAGGATTCGATGCCGATCGCCGAGTGCGGGTGCTTGACCGGGGCGAAGACGATCCGCGCGCCGCCGACCACCGCCATGTCGCAGTCGCCGGCCAACAGGGCGTTCTTCGCCTGGTGCACCGCGACCAAGGTTGCCGAGCAGGCGGCGTCGACGACGAGACTCGGACCGCGTAGGTCGAGCAGGTGTGACAGCCGGTTGGCGAGCATCGCTGGGATGTTGCCGGTGATCGCCTGCTGACTCAGGGAGGGCTCCACCCGGGAGATGTAGTCCATGTAGGTCGAGCCCGGGTTCGTCGCGAAGCCGACGAAGACCCCGGTACGGCTGCCGCGGAGCCGGTCCGCCGAGTACCCGGCGTCCTCCAGCGCGAGGAACATGGCGCGCAGAACCATGCGGTGGTGCGGGTCGGTCAGTGCGGCCTGTCGGGGCGTCATCCCGAACGCCGCGTAGTCGAACGTGTCGACCGAGTCGAGATAGCAGCCGTTGTGGAAGTCGAGGCTGTCGTCGTCGACCGGTTCGACGGTCGTTGCCCGCAGGTAGTGGATGTACTCGTTGAGGGTGTCCCGGCGGTGCTGCGGAAAGGGCCGGGTGAGGCTCGTGCCGGTGCTGACGACGCGCCAGAGATCGTCCAGATCCTCGACCCCGGGTAGTCTCACTGAGGCGCCAACGATGGCGATGCTCATCCGTAATCCCTTCAATGAATCCTGCTCACCAGCGCGCTCATGGTGCTGCCGTTGACTTCGTCGAAGTGGGTGACTCCCAATGCCCGCAGAGTGGTGACCGCCCGTACCCATTGCACGGGTGCGCAGACCTGGCCGGCCAGCAGATCGACACCTGCTTCCGGATCGAAAACTTCGCCGTTGACGCTCGAGACGACCGTGCCGGTCGCGGTGCCGAAGACGCAATTCGCCAGGATGACCCGCAACGCTGGCTCTACCGAGGCCATCAGCGGAGTGTGGAACGGTCCACTGACGTTGATCGGGACGACGCGGGCGCCGGGAAGCGCGCCGATCGCCTTCGCAGCCACGGCCACCTCAGTCCGTTCGCCAGCGATCGTCGTCTGCGTGTCGGCGTTGTAGTTCGCGATGTGCACGCCAGCGAGGCCGGTCTCCGCCAGGGCACGTCGGACGAAGGCCGCCGGCACGCCCTGGATCGCCGACATTCCGCCACCGGTGATGCCGGCCATCAGTTCGCCCCGCTGTTTAACGATCCGCAGTGCCGTCGGGAAGTCGAGTACGCCCGTAGCGACGAGTGCATTGTATTCGCCCAGGCTGTGGCCGGCGAAGAACTGGTAGCCGTGCGGATCGTCGGCGACTTGGCGCATGGCCATGAGGGCGTTGACGACGAAGACGGCCGGCTGGGCATAACGGGTGTCCCGTAGTCTTCGATCCGGATCCCTAGTGCATAGCTCCTCGATCGAGTAGCCGAGGACACCGTCCGCAAGGGTGGTGACCTCCGGGAACTGGGTGAACAGATCAGCCCCCATTCCTCTGCGTTGGACGCCCTGGCCGGGAAAGAGTAGACATCGCATGCTGGCCTCCTGGTGCCGGGGACGCGACGGATGGTCGAAACGGTGTGAATCGCACGCGTCGGGCGGCGGTTCCCAAGCATTCCCTGGTAAATCTCCGGGCTGCCGCCCCAGGCCCGTAGTCCACGATCTGGTCGACTGACGCGTCGGCGATCGCGTGCGACGCCACCTCGCCCCACTCGATCGGTCGGAGGAGGACCTGCTGGAGGAACTCGTCGATTAAGTCAGTCGAGTGCTGCAGGTCCCGGGGGGCATCGGTGGCGTACACCGGCATTCTGAGCTGCGCACCGTCCGGTAATCGGCCGATGAATCGGCGGTCAAGGTCGATCCGGTCCGTGGCCGGCGCCATGTGCCGGCTGTGGAAAGGAATGGTGTTGCTGAGGAACATCCAGGTGGCACCGACCCGCTCGAACGCCGTCACGTGCGAGAAATAGAAATTCAGGAGTTCGATGGTCGGCCCGCTCAGCACGTGTGAGCTGGGCGAGTTGGCCAAGCTCACCGAAAGGGATCCGCCGTTATGGTTGAACTCGGCGATGGCGTCGGCGATCTCGTGACGGGATGGTCCGGAAAGCGACGCCATGGGGCCGGGGTCCGCGCCTCGGCGGACCTTCGCTCGGTAGCGCTCGACCGTGCTCTGCTCCGGGCCTGCCGTGATGGCGAGCTGTTGGCCGCGAGCGAGGCTGACCGCCAACAACCGCAGAAAGGCGGCAACCGTGTCGATGAAATCGTCCATCCGCCGCAGTCGCAGGCCCGCGATGAGAGCCGCGAGCAAACCGATGCTGTGGCCCAAAGCGCCGACGGACCCGTCGTCATGCCGCCTGGCAGGTTGTAGGCAACACGCCTGATAGGTGTACACGCACAGCCCTGCGGCGAACGAGTCCATCGGTACTTCGCCTAGCCCCTGCGAGCTATGCTCCAGTGTCGTTCGTAGGCTGAATCGACTAGCCGACGTCGAATCCAGGTAGTCGGCTACTTCGTCCAAGGTCTCGAGGACGACATGAAAGAAGGATGCATTCTCCTGGCTTGCGTACATTTTGCGAAGGGCCGAAAGGAGGTCTTCGTGTGTACCCCCCAGGCCATTGAAGAGTAGTAGCGTTCGCACAGCCAACCTTTGCTGTCGGTCTGCAGTGTTCGAGTCAAAGTATCTGCGAGGTGTTACTCGTTTCTGCCTACCACTTGCCTGGCTCAGGAGTCAGGTTAGCAGCGCTCTGTGTTCTCGGCAATACTCAACGATGTGACTCGATGCAAAGATGCTGTCCGTGATGGTGGTTGCTGTCCGTTGATGTCGATGTTGTCCACCGTGCTTTTCGCCGCATTGTCCGGCAACTCGGACGATTCGTGGTGGGCTCGATGTTTCTTTGTTTCGAGTCTGTAAAAAATTGGCGACGGTGGATGGTGCCCTGCCCTAGGTGGTTGCCGGGTGCCACCCTGGTGACGCATCGGCCTCGATCCGTCAGGGGTTTTGTTCCCCTGACCGTTTCGGCTTGACCGTTTTGTCCTACGCGGTGTGCTCTCGCCGAAGCTCGCCGGCCACCTCACCGGGATGGGCATCGACCCCGCCCAGGTGTTCGCCGCCGAGGTGGACGGGCTGCTCGTCGATTGACCATGCCGGACCGGTGGCGATCAGCTCGCGAAGCATGGCGAGCATGACGGTGACGGCCGGTGGCCGCAGTGGCGGTGTGGCGACGGCGGCGTAGAGCTGCCGTGGGGGCAGCGCCGGGCTGGTCGGTCGCAGCACCACCCCCGGATGGGCAGTCCCCCGGGCGAGCGCGGGCACCAGCATGATGCCGGCACCGGCCGCCACCAGAGCCTGCTTGCCGTGCCAGTCGTCGCAGTGGAAGGCGATCCGGGGCGGGCCGCCGAGGGCGTCGGCCAGCGCGGTGAGCGGCCCCAGACAGTCCGGGTACGCGCCGTCGATCCACGTCTCGCCGGCCAGGTCGGGCAGCTGCACCCGGTCGACGCCGGCCAGCCGGTGCCCGGCTGGAAGGGCGACCTGCAGCTCCTCGTCCGTCAGGGAGACCAGGTCGACCCCGTCGACGGCGGCGGACCCGACACCAGCGGACCTGGCCGAAATCGTGCGGGCGGTCGGGTACGCGGTCGTGCTGTTCGTCGGCGGCTCGGCGGGCAGCTGCCACCCGGTGAGCAGCGCGAGGTCGACCAGCCCGTCGCGGACCGCTGACAGCGGGGCTGCCGGGTCGACGGCGGCCAGCCGGAGCGTGACGTCCGGGTGCCGGTCGCGGAACCGGCTGATCGCCGCCGGCACCAGGGTGGTGTTGGCGCTGGCAAAGGCCGACATGCGCAGTTCGCCGCCGGAGAGCCCGCCGAAGGCCGCCACCCGCGACTCGAGATCCCGCAGCTGGGCGAGCACCTCGCGGGCCTGGGCGACCGCGGCGATGCCGGCCGGGGTCGGCCGTACCCCCCGGGGCAGCCGGCGGAACAGCGGTACGCCGAGCCGGCGCTCCAGCCCGGCGATCTGCCGGGAGACCGCCGGCTGGGTCATGGTGAGCGCCTGGGCCGCCGCAGAGAAGGACTGCTGTTCGGCGACCTCGACGAGCACCCGCAGGGTCCAGGTGTCAAGCATGCGCCAAGCTTATGGCAGCCAGGACTAAACCGTACTTGTGGTTATGGCGCGATGGCGGAAGCCTGGCAGAAGGCAACGGGCCTGCCAGCCGGGCAGGGGAGTCCGCAGCACGCACATCGTCGGAGAGCATCGTGACCAAGATCGTTAACACTCGTACGGGTCGCCCGGCGGTGCCGTGGTGACCGCCGGCAGCGGGGCCGTCGTCGTGGTCGGCGGGTACGGGGCGGTCGGCCACGCGACCGCCGAGATGCTGGCGGAATGGTTCCCCGGCCGGGTTCTGGTGGCCGGTCGGGACCCGGCCCGGGCGGCGCGGGCGGCCGACGCCATCGGGCGCGGCACCACCTGGCGGCAGGTCGACGTGACGTCGGCGGCCGACCGAGCCCGGCTGTCGGCGGACGCGGCGCTGGTGGTGATGGCGGTGGAACGGGCGAACGTGGCGGTGGCCCAAGAGGCGGTACGTCGGGGCGTCCACTACGTCGACGTCACCGCCTCGCCGCAGCTGCTGCGGCCGCTCACCGATCTCGACCAGCTCGCCGTCCGTACCGGATCGACCGTCGCGCTCAGCGTCGGCGTGGCTCCCGGCCTGACCAACCTGCTCGCCGACGAGTGCCTACGGGAGCTGCCCGCAGCGGACACCGTGGAGCTGACGCTGATGCTCGGCACCGGCGATCCGCACGGCCGTGACTCGGTCCGCTGGATCGTCGAGCAGGCCGCGACCGCGTCGGTGGGTACGGCCGGTGCCGGCGTCGGCGGCGGTACCGACGTTGGTCGGCCGCGTCGGACGCGGGTCGACCTGCCGGGGGTCGGTCGCCGTGCGGTCTTCCCCTTTCCCTTCTCGGACCAGCATGTCCTGACGGCCCGTCACGGGGTCCGGGCCACCACCCGGATGTGCCTGGACTCCAGGGTCTTGACGTGGACGCTGTTTGCCGGTCGGTCGTCCGGGCTGTTCCGCCTGGCCCGCCGGTTGCGGCTGGACGACGTGCTGGTGTCGGCGCTGGTCTGGGCGCGGGTCGGCGCCGACCGGTTCGTGGTGCGGGCGAGCGCCAGCAGATCGAGCGGACCGGCGGTGACGCGGGCGGTGGCCGGGCGCGGCACGAGCCAGGTCACCGGGGCGGTCGCGGCGGTGGTCGCCCGGCAGGTGCTGACCGGCGGCACCGGCACCCCGGCCAGGGTGTCGGCCGGGGTGCGGCACATCGACCAGGTGACCGGCCTGGCGGACCTGGTGGCGGAGCTGAGCCGGCACGGCGTGATGCTGGAGTGACCTTCCGTGGTTCGTAGATATCGGGATGCTGCATCTATCGCGCTGCCCACATCTATGCCAGGATTGGATCCAATGCTTGATGGATCGGATGCCTAGCTGGGAGGGGTGCCATGCTGCGGCGCGAGGAGAACGAGCGGATCACCCGCTCCGGGCCGGGCACGCCGCTCGGCCGGCTGATGCGCGCGTACTGGCAGCCGGCGGCGCTGGTGTCGGAGATGGACCCGCAGCGGCCGGTCAAGCCGGTCCGGCTGCTCGGCGAGGACCTGGTGCTGTTCAAGCAGGCAGCCGGCGGCTGGGCGTTGGTCGGCCGGTTCTGCGCGCACCGGGGCGTCGACCTGGCGTACGGCCGGCACGAGGACGGCGGGCTGCGCTGCCTCTACCACGGCTGGCTGTACGGGCCGGACGGGCGCTGCCTGGAGCAGCCGGCCGAGCCGCCGCACAGCACCTTCGCCAGCAAGGTGCGCATCCCGAGCTACCCGTGCGTCGAGCGCAACGGCATCGTCTTCGCCTACCTCGGCGAGGGCGGCCCGCCGCCGATGCCGCACTACGACTGCTTCCAGGCCCCCGACGAGTACACCTTCGCCTTCAAAGGGCTGTGGGAGTGCAACTGGCTGCAGGGCGTCGAGGGCGGCATCGACCCCAGTCACGTCTCGTTCCTGCACCGGTTCATCGACGAGGATCCGCGCGACGTCTACGGGCAGCAGTTCAGCGAGGAGGTCGCCGGCACCGGGCAGAAGCTGTCCAAACTGGTCGGCGACGCCTACCGGCCGGACATCGAGGTCGAGCAGGCCGAGCACGGACTGCGGGTGTACGCGCTGCGCCAGCTCACCGACGAGATCCGCCACGTGCGCATCACGAACCTGGTCTTCCCGAACGCGTTCGTCGTGCCGTTCGGCAACGACAAGGTCTTCTGCCAGTGGCACGTGCCGATCGACGACTACCACCACTACTGGTACATGATCTTCTACGACTTCGCCGAGCCGACCGACAAGCAGACCCTGCTCGCCCAGCGGCTCGACGAGGTCTCCCTGCCGGACTACCGGCCGCTGCGCAACCGGGCCAACAACTGGGGCTTCGACCCGGCCGAGCAGCGGGACCTGACCTACACCGGGATGGGCCTGGACATCAACGTCCACGACCAGTGGGCGGTGGAGAGCATGGGCCCGATCCAGGACCGCACCGTGGAGCGACTCGGCGTCTCCGACCGGGCGGTGACCGCGAACCGTCGGCTGCTGCTACGCGCCATCGACGCCTTCGAGGCTGGCAACCCGGTCCCGGCCCGCCCGGCCGACGAGGCCGCCGCCGCCGAGCTGACCGGTCCGCTGGCCGTCGACACCGTCGCCCCGACCGACGGCTGGGAACAGACCTGGCGCGAGCGTGAGGCGCAGCGACGGGCCGGCTCCCCGTGGGCCGGCGATTCGGCCCGGTCGGCGGTCGGCGCCCCGGCGCGGTCGGCGGCCGGCGATGCGTAGCCTCGACGAGCGGCCCGTCGCCGACGGTGGGGACGGCCGCCGTGCCGTGCCGATGCTCGCCGCCGACCGGGGCGGTTTCATCGACCGCCATCAACTGTGGACCGACGCCCAGTACGCCGCCGCCGGCCAGCTGCGCCGGGTCGTCGACGAGCTCGGCATCGAGCTGATCCGGTTCTCCTTCGCCGACCAGCACGGCGTGCTGCGCGGCAAGACGTTGACCCGCGAGGCGGCCGCCACGGCACTGCGGTCCGGGGTGACCGCGCCGTCGTCGCTGCTGCTCAAGGACCCGTCCGGTGCGTCGGTCTTCCCGGTCTTCGCCGCCGACACCCGCGTCGGGGTGGCCGGGTTCGCCGGTGCCGGGGACATCGTGCTGGTGCCCGACCCGACCACGTTCCGGGTGCTGCCGTGGGCGCCGCGGACCGGCTGGGTGCTGTGCGACCTGCGGTTCCCCGACGGTGCCGCGGTGCCGTTCTGCACCCGTGGTCTGCTGCGCGCGCAGCTCGACCGGCTGGCCGCCGCCGGGTACGCGATGACCGTCGGTGCCGAGCTGGAGTTCCACGTCTTCGCCGCCGACGGTCCCAGCGACGGCGCGCTCGACGACGACCAGGTGGGTCGGCCCGGCGCGCCCGGCCACGCCAGCGGCACCCGGCCGCTGAGCCGGGGCGCGCAACTGCTGCACGAGGACGGGCTGGACCGCGCCGACGAGGTCGTCCAACTGCTGCACCACGGGCTGACCCGGCTGGACCTGCCGCTGCGGTCCCTGGAGCTGGAGTTCGGGCCGAGCCAGTTCGAGATCACCATGACCGCCGGGGATGCGGCGGTCGCCGCCGACCAGGTGCTGCTGGCCCGCTCGGCGATCCGCCAGCTCTGCCGCCGGCACGGCTACCACGCCACGTTCATGTCCCGCCCGGCCGGCGCCCAGACCGCGTCCACCGGGTGGCACCTGCACCAGTCGCTGCGCGAGCTGGCCACCGGCGTGGCGGCGTTCGACCCGACGGTGCCGGGGGAGGCGCTCTCCCCGGTCGCCGGGCACTACCTCGCCGGTCTGCTGGAGCATGCCGGTGCGGCCGCCGCCTTCGCCACCCCGACGGTCAACGGCTACAAGCGCTACCTGCCGTTCTCGCTCGCCCCGGACCGGGTGGCCTGGGGGGTCGACAACAAAGGGGCCATGGTCCGGGCCGTCGGCGCCGGCTCCGACAACGGCGTACGGCTGGAGAACCGGTGCGGCGAGCCCGCCGCCAACCCGTACCTCTACATCGCGTCGCAGCTGGTCAGCGGCCTGGACGGGATCGACCGGCGGCTCGCCCCGCCACCGGCGGTGCAGGATCCGTACGCCGCCGACGCGCCCCGGCTGCCGGCCTCGCTCGCCGAGGCGCTGACCGCGCTGGAGGCCGATCCGGCGTTCGCCGCCGCGCTCGGCGCCCCGGTGATCTCCTGGTACGCGACGCTCAAGCGCCGCGAGTTCGCCCGCTACCTCGCGTACGTCTCCGACTGGGAGCAGCGCGAGTACTTCGACCTGATCTGAGGGAGTCGCCCGATGACGTCGTCTGTCGCCCCGCTGGCCGACCTGGAGCCGTTCCACGTCGACGGCGAGTGGATCGCCCCGGGCGGGCGCGCGCTGATCGAGGTGCGCGACCCGTCCACCGGTGCGGTGATCAGCCGGGTCGCCCAGGCCACCGCCGACGACGTGGACGCGGCGGTGGCCGCCGCCGCCCGGGCGTACGCCGACCGCCGGTGGAGTGGGCTGGCCCCACTGGAGCGGACCAGGGTGCTGCACCGGCTCGCCGACCTGATCGAGGCGCACCTCGAAGAGCTGGCGGTGCTGGAAACCCGGGACAACGGCAAGCCGATCGAACGTTCCCGGGCCGACACCGGTGCGGCGGCCCGGGCGTTCCGGCACTTCGCCGGGGCGACCAGCCGGCTGACCGGCACCGTGGTGCCGATCGACGGCGGCGGCCACCACGTCTACACGGTGCTGGAGCCGGTCGGCGTGGCGGCGCTGATCCTGCCGTGGAACTTTCCGATCATGACCGGCTGCTTCAAGATCGCCCCGGCGTTGGCCGCCGGCTGCCCGATCGTGGTCAAGCCGGCCGAGCAGACCCCGCTGACCATGTTGCGGGTGGCCGCGCTGGCCGCCGAGGCCGGCGTACCGCCGGGGGTGTTCAACGTGCTCACCGGCGACGGCGAGGTCGGTGCGGCGCTGGTCGCCCATCCTCAGGTGGCGAAGGTGTCCTTCACCGGCTCCACCGAGGTGGGTCGGCTGGTGATGGCCGGGGCGGCGTCAACGATGAAGCGGCTCACCCTGGAGTTGGGCGGCAAGAGCCCGAACATCGTCTTCGCCGACGCCGACCTGGACGCAGCGGTGCTGACCGCGATGCGGGCGTCGTTCGGCCACTCCGGGCAGATGTGCACCGCCGGCAGCCGGCTGCTGGTGCAGCGGTCGATCCTGGACGAGATGACCGAGCGGCTGGCGGCGGCGACCCGCCGGGTGCCGCTGGGCAACGGACTGGACGGCGGGGTGACCGTCGGCCCGCTGGTCTCCGAGGAGCAGCGCCAGCAGGTGCTGTCGTACATCGAGACCGGCGTCCGGGAGGGTGCCACGGTCGCGGTCGGCGGCGGGGTGCCGGACCGGCCGGGCTACTTCGTCGAGCCGACCCTGTTCACCGGGGTACGCAACGACATGGTGATCGCCCGGGAGGAGATCTTCGGGCCGGTGACCGGAGTGATCGCCTTCGACGACGAGGACGAGGCGGTCGCGATCGGCAACGACACGTCGTACGGGCTGGCCGCCGGGGTGTGGACCCGGGACCTGTCCCGGGCCCACCGGATGGCGGCCGCGCTGCGGGCCGGCACGGTCTGGGTGAACACGTACAACATCTTCGACCCGGCGTTGTCCTTCGGCGGAGTCGGAGACTCCGGTCTGGGCCGGGACCTGGGCGACGACGCCCTGCATTCGTACTGCGAGCGCAAGGGCGTCGTCGTCGCGCTTTGACCGGCGGTGCCCGGTCCTGTCGGTGGCACCTCGCCGGACCGGGCACCGCCCCGATCACCGATGGGATCCACCTTGAAAGACTCTGCATCCCGGAACGGGCCGGCGGGTGCGGCCGCGGAGCCCGCCGACCCGGCGCCCGTGCCCCTGGACCACCCACCGCTGCAGCCGGACCCGGTGCCTGTGCCGCTGGACCCGGCGGCGCTGCGGGCCGCCACTCCCGGCGCGACCCTGGCCCACCACCTCAACGCCGCCGGCGCCGCACTGCCCAGCCTCGCCGTCCTCGACACGGTCATCGACCACCTGCGGCTCGAGTCGCGGCTCGGCGGCTACGAGGCGGCCGAGGCCGCCGCCGAGCGGACCGCCGACGTGTACCACCTGGCCGGCCGGCTGATCGGCGCGACCGGGGAGGACGTCGCCCTGGTGGAGAGCGCCACCGTCGCGTGGCACCGGGCGATCGACGCGCTGCGTCTCGGCCCCGGCGACCGGATCCTCGCCTCCGCGTCCAGCTACGTCAGCTCCGCACTGCACCTGCTCGAACTGCGCCGCACCCGGGGCATCAGCGTCGAGGTGCTGCCCACCGACGACTCGGGCGGCGTCGACCTGCACCAGCTGGAGCAGGCACTGCGGCAGCCCGCCGCGCTGGTCACCGTCGCCCACGTACCGACCTCGTCGGCGCTGATCGAACCGGTCGCACAGATCGGCGCCCGGGTCGCCGCGGCCGGCGTACCGCTGCTGGTCGACGCCACCCAGTCGGTCGGCCAACTGCCCGTCGACGTTGGGGCGATGCACGCCGACATCCTGGTCGCCACCGGCCGTAAGTTCCTGCGTGGACCGCGCGGCACCGGGCTGCTCTACCTGGACCCGGCGCTGCGCGAGCGCGCCCGGCCGTTGACCCCGGACGTACGTGGTGCCCGGTGGACCGGCGACGAGGAGTACGACCTGCTGCCCGGCGCCCGCCGGTACGAGACCTGGGAGGCGTCGCACGCGCTGCGGCTCGGCCTGGGCGCCGCGCTGACCGAGGCGCTCGCCCTCGGCGTCGACGCCATCTCGGCGTACGTCAGCGGACTGGCCGCCCGGCTGCGGGCCGGCCTGGCCGAGCTGCCCGGAGTGACCGTGGTCGACCCGCCGGCGGCCGGCGGCGGCATCGTCACCTTCGTCCGCGGCGGCGAGGAGCCGACCACGACGGTACGCATGTTGCGCGCCGCCGGCCTGCACCTGGTCGCCGTGCCGGCCAGCCACGGCCAGTGGGACCTGGGCCGACGCGGCCTACCGGCGGTGGTCCGCGCCTCGGTGCACGTCTACAACGACGACACCGAAGTGGACGCGCTGCTGGCCCGACTGGCCCGCCCGACGGCCACCGGGGTACCGACTCCACCACCCGTGCCGACTCCACCACCCGCGCCGACTCCACCACCCGCGCCGGACGCCGCGCCGCCGACTGCCGCACCGGCCCCGGCTCCCGCGCTGCTGACCGGTGCCGACCGCCGGGCAGACGTGATCGTCGTCGGTGCCGGCGTGCACGGTCGCAGCGCGGCCTGGGCACTCGCGGCCCGTGGCGTCCGGGTGGTCCAGCTCGACCGGCTGCCGGCCGGGCACACCGAAGGGTCGTCCCACGGTCGGACCCGGATGATCCGTCGCGCCTACCCGTCGCCGGTCTGGGACGGCCTGGTGGACCGCGCGTACACCGGTTGGCGCGAGCTGGAGCAGGCCGCCGGTCGCCGGTTGGTCAGCACCGTCGGCGGCCTGTACGCGCGACCGGCCCGGACCAGCAGCACCCTGCGCGGACCGGACTGTGTCCTGGTCGACGCCAACCAGGCCGCCGGCATCGCGCCGGGCTTGGTGCTCGGCGCCGACATGGTGGCCGTACACGATCCGGCGGCCGGCGTGATCGACGCCGCCGCCGCGATGGAGGCGCTGGCCGGGCTCGGCCGGGCCGCCGGGGTGCGCCGCCGCGACGGCTGCCGGGTGACCGGCTGGCACCCGGACGGTGCCGGGGTGCGGGTGCACACCGACTCCGGTGACGTTCTCGCCGACCGGCTGGTCATCTGCGCCGGACCGTGGACCGCGGACCTGGTGCCGGAGCTCGCCGGCCGGCTGACCACCGTACGGATCGTCAACATCCACATCGGCTCGTCCACCCCGGCGCTGCTGGCCCCGCCGGCGCTCGGCCCGTTCTCGGTCGAGGTCCCCGGCGTCGGTCTGCTCTACGGCATCCCGGCCCACGGTCCGGACGCCGTCAAGGTGGGATTCGACCACGGCCCGGTCGACGACCTGAGCCGACCGCCCGGCCCGGTGACCGCCGCCGAGCGCGCCGAGCTGCTCTCCGTCGCCCGTCGTTTCCTGCCGGCCGCCGACGGCCCGGTCACCGCCGAGCTGGCCTGCCGCTACACCATGGCACCGGGCAACCGGTTCGCGGTCGGGGCGCTGCCGGCGCATCCGCAGGCGTTGATCGCGGCGGCCTGTTCCGGGCACGGATTCAAGTTCGGGCCGGCGATCGGCGCCGCGCTGGCCGACTTGGCGACCGGGGCGCCCCGGCCGGATCTGGAGTTTCTGGCTCCGGCGGCGATGGGGGTCGACGGGGTGCCACCCGGGGACTGGGCCGCCGACCGGGTCAACCCCGGAACACCGTCGCCGACCGCCGCTCGTACCAGCGAGCCAACTGCTCACCGGCGCTGATCACATGGGCCTGCATCTCGCGCCGAGCGCGTTCGCCATCCTCCGCGGTGAGCGCGGCGATGATCCGTTCGTGCTCGTGGAAGTTGTCGTCGCGGTGCCGCGGATTGTCCTGCAGCACCAGCGCCGAGACGTTGCGCGGGAACGCCTCGTTGATCTCCTTGATCACCCTGGCCAGCCAGTCGTTGCCGGCCACCTGGTGGATGAGGGTGTGGAACCGGTCGTTGGCGGCGTTCGTGGAGCCGGCCAGGGCCACCCGGGCGCGGGCCACCCCCGGGTCGTCCTCGACCCGCCGCTGCGGGATGCTGCCCCGGGCGGCCTGCTCGGTACGCCGCAGCAGCGAGTTGGCCTCCCGCAACTCGTGCAGGACGTCGTCGGTGATCCGGCTGACCGCCCGTTCGCAGGCCAGCGCCTCCAGCTCCGCACGGACCTCGTAGGCTTCCCGGACCTCCCACGGCGCCGGCACCCGGACCACCGCCCCCCGGTGCGGCACCACCTCGATCAGCCCGCCGGTCTGCAGTTGCCGCAGCGCCTCCCGGACCGGGGTGCGGCTGACCCCGAGCAGCTTGGCCAGCTCGGCCTGGCGCAGTTGGGCACCGATCGGGATCTCGCCGGACATGATCTTGGCGCGGATCTTGGCCGCGGTGGCGTCGACGAGGGCACTGCTGGTGGTTTCCGTCGAGCTGACTGGCATGCCCGGTGCCCCTGTCTGTTCGGTGTGCGGCGCAGCCGGCCGGGTGCCGGCCCGGCCGCCATCGTTTCCACAGTGGTGCGATGTGGGTGTCACGATAGCAAGCCGGCCGGTGACCCTGCGGGTCCCGTACATTTCGCTTTGGATCCCGGTTTTGGATCCAAAGATCCTGAGGTAGTATCCGAGACTACCTTGGCCAGGGAGTTCTTAGGAAGCACCGGCCCGCCGCAGCCACCACGACGCGACGCAGACCGACCCCAGACGAGCCGGACCGCATCGGAACGACTCCCGCGACGGCGACAGGAGCAATCGTGAGCGCGTGCCACCCCAGCCCGGACGGGCGCAATCACCGCAACCATCCGCTCGACCCACCCAGCCCGGCGGAGATCGCCCGGGCCGTCGCCGCCGCCCGCGCCGACGGTCGGCTCGGCGAGCGGACCCGGTTCTGGGGGGCCACGCTGGACGAGGCACACGCCCGGGCCGTCCTGGCCGGCACGGCGGCGGCCGGGGAGGTCCGACTCGGACTGGTGGCCATGGACCACGCCGCCGGCACCGCCTGGGAGATCGACGTCGCGCTGGCCGCCGGGAGCCGGGACGACGGTGCGGCGTCGGACCACGATAACGGCGAAGATGCCGGCGACCGCTGCCTCGACTGGCGGCCGCTCGACCCGCGTCGGCCCGGCATCACCTCCGAGGAGGCCCGCGCCGCCGCCCAGGCCTGCCGGCAGAGCCCGGTGTTCCGCGAGGTGCTCGCCAAGCGGGGCATCCACGACGTCTCCCTGGTGATGGTCGACGCCGAGTCGATGGGCGGCTTCGAGCCGAAGCGGTACGCCGACCGGCGGCTCACCTGGGGCACCGTCTGGCACCGCGTCGACGAGGGCGACAACGGCTACGTGCGCCCGGTGCAGGGCGTGGTGCCGATCATCGACATGACGACCATGGAGGTCCTGGAGGTCGAGGACCACGGCGTGGTGCCGATCTCGGCCGAGGCCGGCCCGCTGGAGGCCGATGCCTGGCCGACCCGGCCCGGGCTGCGGCCGTTGGACGTCGTGCAGCCCGACGGTCCGAGTTTCGACGTCGACGGCTGGCAGGTCAGCTGGCAAGGCTGGCAGCTGCGGGTGGGCTTCACCCACCGCGAGGGCCTGGTCCTGTACGACCTGGAGTTTCAGGGTCGCCCGGTGGTCAAGCGGGCCGCCTGCAACGAGATGTACGTGCCGTACCTCGACCCCAACTCCACCCAGTACCGCAAGAACTTCTTCGACTGGGGCGAGTACGGTGCCGGGCCGTTGACCAACTCGCTTGCCCTCGGCTGCGACTGCCTCGGCGTCATCTACTACTTCGACACGGCCTACCTCGGTGGCGACGGCGACCCGGTGACCATCCCGAACGCGATCTGCATGCACGAGGAGGACCACAGCATCCTCTGGAAGCACAACGACCTGCGTCGCGGGGTCAGCCAGGTGCGCCGCTCCCGTCGGTTGGTCATCTCCAACTTCCAGACCGTGGCCAACTACGACTACGGCTTCTACTGGTCGCTCTACCAGGACGGCCGGATCGAGTTGGAGGTCAAGCTGACCGGGATGCTCTCCGCCTCCGGCATCGCCGACGGCGACGAGGTGCGCTACGGCCGGGTCGTCGCGCCGAACGTGCAGACCCCGACCCACCAGCACTACTTCGGGCTACGCCTGGACATGGCGGTGGACGGTCCGCGCAACCGGCTGGTCGAGGAGCACGCCGAGGGCGAGACCGACCCGGCGCTCGACCCGTACGGCAACGCGGTACGCAACGTGCGTACCCCGCTGCTGCGTGAGTCGCAGGCGGCGCGCCGCACCGATCCGTCGTCAGCCCGCCGCTGGCGGGTGGAGAGCACCACCCGGACCAACCGGTACGGTGAACCGACGGCCTACCGGCTGCTGCTGCCGAACACCACCCGGTCGTTCGCCCGGCCGGACTCGGTGATGGCCCGCCGGGCACCGTTCATCCACCAGCACCTGTGGGCCACCCCGTACGACCCGCAGGAGCAGTTCCTCGGTGGCCGCTATCCCAACCACGCCGAGCCGGGCGACGACGGTGTACAGGTCTGGCAGCGCCAGGACCGGTCGATCGACGGCGCGGAGCTGGTGCTGTGGCCGGTGCTCGGCACCCATCATTTCCCGCGCCCCGAGCAGTGGCCGGTGATGCCGGTGGACGCGATCCACATGATCCTCGAACCGGACGGCTTCTTCGACCGCAATCCGGCGATGGACGTGCCGGATCCGGCCGCTGCCCGCGGTGCGGGCAGTGCCTGCTGCTCCACCGGAACAGACGTGGTGCCGGCCGACTGACCCGGCCGGCACGTCGGCCACCGCGCCGGCCATGGGGGACCCTGTCCACTCTCGACATCCCGACACCAGACGTTCACAATCGCGATACGGACCCGAATTGGGTACCGCAGATGATGGTTTTGGATCCAATCCAAATGAAATTTCATCCATCTTCGTCCCATACCCTGCCGAGGAGCGCACTATGTCGGACGATCCCCGCAACCTCCCGCAGCACCTGATAACCCGTCGCGCGATGCTGCGTGGCGCCGGTCTGCTCGGCCTCGGCTTCGGCGCCAGCAGCCTGCTCGCCGCCTGCGGCGTCGCCTCCGACGGCAGCGAAGACGGCGACGACGGCACCACCAGCGGCGGCACCCTCACGCTCGGCATCGACGCCACCAGCGCCGTCCACGACCCGGCCTTCTACACCTCACTCGGCGACTGGATGGCGGTCGACTGCATCTGCCGTGGGCTGACCTTCATCTCCTTCGAGACCAACGAGCCACAGGCCGACCTCGCCGAGAGCTGGGAAATCTCCGACGACGGGCTGACCTACACCTTCACCCTGCGCCAGGGCGTCACCTTCCACGACGGCACCACCTTCACCTCGGCGGACGTGCTGGCCAGCCTCGGTCGGCAGTTCAACGAGGACGACCCGACCCTGCCCGAGGGGTCGTCCCGGCCGCTGCGCAGCCTCGGTGCCAACGTCGCCTCGCTGGACGCCCCCGACGAGTACACCGTGGTGATGGTGCTCAACAGCCCCGACGCCACCGTGCTCAACCGGCTCTCCGACATCGGCGGCCGGATCATCTCCTCCGCCGCACTCGCCGAGTACGGCGCCGACATCGGCAAGAACCTCGTCGGCACCGGCCCGTTCCAGTTCTCCTCGGCGACCGCCGGGCAGCAGGTGGTGCTGACCGCGTTCGAGGACTACCGCACCGGCCGACCCAAAGTCGACCGGCTGGTGATGCAACAGGTCCAGGACCCGTCGACCATCGTCAGCTCGCTGCTCAGCGGCGACCTGTCCGCCACCCAGTTCACCCCGTACTCGGCGATCGAGCAGCTCAAGGCCGACGACGCGGTGACCTTCCACGAGACGCCGTACAGCTTCGACGCGATGATGATGATCGACGCCCGGCGGATCCCGGAGCTGGAGGTGCGCCAGGCGATCAACCTGGCGATCGACCGGGAAGCGATCATCGCCCAGGCGTTCTTCGGCATCGGCGCGCCACCCGACGGCTACACGATCCCACCGTCGCAGGACGGCTACGACCCGAGCCTGGCCGACCTGAGCCGGTTCGATCCGGACGAGGCCCGGCGGCTGATCGAGTCGGCCGGCGCCAGCGGCCGGCAGGTGGCGTTGATGGCGGCCAGCGACTCCTGGCACCCGCGGGCGGCGCAGATCGTCGCGCAGAACCTCACCGACATCGGGCTGACCGTCGTGACCGACTCGGTCGACCCGGCGACCTACTTCAGCCGGCTGCTCGACCCGGACGACGAGTTCCACGAGCTGATGATCTGGGAGCGCAACTCCTACATCCCGGACCCGGACAACATGATCGGGGCGATGGGCCTGCCGTCCGGGGTGTACGGCGACTTCACCTCCGGGTTCAACACGCTGTCCGGCTCGGAGGCGTTCGCCGACGACCTGGCCGCCGCGAAGAACCTGCCCAACGGTTCCGAGCGCACCGCCGCGTACACCGACATCCAACGCCGGTTCGCTGAGCAGTACATGGTGCTGTCCATGCTCTGCTACTCGGCGAACCCGGTGGTGACCGGCGCGAACGTCGAGGGCGCCAACGTCGCCGCGCTCGGCAACCACCGCTGCTTCATGGAGAACGCCAGTGTCTGATCCGATCCTCACGGCGGCCCGTCCGGGGCACCAGTGACGGTCGCCGGGGCGCGGCCGGTCGGGCGATGGAGAGCCGCCTACGCGCGGCGCTCCATCGCCCGGTCCTGGCTGGCCACCGTCTCCTGGCTGGTGGTCGTCGGCTTCGTGCTGATGGCGGCCATCGGGCCGCTGGTGATCGGCGCCGACCCGGAGCGGCAGTCCAACGTCACCCTCGCCGGGTTCGGCACCGCCGGGCACCCGCTCGGCACCGACGATCTCGGCCGCGACTTCCTGGCCCGGCTGGTGTACGGCGCCCAACCGCTGCTACTGGTCGCGTTCCTCGCCACCGTCCTCGCCGCAGTCATCGGCACCACCGTCGGGATGCTCGCCGGCTATCTCGGCGGCTGGGGTGAGCAGATCCTGATGCGGGTCACCGACATCGGGCTGGCCTTCCCGTCGATGCTGTTGATCATCCTGGTGGTGGCGGCCAGCGGACCCGGCGTACGCAGTCTGGTGGTCGGGGTCGGTGTCGCGCTGTCGCCCGGCCTGGCCCGGCTGGCCCGGGCGTTGACCGCCCGGGAGGCCGCCCGGGACTACGTGCTCGCCGCCCGGCTCGGCGGTACCCGGTCGCCCCGGATCATGATCCAGGAGATCCTGCCGAACATCGCCGGCCCGCTGCTCGCCCAGGTCGTGATGACCCTGTCGGTGGCCGCCGGATTCGCCGCCGGCCTGTCCTACCTGGGCCTGGGCATTCAGCCGCCCACCCCGGACTGGGGCTACATGGTGCAGGCCGGGCAGGAGTTCATCTACTCGGCACCTCGGATGGCGGTGCTGCCCGCAGCGTTGACGCTGATCTTCGTGGTCGCCAGCAACTTCGTCGGGGACGACCTACGCGACGCGCTGGACCCGAGGAGCCGTCGGTGATGCGGCTGCTGCGCGGCAGGTCGCTGCCGATGCTCACGGTACGCCGGCTGGCCAGCGTGCCGGTGGTGCTGTTCGTCCTGGCCTCCCTGGTGTTCCTGGCCATCAGGCAGCTGCCCGGCTCGCCGTCGTCCACCCTCGCGGCCACCGGCACCCAAGGGCTCAGCGCCGAGCAGATCTCGGACAACGAGGCCCGGATCAACGAAGCACTCGGCCTGGACCGGCCGATCTGGGAGCAGTACCTGCGCTACCTCGGCGACCTGCTCGGGCTGGATCTCGGGCGTTCCTTCTACGGCGGCAACAGTGTGTTGCATCTGCTGGGTGGCGCGCTGCCAGCGACGATCGAGCTGACCGTCGCGGCGATGCTGATCGCCGTCCTGATCGGGGTCGTCACCGGAGTGATCGCGGCGCTGCGTAGGGACACCTGGGTGGACACCACCACCCGGTCCATCGCCACGGTCAGCTTCTCGCTGCCCTGGTTCGCCCTCGGCGTACTGAGCATCGTGA
This sequence comes from Micromonospora sp. Llam0, assembly GCF_003751085.1. Classification (NCBI taxonomy): domain Bacteria; kingdom Bacillati; phylum Actinomycetota; class Actinomycetes; order Micromonosporales; family Micromonosporaceae; genus Micromonospora; species Micromonospora sp. Llam0. The sequence goes on along the minus strand of NZ_RJJY01000001.1, from coordinate 4,337,712 downwards.
TCTTCGGGGTGTGGCTGCGCTGGATGCCGGTGATCGGTCGGCTGCCCAGCCAGCTCGACTACCAGCCCACCACCAACTTCGTGCTGCTCGACGCGATCCTGCAGGACCGGCCCGAACTGGTCGGGCCGTGGCTGCAGTACCTGATCCTGCCGGCCACCACCCTCGCGCTGGCGATGGCCGGCTTCATCACCCGGATCGTGCGGGCCTCGGTGCTGGAGGTGCTCAGCGATGACTTCGTGCGGACCGCCCGGATGAAAGGGCTGCGGGAGCGGACCATCCTGCGCCGGCACGTGCTGCGCAACGCCGGCCTGCCCATCGTGACCGTGCTCGGACTGCAGTTCGGTTCGCTGCTCGGCGGCTCGGTGATCACCGAGACGGTCTTCTCCTACCCGGGCGTCGGCAACCTGCTGGTCAGCTCGGTGCTGCAGCGCGACTATCCGGTGGTGCAGGGCGCCGCGCTGGCGATCGCGCTGCTCTTCGTACTGGTCAACGCCGCGGTCGATCTGTTCTACCTGGTCCTGGACCCGCGCCTTCGGAAAGGATGAGTCCATCATGGATATCGTGCTGGTGCATGGTGCCGGCGGCACCCCGGGCACCTGGGCACACGTGGCGCCGTTGCTGCGCGCCGTCGGACACCGGGTACACCTGGTCACCAATCCGATGAACTCGCTCGTCGAGGACGTCGCCAACACCACCGCCGTACTTGCCGACTGCGCCGCACCGGTGCTGCTGGTCGGCCACTCCTACGGCGGGGCGGTGATCACCAACGTCGGCCGCGACGAGCGGGTCGCCGGGCTCGTCTACGTCTGCGCCTTCGCCCCCGACGAAGGCGAGTCGATCCAGGACATCATCGGCCGCTACCCGCCGGCCGAGGCCAGCCGGCACATGCGGCGCGGTCCGAACGGTGAATGGGCCTCGGAGCACAGCCCCGAGTACTGGGCGGAGATCGGCTGGGACGTGCCGGAAGCCGAGCGGGACAACTTCGACGCCGACTCTCGCCCCAGCGCCGACGCGATCTTCGCGCAGCCCACCGGGCTGCCCGCCTGGCGCGACAAGCCGTCCTGGTACCTGGTCGCGGCACAGGACAAGACGCTGCGCCCGGACACCCAACGGGACATGGCGGCCCGCGCCGACGCCACCGTAGCCGAGATCACCGGCAGTCACTTCACCCCCCGGGTGTGGCCCCGTGAAGTGGCCGACCTGGTGGAGCGGGCTGCCGCCAGCATCACCGGAGCGCCCCGGTGACCTCCGCCCCGGCGACCGACCACCAGCCCGTGCTCACTGTCCGCGGGCTGCGGGTCGAGTTCGACGTGCCGGCGGGTAGGCTGCCGGCCGTCGCCGGCGTCGACCTCGACCTGCACGCCGGCGAGATCCTAGCCCTGGTCGGCGAGTCCGGCTCCGGCAAGTCCGCCCTGGCGATGAGCCTGGTCGGGCTCAACCGGGCACCCGGCACGCACATCACCGGCCGGGTGGAGTTCGACGGGCGGGACCTGGCCACCGCCAGCGAGGCCGACCTGCGCCGGGTCCGGGGCCGGGACATCGCGGTGGTCTTCCAGGACGCCCTCGCCGCGCTCAATCCGTTGCAACGGGCCGGGGCCCAGGTCGCCGAGATGATCCGTACCCATCAACGGATCAGCCGGGCGCGGGCCTGGCAGCGGGCCGAGGAGCTGCTCGCCGACGTCGGCATCGCCAATCCGGCCCGCAACGCGCGCGCCTACCCGCACCAGCTCTCCGGCGGCATGCGGCAACGCGTCATGATCGCGATCGGGCTGGCGAACGACCCGACCGTACTGATCGCCGACGAGCCCACCACCGCCCTGGACGTCACCATCCAGGCCCAGGTGCTGGCCACCCTCAAACGGCTACAGGCCGAGCACGGCACCTCCATCGTCCTGATCACCCACGACCTCGGGGTGGTCGCCGAGGTCGCCGACCGGGTCGCCGTCATGTACGGCGGCCGCATCGTCGAGCAGGGCACCCGCGACCAGGTGCTGTACACACCGCAGCATCCGTACACGATGGGGTTGCTGGACTCGGTGCCCCGGGTCGACGGGCCGGTCGCCGACCGGCTGCCGGCCATCCCCGGCAGCCCACTCACCGGGGTCGACCGACCGACCGGCTGCGGCTTCGCCCCGCGCTGCGCGTTCGCCCACGCCGACTGCGACACCGCGCCACCCGAGCTTGTCAACCGGTACGGCGAACCCGGCCACGTCGACGCGTGCCTGCTCGACGCGTCGGCCCGGCACACCGCCCGGACCCCGGCAGCGGTCGGAGGTCGACCGTGACCAGCGTGCCACTGATCCAGCTGACCGGCCTGCGGGTGGAGTACCCGGGGCGCGGCGGTGATCCGGTCCGTGCCGTGCGCGACGTCGACCTGGAGATCCGCGAGGGCGAGACCCTCGGCCTGGTCGGTGAATCCGGCTGCGGCAAGTCCACCCTCGGCCGGGCCATCCTGCGGATCACCGAACCCACCGCCGGCAGCATCCGACTGCTCGGCCGGGAGATCACCGGCCTGCGCGGCACCGTGTTCCGGCAGATCCGCGCCGACCTGCAGATGGTCTTCCAGGATCCGTTCAGCTCGCTCAACCCGCGGCGGCGGATCTCCGACAGCGTCGCCGAGCCGCTGCTGCGCGGCCGGGGGGCCAGCCGGGCCGACGCCAGCCGGGCCGTCGACGAACTGCTCGACCTCGTCGGGCTCGGCCGCGACGCCGGCCGACGCCGGCCGCACGAGTTCTCCGGTGGCCAGCGGCAGCGCATCGGCATCGCCCGGGCGCTCGCCCCGTCCCCCCGGTTCATCGTCGCCGACGAGCCGGTCTCCGCGCTCGACGTCTCCATCCAGGCCCAGGTGGTGAACCTGCTCGCCGACCTGACCCGGGAGCGCGGGCTGACCATGCTGTTCATCTCGCACGACCTGGGCGTGGTGCGGCACATCGCCGACCGGATCGCCGTCATGTACCTCGGCCAGATCATCGAGGTCGCCGACCGGGACACCTTCTTCGGCGGACCGGCACACCCGTACAGCGAGGCGCTGCTCTCCGCCGTGCCCACCCTGGACCGGGAGTCAGACCGGGAGCGGATCGTGCTCGCCGGCGAACTGCCCGACCCCGCCCACCCGCCGGCCGGATGTCTGTTCCACACCCGCTGCCGGTACGCCGTCGACCGTTGCCGCACCGAAGCGCCGGCGCTGCGACCGATCCAACCGGGCCGCACGGTCCGTTGCCATCTGCCCCTGGTGCCGCAGGACATCCCGGCACCGTCGACCGTCACCACCGGAGGCACAGCACCGTGATCATCGACGCGTACAACACCACCCAGGACGTGCGGGGCCGATCCGACTACCTCACCGGCGCCCGGCCGGGGCAGGCACCGCCGCCGTACACGCCGTTCGACCCGCGGCGAATCCTGGACCGGATGGACGCCGCCGGGGTCGACATGGCGATGGTCTGCTCACTGGCCCAGCGGATCGAGAACGACTTCATCATTGGCCTGGCCAAGGCCCACCCGGACCGGCTGTTCGGCTTCGGGCAGGTCCGCCCGGCCGACGACGACGCGCTCGACGAGATCGCCCGGATCGCCGACGCCGGCCTCAAAGGGCTCAAACTGCACCCCAGCCTGCACGGCTACCACGTCGCCGACCACGGACTGCTCGACCCGGTCTTCGCCGCCTGCGCCGAACACGGCCTGATGGTGCTGATCAACGCCCTCGACGACGCGTTCTGCGCGCCGCTGGCAGTCGAGGAGATCGCCAAGGGCCACCCGCAGGTGCCGACGATCATCGCCCACATGGGGGCGGTCTGGAACGTCCCCGAGGCGATCATCGTCGCCGAACGGAACCCGCACATCTATCTGGAGACCTCGGCCACCCTGATCAGCGACGTCAAGCGGGCGTACGCCCGGCTCGGCCCGGAGCAGATCCTGCTGGGCAGTGAGTGGCCCGGATCCGACTTCGACCTGGAACGGATGAAGATCGCCAAGGCGATCCCGGACGCCGCGGACCGGGCACTCGTCGAGGGCGGCAACATGGCCAAGCTGCTCGGGATCACCGCATGATCAGCGAGGACGTCGCGCCGGTACCGGCACCGGCCGGGATGACTCCGGGCGAGGTCGAGCTGCTTGACGTCGCCCAGCGGCTGCTGTCGAAGGTCTGGGTCGCCGGCCGGCACGAGGTCGCCACCGCGCTGCGTACCCCGGACGGCACCGTCCACACCGGCGTCCACCTGGAAGGGTCCTGCCGGCGCAGCTCGATCTGCGCCGAAGGTGTCGCACTCGGCGCGGCCCGCGCCGCGTTGCCGGCCGGGACGCCGCTCACCGTCGACAGCGTGGTCTCGGTGCAGATCAAGCCAGCCGGCCGGTTCCGGGTCATCGCCCCGTGCGGGGTGTGCCGCGAGCTGATCAGCGACTACAGCCCGCAGGCTCGGGTCTGGATCACCACCGTCGACGGCGCCGTCACCGCGATGGAGGCCATTGACCTGCTGCCGGAGAAGACCCGCCGGGCCTGGTGACCCGGCCCCGTCCACGTGCCGCGCCCGACTCCGTCCATGTACCGAGAGAGGAACACCGTGTCCGAACCGTCCCGCACCGACCTTGACCGGGCGGCGCTCGCCGCCGAGCTCGGCGGCCCCGGCACGCCGGTCGCCTGGGCCGAGCTGACCTGGCCGGAGGCCGGCCACACGGCAACCACCGTCGACGCGGTGATCATTCCGGTCGGCGCCACCGAACAGCACGGCCCGCACCTGCCGCTCGCCGTCGACACGCTGATCTGCGACGCGGTCGCCCGCGACGTCTCCGCCCTCACCGGCGTGCCAGTGGTGCCGCCGATCGGGTACGGCGTCTCCGCCTCGCACGGCGACTTCGCCGGCACCATCGCGTTGCGCCCGGAGACCCTGATCGCCGTCGTCGAAGACGTCATCGACTCGCTGCACGCCAGCGGCGTCCGGCAGTTCATCCTGCTCAACGGACACATCTGGAACAACGGCTCGCTCGACGTATCCGCCGAGAAGCTACGGGTACGCCACCGCGACTCACGGGTACGGGCGTTGGCCTACGTGACCATGTACCCCGGGCCGGAGGTCGACGGGCACGTCTACCACGGGCGTGGCCTGATGCACGCCAACTACTTCGAGACCTCGGTGATGCTGCACCTGCACCCGGATCTGGTCCGGATGGACAAGGCCACCTCACACCGCGACGTCGACTCGTTCTGGGACTACCGGATGGACCAGGTCAGCGACACCGGCGTGTGGGGCCGCGACGTCGCCGACGCCACCGCTGAGCACGGCCGGGCCGAGTTCGACCGCTGCGTGGCCACCACCGCCCGGGCCGTCGCCGCCGCCGTGCGCGAACCCTGGCCCGACCCCACCCACCGGCCCTGACCGTCCGCCCACCGGCCCTGGCCCGACCCCACCCACCGGCCCCGACCGGTGCCGCGAAGGAGCATTCTGCGTGAAGATCTACGACATCACCCTGCCGATCCATCCGAAGATGCTGCACTGGGGCCGTAAACCCGAGGTGGAGATCGTCGAGTCGCTGGCCAACGGCGACGCCTCCAACGTCACCCGGTGGCGGCTCGGCGCGCACACCGGCACCCACGTCGACGCCCCGGCGCACTTCGTCGACGGTGCCACCCCGATCGACGAGGTGGCGCTGGAGACCCTGGTCGGCCCGGCGGTGGTCGCCGACCTGACCGCCGTCGACGGGGACGTGACCATCGCCGATCTGGTCACCGCCGGAGTCGCCGGTGCCACCCGGGTGCTGTTGAAGACCAGCAACTCGGCCGGCCCGTTGCGCGAGACCGAACGCGCCGAATCCTGGGTCGGGCTCTCCCCGGAGGCCGCCCGCTGGCTGATCGACCAGCGGGTCGCGCTGATCGGCATCGACTACCTGACCATCGAGAGCCATCGGCGTACCGACACCTGGGACGCCCACCACGCACTGCTCGGCTCCGGCGTGATCATCCTGGAGAACGCCGACCTGGACGCCGTGCCACCGGGGGAGTACGAGCTGGTCTGCCTGCCGACGAAGCTGGTCGGCGCCGACGGGGCGTTCGCCCGTACCATCCTGATCCAGCGCGACTGACCCGGCGAGACTGATCCGCATGTCGATCGAGATCGCGTTCGCCGCACCGCATCCGTCCGCGTTGGACGCCGCCGCCGACGTGGTGGCGGCCGGCGGCGGCGTCGTTGACGCCGTCCTCGCCGCCGCCGCCGCGCTCACCGTCGCCTACCCGCACCAGTGCTCCGCCGGCGGTGACCTGATCGCCCTGGTCCGCACCCCCGACGACGAGGTACGCGCGGTGCTGTCGGTCGGCGCGGCCGCCGCCAGCGTCGACGTCGCGGCGCTGCGCGCAGCCGGGGACCGGATGCCACCCGGCGGTCCGCTGACCGTCACCGTGCCCGGTGTCGTCGCCGGCTGGGCCGCGCTCGCCGACCTCGGCGGCCGGCTGCCGCTGGCCCGGGTGCTGGCACCCGCCGTCGAGTTGGCCGTCGGCGGCGTACCGGTCAGCCCTGGCCTGGCTGCGGCGATCCTGCGCCGGCTCGACGTGGTCCGCGCCGATCCCGGCCTGGCCGCGCTGCTGCTCGACGGCGACGGTACGCCGCTGCCGGCCGGAGCGGTGCTGCGCCAGCCGGCGCTGGCCCGCACCCTCGGCACCATCGGCGCCGACTGGCGCGACTACTACCAGGGCGAGCTCGCCGAGGCGCTGGCCGCCGGGCTGGCCGCCCTCGGCAGCCCGCTGACCACCGCCGACCTTGCCGGGCACGCCGCCGAGATCACCGATCCACTGCGGTACGCCGCCGTCGGCTCCGGGGTGACCTGGTCGGTCGCGCCGCCGCCCAGTCAGGGCGCCACCCTGCTGGCCATGCTCGCCAACGCCAACGCCAACGCCAACGCCAGCGCCGACGCCGCCGCGCTGGCCACCGCCCGGACCGCCGAGCAGCGCCGCGACACCCTGCTCGGTGACCCCCGGACCGGTCCGATCGACCTCGACGGGCTACTGCTGCGCACCGACCCGCCGGCCAGGCCGGTGCCGCCCTCCGGCCCGAAACCGGCTGGCGACACCGTCGCGGTCACCGCCGTCGGCAGCGACGGCACCGCCGTCACCCTGATCCAGAGCGTCTTCCAGACGTTCGGCGCCGGTATCTGCGAACCCGGCACCGGCCTGGTGCTGCACAACCGGGGGTCGGTGTTCAGCCTCGACCCGGCCCACCCCGGCCGGCTGCGCCCCGGTGCCCGCCCACCACACACCCTCTGCCCGGCGATCGCCACCGGCCCGGACCGGATCGTCGCGCTCGGCTGCCAGGGCGGCCGGGCCCAGCCGTGGATCCTGGCCCAGGTCGCCGCCGAGGCGCTGACCACCGCCGACCCGGCCGGCCTGCTGGCCCGCTCGCGCTGGGTGATCGGTGCCCGCGACGTCGGGCAGGACCAGCCCAGCCTGCTGCTCGAACCCGACACCCCGGCCGCCGACGCGCTGCGGGCCGCCGCCACCGATCTCAACCTGCGGGTGGTGCAGTTGCCGCAGCGCCACGACGACGCCGGGCACGTCCAACTGGCCCGGCTCACCCCGGCCGGCCTCGACGCGGCCAGCGACCCCCGCGCCGACGGCGCCGCCCGGGTGCTGCGAGGCCACTGATGGACCCCGCCGAGGCGGCCGCACTACTCGCCGAACCGTACCGGCTCGGGCCGGTCACGCTGCGGTCCCGGATCGTCAAGGCACCCACCTCGACCGGCGCGGCCGACGCCGGTGGGTACGCCCAGCCGTGGCACCGGGACCACTATGCGCGGGTCGGCCGGGGGAGCGCGTTGACCATCGTCGAGTTCACCGCGATCGACGACGGGGCCGCCCTCGGCTTCCCCGGCCACCTCGGCATCGCCAGCGACGACCACGCCGCCGCGTTGGCCCCGGTCGCCGAGCGGATCCGCGCCGACGGCCGCGTCGCCGGGCTGCAGATCGCTCACGCCGGACGGCAGCGCACCCTGCCGGGGGAGGCGCTCGCCGCGTCGGCGGTGCCCTGGCCCGCCATCGAACGCCGACTCGGGCTGCGACCACGCGCCATCACCGTCGACGAGATCGCCGCGGTCGTCGACGGGTTCGGCCGGGCCGCCGGCCGCGCGGCCCGGGCCGGCTTCCAGGTGGTGGAGATCCAGGCGGCCAACGGCTACCTGCTCGCCGGATTCCTCTCCCCGCACACCAACCGGCGCGACGACGACTACGGCGGCGATCCGGCCCGGCGACGTCGCGTCCTGCTGGAGGTCGTCGCCCGCTGCCGGGCCGCGCTGCCGGCCGAGGTGGCGCTCACCGTACGGCTGTCCGACCGTGACCACGAGCCCGGCGGGCAGGACCTGGCCGAGACCGCCGAGCTGGTCGCGGCCCTGGCCGCCACCGGTCAGGTCGACGCGGTCCATGTCTCGTCCGGCAACCACGCCACGCGGGTACGCCAGGTGCCGCCGGCCGCCGTGCCACCGGGCGCCGTCTGGCGGTCGGCCCGGACCCTGCGGGGCATCGGGCTGCCCACCATCGCCTGTGGCGGGCTCACCGAACCGGTGCAGGCCGCCACGCTGCTCCGCGACGGCACCGCCGATCTGGTCGCGCTCGGCCGGGCGTTCCTAGCCGACCCGGACTGGGCGGACAAGGCGCTCGCCGGCGCCGCCGAGCGGATCCGCCCCTGCGTACGCGGCAACGACGGCTGCCACGCCCGCGCAGCCCTGATCGCCCGGCCGGTCGCCTGCACCGTCAACCCGTCGCTGAGCCTGCCGCCGGCCGCCGGGTCGTCCGGCCCGGGGCGACCGGATGCGCCGGTGATCGTCGCCGGGGCCGGCCCGGCCGGCCTGGAAGCCGCGCACCGGCTCGCCGAGCACGGCCACCGGGTCCGGCTGTACACCGGTGGCCGGCTCGGCGGTACCCTGCGGGACGCGGTGGACAGCGGGGTGCACGACAGCTTCGCCCCGTACCTGCGCTGGTTGACCGACCGGCTCGCGGCCAGCGCCGTCGAGCTGGCCGACGCTCCGCTGCACCCGAGGGACCTTGGCGGAGGCTGGGTCGGGCTGCTGGTCGCCACCGGCGGCGTGGCGCGGTCGCTGCCCGGCGCGGTGCCCGCACTCGACGTGCTGCGCGGCCGGGTGCCGCTGCCCGCCGACGGTCCGGTGCTGGTGATCGGTGCCGGCCGGACCGGCACCAGCACCGCCGCCGCGCTGGCCCGGCGCGGTGCCGACGTCACGCTGCTCGGCGACACCACCCAGGTGCTCGACGACGAACCCCCCGACGACCCACCGACCTGGACCGACCTGCTCGCCTCGGTCGGGGTGCGGACCGTGCTGGGTCACCGGGCCAGGGTCACCGAAGACCAGGAGGTACAGGTGGACGGGACGGTGCTGCGGGCCGGGCTGATCGTCGCGGCGGTCGGCCGCGAACCCGACCATGACCTGTACGAGGCTGTCGCCGAGGTGGCCGCCGGCCGGCCGGTGCTGCGCTGCGGCGACGCGCTGCGCCCGGGGCGGCTGCACGACGCGGTGCACGCCGGGGCACGGGCCGCCCGTACCCTGCACGAGGCCCTCGCCTTCCGGCAGGTGGCCCGGTGACCGGCGGTGACCTGCTCGTCGTCGGCGACGTACAGACGATGGACCCAACCGGCCCGCTGGCCGAGGCGGTGGCCGTACGGGCCGGTCGGATCGTCGCCGTCGGTGACCTGCGCGCCGCCCGCGCCGCCGTTCCCACCGGAACGCCGGAGCTCGCCCCGCCCGGCGGGGTAGTGCTGCCCGGCTTCGTCGACAGTCACGTCCACCTGATCTGGGCCGGCCGGGCCGCCGCCCGGGTCGGGTTGGACGACGCGGTCAGCGTCCGCGACATCTGCGACCGGATCAGCGGGTACGCCCGCCGGCATCCCACCCGCCGGTGGATCGAGGCCGATGCCGGCTTCGACCCCGGTGACCTGGCCGAACGCCGGCTACCCAGCGCCGCCGAGTTGGAGGCTGCCGCTCCTGGCCGGCCGGTGCTGCTGGACCGCAAGGGCCACGACGGCATCGCCAACCTGACCGCGTTGCGGCTGGCCGGGATCACCGCCGGCACTTCGGACCCAGCCGGCGGACGGATCGACCGGTACGCCGACGGCACCCCGACCGGGCTGCTCGTCGAACATCCGGCCGTGGCCCTGGTCCGCGCGGTGGTCCCGGAGCCGGACCAGCAGACGAGGATCGACTGGATCACCGCCGGGCAGGCGGAGCTGCTCGCCCATGGCATCACCACCGCCGTCGACCCGGCAGTGCCGGCCGCCGAACTGGCCGCGTACGCGGCGGCCGGGCGGGCCGGTGCGCTGCGGCTGCGTACTGTCGCGATGCCGTTGGGCGGCGATGACGTCGACGACGCGCAGCTTCGACGTACCCTCGATGAACTTGATCTTGACCGGGCCGCACCCGGTCTGTTGCGCGCCGGGCCGACGAAGCTGTTCCTCGACGGCGGCGGCTCGCTCGGCACCGCACTGCGTTCGTCGCCCTGGCCGGGCACCGACGGCTACCACGGCAACCAGAGCCTGCGCACCGAGACGGTGCGGGCGCACTGCGTGGCGGCGGCGGCGCACCGGCGTGGTGTCGGCGTGCACGCCGTCGGCGACGCCGCGATCGACCTCACCCTGTCGGTCTTCGCCGAGGCCGCGGCCGGTACGCCGATCGCCGGACTGGGCTTCCACCTGATCCACGCCTACCTCGGCCCAGGACCGGCGGCGATGGCGACCGCTCGGCGGCTCGGCGTGCCGGTGTCGGCGCATCCGACGCTGCAGTGGGCGTTCGGGCTCAACCTGATCGACCGGCTCGGCGAGCCGGCCGCCGCCGCCGCGAATCCACTGCGATCCTGGTTGGACGCCGGGGTGACGGTCGGTGGCGGCTCGGACGGGCCGGGGCCGCCGATGTCGGTGCTGCACGGCATCTGGCAGGCCCGCACCCGTCGGGTCCGGGGCCGCGACGAGCCGCTCGGGCCGGACCAGGCGGTCACCGCCGCCGAGGCCCTGGCGCTGTTCACCACCGGAGCGGCGCAGGTGGCCGGCAGTCCGCAGGCCGGCTGGGGCGGTGGGATGCTGCGGGTCGGTGATCCGGCGGACCTGACCGTGCTCGACGTCGACCCGCTCACCCCGGACGCCGACGCGCTGCCCGCCGGCACCGTCCTGGCCACCGTGGTGGCCGGCGAGGTCCGCTACGCCGCCGGCTGACTGCGGCGCCGATCTCGACCGCAGCTGATCGCGGTGGCCTGCCGTCACGCCGCCGTGCTGCTGGCGCTGGTGCTGGTCGCGGCTGCGTTCATGTGTGCGTTGACCCGACCCATCGTCTGTACGGCCTGCCGGCGGCTGAGTAGCCGGGCGCCGTTGGCGGCGAACCAGTTCAGCCGGCCCGAGACCATGCTCGGCGGGGAGCTGCGCCGGTCGAGGGCACGCAGTGCCGTCGCGACCACATCGGATGCCGACTGCCGCGGGAGCGGCCCGCTGACTTCGTCGGTGCCGAGCACGTCGAAGAATTCCGTCTGGGTGATGCCGGGGGACAGCGCCAGCACCCGCAGGCCGGTGCCCAGGCTCTCGTGCCAGAGGGCTTCGGTGAAGTGCAGCACGAACGCTTTCGTCGCCGCGTACACCGCAAGGTTCGGGCTGGGTTGGTACGCGGCGAGGCTGGCGACGTTGATCAGTACGCCGGTGTCGGCGGCGCGTAGTTGGCCGATGAAGGCCCGGCTGATGTCGACCACGGCCGTGACGTCGACCGCGATCTCGTCCCGCAGCCGGTCCGGGTCCTCCCGGTGGAACGGGCCGGCGGTGCCGAAGGCAGCATTGTTGACCACGCTGGTCACCGCGATTCCTCGACGGTTCGTCTGCTCCGCGAGGTGCTCGCCGGCGCGGGGCAGGCTCAGATCGGCCGGGATCACCTCGACCCGAACCCGGTGCGCGGTGGTCAGTTCGGTTGCCAACTGGCGTAGGCGCTCCTCGCGGCGGGCGACGAGCACTAGGTCGGAGCCGCGGGCGGCGAACTGGCGGGCGAACTCGGCACCGATGCCGGAGCTCGCGCCGGTAATCAGGGTGGTCTGGTCACGGTAGTTGACGGGTGGCATGGCATCTCCTCGAAGTCTCGTCGCTGCTTGCACCCTATCCCTAACTTGCACTCGGTGCAACGCCCGTTTCGAGTGCAGAGAAGGTACGCTGTGCCATATGGTTGACGAGCCGGTTCATCGGGAAGGACTGCGGGACCGCACCCGTCGAGCGGTCCGCGCGGACATCGCCTCGGCGGCGATGCGGCTGTTCCTGGAGCAGGGTTTCGAAGCCACCACAATGGATCAAATTGCCCGCCAGGTCGGCATCTCGCGGCGCTCGCTGTTCCACTACTTTGGCACCAAGGAGGACATCGTCCTCGGTGACCACGCCGAGCAGGGCGAGATCGTCCGGGCCGCGCTGGCGGCCCGACCCGACGACGAGGACGCGTGGACGGCGATCCGGGCGGCGCTGAAGACGCTCCTCGACACCATGCCGTACTCGTTGCAGGAGTTCCTGCGGATCAACCGCATGCTCAAACAGTCGTCGGCCCTGCGCGCCCGGCACATCGAGAAGCAGCAGCAGTGGATCGACGTTCTGACGCCCGGCGTCATGGCCCGGACCGCGCCCACCGCACCGGAGCCGATCAGTCAACTGCGGGCCGGCGCGGTGGTCGCCGCCGCGATCTCCTGCATGGAGGTGGCGACTGCGGCATGGGTACGCAGCGACGGTCGGCTCGACCTCGAAGCCCTCTACGACGAGGCGGTGGCCGCCGTCCGCCACTGACTGCTGTCCAGCAGCCTGCTGGCTGCCGGGTTCGAGCGGCGCGACTCGGCCAACTGGCGTAGGCGGTTGTCGTGAGCAGGACAGCGGCTCGCGGCGTCGGGCGGCATCATCGACCGGATGCCGGGCTCCGCTCACGTTCCGTCGCAGTTGCGGTTCAGGCCCTTCCGGGGCAGCCGGGCGGTCGCTGCCGGTCTGTTGACCAAGCGGATGCTGCACGGATCGGCGTGGCGACGTCTGCTACCCGACGTCTACCTGCATGCCGCCGCTGCGGCCCGGGCGGACCACGGTACCTGGTGCGAGGCTGCTGCCTTGCTGCTGCCGCCGGGGGCGGCGATCGGCGGGTTGAGCGCGGCGTACCTGTGGGGGGTGAACCTGCTGCCCGTCCCGGCGGTCCCGGTGACGCTGGTGGTACCGCCACCGTTGCGGCTGCGTGAGCACGCCGGCCTGGCCGTGTGGCGGTCGCCCCTACGGCCGAAGGAGGTGACTCGGTTCGCCGGACTGCCGGTCACCACGGGTCTGCGTACCGCCTTCGACCTGGGGCGGCGGCCGCCACGGCTGGATGCGGTGGTCGCCGTCGACGCGTTGGCGCACCGGCGGGTGGTCAGGCTGCCGCTGCTTACCCGGTTGTGCGCCGACCGGGCCGGCTGGCCTGGTGTGCCGTTGCTGCGGGAGGTGGCGTCGCTGGCCGAGCCGCTCACCGAATCGCCCATGGAAACCCGGCTACGTCTGCTGCTTTGCGACGCCGGGCTGCCCCGCCCGGTAGCCCAGCACGACGTGTCCGATCGGCTGGGCCGGTTCGTCGCCCGTATCGACCTGGCGTACCGGCAGTGGCGGATCGGCATCGAGTACGAGGGTGACCACCATCGGGAGCGGGCGCACTATCAGCAGGACGTGGCCCGGTTCAACGCCCTGCGTGATCTCGGCTGGCTGGTCCTGCGCTTCACTGCTGACGATGTGCACCGGCAACCGGCTCGGACCATCGGCCACGTCGCAGCCGCTATCCGCGACCGCCGGAGCCTTGCTCGGTGACACGTCAGATACCTCACGTGGACCCGTTGAGGTATCTGACGTGTCACCGAGTAGTAGGCCGCCGTCGTGCTTCGGTGGAGCTGCGTAGAGTTTGATCGTATTGCGAGATGGCGTCTCTGTTGACGGTGGGTAGGTGCTGGCCTAGGCTAGGGGACACGACCACCCAGCCGCAGGAGAACGCCATGATCCGAGTTCCGCAAGGTGCTGGATTGCTGGTGCGCGGTTACGAGGAGCCGCTGCGGGTCCACCCGCCGCGCGAGGGCATGCGCCCCGGGACCGCTGCCGGGGACCCGCAGACCCCGTTCTGATTGTCGAGTACGCCCGACCGTCGCACCCCGGCACCTGACATGCCGCGGCAACGGCGGGCACGGCACCCCTGTCCTGACCGAACCGGTCCGCGCACGCCACCGCGCGTCGCGCCCGGGACACCGGCCGACTCTTCCAGCAGAACCGACGATCCTCGGAGCGCATCATCATGACGACCGCAATCGACCTGGCCCCGATCTCCGGCCCGTCCGCCTGGCGCGGCGACGAGCTGAGCAAGTCCACCGAATGGATCTACCACCTCAGTGACGCCGAGCGGACCGAGTTGGAGACCGTCGGGCGCAAGTTCGTCGCTGACGACCCCGACCTGCGTACGGTCACCGCCGCCGACTACCCGTTGCCGGTCTGCGCCGACCTCAACGCCGAATGTGCCCAGCAGATGGACTCGGGCCGCGGCTTCATCCTGGTGCGCGGGCTGCGCACCGAGGAGTACGGAGACACCCTCGCCGGTGCGATCTTCTTCCTGATGGGGCTGCACCTCGGCGTACCGATGGGGCAGAACCAGATGGGTGACGTGCTCGACCACGTCATCGCCACCTCCAACAAGACCCTCGACGACCCGTCGGCGCTGCCGTCGCGGGTGCGTGACCGGCTGCCGTTCCACTCCGACAGCTCCGACGTCGTCGCGCTGATGTGCCTGCGCGCCGCGAAGGACGGCGGGTCGAGCAGTCTGGTCAGCGGCACAACCATCTACAACGAGATCCTGCGCCGCCGGCCCGACCTGGCCCCGCTGCTGTTCGAGCCGTGGCACTGGGACTGGTACAAGCAGGACCACGATGCCCCGGCGAAGACCTACCTGTCACCGATCTGCAGCTTCGTCGACGGCGTCTTCAGCACCTACGCCGGCAGTTCGATGATCTTTTCGGCGCAGGACTACCCGGAGGTGCCCCGGCTCACCGAGGCCCAGATCGAGTTGCTGCACCTCTACGACGAGATCGCCCAGGAGCCGGGCCTGGCGCTGGACATGGACTTCCAGCCCGGCGACGTGCAGTGGCTGCTGAACTACGCCGCCCTGCACTCGCGGACCGGCTACGTCGACTACCCGGAGCCGGAGCGTCGCCGCCACCTGCTGCGGCTGTGGCTCAAGCGCGACGTCGGCCGCCCGCTGGTCGACGGCTTCGGCAAGAACGTCGTCACCGACCGCAGCGCGGTGGCCGTGGTGCCGGGTGGCCGGTTCAAGATCGCCGAGGCCGCCGAGCCGAACTTCGAGTGGGGCAACTGACCTCACCCGGCTGTACGTGGACGGCCCGTCATGCTTCAATGTCGCAGCGTGGCGGGCCGCCCGCATTCCAGCACCCGGCGACCGGCACACTGTCGGGCATGGACTATCGCCAGACGTACGAGTCGGCCGCGTCGACCTTCGCCGAGCTGATCCACCGGGTGCCCGCCGACCGCTGGGCCGCTCCAGGACTCGGTGAATGGTCCTGTGCGGATCTCGTCGGCCACACCGTCAGCTCGGCGCTGCGTCAGGTGCCCGAGGTGCTGGCCACGGCCGGGCAGACCGGAGCGCCCGCGACCGGGCAGGCACCCGCGCCGGCCACTGTGCCGCCGATCGGGGTCGACTCGCCGGAGGACTACTGGGCGCTGCCGCGTAGTGTGCCGGCCGAACTGCTGGCGGCCGCGGTGGCGGCGTCGTCAGTGGACGCCCGCCGTACCGGACAGTTGTTGTTCGCCCGCGGACCCGCCGCCGACGCCGCGGCCGCGCCCACCGCCGACACCGCCGACGCCGTGGTCGATGACTGGGTACGCCAAGCGACGGCGGCGCTGGCGGCGGTGGCGGACGACGACGTGGTGCACACCCGGGTAGGCGGTATCCGGGTCGACGTCTGGCTGCCGACCCGGACCTTCGAGCTGGTGGTGCACGGACTGGATGTCGCTGCGGCCACCGGAGTGTCGGTCGAGTTCGCGGCACCGGCTCTCGCCGAGACAGCGGCGCAGGCGGCCCGGGTCGCCGTCGCGGTCGGTGACGGACCCCTGGTGCTGCAGGCCCTGACCGGTCGAGGCTCGCTGCCGCCGGGCTTCTCCGTCGTGTGAACGCCGGCCACGGTTAGAGGTCGAGCACCAGACGGTCGGAGCTGCACCGGCCGACGCAGATCATCATGCTGCGGCCGGCGGCCCGTTCGTCGGCGGTGAGCAGCGAGTCGCGGTGCTCCGGCGTGCCGGCCAGCACCCGGGTCTCGCAGGAACCGCAGTAGCCCTTCTCGCAGTCGTAGGTCAACCCGGGCACCGCCTCGCGCAGCACCTCGATCATGCGCTTGTCCTTCGGCACCCGCAGGGTGACCCCGGTGCGGGCCAGGTGCACGTCGAACTCGGTGTTGGCCGCCGGGTCGAACGCGACTTCCAGGTCGTCGCCGGCGGCGAAGCGTTCCACGTGCAGTTGCCCGGTGCGCCCGGCGTCGCCGCAGGTCCGCTCCACCGCGTTGATCATCGCGCCGGGTCCGCAGCAGTAGATGGCGGCGCCGTCGCCGGTGCCGCCGATCAGCGTGGCCAGGTCGGGCAGGCCGGCCTCGTCCTGTGGCAGCAGGGTGGCCCGGTCGCCGGCCAGGGCGACCAACTCGTCGGTGAAGGCCATCGAGGCGCGGCTGCGGCCCCCGTAGACGACGCGGAACGGCGTGCCACGCCGGACGGCTTCGCGGACCATGGCGAGGATCGGGGTGATGCCGATGCCGCCGGCCAGGAAGAGGTACTCGTCGGCGTCGACCAGCGGGAAGTGGTTACGCGGGCCGCGTACGGTCAGCGTCGCGCCGGTCGCGGCGACGGTGTGCAGTTCGACGGATCCGCCCCGGCCGGCGGTCTCCCGCAGTACGCCGATCCGGTAGCGGCCGGACTCGTCCGGGTCGCCACAGAGCGAGTACTGCCGGACCCGGCCGGACGGCAGCCGTACCTCCAGATGGGCCCCGGGTGCCCAGGTCGGCAGCGGGGCACCGTCGGCGGCGGTAAGCCGTACCTCCAGCACCTGCTCGGCGACGGTGGTGACCGCCTCGACGACCAGGTCCCGGTCGCCACCCGGGCGGATCGCCACCGGGATACCCCCGGTCGCCGCGTCGGCGGCGCGGCGGCCGGGGGTGAACACGGCCGGGATGGCGTCCCAGCCGGTCTGGTTCCCCTTGGTGGGGTAGCCGACGAGGCCGTCTTCGACGACCTGGTAGTCGGGTAGCCGGGTCAGCACCTGGGTGATCATTTCGCGGAACATCAGCCGGGCCAGGTGGGCACCGGCGCACCGGTGGCTCCCGATACCGAAGCTGAGGTGGCGGGTGGCGTCGCGGTCGAGGCGGACCTGCTCGGGCTCGGGGAAGACCGCCGGGTCGTGGTTGGCGGCGACCCAGGGGATGAGGACGCGTTCGCCGGCGCTGACCGGGCAGCCGCCGACCTTGGCGTCGGTGCGGGCGGTGCGGGCCATCGACTGCGACGGCGCGAAGACCCGCAGGAACTCCTCGGTGGCGCCGTCGAGCAGGTCGGGGGAGTCGATCAGGCGTTGCCGCTGCTCCGGGTTGCGGCTCAGGTGCACCAGCGTGGAGCCGGTCAGCGACGTGGTGGTGTCGACACCACCGGCGACCAGCAGGCCGATCACCGAGACGAGTTCGTCGACGCTGAAGGGTTCGCCGTCTGGGCGGCGTTGGGCGACCAGGTAGCTGACCGCGTCGTCGGCGGGCTCGGCCCGCCGGTCGCGGATCAGGTCCCGGATCCGCTCGTCCAGGTACGCCAGGCCCTGCGCGCCCCGGATGGCCCGGTCGCTGCCGGGCAGTGCGGCGAAGATGTCGTGGATCGGCTTGGCCAGCTTGGCCCAGTCGGATTCGGGGAAGCCGAGCCAGTCGAGGGTGACGGCGGCCGGCAGCGGGTTGGTCAGGTCGCGGACGAAGTCGACGGACCCTTCGGTGACGAAGGCGTCGATCACCCGGGTGGTGTGCCGGGCGATCATCGGGGCGAGCTTGGCGACCGCGTCCTGGGTGAGCAGCGGGTTGATCAGGTCGCGGTAGCCGGTGGCGGCCGGTGGGTCGAGCTCGATCGGGTACTGCTCCAGGCCGGGGCCGCGCGGGATGACGATGGCGGTGCCGTCGCCGCCGGCGACGTCGCGGGCCGAGGAGAAGGTGTCGTCGTCGCGGGCGACGCGGACCACGTCGGCGTACCGGGTGGTGTAGACGAAACCGCCGTGCGCGTCGGTCCGTCCGACCGGGCACTTCTCCCGGTACGCGCGGTAGTAGCCGACCGGGTCGGCGTTGCAGACGTCGGAGTGGTGATCGAAGTCAGTCATGGCGGACTAGCTCCACGGATGCTGGCTGCCGCGCGGTGTTGCCCAGCCGCGCCACTGGGTGTCTGGAGCCGAGCGTAATCCCGTTCACATTGCGAGACAACGTTTCGCTTTGAGATGCTCTAGCCGTGCCCCATGATCACGACGATCTTGCACTTATCGACGGACAAAATGCACATAAGCTCTCGATAACTGCAAGATCGTCGGGGAGAGGGGGTCAGAAGGTCAGGACGGCCTTGCCCACCGTACCGCCGCGTACCGCCGCCACCGCCTCGTTGACCTGCTCGAACGGGTAGTAGCTGAGCAGCCGGTCGACCGGGAACCGGCCGGCGGTGTGCAGATCGAGCAGCTTGGGCAGGAACACCTGGGGCAGGCTGGCACCGCCGATGATGCCGGTGACGCTGCGCCCGTTGAGGATGCTGCGCCAGTCGAAGCTCATCTGCTCGCTCGGGCCGACGCCGACAACGCCGCAGCGGCCCAGCGGGCCGAGGGTCTCGACCGCGGTCCGCAGCACCTGCTCGCGCCCGGTGGCGTCGATGGCGAAGTCGAAGCCGTGCGGGGCGATCGCGGCGAGCAACTCCTTGGCGTCGCCGGCACGGGAGTCGACGCCGTGGGTGGCGCCGAGCAGCCGGGCGGTGTCCAGCTTGTCGGCGTTGACGTCGACCGCGGCGATCGTGGTGCAGCCGGCGATCCGGGCGGCCAGGATCGCCGCCACACCGACCGAGCCGGCGCCGAAGACGACGATCGACGACCCGACCGGCGGGCGGAGCACGTTGAGCACCGCGCCGGCCCCGGTGCCGAAGCCGCAGCCGAACGGCCCGACCAGCCGCAGGTCGATCTCCTTGCTGACCGGCACCACGGCGCGGGCCGGGGCGACCACGTGGCTGGCGAACGACGACTGGCCGAGAAAGTGTCCGTTGACCGGTTCGCCGTCGCGCGACAGCGCGCTGCTGCCGTCCGGGCGGCGGCCGGCGAAGTTGACCGCGTCGAAGCTGCGGCAGTACGCCGGGCTGCCGGTCAGACACAGCGGGCAGCTGCCGCACGAGGTGAAGCTCATCGCCACGTGGTCGCCGGCCGAGACGCCGGTGACCCGCTCGCCGACCTGTTCGACCACGCCGGCGCCCTCGTGGCCGAGCACCGCCGGGGTGGGGAAGAAGTTGGCGAACTCCAGGTCGGTGCCGCAGATACCGACGCTGTGTACGCGTACCAGCACCTCGTCCGGGCCGGGTCCGGCCAGGTCGAGCTCCTGCAGGGTGAACGGTGCACCCGCGTTGTCCAGTACCGCCGCCGTGACCCGCACGCAAATCCTCCCGGTGTACTCACAAAGCGAGACTGCATCTTGACATGCGGAACATGGAGGGTCAAGGATTCCACCATGGCTGACCTGGACATTCCCGCTGCCCGCCAGCTGATCGACGGTGCCTGGGAGGCGGCCGCCGACGGTGGCGAACTTCCGGTGCTCGACCCGGCGACCCGGCAGAGCATCCAGCCGGTCGCCCGGGCCCGCGCCGTCGACGTGGACCGCGCGGTCGCCGCCGCCCGTCGGGCCGCCCCCGGCTGGGCCGCGACCTCGCCGAGCGAACGCGGCGCCGCGCTGCGCCGGTGGGCCGACCTGATCGCCGCCCACGTCGAGGAACTCGCCGCCCATGAGGCTCGTGACGTGGGCAAACCTCGCTCCGGCGGGCGGCTCAACATCTACATCGCGCAGGGCATCGTCGACTACTTCGCCGGTGCGGCCGACAAGCTGACCGGGGTCACCCTGCCCACCCGTACCCCTGACTACTTCGGTTACACCCGCCCGGAGCCGTACGGCGTCTGCGCGGTGGTGATCCCGTGGAACGTGCCGGCCGTGCTCACCGCCGCGAACGTCGCCCCGGCGCTGGCCGCCGGCAACACGGTGGTGCTCAAGCCGTCCGAGATCGCCCCGCTCGCCCCGTTCGCCCTGGCCGAGCTGGCTCGCCGGGCCGGCCTGCCGCCCGGGGTGCTCAACGTGGTGACCGGGCTCGGCCCGGAGGCCGGTGTGGCGCTGACCGGCCACCCGGACGTCGACCACATCAGCTTCGTCGGCTCGACCGTCACCGGCCGGGCGGTGATGCGCGCCGCCGCTGAGCACCTGGTCCCGGTGAAGCTCGAACTCGGCGGCAAGTCGCCGAACGTGGTCTTCGCCGACGCGGATCTGGACACCGCCGTCCCGGCGATCGTCGCCTCGATCACCGAGAACGCCGGCCAGAACTGCTACGCCGGGTCCCGGCTGGTGGTCGAGGAGTCGATCCGGGCCGAGGTGGTCGAGCGGGTGGCCGCCGCGATGGCCGAGATCCGGGTCGGGTCGTGGGAGCAGGACCTGGACATGGGCCCGCTGGTCAGCCAGGCCCAGTACGAACGGGTCCGGGGTTTCCTGGCCGAGGCGCCGGGCTCCGGGGCGCGGCTGGTCACCGGCGGGGAGTCGGCCACGGCCGAGTTCGGCGACGGCTGGTACGTGGCCCCGACCGTGTTCGACGGGGTCGACGAGACGATGCGGCTGGCCCGCGAGGAGATCTTCGGCCCGGTCCTGGCCGTGCAGGGGTTCCGGACCACCGAGGAGGCGGTGTCGATCATGAATGGCACCGACTTCGGGCTGCTCACCTGCGTCTGGACCTCGGACGTGTCCCGGGCGTTGCGGGTGGCCGGCCAGGCCCGCAGCGGCCAGGTGGCGGTCAACCAGTTCCACGACGCCGGGGTGATCGGGTTCCCGTTCAACATGCAGAAGGAGAGCGGGTTCAGCCGGGGTGGCGGGTACGCGGCGCTGCGCGAGTACACCCAGGAGAAGGCCGTCGCGGTCCGGCTGCTCGATCGATCGCCGACGTGACCGGGGCGGCCGACGGTCCGGTGCCGGCTGCCCGGCCCCGGCTGGCCGTGGCCGCCGACCCGACGCCGGCCCAGTTCGCCCAGTGGCTGACCGACCTCGCGTTCGGCGGTGCCGGCTGGCCGGTGCTGCTGGCCCGGCTGGCCGAGGCCACCGGCCGTGACTGCCGGCTGGTCGCCGAGACCGGCGAGCTGCTGGCCACCAGCGACAGCACCAGCGGCAGCACCGTCGTCGACCCGGGGGCGCTGCGCGGCGACCGGGTGCGCTGCGCCGACGGCTGGCTCGGCCGGTCGGTGCCGGTGGGTTCGGGCAGCCGCCGGCTCGGTGTCCTGCTGCTGGCCGAGCCGGTCGGGACCGGCCAGCTCGACTACGCCCGGGCCGCGGTCACCGCGTTGCTCATCGAGGCGGTACGCCGGGAGCCGCCGCAGCCGTCGGCGCCGGTGGGTGCCGACGGGCTGCTGCGGGCGCTGCGCGACGGCACCGGTGACCGGTCACCGGCCGGTCAGGCGGACCTGGTGCGGGCCGCTGCGGCGTACCGGTGGCGGCTGGACCGGCCGCACGCGGCGGTGGCGCTCGGCTACACCGGCACCCAGCGCCGCCGGTGGGCGTCCGCGTTGACCTGGCTGGACCGGCCGGTGCTGGCCGACGGTCGGCTGGGGTGGACCCTGCTGCAGGGCGACGCCGAGCGGGAGGTGGCCCGGCTGCGCGGCCGGTTGGAACAGATCGTCGGTGCCGGCCAGGTCCGGGTGGCCGGCGGTCGGTCGGTGACCGGCCCGGCCGCGACCCCGGACTCGTTTCGGGACGCCCGGCTGCTGCTGCGGCTGCTGCTGCGTAACAGTCCGGCGGCGGAGCCGGCCGAGCTGCCGTTCGAGCGGGCCGGTCTGGCGCAACTGCTGCTGGCCGTTCCGTCGGACCGGCTGCGCTGGTACGTGGACCGGCACCTGGGGCCGATCGCGCAGCGCGACGACCTGCTCCGCACCCTGGACCACTGGTTGGCGACCGGGGGAAGCAGGCAAGCTGTGAGTGAACAACTGCATCTGCACCGTAACTCCGTCGGCTACCGGGTGGGTCTGATCAAGCGGCTGCTGGGGGTGGATCCGTTGGATCCGTCGACCGCTGCCGTGCTGCGTACCGCGCTGGTCGCGCGGGAGCTGCTGATCGTTGCCGCCGACGGCGGATAACCGCAGGTCGATGGCGATTTCCGCCCGGTTGCGCCGGCTTGGATCACGGGCACGTTACGTAGCTGAGCCAGTTTCGGTCGAGGCGTTGACAGGCCGCCGGAGCGCAGGCAAAGTACGTCGCTAAGCAGCGCGAATCACAATGCAAGACGGCATATTGTTTGGTAGACCAGTGGAGGCCAAGGGTGCGAGCGATGGTTCAGACCGACTTCGGTGGCCCCGAAGTCGTACGGCCGCGCGCCCTGCCGGACCCCGAGCCCGGCCCGGCCGACGTCGTCGTCGCCGTCCGCGCCGCCGCGCTGAACCGTCTCGACCTGCTCCAGCTGCGCGGGCCCGGCCTGCTCCCCGGCTTCACGCTGCCGCACGTCGCCGGCATGGACGTCGCCGGACAGGTGGTCGCCACCGGCGCCGAGGTCGGCACGCTGCGCACCGGCGAGCGGGTCGTGCTCGACCCCACCATCGGCTGCGGGTACTGCTCCGCCTGCGTCGGCGGCAACCCCGGCTACTGCGCCACGCTGCGCGTCGTCGGCGGCAACCGCCCCGGCGGCTTCGCCGAGTACGTCGCCGTACCGGCCGCCGTCGCCCACCGGGTCCCCGACCACGTCGACCTCGCCGACGCTGCCGCACTGCCCACCGCCTGGAGCGTCGCCTGGCACGCCCTGCACCGGGTCGGCACCCTGCGCTCCGGCGAATCCGTGGTGATCCAGGCCGCCACCAGCGCGGTCAGCATCGCCGCCATCCAGCTCGCCCGGGCCAGCGGCGCCTGGGTGATCGCGGTGGCCCGCAGCGCGGCCAAGCGGGCCGCCGCCATCGAACTCGGCGCCGACGTGGTGCTCGACCTGGACGACCGGACCGCCGCCGGAGTCCGGGAGCACACCGGTGGGTACGGCGCCGACCTGGTCCTGGACCACGTCGGTGCGGCCACCTGGGACAGCTCCCTGGCCAGCCTGCGCACCGGCGGCCGGCTGGTGCTGCTCGGCAACACCAGCGGCGACCAGGTCAGCCTGTCGCTGGCCCAGGTCTACCACCAGGGCCTGCGCCTGCTCGGCGCTGGCGCGTACGCCCCAGCCGACTTCGCCGCGATGCTCGACGCCTACTTCGCGGGCGGGCTGCGGGTGGTCCGGGGAGCCGAGTACCCGCTCGCCGACCTGCCCGCGGCGTACGCCCGGCTGGAGTCCGGTGACCTCGTCGGCAAGATCCTGATCCGGCCATGACCGCCCCCACGCCTGCGGCCCCGACCGCCGCCGCCGGACCCGGCGCCGCCCGCGCCGACCTGCTGATCGTCGACGCCGACATCGTCACCATGGCCCCCGGCCGGGAGGTGGTCACCGGCGGCGCGATCGCGGTGGTCGACGGCCGGATCGCCGACATCGGCCCGACCGGTGCGCTGCGGGTCGCGTACCCGCACAGCCCGGAGCTCGACGCGGCCGGCTGCCTGGTCGTCCCCGGCCTGGTCAACGCCCACCAGCACACCACCGCCGACCCGCTGATCCGCAGCGGCATCCCCGACGACGTCCCCGCCCAGCAGGCGATCTTCGACTGGATCGTGCCGCTGCACGCCGCCGTCACCGGCGACGACGACGAACTCTCGGCCACCCTGACCGCCGTCGAGGCGCTCAGCTACGGCGTGACCACCCTGCTCGAACCGGGCACCGTGGCGCATCCGCTGCGGGTCGCCGCCGGGCTGCGCGCGGCCGGCATCCGGGGCCGGGTCGGCCGCTGGGGCTGGGACACCGCCGACGCCCCGTACGCGATGCCGGCCGCCGACACCCTCGCCGCGCAGGCCGAGACGGTCACCGTGCTGGCCGGTGACCGGCTGGTCACCGGCTGGGTCACCCTGGTCGGCCACGACCTGGTCAGCGACGAACTGTTCACCGGCGCCGCCGAGCTGGCCGAGCGGCTCGACGTGCCGATGACCTGGCACCTGTCGCCCAGCGCCGAGGACCCGGCCGGGTACGCCGTCGCCGGTCGCCCCCGTCCGGTGCTGCACCTGCGTGACCTCGGTGTGCTCGGCCCCCGCCTGCTGCTCGGCCACGCCGTCTGGCTCGACGACGACGAACTCGACGTACTCGCCGGCAGCGGCACCGCCGTCGCCTCCTGCCCCGGTGCCTACCTGCGGCTCGGCCAGGGCTTCACCCGGGCGGGCCGGCACACCGAGCTGCGGCGCGCCGGCGGCCGGCTGGCGTTGGGCTGCGACTCGCACAACGCCGGCGACACCCCGGACGTGTGGCGGGCCGCCCGGCTGTTCGCCGGGCTGGACCGCGACCGCGGCGCGGCCGAGCCGCTGCCCGCCGACGAGATCTTCGCCCTGGCCACCGTCGACGGCGCCGAGGCCGTCGGGCTGGGGCGGCTGACCGGTTCGATCGAGGTCGGCAAAGCCGCCGACCTGGTCGTACTGGACACCCGCACCATTGCGTGGACCCCGCGCGGGGACCTGGCCACCCAGCTTGTCTGGGGCGCGGCCAGCCACACCGTGCGGGACGTACTGGTCGACGGCCGGCCGGTGGTCCGGGACCGCCGGATCACCACCGTCGACGTCGACGCCCTGCGGGCCGAGGTCGCGTCGCGCGGCGCGGACCTGCTCCGCCGGGCCGGCATCGACATCCCGCATCGCTGGCCTGCCGTGCCGGCGACCGAGTACCGCGCGCACCGGACCGGACCGGCCGGCGCGACGCCCCCAAGGTGAAAGGAACAGCTGTGACAATAAGGATCGGAAAGGGTGCGGCGGCGCTGCTCGCCGGCGCCGTCAGCCTCGCCCTGGTCGGCTGCGCCGACAACGACGCCACCGCGCCGGATCCCGCCGGCTCCGAGGGCGGCGGCACCGTCATCGCCGGCCAGCCGGACGTCAACGGCGACGGCAAGGTGCTGATCGGGGTGCTCAGCCCCGGTGACATCAACGACAACGGCTACTACGAGAGCTTCGTCGCCGAAGCGGAGCGGTTCGCCAACGAGCAGGGCTGGGAGGTCATCAAGCGGGGCTCCGTACCGCCGACCGAGGCGCTCAGCTCGGCCCGGGCGCTGTGCCAGCAGGGCGTCGACATGGTGGCGCTGGGCGCCTCCGAGCTCAAGGACGCCATCCCCGCCTCCGAGGAGCCGGCCTGCGAGAACGTCGCCTGGTACGTGCCGTCGTCGGAGAACATCCCGCAGACCCCGGAGATCGTCATCTCCAGCGACGACCCGAACCAGAGCATGCTCGCCGCCGGGTACGCCACCGGTCTGCTGATGGAGGAGAACGGCGACACCAAGGCCGGCTTCGTCACCGGCATGGAGGTCGACTTCGCGATCAACGCCGCCCGGGCCTTCAAGGCCGGTATCCGGATGGTGGTCCCCGAGGCCGAGCTGGTGATCACCTACACCGGTGACTTCAACGACTCCGCCAAGGCCCGCGAGGCCGTGCAAGCGCAGATCGACCAGGGCGTCAGCGTGGTCTACCCGTACCTCGGTGGGGCCACCGACGCCGCAACCGAGCTGGCCAACGAGGGCGGCGCGATCACCCTGACCCCGGGCACCGACCGGTGCGACTCGACCGAGCCGGAGTTCGACATCTCGGTCATCTTCGACCCGGGTGCCTACTTCGCCGCCGCGCTGACCCTGTTCGCCGAGGGCGAGCTGGAGATGGGCACCACCAAGGTGTGGCAGATCGGTATCGACCCGTACCCGGCGATCAAGATCTGCGACCCGACGGCGGAGCAGACCGAGCGGATGGAAGCTTTCGTCACCGACGTGGCCGAGGGCAACATCGACACCGCCGCCGAGGTGGAGCGGCTCGGCGGCTGACCCGTCACCGCCCGTACCACTGAATCCACTGCCTGACCCGACTATCGAGGTGGAACGGACTGTGCACACCGACGGCCACACGGCGCCGGCGCTCACCCTGCGCGGAGTGAGCAAGCGCTACGGTCCGGTCGTCGCCTGCGACGCCGTGGATCTCGCCGTACGACCCGGCGAGATCCACGGCCTCCTCGGCGAGAACGGGGCCGGCAAGTCGACCCTGATGAAGATCCTGCTCGGGCTGGTGCACCGGGACGCCGGCAGGATCCTGCGCGACGGCGAGCCGGTGGAGATCGACACCCCGCAGCGGGCAGCCGACCTGGGGCTGGGCATGGTGCACCAGCACTTCAGCCTGATCGACCCGCTCACCGTCTGGGAAAACGTGATCATGGGCGACAGCGGCCGGGTCGACAGGGGCGCGGCCTGCGCCCAGGTCGAGCAGGTCGCCGAGCGGTACGGCCTGCCGATCGACCCGATGGCCCGGGTGGACCGGCTCTCCGCCGGGGAACGGCAACGGGTCGAGCTGATCAAGTGTCTGCGCCGCGACCCGTCGGTGCTGATCCTCGACGAACCGACCTCGGTGCTCACCCAGGCCGAGTCGGCCGAACTGTTCACCGTGCTGCGCCGGGTGGTGCAGGCGGAGAACCGGGCGGTCATCCTGATCAGTCACAAGCTGGCCGAGATCATCGCGGCCACCGACCAGGTCACCGTGCTGCGCCGGGGCGCGGTCGTGTTCCACGGGCCGACCGCACAGACCACCCCGCAGTTGCTGGCCCGACAGATGGTCGGCCGGGATGTGTCGCTGCGGGCGGAGAGCGCCGCGCTGGGCATGCTGCCGGTCGAACGTTCCGGCGACCGGCCGGCAGGGGACCAGCCAGTAGATGACCGGCCGGCAGGCGACCGGCCGGCGGGGCAACCCGTCGGCGGACCGGCAGAGCCGGTGACGGCAGGTTCCCCGCCGGCGCTGCGGCTGCGCGACGTCACCGTGCTCCTCGGCGAGCTGCGGATCCTCGACGCCCTCAACCTCGACGTCGCGCCGGGGGAGATCGTCGGCCTGTACGGGGTCGAAGGCAACGGCCAGGCCACCCTCGGCGACCTGCTCTCCGGGCTGGTCGTGCCCGACTCCGGCTCCGTCGAGATCGCCGGCGAACCGGTCGACCTCGACCGGGCCGGCGCGCTGCACGCCGCCGGACTCGGCATCGTGCCCGAGGACCGGCACCGCTCCGGCGTCGTGCTGGACATGACGATCGCCGAGAACCTGGTGATGAAGTCGCTGGCCGGGGTCTCCGGCAGCGGCGGGGTGCTCAGCCGGCGGCGGATCCAGCAGATCGCCCGGCAGCGGATGACCGAGTTCAACATCATCGCCCCGTCCCCGGACACCCCGGTACGCAGCCTCTCCGGCGGCAACCAGCAACGGGTGGTGCTGGCCCGGGAACTGTCCGCCGGACCGAGGGTGCTGATCGCCGCCCAGCCCACCCACGGGCTGGACGTCGGCGCGATCGAAGACATGTACGTGCGGCTGCGGCAGGCCGCCGCGGAAGGGGTGGCGGTTTTGCTGATCTCCACCGAACTCGAAGAGGTGATGGCCCTGTCCGACCGGGTGGCGGTGATCTCCTCGGGCCGGATCGTCGGCGTGCTCGACCCCGCCGAGGCCACTGCGGAACGTCTCGGCATGCTGGTCGGCGGGGTGAGCCACTGATGGCCACCTTGACCGGCCCGGACCCGGCCGGCCGGCGGCTGCTGGCCCGGCTCACCCCCGGCCCCGGCGGCTGGCAGGTCACCGCGGCGACGGTGGTCACGATCGCCGTCGCCCTCGGCCTGTCCGCCTTGCTGATCGCGGTTACCGGCGGCTCGCCGAGCGCCTCGGTGCAGGCGCTGTACCAGGGCAGCATGGCCAGCCCGCGAGCCTGGAGCAACTCGCTGCTCTACGTCGCGCCGCTGCTGCTGGTCGCGGTCGGTGCCTGCGTCAGCGCCCGGTCCGGCTTTTTCAACATCGGCCAGGAGGGGCAGGTGCTGATCGGGGCGCTGGCCGGTGCCTGGGTCGGCCTGCGACTTGCCCTGCCCGGGCCGCTGCTGCTGGTCGTCGTGCTGCTCGCGGCGCTGCTCGCCGCCGGCGGCTGGGCCGGGTTGAGCGCGCTGATGTACCGCTTCCGCGGGGTCAACGTGGTGGTCAGCACGCTGCTGATGACCTTCCTGGCCCAGCAGTTGGTGGCGTTCGCGGTCAACACCCCGTGGCTGCTGCAGGAGTCCCGGCTGGGCACCGGGGTGGTCTCGCCGCAGTCCAACCCGCTGCCGGAGAACGCCCGGCTCGCCTCCCTCGGTGAGTACCCGAATCTGCAGGTCAACGGGGGTCTGATCCTGGCCATCCTGGTCGCGGTGGCGATCAGCCTGGCGATGACCCGGACCCGGTGGGGGTTCCGGCTCAAGATGCTCGGGCTCAATCCGGTCACCGCCCAGCACGCCGGGGTCCGGGTCGGGGCCCTCGGCGGGATGGCGCTGGCCATCTCGGGAGCCTTCGCCGGTCTGGCCGGCGCGCTGCTGCTGACCAGCCCGATCGGCAGCCACCGGCTGCAGCCGGGGATGTCGTTGAACCTCGGCTGGGACGGCCTGCTGGTCGCCCTGGTCGCCCGGAACAATCCGCTGCTGGCCATCCCGGTGGCGGTGCTGTTCGGCGTGCTGCGCGCCGGTTCCAGCTTCCTGGCCGCCACCGGGGTGCCGTCGTTCCTGGTCGACGTGGTCAAGGCGCTGCTGGTGCTGGCGTTCGTGGCGCCGCCGGCGGTGATCGCCCTGCTGCGTCGGCGGCGGGCCGGCGGTGAGCCGGCTGGCACCCCGCCGCCGACCGGTGGCCTGCCGACCCCGACCCCGTCGACGGGAGAGCCGGCGGCACCCGGCACCGAGGTGCCGGCGATCGACGTCCCGGAGGCGACCGGCAGCAGGGAGACCGGCAGCGGGCCGACCGGTAGCGAGAAGACCACCATGGAAGGCAGGCCGGCATGAGCGCCGCCGACAACATCGCCACCATCTTGTCCAGTGGGGCGCGGCTGACCATCCCGTTGGCCTTCGCCGCCTGCGGCGAGTACGTGGCGCAGCGCGCCGGCACGCTGAACATCTCGGTCGAGGGCATGATGCTCGGCGCGGCGTTCGGCTCGGTCGCGGTGGCCAGCGCCACCGGCAGCGCCACCATCGGGCTGGCCGCCGGCGCGCTCGTCGGCGTGCTGGTCGCCGTGCTGCACGCCAACCTGTCGCACCGGGCCCAGATCAACACGTTCGTCGTCGGTCTGGTGCTCAACGCGCTGGTGCTCGGCCTGACCAGCTACCTGATCACTATCAGCAGCTTCACCGGGCACCAGGTGTGGCGGGTGGACATCCCGGTGCTGCGCGACATCCCGATCATCGGACCGATGTTGTTCGTACAGCGTTGGCCGGCGTACCTGCTGCTGATCGCGGTCCCACTCACCTGGTGGCTGGTGGAACGTAGCCGGTGGGGCCTGGAGTTGCGGGCGGTCGGGGAGAACCCGCAGGCCGCCGACGTCAGCGGAATCCGGGTCAACCACCGGCGCCGGCAGGCGCTGCTGTTCTGCGGTCTGCTCGCCGGGCTCGGCGGCGCCTACCTGGCGGTCGGTGAGGTCGGTTCGTTCAATCAGAACATGACCGCCGGCCGTGGCTACCTGGTGATCGCCGCAGTGATCTTCGGTGCCTGGCGGCTCGGTCGGACCATGATCGGCTGCGCGGTGTTCGGCCTCGCCGACGCGATGCGGCTGGCGCTGCCGGCGCTCGGTGTGACGATCAACTCGCAGTTGCTCATCGCCGCGCCGTACCTGTTGGCGCTGCTGGCCATGCTGGTCTTCGCCACTCAGCACCGAGAACCGAGAGCGCTGGCCAAACCGTTCCAGCGCGGCACCACCTGACCCCGGCCCGGTACGGGCCGGACACCCGGGCCCGGGTGCGGTGACGGCCTGCGGCCCCGGGTCGGCGCGGTGGCGGCGGTTCGCCGTCACCGCGCCGGGGTAGAGGACCGGCATGATCCGACCGACCCACGCCTCGCCGCAGGGCGAACGCTCCGCCGCACCGCGGCAGGGCGAGCGTCCCGCAGCCCGACCGCAAGCCGATCGCCGGCATCGATGACCGGGTCGACCTGGCCGCTGGCGCCGAGCGTCGCGGCGCTGGCGGTCGCCCTGCTGGTGATCGTCTTCGCCGGCAAGTCGCTGGCGTCGACCGCCGACACTCTCGCCGACCGGACCGGGATGGGCGAGGCCGTCGCCGGAGCGCTGCTGCTCGGCGCGGTCACCTCGCTACCGGGGATCGCCACCACCGCGATCGGCGCCTGGCAGGGCGACGCGCAGTTCGCCATCGCCAACCCGATCGGCGGCATCGCCGTACAGACGGTCTGGCTGGCCATCGCCGATCTGCTCTACCGGCGGTCGAACATCGAACACGCGGCCGCCTCGCTGGAGAACATCATGCAGGCGCTGGTGCTGGTGGCGCTGCTCTGCCTGCCGATCGTGGCCTACGCCACGCCCGGCCTGACCATCGGCTGGGTGCATCCGGCGAGCCTGCTGATCCCGGTCCTCTACCTGTACGGGCTGCACCTGGTCCGCCGGCTGCGACAGAATCCGATGTGGCGGGCCGAGCAGACCTCGGACACCCGGCAGGACGTACCGTACGACGCCGACGGCGACGCCGACGGCGCGCCCAGCACCCGCCGGCTGTGGCGGCGGCTGGCCGCGCTCGCCGCCGTCGTCGGCGGCACCGGCTACCTCATCGGGCAGGGCGGCCTGGGGGTGATCGCGGCGACCGGCCTGCCCAGCGGCTTCGTCGGGTTCACCGTCACCACCGCGATCACGTCGTTGCCGGAACTGGTCACCCTGATCGCGGCGGTCCGGATCGGGGCGTTGACCCTGGGGATCGGCAACATCCTCGGCGGCAACGCCTTCGACTCACTGATGATCTTCCTCGCCGACGCGGCGTACCGGCCGGGGTCGGTCTACACCGACGCGGCCTCCGCCGGTCTGCTCCTCGCCGGGTCGACCACGCTGCTCACCGTGACTCTCGCGGCCGGCCTGATCCTGCGTGAACGCCGGGGTGTCGGTTTCGAGGGCGTCGCCATCCCGGTGGTCTACCTGGTCACGGTGGTGTTGCTGCTGGCCCGCGTCGCCTGACCGCACTGCCCCCGGCGGGCGTCAGCTGCGGCGGCGCGACGCCGGGTCGGTGAGTGCCGGCGGCCGGTAGCCGGCGTCGGCCGGGTTGACGTTGTGCCCTGGCGGCACCAGCTCGTCGATGCGGTCCAGCACTGCGGCGGGCAGCCCGGTCAGCTCCCCGGCACCGAGCTGACTGCGCAGCTGGGGCAGGGTGCGTGGGCCGACGATGGCGCTGGTCACCGCCGGGTGGCTCAGCACGAAACCGAGGGCCAGCTCGATCAGGCTCAGCCCGGCCTGCGCGGCCAGCTTCTCCAGCTCGCCGACGACGTCGAGTTTGCGCTGCCGGGCGGCGGCGTCGCGGAAGTCGAAGTGGTCGGCGTTGCGTCCGGCCCGTGAGTCGGCGGGAACCTCGGCGGAGCGGTACTTGCC
This sequence comes from Micromonospora sp. Llam0, assembly GCF_003751085.1. Lineage (NCBI taxonomy): Bacteria > Bacillati > Actinomycetota > Actinomycetes > Micromonosporales > Micromonosporaceae > Micromonospora > Micromonospora sp. Llam0. Next base: position 4,305,973 of record NZ_RJJY01000001.1, on the reverse strand, counting down.
GGTCAGCCAGCCGCCGTTGAGCGGGCTGAAGGCGAGCACCCCGAGTCGGTGCCGCTGGCAGGTCGGCAGGACCCCGGCCTCCACCCCCCGCGCCATGATCGAGTACGGCAGCTGTTCGGTGGTGAACCGTTCCCGCTGCCGTCGCCGGGCGACCCACTGCGCCTCGACGATCTCCTCGGCGGGGAACGCCGACGAGCCGATCATCAGCACCTTGCCCTCGCGGACCAGGTCGGACAGCGCGCCGAGGGTCTCGTCGACGTCGGTGCCCGGGTCGGGCCGGTGCACCTGGTAGAGGTCGATCCGGTCGGTGCCGAGCCGGCGCAGGCTCGCTTCGACCGCCTGCCGGATCCACCGCCGCGAGTTGCCGCGTCGGTTGCGGTCGTCCCCCATCGGCTCGTGGAACTTGGTGGCCAGCACGACGTCGTCGCGCCGACCTCGTAGCGCCCGGCCGAGGATCTGTTCGGACTCGCCGTGCGCGTACACGTCGGCGGTGTCCACGACGTTGATTCCGGCGTCGAGTGCCTCCCCGACGATCCGCCGGCACTCCTGTTCGTCGGTGTTGCCCCAGGCACCGAACATCATCGCGCCGAGGCAGAGCGTGCTCACCTCGACGCCGGTGTCGCCGAGTCTGCGGTACTGCATCAGGACCTCCCGCCGCCAGCCTGTCACCTGAGCACCGGCGGCGGCACCGTTGCCGCAGCTCGAAGGCCGATCGCCGGGTTTGTGTCCCCGGCACATGGATCCCGGCTACCGTGCCGAATAGCCTGGTAGGCGCGCTGCAACAGACATTTCGGCAACTGGAGGTTCCTGTGGCGACCGGCCTGACCCACGCCCGATGGACGCACGTGGCACTGCCCACCGGCGACCTCGACAAGGCCATCTCGTTCTACACCTCGCTCACCCCGCTGGTGGTGGTCGAACGGTTCGCCGACGCCGACGGCGAGAGCGTCTGGCTCTCCAACGACAAGCAGGTAGAGACACCGTTCGTGCTGGTGCTGGTCTCGTTCAACAAGGACAAGGGCGGCCAGCTGGGGCTGCTGCACCCGTTCGCGCACATCGGCGTCGAGGTGCCGAACCGGTCCGACGTCGACGAGATCGCCGAGCGCGCCCGGGAAATGGGCTGTCTGCACTGGGAGCCGCGGCAGATGCCGCCGCCGGTCGGCTACATCTGCGCGTTGAAGGACCCGGACGGCAACGTCATCGAGATCTCCCACGACCAGCAGGTGTTCGACACCGTACGGCGGCTGTGGGGGAGCTGACCGGCGGACGCACCCGCGACGCGGTGCGGCGGTACCTGGCCGCGCTCAACGCCCGGGACGCCGACGCGGTCGCCGGCTGCGTCAGTCCCGGGTTCGTCAACGAGCACACCGCGGCGCTGGGCCGCACCGTCACCGGCCGGGCCGCGTACCGCGCCCGGCTGGACGGCTTCCTCACCGAGTTCGCCGACCTGCACTACGAGGTCGAGGATCTGCTGGTCGACGGCGACCGGGCGGCGGTGGCGTACCGGATGTCGTTCCGGCTGGTGTCGGCCGGGCGCGCGCCGGTACGCATCCGGGGCATGTTCCGCTTCCGGGTGGACGCCGACGGGCTGATCGCCCACCGGGTCGACTACTGGGACAGCGCCGAGGTGCACCGGCAGATCGCCGCCGCCGGCTGATTGCTGCCGGCCGGCTGGTCCCGCCGGCCGGTGGGTGCTCGGTAGAGTGGCGCCGTGGTGGTCACGGGTCGGGCGGCGGGTACGGCGAGCGAGGTGACCGGCGACGGGCCGGCCATCCAGACGGTGCAGCGCGCCGCGACGATCCTGCGGGCGTTCACCGTGGAACGGCCCCGGCTCACCCTGGCCGAGTTGACCGCCGACCTGGCGATCAGCCGGGCCACCGCACACCGGTACGCGCGGGCGCTGCGCGCCGCCAACCTGCTGCGGTTCGACGTCGCCACCGCCACCTACACGTTGGGGCCGCAGATCCTGGCGATGGAGGCGGCGGCCCGCGCCGCACTGCCGATCGTCACCGTCGCTGAGCCCTACCTCGACCGGCTGACCCGCGAAACCAACCAGACCTCGGTGCTGAGCATCTGGAACGGCGAGGCACCGACGGTGGTCCGGTGCATGGACAACACCAGCGGTGACGTGCGGCTCAGCGTGCGTACCGGCTCGCCGTTGGACCTGACCCGCTCGGCCCAGGGCCGGGTGTTCTGCGCGTACCTGCCGCCCGCCGAGAACCCGGTGGTGGCCCGGCAGCTGCGGCTGTCCGCCGCGCTGCGGGAGGTGGTCGCGCAGGTCCGCCGCGACGGCGTCGCGGTCAACTCACCGGAGGATTTCGGGGTACGGGTGATCGCCGCCCCGGTGTTCGAACGTACCCAGGTGGTCGCCGCGCTCGCGGTGCTCGGCACCAGCGTGGCGCTGGCCGGTCCGGCGCAGGCCGAGGCGGCTGATCAGCTGCGGCAGGTCGCGGGGGAGTTGTCCGAGACGCTGGGGGCGATCGCCGGTTAACGACGCCGGCTGGTCCGTCCGTTGCCACCCGGCTGGTGGCTGGTCCGTCCGTTGCCGTCCGGCTGGTGGCCGTTGCCGGCGACGCTGCCCAGTTCGGCGGTGACCACGGCGGCGGCGCGCTGCAGGGCGGCGGCCAGCGGACTGTCGGTGCCCTCCGGCACCGACGTGGTGGTGCCGACGATCGCCATGGCGGCGATCAGCGTCTGGCCCCGGAAGATCGGCGCGGCGATGCTGCGTACCCCGTTGACCGACGGCGTGTTGGCGGAGATTCCGGTGCGGCGGATCTTGTCGACCTCGTGGCGCAGCTCGGCCGAGGCTGCCAGGTCGGCGGCCAGCCCGGGGACGTCATCCGCCGGCAGGAACGCGCAGAACACCCGGCCCTGGGCGGATTCGGTGCGCGACAGTCGGGACCCGGTGCGGACGCTGACCCGGATCACCCGGTCGGTGTTGTCGTCGGCGCGGACCACCACCGCCGTGTCGCCGTCCCAGACGCTGAGCACCACGGTCTCGTCGACCTCGCGGACCAGCTGCTGCATGTGCGGGCCGGCGATGCTGATCACCGGCATGGCGGCGCGGGCGGCGGCGGACAGGGTGAGGATCTGCGGGCCCAGGGAGTAGAGGCCCTCGCGTTCGTCGTAGCGCAGCAGGTTGCTCTCCCGCAGCGCCTTGGTGTAGCGGTGCGCGGTGGCCTTGCTGGTGCCGAGGCTGGCGGTGAGCTCGTTGAGGCTCAGCCGGGGTCGGGCGGCGGTGAACGCGTTGAGGATCACCGCGGCGCGCTGCACGGTCTGGATCGCCGGGGTGCTCGGCTCGGCGAGCACCGGGGGGCTCACCTCGGCGGGAGAGCTGTCGTCCGCCATCTGGCTTCCTTATCTGGCTTCCTGGTCGGAAGCGGCGGGGCGTGCGCACCGGACGGGGGTAGGTGCGGGCGGCCGGGACGCGTACGGAAAGTGAGACAGCATCATGCCATACGGTACCCTGCGCTGTCGATGGTGCCGGTGTGCCGTACCGCGATGTCCGCATAAATGCCGGCGAACATTCGCAGATCGGCCAGCGCGTACCGGTCCCGTCGGGGATCGGCGGGATCGGTGCCCCGGCCCGGCGGTCCCAGCCGTACCGTCGGCACGTCCCGACCGCGCAGCACCACCCCGTCGGTCGAACCGGTCCAGCCGAGAACCGGCGGTGGCTGTTCACCGTACGCCGCCGTCCAGGCGTCGTACGCGTGCCGGGCGATCGGCGCGTCCGGTGCTGTCGCTGCGGCCGGGTGCACCAGTTGCCCGTCCACCGACACCGGGCACTCGGCCAGCGGGGTGACGGCGGTCGCGGCGGTGACGGCGGTCTGCACCTCGTCGCGGATCCGCGCCGGATCGTCACCGGGCACCGTCACCAGGTACAGGTGCAGGTCCAGTCGGCCCGGCAGCAGATCCGGCTTGGCCGGCTGCCCGGCGCGTACCGCACCGATGCCGACCTCGGCGCCGACCGCAGCGGTGGGATCGGCCCGGGCGGCCAGGTGCCGCCGACGGAAGGCCTCCAGCGCCTCGATCACCACGCCGAGATGGGTGACCAGCCCGCCGGGCGGCACCGCGTGGTCGCGAGCCAGCACCGGATGGAACCGGCCGGTCAGCCGTACCCGCAGGTAGAGGGCGCCTGGTTCGGCGGTCAGCACGCCCGGCGGACTGGTCTTGGCCAGCACCGCCGCGGCCGGCGCCGGATGCCGGTCCAGGTGCCGGGCGACACCGCCGGGCTGCTGCCGGGTCACGGTACCGGCATCCGTACGCGGTCGCGACCCACCGGGAGCTGCTGGCGGATGCGACAGGTGGTACCGGTGGGTTCCGGTGGCGGCCAGCAGCAGGGTCAGCCGGTGCGGTCGGTCGGCCGCCCGCAGCGCCTCGGCGGCGGCGACGAAACCGACCAGCGCGGTCGCGGCGGCGGCCCGGGCGACCCCGAGGCCGAAGCCGTCTACCAGGGCGTCGCCGTCCGGCCCGACCGACCGGCGCAGTCCACCCGCCGGACTCGACGAGCCGGTCATCGGCTCGTCGAAGTCCGGGTCACCGGTGAGGGAGGTGTCGAGGTGGGAGCAGATCAGCAGCTCCGGCGCGTTGTCGTGGCCGGCGGTGACCACGAGGTTGGCGCTGCGCGGCATCTCGGCGGTCGCTGGCAGCCGGTCGACCCGCCAGGCCAGCTCCGGCCAGCGGGCGCCGCCCCAGCCGGCCAGTCGTTCGGCGGTGGCCAACTCCTGTCCGTACGGGGTCGGCCCGGCGGTCAGCACCGTCAGGGCGTCGACGATCCGGTCCTCGCTCATCGCCTCATCCCATCACTCCCGTGACAGTTATCCAAGATGACGTCTCGCATGTTGACATAGCCAGGGTGTGGTCTCTAGCGTGACGTCACATCAACGACGCCGCTGTCCAACCAGATAACCGCAGGTCGCAGAGGCGCGAGACGCGAGCAGGACGGCGGAAGGCCCACTGATGCGGGAGGACCGATGACCTACGTGGTCACCGACGAATGCGTGGACGTACAGGACCGCTCCTGCGTCGAGGAATGCCCCGTGGACTGCATCTACGAGGGCGACCGGATGATGTACATCAACCCCGACGAGTGCGTCGAGTGCGGCCGGTGCGAACCGGTCTGCCCGGTCACCTCGATCTTCCACCTGGACGATCTGCCGGCCGACCAGGCCCACTTCGGCCCGATCAACGCCGAGTTCTTCGGTGAGATCGGTGCCCCCGGCGGTGCTCGCAAGATCGGCCGGGTCGGTCGCGACCACCCGGCCGTCGCCGGGAGCGCCGGCTCATGACCGCCGAACACGACGTCGACCTGGCCATCATCGGCGCCGGCCCGGCCGGCCTGTACGCCGCCTACTACGCCGGCTTCCGCGGGATGACCGTGGCGATCATCGACTCGCTGCCCGAACCGGGCGGACAGATAGCTGCCCTCTACCCGGAGAAGGACATCTACGACATCGCCGGCCTACCGGCGATCAAAGGTCAGCAGCTCGTCGACGACCTGCTCACCCAGGCCGCCACCGCCAAACCCACCTTCCTGCTGGGCGAGAGCGCCGTGGAGCTGACCAACGCCGCCGACCACGTCCTGATCGGCACCGACACCGGCAGCCGGATGCGCGCCAAGGCGGTCCTGCTGACCGCCGGGATCGGCACCTTCACCCCGCGCGAACTGCCGGTCGGCAGCGACTACCTCGGTCGTGGACTGCGCTACTTCGTGCCCCGGCTGGAGGAGCTCGCCGGACAGCAGGTCGTCGTGGTCGGCGGCGGCGACTCCGCCGTCGACTGGGCGCTCGCCCTGGAGCCGTACGCCGCCAGCGTCACCCTGGTGCACCGCCGGCCGCAGTTCCGCGCCCACGAACGCAGCGTCGAGCAGCTGCACGCCTCCACCGTGCGGGTGGTCACCCCGTACGAGGTCAGCGGCATCGTCGGCGACCCGCAGCTGACCTCGGTGACGATCAGCGAGGTACGCGGTGAAGGGCGCGAGGAACTGCCCGCCCAGGCGGTGGTGGCGGCCCTCGGCTTCATCGCCGACCTCGGCCCGATGCAACAGTGGGGGCTGGAGATGACCAAACGGCACATCACCGTCGACCGGTCGATGCGGACCAGCCTGCCCCGGGTCTACGCCGCCGGTGACGTCACCGACTACCCCGGCAAGGTGCGGCTGATCTCGGTCGGCTTCGGTGAGGCCGCCGCCGCCGTCAACAACCTGGCACCGCTGGTCAACCCGGCGCTGAGCACCGTGCCCGGCCACTCCTCGGACGCCGCGTGAGCGCCCCCGGACTGCAGCTGCTCGCCACCCGGCGCGGTCTGGCCCGGATCTGCGGCGACGGCACCGCCGAACTGCTCGACCTGCCGTACCGCGACGTCGCCGAGCTGCTGCGGGCCGGCGCCGGTCTGGCCCCGGCCGCCGACGCGCCGGCCCGCGACCGACTGCCGCTGGACAGCGTCACCGCCGAGCTGGTCGCCCCGCTGGGCAGCACCCGGGCGGTGTGGGGGGTCGGCCTCAACTACCACTGCAAGGCGCGGGCCGCCGGCCGGGCCGTCCCCACCGAACCAGTGCTCTACCTCAAGTCGGCCAGCGCCGGCTCCGGCCCGGACGCCACCGTGGCGCTGCCCAGCTCGATCAGCACCCAACCCGACTACGAAGGCGAGATCGCGCTGGTCATCGGGGCCCGGATGCACCGTACGCCGGCCGAGCATGCCTGGTCGCACGTCGCGGCGATCACCGCCGCCAACGACCTGACCGCCCGGGACGTGATGACCGCCTCGGCCAACCCGACGCTGGCCAAGAGCTTCCCCGGCTTCGGCGCGCTGGGCACCTCGGTGCTGGACATCGCCGCCGTCGCCGACCGCGACGCCATCGAAGTGCGGACCACCGTCAACGGCGAGGTACGCCAGCAGGCCACCAGCGCCGACCTGATCTTCCCGGTGCCGCAGCTGCTCGCCTGGATCACCAAGTACGTGGTGCTGGAACCCGGCGACGTGGTGCTCACCGGCACTCCGGCCGGCACCGGCCAGGACCGGGGCTGCTTCCTGCGCCCCGGCGACCTGGTCGAGGTCTCGGTCGGCGGGGTACTGCCGCTGCGTACCCGGTTCTGCGCCGAAACCCCCGACGGAACTCTCGACACGGTGGCGCCGTCCTCTCCTTCGCACAGAAAGTCCGCTGACTGATGACTGAGAATGCTCCCCGGTACGACCTGGTGCTGGCCGGTGGTGAGGTCTTCGACTCCGCCACCGGTGCCAGCCAGGTCGCCGACGTCGCGGTGACCGGCGACCGGATCGCCCGGATCGCTCCCGGCCTGGCCGCCGACGCCCGCGAGGTGGTCGACTGCGCCGGCCGGTACGTGCTGCCCGGCCTGGTCGAGGGACACACCCATATCTTCGCCGAGGTGTCCAAGGTCGGCGCCCCGCCGGACGAGGCGCACCTGCACCGGGGCGTCGTCGCAGCCTGCGACGCCGGCACCGTCGGCGCCTCCACCTTCGCGGCCTTTGAGCGGTACGTCGCCGTGCCGGCGAAGCTGCGGCTGGTCAACTTCCTCAACGTCAGCGTGCTCGGGCTGATCGACTTCCGGTTCGGCGAGCTGATCAACCCGGACACCCTGGTGATCGAGGATGCCCTCGCGGTCGCCGCCGACAACCCGCACCGGGTCCGCGGCTTCAAGATCCGGCTCTCCGAGGACGTCGTCGGGCACAACTGGCGGCCGCTGCTCAAGCGTTCCCTGGAGCTGTCCGCCGACGCCGACCTGCCGCTCATGATCCACATCGGGGAGACCCCGGAACCGTTGCCGGCCGTGCTGGAGATGCTGCGCCCCGGCGACGTCGTCGCGCACTGCTACACCGGCAAGCCGTACGGCATCATGGCCGACGGCACCGTGCTGCCCGAGGTGTACGCCGCCCGTGAGCGTGGCGTGCTGTTCGAGTCGGCGCACGGCAAGAGCAACCTCAGCTTCACGGTGGCCGAACCGGCGATCGCGCAAGGCTTCTACCCGGACGTGATCACCTCGGACACCTCGGCCCGCAACTGGCGCGGCCCGGTGTTCGACCTGGTCACCAGCATGGCCAAACTGCGGGCGCTGGGCATGACCATGGAGCAGATCGTGCCCCGGGTGACCAGCGCCCCGGCCCGGCTGACCGGCCTGGACGCCGAAGGCTACGGCAGCCTCGTCGAAGGTGGCCCGGCGCATGTCACCGTACTCGCCGACGCCGACGAGGCGGTGCTGCCCGACGCGGCCGGCAACCAGATCACCGCGCCCCGGCTGGAGCCGGAACTGGTGCTGCTGGCCGGCGAGCGGGTGCCGACCGTACCGTGGCGGGGCCTGCCCACCGACCAGGCCGGTGCAGCCGGCCGGGCCGGCTGAGGACCGACCGTGATGCGTACCGGGGTGCACACCGGCCGGGCGGCGCTGCGCGAGCGGCTGCGGCGCGGCCGGCGGGTGGTCGGCACCTTCCTCAAGCTGCCCGGCACCGACGCGGTCGAGTTGGCCGCCCAGGCCGGCCTCGACTTCGTGGTGGTCGACCTGGAGCACTCCGGGTTGGACGAGCGGACCGCCGCCGGGCAGTTGCGGCACGCCGCACTGCTCGGCCTGCCGGCCCTGGTACGGCTGGCAGCGGTCGACCCGGCGCAGGTCAACCGGCTGCTCGAGGCCGGAGCCGCCGGGGTGCAGCTGTCCACCGTCCGCGCCCGAGCGCAGCTCGACACGCTGCACGCCGCCGTCCGGTACGCGCCGGCCGGCCGGCGCAGCATCAGCCTCGCCCACCCGGCCGCCGGTTACGGGTCCGCCGGGTTGGACGCCTACCTGGCCGCCGAGGCCGCCGACCCGCCGCTGCTGGTCGCCCAGATCGAGACCGCCGACACCGACGACCCGCTGCCCGACCTGCTGACCGGCGGGGCCGGCAGCTCCAGCGTCGACGTGGCGTTCGCCGGCACCACCGACCTGGCGGTCAGCCTCGGCCTGGCCGCCACCGACGACCAGGCACCGCTGCTGCGCCGGGTCGGTGAGATCGCCGACGCCGCCCGCGCCGCCGGGGTCACTCTGGGCGGGTGGGCGCCGGGCCGGGCCGCCGACATTCTGCGCCGGTACGGCCTCGCCGGTGCCAACTATCTGGTCGCCGGCTCCGACCTGCAGCTGCTCGGCGCCGGCCTGCGCCACCTCGCCACCGACAATTGAGCCAGCCCTCGAAGGGAGCCCGGACGTGCTGAACCCGCAGCTCTACCGCACCTCGGTCAACTGGGACGAGATCCCCGCCACCGACGTGCGCCCCGGCGTGCGACGCAAGGTGTACGCCACCGACGAGGTGGTGCTCGCCTGGCACGAGCTCAGCGTCGGGATGGCCCTCAACCCGCACACCCACGACGACTTCGACCAGCTGGTGATGATCCTCGGCGGCCGGTGCAACTACTACGTCGACGGCGTACCGCACGACATGAGCGCGGGTTCGATGCTGCTGGTGCCGCGCGGCGCCGAGCACTACGTCGAGCCGACCGAGGGCCCGTGCATCAACCTGGACGTGTTCGCCCCGCCCCGCGCCGACTTCCTGGCGCACGCCTGGCGTCCCGCCGCTCAGGGGTGAGCCGATGACTGACATCGTGGTGGTGGGCAGCCTCAACGTCGACGTGGTGGTGCCCCTCGACGAGTTGCCCGCCGCCGGGCAGACGGTGCTCAGCGCCGCCGACCATTCCCGGGCCGGTGGCGGCAAGGGTGCCAACCAGGCGGTGGCCGCCGCCCGGCTGGGCCGATCAGTGGCCATGGTCGGCGCGGTCGGCGACGACGCCGAGGGGGAGTGGCTGACCGGGCTGCTGGCCGCCGAAGGCGTCGACACCTCGGCGGTGCTGCGCGCGCCCCGCCCCACCGGGCAGGCGATCGTGCTGGTCACCGTCGACGGCGACAGCACCATCGCGGTCAGCTCCGGGGCCAACATGTGGCTCGCCCCGGAGCACCTGCGGCCGTACGCGGATCTGATCGGTGACGCTGCCGCCGTACTGCTGCAGCAGGAGATCGATGCGGCGGTGGTGGCCGCGGCGGTGGCCGCCGCCCGCGGCCTGGTCGTGGTGAACCCGGCACCGGCCCGGCCGATCGACGCGGAAACCCTGGCCCGGGTCGACGTGCTGGTGCCCAACCGGGGTGAACTCGCGGCGCTTGCCGGTGCGGCCGGGCCTGCCGGTGCCGGGACCGGCGATGTCGCTGCGCTCGCCACGATGGCCCGGTCGCTGGGCACCCGGGGGCCGGTGGTGGTGACCCTCGGCGTCGACGGTGCCCTGGTGGTGACCGCCGACCGGGAGCATCTGGTGCCGGCCGAGCAGGTCGACGCGGTAGATGCCACCGGTGCCGGGGACACGTTCTGCGCGGCGCTGGCCGACGCGCTGCTCGACGGCGCGGCGATCGACGACGCGGCCCGCTGGGCGAGCCGGGCGGCGGCGGTGACGGTGACCCGGCCCGGCGCGATGGCCAGTGCCCCACGCCGGGCCGAGGTGCTCGCCGTCGGCTAGGTTGCCAGACCAGGTTGGTGGGATCCGGCGTCGCCGTCCGGTTCCTGGGTGACCGCCGTCGGGGTGATCGGTCGGTTCTGCATCCGGTGGACCGCCAGCCCGATCGCCATCAGCAGGGCCACCACGAACATGTCGCAGCCGAACAGGCCGAATCCGGTAAACGCGCTGAGCACCCCCAGGCTGAAGATGACGAGAGTCAGCGTCCAGCCGACGCGGGTGAGCGGGGACCTGCCGGCGACCCGGCGCGGCGTGGTGCCGCGCGGCCGGCGGGACACCGCGAGAATCACTCCCGCAGCGAGGGTGGCGAGGATCAGCTGACCCTCGTCGCCGAACACGGTCCACGACCAGATCGGTCCCTCGTGGAGCGAGAACCCCTGGTTGATGACCGTCAGGTAGTCCCGCACCACAAAGTTGATCATTAGTGCGGAGTTGCCGGCCGCGACGATGGCCAGCAGGGCGAGGACGCCGCTGGCCGCCGTGCTGTGCTCGGTCCGGCGGCTGGCCCACCCGGCGAAGAACCAGCCGAGCACCATCCCGACCAGGCCACCGGCGGCGAATCCGACCGGCATCGCGGCCGGCTCCACCCGGCGGACCGAGACGTCGAACCATCCGCCGTCGGCCGGTACGGTCGCGTTGTAGTTGGCGAAGGTGAGCACCCAGTCGTCCTTGGTGGCGGTCAGCACCTCGGCGTCACACGGACCGGTGCGGCCCGCGTCGAGCGGTGCGGGCTGCCAGCCGGCACCGGCCAGTCGGTCCGCCGCCTCGGCGCCGTAGGCACACGGGTCCGGCATCGGCCCGGCGTACCCGACCTCGTACCGCACGTGGCCGAACTGGGCCTCGCCGTTGCCATTGACGAAGACCCGGTCGTGCCGTTGCAGCGGTGGATCCTCGACGTCGGGGGTGACCAGTTCGGCGATGGCGGTCATCTCCGCCGTGCTGGGCAGCGGCCGGTCGGTTTCGCCGAAGGCCCGGGCGGTCAGCGACGCGGCCACGAAGCCGCTGAGGATCGCGACGACGATGGCGACGGGGACCACGAGGCGGTTGCCCGGTCGGCCCAGCCGGGCCCGGGGGGCGTGCCGGAGCACATTGAGGACCTCGCGGGTGCTCGGTCGCCGACGGCCGGTGGCCTCGGCGATCATCAACATCGTGTCGAGCAGTTCGGCCCGGCGGGGCCCCGGCGGGTAGGCGCGGGCGAGTAGCCGGTAGCGCCGGTGGCGTGCGGTGCCGGTCGGGCTCATCCGATGCCTTCCGTGGATGCTCCGGCCTGCAGGCAGGGGAGGGAACGGACTCCTGCGGAGCAGGTCAGCGAAAGCCGATTCGCCGCCGAGGCGGATCCACGTCTACCCCCCGTGCACCGGGACATCCGGCGTGTGGACAGGTGTGCTGACATCGCGTTGCCTTTCCGGTGACAACCAGGCCGGTCGGGCCTACCGCCGGGCTGGTGGGAAGTGACGTCTGTGGAGACTGTGTAAGACCGATGGGCGGTACCCCGTCCCTTGCCGTTGATTCGGGTCGGCTGTGGTCGGCGAAGCAGAAAGCTCGACCCGTGAGGGTTGAATCTCCCTGCTTCAGCAGGGAGAGATGTCAACCGAACGCCACCGTGGCCGGCCCGGCCGGTGGGCGCAGCGCGTCCAGCAGCCGGGACGCGGTGGCCACCTTGCGGCTCAGCCGTTGCGTCTCGGCGGCCAGCGCGGCGCCACCGGAGTCGGTGAGCCGGTAGTAGCGGCGCAGCCGCCCGTCGACCGCCTCCTCCCGGTCGACGGCCACCAGACCCTCGGCGGCCAGTCGGTCCAGCGCGGCGTAGAGGGTCGCGGCCAGCAGTCGCGTTTCACCCCCGGACAGCTTGTTGACCTGCTGGATCACCCCGTATCCATGTCGTGGCTGGTCGACCAGCGCGGTCAGGATCCAGAACGTCGGTTCTCTCATCGGACGTGTCACGCGGCAGAATATACAAATGATTTGACTATCTGGCCAGTGGGTCGACCGGAACGAGCGCGTGCCGACGGCCCACCACCCACAGGGCCAGGGCGAAGCAGCTCAGCCCCACCCCGGCCAGCGACACCGCCGGCCAGCCGCCGGCCGACCAGAGGACTGCGGCAGCGGCCGAGCCGGCGGCGCCACCGAGGAAGTTCGCGGTCACGTACGCCGTGTTCAGCCGGCTGCGCGCCTCATGTGAGATGGCCATGACCCGCAACTGGTTGAGGATCCCGGCCGCCTGCAACGCCGCGTCGAGCGCGACCACGACGACGATCACCAGCAGGGCGCTGCGTCCGGCGAAGATCGCCGTGACGAACGAGGCGAGCACCACGGCCCAGGCCGCGCCGGTGGCCGGCAGCGACCAGCCCAGGTCGTGCAGCCGACCGCTGCGCTGTGCGGCGACCGCGCCGGCCAGACCGGCGAGGCCGAACAGCCCGATCACCGACACCGGATAGTCGAACGGCGGACCGCTGAGCAGGAACGTCAACGCCGTCCAGAACATGGTGAACGCGGCGAAGCCGGTCGCGGACAGCACCAGCGTCCACCGGACCGCGCGTTCCCGGGCGACCACCGCGGCGACGGACGCGATCAGCGCCGGATACGGCAGCCGGGTCTTCGGCGCCAGCACCGGAATCGCCCGGTACATCACCACGGCGAAGCCGACCGCCGCCACCGCCGCCAGCAGGAAGATCGCCCGCCAGCCGGCGATGTCGGCGACCAGCCCGCTGATGGTCCGCGAAGCGAGGATGCCGGTCAGGATCCCGGCGACGACCGTACCGACCGCGCTGCCGCGCCGCGTGTCGTCGGCGAGATCGCTGGCGAGCGGGGTGAGTAGCTGCCCGGAGACCGTGGCCACCCCGAGCACGGTGATCGCCACGAGCAGCACGCCGAACGACGGCGCGAGCGCGCACAGCACCAGCGCGCCCGCCGCGCAGAGCATCAGCACCGGTACCAGCCGGCGTCGGTCGAGGATGTCGCCCAGCGGCACCAGGAACAGAATCCCGGCGGCGTAGCCGATCTGGGTGGCGGTGACCAGCAAGCCGGCGGTCGCGGTGGTGACGTCGAGGTCGGCGGCGATGAGATCGAGCAGCGGTTGCGCCCAGTAGAGGTTGGCGACGGCGGCACCGGCCGCCACCGCGAACAGGAAGGTCAGCCCCCGGCGCATGGCGTACCCCGGTCGGCGTCGGAACAGATCACGCCCGACCGTACGCCACGAGTGGATCGGACCAGCGTGACCGGGTTGCTCAGGGCCGCCAGCCGCCCGTCCGGGTGGCGCACCTCGACCCGGACGAACGCCGACGCTGTGACGTCGGTGCCCCGCCGTAGGCCGCTGGCGATCCTCGCCAGCAGCGCGTCCACAGTGCGCCCGGCGGCGCGGACGACGGTGTGCGGCCCCGACCGCGCCACCGCCCTCAGATCTGGGCGGGGAAGTCGGCCTTGCGGATCAGGCAGTGCACGCCTTTGACCGCGTCGACGACCTGGCTGACCTCGAAGTCGGCGGCTGCGCTCAGGTAGGCCAGGGCGGTGTCGCGGGGCATGCCCTGGGTGCGGGCCAGGAAGTCGACCGCGGCGCGGACCGCCCGGCGCATCGCCTCGTTGAGGTCGGCGTCCAGGCCGACCGGGATCCAGTGGGTGGCGGTCTCGGCCAGCGGGGCCTCGCCGGCACCGATCAGCGTCGCGGCCTGCGCCGCCGGGATCACCGTCAACCGCAGAGTGGCCCGCAGTGGTGCCTCCAGCGCGGTCAACGCCACCTCGCCGTCGCCCTGGGCGTAGTGCGGGTCGCCGGCGTAGAAGCCGGCACCGGGCAGCTGCACCGGCAGGTAGAGGCTGGAGCCGACCTGCAGTTCGTTGATGTCCAGGTTGCCGCCGTGCCCGCCGGGCGGCACCGAGTGCACCATCTCGTCGGTGTCGACGGCGACGCCCATCAGGCCGAGGAACGGCGCGAGCGGGAACCGGGCGGCCCGGCCGGCGCCGAACGGCAGGACGCCGTACAGCCGGCCGCCGCTGGAGGCGACCTCGGTGAAGTGGCAGACGCTGCCGTAGGCGCGCGGGTCGCTGCCCGGCCCGGTGTCGACCGGGGTGAGCGGGAACTCGCCGGGTAGCGCGCCGTAGCCGTGCCGGCTGCTGACGAAGCCGTACGGGGCCCGGATCGTCAGGTCGAGCACGTCGACCCGGAGCAGGTCGCCGGGCTGCGCGCCGTTGACGGTGATCGGGCCGGTGACCACGTGCGGGCCGTCGTCGTCGTAGTCGTGGGCGACGTCGGAGGCGGCCAGGTCGCGGGCGTCGGCGAGGACACCGTCGGCGGGTACGTCGTACTGCTTGAGGTAGCCGACCGGGTCGCGGCCCTGGTCTTCGAGGATGCCTTCGTGGCTGAGGGTGTCGATGGTCACGGTCTCACCGGAGCGGACCCGCAGCACCGGGGCGTGGCTGCGGTTGGGCAGCCGGCCCCACAGGCAGGTCTCGGGCGTGGTCGGCAGGTAGTGGGCGCCGGCGATCGGTCCCTGGTGCGGCTGGAGCATCGGTTCCTCCGGAAGGGGTACCCGGCCGGGTGGGCGCAGGGCGCGCGGCGGTGCGTGCCGCTGGCGGGCCGGGTGCTGGGTGGATGACCGGATCGTTTCCGGCGAACCCGCAGGAACATGTTGCTGTCCTGTTAACAGTGAGTAACCCGATCACGGAAGATGCCCTGCTCTTGACAGGCAGAGGGCTCTGATAGCAGCATCGGAGTGCGAGACACTGTCTCGCATGACGTAGCGCCGCCGAGGTGGGCGGACGGGACGAAAGAGGGCGGTGGGGTGATGACGCAGCAGACGCCGGTGCGACCGCTCGGCGGAGCCGAGGGTGGCGCGCTGATCGACGAGGACTGGGAGGCGATGCGCTTCCGGGTGCACCGCTCGGCGTACCGCGACCCGGGCGTGTTCCGCGACGAGATCGCCAAGATCTGGGGCCACACCTGGCTGTACCTCGGCCACGAGACCGAGATCCCCAACGCCGGCGACTTCAAGACCCGTACCCTCGGCGGCCGTCCGCTGATCTTCTGCCGCGACTCCGCCGGCGAGGTCAAGGTCTTCCTGAACGCCTGCACCCACCGCGGCACCATCCTGTGCCGGCACAACGAGGGCAACACCAAGTTCTTCCAGTGCTTCTACCACGCCTGGGCGTTCAGCAACTCCGGTGACCTGGCCGCGCTGCCCGGCGACGAGAGCTACCCCGACGACCCGGGATTCCGCGAGTCGATGCGGCTGCGCCAGGTGCCCCGGCTGCAGATCCACGAGGGCTTCGTCTTCATCGCGTTCACCCCCGACGTGCCTGATCTGCTCACCCACCTCGGTCCGGCCGCGCACTACATGTCGCTGACCGCCAAGATCGGCCAGCACGGCATGCAGACCCTGCCCGGCGTGCAGCTCTACAGCGTCAAAGGCAACTGGAAACTCGCCGTCGAGAACGCCATGGACGGCTACCACTTCGCGCCGACCCACAACACCTTCGTCGGCTACCTGCGGGAGACCGGCTTCGCGGTCACCGACGACGACCAGTACGCCTACGACCTCGGCGGCGGCCACGGGTTGCTCGTGCTCACCGGGCACAACGGCCGGATCGGCATGGTCTGGGAGCCGCGCTTCGGCGACGAGGAAAAGGCCCGTACCGTCGCCAAGCGCAACGAGATGGCGGCCCGGCTCGGGCCGGAGCTCGCCGCCGAGATCGCCGACGCCAGCCGGATCCTCTTCGTCTTCCCCAACCTGCTGCTGTTCGACCTGGAGGCGCTGACCATCCGCCAGCTCGAACCGGTCGCCCCGGACCGCACCGACGTGCGGGCCTGGCAGTTCGTCGAGACCGGCGAGCCGGAGTCGGTCCGCGCGCTGCGGATCAAGACCATGGTCAGCTTCGTCGGCCCCGGCGGCCTGGCCACCCCGGACGACATCGAGGCGTACGAGGCGGTGCAGCGCGGCATCGTCGCCACCGCCGACTCGGCCGACCCGGCCCACGACTGGTCCGACATGTCCCGGGGCATGGCCAACGAGAAGCAGGGCAACCAGGGCCGCTCCATCGACGAGGGCGCGATGCGCAGCTTCTGGCGGCACTGGGCCGACCGGGTCGGGGTGGCCACCGCCGTCGCCGGTGACCCGCCGGCCGACCCCGGCGCTCCCGGCCCGTCCACCGTCTTCGCCGCCGGATCCACGGCCACCGCCGGATCCGCCGCGCCCACCACCAGCGGGAAGGAGTGACCCGATGTCCCCGACGACCAGCGGAGCAGTGCTCAACGTGGGCACCCGCGAGGTGACCCGGGCGCAGGTGGAGGACTTCCTCTACCGGGAGGCGCAGCTGCTCGACGAGTGGCGCCTCGACGAGTGGTTCACCATGTTCGAGCCGGACGGCCGGATGGAGGTGCCGACCACCGACTGGGCCGGCTGGGACGCCACCACCGCCGGGTTCTTCGTCTGCGACGACTACGACCTGATCCGGGCCCGGGTGAAGCGGCTGAAGAGCCGCAAGGCGCACGCCGAGAACCCGCACTCGCGTACCCACCGGATGGTCTCCAACGTGATCCTGCTGGAGGCCGGCGCGGAGACGGTGTGGATCAGCGCCAACTTCCTCATCCACCGCTACCGCGACGGTGGCGCCTACACCTACGTGGGCCGCTACGAGCACGTGCTCAAGGTCGACGACGACGGCCTGCGCTTCCGGGTCCGCCGCTCCATCCCGGTGATGGAGTCGATGGACCCCGGCGCCCGACTCAGCTTCATCCTGTAGCGGGGCCGCCGTCGTGATCACCCACATGTTGGCGTTCAAGTTCCGCGACGACCTGCCGCCCGGCGTCGCCGAGTCGGTCCTCGCCGAGCTGGACACCTTCCCGACCAAATACCCGGCGATGCGCAACTGGCGCAGCGGGGTCAACGTCAGCACCCGGGACACCACGATGACGCACGGTTTCGTCGTGGAGTTCGCCACCGAGCAGGACCTGCTCGACTACCTGCACAGCGAGTCGCACGAGAGGTTCGTCCGGGAACGCTGGCGCCCGGTCGTGCAACGCCAGGTCATCGTCAGCCTCCCCACCGCCGGGGACGCGTAACTCACCATGAAGGGGTCGCAGATGTCCACCGAGGCCGCCACCCGCCGTCGCGGGCCCTACGGCATGGAGTACGCCCGGATCGAGGTGCCGGATCTGGCCGCCTCCATCGAGTTCCTGCAGTACCACGTCGGGCTGCAGTTGGAGCAGCACGACGACGAGTACGCCTTCCTGCGCGCCGACATCGAGCACCACAGCATCGAGCTGATCGCCGCGCCGCAGCGTACCGAGTCGTGGACCACCGCGGTCGGGTTCAGCGTCGAGTCCGACGAGGTCCTCGACGACCTGCGGGAGCGGGTCGTCGCCGCCGGCCACGAGGTGCTGGAGCTGCACGAGCGGATGAAGGGCCTGTGCCAGCGCGGATTCGCCGTACGCGATCCCAACGGGCTGATCGTCGAGCTGTTCACCGAGTTCGTCGAGTACGCCGAACCGCCGTTGATCGAGCTGCGCCCGGTTGACCTGGTGCACCCGTTCCTGGCCACCGACAAGTACGAGGAGTCGCTCGACTTCTACACCAACGTGCTGGGTTTCCTGCCCAGCGACTACGTCGGCGACGTGACCGTCTTCCTGCGCTGCGAGGACCGCTACCACCACAGCCTGGCGTTGCAGCGCAACAAGGAGTTCTACGCCGCGCACCTGTGCTTCAAGATGAAGAGCTTCGACCATGTGATGCGCGGCCGGGCGCGGGCGCAGTACAAGAAGGTGCCGATCGCCTCCGACCTGGTCAACCACTCGGCGTCGACGTCGATCGCGTTCTACATGCACGACCCGAAGCACGGGCCGCGTTACGAGCTGTGTGACCGGCACCGGGTGTTCACCCCGGAGGAGCACGCCACGCACCGGGCCCGCCGGATGGCCGTCGACCCACGCAACATCGACGTGTGGCGGCCGGCCGCCGACGACTGGGGTCGTTTCTGATCATCATCGTACGAAAAGGTGAACGACCCTCGGGAATTCTCCCCGGGGGTCGTTTTCTCGTGGTTCGACGGCATCTGCTTGTTGATCAATTCGACGGCTGGAATTTCTGCACAGCTGCGGAATCCTCACGAGTTTCTGTTCCATCCTGGACTATCTGTCCCGACCAGTGGAGGATGACCCCGGCGGACAACCACCACATCACGACACCGGGGTGATCCAACGTGAGTGAACTTAGCGTCGAGATCCGGCGACTTCGCATCGCCGGGGGGATGAATCAGAGCCAGCTTGGCGCCGCGCTGCGGGTGTCCAAGTCGCTCATCGCGGGATTCGAGTCGGGGCGGCACATCCCGCAGGCCGACACCGCCACCAACCTGGACCGGGTGTTCGGCACCGATGACAAGTTCGCCAAGTTGTCGGCCGAGGCGCGGGAGGACCGGTACCCGT
Source organism: Micromonospora sp. Llam0 (assembly GCF_003751085.1). Taxonomy (NCBI): domain Bacteria; kingdom Bacillati; phylum Actinomycetota; class Actinomycetes; order Micromonosporales; family Micromonosporaceae; genus Micromonospora; species Micromonospora sp. Llam0. The sequence continues at coordinate 4,287,086 of NZ_RJJY01000001.1, read as the reverse complement.
GGATGCGTCCGTGGGTCGAGCACGAGCGACGGGCGCTGCTGTTGCGCACCTTCCAGCCGCTGCTCGTCCCCGGACTGCTCCAGTCCGAGGGCTACATGCGGGCGGTGTTGGCGACCTCCACGATGAACGACGGGCGGATCGACGAGCTGGTGCGCACCCGGCTGGAGCGACAGGCCGCGACGCTGGGCCGGGACAACCCAGTGGTGATCTCGGCGATCGTCAACGAGTTCGCCCTCAGTCGTGGCCCCCGCGAGGTGATGACGAAGCAACTGGGCCACCTGGTGGAACTCGGCCACCGGCCGTCGGTCAAAATCCGGGTGCTGCCGGACGACGCCGGGCTGCACCTCGGTCTCGGTGGCGCGTTCGTGCTGGCCAGCCTGCCGGACGGCCGGCGCTGTGGCTACCTGGACAACCAGTTGAAGGGCACCGTGGTGTCCAGCCATGGCGATGTGACCGAGCTGGAACTAGCCTGGGAGTCCGTGGACGGACTCGCGCTGCCGGTGGTGCAGTCCCGGGATCTGATGCTGAGGATGATCGATGAGCGCAAGTGAACCGCGCTGGCGGAAGTCCAGCCGATCGGCCAACGGCGGAGACACCTGCGTCGAGGTGGCCGACAACCTTCCCGGTCGGGTCCTGGTGCGCGACACCAAGGACCGTGCCGGCGGTACGTTGACCTTCGGCCCGGCCGCCTGGTCGGCGTTCGTCGCGTCGACCAAGGACACCGCCGCCGCCTGACCCGCTTCCAGCAACGCTTCCCGGAACCCCGGTCACCCGCACCAGGTGACCGGGGTTCCTTCGCTGCGCTCTGCCGAACCCCAGCTGGATGCTCCCCGGGAACCCATACTGTCGTCGCGGCTGATCCCGTTGAGGGATCATGATCCCCCAACGGGATCAGCCGCGAATCGACTACAGCTCCGTACGGGCGCTCAGGCGCTGTAGACGGGGACATTCGTGTTGCCGTCCAGGATTTCGTACGTTCCGTCGCCAAGGTCACGCGAGTTCAACAGAGCCTGTGCTCGCCACTCGTCCGACGGCCAACTAGTGCCCATCGACCAGCGGATACCAGTGAGGGACACCCCGCGTAGATCTACATCGCCGAGATCGGCATCCGTTAGGTCATTTCGAGCGCGGTCGAGGTCGCGAGCGCGGGCGTGGTCGAGGTTGAGGGCGCGGTCGAGGTCGAGGGCACGGGTGCGATTGTGGACAAGGGTGAGGTCACGGGTGAGGTCACGGGCGAGGTCACGGGCGAGGTCACGGGCGCGGGTGCGGTTGTGGGCAAGGGCGCGGGCGCGTTCGAGGGTGCGTTCGAGGGCGCGTTCGAGGGAGAGGACCCGGCCGAGGTCGCGGTCGAGGACGAGCCCGAGGTCGCGGTCGAGGACGAGCCCGGGGTGTCGGTCGAGGTCGTGGGCGAGGGCGCGGACACAGTCGAGTGCGTGGACGAGCTCTTGGTCGTGAAAGTCGACGGGATTGTCTCGGGCAATGTCGCGGGCGATGGCTCGGACGGTTGTCAGCGCTTTGGCGATCTCCAGGGTGAGTGCCAAGGCGACGATGGCCGGGTGGTTGCGGAGAGCTAGTCGGCTGGCGTCGTTCAACGACATCAGCCGAGCGGCGACCGCACCCTGCACGTTAGACTGTTCGGGAGTCGCGCCGGGCTGCTGGGGATCTGCGGCCGGTGACGGTGGGGCAACCTCGGATGGGGCGACGACGGCGCGGAGTCCTGCCTCGAGGTCAAGGTCGAGATCGTTGCTGGTTTGGGTGTGTTGGGTGGCGACGAGGGCTTCGCGCAGGCCCGCTTCGACATCGAGTAGGCCGTCGAGTTCGGCTGCGGTGCTGGTGTGGAGGCTGGTGAACAGGTCGTCGTGGTTCATGTGGATTCCCCCGCCCGACGGAGGTGTTCGGCGAGCGCGCGGCGGGCGAGCTTCAGGCTGGCCCGTACCGCCTCGGGGGTGATCTCCAGCTCGACGGCGATCTCCTGCGGCTGGTAGCCGTCGAACGTCCACGCCATGACCTGCCGTTGCCGCCAGGGGAGCATGGCCAGCAGCCGCAGGACGTCATGCCGCTGTTCCCAGGCGCAGAGGTCGGCGGAGGCGGACAGCAGCGGGCTGAGCAACTCCGGCTCAGTGATCACCTCCTGGCCGAATTGTCGACGCCCGTACCGGCGGGACGCGACCCGCCGGGTCCACGCGCGCGGATGCCGGATCGACGGCCAGCTCTGGTACGCCTCGATCATCGTCTCCTGGGCGATGTCGGTGGCGTCGGCGAGTCCAGCGCCCATCCAGAGCAGGAAGTTGACCAGGGCTTTGACCTCTGCCCGGTAGAAGGCGCTGTAGGCGGCGACATCGACCAGGGGTGGGTCAGGGTCGTGGTGACCCGGCGCACCTGTCGCGGTTGTGGGCAACGTACGTCCCGGTTCGTCGGGAGGCTCCAGCACATGGTTCATCAGCACTCGTTTCGGGTTGCGGGCCCGACGTCGAGGACGAGCCGGGTACCGTCCTCGCGCTGCTCCCGCACCCGGCTCCCGGCGGGCAGCGCGGTAGCCGCCTGCAGGTAGTCGCGCCGCTCCCGCTCCTGGCGGAGTCGGAAGTGAAGCCGTAGCCATAGTGTCACCAGGGGTACGGCTGACCCAAGAACTCTCAGCCCGAAGCTGATCGCGTCGTACGCTGCCATCGCTGTCTTCCCTTCCGCCTGTCCGCTGTGCTCACTGCTAAGTGGCGCGAGAACAGATCCGGCGTGAAGCCTGGCAACCAAGATCTTTTGGTCGACCAGCAGGTTGGCTCGACATCGAGGTGACGCTGACGCACCTCAAGTTCGCCAGATGAGGTGTCCTAGCGTCACCTCGATGTAGCGCCGCCGCCTTGGCGTCCGGAACTGCCGTGTGCCGCCGGATCGAACCCGGGCGTGTGGGCGCGGATCACCGGCCACCACGATTCCGGTACGGGCGGGTTGCGCCAGCCGGCGGGGTCGGTGTTGTCCGGGTGTGGCTTGTTGGTGTCGATCGGCAGACCGTACCTCAGCCGGTTTCGGTGGCGAGGGTGAGCAGGTTCCCGCGTACCTTCTCGAGCAGTTCGACCAGCGTCGCTCGTTGATCGTTCGCCATTCCGGCGGTCGCGGTTTCGGCGAGGGTGCGCCAGGCCGTTTCGATCTGCGAAACGCCGGTCCGGCCCTTGCCGGTCAGCACGATCCTGGTGAGGCGCCGGTCGCCCGGTACGGATTCCCGGACGAACCAGCCGCCGTGTTCGAGACGACTGAGGCTGCGGGTCACCGTCGGCTGCTCCACGCCGAGCCGGGCGGCGACCTCGGAGACCGTCAAACCGTCGGGCTCCTGCCCCAGCACCCACAGTAGGACGTCCTGCCCCGGGTGCAGGGCGAGCTCGGCCAGGACGTCAGCCTGCGCGTTCCGGTACAACTTGGCCACCTTGACCAGGGCTTTGTTGGTCGCCAGGACGTCCGAGAGTTCCACCCGGAGAGTGTACGAGTTGACGAACGGCTCGATCCTGATTCATAGTCGGCTAACCTATAGTCGGCTATGGAGTGGTGATGGAAACCGGTCTGTTGAACAAGGTCGCCCTGGTCACCGGCGCTTCCGGCGCCATCGGCAGGGCCGCCGCCCGGCATCTGGCCGCCGAAGGTGCCTCCGTGGCGGTCTCCTGGCACACCAACCGCGTCGCCGCGATGGAGGTCGTCGACGCCATCGCGCAGGCAGGCGGCGACGCCTGCGCCGTACGCCTGGACCACGGCGACCTCGCCACCGCACGGGGCGTCGTCGAGCAGGTGACCACGCGTCTCGGGCCGATATCCGTGCTGATCGCCAACGCCGTACAGTGGCCAGCCTTCGGCGCCGACGAAATCGGCGGCCTCACCACGTCGTTGGCCGTCAACACGGTCGGCCCCCTGGCGCTGACCGACGCGGCCCTACCGGCCATGCGTGCCGCCGGCTGGGGGCGCATCGTCGCCGTGTCGACCGACATCGTCGAGCAACCCATGGCCGGACCGCTCGCCTACGCCACAGCGAAGGGAGCACTCGAGACCGCCGCGCGAGTGCTCGCCGTCCGGGAAGCCCGGCACGGCATCCTGACGAACGTCGTCCGTCCCGGATTCACCCTTACCGACAAGGCCTTGAGCGCCCCTTTCCTGGGCCCGAAGGCGGTCGCGGCCGAGTCGGAGAAGACCCCGACCGGCCGCATCTGCACTCCCGACGACGTGGCCAGCGCGATCACCTACCTGGCCTCGGCGGCCAACAGCCACGTCAACGGGCAGATCCTGTCCCTGGCGGGCGGCCGCGAACTTGTGCGCTGACCCACCCGTACGGCTCCCAGGAGTCTTCGCGGAGCTCGGGGATCCGTTGCCCTCGTCTCCGCCCTGTCCGATCTGGCCAACCGTGGATACCGGCGGTGTCATAGACCAAAATTGTTGTCCATGACTGTGTTGCCGCTGGTGCTGATCTCCGCCGAGGATCTTGAATCGCTGGAAGCCACCATCGAACTGCTTTCCGACCCGACCGCCATGGCGCGGATACAGGAGGCAGACGACGCTCTCGCCAGGGGCGAGAGCACCAGCGCCGAGGAGATGGCACTGCTCATGGCGCAACGGCGGGCTCGTGAACAGGCCGAATGAGGAGACGGACCCCGACGACAAGCACCGCGAGGTACACGTCCTCGACGTAGATCACCGACGGGACGCGTACCGTCGCTGAACTTCACAGCGGCGTGCTCGACCAACGTGCGGCAGCGCTGACCGGGGTGGCGTCACGCCGCGTCGGTGTCCAGGCTCGGCACGTCCAGCCCGGCGTCGCGGAGCGCGTCGGCCCGCTCGTCGCGGGTCGACTCCTCCCGGGCCAGCAGCGCCGCGTACTCGGCGATCACCGCCGGGTCGGGGACCGCGCCGACCCGGTCCAGGAACCGGGCGGTCTGAGTGGTCGCGTCGGCGTGGGCGTGCGCGGCCCGGGCCGCCCGCATCACCACCTGGTCATCGTCGATCCTTGCCCCGTCGGTCACGTTGGCTCCCCTCCGGTCGGCACCGACCCTGCCGGTACCCCGTCCGGCGGCGATCATGCCCCCGGTGACGCGAATCCGCAGGTGACCGCCGGGTTGCGCAAGAGGGAACGTCTCCCGCAGTCCGCCGGTGTCTCGGCAAATGTCGGAAGGTGACGATACGGTAACGAAGATCGATCGCTACCCGCGATCGATCATTTACTGGAGGACGAGATGACCAAAGCTCCCCATCCGCCAGCTCCCCATCCGCCCGACGTGCTACCGGTGGCCGCCGAGTCTGCGGCGTCAACCGGTCCGAGCGTCGTGGCCGACGTCTCGGCCGGTACCGCCATCGTTGATCCGACCGCCGCCGCCGGCTACATCACCCGGATCTGCTTCAAGACCGGCCCACCCCGACGGATCGGCGTCGAACTCGAATGGACCGTTCACTACCGAGACCAACCCGCCAGACCGCTCGACCCCGCCGACCTCGCGACTGCCCTCGGTGACCACGCCCCGCGGACACTACGCCCTACCAGCCCGCACGACCCGCTCCCACACGGCGGACTGGTAACGGTCGAACCCGGCGGGCAGGTGGAGATCTCCACCCCGCCGACGGAATCCCTCACCACGTTGCACCAGGTCGCGTCGGCCGACGTCGGCGCGCTGACCCGCCGACTCGACCGGGCCGGCCTGCTGCTCGGCCGCACCGGATGCGATCCGTACCGGCCACCCCGGCAGATTCTGCGCAACGGCCGCTACACGGCGATGGCGGCGGCGTTCGCCCGGCAGGGTCGGGCCGGTGCCGACATGATGTGCGGCACCGCCGGCCTGCAGGTCTGCCTGGACACCGGCAGCGATCGCCAGCTCTCCCTCCGGTGGTCGGCGGCGCACCTGCTCGGTCCGCCGTTGATCGCCCTGTTCGCCAACTCGCCGTCGCGGGCCGGCCGGCGCACCGGCTGGGTGTCGAGCCGGATGGCGACCTGGCTGACCCTCGACCCGGTCCGCACCGCCGCACCGGCCGACCCGACCGCCGGTACGCGGCCGTCCGACCCGGTCGCCGACTGGACCCGGCGGGTGCTCGACACGCCACCGCTGTTCGTCGACGAGCCGACCGGCTGGCGGCTGCCGGGGCCGGCGACCTTCGGCGAATGGATCCTCACCGGCACGCCCCGACCACCGACCTACGCCGACCTCGACCTGCATCTGAGCACCATGTTTCCGCCGGTCCGCCCACGCGGCTACCTGGAGCTGCGCTACCTCGACGCGCAGCCGCACGGCGAGTGGATCGTCCCGGCGGCGGTGCTGGCCGCGCTGTTCGCCCGCGACGAGACCCTGCGGACCGCGACATCGACAGTGATGGACGCGGCCGACCGCTGGCTGCCCGCCGCCCGCGACGGGCTCGCCGATCCGGTTGTCGCGTCGGCCGCCCACTCGCTGGCCGAGCTGGCCTGCGAGCGCCTCACCGACACCGGCCTGCCCGACGAGACGACCAGCACCGTGGTGCGCGCCCTGCGCCGACGGCTGCACCAGCGAATCCACCCCTGGGGAGGAACCAGGTGACCGAGACAGCCCACGACCCGACCGCGCCCGATCTGCGCACCGCGTCCGACCTGCGTACCGCGCTCGCCGCCGACCTCGACCGGGCCCGGCGGCGCAGCAGCGCCCTGACCGACCCGGTCGACGACGACGACCTCGTCCGGCAGCACTCCCGGCTGATGTCGCCGCTGGTCTGGGACCTGGCGCACATCGGCAACCAGGAGGAGCTGTGGCTGGTCCGCGACGTCGGCGGCCGGGAGCCGGTCCGCGCCGACATCGACCACCTGTACGACGCGTTCAAGCACGCCCGCGCCGACCGGCCGGCGTTGCCGCTGCTGGACCCGGCCGAGGCGCGCGCGTACACCCGTACTGTCCGGGACAAGGTCCTCGACCTGCTCGACACGGTGACGTTCGACGGCCGCCGGCTGGTCGAGCAGGGCTTCGCCTTCGGCATGATCGTGCAGCACGAGCAGCAGCACGACGAGACGATGCTCGCCACCCATCAGCTGCGGGCCGGCCCGCCGGTGCTCACCGGCGCGCCGACGCCACCGTCGATGGCCGGACCCGTCGACGGTGAGGCGCTGATCCCGGCCGGGCCGTTCACCATGGGCACCTCCACCGAGCCGTGGGCGCTGGACAACGAACGCCCGGCGCACACCGTCGACGTACCCGCCTTCTTCATCGACCGCGCGCCGGTCAGCAACGCCCGGTACCGGCAGTTCGTCGACGACGGCGGCTACCACGACGAGCGGTGGTGGAGCGCCGAGGGCTGGGCGCACCGGCTGCAGGCCCGGCTCAGCGGGCCGGCGCACTGGCACGGCGACGGCAGCTACACCCGGTTCGGCCGGCGGTCGGCGATCGTGCCCGACGAGCCGGTGGTGCACGTCGGCTGGTACGAGGCGCAGGCGTACGCCAGCTGGGCCGGCCGCCGGCTGCCCACCGAAGCCGAATGGGAGAAGGCGGCCCGGTACGACCCGGCCACCGGCCGGTCCCGCCGCTACCCGTGGGGCGACGACGACCCCGGCCCCGAGCACGCCAACCTGGGCCAGCGGCACCTGCACCCGGCGCCGGTCGGCGCCTACCCGGCCGGTGCGTCACCGGCCGGGGTGCACCAGCTGATCGGCGACGTGTGGGAGTGGACCGGCACCTGGTTCACCGGCTACCCCGGCTTCGCGGCCTTCCCGTACCGCGAATACTCGGAGGTCTTCTTCGGCCGCGACTACCGGGTGCTGCGCGGTGGCTCGTTCGGCACCGACCGCTCCGCCTGCCGGGGCACCTTCCGCAACTGGGACTACCCGATCCGCCGGCAGATCTTCAGCGGCTTCCGTACCGCCCGTGACCCGCACCCCGGCGAGACCGCCTAGTGTGCCGCCACCAGCTCTACCTGGGCCCGCCGGTCAGCCTGACGCAGCTGCTGGTCGAGCCGCCGTACGGCCTGTACCGCCAGTCCTGGGCGCCCCGGGACATGCGCGGCGGCGGCACCGTCAACGTCGACGGTTTCGGCGTCGGCTGGTACACCCCGTCCGGCCCGGTCCGCTACCGGCGGGCCGGGCCGATCTGGGCCGATCCCGGCTTGGTCGAGCTGGGCCGGGCCACCACCGTCGACGCGGTGCTGGCCGCGGTCCGCTCGGCGACCCCCGGGATGCCGTTCGGCGAGACGGCCTGTGCGCCGTTCACCGACGGGCGCTGGCTGTTCAGCCACAACGGGGTGGTGGCCGGCTGGCCGGACAGCGTCGCCGCGCTGGCCGCCGAGCTGCCCGTCACCGACCTGCTCACCCTCGACGCGCCGACCGACTCGGCGCTGCTGTGGGCGCTGGTGCGGCACCGGCTGCGGTCCGGCGCCGACCCGGGTCCGGCGGTCGCTGACACCGTCACCGGCGTCCTGGCCGCCGCCCCGGCGTCGCGACTCAACCTGCTGCTCACCGACGGCGAACGGGCCTGGGCCAGCGCCGTCGGCCACTCCCTGTCCGTCCTCGCCGGGCCGGAGCGGCTGATCATCGCCTCCGAACCGTCCGACGACGACCCGGCCTGGCGACCGGTCGCCGACCGCCGGCTCGTCGTCGCCGACCGGCACACCTACACCGTGGAGGATCTGTGCGGATCGACATCGAGCTGACCGACGCCGACCAGCGGCAGGCGCTGCGGGCCGACGCCCGCGCCGGACTCACCGCCCACCCGAAATGGCTGCCCCCCAAGTGGTTCTACGACAAGCACGGCAGCGAACTGTTCGAACGCATCACCACCCTGTCGGAGTACTACCCGACCCGGGCCGAGCGGGCCGCGTTGACCGCCCACGCCGACGACATCGCCGCCGTCACCCGGGCCGGGACCCTGGTCGAGCTCGGCTCCGGCTCGTCGGAGAAGACCCGGCTGCTGCTCGACGCGCTGCGCCGGCAGGGCAGCCTCGACCTGTTCGTGCCGCTGGACGTCTCAGAGGCGGCGTTGCGCGACGCCGCCACCGCCATCGACCGGGACTACCCGGGGCTGCCGGTCCACGCGGTCGTCGGCGACTTCACCCGCCACCTCGACCGGATCCCGGCCGGCGACGACCGGCTTGTCGCGTTCCTCGGCGGCACCATCGGCAACCTGGTGCCGGACGAACGCGCCGAGTTCCTGGCCGCGCTGCGCGGGTCGCTCGGCACCGGCGGTTGGCTGCTGCTCGGCACCGACCTGGTCAAGGACCCGGCCACCCTGGTCGCCGCCTACGACGACAGCCAAGGGGTGACCGGCGAGTTCAACCGCAACGTGCTGCACGTACTGAACCAGCAGCTCGGTGCCGATTTCGACCCGGCGGCGTTCCGGCACGTCGCGCTCTGGGACGCCGACCGGGAGTGGATCGAGATGCGGTTGCGCGCCGAGCGGGACATGCGGGCGTACGTGGCCGATCTCGACCTGCCGGTGAGCTTCACCGCCGGCGACGAGATCCGTACCGAGGTGTCGGCGAAGTTCCGCCGGGCCGGGGTGACCGCCGAGCTGGCCGCCGCCGGTTTCGAGTTGACCCACTGGTGGACCGACCCGGCCGGCCGGTTCGCGATCAGCCTGTCCCGGTGCCGGTGATCCGGCGCAGGAACTGCCGGGTACGCGGGTGCTCGGGCGCACCGAGCACCCGCTGCGGCGGCCCTTGTTCGCAGATGGCGCCGTCGGCCAGGAAGCAGACCTGGTCGGCGACCTCCCGGGCGAAGCCCATCTCGTGGGTGGCGATCAGCATCGTCATCCCGTCGCCCTTCAGCTCCCGGATCAGGGCCAGTACCTCGCCGACGAGTTCCGGGTCCAGCGCCGAGGTGACCTCGTCGAGCAGCAGCAGCCGGGGCGCGTTGATCAGGGTTCGGGCGATCGCCGCCCGCTGCTGCTGGCCGCCGGAGAGCCGGTCCGGGTACTGCCTCGCCTGATCGGCCAAGCCGACCCGGTCCAGCAACTCCATCGCCCGTCGCTCGGCCGACGCCCGAGTAAGCCGGTGCACCTTGCGCGGCGCCAGCGTGACGTTGTCCAGCACGGTCAGATGCGGGAAGAGGTTGTACGACTGGAAGACCAGCCCGATCCGTTGCCGCACCTGGTCCGGGTCGACGCGCGGGTCGGTGATGTCCCGACCGTCCAGGTGAATCGTCCCATCGTCGACGGTCTCCAGCAGATTGACGCACCGCAGCAGGGTCGACTTGCCGGAGCCGCTGCCGCCGATCAGCGCGACCACCTCGTGTTCGGCGACGTCGAGGCTGAGGTCGCGCAGCACGACCCGGTCACCGAAGACCTTGCGGACCCCGGCGCAGGCCAGCACCGGTGGCCCACCGTGCCGGCCCGGATCCGCCGCCGGCATCATGCCGCGCCGGCCCAGGTCTGCCGCCGCGCGGCCCGCATGGTCACCCAGTCGGTCACCGCCACCAGCGGGATCGCCATCAGGATGAACAGCACCCCGGCCACCACGTACGGGGTGAAGTTGTAGCTGGTGGCGGTCTCGATCTGGGCGGCGCGGATGGCGTCGATCGGCCCGGCCAGGGAGATCAGGCCGACGTCCTTCTGCAGTGCCACCAGGTCGTTGAGCAGCGGCGGCGCGACCCGCCGTACCGCCTGCGGCAGCACCACGTGCCGCATCGTCTGGGCGTGGCTGAGCCCCAGCGACCGGGCGGCGGCCCGCTGCGCCGGATGCACCGATTCGATGCCGGCCCGGAACACCTCCGCCAGGTAGGCGCCGTAGGTGATGACCAGCGCGCAGCCGCCGAGTACCAGCACCGACGGGGTACCGGCCAGCCGTAGCCCCGGCACCCCGAAGGTGAACAGATACAACACGATGATCAGTGGGGCGCCCCGGAACACGTACGTGTAGGAGGTCGCGGCGGCCCGCAGTGGAAAGAACACCGCCGGGCGCAGGGTGCGGGCCAGCGCGATCGCCAACCCCAGGGCCAGCGCCCCGGCGGCGCAGAACACCAGCAGCCGTACGTTGAGCCAGAGTCCACGCAGCACCGCCGGCAGCGCGTCGGCCGCCACGGCCGGGTCGAAGAACGACTGCTGGACCCGGGGCCAGCCGGGGGAGTTGCGTACCGCCACCACCAGCAGGGTGCCGAGGGCAGCCGTGGAGCCGGCGGCGATCAGCACCGACCGCACGCTCTGCCGACGGCGGTACGCGTCCCGCCGTCGCTGCAGCTCACTGGGCTGATAGCCGTCAGCGCCGCCGGCCGCCGCCGCGGTGGACCCGCGCACCGTCAGGACAGGACCGGCGCGCCGGCCACGTCGGCCAGCCACTCGGCCCGCAGGTTGTCGAGCGTGCCGTCCGCCCGCAACGCGTCGACCGCAGCGCTGACGCAGCTGGTCAACGCGGAGTCCTTGTCGAGCACCAGACCGAACTGCTCCGGCCGGCCGGACGGCTGCGCCAGCTGTCCGACGATCGTCGCATCGTCGATCTCGGCGGCGGTCACGTAGAACGCGGTCGGCAGGTCCAGCACCAGCGCGTCGATGCTGCCGTTGCGCAGCGCGGCCTTGGCGTCGTCGTTGTTGTTGAACACGGCCGGCTCGGCCGCCGGGACAACCACCTCGGTGATCGCCCGGAAGCTGGTCGTCCCGACCTGCGCGCCGAGTCGCACTTCACGCAGCTGCGCCAGGGTCGTCGCGGCGGCGGCCGGTGTCCCTTCCAGCGCGATCACCGCCTGGGTGACGTCGTAGTACGGGCTGGAGAAGTCGACTGCGGCCCGGCGCTGCTCGGTGATGGAGAACTGGTTGATGTCGAAGTCGAAGTCCTTCGGCCCGGGGGCGATGGCGTTGTTGAACGGCACCCGCACCCAGCTCACCTCGTCCGGTTCGTAGCCGAGCTGGTTGGCGACCGCGTACGCCACCGCGCTTTCGAAGCCGGCGCCGCTTTCCGGGGCGTCGTCGACGAACCACGGCGGGTACGCCGGCTGGTCGGTGCCGACGGTCAACGTCCCGGCGACGATGGTGCCCAACCGTTGCGGGCTGCACGCGTCCGGGGCCGGCGGGTCCACCGGCGGATCCTCCGACGAGACCTCGGGCTGCGGGGAGCAGCCGGCCAACGCGACGGTCATCACGACGGTCGTCGTCACGCTCACCAGGCCGATCCTCCGATGTGATCCGTGCATGACGACTCCTCGACGTCCAATGGGGTGCCGCGCCGGCGGTTACATTCGATCAGCCGCCGGCCCGACGATCAATGGTCGTCGCCCCGCGCCGGGTGGTACCGGGGTACCACCGGCGGAAGGCACCGCGCTCCGATGGCGGCGACCCCGGACAGCCGTAGCGTCAACTGCATGATCGAAGTGCACGAGCTGACCAAGATGTTCGGTGCCACGGCAGCGGTGGAGGGAGTCTCCTTCCGGCTCGACCCCGGCGTCGTCACCGGCTTCATCGGGCCGAACGGCGCCGGCAAGTCCACCACGATGCGGATGATGGTCGGCCTGGATCAGCCCACCTCCGGCCACTGCCACATCGGCGGCCGCCCCTACCGCGAACTCGACGCTCCGCTACGGATGGTCGGCGCGCACATCGACGCCGAGTCGATCTATCCTGCCCGCAGTGCCCGGAACCATCTGCGGGTGCTCGCCCACACCCACGGCATCCCCGACCGCCGCGTCGACGAGGTACTTGAACTGGTCGGGCTGGCGAACGTGGCGAACAAGCGGGTACGCGGCTTTTCCCTCGGCATGCGCCAGCGGCTCGGTCTCGCCTCGGCTCTGCTCGGCGACCCGGCCGCACTGCTGCTGGACGAGCCGGTCAACGGTCTCGACCCGGACGGCATCATCTGGATCCGGTCGCTGTTGCGGTCGTTGGCGGCCGAAGGACGGGCGGTCCTGGTATCCAGCCACCTGATGGGCGAGCTGGCGCAGACCGCGGACCGGCTGATCGTGCTCGGCCGCGGCCGGGTGCTCGCCGACGCCACCGTTGACGACCTGATCTCCCGGTACGCGACCCAGTCGACCAGAGTACGCACGGACCGCGCGGACGCCCTGGGGACCGTGCTGCGTACCAAGGGTGCGGCTGTCCTGCAGCGGCAGGAGGACACCCTGGAGATCACCGGGATGGCAGCGCGCGAGATCGCCATGCTGGCCAACCGTCACAACATCCTGCTGTACGAGAACACCACCGTCCCCGCCTCGCTGGAGGACGCCTACCTGGCCCTCACCCAGGGCCATGCCCGCCACGTCGCAGAGGGAGTATCGGCATGAACGACACCATCCGAACCGTTGCGCGGATCACCGGGAACTCGAATGTCCGGCTGAGCCTGCCACGTCTGGTCACTGCGGAGTGGACCAAGCTCCGTACTCTCCGGTCGGTGCTGGTCGCCGCAGCCTGCGCGGTCGGGCTGGGCCTGGCCGGCGGGCTTCTGCAGCTGCTCTCCTACGGACCGGCGAGTGAGATCGGGAGTCTGAACGCCTCGCAGGCCCTGACCGACTCGATGGGCATGGCCAGAGCCGGCCTGCAGATAGGTGTCGTGGTCCTCGCGGTCCTCGCGGTCGGCTCCGAGTACGCGACCGGCGCGATCCGGACCACCCTGATCGCCGCGCCCCGGCGGCTTGCCGTGATGGCCGCGAAGGCCGTCGTCGTCGCTGTCTCCGCGGCCCTGCTGGCGGCCATTGTGCTGGGCATTGTGTTCGTGGCCGCTGTCCCGCTGCTGCGCGGCGTCGGGCTTTCCGCGATACCGTTCGGACCCGGTGTCGCGGTGCTCGGTAAGGAAGTCGGATACTGCGTCATCGTGGCCCTGTTCGCCTTCGCCGTGACCCTCGCGTTCCGCAGCACCGCGCTCGGAGTCAGCCTCGCGCTGGGCGTCGTCCTGTTGTTGCCGATCATGCTGGCTCTGCTGAACGCCATGCTGCAGATCGACCTGACCGGCCTGGCGTTCCCGCGGGCGGCGTCGGCCGTGATGACCGACCCGATCTCCACCGAGCTGCTGGTCGTGCTGGCCTGGCTGGGCGTTCCCGCTGTGTTCGGCGGCGTTGCCCTGGTCCGCAGGGACGCCTGACGGTGTCCACCGTCTCCGAGGCAGCATCGCGCCCGCAGTCCCCGGCGGGCGCGATGCGCGCGTTCTGGGTACGCCACTCCTGGCTGGGGATCTGGCCCATCGTGCTGTTCTGTCTGGCGCTCGGCTTCGACACCGGTATCGGGTTCCGCCTGCCGCATACCTGGGACTGGTGGGCGATCGGCGTCAACACGGTGGTGGCCCTGTCGTTGCTGGCATGGCGGTCGCGGCCGTGGTGGGCGCTGCTGGTGGTGGCGGCGGGCGACCTGGTGAGCGACTCCGCCCAGCTGATTCCGTTCATGGTCGTGTCGTACTCACTCGCCGTCTACCGCTCGACCCGCGCCGGGATCGTCGGCGGGGTGGTCACCGTCGCGGTCATGGCCGGGGAGAACGTCGTGCGCAACGGGTACGCCGCGTTGCAGCCCGTCGCGCTTCCCCTGATCGCCGCCGCGGTGGGTTCGGTGCTGGTCGGAGTGAACGTCGCCACCCGCCGCCGCTACCTGCAGGCACTGCTCGACCGGGCGACCCGGCTCGCCCGGGAGAAGGAGCAGGAGGGTCAGCTGGCGGCGGGCCGGGAACGGGCTCGGATCGCCCGCGACATGCACGACATCGTCGCGCACAACCTCACCATGATGGTACGGCTGGCCGACGGTGCCACGGCCGTGGCCGACTCCGATCCACAGCGGTCGCGCGCTGCGGTGGATCGGCTCGCCAACCTCGGCCGGGAGGCGATGAAGGACATGCGCCGACTGCTCGGCGTCCTGCGCGACGGCGGCCTGGACACTCCGGGCGACCTGGAGACCCTGGTCGAGACGTTCCGGATCGCCGGCCTGCCGGTGACACTGCGCCGCCGGGGGGCCGATGTCGAGTCGGCCGGTCTGCAACGCGTGGTGTTCCGGGTGGTCCAGGAGTCGCTGACGAACGCTCTGCGGTACGCCGAGCAGCCGACCGAGGTCCGCGTCGACCTCGACTACTCCGCCGATCCGATCCGGGTCGAGATCATTGACGACGGTCGGGGCAGCGCCCCGGCGCCCTCGGTCGGCAGCGAGCAGGGGTTGATCGCCCTGACCGAGAGGGTCGCGCTCTACGGCGGTACGGTCGAGACCGGTCGCCAGCCGATCGGCTGGGCCGTGCGGGTCACCCTGCCCCACCCGAGCAAGGACACCGATGAGCAAGGACGCCGATGAGTGAGACGACGCTGCTGCTCGTGGACGATCAGGAGCTCGTGCGCGAGGGCATGGCGATGGTCCTCGGCGCGGCATCGGGCCTGCGCGTCGTCGGGGAGGCCGGCGACGGGCGGGCCGGCGCGCTGCTGGCCCGCGACCGGCGGCCGGATGTGGTGCTGATGGATGTGCGGATGCCGATCATGGACGGCATCGAAGCGACCTCGGACATCGTGACGCACTGCCCGGCGACCAAGGTTCTCATCCTGACCACGTTCGACCTCGACGAGTACGCGTTCAACGGGCTCCGCGCGGGCGCCAGCGGCTTCCTGCTCAAGGACGTGCCGTCGGCGGAGCTGGTCGCGGCGGTCCGAACGGTGGCCGCAGGCGAGGCGGTGGTCTCGCCCCGGATCACCCGCTCCCTGCTCGACCACTACCGGGACCCTCGCCGACCGGCGCCACAGCAGGCGCGACTACTCGACGAGCTGACTGGCCGGGAGCGGGAGGTCCTGGTGGCAATCGGCCGTGGCCTGTCGAATCCGGAGATCGCCGGCGAGCTGTTCCTGTCCGAGTCGACGGTCAAGACCCATGTGGGCCGGGTCCTGGCCAAGCTCGGGGCGCGTGACCGGGTGCACGCGGTGATCTGGGCGCATCGGCACGGCCTCGTCTGAGCCCGCCCAGCCCGCCGATCAGAGGGTTCTCACCGGTGCGGGTCGACCACCGGCAACCCGGCGGCCTGCCAGGCGGCGAATCCGCCGGTCAGGTCGGTGGCCCGGGGCAGGCCGATGTCCTGGAGCGAGGCGGCCGCCAACGAGGAGGCGTACCCCTCCTGACAGACGATGATCGGCCACAGTCGCGGGTCGTCGGCGAGGTCGATCCGGGCCGCGCTACGTGGGTCGAGCCGCCATTCCAGGACGTTGCGTTCGATCACGAACGCGTCGGGAATCTCCCCGAACTCCGCGCGTTGGGCGGCCGGCCGGATGTCGACCAGCACCGCCCGACCATCGCGCTGGGCGCGCTGGGCAGTGACCGGGTCGACTCGGTCCAACCGTTCGCGTACCTGGTCGAGTAGCCGGTCGATGCCGGGTTCCGGGGTCACCATGGCTCCTCCGTCGTTGAGTCTGTCCTTTTGACTTGTCCCAGCCGGCCGTCTATCAGGTCGGCGACGGCGGTGTCACCCAGATGCAGCGGGGCCGCCGCTATTCCCGCCGCGCGCGCCGCCGACCAGTACGCCGCCGCCAGCCCCGGATCCACCAGACCATGCACCAACGGCAGCTCCGGCCGGTCCGCCTGCAGCAGCGACTCCAGCTGACACGACGCCACCGTGTCCGGCAGCGCGCCGCGTGCCGCGTACCCGGCGACTGCCGCCGCCGGCAGCCCGGCGGGCAGGACCCGCCGCACCGGACCGCAGGAGAGCAGCCCGCCACCGACCACCAGCACGTCACCGTCGCGGCGCATCCGCCGCAGCGCGGCGGCGGTGTTCACGCAGTGTGGGAACGAGTCGTCGACCAGCACGGTACCCCGCCGCAGCCGGCCCACGTCGACGATCTCCGACGAGGCGCTCACCGCCGCGACGATGGTCGCCGCCGCGTACACCTGTGCCGCGGCCGTCGCGGCCTCGACTGTCGGTGTCGAGCCGGCCGGCGTCGGTGTCGAGTCGGCCGGCGTCGAATCGGCCCAGACCAGCTCACCCCGGTAGCCGAGCCGCCGCAACCGGTCCGGGTAGTCGGCCAGCCGTCGCCGACTGGCCGGCAGATCCGTCAACACGATCCGTGGCGGATGCGGCCCACCGTGACGCAGCAGCAGCTCCAGCGCGGACCGGCCGATCGACCCCAGACCGACGACGGCCAGCGGGCCGGCGGTCAGGTCGCGGCCGGCGGCGGCCAGCGCGGCGAGGGTGGTGAGCACCACCGAGGTGGCGGTCGCGGCGTGCCCGGTCGTCACCCGTACCGCCGGATCAACCCGCCGGACCACGTCGAAGCCGTAGCCGGTGACCGACGGCAGCATGCCGGCCAGCGACACGCACCGGGCACCCGCCTTGGCGGCGAGCGAGACCGCGTCAGCCGTCACCGGTGCCAGGCGGGGGCCGAGTTCGTCGGCGAACAGCGGCAGACAGACGAACCCGGAGCGGCCGAACGGCGTGACCAACTCCTCCAACAGGCGGGGCACCCCGGCCGGGAACAGCAGGTCGCGGATCTGTTCCCGGGGTAGTGCGGCCGCCGGCATCCCGGCCAACGCCGCCAGCTGCGTCGGTGCCGGCAGGTAGCCGACGATCGCCGCGTCCAGCACGGTGCCGCCAGCGGCGACCCGGCCGGTGCCGGTCTCCGCGGCGACCCGGCCGGTGCCCGCTGTCCCGGCGGAGACCAGGTCGGCTTCGACCGCAGCGACAAAACCGGCGAAGCGGTCGGCGTCCAGCGCCGCCGACGCGGCCCGTACGGCGACCCGCAGCCCGTCACCCACCGGCCGGACGGTCAGCAGGACGTCGGTGCCGACCGGCGGCGGCTCCAGCTCACTGTCGGTGTCGTCGGGTTCCAGGGACAGTCCGCCACTGGGGGCCGGGCCGAGCCCGGTGAAGTCCAGCGAGCTGAAAATGAACTGCGCCCCGGTCAGCAGCGCGGACGGGCCGCTATCGGTGCGGGCAGGCGCGCTGTCGGGGCCGTGCCGGCGGGCGGCGGCGACCTCGGCGGCCACCCGCGCCAGGTCGGCACCGAACCGGCCGTCACCCGACCTGCCGTCACCCGACCTGCCGTCACCCGACCTGCCGTCACCCGACCTGCCGTCACCCGACCTGCCGTCACCCGACCTGCCGTCACCCGACCTGCCGTCACCCGACCGGGCAGAGTCGGTGAGCCGCAGCGGCAGCAGCACCGCGCACGGGCCGAACAGCCGGTGCAGATCCGGCAGCGGATGGTCGCGGCCGGTCACGGTCAACCCGATCACCAGGTCACCCTGGCCGGTCAGCCGGGCCAACCCCCGGCGGTACGCGGTGAGCACCGGCGCGTACCCGGTGGTGCCCGCTGCTGCGGCCAGCCGGCGCAGCCCGGCGGTGACCATCCCGTCCAGGGTGAACCCACCGGTGCGGGCCCGGTCGTGACCCCCGGCGCCGTCGGCGACGGACGCACGCAGCGTCGGCGGCCGGTACGGCGGCCCGAACCGTTCCCGCCACCAGCGTCGCGCCGCCGGATCCGGCGTCTGCCGGCGCAGCCAGTCGACGTAGTCGCGGAACGTGGTCCGGGGCGGCGTCGCCCCGCCGGACGCCGGATCGTCGTACAGCGCCAGCAGCTCCTGGCCGAGCAGCGCGGCGCTGTAGCCGTCGCCGATCAGATGGTGCGCGTGCACCACCAGGACATGTTCGTCCGGGGCGACCGTCAGCACCAGCAACCGCAGCAACGGCCAGGCCCACGGCTCCACCGCCCGCCGCCGTTCCCACGCCATCAGGTCGGCGACCTGCTCAGCCGACTCGACGCTCTCGAACCGGACCGGCAGCCGCAGCGTCGGCGGCAACTCCTGCTGCGTCGGCGGTCGCGCACCGGCGGGAAACACCGTACGCAGCATCGGATGCCGGGCCACGGCGATGTCGACGGCTTGTTGGAACCGCCGCCGGTCCAGCCGACCGATCAGCCGCAGCCGGGCCAGCCAGGTCGAACTGCTGCCCGGCGCGGCCGCTTCGGCGAGCAGGAAACCGCGCTGCGCCGGGGCCAGCGGAAACGGCCGCGGATCGTATGCGTCGACCGGTGCCGCCCCGGATCCCGGTACCGCCGCCAGTGCCGGTGCCGCCTCGGCTCCCTGGTCCGGCGCTGGAACCGGCGCTGCCTCGGGCTTCGGCGTCGCATCCAGTACCGCCGCCAGCCCGGCCAGGGTCCGATGGTCGTAGATGGCGGCCGGGCCGGGCGCGGCCGGAAACCGCTCCCGCAGCCGGGCGAAAACCTCGATCGCCACGATCGAGTCGCCACCAATGGCGAAGAAGTCGTCGTCGCGGCGGACGGCGGTCACCCCGAGCACCGCCTGCCACACCTGCGCCACCTGCCGTTCGGTGCCGGTACGCGGCTCAGTGCCGGTACGCGGCTCAGTGCCGGTACGCGGCTCAGCGTCCGCCGCCGGCGGTGGCTCGTCGTCGACCGACGGTGAATCGTCGTCGAGCAGCCCGGCCAGCAGGTGCCGGTCCACTTTGCCGGTGGCGGTCAGCGGCAGCGCCCGTACCGGTCGGAACCGGGCCGGCACCCACTGCGGCGGCAGCCGGTCCGCGAGATGCCGGCGGAGCGCGGCGGCAGTCACCGCCTCGTCCGTCGCCGCGCCCTCCGACAGTTGCACGAACGCGACCATCCGGGGGTACGGCATCGCCTGGTACAGCACCGCCGTGCCGGTGACCGCCGGGTGGCTGCCCAACACCGCTTCGATCTCACCCGGCTCGATCCGGTGGCCGTGCAGCTTCACCTGATCGTCGAGCCGACCGAGGAACTCAAGGTCACCGGTGGGGCCGACGCGGGCCCGGTCGCCGCTGCGGTACCAGAGCCGGCCGTCGCGATGGGTGAACGCCGCCTCGGTCTGCTCCGGATCGTCCAGGTAGCCACTGGTCAACCCCGGTCCGCTGATCTGCAGCTCGCCGGCCTCGCCCGGCGGGCAGGGTCGCCCGGCTGCGTCGACGACGGCCAGGGTCGCACCGGCAACCGGCCGGCCGATCGGCACCCGCCGCAGGCCGTCGGCGGGTCGCCGGTCGATCAGGAACCAGGCGGCGTTGATGGTCGCCTCGGTCGGCCCGTACAGGTTGGTGATCCGGTGCCCGGGGCCGAACAGGCCGAACCAGCCGCGTACCTGCCCGGGAGGCAGCGCCTCGCCGCCGACGTGGATCCAGCGCAGCGCCGACAGGTCCGGTCGTCCGCCCGAGGCGGTACGCCGCTGCGCCGCCGCCAGCAGTTGACCCCACAGGGTCGGCACCGAACTCCAGACCGTGATCCGATCGTGTTCGACCCGGCTCAGCACCTCGTCGGGGTCGCGCAGCACCTGCGGGGCGAGTACGACGACCGTCGCCCCGACCAGCAGCGGTGCCAGCAGCTGCCGGACCGAGGCGTCGAAGCACAGCGACGACGTCTGCGCCAGCCGGTCACCGCTGTGGTAGCCGAACGTGTCGACCGCCCAGCGCAGGTAGTTCGCCATCGACCGGTGGCTGACCGGCACCCCTTTCGGCCGGCCGGTCGAACCGGAGGTAAAGATGACGTACGCCGTACCGTCCGGGTCGGCAGCGGCCGCGCCGTCTGCCGCCGGGTCGACAGTGGTTCCGTTGGCGATGATCGTCTCGATGTCGATCGTGGCCAGCCCGGCCTGCGCATCGGCCTGCGCGTTGGCCAGCGTCGTGGACTCGGTGTCGTGCAGCAGCACCTGTGTGCCGCTGCGCCGCAGCTGGTCGCGGTGGCGGGCCGCCGGGTGGGCGACGTCCAACGGCACCCAGCCGGCCCCGGCGCGCAGCACCCCGACGACGGCGGCGACCACGGCCGGGCCGCGCGCGGTGAGCAGCCCGACCAGGTCACCGGCCTGTACGCCGTGGTGGCGTAGCGCGGCGGCGACCCGGTCGGCGGCGGCGTCCAACTGCCCGTACGTCATCTGCAGCGGACCGGACTCGACGGCGACCGCGTCGGCGTGCCGGCGGCACACCTGCCCGATTCGCTCCACGACCGAGGGCGGCGCGCCCGCAACGGACTCCGCAGACGTCGATTCAGCCAACTTGGCCAGGTCAGCCAGTTCGGCGAGGAAATCGGTGGCCAGCCCGGCCACCGTCGACCGGTCCAGCAACGCCACCGGATGGTTCCAGGCGAACCGCAGCCGCTCGCCGTCGGGCCAGCAGAGCAGCCCCAGCCGGGTGCCGGCCGACGCGGTCCCGGCGGCGACCGGCGACACCCGTACCAGGCAGTCCGCATCCGCTGTGGCCGGGAAGCGGGCGAAGCTGAAACTGGCCGGGCTGGCGGTGACCGGCCGGCCGCCAACGCCGCCGTCGTCGACGCCAGATGGGTCGTCGGGTCGCGGCGTCGCCCGCGCCAGGTCGACCGCGTCGACCGTGCCGTGCCGCTGTGCGACCAGCCAGGCGGCCAGCACCCGGTACGCCAGGTCGACCGCCGGCTCGGCCGGATCGACGTCGACCGTCACCGGCAGGGTGTCGGCGAACGGCCCGACGACCCGGTCGACGCCGGGCAGCCGGGCGTCGCGGCCCGCGCGGGCCACCGACACGGTGACGGTGCGCTGGCCGCTCGTGCGAGCCAGGCACCGGGCGTACCCGGCGAGCAGCAGGTGGAACAGCGACACCTGCGCGGCGGCGGCCACCCGGGTCAACGCGGCCACCGTCGGCGGGTCGACGCTGACCTGATAGGCCGTGTACGGCGGTGCGGGCGGTGCGGCCGGTTCGCGCCACGGCAGCCGCAGCCCGGTCGGCCACGCCGTCAGGGTCTCCCGCCAGAAGGCCAGGTCCTCCGCAGACGCCGGCGCGGCGACGGCCAGCTGGTCGCGGAACGTCGTCGGCACCGGCGGCAACTGCGGTACGCGGCCGGCGGCCAGCGCCCCGTACACCTGCCACAGCTCCTCGCTGAGCACGCTGAGGCTGGCCCCGTCCCCGGCGGCGTGGTGCAGCACCAGCAGCAGCTGGGCGTCGGCGGGACCGGTCCGGATCAGGGCGGCCCGCAGCGGCGGCCGGCAGGTCAGGTCGATCGGCTCGTTGCACAGCCGTTCGGTCAGCGCGTCGACGTCACCGGCGTCGTCGCTGTCGTCGTGGACGGCACCGTCGTGGACGGCGTACCAGTCGGTCAGCGGCGTCGGCGGGCCGATCAGCTGGCAGGGCGGTGTCACGCCGTCGCCGTCGGTCCACCGCATCCGCAGCATCGGGTGCCGGTGCGTCAGGCGTTCCAGGGCCTGCCCGAGCAGGTCGGCGTCGAGCGGCCCGGTGACGGCGTGCCGGACGAACCCGTACGCGGCCACCTGCGGGTAGAGCCGGTGCAGGGTGTGGAACGCCCGCTGCACCCCGGACAACGCGAACGTCTCCGCGTCGCCGTCGGCCGCCGGCGTAACCGCAGGCGGCTGCGGTGCCGGATCCGCGAGCCGGTCGACGAGCGCGGCGATGGTGCCGTGCTCGAACAGCAGCATGGTCGGCAGCGACCGGCCGAGCTCGCCTTCGAGGGTCTTGACCAGGTCGATGGCGGTGAGCGAGTCCAGGCCGAGGGAGAGCAGCGGCGTGTCGTCGTCGATCCGCGCCGGGTCGCAGTCCAGCGCGTCGGTGAGCAGCCGCCGCAACACGTCCCTGATCTCACCCGAGGTGTTGACCTGCCGACCGGCCGCACCACTCGGCACCGCCTGCGGTTGCGGCAGGGCGTCCGCCGCAGGCACGCTCGCGGCGGTCAGCCGGGCGACGACCAGGTGGGCGGCGGGTCGGCGCAGCGCCGACCGCAGCGCCGGTAGGGCGTCGTCGAACGGCAGCGCCGGCAGGCCCCGGGCGGCCAGCCGCGCCGCGAGCGCCGGGTGGGCGGCCAGCCCCGCGTCGGCCAGGGCGGAGAACCCGACGGTACGCAGCGGCCGGCCGGCGGCCCGCTCGACAGCGGCGTACGTGTCCAGGAACGCGTTGGCGGCGGCGTAGTCGCCGACCGCCCCGGCGAGTCCGGGCAGCAGCGCGCTGACCGAGGTGAACGCCACCACGGTCGCCGGGCGGCGACTGTACCGGCGCAGCGTCCGGACCAGCAGGTGACCGCCGCGTACCTTCGGTGCCAGCACGGCCCGCAGCTGGGCCACGGACCTCGACCGCAGCGGGCCGGGTCGGACCACACCGGCGGCGTGGAACACCGAGGCGAGGCCGGGCAGCCCGGCGATCAGCGCGTCGACGTCGGCGGCGTCGGTGATGTCGCAGCGGCGGTAGTCGACCTGTGCGCCGAGGGCCCGCAGCCGGTCGACCAGCCCGTCCGGTGCGGCGGCGGCGCGGCCGGCCAGCACGATCCGGCGGTGTCCGCGCGCGGCCAGGTCCGCGGCGAGCGCGGCGCCGACGCCACCCGTGCCACCGACAATCAGCAGTACGCCGTCCGAGTCGACCGGTCCCGTCGGCTCCTCGCCGCTCGGCTTGCCGGCGGCGGGCTTGCCGGTGATCGGCGCGGCGGGGACGAGTCGCCGGCCCAGCCGCTGCCCGGCCCGCCACGCCACCAGCCGCGACTCCACCGCTGCCGGGACTGGTGATGCCCCCATGGTCGCCAGCTCGGCGACCAGGGCGTCCACCCGTGCCGGCACGTCGTCGACGTTCGACAGGTCCACCCCGGACACCACACTGTCGGGGTGTTCGTCGGCGAGCGCCGCCGACAGCCCGGTGACCAGGCTCTGCACCGGGTCCGGTCGTTCACCGGTCGCCCCGGTGCTGACCGCGTCATGGGTGACCATCAGCAGCCGGAACGCGCGCTCGGGCAGCGCGGCGACCAGCCCGGTCACGCCGTGCAGCGTGGCGTTGACGGCCGCGTCCAGCCCGGCCACGCCGCCGTTGACGTCGAATGGGTCGCCGCCGGCCAGGTAGGCGACGAGCTCGGCGTCACCGATCCCGGCGGCTCGCTCGATGCCGTTGGCGGCCAGCCGGTCGCGCAGCGCGTCCGCCAGCGGGTCGCCGGGCGCCGCACCCGGACCGGTCAGGTGCACCGACGCGGGGGCGAGCCCGGCCGGCGCCGGCAAGGGCGACCAGCGCACCTGATGGACCAGCTCGTCCCTTGCGGCCTCCGGCAGCCAGTGCTGGCGCCGCTGGAACGGGTAGGTCGGCACGGCGACCCGCCGACGACCGCCGGACATCCTGACTCGGTCCACGGCGACTCCGCGCTGCCACAGCGCCCCGGTCAGCCCGGTCAGCCCGCCGTCGTCGTCGGTCGGCGGCACCGACAGCACCTCGACCCGGTCGGCCGACTCCGGCGACGCGTCGCGTACGGCCAGGGTCAGCCGGTGCGGGTCGACGCCGAGCAGCACGTCGTAGCTCTGGTCGAGCAGCGCCCGCAGTTGGTCGGCGTCGTCACCGACGACAGCGTCGGGCACCACACCCCAGTCGGCGAGCCGCCGGCAGACCTCCGCCGCTGACGCGCCGTCGGGCGACACCACGGCGGTACGCGGCCGGCGTACCACCTCGGTGACCGGGCCGGACGCGGCGGCGGCCAGCGCGGCGGCGAGCCCGGCGGTGCTGTCGGCGACGACGGCGACCCGGTACGGCCGGTCGTCCCGGACGGTGTTCACGGTGGCGCAGAAGTCGCCGGGATCCAGGTCAGGGTAGGCGTCGAGGTGGGCGGCGAGGTCCCGCAGCGACTGCCGCAGCGCGGCCTCGGTCGCTGCCGAGCAGGTCACCAGGTACGGCGGCCCGGCGCTGGCCGCCTCGGCGGCCTGCTCCGCTCCCGAAGTGGCCTGCTCCGGTGCTGGTGCCGGATCGGCTTCCTGCAGGATCACGTGGGCGTTGGTGCCACCGAACCCGAACGCGTTCACCCCGGCCGTCAACGGGCCGTCGCCGACCCACTCCTGTGCGCCGGTCACCACCTCGAACCCGGCGCCGGCCAGGTCCAGCCGGGGTGACGGAGTCTCGACGTGCAGCGACGGCGGCAGTTGGCGGTGCCGCAGCGCCAGGATCACCTTGGCCAGGGCGGGCATCCCGGCGGCGTTGAGCAGGTGACCGAGGTTCGACTTGACCGAGCCGAGCAGCCGGGGCCGGCCGTCCGGGCGCGGCGGGAACGCGTACGCCAGCGACCGCACCTCGACCGGGTCGCCGAGTTCCGTACCCGTCCCATGGGCCTCTATGTAGGACACCGTGGCCGGGTCGACGCCGCTGTCCCGGTACGCCTGGGTGATCACTTCCCGTTGCCGCAACGGGTTCGGGGCCAGCAGACTCAACGAGCGGCCGTCGTTGTTGACGGCGGTCCCGCGTACCAGGGCAAGAAGCTCGTCCCCGGCGGCGCGGGCGTCGTCGGTGCGGGCCAGGACCAGCGCGGCCCCGCCCTCGCCGGGCACGAATCCGTCGGCGTCGGCGGCGAAGACCCGACACCGGCCGGTGGCCGACAGCGCCCCGGCGGCGTCGAGCAGCCGGTACCCGGTCGGCGTCAGGTTCAGGTTGACCCCGCCGACCACCGCCAGGTCACATTCGCGTTCGCGCAGGCTGCGGACCGCCAGGTGCAGCGCGACCAGCGCCGACGAGCAGGCGGTGTCGACCGCGAGCGCCGGCCCGGTCAGGTCGAGGGCCTGCGCGACGCGCGCCGGGATCAGGCTGCGCAGGTTGCCGACCAGCGCGGCCGGCTGCCCGCCAGCGT
This sequence comes from Micromonospora sp. Llam0, assembly GCF_003751085.1. NCBI lineage: Bacteria > Bacillati > Actinomycetota > Actinomycetes > Micromonosporales > Micromonosporaceae > Micromonospora > Micromonospora sp. Llam0. Next base: position 4,261,675 of record NZ_RJJY01000001.1, on the reverse strand, counting down.
CCGGTCCGGTACGCAGCAGTTCGGCGTAGCCGCTCTCGCCGACCGCCGCGAACACCCCGACCCGGCGGCCGTGTCGACGCGGCCCGGCGTACCCGGCACGTTCCAACGCTTCGTGTGCCAGCTCCAGGAAGATCCGGGCGTGCGGGTCGGTGTGGTCGGCGTCGGTGTCGGACATGCCGAAGAAGTCGGCGTCGAAGCCGGCCGGGTCGTCAAGGAACGCCCCCCAGCGGGCGGTGCCGGTGTTGCCGTCCGGCCGCCACCGCTGCGCCGGGATCTCGCCGACACTGTCGCACCCGTCGAGCAGTTGCCGCCAGAACTCGTCAGGGCTGTCCGCAGCGGGAAACCGGCAGGCCAACCCAATGATCGCCACCCCGTCCGCCGGCCGGGCCGCCACCCCGTCCGCCGGCTGGGCCAGCTCTGCGTTTCCGTCTACCGGGGTGAGCAGATGGTCGGCCAGTGCCGCCACCGTCGCCCGTTCCCGCAGCTCAGCTGGGTCGAGTTCGCGGCCGAACGCGTCCTCCAGGCCGGCCAGCACCTCCATCGCCTGCAGCGACGAACCACCCAGCGTGCTGAACCGGTCGTGGACGCCGATGTCGTCGGCGGGCCGACGCAGCACCCGCGCCCACACCGCCCGCACGACCCGCTCCACCTCGTCGCGGCTCCCACCACCGGCCACAGTGCTCATCGGCGGTGCGATCGCCGGCGTCGGCGGAATCGCTGCCGCCCAGCGCTGCTCGACGGCGGCGAAGTCGCCGACGGCGTACCGCTGGCGCAGCCGGGGACGGCGCAGCTTGCCGCTGGTGGTGCGGGGGAACGCCCCGGCCGGCACCGGCAGCACCCGGACCTGGTCGTGGCCGGTCGCCGCCACGATCCGGGCCGCCACCCGCGCCAGCACCGCAGCGGCGTCGGCCGGCGGTCGGGCCCACTGCACGAACACCACGATCCGCTCGGCGCCACTGTCGTGGTCGGTGCAGCCGATCACCGCGACCCGCCCCGGCGGCAGTCCGGCCGTGCCGGCGACGACCTCCTCCAGGTCGGCGGCGTGGAAGGTACGGCCGTTGACGAAGACGACGTCCTTGACCCGGCCGGTCACGCAGAGCCGGCCGTCGCGCAAAAATCCCAGATCACCGGTACGCAGCCAACCGTCGACGAATACCTCGGCGGTGGCCGCCGGGTCACGGTGGTAGCCGGCGGCTACGTTCGGGCCGCGTACCTCGATCCGGCCGACCCGGCTGTCACCGAGGTCCCGGTCGGCTCCGTCGCCTCCGACGACGTTGCCGGCGTCGTCGACGATGCGTACCTGGCAGCCGGACACCGGCAGCCCGACATCCATGAACTCCACCGCGTCCGGGTCACCCGCGCCGACCGGCTGCACTGTGCCGGCGGCGAGCGCCGCCCGGTCCACCCGTACCGGTACGGCGGTTTCGCCCAGCGGCGGGACGGTGACGGCGAGCGTCGCCTCGGCCAGCCCGTACACCGGTTGCAGTGCGGCCGGGTCGAGTCCGGCGGGCCGGGTCCGTTCGACGAACGCCCGCCACACCACCGGCGAGATCGGCTCCGCGCCGACCATCATCAGCCGTACGGTGGCGAGGTCCAGCCCGGCCAGGGCGTCGGCCGGCACCCGCCGGACGGCCAGCGCCAGCGCGAAGTTGGCGGCCGACAGCAGGGTGGCCCGGTGCCGGTGCGCGGCACTGAACCACAGCAGCGGCCGTTTCGCGAAGGTCAGCGGGCCGATCCGGACCTGCCGCAGCCGGGCGGCCAGCGGCGCCAGGTGGGTGCCGATCAACCCCATGTCGTGGAAGTACGGCATCCAGCTGACCGAGGTGTCGTCGCTGGTCAGCGCGGCGGCCTGGCCGATCTGCCGCAGGTTGGCCAGCACGTTGCGGTGCCGCAGTTCGACGCCGCGCGGGGTGCCGGTGCTGCCGGAGGAGAACTGCAGGAACGCGAGATCGTCCGGGCTCGGGGTGGGCAGTCGGCGCGGGGCCCGCCCGTGCCGCAGCCGGTCGATGTGTAGCGCTGGTGCGCCGGCCTTTTGCGCGACCGGGGCGGAGGTGTCGTCGACGATCACGGGTACGCCGCCGAGCAGGTCGCGCACGCCGGCCACTCGGGTCGGTTCCGCCGGCAGCGGTACGGGCACCAGCCCGGCCGCCAGCGCGCCCCAGAACATCGGCTGGAAGTCGTCGCCGGCATCGGCCAGCAGGATCACCGGGGTGCCGGCCGCGATGCCGGCGTCACGCAGCCCACCGGCGACCCGCAGTGCGTCGTCGCGCAGTTGGCGGTGCGTGACGACGTGTTCGGTGCCGTCCCCGCGTACGTGCGTGATCGGCTGATCGGGGGCGGTGTCGGCGGCTGCGATCAGCACATCGAGCAGGTGTTTCTCGCCGTTCGGCCCGTCCGTGATCAGCACGGCCAGACCCTAGCCGAGCCGGCCCACACCCCACCTGGTCCGGCCAGCCGGAACGCGGCGAATCCCGGGTGTCGTGTGCCGGCCGCCAGCGAGCGTCAGCCGCCGGTGAGCCAGCGGGTCACGTCCTCCGTGAGGATCACCTCGTACGGCAGAGCCCGCATGTCGTCGGCGACCACGTCCAAACCACGGGAGCGTGCGAGGTCGGCCAGCCACAACCAGGGATGCTCCTCGGCGGTCTCATCGTCGTCGGGAAGCACCACGGTCAACACGGACCGGGTGACGTTCTCCCTGGCCTTGCCGAGCTGGTCGGCACCGGGGCGTGCGTCGCCCGCCGACCGAGTGTGAAGCCACGGTCCTGGTGCAGCAGCACCCGCCGACCGTCGTCCAGCATGACGAACTCGCCGACGGAAAAGCTCTGCGTTTCCGCCGCCTCGGCCTGCTGTGGTCGGAGGTCGCAGATGGCTCCGACGCCGACGACACGGCCGGGCCCGACCGGCGGCAGGTCCACGTGGTCGTCGATGGCCCCTGGGTACGCCCTCCAACTGCCTCCCGCTCCGCGCACTCGTCGTGCCTCCTTGGCCCTTGTCGGATCGCCTCCGTCGTTCCGAGGCGAGACCGCGCCCGCTCCGGTCGCCGTCGCCGTTATTGGTACTCATACAGCATTTCACGCGGCCGGAGCGTGCGCTAACGAGCAACCAAACTGTCGAGCCCACAATAGACATAATCCGTACCTATCGGACTGCCGAAGTCGGCCTCCTGGCTCGAGAAATGTTGTCCAGGTGAGTCCTCACAACTGAATGGTCGGGATCACTGACCATCCATTGTCGCCTGTTGATGTCGGACGTGTTCCTGTAGCTTGCCTCTGGGCGGGCTGCTCGCCCACGGGACTCGGGGGAGGCGTCATGTCCTGCACACCGATGCTCTGGCCACAGCGGCGCGAGCGTTGGCGGCGCCGGTGGGTGGCGGCCTCGCTCGCGGCAATCCTGACGGCCGCGCTGCTGGTGGCCGACAGCGACCCGGCGATTGCCAAGCACGGTCCGCCTGACGGTGCGTCCACATCCCGTCCCAGTCAGGACGCGGGTTCCGCCGCAGGCCGACACCACAAGGTAGCGGGCGACGAAACCGCCGCCGAGGGGTCGATTCCCCCGGGGAATCCCCCGCTGCCGCCCGGGGCGGAGGGTGTCGTCGGCCGCGAGCGGCTCGCTCCGGATCCAGGCGACTCCTTGGAACAGTGCCGGCCATGCCCGACCGGCACCACCCCGCAGTTGCCGCCGAGGGACGCGGCACCGGTCGATGAGGGTGCGGTGACGCTGACCCCCGGAGCCGCCCCCAGCGGGTACGTCGAGGGGAGGTCTCGGGAGCTACCCGAGACCCGGACGGCGACCTCGACCACTTTCGTCAATCCGGACGGCACCAAGACCCTTCGGATGTACAGTGGACCTGCCTTTGCGCGGGACGTTGCCGGGAACATGGTGCCGATGGACACCCAGGTGCAGCGCCGTGACGACGGCCGGCTGCGGCCGCAGACGTGTCATTCGCCGCACTCGCAACCGACCCAGCGGTAGTCACCCTTCGGCTTGGCGAGGGTGTGCAGACGGGGTTCGGGATCGCCGACGCGGCGGCCGTGCCGGCGGTGACCAGTGGCTCCGACATCCGCTTCGCCGACGTCCGGCCGGACGCCGACCTCGTGCTCACCCCCACCAAGACTGGCGTTAGCGAGAGCATCGTGCTCAAGTCGGCCGACGCGCCGACGCAGTGGAACTTTCCGCTGCGACTGCAGGGCCTCGCCCCGGAACTTGTGGGCGGCGGAGTCGAACTGCGGGACGAGGCCGGCGAGGTGCGCGCCAACATCCCACCCGGCTTCATGTACGACTCGACGCCCGATCCGAAGACCGGAGCTGGTGTCCGATCCAACGGCGTCACCTACGCCTTGGACCGGGTCGGCGACGCCTGGAACCTGCGGGTGACCATGGACGGGCGGTGGTTGCGTGACCCGGCGCGAAAGTTCCCCGTGGTGGTTGATCCGCCGATCACCGCCCGGGACACCACGTACATTGACTCCTTCGTCTCCAGTCGGGACTTCGCCAACCGCGACAACAGCGCCGAGACGTTCCTCAAGGTCGGCACTTACAACGGCGGACGGGAGAAATCGGCGGCCTACGTGCGGTTTTTTGGCGCAGAAACGCTGATCGGGCGATACGTGCAGGGGGCATCGCTCAACCTGTACCAGACCTGGGCCCGGTCGTGCACCGCGTCCAAGTTGACTGTGCACCGGGTCTACGGAGACTGGTGGGAGCGAGACGTTCTGAGCTGGCCCGGGCCTGCGTACGACTCGGCGAATCCGGTCGCGAGCAAGTCGTTCAACCGGGGCGGTAACTGCACCTCCCGTCCTGCTGGCTGGGAGTCGATCCCGATCGATCCAGAGCGGTTCACCAAATGGCTGGACGGCCGCGAACGCTGGTACGGTTTTTCGCTGCGCGCTTCGAACACCGACAACAACGGCGAAAAGTTCTTTTACTCCAGCGAGTACGCCGGTGGCGGCGCGCCGTTCATCGACCTCATCTACTCTGACGAGGGGGCGGCCTACTCGCTGCCCACCAGGCGGTTCGATCCTCCAGTCACCCCGTCGACGTACGGCTTTCTCAACGTCGACGTCACCAACCTTGGCGTCACCACCTGGGTCGAGTCGTGGGACAGCCCGTCGCCCGACCTGTACGGCTACATCCGCAACAGCGCCGGCACCTTGGTGGACACCAGCGTGCACGGCGTCGGTGACATCCCAGTGCCGCACGGCGTGACTGTGCGGCTGGCCGTGGTAACTGGGTTCCTACCCGCCGGAACCTACACCATAACCATCACGATGCAGGACGCCCAGGGCCGGGATTTCGACTCCTACTACGGGGTGCCCCACGCAACGGTCTCCTTCACGGTGCTGCCGGAGGCGACGCCCGAGGTCGTCTCCTTCTTTCCACCAAACAACGCCCAGGTGGACCGGCTACGCCCAGCGCTGTGGGCGCAGTACTTCGACGCAGACAATGCGCCCGGCGGTCCCTACTACTGGTTCCGGGTCTGCAACGGCACCGCCGACGCGCCGGTCGGCTGCCAGGAGTCGCAGTGGGTCACCTCCGCCTCGTGGACGGTGCCGGCGGGTGTGCTGTCCTGGGGACAGACCTCGTTCTGGTATGTCGCCGTCCACGACGGCCAGAATATGAGTTACCTGACTGGCCCCTACCACCTGACCCCGGTCGTCGCCCAACCGGAGATCACCCATCATCTCGCCGGGGCACCCGATGGCGCCGATGTACCCGGGTTGAATGTCCAGGTTGGCAACTACTCGACGGCGGTCGTGGACGCTTCGGTCCCGGTCTCCGGGCCCCCGCTGGAGGTCAGCCGCACCTACAACTCGCAGGACCCCCGCTCCGCCGGCGCGTTCGGCGCGGGCTGGTCCACCCCGTGGGACCAGCGGATCACCGCCGATCCCGACGGCTCGGGCAGCGTAGTGGTGACGCTCACCTCGGGCCGCCAGGTCCGGTTCGGTCGCAACGCCGACGGCAGCTTCGTCCCACCTGCGGGTCAACCGTTGACCCTGGTCCGGGGCAGTGGCAACTGGACGCTGCGGGACTCTTCCGGGCAGCGGCGGGTGTTCGATGACGCGGGTCGGATCATCGCCGTGGTGGATGGCTACGGCCGGCAGCAACAGTTTCTCTACACCTCGGGAGTGTTGTCCCAGGTCAGGGACGTGGCAAGTGGCCGGTCGCTGTCCGTCACCTGGTCCGGTGGGCGAGTGAGTACGGTCCGCAGCGACGCCCCCGCCGTCGGTGCCGCCCAACCGACGTGGACCTACAGCTACACCGGCAACCGGCTGACCCGGGTCTGCTCTCCGCTCTCCGAGCAGTCCTGCGTGGAGTACCAGTACCAAGACAGCTCCCACTACCGGTCGATTGTCATCGACGACAACCCGTCGGCGTACTGGCCGTTGGGGGAGACGTCCGGGGGGACTGCGGCCAACGTGGTGGCCCGCAAGCCGGGTGAGTACGCGGCGAAGTACAGCGGGGTGACGCTCGGCCAACCTGGCGCACTCGCCGGCTCGGCCGACACCGCTGCCAGATTCAGCTCGGCGGCCAATGGTGGGCTGGCGCTGCCGGTCAACCTCACCAACACCTCGCTGTCGCTCACCGTCGAGCTGTGGTTCAAGGCGGCTAGCGGCCAGCGCGGCACGCTCTATGCGTACCAGGACACCGACCTGCTACGGGAACCGGGCGACCACACCCCCGCGCTGTACGTCGACAGCGGTGGCAAGTTGCGCGGTCAACTCTGGGCACCGGGCTCCACCCAAATGGTCTCCCCGGCCCGGGTAGACAACGGACAGTGGCACCACGTGGTGCTCGTCGGAGCAGTCGACCGCCAGGAGCTTTACCTCAACGGGACGCGGATCGGGTCGAGCACCGGCCATCCGCTCGCGATGCTGAACATGCGGTACGCGTACGTCGGCAACGGCAGCACAACCGGCTGGCCGGCTGCCGGCTCCGGGAACTTCCCGTTCATCGGCCAGATCGACGATGTTGCGTTCTACCGGCACGCCCTCGCGCCGACCCAGATCAGCGCGCACTACGCGGCCCGTGCCGCCACCTCGCGGATGACCGGCAGTATCGAACCCGGCCCGTTCACCGCGATGCAGGCGAGCTACGACGGACGCTCCGGGCGGATCACCACTCTCCAGGACCGCAACGGCGCTGAGTGGACCGTTGGGCAGCCCACGCCCAGGCGACGGCACCCGCGCCATCGAGCTTCGCTCCACCGGGCGGGACTCGGTCACGTACACCTTCGATGCGACCCGCGGCGGCCGGCTGACCTCACGGGAAACCAACCTCGGTGTGGAGAACTGGGAATACGACGCGAACGGCTTCGTCACCACCTACACCGACGCCAACGGGCGGGCCCGGTGGTACTTCCGGGATGCGCGCGGCAACATCACCTGGGAGGCGGTCTACCGCAGCAACGCCTGGGTCTACAAGAACTACGGTTACCACCTAAACGCTGACGACAAGCTGGACCCGCGTAACGACCGCCTAATCTGGCAGTCCGGCACTCGCAACGCCTGGGACAACGATCCGCGCAACCGGATCCGCTACGAACTGGACACCGCCGGCCGGCCGACGAAGATCACCTATCCGGGACCGGCCGGGTCTCCCGGCGTGCCGACCGAGTTGTTCGGGTACACCGACGGCACCGAGGCCGCCGTCGATGGCGGCCTCGTCCCCGCCGGGCTGCTCGAACAGTCGACCAACCGGCTGGGTGGGGTGACCAGTTACGAGTACAACTCGCACGGGGACCTGGTGCGCTCCACCGATCCCGCCGGCCTGATCACCACCTACGGCTACGATTCGCTCGGGCGGAACACCAGCCGGACCACCGGCACGATCGTCAACGACGAGCCGGTCACCTACGGCACCTGGCGTACCGCATACAACGCCGCCTCGCTGGTGAGCAGCGAGACCGAGCCGGGCGTGACCAACCCGGTCACCGGGGTCACACACACCGCCGTAACGACGTACGGCTACGACCCGGCCGGCCGGGTCACCACCCGGACGGTCGCCGACACCAGCGGCGGGGACGTGGTCCGCACCTGGAGCAACGTGTACGACGGTGCTGGCCGGCTGATCGAGACCGTTGCCCCGGACGGCGCCACCACGGTGCAGCACTGGAACACCGCTGGGGACCTGATCCGACTGGTCCGCCCAAACGGTCTGGTGCTGGAGCACCAGTACGACGACGGCCGTCGGCTGATCGAGACTGCCGCGACGGGGGAGGGCATCGACCCGATGGACCCGGCCGCCACGCGGCTGGTGCTGGAGTCGCGCGCTTACGACCCGGCGGGGCAGCTTGCCTCGGTCGTCGACGCGATGGGCCGGGAGACGACTTTCACCTACCACAACGACGGCCTGCGGGAGACCGAGCAGCGGGTCCGCCGCGACGCCGATGGCGAGATCACCTCCAGCGTGCTGCTGGCCCGCTATGAGTACGACCACGGCAGCAACCTGATCCGGGTCACCCGGGCCGGTGGCATGGTCTACGACTACGACTACGACGACGCGGGGCTGCGTAATCGGGAGACCGTCGATGCTGCCGGACTGGCCCGCAGCACCATTTACACGTTCGGATCCGACGGCCAGGTCACCTCGCGTAAGCAGACCAACGGGTTCACCTTCGTCTCCGGGCGCAGCTCCGAGACGCCGCACTTGCTGACCCCCGGGGGATCCCAGATCGATGGTGCCGGCGGCCGGTACGCCGATGGCACCGCCACCTTCACCTACCGGTTCCAGCTGCCGCCGGAAACCGTTACCGCGACTCTCAACCTTGAGATCGACAACCAGTATCTAGTCGAGATCAGTCCGGACAACCAGACCTGGCGGGAGGTGCTGCGGGAGAATCGCGACATCCGCGACGGATCCAACCGTAAGCAGTGGTTCATCAACCTGAACTCCACCCTCGCCGAGTCGAAGACCGTGTACGTCCGGGTCGGCGACAGCCAGCCGGCCAACGGCTGGGGCGGAGCGGTGGCCAGGGTCGCCCTCGAGTACACCCGCAGCGGTGAGAAGCCGGCCCGGAGCAGCTACCGCTACGACCGGTCCGGCCGGCTGATCGGCGCGACCGTGGAGAACCCGGGCGGCAGCCCGGACGAACTGGTCACTACCATCGCCCGCGATCCGCGCGGCCTGGTCACCAGCGTCGAAGACCCGGCCGACGCAATCACCAGCTACACCTACGACGCCGTCGGCCGGGTGCGCACCACGGCCGAGCCGACGCGTACCGTCTGGCGTGACGGTGTCCGTATCGACGACGTCACCCCGACCAGCACGCTCGGGTACAACACCTTCGGCGACGCCACCCACGCCCGGGACGCGTACGCGGCGGTCACCACCACCGAGTACGACGCGATGGGACGGGCCACCGCGGTGACCCTGCCGTCGTACACCCCGCCCGGCGGGACGTCCCTCACTCCGGTGACGCGGACCAGCTACACCTACGACGGGCAACCGGAGAAGATCACCGACTCGCTGGGCCGAATCACCCGGTACAGCTATGACAAGTACGGCCGGCTGGTCTCCGAGACGTTGCCCGCTCCGGAGGACGGGGCTGCCGCCCCGAAGTGGACCCACACGTACGATCGGGTCGGTGCCACCCTGGAGACGGTCGACCCGACCGGTGGCCGGGTGCTGGCCACCTACAACGACCTCGGCCACCAGATCACCGACACGGTCGCGGAGCGCACTGGGGACGACACCGTCTACTACACGGCGACCCTGGGCCGCGACGACGCAGGGCGGCTCACCAGCTACACCAGCCCGCGCGAGCACACCACCTCGCTTGAGTACAACAAGGCTGGCGAGCCGACGAAGGTCACCGACCCGGTCGGCCGGGTGGTGCAGACCCGCTACGACGCGCTCGGCCGGGTCACCGCCCAGATCCTCGCCGGGACCCGGGCCACCAGCTACGCCTACGACGCGGCCGGCCGGCAGATCCGCCGGTCCGACCACACGGCCGAAGCCGGGGTGCTGTCGCCCCCTCTGCGTACCACCGAGACGGGATACGACCAGGTCGGGAGGCCCACCCAGGTGACCAGCCCGGAGGGGCGGATCACCCGGTTCGGCTACGACCCCGCCGGCAACCGCACCTTGGTCACCCAGCTCGTTGACCCGACCGATCCCACCAGTGCGATCACCGTCGAACAGGGCTACGACGCGCTGGGCCGGCTCACCCGGACTGTGGATGGCCGGGACAACGCCACCGAAATCCGTTACAACGCCTGGGGACTGCCCACAGAGGTGCGCGAGCCGGGTCCGGCTGTCTGGACCACCGTCTACGACGTCGCCGGTCAGCCTATCCGGGAGGAACTGCCGGGCGGGGTCAGCCGCGCCACCGAGTACGACGGACTCGGCCGGGTGACGACGCAGACCGGCGCCGGTGCCGAGGGCGGCACCGGGCAACGGTCCCTCGGTTACGACGCGCTCGGTCGGATCACGGAGCTGGACGGGGCGGCCGGAATCACCCGCTACACCTGGAACGACCGTGGCCTGATGACCGGCTCGACGGGCCCGAGCGGTACCGCCTCGTTCCGCTACGACGGCGACGGCAACCTGATCGAGCGGACCGATTCGACCGGCACCGGCACCTTCGACTACGACCAGGCCGGCCGGCTCAAGAGCGTCGCCGACGCTTTGACGGCACGGCTCGCGACGTTCGACTACGCGCCCACCGGCGAGCTCGCCACGATCAGGTACGGCACGGCCGGACCGATCCGCGAGTTCGACCACGACGGCCTCGGCCGACTCGTCTCGGACACGGTCGATGGTCCCGACGGCACCACCCGGCTCGGCACCACCTACGCATACGACGGGGACGACCAGGTCACCGGCCGGAGCACCACGGGCGTCACCGGCGGTGGCAGCAACACGTACGGCTATGACGGACTGGGCCGGCTCATCTCCTGGACCGGTCCGGACGGCACGGCGGTCGGCTACGGCTACGACGCCGCCTCCAACCGCACCTCCACGGTCAGCCCTGCCGGCACTCGCGGCTACACCTATGACGACCGCAACCAACTGCTCACCGCCACCGGCGGCGGGGAACCGGCGATCGTCAATACCTGGTCGACGCGGGGCACCCTCGACACCACCTCGACCGACGGCGCGGTCACCACGTTCCACAACGACGCCTTCGACCGGCCGGTCCGGGTGGAGGCCGCCGGTTACACCGTCGACTACACCTACGACGCGCTGGACCGGTTGGCGCAGCGCAACGGGGTGTCGCTGGCGTACCCGGATCTGACCAACAACCCCAGCCGGGTGCCGAGCGCGGCCGGTGAGGCGGTCATCTTCCGGGACCCGCAGGGTGTGCCCCTGTCCGACACCTACGGGGCGGAGGACGGCCGCATCGTGGTGACCGACCGGTTGCGGGGTGACCAGGTCGCCACCTTGGGCAAGGACACCGGAACGGTGATCGCCTCCCGCAGCTACACCCCATACGGGGAGGTCGCGCAGAGTTCCGGGAGGTTCTCCAGCGGGTTCCAGGGTGGCTGGACCGACCCGGACACCGGCCAGGTCAACGCGCACGCCCGGTGGTACGCGCCGGACCAGGCAACGTTCACCAGCCGCGACTCGTGGATGCTGGACCCGGTCCCGGTGATGGCCGCCAACCGGTACGCCTATGCCTACGGCAGCCCGGTCACGTACGCGGATCCCAGCGGTCACTGCCCGGCGTGCGCTGTGCTGGCCCCGGTGGCTGTCGGTGCCGGTCCGATCGGCTGGATCGCGCTCGGCGTGGTCACGTTGGCCGCGACCGCCTACGTCTACGACTCATACCAGGGTTCCTGCCACGCGTCGAGCGCCGGCTGTGGCTCCGGGTCCGGTTCGTCTGGGTCGGACCGGTACATGTCGCCGGAGTTGTCCCAGGTCCGATCGCTGGTCGGCGCGGTCGGCAGCTCCCACCTGTATGAGGAGATCTACCGGCAGGCCGCCAACGGCGCCTCTGCCGCCGCGCTGATCTCCTACATCCAGTCGACGTACAGTTCGCACCCGGCGGTGCAGCAGTACACCGCTGCCCACACGCCGGCGGCGACGGCCCCGGCAACCACGGCGGTGACCACGACGCCACCGGCGGCCGTGCCGTGGACACCCCCCGCTGCCACGCCCCCACCGGCGGTCGGGCAGACGATCACCAATGTCCGTCCACCCGAGGTCGCCCTGCTCCCCGCCGGTCAGCAGCTGATCAACTCGGTGGAGACCGCAGCGACCCTGACCACCCCCACCATCCTGCAGGCCAACGCCGACGGCAGCGACGCGGCCAACCCGGTCCTCGCTCCTGCGGTGGCCGAGGCGGTGACGGCGATCGAGGAGATCACCGGCGGCAAGGACCCGCGCTGCGGCGGCGACGACGAAATCCACTCGTTCCTTCAGACGGTCGTGGAGTATGCCGCCGAGGTCGCGCTGGACGGTCTCGGCATGCGCGGCATCGACGGCCGCATCACGCGCGGGCAACAGACGGCCATCGACGAGGGCCGAGCCTGGCGGTGGCCGATCCGGGGCGGGATCGCCCACCGGGCGGTGAGGGATCTGCTGCAGCGATGGTTCCCGGAACAGTGGCACTACCGCAACGGTGGCAAGTACGACCAGGGACCGGACTTCATTCATCGCGGAACCGGGTTCGAGGTGGAGTTGAAGACGGAGAACGAGTTCCGACGGGTCAAGAGCAAGGATCGGGACGCACCGTATGATGACTGCGGCTGGGCGGTGTACCGGTGGCCTTCGTGAGGGGTGGCAGTGGCGCGGGTGGGTGATCAGACCGTCGACGAGTTGGTCGTGGACCGTCAGGAGCTGACCGGGGTCGATTTCTCGGGCCGTCGGTTGCAGCGGATCGGGGTGATCGGCTCCCGGCTCCGGTCGTGTCTGTTCCAGAAGGTCCGGACCGAGAATGCGACGTTGGGCTCCGGTCCGGAGACCTCGGAGTACATCGACTGTGTATTCGACGGTGCCCGCATCTCGCACGCGTCCGGCCGGGCGCGGTTCGTGCGCTGTTCGTTCCGAGATGTGATCTTGAAGGACTGGAACAGCACTGCGTTCGAGTTGGTCGACTGCACGTTCAGCGGCCGACTGCGTAATTCGGTCTTCTACGGGCACCCCGACGCGGTGTACGTCCCGTCAGGTGAGCCGCCGCGCAACGAGTTCCACGGCAACGATTTCTCGGCGGCGGATCTGGTGCGGGTCGAGTTCCGCTGGGGCGTCGACCTGTCCCGGCAGCGGCTGCCCGATGGCCCGGACTACGTGTATCTGCCCGATCTTCCTGTGGCCCTGGCCCGAGCTCGGGGCGAGGTCGAGGGCTGGCCGGAGGGTGATCGTCGGCGCCGTGCCCGGATCCTGCTGGGCGTCTTCGACCGTGAGGTCGACCTCGGGCAGACGCAGTGCCTGATACGGCTCAGCGAGTCGGTGCGCCGGGATGGCGACGTCGAATTTTTCGACCTGTTGAAGGGCACCCCGACACAGTGACGCTGGTGGGGCGGGCGCCGTGCGTCGACGGTCTCTACCGTGCGGATGGTACGAGCCGTCTGCTCGCGGTGGATGGGCCGCAACTGTCCTGGTTTGAGTTTGGCTTGCCCTTCAACCTCGGCGGGCGGGATGACTTCGACGTCCTGGAGGTCGACTCGGCGGCGCGCGCGGAACTGCCGGATGGTGGCTCGGTCTGCTGCGGGGAGGGTGTGCTGGGCTCGGACGGCTTCTTCGCCCGCACCGACGCGGAGGGCGAACCCATCTGGATTGCCGTTCTGACCAACTCCAATCCGTTCGTCCGGGTGGATGTCGCGGGGTCAGCCGTAAGATTCACCAACAATCTCGGGAATTCCCTGACGATCGACCTGGGCGACCCGAACCTCGCTGCGGCCTGATCGCGCACAGCCCGGAGCTACCTTCGGCCTGCCAACGAGGTCAGGCCGGGTGACTACCCCGATCCGGAAGGTCCGGATCGACGAGGTGATGCGTCGTCGCGCAGCTGTCGATGGGTGACGACGCGTTCGGTCCCGTCCCCGCGTACGTGCACGATCACCTGGTTGGGTGCGTCGTCGGCAGCCCCGAGCAGCACGTCCAGCAGGTGTTCCTCGCCGTTGGGCTCGCCCGTGATCAGCACGGCCAGACCCTAGCCGAGCCGGACCATACCCCACCTGATCCGGCCAGCCGGAACGCGGCAGATCCCGGGTGCCGCCCTGCCGTCGACCGGGCGCACCGGGATCATGCTCACTCTGGGAGGGCGGTGAGCCGGGTCCAGCTGCGGTCGAAACGCAGGGCGGCGAGCCTGGTGACGGTCTCCGGCGGGAAGTCGGGCCAGGTGCGCAGGGTCTCGTGGCGTCGGTTCAGCCGGCGGTCGAGGAAGCGTTGGGTACGGACGAGCCCGTCGGCCGCCTCGGCGGGCGTCAACGCGCCATCTATGGCCGCTGCGGCGTACTCGTCGAGGTCGAGCACCCGGTAAGGATGGTCGGGTGGTCCGACGATGACGTCGATCCAGAGGTCGTCGACGACCACCTCGGTGTCGGTGCCTGACACCCGGACCAGGTCGCAATACCACCATCCCTGCTGTGCCGGTGGAAAGATCACCGGCTGGTTGATCTGGAACCCCTCATCGAGCAGTACGTAGCTGCGCTGCTCGTGGTGCCGTCCGTTGAGCCGGAAGCCCCAGTCGTAGACGACGACGTCGTCGAGCCGCCGTCCCGCTGCGCGTATCTCGCCGTTGCGCACCACCGTGACCGGCGCGAGTCCGTCGATGCTGGTGTCGTCGTCCATGCGTGGCATGGTGCCCCAGACAGCTTGCCATCCGGTACGGAGTTTCCGAAGCGCTGGACGCTATTCGTCAGCTGAGGGCCGTGGAAATTCCACGAATGGTGGTGCCCTGCGAGTTGTCGACAGACCGTTGAATTGATCTTTCCGATCTGCGTTACTTGTGTGCACCGTGGACACAGGTCGCGACGGGAGGGCGTCCAGTTGACCGGACGGCGGGACAGTTTCATCAGGAGGCGCAGGGCGGCCGGCTTCAGCCAGGAAGGGCTGGCCGAGCGCCTGCAGGTCGATCGCACCACCGTTGCCCGGTGGGAGCGGGGTAAGGCCGAGCCGCAACCGTACACCCGAGCACGACTCGCGGAAGCGCTCGGCACCTCGGTCGATCAACTCGATGCCCTGCTCGCAGGGGAGCCGGAAAACCGATCTCTGGACATCGACGATTGGGGCGGTACCGTTACATCGGGGGACGACAATGGAGGTGATCTTACGGACCGGCGTGCGTTCACGATCAATGCCGCTCTGGCGGGCCTGGGCATCGCCAGCCCGCTGCGGGACTGGGTCACCGCGCCCGATGTGCCGCAGCACCTGAGCATGGAGCACCTGCAGCAGGTGTCGGCCACCATCGCGAGCCTTGAGCGGGCCGACGCGGCGGCCGGCGGCGGCAGCCTCTGCGACGTCGCCATCGCCATGCACCGGCGGCTGACCCGTTGGGATCGGGAGGCCACCTATCCCCGGCAGGTCGGCGATGCGTTGCAGAGCAATCTCGGCGATCTGGAAGCCTGGATCGGCTGGCTCGCGCTGGACGCGGAGCGGCGTGCCGAGTCGCGCCGCTACCTGCAGGAGGCGATCGTCCGCGCTCGACTGCGCGACGATCCGCACCTTGAGGTCCAAGTGCTGGCGATCATGGCGATGCTGGTCAGGGACGCCCGGCCGGTCGAGTCGGTGCAGATTGCCGAGGCAGCCCTCCGCATTTCGGCACCCTGGGCCACTCCTCGGCTTACCAGCCTGCTGCACCTGCGGACCACGCACGCGTCGGCGTTGATGGGCGACGCCGTCGAGTTCAACCGCGCACTCGCTAGAGCCAAGACCGCGCTCGATCGTGGCCCCAGCGATGACGACCCGCCCTACACCTGGCATGTCGGCGAGCGCGAGGTCAACGGAGCGGAAGGGCTGTCGCACCTGGCGCTCGGCCGCCCCGACCGGGCGATTTCCTGTCTGCAGGCTCGGGTGGCACACCGCGACCCTGTCTATCGGCGGAACCAGATCCTCGGCAAGGTCAGCCTGGCGATCGCGCTGCACCAGCAGGGCGACTCCACCGCAGCAGGCACCGTCGCGCTGGACGCGCTGCCGGAGATCGCCGACCTGAAGTCCGGGCGTGGCCGTAAGCGGCTCGCTGGGTTGCGGGCCGACCTCGGGCAGGTGGCCGACCAGGTGCCAGCGGCACGGGACTTCGTCGAGGCGTACGACGTGGCGAAGGTGGCAGCCTGACGAGTCGCCCGACCCGCCGGTGCCGGCGCTGGGCCAGGCTCTGGCCGCCGGCGTCGGCTTGGCCGAGGCTGGGAGACTGGGCGGTATGTCGACTGTGATCGTGCCCGCCGGGTTGAGCATGGGTCCGCGCTACCGGTACGTCCGCCCGCCGGACCCGACGCCGGAGTGCTACGAGGTGCACCTCGGTGACGACCTGGTCGAGTTGACCGAGACCGAAGCGGCGGTGTGGGCGGCGGCCTTCCTCTACCCGGACCGGCACGCCAAGCTGTCGGTCAACCGGGAGTCGCTGGTGCGGATGCTGGAGACCGCGCCGAAGCCGGAGCCACAGGCCGCCCGGTATGTCGACGACCTGATCGGTCGGGGTCTGCTGGTCGAGTTCGACACCGACGGCGACCTGCGGCCGGTGTTCAGCCGGCACAAGCTGCTGCCGCTGGCCCAGGGCCTCGGCTCCACCCCGGACGCCCCTCACCAACACCGCATCGGCATCGGCGACCAACCCCTCGTCGCCCTACCAAATTCGGTGTACGGGCTCTGGTCGTTTTCGTTTCACAGCAAGAACCTGTGGGAGGCGTGCGCCTACTACGCGGCGGCTGACGAGGACGAGCTGGAGCCTGGGGAGGAGCCCTTGGGGCTGACGCCGGAGTCGATAGCTCGGGAGGTCGCCGAGAACCTGCCGGTCCTGATCGCAGCGACGTGTGCCTTCCTCGATCCGGTGGTCAACGAGTGAGCTGGCGGCGGCGTCAGTATCGGGCTGGTGAACGACCAGCTCAGTCGTTCGTGCAGCAGTGGCGGCACGAGACCACGAAGGAAGGCACCGGAAACCTCGTCCAGCAGCTGGGTGCCGGCCTCGGTGCCCTTGCTGCACTCGCGACCACCAAGTGGGGACTTCCGTCGTCCGTCGCGATCGTCGGTGCGATTCTCGGACACGCGGTCAGCGTCGCGGGCAAGGGATTCGTCAACACGGTGTTGGATCGGCGACGTGAGGCGCGGGCGGGCGACGGCACGACCTCGGGCGGCTCTGGGCCGGGCTCCGGCAGCGGTGGTGGGGCGAGACCGCTCAGCAGCATCCGCCGCCGCTACCCCGGCCACCGGAGCCGGGGCGGCGGCGACCGTACGATCACGATTGGCGGCCCGGCCAGCCGTGGCGGCAGTGGTGGAGGTGGCGGGAGCACTGGCTCCTACCTTCAGCACCTGCGTCGACTGCTCGACGAGATCGAGACGCAGCAGGCGAAGCTGGCGAACGTCGCGAACGCGATGCGGGCGAGCCAGCTCGGCGTCGCGCAACTGCTTGCCGGTGGGCGGCAGGACCGTACGCAGGAAATCTACACTTGGTCGGAGCTGTCCCGTGCCAACGTCGAGGAAGCAGCGATCCTGACTCACCAGGCAGTCAAGAGCCTGAAGGCGTACCTGTCGAATCTCTAGGTTGATCATGCGTTGACCAGCGTTGATTCCTCCGAATGGTCAACAAGGTCGAGATGATCGACAGTGTCGTGCTGCGACAGTCTCAAGTGTTCCAGACAACAATCCCTTGTAGCTGATCAGGACATGCCCGACTCTAAACGGTTCCGTGTCCACCACCACTCAGCCCCTTGGGACATGACTCCGTGATCACTGGTGAACTGAAGAGCAAGATCGACCGCATCTGGGACGCATTCTGGTCGGGCGGTATCTCCAACCCCCTTGAAGTGATCGAGCAGATCACGTATCTGCTGTTCATCCGCCGTCTCGACGAGTTGCAGAAGCTCGCCGACAACCGGACGCAGCGTCTCGGCCCCGACGGGGTCCGGCACATCTACCCCGACGGCGACGACCCGCTCGGTCGCCCGTACAGCGAGCTGCGCTGGTCGTACTTCACGGGCCTTGGCGACCCGCGGAAGATGTACGAGATCGTCGGTGAGCACGTCTTCCCGTTCCTGCGCACCCTGGGTGGCGACGGGTCGGCGTACTCGCGGCACATGAAGGACGCCCGCTTCACCATCCCGAACCCGGCGCTGCTCGGCCGGGTCGTCGACATGATCGACGACATCCCGATGGATGACCGGGACACCAAGGGTGACCTGTACGAATACATGCTCAGCAAGATCGCGACGGCTGGGCACAACGGCCAGTTCCGGACGCCCCGGCACATCATCAACCTGATGGTCGAGATGGTCGAGCCCGGCCCGAAGGATCGCATCTGCGACCCGGCCTGCGGCACCGCCGGCTTCCTGGTCGGCGCGGTCGAGTACATCCGCCGGCGGCATCCGGCCGCGCTGCACGACCCGGTGCTACGTGACCACTTCCACCAGGACATGTTCCACGGCTTCGACTTCGACAACACCATGCTGCGGGTCGGCAGCATGAACATGCTGCTGCACGGGGTGGAGAACCCGGCCATCGACTACCGGGACTCCCTCGGTGACGACGTCAGCGACGAGACCGAGGCGTACTCGGTGATCTTGGCCAATCCGCCGTTCGCCGGCAGCCTCGACTACGAGCGCACCTCGCGGATCCTGCAGCAGACGGTCAAGACGAAGAAGACCGAGCTGCTGTTCCTCGCGCTGTTCCTGCGGCTGCTGCGCAACGGCGGCCAGGCGGCGGTGGTCGTGCCCGACGGGGTGCTCTTCGGCTCCAGCAAGGCACACAAGGAGCTGCGCCGCATGCTGGTCGAGGACCAGAAGCTCGACGCGGTGGTCAAGCTGCCCGGTGGGGTCTTCAAGCCGTACGCCGGGGTGTCGACCGCGATCCTGTTCTTCACCAAGACCAACAGCGGCGGTACGGGCAACGTCTGGTTCTATGAGGTGAAGGCCGACGGCTGGAGCCTCGACGACAAGCGCAGCCCGCTGCTGCCGGAGGCGAAGCTCGGCCCGGTGCCGGCCGAGGCGTTGACCGCTGAGGAGCACGCGAAGAACAACCTGCCGGACGTGCTGGCCCGCTGGAAGCAGCGCGACGGTGCCGAGCGGGAGCGGGCGCGCACCGAGCAGTCCTTCTGCGTGCCGAAGGACGACATCGTCGCCCAGGACTACGACCTGAGCCTCAACCGCTACAAGGAGATCGTGCACGAGGAGGTCGAGCACCGGCCACCAGCCGAGATCATCGCCGAACTCGAACGCCTCGAATCCGAGATCCAGCAGGGCCTCGCCGACCTCAAGGGGCTACTGTGATGTGGACTACGAAAAGGCTGGATGAAGTCTGTTCGATTGTTATGGGACAGGCGCCACCGGGTGAGGGTTACAACCTCGATGGGTTGGGTTGGCCGCTGGTGGCAGGTCCCGGCGACTTCGAAGGTGACCGCCCAGTGGTCAAGAAGTTCACGAAGCATGCTGCCAAGCTTTCTCAGCGCGGGGAGATCATCCTCGGCGTGCGGGCGTCAATTGGCGCGAAGGTTTGGAGTGATCGAATCTATGCGTTGGGTCGTGGAGTCGCTGGTCTGACTCCCGCGGAAGAAGTCGACTCCCGCTATCTCTGGCACTGGCTAACGTGGTGTGCCCCTGAGCTTTCAGCTAAGGGCAAGGGCGCGACATTTAAGCAGGTGAACCGGCAGGACATAGGCGAGATGGAGGTGCCGGTTCCTGGTTTGGCTGAGCAGCGGCGGATCGCGGATCTGCTCGACCGCGTCGACACCCTGCGCGCCAAGCGCCGAGAAGCAGGGGCTGCGGTCGCTGGGCTAGCAAAGGGGATGTTTTGGGAGTGGCTTCCGTTGGGCACCCCGGAAGTTGCCCTCGGTGAACATTTGGATTTCGTGACCAGTGGTGGCAGGGGTTGGGCTCGCTACTATTCGCAGGTCGGGCATCGATTTATTCGGTCGCTTGATGTGCGCATGCAGGAGATCGATTCAGGTGATGCGGCTTATGTTGATCCACCTGATAATGCTGAGGCTAGACGCACTCGAACCAAAGTGGGTGATGTGCTGCTTACAATAACCGGATCCAGGATTGGTCGAGTTGCGCCATTGCCGCGATCGTTGGATGGCTCCTTCGTTAGTCAGCACGTCGCGATCCTTCGGCCGTCGCCTCGGCTGCGTCCGGAGTTTCTGTCGTTTTTCTTAGGGATGGAGGACGGTGGTCAGCGCCAAATTTCACAGGCCCAGTATGGACAAACCAAGCCCGGGCTGAACTTTGAGCAGATACGAGCGTTCATGATGCCGGTGCCGAGTCTTGACGTTCAGGATGATTTCTGCAATCGGCTTAATGGGTTGCGGGATCTGAAGGTGGTGCAGCGGCGGGCGTTGGGGGAGTTGGATGCGTTGTTTGCGTCGTTGCAGCACCGGGCGTTCCGGGGGGAGCTGTGACGGCTGCCAGCAACTTCGCCTTCCTGCGGGCTGAGTGGCCCGACCTGTTCGACGAGGCGCAGCGCGTCGAACAGCACACGTTCGCAGACCCCCGCTACGCCTGCTTCTATGCTCGGCGCTGCCTCGAACATCTGGTGAAGTGGCTGTACCGGGCCGATGAGGCGCTGCGGCGGCCGTACCGGGGGAATCTCGCCGCGCGGATCGCGGAGCCGGCGCTGAAGAACCTGGTCGGCGAGGACCTGCACGCCAAGATGGAGATCATCCGGCGGCAGGGCAACCAGGCGGTCCACGAGAGCCGGCGGGTCAGTGACCGGGACGCGCTCCTGGTCTGCCAGGAGCTGTTCCACCTGATGTACTGGCTGGCCCGCACCTACACCCGCGACCAGGCCGCCGTGCCGTCGAGCAGCCTCGTCTTCGACGAAGCGCTGCTGCCGAGGCCGGCGGTGCGTCAGGCCAAGACCCGCGCCGAGCTGCGCGCCCTCGTCGACCAGCTCGCCGCGCAGGAGGAGCGCGAGGAGCGCGAAGCCGCCGCCGAGCTCGACGGTGACCTCGACGAGCAGGTCAAGCAACTCCGTGAGCAGGTGGCCGCCGCCAAGAAGCGCAACAGCAGGGTGCCGGACACCCACGACTACAACGAGCAGCAGACCAGGGACCTGTTCATCGACCTGCTGCTGCACGAGGCGGGCTGGGCGCTGGATCAGGCACGGGACACCGAGTTCCAGGTCAGCGGCATGCCGAACCAGACCGGCATCGGCTACGTCGACTATGTGCTGTGGGGCGACGACGATCGGCCGCTGGCGATCGTCGAGGCCAAGAGCGCCCGGCGGCACGCCATCGACGGCCAGAACCAGGCCCAGCTGTACGCCGACGCGCTGGAGCGGATGTACGGCCGGCGGCCGGTGATCTTCTACACCAACGGCTACGAGATCTGGCTCTGGGACGACCTGCGGTACCCGTACCGCAAGGTCCAGGGTTTCTACACCAAGGATCAGCTTGAGCTGCTGATCCAGCGTCGGTCGACCCGGCAGCGGCTGGCCGACACGTCGATCGACCGGGGGATCGTCAACCGGCACTACCAGCAGCGGGCGATCCGCCGGATCGCCGACACGTTCGAGGCCGACGGCCAGCGTAAGGCGCTGGTGGTGATGGCGACCGGGGCCGGCAAGACCCGCACCACGATCGCCCTGGTCGACTTGCTGCAGCGGGCCAACTGGGTCAAGCGGGTGCTGTTCCTCGCCGACCGGTTGGCGCTGGTGCAGCAGGCGACAAACGCCTTCAAGACGCACCTGCCGGACACGGTGACGGTCAACCTGTCGCAGGACCGCAACCGCACCGACGGCCGCGTCTACGTCGCCACGTACCCCACGATGATGGGCCTGATCAACGAGCTGGACGAGGGCGGCAGCCGGCGGTTCGGGCCGGGCTACTTCGACCTGGTGATCATCGACGAGGCGCACCGGTCGGTCTACCAGAAGTACGGCGCCATCTTCGACTACTTCGACTCGCTGCTGGTCGGGCTGACCGCCACCCCGAAGGACGAGGTCGACCGCAACACGTACCGCCTGTTCAACCTGGAGAACGGCGTGCCGACCGACGCGTACGGCCTGCAGGACGCGATCCGCGAGGGTTACCTGGTCCCGCCGCGCGCCGTCTCCGTCGCGATCCGCTATCCGCGCCACGGCATCCGCTACGACGACCTTCCCGAGCACGAGAAGGAGAAGTGGGACGAGCTGGAGTGGGGTGAGGAGGAGGCCCCGGACCGGGTCGACGCGCAGGCCATCAACCAGTGGCTGTTCAACGCCGACACCGTCGACAAGGTCCTCGAACTGCTGATGACCCGGGGGCACCGGGTAGCCGGCGGCGACCGGATCGGCAAGACCATCATCTTCGCCAAGAACACCCGGCACGCCGAGTTCATCGCCGACCGGTTCAACGCCAGCTACCCGCAGCTGCGCGGCGAGTTCGCCCGGGTCGTGCTGCACAAGGACCGGTACGCACAAAGCCTCATCGACTCGTTCGGCACCCCGGACAAGGCACCGCACATCGCCATCTCGGTCGACATGATGGACACCGGCATCGACGTGCCGGAGGTCGTCAACCTGGTCTTCTTCAAGCAGGTGCGGTCGAAGACGAAGTTCTGGCAGATGATCGGCCGGGGCACCCGGCTGTGCAACGACCTGTTCGGCCCCGGCCAGCACAAGAAGGACTTCCTGGTCTTCGACTTCTGCGAGAACTTCGAGTACTTCGGCCAGTCACCCACCCGTACCGAGGGGTCCACGGCCGCGTCGCTCAGTGAGCGGATCTTCAAGGCGAAGGTCGAGCTGATCAGCCAGCTCGACCAGCGGCTGCCCGCCGGCACGGTCATCGACGGCGACGGCACCCGCAGCGAATCCGGGCTGCGCTGGGACGTCGCGAACGAGCTGCGCGGCCTGGTCGCTGGCATGCGGCTGGAGAACTTCCTGGTCCGCCCGCACCGACAGGCCGTCGAGCGGTACGCCGACCCGGCGAGCTGGCAGCGGCTGACGCCGGAGTCGTCGGAGGAGATCAGCCACGAGCTGGCTCGGTTGCCGAGCGAAGTGCGCCCGACCGGTGACGAGGAAGCCAAACGGTTCGACCTGATGATCCTGCGGCTGCAACTCGCCCGGCTCGGTGCCGGCGGCCGCTTCGACCGGATCAAGGCCGATGTGCAGGCGATCGCCGCCGCGTTGCTGGAGCAGACGAACATCCCGGCGATCCGCGCCGAGGTGGAGCTGCTCGACCAGGTCGCCGCCGAGGAGTGGTGGCGCGATGTCACCCTGCCGATGCTGGAAGGGCTGCGGCGGCGGGTCCGGTCGCTGGTCCGGCTGGTCGAGAAGTCGAAGCGGGCGATCGTCTACACCGACTTCGAGGACCAGATCAACGACGTGACCGAGGTACGCCTGACCGGTCTCGACGTCGGCACCGACTTCGAGCGGTTCCGGGAGAAGGTCCGGGTGCACCTGCGGACCCACGAGGACCATGTGGCGTTGCAGAAGCTGCGGCGTAACCGGCAACTGTCGCCGACCGATCTGGCCGAGCTGGAACGGATGCTCATCGACTGCGGCGGAAGTGAGCAGGAGATTGCCCAGGCCCGGCGGCGGGCCAACGGCCTCGGGCTGTTCCTACGCTCCCTCGTCGGGCTGGACCGGCAGGCCGCCACCGAGGTGTTCGACGAGTTCACCGCCGGCCGCAACCTCGACGCCGGGCAGCTCGACTTCATCAACACGATGATCGACCACCTGACGCAGAACGGAGTGATGGAGCCGAGCCGGCTCTACGAGTCGCCGTTCACCGAGAAGGCACCGGCCGGCCCGGACTCGGTCTTCCCGTCGGCGGACGTCGACAAGCTGGTCAGCATCCTGCGTACGGTTCAGGCGAGAGCGGCCGAGCCGGAGACCGACGTCGCCTGACCTTGCAGCCGGAGTCACCGGAGGGATTTGGACTTGGGCTGCCGCCGTCGGGCAGCCAAAGTCGGTACGGTCGCTCCGGCGCTCAGCCGGCCGGTGGTGCCGGGATGCTCATCTGGTCGCGGCGAAGTTGCAACGCCGGGTGACGTGACGGGGCGAAACCCATCGACTGGTACAGGTTGCCGCTGCCCGCCGTGGCGTTCAGGTCGACGACGCTGACCGTGGTGTCCGTGGCAAACCAGTCCAGCAGGGCCCGCACGCAGTCGCGGGCGTAGCCGCGGCCACGATGGTCCGGCTCGGTGCACACGTTGAACAGGTGCCCGCGCAGCCCGCCCGGGTTGCCGGGGGAGGGGGCGTGCCGGTCGCACAGGCCGACGGCGTTGCTGACGATGCCGTGCTGTGGGTCGTCGACCACGAACGCCGCGAACATTTCAGGGTCGCCGAGTGACCGGGTGAACCAGTCGAGCGCCGCCGAGCGCCATTCGGCCGTCTCGTCGCCGACCGGTGCGCCCATGTCGCGCAGCATCACGACCCGGAGCCGCACCAGGGCAGGAGCGTCGGCCGGTGTCGCGCGGCGTACGAGTGGTCGGGCCGGCAACTGCGTCGATGGTTGCGCTGGATCTTGCATCGGCGCAGCCTATCGGCGGCTGCCGAACTGGGCGTCGACGGCACGAGGGAACCGTCATTGTTGTCAAACCGCCGGGTTGACGACAATAGCGGTTCCCTCGTCGTGGTCGGCAACGAACACGCCCACCCCAGGTACGCCCCGGACTACACCCTCTGCCTCCAAGGCGAGGATCGCCTGGCGGACGACCGACGTCGCGACCCGGTACTGTTCCCGCAACTGGTGGGTGGGCGGCAGTCGATCGCCGGGCCACAGTTGACCGGCTTCGACCTGCGCCCGGATCTCGTCCGCGACCTGCTGCCACTGGGGCGTAACGGTCACTGGCCCTCCTGACGACAGCCGCCTGCGGTACGCCAGTGCTACGAGCCGGCTGCCTCGTCGCGGTCGGCGACGAACACACCAAGCCCGTGTACGCCCTGCACGATGCCCTGCATCTGCAACATGAGGATGGCGCGGCGGACCACTGTGGTGGACACGTTGTGCTGTTCGCGTAGCTGCGCCGTTGACGGCAGCTGATCACCCGGGCTCAGCTCGCCGGACTCAATCTGCGAGCGGAGGTGATCAACGAGCTGTTCCCACTTGGGCTTCACGGGCATTTTGGACTCCCAGGTCTGCCCCGCCATTGGATCACAGCCCAGCTATGTACGACAAGACACAGCTACTACAGCAAAGCTCTGTGCGACCAGATGTACAAAGTTGGCCTCGGTGTCTTGCTTGGTGCATCCGGGTGTGCAAAGCTCCCATTGACCGGTTCCCAGGTCTGCAAACCCGGAGCTGGTTCCCGCAAGGAGCCTGGTCAGCCGGCCGCCCCGCCGGCTGACCAGGTGCGCCCTCTCCACGCCTGAACGGGAGGCACCGACCGGTGACATCCGACCCCCGACCCGCCACCACCCTGCCCGACCGCCAACGACAGCACCCCGAGATCCGCCCCGACGGACAGCCGGTGACCGCGTCCGCCAGCAGCGTCTACGCGGCGTACGCCCGTGACCGGGTCGTCGCGGCGCAACAGGCCGTCGACACGCACACCACATCGGCGTACAACGGGTGTTGTCTGGGTTGCGGACGGCCCGGCCCCTGCGCCGAGCTGGCCGCCGCCGAAGCGACCCTGGCCCGCTACCACCGGCTGCCGTTCCGTCGGCCCGGCTCGACCCTGCTCGACCTGACCCGGACCACCGACGCCGACCAGGCGCGGTTCACCTGGTGGCGGAGGTCGGCATGACCGACGCACCAGTTGAGCGGACCGACACCGCTGACGGGCAGGCGTTACAGGTGGCCGCCGACATGATCGACGTGCTGCGGACCGTCGCCCTGGCGATGGAGACCACCGTCACCCACGCCGAGGAGCAGCTCGACGGCACCCGGCACCCGGACGCGCGACTCGCCACCGACCGCTACCAGACCGCACTGCACGAAGCGTGGGAGGCGTACGGTGAAGTGTTCGATGCGGTCAGCGCCGGCCGCCCGCAGCTGCCGGGTGGCCGGCCGGTCGCGGTCGCATCCATTCTGTACGGCCTGCGGACCGCCCGCCAGCACGCCGCGCACGCCGCCGCGCAACTGCCCGACCTGCGGCGACGGCTCGCGTATGCCGCTGACCGGCTGCACCGCAGCGAACACCCGCACGCCCAGACGACCGCCGACCGGCTGGCCGTCGCGCTGGGCCGACTGGATGACGTCGAGGTCAGTCTGAGCGTCGGCACCGGCGCGGTGGACCGCTACCTCGACGCCCTCGACACCGGTGCCGATCCGCCGGCCGCGCGGACCGCCCGGCTGGCTGCGGTGCATCCGATAGCCGGCCCCAACGGTGACGCGCTTGCCATCGGCACCCGGATGGCGGCGGCGGTAGTGGACGCCAACCGTCGGCACCTGCGGTTCCGAACCCGCTGGCAGGTGTTCCGCCGGACATTGTGGAACAATGTGAAGCGGGAGATGCGCCTGTGACGACCGAAAAGCCGGTGCCGACCAACCAGCCGGTGGCGGCGCTGAGCTATCTGATGGCGGGGCAGGTGCACGCCCATGATCGCTGGGTGCAACGGTTCACCGAAGCCGACCGCCAGCATTATCTTGACCTGCTCAGCGCGTTGTTCGTGCTCTGCGCCGACCGGCGGTTCCGCCGCGACGACCACGGCGCGGTGATCCGGTTCGTGGCCAGCGTCCGGGAACGCTTCGACCCCGACCGCACCATGGTCGACCCGGTCATCGCGGAGAACCTGCTGCTCGCCGCGCTCGGCGGCCACGACACGTTGCCGGCCACCGCCGAGAACATCACGGTGCAGACCCTGCTGACCGTCGCCCTGGTCAGCGACGAGCAGCCCAGCCCGGCCGGCTACGACGCGCTGCTGCGCGAGGTCGACGCCATGGTCACCACCGCCCCGCCGCCCGGCTAGGCATCCGCCCTGGCTACCGGTCCCTGATGGACCAACTCCGGAATATGCTGGTGCCTTCGGCGACTGGAGGGGACGCGACGATGACCGGGAACAGCCCACCACACACGCTGCTGCTGCGGACCGCCGGTAAGTCCGACATGGATCCGGCACGGCTGCTCGACGTCTTCGCCGCCCAACGGCGGCGGCTCTGCGACGACCTGCGGAGTCTGAGCCCGGAGCAGTGGTCCGCGCCGACCCGCTGCCCCGGATGGTCGGTGCAGGACACCGTCCGGCACCTGGGCGACGTCACCGTTGCGGTCGCCCCCGACCCGGGCGACCGGATGTTCGACCTGACGGCCGGGTTCGACCCCCGGACCACACCCCGCCGGTGGCTGGCGGCGTCGGCCGGCGAGTCGCCGGCCGACACCCTCGACCGGCTCGCCACGACGACGGAGAAGGCACTCGCCGTGGCCCGGGACCGGCTGGCCCGCGACGACCGGTTCGACGTCGTCCTGCCGTACGGGCCGATGGACTGGACGGTGCAGGCGCTGCACGCGCTGTGGGACTCGTGGCTGCACGAACGCGACATCTTCCTGCCGCTCGGCGTCGACCGCCCGACCGACCCCGAGGCGACCAGCTACGCGACCGCGTACGGACTGCTCATCGCGGCGGCGGTGGCGCAGAAGTTCGGTGCCCAGGTGCGCCAGCGTCTCGAACTGGGCGGCGACGGCGGTGGCGTATTCGAGGTGGCCGCCGACGATTCGGTGACGCTGACCGCGACGCTCACCGCGACCCGGACGGCGGCGGCCGGCCCGCCGGCCGCCGAGGTGACCGACGCGCTGGCCGGTCGCGGCTCGGCCGCGGTGCTCGACGTAGTACCCGACGGGTCGCGTACCGCCCTGACCGTCCTCGCCACCTTCTTCACCACCCCGGCCGAGGAGACCACGGTCTGACGACACGAAACCGCGAACGGCTGACGGGGCGATCGGACCGGATGACCGACGGACGGCGATCACCGGCCGCCGGGTCGGTCCTATGTGACCGCCGGACGGCTTTACGTCGAGCCGTCTCCTGGTGTCGGCGTCGCAGCCGGGGGCACGCTTGTTAGGTGGTTGATGACGATTGGTCGGCGGTCCGTGCACTTCTCGCGGTGAGCGCCGCGATCGATGATCTCCGGCAGGGGCGGCCGGGTGCCAGCACGCATCGGCTCGTCGCAGCGGTCGATGAGCTCATTAAGCATGTTGGCGACGAACCGGAGTTGGTGCCCCTACTGGACATCATGGTGCTGAACGCGCAAATGCTACGCGCTCGTGAAGACCGTGACGTAACGACGCTCGCCGCTCTGCCAGGACGCGTGAGCGCCCTGCGGGAACGGATCAGCTCAGACACCTCCTATGCACAGGACCTGGAAGCCCTCGCGACGCTGACCGAAGGCATGGCGCTCGGCGCGACCGGGCGAGTCGCGGATCTTATCGAAGCGGTGCCGAGGTTAACGCGAATCCAGGGCCCGCCAGGTATCGCCAATGCTGTCTTCTCACTGTTGGCCCGTGCCTACGCCGACGGCCATGTACGCGACCGGGACCTGGCCAGGCTGCGGTGGCGGGCCGTCACCGGGCAGCTTACGGGGCCGGAACGAGCGGGCCTGTTGGGCTCGCTCGCAATGGTCAACCTGCTTCAGGCCATGGACAGTCCGGCGCGGCTTTCCGTAGCGGTCCTAGACCTCCGACGAGCCGTGCAGGAGTCGCCGCCCGGCGACATCCACCGGGTGCTGTACTTGACTCAGCTCGGGGACGCATTGCTGCAGCGTGCCGTGGCGATCGTGGGCGCACCTACCCGCCTGGGGCGGTGGCTGCTGAGGCCATCGCTGCGACTGTTGCTGAGGCCGGGCGCCGGGGCCGCCGTCGATGTCGAGGAGGCGATCCTGGTATCGAGGGAAGCCGTCGGGACGGCGCAATGGCCAGGGCACGCCTTCTGGTCGATGGCTGCGGTGACGCTCGGGTCCGCGTACCGGCTGGCCGGCCGCTTCGCCGAGGCCCGCGAGGTGGGCCTGCGTAGCCTGCAAGGCCACGCCTGGCGGGCGCTGCTCCAGTCGGACACCGCAGCCCGCACGTCGGCGGTCCGATACGCGGCCCTCGACTCGATGACGGTGGCCGGCTGGCACATCATGGACGGTGACGCCGACGGCGCTGCCGTCGCGCTCGACGCCTGCCGAGGACTCATCTTGCACGCCGCCACCGAGTTCGCCGATGTGCCGACCCAGCTCGACGCCGCCGGTGCTACCGATTTGGCAGCACAGTGGCGGGCCCATCCGGGGCCCCTCGACCAGATCCCGATCGACCTACGCCAGGCGGCCCTGCAGCAACTCACGGCCGACGGCCGACTGTTGGACCCGCCTTCGCCAGCCGAGGTACGGGCCGCGCTCACTGCGATCGGTGCCGACGCCCTGGTCTACCTGGTCCCTGCCGACTCGCACCCGGCCGTCGCGGTGATCGTCCCGTCGACGGGTGCCGGGACGATTCTGCCGCTACCACAGCTCACCACAGCGCCGGCCGATGCGTCCGGCCAGTTTGATGCGGACACCGAACGGGAAGTCGACGTCGACCGGGAGTTGGATTCGAGTGTGCCGCCGGACCGGCTCGGGGCGCTGTGTGACTGGGCCTGGGCCGCTGCGACCGGGCCGCTTCTCGATTACCTCGGCATGCCCGATCCGCGGGTGGTGCTGGTGCCGATGGGCGGACTGGGCGCGGTGCCGTGGCACGCCGCGCGGCACGTGGTCGATGGCCGGTACCAGTACGCGATCGAGCGAGCGGTGTTCTCCTACGCGGCCTCCGCCCGGATGCTCTGCCGGACCGCCCGGTCGGCCGACGTGTCTCCGGCCAGCGGTTCGCCGGCCAACGAGTTCGAACCGGCCCTCGTCGTCGGCGACCCCGACACCGGGGGTGCGGCGCCGGCTTTGCCCGCCGCGCGCGACGAGGCGCTTACAGTGGCCGAGTTCTACCGCGACGTGACCTACATTGGGCGGCTGGCCGACGGCACGCCGAGCCCGTCCGGCGGCGGCACCCCGGAGGAAGTGCTTGGCTGGCTCGCCGGCGGTACGGCAGCCACCGGCGGCATGCTGCACCTGGCCTGCCACGGCGTCGTGGTCGACGGCACCGGGCCGCAGGACACCTCCTATCTGCTCCTCTCCGATGGGCGTCGCCTTGCCGCCGAGCAACTCGTCGCAGCCCTGTCTGACCCTGCCGTACGCCGGCCGGCGCTCGTCGTGCTTGCCGCCTGCAACAGCGGGGTCTCCGGTCGTGGCGCGGACGAGGCCTTCAGCCTCAGCACCATGTTTTTGGCCGGCGGTGCGCGGTCGGTGGTCGCTGCGCACTGGGCGTTGCCCGACCGGTCCACCTCCGACCTCATGGTGCTGTTCCACCGGCACCTGCGGGTCGACGGCCTGGCTCCGGCGGACGCGCTACGCGCCGCGCAGTTGCACCTGCTGGACCGCGATGTTGCTGAATGGGCCGGCGTAGTCCACTATGGTCAATGATTTCGGCCGGTTTGCTGTCGAGAACAGCAGTGCCTGGCCGTTTCGCTGTGGCCCCTGGTCACACCAGGGTGACGACGATCCGGGCGCCGGCCGTCCCGTCGGCCTGGGCCTGCCAGGCGGCGGCCACCTCGTCCAGCGGCCGCACCTGGTGGTCGACGGTCAACCGGCCGGCGTGGGCATGCCCGGCGATCGCAACCAGCGCCGCCGCCCGCTGCTGTCCGGTCAGCTCGTTGTTGGTGTAGCCGAGCACGCGTAGCGAGCCGCCGCGCAGGGTGGCCGAGTCGATCGGGGCGGTTGCTCCGGCCGAGCTGCCCAGGTTGACCAGCCGGCCACCGGGC
The DNA here is from genome assembly GCF_003751085.1 of Micromonospora sp. Llam0. Taxonomy (NCBI): domain Bacteria; kingdom Bacillati; phylum Actinomycetota; class Actinomycetes; order Micromonosporales; family Micromonosporaceae; genus Micromonospora; species Micromonospora sp. Llam0. Next base: position 4,230,907 of record NZ_RJJY01000001.1, on the reverse strand, counting down.
CGCAGCACCCGCAGCGCGGCCGCCGCCGGCACCCCGAACAGCGGGTCGAGGACCAGGTCGACCGGGCCGCCGGCGGCCTCCCGCAGCCGGTCGGCGAGCCCGGGTACGTCGTCGTCGGCGCGCAGCGGCACCACCGCGTCGGCACCCAGGGCCCGTAGCCGCTCGGCGGCGGCGGCCGACCGGGCGGCGGCGGTGATCCGGCGGGCCCCGACCAGCCGCGCGATCTGCACCCCGGCCTGCCCGACGGTGCCGCTGGCCCCGAGGATCAGCACGTCCTCCCCGGGGCGCAGCCCACCGCGCAGGGTCAGCGCCGACCAGGCGGCGACCGCCGAGTAGCCGAGCGCGGCGATCAGCCGGTGGTCCACGCCGTCGGGCAGCGGCACCAGGTCGGCGACGGCCACGGCGGCGTACCCGGCGAGGCCGCCGTCGCCGGGTGCCAGGCCGGCGTGGGTCGGGAACCACACGCCGGAGCCGTCGGCGAGGGTGCCGACGCCCTGCACGCCGGGCACGTACGGCAGGGCCGGCGGGCCCAGGTAGGAGCCGCCGGAGGCGCAGAGCAGGTCCAGCGGGGTGATCGGTGCGGCGCTGACCCGGACCAGCACCTGCCCGGTGGCCGGTGTCGGCCGGGGCCGGCGCTGGACGGTCGGTGGTTCGCCGTACCCGGTGAGCACGGCGGCGGTCATCGACTCCGACGCGGCCATCAGGTGGCGATGTCCGGGTACGGCAGCGCGAAGTGGGCCAGCCGCAGCCCGTACTGCTTCTGGTAGGCCAACGGCTCGTCGTGGTCGCGTTCGAACATGGCGATGAACAGGGTCAACGTCAGGAACGGGTGCGCGCCCAGCTCGAACAGCCGGACGTGGTCGTGGCTGGCGAGGGCGTCGCGTTCGTCGTCGGTGAATCGTAGCCAGGTGCTGGCCTCGCCGGTGTGGCAGTTCAGTACGGAGTTCGCCCGCTCCGCCTCCCACCAGGTGACGAACTCCCGTGGCTCGGACCGGTAGCGCTCGACCAGCTCCGGGTCCCGGTCGACGGTGTAGAGGAACTTGTCCACAAGGTACTTGCTCATGCCGGCGCTCCGTTCGGGTACCAGGTGAAGTAGGCCTCCATGGTGTGGAACAGGTCGAGGGTGTCGACGTGGTGCGCCTTCGCGCCGGCTCCGGCGACGCCCATCATCAGCATGAAGTCCATGAAGCCGTGGGTGGCGTTGCCGGGGGAGTGCAGGCTGTCCAGGGTGACTTCGGCGAGGCAGCCGTCCAGGTCACCGTTGGCGATCCACTGCACCGCCCGCTGGTCGAACTCCGGGTCCGGGCCGTGCGGGCCGAACTGGCGTGGCCCGCCCAGCTCCAGCGACAGGTGCCCGGTGCCGATGATCGCCACCCGCAGGTGGCTCGGCCAGGAGGCGACGATGTCCCGGATCGCCTCGCCGAGCTGCACGAAGCGTTTCGGCTGCGGCAGCGGCGGGGCGAAGATGTTGGTGTAGATCGGCACGATCGGCAGGTCGGCCTCGGGCCGCAGGGTGATGATCGGGCAGGTGATGCTGTGGTCGATCCGCAGCTCGTTGCTGAACGCCAGGTCGAAGCCGGCGTCCAGGCCGGCCCGCAGCAGGTGCGCCGACAGGTCCTCCTGGCCGGTGAGCAGCATCCGGGGCAGGCCGAACTCGCGTTCCTCGTTGTACCAGTTGGCGTCGTAGAACGGTGCCTTGCCGACCAGGAACTGCGGCATGTTGTCCAGCCACAGCTGGTGGAAGTGGTCGGAGCCGACCATCACCAGCACGTCCGGGTTGGCCCTGGTGAGGGTCTCCCGGAACGCGAGGATCTTGCGCTGCCACTCGTCGGCGAACGGCGGACGGTCGTCGCCGGTGGCGGTGGTGGCCCGGTAGTAGAACGGGTGGTGTGTGGAGGCGATGACCGCGACGATGCTGGCCATGGCCGCTCCTTCCAGAAGGGGGTGACGGTGACGGGGGATCAGTCGGTGGCCGGGGGGACGTAGCGGGCGTTGCGGTCGACGGTGCGGTAGATCTCCATGCCGAGCGGGTTGCGGCGTTCCTCGGCGAGGTGGCCGAGCAGCCCGGCGGTACGGGCCAGCAGGGCGAAGCCGCGCAGCAGGTCGACCGGCAGGTCCAGGTCGGCCAGCGCGGCACCGCACACCCCGGCGCCGTTGAGCGGCAGGGTGCGGCCGAGTACCTGCGGGTGGACCCGGCCGATCGCTTCGAACAGCCGCAGGTGCGGTCCGCGCAGCCCTTCTTCGTCCGCGATGCGGATCAACACCGGGGTACGCGGGTCGACATCCTTGTGGACGGGGTGGCCGAGACCGGGCAGCAGCCGTTTGGCGGCGCGGGCGTCGCGTACCGCCGCCAGGGCGACCTCGTCCCAGCCGGCGTCGTCGTCGGGGTGGGTGTCGAGCCCGGCGAGGACGTCGGCGAGGAACCGGCCGCAGTCCTCGGTGACGCCGAGGAAGCGGGAGCCGCCGCCGAGCAGCCCGGCGGCGATGGCACCCTGCAGCGACTCGGGGGCGCTGAGGTACGTCAACCGGGCGGCGATCGCCGTCGGGGTGAAGCCGTGGTCGGCCAGCGCCACCAGCACCGCTTCGAGGACCCGGACCTGTCCGGGGGTGGGTCGGCGGCCGGCGACCAGCCAGTACGCCAGCTCACCGAACCCGACCTTGCCCATCAGATCCTCGGCGAGGTCCTGGCCGAGCAGCCGGATGGTGGTCCGGTCGGAGGTGCCGATCGAGGTCGGGAAGCTCAGCCCGTGCTCCTGGTCGTCGGTCAGCTCTTCAGCCACGCGCGGATCTCCTCACCGTGTTCGTCGAGTGCGGGCGGCGGCGTGTCGTAGCGCGCCGGGGTCTGCGACAGGGTGATCGGGTGCCGGATCCCGGGTACGGCGGTGTCGCCGTCGCCGACGCTGACCACCGGGTCGAGGCCGAGGCGCTGGGCGAGCGCCACCCCGCCGTCGATGGTGTTGATCGGCGCGCACGGCACCCCGGCGGCGAGCAGTTCGTCGAACCATTCGTCGCGGGTGCGTTTGCGTAGTTGCTCGACCAGCAGCGGGCGCAGCGCCTCGCGGTTGGCGGTGCGGTCCTGGTTGCGGCCGAACCGGGGATCGTCGACCAGCTCCGGTACGCCGAGCACCTCGCACAGTTTGCGGAACTGCCCGTCGTTGCCGGCGATGACGATGAGTTCGCCGTCGGCGACCGGCAGCGGCTCGTACGGGAACAGGCTGGGGTGGGCGTTGCCCATCCGGAACGGCACCACGCCGCCGGCGACGTACCCGCTGCTGTGGTTGACCAGCCCGGACAGCGCCGAGGACAGCAGGTTGACCTCGACGTGCTGGCCGGTGCCGGTGGTGTCGCGGTGGTGCAGGGCGGCGAGGATGCCGATGCTGGCGTGCAGCCCGGACATGACGTCGAAGACGCTGATCCCGGCCCGGTACGGCGACCCGTCGGGGTCGCCGGTGAGGCTCATCAGCCCGGAGACGGCCTGCACCATCAGGTCGTAGCCGGGGTAGGCGGCGCCGGCGCCGGTGCCGAAGCCGCTGATTGACGCATAGATGATCTTGGCGTTGCGGGCGGCGACGCTGTCGTAGTCCAGGCCGAACCGGCGCAGCCCGCCGGGCCGGAAGTTCTCGATCATGACGTCGGCCCGGTCGGCGAGTCGGCGGGCGACGTCGAGGTCGTCGGGGTCCTTCAGGTCCAGGGCGATGGACCGTTTGTTGCGGTTGATCCCCAGGTAGTACGTGGAGACGCCGTCGCGGGTCGGCGGCATCCAGGTGCGGGTGTCGTCGCCGCCCGGTCCCTCGACCTTGATCACTTCGGCGCCGAGGTCGGCGAGCAGCATGGTGGCGTACGGGCCGGCGAGGATCCGGGAGAAGTCGGCGATCAGCAGCCCGTGCAGCGGCCCGGTGCCGCCGGCTGGTCGCGCGTCGGCTCCCGGTGCGTGGTGCTCGGCCATCTTCTGGTCGCCTCCCTCGTGCCCGTACAAGCCATGTGCCCGTACAGCGGACGATCGTCCGACAAATCGAGTCTCGGTCGCAGACCCAGGCGTGTCAACCCGCACCGGCAGGCTCTCGGCAAACTTACTGTTCAAGCTGCTCAAGGTTAGGGTGAAACAAGTTCGAAATCTTCTCTTGACGTCGCTCGTGACCCGGAACACACTGGCAGGAATCGTGATTGACCGTCTAGCGGACAGTGGTCCGAAAATCTGTGGAGCGGATGGGAGAGGCGCTGATGAGCACAGACGCGCAGCGGAGCGCGGCGGCCGGCCGGCCGGTGGTCTTCCGTAACGGCCTGGTACTGACCATGGACGACAGCCACACGGTGCTGCCCCGCGCCGACGTGCTGATCGTCGGCGACCGGATCGCCGAGGTCGGCGAGGCGCTCGCCGTACCCGACGGGACGCAGGAGATCGACGCGGCCGGCGGCATCGTCATGCCCGGCATGATCGACACCCACCGGCACATGTGGCAGACCGCGATGCGCGGGTACGGCGCGGACTGGACGCTGACCCAGTACTTCGTCTGGTACTACCTAGAGTCGGGCAAACTGTTCCGACCCGAGGACGTGTACGCCGGCAACCTGCTCGCCGCGATCGAGGCCATCGACGCCGGGGTCACCACCACCGTCGACTGGTCACACGGGCTGCAGACCCCGCAGCACGCCGACGCCGCCGTGGACGCCCTCGAAGCCGTCCCCGGCCGGTTCGTCCTCGCCTACGGAAACCTGCAGCAGGGTCCCTGGGAGTGGGCGGCCAGCCCCGACTTCCGCGACTTCGTCACCCGCCGCATCCACGGCCGGGGCGACATGCTCGGCTTCCAGATGGCCTTCGACGTCACCGGCGACCCGACCTTCCCGGAGAAGGCCGCCTTCGAGGTGGCCCGCGAACTCGGCGTGCCGGTCACCACCCACGCCGGCGTCTGGGGTGCCACCAACGACGACGGCATCCGGCTGATGCACGAGAACGGCTTCATGACCGAGTCGACCGTCTACGTGCACGCCGCCACCCTCAACCGCGACTCGTACAACCGGATCGCGGCTACCGGCGGCTCGGCCTCGGTCTCCACCGAGAGCGAGCAGAGCGCCGGCCAGGGCTACCCACCCACCTGGCAGCTGCGCCAGCACGACATCCCGGTGTCGCTGTCGATGGACACCAGCGTCTGGTGGAGCGGCGACCTGTTCTCCGCGATGCGTGCCACGCTCAGCGCCGACCGCTCCCGCGAACACCTCGAGGCGCACGGCCGGCAGGAGACCGTCACCCACTGCCACCTGCGGGCCGAGCAGGTCGTCGACTGGGCCACCCGGGGCGGGGCGCGGGCGCTCGGCATGGACAGCCTGGTCGGTGCGCTCACCCCGGGCCGCAAGGCCGACGTGGTGCTGATCAAGAACGAGGCCTCGCCGGTGATGTTCCCGATCCTGCACCCGTACGGCCATGTCGCGTTCCAGGCCCAGCGCGGCGACGTGCACAGCGTGGTGATCGACGGCCGACTGGTCAAGCACGAGCACCGCCTCGTCGACGTCGACCTGGCCGCCGCCCGCGCCGCCGTGACGCGCACCATCGAACACCTCACCGCCGAGATGGGTGACGACGCCTGGACCAAGGGGATGAACCCGGACATCCCAGAGACCAAGGTGCTGGACAACCCGTACACCTACACCCAGTGGGACGCCGGCAGCGCCCAATGGAAGCATTGACCGTCTGACGGGCCCCGGCGGGTCGACCGCCCGCCGGGGCGGACCGCCGATCACCACCGAGAGAGGGCCGCCGTGGCGCGCGAGGCCGGAGCAGACTTCATCGAGGCGTTGGCCCGTGGCCTCGACGTGCTGCGCTGCTTCCCGCCGGGTCGGCCCGCCATGACGCTCAGCGAGATCGCGGCGGCCACCGGGCTGGCCCGTCCGACCGTACGGCGAATCCTGCTCACCCTCGACGAGCTGGGGTACGTACGCAGCAGCCCGGACCGAGGATTCTCGCTCACTCCACGGGTGCTCGAACTCGGCATGACCTACGTCAACGCGTTGAGCATCTGGGACGTGGCCCGCCCGCACATGCAGCGCCTGGTCGGGCAGACCGGCGAGTCGACGTCGATGGCGCAGCTCGACGGCAGCGACATCGTCTACGTCACCCGGGTCGCCGTACCGAAGATCGTCACCCTCGCGGTGACCATCGGCACCCGGTTCCCGGCGGTGGCCACCTCAATGGGCAAGGTGCTGCTGGCCGCGCTCGAACCGGACGAGCTGACCGCCGTGCTGGCCCATCCCGGCCGGTCCGGCATCACCCCGCGCTGGCGGCCCGACCGCGCCGAGCTCGACCGGGTGCTGCGCGAGGTCCGGGCCCGCGGCTGGGCCGCCGCCGATCAGGATCTGGCCGCCGGCATCCGGTCCGTGGCGACCGGGGTACGCGACGGCGACGGCCGGGTCGTGGCCGCGGTGAACGTGACCGTGCACGCCGCCGAGACGTCGATGGAGAAGCTGACCGGCGAGCACCTGCCACGCCTGCTGAGCACCGCCGCCGAGATCAGCCACGACTGGGCGCGACTCGGCGCGGTGCCGATGGCCACCGTACGGCAGCAGCCGGATCCGGAGCCGGCCGGCAGGTGACCGGTCAGCATCCCTCTTTTCGTTTCCTGGGTGATTTTTCCGTTTTGAACAGCTAATCCGGTAAACACCGCTCTTGCCGCAAAAAGCACTGATAGAACTGTCCGTACCTGTCAGGGGGCGGAGAGTGGGTGCGCAGCGGATGACCAGTTCCGAGCTGGCCACGACGGACGTGCCGGCGGGCGCGTCCGGCGCGTCCGGCACGACGACCACCGGTCCGGCCCGGGAGAAGTCCCCGGGCTCGGCCGAGGGCGCGACCCGGGGTCCGGCCCGGCCGGTCACCACCGGCGACCGGGCGCACGGCACGTTCCGGCGTGACATCGAAGGGCTGCGCGGGGTCGCCGTACTGCTCGTCGTGCTCTACCACGCGGGCGTCCCGCTGTTCGGTGGCGGCTACGTCGGCGTCGACGTCTTCTACGTCATCTCCGGCTTCGTGGTCACCTCGGTGCTGCTGCGCGAGTACGCCACCGACGGCACCATTTCCATCCTCGGCTTCTACGCCCGGCGCGCCCGGCGGCTGCTGCCCGCCGCCGTCCTGGTGCTGATCACCACCCTGCTCGCCGCCTGGTGGTGGCTGCCGCTGCAACTGCAGTGGATCGCCACCCAGGCGATCGCGAGCGCCGCGTACTGCGTGAACTTCCTGCTGGCCCGCAACAGTGTCGACTACCTGGACACGATGCGCCGGGAGTCGCCGCTGGAACACTACTGGTCGCTGGCGGTCGAGGAGCAGTTCTATCTGTGCTGGCCGCTGCTGCTGCTCGCACTCCTCGGCTGGCCCCGACTACTGCGCCGGCGGCGGGCCCGGTCAACGTCGGCCCGGTCCCAGCCGGCCCGGACCGGGCCGGCCTGGTTACAGCCGGCCCGGTCCTGGTGGCGTCCGGGTGACCTGCGGCCGGTGCTGGTCGTCGTGGCCGGCGTCGCCGTGCTCTCCTTCGCGCTCTGCGTCTGGCTGACCGCCACATCGCCCGGGTACGCGTACTTCGGCTCCCCGGCGCGGGCCTGGCAGCTGCTGGCCGGCGTACTGATCGCTCTCGGGGCCGGCGCCGTGTCACGGCTGCCGGCCCGGCTCGCCGCCGGAATGGCCTGGACCGGGTTGGCCGCGGTGCTGGCGGCGGCCCTGCTGTTTGACAGCACCACGCCGTTCCCCGGCTACCCGGCGCTGCTGCCGGTGGCCGGTGCGGCGCTGGTGATCGCCGCCGGCTGCGCGCCGCACAGCGGTGGGGCCGGCGGGCTGCTCGCCCTGCGTCCACTGCAGTGGATCGGCCGGTTGTCGTACTCGTGGTACCTGTGGCACTGGCCGTTCCTGGTGATCGGCGCCGCCCTGCTCGGCGGGCACGGCACGATCTGGCAGAACCTGGGCCTGGTCGGCGGGGCGCTGGTCGCCGCCGCCGGCACGTACCTGCTCGTCGAGGCCCCGTTGCGGCGGCGCCGACGGGCGGCCCGGCCGTGGCGCACGGTCGGCCTGGCGGCCGTGGCGTCCGCCGCCGTCGTCGCGGTGGCGGTGCCGGCGCTGGCGACGAAGCCGACGCTGGTGGGGCCGGGCCGGCCGGTCGACACCGCCGCCACGCTGGCCGCCTCGGCCGACGTCGAGCGTGACCTGACCCGGTTGGTCGCCGCCAGCGCCGATGCCGGTCCGGTACCGGCCAACCTGACGCCGCCGCTGCCCGAGGTGACCACCGACATCCCGGCCGTTTTCCACGACGGCTGCGTGGTGCTGCGGATCACCGACACCGGCACCGACCACCCGTGCGGGTACGGCGACCCGGCCGCGGCGCAGACCGTGGTGCTGTTCGGCGACTCGCACGCCGGCAGCTGGTTCCCGGCGGTGCGCCGGCTGGCCGACGAGCGTGGCTGGCGACTGGTCGTCATGGTCAAGGGGTTCTGCAGCGCCGCGTCGGTCCGGTTCCACCTGGACTCGGTCAACCGGCCGTACGACGAGTGCGTCCAGTGGCGCGAGCAGGCCCTGCGGCGGATCGGCGAGCTGCGACCCGCGATGGTGGTCACCTCGTCGACCAACTACACCTTCGGCGACCCGGTCGGCGTGTTCACCGACCGGGACCAGGTCTGGACCGACGGCTGGGCGCGGACCGTCGACGAGATCAGGTCCACCGGCAGCGAGGTGGTGCTGATCGGTGACGTACCGTGGCTGCCGCCGACCGTGGTCGACTGCCTGGCGCTGCACCTGACCGACGCGCGGGCCTGTCACGGCCCGGTGTCCGACGTGGTGCTGGAGCCCCGCCGACGGCAGATGATCGCCGACGTCGCGCGGGACCGGGGCGCCCTGGTCGTCGACCCGACGCCGTGGTTCTGCACGTCGACGGTCTGCCCGGCGCTGGTCGGCAACGTGGTCACGCTGCGTGACGGCAACCACATCTCGGCCACCTACTCGCGGTTGCTGTGGCGGGTGCTGGACGAGCGGATCGGCCTGCTGGGCGCCTAGTGGACACCGAGACCGGCGCCGACCCGGCCAGCGACGCGTGTACGCCGACGACAAGCTGGCTGCTGGCCGCCACCCTGATCCCTACCGCCAGCGCGGTGCTGGCCTGTGTGGACCCCCAGCTGCGGCACTGGTTCCTGCTCCCGGTCACCGTCTGCGGCGTACTGATCGGCGTCGACGCCTTCGAGTGGCTGCTGCGCCGGCGCGACGTGTTCGACCCGCAGGCGATCCTCGGCCTGTTCGGCGTCCACTTCTACTACCTCGCGCCGGTGTTGCACGTGCTGGTGGACTACTGGCCGGCGCTGCTGCACCCGTCGGCGGCGGGGTGGCGACCGGCGTTGGGCACGATGGCGCTGCTGAACATGGTCGGGTTGGTCGTATACCGGGTGGTCCTGTCGATGCCCGGTCGCGGTCCGCGGCCGGGCGGGCCACCCCGGCTGGACCCGGGGCGCTTCCAGTCGGTCGCGCTGGTGGCCGTCGTCATCGGCATCCTGGCGTTCGGGGCCGAGGTGGTACTGCTCGGCGGGCCGGGCGGCTTCCTCACGGCGATGACCCAGGACCGTACGGCGTTCGCCGGGCTGGGCTGGCTGCTGCTGATCAGTGAGTCCTTCCCGCTGCTGCTGTTCTGCCTGGTCCTGGTGCGCTGGCGGGAGCTGCTGCGCCGCCGCGCCGACCTGGTGGTGCTGCTGCTGATCGGGCTGGTCGCGGTCCAGTTCCTGGTGGGCGGCCTGCGGGGCAGCCGGTCGGCGGTGCTGTGGCCGCTGGTGCTCGGCCTGGTCCTGGTGCACCTGCTGGTGCGGCCGATCAGCAGGAAGGCGTTCGTCGCCTCGGCGGTCGGCGTGGTCATGTTCGTGTACGCGTACGGGCTCTACAAGGGTGCCGGGGTGGAAGTCGTCGACATCGCCAAGGGCACCCGTACCGTCGAGGAGGTCTCCGCGCAGACCGGCCGTGACCTGCCGACGGTGCTGCTGGCCGATCTGGGTCGGGCGGACATCCAGGCGCTGCTGCTGAACCGGCAGCGCGTCGGCGCCGCCGAGTTGAGCTACGGGAGCACCTACGTCGCCGCGCCGCTACTGCTGGTGCCGGGCAGCGTGGGTGCCGAGCGGTTCCAGACCAAGTCGGCGGTCGGCACCGACGTGCTGTACGGGCCGGGGGTGTACGACTCCGGCCTGCGGTCGCAACGGGTCTTCGGCATCACCGGCGAGGCGATCCTCAACTTCGGACCGGTCGGCGGCCTGCTGTCGTTCGTGTTCCTCGGGCTGTTCCTCCGGTTCGCCACCCGGTGTTACACGCGGGCACGGCAGCCCGACGCCCTCGCCGCGAAGCTGCTCTGCCTGCCGCTGTGTGCGATCACGATCATCCTGGTCACCGCGGATCTGGACAACATCCTGGCGTTCTACGTCGGCGAGGCGCTGCCGCTGGCGCTCGTGGTGCTCTGCGCGATCGCGTGCAGGTCACGGACGTCCGTCGGTCATCATCAATACCGACAATCATCGCCTAACGTGCTGCTAGCCTCAAATTAGTGCAAATTGCCGAGAGGGTGCATCAGGTGGACGACATGCATGTCGTGATCATGGCGGGCGGCAGAGGGGTACGGCTGCGGCCGTACACCACCGCGCTGCCCAAGCCGCTGGTGCCGATCGGCGAGCACTACGCGATCCTCGACGTGGTCCTGCACCAGCTGGCCGCCTGCGGATTTCGGACCGTGACCATCGCGATCAACCACCACGGCTCACTGATCCGGGCGTTCGTCGGCGACGGCTCCCGGTTCGGCCTGTCCGTCGACTACGCGCAGGAGCGGGCCCCGCTGTCCACCGTCGGACCACTGTTCACGATGCGCGACCGGCTGCCGGAGCGGTTCCTGGTGATGAACGGCGACATCCTGACCAACCTCAACTACGCCGACCTGCTGCGCGCCCACACCGACTCCGGTGCCCCGGTGACCGTGGCGACCTTCCGGCGCAAGGTCCAGGTCGACTTCGGTGTCCTGGCCGTCGAAGGGGACAAGGTCGTCGAGTTCAACGAGAAGCCCACCCTGGACTACCGGGTCAGCATGGGCGTGTACGGGCTCACCCGGCAGACGATCGCGGCGTACCCGAGCGGCATCACGTTCGGCTTCGACCAGCTGATGCTCGACCTGATCAACCAGGGCAACCCGCCCGCCGCCTACGACTTCGACGGCTACTGGCTCGACATCGGTCGACCCGAGGACTACGACGAGGCGAACCGCAGCTTCGAGACGTTGAAACCGATCCTGCTGCCGGCCGCCCTGCGGGAGCCCGCATGAATGCGCGCCCGGACCGGATAGATCTCGATCTCGAACAAGGAGCGACAATGGTCAATCGGATCGGCATCGTGGGCATGGGCTACGTCGGGCTGACCCTGGCGGCCGGCCTGGCCCGCAACGGATTCGAGGTGCACGGCGTCGACAGCGAGCCGCGCGTCCGCGACGAGCTGTCGGCCGGCCGGGTCCACCTGTACGAGCCGGGCCTGGCCGAGGCGCTACGGGACACCCTCGGCCGCAACCTGTTCGTCCACCCGACGCTCCCGCCGGACCTCGACGCCGCCGTGATCTGCGTGTCGACCCCGGTCCGTGACGGCACCTCGACCCCGGTCCGTGACGGCACCCGGCAGCCGGACCTGACCAACGTCGCGGCCGCCGCGACCGAGATCGCCCGGCGCTGCGGACCGCAGACCCTGGTCGTGGTCCGCAGCACCGTACCGGTCGGCACCAGCCGGCGGATCGTCCTGCCGGCGTTGACCGCAGCCTGGGGCCGGGCCCGGCTGGTGATGGCACCGGAACGGACCATCCAGGGGCAGGCGCTGCGCGAGCTGACCGAACTGCCGCAGGTGGTCGGCGGTCTCGACGACGACAGCCGACGCGCCGGGGTGGCGCTGTTCGGCCGGCTCGCCCGGCAGGTCGTCCCGGTCTCCAGCCTGGAGACCGCCGAGCTGGTGAAGCTGGCCAACAACTGCCACACCGACCTGATCTACGCGTACGGCAACGAAGTCGCCCTGCTCGCCGGGGCGCACGGGGTGGACCCGTTGGAGGTCGTCCGGGCCGCCAACCACGACTACCCCCGACCCGACCTGGCCCGACCCGGCTTCGTCGGCGGGAGCTGCCTGTCCAAGGACCCGTACCTGTTCGGTGCCAGCGCACCGGCGCACACCCCGCTGCTCGTCGCCGCGGCCCGGCAACGCAACGAGCAGCTGCCGGTGCAGGTGGCGGAGACCGTCGTCGGACGGCTGCGGCAACTACGCGGCGTGACCTCCGGAGCGACCCTCGCCGTCCTCGGCTGGGCGTACAAGGGCTGGCCGCCCACCGACGACATGCGCGGCGCGGCGATCGTGACGATGCTGCCGGCGTTCGACCGGGCCGGGCTGCGGGTGCTCGGCCACGACCCGCTGGTCGCCGACGAGGTGATCCGGGCGCACGGCGGCGAGCCGGTCAGCCTCGACAAGGCGTTCAGCGAGGCCGACGCGGTGCTGGTGCTCAACGACCACCCCGACTACCGGGGGCTGCCGGTGGGGACGCTGCTGCCCGGCACCGCAGTCCGGTTCGTCTACGACTCGTGGCGGATCCTCGACGAGGAGTCGGTGCGGGCGGCCGGGGTGCACTACGAGAGCCTGGGCTACCGGCCGACCAGGGAGCCGGTGTGATGCGCGCGCTGGTGCTCGGCGGTGCCGGGTTCATCGGTCTGCACCTGGTGCGCCGGCTGGTCGCCGACGGCCACACGGTCACCGTGGTCGACGACTTCTCCCGGGGCCGCGACGACGCCGAACTCGCCCGGGTCTGCGCCGACCCGGCGGTCGAGGTGGTCACCGGTGACCTCACCCGGGCCGCGACCTGGGCCTCGTTGCCCCGTCACTGGGACCAGGTCTACCTGCTGGCCGCCGTGGTCGGGGTGCGCAACGTCGAGGCCGACCCGGCCCGGGTGGTCCGGATCAACGCGCTCGTCGCGCTGCACCTGATGGACTGGATCGACGCCGCCGACCGGGTCTTCTTCAGCTCCACCAGCGAGGTGTACGCCGGAGCGGTCGACGCCGGAGTGGCCGCCGTACCGACCGGTGAGGACGTCCCGGCGATGGTGGCCGACGTGACGGCACCCCGCTTCGCGTACGCCACCAGCAAGCTGCTGGGCGAGGCGGCCGTGCTGCACGGGTCCCGCGCGGTCGGCGCGCACGCCGTGGTCGGCCGGTTCCACAACGTGTACGGGCCCCGGATGGGCACCGACCACGTGGTACCGGAGATGTCGCTGCGGGCGCTACGCGGCGAGGACCCGTTCCGGGTGCCGGGCGCCGACCAGTACCGCGCCTTCTGCTACGTCGACGACGCCGTCGAGGCGGTGGTCCGGCTGATGGCCACCCCCGACGCCGCCGGCCGGATCGTGCACATCGGCGACGACACGGAGCAGACCAACATCGCCGACCTGGCGAAGCTGGTGCTGCGTACCGCCGGCAGTCACGCGAGTCTGCGGCCCGAGCCGGCACCCGCCGGCTCGGTGCACCGACGCTGCCCGGACCTGGGCCGGCTGCGCCGGCTCACCGGCTACCAGCCGGCGGTCGCCCTGGAAGAGGGTGTCGGGCGGACCTTCGCCTGGTACCGCGACCACGGCCGACCGACCGTCGCCGAAGGTCCGATACCGCCGGGTGCGCCGGACCGAACCGAAGGGCAGGTGCCGGCATGGCGGTGAGTCTGCGTCGCCGGATCCTCGACGTGGTCGACGACCGGGTCGACCCCCGGATCATCGCCGGGCTCGGCGGGATCGCGCTGTCGCTGCGGTCGGGCTCACGCTGCGTCGTGCGGTACGAGGAGGACACCTGGATCCACCGGTACCGGGGCGGGACGGTGGTCAACACCGAGCTCGGCGGGCTGTCCGCCGAGCGGGAGGACGAGGTGGTCCGGGACACCTTCCTGTACGGCTACCACCCGCGTCCCGGTGACACCGTCGTCGACATCGGCGCCGGTGTCGGCACCGAGGTCCGGCTGTTCTCCCGGGTGGTCGGCGCGCGGGGCCGGGTGCTCAGCATCGAGGCGCACCCGCGTACCTTCCGCTGCCTGCGCCGCACCGTCGAGCTCAACCGGCTGTCCAACGTGACGCTGCTGGAGTGCGCGGTGGTCGGCGAGGCCGGCCCGGTGCGCATCGACGAGGACGCGCTCAGCCACATCCGCAACGGGATCAGCCAGGAAGGCACCGGCGGGATCGAGGTCACCGGCCGCCGGCTGGACGAGATCCTGCGGACCTGCGGCGTCGACCGGGTCGACCTGCTCAAGATGAACATCGAGGGCGCCGAGTTGAGCGTGCTGGAAGGGGCCCGCGACGTGCTTGACATGGTCGGCAACCTGGTGGTGTCCTGCCACGACTTCAAGGCCGAGGGCCCGGCCGACGCGTGGATGCGCACCTTCGCCCCGGTCAAGGCGCTGCTGCGCGACGCCGGGTACACGATCACCACCCGACCGGCCGACCCCCGGCCGTGGATCCCGTACTACGTGTACGCCTCCCGAGGCGGGCAGTGATGCGGCTGTTCTACATCGGCGGGATCGGCCGCAGCGGCAGCACCCTGGTCGAGCGGGTGCTCAACGAGCTGCCCGGAGTGTGCGGGCTGGGCGAGGTCGCACAGGTCTGGGACAACGGGGTACGGGACAACCGGCTGTGCGGGTGCGGCGCGGCGTTCCGGGACTGCCCGCTGTGGAGCAGGATCGGCGAGTACGCCTTCGGTGGCTGGGACAACGTCGACCTCGACCGGATCGCCCGGCTGCGCGCCGTCGTCGGCCGGACCCGGCACATCGGGCTGCTCGCCGTCCCGTGGCTCGGCGAACGGCGTCGGGCCCGGGTGATCGAGTACGTCGACTACCACGCGCGCGTCTACGCCGCGGCGGCGGAGGTGACCGGGGCCCGGGTCGTCGTCGACTCGTCCAAGGACACCGCGTTGGCGTACTGCCTGCGCTGGGCCGGACCGGCCGACCTGCGGATCCTGCATTTGGTGCGGGACCCGAGGGGAGTGGCGTACTCCTGGACCCGACGGGTGCACGACCCGGAGTCCGGCACCGACGTCGCGGTGCCGCGGTTCCCGGCGGCCCGGTGCGCGCTGACCTGGAGTGGGCACAACGCCGCGTACGACCTGCTGGGTCGGCTGGGCCGGCGGCGGCGCGGCGCGGTTGACGGGCGGCTGGTGCACCGGATGCGGTACGAGGAGTTCCTCGCCGATCCGCTGGGTGCGGCCGGGACGCTGAGCCGGCTCGCCGGTCTGCCGCAGACCGGGGTGGATCTGTCCTACCTGTCCGGCGCGGAGGTGGAGCTGGGCGAGTTGCACAGCGTCTCCGGCAACCGGATGCGGTTCACCACCGGCCGCCTGACGTTGCGGGTCGACGATGCCTGGCGCACCAGCCTGCCGGTCGCCGCCCGCCGGACCCTCACCGGACTGTGTGCGCCGCTGCTGCGCCGGTACGGCTACCACCGCCCACTGCCGCCTGAGCCGTCAGCGCCAGAGACCGAGGCGGTCGGATCCGAGGCACATCACCGACTGAAAGTGTAGATAAAGCCCCGAAAAGGGGGTGTTTCCGACGGGTGCCTGTGGAGGGACGATGCGAGTGGTGGTGACCATCGAGGCGCGGTTCGACCGTACCCCGGACGGCGCGATCTGGGCCCGGACCGGGCAGGACCACCAGTTCTGGAGCGGGTACCTGACGGCGTTCGACGAGGTCCGGGTCGTCGCCCGGGTACGTGACGCGGCCGAGCCGGCCGCCGAGGCGAAACGGGTCGACGGCCCCGGCGTCGAGGTCTGGCCGGTGCCGTACTACCTCGGGCCGTACCGCTACCTCGCCCAGCGGCCGGCAATCGGCCGGGCCGTGCGCGACTGCGCAGGCCCGCAGGACGCGGTGATCCTGCGGGCGCCGTCGCCGATCGGCACGATCCTGGCCACCGCCCGGGACCGCCGTCGCCTGCCGTACGCGATGGAAGTGGTCGGTGATCCGTACGACCTGTTCGCCCCGGGCGTGGTGGACCACCCGCTGCGGCCCGTCCTGCGGCGGCTGTACGTCGACCGGCTGCGCCGGCAGTGCCGCCGCGCCGCCGGCGCCGCCTACGTCACCGACCGTTTCCTGCAGTCCAGGTACCCGACCTCGGCGGGCGCGGTGAGCGTCGCGGTGTCCGATGTCGACCTCACTCCGGCCGCGTACGTCGACACCGCCCGCACCATCGGACGGACCGGGAGCGTCGCACCGACCCGGCAGCCGGCCACCCTGATCTCGGTCGGCTCGCTCGAACAGCGGTACAAGGGCATCGACACCCTCATCGCCGCGCTCGCCAGCCTGACCGCCGACGGCCGGGCGGTCCGGCTGGTCCACGTCGGCGACGGACGGCACCGCGCCGAGCTGGCCGACCTCGCCCGCCGGTACGGCGTCGCCGACCGGGTCGTTTTCACCGGTGCGCTGCCCGGCGGCGACGCTGTCCGCCGTCAACTCGACGCCGCCGACCTGTTCGTCATGCCGTCGCGCACCGAAGGGCTGCCCCGCGCGCTGATCGAAGCGATGGCCCGGGCACTGCCCGCGATCGGTTCACCTGTCGGCGGCATCCCCGAGCTGCTGCCACCCGGGTTCCTGGTCCCGCCGGACGACCCGGGCCGGTGGGCCGGTGCCGTCGCGGCGCTGCTGGACCGCCCGGAGCTGATGGCCGCCGCGTCGGCCCGCAACCTCGCCCGGGCCAGGGACTTCTCAGCCGAGGTGCTCACCGTCCGGCGGACCGGCTACTACCAGGCCGTCGCCGAGGCGACCGCCGAGCGCGCCGGAGGACGCGCCGGAGAACACACCGGTGGTCGCGCCGGTGGTCGCCCCGATGGGCCCAGCCGAGCCACCCAGAGGAGCTACGCGTGACCCAGCCAGCCGCGACCTCCGTCACCTTCGCCACCTCCACCGCCGAGGCACCCCGGCACGGCCCGCCCCCGCCGGCCGGCAGACCCGTGCACGTCGTTCACGTCATCGGCACGCTCGACCGCGGCGGCGCGGAGACGCTCTCGCTCGACATGTGCCGGGCCGTCCCGACCACCGAGGTACGGCAGACGTTCATCACCATGGGCGGGCGGGACGGCAGCCTGGCACCGCAGTTCCGGGCCGCCGGGGCGGCGGTCGTCCAGGTCCCGCAGCGCCCGGCCGTCACCTTCCCGCTGCGGCTGCGGCGCTGCCTGCGCTGGCGGCGGCCCGACGTCGTCGTGTCGCACATCAGCCTGTTCAGCGCGGTGGTGCTGGCGGTGGCCGCCGCGATGGGCGTGCCGGTGCGCATCGCCCGGATGTGGAGCGAAGGGGACGGCCGCCGTGACACCGTCGCCCGCCGGCTGCTGCGCGCCGTCCTGCGCCGGCTGCTGCACGTGGTCGCCACCGACATCGTCGCGGTCAGCGACGCGGCGATGGCGTACGCCGGCCGCCGCGTCGGCATGCCCGGCTGCCGGATCCTCTACAACAGCGTCGACGCGACCCGGGTCGTCGGCAGCGACCGGGCAGCGGCCCGCCAGCGGTGGGGCATCCCACCCGACGCCATGGTCATCGGCTACATCGGCCGGGCCGCGCCGGAGAAGAACCGGCCCTTCCTGGTCGACGTGCACCGTGCGGTCCAGGCTCGGGCCGAAGCCCCGGCGGGTACGACGTCGCCGGTCGGTGCGCCCCCGCCGGCGGGGGCGGCGTCGCCGGCCACCCGGCTGCTCATCGTCGGTCCGTGCGGGGTCGACGACGTGGTGTCGGCCCACCCGGATGTGCCGGACGACCCGACGGTCATCCTCGGCGGGGAAGTGGACGAGATCGCCCCGGTGCTCGCCGCCGCCGACGTCTTCGTCCTGCCCTCCCACTGGGAAGGGCTGCCCGGCGTGGTACTCGAAGCGCTCGCCGCCGGGCTGCCCGTCGTCGCCACCGACCTGCCCTGCCTGCGCGAGGCGTCCCGGTACGTCGACGGCCTCACTCTCGTCGACCTCAGCGCCGGCCCGCACCGGTGGGCCGAGGCGGTGCTGCGCGGCGCCCGGACCGGGCCGGCCGGCCGGGACCGGATCCGGGAGAGCTTCGCGACCTCACCGTTCCAGACCCGGCACGCCGCGGCACAGTGGCGGTCGCTGTGGCGGGCCGAGGCGCGGTGACCCGCGACCGGCGGTCCACCCTGGCCCTGCTGGCCGGCTCCAGCGCCGTGCAGATGAGCAGCAACATGGCGGCGGCGCTGCTGGCCGCCAGCGTGCTCGGCCCGCACGGTCGCGGGCTGATGGTGCTGGGCGTGTCCACCGCCGGCATCGTCCCGCTGCTCGCCGGCCTCGGCACCGGACCGCAGCTGCGTTCGGCGTATCCAGCGGCGGGTGGCGGCGCCCGGCGACGCGACCTGGTCGCCAGCTACACCTGGTGGTCGGCGGCGGCAACGGTCAGCGCCGCCGTACTCGCCGTCGCGGTGTCGGCGCTGTCCGCGCCGCTGATCGACCCGGCGCTCGCCGACCCCCGCTACCTGCTCGCCCTGTCGGTGCTGACCTGCGGGTACGTCGCACACACCCAGCTACCCGACGGCTGGTACGCGGCCGGCCTGTTCCGGGCCGGCAGCCTCTGGGCGATGGCGACCACCCTCGGCGGCGGGCTCGGCCTGCTCATCGCGGTCGCCGTCGCACCGAGCGTCTGGTCGTTGCTGCTCGGGCAGGGCGCCGGCATGCTGACGGCGGCCACCGCGCAGGTCGTCGCGCTGCGGGCCACCGGGCTGCTCTGCTTCCAGGCCCCGACCCGACGCGAACTGTCCCGGCTGCTCGGTCGGGGCTGCCGCGCACTCGGCCTCACCCTCGGGCTGGCCCTGGCGCTGCGGCTGGACCGCTACGTCCTCGGCGCGCTCACCGGGGCGGCGGCGGTCGGCGTCTACTCGGTGGCGTCCACCCTCGGCCAGGTGCCGAGGATGGTGCCGAACGCCATCGGCCAGCTCGTCAACCGGGAGGCCGCGGTGGCGTCCGGACCGTTGCGCCCGGTCCGCACGGTCGCGGCGACCGTCGGCGCGGTGACCGCCGTCGGCGCGGTGACCGGGCTGCTGGGCTGGCTGGTGATCATCCCGCTGCTCGGCCCCGGGTTCGCCGGCGCCGGACCACTGCTGGTGGTGCTGCTGGTCGCCGAGGTCGCGTTCGTGCCGTACGCGGTGGCGAGCCGGGCCCTGCTCGGTGCCGGGCGGATGGGCGCGGTCGGTGCGTTCGGCCTGGCCTGGAGCGCGGCGGCGCTGGTGCTGTTCCTGCTGGTCGTCCAACTGTGGGGCGCGGTGGGCGCGGCGGTCGCCTGCGTCGCGCTGTACGCCGGCATCTCGGCGTCGTCCTGGCTGCTGCTGACCCGCCGGGCCGCCCGCCGGCAGGGACCGGACGGACCCCGCCTCACGGACTCCGACGACCCGCGCTCCGAGGCAGCCGACGACCCGCGCTCCGGGGCAGCCGGTGACGCCCAACCGCGACCGGCCCCGCTCAGCCGGGTGTGACCCACCGACCAGTGATGGAGTGATGTCGATGCTTCCCTACGGGCGTCCCTGTCTGGACGAGTCCGACGCCGAAGCGGTCGCCGCCGCCGTACGCACCGAGTGGCTGACCGCCGGCCCGACCGTACGCCGGTTCGAGAGCGAGCTGGGCGGCTACCTCGGCGGGGTCGGCTGCGTCAGCGTCAGCTCCGGCACCACCGCGCTGCACTCCGCGTACGGTGCCGTCGGCCTGCGCCCCGGCGACGAGGTGGTCACCACGCCGTTGACCTTCGTGGCGACGGCGGCGACCGCCGCGCTGCACGGTGCCCGGGTGGTCTTCGCCGACGTCGAGGAGGCGACCGGCAACCTGGACCCGGCCGCCGTACAGGCCGCGGTGACCTCCCGGACCCGGGTGGTCACCGCCGTCGACTACGCCGGCCACCCCGCCGAGTACGGGCAGCTGCGCAAGGTCGCCGCCGACGCGGGAGCGCTGCTGTTCGACGACGCGGCGCACGCGATCGGGTCGACGTACCGGGGCGTGCCGGTCGGCGCGCTCGCCGACCTGACGACCTTCTCGTTCTTCCCGACCAAGAACCTCACCACCGGCGAGGGCGGCGCGGTGACCGGCACCGACCCGGACCTGCTGGACCGGGTACGCCGGTTCGCCAACCACGGCATGGTCCGCGACCCGCAGCAGCTGCGGTACCGCGACGAAGGCGGCTGGCACCAGGAGGTGCACAGCTTCGGCCTCAACTACCGGCTCTCCGACGTGCTCTGCGGGCTCGGGCTCAACCAGCTGACCCGGCTGCCCCGGTTCAAGGCCGACCGGGCCCGGCTGGCGGCCCGCTACCACGAACTGCTCGCCGATCTGCCGGGTCTGCGGCTGCCCGAACGGCGGCCCTGGGTCGACCCGGTCTGGCATCTCTACCCGGTACGCGTACTCGCTGGCCGCCGACGTGAGGTCTACGACCGGATGCGGGCGGCGGGCATCGGCGTCCAGGTCAACTACCTGCCGGTCTACCGGCATCCGGTGTTCGCCGACCTCGGTTACCGGCAGGGACAGTGCCCGACGGCAGAGGCGTACTACGCCGAGGAGCTGTCCCTGCCGATCCATCCGGACCTGCGCGACGTCGACCAGGACCGGGTGGTCGACGCCCTGCGGACGATCCTGGGCTGACCGGGGGACGTTGCTGGGCTGGACGTGTGGGCGGCGGGGCGTCCCGGCCGGTGGACGGTGCCGGCCGGGACGCCGGTCACTAACCGACGCGGACGAGCTGCCACTGCTGGTTGGCGCCGCCCCAGTCGTCGTACTGGACGATGTTGCCGCCGTCGGCGGTCGAGGCGCCCTGGACTTCGAGGGCCTTGTTGCTGTGCCGGCTGATCAGCCGGACGTAGCCGCTTGAGTCGGCGATCCGCCACTGCTGGTTGGTGCCGTTGTGGTCGGTCCACTGGACGATGGCCGCGCCGTTGGCGGTGGACCACTCGTAGACGTCGAGGACCTTGCCGGAGTGGCGGGACTTCAGCCGGTAGTAGCCGCCGCCGGAGTCGACGAACTGCCACTGCTGCCAGTTGCCGTCGTTGCGGGACCACTGGGTGATCCGGGCGCCATCCTCCGTGGACAGGTTGTAGACGTCGAGGGCTTTGCCGCTGTTGCGGTTGACCAGGACGTACCAGGCGTTCGGGTCCACCGGGCCGGTGCCGGGGTCGCCGCCGCCAGCGGAGTTGAGGGCGTTGAGTACGGCGTCGTAGGCGGGTTTCTTGTTGCCGTTGCCGTCGAACAGCAGCGGGTTGGCGCCGGTGCGCCAGGAGTCGGGGTCGAGGACGCCCCAGACGGTGATGCCGGTGCACCGGGCGACGGCGAGGCAGGCGCGGGTGACCTGGCCGTACATGTTGGCCTGGTTTCCGCCCTGCTGGATGTCGAGTTCGGTGATCTGGACGTCGACGCCGAGGTCGGCGAAGCGTTGGATGTTCTGCTGGTAGGTGGGGTCGAGGCTGGTGCCGAGGTGGGACTGCAGGCCGACGCAGTCGATGGGTACGCCGCGGGCCTTGAAGTCGCGGACCATGTTGTAGATGCCGGTGGACTTGGCGTTGATGCCGTCGGTGTTGTAGTCGTTGTAGCAGAGTTTGGCGCCGGGGTCGGCGGCGCGGGCGGTGCGGAAGGCGACCTCGATCCAGTCGTTGCCGGTGCGTTGCAGGTTGGAGTCGCGGCGGCCGCCGCTGCCGCCGTCGGCGAATGCCTCGTTGACGACGTCCCAGGAGTGGATCTGGCCGCGCCAGTGGCCGGCGACGCGGTTGATGTGGTTGATCATGGCGTTGCGTAGGGCGGTGCCGGACATGTTCTGCGCCCACTGGGGTTGTTGGGCGTGCCAGACGAGGGTGTGGCCGCGGACGGTCATGCCGCGGGCGCGGGCGTGGGCGATGAGCTGGTCGCCGGCGGTGAAGTTGAACTGGTTCTGGTTGGGTTCGGTGTGGTACCACTTCATTTCGTTCTCGGCCACGATGGAGTTGAACTCGCGGTTGAGGACGGTGGCGTGGGGTTGCCGGTTCAGCATGAACGAGTTGGTGGCGGCGCCGAAGTAGCGGCCGCTCTCGGCGGCGGCCGCACCCAACGTCGACGCCGCGCTGGCCGGGCCGGCCACCGCGACCGCGCCGAGGAGCATCGCGGCAACGGCGGTCAACGACAGCAACATCCGTCGGGGTAGGCGGGACGGCCGGACGGCGGCATGCGCGGCGCGTCTGCCGGTGGGGTGGGGACTGGGACGGACCAGTGGTGTCACGAGGGCTCCCGGGTGCGACGGTGACCTGACAGGTCGATGTGGACATGTTGTTAGCGCTACCGACTGCTCGCAGCGTGAGTGGCCTGGACGGCGGCCGCCTGCATTGAGAGCGCTAACATTGATGTCCGTAACATTGCCAGATAGTTTCGCCACCTTCAAGGGGCGCGCCGCGTCACATCGGGCCGCACCGGCCGCATCGGGTGGCGACGCGCTACCGGACCGTACCGGCGAAGTCCTGATGGCCGAGCACCGCGAGCAGCCGGATCTTCTCCTCGGCCTCGCTGCCCGGCCGGGGCGTCAACACCAGCAATGCCTGCCCCTGGTCCTCGGTGAACAGCGCCTGACAGTCCACCTCGATGTCGCCGACCTCGGGATGCACCAGCGTCTTGTGGTCGGCGAACCGGCGGGCCACCTCGTGCCGCTGCCACAGGTCACGGAACTCGTGCGACCCGGCCAGCAGCGCCCGCACCAACTCGCCGGCGCGTGACCGGGGACCCGCCGCGCCGTACGCCGCCCGCAACGCAGCGACCAGGCTCCGGCCCTGCCGGTCGTGATCCTCCGCCGGATACACCGACCGGGCGGTCGGGTCGGTGAACCAGCGGTAGACGTCACTGCGGGCCAGCCCGGTGCGGGTCGCCGGATCACCGAAGATCGACACCGCCAGGCGGTTCGCCACCAGCACCTCGCTCAGCGACGACAGGATCAGCGCCGGAGTGTCCGCCATCCGGTCCAGCACCCGCAGCAGGGCCGGCGCGACATGCCCGTCCTCAGGCGTGCGACGCGGCACGTTGTGCCCGGCCAACCGGTACAGGTGGTCGCGCTCCTCGGCGGTCAGCCGCAGCGTACGGGCGAGCGCGGCGAGCATCTGCTCCGACGGCTGCGGCCCGCGTCGCTGCTCCAGCCGTACGTAGTAGTCGACCGACATCCCGGTCAGTGCCGCCACCTCCTCGCGCCGCAACCCGGGGGTACGGCGACGAGGGCCCGACATCAGGCCGACATCGGCGGGACGCAGCGCGGCACGACGGCGGCGGAGAAAGTCGGCCAGGCCGGTACGGTCCATGTCCCCATCCTGCGACCGCAGGGCCCGGCTCAACCAGGGATCGCCGGTCCCACGATCACCGGGTCACTGCCGCCCGGCGCGCGCGACACCGAACGTAGTGGGCATGAACCCATCCGGAAACACCATCTTCGTGCCAGGTGGCACATCCGGCATCGGACTCGCCCTGGCCGAGCGGCTGAAGACCACCGGAAACACCGTGATCATCGGCGGCCGCCGCGCCGACCTGCTCGACCGGCTCGCCGCCGAGCACGGCTTCGGCACCGTACGCATCGACGTCACCGACCCGGCGTCCATCGCGCAGGCCGCCGCCACCGTCGTCGACCGCTACCCGGAGCTGAACGTCCTGGTCGCGATGGCCGGCATCATGCGGCGCGAAGACTGGACGGACCCGGCCTTCCTCGCCGACGCCGAGGAGATCGTCACCACCAACCTGCTCGGCCCGATCCGGCTGATCGCCGCCTTCACCGGGCACCTGCAGACCAGGCCCGATGCCACGATCATGACGGTCTCCTCCGGCCTGGCACACGTCCCACTGCGCGTCACCCCGACCTACAACGCCACCAAGGCCGCGATTCACCTGCTCAGCGAAACGCTGCGCCTGCAGCTGGCACCGACCGGCGTACAGGTGACGGAGTTGGTCCCGCCCGCCGTGCGGACCGGGTTGCTGCCAGGCCAGGAGACATCGGAGTTCGCGATGCCGCTCGACGAGTACGCCGACGAGGTGATGGCCCTGATCAAGGCCGACCAGCACGCCGACGAGATCCTCGTCGACCGGGTGAAGTTCCTCCGGTACGCCGAGACGCGCGGCGACTACGACCAGGTCGTGGCCACCCTCAACGCCGCCGACCCGCACGCCCGCTGACCCGCACGACGGAAAGGGAAAACCCATGCCGTACGCCAACCTGAAGGTCCCCGCCGACACGCTGACACCGGAGTCGAAGAAGAAGCTGCAGGACGCGGTCACCGACGCGTTCGCGGACGTGTACGGCGAACGCGCCCGGCCGAACACGCTGGTGATCCTCGAAGAAGTCACCGACGGTGGTTGGAGCCTGGGCGGCACCATCCTCAACGCCGACCTGCTCGGCCGCAGCTGACCTGGCCGGGGCATGCGTCGAGGGCCGGACCCCGTACCCGGGGGTCCGGCCCTCGCGCTGACATAACGCCCAACGAGGTCCGGACCGGACAGCTACTGCGGCTGCCGAGGATAGCCAGGCGGTTCGTGGGTAGCCCCCGAGGAAACCGGCGGGCCCCATCCGCGTACGGGCGTATTTCGGGAGGTCGACGTGAAACTGGGGAACAAGGTTCTGGACGAGACCAGGGACAAGGTGCGGGAGCATGTCGGCTCGGCGCGGGACGTCTCGGCGGCACAGGCAAGGAGCTGGCACTACCGCGATCTCACCCATGAAACCGGCGCCCCGGACGTTGCGGGAGATCTGGTCGCCTTTCCGGTGACCGGCACCGACCCCCGGCTCTACTACCCGGGCGCCGACCACCACGTGCATGAGCTTGCCTACTACCAGGGCGGTTGGCACCACCGTGACATCACCGCCGCCGCAGGCGCCCGAGTGGTCAGGAGAGGGCGGCTGGCCGGGTTCGCAATGAACGGAACGGAGCCGCGGGTCTACCACGATGACTACGACGACCATGTGCACGAGCTCGCGTACCGCCAGGGCCGTTGGCATGATCGTGATCTGACCGCGGAGGCCGGCGCGCCGGCGAGTTCCATCGCCGCCATCGCAGCGTTCCAGGCGACCAGCACTGATCCACGGGTCTACTACATGAACTACGACGGGCATGTGGGCGAGTTCTCCCACTGGCAACAGGGCTGGCACCATCGCGATCTGACCGCAGATGTCGGCGTCCCGGACGCGGCCCTGTTCGCACTCGTTGCGTTCACCGCAGGCGGTGCCGACTCCCGGGTCTACCACCTGGACCGTGACGGGCACGTGCACGAGCTGTCGTACTGGCAGGGGCGCTGGCACCACCGAGATCTCGTCCGTGACATCGGCGCCCCGGCAGCGGACGGCAATCTGCTGGCTGGCTTCACCGTGGGCGGCCCTGATTCCCGGATCTACTACATGGACACAGCGGAGCACGTGCGCGAACTGTCGTACTGGCAGGGTCGCTGGCACCACCGAGATCTCACCGAAGACGTGGGGGCTGTCCGCCCGGAGTCCGCTGGACTGGCCGGCTTCCCGATGGGCAGCGGTGGCGACGCGCGGGTCTACTCGAAGGGCACATACACCGGACACATCTACGAGTACGCCTACTACGACGGCGGCTGGCACTACCAGGACGTCACCGACAGCGCCGACGCTCCCACCTGGGGTGGCGGCGGCACGATCGAGGCGTTCCTCGTGGCCGGCTCCGATCCGCGGGTCTACTACTACGACAACACCAACATCAACGAGCTCGCCAGCTACGTCGACGCGCCAAGTGAACCGCCGGGGCCACAGACCAGGACCGTACGACTGCAGCGGCAGATCATCTGGGAGGGCTTTGTACCGTATCTCGGCCAGTTCCCAGCCTTCGGCATCGTGTCACCGGGGCGACTCGTCGGGATAGAGGTTCCCCGGATCGGGCTGGTGGACCGGACGGTTCTCTTCGTCAAGGCCGGTCGTTCGACAGCGGAGTGCAACAACCCCGCTGCCGTGGTTGCACTGGACGAGGGGGAGTCGTCCACCCCGGATCAGATCCGGGACATCTTCGGCCAGCCACAACCACGATTCTCGAGCGGGCAGCCGCTCAGCTTCCTCGCGTGCGTCGGAACCGCCGGTGACCTGCCAGACTGGCTGGACATCGAGATAACCGTACGGTTCGACTGATCCGACTTGGGATGTACGTCGAGGGCCGGACCCCGGGTACGGGGTCCGGCCCTTCGACTTGGGCTTCTGGTGTTCGGGTCAGCTGTTCCAGTGCTGGGCGACGAGTTCGGCGGCCTGGGTCTCCCACTGGGCGTAGTGGTCCGGGTACGCCGACACCTGCACCGCCTGGGCGGCCTCGGTCAGCGGCATGTCCTGCCAGCCGTCGACCTGCTTCAGGGCGTCGAGGAACGCGGTGGTGGAGTACTCCACGTCGGTGATCTGCTCGACCGTGCCCCAGCCGGAGGAGGGGCGCTGCTGGAACAGGCCCTGCGAGTCGTGGTCGTTGCGGTCCCCGAGGTGGCCGAGGTTCTCCAGCTTGGACTCCTGCAGGGCGGTGGCGATGGCGACCACGGCGGCCCGCTCGTCCATGCCGGCCTTCTTCGTGGCGGCGATGATGCCCTTGACGTTGTCGGTCTGCTCGCCGGACAGGGTGATCCGGGACTGCTCGCCCCGCACACCGTGCGGGGTCAGCTTGCCGGTGTCGACGCCGCTGGCGGCGGCGGCGGACACGGGTGCGGCCAGGGCGGTGGGGGCGTGGTCGGCGGCCAGGGCGGGGGCGGCGATCGCGCCGCCGGCCAGGGTCAGACCGGCGATGCCCAGGGCGGTGTTGCGCAGGCTGGTGCGCAGGGTACGGGTGATGATCGTGGTCATGGGGGGTCCACCTTCCGTTTCCGAGGGGGCACACCCGTCACGGGCGGGTGGGTGCGCGGTAAACGGTCATCCGGGTGGTACGGAGTCGGGCGCGGGCGCGGGTGCGCTGCTGCGCGCCGTGACCATGTACAACCACGCCGGCCCGTCGACGATTCCCGACCGGGTCTGCTTTCCCGGTTTGATGCCACAGGTGCATCAAGATGCACCTGTGGCATCAAACCGGGGCGGCGCTCCCGTGCTGCCAGCCAGCGGCGTCGACACGTCGGCACCCCCGGTGTGGTCGGCTGGTCCGTTAAAGTGGTTTCAACCTTGGTGCCAGCCTCGGCGGGCCGGTGCCGGGCCCACCTTGCAAGACGCAGCGGCCTTCGGCGAGCCAACGCGTGACCCCACCCGTCACCAGCAGCGGAGAGGCTCCACCATGCCGGCAGATCGCCGAAGCCGCAGCGCCCGTGACTCCGCCAGATCGTCCGCCCGGCCGGCTACCCGGGCAGCCCCGCCGGGGACGCCGTTGGTACGTCGCCTGGCTCCACTGGTGATCGCATTCGCGCTGGGCGCACTACTCGCTGCGCCGATCGGAGCCGTGACCGCAGGCGACTCCACTGACACAGGTGACTCCGCACCGGCCGACGACCGGGTCGCACAACTGCAGGCGCAAGAGGAGGAGCGGAACGCGACGCAGATCGTGGAGCTGACCTCACTTGCCCGCCGTACGCAGGAGAGCCTCTTGCCAGTGCTCGACGGGCTGGCCGGTGCGGTGCCGGCGGGCCAACCGCCCGGTCCGGCAGCTCCCCAGTCAGACGTCGAAGGGTGGCGGGGCATCACCAGGGACGTGGTCGAGGACTTCGCCAACCCGCCGTCCGGCGGCACCGGCGTCAACATCGCCCGTTCCGGCCTGGCTGCGGCGGTACGGGCGCTCGACGCCGCAGTCGACACGTACGCGGCGGCGCTGGCCCTTCCACAGGATGCCCGTGGAACTCTGCTGGAGCTCGCCGGCCGTCAGCGGGACATCGCGGTCACCACCTGGTCGGTCGCCGCGACGCAACTAGACGTGCTCAACGTCGACGCCGGCAACGGGCACACCCACGTCTTCCTTCCAGCCGCGCCGGGGCAGGGCGCGCTGACCGCCGACGGCGTACCGGAAGGGAAATAGCGCCGCTGACCTGCGGCGGAGCAAGTGGAGCGGGCGACGAGAATCGAACTCGCGTAATCAGTTTGGAAGATCGCCCACCTCGGACGTGATCTTGCTGGTCGCCCTGGTCACGGTGCCGGTGGTGGTGTCCGCTCGTGCCCGCTGGTGACCGCCTACGGCACCTGCTTATGGCACGCGGATGGCACGGCGGCCAGGGCGCGGCCGACCGGCGTCGTACGGCTTCCCGCCCCGGCCTTCGGGCCGGGGCGGCTTGCCGTGCCGGCGGTTCTCCGCGACCTGGACCACGTTGGCCGGTGGCAAGCCGCGAAGCGGCGCGGCAGTCGATCGCCCTACCCTCGACGGCAGCCAACCACCTCCGCGATCGTCACGGCCGGAAGCCACCAGTGCGCGCCGCGCCGGCCGATGCCGGCCGGAGGCCGCCAGCAGGCCGAGCGCGAGCGGGCCGCGCTCGCGCGGCCCCTTGATCCAGAAGAGAAGGTCTCGGCAGTGCGTAGGGCAGTAGGGCAGGTGGGCAATGGGTAGCAGAGTTGGTTAGCTTCTCTGTAGAAGCACCATAACGACGGTTGTTCGCGCGACCCAGATCCACTACGGTGTCGACAAGGTCACATCTTGTATGTCCTGGCTCTATAGCCGCCGTGCCGAGGAGGCGTAATGATCGACATGTCTACATGGGAGGTGCTGAAGGTTGATGTGCTTGAGCTGAGGCTGGATCCGCTCAACGTGCGTCTCGATCTGGCTGCAGATGCTCCCGAGTCGGATATCATTAACGACCTGTTCGTGAATGAAAAGGCCTTCGCTCTTATCGACAGCATTGTAAAAATCGGAATTTTGACGCATGATGTGCCGATCGTTCTTAAGCGCGGGCGAGAGTTGTTCGTGGTTGAGGGAAATCGGCGAATCGCAGCCCTCAAAGCGATTCAGAACCCGTTTCTCGCCCCGAGTCATCAAGCGCGAATCAATAAGTTGCTTGAGGGGTTCGAATTCAGGGATTCTCTGCGACATGTTGAGGTGAAGAGGGCCCCATCGCAGGCTGATGCAGATCAGCTGATCGCTGCTCTTCATACGGGTAATCAGCGAGTCAGATGGTCGCCAGCACGGCAGGCGGCGTTCTTTCAGGCTCAAATTGACGCCGGCAAGTCGGCAGAGGATCTCTTTAGGCTATATCCGACAATCGATGTCAAAAAATTTATCACGCGGAGCCAGATTCTTAATCTGTTCAGGGCGGCCAGCTATGAAAATCCTGCCTTGAAGGATTTCGTTCGCGCTCGTCGATTTCCGGTGTCGACCCTTGCTCGCCTCTACGATAACGAGAAATTCTTGGACTTGATTGGAGTTAGGGTCAATAGTTCCGACGGAACAGTTAAACTGGAAACGGGGCCGAAGCGATTCGCACTAGTTGCTGAAAAGATCGTGGATGGGATCTACAAGAAGGATCTAGACACGCGCTCGCTGAACTCCACCAGCAGTAGCGCCTATAAGCGGCTTATGGATGAGATCAGAGACATCATGAATGACGATGCTGTCGAAGATCGCGAAGCAGGTCCTGAGCCAGCAGATGATACCAGATCATCTCACTCGGGGTGGGGCGGTAAGCCGTCAGATAGAAGATCGGGCGACGCACATAGACCGGCGACCGGTGCTTCCCTGAGCGATCCGCAGAAACAAGATAACCGCGAGTCTGGTAAAGCTGATCAGTCGACCGCCGAGAAGCCCTCAAAGAGGCAGCGCAACTACCTTGATACAGAAGACATCACCGTTTCTGCAGACCGCCCTCCTGCCATACATCAGATATTTAATGAGCTGTCGAACCTGCGAACAGACAAGTTCCCGAATGCAACGCTGGATCTCATTCGGACATTCCTTGAGAAGTCGATCAAGGCATATGCAGACTCAATGAAGGTAGACATTAGGGCTAGTCTTAACGCTGCTAACGCGAAGGGAGGTGGCGATGCCAAGAGCTCTGTAAGGTTCGTGCAGTTAGGAGAGTGCCTTATCTGGCTAGAAAAGCACTTTCAGGAGAACGGGCCGACTGCGCTGCGGCAGGTTGTGGTCAAGATTAGAGCGGGAAAGGTGGCTTCCGACTACCTAGTTTCCGCCGATCACATGAATGCAATCAACCATAATCATGAGATCTTCGCGACTACCTCTGATGTGCGAGATTGCTGGGATGCGATGCGAGGTCTACTGAAAGCTATCCTGACATGACCATCGATGCCTTCAGAACGAACCCGAGTCGCTTGAAGCGGCCCTCTATCTCGCCCTTGCGTTACCCAGGTGGAAAAGCGTCCCTCTACGCTCGCCTACGGGCGCTTATTCGATATAACGGGCTCACCTCTGGGACCTACATCGAGCCGTATGCAGGTGGTGCCGGCGCAGCCTTGGGTTTGTTGGTGACCGGACAGGTCAACGATATCATTATCAATGACCTCGATCCGGCAATATTTGCTTTCTGGAAGGGGCTCGTAGATGCGCCGTCGGAATTTTCCCAGATGATCCGTGGGGCGCGGCTCAGTGTCGCCGAATGGGAAAGGCAGCGTGATCTGTATCTCAACGCTCCTCGTGACGACTACCTAAGTCTGGGGTTCGCGACCTTCTACTTGAATAGAACGAATCGATCTGGTGTGCTGAACGGTGGGCCCATTGGCGGGATGGATCAATCGGGTAATTACAAGATTGACGCGCGCTTCAACAAGGATGGGCTGATCGAGCGCGTGCGCCTGATTGGAATGTACAGTAAGCGTATCGCGGTCCATAATATGGACGGCATTGCTCTGATTAGGAGGTATATCGACGATTCCAAGGTGCTGGTGTACGCTGACCCTCCCTATTTTGAGAAGGCTGGGTCCTTGTATCTCAACTCGTTTACAAGCGACGACCATAAAGCGCTCGCCGAGTGTTTGAACGGACTGAAAGACCGACTGTGGCTGCTAACCTACGATAATGTGCCCCAAGTGTCGAATTTGTACGGCGGCCGTCGGTCCGAGGAG
This sequence comes from Micromonospora sp. Llam0, assembly GCF_003751085.1. NCBI lineage: Bacteria > Bacillati > Actinomycetota > Actinomycetes > Micromonosporales > Micromonosporaceae > Micromonospora > Micromonospora sp. Llam0. The sequence goes on along the minus strand of NZ_RJJY01000001.1, from coordinate 4,199,957 downwards.
ATCTCGCTAAACTACTCGGCGCATCGCGTTATGAAAGCCAAGGAAATCATGGTCTACTCCGACGCTTTGGTGATCGGCGAGGATCGGTTGCTGTAAACTCTCGTAGTCACGGCTGCCATCGACCCGTCCTACCTGCGGAAAGGTATTCGGCCTGGATTGGCCGTAGTGGTGGGAAGGCAGCCTTCTTCTGGGTCGCCAAATATGTGAAGCTTGGAGGTTTAAGACCGTACGAGTGAGGCTGGATAGGTTATAGCGGCATCGAGCGTAGGTGGATGTGGCCCGACTCCGCTTGCATCGCGGCAGAGGCCCTCCATCGGTGCCGGTGTGTCACCCAATGTCGTTGGAACCGACTATCACGGCGAGGCGTTCTGCGGCGGCGTGGATTGCCTGTTGGGGTCCTGGGCGGCTGGGTAGCCAGACTGCGCATACGGGCTGGATGGTGGCGGCGATAGAGGCGAGCTGGGCAGGCGTAGTGGGGTCGGGTAGCGCGTCGAGCTGCGCGCAGGCGTCGACCGTGGTGCGGTAGCGGTGTTGGTCGGTCGGGGTGTCCTGCCAGTGTGGGGAGTTGCGCCAGTCGTGCACGCGGGTGAGAAGTTCGGCGGCTGCGGCGCGGATGGCGGCGGCGTGGGCAGCGAGGCGTTCGGGGTCCGGGTGAGGGTCCGGGGTGGGGTCGTCTCGCATGCCGTGATGGTACCGGCGTGGGGACTGCGGGTGATCTTGCGGCCGCTGGTCCTGGTCCTCTTGCCCGACCGGTGTTACGGCTGGTCTGCCTGCGCTGTCCACTCTGGGGCGAGGATGGAGTAGAGCAGGGAGTCTCGCCATGCGCCGCTGGTGTGCACGTGGTCGCGTAGGCGGCCTTCGTAGGTCATCCCGAGGCGCTTGACGACGGCGACGGATGCGGCGTTGTCGGGTCCGATGGCGGCGGTGATGCGGTGTAGCCGGAGTGGGCCGAAACCGTAGGTGATGAGGGTATGGGCGGCGTCGGTGGCGTAACCGTGGCCCCAGTGGTCGGCGTGGATGGCGTAGCCGAGTTTGGCGGCCTGCACGCCGCTGAGTCCGAGGCGGCCGAACCCGATCATGCGGTCCTGCTTGTCGACGACGGCTAGGTAGTACTCGGTGCGCGGCTCGGCCTGCGCCCGGCTGATCGCGCCTTCGATCATCGCGGCGGTCTGGTCCTGGTCGCGGGCGTCGAAGGACAGCCAGCGGGTGACTCGCTCGTCTCCGACGATGCCGACCGCGTCGGGGATGTCGCTGGTGCGGAAGTCGCGCAGGTCGACGAGTCTGCCGGTGAGGCGGATCGGGTCCATGCCGCTGATGGTGCCTTACCGGGGGAGGGCGTTGGCGGGGGTGTGGGTGAAGTGTTCGATGCCGTCGACCAGGTCGCGGGCTTCGGTGGCGTATCCGGAGCGGGTGATGGCCTGGTGCACGCGGCGGACGGAGTGGATGATGCCGTTGATGCGCTGTTCGGCGGGTAGCTCCAGCACGGGCGCGATGGCGTCGGCGGCGGCGTCGAGGTCCCGGCCGGCGACGCGGGCGATGGCGAGGTCGGCGTGGCTGCCGGCCTGGTCGCCGAAGGCCCATGCGGGGTCGTGGGGGTCGGCGTAGGCGGCGACGGCCTGTGCGGCGTACTCCTCAGCGGTGGCGGCTTCCTCGGGTAGCCAGGCGAGGGCGTCGGCGGCGTAGTAGAGGGTGCGCGGGTGGGAGAAGGTGCAGATGCCGCCCATCTCGTCCATCTCGTCGGGTTGGACGCGGGTCCATGCCTGTTCGGCTTCGGTGATGGCGGCCTTGGCCTGTTCGGCGTTGCCGAGGGCGGCGTAGGCGCGGGCGGCGCTGATCGGGAGCCACACGGAGGTGGTGCCGCCGGTCTGCTGGGCGTAGTGGGTGCCGGTGTTGGCGTAGCGGACGGCTTCGGCGTAGCGGCCGGCCCAGTAGGCGACCAACGATTGGAGGCCGCGGAGCCAGGCTTGCAGTCCGGGGTGTCCGGCCTGGTCGGCGCAGAGCACCGCGGTGCGGGCTTGCAGCATCGCTGAGTGCGGGTCGGCCAGGTCGTGGGAGACCTTGGCGAGTAGGCCGCTGGTGATGCCGGCGAGGAAGTGCAGGTCTCGTGATTGGGCGGGGGGTTGGCGGCGTTCCAGGAGGGTGAACAGGGTGTCCTGGGTTTCGGTGAGGTCGCCGATGAGGTGGCTGACGGGCTGCTGCGGGTAGGCCAGGGCGAGGCGTTGCACGTCTTCGGCGAGGCTGGTGATGGCGGCGGGGGTGGTGGCTTCGGCGGCGAGCAGGGCGTAGCGGCGGGCGCGGTCGGCGGCCATGGCGAGCAGGTTCCTTTCAGTTCCGGTGCCGGGCAGCAGCGGCTGAGGGGTGATCGGGGTGCGCTGCGCGGGCGGTACGGGGTGGTTGCCGGTCCAGGGGCGTTGGAGTTCGTCGACGGGGCGGCCGAACCTGGCTTGCAGGGCGCGGCGGGTGGCGGGGTTGGCGCCGGTGAGGTCGCGTTCGCCTCGGGCGAGGCGGGCGAGGTGGCGGGCGCTGATCACGGCGTGTGGGTCGTGGCGGGTGAACTCGTCGGCGAGTTCTTCGTAGGTGCGGTCGCTGTGCTGGATGAGGTACTCCAGCACAGTTCGGGGTTCGCGCCGTGGTGGTGCCATCCGGTGTGCCTTCCTGGACGGTGGGGCTCTGCTGTCAAGGCTGGTCCGGTTGATGTCCGGACGGCAAGACAGGTCCTGATGCGGTCCTGTTGAGGTCCGTCTGATGTGCCGGGCCGGGTCCTCGATCTGTCCTGTTAGACCGGTACACGATTCTTGTCGTGAACCGGCTACGGATTGCTACGCCTGATGACGTGAGGCTATCTCGGACGGGAGCGGGTGCGGTCTGCCCGACCGGCGGCGGGCTGTTGATCGCGCCTCGGCTGGTGGGTGTCGGCGCGGCGGCGTTCGCCGGGGGCCGGGTCCCGATCGTGCGCTGCCAGTCCGACGCGGGCACACCGGATCCTGCGCCGTCCGGGTCGGCCGGCTCGGGGTGTCCGGCGTGTGAGGGGCGGGGCTGGAAGCTGGCTTCTCCGCGTCGGGCGCTGCGGGCTCCGGGCGATCCGCATCGGTTGCAGCGGCGGACCTGTCCGGACTGCGGCGGGCAGGGCACGACCGGCAGCGGCACACCTGGGAGCGCTCCGGCCACCAGGTGACTCAGACAGGGCGCCGGGCCGGGTGCCGGGTAGGCGGTTCCTCGCCCGACCGGCAGAACGACACGGGCTGCCGGGGACTGCTGATCCCCGCTCGGCTCGGCGCCCATCCAATCTGTGATCGGGGGAGACAGGTCGATGGTGGATCCGGAGGTCGGGGACGTGGTGCACATCGCCGGGCGGGCGTCGGTGCAGTTCGCCGGTAGCCGGGCGGTGATTCTGCGGGTGACGGCGGTGTGCCGGAAACCGACGTATGAGGGCTGGTGCTGGCTGACCGGCTATGTCCTGGACCGGCACGGCGATGCGGTCGAGCGGCGTGAGGTGTTCGTCCAGCGGGACGGGCTGCGCCTGCTGTCCAGCCGGAACCGGCGGCCGGCGAAACAGGTGAGGAGACCGGCGGCGGGACCGTCGCCGGTGGTGGCGAGGATGGAGGGCAACCGTGGCGTTCGATATCCGGGTCAAGCTCGGTGACACGATCCGGCTACAACCCAGGGATCGGTACCGGCCGGCGGACGGGCCGGTCGTGATGCGGCTGACCGGCGTACGGCTGATCACCAACCGGCCGGAGAGTGACGAGTGGATCTGGCTGGAAGGCGTCAAGCTCAACCGTGACGGCACGTGGGGTGATCACGCGTTGGTGATGGCGCGGGCGGCACTGCTGGCACCCGGGCCGCGCTGACCGATGGTGCGACCGGCGTCCGTCCGCGACCAGCTTCGGGCGGCGCAATGGCTGCTCGACCGGCACCCCGGACTTGGCCGTGATGGTCGGTGTCCGGGGTGCGGCGTGTTCGGCTGCGATCGGCGGCGGACCGCGCTGCGGGTGTTCGGCCGGCATGGTCACCTGCCGCGACGATGGCCGAATGGCCGGATGTGAGGCACCCGGCGGTGATGGACAGATCATTACCTACCTGGATAGCCTCTTGACAAGCTGAGTTGTCGTCTTGGGGGTGGGTTGGGTGCCGATCGAAGTCGCGCAACCCAAGTACGTGGTGATCGTCAACGCGATGCAGCAGCGCATCGGCGACGGCACCTACCCGCCCGGTGCGATGCTTCCGAGTGAAACCGAGCTGGTACGGGAGTTCGGCGCGTCCCGTCCGGTCGTCGTGCGGGCGCTGGACATGTTGCGTCAGGACGGGTGGATCGAGTCCCGTCAGGGCAAGGGCCGGTTCGTCATCGGCCGTCCCGGCGGTGCGTCGACCAGAGCGGCCCGTGAGCGGTACGCCGTACTCGACCAGCCGGAACCGGCCGGCTCGACCGTCCTGGCGGCTGAGGTCATCCCTGCGCCGCCTCGGGCGGCGTCCGCGCTCGATATCGAACCGGGAACGCCGGTCGTCGCACGTCGTCGACTGGTCACGGTCGACGACCTGGGGCCGGTGGAGCTGGCCACCGCGTACCTTCCCGTTGATCTCGCTGCGGGCACGGACGTGGGCGGAACGGCTTCGCTGTCCGATGGGCTGCTGCGGCACCTGACGGCACGCAAGGGCGTCAAGTTCGATCACGTCGCCGAGCGGATCTCGGCCCGGCTGCCCCGCGCCGACGAAGCGTCCCTGCTGAAAGTCAGCCCGACCGACCCGGTGGTAACCGCGCTGTTGTCCATCTGCGACCGCACGGCAACCCCACTGCTCGCGGTCGACGTGCTGTTTCCCGCTTCCCGTCACGACCTGGAAGACGTCTACCCCCTCGACTGACCATAGTAGAGCGTGAGACGTCGCGCTCACTGGATCACTTGACAAGTCGAGTTGGCGGGAGTTATCTTCGATCTACTTAACAAGTCAACTTGCCGGCTTGTTGGGTCGGTTTCTCATCCCCTCGGAGGTATCTGCTGTGGTTCCTGCGTCGATCAAGGTCCCGGTCCCGTTCGAGTACGTGTTCCCCGCCGGTGCGCTGTTCCTCGGTGTCGATGCTCAGGTCGACTTCGACCGGCGTGGCGAGGCGGACAACCAGGCGCGGGACAAGGAGACCGGTGAGCGGGTCTGGGTGGTCCGTGTGTTGGATCTGGACGCTGAGGCGGGCAAGTTCGGTCGGTCCACTGAGGTCAAGGTGAAGATCGTTGCCGGGCAGCGTCCGGTGCCGCCGTCGTCGACGGTGCCGGGGTATCCGCCGGCGGTGGAGTTCGACGGGCTGACCCTGACCCCGTACGTGGATTCGCACCGGTGCCGGGCCTCGGGTCAGTGCCGGGCGCGGATGGCGTACTCCCTGCGGGCCACCGGCATGCAGCCGGCCTCGGCCCACGCTCCCGCCGCTGCCTGACCGCTCCATCTCTCACGCGGGGCGGGCCGATTCCCCGCCAAGAGTCCCGGCCCGTCCCGCGCTCCCATCCCTTCAACCCCTCGTGAAAGGGGGCAGGGCTGTGACGCCCATGCTAATGAACCTTGCCCTGATCAGGCCGGACCGCCGCGAGCCACGGCGGTATTGCGACGCCTGCGCGCTCGTCGTCTTCCTCGACCAGCCGGCGGGCGGTGACGACCGTGGCTGACGGAACGCGATCGTTCGCCGCTGAGCTGGCGGAGCTGCTGAACAGCCGGCCGACCTGGCAGGCGTCCGACGAGGAGCGGGCCGCCTGGTACGACCGCAAGGCGGACCTGTTCAACCGGGCTGCGGCTGAGTCGTCGTCGCCGGATGTCGCCGGTGAGGCGTCGGATCTGGCGGAGATCGCCCGTGAGCAGGCCAACCGCATCCGGCGGGGGTGGTCGGCGTGAGGTTCCGTCGTCGTCTGCTCGCTGGTGTGTTGTGGTCCTGGCTGGCGGTGGCCCGCCGGGTGATGGGGCTGCGGGATCTGCCGGCGTTGGTGGATGAGATCCGGTGTCCGCGTTGTGGGCGGTGGGTGCGTCCGCGTCGGTTCGATTCGCTGCATATGGCGTGCCGGACCTGTATGGCGACGCTGGGTCGTCCGGTCCGTTGGTCGGGGCGGTGACGACGTCATGCCGTTGATCAACATCATTCCGGGGGAGAAGGTCCCGGTCGCGCCGATGAATGTGCGGCTGCCGTCGTGGCGGTTGCCGGGCTGGCTGCTCCTGCTGTGGTGGCTGGCCCGTGGCCTGGTCCGGCTGACGGTGTTGGCGGTCCGCTACTGGTGGATCTCCGGCCCGGCCGTCGCTGTGGCGTGGGTGCATCTGGAGTACGGTCCGCTGGTCCTGGCCGCCGTCGTCGCAGGCCTCGCCACAGCGGGTGTGGTGTGGTGGCGGCTGCATCCGGGGTCGTGGTGGCGGTTCGGCTGGTACCCGTTCGTGGCCCGGTGGCGTCGGTTGTGGGTGTACCGGCGTCGCTGGGTCGCGGTCACCGCCACCTGCGGACTGGCAGTCATCTTCGACGGGGTCCGCTACGTGCCGCGTCTGGTCCGGGTCGTCTCGGATCGGTTCGGGGACACGGTGACGGTGCGGATGCTGCCGGGTCAGGTGCCGGATGACTGGGCGCGTATCGCGGACCGGTTGGCGCACGGTTTCCACCAGCGCGAAGCGCGGGCGTCGGCGTGTGTGCGGCCGGATCTGGTGGCGGTGCGGTTCACCCGCCGGGATCCGCTCGCCGGCGTGGTGGCGCCGCTGCCGGTCCCGGCCGTGCCTGATCTTGCCGGCCTGCCGCTGGGCGTTCAGGAGGGCGGGGAGCCGTATCGGCTGCGGCTGACGGGGTCGCATGTGCTGGTGGCGGGGGCTACGAACTCCGGCAAAGGCTCGGTGATTTGGTCGCTGATCTCCGCGTTGGCCGGCGGCGTCCGTTCCGGGTTGGTGGAGCTGTGGGTGTTCGACCCGAAGGGCGGCATGGAGTTGGCGGCGGGGCTGCCGTTGTTCGCCGGGTTCTGCTACCAGGACCCGGACACCATGGCCGGTGTCCTGGAAGAGGCCGTGAAACGCATGCGGGTGCGGGCGGACCGGCTTCGTGGGGTGACCCGTCAGCACACGCCGAGTCGGGATGAGCCGTTGATCGTGGTGGTGGTCGACGAGTTGGCGGCGTTGACCGCCTATCTGACTGACCGCAAGGTCCGCGACCGCATCAAAGAGGCGCTGGGTCTGTTGTTGTCGCAGGGCCGGGCGGTGGGTGTGCATGTGGTGGCGGCGTTGCAGGACCCGCGTAAGGACGTGCTGCCGTTCCGGGATTTGTTCCCGACCCGGATCGCGTTGCGGATGACCGAGCCGGAGCAGGCTGACATGGTCCTGGGCGACGGTGCCCGTGACCGGGGTGCGGTGTGTGACCGGGTTCCGGAGACGCTGCCGGGGGTCGGCTATGTCGTCCTCGACGGTGTCCGGGAACCCGTCCGGGTCCGGTTCGCCTACCTGTCCGACGACGACATTCGCGGCCTGGGCCAGGCGTACCGGCATCTCGACGACACCGACACCGACAACGGCACGGACAACGGCGCTGGTGGCGTGCCGGGGGTGATCGCATGACGCCGTCGACTGGTGGTCCGACCCGCGCGGAGCGGGCGGAAGGCGTCGTCCTGGTGCTGATCCTGCTCGTCGTCGGTGGCCTGGCCGGGGCGGCGTCGTTCACCCACGTCCACGACTGGACGATGGACAACTCCCCGGCGGGTACGGGGGAGTGGTTCGGCTGGGCCAACGCCGCGATCAGCGAACTGATCCCCCTCGCTGCGTTGCTGACGATCCGGCGGCGGCGTCGTACCGGTGGGCCGGTCGGCTATCCGATGTTCCTGCTCGTCTGCGCGGTCTGCCTGTCCCTGGCAGCACAACTCGCGGTGGCCAAGCCGGGTATCTCGGGCTGGCTGCTGTCGGCGGTGCCGGCGCTGGCGTTCCTCGGCCTGTCAAAGCTCGTCCTGTCCACCAAACCCGCCACCCCCGCCCCGGCCGGTGTCGACCAGCCGGGCAACCAGCGGCCGGCTGCTGCCGTCGACCAGGTCGACACCGACCACGCTGCGCCGGTCGTTCCCGTCCCGGCTGCCCGGCCCGTCGACCAGCCGCGCTCGATGGTCGAACCGGTCCGGCCGGTCGTCCCCGGTGTGCGGCGGGGTGTGGTGCCGGTACCGGTGGCGGGGTTCCCGACCCGCAACGGCTCTGCGGTGACCGGTGTGGAGGCTGACCAGTGACTCACCCCGAACCCGTAGCCACTGCGGCGGGCGTGGGCGCCGCGATCCCGGACAACGCATCGCCGCTGTCAGTGGTGCCGCGTCCGGGGTCGCGGGCGGCCCGGATGCGTCAACCCCTGGCCAAAGACGCGCTACGGCAGCTGGCCGAGCAGCATCAGGTGTGCGTGCGGCCGGTGGTGCTGCGCCGCACCGACACCGTGACCGGCCGTACCGATGTCGTCGAAGTGCCCTGCGGGGCGACCCTGGCCGCGAAGTGCAAGCCGTGCGCGGAACGCGGCCGACGGCTACGCATTCAGCAGATCCGGGAAGGCTGGCACCTGGCCGACGAACCGGCCGTCCGCCCGGACAAGCCGGGTGAGGACGTCCTGTCGCTGGTCCGGCTGCGGGCGCACCTCGAATTCGAACGTCACGCCCTGGCCTACGAGCCGATGCACCCGGATGCGCGGGCGGCGCAGGTCGCGGACCTGGACGCGGCGATCGTCGAGGTTGATGAGGCGTTGGCGGAATCGAACCTACGCGGCAAGCTCACCCCGACCGAGCGGGACGAGCGGCCTCGACGTCGCCGGTCGACCCGCCGCCGCCAGGACACCCCCGACCTGCCCCGGCTGCCCGTCGACCCGCGCACGGTCGGCCGCGCCTACACCGGCCGGCAGGGCAAAACGTATCGGCCGTCGATGCTGCTCACACTCACCCTCGACAGCCACGGCCCGGTGCACTCACACTTCCGGCGCGGCGGCTACGTCGTGCCGTGCGAATGCGGGCAACGCCACCAACCACACGACCCGGTACTCAGCACCCCGGTGGACCCGGCCAGCTACGACTACCGACGCGCCGCTCTCGACTCGATCCACTTCGCACGGGTCCTGGACCGGTGGTGGCAGAACCTGCGCCGGGCAGCGGGCTGGAACGTCCAGTACGCCGGAGCAGTCGAGCTGCAACGCCGACTCGCCCCACACGCACACTTCGCCATCCGGGGCACCCTGCCACGCAAGCTGCTCAAGCAGATCGCCGCCGCCACCTACCACCAGGTGTGGTGGCCACGCTACGACCAACCCGTCTACCGCGTCGACACACCACCGCTGTGGGACGTCGACCAACAGGCGTACATCGACCCCAAAACCCGCCAGCCGCTACCCACCTGGGGCGAAGCCCTCGATGAGCTGGAGGAACCCGGCACCCCACCCGCCTATGTCGCCCGGCTGGGTCGGATCGACGCGCGCGGTATCGACCAGGGCACCCGCGACGCGGAACGCTCCATCCGCTACGTCACGAAGTACGTCACCAAGGACCTGACCGACCAGGCCCGACCACGCTCCGACCCCCAGAAGGCGCACTTCGACCGGCTCCACGCCGAACTGTCGGTACTCCCGTGCTCGCCGACCTGCGCCAACTGGCTGCTCTACGGCGTCCAACCCGACAAGGCCAAACCCGGCCTCACCCCCGGCCGCTGCACCGGCAAGGTCCACCAACGGGCGACGCTCGGCTTCACCGGCCGCCGAGTGCTCGTCTCCCGGCAGTGGTCCGGCAAAACCCTGGCCGACCACCGCGCCGACAACCGGGCCTGGGTCCGCGCCATCCTCGCCGGCAACCTCGCCGACACCGACGACCAGGCCGCCACCGACAACAGCGACGGCGGGCAGGCAGACGGGCAGGTCGACAACCCGGACCGCTACCGGTTCGAACTCGCCCGACCCGACGACCCCGACGTCCCACCCCTGCAACACCGCATCCTGCGCGCCGTCTCCGAACGCATCCGCTGGCGCACCACCCTCACCAACGCCCGACAACGCGCCACCGGCGCTGTCTCGGCAACGACTCAACCCCTGACCTTGGCAGCTTGATCATGAACGGGAGGACATGGATGGCAGACGGGCTGTTGACCCCTGATGAGGTCGCCGCTCGCCTCCGGGCAACACCGCGATTCGTGCGCCGGCTGGTCGCTGACCGCCGGATCGAGTACGTGAAGGTGGGCCGCCTGGTCCGCTTCGAGGAATCCGCTGTGGCCGCGTACGTCGAACGGAACCGGATCGCGCCGCTGACCCGCGCGAACCTGCGTCACTACCTGGGTGAGGTGGCCTGATGGCGAACAAGCCCGGCCGGCGTCGGTTCGGCAGCATCCGCAAGTTGCCGTCCGGGCGGTACCAGGCCCGGTACTTCGGCCCGGACGGCGTCGAGCGGAAGGCGCCCGACACGTTCCCGACCGAGCCGCAGGCAGCGAAGTGGCTGACCGTCGTCGAGTCAGAGATCATCCGTGGCGAGTGGAACGCACCGGAGGCGGGTCAGATCACGCTCAGCGAGTACGGCTCGCGCTGGATCGCGCAACGTCGACTTCAGCCGCGTACGCGGGAGAACTACGAGGACCTGTTCCGGCTGTACGTCCGGCCGTACCTCGGCACTCTCGTACTCGGCACGATCAAGCCGGCGACCATCCGGGACTGGCGTGCCCGGCTGCTCGGCAACGGCGTCTCCGAGCCGCAAGCGGTCAAGGCGTACTCACTGCTGCGGGCCGTGCTCAACACGGCGATGAAGGAAGACGAGCTGATCCGGCAGAACCCCTGCCGCATCCCCGGCTATGACCGCTATCACACGCCAGAGCGGCCGGTGGCGACCGTCGCCCAGGTCTTCGCGCTCGCGGAAGCGATGCCGGCCCGGTTCTCGGCGTTGATCATCGTCGCCGCGTTCTCGGGGCTGCGTTGGGGCGAACTGGCCGCGTTGCGCCGATGCGACGTCGACACCGACGCGGGCACGATCCGCGTACCGCGCAAGCTCGCCGTGCTGCGTAGCGGCGGGTTGGCGTTCGGCCCGCCGAAGTCGCAAGCCGGTAACCGGGTCGTGGCGCTGCCGGCGGCGGCCCGGTCGGCGCTCGTCGACCACCTGGCCGCGTTCGTCGACGACGATCCGGAAGCGCTGGTGTTCACCGGTGACAAGGGTGCGGTGCTGCGTTCCGGCAACTTCCGGCGGGCGGTCCGGTGGTCGAAGGCACTGGCGGCGGCCGGGATGCCGGCCGGCTTCCACTTTCACGACCTGCGGCACACCGGTAACAACCTGGCGGCGGCGACGGGTGCGAGTACCCGTGACCTGATGTCCCGGATGGGGCACGCCAGCATGCGGGCGGCACTGATCTACCAGCACGCCAACAGCGAGCGGGATCGGGAGATCGCGGCCGGCATGGACCGGGTGATCACCGCCGGGCTGCCGCGCCCTGCGGGCCGTCAGGCGAGCGCTCCGGACGGCACGGCTGACGGCCCGGCCGGGGCCAATGGCACGCGGATGGCACGCAAGATCGACAAGGGCTGACCGGAGAAGTGGTCACCGGCCAGAGAAACCACCAGTGACCTGCGGCGGAGCAAGTGGAGCGGGCGACGAGAATCGAACTCGCGTAATCAGTTTGGAAGACTGAGGCTCTACCATTGAGCTACGCCCGCGTGCGCCCTGGCGGGCAGGGCGCGCCGTCTAGCGTACAAGTTGTCGTGGGTCTGCCGCACGGGGGTCCCGCCGGCCAGCGCGGCGGGTTGATCCGACAGCCGGCGGGATACCGGGCGGCGCGGCGGATTGCCGACCGCATAGACTGGCCGGTGCCACGGGGTGTGGCGCAGCTTGGTAGCGCACTCGCTTTGGGAGCGAGGGGCCGTGGGTTCAAATCCCGCCACCCCGACTGTCACCCGCCGGCTCGGGCACCGGGCGAGAACGATCCGGCCTGCCGGCAGGCCTACACTCGATGGGCTGTGCCATGCCACGCGGCGGGGGTGGCTGCCTCGAGCAGGTGCCCGGAGCCGACAGCGACGACCGGACAAGACTGACATGCATCAAGGAGTACGCCTGTGAAGAGCACCGTCGAGACCTTGAGCCCGACTCGGGTCCGGCTCGCCATCGAGGTGCCGTTCGTCGAGCTCGAACCGAGCCTGCGGAAGGCGTACCGGGAGATCGCCCAGCAGGTCACCATCCCCGGCTTCCGTAAGGGCAAGGTGCCGGCGGCCGTGATCGACCAGCGGATCGGCCGGGGCGCGGTGCTCAACGAGGCCGTCCAGGAGGCGATCCCGCAGAACATCCTGGCCGCCGTCCGCGAGCACGAGGTGAAGACGCTCGGCCGGCCGGAGGTGGAGATCACCGACTTCACCGACGGTGAGGCGCTGAAGTTCACCGCGGAGATGGACGTACGTCCGCAGCTGAGCCTGCCGGATCTCAGCACCATCGAGGTCACCGTCGACGAGCTGCAGATCGACGAGAAGGAGATCGAGGACCAGATCGGCGGGCTGCGTGAGCGGTTCGCCACCCTCAAGACGGTCGAGCGTCCGGCCCAGGAGGGCGACTACGTCCAGATCGATCTGGCCGCGACCGTTGACGGCGAGGAGGTGCCGGGCGGTTCGGCGTCCAACCTCTCCCACGAGGTCGGCAGCAAGCAGTTGCTGCCCGGCCTGGACGAGGTGCTGGTCGGGCTGGCCGCCGGCGCGGCGACCAGCTTCGTCACCCAACTGGTCGGCGGCGACTACGCCGGCCGGGACGCGGACGTCGCGGTGACCGTGCGTACCGTCAAGGAGAAGGAGCTGCCGGAGCTGGACGACGCGTTCGCCCAGCTGGCCAGCGAGTTCGACACCCTGGAGGACCTGCGCAACGACCTGCGGCAGAAGGTCGAGCGGGTCAAGCGGGTCGAGCAGATCTACGCCGCCCGGGACAAGGCCCTCGACCAGTTGGTCGAGGCGGCTGACGTGCCGGCACCCGACGGCGTGGTCCGCGAGGAGGTCGAGCACCGCAAGCAGGCGATGACCGACCAGCTGGAGCGGATCGGGGCCTCATGGGAGGACTACCTCGGCTCCGAGGAGAAGTCCGAGTCCGACATCGACGCGGAGCTGACCGATGCGGCCGGCAAGGCGGTCAAGATCCAGCTGCTGCTGGACACCCTCGCCGACGCCGAGGAGGTCCAGGTCTCCGATGACGAGTTCGGCCACGAGATCGTGCATCGCGCCCAGCGGGCGGGGATGGCGCCTCAGCAGTACTACGACCAGCTGGCCCGGTCCGGTGCGGCCGGGGCGGTCTACGGCGACGTCCGCCGGGGCAAGGCACTCGGCCTGGTGATGGAGCGGATCACGATGAAGGACGCGGCCGGCAACCCGATCAGCATGGATGCCATCCGGGAAGCCAACGAAGCCGAGCACGACCACGAGCACTGAGGGTGACCGACTGCGGGCTGTCGGCCGGGATGACCATGCCCGGCCGATGGCCCGTTCGTCGTTGCGGACCAGCCGCCTGCTCAACCGGGGTGACCGCTGCACCACGTGTCGCGGCCCCCTGCGCTGTGAGCGAACAGCACCCTGAGAACGGCGCCCGGCCCGTTCGCAACGGTTAATGTCGGGCTTAACGACGCACGGAGAGCGAAGGGCTGCCATGACCGATCTGCACATCCCAGCTATGCCCATCCGGGTGAGCGAGGCCCGCGGCGGTGACTCACTCAGTGGCAACCTCGACGACACGGTCTTCAACCGGCTACTCAAGGAACGGATCATCTTCCTGGGCAGCGAGGTGACCGACCAGGTGGCCAACCGGATCTGCGCCCAGCTGCTGCTGCTGGCCGCCGAGGACCCGGACCGGGACATCAACCTGTACATCAACTCGCCGGGCGGGTCGGTCTACTCGGGCATGGCGATCTACGACACCATGCAGTACGTCAGCAACGACGTGGCCACCATCGCGATGGGCATGGCCGCGTCCATGGGCCAGTTGCTGCTCTGCGCCGGTGCGCCGGGCAAGCGGTACGCCCTGCCACACGCGCGGATCATGATGCACCAGCCGTCCGGCGGGATGGGCGGCACCGCCTCCGACATCGCCATCCAGGCCGAGCAGATGCTCTACACCAAGCGGATGTTCCAGGAGCGGGTGGCGTTCCACACCGGGCAGGAGCCGGCGCAGATCGAGGCGGACTCGGACCGTGACCGCTGGTTCACTGCCGCCGAGGCGCTCGACTACGGTTTCATCGACCGGGTGATCACTGGAGCCACGCAGGTCCCGACCGGCGCTGGCACCCGCAACTGAGGAAGGCGACGATGACTGACCTGACCATGCCGCCCGGGTTCGCTCCGGTGCACAACCGGTACGTCCTGCCGTCGTTCGTGGAGCGCACCTCGTACGGGATCAAGGAGTCGAACCCGTACAACAAGCTCTTCGAGGACCGGATCATCTTCCTCGGGGTGCAGGTGGACGACGCGTCGGCCAACGACGTGATGGCCCAGCTGCTCACCCTGGAGGGCACCGACCCGGACCGGGACATCATCATGTACATCAACTCGCCGGGTGGCTCGTTCACCGCCATGACGGCGATCTACGACACGATGCAGTACGTCCGGCCGGACATCATGACGGTCTGCCTGGGGCAGGCGGCCAGCGCGGCCGCGGTGCTGCTCGCCGCCGGCACCCCCGGCAAGCGGATGGCGTTGCCGAACTCGCGGATCATCATCCACCAGCCGGCCACCGAGGGCGGCTACGGGCAGGGCTCGGACATCGAGATCCAGGCCCGCGAGATCCTCCGGATGCGGACCCAGCTGGAGGAGATGCTGTCCCGGCACTGCAACCAGGCGGTCGAGAAGGTCCGTAAGGACATCGACCGCGACAAGATCATGACGGCGGAGGAGTCCCGCGACTACGGCCTGGTCGACACCATCCTGACCAGCCGGAAGAAGGGTGTGCTGGCCGCCAGCTCGGCCAGCTGACGACGCACGGTCAGAGGTCGGCCAGGCAGTGAGTAGACTGGCCGACCTCTGACACACCCGATTTTGGGGGTCGGAGTTTGCCCCGCCAGCGGGTAACGTCGAGATGCACCGTCTGACGGAGTTGACCGGCGGCAGGTGCTCGACAGTGACGAGGCAGACCGTCCTTAGGCCAGGGCCGGCGAGACCGGCCGAGAGCGCAGGGAGAACGTAGGTGGCACGGATCGGCGACGGCGGCGACCTACTCAAGTGCTCCTTCTGCGGCAAGTCGCAGAAGCAGGTCAAGAAGCTCATAGCAGGCCCAGGGGTCTACATCTGCGACGAGTGCATCGATCTCTGCAACGAGATCATCGAGGAGGAGCTGGCCGAGTCCGGCGAGGTGAAGTGGGAAGAACTTCCCAAGCCGATGGAGATCTGCCAGTTCCTGGACTCGTACGTGGTCGGCCAGGACCACGCCAAGAAGGCGCTCGCGGTCGCCGTCTACAACCACTACAAGCGGATCCAGGCGGACGCCGCCGGCGCGCCCGGGGCCAACGACGCCGTCGAGGTCGCCAAGTCGAACATTCTGCTGATCGGGCCCACCGGCTGCGGCAAGACCCACCTCGCGCAGACCCTCGCCCGGATGCTCAACGTGCCGTTCGCCATCGCGGACGCGACCGCCCTGACCGAGGCCGGCTACGTCGGCGAGGATGTCGAGAACATCCTGCTCAAGCTGATCCAGGCAGCCGACTACGACATCAAGCGGGCCGAGACCGGGATCATCTACATCGACGAGGTCGACAAGATCGCCCGTAAGTCGGAGAACCCGTCGATCACCCGGGACGTCTCCGGCGAGGGCGTCCAGCAGGCCCTGCTGAAGATCCTCGAGGGCACGGTGGCCAACGTGCCGCCCCAGGGCGGGCGCAAACACCCGCACCAGGAGTTCATCCAGATCGACACCACCAACGTGCTGTTCATCTGCGGCGGTGCGTTCGCTGGCCTGGACCAGATCATCGAGTCACGTACCGGGCAGGGCGGCACCGGCTTCGGGGCCCGGCTCAGGGCAGTGTCCGAACGGTCCACCGACGACATCCTCACCCAGGTGATGCCGGAAGACATGCTCAAGTTCGGGCTGATCCCGGAGTTCATCGGCCGGCTCCCGGTGATCACCAACGTCCGCAGTCTGGACCGCGAGGCCCTGGTCCGGATCCTGACCCAGCCCCGCAACGCCCTGGTTCGCCAGTACCAACGTCTGTTCGAGTTGGACAACGTGGAGCTGGAGTTCGATCCCGGCGCGTTGGAGGCCATCGCGGATCAGGCGATGCTCCGCGGCACCGGCGCCCGTGGTCTGCGGGCGATCATGGAGGAGGTGCTGCTCTCCGTGATGTACGAGGTGCCGAGCAACCCGGACGCAGCCCGGGTGCTGATCACCCGTGAGGCCGTGCTGGAGAACGTCAACCCGACGATCGTGCCACGGGAGTTCACCGGCCGGCGTCGACGCGACCGCGAGGAGAAGTCGGCCTAGCCGCAACACAACCAGGGAGCACCGCCCGTGCGTGTCGCTGTCTGCCAGCTGAACAGTCGCTCCGACCAGCCCGCCAACTTGGCGACCGCGTACGGACTGCTCTCGTCGGCCGCCGCCGGCGGTGCCGACCTCGCGGTGCTTCCCGAGTACGTCGACTACCTCGGTACTGCGGCAGGGCTGCCCGACCCCGAGCCCGTCGACGGCACGGTCGGACGGTTCTTCGCCGACGCCGCGCGTGACCTCGGGATGTGGGTGGTGGTCGGCTCCTACCACGAACGCGGGCCCGACCCGGACCGTACGTTCAACACCTGCCTGGTCTTCGACCGTGGCGGCGAACTGGCCGCCACCTACCGGAAGATCCACCTGTACGACGTCGAGATTCCCGGCCGGGTCTCGTACCACGAGTCGAGCAGCGTGGCACCCGGTGCCGATCCGGTGGTGGTGGAGTGCGACGGCATCCGGATCGGCCTGTCGATCTGCTACGACCTGAGATTTCCTGAGCTGTACCGGCGGCTGGCGACCGAGCTGGGTGCCCAGGTCCTGGTTGTGCCGGCGGCGTTCATGCTGCACACCGGCCGGGACCACTGGGAGGTTCTGCTCCGCGCCCGGGCGATCGAGAACCAGTGCTATGTGTTGGCCGCCGGCCAGATCGGCAAGCATGAGCCGGGCCGCACCTGTTTAGGTCGCAGCATGGTGGTCGACCCTTGGGGCGTCGTCGTCGCCCAGGCGCCGGACGTCCCCGGTGTGGTGTTCGCCGATCTCGACCCAGGGCGGCTGGAGACCATCCGGCGCGAGCTGCCGAGCCTGGCGAACCGCCGGCTCTGACGCCGGGCTGGCGGCAAGTGCCGTCGGGACTGCGGCCTACGTCGGCCGCAGACTCAACCGCCAGAGGTCAGTACGCCGATCACCGCGAGGCTGATGATCGCGCCACCGAGGATCAGCAGCGCCTTCGTCATCCGGGATGGCCCGCGAAGGATGAGCCGGTGGATCGAGACGATCACGGCCACCACCACCACACCGCCGATCACGATCTGCCAGAACGGCAGCAGCAGGGCGGAGATGGCGTCGATGGCTTGTGGTCCTTCGACAGTCATGAGAGCCACTCTGGCACGGTCGGCTGCGGTGCGGGGGACCGGCGGCCAGGTCGAAGCCGCCGGCGTCGTCGAAGGGGGCGCACCGCACTGCGGCGCCCTCCGGCACCCGTGGACCTCACGCCGCGTAGGTCAACCGCCGGGCAGCTCGCCGAGTCAGGACCCGAGTTCGTCCGGTTGCACCCGCGTTGACCTGCGCATATGTGGAACTCGCCAGGAATCTTCAAGATCAACTTGCGTTCCGTCGCGGCGCCGCGTAACTTTCTCTCTGTCAGCGGGACACGGACAAAACGGCCGGAAACGCAGACAGCCAGGATGGGGCGGGTGACCGCCGAACCAGACTGGGCGGGCGGTGCGACTCACCGGCAAGCCGGACTTGAGATTGCGAAACCGACCGGGTAAGGTAGGAAGCCGGCAGGGAGCCGGGCCGAGCCTCGGGTAACGAGGAGGGCCGGTCTGCTGGACACCCCGACCAAAGACAGCCGCAGAGCGGCTGGATCAAGCGCGGGGGAATCCGGGCGGTGCGAGAGAGTTGAAACTGGCTCTTGACAACGCGAAGCCGACCGGGTAAGGTAGAGAAGTTGCCCGGCGGAAGTCGGGTGGGACGGATGGCCCTGGTGGGGTTGCCTGCTTGGTGTGGGTGGTTCTGCTGGTGTGTGTTTGTTCTTTGAGAACTCAACAGGGTGCTTGATAAGCCAGTGCCAAAGTTTGTTTGGTTCCCGGCTGGTTGACTGCCGCGTTTGTGGTGGTTTTCTGGTTGGTGATTCCTTGGCATTTTATAATGCCGGGTTTGATTTCTTCACAAAGTTTTTGTTGGAGAGTTTGATCCTGGCTCAGGACGAACGCTGGCGGCGTGCTTAACACATGCAAGTCGAGCGGAAAGGCCCTTCGGGGTACTCGAGCGGCGAACGGGTGAGTAACACGTGAGCAACCTGCCCCAGGCTTTGGGATAACCCCGGGAAACCGGGGCTAATACCGGATATTACATGCTGCCGCATGGTGGTGTGTGGAAAGTTTTTCGGCTTGGGATGGGCTCGCGGCCTATCAGCTTGTTGGTGGGGTGATGGCCTACCAAGGCGACGACGGGTAGCCGGCCTGAGAGGGCGACCGGCCACACTGGGACTGAGACACGGCCCAGACTCCTACGGGAGGCAGCAGTGGGGAATATTGCACAATGGGCGGAAGCCTGATGCAGCGACGCCGCGTGAGGGATGACGGCCTTCGGGTTGTAAACCTCTTTCAGCAGGGACGAAGCGCAAGTGACGGTACCTGCAGAAGAAGCGCCGGCCAACTACGTGCCAGCAGCCGCGGTAAGACGTAGGGCGCGAGCGTTGTCCGGATTTATTGGGCGTAAAGAGCTCGTAGGCGGCTTGTCGCGTCGACTGTGAAAACCCACAGCTCAACTGTGGGCTTGCAGTCGATACGGGCAGGCTAGAGTTCGGTAGGGGAGACTGGAATTCCTGGTGTAGCGGTGAAATGCGCAGATATCAGGAGGAACACCGGTGGCGAAGGCGGGTCTCTGGGCCGATACTGACGCTGAGGAGCGAAAGCGTGGGGAGCGAACAGGATTAGATACCCTGGTAGTCCACGCTGTAAACGTTGGGCGCTAGGTGTGGGGAGCCTCTCCGGTTCTCTGTGCCGCAGCTAACGCATTAAGCGCCCCGCCTGGGGAGTACGGCCGCAAGGCTAAAACTCAAAGGAATTGACGGGGGCCCGCACAAGCGGCGGAGCATGCGGATTAATTCGATGCAACGCGAAGAACCTTACCTGGGTTTGACATGGCCGCAAAACCTGCAGAGATGTGGGGTCCTTCGGGGGCGGTCACAGGTGGTGCATGGCTGTCGTCAGCTCGTGTCGTGAGATGTTGGGTTAAGTCCCGCAACGAGCGCAACCCTTGTTCGATGTTGCCAGCGCGTTATGGCGGGGACTCATCGAAGACTGCCGGGGTCAACTCGGAGGAAGGTGGGGATGACGTCAAGTCATCATGCCCCTTATGTCCAGGGCTTCACGCATGCTACAATGGCCGGTACAATGGGCTGCGATACCGTGAGGTGGAGCGAATCCCAAAAAGCCGGTCTCAGTTCGGATCGGGGTCTGCAACTCGACCCCGTGAAGTCGGAGTCGCTAGTAATCGCAGATCAGCAACGCTGCGGTGAATACGTTCCCGGGCCTTGTACACACCGCCCGTCACGTCACGAAAGTCGGCAACACCCGAAGCCGGTGGCCCAACCCCTTGTGGGAGGGAGCTGTCGAAGGTGGGGCTGGCGATTGGGACGAAGTCGTAACAAGGTAGCCGTACCGGAAGGTGCGGCTGGATCACCTCCTTTCTAAGGAGCGCTCTCCCGGCGAAGGTCGGGTAGGGAGCCTGCCGCCTCCGAGTGTGGGGTGGGGGTGCTCATTTGGCGGAGACACTGGTGAGTTCGTGTCGGCAACGGCTGATGCTGCTAGTACTGCTTCTGCTTTCGGGTGGGGGTGTGGAGGGTGGTGTTGGTGCGGCTGGTGTGAATGGTGGGCATCCTGTTGGGTCCTGAGGGAACAGGCCACGTGGTGGGTTGTTGTCTCTGGTTGCCAGGCGCGGCCTGGTCTTGCATACCGGCCATCGTGTGTGGTGGTGCTGGTGTGGGGCTTGGGGTTGCGGGTTGGTCGTTTGTTGAGAATTACACAGTGGACGCGAGCATCTTTGTGGTCAAGTTGTCAAGGGCGAACGGTGGATGCCTTGGCACTAGGAGCCGATGAAGGACGTGGGAGGCCGCGATAGGCCTGGGGGAGCTGTCAACCGAGCTGTGATCCCAGGGTGTCCGAATGGGGAAACCTGGCATCAGTCATGTGGTGTCACCTGCACCTGAACTCATAGGGTGTGTGGAGGGAACGCGGGGAAGTGAAACATCTCAGTACCCGCAGGAAGAGAAAACAATAGTGATTCCGTGAGTAGTGGCGAGCGAAAGCGGATGAGGCTAAACCGGCTGCGTGTGATACCTGTCAGGGGTTGCGTGGTCGGGGTTGTGGGACTCTGCTGATCGGACTGACATTCGGTCGAGAAGTGATAAAGCCAGTTGTTAGCTGAATGGTGTGGAAAAGCCAGCCGTAGACGGTGATAGTCCGGTAGGTGAAAACTTCTGGTCTTCTGTGGATGTTCCCGAGTAGCGGCGGACCCCTGAAATCTGCCGTGAATCTGCCAGGACCACCTGGTAAGCCTAAATACTTCCTAGTGACCGATAGCGGACGAGTACCGTGAGGGAATGGTGAAAAGTACCCCGGGAGGGGAGTGAAATAGTACCTGAAACCGTTCGCCTACAATCCGTCGGAGCCTTTAGGGGTGACGGCGTGCCTTTTGAAGAATGAGCCTGCGAGTTAGTGGCATGTGGCGAGGTTAACCCGTGTGGGGTAGCCGTAGCGAAAGCGAGTCTGAAGAGGGCGTTGAGTCGCATGTTCTAGACCCGAAGCGGAGTGATCTAGCCATGGGCAGGCTGAAGCGCGGGTAAGACCGCGTGGAGGGCCGAACCCACCAACGTTGAAAAGTTGGGGGATGACCTGTGGTTAGGGGTGAAAGGCCAATCAAACTCCGTGATAGCTGGTTCTCCCCGAAATGCATTTAGGTGCAGCGTTGCGTGTTTCTTGCCGGAGGTAGAGCACTGGA
This sequence comes from Micromonospora sp. Llam0, assembly GCF_003751085.1. Lineage (NCBI taxonomy): Bacteria > Bacillati > Actinomycetota > Actinomycetes > Micromonosporales > Micromonosporaceae > Micromonospora > Micromonospora sp. Llam0. The sequence continues at coordinate 4,178,820 of NZ_RJJY01000001.1, read as the reverse complement.
TGGTCTAGGGGGCCTACAAGCTTACCGAAATCAGCTAAACTCCGAATGCCGGTAAGTGAGAGCGTGGCAGTGAGACTGCGGGGGATAAGCTTCGTAGTCGAGAGGGAAACAGCCCAGATCACCAGCTAAGGCCCCTAAGCGTGTGCTAAGTGGAAAAGGATGTGGGGTCGCTTAGACAACCAGGAGGTTGGCTTAGAAGCAGCCACCCTTTAAAGAGTGCGTAATAGCTCACTGGTCAAGTGGTTCCGCGCCGACAATGTAGCGGGGCTCAAGCACACCGCCGAAGCTGTGGCATTCACGCGTGTACTTCGCTGACTCCTTTGGGGGTTGGTGCAGGTGTGTGGATGGGTAGGGGAGCGTCGTGCCGGGGGTGAAGCAGCGGGGTGACCCAGCTGTGGACGCGGCACGAGTGAGAATGCAGGCATGAGTAGCGAAAGAAGGGTGAGAAACCCTTCCGCCGGATGACCAAGGGTTCCAGGGCCAGGCTAATCCGCCCTGGGTGAGTCGGGACCTAAGGCGAGGCCGAGAGGCGTAGTCGATGGACAACGGGTTGATATTCCCGTACCCGCGAAGGAGCGCCCATGATGAACCTTGTTGTGCTAACTGCCCGAACTTGGTGAGGTTTTCGGACTGATCTGAGGGAGCGCGGGAACCTGGCGGGTAGTAGTCAAGCGATGGGGTGACGCAGGAAGGTAGCTGATCCCGGCCGGTGGTTGTGCCGGGGTAAGCGTGTAGGCTGCATCATAGGTAAATCCGTGGTGCGTGAGGCTGAGACGTGATGCCGAGCCGATTCAGGTGAAGTCAGTGATCCTATGCTGCCGAGAAAAGCCTCTAGCGAGCTTCTAGCGGCCCGTACCCTAAACCGACACAGGTGGTCAGGTAGAGAATACCGAGGCGATCGGGCGAACTGTGGTTAAGGAACTCGGCAAATTGCCCCCGTAACTTAGGGAGAAGGGGGGCCGGAGACGTGAAGCCCCTTGCGGGTGGAGCGTTGTATGGCCGCAGAGACCAGGGGAAAGCGACTGTTTACTAAAAACACAGGTCCATGCGAAGAAGTAATTCGATGTATATGGACTGACGCCTGCCCGGTGCTGGAACGTTAAGGGGACCGGTTAGCTCTTCGGGGCGAAGCTGAGAACTTAAGCGCCAGTAAACGGCGGTGGTAACTATAACCATCCTAAGGTAGCGAAATTCCTTGTCGGGTAAGTTCCGACCTGCACGAATGGCGTAACGACTTTCCTACTGTCTCAACCACAGGCCCGGCGAAATTGCATTACGAGTAAAGATGCTCGTTACGCGCGGCAGGACGGAAAGACCCCGGGACCTTTACTATAGCTTGACATTGGTACTCGAATTAGCTTGTGTAGGATAGGTGGGAGACTGTGAAGCTGGTACGCCAGTATCGGTGGAGTCAATGTTGAAATACCACTCTGGTTGATTTGGGTTTCTAACTTCGGACCGTGATCCGGTTCAGGGACAGTGTCTGGTGGGTAGTTTAACTGGGGCGGTTGCCTCCTAAAGGGTAACGGAGGCGCCCAAAGGTTCCCTCATCCTGGTTGGCAATCAGGTGTTGAGTGTAAGTGCACAAGGGAGCTTGACTGTGAGACTGACAGGTCGAGCAGGGACGAAAGTCGGGACTAGTGATCCGGCACTTGCGTGTGGAAGCGGTGTCGCTCAACGGATAAAAGGTACCCCGGGGATAACAGGCTGATCTTCCCCAAGAGTCCATATCGACGGGATGGTTTGGCACCTCGATGTCGGCTCGTCGCATCCTGGGGCTGTAGCAGGTCCCAAGGGTTGGGCTGTTCGCCCATTAAAGCGGTACGCGAGCTGGGTTTAGAACGTCGTGAGACAGTTCGGTCCCTATCCGCCGCGCGCGTAGGATACTTGAGAAGGGCTGTCCCTAGTACGAGAGGACCGGGACGGACGAACCTCTGGTGTGCCAGTTGTCCCGCCAGGGGCACGGCTGGTTGGCTACGTTCGGAAGGGATAACCGCTGAAAGCATCTAAGCGGGAAGCTCGCTTCAAGATGAGGTGTCCCACCCATTTGATGGGGTAAGGCTCCCAGTAGATGACTGGGTTGATAGGCCGGAGATGTAAGCCAGGTAACTGGTTCAGTTGACCGGTACTAATAGGCCGAGGACTTGACTTCGAAGATGTACGCGTCCACTGTGTGATTCTGGGCAAACGAACACTTGTGTGTGTTTGGTTTGTTGTTAGGGTTACGGCGGTTATGGCGGAGGGGAAACGCCCGGTTACATTCCGAACCCGGTAGCTAAGCTCTCCAGCGCCGATGGTACTGCACTCGTGAGGGTGTGGGAGAGTAGGTCACCGCCGGACATCTTTACTTGTGGGCCACCCTTACGGGTGGCCCACAAGTGTTTTCCGGGAAAATCCTCAGCAGACCGCCCCGTGCCGGAGACGAAGACGCAGAAGACGAAGACCGCGCGCGGACGTCAGTCCCGCTGCTGGAGGTCCATGCGCAGGTCGGCGAGCAGCGCGGCCGACTCGTCGACGGTACGCCCCGGGAACAGCGCCACCGCGATGCTTCCGTGGTCCGCCCACCCGCAGACCGGCATCTCCTGGTCGTCGGTGGGCGTGCTACCACACTTCATCACCCCGCCGTACGTCCCGGCCGGCACCTGGTGGACGCCGGTCACCGAACCTTCCTCGTCACCGACGATCGTCAGCAGCGCGTCCAGGTCATGCTCGGGTGACCAGAGCAGAGCGGTGCCACCGAAGACCAGAACGCTGCGGTCCGCCGCCGACGGATCCCGGTAGACCGCAGCCGTGCTGTGGTCCAGGTCGATCCCGGCGGCGAAGGCGCTGTGCAGGTAGTCGGCCGTACTCCTGGCCTGTTCCCCGTCGTCGCGGACCAGCCCGGCCGCCTCGTCCGGAGCGCTCAGGCTGGCGTCCTTCTGCGCGACGATGCGCAAGCCGGTCGAACCGACCAGGCCGGCGCCCAGCACACCGATCGCGGCGAGCGAGCCGATGACGGCGACGCGCCGGCCGCGCCAGGCCCGGACACCTCGGCTGCGGCCGTCTCCGTCGCCCGGCGCCGGCCGGGCGTCCGGGGTGACGTCGACCGGTTCCTGACGGTCGGCCGCTTCCTGGTGAGCCGACCGCCGTCCGCCGAATATGTCGTCGACCATGCCCGACACCGTACGTCACCGAGCCCGCCGAGCGGTGGGTGCCGCCTGTCAGCGCCGTCAACCGGCCCGAGGCGGCTGGCCAGCCGCAGCCGGTCAGCCCCAGTCGGGCCTGCGTGAATCCGGGTGCGCTGGCTCCGTAAACTCGATGGGTGACCGAAACTTCGCAGCCCCATCACGACGCAGCCCCCATGTTGCCGGCCCAGTACGCTCCAGGTGAGGTCGAACAGCGGCGGTACGAGCGGTGGGTAGCCGAGGGTTACTTCCGCGCCGACGCGGGCAGCGGGAAGCCATCGTTCACGATCGTGGTGCCGCCGCCGAACGTCACGGGGTCGCTGCACGTCGGGCACGCCCTCGACCACTCGATCCAGGACACGCTGATCCGACGCAAGCGGATGCAGGGCTTCGAAGCGCTCTGGCTGCCCGGCATGGACCACGCCGGGATCGCCACCCAGAACGTCGTGGAGCGACAGCTCGCCGCCGAAGGCCTGTCCCGGCACGACCTCGGCCGGGAACAGTTCATCGACCGGGTCTGGCAGTGGAAAGCGGAGTCGGGCGGCACCATTCTCGGGCAGATGCGCCGTCTCGGTGACTCGGTCGACTGGGATCGGGAACGTTTCACGATGGACGAGGGTCTGTCCCGGGCGGTGCAGACCATCTTCAAGCGTCTCTACGACGACGAGCTGATCTACCGCGCCGAGCGCATCATCAACTGGTGCCCGCGGTGCCGTACCGCCCTGTCCGACATCGAGGTGGAACACAGCGACGACGACGGCGAGCTGGTCTCCATCCGGTACGGCGAGGGCGACGCGTCGATCGTGGTGGCCACCACCCGGGTCGAGACGATGCTGGGCGACACCGCGGTGGCGGTGCACCCGGACGACGACCGCTACCGGCATCTCGTCGGCACCGAGGTCGAGCTGCCGCTGACCGGTCGGCGGATCCCGATCGTCGCGGACGCGCACGTCGATCCGACGTTCGGCACGGGCGCGGTGAAGGTGACCCCGGCGCACGACCCCAACGACTTCGAGATCGGCCAACGGCACGGGCTGCCGAGCCTGACCATCCTCGACGAGCGGGCGGTGGTCACGGCGGCCGGACCGTTCGAAGGACTCGACCGGTTCGAGGCGCGGCCGGCGATCGTCGCGGCGTTGCGCGCCGAAGGGCGGGTGGTGGCCGAAAAGCGGCCGTACGTGCACGCCGTCGGTCACTGTTCGCGGTGCCGGACCACGGTCGAGCCGCGGCTGTCGTTGCAGTGGTTCGTCCGGACCGGCCCGCTGGCGAAGGCCGCCGGGGACGCGGTGCGTGACGGCCGGACCAGGGTGGAGCCGCCGGAGCTGGCCGCACGCTACTTCGCCTGGGTCGACAACATGCACGACTGGTGCATCTCCCGGCAGCTGTGGTGGGGGCACCGGATCCCGGTCTGGTACGGCCCGGCCGGCGAGGTCGTCTGCGTCGGACCCGACGAGCAGCCGCCGGCCGGTGCCGGCTGGCGGCAGGACGAGGACGTCCTCGACACCTGGTTCTCCAGCGCGCTGTGGCCGTTCTCCACGCTCGGCTGGCCGGACCAGACCGACGACCTGCGGACCTTCTACCCGACCAGCGTGCTGGTAACCGGCTACGACATCCTGTTCTTCTGGGTGGCCCGGATGATGTTGTTCGGGCTGTACGCGATGGACGGCCAGCAGCCGTTCGACGTGGTGGCCCTGCACGGCATGGTCCGGGACCAGTTCGGCAAGAAGATGTCCAAGTCGTACGGCAACGTCGTCGACCCACTCGACTGGATCGACCGGTTCGGCGCCGACGCCACCCGGTTCACCCTGGTCCGGGGCGCCAACCCGGGCGCCGACGTGCCGGTCAGCGAAGAGTGGTGCCAGGGTTCCCGCAACTTCTGCAACAAACTGTGGAACGCCACCCGGTTCGCGCTGCTCAACGGCGCGCACCTGACCGGCGACCTGCCCGACCCGGCGGACCTGGGCATGACCGACCGGTGGATCATGTCCCGACTGCAGGAGGTGACGGCACAGGTCGACCAGCAGTTCGAGGCGTTCGAGCTGGCCAAGGCGTGTGACACGCTCTACCACTTCGCCTGGGACGACGTCTGCGACTGGTACCTGGAGCTGAGCAAGCCGGTACTGGGCGCCGGCGGGGAGGCCGCCGACCGGACCCGCCGGGTGCTCGGCCACGTGCTCGACCAGCTGCTGCGGCTGCTCCACCCGGTCACTCCGTTCGTCACCGACGAGTTGTGGTCGGCGCTGGCCGGGGCGGGTCAGCCGGCGGCCGGCAGCCTGATGGTGGCTTCCTGGCCGGTCGCCGACCCGTCGTGGCAGGACCCGGCGGCGGAGGCGGAGCTGGCCGTGGTGCAGCGGGTGGTCACCGAGGTCCGCCGGTTCCGGTCGGACCAGGGGCTGCGGCCGACCCAGCGGGTCAGCGCCCGGCTGACCGGTCTGGCCGACGCGGGTGTCGGTGGGCACGAGCCGCTGATCCGGTCACTGACCCGGCTGGACGAGCCGGCTGCCGATTTCTCGGCCACCGCGAAGCTCGCCGTGACCGCACAGGTCGGTGTCGAGTTCGACACCCGCGGTTCGATCGACGTGGCGGCTGAACGCGCCCGGTTGACCAAGGACCGGGCGGCGGCCGAGCGGGAAGCCGAGCAGTGCCGGGCCAAGCTGGGCAACAGCGCGTTCGTCGACAAGGCACCGGCCCCGGTGGTGGACAAGATCCGTACCCGGTTGGCGGTGGCCGAGGCGGAGCTGGCCCGCATCGCCGGAGCGCTCGCCGCGCTGCCGGCCGCCGACGGTGAGCAGTCGTGACGGCACGTCGACCCGGGGCCGCCAGCGGTGCCAGGCAGCGGCCGGGTGGCGAGTTCGCGCGGGTCGAGCAGGAACTCGCCGACCGGGGCTTCACCCGGATGGTGTTCGACCTGGACCGGATCGGCCAGCTGCTGGACCTGCTGGGTAGTCCGCAGCGGGCGTACCCGTCGATCCATCTGACCGGGACCAACGGCAAGACCTCGACCGCCCGGATGATCGACTCGCTGCTGCGGGCCTTCGGGCTGCACACCGGCCGCTACACCAGCCCGCATCTGGAGACGGTGCGGGAGCGGATCAGCCTGGACGGTGAGCCGGTCAGCGAGGAGCGGTTCGCCGCCGTGTACCGGGAGGTCGCGCCGTTGGCCGAGTTGGTCGACAAGCAGGCGGCGGAGCCGTTGACGTACTTCGACATGACGACCGCGCTGGCGTTCGCGACGTTCGCCGACGCCCCGGTCGACGTGGCGGTGGTGGAGGTCGGGCTGGGCGGTGCCGAGGACGCCACCAACGTGCTGTCCGCCGGTGTCTGCGTGATCACGCCGATCGGTCTGGATCACACCGAGTGGCTGGGCGACACCCTCACCGACATCGCCTGGGCCAAGGCCGGCATCGTGCACGCCGGGTCGACGGTGGTCACCGCGGTGCAGCCGGAGGAGGCGGCCGGGCCGATCCTGGACCGGTGCGCCGAGGTGGGGGCCACCATCGCCCGGGAGGGCGGCGAGTTCGGCGTGGTCCACCGCGCGGTCGCGGTCGGCGGGCAGATGCTCACGTTGCAGGGGCTCGGCGGCCGCTACGACGAGGTGTTCCTGCCGCTGCACGGGGCGCATCAGGCGCAGAACGCGGCGTTGGCGCTGGCGGCGGTGGAGGCGTTCCTCGGTGCCGGCCAGGGTCGGACGTTGGACGCCGAGCCGGTCCGGCAGGGCTTCGCCGGGGTGTCGTCACCGGGCCGGCTGGAGCGGGTACGCAGCGCGCCGACGATCCTGCTCGACGGCGCCCACAACCCGCACGGGATGGCGGCCACGGTCGCCGCGGTGCAGGAGGAGTTCGCGTTCCGGCGGCTCGTGGTGGTACTCGCCGTGCTGGCCGACAAGGACGCCGAGGCGCTGCTGGATCTGCTGGAGCCGGTAGCGGACGCCCTGGTGGTGACCGGCAACACGTCGCTGCGGGCGATGCCGGTCGGTCAGTTGGCGGGCCTCGCGGTCGAGGCGTTCGGCGTGGACCGGGTACGGGTGACCGAGCAGATGCCGGACGCGATCGAAGCGGCGGTGGAGCTGGCCGAGGCCGACCTCGACGGGGAGCTCAGCGGGGTGGGGGTCCTGATCACCGGGTCGGTGGTGACGGTGGCCGACGCACGCCGGCTGCTGACCCGGTGAGCGGCGAGCCGGTGAGTGGCGAGCCGGCCGGACCGCCGCCGCGCCGGTCCGGGTTGCGCAACCCGCCGGCCGCCGCGCGCGGGCTCGGCGCGGCGACCCTCGGCCTGGAAGCGTTGGTGCTGGTGCTGGCGATCCAGCCGATCCGGATGGTGGCCGACGGCTCCGGCCCGGCTGCGATGGTGGTCAGCGCCGTGCTCGCCGTCGGCGCGGTGACGCTCGCCGGCCTGCTGCGCCGCCGCTGGGCCTGGTACGCCGGCACAGTGCTGCAGGGGCTGGTCCTGCTCGCCGGCCTGCTGCACTGGTCACTGCTGGTGGTGGGGGTGCTGTTCGGCGTCGTCTGGGCGTACGTGTGGCACGTCCGGCGGGTCATTCTCAGCTGATAAGTCACTGTGCCGCGTCGGCGTCGGACGACGTCGGCTGGTCACGGTCACGCCATTCGATGATGGCGATGCCGTGGCCGTCCGGGTCGCGGAAAGCGGCTGCCCACAGCTCCAGCCGGGCACCCCGGTTGACCGCCCGGGGCGCGTAGGTGAATCGCACCCCCTTGGCCTTGAGTTCGTCGTGCATCCGTTGCAGGCCGTCGACTTCGAGGTTGAGGTGCATCAGCCGCCGGTTGACCGGAGCGACCTCGGGCACCGACCGCAGCACCAGGCGGGTCTGCCCGGAGGCGAGCACCGCGTTGCCGTCCCCGCCGTCGATCTCGAAGAAGCCGAGCATGTCGCGGTAGAACTCGACCGACCGGTCGAGGTCCGCGACGAGCAGGGTCAGCCCGACGCCGTGGATCGGCCCGTGATCGTCGGCAGGTTCGCCGGCCAGGGTATCGGGGCCGGTCACCGGGCCGGCGGCGGCCAGGTCGGCGAGCGGTCCGTCCGGGTCGGTCACCGACCCGCCGTCGGGGCCGTCCGCGTCCGGGTCGGGCTGGTCGGCCAGCGCCGTCCCGGTGGCGGTCGGCGACTCGGCGCGGGCCTCGGCGGCGGCCCGGCCCCGCTCCGCTCCGGCGGTGACCGTGCCGGCCTCCGGCTCGGCGGGTGGGGAGTACGGCTGTGGCCGGGCGCGGCGCGGCAGCGGCACCGGCTGCGGGTCCACGACGGTGCCGTCCACCACCTTGTGGCCACCCGGTGACTGGCTCACCACGACGGGGTCGCCGACCCTGCCGGGGTCCTTGCCGGGGTTGCCGGCCTTGCCCGGATCCTCCGGCTCGGACTGTTCGATGTCGGGGTCGAACCCGGGTGTGGCGAAGTCCGGGCGGGGATTTTCCGCCGGGTCGCGTCGGCGCTGACGCGGATCGTCGGCCGGACCGGCGGGCTCGGCCGGATCGTCGTCGCGCAGACCCGAGCCGAGGTCGGCGGTCTGGGCGGTGTCCGGGTCGAGGAACAGGTCGTCGGAGCGTCGCCGCGCCCACGGCGGCTCCTCGTCCACGTCGAGCAGGTGGTCGTCGAGGGTGCTGAAGTCGGGCTCGTCGAACTCCGGCGGCAGGTCGGCCCGCTCCGCGGCGGCTTCGGCGTGGGTGAGCACGTCGTCCCAGATGATCCGTACGTGGCGTTGGTCGTCGATGGCGACCATGATCGGCAGCGTGGCGCCGGGGTCGGGCCACTTCGCCACCGGCACCCGGGGGTCGCGGACCTTGACCGACCGGGGCGGTACGCCCGGCGCGTCCACCAGAATCTGCAGTTCGCAGCGGCCGTAGGTGGAGGAGGCCGGTGGCTCGGAGACGCTGCGGACGTGGGCGATGCCGGCCACCCAGGCGCGCTCGGTGCCGGGGAACGCGGTGATCAGCACCAGGCTGACCGCGAGCACCAGCAGCGCCACGCCCAGCGCGGCGATCGCCCAGCTGGTCATGCCGGCGCCGAAGAGGATGATGAACGTGGCGAAAGTGCCCAGCACCGTCGCGATGAGCTTGCGGGCGGTGGAAACCGATCGATGGCCGTTCGCCACAGTAGACCTCCCTGCGTCAAGGCCAGGCTAGGCCGGGCCCGGCGAGGATGGAAGAGCCACGACCGGTGGCGTCGGTAGCCGCCGGTCCTCGTCCGTCCCCTGGCCCTCCATCATGACGCGCGGGGCGGCGTGGACCCACTAGGCTGGCAGCGCCAGTCCGTACCGGATCGCTCCGCAGGGGAGCGGTGCCGGTCCGTCGATAAGGAGCCAGCGTGTCCAGCCCCACCGATGTCGAACGTACCCTCGTGTTGATCAAGCCGGACGCGGTCCGGCGCGGCTTGGTCGGCGAGATCCTCGGCCGGTTCGAGCGTAAGGGACTGCACCTGGTCACCCTGCAGTCGCGCCGGATGGACGAGGAGTTGGCCGGCGCGCACTACGCCGACCATGTGGACAAGCCGTTCTACCCGCCGCTGAAGGATTTCATGACCGGCGGGCCGCTGGTCGCCCTGGTGCTCGCCGGTGACCAGGCCATCGAGGTGGTCCGTGGGCTGATCGGCACCACCGACGGGCGCAAGGCGGCGGCCGGCACCATCCGCGGCGACCTGGCGCTGTCCAACCGGGAGAACCTGGTGCACGCCTCGGACTCCCCGGAGAGCGCGGCCCGCGAGATCAAGCTCTGGTTCCCGGACCTGGGCTGACCCCGGCCGGTCAGCCGCGGGTTATCGGCCGGTTCGGGTGCTGGTCACCTGATCCGGGGGATCTCGCCACATTCCATCGATAGACCTCTTGGGAACGCCGTACTTCCCAGGAGGATTTCGATGAACCCATTCGACCGCCGTACCCTGCTGCGGGCCGGACTGGCCGGCGGCGCCGGGATCGCCGGCGGCGCGCTGCTCGGCGGAGCCGGCGCGGCCGCCAGCGAGCCCGCTGCGTCGGGCCGGCCTGCGGCGCCGGCCTGGCACCCCACCGGCCGGCCGGTGCTCACCCACGGCGTGCAGAGCGGCGTGGCCGGCCCCGGCGAGGCCGTCGTCTGGACCCGTGCGGACCGGGTCGGCCGGCTGATCGTCGAGGTCGGCCGCCGGCCAGACCTGCGTGATGCCCGGCGGGTACGCGGCCCGGTGCTCGACGGCCGCAGCGACTACACCGGAAAGGTACGGCTGCGTGGCCTGCCCGCCGGCGAGCGGCTGCACTACCGGGTACGGGTGGAGAGCCTGCACCGTCCCGGCCTGATCAGCGAACCGCTGACCGGTTCGCTGCGCACCGCGCCCCGCGCCGGCGGCCACCACGGACCCCACCAGGGCCGGCCGGGCGGCGGTACCGGCGGGCGGGTCGACGACGTGCGGTTCGTCTGGACCGGGGACATCGCCGGCCAGGGCTGGGGGATCAGCGAGGACTTCGGCGGCATGCGGATCTTCGACGCGATGCGGCGTGGCCGGCCGGACTTCTTCCTGTGCAGCGGCGACACCGTGTACGCCGACAACCCGCTCACCGAGACGGTGACCCTGCCGGACGGGCGGGTGTGGCGCAACCTGGTGACCCCGGAGAAGACCAAGGTCGCCGAGACGCTGACCGAGTTCCGCGGCCAGTTCGCCTACAACCTGCTCGACGCGCATCTGCGGGCGTTCGCCGCCGAGGTGCCGCAGCTCAACCAGTGGGACGACCACGAGGTGACCAACAACTGGTATCCGGGCGAGATCCTCACCGACCCGCGTTACACCGAGACCCGGGTCGACGTGCTGGCCGCCCGGTCCCGGCAGGCGTTCCACGAGTGGCTGCCGACCCCGGACGACGGACCGCTGTACCGGGTGGTCCGCTACGGGCCGCTGCTGGACGTGTTCGTCCTCGACATGCGCACCTACAAGGACGCCAACGACGGCAACACCTACGCGGACCCGCATCGTGGCCTGCTCGGCACCCAGCAACGGCAGTGGCTGATCCGCGAGCTCACCCGGTCGACGGCCACCTGGAAGGTGATCGCCAACGACCTGCCGCTCGGGCTGATCGTGCCGGACGGTGGCGGCGCCCAGGAAGGCGTCGCCCAGGGCGACGGCGGCGCGCCGGCCGGGCGGGAGCTGGAGTTCGCCGAGATCCTCGGCGCGGCGCACCGGGCCGGCGTCACCGGCATCGTCTTCCTCACCGCCGACGTGCACTACACCGCCGCCCATCACTACGATCCGGCGCGGGCCGCGGTGGCCGACTTCACCCCGTTCTGGGAGTTCGTCTCCGGCCCGGCGCACGCCGGGGCGTTCGGCCCGAACACCCTCGACGGTACGTTCGGCCCGGAGGCGGTGTTCGTCAACGCCCCGCCGCGGGCCAACACCTCACCGGCCGAAGGTTTCCAGCACTACGGCGAGGTGTTCGTCGACGGCGGGTCCCGGGCGTTCACCGTGCACCTGCGCGACCGGGACGGCCGTTCGCTCTGGTCGACCACCCTGCCGGCCCCGCGCACCCGCTGAAACCGGAAGTGGCGGGCGGACGGAAACCGGCTCGACGGGTGGGATACGCTCGGAACCGAAGACAACCCAAAGGCGACGACCCGGCCATCACCGGTGAGCCTCCGGAAGAACCGGCCACCACTGCCCGGCAGCGGCGGCCCCAGTAGAACCGGACGGGTCCGGCCCGTCACAGCCGGCCGATGAGCGGGCGGTCGCGCACCTCGGCGACCGCCAAGCGAGGTGGTACCGCGGCCCACCGTGGCGGCGTCCGGCAGCAGCCGGCGACCGCCCGGCGGGTTCGTCCTCGCAGACCACGAGACAGTGAGCTGCGCGAGGAGAGGCCACCACCATGGCGTACCCGATGACCGACCCCGCCGCCACCGGCGTGCCGGCCAGTCCGGACCTGCCCGAGGTGGAGCGCCGCGTCCTGGACTACTGGACGGCGGACAAGACCTTCGAAGCCAGCGTCGACCAGCGCGACCCGGGCCCGGACGGCGCCAACGAGTACGTCTTCTACGACGGCCCGCCGTTCGCCAACGGCCTGCCGCACTACGGCCACCTCTTCACCGGCTACGTCAAGGACGTGGTGCCGCGCTACCAGACGATGCGCGGCCGGCGGGTCGAGCGCCGCTTCGGCTGGGACTGCCACGGGCTGCCCGCCGAGGTCGAAGCCGAACGCCAGCTCGGCATCTCCACCAAGGCGGAGATCGTCGAGTTGGGCATGGAGCGCTTCAACGACGTCTGCCGCAGCTCGGTGCTGACCTACACGCAGGACTGGGAGCGCTACGTCACCCGGCAGGCCCGCTGGGTCGACTTCGTCAACGACTACAAGACGCTCGACCTGGACTACATGGAGAGCGTCATGTGGGCCTTCAAGGCCCTGTACGACAAGGGGCTGGTCTACGAGGGCTTCCGGGTGCTGGCCTACTGCTGGCGCTGCGAGACGCCGCTGAGCAACACCGAGACCCGGATGGACGACGTCTACCGGGACCGGCAGGACCCGACCGTCACCGTCTGGTTCGAGCTGGCGCCGGCGCAGCCCGGCGGTGAGACGGAACGGATCGGGGTGTGGACCACCACACCGTGGACGCTGCCGTCGAACCTGGCCCTCGCCGTCGGCCCGGACATCGAGTACGCGGTGCTGCGGCGCGACGGGCAGCGGTACCTGCTCGGGGCGGCCCGCCTCGAGGCGTACGCCAAGGAACTGGACGGGTTCGAACGGGTCGGCACGGTGCGCGGCGCCGACCTGGTCGGACGCCGCTACACCCCGCTGTTCGACTACCTGGTCGACCGGGCCGGCCCGAACGCCTACCAGGTCCTCGGCGCCGACTTCGTCACCACCGAGGACGGCACCGGGGTGGTGCACATGGCCCCGGCGTTCGGTGAGGACGACCAGAACACCTGCAACGCCGCCGGCATCCCGACGATCGTCACCGTCGACGACCACACCAGGTTCACCGCCCTGGTCCCGCCGTACGCGGGGGAGCAGGTCTTCGACACCAACAAGCCGATCATCCGTGAGCTGCGTGACCGGGGTCTGCTGCTGCGCCACGACACCTACACCCACTCGTACCCGCACTGCTGGCGCTGTGACACGCCGCTGGTCTACAAGGCGGTGTCGTCGTGGTTCGTCGCCGTGTCCACCTTCCGGGACCGGATGGTGGAGCTGAACCAGCAGATCTCCTGGACGCCGGCGCACGTCAAGGACGGCTCGTTCGGCAAGTGGCTGGCCGGAGCCCGGGACTGGTCGATCAGCCGGAACCGGTTCTGGGGCTCGCCGATCCCGGTCTGGCGCTCGGACGACCCGGCCTACCCCCGGGTCGACGTGTACGGCTCGCTCGACGAGCTGGAACGTGACTTCGGCGTACGCCCGGCCGACCTGCACCGGCCCGGCATCGACGAGCTGACCCGGCCCAACCCGGACGACCCGACCGGCCGGTCCACGATGCGCCGGGTGCCGGAGGTGCTGGACTGCTGGTTCGAGTCCGGGTCGATGCCGTTCGCCCAGGTGCACTACCCGTTCGAGAACCGGGAGTGGTTCGAGCACCACTACCCGGGCGACTTCATCGTCGAGTACATCGGGCAGACCCGTGGCTGGTTCTACACCATGCACGTGCTGGCCACCGCGCTGTTCGACCGGCCGGCGTTCCGTAACTGCGTCAGCCACGGCATCCTGCTCGGCGCCGACGGGCGCAAGATGAGCAAGAGCCTGCGCAACTACCCGGACGTGTACGAGGTGTTCGACACCTACGGCTCGGACGCGATGCGCTGGATGCTGATGGCCTCGCCGGTGCTGCGCGGCGGCGACATGGCGGTGGTGGAGAGCGGCGTCCGCGACGCCGTCCGGCAGGTGCTGCTGCCGCTGTGGAACGTCTGGTACTTCTTCGCGTTGTACGCCAACGCGGAGGGCTACACCGCGACCCGGCGTACCGACAGCACCCACCTGCTCGACCGGTACGTGCTGGCCAAGACCGGGGAACTGGTCGACGAGGCCACCCGGCAGATGGACGGCTACGACATCTCCGGTGCCTGCGCCAGCGTGCGTACCTACCTCGACGCGTTGACCAACTGGTACGTCCGCCGGTCCCGGGACCGGTTCTGGTCCGGTGACACCGACGCGTTCGACACGCTGTACACGGTGCTGGAGACGCTCACCCGGGTGGTGGCGCCGTTGGCGCCGTTGACCAGCGAGGAGATCTGGCGCGGGTTGACCGGTGACCGGTCGGTGCACCTGACCGACTGGCCGGCCGCCGGCGAGTTCCCCGCCGACCACGACCTGGTCGCGTCGATGGACGCGGTCCGCGAGGTCTGCTCGGCCGGGCTGTCGCTGCGCAAGGCCCGCAATCTGCGGGTCCGACTGCCGCTGCCGGCGCTGACCGTGGCCAGCGCCGCCGCGCCTCGGTTGGCACCGTTCGCCGACCTGGTCGCCGACGAGGTCAACGTCAAGTCGGTGGAGTTCACCGACGCGGTCGCCGACCACTGCCAGCAGGTGCTGACCGTGGTGCCCCGGGTGCTCGGCCCCCGGGTCGGCGGCCAGGTGCAGGCGGTGATCCGGGCGGTGAAGTCCGGCGACTGGGCGCTGGGCGACGACGGCGCGCCGGTCGCCGCCGGGGTCCGGCTGGCCGACGGGGAGTACGAGTTGAAGCTGGTCGCCGCCGACCCGGAGCATTCCGCACCGTTGCCGGGCGGGCAGGGAGTGGTGGTGCTGGACACCACCGTCACGCCGGAGCTGGCCGCCGAAGGGCTGGCCCGGGACCTGGTCCGGGTGATCCAGCAGGCCCGGCGGGAGGCCGACCTGCGGATCACCGACCGGGTCCGGGTCACGGTGGTCGCCGGGGCCGACGTGGTGGCGGCGGTACGGGCGTACCAGGACTTCGTCGCCGGTGAGGTGCTCGCCGACGAGGTGACGTTCGACCCGTCCGGTCCGTCCGCCCCCGGTCCGGCGGGTGGATTCGCCGGTGAGGTGGGCGACGGTGAGCCGGTGTCGGTACGGGTGCAGCGGGTCTGACCGGTCCGGGCGGGATCCCGTCCGCTACCGTGTCTGTCCGACCCACCCATGCCTGTCCCGACGCCGGAGGATCCGTGCCGCCGCTGTACTCGATCGGCAAAGTCACTGTCGGACCAGCGTTGCTGCTGGGCTGGCGACCCAAGGTGGAAGGGCGGGAGAACATCCCCACCACCGGCGGGGTGATCCTGGCCGCGAACCACCTGTCCGTCGCCGACGAGTACTTCCTCGGCGCGGTGCTGCCCCGGCACGTGGCGTTCTGGGCCAAGGCCGAGTACTTCGACGGCACCGGGGTCCGTGGCCTGCTGACCAAGGGCCTGGTGACCGGGCTCGGCGCGATCCGGGTGGAACGCGGCGGCGGGCGGGCGGCGTTGAGCGCCTTCGACGGCGCGATCCCGCTGCTGCGGTCCGGTCGGCAGGTGGCCGTCTTCCCGGAGGGCACCCGCTCGCCGGACGGGCGGCTCTACCGGGGCCGCACCGGGGTGGCGCGGCTGGCGCTGGCCGCCGGGGTGCCGGTCGTCCCGGTCGGGTTCGTCGGCACCGCGCAGATCCAGCCGATCGGGTCGCTCTGGCCGAAGCTGAGCCGGGGCACGGTCACGGTCCGGTTCGGCAAGCCGCTCGACTTCACCGGACGTGGCGACGACCGCTCCGAGATGCGCCGGATCACCGACGAGGTGATGAGCGAGATCCAGCAGCTCACCGGCCAGGAGTACGTGCCCCGGTACGCCCCACCGCGTACCGCTGGTGGGGCCAGGACCGGCGACGGCCAGCCGGGCAACGGCAACGGCGACGCCGCCGGCTGAGCCGCCCCCGGGTCACTTCCGGCTGATCACCTGGGAGCGCAGCTGCCCGGTCAACGTCGCGCTCTCCTCGACCGACCGGCGGGTGAACAGCGCCGTGCCGAGGCTGCCGTGGTCGGCCCAGGCGCAGACCACCACATCGTCGCCGTCGGAGACGCCGGTCCCGCAGCTCAGGTGGGTGCCCCGGGCGCCGGTCTCGAACGTATCGACGGCATCCATCTGGTACGCGTCGCTGATCCGGCCGACCTCGCTGTCCAGGTCGCTGCCCGGCGTCATCCGGAAGCCGGTGATGCCGTACAGCACCACGAGCTTGCCGTTGCCGTCCCGGTACACGCCGGCGAAGGTGTCCTCGGCCAGCAGATGGGCGGTGCGCATCTCACCTTCCAGCCGGGCGACGGTCTCCTGGCTGGATCCGTCGTCGCTGAGCCGCAGGTCGGCGATCTGCCCGGGGAGCGCGGCATTTGCCGGGTACTGGTCCCACAGCGGCTTGCCGTAGTACGCCGGGCAGCCACAGCAGCAGGCGACGGTGAGCAGGGTGAACAGCGTCGTCTTCCAGGGCCAGCGCCGTCGCCGGCGTTGTTGTCGGCGCTGCCGACGGGCCGCCTTTCCGGTCGGCGTCGGCGGCCCGGTGACTGGCGGTCGGGTCACCGGGAGCCGGCTCGGGTTCGGCGGGTGCGGACCGGCGACCGGTGGCGGCGGGTGCGGACCGGCGACCGGTGGCGGCGGGTCCGGGGGCGAGGTGGGCGCGGGTGGGGACACCGGCGGGGGGAAGGCCACCGGTTCCGGTGTCGACGGGTCGGCACCGGGCCATCCGTCGGGCGGGTCGGTCGGTTGACCGGCCGGCCAGGGGTCGGCGGCGGCCCACGGGTCGACCGGGGTGCGGGTCGCCGGATCGTCCTCGGCGAACCCGTCGGGGGGTAGCTGCAGGGTGGGGTCACGGGGTGGTGGCTGATCCGTCCGGGGGGCGTCCCGCTGCCACCAGCGCTGGCGCGGCCGCGGTGGCGGTACCGCTGCCGACCCCCGCCACGGGGCTGGTGACGTGGCCGGGTCGGACCCGCCCGCCCCGGCTGGCTGGTCCGTGGTCGGACCTTCATCCGGTTGCGGCTGCCGCATCGCAGATGCATCTCCTCTCGGACCCGTTCGAGGTTAGTACCGTGCGGCCAGCCCGGCCGCCCCGCCCGCGTACTGTGGGTGGTTGATCCGGTGTCCGGTGCGGTTTGGAGGAGGTTTGATGGGTGTCCCGGCAGGCGCTGCCCCGACGGCGACCGTGGGTGGCCCGACGGCCAGGTCGGTCTGGTCCCGGTTGGAGCCGCTGCTGCCCCAGGTCAGCAAGCCGATCCAGTATGTCGGCGGCGAACTCGGCGCGGTGGCCAAGGACTGGGACGCCGCGACGGTGCGCTGGGCGCTGATGTACCCGGACGCCTACGAGGTCGGCCTGCCGAATCAGGGCGTGCAGATCCTGTACGAGGTGCTCAACGAGCAGCCCGACGTGCTGGCCGAACGGACCTACGCGGTCTGGCCGGACCTGGAACGGCTGATGCGGGCGCACGGCGTGCCGCAGTTCACCGTCGACGCGCACCGGCCGGTCGGCGACTTCGACGTTTTCGGTGTCTCGTTCGCCACCGAGCTGGGCTACACGAACCTGCTGACCGCGATCGACCTGGCCGGGATCCCGCTGTCCGCCGCCGACCGGGACGACTCACACCCGGTGGTGCTGGCCGGTGGGCACGCCGTGTTCAACCCCGAGCCGATCGCCGACTTCATCGACGCGGCGGTGCTCGGCGACGGCGAGGAAGCCGTCCTGGAGATCACCGGCATCGTCCGGCAGTGGAAGGCCGAAGGGTCGCCGGGTGGGCGCGACGAGCTGCTGCTGCGGCTGGCCCGCACGGAGAGCATCTACGTGCCGCGCTTCTACGACGTGGACTACCTGCCGGACGGCCGGATCCAGCGGGTGGTGCCGAACCGGGCGGACGTGCCGTTCCGGGTGCACAAGCGTACCACCATGGACCTGGACGCCTGGCCGTACCCGAAGAAGCCGATCGTCCCGCTGGCCGAGACGGTCCACGAACGCTACGCGGTGGAGATCTTCCGCGGCTGTACGCGCGGTTGCCGGTTCTGTCAGGCGGGCATGATCACCCGTCCGGTGCGGGAGCGGTCCATCACCACGGTCGGGCAGATGGTCGCCGACGGACTGGAGTACTCCGGCTTCCACGAGGTCGGTCTGTTGTCGCTGTCCTCGGCCGACCACTCGGAGATCGGCGACATGTGCTCCGGTCTGGCCGAGCAGTACGCGGGCACCAACGTGTCGCTGTCGCTGCCGTCCACCCGGGTCGACGCGTTCAACATCGAGCTGGCCCAGGAACTGTCCCGCAACGGTCGGCGTACCGGGCTGACCTTCGCCCCAGAGGGCGGTTCGGAGCGGATCCGACGGGTGATCAACAAGATGGTCTCGGAGGAGGACCTGATCCGGACCGTGGTGACCGCGTACACCAACGGCTGGCGTCAGGTGAAGCTCTACTTCATGTGCGGGCTGCCCACCGAGACCGACGACGACGTGCTGCAGATCGCCCGGCTCGCGCACGAGGTGATCAAGGCGGGGCGGGCGGCGACCGGTTCCAAGGACATCCGGTGCACCGTCTCGATCGGCGGGTTCGTGCCCAAACCGCACACCCCGTTCCAGTGGGCGTCGATGCAGCGCCCGGAGGTGATCGACAACCGGTTGCGGCTGCTCAAGCAGGCGATCAACGCGGACCGGTCGCTCGGTCGGGCGATCGGCTACCGTTACCACGACGGTGAGCCGTCGCTGATCGAAGGGCTGCTGTCGCGCGGTGACCGGCGGGTCGGCGCGGTGATCCGCCGGGTCTGGGAGTCCGGCGGCCGGTTCGACGGCTGGAGCGAACACTTCTCGTACCAGCGGTGGGTCGACGCGGCCGCCGACACACTGCCGGCGTACGGGGTCGACCTGGACTGGTACACGGTCCGCGAACGGGACGCCACCGAGGTGCTGCCCTGGGACCACCTGGACTCGGGGCTGGACAAGGACTGGCTCTGGCAGGACTGGCAGGACGCGTTGGGCGAGTACGAGCAGGATGACTGCCGGTGGACGCCCTGTTTCGACTGCGGTGTCTGTCCGTCAATGGATACTGAGATCCAGATCGGTCCGACCGGGCAGAAACTGCTGCCGCTGACACCGGTCAACACCGGCCTGCGGACCCCGGCGGCGGGCTGACTGGCGCGCCGCACCCATCCGGGTGAGGATGACGACGTTCCCTACCCCTTCCGAGGAGCATCACGATCAGCAGGAAGCCACAACCGGCAGGCGGCCAGGCACCGGTCGTGCAACGGATCCGGATCCGGTACGCCAAGCGCGGCCCGCTGCGGTTCACCTCGCACCGCGACTTCGCCCGGGCGTTCGAACGGGCACTGCGCCGGGGCGGTGTCCCGGTCGCCTTCTCTCAGGGATTCACCCCGCACCCCAAGATCTCCTACGCGAGCGCGGCTCCGACGGGTGTCGCCAGCGAGGCCGAGTACCTGGAGATCGGTCTGCAGCAGCAGGTCGACCCCGACCGGCTGCGGGTGGCGCTCGACGCCGCGCTGTCGCCCGGTCTCGACGTACTGGAGGCGGTCGAGGCGGCCGGCGGCAGCCTGGCCGACCGGATCGACATGTCTCGGTGGCGGATCGAGCTGCCCGAGGTCGATCCGGAGTCGGCCGGCCGGGCGGTGGCGACCTTCGCCGCCGCCGAGGAGGTGCTGGTGGAGCGGTTGACCAAGCAGGGTCGGCGGACCTTCGACGCCCGTGCCGCGGTGGTGCGGATCGTGGTCGCCGACCGGTCCGACAACACCAACGGACCGGGTGCCGGTCCGGGCAGCGGCCTACCTTCCGAGGTCAGCTCGGTGCCGTGTGCGATACTCGACCTAGTCGTCCGGCAGGTCACCCCGTCGGTACGACCCGATGACGTCCTCTCCGGCCTGCGCGTCATGGCCGACCTGGAGCCGCCGGTGCCGCCCCGAGTGACCCGGCTAGCGCAGGGAACACTGACCGCGCAGGGGGAGATCGTCGATCCGTTGGAGGCGGATCGAGCTGGGCAGCCATCGGTGAACGCCAGCCGTGTTCCGGCCGGCGCTCAGTAAGCCAGACTTCGGCGGTCTGCCTCCGGGTCTTTCGCCCCACCGGGCCGGAAGCTCAGCGGCGCGTCCGCCGGATCACTTTTTGCGGCAACCCTGCGTGGCAGCGCTCACCCGCGCCCGGGGCGGCCAGAACTGGAGAACGTCCAATGCTCGAAAATGAGCCCGAGGGCGGGGACCGGACCGGTACCGAACCGGCCGGCGCTACCGCTGATGTGACCCGATCCACAACCGCCCGTACGACGCGGCGGCGGACCAGCAAGGCCGCGGCGTCGGCCGCCGAGCCGGTGGTGGAGGCCACCGGCGGCGATGCGGCCGCGACCGGTGGTTCGGCCGAACCGGCACCGGCCACCGGTGAACCGGCTGCGCCGTCGCGGACCCGCCGTCGCCGTTCGACGGCAGCGGACGCCACCGGCACGGGTGGCCCGAACGACGCCGCTGGCCCGTCGGCCGACTCCGCTGCGGAGCCGGCCGAGCCGGCCGTCAAGAAGATCACTCGGACCCGGCGGAAGAAGGCGGCCGAGCCGGCAGTCGAGGTGCCGGTCGAGGAGAGCGAACCCGCCCCGGGAGCAGCCGCTGCCCAACTGGCCACATCGTCGCCGGCCGGTCCCGCGACGCCGGCCGCCGAGCCACCCGCGGCCGCCGAGCCGCTGGCCGCCGAGCCGCTGGCCGCCGAGCCGGCGCCGACCCGGGCAACCGGACGGTCGGCGAAGTCTCGCTCGGCGGCGAAGTCTGGCTCGGCCACCGCCGGCTCCGACGCGGAACCGGGTGCCGCCGTGGACCAGCCCGGCCCGGCGACCGACGACGCCGCTGCGGCACCTGACACCGCGCCGCCGTCCCGACGCCGCAGAGCGGCCGCCGGCCCACCGGTCGTACTGTTCATGGCGCCCGATCCGCAGAGCCCGCCGGTCGCCACCGACGAGGGCCAGCCGGCCGCAGCGGAGGCCGCTGTCCGGGCCGTCGACGGTGCCGAGGCGGCCGGCGAGGACGAGCCGGTACGGCGCCGCCGGCGGGGCCGGCGTAGCGCCGACAGCGAGCCGACGGCCGAGGCCGTCACCGAGGCCGCCGATGCGCCGCAGGAGCAGCCCGCTGCGGCGACCACCGACACCGACGACGACGATGACGATGACGACACGCCGGCCGGCCGGCGCCGTCGACGCCGTGGCCGCCGGGGCCGGGGCCGGGGCAAGGGCGGCGCGGAGGAGGACGACGCCGACACCGGCGACGAGACCGAAGCGTCCACTGCCGGTGGGTCGGCCGCCGACGCCGACGCTGATGGCGATGGCGATGGCGATTCCACGACCCGTCGCCGTCGGCGGCGGCGCCGCCGTGGCTCCGGCGACGCCGAGTCGGGTGCCGAGGACGGCGTGCCGACCGTTGTCAAGATCCGTGAACCACGCAAGACCGTCGACGAGGTGCAGGGCGTCACCGGGTCGACCCGGTTGGAAGCGAAGCGGCAGCGCCGTCGGGACGGCCGGGAGCAGCGGCGGACCCGTCCGCCGATCCTCAGCGAGTCGGAGTTCCTGGCCCGGCGGGAGGCCGTCGACCGGGACATGGTGGTGCGCCAGCGCGGTGACCGGACGCAGATCGCCGTGCTGGAGGACGGTGTCCTGGTCGAGCACTACGTCACCCGGGCGTCGTCGGGCACCATGGCCGGCAACGTCTACCTCGGCAAGGTGCAGAACGTGCTGCCGAGCATGGAGGCCGCCTTCGTCGACGTGGGGCGTGGCCGCAACGCGGTGCTGTACGCCGGTGAGGTCAACTGGGACGCCACCGGCCTGGAAGGTCGGTCCCGGTCCATCGAACAGGCGCTGCGTTCCGGCGACTCGGTGCTGGTGCAGGTCACCAAGGACCCGATCGGGCACAAGGGCGCTCGGCTCACCAGTCACGTCGCGCTCTCCGGCCGGCATCTGGTGTACGTGCCGAACGGCAACGCATCCGGGATCAGCCGCAAACTGCCGGACACCGAGCGCAAGCGGCTCCGGGACATCCTCAAGAAGTTGGTGCCCGATGGCGCCGGCGTCATCGTGCGGACCGCAGCTGAAGGCGCCAGCGAGGACGAGCTGTCCCGGGACGTCAAGCGACTGCAGGCACAGTGGGAGGACATCCAGGCCAAGGTGGGTTCCGGCGGCGCGCCGACGCTGCTCTACGAGGAACCGGACCTGGTCATCAGGGTGGTCCGGGACCTGTTCAACGAAGACTTCCGCGAACTGGTCGTGCAGGGCGACACCGCGTACGAGATGGTGGAGTCCTACCTCGCCCACGTCTCGCCGGACCTGCTGGCCCGGCTGCGCCGGCACGCCGCAGTGGCGGACGTGTTCGCCGAGCGGCGCATCGACGAGCAGATCCTCAAGGGCCTGGACCGCAAGGTGTTCCTGCCGTCCGGTGGTCACCTGGTGATCGACCGGACCGAGGCGATGACCGTCATCGACGTGAACACCGGCAAGTACACCGGCGCCGGCGGGAACCTGGAGGAGACGGTCACCCGTAACAACCTGGAGGCCGCCGAGGAAATCGTCCGCCAGCTGCGGCTGCGCGACATCGGTGGCATCGTGGTGATCGACTTCATCGACATGGTGCTGGAGTCGAACCGGGAGCTGGTGCTGCGCCGGCTGACCGAGTGCCTGGGCCGGGACCGCACCAAGCACCAGGTCACCGAGATCACGTCGCTGGGTCTGGTGCAGATGACCCGTAAGCGGATCGGCGCCGGCCTGCTGGAGGCGTTCAGCGAGACCTGTGACTGCTGCAAGGGTCGCGGGCTGATCATCCACACCGAGCCGGTGCCGGAGAAGCCGCGCTCGTCGGGCGGTACCGGGGCCGGGGACCGGGCGAAGACGGTCGCCGCAGCTCCGGCCAGCGGTGGTGGTACCAGCGGTACGGGTGGTGCGACGGCCGGCGGCAGCCGCCGCCGGGGTCGCAAGGCCAACCAACCGGCGGACGACACCTCCCCGGCGCCTGATGTCACCGCTGCGCCTGACGTCCCGGACACACCCGACGTCACGGCTGTGATCGGGGTGGACCAGCCGGATGAGCCGGCCGACCTGATGGTGGTCGCCGGTGTTGCCGAAGCCGAAGCCGAGGCTGAGCCTGAGCCTGCCCCGACCACCACCGGCGTGATCAGGGTCCCCGTCGCGGCAGCGCAACCGCTGGTCGATCCGGCCGCGGAGGACGAGGACGAGACGATGGGCTACGACCTGTCCCGCTACGAGGTGGATCCGGTGGTCGAGACCGGCAACGGCGCGGCACCGGTCCGTCTGGCCGGGGCGGACGATCCCGATCTCGCCGATGACGACGATGACCGGGACGCGTCGGCGGCCGACCACGCCGCCGGCGGTCGGCGACGGGTCCGCCGCAGCGGGGGCACCCGTCGCCGGACCCGTCCCTGACCGGGGTCGATTTGAGGGTTGCCACCGGCATGGCGTACCCTTGCCGGTGGCGCACCCGGTGCGCCAGGTTCCCGCGTGCCCGTGACTGCTCAGTCCGTGACCGCCGCGTCCGTTCCCCACGGCGTAGCCGACGGTCCGCCGAGCTGCCACGAACACCATCCGCCAGCGACAAACGACAGGAGTCCGCGTCCGATGTACGCGATCGTCAAGACCGGCGGCAAGCAGTACAAGGTCGCCGAGGGCGACGTGATCGAGGTCGAGAAGATCACCGGTGCCCCCGGTGACGCGGTGACGCTTCCCGCGGTGCTCCTCGTCGATGGCGACGACCTGGTGACCGACGCGACCAAGCTTGCCCAGGTCGCTGTGACCGGCGAGATCGCCGCGCAGACCAAGGGTCCGAAGATCCGGATCCACAAGTTCAAGAACAAGACCGGCTACCACAAGCGCCAGGGTCACCGTCAGCCGCTGACCCAGGTCAAGGTGACCGGCATCTCGAACGGGAAGTAGGCACCAGCCATGGCTCACAAAAAGGGTGCGTCCAGCTCGCGGAACGGCCGTGACTCCCAGGCCAAGCGTCTCGGCGTGAAGCGGTTCGGTGGTCAGGTCGTCAGCGCCGGCGAGATCCTTATCCGTCAGCGCGGCACCAAGTTCCACCCGGGTGACCTGGTCGGCCGGGGCGGCGACGACACGCTGTTCGCGCTGGCCGACGGCTCGGTGCAGTTCGGCACCAAGCGCGGCCGCAAGACGGTCAACATCGTTCCGGCGACGCAGTAGCATCTGCCGTACAGCGCCGCCGCAGGCAGGCGCCCTGGCGTTGCTGGCTGACGCTTGTCGAGCAACCTGACGAGCGGGCTGCGGACCAGAGGTCCCAGCCCGCTTTGTCGTGTACGCCGGTCGCTCCGGCGGCAGTGGAGAGGATAGGGCCGTGACGACCTTCGTCGACCGGGTTGTACTGCATGTGCTGGCGGGGAACGGTGGGCACGGCTGCGTCTCGATCCACCGCGAGAAGTTCAAGCCGTTCGGTGGGCCGGACGGGGGCAACGGCGGGCACGGCGGCAGCGTCACCCTGGTCGTCGACCCGCAGGTGCACACCCTGCTCGACTTCCACTTCCGGCCGCATGCCAAGGCGGAGAACGGCAAGGGCGGGGCTGGCGGCAACCGGGACGGCGCCAAAGGTGCCGACCTGGTGCTCAAGGTGCCGAACGGGACGAGTGTGCAGGGTCTCGACGGCGAGGTGCTGGCCGATCTGGTCGGCGCCGGCACCAGCCTGGAGATCGCCCGGGGCGGCCGGGGCGGCCGGGGCAACGCGGCGTTGGCCAGCGCCCGGCGCAAGGCCCCCGGCTTCGCCGAGTTGGGCGAGCCGGGTGAGCAGCTTGACGTCGTGCTGGAACTCAAGAGCGTCGCCGACGTGGGCCTGGTCGGTTTCCCTTCGGCCGGCAAGTCGTCGCTGATCTCGGTGATCTCGGCGGCCCGGCCGAGGATCGCCGACTACCCGTTCACCACGTTGGTGCCCAACCTCGGGGTGGTCCGGGCCGACGAACACACCTTCACCGTCGCCGACGTACCCGGGCTCATCCCCGGTGCGGCCACCGGCAAGGGCCTCGGTCTGGAGTTCCTGCGGCACATCGAGCGGTGCGCCGTGCTGGCCCATGTGGTGGACACGGCGACCCTGGAACCTGGGCGGGACCCGCTGGCCGACATCGACGCGATCGAGGCGGAGCTGGCCGCGTACGGCGGTCTGGCGGACCGGCCGCGGCTGGTGGTGCTGAACAAGATCGACGTACCGGATGGCAGGGCAATGGCCGAGCTGGTCCGCGACGACCTGGCGGCGCGCGGGCTGCGGGCGTTCGAGGTCAGTACGGCGACCAGGGAAGGGCTGCGGGAGCTGACCTACGCCTTGGCGGAACTGGTCGCCGGCGCCCGTGCGGCCGCGCCGGAGCTGGAGCCGACTCGGATAGTGCTGCGGCCGGCGGCTGTCGACGACGCCGGATTCACCGTCGAGCCGGCTGCCGACGGCGGGTACCGGGTCCGGGGATCCCGCCCGGAACGGTGGGTACGGCAGACCAACTTCGACAACGACGAGGCGGTTGGCTTCCTCGCCGATCGGCTGGCCCGGCTGGGCGTGGAGGACGCGTTGGCCAAGGCGGGTGCCGAGCCGGGCGCGTTGGTGCGGATCGGCTCGTGGGAGTTCGACTGGCAGCCGAGCCACTTCGCCGATGTCGAGTACGTGCCGAGCTCCCGTGGCACCGATGTCCGGCTGGAGGAGCAGTCGAGCCGGGCCAGCGCCGCGCAGCGGCTGGCGGACCGCAAGGCCCGCCGGCAGCGGCCGGCCGAGGACGACTCGGACGTATCGAGGTAACTGGTTGTTACCAAGCGGGTTGGTGGCAGTTGAACGTCGGGTTGTCGGAATCAGGCCTGATCCCGGCCAACTGGACGAAACCTTCGGGAAACGCGCTTTGTCTATCGTGACTGAGTGTTGATCGAGCGTCGTCTGCCTACCGACCCGGAGGTCGCTGCCCTGATCATGACCCAGCAGCGCGAGCTGGCTGAGGCGGAACGTGCCGGTCGACCGGTCGACCCGGTCGGGTACCCGGTACACGACGACGCCCGGTACCTGGTGTGCGTGCTGGACGGGCGGGCGGTCGCCTGCGGCGCCGTCCAGGCGTTGGACGCGCAGACCGCCGAGATCAAACGGATGTACGTACGGCCGGCCTACCGGGGCCGGGGGATCGCGCGGCACCTGCTGACCGCGTTGGAGGAGTCGGCGTACGCGGCCGGCCACACCGTCTTCCGGCTGGAGACCGGCAGCTACCTGCCGGTGGCACTGCACCTGTACGCCTCGGCGGGCTACGCCCGGATCCCGGTCTACGGCGAGTACGTCGGTAATCCGTACAGCGTCTGCTTCGAGAAGCGGGTCCCGGTCGCCGCGGCCTGACCGTCCTGGCTCATGGTGCCCGGCCACGCGGACGGGGTGGCCGAACCCGGGCGAATGGTGGACGATGTCGGGTCATGAGCGATTCGCCGGTTCTGGACAGTCCCGAGGCTATCGATGCTCATCTCGCCGCTGCCATCGAGCGGTGGGAGCGGGGGCGGCGCGGGGTGCGGTTCGTTCTCTGCGACGAGGAGGACCGCGTACAGGTCCACTGCCCGGTCGACGACCTGCCGGCGCGGCTCGACCCGGACGACTGCGCCCAGGCGGTCGGGATCTTCGCCAACGCGCTCGCGGAGCGGGCGGGTGACGGCTCGATGCTGGTGGTGCTCACCCGGTCCGGGTCGAGTGCGGTCAGCGACCCGGACCGGCTCTGGTTCCACACCGCGTACCAGGTGTGTGGGCAGGCCGGCGTGCGGCTGCTCGGCGTACATCTGGTGACGCCGACCGACCAGCGGCGGATTCTGCTCGACGACGCGCTGTAGTCCTGGTTCGTCCTGATCTCCCGGGTGCGCTCCGGGTCCCGGTCGTGTCAAAGATTATTGACATCATGTCCAGTCTCCATTACCTTGGTGATGTCAAATTTTCTTTACATCGGGAGCGTGTCATGTCGTACGAGGAGAAGGGCACCTGGGCGTTCCTGGTGACCACCCTGGGCACGTACGCGGGCTACGTCGTCGCCCTCGTGCGCCGAGCCGACGGCGGACCGCTGACCGAAGCGCCGTACGTGTCGACGATGCTCTGGGCGCTCGGCATCGCCATCGTCGCGGCGATGGTCCTGCGGATCATGGTCGAGATCGCGGTGCCGAGCGAGACGTACCAGATCGACATCCGAGACAAGGACATCAACCGCCAGGGCGACTACGTCTCCGGGCTGGTCCTCTCGGTCGGGATGGTGCTGCCGCTCGGGCTGACCCTGGCCGAGCTCGACCACTTCTGGATCGCCAACGCCATCTACGCGGTGTTCGTGGTGTCCACCTCGATCGGCGCGATCGTCAAGATCGTCGCGTACCGCCGGGGGTGGTGAAGCGTGGGCAGACCGACCAGGGTGACCAACTCGATCCGGGCCCTGCGCTTTGCCAACGGGGAGATGACCCAGGCCGAGCTCGCCAAACGGCTCGGCGTGACCCGACAGACCGTCATCGCCATCGAGCAGGGGAAGTACTCGCCGTCGTTGGAGATGGCGTTCCAGATCGCCCGGGTCTTCCGGGTCCCGCTCGACGACGTGTTCCAGTACGCCGGCGACGAGCCGGCGTGACCCACCCCTCGACCCGGGAGGAACCGACGATGCGAGCGATCACCCAGGACGCGTACGGCCCACCGGAGAAGGTGATGGTCCTGCGCGACGTCGACCGGCCGGTGCCGGGGGAGCACGACGTGCTGGTCCGCGTGCATGCCACGCCGGTCAGCGGCACCGACTGGCACCTCGTTCGAGGGCTGCCGTACGTTGCCCGGCCGATCACCGGCTGGCGTCGGCCGAGGTCCCGGATCCCTGGCTACGACCTCGCCGGCACCGTCGTCGAAGCCGGCGCGGCGGTGACCACCCTGCGACCGGGCGACCAGGTGTACGGCTGGGCCGCCGGCACCTTCGCCGAGTACACGGTGGTGCCGGAGAAGCAGTTGGCCCCGATCCCGGCCACCCTCACCCTGGAGCAGGCGGCGGCGGTGCCGATCGCCGCGTTCACCGCCCTGCAGGCGGTCCGCGACGGAGC
Organism: Micromonospora sp. Llam0; assembly: GCF_003751085.1. Classification (NCBI taxonomy): domain Bacteria; kingdom Bacillati; phylum Actinomycetota; class Actinomycetes; order Micromonosporales; family Micromonosporaceae; genus Micromonospora; species Micromonospora sp. Llam0. The sequence continues at coordinate 4,150,721 of NZ_RJJY01000001.1, read as the reverse complement.
CGGTCTGCTGGCCGCCGACACCGGGGACCCTCGGCCAGCCGGTGGACCGGCCCGTCGGGTGCTGATCACCGGGGCGTCCGGCGGGGTCGGGACCTACGCGGTCCAGTTCGCCAAGGCGTACGGCGCCCACGTCACCGGCATGTGCCGGACCAGCAAGATGGACCTGGTCGCCGGGCTCGGCGCCGACGAGGTGGTCGACTACACCGTGACCCCGTTGGGCGACCTCGGCCGTCGTTTCGACGTGCTGATCGACCTGTACGGCAACCCGTCGCTGGCCGAGGTCGCCCGCGTGCTGGTCCCCGGCGGCACCGTCGCCTACGTCGGCGGCACCGGCGGACGGTGGTTCATGGGCACCGACCGGTGGCTGCGCGGCATGGCGCTCGCGCCGCTGCACCGGCTCAGGACCCGGCCCGTGATTCACAAGGACAGCCACGACGACCTGGTCACCATCACCGGGATGATCGAGTCGGGGACGGTCCGACCGGTACTGGACCGGACGTTCCCGCTGGCACAGGCGGCCGAGGCGATCCGCTACGTCACCGCTGGCGAGGTACGCGGCCAAGCCGTCCTGCGCTGCGCCGACTGACCGCTGCCGGTCACGGATCGCTCAGCGCCTGGCGGCAACGCGCATGTGCGCGTACGTACCGGTACTAGCCGGCGTGCGCGTACGTGCGCACCCCATGATCAGTTGACGAAAAATCGGGCGACACGCCGGCCGCACACCGCATTTTCATCAACTGATCATGGCTCTCATCGGTCCTGGCTACCAGATCACGGCCGGGGAGTGCGTCGAGGAACGCCGACCACGCCTGGGCCTTGACCAGCTCTGTGTTGTCCACTGTCACGCACCTCCGGCTAGCCGAGTGGTTAGGTCGTGCTGACCCGGGCCGCCGTGATCGCCGAGTCAGTCCAGGTCGAACTCGCCGTCCTGGGCGCCGGCGACGAACGCGTCCCACTCGGCCTGGGTGAAGACCAGGACCGGGCCGTCGGGCTCGGCCGAGTTGCGCATCCCGATCAGATCGTCGACGAACGCGATCTCGACCGCGCCCTCGGACGCGTCGCCCTCGGCCCGCTGCCACACCGCCCGCGACAGGTCGAAATCGCCCTTGGGGTGCTGCGCCATCGTCGACTCCTTCTGCACTGAAACACATGTGGGTGATGTCGGGCGGTACACGCCCGGTTACCGGCACAGGCTAACGCCCGCCGCCTCCGACATGTGCGGCAGGATGGTCGGATGCCGAGCCTGACCCGCGCCGAGGCGGCCGAGCGCGCCGCGACGATCACCGTCGAGTCGTACACGATCGACCTCGACCTGACCATCGGTGCCACCGAGTTCGGCTCGACCAGCGTGATCGAGTTCCGGGCCGCGCCGGGAGCAGCGACCTTCGTCGAGGTCGCTGCGGCGAAGCTGACCCGGGTACGGCTCAACGATGTCGACCTCGATCCGGCGAGTCTCGACGACAACCGGGTGCCACTGACCGGGCTCGCCGCGCGTAACACGCTGACCGTCGAGGCGCGGATGGCGTACTCCAACTCTGGGCAAGGGCTGCACCGGTTCGTCGACCCGGCCGACGGTGAGACGTACCTGTATGCCATGTCGTTCCTGGACGACGCGCCACGCATCTTCGCCTGCTTCGACCAGCCCGACCTGAAGGCACCGGTCCGGCTACGGGTCACCGCGCCGCCGGAGTGGACGGTGGCCGGCAACGGCCAGCCGGTCGGCGCGCCGGTGGACGGGCGGTGGGCGTTCGCGCCGACGGCGCCGCTGGCGACGTACCTCGTGACCCTGATCGCCGGGCCGTACCACGCCCGCCACGCCGAGCACGACGGCGTCCCGCTGTCGCTGTACTGCCGGCGTTCGCTCGCCGCGTACCTGGACGCCGACGCCGAGGAGATCTTCACGATCACCCGGCAGTGCCTGGACCGCTTCCACGAGCTGTTCGAGGTGCGGTACCCGTTCGGCGGCTACGGTCAGGCGTTCGTGCCCGAGTTCAACGCCGGCGCGATGGAGAACCCGGGCCTGGTGACCTTCCGCGACGACCACATCTTCCGGTCGGCGGTCACCGACAGCGAACGCGAGCGGCGGGCCACCACCATCGCCCACGAGATGGCCCACATGTGGTTCGGCGACCTGGTGACCATGCGGTGGTGGGACGACCTGTGGCTCAACGAGTCGTTCGCCGAGTACCTCGGGGTGCGGGTGACCGCCGAGGCGACCCGGTTCACCGACGCCTGGACGACTTTCGGCATCCTCTACAAATCCTGGGGGTACGCCGCGGACCAGCGCCCGTCGACCCATCCGGTGGCGCCGGAGGAGGTAGCCGACGCCGAGCGGGCGTTGCTCAACTTCGACGGCATCTCGTACGCCAAGGGCGCGTCGGTGCTGCGCCAGTTGGTGGCCTGGCTGGGCGACGAGCCGTTCCTGGCCGGGCTGCGGGCACATTTCGCCGCCCACCGGTTCGGCAACGCCACGCTGGCCGACCTGCTCGACGCGTTGACTGCGGCGAGTGGCCGTGACCTGTCCGGCTGGGCGACGCGGTGGCTGCGGCAGGCGCAGGTGAACACGATCCGGGCCGAGACGACCGTCGACGAGACCGGTCGCTACCGGGAGGTCGCCCTGGTGCAGACCGCACCGCAGCGCTATCCGGTACTGCGTCCGCACCGGATCGGACTGGGGTTGTTCGACGCTGAGGTGACCGGGGACCGGCGGGTGTCGGTGCGGCGGTGCCGGCTGGCGGTGGACCTGGCCCCGGATGTCGACGGCGGACGGACCCTGGTACCGGCGCTGGTCGGTGAGCCGGCGGCCGACCTGCTGCTGGTCAACGACGGTGACCTCACGTACGCCAAGGTGCGGTTCGACTCGGCGTCGGCGGCCGCGCTGCCGGCGATGCTGCCCGGGATGACCGATCCGTTGGCCCGGGCGGTGTCGTGGACGGCGACCCTGGACGCGGTACGTGACGCGCAGCAGCCGGTGGCCGAGTTGGCGGCGCTGATCGAGCTGGCCCTGCCGGCCGAGACGGTGGTGGTGGTCGTCGAGGACGTGCTGCGGCTGAGCCGGTCGGTGATCGACCGGTACGCGCACCCGGTGGACCGTCCGGTGCTGCGGTCCCGGCTCGGTGCCGCCTGCACCCGGCTGCTGGCCGCGGCCGGGCCCGGCACATCGGTCCAGTTGGCCGCCGCCCGGGGGGCGATCACCGCCAGCGGGGACGTGGACTGGTTGCGGGGGTGGCTGACGGGGCGGGTGGTGCCCGCCGGGCTGACGATTGACGCCGACCTGCGCTGGTTGCTGCTCTACCGGCTGGCGGCGTGCGGCGGCGTCGGCGCGACCGAGATCGACGACGAGGCCGACCGGGACCGCAGCGCGGCCGGAGAGCAGTGGGCCACGAAGTGCCGTGCGGCGCTGCCGGACCCGGCCGGCAAGGAGCGTGCCTGGCAGGCGATCGTCACCGACACCAGCCTGTCCAACCGTCTCGTCGAGGCGTACGCCGAAGGGTTCTGGCAGCCGGAACAGACCGAGCTGACGGCGCCGTACGTCGACCGGTACTTCGCCGATCTGCCGGCGGCGACCCGGCGGCGCGTGGCGTGGCTCGCCGACCGGGTGGCGGAGTCGGCCTTTCCGCAGTTCGCGGTGAACGAGCGGACCCGGGCGGCGGCGACCGCGATGCTCGCCCGCGACGATCTCACCGCCGGGCTGCGCCGGGTGGTCACCGACGCCACCGATGAACTGGACCGGGCGTTGACCGCGCGGCGTCGGTACCCAGCCGGAGCCGGACCGGCGTAGGCGGGGATCGCCGTAGCTCTAGGGATCGCCGTAGCTAGGAATCGCCGTAGGTACAAAGCGGGAGCAGGCACCCGATAGTGTTGCCTACGCCACGCGACAGCCCGGCTGGGTAGATCATCGGCATACGATTCGTCGATGGACGATGGCATCCGTCGGGTCGGCATCATGGGCGGCACCTTCGATCCGATCCACCAGGGTCACCTGGTCGCGGCGAGCGAGGTGGCCGAGCGCTTCGCGCTCGACGAGGTGGTCTTCGTGCCGACCGGGGATCCGTGGGAGAAGGCCGGGCTGACGGTTACCCCGGCCGAGGACCGGTACCTGATGACCGTGATCGCGACCGCGTCGAACCCGACGTTCCAGGTGAGCCGGGCGGACATCGACCGGCCCGGCCCGACGTACACCGTCGACACGTTGCGCGACCTGCACTCGGTGTACGGGCCGAAGGCGCAACTGTTCTTCATCACCGGCGCGGATGCCCTGGAGAAGATCCTGTCCTGGAAGGACACGGATGCGATGTTCGAGTTGGCCCACTTCATCGGGGTGACCCGGCCGGGGTTCGAGTTGTCCGACGCACACCTGCCGGCCGACACGGTGTCCCTGGTCGAGGTGCCGGCGATGGCGATCTCGTCGACCGAGTGCCGGGCGCGGGTGGCTGCCGGCAAGCCGCTGTGGTATCTCGTGCCGGACGGGGTGGTGCAGTACATCGCCAAACGTCGGCTGTACGAGACGGAATCTTCGGGGCAATGACCCCTCCGTGTCATGTTCTGGGTGTTATATCCGTATTTCCTGGCTGGGCGAGTGTGAGAGGCTAGAGCAGCGAAGCTGTCTAGCTGAAGGAGTGTTGTCGAGGTGATCCGATGAGCGCCTCAGAGCGCGCGCGGGAGCTGGCCCTGACGGCCGCCCAGGCCGCCGCCGACAAGAAGGCGCAGGACATCGTCGTCATTGACGTGGCCGACCGGATGGCGATCACCGACGCCTTCGTGCTCGCCTCGGCGCCGAACGAGCGCCAGGTGTTGGCCGTCGTCGATGCCATCGAGGAGAGTCTGGTCCGGCTGCCGGACAAGGCCAAGCCGATCCGGCGTGAAGGCGACCGGGCCGGCCGGTGGGTGCTGCTCGACTTCAACGACATCGTGGTGCACGTCCAGCACACCGAGGAACGCGAGTTCTACGCCCTCGACCGGCTCTGGAAGGACTGTCCGGTCATCCCGTTCGTCGACCGCGACCTGGTCGAGGCCGAGGCCGGGGCCACCGAGTGACTCGGTTGATCGTCTGGCGGCACGGCAACACCGACTGGAACGCCGCCGACCGGGTGCAGGGCCAGACCGACACCGCGCTCAACGACCTCGGCCGGGCCCAGGCCACCGCCGCCGCGCCGCTGATCGCGGCGCTACGACCGGACGCGATCGTCGCCAGCGACCTGCAGCGGGCGGCCGACACCGCAGCGGCTCTGGCGGCACTCACCGGCCTTCCGGTCCGTTCCGATCCCCGGTTGCGGGAGCGGCAGTACGGGCTCTGGCAAGGGCTCACCATGCCGACCATCGCCGAACGGTTCCCCGCCGAGCACGCCCGCTGGCGGGCCGGCGATCCGTCGCCCGGCTGTGCCGTGGAGAGCCTCGACGACCTTGGCAAACGGGTCGGGGAGGCGTTGCAGGACGCGGCTGACGCGACGCCGGGCGGGACCGTGGTGGTCGCCACCCACGGCGGGGCGGCCCGGCAGGGCTGTGGCCATCTGCTCGGCTGGGGCACGGCGGTGCTGCGTACCGTCGCTCCGCTGCAGAACTGCCACTGGACCGAGCTGCGGTACGACGAGTCGCGTGGCTGGCAACTGCGGGCACACAACGTCGGAGTGAGCAGCACCCGGGACATCCCCGCCCCGGTCTGACTCGACAGCCGGCTTGATCCGACGGCCGGCCTGGCCCGACAGGTGGCCTGGCCGGGCACGATCGCCGATGATCAGCTAGCGTGCCGGCATGTCCGTCGCGGTCGTGACCGACTCCACCGCCTACCTGCCGGCTGATCTGGCACAGCGGCACCACCTCACGGTGGTGCCGCTGACCGTGCTGGTCGACGGCGTCGAACGCCGGGAAGGCCTTGATCTCACCCCGACCGAGGTGGCCCGCGCGTTGACCGTGCGGCGGTCGGCGGTCAGCACCTCGCGACCCGCGCCCGAGCAGTTCGCCGAGACGTACCGGCGACTGCTGGGCACCGGCAGCTCCGGCGTCGTGTCGGTGCACCTGTCGGCCGGGCTGTCCGGCACGGTCGCGGCCGCCGAACTGGCCGCCCGGCAGACCGGCCCGGACCGGGTCGCGGTGGTGGACAGCGGCTCGACCGGCATGGGGCTGGGCTTCCCTGCGCTCGCCGCGGCGACGGTGGCGGCCGGCGGGGGCGACCTGGCCGAGGTCAGCGCCGCCGCGACCGCCGCGGCGGCCCGCACCCGGACCTTCTTCTACGTCGACACGTTGGAGCATCTGCGGCGCGGTGGTCGGATCACGGCAGCGTCCGCGCTGCTGGGTACGGCGCTGGCGGTCAAGCCGATCCTGCACGTGCAGGACGGTCACATCGTGCTGCGTGACAAGGTACGTACCGCCGCCCGTGCCCTGGCCAAGCTGGTCGACCTCGCCTGTCTCGCGGCCGGCGACGCGTCGCGGGTCGACGTCGCCGTGCACCACCTCGACGATCCGGACCGGGCCGCCGCGCTATGTGCCGAACTGACCTCCCGGCTGGGCGACCGGCTCCAGGACGTCCACGTGGCGCAGATCGGGGCGGTGGTGACCGCACACGCCGGCCCCGGTCTGCTCTCGGTCGTGGTGCACCGGCGGGCGGGCTCCTGACCGCCGGCCCATAGCAGATCGGGGCCCGGTACGGGGCATTGTCCACAACGCGCTGGTCGTCCACAGCCCGGCCCGCAGTCCGGTCGGGGCGGCCTAGCCGGCGGCCTAGCTTCTGCACGTGATCGACGACGACGCCGTCCAACGACGGCTGGCCCGGCTGACCCACGCCGGCGGCGGCCTACTGACAAACGCCGGTGGTGGCCTACGGGCACCCGCTGATGGCGGCCTACGGGCGCCGGTAGACCCCGTCCGTCCGTCCGACCGCGACTTCGGGGACCCGACCGGCCGCAGCGGTCCGACCGACCGCGACCGGGCAGATCCGGCCGGGTCGGGCGACCCGCTCGACCTCGACGACCCGGCCTTTCCCGGGGCGACCGCCCGGCTGCCCGCCTTCGACCCCGGTCGGCGCGGGGTACGGGCACTCGCCGCCGTGGCTGTGGTGGTGGTCGCCGTCGCCGCGCTGCTCGCCTGGCGGGCGCGACCCCGGGTCGAGCCGGTGCCGTCCGCCGACGGCACCCCGGTCCAGGGCGTCCCGGTTCCGGCCGTGGCCACCGGCCCGAGTTCCGAGGGCCGCCCGGCTGCGGCCGGAACCGGGACGACCGGCACCGGCGGACCGACACAGCTGATCGTCGCGGTGACCGGTCGGGTCCGCCGGCCGGGTCTGGTGACCCTGCCGGCCGGTGCCCGGGTGGCCGATGCCCTGGAGGCGGCCGGTGGCACCCTGCCCGACACCGACATCGCCTGGCTCAACCTGGCCCGCCCGGTCCAGGACGGTGAGCTCGTCGTGGTCGGGGTCACCCCTCCACCGGGAGCCGTGACCGGGGCTGCCCCTGCCGCCGGCCGGCCGGGCGAGACCGGCAAGGTCGACCTGAACGCCGCGAGCCAGCAGCAGTTGGAGACGCTGCCGGGGGTCGGCCCGGTGCTCGCCCAGCGGATCATCGACCATCGCGAGCGGGTGGGCAGGTTCGCGTCCGTCAACGACCTGCGCAAGGTCAGCGGTATCGGCGACGCGCGGTTCGACCAACTGCGTGAGCTGGTGACGGTGTGAAGGCATCCGGTGACAACCGGGTCGGGCCGCCGGATCTGCGGCTGGCCGGGTTCGCGGTGGCCTGCTGGCTGGCCGCCTTCGCTGTGGTGTGCGGCACGGCCCAACTGGCGGCGGCACTGGTCATCGGTGGCGTGACGCTGGTCGGCCTGCTCGGCGTCTACCTGACCAGAGGTACGGGCACCGGCCGCAGCCGGGCGGCCCGGCAGCCCGGCAACGACTCCGATCTGCCCCGGCTGACCAGGTGGATCCACGCGTACGGCTGGCTGGCCATGGCGGTGGTGCTCGGGGTCGTCTGCGGTGCCGCCGCTGCCGGCGCACGGGTGGCGGCGCGCGACGCCGGGCCGCTCGCGGCACTGGTCGACGACCGGGCGGCGGTCACCGCGGAGGTGGTGATCCGGGACGATCCTCGACGGGTCAGGTCGGCGGTGGCGGGACCGCCGCTGTGGCTGGTGCCGGTCCGGCTGGCCGGCCTGTCCGGCTCGCCGGCCGCCGGGCCCGACCACGGCGTCGCCGGTCGACTGGTCGGTCCGGTGCGGTTGCTCGTCCTCGGCACCAGCAACGCCTGGGACGGGCTGCTGCCGGGGCAGCGGGTGCGGGTCGCCGGCCGGTTGGCGCCACCGCGCGGCGGTGATCTGACCGCCGCCGTGCTGTCCACCGGAGAGGATCCGACGCCGGTCGGGTCCTCGAGTTGGGCGCAGCGGGCGGCAGGTGTCCTGCGGTCGGGTCTGCAGCGCGCCTGCGAGCCGTTGCCCGACCAGCCCGGTGGCCTGTTGCCCGGTCTCGTCGTCGGCGACACCAGCCGGCTGGATCCTGCGGTGGAGGAGGACTTCCGGGCTACCGGGCTGACCCATCTCGTCGCGGTGAGTGGTTCCAACGTCGCGGTTGTCGTCGGGTTCGTCCTGCTCGGGATGCGCTGGTGCCGGGCCGGCCCCGGTCTGACGGCGGTCGCGTGCGCCGTGGCGCTGGTCGGCTTCGTGATCCTGGCCCGTCCCTCGCCCAGTGTGGTACGGGCCGGGGTGATGGGTGCGGTCGGGCTGCTCGCGCTGGCGACCGGACGTCGGCGGGCGGCGTTGCCGGCGCTCGGCGCGACCGTGGCCGTTCTGGTCGTGGTCGATCCGGAGCTGGCCGCAGACGCGGGGTTCGCCCTGTCCGTACTGGCGACCGGTGGTCTGCTGCTGCTCGCACCCGGCTGGCGGGACGCGATGGTGGCCCGTGGCGTTCCCGCTCCGCTGGCGGACGCGTTGGCGATTCCGGCGGCGGCGCAGCTGGCCTGCACCCCGGTCGTCGCCGGCCTGTCCGGGCTGATCAGCCTGGTCGCGGTTCCCGCCAACCTGCTCGTGGTGCCGGCGATCGCCCCGGCGACGGTGCTCGGGGTGGCGACCGCCGTCGTCTCACCGGTCTGGCCGGGCGGTGCCGAACTGCTGGCCTGGCTCGGTCACTGGCCGGCCTGGTGGCTGGTGACGGTGGCCCGGTACGGGGCGCGGGTCCCCGCAGGGTCGCTGCCGTGGCCGGACGGGGCCGTCGGTGCGCTCTCCCTCGCCGCGTCGACGGTCGTTGTGCTGGTCTTGGCCCGCCACGGGTTCGCCCGTCGAGTGCTGGCGGTGGTGGCGGTCGGAGCCGTGGTCGGTGCCCTGCCGGTGCGGCTCGCCGCGCCGGGCTGGCCACCGGATGGCTGGGTGGTGGCGGTCTGTGCGGTGGGTCAGGGGGACGTGGTGGTGCTACCCGCCGGTGCCCGGTCCGCTGTGGTCGTCGACGCCGGCCCGGACCCGGCTGCGGCCGACCGGTGCCTGCGTCGTCTCGGCGTCAGCCGGGTGCCGCTGTTGGTGATCAGTCACTTCCACGCCGACCATGTCGCTGGCGTCGACGGTGTCCTGCGACACCGTCTGGTCTCGGCGGTGGCGACCACCGCGTGGCCGGAGCCGGCCGCCGGCCGGGACGCGGTGCAGTTGGCGGCGGCGGCCCGAGGCGTCGCGGTCGGACCGGTTCCGCCCGGCTGGAGTTACCGTCGTGGCCCGGTCGAGTTGACGGTGCTCGGTCCGACCGAGCCGTTCGTCGGGACCAGGTCCGATCCGAACAACAACTCCCTGATGCTGCTGGCCGTCGTGGACGGGGTACGGATCCTGCTGACCGGTGACGCCGAGCACGACTCGCAGGAAGCGTTACTGGACCGGTTCGGGGCGGCCGGGCTGCGGGCGGACGTGCTCAAGGTCGCCCACCACGGGTCGCCCTTCCAGGACGTCGGTTTCCTGGACGCGGTGGCACCCAAGGTAGCGGTGGTGCCGGTCGGTGCCGACAACCGGTACGGGCATCCGGATCCGGGAGTGCTCGCCCGGTTGTCGGCGCGGGGAGCGCGGGTGCTGCGGACCGATGTCGACGGTGATCTCGTGGTGGTACGGCGTGGCGGCGGGCTCGCGGTCTCCCACCAGCGGGCTGACGTCACCTCCCGTACTGGCTGATCCGGGTGGGGCGGACCCGCGCAGTCAGCTGCGGTGTTCCGGTGTCGTTCGTGCCAGCTCGCCAGCAAATGTCCCTATTATCGGAGCGTGACTGAACAACTACGCAGCGAGAAATTGGGGGTTGATCTCGGTGCTACGACCCGTGCGACTATGGCGGGCGTGAAAATTGCCGCCCCGCCCGCCGTGGTGCTCGTGCTCGGTGACGAGGAACTTCTGGTCACTCGGGCTGTGACGGAAGCCGTCCAGGCTGCCCGGGCCACCGATCCCGACGCCGACGTGCGGGAGTACGAGGCGGGCGCGGTCAGTGCCGGCGAGGTCGCCGAGATGCTCAGTCCGTCCCTGTTCGGCGGTCGGCGACTGCTCGTCCTGCGCAGTGGCCAGGACGCCCGCAAGGACCTGACCGCCGCGCTGCTCGGCTACGCGAAGCAACCCGATCCGGACGTGACGCTGCTGGTCACCCACGCGGGCGGTGCCAAAGGGAAGGCCTTCGCCGACGGGCTGCGGTCGGCCGGGGCGACCGTGGTGCCGGCGGCCAAGCTCAAGGGGCACCGGGAACGGGTCGCCTTCGTCCGCGACGAGTTTCGTCGCGCCGGCGGCCGGTGCACCGACGACGCCGCCGAGGCGCTACTCGCCGCTGTCGGCAACGACTTGCGGGAACTGTCTGCGGCCTGCGCCCAACTGCTGGCCGACACGGGCGGCCGGGTCGACGCGGCGACCGTGGCCCGGTACTACCGGGGCCGTGCTGAAGTGAGTGGATTCACCGTGGCCGACGCAGCGATCATCGGTGACGTGCCGGGAGCCCTGGAAGCACTGCGCTGGGCCCTGCACGTCGGGGTTGATCCGGTGCCGATCGCCGACGCGCTCGCCGACGGCATCCGTACCGTGGCCCGGGTCGCGTCCGCCGGGCGGGGGAGCCCGTACCAGTTGGCGAGCAGTCTCGGCATGCCCGCGTGGAAGATCGAGCGTGCGCAACGGCAGAGCCGGGGCTGGAGCGCGGAAGGCCTGGTCGATGCCATGCATGCGGCGGCGCGGTGCAACGCCGATGTCAAGGGCGGGTCGGACGACCGGGACTACGCACTGGAACGGGCCGTCGTCGCGGTCGCGCAGGCCCGCCGCAGCGGTGGTGATCTGCGTTGAGCGGTCGTGACCACCGGGATCCGCGTGACCATCTGGACCCGGCCGACGAACAGGACGCCGTCGAGGACGAGTTCCCACCGGTCTACGCCCGGGCGTTGCGGCTCCGGTACGTGCAGCCCAGCGGGTTGACCTGTCTGGCCTTCTTCGAAGGCAGCTTCGTACTGGGTGGGCTGCTCGCCCTGGCGGAACTGATCCCCTGGTGGGGCATGCTGGTCCTGCCGGTCGCGGTGGCCGTCATGGTGAAGATCAACGACCTGGTCGCCGGTGCGGTCGAGCGGTCGGCGGAGCTTGTCCCCGAGCGGGAACAGGAGATGTTCCGTCGCGAGGTGGCCCCGGCCGTCGGGCAGCCCGTACGGTCGGTGATCGGGACCCGGACCGGACCGGCGTCTCCGGCCGGCGGCACCGGCCACGGCATCCAGACCGGCTCTGGCATCCAGACCGGTCCCGGTATTCAGATCCGGCGGATCGGCGGTGCCCACGTCGAGGCGGCCGCAGCGACGGTTACTGCGTCGACGGCGACCGCAGCGACTGCGACTTCGACTGAGGCGACCTGTGCGGCCCTCGCGGCTCCGACGGTCCTCCTACAGACCGTCCCGGCCAGCCCTGCGACCGCCACCGCTGCTGCGCTTACCGCGCCGACAGTGCTGCTGGACGTGCTCCACACCGGTCAGCTCAGCGAGCGCCAACCACCGGTACCCGAGTGACGTGAATCGGTTGGGTCGGGACTGACGCAGCTCAGCTGGGTCAGTCCCGGCTGGTGGCAACGGTCACCCGACGCAGACCAGCCGACCTCGCGGGTCGGCTGGTCGGTGGGAGCAGGCTCGTCAGGAGCCGATCGACTGCAGGCGCTTGGCGATCGCGGACTTGCGGTTCGCCGCCTGGTTCTTGTGAATCACGCCCTTGCTGACGGCCTTGTCGAGCTTGCGGCTGGCCTCCCGCATCAGCGCGGCGGCCTGCTCGTTGTCGCCGTTCGCGTTGGCCTCGTTGAACTTGCGGACGGCGGTCTTCAGCGCCGACTTGACCGACTTGTTCCGCAGCCGACGCTTCTCGTTCTGCCGGTTGCGCTTGATCTGGGACTTGATGTTCGCCACGCGACAGCCTCGCCCTGCTCATCCGAAATCGAAACGACCAAAATGACAATCCGCCTGCGGCGTACGCGGCCGCCCGAGTCATCCCGGTGACCGGGTCCGGCGCAGTGGCCGGTCCGGACCGGTATCGGAGCCCGACGGATGGCCGGGCCCGACAACCGGGATGCATGCTGGCGGCGCGTGTCGCCACGCGCGAAGGGCAAGGTTACCAGTTCACCGGTGCGCCGGCCAAAACGGGCCGGGCCAACCGCGTCGGGCGGCCAGCCAGGCCAGCGCCGTCTCCCCGCTGAACCGCTGGTGAGCACGGACGTGCGGGGAGGCGCCGGTGGGTCCGGCTGACGCCCGGGTCAGCCAGTAGCCGGAGAGCGCCGCCAGCGCCGCGTCCAGCCCGCCGGGCGGCGCGTCGACCGCAGTCGGGTGCCGGGCGAACAGCGTGTCCGCGTCGAGACCACTGGCGTACGCGGTGACCAGCAGGCTCGTCGTGTCGAACCAAGCGGGACCGTGACACACCCAGGTCCAGTCGCAGATCCACGCCATCCCGGTCCGGTCGATCAGCAGGTTGTCGAGGCGCAGGTCGCCGTGAATCACCGCGTCGTTGGCCACCAGGTGGGGCAGGTCGGCCTCCAGGGACGCCAGCTCCGGCAGGTGCCGCCGGAGCAGCCTGTCGCCGTCGCCGTCGGTGCCGAACACCGGCATGGCTTCCCGGCCGGCGGCGATCTCCTGCCACCAGGCCAGGTCGGCGCTGGCCAGGTCGGCCAGCCGGGGCAGACCGATGTTGACCAGCCCGGCCGGCGGCCGGCGTAGAGCGCGGGCCGCGCCCGCCCAGCTGGCCAGGGCGGCGTCGAGCTCGGCCGCAGCCCAGGGCAGCGCCGGCATCCGGCCGTCGACCGCGTCGAGACAGAGTACGAAGTAGCCGGCGGTGGTGAGTGTCCACCGCGGTCTGGCCGCCGCCACCTGGGCCGGCAGTTCGGCCGTCAGCGCCGCCTCGCGGGCGTACCAGTCACTGAGGTGTCGCTGCTCGACCAGCGACGCGGCCTTGACGAACACCCGTTCGCCGGCCGAGGTGGTCAGTGTCGCGGCGAAGCCCCGAGTGAAGCCGCCGCCGGCGCTGGTCGCCCAGGTCACCGGGCTGCCGAGCCGACCGCAGATCGCCGCGCGCAGATCGGGTGGGAGGTCCGCCCAGGCGGGGCGGACCGATGTCGCGTCGTACCGGATAGCGGGCAACCGCACTGTAGCCACCCCTCCATCCTGCCGCGCCGCCGCCACGAACCCAGGCAGCGGCACCCGGTCGGCACCCGGTCGGCACCCGGTCGGCACGCGGTCGGCACGCGGTCGGCACGCGGTCGGCACGCGGCCGGCACCCGGCCGGTGGCCCGGTGGTGGGCATGGCCACCCCGACGATCGGGGCGTGGGAACATAGGTGGCGGCCGGCGACGCCGGCTGAGACGACGGACTCCAGCCCAGCAGAACGGACCACCGTGCCTCCGACGCCCGATTCCGGCGTGAACGCCCCCGGTGCCACCGAACCCGGCAGCATCCGGAACTTCTGCATCATCGCGCACATTGACCACGGCAAGTCGACCCTCGCCGACCGGATGCTCCAGCTCACCGAGGTGGTCGACCCGCGCCAGATGCGGGCCCAGTACCTGGACCGGATGGACATCGAACGGGAACGCGGCATCACGATCAAGAGCCAGGCGGTACGGATGCCCTGGACCATCCGCGCCGGTGAACGCCAGGGCGAGTCCGCCGTGCTCAACATGATCGACACCCCGGGGCACGTCGACTTCACCTACGAGGTGTCCCGGTCACTCGCCGCGTGCGAGGGCGCGGTGCTGCTGGTCGACGCGGCGCAGGGGATCGAAGCCCAGACGCTGGCGAATCTGTACCTGGCGCTGGAGAACGACCTGCACGTCATTCCGGTGCTCAACAAGATCGACCTTCCTGCGGCGCAGCCGGAGAAGTACGCCGAGGAGCTGGCGCACCTGATCGGCGGCGATCCGGCCGACTGCATCCGGGTCTCCGGCAAGACCGGTGAAGGTGTTCCGTACCTGCTCGACGAGATCGTCCGCCAGTTCACCCCGCCGGTCGGTGACGCGGCGGCACCGGCGCGGGCCATGATCTTCGACTCGGTGTACGACGTCTACCGGGGGGTGGTGACCTACGTCCGGGTGATCGACGGGCGGATCGAGGCCCGCGACCGGATCAAGATGATGTCCACCGGCGCGGTCCACGAGCTGCTGGAGATCGGGGTGATCTCGCCAGAGATGATCAAGGCGAACGGGCTCGGTGTCGGCGAGGTCGGTTACCTGATCACCGGGGTCAAGGACGTCCGGCAGTCCCGGGTGGGGGACACCGTCACCATCAACGGTCGGCCGGCGAGTGCGCCGCTCGGCGGCTACAAGGATCCGCGGCCGATGGTGTACTCCGGGCTGTATCCGATCGACGGCTCCGACTACCCGGCGCTGCGTGAGGCGCTGGACAAACTGAAGCTCAACGACGCGGCGTTGACCTACGAGCCGGAGACGTCCGGCGCGCTCGGCTTCGGGTTCCGCTGCGGCTTCCTGGGCCTGCTGCACCTGGAGATCATCCGGGAGCGGTTGGAGCGGGAGTTCAACCTCGACCTGATCTCGACCGCACCGAACGTGGTCTACCGGGTGGTGATGGAGGATGGCGAGACGGCCACCGTCACCAACCCGAGTGAGTACCCGACCGGCAAGATCGCCGAGGTGCACGAGCCGGTGGTCCGGGCCACCGTACTGACCCCGAACGACTACGTCGGTGCGGTGATGGAGCTGTGCCAGGGGCGGCGCGGCTCGTTGCAGGGCATGGACTACCTCTCCGCCGACCGGGTGGAGCTGCGCTACACGCTGCCGCTCGCCGAGATCATCTTCGACTTCTTCGACCAGCTGAAGAGCCGGACCAAGGGCTACGCCTCGCTGGACTACGAGCCTTCCGGCGAGCAGCCGTCGGACCTGGTCAAGGTGGACATCCTGCTGCACGGCGAGCCGGTGGACGCGTTCAGTGCGATCGTGCACAAGGAGAAGGCGTACAGCTACGGTACGACGATCGCCGCCAAGCTGCGCAACCTCATCCCGCGCCAGCAGTTCGAGGTGCCGATCCAGGCTGCGATCGGCAGCCGGGTGATCGCCCGGGAGACGATCCGGGCGATCCGTAAGGACGTGCTGGCCAAATGCTATGGCGGCGACATCAGCCGTAAGCGCAAGCTGCTGGAGAAGCAGAAGGAAGGCAAGAAGCGGATGAAGATGGTCGGCCGGGTGGAGGTGCCGCAGGAGGCGTTCATCGCGGCTCTGTCCACCTCGGACGGCGGTAGCTCGGACGGGAAGGCCGGCGGCAAGCGGTGATCCCCCGTGGCTACGGCCCGAGCGCGGCGTACTGTCCGCGATGCGGAGCCGGGCTGTCCGGTCCGCCGCCGGTGCGCTGCGGCGGCTGCGACTACCAGCTGTTCCAGAATTCCCGGCCGACCGTCAACGTGGTGGTGACCGACCCGGCCCGGACCCGGTTCCTGGCCATCCGCCGGGCCAAGCCGCCCCGGGCCGGTCACTGGGAGACCCCTGGCGGGTTCTGTGACGGGGCGGAACATCCCCGGTCGGCGGCGCTGCGCGAGTGCCGGGAGGAGTTGGGCGTCGAGGTCGAGCTCGGTGCGCTGGTCGGCCTCTATCTGGGTGAGTACGAGTTCCAGGACGAGACGTTGAGCGTGCTGGAGTGCTTCTTCCTGGCCACCCTGGTCAGCGACCGGGTCCGACTCGACTCGGCCGAGGCCACCGAGTGCGGTTGGTTCGCCCTTGCCGAGCCGCCGCCGCTGGCCTTCGCGACCATGGACGTGGCGGTGCGGGACGTGGCGGCATCCTCCGGACGCTGACGCGGTTGTCTCCTCCGGCGGCGATGAACCGGTTTGGTCGTCGCGATGGCCGGGAACTTAGCGGTCACCAAGGACAACGCGACATCTCCGGCAAGGAGGATGAACAATGACCGTTACCGGCATCATCACCGCTCTCATCGTCGGCCTCATCATCGGCGCGCTCGGCCGGCTGGTCGTGCCGGGCAAGCAGAACATCCCGATCTGGTTGACCATGCTGATCGGCGTCGGCGCCGCGCTGCTGGGCACCGTCATCGCCCGTGCCGCCGGTTTCGCCAGCACCGCCGGCTTCGACTGGCGGGAGTTCTTCGTGCAGGTGATCCTGGCCGCGGTCGGTGTGGCCCTGGTCGTCGGGGTCGGTGGTCGCCGCAGCATGAGCCGGTACTGAGCGGCCCAGCCGACGGACTGAGGAATCCCCAGCCGACGGCACCGGGTCCGTCGTCGGCGCCCATCCCGGCACCTGCGGGGGCGGACGCCGACGACGGACCCGGTTGTCGCGGGTCAGCGCAGCCAGGGGATGCTGCGGTCGAGCAGCCCGCGCTCCTTGAGTTCCTTACGGAGCGGGATCTCGTCGTCGATGTAGCCGTCCCAGTTGATGCCCCAGTAGTTCGCGGTATGGGTGCCTTCGCCGAGCAGTTGTCGCTGCACCGGCGTCCGGTTCGCCCACCACTGGCGGTCCTTGTCGACATGCAACTCGTCCAACGGGCGGATCCAGCGGTACGTGTACCCGATGAACAGCATCTTGCGGGTGATCGTGGACAGGTTGGTCGACCGGGAGTGCCACTGCCGGCGGTCGAAGATGAACGCGTCGCCCGGGTTCGCGGTGATCTCGACCGTGCCTTCGGGATCCGGGTTGTGCACGGTGAGGTCGGCCGGGCGGGGCAGCGAGTTGCGCAGGTGGCTGCCGGGGATCACCTTGGTGGCGCCGCGGCCGGTCTCCGACAGGTCGGACAGGACGTAGGCCACCTTCAGCGAGAACATCGGCCGGGGCAGGTTCGGGTCCATCGTCTCCGGGTCGGAGTTCTGCCGGTAGCCGTCCTGGTGCCACCCCCAGTACGGCTTCTCCGGCTCCAGCGCCGGTGGGGTGACGTCGAGGTGGTTGTGGTGGGTGTAGATGTTCCAACCGGCCAGCCCCCACATGTACGGGAACGCGATCG
The DNA here is from genome assembly GCF_003751085.1 of Micromonospora sp. Llam0. NCBI lineage: Bacteria > Bacillati > Actinomycetota > Actinomycetes > Micromonosporales > Micromonosporaceae > Micromonospora > Micromonospora sp. Llam0. Next base: position 4,133,343 of record NZ_RJJY01000001.1, on the reverse strand, counting down.
GATGGGTGAGCAGGTCGCCGAAGAGTTCGTCGCGGTCCAGGAAGCCCAGCAGATGCAGGGTGCCGTCGGCGGTGGTCTTGCCGGCGGCCTTCTCCTCGGCGTACACCCGGTCGACCGCGGCCTCGAGCGCCGCCCGGTGGTCCTCGGTCAGCACGTTGCGCAGCAGGAGGAAGCCCTGCTCGTGGAACTCCTTGCGGTCGATGTCGCTGATCGCTTCGTAACCGGTCCGCCCGCCGTAATCGAACACAGCTGTCCCGTCCTGTCGGTGGTGCGCCCCTTTCGGGCCTGGCGGATGCCGATCCTAGCCCGCCTCTCGGCCGGCCCGCCCGGGCCGATTGTCAGCAAATTGCGGGCCGTGTGGTCGGCCACAGCCGATCGCACGTGAGGTGTCGGGGTGCGCACTTTCGGTACAGGTCTGCCGTGCGAAATGTCCGTATTGCATAATTTGCCGTATGTTGCGCTAACTGTCGGTTAAGATATGCAACCTGGAGGCCGATTGTCGACGTCAGGTGAAGACCTCCGCCATCACCCGCCCGGTCTCGATCTCACTGCCGGAAATCGACGACCAACTGCCGCCTTCCGCGGTCCATTCCTGATCGCCGAACGTGACCCTTTTGACGCCATGATCAGTGGCATGGGAAACGAGCCAGTGCGCATATCGCCACCCGGCCTGCGCGTTCTCCGCCGGAACGCTCAGTGACGGCGTGGTGGGTACCGGCAGCAGTGACTCCAGGCCGCCCCAGTCCAGCCGCAGACCGTCGGTGAGCGCCGCCGTCGCCTCGGCACCCCGCATCACCGGATCCTGGGTCACCGTGCAGGCGACCGCGCCGGTGGCCTCGCCGAGCAGCGCAGCGGTGAGCACCTGCGACTCGTCGGTCCACTTCTCGTACGCCTCGGGGAAGGCCGACCGCTGGACGGCCTGCGCGGCGTCGGTGACCCGCATGTCCTGCCAACCCCGGATTCGTTCCAGGCCGGCGTAGAACGCGTTCGTCGCGTACCTGGTGTCGCGGATCTGCTCGACCGTGCCCCACCCCTGGCTGGGGCGCTGCTGGAACAACCCGACCGAGTCCCGGTCCCCGCCGGTCAGGTTGCGCAGCTTGGACTCCTGAAACCCGGTCGCCAGCGCTACCACCACGGCACGGGGCGCCAGCCCGCGCTGCACCCCGATCGCCGCGATCGTGGCGGCGTTCGCCATCTGCTCCGGATCGAGCGACACCCGACGCAGTTGGCTGTCGCCCGCCCCCGGCATGGACTCGGGCAGCTCGACGGTGCAGCCCCGCCAGCCCTCGGGCAACGCGAAATCGCCGATCCACCGGCCCAGGCCGACTCCGCCCAACAGGGCGATCGCCGCCAGCACGGCGACCAGCACCAGCACCGTCCTAGCCCGCACCGTCACCCCCACGCGTGTTGCTGGGACCTTTGGTACACCAGGGACGGTTGTGTCGTCCAGCGGGAGAGGGTCCCGCGCTTGCCGTACCCGGCCCTTACGCCGTACGCCTCGACCCCGTACGCCGCAGATACCCCGTTTCGGGGCGACTATCCGTGGTCACCGCCGGGCAGCCAGCTCGGGTCGCGTTTGTCGCGGAACGCCCGTACGCCCTCGCGGCCCTCGTCGGAGAGGAAGTATTCGGTGGAGAGCTCGCGCAGCTCGGCCGTCTCGGCCCGGATGTCCGCCGCCGGGGTGCGCCGGAGCAGCTGCTTGGTGCCGGCCAGGGCGCCCGGAGCACCCCGGACCAGTGCGGCACAGCTCGCCGTCACCGCGGCGTCCAGCTCCCCGGCCGGTACGGCGGCGCTGACCAGACCGATCTGCTCCGCCCGGGCACCATCGAACAGTTCACCGGTGAGGTACAGCTGCGCCGCTGCCCGCGGCTGCAGCCGGCGCAGCACGGTGGCGGAGATCACCGCCGGGACCACTCCGAGCCGTACCTCGGTGAAGGCGAAGGTGGCCGCCGCGTCGCAGATCGCGATGTCGGCCGCGGCGATCAGCCCCAGCCCGCCGGCCCGGGCCGGGCCACCGACCCGGGCCACCACCGGCTTGGGGCACTCCCAGAGCGCCGCGAGTACGTCGCCGAGCATCCCGACCGGCACCTGTCGGGTCGCGTACGCCTCGGCGGTCTCCTTCAGGTCGGCACCGGAGCAGAAGACCGGCCCGGTGTGGCTCAGCACCACCACCCGGACCTGCGGGGCGGCGACCGCCTCGGCCAGGCCGGCGAGCAGTTCGGTCATCAGCGGGGTGGACAGCGCGTTGCGGTTGCCCGGGCTGTCCAGGGTCAGGGTGGTGATCCCGGCGGCGGTGGCCGTACGGATCAGTGGCTGCGCGGACCTGGTGGGTCGGGGCTCATCCATGCCGGCACACTAGTCCCATGCCAGGAGCACCACCCGCCGGTACGCCGGTGCCCGCCGACGGGGCGTTGCCGCCGTCCGCGCTCGCCCGCAGCGGCCAGCGCGGTTTCGGGGTCTACCTGCACGTGCCGTTCTGCGCCAGCCGCTGCGGCTACTGCGACTTCAACACGTACACACCTGCCGAACTCGGCGGCAGCGCGCCGGTCGGCGAGTACCTGGACGCCGTGCTGGGCGAGCTGGAACTGGCCGCGAAGGTCCTGGCCGACCGCCCGCCACGGCAGGTGGACACGGTCTTCGTCGGCGGCGGCACGCCGAGCCTGCTGCCGGCCGACGCGCTGGCCCGGCTGCTCGACGCGATCGACGCCACCTGGGGGCTGGCCGCCGACGCGGAGGTCACCACCGAGGCCAATCCGGAGTCGGTGACCCCGGCGTCGCTGCGGGCGCTGCGGGCCGCCGGCTACACCAGGGTGTCGCTCGGCATGCAGTCGACCGCAGCGACGGTGCTCGCCGTGCTGGACCGCCGGCACGCGCCGGGCCGCGCGGTCACCGCCGCCCGGGAGGCCCGGGAGGCCGGGTTCGAGCACGTCAATCTCGATCTGATCTACGGTACGCCGGGGGAGAGCGCGGCGGATTTCGACGAGTCGCTGGCGGCGGTGGTGGCGGCCGGTGTCGACCACGTCAGCGCGTACGCGCTGATCGTCGAGGACGGCACCCGGTTGGCGGCCAGGATGCGGCGCGGCGAACTGCCGTACCCCGACGACGACGTCGCCGCCGACCGCTACCTCGCCGCCGAATCGGCGCTGAGCGGCGCCGGATTCGACTGGTACGAGGTGTCGAACTGGGCCCGGTCGGACGTCGGCCGGTGCCGGCACAACCTGCTGTACTGGACCGGCGGCGACTGGTGGGGTCTCGGGCCGGGGGCACACAGCCACGTCGGCGGGGTCCGCTGGTGGAACGTGCGGCATCCCCGGTCGTACGCCGAGCGGCTGGCCGCCGGACGCTCGCCCGGCCACGGCCGGGAACTGCTCACCGGCACCGAGCAGCAGGTCGAAGAGGTGATGCTGCGGCTGCGGCTGGCCAGTGGGCTGCCGCTGGCGCGACTGGATCCGGCCGGCCGGGTCGCGGCCGAGCGGGCCGGCGACGACGGGCTGCTCGACCCCGGCGCGCTCGCCGCCGGGCAGGCGGTGCTGACCCTGCGCGGCCGGCTGCTGGCCGACGCGGTCGTCCGGGACCTGCTGCCGTGAACCGCCGCCACCGGTGACGCCCCCGGAGCCGGTACGGATCCGGGGGCGAGCGGTGTCACTTGATGAAGTTGGCGGACATCGGGTACTTGTACAGCGTCCCCTCGTTGGCCTTCACGCCCGCGATGATCCCGAAGATGATCTGGATGGCGAACACCACCAGGCTGGGGATGAACAGCAGGCACCAGCTGACGAAGAGCAGCACGAAGGCGATGGCCGACCAGAGAATCTGGAAGTTGAGCGCGGCCAGCGCGTGCGCCCGTACGGCCGGTGACTGCTGACCCTTGACCAGGTAGGCGATCAGCGGGCCGACGAAGCCGAGCGGTCCGAAGCTGATGAACGCGCCCAGGGCGCCACCGAAGTGGGCGACCAGCGCCCAGGTCTTGTCGTCGTTGGTGGCGTAGCCGGACGGGGGTTGACCTCCGTACGCCGGACCGCCGGGCGGGAAACCGCCGGGCGGGGGGTATCCGCCGGGGGGCGGGCTCGCGCCGCCGGGCGGCGGGGGGTATCCGGGAGAGGAGGCCTCGCCCGGCATCGAGTAGGACGCTGGAGGTGGCGGCGGGGAGTTGGGGTCCTGCGGCATGCCGCCGGGACCGTTCTCCCCTGGTGGGCGAGGTGGTTCAGTCATGCCCGACACGGTAGGGGGACGGATCAAGCCGCGCCAGTTAGCCCCGCCGACGATTTTCCCGTCCGGGCAGGCCGTCTCCGCTGGTCGGTCGGCTTGCGCGGGGTTGGCTGGCCGGCCTTGCGGGGCCCGCCGGACGGCGGATCCGACCCGAAGGAGTGCACTTGGTGACATATCGCCCGGTACGCCCCCGCCCGGCGAATTGATCATCGCCGGCCCGGCCCGGCCCGATCGACGTATGCTGGCACTCACAACCGGCGAGTGCCAGCAGGGGCGTCCGTCGTCGGTCCGGCCACCCACCGGCCGCCGCGACGGCCGGGGCCGTAGCCTCGGACCGGTCCGACAGGTGCCAGCGGAGGAGGTGCGGATGGGTCTCGACGACCGCAAACTCGACGTGCTCCGGGCGATCGTCGAGGACTACGTCGCCACCCAGGAGCCGGTCGGCAGCAAGGCGCTGGTCGAGCGGCACCAGCTCGGGGTGTCACCGGCGACCGTGCGTAACGACATGGCGGTGCTGGAGGAAGAGGGCTACATCCGGCAGCCGCACACCAGCGCCGGGCGGGTCCCGACCGACCGTGGCTACCGGTTGTTCGTCGACCGGCTGTCCCGGGTGAAACCCCTCAGCCCGGCGGAGCGCAGGGCGATCGAACGCTTCCTCGCCGGCGCCGTCGACCTCGACGACGTCGTGCACCGCACCGTCCGGTTGCTCGCCCAGCTCACCCGCCAGGTCGCGGTGGTGCAGTACCCGAGCCTGTCCCGGTCGTCGGTACGGCACCTGGAGCTGGTGCCGATCTCGACCACCCGGCTGATGCTGGTCCTGATCGTCGACACCGGCCGGGTCGAACAGCGGCTGGTGGAGCTGCCGGCCCCGATCAGCGCCGACGACGTGACCGATCTGCGTCGGCTGGCCAACGAGAAGCTCGACGGCTGTCGGCTCTCCGACACCCCGCCGTTGGTCCAGGCGTTGGTCGACGAGGCGCCATCGGACCTGCGACCGGCGATGACCACGCTCTCGACGGTCCTGCTGGAGACGTTGGTCGAGCGGCACGAGGAACGCATCGCGCTGGCCGGGACGGCTAACCTGACCAGAGGGGGACTACTCGACTTCCAGGGCTCCCTGCGCCCGATACTGGAGGCACTGGAGGAGGAGGTCGTCCTGCTCAAGCTGATCGGCGAGGTGGAGCCGAGCACCCTGCGGGTCCGCATCGGCGACGAGAACGAGATCGACAACCTGCGGGCCGCATCCGTGGTCAGCACCGGTTACGGTCCGGGCACCGTCATCGTCGGTGGCCTCGGCGTGCTGGGGCCCACCCGGATGGACTACCCCGGCACCATCGCCACGGTTCGCGCCGTGGCACGCTACGTCGGCGATCTGCTGGCGCAGAACTGACCGGCGGGCAGGATCAAAAACGACCCGGCGAACTGCACATGCGAGACTGACACATGAGGACACCAGACGCAGTGGCCAAGGACTACTACGGGATTCTCGGCGTGAGCCGGGACGCCTCCGCTGACGACATCAAGCGGGCCTACCGCAAGTTGGCCCGGCAGTACCATCCGGACGTCAATCCGGATCCGGTGGCGGCTGACAAGTTCAAGGACATCAATGCCGCGTACGAGGTGCTCTCCGACGACCAGAAGCGGCAGATCGTCGATCTCGGTGGCGACCCGTTGGCACCCGGCGGCGCGCCCGGCGGCGGCCCCGGCGGGGCCGGGCCCTTCGTCGGCTTCCAGGACATCATGGACGCCTTCTTCGGGGCGGCGGCCGGCTCCCGTGGGCCCCGGTCGCGGACCCGCCCCGGCGCCGACGCGATCCTGCGCCTGGAGCTCGATCTGACCGACACCGCGTTCGGCGTGGAAGCACCGATCACCGTCGACACCGCGGTGATCTGCACCACATGCTCCGGCGCGGGCACCGCGGCCGGCACCCACCTGGCGACCTGCGAGGCGTGCGGCGGGCGCGGCGAGGTCCAGTCCGTGCAACGGACCTTCCTCGGCCAGGTGGTCTCGTCCCGGCCCTGCGTGGCCTGCCAGGGCTACGGCACCGTCATCCCGCATCCCTGCGCCACCTGTTCCGGTGACGGCCGGGTCCGGACCCGACGTTCGCTGACCGTCAAGATCCCCGCCGGGGTGGAGGACGGGATGCGGATCCGGTTGGCCCAGCAGGGCGAGGTCGGGCCGGGCGGGGGCACCGCCGGTGACCTGTACGTCGAGATCCACGAGCGGCCGCACGACGTCTACTCCCGCAAGGGTGACGACCTGCACTGCCGGGTCACCGTGCCGATGACCGCCGCGGCGCTCGGCACCCGGCTGACCATCCGGACACTGGACAGCGACGAGCCGGTGGACGTCAAGCCGGGCACCCAGCCCGGTGCCACCCTGCGGCTGCGCGGGCGCGGCGTGCCGCATCTGCGCGGCACCGGCCGTGGCGACCTCTACGTGCACCTCGACGTGCGTACCCCCACCAAGCTCGACGCCGAGCAGGAGCGGGCGCTGCGCGAGTTCGCCAAGGCCCGGGGCGAGGAGGTCGCCGAGCTGACCAAGCAGGGCGGGTTCTTCTCCCGGATGCGCGACGCGTTCAACGGCCACGGCTGACCCGCCGCCCGGCCCGACCAGCGAGCAGCAGCGGAGAACCGATCCGAGGTGAGCGCCCCACTGTTTCTCGTCGAGTGCCTGCCGACCGGGCCGACCCACACCCTCGACGGGCCGGAGGGCCACCACGCCGCCACGGTGGTCCGGCTGCGCCCGGGCGAGCGGTTGCGGCTCGCCGACGGGCGCGGCGGCGTCGCCGACGCGGTGGTCGAGGCCGTCGGCCGGCACCAGCTCGATCTGCGGGTCCTCGACACCGGGTACGTCAGCGCCACCGATCCCCGGCTGGTGGTGGCGCAGGGCATCGCCAAGGGCGACCGGGGCGAGCTGGCGGTGCAGGCGATGACCGAGGTCGGGGTCGACGAGATCGTCCCGTGGGCGGCTGCCCGCTCGGTGACCCGCTGGCGCGACGACCGTGGTGCCCGGGCCCGGCAACGATGGGTCGGCACCGCGCGGGAAGCCAGCAAACAGGCCCGCCGACCGTGGCTGCCGGTGATCGGCGGCTCCGACGAGCAGCCGGCCGAGCCCACCGACGCGATCGCCGCCCGGTGCGCGGCGTCGGCCGCCAGCTTCGTCCTGCACGAGTCGGCGCAGCAGCGGCTGGCCGTCGCCGACCTGCCGACCACCGGGTCGGTGCTGCTGGTGGTGGGGCCGGAAGGCGGGATCGACGACGCCGAGCTGGCCACCTTCGTCGACGCCGGAGCCCGACCGGTGCGGCTCGGTCCGGCGGTGCTGCGGACGTCGACCGCCGGTGTCGCGGCACTCGCGCTGCTCTCCGGTCGGCTGGGGCGCTGGTAGCGCGGTGGTTGAGGCGCTGGTAGCGCGGCGGTGGACCGGCCGGACCGCGGTCACCGCTACCATCCGTCGGGTGAGCGACAACTGTGTCTTCTGCCGGATCGCCGCCGGGGAACTGCCGACCACCCTGCTGCACGACGGGGCCAACACGGTCGCGTTCCGGGACCTCCACCCGCAGGCACCCACCCACGTGCTGGTGATACCGAAGCAGCACCATCCCGACGTCGCCGCGCTGGCCGCGGCCGACCCCGCCGTCGCGGGCGAGCTGTTGACCACGGCGGCCGCGGTGGCGCAGGCCGAAGGGCTGGCCGCTGACGGGTTCCGGTTGATCTTCAACACCGGCCGGTACGCCGGTCAGGAGGTGTTCCACGTGCATGCCCATGTGCTCGGCGGGGCGCCGCTCGGTCCGATGCTGTCCCGTTGACAACCGGCGGAAATGGAGCCGCTGTGCCGGGCGTTGAGCGGATACGATGGCAGCAAGTCCGCCCGCCACGGCCGACCGGGTCGGGGCGCTGAAATGGAAGCAGGTGCGAAAGGCCGTCAGGCCGACCCATGACCGGCACTCCACCTCCCGGGCAGGCCCGGGTGCAGACCAGGATCACCGTCCCGGACCCGCAGATCATGGTCAACCTGCTCGGCGCAGGCGACGAGATCCTGCGGCTGGTTGAGCAGTCCCTCGCCAGCGACGTCCACGTACGCGGCAACGAGATCACCATCACCGGTGTGCCGTCGGACAACGCGGTGGCCGAGCGGCTCTTCAGCGAGCTGCTCGAGCTCATCGCCAAGGGCGAGACGCTGACCACCGACGCGGTCCGGCGTACCGTCGGCATGCTGGCGCAGGGCGGCAGCGAGCGCCCCGCCGACGTGCTCACCCTCAACATCCTCTCCCGGCGCGGGCGGACCATCCGGCCCAAGACGCTGGGTCAGAAGCGGTACGTGGACGCGATCGACGCGCACACCATCGTCTTCGGCATCGGCCCCGCGGGTACCGGCAAGACCTACCTCGCGATGGCCAAGGCGGTGCAGGCACTGCAGGCCAAGCAGGTCAACCGGATCATCCTGACCCGGCCGGCGGTCGAGGCCGGTGAGCGGCTCGGCTTCCTGCCCGGCACGCTCTACGAGAAGATCGACCCCTACCTGCGTCCGCTCTACGACGCGCTGCACGACATGCTCGACCCCGACTCCATCCCGAAGCTGATGGCGGCCGGCACCATCGAGGTCGCGCCGCTGGCCTACATGCGGGGCCGGACCCTCAACGACGCCTTCATCATCCTCGACGAGGCGCAGAACACCACGGCCGAGCAGATGAAGATGTTCCTGACCCGGCTCGGCTTCGGTTCCCGGATCGTGGTCACCGGTGACATCACCCAGGTCGACCTGCCCGGCGGCACCTCCAGCGGGCTGCGTACCGTGCGGGACATCCTCACCGGCCTGGACGACGTGCACTTCGCGCAGCTGTCCAGCACCGACGTGGTGCGTCACCGGCTGGTCAGCGACATCGTCGACGCGTACGCCCGGTGGGACGCCGACCGCGAGGCACAGCAGAATCAGGGCGTCCACGCGGTCCAGGGCCGGACCGCCCAGGGTGGCCGGGCGAACCGGCGCCGATAGAGCTTCGGGAGAGACACGTGTCCATCGAGATCGCCAACGAGTCCGGGGTCGACGTCGACACCGACGCGGTGCTCGCCGTCGCCCGTCACGCGCTGGACGAGATGGGCGTCAACCCGCTCGCGGAGCTGTCGGTGCTGCTGGTCGACCAGGACTACATGGCCGAGCTCAACCACCGCTGGATGGGCGGCGACGGGCCGACCGACGTGCTCGCCTTCCCGATGGACGAGGGCAGCGTCGACCATGGTCCGGGCGAGTCGAGCCCGGACGAGCCGGGCCTGCTCGGCGACATCGTGCTCTGCCCGGAGGCGGCCGCCAAACAGGCGGCCACCGCCGGGCACGCCGCCGCAGACGAGCTGCATCTGCTCACCGTGCACGGGGTGCTGCACCTGCTCGGCTACGACCACGCCGAGCCGGACGAGGAACGTGAGATGTTCGAGTTGCAGGCTCGCCTGCTCTACAGCTGGAAGGAAGCCCGGGCCACGTGAACTCTGGCCATACCACCGGCACCCCGCTGGCCGCCGCTGCGGCAGCCACCGGGCTGCCGGATCTGCAACTGTTGGTCATCGCCGCCGGCCTGGTGGTGCTGGCGGGAGTCATCGCGATGACCGAGGCGGCGCTGGTCGTCGTCTCGCCGGCCCGGGCCGCCGAGCTGGCCCGCGACGGTAGCCGTTCCGCCCGGGCGCTGCAGATCGTCGCCGCGGACGCGGTCCGGCACGTCAATCTGCTGTTGCTGCTCCGGCTGCTCTGCGAGCTGACCGCCACCACCCTGGTCGCGCTGGTCGCCGTGGACACCTTCGGCGCCGGCTGGACGGCGGCGCTGGTCACCGCCGGGGCGATGACCGTGGTCAGTTTCGTGGTGGTCGGGGTCGGCCCGCGCACGATCGGCCGCCAGCACGCCTTCGTCGTGGCGCGGGCGACCGCACCGCTGGTGCGCGGTCTGGGCCGCGCCCTGAACCCGCTGGCCTCGCTGCTGATCCTGATCGGTAACGCGGTGACCCCGGGCAAGGGCTTCCGGGAAGGCCCCTTCGCCACCCAGATCGAGCTGCGGGAACTGGTCGACCTGGCCGAGCAGCGCGGCGTCGTCGAGCACGGCGAGCGCCAGATGATCCACTCGGTGTTCGCGCTCGGCGACACCATCGCCCGCGAGGTGATGGTGCCGCGTACCGAGATGGTGTGGATCGAACGGCACAAGACGCTGCGCCAGGCCCTGGCGCTGTTCCTGCGGTCCGGCTTCTCCCGGATCCCGGTGATCGGCGGGAACGTCGACGACGTGGTGGGCATCATCTACCTCAAGGACGTGGTCCGTCGGGCCCACGCGGTCGGGCCGGGCAGCGACGAGGTCCCGGTGGTCGAGCTGATGCGTCCGGCGACGTTCGTACCGGAGTCCAAGCCGGTGGACGACCTGCTCTCCGAGATGCAGGCCGCCCGTACCCACCTGGTGATCGTGGTCGACGAGTACGGTGGCACCGGGGGACTGGTCACCATCGAGGACATCCTGGAGGAGATCGTCGGCGAGATCACCGACGAGTACGATGTCGAGCGGCCACCGGTCGAACGACTCGACGACGACCGGGTGCGGGTGACCGCCCGGCTGCCGGTCGAGGACCTCGGCGAGCTGTTCGACGTGGAAATCTCCGACGACGAGGTCGAAACGGTCGGCGGGTTGATGGCCCACGTGCTCGGCCGGGTGCCGATCCCGGGCGCGGAGGTCACCGTCGCCGGCCTCCGACTGGTCGCCGAGGGCACCACCGGCCGGCGCAACCGGGTGGACACCGTCCTGGTGAGCCGGACCGTCGAGCAGCCGGCCGGGCCGTCGGCCGAGCACACCGCCGACGGCAAAGACCACCGTCATGCCAGAGCAGAGGAAAGGCAGCACGCAGATGCCTGAGTCGCCGTCGGCCACGCCGACCGGGTCGGAGCCGGAGCCGCAGCTCAGCGCCGAGGACAGCAAGCTGGTCGTGCTGGCCCGCAGCGCCCGGGCCCGGATCGGGGCGGCTGAGGGCGCCGCCGTACGGGACCAGGACGGGCGTACCTACGCCGGGGCTAACGTCGCGTTGCCGTCGTTGACGCTGACCGCGTTGCAGCTGGCGGTCGCGTCGGCCGTGGCGTCCGGGGCCACCCGGCTGGAGGCGGCCGCTGTGGTCACCGAGGCCTCCACCTTGGACGGCGCCGGCCACGCGGTGGTGCGTGACCTGGCCACCGACGCGCCGGTCCACGTCGCGGCCCCGGACGGCAAACTGCTCGGCACGGTACGCCAGTGAGCCGGCGCGGTACGTCAGCAAGTTCGCACGGTACGCCAGCGAGCCGGCGCGGGTCGGCTCCGCTGGAAACCTTCCGGGCCGGCTTCGCCTGTTTCGTCGGCCGCCCGAACGCCGGGAAGTCGACCCTGACCAACGCGATCGTCGGGCAGAAGATCGCGATCACCTCCAGCAAGCCACAGACCACGCGGCACGTGATCCGGGGCGTCCTGCACCAGCCGCAGTCGCAGCTCGTCCTGGTCGACACCCCGGGGTTGCACCGGCCGCGGACGCTGCTCGGCGAACGCCTCAACGACCTGGTCCGCCAGACCTGGAGCGAGGTCGACGTGATCGGGCTGTGCATCCCGGCCAACGAGCCGGTCGGTCGGGGCGACCGGTTCATCACCGGGGAGATCGCCGAGCTCAAGGCGACGGTGCTGGCGGTGGTCACCAAGACCGACCTGGTCGACCGGCGCCGGCTCGCCGAACAGCTGCTCGCGGTCAGCGAGCTGGGCGACTTCGCCGACGTGGTGCCGGTCAGCGCCGCCACCGGCCACCAGGTGCAGACCCTGGTCGAGGTGATGACCGGCCACCTTCCCGAATCCCCCCGGCTCTACCCGGACGACATGCTCACCGACGAGCCGGAGCAGGTGCTGATCGGCGAGCTGATCCGGGAGGCCGCGCTGGAGGGCGTACGGGACGAGTTGCCGCACTCGATCGCGGTGATCGTCGAGGAGATGCTCCCGGAAGACTCGCTGATCCGGATATATGCCGACATCTACGTCGAGCGGCCGAGTCAGAAAGCGATCGTCATCGGCGCCGGCGGTAGCCGGCTGCGCGACGTCGGCACCCGCTCCCGCCGGGAGATCGAGGAGCTGCTCGGCAGCCGGGTCTACCTCGACCTGCACGTGCGGGTGGCCAAGGACTGGCAGCGCGACCCCCGGCAGCTGCGCAAGCTGGGCTTCTGACCCGGCATCTGCGGGACGTCACACTGGTTCGGGCCGGTTGCGATCGATGACGATGCTCCCGCTGCCGGTCCGCGCGTCGATCAGATGCTCGCCGTCCGGATCGTCCGGCACCCGTACGTCGGCCGATCCGGATCCGGTCTCGGTACGGATCCGGTAGCTACCCGCGGGCACGGTGACGTGCACCGACCCACTCGATGTCTCGGCGCGCACCGGACCCGGGTCGTCAAGGGTGAGCGCCACCTTCCCGGAACCGGTGGTCGCGACCACGCCATCGCCGCTGAGACCGCGGCCATCGATGGAGCCGGAACCCGTACGCAGCTCCGCCGGACCGGACAGCCGGTACGCGGTGATGCCGCCGGAACCGGTCCGCGCGTCCACCCGACCAGTAGCTCGGTCGATGGTGATACTGCCCGATCCGACCTGCACCGACACGTCCGACACGTCGAACAGCAACAGCTGGCCGGAGCCGTTCTCACCCTCGACCGAGACGCCCGGGGGCGCGACGATGTCGTACGACACGTCGCACCGCCAGCCGCACGACGTGTCCAGCTCGAGCACCGTCCCGTCGATCCGATAGGTCCGACCCGGCTCGGAGCGCTGGTAGCGGACGACCCGCTGGATCTCGACCGTGTCACCGGGCCGGGTCCGCACCAGCACGTCGCCGTCGCCGGATTCCACGATCCGTACCGCGGTGATCGGGACCGTCTCGGTGTCGTGGAAGTCCTCCTGGCGCCAGTCAAGCGGAGCGCACGCGGCCGAGGCGACGGCCAGCAGCGCGACGGTCGACGCGGCGACGAGTGCGGTGGTCGTGGTGCGGGTGGAAGTCATGCCGGTGACGCTAAGAGCGCCAACGGCGGGGCACATCCGGCACGGCCACGGATCTGTCCCGGATCGCGACCCTGAATCCGTATCAGGGCCGGCCGCCGGCACACCCGGTCGGCACGGGACAATGACCAGGTGCCCGGATACCGCCGCCAGCTCTACCGCGACGACGCGGTGGTGCTGCGCGTACAGAAGCTGGGCGAATCCGACCGGATCATCACCCTGCTGACCCGCCGGCACGGCCGGCTGCGGGCAGTGGCCCGGGGGGTACGCCGGACCACCTCCCGGTTCGGCGCCCGGCTGGAGCCGTTCGGCCACGTCGACCTGCAGATCGCCGGGAACCCCGACGGGCCCGGTAGCTCACTGCACACGGTCAGCCAGGTCGAAGGGCTGCACCTGTACGGCAAACGGTTCCTGGCCGACTATCCGCGCTACACGGCCGCCAGCGCGATCGCGGAGACCGCCGAGCGGCTCACCCCGGTGGAACGGGAACCGTCGCTGCGGCTGTTTCAGCTCACCCTCGGCGCGCTGCGGGCCCTCGCCGACGGCGACCACGCCGGCACCCTCGTGCTCGACGCGTACCTGCTGCGCGGGATGGCCCTCGCCGGCTGGGCACCGGCGCTGCGCGACTGCGCGGTGTGCGGCACCCGGGGCCGGCACCGGGCGTTCTCCGTACCGGCCGGGGGGTGTGTCTGCCCGGACTGCCGACCGCCCGGCGCGGCCCATCCGGCGCCGGCCACCATCGACCTGATGGCCGCCCTGGCCACCGGTGACTGGCAGGTGGCGGACGCGTCGGAGCCGGCCACCCGGCGGGAGTGCAGCGGGCTGGTGGCGGCGCACCTGCAGTGGCATCTGGAACGCGGGTTACGCTCGCTGCCGCTGGTCGACCGTTCCCCAGGAGACTGATCATGACCAAGGGCAGGGGCCTGCGCCCGCCGGTGGCACCCACTCCGCACCCGTCCGGTGCCCGGCCACCGGCGTTGCCGAAGCAGGCGCTGCCCGACCACGTGGCGATCGTGATGGACGGCAACGGCCGGTGGGCCAAGGATCGCGGTCTGCCCCGCACCAAGGGCCACGAGCAGGGCGAGTTCTCGCTGTTCGACACCGTCGAAGGCGCGATCGAGCTGGGCATTCCGTACCTGTCGGCGTACGCCTTCTCGACGGAGAACTGGCGCCGCTCGCCGGACGAGGTCCGCTTCCTGATGGGCTTCAACCGCGACGTCATCCGCCGCCGCCGCGACCAGCTGGTCGACCTGGGGGTACGGGTGGTGTGGTCCGGTCGGGCCGGCCGGCTGTGGAAGAGCGTCATCTCCGAGCTGCAGACCGCCGAGCAGATGTCCCGCCACAACAGCACGCTCACCCTGCAGTTCTGCGTCAACTATGGCGGCCAGGCGGAGATCGCCGACGCGGCGGCGGCGATCGCCCGGGACGTGGCGGCCGGCAAGGTCGACCCTGCCCGGGTCAACGAGAAGATGCTGGCCCGCTACCTCTACCACCCGGAAGTGCCCGAGGTGGATCTGTTCCTGCGGCCGTCCGGGGAGCAGCGGACGTCGAACTTCATGCTCTGGCAGTCGGCCTACGCCGAGCTGGTCTTCCTGGACACCCTCTGGCCGGACTTCGACCGGCGTCATCTGTGGTACGCCTGCGAGCTGTACGCGCAGCGGGACCGCCGGTTCGGCGGCGCCCTGCCCAACCCGGTCGCCCCGCAGAGCTGAGCCGGGATCCGACCCGGCGCCGCCGCCGGACTGTCTGAAAAACCGGGTGCGCCGGGGGAGCGCACCGGTTAGCGTGATTGTCATGCGCTACTGACGCCCCTTTTCGCAGTGCCGCGACCGCTCGGCGGTCGCCGTCGATCCGTGCCGTGCGGGTTCCCGCCGCCGGTCGGCACTGCGGGCGTCATGGTGTTTCTCCGGCTGCCGGGTCCCGTCATCGTGGACCGTCGTCGGTGACTGCGGCGCCCGCCTCCCGCATCTCACCCGTCACCGCCGCGGTTCGCGTGGCGGTTCGCAGCCAGGAGGTCTTCTCACATGGCGCAACGACCAGAACGAGACACGACGACGCCCGGGTTCACCGTGCCCGATGCCGCCCCGGGTGAACTCGCGCTGCCCGATGTCGCGCTGCCCGA
Organism: Micromonospora sp. Llam0; assembly: GCF_003751085.1. NCBI lineage: Bacteria > Bacillati > Actinomycetota > Actinomycetes > Micromonosporales > Micromonosporaceae > Micromonospora > Micromonospora sp. Llam0. Next base: position 4,117,987 of record NZ_RJJY01000001.1, on the reverse strand, counting down.
TGTCGCGCTGCCCGATGTCGCGCTGCCCGATGTCGCGCTGCCCGATGTCGCGCTGCCCGTCGAGGGCCGGCGCCGGGCCCGCGCCGCCGCGCCGGGCTCCGGCCCGCAGACCAGGAGCGCCCGCCCGGACCGGCTCGCCGGTCGCGGTCAGCGCGCCGGCAAGGGCCGCAACTACCAGTTCCGGCGCAGCTGACCGTCGGTCGTGGCCGGGGTCGGCCGGCAGGGCGCAACCCTGCCGGCCGACCCCCACGCCGCCGCCGTGTCAGGTCTGACCGCTCCCGCAACGGGTTCACCTTCCGTTGCGGGAGCACTGGTGAACGGGCGGCGGACTCGGACGTCGCCGAGGTGAACAGTGACTCACCGCCTTCCGGATCCGCTGATCTTGCTGCTAGCTTTTGCCATAACTTTGCAAGAGCAACAGATCGGCGTATGGGGGTGGGACGATGGCGGCGGCCACCCTGTCGGCAGCCCGCGATGACCTGCTCGGCGTCGCCTCCCAGCGTCGTCGGACCGGGATCTGGCTGGTCGTCCTGACCGTCGGACTGGTGGCCACCGCGTTGGTCGCGGTCGGCTCCGGTGCCATCGGGATCGCCCCGACGACCGTCGCCGCCATCATCGGCCACCAACTCGTCGGACTGCCCGGTGAGGCGACCTGGAGCCTGCCGCAGCAGGCCATCGTCTGGCAGGTCCGGCTACCCCGGGTGCTGCTCGGCATGCTCGTCGGTGCCGGGCTGGCCGTGTGCGGAGTGGCGCTGCAGGCGATGGTCCGCAACGTGCTCGCCGACCCGTACCTGCTGGGCATCAACTCCGGAGCGTCCAGCGGCGCGGCGGCGGCCATCCTGTTCGGGGCCGGTGCCGGCTTCGGCCAGTACGCCCTGTCCACCAGCGCCTTCCTCGGCGCCCTCGCCGCGTCGCTGCTGGTCTTCCTGGTCGCCCGCAGCGGTGGCCGGGTCACCTCGATCCGGCTGCTGCTGTCCGGTGTCGCGGTCGGCTACGCGCTGTACGCCACCACCAGTTTCCTGATCTTCGCCTCCGGGTCGGCCGAGGGCGCCCGGTCGGTGATGTTCTGGCTGCTCGGGTCGCTGGGGCTGGCCCGCTGGGATGCCCTGCTGGCGGTGGCCGCCGTCGTGCTGGTCGGGATGACCGGGTACCTGACCATCGTCGGCCGGCGACTGGATGTGCTCGCCATCGGCGATGAGACCGCGCAGACCCTCGGAGTGTCACCGGACCGGTTCCGACTGCGCCTGCTGGTGCTGGTCTCGCTGAGCGTCGGCGTGCTGGTCTCCGCCGCCGGCAGCATCGGCTTCGTCGGCCTCGTCGTGCCCCACCTGGCCCGGCGGCTCGTCGGCGCACCACACGTACGGGTGGTGCCGGTCGCCGCCCTGCTCGGCGCGATCCTGCTGGTCTGGGCCGACGTGCTCGCCCGGGTCCTGCTGGCCCCCCAGGAGATCCCGATCGGCATCATCACCGCGCTGCTGGGCGCACCTTTCCTGCTGGTTCTGATCCGCCGCCTGCACGCCACATCCGGGTGACCACCGGGCCTGCCCGAGCACCGGGTCCAACTGGGCCCCCGAGTTTTCCGAACAGTCGAGGAGCACCATGAGGACAAGCCGTACCGCCGCCGTTGCGGTGATCTCCGCCGCCGCGCTGCTCGTCGCCGGGTGCGGTGAAGCCGGTGCCGACCCCACCCCGGACGCGGCCGACGGCTACCCGGTGACCGTCACCAACTGCGGCGTCGACGTCACCTTCGACGCCGCGCCGGAGCGGGTCGTGCTGCTCAAGAGCGCTGCCGTGCCGTACCTGCACGCGCTCGGCGTGCTGGACCGGGTCACCGCCCGCGCCGGCCAGTACCCGCCGGAGTACTACGACGAGGCGACCCTCGCCGAACTGGACCGCATCCCGCTGCTGACCGACAAGACCGACACCAGCGGCCACCTGCAGATCTCCAAGGAAGTGGTGATCAGCCAACAGCCGGACCTGGTGCTCGGCGAGGTGGACAACCTGTCCCGGGACACGCTGTCGGCGGTGGACATCCCGCTGCTCGAGGAGCCGGCGATGTGCCCGGGAAGCACGACGGTGCCGACCTTCGACGACATCTACGCCCAGATGCGGACCTACGGCGAGGTGTTCGACCGGGCCGACGAGGCGGCAGCGGCGGTCACCGCGCTGGAAGAGCGGATGGCGCAGGTGCAGGCCCAGACCGAGGCGGGCACCGGCCGTACGGCTGCGGTGCTGTACCCGACCGTCGGCGGCGGTGTCACCTACGCGTACGGCACCGCCAGCATGGCGCACCCGCAGCTGGAAGCGGCCGGCTTGCGCAACGTCTTCGACGACGTACCCGAACGGGTCTTCGAAGTCACCGTGGAGGAACTGCTCGGCCGCGACCCCGACGTGCTGATCCTGCTGTACAGCGACGGCGACCCGGCGGCGGTCGAACAGGGCCTGACCGGGCTGCCCGGGGCGGAGAACCTGGCCGCCGTACGCAACGGCGACGTGCTGACCCAGCTGTTCAACTTCACCGAGCCACCGACCCCGCTGTCCATCGACGGACTGGAGCGGATCGTACGGCGTTTCGGGGCCGAGTCGTGATCACCGCGACCGAGGTCTCGTGGCGCTACGGCGCCAACCCGGTGATCGACGGGGTCAGCGTGACCGCCCGGCCCGGCCGGGTCCTCGGTTTGATTGGCCCGAACGGCAGCGGCAAGACCACCCTGCTGCGCCTGCTCCACGGTGCCCTGTGCAGCGGCGGTGCCGGGCGCAGCAGCGGTCCTGGTCGGAGCGGTGGGGCCGGGCGGGTCGTGGTGGACGGCGACGAGCTGACCGGCCTGCCGTCGCGGGAGGCCGCCCGCCGGCTGGCCGTGGTGGTGCAGGAGGCCGGCGGCACCGACACCGCGCTGACCGTGGCCGAGCTGGTGCTGCTGGGCCGGGGCCCGCACCTGTCGACGTTCCAGCGGACCAGCCGGGCCGACTACGAGATCGTGGCCCGGAGCCTGACCCGGGTCGGTGCCGCCCACCTGGGTGCCCGGGCGTTCGCCGGGCTGTCCGGCGGCGAACGCCAACGGGTGCTGATCGCCCGCGCTCTCGCCCAGCAGGCCACCCATCTGCTGCTCGACGAGCCGACCAACCACCTGGACATCCGCTACCAGCACGAGGTGCTGCAACTGGTACGGGATCTCGGCACCTGCTCCATCGTCGTACTACACGACCTGAACCTGGCCGCCCGCTACTGCGACGACCTGGTGCTGCTCGGTCAGGGCCGGGTGGCGGCTGCCGGCAGCACGGACGAGGTGCTCGACCCAGCGGTGCTCGAACCGGTCTACGGGATCGGCATCCGGCGGCTGGACCTCGACGGTGCCATCCACCTGCTGTTCCGCCCACACGAGGTCACCCAGGAAAGGATCGCGGCATGACGGCCGTACAAGATCGGATCAACGCGTACTGGACCGGCCGGGCACCCGGCTACGACGAGTACGTGCAGCGCCCTGAACGGTTCGCCGCCGACCAGCAGGCCTGGTCACAGGTCTGGGCGGCGGCACTGCCGCCGGCACCGCTGGACGTGCTCGACGTCGGCACCGGCACTGGGCAGGCCGCCATCGTGCTGGCCGGCCTCGGCCACCGGGTCACCGGCATGGACCTGTCCGAGGGGATGCTGGAGCGGGCCCGCCGACACGCCGCCGCGATGCCCGGCGGCCCGGTCATCGCGTACGGCGACGCCGTCGCACCGGACTTCCCGGCCGGCAGCTTCGACGCGGTGACCAGCAGGTACCTGATGTGGACGCTGCGGGAGCCGCAGGTCGCCGTGGCCAACTGGGTACGCCTGCTGCGCCCCGGCGGCACGGTCGCCGTGGTCGACAGCACCTGGTTCCCTGATGGGCTGGACAACGCCTCGGAGAACTTTGCCGACCACTACGACAGTGCGGTGCGCTCGGCGCTGCCGCTGGCCACCGCGAAGTCCATCGACCAGACCGTGGCAGTGCTGCAGGGGGCCGGTCTGCGTGATGTCACGGCCGTACCGCTTACCTCGATCTACGAACTCGATCAACGGTTCGGCGTGGCACCCGACCACGAACTCAAACTGCAGTACGTCGTCACTGGCCGGCGCTGACGGTCGCGGCTCGCGGTGGGGTGACGGGGTCAGCGGAGTCCGTCTCCTCATCCAACCCGTTCCAGAAGGAAGCAGCTCGACGGTTGCCTCCAGCGACTCAGGATCCTCTGCCGAGATCAGCACCGCCACTCGCGGCTGTTGCGCCCGATGCGAACGCGGCCACGAGTACGGTCGACCTCGTCGGCTACCCCAGGAAGCCTGACCTTCGCAGCGGATAGCGGCAGCGCTGTCGCAGACCAAATTCAGTCTACGGCCGACCTGCCTCCATTCCCTTCGAGTACAACCGGAATTTCAATCCGGCGCGGTTTTCGTGTGCTCGGGGACCGTGTCCGAAATGTCGGGCGGTCTGACCTGGGCAAACAGGGGGTCTGGAGGGCAACCTCCTGTTGATCATGATCTTGGTGGCAGCTTAGATGATCTTCGTAAGGCGAATCTTCGCAGCTCGGGGGCGGTTTGGGATCTTTCCGCCAACCTCCCCCGGATCCCGGGCGTGTCGGAGGTTGCCGCAATCGACATTCCGCCACAACTCCGGCACCTAATCTTGCGTACATCGATGCGTTGTCTGTCCTCAGCGGATGCTGCTGGGTTCGGCGTGGCTATCCCTCCTCCGTCCGGCACCTACCGAAAGGCCGATGTGGAAATTGTCGCGTACGCGGTTGGCTCCGGCAAGGGGAAAAGTGGCTTGTTGTGCGCCTGCTGCGGTCCGCCGAGTGGAGGGTTCACCGTGGCCACCTCCACTACCTCGGCGGCGGTCTGGTAAGTGTCGCGGGAGGGCGGTGAGGTCAGGCTTCGTCAGGTCCGGGCAGGAGGTATCTCGCCTTGTGCCGGTGGGCGGCTTTGATCATTTCGGTCACTTCGATCGGTTCGCCGTCGGTGGTGTATACGGTGCGGAACTGACGCAGCACGGGCATGTCGTCGGGCATTTGTAGGGCGATGAACTCGTCGATGGTGGGCATGGTGGCTTCGACGTCGTCGACGGCTGGTCCGGCGTGCTTGCCGAGTTCGGCGAGTACGCGGAGCGATCCGCCTCTGATCAGGCGGTGTTCGGTGAGCGGGGTGCCGCGTGCGAGGTCGGTGCGGTAGTAGTTGGTGACCAGTTCGGCTGGGGCGTCGTCGAGCAGGAGCAGAAGCCGCCGGCGGATGACGCGGGTGTCGGGTTCGAGGTCGTACGCTGCGGCGACCGCGACCGGCGGTGTCACCTCGTCGACGGACAGCAGGCGGCTGGTCTTGCGGCGGCCGTGACTGGCGATCTCACTGATCCACGGGTACGGATTGGCGTCGCTGGCCTGGCCCGGGTAGTGGTTCGCTTCGACGGCGATCGGCTGGTTGGCGGTGACGAACACGCCGACGCCGGACTCGCCACGGACGAATCCTTGCTTCTTGAGGATGGCGAGCGCGCGCTGGGTGGTGAGGTTGGAGACGCCGTACCGCTCGCAGAGTTGGGCGGTGGAGGGCACCTTGTCGCCGGGTTTGAACTCGCCGGTGAGGATCTGTCGGCGGATGTCGGCTGCGATCTGGCGCTGTCGGTCTCGTACGTCGTTGGCGGCAGCCTTGTTGTCGGGTTCGTTGGTCATGGGGTTGGGGCCTGCATCTGGTAGGTGTGGCCGGTTGAGCGGCTGGTGACGGTGCGCATGACGGCGTACTCGATGGGTTGGCCGGTGGCGGCGCGGCTGAGGCGGGTGAGGACGAGGAGTGGTTCGTCGGCGGGGATGTCGAGTAGTTCCTGTTCCTGATCGGTCGGCCGTCGTGCGGTGACGTGTTCGCTGACCTGGTGCGGCGTGAGTCCGAGGTCGGCGAGTACCCGTACCGCGCCGCCTTTGACCTTGCGGTTGTCGGCCAGTGGGGTGCCGGCGGCGATGGGTTCCGGGTAGTAGGAGTCGGCGAGTTCGACGGGGCGATTGTCTTCGAGGATGAGGCGGCGGCGGACGACGGCTCGTTCGGTGTCGGCGAGACCGAGCGCGCGTCTGACCTGTGTGTCGGCGTCGACGGTCTCGACGCCGAGAGCTGTTGCGTGCCGACGCGCCCCCGGCCGGCGGCCTCGGCGGACCACGCGTCGTGCTGCTGCGCGACGAGGTACGGGTCTGAGCTGCTGGTCCAGCCCTGGTCTGTCATGGGGCCGGTGCTGGTGCGTGGGCTGTTTCCCAGAGGTGGTCGACGTGGTTGGCGTACTGGTCGAACAGGCCGCCGGGGCCGCGTCGGCGGATGTGCAGGGTGGGGGAGGCGTGTCCGAGTTGGTCGGCGAGGTGGGTGCTGACGAGGGCTTCGTCGTCGAAGATCCAGACGGACAGGCTGATGTGGCGGTCGGTGTGGCGTACCTGTGGGGTGGGTTCGATCTTGGTGAGTTCGGCGGTGGTGATGTCGATGCGGGTGGAGATCGACAGGGCTGCGTCCTCGATGCGTTCACGCTCGTGGGTGACGGGTGAGTCCTTGAGTCCGAGGAGGAAGCGCAGGTCGAGGCCGGATGCGGCTTTGTTGCGCAGGGTGGGTGTGATGCCGGGGACCTCGGTCCAGAGGAAGTACGAGGTGTAGCCGGCGCACCAGATGCGGGACGTGGCGCGGTGGATGAGGTCGTTCCAGAGTTCCCGGGGGACTGCTGAGCGTGTCGGCCATGCGGCGCGGATCTCCCGGTCGTATCCGCGTTTGAGCAAGCCGGACCAGATCACGTCTTCATCTTCTCTCAGCACCTGGCCCACCTTCAACATGTCGATGTTGGTCGATCTGTCGACAGATGGCATTTGAACCTGCCGTAGGGCTTCAATTCGGCGCGGTTTTCGTGTGCTCGGTGACCGTGTCCGGAATGTCGGGGGGTCTGACCTGGGCAAACAGGGGGTCCGGAGGGCAACCTCCTGTTGATCATGATCTTGGTGGCAGCATAGATGATCTCCGTGGAGTGGGCTCTCGCAGCTCGGGGGCGGTTTGGGATCTTTCCGCCAACTTCCCCCGGCTCCCGGGTGTGTTGGAGGTTGTCGCAATCGACATTTCACCACATCTCTGGCACTTAATCTTGCGTGCATCGATGCGTTGTCCGTCCTCGATGGAGGGCTCGCGATATAGCGTGGCCGTCTCACCGCCGTCGCCTAGTCGCCAACTAGCCGATGTGGATATTGTCGCCTACCCCGATCGGCTTCGGCAAGGGAAACAGTGACTGCTGGGGCCCATTTTCCCCGTGGCGCGGGGAAGGACGGTGGTCTGCTCGTCCGTACGGTGGTTGGTGTGACTGAGGTTTCGTACGTCCGTCTCGACGCCGCCGCTGCCGCGGCGATGCTGGACCAGTTGGCCGAGGTCTACGCCGACGCCTACGGCCAGGTCCCCGGCGAGGACACCGGCGTCAAGGCGGATGCCTTCCGTGATCGGGCCACGGCTGCGCTGGGTGCCCGCAACTACGAGCTGGTGACGGCCCGGAGCGGCGATGAGCTGGTGGGTTTCGTCCTCGGGTACAGCCTGCGGCAGGAGCGGGACTGGTTCGGCGGGCTCGATCCGGCGCCCGAGCCGGGTTTCACCGACGAGCGTGGTGGCGAGCGCACGGTGGTCCTGGCCGAGATCGAGGTACGCAAGGCGTGGCAGGGCAAGGGCATCGGCCGTGGCCTGCACGACACGTTCCTCGGTGGTCGACGTGAGGAGCGGGCCACGCTGTCGGCCAACCCGGTCGCGACCGCCACCCACGCACTCTACGAGCGGTGGGGGTGGGTGCGGGTCGGCACGAAGCCTGGACCTCCGGGCGCCTACTACCGGGAGTACGCCGTCTTCGTGCGCCCGCTGTGGTCAGCCGAAGGGAGTTGACCGGTAGCTGCGTACCGCCTGGTCGAACTCCTTGACGGGGCGGGTGCGTTTCCACGGGTCGAGCCCACGGCGCAGCTTCTGCACCTGCTGCGTGATCCGCTTGCTGGAGTTGACCGAGGTCAGCTCCACCGCCTCGGTGGCGGTCCGGCAGGCCTGGTCGATGTTGCGCTGCTGGGCGAACGCTTCGGCGCGGTACAGCAGCCCGAATGCGCGGTTGTGCAAGTTGCCCGGGTCGATCAGGCTCAACGTCTTGTCGGTGGCGGCGAGCACCCGGTCGGCGTCGTGGAAGCCCAACGCCTGCTGCGCGGTGGTGCTCCAGTAGAACGACTCATCGTAGAAGTACCACCACGACTGACGGGGGCCGTCGTCGGCCTGCGCTTCCTGTAGGGCGGCGTACTCCCGGTCGAGATTCGCCTGCGACCGGTCGGCCTGTCCGTCGGCGGTGAGCGCGCGCACCGCCACATCGGCGGCATAGGCGCGGGCGTACGGGCTGCCGCTCTGCTCGGCCCAGGCGGCAGCTGCGGCGGCGTGGTCGATGCCGATCCGGGGCTTGCCCTGCCAGGTCGCCAGGTGGCTCATCGTGCACAGGATGTAGGTGACCAGCTCCACGGCGCGTGCTTCGTGGGCGGCGGTGCGGGCATCGTCGTAGAGCCGCTGCGCGGAACCGTAGTCGCCCATGTTGAAGCACAACCAGCCGGCCAGCTGGGTCAGCTCGGCGTAGGCGGCGATCGCCCGGTCCCGGTGCGGCCCGGCGGGGGCGGCCTTGGCCTGCTGCTCGGCGGTACGCCGGTAGGCCAACGCGCTGGGCAGGGTGGCCCCCGCGCCGAGTACGTCGCCCTGCTTGCGCAGGTGGGGCATCATCTCTTCGCAGTGGGCCAGCGTCGCCGGGTCGAAGGTGCCCGGTCCGGCGGACGGTGGTGCCGCGTTGGCCGGCTCGGCCGCGCCGGCCAGCTCGGTCAGCGGCGCGGTGGTGGCGACCGCGAGCGCGGCGGTCAGTTTGCCGAGCATGGCCCGGCGGGTCTGGGGGTCCGGTATCCGTTGCATCCACATGACGATGACCTGCGCCAACTCTCCGAAGTCGACCTCCTCGGGCAGGCGGTGCAGGCCGGTGAGGTCCGCTCGTGGCGGGGCACCCGCCTCGGCACCGGGTCGCCGGCCGAGCAGGTCGCGAAGCAGGATCTCCGCTTCTCTCGGCACCATGGTCTCACCGGTGAGGGCGACGGAAGTACCCCGTGCGACGGTGAAAGTTGTTCGGGTTGCGGCATCGAGGTGGCGGAAGCTGGGCAGGTCGGCCAGCAGGTCGGCGACGGCGCACTCGTAGATCTCGGCCAGGCGGACCAGGTTGTCCTGCGAGGGCGTGTAGCCGCCCTTGCCGGGCCAGATCTCCCAGTACGAGAAGCTCTTGTGGGTCTTGGGCTCGTCGGGCCAGCGCCGGTTCCACTCCTCGGCTGCCTGCGCCTGGCTCCAGCCCCGGGCGGCGCGGAGTGCGACCCGGGGGTTGAGCCGGAACTGTTGCCGGAAGACCTCGGCCACCTCGACCCACGTCTTTCCCTCCGACCGTAACTCGGCCGCAAGACGCGCCTGCTGCCGTCGAAGACTATCCGATCTTGATTCTGCCATGCCGTCACCGCCCATGATCAGAAATATTCGCAGACCTATTTGGATAGACCATACGTGACTGCTCCGATTTTGGGAACTTCCCCGTGGCGCGAGGAATGGACGTCTCGGAATCTCCGGATGTCGGCGGGTGGTGGCGTGCGTGTGACGTAGGCGACCGTGGATGTAGTGAGTCACACGAGCAGCAATAAATGGCGTTGAGGATCATCGAATGTATTCGCTGACATTTCTCCACGGAGGAAAGCGCATGGCCGGAAACAACCCGCCGAGCAGTAGGTACTGCCCGTCGCCGTACCTCAGCGGTAATGAAGGTCCGCCGCCGGACCGGCCGCCGTTGCCGCGACGGACGCCGGGGCAGACGGACATCGGGCGGGACTCACGGTTCCGGCTGCTGGCCGCGCGTGCGGTGGCACCCGCGCCGGATGCCGGGCGGCCGGTTGTCGACGCCGAGCAGGCGGTGCTGGACGAGGTGGCGGCGGCGATGCGGAACCGGCCGGACGTCGGCGTGTTGGACCGTGCGCGGGAGACGGTGGCTGAGCACATGCCGAGTCGGTTGGCCGAGTGCCGGGTGTGTGACGTGGCTGCGTTCTGCCCGCCGTTCACCAACGCGCTGGCGGTGCTGGACCGCTGGGACCACGGCAAGGCGCGTCGGGTGCGGGCGGTGTTGCAGTACGCCGGACTCTGGCCCGACGGGTACGTCCACGACGGCCGGGACGACTGATGGCCGACGGTGATCTCCTGCGGGTCGGCGACACACTGCATCTCGGCAAGGCCGACTGGGTGTTCGGCGACCGGTCGATGACGGTCCGGGTCTCCGACATCCGGTACGGCCTCGACGACGCCGAGTCCCCGGTGGTCGGCATCCTCGCCACGATCACCTCGGCCGGGCGGGACGGGCGGATGGCCGCGATCGGCGTCTACAAGTCAGCGCTGACCCGCTCCGGCGTGGTGCAACGCCGGCAGCCACTCAACGGCGTCGACCATCCCCACTCGTAGAGAAGTCAAAGAGGATCATGGAAATCTGTGCGTTGACGAGCGCCGCGCTACTCGGCTTCCTGGCCGGGTTGTTCTCATTCCGAGTCAAGAGCCGCTGGTGCCCTCGGTGCGGCGAACTGACCACCACGCCACCGCCTGCGAGGTGAGGCTGACGCACCTCAAAATGCGAAATGACGTGCGCAAGCCTCACCTCGCGGCTCCGGCAAGGGGAGGCCGTTGAGCATGAGACTGCCTCCGGCGCTGGCCACAGGAGGTGACCAGCACCGGAGGACTGGATAGGTGATTCTGGATAGGTGAGGCGTACGATCAGTGCTTGTCGGCGCAGCACGGGGTCGGGTCGGGCAGCTCGAATGGCCCGATCCGCCCCGGCCCGACCGCAGTAGTGATCAACGTCAGTACTCCGTTGATCCACTGCGGCCGGACGAAGTCGCGGGTCTGCACCGGCGTCTCCGGCTCCGGGACCGCGCCGCCGAGCATGATGACCTGCTCGATCGCGCTGAACTCGAGCAGCTCCGCGACGGTGAGTGTGCCGACCAGACGGTCGACCCCGGGGTAGCGCACCGCCCGCCCGGACCGGCCGGCCCGGTGCTCGTCGGCGGCGAGCTCCGCCGCCGGGACGAGATCGGCCGGGGTGGCGGGCAGGTCTGGCAGCCCGTCGGGGGCGGCCAGACTGATCGCCACGTGCGGCCTCGGCGTCCGCACCAGATGGGTGCAGGCGACCAGGTCGTGCAGGTCGGCCACGCCGACGACGTCGTGCAGCCAGTGTTCGGCGGCGGCGTCGTCGGCGTGCCCGAGACTGATTCCGATGACTGTCATGGCGGTGGCGGTCAGGACGGCAGGACCCAGATCGGGTTGCCGTAGAACCACAGGTCCAGCCACGGGTCGGCGTCGCCGAGCACGTCCATCGCCGGACCGTGCGGGTCGACCGTCGCACCCATCAGGCCGGGCGCGCTGCGGTTGCCGTCGGTGCCCCGGACCCGGACGTACATCGGCCGGTCCACCCGGCCCAGCGGGTAGCTGAACGACACCCGCTTGCGGCCCGGCTGCACCTCGAAGGAGGCGGCGACCCGGGCGGTCGGGGCGGTGAAGGTGTCCTGGTCGGTGACCGGTCCGGTGACGTCGCCGACGATCAGGTCCACCCGGGCCAGCTTCGGCACGAACTGCGCCCAGTTCGGCACGGTCGCCAGATCGATGTCCAGGGTGACCACGACCGACGTACCACTCTTGATCTTCAAGGTGCCGCCGAGCGTGGCACCGGCTCCCGGCCGCTGGTCGTTGAGCCGGCGGACCCGCATGTCCAGGCCCCGGATCAGGCCACCGTGGTCCACCCAGACCCGGCCGGCCCGCATCGCGTCCATCACCGCGCGGTAGCCGAACGCCTTGGCGCCGACGTGCGTCCGACCGTACTGGCCCGGCCAGAAGTCACCCGCGGTGGTGATCAGCGGCCCGTACACCGGGTCGTTGTACTTGCCGTTGGCGTTGAAGTCGCTGCCCGGCCCGCGCATCGACGTACCCAGGTAGTTGAAGTGCGAGTCGGAGTTGACGCTGATCCACCACGGCTTGCCCTCGGCGAGCAGGCTGTCCCACAGCCCGCCCACGGTGGCGGTCATCCAGTCGAAGCCGCCCCAGGTGCGGTAGCTCTCCAACGGGTAGCCGGGGAACGACGCCGCCGACGGGCTGCCCTCGTAGTAGCCGCGACCGCGACCCGGGCCGTTCGGCGCCGGCAGACTCGCCGCCTGGTGCCCCGGCGCGCCTTCCATGCCGACCGCCACCGTCGGGTCGGCGTCGCGCCACGCCCGCATCTCGTGCGGCGAGTCGACGCCCCGCCGGGACGGGTGGTTGGCCAGGAACAGCGCGCCGCCGATCCGGCGATTGCGGACCTCCTCGGCCAGGAACTTGATCCCGGCGACGGCGAGCGCCTCGTTGGCCGGGCTGGAGCCGCTGGTGCCGGTCACCGAACCGTCGTAGTCGGTCTCGAACTGCTTGAGCACCGCGACCTCGTTCGGGCTGGGCTGCACCCAGACCGTGCCGTGCTCGGCCGACGGAATGTTCCACTCCAGACCCTGGTAGATCAGCAGATCCTTGATCTCCCGGCGGGTGGCGACGATGTCCGGGTTGACCTTCTCCACCCCGATCCTGGCGTGGGTGGCGTTGCCGTGGTCGGTGATGACGATCCAGTCCAGGCCGTACGCGCGGGCATGCTTGGCCTGGTCGACCACCCGGTAAATGGCGTCCGAGCTGTACTGGGTGTGGATGTGGTGGTCGCCGGCCAGCCAGACGAACTCGCCGTCGTTGGCCTGGCCGCCGCCGGTGCCGCCGCCGGCGTGGTCGCCGGCCGGTGCGGCGTGCGCGGCGTGTCCGCCGGCCAGCACCGATGACGCGGCCGCGCCGGCCCCGAGCAGCCCGGCGTTCCGCAGGAAGGTACGCCGGGACGCCTCGGTCGGCGACAGTTCGGCGTCCGGCACCGACAGGTCGAGCGGTGCCGGTACGTCGGCACCGGTCGCCGCATGGTCGTGGTGGTGATGATGGTGGTGGTGTCCCATCCCTGTTCCGCCTCCCAGATCAACTTTGTCGCGGTCAATCTCGTGGAGGAGGGGAAACAACAGGCGACGTACCGCCGTCGTTGCGGCGCACGTGCCGTGAAGGTGTAGCCATGTATGCATCGGTCACACCACTGTTGACCTGCGGTCCTGTCTGTCGGCAGCGCTCAGCCGATCACCGGGCGGAAGACCCCGGCGGCGAAACTGACCGCCAGCGACCCGCCGGCGGCGATCGCGGCACCGACGACCAGAGCCGCGTCGGCCGCCCCGAACCGTTGCCGCCGGGCGCTGGTCCGGGGGATGCCGGCGTCGAACCCCCGGGCGTCCATCGCGGTGGCCAGCCGGGTACCCCGGCGGATCGCCAGCACCAGCAACCCGAAAGCGGTCGCCGCGAACAACCGGAGCCGACGCACCGGGTTGCGGCCCGCGTCGATGCCCCGGGCCCGGCGGGCCATCGCCAGCAGCTGCCACTCGGCGGCCAGCATCGGCACCAGCCGGAACGCGGCGAGCGCCCCGATCGCGAACCGGGGCGGGGCCTTGACGTTCTGCACCAGGGCATCGGCCAGGTCCGTCGGGTCGGTGGTGGCGAAGACCAGCACCCCGGGCAGCGCCACGGCCAGCAGCCGCAACGCCAGCCCGAGCGCGGTGACCAGCACCCCGCTGGTCACCAGCACCGGGCCGGCGGTGAGCAGCACCGTGCCGGTCCGTTCGGCGGCGAACAGCGTCAGGGTGACCAGCACCCCGGCGGCGCTCAGCAGCAGCGGTGCCATCCGGCGCAGCAGGGCACGGTAGCCCAGCCCGAACAGCGGGACCACGGCCAGCTCGACGGCGATCGCGACCGCCGGCGCCACCGGGTCCAGGGTGGCCAGCAGCAGCACCGAGAAGACCAGCGCGGCGGCGAGCTTCGCCACCGGGTTGCGGCGGGCCAGCGGCGCCGAACCGGCCGTCGCCTCGGTGCCGTCCGGTCCGCCGATCACAGGGTCAACCGCCGATCGGCGAGGGCGGCGACGAGGTTGACGTCGTGGGTCACCGTCACGATCCCGTGCCCGGCGTCGCGCAGCTCACCGAGCAGCGCGACCAGCTCAAGCCAGGTACGCCGGTCCTGGCCGAACGTCGGCTCGTCGAGCACCAGCAGGCGGGGCGCGGTGGCCAGGGCGGTCGCCACACTCAGCCGCCGCGCCTCACCACCGGAGAGGGTGTACGGGTTGGCCGCCGCCAACCGGTCCAGCCGCAGCCGGTGCAGCAGCTCGTCGACCACGCTGGCGACGGCCGACTCCGCCAGCCCGCAGCGGCGCGGGCCGAGAGCCAACTCGTCGGCCACCGTGGTGGCGACGAACTGGTGCTCCGGGTTCTGGAACACGTTGCCGATCCGGCGGACCAGCTCCGGTGCCCGCCACCGGTGCGGGGCCGGGCCGACCCGGCCGTCGCCGGTCAACGCGGCGGTGGCCCGGACCGTTCCGTCGGTGGCCGCGACCAGCCCGCCGAGCAGCAGGGCCAGCGTGGTCTTGCCGGCACCGTTGGGCCCCAGCACGGCCAGTGCCTCGCCGCCGCGTACCGGCACCTCGTCGGCGAGCGGGGCGAGCCGGGGCACCAGCCCGACCCGGTCGGCGATCAGCAGCGGCTCACCGGCCGGGGCGGCGGGCCCGCCTCGCTGCGGCAGCGGCTGGTCGGGCACCCAGACACCGTCGGCGGCCAGTTGCCCGCCGTACCGGTCGAAGATCTCGTCCGGCTTGCCGTCGGCCCGTACGCCGCCACCGGCGGACAGCACCACCACCCGGTCGACCAGCGGCAGCGCCTGAGCCACCCGGTGTTCGACGACCACCAGCGTGGTGTCCCGGTCCCCGTCGAGCGCCTCGGCGACGGCGTCGCGGACCAGGTCGGCGCCGGCCGGGTCCAGGTTGGCGGTCGGCTCGTCCAGCAGCAGCAGACCCGGCCGCAGGGCGAGCGCCCCGGCCAGGGCCAGCCGCTGCTGCTCGCCGCCGGACAGCGCGGCGGTCGGGCGGTCCCGGCCGTAGCGGAAGCCGACCCGGGCCAGCGCGGCGTCCACCCGTGGCCAGATCTGCTCGGCCGGCACGCCCCGGTTTTCCAGCCCGAAGGCGACGTCGTCGCCGCTGCGCGCCATCACCAGCTGACTCTGCGGGTCCTGGAAGACGATGCCGACCCGCTCGCGGGCCGTGCGCGGGTCGAGCCCGTCGACGGTGACTGTGCCGGCCTGCTCGCCCGAGTCGGCCGGCAGCAGCCCGGCGATCGCCGCCAGCAGCGTGCTCTTGCCGGCACCCGACGGCCCGAGCAGCAGGACTCGTTCGCCGACGTCGACGCTCAGCTCGACGTCGCGGACCGCCCAGGCCCGGCGGCCGGCGTGCCGCCAGCCGAACCCGCGCAGCTCCAGCCGGCTCACGACCCGGCCGGCCCCGGCCGAACCACCCGGTGGTGCGACCCCGGCCGGGTCACACCGTGGTGCGGTCGCGGCCGGCGGGGAACCGGTCGAGCACCCCGGTGCGGGCCAGCGCCCGGGTCAGCGCCACGCTGCCGGCACCGGCCAGCACGACCGCGCTGACCACGGTGACGATGAAGATCGGAATCCGGAAGCTGACCAGGTCGTACGGCGCGTAGTAGCGGATCTGGTCGAAGATCGCCGCGCCGAGCCCGGCGGCCGCACCGGCGGCCAGCGCCACCGGCAGCCGGAACGAGCGGTACGCCACCGCCAGAAAGACCAGCTCGGCACCGACCCCCTGGGCCAGCCCCTGCACGATCACCACGGCACCCCACTGGCTGCCCAACGCCGCCGAGACGACCGCGGCGACCAGTTCGCAGAACAACGCCGCTCCCGGCTTGCGGATCACCAGCGCGCCGAGCACGGCCGGCACCAGCCACACCCCGTACAGCACCGCCTGGGCGGGCGGGAAGAAGGTGAACGCGGCCTCGGTGGCGGTCCAGATCAACCCCCACAGCCAGAAGACCACCCCGAACGCGACCGCGATCACCGAGGCGACCACGATGTCGACGGTCCGCCAGCTGCGGTCGACAGATGCATTTTGTCGCGTCATTGGTCGCTCCAACTCCCTGCGCTGGCATTACCCAGATCAGGTTCGAGGGTCTGCGGGACTCCCCGCACTCTCAGCGCTGTGTGCGCTCCCCTGTGGGACATCAGGTTGTGCCACCGACGCTAGCACCGGTGGCACCGCACCGACAGTGGGCGCGTCCCGGTGTGGTGGCGGGCACCCCTGCGCGGGTTATCGTGAACTGCCCGCCTTCACACCAGCGAGGGGACCAGCCCGCCGTGACCGCTGCCGATCGCACCGCGACGCGTCGGACGCGCCCAGGCGACGACATCGACTGGGCCGCGCCGGCCGACGACGACCTGACCGGGTCCGGCGGCGGCGCCGGACCGCCCGGTGGCCCACGACCACCCCGACGCCGGCTGTTCGGTGGCCGGGTCGGCTCGGTGGAGGTGCTCGCCTTCCTGCTGATCGGGCTGGTGATCTTCCGCGAGCCGTTGGCCAACCTGATCTCCGACCCCCGGCTGCAGACCTGGACCACGGTCTTCGTCTCGGTGATGGTCCAGGCGATGCCGTTCCTGGTCTTCGGGGTGGTGCTCTCCGCGGTGATCGCGGTCTTCGTGCCCCGGTCGTTCTGGGCCAAGGCGCTGCCGAAACATCCGGCGCTGGCGGTGCCGGTGGCCAGCGCCGCCGGGGTGGTGCTGCCCGGCTGCGAGTGTGGTTCGGTGCCGATCGCCGGGTCGCTGATCCGTCGGGGCGTGGCGCCGGCCGCCGCGCTGGCGTTCCTGCTTGCCGCCCCGGCGATCAACCCGATCGTGCTGGTGGCCACGGCGGTCGCCTTCCCGAACAACCCGGAGATGGTCCTCGGCCGAGGCGTCGCCAGCCTGCTCGTCGCGGTCGTGATGGGCTGGCTGTGGCTGCGGCTGGGCCGTACCGACTGGATCCGCCTGCCGCACCGCCCCGACCTGGACGACCTGTCCCGGGCGCGGGCGTTCTGGGCGGCGGTCCGGCACGACATCATGCACGCCGGCGGTTTCCTGGTCATCGGGGCGATGGCCGCCGCCAGCATCAACGTGCTGGTGCCGGAGCGCTGGCTGCAGACTCTCGCCGACAACCCGGTGCTGTCCATCCTGGCGCTCGCCGTACTCGCCGTGCTGTTGTCGATCTGCTCCGAGGCGGACGCCTTCGTCGCGGCCTCGCTGTCGCAGTTCTCGCTGACCTCGCGGCTGGTCTTCCTGGTCGTCGGCCCGATGGTCGACCTGAAACTGATCTCGATGCAGGCCGGTACGTTCGGGCGCAGATTCGCGTACCGGTTCGCTCCGGCGACATTCCTGATCGCCGTCGTGGTGGCGGTCGCGGTGGGGACGGTGCTGTTGTGAACAAACAGGCTCAAGGTGTGGTGCTGCTGCTGCTCGGCGGCGCGGTGGTCCGGGCCAGCGTCACCGACATGTATCTGCGGTACGTCAAGGAAGCGCTGCAGCCGTTCCTGATCGTCGCCGGTCTGCTGCTGATCGCCGCAGCGGTCATGACGCTCTGGCACGACCTGCGGCGTCGGTCGACACCGGCCGCCGCCGTTGCGCATTCCGGGCATGATGCGCATTCCGGGCCCAACGACACCGCCGACGACGGCCACGGCCACGCCCATCACGAGCCGAGGGTGGGTTGGCTGCTGATCCTGCCGGTGCTCGGGCTGCTGCTGGTCGCCCCGCCGGCGCTGGGTTCGTACGCCGTCGCGCAGGCCGGTACCGCGTTGAGCAGCGAGCAGGCATCGTCGGACTATCCGCCGTTGCCGGACGGCGATCCGGCCGAGATCAGTGTGCTCGACTACGCCTCCCGGGCGATCTTCGACGAGGGCCGGTCGCTGGACGGGCGCGACGTGCGGCTCACCGGCTTCGTCACCGACGGCCCGGACGGTGAGCCGATGCTGGCCCGGATCGTGCTCTCCTGCTGCGCCGCCGACGGCCGGCCGATCAAGGTCGGGATGGACGGCAGCGCCCCGACCGGGCTGCCGGCGGACACCTGGATCGAGGTGGTCGGCCGGTACAGCGACCGGATCGGCACCGACCCGGTGAACGGGGCCAGCATCCCCTATCTGGCGGTCGAGTCGTGGCAGCAGATCGACGCCCCCCGGCAGCAGTACGAGTAGAGGTTTCCCGCCATCCGGCCCGGGGCACATTGCCGACCGCGGTTTGAGTGTGGGCGGTTCGGCAGGAGGATGAGCGGACGTGGACCGGGAAACCGAGAAGGAACGCTGGCAGCGCAACTTCTCCGATCTGTTGCAGGAGCTGCGGGTCGCCCAGACCGGGGTGCAGATCCTCTTCGCGTTTCTGCTGACCCTGCCGTTCAGCAGCGGGTTCCCCGACACGAACGGGTTTCAACGGGACGTGTACGTGGTGGCGCTGCTGGCTGCGGCCGCCGCCGCAGCGTTGATCATCTCGCCGGTGGCGTTTCACCGGGTGCTCTTCCGACGCGGCCGCAAGCCGGAGCTGGTCCGGTTCGCCCACCGGATGGCCAGCGGCGGCCTCAGCCTGATGCTGGTCGCCATGGTCAGCTCGGTGCTGCTGGTCACCGACTTCATCCTGCCCCGACCGGTCGCGTTCGTGCTCAGCGGCCTCACCGGGGTGTGGTTCCTGATCTTCTGGGCCGCCCTGCCGTTCGTGCACCGTGGCTGGCTGGACGGCGACGAGGACGAGGAGGACGAGGAGGACGAGGGCAGCGACGGTGGTGCGGGTAGCGACGGCCGGTCAGCGCCGGCCACGTAGGCCCAACGCCCGCAGCTCCAGCTCCGCCAACGCGTCGGTGACCGCCGGGTCGCCCCGCCGCCACCCGGCGGCGACATCCGGGCCCAGCGCGGCGATGGTGCCGAGCGGGCGGGTGGTCAGCGCCCGCAGCGCCAGCAGATCCGACCCGGCCGGTACGCCGCGCAGTCGGGCCGCCGCGCTCGCCCGCCGGATCCAGCGCACCCGCAACGGCAACCAGCCGAACAGCACCAGGCCCAGCGGGAAGACCAGCATCGTGGCGGCCAGCACCAGGGCCAGCTCACCGACCAGGTCCTGCTGCTCCTGCCCGGCGGCGGCGACCGAACGGGCCGCCCCGGCGGCCTGCTCGAACGGCCCGGTCAGCTCGTCGCCGACCAGCGGCACCCGGCCGACCCGGCCGCCGACGTCGGCGAGGTTGTCGGCCAGCCCGGTGCCGGCGTTCTCCAGCGTCCGGCCCGCGCCGGCCAGCTCACCGACCCGGTCATGTAGCCAGGTGGCGGCACGGATCCACAGGTAGACCCAGACGACGACGATCAGGTCGGTGGCGAGTTGCCGGGCGGCGCGGGGAAAGCGGTCGGCGTAGATCTGCATGCGCACAGCGTGCCGTACGAGGACCGGAACCGCGCGTGCGCGGTCACGTCGTCGAGGTACGCCGGGCGGCGCATTTCGGGCAGGTCCCGAAGATCTCCATCGTGTGGCTGACCCCGACGTAGCCGTGCTGCGCCGCGATCCGTTCCGCCCAGCTCTCCACCGCCGGCCCGGCCACCTCGACCGCGCTGCCGCACGAGCGGCAGACCAGATGGTGGTGGTGGCCCTGGCTGCACCGCCGGTAGAGGTGCTCGCCGCCGGGCGGGCGCATCACGTCGACCTCGCCGGAGTCGGCCAGCCCTTGCAACGTCCGGTAGACCGTGGTCAGACCGACCCGGTCGCCCCGCTGGCGCAGCATGGCGTGCAGCTCCTGGGCGCTGTGGAAGCCGGCGAGCTCGTCGAGGATGGCGCTGACCGCGCTGCGTTGCCGGGTGTTGCGCACCGTCGAGGGCTCCGCGGTGCCGGGCGTGGTGTCTCCAGTCCTCATTCAAGGCCTCCGGGACTTCTGACCGGGCCGGAGCCGGCGGCTGTTCACCGGACCTCCCGGGCATGACTGACAGCGTCCGCGACGATGTGCGCGACGTGTTCGTCGACCAGCGCGTAGGCGATCTCCCGGCCACGTCGGGAGCCGTGCACCACCCCCGCGCCCCGCAGCACCCGCAGATGCTGTGACACCAGTGGCTGCGGCGCGCCGAGCTTCTGCACGAGTTCGTGGACACACCGCTCGCCCTGGGCGAGCTCGGTCACGATCGCCACCCGCAGCGGGGCCGAGAGCGCGCGCAGCAACTCGCTGGCGCTCTCGTACCCGTCGTAGCCGTTGGCCATCGTCACCCCGCAACGGTAACCAATACCGGAGCCGGATCGGCAGGCAGGCGGTTCAGCGGTGCTCGTCGCCGGGTCTGTACCAGGTCAGACGGGACGATCCGGGACCATCTCGGCGGGACGGTCCAGGACCACCTCGGGCGGTTCGACCTCGCGGGGCTGCCGGCGGTGGACGGCCAGCGTACCGGCCCGGCGACGCAGCAGCCGCCACGTCCCGGCACCGACGGCGGTGGCCGCGAAGGCGGCGATCGCCAGGATCACGATGGTCGCGCCCATCGCGGTGTCGGCGGTGCCGGCCAACCACACCCCGCAGCCGGCGGAGGCCGTACCGATGATCATCGCCATCGCCATGGTGCTGCGGAAGCCCCGGGTGATCTGCTGGGCGGTCGCCACCGGGACCACCATCAGCGCGCTGACCAGCAGCAGGCCGACCGCCCGCATGGCGATGGTGACGGTCACCGCGGTGGTCACCGCGATCAGCAGGTTGAGGGTGCGCACCGGCAGGCCGGAGACCCGGGCGTACTCCTCGTCGTGGCAGATGGCGAACAGCGCCGGCCGCAGCAGCAGCATCGCGGTCAGCACGACCGTGGCCAGCACCACGATCACCCACAGGTCCTCGACGGAGGCGGTGGTGAGCGAGCCGAAGAGGTACGCCATCAGGTTGGCGTTGCTGCGGTCGCCGGCCAGCCCGACCAGCATCACCCCACCGGCGATGCCGCCGTAGAAGAGCAGGGCCAGCGCCATGTCGCCGGAGGTACGCCCGCGTTCGCGCAGCAGCTCGATGGCGACCGCGCCGACCGCTGCGGCGATCACCGCGGTGAGCACCGGGGACCGGTCCAGCAGCAGACCGACGCCGACGCCGGTCAGCGCCACGTGGCCGACGCCGTCGCCGATCAGCGACATCCGACGCTGCACCAGGTAGATGCCGAGGGCCGGGGCGGCCAGACCGATGACCAGGGCCCCGATCAGGGCACGGATCATGAACTCGTACTGGAAGATGCTCATGCGCTCCACATCCGGGACGGCTCCACCGAAGCATGCGGATGGACGTGGTCGTGTCCGGGGTCCGCGTGGTGGCCGGCCGGCGCAGGCACCGGGCCGTCGTGCACCACCTCGCCGTGGTGCAGCACCACGGCCCGGTCGATCAGCGGTTGCAGCGGACCGAGCTCGTGGGCGACGAGGAGCACCGTACCGTTGCCGGCCACGAACGCGCCGAGCGCCCGGGCGAACGCCTCCTGGCTGGCCGCGTCGACCCCGGCGGTGGGTTCGTCGAGCACCAGCAGCTCCGGTTCGCCGGCCAGCGCGCGGGCGATCAGCGTGCGTTGCTGCTGGCCACCGGAGAGCGTGGCCACCGGGTCGCGGGTCCGGTCGGCGAGGCCGACGGCGGTCAGCGCCGCGGCGACGGCGGCCCGGTCGGCGGCACCGGCTGGCCGCAGTACGCCGCGACGGGCCAGCCGACCGGAGGCGACCACCTCGCCGACGGTGGCCGGTACGCCGCTGCCGGCACCGAGCCGTTGCGGGACGTAGCCGATCCGGTGCCACTGCCGGAACCGCCCCGCCGGCATCCCGAACAGGTGCACCGAGCCGCTGCGCAGCGGCACCAGCCCGAGCGCGGCGCGGATCAGGGTCGACTTGCCGGAGCCGTTGGCGCCCAGCAGCGCGACGACCTCACCGCTGGTCACGGTGAGGTCGACGGAGCGCAGTACGGTGCGGTTGTCGTAGCCGACCGCCCCGCGCGATACCTGGACGACGCTGGTGGTCACGAACATCCCAGGGCGGCGGTCAGATTGTTCAGATTGTTGTGCATCACCGAAAAATAGTCCCCGTCGGCGTCCGGCTGCAGTCCCTCGATCGGATCGAGCACCGCGGTCTCGGTGCCGGTCTCGTCGGCGATGGTCTCGGCGACGCTCGGGCTGACCAGGGTCTCGAAGAAGATCGTCGTCGCCTGGTGTTCCCGGGCCTCCTCGATCACCTCGGCGAGGCGCTGCGGCGTCGGCTCGTCCTCCGGGCTCAACCCGGTGATCCCGATCTGGTCGAGCTGGTAGCGGGCGGCCAGGTAGCCGAAGGCGGCGTGACTGGTGATGATCTCCCGGCGTTCGCAGTCGGCCAGCCGCTCGGTGTACTCGGTGTCCAGGGCCGCCAACTCGGTGCGCAGCGTGGCGGCGCGGGCGGTGAAGTCGGCGGCGTGGTCCGGGGCGACGGTGGCGAGACGCTCGGCCAGCGCGTCACCGACGGTGGCGAACCGGGTGGGGTCCAGCCACAGGTGCGGGTCCTTCGCACCGGTCTCCTCGGCGTGGTCGTCCGCCTCGTCGGTGTGGTCGTCGGCGGGTTCCTCCTCGGAGCCGTGCCCGTCCTCTTCGGGGTGCTCGTCGGCGCCGTCGTGGTCGTGGCTGTGCCCACCGTCGGTGGCGTCCAGCAGCGGTTCGACCTCCACCACGTCGAAGGCGTGGTCACCGGCCTCCTGCTCCACCGCGGCGTCGACGGCGGGCTGGAAGCCACTCAGGTAGACGACCAGGTCGGCGTCGCTGACCTCGCCGACCTGCCGAGGGCTGAGCTCCAGGTCGTGCGGCTCCGCTCCGGG
The DNA here is from genome assembly GCF_003751085.1 of Micromonospora sp. Llam0. Classification (NCBI taxonomy): domain Bacteria; kingdom Bacillati; phylum Actinomycetota; class Actinomycetes; order Micromonosporales; family Micromonosporaceae; genus Micromonospora; species Micromonospora sp. Llam0. The sequence continues at coordinate 4,095,200 of NZ_RJJY01000001.1, read as the reverse complement.
GGGCGCGAGACCGGTCACCGTGACGGCGTCGCCGCCGATCCGTTCGGCCAGGAACTGCAAGGGGTAGAAGGCGGCTACCACGCCGACCGTTGCGTCGTCGGCGGACCCGTCGCCGCCGTCCTGGGCGCAGGCGGCGGTGCCGCCCAGGGCCAGCAGGGCACCTGCGGTGGTGGCGACGGTACGGCGGAAGAGGTGGCTGTGCATCAGGCAACTGTCCGTGGCGACGATAATGATTGTCAAAAACGCATGGTTGCATGATTCGGCGCCGCCCGCGACGAGCGGGCTGGAAGCCGGCTAGAAGATCTTGGCGAGGGCGACCGCCACCAGCAGGGTGAGCGCCACCAGGCGGAACATGCGTCCGGCCGCCGGCACCGCCGGCCAGCTGCGATGTAGCAACCAGACCAGCCCGGCGGCCAGCACCAGCAGCGCCGCCGCGCCGACGACGCCCGGCGCGAAGAGCCCGACCAGGACGAGGACCAGGGCGGCGAGAAACGCCCCGGTCGGGCTGATCCGCCCGGGGCGGACCGGCGGCGACGGCTGCGTAGGCTGCATCCGACCGACTCTAGTCAGGAGGGGATCGCCGTGTTGGTGGTCAACCGGTTCGCCGTGCCGGAGGCGGACACGCCCGGCTTCGTCGATCGCGCCCGGGCCGCGTTACGCGCCCTGGCCGGCCGCCCGGGGTACCGGCGCGGCGCACTGACCCGGGCGCTGGAGGACCCGCTCCGCTGGTGCCTGGTCACCGAGTGGGAGTCGGTGGGCACCTACCGGCGGGCGCTTGGCTCCTTCGAGGTGAAGGTGGACGCGACGCCGCTGCTCGCCGAATCGCTCGACGAACCGTCCGCGTACGAGGAACTGGTCACCGCCGGGCCCGGAGAAGAACCGGCAGCCCACAGCAGCGACCGGGCGGCGGAGCCGGGACGGTGAGCCGACGGGCACTACCCTTTGCCCATGACCGATCCCGGACCGGCGCAACCGCGCCCGCCGTCCGCCGCGCCCGACGGCCCGTCCCCGTGGCAGGCACCTTCGCCGTGGGCACCGCCGGACCGCCAGCCGCAGCCGCAGCCCGCTGCGACCGGACAGCCTGAGGCCGCAGCTGACGCCACGTCGGCTGCGCCTGACGCCACGCCGGCCGTCGGCACGGACACATTGGCTCCCGGTCCGACGTACCCGGTGCCGGCTGGTCCAGGAGTCGCGCCGCCGTTCGCCGCGCCGCCGGCCGAGGGCCGTACCGCGCGGGTCTGGATCGGGCTGGGCGTCGCGGCGCTCGCGCTGCTGCTGTGCTGCGGTGGTGGCACCGTCGCGCTGGTCGGACTGATCGTCACCGGTGCCGAAGCGATCGACGAACAGGCCCGGATCGCGGTCGGCGACTACTTCGAGGCGGTGAGCCAGCAGGACTTCGGCGCCGCGTACGACATGCTCTGCGCCGAGGCGCAGAGCCGCGAGTCGGCCAGTGAGTTCGCCCGGCGGCTCGCCACGGAGCCGGAGATCACTGCCTACGAGGTCGGTCAGGTCTCGGTCACCAGCCGGATCGTCGTACCGGTGGAGGTCGACTACGCCCGGGGCGGCGAGGACACCCTGCGGGTGTCGCTCAACCAGGACACCAGCACCGGTGAGCTAGAGGTCTGCGGCGTCGAGGGGTAGCCTCCGAACATCTGCCAGATCAGCCCGTCCGCACATCCCCGCCGGCCGCCAGCCGGTGTAGGAGCAGCGCATGCCAGCCGACCGCATCGACGCCGTGGCCAGTCTCGCCCACCGGCGTGGTTTCGCGTTCCCGTCTGGTGAGGTCTACGGTGGCCAGCCGGTCGCCTGGGACTACGGGCCACTCGGCGTGGAGCTCAAGGAGCATGTCCGCCGGCAGTGGTGGCGGACGGTGGTGCAGCACCGCGACGACGTCGTCGGCCTCGACGCGGCGGTCATCCAGCCGAGGCCGGTGTTCACCGCGTCCGGCCTGCTCGACACCTACACCCAGACCCGGGTCCGGTGCCGGGCCTGCGATCTCACCCAGCCGCTGGACCGGATCGTCGAGGCGTTCACCGTACGCCGGGAACAGCCGGCCGCCGCACTCGCCGAGCTCGCCTGTCCGAGCTGCGGCAGCAGGGGCAGCTTCACCGACCCGCAACGGGTCAACGGGCTGCTCGAGGTCTCGCCGGACCGGCCGGGACCACCGGACCGGTACTACCTGCGGCCGGAGGCGGCACCGGGCACCTTCGTGAACTTCGCCAACGTGATGATCGCCGCCCGTAAGAAGCCGCCGTTCGGCATCGCCCAGGTCGGCCGGGTCTTCCGCAACGTCGTCGGCCCCGGCGAGTTCCTGCTGCGCAGCCACGAGCGGGAGCGGATGGAGCTGGAGTACTTCGTCGAGCCCGGAACCGACGACGACTGGCTGGAGTACTGGGCGCAGCGGCGGTGGGAGTGGTACGTCGATCTGGGTCTCGCGCCACAGCAGTTGCGCCGTACCGAGATGCCCCTCGCCGGCCTGCCGCAGCACGCCAAGCGGATCGTCGAGATCGAATTCCAGCTCGGTGGCGCTTATCAGGAATTCGTGGTGCTGGAAGGGATCACGAACCGGGCCGACTACGATCTGACCGCGCACGCCAAGCATTCCGGTGCCGACCTTTCCTATTTCGACCAGGACCGGGGCGAGCGGTGGGTGCCGTACGCGATCGAGCCGGCGGCGGACCTCACCGCGACGGTCTTCGCCCTGCTGCTGGCGGCGTACGACGAGGACGAGGCACCGAACACCAAGGGTGGCGTCGACAAGCGGACCGTGCTCCGTCTCGACCCGCGGATCGCCCCGGTCAAGGTGGCGGTACTGCCGCTGTCGCGCAACGCCGACCTCTCGCCGAAGGCACGTGACCTGGGTGCCGCGCTGCGCCGCCGGTGGATGGTCGAGTTCGACGATTCGCAGGCCATCGGTCGCCGCTACCGGCGTCAGGACGAGATCGGTACGCCGTACTGCGTCACGGTCGACTTCGGGACACTGACCGACGACGCGGTGACCGTGCGGGACCGGGACACCATGGCGCAGCAGCGGGTGTCGCTGGACCAGGTCGAGCGGTACCTGCTGGAGCGGTTGCCGACCGGGTGATCAGCCATCCGGAGTGGTCGCCGACCGGCTGACCGACCCACCCGGGGCCGGCGCCGGGTGGGCCCGTGGAATCCTGGACGGCGTGTCTGTCACCGTGTCCCCACCGGCCGGCGGAGCCGCGCCGGTCCTGCCGCCGCTGCCGCTCGGTCGTCACCAGGTGTGGCCACCGGTGGTCCTGGCGCCGATGGCCGGGATCACCAACGTCGCCTTCCGCCGGCTGTGCCGCGAGCAGGGCGGCGGGCTGTACGTCTGCGAAATGATCACCACGCAGGCGCTGGTCGAGCGCAACCCGAAGACGCTGCGGATGATCGCGTTCGCGCCGTCCGAACGCCCCCGGAGCCTGCAGCTGTACGGCGTCGATCCGCAGGTCACCGCCGCCGCCGTGCGGATCGTGGTGGAACGTGACCTGGCCGATCACATCGACCTGAACTTCGGCTGCCCGGTACCCAAGGTCACCCGCAAGGGCGGCGGTGCGGCGTTGCCGTGGCGGCACCGGCTGTTCAGCCGGATCGTCGCCGGCGCGGTCCGGGCGGCCGCGCCCGCCGGGGTGCCGGTGACGGTCAAAATGCGTAAGGGCATCGACGACGATCACCTGACGTACCTGGACGCCGGGCTGGCCGCCCAGGAGGCCGGGGTCGCGGCGGTGGCGCTGCACGCCCGTACCGCCGCCCAGCGGTACTCGGGCACCGCCGACTGGGACGCGATCGGCCAGCTCAAGCAGGCACTGAGCGTGCCGGTGCTCGGCAACGGTGACATCTGGGAGGCCGACGACGCGGTGCGGATGGTGGCGCACACCGCCGCCGACGGGGTCGTCGTCGGCCGGGGCTGTCTGGGCCGGCCGTGGCTGTTCGCCGACCTGTCGGCGGCGTTCGAGGGCGGGTCCGGGCGGACCTTGCCGACCCTGGGCGCGGTCGCCGCCACCATGCGCCGGCACGCCGAGCTGCTGGTCGACTGGTTCGGCACCGGACGGGACGGGCGGGCCGACGCCGAGCGGGACGGCTGCACCGACTTTCGTAAGCACGTGGCCTGGTATCTGAAGGGCTTCCCGGTCGGCGGTGAGCTGCGCCGGGCCCTCGCCATGGTGTCCAGCCTGGCGGAGCTCGACGCGCTGCTGTCCAAGCTCGACCCGGCCGAGCCGTTCCCCCGGCACACGTTGGGCCAGCCGCGGGGCCGGACGAACTCGCCGGGCAAGGTCTTCCTGCCGTACGGGTGGCTGGCCAGCCGGGACGACGATTCCGTCCCGGCGGGGGCGGAGATCGCCGATTCCGGCGGCTGAAATCCGCCGACGGATCCCGTACTTCACACCGCTTCACCGGGGTGATCCAGCACACCGGTGAATGCGCGGAACTGCGCACGGAAGCGCTCCCAGAACGCCCATCCGATCGCCACCTGTGTCGTTTCCTGTGCGGCTGGTCACCCACTACTGTCGGCTGACCTCCCTGGTCGCTTAACCTGCGCCAACCAATGGCCATTGGTGAACCATCGTTCAGCGCCGAACGGCACATGGGAGGCCAACAATGGCGGAATCCGGCGGACCGGGCGACCCGTCCCGACAGACAACCGATCACCACAGGTACGTCTACGACTTCACCGAGGGAAACCGTGACCAGCGGGATCTGCTCGGCGGCAAGGGGGCGAACCTGGCCGAGATGACCAACCTCGGCCTGCCGGTCCCACCCGGCTTCACCATCACCACCGAGGCGTGCCGGGCCTACCTGGCGACCGGCGCGGTACCGCCGGATCTGCCCGACCAGATCGCCGCCGCCCTGGACCGGCTGGAGCGCCAGCGCGGAAAACGGCTCGGTGACCCGGCCGACCCGCTGCTGGTCTCGGTCCGCTCCGGGGCCAGGTTCTCCATGCCGGGAATGATGGAGACGGTGCTCAACGTGGGCCTCAACGACGAGTGCGTGGCAGGGCTCGCCGCCCAGGCCGGCGGTGACGAACGGTTCGCCTGGGACTCCTACCGCCGGCTGGTCCAGATGTTCGGCCGAACGGTCTGCGGGGTCCCGGGGGAGGAGTTCGACCAGGCGCTGGAGGCGGCCAAGCGGGCCACCGGCTCCGACGACGATCTCGCGCTGGACGCCGACGCGCTGCGCGGACTGGTCCGGGCGTACCAGAAGATCTTTTTCGCGCACACCGGCCGGGACTTCCCGCAGGACCCCCGCGAGCAGCTCGACCTGGCGATCCGGGCGGTCTTCGACTCGTGGAACGCCGACCGGGCGGTGATCTACCGGCGTCAGGAGCGGATCCCCGCCGAGCTCGGCACCGCGGTCAACGTGGTCGCGATGGTCTTTGGCAACCTGGGGCCGGACTCCGGCACCGGCGTCGCCTTCACCCGCGACCCGGCCAGCGGTGACCAGGGGGTCTACGGCGACTACCTGGCCAACGCGCAGGGCGAGGACGTGGTCGCCGGGATCCGCAACACGCTGCCGCTGCAGGAGCTGGCCCGGCTCGACCCCCGCTCGTACGACGAGCTGCTGACCATCATGGCCCGGCTGGAGAACCACTACCGGGACCTGTGCGACATCGAGTTCACCATCGAACGCGGCAAGCTGTGGATGCTGCAGACCCGGGTCGGCAAGCGGACCGCCGCCGCCGCGTTCGTCATCGCCAGCCAGCTGGTCGACGAGGGGATCATCGATCTGGACGAGGCGCTGCACCGGGTCAGCGGGGCGCAGCTGGCGCAGCTGATGTTCCCCTGCTTCGACCTGTCCGACGCGCCGCCGACGATCGCCACCGGGATCGGTGCCTCGCCGGGTGCGGCGGTCGGCAGGGTCGTCTTCGACTCGGCCCGGGCGGTCGAGCTGGCCCGGCAGGGGGACCAGGTGGTCCTGGTCCGGCGGGAGACCAACCCCGACGACCTGCCCGGCATGATCGCCGCGCAGGGCATTCTGACCAGCCGGGGCGGCAAGACCAGCCACGCCGCCGTGGTGGCCCGGGGGATGGGCAAGACCTGCCTGTGCGGGGCCGACGCCCTCGACATCGACGCCGGGGCCGGTCGGTTCATCGTCGGCGACCAGATCGTCTCCGAAGGTGACGTGGTGTCGATCGACGGCACCAGCGGCTGCCTGTACCTCGGTGCGGTGCCGGTGCGCCCGTCCGAGGTGGTGCAGTACTTCGAAGGCACCGTCGACCCGGCGAGCACCACCGACCCGCTGGTGCTCGCCGTACACCGGATCCTGTCCCACGCCGACGACCGGCGGCGGCTGGCGGTGCGCACGAACGCCGACACCGGCGCAGACGCGGCCCGGGCCCGGCGGTTCGGCGCCGAGGGGATCGGGCTCTGCCGCACCGAACACATGTTCCTCGGCGACCGCCGGGAGCTGGTGGAGCGGTTGATCCTGGCCCGTGACGAGGCGGAGCGTGCGGCCGCGCTGGCCGAACTGCTGCCTCTGCAGCGGGCCGACTTCCGGGAGATCTTCCAGGAGATGGACGGGCTGCCGGTCACCGTACGGCTGATCGACCCGCCGCTGCACGAGTTCCTGCCGTCGCTGGAGGAACTGGCCGTGTCGGTCGCCCTGGCGCAGGCCCGGGGTCAGGACGCCGGCCGTGACACGGCCCTGCTCGCCGCGGTGCGCCGGATGCACGAACAGAATCCGATGCTCGGGCTCCGTGGCGTGCGGCTCGGCCTGGTCATCCCGGGGTTGTTCGCGATGCAGGTGCGGGCGATCACCGAGGCGGCCGTCGAGTTGGCCGCCGCCGGGCGCGATCCGCGCCCGGAGATCATGGTCCCGCTGGTCGGTGCGGTCCAGGAACTGGAGACGGTACGCGCGGAAGCCGACCGGATCATCGCCGAGGTGCTCGGCGACCGGTCGGTCGAGATCCTGATCGGCACCATGATCGAGGTGCCCCGGGCCGCGTTGACCGCCGGTCAGCTCGCCGGATCGGCGCAGTTCTTCTCCTTCGGCACCAACGACCTGACCCAGATGGGCTGGGGATTCTCCCGTGACGACGTGGAGGGCGCGTTCTTCTGGCGTTACCTGGAGCTGGGCATCTTCGGCATCTCGCCGTTCGAGTCGATCGACCGGGACGGGGTGGGTCGGCTGGTGCGGATCGCCGTCGAGGAGGGCCGCGTCGCCCGGCCCGGCCTGAAGATCGGGGTCTGCGGCGAGCACGGCGGCGACCCCGACTCGGTGCACTTCTTCCACGAGGCGGGCCTGGACTACGTGTCCTGCTCGCCGTTCCGGGTGCCGGTGGCCCGGCTGGAGGCCGGCCGGGCGACGGTCGAGTCGACCGGCTCGGACAGCCGCTGACCGACCGGCGGTCAAGAGTGGCCCGACCGGTGGCGAAGAGCGGCCGGGCACCCTGGGGGGCGAGAGGGTGCCCGGCCGCCGCCTCGGCCGACGCCGACCGGTACCGCCTCGGCCGACGCCGGTAGGCGTGGCCTCGGCCGGTGCTGCCTTGGTCGGCGTCGGTCAGAACCGGCGGCGCGGTAGCGCCGGGTTGTACGGCAGGGTCGCCATCGGGGTGCGGACCGCCAGCGGCGCGTGGTTGTCCAGCAGGCCCGGTACCGGTGCCGCGACGTTGCCGGCCGGTTTGCTGCGCAGCAGCTCGCCGATCGACCGGGCGGCCCGGCGGCCATGCGCGTGCAGCAGGCCCGGATCGGTGCCCGGTCCGGCGAGTACGGCGAGCAGCGCCCGGTCGCCCACCGGGTAGAGGGCGACCTGGCCACGGTTGCCGTGGATGACGGTCTCCCGCAGGTCACCGTGGCCGGCGGTCATCGCGAACCGCCGCCCCAGGCCGACGCTGGCGGCGGCCAGCGCGGCGATGCTCTCCGCTTCGGCGTTGGCGAGGTCGTGGGTGATCAGCAGGCCGTCCACCCCGGTCAGTACGGAGCCGGTCACGTCGGGCACCCGGCGGCGTAGCCCGTTCAGCTCGGTAACGATGGCGGTGTCAGTGTCCACCGGCGGTCTCCTTCACTCGATCGTCCGGTTGGCTGGTCGCCGACCTTCGTCCCGACCGACCCGCCGCAGGCGTACGGGCGGGTGGTGGCCGGGCGGGGAGGGCGACCGCGGTCGGCGCGGCGTCGGCGACGTTGCGCGCCGCGCGACGGTGGGGCGCAGGTTCCGCCACCGGGCCGGGTGGGGTGCCGGCGGGCCTCGGTCGGTCGATGATCGACACCAGCGGGTTGTCCAATCGTCCGGTCGAGGCGGCAGTGACGATGTGCTCCTGGCACGTTACCGCAGGCGATGTTTCTTTGTGGACCCGTAACCATCGGCAATCGGACAGCAACTGATAACTGATCGGCTATTGCGAACGATCATCAAACTGACTTCGGGTGTTTGGCCCGTCACCCTGCCGGGTCGGTGGTGGCCGCCGTACCGTAGGCCTGGAACCGGGTTCCGTACGACCTCAGGAGGTGGCCGGTGGCAAGTCAGTGGGAGAACCTGGTGGTCGACGCCCACGACCCGGCCCGGCTGGCCAGATGGTGGGCGCAGGCGCTCGGCTACCAGATCGTGCACGAGGCGCCGGACGAGGTGGAGATCCGGCGGGCGCCGGACCAACTGCCCGGGCTGATCTTCGTCCCGGTGCCGGAGAGCAAGCAGTTGAAGAACCGGCTGCACATCGACCTGCGTCCGACGGATCAGGCAGCGGAGGTCGAGCGGCTGGTCGACATGGGTGCCCGCCGGGTCGACATCGACCAGGGAGACGTCACCTGGATGGTGCTGGCGGATCCGGAGGGCAACGAGTTCTGCGTGCTCAGCGGACGTGGCTGAGCGACCCGCTCGACTGCGGCCTGCAGCAGCAGCAGGAAGGTCCGGCCGTCCGGCCCGTCGCCGAACCCCAGCCAGCAGGACTCGGGCCGGCCGTGGATCTGCCAGCGGGCGGTGACCAGGATGCCGTCCGCCGCCGGCAGGGCCAGCGCCAGCGTGGCCAGTCGGGCCGACCGGGCGTAGCCGTGCGGCGGATCGTCCCCGGCCGTGACCAGGTGCCGGCCGAGCAGGATGTCGACCCGATGATGACGGTGCGGTGGTCGCGTCGATCCGGTCGGGCCGGTCGAACTGGTCAGACAGCAGGCGCTGGCGCCGGCCAGCTCTCCCATGAGCTGGCCGGCGCAGTGCTCCTCGACGGCGTACCGCATCGGTTCGGCGACATCGCAGATGTGTACGAGCCGGCTGGTACGGATCCACCCCTGGTCAGCCACGTCCCGATTGTGGGCTGGCCGGTACGGGTCCCGCAGGGTCGACGTCAACATCACGACACAAACCGGAAATCATCCCGAAATCGTTACCTGATCGGGTGACGGCATCCGCCGCCCCGACGGGTCCGGTTCGCCGCCCCGCCAGGGCGTTAGGCTGCTGAAGGTGAGTGCCTCTCCGGACGGCCCGGCGGCTGGTCGCGCCGCCGACTCGCACCGTCTGGTGCCGGAGCCGGCCAAGGACACCGGCTACGGGCGCAGCCCGTACGAGCGGGACCGGGCCCGGGTGCTGCACTCGGCCGGGTTCCGGCGGCTGGCGGCCAAGACCCAGGTGCATCTGGCGGACCCGAGCGGCGCGGACGGCGTACCCCGGACCCGGTTGACCCATTCGCTGGAGGTCGCGCAGATCGCCCGCGAGATGGGTGCCCGGCTCGGCTGTGACCCGGACGTGGTGGACGTCGCGGGTCTGGCCCACGACCTCGGACACCCGCCCTTCGGACACAACGGTGAGCGGGCGCTGGACGAGGTCGCCGCCGGCTACGGCGGCTTCGAGGGCAACGCGCAGACGCTGCGGGTGCTCACCCGGCTGGAAGCCAAGGTGATCGGTCCGTCCGGCGACTCCGTCGGGCTCAACCTCACCCGGGCCTCGCTCGACGCGACCTGCAAGTACCCCTGGCCACGGAGGCCCGGCGAGCGCAAGTTCGGGGTGTACGCCGACGACCAGCCGGTGTTTACCTGGCTGCGCGACGGCGCGCCCGACGGCCGGCGGCGCTGCCTGGAAGCGCAGGTGATGGACTGGGCCGACGACGTCGCGTACTCGGTGCACGACCTGGAGGACGGTATCCATGGCGGCTACATCGACCTCGGTCGGCTGATCGCGGACCCTGACGAACAGGCCGCGCTGGCGGCTGACGTCGCCGCGGTGTACTCCACCGAGTCCGCCGACGACCTGGCCGGCATCCTGGCCGAGTTGCTGGCCCGACCGGAGTTGCGGCTGCTGGTCGGCTACGACGGCGGCCACCCGGCCCAGGCGGCGCTGAAGGGCACGACCAGCATGCTCACCGGGGCGTTCGTCGCAGCCGCGGTGTCGGCCACCCGGGAGCGCTTCGGCGGGCTGCCGGTGCGGCGGTACGCGGCCGATCTGGTGGTGCCCCGGGTGGTGCGCGCCCGGTGTGCGTTGTTGAAAGGGCTGGCGTTGCGCTACGTGATGCGTCGGCCCGGTGCCGCCGCCGGCTATCTGCGGCAGCGGGAGGTGCTCGCCGAACTCGTCGAGGCGTTGACCGCGTACGCCCCGGCCGGTCTGGACCCGGTCTTTCTCCCATTGTGGTCGGACGCGCCGGATGACCGGGCCCGGGCCCGGGTGATCATCGATCAGGTCGCGTCACTCACCGATCTGGCGGCGATCTCCTGGCACCGGCGGCTGACCCGGCCGGCGGGGCGGCCGGGTCCGACCCGCGTCTGATCCGGCACGGGGCCGGTCGGTGGTCTCCGGTCGGCCGGGGTTCCGGCAGATGGCTCACTCAGCCCTCGGCCGGCGGGCGGACCGCGACCAGGTCTGCGGCGAGCAGCGCCGACCACCAGGTTTCGACGTTCGACAGCGATCCGGAGATGATCCGTGGCTGGTCGCCCTCGGTGAGCAGGGTCAGGGCCGAGCCGTCCGGCCAGGCCAGCACCCAGCCGGCGATGTGCGGAAGTTCGTCCTCCGGTGCCAGCTCGGCGTCCCGGCTGCGGTAGAGGGCACACAGTCGGGGTGCTTCGTCGAGGGCGATCACGTCCAGGTGGTCGGTGGCGCTGGTCTCGGGCAGCAGCTGGGGCATGGGGGTGCCTCCTCCTTCGGGCTGGGGATCCGGCAATGTAGACAAGACACAGTGAATCGTGAAGAAAGAGAAACAAGCCAGCGAACGGTTCACTAGGTACGACACAGACAGTATTGCCCTGGTTACAGGGAAGGACAAGGTCTGTTCTTCGGCGAGGCGTGGAAAGTGCGTATTGACAGAAGCCTGCCTGGTCAGGGCGGGGTTCGGGAGGTCTGCCGCAGCCGGTGGGGTGCCGGAACCCGGCTCCCGGCACCCGCACCGTCGGTGATGGTGGCGGCAGGGCAGGATGTACCTCGAAGGAGGGCGGCAGAGCATGGCTGGTCGGATCCGGGACGAGGACATCTCGCTGGTGCGGGAGCGTACGTCGATCGCCGACATCATCTCGGAGAGCGTCACGCTGAAGTCGGCCGGTGGCGGCAACCTCAAAGGGCTCTGCCCCTTCCACGACGAGAAGACGCCGTCGTTCACCGTGGCACCCGGCCGGAACGTGTACTTCTGTCACGGTTGCGGCAAGGGTGGGGACGCGATCACCTTCCTGATGGAGGCCGAGCACCTCACCTTCGTCGAGTCGGTGGAGCGGCTCGCCGCCCGCGCCGGGATCCAACTGCGCTACATCGAGGCCGGTCCCGCGCCGGTACGCCAGCAGACCGGTCAGCGGCAACGGCTGACCGCGGCACACGCCGCAGCGGTCGAGTTCTACGTCGACCGGCTGACCGACCCGGCGGCCCGGCCGGCCCGCGAGTTCCTCGCCCGCCGGGGGTTCGACCGGGCGACCGCCGAGCGGTACGCGTGCGGCTTCGCCCCGGACGCCTGGGACGAGCTGACCCGGCACCTGCGCCAGCGGGGCTACACCGCCCAGGAGCTGATCACCGCGGGGCTGGCCCGCCAGGCCCGGTCCGGCTCGTTGATCGACCGCTTCCGGCGCCGCCTGCTGTGGCCGATCCGGGAACTCGGCGGCGACGTCATCGGCTTCGGCGCGCGCAAGCTCTTCGACGACGACGACGGACCCAAGTACCTGAACACCCCGGAGACCCCGATCTACAAGAAGTCCCACGTGCTGTACGGGATCGACCAGGCGAAGCGGGAGATCGCCCGGCAGGGCAGGGCGGTGATCGTCGAGGGCTACACCGACGTGATGGCCTGCCACCTGGCCGGGGTGCCGACCGCCGTCGCGACCTGCGGCACCGCCTTCGGGGCGGACCACATCGGCGTACTGCGCCGGCTGCTGATGGACACCGAGGCCGTCGCCGGGGAGATCATCTTCACCTTCGACGGGGACGCCGCCGGGCAGAAGGCGGCGCTGCGTGCGTTCGAGGAGGACCAGCGCTTCGTCGGGCGTACCTTCATCGCGGTCAGCCCGGACAACATGGATCCGTGCGATCTGCGCCTGGCAAAGGGCGACCTCGCCGTGCGCGACCTGGTCGCGCGCCGGGAACCGCTGGTCGACTTCGCGCTGCGGCAGGTACTCAGCCGGTTCGACCTGGACACCGTCGACGGCCGGGTGGAGGCGATGCGGCGGGCCGCGCCGCTGGTGGCAAAGCTCAAGGACAGGGACAAACGCCCGGAGTACGTGCGCAAGCTCGCCGGCGACCTCGGCATGGAGATCGAACCGGTGCAGCGGGCGGTGCTCGCGGCGGTGGCCGGGCCGCAGCGGACCGCCGGCGGCCGAGGCGCGGTGCCCGCGCCGGCGGCACCGAAGCCGCGCAACGAGCCGGATGATCCTCAGACCCTGGTCGAACGGGAGGCGTTGAAGCTCGGGCTCCAGGTGCCGGTGCTCGCCGGTCCGATGTTCGACAACCTCGGCGCGGAGGTCTACCAGCATCCGGTACACGCCGTGCTGCGAGACGCGATGGCGCAGGCCGGCGGGGCCGCGGCCGCCGCCACCGGAGCGGTGTGGATCGAGCGGGTCCGGGACAACTGTGCCGACCTCGCGGCCCGGGCGTTGGTTGCCGAGCTGGCGGTGGAACCGCTGCACGTCGACCGGGACGCGGACCCGTACTACGTCTCGGTGACCCTGGCCCGCCTGCAGTGGGGGGCGGTCACCACCCGGATCCGGGAGCTGAAGTCGAAGGTTCAGCGGATCAATCCGGTGACCAACCAGGACGAGTATCTGACCCTGGCCGGGGAGCTGTTCTCCCTGGAACAGCATGCGCGCGCGCTGCGCGAACAAGCCGTGGGAGGGTTGTGACGGTGTGGAGTCTGTTTCGGCGGAGCGCACGGCTGCCGGCCGACCAGCGGCCGCCGCTGGACCGTGACGAGCGGTTACTGGCCTGGAGCGGGACCGCGACCGGCGCGCTGGTCGTCACCAACCGGGGCCTGTGGTTGCCGGGCCGCGACACCCGGCTCGGCTGGCACCAGGTGCACAAGGCGGTCTGGTCGGGCGAGACGCTGGTCGTCACGCCGGCCGAGACGGTGTCGGAGCACGACGGCTACACCGTCGTCGCCGACGGACCGGCGATCTCGATCGACCTGTCGGACCCGGGGGACCTCCCGGACCAGGTCCGGACCAGGGTGACCCGGTCGGTCGGCTACAGCGTGCACCACCAGCTGGACGGTGGCGGGGCTCGGGTGGTGGGCCGGCGGGTGTCCGGCATCGACGGCCTGAGCTGGACGGTGCGCTACGACGCCGGCGTCGACACCGACGCGGCCTGGCTGCCGGACCGGACCGCCGAACTGGTGGCCGCGGCCAGGGCGTCGGTCGAGCAGCAGCCGTGACCGCCTGTCGCGGGGGAGCCGTCCGGTAGCCGGTGCGCCCGGGCCGGTACGTCGGCTCAGCTGGCGGTGAAGACGTGGTCGCTGATCATCCTGGTGGCGCCGATCAGACCGGCCTGGTCGCCCAGCTCGGACAGGACGATCGGCATGTCGCCGGTGGCCAGCGGCAGTGAGCTGCGGTAGACGACGCCTCGGATCTCGGCCAGCAACGCGTGGCCCATCCCGGCGAGCCCGCCGCCGATCACCACCATTCCCGGGTTGAAGAAGCTCACCAGCCGGGCCAGCACCTGGCCGACGCGTCGTCCACCGTCGCGGACCATGCCGACCGCGACCGGGTCGCCGGCGGCGGCCGCCCGGGTGACGTCCAGCGCGGTGAGCGTGCCGATCCGGGCGAGTTGCTCGGCGAGCTGGTCGGAACGCCCGGCTCGGGCGGCGGCGACCGCGTCGCGGGTCAGCGCCGCACCGCCGAAGTACGCCTCCAGGCAGCCGACGTTGCCGCAGAGGCACTGCGGCCCGTTCTCGTCGACGGCGGTGTGGCCGATGTCGCCGGCGCAACCGTTCGCGCCCCGGTAGACGTCTCCGTCGACCACTATCCCGGCGCCGATCCCGGCGCCGATCTTGACGAACAGGAAGTCGTCGAACGAACGGGCGATGCCGGCGTGCTTCTCACCGAGCGCCATGATGTTGACGTCGTTGTCGACCAGCACCGGGCAGCCGAGTTCGGTGCTGAACATCTCCCGTACCGGAAAGCGGTGCCAACCCGGCATGAACGGTGGCGAGACCGGCACACCTTCGTGGAAACTGACCGGACCGGGCACCCCGATGCCGGCGCCGGTGAACCGCGTGGTTCCCGAGTCGGCGGCCAGTTTGGTGATCAGTTCGAGGGCCTGCGCGATAACCGTCGTCGGCCCCTGGCGCAGTTCGGTGCGCTCGGTCAGCCGGGCCACGACCTGCAGCTCGCCGTCGGTGAGCGCCACGTCCAGGGTGCTCGCGCCGATGTCGATGCTGAGGAAGCGGGTGGCGGCGGCGATCCGGACGATCGACGACGGACGACCGCCGCGGGACGCGGCCGGACCGGCGGTCTCCACCAGACCCCGCTCGATCATCCGGTCGAGCTCGGTGGCCACCTTCGACCTGGAGAGGCCGACCGCGTCGCCGAGCTCGGCGCGCGAGCACGGGCCGTCGCGGAGCAGACGCAGGATCTGCGCCTGGTGCGTGTTCTCCGGCCACACTCCCAACACGTTGGTCACATCGTCCTTTACCTGGGTCCGGCACGTGGCGTCGTCCGACGTGGAGTGCCGGTGGACACGCGGGCGAAGCGAACCGGCGTGGGCAGGGACCGGGCGAGGTGACGAACTCGCCCGCCGACCCGGGAGTAGCGAGTCAGGATGGCAAACTTAGTGCATTGAAGTCTAAACTTCAAGATGTTCGTACCATACTTTGTCCTCGATCTGACGAAAGACGCCTGCTCGCGAAACTCGCTGGCGTCCCCGTCGGGACCGCGCGGTAGCGTCGTGGCCGTGACTGAACGGGGTAACGGGCCACTCATCCACGCACGCGGTCTGGTCAAGCGGTTCGGGGCGTTCACTGCGGTCGCCGGCATCGACGTCGACGTCGCGGCCGGTGAGGCGTTCGGCTTCCTGGGGCCGAACGGCGCCGGCAAGAGCTCCACCATGCGGATGGTGGGCTGCGTCTCCCCGCCCAGCGGCGGCACCCTGCGCATCCTCGGGATGGATCCGCAGCGGGACGGCCCGGCGATCCGGGCCCGGCTCGGCGTCTGCCCGCAGTTGGACAACCTCGACCAGGAACTGACGGTACGGGAGAACCTGGTCAGTTACGCCCGCTACTTCCAGATCCCGCGACCGGTCGCCCGGCGCCGCGCCGACGAGCTGCTCGACTTCGTGCAGCTGCGCGACCGGGCGGGCAGCAAGGTGGAGCCGCTGTCCGGCGGCATGAAACGCCGACTCACCATCGCCCGTGCCCTGGTCAACGAGCCGGACATCGTGCTACTCGACGAGCCGACCACCGGGCTGGACCCGCAGGCCCGGCACCTGGTGTGGGAGCGGCTGTTCCGGCTCAAGCAACGGGGCGTCACGCTGGTGCTGACCACGCACTACATGGACGAGGCCGAGCAGCTCTGCGACCGACTGGTGGTGATGGACGGCGGTCGGATCGTCGCCGAGGGCTCGCCGCGGGACCTGATCACCCGCTACTCCACCCGTGAGGTGGTCGAACTCCGGTTCCCGACCGACGACCAGGACAGCTTCGCCGGCAAACTGGGCGGAGTCGCCGAACGGACCGAGGTGCTGCCGGACCGAATCCTGCTCTACACCGGCGACGGCGACGGGGCGCTCAACGAGGTGCACCGCCGTGGGCTGGCGCCGACCAGCGCGTTGATCCGGCGCAGCGGTCTGGAGGACGTCTTCCTGCATCTCACCGGCCGGACCCTGATCGACTAGAATCGGCCGGGCATGATCGCGCAGACCGACCGGCTGTCACTACGCCGCTTCACCATCGACGACCTGCCACTGCTCGTCGAGCTGGACAGTGACCCCGAGGTGATGCGGTACCTCACCGGGGGCAGACCGACCCCGGCCGAAACCGTACGCCGCGAGGTCCTGCCCGCGATCCTGCGTGACTATCTGCGCTTCCCGGGCTTCGGCAAGTGGGCCGCTATCGAACGCTCCAGCGGTGCCTTCATCGGCTGGTTCGCGCTGAAGCCGGCTGCCGCCGGACCGGCTGTTACCGGCCCGGCCGGTGCCGGTCCCGCCAGCGGTGTGGTCAACGGCCGGGGTGGCCGGTTGGCGATCACCGAGGTGGAGCTCGGATACCGGCTGCGGCGCGCCTCCTGGGGCCGGGGGTACGCCTCGGAGGGTGCCCGAGCGCTGCTGCGGATGGCGTTCGACCACCCGACCGTCGATCGGGTCTTCGCCGAGACGATGGCGGTCAACGTCGCCTCACGGCGGGTGATGGAGGCGGCCGGGTTGCGCCTGGCCCGCTGTTTCCACCTGCAGTGGGACGATCCGATCGAGGGCGTCGAGCACGGCGAGGTCGAGTACGAGGTGCGCCGGGTCGACTGGGCGGCGCACGCCGCGGCGGCCAGCGGCACCCGGACGATGTCGGTAGCCCGGATACCGCCGGCGGTCGAGGGCAACCGCCCGCACTGACGGCGGGGGTCGGCCCGGCCCATTGGACCCTGCCCGGACGGGCGGGAAGCCTCTGGGCCGGCCGGGCATCGGCGGATCAGGCTGGAATCGTGACCGAGGAACGCGTAGCACCACCGGCGCCCGACACCGCCGCCGTGCCCGGCGGGGCTGACTCCTCGTACGATCCCGTCGCCTGCGTACGGGCTGCCGTCGCCGCGCCGTCGCTGCACAACAGCCAGCCGTGGCGGTTCCGGATCCGGCCCGGTGGCCGGACCGGGCCCGGCGAGGGCGGCACCCACCCGGCGACGGACGGCCCCGACGGCATGCCCGTGCCGGCCATCGAGGTCCTCGCCGACCGGCACCGCCAGCTGGACGTCATCGATCCCGCGGGTCGGGAACTGCTGATCAGTGTCGGGGCGGCCCTGTTCAACCTGCGGCTGGCCGTGCGGCAGCAGGGCTGGCTGCCCGAGGTCCATCCGTTTCCCGACCCGGCCGAACCGGACCTGGTGGCCCGGGTCGTCCCCGGTCGCGCCGCCGCGCCGTACCCACAGCTCACGGCGCTGGCCGACGCCATTGCCCGGCGACACACCAACCGCTGGCCGTTCGCTCCGGCGGTCGTCCCGGCCGACGTGATCGAGGGTCTGGTCGTCGCCGCACGTCGAGAGGGGGCAGAACTCGCCGTCGCCGGTGCCGTCGCCCGAGGGGCGATTCTCACCCTGGCCCGCAGCGCCGAACAGCGGCAGCGGGCCGACGGCGCCTACCGCGCGGAACTGGCCCGATGGACAATGCCCAGGCACGGGCGGCGGGAGGGGATTCCCCGCTCGGCGATCGGCCCGTGGGACGCCCTGGAAACCCTGCCGATCCGTGACTTCGGCCTGGTGGCGCCGCGGCTGACCCGGTCGACCGAACGCTTCGAGCCGTACCCCACCATTCTCGTGCTGTCCACCACGGGGGACACCGAGCGGCAGTGGCTGGCCGCCGGGCAGGCGCTGCAACGGGTGCTGTTGCTGGCCACCGTCGAGAACCTGGCGACCACCCCGATCAGTCAGCCGCTGGAGATACCCGGGATCCGGCAACTGCTGGCCAACCAGCGGCGGGGGACCGTGGCCCAGATGGTCGTCCGGGTCGGCTACGGCCAGCCCGCCCAGGCCACGCCGCGACGTCCGCTGGCCGAGGTGCTCTGCACCGTAGCCCGGGCGGCGGACCCGGGAGACGGAAATCCCGGTGAGGATGTCCCGCCGTCGTCGTAGAGTTCCTCGGGCCGGCGGATCCCGGGCGGTCGTCCCGGGCGTCGTTTCCACGATGTCGTACGCGGGCGGTACAACATCGGCCGGGGACCGGGTACGGGGAGGCGACGACGGATGTCCGGGACAGACACTGGCGCGACGCCGACGGCCACGACAACCGCGCGACTGACCGGGCCGCGCGGCCTCCGGCCGGCGTTGAGCGTCCTCGAAGCCAACCTGACCGGCTACCGGCGGACCTGGCGGTCGTCGGTCTTCTCGTCGTTCCTGCTGCCGCTGTTGACGGTGCTCAGCTTCGGTGTGGGGGTGGGAGCATACGTCGACCAGGGGATCGGCGGGTTCAGCTATCTCGACTGGATCGTCCCCGGTCTGATCGCCTCCACCGCATTGCAGGTGGCCATCGGGGAGTCCTCCTGGCCGGTGCTGGGCGGGTTCACCTGGCAACGGACCTACTACTCACAGATAGCCGCTCCGTTGCGGATCGCCGACATCGTCGGTGGGCTGCTTGCCTTCGTCCTGTTGCGGGTGCTGGCCAGCGCCGCCGCCTTTCTCGCGGTGGCCGCCGCGTTCGGTGCGCTGCATTCGGGTCGGGCGGTGCTGGCCCTGCCGGTGGCCATGCTGCTGGCCGCGGCAGTCGCCCTGCCGGTGGCCGCCTTCGCGGCCACCATCCGCAGCGACAGCTACATGGTCATCGTGTTCCGGTTCGCGGTCATCCCGATGACCCTGTTCGCCGGAGTGTTCTTTCCGGTGGAGTCGCTGCCGGTGACAGTGCGCTGGCTGGCGTACCTGTCGCCGCTCTGGCACGGGGTCGACCTGTGCCGGGCGGCCTCGCTGGGCACCCCGGCCTGGTCCGTCCCCGGGCATCTCGGCTACCTGGGCCTCTGGGTGGCGGCCGGGTGGTGGCTGGCCGTCACCCGGTTCCGTAGGCGTCTGATCCACTAGAGAGCGTCTGATCCACTACAGGAGGCAACGGTGGTGACCCTCGTCCTGCCGCAGGTGCTCGGGGTCGGCGCGGCCGTGCGGCGGGCCGGGTCGGTGATGGAGCGCAACGCGGCCGCACTGAAGTCCGCGTACTGGGTGGTGATGATCTCCGGGGTGGTCGAGCCGTTGCTCTACCTGTTCTCGATCGGTGTCGGCGTGGGTCGGCTGATCGGGGACATCACCCTACCGGGCAGCGGGGTCGTCATCGGGTACGCCGCGTTCGTCGCGCCGGCGATGCTCGCCGCCTCGGCGATGACCGGCGCGTTGTCGGAGACGACGTTCAACTTCTTCGCCAAGATGAAGTTCGTCAAGCTCTACGACGGGATCCTGGCCACCCCGGTCCGCCCGACCGAGCTGGCCTTCGGCGAGCTTGGCTGGGCGATGGCGCGGGGCAGCATCTACTCGGCGACCTTCCTGCTGGTGATGGTCGTGATGGGGCTGACGACGGTCCCCCGGGCGCTGCTGGCGTTCCCGGCGGCGGTCCTGGTCGGGTTCGCCTTCGGTGGGCTCGGTATGGCGCTGTCCACCTACATGCGTAGCTGGCAGGACTTCGACCTGATGGGCTCGGCCCAGTTCGCGGTCTTCCTGTTCTCCGGGACGTTCGTGCCGGCGCAGGCGTACCCGTCGGTGCTGCGCTGGCTGGTCGAGCTGACCCCGCTGTACCGGTCGGTCCATCTGATCCGGACGATCGCCGTGGACACCGTCGGGTGGATGCAGCTGGTCGACGTCGGCTATCTGGTCGGGGTGACGGCGCTCGGGCTGACCGTCGCCGGGCGTCGAGTCGGCCGGCTGCTCTGCAACTGACGTCGTACGAGCACCCTTCTGCGACAGTCATCGATCTATCGGTGTCAGGTGGCGGAGACTTATTGCTGGTAGAAGACAAAGCCATCGGTAGTTCACCTGAAAGTTTGGTTCGTCGGGGTCTTTCTTTCCCCTGGTCTCTGGGGTTAATGTCTGCCCCAGACGTAACACCAGCGACACAGCGCCGTAAACGCCGGTCGCGACCAGGGCCACCAGGGCCCGAGCTGTCTCCCGCCAGGGGCGTGGCGGAGGCAGCCGCGGTTCGGGTCGGTGCCGCCACCGCGGCACCGACCCGAACCCCACCCATCCGAACCCCCCGCCCCGGGGTCGTGCGTTTCGGCGGCGTGCGACTCCGTACACCCCGACCCTCCTCACTCGTCATCGGCGGCTCTGCGGAGCCGCTGCAGAAAGGTGGACAAGAATGGACGAGGTGCTACGCCGCAACGGTCAGCTCACTCCGCCCAACCCCGCGCTCACCCGCCGCAACATCCTCGCCGCGTCGGCCGGCGCCGCCGCCGTACTCGGCGCGGCCGGGCTGCCGGTGCTGCAGACCAGCCGTCCGGCCCGAGCCGGCGGCGGCTGGTCGGTGGACCCGCTGATCCCCGAGCAGAACCGGGGCATCATCCTCTACTCGGTCCGCGACCGGATCGGTGCGGCCCCGGACGACAGCGGCGTGCCGTACGGCTTCGAGCGGGTCCTGGCCCGCCTCGCCGAGCTGGGTTACAAGGAGATCGAGTTCGCCGGCTACAACCAGCACCCCGACATCCTCGGCCGGCAGATCACGCCGACCGAGATCCGCAAGATCCTGGACGACAACGGGCTGGTCGCCAACGGAGCCCACACTCAGATCCGGGCGGACACCTTCCAGGAGCAGCTGGACATCGCCGAAGAGCTCGGCATGAAGAACATCGGCACCGGCAGCGACCCGACCCGTAGCGACTACCAGTCGGACTGGGACGCGGCCGCGGACCTGTGGAACGAGCTCGGCCGGCAGGCCAAGGAGCGCAAGATGCGGCTCTACACCCACAACCACGACGCGGCGTACAACTTCCTGCTCGACGCCGGTCCGTTGGACGAGCAGGGACGGCCGACCCGGTCGTCCGGTGTCCGCAAGCTCGAGTACTTCATGGCCAAGACCGACGCGAAGTACGTCTACTTCGAGATGGACATCTACTGGGGCTACGTCGCCCGGCACAAGCACCACACCTTCGTCAACTCGGCCGGCCGGGAGCGGACCCGGGTGTTCGACCCGCTGCTGACCGTGGCCCGTCGGCCCCGGCGGTTCCCGCTGTTCCACGCCAAGGACGGCAACAAGAACCCCGACCTGTCCAACGGCTATGAGATGACGCCGATGGGCGACGGCGACATCAACTTCCAGCAGTTCTTCCAGACCATCGGGCACTACGACTTCCACCACGCCAACTGGGAGCAGGACACCGCTCCCGGTGGCTCGGCGAACCCGGGCCAGTCGCTGGAGTTCGCTGAGCGCAGCTACCAGCACATGTCGGAGCTGACCGTCTACAGCCAGAGCGAGTGATCCACCGGTCGCCGGCCACCCGGCGCGGCGGCCACTGATCCAACCGCGCGAGCCCGTCCGGGGTGCCGACCGCCGCCACGGCGGCGGCCGGCACCCCGGTTCCGCGTGCCCGTTCCGCCCTCGTCGTGGAGGGTCGGTCCATCGATGCCTCGTGCTCTGAATCAGATTCATCGGGCCAGGTCAACCCCTGTTCGAGCACGCTTTACCAACTTCTGTCACGATCAGAAAAAGTTTTGCTTCAGCAGACCGAAACTCTGGACACGAGACTGAGAAGACTCTTAGTGTTTCGGTCACGACACGCCGAGGTCGCCTCGGTGTTAACTCACTGTCGGAGGTGGACCCCATGCGTACGGCGGATCCTCTGCACCTCCAGCTGCTACGACTGCTGCGGGACAACGGACCGGTCTCCCGGGCCGAGCTCGCCGACCAGCTGGAGATTCCCCGCCCTCGCCTGCTGTCCGAGTTGGAGCGGCTGGTCGCCTCCGGCTTCGTGACCGAAGCAGGGATGGCCGCCTCACGGGGCGGCCGCCGCTCGACCCTGGTGGAGCTCAACCCGGATCTGCGGTTCGCCGCGATCGACCTGGGTGCGAGCTCGGTCGACGTGGAGATCACCAACGGCCGGCTGGAGCCGGTGGCCGCGTACACCGAGCCGGCCGACATCCGGCAGGGGCCGAAGGTCATCCTGCACCGCATCAACGAGCTGCTCGCCAAGGCCCGGGTCGAAGGGGTGCACGAGCGCCTCGACGGCATCGGCATCGGGGTGCCCGGGCCGGTCAGCTACCGCGACGGAGTGCCGGTCTCCCCGCCGATCATGCCGGGCTGGGACCGCTTCCCGGTCCGTGAGCTGCTCGCCCGGGAGCACGGCTGCCCGGCGGTGGTGGACAACGACGTGAACATCATGGCCATCGGGGAACGGCACGGCGGCGTGGCCCACTCGGTCGACGACTTCCTGTTCGTCAAGCTCGGCACCGGCGTCGGCTGCGGCATCTACCTCGCGGGCCAGGTCTACCGGGGGATCGACGGCTGCGCTGGCGACATCGGCCACATCCAGGTCGACTCGCACGGTCCGATGTGCTCCTGCGGTAACGCCGGATGTCTGGAGGCGCTGTTCAGCGGTGCAGCGCTGGCCAAGGAGGCGGCCGCCGCCGCCCGGGCCGGCACTTCCCCGGCGCTGGCCGAGCGGCTCACCCAGCGGGCCGAGCTCACCGCGCGCGACGTCGCTGAGTGCGCCATGGAAGGCGACGTCACCTGCATCCGGCTGATCCGCGACGGCGGCCGGCGGCTCGGCGGCGTCCTCGCCGGTCTGGTCAGCTTCGCCAACCCGTCGATGATCGTGATCGGCGGGGGTCTGGCCCACCTCGGACACATCCTGCTCGCCGAGATCCGCAGCGTGGTCTACCGGCGGTCGCTGCCGCTGGCCACCGGCAACCTGCCGGTCGTGCTGTCCGAGCTGGGTTCGCGGGCCGGCGTGACCGGCGCCTCCGTGCTGGCCAGCGACGTCGCCTTCGAGCAGGCGTCGTGAGCGCCCCCGAGGCCACCGGCGCCGCGCCGGCCGACGAGCCCGGCGCCACCCCGGCCGTGGCGGCCGGCGGCGACGTGGTGCTGCGGCTGACCGACGTCGTGAAGACCTTTCCCGGGGTACGCGCGCTGGACGGGGTGCAGCTCGAGGTGCGTGCCGGGGAGGTGCACTGCCTGCTCGGCCAGAACGGGGCCGGCAAGTCGACCCTGATCAAGGTGCTGGCCGGCGTGCACCGCCCCGACTCGGGGCGGGTCGAATGGCAGGGCCGACCGGTCCGGTTCGCCAATCCGCAGGCCGCGATGCGGGCCGGCATCGCCACCATCTACCAGGAACTCGACCTGGTCGACGACCTGTCCGTGGCGGAGAACGCCTTCCTCGGCCACGAGCCGCGGACCGCGGGCTTCGTCCGTCGGGCGGCGATGGCCCGGCGCACCCGGGACATCCTGGGCCGACTCGGCCACGCCGAGATCCGACCCCGCGGGCTGGTCCGGTCGCTTCCGGCGGCCGGCAAGCAGGTGGTCAGCATGGCTCGGGCACTGTCCCACCAGGCCAAGCTGATCATCATGGACGAGCCGAGCGCGGTGCTCGCGCACGACGAGGTCGAGAACCTGTTCCGGATCATCCGTGAACTCACCGCTCAGGGCATCGCGGTCATCTACATCTCGCACCGGTTGGAGGAGATCCGCGAGATCGGTGACCGGGTCACCGTACTCAAGGACGGCCGGACCACCGCGCAGAACCTGTCGGCGCAGACCACTCCGACCAAGGAGCTGGTCAGCCGGATGACCGGCCGGTCGATCGAGTACGTGTTCCCGCAGCGGGAGCCCAACTCGCACGGGGAGCCCTTGCTGGAGGTGTCCCGGCTCAGCCGCGCGAGGGAGTTCAGCGACGTCTCGCTGACTGTCGCGCGGGGGGAGATCGTCGGCATCGCCGGCCTGGTCGGTGCCGGTCGTTCGGAACTGCTGGAGACGATCTTCGGGGCCCGGACCGCCGACACCGGCCGGGTCACGATGGCCGGCAAGCCGGTACGGCCCGGCAGCGTCGGCGCCGCGGTGCGGGCCGGCATGGGCATGGCACCGGAGGAACGCAAGAGCCAGGCACTGCTGCTGGGCGAACCGATCTTCCGGAACATCACGTTGGCCACCTTCGGGCGCCTCGCCCGGGCCGGGTTCACCGACGCCGGCCGGGAGGTCAGCGCCGCCGAACGGGTCGCCGGCTCGCTGGAGCTGCGTCCCCGGGGCGTGCACCGTCCGGTGCGTCAGCTCTCCGGCGGCAACCAGCAGAAGGTGGTGGTCGGCCGGTGGCTGCTCGGTGACACCCGGCTGCTGCTGCTCGACGAGCCGACCCGGGGCGTCGACGTCGGTGCCCGGGCCGAGCTGTACCAGGTGATTCACGACCTCGCCGCGCAGGGCGTGGGCGTCCTGCTGGTCTCCAGCGAGGTGCCCGAGGTGCTGGGGCTGGCCGACCGGGTGCTGGTGATGCGGGAAGGACGCGTCGTCCACCAGGCCCCGGCCGGTGAGATCGATGAGGAGACCGTGCTCGACCTCGTCATGTCGGGGTCGGCGTTGGAAAGTGCCGCGGCGTGACCGGGCGACCCGACCGGTTGGCCAGCGGCCAGCCGGTGAGCGAAGGAGTAGGACTGTGACCGCGGAAGAGGCCACGGCGACCGTACCCGGTAAGGAGAAGCCGGCAGCGCCGCCGGCGCACGGCGCGGACGAACCACCCCGGCAGAGCTGGTGGCGTTCCGACGCCAGCGAGTACGCCCGACGCAACCTGTGGCTGGTCGGCGTCCTCGTGATTCTGGTCATCATCGGCGCCGCCACCCGGCCCGACCTGTACAGCGACCCGACCTGGGTCCGCAACAACATCTTCACCATCCTGCAGCAGGCCTCCGCGATCGGCGTGGTCACCGTCGGCATGACATTCGTGATCATCGCTGGCGGCATCGACCTGTCGGTCGGCGCGATCATGGCGCTGGCCGGGGTGTGGGCCACCACGGTGGCGACCCAGAGTTTCGGACCCGGCGGCATGATCTTCACCGCCGTCGTGGTCGGGATGTGCGTCGGACTGGTCAACGGAGTGCTGATCTCGTACGGCCGGCTGGTGCCGTTCATCGCCACCCTGGCGATGATGGTGGCCGCGCGAGGGCTGGCCGCGCTCATCTCCGGCAAGCAGACCCAGGTCTCCACCTCGTCGGTGATCAACGGGATGGCCACTCAGCGGATCCTCGGAATCCCGCTGCTGGTGATCATCCTCGCCGCGGTGGTCGCCGCCGGCTGGGTGCTGCTCAACCGCACCACCTTCGGCCGACGCACCGTCGCGATCGGCGGCAACGCCGAAGCGGCCCGGCTCGCCGGGATCAACGTCCGGTGGCACACCCTGCTCATCTACGGCCTGTCCGGGCTGTGCTGCGGCATCGGCGCGATCATGCTGACCGCGCAGGCCAACTCGGCCCAGGCGGCCATGGCCAACCTGTACGAGCTCGACGCGATCGCCGCGGCGATCATCGGCGGCACGCTGCTCACCGGTGGTCGCGGCACCATCATCGGCGCCCTGTTCGGGGTGCTGGTCTTCTCCACCATCACCAACCTGTTCGCCATCAACGGGCTCTCCACCGAATCCCAGAACATGATCAAGGGCGGGATCATCGTGGTGGCCGTTCTCATCCAGCAGTTCCGGTTCAACTCCCTCAGCCAGCTCTTCAACCGAAGAACCGCCTGAGGCTCCACCTGACCCACCCATCCACCGCCCGGTGGCCGTCGACTCCGACGGTCGCCAGGCCCCGCACACCCCGATAACCCCCCGCCATTGCGATCCAGGAGGTCGTCATGACCGCTTTCTCCCGTCGGACACTGTTCGGCGCGCGCGGCGCCGCCGCAGGTGACATGTCCCGCCGCCGGCTGCTCGCCGGTGGTGCCGCAGTCGGTGCCGGTGTACTGCTGAGCGCATGCACCAGCAACGAAGCCGCCCCGACCAACACCCAGACTCAGGCCGCCAACCAGGGCAACCCCAACTCCGAGCCCGGTGAGACCGTCACCATCGGCTTCTCCGCCCCGGCGGCCGACCACGGCTGGCTCGCGGCGATCACCAACAACGCCCGGGCCCAGGCCGAGGCGTACTCGGACGTGGAGTTCCTCACGGTCGAGGCCGGTGCCGACGCCGCCGCTCAGCGGGCCGCCCTGGACACGCTGATCTCGCAGAGCCCGGACGTCATCGTCATGCTGCCGCACGACGGGGCCGAGCTCACCGCCAGCGGCCTGCAGGCCATGGAGGCCGGCATCCCGGTGGTCAACCTGGACCGGGCGTTCACCCAGGCGTTGGCCTACCGCACCCAGATCAAGGGCGACAACTACGGCATGGGTGTGTCGGCGGGCAACTACATCGCCGCCCAGATGCAGGAGAAGGGCATCGCCAACCCGGTGATCGCCGAGATCGCCGGAATCGACGCGCTGGAGCTGACCCAGGAACGGTCCGCCGGCTTCAAGGACGCCCTCGAGGTGCACGGCTTCACCATCGCCAACCGGCGGGCGGCCGAGTTCACCGCCGACTCCGGCCAGCGCGAGGCGGCCAACCTGCTGCAGGCCCTGCCGGAGATCGACGCCATCTGGAACCACGACGACGACCAGGGCATCGGGGTGCTGGCCGCGATCAGCCAGGCCAACCGTTCGGAGTTCATCATGGTCGGCGGCGCCGGTTCGCGGGCGGCGATGGAGGCGATCCAGGCCGACGACAGCGTACTGAAGGCGACCGTCACCTACAGCCCGTCGATGGCCTCCTCGGCGATCTCGCTGGCCCGCCTGATCGCCCAGGGCAAGGGCATGTCCGACCTGGTCGAGCTGCAGGTGCCCAAGGAGATCATCCTGGCCTCGGAGACCATCACCAAGGAGAACGCGAGCGAGTACCTGCCGCTCGGGTTCTGACCTTTTCGGGGAGGCTTACCTTGTCCGCTGAACACAACGAGCTGCGGGTCGGCATGGTCGGCTACGCGTTCATGGGCGCCGCGCACTCGCAGGCCTGGCGAACCGTGAACCGGGTCTACGACCTGCCGGCGCGGGTCCGGATGACCGCGGTGTGCGGCCGGGACGAGTCCAAGGTGGCCGAGGCCGCCGACCGACTCGGCTGGGAGTCGCACACCACCGACTGGCGGGCGCTGATCGCCCGGGACGACATCGACGTGGTCGACATCTGTACGCCGGGTGACAGCCACGCCGAGATCGCCATCGCGGCACTCGCCGCCGGCAAGCACGTGCTGTGCGAAAAGCCGTTGGCCAACACCGTGGCGGAGGCGCAGCAGATGGCCGACGCGGCCCGGGCCGCCCGGGCCGGCGGCGTCCGGTCGATGTGCGGGTTCAACTACCGGCGGGTGCCGGCGGTGACGTTGATGCGTCAACTCGTCGCCGACGGCCGGATCGGAACGATCCGGCACGTGCGGGCGGTGTACCTGCAGGACTGGATCCTCGATCCGGACTTTCCGCTGGTCTGGCGGTTGCGCAAGGACAAGGCGGGTTCCGGGGCGCTCGGCGACATCGGTGCGCACATCATCGACGCCACCCAGTTCGTCACCGGCCAACGGATCGCCCGGGTGAGCGGGCTGACCGAGACGTTCGTCAAGCGGCGGCCGCTGCCGGCCGGTTCCAGCGGGCTGACCGCTGCGGCCGGTGGCGGGTCCGCCGACGGGGCCGAACCGGCCACCGGCGAGGTGACCGTCGACGACGCCGCGCTGTTCATGGCCCGGCTCGACGGCGGGGCGGTGGCCAGCTACGAGGCGACCCGCTTCGCCACCGGACGCAAGAACGGGTTGCGGATCGAGATCAACGGCTCGCTCGGGTCGGTCGCGTTCGACTTCGAGCGGATGAACGAGCTGGAGTTCTTCGACGCCACCCGGCCCGCGGCCGAGCAGGGCTTCACCCGCATCATCGTGACCGAACCGGAGCACCCGTACCTGTCCGCCTGGTGGCCGCCCGGCCACGGCATCGGGTACGAGCACTCCTTCACCCACCAGGCCCGTGACTTCGTCGCGGCGCTGGCGGCCGGAGACGACCCGACACCGTCCTTCGACGACGCCCTCCAGGTCCAGCAGGCGCTGGCCGCGGTGGAGCAGTCGGCGGGGCTCGGCGAATGGGTCACCGTGGACTAGGCGAAGACCACGGCACCGGCCTGAGCGGCTCGACCTTCGTCGAGACGCCTGGAACCGAGACTCCTCGTCCCGTGGGCGAGGGTCGCCCGGCGCGGTTGCGCCCCGCGCCGGGTGATCCGCGGGTACGAGGACGGCTCGTCCGGCGTGACCGGATCGGGATTCCCCGGTCACGCCGGACGGCCAGCAGGGCGTACCAGAAGAGACTCTGGCGGACGTGGCACCGCGCCAGGGGTGAGGCACCAACCGTAACTGTCCGTCTACAACGGAATCAGTGCCCACGGTGAGGCGCTAGCCTCCCGAACCCCCGGAGGAACGACTGATGAGCAGATCCGCCCGGCGATGGCTTGCCGTCGCCGCGGGCGCGGCACTCGCCGCACCCATGATCACCACCGCGCCAGCGGTCGCCCACGATGGCCACGACCACGACGAGAACTACCAGGTGCTGGTCTTCACCAGCACCGAAGGGGTGGCGCACCCCTCGACCGCCAAGGGCGTCAACGCGGTCCGCACCCTCGGCAAGAACAACGGGTTCACCGTCGACGTGTCCCGCAACGGAACCGTGTTCACCGAGGAGAACCTGGCGAACTACGCCGCCGTGGTCTTCCTGAACAACAACGGCGACGTGCTCGACGACGCGCAGCAGGAGGCGTTCGAGAACTACGTCAAGGCCGGCAACGGGTACATCGGCGTGCACGCCGCCGTCGACGCCGAACCGGACTGGGCGTTCTACCGCGACCTGGTCGGCACCACCTCGACCGGCACCACCGCCAGCGGCGCCGGCGTGATCGATGTCGCGGACCGCTACCACCCGTCGACCAGCACCGTCCCCCGCCAGTTGACCATCGACGAGAACTACCTCAACTTCGCGGAGAACGTCCGTGGCATCCAGCACGTACTGGCCACCGTCGACACCGACACGGTCAGCGACAGCAGCATGGGCTATGACCACCCGGTCTCCTGGTGCCAGGACTACCAGGGCGGCCGCTCCTGGTACACCGGTCTCGGCTCCGCCCCGGAGACGTTCACCATCGGCGCGTTCCGCAAGCACCTGCTCGGCGGCATCCAGTGGGCCGCCGGCGTAGCCGAGGGCGACTGCGGCGCGACCGTCGAGTCCAACTACGAGCGGGTGGTCCTCAACGACCAGCCCGGTGAGCCGATGAGCCTCGCCGTGCTGCCCGACGGCCGAGTGCTGCACAACACCCGCAGCGGAGAGGTCCGGCTCTACGACCCGGCCAGCGGCGCCAGCCCGGTGATCAGCGACATCGACGTCTACCAGCACGATGAGGACGGCCTGCAGTCGGTCACCCTCGACCCGAACTTCGCCGAGAACAAGTGGGTCTACCTCTACTACGCGCCACCGCTGGACACCCCGGTCGACGACCCGGCCACCCCGGGCGTCAACGAGGGCGACGCGCCGGCCAACAGCGAGGACCCCAGCGTCTGGGCGGCGTTCAAGGGCTACAACCTGCTTTCTCGGATCAAGTTCGTCGAGGAGCCGACCCCGCACCTGGACCTGTCGACCGAACAGGAGATCCTCAAGGTCGACACCGACCGGGGTGCCTGCTGCCACGTCGCCGGTGAGGTCAAGTTCGACGGCAAGGGCCTGCTCTACCTGGTCACCGGCGACGACACCAACGCCAGCGGCTCGGACGGCTACACCCCGATCAACCGGTCGCTGACCCGCGGCCCGGCGTACGACGCCGCCCGGTCCGCGGCCAACACCAACGACCTGCGCGGCAAGGTGCTGCGGATCCGGGTCAAGGACGACGGCAGCTACGCCATCCCGGCCGGCAACCTGTTCCCCGAGTCGCAGGACTTCGAGGACCAGACCCGCCCGGAGATCTTCCTGATGGGTCTGCGTAACCCGTTCCGGTTCGACGTGGACGAGCGTGGCTGGGTCTACATCGGCGACTACTCGCCGGACTCGCGCAACCCGAGCGCGACCCGGGGGCCGGAGGGCACCGGACGGTGGTTCGCCGCCAAGCGGGCCGGCAACTACGGCTGGCCGTACTGCTACTCGCCGACCCTGCCGTACATCGACTACGACTTCGAGACGCAGACCTCGGGTGAGCCGTTCAACTGCGCGGCGCCGATCAACGA
Organism: Micromonospora sp. Llam0; assembly: GCF_003751085.1. Lineage (NCBI taxonomy): Bacteria > Bacillati > Actinomycetota > Actinomycetes > Micromonosporales > Micromonosporaceae > Micromonospora > Micromonospora sp. Llam0. The sequence goes on along the minus strand of NZ_RJJY01000001.1, from coordinate 4,064,979 downwards.
CTCGCCCCGCAACACCGGTCGCAGCCTGTTGCCGCCGGTCGAGCAGCCGCAGTTCTGGTACACGTTCAACGCCACCACCACCTGCCGGGACAGCTACCTGGTCGACCCGGCCGGCTCCTGCGACTTCCAGTGGCCGGTCGTCGGCACCGGCGGCGTCGGCCCGATGGGCGGGCCGATCTACAAGTTCGACGAGTCGCTGGAGTCGGACTACAAGCTGCCGCAGTACTTCCACGACGCCGTCTTCTTCGGCGAGTTCAGCCGGGACCGGATGTTCACCATGCGGACCAACGGCAGCGGCAAGCTGTTCGGCGTCGAGCGGTTCCTGTCCACCTTCACCTTCGACAACCCGATGGACATGGAGATCGGCCCGGACGGCACCCTCTACGTGCTGGACTACGGTGACGGCTTCTTCCGGCCCAACCCGGACGCGTCGCTCTACCAGATCCGGTACGTCAAGGGTACCCGTGGACCGGTCGCCGAACTCGACGCGTCGCCCACCTCCGGCCAGGCCCCGCTGACCGTGCAGTTCTCCAGCGAAGGCACCAACACCCCGGAGCCGGGCGCCAGCATCGACATCGCCTGGGACTTCGACGGGGACGGCACAACCGACTCCACCGAAGCCAACCCGTCGTATACCTACACCAGCAACGGCGTCTACTACGCCCAGCTGACGGTGACCGACTCCAACGGCAAACAGGCGACGTTGAGCCGGACCATCACGGTCGGCAACACCGCACCGACGGTGGAGGTCACCGCCCCGCTGTCCGGTTCCTTCTTCAACTGGGGCGACACGGTGCCGTACACCGTCACCGTCACCGACCCCGAGGACGGCACCATCGACTGCGACCGGGTGGAGGTCAGCTTCGTGCTCGGCCACGACGAGCACGGCCACCCGCAGACCACCACCACCGGGTGCACCGGTAACCTGCCGACCCCGGCCGACGGGGCCGACCACGCCGGCAGCTACCTGTTCGGCGGGATCAGCGCCAGCTACACCGACCTGGGCGGCGGCGGTCAGCCGGCGCTGACCACGATCGGCCAGGCCACCATCCAGCTCTACCAGCAGCAGGCCGAGTTCGCCCCGATCCAGCAGGGCGTGTCGGTCTCCAACACCTCGGACACCGGCGGCGGCCAGCACGTCTCCGGTATCAACGAGGGTGACTACATCGCGTTCGACCCGATCAACCTGGGCGGGATCGACACGGTGACACTGCGCCACGCCGGTGGCTCCTCGTCGACCGCGGGCACCCCGCGGGCCGCCGTCGAGCTGCGGGTCGACGCGCCGGACGGACCGCTGGTGGCCAGCACCACGCTGACCGCCACCACCGGCTCCAACGACTGGGCCAGCACTGACGTGGCGGTCGACCACCCGGCCGGCACCCACCAGCTGTACCTGGTCTTCCGGACCGTCGAAGGTGGAGCAACGTTCAACCTGTTCAACCTCAACTGGGTGCAGTTCGTTCCGGCGAGCTGACCCGGTCCGTGGGTCGGTGGCCGGCCGGCCACCGACCCACGGACGACAACCGGCGACCGCCGGGGCGGGCGTACCGCTCGTCCCGGCGGGAACCGACCAGCAGGACCGCGGCCGGGGCAACCCGGCCGGGGACAACCGAAGCGGGGGAGGCAGGGCCGAACGCCGAACGTCCCTGCCTGCCACAGCCCCGTCCGTCCGGTCGACCGGGCCCGGCGATGGCGTCGTTGACGCCGACCTCGGCGCCGTCGACGGTGGTGCCACCCTGGCGCGCCCGGACGGACGGGGCCTTGCCAGACCGGCAAGGCAGACAACCGGCAGCAGTATGAGCACCGCCAGCGGCGGGCGTTTGGAGGCAGGAATGCGTACCGGAGTCTGGCTGATCGGAGCCCGCGGCTCGGTCGCGGTCACCAGCATCGTCGGCGCGCTGGCCATGCGCGCCGGCCTGGCCGACACCACCGGCTGCGTCACCGAACTGCCGGCACTGCGCGGCCCGGCCCTGCCCGGCTTCGCCGATCTCGTCTTCGGCGGACACGACATCGCCGCCACGCCGCTGGTGAAGAAGGCCGACGCGTTGGCCAGCGCCGGCGTGGTCCCCGGGCGGCTGGTCGCCGCCCTGCACACCGAGCTGACCGGCCTGGAACCGCAGCTGCGTCCGCTGCCGGCCGGGGCCACCCAGGCCGAGACGGCGGCGGCGATCGCCGCGGACCTGGTCGCCTTCCGCCGCCGGCACGACCTCGACCAGGTGGTGGTGGTCAACGTCTCGACCACCGAACCGGCGCCGCCGCCGCACCCGGCGCACCACGACCTGGCCGCCCTCGCCACCGCGCTCACCGAGGCGCCCAGCGGCGCGCCGGTGCTGCCGCCGAGCGCTTTGGCAGCGTACGCCGCGCTCGGTGCCGGCTGCGGCTACGTCGACTTCACCCCGTCGGTGGGGGCCCGGTTGCCGGCCCTCGACGAGCTCGCCCGACAGCGGGGGGCACCGTACGCCGGGCACGACGGCAAGACCGGCGAGACCCTGGTGAAAGCGGTGCTGGCCCCCATGTTCGCGCTGCGTAACCTGCAGGTCCGCAGCTGGTCCGGCAGCAACCTGCTGGGTGGCGGCGACGGGGCCAACCTGGCCGAGCCGGCGGCCAACGCGGCCAAGGCGGCCAGCAAACAGCGGGTGCTCGGCGAGATCCTCGGCTACCAGCCGCAGGGACACACCCGGATCGAGTACGTCGACGACATCGGCGACTTCAAGACCGCCTGGGATCTGATCACCTTCTCCGGCTTCCTCGGCACCGGGATGCGGATGGAGTTCACCTGGCACGGGTGCGACTCGGCACTGGCCGCCCCGTTGGTGCTGGACCTGGCCCGGCTGACCGCCGCCGCCGCCCGCGCCGGTCGCGTCGGACCCCTGCCGGAGCTGGCCTTCTTCTTCAAGGACCCGATCGGGTCGGGCCCGCACGCCCTCGGCGACCAGTGGCGCGACCTGGTCGAGTTCGCCGCGTACCTGCACGGTCAGACCGGCGAGCCGGGCGGTGCCGCATGACGCCGCCACGGTGGTCGGACCTGGCCGAGCTGGTCCGGGCCCCGGCGGCGCTGTCCGTACCGGGTGACGTGGTGGCCGGAGCGGCCGCCGCCGGCGGGCTCGGCCCGCGTACCGCCGGGCTGGCCGGCGCGTCGGTCTGCCTCTACTGGGCCGGAATGGCCGCCAACGACTGGGCCGACCGGGAGCTCGACGCGGTCGAGCGGCCACAGCGGCCCATCCCGTCCGGGCGGGTCACACCCGGTGCCGCGCTCGCCGTCGCCGCCGGGCTCACCACCGCCGGACTGGCCCTCACCGCCGTCACCGGCGGCCGCCGGGCGCTCGCCGTCGGCGTGCCGCTGACCGCCGCCATCTGGGCGTACGACCTGTGGGCCAAGAACACCCCGGCCGGCCCGGCGGTGATGGCCGCCTGCCGAGGGCTCGACGTCCTGCTCGGCTCGGCCGGCACCGGCCGGACCCGGGCCGCGTTGCCTGCCGCGCTGGCCGTCGCCGCGCACACCTACACCGTGACCGAGCTGTCCCGCAGCGAGGTCAGCGGTGCCGATCCCCGGCTGCCGGCGGCCACCCTGGCCGGGACCGCCGCCGTCGCGCTGGCCAGCGTCGCGCCGGCGGCCGCCCGAGCCGGGTCGGTCCGCGCGGCGACGCCGACCGGCCGGGCCACGCCGGTGCGTGCCACGACGACGACCGGCGGGGGCACCTCCGCCCGCTGGTGGCGGGCCGGGGTCACCGCCGGACTCGCCGGCTGGTACGCCGCCCGATACGGCGCCGCGCAGGCCGCAGTGGCCCGCGACCCCCGGCCCGAGCAGGTACGCGCGGCGGTCGGCGCCGGCATCGTCGGTCTGCCCGCCCTGCAGGGCGCGCTCACCGCTCGGGCCGTGGCCACCGGCACCGGCCTGGCCACCGCCGTCGGGCTTGCCGTCTCCGCCGCCGCGCCGCTCGGCCGGCGGCTGGCCCGCAAGGTGTCCCCGACATGAGCACCGGCCCCGACGTGAGCACCGGCCCCGACGTGAGCACCGGCCCGGCCGGCGACCGCGAAGCGGCAACCAGCGGGCCCGGCCCGGACGCGGTAGCCGGACTGCGGTTCGGGTACGGCACCAACGGCTTCGCCAACCATCGGCTCGGCGACGCGCTGGCGCTGCTCGCCGACCTCGGCTACCAGGGTGTCGCGCTCACCCTCGACCACGACCATCTCGACCCGTACGCCGCCGGGCTGCCCCGCAAGGTGGCCCGGGTCGCCGAGCAACTGCGGGACCTCGACCTTGCGGTCGTCGTCGAGACCGGTGCGCGGTACCTGCTCGACCCCTGGCACAAACACGCCCCGACCCTGCTGCACGACACCGCCTCCCACCGGATCGACTTCCTGCGCCGGGCGGTGGCGATCGGCGCCGACCTGGGCGCGGAAGCGGTCTCCTTCTGGTCCGGGGTGCGCCCGGCCGACGTCGACGACGCCACCGCCTGGGACCGGCTGGTCGCCGGCTGCGCGACGGTCGTCGAGGCGGCCGACGCCGCCGACGTCACCCTCGGCTTCGAACCTGAGCCCGGGATGCTGGTGGCCGACATCGCCGGCTGGCGGCGGCTGCGCGACGAGCTGGGCCGCCCGGCGCGGTTCGGCATCACCCTCGATATCGGACACTGCCGGTGCCTGGAGCCGGAGCCGGTGCCGCAGTGCGTCACCGACGTGGCCGAGCACCTGGCCAACGTCCAGATCGACGACATGCGCCGGGGCGTGCACGAGCACCTCGAGTTCGGCACCGGGGAGATCGACTTCCCGCCGGTGCTGGCCGCCCTCGACGCCGCCGGCTACCGGGGCCTGGTCGCCGTCGAGCTGCCCCGGCATTCGCACGCCGCCCCGGCGGTCGCCGCCCGGTCCATCGAGTTCCTCCGATCCGCCGAACTCCGGGCCCGCCCGGCACCGCCCGGCACGGCACCAGCCGGCACGGGATCGGCCGGCACGGGATCGGCCGGCACGGGATCGGCCAGCACCGCCGCTGAAGGAGGCCAGCCGTGAACCGACCCGCCCAGCCAGCCGACGACCCGGCCGACGTCGCCGGCCGACTCGCCGCCGCACTGTCCGGCGTACCCGATCCGGACTGGCTGGCGCAGGCGCGGAGCCGGATCGTCACCGACCCGGCCAGCCTGCCGATGCTGTTCGCCAGCGCGGGCCGCCGCTGCGGCCGGGCCGGCCTGGCTGACGCACCGGGCTGGTCGGCCGACGAAGCCGCCCGGGTGCTGCTCCTCGTTGACCTGGCCACCGTCACCACCGGAGCGGAGCTGGCCGCCGCAGTCGTCGACTGCTACCACCACGGCGACGCCGCCGAGCGTCGGGCGGTGCTCAAGGCGCTGCCGCTGCTGCCGGTCGGCGACCGGGCGGTGCCGCTGCTCGACGACGCGATCCGGACCAACGACACCCGGCTGCTGGCCGCCGCGCTCGGCCGCTACGCCCGACACCTCGACCAGCCGGCCTGGCGTCAGGCGGTGCTCAAATGCGTCTTCACCGGCGTGCCGCTGGCCGCCGTGCACGACCTCGACGCCCGCGCCGACGGCGAGCTGCTGATCATGCTGGCCGGGTTGGACGAGGAGCGCACCGCCGCCGACCGCACCCTGCCCGCCGACGCGCTCGCCCTGCTCGCCCGGCTGCGCGCCGCCGATGCCGCTGCCGCCACGGGCGGGCCCACCACGACACATCAGGAGGGGTGAATGCACATCTTCGACCCGCACATCCACATGACCTCGCGGACCACCGACGACTACCAGGCGATGGCCGACGCCGGGGTCCGGGCCCTAGTCGAACCGGCTTTCTGGCTCGGCCAGCCGCGCACCAACGTCGGCTCGTTCGTCGACTACTTCGACTCGCTGCTCGGCTGGGAGCCGTTCCGGGCCAGCCAGTTCGGCATCCGGCACCACGCCACGATCGCGCTGAACCCGAAGGAGGCCAACGACCCCCGCTGCGCCGGTGTGCTCGACGTACTGCCCCGCTACCTGGTCAAGGACGGGGTGGTGGCGGTCGGCGAGATCGGCTACGACTCGATGACCCCGGCCGAGGACGAGGCGTTCGCCGCCCAACTGGCGTTGGCCCGCGAGCACGACCTGCCGGCCCTGGTGCACACCCCGCACCGGGACAAGGCCCGGGGCACCGAACGGACCCTGGCGGTGGTCGCCGAGTCCGGCATCGACGCCGGTCGGGTGGTGGTCGACCACCTCAACGAGGTGACGGTCGGGCTGGTCAAGGAGTCCGGCTGCTGGATGGGCTTCTCCATCTACCCGGAGACCAAGATGTCACCGCCGCGGATGGTGGAGATCCTCAAGGAGTACGGCCCGGAGCGGATCCTGGTCAACTCGGCCGCCGACTGGGGCCGGTCCGATCCGCTGCTGACCCGGACCACCGGCGAGGCGATGCTGGCCGCCGGATTCAGCGCCGACGACGTCGACCGGGTGCTGTGGCGCAACCCGGTGGAGTTCTACGGCCAGTCCGGCCGGCTCGACCTGAGCGACGTCGCCGCCCCCGCACCGACCTTCGAAGGCAGTTCGATCATGCGCGGCGGTGGCTGATGCGGCTCTCCGACCGGCACCACCGTACGGTCCACCTGAGCTACTGCACCAACGTGCACCCGGCCGAGGACCTCGACGGCGTGCTCGGCCAGCTCGACACGTACGCGGTGCCGGTCCGCGACCGGCTCGCCGCCGACCCGCTGGGGCTGGGTCTGTGGCTGGCCGCGCCGGCAGCCGCCGGGCTCGCCGCCGACCCGGCCGCCCGTCGTCGGCTGCGCACCGCGCTCACCGACCGGGGCCTGGAAGTGGTCACCCTCAACGGATTCCCGTACCAGGCGTTCCAGGCACCGGTGGTCAAACACGCCGTGTACCACCCGGACTGGGCCGATCCGCGCCGGCTCGACTACACCCTGGCACTGGCCCGGATTCTCGCCGACCTGCTGCCCGACGACGCCGAGCGCGGCTCCATCTCCACCCTGCCGCTGGCCTGGCGTGAGCCGTGGGGCGCCGACCGGGCCGATGGCTGCGCCCGAATGCTGGACCGGCTGGCCGCCGGCCTGGCCGACGTCGAACGGGACACCGGCCGGACCATCCGGGTCGGCTTCGAGCCGGAACCCGGCTGTGTGGTGGAGACCACCACGCAGGCCGTCGAACAGTTGGCCGGCGTCGACACCGAACGGCTCGGCGTCTGCGTCGACCTGGCCCACCTGGCCTGCGCGTGGGAGGAGCCGGTCGCCGCGCTGGCCCGGCTGCGGGCCGCCGGGCTGTCGGTGGTCAAGGTCCAGGTGTCGGCCGCGTTGGAGGTCGCCGACCCGGTGCGGGACCGGTCCGCGATCGCCGGGTACGTCGAACCACGGTTCCTGCACCAGACCCGGTCGGGTACCGCCGGGGCGACCGACGACCTCGACGCCGCACTCGACGCCGCGCTGCCCGGCCCGTGGCGGGTGCACTACCACGTACCGCTGCACGCCGCCCCGGTCGCGCCGTTGACCTCGACGATGCCGCAGCTGCGGGCCGGTCTCGCCGCGGTCGTCGACGGCGAGGGCTGCGACCACCTCGACGTGGAGACCTACACGTGGGGGGTGCTGCCGGTGGAGCAACGCCCGACCGGGCCCGGGCAGCTCGCCGACGGCATCGCCGCCGAACTCGCCCAGGCCCGCGACGAACTGGTCGCGCTCGGACTGACCGCGGCCACCCGTACCACCGCCGGATCGGAGGCCGCATGAACCCGCTGCTCGTCCTCGACGTCGTCGGCCTGACCCCCCGGTTGCTGCGCCGGATGCCCCGGTTGGCCGCGGTGGCCGACACCGGCTTCCAGGCCGAACTCGGCACGGTCCTGCCGGCCGTCACCTGCTCGGTGCAGTCGACGTTCCTGACCGGTGAGCCGCCGTCCGGGCACGGTGTGGTCGGCAACGGCTGGTACTTCCGCGACCTCGGTGAGGTGCTGCTCTGGCGCCAGCACAACGCCCTGGTCGGCGGGGAGAAGCTGTGGCAGGCCGCGCGTCGGGTCCGCCCCGACTACACGGTGGCGAACATCTGCTGGTGGTACGCGATGGGCGCGGACGTCAACTGGACGGTCACCCCCCGGCCGATCTACCACGCCGACGGACGCAAGGACCCGGACTGCTACACCGACCCGCCGGAACTGCACGACGAGCTGACCAGTCGGCTCGGCACGTTCCCGCTGTTCAACTACTGGGGTCCGGGTGCCGGGCTGGTGTCGTCGGCGTGGATCGCCAAGGCGACCCGGCAGATCATGACCGACCACTCGCCGGATCTCACCCTGGCGTACCTGCCGCACCTCGACTACGACCTGCAACGGTACGGCGGTGCCAGCCCGCAGGCCGAGCGGGCGGCGGCCGAACTCGACGCGGTGCTCGCCCCGCTGCTGGACGCGGCGGCCGCGCGCGGCGCGACGATCGTGGCGCTGTCCGAGTACGGCATCACCGACGTGTCGCAGCCGGTGCACGTCAACCGGCTGCTGCGAGCCGAAGGGCTGCTGCGGGTCTACACCCAGGCCGGCATGGAGTACCTGGATCCGTGGACGTCGCGGGCGTTCGCCGTCGCCGACCACCAGGTCGCCCACGTGTACGTACGGGATCCGGCCGACGTGCCGCTGGTCGCGAAGCTCTGCGCCGGGCTGCCCGGGGTGGCCGAAGTGCTCGACGCCGACGGCAAGGCGGCTGCCGGCCTGGACCATCCGCGCTCCGGTGAGCTGGTGCTGGTGGCGCAGCCGCAGGCCTGGTTCACCTACTACTACTGGCGCGACGACGCGGCCGCGCCGGACTTCGCCCGGTTGGTGGAGATTCACCGCAAGCCCGGCTACGACCCGGCGGAGCTGTTGTTCGACCCGGCCAACCCGGGCGCGGCCAAGGCGCGCGCGGCGATCGCCCTGGCCCGCAAGAAGATCGGCCTGCGGTACACGATGAACGTGGTCGGGCTGGACGCCGGGGCGCGGGCGGTCCGCGGATCGCACGGCCGGCTGCCGGCCGACCCGGCCGACGGCCCGGTGCTGCTCTGCTCGGATCCGGCGCCGGCCCGCGACCGGTTCGCCGCCACCGAGGTCAAGTCGCTGCTGCTGGACCTGGCCGGGCTCGACGCCGCCGCAGCACCGCCGGCACCGGCACCGTCGCACTCGCCATCGCCCGAGGTGTCCCGGTGACCGTGGCGCCGGCCCGTCCCGGCGACGACCCCCCGGATCTGGACGCCCCGACCGGTGCCGGTTCGGTGGACTGGTCGCTGCGGGAGCGGTGCGACGCCGAGCTGACGGCGTTCCTCGACCGGCAGGACCCGCACTGGCCGGACGGTGCGCCGCGCGGGGTGTACGACACACTGCGCCGGTTCGTCCTGGTCGGCGGCAAGCGGCTACGCCCGGTCTTCTGCTACTGGGGGTGGCGCGGCGCCGGGGGAGCGGACTGCCGGGAGATCGTCGCGGCCGCCGCCGCGCTGGAGATCTTCCACGCGTTCGCGCTGATCCACGACGACATCATGGACGGAAGCGACCGTCGCCGGGGCGAGCCGTCGGTGCACCGGATCTTCGCCGACCTGCACACCCGTTCGTTCTGGCGGGGCGACTCCGGCCGGTACGGGCGCAACGCGGCGCTGCTCTGTGGAGATCTCTGCGCCGCCTGGGCGGACCAGATGTTCCACGAGTGCGGGCTCGACGCCGCGCAGATCCGGCGCGGCTACGCGGTCTTCGCCGGGATGCGGACCGAGGTGATCGCCGGGCAGTACCTGGACCTGGTGTCCGGCGTCGGCGACGGTTCGGTGGCCAGTGCGTTGACGGTAATCCGGATGAAAGCCGCTAGATACACAGTTACCCGACCATTGCAGATCGGCGCCGCCCTTGCCGGGGCCGGGCCCGAACTGCTGGACGCGTACGCTGCCTTCGGTGATCCACTGGGTGACGCGTTCCAGCTCCGTGACGACGTACTCGGGGTGTTCGGCGACCCTGCGGTCACCGGCAAGTCGGTGCTCGACGATCTGCGAGAGGGCAAGTCGACGGTGATGATGGCGCAGGCCCGCAACCTGGCGGACCGCAGCCAGGCAGCCCGGTTGCGAGAGCTGTTCGGCAATCCGGAGCTGGACCCGACCGGGGCCGACGAACTGCGCGGCATCATCGTCGACACGGGAGCTCTCGAGGCGATCGAGCAGATGATCCGGATTCGTACCCAGGAAGCGGTGACCATTCTCGTCGATGCGTCGTTGACCCCCGAGACGCGCACGGAATTGACCGCCCTGGCTGAATCGGTGGCCGAGCGGCAGAGCTGACCCGCAGGACCCCAAGGAGGGCATCGTGGCCGTACCCCATCAGGTGACCGGTGGTTCACACCCGGTCGACCAGCATGGTGTCGAACCGGGAACGGAGCACCGGCGGCTGCGGATAGCCATGATCGGCCAGAAGGGGATGCCCGCGACGTACGGCGGGATCGAACGCCACGTCGAGGAGCTGGCCAGCCGGCTGGCCGCGCGGGGACACGACGTCACCGTGTACTGCCGGCCCAGCTACGGGTCGGTGCCGATGGACCGGTACCGCGGCGTACGGCTGCGCCAGGTGCGGACCGTGGCCAGCAAGCACCTCGACGCCATCGTGCACTCCACCACCTCGACCCTGGCCGCCATGCGTGACCGGCCGGACATCGTCCATTACCACGGTCTCGGACCCGGCCTGGTCGCGCCGCTGCCCCGCTACCTGGCCCGCAGCAAGGTGGTGCTCACCGTGCACGGCCTGGATCAGCAGCGGGCCAAGTGGAGCCGGCTCGCCCAGACGGTGCTCGGCACCGCCCACTGGCTCAGCGGGTACGTGCCCGACGCCCGGGTCGCCGTCTCCCGCGGCCTGGCCGACCACTACCAGACCAGGTTCGGCAGTTCGGCCAGCTACATCCCGAACGGGGTCGGCACCCCACGCCAGGTCCCGGCCCGACAGATCGGCCCCCGCTTCGGCCTCACCCCCGGCCGGTACCTGCTGATGGTCGGCCGTCTCGTGCCGGAGAAGTCGGCGGATCTGCTGGTCCGCGCCTTCCGCCAGGTCGACACCGACCTGCGGTTGGCCATCGTCGGCGGATCGTCGTTCAGCGACGACTTCGTGGCCCGGGTACGCGCCGAGGCCGTCGACGACCCCCGGGTCGTCTTCACCGGTTTCGCGTACGGCGATCTGCTGGCCGAGCTCTACTCGCACGCCGCCGGTTTCGTCCAGCCGTCCCGGCTGGAAGGGCTGCCGCTGACCCTGCTGGAAGCGGCTTCCTACGGACTGCCGGTGGTGGCCAGTGACATCACCCCGCACGTCGAGGTGCTCGCCACCGACGGCCCCGGTCACCGGATCTTCCGTGATGGTGACGCCGACGATCTGGTCCGCGCGCTGCGCCAGGTGGCCGCAGATCCGGCCGCGGAGCGCACTGGAGCAAAAGCTTTGCGTGACAGGGTCGGCGCCGAGTACACCTGGGACGCGGCCACCGCCGAGCTGGAAGCGCTGTACCTGGATCTGCTGCCGGCCCGTAGGCCGCAGCTGATCCGGCCCCGCCGCCGGCCCCGCAGCGAACCGGACGGCTGATGGCCGGCCCCGGCGTGTCGGCCCATACTGCCTCGTCGCGGATCCAGCTAGATTAGGCCGGCCCACCGGCGAACGGCGGTGGGGCCGGGCCGGCCCACCGGGACGGCAGATCGACCTCCGTCCGCCCCGACCCGGGGTCGGCGGCGGTCCGGGTATGCGGCGCGGCTCGACCCGACAGCGGGCGAAGCGGGACAACTGGCGAAGCGGGACAGCGGATCGGCGTGCGGTGACCAGACGACAGCGGGAACCCCGGCCAGCGGGCCGGCTGCTCAGCGTGCTCGCCGCGGTCGCCGCCGCGGCCGTCGCCGTCGCCGCCGGCCTGGCGCTCGCCGCCGGTGACCGGCGCGGTGTGGTGCTGCCGATCGCCCTCGTCGCCGGAGCCGCCGTCGGTGTGCTGGCCATCACCCGGTTCTCCGGGTACGTGATCCTGATGCTCGCCGTGCGTCCGCTGCTGGACGTGGTCAAGCTGAGCGGACCGACCGCCGGCCGGGCGGACACCGACCAGGCGTCCCGGCTGAGCGACCCGTCGACCATGGTCGCGGTGCTCTTCCTGCTCGCCGCCGGGCTCTGGCTCGCCGCCCAGTTGCGCCGCAACGGCCGGTTACGCGGCACCCCGCTGGGCTTCGCGATGCTGCTGGTCGGCGCGACCGCGCTGGTCAGCGCGCTCGGCGCGAACCGGCCGACGCCGAGCCTGCTCGAGGCGATGCGGATCCTGACCGTGGTGGTCATGTTCGTGGTTCTCGAACAGTTGATGCCCGATCGGGCGGCGGTCCGGCGGATCCTGATCGCCTGCTACGGCTCGCTGGCCCTGGCGCTGCTCTACACCGTGCTGGTCAGCGCCTTCGGGCAGGTGCCGTCCGAGGTCAAAGGCCAGTTCATCAGGGTCAGCGGCCCGTTCAGCCAGTCGACCACCTTCGGCCGGTACCTGATGTTCATGATCATCTTCGGGTTCGCGATCTACCGGTTCCTGGCCCGGCGCGCCCAGTTGATCCTCGCCGTACTGCTCGGGCTTTCCCTGGTTTTCCTGATGCTGACCAACACCCGTTCGGCGATCCTCGGTGCGGCGCTCGGGCTGATCGTCGTCGCGGTGCTGCACCGCAGCGGTCGGATGCTCGCCACCCTGCTGGTTGTCGCGGTCGCCGGGGTCAGCCTGCTGCCCTCGGTCGGGGACAGGTTCGCCCAGCTCGCCGAGGACCGGCCCACTGGCGGCGGGCCGACCGGCAACACCCTGCAGTGGCGGGTCGACTACTGGGCGGAGATCGTCACCCTGGCCAACCGCAACCCGGTCACCGGGATCGGGCCGAACATGACCCAGCACGAGACGTCAGAGGCGAAGAAGCCGCACAACGACCTGCTGCGGGCGTACGTGGAGACCGGTCTGGCCGGGCTGCTGGCCTACCTGGCGATGCTGGTGCTGCTGCTGCACACCGCCCGTACGGCGTTGCGCCGCGCCCCGCCAGGCAGCCTGGAACGCGGCGTCGCGGTCGGCTTCGCCGGCTGCGCGGTGGTGTTCATCGCGGTCAGCCTCGGCTCCAACGTCATCTCCAACGTGGTGACGCTGTGGTACTTCGTCGCGTTCGCCGCCGCCGCCAGCGCCATCGCGCACGGTCGGACGACCAGCGCGACCACCCACGGCCGAGCCGCGATCGCCATCACCCACGGCCGGGCCGGCACCGGGTCGGTGACCACCCCGGCACCACAATTTCGGTACGAGTAGGAGCCCATAGCGTGGAGATCGTCGACTACCTGCGCATCGCGCGCCGGCGGCTGTGGCTGCTGCTCGGTGTGCCGGTGCTGGCCGCCAGCGCGGCCGCGACCCTGGTGCTGATCGCCCCGCAGCAGTACACCGCGACCGCGTACGTGGCGGCACCGGCGCTGGTCGGCGGGGCGGCCGCCCAGCAGTACACCGGCAACCAGGCAGCCAACCAGTTCGCCGCCGCGTTCAGCGCCGCCGCAACCTCGCCCCGGGTGGTGGACGAGGTGACCGCCGAGACCGGCGTCGCCGCCAACCGGCTGCGGTCCGGGCTGGTGGTCAGCCAGGTCGGGGCGAGCAGCCAGATGGAGATCACCTTCGCGTCGGCAGACCGGTCCATGGTGAGCCCGGTGCTCGCCGCCACCGCCGAACGGGCCCTCGCCTTCCTCTTCTCCTCCCAGGTCGCGATCGCCACCGAGCAGGTCACCGCGGCCAGCACCGACGTCGACGCGGCGACCGCCGCGATCACCGCCTGGGAGGACGAGAACGAGGTCACCCAGCCGGACAAGATCTACCAGGCGACACTGAACGAGCTGGCCAGCCTGCGCCAGCAGCGACTGCAGATGCAGGCGGTCGGCAACGGCCGGGGCGTCGACGCCGCCACCGAGGCGATCGAGGCCGGACAGCGCCGGCTCGACACCATCGGCCCGAAGCTGCCCGACTACGAGGCGTTGCTCGCCCAGCGGGACGCCGCGACCAGCGCGCTCTCCTCGGCCCGGCAGGGCCTGCAGGCCGCCCGGGCGCAGGCCCAGGCCGCCGATCCGACCGAGGTGACCAGCGTCGGCGCGGTCCGGGCCGTGTCCCGCACCAGGAGCCTGGTCAACACCACGGTGCCGGTCGCCGGCGCCGGGCTGCTGCTCGCCGTGGTCCTCGTCGCCATGCTGGAGATGCTCGCCCGCAACCGGGCCGGTGAACCACCGGCGTCGCCCAGCGGCGACCCCACCCCGCCCCCCGGGCCCGGTCCGACCGGCGGCGACGAGACCCGGGAGATCCCGGCCGCCCGGGTCGGCCGAGCCACCCCGGTCGGGCAGGTGTCCCGTACCGCCGGTCGGGTCTACGGTGCGGGCGGCTCGCTCGAACCGCACCCGGGGCGGTGACGTGACGGCCGAGCCGCCCCCGGCCCCCGCCGCCGGCCCCCCGTCGGGCCCTGCCCCTGGCACCTCGTCGGCGCCCGCTGTTGGCACCCCGTCGGGCCCTGACTCCGGCGACCAGCACATTCGCGGCATGGCCCGCGGCGGCGGTCTGAACCTGGTCGGGGCGATCCTCAACCAGGGTGCGGTCTTCCTGGTCATGCTGCTGTTGGCCCGGTTCCTGGGGATCAGCGAGGTCGGCCAGTACGCCCAGTGCTACGCCGTGCTGGCCCTGCTCAGCCTGCTGTCGCTGTCCGGGTTCCGGGCCGGGCTGACCCGGTTCGTCGCCGTACACCTCGCCGACGACGACCCGGCAGCGATCCGCGGCACCATCCGGCTCGGCCTGGCCATCTCCGCCGGTTCGGCGACCGCGATCGCGATCGCGCTGGCCCTGGCCGCCCCCGCGCTGGCCGCCGCGCTGCACGACCCCGGCCTGGTCACCGGGCTGCGGCTGGTCGCGTTGACCCTGCCGGCGCTGACCGTCTGCGAGGCGGCGCTCGCCGCCACCCGGGGCTGGCGAACCCAGCGGCCGTTCACCCTGATCGGGCAGATCTATGAGCCGGGTACCCGGCTCGTACTGACCGCGCTGGCCCTGATCCTCGGGGCCGGGGTCACCGGCAGCTACTGGGCGCTGGTCGTCGCCGGCTGGTCGGCAGCGCTGCTGGCCCTCGGCGCGCTGGCCCGGTTGATGCGCCGGGTCGCGCCGGGTCCGGTCGTCTACCGGCCCCGGCAACTGTTCAGCTTCTCCACGGTCAGCTGGGTGTCGTCGCTGTCGTCGACCGGCCTGATCTGGGTCGACACCCTGATGCTCGGCTTCTTCGCCAACGACGAGATCGGCGTCTACAACGTCGCCACCCGACTGGTCACCGTGGCGATCTTCGTGCTGGCGCCGATCAACGCCGCGTTCGGGCCGTACCTGGCGTACCTGCACCACCAGAGGCAGGCCGACGAGGTACGCCGGATCTACGGTGCCGCCACCGGCTGGGTGGTGCGACTGTCGCTGCCGGCGTTCGTGGCGCTGCTGGTCTTCCCGGAGAGCCTGCTGACGGTCTTCGGCGGCGGGTTCGCCGCCGGCGCGGCGGTCACCCTCATCCTTGCGGTCGGGCAGTTGGTCAACGCGGCCACCGGGCCGTGCGGCACCGTGCTGAACATGTCCGGCCGGGTGGCGATCAACATGTACGACAACATCGCCGCCCTGCTGCTGAACATCCTGCTCAACCTGTGGCTGATCCCGGCGTACGGGATCATCGGGGCGGCGGTCGCCTGGGCGATCTCCCTGGCGGTGGTCAACGTCGCCCGGGTGCTGCAGGTCCGGGCCCTGATCCGGGCGGTGCCGGTGACCGTGGGCATGGTCAAAGGCCTCGGTGCCGGGCTGGCCGCGCTGGCCGCCGGGCTGATCGTCCGGCTGCTGCTGCCCGGCTGGCCGGAGCAGCTGCTGGTCGGGCTGCCGGTGGTGGTGGTGACCTACGTCGGTGTGGTGCTGGCGCTGGGCCTGAGCCGGGAGGACATCATGGTGCTACGTACCCTGCGCCGGGGTGGCCGGCGCGGCGGGGCCGACCACCCCGGTGGTGCCGACGGCCAGGGCCGTCCCGGTGAGTCGGCGGGGAATCTGCAGGAGGCGACGCGTTGACCGGCAACCGGGGGACCACCGACCGGCTGCGCCGCACGGTACGCGGTGCCCGGGCCTGGGCTCGCACGATGGTCCCCGGCCAGCTCGGCGCCCTGCCGGACTTCCTGATCATCGGCGGGCAGCGCTGCGGCACCACCTCGTTGCACCACTATCTCGCCGCGCATCCGCAGGTGCGCCCGGCCACCGGCAAGGAACTGCAGTACTTCAGCATCCACCACGGGCGCGGCGAACGCTGGTACCGGGCACACTTCCCGGCCCGCCCGGCCGGCGTCCGCAGCTTCGAGGCCAGCCCGTACTACCTGTTCCATCCGAGCGTGCCGGGTCGGGTCGCCGCCGGATTGCCGCAGGCCCGCTGCATCGCCCTGCTGCGCGACCCGGTCGAGCGGGCCTACTCGCACTACCTGCACACCCGCTCGTACGGTGCCGAGCCGTTGCCGTTCGCCGAGGCGGTCGCCGCCGAGGAGCGACGGCTGGCCGACGCGCTGCGCGACGGGCCGGACAGCCCGGCCGCGCACACCGCGCTGCGCAACCACTCGTACCTGGCCCGGGGGCGTTACGCCGAGCAGCTGCGGCGCTGGTACGCCGTACTGCCGGCGGACCGGCTGCTGGTGCTGCGCAGCGAGGACATGTACGTCGACCCGGCCGGCGTCTACGACCGGGTGCTGCGCTTCCTCGACCTGGATCCGTTCACCCCAGCGGGGTTCGCCCAGCACACCCGGCGTACCGACCGGGGACCGGGGGAGCTCACCGACGCGCTGCGCGCCCAGCTCGGCGGCTACTTCGCCCCGCACAACGCCGACCTCGCCGACCTGCTCGGCTGGCCGCACACCTGGTCACCCCGGAGCTGACGGCACCGTCTCTGGTCCGTCTCCGGCAGTCTTGGGTATGACCGGACTTGCCGGTGGCTGAGACACTGGGCGTCTGCGAGCACGGCGGAGGTGACCCATGTCGACTGGTCGCCGTGCACCTCTCTTCGCCGCTGGCTCGCTGTTGCTGGTGTTCTTCGTGGCAGTGCTGCTCGTGTGCCTCCTGGGTCTGTCGGTCGTGGTGGCGGAGCTCCGCAAGGATCCCCTGCTGCGGGCGGCGGAGCAATCGGTCTCCGAACGGGCACAGCGGCTCAGCCGCAAGCTGAGCATGTCGCGTGTGGACGATCCACCAGCGGGACATACAGCTCAAATCGTCGCTGTGATCGAGGGCCGGGAACGGACGGAACTCGGGCTCGCCGGCCGGGTCTACCTGGTCGACGTGGACGACGACGATGGGCGGGTGGAGGCGATCGTGGATGAGTACGTGCCGTCCGGCGGTGGCTGGTTCTCCGATGGGGGCGAGGTCAGCGTGTGCGTCAGGTGGGATGTCCACCGGAAATCCGCCGTGTACTCGGATATCACGGCGAAGACGATCCCTTGCCCATAGCGGCCGTTGACGGCCCCCGCGCTGGAGTAGCCGTCCGCTGCGTCATGATCACTTGACGAAAATTCGGCCGACACGCCGACAGGCCCCCAGCAGAGCATCAAGTGATCATGATCCGGCGGCAAGGTCATGGCTCAGGCGGCCTCGTATGGCTCACGGGTGAGGATGCCGTGCAGTACCTGGTCGGTGAGCTGGTCGCGGAACCGGGCGTCGGTGGGGTCGGCCCCGGCGACGGACCGGCCGAGCACAGCGAGCAGCAGCGCGCCGAGCACGGCGTTGGCGGTGTCTGCGACGGTGGCGCTGCCTGCGCCGTCGGTGCCGGCTTCAGCGAGGAGTTCCCGGAGCGGGCCGGCGATCCATCTGTCGTTGGCGGCCATCACGTCGGTCATCCGGCCGGCGGAACCGAGGGCGCTGAGCAGGCCGGCGCAGATCCCGGGGTGCTGCGACAGGTAGGTGGCGAGAGCCGCCACCATCGCCCGTAGCCGCTGCGCGGGTGGGGCGGTGTGGTCGATCGAGGCCTGCACCGCCTGGGCTCCGTCGTGGGCGTGCGCGGTCAGCAGGAACGCAAGCAGGTCGTCGCGGCCGGCGAAGTAGTAGTACAACGTGGCCCGTGACGCCCCGACCATGCCGGCGATGTCTTCCAGGCGGGGCGCGGGGTCGCCGTGGAGCACCTGCTCGCTGATGTCGAGCAGGCGTCGCGCGAGGTCGGCCGGAGGGGTCTTCACATCGGCACAGCCTATCCGCTTGTCCTGGACCGCGATCCAGATTACAGTCTAAACCATGGTTGAAATCAGATCCTACGGTCCGTGGGCGGTGGTCACCGGCGCCTCGTCCGGCATCGGTCAGGCCTTCGCCGAGCACCTTGCCGCCGCCGGGCTGCACCTTGTCCTGGCCGCCCGATCAACCGACCGGCTCGAATCCCTCGCCGCCACGCTGACCCGCGCCCACGGCATCAGCTGCCGGGTGGTCACCGTCGACCTCAGCCGGGCCGGATCCACCGCCGAGCTCGTCGACGCGACCGGGGATCTCGACGTCGGCCTGCTGGTCTCCAACGCCGGCGTGGGTCGCCCCGGCCCACTGCTCGACCAGGACCTCGGCGACCTGCACCGCCGGCTCACCGTCAACGCCACCACACACCTGGATCTGACCCACGCCTTCGGGCGGCGGTTCGTCGCCCGTGGCCGGGGCGGCATCATCCTCGTGTCGGCACTCGGTGCGGTGCACGGGCTGCCGAACATGGCGCACGAGAGCGCGGCCAAGGCCTACGTGCTCAACCTCGGCGAGGCCCTGCACCACGAGCTCGCCGCCGCCGGCGTGGACGTCACCGTGCTGCTTCCGGGTAACGTCGACACCCCGATCATCGACGCCTACGGCATCGACCGTGCGGCGATGCCGATCCGGCCCCAGCCGGTCCAGACCGCGGTACGGGAGAGCGTGGCCGCATTCCTGCGCGGTCGGTCCACCCACATCCCTGGTCGGTCGATGCGGATCATGACCCGGCTGCTGCCCCGGACCCGGTCCATCCGCCTCAACGGCCGGATGCTCGGCCAGGCCGCCCGCCGCCTGGCCGAACGGGAAGCCGCCACCACGGTGGCCCCGTCGTGAACGCCGCTGCCCTACCCGCCGGAGTGGAGCGGGTCAGTCGGATCCCGTACCGGTTGCTCAGCTGGGGGGTGCCGATGGGGCCGCTGACCCTGCTGCGTACCCAGGGCCGGCGCACCGGCCTGCCGCGTACCGTGCCGGTCGTCACGCTGCGGCACGCCGACCTCGACTGGCTCGTCTCACCGTTCGGCGCCACGCAGTGGGTGCGCAACATCCGCGCCAACGGCCGCGCCGAACTCGGTCGCGGACACTGGTTCCGCACCGTTGGCCTCGTCGAGGTCGACGGCGAGACCAAACTGGACGTTCTGCATCGCTACCGCCGCGCGTTCGGGTTCATCCCGTTCGTCCGGCATGCCTTCGACGCCACCCCCGGCGACGGTCCGTCCGGGTTCCGCACCGAAGCGGACCGCCACCCGGTCTTCCTCCTCCAGCCGCGCGGCTGACCCGGTCACTCGCTGGCGAGCCCCCCGTGCCCTGTCGCATCAGCCACGGGGGCGGAGTACGTAGACAGCCGAACTGCCTGATCCACTGTCCAGTTCGGCTGTCTGCAGGTCGGTCACTGGTACGTTGATTCGCTGTCCAGTTGCGCCGCTGCCTGCGTCGGCCCACACCTCGACCGTCCCGCTGGCGGGTAGCTGCCGTGGCCCGACCACCAGGATCTGAACCTCTGCCATCGGATGTCTCCTGCCTGCTCGCGCCGGCGGTCGTGCCGGCTGCCACTGGAACAAGGATGTCGCCGAAGTGTCGCCCCGCGCGACGGCTTCCATGACGACGTTCCGGCGACCTGCAGGGCGACGTTCCGGCGACACAAGAGCTACGATCGCTGGCATGACGACCACTCCGAACGCGACGTTGCGGGCCGTGCGGATGGGCCTGCTGATGAGTCAGGACGACTTCGCCCGCGCACTGCGGCAGGCAGGGGATCGCGCCGGAATGCCCAACGATGCGAACAAGCGCCTCGTGCAACGCTGGGAGGCCGGGGCGATCACCTCGCCCCGTCCGGCGTACGCGCGCGCCCTGGAGTCGGTCACCGGCCTGCCGATCAGCTCGCTCGGCTTCACCGTGGCGGTCCCGCATGCCCGCAGCGCCGACGCCAGCGAGGATGGAGCCGGCGGCCGGAGCGGCGAGGGCGGTGACGAAGCGCGGGGTGCTCAGGTGCCGGCTACCGGGCAGGCGTCCACTCCGGTGCCGCGCGGTGGCCCTGCCCCGCGGACCGCGCCGACCGGCAACTACTCCGGGGTTTGGCTGTCCAGGTACGAGTACCACAGCTCGGGTCGTGGTGCCACGTTCACCGGTCGGCACTACGTCGTGCTGCTGCAGCACGGTGACCGGCTCACCGTGCGCAGTCTGCCCGGTTCCTCCGACGCGCCGCTCACCATGGACCTGACCGTCGACGGCAACGTGGTCACCGGAACCTGGGTCGAGCAGACCGCGCCGCAGGGCTACTACCGGGGTGCCCGTTACCACGGCGCGATCCAACTGCTGGCCGAGCCCACCGGGCGTCGGCTGACCGGAAAGTGGATCGGGTTCGGCAAGGAGATGGACGTCAACACCGGCCCGTGGGAGCTGGTATTCCAGGATGCCAGCACGAACAAGGCGACCCTGGCCGCCTACGACCGCCGGCCCGATCCGGAGCAGCAGCCCGCCGCCTCATGATCAGTAGCTGCCCTCATGATCAGTTGAGGAAATTCGGCCGACACGCCGACGGGCGCCCAGCAGAGCATCAAGTGATCATGGTCCGGTAGCGCGTCGCCGAAAGATCCGCCACCCGATCCACAGTCGAGTAGTCGTCCACAGTGTGACCCCACCCGGGCCGTCCAGCGGCTGAGGTTGCGGCAGCGTGGCCGAGCATGAACGAGGTGATCGAGGAGCTGTGCCGGCGCAGCGGCGGTGTGGTGACCCGTCGCCAGGCCCTTCAGATGGTGCCGCGCTGGGTGCTGGACGACGCGGTACGCGCTGGTCGACTGCGGCGCGTTCTGCCGGGCGTCTACGTCACCACCGAGTTGATCGACGACAACCGTGGCGGAGTGTCGTCGATCCAGTTGCTCGCACCGCGGCTGCGGCGGCGAGCGGTGCTGGCCTTCGCCGACGGACGGGCCGCGTTCAGCCACACCACGGCACTCGAGCTTTGGGGGCTGCGCCGGCAAGCCGGTGACGAGACACTGCATCTGACGGTGCCGTTCGGTGCGGGAATGCGCAGCCGGGCCGGCCTGACGGTGCACCACCGGCGGGCGTTCGCCGTCGGTCCGCCGCAGGTGGTGGTACGCGACGAAGCGCCGGTGACGCGGCTGGAGCGGGCGCTGGTCGAGTCGTGGCCGCTGCTGCCGGCCGTCGACCGACCGGCTCCGCTGATCCGGGCGGTCAACGACCGGTGGACGAACGCGGGCCGGATCAGCGCAGCCCTCGACGAACTGCCGCGACTCACCGACCGGGCCGCGTTGCGGACACTGCTGGCGAAGCTGGCCGCCGGCTGCCGCAGTCAACTGGAGATCTGGGGCCACGATCACGTCTTCGTCGGTGGCGGCATGCCCGACTTCCAGCGGCAGTATCCGGTCCGGGTCGACGGCGGCCGCACCATCTACCTGGACGTGTACGCCGAGCGGGAACGGGTCGACTTCGAGCTCGACGGAGCCGCCTCGCACGGCAGCCCCGCCCAGCGTGAGATCGATCTGCGACGCGACGCGCTGCTGGCCACCGTCGGCATCCAGGTGGTGCGGTTCGCACACCGCCGGCTGGTGACCGAGCCGCAGCAGGTCCGTCGCGAGATTCTGGCCATCCTCGACGGACGCCGAAGCCGGTGATCAGCCTGAGCGCGCCGATCAGTCACGGCGGATCCGTTGGTCACCGGTCGGCGTCAGTCGACGTCGGCGAGGATCGTCTCCGGGGTGCCGGTGGCGTGCAGCAGCACCGGCCGGTCGGTGACGGTCACCTCGGCCGCTGTCTTGGTCGGCGCGGCACCGGCCGGTCCGGCGTGCAGGCTCGGCACTGCGGACACCCGTACCGCGTCGTTGATCTCGCCGGACCAGACGACCAGGGTGCTCTCCTCGCCCTGCTGGAACGCGACGCCGATCAGGCCGTCCCGGCGGACCGGAGTGACCGTGGCACCGCGCGCCGCCACCGCCAGGCTTTCGAACATCCGGCCGGCCTCACGTTCCGTTCCGTCCGGGTCGAGCAGCCCGTAGCGGACCTCGCTGCCGGCCCGGTTGTTCGGGTTGTAGCCCAGCGGCAGCCACATCACCTGCCGGATACCGCCGGCCAGCAGCATGGTGGAGACCTTGACGACCTCCTCGGCCCGGCTGACGTCGTCACCGTCACCGTCGCGCCAGAACTGCCCGACCTCCCACGCCTCGATCGGGACGTCGGCCGGGGTCTGTGCCGCCAGGTAGTCCAGCAGCGCCGGTACGCCGTCGAAGTGTTCGTAGTAGTGCACCTGACGCAGCTGCACCACCCCGTCGTCGATCAGCTGCTCGGTGGCGGCCAGGAAGGCGACGTTGCGCACGTTGGTTTCGTTGTCGAGCGCGGTCCGCAGCGTCCCGATCGTGTCCGCCTCGGGGATCTTGCGGCCCCGGGTGCCGATCCGCCGCTGGAAGTACGCGTTGTAGGCGGCGATCGCCTCGTCGTCGCGGCCGGCTTGGACCAGCCGGTCGACCACCCCGAAGCCGTACGCGACGCTGCTGATGCCGGAGTCGACAACCACCGCGTCCGGGTTCGCGGCGTGCACCGCCTCGGCGGCGGCGGTAGCCAGCTCGACGTACTCCTCGGGGGTGCCGCGCCAGTACTGCGGGGCGTTGACCTCGTTCTCGATCGCGTACTGGCGGACGCCGTAGGGTGTGTAGCGGCGGACCACGTCACCGACGAACTGTTGGTAGGCGGCCATGTCCAGCGGCATCGTCGACTCGGTCTTGTTGGCCTGGCCGCGGACGTGTTCCGGCGTGCCACCGGTGGCCCAGCACATCTCGGTCCGGATCTTGATGTTCAGCACGATGCCGAGTTCCTGGCTGCGCTGGGCGATCTGGTCCAGGGCCGACCAGTCCTGCTGACCCTGGCTCGGCTCGATGCTGCACCAGCTGATCTCGTGGTAGGTGGCGGACCCGGACAGTTTGCGCAGGTACGGCAGGAACTCGTCGTAGCGGTTCCAGTCCCAGTGCGCGCCGAACGGGTGAGTGTCCTCGGGGTACGGCGGCAGGCTCGGCGGCGGCGCGCCGGTCGGCGGCGCCGGTGGCGGGGTGGTGTCGGTGTCGCCGCTGGTGCAGCCGGCGAGCAGCAGCAGCCCGCCGAGGACCGCCGCCACACAGCGCCGGGCCACGGTGTTCGGCCGGGTTGCGTTGTGCGGCCGGGTCGCAGCGTTCATCGGTAGCCCAGCTCGCGCAGCATCCGACCGGAGAAGACCGCGACGAGCAGCCGCAGGAACGGGTCCAGCTCCCGGCGGTAGCTGCCCACCCGGGACCGGTAGATGGCCGAGTCGGTGCCGGCCGAGGCGCGGCGTCGGTCCGCCTCACTGGTGTACTTTCCGGCCACGTCATGCGGCTTGTCGACGTAGTCGAGCACGCCTTCCTCCCACGGTTCGCCGAGGAACTCGAACAGCGCGCGCATCGACTTCTCCGGCTCCCGTACCGCGTCCTCGTAGCGCAGTTCGTGGTAGCGGTCAGCCGGCAGGGTGGCGCCCACCGCGCGGGCGGTACGAATGTAGCGCGGCCACTTGACCACGCATTTCACCGCCGACCAGTATCCGAACCGCTTCCGGTGCGAGACGACCACGTCGCGGCCGTCCCGGATGACGTGCACGATCTGCGCGTCCGGGAAGACCTCGGTGACGAAGTCGAGCGAGATCGCGTACAGCGGGGTCTTGTCGGCCCACCGGGCCTTGCCCCGGCCGGCGGCGTAGTCGGCGTGCACGCCGCCGAAGAAGTCGGCGATGCGGCGCAGCCAGTCCTCCCGGGTGAAGCCGAAGCGGGCCAGCCGCTCCCAGTCGGAGCCGACGATGCGTCGCAGGTCCGGCAGGAACCGGGTCTCCGGACCGCAGGAGATCCGGGAGTGCGAGTCGAGCACCAGCCGCAGGAAGGTGGTGCCGGAGCGCTGGCAGCCCACCAGGAAGATGGGCGCCGTCGGCGACTGCGCCACTTCGGCGGCGGCCTGCGCGGGGGCTTCAGCCATGGTCGGTCCTTTCCACGCTCACCGGGGAACGCCGGTCGGTGTCGGCTTGTCGAGGTGGGGTGGTGGGGGACTGCGGGCGGCCGTTGGCGGTCAGTCGGGCGGTGAGTTCGTCGCAGAGCGTACGGACCGCCGGGTCGATCGGCAGCGGCTGGCGGTGGGGCGTGCGGGGGGCGATGTGCGCGGACAGGTCGGGGCGGTAGGCGATCCCGAGGAAGTCGCACAGCCGGCGGACCTGCCCGGCCGGGTCGGCGATCAACGCGTCGTACGAGCTGAGTAGTACGTCGTCGCGGCGGTCCAGGCCGAGGCGGAAGTAGAGGGTGTTCCGGACGTACCAGAACAGGGCGGCGGCGGAGTGCCGGTCCATCTGCCGGTAGTCGAAGCCGTGGATCAGCTCGTAGGTGTCCGCGTCGAGGCGTTGGCCCTGCCAGCGGCGGCCGATGGTGCCGTCGGCGATGGCGGCGAGCGCCCGCAGGTTGGCGTCGCCGAACTTGGCCACCTCGGAGCGGGCCCGGTCATCGACGTCGCGCCACGCCCAGACCGCCCGACCCGGCGCCATCCCGGGCAGGGCGAGCAGTTCGTCCACCCGGTGGCTCTCACACAGCGGTTTGACCAGGACGTACGCGTGTCGGCTCCGGTTCACCACGGCGGTCAGCACCGCGTCGTCGCGGAGTTGAAAACGATGGAAGACCCGCCGGTCGCTTTCGTTGCGGACTTCGAACTCGCCGGCGTTCTCCAACCCGCGGACCAGCATGTTGGTGCCGGACCGTTGCAGGCCGACCAGGTAGACCGGAACGGCCTGACCACGGGGTACGCCGTGGCGGTGCCGCCAGCGCAGCTTGGTCCAGGCGGTGGTGGCCCGGTCGACCGGGTTGAGCCGGTCCTCCTCGACGAGGCGGCGGAGCCCTTCGGTGCGGATCCATCGGGCGTGCCGGGCGATCCGCCGCGCGGTCCAGGCCAGGGTGGAAGGCTCGTCGTCGTTCACCGGTCCTCCTCGGGCACGTCACCAGCCGCGATGGCCAGGCTGGGGCGAGGTCGGGCCGCGGTCAGGCTACCCACGGATCGGGGCGAAACGCCAGAACGCAGGCTGGTCAGCCACACAAGATCATCCGATCAGCTAGTTGGCGATTCGGTACTGGACTAACCCGGCGTGGGTGCATAGCGTGAGGCAGCAGCCAGGGCGGGAGCCCTGCGCCACCATAACCGGGTGGCCACACCCCGGTATCGAGCGAGCGGGCCGGACTGATGCGTGTCCTCCATGTGAACAAGTTTCTTTACCGTCGGGGTGGCGCCGAGGGGTATCTGATCGACCTCGCCGATCTGCAGCGCGCCGCCGGGGACGAGGTGGCGTACTTCGGGATGACCCACCCGGACAACGACCGGCCGTTGCCGTACGCCCGGCACTTCCCGCCGCACGTCGAGCTGGAACCGGCGCCGCGCGGGCTGCGCCCCCGGCTGACCGCCGCCGGTCGGATGATCTGGTCGCCGGCGAGCCGCCACGGGCTGACCCGGGTGATCGAGGACTTCGGGCCGGACGTTATCCACCTGCACAACATCTACCACCAGCTGTCTCCGTCGGTGCTCGCCGCTGCCCGCGACGCCGGGGTGCCGTGCGTGCTGACCATGCACGACTACAAGCTCGCCTGCCCCAGCTACCAGCTGCTGGACCAGGGCAAGGTCTGTGAGGCGTGCGTCGATGGGGGCCCGCTACACGCCGCGCGGCGCAGGTGCAAGGACGGATCGGCATCCGCCAGTACGCTACTCGCTGTGGAGTCATGGATACACAGAAAGTCACGGGCCTATGGTCCGGTGGGGGTGTTCGTCAGTCCCAGCCGGTTCCTCGCCGACGTGATGCGCCGGGCCGGTGTCTACCCGGACCGGCTACGGGTGATCAACCATTTCGTGGACACGGCTGCCGTGGCGGTCAAGGACTCGCCGGGCGGGGGAGTGGTCTTCGCCGGCCGGATCTCCGCCGAAAAGGGAGTGGACACGCTGGTCGAGGCGGTCGACCGGCTGCCCCGGCAGGTGCCCGTCCACGTGGCCGGCGACGGCCCCGCACTGCCTGCGGTACGTGCCCTCGCCGACCGGGTGGCACCCGGTCGGGTGCGGTT
The DNA here is from genome assembly GCF_003751085.1 of Micromonospora sp. Llam0. Taxonomy (NCBI): domain Bacteria; kingdom Bacillati; phylum Actinomycetota; class Actinomycetes; order Micromonosporales; family Micromonosporaceae; genus Micromonospora; species Micromonospora sp. Llam0. The sequence goes on along the minus strand of NZ_RJJY01000001.1, from coordinate 4,038,651 downwards.
CCACGGCCGGCTGGACAAGTCCCGGCTGCACGAGCTGATCAGGTCCTCGGCGGCGGTCGCGGTGCCGTCCCGTTGGCACGAGAACCAGCCGATGGCGGTGCTCGAGGCGTTCGCCTGCGGCGTGCCGGTGGTCGGCACCGACCTCGGTGGGCTGCCGGAGCTGATCAGTCCCGGCGTCGACGGGGAGACCGTCCCGGCCGACGACCCGGTGGCGCTCGGCGACGCGCTGGGCAGGCTGGTCGCCGACCCCGACCGGGCGTACGCGATGGGCCGGGCCGCCCGGGACAAGATCGACCGTGACTTCACGCCCGAGCTGCACCTGAACCGGCTCCGCGACGCCTATTTGGCCGCAGCGTTGACCGCCCCGGCCGGAACCCGACGATGACTGACACACCCTCCTCCGCCGGCACGCCCTCCGCCGCCGGTACACCCGGCCCGTCGAGCCCTTCGGTCCGGGTGCTCTACCTGGCGGGCAGCGGTCGAAGCGGCAGCACCCTGATCACCACCGTCCTGGGACAGCTGGACGGCTGTTTCGCCGCCGGCGAGCTGCGCTACCTCTGGCAGCGCGGGATGGTCGACAACCGTCCCTGCGGCTGCGGCGCGCCGTTCGACGCGTGTCCGGTCTGGCGGGCGGTCACCGCCGAGCTGGCAGCCCATGCCGGCCCGGCCTCGGCTGCCGGCTCGGACGTCGCCGACCCGGCTGCGGCCGCTGGCCCGGAAGCCGCCGGCATCGCCCGACGCCTGCGGACCAGGCTGCGGATGCGGGACCTGCCAGCCATGCTGCGCCGAGCCGGCGCCGGACAGCGGACCGTGCCGCACCACGCCGACGACGCCGCGATCGCCGCGGTCTATCCGGCGGTCGCCCGCCAGGTGAGCCACAGCGGCGACGGACCGGTGGTGGTGGTCGACTCGTCGAAGCTGCCACCGTACGGTGCGTTGCTGCGTGACCTGCCCGGCATCGACCTGCGGGTGCTGCACCTGGTCCGGGATCCGCGCGGCACCGCCTTCTCCTGGCGCCGTCGGCGCGGGCTGGACGGCGCGGCGGACCGCAAGCTGATGAGCCGCCCGCCGGTGTGGAAGGCGGCCCTGCTGTGGCGGGTGTGGAACGCCGCCACCGCGCGGTTGTTCGAAGCCGCCGGACCCGACCACTACCTGCGGGTCCGCTACGAGGACGTGGTCGCCGACCCGGCCGGTGAGCTGCGCCGGATCGCGCTGTTCGCCGGACTGGACCCTGCCGGGCTGCCGGTGGACGCCGAAGGCCGGGTCACTCTGGCCCCCACCCATTCGGTGGCGGGCAACCCGGCGCGGCACCGTACCGGAGCGGTACCGGTCAGCGACGACGCCGAATGGGTCCGGGCGCTGCCCGGCCGGTCGTTCGCGGTGGTCACCGCGGTGACGCTGCCGCTGCTGCGCCGCTTCGGCTACCCGGTACGGCGACCCGCAGCGCCCCCGGCCCCGGCCGTGCCCCCGGCCAGGGCCCAGGGTGAGCCGGCCCAGGGTGAGCCGGCCGGGCCGGTCGGCGAGCCGGTCCCCGCCACGACACCGAGCAAGGAAGGCTGACCCGATGCTGTCCGTCGTCGTGGGCACCGGACGGTGCGGATCGACCCTCGTCCAGGAGATCCTGGCCCGGCACCCGGCCGTCGGTTTCGTGTCCGGGCTGGACGACAAGCTGCCCCGGCTCAATCTGGCCGGCCGCCGCAACGGCCGACTTTACCGCCGCTCGACGCCCCGGCCGGCCGCCATGACCTCGCTCGGGCACAGCCGTCGCCTGCTGGAGCGCGGCCGGCTGCGGGTGGCGCCGTCCGAGGCGTACCGGCTGATCGACCGGCAGGTGATGGCCGGCTACTCCAGACCGTGCCGGGACCTGCGGGCCGACGACCTCACCCCGTACGTGGGCCGGCGGCTGCGCGCCTTCTTCGACCGCCGGGTCGAGCGGCAGGGCTGCCAGGTGCTGCTGCAACACGTCACCGGCTGGCCCCGCACCGGTTGGCTGCACGCCGCGTACCCGGATCTGCGGGTGGTCAACGTGGTCCGCGACGGACGGGCGGTGGCCAACTCGTGGCTGCAGATGGGCTGGTGGGACGGCTGGCGTGGGCCGGACAACTGGTTCCTCGGCCCGCTGCCGGCCGACCTGCGGGCCGAGTGGGAGGAAGCCGACCGGTCGTTTCCGGTGCTGGCCGCGCTCGGCTGGAAGATGCTGATGGCCGCGTTCGCCGAGGCCCGCGCCAGCCACCCGGCCGGCCAGTGGCTGGACGTACGGTACGAGGACCTGCTGGTCGCCCCGCGCGACGAAGTAGCCCGGATGCTGGACTTTCTCGGCCTCGACTGGTCGCCCGCGTTCGACCGTGGCTTCCGTCGGTACGAGTTCCACAGCGGTCGCGGGGCGGCGTACCACCGGGAACTCAGCCCGGAACAGTTGGCCGCAGTGGACCGGGTGCTGGAGAAGCCGCTCGCCGAGTGGGGTTACTGACCCCGCCGGGCTCGTACCCCGCCGGCGTCGTACCTCGATGCCTCTATCGCGGCTGCCTCTATCGCGGTGGCCGGCAACCGGCCTACAGTGATGCGGGCAGGCCCGTACCCGGGCCGGTGTCCGGGCGGGAGGCGCAACCCGCCCGGTCGGGAAGCGCCGCGTCGGCACGGTGACCGTGCCGGATGCCGTCGCGACCAGCCGGCCGGTGTCCGCTGCCCGCACCACCGGTCGGTGTACCACGGCCGGGCATCCACGCCGGTAGCTCATCGGGCCGTCACCTCGCACCGGTCCAACCAGGCGCCGCACCTGCGGCGCGGGCTGGAATCCCAGTGACGACAACGGGAGAAGGACCATGGCGCGACCCATCACGCTCTTCACCGGCCAGTGGGCCGACCTGCCGTTCGAGGAAGTGTGTCGGCTGACCTCGGAGTGGGGCTACGACGGCCTGGAGATCGCCTGCTGGGGCGATCACTTCGAGGTGGACCGGGCGCTGGCCGAGGACGACTACGTCGAGCGCAAGCTGCAAACCTTGGCCAAGTACAACCTCAAGGTGTACGCGATCTCCAACCACCTGGTCGGCCAGGCGGTCTGCGACCACCCGATCGACGAGCGGCACCAGGGGATCCTGCCCGCCCGGATCTGGGGCGACGGGGAGCCAGAGGGCGTCCGTCAGCGGGCCGCCGAGGAAATCAAGGACACCGCCCGGGCCGCCGCGAAGCTCGGCGTCTCCACCGTCATCGGCTTCACCGGCTCGTCGATCTGGCACACCCTGGCCATGTTTCCGCCGGTGCCGCCGGAGATGATCGAACGCGGCTACCAGGACTTCGCCGACCGGTTCAACCCGATCCTCGACGTGTTCGACGAGGTCGGGGTCAGGTTCGCCCACGAGGTGCACCCGAGCGAGATCGCCTACGACTACTGGACGACCCGCCGCACCCTGGAGGCGATCGGCAACCGGCCGGCATTCGGCCTCAACTGGGACCCGTCGCACTTCGTCTGGCAGGAACTGGACCCGGTCAACTTCATCCTCGAGTTCGCCGACCGGATCTATCACGTCGACTGCAAGGACGCGAAGGTCCGTACCGGTGACGGCCGGCGCGGCCGGCTCGCCTCCCACCTGCCCTGGGCGGATCTGCGGCGTGGCTGGGACTTCGTCTCCACCGGGCACGGCGACGTGCCGTGGGAGGACTGTTTCCGGGCACTTAACGCGATCGGCTACGACGGGCCGATCTCGGTCGAGTGGGAGGACGCCGGAATGGACCGGTTGGTCGGCGCCCCCGAGGCGTTGCGGTTCGTCCGTCAGCAGGCGTTCGACGCCCCGACGGCAGCGTTCGACGAGGCGTTCTCCAGCAGCCGGGACTGACCTGGCCGCCGCCAGACCGACGGCGGCGACCGCACCGGGACGACCGTGGGCCGGTCACCCCCCGTCGACGGGGGGTGACCGGCCCACGGGTACGCCGTGATCTCGACGGTGAGTGCCGGCGTCAGCTGGCGCTGCCGCCGGACCCGGTGCCCTTGCCCGACTTGTTCCCGGCCGTCGTCGAACCGGTGGACCCGGGCGAGGAGGCCGTGCCCATCCCGGCGTCGGCGAGACTGCTGTCGGCGGCAGTCAGGTGATCGTGGCCGTTGAGGCGTTCGCCCAGTCGGGTGTGGCTGAGCCGCTCCCGGCCCTCCGCGTAGATCCGGTTGGCCTGAGCCTGTGCCACCCCGGCGGCCTCCTGCACCGTCGGGTGGTCCATCACCTTGCGTGCGTTGAGTACCAGCTCGTCGTACTTCTCCCGGCCGGCGCGGGCGCCCAGGACGAAACCCACGGCCACCCCGCCGATGAACCAAAGTTTTCCGCGCATGGCGGCTCCTTCCGTACCTGACCCGGTGTTCCCGTCGGCTGTCGGTCCGGTCCGGTTCGGTGCCGGCTGGCCGATGAGTGACCCGGTCGTGCCTTCGTCATCTGTCCGGTGCTGTCTACCCATCCTGCTCCCTATCTTACGCGTCAGCACAGACAACTCGGCTTTTTGTCCGTTTCAGTAGTCTCCTGATCGGAGCTCGACCGGTCGGTCCGGGACGGTGAACCCGGTCGCCCATCGGGCGGTGGCGTCCTGTACTCTTGTCCCGTCGCCAGGCGGCCGGAGAGATCCGCTGCCGGCTACGCAGCGGTCCCCCGTAGCTCAATTGGCAGAGCAGCCGGCTGTTAACCGGCAGGTTTTTGGTTCGAGTCCAAACGGGGGAGCTTCTACGGATGGCCGTCGTGGCAGAGGTCGTCATCGTCGGTGCCGGGCTCGACCACCCTGGCTTCCAGATGCTCCACCGCCTATCCGCAGCTGGCCGATCTGATCGATCTGGACCGCCTCGACCTGCGCTTCTTCACTCCGGCTGTGGCTGGTCCGGCGGGCCGATGACACGGTACGCCCGGCGCACCCGTTGCGGATGCCGTTCGCCGCGCCGGCGACGCTGCTCGCTGGCGTCGGCACCCTGCCCGACCGCTGTGAACGAGCCGCGGCGATCATCGTGGCGACCGATCCATCAGCGGAGGCCCGGCTGGTCCCGTCGGTGGGGCCGGTACGGATGCGCCAGCTGACCACCTACTAACACGCCGCCGTCGTCGGCCGGGGGACACCACCGGAGGCGGTCGTGCGGGCCGAGTTGAAACGGCTGTACCAGACCCCGACCACCGGTTGGTGTCACCTGCGGACGGCGCCGGTCGTCAACGCGCTGCCGGCGGCTGTGCCGCCGCGTGGCACGCTGCGCGCACCGGCGCAGGTCGGCGCCGGCACCGGGGCTGTCGCTACGGTGCCGGCGCCGACGTTCGGGCCCTGGGGTCACATCCGGGTCAGCGGGGGTCAGACCCGGCTGGACGGTGCTGCCGGCTCAGCGGTCGCGCTGGCCGCCGGGACCCGCCGGGCGACGATGAAGCCGAAGACAGCGGCGGTGAAGAACATGACGAAGCCGTACGTGACCGAGGGCATCGCCATCTCCGTGTTGCCGAGCAGCGTCGGGGTCATCGCGATGGTGATCGACAGGCTGGCGTTGTGCAGGCCGATCTCGAAGGCGGAGGCGATCGACTCGCGTTCGCCGACCCGGAACAGCCGGGGGCCGAAGTAGCCGATCGTCATGCTGAGCAGGTTGAACAGCACGACGGCGAGGATGATCTCCCCAAGGACGTCGAACACCTCTTCGCCGAGACCGGCGATCACGCTGGCGATCATCATCAGCAGCACGAGGACGGACAGCACCTTGACCGCGCGCTCCAACCGGATCGCGAGGCTGGTGAACCGCCGCCGGACCGCCATGCCGATGGAGATCGGGATCAGCACGAGGGCGAACACCTGGATCACCTTGTCGAACTGAAGCCCGATCGAGCTGTCCGAACCCATGAACCCGGCAACCGACAGGTTGACGATCACCGGCAGGGTGAACAGTGCCAGCACCGAGTTGACCGCGGTGAGCGAGATGTTCAGCGCCAGGTCACCTTTGAACAGGTGGCTGTACAGGCTCGCCGTACTGCCGCCCGGTGAGGCGGCGAGCAGCATCATGCCGACCGCCAGTTCGGGGCGTAGGCCGAGGACGAAGACCAGACCGAGGCAGAGCGCCGGCAGCACCAGCATCTGGCTGACCAGGCAGACCACCATGGCCCGCGGGTACCGCAGGACCCGGCGGAAGTCCTCCATTGTCAGGGTGAGCCCGAGTCCGAGCATGATGATCGCCACGGCGATGGGAAATAGGAGAGCGGAGTCAAACGGTCATGGCAAGCCTGCCTTCCGATTGGAATGAAGTGCATGGATCTTTACATTGCCGATCGGTCGGCTGCTTCTTCCTGGTTGCTTGATCCTCAGCGGCCGCCATCCTGCCCGGCGCGGTTTCACCCGGCGGCCGAGTCAGGGAGATTGCGGTGAGTCGCCAACTGTTGGCGGAGTATCCGCTGGCCGGGTCGATCATGGCGGTGCCTTGAACCATTGGCGATCACGGAACGTGCCCAGAGTATGGGGTCAATGGCCTACCGGGTCCGCCCGGCCAGCAGCATGCGACACGGCAACGGCAGGGCCGCGCAGATACCGGTCGCCCGGAATCCGGCACCCCGTCGGGTGGTGAGCGAGGAAACGGTGGTACGCGGTGGCGGCCGGTACTTCCTCAGCCACGGCACCATCGACATGGGCGGGCTCGCCGACGCGTTGGCGGTCAGCCGGGCGACGCTCTACCGGGTCACCGGCAGCCGGGACCGGCTGCTCGGTGAGGTCCTGTGGTGGCTCGGCAGTCGTCAACTTGCCGAAGCACGTGGCGCACGTCGACGGACCGGGGTGGACGGTGTGATCGAGGTGACCATGCGCTACGCCGCCGCGGTGCGTCGGTCCGCGCCGTTCCGGCAGTTCCTCGCCGACGAACCCGAGACGGCGGCCCGGGTGCTGTTCGCCGAGCCGGGCCGGGTGCACCGGCGGTTCATCCGAGCCCAGGTGGACATCTTCGTCGACGTGCTCGGCCCTGATCTGGCCGACCACGCCGCACCGGAGGCGCTGGCGTACCTCTACATCCGGATCGTCGAGTCTGCCATCTACGCGGAGTTGCTCGCCGGCCGGCAGCCGGACCTCGACCTGACCGAACAGGCGCTGCGGGCCCTGTTGTGCGGGGCGCGGTAGGCCCACGGTGAGCCCGGCCGGCGGTACCGCCGGCCGGGCTCACCATGGAATCAGGACGCGTGGGCGCAGGTGTCCTGATATTCGGAGATCTCTCCATCGGGTCGGGGCGGTGGGCAGAGAAACTGCTCGTAGCGGGTGTCGTCGTCGACGAAGCGCTTCAGCCAGGCCACGCTGAACGACGAGATGGTGGTGTTCGGGATGTTCGGTGCGAAATGGCTGGCGTTGTTGAGCTCCAGATATGCCTTGTCCAGATCGGATGGAAGGCTGTCGAAGAACGGCTCGGAATGAAATCGTACCGAGGCGATCGTGTCTCGTTCGGCGCCGATCACCATCGTCGGGACCTGCACCTGCGACCAGTTCTTGCGGAGATTCCACGGGGTGAGCGGAATCGCTGCCCGCAATGTCGGGCGCGCCTCGGCCGCCTCGAACGCGCCGCCACCGCCCATCGAATGACCCATCACTGCGAGTCGGTCCGGATCCACCCGGTCCCGAACCGGGCTGCGCTCCACCAGGAAGTCCAGCGCGGCGAGAAGTTGCCGGCCCCGGCTCGCCGGCTGGTCGGAGCGGGTAACGGTATCAATATTGAATACAACGAATCCCTGTGATGCCAGCCGGGGCCCCAACCAGGCCATGCTCGACCGGGACGCGGTGAAGCCGGGGGCGACCGCCACCCCGCCGAAGGTGCCTTCGGCGCCGCTGGTCGGGAAGTAGATCGTGCCGCCGCCGAACCCGCCGGCATCGCGCGACGACACCGTCACCTGGGACGTCGCGAACGGGCCCCGGGCGGCGGCGACACTGGACGCGCTCGGTGCCGGACCCCGTTCGAGCGGGTTCTCGGCGGCGCTCGCGTTCGGGATCAACGTGAGCCCGGCGACCGCCAGCAGCGCGGCCGTCGCCGCGGCGAGCACACCCCGAACCCGACGCCGGCCGCGGTCCGGCCGCGCGGACCGGTGTGTGGACCGGTGCGGGGGGCGCCGGGCGGGCGGATGTGCGGAATCACAGCTGAGTGGATGTGCGGAATGCCGGGCTGCCGGCACCGGGTCTTCGGATTCAGAAAACGACGAATGCATCTGTCCTCCCACTGGCGTACGGGAGTCACCGCGCGATCACCGGGGCGCCGTCCGGTTCGCGTCGCCGGACCGTGGGTGGTCGCGACGAGCGTCGGTGACGATGGATGCCTGCGGGCGTCCCCGCCGGGCAATCCGGACGCTATCCCGACCACCACGCCGCTGACCAGGTAGGACAGGGATCCTGAGACCGCCGTCGCAGCCCCGTCCAGCCCCGGACACCGGGCCGGCGAGCCGGTACGCCGGCACTGCCGGCGTACCGGCTCAACTGCGTCGACGCAGCAGCTCGGCCGCTTCGTGGAGGGACTCGGCGACGGGTGCCGCCAGCCGCCCGGCCACCCGGTCCAGGGCCTCGACGAGCCGGTCGCGCTGCCGCCGGAACTCGGCAGGCTGAGCGCCGCACCCCGCACTGTCGACGGCGTCGGACGCAGCTTCGTCGATCGTGTGCACTGCGGCGCCGAACTGGCCCAACCGCAACTCCTGCTCGGCGAGCCGCAGCCGCAGGAACGCCTGCCGCCCGCTGCCGCCTTCCTGCCGGATCAGTTCCGCGATGGCGTCGGCGGTGAGCTGCGCTCTCAGCTTGGCGATCCGTGACTGCGCATCGGCCATGAGCCGGGTCAGCTCCGCCGCGAACACCTGATCGGCGGTGGCCTGGTGGATGCGCGGCGGCCGGTCCGCGCCGACGACCGTGGGATACCGCCCGTCCGGGCGAAGCTGACACTCGACCGACGCGTCACCGAGCCGCAGGACGAGTCGCCCGTGAAGGGTGTACGCCGAGCCGGTCCGGGCCAGCGCCCGCAGCGCCGCCGTGCCGCGTACCGGTTCCGGCCGGATCGCGAACCAGCCACTGACCGGCCACCGTTGTCCGTCGACAGGCGACGTGACGGACCCGGTCACGACCGGCGGATCGACGACGACCTCCGCCCGCAGCGCGCCGAAGTCGGCCGTGTGCAGGGTGATCCCGGGCCGTCGCGCCGCCGTCACAACCACCTGATGAGCCACCGGATCAGCAGCGCGATCGCCAACCCGGCCAGGGAGAGCAGCACGATCAGGGCCGGCCGCGGCCAGCTGCCGCCCGCCGTGCCCGCCGGTGCTTTTCCCAGTGGCTGGATTCCGGCCGGGCCGCCGTCGTGCAACAGGATCACCGCGTCCGCGCCGAGCGTCTCGGCCGCCCGCTGCGCGCCGGCCACGCTGGCCAGCGCGTGCGAGGTGAACGCGAAGCCGGTCGAGCCGTCGGCCATCCGGGCCACTCGGGCCAGGAAAGCACCCCGGGCGAGCGGATCGTCGACCGGGCCGACCCAGCAACCGGTGCGGTCCGTCCCGTCCCGGCCGGCCGGAGCAGCACCGCCGTCGGCAGTTGTTCCGCCACCCGTTCCATCGCCTGTTCCGGTCCGGGTTCCGGCACCGGCGAGGGCCTCGTCGGTGCTGCCCGAACGCAACGCCCGCAGCGTCCGTACGCCGATGTCGGTGCCGGGATCCGTGCCGGCGCGGATCGCGTTGATCTCCGGGTAGGGAAACTCCTCGTCCAGCTGTCGACCGAGGGCGGCCCGCCCGGCCGGGCTGAGCGCGACCGCGACCAGGTCGGCGAGCAGCTCGGGGTCGTCCTGCAGGCCGTCCACCACCACGGTGAACCGGATCGGGGTGCCGATGCTGTCCCGCCGGGCGGACGGCAGCCCGGACAGCAGCAGACTCAGCCCGCTGCCGTCGGCCCTGGCGGCCACCTCGAACCTGTCGATGTTGATGAAGTTGGCGTCCGACAGCCGGTCCCACCAGTGCGTCGCGGGTTCCGAGCCCAGGAAGGCGTAGTCCAGGTTGCGGGGGGTGCCCCGAGTCAGCAGGTACGCGTGCACCGTCACCACTCCTCGATCCGTTGGTCCTGCGGCATCTTCGCCAGCTTCTCCACGGCCTCGGTCAGCTGGATCCGGCGCCGGGTGGCGGCGTCGATCTGGCCACCGAGATACGTCCGGTCGCGCCGGTTCTCGGCGGCTTCACCGCCGAGGTGGTAGCCGAGCGTGCCCCAGAAACCCTTCGGCTGCGCATGCCGATCCAACAGGTTTCGGACGCCGACCCGGTAGCCGGCCAGATTCTCCGCCTCGGCCGCGTCGCGACCGTCGATGAGGCAGCCGCACAGCTGCTGCATCACCGACCCGGCGGCCTTCACCGAGATCCTGGGCGGGTTCCCCCGGAACCGGTAGTGACCGCGGAACAACAGCTGCCCACTGCCGTCGTCGACCCATTCGGTGTCCATCAGTTCGACACACCCGTAGGTGTCGATCGGCGCGTACACGATCCGCACCGGCCGGTCCTGGGCCTCCTCCCGCACGATCTCCAGCACGTTGGCGTACTTCGCCCGGATCGTCGCGCGCAGCCGGCCGGCGTCGCGTCCCGTGCCACCGTTGTCGTCGAAGTACTTTTCGCACTTCATCGGGGCGAGCACCAGCACCGCCGGCTCTTGACGGTGCTCCTCCCGGTTGCGGGACCGGGCCCACTTGCGCACCATCGCCTCGGTGTCCTCCAGACCGAGCAGGTCCGGCACGGCCCGCCGGTGCGCCGGGGTGACCGCTTCCATCAGCACCGCCGAGTCGATCGGCACCAGTAGCATCACGCTGTCCTCGATGTGCCGCTCGCACTGCGGCCACCGCTGCTGGGCGTGCGGTACGTCGGCCCGTTTCGCCGGGTCGAGCCAACCGCCCGGGTAGTCGAGGATGTCGAACGGAATCTCGAGTGCCTCGTCGCCGGCGGCGCGCAGCGAGACGTGGTAGTGGACGATCTGCTGGTTTCCCTCCAGCGCGGCGGGGTTGAACTCCTGCGCCTCGATCGCCCTGCGCAGCTCCTTGCGCTGGACCGAGACCCGCTTCTCGGTCGCCTCGTCCATCGCCACGCTGACCGGCGTGCCGGCGAGCATCCGATTGGTGTCCGACAGAATCGCGGTCAGCAGGGTGGTCTTGCCCACCCGGGACGGACCGACCACCGCGACCTTGAACGTCTGGGCTGTCACCGCTGGTTCCCCTCCTGCGCTGGGACGGACGTCGGGCTCGGTGCCGCGGCGGACCCCGGGACGGTCGTGCCGTCGAGCGCTTCCCGGACCGCGCCGAGCGCACCCCGCAACCGCTGGTACCGGGCGGTGGCCAGGGCCGGTCCGGCTGTCTCGGACGGCCACAACTGGTCCCGGAAGTTCTCCACCAGCCGGCGGAACTCCGCCTCCGACGTGTCGGACCGGATGAACGAGTCCTCGAACTGCTCGCCGTAGGCGAACAACGCGGTCACCATCAGGCTCGGCTCACCGGACAAGATCCCGGCCACGTCGTGGGCTGCCTCCCTGGCCAGGTGGGTGACCCGCAGGAACAGCTCGTCCGCGCCGTCGGCGGTGCGCGGGATCGGCAGGATCGACGTGAGCGCACCCGGCATCCCGCTGCCCGGCTCCGGTTGCAGGAGTCGCAACGCGCGTACCAGTCGGGGCAGTACCCGGGTCCGGTAGTCCAGCCTGATGTCGAGCACGTCGCGCAGCGACCGGCTCAGGCCGGGGCAGGGAGCCGACGCGTCGGCCAGACGGTCGGCCAGCCGGGACAGCGCGACCGCCGGCACGGCGTCGTCCAGCAGCGGCGCCAGCCCGGGCCCGAGTGCGGTAACCAGACTCGCCCAGAATTGCTGCCGCCGAGCCTCCAGGATGTCGTCGATGACGCCGAACCGGCTGGCCAGCTGGACCCGGATGCCGTTGAGCGCCCGGGTGGCGAAGGCGGCGGCACCCTTGTCCACCTGCATCGCGGCGACGGCGTCCTTCTTCCACTCGTCGGTGCCCTTGCCGAAGCCGTCCAGAATCCACTCCCGTACCTCGTGCTGGACGGCCGAGATTCGGTCGAGGAACTCGCCGTCCTCGTAGCTGTCGTCGATGCGGCTCTCCAACTGCTGCATCCACTCCTGCAGGGAGGCGGCGAGCTCGGCGCGCATCCCGTTGGCCCGGGCGATGCGTAGCTCCATCGGCGTCGGGGTGACCATCGACCGCATCGCGGTCAACAGGTCCGCCACCACGGCCAGGATCCGTTGACGGTTACCGTCACAGGCCGCGAACGCGTGGTCGATGACCGCGGCATCCATCCGGGGCAGCGCCTCGGCGAGGTGTCGCAGCACGACGTCGAGCACACCGGTTCGTACGGCCGCGCGGTCGGCGGCGTCGGCGAGGACGACCCGGTACACGGCGTCGTCGGTACCGTGGTTGAGGCGTTGCCGGATGTCGTCGGTCAACGCCCGGACGTTGGCCTCGGCGCACCCGCCGGTGTTGACCAGGATCGCCGCGAAGTCGTTCATCGCGGCGGCGCCCCGCGCTCGCCCGATCAGCCCGAGGGCGAGGCCGTCCTCCTTGGCCCACAGCGCGTTGGTGTCGACCGGCCGTTTCACCACGAGGACGAAGTCGACGTCGTTCTGCAGCCCGGCGAGGTGGTGCGCCTCGGCGTTCGGCACCAGTTCCCCCAGGCCGGGCAGGTCGATGAGGCCGAGCGCGATCACCTCGCTGATCGGGAACTCGCAGGTGATGCTGGCGTCCTTGACCGCCAGGTACCGCCGGTCGGCCGCCGGGTCGTTGCGCTGCGGGTACGCCACCCAGCTGCGCAGCTCGGCGAGCTCGACCCGGATCAGTTCACCGGTCAGCAGCGGCCGGTAGCTGGGCAGACCGGCCTGCATCTCCCGTAACCTGGCCAGCATCGGCCCGAGTACCGGGTAGTCCTCCATCCGGTCGGCCAACGCGGCCCCGGCGGCCGAGTAGTCGAACCGGGCGAACTCGTCGATGCTGCGCGGGGCCGGGTCGAGACCGAGTGCGGCGTGGTACGGGGCGAGCACCTCTTCGCAGAACGACGACTCGGTGTGCGTCGACAGGTGCGCCTCCCGCTGGCTGCCCGAGTGGTAGATCCGGCTGCGGACCGCCGTCACCGGCTGCCCCGTACCGCTGGGGATCTGCTCGTCGCCGAGCCCGGACAGCGACTGCAGCAGGGTGCTCTTGCCGTTGCGGGCCCGGCCGCTCACCCCGACGTTGATCGACCGGCGGTTGACCCGCGCTCGGACCGCGGCCAGCGTCGCGACCGACTCCGTCGCCAGCTTCTGCAGGGCTGGGATGTCGACCGCGACGTCCGCGACGACGGTCGGACCGGGCCCGCCGGGGTCGATGTCGGCGACCGCGTCGGCGACGGCGGCGAGCAGCCGCTGGACCGCCGTCCACCGCCGCAGCTCCCCGTCCACCGTCGGCTGCCAGGTCTGCCGGGCCGCGAGCACTGCGGCTATCCGCGTGCTGACGTCGCTCAACGCCGTACTCCTTCCACTGGGTGGACTCGTGATGCCGCTTACCTGACGGACCGCGTGTGGCAGTCAGCGGGCGCAGGGGTGGCCGCACGTCGGATGGCCCCGGTTCGTGGTCCGTCAGACAGCGGTATGCGGCACCGTGACCGGTCACCCACACCCGGCCTGTGGGACATGCTGCGGGCGATGGCCGCCCGACGGCGGGCCGAGGCGTTGGACGCGGCGGGGCGACCAGCCGAGGCCTACGCCGCCTTCCGGTCCGCGGCACAGGTATGGGAGCCGATCGCCCCGATCCTCGCCGGCTCACTGTGAAGCCAGGTCGCCCGGCAGGCGGCGGCGCTGGAGGACCGGCCGGCGCAGCTCGACGCGAGCCGACGCGCGCTGACACTGCTGCCACCTTGGCCGCGGTGGGCGACACCGTTGGCCCGCGCCGACGGGATGCAGGCTCAGTGCCTGTACTCCGACGCCCTGTACTGGCTGGACCGGTTCATCGACGCCGAGGTGGCGGCCCGGGAGGCGGTCGCAGCGGCGGAGCCGATCGGGGATCCGAGACATACCGTGTCGGCCTACGGCATGCTCGCTCAGTCACTGCTGCGCCAGGGGCGACCGGTCGAGACGCTGGGCGCGGCGAGTCGGGTGGTGACCGGGAGCCGCGAGATCAACGATCCGGCGTTGATCGCACCCGCGCTGGCCGACCGGGTTCGTCTCGGCATGCTGGTCACTTCGGCGTCGGTCCACCGGGCGGCCGGTGAGCCTGCGGCGGCGGTGGCGTTGGCCGAGCAGGCGATGACACTGTGCGAGCGGCATGGGCGACGCGAACAGTATCTCCAGGCCCGGATGGCCTGGGCTCTGGCGCTGGCCGAGACCGGTGAGGACGAGCGGGCCGTGGCGGCGGTCCGGCAGGTCTACCAGGAGACGCTCACTCGCGGCACCCCGCATCTGGCCGGGCGGGCCGCGATCAGCCTGGCCGCCATGGACGCCCGGGCCGGCCGGCTGACCCGGGCGCGGGCCTTGGCCCGGCGGTCGGTGCGGCTGGTCGACCCGGGGATTCGGGCGCCCGGGGAACCGCGCGGTTCAACCTCGCCCGGCTGACCATGGCTGCGGGCGACCTGGCGGACGCGGAGACTCTTCTGCTCGACGCGGTCGCCGACTGGGAAGCCGTGCGGCGTGACGTCGTCGACGACCAGCAGCATGTCGATCTGCTGGAGAGCCAGGCACAGGCGTACCGTGCGTTGCAGACGTGCCGGCTCGCCGCCGGCGACGTCGCCGGCGGTCTCGAAGCGGTCGAACGGGCGCGTGGGCGCAGCCTGCTGCGCCGGTTGCGGTCCCGCCGGCCGGTGGGCGGCGGTCCGGCGAGTTCCGAACTTCCGGCTCCGGAGAAACTGCCGGCCCTGGCGGACCCGCTGGACGGGGTCCGGATGCCGGCGGCGCTGACGGCCGCCGCCATGGTCGAGCTCGCCGCCTTGCGCAGCACCGGATTCCTCGTGTACAGCCTGGTCGGACCGGTCGCCGACCCCGGGGAGGCGGGCGTGGTCGCCGGACTGCACATCTGGTACGTCGACGCCACCGGCATCGAGCACGCCCGGGTCGGAGCGGACGAGCTGAAATCGTTTCGGGCCACCGACCCGCAGGCCGACGCGTACCTGGGCCTGACCCGCGAGCTGCTGGTGCCGGACTTCGCCGACCACTACGCCGTCGCGGACGTCGACGCCTGCTCTCAGCTGCTGATCGGGGCGGTGGCCGGGGCACTGCGCCGGAGCCGGGCCGAACTGCTGGTGGTGGTGCCCGACGGCGAACTCGACCGAGTGCCGTTCGCCGCCCTGCGGTCCGGTCCGGGTGAGTCCCTCATCGACCGGTGGCCGGTTACCGTGATGCCCTCCGTCGCGCTCGTCGCCGAGTTGGCCGGCCGGGCGGTTACACCTGCGGCACTGGCCCGCCGGATCCTGGCGGTCGGAAACCCGAGCCCGCCGGACACCCCGATCGCACCCGGCCTACCGGTGCCACGGCTGCCGTCGCTGACCCATGCCGAGCGGGAGGCCCGTCGAGTCGCCGCCGACTATGGCGCGACAGCGCTGATCGGGGCGGCGGCCACCCGTGCGGCGGTGCTGTCGACGCTGCCCGGATGCGAGGTTGTCCACTTCGCCACCCACGGGATGTACGGTGCCGACACCGGGGTCACGCCCGGTGCGCTCTGCCTGAGCCCGAGCGGCGACGACGACGGGTACCTGCGCGCCGACGACATCACCGGGCTGGATCTGACCAGCTGCCAGGTGGTGCTGCTCAGCGCGTGCCGGACCGGCTGGGCCGCGTCGACCGCGTCGGTCACTGCGGTCGACCGGCGTGGGCGAGGGCGGACGGGGTGAGCCGACCGACGATGGCCGGGGCCTCCCGGATGAGGGTGTCGTCGTCCACGGCCTCCACCATGAACCGGGCGTAGTCGATCCGCCGGGTCAGGTTGCTGGCCAGCACCGGATCGCCCACGTGCCGGCTCCACACCGGCAGGCCCTGGCTGTCGCCTTCCTCGAGGTCGCTGCCGCGTACGACGGTCCAGTCGGCGCCGCTGGCGAAGACCCGTCGGCAGGCCCGTACCTGGTCGTTGACGTCCACCACCCGCAGCAGCTTCGCCAGCCAGCCGAAGACCGCCGTGTAGAGCTTGAACCCCCGGGGGTAGACGTCCTGACCGTCGTGGCTGATGTGCCAACCGCAGGAGAAGATCAGCCGGGCACCGGGCTCGGCATGGTCGAGCACCGCCTGCGCGGTGCCCGAGGCGTAATTCTGCACGCCCCACGGCACCAGCACCGTGAGCACGGCGTCGCAGCCGCGCACCGCCTGGGCGATGACCGTATGGGAGTTGGTTGGCCCGGGGACCACGGTGATCCGTCCGTCGAACTCCGCCAGCTTGGGCACGCTCTTCTCCCGGCACACGGCGACGACCTCGTACCCGCGCTCCAGCGCGTGCCGCACCATGTACCGCCCGAGTTTCCCGGACGCCCCGACGACGCAGATCCGCCGGCCGGCACCTGGCTGGCCGACCCCGTCGGTGTCGACTGGTTCCATGGTCCCGCTCCCGTCTGTCGATTCCCCGAATCGCGTTCGGCTTACGCTGTAAGGTACAGCCTTGCGGTGTAAGGTTGTCAAGTAGTCCGAGAGGTGACAGCAGGAGGATCACGTGGTCACGGAGCCAGCCGACCCGCCCGCGAACCGGCGTACCGCGCTCACCAAGGAGTTGGTGCTGCGCGAAGCGGTCGCGCTGGCGGACGAGGCCGGTTCGGGGGTGCCGAGCATGCGCCGGCTCGCGCAGCGGCTCGGCGTCGAGGCGATGTCGCTGTATCACCACTTCCGCAACAAGGACCTGATCCTCGACGGCATGGTCGATGTCGTCTTCGATGAGATCGATCTACCGGCGGACGGAACCGACTGGTGTGCCGCGATGCGGGACCGGGCGGCGTCGATGCGGGCGGCGCTGATCCGACACCCGTGGGCGATCGGTCTGATGGACTCCCGGACCAACCCCGGCCCGGCGACCCTTCGTCACCACGACGCGGTGCTCGGCTGCCTGCGCGCCAGCGGATTCTCCGTCGCTGGCGCGGCGCACGCGCTCTCCGCGCTGGACAGCTACGTCTACGGGTTCACCCTGCAGGAACTCAGCCTGCCGTTCACCTCGTCCGCCGAAGTCACGCAGGTGGCGGGCGCGATCCTGGAGCAGCTGCCCCGCGACGAGTTGCCGCATCTCGCCGAGATGATCGTCCACCGGGCGCTGGCGCCCGGCTATTCCTATGCAGCCGAGTTCGACGTCGGACTCGACCTGATCCTCGACGGTCTGCAGCGGAGCCGGGAAAACTGGCAGTGACCCGTAAGTGGCTGCTGAACGGCAGACCGGATGCCAGTTGGTGGCTGAGCTGCTGCGGCGACACCGTCACCGGACCGAGTAGAGTCGGCGGTGTCACGGCGATGTCGTGTCCACCAACGAACGCCCCGACCCATGGCCGGTCAGCACACGGCCGATGCTCCTGGTTCCAGCCCAGTCCGCTACCGGTCAACGTAGTGGTAACGGCAGGCGACGATCTCGACGTCGTCCTTGGTGATCCGATACACCAGCCGATGTTCGCGATCGATCCGGCGGGACCAGAAGCCGGACAGCTCCCCCAGAAGAGGCTCCGGCTTGCCGATGCCCTGGTATCCATTGCGCATCACGTCCGCAATGAGGTCATTGATGCGCTTGACCAACTTACGGTCTGTATGGCTGAGATACTGGCTCCACGCCGTCGCGGTGAAGACCAGCCTCATGCGACATCCCGCACGGTGGCCGGGTCGATCAGATCCCTCTCGGCCGCGTCGCCCTTCTCAAGCTCCGCCATCGATCGGCGCAGCGCGGCGGCGTTGCTCGGGCTGCGCAGGAGGTACTCGGTTTCCTTCATCGACTCGTACTCCGCAAGCGGCACGATCACCACGGGATCGTGGCCTGACCGGGTCACCACCACTTCCTCCGCGTCGTTGATCACGCTGTCGAGTTCGGCGGCCAGGTTCTGCCGTAGCTGGGTGAAGTTCACGGTCCGCATGACCACCTCCAGGGAAGTACAGAAAATTGTACCTCACTTGGGTGGTCCGGCCAGGTTCGCACGGAAGATCAACAAGTGGGGCGGGCGGGGCTCGAACCCGCGACCGAGGGATTATGAGTCCCCTGCTCTGACCGGCTGAGCTACCGCCCCGGCGACGGATGGAATCTTATCCGGTCGGTGTGCGCGGTGACGGACCAGTGGCACCAAGGCGAATCCTCCTACTTCACCGTGAAATGTGATGGTCAAGCGCTGGGTAGCCAACTGGCGCCTATGGGTGATACTCGTTACATCGGCCGTCAGGCCGGACGGTGGGGAGGTTTCCCTGGACCAGGACCGGAACAGAACGACGATCACCCTGCTCCGCATCGCTTTCGTGCTGCTGGCGGGGGTGTCGGCGATCCTGGGATTCGTCGGTTACGCCGAGCTGCTCGTGGGTGAGCCCGGCGGCACGACCACGCCGGTCGACGTTCTCTACTACACGTTGCAGCTCTTCGTTCTCGATGCTGACCAGCTCGCGGACCGGGCCGACCTGCCCTGGCAGTTGCAGGTCGCCCGGTTCACCGCGCCGGCGGCAACCGTGTTCGCTCTCGTCGAGACCGCCCGGGTACTGCTGACCGGTGAACTGCACCGGTTGCGTGCCCGGCGGGCGAGTGGGCACGTCGTGGTGTGCGGTGATTCGGCCATGGCCCGCAACCTCGCGGCCCGGCTGCACGCCGCCGACCGGAAGGTGGTCGTGGTGGGCCTGCCGTCGGGCACGCCGGTCCCGTTACGTCGCCGGTGGTACGCCGTACCCGGGGGACCCCACCGCCGCCGAGGTGCTGCGGGCGGCTGGCGTGGGACGCGCCGCGCTGGTGTACGCCTGCACCGACGACAGCACGGACAACATCCTCGCCGCCACCACCGCCGGCATGCTGCGCGACGAACACAACGGCGGCATGCGAGTCTACGCCCAACTCCACGATACTGAACTCTGTCTGGCGATGCAGGCCCGCCGGTTGAGCCATTCGGCCGGCGTCGATCTGCGGCTCGACTTCTTCAACGTCGACGAGCTCGCCGCCCGCTGGTTGTTCCGCCAGGACCCGTTGCCGACCGTACGGCTGAGCCGGCTGCTGGTGATCGGGATGTCGTCGTTCGGCCGCGCGGTGCTGGTCGAAGCGGCCCGGCACTGGCGGATTCACCAGTCGGACACCGCCGGCCGGCTGCGTGTCGATCTCATCGCCGCGGACGCCCGGTCGGTGGTCGACGATCTGGTGCACCGGTACCCGTTCCTCGGCGACGTCTGCGACGTCGTGTGCTACGAGCGGGAGCCGGACGCGTTGCTGCCCGGCCCGGCGTTCCGCGTCCCGCACGACCGGGTCCTGCTCTGCCTCGACGACGAGGAACAGGCGTTGAAGATCGCGTTGACCACACCGTCGTTGTGGCGGGGCGGGCCGGGCTCGGTCACCGTACCGGTCACCCGGCTCGCCGGCCTGGCCGGAGCGTTCGCCGACGGCGACGGCCGGTCGGGCCTGCTCGACACGGTCTCCGGCACGGTTCGCTGCTACCCGACGGTCGACGCGGCCAGCGACCCCGATCGGATCGGCGACGACCTGGTCGAACGGCTCGGCCGGTCGATCCACGACCGGTACCTGCTGTCGTCGCGGGTCGGGTCGGTCGGTCGGGTCACCGACCCGGCGTTGCTGCCCTGGGCCTCGCTACCGGAGGATCTGCGTCGGACGAACCGTGCCCAGGCCGCCGACATCGGTCGGAAGTTGCGGATCCTCGGGCTGGCGTTGGCGCCACGGACCCGGACGAACGTGGCGGTGCGGTTGACCCGGGAGCAGATCGACCGGCTCGCCGTGCTGGAACACCAACGGTGGTCCCGGGAACGTAGGTCGACCGGCTGGGTGCACGGCCTGCGGCGGGACCGAGCCGCCCGTACCCATCCGGACCTGCGTCCCTGGCGTGAGCTTCCGGAGCAGGTCAAGGAGAAGAACCGCGACGAGATGCGGCAGATCCCCGGTGTGCTGGCCGATGTCGGGCTGGAGATCGTGCGGGTCGGTACCGGCGCGCCGGAGCCGGTCACCCGGTGGACGGCGACCCGGGAGCATCGGCGGTGAGGGGCGGTGCGTCGACCAGGTCCGCCGACACCTCCGGCGCCGTCGGCGGCACCGCATCCGGTTCCGCGTCGGGGCATCGTGAACTGCGGATCGGAGTCCCCGGCCACATCGGGCTGGCCGCCGGTTCCGACCGGCTGGTCCGGCTGGCGTTGCGAGCGGCGCTGCGTGAGGTCCACCGGCAGGCCGGACGCCGACCGATCCACGGGCTGACCTGCCTCGCGGAAGGTGCCGACCAGTTGTTCGCCGAGGAGATCGTCGCTGTCGGCGCAACCTTCGATGTGGTGTTGCCCGCACCGGACTACCGGTCCAGGTGCATCCGACCGGTGCGACGGCCGGCGTTCGACGATCTGCTCTCCCATGCACGATCGGTCTCGTACGCCGGAACGGTTTCCGGTAGTCGGACCTATGCCGAGGCGGGCCGGCTGGTCCTCGACCGCTGCGATCTTCTCTTCGCGGTCTGGGACGGCACCGAGGGCGGCGTCGGTGGCACCGCCGAGATGGTCGCGGAGGCCAACCGGCGGGGAATCTCGGTGCGGGTGATCTGGCCGCCGGGCGCGGCCCGGGGGGAGACCGCCGCGTCCCGTCGGTCCAGCGGTAGACCGGTCGGCCGGGGTAGTCGCCAGCGGTACGTCGAACAGCGTACGACCGCCGGCATCGGACCGCTTCAGATCGTGGATGCCGCTTAATATTCTGGTGACAGACGGTGCCGTTGGTCGATCGGCCTGCTGCCGTCCGGGGGCGGGCCCGACGGGGCAGGGACGAGGTTGCCTGGATCCTCGCCAGCACCGGTCGCCGGGAGTGATCGACGCCATGGCGCACTACCGCCAGGAGGTCGACCGGTACGGGCCACTTCCGGCGGCCAGACTGGCTCGGGTCGCCCGGGTCCAGCAGCACGCGATTCCGTTTGGGGGAGCCGGGCGGTCCTGGTGAAACGGACCGCCCGGCTGCTGCAACGAAGTCACCCGCAGGCCGACGAACGCGGCCGGCACCTGGCTCAGCTCTTCAGGAACGTGAGCAGATCCTGGTTGACCTGATCCTGGTGGGTTGCGGTGATGCCGTGCGGGGCGCCCGGGTAGTAGACCTCCTGGGCGCCGGACACCAGTTGGGCAGTCTTCATCGAAGCGTTCTTGATCGGCACGATCTGGTCGTCGTCGCCCTGCATCACCAGTGTGGGGACGTCGAAGGCGGCGAGGTCGTCGCGGAAGTCGGTCTCCGAGAACGCCGCCACACTCTGGTACGCGTTCCACAGCCCGGCCTGCATGCTCCACGACCAGAACTGGTGCAGGATGCCGTCGGAAACCTCGGCACCTGGCCGGTTCACACCGTAGAACTTGATCGCCAGGTCCTGGTAGAACTGCGCCCGGTCGTCGGCCAGGCCGGCCCGCATCTCGTCGAACACGGCCAGCGGCAGCCCGTCCGGGTTGTCCGGCGTCTGCACCATGATCGGCGGTACGGCGGAGATGAGCACCACCTTCGCCACCCGACCGGTGCCGTATCGGCCGATGTACCGGGCGACCTCACCGCCACCGGTGGAGTGCCCGATCAGCGTGGTGTCGGTCAGGCCGAGCGCCTCGATCACTGCGGCGAGGTCGTCGGCGTAGCCGTTCATGTCGTTGCCCTCGGGCGACTGGCTGGACCGACCGTGCCCACGCCGGTCATGCGCGATGACTCGGAAACCCTGCTGGGCGAGGAAGAGCAGTTGGCCGTCCCATGCGTCGGCGTTCAGCGGCCAGCCGTGCGAGAACACGACGGCGGGGCCGGAACCCCAGTCCTTGTAGTAGAGCTGGGTGCCGTCCTGCGTGGTGAGGTACCCCATGGCGTCACTCCTGACTCTCGGTGCGCTCCTGCTCCTGCCCCTCGGTCGGCCGGCTGCGCTGCCGGGCCGGCCCGGGCTGAGCATCCGTCAAGGTGCAGAGTCTCCGCGGACGCGGGAAGATAACCGGTGTGAACCGGCGGGAAGGGGGAACCGGCCGCTAGAACTGACCTGGTCAGCGCACCTCGATCTCCAGCAGGGAGTATCCGTACTGGTTGTGCCGTTTCGTGCCGTACATCCGCAGATAGCGGGCATCGGTGCCGGGCAGGGCCAGTCGGACGGTCCCGCCGGTACCGGCCGTCGTCGTGTACCTTGTGGACCAACGTCGACCGTCGGCCGACGTCTCCACCCGGTACGCGGTGGCGTGGGCGCGTTCCCAGAACAAGGTGACGCTGCTGATCCGCCAGACCTCGCCGAGATCCACAAGCATCCACTGTGGGTCGCTGAAATCGCTGCTCCAGCGGGTGTCGAGGTCGCCGTCCACGGCGCCGGCGGGGGCGAAGTGCGGCCCTTCCGCGCTGGACGCGACGGTCGAGCGACGGAGGGCCAGGTTGCGGCCATCCGGGTTGGGCCGTCCGACGTTCACCGTGGTGGTCGGCTGGGAACGGACCGGCGCGGACGGCGACAGTGCAGGTGTGGGCGTCGCCGGCTGGTCCGGTCGTGCCGAGATCGTCGCGTCCGGTGACAGCGCCGCCGGTGTCGACGGGGTCACCGACCCGGCGGCAGTGGGCAGCGCGCCGCTGCCTGCACCATCCTCGTTTGCGCTGGTCACCGAGGATTCCGGCGGTGCCTGACCGGATGGGTCGTTCGGCGAGAGCCAGAACGCCAGGGCCGACGCGACGACGCCGATCAGCACCCCGCAGGACACCATCCGGACGCCACGGTGCCTGCCCGGTCCGGGCGCTCGCGGGTCCGGCAGGCTGCGTTGCTGATCATCCGGCCCGATCGTCGGGTATGGGGGACCCCCACGTACAGTTGGCCTGTCGGCCGGCGGCTGCGACAGTTCCGAGGCCGGACGCAACACCGGCTTCGAAGCAGCGGCGGGGAACAACGTCCGCAGCGCGTGCGCTCGGTCGCTGGCGTACCCGGTCCCGCGCGTGCCGTCCGGACCGGCCTGGGTCGTTTCGTCGCTGGACATTCGGATTCTCCCCGTTACCTTTTTGATCGTCCCCAGCCGGGGACGGCTCGGTCGCCCGGCTCGGTATGACTGAATGCCCCTGTCGTACGCATGATCCGGGGGGTGTTGTCGCCGAGCCGGGTGGCGTCGGCGGACCGCTGATAGGGACCCGGCCACCCCGTCCGTGGGGTAGGTCTCTCCGTAACGTGGATGCCGGCAGTCCGACGCTATGACCGGCGGCCGAGCCAGGCCATCGCCGTGAGGAGGCAAGCTGTGCACGACGGGTTCGGCGTCTTCATCGGACTCGACGTCGGCAAGGAAGGACACCACGCGGTCGCGTTGAACCGCGACGGCAAACGGCTGCACGACGCGACCCTGCCCAACACCGAAGCCGGGCTGCGGAAACTGTTCGACAAGCTGGGCCGGCACGGCCGGATCCTGGCCGTGGTCGACCAGCCCGCCTCAATCGGCGCGCTACCCGTCGCGGTCGCCCGCGCCTGCGGCCACCAGGTGGCCTACCTACCCGGTCTGGTCATGCGCCGGCTGGCCGACCTGCACCCCGGCACCGCGAAGACCGACGCCCGCGACGCGTACGTCATCGCCGACGCCGCCCGTACCCTGCCTCACACCCTGCGTCGGGTCGACACCGGCGATGAGGCCCTGGCAGAGCTGGAGGTGATGGTCGGCTATGACGACGACCTCGCCGGCGAGGTCACCCGCGTGGGCAACCGCATCCGGGGCCTGCTCACCCAGATCCACCCACCCCTGGAACGTGTTCTGGGACCGAAACTGCAGCACCCCGCCGTCCTGGAGGCCATCTCGCGGTGCGGCGGACCCACCGGGCTACGCAGGGCCGGCCGGGCGAAACTCACCGAGATCGTCAAGGCCCGCGCGCCACGCATGGGTGCCCGCCTGGTCGAACAGATCTTCACCGCGCTCGACGCGCAGACCGTCGTGGTCCCCGGCACCACCGCCGCCGAAACCGTCCTTCCCCGACTCGCCGACAGCCTGCGTGACCTGCTGCGCCAACGCGACCAGGTCGCCGAACAGGTCGAGGGGATGCTTGATGCGCACCCTCTCGCCCCGGTCCTGACCTCGATGCCCGGCATCGGCGTCAGGACCGCGGCCCGCATTCTGCTCGAAGTCGGCGACGGCAGCTCGTTCCCCACCGCCGGCCACCTGGCCGCCTACGCCGGTCTGGCCCCGGTCACCCGCCGCTCCGGCACCAGCATCCGTGGTGAACACCCGCCCAAGGGCGGCAACAAGCAGCTGAAACGCGCGTTCTTCCTGTCCGCGTTCGCCGCCCTGGCAGACCCGCTCAGCCGCGCCTACTACGACCGCAAACGCGCTGAGGGCAAGAAGCACAACGCCGCCCTTATCTGCCTCGCCCGCCGCCGCGTCGACGTCCTCCACGCCATGCTCCGCACCCAACGGCCATACCAGCCCACACCGGCGGACGAACCCCGCCTCGCTGCTTGACACAACCCATAGGGCACCCCCCCATGAAGTCGACGCCCGATAGCCCACTGTCGATGGCATACATCGGACGGACAATTGGGAAATTTAGCAACAAATGCATGTGGTATCGCAACCTGCGGTAGGGATCAGCCCAGTTCAGCCGACGAACCACCAGGCCAGCATCCCGCCGAGGGCCACGTACGCGCCGGCGATCGGCAACGTGGTACGCAGCACCCGTCCCTCCTGCCCGGACAGGCCGACGGTCGCCGCCGCGGCGACGATGTTGTGCGGGCAGACGATGTTGCCGACCGCCGCCCCGAAACCCTGCGCGCCGAGCAACGGCCGTTCGGGGAGGCCAGCCGCCGCCGCGGTGCTCTGCTGGAACTCGGTGAACAGCACGTTGGACGCCGTGGCCGAGCCGGTGACGAAGGTGCCCAGGGCGCCGATCGCCGGTGCCAGCAACGGCCACCACGGCCCGGCCTGGGCAGCGGCGGCGGCCAGTTCGCCGGTCATCCCGGCGTACGACATCGTCAAAGCGATGGTGACCATCGCCAGCAAGGCGACCAGCACCACGCCGAGCTGACGGGTCGCGGTCACCACCGCCGCCCGTACCGACGCGACGTCGGCACGCTGCGCCATCGCGCCGAGCACGAAGGCGGCGGTGAGCAGCAGCGCCGGGTGGTACAACGGTCGAATGGCGCCACTGAAGGTGTCGAACAGTCGCCACTGCACCGTCAGGTCCTGCAGGCCGTCACGCACCGCTGGGATCAGCCGGGTGAGCAGGACCAGCGCGATCAACACCAGGTAGGGGGCACCGGCGCGCAACACCCCCATGCCGGCACGGCCCGGCTCCGCAGCGGGTGCGTCGGCTTCGCCGGCCGGCCCGCCCGCCCGGCCAAGGATCCGGCGCAGCCCCAGCACCAGGGCCACGAATCCGGCGGCGCCGAGCAGCGCACCGCCCAGGGTCGGCAGCTCCGGCCCGACGAAGCGGGCGATCAGCCCGTACGGCACGAAGAACAGCACCGCGGCGGCGGCCCCCCACCCCCACGGCGGCCGACCCATCGGTACCGCCCGGCCGATGATCAGCGTCACCGCGGCGGCGAGGAACCCGCCGAGCACCAGGTGGTACGGCGCGGTCGCCCACGCCAGGTCGGGACCGCTCACCCCGCTTATCGTCACCTGCGCCAGCACCGGGGTGCCGACCGCACCGAACGACACCCCGACGGCATGTCCGACCAGCGCGGCGGTGACCGCGGCGACCGGACGGAAGCCCGCCGCCACCAGGAACGGCGCGGCCAGCGCGATCGGGGTGCCGAACCCGGCCGCACCCTCCAGGAACAAGGTGAAGTACCAGGCGATCAGCAGCGCGGCGACCCGGGGATCTCCGCTGATCCGGGCCAACCCGCGTTGCAGCCGGTCGGTCGCGCCAGTGCGTTCCTGCAACTGGTAGATGCCCAGCGCCGGTCCGATGATCGCGATGACGGTGAGCGCGACGAATCCCGCCTCGACGACGACGCCGCCGATCGCAGCCGGCAGCGGCAGCGGCCCCGCCGCACCGCCGAAGCCGAAGCCGAAGCCCGCGACCGCCAGCACCAGCGTGCCGACCGCGGCGACCACCCCGGCCCGGGCCGCCGACCAGCCGACGCCGAGCATCAGAAGCAGGACCGCCGCGATCGGCAGCGCCGCCAGTAGCGCCCGCACCGGGTCAGCGCACCAGCGCGTCGGGCTGGATGTGGTCCGACGAGCCCTCCCGCTCGTACGCGGTCAGGCTGCCGATCGTGGTCGTGGCGATGTTGTGCAGCGCCTCCTCGGTGAAGAACGCCTGGTGGCCGGTGATCAGCACGTTGGGGAAGGTGACCAGCCGGGAGAACAGGTCGTCACTCAGCATCTGGTCGGACAGGTCCTCGAAGAACAGATCGGCCTCCTCCTCGTACACGTCGAGGCCGAGATAGCCGATCCTGCCGCTCTTCAGGCCACGGATCACGGCGGCGGTGTCGACCAGCGCGCCCCGGCTGGTGTTGATCAGCATCACGCCGTCGCGCATCTGCGCGATCCGTTCCTCGTCGATCAGGTGATGGGTGTCAGGGGTGAGTGGACAGTGCAGGGTGACGATGTCCGACTCGGCGAGCAGCGTCGGCAGCGGGACGTAACTGGCCCCGGCGGCGACCGCCTCGTCCGACGGGTACGGGTCGGCGGCGAGTACCCGGCAGCCGAACCCGGCCATGATCCGAATGAACCGGACGCCGATCTTGCCGGTGCCGACGACGCCGACGGTCCGGCCGTGCAGGTCGAAGCCGAGCAGCCCGTTGAGGGCGAAGTTGTGCTCGCGGACCCGGTTGTAGGCCCGGTGGATCTTGCGGTTGAGCGCCAGGATCAGCCCGGCGCAGTGCTCCGCGACCGCGTACGGCGAATAGCCCGGCACCCGGGTGACGGTCAGCCCGAGCCGGCGCGCGGTGGCCAGATCGACATGGTTGAACCCGGCCGAGCGCAGCGCGACCAGCCGGACCCCGGCGCGGGCCAGCGTCTCCAGCACCGGTGCGCTGAGATCGTCGTTGACGAACGCGCAGACCGCGTCGCAGCCGTCGACCAACGACGCGGTCTCCGCCGACAACCTCGGTTCCAGGAACACCAGGTCGTGACCGGCCTCGGCATTCGCGGCAATCAGGAACCGCTTGTCGTACGGCTTGGTGCTGAACACCGCCACCCGCATGGGACCTCCTCCGGCGCGACCTTGGCTTCCGCTGGACCAGGGTACGGTGAGGCGGGTCGGCGAGAGGAGAACGGCTGATGACCGCAGCGGTCACCAACTGGGCGCGTAACGTCACCTTTGCCGCGCGTCACGTCCACCGCCCGACCACCGTCGACGAACTGCGACAGGTCGTGGGCAGATCGACCCGGCTGCGGGTGCTCGGCACCGGGCACTCGTTCAACCGGATCGCCGACACCGACGGAGACCTCGTTTCGCTCGCCGGCCTGCCCGCCGAGGTGACGGTCGACTCTGAGACGTCGACGGTCACCGCTGGTGGCGGCGTCCGCTACGGCGAACTCGCCGAACACCTGCACGCCCACGGGTACGCGCTGCACAACCTGGCCTCGCTGCCGCACATCTCGGTCGCCGGTGCCTGCGCGACCGCCACCCACGGCTCCGGGCGGGGCAACGGCAACCTGGCTACCGCCGTACGTGCGGTGGAGCTGGTGACCGCCAACGGAGACCTGGTCCGGCTTGACCAGTCCCATCCCGATTTCGCCGGCGCGGTGGTCGGTCTCGGCGGGCTGGGCGTGGTCACCAGCGTCACCCTGGCGATCGAGCCGACCTTCGACGTGGCCCAGTACGTCTACCACGGGCTGTCCCGCGACGCGCTCACCGCCGGATGGGAGCAGCTCCAGGCCAGCGGTTACAGCGTCAGCATGTTCACCGGCTGGACCGGGACCGGTATCGACCAGGTGTGGGTGAAACGGCGCACCGACCAGGACCATCCGCCGGTCGACGCCGACGGGTTGGGGCTCGCCGCCGCCGACGGCCCCCGCCATCCGGTGCCCGGGATGCCGGTGGAGAACTGCACCAGCCAGCTGGGGGTGGCCGGTCCGTGGCACACCAGGTTGCCGCACTTCCGGCTCGACTTCACCCCGAGCAGCGGTGCCGAACTACAGTCGGAGTACCTGGTAGCGGCCGGCGACGTGGTCGACGCCCTCGACGCGGTGGCCCGGATCCGCGACCGGATCGCGCCTGTGCTGCAGGTCTGCGAGATCCGTACCGTCGCCGCCGACGAACTGTGGCTGAGCATGAACCACACGCGGGACAGCGTCGCGATCCACTTCACCTGGGTCGCGGATGCGACGGCGGTGACGCCGGTGACCGCCGCGGTCGAGCAGGCGCTGGCGCCGTACGCCCCCCGACCGCACTGGGGCAAGCTGTTCGGCATCGGCCGGGACGAACTCGCCGGCAGGTATTCGCGGTGGAACGACTTCGCCGACCTGCTGGTCCGCTACGACCCGGCCGGGGTGTTCCACAACGACTTCCTGGACCGTTACTTTCCCCGCTGACCCGCTGACCCGCTGACCCGCTGACCCGCTGACCCGCTGACCCGCGACGGTCGCCGGCTCAGGCCCGGCGGTCGATGCGGGCCTTGACCCCACCGGCCTCGGCGAGCATGTGCAGCAGCGCCGAGCCGTCGATCAGCTCCAGCGGCTTGCCGGCAGCGAAGTCGAAGGCCGCCGAGGTGTAGCCGGCGGTGGTCACCAGGATGCCGTTCGAGGCGTTCTCCGCCTGGACGACGCCGAACAGGTCACGGACCGCCGACACGTCCACGGTGCCGCCGCCGCGCCGAGCCAGCACGACGACCGTGCCGCCGAACAACGGGCGGGGATCGTGCGCCATGCACTCCACCGTGCCGTCGGCTGCGGTGCGCACCTGGCGCATCTGCAGCCCGAGCTTGGTGAACAGGTCGGCGATCAGCTGCTCGAACTGGTCGGCCGGCATGGTCAGCAGGTCCGGTCGCTGGTCCAGATCGGCGAGGACGTCGATCTCGTCGGCGAACCGCTTGTCGACCTGGTCGAAGTCGACCACGGCGGCCACCGGCGCCAGATCCACCGGATGGGCGGAGATCCGTGCGCCGAGCCGGCGCAGGCAGGCGGCCGGGTCGACGTTGGCCAGGTTGATCGCGACGAACTCGTCCCGGGTGGTACGCAGACTGACCAGGCAGGGCCGGGCCGGTCGACCGGTGGCCGGGTCGATCCGTTCGACGATGCCGTTGATACAGACGGTCTCCAGCAGCCTGGTGCGGTCCGCCTCGTACAGCTCGTGCACCGTACGCAGGGTGATCTGGGTGATGAGGTCGGCGTACCGCTCGGCGATCTCGGTCGCCGGCCGGCCGACCGCCGTCACCTCGTCGTCGGCCGGCTGGTAACGGTACTCCCGGATCCGGGGGACGACCTCCACCGCCGGCAGGTGGTACTCGACCACCAGCTGACGGGACTCGGGCAGGTAGGCCAGCCGGTAACGCTGCGGAAAGTCGTCCGGGTAGACGGAGTTTCCGAGCACCAGCCCGAAGTACTCGACGACGGCCTTCGGGTCGGCGGCGGCGAAGACGGCGGAGAACCGGTCGATCGCCGCATTGTGCGCGGCGACCTTGGCGGCCAGCTTCTCGCACTGCTGACGGTACTTCTCCTCGGCCGCGGCCAGCCGGCGGCGCCGCTGCGCCTCCGCCGCCTCGTGTTTCGCGGTAGCCTGCTCGAACACCTGTCGCGCCTCGGCGACCTGCTGCTGGTGGCGGACCTCGCCGCCGAACATCCGGCCCAGACCGGCCGGCTCCGGCGGGGCGAAGTCGGACCACTGCGGTGCGGCCAGCGGTACGCCGAGGTCACCCGGGTCAAACGGCGGTGGGGTGCTGCTGCGCTTGAGCCGATCGAGGTCGATGTGGTCGTCGACGGCCAGGGTGTCGGCGAGCAGCTCCTCCAGCTCGGCCACCCGCGACCGCAGGTTCGCGTTGGCCGCCGCGACCTTCGCCGCGCGGGCCTCGGTGTAGAGACGCTTGCGGTGGCGTTCGTCCTCGGCGGCGGCCTGCTCGGCGGCCTGCCGGGCGTTCTCCGCCTCCCAGAGCATCTGCTGATGCTGCTGGTACGCGAAGGCCTGGGCCCGGTGCTGGGCGTGCACCTGCTGGGCGTGTGCCCGCTGCGCCTCCTGCATGCTGCTCATCTGTCAGCCCCGATCGTCGCCGGTCCGCTCCCGCCCCGACCGTCTGCGCCACCCGGCCCGGACGGATCACCGGTCGCACGTCTGCGAACTGGACGTGCGTTTGCACGTTGGACGTGCGTCAATCTTGTCCGACCGTCACGGTAGCGTCCAGTGTCCAGTTTCCGGCGGCGACGTTCGCGGCCGGCCCTGGGCGGCACCCACTGGTGGGCGGTGCGGTACGACGAGTTTGCCTATCCTGGTGCGTACCCCCGCAGAGCGGGCCGGGGGCGGGGGAGGAGCAGACGGATGGCGAAGGACGGCCGGGCGGCACACGGTGACGATCCGTACCTCTGGTTGGAGGAGGTGCTCGGTGACGCGGCCCTGGACTGGGTCCGCGACCGCAACGCGGAGACCGCCGCCGGCTGGACCGCCGAGCCGGGGTTCACCCAGCTGCGGGACCAGATCAAGCAGGTGCTCGACTCCGCCGACAAGATCCCCGACCCGACCTGGCGCGGGGACCACCTCTACAACTTCTGGCAGGACGCCGGACATCCCCGCGGGGTGTGGCGGCGGGCCACCCTCGACGAGTTCCGGCGGCCGCAGCCGAGCTGGGAGATCCTGCTCGACCTCGACGAACTCGCCCGGGTCGAAGGGGAGAACTGGGTCTGGAAGGGTGCCCACGTGCTGCGTCCGGGGTACGACCGGTGCCTGGTGGTGCTGTCCCGGGGCGGATCGGACGCCGCGGTGGTCCGCGAGTTCGACCTGACCACCCGCGACTTCGTGCCGGACGGTTTCCATGTCGCGGAGGCGAAGAGCACCGTCTGCTGGATCGACCGCGACCACATCTACGTGGGCACCGACTTCGGGCCCGGCACCGTCACCAACTCCGGCTACCCGCGGACCATCCGGCGCTGGCGGCGCGGCACCGCGTTGGCCGACGCCCCGCTGGCGTTCGCCGGCGAGGCCGACGACGTCACCGTCTCCGTGGTGCACGATCCAACCGCCGGCTACGAGCGCGATCTGGCGGTACGGCGCACCGAGTTCTTTCGTAACCGGACCTACCTGCTGCGGCCCGACGGCAGTTGGGGCCTGGTCGACGTGCCGTCGGACGCCGAGATCGACCTGCATCGGCAGTGGCTGCTGGTTGAGCTGCGCAGCGACTGGCAGGCCGGTGACGTCACCTACCCGGCCGGCGCGGTGCTGGTCACCCCGGTCGACGAGTTCTTGGCCGGCAAACGGGAGTTGACCACGGTCTTCGAGCCGACCGAGCGCTCCGCCTACAGCTACCACGCCTGGACCCGCAACCATCTGCTGCTGGTCACCCTCACCGACGTCCGTAGCGAGATCACCGTACTGACCCCCGGTGACAACGGCTGGCGGCGTCGCACGCTGCCTGACGCCGGCGGATTCGACCACACCGACGTGGCCGACACCGAGCCGGACCGGGGCGACGAGTTCCTGCTGCACACCGCCGGGTTCATCCGGCCACCGACGCTGCTGCACGGCACCGTCGACGGCCCGACGCAGCCGGTCAAGACCGGGCCGGCCTTCTTCGCCGCCGACCAGATGACCGTCCGGCAGTTCTTCGCCGTCTCCGCCGACGGCACCGAGGTGCCGTATTTCCTGGTCACACCGGGCGAGACCAGCCCGCCGGGGCCGGCCGCCGGGCTCACCCTGATGACCGGGTACGGGGGTTTCGAGGTCGCCTGGACCCCGACCTACAGCGGCATCGTCGGTGCCGGCTGGCTGGCCCGGGGCGGCAGCTTCGTGGTCGCCAACATCCGGGGCGGCGGCGAGTACGGACCGCGCTGGCACACCGCCGCGCTACGGGAGAACCGGCTCCGCGCGTACGAGGACTTCGCCGCCGTCGCCACCGACCTGGTCGCCCGTGGCCTGTCCAGCCCGGACCGGCTCGGCGCCTACGGCGGCAGCAACGGCGGGCTGCTGATGGGTGTGATGCTGACCCGCTGCCCGGAGCTGTTCGGCGCGGTCGTCGGGCAGGTGCCACTGCTGGACATGCGCCGCTATCACAAGCTGCTCGCCGGAGCCTCCTGGATGGCCGAGTACGGTGACCCCGACGATCCGGCGGACTGGGCGTTTCTGCGGGAGTACTCGCCGTACCAGAACGTCCGACGGGGTACGGCGTACCCGCCGTCGCTCTTTCTCACCTCGACCCGCGACGACCGGGTCCATCCCGGCCATGCCCGCAAGATGGTCGCCCGGCTGCGCGAGTACGGCCACGACGTCACCTACCACGAGAACGTCGAGGGCGGGCATTCCGCGGCTGCGGACAACGCACAGCAGGCGTTCAAATGGGCGCTGCTGCTGGAGTTCGTCCGGCGGACCCTGACCGGTGAGCGTCGGGCGGCGTCAGACGCGGTCGGGGGACTGCTCGGTAACAGGTAGGAAGACGGTGACCACCGCCATGCAGGACGCCCAGACGACGAGCAGCACGGTCAGCTGACCGCTGGCGACCCGGCCGGGATACAGCAGATGCGCGGTGGTTTCGACCACTACGCCGGTGCCGATGATCGCGGCGAGAGCCGGCCACGGTTTCGTCCAGCCCCAGAGCAGGACCGCGCTCAGCGCTACCGCGAGCAGTCCGATCCCGATCGCCGGGAAGTGCGCTTCGGGAACGCCGTGCATGGTGACCTCGGCGCGGGGGGTCACCAGCCGCAGCGGCTCGAGCGCCAGTCCCTCCAGCAGCCGGCGGGGCTGTTTCCAGATGACCAGTGGCAGGAGCAGCAACAGCATGCCGCAGACGAAGACGGCCCGCCGGACGGGGACGTGACGACGGTGGTTCGCCGCGCTCCACGCCGCGTCGTACGGCTGCTTGTGCCGTCGCAGGCGGGGTAGCGGGATCCGGGCCGGATCGTGCCGGTGGGCGAGCCACCACAGGGTGGTGGCGGTGACGGTGCCGACGATCGCCAGCGTTTCCGGGCGGTTGCCGAGCAGGCTGCTGCTCGGCAGCAACCAGAGCAGCCCGACCCCGACTGCGGTGAAGACGACCGCCAGTACCAGGCCCAGGGCCCGCCAGCGCCGGGCGGTGCACCACATCTGATGGCCGATCCGATGCCACTCCTCGCTCCACGATTCGGTCTCGCGGTCGAGCCGCGCCCAGTCCCGGGTGCCCCGGATCCAGCCGACGACGACAGCGGCGGCCGCGAGCAGCGCGGCGACGCCGGCGGCCCAGCCGGGCCGGTTCTCGTCGGCGCGGGACGCGTCGGCGACCGCCGCGTAGCCGAGCAGGACCAGCAGGGTGGTGGCGGTGGCGCGGGCCGGATCGGCGGCCAGTGGCAGCAACACGATCAGCGGCCGGATCAGCAGCAGCATGGCGCGGCCGACCCTCGTCGGCCAGCCCTTGCCCGCCGGCCAGAGGGCCCGGTAGGCGAGGTGGACCGCCCGGCTGGAGAGACCGTAGCGGTAGGCGACCGGAAGGTCGCGGACGCCTTCGTTACCGCGGGACACCCGGTTGGTGAGTTGCTCCCAGTGGTCCATCGCCGCTGGCTGCCGGGGTTGGTCGGGGTCGTCGGAGCGGCCCGTCTCCCTGGCCTCCTGGTCCTCCTCCAGCAGGATCTGGTACTGCAGCCAGCTCTTCAGCGCGCGCTTGAGACACTCCCGCTGGTCGGGCTGCAGGCGGCTCATTCTGGTAGGCGCGGGCGGCAGGTCACCATTGCTGCCCGTGAGGATCCGCCGCCACTCCCGCCCCGACACACCGGGGACGGGCTCCTGGACCCATCGCTGCCAGACGCGGTTGAGCTCGTTGTCGTCGCAGCAGCCGCAGAGTTTGTCGACGATCATGTCGGTGATGCCGGCGGCGGCGTCCAGCCGGCCCCAGGCCCAGTCGTTGGCCCGCCACGACCGACGGAGGAAGGCTCCGAAGTTGTGCAGCGTGGTACCGGCCAGCTTGGCACGGGAGTTGATTACCGGATCGGCTGGCTCGAGTCGGCCGGTGCGCAGCCGCTCGGTCAGGCGCTTGCGCCGTTCGCTGCAGTCGATGTTGCGGAACTTCTGCTGCAGCGGGCTCTCCTGGTTGCCGGTGATCTTGTGGTAATGGACGACGGGTTGCACTCCCGGCACGCCGCCGGCCACCGCGAAGATGGTGTGCAGCTTCTTGATGCTCAATTTACGCAGAAGTGACTCGTGGACGTCTTTGAACGCCGAGTCGCACCAGGCTCGCCGGTCCTTCGGGCACAGGTCGTCGTCGCTGCGCAGTTTCCGCCTGGCGATCGGTTGGCCAATCTCCAGCAACTCCACTCTCAGGTCCTCGGCCAGCGTCCAGATGTCGTCCAGCGCGGTCGTTCCGTGGCTCGACATGTCCACTTCCCTGGCCATGTACTTCGCCGGGTACTGTTCGAACAGCATGCGGTTGAACTGTTGATCGTCGCATTGCCTGTCGGCTATCGCCCGGCGGAGTTTGTCGGGCAGACCTGGCAGCCCATGCTGCAGGGCGCGCGCCCTGCGGGTGGCGACCAGCAGGTCCGGGTTCTCCAGCGCGCCGCCCGCTCCCTGGAAGTCCCGAAGCAGTTCGGCGCCGGCCAGGTCGCGGATATGGTCGGCCAGCGCCAGCAGCCGGTAAAGTTTGCCCTTGACCTTTCGTAGGCGTTTGGCTGCCTCGTCGCCCGCTGCCCGGTCGTCGCGGTAATCGGAGTTGCGATTCTTCTCCTCGAGTGCACGGATCCAGGAGATCAGCATGGTGGTGGCGCTGTAGGCCGCTTCGATGTCCTGGAACTCCTCCTCGTCGTTTCCCGTTCCCTGATGGTAGATGTCGTCGAGTTGTGCCTGGATGTTCAGCGCCTCGTACTCGCCGAGAACCTGATACGGTCCGGACAGCGCGGGACGGCCGATGGAGTATTCCGCCGGCTTCGTGAGAATCTCGGCGATCTTCTGGGCGTCGACGGAGTGGCGGTAGTCACGATAATGATCCGGTAGCGGTGGTGGCGGACCGCCGTCACGTTTGATGACTCGGTCGCTGATCATGGCCCGGCGGCAGGTTCGGCATTCACAGGCCGGCGGTCGCCAACTGCCCAGTGGTCGGCGGCGCGCTCTGGTGAGCGTGATCTGCTGGGTGATCAGGTGCTGCCGGATCTGGGCGGCGAGGCCGATGTCGTTGGTGCTGCGGACGTGCCCGAGTTCGCCCTCCTCGGTCTCGGTGCGTTGCTTCAACGCGATCGCCCGCAGCAGCACCCGGAGCCAGTGCAGGGCACCCTTGCTGTCCGGCTGAGTCGGGGAACTACGAGCGGACGGCGCCGGGTCCGGATCCAGGTAGACCAGCCGTCGGTCGGTGGGGGAGACGGCCGCGGTCCGGCAGATCGCCAGCAGCGCCCGCCGGATCGGGATGTTGTCGAAGATTCCTCCGTCGACCACGTAGTACGGTTCGGACCCGATGTGCAGGCTGGTTCCCCGCGACCGCAGTCCGGAGAAGACCATCGACATCTCCGGCACCGAGGTCCGGTCCGTGCCGGCGCCGTACTCCAGCTTGTTGTGGTGACCGGCGACGGCGTGGATCGACGCGGGTTCGAACGCCCCGGGGAACGACGAGGTGGCGCGGGCGGCAAGGGCGAGCCGGTCCAGCCGGTACTTGACCGGGTGTGGTGGATCGTCGCACGGATGGTCGGTGGCGTCCGGTCGGTCGGCGGGTCCGGGAAAGTCGGTGATCCCGGTGTCGAGCGGAGCGTCGCGGCGGGTGAAGTGGAACTGGGCCTGCCCTTCGGCCAGGCTGCGTTCCTGGTTCTGGTCCTGGGCCAGCAGGGTGGCGGACAGGTCGACGGTCATGTCGTCGGTGGCGAGCTCGGGGTGGCCCTGGTCGCGCAGCCGGTAGAGCGCCCGGCAGATCCGGTGGTAGAGATACTTGTCGCCGGCCAGCAGCGACGGTACCCGACCGACCGGGCGGGGTTGCCGCATCATCTTCCACAGGTCGGCGTCGTCGAGCCAGAGGTTGCGGACCGCGTCGACGGTCGAGCCGACGCACTGAGCCACGCCGTAGACGACGGCGTTGAGACCACCGGCACTGGCACCGGCGAGTACGTCGATTTTCACCTCGTCGTAGCGGGCGAGCCGGAGCATGCTGGCGTAGATCTCGGCCCGCTGCTGCTGGGCGGGGCGTTCCGGGGACTTCCCCCGCCGCAGGGTCGCGGTGCCCTGCGGGCCGGGTGTGGTCCGGCGAAGCACGTCCAGCTCCGCGACCGCCCCACCGATCCAGACGGCCAGGCTGACGCCGCCGCGCATGGCGAGGGCGATCCGCAGCTCACGGCGGTTGGGTAGGGCGTTCTCCTCTGGTGCGGGACGTCGGTCCTCCGGCATGGTCACCTCCGCGCGGCAGCACCGGGAGGCATCCGCATGGTCGCACGGGCCGCCGGTATGCCGGGCCGATCCGGGGCGACCTCATCCTGTGACAGCTGGCGTCCGGGCGTGCCATCACCCGGTAATAGGGCAGGACCGGTATCCCCAAAAGCATTGAAGTATCGCTATCTGTCGATAGTGTTCGCATCGGGTACCCAGCAGCGCCTGTCCGACAGGCCGTACAACCTGTTCTATCGCCGCGCCGCCCATCGGGTCGGCGCGTACCCCCTGACGATGAGGACACCGCACGATGAAGGCACTCCCGCTCCTGTCCCGGATGCTGCTGGCCACCGGGTTCGCCGCCGCCAGCCTCGCGATGCCGGCCACCACGGTGCAGGCCGCGCCGCCGTCCAGCACCGCCGACGAGATCGGCACCCTGGTGGTGAACGGCCGTCCGGCCACCGAGAACTACCCGTTCATGGTCTACACCTCCGGCTGTACCGGTTCGCTGATCAAGTCGAACTGGGTGGTCACCGCCCGGCACTGCCCGACCCCGACCTCGGTACGGGTGGGCAGCGTCAACCGGACCAGCGGCGGCACGGTGGTCCGGGTGACCCGCGCGGTCAACCACCCGCGGATCGACGTCAAGCTGATGCAGCTGGCGAGCTCGGTGAGCTACGCCCCGGCGCCGATCCCGACCACCTCCGGTGCGGTCGGCACCGCCACCCGGATCATCGGCTGGGGCCAGACCTGCGCACCCCGTGGCTGCGGCTCGGCCCCGACCGTCGCCCACGAGTTGGACACTTCGATCGTGGCGGACAGCCGGTGTCTCGGCATCGACGCCGGCTATGAGATCTGTACCAACAACACCAACGGAAACGCCGGTGCCTGCTACGGCGACTCCGGTGGTCCGCAGGTCCGGAAGGTCTCCGGGCGGTGGTACCTGATCGGTGCCACCAGCCGCGCCGGTAACAACAACTCCACCTGTGCCACCGGCCCGTCGATCTACGGCGACCTGCCGTCGATCCGCTCCTGGATCAACACCCAGGTGGGTGGCCTGCCTGCCTGACCCGCATCAGCCCGATCCCCTGCCCTTTCGTGCGCCGCACCGGTCCGCCGGTGCGGCGCACCCCTGCGATAGCCCGGCGGGTGGATTTTCTCACTGCCGCATCGGCTCGACCCGGCGCGATTCCACTGAGTTCCCAGGCGGTCGCTTGCGGTACGTGAGCCGCCTTGTCGGTCGAACGAGGTGAATACGGCCGGTGCCCGCCACGCGGCTCTGAGCTGCTGAAACAAGATTTTTGAGCCGATGTTGAACCCGGCCCATTGACCGAAAGTATGATGTCGGCGGGTTGAGGGACGCCCGCCAATTTTCCACTAACCGTGAGACTCCCCGGATACGGGATCGGGCTGCTTGACAGCCCGGAGAGCCCACTTTTAGCGTGGCTTCTCGTAAACGTGGTGCGAACTCGTTCCGGCAATGGAAGTGGGCGTTTGAAGGCACCCGTTTGACCAGCTAGCAGAACACGGCTGCCCCACCGGACGACGCCTGTCAACCGCGCCGCCCTCGACGAGAAGGAGTAGGTAACCCCCCATGTACAGGTCGGCACAACGGCGCAGTTCGACCCCGCGTGGCCGAAACCAGCGCACTGTCAGTGGCCGCAACAAACGCATCATCGCTGTCCTGGGCACGGTCACGGTGTTCGCGGGCATCGTCGCGGTCACCCAGGTCTCCTCCGCCAACGACCAACTGCGTACCGCCGCGGAGTGTGTCGCGCCGAGCCCGGGTTCCACGGCTGAAGGCGGCGTGACCACCACCGTGACCCGGGAGAACGGTCGCGAGGTGCGGCACCACTGGGGTGACGGACAGACCACGATCGAGGAGTGCGAGAGCGGTACGACCCTCGTCGCGGCTCCGACCATCGAGTGTCCGTCCGTCGCGGACAAACTGCCGGAGGTCCCCGCTGCGGCGCGTACCGAGGTGGAGCGCAACCTCGGTCTGCTGGAGAAGCAGATCGAAGAGGCCAACAACCGGCTCGCCAACAGTGTTGGCCAGGGCGGGCCGAACTTCATCAACAACGCCATTCTCGGCCCGCTGGCCAGTAAGCGGGTGGCCACCCTGGACCGGATCGCGATCGCCATCGGCCGGGTCGCGCCGCGTCCGCGTGGGCTCGACGAGCTGGCCACCTGCGAGCTCGTCAACCGCCCCGGCAACAACGACGGCGGCGGTAACGACGGCGGGGACAACGGTAACGACGGCGGCGGCAACGACGGCGGAAACGGGCTGGAGATCCTGGCCAACAGCTGTGACGACAGCAATCTGGACGACCACGACGGCTTCCAGGTCGGCAACCGTTGTGTCGACACCCAGTTCGGTGAGGTCGGCGCGGCCGCCAACAACCCGTCGCTGCTGATCACCGAGTTCCCGGGCGAGGTCGGCGTGGAAGAGCCGTTCACCATCCGGGTCAGCACCCGTAACCTGGTCCGGGACCGCTTCCTGGCGGCGGGTCAGGGCGGCTACTACGTCGAGAGCTCGCTGCTCAACGAGCAGGGCCTGACCCGCGGTCACTTCCACACCGCGTGTCGGATGCTGCAGTCGACCGAGGTCGCGCCCGACCCGGCTCCGGCGCCGGAGTTCTTCGTGGCGACCGAGGACGGCGGTGGCGGTCGCGAGCCGGACCAGGTGACCATCCAGGTTTCGGGCATGCCGCAGTCCGGTGTCGCGCAGTGCTCGGTCTGGGCCGGTGACGGTTCGCACCGGCTGCCGATGTCGGAGCGGGCCAACCAGACCCCCGCCTTCGACTCGGTCCGGATCACCGTGAACTGACCAGTGCGCTAGCGCAACGATCCCCATAGCTGCGGGCCCGGACTCGAACGAGTCCGGGCCCGCAGCCGTTCCGGTCGTACGACGGTTCTGGGCTGATCGACAGAGCCGGCCGGTCAGGAGAGGATCGCCAGGTGGAAACCACGGTCGGCCAGCACACCGGCGCTGGTGAAGGTCTGGATGAACACCCCGTTGGGGATGCCGGCCCGACCCACGACGGTGATCTCACCCGGTGCTGACGCGCCGACGCTGCCGGACAGACCGATGCTGCCGACGTAGGCCGACCCGGTCAGGTTGTGGCTGAAGACCACCTGGTAGGTGCCGGTGGCGAGACGGGTCGCGGAGACCGCGCCGAAGCCACGGGCCAGGGTGCCGTTCGCGTTGACGACCGCGAAGAAGCTCTGAGCGGTCGGCGGCATTCCGGACGTGGTGGCGGGGACCAGCGCGATGCTGGCCTGTTCCCGTTCGGTCTTGGACACCGGCGGCTGTTCGGTGATGCCGGCGTCGCGTTCCGCGTTGAATGACTCGGACATGGTGGGACTCCTCGCAGATTGGCATTCCACGGCGTGGACGCGGGATGCCGAAAAGGGATGGAACCGGTGCCGTCCGCCGGGCCCGAGCGGAACGGCAAGTGACTTGAAGTCTATGTTTGACAGCGGAGAGTAACTAGTTCCTGGTCATGTCCAATCGAGGACAGGTGCGGCCCCGGTCAGCCGGACTGTCCGGGGCCAGCGGCGGCGAGCCGTCGGTCGAGCAGGGTGGCGAGCGGGATGGACTCGCCGTCGCGACCGCCGGCACCGATCACCAGCCGTGGCTCCGTGGGGGAGACGCGTGCGCCGGTCAACCTGGACCGCAGGCTGGCTGGGACGGTCAACAGGTAGAGGTTCCCGTCCGTACCGACGGCCAGGGTGCGGTCCGATTTCAGATACCAGCCGTGCAGCCCGGTTCGGTACCGGCCCCGGCCGTGGTGTGGCTGGGCGGACAGGTGCTGCGCGGCGATTCCGTGGCGCCGGGCGGTCGCGACGAAATCAGCGAGCAGATCCGCGGCCTGCTGGGCCTCGCCGGCCCGACGGCGCTGCTGGTCGGCCGCGTGGGCGGCGATTGCCCGCTGGCGCTGCCGCGCCCAGTCCTGCTGGTCCCGTTGCCCCACCCGACCAGCCTACTGTCGACGCCGCCGTCCGGTGCGCTCGTACCGCCGCCGCGCACCGCCGGACGGACCGGTGGTGGGGGTTTTATTTGTTTGCCAACCAAACTATTGACACCCTGTCGCGGAGTGTGTGAACGTCTGGACATCGGCCGGTTGCGGGAGTCGGCAAGCAGGAAGAGGGGGCCTGGGCCACCCCCGGCAAACCCGACGCAGGATTCTTCTGCCTGTGCAGAGAGGAAGCCCGTTACATGCGCAGAACCCTTGCCGGCACACTCGCGGCGGTGGTGCTCGCCGGCGTCATGGCCGTCGCCACCCAGGTGATGGTCGGTGGAGTCGCCTCGCCGGCCCGCGCCGTCGCCGCTGACCCCTACTCCTGGCGCAACGTCCGGATCGACGGCGGTGGCTTCGTGCCGGGCATCGTCTTCAACGAGACCGAACGCGATCTCTTCTACGCCCGGACCGACATCGGCGGTGCCTACCGCTGGAACCAGGCCGACCAGTCGTGGATCCCGCTACTGGACTGGGTGGGCTGGGACCGCTGGGGCTGGAACGGTGTCCTCAGCCTGGCCACCGACCCGGTGCAGACCAACCGGCTGTACGCGGCGGTCGGCATGTACACCAACGACTGGGATCCGAACAACGGCGCGATCCTGCGCTCCACCGACAAGGGCGACACCTGGCAGGCGACCGAGTTGCCGTTCAAGGTCGGCGGCAACATGCCCGGCCGGGGCATGGGGGAGCGGCTGGCGGTCGACCCGAACGACAACCGGGTCGTCTACTTCGGCGCCGAGAACGGCAACGGCCTGTGGCGCAGCACCGACCACGGGCAGAGCTGGGCCGAGGTGACCAGCTTCCCGAACCCCGGCAACTGGGCCGAGGATCCCGCCGACCCGAACGGATACCTCGACCACCAGCCCGGAGTGGTCTGGGTGACCTTCGACGAGGCCACGGGCAGCGCCGGCAGCCGTACCCCGCACATCTACGTCGGGGTGGCGGACCTGCAGAACACGGTCTACCGCAGCACCGACGCCGGGGTGACCTGGCAACGGCTCGCCGGCCAGCCGACCGGCTTCATCGCCCACCAGGGCGAGATCGACCACGCCACCGGCACGCTCTACATCGCCACCAGCGACAACGGCGGGCCGTACGCCGGCGACCACGGCGACGTCTGGAAGTACGCCACCGCGACCGGCGAGTGGACCCGGATCAGCCCGACGCCGTCGGACGACACCGCGAACAACTGGTACGGCTACTCCGGGCTGAGCGTGGACCGAAGCAACCCGGGCACGCTGATGGTGACCGGCTACAGTTCGTGGTGGCCGGACACGTTCATCTACCGCAGCACCGACGGCGGCGCGACCTGGACATCGTTCTACGACATCGCATATCCGAACCGGACCAACCACTACACCATGGACATCAGCGACTCGCCGTGGCTGTCCTGGGGGGCCAACCCGCAGCCGCCGGAGGTCACCCCGAAGCTCGGCTGGATGACCGAGGCGTTGGCGATCGACCCGCACGACCCGGACCGGTTCATGTACGGCACCGGTGCCACCATCTACGGCTCCACCAACCTCACCGCGCTGGACGACGGCGGCACGGTCGCCATCCGTACCATGGTCGAGGGCCTGGAGGAGACCGCGGTGCTCGACCTGGTCAGCCCGCCGACCGGCGACGCGTTCCTGATCTCCGGGCTCGGCGACATCGGTGGCTTCCGGCACACCGACCCGGACACCGTGCCGGCGATGATGCATGACCAGCCCAACCTCTCCGGCAACACCAGCATCGACTACGCCGAGCTGAACCCGCAGCAGATGGTCCGGGTCGGCAACGGTGACTCCGGAGTCAGCCACATCGCCTATTCGTACAGTTCCGGGGCCAACTGGTACGCCGGCAGCGAGCCCGCCGGCGTCACCTCCGGCGGTACGGTCGCCGTCGCGGCCGACGGTGGCGCGGTGGTGTGGAGTCCGGGCGGCGTCGGCGTGCACCATGCGACCAGCTTCGGCGGTGGGTTCAGCCCGTCCACCGGGGTGCCGGCCGGGGCGCGGGTGGAGGCCGACCGGGTC
Organism: Micromonospora sp. Llam0; assembly: GCF_003751085.1. Taxonomy (NCBI): domain Bacteria; kingdom Bacillati; phylum Actinomycetota; class Actinomycetes; order Micromonosporales; family Micromonosporaceae; genus Micromonospora; species Micromonospora sp. Llam0. The sequence continues at coordinate 3,996,161 of NZ_RJJY01000001.1, read as the reverse complement.
GACGGCGAGACGTTCTACGCCTACGCGGACGGGCAGTTCTATGTCAGCACCGACGGGGGTCGCAGCTTCGCCGTCTCGGTGGCCACCGGGCTGCCGGCCGAGCAGGGCCGGTTCGCCGCGGTCGCCGGCCATGAAGGTCACATCTGGCTGGCCGGCGACTCCGGCCTGTTCCGTTCCACCGACTCCGGTGCCACGTTCAGCCGGGTGGCCGGCGTCACCGCCGGTCGCAACGTCGGGTTCGGCAAGGGCGCACCCGGGGCCGGTTACCACGCCGTCTTCCTGGTCGGCACGATCGACGGGGTAACCGGGGTGTTCCGCTCCGACGACACCGGTGCCAGTTGGGTGCGGATCAACGACGACCAGCATCAGTACGGCAACATGGGCGACGCGATCACGGGCGATCCCCGGGTGTACGGCCGGGTGTACCTCGGCACCAACGGCCGCGGCATCCTGATGGCGGACCGGCTCGGTGCCCCGCCGTCACCGACTGTCGGCCCGACCCCGTCGGTCAGCCCGTCGGCCAGTCCGAGCCCGTCGGTGAGTCCCACCACGGGGCCGAGTCCGTCGGTGAGTCCGAGTGGCAGCCCCACGCCCGGTCCGACCACCCCGCCGCCGGGCGGATGCACGGCGGTCTACCAGGTAGTCGGCTCCTGGCAGGGCGGCTTCCAGGGTGAGGTACGGGTGACCAACACCGGCAGCGCCGGGATCACCGGCTGGACGGTGACCTGGACTTTCCCCGACGGTCAGCGGATCACCCAGCTCTGGGGCGGGCAGCACACGCAGACCGGTGACGATGTCACGGCCCGCAACGTCTCGTGGAACGGTGACCTCGGTCCCGGGGCCAGCACCACACTGGGCTTCCTGGCCGACTGGACCGCGGGTAACCGGGTTCCGGCGGGCGTGAGCTGCGCAGCGGACTGAGCTGGGTGGCGGATGCACGGCCAGGGGCGGCGTCGATGTCGGTCGACGCCGCCCCTGGCGGCCGTACTGTGGTCGGTGCCGATCACCGTCGCGCGGTACTGTCGGTCGGCTGGTCCACGTCGACGAACTCGATCCGGGCCTCGTCGGACCGCTCACCGGGCCGGAGCACCGACCGGGTCATCGCCCCGGCCAGCCAGCCGAGGGCCACTCCGGCCGCCGCCGCACCGGCGAGCCACGCCCACGGCATGGCCCGGCGACGGCCAGCGAGCGCGTCGACGGCCGCCCGCGCCCGGTGCCGCGCCTCTGCGCTGGCCGGGCCCATCCGCGATCCGGTCTCGGTGGCGAGGTTCGAGGTGTGCCGGCGGGCCAGGCGAGCGGCGTCACCGGCGGAGTCGACCGCCGAGACCAGATGGGTCCAGGCCTGGTCGGTGACGCGTTGCGGCTGGCGGCGGCGCTCCATCAGGTTGGTCGCGAACATGCTGCTACCTCCTCCAGCGCCACGGCTGCCGGAAGTGCCCGGCGGGCTGTGGCGCGCTGCGGTTGCCTCCACGTGCCCAGCCCTGGTCGGCGGCAAACCCCCTCGTCGTCGTGCCGTTGCGGCTGTCTTCTGTCGTACCGGGCCGCTACTGTTGGGACGACAGCCGGTGCGGAGCCGGAGGCCGGTGGGCACCGGAGGTTCGTGGTCAACACCTCTGGCGCCCGTGCCTCTACGAATCGTGCCCCGGGTGTCCGTGCCGTAGCTCAGCGCGCAGGGGGCTATGATGCGGGATGTCTGATTGTTAGCGATTATTGTGCCCGTCGGATGCGGATCCGGCCCGGCGAAAGCTGGCGGTGACGCCCGCACCGGAATACTCTCGGTCGCGGCCCGCGTACTGACGAGACGCCCGGATGGGCGAGTGGAGGTGCTCGCGTGAGCCTGTCGGTTGTCACATCGACGCTGCCTGGCGCAGTGGTCGAGATTTCACCACAGGGTGAGATCGACGTGGATACCGCGCACGAGGTGCGCGAAGCGGTGCAGGCGGTGCTGACCAACGGCCGTCCGACCCGAATCCAGCTGAACATGCGGCTGGTGACGTTCATCGACTCGGTGGGCATCAGCGCGATGGTTGCCGGTTTCCAGGCAGCCGAGGTGAGCGGGATCAAGCTGGTGGTGACCGAGCCGAGTCGGTTCGTGCACCGTCAGTTGTGGGTCACCGGGCTGCTCGGCCTGTTCGGCGCTCCCGAGCCGTACGTCGGCGACGGCGTCGAGCGCGAGGTGCCGCTTTCCTGAGCTCGCGGCCGGTCGGTGGTGGCCGGCCGCAGCTCGAACGGCTGATTAGGGCCGTGTTAACACCCGGTGGTAGATCTTGTCGGTAGCGCTGTCCTACCGGAAAATGGTCCATCGTGACATGGTTGCTGGTGGGTACCACCATTCTCCGGCGCTATGTCCTTCTTCGTCCGATCGGTCGTGGTGGGGTGTCGGTCGTCTACCAGGCGATCGACGTCGAATCGGCCCGGCCTTTCGCGATCAAGATGCTGGCGCCGGCCGCCGCTGGCGACCAACGGGCCCGCGATGACATCCGCCGGGAAGCGGCGATCACCCAGCGGTTGCGGCATCCGAGTGTGCCTCGCGTCTACGACGTCGGGGAACTGCCGCTACCCGGGGGCGGCACGTCGTCGTACGTCGTCATGGAGCTGATCTGCGGCGAGTCGCTGGCGGACCGGCTGACCGGCGGTCCGTTGCCCTGGCCCACCGCGGTACGCACGGCGGGGACCGCCGCAGACGTGCTGGCGGTGGCCCACCGGCGAGGCGTGGTGCACCGGGATCTCACCGCCGGCAACGTGATGTTGACCCGGTCCGGTGCCAAGATCATTGATTTCGGGCTGGCCCGGTTGGCGGGACCGTCGGCGGCCGGCCGAGCGCCGGGGACGGTGGCCGGCTCCGGCCGACCGGGCGATGACGTCTACTCCCTCGGCGTCTTGCTTTACCACATGCTGACCGGGCGGCTGCCGTACCCGGGGGTCCGCCCGGGGTCGCCGGTGACCGGCGTGCGGACCGGGGCCCTGGCGCCCACTCCGGTGCTGACGGTTGCCGGGTTGCCGCGTCCCGTCGCCGATCTCTGCCGGGCCTGCATGAGCAAGCGTCCGGAGAACCGACCGACCAGCGTCGAGGCGGCGTTCGCGCTCTGGGACCTGCTCGGCGACCGCGACCGCCTCAGCAACAGCGGTACCGACAGGGCGAGCGAGGGTGTTTTGCCCCAGATCTGTTAGTTGTCGGTCATTCCGGGGGATTGTGCAAGATATGGCGGATATCCGGGAAGTGACTCCGTCGCCCCGGCACGTCCGGCATCGTCGACGGCGAGGACCCTTTCCCGGCGCCGCGCGTCGGGAAAGGGTTCCTCCTCCTCCGGCAGTCGATCTCCTGAAGCGGTCGGATCAGCCGATTCGGAACGGCACCCGCAGGGTCGACTGGCTGGCACCGGTGCTCGCCGCGTCGACCCGAACCGTGGTCGGTGCGTTACCGATCGCGTTCCACAACTCCAGCCGGACGCACCCGTTGCTCATCGCCCGGAACTCGCCTGAGGCGGACCGCAGCCCGGCGCTCTGCCGGTAGGACTCGGTGCCGGGCACCGGGTCGGTGGCGAAGTAGTGGTAGGTCTCCGTACGGCCGTAGCTGCCGGAGCCGGTGAAGTCGTACGACACCCGGGCCTGGATACCCGCACCGACCGAGGTACCCGCGTCCACCTGGAGGTCGAACGTGGTGGCCGTCGACCGGTACGCACCGGTCAACCCACAGGCCCGGAAGGTGACCGGGTTGTGCGGCGTGCCGTCGTAGTTCGCGCCGCCGGCCGATGGCACCGTGACCGTCGTCGCGTTCGTCCCGGCGGTGTTGCTCAGCACCCCGGCGGACCGCAGATGGAACAGGTCCGAGGCGACCGGCGGGGTGGTCGGGTCCGGCGTGGGCGAGGTCGGCGGCGTGGGGGACAGGCTCGGCGACGGGTTCGGGCTGGTCGGGGCGCCGGTGGCGTTGCCACCACTCCAGGTATGCGCCCCGGTGGTGGCGGTCCGCCCGGCCGGCACGGTCATCCGGGTGCCGTCGGAGAAGGTGACCGTGACCGGTGAAGCGGTGATGTTGCTCGCCACGTAGGTGCGGGCACCGTTGCGGTTGAACACCGCGTACAACGGAGTGTTCGCGGTGACGCCGGTGTCGACCCGGCCCAACGCTGCCAGGTTGCGCACCCAGTGGAACGTGTGCGCCCGGCTCTCGCCCTCCTCGACCGGGTAGTTGGGATTGGCTCGCAGACTGGTCAGAGCGGCGTTGGCGTCACCGAGTGCCCGGAAGGACCAGAGGATGTCCTGCCAGACCGTCGGCGGCCCCCCGTTGTTGGTGACCAGCGCGTTCCAGTTGGTGGCGATGTAGTCCGGCCGGTAGCCGAGGTAGAGCGAGCCACCGGTGACCGGCAGCATGTTGATGCCCTGGATCATCTCCGGTTCGGCGCTGAACCAGGTGGCGTACGCCCCGCCGTCGCCCCAGACCATGCCGACTGACCGGTGCCCGAAGGCGGCCGGGAAGTTGGTGTCCGAGGAGTCGAACCAGTATTCCTGGATGGCCGCCGACTGGGTGGTGTAGATGTACAGCCCGGCGTCGCGGATCGCGGTGTTGCCGGTGGCCAGGCCCCACTGGATCAGGGCGTTGGCGAAGTTCATCCCCTCCGAGGACGACTCCTGGTTGTTGCCGGCGAAGAACGCGCCGTGCCCGGCGGCCCAGTCATGGCCGGCGTAGATGTCGAAGTCGCGCAGGAACGGGAACATCGGGTCGTTGCGGTCCCAGCTGTTGGCGTCGCGGATCAGCAGGTTGACCATGCCGCCGTACTGGTTGGTCGACGCCCAGGTGGGGTCGAACTTGGCCAGCGTCGCGGCGGCGGCGATGTAGTAGCCGTAGTGGAAGTGGTGGTCGTTGAGGTCGGTGTCGGAGCCGTACGAGGCGGGGTAGCCGACCAGGGTGCCCCAGGCCTGGTCGTAGAAGAACACCCGTTGGGACTTGCCGGGGCTGGCGGTGAACCAGTCGGTCAGCCGGTTCCGGATCGCGGTGAGCAGGTGGTCGCGTTGCGCGGTGCGGCCGAGCTGGTCGGCGATCTCGGCCAGCCGGGCGGCCCGGCCGAGTGCCTTGCCGGTCCAGTAGGTGTCGTTGTCGAAGCTGGCGAGCGGGTCGCCGGACGTGGCCTGGTCCAGGTGGGCGGTGAGCGTGGCGAGGTCGGCACCGGCGCTGGTGGCCACCGCCGGCACCTCCGGCAGTACGCCGTGGAAGCGCATCGCGGTCCGGAACGACGTCGCGCCGACCAGGTTGCGCATCGGACCCCGGGCCGACACGTAGGTCTCCGCGATCGGACTGCCGCCGTCGAGGTGCTTCCACTGGTGGGGGTAGAGCGAGACGACGGTGCCGCTGGCCGATCCTTCACGGGCGGTGGTGGTGAAGCTGTAGGTGGCGTCGACCGTGCTGCCGGCCTGGTCGTAGCTCCAGCTGACCCGGGTGCCGGTGACGTGCGAGTGGGCGTACCGGCCGTAGCTGTCCATCAAAGCGGTACGCCGCGCGGCGCTGGTGCCGGCGCCGGTCGGCAGCAGCGCGACGGAGAAGTACCCCCGACCGGCGAGGGTGGAGCTGATCGTGGTCCCGGCGACGGTCCAGGTCGCGCCGCTGGGGGCGTAGGCGACGTAGTCGTGGCCGCGCATCGAGAAGCCGACCCGGCTGCCGCTGTGGTGCCAGACCGTCGGGGTGCCGGGGAACGACAGCTGTGCGTTGCCGCCGGTGACCTGGGCGTACACGAACGGCAGCCCGTGTCCGACGGTGGTGCGCAGCGTGCGGGCGCCGTCGGACCAGTACGGGCTGACGGTCCAGTCGGTCCAGCCGTCGACCTTGACGTCCGGGGCGTTGAGCCCGGCGACGCCGAGGGTGAACTCCCGGGTGTACGGGTAGTGGTACTCGCCGACGCCGGTCGACGTGCCGGAGATCGCCGCCTCGGTGGTGTAGGAGACGCCGAGCCCGCCGGAGGTCGGCTGGACCGACATCGGGTGGGCGTGCAGCGGGTCGGAGTACGCGCAGTCGTACCGCTTGAACAGCAGCGACGACCACCAGTCGTTGGTCGGCACCGCGCCCGCCGGGGCGTTGCCCGTGACGTACTGCCGGGGGTTGGCGGAGATGTTGCCGCAGGCGGTCGGGGCGGCCGCGCCCGCCGGGCGGGTGGTGGTGTAGCTGCCGGCGCCGACGGTGGCGGCGTCGGCGGTGCGCAGTACGCCGAAGATCAGTCCGGTGGCGGCCAGCGCCGTCACGGTGGTGGCTGCCAGGATCCGGCGCGGCGTACGACCTGTTCGCGCGCCACGGATCGACAGGTTCATGGTGCCTCCGGGTTGGGTAGGGCGCGGTCCACGATCGCGATAAATTTCACGCCCATTAATGAGTTATTGCCAGGAGGTCATCAGAGATGCGGGCTTCTGTCAATATCCCGACATGAAGTTTCGTGCATCCGGTACGGGTGCGGGGCGGTCGGTTGACAGCTACGCCGTTGCTGCTATATATCTCTGTGAGAGCGCTCTCTTGGTGAGGGGAGGGGCAAGGTTCCCTGCGTGAGCCAGATGTGACCGCGTGTCGATAGAGCGCTCTCGCGTGGTCGCCAGGGACCGTCGGACGATATGCCGATCGGTCTTTCGGCGCTGCCCGAGGCTCCTGCGCGTCGATTATCGATGCTGACAGGAATCGTGTTCCGGCAATGCGCTGCGGCGATTCGGGGGATCACCATCGAGCCGGAGGGGTCGTCGGATCATGGTCGTGCGGGGGCGGACGGCCACCGACGTGACCGTCCGCCCCCGCATGCGCGACGTCAGTACACCGACAGGTGCACGTGGTTGGTGTGATCGCTGGACGGGTCGCCGCCTGCGCCGCTGTACGTCTTCCAGCCGCTGCTGGGCAGCCAGATCCGCTTGTACCAGATCACGTAGAGCACGCCGAGCCGGTCGGCGTTGTTGATGTAGTAGTTCGCGAGGTTGTCGCCGTAGCTCTTGTCGCCGCCGGTCGCCACTCCACCGAAGCCGTTGGGCTGGGCGGCGAAGTCACACGCCCGGCCCTTGGGGTGCTCGCCCGAGCTGCCGTTGCGGAAGCAGGACACGTAGCGGGTGAAGCCGGCAGCCTTCGCCTGGTTCAGGGCGTGCAGCGTACGGGGCGTGATGCAGCCGGAGGTGGTGGGGTCGTCGACGTTGCACGACTCGGCCGGCCAGGAGCCGTTGGCGTTGCGCGGGGCCGGGGTCGCCGACGCGCTGGCCGAGCCGGAGCCGGACGAGCCGGAGCCGGACGAACCGGAGGATCCTGAGCCGGAGGATCCGCTGGCGGCGGCCCGCTCGGCCTCCTCCGCCGCCTGCTGCCTCGCCCGCTCCTCCGCCTCCTTCTCGGCGGCGACCGCGACGGCCAGGGCCCGCTCCGCCTGATTGCGGCGCTGGTCCATGATGGTGACCTGCTTCTGCTGCTCCCGGATCTCATGCTCGATCGCGGCCTTGGACCTGGTCACCTGGTCACGGGTGCGGTACAGCTCGCGGAGCTGCTTCTCCTCGTTGGCGGTCACCGCGCTCAGCGCCGCCGCCCGGTCGATGAACCCCTCCGGTGAGGTGCTGTTGAGCAGAGCGGAGACCGGGCCGAGCCGGCCGTTGCGGTACGCGCGGTCGACGATGTGCCCGACGTTCCTGTTTCGTTGCTCCAGCTCGGCACCGACCGTGGTGAGCTGCTCGGACAGCTTCTTCTGCCGGCCCTTCGAATGGTTGAGCGCCGCCTTGGCGTCGATCCAGCCTTTCGAGGCCGCATCGAGCTCCTTGCGCAGGCTGTCGGTGCCGCCCTCGTCGTCGACCCGGTCGGGTCGGTTCGTGGGCAGGGCGGCTCCGGCCGGCGAGCCGATCGGGGTGCCGGTGACGGCCATCAGGGCGGCGGTCAACGCTGCCAACAACGCGAATCGGGTTTTTCTGTGGACTGTGCGTGACACTGTGCATTCCTTCCGTCAGCCGCCGACCGGGTTAGCTGACGGGTTCGGGACGGAAGATCCCTACCGCGTGACGCGGATGCACCCCAGGTACGTGGTTCCCCGGCTCGCCGTACGGCGATTAGGCGACGGCATCCGCGGGCGCCGGAGGGGCGCCGCCCGAGCGGAGACCGGGGCCGAGACTACCGGTTCCCCGGGTCGCCGTCCCGGTATTGATAGCCGTGTTATGTCCAGAAAAATCAGGAATATACGTAGATCGTAGCTGTCGACGTCGCGGTAAGGTCACGAAACTTAAGCATCCGCTAATCACCAGTCGGCCGGTCCACAGGAGTCGGCGGGGGCCAACGGCTCGATCTGCAGCGTCGCGTGCTCGATACCGAACTCGTCGTGCAGGGCCGTCCGGGCGTCCCGCAGCACCGTGCCGACGTCGGCCGACGGGGTCACGGCCAGGTGCGCCGAGGCCACCTCCATGCCCGGGGTGAGCGTCCAGACGTGCAGGTCGTGCACGTCGCAGACGCCCGGCACAGTGGCCAGCCGGCTGCGGACCCGGTCGACCTCCACATGCTCCGGTGCCGCCTGCACCAGGATGCGCAGCGCGGCCCGGGCCAGCCGCCAGGTGCGCGGCAGGATGAACACCCCGACGCCGACGGCGACCAGCGGGTCGGCGTACCACCAGCCGGTGGTGGCGATCACCGTGGCGGCCACCAGCACCCCCACCGAGCCGAGTAGGTCGCCGAGCACCTCCAGGTAGGCGCCCCGTACGTTGAGGCTCTCCCTGGCCCCCTGGCGCAGCAGGGCGAAGGCGACGATGTTGGCGAGCAGTCCGGCGACCGCCACCACCAGCATCGGGCCGACCGTCACCGGCTCTGGATCGGCGAACCGCCGGGCCGCCTCCACCAGGACATAGAGTGCGACCCCGGCGAGCAGTACGGCGTTCGCCAGCGCGGCGAGCACCTCAAGGCGGTAGAGGCCGAAGGTGCGCTGCGGCTCCCCGGTCGGTCGTCGGGTAGCGGCGATCGCCGCGAGCGCCATGCCGATGCCGAGCACGTCGGTGAACATGTGCCCGGCGTCGGACAGCAGTGCCAGGGAGCTGGTCGCCAGCGCGGTGACCGCCTCGACGACCATGAAGACCGCCAGCAGGACGAAGGCGGCCCAGAGGCGCCCGTAGTGTCGCTGGCCGGTGCTCCCGGCACCGTGATCGTGTCCGACTCCCACGCCTGCCACCCTCCGTTGCCCGGCGTTTCGTCAGCAGACTAATGCTCACATAGCAATATGTGCAATCGACTCCGGGTCGAAGTCGATGGTGACCAGCCGCTGCGTCGCCCGGGAGAGCGCGACGTAGAGCGTGCGTACCCCGGCCTCGGACTCGGCACGGATCTCGTCACCGGCCACCAGCACCACCGCGTCGTACTCCATGCCCTTCGCCTGCAGGCTCGACACCACCTGCAGCCGCGAGGTCGCCTGCTCGGCGAGCCAGCCGGCGACCTCGTCGCGCCGGGCCACTGCGGCGATCACCCCGACCGTCCCCTCCACCGCTGCCAGCATCTCGGCGGTCGCGGCGCGGACTGCAGCCGGCAGCACCGCCGCAGATACCCGGTCCCGGCGCGGCGCCACCCCGGTCGATCGGACCGCAGTCGGCAACGGGGCGTCCGGAGCGACCTCGCGGATCACCCCGGCGGCCAGTTCGAAGATCTCCGCCGGGTTGCGGTAGTTCGTGGTCAGCTGGAATTCCCGCCGCGGCCGCCGCCCCAACGCCCGGTCCCGGGCCTGGGTGAGTTCGGCCGGATTCCCGGTCCACGCGGTCTGCGCCGGATCCCCGACCACCGTCCAGGAGGCGAGCCGGCCCCGGCGCCCGATCATCCGCCACTGCATCGGCGACACGTCCTGCGCCTCGTCGACCACCACGTGGGCGTACTCCCGGTAGTCGGCCGGCCGCTCCCGGGCGGTGGCGCGGGCCGCCCGCTCCCGGTCGGCGAAGGTCGTCACCTCACGGACCCCGCCGGCCACCTGGAACGGATCCCGGTGCCGGCGGCGGGGCTGCGGCGGCCGGCCGAGCAGTTCGTCCAACTCGTCCAGCAGCGCCACGTCCGCGATGGTCGGCCCGTGGTCCGCCAGTTCACCGAACGCGTCGGCCAGCACCGTGATCTCGGCCGGGTCGAGCACGCCCCGTGCGTACCGACGCAGCCGGTCCGGCCGGGCCAACCAGCCCAGCACGTGTCGCGGCAGCAGCCGGGGCCACCAGGCCCGCAGGAAGTCCCGGAAATCGTCCCGGTCCGACAACTCGTCCTCGAACTCGGCCTGGCCGGGCAGCCGGGCCGGGGCCACCAACTGCCGGGCCTGCGCCCACAACGCCTCGAACAACCCGTCGATACCGGCCCGCCGGACCTCGTTGCGCCGTGCGCCCCGGGGCAGCGCGCGGGCCCGGACACCGTCCAGTTCCGGGCCGCGCAGCCGCAGCAACTGCCCCCGGTAGAGCAGCCGTAGCTCGGTCGGCCCGTCCGGTACCGCGTCACGTACCGCCCGTTCCAGCACCCGCCGCATCCGTAGCGACCCCTTCACCACGGCGACCGCCGCCGGATCCGTCCGGGTCGCCGACACCCCCGGCAGCAGCGACCCCAGCGACCTCAGGGTGGCGCTCTCCTCACCCAGGGCGGGCAGCACCGCGGCGATGTACTCGACGAAGACCCCGGTCGGGCCGACGACCAGGATGCCGCCGCCGGCGAACCGGCTCCGGTCCGAATAGAGCAGGTACGCCGCCCGGTGCAGCGCGACCGCGGTCTTGCCGGTGCCGGGGCCGCCCGAGACGATCGTCACCCCGGCGGCGGGGGACCGGATGGCCTGGTCCTGCTCCTGTTGGATGGTGGCCACGATGTCGCGCATCCCACGTCCCTTGGCCCGGGCCAGGGTGGCCAGCAGCGCGCCGTCGCCGACCACCCGCATCCCGGCCGGCGCGGCTGCCGGATCGAGCAGGTCGTCGGAGACGCCGGTGACCCGCTCCCCCCGGGACTGGATGGTGCGTCGCCGCACCACGCCCTGCGGTCGGGCCGGCGTCGCCTGGTAGAACGCGGCGGCGGCCGGGGCACGCCAGTCGATCAGCAGCGGCTCGGACCGCTCACCGCGCACCCCGAGCCGGCCCACGTGCAGCACCGCGCCGTCGCGCAGATCGAGCCGGCCGAACACCAGCCCTTCGTGCTCGGCGTCGAGCAGATGCCGCCGCCGGGCCGCGTGGAAGACCATCGCGTCGCGCTCCACCAGCGCCCCGACGTTGCCGACCCGGGCGAGGCGGTAGCCGTCCCGCTCGGCGCGTACCGCGTCCCGGCGTAGCTGCGCCAACCGGGCGTACACCCGGTCGACGTGCCGCTGCTCGGCGGCGATCTCCTGGTCCAACGTGGTGGCGTCGGTCAACGCTGCGGCTCCTGGGCGAGGGCGGGTCGGCCGGGGCAGGGCGGCCGGTCCGCCGGCGGACGGTCACGGCGCCGGGCGGCGACGGCGGAGCGTGGTGACCCCGTCACATGATCTGACCCGGCAGCCTTACGACGTTACCGTCCGCGCGCCAGCCCGGCGCCGGCTCCCGGGGCACTCGGCGACCACGTTCCGCCCTGCCGAGCCTGTTTCAGCGCGTCGCCCTGTCGAGCACCTCGACGAGAGCGGCCGTCACCCGGTCCGGTCGTTCCAGCATCAGCATGTGTCCGGCCCCGGGGCAGACCGTCAGGTCGGTTCCGGGTAACGCGTCGACGATCGATTCGGCGCAGATCGGCGGCGTCAGCCGGTCACGGTCTCCGACCAGCACCGCCGCCGGAACCTCGTCGAGCGCCGACAGCGTGCGGAGCCGGCGTTGAGCGCCGATCGAAGCGCGGTAGCCGCCGATCGCCCGTAGCGTCGTCCGACCGACGGCGGTGGTCGCCAGTTCGAGGTCCCGGGGGTCGCAGGTGTCGCCGAACAGCAGCCACCGCAGGGTCGGCCGCAGCGGCTGCAGCAGACCCGGATGGGGTCGCCAGGCGCCACATCTGGCCAGCACGCCGGCTCCGGCGACCTCGCAGAGCCGGACCAGCCGGGCGACCGGGGGCGCCAGCCCGTACGCGGTGTGGGTGTGTCCCTCCGCCGTGGTGGCCACGAACGCCAGCCCGGCGACCCGGGCGGCGAAATCCACCGGGTGCCGGTGCGCGTACTCCATGATCGCCATGCCACCCATCGAATGCCCGGCCAGGACCACCGGGCCGGCGGCGTCCATCCGGCGCAGCACCGCGGCGAGGTCGTCGCCCAACTGCCCGAGAGTCATCGTGGCCAGCCCGGCGGCCGTGGACCGGCCGTGACCGCGGGCGTCGTAGGTGACCACCCGGACCCGCTGTCCGGACGTCCCGGTCAGCTCCCCGACCTGACGGTGCCAGGTGTGCTGGTCGAGCGTCCAGCCATGCAACAGGACGAGGGTCAGTTCCGCCTCGCGAGGGCCGCTCGACCGCCCGCGCGGCACGGCTCCGTCCGGCAGCCGGACGCTGAACTCTTGAGGCCTGCCCACCGTCGTCACCTCCGCCGCTGTCCCTGGCGGTCTCGGCTCGGAGATACCCCGGTAGGCCGGATCTGGAACCAGTACGGTGAGAAGACTCGCAACTGCTTTCCCGACCGGCCAGTAGCACGCCACGCTGCAACCATGTCGTCACCGTCGTTCCCGATGCCGGATTCCCGGGCACCGCGTCCGTCCGGCCCGCCGCCACCCGATCACCCCGGTCCGGCCGAGGCTCTGGCCGAGTTGCTGGCCGGCAACCGGCGTTTCGTCACCGGACGACCACGGCACGGTCACGACGTGTCGGCGGCTGCGGCCAGCGCGGCGCTCGGCGAGCAGTATCCGATCGCGTTCGTGCTCGGCTGCATCGACTCGCGGGTGCCGCTGGAGGCGATCTTCGACCAGAACTTCGGCTCGATTTGCGTCGGGCGGTCCGGCGCCCAGGTGCTGGACCAGGCGATCGTCGGGTCGATCGAGTTCGCCGTCGGCGCGTTGGGTGTGCCGCTGGTCATCGTGCTCGGACACGAGCGGTGCGGAGCGGTGGCGTCGACGATCAGCGCGCAACGCACCGGCAGTCGCCCGGCCGGCAGCATCGGGTACCTGGTGGAGCAGATCGCTCCGGCGGTGACCGAGGTCGGTGTCGGGCACCCTGACGTGCAGCCCCTCGCGGTACGGGCCCATGTGCGGCGGACCGTGCAACGGCTCCGGCAGGTGGAGTTGCTCGCCGCCGCGCTCGCGGACGGGCGGATCGACGTCACCGGCGGGGTCTACGACCTCGGAAACGGCCAGGTGGAACTGCTCGATTGAGCAGCCACCGCCGCACCAGCGACGGAAACGGCCCCGCCGGGCGTGCCGCCCGGCGGGGCCGTCCAAGGTCCGGGTCGTCGCCGACCCGTCAGATCATGCTCAGGCCTCGAAGACCCCGGCCTCGACGAGCCGCTTCTCGGTCAGCTCCCAGCCGTGACCCGGGTGGGCGGACGCCAGCGCGTTGATCTCCAACCGGATCTTCGCGGCGTGGCCGGCACCGGCCAGCGACCGGATCTCCTCCACGAACGCGTCCGAGTCGGTACGCAGGTGAGCGGTCTTCCCGTTGGTGAGGTTGCGGACGTAGGCGTGCTTGCCGCCGTTGAGCGGGATCAGGTACTTGAACTCGCCGAGGACGCTCAGGGCACCACCCTGACCGGCCTGGCCGGCGCGGACTGACGCGCGCGCGGTCTTGGAGGTGTTGCTCGCCACGGGGGGACTCCCTTGCAGGACTGACGGTACGGACAGGACTGGTGGTACAGGCAGGGCTGGTGGTACAGGCAGGGCTGGTGGTACAGGCAGGGCTGGTGCTACGAACAGGACTGGCGGTACGGCTGATCACACAAACGGTTCGCAGGGTGTCGGGCATACGCCGCCCCCATCTTACCGGATGGCCGGCCGCAGATCGGCTGGGCCACCTCGCGCCCGGCCGTAGTTTCCGGCCGACCAGCAGGGACAACGAGGCACCCGTGCCCGGCATTCCCAGCGGCGGGGCGGACCCGAGGAGCCGGGCGGCGACAATTTCCGCGACCAGTTTGCCGATTCACTGGCGCACCACCCGTCACAACAGTCATCATTGGTCACACCGCCCGGTGGTCGAGGTCGTAGGGGAAGACGCACCTCGCTCTCCGGGAGGTCACCGTGCCAACGCGTGGCGTCGTATACGTCCACTCGACCCCGCTCGCCGTGTGCCCTCACGTCGAATGGGCGATATCGCGCGTCCTCGTCGCGCCGGTCAACCTGCACTGGACCGCCCAGCCGCTCGATCCGAACGGGCGGCGTGCCGAGTGCAGCTGGACCGGCCGGGCGGGGACCGGGGCCGAGCTGGCCGCTGCCCTACGGCAGTGGCCGATGACCCGTTTCGAAGTCACCGAGGAACCCAGCCCCGGTGCCGACGGGGAGCGGTTCATGCACGTACCCGGTCGCGGCCTGTTTCGGGCCACCATCGGGGCGGCCGGGGACATCCAGCTGGGCGAGGACCGGATCCGGGCGATCATCGCGGCGTCGCCGGCCCCCGAAGCGATCGCGCACGCCCTCGACAAGGCGATGGGCACCGCCTGGGACACCGAACTCGAGCCGTACCGGCACGCCGGTGAAGGAGCGCCGGTGACTCTGCTCACCCGGGTCGGCTGATCCGGCCGGGTGAGCCGGGCACGGAACCTGCCGCCAGCCGGGCACGGGTTGCCGCCGCGACCGTAGCCTGATGGGATGGCCGGTGTGCTCCCCTCACCCCGCGTAACCATCGCCTCTGTTCTGCTGGCCGTCCTCGGTGTCACGAGCGGCTGCGCCGGACCCGGCGACCGGCCTGAAGCCAGCAGTCCCCGCAGTCCAGAAGGCCCCTCCGGCGAGCCGACAGCCAGACCTACGACATCGCCGGCCGCCCGGCTGGCGGCGACTCTCAGTGACGAGGATCTGGTTGGTCAGGTGCTGATGCCGTATGCGTACGGGGCGTCCGCGACCGAGGTCTCGCCGGGGTCGGCGGCCGGCAACCAGCAGCTCGCCGGAGTCGACACCCCGGCCGAGATGATCGACCGTTACCGGATCGGCGGCCTGATCCTGGTCGGCTTCTCGGCCGACGACCCGACCGGCAGCAACCAACCCACCACCAACGTCGACAGCCCCACCCAGGTGCGGGAGCTGGCCACCGGGCTGCAGGACGCCGCCGGGCGGTTGCCCGCCGCCGAGCTGCCCGACGGCGTCGGCAAGCTGCCGCTGCTGATCGGCACCGACCAGGAGTTCGGCATCGTCACCCGGATCAACCAGGGGGTGACGTTGCTGCCCAGCGCGATGGCGGCCGGTTCGGCCGGGCAGCCGGAGCTGACCGAGGCGGCCTGGCGGGCGGCCGGCACCGAACTCGCGGCGCTCGGCGTCAACGTCGACTTCGCGCCGGTCGCCGACGTCCTCGGGGTGAACAGCACGGTGATCGGCTCCCGGTCGTACGGCGCCGACCCGGACGCGGCAGCCGGGCAGGTCGCCGCCGCCGTCCGTGGCCTGCGGGCGGGCGGCGTCGCGGCCACCCTCAAACACTTCCCGGGGCATGGCCACACCGCTGTCGACTCCCACGGCGACCTGCCCGTGCTCGACCAGGACCGGAACGCCCTCGCCGCCAGCGACCTGCCGCCGTTCGTGGCCGGCATCGACGCCGGTGCCGGCCTGGTGATGTCCGGGCACCTGGACGTCGCCGCGGTCGACCCGGGGGTGGCGGCGACGTTCTCCCGCAAGGTCCTCACCGATCTGCTCCGCGGCGAACTCGGCTTCGACGGGGTGGTGGTCACCGACGGGATGAACATGGCGCCGGCCCGCGCGTTGTCGCCCGGCGACGCGGCGGTCGCGGCGATCAACGCCGGAAACGACCTGATCCTCATGCCGCCGGACGTGACGGCCGCCTACGAGGGTCTGCTCGCCGCGCTGCGCGACGGGTCACTGTCCCGGGCGCGACTCGTGCAGGCGGTCACCCGGGTGCTGACCCTCAAGCAGCGTCTCGCCGAGGAGACCACCCCGCCGATGACGGTGCTCGGCGCCGAAGACCACTACACCGCAGCCCAGCGGTTGGCCGCCGCCGCCGTCACCCAGGTGCGGGGGGACTGCGCCGGGGTCGACGGGCCGGTGACCGTCACCGCCTCGGGCGGCCGGGAGCGTACCCGGACGCTGTTGATCGAGGAGTTGCGCGACGCCGGGGTCGAGGTGGTCGGCCAGGGCGGTACGGTCGTGCACCTGGTCGGCTACGGCGACGGCCCGTCCGACCTGAACGTCGACGCGGCGGTGACCGTTGCCATGGACACCCCGTACCTGCTCGCCGAGGCCCGGTCCGCGACGCTGCTGGCCACCTACTCGTCGAGCCCGGCGTCGATGTCCGCGCTGGCCGACGTACTGCGGGGTGCCGCACCGGCGCCCGGCCGGTTGCCGGTGCCGGTGGCCGGCCTGCCCGCCACCAGCTGCCCCGGCTGACCACGCGCGTCGACGAGACGCCGACGGCGCTCCGGCCCGCCTGAGCCGGAGCGCCGTCGGCAGGGCCGGAGCGCCGTCCGCTGTCGTGGTGACCCGGTCGGCGCTCAGACCCGGGTGAAGACGAGCGCGACGTTGTGTCCACCGAAGCCGAACGAGTTGTTCAACGCGGCGGGTACCTCCATCGGCCGGGCCTTCTGCGCTGCCACGTCGAGGTCGAGCTGGTCGTCCGGGTCGTCCAGGTTGATCGTCGGCGGGACGACGCTGTCGCGGATCGCCAGGATGGTGGCGATCGACTCCAGCGCGCCGGCCGCGCCCAGCAGGTGGCCGGACATCGACTTGGTCGCGGTCAGCACCGGGTGGTCGCCGATCGCCTCGCGCAGCGCCACCAGCTCGGCGAGGTCGCCGGCCGGGGTCGAGGTGGCGTGCGCGTTGACGTGCACGATGTCACCGCCGGACACTCCGGCGTCGGCGAGGGCGAACCGGATCGCCCGGGCCGCGCCGAGCCCTTCGGGATGCGGCTGCACCATGTCGTACCCGTCGGAGGTGAGCCCGGCCCCGGCGAGCCGGGCGTACACCCGGGCGCCCCGGGCCGCCGCGTGCTCGGCCCGTTCCAGCACCACGACGCCGGCGCCCTCACCGAGGACGAACCCGTCGCGGGCCTTGTCCCACGGCCGCGACGCCCGTTGCGGGTCGTCGTTGCGGGTCGACATGGCCCGCATCGCGGCGAAACCGGCGATCGGCAGACCGTGCACCACGGCCTCGGTACCGCCGGCCATCACCACGTCGGCCCGGCCGGCCCGGATCATGTCCAGGCCGAGCGCGATCGCCTCCGCGCCGGTCGCGCAGGCGCTGGCGACCGAGTGGACGCCGGCCTGCGCGCCGAACTCCAACCCGACCCAGGCGGCCGGACCGTTGGGCATCAGCATCGGCACGGTGTGCGGCGACACCCGTCGCGGCCCGGAGGCTTCCAGGATGTCGTCCTGGGCGAGCAGGGTGAGCGCGCCGCCGATGCCGGAACCGATGCTGACGCCGAGCCGTTCCCGGTCGACGCCGGCGTCGCCCAGCCCAGCGTCCGTCCACGCCTCACCTGCGGCGATCAGCGCGATCGCTTCGGATCGGTCCAGCCGGCGCAGCTTGACCCGGTCCAACCGTTCGGCGGGTTCGGACGCCAACTCGGCGGCGATCCGGACCGGCAGCTGCGCGGCCCAGTCGTGGGTGAGCTTGTCGACTCCGGACTTGCCGTTGAGCATGGCCTCCCAGGTCGCCGCGACGTCCCCGCCGAGCGGGGTCGTCGCGCCGAGCCCGGTGACGACGACGTCGACCATCGTCACGCCTGCGTCTCGATGTAGGCGACCGCGTCGCCGACGGTCTTGAGGTTCTGCACCTCGTTGTCCGGGATCTTCACGCCGAACTTCTCCTCGGCGGCGACCACGACCTCGACCATGGAGAGCGAGTCGACGTCCAGGTCATCGGTGAACGACTTGTCGCCGGCCACGTCGTCCGGGTTGACCCCGGCGACCTCTTCGAGGATCTCGGCGAGGCCGGCGGTGATCTCGTCACGGGTCATGGTTTTCTACTTTCCTCTCGGTTGAAACAATGATGCCTGCCGGGTCGGCGGGCGGCCCGCTCCACCTCGGAGCGGGCGGTAGGAGCTTACGGGCAGCGGACGACCTGCCCGGCGTAGGTGAGTCCACCGCCGAAGCCGAACAGCAGCACCGGGGCGCCGGACGGGATCTCCCGTCGTTCGACCAGCTTCGACAGCGCCAACGGCACGCTGGCCGCCGAGGTGTTGCCGGATTCGACGATGTCCTTGGCGACGATCGCGTCGGGCATCCCGAGCCGCTTGGCGATGCCGTCGATGATCCGGGCGTTCGCCTGGTGGGGGACGAAGGCGGCGATCTCCGTCGGGTCGACCCCGGCGCGCTCACAGGCCTGCCGGGCCAACGGGGCGAGCGCGGTGGTCGCCCACCGGAACACCGACTGGCCCTCCTGCTCGATGTACGGCCGCCAGCCCTCGATGCGTACCGCGTCGCTCTTGTCCGGGACCGAGCCCCAGACCACCGGTCCGATCCCGGCCGGCTCGTTGCCGCCGGTGGCGGTGACCACCGCGGCGCCGGCGCCGTCGCCGAAGATGATGCAGGTGGAGCGGTCGGTCCAGTTGGTGAAGTCGGAGAGCTTCTCCGAGCCGATGACGAGGGCGTTGCGTGCCGCACCGGCCCGTACGGCGTGGTCGACGGTGCCGAGCGCGTAGCTGAAGCCCGAGCAGGCGGTGTTGATGTCGTACGCGCCCGGGGCGGCGATGCCGAGCCGGGCCGCGACCCGGCAGGCGACGTTCGGGCTGCGGTCGATGGCGGTGCAGGTCGCCACCACCACCAGGTCGATGTCGGCCGCGGTGAGGCCGGCGTTGGCCAGTGCCTTCTCGGCCGCCGCCGAGGCCATGTCGGCGACGGTCTCCGAGTCGGCGATCCGGCGGGTGACGACACCGACACGGTCCCGGATCCAGGCGTCGTTGGTCTCCACCAGTTGGGCGAGTTCGTCGTTGGTGACCACCCGGGAGGGCTGGTAGTGCCCGAGTGCCACGATCTGCGATCCGGTCATGGTTGCTGCCTTTCCCGGCGCGCTGTCGGGGTGCGCGCTCACAGTGCGGAACCGCTGATCCGGGCCAGCGGCTGGCCCGGTGCGACCGGGTCGTCGTGGTGGGCGAGCCATTCGGTGAGCAGGCCGGCGTCGTGCGCGGCGACCTCGACCGGACCCTGCCGGGTGGTGACGTGTCCGATGATCTGACCGGCGGTCAGCGGGTCGCCCTCGGCGAGTCCGGCAGCCGGTTCGAAGGTGCCGGCGCTGGCCGATACGACGACCCGGAACTGCCTGGTGGGCTCGTGACTGGGGGCCATCCCGTGCCGGGCGATCAGGGCCCGCGCCGCGGGCAGGTCGTCCGGGGTCTTCACGGTGACGATCTCCGGCACGCCGCGGTCCTTGAACTCCCGCTTGACCAGGCCGGCGAGGGTGCCGGCCGGTGGCAGCTCCAGTACTCCGGTGACACCGAGGTTTGCCAGGGTGTGCGTGCACAGGTCCCAGCGCACCGGTGCGGTCACCTGCCGGACGAGGCGTTGCAGCAGCTCCCGGCCGTGGTCGACGGCCGCTCCATCCAGGTTGGACAGCAGGATTCGGGTGGGGTCGGCCGGGATGATGCCGGCGGCGACGCTCGCGAGCGCCTGCTCGGCCGGTGCCATGTACGGGGTGTGGAACGCCCCGGCTACCTTCAGCACCGCCACCCGGGCCCGGGCCGGCGGCTCGGCGGCGAACTTCTCCAGTTGGCCGGTGGCTCCGGCCACCACGATCTGACCGGCTCCGTTGTGGTTCGCCGGGTGCAGCCCGTGACGGTCGATCGCGGCCAGCACCTCGTCCCGGTCGCCGCCGAGCACGGCGGCCATCCCGGAGGGTTCCAGCGCGCACGCGGCGGCCATCTCCCGGCCCCGGACCGCGGCCAGCGTGATGGCCGACTCGGCGGGCAGAACCCCGGCCAGCGACGCGGCGGCGAGTTCGCCGACGCTGTGACCGGCGACGACGGCGACGTCGTAGAGCCCGCCCCGGCGGTGTCCGGCCGGTGATCCGCCAGGCAGGTGCTCGGCGGCGAGCAGGGCCGCGGCGACCAGCAGCGGCTGGGTGCGAGCGGTGTCCTTGATCTCGTCGGCGTCGGCGGTGGTGCCGAGGCGCACCAGGTCGACCCCGGCGAGCGCGGACCACCACCGCAGGCGGGCCTCGGCACCGGGCAGGTCGAGCCACGGGGTGAGGAAGCCGGGCTTCTGGGACCCCTGGCCGGGGGAGAGTACGGCGAGCACGGCTATGACTCTTCCTGATACCCACGGGTCACTTGGGTGCGCTGAGATACCAATCCGCACTACCGTCGTTGGAGGGTTCCTACAAAGATCGTCGGATGTGCACGTCTTTTGCCCGCAAATGTTACTCGGAAGTGCGTTCAGTCAGGCAAGGTCCGCAGCAGCGGCGGGGGATCCAGCCGGCCGATCGCCAGGGCCATCTGCAGGGCGTACGCGTCGCGGGCGGCGAACGGCGACAGTCCGGTCACCTCACCGATGCGCCGCAGTCGGTAACGCACCGTGTTCGGATGGACGAACAGTGCCCGCGCTGTCGCCTCCAGCACGGCCCCGGCGGCGAAGAACGCGTCCAGGGTCTCCAGCAGCTCCCCGCCGGCACGGACCAGGGTTCCGTACACGTCGCGGCGCAGCCGGCGGCGGGCCTCGGGATCACCGGCGAGGGCCCGCTCCGGCAGCAGATCGGTCGCCGCGACCGGGCGGGGCGCCGCCGGCCAGGCCGGTGCCGCCCGGTATCCGGCCAGCGCTGCCCGGGCCGACTCGGTCGCCTCGTCCAGGCTGGCCACCATCGGTCCGACCACCACCGGGCCGGCGCCGAACGCGTCCAGCAGCTTGCCGGTCGCCGCCGCCGGATCGGCCGCCCCGCCCAGCACCACCACCAGCCGGTCGTTGTGCACCCCGCCGATCGTCTCCACCCCGATCCGCCGGGCGGCCCGGTAGACGATCTGCAGGACCGCGGTGACCTCGCCGCCCGGTGACCGCCCGACCACCACCGACACCGGCGAGGCGTCGGTCCAGCCCAGCGCGGCGGCCCGGCTGGCCAGCACGTCCGACGAGTCGCCGCGCAGCAGCGCGTCGACCAGCAGCGCCTGCAGCCGGGCGTCCCACGCACCGCGCGACTCCGCCGCCCGCGCGTACACCCGGGCGGCGGCGAAGGCGATCTCCCGGGAGAACCGCAGCACCGCCTCGCGCAGCAGTGACTCCTCGCCGGTCGCCGCCAGGTGCGGCACCTGCGCCTCGACCACGTCGATGGTGACCTTGATCAGGGCGACCGTGTGCTGCAGGCTGATCGACCGGGCCAGCGCCCGCGGCGCCGCGGCGAAGACCTCGTCGGAGACCTCCTGCGGGCTCCCGTTCGCGCCGCCGCCGTCGCGCAGCCACTCCACCAGGGAACGCACGCCGGCCTGGGCGATGACCATCACCCAGGAACGCTGGTCGGCGGGCAGCTCACGAAACCAGGGCAGGGTCTCGTCCATCCGGGCCACGCTCGCGGTCGCCAGCGCCCCGGCCGACCGCTCGATACGACGCAGGGTCGCGGTGAGCCCGGCATCGTTGCGCTTGGTCGCCACCCCGTCAGCGTGTCACGGCCGGCGGGCGCGACCGCGCCTACCGTGCCAACATGTGCGGATGATCGCCCGTCCGCCGCTGGTCGTACCGCTGCTGGCCCTGCTCGCCCTCGCGGCGCTGACCACCGTGCTGGTGGTGGATCCCGCGTTGGTCGCCCGGCTGGACGCCCCGGTGACCGACCGGCTGCGGGCCTACGCCGCCGACCGGCCGACGCTGGTGGCGGTCCTGCGGATCGCTACCGACCTGGCGGCGACGATGTCGTTCCTGGCCGCCGGCGCCGCCGCGACCACCCTGTTCGCCGTGCGCCGGGACCGGCCCCGGGCCTGGTTCTGCGCGACGGTCACCGTCGCGGCCCCGGCCAGCTGGATGTTGGGGCAGTGGCTGCTGCACCGGCCCCGCCCGGCGGACGGCTTCGTGACCATCGCGGCCAACGGCTTCCCCAGTGGGCACACCACCAACGCCGCCGCTGCGGCGTTCGCGGTCGTCCTGCTGGTCTGGCCCGGGGTACGGCGTACCGGGCGGTTGCTGGTGGCGGCGCTCGCCGGAGCCGGCGCGCTGTTCATCGCGGCGACCCGGCTGGTGCTGCTCGCGCACTGGCCGGTCGACGTGATCGGCGGCGCCCTGGTGGCGGTGACGGCTGTGGCGCTGGCCGCCCGCCTGTGGTCACCACGAGCGGGGGGGCCGGCGGCGGCCGGCCCGGTACCTGGCAAGGTGTCGTCTCGGGACGGCTCGTGCGAGGTGAGGAGTTCGTGATGGCGTACCTGGGGGCTGGCCACAGCGGCGGCGTCGGGCGGGACCATGGCGTCGGGCGGGACCATCCGGGAGAGCGGGACCAACCGTCACCCGGTCGGACGTTGACCGGGCAGGGGACCGACCGGGGCGGCCCGGCCGACCCGCGGCCGGTGTCGACCTGCTGCGCGGGGCAACGGGGATGGGCGGGCGCGCACCGCCACCTCGGGGTCCGGCCAAGTTCCCGGGCGGTACGTCGGGAACGCCCGCCGCACCGCTGGTGCTGACACAGCCCGGCCGGTCACCTGCACAGCCCAGCCGGTCACCTGCACAGCCCAGCCGGTCACCTGGTCCGGCGGCGTACCAGCAGGGCGATCCCCGCGATCCCCAGGGTGATGCCGACCACCACGGCGGCGTTGAGCATCATGACCTGGCGCAGGTCGGTGAGCATCTTGTCGATGTCCTCACCCGGGTTGAGCGCGTCCTCCGGGATCACCCGTTCGCCGCCGCCGATGCCACCGCTGATGCTGTCCGGGCGGGCCGGCAGCGGCGCGCCGGCCGCCCGCAATGTTTCGGACATCGTCAGCCGGCCGAAGAACCAGCCGGCCGTGGTCTTGCCCTTACCGGGCTGCTCCGCCGGTCGGAACGCGCGGGGACCGCCTTTGGCCAGCGGATACAGCTCGTAGGCGCGATGTGGTTCGTCCGCCACCATGACCACGACAAGGTACTTCGGGCCGAGGTCACCCGGCTCCGGGGAACTGGTTTGGCCCGGTCCGGTGAGCCAGCTGACCTGGCTGAGCACCGCCGCGAACAACTCGGCGTCGGTGTCGGCGTGCACGGCGAGCGGCTCCGGCAGGTCGTCACCTTCGATGGTGACGGTCGTTGGTGCAGGTGGTGCCGCGTACACCCGGTTCGCCGACAACATGGACGTGCCGAATGCCAGGAGCAGCGCACCGGCCGCTAGAAGACGGCTGGCTGCCCGCTGTCCCATGGTCAACTCCCTCGCCCCGCGGAGGTCAGGTCCCTAGTCGATGTGCTCACTACCCGATAGCTGCCCGACGTAATCAGCGGCGGGCGTGGTCGCGGACCCTCACTGTGAGAGACTCCGCATGACCCTGGACGGTTGCACCCGCTGGACGGATTTTTCGGGAACCATCGACGACCGGTGACCGACCAACCAGGGAGGTCGGCCGATGACGGCCCGGCGCGTCGTCTGGCGACCGATCGTATCCGGCGATCGCAACAGTTGGGGGACAGGGTGGTACGCGTACCAAGGGTGTTGCTCGCGGTGTTCGTCGGGCTGCTCGCGGTGCTGTTCGGGGCATCGCCGGCCCAGGCGCACAACGTGCTGACCGGGAGCGATCCGGCTGACGGCGCGGAGCTTGCGCAGGCCCCCGAGGCGGTCCGACTCACCTTTCTGGCCAATCTCAGCCAGGAGCAGACCGAGCTGGGCGTGACCGGTCCGGACGGCGCTGCGGCGTCCACCGGGGCACCCGTAGTGGACGGCAAGGCGGTGAGTGTGCCGTTCCGTCCCGGCCCCGCCGGAGAGTACACAGTAGACTACAACGTGTTGTCCACTGATGGACACTGGGTCAAGGGCACACTCACCTTCACTTTGACGGTCGGTGTCGAGTCGACCGCTGATCCGTCACCGACCGGGGCACCCAGCCCCACCGTCGCCGAACCGACACCGGAGGCGACCCCGGCACCGACGCCGCAGGCCACCAGCTCCACCGAGTCCACACCCTGGTGGCCGTGGCTGGTCGGCGCCGTCGTCCTGCTGGTCGCGGTGGCCGCCGGAGCGTTCTTCGTCCGTCGCCGTACCACCTGACCGGACCGTCGCGACGTCAGCCGAGCCGGGCGCGGGCGTCACGCAGCCGACGCAACGTGCGCTCCGGCCCGAGGACCTCCAGCGACTCGAACAGCGGCAGCCCGACGGACCGGCCGGTCACCGCGACCCGTACCGGTGCCTGGGCCTTGCCGAGCTTGAGGCCACGCTCGGCGCCGACCTGCTCCAGCGCCGCCTTCAACGGCTCGGCGGACCAGTCCGGCAGCGCCGCGAACGCGGCGATCGTCGCGTCCAGCAAGTCGGCTGAGCCGTCCTTCATCGCTTTCGCCCACCCGGCGTCGTCGATCACCGGGACGTCGAGGAAGAGGAAATCGACGTTCGTGACGATTTCGCTGAGTACGGCGATTCTGGTCTGGGCGAGCGGGGCGACCGCCGCGAACGTCGTCGGATCGTAGTCGGCCGCCCGCCACGGCGGCGGCGCGATACCGCTGCCGGTCGGCGCCGGCGTCGACGGCGTCCCGGTCAGCCAGGGCTGACAGGCGGCGATGAAGTCCTCGACCGGTAGCGCCCGGATGTACTCGCCGTTGAAGGCGCGCAGCTTGCGCTCGTCGAAGAACGCCGGTGACGGGTTCACCGCCTCCAGCCGGAACTCCTCCTCGATCACCGACCAGGGCACGATCTCCCGGTCGTTGCTGGGCGCCCAACCGAGCAGCATCAGATAGTTGCGCATCGCGTCGGCGAGGTACCCCTCGTCGCGGTACGCCTCCAGCGCCACCTTGTCGCGGCGCTTGGACAGCTTCTGGCGTTTCTCGTTGACGACCACCGGTACGTGCGCCCAGACCGGTGGCTTGACCCCGAGCGCTGCCCAGAGCAGCTGCTGTTTGGGGGTGTTCGGCAGGTGCTCCTCGGCGCGGATCACGTGGGTGATCCCCTGGGAGATGTCATCGACCACGTTGGCCAGCAGGAAGACCGGCGAGCCGTCGCCCCGGGCGATGACGAAGTCCTCGATCAACTGGTTCTCGAACGTCGGCTCGCCGCGGATCAGGTCGACGACCGTGGTGCTGCCGGTGTCCGGAGTGCGGAACCGCAGGGCCCGCCCGGCCCCGGCGTCGAGACTCCGGTCGCGGCAGAACCCGTCGTACCCGCGGTACTCGCTGCCGGTGCGGGCCTGCACGTCGGCGCGGGCGCAGTCGCAGTAGTAGGCACGCCCGGACTGGTGCAGCCGGTCGGCCGCCGCGCGGTGCTCGCCGGCGTTGGCCGACTGGAAGTACGGCCCCTCGTACGAACCACGACGGATGCCGATCCAGTCCAGCGCGCTGAGGATCCCCTCGATCCACTCGGGGCGGTTGCGGGCCGCGTCGGTGTCCTCCACCCGTAGTACGAACACGCCCCCGTGCTGCTTGGCGTAGATCCAGTTCTGCAGTGCTGAACGGGCACCGCCGACATGGAACATACCGGTGGGGGATGGGGCGAAGCGTACGCGTACCGTCACGGTCCCAGCCTACGGGCGGCCGATCCCCGCCCGACGGCCAGGTCCGGTGGCACCCTGGGTGAACAGCGAAGTCTGCACCTTTTGTGGAGAATGTGATTTAGGCTGCGCCTGTCAGGACGAGCAGGCAGAGACAGGCAGGCAGATGATCCTCATCGAACGCAGCGGGCGGGTGGAGGCCCCGATCGACACCGTCTGGGAGGTGGTCGGGCAGGCCGCGTTGCTGCCCGACTGGCTCGCCGGTGTCCGCCAGGCCGAGGTGATCGGCGGCGACATCCGCCGAATGCGGGTGCACACGGCGGACGGTGCGGCCGCGGACGCCGAGGTCATCGAGTTCCAGCCGCCCAAGCTGATCGCCTGGCGGGAGCGGGCCGCCGGCCCCGGCCTGCGGGCCGAGGCCCGCACCGAGGTGCAGGTCGAACTCACCCCGGAGGGGGACGGCACCGCAGTCCGGCTGACCATCGTGCGGTGGCCGGCCGGCCAGGTCAGCGCGACCCTGCTGCGCCTCGGCAAGCACCGGGTCGGTGCCGATCTGGAGACGTCCCTGGGCCGCCTGTCCGACCTGGCCGCCGCCCGGCACGCCGCCAACGCCGACGACCGGACCAACGTCTGCTGACCGCAGCCGACCGGACCAACGTCTGCTGACCGCCGACGACCGCAGCTACGGCGGGGTCCGCAGATGGTGCGGCCCCGGACGCGACGGGCCCCGGCGGTCACCCGCCGGAGCCCGTCGACCGCGGTCGCTGCGGATCAGGAGTCGCCGCCGGTCTCCCCGACCGGAGCGGCGTTGACGTCGTCGATCGCGTACTTCTTGGCGGCCCCCGCCGGCACCTCGGCCGGCACCTCACCGCGCAACGCCAACTGCCGCAGCGTCGCCACGGCCACCGACTCGGCGTCGACGTGGAAGTGCCGCCGCAACGCGTGCCGGGTGTCCGACAGCCCGAACCCGTCGGTGCCCAGCGAGGTGTAGTCGCCCGGAACCCACCGGGCGATCAGGTCCGGCACCGCCCGCATCCAGTCGCTGACCGCGACCACCGACTGCGGCGCGTCGGCCAGCGCCGTGCGCACGTACGGCACCCGCGCCTCACCGCCCAGGTTGAGCAGGTTGTGCTCCTCGCAGGCCACCGCGTCCCGACGCAGCTCGGTCCAGGAGGTCACCGACCACACGTCGGCGGCCACCCCCCAGTCCTCGGCGAGCAGCTGCTGCGCCTTGAGCGCCCACTGCATACCGGTGCCGGAGGCGAGGATCGTGGCCCGGGGCGCTTCGCCGCCGTCGGCCCGACTCACCTGCGGTGCCGCCGCGTACCGGTAGAGCCCCTTGAGCAGGCCCTCCACGTCGAGCCCGTCCGGCTGAGCCGGCTGCACGATCGGTTCGTTGTACACCGTCAGGTAGTAGAAGACGTTCTCCGGTGACTCGCCGTACATCCGGTGCAGGCCGTTCTCCACGATGTGCGCGATCTCGAACGCGAACGCCGGGTCGTAGGCGACCACCGCCGGGTTGCTCGCGGCGAGCAGCTGCGAATGGCCATCCTCGTGCTGCAGGCCCTCGCCGTTGAGCGTGGTCCGCCCGGCGGTGGCCCCGAGGACGAAGCCGCGGGCCATCTGGTCGGCCGCCGCCCAGAACGCGTCGCCGGTGCGCTGGAACCCGAACATCGAGTAGAAGATGTACAGCGGGATCATCGGCTCGTCGTGGGTGGCGTACGACGTGCCGGCGGCCGTGAACGACGCCACCGAGCCGGCCTCGTTGATCCCCTCGTGCAGGATCTGCCCGGCGGTCGACTCCTTGTACGACAGGAACAGCTCCCGGTCCACCGCGGTGTACTTCTGCCCGTGCGGTGAGTAGATCTTCTGCGTCGGGAACAGCGAGTCCATGCCGAAGGTCCGCGCCTCGTCCGGGATGATCGGCACCCACCGCTTGCCGAACTCGCGGTCCTTCATGATGTCCTTGAGCAGCCGGACGAAGGCCATCGTGGTGGCGACCTTCTGCTTGCCGGAGCCGCGTTTGACGTCACCGAACCGCTCACTGCCCGGCACCGCCAGCGGGCGGGCGGCGGTCCGCCGGGTCGGCACGTACCCGCCGAGGGCCTTGCGGCGCTCCTGCAGGTAGGTCATCTCCGGGGAGTCGTCGGCCGGGCGCAGGTACGGCGGGAGGTACGGGTTGGCCTCCAACTGCTCGTCCGGCACGTCCAGGTAGAGCCGGTCCCGGAAGGTCTTCAGGTCGTCCAGGGTCAGCTTCTTCATCTGGTGGGTGGCGTTGCGGCCCTCGAAGTGCTCGCCGAGCGTCCAGCCCTTGATCGTCTTGGCCAGGATCACCGTCGGCTGGCCGGTGTGCTCGGTGGCCGCCTTGTACGCCGCGTACAGCTTGCGGTAGTCGTGACCGCCGCGCTTGAGGTTCCAGATCTCGTCGTCGGACAGACTCTCGACCATCTTGCGGGTACGCGGGTCGCGGCCGAAGAAGTGCTCCCGCACGTACGCGCCGGACTCGGCCTTGTAGGTCTGGTAGTCGCCGTCCGGCGTGGTGTTCATCAGGTTGACCAGCGCGCCGTCGGTGTCCGCGGCGAGCAGCGGATCCCACTCCCGACCCCAGACGACCTTGATCACGTTCCAGCCGGCACCCCGGAAGAACGCCTCCAGCTCCTGCATGACCTTGCCGTTGCCGCGCACCGGGCCGTCCAGCCGCTGCAGGTTGCAGTTGATCACGAAGGTGAGGTTGTCCAGCTCCTCGCGGGCGGCCACCCCGATCGCGCCGAGCGACTCCGGCTCGTCCATCTCACCGTCGCCGAGGAACGCCCACACATGCTGGTCGGAGGTGTCCTTGATACCCCGGTGCTGCAGGTACCGGTTGAACCGGGCCTGGTAGATCGCGTTGATCGCGCCGAGGCCCATCGAGACGGTGGGGAACTCCCAGAAGTCCGGCATCAGCCGCGGGTGCGGGTACGACGGCAGCCCGCCGCCGAGCCCGGCGTGCGACAACTCCTGCCGGAAGCCGTCGAGGCGCTGCTCCGACAGCCGGCCCTCGACGAAGGCGCGGGCGTACATGCCGGGGGAGGCGTGCCCCTGGAAGAAGATGTGGTCACCGCCGCCGGGGTGCTGCTTGCCACGGAAAAAGTGGTTCATCCCCACTTCGTAGAGGGATGCCGCGCTGGCGTAGGTGGAGATGTGGCCACCGACGCCGATCTCCGGCCGCTGCGCGCGGTGCACCAGCACCGCGGCGTTCCACCGGATGTACGCGCGGATCCGCCGCTCGATCATCTCGTCGCCCGGGAACCAGGGTTCGCGTTCCGGCGGAATCGTGTTGATGTAGTCGGTGGTGGTCAGTGGCGGCACCCCGACCTGGCGCTCCCGAGCCCGTTCGAGCAGGCGCAGCATGACGTAGCGGGCGCGTTTGGCGCCGCGTTCGTCGATCACTCCGTCGAGTGACTCGACCCATTCGCTGGTTTCTTCAGGGTCGATGTCCGGAAGCTGGCTCGGCAGGCCGTCGCTGATCACCGGGCGCTTGCGTTCCGTGGCCACAGGCGTTCCCTCAGTTGTGTGTGGGATAGGTCTCTACTGACCATCCTGCCCCCTGGAGGCCGGTTGCGTCACGCGCGGTCGCCATAGAGGCGATCTGGGACACAGGTACCAGACGGTAACTTCCGGCCGGCTCCGGCCCCGGCTCCGACCGCCCGGCCGGCCGTCTCGACCAGCGAGTCGGCCGCCGTCAACCGGCGAGGAAGGAGAACCGGACCTTGCGGTCGGCGTTGTCCCCGTTCGGGTCGACCAGGCAGACCGACTGCCAGGTGCCGAGAGCGAGCCGGCCGTCGAGCACGGGCAGGGTGGCGTACGGGGCGACGAACGCCGGCAGCACATGGTCCCGGCCGTGCCCGGGGGAGCCGTGCCGGTGCTGCCAGCGGTCGTCGGTGGGCAGCAGTTGGTCCAGGGCGGTGAGCAGATCGTCGTCGGAGCCGGCACCGGTCTCGATGATCGCGATACCGGCGGTGGCGTGCGGTACGAACACGTGCAGCAGCCCGTCGCCACGTCCGGCGACGAACCGTCCCGCCTCGGCGGTGATGTCACGCACCACGGGTCGGGAGCCGGTCCGGATGGAGATCACGTCGGAGTCCATGCCTGCCAGTGTGGCAGCCGGGCCGGCCGGATTCCTCACACGGCGATGTCGCGGCGGGTGAAGCGCCAGGTGCCGGCGGCGACGCAGACCGCGGCGAAGCCGGCGAGCAGCAGTACGCCGCCGAACTGCACCCCGTTCACCAGCGGATCGCCGGCGAGGTACCAGTGGAACGGAGAGATGTCGCGGGCCCACGCCAACGCGTCGACCTGGGGCAGGACGGCATTCGCGAGGTAGCCGAGCACGGCGACCGCCGCGCCGACGCCGAGCGCCGTCGCCCGGCTGCCGGTCGCGGCCCCCACGCCGTACGCCAGGGCGGCGAACGCGGTGCCGAACAGCACCAGATGCAGGGTCATCGCGGCCAGCGCACCGACCCCGACGGCGGTGAACTCGGCCGGACCACGGATCGCGACCAGGGCCAGCCAGAGCAGCGCCCCGGTGACCACCAGCCCGACCACCAGCGCGGCGAACCGCTGCAGCGCGGCGCGGACCCGGCTGACCGGGTGGGCGAGCAGCAGGTCCAGCGAACCGGTCTCCTCGTCACCGGCGATCGTCCGGGCCCCGGCGGCGATCCCGAACACCGCCACGAGCAGGGGGATGAGCAGCCCGTAGACGGCGCTGCCGAGATAGCCGGCGGGACTGGTGACGTCGTTGAAGTTGAACGCCTCCAGCATCCCTTCCGGGTAGGCCGACATCGCCTCGGCCATCTCCGGTGTCTGCATGGTCGGCCAGAAAGCGGCGTACATGGTGCCGACGGCTGCGATCGACACCGCCCAGCCCAGCATGGACCGGCGGTTGTCGCGCAGCGCCTTGGTGAACGGGTTACGCAGCAACACCGTCGGTCTCCGTCCGCTCGTAGTAGGTGAAGAAGAGGTCCTCCAGGTCGGGCTCCTCGGCCAGGAAGCTGACGACGGTGTGCCGGCTCGCCGCCTTGATCAGCGGATCGGCCCGCCCGTCGAGCCGGCAACTGAGCCGGGTGTCGTGCACGACCACGTCGCTGAGCCCGGGGACCGTCGCGAACTCGTCGGCCGGCACCGGGGCGTCGAAGACGATCTCGATCCGGCGTACCGCCCGTTCCCGCAGGTCCTCGACCCGTTCGACGGTGACCAGCCGGCCGTCGCGGATGATGCCGACCCGGTCGGCGGTCTGCTGCACCTCGCTCATCACGTGCGAGGACATGAAGACGGTCTGCCCGGCGGCCTTCGCCTCGCGGACCATCGCGACGAACTCCTGCTGCAGGAAGGGGTCCAGTCCGCTGGTCGGTTCGTCGAGGATGAGCAGCTCGGGGGAGTGCATGAAGGCCTGCACGACCCCGACCTTCTGCCGGTTGCCCTTGGACAGCCCTTTGATCCGCCGGCCGAGGTCGAGGTCGAGTCGGTCGGCCAGCTCGGTGATCCGCGCCTTCGGCACACCGCCGCGCAGGTTACCCAGATAGGTGAGGAGTTCATGGCCGGTCTGCCGGCCGTCAACGATGAAGTCGCCGGCCAGGTAGCCGATCCGTCGGCGGAGCGGGATGCCGTCGGCGCGCGGGTCGAGCCCCAGCACCCGGACGGTGCCGCTGGTCGGCCGGATCAGATCCAGCAGCAGCCGGATGGTGGTGGACTTGCCGGCTCCGTTGGGGCCGAGGAACCCGTACACCTCGGCGGTCTCGACCTGAAGGTCGAGGCCGGTGAGGCCGCGGTTGCGGCCGTACGTCTTGATCAACTGCTCGGTACGGATGGCCGGGTCAGCCATCGGACCTCGCCTCCTCGGTTTGAGTCTGACGGCGCTCCGCCTCGAAGCGCGCGACGATCGACGTCTGTGACGATCAATGGGTGTTATGAACGTTCAGAACGTACCGAACCTTATGCTATCCGCTGCCCGCAAGTGACCCCGCCTGGCGGCGTGGCGGCGCTGCCGTCCAAGCCGCGCCTGGCGGCGCGGCTGCGCTGCCGTTTGCCGGGCTGCCGCGTAGCATCGCGACCATGACCTCCCCGGCCACCAGCGGCGCTGCAGTCTGCCCCGACCCGGCCCAGCGGCGGCCCGCTCGCCGCCCGGTGGCCGCGCCTGGCGGGCGTCGGTAATGCTGTCCGACGTGACCACCCCGCAGGACCTCGACGAACGGTTCCGCACCGCGGTCGCCGCGATGGACACCGCGCCGGACCGACGGGCACCCGAACAGCCGGTACGCGACGGCACCCTGCTCACCGGGCAGTCCGCGCTGGCGCTGTTCGACGCCCAACTCACCAGCCGCCATCTCGACCTGGCCAAACGCTGGCTGCGCAGCTTCGGAGAAGGCTTCTACACGCTCGGCTCGTCGGGCCACGAGGGCAACGCGGCGCTGGCCGCCGCCGTCCGGGTGACCGACCCGGCGCTACTGCACTACCGGTCCGGGGGCTTCTACTGCGCCCGGCTCGCCCAGGCCGGTCTCGCCGACGGCCACGAGCCCGGCGTCGAGCCGGGCCTTCGCCCCGGCGGGGCCGACCCCGGATCCGGCGTCGACGTCGGTGAGCCCGGCGCCGACCCGGTCACCGACGCCGCCCGGGACGTGCTGCGCGGTGCCGTCGCCTCCGCCGCCGACCCGACCACCGGCGGCCGGGGCAAGGTGTTCGGCAACACCGCCATCAACATCGTGCCCACCTCCGGCACCGTCGGCGGGCACCTGCCCCGGGCGGTCGGGACCGCGCTCGGCATCGACCGGATGCGCCGGATGCTGCCGACCGTCCGGCAACGTCAACCAGGGCTGGCCCGGTCCGCCGCAGCCGGCCGGCCGTACCTGGAACCCCGGCTGCCCTGGCCGGACGACGCCATCGTGGTCTGCAGCTTCGGCGACGCGGCAGTCAACCATGCCGCTGCTACGGCGGCGTTCAACACCGCTGGCTGGGCCGACCACGCGGGGCTGTCCACGCCGGTGCTGTTCGTCTGTGAGGACAACGGACTGGGTGGCAGCGTACGGTCGCCGGACGGCTGGGTCGCCGAGACGCTGCGCTCCCGACCAGGGCTGCGGTACTTCGCCGCCGACGGGTGCGACCTGGCGGCCACCTACGACGTCGGCGCCGAGGCCGCCGCCTGGGTCCGCGAGCACCGCCGGCCGGCGGTGCTGCACCTGTCCACCGTCCGGCTGATGGGGCACAGCGGCGCCGACGTCGAATCGGCGTACCGGTCGGCCGAGGAGATCGACCGCGACGTCGCCCGAGACCCGCTGGTCGGCACCGCGCGGCTGCTGGTCGCCGCCGGCCTGGCCAGTCCCGACGAGATCATTTCCCGGTACGACGAAGTCGGCTGGCAGGTGCGCAAGGTCGCCGAGGAGGTCATCGGGGAGGCCAAGCTCGACACCGCCGGACAGGTCGTGGCCACCATCGCCCCGCGCCGGCCGATCCGGGTCGCCCGGGTGGTCGCCGACACCGGTGCCCGCGCGGCCGGAGCGGCGGCCACCACCCGCGCCACCACCCTCGGCACCCGGCTGCCCGAGGAACGCGGGCCGATGACCCTGGCCCAGACGATCACCGCGGCGCTCGCCGACGGTCTGCTGGCGTACCCGGCGATGACCGTGTTCGGTGCCGACGTCGCCGCCAAGGGCGGCGTGCACGGCGTCACCGCCGGGCTGCAGGACCGGTTCGGCGTCCAACGCGTCTTCGACACCACCGGCGACGGCACCACGGTCCTCGGCATCGGACTCGGCGCCGGACTGGCCGGCCAGCTGCCGGTGCCGGAGATCCAGTACCTGAGTTACCTGCACAGCGCCGAGGACCAGCTGCGCGGCGAGGCCGCCGCGCTGCAGTTCCTCTCCCGGGGCGGCTACCGCAACCCGATGGTGCTGCGCGTGCCCGGTCTCGCCTACCAGGAGAGCCTCAGCGGGCACGTCCACAATGACAACTCGTTGGCGGTGCTGCGGGACGTACCCGGCCTGGTGCTGGCCGTGCCGGCCCGGGCCGACGACGCCGCCGGGCTGCTGCGGTCCTGCCTGGCCAGCGCGGCGGTCGACGGCAGTGTGTGCGTCTTCCTGGAGCCCGTCGCCCTCTACGAGACTCGTGACCTGCACAGTCCGGACGACGGACTGTGGCTGGCGCCGTACACCCCGCCAGGGGAGTGGGGTGCCCGGCACATCCCGGTCGGCCGGGCCCGCAGCTACTCCATCGGCAGCGGCGAGGACCTGACGGTGATCACCTTCGGCAACGGCGTACGGATGTCGTTGCGGGTCGCGGCCCGGCTGGCTGCCGAAGGGGCCGGCTGCCGGGTCGTCGACCTGCGCTGGCTCGCGCCGCTGCCGGTGGCCGACATCATCCGCGAGGCGACGGCCACCGGCCGGGTACTGGTGGTCGACGAGACCCGCCGATCCGGCGGCGTCGGTGAGGGGGTGCTGGCAGCGCTGGTCGAAGCCGGGTACGTCGGAGCCGCCGCCCGGATCGCGGCATTGGACACCTACGTCCCGCTCGGCCCGGCCGCCAACCAGGTGCTGGTCGGCGAAGATGCCATCACCCAGGGTGCCCGAGCGCTGCTGGCACGGTAAATTCCGGTGAACTCGGTGCGCCACTTGCGCCGGGCGGCACAACTGTGTGAACTACCCGCTATCGGTGTCCGACGGATACCGGCAGCTCAAGACGAGGAGGCAAGTAACAGTGAGCGCGACCGCTGGTCAGGCCGCCGACGGCGTACGGAGCCTGGCGGACCGGTTCGGCATCGAGCCGGGCATGGTGGTCATGGAGATGGGTTACGACGACGACGTCGACCAGGATCTCCGCGACGCCCTGACCGACCGCTGTGGCGAGTTGGTCGACGAGGACACCGACGAGGTCGTCGACGCGGTACTGCTGTGGTACCGCGACGGTGACGGAGACCTGTTCGAGTTGCTCGTCGACTCGCTCGGCCCGCTGGCCGACAACGGGGTGGTGTGGCTGCTGACGCCCAAGGCCGGGCGTGACGGCCACGTCGAGCCGAGTGACATCAGCGAGTCCGCGCCCAGCGCCGGACTGCAACAGACTTCCATGGTCAACGCCGGCAAGGACTGGAGTGCCGCCCGGCTGGTGCTGCGCCGTGGGGCCAAGGCCAAGAAGTGAGTGAAGGAGCGCACATGCCCGTCGAGGTCGGCACGCCGGCACCGGAGTTCACCCTCAAGAACCAGAACAACCAGGAGGTGCGGTTGGCCGACTTCCGGGGTCGGCAGGCGGTCCTGCTGATCTTCTACCCGCTCGCGTTCACCGGCACCTGCCAGGGCGAGCTGCAGGAGGTCCGGGACAACATCGACGCCTACGTCAACGACGACGTGCAGACGCTCACCGTCAGCGTGGACTCCGTCTACACCCACAAGATCTGGGCGGAGCAGGAAGGTTTCCAGTTCCCGCTGCTCGCCGACTTCTGGCCGCACGGCGCGGTCGCCCAGGCGTACGGGGTGTTCAACGACGCCGCCGGGATCGCCAACCGGGGCACGTTCGTGATCGACAAGACCGGCGTGGTCCGCTTCGCCGAGATGAACGGGCCGGGCCAGGCCCGTGACCAGGCCGTATGGCGTAAGGCGCTGGCCGACCTGGCCGACTGACCAGCGTCCGGCTTGCGGGACCCGCTACCGTCCAGCGGGCCCTGCAGGCCGGGACGGGACCGTTTCCGGCGGTACGGTCGTCGACCGCAGGGAACTCCGTCGCGCCGTGCCGGAAGCGGCAGGGTAAACTGGCCGCCGCCGGGCCGGCGATTCTTGTGATGCCCGGGCGCGTAGCTCAGTGGGAGAGCACTCGCCTTACAAGCGAGGGGTCGCAGGTTCGAAACCTGCCGCGCCCACCATCTGACCAGCACGCGAACAGGGCACCGGATGCCCGGTGCCCTGTGTCGTCTCAGTTTCAGTCTCAGTTAGTCGTCTGTCGTCTCATTCGGCTCCCAGAGCAGCCCGGCCACCTGGTCGGCGATGCCGGATACCACGCCCGGTGCCAGATGCTGATAGCGGGTCGTCATCGCCATCTGAGACCAGCCCATCACTTCCATGACCGCGCGGGTCGGCACGCCGAGGACCAACAGAATCGTTGCGGCGGTATGCCGTGCGTCGTGCAACCGCGCGTCCCGTACGTTCGCCTCCCTCAGTAGCGCCTTCCACGATTCGTGATCCGCTCGCGGGTCGATCGGCCTGCCGTTCGGCTGGGTGAACACCCAGCCGCCTTCCTGCCAGAGCTGCGCGGCCACCTTACGTTCCTTCTCCTGCATCGCCTTGTGCTGTTTGAGCGCGTCCAACAACGGCCGGGGAATGCCGACCGCACGCCGTCCGGCACGCGACTTCACGTCGACCTCTTTCAACCCGCCACCGTGGCGCTTCGGACATTTGCTAGCGTGCCGCGTGCAACCGGCCGGGCAGAGCGGCGGGCACGGCTGCCTGTGCCGTCGACAGTCCGGCGGGCAAGGGTCGACCTTGTGTAGTCGCTTCCCGCACTCGTGCGGGTCGTCGCATCCGTGCAGCCACTTGTGCCGCTGTAGCTGACGCGGGGTACGGAGCAGTCCCCGGTCAAGGTCGATCCGTCGCCATTTGAGTCCGAGCGCTTCCCCCTTGCGTAGACCGAGCGCCAGGGCCAGGGCGAAGCGGACCCCGTTGCGCTGGTTCGCGGCGGCGGTCAGGATGCTCTGCGCTTCCTTGACGGTGAACGGCTCGATCTCCTGCTCATCAACTCGGGGTGCCTTGGCGAGCTGGGCGACGTTGCGCGCGACATGACCGCGCCGTAGGGCGACGTTCAGCGCGGTCTTGATTGTCCGGTGTGCCTGGTGAGCGGTGCCCGGTGCGCTCCCGGACCGGATCATCTTCGCGTACAGCTTTTCCAGGTGCTCCGGCTCCAGGCGGTCAAGCCGGTGAGCGCCGATGCCGGGAATCAGGTGCTTGTACACAGCGGCCCGGTAGCCGACCGTCGTCGTTTCCCTCACCGACGGCGCGGCAATCGTCTCCACCCAGTGAGTCAGCCACTTCTCTACCGTCCAGCGTTGGCCGGTCTTGCGGACGGCACCACCGTCGCGTTCCCGTTCCAGCGCGCGAACCTTGCGGATGACCTCGGCTTCGGTCTTGGCGGACACGTGGCGGCGGTCCGGGCGACCGTTGTCCTTGACTCCGACGGTGACCCGGCCGTGCCAGTGTAAGTAGTCCCAAGTCCCGTGGGTGACTGTGTGTAAGTCGGACAGTTGGTGCGTGGTCGGGCGGCTGTGATGGTGTTGGTTGGTGGCTGTGACGGTTTCGGTGGGTGCTGCGGTGGAGGCGGATGCTGACGCCGGGTTGCGGGATGTGCTGGCTCGGGTGGTGGAGGCCAACGAGCGGTGGGAGCGGTTGGCTGGGCAGTTGCGGGCCGAGGACGCTGAGTTGCGGGCGGAGAATGGGCGGCTTCGGGCGGAGAACGAGCGGTTGTCGGCGGAGCTGGCGGTGTTGCAGCGGCTGGTGTTCGGCCGTTCGTCGGAGCGGGTCCGGCCGTCGTCGCCGGTCGACGGTGACGGTGACGGCCAGGGTGGACATGGCGGTCAATCTGACGGGCGGCAGTCGGGGAAGGCGACGCGGCGGGGGCCGGGTGGCCGGGCCGGCCGTAGGGACTACTCGCACCTGCCGCGGGTGGAGGTGCTGTGGGACTTCACCGGGGGCGGGTACTGCTGCCCGGATTGTTCGTCGCCGTTCGAGGCGTTCGGTGATCACGCCTTCGAGCAGGTCGATTGGCGGGTGACGGTGCGGGTGGTGGTACACCGCCGCCGCCGGTACCGGCGGCGTTGCCGGTGTGCGGGAGCGAGGACGGTGACCGCACCCGGGCCGCCGAAAGCGGTCGGGAAGGGCCGGTTCGGTAACGGCTTCATCGCGATGCTGCTGGTCGAACGGTATGTGGCCGGGCGTTCCCAGAACTCCCTGATCGCCGGGCTGGCCCGTCACGGGGCTGACGTCAGCGGGTCGACGCTGGTCGGGACCTGCACGGCGGCCGGGGCGCTGCTCGCGCCGCTGCAAGAGGCGATCGTCGCCCGTAACCGTGATTCGTGGCATCTGCACGCTGATGAAACCTCGTGGCACGTGTTCACCCCCGATACCGGTGACGGGCCGGCCCGCTGGTGGCTGTGGGTGTTCATCGGCGCGGACACCACCTGTTTCGTGATGGACCCGACCCGCGCCGGGGTGGTGCTGGCCCGGCACGCCGGGATCGACCCCGACACCGGGCAGTTGACCCCGCACGACGACGGCGGGCCGCGCGGGCTGGTCGTCTCCAGTGACTTCTACACCGTCTACGCCTCGGCCGGGCGTAGGACCGACGGTCTGACCAACCTGTACTGCTGGGCGCACATCCGCCGGTACTTCGTGCGCGCCGGGGACGCGAACCCGACCCAACTCGGGTACTGGACCCGCGACTGGCTGGACCGGATCAAGGCCCTCTACCACGCCCACGACGAACTGACCGACGCGTGGAACGCGTCCACGGCCGCCACGCCCGGACGCGCCGCGACCGAAGCCGCCACGCGGCTGGCTGACGCGTACACCGCCTGGGACACCGCTCTGGACGCGATCGACACCGCCCGGCAGGCACAGATGGCCAGCCCCGGGCTGCAACAGCCGGCGAAGAAGGCCCTGGCCACCCTGGACCGAGAATGGGACGGCCTGACCGCCCACCGCGACCACCCCATGATCAGCCTGGACAACAACGCCAGCGAACGCGCGCTCCGCAGACCGGTCGTGACCCGCAAGAACGCCTACGGCTCCCGCACCGACGACGCCGCCCGCCTCGCGGCCACCGTCTGGACCGTCACCGCGACCGCCGAACAGGCCGGCCTCAACCCGCTGACCTACCTCACCGCCTACCTCGACGCCTGCGGCCACCACGGCGGCACACCATTGACCGGCCCGGACCTGGAACGATTCCTACCCTGGACCGCGTCTCCCGCCGACCTGCACACCTGGGCCCAGCCACCACCGACCGGCTGACACCCACCACCACCACCACCACCACAACGGCGCCGTCACCACAACCGGCCGCGCCGGCCGTCGGTATGCCCACCTATCCGCGTCACCCACGAGACTTGGGACTACTTACGTGCCAGTAGCCGTCATTGGGGTCTGTAAGAACAACTTGACAGACCCGCACCCGGCCGAGACTTGAACCTGTTCCCAGATCGTTATCAATACACGCCGTGATGGATTCATTGCTGCGTAGCCGCTAGTTGGGAGTCGTCCTCAGCCACATATGTCTATATGGGGCTTATGTGCTACCGATAGCGATGATGCGGTCATCGTCTGCGCAACTGCGAGTCATGTTCGTGGTATCCGCATATGGAAGTTCAACGATAAACTTGTTGTGCAACCTCGTACAGCAAAGTGTTGATCGAGATTGCAGGATGCAAATTGCGGCTGCGGGTGTTGAAGCACCGCAGCCACGAGTCCCCGTCAAACCGGTGGAGGAGGAACATGAGGACTCACCTCAGTATGGGATGGCGCCAGATCGACCGCATCGCCAGTATCGGCATCGTCGCCCTGGTAGGGTTAGGGGTGGCGTTGATCGGCGCACCTGCGACTGCGGCACCTGTGCGTGTCGAGGTGGATGCAGCCCTTGCTGCTTCCGCAGCGAAGTCGCCTGAGGCCATGGCGGCAGCTCTGGCATGGACGACGACCGTGTTGCCGGATGGAACGACCATCGTAGCTCGAGCGGTATCGCCCGAGGAGATCGTTGCCCGTGGGATCGCCAAGCCAGGCACAAACATCTTGGTCATCCCACCGAAGTTTGTCGACAATCCTGGGGCCGCACCGGTCAAGCGGCCTGCGAGTGACCGGGTGTCGCCGGCTGCGGTCGTCTGCTGGGACATGTACTATTGGTTCGGTGCCAATCCGGACGGAACCTACCTCGACCTCTATACCCGGCAGAACGTGTTCTACTGCGCCGACAATACCTGGATCAGCTCAACGTCCACGCAATGTTCGCAATTTGACGGCGGCTATCCCACCTACGAGGCTATGGGTTGCTCGGACACTCAAAGTTATGGCGTGGGTTGGAGCGAATGGCACGTCAGGACGACTGGAGTCCATTGCCCGTACTGGAATATTGTGTGGGGGTCATGCCTTTCGACCGACACCATGGTTCGCAAGCTGAGTTGGAACGGCTACGGTCAGTACACTGTCATTGAAAGCATCTAGAATTGAATAGTGGTCGAGAATTTGA
Organism: Micromonospora sp. Llam0; assembly: GCF_003751085.1. Taxonomy (NCBI): domain Bacteria; kingdom Bacillati; phylum Actinomycetota; class Actinomycetes; order Micromonosporales; family Micromonosporaceae; genus Micromonospora; species Micromonospora sp. Llam0. Next base: position 3,956,362 of record NZ_RJJY01000001.1, on the reverse strand, counting down.
GGAAAGAGAGGGTGTCATGACTGGCAACGCAGAGGGCAGGCCGCAGCGGACCCGTGGAAACAAGGTGATCGTAGGCGTGCTTGCGGTCGTAGTGGCCCTAGTTGCTGTCTATATTGGCGGGGCGATCGCCTTTGGTGCCTTCCGTGGCGAAGGGTCGGGCGGGTCGCCCAGTGACGGAATCAGCCAATCCCCCGCTACAGGCCAGTAGCGCACACGCTTTCCTGGACTCGACCTCTTTTGCAGTAGCTACTTCAGGACAGGAGTCCTGGACGTCTCGGCGTCCGGGACTCCTGCGTAGCGTGGGTCTGTCAAGTTGTTCTTACAGACCCGATTCGCGGCTCCAAGATCCGCCACCCGGATTACCCGTTCAAGGCTGCATGACGAGGCACTAGCTGCTGTACTCGTCTGTAGCAAAGTCGGCATATGAGATCGGCAAACGAGGTGGTCGTTCAGGCCTGTCGCGCCGCGTACCGGCGGGTGTGTAGGTTGCTGCCGACACTGTGATGGCGCGAGTCGGGCGAGCGGGAACGCGGTTAGCGAAGGCATGGGAGGAGCTGTATGGCATCAGCCCCAATGCTAGCGAGGCGTATTGGTTGGCAATTCTGGCAGTTGAGGACGCTGCCATACCCGTGGTTTCGCCCGGCCACTCAAGAGCGACACTGGGAACAGTGCTTAGACAACTTGAGGATCAAGGGGACTGGAGGCTGCCGATGGAGCGCGAGCATAACTCCGCTCCTTCGTTCCAGGTCGCGATTGGCATGCTACGGATGTTGTGGCATGGCCAGCATGATCGTCACGGCGGACAGCCTGCGGTGCCAGGGAATGTATCGATAGGCGAAGCTCAGGTAGCCGTGTCTCTGGCGGTCACGTTGGTCCAGTGGTTTGATGGCAACTTGATCGGACGTACACCTCGTACGTCCTGATCTGACAAGGTGGCCACTCCTCTCAGCTACAGAGGACATGGGCGGACTGCCAGGAGCCCGGTTGCTGTCGACAGCAGCGGTGACAGCAACGGGTCCGGACGTCAGGGCAGCGTCAAAGACGGAGGGAACAACGGTGCCGACGGCTGCGGCGAGCTGCCACCCGGCAGTCTCAGTTTCAGTCTCGTTCACCGCTGTTCGGGGCGGTCCGGCGAGGTCTTCGGCTCAGTCGTGGTCCTGGTCGCGGGCGGTGCCGGACCAGGGCGGACGACCGGGAGTGAATCTTACAAGCGAGGGGTCGCAGGTTCGAAACCTGCCGCGCCCACACTCTGACCAGCACGCGAACAGGGCACCGGATGCCCGGTGCCCTGTGTCGTCTCACTTCCTCGCCCGCGACGATGGTCGCCAGTGGACGCTTGTGCTCCTAAGCCGCCGAATGAGAGCGGCCGGCTCAAGCTGCCTGCTGGCTTGAGCTAGTTCCGGGCGCGCAGCGAACAGTCGCCAGCTACTGGCTTGAGCCAGTTGAGGTAACATGGAGCGTGCTGTTGACCCCCCAGGGACAGGCGGGCAGACATGGACGAGCCGACCAGCACAGACAAGCGACCACCCAGCCGTCGGATAGCCGATGACCTGCGCCTGAGCATCCAGGCGGGGGAGTTGGCACCCGGAGACAAGCTGCCTTCTGAGCGGGACCTTGCCGCCCGGTACGGCACGGCACGCAACACCGCCAGGGAAGCGATCAGCATCCTGCAAGGGGAGGGCCTGGTCGTCGCGCAGCACGGGCGCGGCGTCTACGTCCGGACCAGCCGACCCCTGATGCGCCTCGGTGCCAACCGCTACTCCCGACAGCTGCGCAACGAAACGGGACTGTCGCCGTTCCGCATCGAAGTCACGAAACAGGGCCGCGTGCCCAGGACTGAATGCCGGTCGGTCACCCGTGACACCCCGCCGCCGGACGTCGCCGAGCGCCTCGGCATCGACGCGAACGCCGCGACCGTCATCCGGCGGGAGAACTGGTACTTCGCCGATGACGAGCCGGTACAGGTCGGCGTGACGTACATCCCCGCCGACGTCGCCGATGGATCGCCGCTGGCGACTGAGCGGACCCTCGGCGAGGGCAGCATCTACGCGAGGTTCGAAGAACTCGGCCACCGGATCACCCGCATCAGGGAAGAGATCTCGGCCCGGATGCCGTACCACGACGAGGTCACCGGGTTGGGGATGCCGCCCGGCGTCCCGGTCATCGAGGTGCTGCACACCAGCTTCGACGAGCAGCACAAACCATTCGAGGTCACCAGATTCGTGATGCGCGGCGACCTGAACGGACTGGACTACGACATGCCCGTAGAGGACTGACAGGATCGCCTGATGAGTCGAGGCAGTCTCGTACGGCTGGTGATGCTCGCGTTGCTCTGGGGGTCAGGATTCCTCTGGATCAAACTGGCGCTACGCGGCTTCACGCCGGTGCAGATCGTTCTTGTCCGCCTGGCCCTCGGTGCGCTGGTGCTCATCCCAATCGCCCTGCACCGAGGGCTGCGGTTCCCGGTCGACCGGGCAACGTGGGGGCATCTGTTCGTCGCGGCGCTGGTCGCCAACGCGATCCCGTACACCCTGTTCGGCATCGGGGAGCAGACCGTTGATTCCGGTGTCGCCGGGGTTCTCAACGCGACCACGCCGCTGTGGACAGCGCTGATCGCCTTCGTGGTCGGGACTGACCGCACAGCGACGTGGTCGCGGGGAGCAGGACTGACCCTCGGCTTCGTCGGCGCAATGGTCATCTTCACGCCGTGGAAGTCGGCCAGCGAGGTCGCCAGTTGGGGAGGGCTGGCGATCCTGGCCGCATCCGCCAGCTACGGAATTTCCTACGTCTACATGGGCAAGTTCCTGACCAACCGGGGAATCCCGCCGATCATGCTGTCAGCCGCACAGCTCACTGCCGGAACGATCCTGATGGTCCTGGCCCTGACCCTCGGCGGCCTGACCGTGCCAGACCTGCGCTTCGACGCGGTGATCAGCCTGCTGATCCTGGGTGTCCTCGGCACCGGGGTCGCCTACGTGCTCAACTACCGGCTCATCACCGACGACGGCCCTACCCTCGCATCCACGGTCACGTACCTGCTGCCGGTCGTCGCGGTCGTACTCGGCTTTCTGGTCGTCAACGAGCAGATGACAGCATCCATGGTCCTCGGGATGCTCCTGGTCCTGGCGGGCGTCGCGCTGGTGCAGCGCCGACCTCAACGGAGCAAGGTCTCTGATCCCCTGCCACTCGGAAGGAACCGGAATGGTGGTCGTTGACTCGGACTTCGTCCGACTGATGCGCAGACTTCGACAGGAACACGGGATGTCGTTCCGGGATCTGGCAAAGAAAGCGTACTTCTCGCGTTCCTACCTGTGTGAGGTGGAGAACGGCAAGAAACCGCCCAGCCTGCACCTCGCCAAAGCGCTGGACGCCTGCCTCAACGCCGAAGGTCAGCTCACGCGACTCGTGACCACCGGTCCCGATGGCCAGGAACGCGAGTTCCCTTTCCGATCCGCAGCGTCAGGGGACGGCCCGGACCGCGACGTCGAAGCATGGCGTACGCGCTCGACGTGGCCAGCGCAGCTGGGCGGACCAGCGCCTGTCAGCGTATCCCAATGGGCGCAAGTCGCGACGATGCTCTACGACGTCTTCGTGCGTAGCCGGCCACCGCTCATGCGCCTCGGACCAGTCCGATACGCGAACTCCTCCGTACGGCAACAGCACTTGACACCGTTCGCTGTCGAGGCAACCATGCAGGGACGCGCACCACGGGTCGAATGCCGCGCCGTATCCCGGAAGCAAGCGCCGCGCGACGTAGCCGCCATGCTCTCCCTGGACCTGGGCGACGCCGTCGTTCTTCGAGAGAACAGGTACCTTGCCGACGGCAGGCCTGTCCAACTCGGGCATACCTACCTGCCAACGAGCGTAGTCGGAACCTCAGCCCTTGCGACCGAACTGGACTTGGGGCCAGGCGGCAATGCCACGTAGCCTAGTACGGCAGCCGCCATTAGGGCTGTGACCAGGTAGGACGCGTTGGCGGGGGTGGTGCAACATGGGCGCAGCCGCCTGTTGATCATGTGTTTGTGAGAACTACAAGATCGAAGGCGGCTGCTGCTGCCAGGGTAGCGGCTGACCGGGCGGCGCGCGCACAGGGCAACCTGTTGGAGCGGGTGCGGTCGTGTTTCGTCCAGACGCGGACGTGGCTGCACGCCGGCCGGTACATGTCGGCGCTGGTCAGCAGGATGCCGAAACGCAACGGCTGGACCATCGCCGAGCACGTCGGGGACGCCACGCCGGACCGGACCCAGCGGTTGTTGAACCGGGCGGTGTGGGACACCGAGGGCGTGGCGAGCCGGGTGCGGCGGTACGCGGCCGCCGGGTTGGACACCGCTGCGGCCGTCCGGCGGCGGCGTGGGCTGGCGGTCGGGGCGTTGGACGAGACCGGACAGCCGAAGCAGGGCACCGGGACGGCCGGGGTGAAACGGCAGTACATGGGCTGCGCCGGTCGGGTCGCCAACGGCATCAACACCGTGCACCTGGCCTACGTGCGGGAACGGACCGGCCACGCCCTGATCGCCGCCCGGCAGTGGATCCCCGCCGAGCAGGTCACCGACCCGGCCACCGCCGGACGGACGGGGCTGCCGTCGGACGCGGAGTTCCGTACGAAGGGCCAACTCGCGATCGACCTGTGCACCCAGGCGTACGCCGACGAGCTGACCTTCGACGTGATCCGCGGTGACGAGGTGTACGGCAACTGCACCGAACTGAGGGAGTTCCTCGAAGCCCGTGGGCAGGCGTACGTGCTGCGGGTCGCCTCGACATTCATGGTCCGGACGCCGTCCGGTGACCGGCTGACCTGCGCGCAAGCCGTTGACCTGCTGGTCGGTGGGGCCGGTCGGGGCTGGCAGGTCCGCTCGGCCGGCGCGGGGTCGAAGGGACACCGCTGGTACGCGTGGGCGTGGATCGCCACCGCCTCACCCCGACACCATCTCCTCGTCCGCCGTCACCTGGCCACCGGTGAACTGGCGTTCCACTACTGCTTCGTGCCCGAGGGGCAGCCGGCGGTCGTGTCGCGGCTGGTCCGCGCCGCCGGCCTGCGGTGGCCGGTCGAGGAATGCTTCGAGTTCGGCAAGGACCACTTCGGCCTGGACCAGTGCCAGGCCCGCCTCCACGACGCGATCGCCCGGCACACCGTGCTGGTCATGGCCGCCCTCGCGGTCTGCGCGGTCACCGCCGCACAGCTACGCCACCGCACCGACAGCCAGGCACCCCCGCCGACCACACCCGACCAGCCACCACCGGCCGAACCCGGACTGATCCCACTGACCGTTCCCGAGATCGGACGACTCCTCGCCAACGCACTCCACCACCCACAACCACCCGACCACGCCCTCAACTGGCTCACCTGGCGACGCCGACACCAGGCCCGCGCCCGCTGGCACCACCAACGTACCCGCCTCAACCACGAATACGCCCTGGTCAACTAGCAAATGGCGGCTGCCGTACTAGGTTGATCTTGATGGTGGCTGGACCCGATGGATGTGGATGGTCGGTGGACGCTGGTGGCGGATGCTGGCCGGTTCGTGGGGTTTCTTGACCCGGTACTGGTTGTGGCGGGCGCGTTTGACCGCGCGGGGGCAGGTGCGTTCGCGTCGGGTGGGGATCAGGAGAGCGGCGATCCGGGCGAGGTGGGTCGGTAGCTGGTCAGCCCAGTCCTGAGGGGGGAATGTCCGCCGTGCCGGTGGCGGTGCGGCGGATCAGGCGCAGGGCTCTGGTGAAGGAGATCCTGTCCGGATCGAGGTCGGCGGCGGCGGACGCTTTCGCTGTCAGCGCGCTGATCGCGTGGTGGACGATCAGGTAGGCCCAGATCTCCTGATGGGCCAGGTCCGGCAGACGGGACCGCAGCACCCGTCCGGGACCACGGAGGTGGGTTTTGAGCTGGTCGTTGGCGGTTTCCTCCTCCCACCGCTCGTGGTAGCCGCCAGCTAGTTCGTCGGCGTGGGCGTCGGCGGGGTCGACGATGGTGGTGATCAGGGCGATCAACTCGCCGGTGCCGTCGCCGACGCGGTCGGGAATGTCGTACTCGACCACCCGGGCGAGGTGGACGACCGGCAGGCCCCGGTCGTCGAACGCGTCGGGAACGCTGTTGATGTCGGTCAGGTCAGCTCCGGCGCGGGCGGCCGCGAGCAGTCGTTCCCGTCGACCGCCACGGACGGTCGGTTTGATCAGGACGGTGAGATAGGTGCCGTCGGACAGGATCTTGACCACGGGCAGGTCGAGCTGGGTCGGGGCCCGCCACAGCAGCGCGGCGCCGGTCGCGGCGGCGGTGTCCCACGCCTGCCAGGAGTAGAACCCCCGGTCGGCGGTGAGTAGTTCGTCGGACCGTAGCCGTGGGTACAGCCGCTGCGCGAGGGTCTTCTCCCCTTCCGGGTAGGCGCCGATCTCGGCGGCGACGAAGGCGTGGGTGCCGCACTCCGCGAGGGCCACGACCCGGGCCTTCGGAAACGCGGAACGGTTGCCCCCTGACCCGGCGTAGCCGAACTCGGCCGCGTTGGCCGTGCTGTCGGGCACATCGACGGTGAACCCGTCGATCGCCAGCAGCCGCCACCGGCGTAGGAACGACCCCCGCGCGGTGCCCAACGCGCCCGCCGGCGCTGTCGGGCCCGCCTCGCCCGCGACCGGCCCGCACGTGCGCTCGAACAGCTCGGCGAACACCCGGCGGCCCAACCGTTTCCGCGCCTGGCTGATGGCACTCGAGGTCGGCACGCTCCACGCCGCGTCCCAGCACCCGAACCGGTCCAACGACCCGGTGACCCTGGTCGCGACCTCGGTGTAGTCATCGTCGGGGAACAACGCCAACCCCAACGTCAGGTAGGTGCTCACGTGCGCCGGCAGTTTCCCGTCCGACCGCTGCTCCCGCACCCCGCACACCTCGATCGCGGCGTCGACCTCCTCCCGCGACACCTGCGAGATCAGCACCCCGAGCGTCACCTGATCCGGCCGTACCACTGGACGGTCCACCACATCCACCGACATGACCCGTGATCAAAACAGTCAGCCGAGCCGTGGTCGTCCCGCCACGCCGCACCGCCCAGGAGTCCACATCAAACCCGCAGGTCAAACCCAAGATCAACTTAGGCTACGTGGCATTGTTGTGTCCCGAACGCGAAAGGACAGGAATATGTAGGAATATCTGTCTTGCGGCGATGCTGTACGGAAGATGAAGGTTTGGCCCTTCGGAGTCGCTCTGCTGGGGGAGGCTTCAAACCACCTCATGCTGCATTAGCTGAAGACTGTTGTGGTGAACGATGGGGAAAGGCATCCATTCGAGATGTCAGGTGGGGGTCGGGAAGGCGAGCGAAAGCGAATCGCTGATGACGTGTCGAAAATTAGAAGGCGACATCGAAACCGGGGTGTCAATGCGATCCCGGGATGAGTCTGGCGGGGACCAGTTTACTGGCCAGGCGGTGTCCGGCATACAGGCGACGCGAGCCCGACCTGCGGCTTTCGTGCGGAACGGGAGAAGGCGTGTGAGGAAACTACCCGCCGCTGCTGGGGCGGGTGAGAGGGAGCGTTCCGGGCGGCCCGAAGCCGTGAGGGATTGAGTACCGTTGCCGATCGCGCTGGCGGACCGACTCGTAGTAGTGGCGAAGCTCCTGTAATAGGGGTGGAGCGAAGGGGTCGGGTCGTTCGTGGCTGGTTTACCCGATCAACCGGCGATTGCTGGGAGGAGTCGTGTGGATGAGTTGAAAGCACCAGGCAAGCCGTTCGTTGTTTCGAAGCGGGCTGTCTGGGAGGCGTACGAGAAGGTGAAAGCGAACAAGGGGGCGCCGGGGGTGGATGCGGTGTCTTTGGCGGAGTTCGAGAAGGATCTGAAAAACAATCTCTACAAGATCTGGAATCGGATGTCGTCAGGGACGTATTTTCCTCCTCCGGTGCGGGCGGTCGAGATCCCGAAGACTGGGGGAGGCGTGCGAACGCTCGGTGTTCCCACGGTCGGGGACAGGATCGCGCAGACGGTGGCGGCGCGGGAGGTGGAAGCGCGGGTCGAACCGATCTTCCATCCGGACTCGTACGGCTACCGGCCTGGGCGGTCGGCGACCGACGCGGTAGCTGCCTGCCGGAGGCGGTGCTGGCAGAACGACTGGGTGATCGATTTGGACATCCGGAAGTTCTTCGACACGGTCTCGTGGGAGCTGCTGCTGAAAGCGGTCGCTGCGCATACCGACAAGCCCTGGGTTTGGTTGTACGTGGAGCGCTGGCTGAAGGCTCCGCTGCAACTACCCGACGGCGTTCTTCAAGAAAGAGATCGAGGCACTCCGCAAGGGTCCGCGATTTCACCGGTCCTGGCTAATCTGTTCCTCCATTACGCGTTCGACGCGTGGATGACAAAGGTATTCCCCGTCGTCCGGTTCGAGCGGTACGTGGATGACGTGGTCGTGCATTGCGTCAGTGAACGGCAGGCGCGTTACGTGCTGGCCGAGATCACGAAACGGATGACCGAGGTCGGGCTTGCTCTGCATCCGGAAAAGACCCGGATCGTCTACTGCCAGGACGACAATCGGCGTGGATCGTACGAACACACCGACTTTGTGTTTCTCGGCTACGGGTTTCGGAGGCGATCCGCGAGAACAAAGGAAGGAGTGATGTTTCTGTCGTTCCTCCCGGCGATCAGTAACCAGGCTCTGAAGAAGATCGGTTCCCAGGTGCGGTCATGGCGACTGCACCATCGCACCAGCCTTACCGAAGCGGAACTCGCGCAATGGATAAACCCCATTGTGCGGGGGTGGATGAACTACTACGGGGCGTTCTATCGATCATCCCTGTATCCCCTCCTGGAACGCATCAACGCCTACCTGTTGCGGTGGGTCCGTCGGAAGTACAAACGGTTGCGGGGCAAGAGGAAAGCCCGTTCGGCATGGAACAGAGCCGTCCAGAAACGCCCGAGGGCCTTCGCCCACTGGGCGTGGGTCACCCACGCGCCTACGGTCTGGTGACAAGAGCGACAAGAGCCGTATAACGGGAGACTGTTACGTACGGTTCTGTGAGGGCCCGGGGGTGAGATCCCCCGGGCTACTCGGCGGGACAGGGCAGTGTTTCACGATCTGGACGCGTCGCTCGCCGCCCTCGTACAGGGCGAGCTGGCGTTGCCCGGCATCACCGTCAGCTTCGCCACACCGGACGACCAGTTCCCGCCGTCGGGCGTCACGCTGCCCGCGATCGCGTTCTTCCTCTACGACGTCCGGGAAAACCACGAGCTGCGGACCAACCAGTGGGAGAACACCCGGCAGGAGTCCGGGATGATCACCCGCCGACGGGTGCCGGCCCGGGTCGACTGCTCCTATCTGGTCACCGCGTGGCCCAACGACAGCGCGCCCAACCCGGCGCAGGACGAGCACCGGCTGCTCGGCGACGTACTGCGGGTGCTACTGCGCCACCGGGAGATCCCCGCCGACTACCTGCGGGGCGACCTGGCCGGCCAGCAGCCACCGCTGCGCGCGATGGTCACCGCCGAGAGCCGACTGCAGGGCATCGGCGAGTTCTGGCAGGCCATGGGCGGTCGACCCAAGGCGGTTCTGCACTACAGCGTCACGCTCAGCGTCGACGTGTTCGAATCCACGCCGGTCGGGCCCGAGGTGACCGGGACGGTCATCCAGGTCGGCCAGGGCGTGACCCACGAGTCCTGACGAGGGGGAGTACCCACAGATGCCGCAGTATCTAGTGCAGCCCCGCAAAAGTTCTTGATGGGTCATGCTGCCTTGAGAGGGCGGCCGTCGTAGGTCCAGCGGAAGGGCTTCGCGGTCCGGTTGTAGTGGGTGAAGTACTTGATGATCTTGTTGGCGAGGTGCTCGCGGGAGGTGAACTCTCCCCGGCGTAGCAGTCGCCGGGTCAGGATCGAAAAGACCAGTTCGTCGGGTAGCCCCGGCGCATTGCTGCGCCGGGGCCCCCTCAGAACCGGCCATGCCCGCTTTCCGGGCAACCGGCTCAAGCAAGCCCTGGAGGCTCGCGGGTGGGCGGAAGTGCTGGGCTGCCGTTGCTGGTGGTCCGGCGGTGGCAGTGGGTGTGTATGAGGCGGTTGGCGACGCGTTCGTCCGGTGTTCCCGCTCCCCAGACGGTGACCGCGTGTCTGCGGACCGCTCTGCGGGTGGCGGTGAGCCATTGTTCCCACTCACGTGGGCTTCGCGGCTCGTGGTCGGCGTGCAGCAGCAGGTCTCGGCAGATCGGACACCGGCCGTGCTGGGCTCGCAGGAGCCGTTGCGTGGTGATGTCCACCGGGAGATTGCTGCGGCGACGCCGCCGGGTCCAGTAGTCGGTCAGGGTCGGGTCGTCGGGTGACGCCGTCCCTGCGACCATCCGGTGCCGGACAATCGGAGTCCAGGCGAACTTGCGCAGGTAGTAGCCGGTTTCCCGGCTCCCGAATACCCACCTGTCACGCCGGGACGAGTTGAACTCGCCGAAGTACCGGGCTACCACCCAGCGTCTCGGCTTGTTCGCGTGGGTGAACCTGGCCCACTTGTAGACCAGTTTCCACGCGTGGGCGTCCAGCGCGTTGAACACGCGTTTGGACACCCCGATCCGGTAGTAGGCGCACCATCCGTTGATGATCGGGTTGAGCTTGCCGATCATCGCGTCGGCGTTGGACCCGCGCAGGGCCCGCACCTCCACGGACAGGCGTCTGCGGATCCGTCGCACCGCGTCGTTACTCGGCTTGGTCAGCAGCTTGCCGTTGGGGTAGCGGCGGATGTTGAACCCCAGGAAGTCCACGCCCTCGGTCAGGTGCGTGATCCGGGTCTTGTCCTCGTTGAAGACCAGACCCCTGGGCGCCAGCCATCCGGCCAGTGCCGCCTTGACCTGTTCGGCCTGCTCACGGGAGTGACACAAGGCGATCAGATCGTCGGCGTAGCGGACCACGACCGGGCAACCGTCCATCGTCTTCCCGGCACGGGTGCCGGTGACGTGGTAGCGGACCCCGGCCGCAACCTCCATGCCGTGCAGAGCAACGTTCATGAGCAACGGACTGATCACCCCGCCCTGGGGAGCGCCCTCCCCGGTGGGGGTGAACCGGCCGTCCTCGACCACGCCCGCTTTCAGCCACTGCCGGACCAGTCCCCGTCCGGGGAACCAGCCCAGCGACCGGCAAATGTGGTCGTGGTCGAGCCGGTCGAACGCCGCCGCCAGGTCGGCGTCGAGCACCCACAGCCGTTTGGCGTCGGTGCGGCTCGACGTCGTGTGGATGGCCACGATGGCGTCGTGGCAGCCACGACCCGGTCGGAAGCCGTAGGATTTCGGCTCGAACCGGGCCTCCCATTCGGGCTCCAACGCGTTCACCGTCAGGGCTTGCAGCGCCCGGTCAGCGATCACGGGAATCCCGAGGCCGCGACGGCGGCCGTTGCTCTTGGGCACATACACGCGCTTGACCGGCAGGGGAGTCCACGGCTTGGCGTCGTTCTGGATCCAGTCGGCCAGTTCGGCCTTCTGCTCCCCAGTCACCACGACCTGCCGGTCCACCCCGGCCGTCCTGCGACCAGCATTGCGCTCCGTCACCCGCCGCACCGCCACCACGGCGTTGCTGCGCGAGCGGAGCATCAACTTCTGCAAGTTCCGGACCTTCTTCAGGTCCCCGTCCCGCGACGCCGCGAAGATCCGCTGCCGTAGCCGCCGTACGTTGTCCTCGCAGGTCCGCCAGTCGATGGCGTCCCAGCCAGCAGGATCGTCCTCCGGTCCGTTCACGTCGAGAGCCGCCATCGCCAAAGCGAAGGCATGAGCTGTCATCGTGTCTAACTTGCCCTTCGGTTCCGAAGCTGTGGTCAGCAGTAGCTCCGCAGGCTCACCCGACCCGCGTCAGCGCCCTTTCAGGCCAGGGCACATGCCCTTATCCGGCCGGTTATCCGGCGACCGCTGGCGGAGGAGCCAGCATCACCGCCGCCGGTTTCCCGCTGCCTTTCGGCCACCGGCATTCGCTTCTCGGGTCGTCCTGCGCCCGCTGGGACATCGTCCGCCCTCACAGGCGGCCTACCAGCCGAATCACTGTCCGTCTGGACCCCATCGGGGTTGTCACGTTCCGCATGAGACAGATACGACCGGGTAGGGCGCCCTCTGAACCCCGGGGACGGTGGTGCGCTCCCGCCCGGCTAGATTCCTCCGAGCGGCACCTGCCGCCTTGCAACGGCTGGCCCCTGTCTCCCGCTGGCGCGTCCCATCGAGCGGAAGTGCCTATGACGAGGCGTCATCGAGGGTTCACTTGCGTTCACCCGTCCGGTCTTCCCCAGCCGGTAACCTCTGGATGGAACAGGAGTCCTTGGGCCCTTCCCCGGGCTTCGCACCCCGCGGTTACCCGCGACGCACGCCGAGGCGGGGACGGTCCTTGCGCACGGGACCGGACACTACATCCGCGACGTCACGCCGCACCCCCTTCGATGAGTGTCGCTGTACTCATGCGACTTGCGTGTCGCACCACCATATTCAGCCAGGATGCGTGTTTCGGGGTGTAGGTCACGGTGAAGCGCGGGTGCGCGGCCAGCCAGGCCCGGGTGGCTTTCGAGGTGTGGCTGGAACCGTTGTCCAGGACCAGGTGGACACGCAGGTGGTCGGGCGTGTCCCGGTCGATGTCGGTGAGGAACGCGAGGAACGTCTCCGAGTCGTTGCGGTCGATGATCTTCGGCCGGACCGTGCCGTCGGCGACGTTGAGCGCCGCTATCAGGGAGACGGTGCCGTGGCGGCGGTACTCGAACTCGCGGCGTTCCGGACGCCCCGGTCCGGCGCGGCGGGTGCCGTATCTGCGGGACCTGGCCTGGACGCCGGTCTTCTCGTCCACGCTCAGCAGGACCGTGTCGGCGGGTATCGCCTGGTAGAGGGCGCAGATCTGGGCGGCGCGGGTGAAGAAGCCGGGGTCGTCGGGGCGGTTGAGCCAGCCCTGGACCCGGTGGGGTTTGATGTCGGCGGCGGCCAGGATCCGCCCGGTCTGGCTCGGTGAGATCGCAACACCGTGGTGCCGCCGGATGTGTTCGGCGATCAGCCGGTGGGTCCACTGGGCGTCGGTCTCGGGTGGTTCGCTGGTCGCGGTCGCGATGATCAGCAGGTGCACGTCGATGTCGTAGACCGGTGGGCGTCCCTGCCGGGGACGGTCATCGAGTGCCCGCATCCCGCGGGTGTGGTAGTCGGCTCGGACCTTGCGGACGGTGGCCGGGGTGCAGCCGACCTGTAGGGCGATCTGCGCGTTCGTGACCTTGGCGGCTGCGGCGAGCAGGATCCGGGCGCGGCGGACCCGCCGGAACTGTCCGCTGGTCTGTTGGCTGATGCGGGTCAGGGCCCTGCGGCGGCGCCGGGTCAGCCGTACCGGGTCGGTGCTGGTCGGCCGGGACATGACCGAATCCCCCCATTCCATGATCGACAAGAGGTGGCGGTCATGGACGATGCCGTGGTTCGGGTGTGTCGGCGCGTGACGACACACCCGGACTTGATCACACTGGACGTCGTGTCCGTACCCGGAAAGCGTGTCAAGGACGGCCTCGCCGCCGATCTCGACCATCACGCCTCGCTCGTCTGGCCCGGGCTGGAGGAAGTCACCGTGCGCTGGCGCGGCGGCTACGGCTACGTCACCGCCTGGACCAGCGAGGACGAGGGTGTACCCGTGTGTCGCCTGGAGTACCTCGGGTTCGACGACGTCTGGGGTTTCGCGCTCCACGACCCGGCGACCGACACCTATACCGACAGCCTGTTACCCGACGGACAGCCCGAAGGCAGCCCGCAGGATGCCCTCGACTGCGCTGTACGCCTTCACCTCACCGGCATCGCCGACAAGCCCATCGACGAAGACGACTAGATTCGCTGCCCGCACAACCCGTCAAGAACTTCTGCGGGGCTGCACTAGCGCCGGGCGTCTACGTCGAGGAGGTCCCCTCGGCGATCAAGCCGATCGCCGGAGTAGGGACCAGCACCGCCGGGTTCGTCGGTGTCGTCGCAGACGACGTCACAATGCCGCTGCTGCCCGGTCGCGTCGGCGTGACGGCGGACGGCAACCCCGTACCGGCCGACTTCCACGTGGTGGCGCCTGCCGGCGAGGCTCAGCTCGTCGACGGCTGGGAGACGTTCAAGAACCTTTTCGGCGACATCCAGCCCGGCAACCGCACCCTCGCCCACGCCGTCTACGGCTTCTTCAACAACGGTGGCGGCCGCTGCTGGATCACCCGGGTCGCCGCACCCGCCCCCTCCGCACCCGCCGACGACGACGCTGCCGATGACGCCGACGATGACGCCGACGATGACGCCGACGACGCCGACACTGCCCCCGCTGCCGAGGCTGTCGCTGCCGCCGACATCGCATCGTCGGACGACGACCTGATCGACGCGTTGGCGACCTTCGCCGCGATCGACGAGATCGCCTTGGTCGCGATCCCCGGCGCGGTGAGCGACGCGGTGCAGACCGCGCTGCTCGACCACTGCGAGAACCAGTACCTGCAGGACCGGTTCGCGATCCTCGACGGCCGGCAGACCACCACGTTGACCAAGGAAGCGATCCAGGGCGACGTCCGGGACAGCAGCTACGGCGCGATCTACTACCCGTGGATCGACGTGGGCGCCACCGACGCCGACGGCAACAAGGTGTACCAGCCGCCGAGCGGGCACATCGCCGGGGTGTACGCCCGGGTGGACACCGAGCGCGGCGTGCACAAGGCACCGGCCAACGAGGTGATCCGGGGTGCGCTGGGCGTCGAGGCGCTGGTCAGCAAGCAGCAGCAGGCTGGGCTCAACCCGGACGACATCAACGTGATCCGCAAGTTCGGCGGCAACATCACGATCTGGGGTGCCCGTACCCTCGCCGGGAAGGAGCAGGCCGAGTGGCGCTACATCTCCTCCCGGCGGCTGTTCAACTTCCTGCGCGAGTCGATCGACGAAGGCACCCAGTGGGTGGTCTTCGAGCCGAACGCGCCGGAGCTGTGGTCGAAGATCCGGCGTAACGTCAGTGCTTTCCTGACCACCGTGTGGGCCTCCGGTGCGCTGCTGGGCAACACCCCGGAGCAGGCGTTCTACGTACGCTGCGACGAGACCGTCAACCCGGCCGCGGTCCGCGACGCCGGCCAGCTGGTGGTCGAGATCGGGGTGGCGATGGTACGTCCGGCCGAGTTCGTGGTGTTCCGGATCAGCCAGTGGGCCGGCGGGGTGCAGTAGTGGACAGCCGGACCAGACCGTGACCCAGCAGCTGACACCCGGTGTGCACCGGCAGGATGTGTTCCCGCCGCCGGCACCGACCCAGCTCACCGGGGTGCCCGCCTTCCTCGGCCGGGCCGCCGCCGGCCCGTACACCCCGCAGCGGCTGACCCTGTGGCCGCAGTTCGAGGCGGTCTTCGGCGGTGCGACCTCCGGCGACGCCCCGGACGGCTTCCTGGCCGACGCGGTCCGGGGGTTCTTCGACAACGGCGGGACGCTGTGTCACGTCGTCCGGGTGCCCAGGGCGCTGTCGCCCGTCGAGGCGGTGCAGGAGGGACTGGCGACGCTGGACGACCTGGACGATGTCGACCTGGTCTGTGCCCCCGACATCGTGGCCGCTGCGTCGTGGCCGGTCGACAAGGATCTCGCCCCGGTCGTGCAGGCACAGCAGGCGATGCTGCGGCACTGCCGGCAGCACGGTGACCGGTTCGCGCTGCTCGACGGCGTCCCGGCCGTCGACCCGGCGAAGGTCGCCGAGCAGTGCGCGGCGCTGACCGGGGCCGACGGTGCATTCGGTGCGCTGTACTACCCCTGGTTGGGCGCGTCCGGCGCCGACGGACGGCTGCGTCACCTGCCACCGTCCGGGCACGTGGCCGGCGTGTACTCCACCGCCGACCAACGGGTCGGCGTCCACAAGGCACCGGCGAACACAGTGGTCGAGGGCATTGTCGACCTGCAGGTGCAGCTCACCGCTGCCGAGGTCGGCACGCTGTACGGGCAGCGGGTCAACTGCCTGCGGGCGTTGCCCGGCCGGGGCGTACGGGTCTGGGGCGCGCGTACCCTCGGTGCCGACCCGGCCTGGCAGGACGTGACCGCCCGCCGCCTGGTGAGCACGATCGGCCGGTGGATCGAACGGTTCATGACCGGCCTGGTCCACGAGCCCAACGACGTCCGGCTGTGGGTGCGGATCATGCGGGAACTCACCGCGTACCTCGACGGGCTGTTCCAGCGCGGTGCCCTGCAGGGCCGCACGCCCGCCGAGGCGTTCTACGTCAAGTGCGACCACGAGACGAACCCACCCGCGGCCATCGAGGCCGGGGTGGTAGTGACACACATCGGAGTGGCACCGACCGCGCCGGCCGAGTTCATCACCGTCCGCGTCATCCACGGCGCGAGCGGGGTGACGGTCGGCGTGGCGTGACCGGTGCGGACAAACAGTGAGGTGCGGTTGTGGACAGACTCGACCCATACTTCGGGTACAACTTCGCGGTGGAGCTCGACGGCATCACCCGGGCCGGATTCCGGGAGGCTTCCGGGCTGGAGACCAGCCAGAACGCCGCCGAGTACCGGGAGGGTACGGACCGGAACCTGGCGCCGCGCAAGATTCCCGGGCTGAACAGCTACGGTGACATCACGCTCAGCCGTGGCCTCACCAGCGACAGCAAGCTGTGGGAATGGCGGCAGAAGGTGATGAAGGGCACCGTGGAACGGCACAACGTGTCGATCACCCTGCTCGACCAGCAGGGCAACCCGAAGGTGACCTGGAACCTGTTCGACTGCTGGCCCAAGTCGTGGAGCGGACCCAGCCTCAGCGCGACCAGCGACGAGATCGCCGTGGAGCAACTCATCCTCGCCTGTGAACGCATCGAGGTCGACCAGTGGAGCTGACCGGCGTCGCCGAGGCCCGCCGTACCGAGTTCCCGTTCACCCTGCCGCACGGCCTGGTCGCGCCGGACGGCACGGTTCACCGCGAGGGAACCATGCGGATGGCCACCGCGCTCGACGAGATCGAGCCGATCAAGGATCCCCGGGTACGGTCGAACCCGGGCTACCTGGTGATCATCCTGCTGGCCCGGGTGATCACCCGGCTGGGCGGACTGGAGTACATCAACACCAACGTGGTCGAGAACCTCTACTCCGCCGATCTCGCCTACCTGCAGGACTTCTACCAGCGGATCAACCTCAACGGGCACGCCCGGCTGCAGGTCGACTGCCCACACTGCAGCGGATCGTTCGAAGTGGAGCCGCCCAGCCTGGGGGGATGACGCGCTACTCCCCGGACCGGCTGCACGAGGAAGTAGCGTACCTGGCCTATCACTTTCACTGGCCTTATCACGAGATCATGCAGCTGGACCACCGGGAGCGGCAGCGCTGGGTCGCGGAGGTCGCGCGGATCAACGAGCGACTCAATGAACAGGGAGGGGCACGGAGATGACGTCGACCGGGATTCCGCTCGGGCTCAGCTGGGCACCTGCCGCCGTGGGCAACTGGACCGGCCTGCGGCTGCCGGACCCGTTCCAGACCTTCAACTTCGCGGTGGAGATCGAGGGCCTGCTGCTGGCCGGGTTCAACGAGGTCAGCGGCCTGGAAAGCCAGATCGAGATGGAGTCCTACCGGGAGGGCGGGGTCAACGGCTTCGTTCATCAGCTGCCCGGCGCGGCCACTCCCGCGCACCTGGTGCTGCGGCAGGGGCTGAGCCCGCTCAGCGGTCTGTGGGGCTGGTACGACAACACCACCCGGGGCGTCATCCAGCGCCGCAGCGGCACGATCGTGCTGCTCGACCGGCGGCAGATCCCGGTGATGTGGTGGAACTTCCGCAACGCGTTGCCGGTGCGCTGGACCGGCCCGACGTTCAGCGCGAGCGGCGACGATGTCGGCTTCGAGTCGCTGGAGCTGGTGCACGAGGGCCTGACCAAGCCGCTGCTCGGCCAGGCCGCCGCGCTGGCGCACGGCGTGGCCGGCATGGTCGGCTGACCGGGAGCCTGGGATGAACGACGACGACACGACCTTCGACCCGGCGCTGGTCCACCGGCTGTCCCGGCCGGCCCGGCGGCCCGGCCTGATCGACCTGGGCCAGGCCCGGTCCGCGCTCACCCGCCACCACACCATGCCGGCGGGTCTGCCGCTGGCCGAGGTCGCTTCGCGTTACGTCGACCTGGCCACGCAGCAGCGCGCCGGGCCTACGACACCCATCGTGTACGCGCGACCCGCACCGCCGCCGCCCGCCGGACACGCTGCCCCGGCCGGTGCTCTGCCGACCAGCCCGGCCGCCGCCCCGGCGAGCGCCGGGCCACCAGCCCCGGCGCACCCCGGGCCGGTCGCGTCCGCCCGCCGCCCGGCCGCCGACCCGGCCGGCGGATCGCCGACCGCCGCGTCCGGCCCGGTGGTGCCGGCGCGCCCGGCCCGTCCCGTTGCCGAGTTGAGCCCGGTGTGGGCCGCCACCGGTCCCGGGGTCGCCGGCCGTTCCACGCAGCCGGTGACGCCCCGGCCGGCCGCCGGCCGGCCGCTGACCATCCAACGCAAGGTGGCTGCGCCCGCCGAACCGGGTTCCGCGCCATCGCCGGCCCGCCCGGCCGAAGCGCCGACGTCCGCTGGGACGTCGGCCACCAGGCCGGCGGTGCCGACGGGTGCCCCGGTCGCCGCCGGGCCGTTGACTCCCACGGCTGCGGCTCCGACGGCAGCCGGCCCCGCCGACTGGGCCGGGCTGATCGGCGACCCGGGCCGGATGGCCAGCGGGCCCCACCTGGTCTTCCGCACGCCACCCACGGCAGATCAGGCCGGCTGGCCCGCTGCGGGTGTGCCGTCCACCGTCGGGCAGCGCTCGCCCGCCGCGACCCCGTCCCAGGTGGTCACGGCGCGGCCTCGGGCGGCCCGACCGGCGCCGCAGCTTCCGCTGGCCGCACCGTCGGCGGCCGGCGTACCGCAGCACCCGGCCGGTGCGGGCCCGATGCGGGCGGCCTCCGGCGGCCCCGGGCATGGTGCGACCGGCCATGGTGCGACCGGGCATGGTGCGACCTTCCTCGGCGGCCGTGGATTCGGCTCGCGTGACGGTGCCGGACCCCTGCCCGGTGGGTTCGGGACCGCACCGGCCCGTGCCGACCGTGGTGTGCCGCAGCCGCCTGCTCAGCCGGCCCCGCAGGTCGACGTCGGGCAGGTCACCGAGCAGGTGCACGGCCGGATCATGCGCCAGCTGGCGGTCGAGGCCGAGCGTCGGGGGGTGCGGCGGTGAGTCTCAACAAGGCGGGCCTGGCCAGCGCCGCGCTCGGGTTCGGCCCCGGCGGCGGTGGGTTGCAGAAACTGACCATTGCCCACGACGGCACGGACTTTGATCGCAACGGCCCGATCGAGGCGCTGTTCAACCCGCACGAGATCACCCGGTCGCGGTCGGTCAACTGGCACGCGCACGAAAGCGCCGGCAAGGGCAGCGCCTGGACGTGGAGCGGGTTGCAGCAGGAGTTCGCGGCCATGCAGCCAGCGACGTTGTCGCTCGAGCTGTTCTTCGACACCTACGAGTCGAGGGCAGAGGCGTCCATGTGGGCCCGGGCCACCTCACTCGTGACACCCCCCAATCCGTTCCAGACCGGCGACGCGACCGACGTCACCGCGCTGACCAGCCGGGTGTCCCGACTGGCCGAGTTCGACAAGGAACTGCACCGGCCACCGCTGTGCACCCTGTCCTGGGGGGCCTTCGCCGACATCTTCACCGGCGTGCTCACCCAGATCAGCGAACGGTTCACCATGTTCCTGCCCGACGGCACGCCGGTCCGGGCGACCGTTTCGTGCAGCTTCGTGGAGTCGCTCACCGACGCGCAGCTCAAGGAGCGCGAGCTGCACTCGTCCGACGTGCACAAGACGTGGGTGGTGCGGCGCAACGACACGCTGCACAGCATCGCCGCCGCCGAGTACCGGGATCCGCGCCTGTGGCGGCACATCGCCTCGGCCAACGGCATCGTCAACCCCCGTGACCTGCGTCCCGGCACGGTGCTGACCGTCCCGCGGCTGAGTTGAGCGGAGGATCAGGCGATGGAAACCGCTGACTCGGGGCCGGACTTCGAGATCCGGTGTGGTGGCCGGCGCCTGCCGCCGGACGCCCACTCCGACGTCGAGTCGGTGACCGTGCTGGAGGATCTGAACGCGCTGAGCATGTTCACCGTGACGTTGAAGAACTGGGACGCGAAGCGGCTCAGGGTCACCTGGTCGGACTCCACGCTGTTCGCGGTCGGCACCGAGGTGCGGATCTCCCTCGGGTACGTGAAGAACCTGCACCTGGCGATCACCGGGGAGATCACCAGCCTGGAGCCGTCGTTCGTGGAAGGTCGTCCGCCGACGCTGACCGTCCGCGGCTACGACCTGCGACACCGGCTGGCCCGCCGGCAGCGGACCAGGACCTTCACCCGCACCAGGGACAGCACCATCGCCCGGCAGTTGGCCAAGGAAGCGGGTCTGCGCGCCGACGTACCCGACACCCGCACCGACCTCGACTACGTACTGCAGAACAACCAGACCGATCTGGAGTTCCTGCAGCGGCGGGCGGGCCTGCTCGGGTACGAGATTCACGTACGGGACAAGGTGCTGTCCTTCCGGCCGCCGCAGCACGGCCGGGTGCCGGCGGCGAAGCTGCGCGTCGGCGACGACATCTCCCAGTTCACCCCCCGGCTGCGGACCATGGGCCAGGCTGCCGAACACTCCGTACGGGGCTGGGACGTGGCCGCCAAGAAGGCCGTCGTCGCCACGTTCGGCTCCGGATCCGAGTCCACGGCGATGGGTGCCGTCACCGGACCCCGCGAGGTCGGCCGGGTCTTCGGCCGAACCAGATCGACCAGGGTGGACCTGCCGGTGCCGAACCAGGACCGTGCCGACCAGCTTGCCCGGGGACAGTTCGACGACCTGGCGTTGAGCTACATCACCGGCGAGGCCGAGTGCGGCGGGCAGCCTCGCCTGCACGCCGGCGAGGTGGTGCGGATCGAGGGAGCGGGTGAGACCTTCAGCGGTGAGTACTACGTCGTCTCCGTCGAACACTCGGTGACCGCAGCGGCCGGTTACCGGTCCAGCTTCGAAGTACGGAGGAACGCGGCGTGACGGACGTCTACCACCAGTTGGCGGGTGGCGAGCCGGCCCACCCGGACGGGCGGTACCACGGGGTGGTGATCGGCATCGTCACCAACAACAACGACCCGGACGGTCTGGCCCGGGTCAAGGTGGCGCTGCCCTGGCTGGCCGACGATGTCGAGACCGACTGGGCGCGGGTGGCCTCGCCGATGGCCGGCCCCGGCCGTGGCTGCTATTTCCTACCGGAGGTCGGCGACGAGGTCCTGGTCGCCTTCGAACACGGCAATCCGGAGGTCCCCTACGTCGTCGGTGCGCTGTGGAACGGCAAGGATGCCCCACCGGTCACCAACGGCGACGGAAACAACGACGTACGGGTGATGGTCTCCCGCAGCAAGCACGTGATCCGCCTGGTCGACACCAAGCAGGACGAGCGGATCGAGATCGTCGACGGCAGCGGCAAGAACAGCATCGTGATCAGTACGAAGGACAACCAGATCACCGTCACCGCGGACGCAGACGTGGTGATCTCCGCCGGTGGACGGCTGCGGCTGGCCGGCGCCGGCGTCGAGATCACCTCCACTGCCGACGTCAAGGTCGAGGCGAAGTCCGCGCTCGCGGTGAAGTCCAGCGGGCAGCTGGACATCAAGGGCAGTCAAGTCAACATCAACTGAATGGGGGGTGAGTTCTCATGGGGCAGTTCGCGGCCAAGCAGGGTGACCGGGTCACCGCGACCGACATCCACATCGTCATGGTGCCCGGGGCACCCGCGCCGACACCGACACCGTTGCCGCATCCCTTCACCGGGATCATCAACGGCGGGCTGAGCGCCGATGTCAAGATCATGGGTAAGCCGGCGGCGGTGGCCGGCTCCACCGCCGAGAACACCCCGGCGCACGTTCCCACCGCGCCCGGCACGTCGTTCCAGAAGCAGCCGTCGAACACGGCCACCCTCGAAGGCGGCAGCGCGACCGTGAAGATCAACGGAAAGCCGGCGATCAGGTCCGGCGACCTCGCGTCGACCTGCAACGATCCCCAGGACCTGCCGAGCGGCACGGTGCTGGCCACGGGCACGGTGACGATCGGGTGACCGGCACGGTGAAACAGGGATTTCTCGGCACCGGTTGGGCGTTCCCGGTCGGCCACCAGCCGGCGCAGGGCATCCGGCTCAGCGACGACGGCGCGGCGCTGATCCGGCAGTCGATCGGACTCATCCTCGGCACCGCGCCCGGTGAGCGGGTGATGCGGCCGGACTTCGGCTGCGGCATCCACGACATCGTCTTCGACGTCAACGACATCGGCACCGCCGGTCGAGTCAGCCGGTCGATACGGGAAGCACTGGCCCGCTGGGAACCCCGGATCGACGTGCTGGACGTCTACGCCGCACCCGACCCCACCGACCGGCGCCGACTGCTCATCGAGATCAACTACCAGGTGCGCTCGACCAACAGCCGGTTCAACCTCGTCTACCCCTTCTACATCGCATGACCGGACAGCCCCCACCCATCGATCCCCGCGACCGGGCAGCGCTGGCCGTGCAGACCGCCGCGCTGGCGACCCGGTACAGCGACTGGCAGCCGCCCGCCGACGGGCGACCGGACGCCGGCCAGGCGCTGATCGGCATCTTCGCCCGCTACGCCGAACTGGTGGTGCAGCGGCTGAACCAGGTGCCCGAACGCGACTACCTCGCGTTCCTCAACCTGATCGGGACCCGACCGGTGCCGCCGCGACCGGCCCGCGTACCGCTTACCTTCGCCCTGGCCCCGGGCAGCCGCACCGAAGCGGTGGTCCCGGCCGGCACCCAGGTCGCGGCCACCCCGCGCGACGGCGAGGACGACGAGGTCGTCTTCGAGACCGCGACCGACCTGGTGGTCACCCCGGCCCAGCTGCAGGCCGTGCTTGTGGACGACGCGCCGCACGACAGTTACGCCGACCGCAGCGCCGCGGGTACCGGCCAGCGCGACGAGTCGTTCGCTGCCTTCACCGGTGACCAGCCGGTGCCGCACCGGTTCTACCTGGCCTGCGACCCGGTCCTCGCCACCGAGGGGACCAAGACCGTCACCGTACGGTTGACCACCACGGACGTCGCGGTGCTCGGCGGTTGGCCGATCTCCTGGGCGTACTGGGACGGCGCCCGGTGGCAGCCGGTCGACGCCGACACGGTGATGGCGGACACCGCGTTGGTGGTGACCCTCGCCGGCCTGCCGCCCCTGCCCGCGTACGACGTGAACGGCACCACCGCCGGATGGTTACGCGCGCAGCTCGACATGCCGCTGCCGCACCCGGTTACCGGGCTGGCCCTCGACGCCGTCGCGGCCGGTCAGCGCACCCCGCAGGGTGACGTCGCGGGGGTCTTCCCGTTCGGTGAGAGCAGCCAGGTCCGGCGGTGCTACCTCAGCGTCCCGACGGCGACGGCTTTTCCCGGTGCCGTCGTCCGACTGACCGTCACCCTTGCCCGACCGGCAACGGCCGTCCCGGACACCAGGGTGCAGGTGGTGTGGTCGTACAAGGTGGGCGACGAATGGCAGCCGCTGGGCCAGTCCAGCACGGCGCAGGTGGCGTCCGGATTCAGCAACCCCGCCGGGCTGCGCGACGGTACGCAGGCGCTGACCCGCGACGGCGACATCAGCTTCCGGATGCCGGCCGAGTGGCCGGCCGAGCTGTTCCAGGGACGGTCCGGCCACTGGCTGCGGGCCGAGATCGTCGACGACGGGGCGACGTACGCCACCCTGCCCCAGCTGGCGGCGGTGACCGTCGGCTATGACTGGGAGCTGCCCGTCATCACCGCCATCGACGTATGGATGCAGACGGCGCCGGACCCGGTGGCGCTGCCGCACGCCGTCAGCAACACCAGCCCGATCGACGTGACCAAGGACTTCCGTCCCTTCGGCGAGCAGCCCCGGTTCAACGACACCTGCTACCTGGCCTGTCCGGCGAACCTGGTCTGGCCGGGCGCGGAGCTCGTCGTCGAGGTGACGCTGACCAACGGGCCGGCCGACCCGGCGGACCCGGACGACCCGGCCGGTCCCGCGGTGCCGCCGGTACGTACCGAGGGTCACCCACGGCTCGTCTGGGAGGCCTGGGACGGCACGGCCTGGCGTACGGTGACCGTCGACGATCCGGAGTACGCGTTCACCGACAGCGCCACCGTGACGCTCACCCCGCCGGTCGGCTTCGCGCCCACCGAGGTCAACGGGGTCGAGGAGTACTGGGTGCGGGTCCGGCTGATCGGTGGCGACTACGGGGCCGCGGCCCACTACACGCGCAACGACGACGGCGGCTACGAACTGGTCGACGCGACCTTCGCGCCGCCGGTCGTCACCACGTTGTCGTGGCGGTCCCGCGCTGGTCTCGCCGCCGCGGTCCCGGCACAGGCCTGCGCGACCGAGAACGACTTCCGCCTCGTCACCCACCACCGCGACGGCGACGAGCCGTGGGACGTCACCCCGTTCGTCCCCAATCCGAGCCGCGAGCCTGCCCTCTACCTCGGCTTCGACCAGCCGTTCGGCAACCGCCCGGTCACGCTCTACCTCCAGGTCGAGCCACCGGCGCCGGAAGAGGTGGCCGCCGACCGGCTCGCCGGGGCCGACCTGACCGACCGGGCCGACCTGGTGTGGGAGTACAGCGGCGTCGACGGCTGGCGGCCATTGGCCGCGATCGACGAGACCGGGACGCTGGGCGACCGTGGCGTGGTCCGCTTCGTCGGCCCGCCGGACCTGACCGCCCGGGAACGTTTCGGTCAGCACCGGTGCTGGCTGCGCCTACGGCACCGGCGTGGCAGCTTCGCGATCCCGCCCCGGCTGCGCCGGGTCGCACCCAACACGACCTGGGCGACGCAGACGACGACCATCACCGAGGAGATCCTCGGATCGGGCGTCGCCGAGGCCGGCCAACGACTGACCATCGCGCAGACGCCGGTGCTGGCCGGCCAGCAGCTCGTCGTGCGCGAGCCGCAGCGGCCGTCGCCGGTGGAGGAGGCCGCGCTCGTCGAGGCCGACGGCTCGGGCGCGGTCACGGTCAGCGACGACGCCGAGCAGATCTGGGTCCGCTGGCACGAGGTGACGGATTTCCACCGCTCCGGGCCGGGTGACCGCCACTACACCATCGACGCCGCCACCGGCGAGATCGGGTTCGGTGACGGCCAGGCTGGGCGGGTGGTGCCGCTGGGGCAGAACAACGTCCGGATCACCTACCGCACCGGCGGCGGTGAGCAGGGGAACCGTCCGGCGGGCACCGTCGTCACCCTGAAATCTGCCGTGCCCTACCTGGACTCGGTGACCAACCACGAGCCGGCTTCCGGCGGTGCCGGCTGGGAGCCGCTGGACCGGGTGCGGGCCCGGGGACCGAAGGCGCTGCGCCACCGTGACCGGGCGGTCACGGTCGACGACTTCGTGGACCTCGCGTTCGAGTCCTCTGCGGAGGTGGCCCGGGCCCAGGCGGTGCCGCCCAGCGGGTTCGACCCGTTCAACCTGTGGCTCGATCCGGACGAGCAGCCGGGCGGCGAACATCGGCAGGCCGACGTCGGCGGGATCGGGGTCATCGTGGTTCCGGTCTCCGTCGCCGCCCGTCCAGCGCCCAGCCTGGGATTGCTGCGCCAGGTGGATCAGCACCTGCGGGCCCGGTGCGCGCCGACCGTCGGCCTCTGGGTCGCCGGACCGGAGTGGATCGAGGTGACCGTCACCGCCACGGTGGTGGCCACCACGCCCGAGTCCGCCGGGCTGGTCCGGGCGCGGGTCGAGCAGACCCTGGACCGCTTCCTGCATCCCCTGACCGGCGGACCGGACGGCACCGGCTGGGCGTTCGGCCGCAAGCCGCACCGCTCGGACCTGTACGCGGCGGTCACCGCCGTCGACGGGGTCGACCATGTCCGCGAGCTCGCGGTGGCGCAGGTGGCCGAGTCCGAGGCGCTCGGTGAGCGGCTGGCGGCGGTCCTGGACCGCTCGCTCGCGCAGGGCGCGGCCGAGCCGGTGGCCGCGGACCTGACCCGGTGGCTGGCGCGGGCGCTGGCCTACTCCGGGCGGCACCAGATCACCGTGACCCTTCCAGCGTGAGGACCGCCGTGCCGATTCCGTTGCCGAACCTCGACGACCGCGACTACGACGACCTCGTCGGCGAGGCGCGGTCGCTGATCCCGGTCCTGCTGCCGGAGTGGACCGACCACAACCCCAGCGACCCCGGCATCATCCTGGTCGAGATGCTGGCCTGGCTGACCGAGATGCAGCTGTACCAGGTCAACCAGATCCCACCGAGCCACATCCGCAACTTCCTGCAGCTGCTCAACGGCCCTGAGTGGACTCCGCCGGCGACCGGCGGGCTCGACGCCGCCGTCCGGCAGAGCCTGGCCGACCTGTACGAACGCTACCGGGCCGCGACCGCAGACGACTACGAGTACCTGGTCGGCACCCTCTGGCCGGCGCAACGCCAGCCCGCCGGGCCGGCCCCGGTCCGGCGGGTCCGGTGCGTCGCGGGCCGCGACCTCACCGGCCCCGATCCGGCCGCGACCGCACCGGCGCACGTCAGCGTCGTCGTCGTCCCCGAACCGGGCGCGGCGACCGACACCCATCCGGTGCCCACCGAGGCGCTGACCACCGAGCTGCACGACTTTCTCGAGCCGCGGCGGCTGCTGACCGTACGCCACCACGTCGTCGGCCCGCAGTACGTCGACATCGGCATCTCCGCCGACCTGGCGCTGCGCGAGGACGCCCCGCCGGCCGACGCCCTCGCCGACGCACAGGCCCGGCTGCACCGGTTCTACGACCCGCTCACCGGTGGCACCGCCGGCACCGGCTGGCCCTTCGGACAGGGGATCCGCCCGTCCGAGGTGTACGCCGTACTCGAGCAGTCACCGCTGCTCGACTACCTCGAGAACGTCCAACTCACCCTGGTCGACGCGGATGGTGCCGCCGGCGGCGGCGGCGGGGGCGGTGCGGCGGCCAGCATCGAGTTCGATGTGCACCAGCTGCCCCGGTTGGCCCGGCTGGACCTGGTCGGCTACGACACGTACGGCCGCACCCACCTGCCGAGTGGGGAGGACGCGTCATGAGTCGGTACCTCGACCACCTGCCGGCGATGTTCCGGGAGGACCCGTTCGCCGGCCGTTTCCTGCTGGCCTTCGAGGCGATCCTGACCGGCCGCGACGACGTCGAAGGTCTGGAACAGGCCATCGAAGGGTCCGCCGACTACATCGACCCGGTGCACACCGGTGAGGACTTCCTGCCGTGGCTGGCCGGGTGGGTGGCGCTGAGCCTACGCGCGGACTGGGACACGGCCACTAAGCGTGGCTTCATCCGGGAGGTCGTGCCGCTGTACCGGCAGCGGGGGACCCTGGCCGGGCTGCGCCGGATGCTGGAGATCTACCTGCGGCCACTGGCCGACCAGGTGACCCGGGAGGACGTGGTGGTCCTCGACGATTACGACACTCCCGCCCACTACTTCCAGGTCCAGTTGACTCTGGGCGCCGCCGACCGCGACGAGCTGCGCAGGGTGCAGGAGACCGCCCGGGCGATCATCGACCGGGAGAAGCCGGCCCACACGTTCTACGCGCTCAAGGTCGTGGTGCCCACGATGCGGCTGGTCTCCGAGGAGCTGAAGGAACGCGAAGGCGGCAAGCCGGAGCGGCTCGTGCTCAACCGCAACACGTTGCTCGGCACGCGCGACTCGACCTGAAACCGGAGGAGGTCCGATGGCGGACTACACCCAACCTGACGTCGTATCGAAGCGTGTCCGCTTCTTCGACGGGCAGTTCCTGGAGGACCAGGACTTCATCGACGAGCAGAAGTTCCACCTGGACCGCGAGCGCCGGCAGAGCCGGCTGCTGCGGTTCACCGGCGTCAGCGAGGGCCTGACCCTGGCTGCGGCGGACGAGCCGTCCACGGTCACCGTGTCCGCCGGGATGGCGGTCGACGCCCTGGGCCGGCACCTCATCCTGGCCGCCGGCACCGATCTGCCGCTGGGTTCGGGATTCGCCAACCAGCAGAACGTCGAGGTGCACCTGGCCTACCAGGAGTCCCCGACGGACGTGGGGCAGACCGGGGACGGCGGGGTGGGCGCCCGGCGCTGGGAGGAGCGGCCGAAGGTCGTGGCGGTCGCCCCGAACGGCGCGACCGCGGTCGCCCCCGCCGAGGCCCCGCCCGAACTGGACGGGCCGACGGTGCTGCTCGGCCGGCTCACGGTGACCGACAACGGCGACATCACGGTCGACCCGACCGCCGCCCACCGGTCCAGCCTGTCGATGGCGGGCGGTATCGGGATCGGCACCGCTGCCGTCGGTGGCGGTCTGGACGTGGGCGACTTCGACCCGCAGGACCGGCATCTGACGTTCCGGTTCGCCGACGACGATCAGCGTCGCGGCGGGATCCGGTTCTGGGCCGGCGCGGCCAACCAGGGCTTCTCCGTGGAGTACGACGGACGGTCGGCTGCCGGACGCGGCCTGCACGTGCGCACCCACGACTCGGAGCCGGACGGCACGACCCGGCTCTTCGTCGGCGCGAACGGCCACGTCGGCATCGGCACCACCGATCTGTCCGGTGCCGACGGGTGGGGGCGGGTGGTCGATGTGGTCGGTACGGCGACCACCAAGCTGTCGGTACGCACGGCGAAGGTGGACGGCCGGGTGATGGCGCACGACACCGGGATGTTCGGTGCGCCGGCGGGGATGATCGTGGGCACCGGCACGACGAGCCCGCTGACGCTGGTCACCAACCAGGCCGCCCGGCTCACCATCAACCCGGCCGGTCAGGTCGGGGTCGGCACCGAGGCCACCGGTGGGTACCAGTTCGCGGTGCGGGCCGAACATCGTCATCTGCTGTTGCGACGGGACGCGCAGGAGGTCGAGCCGGGACGAAAGCTCGTCTTCCTGGAACTGCTGCAGGCTGATGCGTCCCCGCCGACTGTGCCGGCCACGACGCTCGCCATCCGGTTCCACCACGGCAGCCGGTACGCGTACCAGCTCGAAGTGGACCCGGCCGGGTTCCACTTCAAGACCGGCAACGACGAGTATCGCGGTATCCACGCCGGGCAGGTGAACGCGAAGACGGTGCGAATCGGTGACGTCACCATCGGTGAGCGTGAGCTGAAGATCCTGAAGAAGCTGGCCGACAACGAGCTGGTCTGCAAGCTGCGGAACACCTACTACGACAGCTACATCTGGGACAGTGGCCAGAAGCGTGGCGACACCCAGTACCGGTACGCCCTGACCTGGATCCCGGGGCAGCCGGTGGCCTCGCACACGAAGACCTTCTGGCAGTTCGAAATCGACGATCAGTGACAGACAACCCTCGACGGGACGGATCAAGATATGCGGGAGCAATTGGCGCAGCGGGTCGCTGAGCTGGAGGCCGAGTTGCGGGCCGGCCAGCAGATGCTCGCCGAGGTGGAGGCCCGGCGGGCCGACATCCAGCAGACCCTGTTGCGGATCACCGGCGCCATTCAGGTGCTCAACGAACTGCTGGCCGCCAAGTCGCCCACCGAGCCGGTGGCGGCCGACGGCAGCGCGACGGCGGCTGACGGCGCCGGTCCGGCACCGACGGCGGTGCCGGACCAGCTGGTGCCGCAGCCGATCTGATCAGCGTCCGTCGACCGGTGCGCTGGTCGGGCGGGTCCGCCCGGCCAGCCACAGCCGGTGGGCGAACAGGCCCAGGTATCCGGCGAGCACCGCGCCGAGCAGGGTGAGCGCCCCGCCGTCGGCGCCGGTGCGGGCCGCGTCGAGCAGTACACCGAGCATCGCCGCGCCGACGATCAGCGAGACGTGGTTGGAGGCCCAGAAGACCACCGGGGTCATCCGCCGCTGGTCGAGGTCGCGCATGTCGCCCCGGCGTAGCCGCAGTACCAGCCAGACGGAGATCGCCGCGGTCGCCATCATCGGCGCCCAGACCAGCCAGGGCACCCAGCCGGCGAGTGCGAATCCGGTCAGCGCGGCGTACGCGACCGGCTGGGCGGTGACGATGACCCGTACCGCCCGGTCGTAGCCGATGATGACCGGGACAGTGCGCTTGCCGACCTGCTCGTCGGAGCGGCGGTCGCCGAGGTTCATCACCATCATTCGTACGGTCTGCAGCAGCGCGGTCGGGGCGAGGATCGCCAGCAGCAGGACCGGCACGGTGCCGGTCTGCAGCAGCACCGCGACCATCGGCCACAGCCCGTTGAGGATCGCCGCGACGGTCACCTCACCCAGGCCGCGGTAGTTGAACCGGCCGGGCGGCGCGGTGTAGAACCAGGCCAGCACGACGGCGGCGGTGGCGGCCAACCGGGTCGGCCAGTCCGGCATCGCGACGATCATCAACTGTGCCACGGCGGCCAGGACGAACGCGGTGCCCAGCGCCACCACCGGCGGCACCAGGCCGTCGACGAGGGCCCGGCTGCCGCCGGTCCACGGGGTGAAGTAGACGTTGGCCCGGTCCGCCGGCAGGTCGAAGTACTCGTTGCAGTAGTGCGTCATCAGGTGGACCGTCCAGGCGAACAGTTGCGCCAGGACGTACCAGCCGAGGTGCAGCGGATAGCCCTGGTGCACCGAGACCGCCACTGCCAGGCCGACCGGGAGCAGGTTGTAGAGCAGGAAACGCAGCCGGGCCAGCCGGATGAACCCGCGCCAGTCGGTCCGGCCGGTTTGGTCCGGGCCGGCGGTCGTCGGCGCGGTCGTCGGTCGGTTCGTGACAGCCATCAGTCAGCAGACCCTCCGTCGTAGGCTCGTCGCTTCATCCTGGTTGCGATTTGTTGCGGGCCATGACGGATTCCACCGACTCTAGTAAGTCTCCTGGGTCGTTTCAGGCGCCGGTGTAGGCGAAGGCCGCCCAGTACCTTGGATCCGCGTAGGGGTGTTCCCCGTGCCGTCCCGCCGGGGTGACTCCTGGCAGCAGTGTCACGAGGTCCTCCGTGGATGCGGTACGAAGCCAGCCCTGAGCGCGGTGAAGGGCGATCGCCGGCTCGTCGCCGTGTCGGCACCACCGCTCGTAGAAGGCGGTCATCAGATAGGTCGTGGCCAGGTCGTCGACCGCCCACGCGGAGGCGATGACGCCGGCGAATCCGAGCTCGATGAGAGCCGCCGGAAGGCCGACGATCTCATTCGGCAGGTCCGCGCCGGTGAGGTTGGTGTGGCAGGCAGACAGCACGGCCAGCCGCCGTCGTCCGACCGGCAATGCTTGGCGCATCTCCGCTAGAGTGATCTGCCGGTCGGTGAAGTACAGACGGCTGTCCAGGATGCGTCGCGGGTCCGCGAAGCCGTGCATGGCGAGGTGCCAGACCGTCTGCCGCTCCGCCGTCGCGCGGAACTCCTCCCAGGTGCACTCGTGCACCAGCCGGGTCGGATTGCCGGTCCAACGTCGCGTGACCTCGGTCGTCTCCCGCGACACGTAGCGCAGCTTGGCTGCGGAGCGGACCCCGTGCCCGGCCGGCACGTCGACCGCGAGCAGGGCTTGCCTGCGACCAAGCTCCCGGGCCGCCTCCCGACACCAGCGCAGACTACGAGTGTTCGGCGCGTACCGGATGGCCGAGTAGTTCCCGACGTGGTGCCACTCGGTCGGCCGGTCCCACCTGGGTGCGCCGGCCGCATGCAGTGGCAGCAAACTCAGCAACCCGACCGGGATCAAGGTCACCACCTGACCGCCGGCGGCGAAAACGAGATATTTGACTCCGTCGTCCCACAGCGCCCGAAGAGCGTCGGTCAGCGGATCGGCCCTGGTTTCCCCGTCCGGCGGGAACTCGCGTAATCTGCCCGGCCCGAGCACGCCTACTCCGCCCCTCGCGGTGCCGACGGTCGCCAGCGGCGCGAAGCCCGTCGATTGATTGTCGGCGGACGAACGGCTGCCGGCGGTGGACAACGTCCGATCGACGAGGTGGGTGACTCGGGCCCGGTCGAGGCGAGGCAGGTCGACGTACTGCGGATCGTGGTCTGCGGCGACGACCAGGGCGTAGCCGCCGGCCGCCGCCGCGCTGACGAACACGATCGCGCCGTCACCGGTTTGGGTGAGGATGTCGTTGTAGCTCAGATCGGGCCGGGTGGTGTCGTGGCGGCCGAGAGCGTCGGTGAGATCGACGGCCCGGCCGGTTTCCAGGGCGAGTACGGCTTTCCGATACCTGCCGGTACGCGCGAGCCAGTAGCCGGCGTCCTCGGCGTACTCCTGCGCGGCAGTGAGCACCCGACGTCTCGCCCAGGTGCCGGAGCGTTCGACGGCGTCTCGCGCGGCCAGGACGACGAGCCGTTCGTACGCGTCAGCCGCGAGCTCCGCGCTGCCCGTGCCGACCGCCCACTCGGCCCAGGCCGCCGCTATCCTCGCCTGCTCGGCGGTGCGGCCCGACCGGTTCAGCGTGCCGCGCCAGGCCAGATGACGACGTACGTCGTCGGCGCGGCCGGTCACGGCGTCGTGTGCCGCGAGCACCTCCTGGAGCAGGATCTGGTCGTCAACTCCGGGCCTGCGCCAGAGGCGGCATCGACGTCGGATCAGCCGGACCGCGTGGTGTACGTCGTCGGATCCTGGCCCGCGTCGCCACAGCAACAGTCTCGCCAGGGCCGCGTCGGCGGCGGTGCTACGTCGCCAGCGCAGCCCGGCCTGTCTGCCGCGCTGACAACTGCGTACCGCGTCCTCGACGCGCTGTGGCGCGTGGCGTGCCAGGAGCAGCCCGTGGGTGGCGAGGATCTGCGGCCGCAGCCGTCGAGCGAGCGGGCCGGACTCGTTTGCTCCGAGCTCCAGATGCTTGATCGCCGCTGGCAGGTCACCGACTACCACCTGGCGTCTGGCGTGCAGCAACCGGGTGAGGGCAG
The DNA here is from genome assembly GCF_003751085.1 of Micromonospora sp. Llam0. Lineage (NCBI taxonomy): Bacteria > Bacillati > Actinomycetota > Actinomycetes > Micromonosporales > Micromonosporaceae > Micromonospora > Micromonospora sp. Llam0. The sequence continues at coordinate 3,923,694 of NZ_RJJY01000001.1, read as the reverse complement.
GGGAGGTCCCTGTTGCGGCAAGGTGGCGAATCAGCTCGTCGAGCGGACCGACGTCGTCATGCAGGTCAGCGTTGTCGAGGAGCCGGTCGACGAGCGTCAACGCGAGCCGGGTGTCCGACACGAGCAGGTCGACCAGGCGTCGTGCGCTCGGGATGGCTCGCCACCGCAGCATTCGTGCGGGGGGCGGCGGCCACGAGACGGGCGGCAGGCCCTCGGCGGCGGTGGCGACGGATCGCCGTTGCCGGGAGATGGCGGTCCGAGCCCGGTGCTGAGCGCGGACCTCGCTGACTCGCTTGAGCCCACGGTGATGGTCGACAACGAGGAGGTCGCCGAGCCGATCGGCGACATCGCGCATCGCGGTATGCAGCTCGTCCGCCTGCGGATGCCCGACGGACGATTCCTGACTGAGCACCTGGATGCACATCGACACGAATCCACGGGCGACCGTTCGGCGGCCGTTGTCGGTCTCGGCGTCGCGCGTGTCGATGAATGGGTAGTCCGCCATCAGCTGGGGTATCGCGTGCTCGAAGTCGCCGAACCTGGCGGCGAGCAGGACCATCTCATGCGCCGACGTCGAGACCGTCGAACTGTAGTCGCCCCTGCGCGCCTGGTGCTGCCGCTCGGCGCGGTACGTCAGCCAGGCGGCGGCAGCCGCGGCGCGGTCGTCGCGGAGCAAAGCGTCCTTGTACGCCCAGACATGCTGCTCGAGCTGAGCGAACTGCCGCCAAAACGGATCCGGGCTGGCCAGGTTCCGCACGATCTTGTACCGCCGAGCCTCGTGGCCCCAGGGCTCCCGAAACGTGGGGTCGGTCGGCCTCCCGCAGACCCGACACGGGTACGGCCAGGATTTCGGCGCCGGCTCGTCTCCGGTGCCGCAGCCTTCGTTGTTGCACTCCCAGCCCTTCACCTGTGCCCCGACGGGTGCCAGGTAACCGTAGGAGGTGCGTGGCGGGCGTCGACTCACGTGCGCTGACCTCCAACCGATCGTCCACCTGAGCGGCGTGACTGCTCCCAGGGACCTGACGGACACCAGGACCGCGATCGCCGTCCTGTCCGTCAGTGGCCGGCGTGGGACTGTTTAGCCGCGCTCCGCGCTCCCCGTTTCCCGCCGACATGCTGCGGTGGCTCGACCGTTTCGGGCGCTTCTCGCTCGACCCGCAGGGCAGTGGGGTCGACGTCGACGAGACCGTAAACCGGCTAGGAGCGCTGTACGGTCACGCGACTAGCGATCCTGACGGTTTTCTCGGCGGGTTGCTGGCCCTTGTGCAACGGGACCGGGGCGGGTTCGCGACGTACGGGGCGGCGAGGTTGGCGTGGGAGATGTACAGCAGTGAAGCGTTTCGAATGCCCGCAGCCTTGCCGCTGATCGACGCCGGGATTCGGTTCAAACTCTCCCGGGGCCTGCCGCCGAGCGTGGCGCTGACCGCCCTTGAGATGACGCGCCTCAGGCAGCTACGCGAGGAGCACGGCTGGCCGCCGCAGCTGTGAATCAGTCATTTCGACATTATGAAGATGGGAGAAGATCATGGAAAGCTTCCTCTGTTTCGCTGTCTTTGTCACGCCGATCGTCATCATCGGCTGGCATTTCTACGAGACCCGGCAGGCTGTCGCTACGACGACCGTCGATTCGCCGTACAATTCGGCTCAGGTGGCGCAGATCGTCCGTGACGCGTTCGCCGGCCCGCGCGCCGTCCTGTGGGCCACCACCGAGGCTTATTCAGCAAAGCTTCAGTAAGCCACAGTGGACCCCAACGGAAAGTGACGGTCCGCCTCTCTATAGGATGGGTGCGGCTCTTTTGGAGTGATGGCTGGTCATCCGGCGAGGGTGTAGCCCTCCCGTTGTTGCTGGTATCTGTTCTGGTGTATGCGTTGGTGTTCTTGTTGCAGGTGGAAGGCCCAGTAGGCGTTGAAGTCGCCGTTGGCGGATACGGCGCGTAGCTTGAGGATGGCTTCGGCGGTGTCCAGTCCCCAGCGGGCGCCGGTGATGTCCATGCGGTCCTTGACCAGATGCCGGCAGGCGCCCTCGATCACGCCGGTGGCGATCGGCCACCCCGCAGCCAACGCGGTGTGGTAGTCCAGGTAGGGCTGGTGGCGGGTCAGGTAGTCGGCGCACTCGTCGGCGCCGGCGCGTTCCCTGGCCGAGTATCCGTACCGGGTGGCCCGCCGACGGATCCCGGCCGCGACCTGCCCGGCCTTGCCGGACAGGATCTTGACCGCCTGCTCGCCGACCCACGCCTCGGCGGCGGGGTCACCGGTGTAGAAGAACGCCCACGCCGCTTTCCACACGTACTCGAGCACGTGGACGAAGTCCAGCACGATGTGGACCTTCACCTGGCGGCGGTCCGCCTCGGCCCGGACCGCGTCGATCTGGGCACGGTTACCGTCAACGAGCACGACCCAGGTCCGCGCCTGCCGCGGGTCACGGCGACACGCCTCGTCGAACCCGGCGGCGACGACCGGGGCGATGTCGTCGACCACGGACGCCGTCAACCACCTGGCCTGGGCGACCGGACCCCGCCGACGCCGGCCGTCGTCACCGGTGATGATCTCGGACGGGGTACGCGGCACCGGCGCCGCGTCGTAGACCACCGCCAACTCCGCCATCCGTTTACGGCCACGTTTCTCTCCCGGCGACAGCCGGGTGGTCAACCTACGGCCTGTCCGGGCGGCGGCCTTCGCGGTGGCGTCCCGTAACGCGGACGGGATCATCACGACACCCTTACCGTCGAACGACAGCACCAGCAGCCAGCCATCGCCGACCGGCCGGTGCGATCGGGTGTCGTAGAACGCGGCCACGTCCACAGCGGCGGCCACCGCCAACTCCTGCACCTGCCGTTTCCCCACACCCACCCCGCACGACCGGTCGATCGCGGCGACCGCGTCGTCGAACGATCCCCGTACCGACTCCACCGCCGCCAACCGGCGCAGCCCGTGCGAATGCCTCTCCACCGGCAGGTTCAACACCGCGTCCGCCGGATACAGGTTGGCCACTCCCGACGCCCGGTACGCCATCCTGGTCACCGTCACCGCACCGAACACCGTGCCCAGCCCCCGACCATGCCCCACCTCCACCCGGGAACGGACCACCTCATCGGCACCGACCACCCGTTCCCGGCGCACCTCCCGCGCCGCCCGCAGATCCACATGGTCCTGCAACAACAACCGCAGCAGCTCACGACCCCGCACCGCGAGGCGGTCCTCCAACTCGGCGTGCGTCAACCCGTCACTGTCCGAGCCGGCCAACCCCTCCACCAACTCCTCGAAACACTCCCGCGACCGGTCGAACGCCCCCGCCACCACGTACCCTGACACCCGGGCTCCTTCTTCGGTTGTGGATCTAGACCACCCATCAACCTACGAGAAGGAGCCCTTCAACCTTCCAACCGACCCAAACACCCCCGCGACCACTCCCCGCAACCACTCCGCGACCATAGGCAATCACCGCCTCACTCCAGAAGAGCCGCACCCCTATAGGATGGAGTTACCACACAACACCCAAGTAGAAAAACGGACCGCCGAACATGTATCATACCACCGGCTTTACTACCGACCAGATCCGCGACCTCTGCGCGCTCATCCGCACCGAATGCCAGGACCTGGAAGTGGAACCCTGGCCGCCGATCCTCGGTCTCTACCGCGCGGTCCTCTACCGCGCGGTCGTCGTCGCGTTGACGTACCTGCGCCGAAACCGCGTCCAAGCGGAAATCGCCGAGGCGCACAGCGTCTCGCAGGCGACAATCTCCCGAGCGATCACCGGCGTCACTCCCGTACTTAAGCGCGTGCTCACAGGATTCGTGCCGACCGCCGACGAGCTCAGCCCCAGCGTCCAGTACCTCGTCGACGGCACGCTGCTCCCTTGCTGGTCATGGCGCACGGACCGCTGTCTGTTCTCCGGCAAACACAAGACCACGGGCATGAGCGTTCAGGTCGCATGCACTCTCGACGGTGCACTCGCCTGGATCTCCGACCCAGTCGCCGGCAACCGCCACGACTCGTACGCGATCAACGACGCCGAGGTCCTCGTCACCCTCAACCCTGGAGACTGGATCGGTGACAAGGGTTACGTCGGAAACGGCATGATCACCCCGTACAAAAAGCCCAAGGGCGGCGAACTCACGGAGTGGCAGAAGGAATACAACCGGCAGGTCAACAAGATCCGCTGGGTCGTCGAGCAGGTCATCGCGAATCTGAAGACCTGGCGGATCCTGCACACCGACTACCGCAGACCCCTCGGAACCTTCAGAGAAACTATCTCCTGTGTCATCGGTCTGCAGTTCTACAGGATCGCCTGTGAATAAGCCTCACCGGTGGGCCGGGGACGATCAACATGCGCCGGCGTGGAGTCCGTGGCGGTATCACGATGTCGATCGACATCGAGCCTCTGCCAGGCGGCGGTACCCGGGTGGACATGTGGGCCTCGGGGACTGTCGTCTACCTGGGTTTCCTGGTCAATTTCGCTGGCGTCGTCAACCGCCGCAAGCGGGCGATCGCCCGTCGGCTGACTGCGGAACTGGCGGCCGACCAGGCGGCCTGATCGCCGGGCGGCGGAAGGACACACCTGAGTCAGGGCACCAGGTGGATGCGGACGCGGCGGGCGGCGACCGCCGCGTCCTGCAGGACGGCGAGCCGGGGCTCCGGGCAGTCCAGCAGGTGTGGGTGGCGCATCGGCAGCAGCGGTGCCAGCCGTCGGTCGGCGAGCACCGCGTCGACCATCAGGCGGTCCCCACCGCAGACCAGCGCCCGGATCGGCTCCTCGGCTCCGGTGGACTCAGCAGCCCCGGGGGTGTGCGGCAGCAGCACCCGGGCCACGATGTCGGCGGCCCGGCCGGCCGCCGCCGTCGCCTGGTTGTCGCGCCGCCGGGCGTACCGCTGCTGTGACTGCCCGCCGGCGGCGGTGCGCCCCTGCACGTAGTGCCGCTCCACCTTGGACGCGATGATGGCAGTGCCATCGACGACACCGACCGCCACCGCGCCCTTACGTGCCAGCAGCAGACCGATGCGTGGCGGCCGGATCAGCGCGGTGAGCAGACCGTCGACGTCGCTGACCCCGTCGACGCCGGGCGGCGGATGCAGCGTCGCCGTGTCGCCGTTGCTGGCCCCGGTCAGGGCCAGCCCGTCCTCGGTGGCGCCGTCGTGCCGGCCGTAGAAGCCGTCCAGCCAGCCCCGCAGACGCTCCGGGGAGATCTCCACCCACCGGCCGCCGCCGGCCGCCGGCCGCGCGCCGCGCACGCGCTCAGCTCCCCGGTACGGCGGGCGAGCCAGCCAGCTCGCGGCCGCGTCCGATCAACCGCTCCAGCCGCTCGGTGAGCCGGTCGACGTCGGCCCGGTCGGCCCGGTCTGCGGCGACGATGTTGGCAAGCAGGTCGGTGTAGTCCATGGTGAGCTGACGGTACCGCCGGACGAAGTCACCTCGCTCGCCGGTGCCGCCGGCCGCGTCTTGTTTGCCGCTGGCCGCTTTGCCGCTGGCCGCGCCTCGTTCCGCCCGCGCGTACCGGCGGTCCAGGTCGATGATCTGCTGGCCGAGCACGGCAGCGGCGGCCGACAACCGGCTGCGGCTGTCCGCCAACTGCTGCCGGCGGGCCCGCCGCCGGTCCGCGAGCCGCCCGGCCCGCCGGGCGGCCAGCCAGATGCTCGCCGCGCCGACGCCGACCGCTGTGACCGCGGCGGCCGCGACCAGGTAGCGCGGCAGCGACGGGCTGATGGTGCGGGCACCGTCGGGAACGATGTCGGCCCGTACCAGCAGGTCGTAGTTGACCACGATCACCTTGACCGCCTCGACCGGCTCGTCGGGGAACTGGTCGGCACCCCGGCCGATGGTCGTCTCGGCGACCGCCGCCCGGCCGAAGTTCGCGTCGTCGCGGCCGGGCAGCCAGGCGCAGCCGTACGTGTCGTAGCCGTCGTCGTCGACCTCCCGGCTCAACGCCAGCACCAGCGTCCCGTCCGCCGCCCGTTCCGTCGCCCGGCAGCCGTCACGCAGATCGGCGCCGGGCTCCAGGAAGAGCACCACCAGCCGCCGGTTGCCGATCACCTGCTCGGCTGCCGGCTCGTCGAGCTCCACCCCGGGGGCGGCGTACACCGAGGAGGTGCGCACCTCGCGGGCGATCGGGCCGTCCAGGACACCACCGGACCACAACGCCCAGCCGGCCAGCGCCAGGCAGGCCAGCGTGGCCAGGCCGAACGGCGTACCGATGAACCGCGTCAGCCGGCTCATCCGAGCCTGCTCCGCAGGTAGACGTCCGGGCGGTAACCGTCGAAGCCCAGCAGCCGGGCGGCGCTGTCCAACTCGTCCTCCGCCTCGTCGAGCAGATTGTGCACGTGCCGGTCGGGCAGGTCGTCGTCGAGCGCGGCGCGGGCCGCCCCCAGCCTGCCGATTCCCCTGGTCAGCGGCGCGTCGCTGGCACCGCCGGGCACTGCGGACATCTCCACGGCCAGCGCGGTCAACCCGGCCAGCCGGGCCGGGACCGTGCTGTGGCCACGCACGCTGCGCCGCTGCCCGGCCGGGTTGCCGGCGCGCAGCACCGACCGCACCGACAGCACGAGGAACAGCATCACGCAGCCGGCGAACAGCCACGGCAGCGCCGGCAACGCCACCCGGAGCGGATCCACCGGCTGGTACGGCAACGGCCGGTCGAACAGTCCGGCGTACCGCACGTCGGTGACCCGGCTCAGGTACGCGTCGAGCACGTTGGTCTGCGGGTAGTCGTAGCGGCTCAGCCGGTCGCTGAACTGACCGTAGAAACTGGCCGCGGCCACCTCGGCGAACTCGTCGGCGGCCGGCCCGTGGTACTCGACCCAGTTGCCGTACTGCACCACGACCGGGTCGCCGGGGAAGACCTCGGCCAGCGCCGGGCCGTAGTTCGGCACCGGCTCGCCGAACGGCTGCCGGGGCAGGGCGACGTAGCGCACCGTGCCGTCGGGGAAGGCGTCCGCCGCACCCGGTCGCGGCGCGTCGGCCAGGGTCGCGCCGTCGGCGACGTGCCGTCCGGCGGTACGCAGGTCGCCGACGACCACGTCGAGTTCCGCCGGGGTCGGGTCCCGCCAGGCGAACCCCTCCTCGTCCGGCGGCTCGGGCTGGTCGGTGAGCGTGGCGATCAGGACGGTCAGCAGGCCGGTGACGTCGCCGGTGGCGAAATGCCCGCGCCAGCTGTCCAGATCGGTGGAGTACGCCTGGTAGAAGCCGCCGCTGACCTGGGTGCCGATGATCCGTACGGTGGCGTTGTCGACCTCGCGGACCCGCTCGCGTTCCGCTTCGTCCAGGCCGGGCGGGGCGACCAGGATCCGCACGTCGGCGTCGCCGATGACGGCGGCCACCCGATCGTCGTCCCAGTCGGCGACCGCCCCGGGAAGGCGGACCACCGGGTCGGCCGCGACCAGCGCGGTCATCTCCTCGACCGACGGCACGCCGGCGTCGCTCAGCTCGCCGGCGCTGCCCTCGGCGATCGTCGCGTGGGCCGGCGACTGCCCGTAGCTGACGTCGATGTCCTGCCGCTGCGCCAGCAGAAAGACCACCAGGGCGGCGACGGCCGCCGTCAAGGCGCCCCAGCGCACCACCTCGGTGCCGACGGCGCGCCTCACGCCGGACCCTCCGGCCCGGCGGCGGTACGCCACAGCTCGTCGGCGCGCCGGGCGTAGTCGGTGGCGGCGCGGGCCGCCGCCGGCCCACCCCGGTCGGCGGCGAGGGTCTGCGCCCGGGTGAGCAGCTGCTCCGCCTCGGCGACCGTCCGGGGCGCGGCGTCGCGGCTGACCGTGGCGGCGTCGATCGCGGACCTCGCCGTCGACCAGGAGACGCGCCGGGCGTGCTGGTGCGCCCGTCGTCGGGGCAGCGTCGCCGTGACGTATCCGGCGGCCACCAGCACGGCGGCCCCGACCGGCCACACCAGCCAGGACCATCCCATGGTCGCCCCCCCATGATCGAGTCGTCGGACTGCCGCCGATTCTGCACGACCGGTGCCAGCTGCCCGGTCGTGGCGCGGCCCAGCTCAGCGGTGCCCGGTGACCGACGACACACTCGGTGGGCCGGCGAACGGCTCAGGCCGGCCCGTCGAGGACGGTGCGGGCCCGTACCAGCCGTCGGGCCAGCTCGGCCGGCAGTCGCGGGTACCGACGGCCCAGATCAACCCGCAGCTCCAACTGCTGCGACCAGAGCACCGCCCGGCCCTGTTCCAGAACGGCCACCGCTTCGTCGGTCGCCGCTTTGTCGGGGGCTGCCTCGTCGGCCACTGCCTCGTCGGGGGCCGGAAGAGCCGAACGCAGCAGGCAGGCCGCCGCTTCGCCGGTGAGATCGGGCCACCGGGACAGCTGGTGCCGGCGGTCGTCGTCGCTGCCGCCGCGCCAGGCCAGCAGCGGCAGCAGACCTACCGCCGCCCGGTATCCGTCGGCTGCTACCGCCCAATCGCCCTCGGTCGCCGCTGACTGACCCCACCGCCAGGCGGCGTCGATCCGGTCGGACAGCGTCGAGCTGGGTAGTCCCGCCGCCGTCCGCCACAGGTCGACGGCCCGGTCCCGGTCCTGTGGACGGCGTTGTACGGCGTACCGCGCGGCCAGCGCGCTGCCCAGCACCGCCAACCGCAGCGCGTGGCTCGGACCCTCCACCGTGGTACGGGCGAGTGCCTCGGACACCGCCGTGACGCTCGCCCGAAGGTCTGCCTGGTCGCCGCCCTGCTCGTAGCGCGCCAGGTGGGCGGTGCCGAGGGTGGTGAGCGCGGCGAGCCGACGCGGATCGTCCACCGCGCATCCGCGTACCGCCTCCGCCGCGCAGGTGACGGCGGCGGTGAGATCCGGCGGGTCGCCGAACCGCTCGGCCCGTCGGCGGTACGCGGTGCTGAGGTTGCTGAGCCAGCCGGCCCGCTCCCGGTCCGTGCCGGGGGCGCGTTCGACGGCGGCCCGCTGCAGCGAGATCGAGCGGTCGACGTCGACCCGGGTGCCCAGCCGTTCGTAGCGGGCGAGCAGCAGGGAGCCGAGGGTCGCGTCGAGGCTGGGCCGTGTCGGGTGTGCCTCGTCCAGCCGGCCGTGCGCCTGCTCGGCGAGGCGGACCGCCGCGTCGAGGTCGTCGAGCGCGCCGCTGCGGGCGAACCGGGCCGCCCGGAACCCCGCGAGGTTGATCAGCATGCCGACGCTGTCCGGGGTGTCGGGTCCGGCCGACGACGCCGTCTCGGTCGCGGCGATCGCGGCGTCCAGGTCGGTGTCGCGACCGTGCCGGGCGAAGCGGCTCTGCCAGGCGGACGCCCGGTTGGCCAGCAGCCGTCCCCGCTGCGGGCTGGTCGCCGGCAACACGGCGGACGCTTCGTCGAGGATCCGTACCGCGTCGTTGAGATCGTCGTCCGAACCGGTGCGTTCGGCTCTGGTGCGCAGCGCGATGCCGAGGTTGACCAGCACCGCTGGCCGCTCCCGGTGGCCGGCGGGCACCAACCGTTCGGCCTGCCGGCCGCAGCGGATCGCTTCGTCGAGGTCGGCGGTCGCGTCGCTGCCACGGAACCGGGCCCACCGCGTCGCGGCCAGGTTGGTCAGGTAGCTCCACCGGTCCGGGTCGTCGGCCGGTGCGGTACGCAGCGCCGCCGCACCCCGCTCGACGGCCTCGTCCAGGTCGGTGGTCGACCCGGTGCGTTCGTACCGCAGGCGCAGGATCACCCCGAGCTGGTCGAGCAGAATCGCCATGGGGCCTTCGGCGCTGTCCACCGCGGTTCGGGCGTGGTGGTGCGCCCCGGTCAGGTCGTCGTCGTTGCCGGTGATCTCGTACCGGCGGCGCAGCGCGGTCGCCAGGTGCAGCCGGGCCAGCGCGTGCAGGGCGACGCCATCGGGCTCCACGACCCGCAGTGCCGCTTGCCCGCACCGGACCGCCTCGTCGAGGTCGGCCAGGTCACCGGTGTACTCGAATCCGTACAGCAGGGCTGCTCCGCGGAGCAGGTGCAACGGTCCGGCCTGCGGATCCTGCGCCGTGGCCAGCGCCAGCGCGGAGCCGGCCAGCCAGGCGGCGGTCCGGAACCGTCGTGGATCACCGGTCCGCAGGGCCCGGTCGAACTCCCGGGCCGCCTGGGTGCCCAACATCTTCACCCGAATGCCCACGACCACCACCCATCGACGTCGGATCACCGCGTCGTTACCTGTGACGGACGGCACGCCGCCGGGCGAGGGGGAAATGTGTCGGCGGCGTGAGTTGGGACGATTTAGCCTGGGCGGGTGCCGCCGCTGATCCCGCATCCCGATCCGGGCGTTCCCGATACCCGGGGGCCGGTGCGCTACCTGTGGTGGCTGGTGTGCCGCCAACCGTGGCGGGTGCTGCGCGGCGCCCTGCTCAGTACGGTGTGGATGGTCGGCCTGGCCGGCCGGCCGTACCTGGTGGCCCGGGCGATCGACGACGGACTGCGCCCCGGCCGGTGGGCCGTACTGACGTGGTGGGTCGGCGCCGTCCTGGCCGCCGGGGTGCTGATCTCCGTGGTCGGTGTGTTTCGGCACCGCACGATGACCTACATCCGCGAGGACGCCACCGCCCGGTCCGCCGGGGTGCTGTCGCGGCAGCTGGCGCGGATCGGCGCGGTCCTGCCGAGCCGGCTCGCCACCGGCGAGGTGGCCACCGTCGGCGGCACCGACATCACCCACACCTCGCACGTGCTCACCCTGGCCGGGCCGGGCGTCGGCGCGGTGCTGGCGTACCTGGTGGTCGCGGTCCTGCTCTGGACGGTCTCGCCGGTGCTCGCGGCGGTCATCCTGATCGGCGTGCCGGTGGTCGCGGCGCTGCTCGGCCCGCTGCTGCGCCGGTTGGACCGGGCCGAGCAGACCTACCGGCGGGAACAGGGCCAGCTCACCGCCCGGGCCGGTGACATCGTCGCCGGGCTCCGGGTGCTGGCCGGAGTCGGCGGTCGAGCCCTGTTCGCCGACCGCTACGTGGCCCACTCGCAGCGGCTGCGTGGGCACGGCTACCGGGTCGCGGCGGTGAACAGCTGGATCGAGGCGCTCACCGTCACCGTCCCCGGGCTGTTCCTCGCCGCCGTGGTGTGGCTCTCCGCCCGGATGGCGGTCGCCGACGAGATCACCATCGGGGAGCTGGTCGCCGTCTACGGGTACGTCGCCGCGCTGACCGTCCCGGTCTGGTTCCTGCAGGAGGGCAGCTACCAGTTCATCCGGGGCCGGGTCGCGGCCCGCCGGATCGTGGCCCTGCTGCGGCTCGCCCCCGACCCGGTGACCGACCGGCCGGCGCGGCACACCGCTGCCGCTCCACCTCGGCCGGCCGACCTGCACGACCCCGACAGCGGGTTGACCGTGCCGGCCGGCCGGATGATCGGGGTGGCGGCCGCCGACCCGGGCGACGGGCAGGCCCTGGCCGACCGGCTGGGCCGGTTCCGCCGGTCCGCGGTGACCTGGGGTGCGGTGCCGCTGGGCGCGGTCGCGCTCGACGAGGTGCGGGCCCGGATCCTGGTCGCCGACCACGACGCGTACCTGTTCGCCGGCACGCTGCGGCAGATCCTGCAGGGTGCGCGGGCGGACGAGCCGGACGCGGCCGGTGACCGACGGGTCCGGGCGGCGGTCCGGGTCGCGTCCGCCGACGACGTGGTGACGTCGCTGCCGGACGGCCTGGCGACCCCGATCGGCAGTCGCGCCCGTACCCTCTCCGGCGGCCAGCGCCAGCGGGTCCGGCTGGCCCGGGCGCTGCTGGTGGAGCCGGAGGTGCTGGTCCTGATCGAGCCGACCTCGGCGGTCGACGCGCACACCGAGGCCCGGGTCGCCGACCGGCTGCGCACCGCGCGGGCCGGCCGGACCACGGTGCTGGTCACCACGTCCCCGCTGCTGCTCGCGGCCACCGACACGGTGGCGTACCTGCGTGGCGGTCGGGTCGTCGGGCTCGGCGGCCACGCGGAGCTGCTGGCCGGCGACCCGGGCTACCGGGCGCTGGTCGCCCGGGGCGGTGAACTGGCCGACGCGGCCGGACCGGGCACGGGCCCGGCCGCCGGGGCGACGCCCGTGCCGGGGCAGCCGTGAGCGCGACCGGGCCGGCGGGCGCGCCGGCAACAACCGGACCGTCGGCAGCAACCGGACCGTCGGCCGGCCGGTTGCCGGTGGCCGATCCACGCACCGTCCGGCGGGCGACCGGTGAACTGCTCGGCCAGCAACGCTGGGTGGTCGCCGGCATCCTGGTGCTGCACGTCGGCGCGGCCCTGGCCGGCCTGGCCGGGCCGTGGCTGCTCGGCCGGATCGTCGACATCGTCACCGCCGGCGCGTCGGTGGCCGCCGTGGACCGGTTGGCGGCGGCGCTGATCGGCTTCGTCCTGCTGCAGGGGCTGCTCACCCGCTTCGCCCGGTACGTCGGGCTGCGCTTCGGCGAACGGGCGGTCGCCCGGCTCCGCGAGGACTTCGTGCACCGTGTCCTCGGGCTACCGGTGTCGGTGGTCGAACGGGCCGGCACCGGCGACCTCGCCACCCGCAGCTCCAGCGACGTCGCCACGGTCGGCACCATGGTCCGCGATGTGGTGCCGGTGGTGGTGATCGCCACCGCGCAGCTGGTCCTGCTGTTCGGCGCGGTGTTCTGGCTGCATCCGCTGCTGGGGCTGGCCGGCCTGATCGGCCTGCCGTCGATCGTGGCGGTGACCCGGTGGTACCTGCGCCGGGCCCGGCCGGCCTACCTGACCGAGGGCGCGGCGATGGCCGCGTTGACCGACACGTTGACCACCACCGCCGACGGTGCCCGCACGGTGGAGGCGCTGCGGTTGGGCGACGAACGGATCCGCGCGGGCCGGACCCGGATCGCCGACCTGTGGGCCGCCCGGCGGGCCACCCTCGCCCTTCGTTCGGTGTACTTCCCGGTCGCCGAGGCCAGTGTCGCGCTGCCGATCGGTGCCGCGTTGCTGGTCGGCGGGCTGCTGCTGCACCGGGAGACCGTCACCCTCGGCGCGGTGGTCGCCGCCGCGCTCTACCTGCAGCAGGCCGTCGAGCCGTTGGACACCATCCTGCAGTGGATCGAACAGGCCCAGCGTGGACTGGCGTCGTACGCCCGGGTGCTCGGCGTCGGGCAGGTGCCGCCGGAGCCGCGCGGCCGGGGCGCCACACCGACCGGCCGCGAGGTGCGGGTGACCGGGCTGACCTTCGGCTACGGCGTCGGCGTCGACGTGCTGCGCGGCATCGACCTGACGGTGGCCGCCGGGCAGCGGCTGGCGATCGTCGGCCCCTCCGGGGCCGGCAAGTCCACCCTGGCCCGGCTGATCGCCGGCATCGAGATGCCCCGCGACGGCGCGGTGCGCCTCGGTGGCTGCCCGGTCACCGACCTCGACCCGGCACAGCGGCGCCGCCGGATCGCCCTGGTCACCCAGGAACACCACGTCTTCATCGGCACGCTGCGCGACAACCTGCGGTTCGCCGCCCCCGAGGCGTCCGACGAGGCGTTGCGGTCCGCGTTGGACACCGTCGGTGCCGACTGGTACGCCGAGCTGCCCGACGGCCTGGACACGCCGCTCGGTGACGGCGCGCTCGACCTGTCGGCCGCGCACGCCCAGCAGGTGGCGCTCGCCCGGCTGGTGCTCGCCGACCCGGACATCCTGATCCTGGACGAGGCGACCGCCGCCCTGGATCCGACCACCGCCCGCCGGACCGAGCAGTCCTTGGCGGCGGTGCTGGCCGGGCGGACCGTCATCGCCATCGCGCACCGGTTGAACTCGGCCCACGACGCCGACCGGGTGGCGGTGCTGGACCAGGGCCGGATCACCGAGCAGGGCAGCCACGACGAGTTGATCGCCGCCGACGGCGCGTACGCCGCGCTGTGGCGCTCCTGGCACGGCTGACCGCCGCCGGCGGTGGCGTCGGCCGTGCCAGTCGGACCACCCGTACCATCGGCGCAGGTGCCGATGGCGAAGGAGTGGCTGTGCTGGTGGTGCAGGGGCTGCTCGGCCCCGACGGTCGGCTCGCCGTCTGGGCCGAGGACTCGGCGTTGCCGTCGGCGCCGCCACGGCGGCCGGGGCGACCGCCGCGCCGCCGACCGCACCCGTTCGCCGCCGGACACGAGACCCTGGTCGCCGCGCTGAGCCCGCTGCTCGGGCCGGTGGCGGTCAAGGCGGTCACCGGCAGTACGGCGGTCCGGCTGCCGACCGCCGCCGGCGCTCCGGTCGAGTCACCGGAGCTGGTCCGTACCCAGTCCGACGCGCCGACCACCGGGCTGGCCCGCGACGGCGGCCACGCCGACTGGCTGGTGTCCACCCTGGAGTTCGACGCCGACGAGGCGTTGTCGGTGCTCTGCACCCTGCACGACGTCGATCCGGCGGCCGACGTCGCGCCGGGCGACGGAATGCCCGGCGGCGGTCTGCCGGACGGGCTGGTGATCGGCGCCGGAGTGCGCCACCTGGCGCTGCTCGCCGGGTTCGCCGCCGAACTAGTCACCCGGGGCCGGGTGCTGCCCGCCGTCCGACCCGGCCCGGCACCCGGGTCGGCCACCGCCTGCTGGCTGCCGCTGCTGACCGGTGCCGACCAGCGGTGGGCCCGGTCGCTGGCGTTGGCCACCCCGGCGGCGGCGCTGGCCGCCGGGGCGCCCGGCACCGGACACCGGCGTGTCGCCGAGGCGCTGGACGCGCTGACCGACGCCGCCGCCCGCGCCGCGCTGCACGGCGTACGGCTGGCCGAGGGCCGGGCCCGGTCCGGGCCGTTGGCCGCCCGCGACGCCTGGCTGACCGCGTTGACCGGGCACCGGCGGGACTTCACCGCCCCGGTTGCGGCGCTCGACACGCTCGTCGCCGAGCTGGAGCACTGGCAGCGGGACGCGGCCGGCGGCCCGGTACGGGCCCTGTTCCGGCTGCGCGAACCCGACCCCGACCACGATCCCGCCGCCGACGGTGACGGCACCGCCGGCTGGCGGTTGGAGTTCGCGGTGCAGGCCACCGCCGAACCGAGCCTGCTGGTCGACGCCGCTGCGATCTGGCGCGGCGGCCGGCAGCTCCAGCCGCTCACCGGGCACACCGCCGACCCACAGGAGACGCTGCTGGCCGAGCTGGGTCGGGCCAGCCGGCTCTGGCCGGCGATCGACGACGCGCTGCGCACCGCCACCCCCGACGGGATGGACCTGGACGTCGCCGCCGCCCACCGGTTCCTGCGCGACGGCGCGCCGGCCCTGCACGCCGCCGGGTTCGGTGTCCTGTTGCCGTCGTGGTGGCGGCGGCCCGCCGCCCGACTCGGGGCCCGGCTGCGGGCGAGTAGCCGCACCGCCCCGGGCGCCGTCGCCGTCGCCCGTGATTTCGGCACGTCCGCCCTGGTCGACTACCGCTGGGAGGTTGCCCTCGGCGACCAGCCGCTGACCGAGCAGGAGCTGCGGGACCTGGCCCGGGCCAAGACCCCGCTGGTACGGCTGCGCGGCGAGTGGGTGGAGGTCGACCCGAAGCGGATCGCCGCCGGACTGAAGCTGCTGCGCTCCGGCGGCGAGCTGACCGTCACCGACCTGCTGCGGGTCGCCCTCGGCGCCGACGACGACGCGGTGCCGCTGCCGGTGCTCGGCATCGAGGCCACCGGGGCGCTCGGTGACCTGCTCAGCGGTGAGGTGGAGCGCCGGCTCGCCCCGGTGGCCGAGCCGGCCGGCTTCCAGGGGCGGCTGCGCCCGTACCAGCGGCGGGGTCTGGCCTGGCTGCGGTTCCTCGACTCGCTGGGGCTCGGCGGCGTGCTCGCCGACGACATGGGGCTCGGCAAGACCGTACAGCTGCTCGCGTTGCTCGCCGCCGACGCACCCGACGCCGGACCGACCCTGCTGGTCTGTCCGATGTCACTGGTCGGCAACTGGCAGCGGGAGGCGGCCCGGTTCGTGCCGGAGCTGACCGTGCACGTGCACCACGGCGCAGACCGGCCACGGGGCGCGGAATTCGCCGCTGCGGTGACCGACGCCCGCCTGGTGGTCACCACCTACGCGGTGGCCGCCCGGGACGCCGCCGACCTGGCCGAGGTCGGCTGGCACCGGATCATGGTCGACGAGGCGCAGGCGATCAAGAACGCGGCGACCCGGCAGGCCGTCGCGGTCCGGTCGCTGCCCGCCCGGCACCGGGTCGCGATCACCGGTACGCCGGTGGAGAACCGCCTCGCCGACCTGTGGTCGATCATGGAGTTCGCGAATCCGGGGCTGCTCGGCGGCGCGGCCAGCTTCCGCCGCCGGTACGCCGAACCGGTGGAACGCCACGGCGACGCCGACGCCGCCGGGCGGCTGCGCCGGATCACCGGCCCGTTCGTGCTGCGCCGGCTCAAGACCGACACGTCGATCATCTCCGACCTGCCGGAGAAGCTGGAGATGGAGGTGCTGTGCCACCTCACCGCCGAACAGGCGTCGCTCTACCAGGCGGTGGTCGACGACATGCTGGGCCGGATCGAGACCAGCGACGGCGTCGAACGGCGCGGCCTGGTGCTGGCCACCATGACCAAGCTCAAGCAGATCTGCAACCACCCGGCGCAGTTCCTGCGCGACGGCTCGCACCTGACCGGGCGTTCCGGCAAACTCGACCGGCTCACCGGGATCCTCGACGAGGTGCTGGCGGCGGGGGAGAAGGCGCTGCTGTTCACCCAGTACGCCGAGTTCGGCGCGATGCTGCGCGGGTACCTGTCGGCGTACACCGGCCGGGAAGTGCTGTTCCTGCACGGCGGTCTGGCCAAGGCGGACCGCGACGGCCTGGTGGCCCGGTTCCAGGCCGGCGGCCACGCCGACGGCCACGGGCGGGCCGGGCCGCCGCTGTTCGTCCTGTCGTTGAAGGCCGGCGGCACCGGGCTGACCCTGACCGCCGCCAACCACGTGGTGCATGTGGACCGGTGGTGGAACCCGGCGGTGGAGGACCAGGCCACCGACCGGGCGTTCCGAATCGGCCAGCGGCGGGCGGTGCAGGTCCGCAAGTTCGTCTGCGCCGGCACGGTGGAGGAGAAGATCGCGGCGATGGTGGCGGACAAGCGTGGCCTCGCCGCGACCGTCGTCGGTAGCGGTGAGCAGTGGCTGACCGAGCTGTCGACCGCGCAGCTGCGGGAGCTGTTCACGTTGGAGGCCGGGGCGGTGGTCGAATGAGCCGGTTCGAAGACTACGGCCGGCCCCGGCGGGTCGACGGCGGGCTGCGCGCCCGCAGCACCCGGGGCGCGATCGGGCAGTCCTGGTGGTCGCGCCGCTTCATCGACGTGCTGGAGTCGTTCGCGTTGGGCACCCGGCTGACCCGGGGCCGCTCCTACGCCCGAGCCGGGCAGGTGCTCGCCCTGACCGTGGCACCCGGCATGGTGACCGCCCAGGTGCAGGGCTCCCGGCCCCGGCCGTACCAGGCGCGGATCGGGCTGCGGCGCTACGGCGACGCGGTGTGGCGGCGGATCGAAGGCACCCTGGCCGGCCAGGCGCTGTACAGTGCCCGGCTGCTAGCCGGCGACCTGCCGCCAGAGCTGGAGCAGGTGTTCGTCGCCGCCGGGGCACCACTTTTCCCGGCCGGGGTCGACGAGCTGGCGATGAGCTGCAGCTGCCCCGATGCGGCGGTGCCGTGCAAACATCTGGCCGCCACCTGCTACCTGCTCGCCGAGGAGTTCGACGCCGACCCGTTCCAGATCTTGCACTGGCGGGGACGGGACCGGGCCACCCTGCTGCGTCAGCTGCGGCTCGCCCGTGGCGGTGACGGTGCGCCGTCCGTCGACGCTGTCTCGCCGTCCGTCGACGCTGTCTCGCCGTCCACCGACTCCGATGCGCAGCCGGTGACGTCCCCGGTCGGTGCCGGCCCGGCGCTGGCCGGCCTGTCCGAACCCGGCGCCGCGTCGGACACCGGATTCTGGCGTGCGCCGGTACCGCTGCCGGACCGCGAGCCGGTCCTGCCGGCCCGCGCCGACCTGCTGCTGCGCCAGCTCGGTGCGCCGTCACCGGCGATCGGCGGCCCGGGCCTGGCGACGGTGCTGGGCCGGGCCTACCGACGGTTCGCCGAACCCGCGCCGGCCGACGACTGACGCGGGCTGCCGGCGCGGCCGGTGCGGCGCTGCTCTGCCGGCTGCCGACAACCGACGCGGCTACCAGCGGCGGGCCCGTAGCGCGAGGAGACCGGCGGCGGTGAGTGCCACCGTGCAGATCGACGCGGCGATCCAGCCGCCGAACAGGGCGAGCAGCGGCACCACCGCCCAGAGCAGCACACTGGCGATGATCGCCGCCCGGTTCCGCCGGTTGGCGGCCTGATCGCCCAGGCGGGCGACGAAGTCCGGATCGGTCGTCCGCAGATGGCGGGCGATCTGGTCGAACCGGCGTTGATCCTCCCTGCTGAGCATGGCGTGCCTTCCCTCCGAACGTCCCGACGGCTGTGCCGTGGTGGCGAGGCGCGGTAACGCAAATCAGTACCGAACGGCGCGTAGCAAACGGCCATCGGGGCATTACCCAATCGCCCGCCGCTCACGCAGCCCGGTCCCGCAGCTTGCGCCTCAACCGGCAAACAGGACGGCCGCCGGCCCGGGACCTGAGGGTCCCGGACCGGCGGCAGCCGGGAAGATCCGCCTACCCGGGTGAGCCCCCGGGCCGGTGGAGTCACCCGCAGGTGACCTCTGGGCAGGTCACAACGCCCGGCGCAGGGTGGACGTCTGCCGGGGGACGAAGACCGTGGCCGCCGGAGCGAGCGGGACGGTGAGCGGTACGGCACCCGGCAGCGGCCCGACCGGCGCGCTGCGGGGCTGCGGCAGCCGTGGTGGCGCGGCGGCGGTTTCCCGGGCGTCGACGATGATCCGCTGTACGGCGTACGAGTCAGGTAGCCGCCAGCCGACCTCGTCCGGATCGACCGCCCAGCGGACCGGCCCCTGCGGGAGCACCGTCGGTGGGGCGGGAATCCAGGAACCCGACCCGTGCTGGATGACGTCCAGCGAATCGGCCAGCTCCGGGCGCAGCGCGTCACCCGGGCGTACCAGGAACATCCACCGCCCGGTCGGGGTGACCGCGACCGGCCCGCGCAGCTGGCCCCGGCCGGGTGCTGCGGCACCGCCGCGCAGCCGTAGCGTGCACAGCGTCCGCAGGCCGAGCCGGGCCGGCACGTCGAGCACGTCGAACGCGTGTCCGGTGGCCAGCAGGACGGTGTGCGGCTGCTGGCGCCACCACGAGCCGACCTGGTCGCGCTGGTCGCTGGCGTCCCGTTGCCAGTGCTGTAACGCCGGGTGGCAGCCCGTGGTGGGACAGCCGGGGCGGTCGCACCGGAAGCGCCCCTGGTACAGGTACGCCCCTGGCGTCACCGGCCAGCCGTGCCTGGCGTAGCGCAGCGCGCCGCGGCGGAGCCGCAGGCGGACGAAAGGCGGTTGGACCGTCCACCGCATGATCGAGATTCCTCCAAGACATCTGGGTGCCGGCCGGACCACTCGCCGGGTCCGGCCGGTCGGATCAGGGCAGCCGGAACCGGCGTGGCCGGGGTGGGGAACACCCCGGCGACACGCCGGAACTTTTCGGCTGCCAACCCTTTGCAAGTTGCATCGAAAACTACGACCATCTGTGATGGACCTAACGCACTGCCTGTGCGATGAGCACGGTCAGTGGTCCCGGTGTCCGGGGGGATGCCGCATCGACCAGCACGTTTACCGGGCTATGTGGTGCCCGGCACCGCGAGGGGGAACATGAGCGTGGAGGAGTTACCCATCGGTCGGCGGGTCGCCTACTGGCGTGGCCGGCGCAAAATGTCCCAACAGGTGTTCGCCGACCGGCTCGGCAAATCCAAGAGCTGGGTGGACAAGGTCGAACGGGGGGTGCGCCGACTGGACAAGTTCTCGGTGATCCACGAGATCGCCGACGTGCTGCAGCTCGACGCGCAGCTGCTGCTCGGCAAGGACCCGGAGCGGCGGCCGGAGAGCGTCACCTGCATAGACCAGGTGGAGGTGGAGGAGATCCGGGCCGCACTGGAACGCTACGACTCGATCAGCACGTTCTTCCGACCCACGAACAGCCCGCCGCAGCTCGCCGAGATGCACAAGGCCACCAACCACGCCTGGCTGACCTTCCAGCACGCCAAGTACGGGGTGCTGGCCCGGGCGCTGCCCCGGCTGCTGCGCGACGCGCAGGCCGCCGACGCCCACTACACCGGTGACGACGACGCGCAGCAGGCGGCGAGTCTGCTCGGCCAGCTCTACCAGATCGCCTCGTCCACGCTGCGCAAGCTCGGTGAGCACGATCTCGCCTGGCTGGCCGCCGACCGGTCGATCGCGGTGTCGCACCGGGCCGGCGACCGGCTGCTGACCGGAGTGGCGACCTGCCGGGTCGGCAACGCGCTACTGGCCCTCGGCCGATCCCGTGCGGCCCTTGAAGTGAACGTGAACATCGCCAACCGGCTCGCCCCGGCGGACAGCCGCAGCAGCACCCCGGAGCAACTTTCCGTCTACGGCCTGCTGCTGCTGCAGGGGGCGATGGCAGCCGCCCGGCTCGGCGACAGCGCCACCGTCCGGGACCTGGTCAACGGCGCCGACGACGCGGCGCGGGCGCTCGGCGAGAACCGCAACCACTACTGGACCTGCTTCGGCCCGACCAATGTGCAACTGCACCGGGCGGCGGCCGCCGTCGAGCTCGGCGAGGGCCGAGCGGCGGTCGAGACCCACCAGGCGATCATGGAGGATCCGGGATTCAGCGCCCTGCTGCCGGAACGGCGGGCGCACCACCTGCTCGACATCGCCCGCGGCTACGCTCAGTCCGGCGAACTGGAAAAGGCCACCGAGATGCTGCTGGAGGGCGACCGGCTCGCCCCAGCGGAGATCCGCTGCCGGCCGGTGGCCCACGCCGTCATGTCCGACGTGCTGCGCCGCACCCGGGGCACGCCGTCGGCGCCGGTCGCCGAACTCGCCGAACACATGGGGGTCGGCGTGTGACCCGACACCCGAGCAACAGCCACGTACCCATCGACGGAGAGGTGACGGTGTGACCCCGGCCGGTGCCCGGATTCTCTACGTGATCGCCTGCGGCAGTCCAGCCTCCCGTCAGGTCGGGAGGCTGGTCACGCTGGCCCGACAACGCGGCTGGTCGGTCTGCGTGGTGGTCACCCCGGACGGACGCAAGTTCGTCGACCTGCCGGCGCTGGCCGCACAGACCGGCCACCCGGTACGGGTCGACTACAAGAATCCCGGCGACCCGGACGTGCTACCCCCCGCCGACGCGATGATCGTCGCCCCGGCCACCGCCAACACGATCAACAAGTGGGCCGCCGGGATCACCGACACCCTCGCCCTCGGGCTGATCGTCGAAGCACAGGGCAAGGGCCTGCCGATCGTCACGCTGCCGTTCACCAACACCGCGCTCGCCGGGCACCCGGCGTTCCAGGAGAGCGTCGCCCGGCTGCGCGGCTGGGGAGTGCGGGTGCTGCTCGGTGACGACGTGCTGCCGCTACAGCCGCCCGGTGAGGGGGAGCAGATCATCGACCGGATCCCGTGGCACCTCACCCTTGAGGCCCTCGACGAGCAGCTGTCCGCCGGCACCACCCACGGCTGATTGGGACGCCGCCGCGCCCGACGGGCGCGACGCCCACGACCGAACGGACGCCGCCGCGCCTGAACGTCCGGAGCGCGGCGGGTGGATGGGTAAGCTGGGCCGCCGTGGACACAACTGCAGCATCACCGGTACGGGTCGCCGACGTGACCGCCGCCGTCGAGCGGCGCTACCCGCCGGCCTGGGCTGAGCAGTGGGACCGCGTCGGCCTGGTCCTCGGCGAACCGGACGCCCCGGTGCGGCACGTGTGGTGCGTCGTCGACTGCGTACCGGAGACCGTCGCCGAGGCGGTCGACGCCGGCGCCGACATGATCATCGCCCATCACCCGCTGCTGCTGCGCGGCGTCTCCTCGGTCGCCCCCACCACGTACAAGGGGCGGATCGTCCACGACCTGATCCGGGCCGGCGTCGCGCTGTACGCCGCGCACACCAACGCCGACGTGGCCCGACCCGGCGTCTCCGACGCACTCGCCGCCCGGCTCGGCCTGACCGACCTGCGGCCACTGGTGCCGGCGGCACCCGGCAGCCCGGCCGCCGCCGTCGCCGGCCAGGGCGCCGGCCGGATCGGCGCGCTGCGCCAGCCGCTCACCCTCGCCGCACTCACCCGGCACGCCGCGGAGGTGCTGCCGGCCACCGCCTGGGGGGTACGGGCCGCCGGCGACCCGGGACGCCTCGTCGCCACGGTGGCGGTCTGCGGCGGTGCCGGTGACGCCTACCTGGCCGCCGCGACCGCCGCCGGCGTCGACGCCTACCTGACCGCCGACCTGCGCCACCACCCGGTCAGTGAACAGACCGCCAGCGGCGGCCCGGCGCTGCTCGACGCCGCCCACTGGGCTACCGAACGCCCCTGGCTGGACGACCTCGCCGCGTACCTCACCGGCGAACTCGGGGTCGACGCCACCGTCTCCGACCTCGACACCGACCCGTGGACCCTGCACACGCCGTCCGCCGGCCGCCCCCGCGTGGCGACCAGCGCCACCCCCACCCGCGCGGCACCCACCGGCCCTACGCCTACGGCACCCGCCCGTTCCGCGCCCGCCGCATCCACCCATGAGGAGCCCCATCCGTGAAGGCAGACCCGCAAGCCCAGCGCCGCCTGCTCGACCTGCAGGCGATCGACACCGCGCTCGCCCAGCTCGCCCACCGGCGACGGACCCTGCCCGAGCACGCCGAGCTGGACACCCTGGCGCGGGAACTGTCAGCGTTGGAGGACGAGCGGGTCCGCGCCCAGGTCGCCGTCGACGACCTGGACCGCGACATCGCCCGGCTGGAACGCGACATCGACCAGGTCCGCGCCCGCAAGGACAAGGACCAGGACCGGCTCACCGCCGGATCCGGCCCGGCCCGGGAACTGGAGGCGCTGCAGCACGAACTCGCGTCGCTGACCCGCCGGCAGACCGAGCTGGAGGACGCCGAGCTGGAGCTGATGGAACAGCGGGAGACCGCGCAGGCCGCGCTCGACCAGGTCACCGGCCGGATCGACAGCACCCGGCAACGGCGTGCCGAGGTCGAACAGACCCGGGAACGCACCCTCGCCGAGATCGCCAGCGAGGAACAGTTCAAGACCTCCGCCCGCGCCCCGTTGGCCAACGACCTGCCGGCCGACCTGGTCGCCCTCTACGACAAGATCCGGGAGAACTCGGGTGGGCTGGCCGCCGCGCTGCTGCGCGCCGGCCGCTGCGGCGGCTGCCGCCTCGAACTGTCCGCCACCGAACGGGGCCGGATCAAAGCGGCCGACCCGGCCGAGGTGGTTCGCTGCGAGGACTGCCGCAGAATCATGGTGCGCACCGCCGAGTCGGGCCTGTGAGCGCCGCCATGAAGGTCGTCGTCGAAGCCGACGGCGGTGCCCGGGGCAACCCCGGGCCCGCCGGGTACGGGGCCGTGGTGCTCGACGCCGACACTGGCACGGTGCTCGCCGAACGGGGCGAGGCGCTCGGCGTCGCCACCAACAACGTCGCCGAGTACCAGGGGCTGATCGCCGGGCTGCGGGCAGCCGCCGAGATCGGCGCCACCTCGGTCGACGTACGGATGGACTCGAAGCTGGTCGTCGAGCAGATGTGCGGTCGGTGGCAGATCAAGAACCCGGGGCTGCGGCCGCTCGCCGCGCAGGCCGCGACACTGGTCCGCGAGTTCGACTCGGTCAGGTTCAGCTGGATCCCCCGGGAGCAGAACAAGCGCGCCGACGCCCTGGCCAACCAGGCGATGGACCAGGCCGCCGGCAAACCGGCCAAGGCCACCAAGGCAACGACAGCACCGGCCGCTTCGGCTACTCCTGCCGTGCCTGGTGCGCCTGCCGTGCCGGTCGCCGAGGTCCAGCCGTCGATGTTCGCCGTCGCCGGGGCCGGCGACGCCCCGGCCGCGTCGTGGGAGCCGCCGACCACCGCCACCGCCACCCGGCTCATCCTGGTCCGGCACGGCGAGACCGGGCTGAACAAGCAGAGCCGCTACTCCGGGCGCGGCGACGTGCCGCTGTCCGAGCAGGGCGCGGCGCAGGCCACCGCCGCCGCCGCGCGGATCGCGGTGATCCGGGCGAAGGTCGACGTCATCGTCTGCTCGCCGCTGTCGCGCTGCGTCGACACGGCGCGGGCGATCGCCGCCGAGGTCGGCGACCCGCCGGTACGCGCCGAAGCCGACCTGATCGAGTGCGACTTCGGCGAATGGGAGGGCCGCACCTTCGCCGAGGTGCGGGAACGCTGGCCGGCCGAGCTGACCGCCTGGCTCGCCTCCACCGAGCTGTCCCCGCCCGGCGGGGAGTCGTTCGCCCAGGTCGCCGGCCGGGTCCGCCGGGTGGTGCGGGAACTGCTCACCGCGTACCGGGGAAAGACCGTCGTGGTGGTCTCGCACGTCTCCCCGCTGAAGATCATGCTGCGGGACGCGCTGGGCGCCGGGGACGCGCTGCTGCACCGGCTCTATCTCGACCCGACCGGCATCTCGGTGATCGACACCTGGCCGGACGGCGGCGTAGCGGTGCGTACCGTCAACGACACCGCCCACCTCGCCGGGATCGCCACCCCCTGACCTCGACGGCATCGCCACCGCCTGACCCGGGCGGCCGGTGCGCCGTTAGCCTCGCAGGATGGATCTTCCCGCGTTCGCGTTGCTGGTCGGGGCCGGGCTGGCGGCCGGCACCGTCAACGCGGCGGCCGGCGGCGGCTCGCTGATCACCTTCCCGGCGCTGATCGCCGTCGGGCTCCCGCCGGTGTCGGCGAACGTCACCAACGCGATCGCGGTCTGCCCCGGCTACGTGGCCAGCACCGTCGGCAGTCGCGACGACCTGCCGCGCCGCCGCGGACTGTGGCGCCTCGTCCCGACCGCCGTCGCCGGGGCGGTCCTCGGCTGCGTCCTGCTTCTGATCACCCCGCCCCGGGCCTTCGAGCTGATCGTGCCGTTCCTGGTGATCAGCGCGGCGGCGGTGCTCGGCTTCCAGAACCAGCTGCGGCGCCTCGTCGGCGAACCCCGCGACCTGCGAGCCGGGCGCGAACAGATGTCACTGCAGGCGATGACCTTCTTCTGCGCCGCGTACGGCGGATACTTCGGTGCCGCGCTCGGGGTGATGCTGGTCGCCGGCCTGGCCCTGGTGCTCGACGAGGCGCTCAACGGCGTCGTCGCGTTGAAGAACCTGCTGTCGGCGGCGGTCGGGGTGACCACCGTCGCCGTCTTCGCCATCTTCGGCCCGGTCGACTGGGTCGCGGCGGTGACGGTCGCCCCGGCCACCATCGTCGGCGGCTACGTGGGCGCCCGGGTGGTGCGCAAGCTGCCGCCGACCGTGCTGCGCTTCGGCATCGTCGTCTTCGGCGTCGGTATCGGCGTCCTGCTGCTGGCCCGTGCCCTGCGCTGACCCGCTCTCGGTGCGCTGACCGCCGGGCCTGCCTTCTCCTGTCTGCTTCTCCTGCCCGCCGGGTCTGCCCTTCTCCTGTCCGCTTTCTCCTGCCCACGCTGATCGCCACTCCGCCGGATCCGTGCTCGAGTTGAAGGCCAGATACCTTATCTGCCCGTTGTAAGGTCGCTGACCTTCAACTCGTGCGCCAACTCGTGCGCCTGGGCCCACTGACGGCGACGGCGGCCGGGATGCCGTCCACCACGATCCGGCGGCGCGGGCCGTGCAGACCGCCGAGGAGATCGTCGCCTTCCTGCCTGGGGTCGCAGCGCAGCGACGCTCCGCCGACCCTGGTGAGCTTCAACGACATCGGCCACCTGCCGCCGGGCGAGCGGGGCCAGCCACCGGTGGAGTTGCTGACCTGAGCCGCCTGGCTGTTGCCTGGCTGTGGGCGTAGGTCATGCGGTGGATCTAGAAGGATTTGGCCGGTATATCGACCATAATCCTTCTAGATCACTGTTCTGGGCTGGTCGTGGTGGCCCGCCGAGCCTGCGGGCGGGGAATGATCGTGGGCTGCGTACGATTGATCCTCGGACGGACGAGTCGACCGGGCGGCCGCGTCAGCGGGGGATACGTCCCCTGTTGCCGAGGAACGTCCGGACTCCACAGGGCAGGGTGGTTGCTAACGGCAACCCGGGGCGACCCGCGGGACAGTGCCACAGAAAACAGACCGCCGGGCGGTGAAACGCCCGGTAAGGGTGAAACGGTGGGGTAAGAGCCCACCAGCATCCCGGGTGACCGGGATGGCTCGGTAAACCCCACCCGGAGCAAGGCCAAGAGGGCCGGTGTCGCGAGACGCCGACCTGCGCAGGCGTTCGAGGGCTGCCCGCCCGAGTCTGCGGGTAGGCCGCTGGAGCCTGCCGGCGACGGTAGGCCTAGATGGATGGCCGCCACCGCTGCGCGACCGGGCAACCGGCGCGTACGGGACAGAATCCGGCGTACAGGTCGACTCGTCCGTTCCACCCCAGATCAGCGCGTTGATCAAGGCGCTGAGCTGCGCGGACTCTCCGTGGTCGATGGTCGTTCATGGTCAACTTTGGTCGTCATCTGACGCCCTGGAGACGCCCTGACGCCCTGGGGACGCCCTGATCTTGGACGGTCCGGGCGGTGCCGACGGCGGCCGGGGACGTACCCGCGCGTGGTACGGACCCGGCGCGATAGGTGTCAGTGGCAAGCCAGTCCGGGTTGTGGACTGGCGCGGCAGCCGGAAGCCCCGACCACGACGGCGGCCAACCCCGCCGGCTTCCGTACCGCCGCATGCTCGTGGGATGGTCGAGGTATGCAGATCATCCCAAGGGACCATGCCGCGTAGACGCCCGACGCAGGTGCGAGCTTCCAAGCTTCGTTCCCGACCCCTCGGTAGCCACACGTCTGACGTAGCCGGCCTCTCGTTCCGAGGACTTCAGGCCATCGCGTACCTGGAACACTCCCGCTTCACGGAGGGCGCCGTCGCACGGGCGCTTCGGGCGTGGGCAGACTTTGTCCAGGACCCGTGGCACCGGCTGTGGGATCCGCAGTACGGCTGTGGCGTCATGGAGTGTTGCCCGGACCCGCGAGAGGTTCGTCAGATCCTTGAAGCTGCGGCTCACGTGCTGCCGGCGCGGGACGCTCGTCGGTTTAGAGCAAGGGTCGCCGAGATTGACGAGTTGTGGTGACCATCTGGCAGCCACCCAGGGCGCGCGCGGGCGGCTGCCCGGCGGTGACGGTGGTGCACCGCCCCGGCCGCGTAGCGGTCCGGGGCGGCTTGCCGCCGGGCGGTGTTCCGCCCGCGCGCCGCGCTGGGCGCGGCGTCTTGATCCAATACAGACCAATTCGGCAACGGAACCGGGCGTTGGCACGTTGGCGAGCTCCGAAGCGCAGGGCAGGTTCAGGGAAGCTAGAAGCTATTCTTATTAGCAATAGGACTTTTGTTTTAGCAAAGTGTGTCACTGTCAATTCGGGCCGATGGGTGAGACGTATTGTCCGCATCTTGCGCTGTACGCGTTGCCTAAACTATCTGATAGATGGCCAAGAATGTCATTGTCAAACTTTATTCGATCACTCGGAATCTTGCTGTAGTGGCCAAACTGGGTCAGCTCCTCGTTGGTGGCGCGATAGGTTGCATATTTGAACTTGTCCCAAAGCGGGGCATCGTTGAAAACAAACCAAAAGTAGGAAAATCCTATTGGTGTGGCTTCGATCAAGTTGTGTAGAGTTGAGGTGCCAGGGTTCGCAATATACCTCTTTGGGGCGTTGTCGAGAAGCTTGACAGCTTCTTCTATGACTCCCGTCAAACAGTACGCGACGTAGGTCGCCGCGAGTAGGGTGGCCAACTCTGAGTAGCTCTGACTCAGTCCGACTCCTGTGTGGAAGAAGTACTGGTTATTCTGTTCATGCAATTGACGTGCGGCCCCGTGTGTGGGGTGCAGATACTTCCCAAGGAATGTGTAGTGTGCTTCGAGGCGAGCCTCGGATTCCTTGTCTAGAATCCCATTCAGAGTGAGGCAGTCGATAAGTGCGCTGTATGACAAAAAATACCGGTAGAGGTCGCTCGCCTCCTTCCTCCCCTCCTTGTCGGCGGAGGGCTCGTTCAAGCTGGGGTGGAGGTGGGAGAAGTAGTTGTCGATCTTTAGTCGCATTATATCGGGATCGAACTCTTGGTGTACAAAGTAGTGCCAGGGTACTACGAAGTCTGGCTCATCCTTTCCTCTTAGTCCTTCAAAGATATGCATCAACGCCTGCTTCTTGAATCGAGGATGCAGCTTTACTTCAACGCGAAATTTCTCCCTTCCTTCTTGATGGGCTGCCGCAAGCTTTGCCTGCTCCTCCTGCAATGCATCTTTGGCTTTGATGTCGGGCTCTAAGGGTTGTATCTTAAAGAACTTGCTCCCTCGACACATGAGCATTAACAGCAAGTAATTTTCTAGTAGTGCGCGACAAAGTCCGAGGCAATCGGCGATCCGACGATTCTCTATGAGTATTAGACAAGAGTCGGCGGTTTCCACTCTCATGTTCACGAACTCTAGGATCTCGGTGTACATGTACTGCTGAATGTCTCCGATTTCGATCCTGCTTCTTAGCCTTTCGTATTCGGTAATGATTCTCCTTGAATGGGCAACTGCGCGTGCTGCCTCGGCTGCGATGACACTCATTGCGCTTAGCTCCCTGTCTGTCGCCCTGGCTGCTAGTTCTACCCCAAGTCTGGGCGCTAGTCGAGAGCGTTTCGTCAGGACACATTGGATGCCAGTGTGGCGGCGGGCAGGTCCAAGTCCTGTTCTGGCCGCTGTTGACGTCTGGCTTCGCAACCTACTAGCGGGCGCAGGGTGCTTCGTGGGCGTTGAGTTGTTCGCAGCGGGTGCCGTCGGGTTGTTGGAGGTTGCAGATGACGCGGTGGTGCTGCTCCTGGTCGCCTTCGATGGTGACGGTGGTTTCGGGGTAGTCGAGTCCGCGTAGGTAGGTGCGGAAGTCGGCGAGGGTGACGGCGATGGTGTGTGCCATCTCGATGGCGGTGGTGAGGTCGCGTGCGTGGATGGGGATGTGGATGACGTAGCGGGGTTGTTCGTCGGTGTCGGCGGCACTGACCTAAACTTTGGTCGTTTTGTGGGTAATAGCGCCGGTTTCGGGGTGGGTGTGGGTCGGGTGCGGGACGTGAAGAAGCTCCTGGTAGGACATGGATTGACTAGATCAACATGTTCCAACCAGGAGCTTCGGTGTCGAATTCTGCCATGCTGTCCGCCAGCGCGGTGCGACAGGCCGCCGATCAGCGGGAGACGCTGCGGGCAGCGGTGATCGCCGGGCCCGCCGGTGTCGGGACCCTCGACGAGCAGGTGACCGGCCGGTTGTGGCCACTCCTGGCCGATGCCGCACTGATCGAACGGGCGCGGGCCACGGTCGGGCACGTCGACGCCCGGCGGCGGGTGCTGACCGGAGCGGTCACGGTGATGATCGTGCTCGGGCTGTGCCTGTTCCGGCGGGAGAGCACATCGGTGGTGACCGCACGGGTGACCTCACGGCTCCCCCGGACCCGGGTGGAGGGCGCACCGACCGCCGCGGCGGTGTCGAAAGCCCGGGGCAGACTCCCCGCAGCGGTGCACCAGCGGGTGTTCACCGACGCCGCCCGGTCCACACCGACGTTCGGGCCCGAGTCGTACGCGTTCGGTCTGCTGGTCACCGCGATCGACGGCACCGTGTTCGACCTGGCCGACACGACACGGACACGGGCCGGGTTCACCACCCCGACCGGCGGCCGGTTCCCCCAGGCCCGGATGGTCGCCCTGGTCGCCTGCGGCACCCGCTGGATCCTCGCCGCCCGCATCGCCTCCTCCGGGACCAGCGAACAGGCCCTCGCCGACGACCTGATCGGCGAACTCCAACCCGGCACCATCAACCTCGCCGACCGGGGCTTCTTCTCCATGGACCGCTGGACGCGGGCGGCCGCCACCGGGGCGCACCTGCTGTGGCGGGTCAAGAACGGCGCCCGGAGCCTGCCCGCCCGACTGGTCGAGGTCCTCCCCGACGGCTCCGCGCTCGTGCAACTCGCCGAGTCCGACGCGATGCTGTCCCGCCGCCGCACCACCCGCGCCGACCGCACCCTGCCCCGACTCCGTCCGACACTCGCCCGTCTGGTCGAGTTCACCGTCACCACCCGCGACCGCGCCGGCCGCACCACCCACAGCCGCTACCGCGTCCTGACCACCCTGCTCGACCACCACCGTCACCCCGCCACCACACTCGCCGCGCTCTACGCCGAACGATGGCAGATCGAACTCACCTACGGACGACTGAAGACCACCCTGCGGGGACCCCGCACCCGACCACGCGGACACACCCCCGAACTCGCCTACCAGGAACTCTGGGCGCTACTGACCGTCTACAACGCCCTCGTCCGACTCGCCGTGACCACCGCCGTCGACCTGAACATCGACCCCGACGCGGTCAGCTTCGCCACCGTCCTCGCCCTGACCCGCGCACACCTCGCAAGCCAGGACCCCGCACCCTGCGTCAACTGCGGACACGACGACCCCGACCCCACCACCACCCTGCTCACCGCGATCGCCGCCCAACCCCACAACCGACACACCCGCACCCGCACCGGCCCCCGCACCAAACGACAACGACGAACACAACGCACCCGCGACGTCACCTACGAGATAACCATCACCCAGACCGACCTACCCAAAGCCAGCAAAACGGCCAAAGTTTAGGTCAGTGGTGTCGGCGGGGGTGGTTGGTCGGGGTGGGGGTACGGGGGTGAAGTAGTGGGCGGATGGCTGGTTGGTGGGGTGCTGGCCGTTGGTCATGGTGGGGAACCTCCGGTGGGTGCGGGTGTGGAGAGGGCCGGTCGGGGGCCAGGTTGGGTGGGGTCCTGTCCCGGTCCCCGACCGGTGTGGCGTCGTGCTCACCGGCCGGCGCGGCTATGGAGGGCTGCACGCCGGCAGGGGTTTTCGCGCGACTGGGGTAGTGAATAGGGATTGGCGTGTCGTCGCATCCACGGTGCGGGACTGGTGGGGGACGTCTTCGTATTCTGCGAAACGTCGGGGGACGGGGTTGAAACGTCCTGCTGGTTGTCCGTCTAATAGTGGGTATGAATGAACGTCTCCGGACGGTGATGGTTCGTCGTGGTGTGCCGGTTGAGGATCTTGCGGCTGAGTGTGAGGTGGATCCGAAGACGGTGGAGCGGTGGATCAGTTCGGGACGTGTTCCGCATCGACGGCATCGGTGGGTCGCGGCGCGTCGGTTGGGCGCGGAAGAGGCGTATCTGTGGCCACAGATCGCGGAAGTGAATGATCGTCGTCCGGAGGCGTCGCGAGCGGAGTTGATCGAGGTGTTTCCGGATCGAGCGTCGGTGCCTCGTGATGTGTGGTTACGACTGCTGGGTGAGGCACGGGAACGGGTTGACGTGCTGGTGTTGGCGGGCGCGTTTCTGTCGCAGGTGCAGCCGCGTATCGGGCGGGTGTTGGCGGACCGGGCGGGTGCGGGTGTGCGGGTGCGGTTGTGTTTCGCTGACCCATCCGGTGAGGCGGTGGCGGTGCGGGATCGTGAGGATTGCCTGGTAGGGACGTTGGGTGCGATCGTCCGTAGCTCGTTGACGCACTACCGGGGCCTGGTCGGGGTGGAGGGCTGCGAGGTGCGGTTGCATGCGGTGACGCATCACGCGAGTGTGCTGCGGTTCGATGATGAGGTGGTGGTGACCCCGCATGTGTTCGGGGAGTCGGGGAACGCGAGTCCGACGTTTCATTTCCGCCGTGTGCAGGGCGGGAACCTGTTCGACCACTATGTGGCGGGGCTTGATCGGGTGTGGGATTCGGCGTCGCCGTGGTCGGGTGAGGTCGGCTGATCTCGTGGCGGCATGGAATGAGTGACGCCCCGGTTTCCGCGTAGTGCGGTCCGGGGCGTCGGTGTGCCGGGTTGTTGGTGGTTAGAGTTCGTCGGGGTGGAGGGCGGTGACGATTTCGGCCATGCTGCCGATGATGGCGTCTGCTTTGGTGAGGCTGTGGTACTTGCGGGGTTTGTTGGCGTAGCCGATGGTGGCCACGCCGACGGCTTGGGCGGCTTCGATGTCGGTGGGCGAGTCGCCAATGAGTACGCATTCCTCGGGATGGGTGTGGAGTTCGCGGATGGCGGCGAGCACTGGTGCCGGGTTCGGTTTCATCCCGGCGGGGTCGGCGTGGGGGCGACCGATGACGGGGTGGATGTAGGCGGCGAGGCGTCGGGCGATCAGGTACTGAGTGACGGCGTCGGCGCTGTTGTTGGATACGACCGCGATGCCGCGTCGGGCGTGGTGGGCGGCCACGATGACCTCCCGCGCGTACGGGGTGGGTTCGGCGACCGTGACGGCGTCCACCTCAGCGGCCCTGAGTGCGTCGTCGACCCGGCGGACGATGGCGGGCCGGTTCAGGGCGGCTGTCCAGCGCAACACGGTGAGCGGGTCGGGTTCGTCCAGCAGGTCCGGGGGGATGGTGACGCCCTGGTCGACGAGCAGCCGGCGCAGGGTGGCGGCGACCTGGGGTGCGGGGTGGTTGGCGAAGACCTTGCAGACGGGTCCGTCGAAGTCGAGCAGCAGGAACCGGGCGCGGTCGATGACGGCGGCGAGTTCGGCGTTCATGAGGTGTACTCGCGGGCGATGGTGGTCCACATGCTGTTGAACCAGGCGCCGGCCTGCTGCACGTACAGGCCGTCGTGGGATGCGTCGTCGTCGCTGGGGGTGAACGGGAACAGGACCGCGTCCTTCCCCATGGCGTCGTAGATGGCCAAGGGCTGGCCGTCGACGCTGACGGTGTGCTCAACGACCGGGTAGAAGCCGAAGAACGCTTCTTCGTCGTTGATGACGAACAGCTTGAACAGCGGGGCCGCGCCGTGGACGCGTACCTCGGTGGTGGCGACCTTCACCAGGTCGAGATCTGCCAGCTCCTGGACGGCGTCGACGATGGCGTGGATCGACCGGTTGGTGATGCGGGCCGACCGGGCGCGGACGCGGGGGTCGTCGGCGCGGTCCTCGGCCCTGCACGGGATCGCCATCGGGGCGTTCATGTCCGAGATCAGGATCCGGATGCGGATCGACTCCGGGGTGAGGCGGCCGATGCGGACCTTGTCCAACGTCTCCTGGATGGCGTTGTAGAGGGTCTCGCCGGAGAAGCCGGCGAAGTCGATCGCTACGTGGGTGGCCTCGAAGGCGCGTTCGATGTGCGGGCGTAGACCCACGGGGCGTTCGGTGTTGGCGCGCACGAACGTGCCGCTGCCCTGACGCGTCACGATCAGCCGCTCGTCCTGGAGCCTGCGCAGGGCGGCCTTGATCGTCTCGCGTGCCACGGAGAAGCGTTCGACCAGGTCGTTTTGGCTGGGCAGCTTCTCGCCGGGGGCGAACTTGCCGGTCTTGATCTCCGCGCGCAGGGCGGCGGCAATCTGCTGGGACGGGGTCCGGGGGTCGTCGGGGTCAAGTGCCATGCCCGGACCATACCTGTTGACTAGCCAGGCTAGATGTCCCGTGTCCAAGTGTTGACATGGCTAGCCAAGTCGGCCTACCTTTGATCCACAGCACCTGGCTAGTCAAGCCGGCCAGGTCTACGAGTGGAGGTAGAGCAGTGGCTCTGCGAGGCGGAACGAGGTTCTCGGTCCGGTGTTCGGACGTGTTCCCGGCGGGGTGCGCGTTGGTGCCCGAGTCGTTGGGTGAGGTCGAGGACTACGACGAGAAGACGGGTCGGCGGTCGCCGGCGAAGGACAAGCTGACGGGTCAGCGGGTGTGGCAGGTCCGGGTGATGGACCTGGACCCGGAGTTGGGCAAGCGGTCGCGGGAGACCACGGTGAAGATCTCGGCGGACCACCAGCCGGTTCCGCCGACGGGTACGCCGTTTGAGGCGGTGGAGTTCGACGACATGACGGTCACGCCGTACGTGGCGAGCAACGGCCGGATGGCGTACTCGTTGCGGGCGTCGGGGATGCGCGCCCCGGCCGGCGTCGCCAGCAACGGCACCGGTAAGGCGCGCACGGCTACGGGTTCCGGCTCGTAGCACTCGGTTCGGGGTGGGGCTGTCTGGTCTTGGCGGACGGCAGCCCCACCCCTGGTGTCTTCCCCCACTCCTCTTCTTCTCAGATTCGGTGAGGTTCCGACGTGTCCCAGGTTAAGCGCGCCCCGGATCGGGCGCGGATCCGCTGTAGCGACTGCAAGAACATGTTCACCCCCACCCCCACCCCCGACGTCCAGGGCGACACCGACAACGCCGCGACGGCTGGCGGGGATGCGGCCCGGTGCGGGCTGTGCGCCGGTCAGCTGGTGTTGCCGTTCCCCCGGCTGCGCGACGCTCGCGGCCGATTCCTGCCCGTCGTCGGTGGTGGCCGATGATCGGGCGTCCCCGTGGTGAGGTCGTCACCACCGTCTCCGGTGACCTGCTCGTGGTCCGGCCCCGCCGGCTGCGGCTGCCCTGGTGGGCGGTCCTCCTCGGGCTGCTGGCCCGCTGGACCGGTCGGGGCCTGTGGTGGTGCCTCAAGCACCCCCGCATCCTCACCGTCTCCGTGATCACGGTCGCCGTGTACCTCGACTACGGCATTGCCGGACTGGTCACCCCGGTTGTGCTGGCCGGGTTGGGTTCGGCGGTGTGGCGGTGGCGGCACGAAACGTCCTGGTGGGCGTGGTGCGCCGGGCCTGTGCTCGGCCGGTGGCGGCACACAGTCGTCTATCGGCGGGTGTGGCGTGAAGCGATGACCATGTGCGACCTGTCGCGGGTCTACCAGCACCAGACCGTGTTACCGCAACTCCTGGCCGTGCACTGTGACCAGACCCTTGACGTGTTGTCGGTGCGGATGCTGCGCGGGCAGACCCCCGCCGACTTCCAACACGCGACCGAACAGCTGGCGTACGCGTTCGGCCGACGGCACGCACGGGTCTACACCGAACGCCCCGACGAACTTCCCGTGCGTGGCGGCGGCTGGGTGGGCTGGCTGCTGCGCCAGGTCGACGCCTACCGGTTCCGCGACCGGCCCGACGTCGTCTACATCGTCCTGGTCCGCACCGACGCCCTACGCCGGACCGTTCCGCCGTTCCCGGTGCCGACCGTGCCGGACTTCACCGCGCTGCCCCTCGCGGTGCGGGAAGACCTCCGCACGTGGCACCTCCACCTGTTGGCGACGCATGTGCTGATCGGTGGGGCGACCCGACGCGGGAAAGGCTCCGTCCTCTGGTCCCTCGTCCGCTCCCTCGCTGGTGGGGTGGCGTCCGGGCTGGTCCGGCTGTGGGTGATCGACCCCAAGGGCGGGATGGAATTCGCGTTCGGCCGGCCGATGTTCGCCCGGTTCGCCTCCACCTCCTTCGACGCCATGGCCGATCTCCTCGATGAAGCCGTGCAGGTGCTGCGGGAACGGCAGGCACGCCTTGCCGGCACGGTCCGGGTCCACACACCCACGACCGATGACCCCCTCGTCGTGGTGGTGATCGACGAAATGGCGGCCCTGACCGCCTACCTGCAAGACGTCGACCTGCGCAAGCGCATCGCCGCCTCGTTGGGGCTGCTGCTGTCCCAAGGTGCCGGCGTCGGCGTCCTCGTCGTGGCCGCGCTCCAGGACCCGCGTAAGGAGGTGCTGCCGTTCCGGGACCTGTTCCCCACCCGCATCGCGCTCGGGCTGACCGAGGCATCGCAGGTGGACATGGTGTTGGGCGACGGCGCACGCAACCGAGGCGCGTTGGCGGACCAGATGCCCTCATGGGCCAAAGGCGTCGGCTACGTCCTGCTGGACGGCACCCCCGACCCGGTGCGGGTCCGGTTCTCCTACCTCACCGACACCGACATCAAAACCATGGCCGCCGAGTACGCCGCTCCGGTGGCCGCTGCGGACATCCTCGCCCAGGTCGGCCGGGAAACCGCACCCGAACCGGAACAGACTGCCGCGTCGACCCGGCGGATTCCGTTGCCCCGTAAGCCTTCCGGGCCGCTGCTGCCTGACTCGCTACTCAACATCCTCCGGCACGACCAGTGCGACACCGACACCCCGAACAACGGGGGTGGTTCCCGATGACACAGACATCGACAACGGGGCGGCGCTTCTACCGGCTGCGGACCCCCACCGCCGACGGCGGACGCGGAACAGCGGTATCCGTGCGGGTCGACACCGACCGGCCCGACCCCTACCCGCTGTATGTCGCCATCGGCTCCGGCCGACGCCGGGTCTACCTGACCCCCGGTGAGGCGTGGGCGCTGTGGCGCTGCCTGTCTGAGGCGGTCGCCTCCCTCGGCGACCCACCCGACCACATCCGCACCACCATCCACCCGACCGGGAGGTAACCCCCGATGCCATCCCTCAACCGCCCCTCCTGGCTCCTCGTCCGGCTGCCGTGGCTGGCCCGACTCCTGCACCGGCCGATCCGCATCACCGCGACCGGCCCCGCCGATCAACTCGCCTCCTTCCTCACCGGGCTGAGCACGTTCCTGCACCGACACGGACGACCCGGCCGACGTATCCGCATCGACCTCACCATCACCGACGACAAGGACCGCGCATGACCTGGCAACGCACGGAAACCGTGCTGCGGCTGGTGATCCTGCTCGCCATCGGCTCGATGGCCGGCGCGGCCGCGTTCACCCACGTCCATGACCTGTCCGTCGCCCACGGCCAACCCCACTGGATCGGCTGGGCCAACGCCGTCGCCGTCGAACTCATGGCCATCTACCTCGGCCTGGAGATCCGGGCACGACGCCGGGCCGGTCGACCCGTCGGGTTCGTCGCCATCCTCCTCGTCGGCTTCGCGCTCCTGTCGTTGGCCGCACAGGTCGCCGAGGCCGAACCGTCCGTGTGGGGGTGGATCGTGGCGGCTGTCCCGTCGCTGGCGTTCCTGGCCCTGGTCAAGGTCGTGCTGTCCAGCGCACCGGCTGTCCCGGCCGTTCCGGCGGCGTCGACCACGGCTGCCAACCCGACTGGTCCTGCTGGTCCGGCTGACCGAGTGCGCGTCGACCAAGCGGACACCGTCGACCAGGTCCTGACCGCCGACACCGACCCGGAACCGGATCACGTCGAGCGGCCTGCGGTCGTCGAACCGGCACGCATCGCCGGACACGCGTCGGTGCTGCCGCCGCTCGGGGTCGTCCAGCCGCGACGGGCAAACGGGATGGTGGTCGGCCGATGACCGCCCCCACCACCCTCCCCGGACTCGACACACCCGTCACCGACCAGCCGGCGACCGTCGAGCAACCTCGGCCCGGTTCCCGTGCGGCGCGGATGGGTCTGCCCCGGTCGGTCGATGTCTTGCGGGACGTCGCCACTGAGTTCGGCGTGTGTATCCGTCCGCTCGCGATGCGGCGGACCGATCTCGACACCGGCCGTACCGAGGTGATCGACCTGCCCTGCGGGGCGACCCGTGAGGACAAGTGCCCGCCGTGTGCGAAGCGGAACCGGCGACTGCGGCAGGCGCAGATCCGTGACGGCTGGCACCGCGACGACGAACCACTACCCCCACCCGAACCCGCCTCCGATGAGCAGAAGGCGCTGATCGTGCTGCGGGCGCACTTCGAGTTCGAACGCGACGCCGCCGTACGGGAAGCCGACTGGAAGCAGGTCACCGACCTCGACGAGGCCATCACCGAGGTTGAAGACGCGATTACGGCTGAGGAACTGCGCGGCCGGGTCGCACCACCCCACACCACCGACGGCGATGGTGTCGACCAGGGCGACGCGCAGGACAACGGCAAGCGGCGGAAGCGGTCGACCAGGCGGCGGCAGGACACACCCGACCTACCCCGCAAGCCGGTCGAGGCGCGCACCGTCGGCAAGACCTACACCGCACCCGACGGCAACCAGTATCGGCCGTCGATGTGGCTCACGGTCACTCTCGACTCCTACGGGCCCGTACGCCCGGACGGCACCCCGGTCAACCCCGACCGGTACGACTACCGCCGGGCGGCGTGGGACGCGGTCCACTTCCCTCGGCTGCTTGACCGGTTCTGGCAGAACCTGCGCCGGTGTGAAGGCTGGAACGTCCAGTACGCCGGATGCGTCGAACCACAACGGCGTCTGGCGCCTCACGCGCACTTCGCGATCCGCGGCACGATCTCTCGGCAGACGCTGCGGACCGTGGCGGCCGCGACCTATCACCAGGTGTGGTGGCCGGCGGTCGACGTCCAGCACTACGGCGGGGAACACCTGCCCGTCTGGGATGTCGACCAGGGCGCTTGGGTCGACCCGGACACCCGCGAGCCGCTGACCGGCTGGGCGGAAGCCCTCGACGCGGTCGACGCCGATCCGGACGCCGAACCGGTCCACGTCGTCCGCTTCGGCACCCAGGTCGACGCACGCGGCGTCATGCCCGGCACCACCGACGCGGAACGGACCATCCGCTACATCACGAAGTACATCACCAAACACGCCGCCGACTGCCACACCACCACCAGCGGCCGGCAACGCCAACACCTCGAACGGTTCTGGCGACAACTGCAGGTCACCCCCTGCACCGACCGCTGCGCGAACTGGCTCCTCTACGGCGTACAGCCCAAGAACGCGTCGGCGAAGCTGCGGCCGGGACGCTGCCGGGGCAAAGTCCACCAACGCGCCACCCTCGGCATCGGCGGCCGGCGCATCCTCATCTCCCGCGACTGGTCCGGCAAAACCCTGACCGACCACAAACACGACGCACGCGCCTGGGTCCGGGCAGTG
Source organism: Micromonospora sp. Llam0 (assembly GCF_003751085.1). Taxonomy (NCBI): domain Bacteria; kingdom Bacillati; phylum Actinomycetota; class Actinomycetes; order Micromonosporales; family Micromonosporaceae; genus Micromonospora; species Micromonospora sp. Llam0. The sequence goes on along the minus strand of NZ_RJJY01000001.1, from coordinate 3,885,313 downwards.
CTCGGCGCTACCACCGACCTGGCCGGCGTCGACCAGGCCAACGGCACCGAAAGCGCGGGCTCGTCCCGGCACGCGTGGGAGCTGGCCCGGCCCGACGACCCGGACGTCACCCCGCTCGGGCATCGGCTCCTGCGCTCCATCTCCGAACGCGCCCGCTGGCGCTCCCAACTCCTCGCCGCGAAAGACCGCGCGGCACAGGAGGTGAGCCAAGACCTTTCGGCAACTGAGACGGCGGCGTGATGGGGGAGGGGCACAGGGTGGCGAAGCACGTGGAACTGTGGTCGGTTGAGGACGTCTCGGAGTTCCTGCGGGTGCCGGTGGAGACCTTGTACCGGTGGCGTAAGCACAAGTGCGGTCCGCCGGCTGCCCGGATCGGCCGGCATCTGCGGTACGACCCGGCAGACGTACGCGAGTGGTTCCGCTCGCAGGCGGCGGCGTAGCCGTGGCGCACATCGAAGATCGCTGGCACATGACGATCAAGCATCCCGGCGGCCGTACCGAGCGGGTCAAGTCGAAACTGTTCGGCAAAGGGCTGAGGTACCGCGTCCGCTACGTCGGCCCGGACGGGCGGGAGCGCAAGAAGTCGTTTCCCGACCGGGCGAAGCGCGAAGCTGAGGCGTTCCTGGTCTCGACCGAGTCAGACAAGCTGCGCGGGGCGTACGTCGACCCGTCCGCCGGTCGGATCACGTTCCGGGAGTACGCCGAGGAGTGGTTGCGGACGCGGTCGTTTGACGAGTCGACGCGGGAGAGCACTGAGATCCGGGTGCGCAAGCACATCCTGCCGTACTTCGGGCACCGGTCGTTGGCGTCGATCATGCCGGGGCACGTGCGGGCCTGGGATGCCAGCCTGGTCGGCAAGATTGCGGTCACGACCAGGTCGGTCGTCTTCGCGCACCTGCGTACCATCCTCGGCGCGGCGGTGGATGACGAGCGGATCGCCAAGAATCCGTGCTCGGCGCGCTCGGTCAAGGCACCTCGGCCCGCTGAGCGGCGGGTGGTTCCGTGGACCGCCGACCAGGTTTCGGCAATCCGGTCCGGTCTCGCACCGCGCTACCGGCCGATGGTCAACCTCGGTGCCGGGTGCGGGTTGCGGCAGGGCGAGATCTTCGGCATCGGCGTCGATGATCTCGACCTGGATGCCGGCTGGGTGCATGTCGTACGCCAGGTCAAGCGGGTCCGGTCCCGGCTGGTGTTCGGACTTCCGAAGAACGATCGGGATCGTCGGGTGCCGCTGTCGTCCTCGGCTGTCCGGGTGCTGCGGGAGCACCTGGCCGTCTTCAAGCCGGTCACGATCACCTTGCCGTGGGAAGACCCGTTCAAGGGCGACCCGGTGACGGTGCCGCTGGTGTTCACCACGACGCGAGGCAACGCGCTGAACCGGGCGACGTTCGATGGCAAGAACTGGCAGCCGGCGGTCGAGGCGGCGGGCATCGTGCCGACCAGGGCGACGGGGATGCACGCGCTACGGCACTTCTACGCCTCGGTTCTGCTCGACGCGGGGGAGAGCGTCAAGACGCTGGCGACGTACCTCGGTCACGCTGACCCGGGGTTCACGCTGCGGGTGTACACGCATCTGATGCCGGCCGGCGAGGAGCGCACCCGGCGGGCGATCGACGCACTGTTCGGTGACGACGCCGGGCAGGGCGACGACGGCGGGGACGGGGACGGCGGCGGGGACGGCTCCGATGACCCGGACGCCCTGCAGACGCCCTGAGGGGCCTTCGTGGGGGTGTTCGTGCAGCTCAGCGCTGGTACGGGTGCGAGAATCCGGCGTACAGGTCGACTCGTCCGTCCCACCCCAGTTCAGGGATAGAGTGCGCCACGCGCGTACCGGTGGCGACGTCAGCACAGCGGGCATTGACGTTGGCGCCAACCCGCTATCGTCGGTGCCGTGTCTGACGTCCTGCAGATCGGCTCCCTCGCCGTCCCCGTTGGTGCCCTCGTCATCTACGCGGTCGGGTTCGTCGTCCTCTACTGGGTCATCCGCCTTGCTGTCCGGCACGCCATCCGAGACGCCGACCAGCGTCGGTCAGGCGAACGGCGGTAGCGTCGGGATGCCTCTGGTCGGTTACGGAGGTCTGGGCAGGCAACCACACAGCCAGCCTGTCCGCCGTTTGATGGTGTCGCATGGTCAGACTCTCTGACTGGGCATCGTCCCGTCGCCAATGCCAGCGGCAATGTCCCGATGTCTCTTACATAGAGACATCAGACTCCCAGTGGTGGGATGTCTTTGACTTAGCGACATTAGGACATGAGTTGATCTACGAACGCTTGATCTGGGTGCCGACGACGCGGCCGTGCTCGCCGAGATCCACGAGATGCGCCGTGGGTTTAGCCGCAGCCCTCCGTGCTTCTCGACGGTGGTAGGGCGGTGACGGAGATCGCGCAGCCGGTGCCGAAACGAGCCGAAGGCGACGGCGGATGACTGAAAACCGCCGTGAGCGGCTGCCTGCCCTGGTGACTCCATCGGCGGACGACTACACCGCGACGTTGCCGCGCAAGCGGATGGGTTCGGGGGTGCTCTTCCGGGATCATGCTGGACGGATCCTGATCGTCGAGCCTACGTACAAGGACTACTGGGAACTGCCAGGTGGGGTGGTGGAGGCCGACGAGTCGCCGTACGAAGCAGCGGTCCGCGAGCTGACGGAGGAACTCGGCCTGACCGTTGCTCCGGGCCGGTTGCTGGTCGTGGACTGGGTGCCACCGCGTACCGGTCGCACCGAAGGCGTCATGTTCGTCTACGACGGCGGGGTCCTGGATACCGCGCGGACCGACGCGATCCGGCTGCCGCCGCAGGAGTTACGCAGCTGGGCGTGGTCGACCCTGGCCCAGGCGCAGCAGCGGTTGTCACCGCTGCTGGCCCGGCGGGCCACCGTCGCTGTCGAGGCAGCCGACGACGGCGGGACTCGCTATCTCGAGGACGGCAACCGGGTCTGCTGAGCCCGAGCCGATCCGGACGGATGCCAGCTTCGATCAGTGCTGGTCAGTGCGGCATGAGGTGCCGGGTGAAGAACCGTACCGTGCTGTCCAGTTCGTGGTCCGGGAGCCGGTCGGCGTGCCGGCCCGGGTTGGCGTGCAGCGTCTTCTCGGTCGAGCCGAATGCGTCGAACAGGGCGAGGCTCTGCTCCCGGGGCACCCGTTCGTCGTCCCACTGGATCAGAAACTCGACCGGCACGGTGATGCTGGCCGCAGCGTCCAGCGTGGATGCGGCGGCTGCTCCGCCGAGGCCGAGGACCGCCACGCGCACGCGCGGCTCGGCGGCGACGAACGGTACGCCGAGCCCGCAGCCCAGCGAGACTCCCCAGTAGCCGACCGGCCCGGCGTCGAGATGGTCGAGGACGGCCTGCCACTCGGGGACGGTCTGCCGGGCGACCAGGGCATGGAAGTCGGCGAGCAGCGCGGCCAGGTCACCGCCGGAGCTGGCGGCGGCCTGGATCTCGGTGGCGATGTGTTGGTAGCGCTCGTCGGTCGGACGGTCGCCGTGGTTCGGAGCGTCCATGCAGACGGCCGCGAAGCCGCTGGACACGAAACGGTGGGCGCGGTGCAGGACGCCGGGAGCGGTCTTGTGCTGGCCGCCGCCGTGGCCGATGACGATCAGCGGCGGGCGGTCGGCGTCGCTGCCGGCTGAGGTCCAGAGCACAGCGGGTACACCGTCGACGGCGAAGTGTTCTTCCTGGATGTTGTGCATGCGCGTACGCGCCTTTCGAGAGTCCCTGTGCGGGCGCTCCCTAGACCATGCGGGGGAGGGAGTCCCGACCTGTCACAGCGTTGATTGGACTCACCTCCTCGGGCAGCAGTCATGCACGGCGCAGCGATCGTAGCGCAACCCACCCGCTATCGGCGCTCAGCCGTAGGCCGAAGGCGTACCAGCACGTCACCTCACGGCCCTTTTGACAAGGGCGGCGATGTTCTCGGCGGCCTGCTCGCTGAGCTGGGTAACGGCGAAGGACGTCGGCCACAGCCCGCTGTCGTCGGCGAGGTTGGCCGCAGCGGTGAAGCCAAAGGTGCAGTAGGGCTCCTTGTCCGCGTTTCCGCTACGGAAGAAGCACACGACCTTGCCCTTCCTCGCGTAGGCCGGCTGGCCGTACCAGAGCTTCGGGGACAGGTCGGGGGCGTTGGTGGTGACGATGGCGTGGATGCGCTCGGCCAGTGCGCGGTCCGACGGTTCCATCTGGGCGATCTTCGACAGAACGTCGAGCTCCTCGGCGGCTGCCTTGCCACCACGACCGCGGGTCGTCTCCTTCTTGAGCTCTGCGGCGCGTTCCTTCATGGCGGCGCGCTCGCCCTCGGAGAAACCGTTTGTGCCTGCCTTGCTCACTATGTCGCTCCTTGTCGTTGTCGGGTGTGACCGAGGGTCACGCTAGCCGTGCTGCGACGGCCGGTGCTTCTCGATTCCTGATCGGTACAGGCGGCCCAGCGTCACGGGCCCTGACCGGCGGAAGTTGCCGTCAACTGGACATTTAGGCGGATAACCTCCTGTGGTGAGCTCCCCGCCTGACGATTACACCGCGACGTTGCCGCGAAAGCGGATGGGTTCGGCCGTGCTGCTGCGGGACCGTGACGGACGGATCCTGCTCGTCGAGCCGACGTACAAGGACTACTGGGAGCTGCCAGGTGGGGCGGTGGACGCCGATGAGTCGCCGTACGACGCGGCGATCCGTGAGCTGGCCGAAGAACTCGGCCTGGCGGTTACTCCCGGCCGGCTGCTGGTGGTCGACTGGGTGCCGCCTCGCCCCGGCCGCACCGAAGGAGTGATGTTCGTGTACGACGGCGGTGTCCTGGACGCGTCGCAGACCGACGCGATTCGGCTTCCGCCGCAGGAGTTGCGCAGCTGGGCGTGGTCGACCTTGCCGCAGGCGCAGCAGCGGCTCTCGCCGCTGCTGGCCAGGCGGGCCGCCGCCGCGCTGGAAGCGGCAACGGACGGCGGGACTGTCTACCTTGAGGACGGAAATCAGGTGGGGGGACCGTAGGGCGCGCGGAGCAACGTCGCGCCGCCCGATCGGTAGAGGCTGTCATGGACGCCGTCGGCGTAGAGCATGCCGGTGAGGTCGGTTCGCGCTTTCGCGACAGGGCTGGACTGTTGGAATCCGTACGCCCCGAGCAGCGGAGCCAGATCGGTGACCGCCCGGTGTGCGGTGTCGACTCCGGCGGCCTTGCCGACGCGCGCGAAGAGGTCCGCGTGCGGATGTCCTGACGCAGCGAGCCTGATGGTGGTGATGGCGGCGAGTAGCGCGGCGACAATCTCGGCGTGGGTGCGCCCGAGGGTGATCAGCGCGTTGTCGCGGACTCGTGGCACCACACCTACCTTCCGCCGAGCGGCGAGTGTTTCAGCGACGAAGGTGTGGACACCGGCTGCGGTCCCCAGCGCGGTCGCGGTGACCAGTGGCCGGAACCGGGCGAAGTGCCGGCGGAACACCTCCATGCCGCCTCCGGCCTGCCCAAGCAGGTCTGCGGCAGGATCGATTGACACCTCGTGCAGCCGCAACACCCCCCACGACCAGCCACCCAGACCGGACGGCTTCAGCGTCTCACGCTCCAGACCCTGCGCTGCGGCATCGATGATCGTAGCGGTGATCCGGCCATCCGGGTCCCGGAAGAAGACCACGAAGCCGGCCGACTCGACGATCCGGGACACCCAGCACTTCTCTCCGCTTATGCGCCAGCGACCGTCGCGGTCCGGCCTCGCCTGGGTGGTGATCTCCTGCAGGCGGGAGCCGCCGTGCCGTTCGGTCGCGGCGATTCCCACCAGGTCGCCTCGGCCGAGCCGGGTCCGCCAGGTGTTCCGGACCGTCGCAGCGGCGTCAGCAAGGATCATCGCCCCATGACCGGCGCCGGTTACATCGCGTAGATCCAGGTCGTACGTGCCGGCGCAGAACTGCGCGAGTGCCTGCCGTACCAGTCCGCCGGGACCAGCGGGCTCCTGGCGATCGTCGCAGGCCAGGTCGCGACGAAGGTCCAGCAGCCACTGGGCGCGGGCCGGCTCGCCGGGACGCGGCGCGGTGGGCACCCGCCGGGCGAGCACGTCGGAGAGGATTTCGAGGTCGTCCCACGCCTTCCCATCGATCTCCGGAATGCTGCAGCGTAGTGGCTCCAGCCAGACCAGAGCGGCGGTCACGATGTCACCTGGCCGCGCGATCGGGCGGGGACGCCGTACGCGATGGTGTTGGCCGATACGTCGCGGGTGACCACTGAGCCGCTGCCGATGAGCGCGTGAGCGCCGATGGTGATTCCAGCCATTACGCATACCCCAGAGCCGACCTTGCACCCGTACTCGAACACCGGCGGGTCGAGCGGCTGCTCGTTGTCCGGGTCACGCCAGGTCAGCCGCTTGTCGTTGATCGTGCGAACGCCCGCGCCGATGAACACGCGGTCGGCAACGACCGTGTCGGCCGTGAGGTGCGTGCCCGGCGAGCAGCGCACTCCGTCGCCGATCCGGGAACCGCGCTCCACAGTCAGGTTGGCCGCCAGCTGGCTACCAGACCCGACGACAACGTTGGTGCGAAGCAGCGCGTGGTGGCCGATGGTGCTGCCCTCTCCGACTCGGACACCCGCGTAGAGGATCGCACCGGCCCGCAGGACGACCCCGGAGCCGATCTCGGTGGTGCCGCCGGATCCCTGGTAAATCTGCCGCATCGCGTAGCCGTGCTCCGGCTCGCCGACGATCACCCGATGGCCGAGGCGGGCATCGGCGCCAACGCGGGTACCACCGTGGACCACGGCGAACGCGCCAATCGTGACCCTGGCACCAAGAACGATGGGGCGCAGCGTGCCGAGCAGGTCAGCCGTCATGAACACGGCGGTCGGGTGGATCTGGCAGCCGTCGCCGATCTCCAACAGCCCAGCTCGAACCAGGTCTGTCACGGCAGCAGTCACTCCGATTGTGGAAATTGCATGCATCAGCTTCACTCCTGCAGGTAGCGGGATTCGACCAACGCCCGAACCGGACGGGTCATGTGCCCCAGTGCATCGTGAGAAAGCGCGTAGTCCGAGACCGTGACGCATTAGTTGCAACCGTCTTGCGTGATCCGCGAAGCATCGGTCACGCTCGAATAACTTCATCGGTGCGAGGAGACAGCTGTGCCGACCGAGCCTGCCTGGACAGCGATGCCAACAGCCGACGCTGCCATCGCTGTTGGCGATGTGGGCAAGCTGCTGCGCATCGCGCGGACAGCGGCCGGGCTCACCCTTGAGGAAGCCGGGCGACGTGCCGGCTGCTCCGCAGCCACCATGTCGCGTTGGGAGAACGGCCGGAGGCGAGAGTGGAGCATCGCCGAACTGCGCCGGCTGGCACAGGTGTACGGAATACCACCGCGACTGTTCGGGCTGGCCGCGTCATCCGCGCCAACACGGAGTAGCGCAGTTAGTGTGGTCGAGGACCCCGACGACGGTGGTGGTGATTCGATGCGTCGACGTGACTTGATCGCCGGCACGCTCGGCCTGAGCACGGGCGCTGCCCTGCTGCCGACGTCGGCTCACGCCATTACCGCCACCGTTGAAGACGTGATCTTCGGGCGGGTCACCGCCCCAGCGATCCCCGAACACCAGCTCCGGGCACAGCTTGCCGCTGCCGCAGCGGACTTTCGGGCCTGCCGCTACAGCCAACTTGCCCGACGGTTGCCGCGCCTGCTCGCCCAAGCTACGGCGGTACGTGATCAGGCCCCGGTCGGTAAGACCGCACTGGCATCGAGCTGGGTGGCCCAGGCGTACAGCGTCGCCACGCAACTGTTGATCAAGTTGCACGATGACGGCATGGCCGGGTCCACGTCGGACCGGGCGCTGCAGGCGGCACGCGTCAGTGGAGATCCGCTGGTCATCGCGGAAGCAACGCGACTCGCCGCAACAGTGCTCCGCCGCAGCCGCCATGGGGAGGGTGCCCAACGCATCGTCCTGAACGCCGCTCAACAACTCGACACCGACACTGGTCTGACCGACGGTCGCCACGCCGCCATGTACGGGCAGCTTCTTGCTGTTGCCGCCTACACCGCCGCCATGCGGGAACACCGAGACACCGCGTGGCATCTGCTGGCCGAAGCGGACGACGCCCTTGGCCGAGTAGGGGGCGCCGAAGGTAGCCCGATCACCTCGCTCGACCTTGCCGTATACAAGATCAGCGTCGCGCGGGTGCTCGGCGACTACGGCACCGCCGTCGAGTACGCTAAGCATGTCAAACCTGCCCACATCACCTCGCTGGAGCGCCGCGCCCGCTACTGGCAGGACACCGCCCTCGCCCTGCACGGCCGAGGCAGACCCGCAGCCGCGTACCAGGCACTCCTCGCGGCGGAAGCCGATACTCCGCAGGAGGTCCGCTACCGGCCCTGGGCGCAGAGCCTCACCAACGACCTGCTCACCACCGACACGCGCAACAACCTGCCGGGCATCAGAGACTTCGCCACCCGCATCGGTGCTGGGTAGGTGGCTGCGCCGGACGAGGCGAGATCACCGCCGAGGTCGGTCACCTGGACCTCACGTACGACCTGTTTGCCGAGTTGGTGCTGCACGACTTGGCGGACCTTGGCGACAGGACCACCGGCGGGTGTACCTGGCGGCGTTGGCCGGGCCCGGATTACGTTGGTGGCCGGGTTCGACGGACTGCACGACGACAGTGAGTGCTGGGCTTCGACCTGCGCGGCTGTCGGAGAAGGCGTTCAGCCTGTGCTGGCGAGGGGAGCAGTTGCGGTCACCCTGACCGCTGACGAGGTCCGGTACAAGCCGGCCGGGCGCGCATCCGTCGGCCGGCATCGAGCTGAGCCATCACAGCGAGCACTACGGCTAATCGGGAAGGACCAGCCGCGTGCTCGATGCATGCGGTGTTCGGCAAAGCGCCCGGTCCGTCTCTACTGCATGGGCACCCCTATCTCGCCGGTTACGTACCAGCCCCGACTAGTGGAAGTCAACGGGCGGTGGACCATCGTCGGGTCAGTCGCGCTCGGCCAACGAGTTTGCGGTCAGCCTTCGATCGGCACGTCTGTCAAGAATCTGACCTTGCAGTGCCTCTATCGCGAGGTGATTCTTCGTGATAGGTGTGGTCTGGTGTATAGTCGGTCGGGAGAACGGTTGCTACGGTGTCGTCAGCAATGACGCGTGTATCAGAGCGAGGCCGATTTGCCTGAAAGTCGATCAAGATCCGCGCAGATCGGCGTTGATGATGTGGGTCAGATCAAGAAGGTGTTAACTGCTGCGTACCGGACGACTGAAGGCGTCAGTGATGCGGTAATCCAGCGCTTTATTGAGCCGCGTGTTGGCCTCCTTGATCAGCTGATGGCCGAAGCGCATCACCTGATCGAGGGTCGACGGGGCACCGGTAAGAGTACGATCCTTCAAGTGCTGCGTCGTCAAGCCCTTGAGGAGGGTATACCGGTTGCTTTCGTGGATATGGAGAAACATAAGCATCGGAAGTACCCGGACGTCCTTGTTGAGCTCTTAATAGATGTGCTGAATGGCCTTCAACCTCAGGTTCCGCGATGGGCAATTTTTGGTAATAGGCGAAGTGCTAGGCGCGAGTTTGACAAAATCATCAGGGCGCTCCGCCAAATTCTTGAAGATCCAGATGCTATTAGTAGGGCGATGATGCGTGCTGCTGATCGGAAGACGTCAGGTGCGGGCTCTGTAAAGGCTGCTATAAACCCCAATATTGGGCTCGATGCCAGCGTTGGGCGTGGTTCTTCGCGGTCTTGGGCTGAGGAGGGCTCTGTTGAGTTCACTAAAATTGAACGCCTCCGAGACCTAGCGCCCCGCCTGAGCGGGCTGCTCGCCCGCCTCGTCTCCGAGACCACCGCGCAGCGTTCAATCATCTTCGTGGACGACTTCTATTACATAAACACTGCCGATCAACCGTATGTTCTTGACTATCTGCATCAAGTTTGTAAAGGAACCTCGGTTTGGATCAAGATTTGTGGAGTTGGCTCTCGACTGAAGCCTTATATTGATAGCAATCCGCCGGTTGGAATGGAGCCAGGAAACGATATCTTCCGTTTGGGCCTAGATGTCACGCTTGAGAACTTCGTGACCGCCAAACGCTTTCTTGAGCGGGTGGTCGAAGGAATTCTGGCTCCGCTCGACTTCAAGATCACTGACATCCTGTCGGAGATTGCGAGGGAGCGAATAATTCTGGCAAGTGGTGGTGCGGTGGCGCGTGACTATATTAATCTGATCGATGACGCGCTCGATATCGCTCTTCAGCAAGTGCAGAAAAAGAACCAGGAGGAGGCAGCGCGGTTTCGTATCGGCACCGAGGATATCATGCAGGCAGCTCGAAATCGTTTGAACAAAAAGGAGGAAGAGGACCTCACCATTGATGCTCGCGAGAATCATAACGCACTCCGTGCCCGATGGCAGCATATTCAGAAGTTTGCTCGCTCGAACGAAACTCAATTTGTTCTGTTTCGCCAAGAGGAATTGAGTGAAACTGCTTGGGGGGCCGAAGTGCAGCAGTTGCAGAATCTTCGGCTTCTGCATCGGATCACAACGGCGGTCCCGAACACCGCAACATGGAGAGGTGTTAAGACGGTTGTGGTAATGATTGACCTTGCATCGGTGGCTCGGCAGCGCCTCAACCAGGTCATCACCCCGTTCTGGAAGAATCAAGCTGAAATGGACAAGCTTCGACGGGCAGAATGGGTCTATTCTCCAGATTTTGAAGAATCGATGGAGGAGAAGTTGATAAAGAAGTCGGCAAAAAAATTGCCGACTAAGGAGGCAACGGATCCGACCCTCTTTTGATCTTTTGATTCGTCCTAGTTGGGAGCTCTGAATCTCGGGCGTTCTCGACTCTCGGCACAGATGCACCGGCTCTGCAACCGGCGGCGGACAGGGGATCCGGCGGCTTCGACGCAGTTGCCGTTGCCGCCGGAGTAGCTGCTGGTGCGCCGGGTAGCGTCGGTCAGGTCGGTGGTGCCTCCTTTGAGTGGGCGAGGAGCGGTTACGCGGAGAGCTGGGACGACTTGAGCGCGGTGGTGAAGGTGGTCCAGGCAGAGGGGGCGAAGGTCAGCGCCGGGCCGGTCGGGTCCTTGCTGTCGCGGGTGGCGACGATTCCCGGCAGGTTCCGGGCGACCTCGACGCACTGGCTGTTTGAGTCGCTGCGGCTGCTCTTGATCCACACGGCGCGGGTGAGATCCATCGCGCTCCTCCTTCTGGTCTGCGGAAAGCTCTGACGGCGGCAAAGGTTGCTGTGGCCTACGGAGCAGTGACCTATGACTGGCGTGGCGTGACCGCGCCGGATACTCGGCGCGGTCACGCATCCGCAAATCCGGGCTGGTCTCACTCGCTCCTGAGCGACGCGGTGAAGGATGTCCACGCCGTGGGGGAGAACGCGAGCACAGGGCCGGAACGGTCCTTGCTGTCCCGTACCGCGATGACGGCCGCTAGGTTGTCGGCGACCTCAACGCAGTTGCCGTTGCCGCCGGATCGGCTGCTCGTGCGCCACTCAGCGTTCTCCAGTTGCCAGTTCTTCATCGTCATCTTCCCTTCTCGTCCATGCGTTCGATGGACTTCTTGATCATCCTGACCGACCCAGCCGGGTCGACCGCCGCTGCCCGGAGGTACTCGAACAGCGAGCTGTAGCTGGCGATCTCAGATGGACTCTCCAGGAACATCGCGTTGACCCGGTTCTCGATGTAGACGAGCTCCGGGTCGTACGGGTCGGGGAAGTCCATCAGCGCGAACGCGCCGTGCATGCCAGCGTGTGCGCCAACCTCGTACGGCAGCACCTGGAGGGTGATGTGGGGTTGCTTGGTCATGTCGGCGAGGTGGCGTAGCTGGCCGCGCATCACGTCAACCCCGCCGACCTGGCGGTGGATCACGCCCTCGTCGATGATCGCCCAGAGCTTCAACGGCGCGTCCTTGCCTATCGACTCCTGGCGTCTCATCCGGGCCTCGACGCGGTGCGCCACGTCGGATTCGCTGCACTCGGGCAGCACCCCTGCGGTGACAGCTCGGGCGTACTCCTCGGTCTGCAGCAGGCCCGGTACGAACAGCGGCTCGTAGTTGCGGACGCTGCGGGCCTCGGCTTCGAAGCTGATGTAGGCGCTGTACTCGTCCGACAGGACCTCTTCGTACGCCTGGAGCCAGCCGAGTTGGGTCGAGTCCTTGAGTAGGTCCAGCATCTCTGTGCGCTGTTGCTGGTCCCTGACGCCGTAGAGGTCGAGCAGGGCGAGGACGGTCCGCTTCTGTGGTCGAACCTTGCCGGTCTCGATCCGCCACAGGGTCGCGCTGTTCATGTGGGTCTTCTCGGCGGCGTCTTCGCGGGTGAGCCCTGCGTCGCTGCGCATCCCGCGCAGCTGGTATGCCAGGCGGCGCAGGCGAACAGTCGGCAGGTGCTTGCGCGCGGCCACGTCCATGCTCCCCTCACTCCCTCTCAGTGTGCGGGTCCCGCGTCGGCGGGACAACATCAGGGCATCTTCAAGACTCTTGAAAGCAAGTCTTGCATACGCGATCCGTGCTGAGGCAGTATGACACCCGGTGGTCGCATCATGGAGTGTCGATCTACCGACCTGCAGCCAGTGCTCTGGAGATCCGAGCGTGGCTGCGGGGACGCACATCCCCACCCACCTGGGCGCCGGCCGGCGTCGTGGCAAGGAGGCCGGCCGGTGCCCCGACCGAAGAGGGGGAAGGTCCTCGTGGAAATCGGTGCGCTGATCTGCGCGGTCCTGCTGGGATTCCTGGCCGGGCTGTTCGCCTTCAAAGTCAAAGTCAGATGGTGTCCCTGGTGCGGCCGGCTGACCTGGCCCGGACCGCCGCCGTCGGAGGGAGAAGCCCGGTGAGCTGGGCATCCGACGGCTCGTTGGGCCGGCACCGGCCGCCGGTGGTCCGGGTCAATGGCGAGACGTACGAGGGGGACGTCGCGCCGGTGCCGCTGACCGCCGAACAGGTGACGCGGGTGCGCTTCCGTACCCGCTGGCGGGGCCTGGACCCACGGCACGTCGCGGCGTACGTCGCCCAGGTCGCCGCCGAGTTGCGCCGCCGTGACCAGAGCATCGCTCGGTTGTCCGACGAGTTGTCGCTGCTCAAGCAGGCGCTGCGGGACTGGCAGAGCGATCAGGCCCGGCTGCCGTACGTCGGTGAACTCGACATCGACCCCGGCACCTGAGCCGGGTGACGTGCTGCTGATCGGGGCCGCCGCCAGCGTCCAGTTCGCCGGTGACCGGGGTTTCCGGTTCCGGGTCGTCGCCGTCGACAAACGCTGGACCTACGCCGGCTGGGTCTGGTTGGGCGGCTACGTGCTGGACCGCGACGGCGCGGCCGTCGAGCGGAGGGAGATCTTCGTGCAACGCGACGGGCTACGGCAGATCCGTCGGAGACAGCGGTGAGCACCAGCGACGGCGGCGGGTGGGTCGGCCCGGCCGGCCCACCCGCCGGCTGGGCCGGTGACTACACCCCGGGGGAGCGCGAGTTCCACGAGATCATCTGCCAGCTCGCGGACCGGGCCTGGCGGCAGGGGTACGGCATCAAAGCCATGGTCGCCCTCGCCGATCTGGTCGACTGGTTCCCACCGGCCGACCATCCACCGCCGCGCCGCTCGACCTGACCGGCCTCGTCGGCGCGGCGAGGGTCCGGATAAAAGCGGGCCCTGCGGTCCTCCGGCGTCGGCCGGTGAGGCAGCGTCTTCTGTTCTAGCCTGATCCCCTGGGGGATTTTGATCCCCTAACGGGATCACACTGGAAACAGTGTCCCTTCCCCCGAGCCGCGTCCGGCTGGGCGTGGACGACGCGAGGGAGCTTGGCCTCACCTGGACACTTTCCGTCAGGACAGCCAGTGGCTCACGGCCAGGCTGCCAAGCAGTCGCAGCGCCTCGGAGCTGCGGCTGCTCGGCTCCGCGCGGTACACGATCAGCTGCTGACCAGCGGCTCCGCGCACGTCGAAGGCGTGGTACGTCAACGTCAACTCGCCCACCACGCTGTGCCGGAACGTCTTCGGCTCGTGGGTCTTGCCCCGCACGTCGTTGCGCTGCCACAGCCGACGGAACTCCGGGCTGGCCGCGCTCAACTCCTCGACCAGTTCGTGGGCCCGCCGGTCGTGCGGGTCGTGGCCGAGGGCGAGACGCAGATTCGCCACGCACGTCTCGGCACCCCGTCGCCAGTCGACGAAGAAGGTGCCGCCGGCCGGGTCCAGGAACGTCATCCGTACGAGGTTGTCCGGCTCGGTGAAGTCGGAGTAGAACGCGTCGGCGAGTGCGTTGCCGGCCAGCAGGTCGAGCCGTCGGTCGATCACGATCGCAGGGGTGTCCGGCCAGGCGTCGAGCAGCTCCCGCAGACCCTGGTCGACCTGCGGGCGGGTCGGCGGCGTCGGCCCGCTGCCGGGTGCCACGTCGGCCAGCCGGAACAGATGGTCCCGGGCATCGGCGTCCAGGTCGAGCGCCCGGGCCACGGCGTCGAGCACCGAGGCCGACGGGTTGCGCTCCCGGCCCTGTTCCAGCCGGGTGTAGTAGTCGACGCTCACCCCGGCCAGCACGGCGACCTCCTCGCGGCGCAGGCCGGCGACCCGCCGGGTGCCGCTGGCGGTCAGCCCGACATCGCCCGGCGTGAGCTGGGCCCGGCGGGCCACCAGGAAGGCACCGAGCGCGGTGGTGGGCATGGAGCCCACGGTAGCCAGCCCTGCTCCGGCCAGCCAGGGTGCGCCGCACCCTGGTTACGCCCGGCCTGGATGCCCGTCGCACCAGCCCGCACGGTGGAGAGGTCCTACCCCGAGACCACCGCCCGGAGGTGCCCGTGAAAACCCCGATTCTCGACGACACCGTCCTCGCCGTGATCGCCGCCAACGCTGGCGATCATCGTCGACCGCTGATGTTCGTCAACGCCGCCATCCACACCCTGGACACGATGATCGGTGACTTCGCCGCCGCCGACCTGCTGCTCGGCGGCGACGTGATCGTCGCGGTCGGCCCCGGCCTGCACACTGCGGCTGAGGATGACGGGGCGATCGTCGTCGACTGCACCGGCCTGACCATCGTGCCGGCGGTCGTCGACGGTGTCGCCGTCGCCGGGCTGCGGGCCGGCCCCGCCGACCGGGTCGGCACCCTGACGCCGGGTAACCCCGCGACCTTCGCCGTGATCCCGGGCAGCGTCACGCTGGAGAAAATCATCTGGCGGCCGGAGCAGGCCGCCGCAGTTGTCGTCGACGGCGAGATCGCCCTGTTCAACGGCGAGCGGCGGCGGCCTACCCCGGTCGAGCCGGACCGCAGCAGCCCTCGGGCGGTCGACAGCCCGTACCTCGGTATGTGGATCGACGAGACCGGCTTCATCCACCAGGAGCTCACCGCCGACTTCCGCTACGACGAGACGCGCGGCGGCCGACCGCACGCGTACCAGGGGTCGTTCTGGATCGATGGCGACCGGATCGTCTACCGCGACGACCTGGGCTTTTGGGCGTACGGCCAGTTCGTGGCCGGCGTGCTGCACCACGCCGGCTACGTGTTCCACCGCCGGTGAACCCCGACCACGACACACCGATCAGGACAAGGAGCAGACAATGATGTTGTTCAGCGGCGGCGCCGTCGTCACGATGGACCCGACGATCGGCGACCTGGACTCCGGTGACGTGCTGATACGCGGCGACCGGATCGTCGCCGTCGGCCCGGACCTGCGGTCGCACCCGGACGCGGCCGGCGCGACTGTCGTCGACACCACCGGCGGCATCGTCTGCCCCGGATTCGTCGACACCCACCGGCACGCCTGGCAGGCGCAGCTGCGCCGCAGCATCCCCGATGTCAACGACCTCGGCGAGTACGTGATGTCCACGCTGGCCGGCGTCGCACCCGCGTACACCCCGCACGACATGTACGTCGGCACCCGGCTCGCGGCGCTCACCGCCCTCGACGCCGGCATCACCACGATGCTCGACTTCTCGCACAACTCCCGCTCGGCGGCGCACTCCGACGCGGCGGTGCAGGCGCTGATCGACACCGGCATCCGGGGCGTGCACGCCTCGATGGGTCCGCACTTCGGCGACTGGGACCGCCAGTGGCCCGCCGACCTGGTCCGGCTGCGGGAGAAGTTCCACGGCGCCAACGGCGATCTGGTCACCGTACGGCTGGCGGCGCTGGCCACCGACGAGATAGCCGGCCCGGCGCTGGCATACGGGCCGGAGCTGGCGGCGGTCGCCCGCGATATCGGCATCGGCGTCAGTATCGACGCCGTGTTCGGCGAGTCGTCGTCGGCGGCGATCGAGCGCTGGGCGACCGACGGCCTGCTCGGCCCGGCCGTGACCCTGATCCACGCCACCGGGCTCACCAGCCAGGCCTGGAAGACGATCGGTGCTACCGGGACCACCGTGTCGCTGGCCCCGACGTCGGAGGCGCAGATCGGGCTGGAGACGGCGGTGCCGGCGATCGACGAGGCGTTGGCCGTCGGCGTCCGACCCGGGCTCAGCATCGACGTCGAAGTGGCGCTGGCCAGCGACATGTTCACCCAGATGCGGGCGCTGCACGCGATCCAACGGATGCGCGCGGTGCACTGCGCGTACGGCACGGACAAGCCGGTGGGGCACCGGATCACCACCCGTGACGTGCTGGACTTCGCCACCGCTCAGGGCGCGCGGACCAACGGACTCGGCGACGTGACCGGGTCGATCAGCCCCGGCAAGCAGGCGGACCTGCTGGTGGTCCGGGCTGACGACGTCAACACGATGCCGCTCAACGACGCGGTCGGCACCTTGGTGCTCGGTGCCGACGCCCGCAACATCGACACGGTCGTGGTCGGTGGCCGGATCCGTAAGGCGGCCGGGCGGCTGGTCGACGTCGACATCGACGATCTGCGCCGTACGGTGACCGCCTCCCGTGACTCGATCCGCGCAAGCGTCGGCGGGTAGCGGGGACCCGAACTCGGTCTACCAGGCCACGACGCCCTGGGTGGACGGCTGGATCGAGCCGATCTGCACGTCGGCGATCGGCAGCTCGCCGACTGCCTCTTCGCCGTCGAGGCCGACGGTCCGGGCGACCACCGTCGTGCTGTCACCGGGCGCGCCGACCCGTACCGTGGTCGCCACCGCGCAGTCGGTCGACGCCGGGTCGCAGGTGGCCCACTTGACCCCGGCGAACGCGGACTCACCCGGATCCAGGTCGGCCGCGACCGGCGGCCCCGGCTGCTCCACCTGTCGCTGGGCGACGTCGACCGGGCTGCGGTCGGCGCGCTCGAAGGCCAGTGTCACCCAACCGTCGAGCTGACACGGTGCCGCTGAGTCGTTGGTCAGCGCCAGCATCGCCACCCCGGCCTGCTGGAAGATCACGTCGACGGCCAGGTCGGTACTGGCGCAGGCGGCCGGGCCGCCGTCACCCGGCGCGTCGGATCCGGGGCCGGACGGGTCGGCAGCGGCAGTCGGTGCTGCGCTGGCGGTCGGCGACGTGTCGGTAGCCGGCTCCGTATCGGGTGCGGCGTCGCCGCAGGCGGCGAGGGTCAGCGCGGCGGGGATCAGACAGGCCACGGCGGCGGTTCGGGCAACACGCATGGAGGGCTCATTCCTCTCGACAACGGGTGGCTGTCGGCGACAGCACGTTGATCGGCATCGGACCGTACGGCGGATGTGCCCCGCGATCTTGTGCCAGAAACCGGTCAGATGCCTGGAAAGCACCACGATGCCAGCTGCGCCAGGTCCTTCGCTCCGCCGGTGGTCACCTGCTCGGGCGTGGGCCGGTCGTCCACGCGCCAGGAGGCTAGCGCCGCCACGCCACCGAAGTCGAAGCCGGCCGGCGCGGCACCGACGACTGCACCACATAGATTGCGTGGTGTGACGGTTGCCATCCGTACTTTCACTCTCGTGCTCGATCGAAGTCCGACCGACGACGAGATTGACGCCCTGTTCACCGCTGGATGTGACGACGCGGCCTTCGGCGTCGACGGCGGACTGCCCGTCGCGGAGTTCGACCGGGAGGCGGCCACCATCGCGGACGCGATCGCGACAGCGGTCCGAGCCGTCGAGTCGGTCGGACTGACGGTGCTGCGGCTGATCGACTAGGACCTGGTGACGCTCGCGAACATCGCGCACCTGAACGGGTTCATGTTTGGCGGGTCGGGCGGCGGCCGGGGCGCAGCGCGCGCAGCGCGTTGAGGATCACCGCGACGTCGATGCCCTCCTGGGTGAACGCGCCGGCCACCGGCGGCAGCAGGCCGAACGCGGCGACCGCCATCGCCACCACCGCCAGGCCCATGCCGACCGAGGCGCTCTGTACCGCGATCCGCCGGGACCGGTGGGCGATGTCGACCGCGTCGGCGAGCCGGTCCAGCCGGTCGCCGGTCAGCACCGCGTCGGCGACCCCGGCCGCGGCGCTGGTCCCGGTGCCGCCGACCGCCACGCCCACGTCGGCGGCGGCCAACGCCGGGGCGTCGTTCACCCCGTCGCCGACCATCACCGTCACCGCGCGGGCCGACTCGTCGCGTACCCGGGCGGTCTTCTCCTGCGGTGGGCAGCGCGCCACGATGTCGTCCACCTCGACCTGCGCGGCGACCCGCTCGGCCACCTCCCGCCGGTCGCCGGTCAGCATGACCAGCCGGGTGAACCCGGCCTGCCGCAGCCGCCGCACCGTGCCGGCGGCGTCGGGCCGCACCGCGTCGCGCAGCAGGATCGCCCCGGCGGGTACGCCGTCCACGCCGACCCACACCGCCGACAGCCCGTCGGCTTCGGCCCGGTCCCGGACCCGGACCGCCCACTCCGGCAGCGGTCCGTCCGGCTGGCCGACCCGCACCGTACGGCCGTCGACCCGGCCACGGACGCCCCGGCCGGGATCCTCGGTCACCTCGGCCGGGGCGGCCAGCCGCAGGCCCCGGTCGCCGGCCGCCCGGACCACCGCGCCGGCCAGCACGTGCGGCGAGAGCTGCTCCACCGACGCGGCCAGCCGCAGCAGTTCGGCCGGGTCGGCCCCGTCGCCGGTGACCACGTCGGCGGTCTCCGGCCGGCCGGTGGTCAACGTCCCGGTCTTGTCCACCAGCAGGGTACGGGCGTGGCCGAGCTGTTCCAGCGCGCCGCCGTCGCGGACCAGCACGCCGCAGCGGGCGGCGCGGGACAGCCCGGCGACGATCGCGATCGGGGTGGCCAGCAGCAACGGGCAGGGGGTGGCGACGACCAGCACGGCGACCGCGCGGACGAACTCGCCGGAGACGATCCAGCCGGCCCCGGCCAGCACCAGGGTGAACGGGACGAACGCGGCGGCGTACCGGTCGGCCAGGCGTACCGTCGGTGCCTTGCCGGCGCCGGCCTCGGTGGCCAGTCGGACGATCCCGGCGTACGTGCTGTCCTGCGCGGTCTCGACGGCGCGCAGCCCGAACGCGGTCCCGGCGTTGACCACGCCGCTGGCGACGCGGTCCCCGGCGGCCCGCTCCACCGGCCGTGACTCGCCGGTCACCACCGACTCGTCGAGGGTGGCCGGCTCCTCGGCGACGCCGTCGACCGGCACCACGTCGCCGGGGCCGACGACCAGCCGGTCCCCGGTGGCGATCTCACCCACGTCGACCGTGGCGACGGTGTCGTCGGCGGCCCGCCGCCGGGCGGTGCGCGGTGCGTGCGCGACGAGTGCCTGCAGGTCCCGGCCGGCCCGTCGCTGCGCGTACGTCTCCAGGGTGTGCCCGCTGGCCAGCATCAGCGCCACCACCGCGCCGGCCAGGTACTCGGCGGCCAGCAGCGCGCCGACCAGGGCGAGTACGGCGATGACGTCGACGCCGATCCGCCGCCGTCGCAGCGACTGGCCCATCCAGCGCAGCGCCGGCAGCAGCGCCGCGACCGTGGCAGCCGCCCACACCCCGTCGGCGACCGGGCCGGCACCGGCGAGCCGCAGCACCCCGCCGGCCAGCACCACGGCGGTCAGCGCCGCCAGCGGTGCCCAGATCCGCCAGCGCGGTGCCCAGGCCAGCCAGCGCGGCGTCCGGCGTCCGGCGGTCGGCTCGTCGTCCACCAGGCCAGTCTGCCGGCCGGCGGGCCCGGCGGTGGGCGGTACGCCGGGAACGAACACGCGGGTGACCGGGGCCCCGTCCGGTCACCCGCCGCCTGACCGTAGTGAGTCTCCGCTACCCGCGAACCCGCGTGGACCAGTACATCGGTCGGCATCCTCTCTGTCCGGTGTGCATCGGTACGCGTCCAGGGTGCGGTGTCGACCGGTGGCGGGACGGTGATCACGATCATCTCCGTACATCGGCGTACATCGACTAACATCCGCTGTGGAGCGGGTCGCCGCACGGCGGTTCGCCACAGTGACGTCTGACCGGTGAAGGTCGTGAGAGTCGCGATGGTGCACGGAGTGGACACGCGGCCGCCCGACCGGCTGGTGCGCGACGCCGCCGGGGCGCGGACAGTGGACGACCTCGCCGCGTTGCTGCGGGCGCTGCGGCGGCGGCACGCCCGCCGCGAGGGTCAGCGGGTGCTGTCCTACCGGGTGCTGGCCACCCGCGCCGGCTGGTCGCACACGGCGGTGGCGGAGTACCTCACCGGGAAGACGCTGCCGCCGACGGACCGGTTCGACGTGCTGGTCGGGTTGCTCGGCGCCAGTCCGGTCGAGCGGGGTGTGCTGGCCAGCGCCCGGGACCGGGTCGACGAGCGGCGTCGCGTCACCGTGCCGACGGACCCGGCGGTCGTGCCGGCCGACCCGGTCGTCCGGGCGGTGCCCCGGCAGTTGCCACCGGCGCTCGGGCACTTCAGCGGCCGCCGGGCGGAGTTGGCGCAGCTCGCCCGGCTCGCGCCGGCCACCGATCCGGCGCGGCAGATCACCCCGGCGGGTACGGTCCGGATCGTGGCGGTCAGCGGCACCGCCGGGGTCGGCAAGACGACCCTCGTCGTGCAGTGGGCGCACCAGGTCGCCGACCGGTTCCCCGACGGACAGCTCTACCTGAACCTGCGCGGCTTCGACCCGGACGGTTCGGTGACCGAGCCGGCCACCGCGCTGCGGCTGCTGCTCGACGCGCTCGGCGTACCGCCGGCCCAGGTGCCGACCGACCTGCGCACCACGTTGGCCGGTCGTCGGCTGCTGATCGTGCTGGACAACGCCCGTGACAGCGCTCACGTACGGATGCTGCTGCCCAGCTCGCCGCAGTGCCTGGTCGTGGTGACCAGCCGCAACCAGCTCACCGGCCTGATCGCCGCGCACGGTGCCCAGCCGTTGACCCTCGACCTGCTGCACCCGGCGGATGCGGCGGAGCTGTTGCGGCGGCGGGTCGGCCAGCGGCGGTGCGCCGCCGAACCGGCGGCGGTGGACGAGATCGTCGCCCGGTGCGCCGGCCTGCCGTTGGCGTTGGCGGTGGTCGCGGCGCGTGCCGTCATCGCACCGCAGATGCCGTTGGCGGCGCTCGCCACCGAGCTGCGGGTCGCCCGGCACCGCCTCGACGCGCTGGCACCGGACGACCCGCAGCTCGGGGTACGCGCCGTCTTCTCCTGGTCCTACCAGGCGCTGAGCCCGTCGGCGGCGCAGCTGTTCCGGCTGCTCGGCATCCACCCCGGTCCGACCGTGTCGGCCCCGGCGGCGGCGAGTCTCGCCGGGCTGCCGGTGACGCGGGTACGGCCGCTGCTGGCCGAGCTGGTCCGGGCGAATCTGTTGAACGCGTACCCCGGTGGGCGTTACGGTCTGCACGACCTGCTGCGGGTCTACGCTGCGGAACAGGCCCGGGAGCTGGAGCCCGGGTCGGCGTGTGACGCGGCCCTGCGCCGGCTGGTCGACCACTACGTCCGCAGCGCGTACCAGGCCGACCAGACCCTGCAGCCGAACCCGGCGCCGACGGTGCCCGGTGCGGCCCGCCCCGGTGTCGTCACCGAGATTCCGACGGACAGCCAGGCGGCGCTGACCTGGTTCGCCGCCGAGCACACCGTGCTGGAGGCGGTGTTCGACGCGGCCGTCGCCGCCGGGCTGGGAGCCGAAGCGCTGCATCTGACCCAGGTGACGTACACCTATCTGGACCGACGCGGGCACTGGTCGGCGTTGACCGTCCTGCAGCGGTCCGCCTTGCAGCTGGCCCGGCGGGTCGGCGACGTCGCCGCGGAGGCGGTTGCGCACCGCCACCTTGCCCGTGCGTACACCCGGACCAGCCGGTACGCCGAGGCCGACGGGCACCTCGGTGCCGCCTTGGAGCTGGAGCGGGGCCGGGGTGACCTGGCCCGGCAGGGGCTCACCCACCTGAACCTGTCGTTGCTGCGGGAGAGACAGGAACGTCATCGCGACGCGTTGGCACACGGGCGGACGGCGTACGAGTTCTACGCGGCGGCCGGTGACCGACGGGGGGAGGGCAAGGCGCTCAACGTGGTCGGCTGGCAGCACGCCCGGCTCGGCGAGTACGCCGAGACGCTGAACTGTTGCGGTCGGGCGTTGCAGCTGCTGCGCGAGCTCGGGGACGGACCCGGGCAGGCGAGCACCTGGCACAGCCTGGGGTACGCGTACCAGCATCTCGGTGACCCGGACGAGGCCGCCGTCTGCTACCAGGAGGCGCTGGAGCTGTTCCGTCGGCTCGGTGACCGGCACCTGGAGGCGCTGGTGCTGAGCAGCCTGGGCGAGGTCGGGTCCGACACCGGGGATCTGGCGGCGGCCGAGGCGTGTTGGGGCGCGGCGGTGCGCATCCTGGACAGTCTGCGGCATCCCGACGCCGAGCCGGTCCGTGCCCAGCTGAACGGGTTGACGGGCCGGGGTTGACGCGGCGCCGGGCCGGTGCAAACATCAGAGCCCGACGTTTGCGCAAACATCACCTGGCTGCGGTCGATGTTTGCGCAAACATCGGCTCGTCGGCTCCGCAACCCCTCAGCTATCGAAGGTTGGACGTGTTGACCGCACCGCAGGCGCGACCCCGCCGGCTGCCGCGTCGGCGCTCGCTGGCCGGCTGGCAGTTCGTCGCGCCGTTCATGCTGGTCTTCGCGCTCGTCTTCATCGCGCCGATCGGCTACGCGATCCACCTCAGCCTCTACCGACGGCAACTGATCGGCGGCAACTCCTTCGTCGGGCTGGACAACTACCAGCGGGCGCTGACCGACCCCCAGTTCTGGTCGGCGCTCGGCCGGGTGGCCGCCTTCCTCGCCGTCCAGGTGCCGATCATGCTGTTCCTCGCGCTGCTGGTAGCGCTGGCCATCGACAGCGGCCGGCTGTACGGCAGGAGCTTCTTCCGGGTAGCGGTCTTCCTGCCGTACGCGGTCCCGGCCGTCGTCGCCACCCTGATGTGGGGCTTCATGTACGGCACCCGGTTCGGGCTGGTCGGCAACATCAACGACGCGCTCGGCGTGACGCTGCCCGACCCGCTGCACCCCGACCTGGTGCTGCTGTCCATCGGCAACATCGTCACCTGGGAGTTCGTCGGCTACAACATGGTCATCTTCTATTCGGCGCTGCGCGTGGTGCCGACCTCGCTGTACGAGGCGGCCGAGGTCGACGGCGCCGGTCAGCTGCGGGTCATCCGCGCCATCAAACTGCCGGCCATCCGGGGGGCGCTGGTCATCGCCACCATCTTCTCCATCATCGGCAGCTTCCAGCTGTTCAACGAACCGAGCATCCTGCAGCACCTGGCACCCAACGCGATCACCACCTACTTCACCCCCAACCTGTACGCGTACTCGCTGTCGTTCTCCGGGCAGCAGTACAACTACTCGGCCACCGTCGCCATCGTGATGGGCCTGGTGACCATGGCGATCGCGTACCTCGTCCAGCTGCGCGGCATCCGGGAGGAACGTTGACTTCCTCCCCGATGCGCCGGCCCGGCCCCACCCGGGTGCGTCGGCCCGGCCGCAGTCTGACCCTGACCGCGCTGACCGGGATCGTCCTCGTCTACAGCCTCGTCCCGCTGATCTGGCTGCTGGTCAACGCCACCAAATCGCAGCAGGGTCTGTTCTCCTCGTTCGGGCTGTGGTTCGCCGGCGACTTCGCGCTGTGGGACAACGTCGTCGAGACGCTGCGCTACGACGACGGGATCTTCCTCCGCTGGCTGGGCAACACCCTGCTGTACGTGCTCGCCGGTGCCGGCGGCGCCACCCTGCTCGCCACCCTCGGCGGATACGGCCTGGCCAAGTTCGACTTCGTCGGCCGCCGGGCGGTCTTCGCGATCGTCATCGGCGCGGTCGCCGTACCCGGCACCGCACTGGCCGTGCCGACCTTCCTGATGTTCAGCCGTCTCGGGCTGACCAACACCCCGTGGGCGGTGATCATCCCGTCGCTGATCACGCCGTTCGGGCTCTACCTGATGTGGGTCTTCGCCGCCGAGGCGATCCCCGACGAACTGCTGGAGGCGGCGCGGTGCGACGGGGCGAGCGAGATGCGCACCCTGTTCCAGATCTGCCTGCCGTTGCTGGCTCCCGGCATCGTCACGGTGCTGCTGTTCAGCATGGTCGCCACCTGGAACAACTACTTCCTGCCGCTGATCATGCTGAAGGACCCGGACTGGTACCCGCTGACCCTCGGCCTGGACGCCTGGAACGCGCAGGCCGCCACCGCCGGCGGCCAGCCGGTCTTCCACCTGGTCATCACCGGTTCGCTGCTGACCATCCTGCCGCTGCTGGCGGCCTTTCTGCTCCTGCAGCGCTACTGGCAGTCGGGGCTGGCCGCCGGCGGCGTCAAGGAGTGACCACCCATCACCGAAGGGACACCCCATGAACGGCACCATTTCGCGGGCGGTCGCGGTCGCCGCGGCGGCCACCCTGGCGCTGGCCGGCTGCGGCTCCGGCGACGACCCGACCGACGCCGCCGGTGACGAGCAGATCTCCGCCGCCGACGTACGGGCCGCCCTGCAGGCCGGCGGCGAGTTGACCGTCTGGGCCTGGGAGCCGACCCTCGCCGAGGTCGTCACCGGCTTCCAGGCCGCCTACCCCAACGTCACCGTGGAGCTGGTCAACGCCGGCACCGGCGACGACCAGTACACCGCCCTGCAGAACGCGATCGCCGCCGGTGACGGGCTGCCCGACGTCGCCCAGATCGAGTACTACGCGCTGCCGCAGTTCGCCCTCGCCGGATCGGTCACCGACCTCACCGGCTACGGCGCCGGCGACCTGGCCGACACCTTCACCCCCGGACCCTGGTCGTCGGTGAACACCGGCGGCGGCGTCCACGGCCTGCCGATGGACTCCGGCCCGATGGCGCTGTTCTACAACCAGGAGGTCTTCGACGAGCACGGCATCGACGTGCCGGCCACCTGGGCGGAGTACGTCGACGCCGCCCGCGACCTGCACCGGGCCGACCCGCAGGTGTACATCACCAACGACGTCGGCGACGCCGGCTTCACCACCAGCCTGATCTGGCAGTCCGGCGGTCAGCCGTTCCAGGTCGACGGCACCGAGGTGAGCATCGACTTCACCGATGACGGCTCGGCCCGGTTCGCCGACACCTGGCAGCAACTGATCAGTGAGGACCTGCTCGCCCCGGTCAGCTCGTGGAGCGACCAGTGGTACCAGGGGCTGGCCGACGGGACCATCGCCAGCCTCGCCACCGGCGCCTGGATGCCGGCCAACCTGATCTCCGGCGTCGCCGACGGTGCCGGCAAGTGGCGGGTCGCCCCGCTGCCGCAGTGGGACGCCGGCGGCACCGCCAGCGCCGAGAACGGCGGCAGCTCGCTGGCGGTCCCGTCGGCCGCGGCGAACAGGGCCCTCGCGTACGGCTTCATCGAGTACGCCAACGCTGGCGACGGGGTGCAGATCCGGGTCGACGGCGGCGCCTTCCCGGCCACCACCGCGCAGCTGCAGTCGCCGGAGTTCCTCGGTGCCGAGTTCGCGTACTTCGGCGGGCAGCGGGCCAACGAGATCTTCGCCGAGTCGGCCGGCGACGTCGTCGACGGCTGGTCCTACCTTCCGTTCCAGGTGTACGCCAACAGCGTGTTCAACGACACCGTCGGGCAGGCGTACGTGTCGGACACCCCGCTGACCGACGCGCTGACCGCCTGGCGGGACACCTGTGTCAGCTACGGCACCGACCAGGGCTTCACCGTCAGCTGACCCGGCGCAGCCCGGCACCGCCGCGACGGCCGGTGCCGGGCCAGCGCACCCACCCCCTCAGGAGCGAGGAGACGTACGTGGCGTTCGGTGACGACTACCGCTGGCTGCGCTGGCCGGGCAACGGCGGCCCCCGGATCGGCTACGGGGCCGACTACAACCCCGAGCAGTGGCCCCGGTCGGTCTGGGACGACGACGTGGCGGCGATGCGCGCCGCCGGGGTGAACATCGTCTCGCTGGCCATCTTCTCCTGGGCGCGGCTGCAGCCCGGCCCGGACGAGTTCGACTTCGTCTGGCTCGACGACGTGGTGGACCTGCTGCACGCCAACGGCATCGCCGTCGATCTGGCCACCGCGACCGCTTCGCCGCCGCCGTGGCTGACCACCGCCCACCCGCAGATCCTGCCGGTCGACCGGCACGGCGCCACCGTCTGGCCCGGTGCCCGGCAACACTGGCGGCCCACCTCGCCGATCTTCCGGGCGTACGCGTTGCGTCTGGTCCGGGCGATCGCCGAGCGCTACCGTGACCACCCGGCGCTGGCCGCCTGGCACGTCTCCAACGAACTCGGCTGCCACAACGTCTACGACTTCTCCGACGACGCCGCCGCCGCGTTCCGGACCTGGCTGCGGGACCGCTACGGCGACATCGACACGCTCAACCACGCCTGGGGTACGGCGTTCTGGTCGCAGCGCTACACCGACTTCGCCCAGATCCTGCCGCCCCGGCAGGCCGCCTCCTACCCGAACCCGACCCAGCAGCTGGACTTCAAGCGGTTCTCCTCCGACGCGCTGCGCGCGCATCTGCGCGCCGAACGCGACGTGCTGCGCGAGGTCACCCCGGACGTGCCGGTCACCACCAACTTCATGGTGATGGGGGAGTCGTCCGGGATGAACTACGCCGACTGGGCGGGTGAGGTCGACTTCGTCGCCAACGACCACTACGTGCACCCGGGTCCGCAGGCCCTCGACGAACTGTCCTTCTCGGCGAACCTGACCGGCAACCTGGCCGGCGGACGGCCGTGGTTCCTGATGGAGCACTCGACCAGCGCCGTCAACTGGCAGCCGGTGAACCTGCCCAAACGCGCCGGGGAACTGGCCCGTGACTCGTTGACCCATGTGGCGCACGGCGCCGACGCGGTCTGCTTCTTCCAGTGGCGCCAGTCGGCGGCCGGGGCGGAGAAGTACCACTCGGCGATGCTGCCGCACGCCGGGGCCGACAGCGACCTGTTCCGTTCGGTCGCCGCGCTCGGCCGTACGCTGTCCGACCTGGCCGGTGTCGCCGGCACCGGGCGCACGCCGGCACCGGCGGCGATCCTGTTCGACTGGGAGTCGTGGTGGGCCTGCGAGCAGGACTCCCATCCGACGTCGCGGCTGCGCTACAAGCAGGAGGCGCTCGACTGGTACTCGGCGTTCCTCGCGCTCGGCATCCGGGCCGACGTGCTGCCGGTCGCCGCCGACCTCTCCGGGTACCGCCTGGTGGTCGCCCCGATCCTGCATCTGGTGCCGGCGGCGCTCGCCGACCGGCTGCGCGGTCACGTCGCCGCTGGCGGCCACCTGGTGACCACCTACTTCTCCGGCATCGTCGACGAGCACGACCACATCTGGCTCGGCGGCTACCCGGGGGCGCTGCGGGACCTGCTCGGGATTCGGATCGAGGAGTTCGGCCCGTTGCCCGACGGCGCACAGGTGCTGCTGGACACCGGTGCGTCCGGCCAGCTGTGGACCGACCGTGTCACGGTGACCGATCCGCAGGTCGAGGTGCTGGCGTCCTACCGCACCGGCGAGTACGCCGGCCGGCCGGCGGTCACCCGCCGTACGGTCGGTGCCGGTTCCGCCGGCTACGTCTCCACCCGGCTCGGGGTGTCCGATCTGGCCGGTGTGCTGGCGGGGTTCGCGGCGGCCGCCGGGGTGACCAGCGACCTGCCGCAGCGGCTGCGCGGCCGGGTCGAGTCGGCCGTCCGGGGCGAGCACTGGTTCCTGATCAACCGGACCGACGAGCCGGTGTCGTTGGCCGACGTGGCGGGCGTACCGCTGGTCGGGCCGGCCGAGACGTTGCCGGCCCGGGGGGTCTCGGTACGGGCGGTGCCGACGGCGCACTGACCGGCCGTGGGATCCGGTCAGCGTGCCGTCGGCACCGCTGGGTCAGCGTGCCGTCGGCGGGGCGGCGGTACTGGCCCGGACCACCAGGCGGGTCGGCACCAGGGTGGTGCCGGTCTGCGCGGTGCCGGTGCGCACCTGGTGCAGCACCGCCTCCACGCAGCGCCGGCCGACCTCGGCGAAGTCCTGGTGGACGGTGGTCAGCGGCGGGATGAACGACCCGGCCTCGGCGATGTCGTCGAAGCCCACCACGCTGACGTCACGCGGCACCACCCGGCCGCGTTCGTGCATGGCCCGCAGCACCCCGAGCGCCATCTGGTCGTTGGCGACGAAGATCGCGGTGCAGTCCGGTTCGTCGGCCAGTTCGAGGCCGGCCCGGTAGCCGGCCTCGGCCGACCAGTCGCCGCGGCGCAGCGCCGGCACCAGCCGGCCGGCCTGCGACAAGGTGGTACGCCAGGCGGCCGCGCGCCGTTCGCCGGCGTACGACTCGGGCGGACCGGCGACGTGCCACACCGTACGGTGGCCGAGGTCGAGCAGGTGCCGGACGGCCTGCCGGGCGCCGTCGGCCTGGTTGGTGTCGACCACCCGGTAGCGGTCGCCGGCGTCGGAGTCGACCACGACGAGGTGCACGTCGGGAGGCAGCAGCACGGTGCTGGCGTCGAGCAGGTGCACCTCCATGATCACGATGACCGCGTCGACGGCGAGTTCACCGAGCCGGGTGAAGGCGCCGAGCACCCGGTCCTGGGTGGGAGCGGCGACCGGGATCAGCGTGATCACGTAACCCTCGGCCGCGGCGTGGGTGGCGATCGCCTCCACGGTGTGGCTGTTGCCGGTGGTGGACAGGGTGAAGGTGATCACGCCGATGGTGCGGAACTCGCCGTACTTGAGTGCCCGGGCGGCGCTGTTGGGTCGGTAGCCGAGCTGCTGCATCGCGGCGACGACCTGCTGGCGGGTGCTGGGGACGACACCGGGATGCCCGGTGGACACCCGGGAGACGGTCTGGGTGGAGACCCCGGCAAGCCGGGCCACGTCGGCCATCGACACCCGGCGTCGGCGACGCCCCGGCGGGTCGGGTGCGGTCGAGCTCAACGGGCGTCGACTCCTTTCTCTTCGGGCGTCGTCGACGCCTCGGCGCCGGGCGCGCCGGTAGCCGCGCTGACACTAGCAGTGCTCGCCGTGTTTGCGTAAACATGCCGAGTCCCAGGGGCGCCGACACACCCGCGCGCCGGGGATGATGGTCGGATGCTGCCCACCCCTCGCGCCCTGCTGCTCGACTTCGGCGGAGTCCTCGTCGACGCCCCGTCGATGTCACCGCAGCCGACCCACCTGGTCGACCGGCTTCGCGCACTCGTCGGCGACGCGTTGTCCGCCGAACGGATCACCCGGTCACTGATCGACGGGCAGCGCGAGTACGCCGCCTGGCGGGACCGGATCGGCGAGCAGGACCGCCCCCGGGAGTACGGCCACGAACAAGTTTGGCGGGAGTTCATCACACCCGGCTGGCCGGCCCCGGCCCGCGACGCGGTGCTGCGCGAGGCGACCGCGTTGAGCTACGCGTGGACCCGGCGTGCGGACTGGGCGGTACGCCCCGGTATCCGTACCGCGTTGGACGTCGCCGCCGACGCCGGTCTGCCGCTGGCGATCGTCAGCAACACGTTGTGCGGTGCCGCGCACCGCGACTTCCTGGACGTCGTCGATCTCGGCGACCGGTTCGCCGTGCAGATCTACAGCGACGAGGCCGGGGTGCGTAAACCCAACCCTGAGGTCGCCTGGCTCGCGGCGCGGGCACTCGGCGTACCGGTGGCGGACTGCTGGTTCGTCGGGGACAGCCCGGCCCGGGACATCCCGTGCGCCCGGCGGGCCGGCGCCGGTGCCGCGGTACTGATGGTCTCAGCCCGCACCGGTAGAGAACGCGGCCAGCCCGACGGGGTGCCGGACGTGACCGTCGACGATGGCCACGGGCTGCGGCGCCTGATCGAAACCGCGTTCGCGACCGGTTGACCTGGCTCGGCTTCCCGGGCGGCACTCGACCTGGCCGCCCAGGATGGACTCCGGCCGCCCCGCCGCGCGAACCGTTAGCGGCCTTCTGTGTCGAGCCGCGAATTGCCGGCGGAGGAGTGGTCGCAATGGCGCTCGTCTATTATGGAAAAGCGGCGACATTTTGGGCGAAACGGTGGCGCTTTGCCGTTTTTCCGTGCACAGTGTTCTCATGAGCGACAGCGGACCTGGTGGCGAGTACTTCTGGTGCCTCCGTCATCAGCGCGTGGAGTCCGGGGCGGACCTGTGTGCCGCCAAGTACCGGCTCGGTCCCTACACCTCAAAGGCCGAAGCTGAGCAGGCGCTGCAGCGGGTGTCGGAGCGCAACGAGGAGTGGGAGACCGAGGACGCCCGCTGGACCGGGGAGCAGGGCTAGGCCGGTCCGGCCCACCTGGGTCGGATTCCGGAGACTCCATTGTCTCCATGGGGGACAAATCCACTGAAAGTCCGCGAGGAGGAAAAAGCCATGGTTGCTGGCACCAAAGCCGCGACCCGTCCCGCCACCCGGCGGGCGTCGAGCACCGCCACCACGAAGACAGCGGCGGGTAAGACGAGCCCGGCGGCGCGCAAGACGAGTTCGGCGGCGAAGAAGACGTCCGCGCGGAAGGCGTCCGCGACGGCGAAGGCACCCGCCACGAAGAAGACCAGCCCGACCGCGCGCAAGACGAGCCCGACGGCGAAGAAGACAGCGGCCAAGAGGAGCAGCCCGGCGGCGAAGCGGACGACGACCACGGCGCGCAAGACCAGCCCGGCGGCGACGAAGACCAGCCCAGCGAGGAAGACCAGTCCGG
The DNA here is from genome assembly GCF_003751085.1 of Micromonospora sp. Llam0. Lineage (NCBI taxonomy): Bacteria > Bacillati > Actinomycetota > Actinomycetes > Micromonosporales > Micromonosporaceae > Micromonospora > Micromonospora sp. Llam0. Next base: position 3,854,532 of record NZ_RJJY01000001.1, on the reverse strand, counting down.
CGAAGAGGACCGCGACCGCCGGCAAGAGCACGGCCGCGAAGAGCACGGCGACGACGAGCCCGACCAGGTCCACGCCGGCCAAGGGCACCACCGGCCGGGCCGGGAAGAAGGTCGCCGCCGCGACGAAACGCACCGCTGGCCGGGTGCAGCGGGCCACCTCACCGAGGAACGCCACCCCCGCCCAGCGGGGTACCGCCAAGAAGGCGGCGGCCACCCGCAAGACCGCGAAGAAGACCACCAAGAAGGCGGGGACCCAGACCGCCCGCAAGGCGGGCCGCTGACCCGGGGCGCACCGGCAACCGCACCGGCACACCGTGGCCGGCCGGCCGCCGCCGTACCACCGAAGCGTCCCGTGGCGGCCGGCTGCTAGGAATGGTCCGTGCCGTTGCCACGCCTGACCGCGCCCCGGATCGACTTCGGCGCGTTGCGCCGCGAGCTGGAACTGCCCACCGCGTTCCCGCCCGCGGCGCAACGCGAGGCGGCCGAGGCGGCGTCGCACGTACCGCCGCCGGAGGCCGACCTCACCGACGTCCCGTTCGTCACCCTCGACCCACCCGGGTCACGCGACCTGGACCAGGCGATGTGCCTGACCGACCGGCCCGGCGGCGGCTTCCGGATCCGGTACGCGATCGCCGACGTCGCCCGGTTCGTCACTGACGGCGGCCCGCTGCAGGCCGAGACCTGGCGCCCTGGACAGACCATCTACCTGCCCGACGGAACCATCCCGCTGCACCCGCCCAGCCTCAGCGAGAACGCCGCCAGTCTGCTCCGATGCCGTCCGACCGGCCGTCGTGTGGACGCTCGACCTGGCCGCCGACGGCGCGCTCGTCGACACCCGGCTGGAACGCGCCCGGGTCCGCAGCCGGGCACAGCTCGACTATCCGACCGTGCACGCCGCACTGGCCGCCGGCCGGCTCGCCGAACTCGCCGAGCCGATCGCCCGGCTGCCGCGCATCGGCGGGCTGCTGAGCGCGCGGGCGGCCGCGCGGGGCGCGGTCGCGCTCCCGCTGCCCGACCAGGACGTCGAACCAGCCGGCGACGGCTGGCGGCTGGTGCTGCGTCCACCGCTGCCGGTCGAGGAGCACAACGCCCAGATCTCGCTGCTCACCGGGATGGCCGCCGCCGACATCATGCTGCGGCCGGCGTCGGTCTGCTGCGTACCATGCCGGCACCGCAACCGGCGGCGGTGACCCGGCTGCGGGCGGCGGCCCGTGCCCTGGGCGTCTGGTGGCCGCCGGGCGCGGCCGTCGGTGAGGTCACCGCCGGAGTCGACGCGGCACAGCCGCGCGGCGCCGCGTTCCTGGACCACGCCGCCGAGCTGCTGCGCGGTGCCCGGTACACCGCGTTCGCCGGCCAGCCGCCGACGGAAGCCGGCCACGGCGGGGTCGGTGCCCCGTACGCGCACGTCACCGCGCCGTTGCGGCGGCTGGCCGACCGGTACGCCACGGAGGTCTGCCTGGCGGTGACCGCTGGCCGGGAGGTACCGCCGTCGGTCGCCGAGGCGCTGCCCCGGCTGCCGGAGGTGATGGCCGGGACCGACCGGACCGCCAGCGCGGCGGCCCGGGCCGCGATCGACCTGACCGAGGCGGTGCTGCTGACCAACCGGGTCGGTGCGGAGTTCGACGTCGCGGTACTGGATGCCGACCCGGGCACCGCGAAGCGGGCGCCGCGTGGCACCGTCGCCCTCGACGAGCCGGCGGTGATCGCCCGCTGCACCGGCGCTCCACCGGTCGGCGAGCGGGTCCGGGTCCGGCTGATCACCGCCGACCCGGCCAGCCGGCGGGTGATCTTCCGCTACCCGGCCGCCGAGCCCGAGCCGGTCCCCGCCGCGAACGGCGGCTGACCGCAGGTCGGAGCAGGTGGTGGCCGGTGCGGAACCGGGTGGTGGTCGACGTCACGGTCCGGTCCCGGGCAGCCGTCCGGTGGGTGAGGATAAGCGGATGGGATATGACGCCAGCACACTGCCCGACGTTTCCGGCCTGACGGTCGGCATCATCGGCGGCACCGGCGACCAGGGACGGGGCCTGGCGTACCGGCTCGCCCGCGCCGGCCAGCCGGTCCGCATCGGGTCCCGCGACGGTGCCCGGGCCGCCGCCGCCGCCGAGGAGATCGCCGCGCTGCCCGGGGTGGTGGCCGGGGTGATCAGCGGCGGCGGCAACGACGAGGTGGCCGGCGGGTCCGACCTGGTGATCGTCGCGGTGCCGTGGGACGGTCACGAGGCGACCGTCGCCGCGCTGCGCGACCCGCTCGCCGGCAAGATCGTGGTCGACTGCGTGAACCCGCTCGGCTTCGACAAGCAGGGCCCGTACCCGTTGCCGGTGGCGCAGGGCAGCGCCGCGCAGCAGGCCGCGGCGCTGCTGCCCGATTCGCGGGTCTGCGCCGCCTTCAACCACCTGAGCGCGCCGTTGCTGGCCGACCCGAAAATTGAGCGGATCGACCTGGACGTACTGATCTGCGCCGAGGACCGGGAGGCGGCGGCGGTCGTCGCCGCGCTCGCCGCCCGGATCCCGGACATGCGGGGAATCTACGCCGGTCGGTTGCGCAACGCGCACCAGATCGAGGCGTTCACCGCCAACCTGATCGCCATCAACCGCCGGTACAAGGCGCATTCCGGGGTACGGGTCACCGATCTGTGAGCTCCGCCCGGTCCCGGGGGTCTCGCGAACCGCCGGGACCGGACGGTGACGACGGTCGGTCAGAAAGTGTGCTCGGCGGTCGGGAACCGGCCGTCACGGACGTCGTCGGCGTACCGGCGGGTCGCGTCGGCGAGCACCCCGGCGAGGTCGGCGTAGGGCTTCACGAACCGTGGGGTCGGGCCGGACCGCATGCCGGACATGTCCTGCCAGACCAGCACCTGCGCGTCGGTCTCCGGGCCGGCACCGATGCCGATCGTCGGCACCGGCAGGTCGTGGGTGATCCGCTTGGCGACCACCCCCGGCACCATCTCCAGCACCACGGCGAACGCGCCGGCCTCGGCGACCGCGTGGGCGTCGGCGATCACCTCGTCGGCGGCGTCGCCGCGGCCCTGCACCCGGTAGCCGCCGATGGTGTGCTCCCGCTGCGGAGTGAAGCCGACGTGCGCCATCACCGGGATGCCGGCCCCGGTCAGCGCGGCGATCTGGTCGGCGACCCGCCGACCGCCTTCGAGTTTGACCGCGCCGCAGCCGCCTTCCTTCATGAACCGTACGGCGGTCCGCAGCGCCTGCGTCGGCCCCTCCTCGTAGGAGCCGAACGGCAGGTCACCGACGACCAGGGCACCCCGGGTGGCCCGGACCACGGCCCGGACCAGCGGCAGCAGTTCGTCGACGGTGACCGGCACGGTGGTCTCGTGGCCGAACACGTTGTTCGCCGCGGAGTCGCCGACCAGCAGCACCGGTATGCCGGCCTGGTCGAAGATCGCGGCGGTGTACTGGTCGTACGAGGTGAGCATCGCCCACCGTTCGCCGCGTTCCTTGGCGGCGATCAGGTCACGGGTGCGGACCCGGCGGCTGACCGGTCCGCCGTACAGCGCGACGGCCTCGGCCGGCGTGGCGGGCTCGGTGGGCGTGGCTGACTGGCTGGGCCCGGCGCCCGGCGTGGATCGGGACATCGTCGTCTCCTCTCACCCTCGTGGCCGCGGTCGCGGTCCCCGGGGTACGTCCCGATGGTGCCACCGGCGGCACCGGCGCGGAGAGGCTTCAGTGCAGGAATTCACACCTCACCCGGTCACCCGACGGGTCTCAGCCGTCGCCGGGCTCCCGCCACCGGTTGGTGATCGGCAGCCGTCGATCACGACCGAAAGCCTTGATCGATATCTTGGTGCCGGGCGCCGACTGTCGCCGCTTGTACTCGGCGAGGTCCACCATTCGCAGCACCCGGTCGACCAGCTCCGGATCGTGCCCGGCGGCGACCAGGTCGTCGCGGCCGGCATCGCCGTCGATGTAGCCGGTCAGCACCCCGTCGAGGAGCGCGTAGTCGGGTAGCGAGTCGGTGTCGAGCTGACCAGGACGCAGCTCCGCGCTGGGTGGTTTGGCGATCGAGTTCTCCGGGATCGGCGACTCGTCGCCGCGCCGGACGGCGTCGTCGTTGCGCCACCGGGCCAGCGACCACACCAGCGACTTCCAGACATCTTTGATCGGGTTGAAGCCGCCGACCGAGTCGCCGTACAGGGTGGAGTAGCCGACCGCCAGTTCGCTCTTGTTGCCGGTGGTCAGCACCAGGTGGCCCTCCTGGTTGGACAGCGCCATCAGGATCACCCCGCGTACCCGCGCCTGCAGGTTCTCCACGGCCAGCCCGGAGAGCGAGATGTTGGCCAGGAACGGGTCGACCATCGGCTGGATCGGCTCGATCCGGTAGTCCAGGCCGGTCCGTTTGGCCAGCTCGGCGGCGTCGGCCCGGGAGTGTTCGGAGGAGAACTGACTGGGCAGCGAGACGCCGACGACCCGGTCCGGGCCGAGCGCGTCCACCGCGATCGCGGCCACCACCGCCGAGTCGATCCCGCCGGACAACCCCAGCACCACCGAGGAGAAGCCGTTCTTGCGGACGTAGTCGCGCAGCCCGAGCACCAGCGCCGACCAGATCTCCGCCTCGGCCGGCAGCGGCTCGGCGACCCCGCCGCTGACCGGCCCGCCCGCCGGGTCGGCCAACCGGTCACCGACCACCACCCGGTCGACGGTCATCCGGTCCGGGCCGTCCGGGGTCTCCGGGGTGGCCGTCGCGTCGGCGGCCTCCGGGGTCGCGGCGCTGTCCTGCGCCGGGGCGTCCGCGTCCGGCAGCGTCAGGTCGTGCAGCAGCAGATGCTCGACGAACTGCGGCGCGCGGGCCAGCAGCGTGCCGTCCGCGGCGACGATCATCGAGTCGCCGTCGAAGACCAGTTCGTCCTGGCCGCCGACCAGGTTGACGTACGCCACGGTGGCGCCGGCCTCGGCGGCCCGCCGCCGCACCAGTGGCAGCCGGGCGTCGTCCTTGTCCAACTCGTACGGCGACCCGTTGACCGTGACGACCAGGCCGACGCCGGCGCGGCGGGCGGTGGTGAACGGCCCGCCGGCCTGCCACAGGTCCTCGCAGATGGTCAGCGCCACGTCGACCCCGCCGACGCGCACGACGGTCAACGAGGTGCCCGACACGAAGTAGCGGTCCTCGTCGAAGACACCGTAGTTGGGCAGGTGGTGTTTGAAGTAGGTGGCCGCCACGGTGCCGCCGTGCAGCACGGCGAGGGCGTTGCGCGGACCCCGGCCCGGGTCGGCTTCGGCGCTGATCGCGGCCGGCCCGTCGGCGTCGAGGTAGCCGACCAGCACGGGTACGTCGCCGAACCCGTCGGCGGCCAGGTCGGCGGCGAGTTGCCCGACGCCGGACCGGGCGGCGGCGACGAACGACTCCCGGAACACCAGGTCCTCCACCGGGTAGCCGGTGAGCATCATCTCCGGGAACACGACCAGTTGCCCGCCGGCGTCCACCGCCGTACGGGTGAAGTCGCGGACCAGCCGGGCGTTGCCCGGTAGATCGCCAACGGTGGGGTTGACCTGGGCGAGGGCGATGCGCAGCGTCGGCATGTCGTTATCTTCCCCCAGCGCAACCCCGACCAACCCGCCGGTCGCCGACGGTCGCGAAGGGGACCGGTCAGGTGACTGTGCGGACATGCTCCGGTGCGCTCCGGTGATCGTGGTCTAATATCCCCTTCGTAATGGTTGGTGGTAAAACGCCGAAATGGTGTGGATTGTCGGCTAACCCCGACAGGTGCGCGACCGGAGCGGTCCCGTAACGTCGGTGTAACGAGGTCGGTAAAGACTGGGCAGCTCAGGTGGGAGCCGACAGCACCTGGTCCTGCGCTGGAGGGCAGCAGCGCGGAGAATGGAACCGGTCCGGGCAGACCAGTGTCACGAGGGGTAGACGTGGACCGTCAGCAGGAGTTCGTGCTCCGTACTCTGGAAGAGCGCGACATCCGTTTCGTTCGCTTGTGGTTCACCGACGTGCTCGGCACGCTCAAGAGCGTCTCGGTCGCGCCGGCTGAGCTTGAGGCAGCATTCGAGGAAGGCATCGGCTTCGATGGATCCGCCATCGAAGGGTTCGCCCGGGTCTTCGAGTCCGACATGGTCGCCATGCCGGATCCCACCACATTCCAGGTGTTCCCGTTCGAGGGCGGCGTCAGCGGCGAGAGCGCCCGGATGTTCTGCGACATCCTGCTGCCCGACGGCACACCGTCCTGGGCCGATCCCCGGCATGTGCTGCGCCGGGCGTTGTCCCGGGCCGCCGACAAGGGCTTCACCTTCTACACCCATCCCGAGATCGAGTTCTTCCTGCTGGAGAACAGCCCGGCCGACGGGTCCACCCCGGTGCCGGTCGACTCCGGCGGCTACTTCGACCACACCACCCACGCGGTGGCCCGTGACTTCCGCCGCCAGGCGGTGCTCGCCCTGGAACGGATCGGCATCTCGGTCGAGTTCAGCCACCACGAGGTCGCCCCCGGTCAGCAGGAGATCGACCTGCGCTACGCCGACGCGCTGACCACCGCCGACAACATCATGACCTTCCGGCACGTGGTCAAGGAGGTCGCCCTGTCGCACGGCGTCGCGGCGACCTTCATGCCCAAGCCCTTCACCGACCAGCCGGGCAGCGGGATGCACACCCACCTGTCGCTGTTCGAGGGCGAGCGCAACGCCTTCCACGACGCCGGCGATCCGATGAAGATCTCCAAGGTCGCGAAGGCGTTCATCGCCGGGCTGCTGGTGCACGCCCGCGAGTACACCGCGGTCACCAACCAGTGGGTCAACTCCTACAAGCGGCTGTTCCCGCAGGCGCTGCCGGACCGGATCACCGAGTCCCCGGCGTACGTGTGCTGGGGGCACCTCAACCGGTCCGCGCTGGTGCGCGTCCCCGCGTACGGCAAGCCGAACTCGGCCCGGGTCGAGGTCCGCTCGTTGGACTCGGCGACCAACCCGTACCTGGCCTTCGCGGTGATGCTCGGCGCCGGCCTCAAGGGCATCGAGGAGGGCTACGAGCTGCCGCCGGGCTCCGAGGACGACGTGTCGGCGCTGTCCGCCGCCGAGCGCAAGGCGATGGGGTACGAGTCGCTGCCGGAGAACCTCTCCGAGGCCATCGAGGTGATGGCCAGCTCGGAGCTGATCGCCGAGGTGCTCGGCGAGCACGTCTTCGACTTCTTCCTGCGCAACAAGCGCTCCGAGTGGGAGCAGTACCGCCGCGAGGTCACCCCGTACGAGCGTCGCCGCTACCTCGGCGCGCTCTGAGCGGGCTGGCGCCGCCACGCTATCGTCCCTCCCGACACTCGCCGCCCCCGCGGCGACCCGATCGGGAGGAACGTGCGTGCTGGAGGATCTGCTCACCGGAGCTTGGCAGAGCATCGTCTTCGGAGCGGTCGGCGTCGCTCTGATGGCGGCCGGCTTCGTGGTGGTCGACTGGCTCACCCCTGGGAAGTTGCGCGAGCTGATCTGGGTGCAGCGCAACGGCAACGCGGCGCTGCTGCTCGCCGCCAACCAGCTCGGCGTCGCCGGCATCGTCTTCACCGCGATCCTGACGAGCTACCCGTCGTTCACCAAGGGGCTCGCCTCGACGGTCCTCTTCGGACTGATCGGGCTGGGCATCATGGCGTTGGCCTTCGCCGTGCTCGACTGGCTGACCCCCGGCCGGCTCGGCGCGGTGATCTGCTCCGACGAGCCACACCCCGCCGCCCGGGTCAGCGCCGCGTCGCACTTCGGCGCCGCCCTGATCGTCTGCGCCTGCATCGCCTGAGCCTGCATCGCCTGAGCCGGGTCGGCGAACGCCTCGGCGAGATCGGCGGCCCGCTGCCGGCCGGCGCGAAGACGGTCCTGGCGCCGGAGCAACCCCGCGAGGGGCGCTCCGGCGCCAGGACCTTTCGGGGGCGGGGTCGGGTCAGGTGCCGTCCGGCGACTGGGCGGCCTCCGGCTCCTCGTCCGTACCGCCCATCGGGCCGCCACGGCCCGGACCGCCGCCGCGTCCGGAGCCGGCGAGTACCCCTTCCTCGTAGGCCTTGAGGACCGCGTCGGCCTCGGCCCGGGTGAGCTTTCCGTCGGCGACCGCCGCGTCGAGCCGCTCCTGCAGCGCCGCCTGCCGGTCGGCCGTCCCCTCCGGCCGCTCTCCGCGTTCGGGCCGGTCGCCGGCCCCCTCCTCACGGACTTTCTCCAGCGCGGCGGTGACGTCGTCGGCGGAGACGCCAAGTTCCGCGGCCAGCGCCTCGGCCAGCTCGGTCATCTTCGCCGCCCGGCGCTCCTCGCCGGTCGATCCATCGGCACTGGCACTGGCACTGGCACTCGGCTCGGCGCCCTCCTGCGCGAAGGCGATGGTCGGCGCCGCGATCCCGACGCTGAGCACGCCCGCCGCAGCCAGGCCCGCGAGCGCCCGCTTCCTCGTGATCCGTCTGGACAAGTCGACCTCCGGATGTCGTCTCGGTGTGGTGCGGTGACCTGACCGACGGTGCCCGGCTGCCCTCAACGCAACCCATGCCGAAGCTGTCAACGGGCTGAGAATCCGGCCGGCTCAGGTCAGCGCACGGCGGGGGAGACCGTGAGGGTGCCGGCGGCGGCGTCGACGGTGGCCGGTACGCCGAGGCCGACGGTGCGTGGGGTCTGCCCGTGCCCGAGCGGCAGCCCGCCCAGCACCGGTACGCCGAGATCACCCAGTCGTTCGGCGAGCACCTCGGCGACGTCCACCCCGTGCCGGTCGGCGCAGCCGGTGAACTGGCCGACCGCGACCCCGGCCAGGTGCTCCAGCGCGCCGGCCCGGCGCAGTTGGGTGAGCAGCCGGTCCACCCGGTACGGCGGCTCGCCGATCTCCTCGATCAGCAGGATCGCCCCGGTCAGGTCCGGCAGGTCGGCGGTGCCCACCGAGGCCGCGAGCACGGTCAGGTTGCCACCGAGCAGGGTGCCGTCGGCCCGACCCGGCACCAGCACCGCCGCGCCGGCCTCATCCGGCGACCGGGTGACCACCGTCGGCACCGGCTCCATCAGCGTCCGGCGCAGCGACCCGGCGGACACCGCCGGGGTCCGCTCGTCGTCCCAGGCCGCCACCGGCCCGTGCACCGTCGCCAACCGGGCGCCCCGCCACAGCGCCAGGTGCAGCGCGGTGATGTCGGAGTAGCCGCACACCACCTTCGGATCCCGGCGTACCGCCGCCATGTCCAGCAGGTCCACCACCCGCTGGGTGCCGTAGCCGCCCCGGGCGCAGACGATGCCGCGTACCGCCGGGTCGGCGAACGCCTCGGCGAGATCGGCGGCCCGCTGCCGGTCGGTGCCGGCCAGGAAACCGTGCCGGCCCAGCGCGTGCCGGCCCAACCTGGGACGCAGGCCCCAGCCGGCCAGCACGGCCATTCCCCGCTCGACCGGCTCGGCGGCCACCGGCCCACCCGGGGCCACGATCCGGACCTCGTCACCGGGCCGCAGCGCGGGCGGGTGCAACGTCAGCGCACCGGGTGGGACCGGCTCAGCGGCTGGGCAAGGTGGCTCGCCGCCTCGGCGGTCGGCCGGTCGCGGGTCGGTCACCGGCGCGAGACTACGCGAGGTTGCCGGTCCGAACGAGCAGATTCGGTTCCGGTCCGAGCGAGCAGATTTTACGAGTACGCAACCGTGAGCACGCAGGCACCACCTACGGTCCCCGCCGCAGCCGATTGGATAGCCTCGACACGTGGGCAGCGCTCTGGTGATCGAGAACGACCCGACCGACGACCTGCGACGGCTGGGGGAGTGGCTCGCCGAGGCCGGCCTGCCGACCGAGGTGTGCCGCCCGTACGCCGACGATCCGGTCCCGGCCGACCTGGCCGGCCGACCGGCGGTGATCGTCCTCGGCGGCCGTCCGTCCGCCGTCGGTCCGGACCCGGCCGCCGGCTGGCTTCCCGCGGTCGAAGGGCTGCTGCGCAAGGCCGTCCGCCAGCGGATCCCGACCCTCGGCATCGGGCTCGGTGCCCACCTGCTCGCCACCGCGCACGCCGGCACCGTCGAACGCAGCGCCGCCGGCCCGGAGATCGGGCCCGCGCTGGTCGGCAAGCGCGACGCCGCCGCCACCGATCCGCTGTTCCGGTACGTGCCACTCGCGCCCGACGTGCTGCAGTGGCACGTCGACGAGATCACCGAACTGCCGCACGGCGCGGTGCTGCTCGCCGCCTCGACGCACTACCCCCACCAGGCGTTCCGTCTCGGTGACCGGGCCTGGGGGCTGCAGTTCCACATCGAATGCGACCGGGACATGGTCAGCACCTGGGCGGCCGGGTCGACCATCCTGACCGAGCTGCGCCTGCCCGCCGACGTGGTCGTCGATGCCTGCGTCGAGGTGCTCGGTGACATCGAGGAGGTCTGGCAACCGTTCGCCGTCCGGTTCGCCGCGCTCGCCCTCGGCCAGCTGCCCGACTCGGACATCCCCCGGACCCTTCCGCTGCTCGGCAGTTAGGCTCCCGATGACCAGACCGACCAGTGCCACCGGCCGGCTCGCCCGGTACGGCTTCGACGTCAGCGGTACGGACACCGTCCGGGCCGCCGACCTGCTCGGCCCCGACGGGCTCGGGCTGTGGCAGGTGCAGGCGCAGCAGCCGGTCGACCCGCCGGCCGCCGAACTGCTGACCGCGCTGTCCCGGGCCGCCGACCCCGATCTGGCGCTGCGTCAGCTGCACCGGCTCGTCGAGGCGCAGCGGCGCGACGCCGGCACCGGCAACGGCACCGGTGGCTCCGGTGCCGGCGGCTCCGGTACCGGTGGGTCGCCGGTGCTCGACGCCCTGCACGCCGACCCGGGGCTGCGTCGACGGCTGATCGCCGTCCTCGGTGCCTCGTCCAGTCTCGGCGACCATCTGGTCGCCAACCCGGACCAGTGGTCGGTGCTCGCCACCGAGAACGGGGTGGCCCCCACCGCCGACGGTGCCCTCGACGCCGACGCCGACGCCGACGCTGCGTCGACCCCGCCGGTCGGCGCGGCGGCGATCACCGCGCTGCGCCGGGCGTACCGGCTCGCCCTGCTGCGGATCGCGGCGGCCGACCTGACCGGCGGGCGGTGTCTGGAACAGACCATGGCGGCGTTGTCCGCGCTGGCCGACGCGACCCTGTCCGCCGCGTACGACATCGCCGTCGCCGAGCTGCCCGACGGCAGCGGTCCGCCCGGCCTCGCCGTGGTGGCGATGGGCAAGTGCGGCGGCAACGAGCTGAACTACGTCTCCGACGTGGACGTCATCTTCGTCGCCGCCGACGACGCCGACCTGACGGTCGCCACCACCGTCGCCACCCGGCTGATCCACATCTGCGGGTTGGTGGCCTGGCCGGTGGACGCCGCGCTGCGCCCGGAAGGCAACCGCGGGCCGCTGGTCCGTACCCTCACCAGCCACCTCGCCTACTACCAGCGGTGGGCCCGGACCTGGGAGTTCCAGGCGTTGCTCAAGGCCCGGCCGGCGGCCGGCGACCACGACCTCGCGCAGGAGTGGATCCGGCTGCTGTCGCCGCTGGTCTGGCACGCCGCCGAGCGTCCGGAGGCGGTCGAGGACGTGCGCGCCATGCGCCGCCGGATCATCGAGAACGTCCCGCCCCGCGAGCTGGAACGCGAGATCAAACGCGGCCCCGGCGGGCTGCGCGACATCGAGTTCGCCGTCCAGCTGCTGCAGCTGGTACACGGTCGGGTCGACGAGACGCTGCGGGCCCCCGGCACGCTGCCCACCCTGCGGGCCCTGGTCGCCGGCGGGTACGTCGGCCGCGCCGACGGCGAGGCGCTGCTGCGCGGCTACCGGTTCCTGCGCGGTGTCGAGCACCGGCTGCAGTTGCAAGGGCTGCGCCGTACCCACACCGTGCCGGCCGACCCGGTGGCGCTGCGCCGGCTCGCCCAGGCCCTCGGCTACGCCTCGACCCCCGGCACCGACGTCGTCGAGGCGTTCCGGGCCGACTGGGTCAGCCACGCCACCGAGGTACGCCGGCTGCACGCCAAGCTGCTCTACCGGCCGCTGCTCGAATCCGTCGCCCGGGTGCCGGCCGAGTCGCTGCGGATGACCCCGCAGGCCGCCCGACGCCGGCTCGAGGTGCTGGGCTTCGCCGACCCGGCCGGGGCGCTGCGGCACCTGGAAGCCCTCACCGGCGGTGTCTCCCGGACCGCCGCCATCCAGCGCACCCTGTTGCCGGTGCTGCTGCAGGAGTTCGCCGACGCACCCCAGCCGGACCGAGGGCTGCTGAGCTACCGGCAGGTCTCCGACAAGCTCGGCAGCACCCCCTGGTATCTGCGACTGCTGCGCGACGAAGGCCTGGTCGCCGGCCGGCTCGCCCGGACCCTCGGGCTGTCCCGGTACGCCGCCGACCTGCTGGCCCGCGAGCCCGAGGCACTGCGGATGCTGGCCTCCGACGCCGAGCTCACCCCGCGCGACGCGGCGGTGCTGCGCGCCGGCTTCGACGCCGCGGCGGCCCGCCACCTCGGCAGCGGCGGCGGCGGCGAGCCGCCCGACCCGGTCCAGGCGGTCCGCGCGGTACGGGCCCTGCGCCGGCGCGAACTGCTCCGGCTGGCCTGCGCCGACGTGCTCAACCGGGCCGGCGCGCTGGCCCCGGCCCGGGAGGCCCGGGGCCGGCTCGACGTGGCCGCCGTCGGCGCCGGGCTGTCCGCGGTGGCCGACGCAACGCTCGCCGCCGCGCTGCGGGTCGCGGTCGAGACCGTGCCGCCACCGGACGGGCTGCGGTTCGCGGTCATCGGCATGGGCCGCCTCGGCGGGTACGAGATGAGCTACTCCTCCGACGCCGACGTGCTCTTCGTCTACGACCCGCCGCCCGGCCTCGCCGACGACGAGGCCAGCGCCGCCGCCCGCGCGGTCGCCGAGGAGCTGCGCCGGCTGCTCGGGATGCCGGCCCCCGACCCGCCGCTCGGGGTGGACGCCGACCTGCGCCCCGAGGGCCGACAGGGGCCGCTGGTGCGCAGCCTCGCGGCGTACGCCCAGTACTACGCCCGGTGGGCGAAGGTGTGGGAGGCGCAGGCGCTGCTGCGGGCCCGGTTCGTCTGCGGCGACCCGTCGCTGGGCGAGGAGTTCGTCGCCGTCGCCGATCCGGTTCGCTACCCGGCCGGCGGGTTGAGCCGGGAGCAGATCGTCGAGATTCGCCGGATCAAGGCCCGGGTGGAGACCGAACGACTGCCGCGCGGCGCCGACCCGGCCACCCACACCAAGCTCGGCCGGGGCGGGCTCGCCGACGTCGAATGGGCGGTGCAGCTGACCCAGCTGCGGCACGGGCACGCGGTGCCGGCGCTGCGCGACACCCGTACCCTGGTCGCGCTGGCGGCAGCCCGCGACGCCGGCCTGGTCGACCGGGCCGACGCGGCCGCGTTGCGTGCCGGATGGGTCCTCGCCTCCCGGGTCCGGGACGCGTTGATGCTGGTCCGGGGCCGGGCCACCGACCAGCTGCCCCGGCACGGTGCCGAGCTGGCCGGCGTGGTCCGGTTGCTCGGCGGCACCGACCCCGGCCAGTTCCTCGACGACTACCTGCGGACCGCCCGCCGCTGCCGGGCTGCGGCGGAGCGGGTCCTCGGTGCCTGACCGCTGCGGCGACCCCCGGACGCGGTACCACCTCATCCGCTACGTCGGTCTGGCCGGCGCGGTCGCCCTCGCGGTCGCCGCCGGTCTGGGCGGTGCGCTGCCAGACCCGCCGCCCGCCGGCTGGGCGGTCTTCACCAGCGGCACCGGCGTGCTCAGCGTGCTCGCCTGGGCCGCCGGCAGCGGCGCGATGATGTGGGCCTGGTGGTCGGCGCGGCACGGTGTGCCGTCGGTACGGTGGGCGTCGACCACCGTCGGCCTCTGGGTGGTGCCGCTGCTGGTGGCGCCGCCGCTGGGCAGCCGGGACGTCTACTCGTACGCCTGCCAGGGCTGGATCCTGCGCGACGGTGGCGACCCGTACTCCGGGGTGGCCGGTCAGGGCTGTCCCTGGGTCGACGCGGTCGCCCCGCTGTGGCGCGACACCCCGGCCCCGTACGGGCCGCTGTTCGTCTGGCTCGCCGGGCTGGCGGTCGCGGTCGGTGCCGGCCTGACCGGCACCCTGCTGGCGTTGCGGTTGACCGCCGTGGCCGGGCTGGTGCTGGTTGCGGTGGCGCTGCCCGGTCTGGCCGCCAGGTGCGGTCTGCCGGCCGGCCGGGCGCTGTGGCTGACCGTCGGCTGCCCGGTGGTGCTGATCCACCTGGTCTCGGGTGCGCACAACGACGCGTTGATGGTCGGTCTGCTGGTCGCGGCGCTGTGGGTGATCGCCGCCGGATCGGCCCGCGTGACCAGACCAGGGACCGGCGGCACCGGTGGTGCGTCGGTGGCGGCCGTCGCCGGCGGGCTGCTGCTCGGGCTGGCCGTCGCGGTGAAGGCGACGGCCCTGGTGGTCGTGCCGTTCGCGGCGGTACTCGCGGTGGCCGGGCCGCGCCGGCCGGCCGCCCTGGTCCGGGCCGGGGCGCTGGTGGTGGCGGGGGTGGTCGGCGCGGTCGCGGCGACCACCGCGCTGTCCGGGCTCGGCCTGGGCTGGGTGGCCGGGCTGGCCCGCAGCGGCGACTCGCGGCAGTGGACCTCGCCGCCGACCGCCGTCGGGCTGCTGATCGACTACCTGGGGCGGCTGGTCGGGGTGCGACTGGACGCGGTGGGGGCGGTCCGCGTGGTGGGCCTGGCGCTGCTCGCCGGTTTCCTGCTGTGGCTGTGGTGGCGGGTGTGGCGCGGCGGTGGTCCGTTGGCCGGCTGGCGAGGTCCGGACGGCCGGGCGGTGCCGGTGGAACCCGCCGGCCGGGCGGTGCCGGTGGCGGAGCCCACCGGCACACCGGCGACCTGGGAGCGGGGGACCGTGGTGTTCGGCGCAGGGCTGGCGCTGGCCGCCACGGTGCTCGCCGCGCCGGTCGTCTACCCGTGGTACCTCAGCTGGCCGTTGGCGTTGCTGGCCGCTGCCGCGTACCGCACCCGGTGGTTCCTGCTGCCGGTGGCGGTCGCCGGTTTCCTGGTCCTGCCGGACGGCTCGGGAGTCGCCGCGCTCACCAAGGCACCGGGCACGGTAGCCATGTGCGCGCTGATCGTCGTGCTGGTGGTGCGGGCGGTCCGGTCCGCCCGGCGATCCGGCGCGAGCTGACAGCCGGTGGCGGGGCCAAAGCCGGTCGACGCCGTCCATGCTGTCTGTGCCTCTGCTGGGTGCTTGGCGGATTCTCGATCCGGCACGATCGCCTGGGACCGCCAAGGGGAAGGCAAGGTGCTGGCGTTGCCTTCCCCTTCGAAGCGGTCAGGCGGACTCGGTGGGGAGGCCGGCCTCTGCCCAGTCCTGGATGCCCTCGCGGTACTTGCGGACGTTGGTGTAGCCGAGAGCGGTGAGCCGGTCGGCGACCTGTCCGCTGTTCGGGCAGGCCGGGTTGGAGCAGTAGGTGACGATCGCGGCGTCGCGGTCGGGGAGCAGGTCGGGCGCCTGGGCTTCCAGGTCGGCCAGGACCAGTTCGATGGCGCCGGGCAGATGCTGCTTGGCGTAGTACTCGCCGCCCAGCGTGTCCAGCACGGTCACGGTGCCCGCATCGATCGCTGTCTTCAGCTCGTCGCGGGTGATGAGTGCGGTCATGCCACTACCTCCGAGAGAATTGGACTATAGTCCGCTTGTGTCTCGCCATGTTAACGGACCGCAGTCCGGTTCTGCAACGTCGTTGGAACTCCTGCGCACCCCACCGCCCAAGGAGCGAGCAGACGCGGCACGCAACCGCGCCGCTGTGCTGGAGGCGGCAGGCAGACTCTTCGCCGAACACGGCGTCGAAGCGGTATCCATGGACCAGGTGGCGGCAGCCGCCGGCGTCGGCAAGGGCACACTGTTCCGGCGCTTCGGTGACAAGTCCGGGCTGGCCGCCGCGCTCCTGGACAACCGGGAGTGTGTGCTGCAGGAGGCGATCCTGCACGGCCCACCGCCCATCGGCCCCGGCGCATCGGCCGGCGAGCGCCTGGCCGCGTTCATCAACGCCTACCTCGACTACCTGCTGGAACACCTGGCCCTGATCAGGATGTCGGAGACGGCGGTACCGGGTGCCCGGTACCGGATTGGTGCCTACCGGTTCTGGCACCGCCACACAGCGATCTTGCTAGACGGCACGCCCGACCCCGAACACACCGCCCACGCCCTGCTCGCCGCCCTGGGCGCCGAACACGTAGCCGCACTCCTGCCGGAACTCGGCGAACAACGAATACGAGCCGGCCTCATCCGCCTCGCCCACGTAGCAAAGCCATCCAGCCCGTGAGGTCCCCCGCTTTCGTGAAGCGGTCCACACCTGGCCGGCGGCTGCGACGCGGTCGACGTTGATGACGATGCGGACCGTCGGCGGCCGGGCCGCACGCCTGCTGTTCTCGGGTGTCGGTGGCGAGCCTGTCAACGCGGCGACCTTCTCCCGGATGTGGGCGACCGCTCGGGAGCGGTCGGTCTGCCGGCCCGGTGGCGGATACCCGGACTCCGGACGTGCTCAACCGAACCCGGCTGCTCGTTGACAACGCGCTCGGCCAACGCGGAACGGCGGTCACGCCGGCTGTGAGCCGGCATGACCGCCGTTCCGTGAGGTTGTACCCAACCTGGACCCAGGATCAGTGGCAATCCTGTTGATCCAGGTCAGCGCCTTGATCAGTCTCAGCAGTCGAAGTACATCGCGAACTCGTGCGGGGTCGGCCGCAGACGGACCGGGTCGACCTCGTTGGACCGCTTCCAGTCGATCCAGGTGGAGATGAGGTCCGGCGTGAAGACCCCACCCTCGAGCAGGAAGTCGTGGTCGGCCTCCAGCGAGTCCAGCACGGCCGGCAGCGAACCCGGCACCTGCTTGACGTTGCCCCACTCCTCCGGCGGCAGGTCGTACAGGTCCTTGTCGATCGGCTCCGGCGGCTCGATCTTGCTCTTGATGCCGTCCAGACCGGCCATCAGCATGGCGGAGAAGGCCAGGTAGACGTTGGCCGACGGGTCCGGCACCCGGAACTCGACCCGCTTGGCCTTGGCGTTGCTGCCGGTGACCGGGATACGGGTGCAGGCGGACCGGTTGCGCTGCGAGTACACCAGGTTGACCGGTGCCTCGAAGCCGGGCACCAGCCGGCGGTACGAGTTGACCGTCGGGTTGGTGAAGGCCAGCAGCGACGGCGCGTGGTGCAGCAGACCGCCGATGTACCAGCGGGCGGTGTCCGACAGACCGGCGTAGCCGGTCTCGTCGTAGAACAGCGGCTCACCGTTGAGCCACAGGCTCTGGTGGGTGTGCATGCCGGAGCCGTTGTCGCCGAACAGCGGCTTCGGCATGAAGGTCGCCGTCTTGCCGCTGGTCCAGGCGGTGTTCTTCACGATGTACTTGAACAGCTGCAGCTGGTCGCCGGCGTGCAGCAGGGTGGAGAACTTGTAGTTGATCTCGGCCTGGCCGGCGGTGCCGACCTCGTGGTGCGACCGCTCCACGGTGAAGCCGGTGTCGATCAGCTTGCGGACGATCTTGTCACGCAGGTCGGCGTAGTGGTCGACCGGCGGCACCGGGAAGTAGCCGCCCTTGTAGTTGGTCTTGTACCCGCGGTTGCCGCCTTCTTCCTCGCGACCGCTGTTCCACCAGCCCTCGATCGAGTCGATGTAGTAGTAGGCCTGGTTCGCGGAGGTCTCGTGGCGGATCGAGTCGAAGATGTAGAACTCCGCCTCGGGGCCGAAGTAGGCGGTGTCGGCGATGCCGCTCGCCGCCAGGTAGGCCTCCGCCTTCTTGGCCACGTTGCGCGGGTCCCGGGAGTACGGCTCCCGGGTGAACGGGTCGTGGATGAAGAAGTTGAGCGCCAGCGTCTTCTCGATCCGGAACGGGTCGATGAAGGCGGTGGCGACATCCGGCAGCAGCAGCATGTCCGACTCGTGGATCGCCTGGAAACCACGGATCGAAGACCCGTCGAAGGCGAGGCCGGTGGTGAAAATGTCCTCGTCGACCGACTCGACCGGCAAGTTGAAGTGCTGCATCACGCCGGGCAGGTCACAGAAGCGTACGTCGACGAATTTCACGCCCTCGTCTTTGAGGTACCGCAGTAGTTCCTCGGGATTGGCGAACACACGTCCTCCTGGCACGTCGCACTGATGGCTATGCTGGTCGCGACGCTATGGCCGCAGGGTTGCCCCACCGTGTCTCTAATGTTTCCGCCGTGTTACGTCCCGTGCGGAGCGTGATCCCGACCAATCGTCCCCCGCAGGATACGGCAGACGGCCCAGACTAGTCTGGCCGTTCGTGGGTATCGGAAGGGGGAGCAGCGTGGCGGCAAGCGCAAACGCGGCTGCGGGTGGAGCGACGGACGGCCCGGCGGGGTCGGGCGCCGAGGCGCCCAGCCTGCTTCGCCGCACCGGTGCCCTAGTGATTGACTGGCTACTCTGTGTGCTGATCTCCAGCCTCTTTGCCGACCCGGTCCGGTCCGGCTGGCCACCGGTGGTGGTGCTGATCGCCGAGTACGGCATCTTCCTCGGGCTGTTCGCCCAGACCCCGGGAATGTGGCTGGCCCGGATCCGGTGCGTCTCGGACGCCGACGGCGGCCGGATCGGCGTACCCCGGGCACTGCTGCGCGGACTGCTGCTGGCTCTGGTGATCCCGCCCCTGGTGATGGACGAACGGCGGCGCGGCCTGCACGACCGGGCCGCCGGATCGGTCGTCGTCGCCGTCCCCAGCTGACCCACGACTCGCCGCCGACTCGCCACCCGGGCCGGAATGGCGGCGACCGGCGGTCAGCGGCCCCGGGTCTGCCGGAAGGCACCCTTCGGCGGGCGCATGTTCTTCGGAATGGCACCCTTGGGCAGCTGCGGCCGGGCCGACAACGCGGTCAGCCGCTTGTCCAACGCGTTGACGTCCTTGCCGGTCAGGTTGCGTGGCAACCGCATCAACGTCGTCCGCATCTTGCGGATCGACAACTCGCCCTCGTCGGTGCCGATCACGTAGTCGTACAGCGGCGCGCTGCCGATCACCTTGGCCAGCCGCCGCTTCTCCTGACCGAGCAGCCCGCGGACCCGCTGCGGGTTGCCCTCGGCGAGCAGGATCACCCCGGGCCGCCCGATCACCAGATGGACCATGTCCATCTGGGTGGTCGAACTGACCGCCGGCGTCACCCGCCAGTCACCGCGCATGTTCTCCAGCAGCGAGGCCGCCGCACCCGGCTGGCCCTCGGCGACGTTCATCATCGCCGTGTTCGACCGCAGGTTCAGCACGATCAGCACGGCGAGCAGCGCCACCAGGATGCCGACCGGTAGCCACATCCACCCCAGGGCCAGCGACACCGGCACGGTGATCGCCAGCGGCAGCACGACGGCGGCCACCGCCAGCGGGACGAACCACTTGTCGCGCTTGGCGGTGAACGAGAACACCATGCCGATCTGCTTCAGCCGCTGGCCGAACGACACCTTCTCCTGGGGTTTCGCCATGCGAGGGAGTCTAGTTGCCGGGGGCGAAGCCGTTCACCGGGCGGTCAGCCGGCCAGCGGCTGGGCCTCGCGCTGGTGCAACGCCTGCTGGTAGAGCCGGCCGGCGCGGTACGACGAACGCACCAGCGGGCCGCTCATCACCCCGGAGAAGCCGATCTGCTCGGCCTCCTCGCGCAGCTCGACGAACTCCTCCGGCTTGACCCAGCGCTGCACCGGGTGGTGCCGCGGCGTCGGGCGTAGATACTGGGTGATGGTGATCAGCTCGCACCCGGCGGCGTGCAGGTCGCGCAGCGCCTGCGACACCTCGGAGCGTTCCTCGCCGAGGCCGAGGATCAGATTGGACTTGGCCACCAGGCCGGCCGTGCGGGCCCGGGTGAGCACGTCGAGCGAGCGTTCGTACCGGAAGGCCGGCCGGATCCTCTTGAAGATCCGGGGCACCGTCTCGACGTTGTGGGCGAGCACCTCCGGTCGGGCGGCGAACACCTCGTCGAGCTGACCGGCGTCGCCGTTGAAGTCCGGGATCAGCAACTCGACGCCGCAGCCGGGCTGCAGCGTGTGGATCTGCCGGACGGTCTCGGCGTACAGCCAGGCACCCCCGTCGGGCAGGTCGTCGCGGGCCACCCCGGTGACCGTGGCGTAACGCAGACCCATCGCCGCGACCGACTCGCCGACCCGGCGGGGCTCGTCGGCGTCGAACTCGGCCGGCTTGCCGGTGTCGATCTGACAGAAGTCGCAGCGCCGGGTGCACTGGTCCCCGCCGATCAGGAAGGTCGCCTCCCGGTCCTCCCAACATTCGTAGATGTTGGGGCAGCCGGCCTCCTGGCAGACGGTGTGCAGCCCTTCCCGCTGCACCAGCCCGCGCAGCTCGGTGAACTCCGGCCCCATCCGGGCCTTGACCTTGATCCACGGGGGTTTCCGCTCGATCGGGGTCTCGGCGTTGCGGACCTCCAGGCGCAGCAGGCGTCGTCCCTCCGGAGCAATGGTCACCCTTGTCAGCCTACGCCGGCCGGTGCCCGCTCGGGCGGCCCGGCGACCGCGCAGCCACCGCTCACCGGGTGAGTTGGCTCACCCGAGAGTTGGCAGGTGCCGCTCGACGATCGGCAGCACTTCGGCGACGGTCACCGGCCGGCCGAGCTCGGCGCTCAGCGAGGTGACACCGACGTCGCGCAGACCGCACGGCACGATCCGGTCGTACGCCGTCAGGTCCGGGTCGCAGTTGATCGCGAAACCGTGCTGGGTGACCTTCCGGGCCACCCGGATGCCGATCGCCGCCACCTTGCGCGCCGGTCCACGGTCGTCGGCCGGCACCCAGACTCCACTGTGGTTCGGCCCGTCGAGGCGGGTGGCGGCCAGCCCGAACTCGGCGCAGACGTCGATCAGCAGCTGTTCGACCCGGCGTACGTAGGCGACCACGTCGATCGGCTCCGGCAACCGGACGATGGGGTAGCCGACCAGCTGCCCCGGGCCGTGCCAGGTGATCTTGCCGCCTCGGTCGACGTCCACCACCGGGGTGCCGTCGACCGGGCGGTCCCACGGCTCGGTGCGCTTGCCGGCCGTGTACACACTCGGGTGCTCCAGCAGCAGCACGGTGTCCGGCTCCTCGCCGGCGACCACGGCGGCGTGCAGTCGACGCTGCTCCTGCCAGGCGGTCTGGTAGTCGACGACTCCGGCTCGGACTCCGCGCAGGCGGGAAACGGTGCTGGTCACGTCGTCCAGCCTAGTCCGTTACCGGTCGGTCGGGTCGTTCCGTGGCCCGGCTCACCACGGCGGACGCCGGGGCGGCCGGCTCACCAGCCGCCCTCGGGGGCCGGCCAGAGCCAGACGTCGGCGATCCGCTGCGGCGGGCCGAGCAACTCGGTGGTCGCGGTCAGCAGGGCCTCGGCGTCGACCGGGAACTTCGCGCCGTGCACCCGGTCGGCGAGCACCACCGCCTCGGCGTCCCAGTAACGCAGGTCGGCGCGGGCGGCGGCCCGGTCGGCGTCGGTGATCGGCGGCACCACGCCGGTGCGGGCGACCTCGTGCAGCAGCGCGTTGGTGGCCCGGGGGACCGGCCCGATCCGGCCCCGGCCGTCCGGCCCGCCGGGGCCGAGGAAGAAACCGGACGGGATGGCGAACTCGCCCTGCCGGTGCGCGAACGCGTACGCCTGCCAGCGCTGACCGTCGGGGAGCACGTCGAGGGTGAACGGTACCGGGGCGAGCACCCCACCCTGGCTGACGTGGTCGCGCCAGGCGCCCGAGGTGATGAAGTCCGGGATCGGCTCCCGTTCGACGGTGAGCAGGCTGGCCGGGGCCAGCGGCAGCAGCGCCGCGACGAACGCAGCGGCCCACCACCGGCCGTACCGCGCCCGCCCGGCGGCCCGGCGGGTGAGCAGCAGGCTCAGCGTCAGCGCCAGCAGGATGCCGATGACCGGGGTGACCACCATGGCCAGCCGGGCCGGCAGCGCGGCGTTGAACACCGGCGCGCCGGCCAGCGGGGCGTACGGCAGCGGGACGTCGGTGATCGTCCCGCCGATCTTCAGCCGGGGGCCGAGGGAGAGCACCGCGAACACGGCGGCGGTGACCGCGAGGGCCCGCAGCGTGGCCCGCCGGCCGGGATCGGCGGCCCGCCAGAGCAGCATCAGGCAGCCGACGGTCAACACCAGCAGCGGTACGCCGAAGAAGCTGTTCTCCTCGGTCTCGTTCGGCGCCAGCCCGGTGCCCAGCCCGGCGACGCCGGCCAGCGATCGTTCCGGGAACGCCCCGTAGGCGAGGACGTCCTCGCTGTGCACCCGGGCGTCGAACCCGGTGCCGTGGAACACCTGCGGGCCGAAGAAGTGCAACCACAACGGGTACGCCAACAGTGTGGTGGCGACCACCGCGGTCACCGCCAGGGCGCGTAGCAGGCGGGGGAGCGCGTCGCGGACCTCGGCGGCGCGGCTGCGGTCCAGCGCCCAGACGCCGAGGAACACGCCGCAGGCCAGGGCGGTGAAGAACAGGCCCTCGGCGGCGATCGAGAAGGCCGCTGAGACGGCCACGCCGAGGATCAGGCCGTTGCGCGCCCAGCCGCCCCGGGTCAGCGGCCGGGCCCCGGGGCGCCCGCGCAGCGCGAGCACCCGCCAGACGATGATCGGCACCAGCCAGCCGGCGGTCCAGTTGAGGTGGGCGTTGGCGTGCGACACCATGGCCGGCGCGAACCCGCAGAACAGCCCGCCGACGGCGGCGGCCAGCCGGGACGGCACGAACGGCGCGCCGCCGTCGCCGGTGGGTAGCCGGCACAGCAGCCAGTACCAGGCGAACCCGGTGCCGGCCAGGTTGAGGGTGAGGATCACCAGGAAGGTCGCCGGTGGCCCGATCAGGAAGGTCAGCGGCGCGAACAGCACCGCGTACACGGTGATCGAGGTGTTGACCGCGAGGTTCACCCCGTCCGGGGCGTTGAGCAGGTAGGTGAACAGCGGGTTCTCGCCGTGGGTCAGCGCGTACCCGCCGTAGCCCAGCAGCCATTCGAACAGCGCCTGGTCGCTGGAGTTGACGGTGATCGCCCGGCTGTTCGGCCCGGCCCACAGGCCGCTGGTGACCCAGCCGGCGAGGGCCACCGCGACCGCCGCGACGACCAGGTCGGCGCGCCACCCGGTCGGGCCGCCGACCCGGCCCCGGGGACGGCCGCTGGTCACCGGCCGGTCGGTCGCGGCGCTGTCGGGCAGTGGGGACGGAGCGGTCGGCACCGGCGGAGAGTACCAATTTCGCCCGACACGCCCGTGCCGTACCTAGGCTTGACGAAGTTATTGGAAATGACTTCCAATGTATGCGTACCTGTTGAGCTGTTTGGGAGAGATCCACGGTGAAGATCTGTTTTGTCGGTAAGGGTGGCAGTGGCAAGACCACCCTGGCGGCCCTGTTCGCCCGCCACCTGGCGGCCACCCCGGCCGGCGTCGACGGCGGGCCGCCGCCGCTGCTGGCGGTCGACGCCGACATCAACCAGCATCTCGCCGCCGCCCTGGGTGCCAGCGACGACGAGGCGGTGCTGCTGCCGGCGCTGGGCGACCACCTGGCCGACATCAAGGAGTACCTGCGCGGCGACAATCCCCGGATCAGCTCGGCCGCGGCGATGGTCAAGACCACCCCGCCCGGGCGTGGCTCGCGGCTGCTCACCGTCGCCGGGGCCAACCCGATCTACGACGCGCTGGTCCGCGAGGTGGCCGGCATCCGGCTCGCCGTGACCGGGCCGTTCGCCACCGACGATCTTGGCGTCGCCTGCTACCACTCCAAGGTCGGCGCGGTCGAGCTGCTGCTCAACCACCTGGTCGACGGCCCGGGCGAGTACGTGGTCGTCGACATGACCGCCGGGGCGGACTCGTTCGCCTCCGGGCTGTTCACCCGGTTCGACGCCACCTTCCTGGTCTGCGAGCCGACGGTGCGCAGCGTCGGCGTCTACCGGCAGTACGTCGGATACGCCCGCGACTACGGCGTACGGGTGCACGTGATCGGCAACAAGATCGACGACGAGTCGGACGTGGAGTTCCTGCGCGAGCACGTCGGCGCTGATCTGCTGACCTGGATCGGCCGGTCGGCCTTCGTCAAGGCGGCCGAGCGGGGCCGGCACCAGCCGATCACCGCGATGGAGCCGGCGAACCGTGACGCTCTGGACGCGATGCGTACAACCGTCGATGCTTGTGGCAAGGACTGGGCCAGCTACACCCGGCAGGCGGTGGAGTTCCACCTGCGCAACGCCGCCGCCTGGGCCAACGACCGGGTCGGCGAGAACCTCGCCGACCAGGTCGATCCGGAGTTCGTACTCGGACCAGAGCTGCTGGTCCGCTGACCGTCAGCGTGAGGAGAAAGCATGTCCCTCGACGTACCCGCCGCCCTGCTGGAGCGGGCCGAAGCCGGCCGGGTCGACGACGCCGAGTTCGTCGACTGCGTACGCCAGTCCCTGCCGTACGCCTGGTCGGTGGTGTCCCAGGTGGCCGCCGAGGCCCAGAGCGGCACGGCCGAGTTCGCCGACCACGCGGTGCCGCCACCCAGCGAGGCCGAGCGTGGCCAGCTGCTGCGGGCGCTGGCCAGCGACGCGATCCGGGGCGGCCTGGAGCGGCACTTCGGCGTGAAGTTCGCCTTCCAGAACTGCCACCGGGTGGCCGCCTTCAAACTCTCCGCCGTCGGCGGCGAGATCTACCAGGAGTTCATCTCTCCGGTGGCCCAGCTGCGCAACCAGTCACCCGAGCTGCGTGACTGCTGATCCGACCACCGCGCCGGTGGCCGGCGACCTGAACCGGCCGGCAGTGGACCTGTTCCTGCTGGCGGCACACGGTCTGCCGGCCACCGTCGGCTACGCGCGCGCCGCCGAGGCAGCCGGCCTCGGCGGCGTGTGGCTGGCCGAACACCACTTCGTCTCGTACGGGCAGTGCCCGTCCGCCACCACCCTCGCCGGCTACCTGCTCGGCGCCACCCGTCGGATCGCCGTCGGCACCGCAGCGGCCGTACTGTCCAACCGGCATCCGGTCGCGCTCGCCGAGGAGACGGTCCTGCTGGACGCGGTCTCCGCCGGCCGGTTCCGGCTCGGTGTCGCCCGTGGCGGTCCCTGGGTGGACCTGGAGGTCTTCGGTACCGGCCTGGACCGGTACCGGGACGGCTTCGCCGAATCGTTGGACCTGCTGGGCCGCTGGCTCTCCGGCGCGGAAACGGTCGGCGCCGACGGCGGGTTCTTCGCGTTCCGCGACGTGCCGGTGGTGCCCCGACCGGCCGGTCCGATTCCGGTCTGGGTGGCGGCGACCTCGCCGGCCACGGTCGACCTCGCAGCCAGTCGGGGGCTTCCCCTGCTGCTCGGGGTGCACGACGACGACGCGGCGAAGGCCGCCACGCTGGCCCGGTACGCCGATGTCGCCGCCGCCCACGGACACGATCCGGCCGCCGTGCCGCACGCCTCGGTGCATCTGATCGGGCTCGCCGACTCCCGGGCCGCCGCCGAGCGGGCGCTGCGCCGGACCCTGCCGCCCTGGCTGGCCACCACCCGGGAGTACGTCCGGATCGACGGTTCGGCGCCGGCCCACCGGGACCTCGACGCCTACGCCGAGCACCTGCTGCGGGTGCATCCGATGGGCGACGCCCAGGAGTGCGCCGCGCGACTGGCCGCCAGCGCGGCGACCGTCGGCGCCCACCGGCTGGTGCTGATGGTCGAGGGCGTCGGTCCGGCCGGCACCGGCGAACTGATCACCGCCATCGGCGCCGATCTGCTTCCGGCCCTGCCCTGACCGGTCGGAAAGCCATTCGGTACGGGATCACGCCTGCGTCAGGGCGGCGTGCAGCGCGTCCGGCAGGTCCGGGTACCGGTAGGTGAACCCGGCCTCGGTCAGCGCCCCGGGCAACACCCGGGAGGAGTGCAGCGCCTCGGTGGCGAACTCGCCCAGCGCCACGTGCAACGCGAACGCCGGGATCGGCATCACCGCCGGTCGGTGCACCGCCGCGCCGAGCGCCTTGCCGAACGCCGCGTTGGTCACCGGTGCCGGCCCGACCACGTTGACCGGGCCGGAGATGTCGTCGTGGTCCAGCAGGAAGGTCACCGCCCGCAGCCAGTCCTGCATGGCGATCCACGGCACCCACTGCCGCCCGCTGCCGAGCTTGCCGCCCAGGCCGAGCCGGAACGGCAGCAGCTGCGGTTTGAGCAGGCCGCCGTCGCGGTGCAACGGCAGACCGGTGCGCAGCCGGACCACCCGTACGCCGGCGGTCTCGGCCGGCCCGGTGGCCGCCTCCCAGACCCGGGCGACGTCGGCCAGGAAACCCTCACCGGCCGGGGCGTTCTCCTCGACCGGCTGGTCGCCGGTGTCGCCGTACCAGCCGACCGCCGACGAGTTCAGCAGCACCGCCGGCCGGTCCGCCGCCGCGACACCGGACATCGCGGTGGCCAGCGTGGTGGTGCTGTCGACCCGGCTGGACCGGATCAACGCCTTGTAGCCGTCGGTCCAGCGCTTGTCGCCGACCCCGGCACCGGCCAGGTTGATCACCGCGTCGATCCCGGTGAACACCGCCGGGTCGAGTTGCCCGGCCGACGGCGACCAGCTGACCTCCGCCGGCCCGCGCGCCGGCCGGCGGACCAGCTGTACGGTCTCGTGTCCGCAGCTGTGCAAGTGGTCGGTCAGTCTGGTGCCGAGGAAGCCGGACGCGCCGGCCAGCAGGATGCGCATGCCGACATCTTCGCTGATTGCGATGGTGTCGGATGCGGACCACCGCCATCCGGCACAAAACGGCGGTGGGTGCCGGCCGGGATCGGCCGGCACCCACCGCTACGGCGACCGGGGTCGCCTGGTCGTCGAACGCCGTCAGGACAGGCCGAGTTCGCCTTCGAACGCACCGGCCTCCAGCCGCTCCTTGACCGCGCTGAGGAACCGGGCGGCGTCCGCGCCGTCAACCAGCCGGTGGTCGTAGGACAGCGCCAGGAAGACCATCGAGCGTGGTGCGATGATCTCGCCGAGCTCCGGGTCGTTGACCACGGCGGCGCGTTTCACCACCGCTCCGGTGCCGAGGATGGCGGCCTGCGGCAACGGCACGATCGGGGTGTCGAACAGCGCCCCCCGGCTACCGGTGTTGGTCAGTGTGAAGGTGGCACCGGACAACTCGTCCGGCCCGATCTTGTTGGTCCGGGTCCGCTCGGCCACGTCGGCGATCCGCCGCGCCAGCCCACCGAGGTTGAGATCGCCGGCGTCGCGGATCACCGGCACCAACAGCCCCCGTTCGGTGTCCACCGCGACGCCGAGGTGCTCCCCGTCGGGATAGGTGATCGTGCCGGCCTGCATGTCGATGGAGGCGTTGACCACCGGGTAGGTACGCAGTGCCTCCACCGCCGCCAGCGCGAAGAACGGCAGGAACGACAGTTTGACGCCGTGCTTGGCGTGGAAGTCGCCCTTGACCCGGGCCCGCAACCGGGCGATCTTGGTCACGTCGACCTCTACGACCGTGGTCAGCTGGGCCGAGCTCTGCAGCGACTCGTGCATCCGCTTGGCGATGACCGTCCGGGTCCGGCTCATCTTCTCGGTCCGGCCCCGCAGCGGGCTGGGTTGCGCCTTGGCGGCCGTCGGTGCCGCAGCCGGTGTCGCCGGCTTGGCCTGTTCGGCCTTGGCCCGCTCGGCGGCGGCCCGCGCCTGCTCGGCCGCGGTCAGCACGTCCTGCTTGCGGATCCGCCCGCCGACCCCGGTGCCGCGTACCGAGGCCAGGTCGACCCCCTGCTCGGCGGCGAGCTTGCGGACCAGTGGGGTGACGTAACCGCCGTCACCGTCGGCGCTGGCCGGCGGGGCCGCCGGTGCGCTCTGCTGTGCCGGTGCTGCGGCCTGCGTGGCCTGCGCCGGAGCGGCGGACTCGGCGGCCGGGGCCGGGCTGGCGTACGAGGCACCCGGCTGGGCCGGCGCGGGAGCGGCCGGCTCCGGCTGGGCCGGTTCGGCCTGCGGCGCGGCGGCCGGCTCCGGCTGGGCCGCCGGCGTCGGTTGGGCGGGTTGGGCCTGCGGCGCGGCGGCCGGCTCCGACGCAGCGGCCGGCTCTGATGCCGCTGGAGCCGAAGCCCCACCGGGGCTGCCGACCAGCGCCAGCTCGGCACCGACGTCGGCGGTGTCGTCCTCCGGCACCTTGATCTCCAGCAGCGTCCCCGCGACCGGCGACGGGATCTCGGTGTCGACCTTGTCGGTGGAGACCTCCAGCAGCGGTTCGTCGACCTCGACGGACTCACCGACCTGCTTGAGCCAGCGGGTGACGGTGCCCTCGGTGACGCTCTCGCCGAGAGCCGGCATCCGGACCGCGGTGGCGTCGCCGCCGGCCGTCGGCGGCGCGCTGTCGGCGGCCGGCTGGGCCGGCTCCGGCGCTGCGGCCGGCTCCGGCTCGGCGGGCCGTTCCTGGGGCGCGCTCGCGGCGGGCTCGGCGGGGGCGGTCTGCCCACCGTCGTCCTGCTGCCCACCGTCGTCCTGGCCGCCGGAGATGACCGCGAGTTCGCTGCCCACCTCGGCGGTCTCGTCCTCGCTCACCACGATCCGGGTGAGCACCCCGGCCGCCGGTGACGGGATCTCGGTGTCGACCTTGTCGGTGGAGACCTCCAGCAGCGGTTCGTCGACCTCGACCCGGTCGCCTTCCTGCTTCAACCAGCGGGTGACGGTGCCCTCGGTGACGCTCTCGCCGAGCCGGGGCATGGTGACCGATACCGGCATATCTACAAGACTCCTCTAGTCAGGCGTGTGCGTGCAGCGGCTTGCCGGCCAGGGCCAGGTGGGCCTCGCCCAGCGCCTCGCCCTGGGTCGGGTGGGCGTGTACGAGTGGTGCGACGTCGGCCGGGTCGGCCTCCCAGTTGTAGATCAACTGTGCCTCGCCGATCAGCTCGCCGACCCGGGCACCGACCAGGTGCAGTCCCACGACCGGGCCGTCGACGACCCGGACGAGCTTGACGAAGCCGGTGGTCTTGAGGATCTGGCTCTTGCCGTTGCCGCCGAGGTTGTAGTTGTAGGTCTTGACCTTGTCGGCCCCGTACTGCTCCTTGGCCTTCGCCTCGGTCAGCCCGACCGACGCGAGCTCCGGGTCCGAGTAGGTGACCCGGGGGATGCCGCTCTCGTCGATCACCGCAGGGTTGCGGCCGGCGATCTCCTCGGCGACGAAGATGCCCTGCTGGAAACCGCGGTGGGCCAGCTGCAGGCCGGGCACGATGTCGCCCACGGCGTAGACGTTCGGCAGGTTGGTCCGCAGTCGCTCGTCGGTCAGCACGAAGCCACGGTCCATCTTCAGACCCTGCTCTTCGTACCCGAGGTCGGCGGTCACCGGCCCGCGCCCGACGGCGACCAGCAGCAGCTCGGCCTCCAGGGTCTCGCCACCGGCGATCGTCATCCGGACGCCGGACTCGGTGCGTTCGACCTTCTCGAACGGCTTGCCGGTCTTGAACCCGATGCCGCGCTTGCGGAACGCCCGCTCCAGCGCCTTGGACGACTCCTCGTCCTCGGCGGCGACCAGCCGGGGCAGCGCCTCGACGATCGTCACGTCGACGCCGAAGGAGCGCCAGACGCTGGCGAACTCGACACCGATCACCCCGCCGCCGAGCACGATCGCCGACGACGGCACCCGGTCCAGCTCCAGCGCGTGCTCGCTGGTCAGGATCCGCTCGCCGTCGACCTCGATGCCGGGCAGGCTGCGCGAGTAGGACCCGGTGGCCAGGATCACGTTGCGGCCGGTGTACCGGGCGCCGTCGACCTCGACGGTGTCCGGGCCGACCAGCCGGCCGGTGCCCGCCACGTAGGTGATCTTCGAAGACTTGATCATGCCCTGCAGGCCCTTGTACAGCCGGCTGACCACGCCGTCCTTGTAACTGTTCACCCCGGCCATGTCGATGCCGACCAGGTCCGCCTTGACGCCGAACTGCTCGGACTCGCGCGCGTTGTCGGCCACCTCGGCGGCGTGCAGCAGCGCCTTGGTGGGGATGCAGCCACGGTGCAGGCAGGTGCCGCCGACCTTGTCCTTCTCGATCAGGGCTACCGACAGATCGAGTTGTACGGCGCGCAGGGCAGCCGCGTAGCCTCCACTACCGCCGCCGAGGATGACCAGGTCGAAGGTCCCGCCGTTCGGCTCACTCACAGTTCACTCCCAGGTCACGTCGCTGCACAGGAGGGCCGTCCCCTGCGTCGTCCCATGGAACGGGCAGACTTTCCCCGGTCATCTTGTCACTTGTAGTGTCTGAACGCTCAACGAGGTGCCCAAGGACACGTGGCCGCAACGTAGGCTTGCCCTGTCCGTCTATGCGCGCGGGCGTCGGACAGCCGGGCCCGGCCCGACCGCACCAGGCCGCCCGGCCGGCACCTGCGCGGTCTGTCAGTTGGGGGAGGGGAACGCCGGTGGCGTGGTTTCGTCGGCGCAAGCAGTCGAGCGGGGCACCGGGAGGCCGGCCGGCGAACCGGGCGGATCTCGACCATCTCGAGGAATTCGTCCGCAGCCGCCGAGGGGTCGAGGCGTTCATCGAGCCCCGGACCACGGTCACCGAGACGACGGTGATGCTCATCGCGTTCGACGGTGAGTGGACCCGCCGTCGGGTCGACGGCCCGGACATCGCCCGTCGCTTCGCGCACAAGATGGCCATCCCGATCTACGACGTGGCGCTGGTCGGCTACCCACAGCGGATGCGGGACTTCAACGAACGGCGCAAGCGGGCCGACCGGGCCGACCGGGGCTGACCTCACCGACGTGGGGCCGGGTGCCGACCGGCACCCGGCCCCACGTCGGGCTGCGACGGGTCAGCCGTTGGCCGCGATGTCCTGCACCAGGTGCACCAGTGTGCGCACCGGGACGCCGGTGCCGCCCTTGCTCCAGTAGCCGAACGGCTCGCCGGCGTGGTAGGCCGGGCCGGCGACGTCGAGGTGCGCCCAGGCGACCCCCTCGCTGACGAACTCGCGGAGGAACACCCCGCCCTGCAGCATGTGGCCGGCCCGGTCCATCGCCGAGTTCACCTGGCAGATGTCCGCCACCTCCGACTCCATGCCCTTGCGGACGTCGTCGGGCAGCGGCATCGGCCAGGCCGGCTCGCCCACCGTGTCCCCGCCGGCCCGTACCCGGGCACACAGCTCGTCGCTGCCCATCACCCCGGCCATCCGTTTGCCCAGCGCGACCACCTGCCCGCCGGTCAGCGTCGAGGTCTCCAGCAGGTAGTCGCAGCCGTCCGCGCAGGCCCGGGCCATCGCGTCGGCGAGCACCATCCGGCCCTCGGCGTCGGTGTTGAGCACCTCCACCCGCTTGCCGTCGAACATGGTCACCACATCGCCGGGCCGGTACGCGGTACCCGACGGCATGTTCTCCGCCATCGGCAGGTAGGCGGTGACCGGCACCGACGGCCGCAGCGCCGCGATCGCCAGCATCGCCGCCCCGACGGCGGCCGCGCCGGCCATGTCCGACTTCATCTCCCACATGCCCTGCGCCGGCTTGATCGACACGCCGCCGGTGTCGAAGGTGATGCCCTTGCCGACCAGCGCGACCCGTGGGGCGTCCGGGGCCGCCTCCGGCGGCGTGTAGGAGACGATCACCAGCCGGGGCGGAGCGGCCGAGCCGCCGCCCACGGCGAGGATCCCGCCGTAGCCCCCGTCGACCAGCGCCTGCTCGTCCAGCACCTGCACGGTCAGCCCGGCGGCGACCGCCGCGT
The DNA here is from genome assembly GCF_003751085.1 of Micromonospora sp. Llam0. NCBI lineage: Bacteria > Bacillati > Actinomycetota > Actinomycetes > Micromonosporales > Micromonosporaceae > Micromonospora > Micromonospora sp. Llam0. The sequence continues at coordinate 3,823,084 of NZ_RJJY01000001.1, read as the reverse complement.
CCCGTACCGAATCGGCGAACGCCGGTGGCCGCAGCTCGTTCGGCGGGGTGTTCACCCAGTCCCGGCAGGCGATCACCGCCGCGGCGACCGCCTCCGCCCGGGCCACCTCGGCCTGCACCGCGGGGTCGGCGGCGTCGGTCACGTGCAGCGCGATCGAGGCGACCGGTGCCCGTCGGCCCGGCTGCGGACGGGTCTTGTAGCCGGCGAACCGGTAGCTACCGAGCAGCGCGCCCTCGGCGACCGCGCGCAGCACCGCCGGTCCGTCCGCGTCATCCGGGACCGGCAACGCCACGGCGACCCGCGAGGTGCCGGCGAGTGCCCGTACCGCCGCGCCGGTCGCCCGGCGCAGCGTCTCCGGGGCGGGCGCCGCGCCGGTCGGCTCCGGACCCAGCCCGACCGCGACCAGCAGCGGCGGCCCGACCGTACCGAGTGTGGCCAGCTTGATCACCTCGCCGGCGGCTCCGGTCGCGCCGAGCAGGCTGAGGGCCTCGGTCAGTCGACCCTCGAACGCGACGGCGATGCTCTCCGCCCCGGTCGCCAGCAACAGGGCGGGCGTCGTGCCCGACGCACCGTCCGCCGCTGCCTGGTCTGCGTCCGGCTGGTCCTGACTGTGTACGCCGATCACCAGCGCGTCGACGGCCAGCTCAGCGGGGTCGGTGTCGACCAGGTCCAGGGTTGTGGTGGTTGATGTCACTCGGCGTCTCCGGCAGCTGGGCCGGTCGCCTTGTGGGCGACCGGCGGGTTGGTCTCCGGCGCAACTTGCTCCGCCGGACGGGGTGGTGCCCCGCCGATGCTAGCCACCTGCGGGTCCGCCGGTAAGTTGCCTCCCATGACCGAGGTGACCATGACCGGGGACGGCACGTTGCGCAGATCCCCGCTGCACGACCGGCATGTCGCGCTCGGCGCGAAGTTCGCGGCCTTCGGTGGCTGGCAGATGCCGCTGGAGTACGCCGGCGGCGGCGTGCTGCGCGAGCACGAGTCGGTGCGTAGCGCGGTCGGCGTGTTCGACGTGTCGCACCTCGGCAAGGCCCGGGTCACCGGACCCGGCGCGGCGGCGTTCGTCAACTCCTGCCTGAGCAACGACCTGGACCGGATCACCGTCGGCTCGGCCCAGTACACGCTCTGCTGCGACGACGCCACCGGCGGCGTCGTCGACGACATCATCGCCTACCGGTACGCCGACGACCACATGTTCCTGGTACCCAACGCGGCCAACACCGGCGAGGTGGTCGGCCGGCTGCGGGCGGCGGCGCCGGGCGGGGTCACGGTGACCGACGAGCACACCGGGTACGCCGTACTGGCGGTGCAGGGACCGGCCTCGGCCGGACTCCTCGCCGGGCTGGGGCTGCCCACCGGGCATGCGTACATGAGTTTCGTCGCCGGTCGGCTGGCCGGCACCGAACTGGTCGTCTGCCGGACCGGGTACACCGGCGAGCACGGCTACGAACTGGTGGTGCCGGCCGAGGCGGCGGGCCGGGTGTGGGACCTGCTGCTGGCCGCCGAGACTCCGGTCGCCGCGCGGGCCTGCGGGTTGGGCGCGCGGGACACGCTGCGCACCGAGATGGGGTACGCGCTGCACGGTCAGGACCTGACGGTAGCGGTCACCCCGGTGCAGGCCCGGCTCGGCTGGGCGGTTGGCTGGCGCAAACCGGACTTCTGGGGTCGGACCGTACTGCTGGCGGAGAAGGCGGCCGGGCCGGCCCGGCTGCTGCGCGGTCTGCAGGCCGTGCAGCGGGCCATTCCGCGACCGGGCATGGCGGTGCTGCTCGACGGAGCGCCCGTCGGCGCGGTGACCAGCGGCACGTTCTCGCCGACCCGCAAGGCCGGTGTCGGGCTGGCCCTGCTGGACACCGCCGCGGTGCCGACGGACGGTGTCGAGGTGCAGGTCGACGTGCGCGGCCGGCACACGCCGATGCGGGTGGTGACCCCGCCGTTCGTGCCGTCGTCGGTGCGCTGACTGCCAGCTGCGCTGACGGCGGGCGCGGCTCAGCGCCCGGCCGCACCTCGGTCGCCGTGATCGAGCACCGACTCGGTCCAACCGCCCTCCACCATCCGGCCCTCGCTGATCAGAGCCCAGTCGACCAGGTCCGCGACGTCCACCTCGACCGGGCTGCCGACCCGTACGGTCGGGTCGCAGACCGCGTCGACCGTGCTGGCCGCGTGGATCCGGCCGGGGTGCGGCCAGCCGGTGACGCTGGCCCACACGTACTCGTGGCCGTCCGGCGCGGCGAGACCGTACTTGACCAGCAGCTGACCGCCGAGCGTGCGGGCGAGGAACCGGGCCCGGACCTCGCCCAGCGACCGGCGGGCGGTGGTGATCGCCTGCGCCATCGCGTCGCTGCGCCGGGCGTAGTGGATCTCCGGCTGCCCGGCGCCGAAGAGCTCGCCGCAGACCTGGGCGAAATAGTCCCCGGCGTCGCTGTCGGCGACCTGCGGCGGCGGACGGAGAGTGAGGAAGGAGTCGGCCTCCGGATCGGTCGACGGGTCCAGCACGATCCGCAGCAGCGCCGAACCCGCCGAGTCGTGCCGGTCCTGGTTGCCGTACGCGACGGCGATGTCGTGGCCGGACACCGGCAGGTTCACCGGCAACTGGACGAAGGCCGGCGGCTCCGGTTCGGCCAACGCCTCGGTCCAGATCCGCAGCAGCCGTCGGGCGGTCCCGGTCATGATCGCCCCCCAGGCCCGGACGAACCTCGGCGGCACCTGCTGCGCCTGCAACTCCAGCAGCCCGAACCGACGCAGCCCTTTCGTGGTGAACCAGAGCCCGTCATCGTCGGGGGAGTAGGGCACCAGGATCCAGTCGACCAGGCGGATCCGTCCGTCGGCGTCGGGCAGTGACCGCAACGCACCCGCCGGGTCGAGGAACTGCAGCCCGAACAGGTCGATCAGATCGACGTCGAGCGCGTCGGCCAGCGCCGCGCCGACCGCCCGCGCTGCCCATTCGTGCGCTGGCGGCCAACCCGGCCGGTAGTTGGCCTGCACCACCACGCAACGCTGCGCGGTGCGGAGCCGGGCCAGCTGGCCACCGGTAGCACCGAACGCGGCCAGCAGGTCCGGCGGCAGCTCCGGCAGCCGGTCGACCGGGCGGGTCTGCACGGTCATCAGCGGGCTGCCGAGCATCTGCCGGGTCAGGTCACGCACCGGCCGGGACAGCCGGTCACCGAGCCAGTCCACCGCGTCCACCGCGTCCGGTACGGCCGCGTCCGGCGGTACCACCGGGACCAGGTAGGTGGCGGCCAGCGACTCCGGGACCGGCACCGGCAGCAGCAGGTCGTCCGAACTGGCGGCCATAGGTGCTCCCTGCTCCCCGGGTCGTGCGTCGCTGGCGAGGTGAACGCTACCCGCACCGGACCCGTGGCGGCCGTGGTTGCCGATCGCCGTGGCCCGCTGCCGGCGCACGGCCGGCGCACGATCGGGGTGTGGTCGGGGTACGGCCGGCGCCGCCGCTCACCGGGTCACCGCACGGTCACCAGGCCCAGGTAGACGGCGGTGCTGGTGAATTCGACCCCGGCGCCCAGCACATCACCGGTGATTCCGCCGAACCGGCGTACCAGATGGCGCAGCCAGGTCAGCCACAGCAGCACCGCGCCCAGCACGACCAGCGGCCCCTGCCAGGGGCGGCCGGGTACGGCGGCGACCGCCACGGCGGCGACCAGGACCGTGCCGGCCGCCAGCAGCGGCCACCGCTGGGTGCCGGCCACCAGCGCGCCGAGCCCGTCCGGCCGGGCGGCCGGCACGGCCTGGCGGCAGGCCCAGGTGACCGCGAGCCGGCCTGCCGCGACCGCGGCGGCGACCGTCGCCAGGACCGCCGGCCACGACCGTCCGGCCGGTAGCGACCCGAGCGACGCCGTCTGCGCCAGCAGCACGACGACCAGGGCCACCACGCCGAACGGGCCGATGTCCGGCCGGCGCATCACCGCCAGCGCGCCGTCAGCGGGCCGGTGTGAGCCGAGCGCGTCGACGGTGTCGGCGAGTCCGTCCAGGTGCAGTCCCCGGGTCGACGCTGCGGCCAGGCCCGTCACCACCGCAGCGGCGACCAGCGCCGGGGTTCCGGCGGCCGAGAGCGCGAGCAGGGCCATTGCGAGGAGTACGCCGAGACCGAGGCCGACCACCGGGGCGACCGCCATCGCCACGGCCGCCGCCGGCCGGTGCACCGGACCGGGCCGCAGCGGAAACACGGTGAAGGTGGTGACGGCGAGCCGGACGCCAGCGGAGACGGTGTCCCCCGCACCGGTGGGCCGGTCGCCGGTCACCGCACCGGGTCGGCGGCGGCCGGACCGGCGGCGGCCGGACCGGGACCGGCCGGCTCCGGTTCGGCGAACGTCGGGTGTTCGCCGAGCGTGTCGGCCAGGGTGAGCGCCGAACGCAGCAGCGGCAGCGCGGCCAGCGCGGTGGCGCCCTCACCCAGGTCGAGCCGCAGGTCCAGCAGCGGGGTCAGGCCGAGTACGTCCGCCGCGTGCCGCACGGTCGGCTGCCGACCATGGTCGGGCAGCAGGCACCAGTGCCGGGCCTGGCCGGCGAGATCCCGGCTGACCAGCGCGGCGGCCACCCCGACCGGGCCGTCCAGCAGCACCGGGATCCGGTTGGCGGTCGCGCCGAGCAGCACCCCGGTGGCCACCGCGATGTCCCCGCCGGCGTACTCCGCCAGCACCTCCCGGGCACCATGGGTGCCGCGCCGGGTGCGGTGCAGCGCGTCCCGTACCGCGGCGCACCGCGACATCCACGCGGCGTCGTCGACCTTCCCGCCCGCTGCGGGCACCCGGCCGAGCAGCGCCGCCGGCTCCGCGCCGGTGGTCGCCGCGACGACGGCGGCCGCCGCACCGGCCGCGCCCGCGCCGCAGGCGGCGATGACGATCGCCGCCACACCGGCCCGGCCGGCCCGCTGCGCCACCTCCCACCCGGTGGCCAACGCGCTGTCCACCTCGGCGGCGGTGAGTGCCGGCCGGTGTTCGATCGGGGCGGCGCCGGGGGCGGCGACGACGTCGACGACGGCGCCGGCGGTGGCGGCCAGCCGCGCCAGCGCCCCGTCGCCGGCGCCGGCCTGGTCGGCCCGGCGCGCCGAGTCCTGTGGGCTGTCGCCGGCGGCGACTCCACCGTCGTGGTCGCCGTGGATCAGCACCACCTGGACCTGGTCCCACGGTCGCGGGCTGGCCTCGTCCTGGGTACCGGCGGCGAACCCGATGACGTTCTCGAGCGCACCGAACCCGGCGCCGGGCAGGTCCAGCCGACCCAGTCGGGCGACGCCGGCGGTCCGGGTCCGCTCCGCCGGCATCGGCAGAGTCATCCCGGCGGTGATCTGCGCCGCCGTGTTGGATCCGTTCGCCGCCGCCGGCGGCTCCGGCCCGGTCGGCTCGCCCGGCTCCGGCCCGGTCACCGTGGCGGTCTGCTTCGGCTCGGTCGGCTCGGTCGGCTCGCCCGGGTCCCCGCTGGTCACCGTGGCGGTCGCGGCCGGACCGGTCGACTTGAGCTGCACCGGCTGTCCGGCGACGACCAGCACCACCGTGTCGGACACCTCGGCCAGCAGTTGGTTGGTCAGGCCGAGCGCGTCGGCGAAGGCCCGGCCGACCGGGGTGGACGGCACCAGCGCCAGGCCGACCTCCGGGCTGACCAGCACCAACCGGGCCGGGCAGGACCGCACCGCGGCGGTGAGCTCAGCGATGGTGGCCCGGTCGTCGGCCGGTTGTCGGGCCGGATCGAGCAGCGCGGCGACCCAGCCGCCAAGGTCGTCGACGAGCAGCGTCTCGTCCGCGCGGGCCGACGAGATCGTCTCGATCAGCCGGCCCGGATCCCCGGTGACCTCGTCGGTCTGCCAGTCGGCCGGCCGGCGGGCCCGGTGCTTCTCGATCCGGGCGAGCCACTCGGCGTCGGCCGGATCGGCCGCGCCCGTCGCCACGTAACGCACCACCGGATCCCCGGTGACCAGTGATTCGGCGTAGTCGGACTTGCCGGACCGGATCCCACCGAGCACGAGAATGGACTGCCACCCGCCAACGGACATGCCCGTACCTTACGGCGGGCACGGCCGGCCGTGCCCTGCCGGGGCGGTGCCGGCGGTGCTCCGGTGCGGTGGGATGTCACCGGTCGCGGCTAGGCTTGCGTGCATCCATCGCCGAGGGTTGAAGCGCACTGGGTCGACACGCACTGGGTCGAAGCGCACTGAAAGCTAACGGGAGCAGCGATATGCCATGGAGTTGGCGGTACGTGGACGCGGAGGGTCAGCCCGCGCAGGGGCCGACCGAGACGTTCGGCACCCAGGCCGACGCCGAGTCCTGGATCGGCCAGGCCTGGCGGGAGTTGGCTGCGGCGGGCGTCGCCTCGGTCGAGCTGCTGGAGGACGACCGCACCGAGTACCGGATGAGTCTGCTGCCGGCAGGCAAGTGAGATGCGGCCGGTGCCGTCCGACGGGCCGTCGGGTGGCCCGCTGGCCGGTCGGCCGGCGACGAGCTGGCGGCCCAGTCCGGTCTTCCTCGTGCTGGTCGCCCTCGTGGCCGGCAGCGGCGCACTCGCCTGGTCAAGTGAGCGGTACGCCCGGTTGGCCGTCTTCGTGCTGGTGGTCAGCGGCTGGCTGGTCTCACTCTGCCTGCACGAGTACGCGCACGCGCTGGTCGCCTACCGGTTCGGTGACCGCAGCGTGGCGCACCGGGGCTACCTGACGCTCAATCCGTTCAGGTACACCCATCCGCTGCTGTCCGTCGCGCTGCCGGTGCTGGTGGTCCTGCTCGGCGGGATCGGCCTGCCCGGCGGCGCGGTCTGGGTGGACCGGCACCGGATTCCGGGCCGGCTCCGGCACACCCTGGTCAGCCTCGCCGGCCCGGCGGTCAACGTGGCCCTCGCGGTGGCACTCGCGGTGCCGTTCCTCGTCGGCGTGGATCCGGGCGGCCGACAGGAGTTCTGGGCGGGCATCGCCCTGCTGGGCTTCCTGCAGCTGACCGCCAGTGTGCTCAACCTGCTGCCGGTCCCCGGACTGGACGGCGGCAACATGATCCAACCGTGGCTGCCGCCGGCCTGGCAGCGCGGCTACCAGGTGCTCGCGCCGTTCGGGTTCATCGGCCTGTTCGCGTTGCTGTGGGACGACCAGATCGGTGGCGCGTTCTTCCAGGCCGTGTTCTGGCTCGGCGACCTGCTCGGGCTGCCCACCCCGCTCTACAGCTACGGTCTGGCGCTGATCCGTTTCTGGTCCTGACGCTGCCTGGCGTGGCGGCGGTCCACCCGGGCCGGGCGCGTCGGCCGGTGTCATGCCGCTGCGGCACCCCGCCGCAGCGGCATGATCTCGCCCGGTGCCGGCTACGGCCGACTGGCCGGGCTGACGGTTCGGCCCGGGTCCCGCTCGACGATCGGCTCCAGGATCTCGTCGATGGCCTTCATCAGACCGCCGTCCAGCTGGACCCCGCTGGCCTTGACGTTGTCCCGCACCTGCTCGGGCCGGGTGGCACCGATGATGGCCGACGACACGTTGGGGTTCTGCAGCACCCAGGCTAGGGCCAGCTGGGCCATCGACAGGCCGGCCTGCTCGGCCAGCGGCTTGAGCTGCGCCACGGTGCTCAGCGTCTGGTCGGTCATGAACCGGGCGATGAACGTCGCGCCCCCGGACTGGTCGGTGGCCCGGGAGCCGGCCGGCGGTGGCTGGCCAGGCTGGTACTTGCCGGTGAGCACACCCTGACCCAGCGGCGAGAAGACGATCTGCCCGACACCGAGTTCCTCGCTGGCCGGGATCACCTCGGTCTCGATGACCCGCCACAGCATCGAGTACTGCGGCTGGTTGGACACCAGTGGGATCTTCAGCTCACGGGCCAGCGCGTGGCCCTGACGGATCTGCGAGGCGTTCCACTCCGAGACCCCGATGTAGTGGGCCTTGCCGGAATGCACGATGTCGGCGAAGGCCTCCATCGTCTCCTCCAGCGGAGTGGCGTAGTCGAACCGGTGCGCCTGGTAAAGGTCGACGTAGTCGGTCTGCAGCCGGCGCAGCGAGCCGTTGATCGACTCCATGATGTGCTTGCGGGACAGTCCCCGGTCGTTGCGTCCCTCGCCGGTCGGCCAGAAGACCTTGGTCAGGATCTCCAGCCCTTCCCGGCGTTCGCCACGCAGCGCCCGGCCGAGCACCTCCTCGGCCCGGGTGCCGGCGTACGTGTCGGCGGTGTCGAAGGTGGTGATGCCGACGTCCAGCGCGGCGCGTACGCAGGCGTTGGCTGCTTCTTCCTCCACCTGCGATCCGTGGGTGATCCAGTTTCCGTAGGAGATCTCGCTGACGAGCATGCCGGAGCGGCCTAGGTGTCGGAATTCCATGCCCCAACCCTAGTCGTCGGTCGGCCCGCCGGGGCGTTCGGCATGAGCTTGCGTACAGCGGTAAATCGATCTCGCGATGGTGCCGACGGACCGGTTGTCCGGTACGGGCGCCGAGTACCGCAGCGTCACAGCAGCGGTTTGGTGTCGGCCAGCAGCCGGTCGATCTCGTCCATCACGTCCGCGCGGCTGGGCAGCACCGGGTCGATCAGCGGTTCCCCGCGCCGGTCCAACGCCCCCCAGTGCCCGTCGGGGGCCGCGACCAGGAACGCCACCGGATGGATCGCCATCGCCGGATGCACCGGTGGTACGACCATCCGTCCGGACCGGTCGACCACGCCCTTGCGCCCACCCGAGTCGATGATCGCCAAACCCTCGTCGGTGAAGCCGTCGATGTAGCGGCCGTCGGTGAGCGCGGTCGGGAAGCCGCCGAACCGGGGCGGGAGCAGCATCCGGCCGGTCTTGTCGACCGCGCCCCAGCCGCCGCGCCGGACCACCGCGACGCCGCGCCGGAACGGGCGTACGTCCTCGAAGCCGGTCCCGATCACCACGGTGTTGTTCCGGTCGATGGCGATCCAGCTGCCGGTGCCGTCGGCGGTGACCCAGGCGAGTCCGTCGGAGAACGAGCCGACCCCGATGTAGCCGGCGGTCGGCGCGATCACCGTCGTCCCCGACTCGTCGATCAGCTCCCACCATTTGGCCTCCGGCCGGCGGACCCAGGCCACCCCCTCGTGGAACGGCTGGACGTCGGCGTAGCCGGGAGCGATCACCAGCTCACCGTCGACCCCCGCGTACCCCCATTGCTGGGCCCGGTCGCTGAAGGTCGGTCGCGGCGGCCGGTGCAGCCGCAGAATCTCCTCCCGGTCCCGGGGGTACGGCCCCCAACCGTTCTCGGCGACCTTGGCGAACACCGCGTCCAGCGCCAGCTCGGTACGCGCGATCAGGTCCGGATCCTCGACCTTGCGCAGCTCCAGCGCACGCTCGAAGTGGTTGCACGCCTCCATGTAGCGGCCCTGGTCGTAGCAGGACCGACCGGCGTGCTCGTGCATCGTGGCCCGGAGCCGGTCCGGTAGCTCGGCCGAGTTGGCCTCCTCGAACAACCGGTCCGCCTCGGCGAAGTCACCCCGCCACTGCAGCACGTGGGCCAGCCGCGCCTGAGCGATCGCGACCCGGCGTAGCTCCCCGGTCGCCTCGGCGTGCGCCAGCGCCAGTTTGGCGTCGGCCAGTGCCTTGCCGAGGTCGCCGAGAATCCGGGAGACGACCGCCCGCAGGCTCAACAGCCGAGCCCGGGTGGCGTTGTCAGTCGCCGGTTCGATCTTCTCGGTGAGCCGGTCCCGGATGGCCCGGAACTCGTCGGGATTGTCCACCAGCTCACGCAGCGTCTCGTGGTGGAACCGCCAGTGGTACGACGACAACAGCTGTTCGGGGTCGCTGAGTTGGGACTCGGTCTCGTCCGCTGCGGTCTCGGGATCCGGCGCCGGGTCGGGTTCGTCGGTCGGCTGGTCCGGTTGTACGAGCGGGGCCAGCATGGTGGGTGCGCCGAGCGCCGTGGCCGAACCGGCGGCGGTCCCGGTGACCGGTAGGACGGTGTCCGGACTCGCCGGCGGCCCGGCAGGGCCGGAGCGGGACCCGCCACCGTTGTCGTCCGGGGCGGTACCGGTCGGATCGTCGGTGAGTCCGGCAGCCGGGTCGGTGCCGGCCGGGTCGGTGCCGGCCGGATCGGGCAGCGACGGCGGTCCGCCGTCGCCGTCCGCAGCAGTGGAGGTTTCCGCAGCGGGCGCTGGGTCCGGCCGTACCAGCGCGGCGGCCGGTGACACCGGGATGTCGGCCGGGGCCGGGATGTCGGCCGGGGCCGGGATGTCGGCTGGGGCCGGGGCCTCTGGTGGGACCGGAGCCGGGGCCTCCGATGGAACCCGACCGGACGGTGTGGCGGTGGGAGAGACCGGCGTCGGCGGGGCAGCCACGGGCACCGCCGGGGAGACCTGCACCGGTCGTGGCGGTGCTGGCTGGTCCGGCTGCGGGCGCACGATGTACGGCGGCGGGGCGTGCCGCGGCTCGGCCTTGGCCCGTACCACGTACTCCGGTTCGGCAGCATCCTCTCCTCGGGGGACCGGCCGGATCTGCGGGTGCTCGCCGGTCGGCGTCTGTACCCGGAACTCCGGGGGCGGCCCGGCCGGGGCGGAGACCGGAATCGGCAGTTGCTCGCCGGTCTGACCCGGATCCGGTCGGTGGCCCCGGCCGTCGGTGCCCGGCCCTCCCGCAGGCATCCGACCCGGCGGTGGCGGGACCGCGCCGGAGATCGGACGCGCCGGAGGCGCTGCTGGACGCTCCTGGGACGCTGCCGGACGGGACGGGGCGACCGGATCGGCTGGCCGGGGCGGTGCCGCCGGAGACGTGGGTGCCGGCGTGGGTGCCGGCGGGGACGCCTGGGCGGCGGGCTTGACCCGGTACACCTCGTCCGGTCCCGGCTGCCGGGCGGGCGGGCGGCCGGCAGCCGGGCGATCCGGCGCCGGTGCCTCCGGTGGTGCGGGTGCCGGTGGTGGCGGCGCGTGCCAGCGCTGCGGTGCGCGGCGCGGGTCGGCGTCCGAGGGCTGCTGTCCGTCCCGGCGAGGGCCGTCCGGTGGGCCTCCCCGGTGGTGCTGGTCCCACCGGGACGCCGGGCCGTCCGGCCGCACCGGCGGCCGTTGATCACGAGGCTGCGGCCGGTCCCGGTCGAACGGCTCAGCCGGCTGCCACTGGGGCCGGTCCCGCTCGGCGGGTGGCCCGCCACGGCGTCGCTCCGGTGGGTACGGGCGCTCGTGGAAGACATCGTCCGGATGCCGGCGGCGTTGGTGGAACACGTCGTCGGGGTGCTGCCGACGGCCGGTCCCGTCGGTCTGGGACGGCTGTTGCTGGCCGCCCTCGGCGAACCAGCCGGCGGCCCCGGCGGCCTCCGGCGCAGGCTCGTTCGGGCGTGGCGCCTCGCGGTGACCATCCCGCCGGGCCCGGTCGGCGTCAAACTGCGGCCTGCGGGCCGGGGGCTGGTCTGTCCGGTCGCTGACAGGTGCCCGCCCGGATCCGGAACCGGACTGGTAGACGTTGGCTCGCCCACGGCTGACACCGCGGCTGGTCGGCTCCCGCCGGACCGACCGACCCGCGCCGTTGTCGCCGGGGTACCGCTGACCCGGCAGCGGCACCCATTCGTTGGTCGGATCGGTGACCCAGCCCGGCTCCTGCGGCCGGTGGTCCCGCGCCCGGCGCATCGCTTCCCACCGGTCGTCGTCGTCCCAGCCGACGTCACGATGTCCGTCGGCCGAACGGTCCGGTGCGCCGTCGTCCTCCCACTGCCAGGATTGCCAACGGCGGTCGAAGTACCCCTCGGTCACGCCGGCACCTCGCCGCGGGTGTCGTTACGGGCGGCCCGCCGGGCAGGCGAGAACCGTGTCAGCGGTCCGTGTGGCTCGCTCACGGCGTGTCACCTCGTCGAATACTCGCTGAGTGACCGTGGCAACCCGATCGGGTCCCCCCGGCCCAGTGGCGGCGTGGTTGCGGATGGAGGGTAGCCGCGCAGGCTCGGTCGACGCCACCGAACCGCCCGTACTGAATCGAAACAGTGTCTTTTCCGCGCCTGCCGGGCAGGTCAGATCTTGTCGCCGAGCTCCACCCGGGGGATCGGGGTGCGCATCCGGCGGAATGTCATCGCGCGCATGATGGCGTAGAAGTACAGGCCGCCCATCCGCTGGTCCGCCTTCGGGAACCGCTCCCGGACCAGTTTACGAATCCGGCGGGAGATCAGCACCGAGTCGAGGACCACCAGCACCGCCAGCGTCACCCAGAGCAGGTTCGACGCCAACTGCACCACCGGTGGCATCGTCGGCCCGGACCCGATCAGCACGAGCAGCGCGCCGCCGAAGAACCAGGTGCCGACCGTACGCCGGGAATCCACCACGTCGCGAGCGAGTCCGCGTTCCGGGGCCCGGTCGCGGGGCCCGCCCTCGCGCCGGAACTCCTCCGAGATCGCCGACCGCCGGGCCCGCCGCTGCTCGCGGGCCTCCTGCTTGGTCAGCGGCTTGGCGTTCGCCGCCGGTCGGCGGCCGGCAGCCGGCCGCTTCGGGGTGACCACACCGAGCTCCTTCTTGCTCGGCGTGTGCCGGCGGGCACGGACGGACGCGGCATCCTCCTGCGACGGGGGAACATCGTCCTCCGGCAGATCGGCTTCCACGACATCGGCGGACTTGCGGCGAAACAGCGACGGCACGCGTGAAGGGTAGCCAACCAGGTGCGTCATCCGCACCTCGCACCCGGTCGTCGCCCGCCGGCCGGCGGGCGAGGGCACCGGACGCCCGGCCCGGTTCGGGCCGCGAGGGCACGAACCGGGCACGGGTACGTCGGATCCGGGCGTGGACGCGTCGGATCAGCGACGGGTCGCGTCGGATCAGGGGCGTTCCACGTGGGCGCCGAGGTCGGCCAGCTTGGCCTCGAAGTCCTCGTACCCCCGGTTGATCAGGTCGACGCCGTACACCCGGGAGGTGCCCTCGGCGGCGAGCGCCGCGATCAGGTGGCTGAACCCGGCCCGCAGGTCCGGGATGACCAGGTCGGCGGCGTGCAGCTTGCTCGGCCCGGCGATCACCGCCGAGTGCTTGAAGTTGCGGCGACCGAAGCGGCACGGGGTCCCGCCCAGGCACTCCCGGTAGACCTGGATCGTCGCGCCCATCGTGTTGAGCGCCTCGGTGTAGCCCAGCCGCTGCTCGTACACCGTCTCGTGGACGATCGACAGCCCACGGGCCTGGGTCAACGCGACGACCAGCGGCTGCTGCCAGTCGGTCATGAAGCCCGGGTGCACGTCGGTCTCCAGGGCCACCGCGCGCAGCTCGTTGCCCGGGTGCCAGAACCGGATGCCGCCCTCCTGGCCGGCGCTGCCGACGCGCGGTGGGCGGGCGTCGGTGACCTGGTACGCGCCGCCGACCGACCGGAACACGTTCAGGAAGGTCATCATGTCGGCCTGCTGCGCGCCGAGCACGTTGACGTCGCCGCCGGTGGCCAGCGCCGCCGCCGCCCAGCTGGCCGCCTCGATCCGGTCCGGGATCGGCCGGTGCGAGTAGCCGCCGAGCCGGGGAACGCCGTGGATCTCGATCACCCGGTCGGTGTGCACTTTGATGATCGCGCCCATCTTCTGCATGACGCAGATCAGGTCGACGATCTCCGGCTCGACCGCGGCGTTGCGCAGCTCGGTCACCCCGTCGGCGAGCACGGCGGTCAGCAGCACCTGCTCGGTGGCGCCGACGCTCGGGTACGGCAGCTCGAACTTGGTGCCGTGCAGACCGTTGGGCGCGGTCAGGTGCAGCCCTTGCGGGGTCTTCTCGACGACCGCGCCGAACTCGCGCAGCGCCTGCATGTGGAAGTCGATCGGCCGGGGACCGATGTGGCAACCGCCGAGGTCCGGGATGAACGCGTGGCCGAGCCGGTGCAGCAGCGGGCCGCAGAACAGGATCGGGATCCGGCTGGAGCCGGCGTGTACGTTGATCTGGTCGAACGAGGCGCTCTCCACATTGGCCGGATCGAGCACCAGTTCGCCGTCCTCGGCACCGTCGCTGACCTTGACCCCGTGCAGTTCGAGCAGGCCACGGACGATCTCGACGTCGCGGATCCGCGGTACGTCGTACAACCTGCTCGGCTCATCGCCGAGCAGTGCGGCCACCATCGCCTTGGAGACGAGATTCTTGGCGCCTCGGACCCGGATCTGCCCGTGCAGGGGGGTGCCGCCATGCACGATCAGGACGTCGTCGGTCAAGGGAACCTCCAGCGCGTCGATGCTGCCGTCTTGTGGGGTGGAGCTGGCCCGGCGAGATGGGATGAACATGTCCCGGCCGGCGGTGGGTGAAACCGGACGACCCGCGTACGGAGCCGGCGGTCGGTGGACCTCGAGTGACATCCGGTTACCGTCTGTCACCGGGGAGCATCGAAGATCCGCGCTGCCCGTTCGTCGCCTGAGGCAGCATAGCGCTCCGTGATGAAAGTGGGATCCCGCAGCGGCTGCGATTGGCACGAATTCGGGAACGACGGCACGTATACGTAGGACCTAGACTACGTTGGGTGACCTGACGGTGCGGTGTCAGCTATCCGATCAGGTGGCTGTCCGATCAGGGCAGTGCCAGCATCTGGTCCAGCGCGACCCGCGCGAAATGCGCCGTACGCGGCTCGACCGTGATCTGGTTCGGCACCCGGCCGGCGACCAGCTCCTCCAACGCCCACACCAGGTGCGGCAGGTCGATCCGGTTCATCGTCGAGCAGTAGCAGACCGTCCGGTCCAGGAACATGACCTGCTTGTCCGGGTGGGCCAGCGCCAACCGGCGGACCAGGTTCAGCTCCGTGCCCACGGCCCACGCCGATCCGGCCGGGGCGGCCTCGATGGTCCGGATGATGTACTCCGTCGAGCCGATCTGGTCGGCGGTGGTGACCACCTCGTAGCGGCACTCCGGGTGGACCAGCACGTTGACCCCGGGCACCCGCATCCGTACCTCGTCGACGCTGCTGCGGGTGAACCGGCCGTGCACCGAACAGTGCCCCCGCCAGAGCACCATCTTCGCCTCGCGCAACTGCTGCGCGGTCAGCCCACCACCGGGCTTGTGCGGGTCGTAGAGCACGCAGTCGTCGGCGTCCAGTCCCATCTCCAGCACCGCCGTGTTGCGGCCCAGATGCTGGTCCGGCAGGAACAGCACCCGCTGACCGCGCTCGAACGCCCAGGTCAACGCGCGCTTGGCGTTCGACGAGGTGCAGACCACCCCGCCGTTGCGGCCGACGAAGCCCTTGATGTCCGCCGACGAGTTCATGTACGTCACCGGCACCGTCGAGCCGGCCGCGCCCGCGTCGGCCAGCGCCTCCCAGGCGGTCTCCACCTGGCCGAGAGCCGCCATGTCCGCCATCGAACAGCCGGCGGCCAGATCCGGCAGGATCACCCGCTGGGCGTCGCCGGTCAGGATGTCGGCGCTCTCCGCCATGAAGTGCACACCGCAGAAGACGATGAACTCGGCCGACGGCCGTGCGGCGGCCTCCCGGGCCAGCTTGAACGAGTCGCCGGTGACATCGGCGAACTGGATGACCTCGTCGCGCTGGTAGTGGTGACCGAGCACGAAGACCCGGTCGCCGAGCGCGGCCTTGGCGGCGGTGGCCCGGGCGACCAGGTCCGGGTCGCTGGGTGCCGGGAGCTCCCCTGGACAGTCGACGCCGCGCTCGCTGGCCGGGTCGCTGCCCCGGCCGAGCAGCAACAGGGCGGTCGCGGTGCTGGAAGGCTCAACCCACGTCGAAGTCACGAGATCCATGCTCGCACAGGTCCGCCCGCCTGCGACCAGCCCAAGTGTGGCCTGCCACACTGCCAGACCATGCGGGTCCTGATCTGTCCGGACAAGTTCGCCGGCACCCTGACCGCCGCCGAGGTGGCCGCCGCCGTCGCCACCGGGTGGCGGGACCGGGCGCCCACCGACGAGCTGGTGCTGCGCCCGTTGTCCGACGGTGGTCCGGGATTCGTCGAGGTGCTGGCCGAGTCGACCGCCGGCCGGCGGGTCCCGGTACCGACGGTCGACCCGCTCGGCCGGCCGGTCGGCGGTGAGATTCTGCTGGTCGACGGCCCGGGGGCCGGCGGGAGCGCGACCGCCGGCCCGACCGCGTACGTGGAGAGCGCCCAGGCGTGCGGCCTGCACCTGCTCACCGAAGCCGAACGTGACCCGAAACACACCACCTCGTACGGCCTCGGGCTGCTGCTGGTCGCGGCGGTCGAACACGGTGCCCGTCGGGTGGTCGTCGGGCTCGGCGGGTCGGCCACCAACGACGCCGGAGCCGGCATGCTCACCGCGCTGGGGGTCACCCCGCTCGACGCCGCCGGCTACGCCCTGCCGTACGGCGGCGTGGCCCTCGCCGGGGTCGACCGCCTCGACGGCGTACCCCGGCTGCGCGGGGTCGAGCTGGTCGCCGCGACCGACGTCGACAACCCGCTGACCGGGCTGCACGGGGCCAGCAACGTGTACGGGCCGCAGAAGGGTGCCGACCGGGCCGACGTACTGCTGCTCGACGCCGCGCTGCAGCGGTTCGCCGGCACCCTGGTCGCGGGCCTGCCCGGCTGCCCGCCGCAGCTGGCCGCGCTGCCCGGGGCCGGGGCCGCCGGTGGCATCGGCGCCGCGCTGCTCGCCCTCGGCGGGCGGTGCGAGTCCGGCATCGACCTGGTCACCGCGCTGATCGGGCTGCCCGCCGCGCTGGACGCCGCCGACCTGGTGATCACCGGCGAAGGGTCGTTCGACCACCAGTCGCTGCGCGGCAAGGTGGTCGCCGGGGTGGCCGGCGCGGCCCGGGACCGGGGACTGCCCTGCGTGGTGCTCGCCGGCCAGGTGTCCACCGGCCGGCGGGAGTCGGCCGCGGCCGGCGTCACCGAGGCGTACGCCCTGGTGGACCACTTCGGCGGCGAGACCGGCGGTGGGCTGGCTCAGGCGCTGGCCCGGCCGGCGGAAGGGCTGCGCGGGATCGCCGCCCGGCTGGCCGGCCAGTGGAGCCGCTGACGGCGTGCCGACGGCCACGGGGCGGTGAGTTTCCGGTGATCTTCCGGATGGTGGGATGCGCGGCGGATCACGTACGGATTGTGGCCACCCGGATTGGGAATCGTGGCCCGGCCGGTTAGCGTTACCTGATACGGACGAATTCGCACCGTCGCAGGGGAGACCTTCACGTGAGCACATCAGCGCAGTCCGAAACGGCCGAGACCGCCGCCTCGACCACCGTCGTCCTCACCGACCTGGCGGCCGAGAAGGTCAAGGCACTGCTCGACCAGGAAGGCCGCGACGACCTGCGGCTTCGGGTCGCCGTACAGCCCGGTGGCTGCTCCGGCCTGCGGTACCAGCTGTTCTTCGACGAGCGGTCGCTGGACGGGGACATCGTCGACGACTTCGGCGGCGTCGAGGTCGTGGTGGACCGGATGAGCGCCCCGTACCTGACCGGCGCGAAGATCGACTTCGCGGACCGGATCGACGCCCAGGGTTTCACCATCGACAACCCGAACGCGCAGAACTCCTGTGCCTGCGGCGACTCCTTCCACTGAGCCGCCGGGCGTACGTGTCCGCAGCCACGTCCGGGGCCGGGGATACCCCGACTCGGACGTCGGCTGACGGCGTGGTGATCGTGCCGATTCGAGAACGGTACGGGTTCTGACGGTCCCCGTACCGGTAAGCTGGCCCGCGCACGATTCCCCACCCCGACACCCGAGGGCCGACATGAAGATCGCCGTCACCGGCTCGATCGCCACCGACCATCTGATGCACTTCCCCGGCCGGTTCGCGGGTCAGCTCATCGCGGACCAGTTGGACAAGGTGTCCCTGTCGTTCCTCGTCGACGACCTGGTCGTCCGCCGGGGCGGGGTGGCGGCGAACATCGCCTTCGGGATGGCCCAGCTCGGTCTGCGCCCGGTGCTGCTCGGCGCGGTCGGCGCCGACTTCGCCGACTACCGTTCCTGGCTGGAACGCCACGGCGTCGACTGCGACTCGGTGCACGTCAGCGAGTTGGCGCACACCGCCCGCTTCGTCTGCACCACCGACGACGACCTGTGCCAGATCGCGTCCTTCTACGCCGGTGCGATGAGCGAGGCCCGCAACATCGAGCTGGCACCGGTCGCCGCCCGGGTGGGTGGCCTCGAACTGGTGCTGGTCAGCGCCAACGACCCCGAGGCGATGCTGCGCCACTCGGCCGAGTGCCGGGCCCGGGGCTACCGGTTCGCCGCCGACCCGTCGCAGCAGCTGGCCCGGATGAGCGGTGAGGACGTCCGGCAGCTCATCGACGGGGCGGAGTATCTGCTGACCAACGAGTACGAGCGGTCGCTGCTGGAGAGCAAGGTCGGCCTCACCGGCGACCAGGTGCTCGACCTGGTGACGGTACGGGTCACCACGCTCGGTGCTGACGGGGTGGAGATCACTGGCCGGGGCATCGAGCGGATCCACGTACCGGTGGCCCGTGACGTGGTCGCCGACGACCCGACCGGTGTCGGTGACGGCTTCCGTGCCGGCTTCTTCGCCGCCCTCGGCTGGGGCCTCGGTCTGGAACGGGCCGCGCAGGTCGGCTGCCTGCTCGCCGCGCTGGTGCTGGAGACCACCGGACCACAGGAGTACGCCGTCAAGCCGGACATCTTCGTCAAGCGGCTCGCCGACTCGTACGGCGACGCCGTCGCCGACGACGTCCGCGCCCACCTGCCGGCCTGACTCGGCCGGCCCGCTGATCTTCGGTCCTGGGCAAGCTCACGTTGATCGGGGGCCTACCGGGTCAGCTCCGCTTGTAGATGGGTGAGCGTCTCGGCGGGTGGGAGTGCGAGCTCGCGAAGGTTGTCGGCGACCCACTGGTACGTGCGGACCCGATCGAGGTCATGTACGAATATGGCGTCGTCGAGAAGCTCCGTGTATGCCACCGGCCGGATGCCGTGACCGAACTCGAGTAGTGCGAACTGCCCAATGGCGCTGGCCTGATGCGGGCCGTCCTCGGGCCGCAGCAACTGTAAGGTGACTCGTCCGCCGCGAGCCACGTCTATCAGATGCTCCAGCTGTGCCTGGCGGATCGACGGCTCGCCCACGGGTGTGCGGATGGCAGCTTCGCCGATCACGGTCTGGAAGGTCAGATCATGCCGGGCAGCCAGCCTGCTTGCCCGCACTTGCCGGAACTCGGCGAACGACTGTGCCTGATCGGGCCGGTAGAAGCGGTTGGCCGAGGTCAGTGCTTGAGCGTAGTCGCGGGACTGGAGTAGCCCAGGCACCACCATCGGCTCGAACGTGAAGAGTCGCTCGGCCATGTCGAGCAACCCTACGTACGTCCGGAGGAAGCCCGGAATCAGGTCCGTCCAGCGACTCAGCCAGGACTTGGCGTCCGCCCGTGCAGCGGCCAGCGTCACCAGTTGCTGGACGGTTGTCGCCGGTACTCCGCAGGCATGCAGGACAACCTGCACGTCGTCCGGTGCCTGATGGTAGCGACCGGATTCCATGTGTCCGAGCTTGGGTTTGCCGATCCCGGTTGTGGCGGCGAGTTCGCTGAGGCTGAGCTGCACCGCTCGCCGGTGCCGACTCAGTTCCACGCCGAGCAGCCAACGTAGCGCAAGTGGATCCACCTGAGTGTCCATCACCGTCTCCCGATTCTCGTACCCAGATAAGTCTAGCCGAGCACATCCGTAGCCGCTAACCTATACGTATCCATAAACGTTCGAAGGAGGCTGCTATGGGGCTCGACGAGGTAGGACGTCAGTCGGAGACGCCTGAGGGTGTCCGGCAGATGATGACAGAGCAGGCGTCCGAGCAGGTGCCGGCGCGCTTCGCCATCTGTGCGGAGACCGAGGCCGGCGAGGACGGCGGAGTGCTCGGCTGGGGGCTGGCGTTCGACGACGAAGCCGTGGTCGTACCGACCAACGGCGGCCTGCCCAACCCGTTCAGTGGTGTCAAGGCAGCACTGCGGCTGTACGGGATGGTCCACCCCGTACGACTGGTGTGGGTCGACCCGCCCGACGGTCGCCGGCTGACCTGACCGGCGGAGGTCAGGCCGGCCGCAGCACCGCGACCAGGAAATCGGAGTCGTCGCGGTACGGGCGCAGGTCCCAGGTCGCCAGCAGCAGGTCCTCGACCAGATCGGCGGCGTGCATGTCGGCCAGGAAGTCGGTGACCGGATAGCCCCGGTCAGTGCCGAACCCGACCACGATCCGGCCACCGTCGCGCAGGTGCAGCCGCATCCGGCGCAGCACCTCCTGACGGGTGTCCGGAGCCAGGAACGTCATGACGTTGCCGGCGCTGACGATCGCGTCGAAGCCGTCGGTGATGCCCTGTGCGGGCAGGTCCAACTCGGCCAGGTCGCCGACCAGCCACCGCGGGCCCGGGTGGTCCTGCCGGGCGGCGTCGATCAGCACCGGGTCCAGGTCGACGCCGACGACGTCGTGACCGGCGGCGGCCAGCGCCGCGCCGACCCGGCCGGGACCGCAGCCGGCGTCCAGTACTCGCGCCGTACGGGGCAGCATCGCGTCGACCAGCCGGGCCTCACCGTCGAGGTCGGCCCCGTCGCGGGCCAGCGACCGGAACCGGTCGACGTACCACTGTGAGTGCCCAGGGTTGGACTCCAACAGCTTGCTCCACCCGTTCTGCGTGCCCACGCCCGCCATCCTCGCACGCCAGTATCCGGCTGGGCCTGGCGCCGTGGACCAACAGGCCTGGCCGAACCGGCCAAAGACGTGCGCTCCGCCGGGAGGCGGTTGAGGTGTATCTCGAAGAGGTGTCTCAACCGGCTATCGAGGCCACGCCGATGTGAGGCTGAGATACGTATCAACGAGCAGATTAGGTATCTCAGCCTCACATCGGTGGCGCCACCATCCGCGCAGTGGGTGCGGCGGACAGTTCAGCTGGTGCGGCGGACGTCGAAGGCGGGGGAGCCGGCGACGGTCGACGCGGCGACGAACTCCTGACCGCGGATCCGGCACCAGGCCGGGATGTCCAGGGCGGCCGCCGGATCGTCGGCCAGCACCCGGACCACTGACCCGACCGGCAGCTGCGGCAACCGCCGGGCCAGCGCGATCACCGGCAGCGGGCAGCGTTGGCCCAGGCAGTCGAGAGTCTCCGCCACCTCGCCGCCAGGGGGCTGAGCCACTGCGTCGTCGCCGGTCACAGCCCGACCACCCCGGCCTCGGCCCGCAGGTCGGCCACCACCTGCGGCAGCTCGGCCAGGAACCGGTCCACCTCCGCGTCGGTGGTGTCCCGGTGCAGCGACACCCGGACGTTGCCGTGCGACAGCACCCCCATCGCCTCCAGCACGTGTGACGGGCGCAGCGTCGACGACGTACACGACGAGCCGGAGGAGACGGCGAAGCCGCGCCGGTCCAGCGCGTGTAGCAGCGCCTCGCCGTCGACGTACAGGCAGGAGAAGGTGACCAGGTGCGGCAGCCGGTCGGTCGGGTCACCGACCACCTCGACGTCCGGCACCGTCGCGGCCACCGTCGCGCGGATCCGGTCCACCAGCGCCGACAACCGGGCGGCCTGCGCGTGCGCCTCGGCGGCCACCGCGCGCAGCGCCGCCGCCGACGCGACCACCGCCGGCAGGTTCACCGCTCCGGGCGTACGGCCGAACTCGCGCTCGTCGGCCGGGTAGGGCGACTCCCACCGGGTGCCCTTGCGGACCACCAGCACCCCGACGCCCGGCAGCCCGCCCCACTTGTGGGCGCTGGCCGTCAGCACCGACCAGCCGTCCGGCACCGGCACCCGGCCCACCGACTGGGCGGCGTCTACGTACAGCGGCACCTCGTGCGCGGCGCACACCCGGGCCGCCTCGGCGACCGGTTGGACCGTACCCACCTCGTGGCTGGCGCTGATCAGTGCGGCGAACGCCACACCCGGCCGGGCCACCGCCGCCGACCAGGCGGCCAGATCGATCCGGCCGAGCCGGTCCACCGGCACCGGCACCGCCTCGCCGCCGTCGGCGGTGTGCCGCTGCCCGGCGTGCAGTACCGCCGAATGCTCGATCGCCGAGTGCACCAGGGTGCGCCCGACCCGACGCCGCCCGGCGAGACCGCCGAGTACGGCGGCGTGCGCGGCGACCGTACCGCTGGGTGTGAAGGAGATCTCGTCGGCGCGGACCCGCAGCACGTCGGCGGTGACCTCCCGGGCCGCGTCGAGAAGCTGACCGGCCCGGCGGGCGCGGGCGTACAGCTTGGCCGGGTCGGCCCAGCCGTCGGTCAGCGCCGCCGACAGTGCCTCGCGGGCGACCGGGTGCAGCGGTGCGGCGGTCGCGGCGTCGAGATAGTCCACAGCCACCGACGGTACCGGCCGTGGGCTGGGCCGCCGGTGGTCGTGGCGGGTGACAAACCAGACCCCACGCCGATGGTGACCGGTCGGGTCGAGTAATCTGCGACCGTCGGTGACGCCTTTGATCGCCGATGTCGTCACGCGTGGCCAGGTCGATCCGGTTGCCACAGGTGGCATCGGTGGCACCGCGAGGGAGGCAGGACCAGGTGGTCGCAAGCGATTCAGCAGGGCAGTCGTCGGTTGCCGGCCGGCAACCGACGCGGGCGTGGCCCGCGTCCGGGCGGCGTCAGCTCCGGTTGCGGGCCGTCGGGCTCGGTATCGGCGGCGCGGCACTGCTCACCCTGCTCACTGGCTGCGACGTCGGGGCGGCGTTCGGTGGCTTCGGCTGGCCGCAGGGCATCACCCCGCAGGCCCACCGGATGTACGACCTGTGGATCGCCTCGGTGATCGCGGCGCTCGCGGTCGGCGTCTTCGTCTGGGGCCTGATCTTCTGGTGCATCATCCGGTACCGCAAGCGCGGTGACCAGCTGCCGGTGCAGACCCGGTTCAACATGCCGATGGAGTTCCTCTACACCATCGCGCCGATCCTGATCGTGTCGGTGCTGTTCTACTACACGGCCGTGGTGCAGACCGACGTCGACCGGCTCAGCGAGGACCCGGACGTCACCGTCGAGGTCGTCGCGTTCAAGTGGAACTGGCAGTTCAACTACCGTGACGGGGTCGGCGAGGACGCCAACACGGTGGCGTCGACGGTCGGTTCGTCCGACATCATCCCGGTGCTGGTGGTGCCGTCGGAGCGGACCATCCGGTTCGAGGAGACCAGCACCGACGTGATCCACTCGTTCTGGGTGCCGGAGCTGCTGTTCAAGCGGGACGTCTTCCCGGGCAGCATCCGCAACCAGTTCGAGGTGACCATCGAACAGAACGGTGCCTACGTCGGCCGGTGCGCCGAGCTGTGTGGCACGTACCACTCGATGATGAACTTCGAGATGCGGGTGGTCGACCCGGAGCAGTACGACCAGTTCATCGCGGCGAAGCAGGCCGGTAGCTCGACGCCGGACGCGCTGGCCGCGATCGGGGAGGAGCCGTACGCGGTGACGACCTTCCCGTTCGATACCAAGCGGGACGCGCAGAACTT
This sequence comes from Micromonospora sp. Llam0, assembly GCF_003751085.1. Classification (NCBI taxonomy): domain Bacteria; kingdom Bacillati; phylum Actinomycetota; class Actinomycetes; order Micromonosporales; family Micromonosporaceae; genus Micromonospora; species Micromonospora sp. Llam0. The sequence goes on along the minus strand of NZ_RJJY01000001.1, from coordinate 3,799,894 downwards.
CGGTAACGCGAGCGCCCAGGGCGCGGGAAGCTGAGGGCCGGTCATGAAGACCGAGTGGCGACTGTTCGGCATCGTCGCGGCGTTCCTGCTCGTCGTGTCCGGTGTCTACCCGGCGTGGACCTACGGGCAGCTCGGGCACGTCGAGTGGATCGGTACCACGGCGCTGATCCTGTCCTTCCTGCTCTGCACGATGTGTGGCGGCTTCTTCTGGTTCGTGTCGCGCCGGATCGATCTGCGCCCCGAGGACCGGCCGGACGCTGAGATCTCCGACGGAGCGGGCGAGGTCGGCTTCTTCAGCCCGGGCAGCTACTGGCCGTTCGGGGTGGCGCTGGCCGCGACCGTCGCCGGTCTCGGCCTGGTGTTCTGGCAGTGGTGGCTGCTCATCTTCGGGCTGCTCTCGGTGATCGCCACCGCGGCCGGCCTGCTGTTCGAGTACTACACCGGCACCCGGCGTACCGCCGAGCACTGAGCCGGGCCGAGCACTGAGCCGGTTCGTCGCCGGCTTCGGCTGAGCCGACCGACCGTCACCGGTTGTTGCGGCGGCGCAGCTTCGCACCCCAGCCGGCGACGGCGACCAGCGCCGTACCGATGGCGAGGGAGATCGCGCCGACCAGCCCGATGGCTGCGGCCGGTGCTCCGGTGACCGGAAGGTCCTGACTCGCGGACATTGTGCCTCCTGAGGCGTTCAAGATGGTTCGAGCTGTGCTGACTGGTTCACGTGGTGCTGGCGGCGGCTGTCGGGGTGCCGATCCGCTCCGGCGAGGACCAGACACAGCGGTCGACGGTGGGCCGGCGGATGGCCTTGACCGCCGCGTGGACGAAGATCACCCGGTAGATCAGGTCGGCGACCATGATCAGCGGGAGTAGGAGCAGCAACTGCGGGTGGCGTAGCCGCCAGGCGGCCAGTGCCACCCAGACACCCTGGCCGGCGGCCAGTATCAGCAGCCCGGTCAGCAGCCCTGGTCCGGCGGTGGCCAGCACCCAGATGGTGAGCGGGGCACCCGCCACGTACAGCACCCAGTGCAGGATCAGCAGCAGGTACGCGTAGTCGAAGGTGCTGACCTGCCGGCCCACCCGGTGACCGAGGATGCCCTGGAAGGTGCCCCAGAGCCAGCGCAGATTCTGCTTGTACCAGTCGCGTAGTGAGGTCGGGTCCTGCAACAGCGCGGTTGCCCGGGGCGCGTAGACGACCCGGCCCAGGTCGCGGCGGTGGGTCTCCAGCACCCAGTAGGTGTCGTCGACGATGTACGGCGGCTGCTGCGGCAGCACCCGGTCGAGCAGCTCCACCCGGTACAGCGAGTTCGAGCCGGAGATGCAGTTCATCACGTTGAAGTGGCTCTGGATCCGGCGCAGGAACAGCTGGTAGTTCCAGTAGCTGTAGGCCCGCTTGGCCAGCCACGGATTCCACCGGTGCTCACGTGGCCACCAGGTGACGTTGTGGCCGACCGCGATCGCCACCTGGTCGGTCATTGTGGCCAGCGCCTCGGTGACGAAGTTCTCGGCGATGATCACGTCGTCGTCGAGGATCGCCACCGCCCGGAACCGTGCGCCGAGCTGGAAGTGCCGGTACCCGGCGTGCAAGGCGGCCGGCTTGCCGACGTTGGTGGCCAGGTCCAGCACGTCGGCGCCGGCCTCGGCCGCGCGGCGGGCGGTGTCGTCGGTCGAGGCGTCGGAGACGACGAAAACCGGTGCCCCGGTACGGAGCGCTGCGGCCACCGCGGCGCCGATGGTGCCGGCACCGTTGCGGCAGGCGACGAGGATGGCCACCTGATCGTGCCGTACCGGGCCGTACCGGGGGTGGTTGGCGCCGCGTGCCCGGGCGGCGCGGTGGACCCGTTCCGGGCGCAGCAGACCGTAGCCGAACGCGACCAGCAGGGAGACGAGGAAGACACCGCCGAGGACGACCAGTGCGGTGAGGAAGATCCGCAACATCGCTGACCTCAAAGGGGGGAGGGGGCGGGGGACGCCGCACCCTTGCGGTCAGTGATTACGCTACGTCATCAAATCTGCGGATAAAAGGGGCAAAGCCGGGAATATACTAGTAGCTGGCTGTGAGAGTGCCCCAAAGATCTCACCGGCCCCAGAAGTCTCAGCCGGCGGTCACCCGGTAGTGGCACCCGCCGACTTGGCTACCTGCACCCACCGGTCCAGCAGCGCGGCGGCCGCGCCGCTGTCCACCGCCTCGGCGGCCCGGCTCAACTGCCCCCGCATCGTCTCCAGCAACTCGGCGCCCGGCGCGGCGCCGGTCTGTACCGCCTGAGCGGTCAGCGCCGCTGCGGCATTGACCAGCACCGCGTCCCGGACCGGACCGGCCTGGCCGTCGAGCAGCCGGCGGGTGACGTCGGCGTTGAAGGCGGCGTCCCCGCCACGGAGATCACCGGGGGCGCTGCGGGCGACCCCCAGGTCCTCGGCGGCGTCCACGACCATCGCGCGGACCACGCCGTCGGCGGCGAACCAGACCCTGGTCGGGGCTGCGGTGCTGAGCTCGTCGAGGCCGTCCTCACCCCGCATCACCAGCGCGGTGTCGCCCCGGCTGGCGAACACCTCGGCCATCACCGGCGCCATCCGGGTGTCGAAACAGCCGATCGCCCCGGCCCGGGGCCGGGCCGGGTTGGTCAGCGGGCCGAGGAAGTTGAATACGGTCGGTACGCCGATCTCCCGCCGGGTCGTCCCGGTGTGCCGCATCCCCGGGTGGTACCGGGCGGCGAAGCAGAACCCGATGCCGACCTCGGCCACGCACCGGGCCACCCCTTCGGGCCCCAGATCGAGCGGGATACCGAAGTGCTCCAGCAGGTCGGCGGCGCCGCACGAGGACGAGGCCGCCCGGTTGCCGTGCTTGACCACCCGGGCACCGGCGGCCGCCGTGACGATCGCGGCCATGGTGGAGATGTTCACCGTGTGGGCCCGGTCCCCGCCGGTGCCGACCACGTCCACCGTCTCCGCGCGCAGGCCGACCGGCAGACCGACCGGCACCGCGTTGGCGATCATCGCCTCCACCAGCCCGACCAGTTCGGCTGACGTCTCACCCTTGGCCCGCAGCGCAACGGCGAAGCCGGCGATCTGCGCGGGTGTGGCGGAGCCCGTCATGATCTCGCCCATCGCCCAGGTGGTGTCGGCGGTGGAGAGCTGCTCGCCGGCGAGCAGCGCGTTGAGCAGATTCGGCCAGGACCGTTCACCCATGGGGCCTCTCCCAGATGCGATGGGGCGGTGCGGTGGGGGCGTGGGTGGTGCCGTGATGCGATGCAGCCGGTGCCGGTGCCGTGGCGCGCGGGTCAGGCGGCGGGCAGCTTGCCGGACCGGCCGCGCAGCATGCCCGCGACGGTCTGGCCGGTGGTTACCGGGTCGAGCGGGTGCATCAGGGTGCCGTCGACCTCGGCGAACGAGGCCAGCCAGCGGTCGGCGGCGCGGGCGATCACCACGCAGGTCGGCGGCGCGTCGGCGCGGTCGTCCTTGATCTGCCGGGCGATGCCGAGCCCGCCGCCGGGAGTGGCCTCACCGTCGAGCAGCATCAGGTCGATCTCGTACTCGTCGACCAGCCGGACGCACCCGGCGTAGTCGGACGCCTCGACGAACTCGACGGTCAGGTCGGTGGCGGGGCGGGTGCCGACGGCCAGCCGCATCCGGTCCCGTACCTGCGGGTCGTCGCTGTAGAGCAGGACGGTGTGCACGCGCTCGGTCATCTTCTCGCTCGACTCCCACCTCGTAGCTGCGCGCTGATCGTACCGTCCGTCCGGGTCGCGTCCGGCGAGCGGGTCAGTCGGCGGCGGCCACCGCGCGGGCCTGTCGCGCCTCCTGACGGTCGAGTTCCCGGTCGATGCGTCGGGCTTCCCGCTCGGACTGGCGCATCCATTGCACCACCAGCACGGCGAGCATGGTGACGCTGACGAACTCCCCACCGGCCCACAGGATGCCGCCGGCCACCTCCTGGTCGGCCCACGGGTCCGCCCAGGTCAGCCCGAGCGACGGGTACCAGTCGTCGCCGAACAGGGTGCTGCTCTGCATGACGGTGAGCCCGAGCACGGTGTGGAACGGCACGGAGAGCACCATCAGCAGCGCCCGGGCCGGGTACGGCCAGCGGCCGGGCAGCGGGTCGAGCCCGACCAGCGGCCAGAAGAACAGGCAGCCGGTCATGATGAAGTGGGCGTGGACGAACTCGTGGGCGAGGCTGCTTTCCAGGGTCAACCTGTACAAATCAGTGAAATACAGCACAAACGGGTTGATGACGAACAGGCCGAAGGCGACCAGCGGGAAGGTGACCACTCGGACGTACCGGCTGTGCAGGACGGCGAGCAGGCGGCGTCGCGGGGTGCCGGGCAGGGTGCGCAGCGCCAGGGTGACCGGTGCGCCCAGGGCGAGGAAGATCGGCGCGATCATCGACAGCACCATGTGCTGGACCATGTGCACCGACAGCAGAGTGGTGTCGTACGCGCCCAGCCCGCTCACCGTGACGGCGGCGATGCCCCCCAGCCCGGGGCCGATGAACAGTACGGTGCGTGACACCGGCCAGCGGTCACCGCGCAGTCGTAGCCGGTGCACCCCGTACAGATAGAGGCCGGCGGCCACGACGAGCACCAGCGCCAGCCAGTTGGTCAGCTGGATCTCGGTGAACAGGGCCGAGACCGTGAACGGCGGGACGGCGATCGCAGCGACATCTGCCACGTGACGAGGCTAGGCCAGCGGCCTCGGTCGACGTTATCCGGCCCTCCAGCGGGTCGGGTTTGCCACCCCGCCGTCCGTGGGCACTGACCGGCAGCAATAATGACCGCGTGACTGCGGCCCCAGCGATTGACAAGAGCCGGATCCACTCGCTGACCCGACCGAACATGGTCAGCGTCGGGACGATCGTGTGGCTCTCCAGCGAACTGATGTTCTTCGCGGCGCTGTTCGCGATGTACTTCTCCATCCGCGCGGCGGACTACAGCATGTGGGAGGAGCACACCCCACAGCTGAACATCCCGTACGCGACGGTCTTCACCGCGATCCTGGTGGCCTCCTCGGTCACCTGCCAGATCGGGGTGTTCGCCGCGGAGCGGGGAGACGTGCACGCGCTGCGGCGGTGGTTCACGATCACCTTCGTGATGGGCCTGATCTTCCTGCTCGGCCAGATCAACGAGTACCGGGAACTGGTCCACCACGGCATCAAGATCAACGGCGACGGGTACGGCTCGGTGTTCTACCTCACCACCGGCTTCCACGGCCTGCACGTGGCGGGCGGCCTGGTCGCCTTCCTGATCTACATGGTCCGTACCACGATGGGGCGGTTCACCCCGGCGCAGGCGACCTCGGCCATCGTCGTGTCGTACTACTGGCACTTCGTCGACGTGGTCTGGATCGGCCTCTACTTCATGATCTACTGGCTGCAATGATCATCAAGCGGTCACTCACCGTGATGGTGCGGCGTCGTGCCGACCAGGCAGGTCGCAAAACCGACAAGGATTCAGGTCAATGACATCTGACACCCCCGCCGACCGGCGAGCCGACCGCGGACGCGGTCTCCTCGCCCGGCTGCGCAGCGGGCGGGCCACGCCGCGAGGCCGGGGCCGCCGCCGGCTGGGCACCGCGGTCCGGTTGCTCGCCGCGCTGTTCCTGGCCGGCGGTGCGTACACCGTCTTCGCCCCGGGCCTGCAGGCGCAGGACACCCCGCAGCTGTCCCAGGCGGCCGAGGACGGCAAGGCGCTGTTCGACCAGAGCTGCATCTCCTGCCATGGGCGCAACGCCCAGGGCGTCGAGGGACGCGGCCCCAGCCTGATCGGTGTCGGATCGGCGTCGGTGGAGTTCCAGGTCGGCACGGGCCGGATGCCGATGGCCCGGCAGGAGGCCCAGGCCGAGCGCAAGCCGGTGGTCTTCACCGAGGATGAGATCCGCCAGCTCGGCCAGTACATCCAGGAGCTGGGCGGCGGCCCGCAGATGCCGGACGGCGAGATGCTGCGCACCGGTGGTGACATCGCCGTCGGCGGCCATCTCTACCGGATCAACTGTTCGTCCTGCCACGCGTTCAGCGGCGGCGGCGGCGCGCTGTCCTCCGGCAAGTACGCACCGAGCCTGGAGCCGGCCACCGACCGGCAGCTGTACGCCGCCATGCTGACCGGTCCGCAGAACATGCCGGTCTTCGGGGACAACCAGCTCACCCCCGAACAGAAGCGGGACATCATCGCCTTCGTGCAGGAAGGGCTGAAGACCGACGGTGACCCGGGCGGGCTGGCCAACCTCGGCCGGTACGGTCCGGTGACCGAGGGCATCGCCATCTTCCTGGTCGGCATCACCGCGCTGGTCTTCGCCAGCCTGTGGATTGCGGGGAAGTCATGAGCACCGACATCGACACCACCCAGCAGCACCGCCAGCCAGCGCAGGTCAGCCTGGACGACCCCCGGCTGACGTCATTCGACGTGCTGAGCGAGGGCGCCCGGCGCGACGACATCGAGATCGTCCACTACGAGCCCCCGTTCCCGGTGCCCGGCACCAGGGCGGAACGGCGGATCAGCCGGTTCGTCGCCGGGCTGTTCCTGCTCGCCGGGCTCACCGCGACCGCGTTCCTGGTGGTCTTCATCTGGTGGCCCTGGGAGTACGAACTCGGCACCGGGATCAGCAAGTTCTACACTCCGCTGCTCGGCGTCAGCCTCGGGCTGACCTTGCTGGCCATCGGCGTCGGCATCCTCACCTGGGGCAAGAAGCTGCTGCCCCACGAGGTGGCGATCCAGGACCGGCACGACGGCCCGTCCAGCCCGGACGACCGCAAGATCACCGGCGGCACGCTCACCTACATGGTGGACGAGCTCGGGGTGAAGCGCCGCCCGCTGCTCGGGGTGTCGCTGCTGGCCGGGTTGGCTCCGGTCGCTGCGGTCGCGGCCGCTCCGCTGGTCGGCGGCCTGATCCGGGATCCGCACACCGACAACCAGATGGCCACCACCGGCTGGGAGCCGGTCGAGACGGTCGGTGGCGGCACCGAGCTGGTCCGGCTGACCAGGGAGGACGGCTCGCCGATCCGGCCCGCCGACGTCAGCGTCGGTGGTCAGATGACGGTCTTCCCCGGGATTCCCGGCGGACACACCAACCGGTACGCCGACTCGCCGACCCTGCTGATCCACCTGCGGCTGGACGACGCCCGGACCGCCCGGGAGAACAACGAGTCGGCGGGCAAGCCCGACTACATGTGGGGCAACTACATCGCGTACTCGAAGATCTGCACCCACGCGGGCTGTCCGGCGAGCCTGTACGAGCAGCAGACCAACCGGCTGCTCTGCCCCTGCCACCAGTCGCAGTTCCTGATCACCGACAACGCCAAGCCGGTCTTCGGCCCGGCCAGCCGTCGGCTGCCGCAGCTGCCCATCTCCGTCGACGACGAGGGCTTCTTCGTCGCCACCTCCGACTACACCGAGATCGTCGGACCCGACTTCTGGGAGCGGCCATGAAACGCCGTAAGTTCGACGCCCGGGCGCTGCCCGGCAAGGCCGCCGGGCAGCTCGACGACCGGTTCCAGGCAGCTACCCCGCTGCGCAAGCTGTTGAACAAGGTCTTCCCGGACCACTGGTCGTTCCTGCTCGGCGAGATCGCGCTCTTCTCGTTCGTCGTCGTCCTGCTCACCGGTGTCTACCTGACCTTCTTCTTCGACCCGTCGATGGAGGAGGTCGTCTACGACGGCAGTTACGCCCCGCTGCGCGGGATCCCCATGTCGGCGGCGTACGCGTCGACGCTGGACATCTCGTTCGACGTCCGGGGCGGCCTGATCATGCGGCAGATGCACCACTGGGGGGCGCTGCTGTTCATGGCGTCGATCGTGGTGCACATGCTGCGGGTGTTCTTCACCGGCGCGTTCCGCAAGCCGCGTGAGGCCAACTGGATCATCGGCTCGCTGCTGTTCTGGGTCGGCTTCCTCGCCGGCTTCACCGGCTACTCGCTGCCCGACGACGGCCTGTCCGGCACCGGGCTGCGGATCGCGTCGGCGATCATGCTGTCCATCCCGGTGATCGGGTCCTGGGTCACCTCGTCGATCTTCGGCGGCGAGTTCCCGGGCACGATCATCATCAGCCGGTTCTACATCGCCCACGTACTGCTGATCCCCGGGCTGCTGGTGGCGCTGATCAGCGCACACCTCGGCCTGGTCTTCAAGCAGAAGCACACCCAGTGGGCCGGTCCGGGACGGACCAACGACAACGTGGTCGGCGAGCGGATGTTCCCCCGCTACGCGATCAAACAGGGTGGCTTCTTCATGATCGTCTTCGGGGTGGTCGCCCTGATGGCGGGTATCTTCCAGATCAACCCGGTGTGGCTGTTCGGCCCGTACGAGGCCGCCGTCGTCTCGGCGGCGAGCCAACCCGACTGGTACGTCATGTTCCTGGACGGCTCCACCCGGTTGATGCCAGCCTGGGAGCTGACCATCCCGATCGGCGACGGGTACGTGATCCCGCCGCTGTTCTGGCCGACCGTGGTGCTGCCCGGCATCCTGGTCATGCTCTCCCTGGCGTACCCGTTCCTCGAAGCGCGGTACACGAAGGACAAGGCCAGCCACAACCTGCTGCAGCGACCCCGGGACGTGCCGGCCCGCACCGCCGTCGGTGCCATGGCCGTCACCTTCTTCATCGTGCTGACCATCTCCGGCGGCAACGACGTGTTCGCCGACAAGTTCTTCATCAGCCTGAACGCGATGACCTGGGCCGGCCGGATCGGATTGATCCTGCTCCCACCGTTGGCCTACTACGTCACCTACCGGATCTGTCTCGGTCTGCAGCAGCACGACCGGGAGGTGCTGGCGCACGGCGTCGAGACCGGCGTCATCCGACGGCTGCCCGACGGCCGCTTCGTCGAGGTGCACCAGCCGCTGGGACCGACCGACGAGCACGGCCACGGCAAGCTGGAGTACGTCGGCTGGGTGGTGCCGAAGAAGATGAACCGGCTCGGCGCGCTCGGCCCGGCCGTCAAGGGCTTCTTCTTCCCGATCGAGAAGCCGGCGCAGGTTCCACCGCCGACGCATGTGGCGATCGACCCGGCCGAGGAACAGCCGGCCGATCTGCCGCCGGCCGACAAGGACAAGAAGCCGGCCGACCGGGAGGAGATCAGCAGCGGCAGCCGCTGATCGGCCCGTACCCACGACAGTCGTCCGTGCCCGTCGCCCCTTGCCGGCGGGCGCGGACGACTGTCGGCTCTGCGGCCAGATCAACCGGCTCTGCGGCAAGATCAACGCCGCCGCCAGCCAGCGGTCAGTCAGCTCAGCGGTCAGTCAGCGTCGGCCAGGCCGATGGCGAAGGCCGCCTCCAGATCGTGCTGCGAGTAGGCGCGGAAGGCGATGTGCGACTCGGTGTTGAGCACGCCCGGCACCTTCGAGATCCGCCCGGCGATCACGTCGGCGATCTGGTCGAACTCCCGTACCCGGACGATGGCGATCAGGTCGACGTGCCCGGCCACCGAGTAGACCTCGCTCACCCCGGTGAGACCGGCGAGCGCCTCGGCCACCTCCGGGATCGAGTCCGTGGAGCAGTCGATCAGCACGATGGCAGTGATCACGCGGGTCCTCCGTCTCTCACCGGCGTCCGCCGCCGATGTTACTCAAGACCCGAGTGCTCAGCTGGCGGACACCGTCAGATCACTGCCCACCCGGATCGCGTCGGTCAGCTGTTCCCCGGCCGGCACCTGTGCGCCGGGCCACACCACCGAGCGGACCAGCGTCCCCCGCACCACCGCCCCGGCGCCGACCACGGAACGGTCGACCGGGCCGGTCACCGTGGCCGACGGGTCGACAAGGCTCCGACCAGCTGCCGCGTGCAGATTGGCCGCGAGGTAGTCCGGTGGTGTCCCGGTGTCCAGGTAGGTTCCCGGAAAGTTGATCACCTGCAGCGCGCCGGCCGCCTCCGCCGGCCGCCAGACGGTACGGACCAACTCGCCGGGGGTGGCCGGTAGTCCGCTGACGTAGCGCCACGGCAGCAGCGAGAAGCCGGCGAACCGGTGCCCGTCGAAGCCGCCCCGGGCGGCCGGGTCGGTGAACCGCTTGCCCAGCAGCCGGACCGTCTCACCGTCCCAGCCGTCGAGCAGCGCCGCGATGTCCGGCCCGGGAGCCAGATCCGGATGGGCGAGATAGCCGTCGACGTTGCCGACCAGCACGCCCCGGCCGTCGATCCAGTCCCGTAGCCGGCCGATGCCGCCGGAGGTGCCCAACGGGTCTCCCGGCTCCACGGACAGCTGTGCCCGGTCTCCGACATGCGTCACCACCTGCCGGCCGAGGTAGCAGGCGTTGACCGCGACCGCCGCCGGCCCGGTGAAACCGAGCGCGCCGACCCGGGCGAGGGCCCGGTCCAGCAGCGGTACGTTCCCGACCGGGCAGAGCGCCTTCGGGACGAGGCCGGTCAGCGGCCGCAACCGGCGGCCTTCACCGGCGGCGAGGATCACCGCGCAGATCCGGTCCGGTCCGGCCGCCGGTGCGCTCATCCCGGTTCCTCCACCGCTGGCACGACGAGCGGTCCGATGCCGTAGTGCGCCAGCAGCCGGGCGGTCGCCGGGGTCAGTCGGGGCAGGTCGTCGAGCCGGTGCCAGGCGGCTTCGTACACCTCGGCCCCGTCGACCACCAGTTGGGTCCGTGAGGCCGCCACCGAGGCTTCGAAGACCACGTCCACCCAGCCCTTGGCGTGCACCACGGCGTTCGGCACCGCCGGGCGCAGCTGGTCCGGGGCCAGCCGGATGCCGGTCTCCTCGGCGAGCTCCCGGGCCGCGCCGACCACCGGCGCCTCGCGGTGTCGCAGCAGACCGGCGGGCAGTGTCCAGCCCCGGCCGGGCGGCTGGCGCAGCAGCAGGAGTCGGGCGGGTGCCGGCGGATCGACTTCGGAGTCGGTCACCAGCGTCACGGCACCGACGATGTACCTCTGCACGGCGAGCCGGACCAACCGCCGACGGACCGGGTGCGGCAACCGGTAGAACACGCCGTACAGCAGCGCGCGTGCGGGGGATCGGCGGATGATCATACGTTCAGGCTAGAGGTAGCCGGTCGCCAGCGCCGGGTCAGGTCAGCCCGGCTGGTCGACCAGGGCGATGAGCTGGTCGACGACGGCCTCGGGCTCGATGGTCCGGTCCACCACCGCGACCAGCAGGGTCTCCATGTCCGGGTACTTGAGGTTCTCCGCGAGCTGGCGCAGTGGTTTGTCGTTGGACAATGCCCGGTCGTGTTTGCGCAGGATCAGGCTGACGGTGGCGCGGCCGAGGCGTACCTTGTCGCTGATGCTGATCCCCGGTTCGGAGTGTTCGGCGAACCAGCGGTTGATCTGCATCTGTGCCTGCGGCGATTTGACGAAACCCAGCCACTCCTTGCGCGGCCCGGCCGACGTCGGTGCCGTCCCGGCCGGCTGATCGTCGCTCTCGGTGAAGATCTCGACCACGTCGCCGTCGGTCAGCTCGGAGGCCAGTGGTGCCAGTCGGCCGTTGATCCGTACGGCGAGACAGTGTGCGCCTTTGCGTGAATCCAGCTCGTATGCGAGGTCGACCGGCGTCGACCCGGCCGGCAGCACGATGGGGCGGCCTTCGGTGAAGACCTGGATCTGCGCGTCCACCAGGTCGCAGCGCAGCGAATGGACGAACTGATCAGCGTCGATGTTCTCCTGCGACCAGTCGATTGCCCTGCGGAGCCAGGCCAGCTCGTCGGCGCGGGCGGCGGCGCGACTGCGGCCGGGTTTGGGGAAGTGGTACGGCGCGGCGATGCCGAACTCGGCGGAGCGGTGCATCGCGTCGGTCCGGATCAGCACCTCGAGTGGACGCTCGTCCGGGCCGATGACGGTGGTGTGCAGCGAGCGGTAGAGGTTGTTCTTCGGTGCCGCGATGAAGTCCTTGAACCTGCCCGGCACCGGTCGCCAACGGCAGTGGATCGCGCCGAGCGCCGCGTAACAGTCGGTGTCCGGGCCGGCCACCACGACCTCGATCCGGGGCAGGTCGAACGGGGCCCGGTGGCCGCCGGCGACGGTGTCCTTCCAGATCGAGTAGCGGTGCCGGGGCCGTGGCGCGACCCGGGCAGTGACCTTCTCCCGACGCAGCGTCACCCGCGCCTGTCCGCAGACGGTGTCCAGGTACGTCGCCCAGCCGGGCCGGTTGGCCAGGTGCTCTTCGATCTGCTGGTAGGCCTCCGGCTCCAGGTGGAACAGGACGATGTCGTCGAGCTCCCGTTTGAGTTTCTGGATGCCGAGCCGGTCGCAGAGCGGGACCAGCACGTCCAGGGTCGCCTTGGCGATCCGGGCCCGGGAGGCAGGGGAGCGCACACCGAGAGTCCGCATGTTGTGCAGCCGGTCGGCGAGTTTGATGACCAGCACCCGGACGTCCTTCGCCGCAGCGATGATCATCTTTCGGATGGTCTCCGCCTCGGCGGCCTTGCCGTAGAACGCCTTGTCGAACTTGGTCACCCCGTCGACCAGGTGGGCGACCTCGTCACCGAAGTCCGCGGCCAGTGTCGGCAGGTCGTACGTGGTGTCCTCGACGGTGTCGTGCAGCAGTGCGGCCACCAGGGTGGTGGTGTCCATGCCGAGCCCGGCGCAGATCTCCGCGACGGCCAACGGGTGGGTGATGTACGGCTCGCCGCTCTTGCGGTACTGACCGGCGTGCATGCTGTCGGCGATCTGGTAGCCGCGGCGCAGCACCGCCGGGTCCGCCGACGGGTGGACCGACCGGTGGACGCGGATCAGCTCGGCGACCGGCTCCGGTGTGCCGGGAGACCAGGACAGCCAGGCCCGCAGGCGGGCGGACAGGGGTGTCGCGGTGGGCAGGAAACGTCCGATGGCGGCGCCGGGACCGGCGTCGACGTCCACGCGGAGACACCTCCTCACCCATCGCCCGGCCGGTCGACCGCCCGGACGCACGCCACGAATCGGGCGTTGGCTGACAGGACTGCACTTCTCTAACAGCCTAAGCGAGCGAGCGTAGTACGATCGGCTACTTGCGGGTGATCGATCGGTCGAGTCTTTGGTCCGCTTCGTCGACCCCGGCCGTCGTCCGGGCGGCCTCCTCGGCCTTGACCAGCAGATGGTGGAATCGGCCGGCACCGCGGACCGGTGAGGACCAGTCCCCGCTCACCCTGACCAGCCGGGTCTGTTCCGGCTCCAACCAGGACAGAATCCGCTCGCTCTCGGCCGCGCTGGCCCGGGGCACCGGACCGTGCCCGGCCGGCACCGTCTCAGCGGTGGCGCACAGCAGTTCGATGGTGGCCCGAGGGTGCTGCCGTGGGGGCGACACACCGGCGGCGGCGAGCCGGCCGTGCCGGACGATCGCCAGCTCCCAGCCACCGTGCCCGGCCCGTCGTGCCGCGACCAGCTCGGCGATCCGGGTCAGCGCGGACAACCGCTGCATCCTCACGGTCGCCCGCAGGAACGCGGCCAACCGGCCCCGCACCACCGCCGCCTCCTCGAACCGCTGCCCGGCGGCGAGCCGGTCGATCCGGGCGAGCAATGTGTCGACCAGCGGCTGCGGGTCGGTGTCGAGGGCCGTACGCAGCGGGGTGACGGCCAGGTCGGCGTACTGCTGCGGGTCGACCCGGTGCTCGCACGGTGCCGGACAACGACCCAGCTCGGCCAGCGCGCAGGCCGGGGTCCGGGTCCGGGTGGACAACCGGTGGGTGCACTGACGCAGCGGCAGCGCCTCGTGGATGCCGGCGGCGGCCAGCTCGGCCGCCCGGCGGGAGGCGAACGGACCGAGCACGGTGGTGTCGGCCGGTGAGATCGCCCGGACCGTGGACAGCCGTGGATAGACCTCGTCGGTGACCTTCAACCAGACCATCCGCTCCGGAAACTTCGACCTGCGGTTGTACGGCGGCGCGTGGGCGGCGATCAGCCGCAGCTCACGTACCTCGGCCTCCAGCCGGTGGGCGCATTCGACCGCGTCGACCCGCACCGCCGCGGCCAGCATCTCGGACATCCGCGCCCGCCGCTCGGCAGCGGTGAAGTAGCTGCGTACCCGGGTGGCGACGTCGCCCGAGGTGCCGACGTAGAGCGGTCGGTCGTCGGCCGCCCGGAAGATGTACACCCCGGGGGAGCGGGGCAATCCGTCGGCGAGGTGCCGCTTGCGTCGCTGGACGTCGCTGACCGCCCGGCTGAATTCGACCGCGTCACCGATGCTCGTCACCTGGTGCCCGCCGAGTCGGGCGATCAGCCCGTGCAGCACGTCCACGGTGGCCTGGGCGTCGGCCAGCGCCCGGTGGGTGGGGCGCCGAGGGGTACGGAAGTAGCCGGCGAGGGTGCCGAGCTTGCGGTTGGGCACCTCGTCGCGGGTCAGCACCCGGCGGGCGAGGGCCGCGGTGTCCAGCACCGTCGGCGACGGCCAGGAGTAGCCGTGCCGGGCGCACGCCGCCTTGAGAAAACCCACGTCGTACGGCGCGTTGTGGGCCACCAGCACCGCGTCGCCGAGAAACTCCAGCAGGCTGGGCAGCACCTGCTCGATCGGCGGCGCGGGTACGAGCATCGCCTCGGTGATGCCGGTGAGCACGGTGATGAACGGCGGCACCGGTCGACCCGGGTTGACCAGCGTGGCGAAGACGCCGAGCTCCTCGCCGCCGCGCACCTTGACCGCGCCGATCTCGGTGATGCCGCCGCCGTCCGGCGCGCCGCCGGTGGTCTCCAGATCCAGCACGACGAAGGTGGTCTCCCGTAGCGACCGGTCCGCGCCGGTCGACAGCGGCTGGCCATGCCCGGCTGACAGCAGCGAGTCGATCGAGCCCTGGGTGTAGGCCGGTCGAGGTGCGGGGTCAGGCGGTGCCACGGCGCAGACGATAAGGCCTGGGTGCGACACAGCCGTCCCATGGGTACCATCGGTAACGATCCGATCGACTCTGCGAGATCATTCTTCCTGTCGGGCACGCGGCGGCCACCCGGTGGGAGACTGGGGTGCATGGCCGCACCGGATCCGACCGACGCTCGTCCCGAGGGGGCGGCGCCGACGACCGGCGCCCTGCCCCCGTCCGCCGACCAGCCGGCCGGTGGTCCACCCGCCGAGCCGGTGCTGCCGGAGCCGGTGCGGTCGCGCATCGTCGTGATCGCCGCCGCCGCGCTGCCCGAGATCCCGACCGACGAGATGCCACCCCAGCTGCGCAAGGTCGCCAAGTTCGCGCCGAACCGGCGGGCCCGCTACGGCGCCGCGGCGATCGCGGCGGCGCTCACCAACGATCCGTCGCTGCGGCAGCGGGTGGCCGCCCGAGCGCTGGTCGAGGCCGGTGAGCTGGGTACGGCGGTCAGCAAAGGGGTCTCACCCGCGGCGGCGGACCCGGTCGAGGTCGCCGCCCTGGCGTACCTGATGCGGCCGGCGGGCTGGCGTGAGCTGGTCGACGCCGCCGGTGCGGCGGTCCGGGCCGAGGCCGACCGGGCCGCCGTCGCCGAGTTGATCCGCGATGCCGAGGCCCGCGCCAATCGGGCCGAACACGACCGCACCGTCGCCCGGGTCGAGGTGGAGAAGCTCCGCGACGAGCTGGCCCGGGTACGCGAGGAGCTGGGCCAGCTCCGCGAGGAGTCCCGGCAGCTGTCCCGCACGCTGCGTGAGGCACAGTCGCAGCAGCGGCGGGCCAACGAGCTGCTCGCCACCGAACGCGGCCGCGCCGCGCGGGCCGCCGCCGACCACGACGCGGAGCTGCGGCGGCTGCGCGCCAAGCTCGCCGACGCGGAGCTGACCGCCGGGACCGCCCGGCAGTCGGCGAAGGAGGCCCGGGCGGTCGACGACGCCCGGCTGTGGCTGCTGCTGGAGACGATCGGGCAAGCGGCCCAGGGGCTGCGGCGGGAGCTTGCCCTGGACCCGGCCGACCGGTTGCCGGCCGACTACGTCGCCGACGCGTTCACCGACCGACCGGCGGCGGCGACGTCGACCCGGGCCCGCGACACCGACGACCCGGCCCGGCTGGACGACCTGCTCGCCCTGCCCCGGGCGCACCTCGTCGTCGACGGCTACAACGTGACCAAGCGGGGCTTCGGCGAGATGCCGCTGGAGCAGCAACGCAAGCGGTTGATCACCGGGCTCGGTGGGATCGCCGCGCAGACCGGGGACGAGGTGACCGTGGTCTTCGACGGCGCCGAGCGGATGCACGGGTTGCCGCCGGCCCCACGCGGCGTGCGGGTGCTGTTCTCCCGCAAAGGGGAGACGGCCGACGAGCTCATCCGTCGGTTGGTTCGGGCCGAGCCGTCCGGCCGGGTGATCGTGGTGGTCTCCTCCGACCGGGAGGTGGCCGACGGGGTCCGGCGGCACGGCGCGTACCCGATGGGCGCCGACTCGCTGCTGCGTCGACTGGCTCGTTCCTGAGCCGACACCCGGTCGCGCGGAACTGTCGTACCTGACGCCTATCGTCGATGTCACTGGCGGTGGTCGGTCGGCGATGCTGCGTCGTACGGGGGCCGGTCACCGCCGGCCGACCGGCCGACCGTACCGCCACGTGAGGAGACGACCATGCTGATCGACTGCGACACCTGCGCCGTCGGGCGCGGCCCGAGCTGCCGGGGTTGCCTGGTCAGTGCCCTGATCGACAGCCCGGACGCGGTGGCCAACCTGGACGCCGGCGAGCGGTACGCGATCGAGGTGTTCGCACGCGCCGGGTTCGACGTCGAGGTGCTTGGCGGGTCGCCGGCCGCGCCGCGTGGCCGCCGGCCGCGCCGGCCCCGGTCCCGAAGACAGGTCGCCTGAGCGATCGACCGGTCCGCCTGAGAGGATCCGGTCTGTCGCCCGAGCGCGGGCCGGGACCGCGCCGGCGCACCTAGGATGGTCGGGCGACCGGCTGGCGAGAGGAGCCTGATGACGCCTCGCGCATGGGCGCTGGTCACCTTCGTCGTCCTGGTGGCGGCGGTCGTCGTCGCGGCGGCCGTGCTGGTGCCGTGGCACCGGCCACCGGTGCCCCGCGCCGACCAGCTCGCCGCCCTGCGTGAGCTGCCCGTCGACCAGGTCGAGCGGGGGCGGGCCCTGCGGGCGGCGCTGCGCCCGGGTCGCTACGGCGCGGTGCTGGCCGGCCTGCTGGTGGCGCTGCTGCTCGGGTTCACCCCGGTCGGTGCCCGGCTGGTGGAGGTCGCCGGCCGGCCGTTCGGCGGCCACTGGGCCGCCCAGGCGTTGCTCGGCGGGCTGCTCGTGGTGTTCCTGGCCGACCTGCTGACCCTGCCGTTCGCCGCCTGGCGGCACCGGATCCTGACCGAGCACGGGCTGGCCACCCAGGGCTGGGCCGGCTGGGGACTGGACCTGGTCCGGTCGTACGCGGTCGGCGCGGTCATCGCGACGGTGGCCCTGCTCGGCTTCTACACCGTCGTCCGGCTCGCCCCCCGCTGGTGGTGGGCGCTGGCCGCGACCGGCGCGGCCGCCCTGGTGGTGCTGCTGTCGTTCGTCCTGCCGGTGCTGGTCGAGCCGGTGTTCAACAAGTTCACCCCGATGCCGGACGGTCCGGTGCGCACGCAGCTGCTGGAGCTGGCCGAGCGCGACGGCGTCCCGGTGCGGGACGTGCTGGTGGCCGACGCGTCCCGGCGTACCCGCGCGGTCAACGCCTACGTGTCCGGGTTCGGCCCCACCCGGCGGATCGTCGTCTACGACAATCTGCTGCGCGAGGCGCCCCCGGCGGAGCTGGCCGCCGTGGTCGCCCACGAGCTGGGCCATGCCCGCGCGCGGGACGTGCTGACCGGCACCGGGTTGGGCGCGCTCGGCGCCGCAGCGGCCGTGGTCGGGCTGTACCTGTTCGGCGGCTGGCGGCCGATGCTGCGGGCGGCCGGCGTCGCCGACATCGCCGAGCCGCGGGCGATCGCCCTGCTGCTGGCCGTGGTCACGCTGGTCGGCCTGGTCGCGACACCGGTGCAGGCGCTGGTGTCGCGCCGGATCGAGGCCCGCGCCGACACGCACGCGCTGGCGCTGCACGGCGACCCGGCGGCGTACGCGGCGGTGCACCGCCGGCTGTCCGCGATCAATCTCGCCGATCCGGATCCGCCCCGCTGGGAGTACCTCTACTCCGCCACGCACCCGTCGACCGTGGAACGAATCGCGGCGGCCCGCAGGTACGCCGACCAGGTGGGCCGATGAACCGCACCCTGCTGGTCACCAACGACTTCCCGCCACGGCCCGGCGGCATCCAGTCGTTCGTGCACAATCTGGCGCTGCGGCAGCCCGCGCAGAGCATCGTGGTATACGCGTCCAGCTACGACGGCGCCGAGCGGTTCGACGCCGACCAGCCGTTCGAGGTGGTCCGTAACCCGACCGGCATGCTGCTGCCCACGCCGGCGGTGGCCCGGCAGACCGCCGCCCTGGCGCGGGCCCGGGGCTGCGACACCGTCTGGTTCGGCGCGGCCGCGCCGCTCGGACTGCTCGCCGACGGCCTGCGCCGACGGGCCGGGGTCAGCCGGGCGGTGGCCCTGACCCACGGGCACGAGGTGGGGTGGGCCGCGCTGCCCGGCGCGAGGTCGATGCTGCGGCGGATCGCCCGCGCCACCGACGTGGTGACCTACCTGGGGGAGTACACCCGGGTCCGGCTGGACCGCGCGGTGGGCGGGCTGACCGAGCTGCGTCGGCTCGCCCCGGGTGTGGACACCGATGCGTACCATCCGGGCGTCGACGGCGGCGAGGTGCGCCGCCGGCACCGGTTGTCGGACCGGCCGGTGGTGGTCTGCGTGTCCCGGCTGGTGCCGCGCAAGGGCCAGGACGCGTTGATCCGGGCCTGGCCGCTGGTACGGCGTCGGGTGCCGGGCGCCGCGTTGCTGATCGTCGGCGGCGGCCCGGACCGCAGCCGGTTGCATCGACTCGCCCGGCGCGCCGGGGTGGCCGACGACGTCACCTTCACCGGGGCGGTGCCCTGGGCGGAGCTGCCGGCGCACTACGCCGCCGGGGACGTGTACGCGATGCCCTGCCGCACCCGTCGTGGCGGGCTCGACGTGGAAGGTCTGGGCATCGTCTACCTGGAAGGATCGGCGACCGGGCTGCCGGTGGTGGCCGGGGATTCCGGCGGCGCGCCGGATGCGGTCCGCGACGGCGAGACCGGGTACGTCGTGAACGGCCGAGACCCGGGCCAGCTGGCCGACCGGCTGGCGGGCCTGCTGGCCGACCGGGAGCTGGCCCGGCGGATGGGGGCCGCCGGTCGGGCCTGGGTGGAGCGTGAGTGGCGCTGGGACACCCAGGCGCAGCGGATGGCGTCGCTGCTGGCCGGCTGAGCGGCCTGACCCCGGCGGCGTCACGTTAGTCGTTCGGTGATCCCGTCGGCTGGTCCGGGCCGGCCGAAATGCCAGCCCTGGGCCGCGTCGCAGCCGATCGCCCGGAGCCGCTCGGCCTGACCGGCGGTCTCCACTCCTTCGGCGGTGACCGTCAGCCGCAGCGTGTGGGCCAGCGTCACCAGGGTGAGCAGGATGCTTTCGTCGGTCCGGTCGGTGCCCGCCGGGGCACGGAGCCCCTCGACGAACTTGCCGGCCAGCTTCAGTTCCTGCACCGGCAGCGAGCGGAGGTAGGACAGGTTGGAATAGCCCGTCCCGAAGTCGTCGATGGCGATCCGTACGCCCAGATCGGCCAGCTCGCGCAGGGTGCGGACCGGTCCGTCGGCGGTGCTCATCAGGGCGCTCTCGGTGATCTCCAGCTGCAGCCGGTCGGCCGGTAGCCGGGTGTCGGCGAGCACGTCGGTCACGTACCGCACCAGACCGGGGTCGTTGACCTGCCGGACAGCCAGGTTGACACTGACGAACGGGGCGTGCGCGCTGCGGTCAAGCCAGCGCCGGGCCTCCCGGCAGGCTTCGGCCAGCACCCATGATCCGAGCCGGACGATCAGCCCGGAGTCCTCAGCGAGGGAGATGAACCGGTCCGGCCCGAGTACCCCCATCGTCGGGTGCCGCCAGCGGACCAGCGCCTCGACGCCGAGCAGCGCGCCGCCGGCGAGCGCGACCAGCGGCTGGTAGTCCAGGAAGAACTCGCCCCGGTCGAGAGCGGCGGGCATCGCCGCCGACAGCGCGTACCGGGCCAGCTGGTGGTCGTTGCGCACCGGATCGAACAGCGCCCACCGGCCCTTGCCCGCCGATTTCGCCCAGTGCAGGGTGACGTCGGCTGCCCGCATCACCTCGCTCGGCGTGGTGCCGGCGACCGTGCGCTCCACGATGCCGATGCTGGCGGTCACGGTCAGTTCGTGGCCGTCGACGACGACCGGTTCGCCGATCGCGGCGATCGTGGCCTCGGCGACCTTGAGCACGTCGTCGGTGCAGGTGGTGTCGGCGACCAGGATGACGAATTCGTCGCCACCGATGCGTGCCACCAGGTGTTCGCCGACGCCACGGCGCAGCCGCTCGGCGACGGAGACCAGCAGCAGGTCCCCGATGTGGTGGCCGAGAGTGTCGTTGACGATCTTGAAACCGTCGAGGTCGACGAAGCAGACGCCGAGTCGGCGGCCCTCTCCGCCGGTACGCCCGGCCGTGCTGAACACGTCGTCCAGCCGCTGGGTGAACAGGCTCCGGTTGGGCAGGTCGGTGAGCGGGTCGTGGGTGGCCCGGTGCCGGTACCGGGCCTCGCTTTCCCGCAGCGCGATCTCGGCCTGCTCCCGGGCGACCAACGCCGCGCGGCGGATGGTCTCCTGCTCGTCCAGGGTGCGGTCGCGTAGCGCCCGGGTGTAGCCGGTGGCGATACCGCCGAGCAGCCGTGCCATCCGGTCCGGCATGTCAGGGTCGTCGATGTCCAGGTCGCGCAGCAGTCGCAGGTCGAGCACCTCGATGGTGCGGCCGAGTCCTTCCGCCGAGGCGATGTGCGCGGCGACCAGGTCCGACCCGACCTGGTAGCCGACCCGGACGGTGAACGGCTCGGCGCGCAGCGCCGTGACGAGCCGTACGGTCAGGTCGCCGAGAAACGCCTCCAACTGGTCCTGGGCCAGCGGCAGGTAGCTGGTCCCGGTTACCGCCTTGGCCCAGGCCCGGGCGACGGCGGCGACGCCCGGTGGCCGTCCACCGGGCGGATCGGCGGCCGGCTCGGACTGCTCAACCACCGAGTCGGCCTACTCCGCCCATGAAGACGGCACGCTCGGCGTCCTCGGCCGCCTCGGGCGACTCGGGGCGCCACTGCGGCACCCAGACCACGCCCGGCGGTAGCAGGTCGAACCCGTCGAAGAAGCTGGTCAGCGCGGCCCGGGACCGGATGTTGAGCGGGTTGTCGGTGCGCCGGTAGATCTGGTCCGCCTCGCGGCGTTCCTCGTCGCTGCGGCCGTCGTCGCTGGCCTGGGACAGGACCAGATGGCTGCCGGGCGCGAGGGCGGCGCGCAGCTCGGCCAGGATCCCGGCGGGGTCGTCGGAGTCCGGCACGAAATGCAGGACCGCGACGATCAGCACCGCGACCGGCTGGTCGAAGTCGAGTAGCTTGCGCACCTGAGGATCGTGCAGGATCCGTTCCGGGTTGCGCAGGTCCTCCTGCAGGATGGTGGTCCGGTCGTTGCCGGCGAGGATCTCCCGGCTGTGTGCGACGGCGACCGGATCGACGTCCACGTAGGCGACCTTCGATTCCGGTGCCAGCCGTTGGGCGATCTCGTGCACGTTGCCCACCGTGGGGATCCCGGAGCCGATGTCAAGGAACTGCCGGATTCCCGACTCGACGAGGAATTGCACGACGCGGCGCATGAAGGCCCGGTTCGCCTGGGCCATCAACGGGGCATCGGGAACGGCCGTGATCATCGCCTGGGCGGCGGCCCGATCGGCGGCGAAGTTGTGTGAGCCGCCGAGGTAGTAGTCGTACATCCGGGCGACACTCGGCCGCTCGACGTCGATGCTCTCCGGTGCCCAGTGCGGCCGATCCATTTGCGCCCCTTCTGTCCCTGTCTGGCCGTTTGCTGGCTGGCTGGTGGCGCTAGCCATTGTGCCCGCTGCGTGCCCGGGCATCCAGAGCGTCCGAACCGCGAGGTTCCCGCCCGCGCCGATCAGAGTCGCCACGGTCGACGTGGGCCGGCCCACCCGTCGCCGGCACCACGTGACCAGGTCAGAATTTCGGAGCGTCCGGCGCCTCCAGCAGACCGAGGCGCAGCGCTGTCATCAGCGCCTGGGCCCGGTTCGCCGCGCCGAGCTTCTCGTACAACTTGGAAATATGCGTCTTCGCCGTCGACTCGCTGACGAACAACTGCTTGGCGATCCCGGCCACGCTCATCCCGTCGGCGAGCAGGCGCAGCACCTGGCCCTCCCGGGGAGACAGTTGCGGCCCGGACGGCGCGAGCCGTCGTTTCATCGCCTCGGCCAGGTCAGCCGCGGTGAACGCGCTCGGCGAGGAGGCCGCGTGCCGGGCCGCCGCGACCACCTCGTCCGCCGGTGCGGTCTTCGGTACGAACGCGCTGGCCCCGGCCTCGAGAGCGCCGAACAGCTGGTCGTCGCCGGCGTACATGGTCAACACCACGATGCCCATCGTGGAGCTGGACTTGCGCAGCGCCCGGGTCGCTTCGAGGCCGCTGCCGTCCGGCAGCCGCAGGTCCATGATCACAACATCTGGTTGCAGGGCGCCCGCCTGGCGTACACCCTCGGCCGCCGTTGCGGCCTCACCGACGACCTCGAACTGGCGGTCGCGCTCGAAAGCGTGCCGCAGGCCCTTCCGGATGAGGTCGTGATCATCGACAAGCAGGACCTTGGTCCGGGTGGTCGGTGTGGGGCTGGTGGTCATGCTGTGGCTACTCCCCTTCTGGTGCTGTCACGCTATCGCGCACGCTATCGCGCCGGGGCGAGGTTCCGAGCACCACTGCCACGGTCGTTCCGCTCGGGTGTCGTGGCCTGATCTCCAACCGGCCCCGGATACGTTCCGCTCTCTCTGCCATGATCGCAAGACCGTACCGCCCGTCTGGACGCTGGTCGGCGATCCCCTGACCGTCATCCGACACTTCTATTTGCGCGTACGGCGGGTCAATGTCGCACGTGACCCACAGATTCGCGGCGCCGGCATGCTTGCGCGCATTGGTAATCGCCTCCTGCGCGATGCGCAGCAGTTCCGCCTCGGTGGCCGCCGGCAGCCGGGCCCCGGACTCGTCCAGCGACAGGTGCACCCGCAACCGGCCGGACGATCCGACGGTACGGGCGTACTCGGCGATCGCCGCCGCCAGCCCGCCGTGCCGGTCCACCTCACTGCGCAGCTCGAACAGGCTCAGCCGCAGCTCGGTGATCACCCGGGTGACCTCGCCGCGCAGTGTCCGTAGGTCCTCGGCGGTCTCGTCACTGCCCGCCGGCAGGGTGGCCAGGGCGTTGTCGATGCCGTAGCCGACCATCACCAACTCCTGGGCGACCCCGTCGTGGATCTCCCGGGCCAGCCGTTGCCGTTCCTCGTTGGTGGCCAGCGACCGGACCTCGTCGAACAGCAGCGCGGCCTCCAACCGCAGCGCAGCCGGGCGGGTCAACGCGGTGATCCGGCCGACCACCGGCGGCGGATAGGCGTTGGCGCTGTCCGTCTCCAGAATCACCAGACCGACCGTGCGCACCCCGGCGACCAGCGGCACCACCAGCGCCGACACGTCACCGCCGGGATGCGACCGGGCCTGCGAGCGGGCCGCGGTCTGCGGCAGCTGGCTGGCCCAGGCGTCGGCGATGGCCGAATCGGCGTCCAGGGTCGTCTCCCAGTCGACCCGGTCCAGACCGGCCTGGGCGAGCACCACCAGCCGCCCCCCACCGCTGCCGGAGAGCACCGCGGTGCGTCCGGTCGGCGCCACCGCCCGCAGCTCCTCGATCAGATGCTCCGAGATGCTGCCGGGGTCGAGCGTGGCCCCGGGCAGCTGCCGCGCGACGCTGCGCAGCTGGGTGAGCAGCCGGGTGGCCTCCGCGTACGGGGCCGGCTTGCTCTCCCCACGGGCCTGCATCACCTGCTGCAGCGTGCCGGCGGCCAGGATGCCGAGGCTGGCCAGGATCAGCCACTGCGTACAGACCGCGACGTAGCCGACCTGGGCCAGCTGCGGTCGGCCGTCGATCGTGGTGAACAACCCGCTGAGGGCCAGGGTGAGCGCGGTGACGCCGAGCAGCGCGGTCGCCTCGCGGGTCCGCCGTTGCAGCACCGCCACCGTCAACGGCACCGACAGGTACGGCAGCATCGCCGACGCGCCAAGCCCGGCACCGATGGAGCCGCGCAGGTTGGCGGCGGCGGCCACCTCGCTCGTGGCCAGGCCGACGATGACGACCTCGGCGAGGCGGCCGAGCATGGCGATGACCGGGTGGCGGGGGACGAGCACCGCCGGAGCGCCGGCGACCGCCAGCAGTGCCACCCAGCGAAGTTCGCCGAGGTCCCGGGTGGTGACCAGGGTCAGCACCGCGACCAGCGCGAGCATGACCAGGCGCGCCACCGCGGCGAGTGGATGCGGACGGGGCGCGTCGGATGTCGGTGCGGACACGTGACGGATGGTAGTCAGCCCCCGTAGATTTCGGCGATCTCGGCTTCGTGGTTGGCGTGCACCACCGCCCGTTTCACCTTCAGCGACGGGGTCAACTCGCCGCTCGCCTCGGTGAAGTCCCGGGCCAGCACCCGGAACCGTCGGATCGATTCGGCGGCCGAGACGGCGCGGTTCGCCTCGTCCACGGCCTGCTGGAGTTCGGCCAGCAACGTCGGATCGTCGCGCAGTTCGGCGACGGTGCGACCGGTCGGGTGACCGTTGCGTTCCAGCCAGCCCGGCCAGGCGTCCTCGTCGACGGTGAGCAGCGCGGCGATGAACGGCCGTCGGTCGCCGACCACCACGCACTGGCTGACCAGTGGGTGGGCGCGCAACTGGTCCTCCAGTACGGCGGGCGCGACGTTCTTGCCGCCGGCGGTGACGATCAGCTCCTTCTTGCGGCCGGTGATGGTCAGGAATCCGTCGTCGTCGAGCCGGCCGAGGTCGCCACTGCGGAACCAGCCGTCGTCGGTGAGCACCTCATCGGTCTGTTGCCGGTTGTTCCAGTACCCCTGGAACACCAGGTCGCCGCTGATCAGCACCTCGCCGTCGTCGGCGATCCGGACGCTGACGCCGGGCAGCGGCCGGCCGACGGTGCCGATCCGGATCGCGTGCTGCAGGTTGACCGACACCGCCGGGGAGGTCTCGGTCAGCCCGTACCCCTCGTAGACGGTCACCCCGACGCCGCGGAAGAAGTGCGCCAACCGGGCACCCAGCGGGGCGCCACCGGAGATCGCGGTGCGGCACCGACCGCCGAGCGCGGCCCGCAGCTTCCGGTAGACCAGCCGGTCGAACACCGCGTGCCGGGCACGCAGCCCGAGTCCCGGCCCGCCGGGAGTGTCCAGCGCCTCGCTGTAGGCGACGGCGACCTGGTCGGCCCGGTCGAAGATGGCGCCCTTGCCGCCGTCGTACGCGCGCTGCCGGGCCGCGTTGTAGACCTTCTCGAACACCCGGGGTACGGACAACACGAAAGTCGGGCGGACGCTGGCCAGGTCGTCGACCAGGTTCTTCGGGTCGGCCGCGTGGGTCATGGTGGCCCGGGCGTGCACCGCGCCGATCTGGATCAGCCGGGCGAACGAGTGCGCCAGCGGCAGGAACAGCAGGGTGGCGGCACCCTCGTGGAACAGGTTCGGCAGCCCGGGCACCGCGTTGGCGATGTCGGCGTACATGTTCCGGTGGCTGAGCACGCAGCCCTTCGGCCGTCCGGTGGTCCCACTGGTGTAGATGATCGTGGCGATGTCGGTGGAGGTCAGCTGCTGGCGGCGGAGCTGAACCTGGGCGGCGTCGACGGTTCCGCCGCGGGCGAGGATCTCGTCGAGACCACCGGTTTCCAACTGCCACACCTCGCGTAGCGCAGGCAGCCGGTCGCGGACCGAGGCCAGGGTGATCGCGTGCCCGTTGGTCTCCAGCACGCAGGCGACCGCCCCGGAGTCGGCCAGGATCCAGGCGACCTGCTCGGCGCTGGACGTCTCGTACACCGGCACGGTCACCGCGCCGATCGACCAGATCGCGTAGTCGAGCAGCGTCCACTCGTACCGCGTCCGGCTCATCAGACCGACCCGGTCGCCAGCGTTGATTCCCGCGCCGATCAGGCCGCAGGCGACCGCCACCACCTCGTCGCGGAACTCCCGGCAGGTCACCTCCTGCTGCCCGCCCGGTCCGGGTCGGGTGAACTGCACCGCGTCCGGTGCGGTCTCGGCGTTGTCCCAGACCGGATCGGTCAGGGTGGCGGCATCACCGACCGTGACGACCGGTGGTACGGAGAACTCGCGCACCTGCACTCCTTGCGCTCGCGGGCTGAGGCGGACCGGACCGGCGGTGCACGTCCGGCTACCCGCAACCTACCGGGCGACCGATGACCTGCGCGGTCAGCCCGCTGCCGGTGGCGGCCGGACGGTTGTCGGCCACTGGCTTGATCTTGGCCCGGCACCGGGTAGCCTGCCCCACATGGCGGAGTCCTCCACCAAGTCGATTGTCGTCGCCGCACCCGCGTCCCGGGTGACGGCGGTGATCTGCGACTTCGTGCGCTACCCCGAGTGGACCGAGGCGCTGGACCGGGTCGAGGTGCGCCAGGAGTACGAGGACGGATACGCCCGTGAGGTCCGCTTCGTGCTGGACGCCGGAGTGCTCGCCGACGAGTACACGTTGATCTACGAGTACTCCGAGGATCTGTCCCGGATCGAGTGGCGGCTGGCTGAGCCGTCCCGGATGCAGCGCCGGCAGGACGGTGCGTACGACATCGAGGACAACGGGGACGGAACCACCACGGTGACCTACACGCTGGAGGTGGAGCTCTCCGTCGGGATGCTCGGGATGTTCCGCCGCAAGGCCGAAAAAATGATCATGGATGCTGCCCTGACACAGCTCAAGAACCGAGTGGAACAGCTCGGTGCGACGGAGACAGACTAGGGGGCGGGCCGACGGTGGGAACGGATCCTCGCTCGGCGCGGGCGGAGGCGGAACGGTTGGTGGCGACCGCGTTGGCGATGGCGCAGCTGGCGGCGCGCGGCCAGCGGCTCGGCGCCGGCGCTGCCGGCGGCCTCGGCCTGCTGCGTGATCTGCTGGGCGGCACCGGTCCGGTCGCCACCGGCGACCCGGCCTGCTGCGTCTGCCCGGTCTGCCGGGCCATCACGGCACTGCGTGACCCCAGCCCGGAGCTGGCCGACCGGCTGGCCGCCGGTGCCGGGGACTTCGCCGCCGGAGTCGCCAGCCTGCTGCGTGCCCTGGCCCCGGAGCGTCCGGCCGACCCCACGCCGCCGGAGCGTCCGGCCGATCCCACGCCGCCGGAGCCTTCGGCCGGTTCGCCGGCTGCGGACCCCGCCGGCCCGCCGCCGGACCGGCACGATCCGCCGAGCGGCCGGATGACCTCGGACGACGAGGCCTGGCGCCAGGCCACCTGGACCATGGATGATTCGGACTCAGCGGGTGATCGGGACGTCTGGTCGGCCGCGACGAACGCCCCCGTCGATGTCGCCGGGACAGGCACACCACCAGCCCAGGGCCGCCCCGGCGGTCCGGCGGTGACCGCCCCGGTGACACCCGGTGCGGATGCCGCCGGGGCGGAGCCGGACCGGTCGGGCGCCACCCGGCCGGACCACGGCCGGCCGGGACCTGATCCGGCCTGATCCGGCACCGTTCGGCCGGACGACTGCCCGGCGGTGGACAGCCGCCGGACCGGACCCGGTGCGGACGCCGGCGCGCGAAGAGCACAGCAGAGGGGAGCGGCAGCGGTGACGCTGACCATCGGAGTCGACATCGGTGGCACCAAGGTCGCCGGCGGGGTCGTCGATCCGGACGGGAAGGTCCTGGCCCGGACCCGGCACGAGACGCCGGCCGACGACGTGGCCAAGACCCGGGACGTGATCGTCGAGGTGGTGCTCGAGCTGGCGGCGAACCACCCGGTCGACGCGGTCGGTATCGGGGCCGCCGGGTGGATCGACGCAGGTCGCTCAACTGTGCTGTTCGCCCCGAACCTCGCCTGGCGCGACGAACCGCTGCGGGACTACGTGAGCGCGGCGATCGACCTGCCGGTGATCGTCGAGAACGACGCCAACGTCGCGGCCTGGGCAGAGTTCCGGCACGGCGCCGGCCGGGACGCCGCCGACTCGATGGTGATGTTCACCGTGGGCACCGGCATCGGCGGCGGCATCGTGTACGGCGGCGAACTCGTCCGCGGTGCGCACGGCATCGCCGCGGAACTCGGCCACATGCTGGCGGTTCCGGACGGACACCAGTGCGGCTGCGGCCGGCAGGGCTGCATCGAGCAGTACGCCAGCGGCAACGCCCTGGTCCGGTTCGCCCGCGCCGGCGCCCGGCAGGAACCGGACCGGGCGACCAAACTGCTCGCCCTGGCCGGCGGCGACGCCGAGGCGGTCACCGGGCCGATGGTCACCACCGCGGCCCGCTCCGGTGACCCGGTCTCCTGCGAGGCGTTCGCGCAGATCGGACGTTGGCTCGGCATCGGCCTGGCCGACCTGGCGCAGATTCTCGACCCCGAGGTGATGGTGATCGGCGGCGGCGTGGTCGACGCGGGTGAGTTGCTGCTCGGCCCCGCTCAACGGGCGTACACCGACGCGTTGGCCCAACGGGTCCGCATCCCGGTGGCCGAGGTGCGGCCGGCCGAACTGGGTAACGCCGCCGGTGTGGTCGGTGCGGCCGACCTCGCCCGGCGGATCTGAGCCCCCTTTCACATCGGGCCGAGGAGGAGAAGGAGACCGTGACGGCTGACCAGACGACCGCGCCGCAGCGGCCCGGTGTGCGGCTGCGGGTGCTCACGTACAACATCCACGGCCAGCGTGACGACCGGGCCGCGCTGGCCGAGGTGGTCCGCCAGATCGCACCGGACGTGGCGATTCTGCAGGAGGCACCGCGCCGGTGGCGGTGGCGTGCCAGGTCCGCCGCGTTGGCGAACGCGTTCGACATGGTCGTCGGAGCCGGTGGACCACCGCCGTTGGGCAACCTGGTGCTGACCACCCTGCGGGTACGGGTGACGGGCACCTGGTCGGTCCGGTTCCCGCTGACGCCCGGCCGGCACCTGCGCGGCGCGGTGTTCGCCCGCTGCGCGGTCGGCCCGGCCCGCTTCGTGGTGGTCGGATCGCATCTGGCCACTGATCCGACGGAGCGGCCGGCACAGGCCCGGCTGCTGCGCCAGGCCTGCGCCGACGTCGACGGGCCGGTGATCCTCGGCCTGGATGTCAACGACCAGCCGGCGAACTCCGACGATCCGCCGTCGCCCGGCACCGACACCCGGCTTGCGCCCGGCACCGACACCCCGGGGCCGGGCGACACCGGCGAGGCGTGGCAGTTGGCCGCCGCCGGGTTCACCGACGCCGCTGCCGCCGCCGGGGCCGGCCTGGCCGGCACGTTCCCGGGCCGCGACCCGCGCCGACGGATCGACGCGATCTTCGTCGATCCGCGGATCGAGGTGGCCGGCTGCCGGGTGGTGGACACCCCGGCGGCGCGGCGGGCGAGCGACCATCTGCCGGTCGTTGCCGATCTGGTGCTCACCGATCCGGCACCGGGACTGGACAAGCGGGGCGGCTAGCCGGCACGATTTCGCAGCCGTACGAAGGAGATTGCCGGTGTCTACTTCCGCTGACTACGACAGCCCCACCGCCGGTGCCGACCGGTGGCGGGACGACCGCCCGATCTCCGAACAGGGTGAGAACGTCTGCGTCATCGGTGCCGGGGCGAGCGGTTTGTGCGCGGTCAAGAACCTGCGCGAACAGGGGTTCGGGGTCGACTGTTACGAGCGGGAGACGGGTGTCGGCGGTGCCTGGAACTGGCGCCACGACCGCAGCCCGGTCTACGCCAGCACCCATCTGATCTCGTCGAAGCCGTTCAGCCAGTACCCCGACTTCCCACTGCCGGACAGTTGGCCCGACTACCCGCACCACAGCCAGCTGCTGGCCTATCTGGAACGCTACGCCGACCATTTCGATCTGCGCCGGCACATCTGGTTCGGCACCGAGGTGGTACGGGTCGAACCGGCGCCGGGGGACCGGTGGGACGTGACGACCCGCAGCGCCGGCGGCAACGGTGCCCAACGCACCCAACGCTACGCCGCCGTGATCGTCGCCAACGGACACAACTGGGCACCCCGGCTGCCCAACTACGATGGACTGTCCGATTTCACCGGGCAGGTGATCCACGCGTCGGCCTACCACGACGCGACCCAGCTGCGCGGCCGGCGGGTACTGGTGGTGGGTGGCGGCAACACCGGCTGCGACATCGCGGTCGAGGCCGGGCAACAGGCGGCCCGCTGCTGGCACTCCACCCGCAGGGGCTACTGGTACACCCCGAAGTACCTGTTCGGCCGGCCGAGTGACCAGGTCAACGCGGGCCTGCTCGCCCGGCGTCTGCCGCGTTGGCTGCGCCAGGGAGTTCTCCACCGGCTGCTCCGGTTGGTCGTCGGGGACCAGACCCGGTTCGGGCTACCGGCTCCGGAGCACCGGGTGTTCGACGCGCATCCGGTGGTCAACAGCCAACTCGTCCTGCACATCGGGCACGGTACGGTCCGCCCGGTGCCCGACGTGGCCAGGTTCCGCCGGCACACCGTGGAGCTCGCCGATGGCACCGAAGTGGATCCCGACCTCGTCGTCCTCGCCACCGGTTACCAGCCCCAGTTCGACTTCCTCGACCCGCGGGTGCTCGGCGTCGACGCGGACGGTCGGCCCCGCCTGCACCTGCACGCCTTCGCCCCGGGCCACCCGACGCTGTCGGTGGTCGGGCTGGTGCAGGCGGAGTTCGGGGTCTTCCCGCTGGTCCACTGGCAGAGCGTGCTGGTCGCCCGGTGGCTGCGCGCCCGGTCGGCGGACCCGGCGGCCACCGCGGCCCTCGCCGCCCGGATCGAGGCCGGCGCGGGACGGCCCTGGCACGACGCCAAGGTGACCGACCCGGCCCGGCGCTGGTTCGAGGTCAGCCACGTCACCTACCTGCGCGCGCTGCAGGAGACCCTGGACAGTCTGGAGGTGGCGGCCCGATGAGTCGTATCCTTGCGGCCCCCCGCATCGTCCGTACCCGGGAATGGGCCAGACCGGTACCGGCGGTGCGTCGCGAGGTGCTGCACGCCGACGTGTCGCGCGACGAGGGCCGGCCGCCGCTGCTGTTCGTGCCCGGGTTCGGGCACGGCGCGTGGGTGTTCGCCGAGCATTGGCTGGAGCGGGCCGCCGAGCGCGGGTTCCCGGCGTACGCGGTCAGTCTGCGCGGGCACGGTGACAGCGCGGTGGCACCGCGGGCCGACCTGCGGGCGTATGTGCACGACGTGGTGCAGGCCGCGGCCGGCCTGCCCCGGCAGGCGGTGCTGATCGGGCACGGCGCCGGGGCGTTGGTGGTCGGTCACGCCTTGGCCCGCTATCCGGCGCGGGCCGCGGTGCTGGCCGCCCCCGTGCTCGGCGGCTGGCCACTGCTCGGCGCGGCGTTGCGGCGTAATCCGTTCGGTACCCTGCCGGCCGTCTTCGGCGGGGCGTTGCGGCTGCGCGCCGGTCAACTGTTCAGCCGGGAGCTTCCGGAGGCCGCCGCGCTGTCCTACGTAGATCGTCTGGGGCGAGCGTCGGCTCGGGCCCAGTGGCAGTTGCTGGCCCGCCAGCGGGTCGAGCCGCCGGTCGGCGATCCACCGGTGCTGGTCCTCGGCAGCCCGGACGACCGGGTGGTGCCGGCTGCGGCGTTGGACCGCGCGGCCCGGCGGTACGGTGGCGCACCGTTGCTGTTCCCGGGGATGGGCCACGATCTGATGCTCGACGCCCGCTGGACGGAGCCGGTCGACGCGATCCTCGACTGGCTGGACAAGGGCGCCGGCTGACCGCTGACGATCAGCCGGTGGGATCAGGCGGTGAGCCGGGCGGCCAGGGAACCGGTGCGGTCCAGCGCGGTGAGGTAGCCGTGCACCCAGGCCCGGATGTCGTGGGTGCGCAGATGCCCGCGCATCGAGCGCATCCGGTCCGCCACGTCGGTGGGCGACGCCTCCAGCGCGTGCATCAGCGTCAACTTGAGGCCATCGAGATCGTGCGGGTTGACCAGATACGCCTGCTGGAACTCGGCGGCGGCACCGGCGAACTCGCTGAGCAGCAGCGCGCCGTCGTCGTCGACCCTTGCGGCCACGTACTCCTTGGCGACCAGGTTCATCCCGTCCCGCAGCGGGGTGACCGCCATGATGTCGGCGACCCGGTACAGCGCCGCCAGGTCGGCCCGGCTGAACGACTGGTTGAGGTAGTGGATCGCTGGTTCGCCGACCCGGCCGAACTCGCCGTTGATCCGCCCGACCTCGCGTTCCACCCGGTCGCGCAGGATGCGGTACTGCTCGACCCGCTCCCGACTGGGCACCGCGACCTGGACCATCACCGTGTCGCGGACCTTGATGTGCCCGTCGGCGATCAGTTCGCTGTACGCCTTGAGCCGTTGCTCGATGCCCTTGGTGTAGTCCATCCGGTCCACACTGAGGATGACGTGCTGCGGGTCACCGAGGTCGGACCGCAGCTGACGGGCCCGTTCCAGCACGTCCGGCCGGGCGGCGAGGGACTCCATCTCGGACATGTTGATCGACACCGGGAAGGCGCCGATGCGTACCACCCGGTCGTCGATGGCGATCCGCCGGTCGGTGGCGGGCACCTTGAGGACCTTCGTCGCCAGCTGGGCGAAGTTGTGCGCGGCCTGGGCGCGCTGGAACCCCACCAGGTCGGCGCCGAGCATACCGAGCATCAGCTCGGCCCGGCGGGGCAGCTGCATGAACAGCTCCGGCGGCGGGAACGGAACGTGCAGGAAGAAGCCGATCAGCAGGTCGGGCCGCAGCGCCCGGAGCATTCCGGGTACCAGTTGCAGGTGGTAGTCCTGCACCCAGACCAGTGCGCCCGGCTCGGCGGCGGCGGCTGCCGCCTCGGCGAACCGCTGGTTCACCCGCTGGTACGCCTCCCACCACCTGCGGTGGTACGCCGGCTGCTCGACGGAGTCGTGGTACAGCGGCCAGAGTGTGGCGTTGGCGAACCCCTCGTAGTGGTCTCTGATGTCCTCATGGGACAACGCGACGGTGTGCATCCGTACGCCGTCGATGTCCGGCAGGCTCGGTGCCGGGCCGGTGCCACCGGCCCAGCCGACCCAGGTGGCCGGGGTGTGCTGCAGGATCGGGTGCAGGGCGCTGACCAGACCACCGGGGCTGCGACGCCATTCGCACGCGCCGTCGCGCGCGACGCTGTCGTCCACCGGCAGTCGGTTCGCCACCACGACGAGAGAACTCTGACGCATGAGGGGACCTCGTTTCGCTGCGGCGGTTGCCGCGCATGGCGAGTGATCACGAACTCGTGGGGGATCGGCTACGAGAATTATTCCTACTGAGACCAAGTTACGCGAGTGTTACAGAGTGACCACAGCCGTCAATGAATCCGGATTTTCGCCATCCGTTGGTCAGTTTCAGACGACCGCGCCGTCGTCCAGGTCGTCATCCTCGTCGTGATCCGGCCGTAGCCGCCAGATCAGCGTGACAAACCCACCGACCACGCCAGCGAAACCGAGCAGGATGGCCAGTCCACGATCCACCGGAAGCACCGTCGGGAAGACGAAGAGGATGAAGCCGGCGATGATCGCCAGTACCCCGAGGACCGCAGCCGACGACAACCGGGGCAACGGGGGCGGCAGAGGAGGCGTGTAACCCTCCTCCGGCTCGTCCGGCAACCGGGTACCGAAGGTGTCCAGTCCGTCCAGCAGGGACGGTTCGTCGTCCCGCCGTCCGACGGAGATGTTGGTGTAGCCGACCGCCCACGGCAACGGGTCCGGCGTGGCGGTGGCCGTGGACTCCGGCTCGGCGCGGCCGCGACCGTCGTCGCCGGTCCGGCTGTCGCTGTCCCGGCTGTCGCCGCTGTCGCCGTCGCCCCCGGCCCCGTCCCGGTGCGGACCGCCGACGCGCGGATCCGGCCCGGTAGACCGGCCCTCGACCGGCGGCATGCCCTCGACCGGCGGCAGGCTGTCTACCGGGGGCAGGTTCTCGGCGGCCGGCCAGGGTGCGGCGGTGGGGTCCGCCGGAGCCGGAGCGTGGTAGTTGGCGATGATGCCGGCCCAGACGGCGTCGACGTCGGCGTCCCGACCGGCCTGCTGCCCCGCGCCGGTCGGAACAGTCGGATCCGACGCCGGCGAGGTGATCTGCCCGGACCCGGTGGCCGGGGTACCGGGGCTGCTGCCCGGTGCGACCGGACCGTCCTCGGCCAACTGCACCAGGTAGCCCCGGGCGGTGTCCAGGTGCGCCCGGTCGACGAAGAGCCGGTCCACCGGCCGGGCCGGTACGGTGGTCGTGCGGGTGACCGGATTGACGTCCGACGACGGCTGCAGGTAGGCCGCGATCCCACCGGCGGCGAGCACGTCGAGCAGGTGTTCGCCGACCCGCGGGTCGACGTCGCCGGCCACGGCGTACTCGGATGCGTCGAGGCCGTTGTCCCGCCGCCCCCGACGCGCGCCACCCGCAGACACCGAATCAACTCCTCACCGGCCGCCGTCGCGCCCTGTCCGCCGGCGGGCCCCCGGCCGGGGGCGTGCCGTGCCCTTGAATCGTGACACGCCGGTAGGTGGTTGTGGGAGTGCGTTGTGCGGTGCCGTGCCCGTCGATTCCGCCGCCGGTGGTCACGACGCCAGGGTCGGAGACCAGCGGTAGCCGTCCGTGCCCCGGTCGCCGAGGTGCAGTAGCCCGGGCGCCTTGTTACGCAGCGCGAAGCTTCGCACCTCGGCCAGCGCCGCCGCGTCGGCGTCGCGGTCGCCGCCACGCCGCCACGCCGCGACGGCCAACCCCAACGCGATCATCCGATCGGTGGTCGCGTCGATGTCGGCGAAACCGGCCGCCGCGGCGGCATAAAGCTCACCTGCCCGGCGGTCTTCGCCGTCGGCCGCCGCCACCGCCGCCGTCACCGTCCGCAGCGCGGCCTCGGCCCACGGGGTTCGATGCTGCACCCGGTCGAGCATCGCCCGTACCTGCACCGCCGCGCCACGCCCGGCGACCGCGGCGGCGAACGCGGCAGCCGCGATCCACTCGCCGCTGGCCAACGCGGGCACCTTCGACCAGGACCGGTCCAGCTCGTCGAGCAGCGTCGCGGCCTCCGCACCCCGCCCCTGCAGCGCGCGGCACAGTGCGCCCAACCCGAGACTGTTCCAGTACGGCCGGCGGAAGCCGCTGTCCCGGGCCGCGCGGACCGCGTCGGCGACGTCGTCGACCCCGCTCTGGTCGGCCATGGGCACCGGATCGCCGCGCAGCACCCGCAGACACGCCCGTAGGCCCCGTACCTGGATGTCCCACCGGCCACTGGGCGTCGCGACGAAGGCGTCGGCCGCGGCGAGGAAGGCGGCGAAGTCCCCGGCGAAGTAGGCACGCATGGCTTCGCCGGAGTATCCGGTGCTCAGCCCGGAGCCGGACGCGGCACCGGACATCAGCTCCTGGGCGCCGGACCAGTCGCCCTCCTCGCACAACGCGTACGACAGGTTCTGCAGCGCCCGGGGTAGCGCGAGCAACTGGTGCTCGCGACACATCGCGGTGGCCGCCCGCAGCTCGTCAAGCCCGGACCGGTCACCGGACTGGTACCGGGCCATGGCAACGGTGATCCGGGCGTTGACCAGCGTCTCGGTCAGCCCCAGCCGATCGGCGATCTCGGCCGCCGCGCCGGCCGCCGCGACCGCCGGATCCCGTTCCAGGTTGAGCATGTGCAGCCGACCCAACTCGGCGTACGCGTCGGCCTTCTGATCGGTGTCGGGCAGCGCGTCGAACAGCTCCACCGCCCGGTCGAGGCAGCGCAGCGCCTCGTCCCGGTCGGTCCGCAGCCAGGCGGCCCGCCCGAGCAGGGTCCAGGCCCGGGCCGCGCACCCCTGGTCGTCGACGTCGGCCAGCTGGTCGGCGAGCGCCCTCAGCCGGTCGGTGCCGCCGTCGGCGAGGAAGCCCGGGCCGTCGCGCAGGAACGCGAGCTCGGCACCGAGCAGTTCGAGCTGCAACCGCTCACCCAGCCCGTCGCCGCCGGCGACGGTCACCAGGCGCAGCGCGCGTTCCACGTGCCCGCTCGCCACGTCCAGCGCGTGCAGGGCGTACGCCCGCCGGGCCGCCCGGTGCAGGGCGTCGCGGGCGGCACCGGCGTACCCGTGGGTCTCCAGACCCAGCGTGTGCGCGATCTCGTGCGCCGCCCACCGGTGGTGGGCCAGCACCTCGGCCAGGTCGGTGTCCCGGTCGCCGGCGAGGGTGTCCAGCCAGTCGGCGGTCCGGGCGTGCCGGGCGACCCGTTCGTTGCGGGGCAGCCGCTGGTAGCAGACGTCGCGGACCAGCACGTGGCGGAACCGGAACTCGGGTTGCTGCGCCATCGCCGAATCCGGCTGTTCGTGGACGAAGTCGCGCTGCTCCAACCGGCGTAGCGCCCGGTCGACCAGCTCCACCGGCTGGCCGAGGGCGGCGGCGACCGCGCCGGGCCAGAACTGCACGCCGACCACGGCGGCGGCGAGCAGCACCGCCCGGTCGGTGGCGTCCAGCAGGTCCATCCGGTTGGCGATCACCCCGTGCACACTGTCCGGGATCGGCAGCCGGCCGCTGCGGGTCAACGCCCAACCACGGCCGCTGCGCCGCAACGCCCCCTGCTCCATCAGCATCCGCACGTACTCGTGGGCGTAGAGCGGGTTGCCGTCGGCCACCTCGATCAACGGGCCGAGCAGATCGGCCGAGAACGGCGCGGCGCCGAACATGTGCGCGTACAGCGCGGCCACCCCGGTGTCGCGCAGCGGCGGCAGGGTGACGGTCAGCGCGCCCGGGGTGGTGCCCGCCCAGGCCGGTTCACGGCTGATCAGTTCGGGCCGGGCGGTGCACAGCAGCAGCAGCGGCACCTGCCGGGCGGAGGCGCCGAGCAGCTCGACGAAGCGCAGCATCGCGTCGTCGGCCCAGTGCAGGTCCTCGAAGACCAGCACGGTCGGCTGCCGGGCGGCCAGGGCGAGCAGGAACCGCCGCCACGCCGACTCGGTCTCCTCGGCCGGCAGGTTGCGGTGCGGCAGCCCGACCAGTGGGCGCAGCGCGTCGACCAGCCGGTCCGCCTCCGGCCCGACCAGGGTCTGGACCCCGGCGGCCAACTTCTGCTCGGCGACGGTGGCCAGGTCGGTGTCGAGGATGCCGGCCTCGGCCTTGACGATGTCGGCGAGCGCGGCGAACGTGACGTTCTCCCCGAACGGCGGGCACCGTCCGATTCGCCAGGTGACCGGCTGGTCGACCAGCCGTTCGGTGTGCCGCAGCAGCTCCCGGACCAGCCGGCTCTTGCCGATGCCGGCCTGCCCGAGCACGGTGAGCACCTGGGGCCGCTGGTCGCGGATCGACCGGTACAGCGCGTTGACCAGCAGCCCCAGCTCGTGTTCGCGGTCGATCAGCGGGGTCGCGTCGGTCTGCCGGTCGGCCGGCACCGGACGCAACGGGGCCAGCGCCAGCCACACCTCGGTCGGCGACGACCGTCCGCGCAGCGTCACCGCCGGCTGCGGGTCGTAGCGGATCGCCTCCTTGGTCAGCCCGTGCGTGACGCCGCACACCAGCAATCCGTCGGCCGGTGCCACCGACTGCATCCGGGACGCGGTGTTGACCACGTCGCCGGCCAGGAACGCCTGGCCGCCGTCGCGGGCCGCGCCGGTGTCGACCAGTGCCTCGCCGGTGGCCACACCGATGCGGAACCGGAGTCCTTCGCCGGCCGTCGCGGTGAACTCGGTCAGGGCGCGGCGCAGGTCGAGCCCGGCCCGGACGCAGCGCAGGGCGTCGCTCTCGGTGGCCACCGGCGCACCGAACAGCGCCATCACCGCGTCGCCGATGTACTTCTCCACCACCCCGCCGTACTGGCCGACGACCCGGCGTGCGATGGAGAAGAAGTTTGTCTGCATCCGCCGGACCTGCTCGGGATCGACCCGTTCCACGTACGGCGTGAAGTTGATCAGGTCGATGAACAGGACGCTGACCCGACGTCTGTCCTCCTGACTCGGCTCGGTCGGCCGTCGGCCGCCCTGCGGCTGCCCGCAGGAGGTGCAGAAGCTCGCGTCGGCCGCCAGCGGGCGGTCGCAGTGCGCGCAGACAGGGATGAGCGCCGTACCGCAGCCGCCGCAGTAGCGGTCGTCGTCGGCTGCGGTCCGGCCACACTTTTCGCACGGGGCAGCGATGCCAGCCTCCTCGCGGGAACGTCGAGTCGGGAGCCTACTGTCGCATCTGGCCACCTGCCCTGGCCAGCGGCTATGCCCGGCCGGGCGTGGCGGTGCCGGACCCGACCTGCCGGGGTGGCCGGACTCGCAGGTCACGACGGGTGCGTCAGGCCGAGTATCGCCGGTGCGGTCAACTGTCCATAACCGGGCTGTTGGCTAATGGACAGTCCATCTACCGGTGGTACCGGGATACATTCATCTGGCCAGATCAGACCGAGCAGGGGAGTCCTGACATGGTGTACGTCAAGTTGGAGAAGGACTGGACGGACCCGTCCGGGGTCAGCCACGGCGCGGGGGAGATGATCGATCTCGACGCCGGCACGCTGGCGAAGTTGCAGGAGGAGGGGGTCGTGGCCGAGGAGTGGATCGGCCCGACCGGGGAGAAGGTCGGCACCAACTGGATCGGCCCGACCAGCACCCAGCCCTGACGGCGGCAGACGTCAGACCCGGCGGTACGCGCGCCACGCGCGTACCGCCGGGGTCGTCCTCAGCGGTCGGCCATCCCGGCCCGGCGGCGCAGCGCGGCCACGTCGGTCACCACGATCCGTCGACCCTCGGTCCGCAGCCAGCCCCGGTTGCTGAACGATCCGATCGCCTGGTTGACGCTCTGCCGGGAGCCACCGGCCATCTCCGCCAGCTGGCTCTGGTTCAGCTCGATGGTGATCATCGGGGCCTGGCTCTCCCCGGCCAGCCGGACCAGCGTCTTGGCCACCCGACCGGGCAGATCGAGGAAGACGTGATCGGCGTTCTGCTCGGTGAGCCGGCGGATCAGCGCACCGAGCGAGCGCATCACCGCGTCGAGGATGCGCGGGTTGGAGTGCACCAGATCCATGAACGCGCCGCGGGACAACGCCAGCGCGGTGCAGTCCTCGATGGCCTCCGCGGACGCCGATCGGGTCGACGCGTCCAGCAGCGACACCTCGCCGAGCACGTCGGGCGGGCGGACGACGGACAGCACCGCCCGTTCACCGGTCGGCGCGGTGCGGAAGACCGCGACGGCGCCCCTTTTGAGTACGATGAGCGACTCGCCCGGGTCGTTCTCGACGAAGAGCAACTGACCCCTGCGGTAGGTGCGGGGCACGGCGGCAGCGATGACCCGTTGCCGGACCTCGGGTTCGAGCCCGGCGAACATGTCCACGCCGGTGAGCGCGTCACCCGGCTCCGGCAGGCGCATCTCCACGGTCCAACCCCTCCCCACCAAGGGCACCATCCCACCGGGGGCACCATCGTGCCCGTCCGGGGTGCATCACCCGACCCAGGCGAACATGAAATAGATACCGTTCGGAGAACGGTGTCAACATCAGATCATGGCTGCCGTGTCGCGTGGTGTACACCCCCACAATCATTTCTGTGACAGTCCTGTGCCCGACAAACCGGCAGGCTAGCGGCCAGATCCACCGGCGGGTGGGGGCCGACACGGGGGCCCGGCGGATCCGGCCGTGGGGAAGCGGTACCGGTCGGAGCGAGCCGGTCGACGGCGACGCTCCGGCCGGTACCCCGATGGGGGTCTATTTCCGGTATCGGCGAGGATGGCGGTAATGATCTACCGCTACTTCTACGACTGCGAGTTCATCGAGGACGGGCGCCTCGTCGACCTGGTTTCGATCGGTGTCGTCGACGAGCACGGCCGGGAGTTCTACGCGGTCTCCACCGAGTTCGACGGTGCCCGGGCGGTGCCGTGGGTGCGTCGCCACGTGCTCGACAAGCTGCCGTCACCGGCCGATCCGGCCTGGCGGTCCCGGTCACGGATCCGCGACGACCTGTACGCCTTCCTGGTCGCGCCGCTGCGCGACGGTTCGGCCACCGAGCTGGAGCTGTGGGCCTGGTACGCCGCGTACGACCATGTGGCGCTGGCCCAGCTGTGGGGGGCCATGCCGGCGCTGCCCCGGGAGATCCCCCGGTTCACCAAGGACCTGCGGCAGCGGTGGGACGACGCCGGTCGGCCGGATCTGCCGGCGTCGGCCGCCGACCGGCACGACGCGCTGGTCGACGCACGCCACAATCTTGCCCGCTGGCAGGTGATCAGCCGGGCGTACCGGCGGTGACCGGGCCACCGACGGTCCGGTGATCCTCGGGGTCTGCTCGCCCGGTCGCCGGCCGGGCCGATAAAGTGCGCACTGACGGCCCGCCCCGGGCCGGCAACGATGCCGACGGTCTGACCGGACTTCGTTCCTGGGGCTCGAGTGGGTCTACCGCACAGTTTCCTGGAGGATGAGCGGATCATGCGTATCGGCGTGCTCACCGGCGGCGGCGACTGCCCCGGCCTGAACGCAGTGATCAGGGCGGTGGTGCGCAAGGGCGTCGCCAGCTACGGTCACGAGTTCATCGGATTCCGCGACGGCTGGCGCGGACCGTTGGAGGGGCTGAGCCGGCCTCTCGGTATCGACGAGGTGCGGGGCATCCTGCCCCGGGGCGGCACCATCCTGGGTTCGTCCCGGACCAACCCGTTCAAGATCGACGGCGGGGTCGAGCGGATCAAGGAGAACCTGGCGTCCCAGGGCGTGGACGCCCTGGTCGCGATCGGCGGCGAGGACACCCTCGGCGTCGCCACCAGGCTGCACGAACTCGGCGTACAGGTGGTCGGCGTGCCGAAGACGATCGACAACGACCTCGGCGCCACCGACTACACCTTCGGCTTCGACACCGCGGTCAACATCGCGATGGAGGCCATCGACCGGCTGCACACCACCGCCGAGAGCCACCACCGCACCCTGGTCGTCGAGGTGATGGGCCGGCACGCCGGCTGGATCGCGCTGCACGCCGGACTCGCCGGCGGGGCGAACGTGATCCTGCTGCCGGAGCGCGAGTTCGACGTGGAGCAGGTCGCCACCTACGTCGAGAAGCGCTTCCAGAAGCAGTACGCCCCGATCGTGGTGGTCGCCGAGGGCGCCCAGCCGATGCAGGGCCAGATGGTCCTGCAGAACCAGGAGCTCGACTCGTTCGGCCACGTCCGGCTCGGCGGCATCGGCCAGTGGCTCGCCGAGCAGCTGGAGGCCAAGACGGGCAAGGAGGCCCGGACCGTGGTGCTGGGGCACATCCAGCGCGGCGGCACCCCCACCGCCTTCGACCGGGTGCTCGCCACCCGGCTCGGCCTGCACGCGATCGACGCCGCCAACGACGGCGACTGGGGCAAGATGGTCGGTATCCGGGGTACCGACATCGTCCGGGTGCCGCTGGCCGAGGCGACCCGGGAGCTCAAGACCGTACCGCTGGAGCGTTACACCGAGGCCGAGGTCTTCTTCGGCAGCTGACCACCGGTTCCGGGCCGGGATGGGCGGCTCCCGCCAGGGCGCCGCTCCGCCCGGTCCGTCACGGTCCGGTCCGTCGCCGGTCCCGGTTCGTCGCCGGTCCCGGTTCAGCTTCGGTTGGGTTCGAGAGAGGATGACGTACGGATGCCTCCCGGCGCGCACAAGGTGGCCGTTATCGGCGCCGGCAAGATCGGCGAGCTGGTCCTCTCCGGCCTGTTGCGGGCCGGCTGGCCGGCCGATCAACTGCTGGCGACGACTCGGCGGCGGGAGCGGGCCGAGGACATCGCGGTGCGCTACGGCGTGTCGGTGGTGGACAACCACACCGCGGTAGCCGAGGCAGAGGTGCTTGCCGTGGCGGTCAAGCCGCAGGACGCCGCCACCCTGCTGGACCAGATCGGCCCCAAGGTGCCGGCGGACAAGCTGGTCGTCTCGCTCTGCGCGGGACTGCCGACCGACTTCTTCGCCCGCCGTCTGCTGGACGGCACCCCGGTGGTCCGGGTGATGACCAACACCCCGGCGCTGGTGGACCAGGCGATGACCGCCATCTCCGCCGGCCGGCACGCCACCGCCGATCATCTGGCCCTCGCCGAGGAGATGTTCCAGCCGCTCGGTGTCACGATCCGGGTGCCGGAGACCCAGCAGGACGCGGTCACCGCGTTGTCCGGCTCCGGCCCGGCCTACTTCTATCTGCTGGTCGAGGCGATGATCGACGCCGGAATTCTGCTCGGGCTGCCCCGCCAGGTGGCGCACGACCTGATCGTGCAGACGGCGATCGGTTCGGCGGTGATGCTGCGGGACTCCGGCGAGCATCCGGTCAAGCTGCGCGAGGCCGTCACCTCGCCGGCCGGCACCACCATCTCGGCCATCCGCGAGCTGGAGAACCACGGGGTCCGGGCGGCGCTGCTCGCTGCCCTGGAAGCGGCCCGTGACCGCGCCCGGGAGCTGGCCGCGCAGCACGGCTGAGGTATTCATTCACGCTCACCCTCTTCCGCCGAACGTGTTGGTGTGGCTACCGTTTGCGACATAGGTGGTTGTAGCTGGCTCGACGGGAACGAAATCCGCCGGAGCTGGGCGACCGCCGCACCGGCGTCGTGTCGTGACTTCCCCTGCGGCGACGTCGACAGCCGGCCCTGGCTGCCCCCCTACGGCCGGCTGCCGGGCGCGTTCCGCCGACGCGCCCAGTGCCGCCGCCGGCGCACGGCGACCGGCGGCGGCCCGGGGCAGCCGTCCGGGTCAGCGGCCGCAGTCCAGCGGTCTCGCGTGACGGTCGGCCGCAGTTCTCCGGCGACCGGTCGACCCACGACGGGTGGTGATGGACCATACTGGCGAACGTGTTCACCCTCGCCCAGGCCCGCCACCTGATGGCAACCCTCCGTCCACGGATCGACGAGCTGGTCCTGCTCCGCGCGGACCTGGCTGAGTTGCGGGCGGACCTGGCGGCCGGATCGGACAGCCCGCACGGCGGTCTGGCCGAGGTGAAGGGGCTGGAAGCGCGGATCTACGGGATTCTCGACGAGCTGAATGAGCAGGAGATCCAGGTCAAGGGCGTCGCCCCGGTGCTGCTCGACTTCCCGGGCGAGCTGGACGACCGTCCGGTCCTGTGGTGCTGGCTGGAAGGCGACGGCGAGATCCGCTGGTACCACCGCCTGGAGTGTGGGTTCTCCGGCCGACGCCGGATCTGAGCCCCGGGTTCGTCCGCGCGGTCCCCGGTGGTGCCGGACGACGCTTGGTCGGGTACCGCAGCCATCGAGATATCGACATCTTGACGAACCGGCCGATGTGTGAGTAGCGTCTCAGGCACTTTATGGAAAGTTTCCTAACTAAATGGGGAGACGCCTGATGAGAAGATCACTGCGCCGCGCCGTCTGGGCCGGGGCGCTGGCCGTGGTGACGGCCGCGGCGGCGGTGCCGGTCACCGCGGCGTTCGGCGCCGGCACCATCTCCGCCAGCTTCGTCGCCAGCTCCGACTGGGGTACCGGGCACGAGGTCCGGGTGACGGTCGCCAACGGCTCCGACGCCACCGTCGGCACCTGGCGGATCGAGTTCGACCTGCCGGCCGGCACCACCATCAGCAGCTTCTGGGACGCCGATGTGACGCGCAGCGGCAACCGGTACACCGCGGTGAAGAAGAGCTGGGCCGGTGGCCTCGCGCCGGGAGCCTCGTTCAGCTGGGGATACATCGGCACCGGCGCCTTCCGGGCACCGCAGAACTGCACCATCAACGGGGTCTCCTGCACCGGCGGCCCGGCACCGACCACCGCGCCGCCCCCGACGACGGCGCCGCCCACCACCGCGCCGCCCACCACGCCACCGCCGACGACTCCGCCACCCCCGCCCGGCGGGCAGAAGGTGGTCGGCTACTTCACCCAGTGGGGGGTCTACGCCCGCAACTACCACGTGCGCAACATCCACACGAGCGGGTCGGCGTCGAAGATGACCCACATCATGTACGCCTTCGGCAACACCACCGGTGGGCGCTGCGCCATCGGGGACAGCTACGCCGACTACGAGAAGGCGTACACCGCCGCAGACAGTGTCGACGGGGTCGCCGACACCTGGGACCAGCCGCTGCGCGGCAACTTCAACCAGCTGCGCAAGCTCAAGGCGATGTACCCGCACCTGAAGGTGATCTGGTCGTTCGGCGGCTGGACCTGGTCCGGCGGCTTCACCCAGGCCGCGCAGAACCCGGCCGCGTTCGCCGAATCCTGCTACAACCTGGTCGAGGACCCACGCTGGGCGGACGTGTTCGACGGTATCGACATCGACTGGGAGTACCCCAACGCCTGCGGTCTGACCTGCGACTCCAGCGGTCCTGCGGCGTTCCGGAACCTGATCTCGGCACTACGTGACCGGTTCGGATCGAGCGCGCTGGTGACCGCGGCGATCACCGCGGACGGCAGCAACGGCGGCAAGATCGACGCGGCCGACTACGCCGGGGCCGTCGGCGACCTGAACTGGATCATGCCGATGACGTACGACTACTTCGGCGCCTTCAACGCGCAGGGACCGACCGCCCCACACTCGCCACTGACCTCGTACCCGGGAATCCCACAGCAGGGCTTCTGGTCGGACGCGGCGATCCAGAAGCTGAAGAGCAAGGGCATCCCGGCGAACAAGCTGCTGCTCGGCATCGGCTTCTACGGTCGGGGCTGGAGCGGCGTCAGCCAGAGCGCTCCGGGTGGCACCGCCACCGGTCCGGCGCCGGGCACCTACGAGCAGGGCATCGAGGACTACAAGGTGCTCAAGAACACCTGCCCGGCGACCGGCACCGTCGGCGGCACCGCGTACGCCAAGTGCGGCAACAACTGGTGGAGCTACGACACCCCGGCCACCATCGGCGGCAAGATGAACTACGCCAAGGGGCAGGGGCTCGGCGGGGCGTTCTTCTGGGAGTTGTCCGGCGACACCGGCAACGGTGAACTGGTCACCGCGATCCGCAACGGTCTCGGCTGACGCTGAAACCACCACCCGCACGGGTGTCCGGGGGCGGCGGGTACGCCGCCCCCGGACAC
Organism: Micromonospora sp. Llam0; assembly: GCF_003751085.1. Taxonomy (NCBI): domain Bacteria; kingdom Bacillati; phylum Actinomycetota; class Actinomycetes; order Micromonosporales; family Micromonosporaceae; genus Micromonospora; species Micromonospora sp. Llam0. Next base: position 3,755,171 of record NZ_RJJY01000001.1, on the reverse strand, counting down.
CCGTGCGGGTCACCTGCGGTTGGCGTACTCCTGGTAGGCCTTGACCACCTCGGTGCTTGGCCCGTCCATGCGGATCACGCCGGACTCCAGCCAGATACTGCGCTCACAGGTGTCCAGGATCGACTTGTTGCTGTGACTGACCAGGAAGACGGTCCCGGCCTCGGCCCGCAGCTCACGGACCCGTTCCTCGCTGCGCCGCTGGAACGCGGCGTCGCCGGTGGCCAGCGCCTCGTCGATCATCAGCACATCGTGGCTCTTCGCCGCGGCGATCGAGAAGCGCAGCCGGGCCGCCATACCCGACGAGTAGGTCCGCATCGGCAGCGACGCGAAATCGTCCCGCTCATTGATGCCGGAGAACTGTACGATCCCGTCGTACTTCGCCCGCACCTCCGCCGGGCTCATCCCCATCGCCAGGCAGCCGAGCACCACGTTGCGCTCGCCGGTCAGGTCGTTCATCAGGGCGGCGTTCACCCCGAGCAGGGACGGCTGGCCCTGGGTGTAGACCTTGCCCCGGCGCGGTGGCAGCAGGCCGGCCACCGCACGCAGCAGGGTCGACTTGCCGGAGCCGTTGCTGCCGATCAGCCCGATCGCCTCACCACGGTGCGCCACGAAGCTGACGCCGCGAATGGCGTGCACCTCGCGTACCGTCGGGGCGCGTTTGCGGGTCGCGATCCGCCGCAGCGCCGCGACCGGGCTGTTGCGCCCGCCGCCGCCGGTGTTGATCCGGTAGACGACGTGCAGGTTGTCGACGATCACGGTGGGCACCCGGGTGTCGGTCCCGGAAGCCGGTGCGTCCAGCAGGTCAGCCACGGCCGTACTCCTCCTCCGCACGCCAGAAGTAGATGAAACCCGCCACACCCATCAGCAGGGCCCAACCGCCGGCCGCTGGCCACAGGTACCCGGGCGGACTGCCCATCGAGTCCATCAACGCGTAGCGGACCAGGTCGATGTAGACCGCCATCGGGTTGAACTGCAGCACGGTGACCACCCAGCCGGGCAGGTCGCCGGTGAACCGGTCGATGCTGTAGAACACGCCGGATGAGTACAGCCAGGTCCGCATCACGAACGGCAGCAGCTGGGAAAGGTCACTGGTGCGCGCCGCCCAGCGGGCCACCATCATGGCCAGCCCACCGCTGAACAGCGTCTGCAGCAGCAGCGCCGGGATCAGCAGCAGCCAGCTGAGGTCGATCCCCTCACCGGTGGCCAGCATGATGACCGCCAGCACGGTCATCGACGGGGCGAGTTGCTGCAACTGCACCAGCACCGAGGTCAGCGGCAGGCTGGCCCGGGGAAAGTGCACCGCCCGGATCAGGTTCATGTTGTCGCCGATCGACCGGGCCGAGGTGGTCACCGCCTGCTGGGTGAAGGTGAAGATGAAGATCCCGGTGCAGAGGTACGCGATGTAGTTGTCGATGCCGCGGTCGGTGCCCAGCAGCAGCCCGAAGACCAGGAAGTAGACCCCGGCGTTGGCCAGCGGGGTGATCACCTGCCAGATCTGGCCCAGCCGGGCGTTGGTGTACATGGCGATCAGCCGGGCGTTGGAGTACGCCCAGATGAAGTGCCGCCGGGACCACAACTGCTTGACGTAGGCACCCAGCGACGGGCGGGCACCGCTCACCGCCAGGCCGTGTTGTCGGGCCAGCTCGGCGAGGGTGGGCCCGCTGTCCGGTTCCAGCGTCACGGTCGTGCCACTGGTTGGCTGCCGCATCCGATCTGTCCTTCCATCAGCCAACGCTGCCGCTCGTGCACACCCGCGCCCCTCTCCGACGGGTACCTCTCGTCCCGGACGTCGCGACGACGGTGCCGCGCGACCCGCTGGCACGGGTGGTGCCGGACCGGTGAGGCCGGTTCATGCCCGGCTGCTCACCTTCATGTCCGATGGCACGGAACGATACCGTCGCGTCCTGACGGAAACGGTAGGGGAGGCGACGACGATACGCAACCGTACCGTCGTGCGGTTACACTGGCTCGAATGCAGGGCGACGGAAAGCGACCACCGGCCGGCGCGGCGGTGCTGCGGGAGGACGTGACGCAGGCGATCCGGGCTGCCGCGTTGCAGGAACTGGCCGCGGTCGGCTACGGCAGGATGTCCATCGAAGCGGTCGCCCGCCGCGCCGGGGTCGGCAAGACCGCCGTCTACCGGCGGTGGGGTTCGAAACTGGAGATGGTCATCGGGATCGTCTCCGAGGTCGCCCTCGGGGTGACCGCCGTGCCGGACACCGGCACCTTGCGCGGTGACCTCGAGCTGGTGCTGACCATCGCGGCCCGGGCGTTGCGTCATCCGTTGGCCGGGCAGATCGTGCCGGACCTGCTCGCCGAGGCGGCCCGCAACCCGGCGATCGCGCAGACCCTGCAGGCAGCCCTGCGCGACAACCAGCGGGGGATCGGCACCCTGGTGACGAACCGGGCGGTGCGGCGGGGCGAACTGCCCGCCGACACCGATCCCGACTTCGTCGTCGACCTGATGGTCGGCCCGCTCTACTGGCGGCTCGCGGTGGCCCGTACCCCGCTGCCGCGCGGCTACGTCGCCCGGCTGGCTGCCTCAGTCGCCGCCGCCCTCACCGCCGGGGCGGCAACCGACCTGGCGGCCAACCCGGCTACCGGTCCGTCAGCTCCCCCTGCCACCGGCTGATGTCGGCCGCCACCTCTCGGACCTCGCCGTGGCCGACCAGCTGCACCCGCCACGGCAGGGCCGGCCCGGCGACCCGGTCCGCGGTGACCGCCGTGCCGTCCCGGGTCACCACGAACCGGGCGGCCTCGGACCCGTCCAGCGCCGGCACCGACACCTGCACCCGCTGCCCGTCGGCGAGCTGGTACACCGCCAGGGTCACCCCGTCGGCGTACGGGTAGTCCGGTCGGTCCGAGTTCGCCCCGAGCGGCAGCACCGTGCCGGGGCGCACCAGCACCGGCACCTGGTCGAACCCGACCGTCCGGCGTACCCAGCCCGGGCCGGTGACCTCCTCCCCGGTCTGCAGGTGGGTCCAGGTGCCGGCCGGCAGGTAGAAGTCGACCTGCCCGTCGGCCCGGAACACCGGCGCCACCAGCAGGCTGTCCCCGAGCAGGTACTGCCGCTCCAGGTGGGTCACCGCCGGGTCGTCCGGGAAGTCGGCGACCAGTGGACGCATCACCGGGATCCCATCCCGGTGGGCCAGTACCGCCTGACCGAACAGGTACGGCATCAGCCGCGCCTTGAGCCGGGTGAAGATCCGCAGCACGTCGACCGCCTCTTCGTCGAATGTCCACGGCACCCGGTAGGTCTGGCTGCCGTGCAACCGGCTGTGCGAGGAGAGCAGCCCGAACGGGATCCAGCGTTTGAACACCTCCGGTGCCGGCCGGCCCTCGAAACCGCCGATGTCGTGGCTCCAGAAACCGAACCCGGACATCGCCAGCGACAGCCCGCCGCGCAGGCTCTCCGCCATCGACTCGAAGGTGGACTCGCAGTCACCGCCCCAGTGCACTGGGAACTGCTGCCCGCCGGCGGTCGCCGACCGGGCGAACAGCACCGCATCGCCCTCGCCGCGGTGCTCCCGGAGCAGGTCGAACACCGTCCGGTTGTACAGGTGCGTGTAGTAGTTGTGCATCCGTTCGGGGTCGGCGCCGTCGTGCCAGACCACGTCGGTCGGAATCCGCTCACCGAAGTCGGTCTTGAACGCGTCGACGCCCATGTCCAGCAACGCCCGCAACTTGTCGGCGTACCAGCGCCGGGCGTCCGGGTTGGTGAAGTCGACCAGACCCATCCCGGCCTGCCAGAGGTCGCACTGCCAGACGTCGCCGTCGGCGGTGCGGACCAGGTAGCCCCGCGCCGCCCCCTCGGCGAACAGCGCCGACCGCTGCGCGATGTACGGGTTGATCCACACGCAGACCTTCAGGTCCCGCTTGCGTAGCCGCTCCAACATCAGCTCGGGCTCGGGGAAGACCCGCGGATCCCATTCGAAGTTCGACCAGTGGAACTCGCGCATCCAGAAACAGTCGAAGTGGAACACCGACAGCGGCAGCTCCAGCTCCGCCATGGTGTCGATGAACGAACTCACCGTCTGCTCGTCGTAGGAGGTGGTGAACGAGGTGCTCAACCACAGCCCGAACGACCAGGCCGGCGGCAGGGCCGGGCGGCCGGTCAGGGCGGTGTACTTGCGCAGGATCTCGCGCGGCGTCGGACCGTAGATGACCAGGTACTCCAGGCTCTGCCCGGCGACGCTGAACGACACCCGGGAGACCACCTCGGAGCCGACCTCGAACGAGACCAGCCCGGGGTGGTTGACGAACACCCCGTACCCGCCGGTGGTGAGATAGAACGGGACGTTCTTGTACGCCTGCTCGCTGCTGGTGCCGCCGTCCTCCTGCCAGATGTCGACCACCTGGCCGTTGCGGACCAGCGGACCGAACCGCTCACCGAGCCCGTACACCGTCTCGCCGACGCCGAGGCTGAGCTGTTCCCGCACGTACGACCCGTCGTCGGTGTCCAGCGCGGCCATGCTCTTGTAGCCGCTGCCGGTGAGCACCCGGTCGGCGGCCACGAACTCCAGCTGCCAGCTGTCGCCCCGGGTGAACCGGGCGGTCAGCCCGCCCGAGGTGATGCTGGCGTACTCGGCGTCGTCGGTCACCTGGACCTCGGTGCCCGGCTCGGTGGTCAGGGCGAAGTCCGGATGCCGGCGCCGCCGGCCGAGAAAGTGCCCCACCTGGACGGAGATCACGTCGGGGGCGGGGGAAGTGCAGCGTACGGTGAGCAGCGGCTGGTTGAGGGTGTCGCCGCGACCGGTGATCCGCCGGGTCGGGGCGTACACGGTCAGTGCCGCCGGCTCGACCTCGACGTCGTGCACCTGCGCGGGATAGAGCGGCCGTACGCCGTCGCGCATCCGCCAGTAGCCGTTGCTGAATTTCATCGAACCTCTCTCGGGGTCAGGTCCTACTTGACCGCGCCGGCCAGCACGCCCCGGGTCAGGGTGCGCTGGAAGATGAGGAAGAACAGCACCGCCGGCACGATGCCGAGCAGCGCCGACGCGCTGGTGGTGGTGGCGTCCATCATCCGGTCTCCCTGCAGCACGCCGAGCGCGACCGGCACCGTCTGCTTGTCGTTGGAGATGAGGAAGATCAGCGGCAGGAAGAACTCGTTCCAGGTCCAGATGAAGAAGAAGGTGAACAGCACCGACAGCGTCGGCCAACTGGTCGGCACCACCACCTTCCACAGCACCCGCCACTTGCCCGCCCCGTCCATCGCGGCGGCCTCCAGCAGCTGTCGCGGGAAGTCGCGGAACACCGAGGAGAGCAGGTAGGTGCCGAACGCGGCCTGGATCGCGGTGAAGATGATGATGACCGCGATCCGGCTGTTGTAGAGCCCGACCTGTTTGGACAGGTAGTACAGCGGGTAGACCAGCGCCTCCTGCGGCAGCAGGTTGGCCAGCAGGAAGAACATCAGGAAGGCGAGTCGTCCGCGCATCCGGCCGATGCCGATCGCGTACGCGTTGAGCACCGAGATCACCACCGCGCCGACGGCGACCGTGGCGCTGATCAGGAAGCTGTTCCACAGCTTCTCGCCGAAGTCGACCCGGAACCAGAAGTCGACGATGCCGCGCAGGTAGAGCTCGCCGGGTAGGGAGAGCGGACCGTTGGCGGCGTACTCGGCCGGCGCCTTCACCGCGTTGAGCGCCACGACCAGGAACGGCGCCAGCACCAGCAGGGTGAGCACGGTCAGGCCGATCAGGACGGTCGAGGCGGTCAGCCGGCCGGGCCGGCCGCGCCGGGCAGCTGTGGCGGCGACCATCTCAGCTCCCTTCCAGGCGCTCGTCGCGGGTCTGGATCCGTAGGAACAGGTAGGTCAGCACGACGATGATGGCGGTCAGTACGGTGGCGATCGCCGAGCCGTATCCGGCGTCGGCCTTCTCGAAGAAGTTCTGGTAGGCGAAGTACGACGGCACCAGGGTGGCGTTGCCCGGGCCACCCCGGGTCAGCACGAAGATCTGCCCGAAGATCTTCAGCGCGGCGATGGTGGTGGTGACCAGCACGACGTAGATCTCCGGCTTGATCTGGTGCACCGCGATCCGGGTGAAGCGCTGGAACCAGCCGGCTCCGTCGAGGTCGGCCGCCTCGTAGAGCTCCGGATCGACCCGTTGCAGTCCGGCCATGAACATCACGACCGGGTAGCCGAGCTGGAACCAGACCATCACCGCCATGACGCTGAGCAGGGCGTACGCCGGGTCGCCGAGCCAGTTCTGGGCGAGGGCGCCCAGGCCGACACGCTCCAGGATCGAGTTCAGCGCACCGTAACTGGGGTGCAGGATCCAGCCCCAGACGATGCCGGTCACCGCGACCGGCAGCACCTGCGGCAGGTACAGCCCGGACCGGAACACGCTCGCCGTACGTGGGCCGATCCGTTTGGCCACGTAGTCGAACAGGACCGCGGCGAGAAACAGGCCGAGCAGCGTCGGCAGCACCGCCATCGCGAGGATGATGAAGCCGATGTTGCGGAACGAGATCCAGAAGTTGGTGTCGTGCAGCAACCGGTCGTAGTTGTCGAACCCGATCCACTCCGGCGTCCCGACGCCGGACCACCGGGTGAAGCTGATCCCGATGTTCATCAGCAGCGGCACGACGATCACGGCGAGGAACAGCACGATCCCGGGCAGCAGGAAGGCTACGTATCCGTAGTCCGCTTTCCGGGCGCCGACGCGGGTACCGGGGTGGGGGCGGGTGAGCGGCTTGACCATGGAACCTCCCGGAGCAGACCGGGCGCCGGGGACCGGCGTCCCCGGCGCACGGTCGTCGCTCACTCGCCGATGCTGGCCAGGTTGTCGTTGTACGGCTTGGCGATCTCGTCGAGCACCTCGTCCGGCGACTTGCTGCCGTTGATCAGCTGCTGGATCCCGGCGACCAGGACGTCGTAGTAGCCCGGTGCCGGCCAGTCCGGGTAGAAGGCCAACCCGTCCGAGTCGTTGAGCGTGTTGAAGTTCTCGATCAGCTCCTTGGCCTTCGGGTTGCTGATCGCCGCCGGGTCAGCGGCCAGCGGGACCCCGCCGGACTCGCCGAGCAGGTTCTGGATGTCCGGCTGCATCGTGATGTCGATGAAGTCGTAGGCGAGGTCCTTGTTCTTGGCGTTGCTCGGCACCACCCAGATGTTTCCGCCGGAGCCGGGGTGCAGGTCGCTGCCGGGGAAGAGGAAGGTGCCCCACTCGAAGCCGGTGATCTCGTCGCTCATCCGGCCGTACCACCAGCTGCCGGAGATCATGATCGGGAAGCTGCCCTGGGTGAAGGCGACGCCCATGTCCTCGGCCTTGATGCCGGCGGAGTCGGCGCCGATGTAGCCCTTGTCGACCCACTCGGCGAATGTGGTGGCCGCGTAGCTGAACTCCGGCCCGTGGAAGTCGACCGGGTTGGCGTACAGCTGGAAGTCGTCGACGAAGGACCGGTCGGCCTGGGTCAACGCCAACTCGTAGAGGATCTGCTGGGCCGGGTACTCGGCGCCGCCGACCGAGATGGGGGTGACGCCGTTGTCGACGAAGGTGTCCAGCACGCCCTCGAACTCGGCGAAGGTGGTGGGCACCGACAGGTCGTACTCGGCGAACATGTCCTTGTTGTAGTAGACCATGACGAATTCGCCGTAGTTGGGGATGCCGTACCAGGTATCGCCGCCCATCACCCCGTTGGCGTCGTACTGGCAGGTGGTGGCGACGCTCGGCGAGATCATCTCGTCCCAGCCGCGTTCGGCCACCACGTCGCTGAGGTCGGTGAGCAGCCCCTGCTTGGACAGCAGGCCGGCGGTGGCGTTGCCCTTGTTGTACTCCAGGATGTCCGGGCCCTGATCGGAGTTGAGGATCATGCCGGCGTTCTGCCGGATCTGCTCGAAGCCCTTCTCCTCGTAGACCACGGTGACGCCCGGATGGCTGGCCTCGAACTGTTTGATGGCTTCGGCCCAGGCGATGCCCATGGCGCTGTTGGCGCCTTCGTAGTGCCACAGGCGAAGGGTGCTGCCGTCGCCGCTGTCGTCGGCGTCGGCGCCGCAGGCCGACAAGGTCAGGGCGGTGGCGGTGAGTACGGCGGCTATCAGGGTGCGGGTGCTTGTTCTCGGTTGACGGAACACTTCCAGCCTCCTCGCGGGTGTGCCGCAGTGGCGGCGCGGTGCAGGCGCCGCCACGGGACAGGGGTCGGGTGAAGGTCACGGACCGCGGTGAGGTCGCCTGCTGACGGCGGGCTCTCGAGCGCGGCTGATTGGTGGAGAGGGGAGCCGACTTCGGTTGTCGAAACGCTTCGACGAAGCGATTCGACAAGGAAGCTACGACTGTGTCGACGGCATGTCAATCCCTCGACGGATCAGTTACCGCCGGCCCGGTCGTAGACTCGGCGGCTGGTGATGGCGGCCAGCGGCGACGTCGGCCAGCGGTACGGGAGGCACGGGATGCGGACCAGTGCGCTACGGATGCGGACCCGGGCGCTACCAGCCCGCAGTGTGGCCGTCGGTGCCCTGGCCCTGCTGACATTGACGGCCACCGGCTGCACCGGCAGTCCGCAACCACAACCGGGACCGGGGCCGACCGGAACGGACGGGCCCGTTGGTGCCGAAGAGTCCCGGCGGCTCGTGCAGGACTACCTCGATGCGATGGCCACCAAGGACGTCGATAAAGGGCGCGCCCAGCTCTGCACCGCGACACAGGAGATCTTCGACGCGAGCGCCACCGGCCCCAACGGCGACTTCGCCGAATCGTTGTTGGTGGAGCGGGCGGAGATCGTGGATTCCCGGCCGGTCCCGGTCGGCCACGAGGTCACCGCCACCGTCACCGCCGCCGTCGGATCCATCACGCTCCGGGCCGGGGCGGAGACGGTCCGGGTCAGTCTCGTGTTCACCGTGACGCCGGCCGGCAGTGGCGACGGCGGCTGGTGCATCCACGACGAGACCGCCACGCCGGACCAGCCCAGCGACACCGATCCGGGCGACACCGACGCTGACGCCGATCCGGGCGACGCCGCCGCTGACGCCGATCCGGCAGGTGCGCCGGGTACCGCCCCGGCCGGCCGGGGCGCCGCCGCGCCGCCGGACTAGGCTTTGGCCATGGGCCAAGAATGGCATCAGTTGCGCTATCCGTCGGTCGGGCACCCGAGCCTGCAGACCAGCCGTCCCGCCGCCGACTCGGTCGAGGACGAGGCGTTCGGGCTGGACCGGTGGCGTGGCCTGCCCCGGGCACAGACACCGCCCTGGCCGGATCCGGCCGTGGTCGACGAGGTGTGCCAGGTGCTGGGCAACGTCCCGTCGGTGGTCGCCCCGTACGAGGTCGACCAGTTGCGGGATCGGCTGGCGCTGGTCTGTGACGGCAAGGCCTTCCTGCTGCAGGGCGGCGACTGCGCTGAGACCTTCACCGACAACACCGAGAGCCACCTGCTGGCCAACGCCCGCACCATCCTGCAGATGGCGGTGGTGCTGACGTACGGCGCGTCGCTGCCGGTGGTCAAGGTTGCCCGGGTCGCCGGCCAGTACACCAAGCCCCGCTCGTCGCCGACTGACGCGCTCGGGTTGCCCGCGTACCGCGGCGACATGATCAACTCGCTGGACACCACGGCACAGGCCCGGGTCGCCGACCCGCAGCGGATGATCCGGGCGTACGCCAACTCCGCCGCCGCGATGAACATGCTCCGCGCCTACCTCGCCGGTGGGTTGGCCGACCTGCACGCGGTGCACGACTGGAACAAGGGGTTCGTCAAGCGGTCCCCGGCCGGCGAACGCTACGAGGCGATCGCCCGGGAGATCGACCGGGCGTTGGCGTTCATCCAGGCCTGCGGGATGACCGACGACGAGGCGTTGCGCACCGTCACCCTCTACTGCTCGCACGAGGCGCTCGCGCTGGAGTACGACCGGGCGCTGACCCGGATCTCCGGCGACCGCCCCTACGGACTGTCCGGGCATTTCCTGTGGGTCGGCGAGCGGACCCGGCAGATCGACGGCGCGCACATCGACTTCATTTCTCGCATCGCCAACCCGATCGGCGTCAAGCTCGGCCCGGGCACCAGCCCCGAGCAGGCCCTCGAGCTGTGCGAGAAGCTCAACCCGGACAACATTCCCGGCCGGCTCACGCTGATCAGCCGGATGGGCAACCACAAGGTCCGCGACGCGTTGCCGCCGATCGTGGAGAAGGTCACCGCCGCCGGTGCGCGGGTGGTGTGGCAGTGCGACCCGATGCACGGCAACACCCACGAGTCGTCCAACGGCTACAAGACCCGCCACTTCGACCGGATCGTCGACGAGGTGCTCGGCTACTTCGAGGTGCACCGGGGCCTGCAGACCCACCCCGGCGGTCTGCACGTCGAGTTGACCGGCGAGGACGTCACCGAGTGCCTCGGCGGTGCCCAGGCGATCGAGGACATCCACCTGCCGGACCGGTACGAGACCGCCTGCGACCCGCGGCTCAACACCCAGCAGTCCCTGGAGCTGGCCTTCCTGGTCGCGGAGATGCTCCGTGGCTGAGCCGGCCCTGGCCGGCAGCGCCACCGGGCCGGTGATCGACCTGCGGTCGGACACCGTCACCCGACCGACGCCGGGGATGCGGGCGGCGATGGCCGCGGCCGAGGTCGGCGACGACGTGTACGGCGAGGACCCGACGGTCAACGCACTGGAGGCGCAGGTCGCGGCGATGTTCGGCCACGAGGCCGGACTGTTCGCCCCGACCGGTTCGATGGCCAACCAGGTCGCCCTGCAGACCCTGGTGCCGCCGGGTGGCGAACTGCTCTGCGACGCCGACGCCCACGTGGTCACCTACGAGGTCGGCGCCGCCGCCGCGTACGGCGGAATCTCCTCGCGGACCTGGCCGGCCGCCGGCGGCGACCTCGACCCCGACCTGGCCGCGGCGATGATCCGCCCGGCCGGGTACGGCGCGGTCCCGACCCGGGCGGTCGCCGTCGAACAGACCCACAACCGCTCCGGCGGACAGATCATCGGGCTGGACGTGCTGCGCCGACTGCGTGAGGTGACCGCGGCGGTGGGGGTGGCGCTGCACTGCGACGGGGCGCGGATCTGGCACGCCCACGTCGCCGACGGTGTGCCGTTGGCCGAGTACGGCGCGTTGTTCGACACTCTGTCGGTGTGCCTGTCCAAAGGGCTTGGCGCGCCGGTCGGTTCGGTGCTGGTCGGCAGCGCCGAGCGGGTCGCGGCCGCCCGCGTCCTGCGTAAGCGGATGGGTGGGGGGATGCGTCAGGCCGGGGTGCTCGCCGCCGCCGGGCGGTACGCCCTGGCGCACCACGTGGACCGGCTCGCCGACGATCATGTGCGGGCGGCCCGGCTGGCGCGGACACTGGAGCCGTACGGTGTGGTGCGCTCGGACCAGGTGCGCAGCAACATCGTCGGTCTCGACCTGACCAAGACCCCGCTGGCCGCCCCGGCGTTGGCCGAGGCGGCTAGGGCCGACGGGGTGCTGGTGTCGGTGGTCGGGCCGACCGCCGCCCGGCTGGTCACCCACCTGGACGTCGACGACGCGGCGGTGGACCGGGCGGGCGAGGTGCTCGGCGCCATTCTGCGCCGCTAGCGCTCCAGTAGCCGCTGCAGCCCGTCGATGATCCGGTCGAGCCCGAACAGGAACGACCGGTGCGGGTCGCCGATAGCGTTGTACTCCTGGCCGGCGGCGGTGCCGACCCGCGACGAGATCGGGTAGGCGTCGGGCGGCATGACCCGTTCCAGAATCGGCGCGTTGATCTCCCACCACTGGGCGTCGGTGATCCCCGACTGGCTGAGGGCCTGTCGCGCCTCGATGGAGGCCTTGGCTGCGCTGGCGGTGAATCCGCTGATCAGGGTGACGACCTGATCCATCTCCAGGTCGGTGAATCCGGCGCCCTCGATCGCGGCCAGTTGCCACTCGTAGCGGTCCGATCCGTTTGGCCCGATCCACGGCCGGCTGTTGTCGACGTGCAGCAGCCACGGGTGGCGGTGCGCCTCGTCCCACTGGTGGCGGGCCACCGAGTGCAGGCGCTGCCGCAGGTCGCCGGAGTGCGGCGGTAGCGGCTGCTCGCCCATCACCTCGTCCACCATCAGGCCGATCAGCTCGGACCGGCCCGGCACGTAGGTGTAGATCGACATCAGTTTCAGGCCGAGCCGGTCCGCCACCTTGCGCAGGGAGAAGGCGGACAGGCCTCCGTCGTCGGCCACCTGGATCGCCGCCTGTATCACCTCGTCCACGCTGACCCGCTGTTTCGGCCCGCGGGTGCCCTGCGGGGTGCCCAGGGCGCGGCGCCAGAGCAGCGTCAGGGTGCGGTCGACGTCCTGATCAGCCATCTGCGAAGGATATCCCGTGTGGTGTACGGTGTTGCGGCGGTATATTCCGTAACCCATACGGAGTTAGGAGCGCGAGTGACGACGGAACACGCCCTGACAGCCCACGGCCTCCGCAAGCGGTACGCCGACCTGCCCGCCCTCGACGGTGTGGACCTGCAGGTCCCCGCCGGAGGCATCCACGGTCTGCTCGGTCCCAACGGCGCAGGCAAGAGCACCGCAGTCAAGGCCATGGCCACCCTGATCGACTTCGACGCCGGTGCGGTGCGGGTGGCCGGACTCGACGTACGCACCCAGGCCCGACGGGTCCGCGAACGGATCGGCGTGGTGGGTCAGAACCCCGCCGTCGACGAGATCCTCGGCGGCCGGCAGAACCTGGTGATGTTCGGCCGGCTCTACGGGCTCAGCAAGATCGACGCACGGCGGCGCGCCGATACGCTGCTCGCCCAGTTCGACCTCACCGCCGCCGCCGACCGGGCGGTGGCCACCTACTCCGGCGGCATGCGTCGCCGGCTGGACATCGCCGCCGGGATGATCGTCGCACCGGCGGTGCTGTTCCTCGACGAGCCGACCACCGGCCTGGACCCCCGCGCCCGCAACGAGGTGTGGCGCAGTGTCCGGGGCGTCGCCGAGCAGGGCACCACGGTACTGCTGACCACCCAGTACCTCGACGAGGCGGACCAACTGGCCACCGGGATCACCGTGCTGCACCACGGCCGGGTCGCCGCCAGCGGTACCCCGGACGCGTTGAAGCGCCAGATCGGCGGCGACCGGGTCAGCCTCGCCCTGGCCGCGGGCGAACCCCTCGAGCCACTCGCCGATCGACTGCGCCGTGCGGTCGGCGCGCCGGTGACCGTCGACGACGATGCACGCCGGGTGACCGTCGAGGTCGGCGCCGCCGTCACCGGGCTGGCCGCCGTCGTGCGCACCCTCGACGACCTGGGAATCACCCCGGAAGACCTGCAACTGCGCCGCCCGACGCTCGACGAGGTGTTCCTCGCGCTGACCGACAAGGAGGCCGGACGGTGACCACCCTGCGCGCCGGATGGATCATCACCCAACGGGACCTGGCCCACTGGGCACGCCAACCGTGGACCCCGATCTTCAACCTGCTCTTCACGATCATGCTGCTGCTGATCTTCGGGTTCCTGTTCGGCGGGGCGATCACCGTCCCCGGCGGCGGCGACTACCTGGCGTTCCTGCTCCCCGGCATGCTCGCCCTGACCATGATGTTCGGCGTCGAGGCGACCAGCATCGCGATGGCACAGGACGCCCGCAAGGGGATTACCGACCGGTTCCGTTCGATGCCGATCGGTGGCGCGGCGGTCTCGCTCGGCCGGGTCGGCGCCGACCTGTCCACCTCGGCGGTCGAACTGCTCGTACTGATCGGCGGCGGGCTGGCCGTCGGCTGGCGGATCGACGCCGGCCCGGCGTCGATCGCCCTGGCCGTCGGGCTGCTGCTGTGGCTGCGCTTCGCCCTGCTGTGGCTCGGCATCTACCTCGGCCTGCTGCTGCGCGGCGAAGGCGCGACGATGGCCGTGCAGGTCCTGGTCTGGCCGGTCGGGTTCCTCTCCACCGCGATCGTGTCCGCCGAGACCATGCCCGGCTGGCTCGGCACGATCGCCGCCTGGAACCCGCTGTCGGCCACCGCCACCGCCGCCCGGCAACTGTTCGGCAACCCGACCGGGGTCACCGACGGTCCGCTGGTCGACGGCGCGGTGTGGCTCGCGATCGGCTGGCCACTGCTGATCACCGCGATTTTCGCCCCGCTCGCCGCGCGGGCCTACCGCAAGCTCCGCACCTGACCTCGGGTCAGCGCGCTGACGACGGTTGGCGGACGGCCACCAGCCCGGCCGGGCCGTCCGCCACCTCGGCCAGGCGACGCAGCGTGGCGATGTCGGCGGCGTGCCCGACGTGCTTCTCGCTCGGCGTCTCGACCAGCACCGGCACGCCGGCGGTGGCCGGATGCCGCATCAACTCGGCGAACGCCGCCTCGCCGATCATGCCCGCGCCGATCGTCTCGTGCCGGTCCCGGGTGGACCCGCAACCGTCGCGGGAGTCGTTGGCGTGCACCAGCCGCAGCCGGTCCGTCCCGACGGCGTCGACCAGCGCGTCGACCGTCGCGGTCATGCCACCCGGGGTGGCCACGTCGTGCCCGGCGGCCCACGCGTGGCAGGTGTCGAAGCAGACCCCCATCCGGGGATGCCAGTCCACCGCGGCGAGGTACGGCCGCAGATGCTCCACCCGGGACGCCAGCGACCGGCCGCCGCCGGCGCTCGGCTCCACCAGCAGCGTCGGCCCGTTGGCGGCCTCGGCGTCGTCCAGCAACGGCAGCAGCGCCTCGCGTACCTGACGCATCGCGGTGTCGGCGTAGCCGTCGTCGACGGCGCTGCCGGCGTGGAAGACAACTGCCTCGGCGCCGATCGCCCGGCCCCGGCGCAGCGCGTGCGCCAGGGTCGCGGCGGAGCGTTCCACCGTGGCGGCGGTCGGCGAGCCGAGGTTCACCAGCAGCGAGGCGTGGATGTACGCGCGCAGCCCACGTTCGGCGCAGCCGTCGCGGAACGCCACGTCCTGCGCCGGGTCACCGGCGGGCATTGCCCAGCCGCGCGAGTTGCCGACGTACACCTGCACCACCTCGGAGGCGGCCGCGGCGGCGTACGGCAGCGCGGCCCGGGCCAGCCCGCCCGAGGTGGGCGTGTGCGAGCCGACCGGCCGGTGCCCGGCGGAACCGTCGACCGGCATCTCAGAGACAGCCGATCACGATCTCGGTGCCCGGCGGCACCTCGGACCCGTCGTTCGGGGTCTGGTAGCGGACCGTGCCGTTGGGGTTGAAGTCGACCCGGACCGGGAAGCCCAGGCCCTGCAGCTCGGCCAGCGCCTCCTGACACGGCCGGTCGATCATCCTCGGCACCACGATTGCCGGCGGGCCCTCGCTCACCCTGAGCTTGATCTCCGTACCCTCTTCCACCCCGGCGCCGTCCGCCGGCTCCTGACTGATGACCTGGTCCTTCGGCTTGTCCGACTCCTCGGAGGCGACCAGCGGCTCGAGCTTGAGCTCCTCCAGCATCCGGCGTGCCTCGTCGACGTTGAGCCCCACCACGTTGGGCACGGTGATCGGGGCCCGGCCCTTGCTGACCGTCACCTTCACCACGTCGCCGGCCTGCACCTCGGTGCCGACCGGCGGGTCGACGGCGGCCACCACGCCGGCGGGCAGGTTGTCGTCGTACCGGTCGGCCGCCTGCTCCAACACCAGTTGCGCCTTTTCCAGGTCGACCCGGGCCAGGTCGAGCGTCTTGCCGACCACGTCCGGCACCTCGTAGCGCTCCGGGCCGAGGGAGAAGGTCAGTACGATCTCGCCGCCGCGGACGACCCGGCCGTTGCCGGGCGGATCCTGGGCCAGCACCAGATCCCGGGCGATGGTCTCGTCGTGCCGGGGGTCGGCGACGCTGATCGTGAGGCCGCGCTGCGCGGCCAGTGCCTGCGCCTGTGCCTGGTCGAGGCCGACCATGCTGGGCGCGACGGTGTACCGGCCGGCCCCGAGCCACCAGCCGCCGACCCCGAGCAGCAGCAGGAACACCAGCGCCCCGGCGATCGCCGCCAGCCGGGCCCGCGGGTCCTCCGCCAGCCGGTCCCGCAGCCCGCCAGGGCCTGCGCCGCCGGGCGGCTCGGTGCTCTTCGCCCGGCTCCGTTCGACGCCGCGCCGGCGGGCGGGCGCCGGGTCGGCCCCGCCGCTGGCGATCACCGGAGGCCCACCGGCGGCGGCCGAGCGGACCACGGTGCTGGAGGCGGCCCGGCGGCGCGGTGCCGACCGGTCGCGCCGGTCCTTCGGCTCCGGCAGTCGGGCCCAGGACGGGCGCTCGGCCTCCGGCACCGGCGAGACCGCCATCGTCGGCTGCGCCAGTTGGCGCAGCACCGCCGTGTTGGCGCTCGCGTTGCCGAGATCGTCGCGGACCACCTGGACGTCGGACAGCAGCGCTCCGGCGTCGGTGGGGCGCTGACCCGGATCCCGGCGGGTGGCCCGGACGACCAGGTCGTCGACCATCGCCGGGACACCCGGCACCGACTGCGACGGCGGTGGCACGTCCTGGTCGACGTGCTGCCAGGCGACCTCCGCCGGGCGGTCGCCGTCGTAGGGCACCCGACCGGTGAGCATCTCGAACAGCACGATGCCCGCCGAGTAGACGTCGGTACGCGGATCGGCCCGGCCCTGGGTGACGAGCTCCGGTGCCACGTACGCCACGGTGGCCATCAACTGGCCGCCGCCGGCCTCGGCGCTGGCCTGCACCGCCTGGGCGAGACCGAAGTCGGCGACCTTCACGACGCTGTCGATCAGGTTCCCGGCGCCACCGGTCGGCGCCTCGGCGACCAGCACGTTCTCGGGTTTGACGTCGCGGTGCACCAGGCCGGCCCGGTGGGCGGCACCGATCGCCGCCAGCATCTGCTCCAGGATCGCCAGCGCCTCGCCCGGGTTGAGCCGCCGTCGCTCGGCCAGCACGTCGCGCAGCGTCCGGCCCCGGACGTACTCCATCACCAGGTACGGCAGCCCGAGATGGGTGCCCTGGTCGTAGACGGCGACCACGTTGGGGTGGGTCAGCCGGGCGATGGTCTTGGCCTCGTCGGTGAACCGGTCGAGGAACCCGGCGTCGCGGCCCTGCACGTCGTTGAGCTGCGTCGGATGGATGATCTTCAGCGCGACGGTGCGCTCGAGCCGTTCGTCGGTCGCCGTGTACACGGTCGCCATGCCACCCCGTGCCACCCGGGCACGGATCCGGTACCGCCCGTCGATCAACGAGCCCAGCAGCGAGTCGGCGACCTGTGTGTCCATCGGCTGGCAGTCTATGCGGCCGCAGGGGGAGGGCAGAACTCCGATCAGGCCGGGTCCACCGAACCGGGCCAAACCGTTACCTGCCGGCAGCGTACGGCGACCACCCGACGACCCAGGCAGGGAGGAGCCAGGGAGGAACCGGACGGGATCACCCGGGCGTGCCTCCGGACGGGGTCAGTGGTGCCGGCGGGGGTGGTGCGTGGCAGGGTGGTGACGTGACAGATCCCGCCTCGACCCCAGCGCCGCCGGCCCCCGGCGGGTCCGGGCCGGTGACCGCCGGGGAGCCGGCCGGTTGGCTGACCCTGCCCGATGTCGCCGAACGCCTCGACGTGACGATCAGCAAGGTCCACCAGATGGTCCGGGACCGGGAGCTGCTCGCCGTCCGGCGCGACGGGGTCCGCCGGGTGCCGGCCGAGTTGGTGGCCAACCACACCGTACGCAAGCACCTGCCCGGCATCCTGACCCTGCTGCACGACGCCGGCTTCTCCGACGAGGAGATGCTGGGCTGGCTGTACCGGCCGGACGACTCGCTGCCCGGCACGCCCGCGACGGCGCTCGGCGGGGACCGCGCCCGCGAGGTGAAACGTCGGGCACAGGCCGAGGGTTTCTGACCGGCATGGGTCAGCTCAGCTACCTGGCGGTGCTGGCCGGCTGCCTGTTCGCCGCGATCTGGTTGGAGCCGGCGCTGCGGGTCAACGTGCTCCGCCGGTGGCGTCGGCTGGCGCTGACCCTGCTGGCGGTGGTGGCGGTCTTCGTCGCCTGGGACCTGGCCGCGATCGCCGTCGGACACTGGAGTTTCGACCCCGCCCAGACGACCGGGGTGCTGCTGCCCGGCCGGCTGCCACTGGACGAACTGCTGTTCTTCGTGGTCGTGCCGATCTGCACGGTGCTGGGGTTCGAGGCGGTCCGCGCGGTGCGTACCCCGCCCGGCCGCCCACGCCGCCCCGACGACCGCTGGTCGGCGGGCGACGAGGCCGACCACCGGCCGGCGGGCGACGAGGCCGATGCCGACCGGCGGCGGGTCCGGTGAGCTACACCGTCGCCGCGCTGCTCGGGGTGGTGGCCGCCGTGCTGGTCGACCTCGTGGCGCTGCGCACCCGGCTGGTGCTGCGGGCGGTCTTCTGGGCGACCTACCCGATCATCGTCGGCTTCCAGTTGCTGTCCAACGGGATCCTGACCGGCCGCGACATCGTGCGTTACGACCCGGCGGCCATCGTCGGGCTGCGGATCGCGTACGCGCCGGTCGAGGATCTGCTGTTCGGCTTCGCGATGGTGCTGTTCACCCTGTCGGTGTGGGTGTGGCTGGGGCGACGCGGCGTGCAGCGCACCCCGGTCGCCGGCGAGGGCGACTGGCTGCTCGCCCGGCTGCGGCGCCGTCCGGGCGCCAGCCCGGGGACGCCGGCGGAGACGACCGTTGACCAGAAACTGCTATGAATTCGCACCGATTTGTTTACGGCAAAGTTCGCCGTGATGTGATGCATTGATCTGCGTCATCTGATCGTTTAGTGTCCGTACCACGGTCGCGCGAACCTACCTACCCCGTTCTGTTCTTTCTCGAAGGGGACATTCTGTCATGGGAAAGGTTCGACATGTTCGTGGCGGGCGGCTCGCCGCCGTCGGCGCGGCACTGGCGGCGCTGCTGGCGTTCAGCACCGTCGCCGCGGCACCCGCGCAGGCCGCCGGTGAGATCCTCGGCACCGCCAACCCGACCGCGATCAAGGACAGCTACCTCGTCGTCTTCGCCGACCGTGGCGCGTCCGCCCGCCGGGTGGACGAACTCACCAGCACGTTGGCCGGCCGGTACGGTGCCCGGGTCGACTACACCTACCGGCACGCGCTGCGCGGCTTCGCCGGCCGGCTCAGCGAGCGGACCGCCCGCCGGCTGGCCGCCCACCCCGACGTGGCCTACGTCGAGCAGAACGGCGAGGTGCGGACCACCGCCACCCAGACCAACCCGCCGTCCTGGGGCCTGAACCGGATCGACCAGCGGAATCTGCCACTGGACAACGCCTACACCTACCCGAACACCGCGTCCGGCGTCACCGCGTACATCATCGACACCGGCATCCGCACCACGCACAACGACTTCGGCGGCCGGGCGGTGTGGGGCGTCAACACGGTGGGCGGCAGCAACTCCGACTGCAACGGGCACGGCACCCACGTCGCCGGCACCGTCGGCGGCACCTCGTACGGGGTGGCCAAGGCGGTCCGCCTGGTCGCCGTGAAAGTGCTCGACTGCGCGGGCAGCGGCTCGTTCGCCGCGGTGACGGCCGGGGTCGACTGGGTGACCGGCCACCACACCTCCGGTCCGGCGGTGGCCAACATGAGCCTGGGCGGCCAGGGCAGCAACACCACCCTGGAGAACGCGGTACGCAACTCCATCGCCGACGGCGTGGTCTACGCGATCGCCTCCGGCAACTCCAGCGCCAACGCCTGCAACTTCACCCCGGCCCGGGTCAGCCAGGCGATCACCGTCAACGCCAGCGCCAGCAACGACGCCCGGGCCTCCTTCTCCAACTACGGAAGCTGCACCGACATCTTCGCGCCCGGGGTCAGCATCACCTCGGCCTGGCACACCGGCAACACCGCCACGAACACCATCAGCGGCACGTCGATGGCGGCACCGCACGTCGCCGGCGGTGCGGCGCTGCTACTGGGCGCCAGCCCGAACCTGACCCCCGCCCAGGTCGCGACCGCGATGTCCACCATCGCCACCCCCAACAAGATCACCAACGCGGGGAGCGGCTCGCCGAACCGGCTGCTGTTCGTCAACACCGGCGGCGGTACGCCGGGCGGGCCGGCCGTCGACAACCCGGGCGCGCAGAACACGCCGCGAGGCGTTCCGGTCAGCCTGCGGATGACCGCCTCCGGTGGTACCGCGCCGTACACCTGGTCGGCGACCGGGCTGCCGGCCGGGCTGTCGATCAGCTCCTCGACCGGGCTGATCACGGGGACGCCGACGACCGTCCGGACGTACAGCGTGACGGTGACCGCCCGCGACGCCGCCAACCGGACCGCCGCGACCGCCTTCAGCTGGACGGTCGGGCAGAACCTGGACGGCACCTACGCCTGCTCGGTGCCGTCGGGGTACACCTACGATCTGGTGGTCAGCCGGCTCAACGTCTGCAGCCCGAACAACTTCGCCAACAGCTACCGGCTGCGGCTGCCCAGGGACAACATCTCCACCTGTACCGTCCCGTCCGGGTACACCTACGACCTGGTGACCAGCCGGCTCAACACGTGCAGCCCGAACAACTTCGCCAACAGCTACCGGATCCGGGTGCCGGTGGTCGGGATGTGGGCCTGCCGGGTGCCGACCGGGTTCAGCTACGACCAGGTACGCAGCCAGCTCAACGTCTGCAGCCCGAACAACTTCGCCAACAGTTACCGGCTGAGCTGAGCCGTTCTGGGGTGGGCGGCGGTCAGCCGGTACGGGTGGTCGCCGCCACCGCCAGCTCCCGGAGCACCTGCCCGGCCTCGGGATCGACCGGCACCGGCCCCAGCGCGGTCAACGCCCGCTCGGTCAGCTCGGTGATCCGCGCCTCGGTGACGGCCAACGCGCCACTGGCGACGATCACCTCGCGCAGCCGTTCGATCCCGTCGGCGTCGAGCGTCGGGTCACCGAGCCGGTCGTCCAGCAACGCCCGCCCGGCCGGCGACGTCGTCTGGTACGCCGACGCCACCAGGAAGGTACGTTTGCCCTCCCGCAGGTCGTCGCCGGCCGGCTTGCCGGTGAGCGCCGGGTCACCGAACACCCCGAGTACGTCGTCGCGCAGCTGGAACGCCTCCCCGAGCGGCATCCCGTACCCGGAGTAGCCGGCGGCGACGGCGGCCGGCGCGTCGGCCAACGCCGCGCCCAGCAGCAGCGGCCGCTCCACGGTGTACTTCGCCGACTTGAGCCGGGCCACCTGGGTGGCCCGGTGCACCGAGGTGTCGCCGGTGAACTGGGTGAGCACATCCAGGTACTGCCCGACGGTGACCTCGGTGCGCATCTCGTCGAAGACCGGCCGGCCCCTGCGCAGCATCTCGTCGGTCAGCCCGGCACCGTGCAGCAGCTCGTCGGACCAGACCAGGCACAGGTCGCCCAGCAGCACCGCCGCCGAGGCACCGAAGCCGTCCGCCGGCCCGCGCCACCCGCTGCGCCGGTGGTGTGCGGCGAACCGCCGGTGGATCGACGGCTCGCCGCGCCGGGTGTCCGAACCGTCCATCAGATCATCGTGAATCAGGGCGCTGGCCTGCACGAACTCCAGCGCGGCCAGGGCCGTGACCACCTCGGGTGAGTCGCCGCCGCCGGCTCCCCGGTAACCCCAGTAGCCGAACGCCGGCCTCAGCCGTTTGCCGCCGCCGAGCACGAAGTCCTCGATCGCCGCGGCCACCGGCAGCAGCGCCTCGTCGATGTCGCCCAGCCAGCGTCGCCGGCCCTGGAGGAAGTCGGCCAACGCCTGGTCGACACGTCGACGCAGGTCTGCCCGGTCGGTCGGCGCCACCGTGATGCTGTCTGCCACTCCCTGACGCTATCGGCTGGTCGATGCGCCGCCCGCAAGCCACCCGGTACAGTCGGCTGCGTGGCTCTCGGTCTACCGTCCGTACTCCCCGGCTCGCAGCCGTCGATCGGGGAGCTGATCCGCGCCGGCCAGCCGACCTTCTCGTTCGAGTTCTTCCCGCCCAAGACCCCCGCCGGTGAGCGGCTGCTCTGGCAGGCGATCCGCGAGCTGGAGCCGCTGCGGCCGTCGTTCGTGTCGATCACCTACGGCGCCGGTGGCACCACCCGGGACACCACGGTCGACGTCACCGAACGGATCGCCACCGAGACGACCCTGCTGCCGATGGCGCACCTGACCGCCGTCGACCATTCGGTCGCCGAGCTGCGCAACGTCATCGGCCGGCTGGCCGGTGCCGGGGTGCGTAACGTGCTCGCCGTGCGCGGTGACCCGCCCGGTGACCCGACCGGGGAGTGGGTAGCCCACCCGCAGGGGGTGCGCTACGCCGAGGACCTGGTCCGGCTGGTCCGCGAGTCGGGCGACTTCAGCGTCGGCGTGGCCGCCTTCCCGTACAAGCACCCGCGCTCGCCGGACATCGCCACCGATACCCGGTACTTCATCCGCAAATGCCGGGCCGGTGCGGATTTCGCGATCACCCAGATGGTCTTCGACGCCGACGACTACCTGCGGCTGCGGGACCGGGTCGCGGCGGCCGGCTGCGACACCCCGATCCTGCCCGGCGTGATGCCGGTCACCAAACTGGCCACCATCGAGCGCTCCGAGCAGCTGTCCGGGGCTCCGTTCCCGCCGGCGCTGGCCGCCCAGTTCGCCCGGGTCGCCGACGACGCCGAAGCGGTCCGTCGGCTCGGCATCGACCAGGCCAACCAGCTCTGCCAGCGGCTGATCGACGAGGGCGTGCCCGGTCTGCACTTCATCACCATGAACCGGTCGACGGCCACCCGTGAGGTGTGGCTCAACGTCGCCGCCGGCGCCCGGGCGTGACCGGCCCGCCACCCGAGCCGTCCCGCAGCGGTTGAGCTGTCGTGGAGACCCGGCTCAACTGGCAGGACTACGCCGTCACCTGGGCGCGGCTGCACGGCGGTTTCGACCCCCGCACCGCCACCCCGGTGGTGCGGTACTGGCTGCGCGCCGCGCACGCCGTCGCCGACCTGCTCGGCCGGGCCAAGGTCGGCCCGACTGCGGTCACCGTCGCCGGTGTGCTGCTCTGCCTCGGGGTGCCGGTGCTTGCCCCGCGCGGCGGTCCCGGCCTGCTCGCCGCCGCCGGCCTGGTGCTGCTGGCCGCGGTCGCCGACACCGTCGACGGCGCGTTGGCCGTGGTCACCGGCCGGACCACCCGGCTGGGCTACGTCTACGATTCGCTCGCCGACCGAGCGGGTGAGGCGTTCTGGCTGCTCGGCTTCTGGCTGGCCGGTGCCCCCGGCCCGCTGGTCGTCGCCGCCGGCACGCTGTCCTGGCTGCACGAGTACCTGCGGGCCCGGGCGGCGGCGGCCGGCATGCGGGAGATCGGCGCGGTGACGGTCGGGGAACGACCGACCCGGGTCAGCATCGCCCTGGTCGGCCTGCTGTTGGCCGGTGCCGCCGGGCTGATCGCGCCGGACCTCGCCGCCGGGGTGCTCACCCTGGCCACCGCAGTCTGGGTGCTGCTCGGCCTGTTCGGGCTCAGCCAACTGTTCACCGCGGTCCGCCGCGCCCTGGCCTGACGGTCCTGGGCGTTGGCTCAGCGGCCGGCCGGGCCGATCTGGTCGGCGACGATCTGCGCTGACAGGGTCACCATCGGCAGCCCGCCACCGGGATGCACCGACCCGCCGACCAGGAACAGCCCGGCCGCCGGTGCCCGGTTCGCCGGGCGCAGCAGCCCGCCGGCCGTACCGTAGATCGACCCGCCCGGCGTGCCGGTCGCCGTGGCCAGGTCCGCCGGCGTGCGTACCTCGCGGAACAGCAGCCGGTCCCGCACGTCCACCCCCCGGTCGGCCAGCACCCGCAGCACCTGATCGGCGTACGCGTCGGCCAGACCCGGCCGGCGCCAGTCCACCCCGGCCAGTGACAGGTCCTGCCGGGCCGCGTTGACCAGCACGAACCACGCCTCGTGGCCGTCCGGCCGGGCCGCCGGATCGTCGGCGACCGTCACGAAGATCGTCGGATCGGTGGCCGGCCGAGCCGGCCGACCCCGCCCCGGGTCACCGAACACCGCGTCGAACTCGGCGTCGTAGTCGCGCGGGAAGAACGCCGTGTGGTGGGCCAGCTCCGGGGTCCGGCCGCGCACGCCGAGCAGCAGCACGAAACCGCCGAGGCTGCGGTCGGTCAGTCGGGTCAGCCGCCGGGCGTGCGGCAGCAGCTCCCGGTAGACCCGGGACGCGTCCACATTGGCCACCACCACGTCGGCCGGCACCGGACGGGCCTCACCGGCCACCCGGACGCCGTGCACCCGGCCACCGGCCGCGTCGATCGCGGTGACCATCGACCCGGTCCGCACCACCACGCCCAGGTCCAGGCAGCGGGACAGTAGCGCGTCGGCGAGCGCCCCCAGCCCGCCCCGCACGTACCAGCCGCCGAAGGTCAACTCGGCGTACGGCACGGCGAGCAGCGCCGCCGGAGCCCGCCGAGGGTCCGCGCCGGTGTACGTGGCGTACCGCTCCAGCAGGGTCCGTAGTCGCGGGTCGCGCACCTCGCGGCGCAGCACCCCGCGCAGGCTGCGGCCGGGGGCGACCGCCGCCAGGTCGCCGAGCCGGTACGCCATCCGCGCCATCGCCAGCGGCGAGCCGACCTCCCGGCGCAGCACGTCCCGCCAGGAGGCGTCCCAGATCCGCCGGGCCCGGCGCCACACCCGCTGCCAGTCGTCGGCGGCCCCGTCGCCGAAGGCCACCGCGACCCGTTCGGTGAACGCCGCCGGGTCGGCGCACGAGTCGAGCCAGCACGAGTCGACACGGCGTGGGTCGACACGGCGTGGGTCGACCCGGCCTCCCGACCCGCCGGGCCCGGTCGGGAATCGGTGCCGCACGATCGGATCCAGCTCGACCAGGTCGAGCACCTTCTCCAGCGGCTCGCCGGTGCCGTCGAACAGGTCGGCGAAGACCTGCGGCAGGGTCAGCAGGCTCGGCCCGGTGTCGAAGGTGAACGCGCCGTCGGGGGTCTGTCGGGTCCAGCGGGCCAGTTTCCCGCCGACGGTATCGGCCTGTTCGATGACGGTGACGTCGTGCCCGCCGTGGGCCAGCCGAATCGCGGCGGCCAACCCGCCGACCCCGGCGCCGATCACCGCCACCCGGCTCATCGGTGCTCCTCCTCGCAGCTGTTCGGCTCCGGCGCGACCGCACGGCACGCCGATCAGGGCAGGGCCACCGGGCGACCGCGCCAGGCGAGGCGCCGTCGCTTGCGCAGATAGTAGGACCGGATCACGAGCCAGCCGAGCAGCGCGACCGAGACCGGATGTGCCAATCCGTCCGGCATCGCCCGGCCGCCGGTGGCCCGGGCGGTGAGCGCCCGCCCGGTCACCCCGAGCCCGTACCCGACGGCACCGGCCGTGACCAGCGCCGCCGCCGCCGGACCGGCCCCGGCGGCCAGCCCGGCCAGCCCGACGACGCCGAGCACCGGCGGGGCCGCGTACAACATCAACAGTCCGGCCACGACGGCGGCCGCGCCGGCCGGCGACGGCAGCGACGCCCACAGCGACTTGGTGTAGCCGGCGGACAGCTCCCGCCAGGACCCGTACATCCGGCAGGTCGCCAACGCCGAACCGTCGGCCAGGGCGATCCGCCCACCGGCCCGCTTCACCGCACGGGCCAGCCCGATGTCCTCCAGTACCTGGTCCCGCACGGCGGCGTGCCCGCCGGCCCGCCGGTACGCGTCCCGGTCGACCAGCAGGAACTGCCCGCCGGCGGCGGCCAGCGAGGTACGCGGCGAGCGTTCCATCGCGCGCAGCGGCAGGAACGTCAGCCAGCTCCACTGCAGCAGCGGCTGGACCAGTCGCTCGCCTGCCGACCCGGCGACGATCCGCGGGTACGGGCTGAGCAGCTGCGCCGGCACCGACCGCAGGGTGCCGACGGCGGCGGCGACCGCCCCGGGGGCGAGGACCACGTCGGCGTCCACGAAGACCAGCACCCCGGCCGGTGCGGCGGGGACCGCGTCGGCGAGCTGCTGGCAGGCGTGCGGCTTGCCCAGCCAACCGGGCGGCAGCGGCGCACCGGCGATCAGCCGTACCCGGGGATCGTCGCCGGCGACCTCGGCGACCACCTCGGCGGTGCCGTCGGTCGACCCGTCGTCGAGCACCACGATCCGCCAGTCGGTCAGCTGCCGTTGGGCGAGCAGCGCCCGCAGGCACGGCGTCACCCGGTCGGCCTCGTCACGCAGTGGCAGCAGGATCGACACCGGCTCGGTCACCGGGGCCGCCGGGCCGGGCCGGCGCAGCCAGCGCAGCGTGTTGACCAGCGTCGCCGCGGTCAGCGCCAGCAGCACCGCGACGATGCCGAGGGCGCCCGTCGCCGCCGCCGTCCACCCGGTCATGCCGCCCACCCGGTCATGTCGCCCGTCGCCGCTGCTGTCCGCCGGGCCGTGTCGCCCGACGCGACCGGATCAGCGTCACCGCGAACGGCACCGCCACCAGCCCCATGCCGAGCCCGCCCCAGCCGGCCGAGGCGGGCAGCCCGAGGAACACCGCGTGGGCGAGCAGACTCGACGCGTACGTCCACAGGTACAGCGCGTACATCGGGGCGTCGGCCGGCCCGTCGACCCGGCGGGCGTCGACCCCGGCGGTGAGCCGCAGCAGCGTCATCATCACCGCCGCCACGGCCAACCAGCCCAGGTAGTTGCCGACCGGGACGTCCGGCACCCCGGGCAGCGCCGGGTCGGTGTCCAGCCAGGTCCAGTGGCCTTCGGCGACCATCTGCGGGTCGAGGAAGAGATCCCAGGCGGCCAGCGCTACCGCGCCGACGGCGATCCGGGCCACCGCCGGGCGGACCAGCCGCACCGCGACCAGCCACGCCGGCCAGGCCATCCAGGTCCAGGCCAGCGGGATGACCACCGGTACGCCGAGCAGCTTCGGCCCGAGCGTGCCGGCGTAGTCGTAGCCGCCGAACGGGACCCCGGTCGCCACCCCGCAGGCTTCGACCGCCAGCCCGCCGCCGGTGGTGACCAGCACCAGCGCGGCGGCGCTGCGCGGCCCCCGGCTGAGCACGGCGTGGCCGACCGACAGGACGAAGCCGATCGCCACGGTGGCGATGGTCAATCCGGTCCGGGTGCCGCCGCCGGTCAGCGGGTAGCCGATCTGGGCCAGCACCAGCAGCGCCAACATCGCCCAGGGCAGCACCCGTCGTGCGCTCATGACCGGCGCGGCTGCGGGTCCGTCGTCGGTCCGGCCCCCGCAGCCGGTGCTGCCTGCGGGTGGGGCAGCGGGAGGGTACGGCCGAGCACTGCGAAGGCCCGTTCGTCGCCGGGGAAGTGGAAGTCGCGCAGCACGTCGACGTAGCCGAACCGTCGGTACAGCCGCCAGGCCCGGGACCGCTGCTCGTCGGCCTCCGGGGTGGACAACAGGGTGGTCGCTCCGGCGGCCATCCCGAGCAGGGTACGCAGCTGGTGCGCGCCGATCCCGTGCCCCTGCGCCTGCGGGTGCACGTGCAGCTCCACCACTTCGAAGCAGTCGGTGAGCCAGGTGCCGCGGGCGGGTTTCGGCAGCGCGCCGCGTACCTGGTCGTGCCACCACTGCCCGGCGGCCGACCGGTAGCCGTAGCCGAACCCGGCGAGCGCGCCTTCGGCGGTGAGGGTGGCGACCGCCCGGAACCCGGGGCGCCGTACGTGGGTGGCGATGTAGCCGCGGCGTACCTCCAGCAGCTCGGCCCGGTAGTTCATCGCCTCGCCGTACACGGTGACCACGTCGTCGAGCCGCCGCAGCAGGTCGTCCGGCAGCCACGGCACCAACCTCATCGGGGTCCGCCTCTCATCCGCCGCCAGCACCGCATGTCCCATCCTCGTCCTTCCCGGCCCAGCCCTCTCCGGCCCAGCCCAGCACGGCCCGGTCGCCGGTGACACCGAGCACCTCGAACCGGGCGAAGAGTTCCTCGGCGTACCACTGTGTCACCGGGGTCCGGGTGATGGCCGCCCGGTGCTGCGGGTGACGGTACGCGAACCGGGTGAGATCCGCCGTGTCCCGCCACACGCTGACGGTGCCCTGCCAGCCCAGCGGCGCCTCGCCGACACCGAACCGGCAGTGCAGCCCGTCGGCGTCGGCCAGGGCGGCGGCGACCGGCGGCACCGCCCGCCAGAAGGTGACCGCCTTCGCCGGTCGCAGCCGCGCCCGGGTCAACGCCAGCACCGGTCGCCCGGCACCGGGCTGCCCGCCGCCCGGCTGACCGCCCGGCTGACCGCCCGGCTCACCGAACGGGGCGACGCCGGACCAGCGGCCCCGACTGTGCAGCGGCCGCAGGTCGACGCGGACCCGCGTGTCGGCGATCCGCCGCCACGACCGTCCGACCGGCGAGGTGTCGAACCCGGCAGCCGTCGCCGGGTCGTCCCACACCACCAGCGCCGCCCACCGGGTCGGGTCGACGTCGGTGGGCCCGAATCCGGTGCCGGTCCCGGTGCCGAGCAGTTTGGCGAACCGTACGCCGTCGACGCGCCGCAGCCGGCCGGCGTCGACGGCCATCCGGGCCAGCACGCGCGGCAGCCGTCGGCGGGGGACCCGCCAGACGTGCAGCGTGACCAGCCCGGGCACCGGGGCCGCGTGGTCGGGGACCGGTGCCGTGCGGTCGACGGGGTCGTTCACGCCACCTCGGCGGCGGTGCCGGCGGTGATCCGCAGCAGTTCGGCGTTGGTGGTCGGGAAGACCGCCCGGGGTACGCCGCCGGCCGCCCAGATCTCCGGGTACTGCTGCAGGGCGACGTCGACCAGGGTGCGGACCGGCTTGGGGTGGCCCAGCGGCGCGACCCCGCCGATCGGCTGCCCGGTGTGTTCCCGGACGAACTCCGGGGTGGCCCGGCGCAGCGCGTCGACGCCGAGGTCGGCGGCGACCTTCGCGGTGTCCACCCGGTGTGCGCCCGAGGTGAGCACCAGCAGCGGCTCACCGTCCGCGTCGAAGATCAACGAGTTGGCGATCTGCCCCACCTCGATGCCCAGGGCGGCCGCCGCTGCGGCGGCGGTGTGCACCGCGTCCGGCAGCAGCCGCACCCGGCAGCTGGCGCCGGAGCCGTCCCGGGCGTCGGCGGTGTTCAACGCGTCCTGCACCGCCCGCACGTTCGGATGTGTCTGCATGGCCTCTATCTTGCTCGTGACCCGGATCGCGCCGCCGCCCGGATCATTTACACCCTATTTGGGAGGGTTATGCTCCTTGTGGCGGATCTAGCGCGGAGGAATGCGAGCATGACTGCCCACCGGCTTCGGGTGGCCGCCTACGCGGTCTGTGTCGACCAGGGGCAGCTGCTGCTGGCCCGCTACGTCTCGCCGGGCGGCTCCCGGCGGCACTGGACGCTGCCCGGCGGCAAGGTCGAACACGCCGAGGACCCGGTCGACGCGGTGGTCCGCGAGGCGGCCGAGGAGACCGGCTACCAGGTCGAGGTGGAGTCGCTGCTCGGCGTCGACTCCCGTACGGTGCCCGCGCAGCGCCGGCTGCCCGGCCGCGGCGAACGGCACAACCTGGGGGTCTTCTACCGGGTACGGGTCGTCGGCGGCGCGCTGCGGCCCGAGGTCGGCGGCTCCACCGACCTGGCGCAGTGGGTGCCGCTGTCGCAGGTGCCGCAGCTGACCCGAGCGGTGATCGTCGACGTCGGTCTGGAGCTCGACCGCACCCGTCCGCCGAGCGGCCACGTCACCCCGGTCCCGGTACGCGGCCTGCTCCGCCACTGAACCCAGCCGCTCACCCTCACCCTCACCCGCCCGGCCCGCTCGGCTTCCACCTTCCGCCCCTCCTGGCCCGCCCGGCCCGCGCCAGGGGAGTGCCCCGTGCCGGCTCCCGGGGACCCAAGGTGCCTCCGCGGGCTTGATGCCATAGGTGCATCAAGATGCACCTGTGGCATCAAGCTTGACCGGTACCCCCGACCGACGAGGGTGACGCTGCGTCCGCTGCAGGTAGCGGCATCTGCCGGCGGCGCGGCGACGTACCCTGCCGGCGCTACAGTGCTGCCATGGCGGAGTTGACCACGCCGCGCCTGGTGCTGCGGCACTGGCGCGGGTCCGACCTGGAGCCGTGGGTGGCGATGAACGCCGACCCTCAGGTGCGGGAGTTCTTCCCGGGCCTGGCGACCCGCGAGCAGAGCGCCGCTACCATGGCCCGCTGCCAGGCCGGCCTGGACCAGCGTGGCTGGGGCTGGTGGGCGGTCGAGGTGGCGGCGACCGGCGAACTCATCGGCATGACCGGCCTGAGCCCGGTGGAGGCCAACATGCCGTTCGACGGGGTCGAGGTCGGCTGGCGGCTGCGCCGCGATGCATGGGGCAACGGGTACGCGACCGAAGCGGCCCGCGCCTGCCTGGCGTACGGCTTCGACACCCTCGGTCGGCCGGAGATCGTCGCGTTGACCGCCGTCGGCAACCTGCGCTCGCAGGCGGTGATGCGGCGGATCGGGATGTCCCGCGACCCGGACGGCGACTTCGACCACCCGAACGTGCCCGACAGCCCGGTGCGCCGTCACGCGCTCTTCCGGATCCAGGCCCCGCCGCGCGCACACTGACCACGATGGCCGCACCGACCGGCTGCCCTTCCGGGAACTCCACAGAGTATTGATTCGATCATTCTTTCCTGATCGGATCGGCTGGTGGATGTCGACCGAGGCCGAGCATCACGTGAACTGATCGAAGGTCTGGTGAAGGAACTATGAGCGGTACGAGTGTGGCACCACGGTGGCGTACCTCGACCCGGTCCGGCAACGGCGGCAACACCTGTGTGGAGGTCGCCGACAATCTCCCCGGCCGGGTACTGGTCCGCGACAGCAAAGACGTCACCGGCCCGGTGCTCGCCTTCGGCCCGGCCGCCTGGTCAGCCTTTGTGACCGGGCTGACCGTCACTCGCTGAGCCCGCTGAGCCCGCTGAGCCCGCTGAGCCCGCTGAGCCCGCTGAGCCCGGCAGCCCGTCAATCCGGCGGGCGGAATCAGGCCGGGACGCAGACGGTGATCGCGGCGGGGACCACCCGTACCCTCATTTTCTTGGCCTGACCCCGGGCGCCGCCGTCGAGTTCGTACGTCATCGGCTCGGCCAGCCGGATGTCGACCCGCCTGGCCCGGGTCATCCGAACGAACGGGGAGCGCTCCGAGCGCCCGACCGCCATTCGACCCAGCGTGCGCGCCCACTCGGCCGCCCCCTGCGCGGTGGTCACCCCGACCTCCAGCCAGCCGTCGTCGGGCCGGGCGTCGTCGAAGGCGTGGATGCCGCCGGTGATCCGGCCGACGTTGCCGACGAGGACGCAGCTGGCCGGTTCGTCGAACCAGGTCGTGCCGTCGACCTTGATCCGGGTCCTCGGCGTGACGCCGCCGACGTGGCGCAGACCGGTCCAGACGTACGCGAGCTTGCCGGCCCGGTCCTTCAGGTCCCGGTCGGCGTCGCGGATCAGCCGCCCGTCGAAACCGGCCCCGGCCATCACCGCGAAATGCTCGCCGTTGATCCTGCCCAGGTCGAGCCGGCGACGTTCGCCCTCGAAACCGATCCGTACCGCCTCGCCGAGGTCCTCCGGTACGCCGAGGTTGTTCGCCAGCAGGTTCGCCGTGCCGGCCGGGACGATCGCCACGGTGGCGTCGCGACCGGCCAGCGCGTCCAGACAGCGCTGCACCATGCCGTCGCCGCCCCACACGAAGACCAGCTCGGCGCCCCGCTCGACGGCCCGCCGGGCCTTCTTCGGCGCCTTGCGGCTCTTCGGCACCTCGGACCAGTCAATGTTCTCGGCACCGTACCCGGCGATCGCCGCACGCAACTCGTCAAGGCCGCCGCCGAGGGTCTTCTTGCGGTGCGTGACGACGGCGACCCGCTTCGGTGCACTCATACCGCAGGTCTTACCCGCCGGCACCGGCCACTACGCCGGCTGCCGGGGGCGGGCCCTCCGGCCGTGACGGTCCCGGTGGCAGCGGACCGTCGGGTGCCGGCGGTACGGCGGGCGGCGCACCGGTGCCGGTCCGGGCCGTCTCGGCCAACACCACCCCGGTCAGCACCAACGCGCCGCCGGCCAGTTGCACCGGGGTCAACGCCTCACCCGAGCCCAGCACCACCCAGGCCACCGTGGCGGCGAACACCGGCTCGACCATGCCGACGATGCCGACGCTGGTCGCCGGCAGGTGCCGCAACGCGGCGGTGATCATCAGGTACGGCACGATCGAGCCGAGGACCACCACATAGCAGCAGAGCAACGCGACCGGCACCCCACCGTCGGTACGGGTGAGCAGCGGCTGCCAGCCGTCCGCGCCGGCGGTGCCCCCGCGCAGGAGCAGCCCGGCGACCGCCGACGCGCCGAACGCCAAGGTGGTCAAAGACAGCGCGTCGCGATCCTGCACGCCCTGAGCGCCGATCAGGAAGTACGCGGCGAGCATCACCGCCGCGCCCAGCCCGGCGGCAACCCCCAACGGGTCGAGGGTCAGCCCACCCCACACCTGCGCCACGCAGGCCAGCCCGAGCAGGCTCAACGCCAGCCCGGCCCACAGCCGGGAGCGCACCTGCTGGCGCTGCACGGACCAGGCCCAGACCGCCACCATCAGCGGCGCGGTGTACTCGAACAGCAGCGCGATGCCGACCGGCAGCCGGGAGATCGCCACGAAGTAGAGCATCGGGACCAGGAAGAAGCCGGTCAGCCCGTACGCGACGAGCAGCGGAACCTCGCGGCGGCGCAGCCGCAGCCGGCGGGCACCGGGCCGCAGCACGACGCTGAGCACCAGTAGCCCGGTGAAGGTGCCGACCGCCCGCAGCACGGTCAGCTGCGGGGCGTCCAGCCCGGCTCGCAGCACCAGCTTGGACACGGTGCCGTTGATCGCGAACAGCGCGCTGGCCCCGACCACCATGGCCAGGCCGAGCAGCGGTCGGCGGGCGAACGCAGTCGTCACGGCGGTGAGGCTACCGTCGCTGCTGTCAGTGCCGTACCCGATATCGGCCCTTACCGCATGGTGGTCCACCGGCCGGAAATTCGGTGGGCGGCGACGCCCCGACTACGGCACCATCCGGGCATGGCCTTCATCGAAGCTGATGGGTTGACCAAACGGTTCCGCCGGCCGGTGAAGGACCCGGGTCTGCGTGGCGCGTTGAAACACCTGGTGGTACGCCGGTTCGCCGACCACGTCGCGGTCGACGGCGTCGATCTGCGGGTCGAGGCGGGCGAGGCGGTGGCGTACGTCGGGCCGAACGGCGCCGGCAAGTCGACCACGGTGAAGCTGCTCGCCGGCATCCTGGTGCCGACCGCCGGGCAGGTCCGGGTCGGCGGGGTGGTGCCGCACCGGCAGCGGGTCGCCAACGCCCGACAGATCGGTGTGCTGTTCGGCCAACGTACCCAGCTGTGGTGGGACCTGCCGGTCCGCGAGTCCCTGGCCCTGCTGCGTGACCTGTACGACGTCGACAAGACCACCTACCGGGAGCAGCTGGAGCGCTTCGACGACGTACTCGGGCTCGGTGAGCTGCTGCCGGTGGTGGCCCGCAAGCTCTCCCTCGGCCAGCGGATGCGGGCCGACCTGGCTGCCGCGCTGCTGCACCGGCCCCGGGTGGTCTACCTCGACGAGCCGACCATCGGGCTGGACATCGCGGTCAAGGACCGGGTCCGGGCGTTCCTGCGGGAGCTGCGCGCCGACGGCACCACGCTGATCCTGACCACCCACGACCTCGGCGACATCGAGGACGTCTGCCAGCGGATCGTGATCATCGACCAGGGGCGGATCATCTACGACGGCCCGCTGACCGGGGTGAAGGACCAGTTCGCCCGGCACCGCTCGATGCACCTGCACCTGGCCGATCCGGTGCCACTGGACACGGTCGCCGCCGCCATCGGCGGCAGCGCGCAGGTCGCCGCCGGCGCGACGCCGGGCGAGTTCACCGTCCGGTTCGACCGGTTCGCCGTCAGCCTCGGTGCTCACCTGCGGTCCACCCTGGAGTACGAGGCGGACTTCTGGATCCTGGTCGCCGAATCAGCGCTGACTCGGCTGTTCGCCAGCGGCATGGCGGTCAAGCTGTCGATCAGCCTGGCCGCCAACTCGTCGGCGTTCTGGCTGCAGAGTCCGCATTCGATCTTTGCGTACGAGGTGCACCAGATCGGTGACCTGGCCCGCTACCCAGAATGTGGGCCAGTGCTCCGGCCTTCAGGCCGGGGGTGAAGGCCCGCGCTGGGAGGCCGCCAGGGCCCGAGCAGTGCTCTAACCTGGCCGGTTTTGCTGCTCGATGTACTGCTTGACGATGCTCAGTGGCGCGCCGGCGACGGAGCCGGCGAAGTACGAGCCCGACCAGAGTTTGTTGGCCCGGTGGTAGTGGCGTGCGAGGTCGGGGAATTCCTGCCGCGGGCGGCGCGACGGGACGCCCTTGAGTGAGTTGACCAGGCGGGAAACGGCGACTTTGGGTGGGTGGTCGACCAGCAGGTGGACGTGGTTGTGGCCGCCGTTGAACTCGACCAGTTCGGCCTCGAAGTCGCGGCGCACGTCCCGCATGATGGGTTCCATGCGGGTCAGGTGCCGGTCGTCGAACACCGTGTGCCGGAACTTCGTCACGAAAACCAAGTGGACGTGCATCGCGAAGACGCAGTGCCTGTCGGTACGGATAACCTCGAGTTTTGCCATAGACCAACGTGATATCGTGTGGTTCGTGCAGCTCCGGTACCAGTTCCGGGTCTATCCGACACCCGGCCAGCAGATCGAGCTGGCGAAGGCGTTCGGATGCGCCCGGGTGGTGTTCAACGACGGGCTGCGCCTCCGGCAGACGGCCCACGAGCAGGGTCTGCCGTACGTGTCGGACGCCGAGTTGTCGAAGCGGGTCATCACGCGGGCCAGGACGACTCCGGAGCGGGCGTGGCTGGGCGGGGTGTCGGCGGTGGTGTTGCAGCGGGCCCTCGCGGACCTGAACACCGCGTACCGCAACTTCTTCGCCTCGATCACGGGCGGGCGTGAAGGCCGCATGGTGGCGCCGCCGAGGTTCCGGTCCCGTAAGGACAACCGGCAGGCCATCCGTTTCACCCGCGATTCCCGGTTCACGGTGCTGGACAACGGTCGTCTGCGGTTGCCGAAGATCGGCGACCTCGCGGTCCGCTGGTCCCGGACCCTGCCGTCGGACCCGTCGTCCGTGACGGTCATCCGGGACGCGGCCGGGCGGTACTTCGCCTCGTTCGTCGTGCGGGCCACGGACGAGCCGTTGCCGCCGACCGACGCCGAGGTGGGGATCGATCTGGGTCTGACGCACTTCGCGGTCATGTCGGACGGCACGAAGGTGGCCGCACCCAGGTTCCTGCGCCGCGCGGCCCGCAGGCTCAAAGGGCTGCAGCAGGCCCTGTCGCGCAAGCGGCGGGGCGGCAACCGCCGTGGGAAGGCCGTCGTGAAGGTCGCCAGGGCGCACGCCCGGGTGGCCGACACCCGGCGGGACTGGCAGCACAAGCTGTCCACGACGATCATCCGTGAGAACCAAGCGGTGTACGTCGAGGACCTGTGTGTCGTCGGTCTCGGCCGGACCCGGCTGGCGAGGTCGGTGCACGACGCGGGATGGTCGTCGTTCGTCGGCATGCTGGAGTGCAAGGCGGCGAGGTACGGGCGTACGTTCGCCCGGGTGGACCGGTGGCTCCCGTCCACCCGGATGTGTTCGGACTGCGGCCGGATCAACGACAGGATGGCGTTGAACGTGCGGTCGTGGGTGTGTCCGTGTGGCGGTCTCCACGATCGGGATGTCAACGCGGCGATCAACATCAAGGCCGCCGGGCAGGCGGACTTCAACGACCGTGGAGCGCGGGTAGGACCGGGACCCGTTCCGGCACCGCGCGGTGAAACGGTAACCCACTAGAACGCCGCGCGTGTCACGCGCGGCGTGGCTGGAACCGCCGCCGTTTAGGGCTGCGAGGATGTCAACCGGTGTCGGTCTATACGTTCGGGGTGCGGCTGGTGCTGGTGGTCGGGCTGCCGTTCGCCTTCGTCGGATTCTTCCCGGCCAGCGCGGTGCTCGGTGCCGGTGGCGACGACGCTGTCCGCGCCGGGGTCGGTCCGACCTGGCTGGGCTGGCTCACCCCGCTGGTCGCCGCCTACTGCGTCGCCGTGGCGGCGCTGATCTTCCGGGCCGGTCTACGCCGCTACGAGTCCGCTGGAAACTAGTGAACGACCAGTAGTGTCGACGTACCGCTTGATCTAGATTTGCCGATATGTTGCCTCGGGTTCGTTCGTGGCGACGGGTCGTCGCCGGCTTGGCCGTCGCCCTGTGCGCCGCAGCCACGGCCCTCGTCGCCCTACCCGCGCCGGCACTCGCCGCCGACGCCAGCTACCGCTCGCTGCGTACCGCCAGTAACCCGGACTGGTTGCGGCAGATGCCGGACGGCACCAACCTGGCGTCGCTGTCGCTGCCCGGCACCCACCAGAGTCTGTCGATCCACGGCGGTGCCTGGACGCAGACCCAGGAGGACCACGGCGACAGTGCCGCGACGCTCGCCGCCCAGCTCGACGCCGGCATCCGGGTGGTCGACATCCGGGTGCGGATCAACGCCGGCAACACGTTCACCGTCCACCACGGCGCGGTCTACCAGCGGGCCAACTTCGACGACGTGCTACGGGTGCTGGCCGACTTCCTCACCGGGCGACCGTCCGAGATCGTGATCATGCGGCTCAAGCATGAATGCACCGGTGAACTCGGCTCCTGCTCGGACGCGGGCGGCCAACTCGCCTTCCCGGACATCTTCGACCGCTACCGGGGCGCCCGACCGGGGCTGTTCTGGGCGTCGTCGGTGAACCGCTCGGCGGCTGCGGCCACCCCGACGCTCGGTGCGGTGCGCGGCAAGATCGTCCTCGCCGTGGCGCACGGTCCGCGCGGCGGCCGGTACGGCCAGTACGGGCTCGCCCAGTTCACCGACTGGGGGCATGGCTCGTCCACGTATGTGCAGGACGAGTACAACGTGCCCAACGTCGGGGCGATCGCCACCAAACGCGACCAGGTCCGCCGGCACCTCGACGCCACCAGCTCCGGCGACCCGACCAAGCTGTACGTCAACTTCGCCAGCGGTTCCAGCGTCTTCGCCACCCCGGCGGCGGTGGCTGGCGGTGCGCTCGGCGTCCAGGGCGTCAACCCGTTCCTGCTGGTATACCTCGACGAAGGGCCGCAGGTGCACCCGCCGGTACGCCGTACCGGCATGATGATGCTCGACTTCCCCGGCGGCGGCCTGATCGACCGGATCATCGCCGTGAACGGAAGCTGAGGCCAGTCCAGGCCCGTCGCAGTCTTTGATCCACTTCGGTTGAGCCACGCGACACGCCGTACGGCTGTTCGCTGACGCGAAGTAGATCAAGGCTACCTTTTGGGTGGCTTGCGGCATGATGCGAGGTTCGCGGGTGGTCTGGCCGGCGGAACATCGGGCGGGCGGGCGGCGTTGGATCCTGGCGTTGGACCGAGTAGGCGAGCGGCCCGGCTGATCTGTCGGGCCTGGTCCGCCTGATCTGTCGCCCGGCGCGGGTACGGCCGGTTCTGCGGCCCCGCCGGGTGCGGAATGCCGGGCACCCCCGGGTGGTTGTATCTGGTGCGCCGGTGAGACCGCCTCCCGCCTGGACCGGTGGGTGTGCGCGGGTCGGAGGGCGTCAGTCAGTTCGACTTTCTGGTGCGTGTTCTGTCTTTGTGCGTGTTCTGTTCTGTCCCGTTCGTGACCGGTCATCGATCCGGTGGGTCCGGTGTCCGGTTCATTCCCCTCGGAACGGAGATTCTGCTATGAACACGATTTTCCGTAAGTCTGCTCTGTCGGTTGCTGGTCTGTTGACCGCTGGTGGTGTGGTGGCCGCTCCTGCGGTGGCGGCGCAGGCCGCTGGTCCGGGTGCCGCCGATGGTGGTGCGCGTGAGGTGCGGGTGCAGTACGAGGCGCAGCCGAATTTCTACTACTGCGGGCCGGCGGCGACGCGGATCGCGTTGACGGCGCAGGGTCATGCTCCGTCGCAGGATGAGGTGGCGGGCAAGTTGGGGACGACCGAGGCCGGTACGGATTCGGCGGAGGAGACGACCCGGGTGCTGAACGAGGTGACCGGTGAGGCCGAGTACGAGACGGTGTCGATCGGTGCGGCCGCGGCGAAGCCGGAGCATGTGGAGAAGTTGCGGGCGGATGTGCGTGAGGCGGTGGACGACGACCGGGCGGTGGTGGCGAACATCATGGGTACGGCGTCGGACGTCGACGGGGTGGCGCACTCGTATGAGGGTGGGCATTACCTGACGGTGACGGGTTACCGGGATGGTGGTGACACGGTGAAGATCGCTGACCCGTACTTCGAGGGTCAGGAGTACTGGATGGACCTCGACGTGCTGGCCGACTGGACCGCCAAGCGCGGCTACTCCGCCTGATCGATGACAGGTGCGCTGGCCGGGTTCCGTACGGGAACCCGGCCAACGGCGTGTCGGGGGACTGGCCCTACCGTTGCAGCCGGACGGGCTCGCCTGGTCCGCTGCGGCGGACGAGCCAGGCTTCGGTGATGTGCGTGAACATCGCCGCCGCGGCGCCTTCCGGGTCGTGGGCGGCGATGCGTTCGTAGATTCGCCGGTGGCCGCGGTTGGATGCCACGCACAGGGCCCGCTCGGTCCGGCCCATGTACCGGGCCGTGTTGACGACCTGGCTCTCCAACGCGCGGATGACGCCTCGGGCGATGCGGTTCCCGGATGCCTGCATGACCGTGTCGTGGAAGGCCCGGTCATGCTCGTGGTACGTGACGTGGTCGTCGACGAGTTCGTCCATCCGTTCGACCAGGGCGTGCAGCCGGTCGATGGTGTCCTGGTCGGCCAGGCGGGCGGCGACGTTGGCCATGTCCGACTCCAGCACGCGCCGGGTCACGACGAGGTCGTCGAGGATCGCCAGGCTGTCGTCCTCGGCGATGGTCGCCCCGAGGACGTGCTCGTCGAGCATGTCCCACATCGACGTCGGCGTGACGATGGTTCCGCTGCCCTGGCGGATCTGCACCAGCCCTTTTTCCTGGAGGATCTTCACGGCTTCCCGGACGACCGTCCGGCTCACCGAGAAGGTCTCGCAGAGGACCGGTTCGGCCGGCAGCGTCGTGCCTGACGGGTGCACCCCGCGCACGATTCGTTGCACGAGCTCAGCGGTGACCGCCGTGGCGAGGTTGGCCGGCCGTCGTGTCCAGGCCGGAGGCGTCGAAGCGTTCAAGGCGGTGTGCTGCGTTGCCGTCATCGTTCCCTCCGGGGTGGCCGCCGTGCCACGACCTCCGTGGTCAGTGTACGTCTCACTCTTGACGTCAGACGTCATACGAGTTACGTTCATGTTTCGCGCCCGATGACCGGTTCCACCCGGCCCCCCTCTCCGAAAGCGAGCAGCGATGAAGCACCGAGCAGTGGTGTCGGCCATTCTTGTCGCGGGCCTGGCCCTGGCGGGCTGCGGGAGCGCCACCGGATCGCAATCCTCGTCTGGTGACCCGAACGGCAAACTGGTGGTCTGGGACTGGAAGTCCGGCGACGCGAGCGCCGCCGCCTACATCGACAAGGCGAAGGCGGACTTCGCCAGCAAACACCCGGACGTCACCGTCGAGTTCGTCGCCCAACCTTTCGACCAGTACTACACCCTGCTCGGTGCGGCCATCCAGGCCGGCAAGGGGCCCGACGTCGTTCTGTTCAACGGCGGCGGTCAGATCCGCGACCGGGTCGACGCGCTCCTACCGCTCGACGAGTACGTGGCCGATGACCGGCAGCGGCTGGCCGGGTGGGAGGCGTTCACCAGCGACGGCCGGACCTACGCCGCACCGGTGACCCTGCAGGGGCATCCGATCTACTACAACAAGGCGCTCTACGCGGACGCGGGGCTCGACCCGGACAGTCCGGCCACGACCTGGAACGAGTTCGTCGACGACTGCGCGGCGATCATCGAGACGACCGGTGCCGACTGTCTCGCGCTTGGAAACAAGGAAGGCTACGGCATCCAGTTCTTCATGTCGGGCCTGGCGTCAGGAATCCTGACCCCCGACGAGTACGACGCCTGGATCGACGGGAAGCGTGACTGGGAGTCCGCCAACGTCAAACGGATCTTCCAACTGTGGAAGGAAGCCGGTGACAAGGGGCTCAACAACGAGGGCGCCAACTCGACGGCGATGTTCAACGACTCCTTCGCGCTCTTCCAGTCCGGGAAGGCCGCCCACGTGATCGGGTTGATGTCCGACGTCGGGCACTGGAAGGACTTCGGCGAGTTCCTGCCCGCCGACGAGCTCGGCGTGATGGCCGCCCCGGTGGCCACCGCTGGAGCCGTTCCGAGTCTGCCCTACGACGGTGGCATCGGCTACGGGGTGGCGAAGTGGACGACGGATCCGGCGGCTGCGGCAGCCCTGGTCCGGTCCCTGACCTCGACCGAAGCGCTGAATGCCTTCTACGCCGAGGCCGGTGCGATCGCCTCGGACACCACGATCGACGTGTCGCAGGCCGGGCCGGCCGTCGCCGCGATGGTGCCGGAGCTAAGTTCCGGCAAACCCGCCCTGCACGTGGCGCTCTCCTCGCAGACCCTGGAACTGATGGGCCGACTGTCCCAGCAGCTCCTCAGCGGCTCGGTGACCGTCGACGAGGCGGTGCGGCAGTTGGCTGACTCCGATCAAGCGGGCTGAGCCCGTGGCGACACCCGCCGCGCGTCGGGGCGAACGGCTCGCCCCGTACGTCCTGGTGGCGCCGGCTGTGCTGACCATCGTCGTACTGCGGCTGTGGCCTCTCCTGCTCGGCGTCAACTTCTCGTTCACCGGCGACGGCGAGCGCGACGGGACCGCGGTCGGCGTCGACAACTACCTTGAGTTGTTTCGTGATCCCCTGTTCCAGGGTGCGCTCGGTAACGTGGCACTGCTGGTGTTGCTCCTTCCGGTCGCCGTGGCGATTCCCGGCCTGATCGCGACGTTCATCTACCTGCGGGTGCCCGGGCACCGGCTCTACCGCAGCGTCTACTTCTTCCCGGCGGTGCTCTCCCCGGTCATCGTCGGTGCGATCTTCAACCTTCTGCTCGCCTTCGACGGCCCGGTCAACGCGGCCCTGGCGGCGGTCGGCATCGGCCGGATCGACTGGCTCGGTGACCCGGACGTCGCCATGTTCACCGTCGTCGGGGTGCACGTCTGGGCGACCTTCGGAATGGCCCTGGTGGTGTTCCTCGCCGGGTTCGCCACCCTGGACGCAGCACTACTGGACGCGGCCCGGGTGGACGGGGCATCGCTTCCCCAGACCATCTGGCATGTGATCGTGCCCAGCCTCATCCGTACCATCCAGTTCGTCTTCGTGACCACGATGGTCGGGATGCTGACCTCCATGTTCGGACTGCTGTACGTGATGACCAGCGGTGGTCCGGAGGGCTCGACGTATCTGCCGGAGTACTACATCTGGATTCAGCAGGGACAGATGAACCGGCCGGCGCTCGCGTCGGCCGCGTCGACGGTTCTCTTCCTCATCATGCTCGTGGTGGGGATGCTGCAGATCAGCCTGCTCCGGCGGGCGGGGAGGGAGGACTGATGTCCCGCTTCCGGCTGGCCAGATGGGTGGTCGCCGTACCGATGGCACTGCTCGCCCTGGCGACGATCTACCCGCTCGTCTTCACCGCGAACGTCGCCTCGAAGACCCGGCGCGAGTACATCCTGGACCGCTTCTCGCTGGCCGAGGCCGTACGCGTGGAAAATCTTCACACAGCGTGGAGTTCCGTCGGGATGGGCCGGTACTTCGTCAACTCGCTCATCGTCGTGACGTTCTCGGTGGTGCTGCTCCTGCTGATCGGGTCGATGGCCGGGTTCGCGCTGAGCCAGCTGCGGTTCCGCGGGTCTTCGATGATCTTCCTGGGCTGTCTGGCGGCACTGTTCGTACCGTTCCAGGTGATCATGGTGCCGCTTGCCCGGACCATGGCCGACAGCGGTCTGATCGACACCTACCCGGGTCTGATTCTCGCCTACGTCGCGCAGTTCCTTCCGTTCACCGTCTTTCTCATGACTAGCTACTACCGGACGATCCCACCGGAGATCGTGGACGCCGCCCGGATCGACGGAAACAGCGTGTACGGCGTGTACCGGCGGATCATGCTGCCGCTCGGCACACCGGCGCTGTTGTCGGTCGGCATCCTCGACGCACTGTTCTGCTGGAACGATGTCCTCATCTCCTTGCTGATGATGCCGTCGGCCGAGAACCGGACCCTCATGGTGGGAGTCACCTCGCTGCGTGGCCAGTACTCCGACGACATCCCGACCTTCGCCTCGGGGGTGCTGATCGCTGCCGTTCCCGTACTGGTCGTCTATCTCTTTCTCCAGCGTCAGATAGCCGACGGCGTCGCCGCCGGTTCCACGAAGGGTTGACATGCGGATCACCGGGTATCGGACCCTGACGACGGTCCAGGAATGGGGCCGACCGGTCGGCGACGCCAACGGCGTCTTCGCCGACGGCGTCACCTCGGTGCCGATCGTCGTCGTGGAGACCGACGAGGGGATCTCCGGGGTGGGCATGGGGCCGCACCTCGACATCGAGCGGATCTTCCCGGCCCTCGACAACGAGGATCCACGCGCGGTGACGGCCCTGTACGACCGGATGCTGCGCCAGGCGTTCAAGGCGGGCCACGCCGGCCCGGTCTTCGGCACCATCGGTGCTCTCGACACCGCGCTGTGGGACATCAAGGCCCAGGCGGCCGGCGAGCCACTGTGGCGGTTGCTCGGCGGGCGCGACCGGCGGGTCCCGGCGTACGCCTCCGGCCTGGACATCGCCCTGACCGACGACGAACTTGCCGCGGAGTACGCGGTCTACGCCTCCCACGGCCTGCGGGCAGCCAAGCTCAAGGGCGGTCTCGACATCGAGCGGGACCGGCATCGTCTGTGCCTGGTCCGCGACGTCCTGACCGAGGCGGCGCACGGGCTGCGGCCGGGGCTGATGCTCGACGTGAACGAGGCGTGGACCCGCAAGCAGGCCGTCCGGCACGTCGGTGAACTCGAGCGCACCCTCGATCTCATCTGGATCGAGGAGCCGGTCCGACGGTGGGACGCGGAAGGTCTCGCCGCCGTCGGTCGGGGGATCCGCGCGTCGGTGGCCACCGGGGAGAACCTCACCGGCCTCGAACAGTTCCGGCCGCTGATCGCGGCGGGAGCGGTCGACGTGGTCCAGACGTCCGCGGTCTGGGGGGTGACCCATTTCCTCCGGGTCAGTGCCCTGGCGCACGCCCACGACCTGCCGGTCAGCCCGATCGGCAACAGCCCGGTCGGGCTGCTGCATGCCGCGACATCGGTGCCCAACCACCTGGCCAGCGAGCTGCAGGATCTGCACCTGCCGCTCGGGATCAGCCTCGACCTGTACGTCGAGGGCGGTGCCTTCGTCCTGGGCGACGCCCCGGGACTGGGGGTCCGGCTCGACGAGCCGGCGATCACGTCCTCGGGCCCGCA
Organism: Micromonospora sp. Llam0; assembly: GCF_003751085.1. Taxonomy (NCBI): domain Bacteria; kingdom Bacillati; phylum Actinomycetota; class Actinomycetes; order Micromonosporales; family Micromonosporaceae; genus Micromonospora; species Micromonospora sp. Llam0. Next base: position 3,712,138 of record NZ_RJJY01000001.1, on the reverse strand, counting down.
CCCGCCGACCACCGTCGGTCCGCACATCCGGCCGGAACGCGCCGGACGACAGCTGCTGGGGGCGGTGGACGGTGCCCCGGCCGGACCACGGCACTCCGCCGACCACCGACCGCTCGGCCCTTCCCGCAGCCGTGACGAGGTGTTCCCCACCGCTGCGAGCTGACCGTCCCGCGCGCCTGAAGGCGACCCCGGAGCACCGACCATCGAGATGGAGGACCGATGCAGGCAGTGGTCTACCGTACCGCTCGTCACCTCGAGGTCGAGGCTCGTGCCGCGCGGCCGCCGGGTCCCGGCGAGGTGAGCATCGCGGTGGCCTACACCGGGATCTGCGGCACAGATCTGCACATCTATCACGGGGACATGGACGCCCGCGTCGGCGCGCCGGCCGTGCTCGGGCACGAGATGTCCGGACGCGTCGCCGACGTCGGACCGGGCGTCGACGGCTGGTCCGTCGGCCAGGCCGTCACGGTCATGCCCACCCGGTCGTGCGGGCGGTGTGTCGCCTGCCGGCGCGGAAGTTCCCACGTCTGCCACGCGATGGACTTCCTCGGCATCGACTCGCCGGGTGCCATGCAGTCGTACTGGACGGTGCCGGCGGAGCTGGTCCTGCCGCTGCCGGAAGGGGTGCCACTCGACCACGCGGCGCTCGTCGAACCGGTCGCGGTCGCCGTGCACGACGTGCGGCGGGCAAAGGTGACCCCTGGCGACCAGGTCGTGGTGGTCGGCGGCGGACCGGTCGGTGTTCTCATCGCCACCGTCGCCCAGCTGCACGGCGCGCGGGTCCTGCTCGTCGAACCGGATCCGTTCCGGCGGTCCGTCGCCGGTGAGATCGGGTTCGCGGTGGTCGATCCGCAGGTGACGGATCCGGTGGCGGTGGTGAACGAGTGGACCGACGGCGCGGGCGCGGACATCGCCTTCGAGGTGTCCGGTTCAGCCGGGGGCGTCGCCACGGCGGTCGACGTCCTCACCACCCACGGCCGCCTGGTGATGGTGGCGATCCACGCCCGGCCCCGGACCGTCGACCTGCACCGGTTCTTCTGGCGTGAGCTGGAGCTCCTCGGCGCCCGCCTGTACCAGCGTGACGACATGGTGGAGGCGATCCGGCTGGTGGGCTCGGGGGCCATCCCGACGCGTGCGCTCATCTCGCGGGTCGTGCCGTTCGCATCGGTCGACGCCGCCTTCGCGGCGCTGGAGAACGGCGACGGCGTGCTGAAAGTGCTGCTCGACTGGCAGGTGGCGGCCCGGTGAACACTCCGTTCGACCTGACCGGGCGGACCGCGGTCGTCACCGGCGCGCGGCGTGGCATCGGCCTGGCCATGGCCGAGGCGCTCGCCCGGGCCGGTGCCGACATCGTCGGTGTCTCCGCCCGCCTCGAGCCGCACGGTAGCGAGGTGGAGCGGCGGGTACGCGCCGCCGGCCGACGGTTCACCGCGCTGCGGGCCGACCTGGCCGACCGGGCGGCCGTGCGTCAGCTGGCCGACGATCTCACCGCTGCCGGTCCGCCGGACATCCTGGTGAACAACGGGGGCACGATCGCCCGTGCCCCGGCCGTCGAGCATCCCGACGAGAGCTGGGACCACATCATCGAGGTGAACCTGACCAGCCAGTTCGTGCTGAGCCGCGAAATCGGTCGGCTGATGGTCGACAGAGGGTACGGGAAGATCATTTTCACCGCCTCGCTGTTGAGTTTCCAGGGCGGCGTCAACGTCGCGGGCTACGCGGCGTCGAAGTCCGGCCTGGCCGGGCTCACCAGGGCGCTGGCGAACGAGTGGGCAACGTACGGGGTGAACGTCAATGCGATCGCTCCGGGCTACATCGCCACGGAGAACACCCGGGCGCTGCGCGACGATCCGGACCGGAACCAGGCCATCCTGACGCGGATTCCGGCGGGCCGCTGGGGGCAAGCCGACGATATCGGCGGTGCCACCGTGTTCCTGGCGTCGGCGGCGTCGGACTACGTCAACGGGATCGTCCTGCCGGTCGACGGCGGTTGGCTGGGCAGATGATGGGCGGTGCGGAGCACCCGGCGGCGGACCGGTCGCTGCCGCGTCGACCGGCGGTACGCCTGACCGGTATCGGCTTCGGTGCGTCCCAGGGCGGCAACCTGTACCGGGTGACGACCGACGAGGAGTTCGCCGCCGCGATCGACACCGCGTGGGACGGCGGTGTCCGGTACTTCGACACCGCGCCGCATTACGGGCTGGGGCTGTCCGAGCGGCGGCTCGGGGCGGCTCTGCGGTCCAGACCGCGCGACGAGTACGTGGTGTCGACGAAGGTCGGACGGATTCTCGTCCCGTCGCCGGAGACCGCCGGTTCGCGCGACCCAGAGGGGTTCGACGTCGCCGCGAGCCACCGCCGGGTCTGGGACTTCAGCCGCGACGGTGTGCGCCGTTGCCTGGAGGCGAGTCTGGAGCGGATGGGTCTGGACCGGATCGACATCGCCTACCTGCACGACCCCGACGACCACTGGGAGCGGGCCGTGGCCGAGGCGCTGCCCGCCCTGACCGAGCTCCGTGACCAGGGCGTCCTGCGCGCGGTCGGGGTCGGCATGAACCAGTCGCGGCTGCTTGCCCGGTTCGTCCGGGAGTCCGACGTCGACCTGGTGATGTGCGCCGGCCGGTACACCCTGCTCGACCAGGGCGCGCTGGCCGATCTGATGCCCGCCGCGCAGGAGCGCGCGGTCGGTGTGGTGATCGCCGGTGTCTACAACTCGGGGCTGTTGTCGCGCGAGCGGCCACCGGACGACGCGCTCTACGACTATCGCCGGGCCGCACCGGAGCTGATTGAGCGGGCCCGGCGGATCGCGACGATCTGCGAGCGGCACGGTGTCACGCTTCCGCAGGCGGCACTCGCCTTCGTCCGATCGCATCCCGCGGTGGTCTCGACGGTGGTCGGCATGCGCAACAGCCATCAGGTGACCGAGACCTTGCGGCGGGCGGACATCGAGGCTCCGGGCGAGCTCTGGCCGGCGCTGCGGGCGGCTGGGCTGACCGGCGGCGGTCGGTCGGCCGGTGACGACCGGTGACGGTTTCCGATCGGGTGCCGGTGCTATTTGCGGCGGAGCGACCGGAGCCATGTTCATACGATTCGTAGCAAACCGCGAAACAGTTCGACAACATTGACGCTAATCAACGTATGACGTATGCTCTATTTTCCGCAGGGTCCGCCAGGCAAGGCTCCTGTTAGCGCTAACAACCGTCCTGTTCGCGCATCCGCACCGTCCCAAGGGTAAGGAGATCCACCGTGTCCAGATCCGCATCCTCCTCGACGCGAAGTCGGGTGTTGGCCGGAGGAGTCGCGGCGTTGACCGCCGTAGCCGCGGTGACCGTCGTCGCGGCGACTCCCGCGATGGCGGCCACCACCACCCTCCACGCGTCCCCGTCCGGCACCGGCACCAGTTGCTCCGCCGCCCAGCCCTGCTCACTGACCTCCGCCCAGTCGGCGGTGCGCTCGCTCAACGGTGGAATGTCCGGTGACATCGTCGTGCAGCTGGCCGACGGGGTGTACCGGTTGTCGGCACCGCTGCGATTCACCGCGGCGGACTCGGGCAACAACGGCTACCGGGTGCTCTGGCAGGCGGCGCCGTCGGCGAGCCCGGTGATCAGCGGCGCGCGGGCGGTCACCGGCTGGTCGCTTGCCGACTCCGGACGCAACATCTGGCGGGCGAACGTAGGAGCCGGGACCGAAACCCGGCAATTGTATGTCGACGGTGCCATCGCCACCAGAGCACGGACCCAGGTCAACCGCGCCGACTTCACACCCAGCAGCGCCGGCATGAGGTTCAGCAACCCCGCGCTCGGCTACCTGAACAATCTGGCCAACCAGAACCGGATCGAAATGGAAAGCGTCGGCTCCTTCACGGACCGGTACTCTCCGGTGCAGAGCATCGCCGGGAACCTCATCACCATGGCGCAACCGGCGTGGAACAACAACAACTTCGGGTACGACACCTTCACCAGCCCGCACCGCGCCGGCCCGCTCTATCTGACCAACGCGTACGAGTTCCTGGACACGGCGGGGGAGTGGTACCTCAACCGGACCACCGGCGACCTGCACTACATTCCGCCCGCCGGCCAGAACATGAGCAACATCAGCGTCGAACTGCCGACGTTGCAGTCGCTGGTGAACCTGGGCGGCACCTACGACACCCCCGTGCACGACGTGACATTCAGCGGAATCACGTTCACCGGCACCAGTTGGCTCGGGCCCAGCAGCAACCAGGGCTACGTGGACCAGCAGACCGGCGCCTACATCGCCGGCAACTGGAACTGGCCCGGCTTCTCCTCCTGCCACAACGGCTGCCCGCAGTTCGAGGCCGCCCGCCCGAACTGGTACCAGTCGCCCGCCGCCGTGCAGATATCCGCCGCCAACGACATCACGATCACCGACTCGCGGTTTTTCAACCTGGGCCAGACTGCGCTCGGTATCGGCAACGACGCCAACGCCCACGCCAGCGGCGTCGGACTCGGCGCCAGCAACATCACGATCGAAAAGTCCGAGATCGCCCGTACGTCGGCCGGTGGCATCGTGGTCGGCGGGGTGCGTGCCGACGCACACCACCCCAGCGACCAGCGGATGGTGAACCGGGACATCACCATCAGCGACAACCGGATTCACGACATCGGGGTCGAACACCGGGGGATCGTCTCTGTGCTGACCACCTACGTCACCAACGCCACGATCTCCTACAACGAGGTCTACAACATGCCGTACACCGGCATGTCGATGGGGTACGGCTGGGGCGCCAACGACGCGGGCGGCAGCAACCACTACGCCGACCGCGGCCTGTACAACTACCAGCCGCGGTACTCGACGCCCACCACCGCGTCGAACAACCGGCTCATCGGCAACTACGTACACGACGTGATGCAGCAGATGAACGACGGCGGATGCATCTACACGCTGTCGGCGAACCAGGGCGGGCTGATCAGCGACAACTACTGTCTGCGGACCAACGGCTACTTCGGGGTCTACTTCGACGAAGGATCCCGGTACTGGGCCGCCAGGAACAACGTCTTCTCGAACACCGGCACCTGGGCGACCGCCAACTACTGGTTCGCCGAGAACATGGGCAACTTCACCGTCACCAACAACTGGTCGACAAACGGCAGTACCAACGTGACGAACGGCGACCGGGGCAACGTCGTCAACAACAACACCACCGTCACCAACGGTAACTGGCCGGCCGGCGCCCGCGCGGTGATGGCCGCCGCCGGACCCCGCACCGGCGGCGGTGACGAACAGACCGGGCAGCTCGTCGGAGTCCAGTCCGGACGCTGCCTGGAGGTGCCGGATTCGAGCACCACCAGCGGCACCCAGACCCAGCTGTGGGACTGCACCGGCGCCGCCAACCAGCGGTGGACCCACACCTCCAGCGGGCAGCTCATGGTCTACGGCGACAAGTGCCTGGACGCGAACGGCCAGGGCACCACCAACGGCACCACGGTCATCATCTGGGACTGCAACGGGCAGACCAACCAACAGTGGAACCTCAACGCCAACGGCACCATCAGCGGCGTACAGTCCGGGCTCTGCCTCGACGCCAACGGCGCCGCAACGGCCAACGGCACGAAGATGATCCTCTGGGCCTGCCACACCGGCACCAACCAGCAGTGGAACCTGCGTAGCTGACCCTGGCCGCCGCCGACGTCGGACCGGCGTCCGCAACGCCGGTCCGACGGTCGACGGGGCAGGGCGACGCGCCACCGAGCTGTCTCGGTGGCTACTCGGTGGCGCGGGGTCATCACAATCGGTGCCATGGCTGACGTCACGAAGCGAGCCGGCCGCGCCGGCATCGAAACGGAGCCGCCCGGACCGCCACCGCTGCTGGACATGTACGTCCTGCTGGACGGCACCGTGCTGCACAGCGGCGCGGCGTTGGCGGCGGCGATCGTCGAGCTGGCCGAGGCCGGCTACCTCGACGTCCACGCGGGCCGGTCCGGGGCACCGGTCGCCCTGGTCCGCTCGACCAGATCCGGCGACGGTTTGCCGACCGGGCAACGCAACATCCTGACCACCTTGTTTGGACAACTGGACGGAGCCGGTCGGGAGCTGACCCTGGACCAACCGGGAGACCGTCCGGTCGCGCCGCTGATAGTGGGGACCGCGCGAGCCCGACTCACCCAGACCGGATACCTGTCAGCGGTCAAACCCCACGAGATCTTCCGCCTCCTCAAGGTCGGCTACCTGCTGCTGTGCCTGTTCGCCCTCGTCCAGGTCTTCGAAGGCACCGGAAACTTCGCCGCGCTGGTGTTCTCCGTCCTGGTCATGGTGCTCGGCGGGAGTTTGCTCGGGCTGGTGCGGTACGCGCTGCCGAAGCAGGTCATCCGCACCGGGACCGGCCGGGCCGCCTCCGCACAGCAGCGCCGTGCCCGTCGCCACTACCGTCGGTACGGTCGCCGCCGCCGGGGCCGTGCTCCGGCCGCCGCCGGCCTACCCTACGAACTGCTCTGGCTCGCCGGCTCCCAGCGGGACCTGCCCAGCGCGCCGGTGACCCGGCCCAGGTGGTGGCACGACCACCGGCCGGATGCCGGGCCGGTCGCCGACGCGCTGCGGGCGGCGTTCACCATCCTCGGCCAGGCGCTCGCCCCACCCCGGGCCGAGCTGCTCGCGATCAGCGCCGGCCGACGGACCGTACGAGACCGCGAGATCGACACCGACCTGTTCGACCCGGCCGCCTGGGGGCTCACCGAGGTGGACCGGTCCACCCTGCACTTCACCGACTGGTGCGCGGCGGAGGGCGGCGGTGGATCCGGTGACGGTGCCGGTGGTGGCGATGGTGCCGGTGGAGGCGACGGCGGCGGTGACGGTGGTGGTGGCACCGGCGGCACCGGCGGTGGTGGTGGCGGGGGCGACGGTGGTGGTGGGGGCGGCTGACCCGGCGGCAAGTGGGTGGCAGGTCAGGACGGCATGCCGCTCGGCGGCGTACCGCCGGGCCCACCACCGGCCGGCTCCGTCGTGGTGTCGACCGGCACCACCAACGTCGCCGCGTAGCCTGCCGAGACGTCCCCGGTCACGGTGGCCAGCTGGCTCGCCCCGCCGTCGTCGCCGAATACGTTGTCGGTGTCCAGGCTGAGCTGGGCGAGGTTGGTGACCGATGATTCGTAGCCGGGTTCGGCGTACACGGTGTCGCAGACATCCTGGGGGAGGGCGACCTGGGAGGTGGCGATGGCGTTGCCGGCGTCGGTGATGCTGGCCTCGTCGGGGTAGACCTCGAAGTGGATGTGTGGCCAGCGGCCGGTGTAGCAGCCGGGGAAGATGGTGGTGAAGGTGACCTTGCCGTCGGCGTCGGCGATCTGGACGCCGCGGAGGTAGTTCTGGTCGGTGACGCCTTCGGAGTACATGGAGTAGCGGCCTTCGCGGTCGCAGTGCCAGACGTAGACGGCGACGCCGGTGAACGGGGTGCCGCCGTTGGCGAGGTCGGTGATGGTGAGTTCGAGGGTCTGTGGTACGCCGTCGGCGGTTCCGCTGGACTCGCCGAAGCTGGAGCGGATGTCGCTGCGGACGACGCCGCTCTGGTCGAGGACGTCGGGTCCGTTGGAGCCGTCACCGGGGTACGGTCCGGCGGTCTCGTCCGGGATCTCGCCGGTCGCCGCAGCGGTCGCGGCCGCCGCCGAGGTGCCGCCGCTGGCGGCGGTGTTCGCACTGCAGGCGGCGAGGCCGAGGGTCGCGGCCCCCAGACCGAACGCCCGCAGCACCTGCCGGCGGCCCAGCAGGGTGCCGAGGTCGAAGCCGAGGCCCTGGTCGACGAGTTCCTCGTCCGGCCTGGGCAACGGGCGGCCCTGGTAACGCGGGGTGGTGTCCCGGCGGGAGTCGCGTCGCATCCGTTTCTCCGTTCGTGAAGATAGCTCACTGTCAGGTGTCGTGCGGATCTGCGACCAACCCTCACCACCGTTGCCCGCAGCCCGCTGGAACCCAGCTGGGAGTTGGCTGTGCCAGCCGGTACGCCAGGATGGGGAACGTGACGACGATGCCGGTACGGGACAGGGTCGAGGCGGCGCTGCGGGCGTGGGACGGCTACGAGCGCCGACGTGGCGCCACCCCGGTGATCGACTACGACTGCGCGCCGCTCGACCCGGCCGCCCCACCGCCCACCCCCGCGACCAGCCGGTTCGCCGTACTGGCCGAGCTGGCGGCCGTCGCCGACGAGCCGGACTGCCGGGCCGACGACCGGCTGCGGGCCCGAGTCGACGCGGACATCACCTACCTGCGGGCCATGCTCGGTGAGCGGCGGCCACTGACCGGCTACATCCGGCGGACCCAGGGCTGCGGCGCGGCGGGCTGGCCGGACGACCACCTGACGGAGGTCGGCGACCGGGCCCGGGCCAGCCTGGCCGACCTCGGCGTCGACTGGGACGAACGACTCCCCGGCCAGCTGGCCCGCGCCGAAGGCATTCTGCGCCGCCAGGACGTTCCGGACGCCATCGAGCAGGCGGCGGCCGACCTGGAACCGCTGGTACGGGCGGCGACCGGCACCACCGCGCCGTACCAGTTGACGATCGAACGGGTCGACGTCGACGCCTACTGGTCGTACTGGCTCGACGGCGCCGGTACCGCCGCCCGGCTGCGACTGAACCGGCAGCGCGCCGAGTTCACCGAGACGCAGGCCCGGGTGTTCGCGCTGCACGAGGTGCTCGGCCACGCCCTGCAGTCGGCCAGCTGGTACGCCCGATGGTCAACTGTGGACGACGGCGCGGTACGCCTGCTGGCGGTGCACACGAACACCCAGGTGCTGCTGGAAGGCTTGGCGCAGGCGCTGCCGCTGTTCGTCATCGGCGACGACGCGGTGGCGGTGGCGCGGGTGCGGTTGGCGCACTACACCCAGCTGGTCCGGGCCGGGCTGCACCGGGCGATCAACGACGGCGTGCCGGTCGCCGACTGCGTGGCGTGGGCCCGGCAGCGGGTGCCGTTCTGGTCCGACGAGGAGATCGGCGACTCGCTGACCGACCGTGGCGTCGACCCGCAACTGCGGTCGTACCTGTGGGCGTACCCGGCCGGCATCGACTGGTTCGTGGCGCTCGCCGACCGGGGCGACCCACAGACCCGTGCGGCGGTGCTGCGGGCCGCGTACCGTGGCCCGCTGGCCCCGGCCGACCTGACGGCGCTCTGGCCGGCCGGCCCGACCATCGGCGGACCCGGCGCCGACAGCTGACCGACGGTGCGGATCAGTGTGGACGGCACCCCCCGACGTGTCCCGGTGCGGGTAGGGTGCGACCGTGACGAAGCGTAAGGGCGGTCGGGACGGCCAGCGGACGCAGGACCACCAGGATGGACAGCGGCGCAAGCGGATCGCCCTGCTGACCGGCGGTGCCGGGCTGGTCGTCGTCGTGGCGGTGCTGCTGACGGTGGTGCTGTGGCCGGACGATCCCGAGGAGCCCCGCGCCCGCGAGTACCGTGACGTCACCGCCTGCCTGCTGACCGGATCCGCCGGGGTGACCGACCCGGCCGCCGCACCGGTCTGGGCCGGCATGCAGGACGCCTCGCTGCAGACCCGGGCCAGGGTGCAGTTCCTCGAAGTCAACGGGCCGCAGACCGCCGACAACGCCGCCGGATATCTCGCCAGCCTGGCTGGCAGCCAGTGTCAGCTGGTCTTGGCCGTCGGCGAGGCGCCGACCGCCGCGACGGCCGGGGACGCCACCCGCTACCCGCAGGTCGACTTCGTACTCGTCGCCGAGGGCCAGTCGGCGGGCGACGCCGGCAACGTGACCGTGGTGTCAGACACCGGTCCGGCCGCTGTCCAGCAGCGGGTACGCGACCTGGTCGCCGCAGCGGTCGGTGACCCGGCCGACGACTGAGCCCGGGATTAAATCGCTGAGGGTTGATCTAAGTCAACCCTCCGTACGGACGCTTGTGCGCTCCGCTCGTGCGGTCGGAGACTGTCCGATGTCGGCGTGATCAACGTCGGACAGTCTTCAGTACACGGGGGAGGGCGGCCATGCGCCGTGCCATCAGTCGTGCGTCCCGCCGGATCGCGACCCTGACGCTGCTGCTCTTCGGACTGACCGTGGTGGTGCCGGCCGGCATTCACCGCAGGCCCCGTCGACCTGGACGTTCCCGCTCGACCTGACCGGGCTGACGCCCCGGCTCACCGCCGAAGGCTGGGTGGAGCTGGTCGACGCCGACGGCACCGCCCGGGTCTGGTTCCCGCGCGGGTTCATGGAGGACAGTAACGTTGACCCCCACTCCGGCGCGCCGGCCCAGTCACCCGACGTCGACTTCGAGCTGGTCGACCAGCCCGGCGGCGGCCAGGCGCTGAAGGTCACCGCCGACCGGGCCTGGCTGGACGACCCGGCCCGGGTCTACCCCGTCCGGGTGGACCCGACCGCCACCACCGGCACCACCGGCGACGTGTACGTCGACAGTGACACCCTGACCACCAACCACAACGGTGACAACCTGCCGGTCGGCACCTACGACGGCGGCGGCGTGAAGGCCCGCTCGTTCATCCACTTCGACGAGTTCGACGACGACGGGTTCATCGGCAAGCGGATCACCGCCGCCAAACTGAAGCTCTACCTGACCTGGGCCTACAGCTGCTCCGAGCATCGGGCCTTCGCCGTGCACCGGGTCAACCAGGCGTGGACGGTGGCGAACCTGTCCACCGCCAACCACCCCGGCCCGGACATCTCCAGCTCGATCGGCTCACTGACCGTCACCGACAACTATCCGTCCTGCCAGAACACCTCCGGCAACCGCAGCGTCGGCAAATGGGTGACCGTGCCGCTGAACGTCGCCACCTTCAACGACTGGTCCACCGGCGGGACCAACCACGGCCTGGCGCTGACCGCCTCGGAGACCGACTCCAACGGCTGGAAGCGGTTCACCTCGGCCAACTACGGCGGCGGTGCCTACAAGCCGTACGTCGAACTGACCTACACCGACAACGTCGCGCCGCAGGTCAACGTCCGCTACCCGGCGAACAACGCGGTGACTCCGACGCTGACCCCGGAACTGCTGGTCCGGTCCAAGGACCCGGACGCCTGGCCCAACCAGGGGCTGCGCCACCAGTACGTCGTCCACGACAGCACCGGCACCACCGTCGTGGCCAACTCCGGCTGGGTGACCAGCCCGTCGTGGCGGGTACCGACCGGCACCCTGGCCTGGAACAAGACCTACCTCTACACGGTCCGGGTGCACGACCAGGTGAGCTACAGCGCCGTCTACCCGGCGTACGCGTTCACCATCGGCGTGCCGCAACCGACCCTGGCCGGCACCTCAGCCAGAACGCCGGCAAGGGCTACGACCCGGGCATCGGCAACTACACCACCTCGGCGACCGACGCGACGGTCGCCACCGTCGGCCCGTCACTGACCATCACCCGCAGCTACAACAGTCTGGACACCCGGCGTACGTCGGCGTTCGGCGCCGGCTGGTCGAGCCTGCTCGACGTCCGGGCCACCGCCGTGCCGGACGCCACCGGCAGCGTCCAGTCGGTGCTGGTCACCTATCCGACCGGGCAGGACATCGCGTTCGGCCGCAACGCCGACGGCACGTTCACTGCCCCGTCCGGCCGGTTCGCCACCTTCACCGAGACCCGCAGCGGCGCCACCCTGACCGGCTACACGCTGACCGACAAGGACGCCTCCGTCTACACGTTCGGGCAGTCCGCCGGCGGCGGCGTGTTCCGGCTGACCGCGGTCACCGACGCCAACGGCCGCACCCTGACCGTCGACTACACGGGCGGGCTGGCCAGCCGGATCACCAGCGCATCCGGCCGGTCGCTGTGGCTGACCTGGGACACACCGACCGGGTCGGCCCACCCGCACGTCACCACCGTCGCCACCGACCCGGCCGATCCGGGCACCCCGGCCAGCGCCGAGACCTGGCAGTACGCGTACGGCCCGGACGACACCCTGACGCAGGTCTGCCCGCCGATCTGCCCGCCGACCGGCCCGAGCGCCTGCCACGGCTACAGCCACACCACCATCTCCCCGTACGCCAACACTGTGCTGGACACCGGGCCGTACTCGTACTGGCCGCTGTCGGAGTCGTCCGGGGAGACAGTGGCCCGCAGCGCGGTGCTCACCAACGCCGGCATCGACAACGCCCGGTACGCCGCAGTGACCCTCGGCCAGGCGGCGGCCCGCCCCGGCTCGACCGCCACCGTCGCCGCCTTCGACGGTGCCTCGTCGTACCTGCAGCTGCCGGGCGACCTGGTGGCCGACGGCCAGTACCAGACGGTCAGCATGTGGTTCCGCACCACCGCCGTCAACGGCGTGCTGTTCGGCTACAGCGCCGCGCCGGTCACCGCCGGCACCACACCCACCACCTACGTGCCGGCGCTGTACGTCGGCAGCGACGGCAAGCTGCGCGGCCAGTTCTGGCAGGGCAACGCCGCCGCCGCGATCACCACCGCCGCGCCGGTCAACGACGGCGACTGGCACCACGTGGCGCTCGCCGGGGCCGGCAGCACGCAGACCCTCTACCTCGACGGCGTCGCCCAGGGCAGCCTCGGCGGCATCATCATGCAGCTGCCCGACAACGCCGACAATATCCACGTCGGTGCCGGCTTCATCGGCGGCAACTGGCCCGGCCACCAGAACAGCGGGGTCAGCCCGGCGGCGGCGAGCTACTTCTCCGGCTCGATCTCCGACGTGGCGTTCCACAACCAGGCGTTGCCGGCGGCCACCGTCGCCGCCCTGCACGCCGCCGGCACCCGTACCCATCCGGTGCTGTCGACGGTGACCCGGCCGACCGGCGGTGTCACCGCGCAGGTCACCTACCAGGGCACCACCGGCCGGGTCGCCACCGTCACCGACGAGAACGGCGGCGTCTGGACGATGGGCACCCCGACCGTCGCCGGCAGCGCCGACGTGTACGCCGCCTCGGTGCTCGGCGCGAAGCCGGCCGACTACTGGCGTCTCGGCGAGGTGGCGGTGACCGAGGCGGTCAACCAGGTCGACGGCGGCGTCGCCACCTACAACCAGGTGACCCTCGGCGCGGACGGCCCGTTCGCCGGTGCCACCGCCGCCTCCTTCAACGGCACCAACTCCTACGTCGAGCTGCCGCCGGAACGGGTCGGCGGCACCGATCCAGCCTCGGTGTCGATGTGGTTCAAGATGCCGTCCGGCAGTACAACCGGCGGCGTCCTCTACGGCTTCCAGACCAACCCGATCACCAGTACGCCTGTTGTCGGTGAGCGGATCCCCGCGCTGTACGTGGGCGTCGACGGCAAGCTCCGTGGCAAGTGGTGCTGGTGCGCGGGCACGAATCCACCGGTCACCACCGCAGGCACGGTCACTGACGGCCAGTGGCACCACGTCGCGCTCACGCTGTCCGGCAGCAGCCAGCGGATGTACCTTGACGGCGAGCTGGTCGGCACCCTCAACCAGGGCGGTGAGGCCACCCCGGTCGCCTATGCGTACCTCGGTGCCGGATTCGCCATGGGCAGCTGGCCGTCGACGCCGGGTGCGGTCAGCTACTTCCCAGGGGAGATCGCCGAAGCGGCGTTCTTCACCAGCGAACTTAGCCAGGCGCAGGTCACCGCCCACTACACCGCGTCGCAGCAGACCGCGCCGGTCGCCGTCACGATGATCTCCGGGGTGGCCACCGCGATCCCGATGCCGGTGTCGCAGGTCGCCGTCACCGGCCCCACCGGCGAGACCCTCTCCTACAGCTACGACCTGGTCAACGGCGGCCGGCCGGTGGCGCAGACCGACGCGCTCGACAACGTCACCAAGTTCGGCTACGACGTCGGCGGCTACAGCAGCCTGGTATACGACCCGCGTGGGGTGTGGACGCAGACGTTCCAGGACGTGCGCGGCAACACCAAGCAGAGCGTCAGCTGCCAGGACCAGTCCGCCAACAAGTGCTCGTCGGTCTACTACACCTACTACCCGGACGCGACGACCACGACGCTGACCCCGGACGCCCGCAACGACCTGCTGCTCACCGTCCGCGACGGGCGGTCGGCGTCGGAGACCGACGACACCTACCGTACGTCGTACGGCTACGACGCCAGTGGCAACCAGACCACCATCACCGACCCGCTGGGCCGGGTCACCACCACCGGCTACACCGACGGCACCAGCACCGCCGCGTACGGCGGTGGGATCGCCCCGGCCGGCCTGCCGACCCGGGTCACCACCCCGGGCGGCGCGGTGCAGACCGTCGACTACCACGCCAACGGCGACGTCGCCCAGGTCACCGACCCGAGCGGCAAGATCGACCGGTTCACGTACGACGGGTTGGGTCGCACCCTGACCGAGACGGAGCTCAGCGACACCTTCCCGGCCGGGCTGACCACCACCTACACGTACGACGCCGCCGGGCGGGTGGCGACCGAGACCGGGCCGGCGGTCACCAACCGGGTCACCGGCGCGGTGCACACCGCCCGCACCACCTACACCTACGACGACGACGGCAACGTGCTCACCGAAACCGTCGCCGACCTGACCGGCGGCGACGCGCCGCGCACCGAGCAGCACACCTACAACCAGTACGGCCAGCAGGCCACCTCGACCACCGCGGGCGGCACGGTCACCACCCTCGGCTACGACGCGTACGGCCGGGTGGTCACCGAGACCGACCACGACGGCGGCGTCACCACCAACACGTACGACGACGAAGGCAACCTGCTGACCACGACGGTGCTCGGCTTCACCGGCGACCCGGACGACCCGCAGCCCGCCACCGACGTGCTGATCTCGGCGAAGTCGTACGACCCGGCCGGGCGGCTGGCCGCCGAGACCGATCCGATGGGCTGGATCACCGAGTACACGTACACCGACAACGGGCTGATCGCCGACGTCACCCGCACCAACGGCAGCTCGTCGTTCGTCATCGAGTCGAACGAGTACGACGCGGCCGGCAACCTGGTCCGCGAGGTCACCGACGACGGCGCGACCGTCGTCACGTACGCCTACGACGCCGCCGGCCGGCAGACGTCGACCACCGTCGACCCGGACGGGCTGAAGCGCACCACCCACTACGGCTACGACGCCGACGACAACGTGGTCACCGAACGGCAGACCGACGCCGGCGACCTCAAGGCGGGTGCCAAGCTGCGGGTGGCCGGCCGTGGCGAGGTCACCGTCGTGTCAGTCGAGACACGCCGCGACCAACGGGAGATGCGCGACCTGACAGTCGCCCACACCCACACGTACCATGTACTCGCCGACGACCACCCCGTCCTCGTCCACAACTGCGGTGATGGGGCTGAAGATCGCCTCAGCGCTATTGCGGATGACATCCGAAACAGTACCCCCAAGCGTCAGCGGCCTGGAACGGTGAGTGAGAGTGTCGGTGTCCGTCCGTCCGGACTCCTGGTCGCAGTTCATACGACCTCTGGTACGCCTGGACCGATCCCCGGAGGCTTGATGTCGGCGCTGACTGCCTGTGGACACGCGCATGGTGGCTGTAGCGAGGTGAGTGGTGCAGCCAAGCTGATGGGGCTTGGCGCCGTTCCCGAGTCTGTGACCACCGTCGGCATTCAGTCCAAACGCATTGGTGCAACATCGCATGGGCAGGTTATGGCACCCTGCCAGTCATGCAGTCGCCTTCTTTCGGCGCTTGGCATCAAAATCGAGAGGTGCGCCATGAGTGCGACGGTAAGCGCTTATATTGTTGACTCGCCTGCAGGGCTCTCTGGGCGCGCGGCCCGTTTTCTTCGGACGTTGTCGCGACGGGTTGACTTTGAAAGAGGGTTGACCGGAGAGATTCTTCGGCGAGAAATTGTGAAGATCTATGGCGACTCGAATGACGCGATAGTGGATCTGTTGGATCGCTTGCAGGCGCGGTACGGCGGCCTCTCCTATGCAAGTGGGTTTTTCCAGTCTGATGTCATTTTTGCCCCATCTTGTGACCCTGGAGACGTGGATGAGGAGCTGGAGATATCGTACGCGGTAGAAACGGGAAGCCCGGTTGGTGCTTCCGTCAAGATCGATGGAGCAGTCGAGGTTGGTTTGGATTCTTCTGGGGTGAAGGAGTTCGGTGGCCTTGACTGTCTGATCGAATGTGATGCGATGTTCTCGGTTGCTGATGCGCTAGGTCTCGAGGGTCAACTCTATTTGAATAGCGGAACTGCGCTGATGGCTATAGAGGTGCTCCGCGCCGAAGAAGGGCTGGGACTGGAGATTGTGTCGGAGGCTTCCGGGCTTCATTCCTACTGGCTCGCTGGTGATTCAGCGATGGTCTACGCAACAGATGTATGGAATCTATTAAACGGCGGAGTTCCTTCGTTTGCGAAATTTTGGGCGACGGGCGAAGGTGTTCGTGAAAGAATTGCGAGCTTAATTGCTCAAGTTCGATAGATGGTGCCCTTCAACGTCTTGCGCTATATCAAAGTGCTAGTGCGATGGCGTCCGGTTTCCTGGCGAATCATCTCATCCAGTGTCGAGTTTGAGTCGGCGGCCGGGTTCGTAAGGCTGGGCGGGGCGTTGGAAGCAGGCTCCGCTGACGCGGGTGGAGATGGTGCGGACGTGTCGGAATCCCCGTCGCCGGTAGTAGCTGTGTAGTCGTGGGTTTGTGGTCCATGCGTCGAGGCGTAGCCAGGTGAGGCCGGCGTCGTATGCTCGGCCGGCGGCCCAATCGAGCAGTTCGGTGCCGATGCCGTCGCCGGCTCGTTCAAGCGGGAGCATCATCTTCGCGGCGTAGAGCGCGTCTGCTGGGTCGTCCTCGGGGTACCAGAGGGCTTCGGGGTCGCGGTCCGGTTTCCAGAGCCCGTCGACGTCAACGTAGGCGGTGAGGGTGATGGTCGCGGCCGGGGTTTCACCGTCGAAGACCATCCAGGTCTGACCTGCGGACACGGTCGCGGCGACGGCGGACCGGGGTAGTGGGATCGACCACTGGTCTTCTGCCCGGGCTGCGAGCCACGCCTCCCGTTCGCGTCGCCAGCTCATGATGACGTCGACGTCGCTGAGCTGTGCGCGGCGGATGATCATTGGCGACGCTGACGCGTACGGGCTGGCCGGTGGTGCAGCCGGCTCGCCGGCACGGTGTCTGCCACTGCGGGTAGTTCGTCCGCAGGTCGCGGTCAGAGTTGGCGGAACTCGCCCTTTTCTGCGCCGTCGAGGAAGCAGTCCCACTCCTCGGGGGTGAAGATGAGGACCGGGCCGTCCGGGTTCTTCGAGTCGCGGAGCGCGTACGCCTGACCCAGGTTGGCGACCTCGACGCAGCCGCCGTTCGCGGATGACTTCCTGCTCTTGCGCCAGACAGCAGTGCTGAGGTCGAGGTCGGGGGTCACGTGCTGCTCCTCGTCGGTCAACCCGTGGCGCGGGTCAGGGCGGTGATCAGCTTGGCGCTCTCGGGTGGGCTGAGCGCGGCGGCCGTGATGTGGTTGTACGCCAGGTTACACCGACGCAGGTCCGCGTCACGTTCGAGATAGAGGCCGCCGGCCTGGCCTTCCACGTAGACGACGGGGGAGTGGATGTCCTCCTCGAAGTCGAAGATCGTGAACGCGCCGAGCTCACCGGGGTAGCTGCCGTGGCTGTACGGGACGACCTGGAGGGTGAGCCACGGAGCAGCCTTGACGGTGTCGAGGATGTGGGCCAGCTGGACGCTCAGCACGCCGGTGCCGCCGACCCGGCGGTGCAGGACCGCCTCGTCGAGGATGATCCAGGTCTGCGGCGGGTCCGCGAAGATCCGCTCCTGGCGGGCGCGGCGGATCTGCACCTGCCGTTCGACTTCCTCGGCGGTCGCGTTCGGCAGATGCGTCGAGACGATCGCTCGGGTGTAGTCCTCGGTCTGCAGGAGCCCGTGGACGATCAGCGGCTCGAAGACGCGGATGCTGGTCGCCGAGGACTCCAGGCTGAGGAAGGTCGCGAACTGCTGGGGCACCATGCCGAACTTGGACCACCAGCCGCGTTCCTTGCCGCGCTTCTGCAACTCGATCATGTCGTTGCGGGCGGCCTCGTCTGTGACGCCGTACATGTCGAGCATGACCATCAGCTCGGCGCGGTTGGTGCCGACGTAGCCGGCTTCGACCTTCTTGATCTTCGACTCGGAGCAGCCGAGTTTGTCGGCGACGACTGCCTCGGTGAGGTTGGCGGCGCGGCGTAGGCGGGTGAGCTCCTCGCCGAGCTGCCAGCGCGGGATGGTTGGACCGACGACCTTGGGCACGTCTGCCTCCACAGTGGGTGAGGTGGATTCCGCCATCTTGGACCATCCATGCCTGTCAGCGCAACCAGGCTAGCGCGATTCATTTTGATCATTAAGGCCGACCGATCGAGATGGTCTCAAGATTTTTCCATGGAAGAATTGACGGACCAGATTCGGCGTGCCACTGTCGATCCAAGCGAGTTACTGGATCGCGACGATCTGTGATTTTCAGTCCTCTGTGCCGGTGGCACCCGTTCCGTCGCCGGTCAACCTCGTGCACCCGTAGGAGTCCTTCGATGCCTTCGCTGCGCTCTGACCTGCCCGAAGACGGCCAACCGGTCGGGGAACCCGAGCGCGGCGACACGTCCGACCGGTGGCCGCTGCGTGGGGTCCTGGTGTGCGCGGCGTGTGGGCGGCGGCTGCAGCCGTTGCGGACCGCTGACGGCGGTCGGGCGTACCGGGGGCCGTGTGGGTGCCGGCTGGGCCCGGTCGACGCGGGCCGGGTCGAGCGCCTCGTCGGCCTGTCCGTCGCCCGCCGCCGCCCCGACCTGGCCGCTGTGTCGCCGCCTCGCACCGACGCCGAAGTGATCGGCGAGGCCATCGATCAGGTGTACGTCGGTGCCGACGCCGACGACCTGCTGATCGTCTGGCGCACCTGAGCCGCCGCCCGTCGTCGCTGCCGAGGTGGGCGTGGCGGCGGGCGGCGTTCCACGCCCCCTTATCTGAGCACGTTGCCGAGGAGTCTGCCGAATGTCCACGTACCCGCTGGCCGACGACCTGTTCCGGATGGCCCACCACCGGTTGCACGGCCGACCGTTGCTGCACCCCCGCGCGCTCAGCCACGGCCTGGCCGCCGCGTTGCTGGCCGAACTGCTCTACCCGCAGCGGATCGCCGTGCGCCGCGGCCTGGTCGTCGTCGGCGCGACCGTCGCCCCGCCCGACGACCTGGTGCACGGCATCCTCGCCCAGATCAGCGCCGCGCCGACCCCGCAACCGGTGAAGACCTGGGTCGGTCTGCTCAGCGAAACCGCGGTCCGGCAGGTCGCCACCCGACTGGCCCGCGCCGGCCACGTACGCCGGGAAGTGACCCGCCGTCGCCTCGTCGAGCGCGGCGAACGGTGGGTGCCCACCGACATGAACACCGCCGGCTGGCCCGCCGTCCGGCTGGCCACCGCGCTGCGCACCCGCCGCCGCCTCCACGTCACCGATCAGGGTCTGGCGGCATTGACCTGGGCCTGCGGCCTCGACCGGCACATCCTCAACGGTGCGCCGCCGCACGCCTACGACGACCTGCGCACCCTCGTCGGCCACGGCTGGCCGCCGATCGTCGACCTGGCCCGGCAGACCCGCGCGGCACTCGGTCGCACCGTTGCCGCCCACCGTGGCTGACCGGGCGGCGGCTGATGATGGTCGACTACCCCGACCCGGCCGGATACCCACTGGCCGCACTGATCCACTGCGCGGACTGCCGAACCCCGATGACCCCGGCCGTCCGTGCCGCCACCCGCGTCTACCGGTGCACCGGTGCGTGCCGCAACGAGATCGACGCCCTGCACGCCGAAACCCTGATGTGGGACCGGGCCGCCGCCCGGCAACCACAGCTGGCCCGGCCCCGTCTGCCGGCCGACCGGCGGCGCGAGGTCTTCGCATCCCTGCTGACCGAGGTGTACGCCCGAGGCCCGTCGAGCTGGCTGTCGCTGCGTGCCTCCTGGATCGACCGTCGGCGACGGGCTGCCGACCCGACGCCGCCCCCGGCCGGGTGAGCCGAGCCGTCGCTGCCGACCGGAGTCATGTCTTGCCCGCCCTGGAGAGAAGGAACAGGATATGGATGTCTGCGCGTTGACCAGCGCTGCGGTGCTCGGCTACCTGGCCGGGCTGTTCTCGTTCCGGGTCAAGAGCCGCTGGTGCCCCAAGTGCGGCGAACTGACCACCACCCCGCCACCGCCGAGGGTCTGAGCCCTGCGGTCAAGCTGGTCGGGTGGCACAACGACAGGGCAGGGAGAGGCGGTGGGCGAGCCGACGACCGCGTACCTGCTGCTCGGTGCCCTCGGCCTGGACCTGTTTCCGGGTCGCCGGACGGGCTACCTGCGCGGGCTCTCCCCGGCAGGTGGTAGGGGCTTGATGAATCGTCGAGACCTGTCCACCGTGTCCTCATACCCGAGACCCGCGTAGAACCGGTGCGCCGCGTCCCGATGAACGCTGCTGGTCACCTCCATCATGATGCAACCGGCGGCTCGGGCCCGACGCTCGACCTCGGTCAGCAGCGAACGCCCGACGCCCTGCCCCCGGTATCGGTCGTCGACGACCAAGGCGACGACCCGGCCGAACCTGCCGGTCCTCTCCAATATCGGACACACATGCAGGGCGGCGACTCCGATCAGCTCGCCGGCGTCATCGGCGCCGAGCAGCACGCTGGCCTGGTCGTGCAGCCAGTAGGTCAGACGTTCGTGGACATCGGCGTCATCGGTGGGGTAGCCGAGCTGATCCAGCAGGACGACGAGCCGGGCCGTGTCGTGCCGATCGACGGGGCGGATACGGATTGCCATGCCGCGTAGTCTGCCGACGTGCCTGAGCTGATCGCACCCACCATCGAGCTGTACGCGTCGTGGCTCGACGCCCGCGACGAGTGGGGACGCGGCACCCACCAGGACGGCAGCGGGCTGCGGCCGTCCGACGACGTCGACACGACCGGGGCGCTCGGCGCGATGCTGCCGTTTCCGCCGGCCACGCACGGGACGGGGCCGCGATGACGGCGGCGACACCGCGTACCGAGCGGGAGGCCGTCGAGATCCAGCGCGAGCTGGCCCGCCGGGTACGGGTCGACCAGCCGATGGCCGATCCGCCGAGGTTCGTCGCCGGCGTCGACGTCGCGTACGAATCGGACTCGGCGGCGGCGGGCCGACTCGCCGGCGCCGTCGTCGTGCTCGACCTGGCCGACGACCTGTCCGTCGTGGCCAGCGCGACCGCGACCGGCGTCTGCGACTTCCCGTACGTTCCCGGCCTGCTCGCGTTCCGCGAGGTTCCGGTCCTGCTCACCGCCCTCGACCAGCTCGCCGTCCGCCCGGACCTGCTGGTCTGCGACGGGTACGGCGTCGCGCATCCGCGCCGCTGCGGCCTGGCCAGCCACCTGGGCGTGGTCACCGGCATCCCGGCGTTCGGCGTGGCCAAGACGGCGTTCGTCAGCACCCACGGCGAGGTGCCGCCCGAGCGTGGCGGCTGGGCCGACCTGGTCGACGGCGGTGAGGTGGTCGGCCGGGCGCTGCGCACCCGCACCGGCGTCAAACCGGTGTACGTGTCGGCCGGGCATCTCATCGACATCACCCAGACGACCGGGGTCACCCTGCGCCTGACGCCCCACTACCGGCTGCCGGAGACGACCCGCCTGGCCGACCGCGCCTGCCGGGAAGTTTTCCGGCACCGCTGAAACCGGGTGCCTCCGCCACACGTCTGGGGGATGTCGGTCGAATCGGAAACATCGACCGGGACCCCCGGCAGCGGTGGGCGGGTAGCCGTCGCCGCCGGGTCACCGACAGGCGGATGAGGGTGAGGACGTGGTGACGAGCCGATGGATCACGGGTCTGGGAATCGCCGTGCTGGCCGGCGCGGTGGCGGCGTGCGGCACGACCGCACCGGCCGGTGACGCGACGCCGACGTCCGACCCGGACCCGACGACGGTGACCGGGACCCCGACCGGCAGCCTGGCGCCGCCGCCGGAGCCGACGGCACCCGCGGGCGGTCTGCCGCAGGTGCTGTCCGGCACCCGGCAGGTCACCATCGTGCGGGCTGAGGGGTTCGAGTCCGGGCTGTCGATCACCGACGACGGACGGTTGGCCGAGGTCGACGGCGACGAGGGCCGGCAGTTGTTCGTCGCGGTCCCGTTGCAGGGGCGGCTGTTCCTGATCGAGTCGTACCAGGGGACCGGTGGCGGCGCCGGTGCCGGTGGCCCGGTCTGCTGGCGGGTGCGCGACCCGGGAGACGGGGGATCGCTGTCGGTCGAGGGTGCGGCCTGCGACGCCGGGGACCCCCGGCAGCGGTTCGATATCGTCGCGGGCGGCACCGGCGCCGACGACATATTCATGATCAGCAACAGCTCGGCGTACCTGCGCCACTCATCCCGCTCCGGGCTGATCCTGGAGGAGCAGGGTGACGGTTCGCCGACCCCGGACGGGTTCCGGTTCAACGACAACGGGCCGGCACCGACCAGCTGACCGCCGGAGGAACGATCAGGTGACGGGTGGAGCACGACGGATGCGTGACGCCGACGAGTTCGACGCCTTCTACGCCGGGTCCGCCCAACGGGTGCTCGGACACCTGTCCGTGGTGCTCGGCAACCGGGCCGACGCCGAGGACGCGGTCGCCGAGGCGTACGCCCGCGCGTGGGACCGGTGGCGGTCCGTGCGCGACTGTGACAGCCCCGAAGCCTGGGTACGCACGGTCGCGTACCGGATCGCGGTGAGTTCCTGGCGTAAGGCGGTGAACCGGCTGCGCGCCCACCGCCGCGACGCCAACGGCCACCAGGTCGACGAGGTGTCGGCCGACCACGTCGCGATCGTCGACGCGTTGCGCCGGCTCGGCGTCGACCAGCGCCGGGCCGTCGTGCTGCACCACCTGGTCGGCCTGAGCGTCGCCGAGATCGCCGCGGAGACCGGCACCAGCCCGAACACGATCAAGACCTGGCTGGCCCGGGGCCGCAAGGCGTTGGCCGTACACCTGACCACCAGCGGCGACGAAGGGAGGAGCCGTGCCATCTGACGACCGATTCGACGAGACGCTACGCGACGTGGCCCGGCGGGCCGGGCAGACCGGCCGGCTCGCCCCGGCGGCGGACATCCGGCGGCGCGGCGAGACGCTGCGCCGACGCCGACGTGCCACCACCGCCGCGCTGGCGGTGACGCTGATCGGAGCCGTCGGCGCGGGCGTCGCTGCGATCCAGTCGGTGACCGCCGCACCGCAGCTGCCGGTCGGACCGGCCGGCCCGACGGTGAGCGTGCCGTCCGGATCACCGACCGGCACCCCGACCGGGGCGCCGACTGGATCGCCGACTGGGGCCCCGACCGGGGCGCCGGCCTCCGTCGGGGACGATCCGCTGCTGTCCGGGGACCGCCAGGTGGCGATCGTGCGTACCGACGCGTTCGAGTCGGCGGTGTCGCTGCGCGACGACGGCCCGCTGGGCGAGGTCGACGGGACCGAGGGCCGGCGGCTGTTCGTCATCGAACCGGCCGGGGCGGACACCTTCCGGATCCGTGCCGCCGAACCGAACCCGGACGGCTCGGACGCGTGCTGGCAGGTCCGGTCGTCGGGGGCGGACCCGTTGACCGTCGTCGCGGCGGACTGCGTGGCGTCCGAGCCACGGCAGCGGTTCTCGATCAGCGTCGTGGAACGGGACGGTGGGGAACCGTCGTACGCGATCAGCAGCGCCTCGGCGTACCTGCAGCACTCCGCCACCCGGGGCCTGATCCTCGAAGAGCTGGGCGACGCGACGCTGACGACGCTCTTTGAGTTCGTCGACAATGGCCCTTCGCCGGGCTGACCTGTCCGGTCCGGCGGTTCCGCCGGTACGGCTGACTGTCGTGCTTGTACGTACTGCTCTCGCCGCTGGACTCTGTCGTCGAATACCGTCGAGGTGCCGATCGATTCGGTCGGCATCCGATCGGTCAATCGGCATTCCGATGGTCTGACGACACGATTTCCGGGTCAGGTGGTCACAGTGAACACAAATTCTGCCGGTGCGATGGCGAAGTCCTTCCAGTTTGTCCACAAGAACCTCGACGGTTTCAAGATCAAGGAAAAAGTCGACTCGATGGGGATCAACGGCTACATCAACTACTGTGCCGGTCTGGCCGCCGGCACCGGCGCCGCCGCCGGGCTCGGCGGCGGTGTGACGCTGGCGCTGGGCAT
Organism: Micromonospora sp. Llam0; assembly: GCF_003751085.1. Classification (NCBI taxonomy): domain Bacteria; kingdom Bacillati; phylum Actinomycetota; class Actinomycetes; order Micromonosporales; family Micromonosporaceae; genus Micromonospora; species Micromonospora sp. Llam0. Next base: position 3,688,204 of record NZ_RJJY01000001.1, on the reverse strand, counting down.
CCCCGCCGACCTCGCCAACACCATCGCCCAGCAGTTCCGGGTCACCCTCGCGGTGATCTACCACCGGACCGGGCGGTACGCGGTCAGCTTCCCCGAGTTCATGAAGATCGTCGGACTTTCGATCGGGGTGGAACTGGGCATCAAGGGCGTCGAGTTCCTCGCCCTGCGGGTCGCGCAGGAACTGCTCAAACGGCTCACGGCGCGCACTCTGGGCAAGGCGGTGCCGATCGTCGGGGCGGTGGTCGGCGGGGGGCTGAACTTCGCATTCATCAAGGCTGTCGGCTCGACGCTGCTCGCGTTCGAGGACCAGATCTTCAACGACGTGGCCGAGAGACCGGCGATCGGCGGTTGATCTCCGGTTGATTGGCGGGACGGCGGAATGTCGGCCGCCCCGCTGCGGTTGTTACCCGGTGCGTCCCGTGCGTACGCGTCGTTGTGATTACCGCACGCGGGGCGTTCCGCGTAGCCGGGAATGGGCGTCGCACCAGCCCTGACCGCCGCGCTGGGTACAGACTGACCGTATGTCCCGTTCGCGGGGGTCCGGGCTGCTGACTGACGATTGGTGCCCGGATCTTCCGCACCTCCCGGAACGGAGATCCGCAGATGACCACTGTTCTTCATCGAACCGCACTGTCCGTCGCCGGGCTGGTGGCCGCCGGTGGGGTGGCCGCCGGCGGTGTGGTGGCCGGTCCGGCCGCCGCAGCCCAGGCCGCCGCAGCCTCGGACACCGCCAGGTCCGCCGCCGATGCCGCCAGTTCCGACCGCGGCGGGTGGTCCAGCGAGGGCCGGCTGCTGAACACCCGCTACGAGCGGCAGCCGAACTTCTACTACTGCGGGCCGGCCGCGACCCGGATCGCGCTGACCGCGCAGGGCCGCGAACTGTCGCAGTACGAGGTGGCCAGCAGGCTGGGCACCACCATGGCGGGCACCGACTCGGCCGAGGACACCACCCGGGTGCTCAACGAGTTCACCGGCGACGACGAGTACCGGACCACCGCGATCGAGGCGTCCAAGGCGAGTCAGGTGCAGATCGACCAGCTGCGTGCCGACGTGCGCGCGACCGTGGACGACGGCCGGGCCGTGGTGGCCAACATCATCGGTACGGTGAGCGACGTCGACGGCCGTACCCACTCGTACCCGGGCGGGCACTACGTGACCGTGGTCGGCTACGGCGAGGGCGGCGACGCTGTCAAGATCGCCGACCCGGCGTTCCTGGGTGCCGAACACTACTGGGTGAGCACCGAGACCCTGGCGCACTGGATCGCCACGCGCGGCTACTCGCACTGACGTCCTGACCTCGTCCTGACCATGTTGGCCGGGTCTGCCGCGTACGCGGCAGACCCGGCCAACGGTCGTCGGCTGACTGGACATTCGCATGGACTGCCGTTTGGGGGACTTCTGTCGAATCGACCCTGCTGGCACACTGTTGGCCTTGAAGCAAACCTGTTCGCTGATCACGTCAGTCGGCTGATCATGGAAGGTCGTAGCTTGCCATGAAGGTTCATCAGTTTGCCCAAAAGGCGTTCATCTTTCGAGGCGATCATGTGCTGGTGGCCCAGAAGACCGTTGATGATCCGAACAATCCGGAGTGCTGGGAGGTTCCCGGCGGTCGAATGATCTTCGGCGAGGATGTCGATGCGCACATTCGCCGCGAGGTGCGCGAAGAAACCGGTCTGGAGGTGGTGCCCGGGGAGCCGTTCTACATCTGGCAGTGGATCATGAATGGCGACGCCTCCGATGATCAGGTGCAGGTCGTCGCGGTCGCCCGCGAGTGTCAAGCGACTGTCGGACAGTTGACGACAGATGGGCAAACCCACGACGACTACCTTGGTGACCTGTGCTGGATACCGATAGACAAACTGCTGGGTCTCAACCTGATTCCATCGCTGCGTCCAGCCGCCTGTGCTTTCGTCGCCCGTCGCGCCGTCTCCCGTTAAGACTTTCGATCAAAGGAACGGCTCTGGTGGATCCGCGATGCTTCATCTGCACCGCCGCGTCAGAGGCGTCCAGTAGCCTGCCCTGGTACGACGTACCGGTGCACCGCGTCGACGGCGTCGGTCTGACCCTCCTCGGAGTCGGAGCTATCGTACCCGGATACCTGCTTGTCTGTCCGCAGGCGCACGTTCCGTCCCTCGCCGCGATACCGCCGGACGCCATCGCGTCCTTCCTCGCTCTCGTTGCCACGGCGACCGCCGCACTTGAACGGCAGTTCGGGACGGTGGTGCTGTTCGAACACGGCGGCTGCGCCCCAGGTGACCGTGCATCCTCCTGCGTCGAACACGCCCACCTGCATCTGTGGGCCGCCGCCGACCGGGTAACCCTGCGGCTCGCCGACTGCACCGCGCACTTCGCCGACCTGGCTGGCTTCCTCGCTGATGCCGGCAGTTACCGCAGCGAGCCGTACCTGCTGCACTCCGACCAGGCCGGCACGATCCACGTCGGCCAAGACGTCCACCGGCGGCAGTTCTTCCGGCGTCACGTCGCCGCGCAGCTCGGCAGACCGGACGAGTGGGACTACGCCGGCTTCGGGTTCGAGCAGCACATGCTCGACACGAGAGACCGGCTGCGGGCCGTCGAAGGGCACGGGCGTGACCGGTGACTTCCTCAGCAGGGTGGACATGCAGCCCTGCCAGTCGGCGATCCGCGACAAGTTCCTCAACGAATGCATGACCGGTGCCCGCCGTATGGTCCTGCCGGCCGAGGTCAACGCCGCTGGCCAGTACTTCGACCTGCCGGACCGGACTCAACGCGGATTGCACGGGACCGCAGCCGCCCTGCGCGTGGTCAGCGCCGGGCATCCCAACAGCGACCTCGTCCGTACCGTGACCGGCGGAATCGTCCGCTACCGGAATGCGGGCCAGTGCTCCGGCCTTCAGGCCGGGGGTGAAGGCCCGCGCTGGGAGGGCCGCCAGGCCCGAGCAGTGCCTTGACCGGGACGGTTCTGCTGCTCGATGTACTGCTTGATGACGCTCAAGGGTGCGCCGCCGACAGACCCGGCGAAGTACGAGCCGGACCAGAGTTTGTTGGCCCGGTAGTAGTGGCGCACCAGGTCGGGGAACTCCTGCCGGAGGCGGCGCGAGGAGACCCCTTTGAGGCTGTTGACCAGCCTGGCCATGGCGACCTTGGGCGGGAAGTTGACCAGCAGGTGGACGTGGTTGTTCTCGCCGTTGAACTCGACCAGTTCGGCCTCGAAGTCGGCGCACACGTCTCGCATGATCGCCTCCATCCGGGTCAGGTGCCGGTCGGCGAACACGTTGTGCCGGAACTTCGTCACGAAAACCAAGTGGACATGCATCGCGAAGGTGCAGTGCCTGCCGGTGCGGACGCCTTGAAGTTCGACCATAAACCAACATGATACAGTGATGGCCGTGCAGCTCCGTTACAACTACCGGATCACCCCGGACGCCGCCCAGCGCACCGCGCTGGCGCAGGCGTTCGGGTGTGCCCGGGTGGTTTTCAACGACGGACTCAGGCTGCGTCAGCAGGCCCGCGAGGCGGGCGAGAAGTACATCTCCGACGGCGACCTGTCGAAGTTGGTCATCACAGCGGCCAAGGCCAGCGAGGACCGGGCCTGGCTGGGTGAGGTGTCGGCCGTGGTGTTGCAGCAGGCCCTCGCCGATCTGAACACCGCGTACCGCAACTTCTTCAACTCGCTGTCCGGCAAACGCCGGGGCCGCAAGGTGGCCCCGCCCCGGTACCGGTCCCGTAAGGACAACCGGCAGGCGATCCGGTTCACGGAGAACTCCCGGTTCAAGGTCTGTGACAACGGCCGCCTGCGGCTGCCGAGGATCGGCGACGTTCCGGTGCGCTGGTCGCGCGGCCTGCCGTCGGATCCCACCTCGGTCACCGTGATCAAGGACACAGCGGGCCGGTACTTCGCCTCGTTCGTCGTGCGGATCGGCGAGGACGAGACGCTGCCGCCGGTCGACTCCGAGATCGGCATCGATCTGGGCCTGACCCACTTCGCGGTCATGTCCGACGGCACGAAGGTGACCGCACCGAAGTTCCTGCGCCGCGCGGCCCGCAAGCTCAAGCGGTTGCAGCAGGCACTCTCACGCAAGCAGAGGGGCAGCAACCGCCGCAAGAAGGCCGTGATCGAGGTGGCCCGCGCTCACGCGCGGGTAGCCGACACCCGGCGGGACTGGCAGCACAAGCTGTCCACGGCGATCATCCGCGAGAACCAAGCGGTGTACGTCGAGGACCTGTGCGTTGTTGGTCTCGGCCGGACTCGGCTGGCGAAGTCCGTGCACGATGCGGGCTGGGCCGCCTTCACCGGCATGCTGGAGTACAAGGCGAAGCGGTACGGGCGCGCGTTCGCCCGGGTGGACCGGTGGCTCCCGTCCACCCGGATGTGCTGCGACTGCGGCCGGATCAACGAGAAGATCGCGTTGAACGTCCGGGAGTGGGACTGCCCGTGCGGCAGTCACCACGACCGGGACATCAACGCCGCCATCAACATCAAGGCCGCCGGACAGGCGGACTTCAACGACCGTCGAGCGCACGTAAGACCGGGACTTGTCCCGGCGGTGCGCAGTGAAGCGGTAACCCACCCGGACGCTGCGTGTTCCACGCGCAGCGTGGAGGGAATCTCCGTCCTTCAGTTTAGGGCGGAGAGGATGTCAACTGAGAGACCGTGAGTCCGTCGAACTCGCCGCAGCCGGCGACGACAGCCAGGCTCAGGCGGTGACCGTGGAGCGCCTGCGCCATGACAGCGTCAACACCATCAAACAGGCCGAGACACTGTACGCGCTCACTTTCGTTTCGAACGGGCTCGCCGAGTGCGACGACCTCAAGACGCAGATCAGCACCCGGCTCCTGGACTGCGGCCGGGATCCCCGGGGGTGGGAGTTCATCCTCGGCGCCGGCCGGGACCCACACCCGCTACCCACCGCGCATGCCCTGCGGGCGTTGACCCGCAACGGGCATGCAGATTCTCCAGGTCCTTGCACGCCCAGATCGTCGAACCGGCAGCTGCGGCACCCGCATCGTAGACAGCGCGGAGAACGCTGCCGAGGCTCATCGTCCGGTCGTGCTGGCAGCGGGCCAGCACCTCAGCGCCCGTTGGCGGCCCGGCCGGCCAGGTCAGAACGTTGACGTCGAGCATCGCCAGCACGTCGTGGACCAGCCGGGACAGATTGTTGGCGCTGTGCAGCGGGGCGTACCTGGCCAGCATCGGCCGGAAGTCGTCGATCAAATGGGTTGACGGTGGAGCGAAGACCCCAAGCTGCGCCAACATCAGCCGGAGCATGTTGGAACCGGACCGCTGGGTGCCGACGACCTGAACTCGCGTGGTGACCGCTCCCGCAGCCGCTCCCGCAGCAGCGTGGCGGCCTGCGACGGCGGCAGGGAGTTGAGATAGACCCCGGCGCCGATCTCCACTCCGCCGGGCCGTTTGATCCCGCCGCCCGGCCGATGCAGCGGTAGCAGCTCAAACCGGAGATGGTGCCGTTCCTGATGCCCCTTCGCTGCCTGCATGACCGTCAGCAGGTGCTGCGGCATTGCGGCCTCATCGTCGAGGCATGCCCGCAGTGCTGCCAGGACGCTACCGGCCAACTCGGTCAGCTCGGCCTCGGCGAGCTGGGACAGTGTCGGAACATGCCGCGTCGGAGCGACCACCATCTCGAACGGAAATCGGGCGTACGGTGGAACGGCGACGACGGACGACTGCCCGCCATGGACGACCAGATGTGGTGCCTCGTGGCGGATGGTACACATCAGGCAGTCCGGGCCCGCGACGCTCAGCCGTCTCGGCACGAAGGGAAATCCGATCAGTTGACCGTGTGGGTGTGCCACGGTCGGCCCGAAATGATCCCCCTGGCACTCGAAGCCGAACACCGCTCGGACGAGCGGATCAGCCAACATCTGTTCGGTCCGGGCGGCCAGCGCCGCAAGAAGGCCAGCGACGCGGTCCCGCGACTGATCAACCAGCCGTCCCGCGTGGTCGTCGGTGTAGAGGAAGACATCGTGGCATCCGGAGATCAGGCCGTCGCCATCCGGTAGAGATTCCACCAATGGGTATTTGCTGGGGATGAGCAGCACGTCGTAACCGGCGACCGGAACCTCAGGCGCCGGAGGGCAGAACGGGCAGCCCTGAGCGCGTCGGAGCAGGTCAGGGAGGTCGACCTGGGCGGTACTGCCCGACCTGCTGGGCACCTGAATGGTCCACTCTTCCTCCACCGGGTTCCACCAACCAGCCGGCCGGTTGGCCGGCCCGCCATCGCGGTCACGATGGCCGTACGCACTCGACGCGAAATATCGGTCGTCGACCATACGATTCAGCGTGCCATTGGGCGTCAACAGCACCGGATTCGCCACGATCCGTCGCTGGTCGGATTGGCGACGGCGTATCGATTCAGTACGGGGGCGGGTTGTGCCTGCGCCGGATGTGGCCCATGCCCATCGCGGTCCGGTCACCGAAGCCGGCGTAGCTGGCGAACCCCGCCAGGGCGTCGACCGCCCGCCGCGCGTCGCCGGGCACCCCCGACGCCTCCGCCAACTGGAAGGTCACCGAGCCGACCGTGCCCCGACGGAACCGGTGCTCCGGGTTACGCTGCCCCGGCTCCACCAGGTGCGTGGCCATCCGCAGCTGGGCGTCGACCACCTCCAGATGGTCGACGACCGCCGGCTCCGCCGACGACGGCAACGCCACCTCGCCGGCGAACGCGTCCCAGCGCCGGGTCAGGTTGGTGAACACCCGCTCCGCGTCCGGCCAGGGGCGCTGGCGGCGGGCACCGTCCCCGCGCCCGGTGGCGAACCCGACCGGCGTCAGCAGGTCGTACGCCCAGGTAGTCGCCGTCGGGTCGGCGCCGGTGGCCAGCTCGGCGTACGACACGGCGTGCACGGCGACGTCGACGGTGCGGTACCGGGTCTGCGCGATCTGATGCCCGGCGGCGTGATGCAGCGCGGCGAGCACCGGGGCGGCGTACGCGTCGATCAGCAGGCCGACCACGATCCGGGCCGGCTGCCCCGGTGTCGACGGTGTCCGGCCCTGCTCGTCGAGGACCGGGCTGAGGGTGAACGGCTTGTACCGGGGGCTGTCGTGCAGCATCGTGGACAGCTCCGGGTCGACGGCGCGGATCGCTTTGAGGAACGCGGCGTAGACGGCCGGGCCGGTGTGCGGTGGCGGGACCGCCGTGGCGGCGGTCGGCACCAGGGAGACAACGATCTGGGTGGGCATCGGGCCGGCGTACCCTCTCGGTCTGGTGTGGTCGGTGGGTGCACCCCACTCAATCAGACCGGCGCCAGCGGGCCGGGGGATCCGCTGCCCGACCCCGGTCGGGGTCGGGCAGCGGATCGTGTCGGGGTTCGGTCCCGACACGGTGCGGGGTCAGGACGCGGTGCAGGCCAGGTCGGTCGGCGTCGCGCCGGACCCGGAGCCGACGAACCCGATCGTGGTCGCGGCGTCCGGTGCGAGGGTCCCGTTGTACGGCTCGTTGCGTACCGTGTTGACCCCGCCGGACGTGGTCAACTGGCCGTTCCACAGCGACCCGATCGACGTGCCGCTCGGATTGGTCCAGGTAACCGTCCAGCCGGAGATCGCCGAGGTGCCGGTGTTGCGTACCTCGATGCCGCCCTGGAAGCCGCCCTGCCAGCTGCTGGTCACCGTGTACGTCGCGGTGCAGCCGTCGTCGCCGGGGCCACCGTCGTCGGCTGCGGTGGTGACCGTCCGCGCCGGTGAGGCGGACGAGACGTTGCCGGCGGCGTCGCGGGCCCGCACCGTGAACGTGTAGCTGGTCTGGGCGGTGAGGCCGGAGACGGTGTACGTGGTGCCGGAGACCGTGGCGCCCGGGCTGGCCGGGCCATCGCCGGTCGACTGCAGCACCTGGTACGAGGTGACGCCGACGTTGTCGGTCGCCGCCGCCCAGCTCAGCGTCACCGAGTCGGCGGTGACGTCGCTGGCGGTCGGCTGGCCGGGCGCGGTCGGCGCGGTCACGTCGTCGTCCCCGCCGCCGTCGCTGTACCGCTGGCCGAGGCTGATCCCGGTGGTCGAGTTGGCCCCGCCGAGCGGCATCTGATGGTCGAGGCCGACGAACTTGCCGTCGTGCTGCCACAACGCCGGCTTGAGCACCTGGTTGTACTTGACCTCGTCCCAGCTGGTCCAGTCGTCGAGCAGCAGGCCACCGGTGTCACCGGAGTTGGGGTTCAACGACCAGAACGTGTGGTGGATGCCGTAGTCGATCATCAGGTCGCGCAGGGCGTGCAGCCACTTGTCCTGCCGGGCGTCCTGGCCGTACCGGCCGCCCCACTCGCCGATCAGCAGCGGCGCGGTGTCGTCCTCGTGGACGTAGAGCCAGTTGGGCCGCCACACGTCCTCGGTCAGCGACGCCTTGTCGAACTCACCCTGGAACCACGGCTGCTCGTAGACCAGCGGGCCGTAGTCGTGCGGGGAGTAGACCAGCTGGTCCTGGTTGGCGCCCAGGTCGACCGGGTGCTCGGCGACGCCCCGCAGGTTGCCGCCCCACCAGTTGTAGAAGTAGTTGGGGCTGAGGTCCGGGTTGGTGTTGGGGGAGTCCCAGTCGGCGTGCGGGCGCGGGTAGACCTCGATGCCTTCGCAGAGGATCAGCAGGTCGGGGTTGAACGCCAGGATCCGCCGGCCGGCCGTCTCACAGGCGTGCTTGAAGTTGTCCTGGTCGGTCGAGGAGTCCCACTTGGCCCGCTGCGGGTCGTTCGGGGTGCCGTGCGGCTCGTTCTCGACGTCCATCGCGACGATCGTGTCGTTGTCGCGGTAGCGCTCGGTGACCCACTCCCAGCCCTGGTAGAAGTCCTCGGTGGTGATCGAGCCCTTCCACCACACCGGGTAGAGGTGGCCGGAGTTGTCGGCCTCGGCGCTGTGCACGTCCAGCATGACCTTCAGGCCGTACTTTTCGCACAGGTCGAGCCAGTAGTCGAAGATCTGCAGGTTGTTCAGCCCGTCCAGCTCCGGGTTGACGTACGCGTTGATGTTGGGTCGGGCCAGCGGCTGGCCGGCCTTCCATTCCAGCAGCAGCTGGGTCGAGATCGGCACCCGAACAATGTTGATGCCGCGCTGCGCCATCGCGCGGGTGACCGCCTCGATGTTGGCCGACCACAGGCCGTGGAAGACCCGCTCGGTGGCGTTGTAGCCGAACCAGTTGGCCCCGGTGAGCCACACCTGGTTGCCGGCCTCGTCGACGATCGTGTTCCCGTCGGTGTGCAGCCAGTCGTTTTCCGGCACGGCCTGAGCGGCTGCGGTTGCGGCTGGTGCGGTGGCTGACGTGCCGGTGAGGGCAGCCGGTGGGGCGGCGGCTGCCGTGGCGGGGGCGCTCGGGACGGCGGCGACCGCCCCGAGCAGCAGGCCGGCCGCCGCTGTGGCGGCCCACCGTGTCCGTATCGACGGCATTTAGGGGTTCTCCTGTCGTGGGTCGGGCAGGCGTGGGAGCGCTTCCATCGACAGAGATTACGACGTACCAAGGTCGTAATGGAAGGACGTGATCCCGGTGGGCGCACCGCCGGGGCGCGTGTCTGGCTGCGACAGATCCATTGACTTCCATTTTGTGGCTCCCGTAGGGTCGCAACGACGGCCTTCGATAGCGACGCGGTGACCTGGAGCCGGCATCGTGTTCGCCCCGGGCGAAGGTGAGCAGGGTCGCCCTGGCGGGCCCGCCCGTTGTGCGCGCGTGGCTCGAGCATCGCCAGCCAGCGTCCCCGCTCCAGTCGATCCCCCTGCGGCGTGATTCGGCGCACGCCTGTCCGCACCTCACGACAGAAAGCGAGCTCCCGAATCATGTTCCGAAGATTGGCCCTCTGCCTGGTCATGGTGTTGGCCACGATCAGCTTCAGCGCCGTGCCGGCCCAGGCCCAGGCGGACTTCACCGTCCTGGTCTTCAGCAAGACCGCCGGGTTCCGACACGACTCGATCCCAGCCGGCATCGCCGCGATCGAGCAGCTCGGCGCGCAGCACAACTTCACCGTCGAGACCACCGAGGACGCCGGCCAGTTCACCACCGCCAACCTGTCCCGGTTCCAGGCGGTCATCTGGCTGTCGACCACCGGAGACGTCCTCAACGCCAGCCAGCAGTCGGCGTTCGAAAGCTTCATCCGAGGCGGCGGCGGCTACGCCGGCATCCACGCGGCGGCCGACACCGAATACGACTGGCAGTGGTACGGCAACCTGGTCGGCGCGTACTTCGCCAGCCACCCGGCGAACCAGAACGCCACCGTACGGATCGAGGACAGCTCGCACCCCTCGACCGCCGGGCTGCCGACCGCGTGGAACCGCTACGACGAGTGGTACAACTACCGGACCAACCCACGCTCGGACAACCACATCCTGGCCACCGTGGACGAGAGTACGTACACCGGCGGCACGATGGGCAGTGACCACCCGATCGCCTGGTGCCGAGGCTACGACGGTGGCCGCTCCTGGTACACCGGCATGGGCCACACCAACGAAAGCTTCAGCGACGCGAACTTCCGCAGCCACGTGCTGGGCGGCATCCAGTACGCCGCACAGGGCGCCGGCAACTGCTCGACCAGCCAGACACCCCCCGGCTACAGCGAGGTCACCCTGGCCAAGGGGGTGGCCGAGGTCGGCGAGCCGATGGGCATGACGGTGCTGCCGAACCGGGGCGTGCTGCACACCTCCCGCGAAGGCACCATCCGCTACACCGACGCGGCCGGCAACACCAAGGTGGCGCTGACCATCCCGGTGTACACCCACGACGAGGAAGGGCTGCAGAGCATCGAGGCGGACCCGAACTTCGCCACCAACCGCTGGGTGTACGTGTACTATTCGCCGCCACTGAACACTCCGGGCGGCGACGCGCCGTCGACCGGCTCGGCGGCGCAGTTCGCGCCGTTCAACGGACACAACCGGCTGTCCCGCTTCACGGTCAACGCCGACCACACCCTGGACCGGTCGTCGGAGGTGACGGTCCTGCAGGTCCCGACCAGTCGGGGCATGTGCTGCCACGTCGGCGGTGACATCGACTTCGACGCGGACGGCAACCTCTACCTGTCGACCGGCGACGACACGAACCCGTTCGACTCCAGTGGCTACACGCCGATCGACGAACGGTCCAACCGCAACCCGGCGTACGACGCGCAGCGTACCGCCGGCAACAGCAACGACCTGCGGGGCAAGGTGCTGCGGATCCGGCCGACCGCCAACGGCGGGTACACCATCCCGGCCGGCAACATGTTCCCGGCCGGCACGGCGAACACCAAGCCGGAGATCTACGCGATGGGCTTCCGCAACCCGTTCCGGATGTCCGTGGACAAGGCGACCGGCGTCGTCTACCTCGGCGAGTACGGGCCGGACGCCAGCACCGCCAACCCCAACCGCGGGCCGGCAAACCACGTCGCGTTCGAACGCATCGCCCAGCCCGGCTTCTACGGCTGGCCGTACTGCTCGAACTACAACACGCCGTACATCGACTACACGTTCCCGTCCGGCCCCTCCGGTGCCCCGTTCAACTGCTCCGGCGGGCCGGTGAACAACTCCCCGAACAACTCCGGCATCACCCAGCTGCCGCCGTCGCAGCGGGCCTGGCTGCCGTACGGTGGCGAGCAGAACCCGCCGGAGCTGTGCTGCGGCAGCCTGTCACCGATGGACGCCGTGGTCTACAACTACGACCCCTCGCTCGCCTCCGACGTGAAGTTCCCGGCGTCGATGGACGGCAAGGTGTTCATCGGCGAGTTCGGCCGGCGGTGGATCAAGACGGTCACGGTCACCGGCTCCGGCGGGGTGGGCTCGATCGACCCGTTCCCGGACTACACCGGCACCCAGGTGATGGACCTGGAGTTCGGCCCGGACGGCGCCCTCTACGTGCTCGACTACGGCACCGGCTGGGGCAGTGGGGACGCCAGCTCGGCGGTGTACCGCATCGAGTACAGCTCCGGCGGCGGCCGATCGCCGATCGCCGCCGCGTCCGCCGACCCGACCACCGGCAACGCGCCACTGACCGTACAGTTCAGTTCGGCCGGGACCAGCGACCCGGACGGGGACGCCATCACGTACGCGTGGGACTTCACCACGGATGGCAGCACCGACTCGACGCAGCCGAACCCGTCGTACACGTACACCAGCAACGGCGAGTTCACGGCGACGCTCACGGTGCGCGACAGCACCGGCCGCAGCGCCACCGCGAGCGTGGTGATCGGGGTGGGCCGGCCGACGGTCACCCTCGACCTACCGCGCAACGGCCGGCTGTTCGAGTTCGGTGACGCCATCCCGTTCGAGGTGACGGTCACCGACCCGGACGCGTCGACCATCGACTGCAGCCGGGTGAAGGTCAACTATCTGCTCGGGCACGACAGCCACGCCCATGGCATCTCCAGCGCCACCGGCTGCTCGGGCACCCTGCAGACCACCGAGGACGGCGAACACGACCCGAACGCGAACATCTTCGGAGTCATGATCGCCGAGTACACCCCGGCGGGCGAGACCATCCCGGTGACCTCGACGCAGACGGTGCTGCAGCCCAGGACCCGCCAGGCCGAGCACTACGGTGACCAGCAGGGCACCACCCTGGTGGAGAAGCCCTCCGCCAACGGCGGCAGCGCGGTCGGCTACATCGAGAACGGCGACTGGATTTCGTTCACCCCGTACAACCTGGCCGGGGCCACGTCGTTCACCGCCCGGGTCGCCTCCGCCGGCTCCGGCGGCACCATCTCGCTGCGGACCGGCTCGGCGTCGGGACCGGTCATCGGTACGGCCACCGTCAGCCCGACCGGTGACTGGGAGACCTGGACCACCGTCACCGGCACGCTCACCCCACCCAGCGGTACGCAGAACCTGTTCCTCGTCTTCACCGGCGGCTCCAGCTACCTGTTCGACGTCGACGAGTTCACCTTCCGCAGTGGTGGCACGACACCGCCGCCGACGACGGCGCCACCGACCACGGCTCCGCCCACCACGGCGCCACCGACGACCGCACCTCCGACGACCGCGCCGCCGACCACGGCCCCGCCCACCACCGCGCCACCGACCACGGCACCGCCGACGACCGCGCCGCCCACTGGGCCGTCGTGTTCGGCGGAGTACTCGGTGATCGGGCAGTGGCAAGGTGGCTTCCAGGGTGAGGTACGGGTCACCGCCGGATCAACGTCGATCAGCGGCTGGACGGTCACCTGGACATTCAACGGCGGACAGACCGTCAGCCAGTCCTGGAGCGCCACCGTCACGTCGAGCGGCGCCGACGTGACCGCACGCAACGTCTCCTACAACGGGTCGCTCGGTGCCGGAGCCAGTACGACGTTCGGCTTCATCGGCTCGGGCAACAGCGGAGACAACGTGTCTTCGCTGAGCTGCACCGCCAGCTGATCAACGAGGCTGCGCGGCGCCCACCAGTTGGTGGGTGCCGCGCAGCTTTCGTCTGTCGGCCGTAGTGTCACTCCTTCGGATCAGCGTGCCGCGAGGTGCCAGGATGGCATCACTGTGATGCCAAGATGACTTGTTGATGGTGCCATCCTGTGCCATGATGGCGTCATGGACTTGACGTCGTACGTGAGCAACCTCGGGCGGGAGTTCGCCACCCTCGCCGAAACCGGCGGAGACGAGGCGCGGGCACTGGTCGAGCGCCTGACCGGGTCGCTCGAGTCGGCGATCCGGATGACCCTGCTGGACGCGCTGTCGGCCGCCGCCGACGAGATCACCCGCGACCTGGCACCCGGCTCGGTGGAGTTGCGGCTACGCGGCCGCGACCCGCACTTCGTCGTCACCACGCCACCGGCCGAACCGACCGGGCCCACCACCACCGGCGACGCCGCAGCGACGGCCGACGGCCCACCCGACAACGACCTGCTGATCACCGAGGACGGCCCGGTCGCGCGGATCAACGTACGCCTGCCCGAGCAGCTCAAGGCCGCGGTCGAGGAGGCCGCCGCCAAGGAGGGGCGCTCGGTCAACGCCTGGCTGGTCCGGGCGGCAGCCGCTGGTCTGCAGCGGTCCGACCGGGACCGGCGCCGCGACGAACGCGGCACCGGGAAACGCAGCACGCAGACCTTCACCGGCTGGGTGCGCTAGCCGCACCGCCCCCTCCCACTTACCGTCTACTCTCCACACCTCACGTCCCCGACCTGCGGGGACGGCCCACCAACCCATGATGCGGGGACAACCATGCCTACTTTCGACACACCCGAACCGATCTCCGTCACCGTCGAACTCGGCAGCGGCAACGTACAGATCGCCGCGACCCAGCGCACCGACACCGTCGTCGAGGTCCGCCCGAGCGACACAGCCGACGACTCCGACGTGGCCGCCGCCGCCCGGGTACGCGTCGACTACGCCAACGGCACACTGCGGATCACCGGCCCGAAGTCACCCGCCTTCGACTTCTCCCGTCGGACCAGGTCCGTCGAGGTGTCCATCCAACTGCCCAGCGGCTCCCAGGTCTCCGCCGAGACGCAGTTGGGCGACGTCCGCTGCACCGGACGGCTCGGGCAGTGCCGGGTCAGGACCGCCGCCGGAAACGCCTGGCTGGAACTGACCGGCCCGCTGCGCGTGGACACCTCGGCCGGCCACATCACCGTCGACGGCGTCACCGGCGACGCCCGGATCACCACCGGCTCCGGAAAGATCCAGATCGGCGAGATCGACGGCACCGCCGTGGTCAAGAACTCCAACGGCGAGACCACGATCGACGCGGTCACCGGCGAGGTACGGGTGCGCGCGGCCAGCGGTGACATCCGCGTCGAACGGGCCGGCGCCGGCGTCGACGCGAAGACGTCCAACGGCAGCATCCGCCTCGGCGAGGTGGTGCGCGGCTCGGTCGTGCTCGGCACCGCCATGGGCAGCCTGGACGTCGGCATCGCCGAGGGCATCGCCGCCTGGTTGGAAGTGAAGACCGACTTCGGGAAGGTCCACAACCTGCTGGAGACCGCCACCCGGCCCGACGACGCCGACGAGACCGTCGAGGTACGCGGCCGCGTCTCCTACGGCGACATCACCATCCGCCGCTCCTGACCCACTGCTGGCTCGAAGAGAGGGCGACCATGCACTCCACGCAGCCCCGGCCGGCGATCGCCGCCACCGGCCTCCGCAAGGCGTACGGCGATCACGTCGTGCTCGACGGCATCGACCTGCACGTACCGGCGGGAACGGTCTTCTCGCTGCTCGGCGCGAACGGCGCAGGGAAGACCACCACGGTCAAGATCCTGTCCACGCTGATCCGACCGGACGCCGGGGACGCCCGGGTCGCCGGGCACGACCTCACCCGCGACCCCGACGCGGTCCGCGCCGCGATCGGCGTCACCGGCCAGTTCTCGGCGGTGGACAACCTGCTCACCGGCGCGGAGAACCTGCGGCTGATGGCCGACCTGCACCACCTCGGCCGGGCCGACCGGCGGCGGCGCGTCGCCGGACTGCTCGACCAGTTCGACCTGACCGAGGCGGCCGGCAAGCCGGTGTCGACCTACTCCGGCGGCATGCGGCGGCGGCTCGACCTGGCGATGACCCTGGTCGGCGACCCGCGAGTGATCTTCCTCGACGAGCCGACCACCGGGCTCGACCCGCGCAGCCGACGCACCATGTGGCAGATCATCCGGGACCTGGTCGCCGACGGCGTCACCATCTTCCTGACCACCCAGTACCTGGCCGAAGCCGACGAACTGGCCGACCGGATCGCGCTGCTCGACCACGGGCGGGTGGTCGCCGAGGGGACCGCCGAGGAACTCAAACGCCGCATCCCCGGCGGCCACATCCGGCTGCACTTCGCCGACCAGCGACGCCTCGACGCGGCCACCCGCGTACTCGGCCAGACACCCCGTGACCCCGACCCGCTCGCTCTGCGGGTGCCCAGCGACGGCAGCCTGCAGGCGCTGAAGACCCTGATCAGCCGGCTCGACGACCACGCCGTCGAAGTCGACGAACTGTCCGTACACACACCCGACCTCGACGACGTCTTCCTCGCCCTGACCGGCGACCCAACCGACAACGACAAGGTGACCACCCGATGAGCGCCCACGCCCTGACCGGCCCGGCCACCGCCGCCGCTGGCCTGCGTATCCACCCGCTGCGCGACTCGGTGACGATGCTGCGCCGCAACCTCAGACGCATGCTGCGCTACCCGTCGATGACCGTCACGCTCGTCGGGATGCCCGTCGTCTTCCTGCTGCTGTTCGTC
This sequence comes from Micromonospora sp. Llam0, assembly GCF_003751085.1. Taxonomy (NCBI): domain Bacteria; kingdom Bacillati; phylum Actinomycetota; class Actinomycetes; order Micromonosporales; family Micromonosporaceae; genus Micromonospora; species Micromonospora sp. Llam0. Next base: position 3,672,122 of record NZ_RJJY01000001.1, on the reverse strand, counting down.
TACGTGTTCGGCGGCACCCTCGGCGCCGGGCTCGGCGAACTCGGCGCGACGATGTCCGGCGGGACGCTCCCCGGCGGCGGGGCCGGCGGGCGCGCCGCGTACGTCAACTACGTGGCACCGGCGATCATCCTGATGACCGTGACGACCACCGTCCAGGGGACCGCGATCTCGATCGCCATGGACATGACCGAAGGCATCATCGGCCGATTCCGTACGATGCACATCGCCCGTGTCTCGGTGCTCACCGGACACGTCCTGGGCAGCATGATCCAGGCGATGGTCAGCGTGGCGGTCGTCGTCGGCGTCGCGCTGCTGGTCGGCTTCCGGCCCACCGCCGGGCCGGTCGGGTGGCTGGGTGCCGCCGGTTTCCTGCTGGTGGTGACCTTCGCGCTCGTCTGGCTGTCCGTCGCGCTCGGCCAGGTGAGCCGCAGCGTCGAGACCGCCAGCAACCTGCCGATGCCGCTGATCCTGCTGCCGTTGCTCGGCAGCGGGTTCGTCCCCACCGACTCGATGCCGGCCGGGCTGCGCTGGTTCGCCGAGTACCAGCCGTTCACCCCGATCATCGAAACCCTGCGCGGACTGCTGATGGCCGAGCCGGTCGGCAGCAACGGGTGGATCGCGCTCGCCTGGTGCGCGGCCATCGCGCTCGGTGGATACCTCTGGTCGAGGCGGCTGTTCAACCGCGAACCCTGAACCCTGAATGTGGCTGATGCCTGCTGCGGCACAACTATGCCGCAGCAGGATCAGACCCTTCTGCGGTACGGCGCCCTCGGCCGGATGTCCGGGCGGTCGCCGGCGTTCGCGTCGGTGGCACAGCGACGACGAGGACCGCCGTGACGGTGAGCAGCCCGGCCAGCCACGCCATCGGGCGCAGGCCGACCATCGTGAAGCCGAGCCACGGCGGCGCCCACGGGTCGCCGCCGGTGATCGCTGCATGGCTGGTGGCCAGCCCACCCACCGCCAGAGCGGGCAGGCTCAAGACGGCGGCAGCTCCGAGCAAGGAGACGGTGACGACCCGGACCCAGGCGCGTCCGCTGGTGTGCGCATCGAGCTGCCGAAGGGCAAGCAACGTGATGATCAGGGCGACGAGGAATCCGGTGACCGCCAGCGGCCAGACCCACCACGGCCGCGCGCGGCCAACGTCGATCACGAAGCTCGTGGCGTCCCGCGCAGACAGACGCACGGCGACACCGTCCCGGGTCGCCGTGAAAGCGTCGTAGTCGCCGTTGGCGCGGAATCGTTCGGCATCCCAACCGGCAGCCGTGAGCCGGTCGACCGCCTCGCTGACCAGACGGCCGTCGGAGGTCGACGCCGGACCGAACGGCAACGGCACCCTGACGGTCCCGGCGACGTAGCCGTCACCTCCGACGAGCAGGGTCCAGGCGCCGTCGACAGCCGGCGGAAACCCGTGCCGGTCACCGTTCTGGGTCGGCGCACCCGCCTCGACGCTGGGAAACGCGACAGCGGCCACCTGTCGGGCTGCCGCCGTGTCGGTGTTCGGCCCTGCTGTCTGCCAACCCAACCACGAACCGAACACGGCACCGACAAGACCAGCCGACGTCGCAAGAATCAGATAAGCGATCTTCACCTTGTGTCCAGCGAGTAGAGCTGCAGGCCGATTGCCCTCCTGATAAAACAAGGTGGCGTCAATCCGGTGCGGGTTTCGTGTGTTCGGGGGCCGTCGCCGTGTTCGGCGGTGAGGGTGCGCTCGACTACGCCGGGTCTCAATCCGGTGCGGGTTTCGAGGTTCACTTGGGATCTTTCCGCCAACCTACCCGGGATCCCGGGCGTGTCGGGGGTTGTCGCAAGGGGCATTTTCGGACATAAGCTCCCGTTGATCTCGGTGATGACGTCGATGCCTCCGATTCTATCGGAGTTCGTCCGTCCGATCTCGGCATGAACACCTCTCCATCCCGGCTGTTGAGTCGGATGTCTGACCAGCCGACGTTGTGGGCCGCGTGGTCGCTGGTCGCCGCCGGCACCGCACTCGCCGGAGCGGACGGCGTGACCGTCGCCGAGTTCGCCCACCACCTCGGCCCACGACTGGAGTCGCTGTCCGCGCTGCTGCGCAGCGGCGAATACACTCCGCAACCCCTTCGATTGATGACCGTCACCCGTGGTGGCGAGCGCCGCGACCGGGGCATTCCGACCGTCGCCGACCGGGTCGCTAAGCGCGCTTTCCTGCACGTCGCCGGCGACCGGTGGGAGACCCGCCGCGCCGAGGTCAGTTTCGCGTACCAGCGGGGTCGTTCCTGGGTGAACGCGCTGACGATGGCTCTCGCGTACCGGGACAAGGGGTTGCGCTATGTGGTCCGCGCGGACATCGCCGATTTCTTCGCCAGCGTCGACCACCAACTCCTGCACGAGATGGTCAGCGGCAGTCTCGCCGACCCGGCGGTCAGCCGGATCGTACGCGGCTGGTTCACCGCGCCGATGCTGACCGCCGCCGGTCTGCGTACCCGGGGCCGGGGTGTTCCCGAAGGCGCGCCGATCAGTCCGACCCTGGCCAATCTCTACCTGCGTGAATTCGACGCCCGGGTCGACGGCCGGCACGGCCGGCTGGTGCGTTACGCCGACGACTTGGCGCTGTTCTGCCTCGACCTCGACGCGGCGGTCAACGGCGCCCGGCAGATCGGTGCCGAGCTGGCCGCGCTCAACCTGCGGCTGCACTCGGACAAGACGCAGATCACCACGTTCGACGCCGGGTTCAGCATGCTCGGCTGGGTGTTCGACGGCGAACACGGCTGGCCCGAGCCGCCCAACGCGGACTGGACCCATCCGCTGCTCAACACGCCGCAGCGGGGCAAGCTGCCGGCCGGCAACGGGAGAGCCGGCCGCCCGGCCCGACCTGGCCCGCGCCGTCATCCCCGCCAAGGCGGCTGGCAAGGCACCGCGCGGTACGGTTCCCGTGTGGAGCGGATCACGCTGCGGGAGTTCCGCGATGACGCGGGCAGGGCGCTGGAGTCGGTCGGGCGCACCGGTGAGCCGGTCGTCATCACCACGTACGAGAGGCCGGTGGCTGTACTGGTCGGGATCGACGAGTGGGAAGAGTACGAAGCATTCAGGGACAGCAAGGACGCTGCGGTGATCGCCCGATCCCGTGCCGAGGGACAGTTCGTCGCGTTGTCAGCGGCGCTGGAATCGCTCGGGGTCGAACCTCGTGAAGTTCAAGCTGTGGCTGGGGCGGGTCGGTGAGGAGAATCGAGGCCATGAGCAGCTTTCCAGCCGCAGGTTGGAGCAAGTCCACGCGGTCCGGTGGCGACGACAACTGCGTCGAGGTGAACGTGACGGGTGATCGGGTGGGCGTGCGGGACAGTAAGGCCGGCCCGGCGGGTCCGATTCTCGACTTCAGCCGTACGTCGTTCGCCTCGTTGCTCCACAGCCTGCCCGCCAGACAGGGGTAGGTTGCTGGCCGCGCGTGGTTTGTCGGCGGCACCTGACGTGATCCGCAGCGGGCGCCCTTGGATGGTGTGGCGGCGGCGATGCGGAACCGGCCGGACGCGGATGTGCTGGCCCAGGCGCGGGAGGCCGTCGCCGAGCACATGCCGAGCGGGTTGGCCGAATGCCGAGCGTGTGACGTGTCGGCGCGCGCCGTCCCAGGTTACGACGTACATGGAAGGACGTAGATCAGCACATCGCCCGAGCCGGCCGGGTCCGCGCTGCCGACTCGGAGGGCGGAGAAGGCTACTCGTCGGCGTCCGGGCGCGGCGGCCGGTTGTGCTTCGCCCACTCGGTGATCTCGGCAGCGAGGTACACCTTCATGCCGCGTAGCTCCTGGTAGGGCTTCGGAAAGCCGGGTCGGCGAGCGATCTGTTGGAACCGCTGCCGAGACACGCCGAGGTACTCGGCGATCTCGTACGGACCCATCAACTCGCCCGGTCCTCCGGTCATGAGCCGAACGGTAGGCATCTTCGGGTCTACCCAATTGGGCCTACCCTATTGACTACTCCCGCAAATGTGGCTCATGATTCGCGTGTGCCAGCAGGGATCGGGAGACGCGGGATCGGGGTTGCGCAGTGATCGAGGGCGTGAGGCATCAGGTCGAACCGCACCAGGTCAGGGCGGTCCGGTTCGGGTCGCGGTGGCGTGGGCTGGACCCCGACGAGGTGTACGTCTATCTGGGGCTTCTCGCCGACGAGCTGGATCGGCTGGTCCGACAGAGCGATGCCGCTCGGACCGAGTCCGAACGGCTCCGGGAAGGACTGCGGCAGTGGCGGCAACGGCACATCGGCTGCCGGTTCGACGACCCGCCGCCGGCATCGGGTGATCCGGAGCCCGGTCGGCAAGCCCGGAACGGGGGTCGGTGGTGAGCCCCGGAGTTCGCTGGACGATCCACGTACCCACCCCTGGCCAGACAAGGCGGCCCCGAGCGGCGCGGACACGCCAACCCGGGGCCTTGATCGGACACGGGAGGTCCGACCCGATGAATAGTTTCCCCGCCCCACCGGACGAACTCGCACCCGCCCGGCTGATGGCGCTCTACCCGCCCGGCAAGAGCCCTGTCATCGACCGGGTGGAGAACGCGCTCCGGGCGTTCGAGGCCATCGACCGGCCCAGCGCCGAACGGCTGCTGTCCATGTGGGCACACACTCCGGAGCTGTCTCGCCGGGAGCGGGCCGCCGTGCTCGCCCGGTTCGATCCCACCGATTCGGGCGGAGGGCGTACGTCGTGACGATCCTGGTGATCGGCCCGCGTGAGCTGCCGAAGACGGACACGGTGGAGGTGTGGTGTGACGCGGGTTCCGGCGCGACGGGGCAGCACGTCAAGGTTCCCGTGAAGCTGCTGACCCTCTCCGAGTGCGACCGTGGGGAGGGCCGGGCGGCGCTGTACGAGTACGAGTCGTACTACTGCCGGGAGTGACCGAACCCGGCCAATTCTGGTCGGGCGTTCCGTCCTCCGTGTGGGTCAGGTGGCCGGAACCGGCTCGGGCGGTTACGTCGTACGGTGCCCCGGCTCCATGGCCGGTCACTGGTGCCCAACGCCAACGCCGACGGGCATCGTACGGCCGCGCGCGCTCCGGGCCTTCCGTTCCGCTTGGGCGACCCTGCGGACCCTCGGGGGTCGGGCCGGTGGCGGCAACCACCGGCCCGACCCCACCATCCTCATTCGTAGAGAAGGCAGAGGATCATGGACATCTGCGCGTTGACGAGCGCCGCGTTGCTCGGCTTCCTCGCCGGCCTGTTCTCGTTCCGAGTAAAGAGCCGCTGGTGCCCCAAGTGCGGTGAGCTGACCACCACCCCACCGCCGTCACGCTGACACCCAGCCCCAAATTCGGCTCGGAGCTTCTCGTTCCTCGCGTCTTGGGGCCGTTTCAATCTGGTGCGGTTTTCGTGTGTCCGGGGACACGGAACTGTTCAGCTCCAGCCTCGCGGCGATCAAGGGTTTCAATCCGGTGCGGTTTTCGTTTGTCCGGGGACCGTGTCCGAAATGCCGGGCGGATTGAGCTGGGCAAACAGGTGGCTCCGAAGGCAACCTCATGATCATCATGATCTTGGTGACGGCTTAGCTGATCTCTGTAAGGTGAGTTTTCGCAGGTCGGGCGTACTTTGGGATCTTTCCGCCAACCTCCCCCGGATCCCGGGCGTGTCGAGGGTTGCCGCAATCGACATTTCACTGCAACTCCGGCACCTAATCTTGCGTATATCGATGTGCTGTCCGTCCTCGATGGAGGCCGCTGGGCTCGGCGTGGCCGTCTCACCTCCCGTCCGGTAGTCGCCGACATGCCGATGTGGAAATTGTCGCTCACCGGGTCGGCTCCGGCAAGGGAAACGGTTGGTACGAGTGGGTGTCCCGGTCGAACGAAAAGACCGTCCACCGCCCCGGATCCGGTGCCGCCAGGCGGGCGCCCAACGCCAACGAGATCGCCACCGAGCCGCTGAGGAACACCGCGTACCGGCCGGTGCGGGCGGCACTCGGCAACGCGGCGGCCAGCCACTCCCGTCGGGCCTGCTCCACCACCCCGGTATAGGTGGCCGCGTCCTCGGCCAGCAACGAACCCGCGCTGCGCAGCACCAGCAGGTGACCGATGCCGTGTTGTCGGCAGGTCTCCCGTACCGGATCGGCGAAATGCTGCCCGAAACCTTGCAGATCCAGCGCGAGCGCCGCCCGCGACGGATCCCCGCCCTCGACGGTCTCCAAGCTCGCCGACAGCGGAGCCGCCGCCGACTCGGTGGCCCGCAACGCCGTCGCCGCGAAATACGGGGGAGACCCGTCGGCCTGGCGGACGGCGTGGACCCGCACCTCACGCGAATGGGTGTGACCCAGCCGGGCCCCGAACCAGAACGCCAGATGCAGCGGCATCGTCGGGATCAGATCGACCCGGGTCGCCTCCGGCGTCAGCCGCTGCGCCAGCATCAACGCGTTGAACGTCTCATCCGCCAACTTCTCGACCCGAGACTTGTCCACCACCGGATCGCCGGACAAGGTGACCGCCGTCGCCACCGTCACCGCACACGTCGACCGGCTGAACTCCTCGGCCTGCTGCTCGTACTGCCGGGCCTTGGCCAGCCCACGCCCGACGTCGCGCGCGGTCACCACGATCCCCACCTGCACCTGCCGGTGCGCCCGCTCCCGCAGCCCGAACCCGGCCACCAGCAGTGCCACCCCGGCCAGGCAGCCCACCACGAACCACCACCGGCCGGCCGCCTCACCGACCATCACCGACTTGGCCGCCTCGACACCGAACCCGCCGGCCAGCGCGCCGCCGACCGCCACCGCCGCCGTCCCGTCCGACAACGCCGCCCGCAGCCCGCCCGCCCAGCCGCCCCGGTCACCGCCCGACCCGCCGCCGGCCCGACCCGCCCGGCCGCCACCGGTCGCCGAGCCGAATACCGTCAACCCCGGTCCGTCCCACCGATCGTCCGTCACCGTGCCATCATCGACGCCGGCCGCGCTACTGTGGAACCCGCCACCGGGGCAAGGTCGCCATCGGATCCCCGACACAGGCATCGCGACCGCTGCCAGCCGGTCGCGTCGGCAAGCTCGGTGCGGACCCAGTCTGCGATGAGTCCCGACTACCTGTCGCCTCCGCGTCTTCGGTGGCTGGTTTGTCAGTCATGAGAAATGAACTGATAGGCGGCAGCAAGACTTCCAAGAATATTGGCAAGAAGGCTGACGAGCGACAATGCGATATGTTGAGGGTCGACGATTAGGGTGATGGTGAGTGTGCTGAATCCAATTAGCAGTAATGCTGCTGCTGTGATGGTGATTCGTTCTCGTGGAACGTATCCCTTGAGGTTGTTGTATATCCCTGTATCGCGGGTTATCGGGGTGTAGCTATAGCTGGCGCCATCTTCGTAATAGAAAGGTGCCCTGGATCCAGGATTCCCGGCATTCTGCTGCTGCAGTTCGTATGTGTAGAACTCTTTGTGATGCCTTAGGCCAAGTATAGTTACTTTTATGGCTGGAACTTTCGACAGTCCTGTGATATCGACCGTTGGTGCAACGGTGTCAACTTTCTTGTATTCGTCCAGGAGTCGCGGAATCTCGTCGACCTTCTCACTACGGATATCGCTATTCGTCTGGATCTTGCTTGCTATCGCCCCGTATGCCTTGCGTGCGCTCTCGGGTAGAGATACTGTCTTTTGCTCGTAGGTATAGGTGCCTTGGGAGAGCTCTCTTAGTCTTCCTTGCATATTGTCGAGTACCAAATTGGGTGAGGCGCTGTCCATCGAGCCAGAGGTGACTGCCACGAAGGTGAAATGATCAATTCCGTATTGGTCATGGAGGACTGATAGTACGTTTATGTACGTTTCAGGTTTCCCTGACTGCATGAAGATGAGTGCGCGCTTCACGTCTCGATCCCCGGCCTCTGGGGTGCGGGAATTATCCTGTTCTTGCCGGTGGATTTAGCTACTTTCAGTGCTAAATAGGCTCCTTGCATGGTCTCGGCGTAGCCGCCAGAAAAGCTGAATCCAGTGTTCGCGGTTGCCTGCTTGACAAGTGAGATCGAACGCTCGATCTCTCGTTGTGGCAGGCGGGCGAGGATGCTGTCGCCGCTCCCGAGGATGATGTCAACATCGGGTGTCAGCTGCAGTGACTGTACGACCCGGGACACCGTCTGACTAAAATCTCTGGCGAAGGTCTGCAGGTCGTGCAGGTTCTCGGTCAGCATGTAGAGTTCGAGGCGGCGGCCGATGTCGTCGCCGTCCAGAGCGAGGAACCATCTAGCAGTCACGGTCTGGCCCCTGCGGTTCGTGCAGCCAGCCGGCTCTCCCGGTAAAGCCTGACCCGAGCGGATGGCACACTACCGCGAACTGGTCGTCCAGGGGCGAACATGAAGAGTCCTCGCGTCGCATCAGACCATCATCGGTGGTGGCGGCCACTGTAGAGAGCCCGATGAGGCAGTAGATCGCCTTGTCGACAGATGGGTTGCGGGTCCCCCTGATCGCAGTAACGTAGTTCGGCTAACCACATCGACCCCTACACCTTGATCGGACGGGTCAGTTGCAGACCTGCTTCCTGGTACACCCCGCCGGGCACGCTGACCTCGGCGTACCCGTACCTGACAGCGCCGGTGCCGCCACCTTGTTACAGCTGCTTGACGAGCGGCCTGACGACGATGACCAGACCCGGCGGATCCTGCGGCTACGCACCCCGGCGCAGATCACCGGCGGCATGGCGCCGCTGGCCGCCGCGCTCGCTGCTTTACGCGCCGACTCCGACACCGCCGTACACCTGATTGTTGTGACCACCACCCCGGTTGCTTCTATCGCTGCCGCAATCCGACGCGCCCTCCGCCGCCTGCCCGACCTGTACGGCGGCACCATCGCCGCCGTTACCGTGGTGCACGCTGACAGCCTCGACGAGATCGACATCGCCACCGGCGTCGCTCGCGTCCTCGTCGCCCAGGCAAATCCTGGTGCCGACCGGATCTGCATGAACTGGGGCGTCGGAGCAACCCAGACCGTCCTCGGCGCACTCGACGCCGTCATCACGTCCGGGCTGCCGTGGTCGTTGATCCGGATCGGGCCGACCGTGCCGCCCCGGCACGCCGTCTACGACCCGACGGCCGGGTTGCCGGTCGACCCGGTGGTGCCGTTGCTGCGTCGCTGGCGTTACCACGATCTGCTGCGGGCTCTCGCCGACGCGGGTCAGCTCAGCCTGACCGTCGAGCAGCGGCGGGTCGTCGACGCCGAAGCCGAGCACTACGGGCAGGCGTACGTCGAGCCGAACGCCGACCGGATGCGGGCCGTGATGGCCGCCGCGTTGATGCGCGGTGACGGCAGCAGCGGCTTCACCGTCCGCGCCTACGTCGCCCAGCGCTACCGTGAGCTGCGCGCCGCCGACGGCTCCCCGGTGGACCTGCTCACCTGGGCCGAACAGCAGGCCAAACGATCCCCGGTCACCCTCGGGGCGATGCTGCGGGTCATCCGCGAGCAACGCGCCGGGCACGCCAACCCGGCGGTACGGGCGGCGAAAGCCGCGCCCAGCGGCCGGTGGCTCGCCTCGCAGATCGTGCACCAGCTCAACGAGATGGGCAAAGCCAGCGCCCACGAACTCAAACCACCGGACCCGCCGATGCTCGACGCGCTGCGCCGACACCTGCGCCAACACGACGGCGTCCCGGCCACGACAGCGGCCGGCGACGACGCGCCGGCCGGGCTCGGGCCGCTGCCCCTGGTGCCCGGCGACACCGTCTGGTACCTCAGCGTCGTCGGCAACCCGTCGCGCGACGGCAGCCCGTACATCGTCGAACAGGTCGTCGAGGCCGCCGCCGACCCCGACCGGCGCGACGACCTCGACCCGGCGGTCCGCACCTACCTCGGGGTGCCGGCCGGCCAGCCGGTGCCGGTCAAGGCGTTGATCCTCGGCACCGCCGCCGGCACCTATCCGCACGCCCGCCAGGCCGCCGACCGGCTGCGGGCCGCCGGGCACACCGCCGTCGCCGCCCCGATCGCCGACCTCGGCGTCGCCGTCGACGCCCCGGCGGCGTTCACCGAACCGGCAGCCGCCGAGCTGCTGCGCCAGCGCGTCGGCCCGGACACCGGGGCGATCGTGCTGATCCCCACCGGGCCGAAGGAGCATGTGCTGACCCTGCTCGCCGCCGGGCAGCAGGCTGCCGCCGTACGGGGAATCCCGCTGTTCCTGCGCCAGCTCGTCAGCCGCGACCGGAGCGTGCTCGACGCCGGCACCCACCGGCTGCCGCTGCGCTTCGGCACCGACCTGGCCATCCTGGCTGCCGCCAGCCACGCCCTCGACATCGCCGAGCTCGACACCGCCGCCCGGCTGCTCGGCACCCTCGCCGCCGGGCAGCCGCTGAGCGCCCGCGCGGTGAGCCTGTCCGACGCGCTGCGCTGCGCCACCCGGCGGCTGCGCCGCTGGCCGGTGCCGGTGCAGGCCGACGTCACCACCACCGAGGACTGCACCTTCCGGATGATCGGCGAACGGATCGACGTGTGGGCCGCGCTGCCCGACGTCGACCGGGACGCCGCCACCGGCATGCGCGCCATCATCGGCGCCTGCGCCAGCACCGAACACTCCATCGACGCCAACCGGCTCAAGGAAGCCACCCGGCGGCAGGTGCTGCGACCGCTGTACGAGATCCGCAACCGGCTGCCGATCACCCACGGCCACGGCCACATCGACGGCGACACCCCGCAGCCGCTGAACCCGGAGCCACGCAACCTGGAACCGCTGATCGTGGAACGCACCGGGGGAGCGCAGCGCACCGTCAGCGGGCTGCTCAGCGCGATGGCCGACGCCGCCCGCGCCACCTTCGGCGACCGCCCCGGCGGCGGACCCCGGCTGGCCGACCTGCTCGCTGAGCTGCGCACCGACGTACGCCGGCTGCGCGACGCCGAACACACCGAGCTGGCCTGGCGCGCCGATCGGGCCGGCCAGGCCGGTGCCGGGCTCCGGTAGCGGGACCTCCACCGGAGCCCGGCCGGCTCACCGCGGCGCCGAGCTACTTCCGGCCGCCGCCGCGCTTCTTGGCGCTGCCACCGCCGTTGCCCCCGTTGCCCCCGTTCTTGCCACCAGCGTTGCGTTCCTTCTTCTTCGGGTGGTACGGCAGGACGAGGTTTTCCGGGTTGGACAGCTCGCCCAGCGCCAGCCGTCGGTCCTTCGGCCGGTTGTCCTTCTCGCCGATGGCGTCGTTGGTCACCCACCAGTCGAATGTGGTGTTGCGCGGCGTCGACGGCTGGCCCGGCCGCGGTGGCGTGTGCTCCTTGTCGGTGTCCGCGGCCCGGGGGTAGTGCACCGGCGCGTTGCGGAAACCGTATGCGGCGTTCAGGAACTCCGTCCGGACGGTCGGTAGATGTTCGCGCAGCAGGGCGTCGTAGTCGTCGATCAGCTGCCGGACGGTGGACACGTCGACCGGCTCCGGCGAGCGCGACAGCAGGCGGTAGCGGTCCCGCAGCCGGTCGCCGTGGAACAGCCTGGTGTCGCCCCAGTCCACCTCGGCCCGCACCGCGCCGAACCCGAGCGGCTTGCCGAGCCCGAGCTTGAGGCAGGCACCTTCGGGCAGCCACAGCAGCCACAGCAGGGCACCGAGTTCGGTGTCGGTGAGGTTGTCGACCTGCAGCGTCAGCCGGAACTTCGTGCCCTGCTTCACCCACTGCGACACCGACGTGACGACGTCCACGTTGTCCTTGTCGCCTTCCCGGACCGGCGACCGGGCGTACTCGCGGTAGCGCGGGCCGGCTTTGACGTTCACGAGCCCTGGTTTCGGCGGGCCGGTGCCGTCACCAGCCGGTGGTTTCCAGTACTCGACGGCGTTCTGGCCGGGCAGCACCTCGGCGTGGGTCAGGTAGACCTTGCGTCCGCGCAAGCGGCGCTGGCCCGGCTCGGTTGGGTAGCCCTCGTCGGCGTCCTTCGCCACCCCGTTGAGCGGTTTACCGTCGCGGTCACCCAGGTAGAAGCGGAACTGCGACGGCTTGGGGGAGTTGAGGGCGACCAGTTGCAGCCCTCCGCCGATCCGCTGCACGCTGCTCGGGTCCGGTGCCTGCGACTCGTGCGGCGGCAGCACCCGCAGATGCCCCCGGTATGCGGGTCCTTCGTCACCTCGGCGGCCGTCCTGCCCCACCCAGCCGAACACCCGGTCGGCTGGCGACAGCTCCGAGTGATTCTTCGCTGGACGGTGTGCCTCCGGCAGGCTCTGCTTCGGTGTGCCGGCGAACGGCACCCGCCCGACCATCGCCGGGAACAGCCGGTCGACCTGGATCTGCTGACCGGCTGCGGAATCGGCCGGGGTGATCCTGGCGTAGAGGGTGTCGTGCGGGCGCAGTTGCCGCCACCGCTGCGGCTGCCACACGTACTGGCCGTAGCGGGTGTTCGTCTCCTTCTCCCGGTGATGCGCCCAGTGGTACGAGTCGATCGTGGCCTGCCAGCCGTCGAGCAGTTGCTTGCCGACGGTGACCTTGGTCAGCTTCAACTCGACGGGGCCTTCGAGCACCTGGGTCACCACGAAACGTTCGTAGCGTTTCCGGTCACCGCCGGCCGGAAAAGTGCTGCCGGTGCGGTGCAGCCGTCCCCGTACCTTCACCAGGTCATGTTGCGCCTCGATCGTCAACCCGCGTTTGCGCTTCTTTTCGTACCCGATGTCCTCGTCGCGCCGTCGTCGTGCCGTCGACTTGTCGCACAGCCTGCCCGGCTCGGCGACGGTGGCGACCCGCCACAGCGGGAACCTGCCGAGCCTGGCGAAGTAGATCCACGCCTCCAGGTCAGGGCTGCGCGGCGGGTCGTCGGTGCCGTCCGTGCCGTGCCCGATCTTGCCGCTGCAGCGGCCGGCGCACTCGCAGCGCAGTGTCATTTTCGACCACACCGCCGTCTGCACCGGATTTTCCAACTTCTTGCCCTGCCAGTTGCGTGGCGTGAGGGACTCGACCACCTGCAGGGTGGCGGTGTCGTCGCCGGTCTCCAGCACCACCGCCGGTCGCAGGTCGGCGAGGTTTTCGTCGACCACCGACCGGATCGCCAACTGTTTGTCCTGCTGGAACACCCCGAACCGCGAGTTCGTGATCATCTCGTACGCCGAGCGCAGCGCGCCTTTGACCGCCGACCCGGACAGCATCGGACGGCCCTTGTGGTCCACCCGCACCTCCAACGGCTCGTCGGCGTTCGGGCTGGTGGCCGCGCGTCGCCCATGGTCGGGGATCAACATCGGGGTACGGGTGGTGATGGTGACGCCGATCGTCCCGGTCCACCGGTCGGCGTGGTAACGGTCATGACCGGCGGGCCTGCCGTCCCACAGCGGCTCCGGCAGGTCGGCCCGGTCCGGGATCGACACGAAGGCGTACGGGTTGAGGAACCCGTTGCCGAGCGGCAACGGCTCGGGTGCCTCGCTCGGCACCGGTGCGATCGTCATCGTGCGGCCCCCTTGTTCTTCGGCTTCGGGTCCTTCGGCGTCGGAAACGGCTTGGCCACCAGCCCGACCAGGCGTTCATCCACGACGGCCACGTTGCCGTGCTCGTCGGTCTCGGCGTATTCGACCGCCTGCAGCCACACCAGGGAGCCTTCCGCCGCCGGCCCGTCGACCGGCACCGGCAGCGTGCCGATCCGCCCGTCGTGCAGCGTCACCCAGCCGTGGTCGTTGCGTTGGCCGACCACGGCACCCCACAGCAGCCGCTCGTACGGCTTGTGCCGCAGCCGCCACGGCATGCCCGGTTGGCTGCGGTCGGTGTCGGACTCGCCGACCCAGTGAGCGGTGCCCGTCCCGCCGCTGTCATGCAGCCAGCGCAGCTCGGCCTCGCCGGTGAACGCACGGAGCTCGAACACGCCGGTCAGGTCGAGCGCCGACCCGTCAGCGCCCCGGGCCACCCCGTCGGAGGCGAACCGGAACCAGCGGACGTCCGCCGGCCGGTAGCAGAACCCGATCCCCGACGTGCCATCGGCGAAGGCCGCCAGCGCCGCGCCCGCCGGGCCCGCGTGGACCGATCGAACGGTACGCACGATTGTGCTCATACCTGTGCTCCTTCAGCCGTGGCCAGCCAGGCGGTGGTCAGCGACTCCGTCAGCTCCTGGTCGGCCAGCACCTGGGCCAGCGACCGGCCGTCGAGGCAGCTGAACCAGCCGGTCATCGAGCCGGCAGTGAAGCAGACCTGGTCGGCGTCGACCCGCACGCCACCGGCGCCACGGGTGGTGCCGTGGCCGAAGCCGAGCCAGCCGTCGCACAGGTCCCGCAGCACCAGCAGCAGCAACGCCAGCGCGGCAAGCTGTTCTGGCGGCGGGGCGAACTGCCCGTCCTGCTCGGATTCGGTGCCCGGCTCCGACGGCGCCGGCCCGAGTTCGTTGACCCGCAGATCGAGGGTGATCGGGTGCCACGCCTTGTCGGCCTTGCCCGCCTTGTCGTCAGTGGCGTGCGGTTCCAGGGTGGCGAACAGCAGCGCGTCCGCAGCACCGCCGGTCCACCGGTCCACCGCCACGTGGTGCGCGATCATGAACTTGATGCCCTTGACGCCACGGTTCAGTTCGTCGACGGCGAGCTGCAGTCGGCCCAACGCGGCCCGGTGCACGTCTACTTCCTGCTCGGCACCGTCCATGCTGGCCGCATTCGTGGTGCTGCCGGCCGCCTGCGGATGCTTCTTTGGTCTTCTTGATCGTCTGTTGTCGGGCTTCTTGCCGGTCTCAGCACCACCACCACCACCCGCACTGTCGCCGAGGCGCTGCTGCAGCAGGCGCACCGCGTCCCACTGGGCCGCCGGCAAGGTCGCCCGGCTGATGCAGGTGGCCACCTGCAACGCGCCGCGCCGACCGGTCGGCAGATCCCGGTCGCTGCTGTCGCGGGCGGCGGCGGTGCCGAACAGCGCCGCCACCGAGCCGAGCCCGTCGGCCCGCATCTGGTCCAAAAAGTCCTCGGAAGCGGACTTGCCGGTCACCGTACGGGTGATCCGCTCGGCGTGGCTGCGCAGCACACCTTTGATCGAGCTGCCCGGCAACTCCAGGTGGATGCCAGCCTTGTTCCGTCCGGTCAACGGGAAGGCGCTGACTACGTCGCCGTCCGAGCTGACCTGCACCGCCAGCGGACCGTGCGGTCGCCACGGCACGACGATCCGCAGCACACCGGCCGGCACCTGGTCCGGGTCCGCGGTGGGCAGGTCGACCGGCTCCCCGCCGGTGCGCAGCGCGGCGAGCATGCCGGCCCGGGTCGCCAGATCCGATTTCCGCAGTACGGCGTCCGTCAGCCGGACCAGGCCGAGCCCACGGGTGGTGGCCGCGCCGACGCCGATGCCGGGGCCGCGTAGCTGAGCCGCGACCGCTTCGACCAGAGTCCGCGCCGCCGCCGCGTCGCCGTCTGCGGGGGCGTCGACCACCATGCGGAAGGCGAATCGGGTGCCGGCGGCCAGCACCTCCCGGCTGAACAGGTGCCCCTTGGCCGCCGCACCGTGGAACCGGTCGATCGACACGTGGTCGCGTACCTCGACGTGCGGGCTGTCGAGCGCGGGGGCGTCGTCGATCCGTACCCAGGAAGCCTGCCCGCCGTCGCCGTCCGAATCGGACGGCAGGCCCCAGAGGGCGCTGTCGGGGTTCCCCGCCCCGCGCAGCGCGGAGCGGATCACCCCGGCCAGCGCGGTGCCGGGCAGCAGCGGCCGGCCGGCACCGTCGCGGGCCTGGACCAGCTGCGCCGGCCCGGCGTCGAGACCACCGATGTGCACCGCCGCCTGTGCGACGAGGACGCCGGTCAGCTCCCACCTGCTGGTCACCTGGCGGCTCATGCTGGCACCTCCTCGTTGCGATCGGCTTGCGGACCGGCCAGCTGGTCGTCGTCTGTCGTCGGGTTGCGGCGTCGCTCGACCTCGGCCCGTGCCACCTCGGTGAGCAGCCAACCGGCTGCCTGCCGGTGCAACTCGCCCGCGACGGGTTCCGGCGGGCGTACACCCAGATGCGTCCACAACTCCTCGTGGCCGCCGGCCAGCAGCGCCAACTGATCGAGCCGCCGCTCGCCCCACACCTGCATGCGTGGCGGGTTGCGCCGGGTCGCCGCGATCCAGCCCCGCAACTGCGCCGGGCCGTCACCGGCGGTGAGCCGGTCGGCCAACGTGCGCAGGACGCCCAGCTGTGCTGCGGTCGCGTTGCCCGGCACGAGCAGATCGCGCAGGGCGTCGTCGGCTGCCCGGACCGCTGCCGTCCGGTGCAGTTCCCGCCGCCAGCCACGCCGCAGCAGTTCGACCGCCAACGCCGGTACGTCATCCGCGAGCCACCGGCGGGCCGTGCCCTCACCGCCCCTGCTGCCGTTGCTGCCGCCCTTGCTCTGGTCGTCGGGTGCGGATAGCCGAACCGTCTCTTCGCCGAGCAGCCAGGGCTGCAACGCCAGCCGGCCGTAGCCTTCGGCGGTGCGCTCCCCGAGCCCGGTGGCCTCGACCCGGCGCAGCGCCCCGTCGTCGGGCACCCCGCTCATCTGGAACCGCACGACACTGCCGGCTGCGATCCCGGTCAGCGACGGGCGCGGCATCGACCAACGGCGCTGCCACGACTCGACCCGCCGGGTGGTGACGAACTCCGCCGGTGGTTGTCCCGGCTCCTGCTCCGGCAGCGTCAGGTCGATGCCCAGCGCCGCGCCGAGCACGGTTCCCAGCTGGTCCAAACTGGTCACCGGCGCACCGGCGGGGCCGCGCAGCAGCAGGTCCGACAGCAGCCAGACGACCAGTTCGCCGTTGGCTGGATCTTCGCTACGGCTGGTCAGCGCCGGCTCGCCGGGTCGGTCGATGACCTCGACCCTGACGTGGCCGTAGTCGTCCTTGCGGGACCGCCCGATCGCGTGCTCGCGGTTGAGCCACTCGGTGTCCAGCCTCGTGTCGGCGGGCAGCCACAGCTCGCAGCGCAGCACGGTGCCGGCAGCGATCGCCTCGTGGATGAACAGGCCACCGGAATCCTCGGTCGGCCGCTGTGACGCGTCGTCGATGACGGCGTGTGCCTGCGTCACCAGATCCGCCTCGGCGATGCGGATACCGCCGCCGCCGGCGGTATCGCGGATGCAGAAACCGGGCATTGTTCGCAGCCGTTGGCCGTCGTCGGTACGGGGCTTCAGCAGGTTCACCAGGACCGGTGGTTCGTCCGACTGTTCGGGGTCGGCGTCCTTGAACTGGTGCAGGGCACGGGGCAGCGGCAGCGACCGCTTGCCGTCGACCTCGACGGTGGCGTTGGTGACCACCACCTGACCGCTGGTGATCAGCTCGGTGGCGCGGTCGCCGAGCGCCTTGGCCACCATCGGCAGCAGCGACGTACCGGGCACGAATCGTTCGGACAACACCAGGTTGCCGAGCACGCCACGGGCCACCATCAATGGAGTGAGCGCGGTGATCCGCAGGTCGTGGCGGTGCTCAGGCGCGGCCTTTGCCTTCGCGCCGAGCATCGTGTCGGCCGTCTGCGTCTCGGCCGTCTGCGTGTCGGCCGTCTCAGCGACGGTTGTCGGCATCGCCTCGGCCGGGGTCTTCGCCTGATCGATTCTGCGCAGCAGATCGGCCAACCGAGTCCCGTCGCCAGTGCCGCTGGCTCCGTCACCGGCGATGGTGACGCGGCATCGTCCGGCACCGCGTCGACGCTTGCCGCCGACGGCGTCGACCAGCCGGGCGGCGGCCAGCAGCAGCAGTTCGGCCTCCCACGGCACCAGTTCGCCGACGGCGAGCCCGGCGAAGGACAGCTGCCAGTCGGTGGTCACCGTCAACCCGACCGCTGCCCGTTCCTCGACGCGGAACATGTCGTCGGCCGCGGTGTGCCGATACTGGTCGATCTGCACTCCGGGGCGCAGCAGCACAGCCGCCTCCCGGGCCAGGACGCGGTCACGGTCGTCGAATGCGGCGACCGCGCGTCGCACCTCTTCTGGCAGGCGCAGCGGCCGGGCCTGCAGCGCTGCCGGAACCGGCGTCGAGCGTGGCTGCGGTCGCGGCTCGCCGGCCTTGCCAGGACCGAGCCGTTGCCGGGACGACGCACCGGGCTGGCTGCCGAAGACCGCCTCCACCCAGTCGTGCCAGGTGCCGGTGACGCCTCCGTCCAAACCGGTGGCGACGGTCTCCGCCGCGTCGCGCAGCACCGCCGCGAGTGCCTTGCCGCGCAGCATCGGCAGGCCGTCGGCGTCGCGCTGCACCTCCCGGTCCACCGCGCCGTGCCGGCCGGTGCCGGTGCCGCACGCCCAGTCGCTGAGGAACTCCACGTCGACGGTGAACGGCTGGCCGTTGCGCAGGCCCGTGTTGCCAACTGTTGGCTTGGCGTTGGTCATCAGGCAGCCTCCCGGGACGGCTGCGTCGTGCGGGTGTCGGCCGGTTCCGCCGCGGTGTGCGGAGCGGTTCCAGTTGCCATGTCGATCAGGTCGATCGCGCCGAGGATCCGGCTGAACGTGACGCCGGAACCCGATGGCGGTTCATCGACCAGCAGATGGTCCCGCAGGAACGCTTCCGCCTTCGCACGGTTGGGCGCCCAGACGGTGGCCTGGTCGCGGGCCCGGTACGTTTCGGTCCGGCCGGCGAGCAGCGCCTGCCGCAACCGGTGCAGAGCGCTGCGGGGCAACACCGGCGGATCGTCCTCGCTCGACCGCTTGCCCAACTCCTTCACCGCCGTCCGTAGCAGCGTGACGTCGCGGGCCGCCGCCCAGCCGCCCTCCTCCGGCTCGCCGACCACCACCGGGCCGGGCCACAGCCGCAGTTCGCCGGTGCCGCCGTCGCGCACGGTCAGCGGGGTACGGATCCGTTCCAGGCGCTGCCCGACCGAGTCATGCAGCACGTGGAAGTCCAGCGCGCCACAGCGCTCGTCGACCCGCTTGATTTGCTTGGCGGAGCTGCACAACTCCTCGGCCAACTCGTACGCCTGGCTGAACGGGTAGTGCGGTTTGACGTAGGCGATCCCGGCGCACGCGGTCAGCCCCGGGTGCCCGACATCGGCCAGCACGCGCGCGATACCCGGGTGCGCGGCGGCGGTCCGCGCGAACTGCTCGACGAAGGTCGCGGTCACCTCGAACGCGGGCCGGGCGTCCATCATCACGGTCACGTCGTCGCCGCCGACGACCAGCGGCAGCAGCCAACCGGTCCGGTCGTTGACCTGCTCGACGGCGTACCGCAGCGCGGCGACCGTCACCTTGTCGAGCGCCTGGCTGAAGGCACCCAGCTTGGTGAGGAAATCCTGACCGCTGTACGTCGTGCTGATCTTGCGGAACACGTCGCCGATGCCGTTGCCGTCGGCGTGCATCACCGCAATCCAGCCGGCGTTGCTGACCCCGTCGGCCAGCTTCGCGGCATCGACGACCGCGTCGTTGCCGAGTTGCCTGGCCATCCGGTCCCGGCCGGCGTTGCGTCGCCGCCAGGCCGCGTCGACGCTGGCGGCCCTCGGGTACGGGGTGCCGCCCTCCTCTTCTATCTCGGTCGACGGCTGTCCCGAGTAGTGGCAGGGCCGGGTGAACGGCAGGGTCGGGTGCCGCAGCAGTGGCGACGGGCGGCGGCTGCGCCATGCCGCCTGCCGCCGGTACGCCCGGGTCAGCCCATCCGCCAGGTCGGTGTCGTCGGTGACCGGATCCGGATCCACTGTGCCCCAGATTTCCAACCCTGGTGCCTCGTCGAGTGCACGACGGGTCACTGCCCGGATGATCGTCCTGCCGGCGTCCGCCTTGTCGGCAAGCAGCAGCGCCTTGCCGGAGGCGGCCACCACGATCTCGACGACGGGTTCCGCGCGCCCATCGTTGATCTTGTCGACGGCGGTCTTCACCCACTCGGTGCCGGCCTGAAAGATCAATTCGCTGGCCCCGACGTTCACCGCCTGTTTGTTGCTGGCGAACACGTACGCCTGATTGGCGCCGGTCTCTATTACCACCCAGTGCCGACGTGTGCCGCTCGCTGGAGACTGGCTGTTCATCAGTACCCCTCTGTCGTCTTGGCGCCTGTACTGGACACCGACGGACAGGCGGACCTCGGGAACGGCCCACCGCTGCGTCGAGGGCAGCCGGCAAACATATCCGACCCGACCGGTCAGCCGCAGCAAACCGGTAGACAGGTTTCAGACAACCGCCCGGGGTGCGCCGATGTCCCGCCCGGACACATCTGCCACCGGCACCGGGGTGATCCACTTCGGCTCATCGACACGACACGCCGTACCGCTGTCCGCTGACGCGAAGTGGATCGAGCCGTGGTGCGGTGCGCCGGCACGGATGCGGGCGGGCGCTACCGTCGGCCGGGTGTCCCGGAGACGACTGGTCGCCCAGCGGGTGAGTGCGTTCGTCGCTGTACTGTGCTGGCTGCTCCTGTGCGCCTACAGCGGCTCGCTTTACCACAATGGCCAGTACTGGGGGATCTACGTCGGCGCGGCCCTCGTCGGCGGCAGTCTCGGACTGGGACTGCTCGTCGTCCGGGCCATCCGTCCTCGGATCCCGGGGCCGTCACGGGTCGCGCTCGTCGCCGTCGCGCTGCTCGGCTGGGCGGTCTTCGTGGGGCTCGGCCCGGTCTATCTGCACCTCACGGGTGAACCGACACCGGTCGTCGTGACCGACACCTGGCGCGGCAGCGAAACCGAGCGGTACCGGTTGTCGCGGTCGGACACCGGAGCGGACCTCGGCTGGCAGTACCGGCACGACATCGGGGTACGCCGCGACGGTGACCAGTTGACCATGTGGGTGGACCAGAAAGGCTGGTACGGCCCACTACCGGCCGACCGCAGCACAGGTCGCTGGGCGATGACGGTGGCGATGTCCGGCATCCTGGTGGCCGTCGCGACGACTGTCAGCGGCTACCTGCTCGACCGCTGGACGGTGTCGCGCCGGTTCGTCGCCCGGCTCGTCGGCGGGAGCGGACATCCGGTTGCCGACGGCTGAGACGATCATCCGGTGCCGCACCCCACCGCCGAACTGCTCCCGGTGCTCGCCGGTCGGCTCGCCGAGACGCTGACCGACCAGGTACGCCGCGCCGACGGCAGCTGGGACCCGGCGGTGCTGACCGCCGTCGCCGGGGCGCTCGCCGAGCGGGGTGACCTGGCCGCCGGGCTGTTCGCGGTGGCGCTGGTCCGGGCCGGTGACCGGTACGGCTGGTCGCCGCCGTGGCGGTCGCCGCTGCACCGGCTGCGCCGCCACCCGGTGCCCGACGTGCGGTCGGCGGCCCTCGACATCGCGATGGTGGGCCGGCTGAGCTGACCGGGCGTTGACCTTGCGCGGCCACCTCACCATGATCAGCAACCGGCAGGTCGGTGCCGGTGTGGTCGGAGAGGCGGTAGGTGCGCGTGCAGCGAACGGGACGATCGCGGTCGTACGGAGGTGACGGGTCGGGCCGGTGGGTCCGGGCGGTGGCCGGGCTCGTCGCGTCCGTCGTCACGGTGACCGCCGTCGCCGGCTGTGGCGACGACGAACGGATGGCCGCCTTCGAGGAGGCGGTCATGCCGATCGTCGTCGAGATCGCCAAGGAGTCGGTGGCGGCGTTGCCAGCGCCGTACCGGATCGTCGCCGAGGTAGGCATCTACGCCACCGAGGAGGCGGCCCGTGAGCAGGCGGCCGACCAGGACGCCACCTACCTGTTGATCAACCAGACGATCGACGGTACGCAGCGGGTCAGCGTCTTCCGGATCGACACCACCCGCAAGCTGCGGATCGACATGGACGGGCGGTTCGTCACCGAGATCGAACAGAACCGGATCACCATCACCGCCGACCCGACCGTCGACTCCACGCTCGTGATCACCGACGCGCTGGACAGCGAACCGGTGTACGCCGGTGACCGGCTCGTCTTCGACGGTGACGACCTGCACTACGACCTGGACACCGGGCGGTTCGGCGACCCGGAGCAGGATCCGGAGTTCGCCGCGGCGGTGGATCTGGTGGAGCCCCGGTTCGCCGGCACCTGGAGTTCGCTGACCGGCGGCCAGGCTGCGCTGCGTAACGGCGCACAGGCCGCAGACTGGGACGAAGGTACGCCCACCCTCGGCGGCTGCTCGTCATTGCCCGACTCGGCCTGGAACGACGAGGAGGTCGTCCAGGGCATGTTCAGCGGCAACCGGTGGCGGCGGCTGTTTCCGGTCTACTGCATTCGGACCAGTGACGGGCGGTACGGCACCCTCACCCAGCGCACGTCGGTCGACGGCGAGGAAGGCCCGCTGCAGCTGGAGTACGTGCTGTGGAAGAAGCCGGGCGACTGACCGGGCCGGTGACGTCCCGTTTGCGAGGTTCGGTGCGGCGCAGCGGGTAGGTGGCCGAGGCATCCAGGCTCGGGCGGAACATCGGGCGGGCGGGCGGCGTTGGATCCTGGCGTTGGACCGAGTAGGCGAGCGGCCCGGCTGATCTGTCGGGCCTGGTCCGCCTGATCTGTCGCCCGGCGCGGGTACGGCCGGTTCTGCGGCCCCGCCGGGTGCGGAATGCCGGGCACCCCCGGGTGGTTGTATCTGGTGCGCCGGTGAGACCGCCTCCCGCCTGGACCGGTGGGTGTGCGCGGGTCGGAGGGCGTCAGTCAGTTCGACTTTCTGGTGCGTGTTCTGTCTTTGTGCGTGTTCTGTTCTGTCCCGTTCGTGACCGGTCATCGATCCGGTGGGTCCGGTGTCCGGTTCATTCCCCTCGGAACGGAGATTCTGCTATGAACACGATTTTCCGTAAGTCTGCTCTGTCGGTTGCTGGTCTGTTGACCGCTGGTGGTGTGGTGGCCGCTCCTGCGGTGGCGGCGCAGGCCGCTGGTCCGGGTGCCGCCGATGGTGGTGCGCGTGAGGTGCGGGTGCAGTACGAGGCGCAGCCGAATTTCTACTACTGCGGGCCGGCGGCGACGCGGATCGCGTTGACGGCGCAGGGTCATGCTCCGTCGCAGGATGAGGTGGCGGGCAAGTTGGGGACGACCGAGGCCGGTACGGATTCGGCGGAGGAGACGACCCGGGTGCTGAACGAGGTGACCGGTGAGGCCGAGTACGAGACGGTGTCGATCGGTGCGGCCGCGGCGAAGCCGGAGCATGTGGAGAAGTTGCGGGCGGATGTGCGTGAGGCGGTGGACGACGACCGGGCGGTGGTGGCGAACATCATGGGTACGGCGTCGGACGTCGACGGGGTGGCGCACTCGTATGAGGGTGGGCATTACCTGACGGTGACGGGTTACCGGGATGGTGGTGACACGGTGAAGATCGCTGACCCGTACTTCGAGGGTCAGGAGTACTGGATGGACCTCGACGTGCTGGCCGACTGGACCGCCAAGCGCGGCTACTCCGCCTGATCGATGACAGGTGCGCTGGCCGGGTCCCCTGCGCGGGGACCCGGCCAGCGGCGTTTGGCGTGCCTGACGTTGCATTTTCGTCGGTGGCAGGGTGTACTGTGAAGCAGAGGTTAGAACGGGTGTTCGATAACAGGTAGCTCTGCTGGTTGGGTCCGCCGGTCAGCAACGGCACCACCGGAGTCGACACCCGTACTGGCCGCCGGGAGGAGCGATTCGCGGCGCGAGTCCCGGCAGTGCGGCGCCGCGAGCCGCACGCCCCGGCACTGGACTTTCGCGGGTCCAGCGCCACCAGGCAGGACCGCTGCCCGCCGCCCCCGACCCCCGGGCGGCGGGCGGCGGACCCCGCCAGCATCGTCGGTGCGGATGCGGTGTGGGGAAGCATCCGCATCCGCACCGACGACGCCCCGCCGACGTCTTCCTCCGTGGGCGGGCACCCGAACAGGTGAAACGCGCGGAGGAGGATCCATGCCGACCACTTCGGCACCGGCTCATTCGGCACCGGCCCAGGCCACGACCGCAGTCCCGGCCCAGGCACCCACGGTGCCGGCGCACCTGCTGCCCAACCGCACCCCGGCCCAGTTGCTCGTCCTCGCCCGGCACGGGCTGACCGAAGCGGGCAGCACCCGCCCCGACGGGCTGCGGTACGCGGCGGCCCACCTGTCCGCTCTGCGCGCCGCCGCCGCGATGCTCGCCGCCCGCGCCCGGCCCGCCCCGGCCCGCCGCAACCGGGTCACCAGCGTCTGGGCCCTGCTGATGATGGTCGCTCCCGAGATGGCCGAGTGGGCCACCTTCTTCGCCGCCGGTGCCAGCAAACGGGCCGCCGCCGAAGCCGGCATCCCCCGGGTGGTCACCGCCCGGGAAGCCGACGACCTGCTGCGTGCCGCCGGGCAGTTCGTCTCCCTGGTCGAGGACACCCTCGGGCTGGCCCACCAACCTGCTCTCGACCCGGCTCTCGACGGCCTGGCCGCTGCCTGACCAACCACCCGGTCCGCTGTCCGGGTGACTCACTGCCCGGTGACCCGCACCGGCGTGACCTCTGTCGCCGCCGGCACTCGTGGTGCCGGCGGCGACCACGCGCGCACCAACACCAAGACCAACACCAGTGAGCGAAACCCGGGGGAGAGAAGCAGGATGGCGGGGCGAATGGTGGCCGGCACGGCGGCACTGTCCGCAGCCGCCGCCGCCAGCCTGGTCCGCCCGGCCAGTGCGCTCGCCGGCGGTGCCGGCTCAGCGGCGACGGCCGGTACGCCGGACCCGACCGGCCTGCCCGGTTCGGCCGGCATCGACCGGGTGCTTCCCGTCCCGACCATGCTCACCGGCCTGCTCCCCGGGCGAGGGCTGCGCCGCGGCTCCACCGTCAACGTGCTGCCCCACCGGTCGGCCCGGCTCGGCGCCACCTCGCTGCTGCTCGCTCTGCTCGCCGAGGCGTCCCGGGCCGGGCTGTGGTGCGCCGTCGTCGGAGTGCCGGCGCTGGGCGTGACCGCCGCCGCCGAGCTGGGCATCGTCCTGGACCGGCTGGCCCTGGTGCCCAATCCCGGACCGGACTGGCCGGCGGTGGTCGCCGCGCTGATCGACGGGGTGGACGTGGTGGTCGTCGCCGCCCCCGCCGCCGTGACAGCGCAGGTGACCGGCAGGCTCGCCGCCCGGGCCCGGCAGCGGGGCTGCGTGCTGGTGCCCTGCGGCCGGTGGGACGCCCCCGACGTCACCCTGCAGGTGGTGAACGGCCGTTGGGAAGGGCTCGGGGCGGGCCGGGGCCGGCTTCGTCGCCGGGAAATGGTCGTCTCCGCCCGGGGCCGGGGAGCGCTGACCCGGCCCCGGGAGATCCGGATCTGGCTGCCCGGCGGCCCGCCCCCGGCAGCCGCCACGCCGACCGGCGGCATCACCCGCCGGACCCGCCGTGCCGAGCTGACCTTGGTGCGGCGAGGATGAGCCGCACTGAGCTGACCCTGGTGCGGCCAACCCTGGTGCGGCCCGGATGAACGCGGTCACCCCGGCCGGCCGGCCCGGCCTGCCCACCCGGGCGCTGGTCGTCTGGTGCCCCGACTGGCCGGTGACGGCCGCCGAGATCATCGACGGCGTGCCGGCCACCGGGCCGGTGGCCGTTCTGCACACCAACCGGGTGGTCGCCTGCACCGCAGCGGCCCGCGCCGACGGCGTACACCCCGGGTTGCGCCGACGGGAGGCGCAGAGCCGCTGCCCCGGGCTCACCGTGCTCGACCACGACCCGGCCCGCGACGCCCGGGCGTTCGAGCCGGTCGTCGCCGCGATCGAACAGATCGTCGCCGGGGTTGAGGTGCACCGCCCCGGGGCGTGCGCCGTCGCCGCCCGAGGTCCGGCCCGCTACTTCGGCGGCGAGGAGGCCGCCGCCGAGCAGATCGTCGAACACGTCGCGCAGGTCTGCGAAGTCGAAAGCCAGGTGGGTGTCGCCGACGGGTTCTTCGCCGCCGGGCTGGCCGCCCGTACCGGCCGGATCGTCCCGCCCGGCGACAGCCGTACGTTCCTGGCCGGGCTGCCGCTGCGGGTGCTCGGCCGGCCCGACCTGGCCGGCCTGCTGCGCCGGCTCGGCCTGCGTACCCTCGGGGATTTCGCCGCGCTGCCGGCGCGTGACGTGCTCGCCCGGTTCGGCCCCGACGCGGCGCTGGCCCACCGGCTGGCCGCCGGGCGCGACGAACAGCCGTTCACCCCCCGACAGCCGCCGCCCGAACTGTCCGTCACCGCCGACTACGACGAACCGCTCGACCGGGTCGACGCGGCCGCGTTCGCCGCCCGCGCCCTGGCCGAGCAGCTGCACGACCAGCTCAGCGGGTACGGACTGGCCTGCACCCGGGTCGGCATCGAAGCGGTCACCGCGCACGGCCAGGAACTGCACCGCACCTGGCGACACGACGGCATGCTCACCGCAGCGGCGATCACCGACCGGCTGCGCTGGCAGCTCGACGGCTGGCTCACCGGCGCCGCCGCCCGCCGGCCGGGTGCCGGTGACGCCGCGTCACCGCCGGCACCCACCGCCGGGATTGTCCGGCTGCGGCTCGTCCCGGACGGGGTGCTCGCCCGGGCCGCCCTGCAACCCGGGCTGTGGGGGGAGATCGGCGCGGAGGACGCCCGGGCCCGCCGGGCGTTGACCCGGGTGCAGGGGCTGCTCGGGCCGGACGCGGTGGTCACCGCCGTGCTCGGTGGCGGCCGGTCCCCGGTCGACCAGGTCCGACTGGTGCCGTGGGGCGACGAACGGGCACCGGCCCGGCCCGGTCAGCCGCCGTGGCCCGGCCGGCTGCCGCCGCCGGCACCGGCGGTCGTGCTGCCCGCCCCGCTGCCGGCCGAGGTGTACGACGCGGCAGGCGAACCGGTCACCGTCAGCGCCCGGCTGGTGGTCAGCGCCGCACCGGCCCGGCTCGCCGTCGGTACGGGCCCTGCGGTCGACGTCACCGGCTGGACCGGCCCGTGGCCGCTCGACGAACGCTGGTGGGCACCGGCCGAGGCGCGCCGCCGGGCCCGGTTCCAGGTCGCGCTCGCCGACGGCAGCGCCCTGCTGATCGCCCGCACCGACGGGCGCTGGGTGGTGGAGGCCGTCTATGACTGACGACCCGATGGTGGTCGACCCGCTCGCGGTGGACGGTGACGGCGGCGACGCCCCGGGCTGGACCCGCAAACGGGCACCGTACACACCGCCGCCGGGGCTGGCCGCGCCGTCGGCCGCGCCGCTGGTCACCGCCGGGGGCGGGCCGGTCACGCCGTACGCCGAACTGCACTGCCACAGCAACTTCAGTTTCCTCGACGGGGCCAGCCACCCGGAGGAACTGGTCGAGGAGGCGGTCCGACTGGGGTTGACCGCGCTGGCCGTCACCGACCACGACGGCTGCTACGGGGTGGTCCGCTTCGCCGAGGCGGCCGCCGCGTACGGGCTGCCGACCGTGTTCGGCGCCGAACTGTCCCTCAGCGCCGTGGACGCCGCAGACCGGCGGGCGGCCCCGCGCACCGGGGAGCCGGATCCGGCCGGGCGGCACCTGCTGGCGTTGGCCCGTGGCCCGGCCGGGTACGCCCGGCTGGCCCGCGTCATCTCCCGGGCGCAGCTGCGCGGCGGGGAGAAGGGCCGGCCCGACTACGGCACCCTGGAGCAGGTCGCCGCCGAGCTGCGCGACCACGTACTGGTGCTGACCGGCTGCCGCAAGGGCACCGTGCCGGCGGCGCTGCGTACCGGCGGGGTGGCCGCCGCCGACGCGGAGCTGGACCGGCTGGTGGCGCTGTTCGGCGCGGACGGCGTCGCGGTCGAGCTGACCGACCACGGGCATCCGGACGACGGCGACCGCAACGACGCCCTCGCCGCGCTGGCCCGCGCCCGCAGGCTGCCGACGGTGGCCAGCGGCAACGTGCACTACGCCACGCCGGCCCGGCACCGGATGGCCGCCGTGCTGGCCGCGATCCGGGCCCGGCGCGGCCTGGACGACATCGACGGCTGGCTGCCCGCCGCCGGCGCCGCCCACCTGCGCTCCGGTGCCGAGATGGCGGCCCGGTTCGCCGACTACCCGGGTGCGGTGGCCCGGGCCGCCGCGTACGGCGCCGAGCTCGCCTTCGACCTGCAGCTGGTCGCCCCCCGGCTGCCCGACCATCCGGTGCCGGCCGGGCACACCGAGATGAGCTGGCTGCGGGAGCTGACCTGGCGGGGCGCGCTGGACCGGTACGGCCCGCGCGAGGCCCACCCGGAGGCGTACCGGCAGCTCGACCACGAGCTCGACATGATCGAGCGGCTGGACTTCCCCGGCTACTTCCTGGTCGTGCACGACATCGTGGCGTTCTGCCGCGAGCAGGACATCTACTGCCAGGGGCGGGGGTCGGCGGCCAACTCGGCGGTCTGCTACGCGCTGCGGATCACCAACGTCGACGCGGTCCGCCACCAGCTGCTGTTCGAACGGTTCCTCGCTCCGGAACGCGACGGCCCGCCGGACATCGACGTCGACATCGAGTCCGGCCGCCGCGAGGAGGTCATCCAGTACGTGTACCGCCGCTACGGCCGGGAACACACCGCCCAGGTGGCCAACGTGATCTCGTACCGGCCCCGGTCGGCGGTGCGCGACGTGGCCCGCGCGTTCGGCTTCTCACCCGGCCAGCTGGACGCCTGGAGCAAGCAGATCGACCACTACGGCGCGGTGGCGGCGGCCGGCGAGGACATCCCGGCGCAGGTGGTGGCGTACGCCGACGAGCTGCAGACCTTCCCTCGGCACCTGGGCATCCACCCCGGCGGGATGGTGATCTGCGACCGGCCGGTGATCGAGGTCTGCCCGGTGGAGTGGGCCCGGATGCCGGGGCGCACCGTGCTGCAGTGGGACAAGGACGACTGCGCCAGCGTCGGGCTGGTCAAGTTCGACCTGCTCGGGCTGGGCATGCTGACCGCGTTGCACGACGCGCACGACCTGATCGGCTCCGAACTGGACCTGAGTGCCATGTCGTTGGACGACCCCGAGGTGTACGCGATGCTGTGCCGGGCCGACTCGGTCGGGGTGTTCCAGGTGGAGAGCCGCGCGCAGATGGCCACCCTGCCCCGGCTGAAACCGACCTGCTTCTACGACCTGGTCGTCGAGGTGGCGTTGATCCGGCCCGGCCCGATCCAGGGCGGCTCGGTGCACCCGTACATCCGCCGGCGCAACGGGCAGGACCCGGTGACCTACCCGCATCCGCTGATGCGCAACGCGTTGGAGAAGACCCTCGGCGTACCGCTGTTCCAGGAGCAGCTGATGCAGTTGGCGATCGACCTGGCCGGCTTCGACGCCGCCGGTGCCGACCAGTTGCGCCGGGCGATGGGGTCGAAACGGTCGGCGTCTCGGATGGCCGCGATCCGCGACCGGCTGTACGCCGGGATGGCCGGCCGGGGCATCACCGGTGAGCTGGCCGACGACCTCTACCTGAAGTTGAGCGCGTTCGCCAGCTTCGGCTTCCCGGAGAGCCACGCGATGAGCTTCGCCTACCTGGTGTACGCCAGTGCCTGGCTCAAGCGTTACCACCCGGCGCCGTTCCTGGCCGCGCTGCTCAACGCCCAGCCGATGGGGTTCTACTCGCCGCAGACCCTGGTCGACGACGCCCGCCGGCACGGGGTACGGGTGCACCGCCCGGACGTCAACGCCAGCGGCGCGGCGGCCACCCTGGTCGTCGACGCCCGTACCCGCTGGGGCGGCGCGCCGGGGGAGCCGCCGCACCGGTGGGGGGTCGGCGGCCCGCAGGTGCGGCTCGGCCTGTCGGCGGTCCGTGGCATCGGTGACGACCTGGCCGAACGGATCGAGGCCGAGCGGGCCGCGCACGGGCCGTACCGGGACATGTCGGACCTGGCCCGCCGGATCGGGCTGACCGCCGCCCAGCTGGAGGCCCTGGCCACCGCCGACGCGTTCGCCTGTTTCGGGCTGACCCGTCGGCAGGCGCTGTGGGGGGCCGGGGCCGCCGCCCAGGAACGTGCCGACCGGCTGCCCGGGGTGGCCGTCGGGGTCGCCGCGCCGACCCTGCCCGGTCTGGACGAGGTCGACGCGCTGATGGCCGACGTGTGGGCCACCGGGCTGTCGCCGGAGAACCATCCGGTGCGGTTCGTCCGGGAGCGGCTGGCCGCCGCCGGGGCGGTGCCGATCGCCGACCTGGGCCGGATCGACGCCGGCACCCGGGTCCGGGTCGGCGGTATCGTCACCCACCGGCAGCGCCCGGCGACCGCCGGTGGGGTGACGTTCGTCAACCTGGAGGACGAGACCGGGATGCTCAATGTGACCTGCTCACCCGGGCTGTGGCAGCGCTACCGGACGGTGGCCCGGTCCAGCGCCGCCCTGCTGGTGCGGGGTCGGCTGGAGAAGGCCGAAGGGGTGATCAACCTGGTCGCCGACCGGCTGGACGCGGTCATCACCCCGGTCAGTCCGGCGTCCCGGGACTTCCGCTGAATACACAGCCGATGCCGCAGATCAGCTCGGCGACGGGCCGGGTACCGACGGGCCGGGGGCCGGGGTGGTGGCGGGGCTCGGAGTCAGCGCGGGCAGCTGGAACGGGTTCCGCTCGGGACAGAGCGGGTAGATGTACTCCACGTTCGGGTCGTGTAGCCGTGTGAGGACTTGCCCGAGTCGCAACGGCTGCCGGTCGGTGTCGTCGCACCAGCCGGGAAAACCGATGAGGATCGGCTCGCCGTTCTCGTCGAACAGCCGAGCGCCTTCCACCAACTGTCCCTGACTGTCGTAGACGTAGACGTCCAGTGGTGACAGTGGAGATGTTGCAGACGGTAACGGGGGACTGAGGTACGCCGCACCACCGTTCGACTCCATCACGACGAGTGGACCTTCTGCTGCCGGCGCGAAGAGTACGAACGCGGCTGAACACAGCACCACCAGGGCACTGGCCACCATAGTCACCCGCTGGGGCCACCGGGACAGCTGCGGTCCACGGCGGCCGAGCCAGACGGAGCCGATCGTCAAGACGGTGAGCACCAGCACCCCGGCCGCGACGCTGCCGCCGGGGGCGGGCAGTGGCCCGACCAGCTCGCCGGAGGCGAGGTACGCGAACAGCGCCGTCGCCAGATAGCCGCGCAGCACCCACCAGGCGGGGCGCAGCGACCGCAGGAACTCGCTGGCGGTGCCGTAGCCGAGGACCGGCCCGACCCGGCGGTCGACCCGGCCCAGCCGGTCGCGGGTGGCCTGCCAGGCGGCAGCTGCCCGGTGGCCGACCCCCGGCGGCGACGCCGGGGCGTCCAGTGCGGCGCTGGCGCGCAGTTCGGCGGCGTACTCTGTCGGGTCGCCGAGCCGGTCGACCAGCGTGCCGTCGCCTTCGGCGAGCACCTCGGCGAGGTGCTCGGGCAGGTCTTCCAGCAGTTCGTCGCGGACCGGGCCGGGCAGGTCGGCCAGCGCGGACCGGACCTGCTCGACGTAGTGCGTGATCTCAGCCTGCGTCGCGGCGTTCACGCCGCCACCCCCCGATCGTCAAGTAGGTTGTCCATCGTCGTGGCGAAGCTGCGCCAGGTCTTGCCGGAGCGGGTCAACTGGTCACGCCCGGCACCGTTGAGCGAGTAGTACTTGCGGTGCGGGCCCTCCTCGGACGGGACCACGTAGGTGGTGAGCAGGCCGGCCTGGAACAGTCGGCGCAGCGTGCCGTACACCGAGGCGTCGCCGACCTCGGTCAGCCCGGCGGTGCGGAGCCGCCGCAGGATGTCGTAGCCGTAGCCGTCCTCGTGCTGCAGCACCGCGAGGACGGCGAGGTCGAGCACCCCTTTGAGAAGCTGGGTGGTATCCACGCTTCGCAGACTACTTCGCAATGCGATATACCGTCAATCACGGAGTACCACCCGACGACCGGCGCGCCCGGATCTGGCCGCACCGGACCAGGCCGGGTCGCACCGGGCCGAGTGGGACCGGACCGGGCCGATAGGCTCGCGCGGGTGGAACTGACACACATTCCGGCCGGCCAGGCAGCCGGCCCGCGAACCGCCGTGGTCTGGTCCGTACTGCGCCACGAACTGGACCGGCAGCCCGACCGCAGCCTCACCGTCGTCGACGTCGGCGGCGGCACCGGTGGCTTCGCGGTGCCGTTGGCCGAGGCCGGACACCAGGTGACCGTGGTCGACGCCAGCCCCGACGCGCTGGCCGCGCTCACCCGCCGGGCCGCCGACGCCGGGGTCGGCGACCGGATCACCGCCGCCCAGGGCGACGGGGACGCGCTCGGCGAGCTGATCGCGCCGGCCAGCGCCGACCTGGTGCTCTGCCACGCGGTGCTGGAGGTGGTCGACGAGCCGGCCCGGGTGGTGGAGTCGCTGGCCACGGTGCTGCGCCCGGGCGGGGCGGCCAGCGTACTGGTGGCCGGCCGCGCCGCGGCGGTGCTGGCCCGCGCGGTCAACGGGCATCTCGACCTCGCCGCCGCGCTGCTCGCCGACCCGCAGGGCACCGCCGGCGCGCGGGACACGTTGCGCCGCCGCTACGACGCCGACCGCGCCGTCGACCTGCTCACCGCCGCCGGGCTGCGGGTCGAGCAGACCCACGGGGTACGGGTCCTGTCCGACCTGCTGCCGGCGGCCGTCGCCGAGGGCGACCCGCAGGCCCTGCTCGCCCTGGAGCTCGCCGTCGCCGCCCAGCCGCCGTACCGGGACCTCGCCACCCAGCTGCACCTGTTCGCCCGGCGTCCGCTGTGACAGCGGCGGACCAGCCGGCTGCGGAGCTGCTGCGCCCGGTGCGTCCGGAGTACGGCGTCGCCAGCCTCGCTGACGTGCTGCCCAGCGTCCTGGCGGTGCTCGGGGTGCCCGGCGCGAGTGACGTGCTCGGCCTCGCCGGGCCGCTCACCGGGGTGCGGCGCGTCGTCGTGCTGCTGGTCGACGGGCTCGGCTGGCACCAGTTGCCGGCGGCCGGTGAGTGCGCCCCGACGCTGGCCGCGCTCTCCGCCGGCCGGTACGCCCGTCGGCTCACCACCGGTTTCCCGTCCACCACGCCGACGAGTCTGGTCAGCTTCGGCACCGGTGCCGCACCCGGGGCGCACGGCGTGCTTGGCTTCCGCAGCCTGGTGCCCGGCACCGACCGGGTGCTCAACCACGTCGACTGGCGTGACGACCCGGATCCGCGACGGTGGCAGCCGGTGCCGACCCAGCTGGAGCGGGCGGCGGCCGCCGGGGTGACGGTCACCGTGGTCAGCCGACCCGAGTTCGCCGGCAGCGGGCTGACGGTCGCCGCCAACCGGGGCGGCGGGTACCGGGGTGCGGCCGACGTCGACGCTCTCGCCGCCGGGCTGCTCGACGCGGTCACCGCCGACGACGCTCCGGTGCTGGTCTCCGGCTACCACCCCGACCTGGACCGGCACGGCCATCTGTCCGGGGTCGGTTCCCTGCCCTGGCGGGCCGCCGCCGCCGACCTGGACCGGCTGCTGGACCGGGTGCTGGCCGGTCTGCCCCGGGACGCGGCGCTGCTGGTGACCGCCGACCACGGCCAGTTGAACGTTCCGGCCGGCCCGGGACACCGGTTCGACCTGGACACCGATCCCCGGCTGCTAGCCGGCGTACGGGTGGTCGCCGGGGAGCCTCGCGCTCGCTACCTGCACCCGGTGCCGGGTGCGGTGGGCGACGTGCTTGCCGGATGGCGGGCCGTCCTCGGTCCGGCGGCCCGGGTGGCCGAGCGGGACGAGCTGATCGCCGAAGGCTGGTTCGGCCCGGTGCCACCAGATCATCTGGGCCGGATCGGTGACGTCGTGGTGATCTGTCAGCAACGGTTCGTCGTGGTGGCTACCGGGACCGACCCGGTCGGCTCCGCGCTGGTCGGCTTCCATGGTGGAGTGACCGAGGTCGAGATGGCCGTTCCGCTGCTGATCGCCACCGGCGCGGACCCCGAGTGATTTGCCCAGTTGGGTGGGCTATAGGAGTGAAACTCGTGGTGCGGCGGGCGAGAAAGATCGAGTTCCTGGTGTGACGAGGGCCGGGTAGCGGTGCGCTGTCCGGTTGGGCGGCTACTCTGTTACCAGGTGATGACGTCCGCCGGACGGAAAATCAACCTAGGCGGTCCGTCGTCCGGCTTTCCGACCCGCGACCCCCCTCGTAGACTTGCGGGTAAGCAGCCGGTTGGCTGCCACGGTCTGTCGGTCCGACCGGGCTGACCAACGTGACCGGGGAGGAGTGCCGTGCCGCTCTCGGAGCACGAGCAGCGGCTGTTCGAGCAGATCGAGCGGTCGCTTGCCGAGGACCCCAAATTCGCCTCGGCCGTGCGCGCCAGCGACCCGCGTTTCCACGCGCGGCGTCGCCTGCTCGTCGCTGCCGGTGTGATCATCATTGGCCTTGCCCTGGTCGTTTACGGCACAGTGAGCAAAGTGCCGCTGCTCGGTGTGGCCGGCTTCGTGGTCATGCTCGGGGCAGCGGCGTTCGCCATGCAGTCCCAGCGCAAGTCGAACTCGCCCGATCTGCGGGTGGTCGGCGGGACCACGCGTCGGAAGACCCGCAGCGGGCGACGGTCATCGCTGATCGACCGGCTGGACGAGCGCTGGCGCCAGCGGCCGGAGGGCCACCGCTGACCTAGCCGGCGGGCATCAGCCGCCCGGTCTGGCATGACCGGGCGGTCGCGTCGTGCCCACCTGCCGGCCCGCCACGCCGGACAGCGGCGGCCGGCCGCGGATCTCGTCGACCGACCGTGCTGCTTGACTGACCGCGCTGCGATCGTGCGTCCCGGCACGTGGGCGATTATGCCCGCTGTGTCGGCCCGAGGTGGCGGTTTCGCGGAAACCCCGGTCGGTGTGACTCGACAGACCGGTCGGTGCCTCGACAGACCGGTCTGTCCGCAGAACCGGGACGGGTCAGCGACCCGCCCGGTTGGCCAACAGCCGGCGCGGGCTCAACCGCGCCGCCGCGTCGCGCCACCGGCCGACGACCGAGAACACCCGGCTGTACGCCTCGACGACCGCGTCCCGCCAGCGCAGCAGCACCGACAGCGGCAGCAGCCGGGCCGCCAACCGGGTACGCCGACCCACCCCGGCCGCCAACGCCGCCCGTACCCGCCCCAACGCCTCGACCAGCGGCTCGCCCGGCACCGGCTGACGGGCGTACCGGGCCCGCTCCTCCGCCTGGCTGAGCAGCTGGACCGCGTCGGCCGCCGCACCGTGGACCGACTCCAGAGCGGCCAGCCGCCCCGCCGTCGCCCGCGGCGTCTCCGACCGGTCGACCGGCATCCGCAGGTCGACCAGGGTGTCGACCAGTTCGCTCCAGACGGCGTGCGCATGCTGCCGGGCGGCCCCGGCGTCGGCACCGGTGACCGTCATCAGCGGGGCGGCACCGGCAGTGGCCCCGCTCGCGGCGGGGGAGCCGGCACCCGACGCGTCCGTCGGGTCGGTGCCCGCCGGGGTCAGCGGAGCCACCACACGGGCCAGCCGCCGACGGCGTACCGTCGCGCGCCGGGCCGCCGGCAGGGCCGCCAGCACGAGCACCGCGATCACACCAGCGAGGGTCCACCACGGCCAACGGGGCCCGGCGGTGGAGTCGGCGGCGGATCCGGCACCCAGCGCACCCGGGTCGAGCTGGTCCGGCCCGGTCTGCGGCAGCGGCCCCGCCGACGGCGCGGCGGACGGAGCCGCGCTCGGCCCGGCGCTCGGCCCGGCATCCGGCGGGGCGTCCACGTCCGGTGCCCACTCGGAGCGCACCGAGCCGGGGATGCTCGCCGCCGGGGTCGGGTCGAACGGCACCCAGCCGAGCCCGTCGAAGTAGACCTCGGTCCACGCGTGCAGGTTCAGGTTGGTCAGTGTGTACGTGTTCTCCTGCCGCCGGGAGCCGTTGGTGAAACCGAACGCCACCCGGGCCGGCACGTCCGCCGCGCGGACCAGCCACGCCATCGCGGCGGCGTACTGCTGGCAGAAACCGACCCTGTTGTCGAGGAAGTTGACGATGTCCTGGCTGGCCGTGCCGCCCTCGGTGGCCAGGCTGTAGGTGAAACCGTTGTCCCGGGAGAAGTGCTCGTAGATGGCCAGCACCCGGTCGTAGTCGCTGCGCGCGCCAGCGGTCAGCTCCCCGACCAGCTGGGTCACCTGCGGCACCTGCGGCACCGCGGTGAACGCCTGCCGGAGGTCGTCGTCGGCCGGCAGCGGCTGGGACCGGCGCAGCGCCCCCGGGGTGTAGCTGGTGCGGACGTACTCGAATCCGTAGGTCATGTTGCGGGCCCGGGACCGGCCGGAGAAGACGATCTGCGCGGTGCGGTCGTACGCCCAGTTGCCGTCCACGTCGCGCATCTGCACCGGCACCGCGTAGGTCGGCAGCAACGCCATGTTGAAGTTCCCGGTGACCTCGACGGTCGCCTGGTACGCGTCGTGGCTGACCCCGGTGTTGCGGATGTCCGGGTCGGTCCGCGGGTCGGGCAGCGACCGGGCCGAGTCCGGCCGCCCCCGTGGCGGACGACTGGCGAAACCGTCCTCGCGCAGTTCGTCGGCGATGCCGATCCGCAGGTACGCCGGGCTCGGGTCGTTGGTCGTCACCCGGATCATCTCGGTGACCTCGCTCTGGTTGAGCTGGCCGCTCAACGCCGCGAACAGGTTCACCTGACCGGGCCCGTTGCCCAGCCCGGTGCCGCCGGTCCCGCCGCCGCTGAGGTTGGTCAGCAGCCCGGACGTCATGCCGGGGATGGTCAGCGGGATCAGCACCGCGATGACCACCCCGAGCACGGCGAGCCGGCGACCGGCGGCGGCCAGCGGCGACGGCTCCCACACGTCGACGTCCCGGCCGTCGCCGGTGAACCGGCGGCCGAACCGGCGGACCCGGTCGACGTTGTCGGCCATCAGCAGCCACAGGTAGCCGACCGCGCCGACCACGAACGGCGCCGCCGGGACGCTGTCGACGTAGATCGCCACCGGCACCGAGTAGATCGCCAGCATCGGCAGGCCGGCCAGCGCCGGCCGGCGCAGGGTCACCGTGAGCACGTCGACGACGACCGCGACCGAACCGATCCCCAGCGCGGTGATGAACAGCAGCGCGTCGCCGTCGGGCACCGGTACGCCGTACGTGTGCACGTCCTGCGCCGACTGGGCCAGCAGCGCACCGAAGTGGCCGATCGTCGCCGGCGACGGCAGTACCGCGAGGAACTCGTCGCCGCTGGGGAACAGCCAGGTCAGGGCGAGGAGCAGCGCGCCGATCATGGCCACCGGGTGCAGCCATCCGGGAGCCCGCAACGACCGGACCAGCATCCCGGCGCCACCGATCATGGTCACGGTGATGGCGCACTGCACCAGCCAGGTCCAGTCCTGGAAGATGGTGGCCATCGGCGCGGCCGCCATCAGGGTGGCTGCCGCCGCGACCAGACCGAGGTGTCTGCGGGTGGTCAATTCACTCCTCCGGCTATCGTCTCGGCCAGCGCGGCCCGCCAGGCGAAGCCCTGGGAACCCCGGGCGAGCTGCGGCCACAGCGACGGCAACTGGTCACCGTGGTTCACTCCGATCACCCGCCAGCCGCTCTGCAGCAGCGACAACGCGGCGGCACCGTGCGCCCGGTCGGCCTCGGCCCGCTCGTCCGGGCTCAGATTCATCCAGGTCGAGCTGTCGATCAGCAGGCCGACGCAGGTCGACCGGTTGCCCCGTAGCCCGGCCAGCAGCTCCGCCTCGGTCGGGGTGAGCGCCCCGAACAACGCCACCACCAGTGAACTGTCCGAGCGGCGGCGTACCTGATCGACCAGGGTGGCGATGTCGCTGCGCTGGCTGGCGGTGACGTCGGCCAGCCGGTCGAGCAGCAGTCCGTCCCCGTCGGCCTCGGTGGCGTCGGCGTCGATGCCGGTGTCGGTGACCAGCCGCAGCCGGTAGCCGTTCGACCGGAAGTGCACGGCGATGCTCGCCGCCGCCGCCACCGCCCACTCGAAGCTCGCCGTCGGGCCCTCGCCACGGTGCGCGTACGCCCGGGTGTCGAGCACCACGGTCGCCCGGGTCTCCCACGGCTGCTCTTCCCTGCGCACCATCAGCTCACCGGTGCGGGCGGTCGACTTCCAGTGCACCCGGCGCAGGTCGTCACCGCGGCGGTACTCGCGGGTGGCGGAGTCGTCGTCGCCGTGCACCGCCACCGACCGGGCCCGGCTGTCCCCGGATCCGGCGTACTCGCCGGCGAGTCGGACCGACGGCAGCGCGGTGACCTGCGGGATGACCGTGAGCCGGTCGACGCTGGGGAAGGCCCGGGTCAGCTCGCACAGGCCGAACGGGTCGGTGAGCCGGACCACCAGCGGGCCGACCTCGTAGCGGCCACGGACCTCGGCCCGCACCGTGTACGCCACCGAACTGGCCTGCTGGGCACCGAGCCGCTCCAGCACCACCCGGGGCCGGCTGCCCAGCGCGTACGGCAGCCGGTCCTCCAGCAGCAGGGTGCCGGTGGGTAGCCGGGACAGGTTCTGCAGCCGCAGCACCACCCGGGCGTTGGAGCCGACCGGGACGCGGTGCGGCTCCAGCGAGCGGGTGCAGGCCAGCTTGTACCGGCTGCGGCCCACGTACAGGGCGGCCAGCAGCGGCAGGACGGCCAGCAGGATGGCGACCCGCAGCAGGTCCTTCTCGCCGAGGACCAGCGCCGAGACGACCGCCGCCGCGCCGGCGGCCAGGAACGACCGGCCGCGGGTGGTGAGGCCGCGCAGCGCCGCCCGCATCGGTCAACGCCCTCGCGGCTCGAAGGGGACCGCCGCCACCGCGCCGTCGGCCGGGCCGAACTGGCGGCCGTCGTACGCCGCAGCGGCCGGCCGTTGCCGTTCGTGGGGCAACGGCATCCGGTGCACCAGCTCGGCGATGATCGCGTCGGTGGTCCGCCGGGCCAGCTGGGCCTCGGCGGTCGGGATCAGCCGGTGGGCCAGCACCGGAACGGCGAGCGCCTGCAGATCGTCCGGGAGCACGTAGTCGCGGCCCTCCAGTGCGGCGACCGCGCGGGCGGTGCGCAGCAGCTGCAGGGTCGACCGGGGCGAGGCACCGAGCCGCAGCTCCGGGGACTCGCGGGTCGCGGTCACCAGGTCCACCGCGTACTGCTTGACCGGGTCGGCGACGTGCACCTCCCGGACGGTGGCGATCAACCGCCGTACCCCGGCCGCGTCGGAGACCGGCTGCAGCTGGTGCACCGGGTCCGCCGCGCCGTGCCCGTCGAGCATCGCCAGCTCGGCGCTCGGATCGGGGTAGCCCATCGCGATCCGGGCGGTGAACCGGTCCCGCTGCGCCTCCGGCAGCGGGTAGGTGCCTTCCATCTCGATCGGGTTCTGGGTGGCGATCACCATGAACGGCGTCCGCAGCTCGTAGGTGGTGCCGTCGACGGTGACCTGCCGCTCCTCCATGCATTCGAGCAGCGCGGCCTGGGTCTTCGGCGACGCCCGGTTGATCTCGTCGCCGACCACCAGGTTGGCGAAGACCGCGCCCGGCTTGAACTCGAAGTCGTGGTTGTCCTGGTTGTAGACGCTGACCCCGGTCACATCGCTGGGCAGCAGGTCCGGGGTGAACTGGATCCGGCGCACGGAGCAGTCGATCGACCTGGCCAACGTCTTGGCGAGTTTGGTCTTGCCGACCCCGGGAACGTCCTCGATCAGCAGGTGCCCCTCCGCGAGCAGGACGGCGAGTGCCAGCCGAACCGTGGCGGTTTTGCCCTCTATGACCTGCTCTATGTTGGCCACGATGGCGTCGGACACGGCGCGGAACTCGTCATGGGGCATCGGAGCACCCAGATCGTCCCAGCTGTCTTGGGTCACGATCCTCCTCCTCGTCGTACGGCGTCACGCGGGTCGGTCGGTCCGGCCGCCCGCCGTCGGTCAGGTGGGGGACCGTCGTCTCCCGCCGCAGGGACCCCACATGCCTCTCAGGCTATCCATCTTTCGCATGTCCGCCATCCACGGGATGGCGTGGTCTGCTCACCCGCCCATGCTCACCGTGGGCAACCCGGTCGTAGACGGACGGTCCGGGCACCGCGCGGGAGCGGGCAGGGCGGCACCCGCTCCCCACCGGGGGTACGGGCCGGTGACCGGCCCGGTTCAAGTGCCCGGCCGGACCGATTGTCACCGCCCCCGGCCGACACCACCCGGCGGGGTGAACCGTCGGGTGAGCTGGTACGCCGGGCGTTTCCCGGGTAGTCGGCGACACCAGCGGTGACCAGGTCAGATCGTCGGGCCGGGTCGACCGGTACGTCGAACCGGAGGGAGCTGGATGTCCACAGCCGGCTACATCGTGACCGTCGTCGCCGTCTGGGTGCTCTCCGGGATCGTGGCGGTCGCGGTGTTCATCGCCCGGCGGGGCCACCGCGCCTGGTACTGGTATCCGTTGGGCGCCGTGCTCGGCCTGCTCTTCATCCCGATCGCGATGGAACGCGGATCGCGACCCACCGGGCGGTTGGAGACCACACCGGTACCGGCGGCCGGCACCGGGCCGAGCGCACCCGGTGCCGGGCCCCGGGTACTGGTCGGGCTGGACGGCTCCGCCGACTCCGAGCACGCCCTGCGTACGGCGCACCGGGTGCTGGCCGGTCGGGTCGGCGAGCTGATCCTGACCACCGTGGTCGACGTCGCCGCGGTCGAGCGGGGCGAACGCACCGCCGAGGAGACCGACCAGCTGGACCGGGCGCGGGAACTGCTCACCGACCGGGCCGCCCGACTGCGCCACGCCGCCGGACCGCCGCTGCCGAGCAGCATCGAGATCGTCACCGGCCGACCCGCCCGAGCCCTGCTGGACGTCGCGCAGGCCCGCGACGTGGACATGATCGTGGTCGGGCGGCGGGGCCGTGGACTGTCCAACCGGCTGCTCGGCAGCGTCGCCGACCAGGTGGTCCGGGACGCCACCCGGCCGGTGCTGCTGGCCGCCAGCGAGGACGGTTGAGGTGCGCCCGGCGACCGTCGGCCGGTGCCGGGCCGGTCCGTACGCCTGGATCACCGCCGCACCGAGGGGTGCCCGTTGACGATGGTCGCGGTGCTGGCCCTGCTGACCGGGCTCGCCGCCGCCGTACCACTGCTCACCCGCTCGCTCGGCCGCGACACCGGCTACCCACTCGCGGTCGGCTACCTGATCGGTTGCGGGCTGCTCGCCTCCCGGCTGCCGGTGGTGCTGGACGACGGCGCGGTCGCGGTCTCGGTGCGCTGGCTGCCGTCGCTGGACATCGCGTTCGCGCTGCGGCTCGACGGCCTGGCGATGGTCTTCGGGCTGCTGGTGCTCGGGGTCGGCGCGCTGATCATGATGTACTGCCCGCGCTACCTCGCCCCGCACCGCCGGTGCACCGCGCTCTACACGCTGCTGACCCTGTTCACCGTGGCGATGCTCGGCCTGGTCTTCGCCGCCGACACGGTGCTGCTGTTCCTGTTCTGGGAGCTGACCACGGTCTGCTCGTTCTTCCTGATCGGTCAGGCCAGTCCGGCGGCGGCCCGCCCCGCCACCCGGGCGTTGCTGGTCACCGCCGGTGGCGGCCTGGCGCTGCTGGCAGCCGTCGTGGTGATGACGGTCCAGCTGGGCACCAGCGACCTGACCACCATCCTGGCCTACCCCGACCGGCTGCTCGGCTCGCCGGTCGCCTGGGTGGTCGGCGGGCTGCTGATCGTCGCGGCGTTCACCAAGTCCGCGCAGTTCCCGTTTCACTTCTGGCTGCCCAGCGCGATGGTGGCGATCACCCCGGTCAGCGCCTACCTGCACGCCGCGACGATGGTCAAGGCCGGGATCTACCTG
Source organism: Micromonospora sp. Llam0 (assembly GCF_003751085.1). Taxonomy (NCBI): domain Bacteria; kingdom Bacillati; phylum Actinomycetota; class Actinomycetes; order Micromonosporales; family Micromonosporaceae; genus Micromonospora; species Micromonospora sp. Llam0. Next base: position 3,630,930 of record NZ_RJJY01000001.1, on the reverse strand, counting down.
CTGATCCGGTTCTCGCCGATCTACGCCGACCAGGCTGCCTGGACCGTCGTGCTGGTCCTCGGGGGACTCGGTACCGCGCTGGCGGGTGCGTTCCTCGCGCTGCGCCAGCACGACCTGAAAGCCATGCTGGCGTACTCGACGGTCAGCCAGCTCGGGCTGCTGGTCGGGGTGATCGGGGTCGGCACCCCGGCGGCGCTGGCCGCCGTAGTGCTGCACACCGTCGCGCACGCGCTGTTCAAGGCCACCCTGTTCATGCTCGTCGGCATCATCGACCGGGAAGCCGGCAGCCGGGACATCCGACAGCTCTCCGGCCTGCGCCACGTGATGCCGGTGACCGCCACCCTGACCGGGCTGGCCGCGATGTCGATGGCCGGCCTGCCGCCGCTGCTCGGCTTCGTCAGCAAGGAGGCGATCTTCGACGCGCTGATCAAGACCGGGGTCGATCCGTGGCTCAGCCCGTCGGCCGAGGTACTGGCCGTGTCGGCGTCCGCCCTCACCTTCGCGTACGGCGCCCGGATCGTCTACGAGACCTTCGCCGGACCGCCGCAGCAGCCGGAGCTGTACGAACCGGCGTGGATGTTTCTCGCCCCGGCGGCGATCGCCGCGCTGCTGAGCCTGCTGCTCGGCCCGGCGGCGTCGCTGCTCGGCCCGTTGATCGACCAGGCGACCGAGGACGCGTCCCCCGGGGGCGATCCGCCGTACGTGGCGTTCTGGCACGGCTTCACCCCGGCGCTGGCGCTGTCGATGCTCACTGTACTGGCGGGTACGGCCCTGTTCATCGCCCGCGGCCGGGTCGACCGGCTGGTGCAGTCGGTCCGGCTGCCGCCGGCCGGGGCGGTCACCTTCGACCGTTGCTACGGCGCGCTGCTGAGACTGGGTGAGATCGTCGGCCGGCCGACCCGCTACGACTCGCCGGCCGCCCATCTGTTCCGGCCAGTGCTGCTGCTGGTGCTGATCGGGGCAGCCGGCAGCGCCGCGCTGGGGTCGATGCCGCCCTGGCCGGCGGCGAGCGCGGCGGCCGGCGACTGGCCGCTGCTGGTGCTGCTGGCGGTGGCCCTGGCCGGGATCGTGCTGGCCAGGTCGGCACTCGCGGCGGTCGGGCTGCTGAGCCTGGTCGGTCTGCTGGTGGCCACCTGGTTCCTGCTCGCCGGCGCGCCGGACGTGGCGCTGACCCTGATGCTCGTCGAGGTACTGACCGCGGTCGTCGCGATGCTCGTCCTGCGCCGGCTGCCGGCCCGGCTGCCGGGTGCCGGGCGCCAGCCGGTCAGCTTCTTCGCCGCCGCCCTCGCGGTCGCCGCCGGTGCCGTCGCGGTGGCCGCGACGGTCGGGCTCACCGGTCGTCGCGACCTGTCCGCCCCGGGGGCCTACTTCCTGCGGACCGCGGAACCGGCGACCGGCGGCGGCAACGTGGTCAACGTGATCCTGGTCGAGTTCCGGGCGTTCGACACCCTCGGTGAGGCGACCGTCCTCGTCGCCGTGGCGCTCGGGCTGGTCGGGCTGTTCCGGACCACCGGGCGCGAGGTCGCCACTACCGGGCCGGGCGTCGGCACCGGCGGGCGCGGCCGCACCGGCGGTCCGGCCGCACCGGACCCGGTGCTCCGGTTCGCGCACCGACTGCTCACCCCGGTGATGCTGGTGGTCTCGGCGTGGCTGTTCCTGCGCGGCCACGACGAGCCCGGCGGCGGCTTCGTCGCCGCGCTGGTGGCCGGGATCGCGGCCGGGCTCGGCCAACTGGCGTACGCCGGACGCCCACCGACGGCGGCCGGCCGGCTGCGGCCCAGGCCGCTACTCGCCGCAGGGCTGCTGACCTGTCTCGGGGTCGGCCTGTCCGCGCTGCTGGCCGGTGAGCCGTTCCTGACGCCGTCGCCCGGACTGAAACTGTCGGTGCTCGGCTTCTCGGTGTCGCCGGTGACCTTCTTCGACCTCGGTGTCTATCTGATGGTGCTGGGCCTGATCACCGCGGCGGTACGGCGGCTCGGCGCGGCGGAGCCGCCGGGCGTGGCGGTCCCGCCGGGCGTGGCGGGCCCCTCTGACGCGGCGAGGGTGCGGGCACCATGACCGTCGCGTTGGTGATCGGCCTGCTCACCGCGGCCGGCGTCTATCTGATCCTGCACCGCGGCCTGATCCGGGTCGTCATCGGCTTCGTCCTGCTCGGCCACGCCGTCAACATCCTGCTGCTCGCCTCGGGCGGGCTGTGGCGCCGGCAGCCGCCGTTCGGCGACGTCGACCCGGCGGCGACGGCCGATCCGCTGCCCCAGGCCTTCGCGCTCACCGCCATCGTGATCACTTTCGGCATCACGATCTTCCTGCTCGCGCTCGCGGTGGTCGACCGGCCGCGACCGGGCCGACCCGACCTGGAGCTGGGCGAGGCCGGTCCGGACGGTACGGCGGCTCCGGACAGCGCGGCGGGCCCCAAGCCGGGACCTGGCCCGGAGCCGGTGCTGACCGAGCCACGGTCGATGTCCGAGCAGGTCGCCGAACACGGTCGGACGGCGGCCGGCGGCGACACCGGGGAGCTGCCCCGATGAACGCGCCGCTGCCGCTGGTCTGCCCGATCGTGCTGCCACTGGTCGTGGCCGGGGTGCTGGTGGCCGTACCGCGTCGGTTGACGCTGCACCGGATCGGCTGGTTGGGCACCGGCGTGGCAGTGCTGGCCCAGGGCGGCACACTGCTGGCCGCGACCCGCAGTGGCGAGGTGCTGACCGAGCGGATCGGTGGCTGGCCGGCCGGCTTCGCGATCACCCTGGCGGCGGACACCTTCAGCGCGCTGATGGTTACGGTCGTGGCGCTGGTCGTGCTGCTGTGCGGGGTCTTCGCCATCGGTTCCGGTGACGACCGACGGCCGTACCTGGTCCCGCTGGCGCTGATGACGAGCGCCGGTGCGTTCGGGGCGTTCCTGACCGCCGACCTGTTCAACCTGTTCGTGCTGATCGAGGTCATGCTGGTGCCGTCGTACGTGCTGCTGACCGCCGGTGCCGGCCGGGAGCGGACGGTGGCCGGGCGGATCTACGTGACCGTCAACCTGCTCGCCTCCACGATCCTGCTGGCCGGGGTGGGGCTGGTCTACGCCGTCGCCGGCACCGTCGATCTCGGGGAGCTGGCCGGGTCGGCCGGCAGCGACGGCGCGCTGGCCCTGGCCGGCACCGTGGTGCTGCTCGCCCTGGCGGTGAAGGCCGCGGTGGTACCGCTGCACGGCTGGCTGCCCCGCAGCTATCCGTACGCGCCACCGGTGGTCACCGCGCTGTTCTCCGGCATCCTCACCAAGGTCGGCGGGTACGCGATCGTCCGGATCGTGGCGGTGGTCTACGACGGCGCGGTCGACTACCGGTGGGTGATCGGGCTGGCCGCCGCCGTGACCATGGTGATCGGCGTCCTCGGGGCGCTCGGCGAGACCACCATGCGTTCAGTGCTCGCATTCCACATGGTCAGCCAGATCGGCTACCTGCTGATCGGGCTGGCGGTGTTCAGCCCGGCCGCGCTCACTGCGGCGATCTTCTTTCTGGTGCAGTACATCCTGGTCAAGGCGGCGTTGTTCCTCTGCGCCGGGGCGGTGGTGGTCGGCTACGGCACCGATCGGCTGGACCGGCTCGGCGGGCTGGCCACGGTGCACCGGCTGCTCGCCGCGGCTTTCATCGGCGCAGGGCTGTCGCTGGCTGGGATGCCGCCGTTCTCCGGGTTCCTGGCCAAGTTCCTGCTGCTGCGGGCCGCGGTCGCCGACGGCAACTATCTGATCTTCGCGGTCGCGGTGCTGGTCAGCCTCGGGACACTCATCTCGATGATCAAGATCTGGGATCTGGCGTTCTGGGGCGACCCCGCGCCCGCACCGGCGGACCATGGTGGCCGCCCGTCGGCTTCCGCGGACCCGGCCGGTCACCCGCCCGCCCGTACCGCCGCCGACGTACCGCCGCGGATCGCCAGCTGGCTGACCGGGCCGGCGGTGCTGCTCGCGGCCCTCACCCTGCTGCTGGGGCCGGCCGCGCAGCCCCTGCTCGGCCTGGCGGCGACCGCAGCCGACGGATTGATCGACCCGAGTGCCTATGTGGAGGCGGTGACCAGACGTTGACCAGACGAACGCGACGGACGGATGAGACCCGTACCGGCCGGGGAGCTGACGGTGGCCGGGCCGGCGGGCCGCGCCGGCGGCCGGTCCGGGCGCTGCTGCGCTGGCCGGTCCGGACGCTGCGCCGGGCCGGCCGGGTGCTGAGCTTCGTCGGCTACTTCACCGGTCGCCTGGTGGTGGCGAACGTCGTCGTCGCCCGGGAGATCGTCACGCCGGGCAGCGGGCTGTCGCCAGGGATCGTCGAGTTCCCGCTGCGGACCCGGACCAGCACCGAGATGGTGCTGATGGCGCTGGCCGTCGGGCTGACTCCGGGCACACTCACCGTGGCGGTCCGGCCGCAGCCGCCGACCCTGTTCGTGCACGGCATGCACGCCGAGGACCCGGAGCGGTTCCGCGCCGAACTCGCCCGGCTGCAGGACCACCTGCTGCCCGCCGCGCGCCCGGTAGACCCGGTCGACCAGCCTGACCGGGTCGACCAGCCTGACCGGGCCGACCGGCCCGACCAGTCGGAGGGAGCGCGCCGGTGACCGGACTCGACCTCGTTCTCGCCGTCCTGGCCCTGGCGATGGCGGCGGCGATCATCCGCCTGGTGATCGGCCCGACCGACGCCGACCGTGCCGCCGCCGTCGACTTCGGCTTCTTCGTCTTCATCGCCGGGGTGGCGGTCCTCGCCGCCCGGCTGCGGATCGCCGAACTACTCGACATCGTGCTGACCGCGACCCTGGTCGGTTTCCTCGCCACGGTCGCGCTCGCCCGCCTGGTGCATCGGAGGAGCCGGTGACCGGCTGGGACGTGCTCGCCGGGACGCTGCTCGGCGCGGGCACCCTGCTGATCGGGATCACCGGGCTCGGCATGCTACGGCTGCCCGACGTCTACAACCGGATGAACGCGGTGGCGAAGGCGGCCAGCCTGGGCCTGGTGCTCATCCTGCTCGGCGTGCTGACCCTGTTGCCCAGCCCACGGACCGCGGCGGTGGTGACCCTGGCCGTACTGCTGCAGGTGGTCACCGCGCCGGTCGGCGGGTACGCGCTGGCGAGGGCGGCCTACCTGTCCGGTGCGCCGATGAGCCCGCAGAGCAGGTTCGACGCCCTCGCCGAGCGGGGCGGCCCACCGCCGGAGGTGCCGGCTGCCGACCGGTCAGGGCCCGGCCCGGCGCAGCGGGGATCGGGGGAGGCCGGCCGGGCGTAGCCGTCGCCGGAGCCGGCGGTGAGGGCGGTCCACCTGGTTCGCCGACCCGGAGTACACTGACGCCATGGCCGGCGCCTTCCTGCTCCTTCTCCGGCCGTGCTGACCCACCAGGCCGCCTGACCGGCGCAGCGGCCGTCCGGCGGCGGCAGCACGGCGACCCCTCCTGTGGAGGGGTTTTTTCATGCCCACGACCGACACTCACAGCCCACAACCGACCCTGAGGTGGCGACCGACGATGAGCGAGGCAGTCGAGACCGCGGCGGACACCCCACCGTTCCGGTACACCGCCGCGATGGCCGGCGAGATCGAGCGACAGTGGCAGCAGCGGTGGGAACGTGACGGCACCTTCCACGCGCCCAACCCGGTCGGCCCACTGGCCGACCCGGCCCACCCGCGCGCCGACGCCGAGAAGCTCTTCCTGCTGGACATGTTCCCGTACCCGTCCGGCGCGGGCCTGCACGTCGGCCACCCGCTGGGCTTCATCGGCACCGACTGCTACGGCCGCTACCAGCGGATGGCCGGCCGCAATGTGCTGCACGCGATGGGCTTCGACGCCTTCGGCCTGCCCGCCGAGCAGTACGCGGTGCAGACCGGCCAGCACCCGCGGACCACCACCGAGGCCAACATCGAGCGGTACCGGGCCCAGCTGCGGATGCTGGGGCTGGCCCACGACGACCGGCGGTCGGTGGCCACCACCGACGTGGAGTTCTACCGCTGGACCCAGTGGATCTTCCTGCAGGTCTTCAACTCGTGGTACGACACCGAGGCCGGTAAGGCCCGGCCGGTCAGTGAACTGATCGCCGCGTACGAGTCGGGTCGGCGGGCCACCCCGGACGGGCGCGCCTGGTCCGAGCTGAGCGACCGGGAACGCCGCGAGCTGGTCGACGCGCACCGGCTGGCGTACGTCTCCGAGGCGCCGGTCAACTGGTGCCCCGGCCTGGGCACCGTGCTGGCCAACGAGGAGGTCACCGCCGACGGCCGGTCCGAGCGGGGCAACTTCCCGGTCTTCAAGCGCAGCCTGCGGCAGTGGATGATGCGGATCACCACCTACGCCGACCGGCTGCTGTCCGACCTGGACCTGCTGGACTGGCCCGAGCCGATCAAGCTGATGCAGCGCAACTGGATCGGCCGGTCCACCGGCGCGCACATCACCTTCCCGACCGGCGCCGCGCCGATCGAGGTCTTCACCACCCGACCGGACACCGTCTTCGGCGCCACCTACATGGTGCTGGCCCCGGAGCACGCCCTGGTCGACGACCTGGTGCCGACCGCCTGGCCGGCGGGCACCCGGCCGGCGTGGACCGGCGGGCACGCCACCCCGGCCGAGGCGGTCGAGGCGTACCGCAAGCAGGCCGCCGGGCGCACCGACGCCGAACGGCAGGCCGAGACCCGCGACAAGTCCGGCGTCTTCGTCGGCGCGTACGCCACCAACCCGGTCAACGGCGCCCGGCTGCCGATCTTCATCGCCGACTACGTGCTGGCCGGCTACGGCACCGGGGCGATCATGGCGGTGCCGGCGCAGGACGAGCGGGACTGGGACTTCGCCGAGGTGTTCGACCTGCCGATCGTGCGGACGGTGACGCCGCCGGAGGACTTCACCGGCAAGGCGTACACCGGTGACGGCCCGGCGATGAACAGCGACTTCCTGAACGGTCTGGGCGTGACCGAGGCCAAGGAGCGGATCATCGCCTGGCTGGAGGCGGGCGGCCACGGTCGGGGCGCGGTCACCTACCGGCTGCGGGACTGGCTGTTCAGCCGGCAGCGCTACTGGGGCGAGCCGTTCCCGATCGTCTACGACACCACCGGGCTGCCGATCCCGCTGCCGGAGGAGATGCTGCCGCTGGAGCTGCCCGAGATCGACGACTTCTCGCCGCGTACCTTCGACCCCGACGACGCCGCATCCGACCCGGAGACCCCGCTGTCGCGGGCCGCCGACTGGGTCGAGGTGGAGCTGGACCTGACCGGGGTGCCGGGTGCACCGGCCGGCCGGCAGCGCTACCGCCGGGAGACCAACACGATGCCGCAGTGGGCCGGCTCCTGCTGGTACGAGCTGCGCTACGCCGACCCGGCCAACAGCGACGCGTTCGTCGACCCGGCCAACGAGCGGTACTGGATGGGTCCGGCGTCGACGACCGACTGCGGCGGTGTCGACCTGTACGTCGGCGGCGTCGAGCACGCCGTGCTGCACCTGCTGTACGCCCGGTTCTGGCACAAGGTGCTGTTCGACCTGGGGCACGTGTCCAGCGTCGAGCCGTTCCGCCGGCTGTTCAACCAGGGCTACATCCAGGCGTACGCGTACACCGACGCGCGCGGCGCGTACGTCGACGCGGCGGCGGTGACCGAGCGCGACGGCGGCTGGTTCCACGGCGACGTCGCGGTCGACCGCGAGTACGGCAAGATGGGCAAGAGCCTGCGCAACGTGGTCACCCCGGACGAGATGTGCGAGGCGTACGGCGCCGACACGTTCCGGGTGTACGAGATGTCGATGGGCCCGCTGGAGGTGTCCCGCCCCTGGGAGACCCGGGCGGTGGTCGGTTCGTACCGGTTCCTGCAGCGGGTCTGGCGGGCCCTGGTCGACGAGCGCACCGGGGCGTCCCGGGTGACCGACGACCCGGCCGACGACGAGCTGCGCCGGCTGACGCACCGGGTGATCGACGGCGTCCGGTCGGACATGGACGGGCTGCGGTTCAACACCGCGATCGCCAAGCTGATCGAGCTGACCAACGCGTTGACCCGGCTGCCGGCCACCCCCCGTGAGGTGGCCGAACCGCTGGTGCTGATGCTGGCCCCGTTCGCCCCGCACGTCGCCGAGGAGCTGTGGCAGCGGCTCGGCCACACCGGTTCGCTGACCTACGTCGATTTCCCGGTGGCCGACCCGGCGCTGCTGCGGGCCGCGTCGGTGACCTACCCGGTGCAGGTGGCCGGCAAGGTCCGGGGCCGCGTCGAGGTGCCGGCCGAGGCCGCCGAGGACGAGGTACGGGCCGCCGCGCTGGCCGCCGTCGCCGAGCACCTGGCCGGCCGTACGCCGCGCAAGGTGATCGTGGTCCCGGGCCGGATGGTCAGCGTGGTGCCGTGACCCGTAGCGCCGCGCGGTCCGCCCGGACCGCGCGGCGCCAGCGCAGCAGCAGCACGACGGTGGCCGCCGCACCCAGCCCGGCGGGCGCGGCGGCCAGCCAGTTGACCTCGCCGGGGGCGACCACCGCCGCGCCGATCACCGCGTAGCCGACCGCCGTCGGCGCCGACGCCAGTACGCTGCCGATCAGGAACGGGGCCAGCCGTACGCCGGTGGTGCCGTAGCCGTAGCTGACCATGCCGAACCCGCTGATCGGCAGCAGCCGGACCATGATCACGCCCAGCACGCTCTGGGTGGCGAACCAGCGGTCCAGCCGGGCCAGCCGCAACCGGATCCGGTCGGTCCGCCCGGCCAGGCCGCCCGGCGGTGCCGCCATCGAGGTGCGGCTGACGACGTACTCCCGGCCTAGCCGGCGTCCGACGCCGAAGCCGATCAGCGCCGCCAGCGCGGCCGCGGCGAGGCTGTAGCCGGCACCCGCCACCGGGCCGAACAGCGCCCCCCAGGTCAGGGTCAGGAACGTACGGGGGACCAGCACGGTCAACAGCAGCGCGCCGCCGACAACGGCCAGCACCGGCCCGGCCGCTCCGAGTCGGTCGGGCAGCCCGGTCAGGGCCGCCCGGTCGGGCCGGGGGACCAGCAGCACCAGCAGGGCGCAGCCACCGATCAGCGCGAGCAGGGCCGCGAACCGGGCCACCGCCGGTTCGCGCAGCGCCCGGCCCAGCCGCCTCACGTGCGGATCGCGGCCATCCGTTCGGCCCGCAGCCGGTCGGCCCACAGGTCGTTGAGCGGTGGCAGGCTGGCTGCGCCGATCGCCCAGCGCAGCAGCAGATCCGCCAGCGCCGGGTTGCGGGCCAGCGCCGGGCCGTGCGCGTAGGTGCCGAGGATGTTGCCCCGCCAGGCGCCCTCGCTGGTCCCGTCGTTGCCGACCCCGGCGGTGACCCGGGCCAGCGGCGAGACGCCGTTGCCGAGGTGAGTGCGCCCGCCGTGGTTCTCGAAACCGCTCAGCGGCGGTACGCCGAGCCGCGGGTCGATGTCGCCGGCCAGTTCGCCGACCGCCCGGCTCGGTCCCCGGTCGGATTGCAGGTCCAGTAGTTCCAGGCCGGTGCACTGGGCGCCCTTGGCGAAGAACGAGGTGCCCAGCAACTGGTAGCCGGCGCAGACCGCGAAGATCACTGAGCCCTGGTCGACCGCGCGGTGCAGCCCGGTGTCGGCCCGTAGCCGCTGGGCGGCCAGCGCCTGCGGGCCGTCCTCGCCGCCGCCGATCAGGTAGATGTCGGCCGACTGCGGCACCGGCTGGTCGGAGCGGATCTCGGTGAGCTCCACCGGGATGCCGCGCTGCTGGGCCCGACGGGCCAGGATCAGCAGGTTGCCCCGGTCGCCGTAGGTGGACAGCAGGTCAGGGTAGATCCAGACCAGGCGGAGCACGCTGGGCCCGCCGATCGACGGGCCGATGGCCGGGAACGACTCAGTTGACACGGTCCAGCTCCGCTCGGATGTCCTGGAATGCGGTGTAGTTCGCGATGACCTCCAGCCGGCCGGGCGGCACCGAGGAGATCGCCGCGTTGAGCGACGGGACGTGCAGGAACGGCACGTCGTTGACCTCCAGTCGGACGGCGAGGTCGAACGCGCGTTCGCCGGTGATCAGCACCTGGCGGCCGCGCAACGGCGAGAAGTCGACGTCGAACAGCCAGGAGGTGTCCAACCCGTCGGGGTCGCGGGCGTTGATCGACAGCAGCGTCGGTGCCTGTTCGGCCATGTCGAACGCCTCCAGCCAACTGGCCGGGTTCTTGGCCAGCAGCAGCCGGATGGTCCGCCCGTTGCGCACCACCTGCGCGTACCGGCCGGCCACCGAGGTGACCACCGCCAGCCGGGACACCGCGTCCACCGGGCGTACGCCGAACTCGGCGGCCACCGCCAGCGCGGTGGCCGCGTTGCCGACGTTGACCTGGCCAGGCAGTTGCAGCGTCACCTTGTGCCAGGCGCCGGTCGGGTCGATGACGCCGTCCTCGTCGACCACCCACTCCGGTTCGGGCCGGCGCAGCGGGCAGCCGGCACACCACCACTGGTCCTCGGAGCGTTCGATCGCCGAACCGCACTCCGGGCAGACCCACGAGTCGTCGTGCCAGCGCTGCCCGGCACTGAACCAGGAGACCGCGCCGGCGGTCGCGGCCGCCCACACCACCATCGGGTCGTCGGCGTTGGCCACCACCTTGACCTCGGGATGCTCGGCCAGCGCCACCTGCCACAGCTGGGCCATCATCGCCACCTCCTTGGCCCGGTCCAGCTGGTCGCGGGAGAGGTTCAGCAGGGCGACCACCCGGGGGCTGGTGGCCTCGAGCACCTGAGCCAGGTAGTGCTCGTCCACTTCGAGCACCGCGTACGGCGTGGTGCCGGCCTTGGCCAGCGCGGAGGTGTGCCCGGTCGGCATGTTCGCGCCGTACGAGTTCGTCGCCACCCGGCCGAGCACGCCGACCGCCGCCGCGGCGAGCCGGGTCGTGGTGGTCTTGCCGTTGGTGCCGGAGACCAGCGCGACGGCCCGCCCGGCGGCGAGATGCGCCAGCAGCTCCGGATCGATCTTGAGACCGATCCAACCGCCGATCACCGACCCGTCGCCCCGTCCGGCGGCCCGCGACAGCGCCGCAGCGGTGCGGGACACCGAGCTTGCCACCTTCGCCCGCAAGGGCATCTTCGCGTCCGTCACCCGAGCGAGGCTACCGGACCCTGCCTGGCGCCGATCGCCGCACGGACGCGTTGGTACGGTCGACGACCGATGAGTAGCTCAATGGTCGCTACCGTGCTGCGGGCGTTGGCCGAGCTGGCGCCCGCCGCACCCGAGCGGATGTTGGACGTGACCCGGGGCGGCCAGCCGCTGCTCTGGCTCGCCGATCCGGACCGGCACCAGCGTGATGCCGCCACCGACCGGTTGGCCGCGGTCGACCTGTTGCACCGCGACGAGCGGATCCTGCGACGCGGCCTGGGTCTGGTCGTCGGCACCGTCGAACGGGACGGGGTCCGCCGCCGGGTCCGGCTGCCGTTGCTGTCCGAACCGGTCCGGTTGGAGCGTGCGCTGCGTGGTTACCGGGTGGTGTCGGCCGGGGAGTTGGAGCTGACCTCCCTGGTCACGGATCGCGCCGCGGCGGCGAACCTGGAATCGGTGCCGGGTCTGGGCGGGCCGGGTTGGCTGACGGCGACCGGGACGCAGGCATGGCTGCGGACCGCCGCCGCGGCCGCCGGGCTGCCGTTGACCGAGGTACGGCCGGCACCGACCGGTCGGCGTCCCCGGCTGCCGGCGAGCGGGCTGACCGGCTATCTGGCCGCGGTGCTGTTCACTGTCCGGGATGTCTACGGGGTGGCGCTCGCCGACGGACTACGGGCCTGGGCCGGCCGGGACCTGACCGGCACCGCGCTGGCGGAGGTCTACCAGCCGACGCCGACCGGCACTGACGGCGGTGCCGGCGAAACAGTGGCGGGGGACGCCGCCACGCCCGGCGCCCGGTTCGACGCCGCCGCGGTCGAGTCGCCGTTGCCGCTGACCGCCGCCCAGTCGGACGTGGTCCGGCGGGTCCGGCGGGAACGGCTCACCGTCGTGTCTGGTCCGCCGGGCAACGGCAAGAGCCACGCCGTGGTGGCCGCGGCCCTGGACACGGTCGATCGGGGCGGCAGCGTCCTGGTGGTGACCCAGTCGCCGCATGCCGCAGACGTACTGGTTGATCTCCTGGCCCGCTACCGGGGGCCGACACCGGTGCTGTTCGGCGACGCCCAACGACGGGCGGAGGTCGCCGCCACTCTCGCCGCCGGTGCCGGTTCGGGTGTCCCGGCGGCGTGGGTGTCCGCCGCCGAGGACGCGGTGGCGGCGGCCCGCCGCCGGGTTGCTCGGGAGACCGGACTGATCCGGCTCGCCCTGGAGACCGAGCGGCTGGCCGCCGCCGCGACCGGGTGGGAGCCGCTGCTCGGTGCGCTGTCACTGACCGCACCGGGCGCGTTCGTACCCGGGGCCGACCTGTCCGGTGCCACGCGTGCGGTCCGGCTGGCGTGTGCCCCGGGTGGCGGGAACTGGTGGGCGAGGTGGCGTCGGCGGGCCGCCCGTCGCTGGCTGCGGCGTCGGCTCGGTGTCGCCGTCGACCTCGCCGGGAACACCGACGGTGCGCTGGACCAGGTCGCCGATGCCGTCGAGGCGGCCCGGGCGGTGGCGGCTCGGGCTCGGCTCGCCGCTGCGGGCGGCACTGATCTGGCGGCGTACTGGGACCGGCTCGATGAGGCCGACCGGGAGCTCGCCGAACGGGTCGCGACCGCGATGCGGGACCGCGCCGGCAGCGAGCGTCGATGGGATCCGCCGGCCCGGCGCAACGCCGGGGCGTTGGCGAGCGCGTTGCGGGCGGGGCGCAACCGGCGCCGGGAGCTGCTGACAGCCTTGGACGGTCCGGCCCTGGTCCGGGCGTTGCCGTTGTGGATCGGCACGGTGACCGACGTAGCCGAGCTGTTGCCGCCGTCGCCCGGTCTGTTCGACCTGGTCATCCTCGACGAGGCCTCGCACAGCGACCAGATCCGGGCTGCCCCGGCGCTGGCCAGGGCCCGTCGGGCGCTGGTCGTCGGTGACCCACGACAGTTGCGCTTCGTTTCCTTCGTCGCGGACGTGGACGTGGCCGACACGCTCGACCGATACGGTCTGGACGACCGGCTCGACGTCCGCCGGGTCAGCGCCTTCGATCTCGCCGCTGCCAGCGCACCGGTGACCTGGCTCGACGAGCACTTCCGCTGCGTACCGCAGCTGATCGAGTTCTCGGCCCGGCGGTTCTACGCCGACCGGTTCGCGGTCACCACCCGCCACCCGGCGAACGAGTCGATCGACGTGATCGCGGTGCGCCAGGTGGTGTCGGCGGCCACGGTGGACGGGGTGAATCAGGCGGAGGTGACCGCCACCGTCGAGGTGGTGCGGGAACTCGCCACTTCCGGCCAGTCGCAGATCAGCGTGGTCACTCCGTTCCGCGCGCAGGCCGACGCGCTGGAGGCTGCACTGGTCGCGGAGTTTCCGGTGGAGCGGATCGAGGAGCTGGGGCTGCGGGTCGGCACCGTGCACGCGATCCAGGGCGGCGAAGCCGAGACGGTGGTGGCGTCGTTCGCGGTGACCGACGACGATCCGCCGGCCAGGTTACGTTTCCTGGCCGATCCGCATCTGTTCAACGTCCTGATCACGCGGGCCCGGCGGCAGTTGGTGGTGGTGACCTCGCTGACCGCCGCCGACGGCCTGGTGGGGGAGTTTCTGCGGTACGCGCGCCAACCGCCGCCAGCGGTGCCGTCCGGGGGCGTGGTGACCACCGCCGGAGTCAGTTGTTGGGCTGCACAGCTCGGCGCCCGGCTGACCGAGATCGGCGGCGCGGTGCGGTTCGACTACCCGGTCGGACGGTGGACGGTGGACATCTGTCTCGGTGTCGGCGCCGACGCCGTCGGCCTCAACTGCGTAGTCCATCCGGACGGTCCGCAAGCGCACCTGGCGCGGCAGCGGGCGTTGCGCCGGGCCGGTTGGGCGTTGGTCGACGCTTTCGCCTCCCGCTGGAACGGTGATCCGGTGCGGGCGGCGCTGGAGATCCTCGCCGGGTAGCGGGCCGTCATCGGCAGCGGACAGCCGCTGCGGCGCTGGCGCTGAGCGCGATTCGGCCGGATGCGTACCTGATTCCGGGCGCGGCTGTCGGAAAGTGGACCGGGGTGGGCGCTCGCGCCCCTCCACTCGGCACCACCCCCACTGACGTGCGGTTTTGTCGGTGAATTGGGCGTGTTTCGGTCGCGATTCTGGTTGCAGGTGGAGGGAAGTGGAGTAGAGTGGGGCGCGATGGCGGGGCCGGGAGGGCCCGCCGGCCCCGGGGGATGCGGCACCGCGAATGCCGTACAAGGGCAAGGGGGGGTTGGGCCGTGTTTCTCGGCACCCATACTCCGCGCCTGGACGAAAAGGGCCGGTTGATCCTTCCAGCCAAGTTTCGGGACGAGCTGGCGGGAGGTGTCGTGATCACCAAGGGGCAGGAACGCTGTCTGTACGTGTTCCCGACGCCGGAGTTCCAGCGGATCGCCGAGCAGTTGCGCGAGCAACCGATGACGCACAAGGCGGCGCGGGCCTACAGCCGGGTCTTCTTCGCCAGTGCGCATGACGAGGTGCCCGACAAGCAGGGCCGGGTGACGATCCCGGCGCATCTGCGGGAGTACGCCGGGCTCGGCCGCGACCTCGTGGTGATCGGGGCGAGCAGCCGGGTGGAGATCTGGGACAAGCAGGCATGGGAGACATACCTCTCCGATAGCGAGGACGACTTCGCGGACATCGAAGAGGGGGTGCTGCCCGGCGGACTGTAGGGCAACGGATGGTCGACCGCCCGGCGTCTCGTCGGGTGTCGGTGGCTGACGCGAGAGCCGCCGGTCGGCACCGGTCGTCCGACGTACTGCGAGATCTCCAGCCGCTCCCGCACCTGGCGCCACTTCCCCGGCGCCAGGCGCGTGTCTTCGAGCACCGGTCCGGCACGGGCGGTGGGCGGGAGTAGAGCGGATGGGGATCTGGCGGTACGACGAGCGGTAACGCAGCAACCGGGCACGACACGGCAGACAGGTCACTGGGGGTCGACATGGGGGAGCTTCGCGGTACGCACGTACCGGTGCTGCTCGAGCGGTGTCTCGAGCTGCTCGCCCCCGCGCTGGACCGCGGTGACCGGCCGGCCGTGCACGTCGACGCGACCCTCGGCCTGGGCGGTCACGCCCATGCGGTGCTGGCGGCCTTCCCGCTGGTCACCCTGGTGGGGCTGGATCGTGACCGGGAGGCGTTGGCGCACGCCCGGGCGAGGTTGGCCGGGTTCGCCGACCGGGTCCATCTGGTCCACGCGGTCTACGACGAGTTGCCCGAGGTCCTCGACCAGCTGGAGCTGTCCGGGGTGGACAGCGTGTTGTTCGATCTGGGGGTGTCCTCACTGCAGCTCGACGCGCCCGAGCGCGGGTTCGCCTACTCCCGGGACGTCGCCCTGGACATGCGGATGGACCAGGGGCGGGGGACCACGGCCGAGGAGATCGTCAACGGCTACCCCCCGGGGGACCTGGTCCGGGTGCTGCGGGAGTACGGCGAGGAGCGGTTCGCCAGCCGGATCGTCTCGGCGATCGTGCGGGAGCGGCAGCGGCAGCCGATCACCTCGTCGACGCGGTTGGCCGAGCTGGTCGAGTCGGCGGTGCCGGCGGCTACTCGACGAACTGGGGGAAACCCCGCGAAGAGGACGTTTCAGGCGTTACGTATCGAGGTAAACGAGGAGCTGGCGGTGCTGCGCAGGGCGCTGCCGGCCGCGCTGGACGCGTTGCACGTCGGCGGCCGCATGGTGGTGCTGTCCTACCACTCGTTGGAGGACCGGATCACCAAGCAGACGTTGGCTGGCCGGGCGCGCAGCACCGCGCCGGTGGAGCTGCCGGTCGAGCTGCCGGGCACCGGCCCGACGCTGCGGCTGCTCGGCCGGGGTGCCGAGCAGGCCGGCGAGGCGGAGATCGCGGCCAACCCGCGGGCGGCGTCGGTACGGCTGCGCGCGGCGGAGCACATCGGACCGGCGGCGGAGCACGTCGGAGGACAGGCGGCGGTGCGCAGTGCCGGCACCGCCGGGCGGGGAAAGGGTGGGGCCGCCCGCGAACGGCCCCACCCGGGGACAGCACCACACCGGCCCGACGCGGCGGCGTCCGGGCCATCCACACCGGACGGGATAGCCGGCCGGCGGAGACGTCACGATCGGGGTCGTGACGAGAAGGAGTAGGGGGAGGGGAGATGAACGTCGAGAAGCGCGACCGCTCGGGGCAGGTCGGTCAGCGCGGCGCCCGGGTGGGCGCACCGCGGTCGGGGGGCCGGACCGCGGCGCGGCGCAGCAACCCGTCAGGGGGCTACGTGACCCAGGGCAGCGCGGCGCTGCAGGAGCAGCCCACGACTCAGGACTCGGTCCGGGTCTGGGACAGCTCGGCGGAGCCGGCGCCGCCGCGACTGCGGGTCGCACCGCCGGCACCGGTGTCGGTGCCCCGGGCACCGTTCATCGCGATGATCCTGGTGGTCGTCGTCGGTGGGGTGCTCGGTGTGCTGCTGGTCAACACCAAGATCAACGAGAACGCGGTGCGGATCGGCACGCTGCAGCAGCAGCAGTCGAACCTGGATCTGCAGGAGCAGCAGCTGGAGAAGGAGATCGCGCAGTACGAGGCGCCGAACAACCTGGCCGCTCAGGCACGCAAGCTCGGCCTGGTCGAGTCCGGTCCGCCGGCGTTCATCCGGCTGCCGGACGGACGGATCATCGGTGTACCGCAGCCGGCCACCGGTGAGCCGGCCATCACCAGCTCGCAGCAGGGGGCGGGGGAGTAGGCCGGGTGGCTGACCGTTCCGATCCGCCGCGCCGGGATCCACGTGGATCCCGGCGCGGCGGCGTCGGTGAACCCGGCCCGATCGGCGGGATCGCCGACGCCCGTGCCTACACCCCCCGGGGTCGGACGGTGCGCGAGTCGGCCGAGCAACGCCGTGCCGGCCGTGCCGAACGCAGCCGGGATCCGTTCCGGCCCGCGCTGCAGGTGCTCGACGGGGGTCGGGCCACCAGCGGTCGGCCGCCGGCCCGGACCGGCTCGGCGGACCCCGGCGACCGGGGCACCGAAGCGGGTACCGGACCGCGTCGCGACGCCGACCGGCGGAGCACGTCGCGCCGCGACGTCGACCCGGACCGGAGGGCACGGCGCGACGTCGACCCGGACCGGGCAGCGCGGCGCGGAGCCGACTCCGACCGCCGCCGGTCGACCACCGGCCGTGCCGGGTCGGCCGGCAAGTCCCGGCAGGCGTCGTCCGGCTCCGCCCGGCGTGCCCCGGGCCCGGCCCGACAGGGCACTCGAGGCCGCCCACGGCGGCCCGCCACCCTGCCCCGGCTGGCCGACCCCCGGCGCCGGCTGCGGCTGGGCACCTTTCTCACCCTGACCATGTTCGTGGTGATCGGGATCCGGCTGATCGTGCTGCAGGTCGTCGACGCCCCGGCGTACGCCGACGGCGGCGTGTGGGACCGGGTCGGCTCGCCGGTCGTCGTGCCCGCCCCCCGGGGCAGCATCTACGACCGCACCGGTGCGGTGCTGGCACACAGCGTCGCCGCCCGGTTCGTCTACTCCGACCCGGGTCTGGTCGAGGATCCGCAGGCGACGGCGGAGGCGCTGTCACCGCTGCTCGGCATCCCCCGCTCCACGCTGCTGGAGCGGCTGGTCCCGCAGACCCGCCCGGACGGGCAGGAATCGCGGTTCGAGTTCCTGGCCCGTGGGGTGGACGTCGAACTCGCCGACCAGGTGATGGACCTTGAACTGGCCGGTATCGGGGTGGACTACGACGAACGGCGCGAGGTGCCCGGCAACGACCTGGCCGCGAACCTGCTCGGCTTCGTCGGCCTGGACATGAACGGGCTGGAAGGACTCGAGGCGCGCTACGACGAGGTGCTGCGCGGGGTGAACGGGCAGCGGATCGCCGAGCAGGGCAACCGCGACCTGCGGTTGGCCGAGATCCCCGGCGGTTACCGGCAGGAGACCGAGCCGCAGCCCGGCAGTTCGCTGGTGCTCACCATCGACCGGGACCTGCAGTACGAGGTGCAACGCATCCTCAGCGCGACGCTGGAGCAGTGCACCGTGAGCGTGGCCGCCGCAGTGGTACTGGACGCGCGTACCGGGGAGGTGCTCGCCCAGGCCAGTGAGCCCACCTACAACGCCGCCGACGCGTGGTCCAGCGACCCGTCCGACCGGCAGGACATCGCCACCACGTTCACCGCCGAACCCGGCTCGGTGCACAAGCCGCTGGTGCTCGGCGCGGCCCTGGAGGAAGGGCTGATCGAGCCGGACACCACGCTCGACCTCGGACCGACGATCCGCAAGGGCGACACCACCTTCCGCGACACCCGCCCGATCGAGGCGGGTGTCGCGACCAGCCTCGCCGGCATGCTGGCCTACTCGTCGAACGTCGGCACGATCAAGATCGCCGACCAGCTCGGGCCGGACCGGCTGCACGCGTACCAGCAGGCGTTCGGTCTGGGCAGCCCGACCGGTGTCGGACTGCCCGGCGAGGCCAGCGGCCGGGTGCTGCCGCTGGACGAGTGGAGCGCCTCGTCGTACGGATCGGTGCCGCTCGGGCACAGCGTCGACGCCACCCCGCTGCAGATGGCCGCCGCGTACGCGGCGATCGCCAACGACGGCGTCTACGTACCGCCGCGACTGGTCCGGGAGATCGTCGACGAGCACGGACAGCGCAGCCCAACCGCGGAGCCGGCCACCCGTCGGGTGCTCAGCGCCGACAACGCCGCCGCGCTGCGGACGATCATGGAAGGGGTCACCACCATCCCCGGTGCCACCGGCACCGCGGCCGCGGTGCCGGGCTACCGGGTGGCCGGCAAGACCGGCACCGGTCGGCGGATCGTCAACGGCTCCGTCGCCCCCGGTGAGGTGACGTCGTTCATCGGCATGGCGCCGGCCGACGACCCGCGCTACGTGATCGCCGTGGTGTCGCACACCCCCGGTGGCGGGTGCGGGGACGTCGCCGCCCCGGCGTTCCGCGACATGATGCGCTTCACCCTGCTGCACTACCGGGTCCCGCCGAGCGGCACCGAGCCACCCGAGTTCGTGGTGCACCCGTGACGGTCCGTGCCCGGGCGACCTGCTGGACTCACCCGTACGGACGAAACGCCGCGCGATGCGGAGCGACCGGTACGCCGCTGCGCGGGCCCGGACCGCGGACCGGGTAGGGTCTAGCGCCGTGCCCGGCAATCCACGACCCCGCACCAATCGTCCGATTCCGTTCGCGGAGCTCGCCGCGTCGCTGGCGGTGCCGCCACCGACCGCCCCGGCCCCGCTGATCAGCGGAATCACCCACGCCAGCGGCGACGTCCGGCCCGGTGACCTGTACGCGGCCCTGCCCGGGGCCCGCCGGCACGGCGCCGAGTTCGTCGCCGACGCCGGTGCCCGTGGCGCGGTGGCCGTGCTCACCGATCCGGCCGGTGCCCCGGCGGCTGCGCAAGCCGGGCTGCCCGCCCTGGTGGTCCCCGAGCCGAGGACGGTACTGGGCCGGGTGGCGGCGGTGGTCTACGGTGAGCCGACCCGGCACCTGGCCATGGTCGGGTTGACCGGCACCGCCGGCAAGACCTCCACCGCGTACCTGGTCGAGTCGGGGCTGCGGGCCGCCGGCCAGTCGACCGGGTTGATCGGCACGGTCGAGACCCGCCTCGGCGAACTGATCGTGCCCAGCGTGCGGACCACCCCCGAGGCGACCGACCTGCACGCGATGTTGGCCGTGGCCCGGGAGCACGGCGTGGCCAGCGTGGTGATGGAGGTGTCGAGCCACGCGCTGGCCCTGGACCGGGTCGGTGGTGTGCGGTTCGCGGTCGGCGGCTACACCAACTTCGGATCGGACCACCTCGACTTCCACGCCGACGCCGCCGACTACTTCGCCGCCAAGGCCCGGCTCTTCGACGGCCGCTGCGCGGTCGAGGTGCTCAACCACGACGACCCGGCCCTGGAGCCGCTGCGTCGTCCGCACACGGTCACCTACTCGGCCGCCGGGGACGCCGCCGCCACCTGGCGGGCCGCGGCGGTCAGCGACGACGGCTACCGGCAGCACTTCATCGCCCTGGGTCCGGACGGGATCTCCATCGAGGCCGCCGTCGGGCTGCCGGGGCGGCACAACGTGGCGAACGCGCTGCTGGCCATCGCGACCCTGGTCGCGCTCGGCGTCGACCCGGTCACGGCCGCCGCCGGAGTGGCCGACTGCCCCGGCGTACCCGGCCGGCTGGAACAGGTCGCCGCCCCCGGACCGGTGCTCGGCGTGGTGGACTACGCGCACAAACCGGACGCCATCGTCGCCGTGCTGACCGCGCTGCGCGGCCTCGCCGACTCCCGGCAAGGCCGGCTGATCTGCGTCATCGGGGCCGGGGGCGACCGGGACCGGGGCAAACGTCCGACGATGGGCGCCGCCGCCGCCCGCGGTGCCGACCTGGTGATCGTCACCGACGACAACCCACGGACCGAGGACCCGGCGGCGATCCGGGCCGAGGTACGCCAGGGGGCCGACGGCGTCGCCGGGGCCGAGGTGGTGGAGGTCGCCGGCCGGCGGGCGGCGATCGACGAGGCGGTTCGGCTGGCCGGTCCCACCGACGTGGTCGCGCTGCTCGGCAAGGGCCACGAGCAGGGACAGGAGATCGACGGCGACGTCCAGCCGTTCGACGACCGGATCGAGCTCGCGGCGTCGCTGACCGCCCGGTTCCCGGCACTGGTGAGGCAGGCATGATCACGATGACGCTGGCCGAGGTGGCCGAGGCGGTCGGTGGGCGGCTGTCCGACGCCGACCCGACCGGTCGGGTCACCGGCGGGGTGGAGTTCGACTCCCGCAAGATCGGGCCCGGCGGGTTGTTCGTCGCCTTCGCTGGCGAGCGGGTCGACGGGCACGACTTCGCCGGCGCGGCGCTCGACGCCGGAGCCGTCGCGGTGCTCGGCACCCGCCCGATCGCCGTTGACGGCGGTGCCACTTCGGTGCCGATGGTGCTCGTCGACGACCCGCTCGACGCGATGGCCCGGTTGGCCCGGGCGGTCCTGGACCGACTGCCCCAACTGACCGTGATC
The DNA here is from genome assembly GCF_003751085.1 of Micromonospora sp. Llam0. Taxonomy (NCBI): domain Bacteria; kingdom Bacillati; phylum Actinomycetota; class Actinomycetes; order Micromonosporales; family Micromonosporaceae; genus Micromonospora; species Micromonospora sp. Llam0. Next base: position 3,609,994 of record NZ_RJJY01000001.1, on the reverse strand, counting down.
GGCCTGACCGGATCGTCGGGCAAGACCACGACCAAGGATCTGATCGCGCAGCTCGCCGCCGGGCTCGGCCCGACGGTGGCGCCGGCCGGCTCGTTCAACAACGAGCTCGGCCACCCGTACACCGTGCTGCAGGCCGACGCCGAGACCCGGTTCCTGGTGCTGGAGATGGGCGCCCGGGGAATCGGCCACATCCGGCACCTGTGCGAGATCGCGCCGCCCCGGATCGGCGTGGTGATCAACGTCGGGGTCGCGCACATCGGGGAGTTCGGTTCGGTCGACGCCATCGCCACCGCAAAGGGTGAGCTGGTCGAGGCGTTGCCGGCCGACGGCGTCGCGGTGCTCAACGCCGACGACCCCCGGGTGCGGCGGATGGCCGAACGCACCGCCGGGCGGGTGGTGCTGGCCGGGGAGGACCCCGCGGCGACGGTACGTGCCGAGCAGGTCACCGTGGACGCCCGGGGACGCGCCGCGTACCAGCTGGTCACTCCGGCCGGGTGGGCGCCGGTGCGGCTCGCGGTCAGCGGCCGGCATCAGGTCGGCAACAGCTTGCTCGCTGCGGCAGTGGCGATCGAGCTGGGGCTGACCGACCCGGCGGAGCTGGCCGCCGCGCTCGGCCGGCTCCGGCTGGTCTCGACCCGTCGGATGGACGTGTTCGACCGGGCGGACGGGATCACCGTCATCGACGACTCCTACAACGCCAACCCTGCCTCCACGGCGGCGGCGCTGCGGGCGTTGGTCGATCTCGGCGCGGGTCGGCGGACCTTCGCGGTGCTCGGCTACCTGGCCGAACTCGGCGAGTACGAGGAGCAGGGGCACGCCGAGGTCGGCCGGTTGGCCGCAGAGCTCGGCGTGCACCGGGTGCTGGTGGTGGGTGAACAGGCCGCGCCGATCCGGCACGCGGCGGCGGCGGTTGCGACGTGGGAAGGGGAGTCGGTGCTGGTCACCGATCAACAGGCGGCGATCGACCTGCTCCGGCGGGAGCTCACCGACGGGGACGTGGTGCTGGTGAAGGGCTCGCGGTACCGCACCTGGGAGGTCGCCGACGCGCTGCGCGACGGATCGGCCTGCGACGGTACGCCGGTCACCGGGGCCGGGGAGGCGACGGCGTGAGAGCGGTCATCGTCGCGGCGGCCGTGGCCTTCCTGGTGTCGCTGTTCGGCACCCCGGTGGCGATCAAGGTCTTCACCAGGCTCAAGGCCGGCCAGCCGATCCGGGCCGAGGGCCCGGTCATGCACCAGGGCAAGAAGGGCACGCCGACGATGGGCGGGGTGGTCTTCATCGTGGCGACGGTGATCGCGTACGTCGCCGGTCACCTCGCCCTGACCACCCTGCCGGCCCAGCAGATCGCCCAGGTCGGGCCGACCATCACCGCGCTCGTCCTGCTCGGCCTGCTGGTCTTCTCCGGTGCGGTCGGCTTCGTCGACGACTTCCTCAAGGTCCGCAAGCGCAACAGCGCCGGGCTGAACAAGCGGGGCAAGCTGCTCGGCCAGATCCTGGTCGGCGCGGTGTTCGGGGTGATCGCGCTGTACTTCCCGAGCACGATGGTGGACACCACCGGCGACGCGACCAACACCGAGACGGTCGGCAGCACCACGCTGTCGTTCATCCGCGACATCGACGCCCTCGACGTCGGCAAGGCCGCGTCGGTGGTCATCTTCATCCTGGTGGTGATGGCCACGACCAACGGCGTCAACCTGACCGACGGGCTGGACGGTCTGGCCACCGGCGCGTCGGTGATGGTGCTCGGCACCTACGCGTTGATCGCCTTCTGGCAGTACCGGCACTGGTGCGCCGACCCGAACTACACCGCCGAGTACTGCTACCAGGTGCGCGACCCGTTGGAGATCGCGCTGATCGCTGGGGCGGCCGCCGGCGCCTGCGTCGGCTTCCTCTGGTGGAACACCTCGCCGGCGCGGATCTTCATGGGTGACACCGGCGCGCTCGGGCTCGGTGGGCTGATCGCCGGGATGGCGATGGCCACCCGGACCATGCTGCTGCTGCTGATCATCGGTGGGCTCTTCGTCATCATCACCATGTCGGTGGTGATCCAGATCATCTCGTTCCGCACCACCGGCAGGCGGGTGTTCCGGATGTCGCCACTGCAGCACCACTTCGAACTGGCCGGGTGGAGCGAGGTCAACATCGTCGTCCGGTTCTGGATCATCGCCGGGATCGGCGTGGCGATCGGCCTCGGCCTGTTCTACAGCGAGTTCCTCGCGGTGATGGGCTAGCCCGGACCAGCCCGCGCCCGCTGTGCGGCGGCCGGCCCGACACGCCGGTGCGGTGTCGATGCCCGGCCGCCGAGGGCGGCAGCGCCGATGATGGACCGATGGCGACGACAGGTGGCGGCCCGGATGAGCGCTGACCCGGGCCGGCCCGTCACGGATCGGCCCGTCACTGCTGCGGATCGGCCGGATTCGGACCGGGTTGCTGCGGATCGCCCGGCTCCGGACCGGCCTGTCCCGGACCGCCCCGCTCCGGGGCGGCCTGTGCCGGATCGGCACGGCCCCGCCGCCCGGCTGGATCCGATCAGCGGACTGGCCGCGTTGCGTGGTCTGCTGGCCCGGCCGCTCGCCTCGTACTATCTGCTGATCTTCAGCAGCGGACTGCTGCTGATGATCGGCCTGACCATGGTCTTCTCCGCGACCAGCATCAAGGCGTACATCGACGACGGCAGCGCGTTCAGCGTGCTGGGCCGCCAGGCGACCTTCGCGGTGATCGGCCTGGTCGCGTTCTGGATCTGTCAACGGCTGCCGGCGGCGACGTTCCGTGCCCTGGGCATCGTGGTGCTCGGCGTGGCGGTCGCCCTGCTGCTGCTGCTCAACGGGCTGCTGCTGGTGTCCACGCTGGCGGGCTGGCAGGTCGCCCGGGTCGGTCCGGTCGAGGCGGAGCTGCTCTGGCTCTACTTCGGTTCCTTCCAGCTGCAACCCTCCGAGCTGGCCAAGCTGGGCCTGGTGCTGTGGGGTGCCGACGTCATCGCCCGCAAGGGCGCCGAGCTGGGCCACTGGCGGGAGCTGGCCATCCCGCTGTTTCCCGCCGTCGGCCTGCTGTTCCTCCTGGTCGGCTACAACGACCTGGGCACCATGCTGTGCATCCTGGCCCTGGTCGTCGGGCTGCTCTGGGCGGCCGGCGTACCGCTGCGGATCTTCGCCACGTTGGGCGCGGTCGGGCTGGTCGGTATCGGCCTGCTGATCGCCGCCGCCTGGCAGGGCGCCGGTTCCGGTGCCCAGGACGCGGACAACTACCGGCTGGCCCGGCTGACGTCGTTCTTCACCCCACCGGACCAGTGCGTCGACGACTGCTACCAGGCGCTGCAGGCGAGGTACGCGATCGCCAACGGGGGATGGTTCGGTGAAGGGCTCGGCTCCAGCCGGTTGAAGTGGGGCTACCTGCCGCAGGCCGAGGACGACTTCATCTTCGCCATCGTCGCCGAGGAACTCGGGGTGGTCGGCTGCGTCGTGGTGCTGGCCCTGTTCGCGGTCCTCGCGTACACCGCGTTGCGGATCGCCCGTCGGGTGGACGACCCGTTCCGGCGACTCGCCGCCGCGGCGGCGGCCAGCTGGCTGATCAGCCAGGCGGTGATCAACATTTCCGGGGTGATCGGGCTGCTGCCGATCACCGGCATTCCGCTGCCGTTCATCTCCGCCGGCGGCAGCGCGCTGGTGGTGACGCTCGCCGCGATCGGCATGCTGGCGTCGTTCGCCCGGGCCGAACCCGACGCCGCACGGGCGCTCAACGCCCGTCCGCCGGCCCGCTGGGTACGGCTGGTCTGGGCTCCGCTGCCGCCGATGCCCCGCAAGCGTCATCCTGCCAAGCCGCGGATGACCGGCGTCGGACCGAGACCGGCCGGCACCGGGCAGCCCAGCCGATCGACCACCCCCGACGGCGGTGGCGGCCGGTCGGCGACGCCCCGTGTGCCGAGGCGACGGGACGGGCGTTAACGTACCCCCGCGAAGCGCGCATCCGGGCCGGTGGGCCCCGTACGCACCGCCCGGCGTGCCGCGTGGGCCGTCGGCGGTCCGCCGGGTCCGCCGCGCGGCCACCGAGTCGAGCGAGAGGAGATGCTGATGGGTCCGCTGCGATCGGTGGTGCTGGCAGGTGGGGGGACCGGTGGGCACATCTACCCGCTGTTGGCGTTCGCCGACTGTCTGCGCCGGCACGACCCGAGCGTGCAGATCACCTGTCTCGGTACCCCGAAAGGGCTGGAAAATGAGCTGATTCCGCCGAAAGGGTACGATCTGCGGTTGATCCCCGCACATCAGCTGCCCCGGTCGGTCAACATGGACCTCGTGCGTACGCCAGACCGGATGTTCAAGGCCGCCCGCGCCGCCGGCAAGGTCATCGACGAGGTGCGGGCCGACGTGGTGGTGGGCTTCGGCGGGTACGTGTCCGTGCCGGCCTACCTGGCGGCGTGGCGTCGCGAGATGCCGATCGTGGTGCACGAGGTGAACGTGCCGCCGGGCGTGGCGAACCGGATGGGCATGAAGTTCACCAAGCACGTCGCGGTGGGCTTCCCGCACCAGCCGGTCCAGGCCGAGTCGCTGCGCGACGCCCGGGTGGTCGGGGTGCCGCTGCGCCGGTCGATCACCGGGCTGGACCGGGTGGCCGCCCGGGAAGCCGCCCGAGCGCACTTCGGGCTGCGGCCGGATCTGCCGACGGTCTTCGTCTCCGGCGGGTCCCAGGGCGCCCGGTCGATCAACCTGGCGGTCTCCGGGGCGGCCAAGGAGCTGGCCCGGGCCGGTGTCCAGGTGCTGCACGCGATCGGTGCCCGCAACGAGCCGGTCTCGGTGCCGAGTGACCTGCCGGTGCCGTACGTGACGCTGCCGTACCTGTCGGAGATGGAGCTCGGGTACGCCGCGGCCGACCTGATGGTCTGCCGGGGGGGTGCGATGACCTGCGCCGAGGTCGCCGCGATCGGACTGCCTGCGGTCTACGTGCCCTATCCGCACAGCAACCAGGAGCAGAAGCGCAACGCGCTGCCGGTGGTCGAGGCCGGCGGTGGTCTGCTCGTCGACGACGCCGAACTGACTCCGGCCTGGGTGGAGCAGGTCGTGGTCCCGTTGGCCCGTGACCCGCAACGGCTGGCCGCGATGGGCTCGGCGGCGGCGGGGTACGGTCGCCGCGACGGCGACGAGGCGCTGCTCGACTTCGTCTACGAGGCGGTGTCCCGATGACCCGCACGGGAAGGTGACCACGTGAACATCACCGAGTTCGCCCCCACCGGCACGCTCGCCGCCGAGGAGTTGGGGACCGTACATCTGATCGGTATCGGCGGGGTCGGGATGAGCGGCCTGGCCCGCCTGCTGCTGACCCGGGGGATCCCGGTGACCGGCAGCGAGTTGCGGGACTGGCCGGCGCTGGCGGTGCTGCGGGCGCTCGGCGGCACCATCCACATGAGCCACGAGGAGGCCAACCTCGACGGGGCGGACACGGTGGTCTACTCCACCGCCATCCCGGCCGACCACGTGGAGCTGGCGGCGGCCCGTCGGCGCGGGCTGCGGGTGCTGCACCGGTCGGAGGCCCTCGCGGCGGCGATGACCGGTCGGCGGACCATCGCGGTCGCCGGTACCCACGGCAAGACCACGACCACCTCGATGGTGACCCTGACCCTGCAGCGGGCCGGCGAGGACCCGTCGTTCGTCATTGGTGGCGAGATCTCCGAGGTGGGTTCGAACGCCCACCACGGTACGGGCGAGTACTTCGTCGTCGAGGCCGACGAGAGTGACCGTTCGTTCCTGCTCTACCGCCCGTTCGTGTCGATCATCACCAACATCGACGCGGACCACCTGAACACGTACGGTGACCTGGCCGGGCTCGCCGCGGGTTTCGCCGAGTTCGCCGGGCTGACCGATCCGGACGGGTTCGTGGTGACCTGCGCGGACAACCCCGGGACCCGGCAGTTGACCGAGGCGCTGCGCGACGAGGGCCGGACCGTCCACACCTACGGCGAGTCCGCCGACGCCGATCTGCGGCTGTCCGAGATCACGTCGTCCGCGGCCGGGGTCCGCTACCTGGCCACCCTGGACGGCGCGCCGCTCGGCGAGATCGCCCTGCCGGTACCCGGCCGGCATCTCGGGCTCAACAGCGCCGCCGCGGTGCTGACCGCGCTGCGCCTCGGGCTGCCGTTGAGTGACGCGGTCGCCGCGCTGGGCGCGTTCCCCGGGGTCCGGCGCCGGTTCGAACGCAAGGGCTCGGCCGGCGGCGTCACCGTCTATGACGAGTACGCCTACCACCCGACGTCGATGACTGCGGCGCTGCACACCATGCGGGAGGTCGCCGGAGCCGGCCGGCTGGTGGTGGTGTTCCAGCCCTACCGGGTCTACCGGACCCGGGACTTGCAGGCCGAGCTGGCCGCCGCCCTGGCGATCGCCGACGAGGTGATCGTGATGGAGGTGTTCGGGCCGGGTGAGCTGCGGGAGCCGGGCGAGGGCGGGGTGGCGCTGACAGCGGACGTCCCATTGCCGGACGACCGCAAGGTGTTCATACCGTCCTGGGAGGATGTCCCCTCGGAGGTGGTCCGCCGCTGCCGGCCGGGTGACCTGGTGGTCACGATGGGCGCTCCGCCGATTTCGATGTTGGGCGACGAACTGCTGTCCGCACTCGCCGATCCGGCGGCTGACGCAGGATGACCCCGCCTGGTCGCTCGCCCCGGCCGGGCTCGGGTCGCACCGGTTCCAGCCGCTCCGGCGCCGGTCGGGTGGGCGATGTCCGGCCGGCAGGTCGGACCGGTCGGGCCGGGGTGCCCGCCGCCCGGTCCGGGCCGGCGGGAGCGGACACCGGGCACACCCGGCGCCAGCCGGGCGGCCCGGACGGGTCGACGGGCCGCTGGCGGCTGGTCCGGGCGAGCCGGGAGGCGGTGCCGCCGTCGGTCCGGCGGTTCATGCGCCGGGCCCGGCGCCGCCGGTTGCGGGCCGCGCTGCCCTGGGCGGTGGCCGGTTGCCTGGCGGCCCTGGCTGCGGTCGGCTGGTGGGTGGTCTCGGCGACCTCGGTGTTCGGCGTGGACCAGGTCCGGGTCGCGGGGGCGGCGCTGGTGACCGAATCGGACGTACGGCAGGCCGCGCAGATTCCGCCGGGGACCCCGCTGGCCCGGGTGGACCTGGCCGCGGTGGCCGGCCGGGTCTCCGGCCTGGCCGCGGTGGAGCGGGCGGTGGCGAGCCGGGACTGGCCGGGTACGGTAGTGATCACCGTGGTGGAGCGGGTGCCGGCCGCCGTGGTGCCCCGGGGCGACGCGTTCGTGGTGGTCGACGGGGCCGGGGTGGCCTTCCGGACGCTGGCCGCGCGCCCGGACGACCTGGCGGTCGTCCGGCTGGAAACGGCCGAGTTCGACCAGGCGCTGGTCCGTGACGCGGTCGCGGTGCTCGACTCGCTGACCGCGCAACTGCGCGAGGTGCTGGCGGAGATCGTGGTCAGCGGCCCGGCCGGGATCGAGCTGCGGATCGCCGACGACCGGGTGGTGATCTGGGGTGACGCCACGGAGAACGCGGTCAAGGCCCGGGTCGCCGACGCGTTGCTGGTCCAGGACGGCAGCGTGATCGACGTCAGCGCGCCGGACGTGGTGACCATCCGCTGACCCGGCATGTCGTCTGGGTGATTTCAGGACGGCTCGGTGTAGACGGTACATTACGGTCTGCCGAGACTGGCTCGGCCCGGCGCGGCCGGCGACACGCCCAGCATGGTCCTTGGATCACGCGGTACGTGCGCATACGTTGCCCGGAGAGGTTCAGTGGTTGACATAACCCTAAGCCTCTAGTAGAGGGTGAGGGTTCGTCCCGCTCTCGTGTACCGACGGGTCTGTCCTCCGTGGTCCCAGTGGGCCGGGTCAGGCCGGCGCCCGCCACTCTCGAAGGGAAGGCACCCCGATGACACCTCCGCACAACTACCTGGCGGTCATCAAGGTCGTCGGCATCGGCGGAGGCGGAGTCAACGCCGTCAACCGGATGATCGAGGTTGGCCTCAAGGGCGTCGAGTTCATCGCGATCAACACCGACGCCCAGGCGTTGCTGATGAGCGACGCGGACGTCAAGCTCGACGTCGGTCGGGAGCTGACCAGGGGCCTCGGCGCCGGGGCGAACCCGGACGTCGGCAAGAACGCCGCCGAGGACCACCGCGACGAGATCGAGGAGGTGCTCAAGGGCGCCGACATGGTCTTCGTCACCTGCGGTGAGGGCGGCGGCACCGGCACCGGCGGGGCGCCGGTGGTGGCCAACATCGCCCGCAAACTCGGCGCCCTGACGATCGGCGTGGTCACCCGGCCGTTCTCCTTCGAAGGCAAGCGACGCCAGGTGCAGGCCGAGGCCGGTATCGAGGAGTTGCGCAACCAGTGCGACACGCTGATCGTCATCCCGAACGATCGGCTGCTGGCCCTCGGCGACCGGGGGATCAGCATGATGGACGCCTTCCGGCAGGCCGACCAGGTGCTGCTCTCCGGTGTCCAGGGCATCACCGACCTGATCACCACGCCCGGCCTGATCAACCTGGACTTCGCCGACGTCAAGAGCGTGATGAGCGGGGCCGGCAGCGCGCTGATGGGGATCGGCAGCGCCCGGGGCGAGAACCGGGCGGTCGAGGCGGCCGAGGCGGCGATCTCCAGCCCACTGCTGGAGCAGAGCATGGACGGTGCCCGGGGGGTGCTGCTCTCCATCGCCGGTGGATCCGATCTCGGCCTGTTCGAGATCAACGACGCGGCGCAGCTGGTCACCGACGCCGCGCATGCCGACGCCAACATCATCTTCGGGGCGGTCATCGACGACGCGCTGGGCGACGAGGTACGGGTCACCGTCATCGCCGCCGGCTTCGACGGCGGCGCTCCCGCGTACAAGCCGGCCGAGGGTCCGCGTAAGGTCCCGGCGGCACCGGTCTCGCCGGCCGCGCCTACCGGTCCGGCTGTCGCCCCGGCGCCTCAGACGCCGACCCAGCAGACCCGCCGGGTGCTCTTCGACGACGTCGACGTGCCGGACTTCCTCAAAAACGGTTCATGACCGTCGACACCGAACGGCGACGTGCGGAACTGGCCGACCGGCTGACCGCCGTACGGTCCCGGCTCGCCGCGGCCACGGCGGCGGCGGGTCGGCCGGTGGACAGCGTCACTCTGATCGCGGTGACCAAGACCTATCCGGCCGCCGACGTGCGGCTGCTGGCCGAGCTCGGGGTCACCGACGTCGGCGAGAACCGGGACCAGGAGGCGGCGGCCAAGGCCGCCGAGCTGGCCTCCGGACCGTCCGGTGGGCCAGGGCTGCGCTGGCACTTCGTCGGCCAGCTGCAGCGCAACAAGTGCCGCTCGGTGGTCGGCTACGCGGACCTGGTGCACTCGGTCGACCGGGTGCCCCTGGCCCGGGCCCTGGCCGCCGCTGCCGGTCGGCGCGGTCGGCCGCTCGACGTGCTGGTCCAGGTCAGTCTGGACGGCGTGGTGGGGCGCGGCGGCGCGCTGCCGGACTCGGCGGATGCGGTGACCGGCTTCTGGCCGGTGGTCGAGTGTGTCCTGGGCCAGTCCGATCTGCGACTCGCCGGGGTGATGGCGGTGGCTCCGCTCGACCAGCCGCCGGAGCCGGCGTTCGCCCGGCTGGCGGAGGTGTCTGCCCAGCTCAGAGTTGCCGCGCCGGAGGCATGGATGGTCTCGGCCGGGATGAGCGCCGACCTGGAGGCGGCGGTGGCCGCCGGAGCGACACATGTCCGTGTCGGAAGTGCGTTGCTCGGAAAGCGCCCAACGCTACGGTAGCCTGGCGGCGGATACCAAACTACATCAGTGTTGTTTGAGCCGGACTCCCCGTCGTCGGGGGTCGACGTCCGTGACCGCGCACCGGTCATGGCGGGGAGCCGGCTCGGACCGGTGGGCACTGCAGTGTTCACGCGCGACAGTGGCACGGCGGGGGCGCGTGCCGCACGGCGGACGGAGGGGCGCGGCATGGGTGCACTGCGCAAAGCGGGGGTCTGGCTAGGCCTGGTCGAGGAGGACGACGACCAGGGCTACGACGACGGCTACGACAAGGGTGGCTACCGAGAGTCACGATATCGTGACAACAGGTATGCTGACGAATTCGCCGACGACGAGGAGCCGGACGATCCGCCACCACGTGCGCGGCCACCGGTGGAGCGGCTGCGTCCGTCGGAGCGGCTGCAGGCCCGGGCCGCCGAGCGGGAGCACCGGGGGGCGGATCCCGACCGGGGCGAGCGCGCCAGTGTGCGATCGATCACCCGGGCCGGTGCCGAGGCCGCGTCGGCCAGCTATCCGACCAGGGACAATCTGGCTCTGGCACCGCAGCCTGTGGTGCGGGAGCGGATGGTCGTCGCCGAGGAGGAGCAGCGGTACCAGATCACCACCCTGCACCCGACCACCTACCGGGAGGCCCGGACGATCGGGGAACACTTCCGCGACGGCACGCCGGTGATCATCAACCTCACCGAGATGGATGAGGCCGACGCCCGCCGTCTGGTTGATTTCGCTGCCGGTCTGGCGTTCGGTCTGCGCGGTACGATCGAACGCGTCACCAACCGGGTGTTTCTGCTCTCACCGGCCAACGTCCAGGTCACCGCGGAGGACAAGGCCAAGATAGCCGAGGGTGGATTTTTCAGCCTGGGCTAGCCCTGACCTGAGGACCTCGCCTGCCGTGTTGTCGATCTTGTTCCAAGTCCTGTATCTGCTGCTGTACGTCTTTCTGCTCACCCTGTTGGCGAGGTTTGTCCTGAGTGCGGTGCTTCAGTACGGTCGACGCTGGCAACCCGGTCGGGGTGCCGCAGCCGGATTGGAATCGGTGTGGAGCGTCACTGATCCCCCCCTTAAGGCGTTGAGGCGGGTGATCCCACCACTGCGAATTGGTACCGTGAGCTTCGACCTGGCCTCCCTTGTGCTCCTGGTTATCCTGTTCGTGCTGATCACGTTCGTGGTGGAGCCGCTGATCAGGGCAACCAACTGACCGGCGCGCTACGCGGCCGCAACTGACCCGAGGAGTTTCGATGCCGCTAACCCCGGCCGACGTCCACAACGTCGCCTTCAAAAAGCCTCCGATCGGCAAGCGGGGGTACGACGAGGAGGAGGTCGACGCCTTCCTGGACGAGGTCGAGCGTGAGCTCGCCCGTCTGATCGAGGAGAACAACGAGCTGCGCGCCCAGGTTGAGCGCGGAGGTCGGGGCGGGCCGGCGGGCCCGGGCGCCGACCCGCGTCTCGCGGCGGAGCTCAACGACATGAAGGCCCAGCTCGACCGCGTACAGCGGGACAAGGCCGCCGCCGAGCAGGCCGCCCGTGCCATGCAGGCCGAGCTGGAGCAGGTCAGGTCGGCCGGTGGCCCGGTCGTCGGTGCCGGCGGCGACGGCGAGCAGCAGGCGCTGCGGGTGCTGATGATGGCCCAGCGGACGGCGGACGACCACGTCTCCGACGCCCGCCGGGAGGCGGACAAGCTGCTCACCGACGCCCGCACCAAGGCCGAGGAGGTCACCCGCGAGGCGCGGGCCAAGGCCGACGCGCTGGAGCGGGACGCGCGGCAGCGCCACCAGGAGGCGATGGGTGGCCTGGACGCCAAGCGCACCGCGCTGCAGAAGCACATCGAGGAGCTCAAGCAGTTCGAGCGGGAGTACCGCACCCGGCTCAAGGCGTACCTGGAGAGCCAGCTGCGCGACCTGGACGGTCGCGGGCAGGGCCTCGAGGCCGAGATGGGGCGGGTCGAGGGCGGCCGCTCCGCTTCGGGCGGTGGTGGTCTGGCGACCGCCGGCCTGGCCAGCTCCTACGGCGGTGGCCGGTCCGGTGCGCTGGAGGCCGGCCGCTGAGGCCGAGCCTCTCGCGGGGGGTACGTCAGCAACGATGCGGCGGGGGTGAGCCGTGATAGTGGCAAGTCTGGTGCTCATCCTCGTCGCCGTCACGCTGCTCGTGCTCGGCCTGGCGAGCGGGTCCAGCCTGCTGCTGGTCGGCTCGATCGTCGCCAGTCTGCTCGCGGCGGTGGCTCTCGTGGTCGGTGCCCGGCAGGCCGCTGCGGCCCGAGCAGGGGACGTGCGCTCCGGCCCGTTCGACCCGGAGCCGGTTTCCCGTCCGGAGTTCGGCGTGGACCCCGATCCGGACCAGCGGGCCGGTCAGCGGTCATCCGCCGCGCCGGTCGGCCGGCAGCCGACCGGCCCGGCCGACGACCAGCTCGGCGGCGGCCCGGCCGACGACGACCCGCCCGACGAGCCGGCGGTCGAGGAGACGGGTGAGACCGATCACGCCCGGCTCGCCGGGCTCGATGCCGACGTGATCGTGGTCGACGGACGGCCCCGCTACCACCGGGCGAGTTGCCTGCATCTGGTGGCCAGGGACGGTGAGCCGCTGCCGGTGCGCGAGGCCCTGGAACTCGGATTCACCCCGTGCGGGCTCTGCCAGCCGAACCGGACCCTGCTGGCCGAGTCCGGCCGCGTCTGAACAGGCGGCGTCTTTCTTGTCCCGTCGGAGCAGCCGCCGGCCCGCCCGGCCGGCCACCGGTGCCGGCGGGCGTCCGGAGATCGACCTGGTGGTCGCCGTCCGGGTCAAGCCCGGTGCGTCCCGCGCCCGGGTCGGCGGTTGTCACCCAGGCTCGCTGGGGCCCGCGCTGATCATCGCGGTCACCGCCCCGGCGGTGGACGGCCGTGCGACGGAGGCGGCCCGGCATGCGCTCGCCGCGGCGCTCGAGGTGCCGACCCGGCGGGTCACGCTACGGGCCGGTGCCGCCAGTCGGGACAAGCTGTTCAGGGTGGACACCGTGACCACCGACGAGGCCGAGGTGTTGGACGCCCGGCTGCGGCGGCTGCGGGACGGGTGAAGCGGCCGACCGCCGACACCTCGACCACGTCGCGCGTTCCTCGACGAGACGCGGCGACTGTCCTTCTTGGGTGATATGTCGGCCCGCGCCGCGCCGCTGTCCCCCTTCTGCTCGATCTTGCCAGTCAAATCGGTGCATCACCGGACGAAAGCTGTGCCATTGTTGTCGGATGTCTTCACGTTCCGTATCCTTGCGAATCTCCGGAGTGTGCAACGGACCCGTTGTACGCCCGTTTTGTGCTTTGGGGGCAGCATGGCCGAGCTGACGGAAGCGAGGCGCCGGACGGGTCGGGTGACCCCGTCCACGGCGCCGCGCCGCGCACCGTCCGGCCTGCCGACGCCGGAGGATCCCGTACAGGCACTGCCGATCGCCGCGGGTGACGCGGCCGAGGGAGCGACGATGGCGAAGCCAGCCGACACGAAGACCGCCGCCCGCGGGCGAGCGGCCCGGGCACCGCGCAGCGCGGCCGAGACCACCAAGATCCAGATTGCCCTGCAGGCCCGTCGGGACGAGTTGCGAGCCGAGTATGATCAGACGTTGAGCGAGATCACCGAGCTGCAGCGGGAACGGCTGACCGACTCGGCCGGCGACGACCAGGCCGACACCGGTACCAAGACGTTCGAGCGGGAGCAGGAGATCTCCCTCGCCAAGAGCATCCTGGACCGCATCAACCAGGTGGAGCGGGCGCTGGAGCGGCTGGCCGAGGGCAACTACGGCTGGTGTGAGCGGTGCGGCACGGACATCCCGGTCGAGCGGCTCGCCGCCTTCCCCTCGGCCACCCTATGCGTGTCCTGCAAGCAGATCGAGGAGCGGCGCTAGCCGAGCGGTGACGGGCCCGACGCGGGCGAGCCGCTCCACTGAGAAGGGAGAGGCGTCTGTCCGCCGACGGCGATCCGCGCCCGGACGTTCCCAACGCCGGTGGCGACGCCCCGCCAGCACCTGAAGTGGGCGATGGCAGACCCGTCACCGGCCCGCCGGTGACGGGGGCCGGCCGACCTGCGCTGTGGACCTTCGCCCTGGTCGCGGCGGCGGCACTGCTCGTCGACCTCGGCACGAAGCAGTGGGCGATCAGCGCCCTCACCGACCGGGAACCGGTCCGCCTGCTGGGCGGTGCCCTCTACCTGACGCTGATCCGTAACAGCGGTGCGGCGTTCAGCCTCGGATCCGACTACACCTGGATATTCCCGCTCGTCACCGTGGCGGTCGTCGGCTGGATCGGCTGGTTGACCAGAGGGCTGCGGTCGCTGCCCTGGGCGGTGGCGCTCGGGCTGATCCTCGGCGGGGCGCTCGGCAACTTCCTGGACCGGATGTTCCGCGCACCCGGGCCCCTCCTCGGCCAGGTGGTGGACATGTTCAGCGTCTTCCACCCGTACGGCCAGGTCTTCCCGATCTTCAACGTGGCCGACAGCGCGTTGGTCGTCGGCGTACTCCTCGCCGTACTGCTGGAACTGACCGGCCGACAGCGCGACGGCCACCGGCTGTCCGGAAAGGTGGACCGTTGACCACACCCGCCCGCCAAGGGGAGCGACGGTCGCTGCCGGTGCCCGACGGGCTCGACGGCACCCGGCTCGATCAGGCTGTCTCCCGGCTGTTCGGACTGTCCCGCACCGCGGCCGCCGCGCTGGTGGAGTCCGGCGACGCCGCGGTGGACGGGGTCACCCGGCACAAGTCCGACCGGGTGACCGCCGGCGCCTGGCTGGAGGTGGTCCTGCCGGCGCCGGTCGCGGCTCCGGTGGTGATCGCCCAACCGGTCGACGGACTGCGGGTCGAGTACGCCGACGAGGACATCGTGGTGGTGGACAAGCCGGTGGGCGTGGCGGCGCACCCGAGCCCCGGGTGGACCGGCCCGACGGTGCTGGCCGGTCTGGCGGCGGCCGGTCACACCATCGCGACCAGTGGCGCGGCCGAACGCCAGGGCATCGTGCACCGGCTCGACGTCGGCACCAGCGGGCTGATGGTGGTGGCCAAGAGCGAGCACGCGTACTCGGTGCTCAAACGCGCGTTCAAGGAACGCGAGGTGGACAAGCGCTACCACGCCGTCGTGCAGGGGCACCTCGACCCGCTGCGCGGGACCATCGACGCCCCGATCGACCGCCATCCCACCCACGACTACCGGTGGGCGGTGGTCTCGGGCGGCAAACCGAGCGTCACCCACTACGAGACGGTGGAGGCTTTTCCAGCTGCCAGTCTGGTCGACATCCGCCTGGAGACCGGCCGTACCCACCAGATCCGGGTGCACTTCTCCGCGCTGCGGCACCCGTGCGTAGGTGACCTGACGTACGGTGCGGATCCGACACTCGCCGCCCGACTCGGGCTGACCCGCCAGTGGTTGCATGCCCGTGCGCTCAGTTTCGTACACCCCCGTACGGCGGAGGAAGTTCGCTTCCACAGCGACTACCCTGACGACTTGAAGCGTGCCCTGGCCGTGCTCGGCGATTGAGAGCCGGCGAACACGCGGTCACTCAGCGTCCACCCGCCATCGGGGAAGGGGAGTCGCCCGTGCGTGCCGGCGACCTGTTGCGGCGAATCGACCGACGGCTGCTGCCGATCCTGGTGGACGCCGCCGTCCGGCTCGCGCAACGACCGGTCCGTCCCCAACTGCTCGTCGGGGTGGCCGGGGTGTCGATCAGCGCGGTGCTGGCCGCCGCCGTCTGGGCGGTGGATCACGACGACGGCGCCGTCCGCGCGGTGGACGACGTCGTGCAGGTGGGAGTAGCCGAGGGCGAGTCCATACCGGACTACCTCCGGGCGGTAAGTGGCGAGCTGGCCACCCTGCCGGAGGATCCGGCACCGGCCGGGTCGACCGGCGACAACTACGCGTTGGTGACCTTCAACGGGTATCTGGCCCCCGACCGGCTCGCCGCTGTCCTGCCCGGAGTGTCCGTCGTGGAGGTGTACACCCGGGTTCCGCTGGGGCGGGAGAAGACCCAGGTGATCCGGATGCCGGCCTTCCGGTTGCCCGAGGACGTGCTGACCGGGATGGAACAGGTCGCCGAGCGCAAGAGCAGGCAGGCGACCGACTACCGCCGCCGGGTCGCCGAGCTCGGCCGGGCAGCCGACCTGGACCAGTGGCTGGCCTACGACAAGGGTGCCCGGGTGGCCACCGCCGAGGCCGCTGCCTACCGCGACCACTGTGCCTGCGTGTTCGCGGCGGTGGTCCAGGGCGTCCCGGTCGACCTGCGCAGGCTGGCCCGGCTGGCCGAGATCCGGGCCGTCGATCCCGCGCCAGAGGTCCGTCGCCTGGACCGGGCGGTGTTCCTGCCTCCGCTGCCGGAGTACGACGAGGTGGTGCCGGTCGGCGACGCCGCGCTCACCAGCAGCGGGTTGCCGTTCGACGTGCCAGCCGCTGAGCCGGGCGGCGCGGCCGACAGCGCGGTCGGCGGCGGTCCGACCAGTGTCGCTCCGGCGACCGACGGCGACCCGGACGCGGGGTCAGGCGTGCGGACCGGGTCCGCACCCGACCATGATTCCGCCCCGGGCAGCGCCGATTCCGCCCCGGACGCGGACGACGGCACCCGGGACGGCGCCGACACGTCGACGGCCGGCTCGGGGAGCCCGACCACGGCCCCGCCGGGCCGGTCGACCAACGGGGCGGGGCGTCCGGCCGCGACGGCTGGTACGCCGGCCGGCTGTACCGAGTCGCCGACCGGTGCGTCGCCGGCCACCGTCGGACCGTCGGGCTGCCCGGCGAACCCTAGCGGTGAACCTTGGTAGCGGGCCGGTATCGACCACCGGTGTCCCGGTTCCGTACGCTACCCCCGGTGCCGCCACGATCCTCGTCAGGTGACGGCTGCAGTGACCGGACCGGGGGAGTCCGGCAGAGTTGGCCGGTCGGGGCGAACAACGGGCCTTTGGCGGTGTGGCCTGAACAGGTCTAGCTTCGTAGCCTGTCAGGCGGGGACCGATAGCGCTGGGAGGGCGAGCCGTGGAGGGCACCGAGTCCGGCTGGGGCCGGCCTGCCGAACCAGCGCCGCGCTGGCGTGCGCTGCTCGACCGGGCTCGCCTCGGTGGCCGTACCGGTGAGCAGCCCGAGGTGGCGGACCGCAACGGGGCGGCGGACCGCAACGGGGCGGCGCCCCGGTCGCGGGAGAACGGTCGCGGCACCGCCCAGGTGCCCAACGGCATCGCGCAGGTGCCGGGTCACCACCCGGAGCCGGGGCATTCCGCCGGTTCTAGTTGGATGGGCGACTCCGGTCATCCGGCCGGTCCCGGTCACCCTTCGACCCTCGGCCACCCCGCTGATCCTGGCTATCCCGTTGATCCCGGCCATTCGGCCGGTCCTGGCTATCCCGTTGATCCTGGCTATCCGGCCGACCCGGGGCCGCCGGCGCCGGCCGCCGGTCGGTACGCCGCCCTGGCACCGCCGCCGGATCCGGTCGCCCCGGGTGGCTACGCACCCAGCTATCCGGTGCTGCCCGGCCGCCCTCCGGACCGGGGCGCCCGCCCGGTGCGTCCGAGTGTGCCGCCACCTGCCGAGCAGGGCTTTGCCGGCGGCCCCGAGGTCGGCGGCTATCCGCCGGTCGCCGAGCCGCCCCGCCGGGGCGGGCCCGGGCCGGGGTACCCGCCGGGCCAGGACGGCGGCGGCGGATACCCGGCGCGGATCGAGTGGCGGGAGAGCCGGCCCGACGCGGAGGTCGACCGCGCCACCGGCATCCTGCGCCGCAACCTCGGCATACCGCGGGTACTGGCGTTCGCGAATCCGAAGGGTGGGGTGCACAAGACGACGGCGACCGTCCTCGCTGCGGCGACGATCGGTAGCGTCCGTGGCCGTGGGGTGCTCGCCTGGGACGACAACGAGCTGCGCGGTACGCTCGGGCTGCGGGCCGGCAGCGCCCGTCATGCCCGGACCATCCGCCATCTGATCTCCGATCTGGTGGAGATCGAGGGCTCGCACGGCTACGAGTTGACCGACCGGCTCGACGACTACCTCAGGCATGCCTCCGACGGCTCGTACGACGTACTCGCCGGTGAGGAGAGCCCTCGGTTCGCGCAGCGTCTCGATCCGCACACCGTCCGGCGGGTGCTGGAGCTGCTCCGCCGGACCCACGACGTGATCTGTGTGGACACCGGCAACAACGTGGAGAGCGCCAACTGGCAGACCGTCCTGCAGGCCGCCGATCAGCTGGTGGTCACCTGCGTGCCCCGGGAGGACGCGGCGTTCACCGCGGACTGGATGCTGGACCTGCTGGACGACGTCGGCATGGGCGACCTGGTGCGTAACGCGGTGACGTTGCTGTCCTGTCCGAGTCCGGGGCCGATGCCGCTGCTCGACGACCTGCGCCGGCACTTCGCCACCCGGACCCGGGCGGTGGCCGTGGTGCCCTACGACCCGGCCCTGGAGACCGGGTCGTCGATCGAGTACGTGCAGTTGCAGCCGGAGACGCGGCAGGCGTGGCTGCAGGCGGCCGCGATGATGCTGGAGCCGTTCGTCCGCTGAGCCGGTTTTCGTTGGTTGAGACCGGGTCGGTCGGCTGAGCCCGGTTCAGTCGGCTGGCACCCGGTCGGCCGTCGGCTGGCAGCCGTGCGCCACCCCCCAGCGGGAGCATCGGCCGTCCGGGTAGGGCGTGGTGTGCGCGATCCAGGCGAAGTAGCCGGCGTGGTTGGTCCGTTCGTCGGGCATGTACCGGTCGACGGTGGCTGACCCGGCGGAGGCGAGCACGAAAAGCAGCGGCACGAGCAGCAGCCCGACCGGTGCGGTCGGCTCCCGGCTGGCCGGTCCGGCGGTGCCGGTGCGGCCGCGCCAGCGTTGGACGGCGAGCAGCACACCGAATCCGGTGAGAATCAGCAGGCAGTAGAGCACCACGGCGGTGGTCCGCGGATACAGCCGTACGGTCTGGGTCTCCCACTGTTCGCTGGCCAGCCACATCCGCAGGAACCAGGCGCTGGCCGCGCACGCGCCGAGGGCGATCACGATGCTGCGCCGCCAGGCCAGCGCGAGGGCCAGCCCGAGCCCGGCGGCGAGCAGCAGGGTGAACAGCCCGACCCCGCCGAGTTCGCCGACCGGCGGCCAGACCGGGCCGACGTCGGCCGGCCGGTCGTTGCGCCACATCGCGATGTACGCCGGCTCGGTGTCGGTGTCGAAGTAGAAGTAGTCGTCGGAGGTGCCGCCGGTCGGGGCGAGCAGGCCGCGCAGATGTACCCAGCCGACCAGCACGAAGCTGACCACGGTCGCCCCGCCGAGCAGTAGGACCAGCCGCCAGCCGGTCCGCCACGGTGCGGTCAGCGCGACGGCCACCAGCATGCCGCCGGCGCACCAGACGAACCATCCGGAGTAGAGCAGGAAGAGCAGCCCGAGGCCGACCCCGGCCAGCGTGCCGGCCAGCAGCGCCAGCCGGGCGGTCATCCGGTCCGCCCGGCGGACCGTCGACAGGAACTTCACCAGCACCGGGATCAGCATCACCAGGGTGATCTGCGGGTACGGCTTGACCGGTTCGATCATCGGCAGCATCGCCAGCACCCCGACGGTCACCGCCCAGAGCGGACGCAGCACCAGTCGCCAGGCCAGGTAGGCGGCCGGGCCGAACAGGGCGGTACCGGCCAACTGGAGGTCCTTGAGGGCGAGGACGTGCGGCTGGTCGGTCAGCCGGGCCCAGGCTCCGATCGTCCAGAAGACGGCTGGTGGGTAGTGGTCGGAGATCTCCTGCCCGGACCACAGCGCGGCGGTCCATTCGAGGATCCACTGGTAGTCGCCGCCGCCGGCCCACAGCGGCAGCTGGGTGCCGCGCAGCGCCACCCCGATCCCACCGGCGACGAGCCCGGTGGCGAGCCCGGCGACCGCGGCGCAGCCGGCCCGGACGACGTACGGCCGGTGCGCCGGGGCGAGCAGCCGGTGCGTCAGCACCATCGCGACGACCAGCACGCCGGCCAGCACCGCGAACCGAAGCTGGAGTGCGGCCAGGCCGCTCACCTGGCCTTTCCGGTCCAGCGGATCGACATTTATGTCTTTGCTCCAGGCCAGGAACCCGAACGCGGCGCCGATGCTGACCAGCGCCTCGACGCCGATGCCGGCCAACCTGGAGCGAAATGTGGGTCTCTGTCTGGCTGTGCTCACACAGAGACGGTAAACCCTCACTGACGGTGTTGTCGGGTGGAGCTCGTGGTCTGCCGGGAGTGTCGCGAGTCGCGGCGAGTGAAAGTAGTGCTGGGCCGTGCGGCTGCGGACTCCGCGCGCCTCGGTGCGGCGTCGGTGGCGACACGATAGGGTTCGCTGGTCGTGCCGGGACGGGAGAAGGGGGCCGGGTCGGTGTCCGATAGTTTTGTGCACCTGCACGTGCACACAGAGTATTCGATGCTCGATGGAGCGGCCCGGTTGAAGGAACTGTTCGCCGAGGCCAACCGTCTGGAAATGCCGGCCCTGGCGATGACCGACCACGGCAATCTTTTCGGCGCGTACGACTTTTTCAAGCAGGCGACCGGCGCCGGGGTGAAACCGATCATCGGCTTGGAGGCGTATCTCACACCTGGGACGGATCGTCGGGATCGGACGAGGGTGCGGTGGGCCGAGGGTGGGGAGAACGACGTCTCCGGTGGTGGCGCGTACACGCACATGACGATGCTGGCGGCGGACGCGGACGGTCTGCGTAACCTGTTCCGGTTGGGTTCGCGGGCGAGCCTGGAGGGGTACTTCTACAAGCCGCGTGCGGACCGGGAGCTGCTGAACGAGTACGGCAAGGGGATCATCGCGACGACGGGGTGCCCGTCCGGTGAGGTCCAGACCTGGTTGCGGATCGGTGACTTCGAGAAGGCGTGCGCGTCGGCGGCCGAATTCCGTGACATCTTCGGTGCCGACAATTTCTACCTGGAGTTGATGGACCACGGACTGGGTATCGAGACCCGGGTCCGGGATGATCTGATCCGGCTCGGTAAGCGGTTGAATCTCAAACCGGTCGCGACCAATGATCTGCACTACACGCATGAACGGGACGCGGACGCGCACGAGGTGCTGCTGTGTGTCCAGTCCGGTTCGACGATGGCGGACCCGAAGCGGTTCAAGTTCGACGCGCGGGATTTCTATCTCAAGTCCGCTTCGGAGATGCGGAAACTGTGGGACGCGGAGGTGCCGGGGGCGTGTGACAACACCCTCGAGATCGCCGAGAAGATCGGCGACTATTCGGCGTTGTTCGCGTCCCGGGACCTGATGCCGCAGTTCCCGGTGCCGGCCGGGGAGACCGAGGAGTCGTTCCTGCGGGCCGAGGTGCTGCGGGGGCTGGGGCGCCGGTTCCCGGGTGGGGTGCCCGACGGGCACCGCCGGCAGGCCGAGTACGAGCTCGACGTGATCCTCAAGATGGGTTTCCCGGGTTACTTCCTGGTGACCGCGGACCTGGTGCACTACGCGAAGCGGGAAGGGATCCGGGTCGGTCCGGGTCGTGGTTCGGCGGCCGGGGCGCTGATCGCGTACGCCCTGGGCATCACCGAGCTGGACCCGATCCCGCACGGCCTGCTGTTCGAGCGGTTCCTGAATCCGGACCGGGTGTCGATGCCGGACATCGACATGGACTTCGACGAGCGTCGCCGCGGTGACATGATCCGCTACGCGACCGAGCGGTACGGCGAGGAACGGGTCGCCCAGATCATCACCTACGGCACGATCAAGGCGAAGGCCGCGATCAAGGACGCGGCCAGGGTGCTCGGCTACCCGTTCGCGATGGGTGACCGGATCACCAAGGCGATGCCGCCGCCGGTGATGGGCAAGGACATCCCGCTGACCGGCATCTTCGACCCGAAGCACCCGCGCTACCCGGAGGCGGTGGAGTTCCGGTCGCTGTACGAGTCCGACGGCGAGGTCCGCAAGATCGTCGACACGGCCAAGGGCCTGGAGGGGCTGAAGCGGCAGTGGGGGGTGCACGCCGCCGGGGTGATCCTGTCCCGGGACCCGCTCGTCGACGTGCTGCCGATCCAGAAGCGGGAGCAGGACGGGGCGATCATCACCCAGTGGGACATGGGCGCGTGTGAGTCCATCGGCCTGCTGAAGATGGACTTCCTCGGGCTGCGCAACCTGACCGTGATGGACGACTGCCTGGCCGGGATCGCCGACAACCAGAACCTCAACCTGGTCCTGGAGGATCTGCCGCTGGACGACAAGCGCGCCTACGAGCTGCTCGCCCGTGGTGACACGCTCGGGGTGTTCCAGCTCGACGGCGGGCCGATGCGGTCGCTGCTGCGGTCGATGGTGCCGGACAACTTCGAGGACATCTCCGCCGTCCTCGCCCTGTACCGGCCGGGTCCGATGGGCGCCAACGCGCACAACGAGTACGCCGACCGCAAGAACAACCGTAAACCGGTGGTGCCGATCCACCCCGAGCTGGCCGAGCCGCTCGCCGACATCCTGGGCGACACCTACGGGTTGATCGTCTACCAGGAGCAGGTCATGGCGATCGCCCAGCAGTTGGCCGGCTACACGCTCGGCGCCGCGGACCTGCTGCGCCGGGCGATGGGCAAGAAGAAGAAGGAGATCCTGGACAAGGAGTACGTGCCGTTCTCGCAGGGCATGCGGGACAACGGCTACTCCGACGAGGCGATCAAGACGCTGTGGGACATCCTGGTCCCGTTCTCCGACTACGCGTTCAACAAGGCGCACACCGCCGGCTACGGCCTGGTGTCCTACTGGACCGCGTACCTGAAGGCCAACTACCCGGCCGAGTACATGGCCGCGTTGCTGACCAGCGTCGGCGACGACAAGGACAAGGCCGCCGTCTACCTGGCCGAATGCCGGCGGATGAAGATCAAGGTGCTGCCGCCGGACGTCAACGCCTCCGGAGCCCGGTTCACCGCCGTCGGCGCCGACATCCGGTTCGGCCTGGCCGCCGTGCGTAACGTGGGCACGAACGTCGTCGACGCGATCGCCCGGTGCCGCAAGGACAAGGGCGCCTACACCGACTTCTACGACTTCCTGCGCAAGGTCGACCCGGTGGCCTGCAACAAACGCACCGTCGAGTCCTTGATCAAAGCGGGCGCGTTCGACTCCCTCGGACACACCCGCCGGGGCCTGCTGACCGTGCACGCCGACGCGATCGACTCGTTCATGGACCTCAAACGCAACGAAGCGGTCGGCCAGTACGACCTGTTCGGCGACGCGTTCGGCGCCGCCGACCCGGCCGGCGGCGGCGCGGGCCCGATGGTGGTCACCCCGCCGATCCCGGACGGCGAGTGGGACAAGACCGACCTGCTCACCTTCGAACGGGAGATGCTCGGCCTGTACGTCTCCGACCACCCGCTGTTCGGTGTCGAGCACGTCCTCGCCAACGCCGCCGACATGTCCATCGCCGCCCTGTCCGAGGACGGCGCGGTCGCCGACGGCACCGTGGTCAACCTGGCCGGCATCCTCTCCGGGGTGCAGCGGCGGATCACCAAGCAGGGCCGCGCGTGGGCCTCGGCCACCCTGGAGGACCTGGGCGGCGCCGTCGAGGTGCTGTTCTTCCCGAACACCTACGAACTCGTCGGCCAGTACATCGCCGAGGACGCCATCGTCGTGGTCAAGGGCCGGATCGACCGCCGCGACGACCAGCCCCGGCTGATGGCGATGGACCTGTCCGTACCGGAGATCACCGCCGCCGACGAGATCAAGCCCATCGTGATCGCGCTGTCCCCGGCCCGCTGCACCCCGCCCCTGGTCGACAGCCTCCGCGACGTGCTGACCAGCCACCCCGGATCGGCCGAGGTGCACGTCAAACTCGTCAACGGCGGCCGCGCCACCCTGCTGCGCCTCGGCCCGCACCGGGTCGCCCCGACCACCGCGTTGATGGCCGACCTCAAGGCACTCCTCGGCCCCACCGCCGTCGCCGGCTGAGACCTGCGAGAGGATCGACGGGTGAGTTCCACCGCCGACGCCGGCCCACCCGGCGACCCGACCGGCCCGTCCGGGGCGTCGCCGGTAACCCCGCCCGACACCGGCCGGCGCCGGATCTGGCGACGGCCAGGGTTGTCCGTCGCCGCCGCGATCACCGTGGGCGGTGCCCCGCTCGGCGTCGCCTGGTCGATGCTGGCCCCCTGGATCCCGGTGGTCAAAACCGAGCAGGGCGCGGCGGTACGCGGCGGCGACCCGGAGCACTTCGTCGCCGCCGACGGCTGGTTCGCGATGCTCGGCGTCGGCTACGGGATCCTCGCCGGGATCATCGTCTGGGCGTCGCTACCCCGGTCCCGTGGACCGTACGGGCTGGTCGCCGTCACCGTCGGCGGGCTCGGCGCGGCAGCGCTGGCCTGGGCCCTCGGCCGGCAGATCGGCCTGGCCGGCTACCAGCGGGCACTGGAGGCGGCGGCGCTCGGCGCCCAGTTGGAGCGGCCACCGGACCTGCAGGCCGGCGACTTCGACCTGTGGTTCGGCGTACTGCCGACGGTCACCGGCGCGTTCGGCGCTCCGGCGCTCGGCGCGGTGCTGGCGTACACCATGCTGGCCGGCTGGTCCAGCCACCCGGACCTGCGTCCGGAGCCGGACCGGGTCGAAGCCGGGCCTGACCTCCCAGCCCTCCCAGCGGCCCCGGACCTGCGCCCGGACTCGGCCCCGGACGTCGCCGCCGATCCGCGAATCAGTTCGGACTCGCCGGAACCGCCAACTCGGGCAACGGGACCGGCACCGCCCGCACCCGGCGCAGCAGCGCCACCTCCCGATTGAGCATCCGCAGCTCGGCCCGCAGCCGCCGGGCGGTGTCCAGCTCCGCCAGCAGCGCCTGCCGCTCACTGATGTGCAACGCGGCGGTCGCCGCCACCAGATGGGACAGCACGGTCGGCTGCTCCGGCAGCTGTTCGGTGATCTCGGCCGAGTCGGTCCGGACCAGGTCGAGATACTGCCGGAACACCGCGAGCACCTGCGGGGCCAGCAGGTCCGCCAGCTCCTCGGACCCGGTCGGCTCAGGCAGCCACTGCACCGACGCGGTGAGGTACGGCGTACCTTCGGTGGCCAGGTCGGTGATCCGGAACCGGCGCCGGCCGACCGTCACGATGTCGTACCGCCCGTTCGGCAGCTCGGTGACCTGCCGCAGCTGAGCGGTGCAGCCGATCTCGTGCAGGCTCACCGAGGTCGGTGCCGGCGCGCCCGGCGGCCCGGCGGTCGGCAGCACCTCCCAGCCCCGCCGGATCGCCACCACCCCGAACTCCCGGGTGACGCCGTCAGGCAGGCTGGTCAGATGCCGGACCAGCGCCCGGTAACGCTCCTCGAAGATGTGCAGAGGCAGCACCAACCCGGGGAAGAGCACCGTCCCGAGCGGAAAGACCGGTAGCCGCTGACCCACCGGTCGAGCCTAGCGTGGTCACGCTCACTGTCCCGTCCGCTGGACGGCCGGCGTCCGGCCAGTGGGAGGACGCCTAGACTCGCAAGCGTGCTGAACCGGATCGACCTGCGAGGCGGGTCACCCGACCCGCGTGGCCTGCTGCCCCGTGCCCAGCTCGACGTCTCCGTGGCGGTCGAGCGGATCCGCCCGCTGGTGGAGGCGGTCCGTGACCATGGCTACCTGGCGATCCGGGAGGCGGCCGAGCGGTTCGACGGGGTCAGCCCGCACCGGCTGCGGGTGCCCACCGAGGCGCTCGCCGCGGCCGAGCGCGACCTCGACCCCGGGGTCCGGGCCGCGCTGCTGGAATGCATCGACCGGGCCCGGCGGGTGCACGCCGACCAGCGCCGGACCGACGTCACCACCCAGGTGGTGCCCGGCGGGACCGTCACCGAACGCTGGGTGCCGGTCGGCCGGGTCGGGCTGTACGTGCCCGGCGGGTTGGCGGTGTACCCGTCGACCGTGGTGATGAACGTGGTCCCCGCCCAGGTCGCCGGGGTGGCGTCACTGGTGGTGACCAGTCCGCCGCAGCGCGACAACGACGGGCTGCCCGATTCGCGGGTACTGGCCGCCTGCGCCCTGCTCGGCGTCGACGAGGTGTACGCGGTCGGCGGCGCGCAGGCCGTCGCGATGCTCGGCTACGGCGCCGCGGTCGACCCGGACGGGACCGACCGGTGCGCCCCGGTCGACGTGATCACCGGGCCGGGCAACATCTGGGTCACCGCCGCCAAGCGGCTGCTGCGCGGGGTGGTCGGCATCGACGCCGAGGCCGGCCCGACCGAGATCGCCATCCTCGCCGACGACACCGCGGACCCGGTGCACGTCGCCGCCGACCTGATCAGTCAGGCCGAGCACGATCCGTTGGCGGCCAGCGTGCTGGTCACCCCGTCGACCGGGCTGGCCGACGCGGTCGACCGGGAACTGGCCCGGCAGGTGCCGGCCACCCGGCACGCCGACCGGATCGCCACCGCGCTCGGCGGCGAGCAGTCCGGCACCGTCCTGGTCGACGACCTCGACACCGGTCTGGCCGTGGTCGACGCGTACGCCGCCGAGCACCTGGAGATCCAGACCCGGGACGCCCGGCAGTGGGCGCTGCGGGTCCGCAACGCCGGGGCGGTCTTCGTCGGCGCGTACGCCCCGGTGTCGCTGGGCGACTACTGCGCCGGCTCCAACCACGTACTGCCCACCGGCGGCTGCGCCCGGCACTCCTCGGGTCTGTCGGTGCAGTCCTTCCTGCGCGGCATCCACCTCGTCGAGTACGACGCGGACGCGTTGCGCGACGTCGCCGACCACGTGGTCACCCTGGCCGAGGCCGAGGACCTGCCGGCGCACGGGCAGGCGGTCCGGGCCCGGTTCGCCGACCCGACCGGCATCGCCGCCCCGGCGGCGGACTCACCGGCCGTTTCCCCGACCGCGGGTGGACCGGCGGTGACCAGATGACCGGCCCGATCACCCTGGACGACCTGCCGATCCGCGACGATCTGCGCGGGCGCAGCCCGTACGGGGCACCGCAGCTGGACGTGCCGGTGCGGCTCAACACCAACGAGAACTCCTACCCGCTGCCGGACGTCGTGGTCGAGGCGATCGCCGAAGCGGTCACTGCGGAGCTGCGGCAACTCAACCGCTACCCGGACCGGGACGCGGTCGCGCTGCGGGCCGACCTGGCCGGCTATCTCGGCCACGGGCTGACCACGGCACAAGTGTGGGCGGCCAACGGCTCCAACGAGATCCAGCAGCAGTTGCTGCAGGCGTTCGCCGGTCCCGGCCGGGTGGCGCTCGGCTTCACCCCGGCGTACTCGATGCATCCGCTGCTGGCGGTGGGCACCGGCACCCGGTGGGTCGACGGCCGGCGCGGACCCGACTTCGACCTGTCCGCCGACGACGCGGCCGGCCAGGTGGTCGAGCACCAGCCGGACCTGGTCTTCCTCTGCTCCCCGAACAACCCGACCGGGACCGCCCTGGACCCGGCGGTGGTGCGGGCGGTGCTGGCCGCCGCGCCGGGCATGGTCGTCGTCGACGAGGCGTACGCCGAGTTCGCCCGCCCGGGCGCGGCCAGCGCGGTGCGGCTGCTGTCGACGCATCCACGGCTGGTGGTGACCCGGACGATGAGCAAGGCGTTCGGTTTCGCCGGCGGTCGGCTGGGCTATCTGGCCGCGCATCCGGCGGTGGTCGACGCGGTCCAACTGGTCCGCCTGCCCTACCATCTGTCGGCGTTGACCCAGGCGGCGGCCCGGGCGGCGCTGGCGCACCGGGACACCCTGCTCGGTACGGTACGGGTGATCATGCGACAGCGGGACCGGATCGTCGCCGAGTTGCGTCGGCTCGGGCTCACCGTGGCGGACAGCGACGCGAACTTCGTGCTGTTCGGCGTCGAAGGCGTCAACGGCGTCAACGGCGTCAACGGTGGCGACGGCGTCAACGGTGGCGACGGCGTCAACGGTGGCGACCAGCGGGCCGTCTGGCAGGCGTTGCTGGAGCGTGGGGTGCTGGTCCGTGACGTCGGACTGGCCGGCTGGCTGCGGGTGACCGCCGGGACGCCGCAGGAGACCGACGCGTTCCTCGACGCGATGACGGAACTGGTCACCGGGTCCAATTTCCTCCCTGGCCTGCGGGCCGGAGCATCCACGGAAGGAATCTGATGAACCGCACCGCGCGGGTCGAACGCACCACGGCCGAGACCAAGGTGCTGGTGGAGCTGGACCTAGACGGCACCGGCACCGCCGACATCGGCACCGGTGTCGGCTTCTACGACCACATGCTGCACCAGATCGCCCGGCACGGCGGCTTCGACCTGACCGTACAGACGGTCGGTGACCTGGAGATCGACGCGCACCACACGATGGAGGACACGGCGATCGCGCTGGGTACGGCGTTGCGCCAGGCGTTGGGCGACAAGGCGGGTATCCGCCGGTACGGCTCGGCCACCATCCCGATGGACGAGGTGCTGGTACGGGCGGCGGTCGACCTGTCCGGCCGGCCGTACGTGGTGCACGACGAGCCGGCGCTGGCGCCCTACATCGGGCCGGTCTACCCGACCAGCATGACCCGGCACATCTGGGAGTCGCTCGGCCACTCGGCCATGATCACGCTGCACGTGTCGGTGCTGCGGGCCGCCCGCGACGGCGGCCACCCGGACGCGCACCACGTGGTCGAGGCCCAGTTCAAGGCGGTCTCCCGGGCGCTGCGCGAGGCGGTGGCGATCGATCCCCGGTCGGCCGGCTCGGTGCCCAGCACCAAAGGCGCGCTGTAACGTGGACAGCTTCCTGCCGGTGGCGCTGTTCGCGCTGGCCGGGGTGCTGGTCGGTGGCGCCTGGTCGCTGCACCGCCAGGGCGCCGGACGGGGTGCCGTCGGCCTGGCCGCCGGCCTCGCCGTGTTGGCGGTCGCCGCCGGCGTGTTCTGGCTGCTACCCGGAGGTGACTGATGGCCACGCCACCGCCGGCCGTCGTGGTGCTCGACTACGGCTCCGGCAATCTGCGCTCCGCCGAACGCGCGCTGGCCCGGGCCGGTGCCGAGGTGACCGTGACCGCCGACCTGGCGACGGCCGACGCCGCCGCCGGGCTGGTGGTGCCGGGCGTCGGCGCGTACGCGGCCTGCATGTCCGGCATCGACGAGCTCGGCGCGGCACCGGTGATCGCGCGGCGGGTCGCCGAGGGACGCCCGGTGCTCGGCATCTGCGTCGGCATGCAGATCCTCTTCGAGTACGGCGAGGAGCACGGGGTGGTCACCAAAGGGCTCGGCCTGCTGCCCGGCGGGGTTCGCCGGCTGCCCGCCGAGCGGGTGCCGCACATGGGCTGGAACACCGTGGCCGCGCCGGCCGGCAGCACCCTGTTCGCTGGTCTGCCCGGCGACGCCCGGTTCTACTTCGTGCACTCGTACGCGGCGCTCGCCGTCGACCAGCTGACCGCCGCCGACGTCCTGGTCACCACCACCGAACATGGGGCCGGTTTCGTGGCTGCCGCCGAACGTGGCGCGCTGTCGGCGACGCAGTTCCATCCGGAGAAGTCCGCCCAGACCGGGGCCACCCTGCTGGGCAACTGGCTGGCCACGCTCACCCCGGTGGCCACCGAGGTAGGAGGCGACCGGTGAGCAAGGAACGGGCCCGCCGCCGGGCCGCCCGGCTGGCCGAGGCGGAACGCGAGCGGGCCGCCCGGGCCCGGACCAGCGCCCGCCGGCAGCGGCGTCGGTCCGCGCTGCGCCGGCTCACCCCGCGTCGGCCGGGCGGGCGCACCGGGCGGTTGTTCATCCGGCGTAGCCGCACCGAGCGCGCCGGGATCGCGGTGCTGACCGTGGCGGCGCTGGCGGTCGTCTGGCTGGCCGTGCCCGACATGGCGCTGCGCCTGTTGCTGATCGCCGTACTGCTGCTCGTGGCACCCGCCGTCGTGGTCATCGCGCTCGGCCGACGGACCTGATACCCACCATCCTCGAGGAGACGATCCGTGACCCTGACCCTGCTTCCCGCTGTCGATGTCGCCGACGGCCAGGCCGTCCGCCTGGTCCAGGGCGCGGCCGGTAGCGAAACCTCCTACGGTGATCCGCTGGAGGCGGCGCTCGCCTGGCAGCGTGACGGGGCGGAGTGGATCCACCTGGTCGACCTCGACGCCGCCTTCGGCCGGGGCAGCAACGCCCATCTGCTCGCCGAGGTGGTCCGGCAGATCGACGTGGCGGTGGAGTTGTCCGGCGGGATCCGCGACGACGAGTCGCTCGCCGCCGCGCTGGGCACCGGCGCGGCCCGGGTCAACATCGGCACCGCCGCGTTGGAGGACCCGGTCTGGTGCGACCGGATCGTCGCCGAGTTCGGTGACCGGGTGGCGATCGGCCTGGACGTGCGTGGCCGTACGCTGGCCGCCCGGGGCTGGACCCGCGACGGCGGTGACCTGTTCGAGATCCTCGAACGGCTGGACAAGGCCGGGGCCGCGCGGTACGTGGTCACCGACATCACCAAGGACGGCACCATGCGGGGACCGAACCTGGACCTGCTCCGTGAGGTGTGCTCCCGGACCGACGCGCCGGTGATCGCCTCCGGCGGCGTGTCCACCCTGGATGATCTGCGGGCGCTCGCCACTCTGGAGTCGGCCGGGGTGGAGGGAGTGATCGCCGGCAAGGCGCTGTACGCCGGCGCGTTCAGCGTCGCGCAGGCGCTCGCCGCGCTGCGCGACGCCGGCCGCTCGGAGGTTTCCGGGTGAGCGTCGCGGTCCGGGTGATCCCCTGCCTCGACGTGGACGCGGGCCGGGTGGTCAAGGGGGTCAACTTCGTCGACCTGCGCGACGCCGGGGACCCGGTCGAGCTGGCCGCCGCCTACGACGCGGCCGGCGCGGACGAGTTGACCTTCCTCGACGTCACCGCCTCCTCCGACGCCCGGGGCACCATGCTGGACGTGGTCCGCCGGACCGCCGAGTCGGTGTTCATTCCGCTCACCGTCGGTGGCGGGGTGCGGTCGGCGGAGAACGTGGACACGTTGCTGCGCGCCGGAGCGGACAAGGTCGGGGTGAACACTGCGGCGATCGCCCGACCCGATCTGATCGCCGAGATCGCCGACCGGTTCGGCCGGCAGGTGCTGGTGCTGTCCCTGGACGTGCGCCGTGCCGGGCCGCAGACGGTTGCCAGCGGTGACACGCCCAGCGGTTTCGAGGTGACCACCCACGGCGGTCGGCGGGGGACCGCGATCGACGCGGTGGCCTGGGCCCGGCGCGGCGCCGAGCTGGGTGCCGGCGAGATCCTGCTGAACTCGATGGACGCCGACGGCACCAAGAGCGGTTTCGACGTCGAGCTCATCGCGGCGGTGCGGGCGGTGGTCGACATTCCGGTGATCGCCAGCGGCGGGGCCGGTGCCACCGCGCACTTCCCGCCGGCGGTTGCCGCCGGGGCCGACGCGGTCCTCGCCGCGAGCGTGTTCCACTTCGGCGAGCTGACCATCGGCGCGGTCAAACAGGAGCTGCGCGACGCCGGCCACCCGGTGCGCTGACCGCCGTAGCCGACTCCGTCGACCCGCCCGAGGTCAGGCCCGGCCGGTGGTCAGGCCCGGCCCTGCTGGGCGGCGGCGGAGTTCTCCACCGAACGCCGGGGCACCGGCGGCAGGAAACGCCCGGTGTATTCGAGCATCGCGGCGGCGTGGTCCTGGTCGTCCAGCCGCCACTCGGCCTCGGTGGCGGCGTACCGCTGGTCGAGCACCCCGTGCACACTGTCCACCGTGGTGGTCAGGCCGCTGCGTGGCCGGTCCCGCCACAGCTGTTCTCCGGCCTCGGTCACCTGGAACCAGCCGTCGCTGACCGAGATCAGCCCGGCACCGAGCAGTCGGCGTACCCCGGTCTCGATCTCCTCCCGGGTGGGGATCGCCTGGTTGAGGTGTTCGGCGGTGGCGAGCACGTCGACCAGGCGTACCCCTTCGGGTCGGCGGCTCAGCGGCGACCTGCGGTGCCGACCCACCTTGCCGGCGATGACCGTCGAGACGAAGATCCACGCGTCCGACCAAGCCCACCCCTCGTCCATCATCTGCCCATGATGCCGCGCCGGGCGCGCGGGCGGAACTCCTGTGCTTGGCTGTGGACATGCTTTTGCCGCGTCCCACCCGTCTGATCCGTGAGGCCGGGCATTTCGCCCTCGACGCGACGACCGGCGTGTTCGCGCCGGCCGGCGTCGCCGACCTGCTGCGCGAACTGCTCTCCCCGGCGACCGGGCTGCCGTTGCCGACGGTCGGGGCGCCCGGCGACGGCGTGATCAGCCTGCTGGTGCGCGACGATCCCGCGCTCGGCGCCGAGGGCTACCGGCTGCGGGTCGACCGGTCCGGGGTCCGGGCGGTGGCCGCCGCCGAGGCCGGGCTGCGCTGGGCGGTGCAGACCCTGCGCCAGTTGCTGCCCGACCAGGTGTACGCGGCCGGGCCGGTCCGTGGGGTGCCGTGGCGGCTGCCGACGGTGGAGATCGTCGACGTGCCGGCGTACCCGTGGCGGGGATCGCTGCTCGACGTGGCCCGCTGGTGTCACCCGCTGCCGCTGCTCTACCGCTACGTCGATGTGCTGGCCATGCACAAGCTCAACACCCTGCACCTGCATCTGACCGACGACCAGGGTTGGCGGTTCGAGGTGCGGCGGTACCCCCGGTTGACCGAGGTGGGCGGTTTCCGGGCGGCGTCGCCGGCCGGTCATGCCCGGGACGGCCGCAGCGACGGGGTGCCGCACGGCGGCTGGTACCGGCAGGCGCAGCTGCGTGACCTGGTGGCGTACGCGGCCCGGCGCGGGGTGCGGATCATGCCGGAGATCGACCTGCCCGGGCACGCCCAGGCGGCGATCGCGGCCTATCCGGAGTTCGGCAACGATCCGACCCGCCGGTTGGCCGTCGGGACGACCTGGGGGATCTCCACCCACGTACTCAACCTGGAACCGGCCACCCTGGCTGCCGTGCACCACATCCTCGACGAGGTGGTCGAGGTCTTCCCGTTCGGGTACGTGCACGTCGGCGGGGACGAGGTGCCGACCGCCGAGTGGGCGGCGAACCCGGCGGCCGTCGCCCGGGCCACCGAGCTCGGCCTGCCCCGGGTGGCCGACCTGCAGGGCTGGTGGACCGGACGGCTGGCCGAGCATCTGGCCGGCCACGGCCGGCGGACCGCGGTCTGGGACGAACTGCTCGACCGGGGGGCGCCGGCCGGGGCCACCGTCTTCGCCTGGCGGGGCACCGACCGGATCGACCTGGCCCGGGCCGCCGGCCTGCCGGTGGTCGCCGCGCCGTACAGCCACACGTACTTCGACTGGGCCGAGTCCGACGATCCGGCCGAGCCGTTGGCCATCGCCGGGGTGCTGCCGCTGCGCACGGTGTACGGGTTCCAGCCCGGCGACGTGCTCGGGGTGCAGGGGCAGTTGTGGAGCGAGTACCTGCCCACCGAGCAGCGGGTGTGGTGGCGGGCCTTCCCCCGGCTGGCCGCGTTGGCCGAGGTGGGCTGGTCCGGACCGGTGCCGACCGACGACACCGGCGCGGTGCCGTCCGGGGTGTGGGCGGAGTTCCGGGGCCGGCTGACCGGGCAGTTGCGCCGGCTGGACCGGGTCGGCGTCAGCTACCGTCCGCCGGACGACTGACCGCCGGGACCGGCTCGGGCGCGGCCGCGACGGGCGCGGCCGCATCGGGTCCGGTCGCGTCGGTGGGTACGGTGCACAGCGGCAGGAAGAACTGCACCAGCGGTCCGATGCCGACCGCGTAGAGCACGGTGCCCACTCCGGCGGTGCCGCCGAGCAGCCAGCCGCACCCGAGCACGGTCAGCTCGATCACGGTGCGGACCAGCCGGACCGAGCTGCGCGGGTGCCGTGTGACCCAGCCGGTCATCAGCCCGTCCCGGGGGCCGGGGCCCATCCGCGCTCCGATGTACAGGCCGGTGGCCAGACCGTTGAGCACGATCCCGGCGACCAGGAACACGCCCCGGACCGGCAGTTGCGTCGGTGCGGGCAGTAGCGCGAGGCCGGCGTCCACCGCGACGCCGATCACCACCACGTTGCTGACCGTGCCGAGGCCCGGTCGCTGCCGCAGCGGTATCCACAGCAGCAGCACGGCCCCGCCGACGAGCACCGTGACGGTCCCGAAGCTTAGCCCGGTCAGCTGGGTCAGCCCCTGGTGGAAGACGTCCCACGGGTTCAGCCCGAGATCCGACTCGATCATCAGCGACATGCTGACGCCGTACAGGGCGAGGCCGGCGTAGAGCTGCCCGAGCCGGCGGGGCAGCCGCCGACCCGGGTGTCGGCCGGTGCGGTCGCCGGGATGGTGACCGGGGTCGGGGTCCGATCTGCGGAGGAGGCCACCGCCGTTGCCAATTCTGGTCATGCATGCCACTCTGAAGGCCAATCGGCGATCGCGATACGACCAATCGGAGGCAACTGGATATGGCGGTGATCGTGCGTGGCAGCCAATTGGCCCGGCTGCTCGGCCAGTGGCATGCCCTGCCCGGCCGGCGGCGCAACCCGGACTACGCCGCGCTGGCCGGGGCGGTCCGCGGACTGCTCGCCGACGGGCGGCTGCCGCTCGGCGTACGGCTGCCGGCCGAGCGGGAACTTGCCGAGGCGCTGCGGGTCAGTCGGACCACCGTCACCGCCGCGTACCGCAGCCTGCGGGAGACCGGCCACCTGACCAGCCGCCGGGGGGCCGGCAGCTGGACCACGTTGCCCACCGGACACCAGGTGGCCAGCTCCGGGCTGTGGACCGCGGAGACCGCTCCCGACATGATCGACCTGGGGTACGCGGCGCTGGCCGCCCCACCCGAGCTGGTACCGGCGGCCCGGGCCGCCGCCGAGGATCTGCCCCGCTTCCTGCAGCACGCCGGCTACTACCCGACCGGGCTGGCCGAGCTGCGGGCCGCGGTCGCCCACGGCTACACCCGGCGTGGTCTGCCCACCAGCGCGGAGCAGATCATGGTGACCAGCGGCACCCAGCACGCCCTCGACCTGGTGCTGCGGCTGCTGCTGCCGGCCGGTGCGCCGGTACTGGTCGAGTCGCCCACCTACCCGAACGCGCTCGCCGCGCTCGCCGCCCGTCGGGCCCGGATCGCCACCCACGGACTGGCGACCACCGCTGGCGACGGTTGGGACGCCGACCTGCTGCTCGGCGCGATCCGGCAGGACCGGCCCCGGCTGGCCTACCTGATCCCCGAGTTCCAGAACCCGACCGGTCACCTGATGTCGGTCGAGCTGCGGGAACGGGTGGTCGCGGCGGCCCACGCCAGCGGCACCGACCTGGTGGTCGACGAGTCGTTCGTGGATCTGCCGCTGGACGGCACCCCGGTGCCGCCGCCGACTGCGGTCTTCGACCGGCACTCCCGGGTGATCTCCATCGGTGGGATGAGCAAGCCCTACTGGGGTGGGCTGCGGATCGGCTGGGTGCGGGCCTCGGCGCCGTTGGTGCAGCGGCTGGCCGCCCTGCGGGTCGGGGTGGACATGGCCGGTCCGGTGCTCGACCAGCTGGTCGGGGTCCACCTGCTGGCCGCCGCGGACACCATCGTGCCGGCCCGGTTGGCGCAGCTCACCGCCCAGCGGGACGCGTTGCTCGCCGAGTTGGCCAACGTGCTGCCCGAGTGGCGGGTCACCGTGCCGCACGGCGGGGTGACCCTCTGGGCGGAGCTGGACGGCCCGATCTCCAGCGCGCTCGCCCGAGCGGCCGAGGAGTCCGGGGTGCGGCTGGCCCCCGGTCCCCGGTTCGGCATCGACGGCACCCTGGAGCGGTTCCTGCGGTTGCCGTTCACCCTGCCGGTGCCGGTGCTGACCGACGCGGTACGGCGGATCGCCGCCGTGCGCTACGACCTTGACCGCACCAGCCGCCGCCAGTGGCGGGAGCCCGCCATGATCG
Organism: Micromonospora sp. Llam0; assembly: GCF_003751085.1. Taxonomy (NCBI): domain Bacteria; kingdom Bacillati; phylum Actinomycetota; class Actinomycetes; order Micromonosporales; family Micromonosporaceae; genus Micromonospora; species Micromonospora sp. Llam0. The sequence goes on along the minus strand of NZ_RJJY01000001.1, from coordinate 3,574,661 downwards.
CCTGACGGCGGCTGGTGCCCGACCCCACGGTCAGATCTCGGCGAGCTGACCGGCGTACATCCGGTCGATCTCGGCGGCGAAGTTGTTCTCCACGATCCGGCGTTTGATCTTCAGCGACGGCGTCATCTCGCCGTCCTCGATGGTCAGGTCCCGACTGAGGATAGCGAACTTCTTGATTGTCTCCCACCGGTTCAGCTTGCCGTTGAGTTCGGCGACGTAGCCCGCCACCAGAGCCTGCACCTCGGGCGAGGCGACGATCTCGGCGTACGGGCGGCCGGCCAGCGGACCGTCGGCGGCCCAGCCGGTGATGGCGTCCGGGTCCAGGGTGACCAGCATGGTGCAGTAGTTGCGGGCCTGGCCGATCACCACCGCCTGTGAGGTGTACGGGCAGACCGCCTTGAACAGGCCCTCGATGTGCGACGGCGCCACGTACTTGCCGCCGGAGGTCTTGACCAGGTCCTTCTTGCGGTCGGTGATGGTGAGGAAGCCCTCGTCGTCGAGGTTGCCGATGTCGCCGGTGCGGAAGAACCCGTCGGCGGTGAACGCCTCGGCGGTCTCGGCCGGCAGGTTGTGGTAGCCGCGCATCACCGGCGCGCCGCGCAGCAGCACCTCGCCGTCGTCGTCGATGCGGCACTCCAGGTCACCCAGCGCCTGTCCGACGGTGCCGATCTTGATCTTGACCGGCCGGTTGACGAAGTTGGCGGCGCTCGCCTCGGTCAGCCCGTAGCCCTCGCAGATCGGCAGGTTGGCGGCGGCGAAGAACTCGGCGATGTCCGGGCTCAGCGGTGCCGAACCGGAGACCAGCGCGTTGATGTGCCCGCCGAGGCGGGCCTGGAGCTTGCTGAAGACCAGCTTCTGGGCGATCGCGTACTTGAGCTTCAGCCCACCCGGCACCGGCCGGCCGGCCTGTTGCAGGGCCACCCGCTGGCGACCGACGCCGACCGCCCAGTCGAAGATCCGGGCCTTGGCGCCGCCGGCCTCCTGAGCCGTGGTGACCGCCTTGTTGTAGACCTTCTCGAAGATCCGCGGGGCGGCGCACATCAGCGTGGGCCGGACCACCGACAGCATGTCGACCAGCTTGTCCACCCGGCCGTCCACGTAGGTCGGCAGTCCGACGTGGATGATACTGCACAGCAGGGTCTTGCCGAACGAGTGGGACAGCGGCAGCCAGAGGTACTGCAGGTCGTCGGGGTTCATGATGCCCAGCTGGGACTGGGCGACGGCCTCCCAGCACCAGCCCCGGTGCAGCAGTTCGACACCCTTGGGCCGGCCGGTGGTGCCGGAGGTGTAGATCAGGGTGGCCAGGTGCTCCGGCTCGATGGTGGTGGCGATCCGTTCGATCAGGCCGGGTTCCTCGGCAAGGGCCTGGGCGCCGCGCTCCTCCAACTCGGCCAGGGTGAGCTGGGGGACCGTCGCGGCGGAGTCGGCCGCTCCGTCGATCAGCACCACGTGGGTGAGCGCGGGCAGGTCCGCGCCGGCCATCTTGTCGGCCTGGGCGCGGTTCTCCGCGATCAGGATCTTCGAGCCGGAGTCGCCGACGATGAACGCCGCGTCGGCCGGCTCGGTGGTGGGGTAGACCGTGGTCGTCGCGCCGGCGGCGCACATGATGCCCAGGTCGGCCAGCACCCACTCGATCCTGGTGTTGGCCAGGATGGCCACCCGGTCCTCGTTGCCGACGCCCAGTGCGTACAGGCCGGCGGCGATCGCCCTGGTCCGGTCGGCGACCTCGCTCCAGGTCAACCAGGTCAGGCCGGAGTCGCCCGGGGCGGGGCCGGCGATCGCGTTCCGGTCCGGCGTGGCAGCCACCCGCTGCAGAAACATGTCAGGAATCGACCGGTATGGGACGTCGAGAGCCATTGGGTCCGTCGCCTCCGCATATGTGATAGTGAGCGCCGTCACGTAAATTTCGTGTTACCGAACAGTAGTGCCAGGGTTGCGCGTTCGGCTAGCCCCAAGCATCGCCCAGCGGGGCAAACCCGGCCAGGCCTCGCGGCGGTGTTCCTCGTCAAGGGCAGTTTTCGTCCCGTACCCGGCGGTGTTCGCCGACGGTGCCGGCTCCGGGTCGGCAACCCCCCTCCGGTTCCCGGCGCCGAAACCATGCGTCGGCGGTATAGGTATATCGATATATAAACCTGCCTACGCTCCCGCATACGATCCCATCGATCGATATCCCGATCGCCCGCCCGCGACCGAGACGGCCACAAGCCGACGCGGGTGTCCGCATCCAGGAAGGAACAGGGATGACCGTTCTCCGTACCACCGGCCGCCGGCTGCTGCTGGCCGGCTGCGCCGCCGCGGTCGCCACCGCGCTGGTCGGCAACCCGGCGGCCGCCGCTCCGGCCGGGGAGATCAAGCTCGCCGGCGGGGCCACCGCGGTCGCGGGCAGCTACATCGTGGTGCTCACCGACGCCGCCGTCGCGGCCCGGGGCGACGCGGCCCGCGCGGCCGCCGTCGCAGACCGGGCCGGCAGCCTCGCCGCCCAGTACGGCGGTGCCGTCAACCGTGTCTTCGGCGCTGCGGTCAACGGCTTCGAGGCGCGGCTGTCGGCGTCGGCCGCCCGTCGGCTCGCCGCGCACTCGTCCGTGGCGTACGTGGAGCAGAACCACACCGTGTCGCTCGCCGCCACCCAGACCAACCCGCCGTCCTGGGGTCTGGACCGGATCGACCAGCGCAACCGGCCGCTGAACAACGCCTACACCTACCCCACGACGGCCAGCAACGTCACCGCGTACATCATCGACACCGGCATCCGCACCACGCACAACGACTTCGGTGGGCGGGCCCGCGCCGGCTACGACGCGTTCGGCGGTACGTCGGCGGACTGCAACGGGCACGGCACCCACGTCGCCGGTACGGTCGGCGGCAGCTCGTACGGGGTGGCCAAGGGCGTCCGGCTGGTCGCCGTGCGGGTGCTGAACTGCTCCGGCAGCGGCACCATCGCCGGGGTCGTCGCCGGGGTCAACTGGGTCACCGCCAACGCGGTCAAGCCGGCGGTGGCGAACATGAGCCTCGGTGGCGGGGCCAGCAGCACGCTGGACAGCGCGGTGGCGAACTCCATCTCCTCCGGCGTCAGCTACGCGGTGGCGGCCGGCAACTCGAACGCCAACGCCTGCAACTACTCGCCGGCCCGGGTCTCCAGCGCGATCACCGTCGGCGCCACCACCAGCAGCGACGCCCGTGCGTCGTACTCCAACTACGGCAGCTGCCTGGACATCTTCGCGCCGGGCTCGTCGATCACCGCGCCGTGGTACAACAGCAACACCGCCACCCGGACCATCAGCGGTACCTCGATGGCCTCCCCGCACGCTGCGGGTGCCGCCGCTCTGGTGCTCGGCCGGTTCCCCTCCTACAGCCCGGCCCAGGTGACCAGCTACCTGGTCAGCAACGCCACCACCGGCGTGGTGTCGGGCGCCGGCTCCGGCTCACCGAACCGTCTGCTCTTCGTGGTCAACTGATTCGGTGATCAGCTGATCGACCCGACGGGTCGAGCAGCGCGCGGCCCCCGGACACCCCAGCGTCCGGGGGCCGCACCCCGCCCCAGCGGCGGCGCATAGGGTAACCGTTTGCATACCACCAGTGATATGACCCAAGAGATATAGGAAGCTGTCAATCGGCTCCGCCCTACGATCGGTCCGATCGGCATCGTCGATCGTCCATCTGTCCGCAGTAGTCGATCTACTGCGGACAAAAGACCGAAGGAAGGACGGAGATGACACCCTTGCGCACGCACGTCCGGCGCGCCCTGGTGCTGGTCGTGGCGGCGGCCGTCGCCACCACGACGGTCACCCCGCCGGCCGCGGCCGCACCCACCGGCGAGATCCGCCAGGCGGGTGGCGCCACCGCGGTGGCGGGCAGCTACATTGTCGCGTTGAAGGCCAGCGCGGTGAGCGGCTCCCGCACCATGCGGACCGCCCGGATCGCGACCCGCGCCGCCGACCTCGCCGGGACCTACGGCGGCGTGGTCAACCGACTGTACGAGACCGCCTTCACCGGTTTCGAGATCAACCTCTCCGAAGCCGCCGCCCGCCGCCTGGCGGCACACTCGTCCGTCGCGTACGTGGAGCAGAACCACACCGTCTCGCTGGCCGGGACCCAGGTCAACCCGCCGTCCTGGGGCCTGGACCGGATCGACCAGCGCTACCTGCCGCTGGACCGCTCCTACACCTACCCGAACACCGGCTCGACGGTTACCGCGTACATCATCGACACCGGCATCCGGTTCGACCACACCGACCTTTCCCCCCGGGCCGTCCCCGGGTACGACGCGTTCGGTGGCACCTCGGCAGACTGCAACGGGCACGGCACCCACGTCGCCGGTACGGTCGGCGGCACCAAGTTCGGAGTGGCCAAGAAGGTCCGGCTGGTCGCCGTCCGGGTGCTCAACTGCGGCGGCAGCGGCACCGTCGCCGGAGTCCTCGCCGGCGTCAACTGGGTCACCACCAACGCCGCAGGCCGCCCGGCGGTGGCGAACATGAGCCTCGGTGGCGGGGCCAGCGCCACGTTGGACAGCGCGGTGACCGCCTCGATCGCCTCCGGCGTCAGCTACGCGGTGGCGGCCGGTAACTCCAACGCCGACGCCTGCAACTTCTCACCGGCCCGGGTCCCGACCGCACTGACCGTCGGGGCCACCGACCGCAACGACAACCGGGCCCCCTACTCCAACTGGGGACGCTGCCTGGACCTGTTCGCGCCCGGATCGCAGATCACCTCGGCCTGGCACACCAGCCCGACCGCGACCAACACGATCAGCGGCACCTCGATGGCCGCACCGCACGTGGCCGGAGCGGCCGCCATGGTGCTGCAGGCGTACCCGAACTACACCCCGGCGCAGGTGTCCGCGTTCATCCTGCGGATCGCCACGCCGAACGTGGTGGTCAACCCCGGGCCCGGCTCGCCGAATCTGCTGCTCTACGTCCTGTTCCGTAACGTCATCACCCCGGTACCGACGCTGACCGTCAATCCGACCGTGATCCCGACCTTCACCCCACGGCCCACGTTCTCGCCGCGTCCGACCGTGGCTCCGTCGCTGACCGCGATCCCGACCTTCACCCCGCGCCCGACCCTCACCCCACGCCCGACGTTGACCGCGGTCCCGACGCTGACCCAGCGTCCGCCGCTGCTGCCCGCACCGATCGGCTGACCTGGTCCGGCCGCCGGGACGGGCATCACCCCGTCCCGGCGGCCGGCACGACGGGCCGCCGCCGATCAGCGATCCCGGCGGTCGTCGTCGCGGTCGACCTTGACGACGTCGCCGGTCACCCGGTGGATGTCGAGGTCCCACTCGACGCCGTCGGCGACGACCTCGACCTCCCAGATCGGCCGGCCGTCCGTGTGGTCCCGCTCGATCTCGGCGACCCGACTACCGCCCACCTCGTCGACCGCGATCCGGGCCGCCCGGTCCAGGGTGACCTGGTCGGCGGACCCACCGCCAGTGGTGGCCTTACCGCCCGGCCCGTCGTCGCCGCTCGGCCCGTCGTCACCGGCCCCGTCCGTGCCGGTACGCGGCACCGCCGTCGGTTCCTGTCCCGACTCGCTGGCGACCACGGTCGGGCTGGGCGACCCGGCGCCGCCGGTCACGTCCTGGGCCGCCGCGCCGAGCGCGGTGCCCGCGACGGCGAGCGCGGCGACCGCACCCACCCCGATCATCACGATCATCGGTCTACTGGCCATGTCGAACCTCCTGTCGTCGGGCTACCGGAATGCGGGCCAGTGCTCCGGCCTTCAGGCCGGGGGTGAAGGCCCGCGCTGGGAGGGCCGCCAGGGCCCGAGCAGTGCTCTAACCTGGCCGGTTCTGCTGCTCGATGTACTGCTTCACGATGCTCAGTGGCGCGCCGCCGACGGAGCCCGCGAAGTACGAGCCCGACCAGAGCTTGTTGGCCCGGTGGTAGTGGCGTGCGAGGTCGGGGAACTCCTGCCGCGGGCGGCGCGACGAGACGCCCTTGAGTGAGTTGACCAGGCGGGAAACGGCGACTTTGGGTGGGTGGTCGACCAGCAGGTGGACATGGTTGTGGCCGCCGTTGAACTCGACCAGTTCGGCCTCGAAGTCGCGGCATACGTCCCGCATGATCGCCTCCATGCGGGTCAGGTGCCGGTCGGCGAACACCGTGTGCCGGAACTTCGTCACGAAAAGCAAATGAACATGCATCGCGAAGACACAGTGTCTACCGGTACGGATACCCTCAACTTCTGCCATAGACCAACATGATATCGTGTGGTTCGTGCAGCTCCGGTACCAGTTCCGGGTCTACCCGACACCCGGCCAGCAGATCGCGCTGGCCCGGGCGTTCGGGTGCGCCCGGGTGGTGTTCAACGACGGGCTGCGCGCACGGCAGACCGCCCACGAGCAGGGCCTGCCGTACATCTCGGACGCCGAACTGTCGAAGCGGGTCATCACGCGGGCCAAGACGACACCGGAACGGGCGTGGCTCGGCGAGGTGTCCGCGGTGGTGTTGCAGCAGGCCCTCGCGGACCTCAACACCGCCTACCGCAACTTCTTCGCCTCGATCACCGGCAGACGCAAGGGTACGAAGGTGGCCCCGCCGAGGTTCCGGTCCCGCAAGGACAACCGGCAGGCCATCCGCTTCACCCGCAACTCCCGGTTCACGGTCCTGGACAACGGCCGTCTGCGGCTGCCGAAGATCGGCGACCTCGCGGTCCGCTGGTCCCGGACCCTGCCGTCGGACCCGTCGTCCGTGACGGTCATCCGGGACGCGGCCGGGCGGTACTTCGCCTCGTTCGTCGTGCGGGCCACGGACGAGCCGTTGCCGCCGACCGACGCCGAGGTGGGGATCGATCTGGGTCTGACGCACTTCGCGGTCATGTCGGACGGCACGAAGGTGGCCGCACCCAGGTTCCTGCGCCGCGCGGCCCGCAGGCTCAAACGGCTGCAGCAGGCCCTGTCCCGCAAGCGGCGGGGCAGCAACCGCCGTGGGAAGGCCGTCGTGAAGGTCGCCAGGGCGCACGCCCGGGTGGCCGACACCCGGCGGGACTGGCAGCACAAGCTGTCCACGACGATCATCCGCGAGAACCAAGCGGTGTACGTCGAGGACCTGTGTGCCGTCGGTCTCGGCCGGACCCGGCTCGCCAGGTCCGTGCACGACGCCGGATGGTCGTCGTTCGTCGCCATGCTGGAGTACAAGGCGGCGAGATACGGGCGTACGTTCGCCCGGGTGGACCGGTGGCTCCCGTCCACCCGGATGTGTTCGGACTGCGGGCGGATCAACGAGCGGATGGCGCTGAACGTGCGGTCGTGGGTCTGTCCGTGCGGCGGTCTCCACGATCGGGATGTCAACGCCGCGATCAACATCAAGGCCGCCGGGCAGGCGGACTTCAACGACCGTGGAGCGCGGGTAGGACCGGGACCCGTTCCGGCACCGCGCGGTGAAACGGTAACCCACCAGAACGCCGCGGTTTAGGGCGGCGAGGATGTCAAACGGCGACCGACGTGGACCGGGGGCCGGACGACGACGTCGAGGTGAGCTTCGTCGGGCCGGCGGGGGAGTACGAGGTCGACGCGGTATGCGTCGGTGACCAGCCGGAGATCGGCTGGGAGCTGGACGACTGATTCCCGGCTGAACTCCGTCGACACCGGCGGTGCGACGCCCGGTCACTGGTACCGGCTGGAGTTCACCGACCAGTCGTAGGTGCCACGAATCCAGTTTCGTCGCGTCGCGACCAGGCGGGCCACCGGCGGTGGCGCGTCGGTCAGCACCTCGTCCTGCAGTCGGAGGAACAGCGCGAGACCGTCGTTGAACCGTTCGGCGGCGGCGGCCAGGGCCGCCGCCGGACCGTGGCCGGTCTCGTGGGCGATCACGGTGGCCAGGTTGTGGGGATCCTGGCCATGTTCCTTGCCGTACGAGAACAGGTCGTTGCACCAGCAGACCAGATCCGCCGCCACAGTGTTCAGTCTGGCGAGCTTCGGGTCAACCCGGTGACGGGAATGCGGCAGTCCGCTTTCGGCGAGGTCGGTGAGCGCGAAACTGGGCAGTACCGCGCCGGCGTGCCGGCGCATCTGGATGTACTCGGCGACCGCCGGCACCCGGCCCTGCTGGCGGTTGCCGGCCTCCCAGAGCAGCGCGAAGAGGTACTGGTGCAGCGAAGCGGTGAACCGCAGCAGGACCCCGGGCCGGCCCAGCCGGCGGACCCGGTGGCACAGATCCGCGAGGGTCAGCGCCAGTGGCGACCGGTCGGCCGGGCCGCCCGGGTCGGTCGGTGGCGTCGCGCCGGGTCCGTCGAGTGTTCGCATCAGCTGGCTGATCACCGGCGCGACCCGGCCCGGGTCGGTGCCGAGCCCGTCCTCGTCGCAGCGGTCGTCCAGTGCGAACAGCCAGGTGATCAGGTCGCTGAGCAGCTGCACGCGGTCGATGTCCGCGTCGGGCGCGGCCCGGGCTGCCAGCTCGGCGGCGTTGGCGCGGCGCAGTCGGGCGGCACGCCGCGGATCGGCGGTCAGCCCGTGCCGGTCCGCCCAGTCCGCCGACGCCAGGGCGAGCGTCGACCGGTACGGGTTGGCGCGGGGTCGGAACGGTGGGGCGACCACGGACGTCGGTGCGAACGCGCGCATGCGGCCTCCAGCCGGCCGCCGAGGGGAGGGATGGCGTACCGGTATGATCATCATCGCGGTCCAAACCGGCCGCGACGAGGATCACCGCTAGAAGCCGAAGCGGGCGTTACGCAATCGTTCTTCGACCGCAGCGGTGCAGTCCATCTGGACCCGGGCCACCCGCTGCCGGCCGGTCAGGAAGAGCACCAGCTCCCCGGGTGGGGCGCTGATCGACACCCGGTCCCCGCCGGTCCCGGTCGCCACGTCCCCGTAGCCGTCGGCGACGACGGTGACCGTGCCGGGGAACCGGCGCAGCCGCAGCTTGGCCAGCGCCGAGACGCGTTTCCACAGCGCGGCCTGCTCGCCGGGCGGCAGGTCCCGGGGTTGCCAGTCCGGCTGGGCGCGGCGGACGTCCTCGTGATGGATGAAGAACTCCATCAGGTTGACCACCTCGTCGGTGATCCGGTTGCTCAGCGGACTCCACGCCGGTGGCTGCCGGACCATCCGTACCAGGTCGGGGAAGGGGCGGGCGGCCAGTTCGAGCCGGACCCGTTCGCTGTAGCCGCGCAGCACCGGCAACCAGATGCCGGCTGCCGCGTCGGGCCGCTGCTCCCGGACGACCAGGTGCGCGGCGAGGTCCCGGGTGGTCCACCCGTCGTTCACCGTCGGGGCATCCGGACCAACGGCAAGGAACAGGTCGGCCAGGGCATGACGTTCCATCTGTGCGAACCGCGCCATGACCCGATCCTAGGCGGGCGACGGCCGGCGCGCCGAGCGAGTCGACGTCGCGGTACCGGGTCGGGTGCCGGGACCGGGGACGTGCTGTGGCGGTGGCCACAGTCGTCGTACCCCGCTGGCATCGTGGGTCGGTAAGGACGAGATTTGATGATCAGGACTTACAGTCGGGGGTAGCGTGGCCAATCGAACGAGCCGTGACGTCCTGCTCCGCGGCCTGTGGGTGCTCGGCCAGGGCATCCGTGAGCAACCGGGGCTGTTCACCGTCGGTGTCGGCGGCAGCGTCGTGTTCGGGCTGCTGACCATCGCCAGCGCGTACGTGGTCGGGGCGATCGTGGGCGAGGTGGTGGTCCCGTCGATCGAGTCCGGGCGGGTGGAGACCGGCCTGCTCGGCGCCGGCGCGGCGGCCCTGCTGGCGGTGAGCGTGGTCAAGGTGGTGGGCATCTTCGGCCGGCGGCTCGGCGCCGGCTTCATGCAGTACCGCCTGCAGGCCAGCTACCGCCGCCGGGTCACCCGCCGCTACCTCGACCTGCCGATGTCCTGGCACCAGCGGCACCCCACCGGCACCCTGCTGTCGAACGCGAACTCCGACGTCGAGGCGACCTGGTTCCCGGTCGCCCCGCTGCCGTTCGCCGTCGGCACGGTGGTGATGCTGGTCACGGCGATCGCCGCGCTGTTCGCCACCGACTGGGTGCTCGCACTGGTCGGGCTGGCGGTGTTCCCGGCGCTGTTCGCCCTCAACGTGGTCTACTCGCGCCGGATGGCGCCCCGGCAGGTCCGGGCGCAGCAGTTGCGGGCCGAGGTCAGCGGGATCGCGCACGAGAGCTTCGACGGTGCCCTGGTGGTCAAGACCATGGGGCGGGAGGCCCAGGAGACCGCCCGGTTCGCCGGCCGGGCGGTCGAACTGCGCGACGCGCTGATCTCCGTGGGCCGGCTGCGCGGGCTGTTCGACCCGTTGCTGGAGACCCTGCCCAGCCTCGGCACCCTCGCCGTACTGCTGGTCGGTGCCGCCCGGCTGCGGCAGGGTGCGGTCAGCGTGGCCGACCTGGTCAGCGTCGCGTTCCTGTTCACCGTGCTGGCCTTCCCGGTCCGGGCGATCGGCTGGGTGCTGGCCGAGCTGCCGCGCAGCGTCGCCGGCTGGGATCGGGTGCGGCACGTGCTCACCGCCACCGGCGAGATGCCGTACGGCGACACCGAACTGCCCGCCGCCGCTACTCCGGCGAGCCTGGTCTTCGACCGGGTCTGGTTCAGCTACCGACCCCCGGTCGGCGAGCCGGCCGCGCCGGCCACGGCCGACCAGTCCGTCGACCCGACCGCGGTCGGCGTGCCCGGCGCCAACACCGCGCTGCCGCCGGTGCTACGCGACGTCTCGTTCACCGTGCCCGCCGGGCGGACCGTGGCACTGGTCGGGCCGACCGGAGCCGGCAAGTCGACCATCGCCGCGTTGGCCGCCCGGCTGGTCGATCCGACCGCAGGCCGGGTCGTGCTGGACGACGTCGAACTGCCCCGGCTGACCGCCGGCTCGCTGGCCCGCACGGTCTCCCTGGTCGCCCAGGTGCCGTTCGCCTTCGACGACACGGTCCGGGCGAACGTCACCCTGGACCGGCCCGGGCTGACCGACGAGGTGGCCTGGTCGGCGCTGCGGCTGGCCGAGGCGGACGGGTTCGTCGCGGCGCTCGACGACGGGCTGGACACCGTCGTCGGTGAGCGCGGCACCACGCTCTCCGGCGGCCAGCGGCAGCGGCTCACCCTGGCCCGCGCGTTGGCCGGGCAGCCCCGGCTGCTGGTGCTCGACGACGCGACCAGCGCCGTCGACCCCCGGGTGGAGGCGGCGATCCTGGCCGCACTGCGCAACTCGGAGATCGCCACGTCGATCCTGATCGTCGCGTACCGGCGGGCCACCATCGCCCTCGCCGACGAGGTGGTCTACCTCGACCAGGGCCGGGTGGTGGACCACGGCACGCATCAGGAGCTACTGGCCCGCTGCCCCGGCTACAACGACCTGGTCACCGCGTACGAGCAGGCGGAAGCGGAGCGCGAGCGGACCCGGTCCGGCACCGGCACCGGCGACAGCGGCGGCGGCGATCCCGGTGGCGGTCCGGCGCGGGCGGCGGAGGTGGTCGCGTGAGTGCGCCCACCGTCGACCGGTCCGGCGGCGAGCGTCGGCCCGATCCCGCCGACCAGCCGGGCGGGCCGGCGGTCGGCCCGCTGGCGGGCAGGTCCGAGTCGACCTGGCAGACGATGCGCCGCGGGCTGGCGCTCTCCCCGGAGCTGCGGACCGGGCTGGCCGGCACCCTGCTGCTGGCGTTGGTGTCGATGATCGGCCGGGCCGCCATCCCGGTCGCGGTGCAGCAGGCCATCGACAACGGCCTGCGCGCGCCGGGCGGCCCCGATCTCGAAGTGGTGGGCACGATTGTCTCGGTCACCGCCGCCGTGCTGGTCGTGACGACCGTCTGCGGCTACTTCATGGTGCGCCGGCTGTTCACGGTCAGTGAGACCGCTCTCGCCGCCGTGCGGACCCGTGCGTTCCGGCACGTGCACGACCTGTCCATGCTGCACCAGCAGTCCGAGCGGCGCGGTTCGCTGGTCAGCCGGGTCACCAGCGACGTCGACCAGATCACCCAGTTCCTGCAGTGGGGTGGGGTCATCCTGCTGATCAGCATGGGTCAGGTGGTGGTGACCGCGGTCGTGATGGCGGTCTACTCGTGGCAGCTGACCCTGGTGGTCCTCGCCGCGTTCGTTCCCGCGCTGCTGATCATCCGGGCGTTCCAGCGCCGGCTCGCGGCCGCGTACGGCGTGGTCCGTCAGCGCACCGGCGCGCTGCTCGCCGCGGTCGCGGAGAGCGTGGTCGGCGCGGCCGTGATCCGGGCGTACGGCGTGTCCCGACGCACCGCCGGTCGGCTGGATGAGGCGATCGAAGGGCAGCGCCATGCCCAGCAACGCGCGTTGCGGACCAGCGTCGTCAGCTTCTCCACCGGGGAGATCGCCGCCGGTCTGGCGCTGGCCGGGGTGGTGGTGGTCGGCGTCCGGATGGGGGTGGACGGCGGGCTGACCGTCGGCCAGCTCACCGCGTTCCTGTTCCTGGTGACCCTGTTCATCCAGCCGGTCCAGATCGCCACCGAGGTGCTCAACGAGGCGCAGAACGCGATCGCCGGCTGGCGGCGGGTGCTCGACGTGCTGGACGTCGCCCCGGATGTGGCCGACCCGGGCGACGACGGGGTGCACCTGCCGGGCGGGCCGCTGGACGTGCGGTTCGAGCAGGTCTGCTTCGCCTACCCGGGCGGGCCGCAGGTGCTCTCCGAGGTGACCCTGGAGATCCCGGCGAAGACCCGGGTGGCGGTGGTCGGCGAGACCGGCAGCGGCAAGACGACCTTCGCGAAGCTGCTCACCCGGCTGATGGATCCGGTGTCCGGGCAGGTGAAGCTCTCCGGCGTACCGTTGGACCGGGTCCGGTTCGAATCGCTGCGGTCCAGGGTGGTGATGGTCCCGCAGGACGGTTTCCTGTTCGACGCGACAGTCGCCGAGAACGTCCGGTTCGCCCGCCCGGAGCTCACCGACGGGCAGCTCACCGCCGCCTTCGTGGAGCTGGGGCTGGCCGACTGGGTGACCGGCCTGCCGGACGGGGTGCACACCCCGGTGGGTGAGCGGGGCGAGGCGCTCAGCGTCGGTGAGCGGCAACTGGTGGCGCTGGTCCGGGCCTACGTGGCGGATCCGGATCTGCTGGTGCTCGACGAGGCGACCAGCGCGGTGGACCCGGCGACCGAGGTGCGGCTGCAGCGGACCCTGGAGGCGGTGACCCGGGGCCGGACCACGGTGGCGATCGCGCACCGGCTGTCCACCGCCCAGGCGGCCGACGAGGTGATCGTCGTGGACCGTGGCCGGGTGGTGCAGCGGGGCCCGCACGAGGAACTGCTCGCCGATCCGGAGTCGGTCTACGGTCGGCTCTTCGCCTCCTGGCTGGAGCAGACCCGGTGACCGCCGGCTCCTCGCCGTACCCGCCGGGGCAGGTCACCGGGTACGGCGGGTACGGCGGCCGGGGTCAGCGGGAGTAGAACTCGACGACCAGCTGCTCGTCGCAGATGATCGGCACCTCGCGGCGGGCGGGCTCGCGAACCAGGGTCGCGGTCAGTTCGGTGAGGCTGACCGACAGGTACGGTGCGCCCGGCCCCTCGCCGGCGTGCGCTCCGGCGGCGGCGATCTGGAACGGCGGTTTGGTCCGGCTGCGTTCCCGGACCTGGACTGTCTGACCCGGGCGCAGCCGGTACGACGGCCGGTCCACCTTGTGACCGTCCACGGTGAAGTGACCGTGGGCGACGAGCTGCCGTGCCTGGTAGATGGTGCGGGCCAGGCCGGCCCGGTGCACGATCGCGTCGAGGCGTCGCTCCAGCAACGTGACCAGGGCCTCGCCGGTCTTGCCGGTGCCGCGTACCGCGTCGTCGAAGGCGCGCCGCAGTTGGGTCTCGCTGACGTTGTACTGGTGCCGTAGCCGCTGCTTTTCCAGCAGCCGTACCTGGTAGTCGGAGGGCTTGCGGCGGGCGCGGCCGTGCACGCCGGGCGGGTACGGGCGCCGCTCGAAGTACCGGGTGCACTTGCGGGTCAGCGGGATGCCGAGGGCGCGGGAGATTCGCGCCTTGGGTCGTGGGTGGTTCACGTGGACGTCTCCGGGTTCAGTAGGTTAGCCTGCCCTCACTAAGGTGAGCCTAACTGATCTCGGAGGTCCGTGTCATGCAGCCCAGTCCCGCGGAGATCGCCCGGACGATGGCATCCGGCCGGCTGCCCGGCATGGCGCATGTCGCCTGCCGCCCCGGACCACACGCCGTACGGCACGCGACCGACCCGATGGGGCGGATCCTGCTGCTCGCCGCCGGGCCCGACCTGCTCGACGGCGCGCTGCGACCCGTCGCCGGCACCGACGACACCGCCGTGGTGCTGGAAGTGGCCGACGTACCGCCGGTAGCCGGTTCGCCGACGCACGGCCGGGTCTGGGTGTCCGGCTGGGTCGGCCCACTCGACGGCGCCCCCGCCCGGATGGCCGCGCTGGACTTCGCCGACGTGCACGCCTGCCCCGACCTGCTCGATGTCGGCCGGGGTGCGACCATCTTCCGGATGGAGGTGGCCGAGGTCCGGCTGGAACGCTGCGGCGTCACCATCGACGTCGACCCGGACGAGTACGCCGCCGCCGAGCCCGACCCGATCGGCGCCATCGAGTCGGAGCTGCTCGTCGACCTCGCCGACCACCACCGGGCCGAGATGACCGCGTTCATCCGCCGGCAGCTGCGCGACGCCGGGCACCGGTCGCTGGCCGGGGATCCGCAGGTCGTCCGGATGGACCGGTACGGTTTCGTGGTCGCGCTCGGCCCGCACGGGCCGCGCGCCCGGTTGGCCTTCCCGGCCCCGGTACGTGACCGCGCCGAACTCGCCCGCCTGCTGCACCCGGTGCTCTGCCGGCGGTGCGCTCCACCGGCCGCCGCCTGACGCGGGGCAGCGGACTCAGCGCGGCGGCGACTCGGCCGCCCCGGCCGCTGCGGTCAGCGGCCCCGTCAGGTAGCGCTGGATCGTCGGACCGACCGCCCCGGCCACCTCGTCGGCCGCCATGGTGGACAGCGGCGCCAACCGCAGGACGTACCGGACCACCAGCAGGCCGGCCATCTGTGAGGCGACCAGAGCTGACCGGATCGGCAGCTCCGCCGGTTCGATGTCGAGCTGGCCGAGCACCCGCCGGATGATCTGCGTGGTGACGAACTCACGCATCAGCCGGGCGGTCCAGTCGTTGGTCAACGCCGACCGTAGCAGCGCCAGGGCCGCCACCCCGGCCGGCGAGTCCCAGACCCCCAGGACCAGCCGGACCATCCGTTCGCCGACCTCCTCGGGGCCGCCAGCGAATGCCTGCGGAAGCAGGTCGCCGGGATCCACCGGCGCGTTCATGGTGGTGAGGAAGAGCTTCTCCTTGGTGCCGAAGTAGTGGTGCACCAGCGCCGGGTCGACACCGGCCGCCGCGGCGATGGCGCGCACCGACGCCTGGTCGAAGCCACGTTCGCCGAAGACCTGTCGGGCGGCGGTCAGGATCGCCTCGCGGGTGTCCGGGTTGCCCGGTCGGCGCCCGGTGCGTCGTGCCATCGGTACCGCTTCCTGTCGCGTCGGGTCAGCCGCTGCGGCGGCGCAGCGTCGCGGCGGCGAGCACCAACGCGGCCACCACCGCCCCGGCGACCACGGTCAGGTCACGCCAGAGCGTCGCGGTCGGCTCCGGATGCGCCCCGACCTCGGTCAACGCCGACACGGCGTAGGACAGCGGCAGGACGTTGCTGACCGCCTCCAGCCAGCCGGCCATCTCGCCGCGGGCGACGAACAGGCCGCAGAGCAGCAGCTGTGGGATCACCACCACCGGCATGAACTGTACGGCCTGGAACTCGGTGCGGGCGAAGGCGCTGCACAGTAGGCCGAGCGCCACCCCGAGCAGGGCGTCGAGCACCGCGATCGCGATCACCAGCGCCGGGCTGCCGGCGGTGGACAGGTCGAACAGCCAGTACGCCACGGCGCTGGCCACGATGGCCTGCACCGCTGCCGCGAGCCCGAACGCGATGCCGTAGCCGAACAGCAGATCCAGCTTGCCCAGCGGGGTGGTGAGCAGCCGTTCCAGGGTGCCGCTGGTGCGTTCGCGCAGCATCGCGATGCTGGTCACCAGGAACATGATCACGAACGGAAAGACGCCGAGCATGACCAGGGCGACCCGGTCGAAGCGTGCCGGCTGCCCGCCGGTGGCCGGCTGGTCGCCGTACATGTAGTAGAGCAGGGTCAGCAGCAGTGCCGGTACGACGACCAGCAGCGCGACGGTACGCCGGTCGTGGCGCAGCTGGCGCAGCACACGGCCGACCGTGGCGGCCAGAATCCTCGGGTTCACCGGTCTGCTCCTCGGCTCGGGTCGGTCGGCTGGCGATCGCGGATCAGCCGCAGGAAGGCCTCGTCCAGGTCGTCGGTGCCGGCGGCGGCGCGGATCGCCGCCGGGGTGTCGTCGGCGACCAGCCGACCGTCGCGGATCAGCAGCAGCCGGTCGCACCGGCCGGCCTCGTCCATCACGTGGCTGGAGACCAGCAGGGTGGTGCCGGCGGCGGCGAGGGCGTGGAACCGGGCCCACAACTCGGCCCGCAGCACCGGGTCCTGGCCGACGGTCGGCTCGTCGAGCACGACCAGTTCCGGGCGGCCGAGCAGCGCGCAGGCCAGCGAGGCGCGGCTGCGCTGGCCGCCGGACAGGTTCCCGACGAGCTGCCCGGCGGCGGGGGCGAGCCCGACGTCCGTGACGGCCTGATCGGCGTCGGCCCGGGGCAGGCCGTACAGCGCGGCGAAGTACCGGGCGTTCTCCGCGACGGTGAGGTCGGAGTAGACGCTCGGCGCCTGGGTCAGATAGCCGACGGTACGCCGCAACGCGGGGGCCCCGGCGGGCCGTCCGAGGACGCGTACCTGCCCGGATCGGACTGTCTGCACCCCGACGACCGCGCGCATCAGGGTCGTCTTGCCGCTGCCGCTCGGCCCCAGCAGGCCGGTGACGCTGCCGCTGCCCACGGTGCACGAGATGCCGTGCAGCACGCGGTGTCGGCCGCGGTCGACCACGAGGTCGGTGACCTCGACGACGGGGTCCATGGCTGCCTCCGGAGAAATTCATCAACTGTCGAAATCAACGATAGTTGAATTATCTCGGCAGGTCCACAGCCGGCGGCCACCAGGTTCTAGCCGCCGATGCCGGCGGCTGCGATCCTGGACCGCGTGGAATCGTCAATGGAACGCACGGTGACTGTCAGCGAGGCCGCCGGGCGGGTCGGGCTCACCGCGCACACACTGCGCTGGTACGAGCAGGAAGGTCTGGTCGAGCCGGTCGGCCGGGATTCCGCCGGCCGTCGCCGCTACACCGACAACGACATCGGCTGGTTGATACTGCTGACCCGGCTGCGGCGCACCGGCATGCCGGTGCGGGACATGCGCCGGTACGCGGAACTCGCCAGGCAGGGCGACGGGACACTGCCGGACCGAGTCGCCCTGTTCGAGCAGCACCGCGCCCGGGTGCTTGCCCGAATCGACGAACTGCGGGAGGACCTTGCCGTCCTGGACTACAAGATCGACGCGTACCGCAAGGAGATGCGGCGCACGGCCACGCCGTAACGCCGACCGCCACGGTGGTGCGCAGACGTCGAACCTGCGGGCGGTGCGGAACGGGCGGTCCGGCCCCGCCCCGCACCGCCCGCAGGGGTCAGATCGCCAGCAACCGGTCCAGGAACTCCCGGTACTGCCGCAACGCCATCCGCATCGACTCGGTGTCCGGCGTCTCGCTGTGCCGGTGCGGGTCGAGCTCGACCTGCTCGGCGAGCAGCCGCTCGGCCAGCGTACGGACGGCGTGCCCGACCAGCGACTGAGCCTGCGCCAGGGCGGCCTCCGGCTCGTCGACGAACCGGGCCTTGATCTCGTGCCACTCGCCGCGCAACTCGTCGGCGGCGTCCTCGGTCCAGATGGTGATCGGCGGCAGCGTCACGTCGCCTGGCCGGGCCGGCCGGGTCACCGCCGGCTCCTCGTCGTGCCCGGCCGCCGGCCCGGTCGGCTCCTCGACTGTGGTCAGCATGGCAGCCTGCTCCTCGTCGTCCTCGTCGTCATCCGGATCTTCGTCGTCTTCGTTGTCGTCTGTGTCGTCGTCTGCGTCGTCGAACTCCTCGTCGTCGTCCTCGTCGAAGCCGTCGTCTGCGGCGTAGAACAGATCGCCGGCGTCGCCGTGCGCGGTGACGGTCTCCTCGTCGTCCGCCGGGCTGTCGTCCGACTCGACTGCTGTCGGGCCCGGCTGCTGGTCGTCATCCGGGTCCGCCTGCGCTGCCGCCGGTCCGTCCGCCTCGTCCGCCGGGGCATCGGGGTCGGCCCGGTCGCCGGCTGGCGCGGCGTCCCCGTCCGGGCCGGCGCTCGGATCCCCGTCGCCGTTCCCCTCCTGATCGGCGGCTGCGGCGTCCGGCTCGACCGACCCGGAATCCTGTCCGTCCGGGTCGGCATCGGTCTCCGCCCGTTGCCCGGACGTCGGACCGTCGTCCGGCTGGCCGGATACTGGTGCCGGCTGCTCGTCCTGGGTCACCGCCGTCGCAGCGGCCGGCGTGTCCCGGTCGCCGTTCCCGCCGTCGGCCGAGTCGCCAGCCGTGCCGTCGGGGTCTCCCTCCGCCCCGGCGGACTTCGCCGCCGCGGACTCCGCCGGGTCCTGCTGAGCCGACTGCTGCTGCTCGGGTGCGCCGGGGACGGCCGCGCCGCCGCCGAGCAGCTGCGTGGCGATCGGCGGCAACGGACTCGGACCGTTACGGTCGGCCGGCTTCGGCACGATCATCGGGATCTCCGTCGTCGCCTCGTTGATCGGGTTGTCGTCGAAGCCGGGCCGGGGCGTCGGCACCGGGGTGCCGTGCACGGGACCCGAACCTGTGCCGGCCTCCTCCGGCTTCACCGGCCCGGCGTGTGCAGGGGTGGGGGTGGGCTGCATTGCTGATCCTCCGTCCGCTTCGGCGGGCAGCGACCCGGTCCCGGTGTGACCGGAGCCGTCCGCACGGGCGTGGTGCTGGGGTGGTGCGCCGACTCGCTGCGCCGGCCACGGTCGACAGGCCCGGCGACACACCTCACCGGCCCAGGTGCGGGACCCGAGCGGAGGGTGCGATCAACGGGCACCGGGGCCGGGATCCGCCGAGCAGTGGATGTGCCCGCGGACCTGGACCGTGGCGGCGCACAGCCAAGGTACTCCGGATGCCGTACCGGCACAGCCCCCGAACTGTCGTTTCCGGCCGACGGGGATGTCAGGTGTTGTACAACCAACGGCGGAGCTGCAGATCAAGGGGGATGCGCCAGTTGACGGCCGAGACCACTGTTTAGCAGGAGAAGGCAAGACGGGTCGGTAGGCGCGGCCACGGACGAACAGTTGATGGCGCTGCTGTGTCCACATACGCGGCTAGTGGGACTAGATGATCGATTCCAAGGGGTCAGTGGTCGAATGCGGTCAGGGAGCGCAGGGTCGGTTGGCCGGTGTGCCAGTTGTGCCAGATCGCGGCGGTCAGGGCGAGGACGCGTTGCAGGACCCGGACGGCGACGCCGGTGATGGTCCGGCCGCCGTGCTGTTCGAGGTCGAGTTGGCTTTTGAAGGTCTGGTTGACTGATTCGATGGTCTGCCGGACGGCGCGGAGCAGGCCCCGGCCGGGTCGTGCGGGTTCGGTGCGGTACGCGGGGCGTACGACGGTGACATCGTTGTCGTTGAGCCAGATTTCGGTGTCGCGGTCGCGGTAGCCCTTGTCCACGACCAGGATCACCCCGTCGGGGTGGTGGAACATGCCGGGTTGCAGGGTGACCAGGTCGATGAGGACTTCACGTTCGTCGGTCTTGGCGTTGGTGAGGGCGAACGCGACCGGCAGTCCGTGGACCGTGGTGACCAGGTGCAGGCGTAGTCCCCAGAACAGCCGGGAGTGGGAGGCGCAGTAGCCGTAGCCGGCCCAGCCGGCCAGGTCGGAACGCTGCACCGTCTCGCGGGATGTGCCGCAGGGCACGGGTGTGGAGTCGGCGATCCGGATCGGGTGCCGCCACGGGTCGGTGTCGGTGGCGAGCACCGTGATGAAGTGGGCCAGTTGGGTGGTCAGCGCTCGCAGCCGTTTGTTGTAGCCGGGCTGTTTGGGCAGGTGGGGGAACAGGTGGATGATGGATTTGCGGGCGTAGCGGATCCAGCGGGTCTCGTTGTGGTAGCCGAGTAGTGCCTGCATCACTGACACCGTGATGAGTTCGGCGTCGGTGATCCGGGCGGTGATGCCGACCGCTGGACGCCACCGGTTGAGGTGCGGGGACGCCTTCAGTTCGTCGTCGATCCTGACGTACAGTGCGGTCGCGAGGGTGTCCAGATCGACGTGCACGTGGCCTCCATGGTTTCGCTGCCTAGGCAACGTTGATCATGGATGCCCTCGCGTCCGCTTGCTACCCCGTATCCCTTGGAATCGATCATCTAGCGGGGGGAAACCCCTGACATCGGCGTCGGTGAAGGTGGCCCGTCCGTTCCCATCCGGCGACCGTGGAAGGTTCTGCTGGTGGCGAGGAGGAACACCCGCCGGAACGGACAGATCGGGGCCTGGCGAAGCCAGCAGCGCGGACGAGCGGAGGAGTCTCATCACGCCGTCCGGGCTCGCGTACGCTGACTCGATGGCCAAGGTGAACGCGGGGGTCTCCGCGTGGTCCGCCGGCACCAGGACGCGTCGGCGGCGGGGACCGAGATCCCGGGGCGGTGGTGCCGGAAGTGGGAAGTGACCCATCGTGGATGTCCAGATTCCGTCCTGGCTGAATGGCATTTTGGAGTTCCTCGTCGGTCAGCGGTGGCCGGTCGGGAGTGAAGGCGGTTTGCGGGCCCACTCCGCCGAGTGGGAATCTCTGCGTAATGCATTGGACACGGCCCGCGAAAAGGTCGTGCAGCAGCGGTCCGCAGTTCCGGATGTGCTGTCCGGTAGCTTCGCGGACGGGGTCGACGAGTCACTCGGGAATGTCATTGAGAACATCGACAGTCTGCGTGACACGGTCGAGGAGATGCGTAAGGACCTGAAGAACGGCGCGGCCGACCTTGGTGAGGCCAAGGCGATGGTCGTCATTCAGTTGGCGCTGCTGGCGATACAGTTGGCGTGGCTGATCGCCTCGCTGTGGGGGGCGCTCGCCATCCCGGCGGCCATCGCCGGGACGCGGGCGATCGTCACCGCGATCCTCCGTCAGATCTTCGTCGAGGTGGCGCAGGAGCTGGCGCAGGAGCCGCTGCTGATGCTGCTGATCCAGGCGATCCAGGAGCACCGGGACTACCGCGAGGGCATCAACTGGGATGCGATCCGCGACGCGACCATTCAGACGATCATTCAGGCCGGTGCGGCCGGTGTGACCAACTTCGGTGCCCAGTCGCTGGTCCGGTGGGGCGCGGGGAGATGGGCGAGGGTCGATCGGGCGCTGCCCGACGGCACCGTGTTCATCAAGAACCACTGGACGTTCCGCGCTGGGGCGATCGCCACCAAGGGCGGTGCCCAGGGGGCGGTCGCGATTCCCGCCGAGTTGGCTGGGCAGGCCGCGGTCGGTGCGCCGATCGAGGTGCGGTGGGGGACCGCCACCAGTGCCTTCGTGAGCGGTATGCACGAGTCGAACGCGGCGACCCCCACCGAGCTCAAGGAGTCGGTGAACCTGCCGTCGGTCACCGGATGGGACCGCGCCTTCCGGCCGCTGTCCGACGACGACGGTGTGATCGCCGACGACGGCAGCGTGGTCAGCGACGACGCGACGGTGATCGGCGACGACGGCAGCGTGGTCAGTGACGACGCGACGGTGGTCGCCGACGACGACAGCGTCATTGGCGATGACGGCGTCGTCGGCGATGACGAGGACACCACCTGGATCGGGGACGTCACCGAGCAACGGTTGCTCGGCGACGACGGATCGAGCATCTGGTCTGACGACGACTCCCAGGACTGGGCAACCGACGACGAGGACGACCGGCTCCTCGACTACGCAGCGGCCAACATCCTGCCGAGTAGCGGAGTGCCTGGTCTGGTCGGGTTTGGCGGCAGACTCCAGGCCCAGCAGCAAGGGTTCGCCGGGCAGGGGAGCGTCGGGGCTGTCGACGGGGTGGGCGCTGGCCGTGGGGCGGCGGACACGCCGGCTTCGGGCGGCGACGATCGGGCCGGCGGGGTACCGGTCACCAGTTCGCTCGGTGACCTGGTCTCACCGGTCGACGCCGGCGGCCGGGTCGACGGCGAGGACAGCTCCATCGGTTCCGTCGGTTCTGTCAACAGCCAGATCGGCGGTGGTCCGGCCGGTACGGACGCCTTCCGTACCGCCAACGGGCAGCCCGAAGCGTCGGTCGTCGACGGGGAGATGAACGGCGCTCCGGCCGCCGGCGAGATCGCTGACCAGAACGGTGGGCAGGCGGCGGATCAGAACGGCGCCGGCGGATCCGGACGGACCGGTCCGGTCACCGGTGTCCTGGGCGGCGGTGCCGTGGCTGCGCAGACAGCCGAGGGTGGTACGCGTTCCGGCGACACCGCCGGGCGGACTGAGCCGTCTCAGCGCGGCGAGACCGGCAGCGCCCGCCAGTCGGAGACCCAGACCCGTGCAGGGGAGGGCACCCGGGTTGGCGAGGGCACCCGGGTTGGCGAGGGCACCCGGGGCGGCGAGGGGAGCCGTGCCGGGGACGGCGTCCGGCCCGGGACGACCGAGGCCCAAGGTGCGGCTGCCCCGTCGCCGGAGACGGTGTTGCCGGAGACGGTCTCGGCGCAGGACGGTGGCACCGCCCGCACTACCCAGAGCGACGCCGCGCGGGCGAGCCTCCAGCCGGCGAAGGACCCGCTCGCGCGTGCCCCGGCCGACCTCACCCGGTCGCCTGCGCCGCGCCCGGCCGAGTTCCGCGACGTCATGCCGCACACGCGTACCGAGACTCCGGACCATGCCGAGCCGCCGTCTGGGCAGCCGGCGACGCGGCTGCGGGATGAAGCGGGGGACCCGGGCGATCTCGGCTCCCACGCCGACGAGGAGCAGGTCCCGCCGGTGCCGTCGGTCACCTTAGGCGAAGGCGTGGAGTTGCTGGCCTTCACGGCGCGGCTCGGTCGGCCGGACGAGAACGTGCCCAACCTGTACTACTTCGCCACCCGCGTCGACTCGGCACGCTCAGCCTCGCTCCGGGACGAGGCGCGGCGACTTCTCGACGCCGGCTGGCGGGAGCAGTTGGCGCAGGCACCCGACGTCCCGGTCCTGCTGCTGGGCGGCAGTCTGGACGCCGAGGAGGTCGGCGAGCTGAACCACCTGCTGGAGCTGTCCGCCCAGACCGGTGTGCTGCCGGCCGTCCTGATGACGGATGAGCTCGACGCCGCAGCGGCCCGGGCGCTCGCGGAGTACGGCGTCACCCCGTGGGAGGCAAGCACCGGGCAGCTCACCGCTGCCGCCCCGGTAGCGGCCGAGGCGGCGGACACGACCGACCCGAACTCTGTCGAGGCCCGCACGAGGGATTTCACCCCCGAACCCCTGGAACCGGACGTCAAACTCGCCTTCCTCGATGCGATCGGCGCCTACCAGGCGACCCGGCGGACGGACGCGGAGAAGGCGACAGCCGCGGAGATCGCCGCAGCCGTCATGCGGTGCCAATAGGGGCGCTCTCGCGGCGCAGGACGGGCAGCACCTCGGTGCCCAGCAGGTCGAGCTGGTCCAGCACGGTGCCGAGAGGGAGCCCGGCGTGGTCGATGAGGAACAGCTGCCGCTGGTACGGGCCGGCGTACTCGCCGAAGCCGAGGACCCGGTCGATCACCTGCTGAGGGCTGCCGACCGTCAACGGTGTGCTGCTGCAGTACTCCTCCAGCGAGGGTCCCCGGCCGTACAGGGGAGCCCGGTCGAAGTAGGGGCGGAACTCGCGGATCGCGTCCTGTGAGCGGGGACGGACGAACACCTGTCCGCCCAGCCCGACCGTCGCCTGCTCGGCGGGGCCGTGCCCGGCCGCCGTATACCGTTCCCGGTAGTGCGCCACCATCCGGCGGGTGTGCTCGGGCGGCCAGAAGATGTGGTTCGCGAAAAGGGCGTCACCGTGTTCGGCGGCCAGCTCCGCGGCCTCCTTGCTGGTCACCGCCGCGTGCCAGACCAGCGGCGGCCGGCCGTTCAGCGGTCGCGGAACCGAGGTGAAGGACGCCAACGGCGTACGGAACTTGCCGTCGAAGTCCACCGACTCCTCCCGCCACAGCCGGCGCAGCAGAGCGTAGTTCTCCGCTGCCAGGGCGGTGCCGTCGGCGGAGTCGCGACCGAACCAGCCGAACGCCCGCCCCACATTGCCCTTGCCGAGCATGAGGTCGGCCCGTCCGCCCGACAGGTGCTGCAACAGCGCGTACTCCTCGGCGACGCGTACCGGATCGTTGGTGGTGATCAACGTGGTTGCCGTGCTCAAGGTCAAGGTCTCGGTGACTGCGGCGATGTGCGCGAGCAGCATCGCGGGGGCCGAGGATACGTAGGGCGGCTGGTGGTGCTCGCCGGCCGCGAACACCTCGAAGCCTGCCTCTTCGGCGTGCCGGGCGATCGCCACCATCGAGGTGAGCCGTTCGTGCTCGCTCGGCGCCTGTCCGGTCAGCGGGTCAGGCGTGCGGTCCCCGATGCTGTAAACCCCGAATTCCATGCTCTGAGGACGGAGCAGACGCCTTCGCGGTTCATCACGCCGCCGGGCTGCTCCGGCGCGCTTCGGAGAGATGGCCCATCTCAATGGCCATCCTGGTCAGTTCGGCCTTGTTGCTCACGTTGAGTTTCGCGCGGATCCTCTTCGCGTACGTGTTGATGGTCGCCCGGGAGAGCCCCATCCGGGTGGCTACCTGCGCGTGGGTGAAACCCGAGGCGATCCACCGCAAGGTCTCGACCTCGCGAGGGGCGAGCCCGCCGGGCTTCTCATCGACCCGGCCGCAGACCTCCGACTGGAACCGGTCGACCAGGTGCGGGCACACGTAGAAGCCGCCCTGCACGATGACCCGGATGGCGTCCCGGGCGTCGTGCTGCTCGGCGGAACGGCTGATACAGCCCCGCGCGCCGGCCCGGATGGTGGCCAGTAGCGACGGCGAGCCGTCCCACACGGAGAACACCAGGGGCGGCCCGATCGCCGACACCTTCGCCACCGTGTCCATTGCGGCCACTGTGAAGCGTGGTAGATCGAGCACGATCGCGTCGTACGCCCCGGCGAGGGGGTGCAGCTCCGCCACCGAGGCGACGGCTGCCGCGACCCGCGTCCCCGCGACGTCGGTGGCGAGCTTCTCCACACCGGCCCGGGAGATCGGCTGGTCCGCGACGATCGCTACCTGATACACGGTTCCTCCATACGCCCTCCCACCCGCGCGGGTACCGGCCCTGGAACGGGTTCGGGACCGTGCCGGTTCACGGATCCCGGGAAAGGAGCGCTGTGCGCCGAAGAGGGACGTGGGGTTGTCCCCCGGGCACGGAGGACACTGTGGTCCGTCGTATCCATCGTGAGGAGAAGCTGACGTGGCCGGGAAGGGCAACTGCGCGGACTTCGTGATCGATGCGGGCAAGGCGTTGTTCCTGCCCGGGTCAGCCCCGGACGCCGTCGGTCGCAAGTTGCTCGACCTCTTCGGCGGCAGCACGGCGCCGCCGCGCACGACGGTCCTCTTCGTGTCCGCCACCGACGTGCAGAGTCCGGACGTACGGGACTTTCTGCGTCGCGAGCTGGACAAAGACCTGCATCCCACGGTGACGGTCTTCGACCCGCAGCGGTCCACCCTGGTGGACGACTTCGCGGAGCTCGACGCGGCGCGGAACTCCCTCGGTGCGGACATCAACCTGCCGCCGACGATGGCCGTGCCGGATGCCGCCGCCGGCGATGTCGTACAGGTCGACGACTCCCTGCGCCGCCTCGCTCCGGTCTCGACGATCGAGCAGCGGCAGGCGTTGCGGACGCTGGCGGCCGACTCGGCGCCGGCCGGCCCGGACAAGCTGGCCCGCTACCTTGAGCAGGCGCCGCCCGGCCTGACCGACGGACCAGATCCGACCGCCGACCACTCCGCGTTGCTCGGCGTGCCGCACGCGCTCTTCGGCGACCGGCCAGGTCTCGACCTGCCCACCCTTCTCGGGTCACCGGGGCGGGTGTCGCTGGCCGACGTCCGGCGGGTTGTCGACGGCCAGCTCACCGGGCTGGCTCCGTCGACGGTGGTGAACGAGCTGGCGAGCGGGCGAGCCGTGGCCGCCCTGGTGCACGGCTGGCCGCCCGGCGCCACCGAGCCGCAGGTTCGGTGGCTGTACCGGGACCGCGACGGCGCCGTGCGTTGGGGGGTCGAGGGCACGCCGAAGGTCGACCGGGACGGCTCGGCGGACCTGCGGACCAGGTTGCTGGAGCAGCCGCAGACCACCGTACTTCTGCTCGGACCGGACGGGGCCGCAGTCGCGCCTCCCGAGCCACCGGCGGTCGTCTCCGAGCCTGTCCGGAGCACCCTGCACCTGTCGGTCCGCAGCCGGGCGTCGGGCAACTCGATCCTCATCGGGCCGTGGGACGACGACTTCGTCGGCCCGAAGCAGCAGGAGATCCGCCAGGTCGCCGATTCGTCGGACCAGCTGAACGTCCCGCTGAACGTCCGGCGCGGGCAGCCCCGCGACGGGCTGTCCACTCTTGAACCCGCTATCGCGGACGCGCTGCACACGACGTTGGAGAACAACCGTGGCATCCGGGTCGTGGTGGCCACCGAGGCGAACGACCAACTGACCTGGCTGACCACCCAGCGACACCAACGGGCGTCGGTGCATCCGATGGACGAGGGCTGGAAGAGGCTGTGGGTCGCCACCGGGCCGGACGGACAGACGGAACGGTACAGCGACCCCTCGGACGCACTGCGGCGCGCGACAACGCTGGCGGATCCCCTGCCCGACACCACGATGCCCGAGGTCCGGGCCCTGCTGGCGTCCGCCACCTGGAGGGACGCCGAGGCGTTCTTCCGCGACCGCATCGACCGGTTGCGCACCCCCGACGCCGCGGCCGAGGTGGTCCGGCTGGTCCGGCAGTACACCGAAATCAGCTCGGGCAGGGACCGGCTCGGCGACGGTCTCATCCGGGACAGCACGTTCTTCGTGCCGGACGTCAGCACCCCCGCGTTCGCGACGGTGCTGAAGACCGCGGTGAACGCCGGCGACGACTCGAAGCCGTCGATCGAGCCCCGCAAACCATGGCTCCTCGACGAGATCGAGCCACACACTCAGCGCGCGGACGAGAACCTGTTGTTCGGCTACCTCACCGACCGCCCGCTGAACCTGTCCAGCCCGGTGGGCGAGTACCTGACCGGTCTGCTCTGGCTCCGCGAGATGATGCAGGCCATGCTCAGTGCGGCCACCGGCATCACCGGGCCGGACGGGCTGTCGGTGATCAGGGCGAAGGGCGAGCTGGACGGCGAACGGGCGGCGCGGACCCCGGGGCAGCCGGAGCAGCTGCGGGCGCATGCGGTCATCGCCGAGAACTTCCTGGGCATTCTCTTTCCCGACCAGGCCGGCCACACCGGGGCGGAGCAGCTCCTCGATGCGATCGACTGCCTGACCGGCGAGGACCGCGTGGCCTGGTACTACATGATCAAGCACATGGCGAAACCGTTCCGGCCGGCCGAACAAGACGTCAACAGGCTCAGGGACCGCATCTCAAACTGCGCCCAGTAGGCCGATTCGTAGGAGTGTTTTGATGTCGTGCTACCCCTCCGTGGTCGAAAGCGGCGCGTTCGTTTCGCCGGATCCGAATGCTGAGGTTCCGGGGTGGGTGCGTGACGCGCCGCGTATTCCGGGGATCGTCCGGGTGTACTTTGATCATGATGCACTGGGTTCCCTCAGCCTCACCGACACGCTGTTGAGTAACCTGGCCACGCTCGATCGGTGGGTCGACAGCCCGAGCGATGACGAGGTGCGGGTCATTACGCGGGCCGCCGCCGAGGAGCGGACCGGAAAGCACCATCTTGACCTGGATCTGCCGGGCCGGACGGACCTGCTGGACCCCTCGGACGATCGGGTGTTGCCGATCGACGATCGCCATCGCATCGTCCCGGTTGACCGGGCTACCGGGGTGCGGATCGTGCCAGAGGTGCACCTCCTGGACCGCGATCCTGGTGTGCGGGATCCCTCGGTGCTGCCATTCGAGGGACAGTTCCCGGGTCAGTTGCGTGTTCAGGGCGAGATGGTGCGCCTCGGTCTTCCTGCGGGGTTGGTGAACGAACGGCACTCGGTGGTGTCCGCCATCCCGGCGCCGGCGGCGCCGACGCGGACCGCAGGCGGTTATCCGGAGCTGCTGGGCCATCTCAATTCGTTGCCGGTCGGTAGCCGGACCATCGTGCAGGTCATCTCGGGCGACGGCGTCGACACATACACGGCACTGGCAATTAGCGGTCCCAAGGGCCCGGCCGTGCTGCAGGAAACGGCCGGTAAGATCGGCGCGGCGCCGTTCCCCCGCCGGTTCGCAGCCATCCGGCACGCACCTCTGCCGTCCGTGGCGGAGCCGGCGCGGCCTCCGAGGCCGGCGATGGTGTTGCGGGCGGGTGTCGACAGCGAGATCGTGGCGGGCCTGCTGGCTGGGTTGCGGGCCGTCGCGGTGGAGTACGGTGCCCGGGTACGCGACGCACTGGCGCCGCATGCGAGTGAGTCGGCGTATGCGGACGCGATGGCCGGGTGGAACAGCTTCATGACGTCGTTGCTTTCCTACGATGGGTCTACTTTCGACAGGAGTGCTCATCCGGAACAGGTCTTCGGTGCCTACGAGAGTGTTCATAACCGGCTGGCGGGCCTCGACAAGATCGCCGCTCACCCGTTGCCGCCGATCGAGGACACCTTACCGCCTGCCTACTTCGTGCCGGTGCGGGACGCTGATGTCAATCAGTCGGTGAATGTGGCTACCCTGGACTGGGCGACCGGCGAGCATGCCGTTTCTGTGCACGATTTGAGGAGGAGGCAGGGAGAACTTCTTGCAGGTCGTCAGGAACTTCTCCAGTTCTTGTCAAATATCATGGAGACCGCGACCCGAGTTTTTGATGATTCGACTTCTCGTCGTCAACGGAGTGGTGACAGCCAGGGGAAGATAGATTCGTTCCAGAGGGCTGTCGATGCTTACTGGATCCTTGCTTCGGGGCGTTTGGGTTACGCCAATCTGGAGACGGACCAGCAGAAGGAGTTCTTCAACTCTAATTATCGGGACTATCTGCCGATCTATCGCGAGTTGGGTAGGCAGTTCAGAACTCTGGCGGATCATGCGCGGAAGAATCCGAAGAGGATCGCGGGGGATAGGGATCGTGATCGCACGGATCGCGATCGCATCAACAGGCACCTTCCCGATATGAGGCGCTTCGTGAAGCGGCTTCCGGATGCCGAGGCGAAGCTTCGGCGGGCGCGCACCAATATTGTTCGCATTGTGGCGAGTGAGCAGAGCGGTTTTGTCGCACAGAATACTCGCGACAGGTACGAGACTCAGAATCGTCGGGCTACTTTCCGTTATGAAAGCCGGATCGACGACGAAGACGTATGCGCTTCGCTTAATGATCCGGATCCGGTAACCGGCAAGCGCTATAGCGATGGACAAAAGCTCAAGATTGACGACGCCCGACAGGCTCTTCTGGCGCGCCATTATGAAGAGTGGGCCTGTGGAACTCTTGCGGCTGATGCGAGGGTCCGGTTGAATCAGTTGCTGTCTCCTGCCGGGCGCGCCGGCTCGGGTGACCAGCTCTCGCTGATCGACTACGGAGTATCCGAGCATGGCGCGAGCACATTCGATCATTATGGAGTTCATGTCGGTCCGACCCTCCAGCCTGAGTCGGTGATCTACGATCCCTGGACGCGTCAGACCACGATTACGACCGCAGAGGATCTAACCGTCCCGGCTGTGCATCGCTATGGGCAAATCGATGCGTACTTCGCCGACGGTTACGACTGGACGCAGGTCGCTGAGCGGTACATCGACTGGGATCGGATGCGGGAGCTGGACGAAAATCCTCCGGAGCGGCAGGCGGTTGCTCCAGAGGATGTCTCAGATGTCGACTACGGCAGCCTCGAGTACGCCCGGAACAACGATTCCGCTGCAGATCGGATGGAGTTGTCTGCGTATGGCATGAGTGCGACCGCTGCCAGCGAATGGCAACCCAATCCCGACCTCTTCCATGAGTCGTCGGAGGGCTGGGCGCAGGACCATCCTCCCTCCGGTCTCGGTCGGACCGACGTGGCCGAAGGTGAATTCCAGTACGAGGACTACGAGGACTACGACGATCAGGAGTACCCGTACCAGCAGGGTGAATTCGGCGGCGGCTATTATGGTTCGAATGCTGGTCCGTCGACCTACCCGGTGAAGGTGAATGCTTCGGCTGGATTCCGGCCGTCGCTGCCTGGTTCGGTTGGTGAGCTCACCTCGCGGTATGACGACTTGCGAGCCTCGCTGGATCGGGCCGGACCTGTGCTGGCTGATGTGCTGGATCGGACCGGTACGCGGCCGCATTGGGACACGCTGGTTTCGGCTACGGATCGTGTTGAAGTGGACCGCCAGCTAGGTGATCTCGGTTTCGCCGCGACGCAGCAGGCGTTCGGTGATCACTGGCTGCTACTCGATCAGATCATCGATCGGCTTGACCCTGCCGTCACATTGGATGATGTGCCGGCCGCCGCGGCGTTGCAGGAGCTCCGAGGGCGGCTGGGGGCGCCGCTCGGCCGGATCGATTCGGTGAGATACCACGAGATGCACACGGCGGTGGTGCGGCACCTGCCGGGCGGTTCGGAGTGGACCGGCCAGCCCGGCCCGGACGGCGTGCCGAGCCCGATCCTCTCGCCGGTGTACGGACCGCTCGCCGCCTCCGTACGGGAGTTGCGGATCGACGGACGGCCGCTGGTGTCCACCGACGAGGCGGCGAATCCGATCGTCCTGCTGGACACGCGTCAGGAGCCGGTGTTCGCGTCCAACTACTCGGCCGACGAGGCACCGGTCCTGGTCGACCGGATCCTGGACCGGCACTACGCCGCGATGGCGGCGGCGACGGAACCGTTCGAGAGGCTGCGCGCCATCAGCGAGACGGTCGTCGCCCTGCACATCGGCCATTTCCACACAGACGGCAATGCCCGGGTGAACGTCGACCTGTTGCTGCATCGTCTGATGATCGACGCGGGTTTCGATCCGGTGATCTTCCCGGACATGAGCCGGAGCTTCAACGGTCACCGGGACGTCGACTCGCTCGCCCAGAGCCTGGCCAACCGGCAGGGCCGTCCCCTCGCCGAGCACCTCGGTATCCACGACGGTCACCTGACCGACGCCGAGATGCCACCGCCTCCGCCGCACGACGATCCGCTCGCGCGGCCGATGAGTGAGCGGGCTCCCGCCGAACCGGCCGCCGTGTCGCTCACCGACTTCCTCACCGGCGGGGCGCCCGCGTTCGACGCGTCGGTGCGTCCCGGAGCGTACGAGGTCTTCGCGGCCGGGCTGCACCGGCCGGACCCAGCCGTACCGAATTTCTACTCCCCGGCCGGCGCGGATCCGGCGCGGGTCGGCTCGCTCGGACGGGACGTCGCGGAGCTGATCGATGCCGGTCTGGCGCAGGCGCTGGCGGCGACGCCGGACGTCCCGGCCCTGCATTTGCCGGTGACCGAACATGGCGGCAGGGCCACGGAGGCGGACGTCCGGGGGCTGAATCACACGTTGGAGCTGTTTGCCCAGGCAGGGGTACTGCCGGTGGTGGCGACCCGTGGTGCGATCGACCCGGACACCGCCCAGATGTTGGACAGATACGGCGCGGCGGCGTGGCATGCGGCCTCCGGGGGCGGGGCGGATTCGGGTGGTGGCTTCCGGCTCCGTCGGCCGGGCTCTCGGGGTCGCACCGGGCAGCCGGGAGCGACGTACGTCGGGATCGATGCGCGGGCACACCACTCCGCGGTCGCGCAGGCGCGGCCGACCGTGGTGGACAAGGCGCCGGAGCCGGTTCTCGAGGTCTTGCTCGAGGAGAATCCGCAGCGGCAGCGGGAACTGATGAACGACCGGCCGGAGCTCGTCACGTCCGACGACTTCCTGGATCGGGTCACCGGGATGGGCGAGCGGGTGCCGAACGTGCCCGCGGTGCGGCTGCTGCGGCCCGATGTCCGGCTGCGGCGTCTCGGCCTGCCGGATACGGTGCACGGATACGTCGCCACACCGGCGATGGACAGACCGAACATCCTGCTGGAGACGGTCGGGCAGTTGCATGAGCGTGGCGAAGACACCGCGGTGCTGGCCGAGCTGGTGGACGCCGAGACCGCGCACGTCACCGACGGGACGGCGGGCGAGGTCCAGAACCGGGACTTCCTGGTAGATCTGCTGGAAGCGCTCGACCAGGCGAAGGCCGGGGAGTTCACCGGTGCGCGCACGACGGACGGCGAGTTCGCCGGTGTGGAGGCGTTCGTCGACGCGAACCGGCACCGGCTGACCGACTCCGACACCAAGTACCGCATCCTCGAAGCACTCGGCACCTACCACCAGACCCGGTCGACCGATGCGGAGAAGGCGCAGGTTCAGGCCCTCCAGTTCGCCGTGTCGAAGTGTCTGTGAGCAGACGCGGGGAGCTTCCCGGCGGACCCTGCGGGTGCGGTCACACCGCCGGACGCTGAGAACGCCGGAGGCCGCCGCATCCCAGTTCGGCCGTACGGAACAATCGGTCACTGTGCCCGTACCAGATGAACCGCCCGCCGACCCCGCGACCACCCGGGGGCGGCGCGCCGACGGCGACCCCGCGCGTGCGTCCGCCCTCGACCCGGCGATCGCCGCCCGGCTGCGCCGCACCGCCGACGGCCTGGTCGCCGCCGTCGTGCAGCGGCACGGCAGCGGCGAGGTGCTGATGATGGCGTGGATGGACGACGAGGCGCTGCACCGTACCCTCACCACCGGCCGGGCCACCTACTGGTCGCGCAGCCGGCAGGAATACTGGGTCAAGGGCGCCACCTCCGGGCATCACCAGTACGTGCGGTCGGTGCGGCTGGACTGCGACGGCGACGCGGTACTGGTTACGGTCGAGCAGGTCGGTGCCGCCTGCCACACCGGGGCCGGTAACTGCTTCTTCGACGAGCTGCCGGTGACCGGCACCATCGCCGACTCCGAGGAGTTTCAATGATCACCGGTACGGTCAGCCCGGACGAGCCGACCTTTCAGACCCTGGCCCGGCAGCGTCGGGTGGTGCCGGTGACCCGGCGGCTGCTGGCCGACGGCGAGACCCCGGTCGGGGTGTACCGCAAGCTCGCCGGCGGACCCGGCACCTTCCTGCTGGAGTCCGCCGAACAGGGCGCCGGGTCGGCCGGCACCGCCTGGTCGCGCTACTCGTTCATCGGGGTACGCAGCGCGGCGACGCTGACCGAGTCCGGTGGCGGTGCGCGCTGGCTCGGTGACCCGCCCGACGGGGTGCCCACCGGAGGCGACCCGGTCGAGGTGCTGCGGGCGACCGTCGCCGCGTTGACCGGGCCGGCCCCGGACTCCGACCCCGTCGGAGGCGGCCTGCCTCCGCTGACCAGCGGCCTGGTCGGCTACCTCAGCTACGACTTCGTCCGCCGGTTGGAGCGGATCCCCGAGCACACCGAGGACGATCTCGGGCTACCCGAGTTCGGGTTGTTGCTCGCCACCGACCTGGTGGTGCTCGACCACTTCGACGGTACGGCGATCCTGGTCGCCAACGCGGTCCTACCGGCGGCGGCCGACCCGGTCACCGCGGCGGCCGCCTACCACCACGCGATCGGCCGGCTCGACGCGATGACGACCGCCCTGTCCCGGCCCAACCCACCGATGGTGTCGACGATGGATGCGCCTGCCGCGCCCGGGCCGGCGGCCCGTAGCCGGACCGCAGCGGGCGCGTACCCCAAGGCGGTCGAGGAGGCCAAGGAGGCGATCCGGGCCGGTGAGTGTTTCCAGATCGTGCTGGCCCAGCGGTTCGAGCGGGACACCACCGCCGACCCGCTGGACGTCTACCGGGTGCTGCGGGCGACCAACCCCAGCCCGTACATGTACCTGCTGCGGTTCGACGACTTCGACGTGGTGGGTTCGTCACCGGAGGCGCACCTCAAGGTCACCGTCACCGCCGGCGGCACCCGGCGGGCGATGCTGCACCCGATCGCCGGCACCCGGCGGCGGGGGGCCACCCCGCAGGCCGACGCCGCCCTCGCCACCGAGCTGCTCAACGACCCGAAGGAACGGGCCGAGCATGTGATGCTGGTCGACCTGGGCCGCAACGACCTCGGCCGGGTCTGCCGGCCGGGCACCGTCGAGGTGCCCGAGTTCGCCACCGTCGAGCGGTACAGCCACGTGATGCACATCGTGTCGACGGTGGTGGGCGAGCTGCGCGAGGACCGGACCGCGTTCGACGCGCTGGCGGCCACCTTCCCGGCCGGCACCCTGTCGGGCGCGCCGAAGGTCCGGGCGATGGAGATCATCGAGGAGCTGGAGCCGACCCGCCGTGGTCTGTACGGCGGCACCGTCGGCTACTTCGGGTTCGGCGGTGACCTGGACATGGCGATCGCGATCCGGACCGCGCTGATCCGCCGGGGCCGGGCCTACGTGCAGGCCGGCGCGGGGATCGTGGCGGACTCGGATCCGGCCGCCGAGGAACGGGAGACGCAGAGCAAGGCGGCGGCGGTGCTGGTCGCGATCGCCGCCGCCGAGACGCTGCGTCCGGCCCGGTGACCGGTCCGGGCCGGTCGGCCGCGCCGGGGCGGGCGCTGGCCGGCGCCGCCGTCACCTGCCTGGCCGGAGCCGGCCTGGTGCTGTACGCCGCCGGGCGGGACTGGGCGGTCGAGGTGACCGGGCGTCCGGCGCCGCTGCCGGCCGTCGAGGTGGCCCGCGCCGGTGCCGACGTGCTGCCGTGGCTGCCGGCCGTCGCCCTGGTCGGACTGGCCGGCACCGGCGCGGTGCTGGCTACCCGAGGGCTGGCCCGGCGGCTGGTCGGCGCGCTGCTCGCGGCCCTCGGCGTGGCGCTGGCGGCCGGCGGGCTGACGGTGCTGCTCGCTGGCGCCGGTCCGGCCGGTCCGACGACGGACAGCACCGTGTCGGCCCCGCAGTGGCCGGCGTTGACGGTGATCGGTGCGGTGCTGCTCGTCGCCGGCGGGCTGGTCACCGCGCTGCGTTCCCGACACTGGCCGGCGATGGGCGCCCGGTACGAGCGGAGCCGGCCCGGTGGTGACGGGTCCGGCGGCGACCGGTCTAGCCGGTCGACGCTGGACGCGTGGAACGCTTTGGACCGGGGCGAGGACCCGACCGCGGACGACCCGGGCGCCGACCGGTGACGGCTGTGGCGGCGGCTTCAGCGGTGGTGGAGGCTTCAGCGGCGGCGGTCGCGGTTGCTTCATCAGCCGTGTCGGGTACCTCGACGGACCGGGCGGCGGTGAGCGTGGCCACCAGCCGGCGGATCTCGTCCCGCTGGTGGGCACGGGCCCGGTCAGCGCAGATCGCCTCCCAGGCATTGCCCTTGGCGGTACGTACCCGGTGATCGCCGATCACGGCGCGTTCCATGGTGTGCACGACCTCGGCGGCCAGCGAGACCACGGCCCGGGGGATGGCGATCAGGTCGACGTTGGCGTCCCGTGGCGTGCTGCTCATTGCGTCCCCCAGGTGGTTGCGCGGCCGGCGGCTACCGCCGACCAGTCTGCCCGAACCCCATGCTGACCGGGGGCTGTTTCACGGCGGTGACCCGCAGGTCAACTATCGCCCAACGGGGCGGGTGGCACCCGTACCGCCGGTGTTGATCCGCACCACAGCGGAGCCGGCGCGGCCGACACGATATGATCAGCGTCGATGGGGTCCGGTGCTGCCCGGGTGGCCCGGCCCGCGGGTGGCCGTTGGCACGGTGGGTGACGCCCTTCTCACAAAAGTTGGGCATTATGCCCCAGCCCAGATGGTGAGGCGCGCCATACCCCCGACTCCGGCTCACCTGCGCCGCCACCTAGCATCGGGCGCATGACACCCGGAGAGGGGAGTCCGTTGGTGACTGCTGACCAGGAGGACAGCGCCGGACCGTCGGCGCCGACGCTCGGAGTGCTCGACGAGATCATCGCCGGCGTCCGGGCCGAGGTTCAACGCCGCGAAGGGCTGGTCCCGCTGAGCCGGATCCGTGAGCTCGCCGCCGCCGCGCCACCACCGATCGACGCCTGCGCGGCGCTGCGCAAGCCGGGGGTCGGGGTGATCGCCGAGGTCAAGCGGGCCTCGCCGTCCAAGGGAGCGCTGGCCGACATCCCGGACCCGGCCGACCTGGCCTCGGAGTACGCCGCCGGTGGTGCCCGCTGCATCAGCGTGCTGACCGAGCAGCGGTGGTTCGGCGGCTCACTGGATGACCTCACCGCCGTGCGGGCCGCCGTCGAGGTGCCGGTGCTGCGCAAGGACTTCATCGTCTCCAGCTACCAGGTGCACGAGGCCCGCGCCTACGGCGCCGACCTGGTCCTGCTGATGGTGGTCGCGCTGGAGCAGAACGTGCTGGTCGGTCTGCTGGAGCGGATCGAGTCGCTGGGCATGACCGCGCTGGTCGAGGTGCACACCGAGGAGGAGGCCGACCGGGCCCTCGAAGCCGGTGCCCAGGTCATCGGGGTCAACGCCCGTGACCTGCGCACCCTGGAGGTGGACCGGTCGGTGTTCGAGCGGATCGCGCCGGGGCTGCCGAACAGCGTCGTCAAGATCGCCGAGTCGGGGGTGCGCGGGCCGCACGACCTGATCCGGTACGCGTCGGCCGGTGCCGACGCCGTGCTGGTCGGCGAGGGCCTGGTGACCCAGAAGAGCCCTCGGGACGCGGTCGCCGAGTTGGTCAACGCCGGCAACCACCCGGCGACGCCGAGGCCGGTCCGATGAGCGCCCCGAACGCCACCGGTGCCACCGCGTCCGGCACCGGCGCGCGGCCCGCCGCGCTGCCCGACGACACCGGCCACTTCGGCCGCTACGGCGGACGGTTCGTCCCCGAGGCGCTGATCGCAGCCCTCGACGAGCTGGACGTCGCGTACCGGCAGGCGATGGCCGACGACGGCTTCCGGGCCGACTTCGACGGGCTGCTGCGCGACTACGCCGGCACCCCGTCGCTGCTCTACCGGGCCGAGCGGCTGTCCGCGCAGGTCGGTGCGACGGTGCTGCTCAAACGGGAGGACCTCAACCACACCGGCGCGCACAAGGTGCGCAACGTGCTCGGCCAGGCGTTGCTGACCCGGCGGATGGGCAAGCCGCGGATCATCGCCGAGACCGGCGCCGGTCAGCACGGCGTGGCCAGCGCCACCGCCGCCGCCCTGCTGGACCTCGAGTGCGTGGTCTACATGGGCGAGGTGGACACCGAACGGCAGGCGCTCAACGTGGCCCGGATGCGGATGCTCGGTGCCACCGTGGTGCCGGTGACCACCGGGTCGCGCACCCTCAAGGACGCGCTCAACGAGGCGCTGCGCGACTGGGTGGCCAGCGTCGACCACACCCACTATCTGATCGGCACCGCCGCCGGGCCGCACCCGTTCCCAGCGATGGTCCGCGACTTCGTGCGCGGTATCGGTGACGAGGCCCGTCAGCAGTGCCTGGACAGCCTCGGCGGGCTACCGGACGCGGTCACCGCCTGCGTCGGCGGCGGCTCCAACGCCATCGGCATCTTCCACGCCTTCGTCGGCGACGACCAGGTCCGGCTGTACGGCTTCGAGGCCGGCGGTGACGGGGTGGCCACCGGTCGGCACGCGGCCAGCATCACCGGCGGTGCCGCCGGGGTGCTGCACGGCGCCCGAACCTACCTGCTGCAGGACGCCGACGGGCAGACGATGGACTCGCACTCGATCTCGGCCGGGCTGGACTACCCGGCGGTCGGGCCGGAGCACGCCTGGCTGCACGACGCCGGCCGGGCCCGCTACCAGCCGGTCACCGATGCCGAGGCGATGGCGGCCTTCCAGCTGCTCTGCCGCACCGAGGGGATCATCCCGGCGATCGAGAGCGCGCACGCGCTCGCCGGCACGCTGCGGATCATCCCGGAGCTCACCGCCGAGCTGGGCCGCGAGCCGACCATCGTGGTCAGCCTCTCCGGCCGCGGCGACAAGGACGTGCACACCGCCGGCGCGTACTTCGGCATCCTCGACGGGCAGGACCAACTCGACGGGCAGGACCGATGAGCATCTCGGTGGCGTTCGACAAGGCCCGGGCCGAAGGCCGCGCCGTGCTGGTCGGCTGCATGCCGGCCGGTTTTCCCAGCGTCGACGACAGCATCGTCGCGATGCGGGCGATGGTCGACGCCGGGGTCGACGTCATCGAGGTCGAGCTGCCCTACTCCGATCCGGTGATGGACGGCCCGGTGATCCAGCGGGCCAGCGACATCGCCCTGGCCGGTGGGGTCCGCACCGCCGACGCGCTGCGGATCATCGAGGCGGTCGCCGCGACCGGAGCGCCGGTGGTCACCATGACCTACTGGAACCCGATCGAGCGGTACGGCGTTGACGCCTTCGCCCGCGATCTGGCGGCGGCCGGCGGCACCGGGCTGATCACCCCGGACCTGATTCCGGACGAGGCGGACGAGTGGCTGGCCGCCTCGGACGCGTACGGCCTGGACCGGACCTTCCTCGTCTCGCCGTCGTCGACCGACGCCCGGCTGGCGATGACCGTGCGGCACTGCCGGGGCTTCGTCTACGCCACCGCGCTGATGGGTGTCACCGGGGCCCGCGAGCAGTCCTCCGGCGCGGCACCGACCCTGGTCGGTCGGCTGCGTGGGGTCACCGACCTGCCGGTCGGTGTCGGCCTCGGGGTGGGCAACGGCGCACAGGCGGCCGAGGTCGGTTCGTTCGCCGACGGGGTGATCGTCGGCAGCGCGTTGATCCGGTGTCTGCTGGACGCGGCCGATCTGCCCGCCGGGCTGGCCGCGCTGCGTTCGCTCAGCGGCGAACTCGCCGCTGGCGTAGGCGCCGTGACCAGGTGAACCGGCGACACGCCTGACGCTGGCTGACCGGGGGTCCCTGGTTCGGGGGTCACGACGGTAGCGTGTGCACCCGTGACACTCGCCGCGATCCCCAGCCCGGCCACCGCTGTCTGGCAACTTGGTCCGATTCCCATCCGGGCGTACGCGCTCTGCATAGTCCTCGGCATCGTGGTGGCCAGCGCGGTCACCGAGTACCGGCTCCGCCAGCGCGGGGTCCGGCCGTGGGCGGTGCTGGACATCGCCATCTGGGCGGTGCCTTTCGGTATTCTCGGTGCCCGGCTCTATCACGTCGTCTCCTCACCGCAGGCGTACTTCGGCGCCAACGGCAACC
Source organism: Micromonospora sp. Llam0 (assembly GCF_003751085.1). Taxonomy (NCBI): domain Bacteria; kingdom Bacillati; phylum Actinomycetota; class Actinomycetes; order Micromonosporales; family Micromonosporaceae; genus Micromonospora; species Micromonospora sp. Llam0. The sequence continues at coordinate 3,535,660 of NZ_RJJY01000001.1, read as the reverse complement.
CGATCGAGGCGTTCTACATCTGGCAGGGCGGTCTCGGTATCTGGGGCGCCGTCGCCGGTGGCGCTGTCGGCGCCTGGCTGGCCGGCCGACAGCTGGGCATCCCGCTCAGCGTGGTCGCCGACGCGCTCGCCCCCGGCCTGCCGCTCGCCCAGGCCGTCGGCCGGTTCGGCAACTGGTTCAACAACGAGCTGTACGGCGGCCCGACCACGTTGCCGTGGGGCCTGCAGGTGCACCAGATGGACCGCAGCAATCCCGGTCAGGCGCTGCGCGACCCGGAGGGCAACCCGGTGTTGGAGCCGGGGCTCTACCATCCGACGTTCCTGTACGAGGCGGTCTGGAACGTCGGTGTCGCCGCACTGGTGCTGCTCGCCGAACGCCGTTGGAAGCTCGGTGCCGGTCGGGCGTTCGCGGTGTACGTGGCGGGCTACACCGCCGGCCGGTTCTGGATCGAGATGATGCGTACCGACGAGGCCAATGAGATCCTCGGTGTCCGGCTGAACGTGTGGACCTCGGCGGTGGTCTTCCTGGCCGCGCTGGTCTATCTCGTCCGGGTACGCGGCCCGCAGCAGTTCCTCGTGCCGTTGGACGCCGAGGGTCGGCCGCTGCCGCCCGTCGGCGCGCCGACGCCGACCGACGGCGGGTCGGGCGAGACCGGGTCGGGCACTGCCGAGCCGACCGGTGGGGTGTCCCAGATCGATGTCTCGGGCAAGAAACCCTCCGCCGAGTTGGCCGCCGGCTACCGGGTGGTCACCGAGGAGCAGTTCCGGCGGTACGAGAGCACCGGTGAGCTGCCGGCCGGGACCACCGCCGAGACCGACACTGGCAGCAGCACCACCACCGGCGCCGGTGCCGACGGTGTCGCCGACGCCGGGACCGACGCCGGGACCGACGCCGAGACCGGTGCCGGCACCGGCAAGACCGGAAGCTGACCGCCGGTCGGCGGGCGCCGACCGACCGGGGGAGAGGGGGCGGGATGCGTACTGCGGTCGTGGTGGGGGCGGGCATCGGCGGTCTGGCGGTCGCCGGTGCCCTGGCCCGCACCGGTTGGCGGGTCACCCTGCTGGAACGCGAGGACCGGGTCCGGTCCGACGGCACCGCCCTGGTGCTCTGGCCCAATGGTGTACGCGCGTTGCGGGCGTTGGGCCTCGGCGCCGGGCTGGAGGCGATCGCCACCCCGGTGTCGCACACCGGGGTGCGCCGCCCTGATGGGCAGTGGCTGGTGCAGCCCCGGCCGCAGCCGGAGGACCGTGCCCCGGTGGTGGTGCACCGGGAGGATCTGCACGACGCGTTGATCGCCGGTCTCGGCGAGCAGGCGGAGATCCGTACCGGGGTGACCGTCAAGGGTCTGCGCCCGGCGGTGGACCGGCCGGCGGCGGACCGGCCGGCGGTGACCATCGGCCGGGGCGTCGTCGAGGCCGATCTGGTGGTGGCGGCGGACGGCGTGTACAGCGCGCTGCGTCCGGCGCTGGCCCCGGGCAGTTCGGTGGTCAGCTCCGGGTGCTCGGCCTGGCGGGCGGTGATCCCCTGGTACCGGGCGCCGCAGCTGGCCGCCGGCCAGGTCGGCGGCGAGATCCTCGGTGCCGGCTACCGGTTCGTCTCGGCGTCGCTGGGTGAACGGGGCTCGGCCGGTGGCTCCAGCCGGGGCGGTATCTACTGGGTGGCGACCGCCGCCGGGGCCTCCCGCCCGGAGCCGCCGGCGACCCAGCTGACCCTGCTGCGCCGTTGGTTCGCCGGCTGGCCGGCCCCGGTGGGCGAGCTGCTCGCCGCCACCGAGCCGGCCGACCTGGTCCAGCAGGAGGTCCGCGAGCTGCGGCCGCTGCCCCCGGCGTACGGGTTCCCGGTCGGGCCGGGCGGTGTGGTGCTGCTCGGTGACGCGGCGCACGCCATGCCGCACCATCTCGGGCAGGGCGCGTGCCTGGCGTTCGAGGATGCGGCGACGCTGTGCGCCCTGGTCCGGGACACCGTGCCGGGGCCGGCGCTGGTCGCGGCGGTCGAGTCGTACAGCCGGTTGCGTCGGCCCCGGGCGGTGGCGATGGTGCGCCAGACCCGGCGGATGGCGGCGGTGCTGTCGGCGCGGGGCCGGCTGGCGCTGCGGGCCCGGGACGCCACGCTCGGCACGATCAGCCCGCGGCTGATGGGCAGTGTGGCCGCCACCGCCGCGCAGTGGCAGCCGCCGCCGTCCTGACCGTCGCCTGCGGCGAGTGGGCCGGTCGCCCGGCTGAGTGGGCCGGTCAGCCGCCGGGGTGGGCGGTGGGTTCGGCGATGCAGGAGGTGCCCACCCGGCGGAAGCCGAGTCGGTGGTAGAGCATCGCCACGTCGTCGTCGCCGGCGGCCAGGAAGATCAGGTCGACGCCGGCGGCCAGCGCGTGCCGGGCCAGCGCGGCGGTGACCGCCGACGCCAGGCCCTGGCGGCGGGCCGGTGCCACGGTGCCGACGCCGACGATCTCGGCGACGTCGTCGACCCGGTTGAGCGATCCGACGGCGGCCGGCTGCCCGCCGGCGGGCAGCTCAGCCGAGGGCAGCCCGGCCAGGGCGATGGTGTGGCTGCCGGCGGCGATCGCCGACCGTTCGTGGTCGACCAGGGCGTCCGGCAGCGCCGGATCGTCGACGGCGGCCGCGACCGGTGGGGTCATCGGGCCTGTCGTGACCAGCGGTTCGTCGGTGACCAGCGGGGCGGTCGGGGCGGCGGTGGCGAGCCCGCCGGAGGCCGGCGCGGACTGCCCGGCCGGGTCCGACGCGACACCGCCGGGACCGCCATTGTCGACAGTGGGAAATGTCACTGTAACAATCTCGGGGGCGTCGGCGCCGACGGTCGGCAGCCCGGTGCCGGCGCCCCCGGACGGGGCGAACGCGGCCTGGGCGATGGTGAACCAGGTGGTGAGATCGGCCGCGAAGTCGGGTGAGTCCGGGTCGAGCAGCCGCACCGGCCGGTCGGCGAACCGGTCAACCGGGGGCAGAGCGGCCGGGTCGAGCACCATCAGCGGTGCCTGTCGCACGCCGAGCCCGGCTGACCGGGCCACCGCCAGCAGGTCCGGGTTGATCTCGTGGATCCATTCGAAGGACTCGGGGAGGCCCAGTTCGCGCTGCCGGGCGCGTACGGTGGTGATGTCGGCGGCGGCCGGCGGCGCGGTCACGCCTACCCGGGGGCGGGCGTAGAACGGCCAACCCGCCTCCTCCTTCCGCACGAAAAGTACATAGTCACCCAGCTCTTCGGGGCGGGCGGCAGCACGCGGTACGGCGTCGCAGAACCGGTCCAGCCGATCGAGGAGTGCGTTCTCCTGGTTGGCCACCTTGTGAGACTACACGTCCCATACAATGGACGTGTGATCAATTCGCACTGGTGATGTCCGGTGGCCCCTCACGTAGACTCAGAAAACTCTCCAGGGCCGACGTCGTCCCGAAATCTGTTCATGCGCGAGTGACGACAGGAGGCCCGGTGGTTCTTCCGTACCCGCAGGGACCGCACCCCTGCCCGCCGCAGGCATCCCAGCCGCCGGCGCAGGGTCTCTACGACCCCGCCCACGAGCACGACGCGTGTGGTGTCTCTTTCGTGGCGGACCTCAACGGCCGCCGTTCGCACGACGTGGTGGCCAAGGGCCTGGCTGCGCTGTGCCGGCTCGACCACCGTGGTGCGCGGGGTGCGGAGCAGAACACCGGCGACGGCGCCGGCATCATGATCCAGGTCCCGGACGCGTTCCTGCGGGCCGTCGTCGACTTCGACCTGCCGCCGGCCGGGCAGTACGCCACCGGCCTGGTGTTCCTGCCCGCCGACCCGGCCGACGAGGCCCGGGTCCGCCGGATCGTCGAAAAGTACGCCCTGGTCGAGGGCGCCGACGTGCTCGGCTGGCGGGACGTGCCGGTGCAGCCGGACGGGCTCGGCGAGACCGCCGACGCCGCCCGGCCCCGGATCGCGCAGCTCTTCCTGTCCGCGCACCGACTGACCGACTCGGCGGCCGGCCCGGCCGGCACCCCGTTGACCGGGCTGGACCTGGACCGGGTGGCGTTCTGCGTACGCAAGCAGGCCGAGCGGGAGAGCGCCGAGCGCGGCGTGACCGCCTACTTCCCGTCGCTGTCCGGCCGGACCATGGTCTACAAGGGCATGCTCACCCCCGACCAGCTGCCCGAGTTCTACCCCGACCTGCGCGACGAGCGGGTGGCCAGCGCGATCGCCCTGGTGCACTCCCGGTTCTCCACCAACACGTTCCCGTCCTGGCCCCTGTCGCACCCGTACCGGTTCATCGCGCACAACGGCGAGATCAACACGATCCGGGGCAACAAGAACTGGATGAACGCCCGCGAGGCGCTGCTCGCCACGCCGGGCATCCCGGGCAACATCCGCCGGCTGTTCCCGGTCTGCACCCCGCAGGCGTCCGACTCGGCCAACTTCGACGAGGTGCTCGAACTGCTGCACCTGGCCGGGCGCAGCCTGCCGCACGCCGTACTGATGATGATCCCGGAGGCCTGGGAGAACGACCCCGGGATGGAGCCGGCGAAGCGTGACTTCTACCGCTTCCACGCCAGCCTGATGGAGCCGTGGGACGGCCCCGCCTCGGTCGCCTTCACCGACGGTGAGCTGGTCGGCGCGGTGCTGGACCGCAACGGGCTGCGGCCGGGCCGCTGGTGGCGTACCAGCGACGGCCTGGTGGTGCTGGGCAGCGAAGCCGGCGTGCTCGACCTCGACCCGGCGACCGTGGTCGCCAAGGGCCGGCTGCGGCCGGGCCGGATGTTCCTGGTCGACACCGCCGCCGGGCGCATCGTCGAAGACGAGGAGATCAAGGCCGAGCTGGCCGCCGCCCACCCGTACGGCGACTGGCTGCACGCCGGCCTGATCGACCTGCGGGACCTGCCGGAGCGGGACCACATCGTCTACGCGCACGACTCGGTGCAGCGCCGCCAGCAGACCTTCGGCTACACCGAGGAGGAGCTGAAGATCCTGATCGCGCCGATGGCCCGCAAGGGCGTCGAGCCGATCGGGTCGATGGGCACCGACACCCCGATCTCGCCGCTGTCCACCCGGCCCCGGCTGCTGTTCGACTACTTCCACCAGCTGTTCGCCCAGGTCACCAACCCGCCGCTGGACGCCATCCGGGAGGAGATGGTGACCAGCCTGCAGTCCACCATCGGCCCGGAAGCCAACCTGCTCGACCCGGGTCCGGCGTCCTGCCGGCAGATCGTGCTGCCGTACCCGATCATCGACAACGACGAGCTGGCCAAGATCCTGTCCATCGACGAGGACGGCGACCTGCCCGGCTTCAAGGCGGTCCGGGTCTCCGGCCTGTACCCGCTGCGCGACGGCGCCGGCGGCATCAAGGCCCGGCTCACCGAGATCTGCCGGCACGTGTCCGAAGCGATCGAGGACGGCGTACGGATCTTCGTGCTGTCGGACCGGGACTCGACCGTCGACCTGGCGCCGATCCCGTCGCTGCTGCTCACCGCCGCCGTGCACCAGCATCTGGTGCGCGAGCAGACCCGTACCCAGGTGGCGCTGGTCGTCGAGTCCGGTGACTGCCGCGAGGTGCACCACGCCGCCGTGCTGATCGGCTACGGCGCCGCCGCGGTCAACCCGTACCTGGCCTTCGAGTCGGTCGAGGATCTGATCGCCACCGGCGCGCTGGCCGGCATCACCTCCACCGAGGCGGTCCGCAACTACGTCAAGGCGCTCGGCAAGGGCGTGCTCAAGATCATGTCGAAGATGGGCATCTCGACGGTCTCCTCGTACTGCGGGGCCCAGGTCTTCGAAGCGGTCGGCCTGGACCCCCGGCTGGTCGAGCGCTACTTCGCCGGCACCCCGGGCACCGTCGGCGGGGTCGGGCTGTCCGGCATCCACGCCGAGGTCGCCGCCCGGCACGCCCGCGCGTACCCGTCGAACAGCGCCGAACGCTCGCACCGCCGCCTCGACGTCGGCGGCGAGTACCAGTGGCGGCGCGAAGGCGAACTGCACCTGTTCAACCCGGAGACGGTGTTCCTGCTGCAGCACGCCACCCGCTCCGGGCAGTACGACGTGTTCCGCCGCTACACCGCCACCGTCGACGGCCTCGCCGCCGAGGCCGGCTCGCTGCGCGGGCTGTTCACCCTGCGCGACGGGGTCCGCGAGCCGGTGCCGATCGACGAGGTCGAGCCGGCCAGCGAGATCGTCAAGCGGTTCTCCACCGGCGCGATGAGCTACGGGTCGATCTCCGCCGAGTCGCATGAGACCCTCGCCGTCGCGATGAACCGCCTCGGTGGGCGGTCCAACACCGGCGAGGGCGGCGAGGACGTCGACCGGCTCTACGACCCGGCCCGCCGCTCGGCGGTCAAGCAGATCGCCTCCGGACGGTTCGGCGTCACCAGCGAATACCTGGTCAACGCCGACGACCTGCAGATCAAGATGGCGCAGGGGGCCAAGCCGGGTGAGGGCGGCCAGCTGCCCGGCAACAAGGTGTGGCCGTGGATCGCCAAGACCCGGCACGCCACCCCCGGCGTCGGGCTGATCTCCCCGCCGCCGCACCACGACATCTACTCGATCGAGGACCTCGCCCAGCTGGTGCACGACCTCAAGTGCGTCAACCCGGCCGCCCGGGTGCACGTCAAGCTGGTCAGCGAGATCGGCGTCGGCACCGTCGCCGCCGGGGTCGCCAAGCTCAAGGCCGACGTCATCCTGATCTCCGGGCACGACGGCGGCACCGGCGCGTCCCCGCTGAACTCGCTCAAGCACGCCGGCACCCCGTGGGAGCTGGGCCTGGCCGAGACCCAGCAGACGCTGCTGCTGAACAAGCTGCGCGACCGGGTCACCGTCCAGGTCGACGGCCAGCTCAAGACCGGCCGCGACGTGCTGATCGCGGCGCTGCTCGGCGCCGAGGAGTACGGCTTCGCCACCGCCCCGCTGATCGTCTCCGGCTGCGTGATGATGCGAGTCTGCCACCTGGACACCTGCCCGGTCGGCATCGCCACCCAGAACCCGGTGCTGCGGGAACGCTTCACCGGCAAGCCGGAGTTCGTGGAGAACTTCTTCCTGTTCCTCGCCGAGGAGGTCCGCGGCTACCTGGCCGAGCTGGGCTTCCGGTCGATCGACGAGGCGATCGGCCGGGCCGACCTGCTGGACACCACGCCGGCCGTGGACCACTGGAAGGCCAAGGGCCTGGACCTGTCCGCGGTGCTGCACGTGCCGGCGCTGCCGGCCGGGGCGTCGCTGCGCGGCGTCCGCGCCCAGGACCACGGCCTGGACAAGGCGCTCGACAACGAGCTGATCACCCTGGCCGGGCCGGCGTTGACCGACCGGACCCCGGTGCGGGCGTCGGTGCCGGTACGCAACGAGCACCGCAGCGTCGGCGCGATGCTCGGCGGTGAGGTGACCCGCCGGGTCGGCGGGGCCGGGCTGCCCGACGACACCATCGAGTTCACCCTGACCGGCACCGCCGGGCAGTCGTTCGGCGCGTTCCTGCCGCGCGGGGTGACGCTTCGGCTGGTCGGCGACGCCAACGACTACGTCGGCAAGGGCCTGTCCGGCGGCCGGCTGATCGTCCGCCCGGACCCGGCGGCCCCGTTCGCCGCGCCCGGTGGCGTCGGCGCCGAGGAGCAGATCATCGCTGGCAACACCATCCTGTACGGGGCGACCGCCGGTGAGCTGTTCCTGCGCGGGCGGGTCGGCGAACGGTTCGCGGTGCGCAACTCGGGTGCGGTCACCGTCGTCGAGGGCGTCGGCGACCACGGTTGCGAGTACATGACCGGCGGTACGGTCGTGGTGCTCGGCCCGACCGGGCGCAACTTCGCCGCCGGCATGTCCGGCGGTACGGCGTACCTGTGGCGCCTCGACGAGCAGCTGGTCAACCGGGAGCTGGTGGATCTGGAGCCGGTGGCCGCCGACGCCGAGCCGATGCTGCGTGAGCTGGTCGAGCGGCACTTCGCCGAGACCGACTCGGCGGTGGCCGAGGCGCTGCTCAAGCGCTGGCCGGAGGCGGTGGAGGAGTTCACCGTGGTGGTCCCGCGCGACTACCGCCGGGTGTTGGAGACGATGAGGGCCGCCGAAGCCGCCGGCCGTGACGTGGATGAGGCCGTCATGGAGGTGGCTCGTGCCTGACCCGACCGGATTCCTGCGGATCGACCGGCGGCTGCCGCACCGCCGACCCGTGCCGGTGCGGATCATGGACTGGCGGGAGGTCTATCCGCCGGCCACCGACGAGCTGATCCGCGAGCAGGCGACCCGCTGCATGGACTGCGGGATCCCGTTCTGCCATGACGGCTGCCCGCTGGGCAACCGGATCCCGGACTGGAACGACCTGGTCCGTACGGGTGGTTGGGCGGCGGCGATCGAGTCGCTGCACGCCACCAACAACTTCCCGGAGTTCACCGGGCGGCTCTGCCCGGCGCCGTGCGAGGCGGCCTGCGTGCTGGGCATCGCCGGTGGCGCACCGGTCACCATCAAGCAGGTCGAGGTGGAGATCATCAACCGGGCGGTCGGCGCCGGGCTGATCACCCCGCAGGTGGTGCCGGAGCCGTCCGGCCGGCGGGTCGCGGTGGTCGGTTCCGGCCCGGCCGGGCTGGCCGCTGCCCAGCAGCTGGCCCGCGCCGGGCACGCGGTCACCGTCTTCGAACGTGACGACGCGATCGGCGGCCTGATGCGGTACGGCATTCCCGACTTCAAGTTGGAGAAGGAGCACATCGACCTGCGGTTGGCCCAGTTGGCGGCCGAGGGTGTGCAGTTCCGCACCGGGGTGAACGTCGGCGTCGACGTGACCGCCGAACAGTTGCGCGCCGACCACGACGCGGTACTGCTGGCCTGCGGGGCGCTGGCCGGGCGGGACACCCCGGCGACGCCGGGCCGGGCGCTGCGCGGGGTGCACCTGGCGATGGAGCACCTGGTCGAGTCGAACCGGGTGGTGGCGGCCGCGGCGGCGCACGCCCGCACGGCCGAGGCGGCCGGGGTGGTGGCCGTCGAGCCGCCGTCGGAGTCCGGGTCGTCGCACGTGGACGGCGTACCGGTGGACCGGCCGGCGATCGACGCGGCCGGCCGGCACGTGGTGATCATCGGCGGTGGTGACACCGCCGCCGACTGCCTCGGGGTGGCGCACCGGCAGGGCGCGGCCGGGGTGTACCAGCTGGACCTCTACCCGGAGCCGCCGAGCGCCCGCGACGAGGCACGGGACCCGTGGCCGACCTGGCCGTGGGTGCTGCGCGAGTACCCGGCGCACGAGGAGGGCGGCGAGCGGGTCTTCGCCGTCGCGGTGCAGGAGTTCGTCGACGACGGCACCGGCGCGGTCCGGGCGGTCCGGATCGCCGAGGTGACGGTCACCAAGCGTGACGGCGAGCGGATCCTGACCGTGGTGCCGGGCACCGAGCGGGATCTGCCGGCGGACCTGGTGCTGCTGGCGATCGGGTTCGAGGGCACCGAGCAGCAGCCGTTGCTGGAACAGCTGCGGCTGGTCCGCAACCGGCGCGGGGCGATCGACTCCGACGGTGACTGGCAGACCGCTACCAAGGGGGTCTTCGTCGCTGGCGACATGCACCGGGGGGCGTCGCTGATCGTGTGGGCGATCGCCGAGGGGCGGGCGGCGGCGGCCGCCATCCACTCGTACCTCGGTGGGGTGGGGGAGCTGCCGGCGCCGGTGGTGCCGACGGCGCAACCGCTCGCCGCCCGCTGACCCGGCGCTGCCCGCTGCCCGCTGATCCGGCGCTGCCCGTTGTCGGCGCGGACGGTGACTCTGGGTAGTCCGCCCGGGGTCAGGCTCACTCGGCAGCCTTGATGCCACAGGTGCATCTTGATGCACCTGTGGCATCAAGGCTGGAACGGCACAGGTGCCCGCACCTCTTTCGGGGATGCAGATGTTTCGATAGTATTACCGGCTAGTAACAACCGTTACTCCCCACGGCCACGCGCGCGGCCACGAGGATCCCCCCATCCTTGTGAGGTCCGTCCATGCTCCTTCGTCCCCTGGCCCGCGCCGCCCTCGCGCTGGCCGTCACCGCCGGTGCCACCGGCGTCGGCGTCGTCGCGGCCACCGTCCCGGCACACGCCGCACCCGCCGCCGTGCACTACGTCGCCCTCGGCGACTCGTTCTCCTCCGGCGTCGGCGCCGGCCCGTACGAAACGACCTGTCTGCGCAGCGACCGCTCGTACGCGCCGCTGTGGGCGGCGGCCAACTCGCCGGCCAGCTTCCGCTTCGTCGCCTGCGGCGGCGCGGTCACCGACGACGTGCTCGACAGACAACTGTCCGCACTCGACGCCGGCACCACGATGGTCACCATCACCATCGGCGGCAACGACGCCGGGTTCGTCGACGTCGTGCTCAACTGCCGGCTGGGCGGCGAATCCGCCTGCGCCAGCGCGGTCGACCGGGCCGAACGGTTCGCCACCACCGAACTGCCCGGCCGGCTCGACGCCACCTACGCCGCGATCCGGCAACGGGCACCGAACGCGCAGCTGATCGTGCTCGGCTACCCACGACTGTTCGACGAGGTCCGCTACTGCGGCCTGTTCAGCATGAGCCTGACCAAACGGTCCATCATCAACGACGCGGCGGACCTGCTCGCCGACGTCACCGCCGCCCGCGCGTCGGCCGCCGGCGCCACCTTCGTGGACACCCGGTCGCAGTTCGCCGGGCACGGCGTCTGCGCCGGCAGCCCGTGGATCAACGACTTCTCCGCGTTGATCGCCGCGTACCACCCGAACGCCGCCGGCTACCGCGACGGCTACCTGGCCGCGCTCAACACGGTCACCGGCTGACAGCGTCGTACCTGGCAGCGTCGCCCACCTGACGGCGTCGCGTACCTGGCGGTCCGGTCCCCGCCCGCACCACGGGGACCGGGCCGCCCGTCACGTGGCCGCCCGGTCCCGGTCGTCGTCGCCACCGCGGTCGTCGCCGGGAGTCGGCCGGTTGCTGAGGAAGTAGGCACCGAGCGCGCCGGCCAGGGTGCCGAAGACGACGACCGAGTACGCGGCCAGAATCAGCTCCAGACCCTGGGCGAACGGGTCCCGCGCGGCCATCCGCTGACCGGTGATCGTGGTGAGCGTGACGTCGTGCAGCGCCTGCGCGTAGCTCGAATAGGAGCCGGAAACCATCAGCAGTTGGCCGGCGGCGAGGATGAGGCTCACCGTCACCGCGAAGAGCCAGGCGATCCGGTCGGTGAGCAACCGGCCGGCGGAGCGCGAACCCCGTACGGCGGCGGTGATCGCCGCACCGGCGCGGGCGGTACGCAGCGCCAACGCCACTCGGGCGAACCGCAGCACCGGCACGGCCAGGAACAGCAGCTGCCACCAGTTGCGCCGCCAGAACCGGCCCGGGTGTTGCCGGCCCAACCAGGCCCGCAGCGAGAACTCGGCGACGAAGACCACCCACAACGCCCAGCTGGCCGCGCCCAGCACGGCGGCCGTCGGCGGATGGGTGGTGACGAACTGGCCGATCACCAGCAGCAGGAACAGCACACCGAGGACACCGAGCGGCTTGTCGAGGCGGTCGGCGAACCGGCGCAACATCTCGTCGCGTTCCGTCTCGTCGTGCTCGGTCTCGTCGCGGGATTCGTGCCCGGTCTCGCGGCCTTCGGTGCCGTCGTCGGTGCCGTCGTTGTCGCCAGGTTGCATCGATCGCACTTCCGACGGTGGTCGGGGACACTCCGATTACGAATATTAGGTGCATTTCGGGTGTCCAGTCGCCACTATCGCCCGGTCCGGAGTGTCGGCCCGGCCGCGATGGCCGGGTTAACAGTGGCTGCCCGATTCGGATAGTGTTCCGATGGCTACCCGAGTGGCAGGTGGGGGTGGGATGAGCTTCGGTGCCGCGTACCGTCGGGCGGTCGCCGCCCACCGGCAGGCCGTGACCCATCTGACCACCGCCCGATCGGCCATAGCGGACAGCCCCGCCCCGCCGCCGCCGGACCTCGGCGACGTCACCGAACGGCTGCGCCACGTCGGCGAAACCCTCACCACCGGCGCGACCAGCGCCACCCAGGACCTGGCCGTCGGCCCCGCCCCGGTGCGGGTCGGCATGGCCCGGCCGGTCGGGCTGGCCGGCACCGGCGACCCGGTCGAGTTCCCCGCGCTGGTGCCGCTCGGCGCCGGCACCCACCTGGCCATCGACGCCGACGCCCGCCAGCCACGGATCGCCGCCCTGCTGCGCAGCCTCGTCGTGCGACTGCTCGCCGCCGCCCCACCCGGCACGGTACGGGTCACCGCGCTGGACACGACCTCGATGGGCGCCACCTTCCTGCCGCTGCGCCCGCTGGTCGAAGCCGGCGTGCTGGCGGCACCGGCCGCCACCGACGCCGAAGCCAAGGAGCGCCTCGACGACGCCGACCAGCACGTGCGCGCCGCCCAGGCCCGCACCGGCGGGCAGCCGGGGGAGCTGCTGGTGGTGGTCGCGGCGGCGCTGCCGGACAGCCGCGCCGAGCTGATGCGCCTCGCCGCGCTCACCCACGCCGGCACCGCCGCCCGGGTCTGCGTGATCGTCGCCGGCTACCCGCCGACCGGCACCGGAGCGCAGCCGCCGACGCTCGGCCCGGCCACTCAGCTGCGACTCGACGGCAACCGGGGCTGGGTCGGTGACCCGCCCGGCCAGCCGTTCAGCTCCGACGGCACCGGGCTGGCCGTACCGGTCGCTCTCGACGGCGACCCACCGGCCCGGGTCGTGCAGGCCCTCGCCGACCGGCTCGGCGAGATCCACCGGCGCGGCTCCGCACTCGACTTCGCCGATCTGCTGCCGTCCCGGATCTGGACCGAGACCGCCGGTACCGGCCTGCACACCGTCGTCGGCCGGGCCGGCCGGGAGCCGGCGATCCTCGCCTTCGACGACGTCACGCCGCACTGGCTGGTCGGCGGGCGCACCGGCTCCGGCAAGACCGTCTTCCTGCTCGACCTGCTGTACGGCCTCGCCGCCCGCTACCCACCCGACGAGTTGGCGCTCTACCTGCTCGACTTCAAGGAAGGCGTCAGCTTCACCGAGTTCGTGCCGACCGGCCGCGACCCGTCGTGGATCCCGCACGCCCGCGCGGTCGGCATCGAATCCGACCGGGAGTACGGCGTCGCCGTGCTGCGCGAGCTGCGCCGCGAGCTGAACCGGCGGGCGGCGGCGATGAAACGCCACGGCGTGACGAAACTCGCCGACCTGCCCCGCGACGGCAACCCGACGCCGCGTACCGTCGCCGTGGTCGACGAGTTCCACGTACTGTTCGACGGCAACGACTCCGTCGCCCGGGAAGCCGCCGCCCTGCTGGAGGAGCTGGCCCGCAAAGGCCGGTCGTACGGCGTACACCTGGTCCTGGCCAGCCAGAGCATGTCCGGCATCGAAGCGCTGTACGGCAAGACCGACTCGATCTTCGGTCAGTTCCCGCTGCGGGTGGCGCTGCCCGGCGGCAACGGCGTCCTCGACCCGCTCAACCACACCGCCGGTGGGCTGCCGGTCGGGCAGGCGATCGTCAACGCCTCGGCCGGCATCGCCGGCGCCAACACGGTCGTCCGGTTCCCGGACGCGCACGGCGGGGCCCGCCGGATCGCCGCGCTGCGCCACGAGCTGTGGCAGGCCCGCGCCGCCGGCTCCCGGCCACCGGCGATCTTCAAGGGGTACGAGGCGGCGCACCTCGACGGCGACCCGACGTACCGCTCACTGGCCCCCGGCGGACGGCGCCCGCTGGCGCTGGTCGGCCGGCAGGTCGACGTGGATCTGACGTCGGCGGTGTTTCCGCTGGACGCCACCCCGGGCCGGCACATCGCGGTGGTCGGCACCACCGGCCACGCCGCCGACGTGCTGCACGCCGCCACGGTCAGCCTGGCCCGGCAGGAGCCGCCCGGCCACGCCCGGTTCCTGTTCGCCCCGCTGGTCGCCTCCGCCGACGAGGTCGCCGATGAAACCGCTGAGGCGCTGCACGCCTTCGGGCATTCGATCACCCGGTTGACCGCCGCCGAGCTGCGCGAGGAGCTGCGCCGACTGGCCACCCCGGACGCGGCGACGCCGGCCGACGGCGGGCGGACGTACCTGGTGGTGTTCGGGATGGACGCCGCCGCCGGGGTGCTCGGCGCGAAGGACGACATGTTCCGGTCCGGGCTGGACGACCTGCAGGTGGTGCTGCGCCAGGGGCCCGGCCACGGCGTACACCTGTTGGGTTGGTGGCGTGGGCTGCGCCGGCTCGCCGACGACCTGGGCGGCTCACACAACCGCGACGACCTGGCCTGCCTGGTGGCGATGAACGTGCCCGGCGGCGAGCTGGGCTCCTACCTGGGCACCCACGACGTGGCGTACCGGCCGCGGCCGAACCGGGCGCTGCTGATCGACCGGCACGACCAGCGGACCCGGCTGATCGTGCCGTTCGCGTTGCCCGGCCGCGAGCTGGACGAGGAGGGCTGAGCGCGGTGAGCGACGGGTTCGACGAGTACGCCGCCCTGGCCCGGCACCTGCACGACCTGCACCGCACCGGCCAGGCCGGTGCGGCGCAGCACCAGACGCGCCGGCAGCGGCTCACCGGCTACGCCGACCAGCTCGGCCAGCGGCTGCACGCCCAGTGGCAGCGGCTGGCGGCGATCGCCCAGGCCGCCGGTGTGCCGGCACCGACCGCGCCGCCACCGATCGCCGCGACCCCGGCCGCCGGCAGCGCACCGGGCCAGCAACAGTCCGGCGGGTACGGCGCCTCGCCGGCCGGTGTCCCGTGGCCACCGCCGCCACCGCCACCGCCGGGCCGGGCGATGCCGGGTCAGGCGATGCCGGGGCCGGTCGGGCTTCCGCCACCGCCACGCCGCCCCGAGCTGGCCACCGGCGAGCAGCCGGTGCCGCTGCCCGCCGGGGCTTCCGGGCCGCCTTCCCAGGCCGGTTCGTTGCAGCCGTACGGCGGCGGCGCGGGCGCGGCCGGCCCGGTCTCGGCCGCCCCGATGTCCGGTGCCCCGGTCTCCGGTGACCCGGCTGCGGCAGGCGGGTTCCCGCCGGACGCGGAGCAGGAGCTGGAAGCGGCCCGCCGACAGCTCGACGAGGCCGACGCCGCCGCCACCGAGGCCGAGCAGGCCGCCGGCCGCCCGCCGCTGCTGCCCGGCTGGTCACCGCTGGCCCGGGCGGTCACCGTCTACCTGGGGTTCGCCGTCGCCGTCGCCGTCCTGCAGTTCGGGTTCTTCCTGAACCCGGTGACCGCCGGCGTCGACTACAGCACCAAGTGGATCTGGTCCTGCGCCGGCTTCCCGGCGACCGGCTTCTTCGCCGCGTACTTCGTGATCAGCAAGTGGGGCACCGCCCGGCTGGAAACCGACGGCGGCCCCCGGTTCCCGAAGCTGGGGTTCCTGATCAGCTTCGCCGGTGCCGCCGCCTCGATGCTCCTGCTGCTGGTCTTCCTCCAGCTCGACGAGTTCTGAGTGTCCGGGCCAGTTGCTGGCGATGCTGCCGTGAGACGGGGTGTGGGTGACGACCGCGACCCTGCCGACCGGCGAGTCGCTTCCCGACCCGGACTGTCGGGTGCGCCGGGTCGATGCTGGTCCGATCGGGACGGTCGGATCGCGGTTGTCGCTCTGGGGCGCCGCCGATGTGCTGCTCGTGGTCGAGGTCGCCGACGAGACGATGATCCAGGATCTCCGGGCCCATCTCGACCGGCTACCGGACGCGGGCCTAGTATCTGCACGGCGAGCGCATCCCCGGGCTGTTGACCGGCATCGAGCTTGCCGTCGATGTCCTGATGGCCCCGCATGCCAACTGAGCGAGGCGCATAGCACCGTGGTCGTCCAGTGCTTGCCGATGCCGGCCGTTTCGAAGCGTTTGCGAACGCTCGCGACGTAGCGAAAAGACTATTAACTCGTCATGAAGATAGCGCTGTTGGGACCGAGAATCGGCGAAGAGTCGACCCCGAACGGATATGGACATCGACGACTGCAAGTGCCATCCTTGATGGTGTCATCGCCATGCATACGAGGGGAAGGCGATGAATAACAATTGTTTCGCCCTCGTGTAGAGCTACAGGAGGCGCAGATGTTCTCGAATTCGTGGATTCGCCGCTTGATTGGGCGAGCTGGGGTGGTGGGAGCGGCGTTCGCGTTGATGTCCGCAGTGGCAGTAGCGCCATCCGCAATGGCCGCCCCGCCAGCATCTGGCGACGCAGTGGTGGTTCCGAACGACTGGAACGGGTACTGCCAGACGAACACATACAGCACGAGCGCTTGGGGTTGGTGCGATGGCACTGGTCCGCAGCGCTACGCAATCTACATTCTTTGCAGCAACAGCGGAGTGTACAAGAGTTCCAGCACTCCCTGGTTCGGTGACCGGAATGGCGCATGGGCCTACTGCCCGAGCGGAACCGAGGCGGTTTCGAGTTGGGGCGGGCGGGCCTGAGATTTGTCCCGATAGGAGGTCGGAAGGATTCGGAGCGTCACGCTCCGGGTCCTTCCTTGCTGGTCCGGGTGGGATGTCGACACGACTCAGTTACTCGACAAGTAGATGTGATAGCCGGGTACGTTTACAACAGTTGGTACGGCTTGACTCGTTGACATGAGTTGGGTAACTAGCGGATTGGCGGGTGAATCGACAGGGAGAACATATGCTGGATCGCTCGAATCCTGCACCGCCTCCAGATGCGGCAAATATCGGTTTAAGCCTGGACTCAAGTTGCCCTCGTCAATGACGGCACACACGATGTTCTCGTTTGTCGCGAAGGTGATGTTATTACACGTCCAGTACTCGCTATACACGTGGGTTACATCGAGTTGTTCGAGTTGTGCAATCATGTTATCCCGTTGTTGGGCAAGATCTCTCATGTCGGGCGCAATCGCCACGACACCAGCAGTGGCGACCAAGGTCGATATTGCAGTGGCGGCGAGAATGGTTGCTGATGCTACGCGCCAAACTATCGCGCGACGCTGCAGTGATTGCCAAAGTGGCCACAACGCGGCTGGTAGCGAGATTAGTAGGCACGAGAGGTACCTGGCACTTTCGACTGGAGTGTCTGCTGCGGCACTACTCCGAACATACGCGAGAATCGTCAACGCCGCGCCGATCAATAAACCTAGGTGGGCTACGGAGGCGACTTTTTGAATTCCCTCCTGGTGTCGAATCGAAGCCAATGTGGCTATTGCGGCAACTAGGAGAAGCAGCGGAAAAGAAAGTCCCCACCAGAGCTGCCACGGCGTGCACTCGCTTGGCGCGCAGAATCCCATCCCCATTGGGATACCGAATATTACACCGCCATATAGATGGTCCACCCATGGTGATGCCTCACTGCTTCCGCTCAAATTCAGCAGCACGGAGATCGGATTGATGCGTGAGCTGATTGAGTGCGCGATGAGGGGTGCTGCGCCTATGAGGGTGCCCCCAGCGAGAAGGGCGCCACCGCTCCAGATAATCTCCTTCTTTGCAAAGATAGCTAGGACCGCACCTGCGCAAAGAATATATGGCAGGACGAGTGGATCAACCCAGATCATCAATCCCGCGATGAATCCCCATGCTGCGAAGGCGGCGCTGCGATGGCGATACCGGTTTGCTGCGAGCCCAACTGCGAGCAACATCAACCCGGCGCCCGCCGGATTGATTTCAGGATAGCCGCCACCGGAAATCATTTGATTCTTCAGTATCCGGTCCGAGCCGAGGGCCAGAATTCCGACTACCAGCAAAGTAAACCAACAGCTGCGGTAAAGCTGGTCGATGAGCCGCCACATTATGACCAGAAAGGAGCCAAAGAGGAGCAGGTTCGGGATTCGCAGTGAAATAACCGATGGTCCGAATAGTGCAAATATCGGCGCAGCCAAGTAGGCTTCGAGTGTCCCCATGTAGTTCTGCCCATAGAAGAATGCCGGGAAGTTTTCGGCCTTCGATATGTGGATCGCGGCCAGTCCCATAGTCGCTTCATCGCTATTGGTGGGCGGTACACTCCACAGCAGTGCAAGGAATCTGTATAGGACGCCAAGTGTGACACACAGGGCGGTCAAAATCGTTGCTGGGTGAAATCTACCGATGGCTCGCGATCGAGCGTCATCCGACCGGGCACTGTCCACGGTGAGCGCTGCCATGCCCAGATGATGTCATACGCCCTCAGATCGTAGGTAATCCCAGGTCTCGTGGGCATACTGGTGGTCGGCGTGGCTGGGTGCGGCGGCGACGTGGTGGTGGGGTGCGGGTGTCAGCCGGTCGGGGCCCGGGTGTGCAAGTCGGCGGAGAGGAAGTGTCACGTACCCGCCGTCGCGATCACTCCGGTGACAATCCCGGCGGCCAGCCGGCTTTTCATCCGGGCTAACGCTGTGGTGAACATCGATCATCCTCGTGGGCTGCGGGTGGCGAGCCAGGCACAGTCCAGCACCGGATCCCGGAGGTTGGCGTGAGTAGCGTGGCGCTCAAATCCGTGGGGGCTGCTCGGCCTGGGACATTCGTTGCCGACTCGTCCCGTTTCTTGATCAGGGAGTACCTGGCCGACCGGGGCGGGGCGCTGACCGAGCTGGAGTTGTTCCTGACGCCGCTGACCGGCGACCGCGCGGCGTACGCGGTCGCCGTACGGCCGGGACCATGGGTGAATGGTCGACGAGCCGGTACGACTGGAGATCCGGACGCTGGGCGGGTGTCTGTTCGACTCGCCGCGGCTTAGGCAACGGCTATCAAGGGCTGGTCGCCCGGCACGGCCATCCGGTGGTGCCGTTGACCCCGGCCGCCCATGTGGAAGCCACCGCGTTCCCCGGCGGGATCGGGCTCGTACAACTGATGGGCCGGCACAGCGGCTTCATCGCCTGCTACGCGGCCTTGGCCACCCACGACGCCGATTTCGTCCTGGTGCCTGAGGTGCCGATCGCCCTGGACGGCCCGGGTGGTTTCCTGGCGCACCTGCGCCGGCGGGTCGCCGACCGGGGGCACGCGAAGTACATCGACCCGAGCTACACGATCCGTGGCGTGCCGGCGAACCCGTACGACAGTGTCTACTGTATTCGGCTGGCGCACGCGGCGGTGCACGCGGCGATGGCCGGTCGGACGGACCTGGTGGTGGGTCGTTGGCGGGGCAGGTTCGTGCATGTGCCGATGCCGCTGGCGGTGAGCGCCCGTAACCAGGTCGACCCGTACGGCGACCTGTGGCTGTCGGTCCTGGAGGCCACCGGTCAGCCGCCGCTGATCGCCTGATCGGGCGGCCGAGTTGGCCGCCCACTACGTCGAGGATGCTCACCAGCAGCGGCTCACCACCACTGGCGTACGGTCACGGTCGCGGCCCCGCCGTTGTCGCTGAGGTTGTTGTCGTTGATGGTGACCTGGAACCTGCCGCCGACCAGCCCGGCTGCTTCGTAGAGCAGGCACGGCGAGGTCGACGGCGTGCCGGTGTCCCGGGTGCCGACGATCGGGAACCAGCTGCCGGCCTCGTACCATCCGCGCCCGCTGACGAAGGTCGCGCCGGCCGTCACCGAGCCGATCAGCGAATAGGGAGGCTCGCCGGGTGCCGGGTAGCCGGGTACGGCGTGCTGCCAGGAGTACCCGTGCACCGGCTTGACGTTGCCCCAGAAGTCGGTCCTGATCTCACCGGTCGCGTCGACGCGCAGGGCGTCGCCGTCCTCCAGGCCATGCTCCGCCAACCAGGGGGTCACGTGGTTGCCGGCGGCGGACCAGGGGTCGGACGTGTGGTTCGGCGTGGTCATGGGCGGCTGGCATCTCCGCAGGGTCGACGACTCCGGGGGCAGCAGGTAGCCGGTTTCGCGGCGGTACAGGCCCCAACCGGCTGCGGGCGAGCTGTAACCCGTGACGCGGTTCCACGTCGCCAGGGCGGCGTTGTCCTCGGTGGCCGGGTTCCAGTAGCTGTAGAAGGCCATCCCGCCGCCGGCTGGCAGCGCGATCGGCACGTACCCCTCGATCCGGAACAGCGTGTACTCGTGGCCGGATGTCTTGCGGTCGCCGACGTTGCCGGCCCAGTTGGGGTCGGTGGTGAGGAAGTTGTCCGCGCGGTCGGGGCTCCACCAGTGGTAGAGCGGGGTGGTGCCGGCCGGCCGGGGGTTGTCGGGGTTGAAGACGTGCCCTTGGATGCCGACGCTGTGGTAGAGCGGGTCGGGCGCGCAGCCGGCGAGGCGGAAGTACTTGCAGGTCCACGCCGACTGGCTGGTGGTGAAGTAGTCGCCCCGGGCGGGGCTGAAGAAGGTGACGAGCGGGACCAGGGTGGGGCCGCCTGCGGTGGCCGGCGGTGCCGCGAGGGTCACCGTACCCGCCGTCGCGATCACTCCGGTGACGATCCCGGCGGCCAGCAGGCTCCGGATTCGGGCTAACGCAGTGGTGAACATCGATCATCCTCGTGGGGCTGAAGGTGGCGAAACCAGGCACAGTCCAGCACCGGATCCCGGAGGTTGGCGTGAGTAGCGTGGCGCTCAAATCCGTACGGCGGCTACTCACCCGGTGGTCGGCCGGGGATATCCGCTGCCGGCCCAGACCGTTTCTTGTACGCTTGTACATGTACGTTTGTACAAGAACGGAGACGATCATGGCGTACGTGTTCCTCGCTGCCGCGATCACCGCTGAGGTGATCGGGACGAGTCTGCTCAAGTCGACCCACGGGTTCACCCGGCTGTGGCCGACGCTCGCCCTGGTCGCGGCGTACGTCACCGCGTTCGCCTGCCTCGCCCAGGCGGTGAAGACGATCCCGGTCGGTGTCGCGTACGCGCTGTGGGCCGGGCTCGGCACGGCGGCCATCGCCGCGATCGGCGCGACGTTCCTGGGTGAGCCGTTGACTCTGGCGAAGGTGACCGGGATCGGACTGGTCATCGCCGGCGTGGTGGTGCTCAACCTGGGCGGTGCCCATTGACCGCCGACCCGGGCAGCGCGGCCAGCGGCCGGGACCGCCGTCCAGCGCGGCCCCGGGATCCGGAGGGCCGCCGCCGGGCGTTGGCCGCCGCCACCCTGGAGGTGGTCGCCGAGGTCGGGATCGGGCGGACCACGCACCGGGCGGTCGCCGCCCGCGCCGGTGTCCCGCTCGGGGCGACGACCTACTACTTTCCGACCTTGGCCGATCTGATCGTGGCCGGGCTGCGGCAGGCGCAGACGGACGTCGAGGCCGAGCTGCGCCGCTGGGCCGAGCAGTTCGGCGACGGCACCGACCTGCCAGCCCGGCTCACCGGGCTGATCGGCGAGTACCTGGCCGACCAGGGCCGGGCGCTGACCGAGTTGGAGCTCTACCTGGCCGCAGCCCGCAGCCCCGAGCTGCGGCCACTGGCCCGCGCCTGGCGGGACCGTCTCTGCGAGATCCTGACGCCGCTGACCGGCGACCGCGCGGCGTACGCGGTCGCCGTCTTCGTCGACGGTGTCCTGCTGCAACACTTCGCCATCGGTGAGCCGCTGGACACCGCCGCCGTCGAATCGTCGCTCGCCGCCCTGATCAGGTCGGCCAGCCCGGCGGGGCTGAACGGTCAGTCGAACCGGACTACCAGGGATCAACACCCT
Organism: Micromonospora sp. Llam0; assembly: GCF_003751085.1. Taxonomy (NCBI): domain Bacteria; kingdom Bacillati; phylum Actinomycetota; class Actinomycetes; order Micromonosporales; family Micromonosporaceae; genus Micromonospora; species Micromonospora sp. Llam0. The sequence continues at coordinate 3,514,340 of NZ_RJJY01000001.1, read as the reverse complement.
CTGACGGATTGAGGCTGACCGGTTCGGCGTGCGGATTCCGGACGGTCCGGCCAGATGGTCGAGTACGGTATGAACGGCTCAGCTGCCCGGCAAGTAGATGCGGTAGCCGGGTATGCTCACGACAGTGGGTGCGGTTTGACTCGTCGACAGGAGTTCAAAAACTAGCGGATTAGCAGCAGACTCGACAGGAAGGACATATGCTGGATCGCTCGAAGCCTGCACCGCCTCCAGATACGGCAAGTATCGGTTGACGCGCGGTCGCAGGTCGCCCTCGTCGATGACGGCGCACTTGATGCGCTCGTTTGTTGCGAAGGTGATGTTGTTGCATGTCCAGTACTCGCTATAAACATGGGTTACGCCGAGCTGGTCGAGCTGTGCATTCATGTTATCCCGTTGTCGGGCAAGATCCCTCATGTCAGGGGCAGCCGCTACGAAACTGGCAGTGGCAACAAAAGCCGATGTCGCCGTGGCGGCGAGAACGGTGGCTGCTGTCATGCGCCAGACTCCTGCGCGATGTTGCGGCAATTGCCAAAGTGGCCACAACGCGGCTGGCAGGGAAATGAGTAGACACGAGAGGTACCTGGAGCACTCGACTGGGGTGTTCGCTGCGGCGCTACTGCGAACATAGGCGACAACCGTCAATGCTGCGCCGATCAGCAAGCCAAGGTGCGCTACCGAGGCGACCCTCCAGTTACCCTCCTGTTGCCGAATCGAAGCCAATGCAGTTACTGCCCCAACCAGGAGAAGTAGCGGAAAAGCAAACCCCCACCAGAGCTGCCACGGCGCACAATCACCAGGCGCACAAAATCCCATACCCATCGGGACGCCGAAAATCAGGCCGCCATACAGGTGATCCGTCCATGGCGCTGCCTCGCTGCCTCTGCTCAGATTAAGCAGCACGGAAATTGGGTTGATGCGGAAGGCAATCGAGTGCGCAATGAGGGGCGCTGCGCCTACGAGGGTGCCGCCAACGAGAAGTGCCCCGGATCTCCCGATGAGCTCCTTCCTTGTGAAGACAGCCAGGACGACGCCTGCGCAAAGAACATATGGCAGGACAAGCTGGTCGACCCAGATCATCACTCCGGCGATCAGTCCCCATGCCGCGAAGGCGACGCCGCGATTGCGGTACCGATTTGCCCCGAGCCCAACCGCAAGCAACATCAACCCGGCGCCCGCCGGATTCATCTCGGGGTAGCCGCCATTGGACACCATTTGATTTTGCATCAACCGGTCCGAGCCGAGGGCTAGAATCCCGACCACCAGTAGCGTAAACCAACGGCTGTCGTACAGCTCGCTGACGAGTCGCCACATAATAACAATGAAAGCGCCGAAGAGTAGCAGGTTCGGGATTCGCAGCGCAATTACCGAGGGGCCGAATAGCGCAAAGATCGGCGCGGCTAGGTAGGCTTCGAGCACCCCCATGTAGTCTTGTCCGTAAAAGAATGCCGGAAAGTTCTCGGCCTTCGATATGTGGATCGCGGCCAATCCCATGATCGCTTCATCGCTATTGGTGGGCGGCGAACTCCACAACAGTGCAAAGAATCTGTATAGGACGCCCAGTATGACGCACAGCGCGGTCAGAATCGTTGCCGGGTGGAATCGGTCGGTGACTTGCAATCGAACGTCATCAGACCGGGGGCTGTCCACGAGTAGCGCCTGCATGCCGACATGATGCCACGCGCTTCGGGTGCGGCCCTTTTGGAGCGAGGCCATGATTGCGTATGGCTCCGGCGCGGTCACGTGCCGTGGTTGCGGGGAATCCGATTCGGTCGAAGATTGATGCGAAAAATGGTTGGCAGCTTCCGTGGTCGACGATATCGGCTCGGTCGTCGCCGTCGGTTTCAAGCGTCGCCTAGGTTTTCACTAGTAAATTTAGGGCAAAGCGCAGTAGGCGGCCAGCTGGCCGCCTACTGCGCCCGCGACGGGTCACTGCTGTGCTGCGCGGTCGTCGTCTGCTGTGGTGTCGGGTGCCGGCAGATCGGCTTCCTCGACGGGCGCGGGGTCGGCGGCCTCCGGCGGTTTCTCCAGCTCGGCCGGTTCGGAGTGCAGGGCGATCATCGTGGTGGTGTCGTCGATCAGGTCGGTCAGGCCGGCCGGGCTGAGCCCTTCGTCGGTGACCAGGGCGACGACCAGCAGGGTCTGCGCGGTGATGGTCTCGGCGGTGGCGGGCAGGGTGTCGTGCTGGCCGAGGGCGGCGTACATCAGGGTTTCCGCCACGGTCGGGTCGATGGCGGTGCCGGCGGGGTCGAAACGTTCCCGGACGCTGGCCACGAAGCGGATCACCGCGGCCGGTTCGCCGGGCCGGAAGCGTCGGTCCACGGTGAGCACGAACAGTCCGCTGAGCAGGTCGAGGTATTCCTGCCACTGGTCGTCGTCGAAGCGGGCGAGCTGGCGTTCGTGTGCGCCGGTCTGCCCGGCGACCAGGTAGGTCAGGGCGGCGGTGGGTGCGCTGGTCACCGGCTCCTCCAGGTGCGAAAGGCGTCTTCCCAGATGTGGTGGCGGACGAGCTGCCAGAAGGTGCGGAACCTGACGTGGTGCCGGCCGGCGGCGACCAGGGACGCGGCGGTACGGGCGGCGAGGCCGCGTACCTCGGTCAGTGGCTGATGCCCGGGGGAGCTGGCACCGTCGCCGGGCGGATCGCCGTCGTCGGTGTCGGCGGTGGCCGGTCGGGTGCGGGTGAGTGGGCGTCGGGCGGCCAGCCGGCGTAGCCGCTGCTGCGGCGGGTCGTCGCCGTTGGCGAGGGCGTTGAAGTAGCGGTCGAGGGCGCCGGTGCCGACGCCGAGGCTGCCGCCGAGCTGGTCGAGGCGGGCCAGGGCGGTGCGCAGCCGGGCGGCGGCGACCTGGGCGTACGGGTCGTCGCTGCGGGCCAGGCGGTCGGCGGCGGCCAGCACCCGGGGCCGGGCGTCGCCGGTGGCGCCGGCGGCGTGGACGGCGTGCTCGCGGGCGATCCGCAGGCCCCGCATGATGGCGGCGACGCCGACCGGGCGGCTGCCCGGCAGCTGCGGCCGGGCGACGGTGACGGCGTCGAAGACTTCGCCGTACGCCTCCCACGCCTGGTGCAGGGCTTCCTCGTAGCGGTCGACGGCGAGCCGGGCGTCCGGGGCGAGCGTGTGGGCGTCGCCGAGCTGCTCGGTGACGTGGGTGACGGCGGTCTCCAGGGCCAGGCAGACCGCCCGCAGCGCGCCGATCGTGTCGGCGGCGACCTGCAGGGCTGCGGCGTCGGCGGCGTACTCCCGGGTGCTCATGCCGACCTGCTCAGCCAGGAGAAGCGGGGCCGGTCGGGGGCGTCGGCGACCCGGCTCGGGTCGAGCAGGGTCGCGCCGGGCCGGCGGAACGGCAGTCGGTGGTAGCGGTGCATCGTCGTTTCGGCTTCGGTAAGGTCCGCGCACGGTCCGGGCCGTCCACAGCCGAGACAACAGCCGGTGTACGCCGAGGTGGTGTGACTGTCGATGGTCCGTTGCGCCTCGACGACACGTGCACGGGCGTACCGGGTGTAGGAGGTCGCGGAGCGCTGGTCGCCGGCCGGGCGCAGCCGGGTGGGTGGTGGTGGGACGGTCGGGGTGGGGCGGGGGTCGGGTGTCACCGGACGTTGCCTCCCGTACGCGTGGAGATGGCACCCGCCGCTGATGCGACTGTTGTCGCAGGTGGCGGGCAGGTTGACGCACCCGGTCGACCGACAGGCGGCGTCGGCCGACCGGGCTCCTTGCGGGGCAACCACTCCGGTTTGCAGACCAGGGAGCGGCGCGGAGACAGCTTTACATATGCGCCCATACGAAGCAACCCATGAGCGCCGATTTCTTGCCATACAAAGCTGGCGCGTGATCAAATGGGTGCGCAGATCAGGGAGCCGCCCATGCCCGCCAAGCCCAAGTGGGAGAAGATCGCCGACCACCTCCGGAGCCAGATCGTCTCCGGTGAGCTGGCACCAGGCGACAAGCTTCCGTCCACCGCACAGCTGTGCAAGGAGCACGACGTGTCAGCGATCGTCGTGCGCCAAGCCATCTTCAAGCTGCGGACCGAAGGGCTGATCGAGGGCGTGCAGGGCGTCGGCGTGTTTGTCGTCGACCCAAACGACCAGCAGGGCTGAACCCCTGCTGGCCGGCAGGGTAGACGTTCGGACGCCCTGGTGGCTCGGCGGACATTGACGGTGACCTGGCGAGTCAGCCGCTCGCTGATCAGGGGGGAGGGCCGGCGATGCCGCCGAGCGCCAAGTGGATGGAACTCGCCGCCCACATCCGCAAGCAGATCGCGACCGGCGAGCTGTCGCCCGGCGCGAAGTTGCCATCCACGTCGCAGCTCTGCGCCGAGCACAACGTGTCGGCGATTGTCGTCCGCAACGTGATGATCGCGCTCAAGGCCGAAGGCCTGGTCGTCGGCGTGCCCGGTGTCGGCGTCTTCGTCGTCGACGCCAACGAGGCCACCGGTGGGTCGTAGGTGGAAGCTTGCATTTTTGTACCTGCGAACGGCTCGACTGGCCGTGGTCTTGGCTACGCTGGGTTCGTTGCCCATCTACTCAGGTGCTTGGAGTGGTGACCTCGGATCATGCCTTACGCCGTGCCACTTTGGAAATCGATCCGTGATGACCTCCGTGCGCAGGTCAAGGCAGGGCAGTTGAAGCCGGGCGACCGGATTCCGACCACCCGGAAGCTGATGGAGCAACACTCGACGACCTCGGCAACCGTGCGCCGTGCCGTCGACTCGATGATCGAGTGCGGCGAACTCGTCGGCAGGCAGGGCCTCGGCGTGTTCGTCGCAGGCCGATCGGAAGAGGCCTGATCTTTGGCCTGCTATAAGCCTGTCGCTCCTGCTCCTGCCGAGGAAGGAGCGCGCACCCTGGGTCGGCCAAGTCCTCTACGCGGCCCGACACCAGGTTGTGCGTCCGGTACCTGAGCCGAGTTGGCGACAGTGCTGATTAGGGGGTATCGACGGTGCCGCCGAGCGCCAGGTGGGTCGAGCTTGTCGCCCACACCCGCAGGCTGATTGCGCCCGGCGACCTGCCGCCGAGCTGCCGTCGACGTCGCAGCTCTGCCCTGAGCACAACGTATCGGCGAACGTCGTCCGCAACGCCATGATCGCGCTCAGGCCGGGGGCCTGGTCGTCGGCGTGCCCGGCGTTGTGTCTTCGTCACCGACCGGAACGAACGCTTCCTGCGTGGAGGTCTGCCACGAGTGAGCCGCCCGCTCCGAAAGCCGGTAGGCGATAGTCTTCAGTGCGTGACGGCTCGATTTCGCCAGGCGATGCGGTTGATGCGTCGTCGCGATCCGCAGGCTCGGGAAGAGGGCTTCCATCTTCTCCTGCAGCACGCTGCTGAGCATGTCGACGAGTTGATCGCTGAGTTTGTGGCCGAGCGGGATGATCATGGTTTGCGATGTTGGCTCTTGGAGCTTATAGGGCAGGCGCGATCGGCGAAGGCGTTGCCGATCCTGGTGGATCAGATGTATGGGGATGATCCTTCGCTGCGCTCCTGGGCGGTTCGCGGACTAGAGTCCTTGGATACCAAGGAAGCACGCCAGGAGCTTTGGAAAGCGCGCGCTAACGGACCCTTCAACTGAGATGTGTAGCAGGTTGGTCAGCGCATCCGCATCTGCTGTCCGTGCATAGCTCGGACGATACTCAAGCGGGGTTGAGTATCGATGCGGCGGCAACCATCATCGACGGCCGCGCCACGCGGGCCACCTCCAATTGATCCCGGGTGGTGTCGAGTTTTCGAGCAGCGGTTTGAGCTCGCGGTATCGATGAAACCGGACGCCAAGATCGGGTTCTGAATCGAGGTCAGAGCGAAGGTCAGATTCACCGACAATCGGCACGACGAAGTAAATGCCATTGTCGGTTAGTGCCTCAATGAGCGATCTGAGGTAGAAATATCCCGGCATTAGACACGCGACGTGTCCCTCTTGTGTTACAATGCCAATCAATTCGTCATAGTCGTAGACTGGATCGTAGGGTGCTGGGTAGAGGGCGCCGACGTGCCAGGGAATTCCTGCCTCGTCATGGCCGGGGGGCGTCTTTGCGAGAAGTCGATTGATACGTTGTCGATTGTGACATGCACCCATCACTGGCGCATTGGGAGCGGCGAGGAGGGACGGCAGTGTGAAGAGTGAGTCAGTGGATCGGCCAGATCGGATAACCGCCGCCGCGACCGGCCATGAGATTGGCGGAGCGGTTACTTTTTCAAAGCGAGCGTGGGGCGAATCGACCGCCCGACGTAGCGCTAACTCGGTCATTGGGTATCGGTCGCCTTCCAGATAAACTGGAGAGCATGGCGGATAGCCGTCCTCCACGTATCTGGCAATAATTTCAATTGGCACTTGTGCCTCGGAGTCGGCCAAGAGGCCCAGCGCCCTAACGATTTCCCATGGATTGTGATCGGCCAACTGTGAACCGTGTGGCGCGATGGCTGCTGGCGACGCCTGGGCGTACTCGTATACCCGAATGTGTTCTGCTGGTATTCCCGCTTCGATCCATTCTTTGCAGCGGGCGGGGGTTGGCATGGCGGTGCCGACTGTGCGGTTGATTCTCCTGAATGCAGCTGGCGATATTCCCAGCCCCTCCCATTCTGGGATCTCGTCCACTCTCGCTAGGCCGGCTGCAACCAGTGCTGACCACTCTGGGAGATCATTGGAAGCCACATCGCGAGTTTACCCACGCATGAGATCGGCTGCCTCCACCTGGGGCTCCTCTCTGCTGATATTGCCATGAGTTGCCATAGATTTGCCGTGCTCGGAGCACTGCTCGGTCCAGCAAGTTACAGGTTAGACAGGTATGCCTTGAGGCTCTGCATGGCTTGGTGGGTGAGGATGGCGGCGTCTTCGATGTTGGCGCGGGACAGTTCGGCCCAGGTGTAGATCTCCTGCGTACGGTCCTGCCGGCCGCCGGCAAGCAGCTGCGCTAGGCCGAGCTGGCTCGCCCGCATCGCGTTGGCCACGTTCGCCAGTTTGGCCTGCTGGGTCTCAATCTCGTCGAGGATCTGCTGGAGCCTTCCGATGTACCCACCGGTTGACCCTGTCGCCGATCCAGCTCGGGACTGGGTGAGCCGGCGTGGCCGGTGTGGTGGCGCTCGTCGCGGTTCCCGTCTCGTCGGATCGACCGCCCGAAGCACCGGCTTTGGCTCACCGGTACTCGGGATCGCCACTGGGGGCTTGCCATCCGATGGCTCCTGCCCGCCACCACCGGGCTTCCGGCTCATCAAGCGGTCGACGGCCGTACCGGCGGCTGACTTGCCCACCACGCCGAGCATTGCGCCCGCTATCGCACCTCCGGTCGCTGCTGTCGACGGCGGCACGGGAAGACCGGCCTTCGTCGACGCCAACCCGAGCAGCATGCCGACGGCGGCTCCGCCCAGCTCGGCTAACTTGCCGAGTGATTCCTTCGACAGCTCCCGGCGGAACTGCTGGCCGAAGGTCTCGGCCTGCTGCTGACCTTTGCGCTGTTTCCGGCCGTACCTCATGTCTGGACGACCGGGTCAAAGAATGCGCATCCGGTGACGACCATCATTGGGAGGTTGATTGCGATGTCGCGGGCTACCCCCGCCGCCGTCAGCTCCAGGAGCTTCTCGCCGGCGGCTTCCTCCTCCGACTGGTCGGCGTAGAAGGCGCACGCGTCCCACAAGTTGGCGTGCAGGAAGGCGTACGACCACTGGGTGTAGACCTGGATGGGTACCGCGACCGCCGCCTTGTCGCCGATGCCGATCCGGTGCAGGTCGGGTTCCTCGGGCGTGGTGCCGAGGCCCTGGGCGAGGGGGAGCAGCTTGTGGCGGCTGAAGACTGGTTGCAGGTCGCCGTCGGGGTCGAACTCGACGAGCAGGCCACGGGCGATGAGGTCGTCGACGTAGCGTGCGGCGTGCGGCTCTGGCTTCGGCGCGGTTTCCAGCATCCGTACCAGGGAATCGCGGGTGACTGTGAGCTTCGCGTGCTGGTCCGGGTAGAGGAAGGCGGCGGCCCAGACGGCGGCCTCGGTTTCGGTCAGCTCGACCAGGTCGTCACCGAGATGCACCTCGTAGCACTCCGGCGTCGGGTCCGGCGGGCGGACGTACCAGTAGCGGGGACCCATGCTCAGCCCGGCGGGCACGATCACAGTCGACATCAGGTGATCCTCCCAGCCGGTCAGAAGCTCGCCGCGTAGCCACGGCTGGACTCGATCGCGCTCTGCGTAAGCGCCGCCGCCTCTGCCAGCTTCTGCTTCGCCTGCTCGACCTTGGCGATCGTCTCGGACACCTGCGAGTGGCTGGACCCGCTGGTGATGCCGCGCAGCGCCGCCGTACTGCGGTCGAGGGCTTCCGTGCTGGCCCGGATCGCGCCGACCTGCTGGCCGACCTCGTGCCCGAAACGAGCGACGCCCGCCTTGACCTCTTCAACCGAACTCACGCCGACATCCTCCCCATCGGACAATCGCAGTAGCTTCGACCGTACCGGATGAGGTAGTTGATCGGTCGGCTTCATACTGTTGGCTTCGCGAACGATCCTCGGGAAACGATCTTGCCGGATGGACAGCCCGCATGGCGTTGGAAGGAACTTCTCCGGCTGACTGCGGCTGAACCATAGACCGTGAACATGAACCCTTCGGTGGAACCAGACGCGGAATCCAGTGACGTAAGGTGCCGGTCTGAGCCAGTGGAAGTGATCCACAGAGAAGTGTTTCGACCGCCTTGGACCTGATCCGTGCTCGCCGGTCGGCTGAGGTTGTGAATCGCCGTGCGTCGGCTCGGAAACGCCGTCCTCTGCTGATCACGCGGAGGCAGACGCTATCGACATGATTTTGATGGAGGTCGTATTTATGTTCACTCGTGGTGAACTAACTCGCCGAAGTGGCGCCGACCCGCGTGCCCTGACGTACGCCGTCATCGACCTGGAGACCACCGGGCTGCACCCCAACAAGGGATCCCGCGTGTGCGAGCTGGCGATCGTGCGGATGCGGGGCGACGGCGTCGTCCTCGACGAGTACTCGACCCTGATCAACCCAGGCATGCGGATCAACAACGACGAGTACCACGGCATAACCAACGCCGACGTCAAACATGCTCCTACCTTTCAACAGGCCGCCGGCGACGTGCTGGCCTACCTTCGCGACGCCGTCGTGGTCAGTCACAACCTCGACCACGAGGAGAAGTTCCTGATCGCCGAGTTCGGGCGGCTCGGCGTCAACCTCAGTGGTCTTCCCGGGCTGTGTTCGTTGGTCACCGCCCGGACCCAGATTGACAGTTGGGGCTACAAGCTCGAGAACGTGCACCATCTGGTCACGGGGGAGTGGCTCGACGCGGTGCACTCGGCGCTCGGCGACGCAAGGGCACTTGCCGTGACCCTGACGAAGTTCATCAACGAGGCGCCGCAGCGGCTCTCCTGGATCGGGCCGCAACCCGCACCGATTCCGGCGCTACCCCGCACCGGCATCGTCGCACCCAGAGCTGCCGGGCTGCGCAGAGGCACCGAAGGATGGCTGGCCACCCTCACCGCGCGACTGCCGCGCATGGCGTACCCGCCGCAGCCCCGGCCGGGCGGACTGGCCGACTATCGGGCGTTGCTCGGCCACGCCCTGGCCGATGGTCGGATCGTTGGGGAGGAAGCCAACCAACTGGCGGTCGCGGCCACCAACGCCGGACTGACCCAGACCACCGCCCGCCAGGTGCACGAGGAGTTCCTGTCGGACGCCCGAGCCCGAGCCGAGGCCGACGGCGTGGTCACCCCGGCGGAGCTCCGGGAACTGCAGCGGGCTGGTCGGGAACTCGCATCGTCGCACCTGATCAGCGACCTGGAGGAAGCGGCAGCCGCCAATCGGGCCAGGGCCAACGGTCCGCTCAAGGGCTGGCGGATCCTGCCGGTCGGCGACTCGCCCGCCGTTACCGAGGTGATCGACTACGCCGTGGAGCACGGTGCGAAGGCCGCTGTCAGCTTCACCAAGACGGTACGCCTGGTCGTCTGCGACGACCCGCTGGCTGACGATCCTCGGCTGGCGAAGCCGGCTGCGGCCGGTGTCGACGTTCTTGCGCCTGAGCATGCTCGCAAGCTGTTGGAAGACGAGGCCGCGAAACGCGCGACCGGGCTCTTTGCTGACCAGGCCGGTGAGCAGGTCGCCCAACGGATCGCGGCCGAACGGGCCAAAGTAGGTCGACAGTCCCGACCCGAGTGGCACGGGTCCTGGCGCAAGTACGAGCTGACCGACACCCAGTACCACCAGACGTTCGTGGCGCGGGACCGGAGTTGGAACGAGCCGTACGTACACCAGGTCGACATGGCGGAGCTCCGCGAACGGCAGGCCAGGGCCGCGTCGGCGACGCGCAACAGCGGCTGCGCGGTGGTGGTCCTCGCCGGTGGCGCAGTCGCGGCCGGCCTCGCCGAACTCGTCCGTCAGATCGTGGCGTAGCGCGGCACCAGGGCGTAGTGCGCCATGCCGTGAGGCAGAAACCGAGGCGGTCCACGCATCGTCGGTTGTAGACCGCAGCAAGCACCCACACGCCGTCCATCGATACGCTGTCCTTCGGCACGCGGTCCTCATGAAGCGCAGGCCGCCAACGGGGACCGGTAACCTGGGTCGATGCTGATGCGATAGTCGCCTCGACTGGCAGTTTGCTGCTGGTCGGGGCCGATGGTTGCGGTGAGCGACTGCGGCTCGGCGGCCGAGCTCGGCGGCGACGACGGCACCCCCGCCACCCGGGCACCGAACGGTTCGGTGAGCCCGGGGCGTTGTAGCAGGCCCGGTAGACGTAGGTGCGACAGCCGAGCGCGGTGACGTCGAGGTCGCGGCGGACCACAGAGACCGGTTGCGACTCATCGCCGACGCGTCACAAGCTACGGTGCTACAGCCGGTTCGGCCGTCGACACCCGGACATAGCACACGAAACGTGACGCCTTCGGGTATCACCGGGACCGTCGCCACGAGTTCAGCCGCCGCCGCCACGGCGTCGCCGCGTAGGCTCCCAACCCGATGGCGAGTATGGCCGCGCTGAGTAGGAGCGATGCAAGGTCATCTCCTGGGCGTGCGGTGAACTCCCACCAGAAGTACTCGCCCTGCCGGGAGGTGCCCCAGTAGAAGAGGATTACGGCTACCAGCGCCGGCCCTGTCCATGCCAACCGCCAGCCGAGCCACAAGCCGGATAGAAGGGCCAGGCCGGTCCAGGCGAGCCAGGACCGTGCGATCATCAGTAGAACGACTGGGCTTGTCGTCAGTGCTGAGATCCCAAGATAGGCAATTGCGCATGTGATCGTGGTGCCGCAGAGATATCCGCGCTGCCAGCGCCGAAAGCGTCTGGTCGCGACCGCTTCTAGCGTGGAGAGGTGGCTATGCAGGCCGAGAACGGGAAGTGTCGCGGCTGCCATGGCCAAGAAACGCCAAATCGGTACGGTGATGCTTCCATCCCGCGTGGCCGTTGGTAGCGCTGTCTCGTAGTCGCCGAAAGTAGCAGCAAGTGCGGCTAGTATCGTCGTAGCTGTAAGGACATGGCTGAGACGTCGAGCGGCGAGGAAAGCGCGTTCAGGTGCTGCGGTCGTGAATTTTTCACGAACTCTTGTCGCAGTATCTTCCATGGATTTCACCTACCTCCCGCCGAGCCCAGTCGAACTGCTGATCCTGTCTGAGATCGTTAGCGATCGCGCGTCCGGCCGCGAATGCCTCCTGCATGTGGTCAGGGGCGTTGGTTTGATAATCGGGCTGTCCGTTTCCTGCTAGGTAGGTTTCCAGCCAGGCGTTCAGAGTGGAGAGGCGGGCCTGGTCTGCGGAGGTCAATGAGTCCCAGATGCAGGCTGCCCCGGAGTGGCCCGGGAAAGTGGCCGTGACGATGGCATTTGCGATGTCGCTTGCATATGACCACGGGCTGCCTTCGAGTATGTAGAAGTGGGGCGAAGCCTCCTCGATTTCGTATATCACTCCGTCGTCGATGCGGACTGTGCGCTCCACCCCGAATTGGATGATACGTTCCGGTCGCTCAAACTCCGCCGGCAACTGATCGATTCTAGCGCTGATATCAGTAATCGATGATAAATACTTCCTGTGTTCGGGCCAGATGCATATCGTGACCGTTCCGTTGGTGCAGAGGGCGTTCCTCCCTATCGGCTCGCGGTCGACAACCAACGGTCTTGCTGCTGCCACGCCGATGACCATAAGAATTGTGGTGAGTAGTGCTGCGGCGACGGGAAGGCGAGTGCGGGAAGGCTTGGTTGGAATCCAGGCCAACCCAACAATGAGTGCTGCTATGGTCAGCATCCGAAATGTGATACCGAGGGGGTCGATCATGGTATTCGGATGCCCGCTTACCACGATGAAGCCGCCCGCTCGATCCAACAGGGCGAGAAGGAACAGGAAACCAACAGAGGCGGTCATGGCTGCGAAGACTGGGGTGAAGAGCTTGCCGATCAGCCAGCCTATCGCTGTGGCAAACAGGGTGACGAAAACGCCAAGAAGGAAGTATCCGGCCCAGACTTGTACGCCAGGTGGAAATGATCGGGCGGTTATTGCAAATGCAACTGCCTGCCCGGTTAAATAGGGGGTTAGCAGGATGATCGTGGTCGATCCAAGTCGGTATGCCTCCAACCTATGGGTGCGAACTGAAGCGGTCGAAATTTGTTCGTCTAGCCCGTGCCTGTTCGTTGCGCTCGCTGCCCATGCTGCGGCACCTGCGCCAAGTATGCCGACGAGATAAGCGGGCACCTGTGCTGCGGCGCCGGTCTCCGGCCAGGAGCCAATCCAGAAGTTGCTACGCAGAAACAGCACCGCCAGGTCTAGTGCAATCAGAATGGGCATAGCCACCCGGATCGGTGAGTTGCGAATATGGAGCCACAGGATTCTCATATCCGCTGCTCTCCCTCTGGCAGCAGGTGTATGTATGCGCGTTCAAGCGCGGTATGTCCTGGGAGATCCGCACAGTCCATACGTTCGAGTTCGGCAACTGTGCCATCGAACCTGGCTGCCCCGGCATAGAGCACGACAACTCGGTCGGCCGTTGCGGCAACGTCATCAATCAGATGAGTGCTCAGTAGCACGATGGTATTGCTAAGTCCGGTGATGATCTTTCTGAAGTGCAACCGTTGGCGTGGGTCGAGTCCGACGGTGGGCTCGTCGAGCAAAACAAGGCGTGGTTGCCCGACGATTGCCCATGCGATGCCGGCCCGCTGTCGCATCCCACCCGACAGTTTTCGCATCCGGCTCCGCCGCTGGTCGGTCAGGTCAACCTGTGCTAGCGCTTGATCAACATGTCGGCGTAGATCAGTTGTGGAAACACCGCGAAGCCACGCAGCATAGGTCACAAAATCAGTGACGGTCATCTGAGGATCGAAACCAAAGTCCTGAGGCAGGTACCCAATTCGATCACGGACGGTGCGGGCCGTTCGTTCGGAGTCGATCAGGACTTCGTCGATGCGGATGGTTCCCGAGCGCGGTGGCATGATGGTCGCGAGGGTCCGGAGCAAGGTCGTCTTTCCGGCACCGTTCGGGCCGAGTAGGGCTGTTATACCCGGTCGTAGTGTCAGGTCAAGGCTGTCGATGACGGTCTTCCTGTCATACCCCTGCACCAGTGAATCGAGAACCGTAGTCACAATATGTAGATCCTTAACCCCACTAAGGCGGGGAGTGCGAATCAACGCACTCCCCGCCATTGATCTGGTTTGTCAGTGAACGTTGATCGTTCCCCTGACTGCGCTGAAAGTGCAGTCAGCGCCACTGTGAGTCGTCATGTTGCCCTGCGTGCGGTAGACGGGAAGTGACCTGAGGCCCTGGAAACTACATTCCATCACCGACTGGTAGATCGTGCTGTAGGAAGCTCCGGACGGGGGATCGCACTTCTGTGCCCACGCGGTGTTCCACCACTGGGTGTAACAGTTTCCGGCCTTGCTGGACGTGCCTGCTGCTGATGCAGGACCGACGGTGAGACCGATCGCTCCGGCGGCGAGCACTCCCAACACCGCTGCTTGCGCGAGTTGTACGCGTAGGCGTGACTTGGGCCGACTCGTGGTTGTACGCATGACATTCTCTCAGATCGGGACTGCGCGGCCTCGGGAAACGCTGAGGCCACCTTGGACTCTAGATGCCGGCGGTCTGTCGAGTCAACGTCGAGGGAACTTCGTAATTGATATTTCGGACACAGGATGGGCGAGTGCGCAGATTTTGGATGTTCCGCCTGCTCAGGCGTGCCTACCCGCACTTCGTTCCGGCAATTGATCGTTGGGAACTGACCACATCATGAAGCTGACGTAGAGACGCCGACCGGCTGACAGTCGAGAGTGCACCTTGCCGGCGCGGGGCGTGCGCGGTTGGATCAGGCTGCCGCCCCAGCTGGCCTGCTCGTCGATGACGACCACGCCAGCGGGCGCGCCTGGTACCGCTTCGACTCCGGCGGCGGCTCACCGTGGGTGGCGCGGGACGCGCCCGGTTCGTACGCGGTGGAGCTGCCCGCCTCGGCCGCCCAGACGCAGACCACGTTCTACCAGATCACCGCCTACACGTCGGCGGCTGTGAAGTGCAAGGTGGACTCGTACCTGGCGGGCGGGATCGCCCGGGTGCGGTGCCGGGACGCTTCCGGGGCCTTCGTCGACTCCCGGTTCACGATCACCTGGACGGTGCACAACCTGTTGCAGCAGATCGCGCCGACGGCGTTGGCGACGGTCGGCGACACGTACCCGTCGGGTGGGTCGGCACCGGCGATCACCTGGACCAACGGCAGCTCGGTGAGCGGCGACTACGCCGTGACCCGGACCGGCACCGGGCGGTACGAGATGGTGTTCCCCGCAGATCATCGACTACTCCGGCCACGCCGTGGCCCACGCGTCGGGCTATCAGGAGGCGCACTGTCACGTGCAGTTCTGGCACCCGGTCGGCAGCGCCGACATGGAGGTCGGCGTGACCTGTGTGAACAGCGCCGGCAGCCTGGTCAACACCCCGTTCACGGTCGGCTTCACCTGGTGAGATGTCACCACACCCGGCTCGGGGGTCGCCACTCGCGCGTGACGTGCGAGTCAATTGGGGGGAGTGGGAGGCCGGTCGATGGTGCGTGGACTTCTGGTTCGACCCGAGCTGCCCGTACGTCTCCACCCGAGTGAGTGTCTTGGGGCCTGCTGACCGACGGAGGGGCATACGCGGCGGGCAGGTCAGGCGTCCCGATCCGTCGCCGTCGCCAGCCCGGCCAGGACCATGCCGAGTCGTCGTTCGAAGACGGTGTCGTGGTCGGGAGAGTCGTCCGCGTCGAGAATTATCTTGGCCAGGTAAGGATGATCGCCCGTGCCGAGCAACTCGGTGACGAACGGCGTCATGTGCTGCTGCCAGCCGGCCCGGTCCAGCCCGGTGCGCCGGTGCGCTTCGGCGACGCCCAGCTCCTCGCGGACGAATCCGTTCGTGAACTGCAGAACCGTGCCCACCATGTCGAGCATCTCGTCGATCGGCCGGCCGGGAGCGTCCACGCAGGCCATCGCATACTCCATCATCCGGATGTAGTTGGGACCCAGCGTCGGCCGGTGGCCGAGGCGGGTCGCCCACGGATGACGGTGCTGCAGGCGACGGGTGCTGCGGGCGAGCCCGGTCAGGCCGGCGCGCCAGTCACCGGAGGGCGCGCGGGTCAGCTCGAGCTCGCCGAGAACCGCGTCGTACATGAGCTCGGTCAGGTCGTCCCGTCCGCCGACGTGCCGGTAGAGCGCCATCGGGCTGTGCCCGACCTTGCCGGCCACCGCGCGCATGGTCACCGCGTCGAGGCCGTCCGCGTCGGCGATCGCGATCGCGGCGTTGGTGATCGTCTCGTGGTCCAGGGTGCGTGCCGGTCCCCGGCCCTGTCCGGAGAGACGGGCCCAGATCACCGGCCGGGGTTCTGACTGTGTCACTGAGTTCCTCTCGTTGGTCAGATCATATGCGTCGTGTACGGTGTACTCGACCAGTCGAGTACGTTGTATACGACTGACGAGACGGGGGCTTGCCAGTGCGGGACATCAGGTGGATCGCGACGCTTCTTGCCGCCGTGGTGACGCTGCTGGCTCTGGGTGCCTCCCCTGCGCACGCGGACGGCGCTCCGGCCGGCACCGACATCCACGTCTCCCAGAGCCTCGGCGAGCGGGAGCTCACCGTGGTCCTGCGCCGGGTCGACGTCGTCCCGGGGCCCCTGCGGGTGGACGTGGTGACGCACGCCGGCAGCCCTGCGGGCACGCTGACACTCCGCCTGGGGACAGGCGTGGCCACCGTCCGGCTGGGCGCCACCCCGGGGACCTATGGAGCCACCCTACGGGTCGATCGCCCGGGTACGCAGGAACTGCTGCTCGACGACGGGTCGACCGTCGCCTCGATCCCGTTCGTCGTGCCGGCGGTCGTGCTCACCACCGCCGAGACCCTCACCTACTACGGCTTCGCGGCGGCCGGCCTGCTGCTTCTCGGTGCGCTGGGCGCGAGCCTGCTCGCCCGCCGGGCCTGGCCGGCCCACGTCGCGACGTCCGGCCTCGCAGCGGCACTCGGGGTCGCCGTCACCGCGGCCACGCTCTCCAGGCCGGTCCCGGCGCCGGCGCCGGTCCCCAGGCCACCGGTCACCCTGCTGACCTCCTCCGAGCCCGCCGGCGACGGCGTGACCCTCGTACAGCTCTCCTTCACCGACAGTGCCAGCGGCCGGCCCGTCGACGACCTGGTCGTCCACGACGCGGCCTTCGTACATCTGCTGGTGGTCACGCCTGACCGGACCTTGCGCCACGTCCATCCGGTGCGGACCCGACCCGGCGAGTACGAGGTCCACCTGGCCACGCCCCGGCCCGGTCACTACACGCTCACCGCCGAGGTCGCCCGCAGCGGAGGAGGCCCACAGCTCCTCCGCTCACCGGTCGGCTTCGAGGTCGCCGGGTCCGCTGTGGCGACCGTCCCGGACACCGCGCAGGCTCGGGTGTCGAACACCGCGCAGGCTCCGGTGCCGGTGACGATCTCGGGCCGCAGGGCCGGCGAACCGACCACGATCGTCGCGAACTTCGGCGAGGCCGACCTGCAACCGTGGCTGGGCATGGTGGGGCACCTCATCGCCGTCGGCCCGCTCCCGCCCGACGCCCCGGCAACGGCGGTGCAGGATGCGCAGGTGTGGGCCCACGTCCACGCGATGGGGCCGCGACCGGACATCGGCGCCCAGCCACCGGACGAGTCGGTGGCCGACCTGGGGCCCGAAGTGTCCTTCACCCACACCTTTCCGTTGCCCGGCCGCTACCAGCTATGGATGCAGGTCCAGCGCAACTACACGCTGATCACCGTGCCGGTGATGCTCGATGTCGGAGCACCCCGATGAGCCCTCGGCGGCAAGCACTGGTCACATTGGCCGTCGCCGCAGTGGTGATCATCTCCACCGTCTGGTTCGCCCGCACCACCGGGTCGGACGAGCAGACCGCCTTGCGGGGGACGGCAGGGCACCGCGACGTCGAAGTCGTTGTCACTGCGACGGTCGGCGACCGGAGCGTGGAGATCCAGCTGAGCGATCCGGCCGGGGTGACCGAGGTGCGGCTGGAACCCGCGATGACCGAAATGGGCCACGCCTACCCGCCGCTGACCGCCACCGCCGTCGACCGAGGGACCGGCCGGTATCGCGCCGAGACGCACTTCGACATGGCCGGCCGCTGGGAGCTGACCGTCGTCGTCGACGACGACGCCGGGACGGAACGGGCCGTACTCCCGTTCTCCGTAACACCGTGAGTGACATGACCCCGAAGGGACGGACGATGACCCGGACACATACCGAGGAACCGCGAGCCGGATCGGCGGCGTTGTTGCCCGCCGGGCTGGTCCTGGCCGGAGCGATGCTGTCCCTGGTCGGCTGGAGCTGGGACATCCAGTGGCACAACGATGTCGGCCCGGACACCTTCTTCACCCTGCCGCATCTTTTGCTGTACAGCGGCAGCGCGCTGTGCGGTATCACTGCGCTGGTCGTCGTTCTTCGCACCACCGCGGCCCAGCGATCCGGCCGACCGATCGATCCGGCCGTCGGCGGCCGATCCGTCCGGGTGCTCCGCGGCGCGTTCGCGGCACCCCTCGGATACCTGATCGTCGGGCTGGCCACCGCAACGTTCCTGCTCTACGGGCTCTGGGACCAGTGGTGGCACAGCCTGTACGGGTTCGACGCCCAACTCAACTCGCCGCCGCACATCGGGCTGTTGCAGGGCAACTTCGCGACCATCATCGGCTCGATGGTGACGTTCGCCGCCGCCCGGCACGAGCGTTGGGGCCGGGCCGGTGTGTACATCTCACTGGCGATGCTGGTCGCCTTCGCACCCGTACTGGCCGATGCCTTCCAGCAGGCCAGCGGCCCGGTCGACCTCGTAGCGGTGTGCATCGCCTGCCTCACCGTGCTGACGCTGATCACGGCCACGGTCCTGACGCGGCGGCCGGGGGCGGCCCTGATGGTCGCGGTGACCCTGGCCGCGATCCAGTCGCTGCTGTGGTTGATCACCCCGTGGGCGACGAGCACCTACGCCGACGCGGTCGGACTGCCGATGCGCGACTTCACGTCGCCGCAGCCGGTCATGCCCAGCTGGATACCGCTGAGCACCGTGGGCGCAGCGCTGCTGGTGGAGCTGGCGTGGCTGATCGCCCGGGCCCGCAGTGTGTCGGCCAAGCCGGTGATTCCGCTCTTCGCGGCGGTCGGAGCCGGTCTACTGGCCGTCCTGATCCCCTTGCAACAGGCCGTTCTCTACGGTGTCCAGCTGCCGGGCTTCGTGGAGATCGTCGTCTACATCACCCCGACCGTCCTGGTCGCCGCAGCGGTGGGGGCGGCCACCGGGATCCTCGCCCGGCGCGTGGGGCTGATGCTGAGGTTGCTGGACACGTCGACTCTGGGGGTGGCGGCATGAGGCGGCTGTTGGCACTGCTGCTGACGATAGGCGTCGTGCAGGTCGTCACCATGGCCCCGGCGGTCGCGTACGAGCCGGTGACGATCGTGCACACCGAGCGGGTGACGATCGGGCCGTACGCGATGACGGTCGGCTTCAGCCGATGGCCGATGCGGGCCATGCAGTCGCTCGACTTCACCTTCGACATCGACGGCGGGTACGCGGGAAAGTCCGGACACGTCGACGCAGAACTGCCCGGGCGGCCCAGATCCGACGAAGATCGCTGGGACCTCGCCCGGCACCCTCGCAAACTCGACGTCTGGGGTCTCAACATCCAAGCCCTGCCGGCCGAGGGCACCTGGACCTTCCACTTCACCGTGAACGGTCCCGCAGGTGAAGGGAAGGGCTCGCTCGCGGGTCTTCCGGTTCTCGCCCAGCCCGGGCCGCCGCTGGCGTTGAGCTGGTCGGTCGCGGGGTTGCCGGCAATCCTGCTGGCCACTCTCGTGGTCGTCGCGCTCCGCCGCACCCGCCGGCAACGCGGCACCCTCACCCCGACCTGACGAACGGAGAACCATGACCACGGCAATTCACCACACGAAGTTCGCCGTGGCGTAGAGCTCATCAACGCGTGTCTGCCGGTGCTGGGTGTGTACAACTAACGGCGGATCTGCTGATCAAGGGAGATGCGCCAGATGACGACCGAGACCACCATCGAGCAGGAGCCCGCAGGCGGGTCGGTGGGTACGACCACGGATGAGCAGTTGATCGCGCTGCTGGTGGACCGGGCACGCGGTGACGGGCTGAAGCTGACCGGTGAGGGCGGTCTGCTGCAGCAGCTGACCAAGCGGGTCCTGGAGTCCGCTCTGGAGGGCGAGATCACCGACCACGTCGGCTACGACAAGCACGACCCGGCCGGCAAGGGCACCGGGAACTCCCGTAACGGCACCCGGACGAAGACCGTGCTGACCGCCGGGCCCCCCGCCTGCTACGGCGCCGAGCCGGAGGTGGCGGAGAGCGAGACGGCGGTCCGGGTCCGGATCCGGGTGGGCCTGCTGCCGGAGGCAGCCGACCAGGAATGCCCGGCCATCGCCGTGGAATCGGTTGTCCTGGTGCGCCTGGCCGCCCCGCTGGCAGGCCGTACGGTCGACTACCTGACCTGACGGCCCCCGGTCCCACTCCCGCTCGATATGGCCGCACGGAATGATCACTCATAGTCGACACTCGTTGCTTGGGAGGGCTCCCTCTGACACCATGTTCCGCATAGGACCAGGTGGGAGGCCGCTATGGCGTGGACGGGTTGGTTGTCGCTGGTCGTCTCCCAGCTTGCGGTCATCTACGTTGCCGGCTACATCTTCGTCAGGGACGCGCTCAAGGCACTGTTCCTCGGCGAGAAGCTGATCTGCTATCTACTTTGTCTCGGTCTGCTGGCGATCGATGGGCTGGTCTTGACCGGCGTTGTCGGGCCCGGCTGGCCGCCGTCGGCGCGCATGAGCCTAGGCCTGCTCGCGATCGCGCTACAGGTGTTCCTCGTGAACGACATCTTCTATCGGCTGAGCATCATCGAGCCGGCGGACTCGTCGCCCCTGAAGGTGATGCTGGGCATCGACGGCTGGTCCCGGCGGCGGCGGCGGATCAGGTTGGACCTGTACGGTATCGGCCTGCTTGTCCTCGCCGAGGTCTGGTTGCTCACCTCCGCGTGACGGCCTCAGCCTTGTTCTACCGATCTCGCGGGGCCGTCGCGATGGTCTGCCCAGTACCTCTCCTGCCGACCCGGCACCGCTACCGGCCCGGTGGCCGACACTCGGGCGTAGCGTACGAAGCGAAGAGGGAGGGTAGGCCGGCCGATGGCGCGGACAGTGGACTTCTGGTTCGACCCGAGTTGCCCGTACACGTGGGTGACGTCGCGGTGGATGGTCGAGGCCGCGACGGTACGGCCGCTCGACATCCGCTGGCACGTGCTGAGCCTGTCGGTCCTCAACGAGCATCGTGAGGTCGACCCCGAAGGTGACACGCAGGGATACCTGTGGGGCCCGGTCCGCGTGTGTGTCGCGGTCGAGCAGCGGTACGGCCAGTCCGGGCTGGAGCGGTTCTTCACCGCGTACGGTCGGCGGGTCCACGAAGGCGGCGAGTGGGTGCCCTTCGGTGAGGTCCTGGCGGACGCCGGACTGCCCACGGAGTTGGCTGCGGCGGCCGAGACGGCGGAGTACGACGAGGCGGTACGGGCCTCGCACGCCGCCGGCATCCGGCTCGTCGGTGAGCACGTCGGCACCCCGATCGTCGTCACCGACGACGGTGCCGGCAACCGGTTCGCCTTCTTCGGGCCGGTGATCTCCCGGATCCCGCGTGGCGAGGAGGCCGGCCGGCTCTGGGACGGGGTCGTGCTCGTCGCCACGGTGTCCGGCTTTCACGAGCTGAAGGGCCGGCCACCCGTACAACCGCAGTTCTGACTGTCGTCGACCTTTCACCCAAAGGGTCTCCGGGCGTGCTCAGCAGGCCCGGTAGACGTAGGTGCGACTGCCAGGCGCGGTGACATCGACGTCGCGGCGGACCACGGAGACTCTCGCGCCGACTGCCGCGCACGCCTTGGTGTAGGCGTCGTCGGTGTACTCGATGTCGATGACGTTGTCGCCGTACACCCTGGTGTAGTCGCCGCATTCGTCGTAGCGGCCGCATTCCTCGGCGATCGCGAAGTCGAGGCCGGCGGCTTTGCCTCGCGTGCCGAGTTCGGTGGTGTTCTTCTGGCCGATGGCTAGCCCGGCTGCGTGCGTGTGCGGGGCGAGCAGTTTCAGGTATTCGACGGCGTCGTCGAGGGTGAGCAGGTCGTCGGAGCGGTAGTACGAGTCGATGTTGTCGGGCTCGACCGCCTGGAAGCCGTCGGCGGCGCAGCCGTCGATCCAGTCGTTGACGATGCCGGCGATCGCGGTGCGCTTCGCGGCGGTGGAGATGTCGAGCAGGATCTCGTTCCAGTCGCCGTCGACGACGTACTCGCCGTCGGCGTCGCGCAGCAGCAGGTCGTCGTGGTTGCGCTGCCACCAGGTGACCTCGTGAGGCTGCACCTGGAAGGCGTTGACGTAGCAGATGTTGTAGAGGCCGGCGGCCGGGGCTGCCTCGCGGTCACGGCTGACCACTGTGACGCCGCTCGGCGGGGCGTACGCCTGGCCGATCTGGTAGTCGAACCGGGCGTCGACCGGCGGCAGGGTGACCGCGGCGCTGGCTGTGCCAGCGGGCGCACCTGTGGCTGCGGTCGTGGCATCTCCGTCGGCGGCCGTCGGCGTCGGGCCTGGGGTGGCGTCTCCTTCGGCGGCCATGGCCGTGCCGAAGCCGATGGTGGCGGCGACGAGCACCGCACCGGCGGCGAGATGGACGGCAACGTTACGCAGGACCACGGCTGGACTCCGGTGTGGCTCGGGATCTGCCCGCCTCGATGGTTGCTGACGGTCACACTGATCCGATGTGCAGTGGCGTCGCCCCTGATCGGTCGATCAACCACATTGTCGTCGATACCGTACCGGGCCAGCCGGTGCGAAGCTGGTTGGCCTAGGAACGGCCTAGCCGATGCGCAAGGTCGACGACACAGCGCTGTGACCGACTTCGACGGTCAGTAGCGGCGGCTGCTGAGTAGCTCGACGTGCCAACGAACCGACGCCATGCGCACCTGACCGTCAGCGCTTGAAGACCGCGTCGGTGTGCCATTCGAGCAGGTCGTGATCGGGGCGGCGGGCCTTCTGCTCGGGTACGGCGATCTGGGTGCCGGCGCGGGCGTAGAACTGTTCGCCGTTGCCGAAGTCGTCGCGCAGGCGTCGGCTGACCAGCAGCCGGTACTTCGGGTCGACGCCCAGGTAGCCCTGGTCGAAGAGGATGTGTACGTCGGCCCGTAGCAGCATGCCGTTGTGGATGCGGTGCTCGCCGCCGGCGGCCACCGGGCGGATGTGCGCGGCCTGTAGCGCCGGCCGGAGCTTGCTGTCGGTGATCGCGCAGCGCCGGGAGTACGTGTCGAGCACGACCGCCTTGAACGACTGCTGCCCGAGGCGCTGCGGCCGGAGCCGGGGGTCGCCGAACACCGGACCCGGTCGGTGCCAGGTGCCTTCCGGGTCGACCCGCACCTCGCCGCCGAGCAGCAGTTTCGTCAACTGCTCGAAGTAGTCGAAGTGCGTGCCCGACGACAGGTCGTAGGTCTTGCCCTGGGTGAGGTTCGACGGGAACTCCGGCGGCGGCTCCGGCTGCCGGCCGTCGGGGAAGAAGACGGTGTCGCGGATGAAGATGCAGCCGATCACCGGGTCCTCGCCGGGGCCGATCGGATCCCTGCGGTACTTGCCGATGTCGCGGGCCATGTCGACGAGGGAACCCGCCCCGTTGGCCTCCCCGAACAGCCCCCACGCTTCCGAGAGCCGCAGCTTCGCGAACCCGCTGAAGAAGCCGCCGCCGACAATCCGGTTGTGCGGGTAGCGGCTCTTGAAGAAGAACGGCTCGCCCGGGGTGAGGGTCTTGAAGCTGCCGCCGCCGGGACGCCAGAAGTTGACCTCGTTGATCTGCGGCCGGGCGGCGAGGAAGCTGCGCCACTCGCCGTCGGTGACCCCCACGAACGCCTT
Organism: Micromonospora sp. Llam0; assembly: GCF_003751085.1. Taxonomy (NCBI): domain Bacteria; kingdom Bacillati; phylum Actinomycetota; class Actinomycetes; order Micromonosporales; family Micromonosporaceae; genus Micromonospora; species Micromonospora sp. Llam0. The sequence continues at coordinate 3,490,999 of NZ_RJJY01000001.1, read as the reverse complement.
CACCCGGTCATCTTGCTCGGCAAGCGGCGCAGCCCGGTATGGGCCGACCGGCTGACAGTCGAGAGTGCACCGCCGCGACGGGTGATCCGGGAACTCGTCGTAGGCGACGTAGCCGGAGCGTACGGTTGACGGCGGTGGTTAGCGTCGGCGCATGACCAGCAGGCTTCTTCGGCGGATCTCGGCCGTCCTCGGTGCTGCGGCGGTCGGCCTGGCCGCCGCCGTCGTCACGGCGGCAGCGCCGGCTGCGGCGGCCGTCACCCCGGCCGTCACCAGCTACGTGTGGGCCAGCAACCCCACCGCCGCCAGTCACACGGTGCCGATGTGGACCGCCGGCGGCCACACCTACTACTCGTACGCCAAGAATCCCGGCGGCGGGCCGATCACCGTGACCCGGTCCGGTGCCGGCATCTACCAGGTGCGGTTCGGCGGGCTCGGGTCGCTGGTCTCCGGCGGCGGGGGAGTGGTGCACGCCCAGGCGTACGGCGCGGCGGCCCGGTTCTGCACCGTCGGCTCCTGGTATCCGTCCGGCACCGATCTGCTGGTCAACGTCTACTGCTTCGGGGCCAGCGGCGCCCGGCAGGACGCGACCTTCGTGGCGAACTTCGTCGAGGCCAGCGGCTCCACGCTCGCCGCCGACGGCGTGTCGTACCTCTGGTCGAACAACCCGACCTCGCCGATGTACACCCCGAGCGCCTGGTACCGCTTCGACTCCGGCGGCGGCTCACCGTGGGTGGCGCGGGACGCGCCCGGCTCGTACGCGGTGGAGCTGCCCGCCTCGGCCGCCCAGACGCAGACCACGTTCTATCAGATCACCGCCTACACGTCGGCGGCCGTGAAGTGCAAGGTGGACTCGTACCTCGCCGACGGGATCGCCCGGGTACGGTGCCGCAACGCCTCCGGAGCCTTCGTCGACTCCCGGTTCACCATCACCTGGACCGTGCACAACCTGCTGCAGCAGATCGCGCCGACGGCGCTGGCGACGGTCGGCGACACCTACCCGTCGGGTGGGCCGGCACCGGCGATCACCTGGACCAACGACAGCTCGGTGAGCGGCGACTACGCCGTGACCCGCACCGGGACCGGACGGTACGCGGTGCACTTCCCACAGATCATCGACTACTCCGGGCACGCCGTGGCGTACGCGCTGGGCTACCAGGACGCGCACTGCCACGTGCAGTACTGGCACCCGGTCGGGGCCGCCGACATGACGGTCGGCGTGACCTGTGTGAACAGCGTCGGCACCCCGGTCAACACCCCGTTCACGGTCGGCTTCACCTGGTAGGGGAAGTCGCGCAGACAACCGGCGGGCGTCAGGACGTCCGGAGTCGGCTCAGCCACTCGACGCCGAGCCGGTGGCCGTCGGGGAACTGGTCGTCGCGATCCCAGCGCCACGTCGTGATCATCGCCAGGACGAGGGCCCGGCAATCTCGGAGCAGGTGGTGATCGACGCCCGGGTACCGGTCTGCGACCTCGTCGGGCGCGTGGGCCAGGTCGAACTCGACCGGCCCCCGGCAGCACGTCTCAAAGTCGATGAAGAGCAGGCCGGTCGGGGTGGAGAGCAGGTTGCCCAGGTGCGGCTCGCCGTGCAGGAGCTGTTCGGGCCGGCCGCTGTCGCAGACCACTCGGCGCAGCCGGTCCAACGTGCCAGCCAGGAAGATCCGGTCCGCGTCGGCCAGCATCAGGGTCCGGTCGTGGTCCGCCACGAGTGCCTGGGCCTCGGAGACCCGGTCCGTGAGGTGCGGGGTGGGCAGGTCGACCCGGCGCATTCCGGCGTGCAGCCGTCCGAGCGCGTCGGCGTAGTCCGCAGGTGAGATCGCCTCAGTTATCGGTTCGTAGTAGGTCCATAGCGTGACCACGTGGTCGTCCCAGGTGAAGACCTCGGGCGTTGTCAGTGCGGCCACCGGGCTGCCGACCTCGAACAGGCGCTGAGCGACATCCACTTCACGCTGGGCGCACTGGTGCGCCGCCGGTGCCACCTGCGCCAGCACGTCGCAGGGCTGCAGCCGCAGGGTGAGCTTGTTCGAGTTGTGCAGGACGGCGGCGTCGTCGACGGTCAAGCCGAGCGATGCGGCGATCGACACGGCCGCCTGCGTCGCCCGCTGGGCCGCCTCCGCCTGCACCGGACCACCGTAGCGTCAGCTAGGTTCCCTGGGCGTGGGTCACGATCGTCAGGTGGGCAGGGTTCGGCAGCTGTCGCGCTACCCGGTCAAGTCGATGCTGGGAGAGGAGCTGGACCAGGCGTACGTGGACGAGGCGGGCATCGCCGGGGACCGGTCCTTCGCGGTGCTCGACTGTGTCACCGGCAAGGTGGCCAGCGCCAAGAACCCGCGCCTGTGGCGGGACATGCTGACCGTCCGGTCCACGCTGACGTCCCCTGGCTCCGACGGCGCCCCGGCGGTCCGGCTGACCATGGCGGACGGTACGACCGGGACCGTGACGGTCACCGGCCACGCCGATCCGGCGCTGTCCACGCTGCTGGGCCGGGACGTGCGCCTGCTCGACCGGGCCGCGCCGGGCGCGAGCATCGAACGGATGGACCCGGACCAGGTACGCACCGACGACGACCTGCGCATCGCGGAGACCGCCGAATCCATGTTGGCTGCCGGCTCCCCGCCCGGCACGTTCTTCGACTTCGCGCCTCTGCACCTGATCACGACCGCGACGCTGGCCGGCCTCGCGGCCCACACGGGACGGCCGGTCGACGGCCAGCGCTTCCGGCCCAACATCGTCGTCGAGGTGCCCGACCCGGGTGCCGGCTTCGTCGAGAACCTCTGGCCGGGGCGGCGGCTGCGGATCGGCTCCGAGGTGGTCGCCGAGGTCGTCATCTCGACCCCACGGTGTGTGGTGCCGGCGTTGCGGCATGGTGACGTCGAGCCGGATGTCGCGCTGCTGCGGGTGCTGAGCCGGCACAACCGTCTGCATTTGGCGGACGTCGGCTTTCTGCCGTGCGCCGGGGTGTACGCGCGCCCGCTGGAGTTCGGCGTCATCCGCTCCGGTGACCCGGTCGAGTTCTGCTGACTCCAGCCGCGGACCCGGCACCGGACGCTGCGGCGTGAGGCCGCTCGGCAACTACCAACCCTGCTGCCGCTGCCCCGTCAACTCGGGGGGCGGGCGTGGCGGCGGGCAGACTGCCACCATGGCCGAGTGATGCCGGTCGAGGAGAGCGTGCCGTTCTCGGCGACCGTGTGGCCCTGTGGCACGGTCGGCGGCGTTACGGGCTGTCTCGCGCTGATGCCAATGCTGAGCTCCGCACGATCGATGCGCCGAATTCGTCGATCCGGGCCGGCAACCGCCGGCCGCCCGGGAGGCATCAGCCCGCGCGCGCCCACCCGCGTACGGCGCCGCCGTACGCCTCGGTCAGCCGCGTGATGATTTCCTGGCGCGACATCTCCGTCTGCCGCAGCAGGTCCTGGATCTCCCGCGGATCGAACATCATGTTGGCCAGAAACAGCGCGTATTCGACCATCGTGTCCGGGAGGCCGATGTCGTCGAGCAGCCCCCGCACCGGCTCACTCCAGGCATCCCGCAGGGCCACGATGATCGCGTTCCCGCTCCTGAGCCGCTCCAGGTAGCCCAGCCGGGACCGAAGCTGCACCAACGCCGGGCCGTGCTCGGCCAGCAGATCCACCCACTTGTTCACGACCGAGTCGAACAGCGGCCGCCCTTTCGCCGTCGACGTCGCGCTGAAGTCGCGGAGCTGCTCGACGACGCTGAGTACGTAAGCCGCGAGCACGTCGTCCAGCGAGGAGTAGTAGCGGTAGGCGGTGGCCGGCCCGATCTCCGCCCGGGATGCGACGGCCTGCATGGTGAGCTGATCGGGAGCCTCCCGGGCAAGCTCACCGACGGCCTTCAGCAGCTGCCGATGGTTGCGGCGGGTGTCACTCCGTGGCTTGCGTCCCCCACGTGGCGAGACCTGCTGATCGGACATCGGCCCCCTCCGCCCTGTGCAAGAACAGCCGAAGGATATCGCCCCCTCAGCGACCCGGATGACGCCGCATGTGCCGACGCGGTACACATTACCCTCACCTGACGTCGCCTTCAGAAGCACGCACCGCGGAGATGGGAGACGATACGGTCCAGCCCGGTTCGCAGGTCGTCATCGGATGCCGCGAACGAGATCCGGACGTACCCCTCGCCCGACGGGCCGTACTCGGCGCCGGCCCGCACCATCACCTTCCGCTCAGCGAGCTCCCGGGCGACCACCTCGGAGGGCAGGTCGGCGTCGTAGCGGAGGAACCCGTAGAACGCTCCCTCCGGCGGAACCAGGTGCACGCCGGGAACGCCAGAGAGCTTCGCCACCACGGTCTCGCGGCGCCGCCCGTACGTGTTGACCATGGCATCGACGACGGTGTCGGGCAGCTCGAGTGCGGCGAGGGCCGCATGCTGGACCGCCGTGTTCACCGAGCCGTTGAAGGTGCGGTGCACGTGCGCCGCCGCGTCCACCACCTCCCGCGGCCCCGCCAGGTACCCCACCCGCCAGCCCGTCATCGCGTACGTCTTGGAGAACGTCTGCACGTACGCCGTCCGGTCCCGCAGCGAGGCGATCTCCAGCGCGGAGGTCTGCGCATGCGCGGGGTAGACCAGCCGGTGGTACGCCTCGTCGCTGACGACCAGGGTGTCGGAGCCGTCGAGGAGCTTCCCGAGGGCATCGAGCTCATCCTCGCGGTGCACGATGCCGGTCGGGTTGGACGGATTCGAGAAGATGATCATCGCGGCGCCGGGAAGTGCGGAGGCCAGCGCGTCTAGGTCCCAATGGAGGTCCGGGGCAAGCGGGACGAAATCCACGGTTCCCCCGGCAAGGACGACCAGGTCGGCGTAGAGAGAGTAGGCAGGCTCCGGTATGACGACGCGGTCGCCGGGGCCGATCATCGCCAGCACGACGGCCGCCAGCGCCGCGGTGGCGCCATGGGTGACCACGACGTCCTCCGCGGTCCACGGCCGGCCCGGACGCGCCGGCAGCCGGGAAGCGAGCGCGGCGCGCAGCTGCCGCAGGCCCCGCTGGTCGGCGTAGTGGGTCTCCCCCCGGCGCAAGGCGGCCGCCGCGGCCTCGATCACCGGTGCCGGCGTCGGGAGATCCGGCTCACCCATGGCCAGCGATACGGCGCCCGGCGGCGCCGGTGCGAGGGCCGGACGTCGCGAGCAGCGGCGCAGCTCCGCGATCCGGAAGGCGGGCGGCATGGTGGTCATCGGTTCACCGTCGGACTGCCGGTGCGCGCCGAAAGGATGCGCTGCCGGAGCCGGTTCTCCTTCTCGCTGATCCGGTCGACCGCGTCCACGACCTCGTGGACGCGGTGCTGAGGAACGACGACAACACCGTCGGCGTCGCCGACGAGCACGTCACCCGGGGCTACGACCACGCCGCCGACCGCCACGGGGACACCGATGGCGCCGGGCCCGTCCTTGAAGGGCCCGGCCGGGGTGACCGCACGCGCGTAGACGGCCAGGCTCATCCCGGACAGCGCCTGGACGTCGCGGACGGCGCCGTCGATCACCGCGCCGACCACGCCGGTGTTCACCATGATCTCGCCGATGAGGTCGCCTATCAGCGCACGGGTCATGTCCCCGTGGCCGTTGATGACCAGGACGTCACCCGGGCGGGCCTCGTCGAGCGCCCGGTGGATGGCCAGGTTGTCACCTGACCGGACGTCCACCGTCAGCGCGTTCCCCAGAAGCGTGGCGCCCTCGGTGAACAGCCGGATGCCGCCGTCCATGACGGTCATCCGCTGGAGCGCGTCGCCGACGTTGGCCGCCGGCGCCTCCCTCAGACGGTGGGACTCCGCCTCTGCCACGCGCTCCCAGGACGGAGCGATGCGCACGCTGTCGGTTGCTGTACCGATGAACACGATAGATTCCGATCTTAAGTAAGATATGTCTCTCATATGTTCCCACCGTAGCACCCTCTTGGTCAAGATGGTGTGAGACACCCGAGTGGGGCGCTGACCTGAGGACGGGGATCGGAGATCCTTGTGTACGTGTCCACCTCATCCGGCAAGCAACCGACCTCCGGCAGCATGGCCGACCTGGTGTCGAAGCCGCCCACCCGGACCGGTTCAACCACCGGCCGCGCGCACCGAAACTGCCCGACCGGGCCTGGATCAACCAGCCAAACCCAGCAGGCACAAACCGTCTCAATTTGACTCGACAACTACCGACCGGTTGCCATGCCCATGTACAAGTACCTCACCGATATGAGACTCTCATATGAGAGAACCCAACGAGATCGGGTTCATCACCCGGGAGGAGCCCTCGTGCTGTCCGACACCCATCCCAATGCCCTGTGGCTGGCCGATCTCTATCGGGGAGGCGCGGCGATCACCTCCGACCGGAGCCTGAGCGAGGACGAGCGTCTCCGGCGGCAACAGGAGCATGTCAAGGAAGTGATGGAGCGGATGTCACCAGACTTCGTGATCCACACCGGTGGCGTACGCTTGGCGGCGACCGGCGGCATGGAATTCATGCGCCGCTACACCAAGCGGCGAGCGAGCCTGGCCGACGCCAACGTCGAACCCCTCGAGTTCGACCAGATCCTCGCCGACGACCACTACGGCGTCGTCCACGGGACGTTCCGCACGTCGCGCGGCGACTGGAAATGGACCCGCGTCGGCATGGGCGCGTGGCGCTTCAAGGACGGCGTGGCCGTCGAGCACTGGGAGCTCTCCGACGGACCGACGTGGGACGAATTCTTCCTCGCCGGCGATCCAGGGGCGTTCACGGGCTCGGCCGAGGAGTTCTGGACCCACGGCGTCTGACCCCTTCGGGCGACGCTAGGCGGCTGGATGACGCGGCGATCCACCGGCCACCTTCGCGGAGCTGAAGGCCAAGGCCGTGAAGTTAGGCGTACGGGCTGGTCGTCAACATCCGGTCTGACCTGGTGTATGCCCCATGCATGTAGGAAGCGGAGCTCCGGTAGAAACGGGTTGTCCGACCAAAGACATCCGTTGCCGAGGGAGCTCCGCTGTCCCTTCAGACTGCCATCACCCGCCAGATCGCTGTCGCCGACGGGCTCGCGGTCTGGCGATCTGCTGCGGGGGCACACCGCCGCGATCCGCACCGCCGGTGCCCGCTGGGCGGGCCTGCTGGTCGTCGAGATCGACGGCACCTGCCTGGACGTGCCCGACAACCCGGCCACCCGCACCGGGCTCGGCAAACGCTCCAACCAGTACACCCAGGCCAGCGGCTACCCCCAGATCACGCTGGTCGCCCTGGTCGCCTGCGGCACCGGGATCGATCAAGGTGACCGTGCAGCCCGGCCGCTGACCCGGGCGAGTACGCGTATCACTCCGATCTCCGACCAACCGAGGAGCCGCGAGCGCTGCCCACCGGTGCTCACGGGAAATTGCGGCTAGATCAGTTGGGCTTGAGTTTCTCGATCTCGGTGAGCCGCAGTCCCGACGAAATCCGTGCTGTCGCCGTGACCGACTCACACACCCGTTCCTGCAACGCACCGGCGGACCCGAGAGATCCGAAGCAACCGAAGACGGTCGCTACGGCCCGCGCGCGATCGGTGTCGTACCGCGAACTCCGGCGCGATGATGTGCGCCCGCAGGGCGCATTCCAACACCACCGATTCACCTCAAGGGCATGACCTCGGGCAGCGTGAGCGCCGAATGCGCCGGTCGTCCGCCCGCGGGGGGCATGACGCTGAGACTGCGCAGTCGGTTGTTGCGCTGCCGCAGTTCCTCGGTGGTGGTCGGGAAGAGAGTGGCGCCGCCCCGGCCGGCTAGCCCTTGGTTCGCGGTTACGAAGTCACGGGTGTCGCGCTCGTAGGCGGCGAAGCCGGCGGCGTGATCCCGGTCGGCCAGAGACGCTGCGAGCATGTAGGCGCCGACGAGCGCGAGGCTGGTGCCCTGCCCGGTGAGGAACGAGGGCGCGTACGCCGCATCGCCCAGCAAAGCCACCCGGCCGTTGGACCAGCGGGGCAGGTGGATCTGGCTGACCCCGTCGAAGAACACGTCGTCGGCCTTGTGCATGGCGGCCAGCATGCCGGGGACCTCCCATCCGGCGTCGGCGAAGACCGAGGTGAGCAGCTTCCGCTGGGTATCCGGGTCGGAGAAGGCCTCGAACGGTGGTTCCGGCCGGGCGAAGTTCAGGAAGGCGTGCACGTCACCGTCGCCGGCGGCGTAGAGCGCGGCGGCCCGGCCGGGGCTGTTCCACATCACCGTCTCGTCGCAGAGCCCGAAGGTGTTGGGCATGGTGAACACGGCGAAGCAGTAGCCGAGGTAGCGGTGGAACTGTTGTTCGGGGCCGAGGACCAACTGCCGGGTGTGTGAATGCACACCGTCGGCCCCGACCACGACGTCGAAGGTCCGCCGGCCGCGTGCGCGGAAGGTGACATCGACGCCGTGGGCGTGTTCGTCGAGGGTGTCGATGGAGTCGCCGAACAGGAACTCCACATCATCCCGGACCGCTGCGTAGAGGGCGTCGGTGAGATCGCCCCGCCGTACCTCCAGATCTCGTCCCCCGACACCGCCGGTGACGGCATGCGGGTGCAGCGAGACCACCTCGCTGCCGTCTCCGTCCAGGAAGGTCAACCGGCGCACGTCGATGTGCGCCTCTTGCAGGCGATCGAGGAGGCCCATCCGGCGGACGACCTCCAGCGCGGTGCCGCGGACGTCGATGGGATAACCACCGCTGCGGACCGTGCCCGCCTTCTCCACCACCGTGACCGCATACCCGTAGCGGTTCAGCCAGAACGCGAGGGCGGGCCCCGCGACGCTGGCTCCGGATATCAGCACCGTGCGTTTCGACGTGGTGCTGGTACCGCTGGTCGGCTCAGCAGGAATCAATTTCTGGCTCCTTTGCTCATGGTGCGGAGGGCAAGCAGGGACAGTGTCGTCACGACGCTGGCGATGACCAGGGCGGTGACGTAAGCCGACTCGGCCGGGATGTCCGACCCGGCCGAAGTTCCGGCGGTGAGGACGGCGCCGCCGATCTGTGCGCCGGTGGCGAAGCCGAGCACCCGGATGACCAGAACCATGCTGGTGGCGGTGCCGGTGTTGCCCTGGTCGACCGAGGTGGCGGTCTTGATGACCAGCGCCGTGATGCAGACGCCGTTGGCCAGGCTGATCAGCGCCTTGCCGACGACCAGATGCCAGACCTCGGTGTGGACGAGGGCCATGCCGATCAGGCCGGCCGTCATAAGCACGATGCCAGCGGCGACCACGGCGGTCGAGCCGAAGCGCCGCACCCCGAGCCCGCCCAGGGGTCCGCTGATCGCCGCCATCGCGGCGGCGGGCAATAGGTATCGCCCGATGTCGGTGGGACTGGCTCCGAAGCCGTACCCGTCGCCGGACACCGCGAACAGCTGCGGAACCAGGTAGATTGACAGCGCGGCGCCGATACAGGCGGCGAAGGTGACCACATAGGATCGCCAGATCGCCGGCCGGGCCAGCAGGCGCAGGTCGAACATCGGCGTGGCCGCGCGGCGCTCCACGGCAACCCAGCCGGTCACGAAGACGGCCAGGAGCACGACGACGCCGACGAGCAGGAGGGGCTGGGAGCCCATGTCGGGCGCCGTCGCGAGCCCGGCCATGAACGTCAGCACGATGCCGCTCAGCAGCAGCATGCCGGGCCAGTCGATCCTGGCGTCGGTACGGCTCGGTCGATCGTCCGGCAACAGCCGGTGGACGAGTACGGTCGCTGCGACGATCGCCATGGTCGGGATCGCGAACATCCAGTGCCGCGACAGCCCTTCGGCGATGGGACCGGCGATCAGCGTCCCCAGCATGCCGCCGCCGACGAAGAATCCGCTGACCACGCCGATGGCCACCGGGGACCTGTCGGCCGGGAGGAGCTTGCGCATCAGGATGAAGGAGAGCGGCATCGCGCCCACCATCGCGCCCTCCAGGCCCTGTCCGAGCAGCAGCACCAGGAGGTTCGGCGCCAGCGAGGACACCAGACCGCCGGCCGTCACCACCACCATCAGCCAGATCAACACCCGTTTTCCGCCGTGGCGGTCGCCGAGGACGCCGGCGATGGGCGCGGTGAGGGCGCCGGTGATGAGCATCGCGATGCTCAGCAGTGCGCCCTGGGCGGGATCGATCGACAGTTCGCGCTGCAACAGCGGCAGCGTCGGTGACACCACCGATTCCAGCGTGCCGAGGGCGCCAGCGAGGATACCTACGGCAGCGACGGCGGAGTTGCCGACGATGCGAATCGGAGGAGCTGCGGGTGCGGTCATGGACGTCCTGCCTTCTTTCGGGGGATGTCGGCCGTGATCGCGGCGAGGCCCGGGACAGCCAGCCCGGTCGTGCTGGTCGGGTGGCCGGCGGAGGCGTGGCCGAGGACGGTCACCGCCAGCACGACCAGCGCTGCGGCGGCCACCGCGAGGCCTTCGTGCAGCTGGCACAGCGCCGCGCCGGCGCTCAGGCGCCCGACCGCGTCGACGACGCCGGTCGCGAAGGTGAGGGCGAGCATCAGGCCCACCGGCGTGACGAGCCGTCTCATCGGCCCGCCGCGTAACCCTGGGCGCCGCGCGGGTTCGCCCCTGCCTGCAGGAGGCCGCTGTGCGGATCACGGGTGACCACGGACAGCCGGCCGAGGCTCCACGGTCCGGAGACGGTCACGTCGTGGCCGCGTTCGCGCAGTGCGTCGATGACCGCTCGGCCCGCTCGCTCCTCGATCACCAGTCCGCCCGGCGTCCAGGTCCGCGGCCAGAACGAGCTCGGCATCGCGGTGGTGTGGAACGCGGGCGCGTCGATCGCCTCCTGCGGGTCCATCCCCAGGGCGAGGGTGCGTACGAGGTAGAGCAGTTGCCATTGGTCCTGCTGGTCGCCGCCCGGTGTGCCGAGCGCGGCGACGGGACTGCCGTCCCGCAGCAGCAGCGTCGGCGACAGGGTCGTCCGCGGCCGCCGACCCGGCGCCAGGCGCGCCGGGGCGGCCGGGTCCAGCCATGTCATCTGGAGCCGCGTGCCGAGCGCGAAACCGAGTTCCGGCACCGCCGGGGAGGACTGCAGCCACCCGCCCGACGGGGTGGCGGAGATGATGTTGCCCCAGCGGTCGACGATGTCGATGTGACAGGTGTCGCCGCGGGTCTCGCCGGTCTCCTGCACGGTCGGTTCGCCCACGCCCTCGGTCCGGACCGAGGGCTGCCGGGCGATCAACGGCGGAGCGTACGGTGTGACGCCGATGTCACCGGGCCGGAACGCGGTCGATGCGGCCGGGCCGATCAGGCCGGCGCGCTCCTGGCTGTACCGGGAGGACAGCAGCCGGCGCGCCACGGCCTCCGCTTCCGCCGGATCCCGATGCCCGTAGAACGCCTCCCGGTCAGCCATCGCCAGCTTCAAAGCCTCGATGATCGTGTGGACCCCTCCGGCGGTCGACGGATCGATCTGTGCGTCGTCGAAGTGGTCGAGAATGGTGAGGGCCTGCAGCAGCACGGGACCCTGGGACCACAGACCGGCCTTCGCCACCGTGACACCCCGGAACTGTGCGGTGACCGGGGGCTCGACCGACGGCTTGAAGTCGGCGAAGTCGGCGGCGCTGAGCACGCCGGCGTGGTCGGTGCCCGAGGAGTGCCGATGCGGCGTCGCCGCGAACTCGGCCACGGTGGTGGCCACGAAGCCGGTTCGCCAGGCGCGCCGGGCGGCGTCGATCCGGGCGGTCCGGGTGTCGCCGGCGCCCTCTGCGCAAAGCCGGCGCAGGGTCCGTGCGTAGACCGGGTTGACGACACTATCGTGCGGTTGCGGGACTCGCCCTTCGGGCATCCACAGCGCGTACGACGTCGGCCAGTGCGTCCGGAAAAGATCCTCGACTGTGGCCAGGACGCGTGCCAATTGGGGTACGACCGGAACTCCGTGCTCCGCGTAGTCGATCGCGTAGGCCAGGATGTCGGTGAACTCCCAGGTACCGAACTCGGCGAGCAGCCACAGCCAGGAGTCGACGGCGCCCGGGACTGCGGCGGCCAGGGCGCCCGCGCCCGGGACATGGTCGAGTCCTTCGGCCCGGAAGTGCTCTATCGTCGCTGCCCGCGGAGCGTGGCCCTGTCCGGCCAGCACCAGCGGGGACGTTCCCGCCGCGGTTGCGAAGACGGCGACGAGATCGCCGCCCGGCCCGTTGAGATGGGGTTCGGCCACGTGCAGCACGAAGGCGCCAGCGGTCGCCGCGTCGAACGCATTGCCGCCCCGCTCCAGCACGGACTGGGCCGTGGCGGAGGCCAGCCAGTGCGTCGACGCGCACATGCCGAAGGATCCCCGCAGCGTGGGCCGGGTCTTGTCGGCCATCTCCGTCACCTACCGTTCCTCATCGCGCGTGGTGGGCGGCGTGATGGGCGGCCAGGACGTCGCCGCCGAAGTCTGTCTCCGGGTCCCGCCACACCGCGTGCGCGTGGTTGACCCCGCGATGGACGTTGGTCCACTCGATGAGGAGCCGCGGGCCCTGCAGGCGGTAGTAGTGCGGCTGGCCCGCCGTGGTCGAGCCGGCCCAGGCGAGGTGCACGGCGTCCAACGCCCCCGGGGCGTCGTAGCGGGACAATGGCGAGACCCCGTTCTGGACGCGATCGAGGTACGTGCCGAGCAGTGCCCGCAACAGTCCTCGCTGAGCGGTGTCGAGCTCGGCGCCCGGCACGCCCTTGGGCGTGGGGGTGATGGACAGCGCCCTCTGGTCGGCATCCTCGAGGCCGGTGGTCGGTTCGTCGGCACGGTCCGGGACGTGCTGGCCGGGGCGCCAGAGTTCGCGGCGCTTCACCACGTGGTCGCCGATCCGGGTGCTGTTGCCCGCCACGACATCGTTCGGGGCGCGCGCCAGCAGCACCGCGCGGGCGTGGTCGGGGCGCAGGGAGCGGACCAGCTCGCGGGCCAGGTCCTCGGCCGTCCCCAGCGGACGCAGCGTCGCCCCGCCCAGGAGCGGGGAAACGGCCGGGTCGGCACCGAGGAAGCACGGCGTGGTCGCGACGACGCGCCCGTCGACCACGAGGTAGTTGAGCGAGACGTGGTGGCCGCCGAACCGCCATCCCCACGGTTGGGTTCCGCCGGGCTCGCCGAAGACCCGCAGGTAGTACATGCCCGGGTCGCGGGTGCGTTCCCGGCCCCAGTTCACCGAGAAGCCCTCGACGCGGTCGAGTACGTTCTCCAGGCCGAGCACGGTGGCGACGGTGGTGTATCCGGCTTCGGACAATCCACTCGCGACAAGCTGCATCACCAGCCGGTGCTGGACGGGGTGCTGCTGGTGGAAGGTGAGCCCGCCGTGATCGGTGGGCGTGTAGAACCAGCGGGTACGTTCAGCCTCGGCCACGCCGTCAGCGCCCGGCACCGGTCCGACCGCCACCATGCGCTGATCCGCGTCCAAGGAGTCCAGCCACGCCTGGGCCGCCTCGGCCATCCGGCTCGCGACCTCGCGGACGACGTCAGTCATCGCCCGCACGCGCCTGACAGCAAGGCCCGCCGGCCGTGGGCATGCGTCGCGCTGCTCACCGTGAGGCCATTTCGAGGAACTCGCGCACCCAGAGGGCGATCGTGTCCGGGAACTCCAGCGCGATCGGGTGTCGCCCACCCTCGATCGAACGCAGTCGGGCGTCGGGAATCCGTTGCTCTATCAAGATGGCGCGGCTGTACGGTGCCAGCCGGTCCGCCGTGCCGCGGTCTACCTGTTGCCCCAGCCACTGCCGACTCCCTGTCAAATAATGAGGGACAGATCTTAGTTGAGAGGACATTTCACATAAGCCCTGCGAGGGGGGGCCGAACCATAGGGCGATCCCAGCCCGGAGCCATCAGCACGCTGTACGTAGCGGCAACAATGACATCCTGAGTTACATATCGAATAGGAGAGCTATCTCAGATAAGAGAAACCATAATCCATGGCGTTCGGGTACAACGATCGCTGATACGAACCGCTCCACCGAGGACTATTCGAGGGCGAGTGCCGCCTCGGCTGGCCGGTTACGCGTCACCTGCCATGCGGGCAGGAGCATGGCTCCGAGCGTCAGCAGTGCGGCAAGTGTGGCTGTCGACAGGTAGATCCACGGGGATCCGGCGGGTAGGGCGGAGTCGAGGCGCTTGAGGCTGACCGGCACCAGGATCACGGTCACGGCAGCGGTGCCCAGCGCGATGCCGCCGACGGCCAGGATCGCGCCCTCCAGGCCGACCATCCGCATCACCTGGCCACGAGTCGAGCCGGCGAGCCGCTGCAGCCCGAACTCCCGCCGCCTCGCCGCCGTACTCGACACCAAAGTGTTGATCACCGTGATCGCCGCGTACCCCGCGATCATGAGCACCATGATGTAGATCGCGAAGTTGGCGGTCTTCTTCTGCTCGTCAAACTCCGTCAACAGGACGTCGCGGCCAGCCACGGCCAGTCCCGCCTCGGCGGAGGCCACCTCGGTCAGCTCCGCCACCAACTGCTCGGGGGTGATGTTCCCGTCAGATTTGACCAGGATGCGCGACGCGTGTCCCTCGGTGGTGTGGGCGGCCAGGGTGTCGGCGGGGAGCAACAGGGTGTCGTAGTCGTCCGGGGCGGAGAACAGCGCGGCCACCCGCAGGTCGAGAGCGGTGTTGTCGCCCATCCGCAACTTGATCGTGTCGCCGACGTCGACGCCGAGCTTGTCGGCGTGCTGGTCCTCGATCGCGATCGTTTCGTCGTGCAGGTCGGAGATGCGGCCCGCGGTGACCTTGACCGGCGTGGTGGCGTCGGCGCCAGCGGCGGTGACGCCCTGCAGGGTCCAGCCCTCGTTCATCGGCGAGCGGTCCTTCGGACTCTCGATGAAGCCGACACTGTCGATGTACTCCGAGGCGTCGGCGACGCTCGGCAGGTCGCTGATCCGTTCCAGCAGACCCGCGTCGAAGCGGTCCTGAGCGATCACCACGGCGTCGGCGACCAGGTTGTCGGCGAAACTCTGCCGATCAGCCTCGTCGTTCGTCGCCTGGAGGTACAGCATGCCGGTCGACACCGCGGTGAGCAGGATGACCGGCCCCATGACGGCCGCCAGCCGGCCGCTGCGCCCACGTGCGTTGAGCACAGCGAGCTGGCCGGTCACACCACCCAACGCCCGCACGGGCCACTGCACGGCAAAGGTCGTGACCTTCGTCAGCACGGGTGCCAGTAACGCGAACCCGACAGCGAGCAGGATCACGGCAGGTGCGGCGGTGGCCGGCGAGAGCGGTCCACTCATCACGGCGATTGTCACGATGGTCAGGGCCATCCCACCGGCGAGGACGATCACCGCCAGCAGCAAGCGTCCGGTGCCGATCAGCTTGCCTTCGACAGAGACCTCCGCGAGCGCCTGGGTCGGCTTGACGCGCGACGCCCTTCTGCCGGCACCCAAGGCACCGGCCACGGCCGCGAGGATCGCCACCGCCATGGCGGCCACGGTGGGGATCCAGCCCTGGTGGAAGGCCACGCCGTCCGCGGCGATCCCGCGCTCAGCGAGCTGCTGGAACACGAACTCGCCCAGGAACCGGCCTGGGAAGGAGGCTAGTGCGGTGGCGAGTAGGGACAGCAGCAGCGTCTCGCGAAGGATCAGCCGGCGCAGTTGGCGAGGTGTCGCGCCCACGGCTCGCAGCAGCGCCAGGTCCTGCTGGCGCTGGGCGATCGAGAGGGCGAGCATGGAAGCCACCCCGAAGATGGACACCAGGATCGCGAAGGCGGTGAGGATTCCGGCCAGGCCCATCACCGTGACGCCGCTCTCCCTGGCCTCGCGTAGTTCGGCCTGCCCCCGTTGGTCACCAACCAGGGTGACGGTCGTGGCATCCAACTCGGCGTCGATCCGCTTCCGGAGCTCGCTGATGTCCACTCCCGGATCGGCCACCACACCGATCGCGTCGACCGTGCCCGCCCGCGGGACACCCTCGAAGACGAATCTCTCGGTCTTTCGCACACCAGGCAGCGCCGCGATCGTGTCCGCCAGCCCCGCGTCGATACGGACCCGCTCGGGCAGGATCGGAGGTTCGTCGGGGTCGCCACCGGAGTCGTGGTACTCCTGGTCGCCGGCGACGACGACGTCGGCCGAGGCCAGCTGTCGCGGAGGAACAGCTGTGCGAATGCTGGTCTCGATCAGGCCGCCACAAGCCATCATGATGGCCGCCGCGAGGAACATGGCCAAAAACGCCGCCACGAACATGCCCGCGCGAAACCGCAGGGTGCGCAATGCGAACGCCAGCATCAGCGCTGCCCTCCTCGGCTCATAGCCAACCGCGGGAGGGGGTCTTCGTCGGCGAACGCACCCAGGTGGGTCATCCGGTCGGCCACGGATTGAGGTGTCGGCGAGCGCAGCTCACCGGCCAGGCGCCCGTCGGCGAGAAACAGGACACGATCGGCGTACGACGCGGCGACCGGATCGTGGGTCACCATCACGATCGTCTGGCCGGCCGTCTGCGACGCCTGCCGCAGCAGCGTGAGAATGTCGCGTGCGGTCCTGGTGTCCAGCGCGCCGGTCGGCTCGTCGGCGAAGATGACCGCGGGGTCACTGACCAACGCCCGAGCGATGGCGACCCGCTGCTGCTGCCCACCGGACAGCTCCGCCGGACGGTGGTTGCTTCGATCAGCCAGGCCAACCTGTTCCAGGATGTTCGAAACCCGGCCCCGAGCCGGCTTGCGGCCGGCGAGCCGCAGCGGCAACGTCACGTTCTGCCGCACGGTCAGGACCGGCAGCAGGTTGAACGCCTGGAAGACGAAGCCGATCCGGTCCCGCCGCAGCTTCGTCAACTCGCTCTCGTTCATCTCGCTGAGCTCATGCTCCTCGATCAGAACCGAACCCGACGTCGGCTGATCCAACCCGGCCGCGCACTGCAGCAGAGTGCTTTTGCCGGAGCCCGAAGGCCCCATGATCGCCGTAAACGTTCCTCGAACGAACCGCGTCGTCACGCCATCGAGCGCCACCACCTGATTGTCGCGCCGTCCGTAGACCTTGCGCACAACCGTCAGCCGCACCGCATCAGTGGTGTCTCCGGTGTTATCCAACACTTCTTCCCGCCGGACAGCCGTCCGGCCCGGTGCCGGACGATTCAGTACCCAACCTGCCGTCCACCGCGGCGCCGCACATCGTTTGCCCACACCGTCTCCGCCTGGTGCGCGCGGACCAGACCGGAACCGCTTCTGGTGCAGATGCACTACACGCATGGCCCGTGTCCGGGGGTGGACGTCCCGTAGCCTGACCGTGTGTCGCGTAAGTGGACATCGCGGGCGAGACGACCCGGCACGCGGTGGTGGCGGGAGGCAGCGGTCGTCGCGGTGGCGTTCGTGCTCTGCCTGCTCGGAGGTTTGCTGCACGACGACGACACGTTGGCGCCGCCGCAGGCGCCGACCTACCTCATCGCCGCGGTGTCGTCGGCGATGCTCCTGGCGCGGCACCGCGTGCCCGTGGCCACCATGATGGCCACGACCGTGTGCGGCATGCTTGTGGCGCCCTTGGGCCTGTTGCCCAGCCCACTCGTCATTGCCCCAGCACTCATCAGCGCTTACTCGCTCGCCGTACGCAGCGAACTGCGGGTAATGGTCGCGATCCTGCTCCCATCGGCCGCGCTGCTGGTCGCCTTCACCCCGTTTTTCGAGACCGACTTCTCGTGGGAGGACACAAGCAGGCTGGTGACCGTGGCCGCGTCCCCGCTCATAGCCGCCGTGTTCGGCCGCTCGGCGCAGCACCGGCGGGCCTACCTGACGGTCGTGCAGGAGCGGGCACGCCGGGCCGAGGAAACCCGGGACAGCGAGGCCCGCCGGAAGGTAGCCGAGGAACGGGTCCGCATCGCCCGCGAACTGCACGACCTGGTAGCCCACCAGATCACCCTGGCCAACGCGCAGGCCGCCGTCGCCGCCCACCTCTTCGACACCCGCCCAGAGCAGACCCGCGTCAGCCTGGAGGAACTGGTCAAGACCACCCGCCACGCCCTCGACGACCTGCGGGCTACAGTCGGCCTGCTGCGCCAGCCCGACGACACATCCACGCCCACCGATCCAGCCCCCGGGCTATCGCAGGTCTCCGCCCTGCTGAACGCCTTCCGCCGCGCGGGCCTGGAAGTGTGGATGCACGAGGACGGCACAGCCAGGCCACTACCACCGGCAATGGACCTCACCGCCTACCGCATCATCCAGGAAGCCCTGACCAACGTGACCAAGCACGCACCCACCGGTAGCGCCCAGGTACGCCTCACCTGGCACCGCGACCACCTGACCATCACCGTCACCGACGACGGCAAGGGCTCCGCTACGCCGAGGCGCCCACCCGGTTACGGTCTGATCGGCATGCATGAACGGGCAACTGCGGTCGGCGGAACCCTCACCGCGGGCGCGCGCCCCCAGGGAGGCTTCCTGGTCTCCGCCGACCTACCTCTTCGATCTGCTGAGAACACAGCACGGACGGCTGAAGCGGCAGCCAAGAGTGCGGGCCGATGATCCACGACGCACCAGGCCAGGGACGCGCGGTGCCGCTCCGGGTCCTCCTCGCCGATGACCAGGCGCTGCTACGCGGTGCTTTCCGCACCCTCCTCGACAGCGCCGACGACATCACCGTGGTTGGCGAGGCAAGCCACGGCCGGCAGGCGGTAGCCCTGACCCACGAGCTACGCCCAGACGTCGTGATCATGGACATCCGGATGCCCGCCATGGACGGCCTTACCGCCACCTTGATGATTTGCGCCGACCCGGACCTGCGTGCCACCCGCGTACTGATTCTCACCACTTACGAGACCGACGAGTACATCGCTCAAGCCCTGCGCGCCGGGGCCAGCGGCTTCATCGGCAAGGGCATCGAGGCACCGGACCTGCTGAACGCCGTACGCACGATAGCCGCCGGTGACACCCTCTTATCCCCAGCCGCGACCCGCTCTCTGGTCGCCCGTTTCCTCGCCACACCGGCCGAAACCCCACCACGCCATCCGCAACAACTCGCCGCACTCACCCCGCGCGAACGCGAGATGGTCGCTCTGGTGGCAACCGGTCTGTCCAACCTGGAGATCGCTGACCGGATGTACCTCAGCCCCTTCACCGTCCGCGCCCACGTGCAGCGCGCCATGACCAAGCTCGAGGCACGCGACCGCGCGCAACTCGTTGTCATCGCCTATCAGACCGGGCTGGCCCGCGCCAACCACGACGGCAGCACCGACCGGGTGTGACGGCCCCAAACCCCTCACCCCGCCCGCACAAGCGCAGGGTCGGACGGTTGAATCCGTGTGGGAAGGCCATACCTCGACCACGAGGCCGCCGGCGCTCAGCGGGCGGGCGGCGATCCGGCCACCATGCGACGTTGCGATGGCTCAGATGATGGACAGCCCGAGGCCCGCTCCGTCGGTCTGGCCGGTCCGCTCGGCACCGCGGAAGAACGGCTCGAACAGGTGGACCACCTCGTCTTCGGCGATGATCGGACCAGTGGCGGCGTCGCCCTGATCGGTCGATCAACCACATTGTCGTCGATACCGTACCCGGTGATTCAGCGCGTGCGGCGGTAGTGCACGGCCACCGCGCCGTTGCGCAGCGGCTGCGCCGACAGCAGTTCGAGCTGACGGGTGCCGGGCAGCCCGCCCTGGTACAGCGTCGGCCCGTGGCCGGCGATCCTGGGATGGACGAGGAGCTGGTACTCGTCGATCAGGTCCAGCCGGTCGAGCTCGGTTGCGAGCGTGCCGCTGCCGAGCAGGACCCCGGCAGGGGTCGCGTCCTTGAGCTTCTGCACGCCCTCACGCAGATCGCCGGCGATGTGGCGGCTGTTGGTCCACGGGAAGTCGGTGCGCGTCGACGACACCACGTACTTGGGTTTGGCCTCCAGCTTGGCCGCCCACTCGCGCATGGCCGGCGGCGCGGCCTGGTCGCCGCGGGCGACGGCCGGCCAGTAGCTCTCCATCATCTCGTAGGTGACGCGACCCCACAGCATCGCCCCGCTGGCGTCCATGAGACGGGTGAAGAGGGCGCGCGTCTCATCGTCGGCGATACCTTCCTGGTGGTCGACGCAACCGTCCAGGGTGACGTTGAAGCTGAAGGTGAGCAGGCCCATGGCCGGCGAGTCTAACGCCACGGTACGCCTTGAGGCTTTCCGTGTCCTGACGGGTGAGGGCGCGTCTTTATGATCTTGATTTGTCCTTGTCGGAAAGCTGATAGAGCATCGCCATGTTGTCGGAACGTGAACTGATCGATGGGTGACGATTATGCCTGATGGCTGGCGAGTTGGACCTTGAAGCGCGCACGTTCGAGATCGAAGTGGATCGGACCGGATCATGGCATCCTGGTACCTTCGGCCAAGTCGATCTTCCCGAGTGGACGACAACTGCGCCTGATCTCTTGATCCTGAGGTGTCGCACTCGGCTCTAATCTGACCGTCCTTCGTGTAGTCACCAACCTTGGGACGCTTTCATGATCGATAGTACGGAGACCGATGGATCGAAGCCGGGAGAGCAGCCTGTCCCGTTCTTCTACACGCCACCGCCTCTCCAGCCTCCGCCCACGTACAGCCCGATCACCCGCATGCTGTGCAGCGCGGCCTATCTCAACAACGACTTCGCCCGTACCGTCATCGACGAGGTGGTCGGAGACGAGCAACGCGCCGTCGCGAACTCCGTCGACTTCGACCTCGATCCGGTGGTCCGGCACTCCTTCCAGGCCCGGAAGATGCTGGTCATCAGGGATTCCGTCCTGACCGGGCTGCTGCTGATCGGCCTCATCACCTTCCCGTTCGTGACGCTCGCCTGGATTCTGGTGGCGGCGGGGCTCCTCCACCGGAGTAAGTACCGCGGAGCCCCCAAGTACACGAGGGGGCCTCGTGGCACGGCGTACTTCGTCGCAGCGGCCATCGTCTTCTGCTGCCTCGGCATCTATTCGCCGCTCCTGCTCCTGTTCGCCAGTTTGGCGCCCGAAAACAACGATCCGACGGGGCTGGCCGGCGATGACCCGTTGAGTGGTGCCCTGCCGGTGATCGATGCGTTCTTCACGTTCGCGCTGGCCCTGCCGCTGACGTTCGCGGTCGGCACCCTGGCTGCTCTCGCCGTGCACCGGATGATGGCCTTCCGGACGATTCTGCAGGCGTTCGGCGCGGATGTGCCGGGCAGCGCTCCGCAGCTGCCCAACGAGCGGATCGCCCAGCGGCTGCACTGGGTACGCGGGACGCAGAACGGCAACGTCACCGTGCACGCCCGCAACCCGCTACTCGGAGCGGGCGCCTCGGTCGGCAACGCCTCGTGGACGATGGCCCTGAGCCTACGGTCCGACCCGACCCTGCTGCCCCCTACGGATTCGACGCCCCAGCCGCGCGTCAGCGTCCACGACTCGGTCGACCCGTACGAGATCCACGTCGCGATCCGCAAGCGGGTCTGGGCGCTCACCGATTCCGCGCTGCCCGAGCACCAGCGGGTGCCCGGCGTACGGGTAGCGGACCACATCGTCGCCGACGGCGAGCGCCGCGAGGGCGACCCGCTCCTGGACCCGGCCCGCCGGCCGCACTCGGTGGCCTCACCCGAAGCCATCGCCGCGATCATCCGCCACCCGCAGGGAGGGCTGCGCTACTACCAGCGCATCACCATCGGCGTCGAGGGCAAACCGGTCGTCACCGGCGACGGACGCCTGGTGCTGCCGGCGCAGAACCAGGAAGTCGTCATATCCGCCTTCGTGCATGTGGCGGTCGAAGGTGGCCGACTGTACGCCGAGTTTCTCGGCATGATGTTGCCGCCGATCGTCGAGGAGTACCACATCGCCGACCGCCTGCGGAAGTCGGCGGCACTGCGCCTCGGCGAGGCGGTGTCGAGCGCGGTGAAACTCTGGCCGGACACCATCAAGGCGCCACTGCACGCGGCGCGGTCACTCTGGCAGATCATGACGCTGTCGAACCGGATGGACCGGGCACGTGAGGACAGCCAGCAGAACCTCATCCACGACTACGGTGCGCGGGTCAGCGTGCGGGAACTGGCGAGCGAGGAGACCCCACAGAAGTTCCTCCAGTCCCTGGACGCCGAGAAGTACCTGAAGCTGGTCGAGAAGGCGGTGTCCGAGGCCCTGATCGACTACCTCGAGGAACACCACGTCGACACCTCCGAGTATCGGACCCGGATGACCTACATCCAGAACAACAGTACGACGATCTCGGAGAGCACGTTCGTCAACAGTGCGGTGGCTGTCGGCTCTCAATCGTCGGCAAGCAACTGAGAGGTGTGGCCGAACAATGGGCGGTGACAACTTCAACATCAGCAACATGAACGTCGACGAGTCGGCGGTGGCCATCGGCAACAACGCGAAGGCCGAAAGAAGCGCGGCGAAGGCCGAAAAGAACGCACCATCCGGCGACGGCCAGGCACCGTCCGCGCCGATCGACGCAGTGCCCACGACCGGTGTCCCACAAGCGGCCGGATCGCTCCGAATCCTGTACCTGACCGCTGCCCCGCACGGCGACCTGCGGGTGGACCAGGACCTCCGGATCGTCCGGGAAGCGGTGCGGGCAGCCACGTACCGGGAAATGGTCGCCGTCGAACCGATGACCGCCGCCACCGGTACCGATCTGCTGGACGGGCTGGCGCGCTGTCGCCCGCACGTCGTCCACTTCTCCGGACATGGCAGCAGATCCATGCTGGAATTCGACGGCGGCAGCGGCTCGCCTGCCTCCAGCTCGGCGATGAGCGCCGGGACGTTCCTGAACGCGCTGAACGCCGTCGACCGGCCGCCCCGCCTGGTGGTGCTGAACTCGTGCCACTCGGCGGCACAACTGGAGGTGCTGACGACGGTGGTCTCCGCCGCCGTCGGGATGAGCGATCGGATCAGCGACAAAGCAGCGATCGCGTTCGCCGCCCGCTTCTACGCCGCCCTGGCCGAGGGACAGTCGGTCGCCAGCGCTCTGGCGCTGTCCAGGGTCGGTCTTGAGATGAGCGGGTTTTCCGACGCGGAGCTGCTGACTCTCCGCACCGCACCCGGCGTCGACCCGGCGAGCCTGTTCCTGGTCGACGCAGGTCGATAGCCCAGACGGGAGGTGCTGGCCAGGCGGGACCCGACTCGGGTCCCGCCATGCTTACCATCGGGGTCATGGCTTTGACGGCGGACGACGTCGACCGGTTCGAGGCGGCCAGGCCGCGCCTGGCGGCGATCGCCTACCGCCTGCTCGGCTCGGCCAGCGAAGCTGAGGACGCCGTACAGGAGACGTTCCTGCGCTGGCAGGCCGCCGACGTCGACCGGATCGAGGTCCCCGAGGCGTGGCTGACCAAGGTCCTCACCAACCTGTGCCTCACCCAGTTGACCTCCGCGCGGGCCCGCCGGGAGACGTACGTCGGTCAGTGGCTGCCCGAGCCGCTGCTGGCCGGCGACCCGATGCTCGGCCCGGCCGACACCGCCGAACAGCGCGAATCCGTGTCGTACGCCGTCCTCGCCCTGATGGAACGCCTGACGCCGCAGGAGCGGGCCGTCTACGTCCTGCGGGAGGCGTTCGACTACCCGCACCGCGACATCGCCGGCATCCTCGGCGTCTCCGAGGCCGCCAGCCAGCAGCTCCTGCACCGGGCCCGGCGGCACCTCGCCGACGGCCGGGCCCGTACCGAGGTCGACCGGGCCGCCGCCCGCCGGGTCGTCGAAGAGTTCCTGTCCGCCGCGACCAGCGGTCGGATCGAACCGCTGGTACGCCTGCTCACCGGCGACGCCGTGTCGATCGGCGACGGCGGCGGACACGTCCCGGCCCGCGTCACGCCGGTCGTCGGTGCCGTCGCGGTCGCGAAGTTCCTACGCGGCCTGTTCACCCCCGGTGCGGCCAAACGCGCCCTGCTCGGCGGCTCAGCAGAGCTGTACGTCTGGACCGCCAACGGTGACCCGGCGGTCGTGGTCGTCATCGACGGTCGGGTCATCGGCGTCATGTGTCTGCAGGTCACCGCCGACGGCGTCGCCGTGATCCGCAGCCAGGTCAACCCCGACAAGCTGCACCGGGCCACCGCGTCCTGGGCCGCTGCCGAGCACGGGGAACCGCTGTTCACCGTCTTCTGACCACACTGTGTGAGCTGCTTCACGTCGCTGTCGCGTCAGCAACCGCGGGGCTGCCCGGTTCAAGTGGCATCACACCCCGTGCAGACAGACAGGAGCAGGACATGCGGCACCGCATCATCGTCCTCGGCGCCGGCTACGCCGGAGCCACCGCCGCCGGCCGCCTCGCCCGGCGGCTCGACCCCGCAGACGTCGCCATCACCGTCGTCAACGCCGAACCCGACTTCGTCGAACGCGTACGGATGCACCAGCTGGCGACCGGCCAGGACCTCAAGCCCCGGCCGCTGCGCGACATGTTCGCCGGCACCGGCGTCGAGCTGCGGATCGCCACGGTCACCGGTGTCGACGTCGACGCCAAGACGGTCACGGTCGCGGACGCGGCCGGGAGCGGAGTCGCGGGCGACGGCACCGAGGTGCTCGGCTACGACACGCTCGTCTACGCCCTCGGCAGCGGCTGGAACCCCGGTGCCGTCCCCGGCGTCGTCGAACACGCCGACGAGATCGCCAGCCGGCCCGGAGCACGGCGGCTGCGGGACCGCCTTGCCCGCCTCGCCGCCGGGCAGCCGGTCGTCGTGGTCGGCGGCGGCCTGACCGGACTGGAGGCCGCGACCGAGATCGCCGAGGCCCGCCCGGATCTCGACGTCGCCCTCGCCGTCCGCGACGGCCTCGGCGACACCCTCTCGCCGAAGGGTCGTGCCCATCTGCGCAAGGTCCTCGCCGGGCTCAACATCGCCGTGTACGAGCACACCGCCGTCACCGCCGTCGCCGCCGACCGGGTCACCACCGCCGACGGCGACACCGTCCCGGCCGCGGTCACCGTCTGGACCGCCGGGTTCGCCGTCCACCCGATCGCCCGTACCACCGGATTGGAGCTTGCCGACAGCGGCCAGATCGTCGTCGACGGCACCATGCGCTCGGTGTCGCATCCGGACGTGTACGCCGTCGGCGACGCGGCCCGGGCGATCGGCCCCGGCGGCAGGCCGCTGCGGATGTCGTGCGCCTCGGGCACCCCGATGGCGTGGCAGGCAGCCGACTCGATCGCGGCCCGGCTGACCGGCGGGAAACTGCCGAACGCGCCGCTGCGCTACGTCAACCAGTGCATCTCGCTGGGCCGCCGCGAGGGCCTGATCCAGTACGTCACCGCCGACGACCGCGCCAAACCGGCCGTGCTGACCGGACGGCTCGCCGCCGGCTACAAGGAACTGGTCTGCAAGGGTGCCGCCTGGGGCGTCGCCAACCCGACGCTGCGGCTGCCGACCCGCCGCCGCCGCGTCACCCGCAGCGCCGCCCGCCCGGCCACCGCTGCCGGCACCCGGGACTCCCGGTCCGGCTAGCAGGCCCGGTAGACGTAGGTGCGACTGCCGGGCGCGGTGACGTCGACGTCGCGGCGGACCACGGACACGTCCGCGCCGACTGCCGCGCACGCCTTGGTGTAAGCGTTGTCGGTGTACTCGATGTCGATGACGTGGTCGCCGTACACCCTGGTGTAGTCGCCGCATTCGTCGTAGCGGCCGCATTCCTCGGCGATGGCGAAGTCGAGGCCGGCGGCTCTGCCCCGGGTGCCGAGTTCGGTGGTGTTCTTCTGGCCGATCGCCAGCCCGGCGGCGTGCGCGTGCGGGGCCAGCAGTTTCAGGTATTCGACGGCGTCGTCGAGGGTGAGCAGGTCGTCGGAGCGGTCGTACGAGTCGATGTTGTCGGGCTCGACGGCCTGGAAGCCGTCGGCGGCACAGCCGTCGATCCAGTCGTTGACGATGTCGGCGATCGCGGTGCGTTTCGCGGCGGTGGAGATGTCGAGCAGGATCTCGTTCCAGTCGCCGTCGACGACGTACTCGCCGTCGGCGTCGCGCAGCAGCAGGTCGTCGTGGTTGCGCTGCCACCAGGTGACCTCGTGCGGCTGGACCTGGAAGGCGTTGACGTAGCAGATGTTGTAGAGCCCGGCGGCCGGGGTTGCCTCACGGTCGCGGCTGACCACCGTGACGCCGTCAGGTGGCGCGTACGGCTCGCCGATCTGGTAGTCGAACCGGGCGTCGACCGGCGGCAGGGCGACATCGGAGCTGGCTGCACCAGCGGCCGTGGCGACGGCAGCGGCGGCGACGAACACGGCACCGACGGCGAGACGGACGGCAACGGGACGCAGGTTCACGACTGGACTCCGGAGTGGTTCGGGGATCTGCCGTCGACAACGTACCGGGCCAGCCGATGTGCAGCCGGCTAGCCTAGGAATCGGCCTAAGGTGTCCGACTAGTCAGCGCGCAGCCATGGTTCTGCCGGTTGTCGCCTCCTCACCCGGTGTGGCGGACGCCGCCGACCGTCACCGGCGAACGACGCCGTTCACCCATGGTCGTCGCTCAGGAGTCCACTCCGGCCTGGGCCCTGCTGCAGGCGGTGTCGGCCTGACGCAGCGCGGTGTCCAACTTGTCCTCGTCGCCGGCGCGGGCGGCGTCGAACATCTCCTGCGCCCGCCGCATGCAGGGCAGCAGGACGTCGCGTTCCTCGGTGACGCCGGCCAGGTTCTCCTTGGTGGTGTCGAGTTCGCTGGTCAGTTCGCCGACCCGCGTCTCGGTCTCGGTGATCTTCTCGTCCCGTTCGGTGACGATGTCGCGTTGTTCCTGCAGCTGGCTGGTGAGGTCGGACCGGGTCTCGCGCAGTTCGCCGCGTTCGTTGAAGTACAGGCCGAAGCCGACCGCGCCGAGGGCGAGCAGCAGCACCGACACGACGGCGAGCACGACGGTGGCGCGCCCATTCGGGGCGGCCGGCGGCGTCGGTGGCGAGGCAGCCGGTGGCGATCCGGTCGGCGGCGGGTAGCCCGACGCGGGCGGCGATGTCGGTGGGTACGGCGGCGATGTCGGCGGGTACGGCGGCGGCCCGTACGCCGGCTGCGCCGGGAAGGCCTGAGTCGGTGGGCCGGAGATCGGTGGGGCCGGAGCAGGGGCAGGGGCCGGGGTCGGGGTCGGGGTCGGGGTCGGGGTCGCTGGGGGACGGTACTGGGCGTCCTCCGACCCGTACGGGTACGACATGGTTCCTCCGATGAGATCGATCAGCAGACGTGGAAGGTCTCGCAGGCGGTCTGGATCGGTACCGCGAGCCCGATGCCCTCCGCGTCCCGCGCCTTCGCGTTGGCGATCCCCACGACCTCCTTACGCGTGTTGATCACCGGGCCGCCGGAGTTGCCGGGGTTGACAGGCGCGTCGAACTGGATCACCGATCCGGGGCCGTCGGTCCGGTCCCGGACCGCGCTGACCACGCCGGTCGTGATCGTCTGGGTGAGCCCGAGCGGCGCGCCGACGACCAGGACGCTCTCGCCGGCGCCGGGGGGATCTGCGGCGGCGGGCAGGCCGGCGAACCCGGTGTCGACCTTCAGCAGGGCGATGTCCCGCGACTGGTCCACGTCGGCGATCACCGCCGTGTACCGCTTGCCGTCCCGTTCCAGCTGCACCGACCTGCCGTCGCTCGTCCAGACCGCCTCGACCACATGGAAGGCGGTCAGCACGTTGGTGCGTCTGGTCCCGTCGGAGGGACTGTCGCCGGACATCGTGACGGCGAACGCACTGCCCGAGAAGTCGTCCGCGATCACCTGGAAGACGCTGGGCAGGACGGCGGCCGCCACCGCCGGCGGGTCGAAGGCCTGCTCAGCGTCGTCCTCGACCGCGGCGAGCCGGCCGTCCAGGCTGTCCAGGCGCTGATCGGTGCCGTCGGCGGCCTCCTGCTGGCTGCGCTGCGCCCCGGCCAGATCCTCCCGCAGTTGGTCGATCTGCCCCGCCTGGACGCCGACGACCGCCGCGAGCGCGATCAGCGCGGCCGTGACGCCCGTCGCGGCAGCCCAGCGCAGCACGCGCGTTGCCATGGCACCCCCATGAGACCTACCCACCGTCCCGTCTGCGTGATCGAGCGTATCGGCGCTGGTGGGGGCCCGGTGATGGTCGTTTGACCCCCATCGTGGGCCCGGGACGTGGCGCGGCCTCGATACGATCAGCTCCGTGCCGGGCGCGGTGGAACAGCGACTTCTCCGCCAGGGGCTGCGGTACGCGCTCGGCCTGCGTACCGTCGTGATCGGACTGTCCAGCTCGGTCTATCTGGTCCTCGGCACCGCACCCGACCGGACGGTCGCCATGGTGGTCGTGGTGGTGTTCAACGCGTGGAGCCTGGGCTACGCCGTCGCCCTGGCGCGGGGCTCCCGGCGTACCCGCCGCTGGCTGCCGCTGGTCGACGTCGCGGCGGTGTGCGGAGCCTGCCTGACCCAGAGCTGGACCGTCGTGTCGGACCCGCGCGGGGGGTCGACCTGGATCCTCGTCGTCGTCAACCTGGTCGTCGTCACCTACCCGTGGCAGATCGACTGGCCGCTGCTCACCGGGGCCACCGCCGCGATCGTGACCGCGTACTTCGTCGGCGCGACCCTGGCCGACCCGGGCGGCTGGCTTGCCGACCCGGCTATCGGGCCGTGGACGGCCGCGCAGGCGGCGCTCTCCTGGGGGCTGTACCGGTTCGTCCGGCGCGGTGCCCGCGCCGCCGACCGGGCCGTCGAGCGGGCCGCGCAGCTGCGGCGGGCGGCGGCGGTCGCGGCGGCCCGGCGGCGTGACGAACGGGAGTACCTCGCGGCGCTGCACGACACCGCCGCCGCGACCCTGCTGATGGTCGGCGGCGGCGTGCTGGCCCGCCACGAGCCGTGGCTCGCCGAGCAGGCCCGCCGGGATCTGCGGGAACTGCACCGGTCCGCCGAGGCCGCCCAGGGCGAGACCGACCTTGTCGCGCTGCTGCGTGACGCCGCCGGCACCGCCGACGCCCTGCACCTCACCTGGCACACCCCCGACAGACTGCCGCTGCCGGCCGCCGACGCGATGGCCCTCAGCCGCGGCGTCCGCGAGGCGGTGACCAACGTGGCCCGGCACGCCGGGACCGTCGCCGCCGAGATCCGGGTGACGTACGACGACGAGCAGGTCACGGTGACGATCACCGACCGCGGCGTCGGCTTCGACGCGGCACAGGTCGGCACCGGGCGGTACGGGGTGACCCGCTCGCTGGTCGAGCGGATGATCCGCGTCGGCGGTCAGGCCCGGATCGACAGCCGGCCCGGCCACGGCACCACCGTCACCCTGACCTGCCCCCGGGCCGTTCCCGAGGTCACCGGCAGCGACCAGGGCGTCATCGCGGCCTCGTTCCAGCGGGGCCTGCGCTGGGCCGTCGTCGTGCTGAGCCTGGCGATCCTGCTGCTGCTCGACCTGGCCCGGCTGCTGACCAGCCGCGAGGCGTACACCTCGCTCTGGCCGCAGCTCGTCGCCTGGTCCGGCCTGCTGGCGGTGACTCTCGCCGTGGGCGTCGCCGCCTGGCGCGACCGCCGGCTCGGCCGATGGCGGCTGCCGCTGCTCGCGCTGGTCTTCGGGCTGTCCGCCCTGGCGACCTCGTCGATGCGGCCGGAGTACCTGCTCGGCCCGGCGCACTGGTCGGAGGGCGACGCCGGCTGGCAGGTCGTCCTGCTCATGATGGACGCCCGGATCGCCGCCTTCGCGGCCGTCCTCGTCGCCCAGTACCTGATGACGTTCGGCCCGGCCGCCGTCGCCGGTGAGGCGGCGTTGAGCGTCGCCGGCGCGGTGAGCGCCAGCTGGGCGGTGCTCGCCTTCCAGTTCGCGATCGCGATGATCGCCGCCGTACTGCGCCAGATGGCGACGTCGTCGGCCCGGGCGATGGGCGCCGCCGAGCGGGTACGCACCGCCGAGGCGGTCGCCCGGCACCTGCACGCCGACCGGGCCGACCGGATGTCGGCGCTGGCGGCCACCACCGTACCGCTGCTGGAGGGTCTGGCCAGCGGCGAGCTGGACCCCGGCGACGAGGCGGTACGCCGGTCGTGCGCGGCCGAGGCGGCCCGGATGCGCCGGCTCATCGCCGAGGACGCCGGCACCGCCGATTCCCTGTCCCACGAGCTGCGGGCCTGCATCGAGCTGGCCGAGCGCAACGGCGTCACGGTCTCCTTCGCCGAGCGTGGCACCCGGCCCGAGCTGTCGCCGCCGGTGCGCCGGCGGCTCGTCGAGCCGGCGATCGCCGCCCTCGCCACGGCCAGCGGCAAGGCCCGGCTGACGGTCGTCAGCACCGGCGGGACGGTGACCGTCAGCCTCGTCGCAGCCTGCCAGCCACCGCCGCCGGTGCCGGACGGCGACGGGGTCCGGCAGTCCACCGTGGTCTCCGGTGGTCGGCTGTGGGTTCAAGCCATCTGGCAAGGAGAGCGATGATCACTGCGGTAGTCGTAGACGACCACCCCGTCGTCGTCGCCGGGGTGCGCGCCTGGTGTGCCCTGGCCGATCCGCCGATCACGGTCGTCGCCGCCGGCCCGACCGTCGCCGTCGCCTGGCTCGACCCAGGGGCGAGCGCCGACGTCGTCGTCCTTGACCTGCAGCTCGACGTCACCGGCCCGGCCTACGGCGATCTCAAGCGGCTCGTCGACGCGGGCCGTCAGGTCGTCGTCTACAGCATGCGTGACGACCGGGACAGCGCCCTCACCGCCCTCGACGTCGGTGCTTTCACCTATCTGACCAAGGCCGAGGGCGAGGAACACCTGGTGGCCGCGATCACCGCCGCCGCGGCCGGTACGCCGTACACCCCGCCGGCCCTGGCCGGCGCCTTCGGCACCGACGAGGGTTCCCAACGTCCCCGGCTGTCCCCGCGTGAGCAGCAGGTGCTGATCGAGTGGTTTCACTCCGAGTCCAAGGAGATGGTCGCCAACCGGCTGCGCCTGACCGTGCACCGGGTCAACTCCTGCCTGGAACGGGTCCGCGTCAAGTACGCCAACGTCGGCCGGGACGCGCCGACCAAGGCCGCCCTGGTGGCCCGGGCCCTGCAGGACGGGCTGATCACCACCGACGAACTCTGACCGACCAGCTTCGATCTGAGGATTCACGTCAGACTGTCGGCCGGGATCGAGGTCCGGGTGAGCTGCTCCGAGACCTGCCACACCCGGGCGGCGTCCTCGGTGAGCAGCGGGGTGAAGGTCCGGTGCTCGACCGGCGGGCCGACCAGGTTGCCCGGGCCGCTGGGCCCGTACAGCACACCGCCTTTCGCGTCCGGGGCCGTCGCCGCGAGCAGCGCCGGCAGGGCCGCCGTCTCGACGGTGCCGAGCAGGACGCCCCGGGCCGACAGGGCACGGATCAGCCGTACCTGCGGGGTGTCCTTGCTGCGACCGACCTCCGGGCGGGCGGCGAGCAGGCTGGTCGGGGCCACCCCGGGGTGGGACAGGTTGCTGGTGATGCCCCAGCGCTCGGCACGGCTGGTCGACCCCGGCCAGGCCCACTCGCTGCTGGTCTACACCGCCATCCCCGGCAGCGAAAGCCACGACAAGCTGCACCTGTTGTCCGTCATCGGCGCCCAGCCGCTGCGCTGACCGGCATGGCCGCCCGGTGCGTCGCCAGGCGCACCTGGCGACGCACCGGCGGATGACCTCAGGTGGTCGTGCAGACCAGGTCGGTCGGTGGGTTGTTCGTCCCGCCGACGCTGGCGAGGAACCCGAAGGTGGTCGAGCCGCCGGCCGGCAGCGATCCGTTGTAGGACACGTTGGTGACCCGTACGGCCGCTCCGCTCTGGGTGTGGGCGCCGCTCCACATCTGGTTGATGACCTGACCGTTGGGGAAGGTCCAGGTGACGGTCCAGCCCTGGATCGGCGCGGCGCCGGCGGTCACGGTCACCTCGCCCTGGAAACCGCCGGGCCACGACCCGGTGACCGCGTAGGTCGCCCGGGCCCCGGACGGCGGGGGAGAACTGCTCGGACTCGGGGTCGGGGACAGGGTCGGAGTCGGCGAGATCGACGGGGACGGGCTGGCCGACAGGGTCGGTGTCGGTGTCGGCGACACGCCGGGACGGGCGAGGCGGTAGGTGCGTCCGGCGCGGCCGGCGAACTGGACGACGTCGGTCTCCGGCCGGGTGGTGCCCGGCGTGCTGCCGTCGTCGACGTCGGTGACGGTGAAGCTGCCGGTGAACAGCCGGGCCCGCAGCCGTACGGTGCCGTCGCGGTCTGCACGGACGTGGAACTCGTCGGCCCGGCCGTCGCGCCACACCATCGCCACGGTGTAGCCGCCGCGACCCCGCAGCCCGGTGACCTGCCCGGTCGGCCAGGCGGTGGGCAGCGCCGGCAGCAGGTACAGCTCCCCGTTGTGGCTCTGCAGCAGCATCTCGGCGATCCCGGAGGTGGCGCCGAAGTTCCCGTCGATCTGGAACGGCGGGTGCAGGTCGAACATGTTCGGCGCCAGCCGGTCGGTGCGGACCAGGTCGCGCAGCAGCTTGTGGGCGCGGGCGGCGTCCTCCAACCGGGCCCAGAAGTTGATTTTCCAGGCCAGTGACCAGCCGGTGCCGTCGTCGCCCCGGATCTCCAGGGTCCGGCGGGCGGCCTCGAACAACTGGGGTGTGTCCCGCCGGGTGATCTGGTTGCTGGGGTGCAGTCCGTAGAGGTGCGAGACGTGCCGGTGGTTGCGCTCCGGCTCGACCCAGTCGGCCAGCCACTCCTGGACGTTGCCCCGGGAGCCGATCCGCATCGGCGCCAGCCGGTCGCGGGCCGCCCGGACCTGGGTCCGCAGACTCGGATCCACGCCGAGGACCTCGCTGGCCCGGGCGACCCCCTCGAACAGGTCCCGCAGGATCTGATTGTCCATGGTGGGTCCGGCGCAGACGCTGGCGTCGCCGTGGTGGGCGATCTCGGGGGAGTTCGACGGGTTGGTGACCAGGTAACCCAGGTTCGGATGGGTGACCAGGGTGTCGAGGAAGAACTGGGCGGCACCCTTCATCGCCGGGTAGTTGGTCTGCAGGAACGTGACGTCGCCGGTGAACCGGTAGTGCTCCCAGACGAGGGTGGCCAGCCACGCGCCACCGGTGGGCCACATGCCCCAGAACGCGCCGTCGACCACCGAGGAGCCCCGCCACCCGTCGGTGTTGTGGTGCGTCACCCAGCCACCCGCGCCGTACTGGGCCTGCGCGGTCCGCGCGCCGCTGACCGCCAGGTCCCGGACCATGTCGAAGACCGGCAGGAAACACTCGGAGAGGTTCGTCGTGTCGGCCGGCCAGTAGTTCATCGGCAGGTTGGCGTTGATCGTGTACTTCGAGTCCCACGGCGGGGTCATCGAGTCGTTCCAGACGCCCTGCAGGTTCGCCGGCTGACTGCCCGGCCGCGACGACGAGATCAGCAGGTAGCGGCCGTACTGGAACAGCAGCGCGGAGAACTGCGGGTCGTCGACGCTCGCGTGCTGGGCGATCCGCACGTCGGTCGGCTGGTCCGCCGCCGCCGTGCGGCCCAGGTCGATCGACACCCGGTCGAACAGCGCCTGGTAGTCGGCCAGGTGCCGGCTGCGCAGCTGATCGAAACCGACGGTACGGGCGGCGTCGAGGTGGCGGCGGGCGATGCCCTGATAGTCGCCGTCGACGGAGCGGAAGTCGACGTAACTGGATCCGATCGAGATCAGCAGCGTGACGCTGGTCGCGCCGGACACCCGCAGGGTGCCCCCGGAGCTGCTGACCGTGCCGCCGGTGGCGACGGCGGTGGTCAGGGCGAGGAAACGCACCGAGCCGGTGACCCCCTCCATGTTGCCGGAGATGCCGTCGAGCGCGATCGTCGTCGCGTTCGGGCTGGAGACGGAGCTGCGCTGCGGGCTGTCGAAGGTGGCGTCGAACGTGATCGCGTTGGCCCGGTCGGCGGTCAGCCGTACCACGATCACCTGGTCCGGTGCGCTGGCGAACACCTCCCGTCGGTACCGCACGCCACCCAGCAGGTACGTGGTGGTGACGGTGGCCGTGGTGAGGTCGAGCGTACGGTCGTACTGGGACATGCCGCTGGCCGAGCCGAAGGCGAGCCGCAGGTTGCCGACCGGCTGGTAGGCCAGCTGTCCGCCCGGCGAGCCCATCATCGTCTGGTTGATCAGGTTCTGCGCCTGGCTCCACTGCTCGGCGAAGACCAGCCGGCGGATCTCGGCCAGCGCGCCGGCGCCGCGCGGGTTGGCGGAGTCGTAGGGGCCGCCGGCCCAGACGGTGTCCTCGTTGAGCTGGAGCCGGTCGGTGTCGACGTTGCCGAAGACCATGGCACCGAGTCGGCCGTTGCCCACCGGCAACGCGCGCAGCCAGTCGGTGCCGGCGGGTTCGTCGTACCAGAGCGCCATGTCGTCGGCTGCGAAGACCTGCGGTGGCGTCGCCGGTTGGGCGCGGGCGATGGCGGTCCACCCGGCGGGCAACAGGACGGCACCCGCACCGGCCGCTCCGGCGGTGAGGAGTTTTCGTCTGGTCACTTCAGACATCGCGGTTCTCCAGAGGGGTCCGTACCGGGCGGTTGGCCTCGGGCACGTTGCCCCGGCCGCCGATATTCCATCGAAACAGATCGTTGTTAACGCTAACTTTCGCGGCAGCCCGGTGTCAACGACCCGCTTCGTGCGGAGCGATGGCGGGCGCACCCGTCCCTGCGGTTCAGCGCAGCGACGTTGCCGGATGCGCCAGCCGGGTGCGGACGGCGGCGGCGTCCGGGTGGCCGGCCCGCTCCAACAGCACCAGTGCCGCCGCCCAGTCGCCCCGGGCCGCGTCGACCTCGCCGCAGGCGTACCGGGCGTCGCCGAGGCCGACCAGGGTCTCCGCCTCACCGCCCCGGTCACCGATCGCGCGGAACAGCCGCAACGCCCGCTCGTGGCAGTCGACCGCCGCGCGATGCTCAGCCGCCGCCGCCTCGGCGCAACCGGCGGTACGCCAGTTGGTGGCCGCCCCGTGCCGGTTGCCGAGCTCGGTGTTGATGGCCAGGGCCTGCCGGCACAGCTCGCGGGCCTGGTCGGGCTCGCCGAGCCGGATCCGGGTCCAGGCGATGTTGTTCATCGCCCGCGCCTGCCCGGTCAGGTGACCGGCCTGCCGGTACAGCTCCAGCGACCGCAGATCGTAGTCGAGGGCGTCGGCGTCGCGGCCCTGCCGCTCCCGTACCCGGGCGAAGTTGACGTTGGTCTGCGCCTGGTTGGCCCGGTCCCCGACGGCGACGAACAGCTCCAGGGCCTGCGTCAGGTGCCCGGCGGCCTCGCCGGTGCGGTCCAACTGGGTCAACGCCCGACCCAGGTTGCGGTGCAGATGCGCCTGCGCCGCCCGGTCGCCCAGTCGCACCGCCGACGGCAACGCGGCACCCTGCACGGTCAGCTGGTCGTGCCACAGCGCCCGCAGGTTGACGTAGCTGGTCAGGCTCCAGGCCAGCTCCCAGGCGTGCCGGTCCCAGCGCTCGCAGGCCGCCAGATCGACCGCACCGAGCAGTACCCGGTGCTCGGCCACCAGCCACCGCATCGCCGCCGCGCCGTCGGCCAACGCCGGCACCACCACCCCGGACACCGGGCAGTCCAGCAGGATCGGGTCCCGGTGCGGGTAGAGCAGCCGGTCGGCGGCGTACGCGGTGTGCAGCAGGTGGTCGAGCAGCCGCCGGGTCGCGGCCCGCCGCCGCGCCGCCGGCTCCTGCGCCTCGGCCAGCTCGGCAGCGTACGCCCGCAGCAGGTCGTGCAGCACGTACCGTCCCGGCGAGTGCTCGCTGACCAGGCTGGCGCGGGTCAGCACGGCCAGCAGCCGCCGGGCGGCAGGCACCGTTTCACCGGCCAGGCTCGCCACCGCCGGCACCGTCAGCTCCGGCCCGGGATGCAGCCCGATCAGCCGGAACAGTCCGGCGGCGGCCGGGTCGAGCGCCCGGTACGACCAGGAGAACACCGCCCGTACGTCGGCCGCCGGGTCGCCACCGTCGAACGCGTCGAGTCCGGCACCAACCTCGGTCAGCTCACCGGCCAGGTCGGTGAGGGTGACCGTCCGGTTCACCACCACCCGCGCCGCCGCGACCGCCAGTGCCAGCGGCAGCCGGGCACACCGGTCGACGATCTGCTGTGCGGCGGCCGGCTCCGCCCGCACCCTCGCCGGCCCCAGCCGCCGGGCGAGGAACCGCCGCGCCTCGGCGTCGGTGAACAGGTCGAGGGCGACCGGCCGGGCCCCGTCCACGGCGACCAGACCGCCCAGCTGGCCCCGGCTGGTCACCACGGTGACGCAGCCCGGCGCGCCGGGCAGCAACGGGCGGACCTGTTCGGCGTCGCGGGCGTTGTCCAACACGATCAGCATCCGCCGGCCGGCGACCAGGCTGCGGTAGTGGGCGGTCTGCGCGGCCAGCCCGATCGGCACCCGCTGCGGCGCGACCCCGAGCGTGGCCAGGAACCCGCGTACCACCTCGGCGGGGTCTAGCGCCGCGCCGGCCGGATCGAAGCCGCGCAGATTCACGTACAACTGTCCATCGGGGAACCGGTCGACGCTGCGGCGCGCCCAGTGCAGCACCAGGCTGCTCTTGCCGACCCCGGCGGTGCCGGACACCACCGCCAGCGGCGGCTGACCCGGGTCGTCGACCGGCAACGCGTCCAACTCGACCAGCGCGGCGACCCGGCCGGTGAAGGCAATCGGTGCGGCCGGCAGTTGACGCGGTACGTCGGCCGCCGCCGGCGCTGCGCGCGGGGCCGGAGTCAGAGCCGCCTCCGGGGGTGCGGCGGCCTCCGGGAGTGCGGCCGCCGTCCCCAGTGCCGGGTCCGCGGTCAGGATCCGGTGGTACGTCTGCCGCAGCGCCGCCGCCGGGTCGGTGCCCAGTTCATCGGCGAGCCGAGTACGGACCACCTGGTAGTGCCGCAGCGCCTCGGCCTGCCGGCCGGCCCCGTACAGCGCCCGCATCAACTGACCGGCGATCCGCTCGTCCAGCGGATGCTCGGCGGCCAGCGAGGTCAACTCGCCGAGCAGATCGCCGTGCCCACCGGCGGCCAACCGCAGGTCGACCAGGTCCAGTCGGGCGGCGAGCCGGTCGGCGGCCAGCGCGGTGCGTACCGTGTCGAGCCAGGCCGACTCCAAGGTGCCGAACGGCGTACCGCGCCACAGCGACAACGCCCGGGCCAGCAGCGCCGTCGGATCGTCGACGGTCGCCGACGTCCCGCCGGTCCGCGCGGCGGTCGTGCCGGCCCTGGCCCGCCGGACCAGCTGACCGAACAGCTGCAGATCGACCAGGGCCGGGTCGACCTGCAGCAGGTAGCCGCCGGACCGGCGGACGATCCGCACCGGCTCGGCCGGGGCCAGCACCTGCCGCAGCCGGGACAGGTAGCCGGCGAGCGCGTTGCGGGCCCGCTGCGGTTGCCGGTCGCCCCAGACCCGGTCCAGCAGCCGGTCGGTGGGCACCAGCCGGTTCGCGTCGACCAGCAGCGCGGCCAGCACGCAGCGCTGCCGGGCGTGCCCCAGGTCGAGGTCGACCCCGTCGACCCGCACCGTCACCTCACCGAGGACCAGCAGCTCGACTCGCACCCGCGCAGTGTCCACCTCTGCAGGATGCTCCGCGTTTCGCGGCTGAGCAGCCTATTTAACGACTGCCGAAACATCTCCGAAGGTCCACCGGTCACTGTCTGGATCGACGGCACACGCCAGTCATCCCGATCAATCCGAAAAGAGGAGCGATGAACACGAAACACCGTCGCACCGGTCTGCGCGTGGCGGCGCTGCTCGCCACCCTGACCATCGGTGCGGCCGCCCAACTCGTCGCGACCGCGCCGGCGGCTGCGGTCAGCGGCCTGTTCCGGACCACCCACCTGGCCACCGCGACGAACTCACAGTCACCGAAGTTCCGGGCCGCCGAGTGCCCGGGCGACACCCGGGTGATCGGTGGCGGGGCCCGGGTGACCGGCCCGGCCGCCGGGTCGATCCGACTCAGCGCCCTACAGCCGGTCAGCGGCCCCGGCCAGACCGACCGGTACGAAGTGTGGGCGGACGAACCGCCGGGCGGCGTCAGCGGCAACTGGGCGCTGGAGGGGTACGCCATCTGCGCACCGGCGGGCTCGGTGCCCGGCTACATCATCGTCCCCGGCAACTCCACCTACTCCTCGTCGCCGACCCGCAGCACCGCTGCGGGCTGCTCGGGCAGCCAGCGGGTGATCGGCACCGGGGCGAGCGTCACCGGAGGCGGATTCGGCAACGTCGGCCTGCAGATGTCCCGTGCCTCCGGGCCGTTGGACATCGCCCGGGCCGCCGCCGCCGAGGACGGCGCCTACTCGGGCAACTGGCGGGTCACCGCGTACGCCATCTGCGCGAACCCGGTGGGGGCGGCGGCCGAAGGGTCGGTGCAGACCGGGGTCGCCTCGGCCAGTGACTCCTGCCCGTCCGGCGAGGACGTGCACTCGGTCGGCGCGGCCACCGGACCCGGCGCCTCCGGGCAGACCTTCCTGAGCTCGCTCTACCCGAACGCCGGTCTCAGCACCGTCAACCTCACGCTGACCGGTGTGCCCACCGATGGTCTGGCGATCCAGGCGATCTGCGCCTGACCCGACGGCCACGGTGACCCCGGGGCCGGCGGAGCCGACCAGTCTCACCGAACGAACCGAACCGATGGGCCGCAGGAGGCATCCGCCACCTGCGGCCCACCAGGGATCCCTCATGTTTTCCTCAGCGTCACCTCAGACCGTCGGCGGCTGCGTCCGTACCTGCTGTTGGGCGCCGAGCTGCTGGACCGCCGGTCAGTTGACGGCGAGGAGCGCATGTTCCTGCGCTGGCCGATCGGGGCGATGCCGAATCTACGGCGCATCACCCAAGCGAGGTGACGGTCGCAGCCGGGCGACGGGGTAGGCTGCCGGCCCGTGAGCCTTTTGCGCAAGTCGGGAGTCCTCGACCGGGATGTACCCGTCACCTCGGATGACCATCCGAGCACGGTGACGGAGAAATCGGATCGGCCCGGCTGGCTGCGACGGCACCGGCGTTGGTGGTATCCGCTGGTCGTGGCGTTGCTGCTGGGGCAGATGGCGGTCGCGATGGTCACCACCGCGGTGGCGCAGGCGCCGACCATCGACGAGCCGGTGTACGTAGGTGCGGCGGCGCTCTACCTGCAGGGCGGCGGTCTGCAGGTCAACCCGGAACATCCGCCGCTGGGCAAACTGATCATCGGGGCCGGCCTGGCGTTCGCCGACCCGGACATCCAGCCGTCCTTCCAGGGCAACCAGACGGACCTCGGGCGGCACGTGCTGTACGAAGCGGGCAACGACGCCGACCGGCTGCTGTTGCTGGCCCGGTTGCCGATGATCCTGCTGACTCTCGCGTTCGGGCTGGTGGTCCTCGCGTTCGCCCGCGACATCACCGGACCGGCCGGCGCCCTGATCGCTCTGGCGGTGTACGCGTTCACGCCCGACGTGATCGCGCACGGCTCTTTGGCCACTCTGGACCTACCCGCCGCCGGGTTCCTGCTGACCTCGGCCTGGCTGCTGTGGCGGGCCCGGCGGCGGCTGTGGGTCTACCTGCCGTTGGCCGGCCTGGCGCTCGGCGCGGCGCTGGCCACCAAGATGAGCGCGTTGGCGGCGGTCCCGGTGCTGCTGCCGCTGGCCGCCTGGTCGGTCTGGCACGCCCGTCCGGCCTGGCCGGCCCGGCCGTCGTCGCCCCGGGCCCGGCGGTTCGTCGTCGCCGGTGGGGCCGCGACCGCGATCGGACTCCTCGCGTTGCTGACCGTGTGGGTCAGCTACCTCGTCGTCGACCCGCGGCTGCAGACGGTGCCGGCTGGCTCGGTGCCGGCGATCGACGGGCTACGCGGGACAGCGATCGACTGGCTGCCGTTTCCGGAGTCGTTCCGCGACGGCATGCGGATCCAGTTCGGCTTCGAGGACTGGAAATGGGGCGGGTACCTGTTCGGGGAGACGTACTCCGGCCACCGGTGGTACTACCTGCCGGCCGCGTTGCTGGTGAAGACGCCGATCGGAGCGCTGGTGCTGTGGCTGGTCGGCGCGGCAGCGATGCTGTCGGTGCCCCGGCTGCGCCCGGCCGCCGGGTACCTGCTGCTGCCGGCAGGCGTACTGCTGGCCGTCGCGATGACCGGTTCCCGCGACCTCGGCGTGCGGTACGCGATCGTCGTCCCGATCTTCCTGGCCGTGGCGGCGGCGGCCGTGACCGTCGTACGGTGGCCGGCCGCCGCCGCCCGGTACGCCCGGCCGGCCGCGGTGGCGCTGGTCGCGCTGGTCGCGGTCAGCTCGGCCCGCGCGTTCCCGTTCTACCTGCCGTACGCCAACGAGGCGTTCGGCGGCCCGGCCCGCACCTACCACCACCTGCACGACTCGAACGTGGACTGGGGACAGGACCTGGGCCGGCTGGCCGACCGGCTGCGGGAGCGGTACCCGGACGAGCGGGTGTGGCTGGCCTACAAGGGTGCCGGCGTGCCGGAGTACTACGGCATCACCGCCACCGATCCGCGCGAGGTGCCGCCCGAGGAGGTACGCGGTCTGCTGGTGGTGTCGAACACCTGGGTGGCGACCACCGGCGGTGAGTTGCGTGAGCTGATCGACAGCAGTGAGCCGATCGACCAGGTCGGCCACTCGATGACGATCTTCCGCCGCTGATCCGGTGACCACCGCAGCCCGCGTACCTCAGGCGGTGGCCCGGATCAGAGGGTCAGCTTCCAATGGTCGATGTACGCCGGCCCGGAGCCACCCCAGAAGTGGTCCTCGACCCGCAGCTTCCAGGTGCCGTTCGGATCGCCGTAGCCGGAGAGGTCGACGACGAAGGTCCGGAACATGTTCGGCAGGCCCATCCCGTTGACGCCCTGCAGTACGAACCTGCGGCCATCCGGGGCGACCAGGTCGAAGCTGAGGTGGCGTGACCACGGGTGCACGACCCGGATCTCCACGACGACGCTGCGGCCCGGGGCCCGGTCACAGCCGGCCACCGTGATCGGGCTCTCGACGGTTTCCCGGTCACCGATCGGCAGGTCGGTGGTGGCCCGACCGCCGCAGACCCCGACGGGCAGCTCGGTGCCGGCCAGGTCCAGCGTCCACGAGTCGAAGAACCCGGTGCCGACCGGGCCGTTGTCGCGGATCCGCAGGTTCCAGATCCCGTCGGCGACCTTGTCGGACAGGTCGTGGGTGAAGGTGTAGTCGACGTGGCTGTCCGCCCCGTGCCCGGTGCGGTAGATCAGGAAGTAGCGGGTGCCGTCGGGGGCGATCAGGTCCACCGTGAGGTCGGCGATCGCGGTGTGGTCGAGCACGACCCGGATGGTGCTGTTGGCGGCGGCGTTGCCCGCGCAGCCGGACACCGTGATCGGGATGTCGACGGTGGTGCTCAACGGCAGCGGCGCGTCGTTGTCGTTGACGCCGACGCAGCCCGGTGCCGCCTCGACGGTCAGGGCGAACCGTACCGCCCGGGTGGCGCTCGCGCCGGTGCCGAGGATCAGCAAAGAGTACGTGCCGGGGGTGGTCAGGGTGGCGGTGGTGACGGTCAAGGTGCTGGTGCCGCCGTCCGCGCCGATCGTTGACGGGGTGAAGGTGGCGGTCGCGCCGGTCGGCAGCCCGACGGCGGACAGGGCCACGGACTGCGTGCCGCCGGCGGTGACCGTCGACGTGACAGTGATGGTGACGGTGTCACCGGCCGGGGCGGTGGCGTCGGCCGGGCCGACGGTGAGCGAGAAGTCGTCGGCGGGGGTGCCGGCGTCGACGTACAGCAGCCGGTTCGGCCCGACCCCGGCGTCGGTGACGATGTCGGGGGTCGCCTCGGTGAGCAACGCGTCGGTGACCTGGGCCGGCGTGTAGTCGGGGTGTGCGGCGAGGATCAGTGCGGCTGCGCCGGTGACGTGCGGGGCGGCCATCGAGGTGCCGCTCGCCGGTGCTTGTGCGGTGTCGTCGGCGATGCCGGCCGACACGATGTCGACGCCGGGGGCGAAGATATCGACGCATTTGCCAACGTTGGAGAAGGGCGCGCGGGCGTCGTCGGGGCCGGTGGCGGCGACGGTGATCGCGTGCGGGGATCGGGCGGGGGAGTTGGCGCAGGCGTCGGCGCCGCTACCGTTGCCGGCGGAGACGATGTAGGTGACGCCGTCGGCGGTGGAGTTGGCCACGGCCTGGTCGATCGGGATGCTGCCGCTGCCGCCGAGGCTGACGTTGGCGACCGCCGGTACGCCGGGGCGGTGGTCGGCGGTGACCCAGTCGATGCCGCCGACCACGTTCGCGACGGTGCCCTGGCCGTCGCAGTTGAGCACCCGGACGGCGACCAGTTCCACGTTCTTGGCCACGCCGTACGTGGTGCCGCTGACCGTGCCGGCGACATGGGTGCCGTGCCCCCGGCAGTCGCTCGGGTCGGCGTCGTTGTCGATGATGTCCCGCCCGGCGCGTACCCGCCCGGCGAACTCCTGATGGGTCAGCCGCACGCCGGTGTCGATGATGTACGCCTGCACGACCGGGTCGACGTCCGGGTAGGTGTAGCTGTCGTCGAGCGGCCGGGTCCGCTGGTCGATGCGGTCCAGGCCCCAGGACGGCACCGGGGTCTGGATGTCTGCCGCCGTCACGGTGTGGTTCTGGGTCACCGACGCCACCCGTGGGTCGGCGGCCAGCCGGCGGGCCTGGCGTAGTGACAGGCGGACCTCGAAGCCGTGCAGGGCGTGCCGGTAGACTTGGGCGACGTCGCCGCCGTGCCGGCCGGCGACCGCGTACGCGGTGCGTTCGACCGTGTCGGCGGTGGCCGCCGTTTCGGCCAGCACGACGATGTACGAGTCGGCGACGGCGGTCGGGCCGCCGACGTCGTGCACCGTCGCCTCGGGTACGGCGGCCGCCGCCGGGGCAGCCGGGGTCAGGGCCAGCAGCGTCGCCGCCACCAGCACTCCTGCTCGTGTCGACACCATCGGTTCACTCCTCACAGGATGACCGGAAACCTTCCTGAAATAGGAGAGCATCGATCGATGGAGGTGGAAACGTTTCGTCGACGAACTTGAGGCTGTTGCCGGGTGACGTCCTTGGTGTGGGCTCACCGGCGCCGGTCGTGAGTGAGTCGTCCTGCGACCCGGGCGACGGCCAGCCCGGCCGGTGACGTCGCGTCCCGCCGCCACACCAGCTCCAGATCGGGGGCGGGCAGCTCGTCGGTCAGCCGGAGCACCACTCCATCCATTGTTGGCAGATGGGCGAGTGAGCGGGGCACCAGGGCGAAACCGTCGACGTCGGCCAGCCCGATCCGGCGCCACCCCACCTGCTCGCAGTCGACCACCTCGACGGCCACCCCGGCGCGGGCGCAGGCGGCCAGGATCGCCGACCGGTAGCCGGGCGTCAGTTCCTCCGGCGGCAGACTCAGCCGGCCGCCGGCCAGGTCGGCCAACCCGACCGCGTCCGACCCGACCGCGTCCGACCCGACCGCGTTCGATCCGATAGCGGTACGCCCGGCCAGCGGATGCCCGGCGTCGACCACCGCGACCAGCGGCTCCCGGCGTACCGTCTGCCGGTCCAGGTCCGGGTGGACCGGCATCCCCCGGGACAGCACCAGGTCGAAATGGCCGGCCCGCAGCCCGGCGTCCAGCTCGGCCGGCCACGCCTCCCGTGTCCGTACGGTGATCTGCGGATGGGCCGCCCGTACTGCCGCCAGCAGACGCGGCAGCACCTCGGCGGCGGCGCTGGCGACCAACCCGATCCGTACCGTGCCGGTCCGACCCTGCCCGGCGGCCCTGGCCGCCCGGACCACCGAGTCGGCGTCGTCGAGCAGCCGCCGGGCGGACGCCACGAACGCCACGCCCGCGTCGGTCAGCCTGGTCGGCCGCCGCTCGAACAGTGGTACGCCGAGCTGCCGCTCCAGGTCACGGATCTGCCGGCTCAGCGGCGGCTGCGCCATGTG
This sequence comes from Micromonospora sp. Llam0, assembly GCF_003751085.1. Classification (NCBI taxonomy): domain Bacteria; kingdom Bacillati; phylum Actinomycetota; class Actinomycetes; order Micromonosporales; family Micromonosporaceae; genus Micromonospora; species Micromonospora sp. Llam0. Next base: position 3,447,544 of record NZ_RJJY01000001.1, on the reverse strand, counting down.
CAGCCGGCGCGCCGCGCCCTCGAAGCTGCCCTCCTCGGCGACGGCGACGACGTACCGCATGACGCGCAGATCGACCGACATACCGGCACGGTATCCCGACATACCCAGGTGATCTTGTTGTGGGTCGTTCCCGCCGGTCAGGCTCGAATCGACCCACCACCGGAAGGGACACAGTGCACACATCTCGACTGCTCGTCGTGGCCGCCGTCGCCGCGACGTCCGGCGTACTCGCCGCTGGGCCGGCGGCACCGGCGGCTCCCGCTGTGGCCGCGCCGATCGCGTTCCACGCCGCCTCAGCACAGGCGCACCACCACCAGCACCACCAGCGGCCGGGCAGCTACGTGCTGGCCGGCGACGACGCCTACCCGGAAGGCATCGCCCGCGACCCACGCGGCCCGTACTTCTACGTCAGCAGCCTCACCGACGGGCGGATCTACCGGGGCGACGTCCGCTCCCCACGTACCACCGTCTGGCTGCCCGGCAACGCCGCCGACGGCCGGACCACCGCCGGTGGCATGAAGGTCGACCGGGCAGGCCGGCTGATCGTTGCCGGCGGCGGCACCGGCTACGTCTGGGTGTACGACACCCGCAGCGGCGACCTGCTGCACCGCTTCGCCACCGGCATCCCGAACTCGATGCTCAACGACGTCGCGCTGGCCGCCAATGGCGACGTCTACGTGACCGACTCGTTCCAGCCAACTCTGTACCGGATCCCTGCCGGGCAGCTGCGTGGCGGCGTCGGGGCGACCGCACCGCTGCGGCCGTTCGTCGACCTGCGGGGCACCGGCATCGACTACGACGACGGGTTCAACCTCAACGGACTGGTGGTCACCCCGGACCAGCGGTATCTGATCGTCGCGGACTACAACGACGGCGCGCTGCACCGCGTCGACCTGCGGCGGCGTACCGTCTCCGCGATCGACCTGGGCGGCGTGGCGGTACACGGCGACGGTCTGCTGATCCGGGGCGGCCTGCTGTACGCGGTCAGCAACGTCGACGGTAACGGCGACACGGTCAATGTGCTGCGGCTGCACCGCCAGGCCACCCGGGCCACGCTGCTGGCCCGGGTCACCGACCCCCGGCTGCACGGCCCGTCGACGGCCGCGTTCGACGGCCGCGACCTGCTGGTGGTCAACTTCCAGTACGGGGCGACCGACCCGGTGCTGCCGTACACGGTGGTCCGGATAACCGCTCTCTGGTGACGATCCGCCGTCCGGCCCCCACACCACGGGTGCGGGGGCCGGACGGTCCGACTGGATCCCACCACAGGTCCGCGGCTGAGCCGCAGGTCCGCGCACCGACCCGATGTAATTGATGCTGCTGTATGTTATCTGACACCCAATCTGGCTGACTCTGCGTATCGTCGTTGATGGCGGCGACTACCCGAGTACGGACCGCGCCCTACGTGGTCCGGGCCAAGGAGGGTGCCGATGGCCCCCAGCGGACCTGGCCGACGCCGGCTTGCCCACCTCGTCGGCGTCGCGGACCCCGACGGGCTGCGCGAGCGCGCCGAGGCGTTCGCACTCACCGCCGACCACGACCACCGGTCCATTGGGCCGCACCACGCCACGGACACGACCGGCACGGTCAGCGTGACGGTTGACGACCGCGCACGGGTCCTCGACGTCACGGTCGCCCGCCGTTGGCGCGAACGCCTGCCGCCATCGGCTTTCGCGGCGGCGTTGTACGAGGCGTACGTCAGTGCGGTGCGGGCGTCGTTCGAATCCGCCGCGCTCGCCGCGTTGCGTGTCGACGCCGGCCACCGCAGACGCAACGAGCCAGCGCTGGACGATCCAATGCCGGCTTCGGACGAGCCGCCGCCGACTTCGGACGATCCCGGCTGGTCCGGCAGGCTGCGGGCGACCCTGGACCGCAACGGCGCGGCACTGCGGCGGCTGTCCCGCAGGCAAACGCCGCCCGCCGCGGACGAACGTGGCGTGCCGGGCCCGCACGGCTATCTGACCCTGCGGCTGCGTGGCCGTGGCCTCGTCGGCGTCATCGGCGACGTGCGACGCGTCGCCGGTGCCGACGCCGCGCAACTACGCGGCGAAGCCCTGGCCGCGATGCGGGCCGCCGGTCTCGCCGGGCATCCCCATCACCTCAGCGGATGAGGAGAGCGAAATGGCCGACGAGCTGAACGTTGTCACCGACGCGCTGCGGGTCGAGAGCCGCAAGTGGCACCGTCTGTCCGACAGCATGATGAGTGTCAAGCTCGCCGCCGAGCGGTTGACGCTCGCTCCGACCGCGTTCTACATCGGCCAGGTCAGCGGCGACGTGCACTCCGTCGCGTACGACGAATTCCATGCCTTCCTGACCAAGGTGCTCGGCGAAGCCGCTACCGAGTTCGATGAGATCGGCGCGGTGCTGCGCGATTTGGCCGACCGCTACGACGAGGCCGACGCGGTCATCGCACTTGACCTCAACGACGTCTACCGCCGGTAGCCGGCCAGGGAGGAGAGCCGGCCATGCCACCGCCGGACCAGGAGTACGGCCCGCCGTTCAACGAGGCGTTCGAGCAGATCCACTCCGGCGTCGAGATCGCGGTGGAGAAGTTCAACGAGACAATGGACAACATCAACCGCTGGCAGTGGATGCTCGGCGCCGGCGCGCAGTGGTGGATCCACGACCGGTCGCAGCAGGTCCGGGGACACCTCGAGACGATCCTCGACAGAGTTGATCACGCCGTCGACCACCAACTGCCGGTACTGTCGCTCATCTCCACCAGTTTCCGGTGGCTCGACGAGGTCCGGACCCCGGTGTCCGAGCTGTCCTTCCAGGTGGTCGATCCGCTCGACCAGAACCTGCACCGCTGGACGGGTGAGGCGGCGACCGCCTACCAGTCCAAGCTCGGCCACCAGCAGCGGGCTGTCGACGAGACGGTGGTCAAGACCGAGTTTGTCAGCCAGTGGCTGTTCGGCGTGGCGCGGTCGAACATCGAGTACGCCGTCGAGCTGGCGCGGGTCGTTACGGAACTCGCTGGCCATCTGGCCCAGGCTGCGGTCGACACGGCGGCCGTCATCAATATCCCGTGGGCGATCGACGCGCTCGCCGGGGCGGTCGGCGACCTGGTGACCGCCAGTCTGGACAACCTGCTGGCGATCGGGGAGCGGTTCGTCGGATCGATCGGCGAGAAACGCGACCTTGCCGCCCAGGCCGGTGACCATTCGCGGCTGCCGAACGGCTCGTGGCCGCAGGCGGTACGCAACAGTTAGCCGTCGGCGGACGGGCGGCAGCCGGGTCACCGGTGCGCCAGCTGGTCAGGTGTGCGGTACCAGGGCCAATGCCGCCCCGGCGATGGTCCTGGCCGGGGCCGCGAGCTGGTCGGTGGGGACGAACTCGTTTCCACCGACGGCCAGCCAGACCAGGAGCATCAGGTTGGCGAGCCGCACGTGGATCATGTACTCGGCGTACTTGAAGCCCGGCTCCGTCCGCCGGGCGAACGCCGCCGCCTGGTCGCCGAGGCCCGGCACACCGCCCTCCGGCAACATGACGGTGAACTCACCCCGGTCGCGGTACAGCCTCTCGGCATCGGCCACTGTCGCCGGCGTCGCCGCCTCCACCCGCAGGCTGCCGAGGTGCCCACTGCGGGTGACGAGCTTGAACAGGCACGCCGCGCCGGGTGTCGCCCGTGGTGGCGTGGGATCCGTGGACTCCACGGTGACGGCGAGGGCCGCCAGCGGGTCGAGATCGACCAGTTGGCACAGGTCGAGGCCGTCGGCGCCGTACCGGGGACCGGTCGGCGTCGGCGTCGGCTCGGCCGTTGTCGTCCGGAACGCCGGGGGTGACAGCTCCGGCAGGGACGATCCACCGCCGCACCCGCCGACAAGTACGGCGAGTGCGAGCGCCACCGGTGCCAGCCGGTAGGGACCATTCAGTCGAGCCATCGTTGCTGACGGTAGCTGCTGATGCCGACAGTAGCTATCATGTCACTGACTTTTGTCTATCAATTTGTTTTCACGGCAGATCGGGCTCGGGAGGTAACGCGGCGGCGACCCGTTCGGCGTGCCGTCGGGCCTCGACGTCGTCGGCGTAGCGCCGACGCGGCCAGAAGAAGCCGCGCAGCCCGTCGCCCCTGGTCCGGGGCACCACATGGGTGTGCAGGTGCGGCACCGACTGGGACACCCGGTTGTTGATCGCGACGAAGGTGCCGCCCGCGTCGAGCCCGGCCTCGACCGCCGCCGCGACCCGCTGCACCAGTGAGAAGTACCCGGCCAGGTCGGCCGGCGGCAGGTCGGTCAGGGTGACCACATGCGGGCGCGGGCTGATCAGCACGTGGCCCGGGAACACCGGCCGGGTGTCCAGGAAGGCCACCCCGGCGGGGGAGTCGGCGACCCGCCACGCGGGGGACTCCCCGGCGATGATCCGGCAGAACACGCACCCGTTCACCGGCGCAGCCTAGCCCGGCTGATGCTCGACCAGCAGGTTCCACCGCACGTCCGCGCCGGCCTCGACCCGGATGGTGACCGGGCCGCCCGGGTGGTCCCGGTCGACGTTGCGGGTCATCGTCACCTCGTCGGCGGGGCACTGCAACTCGAACCGCATCCCCGGGTCGAGGAACACCGCGAGGTCGGCAGCGCCGCTGGCGGCGGCGGCATCCCCACGGCCGCCGCTGATGCAATCGAGGCTGACCGACAACCGGCCGGGCGGGACCTCGACCGTGCCGACCGACACCGGGCCGCTGGTGGCGGCCACCGAGGCGACGGGCCGGGCATCGGCCATTGGGCCGGGCAGCGGCGCGATCGTCGGAGCGGGCGCGACCGGCGGCGGTGCCGCTGACCGCTGGTCGACCGGGTCGGCGCTGGTGGCGGGCGGGCCGGTGCCGGCTTCCGGCGGGTCGGCGGTGCAGGCCGCCAGGGTGCCCGTCCCGATGGCGACGACAGCGAGGACGACGCCGAGCGCCGCGCGGAGGTGACTCATTCGTACCGCTGTAGGATCTGCTTCATCTGGTCGATCTCCTCCTGCTGCGTCTCGACAATCTGTCCACACAGCTCGATGATCTCCGGGTCGGTGATGTCCGACCGCTCGCAGACCAGGATCGCCCGCGAGTGGTGCGGGATCATCGACTTGAGGAACTGTTCGTTGCCGATGAAGCTCTCCTGCCGGCCGAAGTAGAACGCCACCCCGAACAGGACGACGAACCCGACCGCCAGGATCACGTTCAGCGTACGGTTGCCGAACATCATCCACATCACCCCGAGCATGATCGCCCCCATCGGGGCGACCATCATCAACGCCATGTAGGTGTTGCTGAGGTTGAGGTAGAAATCGTCGATGGTCCAGATCATCGAGTACGTCAGCAGCAGCATCACCACGAAACTCAGCATCAACGCGGCGCCCAGCCGCAGGTAGCTCCGGTTCATACCTGGTTCCTTCCGCATGGCTACGAGCGGTCGCGGCGGTCCACCCGATCGGGCGGACCGCCGCGACTTCGCATACCCCTGCCGTTGGCGCGGAAACGTCCGGAGCGCGGCGCGGCGCGGACGCCGGGTCGGGGCGCCGTCGCCGCTACCGGAATGCGCGCCAGTGCTCCGGCCTTCAGGCCCGGGGGTGAAGACCCGCGCTGGGAGGCCGCCAGGGCCCGAGCAGTGCTCTAACCTGGCCGGTTTCCTGTTCGATGTACTGCTTCACGATGCTCAGTGGCGCGCCGCCGACGGAGCCGGCGAAGTACGAGCCCGACCAGAGTTTGTTGGCCCGGTGGTAGTGGCGTGCGAGGTCGGGAAATTCCTGCCGCAGGCGGCGCGACGAGACGCCCTTGAGTGAGTTGACCAGGCGGGAAACGGCGACTTTGGGTGGGTGGTCGACCAGCAGGTGGACGTGGTCGTGGCCGCCGTTGAACTCGACCAGTTCGGCCTCGAAGTCGCGGCGCACGTCCCGCATGATGGGTTCCATGCGGGTCAGGTGCCGGTCGTCGAACACCGTGTGCCGGAACTTCGTCACGAAAACCAAGTGGACGTGCATCGCGAAGACGCAGTGCCTGTCGGTACGGATAACCTCGAGTTTTGCCATAGACCAACGTGATATCGTGTGGTTCGTGCAGCTCCGGTACCAGTTCCGGGTCTATCCGACACCCGGCCAGCAGATCGAGCTGGCGAAGGCGTTCGGATGCGCCCGGGTGGTGTTCAACGACGGGCTGCGCCTCCGGCAGACCGCCCACGAGCAGGGTCTGCCGTACGTGTCGGACGCCGAGCTGTCCAGGCGGGTCATCACGCGGGCCAGGACGACTCCGGAGCGGGCGTGGCTGGGCGAGGTGTCGGCGGTGGTGTTGCAGCAGGCCCTCGCGGACCTGAACACCGCGTACCGCAACTTCTTCGCCTCGATCACGGGCGGGCGTGAAGGCCGCACGGTGGCGCCGCCGAGGTTCCGGTCCCGTAAGGACAACCGGCAGGCCATCCGTTTCACCCGTAACTCCCGGTTCACGGTGCTGGACAACGGCCGTCTGCGGCTGCCGAAGATCGGCGACCTCACGGTCCGCTGGTCCCGGTCGTTGCCGTCGGACCCGTCGTCCGTGACGGTCATCCGGGACGCGGCCGGTCGGTACTTCGCCTCGTTCGTCGTGCAGACCAGCGAGGACGAGCCGTTGCCGCCGACCGACGCCGAGGTGGGGATCGATCTGGGGCTGACGCACTTCGCGGTCATGTCGGACGGCACGAAGGTGGCCGCGCCGAGGTTCCTGCGCCGCGCGGCCCGCAGGCTCAAGCGGCTGCAGCAGGCCCTGTCGCGTAAACAGCGGGGCAGCAACCGCCGCGGGAAGGCTGTCGTGAAGGTCGCCAGGGCGCACGCCCGGGTGGCCGACACCCGGCGGGACTGGCAGCACAAGCTGTCCACGACGATCATCCGCGAGAATCAAGCGGTGTACGTCGAGGACCTGTGTGTCGCCGGTCTCGGCCGGACCCGGCTGGCGAAGTCCGTGCACGACGCCGGATGGTCGTCGTTCGTCGCCATGCTGGAGTACAAATCGGCGAGGTACGGGCGCACGTTCGCCCGGGTGGACCGGTGGCTCCCGTCCACCCGGATGTGCTCGGACTGCGGCCGGATCAACGAGAAGATGGCGCTGGACGTGCGGTCGTGGGTGTGTCCGTGTGGCGGTCTCCACGACCGGGACGTCAACGCGGCGATCAACATCAAGGCCGCCGGGCAGGCGGACTTCAACGACCGTGGAGCGCGGGTAGGACCGGGACCCGTCCCGGCACCGCGCGGTGAAACGGTAACCCACCAGAACACTGCGCGTGTCACGCGCAGCGTGGCTGGAATCGCCGCCGATTAGGGCGGCGAGGATGTCAAATGACGTACAGGTTGGGGTAGCTGTCGCGCACCTCGTCCAGCGGCTGCGCGTAGGTCACCCCGCCGGAGCTGCAGTTGCCGGAGCCGCCGGAGGTCAGGCCGTAGGCGGTGGTGCCGATGAACGGGATCGACACGTAGAACGGTCCGCCACTGTCGCCCGGTTCGGCGCAGGCTGTCGTCTTGAACATGCCGGTCATGACGTGTCCGCTGGTGTATCGAACGCTGACGTTCACGGCGGTGAGCCGGCCCTGCCTCGCGCCGGTGGTGGCCCCGCTGCGGTTGATGTACGAGTTCAGCAGTAGCTGGCTCACCGACCCGATGTTTTGCACGTCTGCCGTGCCGGAATGCACCTTTATCTCACCGACCAGCGGCACGGTGCCGCTGCTTCGGATGAAGCCGAAGTCGTCGCCCGGATAGTGGGTCCCCCAGGAGGTCCCGAGCGGCGAGCCGCCGACCGACCAGGTGGAGGCTGCGGCAGTGCAGTGACCTGCGGTGACCACGTGCTGATCACCGGTGAAGTAGTCGGCCATCATGATCCCGGCGGAGCAGTAGCTGCTGCCGGCGCTGATCCGCTCGCCGCCGCGCAGATCGTAGGTGGTGAGCGGGCCGGACAGCCGTTCGATCCGGGCCGCGGCGCCGGCTCGTGCGACGGCGCTGCGGACCTGCGCCAGCCGGGCACCGGTGACGCCGGTGTCGATCTCGATCACGACCTGGTTGGTGACCGGATCGACGGAGACCGCGCTGCCCGGCACCAAGGCACGGTCGACGAGTCCGGTCTCTACCGCCTTCAGTTCCGCCGTGCTGTAGCGCACCAGTTTCGGCAGCGCGCCGACGGCGCGGACCCGGGCTGCGGACGCCTCGTCGGTCACCGCCACCACCACCCGTCCACTCGCCGGGTCGAGGTAGGCGCCAGCGGATCGGTCACCGAGGCGTTCCACCAGCGCCACCGCCTCGCCGGTGCGGTCTGCGCGCATCGGTGCCGCAGCCGCAGGCGCGCTGGTGGTGGCAACCGACGCGAGGCCGACCGTAGCGGCTGTGGCGAGCGCGAGGAGGCCGCGTCGGGTGCCCGAGAGTCGCTTCTTCATGGCTGTCTCCCGGAGGCTCAAGTGTCTTGAGTGGCCCGCCGGCCGTCGTGTTCCGGTCGCTTGTGCGGTAACCACACCGGATAGTCCGCAGTCTATCGACCGTCCGTCGGCCCTTACAAGGGACAGTGATGAATCGATTTCAAGTACGGCCCTGCCCGGCCCTTCGCTGGAGTGGGGTTGCCGGGCCTGCGGTGCCAAGCCTTCAGGCAGCGGCGGTGGAGGTGCCGGACGTCGTCGGGGTGGTGCGGGACAGGTCCTGGCGGACGCCGACGGTCAGCAGGTAGCCGATCATCCAGAGCTCGCCGACGGTGGCCGGCACCACGAGCAGGTCGGCGACGACCTGGGCGTCGGGCGCGAGGTAGAGCAGGAAGCCGCTGGCGAGGTAGCAGATGCCGCCGACGACGAGCACCCAGCCGAGCGGTCGGGGCATCAAACGTGACCGGAGCACACAGGTGCCCATCGGGATGAGCCACAGCCCGAAGAACAGGTTGCCCACCCCCACAGGTTGCCGCTGACCAGGTAGAGGGTCTGGACGGTGGCCGCGACGTCGCCGCCCGGCTCGCCCGCGACCTCGACCGCCGTGGCGAGCATCGCCGCGCTGCCCATGATCGCCACCGCGTTGACGAGACCGAACGCGCCGATGCTGCCGGCGGCGAGCGGGTCGGCGGTACGGAAGAGGCGGTAGAACCAGACGGCGGCGAGCGCCTGGGTGACGACAACGCCCAACTCGAGCGCGACGCCGACGCGGGCGAGTGTTTCGTGTCCGACCAGGTTGCCCTGTGTCGCTGCGGGGTCGCCAGCGATGAACAGCTGGGGTCGGACGATCAGAAAGCCGAGCATGGCGGTTGTTGCGAGACCCAGGTAGAACACGCCGGTCAGTCGCGCCGCGCGGACCAGATCGCTCATGAGAATTCCACTCCTTGTCCTCCGGGCGTCCGTAGCCGCGACCGGCAGTCTTACGCTGTAAGGCAGGTTAACTTACGGCGTAAGGTGGGGCAAGCGGAGGTTGTCGGGGGACCGGGGCGTGGGGCCGGCAGGCGGCCTTGTGACGGCTTCCTACCCTGAAGTCCGGCCATGCGACGGAGAGTGCGATGTCTCTGCTGGAACACCTGCCGACCATCCGCCGACGGGCCGACCATCGCTGCCGCGCAGGCCCTCACGGAGACGTTGTGGAGGCTTGAGGCCTTTGCCACCGGTGACGAACCGGTCGACGAACAGACCTGGCGGGCCGGGTTCGCCGACTACCGCCGTGCCCGGGCGCAGTTCTACCAGGTGGCCCGGCTCGACATGGGGGTGCGCTCGGCGCAGATCCCAATGAACGCGACCGCCTCCCGCGACGCCCGCCCACCGGGATCGCTCGCCGCCACCGGCACCGACTGATCGTGTGGAACCGCCCGCTCAGCAGCGCAAATCGAGCCAGACCAGCCGGTGGTCCGAGGTCGGGAACCCGCCGGGCAGCGTCGGGTCGTAGTCGCCGACCAGCCGGAACAGTGGATCGTCCGGCGTCGGCCAGAACACCCCGCTGCCCGCCGTGCGCAGTCGGCGGCTGGGCAGCAGGTAGTCGACCCGCAGGTTGCCGGGCGTACCGTCGGCGAAGTCGGCGGTGTCGTAGCGGGGGTCGCTCTCGTGGGTCAGGTTCGCCCCGCCCTGGCGCTGGCTGGCCGCCGGCCCGCCGGCGCTGGTCGGCGGCCGCCGGTCGTCGACCAACGGATGCCCGGTGACCTGCTGGGCCGATCCCGGGATGCTGTCGCCGTCGTACGGGTCGGAGTTGAGGTCACCGGCGATGACGAACCGGGCACCCGGGCGCAGCCCGCCACGGCGGCCCCGGTCGTCGTAGATGTAGCCGGACCGGGCCGGCGAGACGTAGTCGGCCCAGAACCGGATCTCGTCGTGGTTGCGCCGGCCGTTGCGGTCCTCCGGGCCGTCGAACACCGGCGGCGTGGGGTGGCTGGCCAGCAGATGCACGGTGTGCCGGCCGATCCGCACCGGCACGTCCCAGTGGCTCTTCGACGACAGCCGGACGTCCGCGAGGGCCTCGGGGGAGTACCAGTCGGCGGGCTCCGGGGTGTCCGGGTCGTCCGGCAGCAGCGCCCCCGGCATGTCGCGCCAGCGGAACGTCTGGAAGGTGCGCAGCGATCGCCGGTCGATCGGGTGACGCGAGTAGACCGCCATGCCGTACTGGCCGGGGAACAGCCCGAAGCCGTACGCGTCGTCCGGGCCGCCGACCGTACCGTCGCGGTTGAGGTCGTGCCCGGACGGCACGCCGGTGTTCGACGGGGCGCTGAACCGGTACGGGTAGTGGATCGGCCTGGCCCCGCCCTGGCCGCGGGACAGGTAGTTGCGCTGGAACAGCTCGACGGCCCGCCCCTCGGCGTCGTGGTCGAACTCGTTGATCAGCAGCACGTCGGGGCGGACCCGCTGGATGATCTCGGCGACGTTGGCGGCCTGCCGGTCGCCCAGGGTGGACAGGTCGGCCACCAGGCCGCCGTCGACGCCCCGGTTGAGCGAGGCGTTGAAGGTGGCGAACCGGACGCCGCCGTGCCCACCGGCCGGTGGGCCGCCAGCCGTCGCCGTCCCGGGTGCCAGGCCTGCCGCCAGACCGGTGGCGATCATCGCCATCAGAGCGGTCACTGTTCGTGTCCGTACCCGCTGTGTCACCGTGCCACCCTCCGGTCGTGTGGTGACCAGTTAACCGGATCTATGTGACGGTTCGGCGAATGATCTCCGAACGTCCGGGCGTCGGCCGTCCGGGCGTACCGCGATGGTCAACTACCGCGCTACCCTGAGGGCGCGGTCGTCGATGCCCGCCGGTTCACCGTCACGGTTCCACCCACCAGTACGATGTCTCGCGGAGCGCCGAGCGCTGGTGGGCACTTCCGTTCGGACATCAGACAGGGTCGGCCGATCGGCCGGTTCAGGGGAGAGACTAGCCTCATGGGCGTGACACGCCGCGCAAAGATCGTTTGTACGCTTGGCCCCGCGACCGCGTCCCCGGAGCGTATCCGTGGGCTCGTCGAGGCGGGCATGGACGTGGCCCGGCTGAACTTCAGCCACGGCAGCCACGAGGACCACCAGCAGGTGTACCAGCTGGTCCGGGAGGCAGCCCAGGCTTCCGGCCGGGCGGTCGCCGTGCTGGCCGACCTGCAGGGCCCCAAGATCCGTCTCGGCCGGTTCGCCGACGGGCCGCACGAGTGGCGCACCGGCGACTCGGTCGTCATCACCAGCGACGACATCCTCGGCAGCCGGGAACGGGTCTCCTGCACCTACCGCAAGCTGCCCCAGGAGGTTCGCCCCGGGGACCGGCTGCTGATTGACGACGGCAAGGTGGCCGTCGAGGTCAGCGCGGTGGACGGCAACGACATCCGGGTGCTGGTCGTCGAGGGCGGGCCGGTCTCCAACAACAAGGGCATCTCGCTGCCGAACGTCGCGGTCAGCGTCCCGGCCCTGTCGGACAAGGACATCGACGACCTGCGGTTCGCGCTCGGCCTGGGCGCCGACTTCGTCGCCCTGTCGTTCGTCCGGTCGCCCGAGGACATCAAGCTGGTCCACGCGATCATGGACGAGGAGGGGATCCGCCGACCCGTCCTGGCCAAGGTCGAGAAGCCGGAGGCGGTCACCCACCTGGAGGCGATCGTCGACGCCTTCGACGGGGTGATGGTGGCCCGGGGCGACCTCGGCGTCGAGCTGCCGCTCGACGAGGTGCCGCTGGTGCAGAAGCGGGCGGTGCAGTTGTGCCGGGAGAACGCCAAGCCGGTCATCGTCGCCACCCAGATGCTCGACTCGATGATCGAGAATTCGCGGCCGACCCGTGCGGAGGCCTCCGACGTGGCCAACGCGGTGCTCGACGGCACCGACGCGGTGATGCTCTCCGGCGAGACCAGCGTCGGCAAGTACCCAGTGCTGACGGTCAGCACCATGGCCAAGATCGTCGTGACGACCGAGCAGGGCTCGATCTCGGTGCCCCGGTTGCAGCACGACCCCCGTACCCACGGCGGTGCGCTCACCTCGGCCGCGTCGCAGATCGCCCGGGCGATCGGCGCCAAGGCGATGGTCGCCTTCACCCAGACCGGTGACACCGTGCGCCGGCTTTCCCGGTTGCAGTGCGAGCTGCCGCTGCTCGCCTTCACCCCGGTCGCCGAGGTACGCGACCAGCTCGCCCTCTCCTGGGGGGTGGAGACCTTCCTGATGCCGTTCGTGCAGCACACCGACGACATGTTCCGCCAGGTCGACCAGGCGCTGCTCGGCCTCGGCCGGGCTAACCCCGGCGAGTACGTGGTGATCGTCGCCGGTAGCCCGGTCGGCACCCCGGGCTCCACCAACACGCTGCGGGTGCACCAGCTCGGCAGCCTCGTCGACGCCGCAGCGGCCCGGGCGTTGCAGTGACCGGTGATCCGGTCGGCGGGCAGGCCGCCGTCGACCAGCTGCTTGAGGTGCTCGACCTGAGCCGGACCGGGCCGTCGGCGTTCCGTGGGATGAGCCCCAAGGTGGGGCCGCAGCGGGTCTTCGGCGGCCAGGTCGCCGGTCAGGCGCTGGTCGCCGCCGGGCGGACCGTCGACCCGCAGCGGCTGGTGCACTCGCTGCACGGCTACTTCGTCCGCCCCGGCGACGGTGCCGAGCCGATCGACTACGAGGTGGAGAACATCCGCGACGGCCGGTCCTTCTCGGTCCGCCGTTCGGTGGCGTACCAGCACGGCAAACCGATCTTTTTCATGTCGGCGTCGTTTCACCGGCCCGAGGACGGGCTGGACCACCAGGCCCCGCAGCCACCGGACGTCCCGCCGCCGGACGCGGTGCCGACCATGGTGGAGCGGCTTGCCCGCTATCCGGAGCGGCTCGGTGTCTGGGCGGTGATCCCCCGGCCGATGGACGTGCGGTACGTCGGCGAACCGGGTCTGGTCGCCCCCGGGGACCGGCCGGCCGACCCGTACCAGCGGGTCTGGATCCGCGCCGACGGCAAGCTGCCCGACGATCCGCTGCTGCACGCCTGCGTACTCACCTACGCCTCCGACCTGACGTTGCTCGACTCAGTGCTGTCCGTGCACGGCGAGGTCTGGGGTCCGGGCGGGGTGATCGGGGCCAGCCTGGACCACGCGTTGTGGTTCCACCGGCCGTTCCGGGCCGACGAATGGTTCCTCTACGACTGCTGGAGTCCGTCGGCCGCCGGCGGGCGCGGGCTGGCCACCGGCCGGATGTTCACCCGCGACGGCCGGCACATCGCCAGCGCTGTACAGGAAGGACTGGTCCGGCGGGTCGGCGGGTGACCGGGCCGGCTGCGGGGCCGACTTTCTGGCCGGCGCTCGGGCGGCCGCGATCAAGGTCGATGACCGACGTCGGTCGGCCGGTCCGATAATGGAAACAGTGCCGTAACCTGAGAGGTATGCGTCTCTCTGCCCGGGTCGACTACGCACTGCGGGCCGCTGCCGAGCTGGCGGTCGCGGCCGCGGCGTCGGCGCGGGTCGTGCTGACCGCCGAGCAGGTGGCCCGGGCCCAGGGCATCCCGCCGAAGTTCCTCGAAGGCATCCTGCTGCAGTTGCGCCGGGCCGGCGTGGTGCAGGCCCAGCGCGGCCCGGACGGCGGCTACTGGCTGGCCCGGCCCGCCGAGCAGATCAGCCTCGCGGAGCTCATCCGGGTCATCGACGGCCCGCTCGCCCACGTGCGGGGCCACCGGCCGGAGGAGCTCGGCTACCAGGGTGCGGCGGTCGCGCTGCAGGACGTCTGGATCGCGTTGCGGGCCAGTGAGCGGGAGATCCTCGAGTCGGTCACCGTGGCCGACGTCGCCACCGGCAAACTCCCCGAGCGGGTCCGGGATCTCGCCGCCAACCCGCGCGCCTGGACCTGACCGCCACCTGCCCAGCGGCGGTCAGCGCTGGTCGGCGAGCAGACCGGTGGCGGTGTCCGCGATCAGCTCCCAGGCGGCGGCGACGTGCCGTCGCTCGGTACGCGGCGCGCCGACCGCCAGCCGCAAGGTGAACCGGCCCGCCACCCGGGTGTGGGTCAGCAGCACCGTACCGCTGGCGTTCACCCCGGCCAGCAGAGCGGAGTTGACCTCGTCGGGCTGCCCGCGCAACCGGAAACAGACCAGTGAGAACGGCCCCGGCGTGACGATCTCGAACCGGTCGTCGGCGCGTACCTGGTCGGCGAACCAGGCCGCGTGCGCCACCGCCGAACGGACGTGCGCCCGCAGCCCCTGTGCGCCGTACCAGCGCAGCACGAACCACAGCTTCAGCGCCCGGAACCGGCGACCCAGCGGCACCTGCCAGTCCCGGTAGTCGATCACCGTGCCCGCGTCGCTGAGCGCGTTGCGCAGGTACTCCGGCATCACCGTCAACGCCTCGACCAGCTCGGCCCGGTCCGCTACCCAGAACGCGTCGCAGTCGAACCCGGTCAGCAGCCACTTGTGCGGGTCGAAGCAGTACGAGTCGGCCCGTTCCAGCCCGGCGTGCGTCCAGCGCAGCTCCGGGCAGACCGCCGCCGCGCCGGCGTACGCGGCGTCCACGTGCAGCCACACCCCGTACTCGGCGCAGATCGCGCCGATCTGTTCGACCGGATCGACGGCGGTGGTCGAGGTGGTGCCCACGGTCGCGACCACGATCGCCGGTCGCCGCCCGGCGGCCAGATCGTCGTCGAGGGCCCGGCGCAACGCGTCCGGCCGCATCGCCAGCGTGACCGGATCGACGTCGACCAGCCGGACGCCCTGATCACCGACCCCGGCGATCCGGGCCGCCTTCTCGATCGACGAATGGCCCTCGGTCGAGGTGTAGACGGTGTAGCCGGCGCCGGTGCCCGCCGTGCGCCAGGCACCGCCACTGGCCCGGTGCAGCGCCACCAGGGTGGCCACCAGCGTCGCCGACGACGCCGAGTCCTGGATGACGCCGCCACCGGTGGACCCCGACCGGAACCGTTGCGGCAGGTCGAGCAGCTGGGCCAGCCAGTCGAGCATCACGGTCTCCACCTCGGTGCAGGCCGGACTGGTGGCCCAGAGCATGCCCTGGACGCCGAGGCCGGCGCTGACCAGGTCGCCGAGCACGCTCGGCGCCGAGGTGTTGGCCGGGAAGTAGCCGAAGAAGCCGGGGTGCTGCCAGTGGGTGAGCCCGCCGACGACCACCCGGTCCAGGTCGGTGAGGATCCGGTCGAACGGCTCGCCGTGCTCCGGTGGCGTCACCGGCAGCGCCCGGGCCACCGCGCCGGGCGGGCTCGACGGCCGTACCGGATGTTTCTCCAGCGTCTGCCAGTAGTCGGCGATCCAGTCGACCACCGCGTGCCCGGCCCGGCGGAATTCGTCCGCCGACATGTGCCCGCCGGCCGTGGGGTCTGCGCCGGTGGTGGTGTCTGCGCCGGGCGTGGCGCCCGGCGCGGATGCGTCGCCTGCCATGCGGCCGAGTTGATCAGGAATCGGTACGGCGGGCAAGCGCCACCATCGCCTCCGGCCCGCTGCCTCCGACGCCAGCGGCACCGGCCTCGGCTCCGTGCCCGGCACCGGCGGGGCCGGTTGCGGTGCTGGCCCGGACGGTCAACCGCGGGTCGAGCAGCGTGGCGGCCGGCACCGCGTCGCCCTGGACCTTGCGCATCAGCAGACTGACCGCCTGCCGGCCGACCTCCTCGGCCGGAATCAGCACCGAGGTCAGCGCCGGACCGGACCGCTCGGCGACCTCGTCCGGGCAGATCGCCACCACCGAGATGTCATCGGGAACCCGTCGGCCCAGGGTCGGCAACGCGGCCAGCACGTGCCCGACCGCCGCCTCGTTGTGCACCACCAGCGCGGTGAGCCCCGGGTGCCGGTGCAGCAGCCCGGCCAGTTCGCGGCGTACCGCGTCGTAGTTCTCCTCGCACGGCTGGGCGACCGCCGTGACGCCGCAGCGGGCCGCCGTCTCGGTGAAGCCGGCCCGGGTCCGGTGGGCGAAGCCGGTCTCCCGTTCGTAGACCACCGCCGGGGCACCGAGCAGCGCGAGCTGCCGGTGGCCGAGCGTGACGAGATGTTCGACGCAGGCCTCGCCGGCCCGGTAGAAGTCGAGGTCGACGCAGGTCAGACCGGCGGACTCGGCCGGAAAACCGATCAGCACGCTGGGCCGTTCGAGCTCACGCAGCAGCGGTACCCGTGGGTCGTGCATCTCGACGTCCATCACCACGATGCCGTCGACCATGGCGCTGACCGCGATCCGGCGCAGCCCGGCCGGCCCCTCATCGGCGGTGACCAGCAGTACGTCGTGGTCGAACTGCCGGGCGGTGGTGACCACGCTGGTGGCGAACTGCATCAGCACCGGCAGGTGCATCCCGGAGCGCAGCGGCAGCACCAGCGCGATCACGTTCGCCCGGCGGCTGGCCAGCGCCCGGGCGCCGGCGTGCGGGTGGTAGCCGAGGGCGTGGATGCTGGCCAGGACGCGCTCCCGGGTGGTCGCCGAGATCGCCCGCTTGCCGCTGAGCACATAGGACACCGTGCTGACCGCGACGCCGGCGTGCCGGGCCACGTCGGCGATCGTCACCATGTCGGCCCGCTTCCCGGCCCGGTCCCGCGCCGGGCCGGGCCCGGCGGGGTCCGGCCCGGTGCCGGTCGGCTGTGACGGAGTTGACACTAGGCTCCTCCATCCATGTCCCTGGCTGGACCGTCAGTGGCGGTCCCGGCAAAACTCAGGTAGCTCACCGTAGCGCCTGCCGTACTGAAAAGCAGATACAGGTCTCGGGTTCCGGACAGTCCGTGCAGCTCCGTCCGTACCTCGGCCCAGTCGTCGCGGCCGCCGGTCGCCGGTACCGGAAGCCTACCGGCGACCGGGCCGGCCAGCGGATCGTCCAGCCGCAGGGTGACCGTCGACCCGTCCGCCGGCCGGCCGACGGTGCCTGGGTCGGCCCCGGCTCTCTCCGGGAGCGGCCGGTGGGTGACGCGGGCGGTGACCGCGGTGGGTTCGGAGTCGAAGTCGACGTCGGTGAACGCGATCCAACCGCCGTCCTCCGCCGCGCCCACCGCGTCCCGGCCCTCGGGATGGTCGGCCGGTGCCGTACCGGCGTAGTCGTCGTTGTCAGCGGCCCACAACGGTCCGGCCAGCGGATCGCGGGGCCCGATCCGTTCACCGCGTACGGTCAGGGTGGCGGTCGCCACCAGGTCGGCGCTGGACCGGCCGACCGACACGGTGTGCCGGGCGCTCTCCACCACCGGCCGGTCCCGGGTGACGTCCCAGGTCGCCAGGTCGGCGGCGGCCAGGCGGAACCGGAGTGTGGTCTGCGCCCCCGCCGCGAGCCTGATCTTGCGGAAGTCGCGCAGTTGGCGCAGCGGCTGCTTGACCCGGGAGTGCCGCTGGCGGGTGTAGAGCTGCACCACCTCGGTCCCGGCCCGCGCCCCGCTGTTACGCACCGTGACGCTGGCCTCGACCGTGCCGTCGGCACCCACCTCGGTGGCCGACAACCGCAGGTCGCGGTAGTCGAAGGAGGTGTAGCTCAGGCCGTGGCCGAACGGGTACAGCGGTTCCCCCCGGAAGTAGAGGTAGGTCGCGTCCGAGGCGATCACGTCGTAGTCGAACAGGTCGGGCAGGTCAGCGGTACGCCGGTACCAGGTCTGGGTGAGCCGGCCGCCCGGATCGGCGTCCCCGCAGAGCACCTCGGCCAGCCCGGTGCCGTACTCCTGGCCGCCGTGCGCGGACCAGACGATCGCCGGGACGTGCCGGTCGGCCCACTCCACCGCGTACGGGTAGCTGCTGGCCAGCACCAGCACGGTGCGCGGATTCGCGGCCCGTACCGCCCGCAGCAGCGCTGCCTGGGCGGTGGGCAGCGCCAGGTCGACCCGGTCCTCGGTCTCCCGCCCGCACACCATCGGATGGTTGCCGAGCACCACCACCGCCACGTCGGTGTCGCGGGCCAGCGCCGCCGCTTCCCGGGCGCCATCGGTGACCAGCTCGACGGCGAACCTGGCGGCGGTGTCGAGGCTGGCGGCCTCGGCCCGCAGCAGCCCGTCCGGGCCGACGGTGACGTAACGGTCCCGGGCCAGGTGGTGCAGTGCCGTGCGGCCGTCGGCGGCGCGGACCAGCCGGAAGGTCTCGTTCACCACCCAACCGCCCGGGCCGGACCGGTCGTTGACCAGCACCCCGTCGTCGCCAGCGGCCAGGTAGCGGCCGTTGGCGACGCTGCGCAGCGCGACCACCCCGTCGCCCCAGTCGAACACGTCGAAGCAGCACTGCGGCGCCGCCTCCGGCGCGGTGGCGCGCGGCGGTCCGCCCGCGGTGCTGTCGGCCTGCAGCGGTCCACCGGCGGCCGCGCCGCTGGCCCGCAGGTAGGTCGCCGATGTGCCGAGTCGCAACGCGATCCGGTCCACTCCCTCGTGGTGGGTCACGGCCGCCGTCGGCAGCCGTGCGGTCAGCCCGGCGCGGGCGGTGACCGCGTACGGCATCGATCCGGCGTACCAGTCGGTGTGGACGGTGTCGGCGAGCGGGCCGAGCACCGCGACCCGCCGGATCCGGTCCGGGTTCAGCGGCAGCACCGGGTCGGATCCGGACTCCGTCGGTTCGTTGCGCAGCAGCACCACCGACTCGCGTACCGCGATCCGGGCCAGGTCCTGGTGGGCCGGGCAGTTGATCACGTCGGTGCCGGTCGTCGCGAACGGGTTGCGTTCCGGCGGATCCAGCTCACCGAGCCGGATCCGGACGGAGAGGATCCGGCGTACCGCGCGGTCGATGTCCGGTTCGGTGAGCAGCCCGCGCGCCACCGCCTCGGTGATCCGCGCGACGGTCGGCAGCGAGTCGGTGTCGTCCTCGGTGAAGCTGTCGATTCCGGCGTGCAGCGCCGCCGCGTAGCCTGTGACGTGGTCCGGGTGGTAGCCCTGGACACCGGCGATGTTGGTGGCCGCTCCCGCGTCGCCGACGACCAGGACGTCACCGTCGGTCCACCGGCGCAACTGTTCGTCGATCAGCGGGCTCAGGTGCGCCGGCCGGCCGTTGACCAGGTTGTACGCGGCCATCACCGCAACTGCGGCACCGGCGGCGATCGGGGCGCGAAACGCCGGTAGTTCGTACTCGTGCAGTACCCGGGGCGGCAGGTTGCTGCTGGTGGTGGCCCGGTCGGTCTCGTTGTTGTAGCCGAGGAAGTGTTTCAGGGTCGGCGCGGTCCGCAGGTAGTAGGGATGGTCGCCGCGCAGCCCACTGGCGTACCCGGTGGCCAGCACCCCGGTCAGCCACGGGTCCTCGGCGTAGCCCTCCTCGTTGCGGCCCCACCGTGGATCCCGCAGCGGGTTGACCACCGGCGCCCACACATTCAGTCCGACGCCGACAGGGTCCTTGTGGTGGAACGCGCGTACCTCGTCGCCGACCGCTTCGCCGATCCGCCGCAGCAGGTCCGGGTTCCAGCTGGAACCCAGCCCGATCGCCTGCGGGAAGACGGTCGCCGGGCCGAGCCACGCCACTCCGTGCAGCGCCTCGGTCCCGGTGCGGAAGGCGGGCAGGCCGAGTCGGGGCACCGCGGGCTGATGCTGGTGCAACAGGGCGATCTTCTCGTCGAGGGTGAGCCGGCGGAGCAGGTCGGTGACCCGGGCGGCCACGGGCTGGTCGGGGTCGCGGAACGTGCTGTCGCTCATAACGTGGATCGCCTTCCGGGATCGGCAAGGGCACCCGTGTGGGTCGCCGCGGCGGTGCGGGCACCGCCGCGGTCACCGGATCACGGGCAGGCGTCGGTACGCGGTGGAGGTTGGCCGCCAGCCCGGGAAGCGCTGGCTCGAAGCGCTTCGACGACCGTCCCAAAAACGCTCCACTGTCGACACGATTTCAACCGTGTTAACCGTGGAGCCCTTTGAGGTTGACATCCATCAGTACGGACGGTCAAGGGTCTGCCCGCCACAAATTGATGTCAGCCGCCGTCCCCGTCCCCGTCCCCGTCGCCGTCCCCGTCGCCACTGCCCTCCCCGCTGCCGCCGCCCCAGTCGCTGAGGTCCAGCGACCGAACGTCCTGCACCAGCCCCCACCAGGCGATCGGGTCGATCAGATCGTCCGGCAGCTCCCGGTCCCGGTCGGCCGGGGCCGGGCCGGCCCGCAGCGCGGCGAGGTCCTGCGGGCTCGGCGCGAGCGCCCGGCCGAGGGTCCGGTACGCCCGGTGGAACGACGAACCGGGCACCGCCACGTCCGGCCACTGTCCCTCCCACCAGGACGGCCGCTCGCGCATGCCTCGGACGCTGGGCAGCCCGTGGCCCGGCACGGTCGACCAGAGCAGCTCGTGGGCGAGCTCGACGGACGGCACCCCGGCGCGTCGGCGTGGACCTCTCGTTCCCCGGCAACGCCGCCGGATCCGGCGGGCCCGACGTACCGCGGCCCGGCCCGCACGGGTGCGTACCACCTGGCGGCGTCGGGTCACGTCCAGGCCCGGCAGCACCACGGCGGCGGCGAGCAGCAGGCAGCCGGTGTAGAACACCGGCCCCGCCGCCCGGGTGACCAGCGCGACCGCCCCCAGGCCGAGCAGCCCGAGCCCGGCCAGCGCGGCGGCTACCACGCGACGGACCGTCCGGGGCCGTACCGGCGACACCCGGCCCTGCGCCAGCAACCTCGTCCGGGCCCGGGCCATCACCACCGGAGCGACCGGCCACTCGCCCCGGGAACTGACGGTCAACTGCTCGCCGGGACAGTCCAGCTCGGTGAAGACCGCCACCAGCACGTCCTGCTGCCCGACTGGCAGCTCGGCACCGGGCGCCGCGGTCCGGGTCAGGGTGACCGTCCGGGCGTCCGGGTCCGCGTCGATGCGCAGCCGGCCCTGCTGCGCGAGCTCGAAAACGGCGGCGGCCAGCGCCCGCCCCGAGTCGCGGAACGTGCCGTCGAGCAGCACGTACGTCTCCATCACCGGCAGCGTGGGCGGCGCGTCGGCGGCCTGGTCGGACCCGGTCGTCGTGGCGGGCATGCCTCCCAGTGTGCGACCCGGGTGCCAGCCGGCACGGATGGTCGGGCCGGCAGGCACCCGGGGCCGCCGGCGGTGGGGTCGGTCGCCCCGCCGTAGACCCGGCGGTGCGGTCAGCCGGCCGGACGGACCGGCATCCGGCCGTTGTCGATCGCGGCGATCGCCCGGGCCGCGCCGCCGATCGCCGCCGCGCCGCCGGCCAGGTCGGAGGCCGCCAGCTCGGTGCCGCCGGCCGCCGGAGCCACCGTACGGTCGGCGAGCTGTTGCCGGGCCGCCGGCAGCAGCCACTGGGCGAGCGGGACGTAGTAGCCGCCGAGCAGCACCACCTCGGGGTTGATCAGGTTGGCCAGGATGGACACTCCGGTGCCGAGGTGCCGGCCGACCTCGGCGAGCGCGTCGAGCGCCGCCGGATCCCCGGCGCGAGCCGCCGCCCGTACCCGGTCGATCTCCGGCGCGAAGTCGGTGACCGGCCCGTCGACCTCGGCGTCCGGCAGCACCCGGCGGATCAGCGCCGGTACGGCGGCCAACGCCTCCAGGCAGCCGTTCGCCCCGCAGCGGCACGGCGGACCCTGCGGATCCAGTTGGATGTGCCCGACCTCGCCGGTGAACCCGCGGGCGCCGTGCAGCAGCCGCCCGTCCACCACCAGCCCCGCGCCGATGCCGGCGCCGCCGGTCAGGTGCGCCAGGTTCGCGGTACCGGCGTACGGCCCGTGCCGGTGCTCGGCGAGCGCGGCCAGCTGGGCGTCGTTGTCCACCACCACCTCGTACGCCGGCCCGCGCAGCGCCCGGAGAAGGTCGGCGTGCAGGTCGACGTCGCGCCAGCCCAGCTCGGGGGAGAGGCTGACCCGGCCCTGCTGGTCGACCAGGCCGGGTACCCCGACGGTCAGCCCGAGCACCTCCCGCCCCTGCCGGGTCACCCGGGTCACCGCCCGGCCGGCCAGTGCGGCCACCGTGCTGGCCGCCCTGCCCGGGGTGGCGGCCAGCCCGGTGAAGGCGCGTCGCCAGGACAGCAGTTCGCCGCCGGCCAGGTCGAGCGCGACCGCGGTCAGGTGGTCGGCGCTGATCTCGATGCCGATCGCGGCGTACGCGTCACCGTCGACGACCAGCATGGTGGCCGGGCGTCCGATGCGGTGTTCGGTGAGGCCGGTCTCCCGGATCAGCCGGCGGTCGATCAGGTCGGCGACCAGGCTGGAGACGGTGGCCTTGTTGAGCCCGGTGGCACCGGCGATGTCCGCCCGGGAGCAGGGCACGTTGGCCCGGACGTAGCGCAGCACGACCGCGAGGTTGGTGGCGCGTACGTCGGTCAGGTCCGCTGGCTGCGGGCCGCTCCGCATGGTGATCACGTTACGCCCCGGGTCCCGGCCGGGTGGCTCGGGCCGGATGCCCGGCGGGCCGGCGTGCCGCGGCGGTCACCGCGGGCTGGGCCGCCACCGGCGGTTCGCGTCATGTCGGCCTCCCTTGTGGCACCTGTCACCGTCGGCTACTTTGTTTAGTCACCAGACGAACTAACTCTAGCGTGCAAACCGTACCCCCACACCCCCATTTCGAGCTGGTTCGTCCCACCGTCACCGGGATGCCTGGCTCGCCGATACGAAGGGAGCGCGCCGTGGATCGATCCCTCGCGGGCGCGGCCACCAATCGACGTCGGTTCCTGGGCCTGGTCGGCCTGGGTGCCACCGCGATGGCCGGCGGCGGTTTTGTCTCCGGCTGCAGCCGGCCGGCCGGCACCCAGGGCACGGCGACCGACGTCGACGCGGTAAGCGCGGTCCTGCCCAGATACCAGCCGGTCGAGCTGATCACCCCGGACATCGCCGGGGTACGCCCGATCGCCGACGGCTACCTGACGTACCCGACCGACCTGGTCAGGGCGGTCACCGAGACGCCCGGCAGCAGCGGTGAACCGCTCACCGCGATGACTCCCTGGTGGGGGCCGACCCCGCCCGGCATCGACCGCAACGCCTACCTGCAGGCGGTCAACGAGCGGCTCGGCGTGCCGATCGACTTCAGCGTCCAGGACGGCAACACGTACGCCGACAAGCTGAGCGCCATCCTCGGTGCCCGCGACGTGCCGGACCTGCTCTGCGCGCCGAACTGGGAGATCGACAAGATTCCGAGGTTCTCCGACGCGGTCTCGGCGCTGTTCGAGGACCTGACCGACCATCTGGCCGGTGACGCCGCGCTGGCCTATCCGCATCTGGCCAGCTTCCCGACCGGGGCCTGGCAGTACGCGGTCTGGGGCGGCCGGCTGGCGGCGGTGCCGTGGCCGACCGACGGCCCGTTCCCGTACGCGCTGTTCTACCGCAAGGACCTCACCGACACCGCCGGCGTGCAGGCTCCGAAGAACATCGACGAGCTGTACGAGTTCGGTAAGGCGATGACCGATCCGGCCAACGGCGTCTGGGCCTTCGGCTCGATCTTCAACATGGTGCAGATGTTCTACGGCGTACCCGGTTCGCAGGGCGGCTGGCGCCGCACCGACGGCGGCGGTCTGGAGTTCAAGTACGAGACCGAGGAGTACCGGGCGGCCCTGGAGTTCACCACCAAGCTGTTCGCCGAAGGGCTGGTGCACCCGGACATCGTGGAGAGCAAGGGCGCCGCCGACGCCAAGCAGCTGTTCAACAGCGGCAAGATGGTCTGCTACGAGGACGGCGTCGGCGCCTGGCGCGGGATGTACTCGGAGCAGCGGCAGATCACCCCGACGTTCGACATGCGGCCGGTGCCGATCTTCTCCGCCGACGGGCAGAGCACCCCGGCCGCCTGGGGCGAGGAAAAGCCGATCTTCTACACGTTCATCAAGAAAGGGCTGGGCAAGGAGCGCGTCGAGGAGATTCTGCGGGTGCTCGACTGGTGCGCCGCGCCGTTGGGCACCGAGGAGTACCACCTGCGCCAGTACGGCGTCGTCGACCAGCACCACACGGTCAGCGCCGACGGCAGCCCGGAGCTGACCGAGCTGGGCCGGCAGGAGATCGCCGACCAGTACACCTTCATCGTCGGGCGTTACCCGACCATCGTGCAGACCGCCGACGTCCCCGGCTTCGTCGAGGCCCTGCTCGGCTACTCCAACGAGACGGTGAAGTACCTGGAGCCGAACCCGTGGGCCGGGATCAAGTTCGAGCTGCCGGCCAACCTGTCGCGGGTGCAGCAGCCGACCGAGGACAAGATCCTCGACGTGCTGCGCGGTCGGCGGCCGACCAGCGACCTCGAGCAGATCACGCAGGAGTGGCGCAGCGGCGGCGGTGACGAGGGGCGCGACTTCTTCCTCAAGGCGCTCGAAGACAACGATCGATGACCTCGGTCGAGACGTCCGTGACCGCCGGATCCGGTGACGACCGGAGCCGGCGGTCGCCGGACCAGCCCACCCCGGACGGCGACCGCCGGTCACGCCGTACCCCGGATGGCCGGCGCACCCGCCGACGGACCGTGCCGTTGCGGGCCCGGCTGCGCCGCGACTGGCCGCTGCTGGCGATGGCCGCGCCGGCCGCGCTGCTGCTGCTGGTCTTCCACTACCTGCCCACCCTGGGCAACGTGATCGCCTTCCAGGACTACAACCCGTGGGTCGGTGACAACGCGTTCGAGGCGTTCGTCTACAGCGAATGGATCGGATTCGGCAACTTCGAGACTCTGTTCCGTGACCCGGGGTTCTGGGACGCGGTGGTCAACACCCTGACCATCACCGCGTTCCAGTTGGTCTTCTTCTTCCCGCTGCCGATCCTGCTGGCGATCCTGCTGCACAGCATAATGTCGACCCGGGTGCGCGGGTTCATCCAGAGCGTCGTCTACCTGCCGCACTTCTTCAGCTGGGTGCTGGTGGTCACCTTCTTCATGCAGATGCTCGGCGGGGCCGGCCTGCTCGCCCAGCGGATGCGCGACGCCGGGCTCGACCCGCTCAACGTGATGGGCAACCCGGACACGTTCATCGTGCTGGTCACCGCCGAGTCCGTGTGGAAGGACGTCGGCTGGGGCGCGATCATCTTCCTGGCCGCGCTCAGCGCCATCGACCAGAACCTCTACGAGGCGGCGGCGGCCGACGGCGCCGGGCGCTGGCGGCGGCTGTGGCACATCACCCTGCCCGGGCTGCGTCCGGTGATCGTCCTACTGCTCATCCTGCGGCTCGGTGACGCGCTCACCGTCGGGTTCGAGCAGTTCATCCTGCAACGTGAGGCGGTCGGCCGGCAGGCCGCCGAAGTGCTCGACACCTACGTCTACTACCAGGCGATCATCCCGCAGCAGTGGGGGATGGGTGCCGCCGCCGGCCTGTTCAAGGGCGTCATCGGGCTGGTGCTGATCATCGCCGCGAACAAGTTCGCCCACCGCCTCGGCGAGCAGGGAGTGTATTCCAGGTGAGCATCGCACGTACGCTGACCGCCGGGCGGCGACCCCGGCTCGACCCGGTGAACCAGCCGCCCCGAGGGCGGCGCCCCGGCGTCGGCCGGCCGGTCTGGGAGGAGCCGCCGAGCCCGGTCGGCCAGGGCGTGAAAGGGCTCGTCCTCGCCACGATGGTGCTGGCCGTGATCTTCCCGCTGTGGTCGGTCCTGGTGACCAGCCTGGCGTCGCGGGAGACCATCAACGCCACCGGCGGCATGGTGGTGATCCCCCGGGAGATCGACCTGTCGGCGTACGTGAACATCTTCTCCGGCGGTCAGATCAGCCGGGCGGTGTGGGTCAGCACCCTGGTCACCGTGGTCGGCACGACGTTCAGCCTGGTGCTGACGGTGCTGGCGGCGTACGGGCTGTCCCGCAAGGACTCGCTCGCGCACCGCCCGCTGCTGTTCCTGTTCCTGCTCACCTTCCTGATCTACCCCGGCATGGTGCCGAGCTACCTGGTGGTGACCGGGCTGGGCCTGAAGAACAGCCTGTGGGCGCTGATCCTGCCCACCGCGATCAGCGTGTTCAACCTGGTGGTGATCCGGGCGTTCTTCATGAACGTGCCGGCCGAGCTGATCGACGCGGCCCGCATCGACGGCGCCGGGGAGTTCCGGATCCTGTGGCGGATCATGCTGCCGCTGTCCCGGGCGGTGATCGCCGTCGTCGGCCTGTTCTACGCCGTCGGCTACTGGAACGCGTACTTCAACGCGGTGCTCTACATCGACGACAACGACAAGTGGCCGATCCAGCGGGTGCTGCAGAGCTACATCCTGGCCGGCCAGTCGCCGTCGGTCACCGGCGCGCCGGTGAACATCCCCGGGGTCACCGCGTACCCGCCGACCCTGGCGGTCAAGATGGCGGTGGTGGTGATCACCGTACTGCCGGCGGTGGTGATCTTCCCGTTCGTGCAGCGGCACTTCACCAAGGGCGTCATCACCGGCGCGATCAAGGGTTGACCGGCCGGCACCGCTGGTCAGAGCGGTACGCCGTCGAGCAGCACGGTGGCCGGTGGCTCGGTGCCGGTCACCGCGACGACCTCGACCCGGCGGACCGGCAGCGGCCCGTCGACGTCGACCCGCAACGTGTCGCCGTCGCGTACCGCCCGGACCGTGGTGTCACCGTCGACGTCACAGACGACCGTCTCGGCGCTGACGCCGCCCCAACTGACCAGGGTCACGTCGGTGAACGGACCGTCGCCGACGGTGTCCTGCGGTTCGGTCGTCGGGATCAGCGCGCCGTGCCGGACGAACAACGGGATCCGGTCCAGCGGCGTCTCGACCGGCAGGTGCCGTCCGCCGACGTGGGTCCGTCCGGTCCAGTGGTCGACCCAGTCACCGGCCGGCAGGTAGACGTGCCGCCGCCCGTCCGGGTTGACCATCGGCGCGACCAGCAGGTCGGTGCCGAGCCGGTACTCCAACTCGGCGCCCCACGCGGCCGGATCGTCCGGCGAGTCGACCAGCAGCGCCCGCATCATCGGGGCACCGGTGCGGGCGGCGGTGACCGCCGCCGAGTAGAGGTAGGGCATCATCCGGTAGCGCAGCCGGATCGCCTCGACCGCGTCGCGCGCGGCGTCGTCGGGGAAGTCCCACGGCAGCCGGCTGGTGGTGCCGTGGAAGCGCACCAGCGGCGAGAACGCCCCGAACTGCGCCCACCGCACGTACAGGTCCGGGGTCGGGGTGCCGTGGAAGCCACCGGCGTCGTGACTCCAGAACGGTACGCCGGACAGCCCGTGCGACAGCCCGCCACGCAACGTGCTGGCCATCCCCGGGTACGTGGCGTTGACGTCGCCGCTCCACTGTGCCGGATGCCGCTGCCCGCCGAGGAACGACGACCGGGCCCACACCATGCCGTGCCCGGCGACCTCCCGGGTGACCGCCGCGACCGCGTCGTTGAACAACAGCGTGTAGACGTTGTGCAGCTCGACGCCGGTCATCCCGTTGTGCGCCACCGCGTCGGCCGGCACCCCTTCGGCGAAGTCGGTCTTGAACACCATCGCGCCCTGTCGCAGCAGGTCGCGCAGCAGACCGGTGAACCACTCGGTGGCCGCCGGGTTGGTGAAGTCGACGATCCCGCAGACCGGGTAGGAGCCGTGCCAGACGTCGGCGATGTAGGTGGAGCCGTCCGGGCGGCGCAGGAAGTAGCCGGCCGCGTCGGCCTGCGCGAAGACCGGGCTGCCGGTCATGATGTACGGGTTCATCCAGAGGCTCACCTTGAACCCCTGCTCGGCGAGAGTGGCCAGCATGCCGGCCGGGTCGGGGAAGTTGGTGGCGTCCCAGGCCAGGTCGGACCAGGCGCCGTCGGCCTGCCAGTAGCAGTCCAGGTGCAGCACGTCGCAGGGGATGCCGTCGGCACGGATCCGCCGGGCCCGGTCCAGGACCTTCTCCTGGCTGTCCACGAAGAAGCCGGACGAGATCCAGGTGCCGAACGCCCACTTCGGTGGCAGCACCGGTCGGCCGGTCAGCCCGTCGTAGCGGTCCAGGATCTCGGCGGGGCTGGGGCCGGCGATCACGTAGTAGTCGATCAGGTCGTCCGGCACCAGGATCTGCACGCAGCTGTGCGTGGAGGAGCAGATGTCGAACTCCACCGGCATGCCGCTGTCGACCAGCACCCCGTAGCCACGGTCGGACAGGTACAGCGGGACGTTCTTGTGCGACCGGTCCGATTCGCTGCCGAAGGCGTCGAAGTTCCACATCAGCGCCCGCTGGCCGCGCTTGTCCAGCCGGGTGAACTTCTCGCCGAGCCCGACGAAGCGTTCGTCGCCGGGCGCGTCGAAGCTTTCGTGGTACGCGGCGACGGACCCGTCGACCAGGGACCGGCCGAACGGCAGGGTGCGCAGCCGGCCGCTGATGTCGCGCTCGCCCCGGTTCTGGTTGAGCAGCACCCGGCCCTGTCGGTCGAGGAAGCGCAGATGCCAGGGGTCGAGCCGCAGCTCGGCGACGACCGTCCCGGCGTCGACGCGTACCGTGTCGCCGGCCACGGTGACCGTGGCCGGGTACGGGCGCGGATCGACCAGCGGCAGCGCCCGGGCCGACCGGCTGCGGGCGTCGGGTGTGGCGCTCAGCCGGACCCGGATCACCCCCTCTCCGGCGGCGCTGACCGTTACCGTCAGCGTCTCGCCGTCGGCGGTGCCGCCCTTGCAGGTGATCCCGGCCGCGTCGGTGCCCAGCAGCTCGGCGCGGACCAGCGCGGACAGCCCCTCCTCGCCGGGCGCGCGGACCGGCAGGTCGGGCGGGTCGGCCACGAACGTCTCATGGGGGACCAGGGGCGGACGGTACGGCATGGGATCTCCTCGTCGGGTCCGGCGCTCGACCCCCGTCGGGTCCGGCGCTCGACGCTCCCTGGTGGAACCAGCGGCCTGGGGGCGACTAAATTAGTTTCTTTGCTAACCCAACAAACTGTCAACGTCGGAGGGAGCGCCGATGCGCTGGCCGAAAGGACTCGACGGGCTCTGCTACGGCGGGGACTACAACCCCGAGCAGTGGCCGGAGACGACCTGGGTCGAGGACGTCGAGCTGATGCGCCGCGCCCGGGTCAACCTGGTCACCGTCGGGGTGTTCGCCTGGTCCCGGCTCGAGCCGCGCCCCGGCGAGTACACTGTCGACTGGCTCGACCGGGCGCTCGACCTGCTGCACCGGGGCGGGATCCGGGTCGTCCTGGCCACCCCGACCGCCTCGCCGCCGCCGTGGTTCTCCCTCGCCCACCCCGACGCCCTGCCGGTCACCGCCGACGGGGTACGGCTGCGGCACGGCAGCCGGGACACCTACTGCGCGGCGGCCCCCGCGTACCGCGCCGCGGCCCGGCGGATCGCCGCGATGCTCGCCGACCGCTACCGCGACCATCCGGCGCTGGCGATGTGGCACGTGCACAACGAGTACGGCACGGTCTGCCACTGCCCGCACGCGGCCGACGCGTTCCGGCGGTGGCTGCGGCAGCGCTACGGTGACCTGGACCGGCTCAACGAGGCGTGGACCGGCGCGTTCTGGAGCCAGGGCTACTCCGACTGGACGCAGATCGACCCGCCGCGCGCCACCCAGTACCTGTCCAACCCTACGCAGGTGCTGGACTTCCGCCGGTTCTGGTCCGACGAACTGCTCGCCGCCTACCGCGACCAGCGCGACCTGCTCCGCGAGCACACCCCGGACGTGCCGGTCACCACCAACTACGTGTTCGGCGACTGGGTTCCGGTGGACCACGCCCGGTGGGCGCGGGAGGCCGACCTGGTCGCCGTCGACCACTACCCGACCGAAATCGACGGCCGGGCCGAGGAACAGACCGCGCTCGCCGCCGACCTCGCCCGGTCCTGGTCACGCCCGGTCGACGGGGACGGGGCGCAGCCACCGGCCGGACGGCTCCGGCCCTGGCTGCTGATGGAGAGCGCGCCCAACCTGATCTACCGGTACGCCGAGGGGACCGCCTACGCCAAGGAGCCCGGCCGGATGCTGCGGCACAGCGTCGCCCACGTCGCACGCGGCTCCCGGGGCGCGATGTTCTTCCAGTGGCGGGCGCCGCGCGGCGGTGCCGAGGCGTTCCACTCGGCGATGGTGCCGCACGCCGGTGCCGACTCCCGGACCTTCCGGTCGGCGGTACAGCTCGGCGAGGCGCTGCGGCTGCTCGCCGCGACCGACACCGCCACGGTGGCGGCCCGGGCCGCGATCGGCTGGGACGCCGCCAGCGGGTGGGCGCTGCAGCATCCCGGGCTGCCGTCGGAGCACATCTCGTACGCCGACGAGGTGGCCGCCGCGCACCGGGCGCTGTGGCGGTGCGGGATCACCACCGACTTCGTCTGCCCGGCGGCCGGGCCGCTGGACCTGACCGGCTACCGGATGCTGGTGCTGCCCGCGCTGTACCTGATGGACGACGCCGTCGCGGACACCCTCGGCGACTGGGTACGGGCCGGCGGTCATCTGGTGGTCAGCTACCTGTCCGGGGTCGCCGACCCCGACGCCCGGGTCCGGCTGGGCGGGTATCCGGGTGCCCTGCGCGAGTTGCTCGGCGTACGCAGTGAGGAGTTCCTGCCACTCGGTCCGGACGGCACCGAGCCGCTGTCCGGCGGGCGCACCGGCCGGCTGTGGCGGGAACGGGTGGAAGCCCGCGGCGCCGAGCCGGTGCTCGACTACGCCGGCGGGGTGCTGGCCGGTCACCCGGCGGTGACCCGCCGGTCGGTCGGTGCCGGGGCCGCCTGGTACCTGTCCACCAGACTGGACGACGACGGCTACCGGGAGCTGCTGGCGGTGGTCGCCGCCGAGGCCGGGGTGGCGCCGGTGCTGCCCGCCGCGTCCGCCGGGGTGGAGGCGGTACGCCGGGTGGACGGCACCACCCGGTGGCTGTTCCTGTTCAACCACGGCCGGGAGGAGACGGTGGTGGCGGCCACCGGTGAGGTGCTGGTCTGCGGCGCTGTCCTGCCGTCCGGGGAGATCCTGGTGGCCGGCGACGCCCTGCCCGCTGGCGAAATCCTGCTGGCGGTCGGCGCCGGTACGCCCGGCTCCGGCCGGCCGACCGGCCGATGGCCGGTCGGCCCGGCTGGTGTCTCCGGCACACCGGGACGTGGCCGGGGCGCTCGTCGGGTTCGGGTTCCGCCGGGCGGGCTGCTGGTGCTGCGGGAGCCGGACCATCCGGCGGGCTAGCATTGGCCTGCACGGGAGCCGAACGACGACCGCCGCACCGCGGTCGACCGATCCAGCGCAGCGTCACCGGGCGTACGCCCCCGGCCGGGCAGCCGGGGCCGTAGCCGTCCGTACGGCGCCGCCCGCCCTCTGCTCCCGGAGACCCTCATGCGCAATGTCCCTCCCAGCAGCTCCCGGCCCCAGCCCGGGAACCCCCGCCGAGCCCTGCTCGCCGTCGCGACCGCAGTGGCCACCGCGGCCGGTGCCGGCGTGGCCACCACGATCCTCGCGTTGCCGGCCGCCGCAGCCGCTGGTTGTACGGTCGACTACCGCGTCACCAGCCAGTGGCCCGGTGGCTTCGGCGCCAGCGTGTCCGTGACCAACCTCGGTGACCCCGTCACCTCCTGGCAGCTGACCTGGTCGTTCGGCGCCGGGCAGACAATCACCCAGGCGTGGAACGCGGCGGTGATGCAGAGCGGTGCCCAGGTCGCCGCCGACAACGTCGGCTACAACGGGAACCTGGCCACCAACGCCAGCACCGAGTTCGGCTTCAACGGATCCTGGAACAACAGCGGCAATCCGGTCCCGGCGACCTTCGCGCTCAACGGGACCACCTGCACCGGCGGCGTCGCCCCGACCACCGCGCCGCCCCCGACCACCGGACCCCCGCCGACCACGGCACCGCCGCCCACCACGCCGCCCCCGACGCCGGGGCCCGGCGCCAAGCAGATGGAGGACCTCGACCGTGGGCTGATCAGCGTCCGGTCCGGATCCGGCAACCTGGTCTCCTGGCGGCTGCTCGGTACCGAGGCCGCCGACACCGGCTTCCACGTCTACCGTGGCTCCACCCGGATCACCTCGTCACCGGTCACCGCGTCGACCAACTACTACGACGCCGGTGCCGCGTCCAACGCCAGCTACACGGTTCGGGCGGTGGTCGGCGGCGTCGAGCAGCCCGCGTCCCCGGCGTCGCTGACCTTCGCCGACGGCTACCTGGACGTGCCGCTGCAGGTGCCGCCGGGCGGCACCACCCCGTCCGGGGAGTGGTACAGCTACTCGGCGAACGACGCCAGCGTCGGCGACCTCGACGGTGACGGACAGTACGAGATCGTGCTCAAGTGGGACCCGTCCAACGCCAAGGACAACTCCCAGTCCGGCTACACCGGAAACGTCTACGTCGACGCGTACCAGCTCGACGGGACCCGGCTGTGGCGCGTCGACCTGGGCCGCAACATCCGGGCCGGGGCCCACTACACCCAGTTCCAGGTGTACGACTACGACGGCGACGGCCGGGCCGAGGTGGCGATGAAGACCGCCGACGGCACCCGCGACGGCCGGGGCACCGTGATCGGCAACTCCGGCGCCGACTACCGCAACTCGTCCGGTTACGTGCTGTCCGGTCCGGAGTTCCTGACCATGTTCAACGGCCAGACCGGTGCGGCGATGTCCACCGTCAACTACGTACCGGCCCGGGGCAACGTGTCGTCCTGGGGCGACTCGTACGGCAACCGGGTGGACCGGTTCCTCGCCGGCACCGCCTACCTGGACGGCCAGCGGCCGTCGCTGATCATGTCACGCGGCTACTACACCCGCACCGTCATCGCCGCCTGGGACTTCCGCAACGGCAGCCTCACCCAACGGTGGGTCTTCGACTCCAACTCGTCGGGCAACGGCAGCTACGCCGGGCAGGGCAACCACTCGCTGTCCATCGCCGACGTCGACCGCGACGGCCGCGACGAGATCGTCTTCGGCGGTGCCACCATCGACGACAACGGCCGAGGGCTGTGGAACACCGCCCTCAACCACGGCGACGCCGGCCACGTCGGTGACCTCGACCCGGGCCGGGCCGGACTGGAGTACTTCAAGGTCCAGGAGGACGGCTCGAAGCCGTCGTCGGCGCTGATCGACGCCCGCACCGGGCAGATCATCTGGCAGACCCCGACCGGCGGGGACAACGGCCGGGGCGTGTCGGCGGACATCTGGGCCGGCAGCGCCGGTGCCGAGTCCTGGTCGTCGGCGGTGGACGGGCTGCGCTCACCGACCGGTGGCAACGTGGGACGCAAGCCGTCGTCGGCCAACTTCCTCAGCTGGTGGGACGGCGACCCGGTCCGGGAGTTGCTCGACCAGACCCGGATCGACAAGTACGGCACCTCCGGCGACACCCGGCTGCTGACCGGTTCCGGGGTGGCGTCCAACAACGGCACCAAGGCGACCCCGGCGTTGTCGGCCGACCTGTTCGGCGACTGGCGGGAGGAGGTCATCTGGCGGACCAGCGACTCCCGCGCGTTGCGGATCTACGCCACACCGCACACCACCGACCGACGAATCCACACCCTGATGCACGACCCGCAGTACCGGGTGGCGGTCGCCTGGCAGAACACCGCCTACAACCAGCCGCCACACCCGTCGTTCTTCATCGGTGCCAACATGCCGGCACCACCGACGCCGAACGTCTACCTGCGCTGAACGTCTGTCTGCGGCGGAAGGTCTGTCTGCGGCGGAAGGTCTGTCTGCGGCGGAAGGTCTGTCTGCGGCGGAAGGTCTGTCTGCGGCGGAAGGTCTGTCTGCGGCGGAACTGGTGAGTCCGGCGGCGGACTGAGCGAGCGAGCCGCTGGCCGTAGACGCGCCAACGGGGGACCGGAACCCGGTCCCCCGTTGGCGGACGCGACGACATCCACCCCACGCGTGATCTCGTGCGTCGAACCATCACCTGCGGAAGACAATAGCCAGCGGACCGTCGCGCGGCGGTGACCAGCTGATGAAGCTCCTGTTTCCGGCTATTGATCGCCGTCCGTGGGGTGACCCGGGTCACCGGCCACCAGCTCGAACGAGCGCATCCGGTCGGCGACGTCGTACACCATCGTGGTCAGCATCAGCTCGTCGGCGCCGGTGCGCTCACGCAGCTCGCGCAGCGCCCGCCGGACCGTGTCGGGGGAGCCGACCGCCTGCCCGTCGTTGCGTTGGCGGACGAACTCCAACTCGAGATCCGTGTACGGATAGGCGGCCGCCTCCTCCGGGCTGACCAGTGCCTCCGGCCGCCCGGCGCGTAGCCGCAGGAACGCCAGCGCGGCCGGGCCGGACAGCCACTCGGCCCGCTCGTCCGACTCGGCGCAGACGACGTTGACCGCCACCATCGCGTACGGCCGGTCCAACCACGCCGACGGGCGGAAATGCTGCCGGTACAGCGCGAGCGCCGGCAGCGTGTTGGCCGCACTGAAATGGTGGGCGAAGGAGAACGGCAGGCCCAGGGTGCCGGCGAGCTGGGCGCTGAATCCGCTGGAACCGAGCAGCCAGATCGCCGGTGACTGCCCGCCGTGCGGGGTCGCGGCGATCGGCCCGGCGTCGCCGCGCAGGTAGCCGATCAGGGTCGCCAGCTCCTGTGGGAACGTCTCGGCGCCCAGCCCGGCCATGGTGCGCCGCAGCGCCAGCGCGGTGGCCTGGTCGGTGCCGGGTGCCCGGCCGATGCCGAGATCCACCCGGCCCGGGTGCAGCGCCTCCAATGTGCCGAACTGCTCGGCGACCACCAGCGGCGGATGGTTGGGCAGCATCACCCCGCCGGAGCCGACCCGGATCGTCGAGGTGGCCGCCGCCAGGTGGGCGAGCAGCACCGCCGGGGCCGAACTGGCGATGGCGGGCATGTTGTGGTGTTCGGCCACCCAGAACCGGTGGTAGCCGAGCTGCTCGACCCGGCGGGCCAGCTCGGTGGTGTGCCGCAGCGCTTCACCGGCGGATCTGCCGGCGGCGACTGGGGCCACGTCGAGAACGGAGAGCGGTACGTCGATCACAACCCTGCCCAACCCGGGGACCCGCCCGGATCTTCCCGCCGCCCGGATCTCCCCGCGTCGTCGGTTCGGCTAACCTCGGCGGCGAGCGGCAGCCGGCCGCGCAGGCGAGGAGACTGGTCGATGCGGATCGTGGACGCCCGGGTGATCGTGACCTGCCCGGGCCGCAACTTCGTCACCCTGAAGATCGTCACCTCCGACGGCGTGACCGGCGTCGGCGACGCCACCCTCAACGGCCGCGAGCTGGCCGTCGCCAGCTACCTCAACGACCACGTGGTGCCGACGCTGATCGGGCGGGACGCGAGCCGGATCGAGGACACCTGGCAGTACCTGTACCGGGGCGCGTACTGGCGGCGTGGACCGGTCACGATGAGCGCCATCGCCGCGGTGGACACCGCACTGTGGGACATCAAGGGCAAGGTCGCCGGGCTGCCGGTCTACCAGCTGCTCGGCGGGCGCTGCCGCGACGGGGTCACCGTCTACGGCCACGCCAACGCCGAGACGGTCCCCGAGGTGCTCGCCGAGGTGGCCCGCTACGTCGACCTCGGCTACCGGGCGGTGCGGGTGCAGACCGCCGTACCCGGCCTGCCGGCGACGTACGGGGTCGGCAAGGACCGGATGTTCTACGAGCCGGCCGATGCCGCGATCCCCACCGAGGCCACCTGGTCCACCGAGCGCTACCTGGTGCACACCCCGCAGGTCTTCGCGGCGGTACGCGACGAGTTCGGCCCGCATCTGAAGCTGCTGCACGACGCCCACCACCGGCTCACCCCGATCGAGGCGGCCCGGCTCGGCAAGGACCTGGAACCGTACCGGCTGACCTGGCTGGAGGACCCGGTCCCGGCCGAGCTGCAGGAGGGCTTCCGGCTGATCCGCCGGCACACCACCACCCCGATAGCCGTCGGCGAGGTCTTCAACACCATCTTCGACTGCCAGCAGCTGATCACCGAGCAGTTGATCGACTACGTCCGCACCACGGTGGTGCGAGCCGGCGGGATCAGCCACCTGCGCCGGATCTTCGACCTGGCCGCGCTGCACCACGTCCGCAGCGGATCGCACGGTGCCACCGACCTGTCGCCGGTCTGCATGGCCGCCGCGCTGCACGTCGACCTGAGCATCCCCAACTTCGGCCTGCAGGAATACATGCGGCACACCGAGGCCACCGACGCGGTCTTCCCGCACTCGTACCACTTCGCCGACGGCTACCTGCACCCCGGCGAGGAACCCGGACTCGGCGTCGACATCGACGAGTCCGCGGCGGCGCGCTACCCGTACCAGCCGGCGTCGCTGCCGGTCAACCGCCTCACCGACGGCAGCATGCACAACTGGTGACACCCGACCGGAGTTCCTCGATGCAGTGGCGACGGACATGGTTCACCTGACGTCGAGTGCTGCGGCCATGGGTGGTCGGTCGACCCGGCCGCAGCGTCGGCGTATCGGGCATAGCGGTGGGGCGCCGGTCAGCGGCTGAACTTCTCGATTGCCTCGGGGGTCACCGGGGTGAAGAAGTTGACCATATTGCCGTCGGGGTCGCGGAAGAGCAGGGCGCGGTTACCCCAGGGCATGGTCGTGGGTTCGTTCACGAAGTCCTCTACCGCGTCCTTCAGCTTCTCGTAGATCATGTCCACGTCGTCCACGAGGAACTCGATGATCACGGTGTGGTTGTCGGCCGGGCGGGCCGAGCCCGGTGCGAACAGCGCGACCGTGCGGGTGCTGCCGATCGCCAGCGTGCCGTGGGTGGTGCGCAACTCGGCGAAGTCCTCGTTGCCCCAGGCCGCCTGCACGCCTGTGATGTTCTCGTAGAAGCCGACGAGCCGGTCGATGTCGCCGGTGATGATGCGGATCGAGACGAAGTCCATGTCTTCTCCCTGCTCAGTACGGATCGTGTCAGAGGCGAGACTCACGCTAGAACAAATACTGGACAGAACTAGTCCAGTATTTGCTGATAAAGTCCAGGCCGTGGCACGACCAACAGCTCAGGTGCTCACACTGCTGGAGCTCCTTCAGGCCGGCGGCGTCCGGACGATGGCCGAACTTGCCGAGCGCCTTGGTGTCGAACCGCGCACGGTGCGGCGCTACGTGGGTCATTTGGTCGACCTCGAGGTGCCGGTCGAATCGGTGCGAGGTCGCTACGGTGGATATCGGCTCGCCGCCGGATATCGTCTGCCGCCGCTGATGCTCAGCGACGACGAAGCCCTAGCCGTCCTGCTCGGCCTGGTTGCCGGCCGACGCGCTGGGTTGGCGACGGCAACGGGTACGGCGGGCGAGACGGCCGCCGCGAAGATCCGTCGCGTCCTGCCGCCACGGATCGCGGACCGGCTGGACGCCGTACTCAACTCCCTCGCCTTCACCGCCGAACCCGGCGAATTCCCCGCACCGCAGACAGGTGTACTGCTCACCGTCGCCGACGCGGTCCGCCATCACCGGCCGATCTCGCTCCAATACACCTCGCGTGACGGCCGGCGGAGCGCTCGCGTGCTGCATCCGTTCGGGCTGGTCAACCATGCCGGCCGGTGGTACGTCACCGGAGCCGATCCGGAGGTCGGCGAGGATCGGACCTTCCGGCTCGACCGCATCGCGGACGCGAGAACACTTCCTGGCTCCTTCGAGCCGCCGCCCGCCGGAAACGATCCCGCAAGGCGCCTTCTCACCTCAATGGCACAAGCTCCGCACCGGCATACCGTGACGCTGCGGATGCAAGGAACACTCGAGCAGATCCGCACACGGCTACCGGCCAGCATCGCCGAGGTGCGACAGGACGAGGACGAAGGCTGGCAGTCCGTGGAGATCCAGGCCGAAAGTCTCGAGTGGCTGCCCGCCGTGCTCGCCGCGCTCGACCTGCCCTTCGTCATCGAACGCCCGGACGAACTCCGCGACCGTGTCATCGCGCTCGCCGAACGGCTGGCGGCCTCAGGACGGACGCTGTTGTAGCGATCCTGGAATACCGGGTCACCCGAGAGGCGGTCCTGCCTGGCTCATCGCAAAGCGTCGACAATCGCGGCACCCAGGACACTGCGCCGCCGTCGGAATGCTCAATCGCCCGGTAGCTCTAAGGCGGGGAGCAGTCACCCACTGGTCAGGCCGGTACCGGCAGTGGTGGCAGTGGGCTGTGCAGGATCAGGCAGATGGTCCGCAGCAGTTCGATCTCCGGGACGGTCATCACGCCGTCGTGGCTGATCACCGCGACGGCACCGGCGACCAGCCGGGCCTTCTCCGCCGGCCGTAGCCCGTCGAGCTGCGGCCAGGCCGACTCCAACTCCAGCACACCGTTGGCCGGCGCGGAGAACCGCACGTCGGACTGGGGGAGGGTCTGCGCCGTACCGGCGGCGAAGGCCCGCTCGGCGGTGGCCGGGTCCGGGTGCCCGGCCTGGGCCAGGACGCTGAACAGCGTCCCCACCGCCCGTGGCGCGCCGCGCAACGTACCCCGGCCGTTGCCCGACCGCGACGATGGCGTGAGTGACTCGCGAAGCTCGTCGCCGACGAGCCGGGACAGGCAGTATTCGAAGACGCTGATCCGTCCGTCGGCCCTGACCAGGGTGGCCATCGCGTCGGCGACCGCGTCCCGCTCAGCCGGCGGGCGGCGAGTCAACGCCGGGAACGCGACCTCGGCCAGCGGCAGTCGCAGCAGCGGATGCAGCCCGGCGGTGGCGTGACCGGCCTGCCAGGTCGCGTCGGCGAGCGCCTTGCCGTGCCGTTCGAAGATCTCCGCGTGCTGCCGGGCGCGCACCTGTGGATCGGCCGACAAGAGCAGCCCGAGGATCAACGGGACCACGGTGTCCGGCCGGCGCGCCTGGTCCAGCAGCTCCGACGGGATCCGGGCGAGCAGGTCGGTGGCGTGCAGGTAGGAAGCCGGCGGTGCGGCGCCGATCCGGTCGAGCACCTCCGCCGGATCGACCCGGACCCGGGCGTCGGCGTCGGGTAGGTCACCGTTGCCGGTCGGGCCGTCTGCGGTGGCTCGGGGTGCCCGGTTTTCGGTGAGCCCGAGGGCTTGGTCCTCGGCCAGGCCGGACGGCGGGGCCGCCGCCCAGCGCTGAGACAGTGCGGCCAACTCGGCGGGGTCGAAGCTGGGGTCGAGTGCCTTGATCCGCTCCGGTAGCGGCGGGTGGGTGGCGAACAGCGCCGACAACCGTGCTCCGGAGCCGAAGAGCATGTGACCGACCTCTTCGGACTTCGGGTTCGCCAGCTTCGAACCGGCCGGCAGCCCGGCGATCTTCTTGAGCGCACCGGCCAGCCCGGCGGTCTGCCGGGTGAACTGCACCGCCGACGCGTCGGCCAGGTACTCGCGTTGCCGGGACACCGACGCTTTGATCAGCCGGCCGACCAGCACACCGACGTACCCGGCGGCGACCATCGCCAGCCCGATCAGCGGCAGCGGGTTGCCGCCCCGGTTGTCGCTGCGGGAGCGGCCGCCGCTGACGAATCCGGTGCGCAGCAGGCCACGGCCGATTACCGCCAGGAACAGGATGCCGAACAGCAGTCCCATCAGCCGGATGTTCAGTCGCATGTCGCCGTTGACGACGTGGCTGAACTCGTGCGCGATGACGCCCTGCAGTTCGTCGCGGTTGAGCCGCTCCAGCGTGCCCCGGGTGACCGCGATCGCCGCGTCCGAGGTCGACCAGCCGGCGGCGAACGCGTTGATCCCCTCCTCGCGCGGCAGCAGGTAGATCTCCGGCACCGGCACGCTCGACGCGATGGCGATCTCCTCCACCACGTTGCGCAGTCGGCGCAGCTGCGGGTCGGTGGTGTCCGGCGGCACTGGGACGCCGCCGAGGTCCCGGGCCACCCGTCCGCCGCCGCCGCGTAGCGCGACGGTGCGGACCAGCGCCGCCAGGCCGATCACCGCGACGGTCGCCAGGCTGGTCACCGCCAGCATCCCGAGGAGCGCGGCCGGTTGCCGGGACACGCCGTCGAAGACGACGAACACGGCGAGGTCGACCACGGCGACGATGCCGACCACGGCGAGTACGAACAGCGCGACCAGCCGGGCGGAGACCCGCCGGACCTGACGCTGGCGCTCGAAGAAGTTCATGCCCGTCAGAAGGTCACCCGGGGGGGCTGCCGCTGCTGCGGATCGTCGACCTCGAAGGGGGCGGCCGGGCCGAACGAGAACATGTTCGCCACGATGCTGCCGGGGAAGCGTTCCCGCTTGTTGTTGTAACCCATCACCGCGTCGTTGTAGGCCTGGCGGGCGAAGGCCACCCGGTTCTCGGTGGAGGTCAGCTCCTCGGTCAGCTGCATCATGTTCTGGTTGGCCTTGAGGTCCGGGTACGCCTCGGAGAGCGCGAACAACCGGCCCAGGCTCTGGG
This sequence comes from Micromonospora sp. Llam0, assembly GCF_003751085.1. Classification (NCBI taxonomy): domain Bacteria; kingdom Bacillati; phylum Actinomycetota; class Actinomycetes; order Micromonosporales; family Micromonosporaceae; genus Micromonospora; species Micromonospora sp. Llam0. Next base: position 3,407,267 of record NZ_RJJY01000001.1, on the reverse strand, counting down.
TCAGCAGGTTCTCCGCGCCGGCGAGCTGCTGCATGGCGGCCGGATCGCCCGGCTTGCCGGTGGCGGCACCCTGCGCCTGCACCGCACCGCTGCGGGCGGCGATCACCGCTTCGAGCGCCTCACGCTCGTGTCTCATGTACCCCTTGGCGACCTCGACGAGGTTGGGGACGAGATCGTGACGTCGGGTCAGCTGTACGTCGATCTGGGCGAACGCGTTCCGAAACGCGTTACGGGCGGTGATCAGTCCGTTGTACACCGCTACGCCGTACCCGGCGAAGATCAGCACCACCAGCGAAATCATGCAAAAGAGCGCGATTACCAGTTCCATAACCAGCCGAGCCTACGCCCTCGGTGTGCTCGGTGACCGTCGTCTTGGACATCCGCAGCGGCCGGCGGGTCAACTGCGGCGGCCCGGCCGGTCGGGTGGTGCCCCCGGTGGGATTCGAACCCACACTGTCGGAGGTTTGAGCTCCGTCTCTCTACCGGTTGGAGTACGGGGACCTTTGTCGGGTCTGGGGCCCGGCTATGCCAAGCCTACCTACTACGCTGAAGGCGGCGACACCCAACCCGGTGGGTGTCGGGTGGCAAGCGTTGGGGGTAGGGGTACGTGGCCGACACGCAGGCGGGTGCCGAGCGCAGGCGGGTGCTGATCGCGGAGGATGAGGCGTTGATCCGCCTCGATCTGGCGGAGATGCTCCTGGAGGAGGGCTACGACGTGGTCGGCGAGGCCGGGGACGGCGAGACGGCCGTCCGGCTCGCCGAGGAGCTCAAGCCCGACCTGGTCATCCTTGACATCAAAATGCCGATCATGGACGGGTTGGCGGCGGCCGAGCGGATCGCCGGTGGCCGGATCGCCCCGGTGGTCATCCTCACCGCCTTCAGCCAGCGGGACCTGGTGGAGCGGGCCCGGGCGGCGGGTGCGATGGCGTACCTGGTGAAGCCGTTCCAGAAGAGCGACCTGGTGCCGGCGATCGAGATCGCCCTGTCCCGCTACTCCGAGGTGGCCGCGCTGGAGTCCGAGGTCGCCGGCCTGACCGACCGGCTGGAGACCCGCAAGGTCGTCGAGCGGGCCAAGGGCATGTTGATGACCTCGTACGGCATGACCGAGCCGCAGGCGTTCAAGTGGATCCAGCGGATGGCGATGGACCACCGGATGACCATGCGCGACGTGGCCGACCGGATCCTGGCCGAGACGCCTGGTGAGGCCGCCAGCCAGCAGCAGTGAGCCGAGGCCGCCAGTCAGCCGCAGTGCGGCGACGCCGGCAGTAGCTGTGAGGCGCTGCCCCGGCATCGACGTCGGGGGATGACGGTCGGCTCGTGTTACAGCCATACGGGCAGTCAGGCCACGCTACGTAACGTTTTTGTCAACGGCCCTTCCTGAACCTTACGGCGTGCCCGGCAGGTGGGATAGCGTCCCGCCCCAAGGCCGGGATAACGGCTGGGTGCGTGCTTCCCGCAAGAGCCAATCGGCAGTGGGTGGTTCGGGCCAATTGGATCTAGGAGGGTTTCGAGCCTTGAAGCGTAATCTTGTCCGCGTGCTCGGCGGCGTCGCCATGATGGCGCTCGTCGCGGGCGGCGCTGCCTGCGGCGGCGGCGACGGCGACACTACGGAAGCTGGCGGCGATGCGTGTGGTTACAAGATCGCCTTTTTCGGGGCGCTGACCGGCCCCTCGGCGGCGCTCGGCATCAACGAGAACAACGGCGCGGCGCTCGCGGTCGAGCAGTACAACGAGGAGAACTCGGACTGCAAGGTCGAGCTGGTTGGCCTGGACTCGCAGGGCAGCCCGGACCAGGCGCCGGGTCTGGCCCAGCGGGCCATCGACGATGAGAAGATGCTCGGCATCGTCGGTCCGGCGTACTCCGGTGAGTCGGAGGCGGCCGGTCCGCTGTTCGCCGAGGCCGGTCTGGTCACCATCACCCCGTCGGCGACCCGGCCGAGCCTGGCCGACCAGGACTGGCCGACCTTCTTCCGGGGCGTCGGCAACGACCTGAGCCAGGGTCCGGCCGCCGGTGTCTACATCCGTGACGTGCTGAACGCGGAGAAGGTCTTCGTCATCGACGACCAGTCGGCGTACGGCGCCGGGCTGGCCGACGAGGTCAAGAACGTCCTCGGTGAACTGGTCGTCGACTCCGACAAGGTCCAGGGCGAGGGCAAGCAGGTCGACTTCTCCGCGACCGTCACCAAGGTGCGTTCCTCGGAGGCGGACGCGGTCTTCTTCGGTGGCTACTACCAGGAGGCCGGCCTGATCCGTAAGCAGCTCACCGACGCGGGCATCACCGCGACGATGGTCGCCGGTGACGGCGTCAACGACCCGGCGTTCGTCGAGTCGGCCGGTGCGGCCGCGGCCGAGGGCACCATCCTCACCTGCCCCTGCCAGCCGGCCACCGAGGCGCGCGGCAGCTTCGCCGCCGACTACGAGGCGCTGCACGGCAGCCCGCCGGGCACCTACAGCGACACCGCCTACGACGCGGCGAACATCATGCTCGAGGGCATCAAGGAGGGCAACACCACCCGCGAGGCGCTGCTCGAGTGGGTGCGTGGCTACGAGGGTGAGGGCGTCGCGGCCAGCTACAAGTTCGACGACAAGGGCGAGATGGACGTCAACCAGGTCGTCGTCTGGGCGTTCAAGGTCGTTGACGGCGAGGTCGTGGCGGACCAGGAGATCCCCAAGCCCTGATCTGCCCGATCGGCGAGATCAGCTGTCTAGCGGGTGCGGCCGGGAGCACGCTCCCGGCCGCACCCGACTCTTTTCCCAGCCCTCGATGGAGCACCCTCCTTGGACGTCAACGGACTGCTCTCGAACTTCGGAGAGCTCACCACGACCGGCTTGACACAGGGCGCCATCTATGCCCTGGTCGCGCTGGGCTACACGCTGGTCTACGGCGTGCTCAGACTCATCAACTTCGCCCACTCCGAGGTCTTCATCGCCGGCGCGTTCGCCGCGCTGTGGACCTGGGGCGCGCTCGGCCTGACCCAGGACTCGGTGGTCAGCGGAGTGGGCCAGATCGTCTTCTACTTCCTGATCGCGATGGTCGCCGCGGCGCTGGCGTCGGCAGCGACCGCGACCCTGGTCGAACGGGTCGCGTACCGGCCGTTGCGCAAGCGCAACGCACCGCCGCTGGCCTTCCTGATCACCGCCATCGGCGCGTCCATCGTGATGGCCGAAGCGTTCGGGATCTACACCCGGCGGTTGCCGCAGGGCCTGCCGACCATCGTCAGCAACGAGCCGTGGTTCACCATCGCCGGCGTGCCGGTCAGCATCGTGCAGGTGCTGACCGTCGTCGCGGCGCTGGGCATGATGATCGGACTCGACTTCTTCATCAACCGCAGCCGGATGGGCCGGGGCGTGCGGGCGGTCGCCCAGGACCCGAACACCGCCGCGCTGATGGGGGTCAACAAGGACCGGATCATCATGATCATCTTCGTGATGGGCGGCCTGATGGCCGGCGTCGCCGGCCTGCTCTACAACGTCCGCATCGGGGTGCTCACCTACAGCGTCGGCTTCCTGCTCGGGCTCAAGGCGTTCACCGCGGCCGTGCTCGGCGGAATCGGCAACCTGCGCGGCGCGCTGCTCGGCGGCTTCCTGCTCGGCGTGGTCGAGAACTACGCCTCCGGCCTGTTCGGTACGCAGTGGAAGGACTTCGTGGCCTTCGCCGTGCTGGTCGTCCTGCTGATGTTCCGACCGACCGGCCTGCTCGGCGAATCCCTGGGGAGGGCGCGGGTATGACCAGTCTGTTGACCAAGCTGCACGACGCACGCGAACAGTTCTCCGACCGCTGGCACCACATGCCCAAGTGGACCCGCTGGGTGCTGATCGCCGCCGTGGTGGTGTTCTTCTACGCCCTGCCCAACGAAGGCTTCTACCAGCACCTCGGGCCGATCCCGACCACCGAGTCCAACTTCGGTCAGGTCCTGTTCACCGTCTCCATCTACGTGCTGCTGGCAATCGGGCTGAACATCGTGGTCGGCTTCGCCGGCCTGCTCGACCTCGGCTACTTCGGCTTCTTCGCCGTCGGGGCGTACACGGTCGCGGTGCTCACCTCGCCCAGCAGCGACCTCAAGACGCTCTGGCCGTGGTTGGCGGCCTTGCCGCTGGCGATCGGCATCACGATGATCTCCGGCCTGATGCTCGGCACCCCGACGCTGCGGCTGCGCGGCGACTACCTGGCGATCGTCACCCTCGGCTTCGCCGAGATGATCCGGATCGCCGCCGTCAGCTCCGAGTTCCTCAAGGGCCAGCGCGGGCTCAACCAGATCCCGCACCCGCCCGGCGAGTACGCCGACGGCAAACCCGTCTTCGGCGTGCTGGACGCCCGCCCGTACTACTGGCTGGTGCTCACCCTGATCATCGTGGTGGTGATCCTGGTCAGCAACCTCAACCGCAGCCGGGTCGGCCGGGCCTGGGTCTCGATCCGGGAGGACGAGGACGCCGCCCAGCTGATGGGGGTGCCCACCTTCAAGTTCAAGCTGTGGGCGTTCGCCATGGGCGCGGCGATCGGTGGGCTGGCCGGCGCGTTGTTCGCCGGCAAGCAGAACTTCGTCAGCTCACAGAACTTCGAGCTGCTCAACTCGATCATCATCCTGGCGGCGGTGATCCTCGGCGGCTCCGGCAACATCGTCGGCGCGATCGTCGGCGGCGGCCTGGTGGCGTACCTGATCGAACGCTTCCGGGGCATCGAGCTGTTCGGCATCGAACTCTACGAGTACCGGTTCCTGGTCTTCGGTCTGACCCTCGTCGTCATGATGATCTTCCGGCCGCAGGGCCTGATCGCCAACCGGCGACGAGCCGCCGAGTTCAAGGACCGCCGTAAGGAGGTGGCCGTCGGTGGCTGACACCGAAGCGACCGGGACCGGCCCGACCGCCGCGACCCGCGAACCCCTGCTCGAGGTCGACCACGTCACGCTGCGCTTCGGCGGCGTGGTCGCCCTGGACGACGTGGACTTCACCCTCTACAAGGGCGAGATCCTCGGTCTGATCGGCCCGAACGGGGCCGGCAAGACGACCTGCTTCAACGCGATGACCGGCATCTACCGGCCCACTGAGGGCGAGATCCGGTTTCGTGGCGAGCGGATCACTGGCAAGAAGCGCCACCAGATCACCAAGATGGGCATGGCCCGGACGTTCCAGAACATCCGGCTGTTCCCCGAGATGACCGCCCTGGAAAACGTCCAGGTCGGCGCGGACGCCCACCACAAGACCAGCGTCCTGTCGGCGATGCTGCGGCTGCCGCGGCACTGGCGCGAGGAGCGTGACGGCCGGGAGAAGGCCCGCGAGCTGCTGGACTTCGTCGGCATTGGCCACCGGATCAACGAGATGGCCCGCAACCTGTCGTACGGCGAACAGCGGCGGCTGGAGATCGCCCGGGCGCTGGCCACCAGTCCGGTGCTGCTCTGCCTCGACGAGCCGGCGGCCGGGTTCAACCCGGCGGAGAAGGAGGAGCTGCTGCAGCTGATCCGGCAGATCCGCGACCGGGGCGTCACCGTGCTGCTGATCGAGCACGACATGCGCCTGGTCATGGGGGTCACCGACCGGATCGTGGTGCTGGAGTTCGGAAAGAAGATCGCCGAAGGTCTCCCCGCCGAGGTGCGGGACGACCACCGGGTGATCGCCGCCTACCTGGGAGTGCCGGACGATGCTGCTTGAGATCGAGGACGTCAGCCTGCTGTACGGGCGGATCCAGGCGCTGCACGGCATCAGCCTGACGGTGAACGAGGGCGAGATCGTCGCCCTGATCGGCGCCAACGGTGCCGGCAAGTCCACCACCATGCGGGCGATCTCCGGCATCCGGCCGATCGCCGCCGGGCGGATCACCTTCGACGGCGAGGACATCTCCAAGCTCCGGGCCGACCTGCGGGTCCGGCGCGGACTGTGCCAGGCGCCGGAGGGCCGGGGCATCTTCCCCGGCATGACGGTGCTGGAGAACCTCGACATGGGGGCGTACACCCGACGCGACCGCGCCGGTATCGCCGCCGACCTGGACCGGGTGCTGGGCCTGTTTCCCCGGTTGGCCGAGCGCCGCAGGCAGCACGGCGGCACGCTGTCCGGCGGCGAGCAGCAGATGCTCGCCGTGGGCCGCGCGCTGATGAGCCGGCCGAAGCTGCTGCTGCTCGACGAGCCGTCGATGGGGCTCGCCCCGATGCTGATCCAGCAGATCTTCGACATCATCGTGGAGATCAACCAGCAGGGCACCACCGTCCTGCTGGTCGAGCAGAACGCCCAACAGGCACTGTCCCGGGCGCACCGCGCGTACGTGCTGGAGACCGGCCGGATCGTCAAGTCCGGCACCGGCGCGGACCTGCTGCACGACCCGGCCGTCAAGGAGGCGTACCTCGGTGTCGCCTGACCCGGCGCACCGGTACGACCCGACCACCCCCTCGGAGGAAACGTGACCACCTCACACCACCGGATCCGGCGGGCCGCCGCCGGCGCCGCCGGGGCGCTCGCTCTGCTGCTGGCCGTCACCGGATGCGGTGAGCAGGACAGCGTCGAACAGCCCGGCGGCGACGCGCCGAGCGCGTCGGCCGACGACGAACTGGCCGCGCTCGTCCCGGACGAGATCAAGGCCGACGGCAAGATCCTGGTCGGCGTCGACGCGACCTACGCCCCGGCGGAGTTCCTCGACACCGACGGCAGCACGGTCATCGGGTTCGACGTCGACCTGTTCAACACCGTCGCGGGCAAGCTCGGCCTGACCTCCGAGTACGTGCCCAGCCAGTTCGACGACATCATCCCCGGGGTGATGTCCGGCAAGTACGAGATCGGGGTCTCCTCGTTCACCATTAACGAGGAGCGCAAGGCCCAGGTCGACATGGTGTCCTACTTCTCGGCCGGCACCCAGTGGGCGTCACGGGCCGGGGAACCGGTCGACCCGGACGACGCCTGCGGCAAGCGGGTGGCGGTGCAGGCCGGCACCGTGCAGGTGGAGGACATCGAGGCACGCTCGGCGGCGTGCGTCGACGCCGGCGACCCGGAGATCGTCATCGAACAGTTCCAGGGGCAGGATCAGGCGACCACCTCGGTGGTCTCCGGCAAGAACGACGCGATGCTGGCCGACTCGCCGGTCTGCGCGTACGCGGTCCAGCAGACCAACGGCGAGCTGGAACTGTCCGGTGACATCTACGACTCGGCGCCGTACGGCTACGTGGTCGCCCAGGACCAGGCCGGGTTCGCCGACGCGTTGGCCGAGGCGCTCGACGCGATCATCGCCGACGGCGGCTACGAGCAGGCGCTGAGCAACTGGGGCGTCGAGGCGGGCGGAATCACCGACCCGGCCGTCAACCCCTGAGCCCCGGCTGCCGATGTCTGCGGACAACCCTTCCTCCCCGGACGGCGTGACGCCGTCCGGGGAGGCACCCCCAGCTGCGACGGGGGCCAGACCGCCGGAGCCGGCGCGTGGCCGACCCGAGCCGATCCGGGCGGTGCCGGTGCGCCGCCCGGGCCGCTGGTTGGCGGTCGGTGTGCTCGCCGTACTCGCCGCGATGTTCGTCCACCTGCTGGTCACCAACGACCGGTTCCAGTGGACTTTCATGATCGACAACATGTTCCGGCCGCCGATCGTCGAAGGCGTGCGGACCACCATCACGATGACCCTGCTCGCGATGGTGATCGGCGTCGCGCTCGGGGTGCTGGTCGCGGTGATGCGGCTGTCCGGAAACCCGGTCCTGGCCGGGGTCGCCTGGCTCTACACCTGGTTCTTCCGGGCGGTGCCCCGGGTGGTGCTGCTGGTGCTCTTCGGCAACCTCGGCATCCTCTGGGAGCGGCTGGAGTTCGGGCTGCCGTTCGACCGGCAACTCGGCGTGCTGTTCGGCGTCACCGACTTCGAGGCCCGGATCTGGGGCTTCGACGCCCGGACCGCGATCAGTGGTTTCGTCGCCGGGCTGCTCGGGCTGGCGCTGTCCGAGGCCGCCTACATGGCGGAGATCGTCCGCGCCGGCATCGGCTCGGTCGACCCCGGCCAGGCCGAGGCCTGCGCCGCACTCGGTATGAGCCAGGGCCTGACCCTGCGCCGGGTGGTGCTGCCCCAGGCGATGCGGGTGATCGTGCCACCGACCGGCAACGAGACCATCGCGATGCTCAAGGACACCTCGCTGCTGGCCTTCGTGCCGGTCACCAACGAGCTGTTCTTCCAACTGTCGGCGGTCGGCTCGCGGACCTTCCAGGTCTTCCCGATGCTGGTCGCCGCCTGCCTGTGGTATCTGGCGCTGACCAGTGTGCTGATGGTCGGCCAGTCCTTCGTCGAACGGCGGTTCTCCCGCGGCTTCGGCACCGTCGCCGCGAAAGGGACCCGCTGATGACCGAGCCGCCCGCCGGGTCGGACACCCTGATGGTGCACGCCGAGAACGTGCACAAGTCGTTCGGCCCGGTTGACGTGCTCACCGGGGTGGACCTGGCGGTCCGGCCCGGTGAGGTGTGCTGCGTGATCGGGCCGTCCGGCTCCGGCAAGTCGACCTTTCTGCGCTGCATCAACCACCTGGAGAAGATCGACGCCGGGCGGATCCGGGTGGACGGGGAACTGGTCGGCTACCGGCAGCGGCGCGGCAAACTGCACGAGCTGCCGGCCCGGGAGGTGGCCGCGCAGCGCCAGCAGATCGGCATGGTGTTCCAACGGTTCAACCTGTTCCCGCACATGACCGCGCTGGACAACGTGATGGAGGCGCCGCTGCGGGTCCGCCGCCAGCCCCGGCCGGCGGTCCGTGAGCTGGCGGCGGCGCTGCTGGACCGGGTGGGTCTGGCGGACCGCGCGGGCGCCTACCCGGGGCAGCTGTCCGGCGGGCAGCAGCAGCGGGTGGCGATCGCCCGAGCGCTGGCCATGCGGCCCAAGCTGATGCTGTTCGACGAGCCGACCAGCGCGCTGGACCCGGAGCTCGTCGGCGAGGTGCTGGACGTGATGCGGGACCTGGCCCGGGACGGGATGACGATGATCGTGGTGACCCACGAGATCGGTTTCGCCCGGGAGGTCGGTGACTCGCTGGTCTTCATGGACGGCGGGGTGGTGGTCGAGTCGGGCGTACCCCGGCAGGTCCTGGCCGATCCGCGGCACGACCGGACCCGGGCCTTCCTCAGCAAGGTGCTGTGACCCCGCGCCGCGCCCGGCGCGAGCCGCCCGGCACGGTGTCGTACCCCACGACTAGAGTCGCTTGACGTGACCGACGACGCGCCCCGCCTGCTGCTGCTCGACGGCCATTCGCTGGCCTACCGGGCGTTCTTCGCGCTGCCCGTGGAGAACTTCTCCACCAGCACCGGCCAGCCGACCAACGCGGTCTACGGCTTCACCTCGATGCTGATCAACGTGCTGCGCGATGAGCGGCCGACCCACATCGTGGTCGCCTTCGACGTCTCCCGTCGGTCGTTTCGCACCGAGCGGTACGCCGAGTACAAGGCCGGCCGATCGGAGAGCCCGGCCGACTTCGCCGGCCAGGTCAGCCTGGTCCAGGAGGTCCTGGCCGCGCTGCGTATCCCGTACGTCAGCAAGGACAACTACGAGGCCGATGACGTCATCGCCACCCTGGCCGGCCAGGGACGCGACGCCGGCATGCAGGTGCTGATCTGCACCGGCGACCGGGACGCCTTCCAGCTGGTCGACGACCGGACCACCGTGCTCTACCCGCGTAAGGGCGTGTCGGACCTGGCCCGGATGGATCCGCCGGCGATCACCGCCCGCTACGGCGTCGGTCCGGGGCACTACCGCGACCTGGCCGCGCTGGTCGGCGAGTCCAGCGACAACCTGCCCGGGGTGCCCGGCGTCGGTCCGAAGACCGCCGCCAAGTGGATCAGCCAGTACGGCGGCCTGGACGGGGTGATCGCCCAGGCCGACAAGATCAAAGGCAAGGCGGGGGAGAGCCTGCGGGAACGGCTCGCCGACGTGATCCGCAACTACGAGCTCAACTGCCTGGTGGCCGATCTGGAGCTGCCGCTCACTCCGGCCGAATCCCGGTGGACCGGGTGGGACCGGGAAGCCGTCCACCAGGTCTTCGACACCCTGCAGTTCCGGATCCTGCGCGACCGGCTCTACCAGTACCTCGACGCTGTCGAGCCGGAGGCCGAAGCCGGTTTCGACCTGGCCGGCGAGGTGCTCGGCGCCGGGGCGGTCGCCCCCTGGCTGGCCGCGCACGCCCTGGCCGGCGCCAGCGTCGGCGTCGCGGTCGCCGGCAGCTTCGGCCGGGGCACCGGCGCCCTGACCGCGATCGCGGTGGCCACCGCCGCCGGAGCCGCCGGGTGGTTCGACCCGGCCGCGCTGGACGCCGCCGATGAGGCGGCGGTCGCCGGCTGGCTCGCCGACGACCGGCGGCGCAAGGTGCTGCACGACAGCAAACCGGCCCGGCTGGCGTTCGCCGCCCACGGCTGGTCGCTGGACGGCATCGACCGCGACACCGCGCTAGCCGCCTACCTGGCCCGGCCGGACCAGCGCTCCTACGACCTGGTCGACCTGGCCCTGCGCTACCTGCACCGGGAGCTGCGGGTCGACGCCCCGGACGACGGCCAGCTCACCCTCGACGGGCTCGGCCCGCAGAGCGAGGTCGAGCAGAACCTGATGCTGCGCGCCCGGGCCACCCTCGACCTGGCGGCGGCGATCGACGCCGAGCTGGCCCGCGACGGGGACGCCTCGACCCGGCTGCTCGCCGACGTCGAGCTGCCGCTGGTCGAGGTCCTCGCCGCCATGGAGCAGGCCGGCATCGCCGCCGACACCGAGTACCTGACCGAGCTGGAGGCGCAGTTCGCCGCCGAGGTCAAGGCCGCCGCCCAGGCCGCCTACGGGGTGATCGGCCGCGAGTTCAACCTCGGCTCGCCCAAGCAGCTGCAGGAGATCCTCTTCACCGACCTGGGCCTGCCCAAGACGAAGAAGATCAAGACCGGCTACACCACCGACGCCGACGCGCTGCAGTGGCTGTTCGCCCAGACCGAGCATCCGCTGCTGGCCCACCTGCTGCGCCACCGCGACGTGGCCCGGCTCAAGTCGACCGTCGACGGGCTGCTCAAGTCGATCTCCGACGACGGCCGGATCCACACCACCTTCAACCAGACGGTGGCCGCCACCGGCCGGCTCTCCTCCACCGACCCCAACCTGCAGAACATCCCGATCCGCACCGAGGAGGGCCGCCGGATCCGGCGGGCGTTCGTCGTCGGGGCCGGCTACGAGTCGTTGCTGACCGCCGACTACAGCCAGATCGAGATGCGGATCATGGCGCACCTTTCCGGCGACGAGGCGCTGATCGACGCGTTCAACTCCGGCGAGGACTTCCACGCCGTCACCGCGGCGTCGGTGTTCCAGGTGCCGTTGGAGTCGGTCGACGCCGAGCAGCGCCGCCGGATCAAGGCGATGAACTACGGGCTGGCGTACGGGCTGAGCGCCTTCGGCCTGTCCCAGCAGCTCGGCATCGCCACCGACGAGGCGAAGGCGCTGATGGAGGAGTACTTCCGCCGGTTCGGTGGGGTCCGTGACTACCTGCAGGCGCTGGTCGGCCAGGCCCGTCAGGACGGCTACACCTCCACCATCCTCGGCCGCCGTCGGTACCTGCCCGACCTGGTCAGCGACAACCGGCAGCGCCGGGAGATGGCCGAGCGGATGGCGCTCAACGCGCCCATCCAGGGCTCCGCCGCCGACCTGATCAAGGTGGCGATGCTGCACGTCGACACTGCACTGCGCACCTCGTCGCTGCGGTCACGGATGCTGCTGCAGGTGCACGACGAACTGGTCTTCGAGGTGGCGCCGGGGGAGCGGGCCGAGCTGGAGAGCCTGGTCCGCCGCGAGATGGGCGGCGCCCACCCCCTGTCGGTGCCGCTGGAGGTCTCCGTCGGGGTCGGCACCGACTGGCACACCGCCGGGCACTGACCGGCCGCCGACCCGACAGCCGGTCCGCCGGGTCACGCCTTCAGTGCTCCGGTCACGCCTTCAGCGGGTCGTGGCCCCAGTTCATCAGTGAGTGCCGCCACCGGGTGTCGCTGACGTCGCCGGACGGGCGCTGGGCCAGGTGCCGGTGCACGTACCCGACCACCTTGCGCATGTGCGCGTAGTCGTCGTCGGACAGCGCCTCCCGCTTGGTCCGCAGCAGGTCCACGATCCGGCGGCCGGAGGCGTGCCCGACCGACTCGCCGCCGTCGTGGTGCTGCCCGGCGGCGGTCGACTCCGGGGTACGCAGCCACTTCTCCAGCTCACCCGGGCTCATGTTGACCGCTTCGACGAACGCCCGGTACGCGGCCGCGCCATCGGACTCGTCGGTCCGGCCCGGGCGGTGCCCGGCGGTGCGGGTCGGGCGGTGCCCGGCGGTGCGGGTGCGGTCACTCGGCACGGCGCAACGCCTCCGGCTTGTGCACCGCGTCGCGGCCGGACTTGTCGCTGCGGACCCGGTACTGCGGATGTTCCGAATCGGCGACCACGGTACGGCCGGCGGCCTCCCGTCGGGTGGTGATCTCCTCTTCGACGGTGCCCGGCACGGTCACCCCGTGGCTGCGCCAGTTGACCCGGTCGCCGGGTCGGGGATGCTCGACCGGTCGGCCGGGCCGCTGATCGGGCCGGTCGCCCTCGCGGGGGCGTTTGTTCCTCGCCATGGCGGCCGGGTACCCACCGACCGGGCCGGCAATCCCGTCCCGAACCGGGTCTACGGGGTGATCTCGGAGATCGGCAGCTTCACCGGGAACGGGGCGTCGAGTTCGAGCAGGTCGGCCGACTCGGCGACGAGGGCGTACTCCCGCTCGCCGCTGGCGCCCGGCCGGTCGCCGAGCTGGTAGGCGTAGATCCGCACCGGGTCCTGCTCGACCCGCCAGTAGTGACCAATGCCGACGGCGGCGTACCCGGCGGGCCGGTGGAACCGGTCCCGGCGGTGGGTCGCCGGGGAGACCACCTCGACGACCAGCAGTACCTCGTCGGGGGTCAGGTAGTGCCGGTCGCGGCTGCCCTCGGCGCGGTGCAGCAGCACGTCGGGCTCGTAGGTGTTGCGTGGCCCGACAGCGACCCCGACCGCCTGGGTGGCCCGGTAGCCGTCCGGCGCGTGCCGGTGTAGCCACAACCACAGCAGGCTCGTGATGCTCTGGTGACCGAAAGTGGGGGAGGGAACCACGGTGAGGACTCCGTCGAGGAGTTCGACGCGGGGGGCGTCGGCGGGCAGGGCGAGGACGTCTTCGATGCTGTAGTCAGCCAGCTGCTGCCGGACCGGGTCCGGCTGCCACGGTGCGGTCCACGCCCCGCCGGACGCTGCGGCAGGATGGATCGGCTCGGCGCCCACCCGGTCAGCGTACCGCCGTCGGGGTGCTGGCGAGGGCCGGCGGCGCGTCGGCGGGCCGGCGCGGTGCGCGACGGCCGTCTCAGCCGGTCGTTGGCGGCCGGTCCGCGACGAAGATCGCGGTGCCGGGGAAGAGCCGCCCGCGCAGCGGACTCCACTGCCCCCAGATCTGCTCGTGCCCGTCCGGCCACGGCGGTTCGACGACGTCGAGCAGCCGGAACCCGGCGGCGACGAGCTCCCGGACCCGGTCGCCGACCGTGCGGTGCTGCTCGACGTAGCTGGGTGTGCCGTCGTCGTCGGTCTCCACGTACGGTCGCCGGTCGAAGTAGGAGTGCACCGCGACCAGGCCGCGCTCGCCGGGGTCGTCGAGGAAGATCCAGCGCATCGGGTGGGTGACGGCGAAGACCCAGCGTCCGCCGGGGCGCAGCACCCGGTGCACCTCGCGCATCACGGCCGCCGAGTCGGCGACGAACGGCACCGCGCCGAACGCGGTCCAGACGGTGTCGAACGCGGCGTCGACGAACGGCAGCGTCAGCGCGTCGGCCTGCACCAGCGGCACCCGTACGCCGGTGCGGTCGGCGCCGGCGACGGCCTGGCGCAGCATGCCCGCCGACAGGTCCAGCGCGACGGCGCGGGCACCCTGCCCGGCGAGCCACCGGCTGCCGGCGGCGGCCCCGCAGCCCAGTTCGAGCACCCGCCGCCCGGCGACGTCGCCGAGCAGCCCGGTGTCGGCCTCCCGCAGCCCTTCCGGGCACCAGCGCAGGTCGGCGTCGCCGAGGAACCCGCCGTGCTCGGCCTGGTAGGCGTCGGCGTCAGCGTCCCACCAGCGTCGGTTGGCCTGCCGGGCCTGCTGATCGGTGACCTCGTTCCTGGTCACTCTGAGTTGGTCGGGATCCGGGAGCTGGTCTGGATCCGGGCCGACGTCGGGCCCGTCGGCGGGTGCGGGCGGTGCGGTGGTCACGGCGCAGACGGTACGGGCAGCGCCGCGTGGGAGCGTTACCGGCCCGGCGTGCTACGCTTGTCGGCCCGCGAAACCGATGTGATCTCCGTCACAGCTAGCCTCCGAAAGCGCGGGAATCCCCGCCTGTGGGTCCGATTTTTCCCAACCACCGACCTGCGCGCCCGGATAGCTCCCGGGAGGGCTTGCACGCTGTGGTAATGCAACCGGTAGGCTAGTCGATGCGCTCGCGGATCGTGTGCCTCGGCAGGGAGCAGGTCCGCGGTCGGCGGTTACATCCGATGATGGCAGCGGCGGTCGATGATCCCCTCGGTCACGGTCGGTGACGAAGACGTCATCGTCGCGGTGTGCCCGCCGGCGGATCCGTGAGCCACGCCAGGTCACCGCAACGACAAGCCAGCAGTGACACCCATCCGATCCGGAGCAACCGCCCACATGACGAGCAGCATCGAGGCCACCTCGAGCGCCCCCAAGGTCACCGTCGACGACCTCGGCACCGAGGAAGCCTTCCTCGCGGCGATCGACGAGACCATCAAGTACTTCAACGACGGCGACATCGTGGAAGGTACCGTCGTCAAGGTCGATCGGGACGAGGTCCTGCTCGACATCGGCTACAAGACCGAGGGTGTCATCCCCTCGCGCGAGTTGTCGATCAAGCACGACGTGGACCCAGCCGACGTTGTCTCGGTGGGCGACCACATCGAAGCCCTTGTCCTGCAGAAGGAGGACAAGGAAGGCCGGCTGATCCTGTCGAAGAAGCGCGCCCAGTACGAGCGCGCGTGGGGCACGATCGAGAAGATCAAGGACGAGGACGGGGTCGTCCGCGGCTCGGTCATCGAGGTGGTCAAGGGCGGTCTGATCCTGGACATCGGGCTGCGTGGCTTCCTGCCCGCGTCGCTGGTGGAGATGCGCCGGGTCCGTGACCTGCAGCCGTACGTCGGCCGCGAGCTCGAAGCCAAGATCATCGAGCTGGACAAGAACCGCAACAACGTGGTCCTGTCCCGCCGGGCCTGGCTGGAGCAGACGCAGTCCGAGGTGCGCACCGAGTTCCTCAACAAGCTGCAGAAGGGGCAGGTCCGCAAGGGCGTCGTCTCCTCGATCGTCAACTTCGGCGCCTTCGTCGACCTCGGCGGGGTGGACGGCCTGGTGCACGTCTCCGAGCTGTCCTGGAAGCACATCGACCACCCGTCCGAGGTGGTCGAGGTCGGCCAGGAGGTCGAGGTCGAGGTGCTCGACGTCGACCTGGACCGCGAGCGGGTCTCGCTGTCGCTCAAGGCCACCCAGGAAGACCCGTGGCGTCAGTTCGCCCGGACCCACGCGATCCAGCAGATCGTGCCCGGCAAGGTGACCAAGCTGGTGCCGTTCGGTGCGTTCGTCCGTGTCGACGACGGCATCGAGGGCCTGGTGCACATCTCCGAGCTCGCCGAGCGGCACGTCGAGATCCCCGAGCAGGTCGTCCAGGTCGGCTCCGACGTCATGGTCAAGGTCATCGACATCGACCTGGAGCGTCGCCGGATCTCGCTGTCGCTCAAGCAGGCCAACGAGGGCTTCGTCGAGGGCGAGGAGCACTTCGACCCGACCCTCTACGGCATGGCCGCCACGTACGACAACGAGGGCAACTACATCTACCCCGAAGGCTTCGACCCGGAGACCGGGGAGTGGCTGGAAGGCTTCGACAAGCAGCGGGAGACCTGGGAGCAGCAGTACGCCGAGGCCCGCAACCGCTGGGAAGCGCACACCAGGCAGGTGCAGACCGCCCGGGCCGCCGACGCGGACGCCGCAGCCAACCCGGCTCCGCCGGTCGCCGCCCCCACGGGCGGCAGCGGCGGCGGCGGTGGCGGTGGGGCGACCTCCAGCTCGACCCCGTCGCGGGCCAGCGAGGAGCCGGCCGGCACCCTCGCCACCGACGAGGCGCTCGCCGCGCTGCGGGAGAAGCTGGCCGGCGGCAAGAGCTGAGGCCCCATAGCAACACCGGTTGACACAGACAGCGGTCCCGCCGGGCATCCTGCCCGGCGGGACCGCTGTCTGTCGTGGCCTACCACTGTCTGTCGCGCCCACTGTGCGGCCCGACCCTGTGGGACCACCCACTGACCCGAGCCGGCGGACACGAGCCCCCCGGCGGACCGGCCGGGCAGCCGATCCGGTTCACTGGGCGGCATGCTGAGGGTAGGTCTCACCGGCGGCATCGGTGCCGGCAAGAGTGCCGTCGCCAACCGACTCGCCACACACGGCGCGGTGATCGTCGACGCCGACCGGCTGGCCCGGGAGGTGGTGGCACCTGGCACCGACGGGCTGGCCCGGGTCGTCGCGGCCTTCGGGCCGGACGTCGTCGCCGCCGACGGTGCCCTGGACCGGCCGGCCCTGGGCGCCCGGGTCTTCGCCGACCCGGCCGCCCGGCTCCGGCTGGAGGAGATCGTGCACCCGCTGGTCCGGGCCCGTACCGCCGAACTCACCGCCGCCGCCCCGGCCGACTCGGTCGTGGTCAACGACGTACCGCTGCTGGTGGAGACCGGGCTGGCCGCCACGTACCACCTGGTGGTCGTGGTGTCGGCGGCCGAGGCACTGCGCGTCGAACGGCTGACCCGCGACCGGGGGATGACACCCGACGACGCGTGGGCCCGGATCCGCGCCCAGGCCGACGACGCGCAACGCCGCGCCGCCGCCGACGTGCTGCTGTCCAACGACGGCAGCCGCGACGACCTCGCCGACGCCGTCGACCGGCTCTGGCACGACCGGCTGGTGCCGTACGAGGCGAACCTGCGGGCCGGTCGGCCCGCGCCGTGTCCGCCGCTGGCGGTGCTCGCCGAACCCGATTCGACCTGGCCGGAGCAGTTCGACCGGCTGGCCGCCCGGGTACGGCGGGCAGTCGGCGCCGACCGGCGGGTCGACCACATCGGCTCCACTTCGGTGCCCGGTCTGCCGGCCAAGGACGTCATCGACATTCAGCTCACCGTCGAGTCGCTGGACGATGCCGACGGTTACGCGGACGCGCTCGCCGCCGCCGGGTTCCCCCGGTTTCCCGGCGACTGGTGGGACAACCCGCGCCCCGATCCGGCGACCGGCCGGCCGGGTGAGCGGTGGCCGAAGCGGCTGCACGGCAACGCCGACCCGGGCCGGCCGGTCAACCTGCACGTGCGGGTCGCCGACTCGCCGGGCTGGCGCTACGCGTTGGCGTTCCGGGACCTGCTGCGCGCCGATCCGGGTGAGCGGGCCGGCTACCTGGCTGTCAAGCGGCGGATCGCGGCGACCGCGCCGACCACCCGGGAGTACGCCGAAGCCAAGGAGCCGTGGTTCGACCAGGTCTGGCCGCGCCTGCTCCGGCGGATCGAGGAGACCGGCTGGCAGCCGTGACAGGTCGCCGGTACCCGGCGCCGTCGTACCGGCGAATGACGATCGGATGCGTGTCGTCGGACGGCGCTGCGGGGTGTCGCGTCGATGCGGCGAATTGGATCAACCGCTGGGAGGTGGAAGGCGGGAGGTGGGGCGCTCGCGGCGGCCGGGTCACGCGGGGCGTGACAACTCCGGGTGCGCTCACCGGCTGGCGCCAGGGCAGCTACCCGAACACCCGGACCCGTGGCGCGCCGCGATGGGCGCTGCCGGTGGTCCGCGCGGCCGCCGCGAGCGGCCTACCCTGCAACGGTATCGCGGGTGAGGCAACCCACACAATGACAATATCGATGCCGATCGGCGACCGGCGGCACTCTGTCGGACCTGCGGCGTAGGTTGGGGTCATGGCGCTCGACATCCCGCGACTCGACGGCCGCTTCCAGGTCGTCAGCGACTACTCGCCGGCCGGCGACCAGCCGGCGGCCATCGACGAGCTTGAGCGTCGGGTGCGTCGCGGCGACCGGCATTCGGTGCTGCTCGGCGCGACCGGCACCGGCAAGAGCGCCACCACCGCCTGGCTCGTCGAGCGGCTGCAGCGGCCCACCCTGGTGATGGCCCCCAACAAGACGCTCTGCGCCCAGCTGGCCAAGGAGTTCCGCGAGCTGATGCCGCACAACGCGGTGGAGTACTTCGTCTCCTACTACGACTACTACCAGCCCGAGGCGTACATCCCGCAGACCGACACCTACATCGAGAAGGACTCCTCGATCAACGAGGAGGTGGAGCGGCTGCGGCACTCGGCGACCATGTCGCTGCTGACCCGCCGCGACGTGATCGTGGTCGCCACCGTCTCGGCGATCTACGGCCTGGGCACCCCACAGGAGTACCTCGAACGCGCGGTCAAGGTCACCGCCGGCGCCGAGCAGGACCGTGACTCGCTGCTGCGCCGCCTGGTCGACATCCAGTACGCCCGCAACGACCTGTCGTTCAGCCGGGGCACGTTCCGGGTCCGCGGCGACACCCTGGAGATCATTCCGGCGTACGAGGAGCTGGCGGTCCGGATCGAGTTCTTCGGTGACGAGATCGAGCGGCTCTACTACCTGCACCCGTTGACCGGTGACGTGGTGCGCGAGGTCGACCAGCTGCTGATCTTCCCGGCCACCCACTACGCCGCCGGGCCGGCGCGGATGGAGCGGGCGATCCGCGACATCGAGGCCGAGCTGACCGACCGGCTCGCCGAGCTGGACCGGCAGGGCAAGCTCCTCGAGGCGCAGCGGCTGCGGATGCGCACCACGTACGACATCGAGATGATGCGCCAGGTCGGCTTCTGTTCCGGCATCGAGAACTACTCGATGCACATCGACGGCCGCGACTACGGCAGTCCGCCGCACACCCTGCTCGACTACTTCCCGGACGACTTCGTCACCGTCGTCGACGAGTCGCACGTGACGATCCCTCAGATCGGCGGCATGTTCGAGGGCGACGCCTCCCGCAAGCGGATGCTGATCGACCACGGGTTCCGGCTGCCCAGCGCCGCCGACAACCGGCCGCTGCGCTTCGACGAGTTCCTGGAACGGGTCGGCCAGATGGTGTTCCTGTCCGCCACCCCCGGGCCGTGGGAGCTGGAGCAGGCGGCCGGCGAGTTCGTCGAGCAGGTGATCCGCCCCACCGGCCTGGTCGACCCGCAGGTCAAGGTCAAGCCGACCAAGGGCCAGATCGACGACCTGATGCACGAGATCCGGCTGCGCACCGACCGCGACGAGCGGGTGCTGGTCACCACGCTGACCAAGAAGATGGCCGAGGACCTCACCGACTACCTGCTGGAGCACGGCATCCGGGTCCGCTACCTGCACTCCGAGGTCGACACGCTGCGCCGGGTGGAGCTGCTGCGCGAGCTGCGTAAGGGCGACTACGACGTACTGGTCGGCATCAACCTGCTCCGCGAAGGCCTGGACCTGCCCGAGGTGTCGCTCGTCGCGATCCTCGACGCCGACAAGGAGGGCTTCCTGCGCAGCGGCCGGTCGTTGATCCAGACCATCGGCCGGGCCGCCCGTAACGTCTCCGGCGAGGTCCACATGTACGCCGACAAGATGACCCCGTCGATGGCGGACGCGATCGACGAGACCAACCGCCGCCGGGCCAAGCAGGTGGCGTACAACGAGGCCAACGGCATCTCCCCGGAGCCGCTGCGCAAGAAGATCCACGACATCCTCGACGACATCTACCGGGAGGCCGACGACACCGACGGCGCGCTCGCCGGCCGGTCGGTCGGCGGCTCCGGCCGGCAGATGTCACGCGGTAAGGGCCCGGTGCCGGAGACCCGCAGCAAGGGCCGGGGCACCGCCACCCCGTCGAGCGCCGGCATGGCCCGCGCCGACCTGGCCCAACTGATCCAGGAGCTCAACGACCAGATGCTGAACGCCGCCCGCGAGCTGCAGTTCGAGCTGGCCGCCCGGATCCGCGACGAGATCTCCGAGCTGAAGAAGGAGCTGCGGGCGATGGACGTCGCAGGCGTCAGCTGAGCCGATCACCGGGGTAGAGCTGGGCCAGCTCGGCACCGGGGCGCTGACTGGCCCGCCACAGCAGCCCCCAGGTGTCGTCGAGTCCTGTCTCGTCGTCGCCTTGCCGGTCGGTTGTGACTTGGCCGGTCGGTGGTGACGGCGGCGATGCCGGCCAGCCCGGCTCGCCGGGGCGGACCAGCTCCAGCTCACCCCATTGCAGGTAGAACGTCCAGGCGTCCTCGACGGTGCGGAAGATGCCGACCTCGCGGATCTCCCGCTGCGGGTGCCGGAAGTAGACCAGTGCCTCGTCGGCGTACTCCAGACCCCAGCCGACGGCCGGAAACTCCGGTGCCCCGTCCACTGGGTCGACCGGCTCGATCAGCACGAACTGCGCGGGCGGTGAAATTACTTTCACTGTTCCTCCAAGTTGTAAACTGTGGGAATCCCATGTTCGGCGGTGACTGGCGGACATTCAAGTCTTGAAATCTCGCTAACCTCTGCTTACCCTCAGTCGCGAACGGAGGGAGTCGGAAGTGGCGATGCCTGCAAGTCCCACGATCAGACGGCAGCGGCTCGGTGGCGAGCTGCGTCGGCTCCGCCGCTCGGCCGCGATGACCCTGGAGCAGGTCTGTGACCAGCTCGGCTGGGCGTCAACGTCGAAGTTGTCCCGGCTGGAGCTCGGTCAGAGCCGACCCGACCTGGCCGACATCCTGGACCTGCTCGACGTCTACCACGTCGTGCCGGCCGAGCGGGAGAAGCTGGTCATCATCGCCCGCGACGCCGCCGCCACCCGAGGCTGGTGGAAGGCGCTCGGCGCGATGGGTCAGCGCCAGCGCGGCTACACCGAACTCGAAGCCAGCGCAGCCACCATCTTTCAGTACCAGCAACTGCTGGTGCCTGGGCTGCTGCAGACCCCGGAGTACGCCCGGCTGCGGGTGCGCTCCGGTCGCGACGTCTACGGCGACCTTGATGTCAACGCCGACACTCTGGCTCGCGCCGCTCGGCAGGAAGTGCTGCGCCGCGAGCACCCGCCGCACTACGAGGCGGTCATCGACGAGAGCGCACTGCTGCGGGCCAGCGTGCCGCCCGAGACCCGGCGTGGCCAACTGCGCCACCTGACCGCGCTCAGCGCGCTGGACAACGTCACTATCCAGGTGCTGCCGCTCGACGCGGTCGTGCACGATTCGTTCGTGCCGCACACGAGCTTCTCGCTCTACTCGTTTCCTGATCCGGCCGATCCCCGCACCGTGGTGCTGGAGACGCTGACCAGCGACATCTACCTCACCGACGACGAAGACGCGATCCTCTACGCCCGGATCGGCCGCTGGCTTCAGCAGGCGGCGCTGCCGGTCGATGAAAGTCGGGATCTGCTGGCTAAGCTGGTGGCAGAGAGATGAGCAAATCATCTGCAGGAAGGGAGTATGCCGTGGAGCCGACTCAAATCGACCTGGGCTGGCGCAAGAGCAGCCGCAGCAACGCCAACGGCGACTGTGTCGAGGTCGCCCCGGCCGGCGGACTGGTCGCGGTCCGCGACTCCACCGACCCGACCGGTCCACGGTTGGCCTTCCCTGCCACCGCTTGGCGCTCCTTCGTGGACGGCCTGCGCGGCTGACCGAACAGCTTCGGCACCCTGCGACCCATCAGCGACATCGCTTTGGATCAACCTGCGTCCAGGTTTACTAGGCCGTTGAGGAGCTAGCTGTCGCGGTGGTGTACGAGCAGCCACAGTTAGGCAGCCTGGCGCTCCTTCGTACACGGCCTGTACGGCTGACGCTACGCGGCGAGACGCGTCGGAAATCGTCGTATCGACGGCGGACGGCCGGAACCCGAACTCCGTTTGGGCGTGATCCCCCTGCGGGATCATGATCCCGCAGGGGGATCACGCCCAAAAATGGTGTCACCCTCCGGAGGCCCAGGCGATCCTCTCCGGTCCCGCACTGGACGGGCTGTGTGGCGCACAGTACTGTGTGGCACATGGTTGGCGACAGGCTGGAGCTTGAGCTGCGCCGGGGCGTGGTCGTCCTGGCGGTGCTGTCACAGCTGGGCGAGTTCCGCTACGGCTACGAGCTGCGCCAGTCGCTGTCCGACAACGGCCTGCCGATCGAGGAGGGGACGCTCTACCCGCTGCTGCGGCGGCTGGAGAGCCAGGGCGTCCTGGTCAGCCAGTGGCGTACCGAAGGGCAGCCACGCCGCTACTACCGCCGCAGCCCCGCCGGCGAAGAGCTGTACGACCGGCTCAGGGACTCGTGGCATGGGATGAACGAGGCCATGGGCCAGCTGCTGAAAGGTGACAGGTAGATGCTGACCACCGAGGAACTGATCGATGCGTACGTCGCCGACGTGGCGCGGTTGCTGCCCCGCCGACAGCGTAGGGACGTGGCTCTCGAACTGACGACGTTGTTGCGCGACGAACTGGCCGACAGCGACGATCCGGTGGCCCGGCTGCGGGCCTTCGGCCGCCCCGCCGAGGTGGCGGCCCGGTACGGGCAGCCGCCGATCGCCGTCGACCCGGCCGACACCCGCCGCTTCGTCCGGCTCAGCGTCGCCGGTGTGCTGGTGATCTGGCTGCTCGGCGTGGCCGCCGCGACCGACGTCGTTGACTGGTACTGGACGTACGGGCTGCCGGCATTCTGGTGGCCCGGGTTCCTCGTCGTGGCGTTCGGCCTCGCCGGCTGGGCGCGGCGTCGGTGGCCGGACCGCTTCGCCTGGCGGCCGCGCAGGTCGGCCGCCGGCTTCGTCGTCCGGTCCGGCCGGATCGCCGCCTTCGCCTTCTACGTCGCCGGTACGGTCGTGCTGGTCAACGCGGCCTGGCTGCTGGATCAGCTCGGGGCCGCGCCGCAGGCCGTGCAGGCCCTCACCTTCGACCGTGAGTTCGCCCAGCTCCGTGGCCCACTCGTGCTCGCCCTGCTGATCGCCACACTGGTGCACCACCTCCTGGTCACCATCCACGGCCGGTGGCGGCCGGTCACCCGTACCGCCGGAGTGCTCCTCGGACTGGCCATCTGCGCCGTGCTGACCTGGGTGCTGTTCGCCGGACCGGTCTACCTGAGCCCGGAAGCCGACCGTACAGCCAAGTTCTGGGTCGCCGTCATCGTCGCGGTGAGCCTCGTCGACCTGCTGATCGAGGCCGGGCGTCTGCTCCGGCAGCGGGCCGCCGGCCCGCTGGCACCGCCGCTGGGCGCACTCTGACGAGCCGCCCCGCCTGGCGTCAGAAGAATAAGGAAACCAGGAGCCTTCAACGTCCTCGGCGCGTGAAGGCGCGCAACGACAGCGGGACGAAGGTCACCAGCAGGGCGGCCGTCCAGAGCAGGACGGTGGTCACCGGATGCGCGAGTGGCCAGGCCGCGTTTCCCGAGGGGGCGCCCGGATTGCCGAACAGCTCCCGGGAGGCGGCGGTGAGCGCGCTCACCGGGTTCCAGTCCGCCAGGAAGCGCAACCAGCCCGGCATGCCGTCGGTCGGGACGAACGCGTTCGACAGCATCGTGAACGGCAGGCCAAGCGGCACCATCGCGTCGGCGGCCTGGTCGTTCTTGACCGCCAGGCCCACATAGACGCCGACCCAGCTCAGCGCGTACCGCAGCACGATCATCAGCAGGAACGCCTGAATCGTGGGGATCAGGCCACGGTGGGGCTGCCAGCCCACCAGCAGTCCCGCACCTACCATGATGGTCAGCATCAACAGGCCGGTCAGCAGGTCGGCGCCGGTCTGTCCGAACGGCACTGCCAGGCGTGCCATCGGCATGGAGCGGAATCGGTCCATCACGCCGCGGGTGGCGTCGCTGGCCGTGCGCGTCATGACCCCCAGCCATGCGGAGAAGGTCACCATCGCGAACAGGCCGGGCATGAGGTACTCGCGGTAGTCACCGCTACCCGGCACCTGGATCGCGCTGCCGAAGACGTAGCCGAACAGCACCACCATGACGGCGGGGAAGACCAGCGCCGCGATGATCTGGCCGGGCTCCTGCCGTAGCCGTGCGAGCTCGCGGCCGATCAGGGTCAGTCCGTCGGTGAGCGTCCAGCCCAGGCGACCCAGTGGTGTGCTGGTGGCGGTCATCGGACGGGCTCCGTGTGGTCGGTGAGGCGCAGGAACACCTCGTCGAGGGTGGGGCGGCGCAGGCTCACGTCGGCGGCGGCGACTCCGGCGTGGTCGAGCTCGCGCACGATGTCGGCGAGGCGCAGGCCGGTGGCGGGCAGTGCGACGCTGAGCCGGTCGACTCCGGCCGTCGTGGTTTCGGCGCCGGTCAGGATGGTCAGAACCGTCGCCGCCGCAGGTAACGCGGCGGGGTCTTCGACGGTGACGTCGAGGCGGTCCCCGATTGTGGCCTTCAGCTCGTCCGGCGTGCCGGTGGCGATCACCTGTCCGTGGTCGATGACGGCGATGTCGTCGGCCAGCTGATCGGCCTCGTCCAGGTACTGCGTGGTGAGCAGCACGGTGGTGCCTTCGGCCACCAGCTCGCGGATGCTGTCCCAGATCTCGACGCGGCTATGTGGGTCCAGGCCGGTGGTCGGTTCGTCCAGGAAGAGCACCTCGGGGCGCAGGATGATGCTGGTGGTCAGGTCCAGCCGGCGGCGCATGCCACCGGAGTAGCCGGCGACCGGGCGGTCGGCGGCGTGCGTCAGGTCGAAGCGGTCGAGCAGTTCGTCGGCCCGCCGGTGCGCCTCGCGGCGGGACAGGCGGTAGAGGCGTCCGAACATGCGCAGGTTGCCACGGCCGGTGAGCTTCTCGTCCACGGCGGCGTACTGGCCTGCGAGCCCGATCCGCTCGCGTACCCTGCCGGCCTCGCGGACGACGTCTTCCCTGCCCCGTTGGGCCCTAGCACGCCGCACACCGTTCCCCTCGGAATGCTCAGGTTCAGACCTCGCAGCGCAGGGACGGTGCCGAAGGACTTGCGCAGCCCGTCGGCGACAACGATCGGATCCGTCCCTGTCGCCTTACTGGGTACGTTGTACGCGGTCATGGTGCCACTCTAAAAGACTGGGTACTATGTACGCAACGAGAGGGTGGATACGGTGACCGACGGCGAGTACGTGAACATCTTGATGCGACCCGAGCGCCCGGCCTACGGGCCGAAACCGGGCTACAGCCGTGCGCAGATCACCGAGGCGGCGATCCGGATCGCCGACGCCGAAGGGCTGGAGGCCGCCACCATGCGACGGATCGCCGCCGAGATCGGCGCCGGTGCGATGTCCCTCTACCGGTACGTCCCGAGTCGCGACAATCTTGTCGATCTCATGGCCGACCAGGTGACGGGCGAGATCGACGTCGCGGGGATGCCTTCGGGCGACTGGCGCACGGACCTGACGCGCTACGCCGACGGGCTTCGGGCCATGTGGCTGAGGCATCCCTGGATGGCCACCGTGCAGCGGTCACTGCCCAGCTTCGGCCCTAACCAGCTGTTCCTGATCGAACGGCTGATGGGCGTGCTCGATGACGTCATCCCCATCGACGAGAACCTCGGCCTCATAGCCATGCTGAGCGGCTACATCGAGGGCACCGTCCGCGAGGAGATCGGCTCAGCCAAGGAGCTGCGCCGCAGCGGGCTCAGTGAGTCGGAGTGGATGGCGCGGAGCCACCCGTACGTCGACCAGCTGGTGAAAAGTGGCGAGTACCCGATCTTCACCAAGATCGTAACGCAGGCGCGTCAGCCACACCTGAGCCGCGACGACCAGTTCCGAGACGGACTTCAGGGGGTTCTCGACTGCATCGCCGCCGCCCTTCCAGCAATGGCCGACTCCGGGCAATCAAGTGAACTGCGGTCGCCGCAGTAGGGCGCGACGGGCAGCGCGGCGTCGCACCGGGTTGCTATCGTGCCGGGTCCGCAGCCCCACGCCCTCCCCGGAGCACCGTCGATGACCATCAACGAGCACATCACCCACTTCGCCGGACTGCCGGTGGTCGACTTCGACCCGCAGACGGCGGCGCAGCACACCGGCTCCCCGGTCGCCTGGCGACTCAGCGCGTCGGAGGAGGACGAGGTCGAATTCGCCCAGCTCTTCGCCACCTGGCTGGACACCGTCGACCCGGCGAGCGTCGAGGCGCTGGTGACCGGCGACTGGGGCGAACCGTGGGACGTCGCGTTCCCGCTGGAGCTGCTGGTCGACGCCGCACCCCGGCTGACCAGCCTGCGGGCCGTCTTTCTCGGCGAGATGACCTTCGACGAGTGCGAGATCTCCTGGATCCTGCAACCCGACGTCACCCCGCTGCTGGCCGCCTACCCGGCGCTGCAGGTGCTGCGGGTACGCGGTGCGATGTCGCTGCTGTTGCAGCCGGTCCGGCACACCGGGCTGCGGGAGTTCGCCATCGAGTCCGGCGGGCTGCCGGCCGCCCTCACCCGCGCCGTGGCCGCCAGCGACCTGCCGGCCTGCACCCATCTGGAACTGTGGCTGGGCACCCCCGACTACGAAGGTGACACCTCAGTGGACGACCTGGCGCCGATCCTCGACGGCACCCGGCTGCCCGCGCTGCGTACCCTCGGGTTGCGCAACGCCGAGATCGCCGACGCGGTCGCCGCCGCGCTGACCGCCGCGGCGGTGGTGCCCCGCCTGGAAACCATCGACCTGTCGTTGGGCACCCTCGGCGACGACGGGGCCACCGCCCTGCTCGCCGGGCAGCCGCTGACCCACCTGCGCCGTCTCGACCTGCACCGGCACTACCTGTCCGACGCGATGATGGTCCGGTTGCCGGCCGCGCTGCCCGGCGTCGACGTCGACCTGAGCGACCAGCAGCAGGTCGACCCGCACCGGGGGCGGTACGTCTCGGTCGGCGAATGACCGGTTGTTAACCTCACCCGATGAGCCACACCACGCCGCTGGTCGTGGTCGGCAACCCGGGCAACCGGCGGGTCGGGGCGTTCCGCACCGCCGCGCACGCCGCTGGCCTGCGGGTTCGGGTGCTGCCCTGGCGGGAACTCGCCGCCGGGGAGGAGGTCGCCCTGCCCGGCGGGGCGACGGTACGGATCGACTCGCCGGGCGAGGACTCCGAGGTGGACCGGCTGCTGCGCGGCGCCGGCCGGCCACTCGACCACGGCGAGATCAGCGGCGGCGCCGCCTGGTACGCCGGACTGCGTACCGCCCTGGGCCGGCTCACCGCCGCCGCCCGGCGGGCCGGCGCGACCCTGCTCAACGACCCGGCCGACATCGCCGTACTGTTCGACAAACGTGCCGGGCATCGGCGGCTGGCCGCCGCCCGGGTGGCGCAACCGGCCATCCTGGACACCGTGCCCGGTGACTGGGCGCAGCTGCGTACCGCTCTGTCCGACGTCGGCTGGGCCCGGGTCTTCGTCAAGCCGGTGCACGGGTCGTCGGCGTCCGGGGTGCTCGCCCTGCACGTGCACGGCCGGCGGGTGCAGGCGGTCACCTCGGTCGAGCTGGCCGGCGACGGGCGGCTGTTCAACTCGTTGCGGGTGCGCACCTACCGTACCGAGCGGGAGGTTGCCTCTATCGTGGACCGGTTGGCGCCGGACGGGTTGCTGGTGCAGCGCTGGTTCCCGAAGGCCGGCCTGCTTGGCCGGGTCGTCGACGTGCGGGTGCTGGTGATCGCCGGTGAGCCGGGCCACGTCGTGGGGCGCAGCAGCGACGGCCCGCTGACCAACCTGCACCTGGGCAACCGGCGTGGTGACCCGGCGGCGGTGCGGGCGGCGTTCGGCCCGCGCCGGTGGGCGGCGGCGCTGGCCGACTGCGTGCGCGCGGCGCGCTGCTTCACCGGCAGCCTGCACGTCGGAGTGGACCTGATGATCGGCAGTGACTGGCGGCGGCACGCCGTGGCGGAGGTGAACGCCTTCGGGGATCTGCTCCCCGGGGTGTGCGACGCCGCCGGGCGGGACAGCTACGCTGCCCAACTGCATGCCATACGTACCGGCCGATTCGCCGCCTGGCGGACCAGGGCCGCGATGGGGAGGTCGGCATGAAGGACCTGATCGGCAGCCACGACCTGCTGTTCGTCACGCTCGACACGTTGCGCTACGACGTGGCGGCGGAGCTACTCGCCGCCGGTCGGACACCGCAGTTGGCCCGCGCGCTGCCGGACGGGCAGTGGCAGCGCCGGCACAGCCCGGCCAGCTTCACGTACGCCGCACATCAGGCGTTCTTCACCGGCTTCCTGCCCACTCCGGCCGAGCCGGGCCGTCATCCCCGGATGTTCGCCGCGGCGTTCCCCGGCAGCGCCACCACCGACGAGCACACCTGGGTCTTCGACGCACCCGACCTGGTCACCGCGCTGCGCAAGGAGGGCTACCACACGGTGTGTGTGGGCGGTGTCGGCTTTTTCAACCGGTCCTCGCCGTTGGGTGCGACCCTGCCGGGGCTGTTCGCCGAGGCGCACTGGGAGTCGGCGTTCGGGGTGACCGCGCCGGGCTGCTTCGAGGCCCAGCTGGATCGGATCGCCGAGGTCGTCCCGGCCGTCCCCGCCGACCAGCCGCTGTTTCTGTTCGTCAACGTGGCCGCGATGCACCAGCCGAACCGGCACTACCTGCCGGGTACCGAACGCGACAACCGGGACAGCCACGCCGCCGCACTGGAGTACGTCGACCGGCACATCGGCCGGCTGTTCGCGCTGGCCAGTTCCCGGGGCCGGCCCTGCCTGACGATCATCTGCGCCGACCACGGCACCGCGTACGGCGAGGACGGGCACAGCGGGCACCGGGTCGGCCACGAAGTGGTGTGGACGGTCCCGTACGCCGATTTCGTGATCGCCCCCGGCGACTGGTCCGACGCCGCGACGCCGGACCCGGCGTGACCGTCGCGGCCCTGGACGCCTCGCCGTACCAGGGCTATCTGTACGGGTATCCGCACAAGACGGCGTACCGGCCGCTGCGGCCGCGCCCCGCGCTGGCCGACGTCTGGTCCGGGCAGCGCCGCACGGACCTGTTCTGCTACCTGCACCTGCCGTTCTGCGAGATGCGCTGCGGCTTCTGCAACCTGTTCACCCGGGCCAACCCGCCGGCCGGGCAGGTGGCCGCCTACCTCGACCAGCTGAGCCGCCAGGCGGTCCGGGTGGCCGCCGCGCTCGGCGACGACGCCCGGTTCGCCCGGGTCGCCGTCGGCGGCGGCACCCCCACCTACCTGGACCCGGACGAGCTGTCGACGATGTTCGACCTGATCGACCGGTTCCGGCCGGCGGGCGTACCGACGGCGGTGGAGACCTCACCGGCCACCGCCACGCCGGACCGGCTGGCGGTGCTCGCCGCCCGCGGCACCACCCGGATCAGCATCGGTGTGCAGAGCTTCCTCGACGCCGAGGCGCGGGCCGCCGGCCGGCCGCAGCGTCGCGTCGAGGTCGAGCGTGCCCTGGCAGCCATCCGGGACCAGCCGATTCCGGAGCTGAACATCGACCTGATCTACGGCATCCCCGGCCAGACCGACGCCACCTGGGCGCAGTCGCTCGACGCGGCGCTGCGCTGGGAGCCGGCGGAGATCTACCTCTACCCGCTCTACGTCCGCCCGCTGACCGGCCTGGCCCGCCGCGCCCCGGCCGACCTGCCTGATCCACAGTGGGACGCCCAACGGCAGGTGCTGTACCGGCACGGCGTCGACCGGCTGCTCGCCGCCGGCTACCGGCAACTGTCGATGCGGCACTTCCGCCGCGCGTCGCTGCCGGTCGTCGACGCCCCGGAATACTCCTGCCAGGAGGACGGGATGGTCGGCCTGGGCTGCGGTGCCCGCTCCTACACCAGCGACCTGCACTACTCGTTCGACTACGCGGTCTCCGTCGGGCAGGTGCGGGCGATCATCGACGACTATCTGCGCCGGCCGGAGTCCGACTTCGACGTCGCCGAGGTGGGTTTCCGGCTGGACCGCGACGAACAGCGTCGGCGCTGGCTGATCACCTCGCTGCTGCGCGCCGACGGATGCGACCAGGCGGCGTACGCGGCGCGGTTCGCCACCCGGATCGTCGACGACTTCCCGCAACTGGCGACGCTGGTCGATCGGGGCTGGTTGGCGGTCACGGCGGACCGGCTGGCGCTGACCGCGGCCGGCCTGGCCCGAAGCGACGCGATCGGCCCGTGGCTGGTCTCGACCGTGGTCCGGGCGGCGATGGCCGGCCTACCGGCCCGGTGAGCCGGATGGACCTGAGCATCCTCTACCGGGGTCCGCTGGCCAGCTGCAACTACGACTGCCCGTACTGCCCGTTCGCCAAGCGCCGCGACGACCCGGCGGCGCTGCGCACCGACCGGGTGGCGCTTGACCGGTTCGTCGACTGGGCCGTGCGTAATCCGCACGGTGACCGGATCTCGGTGCTGTTCACCCCGTGGGGCGAGGCGCTGACCAGGTCCTGGTACCGGCGGGCGCTGCTGCGGCTGGCCGGGCTGCCGCAGGTGGGCCGGGTGGCGATCCAGACCAACCTGGCCGCCCGGCTCGACTTTCTGGCCGACGCCGACACCGACCAGCGTCGTCGGCTGGCGTTCTGGGCCACGTACCACCCGGGGCAGGTCGACCGGGAGGTCTTCCTGCGCCGCTGCGGCACGCTGCGTACCGTCGGGGTACGGTTCTCGGTGGGGGTTGTCGGCCTGCCCGAGCACCTGGCGGCCGCCCGGTCGCTGCGGGCCGCGCTGCCGGCCGAGGTCTATTTGTGGGTCAACGCCGCCGACGGGCACCGCTACGACGCCGCCCAGCAGGGGGCGTGGACCGAGCTCGACCCGCTGTTCGACTACAGCGTGCACCCGCATCCGTCGGCCGGGCGGTCGTGCCGCACCGGGGAGTCGGTGGTCTCGGTCGACGGGTCCGGCACGGTACGCCGGTGCCACTTCGTCGCCGAACCGCTGGGCAACCTCTACGACGGCTCCTACCGGGCCGCACTGCGCCCGCGCCCCTGCCCACTGGTCTCGTGCGACTGCCACATCGGCTACGTGCATCTGCGGGAACTGCCGCTGTACGACGTCTTCGCCGGCGGCGTCCTGGAACGCATCCCGCACGCCTTCCCCGATACGGCGTCGGAGGTCGCAGCGGCGGCCGGTCCGGCCGCCGCTGCGGATCCGGTCAGCGGCGGATGACCCGGTCGACGGCGCGCAGCACGGCGGCGTGCCCGTCCTCGGCGGCGATCCGGGCCGCGAGGTGCCGGGCCCGTTCGGCGTACGTCGGGCGGTCGAGCACCGCGCGGATGGCGTGCGCCAGTCGGTCGGCGGTGAGCCGCCGGGCCGGCAGCGGTTCGGCGGCGACCCCGAGCCGCGCCAGTCGGGCGGCCCAGAATGGCTGGTCGGCGATGAGCGGCACGGTCACCGCCGGCACCCCGGCCCGCAGCCCGGCGGCGGTGGTGCCGGCTCCCGCGTGGTGGACCACCGCCGCCACCCGGGGCAGCAGCCAGTCGTGCGGTACGTCGCCGACCGCGAGGACGCCTTCGTCGCCGACCCGCAGCCCGCCCCAACCGGCCTGCACGATCGCGCGTACGCCGGCCCGGCGCAGCGCCGTACCGATCAGCGTCGGCAGTGACGCGTCGAGCACCGCCATGCTGCCGAAGGTGATCAGCACCGGCGGCGGTCCGGCGTTGAGGAATCCGGTCAGGTCCGGCGGGGGAGTCCAGTGCGGGTCGGTGGCCGGCCACCAGTAGCCGATGACCTCCAGCCCGGGGCGCCAGTCGGCCGGTCGGGGCAGCACGCTGGGGCTGAACCCGTGCAGCACCGGCCAGCCTGAGCGCCTGGCCTGCCGCAGCAGGGCGGCCAGCGGGACCGGCGGCAGACCGAGCCGGTGGCGTAGCCGCCGGGAGGAGTGGTCGTACGCCCGGGCGCTGGCCGCCTCGGCGCCGCGCCCCAGCGCCCGGTTGCCGACCGGCCCGAAGGACCGGTCGCCGAGCAGCACCGGCGGGAAGTCGCCGGTCGGTGCGACCGGTTGCAGAAAGACCCCGATGCTCGGGATCCCGTATCGCTGCGCCACCGAGTAGCCCAGCGGCGCGGTCGTGGTGGCCAGCAGCAGTACGTCGGCGTCGGTGCCGACGTCGACCAGGCCGGTTGCGAGATCGTCGAGGTAGCGCCGGCCCTGCCGGACGAACTCGGCGGTGCCGCGCAGCCCGCCGCCGAGCCGGTGCAGCCGCCGCCCGCCGGGGGTGCGTTGGGCGGCGTACGGGTCACCGGGCAGCGGACGGAAGGCGAGACCACTGCCGGTCACCAGGGCTTCGAAGGTGCCGTGGGTGGTCACGGTGACCCGGTGGCCGGCGGTGCGCAGGGCCTGTCCCAGCCCGGTGTACGGTGCGACGTCGCCCCGACTGCCGGCGGTCACGATCTCTACCCGCACCGTGGGCTCCGGCTCGGTCCGAACCGGCCGGACACCGGCAGGGTCCGGGTCACGTCGGCAGGTCGACGAAGTGTTCGACCACCGGCGGCGCGGCGAAGTACGGACCGATCAGTTCCCGCCACCGCAGGTACCGGTCGGTGGCGCGGAAGTTCTGCTGGTGTGCGTCGACGGAGTCCCATTCGACCAGCAGCACGAACCGGCTGGGGCTCTCCACCCCCCGGGTCATCCGCACCGACCGGCAGCCGTCGGTGGTGGCGAGCAGGTGGCGGCCGGCGGCGTACGCTGCGGCGAAGTCGGCTTCCCGGCCGGGCTGGACATCGACCAGCGCGATCTCAAGCACCATGGCGGAAGCCTGCCACACGGCCGCGCCCGGACCGGCCCAGGGGGCCGGCTGCGGGCCGACGTCGGGCGGCGTACCGGCGGCTCCCGACGACTATCTAGCCTCCTAGGACGCGCCTGGAAGTTGTGCTTGTCGTCACCGGTGACCCGCCCCGGTGTGTCGTTTGCCCGGTGGTTGCGCAACAATGACGCAAGAGGAGGGGAGTATTCCCTCGCGTTGGTGTCGTCAGCACGGTTGGCCCGCATATTGGACCGACCCGGCACCTGCGGTCGTCGTCCCCGAGGCAGACAGTTCGGTGGACGATGGCGGAAGAGACCTCCGTCAGTCACTGCTGTGCGCATCTCCACGAAGGCCGGGGCGGTCCTGTCCCGGTTCCGGTCGGCGGTGCCCTGTGTCTGCCGGAGGTCCGAGTGAACATCCCAGCCTGGGTTTGGCTGGTCAGCCTGGTCGTACTGACCGCGGTGCTGATCGCCGACCTGTTGATCATCGTCCGGCGGCCGCATGAACCGAGCATGCGCGAGTCAGCCGGCTGGACCGTCTTCTACGTCGTGCTCGCGGTGCTCTTCGGCCTCGGCGTGTGGGCCACGTCCGGCGGGCGGTACGCGGGCGAGTTCTTCGCCGGCTACGTCACGGAGAAGAGCCTCTCCGTCGACAACCTCTTCGTGTTCGTGATCATCATGGGCCGGTTCGTGGTGCCCCGGAAGTACCAGCAGAAGGTGCTGCTGGTCGGCGTCGTGCTGGCGCTGGTGCTGCGCGGCGGGTTCATCGCGGCGGGCGCCGTGCTGATCTCCCAGTTCTCCTGGGTGTTCTACATTTTCGGCGCCTTCCTCATCTACACGGCGATCGGTCAGCTACGCCAGCCCGAGGCGACCGACGAGTTCTCTGAGAACGCGCTGGTCCGGTGGAGCCGGCGGGTGCTGCCGGTCTCCGGCGCCTACGACGGTGGTCGGCTGACCACGGTGACCGAGGCCGGCCGGCGGATGTTCACGCCGATGCTGATCGTCATGATCGCGATCGGCGTCACCGACCTGATCTTCGCGCTGGACTCGATCCCGGCGATCTTCGGCATCACCCAGGAGCCGTACCTGGTCTTCACCGCCAACGTTTTCGCGTTGATGGGGCTGCGGCAGCTCTACTTCCTGCTCGGCGGCCTGCTCGACCGGCTGGTCTACCTCAGCTTCGGCCTGGCGGTGGTGCTGGGCTTCATCGGGGTGAAGCTGGTGCTGGAGGCGTTGGCCGACAACACCCTGTTCTTCGTCAACGGTGGCGATCCGGTCGGCTGGGCACCGCACATCCCGATCTGGCTGTCGCTGACCGTCATCTTCGTGACCCTGCTGGTCACCACGGTGGCCAGCCTGGTCAAGTCGTCCCGGGACCGTAAGCGGGAGCTCGCCGAGATCGTCAAGTGACCGGCGCCGCCGGTGGGAGCCCACAAGCGGGGCCTCCCATCGGCGGCGGGTTCAGTTCTGGTGCTTGCGGCGGGACGCCGCCCGAGCCCGGGCGGTCTGGTCGAGGACCACCTTGCGCAGCCGTACCGCCTCGGGGGTGACCTCGACGCACTCGTCCTCGCGGCAGAACTCCAGCGCCTGCTCCAGGGAGAGCTTGCGGGGCGGCACCAGCCGCTCCAACTCGTCGGCGGTCGACGAGCGCATGTTGGTCAACTTCTTCTCTTTGGTGATGTTGACGTCCATGTCGTCGGCGCGGGAGTTCTCGCCGACCAGCATGCCCTCGTACACCGGGGTGCCCGGTTCGACGAACAGCGAGCCGCGTTCCTGCAGGTTGAACATGGCGAAGCTGGTCGCCACGCCGGTGCGGTCGGCGACCAGCGACCCGGTGGGCCGGGTCCGCAGCTCGCCGAACCACGGCTCGTAGGACTCGAAGACGTGGTGCAGGATGCCGGTACCGCGGGTCTCGGTGAGGAACTCGGTCCGGAATCCGATCAGCGCGCGGGCCGGGACCAGCCACTCCATCCGGATCCAGCCGGTGCCGTGGTTGACCAGCTGCTCCATCCGGCCCTTGCGGGTGGCCAGCAGCTGGGTGATCGCGCCCAGGTACTCGTCGGGGGCGTCGATGGTCAGCCGCTCCACCGGCTCGCAGACCCGTCCGTCGATCTCCCGGGTGACCACCTGTGGTTTGCCGACGGTCAGCTCGTACTGCTCGCGGCGCATCTGCTCGACCAGGATGGCCAGCGCCAGCTCGCCGCGGCCCTGCACCTCCCAGGCGTCCGGGCGCTCGGTGGGCAGCACCCGCAGCGACACGTTGCCAATCAGTTCCCGGTCCAGCCGGTCCTTGACCAGCCGGGCGGTCACCTTCGACCCCTTGACCTTGCCGGCCAACGGTGAGGTGTTGGTGCCCAGGGTCATCGAGATCGCCGGCTCGTCGACGGTGATCAACGGCAGCGGGCGCGGGTCGTCCGCGTCGGCCAGGGTCTCGCCGATCATGATGTCCGGGATGCCGGCCACCGCCATGATGTCGCCCGGGCCGGCGGCCTCGGCGGGCTTGCGTTCCAGGCCTTCGGTCATCAGAAGCTCGGAGATGCGGACCTTCTGCAGGCTGCCGTCGGTGCGGCACCAGGCGACGGTCTGGCCCTTGCGGATGGTGCCCTGCCGGACCCGGCACAGCGCCAGCCGGCCCAGGAACGGCGACGCGTCGAGGTTCGTCACGTGCGCCTGCAGCGGTGCGTCCGGGTCGAAGGCCGGCGCCGGGATCGTCTCCAGCAGGGTCCGGAACAGCGGTTCCAGATTGTCGCTGTCGTCCGGCACCGCACCGCCGGCCGGCTGGGTGAGCGAGGCGACACCGTCGCGGGCGCAGGCGTACACGATCGGGAAGTCGATCTGGGTCTCGTCAGCGTCGAGGTCGAGGAAGAGTTCGTACGTGTCGTCGACGACCTCTTTGATCCGCGCGTCCGGCCGGTCCACCTTGTTGATCACCAGGATGATCGGCAGCCGGGCCTGCAGCGCCTTGCGCAGCACGAACCGGGTCTGCGGCAGTGGCCCCTCGCTGGCGTCGACCAGCAGCACCACGCCGTCGACCATGGTGAGGCCGCGTTCCACCTCGCCGCCGAAGTCGGCGTGCCCCGGAGTGTCGATGATGTTGATGACGACCGGGTCGCCCTGGTCGGGCAGGTAGCTGATCGCGGTGTTCTTGGCCAGGATGGTGATGCCCTTTTCGCGCTCCAGGTCCATGGAGTCCAGCGCCCGGTCGGGCAGTTCGGCGCGGGTGTGCAGCTGGCCGCCTTGGCGCAGCATCGCGTCCACCAGCGTGGTCTTGCCGTGGTCGACATGCGCGATGATGGCCACGTTGCGGAGATCGGAGCGGGTCTGCATGCTCCTATCCTCCGGCATCGGCGTGCCGGCCCGGCATCGGGTCGGCCCCGACCGGCACCGGTGCCGGCTCCGGGACGCGGCGGCGGGCGAGCGCGCTGGGCCACCAGAACCGCCGGCCGAGGACCATCGCGATCGCCGGCACCAGCAGGGTCCGGACCAGCAACGTGTCGAGCAGTACGCCGAACCCGACGATCACCCCGATCTCGGTCAGGGTGACCAGCGGCAGCACGCCGAGGACGGTGAAGACCGCGGCGAGCAGGACGCCGGCGCTGGTGATCACCCCGCCGGTGACGGCGAGCGCGGTCCGCATGCCCTGCCGGGTGCCGTCGACCGCCGCCTCCTCCCGGGCCCGGGTGGTCAGGAAGATGTTGTAGTCGACGCCGAGGGCGACCAGGAACAGGAACGCCAGCAGCGGCACGCTGGTGTCCAGCGCCGGGTAGCCGAGCACCTGGGTGAACAGGGTGGTGGCCGCGCCGAGGGCGGCGAAGAAGGTGGCGACGACCGTACCGACCAGGATCAGTGGCGCGACGATGGAGCGCAGCAGCACGATCAGCACCGCCAGCACCATCACCAGCACGAGTGGGACGACGACCCGCAGGTCACGCAGGGCGGCGTCGCGGGTGTCCAGGTTCTCGGCCACCGAGCCGCCGACGAGGGCGTCGGCCTCCGGCACGGAGCCGAGCGTGGCCCGCAGGTCCCGGATGACGCGGTAGCTTTCCGCGCTGTCCGGTTCGGCGCGTAGCACCACCTCGACGACGGCGAGGTCGTCGGTGCCGCCAGCGGGTCGGGCGCTGGCGACTCCGTCGACCGTTTCGACGGCGGCGAGCACCGCCGGGGCCCGGGCGGCGTCGGCGACGACGATCACCGGGTCGGCGGCGCCGGGTGGGAAGGACCGGGACAGGGTGGCCAGCCCGTCGATGGATTCGGCGCTGACCCGGAACTGTTCGGTCTTGCTCAGCCCGATCCGGGCGTCGAGCAGGCCGGTGGCCAGCACGGCGAGCAGTAGCAGGGATCCGGCGAGCACGGTGCGCGGCCGGCGGCTGACCAGCGCGCCGGCCCGGGCCCAGATGCCGCTGCGGGTGGGGTCGGGCTGTCCTGGGCGGGGGACGAACGGCCAGAACAGGCCACGTCCGCAGACGGACAGGGCGGCGGGCAGCACGATCAGGCCGTACAGCATGGCGGTGGTGATGCCGACGGCGCCGGCGACGCCGATCGCCCGGTCGTTGGCGAGTACGGCGGCGAGCAGGGTGAGCAGGCTGAGCACGACGGTCAGGGCGCTGGCGGTGATCGCCGGCCCGGCGGAGCCCAGCGCCCGGCGCAGGGCTCGGCGGCGGTCGGCTTCGCGGCGCAGTTCCTCGCGGTAGCGGGCGATCAGCAGCAGGGCGTAGTTGGTGCCGGCGCCGAAGACGAGCACGTCGACGATGCCGGTGGTGGAGGGGTCGATCCGCAGGTCGACGGCGCGGCTGACGATGGCGATGAGTCCGTTGCTGACGACGTCGGCGGTGCCGACCACGGCGAGCGGCACCAGCCAGAGCCAGGGGCTGCGGTAGGTGATCAGCAGCAGGGCGGCGACGACGGCGACGGTGGCGGCGAGCAGGGTGACGTTGGCGCCGTCGAAGGCGGCGGCGACGTCGGCGGTGAAGCCGGCGCCGCCGGTGAGTTCGGCGGTGGCGCCGGCGGGCAGTCCGTCCCGGGCTTCGGTGCGGAGCCGGTCGACGATCTCGCCGAGGCGTTCGATGTCGATCTCGGCGGGTAGTGGGACGGCGACCAGGGCGGCGGTGCGGTCCGGGGCGTACACCGGTGGACCGACGTCGCCGACGGCGTCGCGGGCGAAGGCCGCGCGGTCGGCGGTGATCGCGGCGTCGTCGGCGGCGGTCAGCGGGACGCCGTCGCGGGAGTAGACGACGAGGGCCGGGTTGAGCTGCCCGCCGGGTAGTTGCCGGCGCAGTTCGGCGACCTGGACGGACTCGGCGGCCTCGGGCAGCGCCCCGGTGGGGTCGTCGCCGGTGCGGGGGTCGCCAGCGAAGCCGATGACCAGGGCGGAGAAGGACGCCGCGGCGAGCAGGACCAGCCAGGCGGTCCACCGGCCGCAGATGATCGCGGTCAGCCGGGTGCCGAGCGGTGTGGGCATGTGTGCACCTCGTTCGTCGCCGGTTGGGCGGGGGCAGAATCTCACGACTATCCAGTATCTCGTTCATCAAGACTATAGCCAGGCTGGGATAGGGTCATGTCAGGGCACGGATCGGAGGGCACACGGTGGGCGCCGGTGTATGGGGGACCCGGCCGAGCGGTCGGTCAGCGGTGGTGGCGGAGATCATCCGCCAGCTGCGCAGCTACACCGTCGACGCCGGCCACGTCGGTCACGCCTTCGCCGCACTGCACGACCTGCACGCCACCGACCTGCAGGCGCTGATCGCGGTGATGGACGCCGAGCAGACCGGGGTTCCGATCACCCCGGGCGGCCTGGGCGCACACCTCAACCTGACGTCCGGCTCGGTCACCGCACTGGTGGACCGGCTGGAGCGGGCCGGACACCTGTACCGCGACCGGGACCCGGACGACCGGCGCAAGGTCCGGCTGCGGTACGCGGCCGAGGGCGCCGCCCTGGCCCGTGAGTTCTTCGCCCCGCTGGGCCGGCGTACCGACGCCGTGATGGCCGACTTCACCGACGACGAGTTGGAGACGGTCCGCCGGTTCCTGGTCGCGATGGGCGAGTCCACCCGGGCGCACCGCGACGAGGTGCGCGCCGCCGCCCGGGACGGCGGCCGTGGGCGCTGACGGCGTACCCGGCGGCCGGCCCGACCGGCGGTTCGGGGCTCCAGGCCTGCGGTGGTTGGGGGTCCCAGTCCTGCGGCGGCTCGGCGCCGGGGGTCCGTGGCGGGTCCGGATCCGGCGCGACCTCGCCGTGCGGACCCGCGACGGGCTGCGGCTGCGGACCGACCACTATCGGCCGGTGGGCGCGGGCACCGCGCCGACCGTGCTGATCCGGACCCCGTACGGTCGGGGCGGTCCGGTCCGGCTGCTCGGTCTGCTGTTCGCCCGCCGTGGCTGGCACTGCGTCGTCCAGTCCTGCCGGGGCACGTTCGGATCCGACGGCGACTTCGAGCCGCTGCTGCACGAGCGGGCCGATGGGCTGGACACGCTGGAGTGGCTGCGCCGGCAACCCTGGTACGACGGGCGGCTCGGCACCTTCGGCATCTCATATCAGGGCTTCGGGCAGTGGGCCACGGCCGCCCACGCCGGCGACGACCTGCGGGCGATGGTCGCGGTGGTCACCGCCGCGCAGACCCGCGACTCCACGTACGCCGGCGGGGGGTTTTCGCTGGACACGGTGCTGACCTGGGCGGAGCTGATGTCGGCCCAGCAGGTGCCGTGGCTGACCCGCCAGCGTGAGCTACGTCGTGGCCTGCCCCGGCTGACCGCCGGCCTGGCGCACCTGCCACTGGCCGAGGCCGACCGGGTCGCGACCGGCGCCACCGTGCCGTTCTTCCAGGAGTGGCTCACCCAGCACCGTCCGGCGGCACCCTACTGGTTGCCCCGTACCTTCCACCGGGAGGTCGCTCAGGTCCGGGCCCCGGTGTCGATGGTGACCGGTTGGCATGACATCTTCCTGCCGGCTCAGCTGGCCGACTACGCGGCGTTGCGGGCGGCGGGCCGGCGGCCCCGACTCACCGTCGGGCCGTGGACGCACGGCAGCCCCGGGCTGTTCGTCACGGCGTACCGGGAGGCGGCGGCGTTCTTCGCGGCCCGTTTCGGCGCGGGGCCCGGCGGGTCCGGCGGACCCGGCGCGTCCGGGGCGCCGACGCGGGGCAGCGGTGGGCCGTCCGGGCACCGGCCGGTACGGGTGCACGTCGCCGGGGCCGGCTGGCGTGACCTCGCCGACTGGCCGCCGCCGGTGACGACCACCGGGTGGTACCTGTGGCCCGGCGCTCGGTTGGACCGGGCGGTACCGCCCCGGTCGGCGCCGGACCGGCACCGCTACGACCCGGCGGCACCGACGCCGGCGGTGGGCGGGCCGATGCTGATCGCCCAGCACGCCGGGGTGCGCGACAATCGGCAGTTGGAGGCCCGCCCGGATGTGCTGACCTACACGAGCGGGCCACTGGACCGGCCGGTGGAGCTGATCGGCCCGGTGACGGCCGAGGTGTACGTCCGCTGCAGCGTCGCGTACTTCGACGTGTTCGTGCGGCTGTGCCGGGTCGACCGGCGCGGCAGGTCCTGGAACATCTGCGATGGACTGTCCCGCGTGGATGGTGCGACGGACGGCGAGGCGGTCCGGGTGCCGGTGACCCTCTGGCCGACTGCCTGCCGGCTGTCGGCGGGGGAACGGTTACGGGTGCAGGTCAGCGGTGGCGCGCATCCGCGGTGGGCGAGGAACCCGGGCTCCGGCGAGCCGCTGGGTACCGCCGCCCGGCTACGGAGCAGCCAACGGTGGATCTTCCACGATCCGCAGCGGCCGTCGGTGGTCTGGCTGCCAGTCGCACTGTGACCAATACTCAGAGTTATTTGCCCTGGTCAGAAGCTTGTCGGTCACGCTATTCTCGATACATGGCACCGTCGGGAGGACGTCGGTCACCAAGACTGACGACACCGGGAGGACCGGGGTCGAGCTGTCGCCGGACGTGCCAGTCGAGGTGAGTCACCGGCCCGGCCAGTCGGTGCACACAGTGGACCTGGTGGCGCGGCGGCGCCCGCACTGGTGAGCGGAACCACCTCGGTGAGCGGGGCCACCCGGCAGGCGGCGGCCGAGCCGGTCCACGGTCCCACATCCCTCCGACGCTGACCGCCGATCGGCCCGATACCGGTCGATCACACCTGGTCGGGCCGGCCCGCCGGCCGGGTCCGGCCGGACCCGAACAGCCGGCGGCCCCGACCAGGATCGATCCATCTACCCATCCGCCGGCTGGGAAAGGAGGCACCACCACATGGGAATCTGGACCGATCTCGCTACCTGGCGGGGTCCCACCGTGAACAGCGGCAACGGCACCGGTGCGTTGAACGAGCCGGAGGACCGCCTTGACGCCCACCACGGCATCGTGGTGCACATCGCCGCCGGGTACTTCGAGGGCACCATCGCCTGGCAGCGTAACCCCGCGTCGCGGGTGTCGTCGCACTTCGTCGTGGCCAAGGACGGACGCATCGCGCAGATGGTCGACACCGAGATCCGGGCGTGGACACAGCGGGCCGGCAACCGCACCTGGCTCAGTATCGAGAACGAGGGGTTCCTGCCGGACCGGCTCACCGCACCGCAACTGGAGGCGAACGCCCAACTGCTGGCCCGATCACACCTCGAACACGGCGTGCCGGTGCGCAACGCGAACAGCCCGCGCGAACGCGGTCTCGGCCATCACAGCATGGGTGCCGAGAACGGCTTCGACTGGGGACACAGCCAGTGTCCCGGCCCGGCGATCGTCGCTCAGAAGCCGACGATCGTCGCCCGGGCGGCGCAGATCGTCACCGCGATCCGACCGCCGGCACCACCCCGACCACGATGGATTATCGACGACCTCGACGACCCGGGAGACACCGTCATGTACCTCGTGCAGTGCACCATCCAGACCCCGAACCCGATCTACGTCGTGCACGACAGCGGCAAGGTCCGGCACATCGGGCCCGCCGAACTCGCCTATCTGCGCAGCCTCAGCGGCGAGGACGAGGTGCCCACCATCACCGAGTCCGATCCGGCCGCCTGCTCGCGGTTGCTGGCCGAGGCCCGGGTCGCCCAGGGCTTCCTGCAGAACTGAGCGGTCCGGGCCGGGCCGGTGCGGGCCAGGCCTCATCCTGCCGGTGTCAAGGACTCCCAGCTGACGCCCGGGTACCCGGCGGACTGTCGCCAGAAGTCGTCGAACTGGGCCAGGGTCAGCTGACCCGGCATCGGATACCGAGCCGGGATCGCCCGCAACGCCTCGTCGTAACGCGCGTACAGCGACATCTCACAGGGGAAGTCCGCCAGGTTCCGGCCAAGGTAGCGCCCGCTGCGGGTGGCCCGGTCGAGCACCGCCTGCCACCGCTCGGGCGGCGGCCAGCCCACCGCGTCCGGGACACCGTTCTGGAACAGCGCCAAATGGATGTCGGCGTACGGTTCCCGCTCGTCGAGGTAGCGTTCGACGTCATGCAGGCTCGGGTCCATGGTGAACGTCATCCAGTAGGGCACCGAGCCGGTCCGCAACGTCCACCACGGGTCGAGCACGATGAACGATTCGATCAGCAGCCGGCGCGCCGGGATGCGCCGCTGCCGGTACCACCACTGATAGAGGTCGGCGACCATCGGCGACGGCGCCGACGGCCGGTCGAACACGATCCGTCGGACCTGGTAGCCGTTCTCGGCGGCGAACCGGTCGATGTCTTCGGCCAGTTCCGGGGCGAAGCCCCACTCCGCCTCCGGGCTGACGCTGTCCGGTTCCGGGCCGACCCATTGGCGTACCGGGGAGTCGTAGCGGTGCAGGTACGCCGCCACCCGGGGGCCACCCCGGTGGAACTCGTTCTGGGTGGCACCGCCGACCGCACCGTGCTGGAACACCTGCCGCTCACCGACGGCGGTGGTCCGCCACCGCTTGCGGCAGTCGGCGATGATGATCGTCCCGCCGGGCGCCAGCCGATCCCGGAGGAACGCCTCGTACTCCGCGCCCAGGGTGCGCCGCTTGAACCGGAAGTAGGTCAGCGCCCGCACCATCAGCCGGTCCTGGTTGGCGTCGTGCATGTGGTGCAGCTGGATGTCCGGGTTGGCGTCGAGCAGCGCCCGACCCGGCTTCAGGCCTTTACGCAACGCGGTCGTCGGATCGTCCGGATGCACCCGCTGGGCGACCGGGATGAAGAAGGTCTGCGGCAGCCACGGCACCCCCAACGCCGCCCACAGGTGCACCAGCGCGCCGCTGGACGAACCGACCGCCACCGCCGGATAGCGGCGCTGCGGGTACTCCCGCGTCACCCACCGGGAAACCTCCGCCACGTCGATGCGGCCCATTTTCGCGGCCCGTACCGCCTCGGTCAGCCCGCCGACGATGAACGCCTTCTCCCTGGTCCGGCCCGGCAGCAGGTCGGTCGCCTTCACCAGCGGCTTCAACAGTGTCGACCGCCCCAGCGCGGGAAAGGACTCACCCCGTAGGTACGCGGCGGTGGCCAGCAGCATCGCCGAGGCCGAGTCGAAGCTAGCCAGGAACGTGGGCGCGGGCACCGTCGACACCTCCACCGGTCGTCGCGAGCTCGTCGAGGAAGCCGTGGATCACCCGGGCGAACTCGAGCGGGTTGTCGTGGCTCATCGCGTGCACCACGCCGGGCAGCCGGCGCAGCCGGCCGTCGGGAGCCTGCCGGCGCAGGTCGGCCACCCACCGGTCGGACACCAGCGGGTCGCGGCTGCCCCGGCACACCAGCACCGGCGCGCCGACCCGGCGGATCCTGTCCTCGGGCCGGTCGGCCAGCGCCGCCGAGAAGGTCCGCAGTACCCGCCCCACGCCCGCCCGGCGGTAGTCGGTCAGCTGGATCCGTTTGAGCCGGCCGGACTGGGTGGTCTGCTCGACCTGCCAGCGCCACAGCTGGCTGCGCCACGCGCGTCGACCCCGATCCACAGTAGGGCTGGCCAGCACCACCGCCGACACCCAGTCGGGGGCCTGGACGGCCGCCTCCAGCACCACCTGGCACCCGAGCGACACACCGACCAGTACGGCCGGGGCGGTGACCACGGCGGGCAGCCAACTGGCCACGGCGGTGCCGAGTTCGGCGACGCCCGGCACCGGCTCCGGCTTGCTGCTGCGGCCGCAGCCGGGCAGGTCCGGGGCCAGGACGGTGCCGGTGGCGGCGAGTCGGCCCGCCACCGGTACGCAGAGTCCGGCGGCGACTCCGAGCCCGTGCACCAGCACGATCGGCGGCCGGTCCGGGCTCTGCGTCGCCGGCACCACCGATCGGTCCCAGCACAGGCTGGTGATCGTCCACCCGGTGTCCGAGGGCGTGCCGGCCCGGACCCGCCAGCTCGGCGGGGCCGGCACCTCGACCCGCCGGGTGGCCGGCTGCGGCGTCGGCGAGCCGGGCGGCGACGGCGTCAGCAGCGGACTCATCGGGCACCACGCGAGGCGGGGTACGCCGTACTCCGGCCGCTGTCGACCCGGGCACCGAGCGGCATGGGTCGCAGCAGGTTGCCGGCGGTGTAGCCGACGGGGACGTCGGCGACCTGGGTCCGCCGCGCGGCCCGGGCGCGGGCCCGCCCGGTCAGCGCCGGCAGCAGCCGGGCGGCGAGCACCCCGAGCCGGGCACCGGGCCCGACGTGCACCTCCCGCCGAGGGCTGCGGACCAGCTTGACGACGGCCATGGCCACCTCGTCGGGGTGGCAGGGGTGGGCCGGCGGCACCACCCGCCGGCCGGTCCAGTTGGCGGCGCTGCGCCACATCGGGGTGTCCACCGGCCCCGCCAGCACCGTGCAGACCGCGATCCCGGGCACGTCGCGGACCTCCTGCCGGGTGCAGTCGCTCAGCGCCCGGACGGCGTGCGCGCTCGCCGCGTACGCGCTCTGCTGCGGCGTCGGTGCCCAGCCGTGCACCGATGAGACGGTGATCAGGGTCCCGTGTCCCTGGTCCCGCAACCACGGCAGCGCGGCACGGATGCCGTGGTAGGTGCCGTACAGGTTGGTCCGCACCACCTGATGCCACAGCTGCGCGGGGGTTTCCTCGACCGCGCCGTACAGGTTCACCCCCGCGTTGTTGACCCAGACGTCGATCCGGCCGAACCGGGCGACGGTCTGCCGGGCGGCGTCGGCGACGGCGTCGGCGTCGGTCACGTCGAGCGGAACCACCAGCACCTGTCCGCCCCGCCCGCGGCATTCGGTGGCCACCGTCTCCAGCGCGTCCCGGCGGCGGGCCAGCAGCACCAGGGTGGCGCCGGCGTCGGCGAAGCGGCGGGTGCAGGCGCGGCCGGTTCCGCTGGACGCGCCGGTGACGACGACGACTTTGTCGTCGAGGTGTCTGGC
Source organism: Micromonospora sp. Llam0 (assembly GCF_003751085.1). Classification (NCBI taxonomy): domain Bacteria; kingdom Bacillati; phylum Actinomycetota; class Actinomycetes; order Micromonosporales; family Micromonosporaceae; genus Micromonospora; species Micromonospora sp. Llam0. The sequence continues at coordinate 3,362,418 of NZ_RJJY01000001.1, read as the reverse complement.
CACGGGTTTCCTCCCGGTCTCGGTGGGCTGGGGTCAGGTCATCGGGGGTACGCCGAACGGCAGCGCCATCGGCCGGCCCCAGTCCCGCCACGGTGGGCAGGGCAGCGGCGGTTCGTCGTCGAGGAACCGGTTGACCTCGTGGTAGAACGCCGGGGTGTCCGGCAGGTAGGGGTGCGCCTCGCGGACCGGGCAGACGTTGCGGGCGACCGGCAGCCGCCAGCCGTGCGGCATCAGCGGCAGGTCGGTCGCCGAGGTGACCGCCACCGCCCGCACCGGCGGTGGCAGCGGATCGGTCAGCACAGTGGCCCCGCCGTTGGCCGGGGCGAGCAGTTCCCGGGCGGCCGGGGCGTCCGGTTCGAAGTGGAAGTCCACCCAGTCGGAGATCGGCACCAGCAGCCGGAACAGGTCGCTGCCGACCCGTCCGGGCCCGTCGCGACCCGGTGGGAGGTAGCCGGCCGGGCTGTCCGGGAACGGCCCGATCAGGATCAGCTCGTCCACCTGGGTGGTGGCTCCGCCGGTCAACGCCTCCCAGGCCACCCACACCGCGTGCGAGTGGGCGGCGACCACCAGCGGGCGGGGCAGGTCCCGGACCTGGTCGGTGAAGATGGCGACCTGCTCGGCGAACGGCCGCTGGGTGTCCGCCCGGTCGTACGGGGCACCGGTGCGGATCGGGCAGCGGGCCCGGCCCTGCGGCTGACCGCCGCCGGGGCCGGCGTAGGAGAAGTAGAACGTCTGCGCGCAGGTGTAGCCGAGGACGTCGGTGCGGGTGCCGAAGATGGTGCCCCGGCCGGAGGCGGAGTTGATTCCGCTCATCAGCAGGATGGAGCCGGCGCGCGGGGCGGCCGGATCGGTGGCCGGCACCGACCTGGTGGCGATGAACACGGCGGTCGCGACCAGGAACAGCGTGGTGGCGCCGGCGAGCCGCAGCCGGGGGTACGCCGGGGCCGGGCGGGCGAGCAGCCGGACCGCGACCGCGGTCAACGCCCCGGAGACCGGTACGGCGACCAGCCGCAGCGCCGGGAACTGTTCGGCGAGCACGCCGAGGCCGATCAGGGCGGCCGCGTACGGCACGGTCACCTCGACCCGCAGTCCGTGACGCCAGGCGCGCGGCCATGCCCGGCGCAGCTGCGTCGCGCCCTGCCACGGCAGTGCAACGACGACGACCACGACGAGCGCCATCAACCCGAGGCCGGCCCAGAACAGCCGGGAGTAGAGGACGGCGGCGGCGATGTAGGTGGCCTCGGCCGCGAACAGCAGGACCGGCAGCACGGTTAGGTAGACGGTGGCGGCCAGGCGTAACCGTCGCCGGTCCAGCCCGCCGAGCATCAGCGCCAGCACGCTCACCCGTACCGCCAGCGCCCCGATCAGCCCGGCGGCGAACCACGGCCGGGACGGTGCCCTGGTCAGCAGCAACCGCAGGTCGGTGTACAGGTCGACCGGGGGCAGGGCGACCAGGTGGGCGAGGCCGGGCCAGCGGGGCAGCGCGCCGGTGGCCGCCAGCAGGGTCGCCCCGACGGTCAGCACGGCCAGCGGCCACAGCCGGGGCGGCCCGAGCCCGACGGCTGCCCGGGAAGCGCCGACGGTGTCCGTCCCGTCGTCCCGTGTGCCCATCAGTCCCGCCGCCCGTCCTGTCCCGGCCGGCCGCGAAGTGCCGGGTCTGGTGATGCCCTGCGAGGCTGCCCGGTGCCGGCTGGTTCAAACCTGCCCGGCGCCCGGCGCCCGGCGCCCGGTTTCGGTCCGGGGTGGTGTGGGTACGGCTGCGGCGTTCACACCCGTTGCGCCCGTACCGTGAGGAGCGAACGATCATGGCCGACCAGCACATCCGGCAGGATCCGACGGAGCAGTACGGTCAGCGGCGGGGCCAGCCGGTGCAGAAGCAGCCACCGCCGGGCACCGGCGCCAGGATGGATCCGCCGCCGGACCACGGCGAGGAGAGTTACCGCGGCTCCGGCAGGTTGACCGACCGGCGGGCGGTGATCACCGGCGGGGACTCGGGGATCGGCCGCGCGGTGGCGCTCGCGTTCGCCCGGGAAGGCGCCGACGTCGTCCTGTCGTACCTGCCGCAGGAGGAGCGCGACGCCCGGGAGACGGTCCGGCTGGTCGAGTCGGCCGGCCGGCGGGCGGTGCCGGTGCCCGGCGACATCACCACCGAGCATCAGTGCGTCGAGCTGGTGCGACGCGCTGTCGAGGAGCTCGGCGGCATCGACATCCTGGTCAACAACGCCGGGTACCAGATGGCGCAGGAGAAGGGGATCGCGGAGATCTCCACCGAGCAGTTCGACCGGGTGCTGAAGACCAACCTGTACGCGTTGTTCTGGATCTGCAAGGCGGCCGTGCCGCACATGCCGCCGGGGTCCAGCATCATCAACACGTCGTCGATCCAGGCGTTCGATCCGTCGCCGTCGTTGCTGGACTACGCGACCACCAAAGCGGGCATCGTCAACTTCACCAAAGGGCTCGCGGCGAACCTGGTCGACCAGGGGATCCGGGTCAACTCGGTGGCGCCCGGACCGGTCTGGACGCCGTTGATCCCGGCGACCATGCCGCCGGAGGCGGTGGGCAAGTTCGGCACCACCTCGCCGATCGGCCGGCCGGCGCAGCCGGCGGAGCTGGCCCCGTCGTTCGTCTTCTTCGCCTCGCAGGAGTCCAGCTACACGACCGGCGAGGTGCTCGCCGTGACCGGCGGTCGCCGCACGATCTGACCGTCGCCGCGTCGCCGGTGACGGGTCACCAACCGCGGGCCCGCCACTGTGGCAGCGCCGGACGCTCGGCACCGAGCGTGGAGTCCTTTCCGTGACCGGGGTAGAACCAGGTGTCGTCGGGGAGCCGGTCGAACAGCTTGCGTTCGACATCGTCGATCAATGACAAGAAGTTGCGCCGGTCGCCGCGGGTGTTGCCGACCCCGCCGGGAAACAGCGCGTCGCCGGTGAACAGGTGCGCCACCCCGTGCGGGTCCCGGTAGAGCAGGGCGACCGAGCCGGGCGTGTGCCCGACCAGGTGGACGACCTCCAGCTCACAGTTGCCGACCGCGACCCGGTCGCCGTCGGTGATGGTGGCGGTGACCAGCGGCAGTCCGTCGGCGTCGGCCGGGTGGGCGAGCGCGGCGGCCCCGGTCGCGGCGGCCACCTCCTCCAGCGCCACCCAGTGGTCCATGTGCTGGTGGGTGGTGACCACGGCGGCGAGGCCGGCCGGACCGATCAGCTCCAGCAGCCGGGGTGCCTCGTTCGCCGCGTCGATCAGCACCTGCTCGCCGGTGCTGGTGCAGCGCAGCAGGTAGGCATTGTTGTCCATCGGCCCGACCGCGACCTTGGTGATGGTCAGCCCGGTCAGCTCCCGGACGTCCGGCGCGCCACCGACGGTGACATCTCCCTGGTAGGGCACGGGAACCTCCTGCTGGTCGCGGCTGGGCGGAATTGGCTTTCCCCGGTTGCCGGGAGAAGGCTACCGTTGCCGTGACGCGTCAGGCAGAGCTCTCCGGAAGGGAGGTGGTGACAACCGTGACTGTCCGCTGCGGTTCGTCCGCCTCTCCTTCCCACCGGGGTCGTCCGGCCGGTCCGGCCGGCGGACGCCCCACGACCTGACAAGGGTTCTCAATGACGTACGATCTCGCGTCCCTCGGCTGGGACGCCTTCCACGACCGTGCCCTGCCGGCTCTCGACACCGATCATCAGCCCGGCCGGGTGGCCCGGGTGGACCGCGGGGTGTGCACCGTACTGGTGGCCGACGGACCGGTGCGGGCCAGTGTCGCCGGCGCGGTCCTCACCGCCGCCGCGGCCGACCCGGTGGCCCTGCCCTGCGCCGGCGACTGGGTGACGGTGCGGACCTGGCCGGACGAGCGGACCACCGTCGAGCAGGTGCTGCCCCGGCGGACCGCGCTGGTGCGCCGTACCGCCGACAAGGACTCCACCGGGCAGGTGCTCGCCGCCAACGTCGACACGGCCGCCGTCGTCGAACCGATGCACCCGGCACCCGAGCTGGGCCGCATCGAACGTTTCCTGGCGTTGGCCTGGGAGTCCGGCGCCGAGCCGGTGGTCCTGCTGACCAAGTGCGACGCGGTGGCCGACCCGGCGGCGGTGGCCGACCAGGTGTCCGCCGTGGCGCCGGGCGTACCGGTGATCACGGTCAGCGCGCAACGCGGTGACGGCATCGACGAGGTGTCCCGGCTCGCGGCGCCCGGCCGCACCCTGGGGCTGCTGGGGCAGTCCGGGGCGGGCAAGTCGACGCTGGTCAACGCGCTCGCCGGCGCCGAGGTGATGGGGGTGCAGGCCATCCGCCGGGTCGACGGCAAGGGCCGGCACACCACCACCTACCGGGCGCTGATCCCGATTCCCGGCGGCGGTGCGGTGCTGGACACCCCGGGGGTACGGGCGGTGGGTCTGCTGGATTCCGCCGACGGCCTGGACGAGGCGTTCTCCGACGTGGCCGAGCTCGCCGCCGCCTGCCGGTTCGCCGACTGCGCGCACAGCGGCGAGCCGGGCTGCGCGGTGCGGGCCGCCATCGAGTCGGGCGACCTGCCGGTGCGCCGCTGGGAGAGCTGGCAGCGCCTGCAGCGGGAGGTCGCGCACGAGATGCGTCGCCGGGACGCGCGGCTGGCCGCCGCCGAGCGGGCCAAGTGGAAGCGGATCTCGAAGGAGAACCGGGCACGTTACCGGCAGCGGTGACGCGCCGGGTCAGCTGCCGGTCGGGTGTTCGCGCAGCCAGTCGTCGACGGTGTCGGCGCGGACCGCCGCGTACAGGTCGGCCGCGGCCGCGTCGTCGGGGAAGACGACACTCTGCCCGGCCTGCTGACCGGTGCCCGCCGACGGCGAGGTGAGCATGGTCAGGTCGGTGCTGCGCAGCTGCCGCAGCGTCCACACCGTGTCGAACACCGAGGTGCCCTCGTCCACGGTGACCGCGTCGGCGGTGGCGCGCAGGAAGTCGTCGAGCCGGCCCGGGCTGGTGAGCAGGCCGCTGCCGCTGGCCTGGTCCAGCACCGCCGCGATGATCTCCTGCTGGTGCCGTACCCGGGTGAAGTCGCCGTCGGCGAACTGCTTGCGCTGCCGGGCGTAGTCCAGCGCGGTGTCGCCGTCCATCTGCTGCAGCCCGGCGGTGAACTGCCGGTACGGCGGGTGGACCGAGGTGAACGACTCGTCGACGGCGAGTTCGATTCCGCCGACGGCGTCGATGATCTCGGCGAAGCCGGCGAAGTCGATGAGCACCACGTGGTCGATCCGGACCCCGGTGAACGCCTCCACGGTCTGCACCAGCAGCGGCGTCCCGCCGGTGGCGTACGCGGAGTTGATCTTGTCCTGACGGCCGTCGCCGCCGTCCGGGTCCGGCACCCGGACCCAGGTGTCCCGGGGGATGGAGATCATCTGTACGGCGCTGCGGTCGGCCGGCAGGTGCGCCAGGATGATCGTGTCGGTGCGGGAACCGGAGGTGTCCGGATCCCGCGAGTCGCTGCCGACGATCAGGAAGTTCCTCGCCTGCTCGACGGCCTTGACGGGGCGTTGCGCCTCGGGCAGTGCGGTGAAGATCTCCACCTTGTCGACGTGCGACTCGACGGATCGGGCGTACAGCCATCCGGCGGTGGCGGTACCGCCGACCACCAGGAGCAGCGACAGCCCTACGACGAGCAGCGCGAGACGCAGCCAGCGGCCACCGCGGCGGCGGGTGGTCGGCTGCCCCGCACTCGCCGGTGGCGGCCCCGCGACCTTCCCGGATGGTGACGCGGCGGTACCAGCGGGTGGTGACCCGGCGGTGTCGTCGGGTGTGGGTGCTTCGGGTGTGGCGTTCGCTTCGACCATCGGGTCGGAGACCGCGTCGGACATGGGATCAGAGGCTACGTCGCCGCTGGCCGGCCCGACATTGCCGGCTTGGTCGGTCCTGCCGGCCGGATGGCAGCGGGGGCCGACCCGTCCCACCCCCCGATCGGACGGGCCGGCCCGCTGACACGTGGAGGAACCCCCTGCTCCACGCCAGGTCAATGGGTGACTTGACCAGTATGTGCAGTATGCCGGGTGATCCGGCGCCTCCGGGCGGTATTGGCGGGACCGGTGCCGGGATACCCCGATCGGGTGACGACGTGTGTCGGGCAGAGTTGTCGGAGCCTAGGGCTACAGTTGCCGGGGCGTCGGCCAGGTCAGCTACAGACCACTGGCCGGAAGCGATAAACGTGACGATTCAGACAGCCGATAACGCACACCTTTGTGAGCCTCTACGGGAGCAGGCGGACCGTGGCCGACCGATTGATCATCCGTGGCGCGCGTGAGCACAACCTCCGCGACGTCAGCCTCGACCTGCCGCGTGACGCGCTCATCGTGTTCACCGGGCTGTCCGGCTCGGGCAAGTCGAGCCTCGCGTTCGACACCATCTTCGCCGAGGGACAGCGACGGTACGTCGAGTCACTGTCGTCGTACGCCCGGCAGTTTCTCGGCCAGATGGACAAACCGGACGTCGACTTCATCGAGGGGTTGTCGCCGGCGGTCTCCATCGACCAGAAGTCCACCTCGCGCAACCCACGGTCGACCGTCGGCACGATCACCGAGGTCTACGACTACCTGCGGCTGCTCTTCGCCCGGGTCGGCGAGCCGCACTGCCCGGTCTGCGGCGAACGGATCTCCCGGCAGACCCCGCAGCAGATCGTCGACCGGGTGCTGGCCATGCCCGAGGGCACCCGGTTCATGGTGCTCGCCCCGGTGGTGCGCGGCCGCAAGGGCGAGTACCTCGACCTCTTCGCCGATCTGCAGGCCAAGGGGTACGCCCGGGCCCGGGTCGATGGGGTGGTGCACCCGTTGACCGAGCCGCCGAAGCTCAAGAAGCAGGAGAAGCACACCATCGAGGTGGTCGTCGACCGGCTCACCGTCAAGCAGAGCGCCCGGCGCCGGCTGACCGACTCGGTGGAGTCGGCGCTCGGCCTCACCGGTGGCATCGTGCTGCTCGACTTCGTCGACCTCGCTGAGGACGACCCGGCCCGCGAGCGGCGCTTCTCCGAGCACCTGGCCTGCCCGAACGACCATCCGCTGGCGATCGAGGACCTGGAGCCGCGGGTCTTCTCGTTCAACGCGCCGTACGGCGCCTGCCCGGAGTGTGTCGGTCTGGGGACCAAGAAGGAGGTCGACGCGGAGCTGGTCGTCCCGGACGAGGAGCGGTCGCTGCGCGACGGCGCCATCCAGCCGTGGTCCGGCGGGCAGACCCAGGAGTACTTCGCCCGGCTGCTCGCCGCGCTCGGCGAGGCGGAGCACTTCGACCTGGACACCCCGTGGCGCAAGCTGCCCAGCCGGGCGCAGAAGACCATTCTGTACGGCTCCGACGACCAGGTGCACGTCCGCTACCGCAACAAGTACGGCCGGGAGCGGTCCTACTACACCGGCTTCGAGGGCGTGGTGCAGTGGATCGAGCGGCGGCACACCGACACCGAGTCGGAGTGGTCCCGGGAGAAGTACGAGGGCTACATGCGGGACGTGCCGTGCGGGTCGTGCGGCGGCGCCCGGCTCAAGCCCGAGGTGCTCGCGGTCACCGTGGCCGGACGCAACATCGCCGAGGTGACCGGGCTGTCCGTCGGTGAGTGCGCCGACCTGCTGGGTGGGCTGGTGCTCACCGACCGGCAGAAGATGATCGCCGAGCGGGTGCTCAAGGAGATCAACGCCCGGCTGCGGTTCCTGGTCGACGTCGGCCTGGACTACCTGTCGCTGGACCGCCCGGCCGGCACCCTCTCCGGCGGCGAGGCGCAGCGGATCCGGCTCGCCACCCAGATCGGCTCCGGCCTGGTCGGGGTGCTGTACGTGCTGGACGAGCCGTCGATCGGGCTGCACCAGCGGGACAACCACCGGCTGATCGAGACCCTGGTGCGACTGCGCGGGCTGGGCAACACGCTGATCGTGGTCGAGCACGACGAGGACACCATCCGGACCGCCGACTGGATCGTCGACATCGGCCCGGGCGCCGGTGAGCACGGCGGCCGGATCGTGCACAGCGGGCCGGTCGACGAGCTGTTGACCAGCGACGAATCGTTGACCGGGGCGTACCTGTCCGGTCGCAAGGTCATTCCGGTGCCGGCCACCCGGCGGCCGGCGACGCCCGGCCGCGAGCTGGTGGTGCACGGTGCCCGCGAGCACAACCTGCGCAACCTGACCGTCACGTTCCCGCTCGGTCAGCTGATCGCGGTCACCGGGGTCAGCGGCTCCGGCAAGTCGACGCTGGTCAACGACATCCTCTACACCGTGCTGGCCAACCAGATCAACAACGCCCGGCTGGTGCCCGGCCGGCACACCCGGATCACCGGGCTGGACCACGTGGACAAGGTCGTCGGTGTCGACCAGTCGCCGATCGGCCGTACCCCACGGTCGAACCCGGCGACGTACACCGGGGTGTTCGACCACGTCCGCCGGTTGTTCGCCGAGACGACCGAGGCCAAAGTGCGCGGCTACGGTCCGGGGCGGTTCTCGTTCAACGTCAAGGGCGGCCGGTGCGAGGCGTGCTCGGGCGACGGCACGATCAAGATCGAGATGAACTTCCTGCCGGACGTCTACGTGCCGTGCGAGGTCTGCAAGGGCGACCGGTACAACCGGGAGACCCTCGAGGTCCACTACAAGGGCCGGACCATCGCCGAGATCCTGCAGATGCCGATCGAGGAGGCGGCCGGCTTCTTCGAGGCCATCCCGGCGATCCACCGGCACCTGAAGACCCTGGTCGACGTGGGTCTGGGCTACGTACGGCTGGGGCAGCCGGCGCCGACCCTGTCCGGCGGCGAGGCGCAGCGCGTCAAGCTCGCCTCCGAGCTGCAGAAGCGCTCCACGGGCCGGACCGTCTACGTGCTCGACGAGCCGACCACCGGGCTGCACTTCGAGGACATCCGCAAGCTGCTGACCGTGCTGGCCGGCCTGGTCGACAAGGGCAACACGGTGGTGGTCATCGAGCACAACCTCGACGTGATCAAGACCGCCGACTGGCTGATCGACATGGGGCCGGAGGGCGGGCACCGGGGCGGCACCGTGGTCGCCGCCGGCACACCGGAGGAGGTCGCCGAGGTCGCCGAGAGCCACACCGGGGCCTTCCTGCGCCCGGTCCTGGGCCGCACCGGCGACGCCGGTGGAGCCGCCGCCGCGTCCGCGCGGGCCGCGAAGGCCAACGGCGTGCCCGCCCGGACGAACAGCCCGACGACCCGGGCCAAGCGTGGCTCCGGCGGGCGACGGGCGGCCGAAGCGGTCGCACAGCATTGACCCAGCGACCGTACAGCGGCGTCTACGGCCGCGCATGAATCATGGTCCTGCCGTCATAACGGGATGAACCGTTCGTGACGCGTCGCCGTTTCTACTGGCGTGGCCACGGACGACCAGCCGTGGCAACTGACAGGAGGCAAGCTGAATGACTGAGCACCAGACGACGACCGACGTCGGTCCGACCAGCCGCCGGGCGCTGCTGATCGGCGCGGGCGGGGTCGGAGCGACCGTGGCGCTCGCCGCCTGCGGCACCGGCACCGACGACAACCTGGGCGACGGCGCCAACGCGCCGATCGACGCTGGCCAGTCCGCCGGCACGGACGGCGGTACGGACGACGGCGGCGACACCGGATCCGGCGGCGACGGGCTCACCACCAGCCAGGTGCCGGTCGGCAGCGGCGTCATCCTCGCCGCCCAGGGGGTCGTGGTCACCCAGCCCGCCGAGGGTGAGTTCAAGGCGTTCAGCAACGTCTGCACCCACCGGGGCTGCCCGGTGGCCAACCTCGACGGCGGCACCATCAACTGCACCTGCCACTTCAGCAGCTTCTCCATCTCCGACGGCTCGGTGGTCTCCGGCCCGGCGCCGTCGCCGCTGGAGGAGAAGACCGTCACCGTCGACGGCGAGACCATCTCGGTGGCCTGACGACCCGGTCGTCCGCGTCCGCCGGGTGCGTGCAGCCCACGCGGACGCGGACGACCGGAGCTGTCACAGCCCTCGACTACGCTCAAGGCGATGCCAGATCCGTCCAGCTACCGCCCCGCCCCCGGCACGATCCCAGACTCGCCGGGGGTCTACCGGTTCCGTGATCCCACCGGGCGGGTCATCTACGTCGGCAAGGCCAAGAGCCTGCGCAGCCGGCTCAACTCCTACTTCGGCGACCTGTGGCAGCTGCACCAGCGGACCCAGCAGATGGTCACCACCGCCGCGTCGGTCGACTGGGTCACCGTCGGCAGCGAGGTCGAGGCGCTGCAGCTGGAGTACCTCTGGATCAAGGAGTACGACCCCCGGTTCAACGTCCGCTACCGGGACGACAAGTCCTACCCGTACCTGGCGGTGACGCTGGACGAGGAGTTCCCCCGGCTGCAGGTGATGCGCGGGGCGAAACGCAAAGGGGTGCGCTACTTCGGGCCGTACTCGCACGCCTGGGCGATCCGCGAGACCCTCGACCTGCTGCTGCGGGTCTTCCCGGCGCGGACCTGCTCGGCCGGGGTGTTCCGGCAGGCCGGCCAGGTCGGGCGGCCGTGTCTGCTCGGCGACATCGGCAAGTGTTCGGCGCCGTGCGTCGGCCGGGTCGACGCCGCCGGGCACCGGGCGATCGTCGACGAGTTCTGCGACTTCATGGCCGGGCGCACCGACACCATGGTGCGCCGGCTGGAGCGGGACATGCACGACGCCGCCGAGGCGTTGGAGTTCGAACGGGCCGCCCGGCTGCGTGACGACGTCGCCGCGCTGCGCAAGGCGATGGAGAAACAGACCGTCGTGCTCGGTGACGGCACCGACGCCGACGTGGTCGCCTTCGCCGAGGACCCGCTCGAAGCCGCTGTGCAGGTGTTCCACGTCCGCGGTGGCCGGGTGCGCGGCCAGCGCGGCTGGGTGGTGGAAAAGGTCGAGCAGCTGACCACCGCCGACCTGGTGCACCACTTCTGCACCCAGGTGTACGGCCCCGAGCAGGGCGAGACCGACGTGCCCCGGGAGCTGCTGGTACCCGAGCTGCCGGCGGACGCGCCGGCGCTCGCCGACTGGCTGACCGTCCGCCGGGGCAGCCGGGTGACCCTGCGGGTGCCGCAACGCGGCGACAAGCGTGCCCTGATGGAGACCGTCGCCCGTAACGCCGGCGAGGCGTTGACCCGGCACAAGCTGCGCCGGGCCAGTGACCTGACCACCCGCAGCCAGGCGTTGGAGGAGATCGCCGAGGCGCTCGGGCTGGCCGCCGCGCCGCTGCGCATCGAGTGTTTCGACGTGTCGCAGATCCAGGGCACCGACGTGGTCGCCAGCCTGGTGGTGTTCGAGGACGGGCTGCCCCGCAAGGCCGAGTACCGCCGGTTCGCGGTCCGGGGCGCGACCGACGACCTGTCCGCGATGAGCGAGGTGCTGCGCAGACGCTTCGCCCGCCACCGCCAGCCCGCCGACGAACCGCCGCCGCTGGGGCCCGCTGACGACGTGCCGGCGCCGCCGCCGGTGGACGTGGGGCAGCCGCCGGCGGGTGTCGACCCGCAGACCGGGCGGCCGCGCCGGTTCGCGTACCCGCCGCAGTTGGTCGTGGTCGACGGCGGTGCGCCGCAGGTGCAGGCCGCCGCGACGGTGCTGGCCGAGCTCGGCGTCGACGACGTGGCGCTGTGCGGGCTGGCCAAGCGGCTGGAGGAGGTGTGGCTGCCGGGTGACGACTACCCGGTGATTCTGCCGCGCACCTCCGAAGGGCTCTACCTGCTGCAGCGGATCCGCGACGAGGCGCACCGGTTCGCGATCACCTTTCACCGGCAGCGCCGGTCGAAGCGGATGACCGCCTCCGGGCTGGACCAGGTGCCCGGTCTCGGCGAGACCCGCCGCAAGGCGCTGCTGCGGCACTTCGGCTCGGTCCGGCGGATCGCCTCGGCGACCGTCGAGGAGATCACCGAGGTGCCCGGCATCGGGCGGCGGACCGCGGAGACGATCGTCGCTGCGCTCGCCGGGTCGCCGGATGTCGGCGCGGATCGCACCTAGAATCCCATCTGTGGTGCCGACCTGCGCGCACCTGGCGCGCCGCGTACCCGAGGCAGGAGGACCGTGAGGCAGAACAGCCTGAACCCGGGCGACGACATCACCGGGCCGACCGACGACACACCGGCCGTGGCCTCGGTCGACGACCTGGCCAGCAGCGCCGTGCACGACGGCGAACCGACCGGCACCTCGGCCGACCAGAACGAGGCCCGGCTGGTCGTCGTGACCGGGGTGTCCGGGGGCGGACGCAGCACGGTGGCCCGGGCCCTGGAGAACGTCGGCTACTACGTGGTGGACAACCTGCCGCAGGCGCTGCTGCTCGACATGGCCGAGCTGGCGATGCGGGCCGGTGGGGCGGCCCGGCGGACCGCGATGGTGCTGGACGTGCGTAGCCGCGCCTTCTCCACCGACCTGGTCGGCGCGATCCGCGCCCTCAAGGAGCGCGGCTACCAGCCCCAGGTGGTCTTCGTCGACGCCGCCGCCGACGTGCTGATCCGCCGGTTCGAAAGTGTCCGGCGCTCGCATCCGCTGCAGGGTGACGGCCGGCTGGCCGACGGCATCGCCGCCGAGCGGGACCTGCTCGCCGAGGCCCGCGACCAGGCCGATGTGATCATCGACACCAGCCATCTGAACGAGAACCAGCTCCGGCGCCGGGTCGAGGAGCTGTTCGGCGGCGAGGACGCCCGCCGGCTGCGGATCACCGTGCTGTCGTTCGGCTTCAAGTACGGGCTGCCGCCGGACGCCGACTTCGTCATCGACGCGCGGTTCCTGCCCAACCCGTACTGGGTCCCGGACCTGCGCGAGTACACCGGCCGGGAGGCGTCGGTCAGCGGGTACGTGCTCAGCCAGGAAGGCGCCGACGACTTCGTCCGCAACTACGCCGAGCTGGTCAACGCCACCACCGCCGGGTTCGAGCGGGAGGGCAAACGCTATCTGACCGTGGCGGTCGGCTGCACCGGCGGCCAGCACCGCAGCGTGGCGATCGCCGAGGAGCTCGCCGTACGGCTGCGTCAGGCCCGGCTGTCGGTCAACGCCCAGCACCGTGACCTGGGGCGCGAGTGAGCGTACTGCGGGTGGTGGCCTTCGGTGGCGGGCACGGGCTGGCCGCCTCACTGCGTGGCCTGCGCCACGCCGGTGCCGAGCTGGCGTTGGACCTCACCGCGGTGGTCACGGTCGGTGACGACGGTGGGTCGAGTGGTCGGCTGCGGGCCGACCGGGGCGCGCTGCCCCCCGGCGACCTGCGCCAGGCGCTCGCCGCGCTGGCCGGGCCGGCACCGGCCGACCAGTTGACCGCCGAGTTGTTCCAGCATCGGTTCGTGCCGGTGCCGGGGGAGGCACCGGCCACCGACCGTCCCGACCCGCTCACCGGGCACGCGGTCGGCAACCTGGTGCTCTGCGGGCTGATGGAGCTGCTCGGCGACCCGGTCGCCGCCCTCGACCACGTCGGCCGGCTGCTCGGCGTGACCGGCCGGGTGCTGCCGATGTCCTGCGAGCCGGTGTCGATCGAAGCCGACGTGCGCGGCGGCGACCCGCGTCGACCGACCGACGTGGTCACCGTCCGGGGCCAGCACGCGGTGGCGGTCACCCGGGGCCGGGTCGAGTCGGTGCGGCTGCAGCCGAAAGCGCCGGCCGCCTGCCGGCCGGTGCTGGCGGCGGTACGCGACGCCGACTGGCTGATCTTCGGGCCGGGCAGCTGGTACACCAGCGTCATCCCGCATCTGCTGGTGCCGGACCTGGCCGCCGCGATCGTCGCCAGCCCGGCCCGCCGGCTGGTCACCCTGAACCTGGCGGCGGAGAAGGAGACCCTCGGCCTGTCGGTCGCCGACCACCTCGCCGCGCTCAGCTGGTACCTGCCGCAGCTGCAGGTCGACACGGTGCTCGCCGACGGTACGGCGGTCGGCGATCCCGACCCGGCGGCGCGTGCGGCAGAATCGCTGGGTGCGCGTTTGACGCTCGCCCCGTTGGCGGTCGCCGACGGCAGCCCCCGGCACGATCCCGTCGCGTTGGGTGCCGCCCTGGTGCCTGTCCTGGGGTCCGCTCGTTAAGCACGTACGTATCGGTACCCGCCGTCTAACCGGCCCCCGTGAGGTGAATGACTATGGCGATGACCGCTGCCGTCAAGGACGAGCTGAGCCGGGTCGACGTGCCCAAGCCGTGCTGCCGTCGCGCCGAGATGGCCGCGTTGCTGCGCTTCTCCGGCGGGCTGCACATCGTCGCCGGCCGGGTCGTCGTCGAAGCCGAGCTGGACACCAACGCGGTCGCCCGGCGGCTGCGCCGGGAGGTGGCCGACGTCTACGGCTACTCGAGCGAGATCCACGTGCTGAGCCCGAGCGGGCTGCGCAAGGGCAACCACTTCATCATCCGGGTGGTCAAGGACGGTGAGGCGTTGGCCCGGCAGACCGGCCTGCTGGACGTTCGGGGCCGACCGGTGCGTGGCCTGCCCCCGCACCTGGTGTCGGCGAACGTCTGCTGCGCCGTGTCGGCCTGGCGGGGCGCGTTCATGTCGCACGGGTCGTTGACCGAGCCGGGCCGGTCCAGCGCGTTGGAGATCACCTGCCCGGGGCCGGAGTCGGCGCTGGCGCTGGTCGGTGCCGCCCGGCGGCTGGGGATCGCCGCCAAGGCGCGCGAGGTGCGTGGCGTCGACCGGGTGGTGGTCAAGGACGGTGACGCGATCGCCGCGCTGCTCACCCGGATCGGTGCGCACTCCAGCGTGTTGACCTGGGAGGAGCGGCGGGTACGCCGGGAGGTGCGGGCGACCGCGAACCGGCTGGCCAACTTCGACGACGCCAACCTGCGCCGCTCGGCCCGGGCTGCGGTGGCCGCCGCCGCCCGGGTGACCCGGGCGTTGGAGATCCTCGCCGACGACGCGCCGCGGCATCTGACGTCGGCGGGCCGGCTGCGGCTGGAGCACCGCCAGGCGTCGCTGGAGGAGCTGGGCGCCCTGGCCGATCCACCGCTGACCAAGGACGCGATCGCCGGGCGGATCCGGCGGCTGTTGGCGCTGGCCGACAAGCGGGCCCGCGATCTCGGCATTCCGGACACCGAGGATGCGGTGACGGCGGAGATGCTCGTCGGGTGAACACCAGTTGTGAACCAGGGTGACCGGACGCCCCGGCGCAACACGGCACGGGCTTCTCGGATAGGGTCGCAGTGTACGGCGACGGGGCCGGCACCCGGCTCTCCCGCCGCGACCACCGCCTCGGGTGTCCCGCCCGAGCCACGTATGGCTGCGGCGTGACCAGCCGGATCATCTGATCGGCGCCCGGCCCGCCACGCGGTCGGCGCACACCAATCCGTCCGGCTCCGGCCCGGACGGGCGAGAAGCAAGGAGATGGGACCTGTGACCATCCGGGTTGGCATCAACGGCTTCGGCCGTATCGGCCGTAACTTCACGCGGGCGGTGCTCGCCTCCGGCGCGGACATCCAGATCGTCGCGTTCAACGACCTGGGCGACACCGCGACCACCGCGCACCTGCTCAAGTACGACAGCATCCTGGGCCGGCTGCCGCACGAGGTGAAGGCCAGCGGCGACGAGATCACCGTCGGCGGGCAGACCATCAAGGCGCTCGCCGAGCGCGACCCGGCCAAGCTGCCGTGGGGTGAGCTCGGCGCCGACGTGGTGATCGAGTCGACCGGCTTCTTCACCGACGCCACCAAGGCCAAGGCGCACGTCGACGGCGGCGCCAAGAAGGTGATCATCTCGGCTCCGGCCAAGAACGAGGACTTCACCGTCGTGCTCGGCGTCAACGACGGCCAGTACGACCCGGCGAAGCACACGATCATCTCGAACGCCTCCTGCACCACCAACTGCCTCGCCCCGATGGCGAAGGTGCTGCAGGACACGTTCGGCATCGAGCGTGGCCTGATGACCACCATCCACGCGTACACCCAGGACCAGAACCTGCAGGACGGCCCGCACTCCGACCTGCGCCGGGCCCGCGCCGCGGCGCTGAACATCGTGCCGACCTCGACCGGCGCCGCCAAGGCGATCGGCCTGGTGCTGCCGGAGCTCAAGGGCAAGCTGGACGGCTACGCGCTGCGGGTGCCGATCCCGACCGGCTCGGCCACCGACCTGACCGTCACCGTCGGCCGGGAGACCACCGTCGAAGAGGTCAACGCCGCGGTCAAGGCCGCCGCGCAGGGCCCGCTGGCCGGCGTCCTCACCTACACCGAGGACCCGATCGTGTCGGCCGACATCGTCACCGACCCGGCGTCGTGCGTCTTCGACGCCGGCCTGACCAAGGTGATCGGCGACCAGGTCAAGGTCGTCGGCTGGTACGACAACGAGTGGGGCTACTCCAACCGCCTGGTGGACCTGGTCAAGCTGGTGGGCGCGTCCCTGTGAGCCAGGTAACCACTCTCGACGACCTTCTCGCCGAGGGTGTGTCGGGTCGGCGCGTGCTGCTGCGCGCCGACCTGAACGTCCCGTTCGAGAAGGACAACCCGGGGGTCATCGCCGACGACGGCCGGATCCGGGCGGTGCTGCCCACCCTGACCGCGCTGCGTGACGCCGGCGCGGCCGTGGTGGTCTGCTCCCACCTGGGCCGGCCCAAGGGCGCCCCGGACCCGAAGTACACCCTGGCCCCGGTCGCCGCCCGGCTCGGCGAACTGCTCGGCACGCCGGTCGCGTTCGCCACCGACACCGTCGGTGCCTCGGCGCAGGCCACCGTCGCCGGCCTGACCGGCGGGCAGGTCGCACTGCTGGAGAACCTGCGGTTCAACCCGGGGGAGACCAGCAAGGACGCCGACGAGCGGGGTGCCTTCGCCGACCAGCTGGCGGCGTTCGCCGACGCGTACGTCGACGACGCGTTCGGCGCCGTGCACCGCAAGCACGCCAGCGTGTACGACGTGCCGGCGCGGCTGCCGCACGTCGCCGGCAAGCTGGTGCACCGCGAGGTCGAGGTGCTCGGCAAGCTGACCGGCGCACCGGAGCGGCCGTACGTGGTGGTGCTCGGCGGGTCGAAGGTCTCCGACAAGCTCGCCGTCATCGAGGCGCTGCTGCCGACCGTCGACAAGCTGCTGGTCGGCGGCGGCATGTGCTTCACCTTCCTCAAGGCCCAGGGCCACGAGGTCGGCAAGTCGCTGCTGGAGACCGAGATGGTCGACACCTGCCGCGAGCTGCTGGAGCGGGGTGCCGGCAAGATCGTGCTGCCGGTGGACGTGGTGGCCGCCACCGCGTTCGCCGCCGACGCCGACCACGACGTGGTCGACGCCGCCGCGATCCCGGCCGACCGGCTCGGCCTGGACATCGGCCCGCGCAGCGTCGCCGCGTTCGCCGAGGCCCTCGCCGGGGCGCGGACGGTGTTCTGGAACGGCCCGATGGGCGTGTTCGAGCTGGCGCCGTTCGCCGCCGGCACCCGGGGTGTCGCCGAGGCGATCACCAAGGTCGACGGCTTCACCGTCGTCGGCGGCGGTGACTCGGCGGCCGCGGTGCGCACCCTCGGCCTCGACGAGTCCGCCTTCGGGCACATCTCGACCGGCGGGGGCGCCTCGCTGGAGTACCTGGAGGGCAAGACCCTGCCCGGCATCGCCGCCCTGGAGAAGTGAGAGCAGTGCCTGAGACCGTTGCCCGCCGGCCGCTGATGGCCGGCAACTGGAAGATGAACCTCAACCACCTGGAAGCCATCGCGCTGGTCCAGAAGCTGGCGTTCAGCCTGAACGAGCAGCAGCTGACCGACGTCGAGGTGGCGGTGCTGCCGCCGTTCACCGCGCTGCGCAGCGTGCAGACGCTGATCGACGGCGACAAGCTGGTGATCGGATACGGCGCGCAGGACCTGTCGCCGCACGCCTCCGGCGCCTACACCGGTGACATCTCCGGGGCGATGCTGGCGAAGCTGGGCTGCCAGTACGTCACCGTCGGCCACTCGGAGCGGCGGGCGTACCACAACGAGGACGACGCGGTGGTCAAGGCCAAGGTGGCCGCCGCGCTGGCCAACGGGATCACCCCGATCCTGTGCGTCGGTGAAGGTCTGGACGTGCGGGAGGCCGGCGGCCACGTCGCGCACTGCCGCGACCAGGTCGACGCCGCGTTGGCCGGGTTGACCGCCGAGCAGGTGGTCAAGGTCGTCATCGCGTACGAGCCGGTCTGGGCGATCGGCACCGGCAAGACCGCCACCCCGGCCGACGCGCAGGAGGTGTGCGGGGCGATCCGGGCCCGGCTGGCCGAGTCGTACGACCAGGCCACCGCCGACCAGACCCGGATCCTGTACGGCGGTTCGGTCAAGGCGGCGAACATCGCCGCGATCATGGCCGAGGTCGACGTCGACGGCGCGTTGATCGGCGGCGCCAGCCTGGACGCCGACGAGTTCGCCCAGATCGCCCGGTTCCCGGAGCACGTCAAGCGCTGACCGGTCGGCACCGTCGAGGTTCCGGCCGCGACACGTGTACCGTCGCGGGCCCTGATGCCGCAGAGGCACGATCACGCCTCTGCGGCATCATGCTGTCGTCCGTTGCCCGTCGCCCGTTGCCGGCTGCGGCCTGCGGCCTGCGGCTTCGGTGCTTGCCGGGCCACGGTCGGTGATGGTGGACTGGTCGCCCTGGGGTTCCACCGCGCCGCCGAGGAGCTGGATGACCGCCAAACAGGATCGCGACGAAATCTTCATCGAGTACACCAAGTCGATCTGCCCGGTGTGCAAGGTCGTCGTCGACGCTCAGGTAAACATCCGCGACGACAAGGTCTTCCTGCGCAAACGCTGCCGCGAGCACGGGCAGTTCGAGGCGTTGGTCTACGGCGACGCGCAGATGTACCTGGACTCGGCCCGGTTCAACAAGCCCGGCACGATCCCGCTGGCGTTCCAGACCGACGTGGTCGACGGCTGCCCCAGCGACTGCGGGCTCTGCCCCGAGCACAAACAGCATGCCTGCCTCGGCATCATCGAGGTCAACACCGGCTGCAACCTGGACTGCCCGATCTGCTTCGCCGACTCGGGCCACCAACCCGACGGCTACTCGATCACCCTCGACCAGTGCGAACGGATGCTCGACACGCTCGTCGCCGCCGAGGGCGAACCCGAGGTGGTGATGTTCTCCGGCGGGGAACCCACCATCCACAAGCAGATCCTGGAGTTCGTCGACGCCGCGCAGGCCCGCCCGATCAAGGCGGTCAACCTCAACACCAACGGCATCCGGCTCGCCTCCGACCGGCGGTTCGTCGCCGAACTCGGCCGGCGGCACAGCCCGGACCGGGCGATCAACATCTACCTGCAGTTCGACGGCTTCGACGAGCGTACCCACCGGGAGATCCGCGGCCGCGACCTGCGCGAGATCAAGCGGCGGGC
The DNA here is from genome assembly GCF_003751085.1 of Micromonospora sp. Llam0. NCBI lineage: Bacteria > Bacillati > Actinomycetota > Actinomycetes > Micromonosporales > Micromonosporaceae > Micromonospora > Micromonospora sp. Llam0. The sequence continues at coordinate 3,343,243 of NZ_RJJY01000001.1, read as the reverse complement.
GTTGGACAACTGCGCCGACGCCGGACTGACCGTCACCCTGGTCGCCGCCGTGGAGCGCGGGCTCAACGACCACGAACTCGGCGCGATCATCGAGTACGGGCTGACGCACCCCGCCGTACGGTCGGTGTCGTTTCAGCCGGTCACCCACGCCGGACGGCACGTCGAGTTCGACCCGTTGCACCGGCTGACCAACTCCGACATCATCCACGGCATCGTGGCGCAGCGCCCCGACTGGTTCACCGCGTCGGACTTCTTCCCGGTGCCGTGCTGCTTCCCGACCTGCCGGTCCATCACCTACCTGCTGAGTGAGGGCACCCCCGGCGAACCCGGCTTCGGGGTGGTGCCGATCCCGCGGCTGCTCAACGTCGCCGACTACCTCGACTACGTCGCCAACCGGGTGCTGCCGGACCTGGCGATCCGCGAGGCGTTGGAGAAGCTGTGGTCGGCGTCGGCGTTCATGGGCACCGGCACCACCAGCGAGCAGTTGGCGGCCGCCGCGACGGCGCTGGACTGCGCCGACGCCTGCGGGATCAACCTGCCGGCGGCGATCGCCGACATCACCGACCGGGCTTTCATGATCGTCATTCAGGACTTCCAGGACCCGTACACGCTCAACGTCAAACAGCTGATGAAATGCTGCGTCGAGGAGATCACCCCGGACGGGCGGATGATTCCGTTCTGCGCGTACAACTCGGTCGGCTACCGGGAACAGGTCCGCGAGCAGCTGTCCGGTGTCGCGGTGGCCGACGTGGTGCCCAACGCGCTGCCGCTGCAGCCGGTGCTCACCGATTCACCGTACGGATCGAAAGTGGCCCGGCCCGGTGGACGTGCCGGCACCGGTCGGATCGCCCCGGACACCACCAACGTCGGCCGGCGGGTCCGGTGACCGGCCGGGCCTGGCCGGTGGACGGTCCCACTGTCTCCGCCGACGCGGAGACTGACGCAACGACTGATGCGAAGGCGTGCTGCGCCGCCGCGTACGGCTCCGACGTCGTCGCGTTGCTGCTCGGCGAGTCGTACCACCCGGGCGGTCTGGCGTTGACCCGGCGGCTCGCCGACCGGCTCGCGTTGCGGCCCGGCGCGGCCGTGCTCGACGTGGCAAGCGGGCGCGGCGCCACCGCGCTGCTGCTGGCCCGGTCGTACAAAGCCGACGTCACCGGCGTCGACCTGTCGGCGGCCAACGTGTCCGCCGCGACGCAGGCGGGCACTGCGACCGGGACGGCCGGCGCCTGCGGCTCGGTGCGGTTCCGGCTCGGCGACGCCGAGCGGCTGCCGGTGCCCGACGCGGCGTTCGACGCGGTGGTCTGCGAATGCGCCTTCTGCACCTTCCCCGACAAGGTCACCGCCGCCGCCGAGTTCGCCCGGGTGCTGCGGCCCGGCGGGCGGCTCGGCCTCACCGACGTCACCGTCGACCAGGCCCGGCTGCCGGCCGAACTCGCCGGGCTCGGCGGCTGGATCGCCTGCGTCGCCGACGCCCGTCCGCTGGCCGAGTACGCCGAGCTGCTGGCCGCAGCCGGGCTGCGGGTGACGTACACCGAACGCCACGACGCCGCGGTCGCCGCCATGCTCGACCAGATCGAGGCCCGGCTGACGCTGGTCCGGATGACCGCCCGCGACCGGGCCGAGGCGGCCGGGCTGGACTTCGCCCGGGCACCGGCGGTGCTGGCCGCCGCCCGCGCGGCGATCGCCGAGCAGATCATCGGCTACGGCCTGCTGGTGGCGGTCAGACCGTGACCGGCGGACACGACCTGGTGGTGATCGGTGGCGGTGCCGCCGGTCTCGGCGCGGCCCGCGCCGCCGCCGGAGCCGGTGCCCGGGTGTTGCTGGTCACCGACGGGCCGCCCGGCGGCGACTGCACGTTCACCGGCTGCGTCCCGTCGAAGACGCTGATCGAGGCGGCCGCCCGAGGGCTGGCGTTCGACGACGCCGTACGACGGATGCGATCGGTGATCGCGCGGATCGCCGCCACCGAGGACGCCGCCGCCCTGCGGGCCGAGGGCATCGAGGTACGCCGTGGCCGGGCCCGGTTCGTCGCGCCGGTCCGGATCGACGTCGACGGCACCGGAGCCGCCCCGGCGGTCCCGTCGGTACCCGGGTGACCGTCGTCGAGACCGCCGGCCGGCTGCTGCCCGGCCACGAGCCGGCGGTCTCGGCGGTGATCGCCGACGTGTTCGCCCACGAAGGGATCACCTTGTGCCTGGGCGCGCAGGTCGTCGAAGCGGCCACTACCACCGGCGGGGTGACGCTGCGGCTGGCCGACGGCAGCCGGGTCCACGCCGACCGGCTGCTGGTCGCGACCGGCCGCGGGCCGACCACCGACGGGCTCGACCTGCCGGCCGCCGGGATCGCCGTCGACGACCGGGGGTACGTGGTCACCGACGCCCACCTGGCCACGACCGCGCCCGGCGGGTACGCCGCCGGCGACGTCACCGGCCGGATGCCGTTCACCCACGCCGCGTTCGCCATGGGACGGATCGCCGCCGGCAACGCGCTGTCGCGTCGGCGGCAGCGCTACGACCCAACCGCCACGCCGTGGGTGGTCTTCACCGACCCGGAGGTGGCCCGGGTCGGGCTGACCGAGGCGCAGTCGGTCGGCCGGGGCGGCCGGGTGGCGTACCTGCCGATGACGGAGATGGACCGGGCGGTGACCGCCGGCGCCACCGACGGGTTCGTCACCCTGGTCGCCGGGCCGCGCCGGCTGCTGGGCAACCTCGGCGGCGGCCGGATCCTCGGGGCCACCGTCGTCGCCGGCCGGGCCGGCGAGATGATCCATGAACCGGCGCTGGCGATGGCCACCGGCATGTTCGCCGGCCGCCTCGCCCAGGCCACCCACGCCTACCCCACCTGGTCGTACGGGATCCAGCTGGCCGCCGCCCAGTTCGTCACGGCCATCGGCGGCCGGCGGGCCCGCCCCGCGCGGGCGGCCGGGTGATCAACGCGTACGCCGCGTCGCGGCCCGGCAGTCCGGCGATGCCGCCGACCGGGGCGGTGCCCGCCCCGGACACCACCAGCCCGGTCAGCGGGGTGCGGTGGCCGGCCAGGTCCGGGGTCGGGCGCAGCATCGCCAGCTGGTCCAGGCTGATATCCAGGTGCATCGGGTGCGCGCCCGGCCAGCGCAGTTGCCGGGCCATGTCGGCCGGGGTGTGCGTCACCCGGTCGACGACACTGGCGGCGAACCCGGGTGCCCGGGCCTCGACGGTGGCGACCATCCGGTCGGCGAACTCCTCCCGGGCGGCGTCCCATCCGCCCCGCACCTCGTACGGGGCGCAGGGGCAGGCCAGGTAGACGGTGTGCCGGCCGGGCGGCGCGAGGCTGTCGTCGAGCGCGGTCGGCGTGAACGCGTACGTCGGCACCGGATCGTCCGGCAGGTGACGGGCTTCGGCCTGGGCGAACCCTGCGGACAGCGAGTCGAGGCTGTCCACGTACGACTGCAGTCCGTTCCAGTCGCCGGGCCGGGCCTGCGGGTAGCCGGGCAACCCGGTGGTGGCCAGCAGGACCAGGCTCTGTACGGCGTTGCCGCGCCCGGCGGCCCGCAGCCGGTCGGCGACCGGGCCGGTCAGCGGCGGATCCAGCAGGTCGAGCAGGGCGCTGCGCGGGTCGATGGCGGTGAGCACCGCGTCGGCGGCGATCCGGGTACCGTCGGCCAGCTCGACCCCGGCGACCCGGTCGGTGCCGGTGCCGGTGCGCAGGATCCGGGCCACCGGCGTGTTCACCCGCCAACTGCCGCCGTAGCTGGCCAGCCGGGTGGCGAGCGCGTCGGTCAACGCCTGCGACCCGCCGACCGGATGCCACTGACCGACCTGGTGGTAGAACGCCTGCCACAACGCGAAGGTGGCCCCGCCGACCTGCTGTGGTGACGCGGAGGCGTGCGCGGCGAACGCCGCCACCGGCGCCCGGACCAGCTCGGTGTCGAACTGTTCCCGCAGCACCCGCCCGTACGGTGCCAGCAGGGTACGGGCCAGCCCGACCGGCCCGCCGTTGCGGGCCAACGCCCGGCCACCCGCCGCGACCAGGCCCGGCATTCGCCGCAGTCGCTGCGTCACGCCGGTGCCGGGGTCCAGCATGGTCCGCATCGCGGAGACGACCGGCCACGCCTGGCGCATCCAGGCCGCGTACCGTCGCGCGGCCCGCCGGTCGACCTCGGCGATCGACTCGACGGTGGCCGCGACGCTGCGGTGGAACCGGACGATCGTGCCGTCGCGGAACGCCGCGACGGAGAACGGGTCCATTTCGCGGTAGACCAGCCCGGCGTCCCGCAGCCGCAGGTCCTCGACGATGTCGGTGGCGTTGATGATGTTGTGCGCGGCGGAGTGGGTGTTGAAGCGGTGGCCCGGCAGCAGTTCCTCGGTCCGGGCGCCGCCGCCCAGCTTGTCGGACTGCTCCAGCACCTGCGTCTGCCAGCCGCTGCGGGCCAGGTAGCAGGCGGCGACCAGGCCGTTGTGGCCGCCACCGACGACCACGACCCGGCGGGTGCGCCGCTGCCGGGCCGTCATTCCGGGCGGCCACGGAGGTGGCGCCACGCCTGGGTGGCTTCCGGTACGGTGAGCGCCGCCGCCACGGTCGTGGCGGCGGCGGCCAGGGTGCACCAGCCGCAGATCCGGCGGTGCCGGCTGAGCTGCTCGGCGAACAGCCAGGCCCCGGCGGCCGCGTCACCGGTCGCCTTGCCGGTGGCGAGCAGTGACCGCCACGGTTGGTGGGTCGCCCGGTCAGCGTCGCCCGTCCCGATCAGGGCGAGGGTGACGCCGGCGTTGGCCAGCGCGAGCGCGGTGTCCGGGGTGTGTCCAGCGGCGTACGCTTCGCCGCTGGCGTCCACCCGGTCGGCGTCCAGCCAGGGCAGCGCCGGCTCCGGCAGGTGTCGCACCAGGCCGTACTGGTAGGTCGCGACCACCGCGTAGGCGCCGACCGCGAGCAGGGTCAGCCCGGCCGACCACCGCCGTCGCCGTAGTGTCGGTGTGTCGGCGAGGCGCAGGTCGTCGCTGACCTGTTCGGCTGCCCGGTCCGACGTCCGGCCGACGCCGGTGGGCCGGCCCCGGATCCGTTCGGCGGGCTGTCCCTGTCGTCTCATCCGGTCGGCTACCCTTCTCGCGGCGGACCATACGGGTGGGTGGCCGCGGAGACCGTCGGAGCCGGTCGGCATGGATCGAGCCGGCCCGCTATCCTGGGGTGGCCCGGGTGCCGGCCCACTCGGGTTTGTCCGGTTCGCCCCGCTTCGCGAGCCGGCGACCGTGATGAGAGGACTGACCACTGCCATGCCGATCGAGTTCGCCTACGTATTGATCGTCTTGCTGGTGATCACGAGCGTCATACTCACCATGCTGATCCTGCTGCACAAGGGCAAGGGTGGCGGCATGTCCAGCATGTTCGGTGGTGGCGTGAGCACCAGCCTGGCCGGATCCTCGGTGGCCGAGAAGAACCTCGACCGCTACACCGTGCTGACCGGCATCGTGTGGTTCGCCTGCATCGTCGGCCTCGGCCTGTGGCTGAAGGTCGCGATGAGTGCGGGTGTGTGATCCGTCGCATTCCGTCGTAAGATTTCGCGCGGCCCGTTGATACGGGCCGCGCATTTCTTTTCGGTACGCCCGCTTCACCGGCGTCGCACCACCGCCTCGTGCCGGTGGTGACACCCCCTCCCCGACGACAGGAGCGACAAACATGGCGAGTGCAAACACGATCCGGGGCAGCCGGGTCGGTGCCAGCGCGGCCCGGCCCACCGAGCGGGCCGAGCCCGCACCCCGCCGACAGACCACCTACTGGTGCGCCAATGCGCACGCGGTGGAGATCAGCCTCGCCGTGGACGCGGCGGCCCCGGAGACCTGGGAGTGCCCACGCTGTGGGCTGCCCGCCGGGCAGGACCGGCACAACCCGCCGGCCCGGCCACGGACCGAGCCGTACAAGTCGCACCTGGCGTACGTCAAGGAGCGTCGCAGCGACGCCGACGCCGAGGCGATCCTCGCCGAGGCGCTCGCGGCGGTCCGCGCCCGACGCGGCGAGTCCTGACCGGCGCCTAACCCCACTCCCGGCGCACCTGAGGCTGACCCGGCTCATCATGGCCGGGATCGGCCTCGACCGCGCCGAACATGTCCTCCGGTGCCACCCGGGCCGGTAGCTCGCCGAACCTGGCGCGCCGCAGCCGATCGAATTCGTCGTCCGCCGACGGTGCTGTCCGCTCCCGATCCTCATCCATGGCGAAATCCCTTCGTCGCGGACTCCATTCTCCCGCTACCGTTTCTCACGCGGAAGGTGGCGTCGTCCCGTGCGGCGTGAGATCAGTCGGGGCGGGCACCAGCACGGTGGTGCCGGACCAGCTGATGTGCTCGTTCCGGATGTGGTGCCACGGTTCGCCGTTGCAGTCGAGGCCGGTCAGCTCGGCGAGGTAGCTGCCGAAGCCGTACCCGCCGGTCCGCAGGGTGGCGACCGCCCACGAGTGGAGCTGGTCGGCGACGCGGTCGGGGTGGCGCGGGTCCAGCGGGACCTCGATAACGCCGAGCAGGTCGTAGCGCTCGTCGGCGGTGCCGGGGTCGACCACTCGGCACAGCGAGAATCCGTGCCGTTCGGGCTGCTCACCGTCCACCCACGCCAGTTCTCCGGCCACTGTGTCCTCCTTGATCAACTGTCCGGTGTTCATGGAGCAAGCATCGCGCTAAAACTCGCTTATATCAACCCCTTGTGTCGTTCATGATCACCTGGTGTGATGTGCAAATCACCATCCAATCGCGAGGGAGACCATCGATGGCACGTGCACCGAGGACCCGCAAGGCACCCGCCAACCCCGCCATGTCGCCCACCGTGCAGGCCATGGAGCTCGGCATCCGGCTGCGCGAGCGCCGCGAGGAGCTCGGCATGACCGCCGTCGGCGTCGGCCGCAGCAGCGGCATCACCCAGGCGTACGTCTCCGGAGTGGAGATCGGCAAGGTCAAACTCCCCGCCGACCGACTCGCCCAACTCGTCAAGATCTACGAGATCGACGACCAGGAGGCCGCCGAGCTGGAAGCGCTGCGGGTCGGTGCGATGGCCCGCGCCTGGTGGCACACGTACAAGCAGCTCTTTCCCGCCGAGTTCCTGCGCTTCCTCGGCTACGAGGCCGGTGCCGACCACGTCCGCACCTACCAGAGCGAGCTGATCGACGGCCTGCTGCAGACCGAGGCGTATGCCCGCGCGATCCTGCGCGGCGGCAACACCTACGTCCGACTGACCGAGACCGAGCAGCGCATCGAGGTACGGATGGCCCGGCAGCGCCGGCTCGCCGAGGACCCGCCGCTGCGGATCACCGCGATCTTCGGCGAGGGCACGATCCGCCAGCAGGTCGGCGGCCCGGCGGTGATGCGCGCCCAGCTCGACCACCTGGCCGACCTGATGACCCGGCAGCCGGAGCAGTTCCAGATCCACATCGTCCCGTTCTCGGCCGGCGCGTACCCGGCGCTCGGTGCGCCGTTCCAGATCCTGTCGTTCCCGTCGACCCGGGTGCCGGACCTGGTCTGGCAGGAGGTGCTGACCTCCAGCGACATCATCGACCAGTCCACCCGGGTCGCCGACTACACGATCACCTTCGGGGAAACCCTGGAGCGGGCGTTAAGCTTCGACGAGTCCCTCGCCCTGATCCGCCAGGTGGCCCAGGAGATGACATGACGGAACACACCCCCGCACGCGGCTGGTTCACGTCCTCCCGCAGCGCGAACAACGCCGCCTGCGTCGAGGTCCGCCTCAGCACAGACACCATCGGCGTACGCGACTCCAAGGACCGCAGCGGCCCGGCGCTCGCCTTCGACCAGGCCGCCTGGACCGGCTTCCTCACCACCCTCAAGGCCGCCGACCCCCGCTGACCGGCGGTGAGCGTGACCGCCAGCGGCGCTGGCCTGGAGATCCCGGCGGAGCTGGCGGCATCCCACGCCACCTACTTCGGCGAAGCCGGGCGGGCCTGGATAGCGGCGCTGCCGCCATTGGCCACGGCCATCATGGACCGGTGGGGGCTCCGCTCCGACGGGCCGGCGAGCTGCGGCGCGATCGCCCTGCTGCTACCCGTCCTGCAGGCCGACGGGCCACCGGCGATGCTGAAGCTGCAGCCGATCGACGAGGAGACCGTCGGCGAGCCGGCGGCGCTGCGTGCCTGGGGCGGCGACGGCGCGGTCCGACTCCTACGGCACGACGCGCGCTCCGGCGCGATGCTGCTGGAACGACTCGACGCCGACCGTACCCTCGCGGTCGTCCCCGACGACCTGGCCGCGCTACGGATTCTCAGTCAGCTGCTCGCCCGGCTGACCTCGGTGGCTGCCCCGCCCGACGTACGCCGCCTGGCCGACATGGCCGCCGGCATGCTCGACCGGGTGCCGCAGGCGCTGATACGGCTACCGGCAGCCGACCATCCGTTGATCCGGCGGTGCGCGGCGGCCGTCGAGGAGCTGTTGCCGGAGGCCGGTGACCGGCTGCTGCACTGGGATCTGCACTACGACAACGTCCTCGCGTCCCGGGCCGACCCGCCCGCGTCCGACGGTCGGGAGCCGTGGCTGGCGATCGACCCGAAGCCACTCGCCGGAGATCCCTGCTTCGAGCTGCTTCCCGCCCTGCACAACCGCTGGGACGACGTGATCGCCGCCGGCGATGTGCCGCGCGGGGTCCGGCGACGCTTCGACCTGATGACCGAGGTGCTGGGCGTCGACCGGCAACGGGCGGTCGGTTGGACGCTCGGTCGCGTCCTGCAGGACCTGCTCTGGGAGTCCGGGTCCGGTGCCACGGCGTGGCACAGCGCGCCCGACCGCGCCATCGCCTACGCCCTGCTGCGCCAGGATTGACCTGCGGTCAGTCGATCGTGGCGATGAGGCGTCGTAGCGCGGCGTGAGCCGGTGGACCCCAGGTCGGCTTGCCGCCGGGGCGGCCGTGGACCCCGGCGTCGCCGATCAGGATGCCGCCGAGGGCGCGGGCCACCGCCCAGCCACGAGCGCGGCGCTTCGTCGCGGCGTCCAGAATCGGCTGGTACGCCGCGTAGAAGTGGTCGATGGTGTCGTCCGGAAGTAGCATCCACCCGGCGGCGAGGTCGTACGCCGGATCGCCCACGCAGAGGTCACCGAAATCGATGACACCGCAGATGGTGCCGTCGGCGGTGAGGACGTTGGCCGGATGCAGGTCGGCGTGCAGCCACCGCGCCGGGCCTGACCATCCGGGTGCGCTGACCACGTCTCGCCAGACAGCGTGGACGGCGTCCGGGTCGTCGACCAGCCCGCGCCCGGTGACCTCGGCGAGTCCGCGAGTGAACCGATCGGCGTGGTCGGTCAACGGCCCGCCCCGGCCGCTGCCGCTGCCCGTGGGGGCGCCGTCGGGAGCGGGCCGGTGCAGCGCGGTCAGGAACGCCGCCAGGGACTGAGCTGCCTCGCGGGCTCGGGTGACCGGGGCACGGTCGGCGGGGGTACCCAGGACCCAGATGGTGACGAGCCACGGGCGGGGGAGCAGTGCGGACGGCTCGCCGAGTCGCTGCGGTACGGGGACCGGCAACGGGAGGTGCGGTGCCAAGCCGGGCAGCCAGGCGTACTCCTTGTACAGCAGCGCGTCCGCCGACCCGGTTGCCCACGGCAGCCGGACGGCGAGATCGTCACCGAGGCGCCACATCTGGTTGTCCCAGCCCCGCGCGCCCAGCCGGACCGGCCGGTCGGCGAGGTCGGGACACTGATCGCGGAGCAGCCCTCGGACCAGCTCTACGGTGACCTCGACCTCGACGTGGTCCACAGCGAGTCACGATAGTGGACGTAGCTGTGTTTGCCGGGCCTTCAGACAGAGCTCAACCGGCTTGGTCACCTGGGCTAGACGCTGGGCAGGGTCGATCGGGTCATCCATTGGTGGTCGATGCTGCCGAGTAGGGCGTCTTGGTCGTCGGCCAGGTGAGACAGCAGCGGTAGCGGAACGAAGCGGCAGGCAACCCGCAACTCACTGTCCACCCCGGAACCCGTCGCCGTGTGGTGCCAGGCATCGGGTGTGTGCGTGGGGGCCTGCAGATGAAAGTAGGTGGTGCGGCGGGGCTGAGCGGTCTCGGGGTGCGGCTTGTCCTCCGTTCCGATTTCGCGGATCACGGTGATGTCGACCAGGCCGGTTTCCTCGGCGACTTCGCGCAGTACCGCGTCGTACAGCTCCTCGTCGGGCTCAACGCCTCCAGCAGGCACCTGAGTGCCGGCGTCGGGGTGATCGATCTGGTCGAAGACCAGGAGCTGCGCACCGCTGGCGGTGGTCCGGATGACGTACCCGGCGACGCGGATCCTCACGGTAGGCCTCCACGATACAAGTGAGATTTTCGGATGCGCGTGGTCGGACATGCCGTCGGCGTGTCGTGTCGATGGCGCGCAGTGGATCAAGCCGCGCAGTGGATCACGACGACCCGTCGACGGCGTCGGCCCGGACGGGTGCGCCGGTGGCGTGCCGGCGCACCCGTACCGAGGTGAGGAAGGGCCGGTCAGAACGGGCTGAGTACCATTCCGGCGGCGCGGGGGTCGCCGTCGTGGACGAGGGACTCGAACGCGCCGACGTCGTCGAAGGCGAACGCGTACGCCTTCCCGTCGCGCATGTTGGCGTGGATGATCCGGGCGTACTGGTTGGTGGGGTTGCTGCGGTAGAAGTCGGCGGCGTTGGTGCTGGGCTGGGTGTGGATGGCGCCGAGGGTGCCCCGGTTCAGCGCGGCGCACAGCGTACGGGAGATCGGCCCGACCACCTGGTCGTTGGGGGCGGGCAGGTCACCGTCGCAGCCCCACACGCTCGCCGACGAGGGTCGGTTGAACGAGGCGACGACCTGGCCGGCGCTGTTGGTGAAGGTCATCACCCGGCCCGAGGTCCGGCCGAAGTAGCGGATGTCGGGGCGGTCGCCGAACGGTACGACGGTGAGCGTCCGGTTGGTGTACGCGTTCCACGCCGAGGTGATGTAGGAGTCCAGGTAGGTGGGGCTGAACAGGCCGGCGCCGGCCGCCTTGCCCGGTGCGAGCACCCGCAGCACGGTGCCGTCGCCCCGGGTCTGCGCGGTGTTGGCCCAGCCGGACTGGGCGCGGACGCCGTTGATGATCGCGTTGCGGCCGCCCGCGACGACGTCGCCGGTCCGCTTGGTGACGCCGTTGGCACCGGTCACGGTGACCGCGTGCGGCACCGCGAACATGTCCACCTGGGAGCTGTTGAGCCACAGGCCGGCGTCGTGGTAGGTGAACTCGCTCCAGTCGAACAGGATGTCGCGGTTGGGGTCGCCGCCGGCCCAGGGAGCGGGCTGCACCAGGCCGGTCGGCGTGAGGAAGAACTTCAGTTTCTCGCCGAAGGAGAAGTAGACCCGGCCGGAGAAGCCGCGCGGGAAGCGGATCGTCGCGCTGGCGCCGTTGGCCGGTCCGGCGATCGAGGCGTCGGGGGCGGGTGACGGTGGGATCTGCCCGCCGGACCAGGGGATGAACGTGCCGGCCTGGTTGACGTACCCGAGGCGGCCGGAGGAGAGCTGCACGCCGATCACGTACAGGTGGACGGATCCGGCCCGGCCGGTGCTGTTGGTGACGGTGACCGGCAGCAGTGCCGGGCCGACGGCCTGGGCGGGCGTGGCGGCGACGAGGCCGGTCGGGACGGCGGTGAGCAGGGCGGCTGCGACGGCCAGCAGCTTTCTTCGGACAACCACGAGGGACTCCTCTGGTCGGGATCGGACGGCGGTCGGACGGTGAGAGAGCGCTCTCCGAGAAGAGTCTTACTGTTAACACTGTTTGTCAATAGATGTACGGCGATGTGGTGACCTGAGGGGCAGGCGTCGATATCCAGTTGCCGGCCGGGTCGGGCGTCACCGACGATGGCCGTCATGGCGACGGGCGAACGGCCGATGGATGCCGCCCGTCGCCGTGCGCTTGCCCGCCGGGTGCTCGACGGCTACGCGAGCGGACCCGACGCCCCGGTCCAGGCGACCGCCCGCGCCCTGACGAAGATCGACCGTGCCGTCGTCCTGGTGCTCGTCGAGGGCGTCAGCGACCAGATCGCGGTGGAGACGGCCGCAGCGGGTCGCGGTCGGGACCTCGACGCGGAACGGGTGGCGGTCGTGCCGATCGGTGGAGCACACGCGATCGGCCGGTTCCTGGTCAGCCTCGGATCACTGCACCCACAGGTGCGGCTCGCCGGGCTGTGCGACCTGGCCGAGGTGGACATCGTCCGGCGGGGACTGGCCGCCGCCGGGGTCGGCGTGCCACTGACTCAGGCCGACCTCGCCGAGCTCGGGTTCTTCGTCTGCGTCGACGACCTGGAGGACGAACTGATCCGTGCCCTGGGAGTCGAGACGGTGAAGACCGTCCTGGACTCGCAGGGCGACCTCGGGTCGTTCCGGACGTTGCAGGGTCAGCCCGCCTGGCGCGGCCGGCCACCCGCAGCGCAGCTGCGCCGGTTCATGGGCAGCGGCTCGCGCCGGAAATCGCGCTACGCCCGGCTGCTCGTCGAGGCGGCCGTCGCCCGGAACACCCTGCCGCAGCCCCTCGCCCGGCTGCTCGCCACCGTCAACTCGCACTGAACAGAAGTGGCCGCCGGACGGGAACGTCCGGCGGCCACCACGTCACAGGGTCACCGAGATCAGCCGGCTGAGCTCGGCGCGGTGACCAACTCGGCGGCCGCTGCCTGGTCGAGCAGCCACCAGGTGCGGCGCACGCCGCGTACGCCGCAGGCCGGCACCGCGACCGGGTCGCTGCCGCCGTACGCCCCGCCGACCGCCGCCGCCTTGTCCGCCCCGGCGGCGACCAGCCACACCTCGTCGGCGGTGTTGATGGTGGACAGGGTCAGCGTGATCCGGGTCGGCGGCGGCTTCGGGCTGTCCCGTACCGCCGCCACCGGGCGGGTCTCGCCGGTGACCGGATGCCCCGGGAACACCGACGCCACGTGCCCGTCCTCGCCGACGCCGAGCATCAGCACGTCGAACCGGGGCAGCGGGGCGGTGCCCGGGCCGGCGACCCGGTCGAGGACGGCGGCGTACCGGGCGGCGGCCGCCTCCGGGTCGTCGCCGTCCGGTCCGTCCGACGCGGGCATCGCGTGCACCCGCTGCGGATCCAGCGGCAGTACGTCGAGCAGCGCCTCGCGGGCCTGGGTCTCGTTACGGTCCGGGTCGCCGGCGGGCAGGAACCGCTCGTCACCCCACCAGACGTCCACCCGGGACCAGTCGACCGCGTACCGGGCCGGCAGGTCACCGACCGCGCGCAGCACGGCCGCCGCGACCCGCCCGCCGGTCAGCACCACCGCCGCCTCGCCCCGCTCGGCCTGGGCGTCGATCAGCCGGACGACGAGCCGGGACGCCACCGCGCTGGCCAGCACGGTGGCGTCCGGATGCACGACGAGCATGCCGGGGCCGCTCACGAGCCGCTCCGCGCCGGCCCGGCCGCGACGACCGCCGGGTCCCCGCCGACGGCCGGCTCGGTGGCCTTCGCCGGGTCCTTCCAGATGTGCACCCGCTTGGCGGGCCGGGCCGACAGGTCCGGCAGCCCGGCCAGGGTGCCCAGCGCCTCGGAGTAGACCTGGTCGGCGTCGAGCCGCCGCAGCTCCTCGGCGAGCTCTTCGCCGAGCGGCCGACGCACCAGCGGCATCTGCCGCTCCGGCTGCCCGGTCCGGGTGAACATCGCCGAGCTGTCCTCGCGGACCAGGCTCAGCCCGTCACCGTTTGCGCAGCGCAGCTCCACCGACCGCATCCGGGGGAACGCGCTGGTCTCCTCCCAGCGCGGGGTGATGCCGAGCCGGGCCGCCAGCCAGCTGATCATCAAGGCGGCCGTCGGGTCGGCCCGGGGCGCGGTCACCGTGGCGCCGGTGATCTGCGCGTCGGTGGTGTCGAACGCCCCGGCGACCAGGGTGCGCCACGGGGTGATCCGGGTCCACGCCAGGTCGGTGTCGCCCGACGCGTAGTCGACCGCCCGCTGCAGCAGCGCCTGCACCGGGTTGGGGGCCTGCGCCGAGTCGGTGATCCGCCGGTCGGCGACCACCCCCAGGTAGTCGTTGGCGATCTGCTCCGGCGGCTCGCCGTGCCACCAGGTCACCACCGGTACGTCCGGCACCAGCAGTGGCATCACCACGGACTCGGCGTGCAGCGCCAGCCGACCCGAGGTACGCATCACGACCGCCTCGCACGGTCCGAGCCGGCCGCCGACGACCACTTCGGCGTCGAGCCGGCTGACCTTTCGGTCGATGTCGGAGCGGACCACCACGAGCAGTCGGCACGGGTGGGCGGCGGCGGCGATGGTGGCCGCCGCCTCCGCCTCGCGTACCCGCTTCTCGCCGACCACCACGATCAGGGTCAGCGCCATTCCGCTGGCCACGCCGCCGGCGCTGCGCCGCTCCGCGGCCAGGGCCTTGACCACCTCGTTGCCGGTGGTGTCCCACAGGCTGATCATGCTCTCCTCCAGGACCGGCCCTCGCGGGCCAGCATCTCGTCGGCGGCCCGCGGACCCCACTCGCCGGACCGGTACGGCTCCGGCCGGGTGCCCTCCCAGGCCTCTTCGAGAGGGTCGATCACCCGCCAGCTCTGCTCCACCTCGGCGGCGTCGGGGAACAGGGTGCGGTCACCGATCAGCACGTCGAGCACCAACCGCTCGTACGCCTCCGGGCTGGCCTCGGTGAACGCCTCGCCGTACTGGAAGTCCATGGCGATGTCGCGGACCTCCATCGTGGTGCCCGGCACCTTGGCGCCGAACTTGAGCACCACGCCCTCGTCGGGCTGCACCCGGATGACCAGCTGGTTGCTGCTGAGCATCTCCACGTCTGTGCGGTTGAACGGCAGGTGCGGTGCGGTCTTGAACATCACCGCCACCTCGGTCACCCGACGCGGCAACCGCTTTCCGGCACGCAGGTAGAACGGCACCCCGGCCCACCGGCGGTTCTGGATGCCCAGCCGCATCGCCACGTACGTCTCGGTGGTCGAGTCGGCCGGCACGTTCGGCTCCTCCAGGTAGCCGACGGCCCGCTGCCCGGCCACCCAGCCCTTCAGGTACTGACCGCGTACGGTGCCGGCGGCCACGTCGTCGGGCAGGCTGATCGCCCGCAGCACCTTCAGCTTCTCCGCCCGGATCTCGGTGGCGTCGAAGCTGGTCGGCTCCTCCATGGTGACCAGGGCCAGCAGTTGCAGCAGGTGGTTCTGTACCACGTCACGGGCGGCGCCGGTGGCGTCGTAGAAGCCGGCCCGGCTGCCGATGCCGACATCCTCGGCCATGGTGATCTGCACCGAGTCGACGTACTTGGAGTTCCACAGCGGCTCGAACAGGTTGTTGGCGAACCGCAGCGCCATGATGTTCTGGACGGTCTCCTTGCCCAGGTAGTGGTCGATGCGGAACACGTCGTCGCGGGTGAACACGTCGTCGACCAGGTCGTTGAGCGACTTCGCCGACGGCAGGTCGTAGCCGAACGGCTTCTCCACCACCACCCGGCGCCAGCCGCCGCACCGCTCGTTGTCGGCCATCCCGGTGCGGGCCAGCTGCTTGAGCACCTGTGGGAACGCCGACGGCGGGATGGAGAAGTAGAACGCGGCGTTGCCGTGGATGCCGTGCGATTCGCGCAGCCCGTCCAGGCAGGCCGACAGCTTGTCGAACGCGTCGTCGTCGTCGAACGAGCCGCCGACGAACTTGATGTTGCCGGCCAGTCGGGACCAGACCTCCTCACGCCACGGGGTACGCGCGTACTCCTTGGCCGAGTCGTGGGCAAGTGACTCGAAGTCGCCGTCGGTCCAGTCCCGCCGGGCGAAGCCGAGCACCACGAAGCCGGGCGGCAGCAGCCCCCGGTTGGCCAGGTCGTAGATGCCGGGGAGTAGTTTCTTGCGAGCCAGATCACCGGTGACACCGAAGATCACCAGAGCGCAGGGCTCCGGGATGCGCGGCAGCCGCCGGTCCTGCGGGTCGCGCAGGGGGTTCACGTCGCCTCCTCAGTCCGTTTCTCTCCGGACCAATTGTCAGCTGGGCAGGTTTCGAATCGTGTCCAGGAGTTGGGCGACGCCGGCGGCCCGATCGGTCAGGTGCAGCCGCAGCAACGGCCGGCCCCGTCCGGCGAGCGCCTCGCGGTCACCGGCGGCCTGCGCCGCCTGCAGCTCACCGAAGCTGTACGGGCGACCGGGCACCGGCAGGTCGTCGGTGACCGCGCCGGTGATCTGCAGGAACGCGCCGACCTGCGGCCCGCCCTTGTGGTACTGCCCGGTGGAGTGCAGGAACCGGGGCCCCCAGCCGAAGGTGACCGGTCGGCCACTGGTGGCGGCCAGCAGCGGGCGTACCCCGGCGGCGTCGGCGTCGCCGAACCGGTCCAGGTAGGCCATCACCGCGAGGTAGCCGTCGGTGCCGACGCCGTCGATCAGCCAGCGCAGCGCGCCGGCCAGCTCACCCGGTACGCCCTCCGGCCCGTACACCTCGATGGATCCGTCGACGAACGACGCCGCCTCGGTCGGCGGCCCGGACGCCAGGATCCGGTTGGTGTTCTCCTTCGACTCGGTGACGTTGGGCTGGTTGAACGGATCGATGCCGAGCACCCGGCCGGCGATCGCCGTGGCGTACTCCCAGACCAGGAACTGCGCGCCGAGCGGGCCGTTGACCGCCAGGTCGGGGCGGACCCCGCCGCCGGGCACCCCGCCCGGCTGGCCGGCGCCGCCGTAGGTGACGGTGAGCACGTCCGGGCCGGACGCGCCGGGGGCGTCCGGTGCCTCGACGACCACCGGCAGGATGCCGATGCCGTCCTTGCCGGTCGACTCGGCGATGAGCTGCTCGATCCAGTCGCCGAGCCCTTCGATGCCGGTGCCGTCGGAGACCAGCGCGACCTTGTCCCGGCCGGTGGTGGCCGCCGCGCCGAGCGCCGCGCCGAGCGCCAGCCCCGGGTTGTCCCGGTCGCCGCCGAGCGCGGTGGACAGCTGCTCGGCCTGGTCGAGCAGTTCGACCACGTCCACGCCGGCCATCGCCGACGGGACCAGACCGAACGCGGTCAGCGCCGAGTAGCGTCCGCCGACCTCCGGGTCGGCGAGCACCACGGTGGCGCCCATCTCCTCGGCGGTGGTGGCCAGCGGCGAGCCGGGGTCGGTGACGATCACGAACCGCCGGCCGGCCTCGGCCTCGCTCAGCCCCGAGTCGAGGAACGCCTGCCAGTACGCCCGCCGGTGACTGTCGGTCTCCACGGTGCCGCCGGACTTGCTGGCCACCACCACGACGGTACGGTCCAGCCGGTCGCCGAGCGCCGCCCGCACCTGGTGCGGGTCGGTGGTGTCCAGCACGGTGACCGGCTTGCCGACGGTGAGCGAGATGACCTCGGGCGCCAGCGACGACCCGCCCATTCCGGCCAGCACCACGTGGTCCAGGTCGCCCAGCTCGGCCCGCAGCTCGGCGAGCTGCGGCAGCAGTTCCCGGCTGCGGGCGAAGGTGTCCAGCCAGCCGAGCCGGATCTTCGCCTCGGCCTCGGCGTCCGGGCCCCACAGCGTGGGGTCCTTGCGGGCGAGCGAGCCGGGTACCCCGTCGCCGACCAGCGCGCCCCGGGTCGACGAGGCGGCCGAGGCGTCGACCGCCTCGGCCCCGTACACGCTCAGCCCGGCCGCCGCCTCGACCCCGCCGTCGAAGAAGTCGCTCATGCGTTACCTCCGGCCTGCTTGGCTGCGGCGGCGTGCCCGCTGGCCGCCGCGTTCGGCTCACCGGCACCGGCCGCCGCCGCGTCCAGCGACGAGCGCACCCCGTCGAGCAGCTCCTGCCAGCTGGCCTCGAACTTGCTCACCCCCTCGGACTCCAGGGTCTTGACCACGTCGTCGAGGTCGACGCCGACGGCGATCAGGTCGTCGAGTACCTGCCGGGCGGCCGGGTACGAGCCGGTGACCGTGTCGCCCCGGGTCTCGCCGTGGTCGGCGTAGGCGTGCACCACCGACTCCGGCATGGTGTTGACCGTGCCGGGGGCGATCAGCTCCTCGACGTAGATGACGTCCCGGTAGGCCGGGTTCTTCGTCGAGGTGGAGGCCCACAGCGGGCGCTGCGGGTGGGCGCCGGCGTCGGCCAGGGCCTGCCAGCGCTCCGAGGAGAAGACCTCCGCGTACCGCTCGTACGCCAGCTGCGCGTTCGCGACGGCGGCCTTGCCCTTGAGCGCCTTGGCCTGGTCGCTGCCGATCTTGTCGAGCCGCTTGTCGATCTCGGTGTCCACCCGGGAGACGAAGAACGACGCGACCGAGCCGATGGTGGTCAGGTCGTGGCCGTTGGCCTTGGCCTGCTCCAGGCCGGCGAGGAAGGCGTCCATCACCGCGCTGTAGCGGTCCAGCGAGAAGATCAGGGTCACGTTGACGCTGATTCCCTCGGCCAGGGTGGCGGTGATCGCCGGCAGCCCGGCCTCGGTCGCCGGGATCTTGATGAACAGGTTCGGCCGGTCGACCAGCCACCACAGCGCCTTCGCCTCGGCGACGGTCTCCGCGGTGCGATACGCCAGCCGCGGGTCGACCTCGATCGACACCCGGCCGTCGACGCCACCGCTGGTCTCGTACGCCGGCCGCATCACGTCGCAGCCCCACCGCACGTCGTAGGTGGTGAGCATGCGGACCGCCTCGTCCACGCTGACGCCCCGGGCGGCCAGGTCACGCAGCTGCCAGTTGTACTCGTCGGCGTCGGCGAGCGCGGCGGCGAAGATGGTCGGGTTGGTGGTCACGCCGGCGACGTGCTTCTCCCGGCGCAGCTGGTCCAGGTTGCCGGTGCTGAGCCGTTGCCGGGACAGGTCGTCGAGCCAGACCGCCACGCCGGCGGCGGTGAGTTCACCCAATCGGTCCGTCATCTGGAGCCTCCTCAGTTTCCGGTGGTGGTGCCGGTGATGGCGCCGACCCGGGTCAGCGACGCGTGCGCCGCCGCGACCACCGCGTCGGCGGTGAAGCCGAACTGCTCGAACAGCACCTGGTACGGGGCGCTGGCCCCGTAGTGTTCAATGCTGACCGATTCGCCGCAGTCGCCGACCAGACCGCGCCAGGACATGCCGATGCCCGCCTCGACGCTGACCCGGGCCTTGACCCCGCGCGGCAGCACCGACTCGCGGTACGCCTCGTCCTGCTCGGTGAACCACTCCTGGCACGGCATCGAGACGACCCGGGTGGCGGTTCCTTCGGCTTCGAGTCGTTCCCGGGCGGTGAGCAGCAGCTGCACCTCGGAGCCGGAGCCCATCAGGATCACCTGCGGTTGGGCGTTGCCGGCGTCGGCCAGCACGTAGCCGCCCTTGCGGACCCCGTCGGCCGAGGCGTAGACGTCCCGGTCGATGACCGGCACCGCCTGCCGGGTCAGCGCCAGCGCGGCCGGCCGGTCGGTGTGTTCCAGGGCGACCCGCCAGGCCCAGGCGGTCTCGTTGGCGTCGGCCGGGCGGACCACGTCCAGGCCGGGGATGGCCCGCAGCGCCGACAGGTGCTCGATCGGCTGGTGGGTGGGGCCGTCCTCGCCGAGACCGATCGAGTCGTGCGTCCAGACGTAGATCACCGGCAGTTTCATCAGCGCGGC
Source organism: Micromonospora sp. Llam0 (assembly GCF_003751085.1). Taxonomy (NCBI): domain Bacteria; kingdom Bacillati; phylum Actinomycetota; class Actinomycetes; order Micromonosporales; family Micromonosporaceae; genus Micromonospora; species Micromonospora sp. Llam0. The sequence goes on along the minus strand of NZ_RJJY01000001.1, from coordinate 3,323,816 downwards.
CAGCCGCACCGCCGGACGCATGTAGTCGCTGAACACCAGGAACGTGCCGCCGTACGGGCGGGTGCCGCCGTGCAGCGCGATGCCGTTGAGGATCGCCCCCATGGCGTGCTCGCGGATGCCGAAGTGCAGGGTGCGACCGTACTCGTGGCCGGGGAACTCCTTGGTGGCGTACTCGGCCGGGACGAACGACGGCTCGCCCTTCATCGTGGTGTTGTTGCTCTCCGCCAGGTCGGCCGAGCCGCCCCACAGCTCCGGCAGCTCGGCGGCGAGCGCGGTCAGCACCTTGCCGGAGGCGGCCCGGGTGGCGACCCCCTTGGGGTCCGCCGGCCAGTCCGGCAGCGCGTCGGTCCAGCCGGTCGGCAGGGTACGGGTGACGAGCCGGTCGTGCAGCGCCTTGCGCTCCGGGTTGGCCTGCGCCCACGCCTCGTACTTCTCGGTCCACTTGGCGTGCGCCTGCCGACCCCGGTCGAGCACCTCGCGGATGTGGGCGAAGACCTTGTCGTCGACCGCGAAGTGCTGGTTCGGGTCGAAGCCGAGGACCTCCTTGGTGGCGGCGACCTCGTCGGCGCCGAGTGCCGAGCCGTGGATCTTGCCGGTGTTCTGCTTCTTCGGCGCCGGCCAGCCGATGATGGTGCGTAGCGCGATGAACGACGGGCGGTCGGTCTCGGCACGGGCGGCGGTCAGCGCCGCGTACAGCGCCTCGACGTCCTCGTGGTACTCGCCGTCGCCGGCCGCGCCGGCCCGCCAGTCGACGGTCTGCACGTGCCAGCCGTACGCGGCGTAGCGGGCGGCGACGTCCTCGCTGAGCGCGATCCGGGTGTCGTCTTCGATGGAGATCTGGTTGTCGTCGTAGACGACGGTCAGGTTGCCGAGTTTCTGGTGCCCGGCCAGGGCGCTGGCCTCGTGGGTGATGCCCTCTTCGATGTCACCGTCGGAGGCGATCACCCAGATGTTGTGGTCGAAGACCGACTCGCCGGGCGCGGCGTCCGGGTCGAGCAGGCCGCGCTCCCGGCGGGCGGCCATCGCCATGCCGACCCCGTTGGCCAGCCCTTGGCCGAGCGGCCCGGTGGTGGTCTCCACACCCCAGGTGTGGCCGTGCTCCGGGTGCCCGGGGGTCAGCGATCCCCACTGCCGCAACGCCTTGAGGTCTTCCAGGCTCAGCCCGTAACCGGAGAAGAAGAGTTGGATGTACAGGGTGAGACTGGAGTGCCCGGCGGAGAGGACGAACCGGTCCCGGCCGGCCCAGTCCGGGTCGCTCGGGTCGTGCCGCATGATCCGGTTGAACAGCAGGTACGCCGCGGGAGCGAGGCTCATCGCGGTGCCCGGATGGCCGTTGCCGGATTTCTCCACGGCGTCGGCGGCCAGCACGCGTGCGGTGTCGACCGCGCGGCGGTCGAGGTCGGACCAGTTCAGGGGGGCATCGGTTGGTGTTGCAGCCACGGTGGGTGTGCTCCTCGTCCAGCAGGTAGGCGGAACCCTCGTCACGACCCTATCGAGCAGGGTTGAACGTGCGCCCGCCGATCTCGACAACCGGATGGTCGTCCAGGGTCGTGGTCGGTCGTCGGACCCGATGACCGACCACCGGGGGATACGCATCGTGGCCGGTGAAAAGCCTGCCGGGTGTGACGACGGGCACCGGTGACGGGTCGGCCGGGCAGGCAAAATACCTGCGCGTACGCTGTCGGAGGCGCGTCGGCCCGCAGGTCGCCGCCAGTTGAAGGTCACCCGCCGCCGACGCCGGAAGGTGCAGCCCGTGAGCATGGTCACCGAGCGCCCCGCCCATGACCGGGCGCGGGTCAGGTCCGTCGCCGAAGCGGACCGGGTGCCCGGCACAGCGGCGGTGGATCCGGGACCGGCGGCCGCCCCCGACCTGCTGGCCGTGGTCCGGGCGTACGTGTCGCTCACCAAGCCGCGGATCATCGAGCTGCTGCTGGTCACGACCGTACCGACGATGATGGTCGCGGCCGGTGGTCTGCCGTCGTTGGGGCTGGTGGCGGTGGTGCTGGTCGGCGGTACCCTGGCCGCTGGTGCGGCGAACGCGTTGAACTGCTTCATCGACCGGGACATCGACCAGCTGATGCGCCGGACGAAGCGCCGGCCGCTGCCGAACCACGTGGTCAGCCCCAGGCACGCGCTGATCTTCGGGTTGGTGCTCGCGGTGGGCTCGGTGGCCCTGATGGCGGTCTTCACCAACTGGCTCGCCACCGGGCTGACCCTCGCGGCGATCGCCTACTACGACCTCGTCTACACGCTGTGGTTGAAGCGCACGACGCCGCAGAACACGTTCTGGGGTGGCATCTGCGGCGCCGCCCCGGTGCTGATCGGCTGGGCTGCGGTGACCGGTGGCCTGGCGCCGGTGGCCTGGGCACTGTTCGCCGTGGTGTTCTTCTGGCAGCTGCCGCACTTCTACGCGTTGGCGATCAGGTACAAGGTGGACTACGCGCGGGCCGGGATTCCGATGCTGCCGGTGGTGGCCTCCGAACGTCGGGTGGGCGTGGAGATCGTGCTGTTCAGCTGGTTGACGGTCGGGTCGTCGGTGCTGGTCTGGCTGTTGGGCATGTCGTTGATCTACGCGGTCCCGGCGATCGTGGTCGGGGTCGTCTTCCTGTTGGAGGCCCACCGGCTGCAGCGTCGGTCCGGGCGTGGGCTGCCGGTCCAGCCGATGCGGCTGTTCCACTGGTCGACGACCTACCTCACGGTGCTCTTCGTCGCCGTGGCGTTGGACGCGCTGATCTGACGCCGGGTCCCGGCCACGTCCAGGTCTCCGAACTTCTGTCGGGTTTTGCCGTTTTTCGTGTTGAAATTTGTCCCTTTTTGGGGGCTGAAATCACCATCAATCATCTGTGGGACTTCTTAAACCCACGGATGATTGGAGTCACAAAAAGCCGACATCCGATCGGCGAAACGTCGTCGCTCTGCTTACGCTTCGCGTATGGCAGATGGTTCCGATACGACGCTGGCGACCGAATCCGTCCCGGGGGACGCCCCCTCTGGTCTGGTCGCCGGCATCCGGTCCTTCGCCGCTGGCCACGGCGGCGCGAAGGCGGTCATCGAGTATGTCGGCAAGCGTGGCGCACGGATCGTCCTGGTGGGGGAGGACGGCGCCTGGGGCGACCAGTTCGCTGACGGCACCGACGTGGCCCGCGCCGCCTGCCTCAAGGCGGGGGTCGAGATCGAGAATGAGTGGGAGCGGGAGCTGATGGATCAGATGCGGCCCAGCAACGACCTGTGGCGGTCGATGTCGCGTCGCAGTCTGGCGCGCTGACCAGCCCGTTCCCGTCCTGCACAACGAACGACGACCAGTTGCGTGACTGGACGAGCGGTCCGTCAGCTGGAGAAATAGAGCCGAGTGAGACCCGGGCGAAGCCCGGGTCTCACTCGTTGTCCGCCGCCGCAACCGTGGCTGGACGTCCGGCTGTTCGGCGGCTAGACGTGGGCCGGCGGCCGCACGGGTGCCGGTGGCACCGGTAGCGCGGTGCCGCTGTCGGCGCCCCAGCCGATCGTCCGGTACGTCTGCGGACGCCTGGCGCGCAGCCAGAGCGCCCAACCGACGCCGGCCAGCGCGGCCAGGGCGTACCCGGCCGGGAACCACCAGCGCAGCGGGGACGCGCCGATGCCGAGCAGGTCACCGAAGCTGGTGACGGTGCCGACGAGGATCAGCCCGAGCGCGCCGGTGGCCGCGCCCGGCGCGACCAGTCGCCGCCAGGCCGACTCGCCACGCGGGTCGTGGCGGAAGTAGCCGATCACCGCGAGCGAGGTCACGGTCATCAGGATCAGCACGCCGAGCCCACCGGTGACGGTCACCCAGAAGAACAGGTGGGTGATGGGATCCAGACCGGTCGCCGCGTACGCCACGATCACCGCGACGGCCAGTCCGCTCTGCACCAGCGAGCCCAGCTTCGGCGCGCCGGTCCGCCGGTTCGTCCGGCCGAGCGCCGCCGGCAGCACCCGTTCCCGTCCGAGAGCGAACAGGTACCGGGCAACGGTGTTGTGGAACGCGAGCAGCGCGGCGAACAGGCTGGTCAGGAACAACAATCGGCCGGCGTCCACGAGCGTCGTGCCGACGTGCGGGCCGACCAGTACGAACATCAGTTCGGTGCCGTGCTCGCGGGCCTGGGCGACGACGTCGTTCGGGCCGGCCGCCACCGACATCGCCCAGGCGGAGCCCGCGTAGCAGACTCCGGCGATCGCCACCGCCAGGTAGGTGGCCCGGGCGACGGTACGACGCGGATCCCGGGTCTCCTCGGCGAACACCGTGCCGGCCTCGACACCGACGAAACCGGCTATGCCGCCGACCAGCATCGCCGCCACCCCCGGGGTGAGCAGCTGGCGGGGATCGAGACCCGCTGCGGCGGCGCCGTCGACGGGATGGCCGACCATGACGATGCTGTAACCGATGATGACAGCGAGCTCGGCCAGCAGCAGGCCGGCCAGGATCCGGCCGTTGAGGTCGACGCGGGCCAGGCCGAGCACGGTCACCAGGGCCCAGCCGGCCAGCGCGCAGAGCCACCACGGCACGGTGGCACCGGCGACGGCGAGCACCTCGGCGGCAACCACGCCGAAGGCGCCGTACAGCCCGATCTGCATCGCGTTGTAGGCGACGACGGCGACGAACGCCGACGCGATGCCGGGGATCCGGCCGAGACCGTGCGCGACGTAGCTGTACATCGCGCCGGCGTTGACGACGTGCCGGCTCATCGCCACGTAACCGACGGCGAAGACCGCCATCACCACCGCGATGAGCAGATAGGCGACCGGCACCGCGGTGGTACCGGTGACGGCGTAGCCGGTGCTGGCGCCGCCGGCGACCACGGTCAGCGGCGCGGCGGCGGCGAGAACGAAGAACAACACCTGGGGTACGCCCAGGCGGGACCGGGCCAACGTCGCGGCGACGGTGCCGGACCGGCTCGTACGGAAGGTAGACACGCGGGAGCTCCGAAAGTGGGTCAGTCAGGAAAACGCAGGAGTACGCGTGCGGTGACGGAGGATCGTCCGGGGTGCCGCTACGCGGGTCTGGTCCAGGCAGGGAACCGACCAGGGGCGCGGCAGCCACGGCACGGGGGGACCGTCACTGCCGCGCCCGGTTCGTCGTGCCGGTGGTTGTGCCCCGGCACAGGCGTAGCCTCACCGGTACTCTCCGCTATTGGGATAGGTCTGCCGTTTTCAACCGTCTTCAACGGTCGGTGACCTTACGGTTGCGCTCGGACCAGGGGTCGCTCGACGCCGTCGTCGGAGACCGGCCTGGTGGCGCCTGAATCCGGTCCGGCCGCGTCCGATCCCGGCTCGGTGGTGCCCGATTCCGGCCCGGCCGGCTCCCGGGTCCGGGTGGACCAGAGCATGCTGAGGGTGGCCAGCCACACCAGGCAGGCGCCGAGCATGTGCGCGCTGACCAGCGCGACCGGCAGGTCGGTGAGGTACTGGACCACGCCGATCAGTCCCTGGGCGAGCTCCACGACGACGAGCACGGCCGCCGCGCGTACTGCCGGTCGAGGCGCGCCGACCGCGCGCAACGCGAACCACCAGGCGACCGACAACCCGATCAGCAGGGCGACCGAGTCGGCGTGCAGCTGGGACATGGCCTGCGGGTTCAGCCCGGTGCGACCGGCGTCCGGGTCGCCGGCGTGCGGGCCGCTGCCGGTCACCACGGTGCCGAGCACCAGCACCCCGAAGCTCACGGCGGTGATCACGAGGGCCAGCCGGCGCAGCGGCCGGGCCACCACGTCGCGGGTGGTGCGGCCGCCGGCGCGTACCCGTCGCCACAACCCGTACGCCACCGCGAGGGCGACCATCGACAGCATGAAGTGCAGCGCCACCACCCAGGGGTTGAGCTGTACCCGGACGCTGGCCCCGCCGATCAGACCCTGCAGGACCACCAGACCCAGTACGCCGAGTGCCAGTCCGCGCAGGTCCGACCGGCGTGGCCGGGACCGCAGCACCGCGAGCAGGGTGGCGAGCGCGATCAGGCCGACCAGGATGCCGAGCACCCGGTTGCCGAACTCGATGATGCCGAGCACGCCCATCTCCGGCGTGGTGACGTACGACTCGTCGGTGCAGCGGGGCCAGGTCGGGCAGCCGAGCCCGGATCCGGTGAGCCGCACGCCGCCCCCGGTCAGCACGATCGCGACGTTGGCCACCAGTGAGGCGAGCGTGAGCCGCCGGAGCAGGGCAGGGCCGGCGGTCAGCCGACCGGACGGGGAGACGGGCACGGCGGCAATCGTACCGATATGGCGGATACCACAGCCGTGCGGTGCCGCCGGTGCCACAGCCGTGCGGCGTCGCCGGCCGGCTGCGGCGAAGTCCTCGCCGTGCTGGTCGCGGTGGCGGTCACGCTCGGTGCGGCGGATCACCCGGGGGCGCGTTTGCGGCCGGCCGCTGAAATACGTAACGTTGGCGTTGTGAAAAACAGGGTGGGCCTTTCAGAGGGCGGGTCGGCGACCGGTGCGGTCGCCGCCGGCCCGGACGGGCGTACCCGGGACCGGCTGGTCGCGCTGCTGCTGGAGCGGGGGGCGGCGACCGCCGCTCAGCTCGGTGACGAGCTCGGGCTGAGCCCGGCGGCGATCCGCCGACACCTGGACGCGATGCTCGCCGACGGCGACGTGGTGACCCGGGACGCGGTCACCCGGGCCCGTCGGCGACGCGGCCGGCCGGCCAAGGTCTTCCGGCTCAGCGACGACGCCCGGTCCCGGCACGGGCGCTACCGCTACGACAGCATGGCCGCTGCCGCGCTGCGCTGGATCGCTGGCCACGGCGGCGAGGCGGAGCTGGAGGCGTTCGCGGCGGCTCAGGTCGCCGGGCTGGAGACGCGGTGCCGGACGGCGATCGACGGTGCCGGTGCGGACCCGATCGCCCGCGCCGAAGCCCTCGCCGCCGCACTCAGCGCCGAGGGCTACGCTGCCAACGCGTCCACGATCGCGTCCGGGGGGCAGTTGTGCCAGCACCACTGTCCCGTGGCTCATGTGGCTGCCGAGTTTCCGCAGTTGTGCGAGGCTGAGACTGCGGTGATCTCCCGGCTGATCGGCACCCACGTCCAGCGGCTGGCCACCATCGCCCACGGCGACGGGGTGTGCACCACCCACATTCCGGACCCGAGACGGGCCGACGCCGCCTCGACCGTTGCCACCAATGTTTCCACCGACCACGTCACCAGCACTGTGAGGACAGATAGATGACCGAGCAGACCGTCGCGCCCATCTCCCAGGAGGAGCACCTCGCGGCCCTCGGCCGGTACGAGTACGGCTGGGCCGACCGCGACGTGGCCGGCGCTGCCGCCCAGCGCGGGCTCAACGAGGCGGTGGTGCGTGACATCTCCGCCAAGAAGAACGAGCCGCAGTGGATGCTCGACCTGCGGCTCAAAGGGCTGCGGCTGTTCGGCCGCAAGCCCATGCCGGCCTGGGGTGCCGACCTCACCGGGATCGACTTCGACAACATCAAGTACTTCGTCCGCTCCACCGAGAAGCAGGCCGCCAGCTGGGAGGACCTGCCCGAGGAGATCAAGAACACCTACGACAAGCTGGGCATCCCGGAGGCGGAGAAGCAGCGGCTGATCGCCGGCGTCGCGGCCCAGTACGAGTCCGAGGTGGTCTACCACAAGATCCGGGAGGACCTGGAGGAGCAGGGCGTGGTGTTCCTCGACACCGACACCGCGCTGCGCGAGCACGAGGACCTGTTCAAGGAGTACTTCGGCACGGTGATCCCGGTCGGCGACAACAAGTTCGCCGCACTGAACACCTCGGTCTGGTCCGGTGGATCGTTCATCTACGTGCCGAAGGGCGTGCACGTGGAGATCCCGCTGCAGGCCTACTTCCGGATCAACACGGAGAACATGGGCCAGTTCGAGCGGACGCTGATCATCGTCGACGAGGGTGCCTACGTGCACTACGTCGAGGGCTGCACCGCGCCGATCTACTCCTCCGACTCGCTGCACAGCGCGGTGGTCGAGATCGTGGTGAAGAAGAACGCCCGGTGCCGCTACACGACCATCCAGAACTGGTCGAACAACGTCTACAACCTGGTCACCAAGCGGGCCGTCTGCCACGCCGGCGCCACCATGGAGTGGGTCGACGGCAACATCGGTTCCAAGGTCACCATGAAGTACCCGGCCGTGTTCATGACCGGTGAGCACGCCAAGGGCGAGGTGCTCTCGGTGGCGATGGCCGGCGAGGGGCAGCACCAGGACGCCGGCGCGAAGATGGTGCACGCGGCACCGCACACCTCCTCGACGATCGTCTCCAAGTCGATCGCCCGTGGCGGTGGCCGGACCTCCTACCGCGGGCTGGTCCAGGTGCTGGAGGGCTCGCAGCACAGCCGGTCGACGGTGAAGTGCGACGCGCTGCTGGTCGACGCGGTCTCCCGGTCGGACACCTACCCCTACGTCGACATCCGCGAGGACGACGTCACCATGGGGCACGAGGCGACCGTCTCCAAGGTCAGCGACGACCAGCTGTTCTACCTGATGAGCCGGGGTCTGAGCGAGGACGAGGCGATGGCCATGATCGTCCGGGGCTTCATCGAGCCGATCGCCAAGGAACTCCCGATGGAGTACGCCCTCGAGCTGAACCGGCTGATCGAGCTGCAGATGGAGGGCGCGGTTGGCTGACCCGCCCGAGACACCGCCCCACCGACACCGCCGAGAACAGGAAGAGATGACTATTCAGGCCTCCGCGCCGCCGAAGACCAAGTCGCAGGCGTTGCGCTCGTACGATGTCGCCGACTTCCCGGCCCTGACCGGCCTGGAGGAGGAGTGGCGCTTCACCCCGCTCAAGCGAATGCGGGGACTGGCCACTGGGACTCCGGCGGCCAACGGCTCGGTCCGGTACGAGTACGCCGACCTGCCCGCCGGGGTGACGGCGGGCCAGGTCGACCGCACCGACCGACGGGTGGGTGGCGTGCTGACCCCGTTCGACCGGATCAGCGCCCTGGCCTACACCGGGTGCGCCGAGGTCCTGCTGGTGGAGGTGGCACCGGAAGCCACCCCGGCCGAGCCGGCGGTGGTCCGGGTGCTCGGCGCCGGGGCGGACCAGATCGCGTACGGGCACACCCTGGTCGACGTCGGCCGGTTCGCCGAGGTGACCCTGGTGTTCGACCAGGTCGGCTCGACCACTCTGGCCGACAACGTCGAGGTGATCGTCGGCGACGGCGCAACGCTGACCCTGGTCACCGTCGCCGACTGGGCACCCGACGCGGTGCAGGCGCAGCATCTGAAGTTCCGGCTCGGCCGTGACGCCCGGGTCACGCACATCCAGGTCACCCTCGGCGGCGACCTGGTACGCCAGTTCACCAGCGTCGAGTACACCGGCCGGGGCGGCGACGCCGAGCTGTTCGGGCTCTACTTCGCCGACGCCGGCCAGCACCTGGAGCACCGGCAGCTGGTGGACCACACCGTGCCGGACTGCCGCAGCAACGTCGGCTACCGGGGGGCGCTGCAGGGCGACAGCGCGCACACGGTCTGGGTCGGCGACGTACTGATCCGCGCCGAGGCCACCGGCACCGACACGTACGAGATCAACCGGAACCTGGTGCTGACCGACGGCGCCCGCGCCGACTCGGTGCCCAACCTGGAGATCGAGACCGGCGAGGTGGCCGGGGCCGGGCACGCCAGCGCCACTGGCCGGTTCGACGACGAGCAGCTGTTCTACCTGATGGCCCGGGGCATCCCGGAGGCCGAGGCGCGCAAGCTGGTGGTCCGTGGGTTCTTCGCGGAGTTGGTCGACAAGATCCCGGTGGCGGAGCTGCGCGACCGGCTCGGCGACGCGATCGAGCAGCGGCTGCGCCGCGTCGAGGCCGTCGCGGGCGCGCCGCGCACCGCCGCCGCGGCGGTGCCGCCGACCGTGCCCGGCCAGCCCGGCGTGGTCACCGAGGGGACCCGCTGAGCATGTCCGACCTGATCCGGGTCTGCGCCACCGCCGAGATCCCGAAGGGTACGGCGGTCAGCGCCGACATCGACGGTACGCAGATCGCCCTGGTGCATACCGACGAGGACTCCTTCCACGCGGTGTACGACGAGTGCTCGCACGCCGCGGTCGCCCTCTCCGAAGGCGAGGTGGACGGCTGCACGTTGGAGTGCTGGCTGCACGGTTCGCGCTTCGACCTGCGCACCGGCGAGCCGACCGGGCTGCCCGCCACCGAACCCGTACCCGTCTTCCCCGTCGAGATCCGCGACGGCGACATCTACGTCAGTCTGACGCCGAGCAATGGAGTGACCGCACCATGAGCGTTCTGGATATCCGTGACCTGCAGGTTTCGGTCAAGCTGCCGGAAGGCGAGCTCAAGCCGATCCTGGCCGGGGTGACGCTGACCATCCGGTCGGGGGAGACACACGCCATCATGGGCCCGAACGGCTCCGGCAAGTCGACGCTGGCGTACTCGATCGCCGGGCACCCCAAGTACGAGATCACCGGCGGGGAGGTGCTGCTCGACGGCGAGGACGTACTGGCCATGTCGGTCGACGAGCGGGCCCGCGCCGGGCTGTTCCTCGCCATGCAGTACCCGGTGGAGGTGCCCGGCGTCTCGGTGGCGAACTTCCTGCGTACCGCCAAGACCGCCGTCGACGGCGCCGCGCCGAAGCTGCGGACCTGGGCCGGCGAGCTGCGTGGTGCCATGGAGCGGCTGCAGATGGACCCGGCGTTCGCGCAGCGCAACGTCAACGAGGGCTTCTCCGGTGGCGAGAAGAAGCGGCACGAGATCGTGCAGCTGGAGCTGCTCAAGCCGAAGGTGGCCATCCTGGACGAGACCGACTCGGGTCTGGACATCGACGCCCTGCGAGTGGTCAGCGAAGGAGTCAACCGGGTTCGCTCCACCGGGGAGACCGGTCTGCTGCTGATCACCCACTACACCCGGATCCTGCGCTACATCAAGCCGGACTTCGTGCATGTCTTCGTCGGCGGACGCATCGTCGAGGAAGGCGGTCCGGAGCTGGCGGAGAAGCTGGAAGCCGAAGGTTACGAGCGGTACGTCGCGGCCGCCGGCGCGGCCTAGGCCTGAGATCCACTATCACCCTGTGTGCAGAAGGGCGGCGTCGAGCCGATGAGCACCATAGCCATCCCCCGGGACACGCCGGCGCCGGGCGGTCCGTCCGCTCTGGACGTCGAGGCCGTCCGGGCCGACTTTCCGATCCTCGGTCGGGAAGTCAACGGGCAGCCGCTGGTCTACCTGGACAGCGCCAACACCTCGCAAAAGCCGCGCCAGGTGCTCGACGCGCTGACCGACTACTACCAGTCGCACAACGCCAACGTCGCCCGCTCGGTGCACACCCTCGGCACCGAGTCCACCGAGGCATACGAGGGTGCCCGGGCCAAGCTGGCCGCGTTCGTCAACGCGGGCAGCCCGGACGAGGTGGTCTTCACCAAGAACTCCACCGAGGCGATCAACCTGGTCGCGTACGCGTTCTCCAACGCCTCGACGGGTGCCGCGATCGGGGCCGACCCCCGGTTCCGGCTTGGCCCCGGCGACGAGGTGGTGATCTCCGAGATGGAGCACCACTCGAACATCGTGCCGTGGCAGCTGCTCTGCGAACGCACCGGTGCCACGCTGCGCTGGTTCGGGCTGACCGAGGACGGTCGGCTGGACGAGTCGCAGCTGAACGAACTGGTCACCGAGCGGACCAAACTGGTCTCCCTGGTGCACATGTCGAACATCCTCGGCACGGTCAACGACCTCACCGCGATCACCCGGCGGGTCCGCGAGGTCGGTGCGCTGCTGCTGCTGGACTGCTCGCAGTCGGTGCCGCACCGCCCGGTCGACGTCGCCGCGCTGGATGCCGACTTCATCGTCTTCACCGGGCACAAGATGTGCGGACCGACCGGGATCGGGGTGCTGTGGGGTCGCGCCGCGCTGCTCGCGGCGATGCCTCCGGTGCTCGGCGGCGGCTCGATGATCGAGACGGTGGCGATGAGCGGGTCCACGTTCGCCGCCCCGCCGGCCCGGTTCGAGGCCGGTACCCCGCCGATCGCCCAGGCGGTCGGCCTGGGCACCGCCGTCGACTATCTCACCGGGCTCGGCATGCCGGCGGTCGCCGCGCACGAGCAGCGGATCACCGGGTACGCCCTGGAGGCTCTGGCCACCGTGCCGGGCCTACGGATCGTCGGCCCGCCCGGACCACACGGGCGGGGCGGCACGGTCTCGTTCGCGGTGGACGGGATTCACCCGCACGACGTGGGTCAGATCCTGGACGCCCAGGGCGTGCAGGTGAGGGTCGGCCACCACTGCGCCCGGCCGGTCTGCGTGCGCTACGGCGTCCCGGCGACCACTCGGGCCTCGTTCTACCTCTACACCACGACCGGCGAGGTCGACGCGCTGGTGCGCGGTCTGGAGAAGGCGCGGAAGGTCTTCGGCTGATGGAGCTCGACCAGCTGTACCAGGAGATCATCCTGGACCACTACAAGCGTCCGCAGGGGCGTGGTCTGCGCGAGCCGTACGCGGCGGAGGCGCACCACGTCAACCCGACCTGCGGCGACGAGATCACCGTACGGGTGAGTCTGGGTGAGGACAACCGGCTCGGGGTGTCGCACGACGGTCAGGGCTGTTCGATCAGCCAGGCCTCGGCAAGTGTGCTGTACGAGCTGGTCGACGGTCGGTCGGTGGACGAGGCGTTCGCGGTGCACGGCGCCTTCGTCGCGCTGGTGTCCGGCCGCGGCGAGGTCGAGCCGGACGAGGATGTGCTCGGTGACGGGGTGGCGTTCGCCGGTGTGGCGCGCTATCCGGCCCGGGTGAAGTGTGCGCTGCTGCCGTGGATGGCCTTCAAGGACGCCGCGGCGCGCGCCGGTGTGGGTGCGAGCCCGGAGGTGAAGCAGTGAGTGCCGAAGAGACCATGACCGGGGCGACGCAGGCGACGGAGCCCACCGATGGCGGTACGGCCGCCTCGGCGACCGTCGGCCAGCCGGCGATCGCCGACATCGAGGAGGCGATGAAGGACGTCGTCGACCCGGAGCTGGGCATCAACGTGGTCGATCTCGGCCTGGTGTACGGCGTACACGTCGACGATGACAACATCGCCACCCTGGACATGACGTTGACCAGCGCGGCCTGCCCGCTGACCGACGTGATCGAGGAGCAGGCCCGTACCGCGTTGACCACTGGGCCGGGTGGCGGACTCGTGTCCGACATCCGGATCAACTGGGTGTGGATGCCGCCGTGGGGGCCCGACAAGATCACCGACGAGGGCCGGGACCAGTTGCGGGCGCTCGGCTTCAACGTCTGACGGCACACCCGCGCCGCCCGTCCAGCTCTAGCCGTGATCTAGAAGGATCTGGCCGGTATATCGACCATGATTCTTCTAGATCGCGGCGAACTCGGGGGGCGCGGCGAACTCGGGCGGCGGCGTGGCGGGTCAGTGCACCAGGCTGACCAGGGCCCGTTTGAGGAAACCGTCGTGCCGGTCGTCGACCCAGCTGACCGCGCTGATCGGGCGTCCCTGCCGGCGGGCCTCGTCGCAGTAGTCCAGCACGTCGGTGGCCGGCTGGTAGTCGGTCACCGCGAGCGCCGCGTTGGCACGCATCCGGTATGCCGCGTCCTCGGCGTCGCGTACCGCTACCCGTCCGTCGTCGTCGCGGCGGGCGGCCACGGTGATCTGCCAGCCGAAGATCTGGACCAGCACGATTCCGGGTGGGGCGTTCGCCGGGATACTCACCTCGGCGTTGGCCCGGGCGAGCGCCTCGGCCACCTCCCGTTGGTAGGTGCCGGCCCAGGCCGCCTGTGCCTGTTGCGGACGCATCACCGACAGCAGGTCGGCCTGCCGGTCCGCCGGCATCGCGGTGAGCAGGGCAGCGACGGTGGGTTGCGGCAGCCGGTCGGCCACCGCGTGCACCTGCTCGGCCGGAAGCCGACTGAGCATGGCCACCGCCTCGGCGGTCGGCATGGCTCGGGCCAGGTCGGCCAGCTGATCGGTGCTGAGCAGACCCATCAACCGGGACCGCAGGTCGTCGCCGGCGGCCGGGAGCAGCCGGACCAGGTCGGAGGTCGTCAGCTCGGCGACTGCCACCGGGATACGGTCGGCCGGCATGGCTGCCAGCAGCCCGACAGCCTGTCGCGGCGAAGTGCTGCGGACCATCGCGATCAGCTGGGTTATGGGCATCATCCCACCGGGCAGCATGAGTGTCGTCTCCAGGGAGTCAAGTGAGCGTTACGCGCGCCTGATGTGCCTAACATCCCTGGTCGACGCGGTGCATCACCCCGTTGGCGGACAAGTTCCCCGATTCGGTCAGGCCGGTTCACCGGGCCGGCGGTGCGCCGCGTACCGCTTGGTCAGCCGGCGTCCCGCGACACCGTCGGGGATGGATCACCGGATGCTGTCGGTGCACCCGTCGCTATCGATGATCTTGGCCCGGTAACCGGCTGGGTGCCGGCGCCGACCGCCGGTAGTATGGGGCCGTGCTGCTCTGCGAAGGCTGAACCGCCCCACGCCGACGGACAGGACGTCCGGTCGGCGTTTTGTCGTGTCCGCGAGTCAGCTTCCGATCTCAGGAGTGAGCTACCAATGATCACCGCTACCGGCCTGGAACTGCGTGCGGGCTCGCGGATCCTGCTGTCCGACACCACCCTGCGGGTGCAGCCCGGCGACCGGATCGGCCTGGTCGGCCGCAACGGTGCCGGCAAGACCACCACCCTGAAGGTGCTGGCCGGCGAGGGCCTGCCGTACGCCGGACAGATCGACCGGCGTAGCGCGGTCGGTTACCTCCCGCAGGATCCGCGTACCGGCGATTTGACCGTGACCGCCCGCGACCGGGTGCTGTCGGCTCGCGGCCTGGACCGGCTGATGTCCCAGATGAACGAACTCGAGCAGCAGTTGGCGCAGGGCGGCACCGACGAGCGCCTGGTCCGCCGCTACGGCACGCTGGAGGACCAGTTCGCCTCCCTCGGCGGGTACGCCGCAGAGGCGGAGGCGGCCCGGATCTGCGCCAACCTGGGTCTGCCGGACCGGGTGCTGAGTCAGCCGATCGGGACGCTCTCCGGCGGTCAGCGTCGCCGCATCGAGCTGGCCAGGATTCTGTTCCGCGACGCGGCCGAGAACGGCGGCGGCATCCTGCTGCTCGACGAGCCGACCAACCACCTGGACGCCGACTCGATCACCTGGCTGCGTGGCTTCCTCGCCGGGCACAAGGGCGGCCTGGTGGTGATCAGCCACGACGTGGACCTGCTGGAGGCTGTGGTCAACAAGGTCTGGTTCCTCGACGCCACCCGATCGGTGGTGGACGTCTACAACGTCGGCTGGGCGGCGTACCAGCAGCAGCGGGAGACCGACGAGCGGCGCCGCCGCCGGGAACGGGCGAACGCGGAGAAGAAGGCCGGTGCGCTGCTCGCCCAGGCCGACAAGATGCGGGCCAAGGCCACCAAGACGGTGGCGGCGCAGAACATGGCCCGGCGGGCGGAGAAGTTGCTCGCCGGTCTGGAGGACGAGCGGGTCGCCGACAAGGTGGCCAAGGTCCGGTTCCCCAGCCCGGCCCCGTGCGGAAAGACGCCGTTGACCGCGGCGGGGCTGTCGAAGGCGTACGGATCGTTGGAGATCTTCTCCGGGGTCGACGTGGCGGTCGACCGTGGCTCCCGGGTGGCGATCCTCGGGCTGAACGGCGCCGGCAAGACGACGTTGCTGCGGATTCTCGGTGGCCTGGTCGAGCCGGATTCCGGGGCGGTGCGGCCCGGGCACGGGCTGCGGATCGGCTACTACGCGCAGGAGCACGAGACCCTTGACGTGGAGCGTTCGGTGCTCGACCACATGCGCAGTGCGGCGATCGACCAGGCGGACACCGACCTGCGAAAGATTCTCGGTGCGTTCCTGTTCAGCGGTGAGGACGTGAACAAGCCGGCCGGGGTGCTCTCGGGTGGGGAGAAGACGCGGCTCGCGTTGGCCACGCTGGTCTGTTCGGGGGCGAACGTATTGCTGCTCGACGAGCCGACCAACAACCTGGATCCGGTCAGCCGTGAACAGGTTCTCGATGCCATCGCCCGGTATCCCGGAGCCATCGTCCTGGTGACCCATGATCCGGGTGCGGTGCTGGCTCTCAAACCGGACCGGGCGATTCTCCTGCCCGACGGAGACGAGGATGCGTGGAGCGACGACCTGCTCGAACTCGTGGAACTTGCATGAGGGTGCGGTCCGCTCGACACCCCGGCTCGGAGCGATGCCGCATCGGTGAACGTCATTATCGGATAGCGTGAATTGTATGAACAAGGCGCACCGGTGAGGGTCGACGAAGGGCTGCCGGCATGCCGGTGGGATTCCTCGGCGGCACCGTATCGGGTAACTGACAGGGCCGTGCGTGTCGGTTGGCGAACAGTTGATATCTGGCGCATGATCGTTGGAGGCGGTCTAATAGGTGGGACCGCATCGAACCGCACAGTCTGGGACGTGAGGAATCAACATGGCAGCCACCGGCACAGCCGCCACCACCGAGAAGGGTCGCCGGATCGTCGGAGCCGAGCGTCAGACCCTGGCCAAGGACCTGGTCAAGCGGTACACATCCGGCGAGAGCATCCGCGCCCTTGCGGCCTCCACCGGCCGCTCGTACGGGTTCGTCCACCGGGTGCTCACCGAGTCCGGCGTGCAACTGCGCCAGCGTGGCGGCGCTCGGCGTCGCAAGAAGGGATGACCATCCGGTCGCGCCCCGTACCCTGCTGCCACGGTCAGAGCCCTCGTTGACCGTGTCCGGTGGCGTACGACTCGACTACGACGGGCCGGTCGCGACGGTGACGTTGGACCGGCCCGACGTGCTCAACGCCCAAACCCCGCAGATGTGGCGGGCGCTGCGCGGCATCGGCCGGGAGCTGCGCGGCGACGTTCGCGTCGTGGTGGTCCGCGGCGCCGGTCGGGCCTTCTCCGCCGGCCTCGACCGGGGCGCGATCCAGGCACTGCTCGACCCCAGCGCGGCGGATCACCTGGCCGCGCCGCCGTTGGCCGCCCTGCCGCCGGACGAGTGCGCTGCCCGGATCGCCGAGTACCAGGAAGCCTTCACCTGGCTGACGCGTCCCGACCTGATCAGCGTCGCGGCCGTGCACGGGCCGGCCGTCGGCGCCGGATTCCAGCTGGCCCTCGGCTGCGACCTGCGAGTCCTGGCCGACGACGCCCGGCTGCGGATGGCCGAGGTGACCCTCGGCCTGGTGCCGGACCTCGGCGGCACCCGGCGACTCGTCGACCTGGTCGGCTACGCCCGGGCCCTGGAAATCTGTGTCACCGGTCGCTGGCTCGACGCAGCCGAGGCCGATCGGCTCGGGCTGGCCAACCTGGTGGTGCCCGCGACGGAGCTGGCCCCGGCCGTCGCCGACCTGGTCGCGGCCGTGCTGGCCGGGCCCCGCGACGCGGTCGTCGAGATCAAGGCCCTGCTCACCGGTGCAACCGACCGCACCCCCGCCGCCCAGCTACGCGCCGAGCGGGAGGCACAGACCCGACGGATCCGGGATCTGACCGGAGCCGGCGAGTAACCGCCAGCTCGGGCGGTAAGGCCCCAATGGGAAGACGCCAGTTACCTGAACTGTTGTCGTAGGTGTCCGGGACACTGGTACCCGCGACGGCGGCGAGACGAAGGTGGCGGGTGCCGATGGCTGGATCCGGTGGGATGGGTGGCATGGGGGCCGGCTGGGGCATGCTGCGTTCGATGCGCGACGGCGACCAGCTGCGTACCCACCGGGTCAGCCGGGGAACCACCCGGCGGATCGTCGCCTTCGCCCGCCCGTACCGGCGGGACATCACCGTCTTCCTGATCACCGTCGTGCTGGCGGCCGGCATCGGTGTCGCCACCCCGGTCCTCGCCGGCGACGTGGTGAACACGATCACCGCCGGTCGCGCCGACGCCGGCGCGACCGTGGTCCGGCTGGCTCTGCTGATCGCCGGGCTCGCCGTGGTGGACGCCCTGCTCTCCCTGGCCCAACGCTGGTACGCCGCCCGGATCGGTGAGGGCATCATCCTGGACCTGCGGACCCGGGTCTACGACCACGTGCAGCGGATGCCGTTGCAGTTCTTCACCCGGACCCAGACCGGCGCTCTGGTCAGCCGGCTCAACAACGACGTGATCGGCGCCCAGCGGGCCTTCACCTCGACACTGTCCGGTGTGGTCAGCAACGTCATCCAACTGGTGCTCACCGCCGCGGTGATGTTCACCCTGTCCTGGCAGATCACCGCACTGTCCCTGGTGCTACTGCCGATCTTCATCGTGCCGGCCCGCCGGGTCGGCAAGCGGCTCGCGGAGATCACCCGAGAGTCGTACGACCTCGACGCCAAGATGAACGCCACGATGACCGAGCGGTTCGGGGTAGCCGGCGCGCTGCTGGTCAAGCTTTTCGGCCAGCCTGAGGTCGAGGCACGCCGGTTCGCTGAGCGGGCCGACCGGGTCCGGGAGATCGGCATCCAGTCGGCAATGTACTCGCGTACCTTCTTCGTGGCGATGCTGCTGGTGGCCTCGCTGGCCCAGGCGCTCACCTACGGACTCGGCGGCTGGCTGGCGGTCACCGGCGCGGTCAGCGCCGGCACCGTGGTGACCCTGGCCCTGCTGCTGACCCGCCTCTACGGGCCGCTGACCGCGTTGAGCAACGTACGGGTCGACGTGATGAGCGCGTTGGTCTCCTTCGACCGGGTGTTCGAGGTGCTCGATCTCGCCCCGTCGATCGCCGAGCGCCCGGACGCCGTCGTCGTGCCGCCCGGCTCGAGCCGGCTGGAGTTTCGCGACGTGCGGTTCCGGTACCCCAGCGCCGCCGAGATCTCGCTGGCCTCACTGGAGGACGTCGCGACGCTCGACCGGACCGTCTCCGAACCGGTGCTGCGCGGGGTGTCGTTCGCCGTGGAGCCGGGGCAGCTGGTCGCCCTGGTCGGCCCGTCCGGCGCCGGCAAGAGCACCACCGCGATGCTGGTCTCCCGGGTGTACGACGTGACCGACGGCGAGATCCGGGTGGGCGGGGTGGACGTGCGCGACGCGACACTCGACTCGCTGCGCGACACCATCGGGGTGGTCACCCAGGACTCCCATCTGTTCCACGAGACGATCGCGGAGAACCTGCGGTACGCCCGGCCGGACGCCACCGACGACGAACTGTGGGCGGCGCTGCGCGGCGCACAGGTCGAGGAGCTGGTCCGGGCTCTGCCGGACGGGCTGGACACGGTGGTCGGGGAGCGCGGCTACCGCTTCTCCGGCGGTGAGAAACAGCGGATCGCCATCGCCCGGCTGCTGCTCAAGGCACCGTCGATCGTCATCCTCGACGAGGCCACCGCCCACCTCGATTCGGAGTCCGAGGCGGCGGTGCAGCGCGCCCTGTCGGTCGCGCTGACCGGCCGTACCGCCCTGGTCATCGCGCACCGGCTGTCGACGGTACGCGACGCGGACCAGATCCTCGTGCTCGACGAGGGCCGGATCGTCGAGCGCGGCCGGCACACCGAGCTGATCGCCGCCGGCGGGCTGTACGCCGAGCTGTACCGCACCCAGTTCGCGGTGGCCGACTCGCCGACCCCGTACCTCGACGACACCGGGCTGGACCCGGTGACGGCCGGGTCGGGTCGCGCCTTCCCGACCGACCAGGACCTGCCCCTGCCGCCGGGCGGCGCCGCCGGATAGCGGTCCCGCCGCCGTCGACTAGGCTGGGCCGATGGAACCGGAGGCCACGGTCGCGGCGGCACTGCGCGAGTTCGCGCAGCGGCTGGCCCCGCTCGATCCGGCACCGGCCCGGTCGGCTGGCGTGGCGGTTCGCGCCGGCGACGCCGACCCTGTCGTACTGACCGAGTCGGTGGCTGCGGCGCTCTGCGCCGCCCTGCGGTCGTACCACGATCCCCGCGACCGGGGCCGGTGCGCCCAGTGCGGGGGGCCGCGTCTCGACGAAGGTCTTCAGTGTCTCGACTGCGGACAACCGGCTGGCCTGTTCGGTCAGCTGATCCGCGAGCGGATGGCCCGCCACCAGTAACCGCCTATTGTGGCGGTTCGGCCGTCACCGCCTGCCGCAGCCGGTCGAACTCGGCGGCGAGCCGGTCGAGCTGGTAGTGGGCATTGAGCCCGCTCGGGTTGGGCAGCACCCAGAGCCTCGCACCACCGAGGTCCTCGGGTCGGGGCCCGACGACCGCCCGTGGCTGGTCGAACGCCAGCCGGTACGCGGTCACCCCGACCACGGCGATCCACCGGGGTCGGCACGCGGCGGCCAACCGGGCGAGCCGCGCGCCTGCGACGACCAGCTCCGGCGGCGTGAGTTCGTCGGCCCGCGCCGTCGCCCTGGCGACCAGGTTCGTCACACCCAGCCCGAACCTGGGCAGCAGATGGTCCTCGCTTGGGTCGAGCCGCCGGGGCGTGAAGCCGGACCGGTGCAGTGTCGGCCAGAACCGGTTGCCCGGGCGGGCGAAGTGGTGGCCGACGGCAGCGGAGTACAGGCTCGGATTGATCCCGCAGAACAGCACGTCGAGGTCGGGTCCGACGACGTCGGGCAGGGTACGGCCGACAGCGCCGGCCAGCAGCTGCGCCATCGTGACCCGGTCGGTGGACACGCCGGGGAACCGTTCAGGGGCAGGGCAGCGCGCCGCCGTCGACGGGCAGCGTGATGCCGGTCAGGTAGCTCGCCGCCGGGGACAGCACGAACGCCGCCACCCGGCCGAACTCCGCCGGCTCGCCCAGCCGGCCGAGCGGGATGTCCGCCTCGGCCTCGGCCCGGGCCTGTTGCGGATCATCGGTCGCGGCGAAGAGTTCCACGTTGCGGTCGGTCATGATCCGGCCGGGCAGCAGACTGACCACTCGAACGCCCCGGCCGGCGTAGCCGTCGGCGAGCTCCTTGGCGACCGCGGCGAGCCCGGGCCGCAGGCCGTTCGAGATGCCCAGTCCAGGCAGCGGCATCCGGGCCGACGTCGACAGCACCACGGCGACCGCCCCGCCGGCGGGTAGCGCATCGGCGACGGTCCGCACCGCCCGTACCGTGCCGACGAAAACCGTGTCGAACGCCGCCCGCCACTGTTCGTCACTGACCGCGTGGCTGGGACCGGGTTTCGGCCCGCCGACCGAGATCAACGCCCCGTCGAGCCGGCCGAAGTGCTCCTGGGCCGTCGCGACCAGGCGTGCCGCGCAGTCCGGCTCGCCCAGGTCGGCGCTGACCGCGACCGCGTGCTGTGGGCCGCCGAGGCGTTGCGCCGCCGCCGTCAGACCGGCGGCGTCCCGGGCTGCGAGCACCACCCGCGCCCCGTCGGCGACCAGACAGGCGGCGGTGGCGTAGCCGAGTCCACGGGACGCGCCGGTGAGCACGTACACCCGGTTTTCGAGGCCTAGATCCATGGCCCGATCCTGCCGTATGCCGCGACGCCGCCGAACGTCCGTACCCGACCGGCGACCTGGACCGTCCACCCGCCGGGCAGCCGGCGTACCGCCGGAAGCCGGCGTCGGCGGGGAACCGACGCCCCGTCGTAGCACCAGCCGACCTCCCGGCCGGCCAGCTCCGCGATGGCCAGGCCAGGCAGACGGTTGTCGGCGGCCAGCGCCCGGGCGAACTCCCAACCGTCACGCAGCCCGCCCGCCGGTCGCCGGCCGGTTGCCCAGCGGACGAACGCGGCCGGCCAGGCGTCACCCAGTGAGGCGGCCAGCAGCGGCCAGTGCCGGGCCACCTCGCCGGCCCGCTTGCGGGCCAACGCGGTACGGGCGACCGCCAGCCGGTGCTGGTCGAATCCGGGTGGCGGATCGGCGCCGTCGACGAGAGATGCGACCAGTGCACGCTGGGCAGCGGCGAGCTCCGCCCGTCGGGCGGCGGCGAGCTCGGCACGGAGGTCGGAACCAGCGCCGGACGACACCCGCCCGGTCACGTGATCCGGTCCAGCCCGGCAGCCGCCGCGATGGAGTCCAACTCGGCGCGCAGCACCTCGCCCGGCGGATAGTGCCCGTCCCGCTCCAGCAGCACCGCTGGTGGCCGCCGCCGGGCGCACAGCTCGGCGAGCAGCTGCAGCACCTCGGCCGGGACCGGGTCGGTGTGCGTGTCGTGGTAGATCCCGTCCCGGTCGGCAGCACCGCCGGCGACGTGCACGTACGCGATGCGTTCCAGCGGCAGCCGGTCGAGCAGAGCGACCGGGTCGTCGCCCCGGTTGCGGGCGTTGGCGTAGACGTTCGCGACATCCAACAGCAGCAGCGCACCGGAGCGTTCGATGATCTCGCTGACGAAGTCGGCTTCGTCGAGCTCGTCGTCGGGCCAGTCGAACACTGCGGCGATCGGTTCGAGCGCGATCGGCACCGGCAGCTCAGCGGACACCCGCCGGACGTTACCGACGACCGTGTCGACCGCCGCCCAGGTGCGGGGCAGCGGCAGCAGATGCCCGGCCTCGACCCCGCCGGCCCGGACGAAAGCGATGTGTTCGCTGACCAGGGGCGCGTCCAGCAGCTCGGCGACGCCCGCGAGCCGATCGACCCGGTCCGGCTCGACAGGCTCGGCACTGCCGAGGGACAGCCGTACGCCGTGTGGCACGACGGTCACCCCCCGCTCACGGAGCCGGCGAAGCCCGTCGTCCAGTGGCCGGCCGGGGTCGACGGACTCGGCGATCACCTCGCAGAAGCGCAATCCGGGCAATTCATCGACGAAGCCGGAGATCTCCGGCCGCCAGCCGAGGCCGACCCCGAGGCCACCGTCGGGGTTGGGCGGCCAGACGGTGGCGGACATCGGGCTCATCCGCCGCAGCCGCCGCCGCAGCCGCCGCCGCCGCCGCAGCCGCCGCCTCCGTCACCGCCGCCCCCGCCGCTGTCACCGCCCCAACCGGAGGACCCGGTGCCGGCGCTCACCCGCTGGATCTCCGCGGTCCCCGCGAACGCCGGGTCCATGGCCCACAAGGACGCCGCTCCGAAAACGCCGACCCCCATCGCAGCGCCGGCGACACCGTACGTCGCGGGGGCCGGCCGCAGGGTCGGCGAGAGGTGACGGTACTGGCTGCGCAGTTCGGTGAGGAGGCGTTTCGCGGCCCGGGTACGGCGCGGCACCGAGAAGAACAGCACCAGTGCCACCGGTACGGTGACCGCGAGCATCAGCACCAGGTAGCCGACCGGCCGGTTGTTCGCGGCGCCGGCGAACACCCGCAGCACACCGACGGCGGCGAGGATCCCGACCGTGCCGGCGAGCAGCCGGGCGGTACGGCGTTGGCCGTCACCGATGGCCAGGCCGGCGGAGACCAGCCCGTCGCGCATCCGGTGCAGCGCGTCGACGACCCACTGGTCGGTCTGCAGGTCGCGGACCCGTACCTGGCGCTGCGCGGCGTGGTGGACCGCCTGGTCGAGCTGCCCGGCACCGGCCGGCAGTGGACCGGCCGCCCGCAACGTGCCGCGGCTGCCGACGTCGACGCTGCCTGCCGAGCGCAACGCCGCCAGGCTGGCGTACACAGCCAACCGGCCCCCGCCGTTGAGGTACGCGACCTCGGCGCCGCCGAGAGATCCGGTGCGGCCGTCGTGCCCGGCGAGCGCGATCCGCCGGTAGCCGAGGTTGGCGACGAGGAGCACCAGTGCGGTCAGTCCGAAGACGGCGAGGAAGGTGGGGCCGGGGATGCCCCAGGTTTCACCGGGCGTCATGGGGTCTCCTGGTTGCTGGGCGGACGTCGGTCGCCGACGGTCCCGCGCTGACGGTGGTCCCTATTGTGGGACGGCCGTGCCACCGGTCAGCGTGGCGGAGGTCGACGTACCGCCTCCTCGACGATGTCGAGCACGGCGCCGAGGTCGCTGCCCGGCCGCCCCATCGCCAGCTGCAGCACCAGCCCGTCGTAGGCCAGCTCCAGGAACCGCGCCAGGACGTCGATCGGTACGTCGTCGCGCAGCACGCCGGCGTCGCGTTGGCGGCGGAGCCGCTCCCGGGTCGCCTCGGCGATCGCCGAGGACCGGGCGGCCCAGCGCCGGGCGAAGTCTGGGTCGGTACGCAGCCGCCGGGACACTTCGAGCTGGCTGCCCAGCCAGCCGGCGGTGTCCGGGGAATCGGCCCGGGTGAGCAGGTCGCGCATCACCTGGACCAGGCCGTTGCGGGCCACCGTCTCGACCATCGCGGCGGCGTCGTCCTCGGCCACGGCGAGGAACAGGGAGTCCTTGTCCCGGAAATGGTGAAAGATGGCTCCCCGGGACAGGCCGGTCGCCTCCTCCAGCCGGCGGACGGTGGCACCTTCGTACCCGTGCCGGGCGAAGCAGACCCGGGCGGCGGCGAGGATCTCCTGGCGGCGTGCGTCGAGCTGGATCTGGCTCACCCGGGGCATGATGTGATCGTGTCAGGTGGGCAGACCGGTAGCAAGCCGTACGTACGGCTTGCTACCGGCACTCGTTTACATTCTGGGACTGTTCCCCGCCATACGGTGTCGCGTAAGGTGCGCCCGTGCCACTCCTGCTCCTGGATCTGGACAACACCCTGCTCGACCGGGCGGGGGCGTTCCGTGTGTGGGGTCAGGAATTCCTGGACTCGGTCGGTGCCCCCCGAGACGACATCGACTGGCTGGTCTCCGTCGACGCCGACGGGCTGACCGACCGGTGGGATCTTGCCGACGCGCTCCGGGAGCGGTACCGGCTCCGGTCTTCGTCGGTCGACCTGGTCGAGGAGCTGCACGACGGCGTCGTGCGGCACACCCGACTGGACCCACTGGTCGCCTGTTCGTTGGCGATCGCCCGGGACGCCGGCTGGGTGCCGGTGATAGTCACCAACGGGACGGCCCGCCAGCAGGAGGCGAAGATCCGCCGGACCGGCCTGGACCGGTACGTGGCCGACTGGGTGATATCGGAGGCGGCCGGGGTCAGCAAACCCAACCCGAGGATCTTCGCGTTGGCGGCGCAGAGCGTCCGGATGCGGCTACGCGGCGCCTGGATGGTCGGTGACAGCCCGGAGGCCGACATCGGCGGGGCCGCCGCAACCGGACTGCCCAGCGTCTGGCTGCACCGGGGCCGCAACTGGCTGGACGAGCGGTACGCGCCGACCCGGGAAGCGTCCGGCGTGATCCCGGCCGTGGCCGCGGTGCTCGCCGGCTGACCTGAGGATCCCGACTACTGCAGGTAACCCTCCACCTCGCCGGTGGGCCGTGGCTGGACGGCGTCCGGGTCGCCGCCGACGTCCCGGGCGGCCCGGCGGCGACGCAGCAGGTCCCAGCACTGGTCGAGCGCCTCTTCCAGCGCACCCAGTCGGGCGTGCTCCTCGTCCGCGGAGAGCTGCCCGGCGGCGAACCTGCCACGCAGCTCGTGCTCCTCGTCGACCAGTTCCTGAATCCGGGCCAGCAGGGTCCTGTCGTCCATGGTTCCGAGCTTGGCACAACACGGCGGTGGGTGGTGACCGGACCGGTCACCACCCACCGCCGCCGTTCATCCGGACCTGGGTCAGCTGGACAGCATCTTGCGCAGCACGAACTGCAGGATGCCGCCGTGCCGGTAGTAGTCGGCCTCGCCCGGCGTGTCGATCCGGACCACGGCCTCGAACTCGACACCGGTGTCGGTGCGCACGGTCACCGTACGCGGAGTGGCGCCGTCGTTGAGCGCGGTCACCCCGACGATGTCGATCGTCTCGGTGCCGGTGAGCCCGAGGGAGGCGGCGTCCTGCCCGGCCGGGTACTGCAACGGCAGCACCCCCATGCCGATCAGGTTGGAGCGGTGGATCCGCTCGTACGATTCGGCGATGACGGCCCGTACGCCGAGCAGCATGGTGCCCTTCGCCGCCCAGTCCCGCGACGAACCGGAGCCGTACTCCTTGCCGGCCAGCACCACCAGCGGCACGCCGGCCTGCGCGTACCCCACCGACGCGTCGTAGATGCTGGTCTGCTCGCCGGTCAGATGGTTGACGGTGAAGCCGCCCTCGACGCCCGGCACCAGCTGGTTGCGCAGCCGGATGTTGGCGAAGGTGCCGCGGATCATCACCTCGTGGTTGCCGCGCCGGGACCCGTACGAGTTGAACTCGTGCCGGGGGACGCCGTGTTCGCTGAGGTAGCGCCCGGCGGGGGAGTCGGGCTTGATCGCACCGGCCGGCGAGATGTGGTCGGTGGTCACCGAGTCACCGAGCTTGGCCAGCACCCGGGCGCCGGCGATGTCGGTCACCGGCCGCGGCGTCGGTGCCATGCCCTCGAAGTACGGGGGCTTGCGCACGTAGGTCGACTCGTCGGCCCAGGTGAACGTGTCGCCGGTCGGGGTGGGCAGCGACTGCCACCGCTCGTCGCCGGCGAACACGTCGGCGTACGCCGCGCCGAACCCGGCGGCGCCGATGGCACTGGCCCGCACCTGCTCGATCTCCGCGTTGCTGGGCCAGATGTCGCGCAGGAACACCGGTCGACCGTCGGATCCGGTGCCCAGCGGCTCGTTGGCCAGGTCGATGTCCATCGTGCCGGCGAGGGCGTACGCGACGACCAGCGGCGGCGAGGCCAGGTAGTTCATCTTGACGTCCGGGTTGATCCGGCCCTCGAAGTTGCGGTTGCCGGACAGCACCGACACCACGGTCAGGTCGTGTTCGTTGACCGCCGCGGAGACTTCCTCGGGCAGCGGGCCGGAGTTGCCGATGCAGGTGGTGCAGCCGTAGCCGACCAGGTGGAAGCCGAGCTTTTCCAGGTACGGGGTGAGCCCGGCACGCTCGTAGTAGTCCATGACGACCTTGGAACCCGGTGCCAGGGTGGTCTTCACCCACGGCTTGCGGGTCAGCCCTCGATCGACGGCGTTGCGGGCCAGCAGCGCGGCACCGAGCATCACCTGCGGGTTGGAGGTGTTGGTGCAGGAGGTGATCGCCGCGATTACCACCGCTCCGTGGTCCAGTTCGAACCGGGCGCCGTCGGCACCGGTCACCTGCACCGGCTTGCTGGCCCGCCCACCGGCGCCGATCGAGGCGCTGATCAGCTCGTGCGGCTTGTCGGCCGGGTCGTCGGCGCCGTCGGCGGCCGGCGGGTCGCTGGCCGGGAAGGACTCGACGCTGGCCTCGTCGGCCGGGCCGGCAACGGACGGGGTCGGGTCGTCGGCTACGTAGTCGGTCAGCGCGGAGCGGAACATGGTCTTGGCGCTGCCCAGCGGGACCCGGTCCTGCGGGCGCTTCGGTCCGGCCAGCGACGGCTCGATGGTGGACAGGTCGAGCTCGAGCCGCTCCGAGTAGTGCGGTTCGGCGGCCGGGTCGTGCCACAGGCCCTGTTCCTTGGCGTACGCCTCGACCAGCGCGACCTGGGCGTCGTCGCGGCCGGTGAGCCGCAGGTAGTTGATGGTCTCCGCGTCGATCGGGAAGATCGCGACTGTGGAGCCGTACTCGGGCGACATGTTGCCGATGGTGGCCCGGTTGGCCAGCGGCACGGCGCTGACGCCGGGTCCGTAGAACTCGACGAACTTGCCGACCACGCCGTGCTGGCGCAGCATCTCGGTGATGGTGAGCACCAGGTCGGTGGCGGTGGTGCCGGCGGGCGCCTCGCCGGAGAGCTTGAACCCGACGACCCGGGGGATCAGCATGCTGACCGGCTGGCCGAGCATGGCGGCCTCGGCCTCGATGCCGCCGACGCCCCAGCCCACGACGCCCAGCCCGTTGACCATCGTGGTGTGCGAGTCGGTGCCGACGACGGTGTCCGGGTAGGCCTGCCCGTTGCGTTCCATGATCGTCCGGGCCAGGTACTCGATGTTGACCTGGTGGACGATGCCGGTGCCGGGCGGGACGACCTTGAACTCGTTGAACGCGGTCTGCCCCCAGCGTAGGAACTGGTAGCGCTCCTTGTTGCGGCCGTACTCCAGCTCGACGTTGCGGGCGAAGGCGTCCTCGCGGCCGAACAGGTCGGCGATGACCGAGTGGTCGATGACCAGCTCGGCCGGGGCGAGCGGGTTGACCTTGGTCGGGTCGCCGCCGAGCTCGCGGACGGCCTCCCGCATGGTGGCCAGGTCGACCACGCACGGTACGCCGGTGAAGTCCTGCATGAGGACCCGGGCCGGGGTGAACTGGATCTCGACGCTCGGCTCGGCGGTCGGGTCCCAGGAACCGAGCGCGCGGATCTGCTCGGCGGTGACGTTGGCCCCGTCCTCGGTGCGGAGCAGGTTCTCCAGCAGGATCTTCAGGCTGTACGGCAGGTGCTCGTGACCCGCCACTGTGTTGATCTTGAAAATCTCGTAGCTCGCGTCGGCGACGCGCAGCTGGCTCTTCGCACCGAAGGTGTCGAGGCTCGCCACGTCGGACTCCTTACCGCTGTGTCCCTGGTCGTCCTGGCAGTCTTTCGTACGGATTACCGCGGTGTGGGGGTGAGGTAACACTTACCCGGAGCGCGGCTCGCAACAAAACCGTACGTCCGTCTTGCTATTGTCGCAACCCGGGTACCGGCTCCCGGGACGGGTTTGCCGAGCGGTGTCACCGGGCACTGCGGTCGGGGTGGACACCTCGACCGACCTCGACACGCTCGCCGGCTTCTTTGACCGGTACGGCGCGGCGATCACCGCCGGCGATGTACCCGGTATCGCGGACTGCTTCGCGTCGCCGGCGATGGTCGTCGCCGATGCCTACAGCTTCGCGTTCTCCTCACCGGCGGCGGTGGCGCTGTCCTTCGTCGGCGCCGCGCCCGACTACGCCCAACGGCGGATCGTCGCGTCGCACGCCCGCTTCCACCGGGTCCAGCAGGTGAGCGCGGCGTTGGTAGCGGTCGAGGTGGAGTGGGAGTACCTCGACGCGTACGGGCGGTCGGTGCCCGGTCAGCGATTCCACTATCTGCTGCGGCTCGGTCGCGACGCGGTGCGTATCTGTACTGTTACCCCACTCGACTAACTAGTCAGTAACTGGGCCTTTTGCACTGCGGGTCGGAATCGCTACTCTTCCGCGGGACGCCGGTGCGAAAAAGGGGGCCAACGTGGACGGCAGACACGCCGCGCGCACCGCCTGGACCCCCTCCACCGTGATCGTCCTGGCACCGTGGGTGGTCGTCCTGAGTGGACTTGCCGTCATGGTGGTCATCTTTCTGGTGGCCGCCGGCTGCGTACCCGTGCAGACCCGGGCGATCGGTGAGCCGCCGCCGACCGTCGTTCCCGAGCCCGAGCCACGGGTCGCCGCGACCCCACCGGCGGTGAACACCGGCGGCCAGTTGGTCGCCGCCGCCCCGCCGCCGTCCGGCGAGGCGGTCCTGCGGCCCGCCCCCTCCTCGCCGGCACCGTCCACTCCGGCTGCCATGCCGCCGTCGCCGTCCGGCCCGGCCCACGAGCCGGTCGAGCCGCCGCGCGCTACCACGCCCGCACCGCCCCGCACCCCGGCGCCGCCGGCCGATCCCGACGTGGTCGGCCGCTACCGGGTGCTCCAGCAGTTCGGCGACGGGTTCATCGCCGAGGTGCTGGTGGTGAACACCTCGCGGCGCGATCGTGACTGGACCATCACCGTCCGGTTCCCGGACAACGTCGGCCGGCTGTACGCGGCCTGGGTGGAAGGCGCGCCGCAGGCGACCATGCGCCGGTCCGGCCGGGAGTATGTCTTCACCAGTTCGGTGCCGGTCGGGGCACGTTCGTCGGTGCCGTTGCGGTTTCACTTCGAACGCCACGGTCGCGGCACCACCCCGCAGCGGTGCCTGGCCAACGGCGCACCCTGCGACCTGGACTGACCACGCCTGCAAGATATTGCAGAATCTTGCAGCAGGGGTTAGCGTGCGCTCATCGTCAACGGAAGGCTGTCGATGGAAGCCGCACCCGCCCGCATCCGCGCGACCCGCCTGGCGCCGTACGCCCTCGCCGCCCTCCTCGCCGCCACCCTGGCCGGCGTCCCGGCACCGGCGGCCGGTGCCGCGCCCACCGGGACCGTACCCACCGGGACCGCCAGCCGCGCCGAACAGTTCTACTTCCTGCTGCCGGACCGGTTCGCCAACGGCGACCCGGGCAACGACCGGGGCGGGCTGACCGGCGACCGGCTCACCACCGGTCACGACCCCACCGACAAGGGCTTCTACCAGGGCGGCGACCTGCAGGGTGTGATCGACAACCTGGACTACATCCAGGGCCTGGGCACCACCGCCATCTGGCTCGCCCCGGTCTTCGTCAACCGACCGGTGCAGGGCAGCGGCGACGACGTGTCGGCCGGCTACCACGGATACTGGGTCACCGACTTCACCCAGGTCGATCCGCACTTCGGTAGCACCGCCGACCTCAAACGGCTCGTTGACCTCGCCCACCGGCGCGGCATCAAGATCTATCTCGACGTCATCGTCAACCACACCGCCGACGTCATCTCCTACGCCGAGGACAGCTACAGCTACGTCGACAAGGCCACCGAGCCGTACCGCGACGCCGCTGGCCGGCCGTTCGACGACCGCAACCACGCCGACGGCAGCCGCGCCTTCCCCGACGTCGACACCGACGCGTTCCCGTACACCCCGGTTGTCGACCCCGCCGACGCGCGGGTCAAGGTCCCGGCCTGGCTGAACGACCCGACGATGTACCACAACCGGGGCGACAGCACCTTCGTCGGCGAGAACAGCGAGTACGGTGACTTCTTCGGCCTCGACGACCTGTGGACCGAACGGCCGGAGGTGGTCCGCGGCATGACGAAGATCTTCGCCGACTGGATCCGTGCCACCGGGGTGGACGGCTACCGGCTCGACACCGTCAAACACGTCAACCTCGACTTCTGGCCGCAGTTCAGCCGGGGCATCGACGCCGCCGCCCGGCGCGCCGGGCGCCCCGACTTCTTCATGTTCGGCGAGGTGTACTCCGCCGACCCCGAGGTCACCTCGACCTACGTCCGCCGGGGTGGGCTACCGGCCACCCTGGACTTCGGCTTCCAGGAGGCGGCTCGGTCGTACGTCGCCGACGGCGGGCCCGCGACCGCCCTGGCCGAGCTGTACGCCGCCGACCCGCTGTACACCGCCCGGGACACCGACGCCGGCCGGCTGCCCACCTTCCTCGGCAACCACGACATGGGTCGGATCGGCACCTTCGTCGCCGACGGTGGCACCGACCCGGCCAGCCACCTGCGTCGCGACCTGCTCGCCCACGAACTGATGTTCCTCACCCGGGGCCAGCCGGTGATCTACTCCGGCGACGAACAGGGCTTTACCGGCGCCGGCGGCGACAAGGACGCCCGGCAGACCATGTTCGGCTCCCGGGTCGCCGACTACCTCGACGACGACCTGCTCGGCACCGACCGCACCCACGCCGACGACCAGTTCGACCGCGACCACCCGCTCTACCGGGGCATCGCCGCGCTCGGCGCGCTGCGCGCCGCCCACCCGGCGTTGCGCGACGGCATCCAGGTCACCCGGTACGCCGCCGACGGCCCCGGGGTGTTCGCCTTCTCCCGCGTCGACCCTGCCGAGCGCGTCGAGTACGTCGTCGCCGTCAACAACGCCACCACCGCCCAGCAGGTCACCGTCGACACCTGGTCACCCGGTGCCACGTTCACCGGCGTGTACGGCGGGCACCGGCCGGTCCACGCCGACGCCGCCGGGCGGATCACGGTCACCGTGCCGGCGCTGTCCTCGCTGGTGCACCGGGCCGGCACCCCGATCCCGACGTCGACCGGCGTACCGTCGATCTCGATCACCGCCCCGGCCGACGGTGCCGCCGTCGCCACCCGGGCCGCCGTCACCGCCGAGGTGACCGGTGACCCGCTGGCCGAGGTCACCGTCGCCGCCCGGGTCGCCGGCGGCAAGTGGACCGTGCTCGGCCGGGCCGGGCACGCGCCGTACCAGGTGCACCACGACCTCGCCGGGTTGGCCGGTGGGACCCGGATCGAGTACCAGGCGGTGGTGCGCGACAGCAGACACCGGACCGCCACCGCGAGGACCACCGCCGTGGTCGGCACCCCGCCGTCCGGTGACGCCCGCGACTGGCTGGTCGTGCACTACCAGCGACCCGACGGCGACTACCCCGACTGGGGCCTGTACACCTGGGGCGACATCGACCCCGACTGGCAGACCCCGTGGCCGACCGGCCAACCGTTCGCCGGTGAGGACAGCTACGGCCGGTTCGCCTGGGTGAAGCTCGCCCCCGGCGCGAAGTCGGTCGGCTTCCTCGTCGTCGACGCCGACGGCACGAAGGACGTCGACGTCGACCGGACCGTCGACGTGAGCGCCACCGGCGAGGTGTGGGTCAAGCAGGGCGACCCGGCGCTCTACCCGACCCGCCGCGCCGCCACCGGCGAGGACGATCCACCGGCCGACGACGGTGTCGCGCTGCTGCACTACCGCCGCGCCGACGGCGACTACACCGGCTGGGGGCTGCACGTCTGGGACGGCGCTGCCACCCCCACCGAATGGGCCGACCCGCTGCCGCCCGCCGACCGGAACGGCTACGGCGTCACCTTCCGGGTGCCGCTGACCGACGACGCGACCGGGCTGAGCTACATCGTCCACCGGGGAGACGACAAGGACCTGCCGACCGACCAGCGGCTCGACTTCGACGCCGTCGGCCGCGAGGTATGGCTGCTCGCCGGTGACCCGCAGCGGCTGCTGCCACCGGCACCCGCCGCCGCCGGCCGCGATCTCGACCTGACCGCTCAGCGGGCCCACTGGATCGACCGGTCCACCGTGGCCTGGGCCACCGGACCGACCGACGGCAGACGCTACGACCTGGTCTGGGCACCCGACGGCGGGCTGCGGGTCGACGGTGACGACCTCGTCGGCGACCACCGGTCGATCCCGCTGACCGCGCGGCGCAACGGGCTCACCGAGGCCCAGCGGGCCGCGTTCCCGCACCTGTGGGCGCACAGCGCCTTCACCGTCGACGTGCGGGACCGGGCGACGCTCGCCGCCGCGCTGCGCGGCCAGCTCGCGGTCACCGAACGCGACCACGAGGGCAACCTGCTCGCGGTCACCGGCGTGCAGTCGCCCGGCGTGCTCGACGACCTGTACGCCGCCGCGACGAAAGCCCCGCTCGGGGTCACCTTCGCCGGCCGGCGACCGACCCTGTCGGTCTGGGCACCGACCGCCCGGACCGTCGCGTTGGAGCTGTTCGACACGCCGACCGCCGAGCCGCGGACCGTGACGATGCGCCGCGACGACCGCACCGGCGTCTGGTCGGTACGCGGTGAACCGTCCTGGACCGGCCGCTACTACCGCTACCGGGTCGACGCCTGGCAACCGGCCGCCGGGCGGATGGTGACCGCCTCGGTCACCGACCCGTATGCGGTGGCGCTGGCCGCCGACTCCACGCACAGCCTGATCGTCGACCTCGACGACCCGGCGCTGGCGCCGGACGGCTGGGCGCGGCTGCGCAAACCGGCGGCGGTGCCGGCCGGCCGGACCCAGATCCAGGAGGTGTCCGTCCGCGACTTCTCCATCGCCGACGACAGCGTCCCCGCTGCCCGGCGCGGCACCTACCTGGCGTTCACCGACCCGGACAGCACCGGGATGCGGCAGTTGCGGTCGCTGGCCGACGCCGGCGTCACCCACCTGCACCTGCTGCCGACCTTCGACTTCGCCACCATCCCGGAACGCCGCGCCGAGCAGGCCGAGCCGGACTGCGACCTGGCCGCGCTGCCGGCCGACTCACCCCGCCAGCAGGAGTGTGTCGCCGCCGTCGCCGACCGTGACGGCTACAACTGGGGCTATGACCCGCTGCACTACACGGTGCCCGAGGGCGGCTACGCCACCGACCCGGACGGTGCCGCCCGCACCGGCGAGTTCCGCGCGATGGTCGCCGGGCTCAACGCCGCCGGGCTGCGGGTGGTGCTCGACGTGGTCTACAACCACACGTCGGCGTCCGGCGTGAACCGGCACTCGGTGCTGGACCAGATCGTTCCCGGCTACTACCACCGGCTGCTCGACGACGGCAGCGTGGCCACCTCCACCTGCTGCGCCAACACCGCACCGGAACACGCCATGATGGGCCGGCTGGTCGTCGACTCGGTGGTCAGCTGGGCCAAGGCGTACAAGGTGGACGGTTTCCGGTTCGACCTGATGGGTCACCACCCGAAGGCCAACATCCTGGCGGTCCGGGCGGCGCTGGACCGGCTGACCGTGGCCCGGGACGGGGTGGACGGCCGGTCGATCCTGCTCTACGGCGAGGGCTGGGACTTCGGCGAGGTCGCCGGCGACGCCCGCTTCGTCCAGGCCACCCAGGCCAACATGGCCGGCACCGGGGTCGGCACGTTCACCGACCGGCTGCGCGACGCGGTACGCGGCGGCGGCCCGTTCGACGCCAACCCCCGGGTGCAGGGCTTCGCCACCGGCCTGTTCACCGACCCGAACGGGGATCCGGTCAACGGCAGCCGCGCCGAGCAGCAGACCCGGCTGCGCCACCAGCAGGACCTGATCAAGGTCGGGCTGACCGGCAACCTGGCCGCCTACACGTTCACCGCTGCCAGCGGCGACCGGGTGACCGGTGCCGACGTCGACTACAACGGTTCACCGGCCGGCTACACGGCGGCACCCGGGGAGGCGGTGACCTACGTCGACGCCCACGACAACGAGATCCTCTACGACGCGCTGGCGTACAAGCTGCCGGCCGGCACGTCGACCGCCGACCGGTCCCGGGCCCAGCTGCTCGCCCTGTCGACAGTGATCTTTGCCCAGGGCACCGGGTTCGTCACCGCCGGCAGCGAACGGCTGCGGTCCAAGTCGTTGGACCGCAACTCGTACAACTCGGGGGACTGGTTCAACCAGATCCGTTGGGACTGCGCCGACGGCAACGGCTTCGGCGCCGGTCTGCCGCCGGCGGAAGACAACGCCGACAAGTGGCCGTACGCCGGGCCGCTGCTCGCCGACCCGGCCCTGGTGCCGGACTGCGCGACGATCGGCCTGACCGCCGCCCGGTACGCCGAACTGCTGCGGATCCGTGCCTCGTCACCGGTGTTCGCCCTGTCCACCGCCCGCGAGGTGCAGCAGCGGGTCAGCTTCCCGCTGGCCGGGCCGGCCGAGACCCCCGGCGTGATCACCATGCGGCTGCGCTCCGCCGGCCTGGACCGGCGGTGGCGGTCGGTGACGGTGATCTTCAACGCGACTCCGCAGACTGCCCGGCAGCGGCTGCCCGAGCTGCGCCGGGCCACCGTCGAGCTGCACCCGGTGCTGCGCGACTCGGCCGACCCGGTGAGCCGGCAGGCCGGCTTCGACACCGCCACCGGCACGTTCACCGTGCCGCCGCGTACCGTGGCGGTCTTCGTCCAGCCGACCTGACGGCCTCACCGGATCGGCACCGGGGTCAGGTGAACCACGTCGGGCCGTCGGGGTCAGGGCAGCCGGGGGCCGGCGTCGCGCTGCGCCGCCAGCCAGGCCTCGACCTCGTCGGCCTGCCGGGGCAGCCCGGCCGACAGGTTCACCGCCCCGGCGGCGGTGACCAGCACGTCGTCCTCGATCCGGATGCCGACGCCGCGCAGTTCCTCGGGCACCAGCTCGTCCTCCGGCTGGAAGTACAGGCCGGGCTCGACGGTCAGCACGTACCCCTCGCCGAGCTCGCCGTCGCGGTAGCGTTCCTTACGGGCGTACGAGCAGTCGTGCACGTCGATGCCGAGCATGTGGCCGAAGCCGTGCAGCGTCCACCGGCGGTAGACGGTCGACTCCTTGTCCATCGCCTCGTCCACGCTGACCGGCAGCACCCCCAGCTCGGCCAGGCCTTCGGCGAGCACCCGCATGCAGGTCTGGTGCACGTCGCTGAACTTCACCCCCGGCTTGATGTAGTCCATGCCGGCCTGCTGTGCGGCGTACACGATGTCGTAGACCTGCCGCTGCAGGGCGGTGAACCGGCCGGACACCGGCAGGGTCCGGGTCACGTCGGCGGTGTAGAGATGGTGCCCCTCCACGCCCATGTCCATCAGCAGCAGGTCACCCGGACGGGTGACGCCGTCGTTGCGTACCCAGTGCAGGATCGTCGCGTGCGCGCCCGCACCGACGATCGAACCGTAACCGACGTCGTTGCCGTCGTGCCGGGCCCGCAGCGCGAAGATCCCCTCCAGCAGCCGTTCGGCGACCGGCCGGTCGGCCGGCAGCACCCGGGCCACGTCCTCGAAGCCGCGGACCGTCGCGTCGATCGCCGCCTGCAGCTGGGCGACCTCCCACTCGTCCTTGACCAGCTTCGCCTCGGCGATCGCCGTGGCCAGCTCGCGGTCGCGGGCCCCGGCGTCGTCGCCGCTGTCGTACGGCAGCACCGCCGCGTCCACCCGCGGGTCGAAGCCGCGCAGCACCCGGGTCCGGGCCGGCGCGCACCCGGCCAACGCCTGCGGCAGCTCACTCAGCGGCGCCGTGCGCAGGCCCAGCTCGGCGGACTTCTCCGCCAGGGTGCGCCGCCGGCCCACCCACAGCTCGCCGTCGCGGCTGCGGAAGAACTCGTCGGTCTCCCGCGACGACCGCTGCCGGGTGTAGAGCACCGCGTCGTGTCCGTCCCCGCTCGGGTGCAGCACCAGCACGCTGTCCGGATCGTGGTCACCGGTCAGATAGACGAAGTCGCTGCCCGGCCGGAACGGGTAGTCGGTGTCGTTGGCCCGGGTCTTCTCGGTGCCGGTCGGCACCACCAGGGTCTCGCCGGGGAAGGCGTCGGCGAGGGCGGCGCGGCGGCGGGCGTGGTTCGGCACCTCGGCGCGCGGGGCGAGCGGCAACGTGTCGTCGCGCCAGCCGGTGCGCATGAACTCCAGGAGCTTCTCCGGGAAGTCCGGGTCGTGCGACTCGGTGCGCGGCTGCTCGGCGGCGACCTCGGCGGCCGTCTCGGTGCCCTCGGCGGCCGTCTCGGTGCCCTCGGCGGTCATCTCGGTGCCGGCGGCTCCGGCCCGGTCCGGCACCGGGCCCTCGGTCTGATCGTGTGTCATGCGTCCTCCCCACGGTTGGGCGTACTCGACGGTACCGCGTGACCGGCACGTGAAAAGATGTCTGCCATGTGCGGACTCCTGGCCTTTTTCAGCGCCCGCGGCGACGCCGGCGCACACCGCGACGCGATCGCCCACGCGTTGGAATGCCTGCACCACCGTGGCCCGGACGAGACCGGCGTGGAGGTGATCGGCGACCCGACCGGCCGGTGGGCGGACGCGGTGTTCGCGCACAAGCGGCTGGCCATCATCGACGTGGCGTCCAGCCAGGAGCCGCTCGCCTACGCCGACGGCCGCTACCTGCTCACCTTCAACGGCGAGATCTACAACTACATCGAGCTGCGGGACCAGCTGGTCCGGGAGTTCGGCGCGCAGTTCGCCACCGCCGGTGACGGTGAGGTGATCGTCGCCGGGTACCACTACTGGGGCGAGAAGGTGCTGCACAAGCTGCGCGGCATGTTCGCCTTCGTGATCTGGGACCGGCAGCGGCGTCGCGCGTTCGGCGCCCGGGACTACTTCGGGATCAAGCCGCTGCACTACCTGCAGACCCCGGACGGCATCTACCTGGCCTCGGAGAAGAAGGCGCTGCTGCCATTCTCCGCCGCCGCCGGCGCCGGCGACGCCGGGGTGGACACCGCGAACCTGTCGCACTACCTGACCCTGCAGTATGTGCCGGAGCCGCGCACCCTGCACTCCGGGATCAGCCGGATCGGCTCCGGGGAGTGCCTGACCTGGTCGCCCCCGGCGCTGGACCCGACGACCGGCGGTCCGGCACCGGACCCGGCCGGTGGGGTGCAGGTCCGACGCTGGTACCAGCCGATCTTCCGGCCGACGCCGACGCCGGACCCGCAGCGCCTCTACGACGAGATCCGCGAAACGCTGCGGGAGAGCGTACGCATGCACATGCGGGCCGACGTGCCGGTCGGAGCGTTCCTGTCCAGCGGCATCGACTCGACCGCAGTGGTGGCGCTGGCCCGCGAGTTCAACCCGAACATCCTGACCTTCACCGTCGGGTACGACGTGTCGGGCTACTCGGAGATCGAGGTGGCCCAGGACTCGGCCCGGCACCTGAACGTGACCACCATCCCGACGAAGATCGGGCCGCAGGACATGATGGAGGCGCTGCCGCGCATCGTCTGGCACCTGGACGACCCGGTGGCCGACCCGGCGCTGGTGCCGCTGTACTTCGTGGCGCAGAAAGCCGCCGAACACGTCACCGTCGTGCTCTCCGGCGAGGGCGCGGACGAGTTCTTCGGCGGCTACACCATCTACCGGGAGCCGTTGTCGCTGGGCGCGGTGCACGGACTGCCGGACCCGATGCAGAAAGGGCTGCGCGCCGTCTCCAAGGTGATCCCGCAGGGGGTCAAGGGCAAGAGTTTCCTGGAACGGGGCACCACCCCGATCGAGGAGCGCTACTACGGCAACGCGCGGATGTTCACCGAGGAGGAGAAGCGGCACCTGCTGCGCCGCTACGACCCGTCGGTGCGCTACACCGACGTGACCGCGCCGATCTACGCCGAGTGCGCCGAGCTCGACGACGTCACCAAGATGCAGTACGTCGACCTGTACACCTGGCTGCGCGGCGACATTCTGGTCAAGGCGGACCGGATCTCGATGGCGCATTCGCTGGAGGTGCGGGTGCCGTTCCTCGACAAGGAGGTCTTCGACGTCGCCGCGAAGATCCCGGTGGAGCTGCGGCTGCCGCCGCGTTCCGACGCCACCAAGTACGCGATGCGCCAGGCCCTGCAGGGCGTGGTGCCGCCGGCCATCGTGAACCGCCGCAAGCTGGGCTTCCCGACCCCGACCCGGGTGTGGCTGCGCGGTGAGATGTACGAGTGGGCCCGGCACATCTTCGCCACCTCGGGCGCCGGCGACCTGCTCGACCTGTCGTACGCGATGCGGCTGCTGGACGAGCACAAGCGTGAGGAGGCCGACCACTCCCGCAAGGTGTGGACGGTGCTGGTGTTCTGCATCTGGCACGCGATCTTCGTGGAGCGTTCGCTCGATCCCGGCATCCGGCGCAACCAGTCGGCGCTGCTCACCAAGCCGGTGGTCGGGTCGATGGTCGCCTGACCCACCGCGGTCACGCGTCGCCGGGACTACCCAGCCACGCACGGAACGGGCCCGGCAGCGTTTCGCGCTGCCGGGCCCGGTCAGGTGGGAATCTGCCGTGTGTGGCGGTGGATCAGCTCGCCGAGCAGGCCGTCGACGGTGTGCCGGGGCTGCCGTTGGCGACGAAGCCGAACGTGGTCGATCCGCTTGGCGACAGCGACCCGTTCCAGTCCGCGTTGCGGACGGTGACACTCGATCCGCTCACCGTGTGGGTGCCGCTCCACAGGCTGTTGATGGTGACCCCGCTGCCGAAGTTCAGGGTCGTGGTCCAGCCGCCGATGCTCGCGGAACTGTTGTTGGTGACCGTCACCTCGCCCTGGAATCCACCGGACCAGGAGCTGGTGGTCCGGTAGGCGGCCGAGCAGCCGCCGGTCGGCGGGTTGCTGGTCGGCGGCGCGGTGGTCGGCGGGGCCGTGGTGGGCGGGGGAGCCGTGGTGGGCGGCGGCGGAGCGGTGGTGGGCGGCGGGGGCGGGTTGTCTCCGCCGATCCCGGTGACCTCACCGTTACCACCGTCGAACGTCACGTCCGAGCAGCCGAAGAAGTTCTCCTGGCTGTCCGAGCGCACCCAGCGCGAGTAGATGATGTGCCGGCCGCTCTTGTTGCTGGGCAGGTTGCCGCTGAAGTAGTAGTGGCCGTCGTTGGTGCCGACCGCGCCGCGCTGCGGCGGGTTGGTCACCGTCAGGAACGGCGTCGCCTCCAGGTCGTTCCAGGCCAGCGCCCGGTTCGGGCTCCAGCTGTCCTTGGTCACGTAGAAGTAGAACGTGCCAGGGTGGTGGGCCCAGTTGC
Organism: Micromonospora sp. Llam0; assembly: GCF_003751085.1. NCBI lineage: Bacteria > Bacillati > Actinomycetota > Actinomycetes > Micromonosporales > Micromonosporaceae > Micromonospora > Micromonospora sp. Llam0. The sequence continues at coordinate 3,284,342 of NZ_RJJY01000001.1, read as the reverse complement.
TGTACTTGAACTCCATCCGGGCACCGGCGGTCAGGTGGGTCAGCGGCCAGTCGTTGCGGGCCAGGTTGTAGCCGGAGAAGCCGGAGTTGCCGCCGCTGCACAGCTGTCCGTCGGGGATGAAGCCGGTGGTGCGGCCGCCCGCGTCGGAGCGCAGCACGCTGAACCAGTTGTACAGCGAGTTGGCGCCGCTCTGGGCGACGGCGGCCGAGCAGGCCGGGTTCTGCGGGATGATCTGGCCGGTCTGCGTCAGACCGTCGACCCAGCAGAGGTAGGTGCGGCTGCCCGGCGTCATGGCGGCACCGTGCGCGGAAGCCGCGTTGGGGGTCACCACCGTGAGCAGGCCGGCGGTGAGCGCGGAAGCGGCGGCGACTACCGCCACTCTGCGTAGAGCTTTCACCGAGACTCCTTCGTGAACCGGTCCACGGCGCGGGACGGACCCGGGCCGGTGGACAGGGCGATGGGTTCCGACATGGCGGAACGTCAGGAAACATGAGGAGGAACGGCGACCGGTCGATCGTGCCGCAGGTACGGCGTACCGACGTGCCGTCCGATGGACGTCTAGCGCGCTCGCGCAGCTCCCGGCGAGTCCGAAGGACAGCGAGTTGCCCCCACACTGTCCTGGTAATCGATATCCCACCATACATCGATCGGAAGCGCAATAGTCGCTTCTCGATGTGCGGTGCGGGGTGCGGGGTGGCGACCGGCGTCCCGGCACCGACCTGGCAGACTTCGCAGCGGCAAAACTGCAGGTGGGAGGAGATCCATGCGGTACGCGGTGGTGCTCGGCGAGGCACTGATCGACCTGCTCGACGGCGAATGCGCCGGTCAACCGGTCTACCGCCAGGTGATCGGCGGGGCACCACTGAACGTCGCGGTCGGCGTCGCCCGGCTCGGCGGCGCGGTCGAGTTCGCCGGGACCCTCGGCGACGATCCGCTCGCCGACCGGATCCGCGACTTCCTGCGTACCGCCGGGGTCGGCGACCGGGCCATGGTCACCGTGCCCGCGCCCACCACCCTGGCGGTGGCCACCTTCACCGGCGCCGAGCCGGACTTCCGCTTCTACGGCGACCCGCCGTCGTACGGGCTGCTCGAACCGGCCAGCCTCGACGGGAAACTGGTCGGCGACGCCGCCGTGCTCTGCTGCGGCTCCATCGCGCTGCTGTGCGAGCCGACCCTGGCCGCCGCCCGGCAGGCCTGGGCGGGCACCGGCGGGCTGCGGGTCTTCGACCCCAACGTCCGGCCCCGGCTGCTGCCCGACGCCGCGTCGCTGGCCGCGTACCGGCAGGTCGTCGCCGGCTTCGCGGCAACCGCCGATCTGGTCAAGCTCAGCGCCGCCGACGCCGGGGTGCTCTACGACGGCGCCGACCCGGTGACCGCCGCCGCGCTGCTGCACGATCTCGGCGCCGGTGCGGTGGTGGTCACCCGGGGTGCGGACGGCGCCCTGGTCAGCGCCGGCCGCGAGGTGCTGACCGTGGCCGCCCCGACGGTCGCCGCAATCGACGCCACCGGCGCCGGCGACTCGGTGATGGCCGCCCTGATCGCCGAACTGCTCGACACCGGGCTGCCGGCCGACGCCGCCGGCTGGGCCGCCCGGGTCGGTTTCGCCCTGCAGGTGGCGGGGCTGGTGTGCGAGTCACCGGGCGGTGCGGTCTCCATGCCCACCCGGGCGGCCGTCGCCGAACGTTTCGGCTGACCTTTTGCGCCCGGCTGACCTGGTCGTCGCTGACGTTGGCGTCGAGACCGGGTTGGCGCAGCACGTGCACCCGGTCGGCGACCTCGGTGACGGTCGGCTCCATCCAGGTGGGAATCCACGTGGGACCCAGGTTTCGCGGACATTTCAGACGAGTATCGCTGGAAACCTTGACCGGTGTATGTGAGCGCTAACAGGATGAGGCTCCCGTCACGTTCGCGTCTGGAGCTCGCATGCAAGCGTCCATCGGCCGCCACGTTCCCCGTAGCTCATCCACACGCAGGCCCAATCCTGTCCGGACCGGGCTCGTACCGGTCCGCCTCGCCAGAATTGTCAGACGGTGCGTTGCGGCGATGGCCCGGATCCCGGCGATGGTTAGCGCTCACCGAGCCGGCCTTCGACGCCGCCTCGCGTACGTCACGGCCGGCGTGCTCCTCTGTGGCGTACTGGCACCGGTCGGCGGGACGGCGCACGCCGCCGAGACCTGGTCCCCGCGCTCGTCGTACACATCGACCGACAACGGCGACGGCACATACTCCGTACCGCTGCTGCGCTCCGACGTGCCGGACATCAGCGTCGAGCGGGTCCCGGCCGCCGAGAACGACGAGGGCCGGGACATCTACTACATGATCAGCACCACGATGCACCTCAGCCCTGGTGCGCCGATCATGAAGTCCTACGACCTGGTCAACTGGGAGATCGTCAACTACGTGTTCGACCGGGCGAACATCGGCGACTCGTTCTCGCTGCGCAACGGAGAGAACTCGTACGGCCAGGGCCAGTGGGCGTCGTCGCTGCGCTACCACGACGGCACGTTCTACGTCGCGTTCAACACCAACAACCTCGGCGGCGCGTACGTCTACCGTACCGATGATATCGACGACGGCGCCTGGCAGCGGACCGCGCTCGGCCGCGGGCTGCACGACCCGTCGCTGTTCTTCGACGTCGACGGCACCCCGTACATCTTCTACGGATCCGGTGGCACCAGCGCGGTGCGGCTCAACGCCGACCTGACCGCCATCGAGCAGGACTACCCGAACATCTTCACCGCCGCCGACTACGCCGGCGAGCCGTTCATCGGCGGACTGTTCGAGGGCGCCCAGATCTACTACATCGACGGCTACTACTACGCGGTGATCATCACCTGGCCGTCCGGTCAGGGCCGGCAGGTCGTCATGTTCCGCTCGACGGAACTGCTCGGCCGCCACACCTCGGCCGGCGGCGTCAACACCTACGAAGCCCGTGGCGTGCTCAACTCCAACGGCTTCGCCCAGGGCAGCCTGATACCGATCGCCGCCGCCGACGGCGGCACCGACTGGCACGGCATGTTCTTCCGCGACACGTTCCCGATCGGCCGCATCCCGGCGCTGATCCCGGCCACCTGGTCCGACGGCTGGCCGGTCTTCGGCACCAACGGCGTCGTGCCGGTCGGCGGGGTGTTCGACAAGCCGATCCGGCTCAGCCCGGCCGAGGAACTGTTCCAGCGGCAGAAGAGCATCGTGGCCTCCGACGACTTCGCCAACGACGCCCCGCACAAGGCGTACCAGGACGAACAGTGGACGATCCCGACGCCGCCCGACATCGACGACTCGCTGATCGGCGTCGAACTGCTCGACAACGCCGGCTTCGAATCCGGCACGCTCACCCCGTGGGGCGCGCAGTACGGTGCCACGCTCAGCCTGGACTCCACCGACCCGGCCAGCGGGTCGGCGGCGCTGCGGGTGAGCAACCGGACCCTCAACGGGTCCGGCCCGAACCAGTTCCTCAACGGCAAGATGCAGCACGGTGTCACCTACACCGTCTCGGCGAAGGTCAAATACACTTCGGGGCCGGCCAGCGTGCGGTTCAACCTGGTCGCCGACTGGGGCGGCGGCGTGCAGGTGATGGCCGCCGATGACGTGCCGGCCGGCCGGTGGACCACCGTCACCGGCCGCTACACCGTGCCGGCCTCGGCCAACCTGGCGAACTACAAGTTCGCCGTCGAGACACCGTGGGCCAACCCGCAGCCACCGTCGTCGAGCGTCGAGTACCTGCTCGACGACGTGTCGATCGTCGGGCAGCCGTCGACCATCGAACACCCGACCGAGGCCGAGATCGCCCCCAACGGCTCCCGGCTCGACATGGCCTGGGAGTGGAACCACGCCCCGGACAACCGCTACTGGTCGCTCACCGACCGGGACGGCTGGCTGCGCCTGACCAACGGCAAGGTCGTCACCGGCGACTACGTCTACACAAAGCTGTCCAACCGGGCCGAGCTCGCCTGGTTCGAGGAAGCCCGCAACACCCTGTCGCAGCGGACGTTCGGTCCCCGCCAATCGGCCGAGACCAAGATGGACATATCCGCGATGCGCGACGGCGACGTCGCCGGCCTCGCCGCCTACAACCGCGGATTCTCGTACGCGGCGGTCAAGCGCGTCGACGGAGTCAACACCCTCGGCGTGGTGAACCGGGGCCAGCCGTTCACCGTCGACCTTGACCAGGCCACGCTGGAGAGCTTTCTGCCGGGGACGACCGTGTCGCTGGGTGACGCCACCGACGTCCACCTCAAGGCCGACCTGGACTTCGCTTCGCCGACCGGGCAGCTCTGGACCACCTTCCACTACAGCCTCGACGGGCTCAGCTGGACCCCACTCGGGGACCGGGTCGGCCCGCAGACCCTCGACGGCTCCCTCGCCCACTTCATGGGTCACCGGGTCGGGTTGTTCACCTACGCCACCCAGAGCACCGGCGGACACGTCGACTTCGACCACTACCTGCTCAGCGACACGCTGACTGCGCAGGCCCAGCCGCTGCGTACCGCCGACCTCGACGCAGCCATCGCGTACGCGGCGACGCTGCGCGCGGCCGACTACCCGGCGGACGCCTGGGCCGCGATGCGGGCCGCCCTCGACGACGCGGTGGCCGCGCGGGCCGGCCAGTTCGGCACCCAGAACCAGATCGACGCTCCGGAGCGGGCACTCAGCTACCAACTGGCCCGGCTCGGCGTGCTCCGGCTCGACGCGCCGGCGCTGGTGTCGGTCGACACGTCGAGCCGCTGCCTGGCCAAGAAGGTCCAGCTCGTCGTCGAGTTGACCGGTGTCGCGTCGTCGCGGGCGACCGGCACGGTGACCTCGCCGTACGGGACCAAGGAGTACGGGGTGCAGCCGGACGCCAGCAAGGTGCGCACCTTCCCGACCGGCGCGGCGTCGATGCCGGCCGGCGAGGTGACGGTGACCGCCACGGCACGCATCGACGGGACGCCGGTCAGCACGACCGTGACGGTGCCGTACGAGGCCCGCGTCTGCCAGTGACCGAATTTCCACCCACCGACCGGAACCACTCAGAGAGGATGCTCGTGAGACGACACGTGACAGCGACGGCCCGGCGACGGGTCGGCGCGCTCGCGGCGGTCGGCGCCCTGGCGGCCGCCGGGCTCGTCGCCCCGACCTCGCCGGTGTACGCCGCCGACTCCGACCTCATCGTCAACGGCGGGTTCGAAGCCGGACTGGACGGCTGGTTCGCCAACAATGGCAACGCCACCGACAGCGCGACGCTGACGCCGACCGACGACGCCTACTCGGGGGCGAGCGCGGTGCTCGTCACCGACCGGGCGACGACCGGATCCGGTCCGATGCAGAACCTGTCCGGCAAGGTGCAGGCCGGTCAGACCTACAGCCTGACCGCCCGGATCAAGTACGAGAACGAGGCCTCGCCGGCGACCAAGCAGTTCTTCGCCACGATGCACTACGGCGGGGCGACGTACACCAACCTGGTCAGCGTGACCGCGACCAAGGGCCAGTGGGCGCAGTTCAACGGGACCTTCACGATCCCGGCCAGCCAGAACGTCGCGACGGCACGGCTGTTCTTCGAGACGCCGTGGACGTCGAACCCGTCGGCGGACCCGGACCTGCACCTGATGGACTTCACCCTGGACGACGTGTCGGTGGTCGGCGCCCCGCCGCCCCCGGCACCGTCGAGGACCATCGAGGTCGTCGGCAAGCTGCCCGGCGAGCACAACCCGTTGATTGGGCACAAGTTCGGTGCCGACGGGTACGGCTTCGTCCACGACGGCCGGGTATACCTGTACCTGACCAACGACACCCAGGGGTACGCCCCCGACCCGAACACCGGTGTTTCGCCCGGCATCAACTACGGTGACATCAACCAGATCACGGTGATCTCGACGACCGACATGGTCAACTGGACCGACCACGGCGAGATCCAGGTCGCCGGCCCGGACGGTGTCGCGCCGTTCACCAACAACTCGTGGGCACCCGGCATGGCCCGCAAGGTGGTCGACGGTGAGGAGAAGTTCTTCCTCTACTACGCCAACGGCGGGGGGTCGAGCAACGTGATCACCGGTGCGTCGCCGATCGGTCCGTGGGTCAGCGAGCGGACGAGCACCCTGATCGACGGCCGTACCCCCGGCGCCGAGGACGTCGCCTGGAAGTTCGACCCGGCGCCGTTCGTCGACGACGACGGCGAGGAGTACCTCTACTTCGGTGGCGGTCCCGCGTCGACCAGCATGCCGCCGGAGGAGCGGTTCAACAACCCCAAGAACCTGCGGGCGATCGAACTCGGCTCGGACATGGTGTCGACCGAGGGCACAGCCGCTGTGGTGGACGCCCCGGTGGCCTTCGAGGCGGCCCAGGTGTTCAAGCGTGACGGCAAGTACTACCTGTCGTACTCGTCGCACTTCGGTGGGCCGGACTTCGGCGGCGACCAGACGCCACTGCCCGGCTACCCGGGCGGCGGCCAGATCGGCTACCTGATCTCCGACGACCCGATGTCGTGGCCGAAGGAGACGTACGCGGGCGTGCTGTTCCCCAACCAGTCGCAGTTCTTCGGCGCCGGCACCGGCGGCAACAACCACCAGTCCGTGTTCGAGTACGAGGGCAGGTACTACTTCACCTACCACGCCCCGACGCTGAACAAGCGGATCAACGGCAACACCACCCAGGGCTACCGCAGCCCGCACATCCAGGAACTGACCTTCAACTCCGACGGCACCATCCAGCAGGTCGTCGGCACCTACGCCGGCGTGGAGCAGGTCCGCGACTTCGACCCGTACCGTGTCTTCGAGGCCGAAACGTTCGGCTGGAGCAAGGGGGTCGCGACCGCGAAGGTCGACGGCGGTTCCCCACAGTTCGGTGACGCGGCTCCCAACCTGGTGGTGCGCGACGTCGACAACGGCGACTGGACGGCGCTGTCCTCGGTGGACTTCGGTGCCGGTGCGCGGAGCCTGACGGCGAAGGTTCGTCCGCTGGTGGCCGGCGCGACGATCGAGCTGCGGCTCGGCGACGTCACCGCGCCGGTGGTGGCGACGATCCCGGTCGACGCGCCGCTGGGCGAGTGGACCGAGGTGACCGCGTCCCTGGACGGCGTCACCGGGGTGCACGACGTGTACTTCACCTACGCCGGACCGGCCGGGGAGGACCTGTTCGAGCTGGACGCCTGGGCGTTCGCGCGGGACCTGGCGGTCTCGGCGACCGGCAGCGTCCGATGCTTCGGGCGTAACGCCCAGCTGGTCGTCGACGTCACCAACGACGCGTCGGCCCGGATCACCGGGTCGGTGGCGACGGACTACGGGACCAAGGAGTACGGCGTGCAGCCGGGGACGAGCAAGGTGCGGACGTTCCCGACGGAGACGGCGACCGTGCCGGCTGGTGTGGCGACGGTGACCGCGTCGGCGAAGGTCGACGGTGAACTGGTGTCGGTGACGTTGGACGTGCCGTACGAGGCTCATTCCTGCGGCTAGACCTGACGTCTGTCCCTCTGCGGTACTGGGCGGCCCAGTCTTCCGGGCCGCCCCGTACCGTCGCCCGTGACGTGTCTGGTTGACATCTCCCTGCTGAAGCAGGGAGATTCGACCCTCACGGGTTGAGTTTTCTGCTTCGCCGACCACAGCCGACCCGAATCAACGGCGAGGGACGGGGTACCGCCCATCGGTCTTACACAGTCGGCGGTGGTCGTGGGGCGCTTGGTGTGTGCGCCGGGAGTCGTCGTCCGGCGGTGACGCCGGCTACCGTCGCAGGCATGAGCGGTGTACGCGACGACGTCGACATCCGGCAGGTCACCGGTTGGGTCGCCGACGCCCGCCGGATCGTGGCGCTGACCGGAGCCGGCATCTCCACCGACTCCGGCATACCCGACTTCCGGGGACCGAACGGCGTCTGGACCCGCGACCCCGAGGCGGCGAAACTGTTCACCCTCGACGCGTACGTCGCCGATCCGGCCATCCGCCGCCGGGCCTGGCAGGGACGCCGTGACCACGCCGCCTGGACGGCCGAACCCAACGTCGGCCACGCCGCGTTGGTCGCGTTGGAGCGCGCCGGCAGGCTGGCCGCGATCGTCACCCAGAACATCGACGGGCTGCACCAGCGGGCCGGCAACTCACCGGACACCGTGATCGAGATCCACGGCACGTTGTACGAGGTCGAGTGCCTCGGCTGCGCCGACCGTACCGGCATCCAGGAGGTCCTGGACCGGGTGGCCGCCGGCGAGGACGACCCGGCTTGCCGGTACTGCGCCGGCATCCTCAAGACGGCGACGATCTCGTTCGGCCAGTCGCTGCACGGACCGACCCTGCGGCGGGCGGCGCGGGCCGCCGCCGACTGCGACCTGATGCTCGCCGTCGGCACCTCGCTGACGGTGCAGCCGGCTGCCGGGCTGGTGGAGATCGCCGCCGAGTCCGGCGCCCGCGTCGTGATCATCAACGCCGCGCCGACACCGTACGACGCGATCGCCGACGCGGTGGTGCGCGGGCCGATCGGTACGGTCCTGCCGGCTCTTGTCTCGGGTTGAGCGGCGGCTCTCGGGGTGATCGGCTCTCGGGTGAGCGGCGTGACCCGGTTGGGTCGGGACCAACGTCCCTGGTGATCGGGTCGCGTAGCGGCGACGCTGAGTGAGAGGCGGGACAGGTATCCGCATCGACCGCCTCATCCGATCCGACCGTCCCGGAGGTGTCCCATGTCGGTGTCCTCGCTGCGTGCGCTGGCCGACGAGCAACTCGCCGTGGCCCAGGCCAGCGACAACGGGCGCAGCGCCAAGACCGTACACGGTGGCCCCGGTACGTCGCTGCGACACACGCTGCTCGCGCTGACCGGCGGACACGCGCTCGCCGAACACGCCAGCCCGGGTGAGGCGACCCTGCTGGTGCTGCGGGGCCGGGTTCGGCTTGTCGGCGGCTCAGCCCGCCAGCATCCCTGGCCCGAACACCTCGTAGACGATCCGCTCGGCGGGCAGGCCCCGGAGCAGCAGCTCGCCACGGACCTGGGCCATGAACGGCACCGGCCCGCACAGGTGCGCGTACGTGTCCGGCGCGAACGGGATCCGTGCCGGATCGACCCATCCGGAGTGGATCGTCGCCTTCAGATCGGGGAGTTCGCCGTCGGTGGCGTTTTCGTACCACAGGTGCACCGACAGGTTGGGCATCCGCTGCTGGAGCTCCGGCAACTCGTGGCGCAACGGGTGCGCGGCCGCGGACCGGTTGGCGTGTACCAGCACCACCTCGCGGGCCGGCGCGACCGTGCTCAGCTGGGCGAGGGCGGCCATCGCCGGGGTGACGCCGATCCCGGCGCTGACCAGCAGCAGCGGCACGCCGAGCTCGCCGATGGAGCTGACCTCGCCGAACGCCGGGCTCAGCCGCAGGACGTCACCGACGGCGGTCCGGTCGTGCAGCTGGCTGGAGACTGTCCCGTCCGGCGCCGGCGACCCGGCCCTGCCCCGGAGCCGTTTGACGGTGATCCGCCAGGTGGCGGCACCGGGCCGGCCGGACAGACTGTACTGGCGGATCTGCCGGCCCTGGCCGCCGGAGAGATCGACTGCGACCGAGACGTACTGGCCGGGGGTGAAGGTGGGGGCCGGGTCGCCGTCGGCCGGGGCCAGGATCAGCGACACGACGTCGGCGGTCTCCGGGTTCTTTTCGACGACCCGCCAGGGCCGCCAGCCGGCGTCGGCCTGCAGGGGGAGTCCGGCGACGGTGTACAGCCGGGCCTCCCGGGCGATGAGCTCGCAGGCCAGCAGCCAGTAGACCTCGTCCCACGCCGCCGCCACCTCGGACGTCACGGCGTCGCCGAGCACCTCACCGACGGCGGCGAGCAGATGCCGTCCGACGATCGGATACTGGGTGGCGGTGATGCCGAGCGAGGCGTGCTTGTGCGCGATCCGGTCCAGGATCGGCGCCCAGGGCACTGTGCTCCGCCCGGTCAGGTGCTCGGCGTAGGCGACCACCGCGGCGGCCAGCGCCGCCTGCTGGCGGCCGGTCGCCTGGTTGCCTCGGTTGAACAGCTCCAGCAGCTCCGGATGGGCGGCGAACATCCGCTGGTAGAACCGGCTGGTGATGGCCTCGCCGTGGGCCTGTACGGCGGGCAGGGTCGCGGTCACCACCGCCGCTGAGGACTTCGAGAGCACGGTCACTCCTTAGGGGATCGGGACGGTACGTCGTCACTAAACAGGAATCTGCGACTCCTCTTTTAGGGCCATTGGTCCCGAGCCGCGTTCACGCCGCGCCGCGCCGGCCGCGCCGAACGCGGCTGGGCCGGTGCCGGCCTGCCGTGGCTGGTTAAGGTCGGGACGTGAAGCTCAACCGGTCCACGGACATGGCGTTACGGATCGCCATGCTCACCGCCGCGTCTCGCACCCGGACCACGGTGGACGACCTGGCCGACCGGCTCGCCCTGCCGCGCAGCCACGTCGCCAAGGTCGTGCAGCGGCTGCAGCGGCTCGGCGTCCTGGCCACGGTCCGGGGCCGGGCAGGCGGCAGCGCGTTCGCCCCGGACGCCGCCGAGATGACCGTGGCCCAGGTGGTACGGGCCTTCGAAGGCGACGGTGAGGTCGTCTCCTGCGAACAGCCGGCCTGCCCGCTGCTCGCCGGCTGCCGGTTGCGGGTCGAGCTGCGCCGGGCCCGGGCGGCCTTCCTCGCCGCGCTCGACGAGGTCCGTCTCGGTGACCTCGTCGACGCCGACACCGGTCCACTGCCCGCACTGCTCACCATCGACCTTGGAGAACCGTCGCCGGCCCTCGACAGGCGCGCCGAGGCCAGTCAGGCCCGGTTGGACAGTTCGGCGTAGCCGCGGACGACCGCGGTGCCCGCCGCCTGCGGCCCGAACGGCGCCCGCGCGGCCACCCGTGCCGGCGGCGCGCCGTCGGCGTGCCCGTCGCGGATCAGCCACTCCAACGCCACCAGGTCGGCGTGCTGGGCCCGGACGAAGTCGACACCGACGCAGGCGCCGTGGCCGGGGACCACGACACTGGCCGGCCCGAGCCGCCGCAGCACCGCCGCGAGGGTGTCCGGCCACTCCAGCGGGTAGGCGTCGTCGAACGACGGTGGGGCACCCTGCTCGACCAGGTCACCGGCGACCAGCAGGTCCGCGTCCGGGACGTGCACCACCAGGTCGCCGATGGTGTGCCCGCGCCCGGGATGCCACAGCTCGACCGCCCGGCCGCCGAGGTCGAGCGTCGCGGCGCGGGTCACCGTACGGTCCGGTGGGTGGACCACCGCGTGGCTGAGCTGCTCGGCCAGCTGCGGGTCGTGGCCGATCATTTCGCGGTACGCCTCGTCGCGGACCACCTCGACCGGGCGGGCCAGCAGCCGGGCCGCCTCCTGATGGGCCCATACCGGCGCGGGTGGGTCCCCGGCGGCCACCTGGTTGCCGAAGCAGTGGTCGAAGTGGTGGTGGGTGTTGACCACCGACCATGGCAGGTGGGTGATCCGCCGGGCCGCCTCGACCAGCTCGGCGGCCTCGGCCGGGGTACTGCCGGTGTCGACGAGCACGGCGGCGGCCGCGCCGACGACCAGCGTCGAGTTGACGTCGAGCCGCGGTCGGCGCAGCACGTACACCCGGTCGCCGACCTCGACGAACCGGGCGCTCATCCGGAGACGGCCCGCTCACCGGTGGGGTCGTCGCCGACACGTGGCGCCGGCGTGCGGTCGAAGGCCCGCTCGACGAACCGGTGCCGGTCGACCAGGGCCCGCTCGATGCGGCCCTGCGCGATGGTCGTGCTCCCCTCGAACACCACCACCTCGAAGACCAGCCGCCGCCCGTCGACCTCGCTCAGCCGGGCCATCGCGGCCACCGTGCGGCCGACCGGGGTCGCCGCCCGGTGGTCCAGCTCGACCCGGGTGCCGACGGTGGTCATGCCGGGTGGCAGCCCGGTGGCGGTGGCGGCGACCGTCGCCGCCTCGGCCAGCGCGAGTAGCCGCGGGGTACCGAGGACCGGTACGTCGCCCGAGCCGACCGCCTGGGCGGTGTCGGAATCGGTCACGGTCAGCTCGACCCGGGCGGTGGCACCCGGGCGGAAGCTGTTCTCCGGCGTCTGTCCCATGACCAATCAGCCTAGGTGCTCGACCTGCGTCGGACCACGAAAGCCGGACCGCGCGCCGGCGGTGCTCTGCCGGACCGCCATGGTGAACGGGGTCTGCACGTCGTACGGCGGCCGGGGCGGACGCCCTTCGATCCGGTCGACCAGCCGTCGGACCGCCAGCCGGGCGATCTCCGCCTTGTCAGGGGAGATGCTGGTCAGGCTCGGGTTGGCGTACCGTCCCTCCTCGATGTCGTCGATCCCGACGACCGCGACGTCCTGCGGGATCCGCCGGCCGGCGTCGGTGGCGGCGCGCATCGCACCGAGTGCGATCAGGTCGTTGTACGCGAAGACCGCGTCCGGTGGCTCGGCGAGGGTGAGCAGTCGTCGCATCGCGGCCGAGCCGTCGGCCCGGCCGAACCGGTCGGTGACCACGGTCAGTTCCGGTCGGTCGGGCAGCCCGGCGGCGGCGATGCCCGCCCGGAAACCGCGCAGCCGCAGCTGCGCCGACTGTCGGTCGTCGTGGCCCCGGGCCCCGATGAAGGCGATCCGGCGGCGGCCGAGCGCGACCAGGTGCGCCACCGCCGCGCGGCTGGCCGCGACGTTGTCGATGGCGATGTGATCATGCGGTACGTCGGAGACGCCCTCGCCGATGAGGACCAGCGGCAGCGCGTCGCGGCGGGCGAGCACCTCGGTGCGGCCGATCCGCACCGGGCTGAGGATCAGCCCGTCGACCACGTGCCGGCGGGAGCCGCCGAGCAGCGCCAGCTCCATGTCGGCGTCGGCGTCGGTGCTCTCCATCACCAGGGTGTAACCGAGCGCTGCGGCCTCCCGGATCGCCATCTCGGCCAGCTCGGCGAAGTACGGGTTGGTCAGCTCGGGGATGGCCAGCGCGATCAGTCCGGTCCGGCCGCGCCGCAGGTGCCGGGCGCTGAGGTTCGGGGTGTAGCCAAGTTCGTCGATGGCCTGCTGCACCCGGCGTCGGGTGGGTTCGGCGACCGGCCGGTAGCCGTTGACCACGTTGGAGACCGTGGCCAGTGAGACGCCCGCGCGCTCGGCGATGCTCCGCAGACTGGCACCCATCCGTCGATCCTGACATACATCGACGGGTGGAGATTGACGACGGTCGACCAGAGGTTTATAACGTTATAGATAATCTCGACGTACCTCGATGCGCTCACATCCGATCCCGTCCCCGGCCCGTCCACCGATGGAGACGACATGCGATCACCCCGTACCCGTTGGACCGCTGTTGCGGCAGCGACCGCGACCGCAGCCGCCGGCCTGCTCGTCGCGCCCCCGGCCGCCGTCGCGGTGCCCGCTCGCCCCGCGCCGCTGACCACCCCGTGGACCGCCCAGGCGCTCACCGGCACCCCGCTGCCCGAATACCCCAGGCCGCAGATGACCCGCCCCGACTGGCGCAACCTCAACGGCGAATGGCAGCTGCGGCAGTCCACCACCGACGACCCCCCACAGTTCGGCGTCGACCTGCCCGAACGGGTCAACGTCCCGTTCCCGGTCGAGTCGGCGCTGTCCGGCATCGGCCGGGCCGCCGACGACAACCGGCACCACCTGACCTACCGGCGCACCTTCACCGTCCCGGCCAACTGGGCCGGGCGGCGGGTGCAGCTGCACTTCGGCGCCGTCGACTGGCAGGCCACCGTCTGGGTCAACGGCCGGCGGGTCGGCGGCCACACCGGCGGCTACGACGCCTTCAGCTTCGACATCACCAGTGCGCTGCGTCGCGGCCCCAACGAACTGATCGTCACCGCCTGGGACCCGACCGACAGCCGCCAGCACGGCAGCCTGCCACCGATCGGCAAACAGACCAAGACCCCGGGCGGGATCTTCTACACCCCGGCCTCGGGTATCTGGCAGACCGTCTGGCTGGAACCCACCCCGGCCACCTCGATCAGCGACGTCGACCTGCGCCCCGACCTGGCCAGCGACACCATCCGAGTCCGGGCAGCAATACGAGGCAACGCTGCCGGCCACACCGTCCGCGCCGAGGCCCTCGCCGGAGCCACCGTCGTCGGCACCGCCACCGGCGGCTTCACCGAGTTCGCCGTACCGGTGCCGAACGCCCGCCGCTGGTCACCGGACGACCCGTACCTGTACGACCTGCGGGTCACCCTGCGCGACCGGCGCGGCCGGGTCGTCGACCGGACCACCCACTACTTCGGCATGCGGGAGATCGGCGTACGGATGCTCGACGGGGTGCCGCGACCGACCCTCAACGGCGAGTTCGTCTTCCAGCTCGGCACCCTCGACCAGGGCTACTGGCCCGACGGCGGGTACACCGCGCCGACCGACGAAGCGCTCGCCTTCGACCTGCGCAAGCACAAGAGCCTCGGGTTCAACATGGTGCGCAAGCACATCAAGGTCGAACCGCAGCGCTGGTTCTACCACGCCGACCGGCTCGGCCTGCTGGTGTGGCAGGACATCCCGTCGATGACCGCCCAGGACATCGACCCCACCGACGCGCAGCAGGCCCAGTTCGAGGCCGAGGCGCGCCAGATCGTCGCCGAACACCGCAACTCGCCGTCGGTGGTCGCCTACGTCGTCTACAACGAAGGCTGGGGCGAGCGTGCCCTGGCCGACACGATCCGGGTCGGCCAGGCCGTCAAGGACCTCGACCCGACCCGGCTGGTCGACACCCACAGCGGATACAACTGCTGCCAGTCGCTGGGCAACCCCGGCAACGGCGACATGGACGACTGGCACGTCTACGTCGGGCCCGGCGCGCCGGCGCCGACCGGCGGGCGGATCTCCGTGCTGGGCGAGTTCGGCGGCCCCGGACTGCGGGTGCCGGGCCACGAATACAGCCCGAACGGCAACTTCCAGGCGTACGAGTGGCAGCCGACCCCGGCCGCGTTGACCGACCGCTACGTGGGCCTGATCCAGGGCACCACCAACCTGATGATCGGCCGAGGGCTCAGCGCCGCCGTCTACACCGAGATCACCGACGTCGAGGGCGAGCTGAACGGCTTCCTCACCTACGACCGGCAGGTGGCCAAGATGGACGAGGCCCGGGTCCGGGCGGCCAACCTGGCGCTGATCGCCACCTCCCGGGCGCTGCCGTCGCGTACACCGGTCGCCCTGCCGCTGGACGCCCGCCGGTCGCTGCGGGTCACCACCCCCGGCTTCACCGACCGCTACCTGCGGCACCGCGACAGCCTGGCCTACACCGACGTGGTCACCGCCGACAGCCCGCAACTGCTCAGGGACGACGCGACGTACGTGATCCGGCCCGGTCTGGCCGACCCGGACTGCTTCTCGTTCGAGTCGGTCAACTTCCCCGGCCAGTACCTGCGGCACGCCAACTCCCGGGTCCGCAACTCGCCCGACGACGGCACCGCGCTGCTGCGCGCCGACGCCACCTGGTGCGCGCGGCGCGGGCTGACCGGCAGCGGTGTGTCGCTGGAGTCGTACAACTATCCGGGTTCGTTCCTGCGCCACTACGCGGCCGAGATCTGGCTCAGCGACGGCGCGGACGGCCCCAGCTGGAACTCGCCGACCAGCTGGGCGGCGGACTCCACCTGGCAGGTCGGCCCCGCCTGGGCCCCGTGACCGCGTGCTGACGGGTAGCCGAGGCAGGAGACCGTAGCCGGTCCGCCGGTACTACCGGTCGTTTCCGGCTACGGCCGCGACGAACCAGCGCCGTCGGCGAACATCCCCACGCCCGGCGTCGCGCCGAACGAACCACCGCGCTGCTGGAGGCCTTCCAGCTGGGTCCGACCTGGGGCCCGGGTGGCTTCGGGGTCGGGTCCGTTGACTGCTCGTCCGCCGTCGACGGCGAGGACGACGCCGTTGACGAATCCGGCGGCGGGAAACAGCAGGAAGGTGACAGCGTCGGCCACCTCACCTGGGGTCCCGACTCGACCAAGCGGATGCAGCGCGGCCATCTCGGCGTCCACCTCGGGGTGCTGGGCACGGTAGCTCTCGAATCGGTCGGTAGCGATCGAGCCGAGCGCGACAGCATTGGTACGGATGCCGGCCGGCCCGTGACCCACCGCCATTGCCCGGGTCAGACCCTCGACAGCAGCCTTCGCGGTCGCGTAGGGCAGCGCTCCGCGGACCGGGCGCTGCGCCTGGTGGGACGAGACGTTGACGATGGCCCCGCCGCGCCCGTGTGCCAGGAAGTGGTTGACCGCGACGTGGCAGCCGGTGACCGCCAGGGCGAGGTTCGTGGAGATCAGGTCCAGGATCTGGGCCGCCGACGCGTCGTCCATCCCTGCGTCGCCGAAAACCGCTGCGTTGTTGACCCAGCCGAGCAGCGGACCAGCGGACTCGGCGGTGGCCGCTGCCCGCCGCACTGTCTTGGCATCACGAGCGTCGCCGGTGATCAGAATGACGCGTTCGTGCTGCCAGCCGAGTTCACCGGTGACATCCACGACGACGACCTGACCGTCGCGGGTCAGGCGTTCGGCGATCGCCCGGCCGATGCCCCGGGCACCTCCAGTGACCACATACGACGGCCGCGTAGCCATGATCAGATGCCTCCTGCGTATCCACGGTCCTTGTGGACAGCGAGGATCGGATTCGATGATGGTCCGACTCGGCCTGTTCCGGGAGCCAGACTTCCGGCGGTTCTTCGGCGCGACCGTCGCCGGGCAGCTCGCCGACCGGTTCGTCTACCTCGCGCTGCCGCTGGTGGCGATCCTCTGGCTGGACGCGGACGAGTTCGCGGTCGGCGTGCTGACCGCGATGACCACGGCCGGGTCGCTGCTGATCGGGCTGCCTGCGGGTGCGTGGGTCGACCGGTGGCGCAAGCGCCCAGTGCTGGTCAACACCGATCTGCTGCGGGCGGCGCTGCTGATGACGGTTTCGCTGGCCTGGTGGGCCGACGCGCTGACGATCTGGCTGCTGTACGCGATCGCCCTCGGCCACGGACTGCTGACCGTGCTCTTCGAGGTCGGTTACACGAGCTACATCCCGGCGCTGGTCGGCCGGGACCACCTGGTCGAGGCGAACAGCAGGATCGCTGCGGGTTGGCCCTGCTGTCCTTCGGCGGCGTGGTCCGGCTGATCGCGCAGGCGGGCCTGCAGCAGCGGGTCACCCCGGACCGGCTGCTGGGCCGGATGAGCGCCACTGTCCGCTTCGTCCAGTGGGGCAGCATGCCGGTCGCGGCGCTGCTCGGCGGTACGCTCGGCGGCCTGTTCGGGGCGTCGGCCGTACTGTGGATCGGTACGGCCGGGATGACCGCCGCCTTCCTGCCGGCCCTGCTGTCGCCGCTGCGGACAACGTACCGGCTGCCGGAGATCGAGAGCACCGCAGCCCAATAGGACGGCCCAGCCTCGGCTCCAACCGCGAGAGCGGAGCCGGGGCTGGGCGATCCGGCCTACGGCTGACTTGGTGCTGTCCGATGGCTCAAGGCTTCAGGGTGGCAGCCGTCGACACGAAGGACTGCCACGCGGTCGGTCCGAAGGTCAGCATCGCGCCGTCGCGGTCCTTGGTGTCCCGTACGAGGACGCGCCCGGCGACGTTGTCGGCCACCTCGACGCAGGCCCCTGTGTCGGACTTGGTGCTCTTACGCCAACGAGGCTTGGTCAGGTCCATGTCTCTCCCGCCTTCGTGATCAATTCGAGCGACTGCGCGCAGGGTAGAGCGTACTGCCGGATCGACTCCCAGTCGCTCTCCAGGCTCGCGGTGCGGTCGGGTGACTCCACCACTCGGCCCTCCTGGTGGCCTTCGAGGAAGCCGACTGTGCGACCCTCAACCGAGGCCAGGACGATCGGGCCGTACATCCCGACATACGCCGGGGTGGCCAGTGGCACCACGTGGATCTGTACATTCGGCCGATCGCCTACCTCCGTCAGCGCTTTGAGTTGCTCGCGCATCACTTCCGGCCCGCCGACGGTGCGGCGGATCGCCATTTCGTCGAGGATCACGACCAGGCGGCATGGGCTGGTGGTTCGGCTGATGATCTCTTGCCGGTCCAGCCTTGCCGCGAGCGTCTGTTCGACGTCCTCGGCCGGGACGTTCATCGCCGGCAGGAGAGCGCGTGCGTACGCCTCGGTTTGCAGCAGTCCGGGGATCAGCGTCGGATGGTAGACCCGCAGCAGGGTCGCCCGACCTTCGTACTCGACGAACGGCCGGTACCACACGGGTGTCCAGTCGCCCCGGACGAACTCCCGATAGAACCTGACCAGGGCGGTGCCGAACACCTTGTCGACGGCCTTCAGGTAGTCCGGCAGCGCGGGCCGTTCGCCGCGCTCGATGGCACCCACGTGCTTCGCCGAGAAGTGGATCCGGTCGGCCCACGCTTCCTGGGTCAACCCGAACGACTCGCGCAGCCGGCGTAGCTCCGATATCAGATAATCGCTCCCAGCCATAGACCTTCACATCCCCCAAATCACTCGAAGTTGTTGATCTTTTGCTGGCCTGGACGGCATGTACATTCCCTGGGCTTAACGCCTTCTTCCATTGAGCATGGTCAGCGATCCAGGCTGGAACTCAGCAGAAAGATACACGCTGTTCGTAATCGATCCGAGGGGGTAATGATGATCAGAAACGACGGGATCGGTGGGACGCCGAGGCTGGCCCGCTACACCTCGATCGGCACACCGCGAAACGTCGATCCGACACCGGGCCGGCCGCCGCTGCCGAAGCGCAACCCGGGGGAGACAGACCCGGACCAGGACGACCGTTTCCAGCTCGCCGGGGGATGCGGCATGGCGCCAACTCCCGCTGGCGCCCTGGACGACCCGGCGCGAGGCGGCGACCCTACCTGGTCACCGGAGCTGGTCCGAGCCGTCCATGATGCGAACTCCACCGCCCGGACCCACATCCCGAACCGCACCACCGGGGAGTGTCACCGGTGCGGCGGCATCCCGGCACCGTGTCGACCGTTCCTGCGGGCACTCACCATTCTGGACCGATGGGACGCGAGCTCCACCCGGCGCATCCGGGCTGTGCTGCACCTGTCCGGGCTGATGCCGGCCGGCGAGCCGGACGACGACGGTGACGGGTGACCCGGCGACCGGCACCTGCGGTGGACGCGGCTCGCCTCGCCCGCCGGGATCGCGGCGGCCGACGCCGCGAACGGCGGTTACCGTCGGGGACATGTCCGACCGATCGAGTGTGGCACCTGTCGACGAGGTGGCGCAGTGGGCCCAACGGCGTCTGGACGAGGGACCCGCAGGCCGCCAAGCTGTTCACCCTCGACGCGTACGTCGCCGACCCGGCGGTGCGGCGGCGGTCCTGGCTCGGCCGGCGGGATCATCCGGCCTGGTCCGCGCAGCCGAACGAGGGCCACGCGAGTCTGGTGGAGCTGGAGCGGTCCGGTCGGCTGGCCGCGATCGTCACCCAGAACATCGACGGCCTGCACCAGCGTGCCGGCAACAGTCCGGACAAGGTGATCGAGATCCACGGCACCATGTCCGAGGTCGAGTGCCTAAGCTGCGACGACCGGACCGGCATGGACGAGGCGCTGGCCCGGGTGGCGGCCGGTGAGGACGACCCGGACTGCCGCTTGTGCGGCGGCATCCTGAAGGCCGCGACGCCGTACGACCCGATCGCCGACGCGGTGCTGCGCGAACCCATCGGTACGGTGCTGCCCGCCCTCGTCCACCAGTTGATCTAGAAGGATTTGGCCGGTATATCGACCATAATCCTTCTAGATCGACGGCTGCGGCGAGGTCGGATCGGCTGTGCTGCGGGCGGCGCGGGCCCGGTCGCTGAGCTGCGCCGCCAGCCACCACGCCTCGGCTACGTCCCGATCCTTGGCGGCGGCGCTCGGCCCACCGGCGGTGTCGGCGTACACGGTGGCCAATCCGAGCAGCCGCTGCAACGGCCCGCGCACCACCCGTACGCTCTGCATCCGCGCGTACGGCACGACCATCATTTGCCGGGTCAGCAGCCCGCTGCGCACGCTGAACACGTCGTCGGCCAGCCCGGCGCCGAGCTTCGGCTGCACCAGCGGGTTGAGCCAGCGGGCCCGGCGCGGCGGCGGCGTCATTCGCAGCGCGTCGAGCGCGATGCCGGGCAGCACGTCAGCGAGGATGTGGTTCGCGGTCGGCAGTACGCCGACCGGCAGCAACTGGTCGGACTGGGTGCCGCCGCCCTGCCCGTCCGGTGCGGCGTAGCCGGCGACGTGCAGCCGCATCTGCAGCCACTTCTTCCCCCGCCACAGCAGCGGCCAGGTAACCCCGATCGCCTGGATCCGGTGCAGCGGTACGGTCTGCGACCGGGTCTCGGTCAGCCCGTGCCGGACCCGCAGCCCCACCTCGTCGCGGGCCAGCCGGAAGTTCCAGTCGCTGAGCACCCGTCGGATCGGCTGCAGGATGATGCCGGCGGTGGCGGTCAGGGTGCTGGCGACCGCCACGAACGACCAGGTGGCGTCCATCGCGAACTGGGCGATCACGAACGCGGCGCCGAACGGCAGGAACATGGTCTGCGGGGTGAGCAGCTGGCTGATCAGCAGGTCCCGGTTGACCACGGTGTGCAGCAGCCGGCCGGGTGGCGGCGCAGACGGGTCGGGCAGGCCGGCCGGGGTGCCGTCGGGCGGTGCCGTCCCGTCGGGGGCCGTCGCGTCCGGTGCCGCCCCGGTGCGGCCGGCGCGGCCGGCGAGCGCCAGCAGCCGGGCCCGCAGCGCGGCGGCGTCGGCGACGGTCAAGTACGCCAGCGGTGCCTCGGTCTGGCCACCGCCGACCACTTCGAGCCGCAGCTCGGCCAGGCCGGTCAGCTGGGCAAGCAGTGGCCGGACCACTTCGACGGCCTGCAGCCGCTCCAGCGGGATGGCACGGGTCCGCCGCCACAGCAGTCCCTCGTGAATTCGCAGCTCACGGCCGACCACGTGGTAGCCGGTGTTGTACCAGCTGATCACCGCCACCGCCAGGTAGCCGAGCAGGCACAGCACGACCAGCAGCGCGAAGCGGCCGAAACCGACCCGGCCGAGCGTCTGCCAGGACAGGCCGGCGATGATCACCACGAGGGCCCTGCTGCCCTTGAGGATCGGGCTCAGCGGGTGCAGCCGCTGGCGGGGCTCCTCGACCGGACCGTGCGGCGGGTACGGCGGGTACGGCGGGTACGGCTGGCCGGGCAGTGGGTAGGCCTGGCCGGGCGGCGGGTACGGCGCCGGGGCCCCGGGCGGCGGCTGGCCGGGCGGCGGCCCGGGCTGGGCCGGCGGGACTGGCGGTGGGACCGGCTCGTGCGGCTGGCTCACAGGCCCTCCGCCCGGATCTCGCCGAGCGCGGTGAGCCGGTCCCGTAGCCGGGACGCCTCGGCGGGTCGTAGCCCGGGCACCCGGGCGTCGCTGGCCGCTGCGGCCGTGTGCAGCTGCACGGTCGCCAGGTCGAAGGCCCGTTCCAGCGGGCCGGCGGAGACGTCGACGAACTGCATCCGGGCGTACGGGACGATCGACAGCCGGCGTACCAGCAGTCCGTGTCGCACCAGCAGGTCGTCGTCGCGCTCGGCGTACCCCCAGGCGTAGACGGCCCGCACCGTCGCCACCACCCGCAGCACGGTGAGCAGCACGGCGGCGGCGAAGCCGACGCCGACGAACCAGAAGCCGGTGATCGCCCAGCCGATGCCGAGGCCGACGAGCAGGAAACTCATCCCGATGGCGAGCCGGATCAGCTCCACCCAGACCAGGTCACGGGAGACGGGCTGCCACTGCACCGTCTCCGGCCAGGGCTCCAACGGGCTGAGCGGGGCTGCCGGTGCGGCGGACTGTTCGGTCACCCTTACGAGCGTAGGCGATCAGCCAAGCGGTGCCACGTCGCGGAGGAATCCGCGTACGTGCAGGAAGTCGCCGAGCCGCTCCCGGTGGTCGGCGCAGGCCAGCCAGGTCTTGCGGCGTTCGGGCTGGTGCAGCCGGGGATTGTTCCAGTTGAGCGCCCAGATCGCCGGGGCACGGCAGCCTTTGGCTGAGCAGATCAACTGCTCACCCGGTGCGGTGTCGGCGGAATCGGGGGGCGTGGCCACGGCACGAGTCTAGGTCGGTACCAGGCCAGAGGCGGCACGAGCCGAGGGTGTGAGCGCCGGGCGGCCACGGGGGAAGCCGCCCGGCGACGGCTGAATCGTACACACGCCGATCCCCCTCGTGTCTACCCACCTGGCGGTGCTTTCTCGGCCCCTGCCCGCCGGTTCGGACCGGCGTGCGACGCTTAGTGCGGCACGACCTTTTCAACCGACGACGCCAGAACCCTGACGGCGCCAGAACCACGCTGTGGAGGACCGGTGGCCCAGCCGACCACGCCCGAATCGTCGACACCGACCGCCGCGCCGCCGTCGCCCCCCGAGGCGACACCGGCCACCGACGCGACCCTGCTCGAGCGGGCGATGTTCGAGGTGAAACGGGTCATCGTCGGTCAGGACCGGATGGTCGAGCGGATGTTCGTCGCGCTGCTCGCCCGGGGGCACTGCCTCCTGGAAGGCGTCCCCGGGGTGGCGAAGACACTCGCCGTGGAGACCCTCGCCACCGTCGTGGGTGGTTCGTTCGCCCGGATCCAGTTCACCCCTGACCTGGTCCCCGCCGACCTGGTGGGCACCCGGATCTACCGGCAGTCCAGCGAGAAGTTCGACATCGAACTCGGGCCGGTGTTCGTCAACTTCCTGCTCGCCGACGAGATCAACCGCGCGCCGGCCAAGGTGCAGTCGGCGCTGCTCGAGGTGATGAGCGAGCGGCAGGTGTCGCTGGGCGGGCAGACACACCCGGTACCGGATCCGTTCCTGGTGATGGCCACCCAGAACCCGATCGAGCAGGAGGGCGTCTACCCACTGCCGGAGGCCCAGCGCGACCGGTTCCTGATGAAGATCGTGGTGGGCTATCCGACCGACGCGGAGGAGCGGGAGATCGTCTACCGGATGGGGGTGGAGGCGCCGCAGCCGAGCGTCATCTTCAAACCCACCGACCTGGTCGACCTGCAGCGCAAGGCGGACAGGGTGTTCGTGCACAACGCGTTGGTCGACTACACCGTACGGCTGGTGCTGGCCACCCGGGCACCGGCCGAGCACGGCATGCCGGACGTCGCGCAGCTGATCCAGTACGGTGCCAGCCCGCGCGCCTCGCTGGGCATCGTGCGGGCCACCCGGGCGTTGGCGCTGCTGCGTGGACGCGACTACGCGTTGCCGCAGGACGTGCAGGACATCGCCCCGGACATCCTGCGTCACCGGCTGGTGCTCAGCTACGACGCGCTCGCCGACGACGTGCCCGCCGACCACGTCGTCGGGCGGATCATGCAGACGGTGCCGCTGCCGTCGGTCGCTCCCCGGCAGAACGCGACGCCGCAGCCGGTGGGACCGATGGGACATGCCGCGCCGGCCGCCGCGGTGCCCGGCCCGCCCGGCGGCGGCGCCGGCTGGCCCGGGCAGTCGCAGTGACCGCTGCGGTGCCGAGTTCGGGCCGGGCGGAGGCGGTGCTGTCCCGGCTCTACCTGACCGTCACCCGCAAACTCGACGGCCTGCTGCAGGGCGACTACGTGGGGCTGCTGCCCGGTCCGGGCAGCGAGGCCGGTGAGTCGACCGAGTACCGGCCCGGTGACGACGTACGCCGGATGGACTGGCCGGTGACGGCCCGGACCACCGTGCCGCACGTACGGCGTACCGTGGCCGACCGGGAGCTGGAAGCCTGGGTGGCGGTGGACCTGTCGGCCAGTCTGGACTTCGGCACCGCCCGCTGTCTCAAGCGGGATCTGGCCGTCTCGGCGGCGGCGGCGATGGTGCACCTGACCGCGCGGGGCGGTAACCGGGTCGGCGCGGTGATCGGCACCGGTGATCCGGCGCTGGGCGGCGTCCTCACCCGGCTGCCGGCGCGGACCGGCCGCAAGGAGGCGCACGGGCTGCTGCGGGCGATCGCCGGCACCCAGTCCCGGCCCGGCCGCAGCGACCTCGGCGCCCTGATCGACATGCTGAACCGGCCGCCGCGTCGCCGTGGCGTCGCCGTGGTGATCTCCGATTTCCTGGCCCCGCCGCAGCAGTGGGGCCGGCAGGTCCGCAAACTCGCCGTCCGCCACGACGTCCTCGCCGTCGAGGTGGTCGATCCGCGTGAGCTGGAGCTGCCCGACGCCGGCGTGCTGACCCTGGCCGACCCGGAGACCGGCACGCTGCACGAGGTGCAGACCGCCGATCCACGGCTGCGCCGGCGGTACGCCGAGGCGGCCGGGGCCCAGCGGGCGGCGATCGCGCAGACCCTGCGCGGTGCCGGCGCGGCCCACCTGCGGCTGCGGACCGACTCGGACTGGCTGCTGGACATCGTCCGGTTCGTTGCCGGGCAGCGGCACGCCCGTACCCGGGGCATCGCCCGCCCGGCCCCCACCCCGCGCCCGGAAAGCGAAGCTCGATGATCCGTTTCCTGCAGCCCTGGTGGCTGCTCGCCCTGCTACCGGTCCTGGCGATCGCCGGGATGTACGTCTGGCGTCAGTTCCGTCGTAAGGCGTACGCGGTCCGGTTCACCAATGTGGACCTGCTGCGCACGCTGGCCCCGCGTGGTCTCGGCTGGCGCCGTCACCTGGCCGCCGGGGCGTTCCTGCTCAGCCTGCTGGTGCTGGCGTCGGCGCTGGCCCGGCCGTCGATCGACACCGAGGAGTCGCTGGAGCGGGCCACCGTCATGCTCGCCATCGACGTGTCGCTGTCGATGGAGGCCGACGACGTGCCGCCCAGCCGGATCGAGGCGGCCCAGCAGGCGGCGAAGGAGTTCGTCGCGGAGCTGCCGGAGGGCTACAACATCGGGTTGGTCGCGTTCGCCAAGTCGGCGAACGTGCTGGTCTCGCCGACCAAGGACCGGGCCGCGGTGTCCCAGGCGATCGACGGTCTGGTGCTGGCCGAGGCGACCGCCACCGGCGAGGCCGTGTTCACCTCGTTGGAGGCGATCCGGCTGGTGCCGACCGACGGCGCGCAGGGCCCGCCGCCGGCCCGGATCGTGCTGTTGTCGGACGGCTACCGCACCTCGGGCCGGTCGGTCGAGGAGGCCGCCGCGGCGGCGTCGGCGGCCAACGTACCGGTGTCGACGATCGCGTTCGGCACCGACGACGGCCAGGTGCAGATCGGCAACCAGGTGCAGCGGGTGCCGGTGGACCGGTTCGCGCTGGCCGAGCTGGCCGAGGCGACCAACGGCTTCTTCTACGAGGCGGCGTCGGTGGGCGAGCTCAACCAGGTGTACGAGGACATGGGCTCGTCGATCGGGCAGCGGACCGTGCCCCGGGAGATAACCCAGTGGTACGCGGCCCTGGCGTTGCTGCTCGCGTTGGGCGCGGCGGTGCTCAGTCTGTTGTGGACCTCGCGGCTGCCGTGAGACGGCCCGGCCGGACCAGCAGGTGCCGGGTCGGGCAGTGGGCGACGGTCGGTAGGTGGCGGGTCCCGGGCCGGCGGGTGACGGATACCCGCCGGCCCGGGACCCGTCACCGTGCGCCGCTGGCCAGTACGAAGATGACGGCGATCCAGACGGCGGCCAGGGTGAACCCCAGCGGTGCGACGTAACGGTTCATCGAGGGTGGACTCCGGCGACGGGCCGGCCACCTGTGGATCAGGGTGACCGGCGGGCGGGCTGACGGGGCGACACGGGCAGATCGCGCGGGCGCACCGGGAGCCGCGCCGACCTCAGCGCGCTCGACCGGTGGCCCGGCGACGACTAGGAGGATCGCTATCTCGCACAGCGATCACCTCCACAGGTCGTCCGGCCGTTGAACCGGGCAAGAGCGTACACCCGGGCCGGCGGGTCGGGAAGTTCGGCCCGACGACCCGTCACCGCAGCGCCTGCCGCACCTGTTGGACCGTGCCGCCGTTCACCACTGTGCGGCTACGACCGGACCGACCTGGTGTCAGGACACCACCGGGGTAGTACCCCCGGGTTACTGCTTACCCGGCGGTAGCACCTAGTCTCCAAAGCCGGATCATCAATGACGAGGGGGGAACGTGGCCCGCACCGTACTGGTCACCGGCGGTAACCGGGGCATCGGTCTGGCGATCGCGCAGGCGTTCGCGAAGCAGGGCGACCGGGTCGCGGTCACCTACCGGTCCGGCTTCGACGAGCAGGCCGGCCTGTTCGGCGTACGCTGCGACGTCACCGACGCCGACTCGGTCGACCAGGCCTTCGGTGCGGTCGAAGCCGAGCTCGGGCCGGTCGAGGTGCTGGTCGCCAACGCCGGCGTCACCGACGACACGCTGCTGCTGCGGATGTCCGAGGAGCAGTTCACCTCGGTGCTGGACACCAACCTGACCGGTGCGTACCGCTGCGCCAAGCGCGCTTCGACGAAGATGCTGCGGGCCCGCTGGGGCCGGCTCATCTTCATCTCGTCGGTGGTCGGCCTGCTCGGCTCACCGGGCCAGGTCAACTACGCGGCGAGCAAGGCCGGCCTGGTCGGCATGGCCCGCTCGATCACCCGCGAACTCGGTGGACGCAACATCACCGCGAACGTCGTCGCCCCCGGCTACGTGGAGACCGACATGACGGCGGCGCTGCCCGAGGAGCGCAAGGCCGAGTACCGCAAGGCGATCCCGGCCGGCCGGTTCGCCACCGCCGACGAGGTGGCCGCGGCGGTGACGTGGCTCGCCGGCGACTCCGCCGGTTACATCTGCGGGGCGGTCATTCCCGTCGACGGCGGCCTCGGCATGGGGCACTGACCGCACCCGACCTGGCAATCGAAGACCGAACGGAGAAAATCTGTGTCCGCACTGCTGGCCGGTAAGCGGCTGCTCGTCACCGGCGTCATCACCGACCAGTCGATCGCCTTCTCGGTGGCGAAGCTCGCCCAGGAGAACGGCGCCACCGTGGTGCTCACCGGGTTCGGCCGGATGTCGCTGGTGGAGCGGATCGCCAAGCGGCTGCCGGCCGAGGCGCCGGTGATCGAGCTCGATGTGACCAACCCGGAGCATCTGGCCGGGCTGGCCGACAAGGTCTCCGGTCACGTCGACGGCCTCGACGGGGTGGTGCACTCGATCGGGTTCGCCCCGCAGAGCTGCCTCGGTGGCGGGTTCCTCGACGCGCCCTGGGACGACGTGGCCACCGCGCTGCACATCTCCACCTTCTCGTACAAGTCGCTGGCGATGGCGGCGCTGCCGCTGATGCGTCCCGGCGGCGCGGTCGTCGGGCTGACCTTCGACGCCACCCTGGCCTGGCCGGTCTACGACTGGATGGGGGTCGCCAAGGCCGGTCTGGAGTCCGCGTCCCGCTACCTGGCGCTGCACCTGGGGCCGAAGGGCATCCGCAGCAACCTGGTCTCCGCCGGCCCGCTGCGCACCATGGCGGCCAAGTCGATCCCCGGCTTCGAGGCCTTCGAGCAGGCCTGGACCGAGCGGGCGCCGCTGGGCTGGCAGCTGACCGACCAGGAGCCGGCGGCGCGGGCCTGCCTGGCGCTGCTGTCGGACTGGTTCCCGGCGACCACCGGTGAGATCGTGCACGTCGACGGCGGCTTCCACGCCATCGGCGCCTGATCTTCGGGATGCGCCGCCGCCCGGCCCGGCCCGACCAGGAACAATAGGGCCCATGGCGTACGACGCACTGGTTCTGCTGTCGTTCGGCGGCCCGGAAGGTCCGCAGGACGTGCTGCCCTTCCTGCGCAACGTGACCCGGGGCCGCAACGTGCCGCCGGAGCGGCTGGCCGAGGTCGCCGAGCACTACCAGCACTTCGGCGGCGTGTCGCCGATCAACCAGCAGTGCCGGGAGCTGCTCGCCGCGATCCGCGCCGACTTCGCCGCCCACGGAATCGACCTGCCGGTCTACTGGGGCAACCGCAACTGGCATCCGATGCTGGCCGACACGGTGGCCCGGATGCGCGACGACGGGGTCCGCCGCGCCCTCGCCTTCGCCACCAGCGCCTACGGCGGCTACTCGTCGTGCCGGCAGTACCAGGAGGACATCGCGGCGGCGCGGGCCACGGTTGGCCAGGACGCCCCGGTGATCGACAAGCTGCGGCAGTTCCACGACCATCCCGGGTTCGTCGGCCCGCACGTCGAAGCGGTCCGGGCCGCGCTGGGCACCCTCGACCCGGCGCTGCGTCGGCGTACCCGGCTGGTGTTCACCGCCCATTCGGTCCCGACCAGCGCGGCGGCCGCCGCCGGCCCGGAGGGCGGGCGCTACCAGGCCCAGCTGGCCGAGACCGCCCGGCTGGTCGCCGCCGACGCCGCGCCGGACCTGCCGTACGACCTGGTCTGGCAGAGCCGGTCCGGCCCACCGCAGGTGCCCTGGCTGGAGCCGGACGTCAACGACCACCTGCGTGAACTCGCCGGTCAAGGGGTCGACGCGGTGGTGGTCAGCCCGATCGGCTTCGTCTCCGACCACCTCGAAGTGGTCTGGGACCTGGACACCGAGGCGGCGGCGACCGCCAAGGAGCTCGGTCTGGCGTACACCCGGGCGGCCAGCCCCGGCACCCACTCGGCCTTCGTGTCGATGGTCCGGGACCTGGTGTCGGAGCGGCTGCGCCCGGACGGCGCCCTCACCCGGGCGCGGCTCGGTACGCTGCCGGTCTGGGACACCTGCCCGGTGAACTGCTGCATTGCCTCTTCCACCCCCCGGAGATCCTCGTGACCGACCGTAAGCCCGTCGAGAGTTGGCTGACCGACATGGACGGTGTGCTGGTGCACGAGGGCCAACCGGTCCCCGGGGCGCCGGAGTTCATCAACCGGCTGCGCTCCTCCGGCAAACCGTTCCTGGTGTTGACCAACAACTCCATCTACACCCCCCGCGACCTGCAGGCCCGGCTCACCCGGATGGGTTTCGACGTGCCGGAGCAGGCGATCTGGACGGCGGCGCTGGCCACCGCGCAGTTTCTCGCCGACCAGCGGCCGGGTGGCACCGCGTACGTCATCGGTGAGGCCGGGCTGACCACGGCGATGCACGCGGTCGGCTACATCCTGTCCGACTACGCCCCGGACTACGTGGTGCTGGGGGAGACCCGCACCTACAGCTTCGAGGCGATCACCAAGGCCGTCCGGCTGATCAACGGCGGCGCCCGGTTCATCTGCACCAACCCGGACCCGACCGGGCCGTCGACCGAGGGCGCGCTGCCGGCGGCGGGTTCGGTCGCGGCGATGATCTCGAAGGCGACCGGGGTGGAGCCGTACTTCGTCGGCAAGCCGAACCCGATGATGATGCGGTCGGCGTTGAACACGATCGACGCGCACTCGGAGAGTACCGCGATGATCGGTGACCGGATGGACACCGACGTGCTCTGCGGGCTGGAGGCGGGGCTGCAGACGATCCTGGTGCTCACCGGGATCAGCAGCCGCACCGACATCGACCGCTACCCGTACCGGCCGTCGCGGATCGTCCCGTCGGTGGCCGACCTGATCGACGAGATCTGACGCCACCGCCACGCCGGTGCCATGAGGGCCGCGATCGGGAGTCAGGGCCGCAGCGGGGCGTTGCAGGCGGCGACCAGCGCCCGGCGGCAGGCGGTGGTGAGCGGCCGCAGCGCGGCGTCGCGCTGCTGGGCCTCGTAGCCGTTGACGGCACCGCCGGGGGCGACGTGCTCGGCGAGCGCCAGCACCTGGTCCAGCACACTGGCCCGGGCGAACAGCCGGCGGGCCCGCGGGTCGAAACCGGGCGGCAGGTCCATCCCGCCGTCCGGGCGGCGCAGCGCGGCCAACGCCCCGGCCAGCTCCGGCCGCCAGTGAGCGACGTCCAGCCGGGTCAGCGCCGTGGTCGTCTCGGCCAGCGCGGTGGACAACTCGGCCTCGGCCTCGGCGGCGCTCGGCCCGGCGTGCCCGGCGGCGGGCAGCTCCTGCGGCAGCGGGTAGATCCGCCACAGCACCGTCTCGAAGGTGACCCCGGACCCGGACGTGTGCGAGCGCACCTCGGGGATGACGCCCAGCCCGCGCGCCACCACCGCCTCGCCGGCCAGCAGCGCGGCACCGGTGAACTCACCCGGACCGGGCAGGCCACGCGGGTCGCCGGGGGCCGGCAACGCCAGCCGGATCTCGTCCGGCGGCAACTTCGCGAAGCAGGACAGCGCGTCGCGCAACGGCAGGTCGGTCCAGGCACCGGGTGCGTCGGCGACCAGATGCTCCTCGTCGCCGGCTATCTCGTCGGCTATCTCGTCGTACGGCACCAGGCCGGCGCGCCACGCGCGCACCCAGGCCACGAACCGGCTGGAGCGGCGCGTCGCGAGGGTCGCCGCGCCTGCTGCGGGGGACATGCACGCTAGGGTACGTGCCGCGCTGCCGGTTGTCTCGACACCGGGCGGCAGGTCACCGTCGGGGGTGTCCGGTCGGCGCGTCGGCGGGCCACCGCCGGCCGGTGCGGCTAGCCTGCCCGACGTGGGCGGTGACCGGCGGTACGGCGACGACGTGTTGGCGGGCAACTGGCGCCGCCGTCGGGTGGTGCCGGAGGTCGACGCCGAGCCGGACCTGGTGGTGGAGGACGCCGACTCCGGTTTCTGCGGCGCGGTCGTCGGCTTCGAGTCCGGCGCGGTCACCCTGGAGGACCGGCACGGCCGCCGGCGGCACTTCCCGCTGGTTCCGGCCGGTTTCCTGCTCGACGGCCAGCCGGTGACGCTGCGCCGGCCGCCCCGGGCACCGACGGCGCCCCTGCAGCGGCAGCGCACCGCCTCCGGGTCGGTCGCGGTCGGCCAGCGGCCGGCCCGGGTCGCCCAGGCCAGCCGGATCTGGGTGGAGGGGGTGCACGACGCCGCGCTCATCGAGCGGATCTGGGGCGACGACCTGCGCGTCGAGGGCGTCGTCGTCGAACCGTTGGACGGCATCGACGGGCTGGCCGCCGCGGTGGCCGGTTTCGCGCCCGGCCCGCAGCGCCGGCTCGGCGTGCTGGTCGACCACCTGGTCCCCGGGTCCAAGGAGAGTCGG
This sequence comes from Micromonospora sp. Llam0, assembly GCF_003751085.1. Taxonomy (NCBI): domain Bacteria; kingdom Bacillati; phylum Actinomycetota; class Actinomycetes; order Micromonosporales; family Micromonosporaceae; genus Micromonospora; species Micromonospora sp. Llam0. The sequence continues at coordinate 3,253,633 of NZ_RJJY01000001.1, read as the reverse complement.
GTCGTCGCCACGGTCACCTCGCCGTACGTGCTGGTCACCGGGCATCCGTACGTGGACGTGTGGCAGGCGGTCAGACCGGACCGGATCGGGTTGCGGCAGTGGCCCCGGATCCCGCCCGGACAGCCGTGGAAGGAAGGCGTCTGCGCGGCGGTCGGCGTGGCCGATCCGGCGCAGCTGTGGCGCCGGATCCTGTCCAGTGTGCACAGCTACCAGGACGTGGAGACGCCGCTGATCAACGCGATGGAGCGGCTGATCGACTTCGTCACCGTGCCGCCGCAGTGAGCTGACCGCACCGTCGCAGTGAGCCGACCGTGCCGCCGCAGTGGGGTGCGCTGGCGGCCGGTCAGCCGAGGTCGTCCGGGTCGCGGGTGAGGACGAAGGTGGCCAGGTCCAGCGCCGTCGGGGTGCCGGTCGGTCCACGCCGTACGGTGAGGAACTCGCCCTGCTGGGCGCCGCTGCGGCCCTGCCAGCGGTCCGCGCCCGCCGCGGCGAACCGCGACGTCACCGGCTGTACCGGCCCGAGCAGGGTGAGGACCAGTTCGGCGGCGTCGGCGTCCCAGGAGACCTGCATCTCCCGTCCCATCCACCACCACCGGCCGCAGATCGCGTCGATCTCCGGCGGCGGCAGGGTGCCCGGCCGCCACGGACGCGGCGCGGCCGGTTCCCGGTCGAGCACCCCGGCCAGCACCCGTAACCCCAGCTCGCGGATGGTGCCCCGGGCGAAGCCGTACGAGTTGGCGAAGGCCACCACGGCGCTGCCGGTGTCGCGGTGCACGGCGAGCAGCGCGACGTAGCCGGGCATGGAGCCGCCGTGGCCGGCGAAGACCCGCTCCCCGACCCGGTACAGCTCGGGGCCGAGCCCGTGGCCGCCGGTCCACCGCTGCGGGTCGTTGATCGCCACCGGCAGGCACATCTCCGCCATCGTGTCGGGGTCCAGCACCGCCGGGTCCGGGTCGGCGAGGAACGCCGCCCATCGGCTCAGGTCGGTGACGGTGGACCAGAGCTGGCCGGCGGGGGCCATCGCCCGGGTGTCGGTACGCGGCTCGTCGCGCAGCGTGCCGTGCCACGGGTGCACCACGTAGCCGGCGGCGTACGGGGCGGTGGGGTGGTAGGTGGTGCGGGTCATGCCGAGCGGGTCGAGCAGGTCGGTGGCGACCAGTTCGGCCCACGGCGTGCCGGTGATCCGCTGCAGGGCGGCGCCGAGCAGCCCGTACGCCAGGTTCGAGTAGTGGTACGTGCGGTGCGGCGGGAAGGCGACCTTGTCCGGTCCGAGTCCGGCCAGCAGGGTGCCGACGTCGGTGCCGGTGCTGCGTTCCCACCAGGCGTCGCCGTCCGGTTCGCGTTGCAGACCGGCGGCGTGGCCGAGGAGCTGGCGCAGGGTGATCCGCTCGAACGGGGCGTCGGGCAGGTGGTCGCGGAGCCGGTCGTCGAGGTCGAGCCGGCCGGCGTCGCGTAGCCGCAGCACCAGGGTGGCGGTGAAGGTCTTGGTGATCGAGCCGATCCGGTACTGCAGGTCGGGGTGGGGTGACGGGTGGTCCCCGGCGGACGCGACGTGTACCAGCCGCCGGTCCAGGAGCACGCCGAGGACGACGGAGGGCGCCCGGCCGTACGACTGGGTCTCGGCGACCGCGGTGTCGATCATGCTGATGGTGTCGGGGGACAGGGGTGCGGACACGCGTACATGCTCCTTGCTCGTGACTCAGGTGGGTGGAATCCTGACTCAGGGTGGTCGAGTCATTCCGACTCGCGGATAGCTGCCCGATTTGTCGGGTTGAGGGTCGCCGGTGGTGCGCATACATGTCACGATCGGTGTGTGGAACCCGTCCTGTGGATCGTATTGGGCGTCGTGCTGGCGGTCGCGGAATTGTTCACCGCGACGCTGTTCCTCGTCATGTTCGCCGCCGGCGCGTTCGCCGCGGCGATCGCCGCCGCTCTCGGCGCCCCGGTGGCCGCCCAGGCCCTGGTCTTCGCCGCCGTCTCGGCGCTGACCGTGGTCGCCGTCCGGCCGGTCATCCAGCGGCACCGGCAGTCCGCGCTCAGCGGCGGCGAAGAACCGTTCGGCGTGCAGGCGATCGAGGGCGCCTCGGCGCTGGTGCTGGAGCGGGTGGACGCCGACAGCGGCCAAGTCAAGATCGACGGCGAATTGTGGAGCGCCCGCTCGTACGACGGCACCCAGGTCTTCGCCCCCGGCGAACGGGTACAGGTGATCCAGGTCAAGGGCGTCACCGCGCTGGTCTGGCGGGACGACGTCACCGGCGGCGGACCGGCATGAACACCCCGGGCCGGCATCAACATCCCGAGCCGAGAAGGTGAACGACGATGGACTTAGTGATCGCTGTGCTGGTCGGGGCGGTCGCCCTGATCACGGTGCTAACCCTGATCCGGGCGGTGCGGATCGTCCCGCAGCAGCGGATGGACCTGGTCGAGCGGCTCGGCCGGTACCAGCGCACCCTGACTCCCGGTCTCAACCTGCTCGTCCCGTTCGTCGACACCGTACGGGCCAAGGTCGACATGCGGGAACAGGTGGTCAGCTTTCCGCCCCAACCGGTGATCACCTCGGACAACCTGGTGGTGTCGATCGACACCGTCCTCTACTTCAAGGTCGTCGATCCCCGGGCCGCCACCTACGAGATCGCCAACTTCCTGCAGGCGATCGAGCAGCTCACCGTCACCACGCTGCGTAACGTCATTGGGTCGCTCGACCTGGAGCGCGCGCTGACCAGCCGCGAGGAGATCAACCAGCACCTGTCCGGCGTGCTGGACGAGACCACCGGCCGGTGGGGCATCAAGGTGACCCGGGTGGAGATCAAGGCGATCGAGCCGCCGCCGAGCATCCGCGATTCGATGGAGAAGCAGATGCGCGCCGAGCGGGACCGCCGCGCCGCGATCCTCACCGCCGAAGGGCACAAGCAGTCGCAGATCCTCGGCGCCGAGGGCGAGAAGCAGGCCGCGGTGCTGCGCGCCGACGGCGACCGGCAGGCCCGGATCCTGCAGGCCGAAGGCCAGGCCAAGGCGATCCGGACCGTCTTCGACGCCATCCACCAGGCCAACCCGAGCCAGAAGGTGCTCGCCTACCAGTACCTGCAGGCGCTGCCGCAGATCGCCAACGGCCAGTCCAACAAGATGTGGATCGTCCCGGCCGAGCTGACCAAGGCCCTCGAAGGTCTGGGCGGGGCGCTCGGCGGGCTCAGCCAGATGGTCGGTGACGCGCCGTCGCAGCAGGTCGACTCCAGCGCCGTGGAACGGGAGGCGGCCGAGGCGGCCGAGGCCGCCGCCGCCGAGGCGCAGCGGGTCAACGACGAGGTGCGGGCCGCCGAGCAGGTGACCAGCGGCGGTACGGCGGCCGGCGGCGCCAAGGCCCGGCCGGCCGGGCTGCCGGCGCCCGAGCCGGTGCCCGCGTCCGAGCTGCTCGGCGAGCTGAACGCCGAGCAGCAGCGCCCGCAGGCCGAACGCGGCTGACCCGCAGCCGGGACGGGACCCGATCCGGCCCGATCCGGCCCGGCACCGGGCCGCCGGTCCCGGCCGTGGGTCAGCTGACCCGACCGGTGGAAATCCGAGGAACCCGCGCGTACCGCCGCCGTCGGCTGTCACGATCGGTCGGTCAGTGAGCACAGCCGACGGGGGCCCGGTGCGGCCCCGCAGCGCGGGAGGCGAGACCGTGACGCGTGCCGTCAGGAACACCCGGCCCCGGACGACCGCGTCCAACGCCGGCCGGTCCGGCCCGGTGCGGGTGGTCTCGCGGAGCGACGCCGGGGTCGCCGTGGTGGCCGCCGCCGCGCCGGAGAACACCCCGGCCGGCCCGGCCACCAACGCCGCCTGGGCATGGTCGATCCGTCGGTTCAGCCGGGTCGCCATCTGGACGTTGCCGCTGTACGCGATCGCCTTCGGCATCGGCAGCCTGAGCGGGCTGCGCGGCGGCGGCCCGGCACCCGACCTGGTCGACGGTCGGCCGGCGTACCTGGTCTCCTGGGTGATCGCCAGCTGGCTGGGGCTGGTCGCGCTGGTGGCGATCGCCGGGATCCACGCCGCCGCCCGCAGCCGGGGCACCGCCGTTTCGGCACTGCTGGTCGGCCTGGCCGGTACGGCGCTGACGGTGCCGTTCGTCGGGCTGCCCGACGGCACGACGATCTACGGTACGTCGGCCCGGTCGATCGCCCTGGTCGGCGCCGCCCTGTACAGCTTCGGCTGGCTGCTCGCCGGTGCCGCGGTGCTGCGCTCGGAGCTGTTCAACCGGCTCGACGGCTGGCTGCTGATCGTCGCGTCCCCGCTGCTCGGGCTCGTCGGGCTGCTCTCCGGGCCGCTGCAGACCGTCGGCGCGGTCCTCACCCTGACCGCCGGGATCGGTCTGGCCTGGTCCGCCGGCCGGATGGTGCCCAGCGTCCACGTGTCGGCGAGCGCCCCGGCCGACTCCCATTAGGCCGGGTCGGCTTCCACCAGGCTGGCTCGGCTCCCGTTAGGCCGGGTCGTCGCGGCACAGCTCCCAGAAGGCGACCGCCGCCGCCGTCGCTACGTTGAGCGAGTCGACGCCGCGCCGCATCGGCACCGCCACCCGTACGTCGGCGGCCTGGACCGCCGCAGTGCTCAGCCCCGGCCCTTCGGCGCCGAGCAGCAGCGCCGGCCGGGCCCGGGCGGTGGCGTCCAGCCGCTGCACCGGCACCGCGTCCGGGGCCGGGGTCATCGCGAGCAGCCGGAACCCGGCGGTACGGATGGTGGCCAGCGCCGCCGGCCAGGCCGCCGCCCGGGCGTACGGCACCGCGAACACCTCGCCCATGCTGACCCGCACCGACCGCCGGTACAGGGGATCCGCGCAGGTGGGGGAGAGGACCACGGCGTCCATGCCGAGCGCCGCCGCGCTGCGGAACAGCGCACCCAGGTTGGTGTGCGTGTTGATCCCTTCACAGACGACCAGTCGGCGGGCCCGGTCGAGCACCTCGTCCAGGGTCGGCAGGGCCCGGCGGTGGAACGAGGCGAGCACCCCCCGGTGCACGTGGAATCCGGTGATCGACTCCAGCACCGCCGGGGTCGCCGCGTAGACCGTCGCGTCCGGCGGCAGGTCGGCGAGCTGGTCGACCCGTTTGGCGTCGACCAGCACCGACCGTAGCCGGTAGCCGGCCCGCAGGGCCCGCCCGATGACCAGCTCGCCCTCGGCGATGAACAGACCGTTCGGCGGCTCCCACCGGGTCCGCAGCTCGACGTCGGTCAGCGCCCGGTAGTCGGCGATCCGCTCGTCGTCCGGGTCCATGATCTCCGTTGTTGGCACACCGGGCATTGTGCCGGTCGCCGGGGTAGCGTTCTGCGGGTGTTCCCGACCGTCCGTGAGGTGCTGGCGCTCGACCCGGTGCGGAACGGCGGACCCCGGGTGGTCGCCGCCGAGGAGGGCCTGGACCGGCCGGTCCGCTGGGTGCATGTCACCGAGGTGCCGGACATCGCCAGCTTGCTGCGCGGCGGTGAGCTGGTGCTGACCACCGGGATCGGGCTGCCCGGCGACGACGCCGGTGTGCGGGCCTTCATCGCCGACCTGGCCGAGGTGGGTGTCGCCGGTCTGGTGGTGGAGCTCGGCCGCCGCTACCACGGCGGGGTGCCGAAGGCGATGGCCGCGGCGGCGCACCGGCACGGCCTGCCGCTGGTGGAGTTGCGCCGGGAGACCCCGTTCGTGCTGGTCACCGAGGCAGTGCACGCCCTGATCGTGGACGCCCAGCTGGCCGAGCTGCGGGCCACCGAGGAGATCCACCAGCGGTTCACCGAGCTGTCCGTGGAGGGCGCGGAGGCCACCGAGGTGGTACGCCAGGCGGCCGAGCTGGCCGGTGCACCGGTGGTGCTGGAGAACCTGTCCCGTCGGGTGCTGGCCTACCACACCGTCGGAGAGAATCCCCGGCTGCTGCTGGACGGCTGGGAGCAGCATTCGCGCCGGATCCAGCCGACCGGGCGTACCGCGTACCACGCGGACACCGGTTGGCTGGTGACCATGGTCGGTGCCCGAGGCCAGGACTGGGGTCGGCTGCTGCTGCGCTGCCCGGCTGCCGCGCTCAGCGGCTCGGGCGGGTCGGGTGTCTCCGGTGGGTCCAGCGGGTCCACCGGGTCGGGTGGTCCGCCGCTGCGGTGGTCGATCCTGCTCGAACGGGCCGCGTCAACCCTGGCGTTGGGCCGGCTGATCCGCCGCGATGCCGAAGGGCTGGAGCGGCAGATCCACCGGACGCTGCTGACCGCGTTGCTGGACGGGTCGCAGCCGGTCGACGAGGTGGCGATGCGGGCCCGGGCGCTCGGTGTCGGTCTGGACCGTCGGCATCTGGTCGGCGTTGCGGTCCGGTTCCGGGACGTCGGTTCCGACACCGAGTCCGGTGCGGCCGCCGGGGCCGCCGGGGCCGGGTCGGCTGTCGCGGTGCCGGCGGCTGACAGTGCCGAGGCGGTCCAGGGTCGGCTGCGCGACCTTGCCGAGACGGTCGGCCTGGCGTTGCGGGAAGCCGGGTTGACCGGCCTGGCCAGCCCGTTGGACGAGTACGCGGTCGGCGTACTGCTGGCGGTCCGTGACGCCGCGGCGGCGGACCCGGCGCTGGACGGTCTGCTGGCCGCACTGCACCGGTTGCGCCGATCCGAGCCGGTGCCGGTGGTGGTCGCCGCCGGCAGCGGGGTGGACAGTGTCCGGGAGGCCCGGCGGACGCTGGTCGAGGCCCGCCAGGTGGCCGAGGCCGGCCGTCGGGATCGCCGCGCCGATCAGGTGCTGCGGCTGCCGGACGTCGGCCTGGCCGGACTGCTGCACCTGCTGCGGGAGGAGCCCCGGTTGCAGGTCTTCGTCGAGCGTGAGCTGGGTGCGCTGCTGGCGTACGAGGCGCGTCATCCCCGGGAGCGGATGCTGGCCACGCTGCGGGCGTACCTGGAGCACGGCCGCAACAAGTCGGCGGCGGCCGCAGCGGTGCACCTGTCCCGGCCGGCGTTCTACGAGCGGTTGACCCGGTTGGGGCGGATTCTCGGCGTCGACCTGGACTCGGTGCAGGCGTGCCTGTCGCTGCACGTCGCGGTGCTGGCGTTGGACGAGGTACGGGCCCGCCCGCTGGCCTGACCGCCCACCAGGCAGGCCGGGGCGTGCGCCCTACCGGGTCGAAGGTCCTGAATCTTCGGGACCTTGAGCCGCCATCTGTTAATACCCCCGGGGGTATGTTGGGACTGAATCCGGCAGCCGTGAACCACCGCCGAAGGAGGTCCCGGGCATGTTCTTCGCCCAGTACTACCTGGACTGCCTGTCCCAGGCGTCCTATCTGATCGCCGACGAGACCACGAAACGCGCCGTCGTGGTCGACCCGCGTCGCGACGTCACCGAGTACCTGGCCGACGCGCAGGCGCACGGCCTCACCATCGAAGGCGTCGTCAACACTCACTTCCACGCCGACTTCATCGCCGGCCACCTCGAACTGGCCGCGCGCACCGGCGCGTGGATCGGCTACGGCCGGCGGGCCGAGGCCGACTACCCGATCCGCAAGCTGGCCGACGGGGACCGGATCAGCCTCGGCGACGTGACCCTGGAGATCATGGAGACCCCCGGGCACACCCCGGAGTCGATCAGCATCCTGGTCTACGAACACGCCGACGACCCGGTCGCGTACGGCGTACTCACCGGCGACGCGCTGTTCATCGGCGACGTCGGCCGGCCCGATCTGCTCGCCTCGCTCGGCGTCACCGCCGACGAACTCGGCCGGATGCTCTACGACAGCGTGCAGCACAAGCTGATGACGCTGCCCGACCCGGTGCGGGTCTTCCCGGCCCACGGTGCCGGATCGGCCTGCGGCAAGAACCTGTCCACCGAGCGCTCGTCGACCATCGGCGAGCAGCGGGCCACCAACTACGCCTGCGCCCCGATGGACGTCGACCAGTTCCTGGCGATCGTCACCGCCGGCCAGCCGGCCGCCCCGGCGTACTTCGGCTACGACGCGGTGCTCAACCGCCGCGACCACGCCCTGTTCGACGTCACCGCCGCGCCCACGCCGCTGAGCCCGGCGGAGTTCGCCGCCCGGCAGGCCGCCGGCGCCGTCGTGGTCGACGCCCGCGACCCGCAGGAGTACGCCGCCGGCCACCTACGGGGCGCGCTGAACGTCCCCGCCGACGGCCGGTTCGCCGAGACCGCCGGCAGCGTGCTGGCCCCCGGTACGCAGATCCTGGTGGTCGCCCCGCAGGACCGCGAGGAGGAGATCGTCACCCGGCTGGCCCGGATCGGCTTCGACACCGTCGCCGGCTACCTGCGTGAGCCGGAGCAGGCGTTCCTGCACATGATCGACCAGTTGACCCGGGCCAGCCGGCTGACCGTGGCGCAGTTGGCCGCCGCGCTCGACGGCGAGCGGCCGCCGGTGGTGCTCGACGTGCGCAACGCCGGCGAGCGTGCCGCCGGGGTCATCGACGGCGAGCGCGAGTCCGGGGTCATCGCCGGTGCGCTGCACATCCCGCTGGCCGAACTGTCCCGGCGGATCGCCGAGGTGCCGACCGACCGGCCGGTGGTGGTGCACTGCGCCGGCGGTTACCGCTCGTCGGTCGCTGCCAGCCTGCTGCGAGCCAACGGCCACCCGGACGTCTCCGACCTGCTCGGCGGTTACCAGGCCTGGCGTGCCCTGCGGCAGCCGGTCGGCACCGCCTGAGCCCTTGGCCATCCCCCCACCTACCAGTGAAGGAGTATCGACGACCATGAGCGAGACTGCCACCGTAGCGGCACCGGCCGCAGCGTCGGCGCCGGCCGCGCGGCTGCCGCTGATCGGCGACCGGGCACCCGACTTCGCGGCGGAGAGCACCCACGGCCCGGTCCGGCTGGCCGACTACGCCGGCCGCTGGCTGGTGCTGTTCAGCCACCCGGCCGACTTCACCCCGGTCTGCACCACCGAGTTCGTCGGCTTCGCCGAACTGGCCGACGAGTTCGCCGCGCGCGACGTGGCGTTGCTGGGCAACTCGGTGGACTCGGTCTTCAGCCACCTGGCCTGGACCCGGTCGATCCACGACAAGCTCGGCGTGCGGATCCCGTTCCCGATCATCGCCGACCTGGACATGGCGGTGTCGCACGCGTACGGGATGCTGCACCCGAACACGTCCGGCACGGCGGCGGTACGGGCCGTGTTCGTCATCGATGCCGAGCAGATCGTCCGGGCGGTGCTGTACTACCCGATGAACGCCGGCCGGATGATCCCGGAGATCCTGCGGCTGGTCGACGCGCTGCAGACCGCGGACCGCGACGGGGTGTCCTGTCCGGCGAACTGGCGACCCGGTGACGACGTGGTGCTCGGTGCGCCGCGTACCGAGGCCGACCTGGACGCGCGGCTGGCCGACGACACGGTCAAGCTGACCGACTGGTACCTGGCCACCCGACCGGACCGGAGCTGACTGCACGACCCTGCCCGGGGCCCGGCGACCCACCGGGCCCCGGCGGATCGTCGCGTCCCGGCGTCGGGCCGATCCGTCGGGCTCCGGTGTCAGGCCAGGGAGAGGAACAGCTTCTCCATCTGCTCCAGGTTGGCCTTGCGCTCGGTGACGTCGGCGTCGGGGCTCACGCACTGTTCGAGCCCGCTGGCGATGACCTTGAAGCCGGCCCGGTCGAGCGCCCGGGAGACGGCGGCGAGCTGGGTGACCACCTCGGCGCAGTCCCGGCCGGACTCCAACATCGCGATGATGCCGCGGATCTGCCCTTCGGCCCGGCGTAGCCGCTTGACCACGTCCGCCGTGGTGTTCTCCTCGACCTGCATGGCGAGTTCCTCCTGGTCCGGGGTCTCCCGCTGGTGCTTTCCGGGCCTGCCCAACTGGGTTTACACGATACACCCGGGGGTATCACTTGCAGATGTACGTTCATTCGAACATACTGGGCTCGTAGATACCCCCAGGGGTATACGCGAGAGCGGAGGAGCACCCGTGGAACTCATCTCATTCCGTACCCCCGGCCTCGGCGACCAGTCCTACCTGCTGGTCCACGAGGGCAAGGGGGTGCTCGTCGACCCGCAGCGCGACATCGACCGGTTTCTCGACGCCGCCGCCGAACGCGACGTCGACCTGCGGTTCGTCCTGGAGACCCACCTGCACAACGACTACGTCTCCGGCGGGCCGCAGCTCGCCCGGCGCACCGGCGCCGAACTGGTCCTGCCGGCTGGCGCGGCACCCACCTACCGGCACACCCCCGCCTTCCACCTCGAGGACATCAAGGCCGACAACCTCACCCTGCGCCCCGTGCACACCCCCGGCCACACCCCGGAACACACCAGCTACCTGGTGCTGATCGACGGCGAGCCGGTCGCCGTCTTCTCCGGCGGCAGCCTGCTCGTCGCCTCCGCCGGCCGACCCGACCTGCTCGGCCCCGACCGGGCCCGCACCCTGGCCCGGCTGCAGCACGGCTCGCTGCACCGCCTCGCCGGTCTGCCCCGGGCCGTCGAGCTCTACCCGACCCACGGCGAAGGCTCGTTCTGCACCGCCACCGGCGCCGGCCGGTTCACCTCGACCATCGGCGACGAGGTCGACACCAACCCGCTGCTCGGCATCGGCGACCCGGAGACGTTCGCCGACCGGCTGCTCGCCGAGCCGATGCCGATCCCGGCCTTCTACCAGTACATGGGCCCGGCCAACATCCGTGGCGGCGAGCCGATGCCGGCCGTCGAGGTCCCGGAGATCACCGCCGCCGACCTGCCGGCCAGCGACGACACCCAGCTGCTGGACATCCGACCCCGGCCGGTCCAGGCCGCCGGTCTGCTGCCCGGCTCCGTCGGCATCGAACTCACCGACGACTTCGGCAGCTGGGCCGGCTGGCTGCTGCCGTACGGCGCACCCGTCGTGCTGATCGCCGGCCCCGACCAGGACGTCACCGAGGCCGTCGTCCAGCTGGCCCGCATCGGCCTCGACACCGTCCAGGGCGTCCACCGGCCGACCACCACCGACCAGCTCGGCCCCGGCTACGAACTGCTCGACCTGGACAGCTTCCGGCGGCGGCTGGCCCAGCCCGACGCGCAACTGCTCGACGTTCGGATGCCGAGCGAGCGGGCACAGGTGCGCTGGCCGGGTGCGGTCGAACGCTTCCTCGCCGACCTGGTCACCGACGGCATCCCCGCCGAACTCGACCCGCAGCGACCGGTCCTGGTCGCCTGCGGCAGCGGTCGGCGGGCCGCCATCGCCGCCAGCCTGCTGGTCCGCGCCGGCCACCGGCCCGCCGTACTCAACGGTGCCGGCGTCGCCGACCTGGCCACCAAATCCTGACCACCACCGCACGACGTCTGACCACCACCGCCCGGAGGAACGACATGCCCCCCACCACCAACCCGAACATCCAGGTGCCCGCCGCCCGAGCCCTGTTGGCCGACAACCCCGACACCCTGGTCGTCGACGTGCGCACCCCGGCCGAGTTCGAGACCGCCCACATCGACGGGGCGATCAACCTGCCACTGGACCAGGTCGACGCGCACCTCAACCGGATCGTCGCCGACGCCGGTGGGCGGATCCTGCTGATCTGCCAGTCCGGCAACCGGGCCAACCAGGCCTGCGCGAAACTCGCCGGTGCCGGCCTGGCCGACGCGACCGTACTCGACGGCGGAATGAACGCCTGGATCTCCGCCGGCGCCCCGGTCAACCGGGGCCGGCAACGCTGGAGCCTGGAACGTCAGGTGCGGCTGGTCGCCGGCGCGATCGTGCTGGTCTCGGTGCTGGCCAGCATCTGGTACCCGCCGGCCCGGTACGTCGCCGGCCTCATCGGCGCCGGGCTGACCGTCGCGGCGCTCACCAACACCTGTGCCATGGGCATGCTGCTGGCCCGCCTGCCGTACAACCAGGGCGCCGGATGTGACGTCAACACCTCGCTGACCCGGATCAGCCGGGCCGGCGCGGCGAAATGACCACCACCGCGTACCCACGCCAGGAGCGCACCGGCCCGGCGCGGGTCCTGCCCATCCTCGGCTGGCGGCGCGGCTACGACCGGCACGTGCTGCGCCACGACCTGATCGCCGGTCTCACCGTCGCGGTGATGCTGGTGCCGCAGAGCATGGCGTACGCCGCCCTGGCCGGCATGCCACCGGTCACCGGCCTGTACGCCGCGATCGTGCCGGTGCTGGTGTACGCCCTGCTCGGCACCTCCGGTTCGCTCGCCGTCGGCCCGGTGGCGATCACCGCGCTGATGACCGCCACCGCGCTTGCCCCGCTCGCCGACGGCGACCCCGGCCGGTACGCCGCCCTCGCTGGCCTGCTCGCCCTGCTGGTCGGCGCCATCCAGATCCTGATGGGGGTGCTGCGCCTCGGCGCGCTGGTCAACTTCCTGTCCCACTCGGTGCTGTCCGGGTTCACCTCGGCCGCCGCCCTCGTCATCGCCGCCAGCCAGGTCAAGGACCTGCTCGGGATGCGCGTCGAGCGGGCCGAGAACCTGCCCGGCATCCTGGCCAGCCTGTGGCACGGCGCCGCCACGATCCACCCGCTGACCGTGGCGGTCGCCGCCGCCAGCATCGCCGGGCTGGTCCTGCTGCGCCGGTACGCCCCGAAGGTGCCCGGTGCGCTGCTGGTCGTCGCCGCCGTCACCACGGTCAGCGCCGTGCTGGCCCTCGGCGACCGCGGCGTACCGATCCTGCGGGAGGTGCCGAGCGGGCTGCCCACCCCGGACCTGCCGGCGATCGCCCTGGCCGACGTAGCGGCCCTGCTGCCAGCCGCGATCGCCATCGCCCTGGTCGCCTACATGGAGGGCATCGCGGTGGCCAAGTCGCTGGCCGCCCGGTCCCGCCAGCACGTCGACCCGAACGCCGAACTCGTCGCGGTCGGCGCGGCGAACGCCGCCGCCGGTGCCTTCCACGCCTTCCCGGTGGCCGGCGGGTTCTCCCGCAGCGCGGTCAACTTTTCCGCCGGGGCCCGTACCCCGGTGGCGTCGGTGGTCACCGCCGGCGTGGTGGGGCTGACCGCGTTGCTGCTCACCCCGGCTTTCCACTACCTGCCCAAGGCGGTACTCGGGGCGATCGTAGTGGTCGCCGTACTCGGGTTGGTCGACTACCGGGGCGCCTGGACGGCCTGGCGTCTTCGCCGGGTCGACGGGCTGACCCTGGCCCTGACCTTCGCGGTCACCCTGGTCGCCGGGGTGGAGCCGGGCCTGGCCGCCGGGGTGGTGTTCAGCCTCGCGGTGTTCCTGCGCCGGTCCGCCCGTCCGCACACCGCCGAACTGGGCCGGGTGCCCGGCACCTCGACCTTCCGCAACCTGGCCCGCTACCAGGGGCTGGTCACCGATCCGCAGGTGGTGGTGCTGCGCATCGACGGGCCGCTGTACTTCGCCAACGCGCAGTACCTCGCCGACCGGCTGCTGACGCTGGCCGAGACCCGCGAAGCGCTACGGGCGGTGGTGGTCGACGCCAGCGCGATCGGCGACGCCGACGCCGACGGCGCGCACGCCCTCGCCCAGGCCCGGGAGCGGCTGGCCAGCCGGGGTGTCGCGCTGCACCTGTCCACCGTCAGGGGACCGGTCCGGGACCTGCTCACCCGTTCCGGCCTGTGGCCGACGATGCGGGAAGCCGGCCAGCTGCACGCGGAGGTGGCCGGCGCGGTCGACGCCCTGGGTGGGCCGTTAGCCGCCGCCGAGGCGCCGCCGCGCCTGCCGCAGGAGGTGTACTGAAGTGCCGGACCGGTTCGCCACCGTGGTGACCTGCATCGACGGCCGGATTCACGGGCCGCTCGGGCAGTGGGTCCGCGACCGGCTCGGCGTCGACCACCTCGACCTGATCACCGAGCCGGGCGCGGACCGGGTGCTGGCCACCGCCGACCCGGCGGAACTGACCCGGCTGCTGGACGCGGTGGGCGTCTCCCGGACCGCGCATGGCAGCGGCACTCTGGTGCTGGCCGGGCACGCCGACTGCGCCGGCAACCCGGTCAGCGAGGCCGAGCACCACGATCAGCTGCGTCGAGCCGCCGACCGGCTCGCCGACGTGCTGCCCGGCCTGCGGATCCTCGCCGTACACACCGGAAGCTGCGGCACCGGCTGCTGGCAGCCGCACCTGGTCGACGACCGCCACATGTAGGCGGGTATGGGCAACCGATGGGATCAGTGGCAGGGATACTCTCGCCAGCTGTAGTACTTGGTCCGTTGGCCCCAGAGCTCGTCCGTGTAGGTGCCGTCGCAGATTCCGTAGAGCCAGCGGCCGACCTCGGTGGTATGACCGGAGTTCGTCCAGAAGGTGACGTCGATCAGCGAACCGACCGGTGGGGCGGGGAAATAGGCCTGGGCCGGTGCGGCGGCGACGAGACTGGAGGAGACGGCCAGCACCATGACGACAACAGCGTTCCGGATGAACCTGATCATGCCCGGTCCCTTCTGGAGCAATGCTCGGCTGTTGTTAAGGTTAAGGAAGAAGATCGTGAATCGGCAGCCGTCCGCGAAATGCGACATCCTTGTACGTTCCGGGCGCGGTTGCCCATCGTGCATGCGGCGCCGTCGCGAACCGGACCTCAGGCCAACGCGGTGAGGACCTTCGCGTACGCCGCCGGCACGTGGTGCGGACCGCCGGGCAGCAACACATCGGAGGCGTCGACCGCCGGCCAGGCCTGCTCCGGCACCGCCGCCATCAGCTCGCGTACCAGCGGGGCGTCGCGCCACTGCGGTGACTGCGCCAGCATCCGCAACGCGACGAGGGACTCCTCGACCTCGCCGACACACTCGAACGGCTTGTGTCCGTCGACGCCGAGCAGTTCCCGGTAGCCGGCCAGCTGGGCCGGGTCGGCGAGCAGGTCGACGCCGAAGATTCCGACCAGCCGGTCGCGGTCCATGAACGGTGCGAACGCCAGGAACACGAACCGGCACTTCGGGCACGCCCCGCACCAGCGTTCGCTGCGGTCCCGCAGCTTGAACGCCGCGTTGCAGCTGGTCACCACCGGGTCGTAGCCGGTCGAGCGGGCGTACAGCTTGGCGATGTGCAGCTCGGACAGGGTGCGCAGCAGCGAGAAGTACGGCTCGGTCAGCCCGGCGTGGCCGCGCAGCGTGGCCCGCAGCATCCCCTCGGCCTCGACACCCTTGGACCACTGGTGGTTGATCTCGTGTCCGTTCCAGATCAGGTTCGGATCCGAGGCCGAGCGTTCGTTGGACATCACCACCGGGCCGAGGCCGTGCAGCACCGCCGTACCGACCGCGATCAGCGAGTTGATCGCGGTCACCGGAATGTGCCCGTTGTACGCACCGGCCGCGTTGAGCTCGAACAGCCGCGGGTCCAACGCCCGGCGGGCGGCCAGCGCCGGCAACCCGGAGGCCGCGTTGACCGCGACGATCACCGGGTTCGGGTTGACCGAGAACGGCACCGGGTCGAACCCGGCCCGGCGCAGCGCCTCCAGGGTGACGATCGAATCCTTGCCGCCGCCGACCGCCGACAACGGCCGCCGGTCGGCGGTGTCCACCGGCTCCGGCGGCGCCGGCACCCCGTCCGGCACGGTCGGTGCCAGGTCGAGCACGTGCGGCAGATCGTTGCGGTACGCGTACTCGGCCAGGCCCTTGGTGTAGACGGCGGTGACCAGCGCGACCGCCTCAGCCCCCAGCGGTGCCGGCGCCACCAGCGCCGGTGGGGCCGCCGCCTTGAAGTAGCTGACCCCGGCGACCAGGTGCAGCAGCTCCAGCACCCGGCGGAACGTCGACCCGGGCCCGTTCGGCGGCGGGGTGCCGCCGTCGGGCATCGGGAAGGTGACCCGCTCGACGAAAGTCAACTCGGCGCCGTCGTCGCCGGTGAGTGCGTAGCCCAGCTCGGCCACCCCGGTCACCGGGTCGAACTCCAGCGTGGGGAAGGTGAACACGGTGAAACGTCCTAGCTCGTCACGGGTCACCCGTACCTCCTCCACTGATCACCGACCAGACATACTAGTCCCGGTTTGCGCCCCCGATCCGGCGCCCGATGACATGCTTTCGCAGTGAAGGAGATGACCGGTGCGCCTGGCTGACCTGCGTGGCCGATCCGTCGCGGTGTGGGGCACCGGCCGCGAGGGACGGGCCGCGGTGACCGCGATCGCCGCCCAGTCCCCGGCCGCGCTGGTCGCCGTCGACGACAGTGCGACGACCGTCCCGGCCGACTGGGACACCGACACCGCGCCGCTGTACACCGGCGAGGACGGCTTCGCCCGACTGACCGCCGCCGACGTCGTGGTCCGCTCACCCGGGGTGCCGCAGACCCACCCGTGGGTGGTGCGGCTGCGCGAACGCGGTGTGCCGATCACCGGCGGCACTGCGCTGTGGATGGCCGACCACGCGGCCCGGACCGTCGGCGTCACCGGCAGCAAGGGCAAGTCGACCACGTCCAGCCTGATCAGCCACCTGTTGACCGCGCTCGGGCGGCCCAACGCGTTCGGTGGCAACATCGGCGTACCGCTGCTGGCGATGCCCGAGGCGGACCTGTACGTGCTGGAGCTCTCCTCGTACCAGTGCAGCGACCTGACCGACTCGCCCCGGATCGCCGTCCTGACCTCACTGTTCCCGGAGCACCTGGACTCGCACGGCAGCGAGGAACGCTACTACGCCGACAAGCTCAACATCATCGCCCACGGTCCGGAAACGATTATTTACAACGGTACGGATCCCCGGCTCGCGCGGCGGCTGCTCGGCGTGGAAGCGACCGCCGCCGGCCTGCCCGACGGCTACCACGTCGCGCCCGGCCCGGCCGGCCGGCCGTACCTGCACCGGGCCGCCGAGCCGCTGTTCGCCCGCGCGGTGCTGCCGCTGGCCGGCCGGCACAACGAGAGCAACCTGTGCGTGGCGTTGGCGGTGCTCGAAGCACTCGGCGTCGACTGCGTCGCCGACCGGGACGCGGTCGCCGACGCCGTCGCCGGTTTCGCCGGCCTGCCGCACCGGCTCGCCGAGATCCCCGACCCGTCCGGGCTAACCTTCGTCGACGACAGCATCTCCACCAGCCCGTACTCGGCGATGCACGCGATCGACGCGTACGTCGGCCGCCCGCTGACCGTCATCGTCGGCGGCACCGACCGGGGGCTGGACTACACGCCGCTGCGCGAGCACGTCGCCGACCTGGAGTTGACGGTGATCGGCGTGCCGGACAGTGGGCCCCGGATCCTCGACACCCTGGCCGGGCTGCCCGGTGTCCGCACGGCCTGCGCCGCCGACGTCCCGGCGGCGGTCCGGCTCGCCCGCGAGCTGACCCCGGCCGACGGGGTGGTGCTGCTGTCCCCGGCCGCCCCCAGCTACGGGCACTTCCGCAACTTCGAACACCGCTCCGAGGTCTTCGCCGCCGCCGTCCACGACACCGCACCCGACCGGGACGCCGCACCCGGCAACTCCGCAGTGCCGGCCACCACGACACCGGGCACCGGTGCTATATAGGACGGCATGTTTCGTGACCGGGTAATCGCCTGTCTGCTGTTCGCCGTCGCTTTCGCCGGGCTGGTTGTGCAGCGGATCTCGCCGTTCAGCGACATCCCGTGGGCGACGGGGTCGGTGGTCACCTTCGCCGCCGTGGTAAGCGCCCTGACCGGTGTCTGGCTGTGGGGACGTTCGACACGGCGACGCTCCGGCGGCACGGACTCTGACGGGGAGGCGCCGTCGGAGGCGGGGGCAGATGCGGGCGGCTCGGGCGACTGAGGGTAGGCCTACCGACCAGGCCGGCAACCGGCTCGCCGCCTGGGCCGAAACTTACTGATCGCTAGGTGATCCCCTGAGAGGTTCCGAACCTCCCAGGGGATCATTATGGAACAGACCGGTCAGACGGTCGCGACGATCCAGCGGAACACCGGTCGGTTGTCGACCGATCCGCCGCGGTACCCCACCTTCACGTAGGACTGGTCAGACCCCGGGTTGCAGCCAGAAGGGCTGGGGTCGTGATTCGTCGGCGCGCGAACGATCCCCACCACGCGCGCTCCATTCGAGGTGCTGACGATCAGCGGTCCGCCGCTGTCGCCGAAGCAGACGGCGTCGGTGATCGGACTGGTCGTGTCCCTCGCGAACATCGTGTAGTGGTTTTCCCGGAGACTGGTGACTTGAAGGTGGGCCCGCTTCAGGGTCCCCACAGCAGTGGAGTTCGATGCTGCCCGCCGGCCGTAGCCGTATGCTCGCGCTGCGGTCCCCACTCCCCACTGCGATGCTTCGTTTGGGTCCGCCAGGTCGATATCGGGATGGGTGGATGGCGTAGTCAGCCGGACCAGTGCCGCGTCGCAGTAGTCCGTTCGGCCGGACGGGCAGTAGGTGGAGTTGTTCCACAACGACCGAACATAAGCGATCGAGCGGGTCTCGCCACCGCCGCTACGAAGAACACTTCGGCCGATGACGACCGTGTCATTGCTGCGATATCCTTGCATGCAATGGGCGGCGGTAAGTACCCACTGGGGCTTGATGAGGACCCCGGAGCAGTAGAATCGTTGCTCGACGGGCGTACCGTTGTTGTGTCGGACAAATGCCACCATCCAAGGGTACGAACTGCCGCTGACTGTCTCGCCGCCGATGATAGCGTTCGCTGGCGCGGCGAATCCGCCGACAATCACCAGCATCGCGACCGACAGTGTCGCCACCAGTTGACCCCAGTGCGGCAGATTTCGCCACCGTGGACCCCGGTGTCCTTCCCCCGTGTTGCCTCGTCGCATTTCATCCTCCAGTCAGGTGTGTCGAACGACTGTCGAGTCGATCAGGGACCACGCTAGACCCGGCTTGGTGCGTACCGGTTGCGTGATGGTTGCGCCAGCAGAGCGGGGAAGGCGTCCTGTGTCCGGGCGCGGTGGTTGCTGGGCGTGGCTACTTTGAGCGCGAGGTCTGTGTTCGGCGGGGGAGAGTTGCCATGTCCTGTATCCGATTCGGCCTGCTGGGTCCATTCCTGGTGGCGCGGCATGACCAGTTGATATCAATCAATGCCGGGAAGCAGCGTGCCGTTCTGGCTCGGCTGTTACTCCAGGCCAACAGGGTCGTCTCGGACCGGCAGTTGATCCGTACTGTCTGGGGGGACGAGCCCCCGCCGACGGCCGCGCGGACGCTGCATTCGCTGATCTCTCGAATCCGGCGAAACCTGCCTTTCTGTGCAGACGGGCCAGTCCTTACTCGCCATACATCCGGCTACCTGCTCGCCATCGCTGCGGAGCAGGTGGATGCGCACCGTTTCCGGCGACTCGTTGCAGAGGCTCGTGCAGCAGATGGGCTGGGACGTACCGCGGACGTGGCGGCATACCTGAGTGAGGCGTTGGAGTTGTGGCGTGGCGATCCGCTCGCCGGTGTACCCGTGACCCCGATCATCGCGGCGGAGTGCGCACGTCTGGAGGAGCAGCGCCGAACGGCCGTCAGTGATCGAATCGACGCTGATCTACTACTGGGTCGACACGTCGAACTCATCGCCGAGCTGAGGGCGTTGGCAACCGAGCAGCCGGAATGCGAGCGTGTCTGGTGGCAGTTGATGCTCGCGCTGCACCGCAGCGGTCGCTCGGCGGAGGCCCTCTTGGCCTACCAACGAGTCCGCGAGGTCCTCTCCGCGGAGCTCGGCGCGGATCCCACCCCGCAACTACAGGACCTGCACCGTCGCATCCTTTCCGCCGACCCCGAACTGGCGGCCCCACCGCACCGGTAGGACGCCTGCGACGGAGTGTCAGGTCGGGCCGGGTCGGCCGCTACACGCTGGCAGTTGCCCATCACCCGGACACGGTGGGAGGGTGCAAGCACCGACTTACCCCGGGGAAGGGTGGCGCCGCCGATGACCGCCGACGACCTGCTGGCCCGACACCGGGCCGTGATGCCCGACTGGATGCCGATCTACTACAGCGAACCCCTGGAGATCGTCTCCGGCTCCGGCCGGCGGGTCACCGGCGCCGACGGGCGCAGCTACCTCGACTTCTTCGGCGGCGTGCTGACAAACATGATCGGCTACGACATCCCGGAGATCCGCGACGCGGTGCAACGCCAACTCGCCACCGGCGTCGTGCACACCTCGACGCTGTACCTGATCCGCCACCAGGTGGAGCTGGCCGAGCGGATCGCCGCACTGTCGGGCATCGCCGACGCCCGGGTCTTCTTCACCAACTCCGGCACCGAAGCGAACGAGGCGGCACTGCTGGCCGCCACCAACCACCGCCGATCGCACCAGATCCTCGCCGTCCGCAACAGCTACCACGGCCGGTCGTACGCCACGATGGGCATCACCGGGCACCGCAGCTGGTCGGCCAGCGCCCTCAACCCGCTGCAGGTCTCCTGGCTGCACTCCGGTGACCGGCTGCGCGGCCTGCTGGCCCGGCTCGGCCCCGACGAGCAACTCGACGCCGCCGTCGAAGACCTGCGCGAAGTCCTCGCCACCCAGACCGCCGGTGACGTCGCCTGCCTGATCGCCGAACCGATCCAGGGCGTCGGCGGCTTCGTGCACGGCCCCGACGGGCTGCTCGGCGAATGGAAGAAGGTCCTCGACGAGTCCGGCATCCTGCTGATCTCCGACGAGGTGCAGACCGGCTGGGGCCGCACCGGCGAACACTTCTGGGGCTACCAGGCCCACGGCGTCGTCCCGGACCTGCTGACCTTCGCCAAGGGCATCGGCAACGGCTTCGCCCTGGCCGGTGTCGTCGGCCGCGCCGACGTGCTCAACTGCGTACCGGCGATCTCGTTCTCCACCTTCGGCGGCAATCCGGTCAGCACCGCCGCCGGGGTCGCCGTCCTCGACTACCTGCGCGACCACGACCTGCAGGCCAACGCCGCCCGCACCGGCGCGCTGCTGCGCAGCGGGCTGACCGAGGCGGCATCGCGGCATCCGATCGTCGCCGAGGTGCGTGGCAAAGGTTTGATGCTGGCCGTCGAGTTCGTCCGGCCCGGCACCCGCGACCCGGACCCGGCCGCGACCACCGCCGTGTTCGAGGCCTGCCGGGCCGGCGGCCTGCTGGTCGGCAAGGGCGGGTTGTACGGCAACGTGCTACGGATGGGGCCACCGTTGACCCTCACCGAGGACGAGGCCCGCGAAGGTCTGACCATCCTGGTCGACGCGATCGCCTCGGTGTCGGCCACTGTCGTCGGGGGTGCGGCATGAACCGGATCCCGCACTTCGTCGACGGTGCCCGTACCACTGTGATCGAAGCCGGCGGCGACGGTCGGCACGGTGAGGTGTTCGACCCGGCGACCGGCCAGGTCGCCGCCACCGTCGGCTTCGCCTCGGCCGCGCAGGTCGACGCCGTCGTGCAGGTGGCGGCGCGGGCCGCCCGCGACTGGCGGGACGTGTCGCTGTCCCGGCGCGCCAGCGTGCTGTTCGCCTTCCGGGAGATCATCAACGCCCGGCGCGACGAACTCGCCGCCGTGATCACCGCCGAGCACGGCAAGGTCCTCGCCGACGCCGCCGGCGAGGTGCAACGCGGCCTGGAGGTCGTCGAGTACGCCTGCGGCATCCCCACGCTGCTCACCGGCGGTTTCAGCGAGAACGTCTCCACCGAGGTCGACTCGTACAGTCTGCGTCAGCCGCTCGGCGTGGTCGCGGTCATCTCGCCGTTCAACTTTCCGGCGATGGTGCCGCTGTGGTTCGTGCCGATCGCCGTCGCCTGCGGCAACGCGGTCGTGGTCAAACCGTCCGAGAAGGACCCGTCGGCGGCGGTGCTGCTCGCGCAGTGGTTCACCGAGGCCGGCCTGCCGCCCGGGGTCTGCAACGTGGTGCACGGCGACTGCGAGGCCGTCGACGCACTGCTGGACCATCCGGGCGTACGGGCGGTGTCGTTCGTCGGCTCGACCCCGGTGGCCCGGCACGTCTACCAGCGGGGCACCGCCGCCGGCAAACGCGTCCAGGCCCTCGGCGGGGCGAAGAACCACATGGTGGTGCTGCCCGACGCCGATCTCGACCTGGCCGCCGACGCGGCGGTCAACGCCGGCTTCGGCTCGGCGGGGGAGCGGTGCATGGCGATCTCCGCCCTGGTGGCGGTCGAACCGGTCGGCGACGACCTGGTCGCCCGGATCGTCGAACGGCTCGGCCGGATCCGCACCGGCGACGGCCGCCGGCCCGGCTGCGACATGGGTCCGCTGATCACTGCCGCGCACCGCGACCGGGTCGCCGGCTACGTCGCCGCCGGTGCCGCCGACGGCGCCAAGATCGTCGTCGACGGCCGGGGCGTGCCGGTCGACGGCGACGCCGCCGGTTTCTGGCTCGGCCCCACCCTACTGGACCAGGTGACGCCGCAGATGTCCGTCTATACCGACGAGATCTTCGGCCCGGTGCTGTCGGTGCTGCGGGTCGAGTCGTACGACGCCGCGTTGGAGCTGGTCAACGCCAACCCCTACGGCAACGGTACGGCGATCTTCACCAACGACGGCGGTGCCGCCCGGCGCTTCCAGCACGAGGTGGAGGTCGGCATGGTCGGCATCAACGTGCCGATCCCGGTGCCGATGGCGTACTACTCGTTCGGCGGTTGGAAGGCGTCACTGTTCGGCGACAGCCACGCCCACGGCCGCGACGGGGTACACTTCTTCACCCGGGGCAAGGTGGTGACCAGCCGCTGGCTCGACCCCCGCCACGGTGGTGTCAACCTCGGCTTCCCCACCCAGACCTGACCGACCCGCTGGCCCCGCCCTGGGTTGACGATCACCGATAGCATGTGGCTTCACCTATGAGCCGCTGTGAGAGGCGATCGGATGGCCGACGGCGGGGCACGCACGCACGGTCACCACTGCTGAGTTCTTCGACGAACTGATCCCGGTCACCCGGCAACGTGACGCGTCCACCCACCTCTACTTCAACCTGGAGCCCGGCGGCCAGGTCTGGGTGCAGTGGGAGCAGCCGGGCGTCGACCACCCCCGCCGCTACCAGGTCGTTGACCCGGCCGGGCCGGCCTGCCCGCACTGCGCGATCATTGACGGCGTCGCGCGGCTGGCACCGGTGCTGCCGCTCGACGCGCAGCGCCTCGCCCGGTCCAAGTCCCAGTATGAGGCGGTGCTGTCCACCGGACGGCTGCCGTCGCTGGCGTTCGGCCGGCGCTCGTGGGACCCGTCGACCAGCTGGGCCGGCGACTGCCACGCCGCCGACGGTGACCCGCACACGGCCGCCGACTGCGCCAACCACCGGAGACCGTCCCAACCGGCCGATGCCGACGACCCGGTCGCGGCCGTCGACCCACTCGCGATGGTCGACCCGCTGCCGCTGGCAGTACAGCAGCGGTATCCCGACCCGGCGGCGGCCGTTCGCGACGTCGCGGCCCGGCTGAGCGTGGCCCGGGACTGGCGTGACGCCGTCGACGAGGTCGCCGGCGGGCGAGCCGAGACCGAGACGACCCGGGCGTTCCTGGACCGCTGCCCACTTGCCCTGCCGCTGTCGGACGTGATGGTCCTCGCGCTGCGGCACCAGCACGCTGCTCGACCTGCTGGCCGCCGCAGGCCGCAAGCAGAGCGGTGCCACCCTGGCCGGGCAGCGGTATCACCGCTTCGCGTGCCTGGTCCCCGAGCCGACGACGGGCCGGTTTCCGACCTCCGGCGGGTCCTTCGACGTGGCGTCCGGCGAACCGATCCGTACGCTGCGGTTGCCGACCGGGAGTGCGCCGTTGAGCCGTCGCGGGCGCGGCGTCCTGCTGTTGTTCGAGGCCCGCCACACGATGAACGTCCACACCGTACCTGTCGGCCCCGTCAGACCGCCCGGCTACTGGCAGTCCGAGGCGGCGCTGCACGTCTTCGAGTTCGGCCTGCTCGGCGGCGGTTACGTGGCGGCGGTGGACGTCTTCCTCGCCAGGCTCCGCCGCACCGGCGACCTGCTCGACCGCCCGGAGCGGGTGCTCAACCGGCGGCAACGCAAGGCACTGGCCGAGCCGTTCGGCAGTATCGACGACGTCGAGCTGCACCTGTGGGCTTCGGTCGCCTACCGCAACGCGATCTACCTCGCACTGGGCGGCCAGGCGGCGTTCGCGGAGCACCTACGAAGCCAGGGCCAACTCCGGACCCGTGGACAGTAGACCGGACAGAGGGCTTGCGCTGAGCAACAGACAGGATCTGGACAAGGCCGAACGTGATGCTCGATCACGCGAGATCTTGATCTGGCAGCGGTACGGACCGGTGCTGTACCGGCTCCGCCTGCTGTTCTTCGCGGTCGTCACCCTGGCGGTGGCGTACGTGTTTTCGCTCATTTACCTGACGGCGCTTTCCTTCTACCCGGGAACCGGTGTAATTCGTCCGTACGGCCCGACCGAGCGGCCCGTCCAAGCTGCCGTCGAGGAGTGTCGTCGGATAGGTCCGGTCAGCGACCATGGACTGGGCTACTGGTGGGTCTGCCGGATCTCGGTCGAGCGAGAGGGCGGGCAAGGGGCCGAGGCGGTTGTCGGAGGATCCATTGCAAATCCGGGGCAGATTGGAAAAGTTGTCACCCTTAAAGAGGCATGCCATGACCCGGACGGAACCGAATGCGGCTACGGTAAGTCGGTCCCTCGCGTACTCGAACTTCTCTATGGATGCTTTCAAATTTTTGGTAGGACGGTTGGTGCCTTCTTTCTGGTAGTGGCTGCACTTTACTTGTTCCGGGCTTTTGTGGGCGCCCCGACTTACTTTCTGTTGCTTGATAAATGGCGAGAGGTGAAGGGGTGGCCTGGTGTCAGGCGGGTTGGAGCAACGGTGACTGTCCGGCGGGGTGAGGACATGACGTTGAGCGGTCGGGGCGAGATCGATTCGCTGCTATGGCAGCTGGATGATCCGGTGCAGCTGGAGCGGCCGGCCGGGTTTGACTACGCGGCTGAGCAGGCTCGGTTCGCGGCGCTCGTCGCCGATGTGGGGGCTCGCTTCGGTTGTGTCTGCACGGTCGACGCCGGCATGAATGTCCAAGACGCCAGCTATCTCGGGCAGTTGGAGATCCCGGCGTCGGCGACGGCCACGGAAACCGAGATCTTCGTTCGGGTGAGCAACTTCGGTGGGCTGGCTCTGCTCGGTGCCGAACGTCCCGGGGTCTACGACGATGAGGAGACCCGAATTCTCATCGCATATGCAGACTGGCGAAAGGTCCTGGAAGTCCTGACTAATCATGGCTATGTGGTCCTGTTAGAGGACGCCTTGTCGCGTCCCTACGACGGCACGAGCGATGCCTTGCGGCGCGCATACCCGACATACCCGGCCACGTGGTTCACGCGCTACTTCGACCACCTCTGAGCGCGGCTAGGTACCGTGTCGCCTGAATGTCGCGCACCGAAGATCCTACGGCTGACGTGATCGGCCAGGGCTGTCAGCTACCCGGCTATGGTGCAGCGAGCTTGCAGCCTTGCCGCTGCCCGCCGCAGAGGCTCCGTCATGACGCCCGTGAGCGCGGACCCTCACAAAGCAATTTTCTGATCAGACGGAATTCGATGGTGGATGATTGCGGCTCTTGTGCGCGTCGCCGGGCCTTCTCTCGGGGGCCCTTCCCAGCCCGCCCCACGGTGGGCCGAGACCGGCGCGGTCGAGTGCCCGGCTCTAGCTGTTCCCATCGGCGGCAGCTGGGCCACAGCAACCGACCGGGCGGGCCCAACGCTGGGACGCAGGGGCCTTGGGCCGTGGCACGTCGACCAGAGCACCTACCTGGAGCTGTCATGTACTGCGGTTCGTGTCAGCGGCTGACATGTATGACGCTAGCTAACGAAAGATCGGCAACCCAGGGAGAGTGTGATGGCCGAACCAGCAGAGACCGTCCGGGTCCACGACCGCTTCTACATCGACGGCAGGTGGGTCGAACCCAGCTCTGACGCCATGATCGAAGTGATCGACTCGGCGGACCGAGGAGCCGTTCCTCCGGGTCGCGGCGGCGCAGCAGCCGGACATGGACCGGGCGATCGCCGCCGCCCGCCGGGCGTTCGACGAGGGCCCCTGGCCCCGCCTGTCACACCGGGAGCGGGCGGACTACCTCCGCAAGCTCGCCACCGGCATCAAGGCCCGGACCGAGGACTTCGCAGGCATGTGGGCGCGGGAGACAGGCGTGCTCTACAACTTCGCCGTACGGATCGGCGCGATGGCCGAGCACAGTCTGAACGGTTACGCGGACCTGGCCGAGACGTTCGCCTTCGAGGAACCGGGGCTGCCCAGTATGTGGGGCGGCTCCGGGATGCTGATCCGGGAGCCGGTCGGCGTGGTCGGGGCGATCTACCCGTGGAACGGCGCGCTTGAGTACATCGTGCACAAGGCCGGCCCGGCGCTGCTCGCCGGCTGCACGGTCGTGTTGAAGTCACCGTCCCAGGCCCCGGGCGAGGCGTACCTCGTCGCCGAGATCGCCGACGAGATCGGCCTGCCACCTGGGGTCCTCAACATCGTGACGGCGGACCGGACCGTCGGCGAGCAACTCGTCACCGACCCTCGGGTCGACAAGATCACGTTCACCGGCTCGACCACGGCGGGCCGGCGGATCGCCGCGCTCGGCGGCCAGCGGGTCGCCCGGGTGACCCTGGAACTCGGCGGCAAGTCGGCCGCCGTCATCCTCGCCGACGCCGACGTCGCGGGCGCCGCCCGGTCGCTCGCCGGCATCGAATGCTTCCAGTCCGGCCAGGTGTGCGCCTCACTGACCCGGATCATCGTGCCGCGCAGCCGGCACGACGAGATGGTCGAGGCCATCGCCGCCGTGTTCCGGGAGGTCCGGGTCGGGTCGCCGTTCGACCCGCAGACGCAGATGGGGCCGCTGGCGTCCGCCGCGCAGCGGGAGCGGGTCGAGGGGTACGTCGCCAAGGGCGTCGCGAGCGGGGCGACCCTCGCCGCTGGCGGCGGCCGGCCGAAGAACTCGACCGTGGCTGGTTCGTCGAACCGACGGTGTTCGGCAACGTCGACAACTCGTCGGTGATCGCCCAGGAGGAGATCTTCGGGCCGGTCCTCAGCGTGATCCCGGCGCAGGACGAGAAGGACGCCGTACGGCTGGCGAACGACTCCATGTACGGCCTCAACGCCGCCGTGTTCACCCCGGACACAGACCGGGCCCTCGCCGTGGCCCGGCAGTTGCGCAGCGGCACCGTCGGGCAGAACGGCTTCAAGCCCGACTTCGGCATCGCCTTCGGCGGCTTCAAGCAATCCGGTATCGGGCGGGAGGGCGTCCGGGAAGGCATCCGGGCGTACCTGGAGACCAAGACCGTCATCCTCGGTGACGCCGTGGCGATCGGCTGAGCCGCAAGCCGTGGCCAGGCTGTGGGCCGCCCGACCGGGTCACCGGACCGGGCGGCCCACATTGCGCGCGGGACGGGCCGTCGTCGGGGACGTACCAGCCACAGCGGGTCGGCGAGATAGCGGGCGGCGACCTCCACCGTGCCGGGCTGGTTCTCCGCCCAGAGATCCGCCGGCAACGCGTCCTCGCGATGGGTGGTGGCCCAGCCCAGCATGGTGAGCCGGCGCAGCATCGACAGGGCGCAGGCCACGTCGAGGTCGGCGGTGCGCAGCGGTACGTGCTCCTGATAGCCGGCCAGCCACCGCGCCGCCATCTCGCGGGCCTCCGCACGATGCTCGTAGAACGTCAACGCGGCCCCGAAATCGTAGAGGTAGTAGCCGTACCCGCAGTCGTCGAGATCGATGACGGTCAGCGCATCCGCGTTGGTCATGGCGTCCGAGTGCGTCGCGGTGAGTAGCTGGGACGCAGGGGGCGAGCGCCCCGCTCTACGGGAAGTTGCTACGTATCAGAGCTGCCGCCTTCAGGATCGCGAGGCGAGTCGGCGGCGCGTCGGGAACCGGCGCATGCCGACGCAATCGCGCCGGATGTGATCCAAATCATAATCCATGAACGTCGATCAAATGGTTGCTACCGCGAGTGATCGATCCATGTCCAAGGTCTTCAATATCGATGAACATAGATCAGTTGTGAGATTCGCGGTTCCGTCATGCTGCAGCGGGGGTAACCCAGATCGGTTCGGGGCCGTACAGTCGCCGCCACTGATAGCTCTATCCACGGGGGGTGTGTGTTGAGGGTTCGGTGGCGGCGTGGTTTGTCCGCTGGGGTGACGGCTCTGGTCGCTGTCGGGATCATCGCTGTTCCAACACCGGAGCAGGTCGCCGCACAGACGCCAGAGTGCGTGGACGTGGCCGGCTCTGAGGTCGAGGCGACAACGCTCGCGGTTGCGTGCGGCCAGCCGGTTGTGGTGGACGGGTCGCGAACAGAGCTCGCCGAGGTAACCGCGTTACCGGACGGTCGGTTGCGGTTCGTTTCGGCGGTCGTGCCGCAGCGCACGCGCAGGGGCGGCATCTGGGCCGACATCGACCTCGAACTTGCTCAAGGTGGGGACGGGCTGTGGCGGCCCGAGGTGTCGGTCGCGGATGTCGCCTTTTCGAACGGCGGTGACGGCGCGATGGTGACGCTGGTGCGGGACGGGCGAACGGTCACGCTGTCGTGGCCGCAGACACTGCCCCCACCGACGGTGTCGGACGACTCGTTGACGTACCCGAACGTACTGGACGACGTGGACCTAGTGGTGCGGGCGACGCGGACAGGTTTCACACACGTCCTGGTGGTGAAGACCCCAGCGGCCGCGCAGCTTGCGGACGTACGTGCGGCGCGGTTCCGAATCGGCGGCGACGTGGATGTTGTTCCGGGGCAGGACGGAGGACTGCGGGCGATGGCGGGGTCGGTTGTAGTTGCCTCGGCGGAGCCAGCGGTGATGTGGGATTCCCGAGTGGATCTCCCGGGCGACCTTTCAGCCCGGGGACTGCAGGCGGAGAGCACGCAGTCGACGGCGACGGAGGCCGGAGACGCGGCTCGGATCGGCTCGGTCGACGTCGAGGTTTCCGAGGGCAATCTGGTGCTTCGCCCGGATGTGACGCTGCTGGACGATCCGGACGCGGTGTACCCGCTGTTTGTGGACCCGGCGTGGTCGGTCTTCAAGAACAAGTGGGCGTACGGGACGAACAACGGGTCGTCGAACTCGGACCTGAGCGCCGCGCGGGTGGGGCGTAGGCCAGACACCGGTGATCTGTACCGCTCATACTTCCAGTTCCCGACGACGGCCAACGGGGTGTCGCTCAAGGGCAAGCACATCGAGTCCGCGTACGTCCAGATGAAGCTGGACCACTCGTGGTCATGTGGGCCGACAGTGGCGTCGATGTACCTGACTCCGGCGATCAACGCGACGCCGAAGGCGAGTTGGTCGGCGATGACGCTGACATCGTTCATGAGTTCGGCGACCGGTAACGCGAATGAGGCAGGTGGATGTTCGTCGATCCAGCCGGACATGATCATGAACTTCAGCGGGTCAGGCACCACCAACCAGGTACAGGCTGCAGCGAACAAGAATTGGAACTCGATCACCGTGGGGTTCACGGCGCGGGCAGCCAACGGGTCGGGGGAGTCGACGCAGGATCGATGGAAGCGGTTCTTCCCCAACAACGCGAAGCTGTTCGTCGACTACGACACCAAGCCCGGTGCTCCGCACACCTTGCAGGTCGCGGGTGTGAGCTGTGGCTCCAGCGTGCTGAGGATAGGTACGCTGAGCCCGACGTTCTCTGCGGTCTTCCCCGATGGCGACAGCAGCGACTCGTTGACCGGCGCCTTCGAATGGATCGAGGTACCGGCTGGGGGCATAGGCGCGGTGACCGACACGACCCCGGCCCGCAAGAGCCCGCCGCCAGCGAAGACGGGAATCACCCCGAATAGTCGTGCCACGAGTTCCGCCGTGGCGATCACATCCGGCCGCACGTACGCGTTCCGGGCCAAGGGAACCGACAAACCCCCCTACTCGATCACCGGCCCGTGGTCGTCGTGGTGTCAGTTCATCCCGGACACCACCGCGCCGCCAGTGCCCACCATCACCCCAGGTGCAGCGGGGGAGCCGGGTAGGACCATGACCTTCGCGCTCAGCACGACCACGACGGACGTGACCAAGTTCCGCTATGGCTGGTCCAACCCGCCGACGACCGAGGTCGCCGCCAGCGGCACCAACCCGAAGACGGCGACGGTCAACGTCACCGTGCCGAGCTTTGGCCAGAACACCTTCTGGGTGCGCGGCATCGACGCAACGGGCAACCTCGGCAACATCGGATCCGCCACCTTCACCGCTCCCCGCTCCGCACCGGCCGTCGCCAAATGGGGTTTGGAGCAGTACCCGGGCGTGGATCAGACCGAGGCGCTCGCCGACCAGCAACCCAGCCTGGCAGGCGAGACCAGCCTGGGCACCTCCGACGTCAGCTGGACCGACGATGTCCGCATCATCGGTGGCCAAACCTCCTCGTTCAACGGCACATCGAGTCATGCGTTCACGACTGATCCAATTGTCGACCCGGCAGCTTCGTTCTCCGTCTCCGCCTGGGTAAAGCTGGGGAATGCCGGTGACACCCTTCCCACCGTGAACCGGATCGGGGTGACCCAGGACGGAGCCTTGAACGGCAGCTTCGTGCTGGGATATCACGCAGGCACCCAGAAGTGGTCCATGTGGATGCACAGCGACGATACTGCAACGACGACGACGTTCGGCTTGGTAAATTCTCCATCGCCGGTTGTCATGGGCTCCTGGACGCATTTAGCCGGCGTGTATGCTGCGACCAGCAGGACGTCGACGATATATGTAAACGGACAAGCGCCGACCTCGGCGGCGGCCACAGGTATGCAGCCTTGGCCGAACCGACAACGGATTGTAATTGGTCGGGAGCTCTGGAAAGGCTCCCCCGTCAACTTCTGGTCCGGTGAGATCGCCGACGTCCAGGTATTCGACAGGGTGCTGGTGCCGCACGACTTTACCGGCATGCTCGCGCACGACCCGATGTCGAGCGGATTCCATGAGCCCGGGATCCTGACACCAGTGCAGGTAGGAAACTGGGACTTCGAGGCTGCGACCCCCTGCTATCTGGCAGATTTGAAGGACACCTGCGAGGCCCCTGACACGGTGACGGCCTGGGGCCGGTGGCTGGCGTTGACACGGGGGTCTGCCGTGGGAACAGGCTACTCCGCCAACGGCTCCGGACTGTGGCTCGACTACGAGTACTTCCCAGATGAAGGCTACACCGAGAGCACTGCGGAGTACGCCAGGAGTGCGGAGAAGGCGGGCACCACGCCGCCGGACACCGATGGTCTGGAGTTCACCCAGTGGCAGGACCGGGCAGTCCTGCGTACTGACCAGTCGTTCACGATGTCGGCCTGGGTGATGCTCGATCGACTCGATGGCATGCGGACAGCGGTGTCCCAGCGGGGGGTACATGAGAGCGCCGGCTGGCTCAAGTACAGCTCGGATGTGGGCAAGTGGCAGTTTGCCATCAGTGACGAAGATGTCATCACCACGTCGACGGCCAGCATCAGGTCGACGTCGGCTGCTGAGGAGGGCGTGTGGACTCACCTTGTCGGGGTCTACGACGCAGAGCGGAACCAGATTCGCCTCTATGTCAACGGTGAACTTGAAGGGGTTACGCAGAACATTTCGTTTACCCCGATGGTCTCGACCGGCCCGCTACTCGTGGGTCACACTCTGTGGAAGGACGAGCTGATGGATCAATGGACCGGCGGCATCGACGAAGTCGCCGTGTTCCAAGGGGCGCTGACGGACACGGCGGTGTCCATGCTGTACGAGTCGTAGTTCCCGTTCGTGGCCAGAGTCACGGCCCGGTCTCGACCTCTGTCGACCGTCTTGACCGGCCGCATCGATCGGATTAGGCCGCAAGGCCTGAATCTTGCTGGATCTTGTACATGTCGATGTGACCGATCTACTCCACTGCGCCGTGCGGCTGTCCTTCCGGGGGAGAACACATGATGTCTGCACAATCTGCCCGAGCTCCGTGGCAGCGACGACGGAAGTCTCAGCGGGCGAGCCGCCTACGCCGGTGGATCGCGGGCCTGACGGTGGTGCCCGTGGCGGCGTCGCTGCTGGTCGGAGTGCCGGCTCAGGCCGCCGCACCGGCGGCAGAGCCGGCGCCGCCCCAGGCGGAGAAGCTGGACTCGCATGGCGGTCCGGTCACCGGGCGGGCGTGGACACAGAACCTGGTACGGGAATCGCCGGTTCCCAAGCCGCTGTGGCCGGCGGCCGGCACCGCTCGGGTGGAGCTCGACTCGCCGAACCCGGCTGGCCGGGGCACCAGGGCGGGTACGTTGCCGGTGTGGGTCACCCGCGGCGACGGTCCGGGTGGCATCCGGGCCACCAGCGTGAACGTACAGGTGGTGGCCCGGGGATCGCTGCCGTCAAGCTGGCGTGACGGTCTGGTGCTCAAGGTCGCGGCACCGGCCGGAGCCGCAGCCGGCACGGCGAAGGTGACGGTGGATTACAGCTCGTTCCGGTACGCCGTGGGCGGGTCCTGGGCATCGCGGCTGCGCCTCTGGCAAGTCCCGGCCTGCATGCTGTCCACACGCGAGATACCAGCTTGCCGATCGGTGCCACTTCCCACGACGAACGATCTCGGCGCGGGAGTGGTCACCGCCGAGGTGCCCGTCGCCGCCACGACCGCAGCGCTGCCCGAGCGGGGTCGGCAGCCGGGCGATGTGGCGGCTCGGTCGAGCGGCTCCTACCTCGTCCTGGCGGCTGCCGGTTCGGGTGCGGACGGCGACTTCACCGCGACCACGCTGGCCCCGTCGTCGACCTGGACGGCAGGCGGCTCCTCGGGTGACTTCTCGTGGAGCTATCCGCTGCGAACCCTGCCAGCTGCCGGTCCGGAGCCTTCGATCGGCCTCGCCTACTCCTCGTCCTCCGTCGACGGCCGATCGGAGGTGACGAACAACCAACCGTCGTGGATCGGGGAAGGCTTCGACTACTCGCCCGGCTTCATCGAGCGCCGGTACGTGCCGTGTGCCGAGGACCGAAAGGTCGCCGGCGCGAACAACGCCCAGGACAGCGGCGACCAGTGCTGGCGCTCGGACAACGCGACGATGAGCCTCAATGGCCGTAGCACCGAGCTCGTGTTCGAGAACGGCAAGGGCTGGCATCCGCGTTCCGAAGACGGTTCCAAGATCGAGAAGCTGACCGGTGCGACGGGTAACGGTGACGACAACGGCGAGCACTGGAAGGTGACGACCAGCGACGGCACGCAGTACTTCTTCGGCTTGCACTCGTTGCCGGGCCACACCTCGAAGACCAACTCGACGTTGGCCGTGCCGGTGTTCGGCAACCACGCCAACGAGCCCTGCCACGCCACGACGTTCGCCAACTCCGACTGCCACCAGGCGTGGCGGTGGAACCTCGACTACATCGTCGACGTGCGCGGCAACACCATGTCGCTGTGGTACGGCAAGGAGACCAACAAGTACGCCCGCAACGACACCGATTCCGACGACGTCTCCTACGATCGTGGGGGATACCTGACCCGGATCGACTACGGCACCTACGACCGTACGTTGGCGACGCACGGCGTCGCCGAGCGCAGCGTCAACCCGTACGCGCAGGTGGTGTTCGAGACGGACATGCGGTGCTTCTCGAGCTGCGGCACCGAGTCTAATCCGGTCGAGGAGTCGTGGAAGGACACTCCCTGGGACCAAGAGTGCGAGGCGTCGGCCACATCGTGTCCGCAGCAGTACTCGCCCACGTTCTGGACGACGAAGCGGTTGAAGAAGATCACCACCAGGGTGTGGGACACCACCAAGACCACCCCGGCCTGGCAAAACGTCGAGTCATGGACCCTGTCGCACACGTTCGCGGCGACGGCGGACTCCACGCACACCGGTCTGTGGTTGGACAGGATCGATCACGCGGGGCACGTCGGCGGCACCATCAACCTGCCGCCGGTCACGTTCGAGGCCGTGTCGCTGCCCAACCGGGTGTTGACCGCGCACGGCACGACCGACAACTGGCTGCGGATCTCCAGCATCGTGACGGAGACCGGATCCCGGATCAAGGTGGACTATGCGGAGCCGGAGTGCACCGAGGCGATGGTCCAGAACCTGAACCCGCACACGAACACCAAACGGTGTTACCCGGTACGGGTGCCGGACCCGGCCGACCCGACCGGCCAGCAGCTAATCACCGAATGGTGGCACAAACACCGGGTCGAGCACGTGGCCGAGGACGACGTGCAACTCACTGACGGACACCAGGCACCGTCGAAGCACACCTGGTACGAGTACGTGGGCACGCCGGCGTGGCACTACGCCGACGACGACGGTCTGACCCGGCCCGAACGCAAGACGTGGTCCCAATGGCGTGGCTACGCCCAGGTCAAGACCCGGGTCGGTGACGACTCGGCGACCCGGACCCTCGCGGTCACCACCTTCATGCGGGGGATGCACGGCGACAAGGCCAGCCCGAGCGGAGGCACCCGCAGCGTGACGGTCCCGGCCTCGTTGGGCTCCGAGACGGTCTACGACCAGGACCAGTTCGCCGGCCAGGTGCGGGAGCAGGTCGTCTACAACGGGGTGGACATCAAACCGGTGTCGAAGACGGTCAACGTACCGTGGCGATCGAATCCGACCGCGAGCCGGACGATCAACGGTGACACCGTCGACGCCCGGTTCGTCGAGACCCAGGCCACCTATACGGCGACTGCTCTGGGCGTCGACGGCAGCCGCGGCTGGCGGACCTCGCGGGGCAGGAAGAACCTGGATCACACGTACGGCACGGTCAACTGGTCGCAGGACGACGGCGACATCAGCGTCCCCGGCGATGAAAAGTGCATCACCTACCAGTATAACCGCAACACCGTCAAGAACCTCACGACCACGGTGAAGCGGACCACCACCACCGCGCTGGCCTGCGGCACGAACCCGTCCACGGTCGACGACGTGATCTCAGACGCGCGGACCTACTACGACGGCGCCGGCAGCGTCGACACGGCACCGACCTTCGGATCGGTGACGAAGACCGAGCAGCTCAAGGACTGGGTGGCCGGTACCGGCACCGTCTGGCAGGTCGTGTCGCAGGGCGGCTACGACCACACCGGCCGGCCGGTGAGCACCACCGACATCAAAGGCAACGTCACCACGACCGCGTACACGCCGGCTGTCGGCGGCCCGGTCACAAAGGTGACCACGACCGGCCCGGCGCCGTTCAACTGGACGTCGTCCGTCGACACCAACCCCTACTGGGGCTCCACGGTCAGGGCGATCGACCCCAACAACCGGGCGATCTCGGACGTCGAGTACGACGCGCTCGGACGCGTCAGCAAGGTGTGGGGGCTGGGCTGGACCAAGGCCGCCAACCCGACCACCCCATCGGCCCAGTACACATACACGTTCGCCCCGGGCCGGGACGCCTATCCGTCTGTCAGGGCACAGACGCTCAACGCAGACGGAAACTACGTCACCTCGTACGAGATCCTCGACGGGTTGCTGCGCCCCCGACAGACCCAGACCCCAGCAGTGAACGGAACCGGGGACCGGGTGGTCACCGACACGATCTACGACAGCTTCGGCCGCGCCGCGGTTTCCTACGGGGCACACGCCGAACCCGGGGCCGCGTCCGGCACATTGTGGTGGGAGCCGGAATGGTCCGTCCCCGCCGTCTCCAAGACCGTATTCGACCGGGCGTCACGCCCCACGAACACGATCTTTCTTTCCGGTGACGGAGTGACCAACCTGGTCGAGAAGTGGCGCACGGTTACCGATCACGAGGGCGATCTGACCAAGGTCACTCCACCGCAGGGCGGCACCGCGACCACCACGGTGACCGACATCGAGGGCCGCGTCGTCCAGCTACGTCAGCACACCACCACAGCCGGAGTCGACGGGGCCTACCAGGAGACCGAGTACGTCTACAACCGCAAGGGCCAACTGGTCCGGACTCTCGACCCGGCCGGGAACCGGTGGGTCAACGAGTACGATGCCAAGGGCCGCCTCTGGCGCACGACGGACCCCGACAAAGGTGCGACGACCAGCACCTTCAACGACGAGAACGACCTGGTCCAGACGACGGACGCCCGAGGCGAGGTGCTGTGGTACGGCTACGACGCGCTGGGCCGGAAGAAGGAACTGCGGGACGATTCCGAAACCGGGCCACTGCGCGCCGAGTGGAGGTACGACACCCTTTACACCGGGCAAAGCGGATTCAAGGGCCAGCTCACCCAGGCGATCCGCTACGAACCGGCCGGTAGCAGCAACGCCTACCGGTGGCAGGTACGTAGCTTCGACGACCGCTACCAGCCCAAGGGCGTCAACTACGTCATCCCCAGCAGCGAGACCGGCCTGAGCGGGACCTACATCTACGCCTACGCATACGCGCCGGCGACCGGTGCTCCGACGTCCATCTCGTATCCGGAAGGTGGTGGCCTCGTCACCGAGCAAGTCACCACCGACTACGACGCCACCACCGGGATGCCCGTCCGGCTGGACACCAGTATCACCGGTTCCGTCGGCACGATGGCCACCGGCACCTACACGGCGTACGGCGAACGCAGCGGTGCGATCTACAAGATGCCCGGCGGCACCTGGACCCAGGGCGCCGTCTACCGGGACGAGGCCACCCGCCGGATCACCCGCACGACTGTGGGGCGGGAGACCATCGCTGGTACGGTCTCCGACCGCAACTACACCTACGACCACAGCGGTAACATCACCTCCATCGAGGAGAAGCCGCAGATTGGTCAGGCCGACACCCAGTGCTTCCGGCAGGATCCGTTGGGCCGGCTCGCCAGCGCCTGGACCCCGCAGACCGGGGTGGCCTGCCAGACCGATCCGACGGTGGCGAACCTGGGCGGTCCGGCCCCGTACTGGCACGACTGGACGTTCGACTCCACGGGCTCCCGGCTGACCGAGACCAGCCACACCGCCGGCGGCGACACCACCCGCAGCTACACGGTGCCGACGGGTGGCCAGGGTGTGGTACGCCCGCACGCCGTCACCGCGATGACCACCCAGGCACCAGGTCAGAGCGGCGTCGTCAACGCCTACGCCTACGACGCGGCCGGTAACACGACCTGCCGGCCGACCGGCACCGCCGCCAACAACTGCGGCACCGGTACCAACAGTCAGACCCTGGGCTGGGACGCCGAGGGCAAGCTGGCCACGGTCTCGGCCGGCGGCCAGACCATCGAAACCAACATCTACGACGCCAACGGGGTCAGGATCATCCGCCGCGACAGCAGCGGCACCACTGTCTACCTGCCCGGGCAGGAGATCCGCCGCGAGGGCGGCGTCAACACCGGCACCCGCTACTACAGCTTCGCCGGCACCGTCTGCGCCTCCCGTACGGGCGGATCGGCGGCTACCAACCTGACCTGGCTGTTCAACGATCATCAGGGCACGCAGCAGATCGCGGTGAACGCCGGCACCCAGGCCGTATCCGTGCGTCGACAGACCCCGTACGGGGTACCGCGCGGCGCGAGCCCGACCTGGGCCAACAACAAGGGTTTCGTCGGCGGGGACATCGACCCCACCGGTCTGACCAACATCGGTGCCCGGCAGTACGACCAGACGTTGGGCCGGTTCATCTCCGTGGACCCGGTCCTCGTCGCCGACGATCCGGACCAGTACAACGCATACCAGTACGGCGGCAACAACCCGGTCGACAACGCCGATCCGACCGGCATGTACTACACGGAGAACAGCGACGACACCGGCGACCGCGGCTACGTCATGTCCAACGGCACGACCAAGATCGTCAAGAAGTACGTGCCGCCTGCCTGCACCGGTGAATGCCAGCAACGACGCGAGGCGGTTCACAGGGCGATCGACGAACGCGTCGAAGCGGAACGCAAACATCGCGAATGCCAGGCCAGCTTCTGGTGCCGCAACAGTCAACGAGCCAAGGACTTCGGCTCGGGTCTCGTAGATACCGTAGTGCAGAACGCCGATGTGGTGGGCGTGATCGCGGGCGTGGCTGTCGGGCTCACCTGCACGGTGGTGACCGGCGGCAGCGGGGCGCTCCTGTGTGGTGCGCTCGGCGGCGCGGTCTCTGGGCTCGTCACCGGCGGGCTAAAGTGCGCGGGTGGTCACAAGAGTCGATGTTCGGCAGGTAGTCTCGCTCGAGACGCAGGCGTCGGTGCCATCCTGGGACTTGCGGGTGGCGCCGCCGGTGCTGCTCTCGGCGGTGCCTTCGGTGGCCTTGCCGGAGGAGGCGTGCGGGGCTTCCTACCTGGCGCTTGGACTGCCATCGCCGGATTAGGCCGTGGTACGGTCACGGCCGCGCGTCAAGGCACGCCAGCGGCGGTGAGCCGGGCGATCGGGGGATCATCGAACAACAACCTCGGCACGTTCATAGCCGGCAGTCGCCATCATTGGGCTGCGGACGTGCACGCAGCTGGTGGAGGTTTCAGAGGACATGCAGCGGTTGCCTTGGACACGGGTCGTATGATGGTACAAGGTACTGTGTCACCGAATGGTCTTGGGGCTGGAGTTGTTGGGGCCGTAGCTCCAACGACGTGGGATGACCTGGTACAGCTTTGGAGCGGAAGGTACTCCTTCAACCCGGCAACCGCAGGGCCGCAGATTGTTGGCGGCTTGTTGGGAGGGGGTTTCGACTGACTGGTCGGTTGAATTCGGACAGAATCTCGCGTGACTATCGGTCACGCGAGATTCTAGCCTGGCGGAGATATGGTCCCGTGCTGTATCGGCTCCGCCAATTGTTTTTCATGATATTGACTCTTGCTGTTGCATCGGTGTTTTTATTCCTGTATTTAACGGTGATTTCTCTCTACCCGGGCACCGGCGTGGTTCGTCCGTACGGCCCGATCGAGCAGTCGGTCCAAGTGAAGGTCGAAGAGTGTCGCCGGGTAGGCCCTGTCAGTGACCAGGGGTTGGGGTACTGGTGGGTCTGCCGGCTCCTGATCGAGCGCGACAATGGGCGGACGGTCGAGGCGGTCGTCGGCGGCTCCGTCGTTACTCCGAAGGAGCTGGGGAGGGTCGTCACTATTCGTGAGGCGTGCCGTGATCCGGGGCAAAACGAATGCGCGTACGGCAAACCGGTTTCTCGCGTACTGGAGCTGCTCTACGGAGTCTTCCAGATCTTTAGTAGAGTGTTAGGTGTTTTCTTTATCTTGATGTCTTTGCTCTATTTGCTTCGGGTGTCTGTGGGGGCCCCGACCTATTTTCTATTGCTTGATAAGTGGCGAGGTGGGAAGGGGAGGGCCTGACATGATTTCGGCGGACGAATATTTGGGAGCTGTCCGGCGGCGATTCGTTGCCGCTGGGTGTGCGGTGACCGAGGAGGCCATCGGTCTGTTGCCGGTGGTCGTCGGATACCGGGCAAAGGTTCGACTATTGACGAGGATGCACAGCTTCGCGGTAGTGGCGAAGGTGGAGCGGGTCGACGAGGAGAGCCTGCGCGGGTACGTCGACGATGTGGTCAACCTCGGATTGGGGCGTAAGGGTCAGTGGCGCGGCATGCAGTCGGGCGTGATCGTGCTGCCCATCCTGGTGGCCGAGGCGGTGGACCCGGCCGCTGCTGCGCTGACCCAGAAGGCGTACCGGCTGAACCTCAACGGCTTCGCGGTGATGGCCCAACCCGCGGTGGTGGACGTGACCGCTGGCCGGGTGTGGACCTTCCGGGGAACCCGGTTGTGGGGCTACGCGTTCAACTCACTGATCAAGCAGTCGTACGAGGCGTACCTGCCGGAGCCGGCGGCTGAGTTGAGCTGATGGCGAACGGCTCCCTGCTTGGCCAGCCACCCACGGTTGGTTGGGCGGACGGCGTCGGTCGCGGCAAAGACATCTACGCTGTCGGGAGTGTGCATATGGTACGTATCAGTGAGTTGATTGAGCAGCGGCTGCTTGCCGACGGCTGTGAGGTGCTCAAAGAAGAGGTCGATGATGAGACCATCACGCTCGGCTATAAGTCGGAGTGGAGATGGCTGTGTCGAGTGCACGTACTCGTTGCTACGGTGGACAGGGCGGTGGCAACTGAGGAAGATGTCCGGGGTTTCACCCTCGAGGTCTTGACGGTGGCCGACAGTATGAACTTGAGGAACGGCCTCCAGTCGGGCGTACTGGTGATGCCGATACTGGTGGCGCCTGTCATCGGAGAGGAGATACCCGGAATGATGTCGCGATCCTTTCGCCTCGGGACTTCTGGGTTTGCGGCTATGGCTCAACCTGCTGTCGTGGATGCGGGCAGCGGTCGCGTATACACCTTTCGAGGACGTCGCCTGCTGGGTGCCGCCTTTGTGAAACTGATCCATGAAAAGATCGAAACCTATTTGGCTGCTCTTGCCGAGGGGCGGAATTCCTGAGCCTCGATCAACGTGCCTTGTGGCCGCCGATTGCTTTGAGATGGGCCCCGCGCTTCCCGCCTCCGGA
The DNA here is from genome assembly GCF_003751085.1 of Micromonospora sp. Llam0. Taxonomy (NCBI): domain Bacteria; kingdom Bacillati; phylum Actinomycetota; class Actinomycetes; order Micromonosporales; family Micromonosporaceae; genus Micromonospora; species Micromonospora sp. Llam0. Next base: position 3,213,710 of record NZ_RJJY01000001.1, on the reverse strand, counting down.
GGCAATGGTTAACAGGGGCCTCGTCGATGGTGCTCTTCGATTGGGAGCGGCTGCTTGCTGAGCTGTCGGAAGACACGACTGCAAACTGACAAATACTGAGAGAGCTCAAGGTGGCGAGCGCCAAGTGGGAATCGACGTAGGCGATGTCGGGGCCATCGGGGAGAGGGTGGGGGCGTGGTCATCGTCACGGTGCTATTTATTATTGCGGGACTGGCTGCCCTTATTTGGATGGCCAACTGGCCCTTCGGTACGCCGTGGGCAAAGGAGCTCACTGACGAGGAGTGCCGTATTGAGGCCGAGCATAATCGGCGTCACCATCGTCGCGTGGCACTTACCTTTTTTCCGGCTCTCGCCTTCATGTTTGGAATTGCGTCGATCGCGATTTTCGTGGACCAGAAAAGTCAGTCTGCGGCAGTCGCCATGGGAGTGTGCTCGGTTGCGTGCGTAGGTGTGTTCGTTGCAGTGATCAAGGGAGGGCGGAGACGGCGGTCTTCGAAACGGCGATGAACTCCCGCCCTGTGGGAGGGGCATTCTGGCTGGGCGGGCGGATGTTGGGTGGTGGCATATAGGGAGATGCCGTGCCGGTTCCACAGGTACTACCCGACCAGCGTCCACGCTTCCTGGTCGAAAGCTGCCGTTGATTGACGTGCAGGCAGGGGGTGTGGGCTACCCGGGGTACCCGGTGGCCCACACCCCCACGGCTTGGGGTCAGTGGGGGAGAGCGCCGGTCTGCAGGGCGGTGGTGAAGGTGCCCCACTGGGCAGTGCTGAACGTCAAGGTGGGGCCGGTGCGGTCCTTGCTGTCGCGTACCTCGGCGCGGCCGGCGTACCGGCGGGCCTCGACGCACTCGCCGCCGTTGCCGGCGCTGCGGCTGGAGGTGAACCAGGGGGTGTCGGGCTTCATCGCAGGTGCTCCTCGATCGGGACCGGCTGTTGGCGGATCAGTCGGAAAACTCGACGGTACTCCGCCAGCTCTACCGGACGTTCCAGGTAGCGAGCGCCCATATGGGACTCGACGTAGACCACGTCCGGATCGTCGGGGTCGGCGAAGTCCAGGACGGTGAAAGCGCCTGCGAACGCAGCGTGGGCACCGGCGGACCAGGGTAGGACTCGAATCTCCACCCGTACTCGTCGACCGACGCTGGCCAGGTGGGCGCGCTGCTCGGCCATCACCGCCGGGCCGCCAACCTCGCGGACGAGGGCGCCCTCACCGAGGACGGCGACGATCCGGGCCGGCTCGGCTCGGTCGTAGTAGGAGATCTGCCGATCCAGCCGCAGCGACACCAGCCGCTCGACCTGCCGCTCGGACGCCTGCGGGTCGGCGGCACGGAACACCGCCCGCATGTAGTCCGGGGTCTGCAAGAGACCGTGGACCAACTCCGGGTTGTAGTTGTGGATCTCAGTGGCGGCGGCTTCGAGGCCGACATACAGCTGAAACCAATCCGGTACGGCGTCGCCGTGCGACTCCCACCAGCCCTGCTCGTCACACGCGGCGGCGAGTCGGGTCAGCGCGTCCGTCGTCTCCGGGTCGGCGCCGTAGAACCAGCAGAGACCGCGAACGGTGTTCATCTTGACCGGGAACTTGCCGTTCTCGATGCGCCACAACGTCGTACGCGAACAGACCTTGGCCCGCTCCACCTCCTGCTCGGTGCGGGCCGCCTCCTCGCGCAGCCGGTGCAGCCGCCGCCCCAGCTGACGGCGCACCACAGTCGGTCCGGTGACCGGCATCGCTTCACCTTCCTCTCATCTGACACACCCACCACCTATGCCAATGTTTCAAAATGAAACACCGTGCCGGGTCGGCCGCCGAAATCGCCACGTCCACTCGGGACGGAGTCGGCGTACGCGATGGATTCTGCCTTACCGGAGCGGGAGACGGGGTTCGCGACAACGGTGAATTCGACGGAGGTGGCGAGAGGATGTGGTGGGACGAGTCCATGAGCCTGCCGTGCCGGCGGGAGGTCGTCAGTCGCCTGATCCGCCGTCGCACCCGCCGCCGTCGGCGAACGTCGAGGATGGAGACGACGCAGAAGGCAGCGACGGCACGTCGTCGACGAGCTGCGGCCTGGCAGGGGGCAGGCTCGACCAGGACGTGGCCGTGCTCGCCGTCGAACTCGATCTCCAAGGGGTGTGATCTTCGTCGTCGGCTTCTATCCCCATGAACGTGCCGATGAGAAAGCCGCCCAGGACGGACCCGATCAGCACGAGGACGGCCGGCAGCAGAGGCCAATCAGTGAAGTGCATGAAAAAGATCAAGAAGTGGCCGCCGACGCAAAATCCGCCCAGGTAGCCCAGGACCCCGGTCTCGGCTGCGGCCTCCCGGAATCCGACCTTGTAACGTGGTCGACTGTAGTGCGACGACCCCATGCGAACGGTCCCTTCCGAACGTCGGGAACGGGTTCATCTCGAACGGTAGCGGCCGCCGTCAACTGGTGGCTAGAGCTGCGCACGGCCACCCCCGTCCTGATCGCGGTCCCGCAACGACACCGGCAGGCACTCCGCGACGTACTCAAGATCGATCCGAGCGATGGGTTGATTCGGGCACCCGTTGATCAGCTGATGACGGGTGCCGGGCGGTGGCGATACACCGACGTTCGGCTGATTGCCGATTCGATCAACGCTTCGCCAGGATGGGTGCCGACTTCTCACGTTAGGCGGGTCGTTGGTCTATTCGCTCTCGCAGATGCCGACTGGTCAGGTGGTGTGGATCAGGCACCTTCGCATGGGCGACTGGGACCGAGTGGTAGCGACGTCGCCGGACGCACCGGCCGTCGTCGTGCACCGTACCGCCGGGTCGTCGAGCCAGCAGGCGACCGTCGCCGCCGTCCTCGACGAGATGGAAACGACCGCCGGCCAGCTGTTCCCCGCCTGGCTGCCGGGAGCCGAAGGGATCACAACATCGGCCGGGGCCGCGCCGATCGCCGTACGCAGGCTCGCCGTCGCCCACGCCGCCGCCACCGCGCAGTCCGGCCCGTTCCTCGCCGACCTGGCGGCCGCCGCCCTGACCGGGTCGACCGCATACACCCGCCGGCACCAGCCCGAGGTGCGGGCGCGCGGGCTGGCCCGGGTCATCGCGGCCAGCTTCGGTCGACCGGCGTGCGCGCTGGTGCTGCGGCCGCCCGATCACCTCGACGAGGCGGCGACGTTGGCGCTGGCCCAGGCGGCGCAGTGGCTGGTCGACCACGGCCGGCTGACCGTGTGGATCGACAGCGATTCGCCGTACGGCGTCGAGAGCCGGCCGCGAGCGACGGAGCCGCCGCGCGTCGCAGCGTCACCGCCGGCCCGCCCGCGCCGTCAGCCGCGCGTCAGCACCCGACGGACGCCGAGCGTCGCCGGCAAGCCGCACCCGACCAGTCGCGCCGAAGTGACGCTCGAAGCCGCCCTGGCCCGGCGGACCTGGGCGGCCGGCCGCGCCTGGAACCACACCGTCCGGCCCGGTCCGCTGGTCAACCCCGTCCGGGTCGACCTGCTGTGGAAACGGGAACGGTGCGTCGTCGAGATCGACGGAGACGACCACCGTACGCCGGCCAAGTTCACCGAGGACCGGCACCGCGACGTGATGCTCCAGCTCAACGGGTACGCCGTACTCCGCTTCACCAACGCGCAGGTGCTCGACGACATCGACAACGTGCTCGTACTCCTGCAGCAGTTCCTCACCAACCGTCGACGCACCGGGAAAGGCCTTTGAACATGTCGGACGAGAAGCTGACCATGGTCGAGACGGCTGCTCTGCTCATCCTCTTCGCCGAGGACGGCGAACTGTCGAACGTGAAGATGACCCAGGAGCATGGCTGCAAGCTGGAGAAGAGATCCCGGGAGAAACTGGAAAGGTTGAAACTGATCGAGGTGGAAGGCGCTCCTCGGCGGATCGTGCTGCGGTTGAGCGACGCGGGCTGGGTGCGCTGCCGCGCCGAGTTCGCCGCCGGGTCGCCGCCACCACGCTCAGGGTCCCTGGGCGGTGCGCTCTACGCCGTACTGCTGAGGTTGGATCGCTTCCTGAACGCGCAGGGACTCAGCCTCGCTGATTTCATGAACGCCTCCAAGGAGCGCGGCAACGAAACGCCGGTCGAGGAGCCGGTAGCCGGCACCGGGTACAGGCCGGACGAGGCGGCCGTCGAGGAACGGGTGCGGGCGGCGTACCACGAACTCGCCCGCCAGGCCGGCGATCTGGTCGACCTTGCCGACCTGCGCGACCTGGTCGACGACCTCGACCGGGCCGACATCGACGCGGCCCTGCGCCGGCTGCACCGCCGACCCGGCGTCACCCTCGTGCCGGAAGCCAACCAGAAGGCCATCGACCCACGGACCCGGGCCGCCGCCGTTGTGGTCGGCGACCAGCCCAAGCACATGATCACCATGGCGGCGTCATGACCGAAGCGGCGCTGAAGGCACTCACCCACCTGCAGTTCAGCTACACCCCGACGATGAACGACGTCTGGCGGCGGGCGGCGTCCCACGTCGACGGGCTGCACACCGACGCGCTCCGGAGCATCCTCGACGGCCTGGCACTGGCGAAGAAGAACCCGGACACCAGCCCCATCGGCGTCGCCGTGCAGGGCCAACGCGGCGCGGGCAAGACCCACCTGCTCAGCCGGGTCCGCGAGTTGACCCAGCTCGACGGCGGCTACTTCTTCCTGATCAACCTGCTCGACGCCAACGCCTTCTGGCACAGCGTCGCCGTGTCCATGGTCGACGGCCTGCACCAGCCGGTGGACGACGACGGCACCACCCAGCTGCAGATGTTCCTGCACCGGCTCGTCGATGGCCTCGAACTGTCCGTGGTGACCCGGATGGCGGTGACCGGCCGGGCCCCGATGACCGTGGACCGGCTCAACGAGTTCGTGGCCGCCCTGAGCTGGTCGAACCGCCGGATCGGGATCGGCTGCCGGGACACCGCCCGCGCGCTGGCCCTGCTCGCCGGCATCGACCCGCGAGCACAGGACGTCGCCAACTCGTGGCTGCTCGCCAGCGACGAGGCCGAGCCCGGTGAACGCCTCGCCTGGGGCATCCGGCCGGCCCGGCGGCTGCCGCAGGAGATCGTCTCCGACGTGTCGCGGCTGCTGGCGCTGACCGGCCCGTCGGTGATCGCGGTCGACCAGGTCGACGGCCTGATCGCGCAGGTCGCCAACCGCAGCCACGTCTCCGGGCCGCCCAGCACCGGGGCAGCGGAGGACGGCTGGCGGGCGGCCGTCTCGATCGACCAGGTCGCCAGTGGCCTGATGGAGCTGCGGGAACTGACCCAGGGGACGCTGACCGTACTGTCGCTGCTGCCCGTCTCCTGGGCGTTGATCAAGAGCCACGCGGTCGACACCGCCCAGGACCGGTTCCGGGAAACCGCCCCGCTCGAATCGATCCCCGACGCCGACCTCGGCCGGGCACTGGTCGAGCGCCGGCTCGCGGCGCACTACGCCGAGGTCGGCTTCGTGCCGCCGTACCCGAGCTGGCCGGTGCGGCCCGAAGCGTTCGCCGACGCCGCCGATTTCACCCCACGGCAGCTGCTGATCAACGTCGAGAAACACATCCGCGCGTGCGTCCGCGACGGCCAGGTCACCGAGATGACCACGCTCACCACGGCCGCCGCCGAGAAGCCGACCGCCGAGGCGACACCGACCGCCCAAGCGACACCGACCGCCCAAGCGACACCGACACCGACGCAGACGTCGTCAATCCGGACACCGACGCCGGCCGCTGCCGGCTCGTCGTTGGGCACCCTTGATCAGCGGTACGCCGAACTGCGCGCTGCGGCCCAGGTAGCCGGGCTGCTCGACCCGGCCAACGAGGACACCCAGGTGCCGCAGCTGCTCGCCGCCGGGCTGCGCGCGTGGACGTGGGAAAGCGCGGACACCGACTTCGACCAGGACACGATCCCGGCCCGCCGGCCAGCCCTGCACGCCAGGCTGCGCCGCACCCTCGACGACACGACCGGCGACGAGGCGCACTGGGCGTTCCGGGCCATCGCCGCGCAGCACTACAACGCCGAGCTGGCCCGGCTGCGCAACGCCTGCGTGGCCGCCGGGCTGTCCCACGGCGTCGCCGACCGGCGACTGTTCATCCTGCGCAACGACGAGTGGCCGCAAACTCCTGCCGTGCGCAAGGCGGCGGACGATTTCGTCGCCGCCGGCGGGCGGACACTGCCGGTCACTGACGACGACCTGCGCAGCCTGGTCGCGCTGCGGACACTGCTCGCCGAGGAACCGGACGGACTGCAGGCCTGGCTGGCCGACCGGCGTCCCGCCTCGCGTACCGTGTTGTTGTCGGCCGCGCTCGTCGACGTCTCCCGCGAACCGGCCGCACCCGACCGACCCGGTCGCGAGTCGGCCGCCGCCGACGGCCCCGGACCGTACCTGCGGGTCGGCACCGAGTTCGACAACGGCGATCCGGTACGGGTGGAGCTGGCAGCGCTGCGCAAACACGTCGCGATCTTCGCCGGCTCCGGATCCGGCAAGACCGTCCTGATCCGGCGACTGGTCGAGGAGTGCGCGCTGCTCGGCGTGTCCGCGATCGTGCTGGACCCCAACAACGACCTGGCCCGGCTCGGTGACCCGTGGCCGCAGCCGCCGACGGCATGGGGCGACGGCGACGCGCGGGCCGCCGCCGACTACCTCGCCGCGACCGACGTCGTGGTGTGGACGCCCGGACGGGAGGGCGGCCGGCCGTTGACGTTCCAGCCGCTGCCGGACTTCTCCGGCGTACGCGACGATCCGGACGAGTTCACCCAGGCGGTGGACAGCGCGGTCGACGCGTTGGCCCCACGCGCCAAGGTGGCCGCCACCACCGCGAAGGCGATGCGCGGCCAGGCCGTCCTGCGGCAGGCGTTACGCCACTACGGCCGGCACAGCGACACGGCCACCCTGGCCGGGCTGATCGCCCTGCTCCGCGATCTGCCCGACGGGGTGAGCGAGCTGGCCGGAGCGGCGGCGATCGCCGCCGACCTGGCCGAAAACCTGGAAGCGGCGCGGATCAACGACCCGCTGTTCGGCGGTACGGGCGAGTCGGCCGACCCGGGCACGCTGCTGACCCCGGCCCCGGGTAAACGCGCCCGCGTCTCGGTGATCAGCTTCGTCGGACTGCCGGGGGAGGAGAAGCGGCAGGGGTTCGTGAATCAGCTGCAACTGGCCCTCTTCGGTTGGATCAAGCGGAACCCGGCGGGGGACCGGCCGCTGGGCGGGCTGCTGGTGATGGACGAGGCGCAGACCCTCGCGCCCTCCGGGCCGATCACACCCTGCACCCGCAGTACGTTGATGCTCGCCTCCCAGGCCCGTAAGTACGGGCTCGGCCTGGTCTTCGCCACCCAGGCGCCGAAGGGCCTGCACAGTCAGATCCCCGGCAACGCGGCGACGCAGTTCTTCGGGCTGCTCAACGCGCCGGTACACATCGAGGCGGCCCGTGAGATGGCCCGCTTCAAGGGCGGCGACGTGCCGGACATCTCCCGGCTGACCAGCGGACAGTTCTACGTCGCGGTCGAGGGGCAGCCGTTCCGCAAGGCCCGTACGCCGCTCTGCCTCAGCCACCACCCGGCCAGCCCACTGACCGCCGAAGACGTCCTCGCCCGCACCCAGCCAAAGAATGTCGCCACCGGACGATAGGGTGTCGCCCGCCAAGCAATCCCCTATCGGCGCTTCAGTACTTCCGTCCTCGGTGAGTGCTGCCCCCGCGCCGATGCAAATGCGAAAGGAATTCTGAGTGCGTTCATTGGATCTTGATGTGTTGCTGGCCGCCGGGTCGCCGGGCGGGTCGAGTTGCCTGACGTCGACGACCACCTTGGAGCCGGCCGGTGGCCGGCACACGTCGGTCGCCCCGGCCAAGTTCGCCCCCGAGCGCGGGAAGGGGTCGGTGTACGCGTACGAGCAGCGGTTCCTTGGCGACGAGAGCCGGTACGCCGCGATCATCGATAGCAAGCAATCCCAGCTCAACCGGGCCGAGCAGGCCCTCGCTCAGGCCATCGAGGACGGACATTCGCTGCTGTCGCGGGTGCCGCACGTGCAGGTCACCTACGAGCGAGACGGCGCGGTCGAGCGCTACTACGACCTGACGCTGCCGCACCGGGTCTTCGACGGTCACATCCGCGCCGGGACGATCGACGGGGTGCCGACCACGCAGACTCCCGAGTACCGGGCGGTGCGGGACGCGAGCCCGGCGAACGCGCGGGCGCTACTGGAAACCAGCCCGGTGACCCTGGTCCTCGGCGGCTGGGATTCGAGCCGGCGCAGCCGGCAGGGCCGCTGGCGCAGCGCACTGGTCGGGGAGATCGTCGGTTTCGTCGCGGCAAGCCGGGACGAGACCGGCTTGTTGAGCGCACCACGGCCCGCGCTGCGCGGCGGAGCGCGGGTCGACCCGGTCGGCATGCAGATCAACCTCGACAAGAAGACGATGACCGAGACAGCGAACCGGCAGCAGGCCGAGTTGAGCCCAGCCACGCATAGCAAGATCCTCAAGGCGGCCAATGCGATCAAGGCCGGCACCGCGGAGTCGGCGTCCGCGCTCGGCCTCGGCGGCATCCCGCCGACGTTGGACCAGCTGGCCGGCGTCGCCTGCGACACCATCATCCGTACGCATGTGTTGTCCTTCGCGACGCTGCGGCAGATGCGCTTCGGCGCCGGCGTCGACGGCGACGCCGCCTGCCGGGCACTGCTGGCCGCGTTGGCGCTCAACGCCCTCGCCCGCTCCGACGCCGAACTGTGCCTGCGGGCCAACTGCGACCTGGTCGAAGCCGAGCAGCCGAAGGTCCGGCTCGACCAGCGCGGCGGATCGTTCGCCGACGTCGAGCCGCTGAGCATCGACGCCGCCGACCTGCTGCTCGGCGAAGCCCTCGCACACGCCGAGAAGGTCGCCGACATCACCTGGTCAGGGCTGGCGATGCGGGTCGACGGCAACCCGGACATCGTCTCCGGCGCGCTCGAAACGGGTGACGACCAGTGAGCTTCGCGATCGTCGCCGAACCGGTCCTCGGCGTCTACAAGGGGCACGTCGGCAGCGGTGAGCTCGACCCGCTGCCGTCGCCGGCCCGGCTGCACGCCGCCCTGCTCTGCGCTGCCGCCCAAGGCGTGCGGGCGGTCCCCGACGGCGACAGCCTGCAGCCCTGCGACATCGACCGGGAGGCGCTGCGCTGGCTGGAGGCCAACCCGCCGGACGGCATCGCCGTGCCACAGACGCTGCCCAACGGCGGTGGCGCGACGGCGTACCGGCAGGAGGGTTTGATCGTCAAGGAAGGCCGCGGCCCGCTGTCGGACAAGCTGGTCGGCAAGCCGGCGGTGACCGGTGTCGCGGTGACCGGACGGTACGCATGGACGTGGGAGCAGCCGCCGCCGGAGCCGGTCGCCGCCGCGCTGACCGCGCTCTGCCCCGAGGTGCCCTACCTCGGCACGACCGAGTCACCGGTGCGGCTCGTCGTCGCCGAGGCCGATCCGACGCACCGCCTCGACCCCGACGCCGACCTGTTCACCGGCGACGGCCTCGACCTGGCGGTAGCCGTCGCCGGCCGGTCCGACGCTCTGGAAGCGGCGCACCGGGAGTCGACGGCCGTGCCGCCGCTCAAGTCCGACGCGCACCGCTCCAGCGAGAAGACGGTCGCGCCGCCGATCGTGACCGCCGGCGTCGAACTCGGCCGGTACGCCCGCGCGGAGGAGCCGCCCCCACCGACACCATGGACGTCGGTGCTGCTGTTCGGTATGGCCGGGCCGGTCCCGCCACAGCTGCGGGTGCGGTACGCGGTCGCCGTACACCGGGCGTTGGTCTCGCTCGTCGGCGACGGCGCGCCCGCGATCCTCACCGGCGCGTACGGCGACAACGTGCCGCAGCCGGCGAACCGGTGCGCCATCCAGTTCCTCGGCCCGGACGCGCCGCACGTCGACGGCAGCGCGATGGCGCTGCTGCTGCCCCGCGACGCCGACGACATCGACCTGACCCTGATCCGGATGGCCGCGCACCACCTGCGGCAGGTCAAGGTCTCCGCCGGCCCGTTCGGTGTCAAACCGCCGGTCGAGGTCGCGGCCGACGAGTTCTGGCCCGAGCCGGCCGCCGGCACCCAGCGGTGGTGGCAGACCGACCCGGTCGCCGTACCCGACAGCCGGCCGCCGCGCGTCCGCGTCCGCGACTGGTCCCTCGCCGACGCCGCAGCGTTGTCGGTCGCTTTGGTGTGGCGCGACGAGTTCGAGAAGGTGCCGGAGCGGGGCGAGGCCCGCTACCAGGCGTTGGCGCGGGCGGCGTCCGCGCGCGGGGTCCGGGTCGAATCAGCGGTACGGGTGATGGACGGCGACGTCGGCCGGTACGTGCACAAGGTCCACAGTGACACGCTGATCCAGCCGTACCGGGCGGTGCTCAACCTGGGCAACCTCACCGGGCCTCGGACGATCGCCGCCATTGGGCAGAGCCGGCACCTCGGCGGCGGCCTGCTGGTGCCCCGGGACCTGCCGGAGTCCATCGCCCGCCGGCTGGCCCGGTGAGCGTCGAGCGCGCCGACTTCGGCGCCTTCTTCGCCGCCGTCCGCACCGGACAGCAGCCGTTCCGCTGGCAGGAGCGGCTGCTCGACCACCTGCTGGCCACCGGCCGCTGGCCGGACCAGCTGGTCGCGCCGACCGGGGCCGGCAAGACCAGCGTCATCGACGTGCACGTGTTCGCGGTGGCGATGATGGCCGCCGGCCACCCGGTACGGGTACCGCGCCGGCTCGCGCTGGTCGTCGACCGCCGGGCACTCGTCGACGACCAGCACCAACACGCGACGGCGATCGCCGGGCTGCTGGCGGCCGCCCGAGGCGACAGCCGGACCGTGCTGGCCCGGGTCGCCGCCGCGCTCGACTCGCTGCGTACCGGGGCCACCGGGCGCGGCGGGCGGGGCGGTGACCCGGCGGCGAGCCCGCTGACGGTGGCGTTGCTGCGCGGCGGCGCGCCACCGTCGCGGTCCTGGCTGGACGAACCGGTCGGTGCGGCGGTGCTCTGTGCCACCCCCGACATGTGGGGGTCACGGCTGCTGCTCGCCGGCTACGGATCGCGGGCACAGGCCCGGCCACGGGAAGCCGGGCTGCTCGCATACGACACGGTCGCCGTCGTCGACGAGGCACACCTGTCCCGGCAGTTGGTGACCACCGCCCGGCGGGTCGCCGAACTGGCCGCCGTCACCGACGAACCACTCGGCGTACCGGTGCTGCAGGTCGTCGAGACCACCGCCACGCCGCACGCCGACGCCGGGGTGGCCGTCGGCGTCGAAACCGACGACCTGGCCGTGGACGCGCCGCTGCGGCAGCGGCTGACCAGCCCGAAGCCGGTGACCCTGCGGCCGATCCCGGCCTGGCCGATCCCACGCAGCGGCCCGGCCTTCAAGGCGGGCGTCGCGGCGCTGGCCGACGAGGCGGTACGGCTACGTGAGGCAGTACGGTCGGGTGACGCGTACGGCACGACAGTCGGCTGTTTCGTCAACACCGTCGCGGTCGCCGCCGCCGTCGCCGCCGAACTGCGCGCCCGGGACCTGACCGTCGAGTTGATCTGCGGCCGGCTGCGGCCGTACGACGTGGACCGGTTGCGGCCGCCCGCGTCGAACCTGCTCAGCCTCGGCGGCGATCCGAAGGTCGACGTCCTGGTCAGCACCCAGAGTCTCGAAGTCGGTGTAGACCTGGATCTGGCGGCGGCCGTGACCGAGCTGGCACCCGGTGGGGCGCTCGCCCAGCGAGCCGGCCGGGTCAACCGGCTCGGCGTCCGTCCCGTCACCGAGATCAGCGTGCTGGTGCCGGCCGACGAGTTGCCCGACGCGGCCCAGTACGGGCCGTACCAGCGGGACGACCTGTCGGCGGCGCTCGCCTGGCTGGCCGGGCGGGCCGTAGACCCGGCGGGCCTCGCCCCGTGGGCGCTGCGCGACCCCCGGCCGCCGGCCCCGGCGCTGCGGCGGGACCTGCTGCAACGGCTGGAGCTGGCGCAAGCGTGGCACCTTGCTCGGACCAGCGACGACCTCGCTGCCGCCGCGCAGGACGACCTCGACCTGTGGCTCTCCGACGACCTCGACGCAGCCGACCACGAGTTCGGCATCGTCGTCCGGCGGGCGCTGCCGGCCGACACCGCCGACGCCGTCAAGCTGATCGAGGCGCTGCCGCCCCGCCCGCACGAGGTCTTCCCGGTGTCGATCAGGCTGGCGACCAGGATCTGGGACCGGCTGAAGGAACTGGCGGAGGCAGCGGCCAAGGCCGGTCCGGACCCGGTGCCCGTACCGATGCTGGTCCGACCCACGGATCCCGCGCCGCGCCCGCTGACCGTCGACGACCGGATTCGCCCCGGCGACATACTCGTCCTCGACGACACCACTGCGCTGTTCACCTCCAAGGTCGTCGACCCGGCCGGCACCGAACGGGTCGACGACGTGCTCGACGCCCTCGGCGAGCCGAAAGCCGGCGAGGTGGTACTCCGGATCGAAGGGGACACCGCCGGGCACCGCCGGTTCCTCGACGCCGTCGCCGCCACCGTCGTCGACCAGGACGACCCGGACACTCCAGGTGCCGCCGAACTGGAACCGACGGAGATCGCCCAGCTGCTGCGGGTACACCGCGACAAGCTGACACCGCAGCCGATGGTGGTCGCGGCGGCGGCCCTGCTCGATCGGCCGGAGACCGAACGGGCCGGGGCCGAGGTGATTCCGCACTGGCAGGAATCCGACGACGGCAAGCCGGAACTTGCCCGACTCATCGTCGTCGACCTGCGGAAGGCCACCGATGACGACGAGTTGCGCCAGAGCTGGACCCCGCGCCGTCGCAGGGTGCTGTTGCATCGGCACGCCGACGCCGTCGCCGACCGCGCCGAAACAGTCGCCGACCGGCTCGGCCTTCCCGCCGAGCTGGTGGCGGTGCTGAGGCTGGCCGGCCTGCACCACGACGACGGCAAATCGGATGAACGCTTCCAAAGGCGGCTCAACGCCGACCCGGCCGAGCCGCTACGGGACGCGCGACGGGACCGGAAGCTGCTGAAGGAATCAGGACTGCCGACCGGATGGCGCCACGAACAGCTCTCCGTGGTCCGAGCATGGCTGCAGCTGTCGACACAGGACGATGCAAGTCGGGAGCTGATCGTCCGGCTGGTCGGCACCAGCCACGGACACGGCCGGCACGGCTTCCCGCACACCGCCGGGCAGCTCGTCGGCGCTGTCGACGCTACCGCCGAGGACCTGTTCGACGAGGGCCGGTGGGACGAACTGATCGAACGCACCCATCGCCGTTGGGGGGTGTGGGGCTGCGCCTACCTGGAAGCGCTGCTCCGTGCCGCCGACGGGCAGGTCTCCGCGGAGGGATCATGACCGACTTCGTACTGTCACACGCCGACCCGTACACGATGTTGTCGCACATGACGCTGTACGGGTTCGCCGCCATCGCCGAGGACGCCGGCCTCGACGACGTCCGGCTCTCCTGGACGCCCGGCATGAACTCTCGCCCGGTGCTCAGCGCACCGGAGGCCAGCCTGGAGGCGATCGGCGAGATCGTCCGCCGGCACGCCGCCCGCCACGACGACCCGGACGCCTGGCCCAGCCGGCAGCTGCGCGCCGGCGAACAGCGAGCCCTGATGAGCCCTCGGATCAGCGTCATCACCACCGGGGACGGCTGGCGTGACCTGCAGCACCGCCGGCATCAGGTGCTCGACCAGCTCACCGACGCACGGGCGATGCTCGACCTGCAGCTGATCGCCGCACTCGGCGAACCGGCCTACTGGAGCCGCAACGGCAAAGGCGACCGGCTGCAGGACGACGGTGCCAGCCGGCTGGAAATGCAGCCCCGCAACCAGGGCTCCGAGTTCGTCGGCAACCGACTCCGGCCCCTCGCCGCAGCGGTCGCCGCCCGTACCGCCGAAGAGGTCGCCGACGGGCTGGCTGGCCGCCGGGTCCGCGACGAGATCGCCAAAGACAAACCCGACAGCCGTACGCCGACCGGCTTCGCCGCCCCCAGCCCGACCGACAACGCGGTGGCCTGGTGCGCGCTCTGGGGCATCTCGCAGTTTCCGATCGCACAGCGGGTCAACGCGACCGCCACCACCACCGGCCACCTCGGACGGGCAACGGGCGGCTGGTTCTGCGTACCCGTGTGGACCGGGCGGTGGCGCACGGCCCGGCACCGGACGGTCCTCGCCAGCGGGCAGCTGGCCCGGTTCGCGGCGGCCGGACTGTCGCCGAAGGCGCCCGGCATGCCATCGGAGAGTAAACCGGTCGATGGCGAGCCCGCCCGAGGATGGTTGGCCGCCCGGGGCGTCACCGCTGTCATCCGCTTCCCGGTGCAGCGGTTCGGCAGCGACAGCGCCCCCGAACGCCGTGCCATGCGCGGCGAGCCGATCAAGATCGACAAGCCACTCGTCGCGAGACGATGACGATGACGACGCCGGAACTGCTTCCGATCAGCCTGGTGGCGCACCAGGCGTTCTGCCCACGCCGGGCCTGGCTGGAAGCAGCCGGCGAGTCGACCGACACCCATCAGGTGCAGGTCGGCGTCCAGGCCCACACCCCGGCCGACGACCCGACCGGGTCGCGGTCCCGGCGCTACCGGGCCGTCGACGTGGTCAGTCACGACCTCGGGGTGTACGGCCGCTGCGACACCGTCGAGCTCGACGACGACGCCGCGATGACCGTCGTCGAACACAAGGCCACCCCGGTGCGCCGCCGGCCGGAAGTCACCGAACCGATGCGGATCCAGGTCGCCCTCCAGGCTCGGGCGCTGGCAGACATGGGTTACCCGGTGGCCGGGCAGGCGGTCTACTTCACCAACCACCGGGTACGGGTCGACATCACCCTGTCGCCGGCCGATGTGGCGGCCGCCCGGGAGATGGTGGCGGCAACCGCGCGTACGCTGGACGCCGAGCAGGCCCCGCCGCCGCTGGAGAACGACCGACGCTGCTCCCGCTGCTCACACATCAGCGTCTGCCTGCCCGACGAACGCCCGCTCGCGCCGGTGACCCGCCGGATCGTCGTCGCCGACCCGGACACCCAGGTCCTGCACCTGACCACGCCGGGGTCGCGTGCGTACGTCGAGCGAGGCCGGATCGAGGTCAGCAAGAGCGGCGAGAAGCTTGGGTCGTTTCCGATCGAACGCGTGCAGGGCCTGGTGGTGCACGGCAACGTCGACCTGTCCAGCGGCCTGATCAGGGAGGTGCTGTGGCGCAGCCTGTCCGTGGTGTGGTGCACCAGCACCGGCCGGGTTACCGGCTGGGCGCGGCCGGCGCAGGGGCCCAACGGCGGCCCGCGGCTGCTGCAGCACGTCGCCTCCCACAACGGGCGCATCGACCTGGCCCGACAGTTCGTCACCGCGAAGATCGCCAACCAGGCGACGTTGCTGCGCCGGCACGGCAACGCCCCGGACACGGTGACCCGGCTGCGCGAGCTACAACGCGCAGCCCTCGACGCGCTGTCGTTGACGGACCTGTTCGGCATCGAAGGTGAGGCCGCCGCCAGTTACTTCGCCCAGTTCCTCACTATGTTCCGGCCGAAGGTCGTCGAGGCCGAGCAGCTGACCTTCTCCGTACGGACCCGACGCCCAGCCCGCGATCCGATCAACGCCGCGTTGAACCTCTGCTACGGGCTGCTGACCGCCGACATCCTACGGGCCGTCGTCGCCTGCGGGCTCGACCCGCACGCTGGCTTCCTGCACAGCTCCGGCCGCAACAAGCCGGCGTTGGCTCTCGACCTGGTCGAGGAGTTCCGGGCAGCCGTCGCCGACTCGGTCGTCATCACCGCGTTCAACAACGGCGAGCTCCGCGTCCGGGACTTCACAACGGTGCTCGGCACCACCCGGATCAGCGCGAACGGACGGAAAGCGCTCATCGCCGGTTACGAACGCCGGGTTACCGGCACGTTCCGCCACCCGATCTTCGGCTACGAGGTGAGCTGGCGGCGCGCGATGGAGATCCAGGCGCGCCTGGTGCTCGGCGTGATCGACGGGACGCAGCCCCGATACGAGGGGATCAAGATCCGATGAGCCTGGACGACGTACGGCGTTATTTGATCGCCTACGACGTTTCCGACGACGTCCGCCGCACGCGGGTGGCCAAGAAGCTCGAATCGTACGGCGACCGCGTCCAGTACAGCGTGTTTGTCGTGGATGCCCGTCCGGCGAAGATCCTGCGGCTACGGGCCGAGCTGACCGACATGATCAACCAGGGTACGGATTCGATCCTGTTCTGCGACCTGGGTACGCTGCGAGAGCGCGCCAGCCGATCCCTCGACGTGATCGGCCAGGGTCGGCCGATCACCGGCCACGGCCCCGCGATTCTGTAGCCCCGCCCGTCACCCGCCGCGAAGGGTCCGTCGTGACGGCCGTGAGCGCGGACCCTTCGCGGAGCTGTTTTACCTGTTCAGATGCCATTCTATAGTGGATAAAAGCGGCTGTCGGGGCGTCGCGAGGCCCTCCGTCGACGGACCCTTCGCGGACCCCTCGCTCCACCGCAGGTCGGGAGGGGTAAGATTCGGACCCAGTCGCAGCTCTCTCGGGAGCTGCCCTTCATTGAGGCTGCCACAGTCGACGGCGCCGGAATGCTCAACCTAGTCGCAGCTCTCTCGGGAGCTGCCCTTCATTGAGGCCTGCTGCTGGCAACCCAGCCGAACATCTCGGCGTCGTCGCAGCTCTCTCGGGAGCTGCCCTTCATTGAGGCACCGCCGGCAGCGGTGGGGTGTCGCTGTGGACCTACGGGTCGCAGCTCTCTCGGGAGCTGCCCTTCATTGAGGCTCAACGCGAGCTGGCCGAGCGTGCCGGCATGCGCCCTAGTCGCAGCTCTCTCGGGAGCTGCCCTTCATTGAGGCATCGGCCGCTGGCGCACCCTCGCCGCCCGAGCCCGAGCCGGTCGCAGCTCTCTCGGGAGCTGCCCTTCATTGAGGCCTCGCGAAGTTTGTTTCCACCGCAGGTCACAGCGGGGTCGCAGCTCTCTCGGGAGCTGCCCTTCATTGAGGCGTGGTCGAGTCCGGCCGTGACGATGGCCGCGCCTACGGGGTCGCAGCTCTCTCGGGAGCTGCCCTTCATTGAGGCATAGGCCCGAGCAAAGTGAAGGATGAAACTGGATTTGGTCGCAGCTCTCTCGGGAGCTGCCCTTCATTGAGGCTTCACTCTCCGGATTCTGTGCGCTTCGGCGCGTGGTAGTCGCAGCTCTCTCGGGAGCTGCCCTTCATTGAGGCGCCATGATGTCGATTGCGAGATTGCTCATTTGGCTCACAGTCGCAGCTCTCTCGGGAGCTGCCCTTCATTGAGGCCCGATGCAGATCACGATCCCGGATATCTTCTTCGTCGCAGCTCTCTCGGGAGCTGCCCTTCATTGAGGCTTCGGGGGTTCTCCCGGCCTGGTGCCCACATTCGACACGTCGCAGCTCTCTCGGGAGCTGCCCTTCATTGAGGCGGTAAGGCCGGGAGGTCACCGGGACATGATGTCCAGTCGCAGCTCTCTCGGGAGCTGCCCTTCATTGAGGCTCGATACCGCGCCGGATGAACAGCTCTTGACCGTACGGGTCGCAGCTCTCTCGGGAGCTGCCCTTCATTGAGGCCACACATTCTGCGGCGGCGCAATCGGTCGGACAGCCGGTCGCAGCTCTCTCGGGAGCTGCCCTTCATTGAGGCGCACTGGCGCATCCGAGACCTGGTTGCCGGGCGGAAGGTCGCAGCTCTCTCGGGAGCTGCCCTTCATTGAGGCATATGCCGCCGCGGTCCGCCGGTACCGGCAGGGGTCGCAGCTCTCTCGGGAGCTGCCCTTCATTGAGGCTCTCACCATCGGCGGTAGGCGCGAATGTGGCGACGCGAAGTCGCAGCTCTCTCGGGAGCTGCCCTTCATTGAGGCGCCGCCTCTCGGATTCTCCAGCCCTCCGGGAACGAGTCGCAGCTCTCTCGGGAGCTGCCCTTCATTGAGGCGGAAGGGGGCCGCCCGTGATGCCGACCGAGGACGAGGTCGCAGCTCTCTCGGGAGCTGCCCTTCATTGAGGCTTGCCGAACGCGTTGTGAACCTCTGTGACGTGGTGGGCGGGTCGCAGCTCTCTCGGGAGCTGCCCTTCATGGAGGCTGGCCGCTGGAGGGCGGGGTGCTGGCGGATGCCGGGTCGCAGCTCTCTCGGGAGCTGCCCTTCATTGAGGCCACGGCGCCATCCGCTCCTGGTTCGTGTGGGCCACCCAGTCGCAGCTCTCTCGGGAGCTGCCCTTCATTGAGGCTTCACCAGAGCCGACTCGCCGGCCGGGTCATGGTGAAGGGGTCGCAGCTCTCTCGGGAGCTGCCCTTCATTGAGGCCAGTCGGGATACCGCTCCAGGTCGGCAGGGCGGTGGGGGCTGCCTCGTGTACCGAGGCAGCCCCCACCGCCGTGGGTTGGGTTGTCAGTGGGGGAGGGCGCAGGTCTGCAGGGCGGTGGTGAAGGTGCCCCACTGGGCGGTGCTGAAGGTCAGGGTGGGGCCGGTGCGGTCCTTGCTGTCGCGTACCTCGGCTCGGCCGGCGTAACGGCGGGCCTCGACGCACGCTCCGCCGTTGCCGCCGCTGCGGCTGGAGGTGAACCAGGGGGTGTCGGGCTTCATCGCAGGTGCTCCTCGATCGGGATCGACTGCTCGCGGACCTCTCGGAAAATCCGACGGTACTCCGCTAACTCTTCGGGACGCTCCAGGTAACGAGCACCCACATGGGACTCGACGTAGGCGATGTCGGGGTCGTCCGGGTCGGCGAAGTCGAGCAGAATGAACGGGCTGACCATGGCGGCGTGGGCACCGGCGGACCAGGGGAGAACCCGGATCTCCACCCGCACCCGTCGACCGACGTTGGCCAGGTGGGCGCGCTGCTCGGCCATCACCGCCGGGCCGCCCACCTCACGGGCGAGGGCGCCGGCTCCGAGGACCGCGACGATCCGGGCCGGCTCATCTCGGTCGTAGTAGGAGATCTGCCGGTCCAGTCGCAGCGACACCAGGCGCTCGATCTGCTGCTCGGATGCCTGCCGGTTGGCGGCTCGGAACACGGCGCGCATGTAGTCAGGCGTCTGGAGTAGACCGTGGATCAGCTCCGGATCGTATAGCTGGATCTCGGTGGCGGCGGCTTCGAGGCCTAGGTACAAGCGGAACCAATCTGGTACGGCGTCGCCGTGCGACTCCCACCAACCCTGCTCGTCACACGCCCCGGCGAGCCGGGTCAGCGCATCCGTCGTCTCCGGGTCGGCACCGTAGAACCAGCACAGACCCCGTACCGTGTTCATCTTGACCGGGAACTTGCCGTTCTCGATGCGCCACAACGTCGTACGCGAGCAGACCTTCGCCCGCTCCACCTCCTGCTCGGTGCGGGCCGCCTCCTGCCGTAGCCGGCGCAGCCGCCGCCCCAGCTGGCGGCGCACCACAGTCGGTCCGGTGACCGGCATCGCTTCACCTCTCTCTCACGCGACAAATCACCACCCGAGCCAATGTTTCAAAATGAAACACCTGGTCGGGCCGCTCGCCGGATCGCCACGTCACAGTGGAGACAGACCCCGGCGTACGCGACAGATTCTGCCTTATCGGGGAGGGAAACGCAGGCCGCGACAATGGTGAATTCGACGGAGGTTGTGATGGGATGGGTGAAAGCCAGGAGGGCGCACGTAGGCTGCGGTCGGCGGTGGAAGGTAGGGCGAACGGAAGGCGGCAAGATGGATCTTCACGAGGACGTGCCGGCCGACTGCCTGTTCTGCCGGCGCGATGATGGGCAGCTCAACCGCATCTCGCACGAGAACGCGACCTGTTTCGCCCGGCTGGACAACTTCCCGGCGGCGGAAGGGCACACCGAGATCGTGCCGAAGCGCCACGTCGAGTCGTTCTTCGACCTCACCCCGCAGGAGCTGCAGGACACGTACGAGCTGATCTTGATGGTGCGCAACGATCTGACCGGGAGGCTGCGGCCGGATGGGTACACGATCGGGGTCAACGAGGGTCGCGCGGCCGGGCGCAGCGTCGACCACCTGCACATTCATGTGATTCCGCGCTGGTTCGGCGACGTCGAGGACCCGGCCGGCGGCATCCGACAGATTCTGCCGAACTGCGATCCGCAGACCTGGGCGGCCGCGACGGCCGAAGCGCTCGGCCGGCCCGGTCCGCTGCTGCGCTGAGCGGCGCACCTGCGCCTGGGCCGGATCAGCAGCGTGCCGGGTCAGACGTGGGCCAGGCCGTCGTCGCCGAGCAGGACGCAGAGCGAGTTGATCTCGTGCCACAGGTCGTCGCCGACGAGGGTGGCGAAGCCACGGCTGCTGTCCACGCTGACGCAGCCGACGAACTCGCCCTCGCCGTCACGGATCGGGCTGGCGAACACGGCGCCCCGGTGGCGGACCCGGAGGAAGTCCAGCCAGCTCAGATTCATGACCGCATCGCCGCCGTGCGACGCCTCGTACGCCTCGTACGCGGCCTGTGTCGGCAGCTCCGCGGCGAGAGCCTCGACGTTGACGGCGACCTCCTCGTTGCGTTTCCAGCAGAGCCCGACGACTCCGACGCCGCACCCTGGCGCGAACGCCCGGGTGGTCGGTGTGCTGCCCAGCCGGTACGTGCCCACCCGGACCAGCCGGCGGTGGGGGCGGCGTAGCGACCAGGAGACCCGCCACACGTGCAGGCCGAGATCGGCTGCGGGCAGCGGCGGCGCCGTCCTGGCGGCTATCGTCAGCAGCCGGCCGAGGTGGTGCAAGACCTGCTGTCGTACGGCGGTGCGGCGGGCCACCTGGGACCGCTCCGCCCACAGCTGGGCCGGTGTGAGCGCGCCGAACGTCGCGATGGCTGTCACGGCGACGCCGACGATGTGGCCGCGACCGCCCGCGAATCCGTCCCAGAACATCGCCGACGGCACCGAATACTGCTCCGCAACCAGTACGCAAGTTGCGGTCAGCATGATGGTGCGATCAAGGAACTTTGCCGTGAGCGGCCGCATGCCTCAACGGTAAGTCGTAATGCCACCTCCACAGTGTCGATCAATCTGTCGGCAGTGACGTCTGTCGAGTCTCTGATACCGTGAACGTCTACGCTTCACCATCCAGCGTGGAGGTCGGTATGGCCCGGTTGTCGGCGTGTGATGGTGACGAGCTGTGCGACGAGTTCCGTCCGGGCGGTGGCGGCAGCTTCGCCGCCGTATACCGGGGAGATCCGCCGAGTCGGACGATCGCGTCCCTGTCGGGGCTGCGGCTCGTCGCTGACCTTTCCCCGCTGGTCGTGGGGCATCTGCTCCTGTTGCCGGAGCGCCACCATCTCAGCTTCGGTCACTTTGACGCCGGGCTGATCGGTCAGGTCCGGGACGTCGTCGGGCGGTTGCGGACGCGCTATGTCGCCACTTTCGGCCAGATGGCCATCATGGAGCATGGATCTTCCACGACAACGCCGTCCGGGTGTATCACCCACGCCCACTGGCATATCCTGCCGGTAAATGGATCACAACTGGCGGAAATGATCACCCGCGACGGGCTGTCGGCCATCCGACTGCCCGATCTCACCGCGCTGCGGCGTTTCGCCGAGGCCGACCAGCCCTACTTCTACTGCGCCGACGGCGACAACCATGTCGCATTCGAGGCGCACCGTCGCATCCGCTCTCAGTATCTGCGTTCGGTGGCCGGCACACTGCTCGGCATCGCGGAACCCGAATGGGACTGGTCGCTGGTGGTCCGCAGGCACCTGCTGCGGGCGACGATGATCGCCACTGCTGGCTGGCAGGAGCAACTCACCACCCCTGATCACCGCGACGGGTCCAACGTGTCCGTGCGTGCTCGCGTGAATGATCTATGGTGAAGACAGTCCCGCTTCGACAGAAGGCCACCCTCGCCGATGCGCAAGCAACTCGCGATCTCCATCGACGGTCCTACCGCCAGCGGCAAAACAAGTCTCGCGTACGCGCTCGCGGCGCGGCTGGACATGCGCGTACTCGACACCGGGCTCACCTACCGCGCCGTCGCCTACGCCGCCTCGCGCGGGCCGGTGTCGCCCGGCCGGCAACTGTTCGAGGTGCTGCGGCACGAGCCGGCCACGCCGGGGACGCGACCGGTCTCCCCGACGGTCGTTTACCACCGAGAGAGCATCATCGACGATCTCTGGTCGTCGGAAGTGGAACAGCACCTACGGGCTGTGTCGGCCGACCCGGCATGGCGCCACGACATCACCGAATACCATCGCACGATCGTCGAAGGCCACGAGCGGATGATCGCGGTCGGCCGCGACTGCGCGACGACGATCATGACAGACGCCGACTGCCACATCTTCCTCACCGCAGCCGACGCGATCCGGCGGGAACGCCGCCGCGCCCAGCACCGGGCGCAGCCGGGCCGTGCCGTCCACGTCGGACCGCCCACCCGGCTCGACGACACCATCCGCGAACACGTCGCCCGCCAGCCACACGGCCTGGTACTGGACACCACGTTTCTGCCGGCAGTTGCCGTGCTGCGGGCAGTCGTACACCATCTGGGAGCGCGCCGATGACCTCGCCCGCCAGCTACTCCGATGAACCGACCCGGGTCGCCGCGCTCGTCGGCGGCTTCCTCTCCGGCCAGTCCGGCTCGGTCCTCGGCGACAGCCACGGCCCGTACGCCACCCTCACCGCCGGTGCCGACACCCGCGACGACTGCGCCGTCTACGACCTCGACGGGCCGGTCACCCTCGTCGTCGGATCCGACTACGTACGCGGCCCCAAGTTCGCCCTCTACGAACACGGCCTGCTGACCAACGTCGACATCGGCTACTACGTGGTCGCCGCCAACGTCAGCGACATCGCCGCGATGGGTGCCGCGCCGATCGGCGTACTGACCGTCGTGCGCTACCCAAACGACCTCGACGACACCGGATTCCTCGACATCATGGCCGGCATCCATCAGGCCTGCACCGACTTCGGCACCGTCAACGTCGGCGGCGACATCGGCAACGCCGAACGCATCGTGCTCTCCGCGTCCGCGATCGGCATCTGCCGTACCGGCACCGCCCTGACCCGCCGCGGCGCGCGACCCGGCGATCACCTGTGCGTCACCGGCCACTGCGGAGTTCTCGGCGCAGCCGTCGCCTACTTCCCGAAGCGTGCCGTCAACGGCTGGGCCCTGCCCGACAGCGTCGAAGCCGACCTGCTCGACAGTTGGCGCCGGCCCCGCGCCCGGGTCGCCGAAGGCCGGCTGCTGTCGACCGGCGGCTACGCCACCGCCTGCCAGGACACCTCCGACGGCCTGCGCGCCACCATCGAGCAGCTCGCCGCCGCCAGCGGTGTCGGCTTCACCGTCACCGCCGACGACATCGCCGTCCACCCGGCCGTCAGCGCGGTCGCCAAACTCGCCGGCACCGACGATGTCACTCTCGCGATGAGCGCGTCTGCCGATTTCCAGCTCGCCTTCACGGTGCCCGACGACCGGCTCGACGCCTGCCGCGACGCGTTCGACCGCAACGGCCTCACCTTCGACGTCATCGGCCGCGCCACCCCACCCGAGGACGGCATCAGCCTGCTCACCCGCGACGGCACCAGAACCGACCTGCCCGGCGTCGCCTGGAAACACCAGAGCACCGACATCAGCACCCTCGTCACCGGGGGCGGCACTCCCGGGACCCCGACCCGGTGACCACCGTCGACGCCGGCTGGCCCGGCACCGCCCAGGTGCGCCACTCCTACGCGGCCCTGGTCGAGCATTACACGGAGATGACTGCCGACTACCGTCGGTTTCCTGGGCTGCGGCAGGAGTTGACGGACTTCCTCGCTGAGCTCGGGCCGGGGCCGGTGCTCGACCTCGGCTGCGGCGCGGGTCGCGACGCCGACCTGGTCGCCGGCACCGGCCGGGCCGTCGTCCTCGCCGATGTCACTCCGGAGCTGCTGCGCGCGACCACCGTACGGATCGCCGTCGACGCTGCCGTCTGCTGCGACGCGCTCGCCCTGCCGCTGCGTTCCGCGACCTTCGCGGGCGTGATCGCCAGCGGGGTCCTGCTGCACCTGCCCCGGCAGTACACGGTCACCGCGTTGGACAACATCCGTCGGGTTCTGCGGCCGGGCGGCAAGGCGCTGATCAGCATGAAGTACGGGGGTCGTGACGGGTGGCGCAGCACCGACGACTTTCCGGCCCCGCGCTGGTTCAGTTACTACGAGCCGACCGATTTCGCGGTGCTCTGCCGCAAGGTGGGGCTGCGCGTCACGCAGCTGGACGTCAGCAGCCGAAAGGACTGGTTCACCGCAACCGCCGAACGCCCTGAGCGGTAGTGGACGGTCAGCGGGTGGGCTGCGGCCGGCTGCGGATGCAACCGCTGACCTCGCCATGGAGTTGGCGATGACGGTGCAGCAGGCTGTCGGTTTGACCTGCCTTGCCCAACCCGCCCAGGGCGGCGGCTGCCTCGACGGATTGGCGTAGCAGCTCGGGGAGGGTGCGGGGAAGCAGCGCGGCGTCGGCCGTACTCAGCTCGCGCTCCTGGGCGTGCGCGTCGGCAGCCTCGGCGGTGACCGCGTCTGCGGTGGTCTCGGTGCCGTGGGTGATCGGAGCGCGATCACGGGCTCTGTTGAGCAGCAGAAGGATGTGCGCTGGCCATGCCTGCGCCATGTCCCGGTCCTTGATCTTGTTGTCTCGCAGATCCTCGCGGAACTTTCGGTACGTCCCGCCCTTGTTGTCTTTCGGATTGGTGGCGGCGATGGACGCCTCCAGGGCGTCGGCGGCGAGGACCAGCAGGCGAATGCGGGCAGCCTGTGTCGTCGCCTCGTCGAGGGCCGCGTGGACGAGCTCCAGCCGCTGGACGGCCAGTCCCTTGGTCCAGCTGGCGTCGGTGGCGCTGGGCGGAGTGTGTCGGCGGCCGTCAGGTGGCTGTCGGCTCGCGAAGGCGTCGGCCAGTCGTCGTGCCTGATCGGTGACGTTCCCGCCGATCGCCGATGCGGCCAGCAGTCGCCAGGCGACGTCCAGTTCAAGCGACCGCAGTGCCCGTTCGGCGGCGATGAGCAGTGGCAGGTCCCCGCCGGTGATGGCGGGCCACAGGTGGACGTTGCGGTAGCCGTCGGGGCCGACGGGGGCGGCGTTTTCCCGGACGAACAGCGGGATGCCGTGTCGGGCACCGATGAGGCGCATGGCGCGGATCAGGGCGAGGACCACCGGCTTGTGGCCGGTGGGGATGAGCAGCAGCGCGCCGGTCTCGCGGGTGAGTCGGGCCTCGACGGCGCGCTCGATGGCGGCTTCGTCGATGTCGGCCAAGGTGATCGGCTCGACCCAGCTTTCGCCTCTGGCCGAGCCCGTGACGTGGTGCGTGATCTTGGTGATCGATTCGGCGTCGGCCGTGGCGACGTCGTGGCTGCCTCGGCCGTCGTCGACAGCGAGGATGACGGCGCGCAGCCGGTTTTCGTGCATGCCGAGGAAGTCCCGCACCGCTACGGGGATGCCACTGCTGAGCTGGTCTCCGACGGACTTTTCGGTGCCGCCGCCGCGCGGGACCCCGGCTTGCCAGACTGCCAGCACGGTGTCTGCCGGGGCGACCGGCGGCTGAGGCAGGCCGGCGTCGCTCCAACCGTCGACGTCGACGGCGAACTGGGTGAGGTAGTCACCGATGAAGGTGGCGTCGCAGGCGGTGGGCGGGCGGAGGTTGTGACTGCCCTTTCCGATGTTCTGCAGCGAAGCGACCTCGGATCCGTACAGCCATCGGTAGGACGGCAGGTCGACGGAGGCGCAGATCATCGGGTCGTCGTGGCGGCTGTGAGCGACCACGCCGAGCTTCACTCCGAGGCTTCGCCGGCCGTCCTCGTACTTGTGGAGAAGGTCCTCGGCCCAGGAGTAGTCGATCTGGTCGTGGCGGAGCAGTTCTTCGTAGCGGCTGACGACGTAGCGGCGGACGGCGAGGCTGGCGGTGCCGTCGCGGCGGACGACGGCGTCGGCGAGCACCGCGCGCAGCGACTCGGTGTCGTACGCGGTGAACCCTCGGTCGTGGCGCTCGGCGGCTCGGCGGACGAGGTCGTGTCCGTCGTCGGTGAGCTGGACCATGGGCGGGTCGGCGCGGGCGAGGTCGGCGAGGGCCGGGAACATGCGCCAGCGGACCAGGACGCCGGCGACCGGGTCACGGTCGAGTCCGTCCAGTGGGTCGACGATTTCGTACGCGTTCCGGCCGCTGGTGTTGATCAGCCGCCAGGGGAGCCCCGCCTGGGACAGCGCGGTGAGCACGCCCATGGCCAGGGTGGTGGAACCGGAACCCCAGGTCACCATGGCAGCGGTGTAGCGCGGGGAGCGGTCGAGGTGGGCGGCGACGGCGCGGATGACGTCCGCTTCCGCCAGACCTTTGATCGTGGCCGCTGTGGTGGCGTGGACGGTTGCCGCCTCGCCGACCGCGGTGTGCAGCACCTCGGCGAGGGTCTGGGCGATCGGCGCCGTGTCCAGGTCGTCGGGTGGCTGCTGCTGGGTGCCGATCAACATCACGTCGAGGTCCGAGGTCTCGGTGAGTCTGGTCAAGGCACCGAGCAGCGGGCTGGGTGCGGCAGTACGGGGGTGGTCGTCCTCCCAGGTGCCGTCGGTGAGTAGTCGCCGGGCTGCGGACGGCCCGGTGGGGCCGGCTGCTGCTGCGGTGAGTTGTCGGCGGCGATCTCGGACCCGGTCGGCGCGGACGGTCTTGGGGGTGGGGCCGTCCGAGCGAAGAAGGAGGTCCGCTTCCCCGGTGATGTGAACCAGCAGGCGCATGGGGCCATTGTGGAAGACAACGGGTCGGGTCGCCACGGAGTGTCGGATTGCTGTCCAGACACTCCTCGAACAGCGCAGTCGTATCGAGTCGTGAACTACTTTAGTAGTTGAACGATCAGAGTAGTTGTGTGTACGGTGTCGGCCGTGCGCGTCTTCCCCGCCGAGATCCCGGCAGCCGAGGCCCGCCGCGCCGACGTGGTGGAGGTGCGGGTGGCCCGCAAGGTCGCCTCGCTGTTCGGGGTGGACGGAGACCTCCCCCCGTTCCAGCGGTCCTGGGTGTGCGACTACACCACCCTGTCGTTGGCCGAGATCGGGCGCGGCGCGCCTGCCCCGGACAAGGCGCAACGGTCCGGTCTGGACGCGGCCACGTTCGCCGAGCCGGCCACCGACGGCGACCGGGACTGGTCGTGGGTGGGCCGGGCGGTCTGGGCACCGCCGCAGGCACCCCTGCCTGGCGGCTTGAGCAACGCCACGCTGAACCGGTACGGCCCTGACACCAAGGCAGCAGCGGTGTTGGCGGCCGCCAACCGGCTGCTGCGTGGTGCGACGGCCGCCGTCGCTGCTGCCGCCCAGTGGCTCGACTCCGGCGACTGTGATCGTGAGATCCGCTTGGCGGTGTGGGCGGGTCTGGTCCTTGAGGTCTATCGGGCACAGCCGGCCCTGGTCGTCGCGGCGGTTCAGGCCCGCCAGGTGCAGCGGTCGCTGTCGGCCCGGTGGGGCAGACAGGTCGACCGGGCACGGGTGGCCGCAGGTGACGACGCCCCGTCGGAGATCCGTCCGTGGGCACCGCAGCCCACCGGCGACACCGGCGCGGAGCGGGCCGACGCCCGCTGGCGGCCGACGTCGTTCGATCTGGTCGACGCGACACTTCCGGCGATCGGGCTCACCGTGGACAGGTCCGGCGACCCGGCCGGTGGCGCTGCGGCGGTGCCCCCGGAGACGCTCGACGACATCGCCTCGGCCTGGTGCCACCGGCTGCTTGACGTCGGGCGGCCCGGCAGGGGAGTGGTGTGGCTGACCGAGGACGACCGGGGCTCCCGTCACGTCCAGGCCATGGTGCGGGTCGGTGCCGTCGTCGCTCCGTTCGTGGCAGCCACCCTGGGCGGCGTGACCCGCGTCGGCCACGCCCCGGCACCGACGCTGCCGACGTTGCCCGACGCCGGTGAACTGGCCGGCCTTCCGCTGTCGCACCGCCGCGCCCACCTGCTGGTCGCCCACGTGGCCACCAACTACCTCCGCTACCGCGACGAACTCCTGACGACCCGACCGGACCTGCGGCACCAGACCCGGGAGCTGGTCGCCCTCGCCGTCGTACGCAGTGGCGAGGTGCTCGGTCCCACGGACCCGGTGGCGTTGCTGCTTCGCGCTTACGGCGCCTACCTCGACGTGTGGGATTCGACCCGCGACCTGCCCGGCCCTGACGCCGACCCGGATCCCCACCGGGTGTCCTCCGCGCGGCGGCTGATCGCCTCACAGCAGCACGTCGTCGAGTCCTGGCGGTCCGGTCGGCTGGACCCCGGCGCGGCGGCGTACCTGCTGGAGATCGGCATCACCGCGCTGCTCGGCGCTACCTCCCCGCCTGCGGCGCTGCCCGACCCGGACTCCCCGGTGGACCGGACCGAGATGCCTGTGGCCCTGGTCCCCGCGTCGATGATGCGGTCGTGGTGGTCGGCCACGTTGACAGCACGGGGGATCGACCCGGACACGGATCTGGCCGCCGTGATCGACTCTCTCAGCGAGGCCCAGGTGTTCCACCTGCACCACTACGCGGACTGGCGGTCCCGCACCGGCCGGCGTGGCGACCTTCGTCAGGCCCTCGCCGTGCAGGAACGGGTGGCGGCGGTGCGTACGGAGGTCGTCCGCCGGGAAACGGCCGGATACGCCGCCAAGGCCGTCGCCTCCCGCTCCAGCCACCAGCTCGCGGCCCGGATCGCCACCGACCTCGCCCTGGCCACACCCGACCGGGAACGCACAGCCCGGGCGCGAGCCTGCGGCACGGCGGTCCGGCACGCCCGGACGGTGCTGTCCGACCTGACGGTGCGCCGTGACTCGCCGCAGGCGTCCGCCTCGACCGCACAGGTGGTGGCGCGGGCGCTGTGCGTGGCCGCCGCCAACGGCAGCACCGTGGATCCCCGCGACGCCGCTGCGGCGGTGGCGCTGCTCGACCGGGTCACCGCCGCAGCGGCGTCGGCAGACCGGACGCCGAGTAATCAGTGGGTGGGCGGGTTGCCGCTCACCCAGTGGCACGACTGGCACACGACACTCGCCGCCATCGCCAGCCACGGCACCAGCGGGTAGCGACCCGCACCTTCCAGCCCTTCACCGAACGAATGGCGAGACTCTGGACATGAACGGCGAACCATCTCCGACCGAACACACCGGCCGCCGGCACTGGGTGCTGATCGAGACGGGTGGCAACCAGCGGTACATCTTCGGCAGCAACCGGCTGCGGCACGTCGTCGGGGCGTCCCAGCTCGTCCACGAGGTCGGCACCGAGTGGGTGCCGACTGCGGTCGGGCGACTCGATGATCCCGACGCCACCGTGGTGATGACCGCCTCCGGCAAAGCCCTGCTGCTGGTCGGCACGCTCGACGCCGGCAGGGCCGTCATCCGGGAGGTCAGCTGCCGGGCGCTGCGGGAGGCCCCCGGTCTGCAGGTGACCGGGGTGGTCGGCCCGCCGTTCGACGCGGCCGACCCGACCGCGCACGAGCCGGCGCGGCGTGAGACGTACGAGCTGCACGCCGAGGTGCGGGCGGCCCGCCGGGATCCCCTGCAGCGGGACCGGGTGTTTCCCTGGCACCGACTCTGCCGGGACAGTGGCCAACCGGCCGCCGACGAGGAACGGTACGGCGAGGACGAACTCGTGGCGGCCTCGGCCGGGGTGCTGGCCCGATCCGATGCCAGACATCGGGCCCGCAGGCGGCTCCTGGAGCAGCTGCCCGGCGAACTCGGTGATGTCGTACCGGCCAACACGGACGTACTGCGGCAGAGCGGGTGGGCGGCGGTCGTACACGCCGACGGCAACGGCGTCGGTGGCCTGTTCCGTGGCTTCATCGACCATGTCACGGCGGTCGCGGGCACCGGCCCGGTCGACCTGGCCACCCATCTGCGCTACCAGCGGTTGGTGTCCGCGGAGCTGGAGACGGCGACCTGGGACGCGGTACGGGATGCGGTCGCCGCCCTGCGGGACCAGCGGGCGGGGGAGGAGCTGACCGGGCGGCTGCTGCCGATCGTCGTCGGCGGAGACGACGTGACACTGATCTGCGACGCGGCGCTCGCGGTGCCGTTCGTGCGGGCCTTCGCCGAGGGGTTCGCCCGGCATACCGCCGCGCAGCCGAGGCTGTCGGCGATCGCCCGGCAGGCCACCGGCCATGGCGGTCTCACCGCCTCCGCCGGGGTGGCGGTGGTGAAGCCGCATCACCCCTTCGGGGCCGCGTACGAGCTGGCCGAGGCGCTCACCGTGTCAGCCAAACGGTTCCGGTCAGCGGACGGATCAGCGGACGGATCAGCGGACGAGACCCGGCGCAGGCCGCAGGGCCGGTCACTGGCCGCATTCGACCTGCACGTGGCGCACGCCGCCACCCTGCAGGATCTGACACTGCTGCGGGAGCACACCGAACCGGCCGCGAAGTGCGGCCCACAGGTGGCCCGCTACGCCGGCCCCTACCTGCTCGGTGCGGTCGAGGACCTGCCCGTCGAGCTGCGTCACCGCAGTGTGGAGCTGCTCGACGAGGTGCACGGCTGGCTCGACCGGGCCGGCTGGTTATCGACTGCGCAGGCCCACGCCCTGCGTGAGGCCGCTGACCGGAGCCTGGCCGAGTACCGCCACCAGGTGGGTCTGACAGTGCCCCGCGCACCCGACCCGGACCGGGCCGGCACCCTTCTCGACGTCCAGCCGCCCACCCTGGGCACCGACACCGGGCGGCAGCCTCCGACGGACGGCACCGATGCGCCGTTCCTGCGGCTGTTCGACGCGATGCACCTGCACGGCCTGCGCCTGGACACCTTCGTCCCGGCCCCGTCGACCGACCGGTCCGCGTCCAAGGGAGGCATCCGATGACGCTGCCCATGACGTTCGAGATCACCCTGATATTCCTCAGCGACTGGCACATCGGCACCGGCCAGGGCCGGTTGGGCAGCATCGACGCCGAGATCCGCCGCGACAGCGACCACCTGCCGTTCGTGCCGGCCAAGACCATCGTCGGGATCTGGCGGGACGCCTGCGAAACGGTGGCGGACACCTTCGACCGGGGCGGCGACCGGCCGGCGGCCTGGCGGGCCTGGGTGGACTGGCTGTTCGGTACCCACCCACCGGCCGAGGAAGGTGACTCTGCCCGTACCGGGAAGGAGCCGACGCCGGCGGTCCTGCGGGTCACCCCCGCCCAGGCCCCGGCCTGGCTTCGCGACGGAGTCAGGGGTCAGCCGACGCTGGCGCAGGCCGCTGTCGTACTCCGTCCCGGGGTGAAGATCGACGACGAGACCGGTACGGCGGCCGACCGGTTCCTCCGGGTCGAGGAACGGGCGCTGCGCGGCATGCGGCTACACGCCCAGGTCAGCGTCGCCGCCGCGATCCCAGGTGATCCCGATCGGCTTCCCGCGCCGGCGGAGCTGCTGTTGCGCGCCGGCGCCCGGCTCGTGGAAGCGGTCGGCGGCAGACGCAACCGTGGCGGTGGGCGGGCGGCCTTCCTCCTGCCCGGTGCCGGGGTGGACGGCGACGGTCCGCACGCGACGGTGACCGACAGCCAGCTGGTCGAGCTGCTGGCCGGTGGGGTGCGCGCCGCCCCGCCACCGCCACCGCCGGCCGGTCCGCTGGTCGAGGTGCACCTGTACGACCGGCTGCACCCGGACCGGCACCGGGTCGTGCGGGTCGTGCTGCGGGTCCGTACCCCGGTGGTGGCCGTCGCCGATGTGCTGGGAAACGTCATCAGTGGCCATGACAGCATCCCCGGCACGATGCTGCTCGGCACGGTCCTGCGGCGGACGCAGCCCGGACCATCGGCTGACGGTGGTGGGCGTGCCCGGATCGGCCTGGCCGACGTGCGGGTCGGCGACGCGGTACCGGCGGTCGAGGACCCCGGCGATCCTGCCTCGGTGGTCCCCGCCCGCCCGGTGCCGACGGTGTGGCGCCGCAGCGGGAAAGGTCGGGGCGGCACCGTCCGCAACGTCCTCTGTGGTGAACCGGCACCGGAGGAACAGGCCAAACGCATGTCCGGGTGGGTGGCACCCGCCGGAACCGGATGGCGGTCGGCCGACCCGGCGAAGACGGTGTCGACCCACGCCGTCGTCGACGACGCGCAGCGCCGCCCGACCGTCGCCAGCGGTGGTCTGTTCACCAATCTCGGCATCGCGGCCGGAACCCTGCTCTGCAGCGACATCGTGCTGCCGGAGCAGGCGCGGCTGCGACTGGAGCCGGGAGAGCAGTTGCGGTTCGGCCGCTCCCGAAAGGACGACTTCGGCCTGGTCGAGGTCGTCCGGGTGATCGACCCGCTGCCGACCCCACCACCGCCGACCCTCACCGACGGGCAGCTGCTGGTGTGGTGCGTCTCCGACGTCCTGCTGCGTGACGAACGGCTGGCCCCCGACCCGTCACCACAGGGGCTGGCCCGGGCATTGTCTGCGGCATTGGCGCCGGCGTCGGTCGAGGTGACCGGGCGGCCGACTACCGATGCGGCTCGGCGGGAAGGATTCGCCGTCGCCTGGGGACGGCCCCGGTCCAGCCAGGTGGCGTTGCGGGCCGGCAGCGTCGTGCGCCTCACCGTGACCGGCCAGCTGGACCCGGCCGTGCTCAGCCGGCTGGAACGCGACGGCATCGGCGAACGCACCGTTGAGGGGTACGGCCGGATCCGGTTCAACCCGCCGGAGCTGTCGACCGCCGTACCCGACGTCGACTTCACGACCGGAGCCACACCGTCGACGACGCGGACCGCGACGACGCGGACCGCGACGACGCGGGCCACGCCGACGCGGGCCACGCCGACGCGGGCCACGCCGACCGGGTCCGATGGATCGGATGGGCTGGCGGAGCCGGCCCATCCGATCGAACTCCAGGCGTGGCGGCGGGCGATCCGACGGTCCAGCGCCGAGCTGCGGCCAGAAGAGGTCATCAAGGGCATCGACCGGCTGGCCGGCCAGCGGGCACAGCTCGGGTCGCTGCGCGCCCAACTGGAACGGCTGACCCTCACCGGCGGGGCGGACATGGTCCGCGACTGGCTGGCGGGCACCCGGGCGGTCCGGGCCCGCCGCGAGACCTGGACCGAGCCCGTCCTGGATGACCTCTCCGCGTTGCTGCTCACCGACCGTGGACTCGTCTGGGAGCGGCTCGGGCTGGCCAGTGCCCAACCCGCCCTGGTCCTCGCCCCCGGGCGGGAAAACA
Source organism: Micromonospora sp. Llam0 (assembly GCF_003751085.1). Classification (NCBI taxonomy): domain Bacteria; kingdom Bacillati; phylum Actinomycetota; class Actinomycetes; order Micromonosporales; family Micromonosporaceae; genus Micromonospora; species Micromonospora sp. Llam0. Next base: position 3,180,778 of record NZ_RJJY01000001.1, on the reverse strand, counting down.
CGCTGCGGGAACAGTTGCACACGGAGGCGCTGCTGACTGCGGTCACCACCGCCCTGCGTTCACTCGGCCGGACCAGGTCCACGGCGGCCGCCGGCACCCGCGCCACCACTGGGAAGGAGCTTTCCTGATGGGACAGTCGCTCGGCACCCGTATCGAGGTGCGCGGGACCCTGACCTGCCTCGGCCCGGTCCACGTCGGCGGCTGGGACACCACCGCCCTGGCGGACCTGAGTATCGCCCGGGACGGCACCGACCGGCCCTTCCTCCCCGGGTCCTCCATCGCCGGAGCCCTCCGGGCGTACCTCGCCAGCGTCGACCGGTTCGGTGGCGACCGGTCGGGTGGCGAGGGACCAACCGCGCCGCTGGATGCGCTCTTCGGGTACGTCACGCCGTACTCGCACAGTGGATCACCGTCCTGGATCCGGATCGACGACGCCCCGCTGACCGGCGAAACGGTCACCCCTGCGGTCCGCGACGGTGTGGGTATCGACCGCCGGTCGGCAAGCGCCGCAGCGGCCTACCTCTACACGCGGGAAGTGCTCCCGGCCGGCACCGCCTTCGCGCTGCGTCTGGTCGCGGACACCCCGACCACCGCGCCCGAACCCGGGTACCCCGGCGGGTGGCCGGCGCTGGTCCACGACGCGGTCGAGACCGTCATCGCCGGCCTTAGCCACGGCCGGGTCCCGATCGGTGCCGGTCGGGGCCGTGGCCACGGGCGGGTGCAGCTGCGCGACGTCACCGTCCGGCACGCCGACCTGTCCGAACCGGCCGGCCTGGTCGCCTGGCTGACCGGAACCGCCGAACCCACCCGGCCGCTGGTCCCGGAGCTGCCGCCGCAGGACGGCCGGCTGCGGATCACCGTCGCCTGGCGGCCGACCACCCCGGTCCTGGTACGCGATTCACTCAGCGGAACGGTGGTCGACACGCTGCCGTTGACCGCGACCGATGTGGACGGCACCGTGCGGCTGCTGCTGCCCGGCTCGTCGATCCGTGGTGTCGTGCGGTCCCACGCCGAACGGATCATGCGTACCCTGCTGCAACAGGACGCCCCTGACCATGCTGACGGCGACAGCTTCGGGGAGACGCTGCGCCGACCACCGGTCGGCGTCGACGTGCTGTTCGGGGCGGCACCGGATGGGCACCGGCAGGGCCGACCCGGCAGCCAGGACACCACCGGCTGGCGGGGCGCGGTGAGCGTGGCCGACTGCCACAGCCTCGGCCAGCTCAGCGCACAGAGCTGGAACAGCGTGGTCACCGTCAGTCCGAAGGCGCGGGCCGCGACCGCCCGGACGACACCGGGCACCGAGCCCCGCCAGGAACGCGCGGACCGCAACAGCGACCGCGACCAGGCCCGCACCCGGCTGTACGGCCTGCTCGGCGACATTTCGCCGGAGGTGCCCTTCCAGATCAGCGACCATGTCGCCATCGACCGGTGGACCGGGGGAGCCAGCGACCACCGACTGTTCAGCGTCCTGGAGCCGGGCCCCACCGTCCGGTGGGAGCCGATCCGCATCGAGGTCGACGTCGCCCGGCTCGCTCGCTTCGCCCGGCTCGACCGGTCCGACCCCCGGCACGCGTCTGCCACGGCCGCGCTGCCGCTGCTGCTGCTCGTCCTGCGCGACCTGCGGGACGGCTGGTTGACCCTCGGCTACGGCAGCACCCGGGGCCGAGGCCAGATCGAGGTCACCGATGTGACCTTCGAGGGTGCCGGTCTGGTCGGTGCGTGGCAGTCGCTGGCCGGCCGCACCCTCGACGCCATCCTCGCCGACCCACCCACGGACATCGTCGACGCGATGGCCAGGTGGGAGAACCAGTTCCAGGAGAATCCAGCGTGAGAGAAACCGCCCTCGGCGTGACCCTGCACGCCGTTCGTGCCGCCACCCCGCTCACCGCCGCCGACGCGGTCAGCTGGTTCACCGCCCGCCCGGCAGGGGCGGGCCAAACCCTCGGCTACACCTTCTCCGCTGGCGCCGCCACCTGGCTGTCGATCGGCCCCGACGGAGCTGTCGAACATGTCAGCGAGGCCGACGACGTCCTCGCCGAAGCGTACGAGCTGCTGCTGTTCGACGGTGAACGGGAACTGCGCTGGCTGCGCGAACCCGATGGACGCGGCACCACGGTCGCCCTCGGCGAGGACCCGGACCACCTGCCGCCCGGCCGGCCGGTCACCGCTGAGCCGGCACCGCGACGCGGTGACACCCACCGGCGGCTGCTGGCCGGAATCCCGCAGCAGCATCCCAGAGCCGGCTGGACCACGCTGGCCAGCGACCGGTACGCCGCCGCGCACCTGCCGGTGACGGCGGTCGGTGCCAGGGCGCTCACCGTGGAGACCGTCGAATACCTCGTCGAGGACATCCACGGCAACCTCGACGTCGCCGACGTCCGTACGGTCGCGCTGCGGGGCGCGGTCGCGGACGCCAGGGCCGCGCGCGAGCAGGGAAGGACGACGGCATGAGTACGTCGAACGACAAGCTGAAGCGCAGGGTCCAGGCCGAGCTGACCAAGCGGGACGGCCACCTCGAAGGGGTGATCGACAGCAGCGGTAGAGGCAAGGCGGCAAAGCCGAAACGCCTCGGCCCGGCCGAGTGGGACGGTGCCCTCACCGAACATGTGGCCACCATGGCCGAGGGCGACACCGTCACCGTCACCGTCGTCACCGATCTGGCCGCCAACGGGAAGCGGACGGCCCAGCTCGTCGGTGTCGCCCCGCTGGCGAGGGTCACCACCGACCCGGATCGGACAAAGCGGCTCGACTCCGTGGGCGGCTTCGTCAACCCGTACACGTTCGTGCCGACCCTGCCCCGGACGGACCGGGACGGCACCCGCCTGGCCGACACCGGCCTCGACGACGCCGCGCCGCCCAGCCACGCCTTTCACACGGACGGACAGTTCAGCGGCACCCTGACCTTGACCTTGACGACCGTCACCCCGCTGCTACTGCCGGTGCGCGCAGCGACGCAGCCCGCTGACGGCATCCGTACCTTCGATGTCCGGGTCGACCCGGACGGTCTGCCACTGATCCACTGCGCCTCCGTCAAGGGTGCCCTGCGCAGTGCCGTGGAGACGGTCACCGCCAGCCGGTACGGGGTCTTCTTCGGCCATCAGGAGCGGCTCGCCCACCGGGCCACCACCGACGCCGCGTTGAATCTCACCCCGGCGCGGGTCCACCAGCTCGCCGACGGAACCACTGCCTTCCGGCTGTGTCGGGGAGCCACCGGCTGGGCGCGGACCAGCGGAAACCAGACCCAGTACGCGGCCCTGGTGCCCGCCTACGGCAGCCGACCCGCCGGCCTCCTCGGTGACCTGGCCGGCAAACCGTTGACGGTGCACCACGGAGCCGAGGTCCACGCCCGGGTCGTCCTCGGGCGCGACGGCGAGGGTGGTGCCAGTGCCTGGCGGGTAACCCACCTGGCCCGCACCGAGAAGGAGCTGCTCGCGGGCCTGGCAGAGCAGGGCGTCACGTCGGATCGTGCCACCGACGGGCGGCACCGGATCGTGTGGGGCTGGCTCTCCGCGACCGGGAAATCCATCAAGACAAAGCGGTACGAACGGCTGTTCGTGGAGACCCCCGGTCTCGACGTGCCGATCACCGACGACCACAAACGCTACTGGCAGTCCGTGCTGCGGGCCTACGACCTGGCCAACGGGTACAACGACCCGCAGGCCACCTACCGCCGTGACCCGGTGACAGCCGGGAGCATCGAACGGTCCTGGCACGTACCCAGCAACCCAGAGCTGCGGGAACTCCCGGTGGGCACCCTCGTCTATGTCAGGTACGACCAGTCGCGGAACGAGATCACCGAGGTCCACCCGGTCATGATCGGTCGGCTGCCGTTCGCCGCCGCGCCCGACGATCTGCTGCATCCCAGCCTGCGCCCGGCGCAGGACCGCGCTCAGCTCTCCCCGGCGGACCGTTTGTTCGGGTGGGTGCCGTCCGGTGGCGGCGACGACGGTTCCGGGGCCAACGACGGCGCGTCGGGCTACCGGGGCCGGCTGCGCGTCCGGTCGGTCACCTGCGTCACCCCCGACTGGAAACCCGCCGGGTTCCCGCCGGACGGGGTCGTCCTCGCTCCGCTGAGCACCCCCAAACCCACCCAGTCCCGCTTCTACGCCGCTTCCGACAACGCCGGGACACCTCTTCGGCGAGGGGTGCGCAAAGCCGACGGGTATTCCGCCGACGGCGGGCTACGCGGCCGCAAGATGTACCGCTGGCGGGCGGAAGCCCCGGACCACTGGGAGCCCGGCCGCGACCGCACCGTTCCCGACCCTGGCTACCTGGCCCTGCCCAGGCAGCGCACGGATCACGCCACGCAGCTGGCCCGTCACCGAGGTTGGGTGCGACCCGGCGTGACCTTCCAGGTCGAGCTGTTCCTCGACGCTGCGCCGGAGGCCGAACTCGGTGCCCTGCTGTGGCTGGTCACCCGTGGCGGCGACACGCCGTTGCGGCTTGGCGCCGGCAAGCCGTACGGCTTCGGTGTCGTCGACGTCCAGCTCGACGGGCACCGGACGCGACTGTGGGATGCCGCCGGAGTCCAGGCCGGCTGGCTGCGGCTGACCCGCCCCGATCCGGTCGAGGCGGCTCGGCTGACCGAACTCGCAGACCGATTCGCCACGATAGCGAAGGGCAACGAGGTGCTGCGCGAGGCCACCGAGTCGTACCTGGCCGCCGCCAGGCCCGTCACCGAGCAGGTGCACTACCCCCGGATGACCCGCCGGCCGCAGGCCGAAAGCTACGAGTGGTTCGTCGCGAACGAACGGCTGGAGAAGAAGGCGGTCGTGGAGGGATGGGCGTTGCCGCATGTACGCGACCTCGAGCAACGGCTGCCGTACCTCGGCAGTGGCGGGGGCTGACGACAGCGGGCGGCAGGGATCATCCTTGTCCGGCAACCTCGGTACGCTACCGGAAGGGCACCAGTCGGTCTCTCGATGTGATCGGCTGTAGTGGCTCGATCGCCAGCCGTGCTCTGGCAAATCCGGTAGCCCAATCGCCGCCCGCCGCGAAGGGTCCGTCATGACGGCCGTGAGCGCGGACCCTTCGCGGAGCTGTTTTCCCTGCTCAGCACCTGTTCCGTAGTGGACGATGATGGCTGTGGGGCCGTCGCAAGACCCTCTGCCGGCGGACCCTTCGCGGACCGGTCGCTCCGGCGCAGGTCAGGAGGGGTAAAATTTTGACCCTGTCGCAGCTCCCTCGGGAGCTGCCCTTCATTGAGGCTTCTTTTCTCTGCGATTTCCGGTAGGCGGAGTATAGAGTCGCAGCTCCCTCGGGAGCTGCCCTTCATTGAGGCGCATCAGGTCGGCGGTCGCCGACCCGGCAGGCGGGCCGGAGTCGCAGCTCCCTCGGGAGCTGCCCTTCATTGAGGCACCCAGTCGGGCCTGAATCTGCTCGCCGTAGCGCTCAATGTCGCAGCTCCCTCGGGAGCTGCCCTTCATTGAGGCTGCTTCGGCCCGTACGTCTTGCCGTCGCCGCCGATCGTCGCAGCTCCCTCGGGAGCTGCCCTTCATTGAGGCGCCGGCACCGGCAAAACGTCGACCGCCCGGTCGATCGTCGAGTCGCAGCTCCCTCGGGAGCTGCCCTTCATTGAGGCGTCTGCACCTCGGCGACGAGTGCTTGGCGGGTTTGTCGCAGCTCCCTCGGGAGCTGCCCTTCATTGAGGCTGCCCCACCTGGCGCGGTGGGAGTCACGAACCCCGTACGTCGCAGCTCCCTCGGGAGCTGCCCTTCATTGAGGCCAGGTGACCACCGGCGGGCTGAACGAGGCTGAGGTCGCAGCTCCCTCGGGAGCTGCCCTTCATTGAGGCACGGGCCAGGTCAACGAGGCGCTACTAGGGGTGTACGGTCGCAGCTCCCTCGGGAGCTGCCCTTCATTGAGGCATCGTCAGCAAGACGCACATCGACATGCTCGTCACGGTCGCAGCTCCCTCGGGAGCTGCCCTTCATTGAGGCTAGCCCACGTCGTGGCGGCGCTGCATTCGCTCTTCGAGGTCGCAGCTCCCTCGGGAGCTGCCCTTCATTGAGGCTCGTCCCCGGTCACCAGCGGCGCCTGCAGGCTCTTGGTCGCAGCTCCCTCGGGAGCTGCCCTTCATTGAGGCTTGTCGGGGGTTCATCTGATTCCTCACTGGTTGGGCCGGAGTCGCAGCTCCCTCGGGAGCTGCCCTTCATTGAGGCCCGGGCTGGCGCGCGATGTGCCGAGGCGGGCCGCTAGTCCGTCGCAGCTCCCTCGGGAGCTGCCCTTCATTGAGGCTGTTGTTCGGTCAGCCTCGCCACGCGCGCCACGTGTCGCAGCTCCCTCGGGAGCTGCCCTTCATTGAGGCGCACGCCTGGATCAACGCCATGCTCGGCGGCACCTGGTCGCAGCTCCCTCGGGAGCTGCCCTTCATTGAGGCCTGCCACGAACGGCCGTGGCATCACCTTCGTCTTGGTCGCAGCTCCCTCGGGAGCTGCCCTTCATTGAGGCCGGACCAAGCCGCCGGTGGGTGGTGGCACCGATGGGTCGCAGCTCCCTCGGGAGCTGCCCTTCATTGAGGCTTCGACCCGGGCGACGTGCCGACGCTGGATCCCGATGGTCGCAGCTCCCTCGGGAGCTGCCCTTCATTGAGGCTTGATGACCAAGAATGCGACCAGGGCAACAGCGGCGATGGTCGCAGCTCCCTCGGGAGCTGCCCTTCATTGAGGCCCGTGCTGGAACGGGCGGAGACCCCGGACGACAAGGTCGCAGCTCCCTCGGGAGCTGCCCTTCATTGAGGCCCGTGCTGGAACGGGCGGAGACCCCGGACGACAAGGTCGCAGCTCCCTCGGGAGCTGCCCTTCATTGAGGCATGAGGAGCCGGCCAAGCCAGTTGGTGTGGCGGACGTCCAGTCGCAGCTCCCTCGGGAGCTGCCCTTCATTGAGGCTTGACCTTCTTGGCCAGCGCCGAGAGCTTGTTCGACAGGTCGCAGCTCCCTCGGGAGCTGCCCTTCATTGAGGCGTGAGGGTCAGGTAGGCCAGGTTGTCTGACGGCGACGGTCGCAGCTCCCTCGGGAGCTGCCCTTCATTGAGGCTCCACGCCGATGCGGTGGCGGCCGGATCTTGTTGTCGGTCGCAGCTCCCTCGGGAGCTGCCCTTCATTGAGGCAGCGGGGAGTGCGTCAGCGGCTCGTAGATGCGGGTCGCAGCTTGAGAAACTGCTCTTTGCCGAGGCTGGGTCGATGGTGAAGCCGCCTGGTGGTTTGCAGGGTGGTCGCTACCGGAGCGGGCTGGCCATCGCAGGGACCTGCGACGGCCAGCCCGCCCCGGGCGGTCGGGTCCTACGTGTGCCGGGCGGCTCAAATTTCGGGATCGACACTGTTGGCGGACCGACGGTGGGGTTCGCGGACACCTGGTCGGGTGAGCGTGCTCTTGTAGACGGCGATCGACACCATCCGGCCGTCGCGGCCGGCTCCGGTGACGGTCGCCAGGATGCCGATGACGGGGGAGTTCGGGTCGTCGTGGCCGTACCGGATGTCGGAGACGCGGACCCGTATGGCGCGGTCGCCGTACACCCAGTCGGCTTTGCCGAGACGGAGGTTGTCTCCGACGCGCAAGAGTTCGTCAGGCGCTGGCGTCGTCCTCGCGGGGCTGCTGTCCCGGCGACCACAGACCGGACAGGTGCAGGACGGCCCGTACCCGGCGGGCCTTGGCCGGATCCCAGCGTTGCACGATCACCAGCGCGCGGAGGAAAGGCTTGCAGGGTGCCGCGACGTCGCACCGGCGGCATTCGCCGAGCCGGCTGGGCAGATGCACGTTGAGCACGTCGAGCGCCCGGGTGAGTGCCCGCTGGGCGGCCGGGCTGCGGGGCGCGGCGGTCGCGTCGGCGCGTGCGCCGGTTGGTGCTTCGCCGGCCCCGCGCGCCGTGGCCAGGCGGAACCGGCGGTCGGAGTCGACGTCGTTTTGACCGGGGGTACGCCGGGGCAGCGGCGGCCGGTTCGGGGTGGGTTCGGAGTGCGGCGGCGTACCGATCGAGGTGTAGCGGGCAAGTCGTGGCGTGCCGCCGATACCGTCGTTGCGCAACACAGTGGATCTCCCTTGCGGCGGGGACGTTCATGCCTGTCATGATCCACCCTGGACGTCGACGCAGGATTATGAAAGATTGACAGCGGGCAGCGAATCGGACTGTTCTTCTAACCTGAGGGGAAGGATGAGGAAAGATGAGTGGCTACAGCGCGCTGGCGCGGATCCTGAAATTCGCTCGGAATCAGGCCGGTATGACGCAGGAGCAGTTGGCGGCACGGCTCAACGTCTCGTCGTCCCTGATCGCGAAGTTCGAGACCAGCCGACTCATTCCAAAGCCGGACACCGCGCGCCGGCTGGACGCGCTCTTTGACTCGGGCGACATGTTCCGGGAGTTGGCGGCGGAGGCCCGCGCCAACTTCGGCCAGCCGATCTGGGTCCGGCCGTGGCTGGAGCACGAACGCAACGCCACCATGATCCGTTCGTTCCAACCACTGGTCGTGCCAGGCCTGCTACAGACCGAGGAGTACGCCCGCGCCATCCTGTCCGACGGGGGGACCCGCGTGTCGGATATCGAGTCGGCGGTGGCTGGGCGCTTGGCGCGGTCGGACGTACTCCACCGCACCGACACTCCATGCCGGTTGTTCGCTGTCCTGGACGAGACCGTGTTACGACGCCCGATTGGTGGGCCGGCGGTAATGCGCGAGCAGCTCCAGACGATCGTCAAGGCTTGCTCGCAGTCCAACGTCGAGGTAGCGGTAGTGCCATCTTCGACAGGGTCGTACCCCGGCTTGAATGGTCCGGTGGCTATCGGAACCGTAGACGGCCGCACCGTCGCAATCCTGGACGGACCGCTGGGCGGTCAGGTGATCGAGGATCCCGATGATGTCGCGCTGCTGGAGGAGCTCTGGGAGGCGGTCCGAGGCTACGCTCTGCCCAGAGGGTCATCCCTTGATCTGATCATGGAGGTAGCAGAGTCGTGGAGTTGATCGACGCACCCCGCTGGCGCAAGTCCAGCCGTAGCAACGGCCAGGGCGGTGACTGTGTGGAGGTTGCCGACAACCTGCCTGGTCGGGTGCTGGTGCGGGACTCGAAGGATCAGGATGGTCCGGTGCTGACGTTCGGTCCGACCGCGTGGCGGTCCTTCGTGGCCGGCGCCCTCGCCCGGCAGTGAACTGTCCGGTAGGTGGTGGGCCGGTGCGTCGCCGCCCCACCACCTACCGGAGCCACCCTGCTCAACCTTCGGTTGTCGGCGGAGGCTCCCAGTAGACCTCCACCCGGTGACCGTCGGCCGGTGTCGCTGGATCAGTCGTCGAGGAAGTCGTCGACGTGGCGGACCAGTTCGGCCCAGGCGGGTTCGGTCGCGGTGAACAGGTGGTTGGCGCTGTCGAGCAGCACCAACCGGCTGTCGTCGATCAGCGCGGCGAGTTCCGTGGCGTCCGAGGCGGGGACCCGGGGGTCGTTGCGGGCGTGCAGGATCAGCGTGGGGCAGCGGACCTGCCCCGTCAGCGGGAACACGTCCATAGTGGTGATCATCTGGAAGAAGCGGACCAGGTTCTCCAGCGACGTGGTGCGTCGGGTGAAGGCGATGTACGCGTCCAGCTCGGCCGGGGCGGCGTTGGGCAGGAACTGGGCGGCGTAGGCGCGCAGGAAGCTCGGGTCGGCGGACTGCCAGGCGACCGTGGCCAGGTCCAGGTCGACGTCGGCGACCCGGCGGTCCAGATCGGTGCGGGCGCGGGCCTGCCGGCCCCGGGCGTGGCTGCTGATCAGGACCATCCGGGTGACCCGGTCCGGGCGCAGCGCCGCGTAGGCGATCGCGGTGGCGGCGGCCTGCGCCGTACCGATGATCGCGAAGGTGCCGTATCCGGCGGCGTCGGCGACGGTGTCGAGGTCCTCGACCCACACCTGCGGTGAGGCCGACGGCGGGCACCAGTCGGACAGCCCGCAGCCCCGCTCGTCGTAGCGCAGCCCCCGTCGGCTGTTGCGCATCAGGTCCCGGTACCAGTGGATCCACATCGGATCGCGTCGGTCCAGACCGAGGTGGGTCAGCCAGTTGGCGGTGGAGATCAGCGGGGGACCGGCGCCGGTGACGGTGTAGGCGAGTCGGATGCCGTCCCTGGTCCGGCAGAACCGGAATGGCTGTCGGTGTCGCGGACCGAGTGACGGACGGCGCGCAGGGCCGAGGCGAAGACGGACTCGGTGTCGTACTGGCCGAACCAGAGTCGTGCGTGTGCCACCGCCGGAGCATAGCGGCATCGATGCCGCGGTCCTGATCATGATCGAGGGGTTTGGCCAGGTGGTAGCGCTCCCAGCCGGTAACGGTTTGAAAACTTCGCCCACGGTCTTGACACGGAGGGGGTGTTAGTAAGAACTTTTACCACTAACAGTTAACAGTCCTTCCCGAAAGGTCGACGCCGATGGCTGACAGCGAGGTGGAGATCCCCGCGGGGACCGCGGTGGTCGACGCCCCGGGGCCGGCCGACACGGTGCTCGCCCGGATCCGGCTCACCGAGTTCACCGGTGCGCTGCGCCGGGTCGCCGACCAGGTGTTGACCGACCCGGCCGCGGCCGCCCGCGCCACCATCGTCGAGCTGGCCGAACGCAGCGGTACCTCACCGGCGACGGTCACCCGGTTCTGCCGGGCGCTCGGCTTCGACGGCTACGCCGACCTGCGGCTCGGCATCGCCGCCGAGACCGGCCGGGCCCGCGCCGCCGGCTGGACCGTCGACATCGGCCGGGAGATCCAGCCCGGCGACCCGCTCGACCGGGTGCTCGGCCAGATCATGGCCGCCGACACCCAGGCCATGCACGACACCGCCGCCCTGCTCGACCTCACCCAGGTCGAGCAGGCCGCCGACGCGGTCGCCGCCGCCAGCCGGGTCAACATCTTCGGCGCCAGCGGCAGCGCCCTGGTCGGCGAGGAGATGCAGTTCAGCCTGCACCGCATCGGCGTACCCGCCTGGGCCTGGACCGACCTGCACAACGGCCTGGCCAGCGCGGCGCTGATGCGCGACGGCGATGTGGCCCTCGGCATCTCACACACCGGCCAGACCCGGGAGACCATCGAGATGGTCGCCGAGGCCGGCAGCCACGGCGCGACCACCGTCGCGCTCACCAGTTTCCCCCGCTCCACCCTGGCCGACCTGGCCGACATCGTCCTGCTCACCGCCCCCCAGGCGACCACCTTCCGGCCGGACGCGCTCTCCGCCCGGCACCCCCAGCTCGTCGTCCTCGACCTGCTCTACGTCGCCGTCGCGCAGCGGACCCACGACCGCGCGCACGCGGCGTTCCGCCGCACCGCCCGAGCCGTCGACGGTCACAAGGCCGTCGACCGGAGCACGATCCGCCCCGCCGAAACCCCCAGCTGAGGAGCACACATCATGTCGATCTACCCCGATTCCGTGCGGATCCCGTCCGCCGTCGCCGGCGCCTCGGTGCGTCGGCGGACCCTGCTGCGCCGCGCGGCCGCCGCCGGGCTGCTGGCCGGTCCGGCGGCCGGCCTGCTCTCCGCCTGCGCCGGCAGCGACCCCGGCACGGGTACGGAGACCGGCACCAAGAGCGCCGACAACCCGTTCGGTGTCGCCGACGGCAGCAGCGTCGACGTCGTCGTGTTCAACGGCGGCCTCGGTGACGAGTACCCGGAGTTCGACAAGACGCTGTTCGTGGCCAAGCACGACAGCGTCACGGTCAACCTCAGCTCCACCCAGAAGATCAAGACCGAGCAGCAGCCCAAGTTCTCCACCACCCCGGCCGACCTGATCAACAACTCGGGTGCCGACCTGATGGCGATCGACACCCTGATCAACGAGGGCGCGCTGACCGAGCTGACCCCGCTGCTGGACGCGCCGAGCTGGGACGACCCGGCCGTCAAGGTCCGCGACACGCTGCTGCCCGGCACCGTCGACGACGGTACGTTCGACGGCGAGTTCTTCCAGCTCAACTACGCGTACACGGTGTTCGGTCTCTGGTTCGACCAGGCGTTGTTCGACCGCAACGGGTGGGCGGTGCCGACCAGCTTCGACGAGTTCTTCACCCTCGCCCCGCAGATCAAGGCGGCCGGTGTCGCACCGTTCGCCTTCGCCGGCAAGTACCCGTACTACATGCGCTGGCCGATCATGACCTGGATCTGGCTGGCCGGCGGCCGCCAGGCGGTCGTCGACATCGACAACCTCGCCGAAGGCGCCTGGCAGACCGACGCGGTCACCGCCGCGATGAGCGCCGTCGAGAAGATGGTCGCCGACGGCTACACCCTCACCGGCAGCGACACCCTGACCCACACCGAGTCGCAGCAGGCATGGCTGGACGGCAAGGCGGCGTTCCTGCCCTGCGGCACCTGGCTGGAGAACGAGATGCGGGCCACCATCCCGGGCGGCTTCCAGATGAAGATCGCCCCGGTGTGGAACGTCGGCGCCACCGACGCCGCCCCGTACGGCACCGTGCAGGCCGGCTCCGGTGAAGGCTGGATCGTGCCGAAGAAGGCCGCCAACGCCCCCGGCGGCATGGAGTTCCTGCGGGCCATGCTCTCCAAGGAGGGCGCCGGCAAGTTCGCCGAGCTGACCAGCTCGCTCGCCTCGGTCAAGGGCTCCGGCGACAACGTCACCACCTCCACCGCGCTGACCTCGGCCAACGAGCTGATGACCAACGCCCCCGGCGACCTGGTCTCGTTCCGTCACCCCGACTGGTACGCCGACCTGGACAAGGTGGAGCAGAACGCGATCGGCGAGCTGATGGCCGGCCGGATGACCGCCAAGGAGTTCCAGGACACCCTGCAGCAGGCGGCCGACGAGATCGCGGCGGACGACGCGGTGAACAAGTTCACCCGGTCCTGAGTCGTCGCTCCGCTGACCCGACCGAGCAGAAAGTGACCTGACGATGCAGCACGGAAAGGCCCGGTTCGTGACGGGCTTCCTGGCACTGCCGGTGGCGCTGTACGTGTTCTACGTCGTCTGGCCGTACGCCCAGGCGGCCGGCTACTCGCTGACCAACTGGGGCGGCTACTCCGACACCCAGGAGTTCGTCGGGCTGGCCAACTACGTCCGGATGTTCGGCGACGAGCTGATCCGTACGGCGTTCTGGCACAACGTCTTCTTCCTGGTCACCCTGCCGTTGTTCACCATCGCGCTGGCCCTGTTCCTCGCCTTCCTGCTCAATGTGGGAGGGCGCGGGGACAGGGCCGGCGTGCGGGGGGTACGCGGCTCCGGCGTCTACAAGGTGATCTTCTTCTTCCCGCAGGTGCTGTCCCTGGTGCTGGTCGCCATCATGTGGGGCGCCATCTACCGGGGCGACAGTCAGGGGCTGCTCAACGGCATCCTGATCAGGATCGGTCTGGTCGACGCGGAGCAGCCGCTGAAGTTCGTCTCCGACCCGACGCCGTTCCTCGGCGTACCGGCGGTGCTGTGGTGGCTGCTGCTGATCGCCGTCTGGGGCGGGGTCGGTTTCTACATGGTGCTGTTCTCCGCCGCCATGCAGTCGATCCCGAAGGACATCTTCGAGGCGGCGATGCTCGACGGGGCCAGCCGGGTGACCAGCTTCCTGCGGATCACCCTGCCGCTGCTGCGCGACAGCATCTCGGTCGCCTGGGTCTACCTCGGCTTCATCGCCCTGGACATGTACGCGCTGGTCTTCGTGATGACCCCCAACCAGGGCGGCCCCGACCACGCCAGTGAGGTGTTCGCCTCGGTCATCAACTTCACCGCCTTCAACAAGGGCCAGTTCGGCTACGCCTGCGCCATCGGGGTCGCGCTGGCCATCTTCACGCTGCTGCTCGCCGCGGTGCAGTTGCGGATCACCCGCCGTGAGCGGATCGAATTCTAGGGAGGGCCGCGCGATGAGCACTGTCACCAACCCACCGACCAGCGCGGCCAGCCCGCCGCCACCGCCGTCGAAGACCGCCGGCGGTCGGCGTACCGCCCGGGCGCGGCCGCCCCGGCGGGCCGGCGCGGTCAGCGACTCCTTCTTCAACGGCTTCTCCCACCTGTTCCTGCTGATCTGGGGCGCGATGGTGGTGCTGCCGCTGCTGTGGGTGGTCATGTCGTCGTTCAAGGACGACGCGCAGATCATCCGGGAGCCGCTGTCGCTGATCCCGGACCAGCTGCACTGGGAGAACTTCGCCCGGGCCTGGGTCGACGGCGGCATCGGCGACTTCTTCGTCAACACCATCCTCATCGTCGGCGGCGGGGTCTTCCTGACCATGCTGCTCGGCTCGATGGCCGCCTACGTGCTGGCCCGGTACGAGTTCCCCGGAAACCGGGTCATCTACTACATGTTCCTGTCCGGGCTGACCCTGCCGGTGTTCATGGCCGCGGTGCCGCTGTACAAGGGTGTCTACAACACCGGCGTGTTCATCCCGCTGCTCGGCCCGAACAGCCACGTGATGCTGATCCTCGTCTACGTGGCCTGGTCGCTGGCGTTCACGGTCTTCTTCATGCACTCGTTCTTCAAGACGCTGCCGTCCACGGTCGCCGAGGCGGCGATGGTGGACGGCGCCTCGCACAGCACGCTGTTCTTCCGGGTGATGCTGCCGATGTCGAAACCAGGGCTGATCAGCATCGGCATCTTCAACGTGATCGGCCAGTGGAACCAGTGGTACCTGCCGTACCTGCTGATGCAGCCCAGCGGCGGTGAGGCGAAGAACCAGGTGATCGCCCAGGGCCTGATCGACCTGTCGGTGAACCAGGGCTACAAGTCCGACTGGTCGGGCCTGTTCGCCGGGGTGACCATGGCGATGCTGCCGGTGCTGCTGGTCTACATCGTCTTCCAGCGGCAGGTGCAGTCCGGCCTCACCGGCAGCGTCTCCAAATAGCCAGCATCTCCAGGCAGCCGGCGGCGGTCAGTACACGTAGGTGACGTCCACCATGTGCGCGCCCCCGGTACGGGGCGGCGACAGCAGATGGGTGGTCGACGCGGGCACCGCGAAGTAGAACGTCCAGCTCTGCGACGCGGGCTGGTTGACGAAGTCGGTGGTGACGCCGGACGCTCCGGGCAGCTTCGAGCAGCCGGCCGGAATGCACAGGTACGCCTCGACCCCTGAGTGGTTGCTCAGGCTGTACGACCAGTGCACGGTGGTGATCAGCGCGCCGGCCGGCGCGGTGCCGGACGCGGTGCTGCTGGCGTACCACCAGTTCGTCTGGTACAGGACCCCACCGATGGGGTTGCGCATGTAGTTGCTCACCGCCGCCTCGGCGGCATTCGCCGGCAACATGACGGCGATGATTGCGCTGAACGCGACGAGCGTACGGCGTAGTGCTTTCATAATCGTCCTCCCGATGATTGAGGCGGATCTCGAATCTAACCGACCGATCGGCTCTCAGAAATGTTTCACCATGTTCTCGACATACGCATTTCTGCGTTCTTGACCTGACCCTGACCACTGCCCGTCGACACGGTTGCCCACCTGGTGTTCGCAGGTCTGATGCATGTGTGGCATCGCGATGCCACACATGCATCAGACCTGGAGAGCACATGCGTCAGGCCCGCAGGGCGGGGTCGGCCGGGTAGCCGGCTGTCGCACCGAATGACCGGGAGACCGGTCCGGTGTCGTACGCCGGGGCGACAATGAGCGGGTGCTGGTGGCGGTGGCGGCGGGTCCGGGCGGCGGCGGGGTGCGCCGGCTGCTGCACGCCGATGGGCGGCCCGCCGGCCCGGTCGAGGCCGTGCCCGACCTGGCGGCGGCCGTCGACCGGCCGCCACCGTCGCAGGCACCGGCGGCTGGGCTGCCACCGTCGCAGCCACCGGCGGCGCGACCAGTACCCGAGCCACGCTGGCTGTGGGCGACGACCGCGGCGATCTACCCGGCCCTGCTGCGGGCCGGCGTGCGGGTCGAGCGGTGCCACGACGTCGAGCTGACCGAGGCGCTGCTGCTCGGCTACGACGGACGCTGGGGCGAGCCCCGGTCGCTCGCCGCCGCGTACGCCCGGCTGACCGGCGCGCCGGTGCCACCCGACCCGCCCGCGCCCGGTGCCGCGCCGCCCGGGCACGGTCAGACCGCGCTGTTCGACGACGTGCCGGCCCCGGCGACGGTCGCCGATCCGATCGACGCGCTCACCCGGGTGTACGCCGACCAGCAGCGCCGCATCGCGGGCACCGCCCGGCCGGAACGGTTCCGGCTGCTGGTCGCCGCCGAGTCCGCCGGCGCGCTGGTCGCCGCCGAGATGGGTGCCGCCGGGCTGCCGTTGCGGGCCGACCTGCACGACGCGCTGCTCACCGAGCTGCTCGGCGCGCCGTCGCCGGTCGGCGGGCCGCCGCGCCGCCTGGCCGAGCTCGCCGGCCGGATCGCCGCCGCGTTCGGAGTCCGGCAGCTGCACGCCGACTCACCGGCCGAGGTGCTGCGGGCCTTCGCCCGGGTCGGGATCAGCCTGCCGAACACCCGGGCCTGGGTGCTGCGCGGCGTGGACCACCCCGCAGTTCCGCTGCTCATCGAGTACAAGGAACTGCACCGGATCTGGACCGCGCACGGCTGGGCGTGGCGGCAGGCATGGGTACGCGACGGCCGGTTCCGCCCCGAGTACGTGCCGGGCGGGGTGGTGTCCGGCCGGTGGGCCACCCGGGGCGGCGGGGCGCTGCAGATCCCCAAGGCGGTCCGCCGGGCGGTGGTCGCCGACCCCGGCTGGTGCTTCGTGGTGGCCGACGCCGCCCAGCTGGAGCCACGGGTGCTCGCCGCGATGTCCGGTGACCGCCGGCTGGCCGCCGCCGGCGGTGCCGGTGACCTGTACGCCGCGCTGGCCCGCGACTCGTTCGGCGGTGACCGGGCCCGGGCGAAGGTGGCGCTGCTCGGCGCCATGTACGGGCAGACCGGCGGCGCCGCCGTGCCGGCCCTCGCCGTGCTGCGCCGCAGCTACCCGGTCGCGTTCGAGTACCTGGAGTCGGCGGCCCGGACCGGGGAGACCGGTGGCCTGGTGCGCTCCTGGCTCGGCCGGACCTGTCCACCGTCGGACGTCGGCACCCCGGCCCGGGGGCGGTTCACCCGCAACTTCGTCGCCCAGGCGACCGCCGCCGAGTGGGCGCTGATCCTGCTGGCCACCGTTCGTCAGGCGATCGCCGGCACCGCCGCCGAGCTGGTCTTCTTCCAGCACGACGAGGTGGTGGTGCACTGTCCGGCGACGCAGGCGGCGGCGGTGGCCGTCGCCGTGCGGGAGTGCGCCGGCCGGGCCACCACGGTGCTGTTCGGCGACACCCCGGTCCGGGTGCCGCTCGAGGTGTCCACCGTCACCTGCTACGCGGACGCCACCTGATCGCCACCTGATCGTTGGGCCCGTTGTGCGTTCCATCGGATCGGGCAGCGTTTGGCGGGCGCTGTGACCGCCGGCCGGGCTGGACCGGCCGGGCAGACGTTGCGGGGGTGGCTCAGCTGAGTCGGATCGCGGGGATGATCATCGCGGCCGGTGGGGGTCGGCGGATCGGCGGGCCGGAGGCCCTGCTGTACCGCGGCGACCAACTGCTGGTCGAACGGGCGTTGCGGATCGTGGGGGAGACCGGCTGTGATCCGGTCGTGGTGGTCCTCGGTGCCGCCGCCGACCAGGTACGCGACACCGCCGACCTGACCGGCGCCACCGTGGTGGTCAACCGGGCCTGGGGGACCGGGCTGGGCTCGTCGCTGCGGGTCGGCCTGGACGCGTTGAAGGACTCCGACGCCGAGGCGGTGGTGGTGTTCCCGGTCAACATGCCGGGGATCACCGCCGACGCGCTGCGCCGGGTGACCGCGCTGCCGTACCCGGAGGTGCTGGTCTGCGCCACCTACGCCGGCACGCGCAGCTACCCGATGGTGTTCGGCCGGCGGCACTGGGCGGCGATCGCGACCCTGGCCAACGCCGACGGCGGTGCCCGGCCGTACCTGCTCGCGCACACCGGCGAGGTGATCGACATCTCCTGTGACGGGGTCGCCGAAGGCGGGCAGGTGAACACCCCGGAGTCGGTCGCGGCGTGGGGGCTGGCGGTGCCGGTGCAGCGCACCCCGGCGTGACCCGACCCGCGGCTCGCTCTAACCTGACGGGTGGCTCAGCTGTCGGTGAAGTGCCGGTGCACCGCCGGGATGGCCAGCCCGATGATGGCCAGCACCGACACGACGCTGAACACACCGCGGAGCACGACCACCTCGAACTTGCTGCCGGCCCTGATGGAGAACCGGTCCGACGGGCCGATCATCCGCCACATCCGCCGGTCGATCGGGATCGGCCACAGGATCGGTACGCCGGCCCGGGTGATCAGGTCACCGAGAATGTGGACGAAGCAGCCGACCCCCATCGCCAGGCCGAGCATCGGGTAGCCCCGGTCACCGGGCAGATGCAGGTAGGTGAAGTAGGCGGCGCCCAATGACAGCAGGGTGACGATCACCCAGCCGGCGCGTTTGGCCCACTCGTCGAACAGGCCCCGCAACGCCAGGCCGATCATGAAGAACAGGATGGCGATCACCGCCCATTTGCCGTACGCGGCGCACAGCGCGGTGGTGCCCCAGCCGACCAGCACGGTGAACGGGATGGTGTGGGTGAGGGTCCGGTGCCCGTTCTTGCGGTTCGGATCCTTGCTGAGCTTCGTCGCGTGGTAGACGCCGAGGGAGATCTTCTCGATGACCTCGGCGACGAACAGCGACACCACCCCGAAGGTCCGGGCGACGGTGGCGCCGCCCTGGTTGCGAGTGACCTTGCCGGACAGGTCCAGGTCCGGGAAGAGCGCGCCGCCGGCGCAGACGGCGGTGCCGACCGCGATCATCAGTGGCGACTGCTCGTAGCCGGCGAACTGATCGAGCGCCCAGGAACCGGCGAGCCACACGGCGGCGCCGGAGAGCGCGTGGGACGGACCCATCATGGTCGAGCTTCCTCCAAGGTCAACTTCTCGGCGGAGGTCACTCTGTCAGATGGTGGTGGCACCGTCCACACCGGTACGGCGGTCAGAGCACCCGGGTGACTCCTTCGCTGTCCACCCTGGGGTCGAGCCGGTCCGGGTCCAGGTTGACGCAGAGCACCACGCTCGCGCCGACGGCGAGCGGGGCGAGCAGCCAGAACAGCGGGTGCTCGTGCTGGCCGCCGTCGACCAGCACCCGGTCGCCGGCGGTGACGTCCTGCTGCGCGGCGATCTCCAGCGCCAGCGAACCCCACTCGGCGTAGCTGGTCCCGTCCACGCTGGCCAGATCACCCGGCCGGACCAGCCCGTACGCCGGTGGCTGACCGGGGTACCGGCACGCCTCGGCGAGGAAGTCCCGGTAGCCCTCCGGCGGCGGGGTGCCCGCAGCGGCCCGGGCACCGATGTCGAGCATGAAGCGGTGCCGCGCCCCGGGCACGTCCTCCAACCAGTCGTCGATCCGGCCACGGGCGGCGAACACCGCGTCCAACGGCTCGTCGCCACCCGGCTCGATCACCGGTAGGCCGGCGGTGGCGGCCAGCCGGATCGACACCGACACCCCGATCGACCAGGCACCCAGCAGTACGGCGGCGGTCTGCCAGTGCGGCGGCAGCAGGATCGCCGCCCGGTCGCCGGTGACCAGCCCGCAGCCGTCGCGCAGCACCGCCGCGGTCCGGGCCGCCCAGGCACCCAGCGCGGTCGCGGAGAGTTCGGTCCGCTCGCCGGTGGCGTCGTCGTAGCAGGTCAGCAGGGGCGTCGTCGGGTCGCCCGGGTAGATGCCCAGGCCGGGCGCGCTGGCGAGGGCGGACGCGTCCATGCGTACTCCAGGGTGTGAATGATCGTCGCGGCCGACCCTACCGGGTCAGGGCGCCGGGGACCCGTAACCGTGCGGCCACGTCGCGCAGTCGGGGCCAGGTCACGGCGGTGGTGCCGGCCGGGGCGCCGGCGGTCACCCGGCGCAGCATCCGGTCGGTCTCGTCCACGTCGAGCCGTCGTCTCGGGTCGCGGCGCAGCAGACCGGCGAGCACCGGCCGCAGCGGCCCGGCCCGGGTCGCCGGGTCCGGTGGCGCGGTGGCCAGCGCGGTCAGCGTCGCCATCGGGGTCGACCGGGCGTACGGGGAACGGCCCTGGACGGCGGCGTACAGCGTGGCGCCGAACGACCACAGGTCGGCTGCCACGGTGGACACCCCGTCCCGGGCGCGTTCCGGCGCGATGTACTGCGGCGAGCCGATCACCATCCCGGTCCGGGTGAGCGCGCCGTCGCCGTCCAGGGTGGCGAGTCCGAAATCGGTCAGTACCACCCGGCCCCGGTCGCCGATCAGCACGTTGTGCGGCTTGACGTCGCGGTGCAGGACCCCGTGGCCGTGCGCGGCCCGCAGCGCGGCCAGCACCCGCCGGCCGATCGCCGCGACCCGCACCGGCGGCAGCGGGCCGTCCTCGGCGACGACCTGGTGCAGCGAGCGAGAACGCACGTACTCCATCACGATCAACGGGCTGCCGGCGACGTGCCGTACGTCGTAGATGCGGACCACGTTGGGGTGGTTGAGCCGGGCGGCGCTGCGCGCCTCCCGCAGCGTCCGGCGGCGCAGCGCCTCGCGTTCGGCGCCGTTCATCCAGTCCGGGGGCAGCACCTCCTTGACCGCGACGTCGCGGTGCAGGACCTCATCGCGGGCCAGCCAGACCCGCCCCATCCCGCCGCTGCCGACCGGACGTACGAGCCGGTAGCGGTCCGCGATCAGCTGCGGTGACACGATCACCGTCTCCCATCGTCAGCCCACGACTGCATACAGTAGTCGTGGGCTGACGATGCCGGATCAGCTGGAGAAGCGGCCATCATCCACCGTTTCGCTGCCCCGGGTGACCTAACAGCCGAGTACATTAACGGGCAGCCGAGGGTGCCGACGAGCAGCTGAAGCCGTCTACGAGACGGCGCCGCCGACCGCCGCGAGCAGGTTGCCGTCCGGCACGACGAGTTTGCCCGCGCCGCCGGCCAGCTGCGCGGCCGCCCGCCGGGTGTTGAAGCCCGGCGCCTCGCGCACGGCGGCGGCGTACGTGGCGGCGGTCTGCGCCGCGATCGTCGCCCAGCCGTACCGCCGGGTCACCAGCTGCCGGGCCGACCGGGCCACCCGCCGGGCGAACAGCTCGTCGGAGAGCAGCGTGTGCACCGCCTGGGCCAGCCCGTGCGGATCCTGCGGCCGGAACGTCGTACCGGTCACGCCGTTCTCGACGATCTCGGCGAGCCCGCCGGTGGCCGACACGGCCAGCGGCGCGCCGGCCGCCGCCGCCTCCAACGCCACCATGCCGAACGGCTCGTAGAGGCTCGGCACCACGGTCGCGTCGGTCGCGCCCAGCACCGCCGGCAGCTGCGACTCGGTCATGAACCCGGCGAAGTCGATCAGGTCGGCGACGCCGAGCCGCGCGGCCTGCGCCTGCAGTTCACCCCGGTACGGCCCGTCGCCGGCGACGATCACCCGCAGCCCGGGATGGCGCTGACGCAGCCACGGCAGCGCGGCGATCAGGTGCTGGACGCCCTTCTCGTAGACCAACCGACCGGCGAAGCCGATCAGCGGCCCGTCGGCGGCGTACCGCTCGCGGGCCGCCGCCACCGCCCGCGTCGACGATCGCCACACCCGGTCGTTCACCCCGTTGGCGATCACGTCCACCCGCGACGCCGGCAGCTCCAACAGGTGGCTGACCTCCCAGCGCATGTAGCCGGAGCAGGCGATCACCCGGCACGACTCGTGGCCGAGCCAGTGTTCGATGGAGTGGATGGACTTGTTCATCTCGTCGGGGAGCCAGCCCTGGTGGCGGCCGGCCTCGGTGGCGTGGATGGTGGCGACGAGGGGGATGTCGAGGTGTTCCTTGAGGGTGACGGCGGTGTGGGTGACGAGCCAGTCGTGGGCGTGGATGACGTCGTATTCGGCGGTCTGGGTGGCGCGCAGGGCGGCGCGGGTGAGGGTGTGGTTGAAGGCCATGGTCCAGGCGAGGAGGCTGGGGGTGGCGAGGGGGAACAGGGGTGGGTCCTCGGCGGCGCGGATGATGCGGACGCCGTCGGCGTATTCCTCGAGGGGGGCGCCGGGGGCGTGGCGGGTGACGACGGTGACCTCGTGGCCGGCGTTGGCCAGGGCGACGGAGAGGGCGTGCACGTGTCGGCCCAGTCCGCCCACCACGACGGGTGGGTACTCCCAGGACAGCATCAGAATCCGCTGCGACCGTGGTGCGCGGATGTCGATCACGTCGGCGGCAGGTGACATCGGCAGACCCCCCTCAATTCAAATCGGCACCGGACATGCGCGATCAGACACCTATTGCGGGTGCTGACGCGTCTTTGGGTTGCCGACGATACTGCCGGCAACGGGATAACCAGGGAAGACATTCGCGTTGCGCTGATGTAACAGGAACTGATCAGACTTGTCGGACCCGGAGTAGTTCGGCCACCGACCACGCCTGGAACGGGCAGCCGGTGGCGCCGTGCGGCGGATCCCCGTCAGCCGTTTCGCTGACCGAGCCGAGCCCGTACTCGCTCAGGTGGGCGGTCAGCCCGAGGAACACGTCGGAGATGTCCAGACCGGCCCGCCGGGCCGCCGACACGTACGGTCCGATCAGCCACGGCCAGACCGTGCCCTGGTGGTAGGCGCCGTCGCGGCGGGCCGGGCCGCCCCGGTGCTGCCCGAGGTAGCCGGCCGAGTCCGGGGCCAGGCTGCGCAGACCCAGCGGGGTCAGCAGCGCCGCGCCGATCGCCCGCAACGGAGCCGGGTCCGGCTCCAACGGGGCGTACGGCAGCGACCAGGCGAGCAGCTGGTTCGGGCGCAGCGCGTCGTCGTCGGCGTGCGGATCCCCGCCCAGCGGGTACTGCGCCGGGGTGTCCAGCACGTCGTAGAGCCAGCCCGACGGGGCCGGGTAGCGGGCCCGGAACGACTCCTGCGCCTTCGGGTACACGCTCGTCGCCGCCCCCGGGTCACCGTCCACCAGCTGCGCCAGCTCGCTCACCGCCGCCAGCCCGTTGACCCACAGGGCGTTCACCTCGACCGGCTTGCCTTCCCGGGAGGTGATCGGCACCCCGTACACCCGGGCGTCCATCCAGGTCAGTGCCTCACCGCCGGCACCGCCGGTGAGCAGCCCGTCGCCCTCGTCCACCCGGATGCCGTACCGGGTGCCGCGCAGATGGGCGGCGACCACCTCGCGCAGCGCCGGCAGCAGCTCGGCCGCCAGGTCGATGTCGCTGGTCGCGGTGACGTGCCGGTCCACCGCGTGCAGGAACCACAGGGTGCCGTCGACGGTGTTGTACTCCACGTGCCCGGTGTCGGCGGTGTTCGCCAGCATCCCATCGGACAGCGTCGCCGCGTAGCCGCGCAGCAGCTCACGGCCCTCGTCGGCCCGCCCGGTCGCCAGGAACAGCCCTTCGTACGACGTCATCGTGTCCCGCGACCACGCCCCGAACCACGGGTAGCCGGCCACCACGTCCGGCCCGGAACCGGTGCGCACCACGAACGCGTCGGCGGCCAGGGCCAGCGTGGCGTCGACGGCGTCGGCCGGTTTCGCGGCCGCCACCACCGCCCGGTTACGGGCCCGGGCGGCGGCGACGATCGTGGCCGCCGGTGCCGGCACCTGTTCCAGCTGTTCCGCCCACGCGGTCACCTCGGCCACCGCGCCGGGGCCGTCGAGGGTGGCGGTGAAGCTGCCCGCGTACCACAGGTCCTCCTCGGCCCGCAGCCCACGCGCCGCCTCCTCGCGGTGATACACGCCGTCCCACCAGTTGCCCGCCGGCACCCAGTCCGGGCCGTGCACCCGGAACGCGCCCTCGATCACCGTCCCGCCGTCGACGTTGTCCATCCGCGGCGGGGGAGCCTGCCTGTCCCGTTCGCCGTGCGCGTCCCGCCAGGTGGTCACCGCGGCCAGGGTGAGGGTGACCGGCCCGCCGCTGACCAGCCGGTGGGTGACCGCCACGCACGGCGAGCCGTGCGTCATCGCGATCTCCCGTTCGATCACCACGTCGCCGATCCGCCACCGCCAGCGCGGCACCCCGTCGGTCAGGTCGAACCGTTCCAGCAGGGTGTGGCCGGGCGGGTCGACCACGCCGGACGACCATTCGTGCACGCCGAGGCGGACCTGCGCGCCGGACGGCAGGGTGACCGCCGGGTCCAGGCTGACCAGCCCGACCCGCCGGGCCGCCGAGGTGGTGCCGGCGACCACCAGCAGGCCGTGGTAACGCCGGGTACGTAGACCGCTGACCGTGCCCATCGCGTAGCCGCCCCGGCCGTCGGTGACCAGCCACTCCCGGCTGGCTCCGGCGGCCAGGTCGCCGCAGACCTGCGGTCCGAAGCTGATGTCGAGCAATGTTCCTCCATGGCTGGTCGACCGGCGAGAGGGCTGCGGGCCGGTGGCGGGACGTGGCGGTGGGGTGTCGATGGCGGTGCTGGGCGGTGACGGAGCCGGGCTGGCCGGCGAAACGGCGCTGGTGTGCCGGCAAGGTGACGGTCCGACAAGTGCCGGAAACACGTCCCAGGAAGAATGACCGTCATGGTCAACTCCAGGCGGACGTATCGTGATCCGGAGCGCACCCGGTTGGCGGAAGCCGACGCGGGTGAGCAGCCGTGGCGGGCATGGGGGCCCTACGTGTCAGAGCGGGCATGGGGCACGGTACGGGAGGACTACAGCGAGCACGGTACGGCGTGGGACTACTTCCCGCATGATCATGCCCGATCGCGGGCGTACCGCTGGAACGAGGATGGCATGGCCGGCGTCTGTGACGACCGGCAGACGTTCTGCTTCGGCCTGGCGCTGTGGAACGGCGAGGACCCGATCCTCAAGGAGCGCATGTTCGGCCTGGGCGGCGACGGCGGCAACCACGGCGAGGACGCGAAGGACTACTGGTGGTACGAGGATTCCACGCCCACCCACTCCTGGATGCGTTGGCGCTACCACTATCCGCAGGCCGCCTTTCCGTACGACGATCTCGTCGCGGTCAACGGTATGCGCGGCCGCGACGAGACCGAGTATGAACTGGTCGACACCGGCATCTTCGACGACGACCGGTACTGGGCGGTAACCGTCGACTACGCCAAGGCGGGGCCGACCGACATGTGCATCGAGATCACCGTGGCCAACCGGGGCGACACCGATGCCCGACTGCACGTCCTACCCAGCCTGTGGTTCCGCAACACCTGGGCGTGGGGGCTGCCCGGCCGCGACCAGATCCCGGTGCTCACCGGCGACGGCGACCGCCTGGTCGGCCACCACTGGGTGCTCGGGCAGCTGGTGCTGCAGGGCGACGGTGACCCCACCCCGCTGCTCTGCGACAACGACAGCAACGCCGAGCGGCTCTGGGACCAGCCGTCGCGCACCCCGTACCCGAAGGACGGCATCAACGACCACGTCGTCGACGGCGCCGACACGGTCAACCCGGAGCTGACCGGCACCAAGGGCGCGCTGCACTACGTGCTGAACGTGCCGGCCGGCGGCGAGGACCGGATCCGGCTCCGGCTGACGTTGACCGCGTCGCCGCCGGGCAACACCCCGCCGCCCCGGCTCAACCTCGGCGCCGGGCACGCGGCGACGCTGGCCGCCCGGCACGCCGAGGCGGACCGCTACTACGACACCGTCATCCCGGCCGCCGCCACCGACGACGAACGCCTCGTCGCCCGCCGGGCATTCGCCGGCGTGCTCTGGGGCAAGCAGTTCTACCACTTCGACGTCGCCCAGTGGCTGACCGGCGACCCGGCCAGCCCGCCACCGCCGAACGGGCGTGGCCACGGCCGCAACGCCGCCTGGTGGCACATGAACAGCTTCGACGTCATCTCCATGCCGGACCCGTGGGAATACCCCTGGTACGCCGCCTGGGACCTGGCGTTCCACTGCTCCACGCTGGCCCGGGTCGACCCGCAGTTCGCCAAGGACCAGCTGCTGTTGCTGCTACGCGAGTGGTACATGCACCCCAACGGGCAGATCCCGGCGTACGAGTGGGCGTTCGCCGACGTCAACCCGCCGGTGCACGCCTGGGCGGCGCTGCGGGTGTTCGACATCGACGGCCGGCGCGACTTCGAGTTCCTCGCCCGGATCATGCACAAGCTGCTGCTCAACTTCACCTGGTGGGTCAACCGCAAGGACATCAACGGCAACAACGTCTTCGAGGGCGGCTTCCTCGGGCTGGACAACGTCGGCCCGTTCGACCGGTCCGCCGCGCTGCCGGTGGCCGGGGTGCTGGAACAGTCCGACGGTACCGGGTGGATGGCGACGTACGCGCTGAACATGCTGGACATGGCGTTGACCCTGGCGGTGCACGACCACACCTACACCGACATCGCCACCAAGTTCCTGGAACACTTCGCCTACATCGCCGCCGCCGCCTACGACCAGGGGCTGTGGGACGAGGAGGACTCGTTCTTCTACGACCAGCTGCGGCTGCCCGACGGTGACACGCTGCCGCTGAAGGTGCGGTCGGTGGTCGGCCTGCTGCCGCTGGCGGCCACCACCACGCTGCACTCCGGCACCCTGGCCCGGCTGCCGGAGCTGGCGGCCCGGCTGCGCTGGTTCCTGACCAACAAACCGGAGTACGCCGACGTGATCGGCGCCCGCCGGCTGGCCGGCGACGGCCGGCAGCACCGGCTGCTGTCCATGGTCGGCCCGGAGCAGATCGTGCGGATCCTCGCCCCGATGCTCGACGAGGACGAGTTCCTCTCCCCGTACGGGCTGCGCACCCTGTCCCGGCGGCACCTCGACGAGCCGTTCACCGTCTCCCTCGGCGGGCAGGACTTCACCGTCGGCTACGAGCCGGCCGAGTCGGCCAGCGGGCTGTTCGGCGGTAACTCCAACTGGCGGGGCCCGATCTGGATGCCGACCAACTACCTGCTGGTCTGCGCGTTGCGTGACTTCGCCACCTTCTTCGGCGACGACCTGCTGATCGAGTACCCGACCCGGTCCGGCTCCAAGCGCACCCTCAACGCGATCGCCGACGACCTGTCGCACCGGCTGATCTCGCTGTTCCTGCGCGACGGGTACGGCCGGCGGCCGATCTACGGCGCCGCCGAGACGTTCCAGCAGCACCCCGACTGGCGGGATCTGATCGCCTTCCCGGAGTACTTCCACGGCGACAACGGCGCCGGCCTGGGCGCCTGGCACCAGACCGGCTGGACGGCGCTGGTCGCCGATCTGATCCTGACCGTGCGGGCCGACCGGCGGGGTCAGCCCGGCTGACCCCGCCGGCGGGCGTACTCCGGTGCGTGCTCGGGACGCGGTCCGATGCCGATCAGGTAGGCGGGTAGCAGCGACGCCGGTGGGAACCGGCGCATCAGGGTCAGCAGCGGGGCCGGTGGGCCGACCCGCCGACCGTCCAGGATCGGCTGGACGATGGTGCGGTGCAGGTTCTGCTGCAGGGTCTGCACCACGACGGTCGGCAGGGCCCGGCGGGCCCGTACCGTGGCCAGCTCCGCCGGGGTGATCCGGCCCCGGCGCAGCGGCCCGGCCAGCCGGGTCGCCGCCGCGACGGCATCGGCGACGGCGAGGTTGATGCCGACCCCGCCCACCGGGCTCATCGCGTGCGCGGCGTCGCCGATGCAGAGCAGACCGTCGCGGTGCCAGCGGCGCAGCCGGTTCACCCGTACGTCCAGATGTTTGACGTCGTCCATGCTGGTCAGCGCGTCGAGCCGGTCGGCGAGCCGGGGTGCGACGGTGGCCACCTGGCGCTGGAACGCCGCCAGCCCGCGGCTGCGCAACTCGGCGTCGGTCCCCTTGCGGGCGATGTAGGCGACCTGCAGGTGGCCCTCCCGGGGAAACACCACGACCATCGCGCCGTGGCCGGCGGCCGGCACCAGGCCCGGCAGGTCGTCGGTGTCGCGCCGGGGCAGCCGGAACCACCAGGCGTCGATCGGCACCGGGAACTCGCGGGGCCGCAGCCCGGCCGCCCGTCGCACGGTCGACCAGCGCCCGTCGCAGGCCACGGTCAGCGCCGCCCGGATCTCGCCGGTGACACCGTCCGTGGTCCGGTAGCGCACCCCGGCGACCCGGTCGCCGTCGTGCAGCAGGCCGGTCACCTCGGTCCCCGTCCGCAGGGTGAACGTCGGTTCGGCCGACGCCGCCTTGGCCAGCAGGTTGAGCAGGTCCCACTGCGGCACCATCGCGATGTACGGGTGCGGGGTGTGCAACCGGCGCAGGTCCCCGACGACGATCTGCCGGTCCTCGCCGGTCGGAAAGGCGACCTCGTGGATCCGGGTCTGCGGCAGAGCGGCGAACTGGTCGCCGAGGCCGAGCTCGTCGAGCAGCCGCAACGTCGACGGGTGCACGGTGTCGCCACGGAAGTCCCGCAGGAAGTCCTCGTGCTTCTCACAGACGACCACCCGCACCCCGGCGCGGGCCAGCAGCAGGCCGAGCATCATGCCGGCCGGTCCACCACCGGAGACCACACAGTCGGCGGTGTCAACGCCCATCACGACCACCTCCATCGATTTCATTACGCGTTGAATAAATCGACGATAGCGCGACTGCGGCGATCCGTCCGACCCATCGGACCGGTGTGGGCAACCACACCGCCCGACTGAACGCGGGCGGGTCAGCCGACGAGCAGCGGCAGCAGAGTGAGTGAGTTGACCGCGCCGTGCACGGCGACGATCGCCCACCCGTTGCGGTACCGCGACCACAGGTAGCCGAGGAACAGGCCGAGCCCGCCGTTGAACATCAGCACCACCGCGACCATGTCGGCCAGCGGGCCGGTGCCGATCCGGTGGGTGTGCATCGCCGCGTACAGCAGCGCGGTCGCGGTGATCGCGGGCCAGCGGCCGAGCAGCGCCTCCAACCGCGTCTGCAGCAGCACTCGGTAGAAGACCTCCTCCAGCACACTCGCGGTAAGGAAGGTCAGCAGCATCGCCCCGAGCAGGACCATCGGCTCGTAGGCCCGGTAGCCGGACAGGTCGGACGGTCCGGTCAGCGGGCTGTAGTACGCCAGCCAGGCCCAGCCGACGACCGCCGGCAGCGGACCCAGCCAGTACCACCGCCCCGGGACCGCCCGCCGATGCTCCCGGCCGTCGGGCGGTGGCGCCGGCCAGTTCCGCAGCACCCACCAGGCGCCACCGAGAAGCAGCGCGACCTTCACCGGGCCGTACCAGACGCTTCCCGGCCCGAGGAGCAACGCCAGCACGGCGAACGCCACCGCGACCGTGCCCAGGCCGACCACCTGCCGGGTGAGGGCCGACCGCGCGTCGGCGTCCGCCGGGCGCAACGCCGGCAGCTGCGGCGGCACCAGCCTGGCCAGCAGCATCCCGGCGACCAACGGCACCACGACCGTGGGGATCGTCACCGGGGACGCCTCGACGTCCGCCGAGGTCGTCACCTCGGTACGCCCGGTGGCGAGCAGCCACAGCGCTGCGCCGCCGATCATCGCCAGGCCGAACCCGGTCAACAGCCGGTCCAGTGCGACGGCGCGTGACGGCATGGCGCCGAGGGTAGCCAGCGGTCGCATCCCACTGCCCTGGCCGAGCGCGCGGGTAGGGTGGCGGGCATGGCTGTCACCTCAGAGATGGTGCCGCTGGGCACCCCCGCGCCCGACTTCGCGTTGGCGGACGTCACCGGTCACGTGGTCCGCCGCGACGACTTCGCCGACGCCCCGGCACTGCTCGTCGCCTTCATCTGCAACCACTGCCCGTACGTGAAACACGTCGAGGTCGGACTGGCCAAGGTGCTCGCCGAGTTTCCGACCCTGGCCGTCGTCGGCATCTGCACCAACGACGCCGAGGCGTACCCCGACGACGCCCCCGCGCAACTCGCCGCCCAGGCACAGCGGGCCGGCTGGAGCTTCCCGTACCTCGTCGACGCCACCCAGCAGGTCGGCCGTGCCTACCAGGCGGTGTGCACTCCGGACTTCTTCCTGTACGGCGCCGACCGCACCCTGGCCTACCGGGGCGCGTTCGACGACTCCACCCCGGGCAACGGCAAGCCGGTCACCGGTGCCGCGCTGCGGGCCGCGATCGAACTGGTGCTGGCCGGGCACCCGGTGCCAGAGCCGCACCAGCCAAGCATGGGCTGCTCGATCAAGTGGCGGTCCTGACCGGACCGTCGGCGCGGGCGGGGTCCGGCCACTGGTAAACCCCGGTGGTCAGCTGCGCGTCAGTCCGGTATGACCCATCTGCGCGTACCGACGATCGTCAGCCTCGCCATGCTCCTGGCCGCCGCCGGCTGCACCGCGACCGACCCGGTGGGAACCGGTGCCGGCCAGCGGGAGTCACCCGTGGTGGTGGACCCAGGCCGGAGCGGACCGGGGGGACCGGACGGAACCGATGGCCCCGGCTCGGGTGATCACCGGGTGCGCTACGACTGGGCGGTGCCGTCGCAGACCGTCGTCATCCGCAACGACGTCCGTCCGCCGGTCGCACCTCGGCCGGCTCCGCCACTGCCGTACCTGGTGGAGATCGAGGCCACCGACCACGTCGACACCGACCCGGCGTACAGCCGGATCTCGTTCGTGTTCCGGTCCGGATTCCCGTCCTACGAGGTCGGTTACCAGCCGCGGATCGTCTTCGACGGCACCGGCGAGCCGGTCGACCTGGCTGGCGACTGCTTTCTGCAGATCCGGTTCGTCTCCGCGCAGGCCCACGACGCGTACGGCCGGATGTCGGTCCAGCGATCGCCGGGCCCGCAGCTGCGGCTGGGCAGCCTGCGTGGCTACGGGTTCGCCGGCGACTACGAGGGCCGGGTCACCTACGGTCTCGGTATCGACCCGGCCGGCGGGCCGGACCAGCCGCCGCCGGTACGGGTCGCCGAGGTCGGCCTCGGCGACCGGTTCGTCGTCGCCGTCGATGTCGGGTACTGACCACCGACCCTCTGCGGTTGGGACCGGCGCGGGGACCGCTGCGGCTGGGGCCGTCGCACGGACCGTGACCCGGTCCGGCAGGATGTGGCCCGGCGGGTACGGGTACCGCCCGGAGCGGGCCGGCCGAACGGACGGGACGGACAGGAGAGACGGTGTCTGACGCGGTGGTGGTCGGAGCCGGCATCATCGGGCTCAGCTGTGCCGTCCGGCTGCAGCAACGGGGACTACGGGTGACCGTGGTCACCGCCCACCCCGTCGAGCAGACCGTGTCGGCGGTGGCCGCCGCGGTCTGGTACCCGACCCGGACCGACGGTACGTCCCGGGTGCTCGACTGGGCCCGTCGCACCTTCGACGAACTGGCCGACCAGGCCCGGCAGCCGGTGCCGGGGGTGGTGATGCGACCGACCCGGATGCTGCTGCGTGCCCCGGTCGACGATCCACCGTGGTGGGCAGCGGCCGTTCCCGACCTGCGTTACTGCCCGGTCACCCCGGTGGTGCCGGCCACCGGCGCCGCTCCGGCCGGTGGGGTGGTGGCCGAGTGGCGGTGCACGGTGCCCACCGTGGAGATGCGGCCGTACCTGGACTGGCTCACCCGACGGTTCGTCTCCGCCGGCGGCGTGCTGCGCCAGCGTGACCTGTCCGATCTGGCCGAGGCGGGCCAGCTGGCGCCGGTGGTGGTGAACGCCACCGGCCTGGCCGCCGGTCGGCTGGCCGCCGATCCTGCGGTGCATCCGATCCGCGGCCAGGTGGTGCTGGTGGCCAATCCCGGCATCGCCACCTCGGTACGCGACGAACACCACCCCGACGGCTCCACGTACGTGCACCCCCGGCGGCGCGACGTCGTGCTCGGCGGCACGTTCGAGCCGGGCGTCGACGGCGAACTGCCCGATCCGGCGACGAGCCGGGCGATCCGGGCCCGCTGCGCCGCCCTCGTTCCCGAGCTGGCCGGTGCGGCGGTCCTCGCCCAGCGGGTCGGGCTGCGGCCCGGGCGGCACGGCGGTGCCCGGGTGGAGGCTGATCCCGCGCCGCCGGCCGGGGTCACCCGGCTGATCCACTGCTACGGCCACGGCGGTGCCGGCGTGACGCTGAGCTGGGGCTGTGCCGACGAAGTAGCGTCGCTGGTCAGCGAAGCGGCGTGACAGTGCCGCGCTGGCTCAAGACGTCGGGCCGGCCTCAGACGTCGGGCTGGTCGAGCGCGGCGACCGTCACCTGGTACGACGGTTCGTCGGCGTACTCCTCGCGGTAGCAGATCCGCTGGATCTGCCGGTCGGTGACGAACAGCGCCACGTCGACGAGGACGCCGAGGTGGGCGACGGTGCCGACCGGTTCGTGGCGCTTGTCCTGCAGTACGTCGCCGATGCCGCCGAGGAAGTTCGTCGCATAGCCGAACTGGTGCCCGCTCGGGCGGCGTACCACGACCTCCAGCGCAACCGGCTCGGTCAGCGGCGTCCAGCCGCTGCGCTGCGCCGCGTCGCACGCCGCGGTCAGCAGGGTACGGACCCGCGCCGCCTGGCGGTTGCCGGCGGTGAAGATGGACAGTGTCTGGTTCTTCAGTGGCGGCAGGCCCGGGACATCGAACGCCAACGCGAGCGCCTGACGGTCACGCATCAGGACCTCCTCAAGGATCGACGGCGGGGCCCGCCGGGCTGCCGGCGGACGTACCGGGCTGCCGGCGGGCGTACCGGCGGGAAGAGCGGGTCGGCGGCGGCGGCGACCGAGTCGTAACGAAAGCTACCTACCCCGTTCACGTGTCGCCCAGGGTCCGTTCGTTCACAATCCCGGATCCAGTGTTGTGAGCCGGGCCGGCGGCGCGAGCGCCGCACTCCCGATGTCGGACGGATCGGCGGGCACCGTCGGAGCCGATGCCGGCACCGGTGTTTGCCGGCGCAACGAACGGGTAGCGCGGTACCGGGGCAGATCCGAGCCGAACCGAAGGAGCTATCGATGGACGACCCGATCAACCTGTCGGTGATCTACTACAGCGCCACCGGGACCACCTACAAGATGGCGCAGGCCGCCGTGGAGGCCGCGGAGAAGGCCGGCGCGCAGGTGCGGCTCCGCAAGGTCCGCGAGCTCGCCCCCGAGGAGGCGATCCGGTCCAACTCCGGCTGGCACGCGCACCGGCTGGAGACCGAGGACGTGATGGAGGCCGAGATCGACGACCTGGCCTGGTCGGACGCGGTCATCTTCGGCACCCCGACCCGGTACGGGGTGATGGCCGCGCAGCTGAAGCAGTTCATCGACGGCAGTGGACCGTTGTGGGCCAAGGGCGTCCTGGTCAACAAGGTGTTCTCCGGATTCTGCTCGACCGCGACCGCGCACGGCGGCCAGGAGGCCACGCTGCTGTCGCTGTACAACGTCGTCTACCACTGGGGTGGCATCGTGGTCACCCCCGGCTACGTGGAGCCGAGCCAGTTCGTCGGCGGCAACCCGTACGGCGCCTCGCACACCAGCAACAACGGCGAGATCCCGCCGGACGAGGCGGCGCTGACCGCGACCGCCCTGACCGCCCGGCGGGTGGTCGATATCGCCGCGGCGGTCAAACGCGGTCTGGCCGCCGGTTGACCGCGACCAGATCGACCAGCAGGTCCCGCAGCACGTCCAGGCCGTCCGGGCTGAGTACCGACTCGGGGTGGAACTGCACCCCGGCGAACCGGGGGCCGACCAGCGCGTGCACCGCGCCGTCGGTCTCGTCGCGGCACAGCCGGACCTGCCCGTACGCGGTGGGCAGGCTCGCGGTGTCGCAGCGGGCGGTGAAACTTGAGTAGAAGCCGACCCGGCGCGGGATACCGAAGAAGTCGATCTCCCGCTGCAGTCCCTGGCTGGGCAGCGGCCGGCGGGTCACCGCCAGGCCGAGCCGGTCGGCCAGCACCTGGTGGCCCAGACAGATGCCGAGCAGCGGCTGCCCACGGTGCAGCGCGGCGTCCACGACCCGGCGCAGCACCGCCATCCGGGGCTGCGCCGGGTCGGTCGGGTCACCCGGGCCGGGCCCGGCGACCAGGACGTCCGCGGTGGCCGGGTCGACCGTCGCGGTCTGGTCCCAGCGGACCTGCCGGACCGCCGCGCCGAGCGCCCGCAGCAGGTGGGCGAGCATGCCGGTGAAGCTGTCCTCGGCGTCCACCACCAGCACGTCCAGACCGGTCAACTGGGACTCGGCCACCGCACCGGGAACCCGCTGCTCCAACCAGAAGCGGGCCAGCCGGTCGTTGCGGGCGCCCAACGCGCGTACCACCGCAGGGTGTTCGGGGTGGGCGAGCGCGGCGGCGACGCCGGTGCCGGGCGTCCCGGCCGGCAGCCCGGTTCCGCAGCTGGCGGCCCCGTCGGCCGCCGACCGGTCCGACGGCACCGCCGGTCCGGAGGTGAGCCCGGGGACCGGCCCGGAGGTGGGTCCGGATACCGGCCCGGACGCGAGCCCGAGCGACGCGAGGACCGCCGACGCCTTCGCGTGCGTCTCGGCCACCTCACCGGACGGTGTGGAGTGACGCACCAGGGTCGCGCCGACCGGCACCCGGATCTCCCCGGTCAGATCGATCTCGGCGGCCCGGATCAGGATCGGGGCGTCCAGCGTCTGCGCGCCGTCGCTGTCGTGGCCGAGCAGTGCGAGCACCCCGGCGTAGTAGCGGCGTCCACCGGGGCTGTACCGGGCGATCACCCGGCAGGCGCTCTCGATCGGGCTGCCGGTGACGGTCGGCGCGAACATCGTCTGCCGGAGCACCTCCCGCACGTCGTGGCAGTTGCGTCCGGCGAGCAGGTACTCGGTGTGGCTCAGCCGGGACATCCGCTTCAGGTAGGGGCCGATCACCTGGCCACCGTGCTCGGCGACCGTCGCCATCATCTTGAGCTCCTCGTCGAGCACCATGTAGAGCTCCTCGACCTCCTTCGGATCGTCGAGGAACGACAGTACGGTGGCGAGATCCGGCTCGCCCCGCGGATGCCGCAGGGTGCCGCTGATCGGGTTCATCATGGCCAGTCCGTCGCTGACGCTGACGTGCCGTTCCGGTGTCGCGCCGA
Source organism: Micromonospora sp. Llam0 (assembly GCF_003751085.1). NCBI lineage: Bacteria > Bacillati > Actinomycetota > Actinomycetes > Micromonosporales > Micromonosporaceae > Micromonospora > Micromonospora sp. Llam0. Next base: position 3,146,173 of record NZ_RJJY01000001.1, on the reverse strand, counting down.
CCAGCACCCGCTCGCCGGTGTAGACCAGGAACGTCCAGTAGGCGCCGCGTTCGTCGCGCAGCAGCCGGCGAAGTGCGCTCAACCCGGCGACCAGCGCCGCCGAGCGGGCCACCCGGTCGGCGGCGGACCCGCCCGGTGCCACCAGCCGGGCACGGTAGGTGCGGTGCAGCACGAAGTTGGCGCCGGCACCGTTGCCGATCTCGTCCCGCAGCACCTGGGCCACCAGGTCGGCGTACTCGTCGTCGGCGATGTCGAAGCCGCCGCCGTCGGTCGTCACCGGCGTGCCGGGCAGGTCGCGAATCGCCGTCGCGACCGGCACCTGCCGGTAGGTCGACACCCGGATGCATTCCAGCGGAAGCCCGTCGTCGACGTGGGCGAATCCGCGTTCGGCGATCTGCCGGTACGGGACCACCGCCAGCGTCGCCGGCTGGTTGGCCGGTCCGGCCGGCAGCGGGATGTCCGCCAGCCGGTCGGCGCGGTGCGGTGTGCCGCGGAGCAGTTCGACGACGTCGGCGCCGTCGCGACGCAGCAGCGCGAACGGACCTGGGTCGACGCCGTCGTGCACGGCGCGCAGCAGGCTGGACAGGTGGTCGGTCATCGGGTCCCCTCGGGCTTCGGGCGGCCCGGCGAGGAACTGCCCGGGTGGGAACCCGGTGGCCGCCTCGACGGGCGGCCGGATGGTTGCGCGCTAGACGCGCGGCGGGGCCGCCAGGTCAGCGGGCCACCAGCAACGAGTGAGCGCGAGCATGGCGACAGCATACCGGTCCAGGCCCGTGGCTGGGTACGGTGATCGACGATGAGCATCCTCGCCCTCGATCTCGGCACCTCGTCGGTGCGCGGCCTGGTCCTCGACAACGCGGCCGTGCCGCAGCAGGACGCGTTGGCCCGCCGCAAGGTGGCGCTGGCGGTCGACCGGGACGGCGCCGCCACCCTCGACCCGGCCGACTACCTGGCCGCACTCATCGACTGCGTCGACGAGCTCGACTCGGCCGGCCGGCTCGACGGTGTCGAGCTGGTCGCCTCCGCCGCCCAGTGGCACTCGGTGTTGCCGCTGGATCCCGCCGGTGCCCCGATCGGCCCCCTGATGACCTGGTTGGACACCCGGCCGGCCGCGTTGCCCGGTGCGACCGCGCCCGTCGACGAGGCCGACTTCCACGAGCGCACCGGAACCTGGTGGCACCGCTTCTACTGGACGGTGCGACTGCCGTGGCTGCGCCGCCACTGCGGCGGCCGGCCGGCGCGCTTCGTCGGCCTGCCGGAGTATGTGCTGACCGGTCTGCTCGGGCCTGCGCCGATGTCGGTGTCCCAGGCGTCCGGCACCGGCATGCTCGACCTGGTGACCATGCAGTGGGACCCCGAGGCCGTGCGGTTGGCCGGGGTGCGGCCCGGTGAGCTTCCCGAGCTGGCCCCGGCGGACTGGCGTGGGCAGCTGCGGGCCGAGTTCGCCCGGCGTTGGCCGGCGTTGGCCGGCGTGCCGTGGACCCCGACGATCGGCGACGGCGCCGCCTCCAACATCGGCTCCGGATGCCTGGATCCCAGCCGGGCCGCGGTCACCGTCGGCACCTCAGCTGCGGTACGGGTGGTCCAGCTGGCCGCGCCGGGCGTCCCGTTGCCGCCGTTGCCGGCGCAGCTGTGGCGCTACCGGGTCGACCACACCCGGATCGTCACCGGCCGAGCCTACTCCGCCGGCGGCAACCTCTACAGCTGGGCGAACCGGGAACTGCGCCTGCCGCAGGGCGCCGAGCTGGAACGGGCGCTGGAGCTGATCGAGCCGGGTGAGGGCGTACCGGCGGATCCCCGGTTCGGCGGCGACCGCCCGCCGGGCCGGGCCCCGGCCGGCTCCGGTGAGCTGCGCGGACTGGGATTCGGCACCACGGCGGTCGACATATTCGCCGGGCTGATGGAGGGCGTCTGCCGGCAGGTGGCCGGTGACCTGGACGAGATCGAATCGACGATGGACGGCCCGGTGACCGAGGTCGTTCTCGGCGGTGGCGCACTCTCCGCGTCCGATTGGTGGCGCAGGGCGTTCGGCGCGGTGCTCGCCCCGCGTCAGGTGCGTTACATGGCCGAGCCCGAGGTCGGTGCCACCGGGGCCGCGCTGGTCGCGCTCGGCCGGCTCGACGGGCCGGGGCCGGCCCGCGACATCGGCCGGACGGACGATGGCGAGTCGGCGGGTAAGCTACCGGCCAGTCAGCCACTGTATCCTTCGTGAGTCTTCCCGCAGGTCGCCGCGTTGACAGCGGAACGTGGGCTGGTTGGATGGACTCCGCTCCTCGGCTTGGCCGGTGTCGGGGAAACTGCGAGGAGGCGTGGTGGTTGCTCCCGGTGGCCCGTACGACAACGCGGTGCCGTACCCCCGCCGCCGTCTGACCGACGACGACGGGGTGACGCCACACCGTCGTCGGCTCCGGCTGCGTCCCCGGGACTGGCGGATGGGCGCGAAGCTCGCCGCGGTTCTGGTCGTCCCGTCGGTGGCGTTCCTGGTGGTCGCCTCGGTGCAGACCGGCTCACTGGTCGGCCAGGCGACGGCACTGAACGAGTTCGCCCGGCAGGTCCAGATCGGCGAGCAGGTCACCGCCCTGGTACACGAGCTGCAGCAGGAGCGCGACCGCTCCGCCGGCGAACTCGCGGTCCGGCAGGCCGGCGTCGGGTTCGACCCGGAGCGCAGCGTCGAGGTGCTGCAGCCGCACTACGACGCGGTCGACCGCCGGATCGCCGACTTCCTGGCCGCCGCCGGCCCGCAGTCCGGCGGGGACGCGGCCTGGCAGACCGCCTACAGCCGGGTGCTCGAGTCACTGGACCAGCTGCCACCGCTGCGCGAGTCCATCTCCGGCGGCGCGGTCGGTGCCGACACCGTGTTCGGCAACTACACCCGGGCCATCGACGCTCTGCTGGACCTGCTCGCCGAACCGTCGCCGGGTCAGGACCGACCGGAGCTGACCCAGGCGGTGCTGCGCAGCGTCCAGCTGGCCCGGGTCAAGGAACTCGGCTCCCGGATCCGGGCGCAGCTGTACGCCGCCGCCCGGGCCGGCCGGTACGGCCCCGAAGATCAGGTCAGTCTGACCGACCTGCGGGCGCAGCAACTGACCGCGCTCGCCGAGTTTCGGGTGACCGCGACCGGCAACCAGATCGCCCGGTACAGCCAGGCCGCCGCCGACCCCCGGTTCGTCGCCGCGGTGGAACTGGAGGAAACCACCATCGTCGGCGGCGCCGCCAGCCCGGCGGTGCTGGAACCGGACGCCTGGTGGGCCGCCAGCCAGGACCGGCACCAGCTGCTGCGCCAGGTCGAGTCGAGCGTGCTGGGCAGCGCGGTGAGCCTCGCCGAGGCCCGCAGCGACCAGCAGCTGCAACGGACCGTGCTGGTCGCCGGGGCGGTGCTCGGCGTGCTGTTCATCGCGTTGTTCACCTCGGTGGCGATCGGACGGTCGATCGCCCGATCGCTGCGCGTCCTGCGGAGCCAGGCGTTGCAGGTCGCCCAGCTCGACCTGCCGGACACCCTGCAACGGCTCCGTTCGGTGGAGTCCGGGGTCCCGCAGATCGAGATCCCTCCGGCGGCGGTACGCACCCGCGACGAGGTCGGTGAGGTCGCCGAGGCGTTTGTCGCGGTGCACCGTAGCGCGGTGACCGTCGCGGTGGAGCAGGCGGTGATGCGCCGCAACGTCAATGCGATGTTCGTCAACCTGGCCCGCCGCAGCCAGGTGCTGGTCGAACGGCAACTTGAGCTGCTTGACGAGCTGGAACGCGACGAGGGTGACCCGGACCAGCTGGATAACCTGTTCAAGCTCGACCACCTGGCCGCCCGGATGCGCCGCAACGACGAGAGCCTGCTGGTGCTGGCCGGCACCGAGGCGAGCCGCCGGTGGAGCCGTCCGGTGGCGCTGTCGGCGGTGACCCTGGCCGCCGCTGCCGAGATCGAGCAGTACCCGCGGATCCGCCACGACGTCGAGGACAAGCTGCACATCGTCGGGCACGCCGTCGGCGACCTGGTGCATCTGCTCGCCGAGTTGCTGGAGAACGCCACCGCCTTCTCCCCGCCGTACACCAACGTGCACGTCACCGGACACGAGTACGCGCCCCAGTCGGTTCTCATCGAGATCACCGACGAGGGGATGGGGATGTCCGCCGAGGCGATCGAGCAGGCCAACGTGACCCTGGCCGAACCGCCCGCCGCCGACGTCGCCGCCTCCGAGCGGATGGGGCTGTTCGTCGTCAGCCACCTGGCCGCCCGACTCGGGGTACGGGTGCAGTTGCGGCCGGCCGAACGTGGGCTGGTGGCCAACGTGTGGCTGCCCGGCACGGTGCTCGCCGCGCCGGACGAGGACGCGCCGTACGTCGCGTCGGCCGGCCGCAGTCCCACCGACTACCCGACCAGGGAGATGCGTGCCGTCGGAGCGGCGGTGCGGGCCAGCGCCGGTGACCCGGTGGCCGGCCAGCCACCGGCCGCGCTGGCTGGTCGTGGGCCGGCGTTCGCCCCGCCGGCCGCTCGTCCGTCGGTCCCGGCCGCTCGTCCATCGACTCCGGCGGAGGAACCGGGTCCGGTTGCGCCTGCGCAACCAGCTGTGATCGCGCAGCCGCGTGCGGTACTGGCGCTGCGTCCGATGACCGCGCTGCCGGCCGGGCCGGCCGCCGGTGACCGGGCCGTGGCGGTCCGGCGCGGCGGCCGCCGACCCACACCGACGCGGGCCGAGGACATCCTCGCCTCGGCCGGCGGGGCCGCGTCCCGTGGCGCCTCGGCCGGCGGCGCCGCGGCCGGGGGCGGCAGCGTCTGGTGGGAACGGCAGCGCGGACCGGTGGCTCCGCTGCCACCGACACCAGCGCCGCCGGTGGTTCCGGTGACCGCCGGGACCAGCAGCAAGGGACTACCGGTACGGGTGCCGATGGCTTCGTTGCCCGTTTCCGCCGAATCTCCCGCAGCTCCCGTTCCGGCGCCGGTCGACGAGCCGGATCCGGATGCGGTCAGCAGCGTGCTGTCCCGCTTCTACGGCGGTGTGCGGCGGGCTGAGTCCGAGGACACCAGCGAGATGACCCTGGCGCCGGCCGGCCGCCGTGGTGAGGAGGAGCAAGAGTGAAGACCTTGAGCAAGGAGGCCCGCGACCTCAGCTGGTTGGTGAGCGCGTTCGCGGAGCGCGTGCCGGGTGTCGCGCATGCCATCGTGGTGTCGTCGGACGGTCTGCTGGTCGCGGTCTCGGATCATCTGCCCCGGGACCACGCCGACAAGCTGTCGGCGGTGACCTCCGGGCTGATGAGCATCACCAGCGGCGCGGCCCAGATGTTCGACAACGACGTGGTGAAGCAGACCGTGGTCGAGATGGGCCGCGGCTACTTCCTGATCATGAACATCCGGGACGGTTCGATCCTCGCCACGCTCGCCGCAAGCGACGCGGACATCGGTGTCGTCGGCTACGAGATGGCGCGGTTGGCCAAGCAGGCCGGTGAGATGCTGACTCCGGCGCTGCGCGCCGAACTGCAGCAGGCGCTGCCGCGCTGAACTCTCAGTCGGCGACGTCCATCATGAGCGCGGTGAGCATGAGGTCGAGCTGGATGGAGATATTGCTGTCCACTGTGCCCTCTTGTCGGTGTCCGGCGAGTCTCGACCTCAGCTCGCCGGCCCGGTGCCGTAGCTGCTCAGGCGTGGCACCTTCCGCCACCGAGACGCGCAACTGGTCGGCCGCGTCGCGTAGGTCAGCTGCGGCATCCGCACGGATCCGTCCGTCGGTGGAGCCGTCGGCCACGAGCAGATCGAACTGCTCCACCACCCGCGCCGCCGTGGCCAGCAGCTCCGGCGGTGTGTCGTCCGGCCCGGTCGCCACCGGCGAGGGTGCCGCCGCGTGTTCGGCGGCCGGCAAAGGTGTGCCGAGTACCGCGGCCGCCACGACCGCGAAGGCCAGCAGTGCCGCCGCGCCGGCCCCGGCAAGACCGACGGCAGTCGGGGACAACCGGGCCCGGTCGGTGGGCGGTCGCGCGCCGGCCGGGTCCGCCGTGCCCGCTGGGACAGCCGGCCGCGCCACCATCGCGGTCCGTCGCGGTGCTGATTGGTCCGGCTGTGCCGCCATCGCGGCCCGCCGCCCCACCGGCCCGGCCGGCCGGGCCGTCGGCAGCCGCTCCACCAAGGTCCGGCCGCCGGGCGAAGCGCCGACCGGGCGCGGGCCGGGCAACGGGAACTCGACCATCACGCCGAGCACCGCATGCAGGGCGTCGGCGACCTCACCGGCGGTCGGCCGTTGCGCCGGATCCCGGCTCAGACAGGCGAGGCAGAGGTCGGCGGCCGGGGCGGGCAGTCCGTCGGCGCGGGGTCGCGCCGGCGGGTCCGGCCGCTGCAGCCGGACGGCCGCCTCCCGCCAACTGCCGGCCGGCATGGGTGGCGTCCCGGTCAGCATCTCGTAGCAGAGCGCGCCGAGGGCGTAGACGTCGGCGGCCGGATGGGCCGGCCAGTGGCGCAGCCGTTCCGGTGCGGCGTACGCCGGGGTGCCGAGCAACCAGCCGGCGTCGGGTGCGGGTCGACCGTCGGCCAGCGCGGCGATGCCGAAGTCCAGGATCTTGGCGCCACTGGCGGTGAGCATGACGTTGCCCGGCTTGATGTCCCGGTGCACCACCCCGATCCGGTGGGCGGCGGCCAGGCCGCTGGCCACCTGTGCGGTCAACCAGACCGCAGCCTGCCAGGGCAGCGGCCCGCCGGCCAGTCGGGCGGCGAGGTTCTCTCCGTCGACAAGTTCGAGGACCAGAAACGGCAGCACGTCGGTCTCGGTGATCGCCGCCTCGCCGTAGTCGTACACCTGGGTGACGTGCGGATGGGTGATCCGGGCCGCAGCCCGGGCCTCCTGCCGACAGGCGGCCCGGACCGCTGGCGCGATCGGCGGCGTGAGCGCCTTCACGGCGACCGGCCGGTCGAGCAGTTCGTCGCTGGCCCGCCACACCTCGGACATGCCACCCAGCCCGATCCGGTCGACCAGTACGTATCTCCGGTCGAGACGCAACCCAGGACCGAACACCATGGCCACAGTCTGTCCTGGCGCGCGCTCGGTGTGGTGTGGTTTCCTGGTTACTGACGGTAGGTTCCACCGGAGGATGTAATCCCGGTGGTTTCCGCCCGGCACGGCCCGGGTCAAATGGCGTTCTCCGCGATCACCCGCCGGTACCAGTGTGCGCTCCGCTTGAAGATCCGCTGTTGCGTCGGGTAGTCGACGTAGATCAGCCCCCAGCGCTGCTGGTATCCCTCGGCCCATTCGAAGTTGTCCAGCAGCGACCAGACGTGGTAGCTCTCCACGTTGACACCGGTGCTGATCGCCCGATGCACGGCGGCGAGGTGATCCCGCAGGAAGGCGACCCGGCCGGGGTCGTCCACCGAACCGTCCGCCGCCAACCGGTCCGGGGTGGGCAGGCCGTTCTCGGTGATCGTGATCGGCACGGTGCCGTACTCCCGGTGCACCCGGGTGAGGACGTCGAACATGCCGTCCGGGTGGATCTGCTGCCAGTCCGCCTCCGAGGTCGGCCAGCGTGGGACCGTGCTGCCGTCTGCGGCGACGTAGAACGGGGTGTAGTACTGGACGGCGAGCAGATCGATCGGCTCGGCGATGACATCCAGGTCACCGTCGTGGATCCCACCGGCCAGCCGGCTGGCCGGGCCGAGATCGGCGAGGACGTCCGCCGGGTAGCTGGCGAGGAAGATCGGGTCCAGGTACAGCCGGTTCTCGTAGCCGTCGTACAGCCGGGCCGCAGCGGCGGCTGCCGGGCTGCCGTCGGCGGGGTAGCAGGGATGCAGGTTGAGCGCCGGTCCGATCCGGCACGCGGCCCGCTCGGCGCGCAGCGCCTGTACGGCCAGGCCGTGCGCGAGTTGGAGGTGGTGGGCCACCAGGTACGCCGCGTCCGCGTCCGGCCGGCCCGGTGCGTGATGCCCACTGAGGTAGCCGTTCTGCACCACGGTCTTCGGCTCGTTGATCGTCAGCCAGATCGGGACCTCGCTGCCGAGGGCGCGGAACATGATCTGGGCGTACTCGGCGAAGCGGTACGCCACGTCGCGCTGCTCCCAACCGCCGAGGTCCTGCAGCGCCTGGGGCAGGTCCCAGTGGAACAGGGTGGCCATCGGCTCGATGCCCCGCTCCAGGAGCCCGCCGACCAGCCGGCGGTAGAAGTCCAGCCCGCGTCGGTTGGGCCGACCGGTGCCGTCGGGCTGGATCCGTGGCCAGGAGATGGAGAACCGGTAGCTGTGCAGTCCGAGCTCACGCATCAGGTCGAGGTCGTGACCGTACCGATGGTAGTGGTCGGCCGCGACGTCGCCGGTGTCGCCGCCGCGGGTGCGACCGGGGGTGTGGCTGAAGGTGTCCCACACCGATTCACCCCGGCCGTCCTCTTTGGCGGCACCTTCGATCTGGTACGCGGAGGTCGCCGCGCCCCAGCGGAAGTTGTTGGGAAAGTGCAGACCGATCGGACGTTCGGGATCGGTGCGGTGGCGGACGGCCGGGGTCGCGGAACCATCGCCTGCCCGGTCGGGCCCGGTCGCGTCGGCCGGCTCGGCCGTGGCTCGGCCGGGGTCGGCGCCGCTGGTGCGGCCGGTGCCGGTGGCGCGGCCTGGATCGCCGCTCGCGGCGCGGACGGCGGAACGCTCGGCCCGGCGGTGCAGGTGCCGGCGGGACAGTACGGCCATCGGGCTCTCCTGACAGTGGTGTCCGATCCACTGCGGTGCGGCACGGGCGCGCGGACACGCCGGTCAGGTGGCGCGGATGGGGGATCGGGGTGGTGGAACCGGGTCGCGTCGGCCGGACGGCCGGACGGGGTGCCGGGTCGACCGATTTCCTGCCGGGTGCGGGGAAGTAGTGTGGGGACGGGGAGGGCAACCCCCGTCCCCACCATCAGTTGCTTTCACGCACGAGCGGTTTGGCGTCCAGATCGTGCGTGACGCGCGGGAGCCGGGCCACGCGAGTGGCTCTGGATCCACCTCCTCTCCCAGGTGGTGTCTGCAACTGCCGGCGGAGTCCGGGCTGGCCCGCCGCCAGCTGTACGACCGGTAGTGGTGCGCTCCACCGGGGCGGCGGAGCACCGCAGGTACGGTGTACTCTCACTTGTTGCCACATCTATCGATGGAAGCGCTCCCATCGACGTTGGTTCTGGACTGTAGTCTCCGTCACGGGTTTGTGAAAGACCCAAAACGAGATCGAAACATGTTGGTGGCGTGAGTGAGTCCGGCCGTGCCCGACCTTCCTCGGTGAATCACCTGCTCAACGTGGGTTCGTCTGGGTTTTCCGGTGGGTCGTCGAAGGTTGCCACTTGCTGCGGGAGCGCTCCCATGTAACACTGTCGACCATCGCAGGTGGGAGCCAGCAGACCACGCGACAGCGGCAGCCGAGGGCATCCGACTCCGTGTCGGTACGGCGCCACGCAGTGAACCGGAGCCGCCGGTCCGGCGCCCTCCGTCGTATGCAGACCCCGGTCCGGGACGGGTCACACCCATCCGGCGCCTGGCGTCCGACGCGCTGCTCCACGACATCGCCCACCGCGCCCAAGGCGCCAAGCCGAGGTGTACCGCACTGCCTCGGCCTGGTTCGCGAGGAGAACCCCGCACATGAGATTGACCGCGACGAGACAGCGGCTGGCAATGCTCGCCGCTGGCGTGATGGTCGTCGGAGGTGTCGCCGCCGTCCCCGGCGTCGCCAACGCGGCCACCGCCTGCGACGTCGTCTATTCGACCAACGACTGGAACAACGGCTTCACCGCCAACGTGACCATCGAGAACCTCGGTGATCCGCTCACCGGGTGGACCCTGCGCTTCGAGTTCCCGGGCGGCCAGCGGGTCACCCAGGGCTGGTCGGCCAACTGGACCCAGTCCGGCAACGTGGTGACCGCGACCAACGCCGCATGGAACGGCAACCTGGCCACCGGTCAGTCCACCAACATCGGCTTCAACGGCTCGCACACCGGCTCGAACCCCCGGCCTACCTCGTTCTCCATCAACGGTGTGACCTGCAACGGCGCGGTGGAGAACCAGCCGCCGACGGTCGGTCTGACGGTACCGTCGGGGCCGTTCATCGCGCCGGCCGACGTCCCGCTGACCGCGACCGCCAGCGACGCCGACGGCACCGTCGACCGGGTCGAGTTCTACCGCAACGGGCTGCTGGTCAACACCGACACGACCAGCCCGTACCAGTACGTCATGGAGGACCTGCCGGCCGGCGACTACACGGTGCAGGCCCGGGCGTACGACAACGCCGGTGCCAGCGCCACCGCCGAGCGGTCGTTCAGCGTCGACGAGGCCAACCCCGGCCCGGCGCTGGTCGCCACGCCCTCCTCGGTGAGCGTCGAAGAAGGCGGCAGCAACACCTTCAACCTCCGGCTGAGCGAAGAGCCGACCGGCAACGTGCCGGTCAGCCTGGCGATCTCCGGCGACGACAGCATCACCCGGTCGCCGTCGTCGGTCACCCTCACCCCGAGCAACTGGAACACCGGCGCGACGGTCACCGTCGCCGCCGCCGAGGACAGCGACACGGTCAGCGGTACGGCCACGATCACCGCCACGGCGAGTGGTCTGGCACCACTGGCCATCGTGGTCACCGAGATCGACAACGACTCGACCGGCGGTGACAACGAGTACATCGAGCGCTTCCTGGAGCAGTACGGCAAGATCAAGAACTCGGGCTACTTCAGCCCCGAGGGCGTGCCCTACCACTCCATCGAGACGCTGATCGTGGAGGCCCCGGACCACGGTCACGAGACCACCTCGGAGGCGTTCAGCTTCTGGATCTGGCTGGAGGCCAACTACGGTCGGGTCACCGAGAACTGGGCACCGTTCAACAACGCGTGGACCGTGATGGAGCAGTACATCATCCCGGGCACCGCCGACCAGCCCACGGCCGGCGTCGCCGGCACCCCGCAGTACGCAGCCGAGTACCTGCAACCCAGCCAGTACCCGTCGCGGCTGGACCAGAACGTCCCGGTCGGCACCGACCCGCTGCGCAACGAGCTGCAGTCGGCGTACGGCACCGGCGAGATCTACGGCATGCACTGGCTGCTCGACGTGGACAACGTCTACGGCTACGGCCACTGCGGTGACGGCACCACCCGTCCCGCGTACATCAACACCTTCCAGCGGGGCCCGCAGGAGTCGGTCTGGGAGACCGTCCCGCAGCCGTCCTGCGACACCAAGGCACACGGCGGCCCGAACGGCTACCTCGACCTGTTCGTGGCCGAGGACAACGCACCGGCGTCGCAGTGGAAGTACACCAACGCGCCGGACGCCGACGCCCGCGCCATCCAGGCGGCCTACTGGGCGCTGGTCTGGGCCGAGGAGCAGGGCAAGGAGAGCGAGGTCGCGGCCACCGTCGCGAAGGCCGCCCGGATGGGTGACTACCTGCGCTACGCGATGTTCGACAAGTACTTCAAGCGGATCGGCAACTGCGTCGGCGCGTCCAGCTGCCCGGCCGGTACCGGCAAGGACTCCGCGCACTACCTGATGTCCTGGTACTACGCCTGGGGTGGCGCCACCGACACCTCGGCGGCCTGGTCGTGGCGGATCGGCTCCAGCCACAACCACATGGGCTACCAGAACCCGTTCGCGGCCTGGGCGCTGACCAACGTGCCCGAGCTGCAGCCGAGTGGTGCCACCGCCGTGCAGGACTGGACCGAGAGCTTCGACCGGCAGATGGAGTTCTACCAGTGGCTGCAGTCCGCTGAGGGCGCCATCGCCGGCGGTGCCACCAACAGCTGGAACGGCTCCTACGCCCAGCCGCCGTCGGGCACCCCGACCTTCTACGGCATGTACTACACGGAGCACCCGGTCTACCACGACCCGGGCAGCAACGAGTGGTTCGGTATGCAGGTCTGGTCGCTGCAGCGGGTGGCCGAGGTCTACTACGTGACCGGTGACGCCCGGGCCAAGCAGATCCTCGACAAGTGGGTGCCGTGGGCCATCTCGCACACCGAGATCGGCACCGGCGGGGACTTCTCGATCCCGTCGACCATGGAGTGGACCGGCGCGCCGGACACCTGGAACGCGAGCAACCCCGGTGCCAACAACAACCTGCACGTCGAGGTCGTCGGCACCGGCCAGGACGTCGGCGTGGCCTCGGCCTACGCCCGGACCCTGATGTGGTACGCGGCCGCCTCCGGTGACACCGAGGCCCGCGACACCGCCAAGGGCCTGCTGGACGCGTTGTACGCCAACGCCGACGCGCAGGGCTCCTCCACGGTGGAGGCGCGGGGCGACTACCGTCGCTTCGACGACGTCTACGACGCCTCCACCGGGCAGGGTCTGTACATCCCGAATGGCTGGTCGGGCACCATGCCCAACGGCGACGTGATCGAGCCGGGCGCGAGCTTCCTGGACATCCGGTCGTTCTACCTGGACGACCCGGACTGGCCGAAGGTCGAGGCGTACCTCAACGGTGGGCCGGAGCCGGAGTTCCGCTACCACCGGTTCTGGGCACAGGCTGACCTGGCGATGGCCTACGCCGACTTCGGTCACCTGTTCCCGGACAACTGAGACCGGTGTCCGGGTGGGCGGCCGGCCCCGCCCACCCGGACACCTTCACCACGATCCATCACCTGAACCGACACCGACGTACCACCCGTCCCACCAAACGGTTCGGCACCGCCTGACGGTGCCGAACCACCGCAGACGGCCTGATACCCACGGTCAGGCCCGCCCGTGGTGGGTCGGCCGGGATTGGCCAACGCAGCGATCCCGGTCGGCCCACCACACCCTTGTGTTCGTCGGCTGACGTCAGCCCCGGTAGCACCGCCAGCTGTACGCGTCCCGACGACTGCCGGCCTCGGCGATGACCGGCTCGCCGTACCGACTGGCGCAGGCGCGTCGGACGTCGAGGTCCCGGTCATGATGGGTCCACGGCCGGACGCATTCCCAGTCGGTGCCGTTGCCCGGCCACTCGCGGGGCCACGCCATCCACTCGCCGCCGTGCTCCTGCTTGCAGTAGCTGTCCAGCATGCCTCGGAGGTCGTCGCTGTTGTCCGGGCCGAGCAGCACCGGCTCGCCGCCGCCCGGCGGGGCGGCGCTGGATGCCGGCGGGTCCTCCGACGGGGGCGGGGGAGGGGCCGGGTCGGAGGCGGGCTGCTCGGGGGGCGCCGCCGGCGGGTCGGCCTGGCGCACCTCGGGTGACTCCCCGCTGTTGCCGGCGGCCGGCGAGGTGTCGGTGACCTCGGGCGTGACCGTCGCGGTCGGGGCGCTGTCCGCCGTCACGGTGGGGGTGACCGGCGAGCCGGTCGAACTCGCTGGATTCCACAACAGTCCGTTGCCGGAGACGAACGGCGCCGAGCACAGCAGCGCCACCGCGGCGACCGAACCGGCGGCCACCACCCAGCCGTACCGGCGGGCCAGCGCGATGAACCGGTCCGGCTCGTCCGGTGGCGCGGTCCGGGCCGGCCCCGGTGCGGTCGCTGCCGGTCCCGCTGGTGGTTGTGCCGGTCCCGCTGCGGTGCCGGCTGGTCCCGCTGGTGGTTGTGCCGGTCCGGCGGGCAGGTTCGCGTCGGCGGTGTCGGGACGGACGGCCGCAGGGCGGACCACCGGCTGCTCGACCGTCGGTTCGTCGAACACGTCGGCCGAGCGGTTCGCGGCCCGACGGCTCCGGCGGGCCGCAGCGGTCGACGGCTGGACGATCGGCTGCTCGACCGTTGGCTGCTCGACGATCGGCTGCTCGACCGTCGGTGCGTCCGGAACCCTCGGGCCCGGCGGCCGACCGCCAGGCAGGGCGTTCAGCTCGACGGTCGGCTGCGTGAGGGCACCGTCAGCAGCGGAGTCGCTGCGTCTGGTGCCGCGAGCGGAGTCAGCAGGTTTCTCGGCCACGGGAACGCCTGCCTCCTTGTGCGGATGCGGTCGGGACAGCGTGTCACTCTAGTCACATCCGCACCGGCCCGGGTCGTACGGGAGGCCGATTCGTCACCGCAGGTCGGCCGGTACCGGATGGCGTATCCCCGGGTGCCCGGCCGGAAGCGACCGGCGGAGCACCCACCAGCTCACCGCCAGGCAGGCGGCGACCAGCGGCCAGGCCAGCGCGACCCGGAGGGCGGCCAGCGCTATCACCTGGTCGGCGAGGTAGAGCGGGACGAAGACGGCTACCCGGGTGACGTACTGCCCAACCCAGACCCAGCTGGCCCGGCCGTACGCCCGCAGCAGCGCCGGGTCCCGGCGCCACCGGGTACGTTGGCCCAGCACCGCTCCCACGACCACGCCGAGCAACGGCCACCGGACGACGATGCTGAGCATCCAGGCCAGCGCGCTCGCCGCGTTGGACAGCAACTGCAGCAGGAAGAAGTCGCTGGCCCGCCCGGTGCGCAGCGCGATCACCGCGGCGACGCAGACGGCGAGCAACCCGATCAGCACCGACCGGGGCCGATCGTTACGCCACAGGCGTACTCCGGCGATCACCACGCCGACCGCGACCGCGCAGTACACGCCGATCCAGATCGACTCCCCGCCGGCCACCCATCCGACGCCGAACGCCACCGCCGGCAGCGTGGCGTCAACGGCACCTCGACGCCCGCCGAGCAGCTGCGCGAGTGACTCCGTCTGGGTGTCGCCCGATGTTCCGGTCACCGTCCGCCTCCCGCCGCCGTCCTTAGGTAAGGCTAACCGCTTCCCGTGGTGTCGGCGGTGGCGGCCATGCCCCGGCGGCGACCGGCCCAGCGCAGCGGGCCGGGGTGCAGCGACCAGATCAGCCGCTGCCACCACGGCCGCCGGGCACGTAGCGCCGCCACCCAGACGGTGGCGTAACCACCGGCGCGCCGGGCCTGCCCGTCGTCGGCCTGCCCCGGGGCGAAGCTGGCGAGGTTGACCAGCTCGGCCAGCGGGTCGAGCCGGGGCAGCGCCGCGCCGTCCGGCAGGGCCCGGCAGTGTCCGGCCACCTCACTGGCGGACAGGTGCGCCCCGGCCGGGTGGCCGGCCAGCCGGAGCGCGTCGACCACCTCGAGCCAGGCCCCGCAGATCCGTTGCGCGGGCGGGCCGCCGTCGAGCCGCCGGTCGCGTAGCCGGCGACGCAGCAGCAGGACGACGCCGGCCCATCCGGCGGTGCCGGCCCCGGTCACCGTCACCGCGACGACACCGAGCAGCCAGCCGGACGGCCGACCACCCGGCGGTGCGGAGGCCGCCGAGGGCGGTGTCGACGGCGGCGGGTCGACCGTCGGCAGCGCGGACGGCTCGGCCGGCGGCGTCGGCTCGTCCGGCGCCGGCCGGAACTCCTCCTCGATCGGGCGCGGCGTGCTGTCCGGTCGGGGCAGCGGATCGAACGGCACCCAACCGACATCGGAGAAGAGCACCTCCGGCCAGGCCACCGCGTGCCTGCCGTGCACCGTCGCGTCACCGGACGGCACGACGAACCCGACGACCACCCGGGTGGGCAGCCCCATCAGCCGGCCGAGCAGCGCGTAGGCGGCGGCGAACTGCTCGGAGGTGCCCCGCTGGCCGCCGGCCTCGCGCGGCCCGAAGAGGAAGAATCCCAGGTTCGGGTACGCGTGGCCGCTCGGCGCGTCGGCGACAAGTTGGTAGTGGTCGGCGAGGAACTGCTCGACGGCCAGCGCCCGCTGGTACGGCGCACCGTTGTCCCGGGCGAGCTGCTGGGCGAGCCGACGGATCTCCGCCGGCACCCCGTCGGCCACCCGCAGCGTCCGGGCCACCGACTCCCCGGCCGGTACGTCTGCGGTGGTCAGTGCGTTCAGCGGTGGTCGACGCGGCACCGAGTCGACGGCGTACGTGACGCCGGGAGTGAGACCCTCGGGGTGCAGCAAGGTGCTGCTGGCCCGGTCGTACGCCACCCGGACGCCGTCGACCCGTACCGGGGCGGTGATCGCGGGCAGCAGCCGTCCGGACAGCTCGGCCACGGTGATCTCTTGACGTACGGCGTCCGTCGACGACGCGTCGGTCGGGGACGCCGCAGCGTCCTCGGCCGGTGGCAGCACCCGGCCGGCGTTGCGATAGGTCCCGCCGACCCGCCAGGTGACGCCGTCGTAGTCGTGCAGCACGGCCAGGGTCAACCGCCGCGCGCCGTCTCCGGTCGGACGCGGGCCGGCCCCAGCAGCTCGCCGCCCGTCCACCGTCGAGACCGGTGACGCGCCGACCCGCAGGTCGAACAGCGGCTGGTCGGGATTGAGCGCCCAACCGGAGATCCTGATCAGGGGATTCTCGTCGAGAATCTCCACCTGTGGTGGCGCGACGTAGCGGCGTGGGTCGACGTCGGTCGTCGCGATCCGGGCCACCACCCACGGTGCGCTCACCGCCACCAGCAGCAGTACGGTGGCCGCGCCGGCCAATGACACCGCCGCCGTCCGCAGCCGTACCGCCGCCAGCGCGCCAGCGCCACCGTCGTCCGGCCTGGCCGGTTGGTCGACCGTTGCCGCCGGCTGGCCCGGCCGGGCAGCGGTCGCCGGTGCCGCGGTGACCAGCAGCCCGACCGCCGCCGCCGCGACGAACAGCAGCGCCGGCCACCGGGCCGGCTCGGCGTTCGGCCCGACCACGAACGCCGCCGCGCCGAACAGCAGCAACGGCGGTAGGCAGCCGAGCAGCATACGCCGGGCCCGTACCGCGAGCTCGGTCGCGGTGAAGCCGGCGAGCCAGCTGGCCACGACCGGAACCACCACAGTGTCCGGCACCGCCTCCATCGGGATCATCGCGGTCAGCAGCCGGGGAACTCCGTTCGCGGCGGCGTCGGCGAGCAGCCGGGGCACTGGGCCGGCCACCTCCGCCCGGTCCGCCGCCCACCATCCGGCCGCCAGCAGGTAGCCACCCATCAGCAGGACGGACAGCGGAGCCACCTGCCAGTTCGGCAGCCGCCGGGCGCACGTGCCGACCAGCACCGCCGCCGCGCCGGCACCGGCGGTCAGCCAGCCGGCCGCCGACCCGTCGTAGATCCGGCCGAGCAGGACCGCGGCTGACCCGGTCATCGCGATCAGCGCCGCCGCCACCGCACCGAGACGCGCCAGCTCGGTCGTCCGGTCACTGGTCACCGGTCACCTGCCGCATCCCACCCGGCGGCGAAGCCGACACCGTCGGCCGCCTCGACGAACAGCACGCCGGCCAGCCCGGTCGGGGCGCCCATCGCCGGTGCCCCGCCTGCCGACGGGTCGACGGCGCCGGTGATCCGGCCGACCAGGACGGTCGCGAAGACTGTGCGCAGCGCACCGATGCGGGTGACGGCGTCCGGATCACCGGTGCCGGCCAGATAGACCAGCGTGTCGCCGGGTCGTTGCTGGCGCAGCTGGTCGCAGACCTGTCGGACCGGGTCCCCGCCGGTCAGCCGGTCGGTACCGGCCAGCGAGACCTCGGCCAGCCGGTCCAGCGGGTGCCGACTCGGTGTGCCGTCCGGCGGCGGCTGTTCGACGACCATCCGCAGCAGCAGCGGAAGGTCGGCCCGGGTCGCCGCGTCGACCACCGATGCCGCCGCCTCACAAGCCGACTCGAACGTCGCTGACGCCCCGTCGGCGTGGTCCTGGTACGCGACCGTCCGGTTGTCCAGCAGCACCACCATCCGGGGCAGACTGGTGTCGACGTGTTCCCGCACCATCAGCTGGCCGATCCGGGCGCTGGTGCGCCAGTGCACCCGGCGCAGTTCGTCGCCGACGACGTACTCCCGCAACGAGTCGAAGGTGATGCTGCCGTGCGGTACCCGGTCGATCTGGCCGTCCAAACTCCGGGCGATCCCGGCGGGCACCGCGCGCAGCGGATGCACCTGCGGCCGGACCCACACCCGGACCGGTTCGCCGTCCGCGCGCGCGACGGCGACCAGGCCGAACGGGTCGCGGCGGAGCACCCGCAACGGGCCGACCGGGAGCACGCCCCGGCGATCGGTGGGTACCGGATAGCGCACCGTGGTCGTGGCACCGGAGTGCAACCGGGCCAGCGGCACCGGAATCCACCGCCGGCCGCACCGCTCCTCGGCGAGGACGCTCGCCGCGCCCCACCGCCGCAGGTTGCCGACCTGCAGCGTCACGGTGCACAGGTCGCCGCGGTTCACCCGGTCGGGTTCGACGGTACGGCGTACCGACAGCCGGGGCTGCCACAGCGCGTAGCCGGCCGCGTAGCCGACCACCGTCAGACCGGCGGTGCCGAGCAGCGCGAGCTCCGGATAGCCGAGCACGGACCCGACGGCGGTGAGCAGCGCGGCGGTTATGCCGAGGCCGAGACAACGGGCGGTGACGTTCATCGTCGGTCGGCTCAGACCCCGGCGGCTGCCGGCTGGCCGGCCGGCAGCGGCACCGGGACCGACCGGACCACGTCGGCGAGCACCTCGGCCGCGGTGACGCCGCGCAGTTGGGCGTCCGCGGTGAGCAGCAGCCGGTGCGCGAAGACCGGCTCCAGCAGGGCTTTCAGGTCCTCGGGCAGCACGAACCCCCGGCCGCCGATCAGCGCGTACGCGCAGGCCGCCCGGGTCAGCGCGATCACCCCGCGTGGACTGACCCCGACCCGGATCTGCGGGTGTGTCCTGGTCCCGGCCGCCAGCCGCACCGCGTACCCGTACAGCGGGTCGGCGATGTGCACCCGCTGCGCCAGTTGGATGAGCTGGCCGACGGTGGCTGTGTCGGTTACCGGGTCGAGCGCCTCGGGGGACCGCAGGGTCGCCCCGCGCAGCACTTCGATCTCGGTCTGCTCATCGGGGTAGCCGACCGACAGCCGGACCAGGAACCGGTCCAGCTGGGCCTCCGGAAGCCGGTAGGTGCCGTCCATCTCGACCGGGTTCTGGGTGGCCACCACCAGGAACGGCCGGGGCACCGGATGCCGGACGCCGTCCACCGTGACCGTGCGTTCCTCCATCACCTCCAGCAGCGCCGACTGGGTCTTGGGCGAGGCGCGGTTGATCTCGTCGGCGATGACGATGTTGGCGAACACCGGGCCGGGATGGAACTCGAAACCCTGGGTGGACTGGTTGAAGATGGTCACCCCGGACACGTCGGCGGGTAACAGGTCGGGGGTGAACTGGATTCGACGCCAGTGGCCGTGCACCGTCGCGGCGACGGCCCGGGCCAGGGTGGTCTTGCCCACCCCCGGCACGTCCTCCAGCAGGACGTGGCCCTGCGCGAACAGGGCCGTCAGGGTCAGTCGCACCACCTGCGGCTTGCCCAGCACCACGGTGGAGATCTCCCCGGCCAGTCGGGCGGCGGTCGAGGCGAAGCCGGTCACCTCGTGGGGCGTCAACTGGGTGGTCGTGGTCACTGCGGCTGGTCTCCTCGCCGGGGTGGATCGGTGGCTGCCCGGGTGGGCGGGTGTCAGCAGGTGGGCAGCTGGTTCAGGTCGTCGCCGCCGGCCAGGTTCAACCAGGCCCACGGGATGTAGTTCTTCCCGCTGTACTCCACCCGGATCCACCAGGTGCTGGCCTTGCCGCCGTTGTAGATCCAGGCGTCGACGTGCCCGCCCTGGCGGCGGCACAGCGCGGTGAGCCGGGTGCCGTCGGGCACCCAGCCGACCTGGCTGCTGTTGTCCTGCTCCGGTACGGAGAAGATCTCGTTGCCGTTGCGACCGGGAACGTCGTCGTCGCAGTAGGTGCGTTGCTCGCCGTCCGGGCCGTTGACGCAGGTGGCGATGCCGTACAGGTCCGCGGTCGCCCGGCTGTGGGTGGCGGTGCCGGTGCCGGCCGCGTTGCTGGCCCGGACGGTGAACCGGTAGGACCGTCCCGGGTAGAGGCCGCCGACCCGGATGCTGTCGCAGCCGCCGGTGACGGCCGGCGCGCCGTCGGTCGCCGCGCTGCAGGTGACGTTCCCGCCGCCGGCGTCCACCGAGAAGCTCAGGGTGACCGCGTTGGTGCCGGCGGTGGCGCCGGTGACGGTGACCTTCGGCTCGGCGACGGTACGGGCCGTCGTGGTCACCGCCGGGCCGTCACCGGCCTCGTTGACCGCATGCACCGCGACCGTCACGTCGGCACCGTTGCCCAGCCCGGTCAGGGTGACGGCGGTGCCGTTGGACACTTCGGTGCGCTGGTCACCGGCGGTCACCACGTACCCGGTGACCGGCCGCCCGTTGTCCGGCGCCGGCGACCAGCCGACCCGCAGCGCTCCCCGCTGGTCGGCCACGGTGGTCGCCTCGACCGCCGCCGGCTCGCCCGGGGCCGTATAGGGCACCACCGAGTTGCTCAACGGCGATGCTGTCGAGTTGGCTCCCTGGTCGCTGACCGCGACGACGGTGAATGCGTACTGTCTGCCGTAGTCGAGCGACCCGGGCGCGAGGACCAGCTCGGTGTCGGAGACGTCGCCGACCGGGGCGGTGGCTTCGGCCGAGACAGCGGTGACCGTGTAGCCGGCGATGACGTTGCCCTGGCCGTCGGCGGCCGGCCAGCTTACCGCGACCGAGCCGTCCGGGCGGGCCCGCGCGGTGACGTTCGCTGGGGCGTCGGGCACCTCGGCGGTGGGAACGACCGGGTTGGACTCCCGCTTCGGCCCCGCACCCTCGGCGTTGACCGCGTGGACCGAGAAGCGGTACGTGTCGCCGTTGACCAGCTCGGTGACCTCGAACGACCGCTGGTTGGCTCCCACCTCGAAGCTGCGGCCGTCGCCGGTGACCACGTATCGCTGGATGCTCGCGCCGTTGTCCGCCGCCGCCTGCCAGCTCACCCGAACGGTGGTGTCGCCGGCTGCCGCGCTGACCGCGCGTGGCGCACCCGGCCGGCCGACCGTCGGCTCCGGCGGCGGCGGTGGCGGCGGTGGCGGCTCCGGCGGTGGGTCACCGCCGAGGATGTCGTTGGCGTACTTGTCCACCTGCCGTACCTCGTGGGCGTCGGTGACGACCCGGGCGGTGGCCGCGTCGGGTGCGTTGATGAACAGGTGGTTCTCCCGGACCTCCAGGTCGAGCGGGCCGGTGGTCTCGGTGACGTCGATCGACGGGAGCAGCGCCCCCGCCCCGTCGAACGCGAAGATCTCCCGGCTGCGTTCGTCGGCGCAGTAGACCCGGCCCGCCCAGCTGACGGCGGGACGTAGCGCGGATCCGCTGCCCGGCACCGACAGTTGCCGGACCCCGTCGTCGTCGACCAGGACGATGCGTCGCCGTTCGGGAACGGTGACCGCGAGCAGGCTGCCGGTCGTGCGGGTCGGCAGGACGCCCGGACCGTCCAGGTCGAGCGGCACCTCACGGCGGTCCCCGCCGCGCAGCAGGGTCAGCGCGCCGGCCGTCCGGTTGAGCACCGCGACGCCGTCGTCGAGCGCGGAGATGGTCAACTCGTTGCTGGGCGGGGCGACCGCCACGGTCCGGACCCGGGTCGGCCCGGCGGTGCCGTCGGTGGCGCCCGCATCCGGCTCGGTGGCGGCCGGCTGCGGGATCGACGAGTCGAAGACGGCCTCCGCCGCGCCCTGCGCCGGGTCGCTCGGCAGCGGCGCGGCGGTGATCGCCGAGACGGTGCCCTCACTCGGCACTGCGATCCACAGCCGACCGGCGCCGTCGAAGTGTCCACCGGCGATCCCCGGCGGGTAGCGCACCGGGTCGCCGACGGGCTGCAGTGACCTGGGGTCGATCTGGCGAACCACGCCCTGGACGGCGTCGATGACGAAGGCCGCGTCGCCTTGCATCGCCACGCTCACCCCGAGCCCGGTCGTGCTCCGGACGGTCGCGCCGACCTGCAACGTGGCGAGATCGAGCGAGCTGACCTTGCCGGTGGCCAGCTCGCGCAGGATCAGGAACTGGTCCGTCTGCACCACCTGGGTCTGGCGGCCCTGGGCGTCGGCGACCTCGACCCTGGTGTCGACCCGCCCGGTGAGACCGTTGACCCTGGCCAGCTCGCTCCGGGCGGAGCTCCACAACCACGAACTCGCGTCGTAGCCGGCCGCCGCGTGGTCGGCCGCGCCGAGCCCGAGCACGGTCAGCCCCATGCCGACGACGAGCGCGGTGACCGTGCCGACGGTCACCAGCGTGCCGCGGCCGCGTCGTCGTCGGCCGTCGGGGCCGGTGCCCTGCCGGGTGCCGCCGTCGCCTGTGCCGCCGTCAGCTGTGTTGCCGTCGCCCGTGGTGACCACAGTAGGTCGCCTTCCGCCCGTCGGTCGTATGGTGCCCGTCATCCGTATCGTCGATCGTCGCCGGCCGGGGTCGCCCCCGACGTGCGGCCGGAGGCCATCCTATGGGGCCGTCAGGCTGACGGGAAACTGCTCTGGCAGCCCCTGTGGACAACGTCGGACGGGATTCCAGAAGAACTGCTCGAGAATTCATGTTTCCGCTGATCAACACGGAGTTTGTCGCCTAGTCCGGGTCGGCTGTCCGACGGTCGGTGCAGACCTGGTCCGAGGGGACGTACTCGTCGGCGGAGTAGACGGCGAGCACCGCGAAACAGTAGTCGAGTTCGGGATTCAACCCGTTCACCGTGAATACGGTCTGGCCGGGATTGACCGTGGCGAGTGCGCCGAGTTGTTGTCCGCTGCGGCCACTAGCGACGATGAACGGCACCGTTCCCGCGGTCGGGTCGGACCAGGCCAGCGTCACGGCCGTGGTGTCGTCGGTCAGCCGCAGGCCGGTCGGCGGGTCGCCGGCCGCAGCAGGGTCGGACCCCGGACGCCCCGGTCCGGTCGGTGTGGTGGTTCGTCCGTCGAGTAGGACGGTGACGCCCACGATGACCACGACCACGGCGGCGATGACCGCGGCGGCCGCGGCGCCGACCGCGACGACGACCGGTAGGGACCGCGACGGTGCCGCAACGCTGGCGGCCGGTCCGGTCATGGCGACGGGTAGCGGTGACGGCCGATTGGCGGCGGTCGTTACCTCGTGACCGGAAACCGGGGCTGCCAGTGCCGGTGGTGCCGGCTGGGTGGATGGTGCCGGCTGGGTGGATGGTGCCGGTTGGGTGGATGGTGCCGGCCGGGTCGGCAGGTCGGGCTCGCGCTGGGTAGCGGTGGGAGCCGGATCGACCGGGGTGACCGGTGAGCCGCCCAGGTACTCCCGGGCCGCCCGGACCTGCCAGTGGTCGTCGCCGAGCTGCGCTGGGCCGGCGGCGGCGACCCGGGCGAAGTTGCGGCGGGCCTCATGCCGGTTGCCCAGTTCTTCGGCGAGCGTCGCGAGTTCGTACGCGATGGCCAGCATGACCGGGTCGCGGTCACCCAACCGCAGTTCGCCTGCGGCCAGCGACTCCTCCAACAGCCGCCGGGCGGCTGCCGGGTCGCCGGCCTCGCGTCGGAGCCGGGCCAGCAGGTGCGCGGTCCACAAAACCTCCGGTTCGTCCACACCGAAGGCGCCACGGGCCGAGTCCAGCGCCCGCAGCAGGTATTCGCACGCGCCGGCGAGGTCGCCGCCGGCACGCATGGCGGCCGCGTTGTCGCGGACACCGACGAGGAGGGAAGGCTGGGCCACCTCGCCATGCTGCCGGGTGCCGCCGGTCCACCCGGCCCCGGGGTGCCGGCAACGTCGGGGAGTTCGGATCCAAGCGTACGGATCCACTGTCTGTCCGTCCGATGTGACCTGACTCACCAGATTGTTTCCGGCGGAACTGGCATTGTTGCCGGTTGCCGTCGGAAGCCGGGCAGCTGACCTGGTTCTGCCCGCACCAGGTTGGCGTTATTGGTCGACAGAGTTCACACGGCCGTAACTGGTTGCCGCTAAGTTTCTCCGAAGAGTGACATCGATTGATGCAGAATATTCGCTCTGAGCTGCCGCAACGGTGGATCCTCCGGCGGTCAGCATCGAATCCGGGACCACTGCTCACGAAGCGGGAGTCTGATGAGTACTGCAGTCGACATGCGTGACCTGGTGATCGCCTACACCCCTTGCGGCGAGGTCGAGCCGAGCCCACGCATCGCCAGCGCGGTTCGCCGGGGCGGCGGCACCGGCGTGCTCGACCTGGCCGGTACCCGGCCCAAGGTCCTGGGCGCCGTGGAGCAGCTGGCCGCCTGGTCCGACGGGCCGATCGCGGTCCGCGTCCCGGCGAGCTGTCCGGCCTCGGTGGACGACGTCGAACGGCTGGCCCCCGGCCGGGTGGAGCTGGTGGTCGTCACCGGCGAGCTGCCGTGGAACCTGTCCGAACTGGTGCCCCGGTACCGCGTACTCGCCGAGGTGACCAGCCTCGCCACGGCCCGGACCGCGGCGGCGGCGGGCGTGCACGGGCTGATCGCCCGCGGCATGGAGTCCGGCGGCGAGGTCGGCGAGCTGAGCACCTTCGTCCTCGTCCAGCAACTCACCTCCGCCGACCTGAGGCTTCCGGTCTGGGCGCTGGGTGGGATCGGGCCGTACACGGCGGCCGCCTGTGTGCTGGGCGGTGCCGCCGGTGTGGTGCTGGACAACCAGCTCGCCCTGATGCCCGAGTCGGACCTGCCGGCCGACGTACTGACCGCGATCCGGCGGATGGACGGCTCGGAGAGCGTCCTGGTCGACGGATACCGGGGAATCCCACGGGCTCCACGCCGGCCGGGCGCGGCCGGCGCCCCCGCCCGCGCCGACCTGCTGCCGGTCGGCCAGGACGGCTGGCTGGCCGCCGAGTTCGCCGGCCGCTGGTCCGACGCCGCAGCCGCGGTCCGTGGCATCCGCGAGGCGATCGTCGACGCGGCCACCGACGGCGCTGCGGCCGAGGTACTGCGCCCCGGCGGTCCGTTGGCCCGGGACCTCGGCCTGCGGGTGCCGGTCGCGCAGGGCCCGATGACCCGGGTCAGCGACGAGGCCGGCTTCGCCGCAGCAGTCGCCGCCGACGGGGCGCTGCCGTTCATCGCGCTGGCACTGGCCACCGCCGAACGCACCGAGGAGATGCTCACCGACACCGCCGCCCGCATCGACGGACGGCCCTGGGGCGTCGGTGTGCTCGGCTTCGCGCCCGAGGAGATCCGCGCCGCCCAGCTCGACGTGATCCGACGGATCCGCCCGGACTTCGCCATCATCGCCGGCGGCCGCCCCCCGCAGGCCAAGGAACTGGAACGGGAAGGGATCCGGACCTTCCTGCACGTGCCGTCACCGGGGCTGCTGCGCCAGTTCCTGCGCTCCGGTGCCCGCCGGTTCATCTTCGAAGGCGCCGAGTGCGGCGGCCACATCGGCCCCCGGGCCAGTTTCCCGCTGTGGGAGGCGCAGCTCGCCGTACTGGCCGAGCACCTCGCCGGCGCGACGCCGGAGGAGGCGGCCGAGATCCAGGTCTTCTTCGCCGGCGGCATCCACGACGACCGGTCGGCGGCCATGATCGCCGCGATGGTCGCCCCGCTGACCCGGCGAGGCGTACGGGTCGGGGTGCTGATGGGCACCGCCTACCTGTTCACCGCAGAAGCCGTCGCGCACGGCGCGATCCAACCCACCTTCGCCCGGATGGCCCGGGAAGCGACCCGGACCGCGTTGCTGGAGACCGCACCGGGGCACGTGACCCGGTGCCTGCAGAGCGACTTCGTGGACGACTTCCACGCGCTGCGGGCCGAACTCGAGTCCGCCGGCCTGGAAAACCGCCAGGTGTGGGAACACCTCGAACTGCTCAACGTGGGCCGGCTGCGGATCGCCAGCAAGGGCAAGCGGCGCGACGGCGACGCGTTGGTGGACGTCGACGAGGCGGCCCAGCTCAGCGAGGGCATGTTCATGGCCGGCCAGGTCGCGGTGCTGCGGGAGCAGGAGACCACCGTCGCGGCGCTGCACGGTACGGTCACCGACCAGGCGGTAGCCTTCCACGCGGCCCGGTCCGAGCGGCTGCGGTCCGACTGGACCCCGGCCGAGCTGGAGGAGTCGGCGGAGCCGCTGGACATCGCCATCGTCGGCATGGCGTGCATGCTGCCGAACTCACCGGACCTCGCCGGGTTCTGGCGTACCGTGCTGGACGGCGCCGACGCTGTCACCGAGGTGCCACCGCACCGGTGGAACCCGGAGATCTACTACGCGCCCGAGGTCGGTCCCGGTCAGACCGGCCGGTACAGCGTCTCGAAGTGGGGCGGCTTCCTCGCCGAGGTGCCGTTCGACGCCATCGGGTACGGGATTCCACCGTCCGCCCTGGCCAGCATCGACCCCACCCAGCTGCTGGCCCTGGAGGTCTCCCAGCGGGCCCTCGTCGACGCCGGGTACACCCCCGGCCGCGACGGGGTGGACCACTCCCGTACCGGGGTGATCTTCGGGGCCGAGGCCGGCAGCGACATGGGGCACGCACAGACGCTGCGGACCATGCTGCCGGCCTACCTGCCGGAGGTTCCCGGAGAGCTGGACGAGCAGCTGCCGACCGTCACCGAGGACTCGTTCCCCGGCATCCTGGCCAACGTCATCGCCGGTCGGGTCGCCAACCGGCTCGACCTGGGCGGCCCCAACTACACCGTCGACGCGGCCTGCGCCTCGTCGCTGGCCGCCATGGACGCCGCCTGCAAGGAACTCGCCAGCGGCGGCAGCGACCTGATGATCTGCGGTGGCGCCGACCTGCACAACGGCATCAACGACTACCTCATGTTCACCTCGGCGCACGCGCTGTCCCCGACCGGGCGGTGCCGTTCGTTCGACAGCGCCGGTGACGGGATCGCGCTCGGCGAGGGCGTCGCCGCCGTCGTACTCAAGCGACTGTCCGACGCGCAGCGCGACGGCGACCGCGTCTACGCGGTGATCAAAGGACTCGGCGGGTCCAGCGACGGACGGGCCCTGGGCCTGACCGCACCCCGAGCGGCCGGCCAGCGGCGGGCCCTGGACCGGGCGTACCGGCAGGCCGGGGTGTCGCCGGCGCAGGTCGGCCTGATCGAAGCACACGGTACCGGCACGGTGGTCGGCGACCGTACCGAGCTGGAGACGCTGACCACGGTGTTCAGCGAGGCGGGTGCCACGCCCGGCAGCTGCACCCTCGGGTCGGTCAAGTCGCAGATCGGGCACACCAAGTGCGTGGCCGGTCTGGCCGGTCTGATCAAGGCCACGCTCGCGCTGTACACCGGGGTCCGGCCGCCCACCCTGCACGTGACCCGGCCCAACCCGGCCTGGCACCCCGACCGGAGCCCGTTCGCCTTCGAGACCTCGGCGCGGCCGTGGGCGGCACCGGCCAGCGAACGCGTCGCCGGGGTCAGCGCCTTCGGGTTCGGCGGCACCAATTTCCACGCGGTGCTCAGCGCCTACGCCGACGCACCCGAACCGCGACACGCCCGCGACGAATGGCCGGCCGAGCTGTTCTGCTTCCGGGCCGGCGACCGGGCCGGCACGCATCAGGCGATGCGGGCGCTGCTGGACACCATCGACACCCGCGACGCGCTGGGCCGGCGCTGGCGGTTACGCGACCTCGCCGCCGCCCAGTCCCGCCAGGCCGAGAAGCGGTCCGGCCCGGTGCAGGTCGCCATCGTCGCCAGTGACCTCGACGACCTGGCCGGACTGCTGCGCCGGGCGATCGCCGGTGAGCACGATCCGGCGCGCGGGCTGTTCCAGCCGGCTGAGCCGCCGAGCGCGGACGGCAAGGTCGCCTTCCTCTTCCCGGGCCAGGGCAGCCAGCGCCCGGGCGCGCTGGCCGACCTGTTCGTCAGTTTTCCCGAGCTGCGGCGGTTCCTGGACATCGGCCGCGACTACGTCGAGCCGCTCTTCCCGCCGGCCGCGTTCGACACCGAGTACGACCGGAGTCAACAGGACCGGGTCCGGGACACCCGGATCGCCCAGCCGGTGCTCGGCATCGGAGGGCTCGCCGTGCACCACCTGCTCGGTCGGCTGAACGTCCGACCGGACCTGGCCGGCGGGCACAGCTACGGCGAACTGGTGGCGCTGTGCGTCGCCGGCGCCTTCGAGGACCGGACACTGCTCGAGCTGAGCCGCCAGCGCGCCGACGCCATCCTGGCGGCTGCTGGCGACGACCCCGGCACGATGGCCGCAGTGGCGGCTACCGCCGAGCAGATCGGTGAGGTGCTGTCCGGGGCCGGGCTGGCCGGTGAGGTGGTGCTCGCCAACCACAACGGCCCGCGGCAGGTGGTGATCTCCGGCCCGACCCCGGCGGTGCGACGCGCGGTCTCCGTACTCAAGGAGAAGGGTCTGTCTGCCCGGCCGATCGCGGTGGCCTGTGCCTTCCACAGCCCGGTGGTCGCCGACGGTGTCACCGCCTTCAGATCCACCCTCGACGGCCATCCGGTGGCCGCCCCCAGCGTCCCCGTCTGGTCCAACCGCACCGCCCAGCCCTACCCGGGTGGTGCGGACCAGATCCGCGACGAACTCGCCGCGCAGATCGGCGCCCCGGTGCGGTTCGTCGACCAGATCGAAGCGATGTATGCCGCCGGGGCCCGCGTCTTCGTCGAAGCCGGTCCCGGCCAGGTACTCACCCGGCTGGTTGACGCCGTCCTGGGGGAGCGCCCGCACGTGGCGGTCGCCTGCGACGGTCGGCGGGCGGACGGACTGCGTGGTTTCCTCTCCGCCGTCGCCGAACTGGCCTGCGCCGGGGTCCCGGTGCAGACCGACTGGCTCTACCGCGGCCGGCGAGTCGCCGAGATCGCGCCCGCTCCGCCGTCGTCCCGCCCGGTCTGGACGGTCGACGGTCAGCTGGTACGCGACCAGCATGGCCGGCCGCTGCCCGGCGGCATGACGCCTCCCCGACAAATCAAGGAGCTGTCGATGAGTGCATCCACCGAGGCCGGAAACGGTCATGGTCTCGGCAACGTGTCCGGCAACGGCAACGTGTCCGGCAACGGCAACGGGCATGGTCCCGGCAACGGCGTGGCGCACGTGTCCGGCAACGGCAACGGCAACGGCGTGGCGCACGTGTCCGGCAACGGTCATGGCCATGTCCACGGCAACGGCGCAGCACATGCGTCCGGCAACGGCCACGGGATCGGCCACCCTCCGGCTGCCGGGGCCAGTGTCCGGCACGTCCCTGCGGCCGGCTATCGGGACGGGCGCGACGAACTGATCAGCGAGTTCCTGCGGACGAGTCGGGAATTGATCGCCTCCCAGCGGGACGTGATGTTGGCGTACTTCGGGGAGCGGCCGCCGGCCGGCAACGGGTGGGTCGGGCCCGCAGCGTACCCGTCGGTGGTGACCCAGCCGGCGATCACCGGGCCGAGCAACTACCCGGAGGCGGTCGTGCCGAACAGCGCACCTCCGGTGACCGACGTCGCGGCCATCCCGGCGTCGCCCACCGAGGCGACGGCACCGGCTGCTCCGGCTGCCCAGGCGGCTCCGGCTGCCCAGCCCGAACCGGTGAGGCGTGAACAGGTGGCAGTGGAAACGACGGTTCACGAAGCCGCCGCACCGGCCGCAGCCGCCACGTCGGTACCAGCCCTCGCAGGTCCCGTGTCGACGGCGGCGTCGGTGACCGCGACGGTCGCGGTGCGGCCGGCGGCTGTGTCGGTGGGGGCGGCGCAGTTCCAGGAGGCGATCCTGGAGGTGTTGAGTGAGCGGACCGGGTATCCGGTGGATCTGATCGAGTTGGATCTGGATCTTGAGGCGGATCTGAGTATTGATTCGATCAAGCGGGCTGAGGTTGCTGGTGAGGTGGCGACCCGGTTGCGGTTGTCGGTGGATGGTGACGAGTCGGAGTTGGAGGAGTTGGTTCGGGCGCGGACGGTGCGCACGATGGTGGCGTGGTTGGCCGAGAAGATGGCGGCCGCCCCCGCGACCGTCGAACCGGCCGCGTCGGTGACCGCCCCGAGCCCGGTGCCTGCCGTCACGGCGACCGCGGCGTCCGCGCCTGCTACTGCGACGCCTGCTGTGCCCGCGTCGTCCCCGGCTGCCGGATCGGTGGGGGCGGCGCAGTTCCAGGAGGCGATCCTGGAGGTGTTGAGTGAGCGGACCGGGTATCCGGTGGATTTGATCGAGTTGGATCTGGATCTTGAGGCGGATCTGAGTATTGATTCGATCAAGCGGGCTGAGGTTGCTGGTGAGGTGGCGACCCGGTTGCGGTTGTCGGTGGATGGTGACGAGTCGGAGTTGGAGGAGTTGGTTCGGGCGCGGACGGTGCGCACGATGGTGTCGTGGTTGGCCGAGAAGATGGCGGCCGATCAGGCACCCGAGGCGGCACCGGCCGCAGCACCCGCCGTACCCCCAGCGGCCGTCGCGTCGCCCCCGTCCGCGCCTGCGGTGTCCGCAGCGTCTTCGGCCGCCGGGTCGGCGGCTGTGTCGGCGGCTGTGTCGGTGGGGGTGGCGCAGTTCCAGGAGGCGATCCTGGAGGTGTTGAGTGAGCGGACCGGGTATCCGGTGGATTTGATCGAGTTGGATCTGGATCTTGAGGCGGATCTGAGTATTGATTCGATCAAGCGGGCTGAGGTTGCTGGTGAGGTGGCGACCCGGTTGCGGTTGTCGGTGGATGGTGACGAGTCGGAGTTGGAGGAGTTGGTTCGGGCGCGGACGGTGCGCACGATGGTGTCGTGGTTGGCCGAGAAGATGGCGGCCGATCAGGCACCCGAGGCGGCACCGGCGTCTCCGGCACAGCCTGCCGGGTCCGGCACGGCCCCACGTCGACTCGTCGGCCGGCCGGTTCCCGCCACCGGCGCGGTCGTCGCGCCGGAGGCGCTCGCCGGCGCCCGGTTCCTGATCACCGGCGGGTCGCCGGCCCTGGCACCGCTGGCCGAGCAGCTCGCCCAGCACGGCGCGGCAGGCGCCACCGGCTCGATCCACGCCGGTGCGTCGGACCAAGCGGCCGGCTACGACGGCGTGATCATCCTGGACGGGCTGAGTGACAGCGGCGGACCGCTGCTGCCCGGCATCTTCCCGTTCATCCAGCAGGCCCTCGCGGCGGGCGTGCGGTGGCTGATCGCCGCCGGCACTGCCGGTCCGCGTACCGACGGATTCGCCGGCCTGTTCCGGACCATCCAACGCGAGTACCCGCAGGTCTCGGTGACCTACCTGGAGGTACCGGCCGGCGCCGACCACAACCAGCTTGCCACCGGCCTGGTCACCGAACTGCTCAGTGGCGGACAGACCCCGATCGTCACCTGGTCGACGACCGGCCGGCAGACCATCGACCTGGCCGCGGTCGATCTCGGCCCGCTCGCCGCAGGCGGTGCCGGACCGGCCGGTGACGGTGTCGCCGAGACCCAGGCGATCGGTCTGGACCAGGACTCGGTGGTGGTGCTCGTCGGTGGTGCCCGGGGCATCACCCCGTGGTTCGCCCGTACCCTGGCCGCCGCCAGCCGATGCCGCATCGAGCTGGTCGGCCGTACCCCGCTGCCGCAGGAGGCGGAGTCCCCGGCGCTGGCCGCCGCGGCGGACAAGCCGGCGTTGCGAGCCGCGCTGGTCGCCCAGGGGATGCGCGCACCGGCGGAGATCGACCGCACGGCCACCGCGATCCTGGCCGCCCGCGAGGTCCGCGCGACCCTGGACGAGCTGCGGGAACTCGGCAGCCAGGTGCGCTACCACAGCCTCGACGTCACCGACGCCGACGCCACCCGGCAACTGCTCAAGGAGATCCAGGGCGAGTACGGACGGATCGACGGTCTGGTCTACGCGGCCGGCCGGATCGAGGACAAGCTGATCGCCGAGAAGGACCCGGCGTCGTTCGACCGGGTGTTTCAGACGAAGGTGCACGGCGCGGTGACGGTACTCGACGCACTGCGCGACGGCGCCGATCCGCGCTTCGTGGTGCTGTTCGGCAGCATCGCGGCCGCGTACGGCAACCGGGGTCAGAGCGACTACGCCGCCGCCAACGACGCGCTCGACCGGATCGGCGGCCGGTGGGCGGCCGGCACCGGGGTGCGCTGCCTGACCGTGCACTGGGGGCCGTGGGCGCCGGGCTCGGTGCACGGCGGGATGGTCAGCGCCGAACTGAGCCGGGAGTACGCCCGCCGGGGGATCGACCTGATCGATCCCGAGGAGGGCGCGCTGAGTCTGCTACGCGAGCTCGCCTGGGGCGACCCGGCGGTCACCTCCGTGGTCTACACCGCCTCGGGATGGTGAACCAGATGTCGGACCTGAGCGACCCACACCAGACGATCGCCATCGTCGGCATGGCGGCGCTGATGCCCGGTGCCCCCGACCTGGACGCCTACTGGCGCAACCTGGTCGACGGCGTCGACGCCATCACCGACGTGCCGGCGCACCGCTGGGACGAGGAGTTCTACGATCCCGACCAGGCGCACCGCCCCGACCGGATGTACTGCCGGCGTGGTGGGTTCGTCGACGACCACGCGAGCTTCGAGCCACTGCGCTTCGGCATCATGCCGACCTCGATCGGTGACATCGAGCCGGACCAGCTGATCACCCTGCAGGTCGCGGCCGCCGCCATCGACGACGCCGGTGGCCAGGACCGGCTGCCGGACCGGGACCGGATCGGCGTCCTGCTCGGCCGGGGCGGGATCCTGAGCCCGGCCCAGGCGCGCTACGCCCAGCGGGTCCGGATGTCCAGCCAGGTCATCGGCATCCTCAAGGAGCTGATCCCGGATCTGCCGCCGGAGAGCCTCGACCGGGTCCGGCGCAAGTTCGACGAACGACTCGGCCCGCAGCAGCCCGAAGGCACGATCGGGCTGGTGCCCAACCTCGCCGCCTCCCGGGTGGCGAACCGGTTGAACCTGCGCGGTCCGTCGTACACCATCGACGCCGCATGTGCCTCGTCGCTGATCGCGGTCGACCAGGGCATGACCGAACTGCGGGCCGGCCGGTTGGACGCGGTGCTCGCCGGTGGGGTGCACCACGTGCACGACATCAGCTTCTGGTCGGTGTTCAGCCAGCTCCGGGCCTTGTCCCGGCAGGGTGAGATCCGTCCGTTCGACTCATCGGCGGACGGCCTGCTGATCGGCGAGGGCACCGGGATCGTGGTGCTGAAACGACTGGCCGACGCGCTGGACGCCGGTGACCGGGTGTACGCAGTCATCCGTGGCAGCGGCGTGTCCAGCGACGGCCGGTCGGCGAGCATGTTCAACCCGGCGAGCAGCGGACAGTCGCTGGCCATCCGACGGGCCTGGCAGGCCGCCGGCCTGGATCCGACCGCGCCGGACGCGCTCGGCCTGCTGGAGGCGCACGGCACCGGCACGCCGACCGGGGATGCCGCCGAACTGGTCACCGTCGCCGAGGTGTTCGGTGGCTACCAGGGCGGGCCACGGCCGGTGATCGGCTCGGTCAAGTCGATGATCGGGCACACCATGCCGGCGGCCGGGATCGCCGGCCTGATCAAGGCGACCCTCGCCGTGCACCGCGGCGTCCTGCCGCCCACCCTGCACTGCGGGCAGCCCCGGGAGGAAATGGCCGCGACCCGGTTCGCACCGATCGCCGCCGCCCAGCCGTGGGAGAGCGACGGACCACGCCGGGCCGGGGTCAACGCGTTCGGCTTCGGTGGGATCAACGCACACCTGATCATCGAACAGCCGCCGTCCGCCCCGTCCGCCTGGGCGGCCGTGCCGAACGGCGCGGCCGGGCAGCCGGCCCGCTCGGCCAGCGTCGAGGTCGAGGAACCGGACCAGGTGCTGTGGCTTGCCGCCGACGAACCGGCCGGCCTCGCCGCGCTGCTGGACCGCGACGATTCGCTGGTACGGCGCGAGGGTGCCGCGTTCGCTGACGGCCCGCAGGCCCACGCCGCGCCGCCGTGCCGGATCGGTGTGGTCGATCCGACCGACAAGCGGCTGGCCACCGCCCGGCGCGCGGTGAGTCGGGGGGAGCCCTGGCGGGGTGCCCGGGACATCTGGTTCACCACGGCTCCGCTGCTGACCGCCGGCGGGAAGCTGGCGTTCGTCTTCCCCGGGCTGGAGGCCGAGTTCACGCCGCGTACCAAGGATCTGGCCGCGCACTTCGGGCTGGCGGACCGGGAGTGGTCCGCCGCCGACCTGGGCCGGCACGGTGCCGGCTTGATCGAGGTGGGCAGGTTTCTCGACGAGGTGCTCGGCCGGATCGGCATCCGCCCGGACGCGGTCGCCGGGCACAGCATCGGTGAGTGGTCCGCCGCGGCGGTGACCGGGCAGGTCAGCACCACCGACATGGACGGTTTCCTGAAGCTGTTCGACGCCGACTCAGTGGCGGTCTCCGGCTACGTCTTCGCCGCCGTCGGTGCCGGCGCCGACCAGGTGACGCCGGTGCTCGACAACTATCCCGGAGTCGTCCTGTCCCACGACAACGCGCCCGCGCAGTCGGTGGTCAACGGCCCGGAGGAGCAGGTCGACCGGCTAGTCGACGAACTGCGTCGGCGTAACGTGCTGTGCCAGAAGTTGCCGTTCCGGTCGGCCTTCCACACCCCGGCGTTCGCCGACGGTTTGCGGTCGATCGGCGTCGCCCTGCAGTCCTGGCGGGTGCACCCGACCACGGTCCCGGTCTGGTCGGCGACCCTGGCGGCCCCGTTCCCCGCCGACGAGCAGGAGGTCAACCAGATCTTCGTCCGGCACATGATGGAACCGGTCTGGTTTCGACAGTTGACCGCCGCGATGTACGACGCCGGTTTCCGGGTCTTCCTGCAGGTCGGCGCAGGACAGCTGGCATCGTTGGTCAGCGACAACCTGCGGGGTCGGGAACACCTCGCCATGCCGGTCAACGTGGGTCACCGTACCGGTCTCGACCAGTTGCGCCGAGTCGCCACCGCGCTGTGGGTGGAGGGCGCGGCACCGGACCTGCGGGCGCTGCGGCCACCCGCTGCGGCCGCCGCACCGGCCGCCCCGGCACCGGCCGCCCCGGCGGCACCACCGCGCCGGGGGCCGAAGATCCAGCTGGACCTGGGTGGACCGTTGGTGCGCCTCGGGCCGGGTGCCGACACCCTGCTCGGTCTGGCCGACCTGCCGTCGCACCGGCCGTCCGGTCCGCCGGTCGTCGAGGCCCAACCGTCGGCCACCGCCGCCGCGGCGCAGGACGCACCCGCGTCGCCGGCTGCACCCCGGCCACCGGCCGCCACCGAATCGCCGGCAGAATCCGAGCCGTCGGCCGTCGCCCAGCCGCCGGCAGAATCCGAGCCGTCGGACGGTTCGCTCACCGCGTTGCACCGGCTCGCCGGCCGGTCCAAGGCCGCCGCCGAACTCGCCGCGCTGCTGCGGGACACCGCGGACGGCGCGGTGACCGTGCTGGACGCCGCCACCCGACCCGCAGGCCCGGCCCCGGTGTCCCCGGCCCCGGTGTCCCCGGCCCCGACAGCCCGGCCGGTCACCGTACCGGCCGCAATCGGGCTGACCACGTCGGCGCCGGCGCCGACGTCGAAGACCGTCCCGCCGCCGCGCACCGAGATCGCCCGGACCACGTTGCGGGTCTCCGTGCAGACCATGCCGTACCTGCTCGACCACTGCTTCTTCGTGCAGCCGGACGACTGGCCGAACCCGGAGGACCGGTGGCCGGTGGTGCCGGCGACGACCGTCGTCCAACACATGATGGACGCGGTCGCGCAGGCCGTCCCCGGTCTGCGGGTGATCGGCGTGCGCGACGCCCGGTTCAACCGGTGGACCATCGCGGCGCCGGCGCAGGACGTCGAGATCGTCGTCCGGTCAGCCGGTCCGGACTCGTACGCGGTGAACTTCGGTAGCTTCGCCCGGGCGACGGTCGACGTGGCCACCGACTATCCGGCCCCGGTGAGCGAACCGTGGACCCACGACCCGGCGACCGAGACGCCGCCCCGGATCAGCGCCGAGGAGATGTACGCGGAGCGGCTGATGTTCCACGGTCCCCAGTTCCACGGGGTGACCACGGTGCACGCCCTCGGCGAGATGCACGTACGCGGGGTGGTCACCGCGCCCGTTCCGCCGGGTGCCCTGCTGGACAATGCCCTGCAGCTGATCGGGAACTGGCTCATCACCACCCAGCCGATGCGTACCGTGGCGCTGCCGGTGGGTCTCGGCCACGTCCGGTTCTTCGGCCCGCCGCCCGCGCCCGGCACAGCGTTCGAGTGCGTCGCCCGGGTCCGGTCGATCGACGACGCTCAACTGGTCGCGGACACCCAGCTGTCCGTCGGCGGCCGGGTCTGGGCGCAGATCGACGGCGCGGTCGACCGTCGGTTCGACAGCCATCCGCAGGCGCGGCCGGCTGAACGGTTCCCGGAACGTCACCCGATGTCGATCCGTCAGCCGGAAGGTTGGACCGCGGTGTTCGACTGCTGGACCGATCTGGTCACCCAGTCGATGGCCGCCCGGGGCATCCTCGGCACCGCCGCGTCCACCGACTACGAGCGGCAGCCGGGGAAGACCCGCAAGCAGTGGCTGCTCGGTCGGATCGCGGCGAAGGACGCGGTCAGGTTCCGGCAGTGGGACGCCGGGCACACCGACGTGTACCCGATCGAGCTGACCATCGCCAACGACCCGAACGGTCGGCCGCGGGTCGACCTGCGGCCCGGCCGGGACCTGCGGGAGTGCGACCTGTCCCTGGCACATGCCGCCGAGGCCGCCGTGGCGATCGCCGGCCCGGGCCGGTCGACGCCGGACGGTCCCGGAGTCGGTATCGACATCGTCGAGGTCACCGACCGGCCGGACAGCACGGTCGACTACGCCCTGTCCGGTGCGGAGGTCGCGTTGCTCGACCAAATCAGCGCCGGCAGTGACCGGTGGTTCTGGTTCGCCTGTTTCTGGGCGGCCAAGGAGGCCGCCGGCAAGGCAGAGGGGACCGGGCTGGACGGAGCGCCCCGCCGGCTACGGGTGGTCGCCGTTGACGCCGGCACCCTGCTGGTCGAGGTCCCGTCGGGTAGGTCCTACCGGGTCACTTGCCGGAGCCTGGAGAACCCGCCCGACCTGCCGCAGCGGCGCTACGTCGTTGGCTGGACCTGGGGTCCGGAACCCGCCCGCTAAGCCCCGAATCCGGCCCGGTCGACCTGCCGAGAAAAGCCGATCGACGTCCTGACAAGGAGACCCGCATCATGCCCGCCGACCACGACACCATCCTGACGGAGATCTCGCAGATGCTGCGCGCGGTGCTGCCCGGCATCGATCCGGACGAGGAGATCACGATGGACACCAGCTTCCGTGACGACCTGGAGATGGAGAGCATCGACGTCATCTCGCTTGCCGGGCGGCTGCAGGCCCGGTACGGCGACTCGGTCAATTTTGCCCAGTTCGTCGCAGGGCTCGACGTGGACTCGCTGCGCGCGCTGCGGGTCGGCGAACTGGTCGAGCACATCTCCGCCGCGCTGGACAGCCCGCCGGCCAGCGTGGCGCAGGTGGCCGGCCAGTGACGATGCTCCAGGTCAACGGCCTGGTGACGCATGTCCAGGAACTCCCACCGGTGGCCGCCGAGTCGGCCGGCGGGGGAGTGGCCACCGCTGCGGGTACCGGCCCAGGCGGCGAGCCGGCCGCCGGCCCGGCGGCCGAGTCTTCGGCCGACCGGCCGGTCGCGGTTCTGGTCCACGGTATCGGGCCGGACAGCCTGGCCAGCTGGTACCTCAGCCTGGCGCATCCACTGGCCGACGTCGGGTTCCGGGTGATCATGTACGACCTGCGGGGCCACGGACGGACCGAGCGGCCGCCGACCGGATACCGGATGGAGGACCTGGTCGACGACCTGGCCGCGCTGCTGGACCGGCTCGGCGTCGACGTACCGGTGCATCTGCTGGGCAACTCGCTGGGCGGTTCCATCGCCTTCGGGTACGCGGCCCGGCATCCGGACCGGGTCGCCTCGCTGGTCGCGGTGGAGTCGGCACCGGCCACCGCCCAGTGGCTCGCCCGGGTGGGCCGTCAACTGGTCCGGGCCGCGCAGCCGGACGGCGACGGTGATTCGCTGTTGGCCACCCGTGGCGGTGAGCGGGGCGCCCGGTATACCGCGGCGGTCCGCCGGCTCGTCGCCACCACCACCGCCGGCCGGGACCTGCCAGCCAGCACACCCGCTGACCCGGCTGCGATACGGGCGATCACCTGCCCAGTGCTCGGCGTCTTCGGTGGTGACTCGTCCGCCGCCGATCTGGCACCGGCGCTGGTGGAACTGCTGCCGCAGACCGAGCTGGTGGTCGTCCCCGGGCACCGGCACGCGGTGCTGGTCACCGCCCGCGACCAGGTCCGGCACCAGGTGTTGCCCTGGCTCGCCCGCCAACTCGCCGACACCGGTCAGCCCGCCCTGCGCGGCTGACGTCGTCGATTTCACCAGGAGGTTTCGATGCAGTTCGAGGCGCCCGGACGGGCGATCATCATCAGCAGCGGGCGGTGTGGTTCCACCCTGCTGTCCGACCTGATCGTCGAGGAGCCGGCGACCCTGTCCGTCCAGGAGTTCTTCATGGCCACCCCGTCGTGGGCGAAGGCCAGCGAGCCGATCACCGGGGCGGCGTACTGGCAGGTGCTGAGCAGCCCGAAGCCGGAGCTTGCCACCCTGTTCGCCATCGGCCTGCCGCCGAAGGAGGTGCGTTACCCGGCGGACGGCAGATGGGCCGGTAACCTGACCGAGCTGCCGCAGTTGCTGGCGATCACCCTGCCGAAGCTCACCGACGACCCGGACGGCCTGTTCGACCAGCTCGCCGGGCAGGTGCCGAGCTTTCCCGAGCAGCCCTTCGTCGACCATCACCGGATGTTCCTGGACCTGCTCACCCGGTCGACCGGCAAGCAACGCTGGGTGGAGCGGTCCGGCGGGTCCAGCCAGATCGCCCCGCATCTGCTGCGGTCGTTCCCGGACACCCGGATCGTCTATCTGACCCGCAACTGGGCGGACACCGCGCGGTCGATGAGCCGGCACTCGTCGTTCCAGCTCATCCAGCTGCGGCTGGAGTTCGTTTCCCGATGCGGCGTGGACCCGTTCCGGATGGGCCCGGACCAGCAGGTGCCGGCGGAGCTCGAGCACCTGCTGCCCGGCCGGATCACCGCCGACCTGTTGCGCGAGCGGGGCGAGGACAGCACCCGCTACCTCGGGCTCTGCGCGTTCATGGCGGCGCAGGCGGAGCAGGCGCTCGCCGACAATCCGCCGGCGCACCTGCTCACCATGACCTATGAGGACCTGGTCGCCGACCCGGAGCCGCAGCTGACCCGGCTCGGTGAGTTCCTGGAGTTCGACGACCCGTCCGGCTGGGCCCTACAGGTCGCCGGCCGGGTGGGCAAGGGTGGCGCGGTACGGCAGACCGCCGCCGTGTGACCCGGAGCCATCCCGCACCAGCAAACCACAGTAGAGGGAGAGAGTGTTTGATGCGTAGGTTGCGCCCATCCGCGAGCCGGCCGGTCGCCGCCGCCGTGCTCGCCGGGCTGCTTCTGGCTGCCGGTCCGGCCGCCGCCGCACCGGTGGCCGGTACCGAATCGGCAGCCACCACCGACGGCAGGCACGGTGGACACCACGGCGGGACCCGCTACCAGAGCACCCTGTTGGCCAAGGCACCGGCCGACGAGTGTTTCGTCGACATCGGTGTCGACTACCCGGCCGGGCCGCCGTGTGAGGCCGGCCAGCCCAAGGTCAACCAGTCGTACGTCTGGGGGCTCACCCGGTACAAGCACCGGCTGTGGTTCGGCACCGGCGCCAACATCAACTGTATGACCAGCGGCAACAATCTGCGCAACACGGAGCCGACACGCAACGACGACTGGGTTTGCGAGTACGGTCAGAGCGAGATTGCCCGCCGCAACCCGCAGTTGCCACCGACCCTCGGCGACCACCGCACTCCCCGGCTCTACACGTATGACACGAAGAGCCGACAGATGATCGAGCGCACCGATGCGGTCCGCGCCGCCTCGGCGGACGACGCGAACCGGCTGACCACCACCGCCGGTATCCGGGCGGCCGGTAACCACCGCGGCGTAGTGCTGCTCGGCGGTCCCGCGCTCGGTGCCACGCTCAACCTGTTTGCGTTCGACGCTGACACGGGTGCCTTCCTCGGCTCGCGCAACTTCACCGAGTACGGCAACATCCGGCATTTCCTAGTCGCCGACGGCGAGCTCTACACCGGCGTCGGGGTGGGCCCCAATGGCGGTGAACGCGGCCTCGTGCTGCGCTGGACAGGCAGCAAGTCGGACCCGTTCAGTTTCCTGCCGGTGGCGAACCTGCCGGCGCAGGCGGTGGACCTGACGGTCCACCAGGGTCGAGTTTTCGTTACCACCTGGGTCGGTGTGGAGGCCGACGTTGCCACTACGGCCGGTCCGGCGTCACCCTCCGCGGACATCGCCGACATGCCGACGGCTGACGATCCGAGCCCGCCGAACGTCGCCGGGGTCTGGATGAGCCCGAAACTGTCCGACAACGGGCCGGGCCTGGACAGCCGCGACGCCGACGGGTGGACCCGGGTATGGAGCGTGCTGGAGTACGAGCCGGATCCGGTCGTCGCCCGTACCTACGGGCTGGGCGGGCTCGCGTCCTACGGTGGCTACCTCTACTGGGGGACCATGCACGTGCCCTTCAAGGCGACGACGGTGCACCTGGCGGCGTACCCGCCGGCCGACGAGCAGGGGGTCCGGGACTCGGTACGCAACACCCAGCGCGCCATTGGCATCTTCCGGGGCAGCTTCGGCCACGGCCATCATCACGGCCACGGCCAGCGTGGTGGCGGCCACGGCGACCGCGTCGACCTGCTCTACGGTGCCAGTGAGCTACCGGCCTACGACCCGGCGGCCGGCGTCTGGGCCAGCACGTCGACCGGGTACACCCCGCTGTACGGGGCGTCCGGGTTCGACAACCCGACGCTCAACTACACCTGGAAGATGGTCGTCGCCGGTGGCCGGCTCTACGTCGGCACGATGGACTGGAGCTACCTGGCGAAGGAGCTG
The DNA here is from genome assembly GCF_003751085.1 of Micromonospora sp. Llam0. Classification (NCBI taxonomy): domain Bacteria; kingdom Bacillati; phylum Actinomycetota; class Actinomycetes; order Micromonosporales; family Micromonosporaceae; genus Micromonospora; species Micromonospora sp. Llam0. The sequence continues at coordinate 3,105,838 of NZ_RJJY01000001.1, read as the reverse complement.
CAGCAGGAGGAGCCGGTGCCGCCGGCCGATGCCGCCCGCAGTGGTGACGACGACGATGAGGAAGAGGACCTGGCCTTCGGTGCCGACCTCTGGGTCTTCGAGTCGCCGCACCGGTCGGCCAAGAAGGTGGACAACGCCGGGCTCGGGAACTACCTCAATTACGGCGTCCGTAGCATGGTGGTGGACGGGTCCACGGTATACCTCGGTATGGCCAACCCGATGAATCTGCGGACAGATCCAACAGATGACGTCCCTGAGGGCGGCTGGGAGTTGATCAAATTGACTCCGAAACACCACCACCACTAAGAGAAGCAGGTGAGCGATGTCGCGGTTCCGGCGCCGGTCGGCGGTTCTGATTGTCACGGGAGTCCTCGGGGCACTCGTCGCAGGCTGCACGTCGGCGCCGGACCCGGCACCGCCGACATCGGGCACCACCCCGCCGGCCACGGACGGCGGGGTGGTCGCTCCGGTCGACACCCCGCCGGTCGGCTCGTCGGCCGGGTCGATCACCGTCGACGGCTACGAGCGGACCTACCGGGTGTACCGCCCGGCCGGGGTCGCCGAGACGACGCCGGTGCCGGTCGTCGTCATGCTGCACGGTCTGCTCGGCAGCGGCCGGCAGGCCGAATCCTGGTACGGCTGGAACGCCGTCGCCGACCAGCACGGCTTCGTCGTGGTCTACCCGGACTCCCGTAACCGGGCCTGGGCGGTGACCGAGGAGTGCTGCGGTGCTTCGGCGCGCGACGGTGTCGACGACGTGGGGTTCGTCCTCACCCTGGTGGAGTCGCTCGGGCAGCGGCTCTCCTTCGACCCCGACCGTCACTACCTCGTCGGCATGTCCAACGGCGGTATGCTCGCCTACCGGATCGCCTGCGACAGTTCGACGTTCGCTGCGGTGACCGGGGTGGCGACGACCATGCTCGGCGACTGCCCGGCCCCGGAGCCGATCTCCGTGCTGCACATCCACGGCACCGCCGACGAGACGATCCCGTACACCGGCGGCCCGGGTCGCCGCGACGGCACCGGTAACGGCCGGGTGCCGGACAAGGCGGACGGCCCCGCTGCGCCGGACCTGGTCGGCCGGTGGCGGCAGGTCGACGAGTGCGGTGCCGCGCGGACCGCCACTGAGGGGAGTGTCACCACCTCGGTGGCGGACTGCGCCGCGGGTCGCGGCGTCACCCTCATCACCATCGACGGTGCCGGGCACCAGTGGCCCGGCTCCGAGACGACCGCCGCAGGCCGGCTGCTCGGCCTGGACCCGCCCGCCACCGAACTGGACGCCACCGCGACCAGCTGGCAGTTCTTCGCCGCGCATCCCAGACCCGCCTGAGCAGGAGAGCAGATGTCCAGTACCGGCACCCACCCGTTGGTCGACGGTCCGGCCGCCGACGCGGCATCGGCCGCCCCGGCACCGGCCGCCCCGCCCGGCTCCGGTCCGGCGGTCGAGGTCGTCGACCTGGTCAAGCGGTACCCGGGCCAGGAGCGCAACGCAATCGACTCGCTGTCGTTCGCGGTCCGACCCGGTGAGGTCTTCGGTCTGCTCGGACCCAACGGTGCCGGCAAGTCGACCACGGTGGGCGTGCTCACCACGACGATCCGGGCCAGCTCGGGCACGGCGCGGGTGGACGGCGTCGACGTCGTCCGGCACCCGGTGGCGGCCCGGACCCGGTTCGCCGTGGTGCCGCAGTACAACAACCTCGACCGGTCGTTGACTCCCCGGCAGAACCTGCTCAGCCACGCCGCGTACCACGGGGTGCCCCGGGCCGAGCGGCGCCGCCGGGCCGACCGGCTACTGACCGAGTTCGGCCTGGACAAGCAGGCCGACTCGCGGGTCGACTTCTTCTCCGGCGGCATGTCCCAGCGCCTGATGATCGCCCGCGCGCTGATGCACGACCCCCGGGTGGTCTTCCTCGACGAACCGACCAACGGGCTGGAGCCGCAGGCCCGGCTGCTGATCCGCACCCGGATCCGGCAGTTGCGCGAGCGTGGGGTGACCGTCGTGCTGACCAGCCACGAGATGACCGAGGTGGCGGAGCTGGCCGACCGGGTGGCGATCGTCGACCACGGCCGGCTGCTCACCCTGGACACCCCGGCGAACCTGGTACGCGGGGTGGCCGGCCGGGCGGTGCTGGATCTGTCCCTGCGCCCCGGGCCGGGTGACGGGGCGACGGATCTGCTCGCCGCGCTCACCGCGCTCGACGGTGTCCGTAGCGGGGAGGTCACCGCCGGCGGTGCCGGGGCCCCCGGGCCGGCGGGTCGCGGCGGTCCAGGGCCGGCCGGGCTGGCCGCCGATCCGCGGATCGCGGCCCGGATCGCCGCCGCCAGGTCCGATCCCCGGAAGGCCGCGAAGCTCGCCGCGGCCCGCAACGATCCACGGTTCGCCGCGCTGTTCGCCGCCGCACCGGCCGCCGCGGCCGACGGACCGGCGGGCGAGATCCGGCTGCGGCTACACCTCGACGCCGACCCCGCCGCCGTGCTCGGCCCGGCGTTGACGGTGCTGACCGGCCGCGCGGCCCAGCTGACCGACGTGCACATCGGCAAGCCCGGCCTGGAGGACATCTTCCTGAGCCTGACCGGTAAGGAGATCCGTTGAGCCTGGCCGAGGTCACCCCCGTACCGTCGTCGGACGCCACCGCACCGTCGGCACCGGCCGCGCCACCGCGACCACCGGTGGCGCGGGCCTTCGGCGCGATCCTGTGGCGGGACCTGTTCGTCGCCGGCAAGGACATCTGGTTCGTCCTCGCGCAGGTGCTGATGACCCCGCTGTTCATGCTGTTCATCTTCACCCAGGTGCTGACCATGCAGGGCATCGTCGGCGCCGGGTTCGCCGACATCCTGCTGCCCGGTACGGTCGCCCTCGCCACCTTCACCACCGCGCTGCAGAGTGTGGCGGTGCCACTGGTCAAGGAGTTCGGCTTCACCCGGGAGATCGAGGACCGGCTGCTGTCGCCGCTACCGACGGCGCTGGTGGCGGTCGGCAAGCTGATGGTCGCCACGCTCCGTGGCCTGTTCGCGGCGGCCGTGGTCTACCCGCTCGGCGCGCTGGTCGTCGGGTCCGCACCGGGCGGCTGGTCGGCGCTGCCGCTGTCGCTGGTGGTGGTGCTGCTGGCCGGCTGGGTCGGCGCGGCCCTGGGCATGACCCTGGCGACGGTGCTGCCGTTGCAGCGCATCCAGGCCACCTTCTCGCTGTTCGTCACCCCGATCATCTGGACCGGGTGCGTGCACTATCCGTGGCAGCGGCTGGCCGAGATGCCATGGTTCCAGGTGGCCACCGCGGCGAACCCGATGACGTACGCCGCAGAAGCACTCCGCGCGGCGATGGCGCCACACGTCACCCACCTGCCGATCGGTCTGTGCCTGCTGGTGCTGTCGGGGGTCGCGGCGGCGGCGACCGCCGCCGCGTTGCGGGCCTTCGCCCGGCGGGCGGTGCGGTGACGTCGCGCCACGCCGTGCGGTGACGTCACCGCACGGTCGGCGGCCGCCCGCCCGCCGGCCCGCGCGGTCAGTCGATCCGGTAGACCCGCCGGGCGGTGTCGGCGAAGACCGCCTGCTGATGCGGTCCGGGCAAGCCGGCGCAGGCGGCCCGGACCACCCCGAGCCAGCGACGGTAACCGGTGGCCAGGGTGGCCACCGGCCAGTCCCCGCCGAACAGGCACCGGTCCGGCCCAAATTGGCGTAGCGCGTGGTCGAGGTAGGGCAGCAGGTCGTGACCGAGCCAGCCGCGGGACGACTCGGTGGCCAGCCCGGAGAGCTTGCAGACCACGTTCGGCAACTGCGCGATGCGGGCCAGGTCGTCGCGCCATGGCTCGGTGTCGCCGACGGCCACCGGTGGTTTTCCGAGATGGTCCAGGACGAAGGTGACCTCCGGCACCCGGGCCGCCAGTGCAGTCACCTCGGGCAGTTGGTGGTGCCGCACGCAGAGGTCGAAGCTGAGCCCGGCATCGCCCAGCAGCCGGACTCCGGCGACGAAGTCGTCGGTGGCGGTGAAGCCGTCGGCCTCGTCCTGAAGGTTGCGGCGCACCCCGGTGACCAAGCGGTGGCGGCGTAGCGCGGCGATCCTTGCGCTGGCGTCGGCGCCCCGCTCCAGCGGCACATGGGCCACCACCGCCCGGATCATCGGCCATCCGGCGGAGAGCTGTTCGACCCAGTCGACCTCGGCGTCGGCGTCCGCGTCGGCCCGGCCGGCCTCGACGAACACCACCGCTTCGAGGTGGAATCCGCCCGATCCGAGCCCGGCGGTGGCGGTCGAGAGGTCCGCTGGCAGGTAGCTGCGCCGTAGCCGGGGGACCTGCGCCAGCCACGGGTAGTCGAGTAGTCGTGGGTCCCACAGGTGCAGATGGGAGTCGATGACCGTGACCGGCGGGTCACCAGACTGGTCGATCATTGTCGATGGCACGCGGCTCCCGTCCGACGGTCGGTGGACAGGTCCATCCTGTCGCAGCCGGACCTACGGCGAAAGAGCTGTCGGTCCGGCTGCCGTGGCGCGCTACGGCAGCCGGCCAGCGCTACGGCAGCCGGACCGCGTCCCGGTCGAGAGGTCAGCCAGGCTTTGACCCGACTGATCCAGATTTACCGCCTCAACCGACGATTTATCAAGTTACCGTCGGTTGACGTGCTGGGCGGGAGGCGGCCATGACGGAGCAGACCACGACGGTGGGTACGCCACCGACGGCCCCGCCGCGCCCGGTGGCGCTGGGGACCGACGGCGCCACCCCTGGCCCGGTCCGCCCGGCGGTCCCGGGCAACTCGCTGACCCGGCTGCTGCGGACCACCGACGCCAAGCAGATCGGCCTGTTGTACCTCGGCACGTCCTTCGGCTATTTCATAGCGGGCGGCGTCATGGCCCTGCTGATGCGTGCCGAGTTGGCCCGGCCCGGCATGCAGCTTCTCTCGCCGGAGCAGTACAACCAGCTGTTCACCATGCACGGCACGATCATGATGCTGCTGTTCGCCACCCCGCTGGTGTTCGGGTTCGCCAACTATCTGGTGCCGTTGCAGATCGGTGCCCCGGACGTGTCGTTCCCCCGGCTCAACGCGCTGGCGTACTGGCTCTATCTGCTCGGTGGGCTGCTGGTCATGGGGGGATTCCTGACGCCCGGCGGTGCTCCCGACTTCGGCTGGTTCGCCTACACCCCGTTGAGCCGGATGGAGCACACTCCGGGCATCGGCGCCAACATGTGGATCGTCGGCCTGGTCGTCTCCGGCCTCGGTACCATCCTCGGCTCGGTCAACCTGATCGCCACCATCATCACCCTGCGCGCACCAGGTATGACCATGTTCCGGATGCCGATCTTCACCTGGAACATCCTGATCACCGCACTGCTGGTGGTCCTGGTGTTCCCGCTGCTGGCGGCGGCGCTGCTGGCGCTGCTGGCGGACCGGCTGCTCGGCGCGCACGTGTACGCGCCACAGACCGGCGGCCCGATGCTGTGGCAGCATCTGTTCTGGTTCTTCGGCCATCCCGAGGTGTACATCGTCGCGCTGCCGTTCTTCGGCATCATCAGCGAGGTCATTCCGGTTTTCGCCCGCAAGCCGATCTTCGGCTACAAGGGCCTGGTGGCCGCGACGATCGCGATCGCCGCGCTGTCGATGAGCGTGTGGGCGCACCACATGTACGGCACCGGCCAGGTGCTGCTGCCGTTCTTCGCCATGCTCAGCTTCCTGATCGCGGTGCCCACCGGGATCAAGTTCTTCAACTGGCTCGGCACCATGTGGAAGGGGCAGTTGACCTTCGATACGCCGATGCTGTTCGCGGTCGGCTTCCTGGTGACCTTCCTGCTCGGCGGGCTGACCGGGGTGCTGCTGGCCAGTCCACCGGTCGACTTCCACGTCACCGACAGCTACTTCGTCGTGGCCCACTTCCACTACGTGCTGTTCGGTACGATCGTTTTCGCGGCGTTCGCCGGCATCTATTTCTGGTTCCCGAAGATGACCGGCCGACTGCTCGACGAAGCGCTCGGCAAGGCGCACTTCTGGACAATGTTCATCGGCTTCCATGCCACCTTTCTGGTCCAGCACTGGCTCGGCAACGAGGGCTTTCCCCGCCGGTACGCCGACTATCTGCCGACCGACGGGTTCACCGTCCTGAACACCATCGCCACCATCGGATCGTTCATCCTCGGGGCGTCCACGCTGTTCTTCATCTGGAACGTGTGGAAGTCGTACCGGTTCGGCGAGCAGGTGAGCGTGCACGACCCATGGGGGTTCGGCAACTCGCTGGAGTGGGCAACCACCTGCCCGCCGCCGTTGCGCAACTTCGACCGGTTGCCCCGGATCAGGTCCGAACGCCCGGCCTTCGAGGCCAAGTACGGCCTGTTCGTCGCGGACCTCGGTCGGGACCTGCCGCAGCGGGACACCGAGCCGCCGCAGCACCTCGTCGACGAACTGCACCGTGACCCGGCCGCCCACCGGATCGTCCCGCGCGGTCCGGCGCAGGGGCCGACCGACGTCGCCACTTTCGTGCCGGACCCGGTGTCCGGTGCCCGGGCCGTCCAGGTGCCCCGGCCGGAACAGGTCCGTCGGCCCAGTTTCGAGCAGACCACCGAACCGGAGAACACCCTCGGCGCGCAACGTGGTCCGCAGGAACGACGGTGGCGGCTTCCATCGGCGGACGAGGGCGACGACTCCTGATCGACTCCGCTGTACCGCGACGCCCGGCGGTCGCCGGGTGGCTGCTGCCGTACCGGTTCCTGGTGGGTTAGCCTCCGATCCCTGGTCGCCATGACTGCCGTGGAACCGCCGAGGAGGCGTAGACATGTTCGAGGAAGTCGCGGGAATCCCCGCCCATCCACTGCTGCTGCACGCGGCGGTGGTCTTCGTCCCGCTGCTGGCGCTGCTGGCGGTCGGGTACGCCCTGGTCCCGCTCATCCGGGCGCACACCCGGTGGGTGCTGGCCGTGCTGGCCGTCGTCACGCCGATCGCCGCGCTGGTCACCAAGCTGTCCGGCGACGCGTTCCTCAACCGGATGGACACGGCCGGTCGGATCACCGAGAGCTTCCGGCCGGTGATCGAGGAGCACGAACAGTTGGGGAACCTGACGCTGCTCGCGTCGATCGTGCTGGCGCTGGCCACCCTGGCCCTGGTGTACCTGGTCGGCCCCCGGGTCGCCGCCGCCGCGCACAGCGCGACCGCCGGCGGTGCGCGCGGCAACGGGATGCTGGTCCTGGTCGTGAAGGGTCTGGTCGTCGTCGCGGCCGGGGTAAGCCTCTACTTCGTGGTGCGGGCCGGCGACTCGGGGGCAAAAGCCGTCTGGACCGGCTACTGATCGTCACGAAATGCTGGTTGGCTGCGTCGGTCGTCACGGTGTCCGGATGCCGACTTGAAATTCCGGCCCGGCCAGTGAACCCTTCGCACCGAATCGCCGTTGGTGGGGATATGGGCACCGGGGCGTACCACGCCGGTGGCCATTCGGTGACGGAGGAAAAGTGACGGTAAGTGCACGTAGTGAAGCTGTTCGGTCGGTACATGCGCCGAGCATCGGGCTGCTCGCCCAGATCGCGGTCCTGCTGATCCTGGCGGCGACCAGTGGCCTCGGCGTGGCCGGTTGGTCGGCCGGCCTGGCCTACGGACTGGCGACCTGGGCGCTGCTCACCCGGGCGATGCAGCAGCCCGAGGTGACCGGCTGGGGTCCGGCGGACAGCGTCACCCTGGCCCGGGGGACCCTGGTCGGCGCGGTGACCGCGCTGGTGGCCGACTCGTTCGTCGGCCCGGCCCCGGTCGCGCTGCTGGTGGTCCTGGCCGCGGTGGCCCTGCTGCTCGACGGCATCGACGGGCAGGTGGCCCGCCGTACCGGCACCTGTTCGCGGCTCGGCGCCCGGTTCGACATGGAGACCGACTCGGCGTTGGTCCTGGTGCTCAGCGTGTTCGTGGCCGCGTCGGTCGGCTGGTGGGTGCTGGCGATCGGGGTGTTCCGCTACGTGTTCGGCGCCGCCGCCCGGTTGCTGCCCTGGCTGCGGGCGCCGTTGCCGCCCCGGTTCAGCCGCAAGACGGTGGCCGCCACCCAGGGTGCCGTGCTGGTGCTCGCCGCCGCCGGGATCGCGTCGCCGGTGCTGGTCACCGCGTTGGTCGCCGGCGTGCTGGCCGCGTTGCTCTGGTCGTTCGGCAGGGATGTGCACTGGCTGTGGCGCGGCCGCGAACCGCAGGTCGACCGGTGGCGGGCGGAGCTAGCCGGCTGATCCGCCCGGCAGCACCGCGTAGACGTCGCCGGAGTTGGCCGCGTGTGGCAGCGCCCGCAGATGATCGGCCATCTCCGCACCCGACACCCACCGGCCGAAGGTCAGCCGTTGGCTCTCACCCAGCGCGACGTCGAACCGGTAGTCGCCGAGCCCGGCCAACCGCCGCAGGCAGCGCAGCGCCGTGTCCCGCTGGATGGTGGTGAACTCGAAGGACAGCGCCGGCAGCGGCCCGGACAGTCCGGCGAGTACGGTTTCCTCGAACCCCTCGACGTCGATCTTGACGAACGCCGGTCGGCCGTACTCGGCGACCAGTTGGTCGAGAGTCGTCGCCGGCACCTCGATCTCGCCGTCCCAGACCTGGTCCGACCAGCCGTCGGCACCGTCGGCGGCGCCGACGAAATCGGCCGACGCGGTGGAGACCGTGGGGTTGGCCGAGTTGATGTACATCCGTACCGGGCCGGCGGTGTCACCGCACGCCGCCGGCAGCACGGTCACCGCCGGATCGTCGGCGTAGACGAGCCGCACCGCGCGGGCGCACAACGGCTGCGGCTCCACCGCCACCACCCGTGCGCCCAACCGCCGGAAGCTGCCCACCCGGTCGCCGACGTGCGCGCCGATGTCGAACACCAGATCGTCCGGCGCGACGAAGCGCCGGTAGAGCAGGTCCATCGCGGCGTCCCGGCCCGGATCGCCGTAGTAGAACTCCAGTGACCGGCGCAGCCCGGCGAGCTGCGGATCGGCGGCCAGCACCCGGGACGGCACCGCGGTGCGTGGCTGGTCAGCGGCGGTCACCGGTCGATGGTACGCCGCCGGTGGCTTGCCTGACGGTGAACGCCGCCCGGGTCAGGAACGCCAACTGGGCGCGCTTGTCGGCCAACGTCAGCTCCACGTCGAACTCGAAGCCCAGTCGCTTCCAGCGGCGCAGCGCCCGGTCGTTGCGTACGTCCGGCTCGATGACGATCCGTCGCCGGCCCGGATCGGCGAACAGGTAGCGGGTGAACGCGGCCGCCACCGCGCCGGTGAACCCGGCGACCGGCCGCCGGGCCGGAGCGAGGAACAGATGGATCCCGATGTCACCGTCGCGTACCGGGTAGTGCTCGCCGAGCGGGTCCTCGGCCGGCAGGTAGGTCTGGAAGATGCCGACCGGCTCGTCGTCGACGGTCATCAGGTACGCGTGGTGCGAGTCCAGACCGTCGAGGAACCGGTAGACATCGCCCACCTGCTCCCGGGTGTGCCCGGTCATTCCCCAGAACCGGGCCCGTGGCTCGGTGACCCAGCCGTACAGCAGGTCGAGATCCTCGGTGGGGTCCAGCACCAGCAGGCTGAACCGGCCGATGCCGGGCAGTTGCTCGACGTACACGCTCGGCCGTGCCGTCCCGCCAGGGCCGGAGGTCCACTGCACCGGGGAGACCGGGACCAGTTGGCCGGCCGTCCAGCGGGGCAACTGGTCGGCGAAATGCCGGTCACCGGGCCGTCCCGAGGCGCCGAACGGCACCACCCAGCGGCTCGCCGCCGGGTCGGCGAGGTCCCACACGTAGCGGGCCACCGGCCCGCGCCAGCACACGTCGGAAACACCGGGCACGCTGGAGGTGGCCAGGACGCTGCCGGTGTCGCCGTCGAGCGGGACCGGTCCGCCCAGCGCGTCGGTGGCCGGGTCGGCGGCGCCGGGTAGCACCCGTACCGGGTGCAGCAGGTGCCGGTCGCCCCACCGACCCGGCGGCGGCCCGTCGGCCACCTCGACCAGCGCGGCCACCGCGCAGCGGCCCGGGTCGCCACCCAGCCGGGGCAGCCCGTCGATCAGCCGGTCCAGCGCCAGCCCGATCCGACCCACCGGGTCGGTCCACGGGGCGAACAGTTCGTCGAAGCCGGGTTCGGCGTGCAGTGGTCGCAGGCAGGGCTCGGCGGACAGCCGGTGGACCAGCGCGGCCCGCCAGGCGGCGAACAGACCGGCGTCGGCGCTGTCGGCCGCCATCCGGCCGTCCCAGCCGAGCAGTTTCTCGCGTAGCTGCCGGACCGGCCCGGGCTGGTCGGTCAGGTCCAGGCCGCGCAGCAACCGGCGCAGCCCGGCCGTCGGCACCAGGGTGTCCATGTGCACCGACTCGGGTGCGGCCCCGCTGTCGAGCAGCTGGCGGATCCGCCGGGCCCGGTGTGGTGGGGCGAAGTCGACGCCGAGGTCAGCGGTGTCGCCGCCGCGCCGGTCGTTGGCGTTGACCACCAGATCGGACACCTCGGCGGCGGGCAGGGCGGTGTAGCCGGGTCGCCAGGTGTACCGGGGTGCCCAGCCGGGCACCGGCACCTGCCGGCACCGGTCGTCGCGCACCGGCACCCGGCCAGCGACCAGCCGGCGCACCGCGCCGGAGCGGTCGGCGACCAGCACACTGTTGACCGGCTCCACCCAGTGCCGCAGTGCCCGTTCGACGTCGCCGACCCGGCGGGCGCGCAGCAGCGGAAGCAGCGCGTCGAAGCCCAGCGCCCCGCCGACCCGGCTCGGCGTACGCAGGCTGATCGCCTCACCAGTGCGCCGGTCGACGTCGATCACCGGCCCGCGCGGGGTCTCGATCACCTCGACCGGCACCGGGTCGGCGTCGCGTACCTCGATCAGCTCGGTGTGCGCCGGCACCGGGGCCCAGCCGTCGGCCTGACGGACCAGGACCTGCCCGTCGACCCGGCGCAGCTGTTCGCGGTACAGGTCCTGGTAGTCGGCCATGGCGTTGGTGATCGCCCAGGCGACCTCGCCGGCGTGGCCGAAGTGCGGCAGCCCCGGTACGCCGGGGAAGGCGAACCCGAAGACGTCGAACTCGGGGCAGGTCAGCTGCACCTGCTGGTAGACGTTGGGCAGCTCCAGGATCCGGTGCGGGTCGCCGGCGATGACCGGGGAGCCGGTGCCGCTGTGCCGTCCGGTCACCGCCCAGGCGTTGCTGCCCGACGACGCGGGCGGTTCCATGGCGAACAGGTCGACCGCGGCCGGGCCGAGGGTGGCGGTGACGTGCGCCCGCCACAGCTTGCTGCCGAAGGTGCCGAACAGCACGTGCTGCACCAGGAACACGCCGAGCGGGGTCCACGGCTGCCAGCTGCCGGCGGTGGTGCCGGTGGCGGCGAACTCGGGTGCCGCGCCGGCGCCCTCGGCGAGACCGTGGTTGACGCCGTCGACGTACGCGCCCACCCAGCGGCGGGTCGCCGGGTCCAGCCGGTGAAAGCAGCGTTCGGCGGTGTCGTCGAGCCGGACCCGGCGGGCGAACCGGTCCCAGCCGACCTCGGCCGGGCCGAGCCGGCTGGCCAGCGCGCCCTCCGAGCGCCACCGTTCGACCTCGATCTGCCAGGCCCGGTCGGTGGCGGCGGTGTGCCCCTGCAGGTAGGCGAGGTCGTCGACGTCGGCCGCCCACAGGTGCGGTACGCCGTACCCGTCCCGGTGCACCCGCCCGGACCGGCCGACGGCGTACCGGGCCGTCACGGGGCCGGGGCCGCGACGGCGGCGATCGGGTTGTCCTGCACCCCGACGAAGATCAACGACCCGGCCTGGTCGGTCAGGTCGACCATCTGCAGCGTGTTGCGCAGCTGCAACCGGTTCAGGCAGGAGTGCCGGAAGGTGGGCGCGAAGAGGTCCAACCGGTCCCGCAGCTGCGGGTGGTCGCCGCCGTGTTGACGGACGCACGCGGCGACCAGCTGCCAGAACCGGTCCGCCGGCAGCACGTCGTCGGCGTCCAGGATCGCCGCCAGGAAGCGCAGGAAACCGTCGAAGACGTCGGTGAAGACGGCCAGCACCCGGAAATCGTCGTCGACCGGCATTCGGATCCGCTCGACCGTGGCCGGCAGCTCCCGGTCGTGCATGGCGACGACCTCCTCGCCGATGTCCTTCATGAACACCCGGACCGGTACGTGATCCTCCAGCACGAGGATCAGGTTCTCCCCGTGCGGCATGAACGCCAGGTCGTGGCCGAGCAGGCAGTGCAGCAGCGGGCGCAGGTAGGCCCGCAGGTAGCGGGCCAGCCAGTCGGCGGCCGGCAGGCCGGACGCCGCGATCAGCGCGGTGGCCAGGTGCGCGCCGTCGCGGTCGCGGTGCAGCAGGCTGGCCATGGTGGCCAGCCGCTGCCCGGGCGCGATCCGAGGCGCCGGGCTTTCCCGCCACAACGCGGCGAGCATCCGCTGGTACGCCGAGACCGGTGCCCCACTGCGGTGGTACGCGTCGCCGGTGTAGCCGACCGACGCCAGTTCCCGTAGCACCTCGAACCCGCAGTCGCGCAGCGTGTCGTCGGCGGCGACCAGGTCGGCGACCCAGTCGTTGATCGGCGGGGTGGCCCGCATGTACGCCGGCGACAGCCCGCGCATGAAGCCCATGTTCTGGATGGACAGCGCGGTCTTGACGTAGTGCCGGTGCGGCGCGTCGAGGTTGAAGAAGGTACGGATCGACTGTTGCGCCCGGTACCGGTCCGGGCCGGTGCCGACCGGGACGATGGCCCGGGACGCCACGTCGGCGGCGAAGGTGATGCCGACCTTGTGTTCCCACTGCCACGGGTGCACCGGCAGATACCGGTAGCCGCTCGGGTCGAGGCCGAGGTCGCACAGCCGGTCGGCGAACCGGTGCAGCGTGTCTGCGCCCAACTCGGCCAGGTAGTGCGTCTGCTCGTCGACGCCCCGCCCGGCGGTGAAGGTGCTCAGGTCCCGGCGGACCGCCAGCCAGACCAGCCGTACCGGGGCGCCGGCCTCTGGCGCGTAGGCCGCGTGGTCGGTCAGGCCGAAGCCGATCCGGCCGTTGTTGGCGACGAACAGCGGGTGCCCCTCGGTCATCGCCGACTCGATGGTCTGGAAGTCGGCGTGCACCAGGTCGGCGGCGCGTTCCCGCCGGTGGTGGTACTTCCAGGCGGCACCGGCCAGGGTGGCGCTGATCTCCTCCAGGTAGGTGCCGAGCAGCTTCGCCGGGATGCCCAGCGTCTCCCGCAGCTCGACGACCAGGTCGAGGGCGTCCAGCTCCGCCGGGCCGCCGTCGACCTCGCGGGTCAGCGACGCGGCGTCGATCAGCCAGTGGTCGAGGGCGTACCGGCGGGCCCGGAACCGGTACGCGACCCGGTCGCCGGTCGTCAGCCGGTAACCGTCGCCGCCGGGACCGGGCGGGAGCGTGCCGTCGGGTCGGGGCTGGATCAGCCGTTCGTGGCTGAACTCGGCGATGGCCTTGGCGACCAGCTGGCGGTGGGCGGCCGCGATCGGGCCCGGCGCGAGGTGGGCGGGGGGCGTCATCGGGCTCTCCACAGCGGATCCGCCGGCACCGCCCAGCCGGCTGGCACTGAACGCGGACCGGGAACAGAAGCTGAGCCGGGCCTGCTTGTCGGACAGTTGGATCAGCCGGTCGACGACGAAGCCGGCCTCGGCGTTCTTCGCGGCGATCGCCTCGTTGCGGACGTCGGGTTCGACGACGACCCGGTGGTGCGCCGGGTCGGCGAAGACGAAGGTCATCACCGTCCGCATCACCGCCGACGTCACCCCGTGCCGGGGCTCGCCGCCCGGCGGCGCGACCAGCACGTGCATCCCGACGTCACCGGGCTGTACGGGGTAGTGGTCGGCGAGTTCGCTGTGCGCGGGTTCGTAGGTCTCGGTGAGGAACAGCGGTACGCCGTCGAGCCGGCCGAGCCACGCGTGATGGTGCGGGTTGGCGTCGATGCGCTGGTACTCGCGCCGTACGGTGTCGAGGTCGGCGTCGGGCATCCCCCAGAACACCGACCGGGGGTGGGTGATCCAGGCGTGCAGCAGGTCGGCGTGACCGGCGACGTCGAGCGGTTCGACGGTCATCCGGCCGAGCGGGTCGTCGATGGTGAACATGGTCGTCGTGGCGGCGGTCACCGGATCAGCGCCTCCTGCCGCTGCGTGGCCACCGGACCGGTCGCGGCCGACGGCGCCGATGGTGCCTGTGGTACGTCGCTGTCCGGCGGCGCGCCGAATTGCTGGAAGGCGATCTGCTGCTCGATCGGGTAGACCTCGCGGCCGAGCATGTTGGCGATGATCACCGAGTTGCGGTAGGGGCCCATGCCCAGGTCGGGTGCGGTGAGGCTGTGGGTGTGCTCCTCGGCGTTCTGCACGAAGATCTCCCGGTCGCCGTGGTCGACGGTGTAGCCGAGCGCTACGTCGAACCGGCCCTGCTCGTCCCACCGGATCCGGTCGCGGACCGGGTCCAGGAACGCCGGCACGGCCGGCCGGTAGCCGGTGGCCAGCACCAGGCCGTCGGTGTCCATGGTGAAATCGCGGTCCTGCTCCTGGTGGTGCAGGCCGAGCCGGTACCGTCCGGCGTCGGGGTCCCAGTCGGCGCCGGTCAGCGCGGTGCCGGTGAGCATGGTGGTCGGTACCGGGCCGGCGACGTCCTTGCGGTAGAGCGTGTCGAAGATGGTGTCCACCAGGTCGCCGCTGATGCCCTTGTAGAGGCTGCGTTGGTCCCGGTTGAGCCGGTCCCGGCTGGCCGCCGGCAGCCCGTGGAAGTAGCGGACGTACTCCGGTGAGGTCATCTCCAGGGTGAGCTTGGTGTACTCCATCGGGAAGAACCGGGGTGACCGGGTGATCCAGTTGAGCTGGTAGCCGTGGGTGTCGATCTCCGCCAGCAGGTCGAGGTAGATCTCCGCGGCGCTCTGCCCGCTGCCGACCACGGTGACCGACCCGAGGCGCTGCAGTCGGGCCTTGTTCGCCAGATAGTCGGCGCTGTGCACGGCCGGGCCGGGCAGGTCCCGGACCACCGCCGGGCGGTACGGCACGGTGCCGATGCCGAGCACCAGCCGCCGGGTCCGTAGCGTCGTGGTCGCCTCGGCGTCGGACCGGGTGACCCGTACCAGGTAGTCGCCGGTCGTGGCGTCGTGCTCGACCCGGTCGACCCGGCTGCCGAACCGGACGTTGGGCAACTGGGCCGCCGCCCAGCGGCAGTACGCGTCGTACTCGGCGCGCAGCGGGTAGAAGTTCTCCCGGATGTAGAAGCGGTACAGCCGGCCGGTCTGCTTCAGATAGTTGAGGAACGAGTACGGCGACGTCGGGTCGGCCATCGTCACCAGGTCGGCCAGGAACGGCACCTGGATGGTGACCCCTTCGATCATCAGTCCGGGATGCCAGGCGAACTCGTCACGCTGCTCCAGGAACAGCCCGTCCAACTCGTCGAGCGGCGCGGTCAGGCAGGCCAGGCCGAGGTTGAACGGCCCGAGCCCGACGGCGACGAAGTCATACGTTCGCATTGGCGCACACCTCCGGGGTGACCGGCTCCGGGGCGATCAGCGCCGGATCCCATTCGGCGTCGAGCAGGTCCTGGCCGGCGCGGCGGATCAGCTCGATCACGATACGCAGGTCTTCGACGGTGGTGTTCGGGTTGAGCAGGGTGAACTTGAGCCAGTAGTGCCCGTCGACGACGGTGCCGGCGATGATCGCGGTGCCGTCGGCGAACAGCCGGGCCCGTAGCCGGGGCAGCAACCGGTCGCAGTCCTGCACCGGTAGCCAGTCCGGCCGGTACCGGAACAGCACGGTGCTCAGCACCGGCCGCATGACCAGTTCGAAGTCGTCGAGTTCGCGGAGCAGGCCGTGGGCCTGCTGGGCCAGGTCGACGACCCGGTCGAACATCTCGCCGAGCTGGTCGGCGCCGATCGCCCGCAACGTCATCCACAGCTTCAGCGCGTCCAGCCGGCGGGTGGTCTGCAGGCTCTTGTCGACCTGGTTCGGCACGGTCGCGGTTCGTGGGTTCAGGTAGTCGGCGTGCACCGCGACCCGCCGCATGGTCGGCGCGTTCCGGACGATGATGGCGCTGGAGCTGATCGGCTGGAAGAAGCTCTTGTGGAAGTCGACGGTCACCGAGTCGGCGGCGGCGATGCCGTCGAGCAGGTGCCGGTGGCGGGTGGAGACCAGCAGACCGCAGCCGTACGCCGCGTCGACGTGCAGCCATACCGCCCGGTCGCGGCAGATGGTGCCGATCGCGGCGAGCGGGTCGACGCAGCCCCGGTCGGTGGTGCCGGCGGTGGCGACGACCGCCATCGGCACCAAGTCCTGGTCGAGCAGCCGGTCGATCTCGGCGTCGAGCGCCACCGGGTCCATCCGGCCGGTGCTGTCGGTGGCGACCGGGACGACCGCGTCGGCGGCGAGTCCGAGCAGACCGGCGGACTTGCCGACGCTGAAGTGGCTCTCCGCCGTGGCCAGCACCCGCAGCCGGGGCAGCGTCGTGGCCCGGTCGGTGTCGGCGCGGGCCAGGCGGTCCTCCCGGGCCAGTAGCAGGCCGTGCAGGTTCGACTGGGTGCCGCCGCTGGTGAAGACGCCGTCGGCGGTCGGACCGAACCCGATCCGCTCGGCCGTCCAGGCGATCAGCCGCCGCTCGATCAGCGTGCCGGTGGTGCTCTGGTCCCAGGTGTCGACCGAGGTGTTGACGGCGGCGAGCAGCAGCTCGGCGTTGAGCGCGGGGATCGCCACCGGGCAGTTCAGGTGGGCCAGGTAGGTGGGTTCGTGGAACCACACCGCGTGGTCCAGGTAGAGGCCGGCGATCTCGTCCAGCGCGGCGTCGGTGGTGCCGAGCGGCGCGTCCAGGTCGACGCCGTCGACCTTGGCCTGCAGTGGTGCCACGGCGTCGCCGGAGTACGGCTGGCGGACCGCCCGTACGCGGTCGGCGAGAACCGCTGCGGTCCGGTCGATGCTGGACACGTAGGTGTCCACCGTGTGCCGGCCGAACAGATGCGGGTACATTGGTCTCTCCAACACCGCCTCCATAAGGGTAACCTAACCTAACTTAGGCGAGGCTACTGGGAGGGCCGGTGAAACGGAACTGGGCAGCACCCCTTCTCCACGGGGCACGGGGCCGGCAGGCGCGCCCCGCGCTCCTCGGCGGGACCGCTATCGTGCGTCGTGACCAGCGGATTCATGCCGTCGGCGGAGGCCGAGCGGACGCTTGTGACCTGCGTCCCACCAGGTGGATTAGCCGGTGGATTCCGGTGTGGCCGCTCGGCGTCGGCAGGAGGGCGGCCCGATGACCGTCACGGTCGCCGCCCGTGGGCGGACCATGCCGACCCTGGCCGCGCTGTACGTCACCCAGTACCTGGGATTCGGTTTCATCACCGTCGGGCTGGCCAGCATCCTGCGGTCCGGCGGCACCTCGCTGGATACTCTCGCGCTGCTCAACCTGATCGGTCTGATCTGGCCGGTCAAGTTCCTCTGGGCACCGATCCTGGACCGGTACGGCCCACGGCGTGGCGGCCACTACCGTTCCTGGCTGCTGGTGCTGCAGAGCGGCATGGTGCTGGCCCTGCTGGCCCTGCTCGCCGCCGACCCGGCGACCGGGCGACTCGGCCCGATCGTGCTGATCTGCGCGCTGTTCGTGTTCCTGTCCGCCACCCAGGACATCGCCGCCGACGCGGTCGCGGTGCGGATGCTGGCCGACTCGGTCCGGGGCACCGGCAACGGGATCCAGGTGGCGGCGAGCTACGTCGGCAACATCCTGGGCGGCGGCGTCTGCGTGGTGGTCTACGACCGGCTCGGCTGGCAGGCGGCGGTCGGCCTGCTCGCCGCGCTCACCGCGACCGGGCTGCTGGTGGTGTGGCGGTTCCGCGAGCCCGAGCGGATCGCCCGGCCGGCCGGGGCGCGTCAGGCGTACGGCGCGCTGCTGTCCGTCCTCGGCCAGCCCGGCTGCCGCCGCTGGGCGCTCGGCGTGGTGCCGCTGCTCTACATGGGTGCCGGGGCGGCCTACGGGCTGGTGTCACCAGCCCTGGTCGACGCCGGCTGGTCGTTGCAGCGGATCGGCTTCGTGACCGGGATCGTCACCAGTGTCCCGGCCGTCGTCGCCGGGCTGGTGGCCGGTGGTCTGGTCGACCGGATCGGCCGGGCCGGGGTGCTGGTGGCCGGTGGCGGGTCGCTGGCCGTCGCCACGGTGCTGCTGCTGCCGATGCTCACCGGACGGGCCGTCGGTGGCTTCACCACGGTCGCGTTGTGCTGCTTCATGGCCGCGTACACGGTGGCGAACGTCGCGCTGTACACGGTGAACATGGACTACTCCCGGCCGGGTACCGGGGGTACGGATTTCACGGTGCTGTCGTCGTTCGGGCTGGTCTGCTCCTACCTGGCCGCGGCGCTCGGCCTGACGGCGGCGGCCCGGGTCGGCTACCCGGCGGTCGCGGTGGCCGCGATCGTACTGATCCTCGCTGGCGTCGCCGTCGGCGTCCGCCACCAGCGCCGGTTCCGGCCGGCGACCGGCCCGGCGCCGTTTCCGGAACCGACCGGGTCACCAGGGCAACGGTCGGACGAACATGGCGTGCTGGCGCCAGCCGGGGAAGGGCACCAGGTCGCCGACGTGCTGCCAGCCCAGCACCCGCATGCTGCGCAGCACCCGGGTGTTGGAATCGGCGACCGCCAGTGACACCCGCTCCTCGGTGCGGCTGGCGAGCAGCTGGGAGAACAACGGCACGCCGACCTGCTGGCGTTGGAACTCGGGCAGCACGAACGCTTCGCAGACGGCGAAGGTCCGGCCCGGCCACTCCCGGGCGAGGTCCGGGTCGGCGGCCGACCGCAGGTCGCGCCACCAGAGTGTCTCCGGCGGCAGCGGACAACCCATCACCGTCCCGACCAGCTGGTCGCCGACGTAGCCGACGGTGGCGGCGAATCCGGGTGCCTGCGCCGTCCACTCCAG
This sequence comes from Micromonospora sp. Llam0, assembly GCF_003751085.1. Lineage (NCBI taxonomy): Bacteria > Bacillati > Actinomycetota > Actinomycetes > Micromonosporales > Micromonosporaceae > Micromonospora > Micromonospora sp. Llam0. Next base: position 3,087,046 of record NZ_RJJY01000001.1, on the reverse strand, counting down.
CCGTTGCTCCACCGACGGCTCGGTGTGGTCGGTCAGGTGCAGGTCCTTGGCGTGCACCTGGCGGTACACCTTCGCGAGATCGTCGATCTGTACCTGGTCGGTGAGCACCACCCGGTGGCGCGCGGCGCTGGCGTCCGTCGTGTGGTCGAGGCTCATTCCACTCCCTTAGTCGATGAGGTGAGCCTAACCTAACCGGATGTCCGGGTTCTGCCAAGGCCGACGGTCCCGCCGACCGGCTGCCGGTGGCCGACCGTCGCCGTGCGCACCTGCGGCACGACCCGGTGTCCGACCAGCAGCCGGCGCAGACCGATCACGGTGGCGGCCACCAGGACCGCGTTACGGGCGGCCAGCAGCACGGCCCCCGGCCAGCCCGGCGTGCCGATCACGTCCGGATAGAACCACGGGAAGTAGGCGCTGGTCAGTACGGTCGCCACGACGATCAGCAGGGCCGGCGCCCGTTGTGTGGTGTCCCGGCGGGTCAGACAGACCGCGGCCAGTCCGAGCAGCCAGAGCAGGTACTGCGGGGAGAGCACCCGGCTGGTCACCACCGCCACCCCGACGGCCAGCAGCGCCAGGTCGAAGCCGACCGTCGGGGTCCAGTCGATCCGGCGCCCCCGGAAAAGCCACCACCAGCCGAGCAGGCCCAGGCCGGCGAGGGTCGACCCGGGCAGCACGGCGGCGACCGAGGTGGCGACCGGGTGGCTGAACTCCATCGCGCCGTAGCGGTACTCCACCACGATCGCCGGATCGGCGACCCGGGCCAGGACCAGCGGGGTGGCGGCGACCGACTCGACCTGGAGCCCACGGTCCGCCTGGTTGTCCGAGAAGCCCGACCAGGCATCGGCGTAGGAGACCGTCAGCACGGCGCCCAGCACAGCCGCCGCGGTCACGAAGCCGATCGACATCGGGCGCAGCCCGCGCAGCGGCCGGGCGGTGATCAACAATATCGCCGGCCAGACCTTGGCCAGCGCACCGACCGCCAGCATCGCACCGGCCAGCGCCGGCCGACGGACCGTGGCGGCCAGCGCGAGCACCGCCGGCGCGGTGACGAAGACGTCGTACCGGGCGTAGGTCAGCAGGCTCAGCAGCGGCACGGCGAGCGCCCAGCACAGCGCGCCGCCGATCCGGTTGCCGCCCCGGGACAGCCGGATCAGCGCCAGCAGGACCACCAGGTCCGCGCCGAGGGCGAACATGACGAAGACCGTGGTGTAGCCGGTCCGCGTCGACTCGGCGACCCAGCCGACCGCGACGAACAACGCCGCCGCGCCCGGCGGGTACTGCCACATCGGGTCGGTGCCCGGCACCCGGCCGTCGCGCAGCTGCCCGCTCCACCGTCGGTACAGGTCGACGTCGGCGAACACCTCACCGGCGTCCAACCCGGGAACGACCTGTGCGTAGACCGCCATCAGTGCGGCCCGGGTGACCAGCCACACCAGTACCGTGGCCGGCACCGTCCACCGGCTCCGTAGGAGTCTCATCCGCGTCGGCAGCGTCAGCTCGACGGCGGTGCGACCAGTTGCGGGCCGGGGCGACCGCGCAGCACCCGCAGCGCGACGGCTGGGCGGACCACCGCGGACAACGGCGCGACCAGGTGGAACACGTCGGTCAGGGCGCGCTGCACGTACGGATCGCGGTTGGCGACGTCGGCCGCCCGGTCCAGGTACCAGCGGGACAGCGCGCCGCCGCGTCGGGGCCGTGGCCCGACGGTCGTCGGGTACCGCAGGTCGGCACCGGTGGCGATCAGCCAGGCGGTCTCGCTGCAGCCGGCCACCCGGGCCTGCGCCGCGCGGCCCAGCGTGCCCCCGCTGTCGCGCAGCTGTTCGGCCAGCACCACCGCCGTCCGGGCGGCCACCGCCATCCCCTGGCCGTAGACCGGATTGAAGGTGCACGAGGCGTCGCCGACCACCGCGAACCCGTCCGGCCAACGTGGCATCGCCTCGTATCGGCGGCGGTGGTTGGCGGTGTTGCGGAACCCGTGGATCGGTGAGTCGGGCGTGGCGTCGCGGATCGCCTCGTGGATCAACGGGCTGCGCAGCCCACGGGCGAAATCGAGGAAACCGGCCTCGTCGGTCGGCGGGTGGTCGCCGCCGAGGCCGCCGAGGGTCACCATCCACCGTCCGTTCTCGATCGGGTAGATCACCCCGCCCCGCCCCGACCGTGGCGGCTGCGGCATCACCACGATGTTCTTCCACCCGTCACTGGCCCCCGGCGGCAGCAGGTAGCGCCGACTCGCGTAGCCGAGACCGGAGTCGACCCGGGTCTCGTCGGGGCGGCCGTAGCCGAGCTCGGCCAACCAGTCCGGCGCGTGCGAGCCGCGGCCGCTGGCGTCCACCACCAGGTCGGCCGGCAGGCTCCGGACGGCGCCGCCCGCCGCGCGGGGACGCATCCGTACGCCGGTGACCGCGTCGCGGCCGTCGGCGCCGAGCAGCCCGACCACGTCGTGGGCCGGCTCGAACCGGATCCGTGGATCGGCGGCCAGCCGCTGGCGGACCGTCCAGTCGAGCAGCTCCCGGCTGGTCCCGACCAGCTGGTGGGTCGCCGGGAACCGTTCCCGCCACCCGGTCGGCGCCAGGTACAGGATGTCGGTCGGCGCGTCGACCCGGACCGCGCCGGCGGCGTGCAGCTCGGCGATCAGACCGGGGAAAAGCTGATCGAGTGCACGCTGCCCGGCGGTGATCAGCACGTGCAGGTGGTGCGCCTGCGGGACGCCGGCGCGCACCTGCGGCGCTTCGGGGAACCGGTCACGGTCGACCACGGTCACCCGGTCGACGTGTTCGGCGAGTGCGCGGGCCGCGCACAGCCCGGCGAGACTGCCGCCGATGACGACCGCGTGCCGGGCGGCGGGAACAGATCGGGCCATCCCGCTATCTTCGCTGATCGGTCCGATGTGCACCACCGGGCATTCGCCGGTACACCGGGGCGAGTCGGCGGTGCAGCTCCCGGTAGACGCCGAAGAGTTCGTCGTAGCGGACGCGGTGCGCCGCCGTCGGGGCGAACACCCGGTCGGTCCGCAGCAGCGCCGGGATCTGCCCGAACGTCAGCTGCCCGGTGCCGACCGCGCCGATCCAGCCGGCGCCGCGGGCGTTGACCGCGACCGGGTCCGGGTCCCGACGCACCTCGACGCCGAGCACGTCGGCGAAGATCTGGCACCAGGCCGTCGACCGGGCGCCGCCACCGGTGACGGTCAACGAGGTCACCGGGGTGCCGAGGAACCGGTCGACCGCCGCCGACAGCCACCGGGTGTTCAACGCGACGCCTTCGAAGACGGCCCGCAACAGATCGGACCGGTTGGTGTCGAGCGAGATGTTGACGAACGCGGCGCGCAGGTCCGGGTCGTCGACCGGGGCGCGTTCGCCGTACAGCCACGGCAGGTAGAGCACCCCGTTGGCGCCGGCCGGCACGGTCGGCAGGATCGCGTCGAACGCGTCGAAGATCGACGTCTCGTCGGTCGCGAGGTGGCCGGCGCCGACCAGCGGGTCGTCGTACTCGACGATCTTGTCCTTCAGCCAGGTCAGGTTCGCCCCGGCGGTGGCCTGCAGCGCGGTCATCAGGTACCGGTCGCCGATCGCGCACGGCACGGCGGCGATCTGCGCGACCGGGTCGGTCTTCTTGCGGCGCACGTGCGCCGCGATCCACGACGAGGTGCCCAGGTACAGGTGCGGGTCGTTGTCGGCGGTGGTGCCGGCGCCGATCGCCGCCGCCGTGGTGTCGATCGCCCCCGCCACCACCTGGACGGTCGGCGGCAGACCGAGGTGGGCGGCGGCGTCCGGGTGCAACGTGCCGATCACCTCGGTGCAGGCCACGATCGGCGGCAGTTTGTCCCCGTCGATGCCGCAGTCGGCGACCAGGGCGGGAGAGTAGCGGACCCGGTCGGGTCGGCGGTTGTCCGTCACCCACGAGGTGAGGATCGAGTCGACCGTGGCCACCGTACGGCCGGTGAGCTTGAGGTTGATCCAGTCCAGCGCGTTGAGAAAGGTCGCGGTCCGCGCGTACACCTCGGGCATGGTGTCGCGGACCAGCAGCATGTGCGCGGCCGGGTCCTTGCCGGTGGTGGACGGCATCCCGCCGGTCAGTCGCAGCCAGCGCAGGATCCGGCGGACCGACATCCCGCCGTACGCCGGAAAGCCGCCGAACTGCCGCCGCAGGTGGGCCGCGCCGCGCATGTCCAGCCAGCTGATGCAGCGGGTCAACGGCTCTCCGGCGGCGTCCACCGCGATGGTCCCCTCGCCCTGGGTGGACGAACAGACCGTGGCGACCGCCCCCAGGTGCTCCGGGTGGGCCCGGCCGAGGTCGGCGACCACCTCGGCGAGCGCCGTCCACCAGGCCTGTGGGTCCTGTTCGGCGCCGCCGCCGGGCAGCACCAGCAGCGGCACCGGCCGCTGCGCCCAGCCGGTCACCGTACCGTCGGCGGCGACCAGCGCGGCCTTCATTCCGGAGGTGCCCAGGTCGATCGCCAGCACCTGCGGTGGGACGGCCGACACCGGGTCAGACCCCTTCCACCTGCGCGAACACCCGGTCGAACCGGTCCAGTGCGGTGTCGATCACCTCGTCGGTGTCGGCCATCGAGGTGTACATCCGGGAGCCAGCCAGGGTGACGACGCCGTGCGCGGTGTACGCCGCACCCATCTGCTCCATCAGCCGCTTGCGGGCCTTGTTCTCCCTGAGCAGCTTGATCGGGTTGCGCATGTCGAGCAGCATGACGCCACTGCACTCCAGATGCACGATCGACCCCTGGTTGTACGCGACGTATGGCAGCCCGTACCGGTCGATCAGCCGCTGCAGTCCCCGGGTGAGCCGGTCCCCGGCCCGGCCGGCGATCACCGGGGCGTTGGTCCGGGCCATCTCGGCGATCGCGAAGTAGCCGGCCGCGCAGGACAGCGGATTCGCCGACAGGGTGCCGCCGACCTGGATGTGCGTCCCGCCGCGCCCGTCGAGCCCGGCACCGAAGACGGCCATCACCTCGGCCCGCCCGCCGACGCCGCCGGCCATCGGGTAGCCGCCGGAGACCGCCTTGCCGAACACGGTCAGGTCGGGGGTGACGCCGAAGTAGCCGGCCGCCCCGCCGAGGCCGACCCGGAACCCGGTGACCACCTCGTCGAAGATCAGCAGCGCGCCGAACTCGTCGCACAACGCGCGGACCCTGGCGTTGAAGTCGCGCGGCACCGGGCGGGTGCCGGACTCCGGGCCGAGCGGTTCGACGATCACCGCCGCCGTGCCGCCGCGTGCCCGGTTCTCGATCAGTTTGCGACGCAACGCTCGGAGATCGTGCGGGAACGTCTCCCGGGTGTTGGCGGTGGCGCCGAACGGGATGCCCCTGGCGTTCATCCGGTACGTGCCGGGCACCCGCAGCCCGTACACCATCGTGTCGGACCAGCCGTGGTACGCGCCGCCGACCTTGATCACCATGTGCCTGCCGGTGAATGCACGGGCACCACGTACCGCTGCCATCACCGCCTCGGTGCCCGAGCCGAGCGACCGGTACATCTCGATGTGCGGCAGGAACCGGTGGATGATCTCGGCGAGCTTCAGCTCGTACTCGTGGAACAGCCCGGTCACCGGCCCCGACTCTTTGACCACCGCGGCGACCTGCTCGTTGACCGGGCCGTAGTTGCTGCCCAGGATCGTCGGGCCACCGGCCTGCAGGAAGTCGATGTAGGTGTTGCCGTCGCGGTCGGTCAGGTGGGCGCCGTCGGCCGCGTCGATCGCCAACGGGAACGGGTAGTTGAAGGCCAGGTTGTGTTGCACCCCGCCGGGAATGCGGCGTTTCGCCCGGTCGGTGATCTCCTTGCTGGCCCGGCACCGGTCGTTGAAGTAGCCGAGCACGTCGAGCATCGCGTCGTGGCGCAGCCCGCGTACCGGCTGGGCGACCAGGGCCTTGAGCCGGCGCATCGTGTCGTCGACGTCGAGGTACTCGGTGATCGCGTAGCCGAGTCGCGCGGACTCGCTGCCCGGGGTCTGCCCGGTGGTGGTGTCGGCGGTCGGCGGCCCGGCGGCGGCGATCGCCGCCGCCACCGCGTCCGCGCTGGGCAGTTGTTCATCGGCGGGCACCCGCACCGGCGGGACCGCCTCGGTGAGCTGCGCGGCGATCCGCTTCTCGTCGGCGCGCAGCTTGGTGTACGCGATCTCCCGGATCGCGGTCGGAATGGTGTAGACCTTGCCGGCTTCGCTGGTCAACGCCAGGAGATAGGCGATCGACACCTTCTCCAGCAGCGCCATGTTGAACACCGCGCGGTCCGGATCGGTGCCCAGCGCGACGACCCCATGGTTGGCGATGATGAACGCGTTGTCGCCGCTGGCCACCTTCTTCTGCACGTTGCGGGCCAGCATCCCGGTGCCGGACGGGGCGTAGTCGACGATCGCCACCGCGCGGCCGAGGAAGCGCACCTGCTCGTCGGTGAGCGCCGGGATCGGCCGGCGCAGGAACGCCAGGGCCGAGGCGTACGGCTGGTGGGTGTGCACGATCGCGTTGACGTCGGGCCGCTGCCGGTAGATGTTGGCGTGCATCCCGGCCTCGATCGACGGCGCGAGGTCACCGCCGGTGCCGTCGGGTACGTGCGTACCGTCGAAGTCGACCAGGCAGATGTCCTCGATCCGCATCCGGTCGTAGTCGTAGTTGCTCGGTGTGACGGCGTACAGCCGGTGCCCCGGAACCCGGACCGACACGTTGCCCTCGGTGGCCTTCAGATAACCCCGGTCCAGCATGGTTCGACACATGTCGACGACGTGCCGGCGGGAAGTGCGGTGGTCCATGGCGGGTCCTCCGGTCCTCCGGGTACGCGGCGAGAAACCTATCCTCGTTGCCGACCGGCGCTGGGACACCGTCCCGCCGGCAGCGGAAAACAGCGACCGGATTGTCACCACGTGACAACTTCGGGCTCCGCCCGCCGCCGTCGACCCGCCGCCCTGGGCCGGATCTCCCGACCAGATTGTCACCACGTGACAGGATGGCGGGGTGCACGCCCGCCCGGTGACGGTCACCCCCTGGCAGCGGCTGCCCGCCGAGCTGGCCCCGGTGATGCGGCCCCGGCTCGCGGCGGTGGTCGACACGGTGGCCGCCGCGGTGACCGAACTGACCCCTGAGTTCGTCGGGATCGACGACCCGAAGTTCCGGGCCGACGTCCGGACCGCGGTCGACGTGGCCCTCCAGCGTTTCCTGGACCTGGTCGGCACCACCGAGCCGGCGTTGCCGCCCCGGGTGCGGGAGGTCTTCGTGGCGCTCGGCGCGGCCGAGGCCCGGGAGGACCGTGGCCCCCAGGCACTACTCGCCGCCCTGCGGGTGGCCGGGCGACTGCTGCTGCGTCAGGTCGGTCAGGCGCTCGCCACGGTGCGCCCGGTCGACGCCGAGGCCCTCGCCGACTGCGCCGACGCGGTCACCGGTTTCGTCGACGAGCTGGCTGCGGCCGGCACCGACGGGTTCGCCCGCCAGTTGCGCGAACAGTCCGGCGAGGGCGACCGGGCCCGCCGGCAGCTGGGCGAACTGCTGCTGGTCGGCGGTGCCGGCGCCGGCACCGTGACGGCGGCCGCCGCCCGGGCCGGCTGGCGGGATCTGGCCACCGTGCTGCCGGTCGTGCTGCCGGCCCGGCAGGCCCGCGACGCACGGTTCCGGTTCGGTACCGACGGGATCGTGGTCGACCGGGGCCGCGACGCCGTGCTGCTGCTGCGCGCCGGCCCCCGGACCACCCGACCGGTGCTGGCCGACGCGCTGCACGGCTGGCGGGCCACGGTGGGTCCGGCGTTGCCATGGCCGCAGGTGCCCCAGGCGGTACGACTTGCCGAGCTCGCGGCGACCGTCGCCCGGACCGGCGGAGGCGACCAGGGCGGTCCCGTCGACCGCACCGCCGTCTTCGCCGAGGACCACCTCACCGTGCTGGCGCTGCACGGCCAGCCCGACGCGCTGGTGGTGCTGACCGGCCGCCGGCTGGCGCCGTTCGCCGCGCTGCCGCCTGCCCAGCGCGACGGACTGCTGCGTACGCTGCACAGCTGGCTGCGGCACTGGGGATCCCGGTCGGCGGTCGCCGCCGAGCTGTTCGTCCATCCGCAGACCGTCAGCTACCGGCTCAAGCGGCTGCGGACGCTGCTCGGCGGCGATTTGGACGACCCGGACCGGCGGTTCGAGCTGCTGCTGGTGCTCACCGCCGATCTCCGCTGACCGGGATCCCGCCGCGCCGGTTAGTGGTAGCGGCGCCGCCGCCACGCCGACTCGTGGGCCTGGTGCAGGTAGATCAACGCGTTGCGGGCCAGCGCCGCGCGCGACCGGCCGTCACCGGTGGCGTGGAACGACTGCGGCCCGGCCGGCTGGCATCTGGATACGTACCGGAAAACCCGGAATGGCCGCGTCCGTGCACCACGCACAACGGCGCTGCACCTGGTACGGCGGAAGGTCAGCGCCGACATCGCGGTCCGCGCCGAAGAGGTGTTGGAGTATCAGGCCCGTGGCACTGTCTGGACTCGATCATCCCATTTATAGTTGCCGTGCCACCGTTCGTGTTCGCGGACGCGCCTATCCGGTGTGTCCGTCATCTCGCTGGAGGGTCGTTAGAATGACGGCAACTATCGGACAATCGGGCGATGTGCGAGCCGATGTGGAGAATGCCAACATCGCGCGGATCTACGACTATTACCTTGGTGGACTCTACAACTTCGCGATCGATCGCGAGCGGGCCGAACGCATCAAGCTGATGTTGCCCAGTGTCGACCTGCTTGCCCGAGGCAACCGGGACTGGCTGCGCCGTTCGGTGCGCTACCTGGTCGGTGAGGGCGTGCGGCAGTTCATCGACATCGCCTCGGGGCTGCCGACGGTCGGCAACACGCACGAGGTGGCGCACGCCCTTGACGCCCAGGCCCGGGTGGTCTACGTGGACAACGACCACTCGGCTGTCGTCCACGGTGAGGACATCCTCGCCACGGAGCCGCTGGTGGCGATGGCCGAGGTCGACGGCAGGTACCCCGACCAGGTGTGGTCGCATCCGGCGGTTCGCGAGCTGATCGACCTGTCGCAGCCGGTGGGCATCGTGCTCGGCGGGCTGCTCGTCTTCGTTCAGGACGACGAGGATCCGGCCGGGCTCGTCGCTGCCTACCGGGACGCGCTGGCACCGGGCAGCTACATCGCGATGTCGCACCTCAGCGCGGACACGGCGGACGAGGAAACCCGCGGGCAGGTGGACCGGATGGTCGCCGCCTACCAGGCCGGCGTCGGCGCGAACCTCTACGTCCGGGACAAGGCCACCATCACCTCCTGGTTCGACGGAATGGAACTGGTCGAGCCCGGCGTGACCCTGATGGCGGACTGGCGGCCCGACCCGGGCCTCGACGTGGACGCACAGACTCCGTCCCGGCAGCTCGGCTATGGCGGGATGGCCCGCGTCGGATAACCGATCCGGTATGAGCGGTTCGGTATCCTCTCCGGCTCTTGACCGGACACTTCGGACGCCGCACGCTTGGCGCAGGAGCCGAGCGCCGGCGTCCGAAGGCCGGCCAGGAGCCGCCTGACGGGCGTCCGACGGCGGCGGTCGCAGCGACGGCAGGGGAGGCCCGGATGCGAACCCGATGGACGACAGCCGCTATCACACTGGCTCTGGTCGGCGGGCTGCTCGCCGGACTACCTGGGGCGTCGTCGGCGCACGACCCCGACACACCCGCCGGCCGGTCCTCGGCCGTGGCCTTCATGGCTCAGCGTGAGCCGACCCAGCAACTCACCGCGCTGGCGCAGGTGAGCTGCAGCAACGGTCAGGCCGGCGGCTACCCGTGCCGCAACGTCGACCTGCTGTCCTTTTTGCCGCTGAGCCAGATCGGCGGCAGCCAGGCCAACGACATCTGGGGCTGGACGGACCCGGGCACCGGCCGGGAGTACGCGATCGTCGGGCGCCGCAACGGCACCTCGTTCGTCGACATCTCCGATCCCACCGCGCCGATATATCTCGGCAACCTGCCGGCCTACCAGAACCGGACCGCGATCTGGCGCGACATCAAGGTCTACCGCAACCACGCCTTCGTCGTGGCCGACGTCCGTGGACACGGCATGCAGGTGTTCGACCTGACCCGGCTGCGCAGCGTGGGCAGCCCACAGACCTTCACCGCGGACGCGCACTACAACCGGTTCGGCAACTCGCACAACATCGCGATCAACGAGCAGACCGGATACGCGTACGCGGTGGGGTCGAACACCTGCCGGGGCGGCCTGCACATGATCGACATCAGGACGCCTACGTCTCCGGCCTACGCCCAATGCTGTTAACTTTACGGGTCTTGGCTGGTGGTGACCCAGAGCCTGATCTTCGTGCGGGGTGGTAGCGGCTTCTTGTACTCGTCTTTCTGGCGTGGGTAGCGGCGGCCGGGTTGGCGCTGCTCGCGGGCGAAGCTGCGTGGCCGGCGTTCGGCGGGAAGCAGGTTACGCGGGTCGGTGATCTCGTAGATGACGTCGTGGACGAGCTCAACCAGTCGTTCGGGGGGAAAACGCCGCGTCGTCACTGACGTGACGGGCGACGGCATCGCGGGCGCGGGTGAACGATATCCGGTCCGGGTCCAGGCCGGCCTGTTCCGCGCCGGCCACGATCAGATGTCGGATGGCCTGGTAGAGACAGAGCAACCCGTACACCTCCTGGCGGACGAGGTCGGGTTTACGGGAACGGAGCACGACGTCGGCTCCACCGCGCAGCCGGGTCTCCACCTCCCCGATGGCGGTCTCGATCCGCCACCGGTCGCGGTAGAGGTCGGGAAAGTCCCCCAGCGGATAGGCCCGCTCATCGAGCAGGGTCGTGACCAGGCAGAACAGTTCGCTGACCTCGTACTCGCCGTGCTGGTCGGGTTCGGTCTCGACGGTGTACTCGATCACCCGTACCTCGATACCGGGAATCTCCGCGGCCGGCACCTTCCGCCGCCGTAGCCGGCGCGCCGCGACCGGATCGGCGATCCGCGAGATCCAGGAGCCATCCGCCAGCCGGCGCAACACCGGCAGGTCCACCCCCGCCTTGACCCGAAACACCGCGTGCGCGCCGGTCGCGGCGATCGCCCCCAGGTCCTCGTACGACAGGAAGTTACGGTCACCGACCACCACATCGGTGGACCCGAGCAGCCGCCACAGCGTCCGGGCCAGCGGCTGCTCGCCCTCACCCAGACCACCGAGCGCCACCCCCCGCAGGCAACGGGTACCCGTCTCGGCCAACGCCACCACCCGTACCTGCGGATACCCCACCGGTCCCTGCCCGTTGGACGGCGACCCGAACGCGGCCACGTTCTCCGGCGTCCTCGCCACGTTCAGACAGAACCCGTCGACAGCCACCTTCCGCAACCCGTGGAAGTACCCCCACGGCGCCCGCTCCGGCCCCACCACCGACCCGCCGAACGAGGTCTCCAACACCCCTTCCAGCACCTCCGGACCCAACCGCCCCCGAGCCTTCGTCAACGCCGCCGCCGTCGGCTGCATCCCCACCTCACGACGCGTCCGGTACCGCCCAGCCCACGACAACCCCGACAACAGCCTGTTCCACACCTCCACGTACGCGCTGTCCATGAACAACACACACGCGATCACGTAGTAGACGACCAACCGAGCAGGCAACAACCGAGACCGCTGCTCCCGCGCGTCCCACCGCTCCACCACCAGATCGACCACCTCCGGCGGAAACGCCGCGGTCAACACCCCCACACCCACCAGATCCGGCAACCGAACCGCCGACTCCTCCGCGCAACCCTCGCCACGACCAGCGATCATAACCCCACCCACACTAAGTTAACAGCATTGGGCCTACGCCGGATGCGTCAACCAGGACGGCTACACCCACGACACCCAGTGCGTCGTCTACCAGGGCCCGGACAGCGCCTACACCGGCCGGGAGATCTGCGTCAGCTCCAACGAGGACACCGTCACCATCGTCGATGTGACCAGCAAGGCCAGCCCTCGACAGATCGTCCGGGCCGCGTACTCCGGCCGGCAGTACACCCATCAGGGCTGGCTCACCGACAACCACCGGTACTTCGTCCTCGACGACGAGCTGGACGAGACCCGCGCCGGTGGCGGGACGAAGACCTTCGTCTTCGACCTGTACGACCTTGACGCGCCCCGGCACATCGGTACCCACATCTCCTCGGCGGCGGCCACCGACCACAACCAGTACGTCAAGGGCAACTACAGCTACCAGGCCAACTACCGGGCCGGACTGCGCATCCTCGACCTGAGCGGCATCGCCGCCGGGACGCTGACCGAGGCCGGGTACTTCGACGTCTACCCGTCGAGCGACTCCGCCTCGATGAACGGGGCGTGGAGCGTGTACCCGTACTTCGCCAGCGGAACCGTGGTGGTCAGCGGCATCGAGCAAGGGCTGTTCGTGCTCCGGCCGAACCTGCCGGCCGTCACGTCGGCCGCGGACCGGCCGGTGACCGTCGACCGCCGGATTCCGGCCTGATGACGACCTCCGCCACCCGACACACGACCCCGCCGGCCGCCGCGCCGGCGGGGTCGCCGGCTGCTGCCCCGGCACCGACCGGACGCCGACCGACCGGCCGGATCGTCACGGCCGCGACGCTGACCCTGCTGGTCGCCGCCGCCGGATTCGTCGCCGGCCGGGCGACCGGCCCGGCTGCCGGTACGCCGACGGTCGGCGGGTCCACCGCCGCCCATGCCGGACATGTGGTCGGCGGTCTCGGCGTCAGCCAGGACGGATACCGGCTGGACCTGCTGGATGCTCCGACCACCGCCGGTGTCGCCGCCGAGCTGGCCTTTCGGATCCTCGGCCCGGACGGCGCGCCGGTGACCGGCTACCGGCGTAACCACGAGCGGGATCTGCACCTGGTCGTGGTCGGCCGGGACTTCGCCGGCTACCAGCATCTGCACCCGCAGCGGGACCCGGCCGGCACCTGGCGGGTGGGCATCACCCTGCCCGGCGGCGGCGCCTACCGGATGATCGCCGACTTCGTCCCGGCCGGCGCCGACACGTCGCTGACGCTCGGCGCGGACCTGCTGGTCACCGGCGGGTACACGATCCGCCCGGCCGCCCCGGTGGACGAGGCGACCGTCCTGGTCGACGGCTACACAGTCACCCTGGACGGCGGACTGCGCCCAGGTCAGGCCTCCCAGGTACTGGTCTGGCTCGGCCGCGACGGCGAGCCGGTGCCGGACCTGGAGCCGTATCTCGGCTCGTACGGCCACCTCGTCGCGCTGCGCCACGGCGACCTCGGCTACCTGCACGTGCATCCGGCCCCGGCGACCGGCCCGAGCTCGGTGGTGGCGTTTGCCGTCCAGGTCCCGTCGCCCGGCACCTACCAGCTGTTCTTCGAATTCCAGCACGGTCAGGTGGTGCGGACCGCAGAGTTCAGTGTCACCGCGATCTGACCAGCCCCGGTCAACCTCCCGGCCCGGTCCCGCGTCTTGGCGGTATCCGCTCGACCAGGAGGTTCCCGTGACCGTCACCCCCAATCCGGGCAGTTCCGAACCGCTGTGGTCGGTGGGCGGCGTCACCGCCGCGGTCACCGCGCTGCTGGGCGTGGTGACCGCGTTCGGTCTGCCGCTCACCGAGGCACAACAGACCGCGGTCCTCGGCCTCGCCGCGGTCCTCGCTCCGCTGATCGTCGCGCTGGTCGGCCGTGCCCGGGTGTACGCGCCGTCGACCGTCGAACGACTGGTCGGTGAGACCGCCCCGGAGGCCGACAGGTGAGCCGTGCCGGTTCCTGCTGACGCCGGCGGCCGTCGGCGACCGCGAAACACGCCCCCGGCAGATGGTGGACAATCGGCCGGTGCCGTGACGCGGTGGGAGGTGGCGGGTGCGGATCCTGCTGGTCGACAACTACGACTCCTACACGTACAACCTCTTCCAGCTGCTCGCGGCGGTCGCCGGCAGCGAGCCGACCGTGCTGGCCAACGACGACCCCCGGCTCGCCGCCGTCGACCAGATCGCCGCGCAGTGCGTGGTGATCTCGCCCGGCCCAGGTCGGCCGCACCGGGTGACCGACCTCGGCTGGGGGTGGGAACTGCTCGACCGCCGGCGTGATCTGCCGGTGCTCGGGGTGTGCCTCGGTCACCAGGCGATCGCGTTGCACGCCGGCGCGCGGGTCGACCAGCGGCGGGCCCGGCACGGCCAGATCGACCGGGTGCGGCACACCGGTGCCGGACTGTTCGCCGGCATACCTCAGGGTTTCGCGGCGGTCCGGTACCACTCGCTGCAGGTGACCGAGCCGGTGCCGGCGGACCTCACGGTGAGCGCGAGGGCCGCCGACGGCACGGTGATGGCGGTGACGCACCGTCGGTTGCCCCGCTGGGGTGTGCAGTTCCATCCGGAGTCGATCGGCACCGAACACGGCGCCCGGTTGGTCGGCAACTTCCTGGCCCTGGCCCGGGCCGTCGGGCCCGCCACCGCCACTGATACCGCCACCGCCACCGTCCGTCCGGTGGCCGCCGGGCCGCGCCGCGCCGCCACCGCGTCGGTGACAACCCGGCAGCCGGCCCCTGACCCTGCGGCCCCCGACCCTGGCTGGCGGCGCGACGTGACGGTCGTCGACGCGGAGATCGACACCGAGGCGGCCTTCCTGGAGCTGTACGCCGACGCACAGTACGCGTACTGGCTCGACGGCGCCGACGTCGCGGCCGGGCGTTCCCGGTTCTCCTTCCTCGGTGACGCCGACGGACCGCTGGCCGAGGTGCTCAGGTACCGGGTCGGCAGTGGCCGGGTCGAGGTGCGCCGGCCGGACCGTCCGGTCGGGCAGGAACCCGGCGGCATACTCGACGTGCTGCGCCACCGGTTGGCGCGGCGGCGGCTGCCCCCAGCCGGGCTGCCGTTCGACTTCGCCGGCGGCTACGTCGGCTATCTCGGCTACGAGATGAAGGCCGACTGCGCGCCCACCACCGCCCGCCGGGCCGACACCCCCGACGCGGTCTGGATCTTCGCCGACCGGCTGGTCGCCGTCGACCATTTACACCGGCGCACCTACCTGGTGGCGCTGAGCGTCGACGACGCCGGGCAGCGCGCCGCCCGGGACTGGCTGGCGGCGACGGCGACCCGGCTGCGGGCGATGTCGTCGTCGGCGCGGCCCGGGCCGTCCGGGAAGCCGGCGGCACCGGACGCCGGGACGGACCTGCGGCGGTGGGTGACGTCCGCCCGCGACCGCAGCCACTACCTCGCCGACGTCGACGCGGCCCGCACTCAGCTGCGACGCGGCGAGAGCTACGAGATCTGCCTGACCAACCAGTTGTGGCTACCACCGGTCGCGGATCCGCTGGCCTACTACCGGACGCTGCGTCGGATCAACCCCGCGCCCTACGCCGCGTACCTGCGGCTGGACGACGTCGTCGTGGCCAGCTCCTCACCGGAACGGTTCCTGCGCATCCGCCCGGACGGCCGGGTCGACAGCCGTCCGGTGAAGGGCACCGCGGCCCGCGCGGACGACGCCGACGAGGACGACCGGCTACGTCGTACGCTGGCCAGCTCACCCAAGACCCGGGCCGAGAACCTGATGATCGTCGACCTGCTCCGCAACGATCTCGGCCGGGTCTGCGAGGTCGGCTCGGTGCGCGTCCCCCGGTTCCTGGCCACCGAGACCTATCCCACCCTGCACCAACTGGTGTCCACCGTAGAAGGGCGGCTGCGCCCGTCGACCAGCGCGGTCGACTGCGTACGGTCGTGTTTCCCGGGCGGGTCGATGACCGGTGCGCCGAAGCTGCGCACCATGGAGATCATCGACCGGTTGGAGCAGCGGGCTCGGGGGATCTACTCCGGTGCCCTCGGCTACTTCGGCCTCGGCGGCGGTGCCGACCTCAGCATCGTGATCCGCACCGCGGTGCTGACCGGCGACGGATTCACCGTCGGCACCGGCGGTGCCATCGTGCTGGACTCCGACCCGGCCGACGAGTACGACGAGACGATGCTCAAGGCGCGGGCGCTGCTCGTCGCGTACCGGTCGGCCACCAGGTCGGTCCGGTGACCAGGTGAGCTGGACCCCGGCAGCCAGGGCGATCCGCCGGCCCACGGCTGAGCGTCAGTCGCAGGCATGACCGGTCGTCGGCCGGGTACCCGGCTTCGGTGGCCCAGGACACAGTGACCCGCGTC
Organism: Micromonospora sp. Llam0; assembly: GCF_003751085.1. Lineage (NCBI taxonomy): Bacteria > Bacillati > Actinomycetota > Actinomycetes > Micromonosporales > Micromonosporaceae > Micromonospora > Micromonospora sp. Llam0. The sequence goes on along the minus strand of NZ_RJJY01000001.1, from coordinate 3,071,012 downwards.
CCCGCCATCGACGTCGCGCTCGACGCGGACGTGATGGTGCCCGCCCGCACCCGGGCGGTGGTGCTGTTCGCCCACGGCAGCGGCAGCTCCCGGCTCAGTCCCCGCAACCGGACGGTGGCCGGCCGGCTGCACGCGACCGGCCTGGCGACCGTCCTGGCCGATCTGCTGACCAAGGAGGAGGAGCAGATCGACGCGACCACCGCCCAACTGCGCTTCGACATCGCCCTGCTCAGCCGGCGGTTGACCGCAGTGGTGGACTGGGTCGTCGAGCAGCCGGAACTCGACGGACTGCCGGTGGGGCTGTTCGGCGCCAGCACCGGCGCGGCGGCGGCGCTGAGTGCCGCCGCCTCCCGGCCGGAACGGGTCGGTGCCGTGGTGTCCCGGGGCGGCCGGCCGGACCTGGCCGGGACCGTCCTGGCCGAGGTACGGGCACCGACCCTGCTGCTGGTCGGGGAGCTTGATCCGCAGGTCGCGGAGCTCAACGCGGCGGCTGCGGCCGCCCTGCGGGCACCGCACGATTTGCGGGTGGTGCCGGGCGCCGGTCACCTGTTCGCCGAGCCGGGCGCGCTGGACCGGGTCGCCGCCGACGCCGCCGGCTGGTTCGACACGCATCTGCGGTGAAAGTCGCTGCGTTGCGTCGCTGACCCGTCACTTAGTCGCGTTAGCTGCGAGTGACGTGCGCGCACTTGTTACGGTCGTCGACCGGTGCGACGTACGGAGGACGCGGCGATGATGAACGGGACCATTGCTTACCTGGTGACCGGGCTGGGATGCCTGATCGCGACGGCTGGTGTGGTGGTGGCGGCGATCGCCGTGTGGCAGACCCGGACCCGGACCGGTGGGTCTCGGAAGAGGCCCGGTGGGGGACCGGTCGACCCGTTCCACACCGGTGACACCGACGCGTTGCGTGGCGATCCGCGTCGCCTCGGCCCCGGCGACATCGTGGAGATCCGGGCACAGTCGTACGCGGTCCGCGGCAGCCTGCACTTCGCCGAGGGCAGTTGGACCTGGAGCGAGCACTTCCTCGACGACGCGCGGGGCGACAAGCTGTGGCTCTCTGTCGAGTCCGATCCCGACCTGGAGCTGGTGCTGTGGCGGGCGGCCGGGCCTGACCTGCAACACCTGCAGCCCGGCCCGCCGGCGGTGGATGTCGCCGGGCGCCGTTACCGGCTCGACGAGTCCGGCCAGGCCCGGTTCACCAGCGTCGGGGCGACCGGGCTGACCCCCAGCGGCTTCGTGCGCTACTTCGACTACACCGCCCCGGACAACGCCCGGCTGTCCTTCGAAGGCTTCGGCGACTCGGGCCGCTGGGAGGTCGGCTTCGGCGAGGTGCTGCACCGCGCCGAGGTGATGATCTACCCCTCCGCCGGTGAGGCACCGACTGCCGGGAAGGCCTGACATGCTGGTCGCCCTGGACGCACCGTACGTCGACACGAGTGCGGCGGAGCTCAGCTTCGCGCTCGGTCTGGCCGAGCGACCCGCCCTGCACGTGCTCGAGCTGCCCCTGCCGGGCGCCAGCGGCGGCGCCCGGTCCAATCCGCCGCCGCCCGGTCCGCAGCCGGCAGGGCTGCTGCGGCTGCGGTTGCTCGGGGCCTCACACCAGGTCGTGCTGCGTACCGCCGGCCATGACCTGGTCGAGACGCTCGCCTGCCTGCCCGGTCACCCGCCCGACCTGCCGGCGGTGGTGGACGCCGATGACGGCTACCGGTTCGCCGCGCGGGCGCTTCGGCTGTCGGCCGGCGAACTCGCCGGGCGGGCCGACCGCCTCCGCCGGCAGTTGACCGTTGACCCGCACGCTCTGGTCGGCGTCTTTCCGGGCAGCCCGGACGCGCTCACCGCGCTGCACGCCCGGATCGATGGTGCGCGGATCAGTTGGCGCACCTGGCATGCGTACCCGCAGACAGCCGAGTTGGTCGAGACCGAGACGGTGGTGACAGTACGGTGACTTCCCGCAAATGGATCGTCGGTGGCGTGGTCCTCGCTCTGGTGGGCGTGATCGTGTCGTGCTGTGGGCTGGCCGCCGGCACCTTCTCCGCCCGCGGCTACGTCGAGCGCAGCTATGCCCGCTCAGTGGTCGACGACATCGGCTCCGACGCCGAGGGTTACCGCTCCGATCTGCCGCCGCGCCAGGTGGCGCAGCAACTCACCCGGGCGTTCAGCCCGGCCGACCAGTACACCGTCGGTGACCGCCACTACCTGCGCTACGGCGACGACTCGGTGGTCATCCTGCCGATCGCCGCCGGCTCGCTGATCCTGCTGGAACGTATGACGACCGCGTACCCCCGGTACCGCTCCGTCGTCGGTAACTCGTGGAACTGGCAGCGCGGCAGCACGATCCGGGGCGGCGGTCCCGGCACCGGCAAGTAACCACCCCCATCCCACCACCTGGAGTTGGCACATGTTCCGCACTCTGTTCGTTGATCTGCTGCTCACCCTGGCGTACGCCGGGGTCGGTCTGGTCCTGATGGCGCTCGGCTACCTGCTGGTCGACCTGGTGACCCCGGGCAAGCTGCACGAACTCATCTGGGCGCAGCGCAACCGCAACGCGACCGTGCTGCTCGCCTCGAACCTGTTCGCGGTGGGCACCATCGTGGTGGCCGCGATCGCCGCCGGGGAGAACAGCTTCGTCACCGGACTGGTCGGCACCGCCGGGTACGGACTGCTCGGCCTGCTCGTGATGGCGGTTTCGTTCGTGCTGCTGGACGCGGTCACGCCGGGCCGCCTCGGGGACATCCTGGTGGACCGGGAGCCGCACCCGGCGGTCTGGGTCAGCGCCACCATCCACCTTGCCACCGGTGCCATCGTTGCGGCGGCGATCAGTTGATGTCGGCGGTCGGTTGATGTCGGCGGTCGTGGTGCCGACGCCGGGCGACGGTGCCGGCACCGGCCGCCGGTACGCCCGGCTGGCCCGGCCGGCGGTCCTGGCCGCGGTCTTCGTCTGTGCGGCCTGCGGCCTGGTGTACGAGCTGGCGCTGGTCGCCCTGGGCAGCTACCTGATCGGTGACACCGTCGGTCAGGCGTCGATCGTGCTGGGCGTGATGGTCTTCGCGATGGGCGTCGGTGCGTTGGCGGCCAAGCCGCTGCAGCACCGCGCGGTAGTGGCCTTCGCCGCGGTCGAGCTCATCCTGGCGCTGCTCGGCGGGTTGTCGGTGCTGGGCCTGTACGCCGCCTTCGCCTGGCTGGACCTCTACGCGCCCGCGCTGGTGGCGACCGCGTTCGTGCTGGGGCTGCTGATCGGGGCGGAGATTCCGCTGCTGATGGTCCTGCTGCAGCGGATCCGGGCGCAGGCGGCGGGTAGCGCGGTCGCCGACCTGTTCGCGGCCGACTACGTCGGTGCCCTGCTGGGCGGTCTGGCCTTCCCGTTCCTGCTGATCCCGTTCTTCGGCCAGTTGCGTGGGGCGCTGCTGGTCGGCGCGGTGAACGCGCTGGCCGGAATCCTGCTGGTCGGCACGGTTTTCCGGGGCGATCTCGGCCGCCGGGGCCGGGCCGGGGTCGCCCTCGCGGCCACGGTGGTGATGGCGACGCTGGCCGGTGCCTATCTGGTGGCGGCGGACTTCGAGGTGACCGCGCGCCAGCAGCTCTACCGGGATCCGGTGGTGCACGCCGAACGCAGCCGCTACCAGGAGATCGTCCTGACCCGGGCGGTGTCGCCGGTCGCCGACGGCTCCGACCTGCGGCTGTACCTCGACGGGGATCTGCAGTTCAGCTCGGTGGACGAGTACCGCTACCACGAGGCGTTGGTCCATCCGGCGCTGGCCGGGCGGCGGGACCGGGTGCTGCTGCTCGGTGGGGGGGACGGGCTGGCCCTGCGCGAGGTGCTGCGCTACCCCGACGTCGCCTCGGTGACGGTCGTCGAGCTGGACCCGGCGGTGGTCGCGTTGGCCCGGGCCGAGCCGGACATCCGGGCGCTCAACGGCGCGGCCTTCGACGATCCGCGGGTACGCCTGGTGCACGCCGACGCGTTCGCCTGGCTGCGCGGTGCACCAGGGGTGTTCGACGCGGTCGTCGTCGATCTGCCGGACCCGGACCAGACCGCGACGGCGAAGCTCTACTCGGTGGAGTTCTACTCGCTGGTCCGGCAGGCCCTCGGTCCGCAGGGCAGGATGGTGGTGCAGGCCGGGTCCCCGTACTTCGCGCCGCGTGCCTTCTGGTGCATCGAGGCGTCGGTGCGGCATGCCGGCTGGACGACCCGGCCGTACCACGTCGATGTTCCGTCGTTCGGTGACTGGGGTTTCCTGCTCGCGGTCGCCGAGGGTGACGGGGACGGGCCGGTGCCGACGCCGCAGCTATCTGCGGAGGCGCCCGCGCTGCGCTTCCTGGGCCCCGAGGTGCTGCGGGCGGCACAGGTCTTTCCACCGGACCGGGGCCCGGTGCCGGTCGAGCCGTCGACGCTGCTGGATCCCCGGGTGCTCACCTACAGTCGGGCGGCGTGGCGCGGCTACTGACCCGTTGTGCCCGCGCGATGTGTGGACGATCACCGGCTGCGGGTGAGCGGTACCACCGGCAGCCAAGCAAGCGACCGGTATGTTCGGTGGCTGGTTGGCCAGCACGAGGGGGTGCCCGATGGCGACGGGGTCGGACTGGATGACGCCGGGGGCGCACCCGGTCGCGGACGGGGTGTACCGGATTCCGCTGCCGATGCCCGGCGACGCGCTGCGGGCGGTCAACGTCTACGCGATCGAGGACGACGCCGGGCTGGTGTTGGTCGACGCCGGTTGGGCGGTGCCGGCCGCCCGTAAGGCTCTCGAGGCAGCGCTCGGTGACCGTGGGCACGACCTCGCCGCGATCCGCCGTTTCCTGGTCACTCACCTTCACCAGGACCACTATTCGCAGGCGGTCGCGATCCGGCGGGAGACCGGGGTGTCGATCGCGCTCGGGGCGGGAGAGCAGCCGAGCCTGGAGTTCATGGCGGCCGGCACCGACGAGCCGTACGCCGCCCCGCTGGCCCAGTTGCGCGCCGCCGGTGCCGCCGACCTCGCCGACCAGGTGAAGCGGCTGACCTCCGACGCGGAGCAGCCGGAACTCGACTGGCAACCGCCGGACGAGTGGCTGTCCGGCGAGCGGGAGGTGGCGTTGTCCGGCCGCCGGTTGCGGGCGTTGCCGACACCGGGCCACACCGCCGGGCACTACGTCTTCCGCGACCCGCAGGCCGGGCTGCTCTTCGCCGGTGACCACGTGTTGCCGGGTATCACCCCGTCGGTCGGCTTCGAGGCGGTGGCGGCGCACCGCCCGCTGGGCCGGTACCTGGAGTCGCTGCGGGCGGTACGGGCGTTGCCGGACGCGCTGCTGCTGCCGGCGCACGGGCCGGTGGGCGACAGCGTCCACCGACGGGTGGACGAACTGCTGGCCCACCACCGGGACCGGTTGGCCGAGATGGCGGTTGCGGTCGGTGCCGGCGCACGGACCGCGTACCAGGTGGCGCTGACCCTGCCCTGGACACGACGTCGCCGGGCGCTCGACGATCTGCCGCCGTACCACCGGATGCTGGCGGTCAACGAGACGGCGTTGCATCTCGACCTGCTGGCCGAGCAGGGCCGGGTGGCGGCGCACCGGGTGGACGGCGTTACGGCGTACCGGCCGGTGACCTGACCGTGGGTCTACCTGTGGCCTGAGCACGGGTTTCGCGGCGGTGCGGGATGCGGTAGTGTGGGCCACCAAGCAAGCGCTTGTGAGGTGATCGTGATGCTGTCAGCCGACCCGACGCCGATCCCGGCCCCCGGCGGCCGTCGATGACGGTGATCAACCGACCGGCCGACCCGACCGGCCTGCTACGCCCCGGCATTCTGATCGACGGACAGTGGCGCGACACCGGCACCGGCGGTCGACGCGACCACGTCGACCCGGGCACCGGCCGCGTCCAGCAGAGCTTCGCCCTGGCCGGGGCCGCCGAGGTGGACGAGGCGGTCGCCGCCGCCCGGGCCGCCGCCCCCGGCTGGCGCAACTGGCCCACCGACCGGCGTCGTCAGGTGCTGTCCCGCCTCGGCGACCTGATCCGGGCCAACGCCGCCGACCTCGCCGCGATCAACGCGCTCGAGGTCGGCACCCCGGCGGCCCTGTCGTACGGCCGCTACACCACCGGCCAGACCTTCTTCGACTACTACGCCGGCTGGCTGGACAAGGCCGCCGGCGACGCACTGCGGATGCCCGGGGCGTTGGACCTGACCCTGCTGGAACCGGTCGGCGTGGTCGGCGCGATCCTCACCTGGAACCACCCGCTGGCAAACATCCAGACCACCGTCGCCCCGGCGCTGGCCGCCGGGTGCACGGTCATCGTCAAACCACCGGAGCAGGCCCCGTTCGCGGCGTTGCGGTTCGGTCGACTCTGCGTCGAGGCCGGACTACCGCCCGGCGTGGTGAACGTCCTGCCCGGCGGCCCGGCGGTCGGCGACGCCCTGGTCCGCCACCCCGAGGTGGACAAGATCGGGTTCGTCGGCGGTCCGGCGACGGCGAGTCGGATCCAGGCGGCGGCCGCCCCGACGCTCAAGCCGCTGCTGCTGGAGCTCGGCGGCAAGAGCGCGTCACTGGTCTTCCCGGACGCCGACCTCGACCGGGCCTGCCGGTTCGCGCTGCTGATCACCGCCAACAGCGGCCAGGGCTGCACCATCCCGACCCGGATGTTCGTCCACGACGACGTGTACGACGAGGTGCTCGGCCGGCTGCTGGACGGCCTGCGGGCGGTCACCGTCGGCGACCCGTTCGACCCGGCCGCCCGGATGGGACCGCTGATCGACGCGGCCGCCTGCGAGCGGGTCGTCGGGACCATCGACCGGGCCCGGGAGAACAACACCGGTGACCTGGTACTCGGCGGGCACCGGCTGGGCGGTGAGCTGGCCGACGGCTACTACGTCGCCCCGACCGTCTTCTCCGACGTCGACCCGCACAGCGAACTCGCCACCGAGGAGATCTTCGGCCCGGTGCTGTCGGTCTGCCGGTTCGACGGCGAAGCCGAGGCGGTCGAGGCGGCCAACGCCAGCCGGTACGGGCTCGCCGGCTACGTGCACACCCGCGACGTCGACCGGGCGATGCGGGTCGCCTCGGCGCTGGCCGTCGGCAACGTCGGGGTCAACGGGGCCGGCGCGCCCGCCGGGCCGTTCGCGCCGTTCGGCGGGGTGAAACAGAGCGGCTACGGCAAGGTCGGCGGGCTCGCCGGACTGCTGGAGTTCAGCCGGGTCAAGAACGTACTGCTGGCGATCGACGAATGAGTCCGTCCGGCGGACCGTCGGGCGGCGGAGAAAGAGGGGTCGGGATGACACCACTGGTGGACGGAGCGGTGCTGGTCACCGGTGCCGGATCGGGGATCGGGGCGGCGACCGCACTACAGGTCGCGGCGGCCGGCGCGGCGGTCGCCGTCAACGACCTCGACCCGGCCGCCGCCCAGGTCACCGCCGACACGGTCGTCGCCGTCGGCGGCACCGCCTACCCCGTCGCCGGGGACGTGGCCGATCCACGGGCCGCCGCAACCGTGGTGGCCGCCGCCGTCAACCGGCTCGGCCGGCTCACCGGTCTGGTCAACAACGTCGGCGTGGTACGCGGCGGAGCACTGCGGTCGGTCAGCCCGGACGACTGGGACGCGATCATGCGGATCGACTGCGCCAGCGCGCTCTACTGCAGCCAGGCCGCACTGCCCGCGATGACGTCGGGCGGCGCGATCGTCAACATCTCGTCGCTGTGCGGCATCCACGTCGCTCCCGGCGCCGGCGCCTACAACGCCGCCAAGGCTGCGGTGATCGCACTGACCCGGCAGATGGCGCTGGAATGGGGTCCGGACGGCATCCGGGCGAACGCCGTCGCGCCGGGCATCGTCAGCGGCACCAACTTCTCGGCCAGCAGCCGCGACCCGCAGGCCGCCCAGCGCCGCGGTGCCGCCGTACCGCTGGGTCGCACCGGGTCCGCGACGGACATCGCCCCGGTCGTGGTCTTCCTGCTCGGCGACGCCGCCCGCTACGTCACGGGTCAGGTGATCGCCGTCGACGGCGGGCTGGGCGTCGCGTTGCAGACCCTGCTGCCGGCATGACCGGCGGGCCGGGCGGTGATCCGCTGGCCGCACCGCTGACCGTCGGCCGGCACCGGCTGCGCAACCGGATGGTGATGACCCCGCACCTCGGCCGGCTGCCGCCCCGACGGCTGCGGCGGTACGTGGCCGAGCGCGCCGACGGCGGGGTGGCGATGATCGTGCTGCCCGCCGGCCAGGGGGTGTACGCCAACCCGGTCTACCCGCTGTACGCCTGCCCCGGTGACCCGGACGGCTACGCCGACCCCGACGCGGTCTCGTTTCACGTCCGCGACCCCCGGCACCGCCGGGTGCTGCTCGCGGCGGCTCACGAGCACCTGGTCGGGCTCGCGGACGCGGCGCACGGCGGCGGAGCGCTCGCCGTCGGCCAGATCCACCACCCGGGCGCCGAACGCGGCTGGGACAACTTCCAACCGGCCCTCGCCCCGTCGCAGGTACGGGGCGACGACACCGGAGCCGTCCCGCACGCGCTCACCGCCGCCGAGATCGACGACCTGGTGACCGGCTACCTCGCCACCGCCACGGCGATCGTCGCCGCCGGGTTCGACGGTGTCGAACTGCACGCCGGCCACGGATACCTGCTGAACCGGTTCCTGTCCCCGCACTACAACCGGCGTACGGACCGGTACGGCGGCTCCCCGGCCGGCCGGCTGCGGCTGATCCGCCGGATCCTGCGCGTGGCGCGCGCCGAGCTGGGGGACCGGTCGCTGCTCGGTGTCCGGCTCACCGCCGGCGAGGAGGTGCCGGCCGGCATCGACGCCGCCGGGGCGGCCGGGATCGCCGCCGGCATCGCCGATCTCGTCGACTACGTCAACCTGTCGCTGGGCAACCACGACGGGCTGCGCGACGGCCGGCCGGCGACCGCGTACACCGGATCCTGGCTGGTGCCGCCGGCGCCGGCGGCGCAGACCGCCCGACAGGTCCGCGCCGTGGTCGACGTGCCGGTCCTGGTTTCCGGCCGGATCACCGACCCGACGATCGCCCGTAACCTGGTCGCCGACGGCGCCGCCGACCTGGTGGGACTGGCCCGGGCGCTGATCGCGGACCCCACTTTCCCCCGGCGCGCGGTCAGCGGGGACGACGCCGGCATCGTCCGCTGCGTCGCCTGCAACGAGTGCGTACGGGTGCCGTTCTCCTGCCCGGCGAACCCGGCCGCCGGTCGGGAAGCCGAGTTCGACCCCCGGCCAGCTGCGCCGCCCGCCGGGCCGGCTCCCGTCCGGCACCGGCGGGCCCGTCGGCGGATCGCCGTCGTCGGCGCCGGTCCGGCCGGGGTGGAGGTGGCGGTCGGTGCCGCGGCGGCCGGAGCCGAGGTGACCCTGATCGAAGCCGCCGACGCGGTCGGCGGGGCACTGCGCCACCTGGTCGGCACGCCGCTGCTCGCCGACTGGGCGCCGCTGCTGCACCGGCTCGAGCAGCGGCTGGCCCCGCTGCTGGACCGGCCGTCTCCCGCCGGCGGGCGGGTGGTCCTGCGTACCGGCACCACCGCCACCGCCGACCATCCTGATCTGATCGGCGCGGACCTGGTGGTGCTCGCCACCGGCGGCCGGCCCGGCCCGGTCGGCTTCCCCGTCGACCGACCGGTACTGACCACGATGGATCTGATGGCCGGTCGTCGGCCGCCGCCGGGCACACCGGTGCTGGTGGTCGGCGGGGCCGAGCGGCACCTCGAGCCGCTGCTCGCCGCCGACCTGCTGGCCGGGGAGGGCTGGCCGGTCCAGGTGTGCACCGAATGCGTCGACATCGGACCTGATCTGGATCAGCGGACCAGGCCGGCGGTGCTGCGTCGGCTGTACGGCCGGGCGGTGGGGTTCGCCCCGATGAGCAGGGTGCACCGGTGGTCCGGCGGGGCCGTCGAGGTGGAGCAGTTGTTCACCGGGCACCGGTCGATCCTCGACGCCGGTGCGGTGGTTCTCGCGCACGGCCGTACCGCGAACGACGGCCTGCGCGCCGCGCTGCCGGCGGACCTCGAATGTCAGGTGGTCGGCGACGCGTTGGCGCCACGCCGGCTGACGCACGCCGTGCTGGAAGGAGCCCGGTGTGGATCCGCGCTGTCCGCCGCCGACCGGCGATAGCTCCGAACCGCCGGTCGACGTGCTGGTGGTCGGTGCCGGCCTGGCCGGCTGGTGCGCGGCGGCCCGCGCCCAGCAGGCGGGCGCGTCGGTGGTCGTCGTCGAACGGTCCCGCCGGCGCCCCGGCTGGGGCAACTCGGTGCTGTCCGGCGGTGCCCTGCACGCCGCGCTGCGCGATCCGAGGACCTCGCCGGACCAGTTGCGGGATCAGGTGCGGGAGTTGACCGACGGCCGGGCCGACGAGGCGGTGCTGCGTACCTGGAGCGAACGCCTGCTGCCCACCTTGGACTGGCTCGTCGAACACGGTGCCCGACTGGTCACCGACGGCGACGCCGCGCACCGGGCGCGGGTGTTCGCCCCGGTGCGCCGCACCGAGCCGGGCCGGCGGTACGCCGGCTTCGGCGTCTGGGCCTTCCTGCGCGGGCTCGCCGACGAGTTCACCGCCGCCGGCGGCACACTGCGTCAGCCGGCCCGGGCCCGACGGCTGCGGCCCGCGCCCGGTGCCGCCTGGCAGGTCGGGCTGGACCTGCCGGGCGGTGCCACCGAGTGGATCACCAGCCGGGCCGTGGTCCTCGCCGACGGTGGGTTCCAGGCCGACCCGGGCCTACGTCGCGACCTGCTGGCCACCGACCGGGTGCTGCTGCGCGGCGCCGGCACCGCGACCGGCGACGGCCTGCGGATGGGCCGCTCGGCCGGCGCGGCGCTGGTCCCGGACGCCGGGTTCTACGGCCACCTGCTGGTCCGTGAGGCGCGACAGGACCATCGACTGTGGCCGTACCCGATCCTGGACCCGTTGGCGGCGGTCGGGATCGTCGTCGGCCCGGACGGTCGGCGGCTGGTTGACGAGAGCCATCACGGGGTGACCACGACCAACGCGGTGGCCCACGGCCCGGCGCCGGACGGCTGCTGGCTGATCGTCGACGACGACGGGTGGCGCACCGAAGGTCGGATCGGCGACCCGGCCCCCAACCCGTACCTGCTCGATTGCGGCGCCACCGTGCTGACCGGAACCGGTCCGGCGGACCTGGCGGCACGAGCTGGCATCGACCCGGCCGGGTTGTCCGCCACAGTGGCGCAGTTGCGGGCGGCGCCGGAGAACGCGTGGCCGCCGCGCACCGGCCGACTGCGGCTGGCCGTACCGCCGCTGCGGGCGGTGCCGCTGGTGGCCGGGGTCACGTTCGCGCTCGGCGGGCTGTGGGTCGACGGCCGGGCTCGGCTGCGCGACGCCGCCGGCCAGCCGATCGGCGGGCTGTACGCGGCCGGCGCGACCATGGGCGGGCTGCACGGCGGCCCGCGCGCCGGATACGCGGGCGGGTTGCTCGAGGCGGCGGTCTTCGGACTGGTCGCCGGCGAGGAAGCGGCCCGGCGGTCGCGGTGACCCCCGGCGATGGCCCGGCCCCGGTTCGCCGGCTCAGCCGGTGAGGTGACAGGCGGACCAGCCGCCGCCGGCGACCGGCACCGGCTGCGGGGTCACCTCGGCGCACACCGACATCGCGTGCGGGCAGCGGGTGCGGAACCGGCAACCCGACGGCGGGTCGATCGGGCTGGGGATCTCTCCGGTCGGGGTGCTCCGGCCGGCGAGCCCGTGACTGGCCGGGGTCAGCATCGAGGCCAGCAACGCCCGGGTGTACGGGTGGGCAGGGCTGGCGTACACCCGGCTGGCGGGACCGCTCTCCACCACCCGGCCCAGGTACATCACCGCCAGCTCGTGGCTGACATGGTGGACCAGCGCGAGGTCGTGGGCGATGAACAGGAAGGCGATGCCCTCGGCGTCCTGGATGTCCTGGACCAGGTTGACGATCTGCGACCGGGTGGAGACGTCCAGCGCGCTCACCGGCTCGTCACAGATGATCAGCTGAGGTTCGAGCGCCAGCGCGCGGGCGAACGAGATCCGCTGTCGTTGGCCGCCGGACAGCGCCCGCGGCGACCGGCGGGCCAGCGCCGGATTCAGACCGACCCGTTCCAGCAGCTGGCCGATCCGGCGGCGGCGCTCGGCCGGGGTGAGCCGGGAGTGCACCACCAGCGGTTCGGCGATGCTCTGCCCGACCGTCATCGACGGGTCCAGCGAGGCGTACGGGTCCTGGAACACCATCTGCATGCCGCGTCGGTGTGACCGCAGCTCGCCCCGGCTCATCGCGGCGAGGTCCCGACCGAGGAAGGAGACCTCCCCGCTGCTGGGTTCGATCAACCGCAGGGCGAGCCGGCCGACGGTCGACTTGCCGGATCCGCTCTCGCCGACCAGGCCGAGGGTCCGGCCACGGGCCACCGTCAGGTCGACGCCGTCGACCGCGTGCACCACCACCCGGCGCAGGCCGAGCACCCCGCGCCGGACCGGGAACTGTTTGCCGAGGCCGCGCAGTCGCAGCACGGCCCCGTCCCCGGCATCGGCTGCAGCACCGTCGTCGGTCGGATCACCGGTGCCGGCATCCTCGACGGCCGCCTCGCCCGTGGCCAGGTCCTCGCCCGTGGCCAGGTCCTCGACACCGGTGGCGGGTGCCGGGCCGGTGCCGGGCAGCTCCAGCTCGGCGTGCCGGCCGCACCTGGTGCCCCGGTCGCCGCCGTCCAGCACGGTCCACGGCGGGTCCGTGCGGGTCCACTCCGGCGTGGCGTGGGCGCACCGGTTGGCGAACCGGCAGCCGGTGGCGGGGAAGTGGCCCGGGCGGGGCACCTGGCCGGGGATGACCGGCAGCCGGGTGGCCTTCTCGGCGACCTCCGCGCTGGACGAGATCAGCGCCGAGGTGTACGGGTGCCGGGGTGCGGCGAACACGTCGCGGACCGGGCCGGACTCGACGACCTGGCCGGCATACATGACGCTGAGCCGTTGCGCCATGGTGGCGATGACGCCGAGATCGTGCGACACCAGCAGCAACGACATCCCCAGCGCGTCACGCAGGTCGCCGAGCAGCTGCAGGATCTGCAGTTGGACCGTCACGTCCAGGGCGGTCGTCGGTTCGTCGGCGATCAGCAGCTCCGGTTCGCCGGCGATGGCCATCGCGATCAGCGCCCGTTGGGCCATCCCGCCGGACAGCTCGTGCGGATAGCTGGCCACCCGCTGCTGCGGGTCCGGGATCCGGACCAGGTCGAGCAGTTCCACCGCGCGGGCCCGGGCCTGCCGGCGGTTCATACCGGTGTGTCGCAGCAGGCTCTCGACGATCTGGTTGCCGACGGTGAACGCCGGGTTCAGGCTGCTCAACGCCTCCTGGAAGACCACGCCCACCCGGTTGCCGCGGAACCGGGTCAGTTCGGCGGGGGAGCGGCCGGTGAGCTCCTGCCCGGCGAGACGGATCGAACCGCCGGTGATCCGGGCCCCGGGCGGCAGCAGCCCGGCCAGGGCGAGACAGGTGATGCTCTTGCCGGAGCCGCTCTCGCCGACCAGACCGAGGGTCTCGCCGGCGGCGACGCTCAGATCGACCTGCTCGACCAGGTGCACCGGGTCACGTCCGGACCCGACGCTGACGGTCAGGCCGTCGACCTCCAGTAGTGGTCGGGTCGTGGTGCTCGCGACGGTCATCGGTTGCCCGCTTTCTGCTGGTGCCCGCCGGACAGGGCCTGGCTGAGTCCGTCGCCGAGCACCTGGAAGGCGACGACCGTCAGGGTGATGGTGAGGCCGGGGATGAAGATCAACCAGGGGGCCGAGGCGACCGACGAGAACGCCCGTTGCAGCAGGTTGCCCCAGCTCGCCTCCGGCGGCTGGATGCTGAGCCCGAGGTAGCTCATCGCGCCTTCGGCGACGATCGCCACGGCCATCGTGATGAAGACCTGGACGACCAGCGGACCGGCGATGTTGGGCAGCACGTGCCGCAGCACCGACCGTAGGTGGGAGACTCCGATCGAGCGGGCCGCCTCCAGGTAGGTCTCCTCGCGTACCGCCAGTGCCTGGATCCGGCTCAGCCGGGCGAAGATCGGCACGAAGATGACCGCGAGGGCGAACATGGCGTTGCGCAACCCGGGCCCGAGCACGCCGACGATGGACATCGCCAGCAGCAGGCCGGGGACGCTGAGCACGGCGTCGATCAGCGTCATCACCAGCCGGTCCACCCAGCCGCCGAAGTAGCCGGCGGTCACCCCGAGCAGGACCCCGCCGAGCAGGCCGAGTCCGACGGCCTGCAGACAGGCCAGCAGTGAGGACCGGGAGGCGTACAGCAGCCGGCTGAGCATGTCCCGACCGAGGTCGTCGGTGCCGAGCCAGTGCGCGGCCGACGGCGGGTCGAGGATCGCCCGGAAGTCGGTGGCGTACGGGTCGTACGGGCTGACCAGCGGTGCGGCGACCGCCAACAGGCTGAGCAGCACCAGGTAGCCGAGGGCGACCATGGTCATCGGCTGGCTGCGGATCCGGGCGACGAGGGTGTCCCCGCGGTCGCGGCGGTCGAGCCCGTCCGGCTCCGGCCCGGTGCCGGGCCCGGCGGTGTCGTCGGGCGCGGCGGTGGACGCGGCGTCGTCGGTGCGCACTGGTCGGCTCATGAGATCCGCACCTTCGGGTTGAGGAGTCCGTAGGCGATGTCGACGAGCAGGTTCGCGGTGAGCACGACCACCGCGGAGACCAGGACGACGGCCTGTACGACGGTGAAGTCCCGGTTGAGGATGGCGTCGATGGCGAACTTGCCGAGCCCTGGCATGCCGAAGATGGATTCGACGATCACCGCGCCGGACAGCAGGTGCCCGAGCCGGATGCCGAGCACGGTGATCGCCGGCGCCGCCGCGTTCTTGAGCGCGTGTTTGCCGATGACGGTGCGCGCCGGCAACCCCTTGGACCAGGCGGTACGGATGTAGGGCTGGGAGTACGCGTGGAGGAAGCCGGTGCGTAGTTGGCGGGCCATCTCGGCGGCGGTGAACACGCCGAGGGTGATCGACGGCATGATCAGGTGCTGAGCCCAGGGCAGCACGCCCTCGCTGAGCGGGGTGTAGCCGGTGGCCGGCAGCCAGCGCAGCTGCACCGCGAAGATGGTGATCAGCATGGTCGCCAGCCAGAAGTTCGGGACGGCCAGGCCGGCGGCGCTGCCGAGCAGGCCGAGCCGGTCGACGGCGCGGCCGGCGTAGACGCCCTGCAGGATGCCGGTCGGTACGCCGATCAGCAGCACGACGAGGAGGGTGCCCAGGGCGATGCTCGCGGTCAGCGGTGCGCGGCGCAGGATCTCGTCGCTGATCGCCCGGCCGGTGACCAGCGAGTCGCCCAGGTCGCCCTGCAGGATGCCGCCGAGCCAGTGCGCGTAGCGGACCAGGAAGGGATCGTCGAGGCGTAGCTGTTGACGCAGTGCGGCCAGCTGCTCCGGGGTGGCGTGTTCGCCGGCGATCGCCATCGCCTGGTCGCCGGGGAGCAACGCGACCAGGGAGAACGCGCCCAGCGAGACGATCAGCAGGAGCGGGATCGCCGACAGGAGGCGCCGGAGGACGAGGGTGACCATTCGTGGGTGATCCTTTGGCCGCCGGAACGCTGGCTGACCAGCATCTGACTGTCCGGGCAAGGTACCTAACGAGCGCTTGTTCGTCAACGCTCGGCGGCGCCGAGCGATGTCGACCGGTGCCCGGGTGTCCGTCCGGCCGCCCGTATATCGGCACGGGGAACGCGTTGACGAGCAAGCGCTCGGTTGGCTAGCGTCGGCCGGGATGACGACGGACACCGCGGTCGACGACCCCGCCGGTACGGCGGACCGGTACGACGTGCTGGTCGTCGGGGCCGGGTTCGCCGGCATGTACCTGATCCACAAGCTGCGCACGCTCGGCTTCACCGTGCACGCGGTCGAGGCGGCCGGTGGCGTCGGCGGCACCTGGTACTGGAACCGGTACCCCGGTGCCCGCTGCGACGTGGCGAGCCTGGAGTACTCCTACTCGTTCTCCGAGCCGCTGCAACAGGAGTGGGAATGGACCGAGCGGTTCGCCGCCCAGCCGGAGATCCTGCGGTACGCCGAACACGTCGCCGACCGGTTCGGCCTGCGCCGTAACATCACCTTCGACACCCGGATCCGGACCGCCGACTTCGACGAACAGGCTGGACTGTGGCGGCTGCGCGCCGATGGCGGGCGTACCTTCGTCGGCCGGTTCCTGATCACCGCCGTCGGATGCCTGTCCGCCGCCCGGACCCCGGACTGGCCCGGCCAGCACGACTTCACCGGCCCGATCTACCACACCGGACAGTGGCCGCACCACGAGGTCGACTTCACCGACCAGCGGGTCGCGGTCGTCGGCACCGGTTCGTCGGGCATCCAGGTGATCCCGCCGATCGCCGAGCAGGCGGCACACCTGACGGTCTTCCAACGGACCGCCAACTTCAGCCTGCCGGCCCGCAACCGGCCGCTGCTGCCCGGCGAACAGGCCGACGTCAAGGCCAGATACCCGCAGATCCGGGCGATGATGCGGGAGAATCCGCGGGCGCTGCACCGGCGGACCGGCAAGGGGGTGCTCCAGGTCCCCGAGCAGGTCCGCCGGGCCGAGCTGGAACAGCGCTGGCGCGACGGTGAGGTGTCCTTCCTGACCGCGTTCACCGACGTGCTGACCGACGCCGACGCCAACCGTGCGGTGGCCGACTTCGTCCGGGAGAAGATCCGGGCCACGGTGACCGACCCGGTCACCGCCGAACTGCTCTGCCCGCAGGGCCACCCGATCGGGACGAAGCGAATCTGCCGCGACACCGGATACTTCGAGACCTTCAACCGGGACGACGTCACCCTGGTCGACGTACGGTCCGAGCCGATCGTCGAACTGACCCCGGATGGCGTGCGGACCAACCGCCGGGAGTACCCGGCCGACGCGGTCGTCTTCGCCACCGGCTACGACGCGATGACCGGAGCGCTGACCCGCATCGACATCCGGGGCCGGGGCGGGCGGTCGCTGCGCCAGGTGTGGGCCGACGGGCCGCGCAGCTACCTCGGGCTGGCCGTGGCCGGTTTTCCGAACATGTTCACCGTCACCGGGCCGGGCAGCCCGTCGGTCCTGGTCAACGTGATCATGGCGATCGAGCAGCATGTCGAATGGCTCGCCGACCTGCTCGGGCACCTGCGCGACCGGGGAGTGACCCAGGTGGAGGCCGACCCGTGCCACCAGGACGCGTGGGTGGCGCACGTCGCCGACCTCGCCGAGGCCACCCTCTACCCGCAGGCCGACTCGTGGTTCATCGGCGCGAACGTGCCCGGCAAACCCCGGGTCTTCCTGCCGTACGTCGGCGGGCTGGACCGCTACCGGCGGCGGTGCGACGAGATCGCCGCGGCCGGCTACCCGGGCCTGCGCTTCGACGACCCGGCACCCGACCCGTACCCGGTCAGCGACCCGGTGGTCTGACCCATGGCACTCGATCCGCAGTCCGCCGCCGTGGTGGCGGCGGCCGCCCGGCGGATGCCGGCGCTCGGCACCGAGGTGCACGACGCCGCCGAGGCGCGGCGGATCCTCGCCACCCGCCCGGGTGACCCGCCGGCCGGCCCGCCGGTGCACCGGATCGCCGAGCACCGCGCCGGTCCGGCTGGTCCACGGGTACGGGTCTACCACCCGGCGCCGACCGGGCGGCCGCAGCCGGCGGTGGTGTTCTGCCACGGCGGCGGCTTCACGTTCTGCTCGCTGGACACCCACGACGGGCTGTGCCGGCTGATGGCCCGGGACAGCGGAGCGGTGGTGGTGTCGGTCGACTACCGGCTCGCCCCCGAGCACCGGTTCCCGGCCGCCGCCGAGGACGCCTACGCCGCGACCGCCTGGACCGCCGGCAACGCCGCCGCGCTGGGTGTCGACCCGGCGCGCATCGCGGTGGCCGGTGACAGCGCCGGCGGGAACCTCGCCGCGGTCACCGCCCAGCTCGCCGTCGCACGCGGCGGCCCGGCCCTGGCGTACCAGTTGCTGGTCTACCCGATGCTCGACCACCGGTTCGACACCGATTCCTACCGCCGCAACGGTCACGGGTACGCGGTAACCGTCGACCACCTGCGCTGGTACTGGCACCAGTACCTGGGCGACGCCGACCCGGACCAGCCGGCGGCCTGCCCGCTGCGCGCCGGCGACCTGGCCGGCCTGCCGCCGACCTACCTGGTCACCGCCGAGCACTGCCCGCTGCGCAGCGAGAACGAGGCGTACGCCGCCCGGCTGCGTGCCGCCGGGGTCTCGGTGACCCTGGCCAGCCATCCCGGGGTGGCGCATGGCTTCTTCACCCAGTGGCACCTGCTGGACACCGGCCGGACAGCGACCGCGCAGGCGTTCGCCGTGCTGCGGGCGGTGCTGAATGGCTGAGCCACGGGTCGCGGTGGTCACCGGGGCCGCCGCCGGCATCGGCCGGGCCACCGCCGAGCACCTCGCCGCGCTCGGCGACACCGTACTCGGGGTGGACGTCGACCCCGACGGCCTGGCCGCGCTGCGCGAGCAGGTGGGAGCCGCTGGTGGCCGGGTCGGGACGCTCACCGCCGACCTGGCCGGGCCTGCGGCGGCGGCCACCGTCGTCGAGACCTGCCTGCGCCGGTACGGCCGGATCGACGTGCTCGCCCTGGTCGCCGGGGTGGGTCAGGCCGGACCGTCCGACGCGGTCACCGTCGCCGACTGGGACCGGGTGCTCGACGTCAACCTGCGGGCACCGTTCCTGCTGGCCCAGGCCGCGATGCCGCACCTGGTGGCCACCGGTGGCACCGTCGTGGCGGTCTCCTCGGTGGCCGGGCTGCGCGGCTGGTCCGGCAGTGCGGTGTACGCGGCGTCCAAGGGCGGGCTGATCGCGCTGATGCGCTCGCTGGCAGCCGAGTACGGCCCGGCCGGCGTACGGATCAACGTCCTCTGCCCCGGCGCGGTGCGGACCCGGCTGGCCGACGGGATGCGGGCCGCGCTGAGCGCTGGCGACGTCGCGTCGACCTGCGGTGCGGCCACCGGCCCGGCCCCGACGCGGCCGACCGGTCGGCGGGCCGAACCGGCCGAGATCGCCCGTACCATCGCGTTCCTGGCCTCGCCGGACGCGTCGTTCGTCGCCGGCAGCGTGCTGCGCGCCGACGGCGGCGCGCTGGCCTGACCGGCCGCCCGTCTCGGCCCCGCACGCATCCGTGCCGCCGGCACACCCGCGGCGCCGCAGGATCCGTCGGACGGATCCTGCGGCGCCGCAGTGTGCGTCCGCCCGCGCGGGGCGGTCCGGGTGGTCAGCCGACCGGCACCCGGCCCTCGGTGATGTACAACCCGTCGAAGATCATGTTCGAGCGGGTGGAGCCGCGTTGCCCCCCACCGACGTGGGCACCCATCGCGGTGTGCCCGGCGACGAAGAACAGCGGCACTCCGGCGGCGGCCTCCTCGGAGACCAGGGTGGCCGCCTGGCGCAGCAGGTCGGCCCGCTCGTCGGGGTCGACGGCGGCGTCCGCCTGGACGACCAGGTCCCGCAGGCCGGGGATGGTCTCGCCGGACGGGTTGTACCGGCCGTCCTCGAAGAACCGTTCCCGGAACCGGCTGGACGGTGACCGGGCCGGTGCCATGGCCAGCGGCGCGGCCGCGATCTGCGGCGGCGAGTCGGCGGTGCCGTACAGTCGGGCCAGCATCTGCGCCGGGTCGATCAGCTGCAGGTCCATGGTGAACCCGGCCTGCTCCAGCTGCGCCTGCACCAGCTCACCCATCCGGACGTACGCGGTGAAGGTGCCGCCGATCTCGGCGGTGAAGGTGACCCCGTCCGGGTAGCCGGCCTCGGCCAGCAGCTCCCGGGCCCGATCCGGGTCGTACGGGTAGGCGTCGGCCAGCTCGGGTGAGTACGGCACCGATCCCTCCGGGAACCACTGGGTCGCCGCCTCGGACCGGCCGTCGGTCAGCGCCTCGGTGATCGCCTCGCGGTTCAGGGCGTACTGCAGGGCCTGCCGGACCCGCACATCGTCGAACGGCTCCATCGCCTGGTTGATCAGCAACGCGCGGACCTCGTTGGTCGACGAGGACATCACCCGCAGCCGGTCGTCGGCGCAGGCCGCGGCGACCTTGTCGTCCTCGATGTACTGCACGTCCAGGTCGCCGGCCTGCAGCGCGCCGAGGCTGGCGTCGGTGGAGGTCTCGATGAAGTCGATCCCGCCGAGCAGCCGCTCCTGCGCGTTCCAGTAGCCGTCCCAGGCCCGGACGCTGACCTTCTCCCGGGCGTACCAGGGGCCTTCGACAGCGTACGGGCCGGCACCGACCGGCGCGTCGCTGAACGCGGTGGAGGAGCCGGCGGCCTGTACCGCAGTGGGTGAGGCCATCAGCCCGGGCCGGTCGGACAGGACGATCGGGAAGGCAGCCGGGTTCGGCGGATCCAGCTCGAACCGTACGGTGTGCTCGTCGACCACCTCGACGGCCTGGACGTTGGCCAGGTCGCCCTTGATGTTCGACTCCTCGTCGTTCATCGCCCGGTCGATGTTGAAGCGCACCGCTTCGGCGTCGAACGGGGTGCCGTCGGAGAAGACGACGCCGTCGCGGAGTTTGAACTCCATGACCCCGTCGTCGACGACGCTCCACTCGGTGGCCAGGCCAGGGATGGGCAGGTCGTTGGCGTCGAGCTTGACCAGCGGGTCGAAGATCGTCTGCAGCACGGTGATCTCGTTGGCCTCGACCATCCGGATCGGGTCGAGCGAGCTGGCCGGCACGCTGCCGTACTTGAGGATCGCGGTCGGGTCGTGGGCCACCGTGCTGGACGTCGCCGGCGGGCAGCCGGGCGCGGCGGTGGCGTTGTCGTCGGTGGTGTCGGAGTCGGTGTCGGAACTGGTGCTGCAAGCGGCGAGCGGCAGCAGGGACAACGCCAGCATCGGCGCGAGTGTGCGGTGCAGGGATCTCACTTTTCGGTCCCACCTTCGGTAGGCGGCAGTTGCTCTACCAGCGGTGCGGCACGGCACGGCGCCGGCGAGAGTAGGCGAGGAAGCTACCAACAAAGCGCTTGCTTCGTCAACGGCACGTTGCGCCGATGTTGCCGCCCGATGCCGAAGGTCAGCTCCCGCCCAGCTCGGCGGCGATCAGCCCGGCGGCGGTCCGCAGCGCCGCCGCGACCTCGGGAATCCGGGTGTTCGGGCAGCGCGCGGTGGGCATCCCGGCCGCCAACGCGCCGCGTACCCGCCCCGTCGAGTCGCGCAGGCAGACCCCGATCCCGGTGATGCCCCGCTCGCTCTCCTCGCGGTTCACCGCGTAGCCGAGGCGACGTGCGGTGGTCAACTGGCGGCGCAGGGTGGCCAGATCCTCGACCGCAGGGCCGTACACCGCCGGCAGCCCTCGGGGATAGAGCACCTCCAACTCCGCCGGGCTGAGCTGGGCGAGCAGCACCTTGCCGCCCGAGGTGCAGTGCGCCGGCATCGACATCCCGGCCCGGGAACCGACGCGCAGACCGTGGGTGGCCTCCACCCCGTCGAGGAACCGGACCGCGGTGCCCTGCAGCACCGCCAGGTGCACCGTCTCCTGCAGTTCGCCGCTGAGCCGCTCCAGATGCGGCCGCACCACGGTCCGCAGGTCCGGGCCGGACCGGCCGGCGAGCAGCCCCAGGTCGGCGAAGACCGGTCCGGGCAGGTACGCCCGGCGGCCGTCCTGGACGGCGAAGCCGTGGTGCTTCAACATGCCGAGCAGCCGGTGCGCGGTGGACGGCGCCACCCCGAGGTGGCGGGCGGCCTCGGCCACCCCGAGCCGGGACCGCTCCCGCAGCAGCAGGATCAGGCGCAGGGCGTTGTCGACGGACTCGATGGGGTACGGCACGGCGTTCTGCACCAGAGAATTATGACCACGTGATCATTCCGTCGTAAAGAAGGTTCCTAACCTGGCGACATGGTTGACCTGGACTCCGAGGCCGCTGCCGGCACGGTGCAGGACCGCGCTCTGCAGCAGCTCTACACCGACTTCGACACCGCTGGACTCAAACCGCTGTGGACCGTACGGGACGGGCTGATGCCGGTCGCCCCGACGCCCCGGGCGGTGCCCCACGTCTGGCCGTGGGACCGGCTGCTGCCGCTCGCGGCCCGCGCCGGCGACCTCGTTCCGGTCGGCCGTGGCGGCGAACGACGGGCCATCGCCCTGGCCAACCCCGGCCTGCCCGGCGACCCGTTCGCCACCGCGACCCTCTGGGCGGCGGTGCAGTACCTGGGGCCCCGCGAGGTCGCCCCGGCCCACCGGCACAGCCAGAACGCGTTCCGCTTCGTGCTCGACGGGGAAGGCGTCTGGACGGTCGTGGACGGCGACCCGGTCGCCATGCGCCGGGGCGACCTGCTGCTGACCCCGGGCTGGGCCTGGCACGAACACCACAACACCGCCGACACCGCGATGGTCTGGCTGGACGGACTCGACATTCCGCTGAACGCCCAACTCGACGCCGGGTTCTTCGAGTTCGGCCCGGACCAGCTCACCGACACGTCGACCCCGGCCGCCTCGCGGGGCGAACGGCTCTGGGCCCACCCCGGGCTGCGCCCGCTGTCGGCCGAGGCGGACACCGTCCACTCGCCGCTGCCGGCGTACCGCTGGACGCACACCGACGCCGCGCTCACCGCGCAGCTGGAGCTCGCCGACGAAGGGCATCCGGCGCTCGTCGAGCCCGGCCACGCGGCGGTACGGTTCGTCAACCCGACCACCGGCCGCGACGCCCTGGCGACGCTGCGCCTGGAGATGCACCGGCTGGCCGCCGGTGCCGCCACGGCGACCCGCCGGGAGGTCGGCTCCTCGGTGTGGCAGGTCTTCAGCGGGCAGGCCACCGTGCTGCTCGACGGCCGGGAACACCAGGTCGGCACCGGCGATCTGTTGGCCGTACCGTCCTGGTGCCCGGTGAGCCTGCGGTCACCGGACGGCGCTGACCTGTTCCGGTTCAGCGACGCACCCAGCTACCAGGCGCTGCACCTGGACCGGCACCAGGTGGGTGACCCGGCATGAGGCTGGCCACCATCCGTACCGGCGACCGGACCGCCGCGGTCCGGGTCGACGCCGACGCGGCGGTCGAGGTCGGTGCCGCCGACCTCGGCGAGCTGCTCACCGACCCCGGTTGGGCGCAGCGCGCCGCCACCGCCGACGGCACCCGGCATCCGGTCGACGGACTCGACCACGCTCCGCTGGTCAGCCGACCGGAGAAGATCATCTGCGTCGGGCTGAACTACCGCCGGCACATCCTGGAGATGGGCCGCCAGCTCCCGGAACACCCGACGATCTTCGCCAAGTACCCGCCGGCGCTGATCGGGGCCACCGACCCGGTCGTACTGCCGGCCGCCTCGACCGCGATGGACTGGGAGGCCGAACTCGCGGTCGTCGTCGGCACCACGGTCCGGCACGCCGACCCCGATCAGGCCGCCGCCGCGATCGCCGGCTACACCGTGCTCAACGACGTCACCGCCCGGGACTGGCAGTACCGCACCCCGCAGTGGCTGGCCGGCAAGACCTTCGAGGCGACCACCCCGCTCGGACCCAGCCTGGTCACCCCGGACGAACTCGACCTCGACGCCGGGCTCAGCGTCGAATGCCTGGTCAACGGCGAGGTGGTACAGAGTTCCGACAGCACCGAGCTGGTCTTCGACCCGCCCCGGCTGGTGGCGTACCTGTCCACCATCTGCACCCTGCGTCCCGGCGACGTGATCGCCACCGGGACGCCCGGCGGAGTGGGCCACGCCCGTAAACCACCCCGGTACCTGGCCGACGGTGACGTGCTGGTCACCCGGATCGGTGGGGTCGGCGAGTGCCGCAACACCTGCCGGGCGGAGCGACCGTGACCGGCGCGGGGGCCGACGCTGTCAGCGGCTGGCTGACCGCCGGGGAACAGCGGTGCCGGGAACTGGTCGACCAGCTCACCGACGCCGACGCGGCGGCACCGAGCCGGCTGCCCGGCTGGACCCGTGCCCACCTGGTCACCCACCTGGCCCGCAACGCCGACGCCCTGGTGAACCTGTTGACCTGGGCACGGACCGGGGTGGTCACCCCGATGTACGCCAGCGCCGCCAAGCGCGGCGCGGACATCGACGCCGGCGCCGGGCGCGGCGCCAGCGAGCTGCGCGCCGATCTGGCCGGCGCGGCGGGTCGGCTCGCCCACGCGGTCCGGGCGATGCCCGACGACGCCTGGTCGGCCACCGTCCGTACCGGCCAGGGCCGCGAGGTCCCCGCCGATCAGGTGCTCTGGCTGCGGGTCCGGGAGGTCTGGGTGCACCAGGCCGACCTCGACCTCGGCGGCACCCTGGCCGATCTGCCCGGTCCGCTCACCGACGCGCTGCTCGACGAGGTGACCGCCACCTTCACCGGTCGTGGCACCGGCCCGGCGGTCGAGCTGCGGGCGATTGACCGGCCACGGGTCTGGCGGACCGGTACGGGAAGCGTGCCGACCAGCGGTACGGGAAGCGTGCCGACCGCCGGCATGGGAAGCGTGGCGACGGCCGGTACGGCCGGGTCCGGTGATACCGCACCGGTCCGGCCGGTGGAGCTGTCCGGAGCCGGTTGGCAGCTGCTCGGCTGGCTGATCGGGCGAGTGCCGGCGGACCGTTTGACGGTCCGGCCGGCCGGTGCCGTGGTCGCGCCACCGCCGCCGTGGATATGACCCGGTCCGCTCGTCGGACCCCGCTGACCAGGCACGATGACATGATCGATTTCTGGTGGCCGCCGGTTACGGCGAGTCACCGACGATAGGAGGGAGGCACCGGTGGACGGCAACGTGATCGAGTCCGACGTACTCGTCATCGGTGGGGGAATCGCCGGCTGCGTGGCGGCCGTGCGGGCCGCCGAGGCGGGCGCCTCGGTGGTCCTGGTCGACAAGACCAGGTCGGTACGGCGCTCCGGCGACGCCGGCCGGGGACTGGCCTTCCTCACCACCTACCTGGATCTGGGCGAGCCCTGGGACACCCCGGAGGTCTTCGCCGACTGGTACTGCGACATTGCCCTCGGGCTGGTCGACATGGAGGTGGCCCGGCCGCTGGGCATCGACCCGCTGCCGGCGGTCTGCCGGTTCCTGGAGGAGTCCGGGGTGCCGCTGCGCAACGCCGACGGCGACTACGAGCGGGTCGGCCGGATGTGGACGCCCGGGCCGATCGTGCTCAAGTTCGACGGCGCCGACATCAAGCCCCGGCTCGCCGAGCGGGCGGCGGCCACCGACCGGGTCCGGATCATCGGCGGCGTGCACGCCACCAGCGTGCAGCTCGACGACACCGGCCGCGCGGTCGGCGCCACCGGCTTCGACATCCGGTCCTGTGAGTTCCTGACCTTCCGCGCCGGCGCGGTGATCGTCGCCACCGGCAACGCCGAACGGGTCATCTTCAACTCGCCCCGGCGCGACGCGTTCCACACCTACCACCGGCCCTACCACGCCACCACCGGGTTCGCCCTGGCCGCCCGGGCCGGCGCGGTGGCCGCCAACATCGAGTTCCTCGGGACCTTCCTCTTCCCGCGTGGCTTCGCCACCGGCGCGATGGGCAACCTGCTGGAGGCCGGCGGCCGGCTGGTCAACGGCAACGGTCAGCTGATCGCCGACCTGCCGGACGTCGAGGGGGAGCGGCGGTTCGGGTTCGGCATCGTCGGCAAGGCGGCCGGTGAGGTGCTCGCCGGCCGTGGGCCGGTGTACATCGACTGCACCCACCTGCCGCCCGCCGAGATCGCCGCGATCAGCGACTACATCTCCTACGACGCCCCGCTGTTCCTGGAGTTCCTGGAGCAGTCCGGCATCGACCTTTCCCGGCACCCGGTCGAGTTCGAGCTGTTCAACGGCGCCTGGTCGGCCACCGGGTCGCCCAAGGGCGTGGTGGTCGGCGCGGACGGGCAGACCCGGGTCCCCGGCCTGTTCGCCGCCGGTGACCTGGCCACCCCGGCGTACGCCCTGGCCGGCTCGCTGGCCAGCGGGTACGTCATCGGCCGGACCGCCGCCGAGTTCGCCCGGTCCGCCGCCGCGCCGGTACTGGACGCCTCGGCGGTGGCCGCCGAACGTCGGCGGACCCTGGCACCGCTGAACCGGACCAGCGGGATCGGCTGGCGCGAGTACGAGCACCAGCTGCAGGACCTGATGACCAAGTACGTCGGGATGGACCGCAACGAGATCGGGCTGCGGCAGGCCGCCGAGTACCTGCGCGGATACGCGGCGGCGGCCGGCGAGGTCCACGCCGGCAACGGCCACGAGCTGATGCGCGCCCATGAGGCGTTCGACCTGCGGCTGTTCGACGAGATGATGACCGCCGTCGCGCTGGAGCGCGACGAGAGCCGGTTCAGCTTCCTGATGGGCCATTACCGCACCGACCGGCCCGGCGCCGACGACCAGCGGTGGCTCGGCGTGTCGATCCTGGCCGGCCACGACGGCGAGCAACCGGTGCTGGAGCACACCGTGCCGACCCCGTCCTGGCGTGCGGCGCAACTGGAGAACCGGTCGGTCGTGGAACTGGTCGGTGAGCGGGGAGCACGGCTCGCCGGAAAGGTGGGATAGGCATGGCACCACGGATCAATGAGAACCTCTGTACGCTCTGCGGGATCTGCCAGGACGTCTGTCCGGGCGACATCCTGCACATCGACCGAGGCGTGGCGGAAATGGTCCGCTACCCGGACGAGTGCAGCTACTGCGACGTCTGCCGGGTGGAGTGTCCGGCCGGCGCGATCGACATCGAGTTCACCTGGAGCATGCGGCAGCAGCCGATCTCCATCCTGCCGGGCCGGCCCGACCATGATTGAGGCGAGCTACACCCTGGACATCGACGTCGGCGTCGACGAGGTGTGGTCGTTCGTCGAGGTGATCCCGAACTGGGCGCACTTCCTGGTCGGTTTTCAGAAGCTGGACCTGGTCGACGACCGGCGGTCGATCTGGACGCTGCGCGGTGACGTCGGGGTCCTCGCCCGTGAGGTGGACCTGCAGGCCGACATCACCGTCTGGGAGCCGGGCCGGCGGGCGGAGTTCACCATCACCGGGCTGACCGAACGGATCACCGGGCAGGGCAGCTTCGACATCGAGCCGCTCGACGTGCCGACGTCGGCACCGGGCGGCGCCACCGCGGCCGGCCCGGCCGACGCTTCCCAAGCTGACGGTTCCCCGGCCAACGGTTCCCCAACCTCGGGAGAGCAGCGACGGCCCGCGCGCGGCGACGAGCAGACCCGTCCCGGACTGCTGCGCCGGATCAGGTTCGCCGTGGCCGGCCGCCTGCTGCGCTGGTTGAACCGCCGCCGGGCGACCCACCCGCCGGCCGGTCCGGTGGCAGCGGACGGCCCGCCGGCCGCTGCCACCGAGGCCGCTGCGGTCGACCGGGAGTCGGGCCCGCCGACATCGCCCCGGACAGGCCGGTCCCGGCTGCGTTTCCATCTGCAGCTCACCCCGGGCGGGCCGATGGCCCCGATGGTCGAGCTGTTGATGGGGCCGATGGTGGAGCCGACCGCCGAGGACTTCCTGCGCAACATCCGCCAGGCACTCGAAGCCCGGCGGGCCAGCGCCTGACGAGGGGAGCAGACGAGCCATGCACGAGTTGCCACGCCGTACCGATGTGGTGGTGGTCGGCACCGGCGCCGCCGGATTGACCGCGGCGTTGACCGCCGCCGCAGCCGGCCTGCAGGTCACCATCCTGGAGAAGGCGCCGGTGATCGGCGGCACCACCGTGGTCTCCGGCGGCTCCATCTGGGCGCCGGCGAACCGCTGGCTGGCCGATGCGGGCGTGCCGGACAGCCGCGACGACGCACTCACCTACCTGCGACGGCTCGCCCTGGACCGGGTCCCGGACCGGGTCATCGAGGCCTTCGTCGACCAGGTCAACCCGATGCTGGACCTGGTGGTGGCTCGTACCGGCCTGCGCTTCACCCCGAACCTGGAGCACCCGGACTACCAGCCGGACCTGCCCGGGGCGCATCCGGGCGGACGTACGCTGCAGAGCGACCTGTTCGACGCGACCGTGCTCGGTGAGCTGCGCGGCAAGCTGCGGCCGACGCATTCGACGGTGCCGGTGACCAAGCTCGAACTGGACCAGTGGGGGATGGACACCCTGGACCGGTGGGACTGGGCGCTGATCGCCGAACGCGCCGCGAAGGGCGTGGTCGGGATGGGCGCCGCCCTGGTCGGTGAGCTGCTGTACGGCTGCCTGCGGCTCGGTGCCACGGTGCACACCGACACCCGGGCGGTCCGGCTGCGGCGTACCGGCGGGCGGGTCGACGGGATCACCGTGGCCACCGGCGACGGCGAGGTGGAGATCCTCGCGCAGCGGGGTGTGGTGCTCGCCTCCGGTGGGTTCGAGTGGGATCCGGCGATGGTCGGGCAGTTCCTCGGCGTACCGATGGACGCACCGGCCAGTCCACCGGCGAATGCCGGCGACGGGTTGCGCATGGTGATGGAGGTCGGCGCCGCGCTCGGCAACATGAGCGAGGCCTGGTGGGGGCCGATGGTGTACGCGGCCGGCGACACCTACGACGGCGCGCCGCTGTTCCGACCCACGTCGGGTCTTCGGGCGCTGCCCGGCGGGATCATCGTCAACCGGCACGGCCGGCGGTTCTCCAACGAGGCGATGAACTACAACGACCTCGGCAAGGCGATGGCGACGTTCGACCCGATCCGCTACGAGTACGCCAACCTGCCCTGCTGGCTGGTGTTCGACGACCGGTTCCGGTCGTCGTACTCGGTCGCCACGGCGACCCCGGACGCGCCGACCCCGGGGTGGATGGCGACGGCACCGACCTTGGCGGAGCTGGCCGGTGCGGTCGGCATCGACCCGGACGGGTTGGCCGACCAGGTCGCCGAGTTCAACCGGCACGCCGCGCAGGGCAGGGATCCGCAGTTCGGTCGGGGTACGACGGTGTACGACCGGTACCGGGGCGATCCGGCCGTGAGCCCGCACCGCAACCTGCGTCCGCTCGGGGACGGTCCCTACTACGCGGTACGGCTGCACCTGGGCTGTCTGGGCACCAAGGGCGGCCCGCTCTGCGACGAGCACGGCCAGGTGCGGGACGTCGACGGTGGGCTGATCGACGGACTGTACGCCTGCGGGAACGTGGCGGCCAGCCCGTTCGGACCGGGCTATCCGGGTGCCGGCGCGACGCTCGCCGCCGGGATGACGTACGGATACCTGAGCGGGCGCTCGTTGGCCGCCGGATGAGCCGGCCGGCTACCGGCCGGTCAGCCGGCCGGTGCCGGCGCCGCCCCATCGACCGCGTCGACTGCGGCTGGTGGGGTCGGCGGGGCCGCCTGGGCCGGCGCGTCTACATCGGTCGGGCGCGCGGCCAGGCCGTCGAGGAAGATCGCGGTGCACTGGTCGGCGAGCCGGCTGGTGGGATTGTCGGGGCTCGGATGGAACCACCGGACCGACAGCCAGACCGCGTCGCGGATGAAGCGGTAGAACACCCGGGTGTCGATGTCGGGGCGGAACGCTCCGCTGCTGACGCCCGCTTCGATCACCCCGAGCCAGGCGTTCTGCACCTCGCGGGCGACGTCCTTGAGGTAGTGGAACCGGGCCAGCCCACGCAGGTAGTTGACGTCGTTCTGATAGATCTCGGTGGCGTGCGGATGCGCCGCGGCGGTGTCCAGCGAGGCGCGGACCAGCTCGCGCAGCCGGGTCGCCGGATCGTTCTCCCCGGCCAGCACCTCGGCGTACCGGTGGCGCAGATCCTCCAGGTAGGGGCCGAGGATCGCCTCGATGATCGCTTCCTTCGAGTCGAAATGGTGGTACAGGCTGCCGGACAGGATGCCGACCTCGTCGGCGATCTGCCGGACCGTGGTAGCGGCCACGCCACGACTGGCGAAGAAGGCCGCCGCGCAGGCGATGATCTGCTGTCGTCGATCCAGCGACTCTGCCACGGTGCCTCTTTCGGGTCTGCGGTGCAACGGGCGGGCGCCAGCATAGCAGGGTCAATCAAGCGCTTGGTGCGACGGGCGTCGTGGCCGAGCAGGTCACCCCAGGTCGAGCTCGGGTAACAATCTCCAAGCGAGCGCTTGATTGGTGGCCGGTACGCGGCTAGTTTACATGGCATTCACAAAGCCTCGGGCTTCACGGCTACCAGGAGAAGCAGATGGCAACTGGTCGGAAATACAAGTGGAACGGGGCGTCCGCCCGCGTCGCGGTGGCCGGGCTGCTGCTCGCCACCGTCGCCGCGTGCGGCGACGACAACGAAACCAACGAGACCGGCGGCACGATCACCATGGCCACCTGGTCCGCCACCCAGTCACTCGACCCGGTCCAGGTGGCCGGCACCGGCAACTCCGGCGGCGCGGAACTCGCGGCGCTCTACGACACGATCATGCGGTACGACCCGGCCAGCGGTGCCTTCGAGCCGCAGACCGCCGAGTCGCTGACCCCCAACGACGACTTCACCCAGTGGACCCTCACCCTGCGGTCCGGGATCACCTTCAGCGACGGCGCGCCGTACGACTCGGCGGCCGTCGTGGCGAACCTGCAACGGCACACCGAGGCACGGTCCAACGCCAGCTCGCTGGTCGCGCCGATCACCGACTACGCCACCCCCGACGACCTGACAGTGGTGTTCACCCTCGCCTTCCCGTGGAACAACTTCCCGTTCGCCCTCGCCGGAACCCCCGGCATGGTGGTCAACCCGGCGGCGGTGGCCGCCCAGGGCGACGCGTTCGGTACCAACCCGCAGGATGCCGGTGCCGGGCCGTTCGTCTTCGACGAGTTCCGCCCCGACGAGTCGCTGACCCTCACCCGTAACCCCGACTACTGGGGCGGCGAGGTCCCGCTGGACGGGGTGCGGTTCATCCACGCCGGTGACGGGCCGCAGACCTACGAGGCGTTCCGTGCGGGCAGCGTCGACCTGGCCTTCCTGCGTGACGCCGGGGCGATCGCGGACGCCGAGGCGGACGGCGCCGAGGGCATCCGGGTCCAGTACTCCGCCAACGACACCCTGATCATGAACAACGGATTCCCGATCACCTGCCAGGAAGGCGAGCCGGCACCCCGGTGCGAGGACCAGCCGGACGGCACCGAACTGGAGTCCACCGCACCCACCGCCGACAAGCGGGTCCGGCAGGCGGTGGCCGCCGCCATCGACCTGGAGACGCTCAAACAACGGGTGTACGGCGGCGCCGGCTTCATGTCCAGCGCCCTGATCTCCGAGGACTCCCGTTGGTACGACGGTGTCGAAGGACCGGCCTACGACATCGAGCGGGCCCGCGACCTGGTCGAGCAGGCCAAGGCCGACGGCTGGGACGGACGGATCCGGGTCAGCTGCCACACCGGCCTGCCGACCTGGGGGACCGCGGTACAGGGCATGCTGGAGGCGGCCGGTATGCAGGTCGACCTCACCGACCAGCAGGAGATCGCCGCGAACACCTCGGCGGTCATCGTGCGCAAGGACTTCGACCTGGCCTGCTTCGGCTCGTCGATCTCCGACGCCGAGCCGTTCTTCGCCCTCAACCGCGACTTCAACTCGACCTACGTCACCACCGGCGGCGGCAACTTCTCCGGCTACGTCAACCCCACCGTCGACGAGGCGATCGCCGCCGGTCGGGGCGCCGGCAGCGAAGCCGAGGTGAAGGCCGCGATCAGCACCATCGCCCGGGCGTACGCCGAGGACGTGCCGTTCCTCGCGCTGACCGCCCAGCCGGAGGTCGTGCTGATCTCCGACGAGGTCGGCGACGTGCTGCAGAGCGTCAACACCGTGGTGCTGCTCGGCAGGGCGACGCGAGGATGACCGGACGATCCGCGACCGACGCCGCTGACCCGTCGGCGCGGGTCACCGGGCGGGGTGGTGCCGGCGCTGCCGGCACCACCCCGGCACCCCCGGTGGCCCTGATCACCGCGGCCGCCCACGGGATCGGGGCGGCCACCGCACGGTCGTTCGCCGAGGCCGGATACCGGCTGGTGCTGGCCGACGTCGACGCGGTCGGGCTGGCAGCGACCGCCGCCGACCTGGCCGGCGCTGAACCGGGCGGCGGCGACCGCGTGACGACCGTGGTCGCCGACGCGACCACCGAGGCCGGGGCTGCCGCGGCGGTCGACGCGGCCGCCACCCGGTACGGGCGGCTGGACGCGCTGATCAACGTGGTCGGCGGCAGCCGGCCCGGCCGTACCGTGATCGACATCGACCTCGCCGAGTGGGACCGCTGGCTGGCACTCAACCTTACGTCGGTCTACCTGATGTGCCGGGCCGCGCTGCCGCAGCTGACGGCGGTCGGCGGGGCCATCGTCAACGTCTCGTCCGGGGCGGGACTGCGCGGCATGCGGGCCAACCCGGCGTACTGCGCCGCCAAGGCCGGGGTCGTCGGACTGACCCGGGCGCTGGCCATCGACCACGGTCCTGCCGGGGTCCGGGTCAACTGCGTCGCACCCGGACCGGTCCGTACCCCGTTGATGGAGCGCAACCGCAGCGCCGCCGAGATCGACGCGATGGGCCGGATCGCGGTCCTCGGCCGGATCGGCGACCCTGCCGAGATCGCCGCGGCGATCCGGTGGCTGGCCAGCGACGCGGCGTCGTACCTGACCGGCCAGACCATCGAGGTCGACGGCGGCCCGGCCCCGCTGGTGTGAGCCGGCGACGACGAGAGGAGGAGCACTGATGTTACGGACGGTGGCCGTCAAACTGGCCCTGCTCGTCCCGGTGCTGTTCCTGGTCAGTGTGGGCACGTTCGTCCTGCTCCAGATGGGGCCGGGCGACCCCGCCGCGCAGGTGCTCGGCAACACCGGTACGCCCGCCGACTACCAGCGGATCCGGACCGAGATGGGGCTGGACCAGCCGCCGGTGCAGCGCTACCTCGAATGGCTCGGCGGTGTGCTGCGTGGCGACCTCGGCCAGAACCTGGTCCCGCCGATCGAAGACGTCTCCGACCGGCTGCTGCGGGCGTTCCCGGTGAACCTGCAGCTCGCCGCGATGGCCATCGTGCTGGCTCTGCTGATCGCCGTCCCGTTGGCGATGTGGTCGGCGTACCGGGCCGGCGGACTGGTCGACCGGTGGATCTCGGCCGGCACCATCGGCGTCATCTCGGTGCCGCCGTTCCTGGTCGGCCTGCTTCTGCTGCTGGTGTTCGCCATCCACCTGGACTGGTTCCCGCTGGGGCAGTGGTCCCGGCCGTCCGACGACGGTCTGGGCCAGAACCTGTGGCACGCCTTCCTGCCCGCGCTCACCCTGGCGTTGGCCGAGGCCCCGGTCTTCGCCCGGCTGCTGCGCGGCGACCTGGTCGCCACCCTGCAGGAGGACTTCATCCTGGCCGCGAAGGCCAAGGGCATGCCCGGCTGGCACATCATGCTCCGGGAGGCGCTGCGCCCCTCGTCGTTCTCGCTGATCACGCTGGCCGGGGTGAGCGCCGGCCGGCTGCTCGGCGGCACCATCATCGTCGAGGCGGTCTTCGTCCTGCCCGGGGTGGGCAACGTGATCATCAACGCCGCGCAGAGCAACGACTACAAGCTGGTGCAGGGCGGCGTACTGCTGATCGCGGTCATCTACCTGCTGCTGAACCTCACCGTCGACGTGCTGTACGGCTATCTGGACCCACGGATCCGGAGGCGGCATGCCTGAGCCCAGCCGTACCCGACGCCGTCGCACCGATGTCGCCTTCTGGCTCAGCCTCGGCTGGCTGGTCGCCCTCACCGGCTGCGCCCTGCTCGCCGACCTGCTGCCGCTGGGCAACGCCGACGACACCACCCAGACAATCGGGATCGCCGGCTACGCCCGCCCCGACCTGTTCTCGGCCAACCCGCTGGGCACCAACGGCTTCGGTCTCGACCTGCTGGCCCGGTCCATCTACGGAGCCCGGGTGAGTCTGCTGACCGTCGGCTGCACCGTGCTGGCCAGCCTGCTGATCGGCGGTGCGGTCGGCATGGTCGCCGGCTACTTCCGTGGCTGGGTGGACGTGGTGATCGGCGTCTTCGCCGACGCGGCCCTGGTGATCCCCGCACTTGTCCTGCTGATCGCCTTCGCCGCGGTGCTCGGCCCGCCCCGGACCGTGCCGGAGGCGGTGCTGAAGAGCGGTCTGGCCCTGGCCGTGGTCGGCATCCCGACGATGATCCGGCTGGCCCGGGCCAACACGCTGCTGTTCGCCCAACGGGAGTTCGTCACCGCCAGCCGGGCGATGGGCGCCCGGCACACCCGGATCCTGATCCGCGAACTGCTGCCCAACGTGGCACTGCCGCTGGTCTCCTACGCCTTCATCGTCGCCGCCGTGCTGATCGTCGCGGAGGGATCGCTGGCCTTCCTCGGCCTCGGGCTGCAGCAGCCCGCCCCGTCCTGGGGAAACATGATCGCCGAGGGTGGCCTGCGGGAGCTGCGCCGGCACCCGCACGTACCGCTGATCCCCGGGGTGTTCATGTTCCTCACCGTCTTCAGCCTGAACATCGTCGGGGAACGTGCCCGGGCCCGCTGGGATCCCCGGGACTCCCAGGTCTGACGGCAACGTCCGGGACCGGGCCGCCCTCGACCCGAGCAGCAGGAGGTACGTCATGCGGATGGACGAGTCGGCGTTCCGGCTGGACGGCCGGGTCGCCGCGGTCACCGGCGCCGGCAGCGGAATCGGCCAGGCGGTCGCACAGACCCTCGCCCGCGCCGGCGCCGCCGTGGTGGTCGCCGACATCGACGCCGAACGCGGCGCGGCGACCGTCGCCGACATCATCGCCGCCGGCGGTCGGGCCAGCTTCCAGTACACCGATGTCAGCCGTCGGGCCGACCTGGACGCCCTGGCCACCGCCGCCGTCGACCGGTACGGCGGCCTCGACGTCGCGTGCAACATCGCCGGCGTGCCGTCCCTGGTCCGCGAGCTGACCGAGGTCACCGGCGCGGACCTCGACGCCGAGTTCGCGATCAGTGTCAAGGGCGTGCTGTACGGCTGCCAGGCCGCCGCGACGGTGATGACGCGCCAGGGCCACGGGGCCATCGTCAACATCTCGTCGACCGCCGCCGATCTGCCCGCCGCCGGCTATGGGCTGTACCACCTCGGCAAACTCGCCGTCGTCGGGATGACCCGGACCCTCGCCCTGGAGCTCGGCCCGAAAGGGGTACGGGTCAACGCGATCGCGCCCGGTGCCACCCTGACCAATTTCAGCGCCCGCAACTTCACCGCCGCGGACGGCACCGTCGACGAGGAGCGGCGCAGCCAGTGGCTGGCCGGCATGGCTGCCCGCTCGCCGCTGAACATCGTCGGGGAGCCGCAGGACCAGGCGCTGCTGGTGCTCTATCTGGTCTCCGACGCCGCCCGGTTCGTCACCGGGCAGTTGATCCGGGCCAACGGCGGATGGTCGATGGGGTGACGTCGACCAGCGTCCACGGAAGGAATGCGATGACGTCCCGACCGGAGTTCGCCGCCCGTACCGCCGGGATGCGTCCGTCGAAGCTGCGGGAGCTGGTCGCGGCGGCGGCCCGGCCGTCCGCCGGCGACGTACCCGGGCCGGCGTTGCTGTCGCTCGGCGGCGGGCTGCCGCCGGCCGAGGCGTTCCCGGCGCGGGCGGTTGCCGCGGCGGCCGAGCGGGCGCTGGCCGGCTCCGCCGGCTCCGCCCTGCAGTACTCGGCCACCGAGGGCGACCCGGACCTGCTCGACCTGGTCGGTGCCGACCTGGCCGGCCGGCTGCGGCTGCCCGACCCGACCGGGCGGTTGCTGGTCACCACCGGTTCGCAGCAGGCGCTCGACCTGATCGGCAAGGTTCTGCTGGACCCCGGTGACGTGGCGGTGGTCGAGTCGCCGGCCTACGTCGGGGCGCTGCGGGCGTTGGCCGGATACCAGCCGAGGATAGTCGAGGTGCCGGTCGACGACGACGGGATGGACACCGAGGTGCTGGCCGGGCGGCTGCGGGCCGGGTTGCGGCCGAAGCTGTGCTACCTGGTGCCGAACTTCTCCAACCCGAGCGGACGCACCCTCACCGCGCGACGGCGTACCCGACTGGCGCAGCTCGCGGCCCGGTACGGCTTCCTCGTCGTCGAGGACGACCCGTACGGCCAGCTGCGGTTCGCCGGAGCGGACCTGCCGCCGGTCGCCGCCGACGACGCCGAGCAGGTGGTCTACCTCGGCAGCTTCTCCAAGCTGGTGGCACCCGGGCTGCGGGTCGGCTACCTGGCCGCACCGAGGTGGCTGCACCGGGCGCTGGCGGTGGCCAAGCAGGCGACCGATCTGAACTCCGCCGCGTTGAGCCAACGGCTGCTCGTCGAGCTGCTGGCCGATCCGGACTGGTTCGCCGGGCACCTGGCCGGGCTGCGGGACCTGTACCGGGTGCGGGCCGAAGCCCTGACCGGGGCGGTGGCCGACCAGCTGGTCGGTCGGCTGGCCACCCAGATGCCGGACGGCGGGATGTTCGTCTGGGCCGGCGTCCAGACCCCGGGGATCGACGCGTTGGCCCTGGCCCGTGCCGCCATGCGCCGGGCCGTCTCGGTGGTCCCGGGTAACGAGTTCTCACTGGCCGACGGCTACCCCCGGCACCTGCGCCTGTCGTTCAGCATGCTGGGCCCGGCGGGTCTGGTGGCCGCGGTCGACCGCCTCGGGGACGCTTTCGACGACCTGACGGCGTCCGGGTGAGTCCGGCAGTGCCGGACCCACCCGGATCCGCCGGCAACCCCGGATCCGCCTGCAGCGACCGGTCAGTCGGCCGGCTGGGCGGCGGTGGTGAACCGGGGCACCGGCCAGGTGGTCGGCGAGCTGGTGCTCCAGAGCACCTGGTGCACCCGTTCGCTGATTCGCCAGCCGTCGCCGGTGCGGACCAGCCGGTCGGCGTAGTGCAGTCCCCGGTGCACCACCTCGTGCCCGTCCGGCACCGGCCGGACCAGGTGGGCCACCGTGTACGAGCTGGCGACCGCCGAGTCGCCGTCGACCTCGACGGTGGCCGAGCCGACCACGTGCTGGCTGGCGGCCAGCCGGGCCAGCGGCGCCATGTGCGCGACGATGTGGCGCACCCCGCGCGGCAGCCGCTTGCCGGAGTACTCGGCCTGGGCGTCGTCGGTGAAGCAGCCGCCGACCGCCTCGAACTCACGCCGGTCGCAGCACTGCGCGTACCGGTTCAGCAACTCGACGATGGCCGCTCGGTCATCGGCGTATCCGGGCATCATGCACACCTTTCGATTGGGTGCCGCAGTTGCGCGGCACCGTCGACTCAAGAACGGGAGATCGGGTCATGGAAACGCTGACCGCCGACCGGCTGGCCATCGCCGACGTGGTGAACCGGTACTTCATGGCGATCGACAGCCGGGACTGGGACCGGCTGCGTGGCTGCTTCACCGATGACGTGGAGGGAATCTACGAAGGAGTACGGGTAGCCGGCGGGATCGACCGGATCATGGCGTTCTTCACCGGCCGGTCGCCGGTCCGGTTCCCCCTGGAGATCGTCGACCTGCGGGCGTCGATGCACTTCATCGGCAACCACTTCGCCGAGGTGACCGGCGACCGTGCGGTGGCGCAGACCTACGCCCAGGCCCACCTGATCGACCGGCCGGCCACCGGCCCCCGGATGCGCACCCGGGGTCTGCGCTACCTCGACGAACTGGTCCGGGTCGACGGCCGCTGGCTGATCAGCCGTCGGGAACACGTGCTGGACTGGATGCGCCGCGACGAGTTGCTGGTCGCGCCGGCCGCCGCGGACTGACCCGGCCGTCACGGCCGCGACCGGCCGGCGGTGGGTCCGTCGGCCGGTGCGTCCTGCGGGAAGTGGCAGGCGACGTACTGGTCCGGGCCGGTCTGGCGCAGCTGCGGCTCGGTGCGGGCGCAGACATCCGCCGCGCGGGGGCACCGGGTGCGGAACCGGCAGCCGCTCGGCGGGTCGAGTGCCGACGGCAGCTCGCCGCTGGTGCGGGCCGGTGCCGGGGAGCCGTCGTCCAGCTCCGGGATCGAGCGCAGCAGCAGCGCCGTGTACGGGTGGGCGGGACGGGCGAACAGCACGTCCGGCGATGCGACCTCGCAGATCTTGCCCAGGTACATCACCACGATCCGGTCGCTGACCCGCTTCACCACCGCCAGATCGTGGGCGACGAACAGCAGCGTCAGGCCGTACCGCTGTTTCATCTCCTCCAGCAGGTTGAGGATCTGGGCCTGCACCGAGACGTCCAGCGCGCTGACCGGTTCGTCGCAGAGCACCACGGCCGGTTCCAGCACCAGCGCGCGGGCGATGCAGACCCGCTGGCACTGCCCGCCGGAGAGCTCGTGCGGTCGTCGGTCGCCGACCAGCCGGGGGTCCAGCCCGACGGCGTCGAGGACCTCGTCCACCCGCCGACGGGCGGCGGGACCGCCCTCGCGGTGCCAGATCCGCAGACCTTCGGCGACGATGTCCCGGACGGTACGGCGGGGGTTGAGCGACGAGATCGGGTCCTGGAAGATCATCTGGAGTCGGGTGCGGGTGCGGCGCAGCCGCTCGCCGCGCAGCGACGTCAACTCGGTGCCGTCGAACCGGACCGATCCGCTGGTCGGCGGGGGCAGCTGCAGGATCGCCCGGCCGGTGGTGGACTTGCCGCAGCCCGACTCACCGACCAGGCCGACGGTCTCCCGGACCCGGGCGTCGAGGCTGATTCCGGAGACCGCCTGCACGCTGCGTCCCCGGCCGGCCGGGAACCGTACGGTCAGGTCCTCGACCCGCAGCACCACGTCGTCGGTGTCGCGCAGGTGTGCCTTGCCGGTACCGGCCATCACTGCACCGCCCCGTCGAGGGTGGACTGGTCGGTGCTGACCGGCCCGAGGTCGAGCCCGGCCCCGGTCCGGCCGGCGGCGAGGTTTTCGGCGAGCGCCCGGTCACCGGCGGCGGTGCCCACCGGGTAGAAACAGGCGTACCGGTGCCCGGGGTCGTCGACCAGACGCGGGTCCTCCTGCTGACACCGGGGCCGGGCCTGCCGGCAGCGGGGGGCGAAGCGGC
Source organism: Micromonospora sp. Llam0 (assembly GCF_003751085.1). Lineage (NCBI taxonomy): Bacteria > Bacillati > Actinomycetota > Actinomycetes > Micromonosporales > Micromonosporaceae > Micromonospora > Micromonospora sp. Llam0. Next base: position 3,032,328 of record NZ_RJJY01000001.1, on the reverse strand, counting down.
AGCCGGGCGGTGGGTGCACCAGGTCGGGGGCGCCGCCGGCGATCACCTCCAGCGGGGTGTGGCTGGGCTGGTCGATCCGGGGGGTCGAGCGCAGCAGGGCCGCCGTGTACGGGTGCCGGGTGTGCCGGAACAGCTCGGCGGTCGGACCGATCTCGGCCACCCGTCCGGCGTACATGACCATGGTCCGGTCGGTGCGGCCGGACACCACGGCCAGGTCGTGGCTGATCAGGATCATCGCCATCCGCAGTTCGGTACGCAGCCGGGCGAGCAGGTCGAGGATCTCCTTCTGCACGGTCACGTCCAGCGCGGTGGTCGGCTCGTCGGCGATGAGCAGCTTGGGTGAGCAGGACAGCGCGATGCCGATCATGACGCGTTGCCGCATGCCGCCGGAGAGTTCGTGCGGGTACTGCCTCAGCCGTCGGACCGGCTCGCTGATGCCGACCTCGGCGAGCAGTTCGGCGGCGCGGGTGTCGGCGGTCCGTCTGCTGAGCCCGAGGTGGTGACGCATCGGCTCGGTGAGTTGCCGCCCGATGGTGCGCACCGGGTTGAGTGACGTCATCGGATCCTGGAACACCATGGCCACCTCGGCGCCCCAGAAGTGTCGGGCGGCGGCGCCTCGTCGGTCGCGTACCTCGTGGCCCTCGAACAGGATCCGACTTTCCGCCGCGACCTGCGCCTGCCGGGGCAGGATGTTCATGACGGTCCGGACCAGCACCGACTTGCCGGAGCCGGATTCGCCGACGACGCCGAGCGCCTCGCTGGGCGCGAGGGTGAAGGAGACCCCGTCGACGGCGCGCAGCACACCGCGCGGCGTCGAGAAGCTCGTGGCGAGGTTCTCGACGGCGAGCAACGGAGCCGGTTCATCGGATCGCACGTTGCCAGCCTAACAAGCGCTTGGTACTTTGAGCGAGACCCTGTTACCTGCCTGAAACGTGGAGACCCGATGACTGACGACGAACTCGACGAACTGATCGCCGTGGTCCAACTGCCCGAGCGGACCCCGGACACGGTCGAGCAGCGGGTGGCCCTCGCCGAGGACCACCGCCGGATCGCCGACCTGGTGATGCTCTACGGCTGGCTGTGCGACCGGCGCCGCTGGGACGACCTGCTGGAGTACTACACCGAGGACTTCGAGCGGCAGCTGCGCGGCACCCTGAACGAGACCGTCAAGGGCAAGGAGAAGCTCCGCGAGCTGTACTTCCGCCCGGTGCTGCCGCGCTCCGGCGACGCCGACGGGCCGCCGTCCGCCGACGTGATCAACACCTACGAACTGCGTCACCTCATCCACCCTCCGGTGATCCGGGTCGCCGACGACGGCCGCACCGCCTCGGTCGCCGCCGTGTACAGCCTCGTCGCGACCAGCGGCGACGGCCTGCGGTTTCGCCGGGGTGAGCACGAAGGTGCCTACCTGTTCGGCATGCGACGTGAGCCCGACGTCGGCTGGCGCTTCGCCACCATGGTCGTGATCAGCGAAAACGCCCGCAACCCCCTGTTTCAGAAAGGCTGACGCGATGCCCGGGAGGTTCACCGGAAAGGTGGCTCTGGTCACCGGAGCCGGCCGGGGAATCGGCCGGGCCACCGCGCTGCGGTTCGCCGCCGAAGGCGCGACGGTGGTCGTCAACGACATCAACCCCGACGGCATCGCCCAGACCCGGGCGGCCGCCGACGACCTGGCCGGCCGGGCGGTCGCCGGCCGGGCCGACGTCACCTCGGCCGACCAGGTGGCCGACCTGGTCGCCGAGGTAGCCGACCGGTACGGCCCGGTCGACATCCTGGTCAACAATGCCGGTGGAGCACTGCCCGGAGCCGCGTGGGCGGCGGTGGCCGACGCCAGCGTCGAGGACTGGAGCGGTTTCCTCGCCCTGAACCTCACCTCGGCGTTCCTCTGCGCCCGGGCCGTACTGCCCGGCATGCTGGCCGCCGGGCGCGGGCACATCGTCGGCATCGGCTCGATCTCCGGCACCAACGGTCAGGTCAACGGTGCGGCCTACGCCGCCGCGAAGGCGGGGATGAGCGCCCTGATCGCCTCGATCGCCAAGGAGTACGGACCCCGTGGCGTCTCGTCGAACGGGATCGTCGTCGGCAACGCGCCGTTTCCCAACCGGACCCCGGACCGCCAGCAGCATCTGGACCGGGCGGTACACCTGGGCCGGGTCGGCGGGTACGACGAGTTCGCCGCGGCCATCGCCTTCCTGTGCTCGGAGGACTCGTCATACCTGTCCGGGGCGATGATCCCGGTCGACGGCGGGTTCCACCGGTCCAACTTGTTGTGACGCGTCGGCGGGTACCACCGGCGACCCGGCCGGCGGTATCCACCGAATAGTCCACCAGGGACACCGAACGCTGGAATGTCGTCCCCCCGTGCCATGATCGCAGACCGTAGTCTGGCGGACATGGCCCTTGGACGCCACCGGCAGTGGCTGACCGCGCTGCGCTCCTGGGTGAAGGTCGGCGCGGACCAACCGTTGCTGCCGGTGGTGCGCCGGGCTTTCCTGGCCTTTCTGCTGGCCTGCCTGGCCACCGTCATTCCACAGTGGCTCATCTCACCGGTGGTCGAGCCGAACCGGTCCTGGCCGGTGCTACCCGCCGTCGCCGTCCTGGCGGTACTCGCCGTGCGGCTGTACCGGCGGGAACAGCCGACGATCGCCCACGACCTGGTCGCCGCCGTCGCCGTCGGTGTGGTGATCTGGGCGGTCGGGGCGCTACCGGCCGGTGGGGTGCTGTTCGTCGGCACCGCGCTGCGCGCGCTCTACGGCGGCCTGCCCACCGCGGTGCTCTCGGTCGGGTTCACCCTCGCGGCGATGACCACCGGCGTGCTCGCCGCCGGCGGCACGCTGGCCGAGGTGCAGCTCGGCCAGTACGGCCCCGGCCTGCTGCTGTCGTCGTTGGCGCTGCGTCTGGTGCTGGTCGCGGTCCGCCGGTACGAGGCCGGCACCGCCGCCCGGTTCGAGGCGGTCGTCCGGTCGTCGCGCGACGTGATCGTGCTGACCGGCCGGGACACCACGGTCAGCTACCTGAGCCCGGCGGCGGTGGACGTGTTCGGCCTCGCCGACGGGCTGCCCGGTGACCGGCTGCTCTCCTGGATCGTCCCGGCGGACCGGCCGGCGGCCGACAGGTGGCTTACGCGGTTGCTCGATGAGGCCGGTGCGGCGGCGACGCTGCAGTGCCGGGTCCCGGTCCTGGACGCCGACCAGCCGGCCACGGTCGAGATCAGCGGGCAGAACCTGCTGCACGATCCGAACGTACGCGGGCTGTTGTTCGCCGTTCGGGACGTCACCGAGCGGGTACGGCTCACCGAGCGGCTGCGTCACCAGGCCTACCACGATCCGCTGACCGGACTGCCCAACCGGGCCCTGCTACGGGAACGGCTGGCCGCGGCGCTCGGCACCACCACCACCGACGTGGCGCTTCTGCTGCTCGACATCGACGCCTTCAAAGTGGTCAACGACGCTCTCGGCCACCAGGCGGGCGACGAGCTGCTGGTCGCGGTCGCCGGCCTGCTACGGCACCAGCTGGCGGCCACCGACCTGCTGGCTGCCCTCGGCGGTGACGAGTTCGCCGTGCTGTTGACCGCCGAGCGGGCCGCCGCCCGCGACGCCGAGCGGATCGCCGACGATCTGTTGGCGGTCTTCGACCGGCCGATCGAGGTGGCCGGCCACCTGCGGTTGGTCTCCGCCCGGGTCGGCATCGCGATCGGCGACGGCGACGCCGACACCGACCGGCTGATGCGCGAGGCCGACATCGCGCTGCAGATCGCCAAGGCCGCGCCCCGGGCCCGCCGGGTGCGCTACCGCACCGAACTGCACCAGCCTGCGGTCGACCGGATACGCCTGCAGGTGGAGGCCCAGGACGCGCTGTCACGGCGCGAGTTCGTCCTGCACTACCAGCCGATCCACACGCTGTCGGACGGTGCGGTACGTGGAGTGGAGGCGTTGGTCCGGTGGCGTCACCCGCAGCGCGGAATGGTCCGGCCGGACCAGTTCATCCCGCTGGTCGAGGGCAGTGGCCTGATCGTGCCACTCGGCCGCTGGATCCTCGGCGAGGCCTGTGTCACCGGTGCCGGATGGCAGCGACTCAGTGGCCGACCGTTGCAGATCAACGTCAATGTCAGCGTGCGCCAGTTCATGCTGGGCGACGTGGTCGCGGACGTGCTGGCCGCGTTGGAACGCTCCGGTCTGCCGCCGGCCACGCTGACCCTGGAGATGACCGAGAGCGTCCTGGCCACCGAGCACGACGCGATCGAGTCGCAGCTGTCCGCGCTGCGTCGACTCGGCGTGCGGATCGCCCTGGACGACTTCGGCACCGGATTCAGCTCCCTCGGCCACCTGCACCGCTATCCGATCGACGAGTTGAAGATCGACAAGATGTTCGTGGGCCGGATCGGCGCCGAGGATCCGACCTGCCTGCCGGTGGTCCGGGCGATCCTGGCGATGAGCCGGGGGCTGCGGCTCAGCACGGTGGCCGAGGGGATCGAGAACGACGACCAGCGGGCCGAGCTGACCGCGATGGGCTGCGAGTTCGGTCAAGGGTTCGGCCTGTCCCGGCCGGTGGAGGAGCCGGCCCTGCGGGCCCTGCTGCGCCGGTCCGCGGTGTCGTAGCCGGCCCGGACTGAGACCAGCGTGTGTCAGGTGTCGGGTTCAGACCAGGGTGTCGGCGAGGGTCTCCGGGGCGAACAGCTCCGCCGGGTCCAGCCGCCGCCGGGCCAGGCCCTGTTCGTGCGAGTAGCGCAGGAACGTCTCCAGCACCGTCCGGTTGGGTTCGACGCCGTACGGCCAGAAGTCGTCGCCCAGCAGCGCCGCCGCCTCCTCGGCGGCCGGCACCACCCACGGCAGGCTGACCTTCAACGCGGTCACCTCCCGTAGCTCGGCGTAGACCCGGTCCTTCGCCTCGGTGAACGCGTCCAGCAGCGCCCTGGCCAGCCACCGGTGCCGCTGGTAGACGTCGCGTCGCAGCACCACCGTGTGCATGATCGGGAAGATGCCGGTGGCCCGCAGGTACGCCCGTTCGGCGGCGGCCGGGTCGGCGAACAGCCGCCGGACCCGGTCCGGGCCGCCGGCCGGCTCGAACGACCGGGGTGCCCGGGCGGTGTACAGGGCATCGATCGCGCCGGTACGCAGCAGCCCGTCGAGCGTCTCGTCCGCGCCGATCGGCCGTACGTCGAACCGGTCCGGCAGGTCCAGCCGCAGCTTCTCCTGCCGGCCGGCGTGGTGCAGACCGCCAGTGCGGTACCTGACCCCGTCCACCGGCAGCCCGTGGTGCTCGGCCAGGATGCCGCGGATCCACACGGCCGCGGTCATCTGGTACTCGGGGATCCCGACGGTGCGGCCGGCCAGCTCGGCCGGGTCGCGGACCGTCGACGACGGCGCCAGGTAGATCGAGCCGTGCCGGAACACCCGCGACGGGAAGACCGGGATCGCCACGAACGGCGGTTCGTCGGCGAACAGCGACAGCACGTACGACGACAGGGACATCTCGGCGACGTCGAACTCCTGCCAGCGCAGCATCCGGAAGAAGGTCTCCTCCGGTGGCAGCGGCAGGTAGGTCAGGTCCACGCCGGTCGGCCGGACGGTGCCCTCCCGCAGTGCCCGGGTGCGGTCGTAGTCCCAGCAGGCCAGGCTGATCGGCAGCCGGTGCGCCATGGTGCCTCCGATCCTCGTACCGATTCGCGTACTCCTCAGTGGAATGCCGCACCACCGTCGACGTTGACCGTCTGCCCGGTGATGAAATCGCTGTCCGGCCCGGCCAGGAAGGCGACCACGCCGACCAGATCGGCCGGCACCTGCCGCCGTTTGATCGCCTGGCCGGCGACGATCGCCGCCTCCTGCTCCGGGGTGACGGTGGCCCGTGGAATCTCGGTCCGGGTGGCGCCCGGGGTGACCGCGTTGACCCGTACCCCGGCCGGGCCCAGTTCGGTGGCCAGTGCCCGGGTCATCCCGATCAGCGCCGCCTTCGAGGTGACGTAGTGCAGATAGTGCGGCCGGCCGATCCACACCGTGGCCGACGAGATGTTGACCACCTTGCCGTAGCCGGCCCGGCGCATCACCGGTGCCACCGCCCGGGTGCACAGGAACGGTCCGCGCACGTTGACCGCCATCACCAGGTCCCACTCGGCCGGGTCGATCTCCTCGAACAGGCGCATCGCCAGGGTGGAGAAGATCGCCGCGTTGTTGACCAGGACGTCGATCCCGCCGTACGCGTCGGTGCCGCGCCGGACCATCGCCGCCACGCTGTCCGGGTCGGCGACGTCGACCTCGACGGCGAGCGCGCCGTCGCCGATCTCGGCGGCAACGGCGGTGGCTGCGGCCATGTTGCGGTCGGCCACCACCACCCGCGCCCCGTCAGCGGCCAGCCGGTGCGCGAAGGCCCGGCCGAGCCCTTGTCCGCCGCCGGTGACGATGGCCACCCGGCCGGTCAGCCGGTCAGCCATCGCCGAGCCGGGACAGTTCGGTACGGGCGTCCATCGGCTGCCACCACGGCTCGACACCCAGGTCGCGGGCGATCACCCCGGCGGCGATGTACCCGGCGCCGCCGCTGATCGCCCCGTTGGGATGGCAGGCCGAGCCGGCCAGGTAGAGGTTCGGCAGCGGGGTGCGGTAGCCGAAGTGGTTGTGCAGCACCTGGTCCGCGCTGAGCGCCCCCATGAAGATGTCGCCGTGCCGCATGTTGATCAGCTCCTGGGCGTACTCGTACGCGGTGTAGGTGTATGAGCCCAGCACGGTGGCGTCGGTCAGGTTGGGCGCGTACTCCCGCCACCTGTCCATGATCGACGCGGCCATGTCGCCCTGCATGCGGCGCAGGTTCTCGTGGTCGCCGTCGGGCGCCCACGGCACCACGTGCCAGGCGTACGCGGTGTGCTTGCCCGGCGGCGCCTGGCTCGGGTCGAGCACGCTCAGCGCCCCGGCGCCGAACTGGACGTTGCTCGGTACCCGACCGTTGTCCACGTCGTCGTGCGCGGCCATCAGGCTGGCGATGGTCTCCGAGCCGATGTTGTATTTCAGCGCCCCGTTCACGTGCGGGTCGAAGGCCGCCGAGGTGTACGCCGGGGCCTCGTCGAGCGCCAGGTGCAGGCCGAACAACGTCCAGCCGGTGTAGTGGAACTTGTCCAGCCGGGCCAGGTAGTCGGCGGGCAGTTGATCGCGGCCGATCAACGTCTCCAGGGTCTGGTGCAGGTCCAGGGTGCTGGCCACGAACTGCCGGGCGCGCATCGAGCGCCCGTCGGCGAGCTCGATGCCGGTGGCCCGGCCGCCCTCGACGACGATCCGCTCTACGTGTGCCTGGTTGACGAAGTGCCCGCCGGCGGCGATGAACTCCTCCATCAGCCCACGGGCCAGGTTCCAGCTGCCGCCGGCGCACAGCTCGTAGCCGGTGGTCAGGTCGAAGGCGCGGATCAGTGAGCCGAGCGGGCTGTGCGTGCCGAGCGTCTCGTGCAGCACGGTGCCGAACAGTGACAGCTTGAACAGGAACAGCACCTTGACCCGCTCGTCGGTGAACAGTTCCTCGACCACCTCGCCGGGTTGCCGCCGGGTCAGCTCCAGGAAGTCGCGACCCAACGCGGTACGGCCGAGCAGCTCGTCGCGGTCGGCCGGGCTCAGCGGCTCGCTGAACCGCTCCCGCAGGAAGATCCGCTGGGTCATCTCCTCGGCCTTGGCGTTCCACTCGCGGAACGTGTCGGCGTCGGCCTTGCTGAACCGGCCGATGCTGGCCAGCGTCTCGTCGAGGTCGCGGGAGAAGACCAGCGCGCTGCCGTCGCGGTGCGGTTGGGCGAACTCGTACCGTGGGGTCAGGTAGCGCACCCGGGCGGACAGCCCCAGGTCACGGAACCACGGCGTCGAGGTGACGCTGAAGTGGTTGATCGAGTGCAGGTTGTGCTGGAAGCCGGGCAGGGTGCGTTCCTCGGTGCTCAGCCCGCCGCCGTGGCGCAGCCGCCGCTCGACCAGGAGCACCCGCAGCCCGGCCCGGGCCAGGTAGGTGCCGAGGATCAGGCCGTGCTGGCCGGCCCCGATGATGATGCCGTCGTAGGTGTCGGCCGGGTGGTCAGTGGTCGCCACGGTCGCCTCCTCGTGGGTCGTTCGTCGGTCCCAGGTGGACGGTTACCGACTTGGGCTGGGTGAACGAATGCAGTTCCTCGACGCTCTCCTCGCTGCCGAGGCCGGAGTCCTTGACCCCGCCGAACGGCAGGCCGGCGAAGTGCCGGGACGCGGTGTTGATCCACACGTAGCCGGCGTCGACCGACCGGGCCCAGCGGTGCGCCCGACCGACGTCGTCGGTCCAGACACTCGCGGTCAGTCCGTACGGCGAGTCGTTGACCATCCGTAGCGCCTCCCGCTCGTCGTCGAACGGGGTGACGCAGAGCACCGGCCCGAAGATCTCCTCGCGGGCCAGCGGGTTGTCCGGCGGCACGTCGACGAAGACGGTCGGCTCCACGTACGCGCCGGGCCCGGCGGGCAGGCCACCGCCGGTGGCCACGGTCAGCCCGGCATCGCGGCCCTGCCGCAGGAATCCGGCGATCCGGTCCCGGTGGGCGGCGGAGACCATGGTGCCCATCTCGGTGGCCGGGTCCAGCGGATCCCCGACCCGGACGGCGCGGGTGCCGGCCACCACCCGCTCGACCACCTCGTCGGCGAGCGAGCGGTGCACCAGCAGCCGGGAAGTGGAGCCGCAGGACTGCCCGCCGGTCCAGTGGAAGTTCATCCCGGCGACCGCGCCGGCGCTGGCGGCGGCGACGTCGGCGTCGGCCAGGATCACCATCGGGTTCTTGCCGCCGAGCTCCAGCGACACCTGTTTGACGCCGTGCGCGGCGGCGGTGCGCAGCACCGCCTGGCCGGTGCCGGTGCTGCCGGTGAACGCGATCCGCCGCACCAGCGGGTGGCCGACCAGCGCCGGCCCGACGGTGGCGCCGTCGCCGGTCAGCACCGCCAGCACCCCGGCCGGCAGCAGGTCGGCGACCAGTTCACCGAAGCGCAGCGCGGACAGCGGCGTCTGGTCGGGGGCCTTGAGCACCACCGAGTTGCCGGCCAGCAGCGGCGCCGCGACCCGGGAGGCGGCGAACATGACCGGATGGTTGTACGGCACGATCCGGGCGACCACGCCGTACGGCCGTCGGGTGGTGTAGTGCAGATGGTCGTCGTCGCCGGGCACGGTCCGGCCGCCCAGCTGGTCGGCCCAGTCGGCGAACCGGTCCAGCAGCTCGGCGGCGAGGTCGACGTCGGCGGTCATCGCGGTCACCGGGTTGCCGCCGTCGGCGGCGTCGAGGTGACCGAGTTCGGCGCGGTGCGCGCGCAGCACGTCGGCCATCGCCCGCAGTACGGCGGCCCGGTGCCGGGGCGGGGTGTCCGCCCACTGCGGTTGCGCGGCGTGCCCGGCCCGTACGGCCCGGTCGACGTCGGCGACGGTGGCGGCGGGTGCCCGGCCGAGCACCGCGCCGGTGGCCGGTGACCGGGTCGGGGTCGCCCCGCCGTCGCCGGCCGGGACCAGCCGACCGTCGATCAGTAGGTGCCAGTCGCGTCCGGGGTCCGGGATCATCGCGCCTCGTTTCGGCTCGTCGTCGGGGTGGCGGTCGGCGCGTCCGCCGCCGTGGCGGCGCTGGCGCTGGCGCGTGCGGCGGGGCTCGCGGCAGGCGAGGAGCCCCGCTGCGCGGGGGTGTGGCCGAAGAGCCAGTCGGTGGACCGGTAGTCGGTCGGTCCGCGATGGGCCAGCGCGTCGTCGCGCAGCGCGGCGGCGACGCCGTCGACGTGCCAGATGTCGCCCCAGGTACGGGCGTTGCGCTGCACCCGGGCGGTGCGGGGTGCCCGTTCGCGGACGAACTCCCGAAGTGCGAGGTGGACCGGGGCGTCGGCGCCGATCGACCCGGCGGGCAGGTGCCGGGTGACGGCGGCGGCGAGCGCGGCGGCATCCTCCAACGCCTGGCAGGCACCCTGGGCCAGGTACTGCAGCATCGGATGGGCGGCGTCGCCGAGCAGGGTGACCCGGCCGCCGTGTACCCAGTCGGCGATCGGCGTCCGGTCGTACATCGGCCACCGCTGGTCGGTCCGGATCGCCTGGACGGCGGTCCGCACGTGCGGGCAGGCCCGGGAGAACGCCTCCCGCAGCTCGGCCGGGCCGCCCCAGTCCGGGTCGCCCTGCCGGTACCGTTCGCTGCGGAACACCGCGACCTGGTTGTAGTAGCTGCCGCCGCGCAGGGCGTACTGCACGAAGTGCATCCCGGGGCCGATGAAGGCGACCACGTCGGACAGGTCGGCGGTCCGGCTGGCCTGCTCGATCGGGATGGCGCCCCGGTAGGCGACGTAGCCGCTGCATTCCGGTTCGTCGGCGCTGACCAGGGCGCGGAACCGGGAGTGCAGGCCGTCGGCGGCGACGACCGCGCGGGCCCGGTAACGCTGCCCGCCGGCGCAGTCGATCTCGACGGCGTCCGGGCCGGGCCGGACCGCGGTCACCTCGCGGTCGGGTTCGAGTACCGCGCCGGCCTCGGCGGCCCCGGCGAGCAGCAGGTCGAGCAGGTCACGGCGGTGCGCGACGACGTACGGGGCCAGGTAGCGGTCGGTGAACGGCCCGGTGAGGTCGAGTCGGTTCAGCTCCCGGCCGGTGCGGGCGTCGGCGAGGACCAGGTGTCGGGGCGCCAGCCCGGCGGTGATCAACCGGTCGAGCAGGCCCCATTCGCGCAGCAGCCGGGTGGCGTTGGGGGCGAGCTGGATGCCGGCACCGACCTCGCCGAAGGCGGCGGCCCGTTCCAGCACCCGGACCTGCCGCCCGGCGCGGGCCAGGGCGAGAGCGGTGCCGAGCCCGCCGATGCCGCCACCGACCAGGATGAACTCGTCGGTCTGCCCGTCGCTGGCCGTCAACGTGCCTCCTGGTGGGTGTGGGCCGGGCCGGTCTGCGGACGCGGGCCGGCCGAGGTTGCCCGACGCTAACCCCGCTTCTGTTCAGAAGAATCTGCGTCGAGCGGCGTTTCTGGTCAGCAGAACGGCCGCCGGTTGCCGGACTGCCGGTCGGGCCGACCATGGCGTACCAAGCGCTTGTTAGGGTACGCTGCCCGCCATGTCGCCCCGAGACTCCGCCACCCCGCAGGCCGTGATCGTCGCCGCCGCCCGCTCGCCGATCGGCCGGGCGCGCAAGGGCTCGCTCGCCACGCTGCGCCCCGACGACCTCGCCGTGGACATCACCCGGGCCGCGCTGGCCCAGGTGCCCGCCCTGGACCCGGCGCAGGTGCAGGACGTCCTGCTCGGGTGCGCCCAGCCGGCCGGCGAACACGGCCACAACCTGGCCCGGATGGTCGCCGTCGGGTTGGGCCTGGACGGCACCCCCGGCACCACCGTGCAGCGCTACTGCGCCTCGTCGGTGCAGACCACCCGGATGGCCTTCCACGCGATCCGGGCCGGGGAGGGCGAGGTCTTCATCTCCGCCGGGGTGGAGATGGTCTCCCGGTACGAGGCCGGCAAGTCGGACAATCTGCCGGGCACCCGCAACGAGCGGTACGCGGCCGCCGGTGCCCGCAGCGCGGCGCGCGCCGCCGGCGACGGTGGGCGGTGGCAGGACCCCCGGGACACCGGGGTGCCGCCGGATCCGTACATCGCGATGGGGGAGACCGCCGAGAACGTCGCGCAGGTGTACGGGGTGAGCCGGGCCGACCAGGACGAGTTCGCGGTGCGCAGCCAGAACCTGGCCGAGCAGGCGATCGCCGACGGCTTCTACGCCCGCGACATCACCCCGGTGACGTTGCCGGACGGCACCGTCGTCGACCGCGACGACGGCCCCCGCCCCGGAGTGCGGTTGGCGTCGGTCGCCGCGCTCAAGCCGGTGTTCCGCCCGGACGGCACGGTCACCGCCGGGAACTGCTGCCCGCTCAACGACGGTGCCGCCGCTCTGGTGGTGATGAGCGCCGCCCGGGCCGCCGAGCTGGGCGTCACCCCGCTGGCCCGGATCGTGGCCACCGGTGTCTCCGCGCTCAGTCCGGAGATCATGGGTCTCGGCCCGGTGGAGGCGACCCGGCGGGCGTTGGGGCACGCCGGGCTGACCATCGGCGACATCGACCTGGTGGAGATCAACGAGGCCTTCGCCGCCCAGGTGCTGCCCTGCGTGCGGCTGCTCGGCATCGATCCCGACCGGGTGAACGTCAACGGCGGGGCGATCGCGGTGGGTCACCCGTTCGGGATGACCGGTGCCCGGATCACCACCGGCCTGATCCGGGCGCTGCGCGAACGTGACCGGCAGTTCGGGCTGGTCACCATGTGCGCGGCCGGTGGTCAGGGAATGGCGATGGTGATCGAGCGGGCGAGCTGAACCCGGGCTGGCCAACCAATCAAGCGCTTGGTACATTGCGGGTGCGCCGGTTCCGGCGTACCCGCACCCGTGACCAGCCAGGATCGAGTAGGTGGCGATGACCGACAAACGGATGACCGCCGAGCAGGTGGTGAGCGAACTGCGCTCCGGCATGACCATCGGCATCGGCGGCTGGGGCTCGCGCCGCAAGCCGATGTCCCTGATCCGGGCGATCCTGCGGTCGGACCTCGAGGACCTGACCGTCGTCACCTACGGCGGCCCCGACGCCGGCCTGCTGCTCGCCGCCGGCAAGGTCCGTCGGCTGGTGTACGGCTTCGTCTCGCTCGACTCGATTCCGCTGGAGCCGCACTTCCGGGCCGCCCGCCAGGCAGGCGCCGTCGAGGCCGTCGAGTACGACGAGGGCATGCTCTACCTCGGCCTGTACGCCGCCGCCTGCCGGCTGCCGTTCCTGCCCACCCGGGTCGGACTCGGCTCCGACCTGATGCGGATCAACCCGGACCTGCGGACCGTGCGCTCGCCGTACGACGACGAGGAACTGCTCGCCGTGCCGGCGCTGCGGCTGGACGCCGCCCTGGTCCACCTGCACCGCGCCGACATCCACGGCAACGCCCTCTGCCTCGGGCCCGACCCGTACTTCGACGACCTGTACTGCGCGGCCGCCGACCGCGCCTACGTCTCCTGCGAACAGGTCGTGCCGACCGAGCAGCTCACCCCGGCCGCCTCGGTACTCGTCCGCCGCCACCAGGTCCGCGGGGTGGTTCCGGCCGCACGCGGTGCCCACTTCACCTCGTGCGACCCGGACTACCCCCGTGACGAGCGGTTCCAACGCGAGTACGCCGCGGTGGCCGGCACCGACCGGTGGGCCGCGTTCCGCCAGCGCTACCTCGACACCGACGAGGCCGGCTACCAGCAGGCCGTCGCCGCCCGGGGCCCGCAGATGGAGGTGATCCGGTGACCGGCACCGCGCCGACGCGCGCCGAGGTGTGCGTCGTCGCCTGCGCCGAGGCATGGCGTGGCGACGGCGAGATCCTGGCCAGCCCGATCGGGCTGGTCCCGACGATCGGCGCCCGGCTGGCCCGGGCCACCTTCTCCCCGGAACTGCTGCTCACCGACGGCGAAGCCGCTCTCGGCGTCGGCACCTGGCCGGTCGGCGGATCCCCGACGCAGACCGAGGGAGCGTTGCCGTTCCGGCAGATCTTCGAGCTGATCTGGTCCGGCCGCCGGCACGTCATGATGGGGCCGGGCCAGATCGACCGGTACGGCAACATCAACATCTCGGCGATCGGTGACTTCCACCGGCCGAAGGTGGCCCTGCTCGGAGTACGGGGCGCACCGGGCAACACGGTCAGCCACCCGTGCAGCTACTGGGTGCCCCGGCACAGCCGCCGGACCTTCGTCGAACAGGTCGACCTGGTCTGCGGCATCGGCTACGACAGGGCCGCGTCTGCCGGGCCGTCCGCGGCCCGCTTCCACCAGCTGCGCCGGGTGGTGAGCGACCTCGGGGTCTTCGACTTCACCGGCCCGGACCACCGGATGCGACTGGTGTCGACGCATCCCGGCGTCACCGTCGAACAGGTCCACGAGGCGACCGGGTTCGAGCTGTGGACCGGCGGGGAGGTGCCGCAGACCCGGCTGCCGACGGCGCACGAGCTGACCCTCATCCGTACCGTCATCGACCCGGCCGGCCACCGCGACGCCGAGGTACGGCGATGACCGACCGCCCGGCGCGGCCGGCTGCCGGCCCGACGCCGACCTCGGCCCACCCGGCGCTGCGTACCCCGATCTGCGAGCTGTTCGGGGTGCGGTACCCGATCGTGCAGACCGGCATGGGCTTCGTCTCCGGCCCCCGGCTGGTCGCCGCCACCGCCGAGGCCGGCGGGCTGGGCATCCTCGCCGGTGCCACCCTCGACCTGCCCGACCTGGCCGCCGCGATCACCGAGATCCGGCGGAACACGACGCGGCCGTTCGGGGTGAACGTGCGGGCCGACGCCGCCGACGCCGCGCAGCGGATCGACCTGCTGATCGGGGAGAACGTCCGGGTGGCCTCGTTCGCCCTGGCCCCGAAGCCGGAGCTGATCGCCCGGCTGCGCGACGCCGGGGTACGGGTGGTGCCCTCGGTCGGTGCCCGCCGGCACGCCGAGAAGGTGGCCGCCTGGGGTGCCGACGCGGTCATCGTGCAGGGCGGCGAGGGTGGCGGCCACACCGGAGCGGTACCGACCAGTCTGCTGCTGCCGCAGGTGGCCGACGCCGTCGACATCCCGGTGATCGGCGCCGGCGGGTTCTTCGACGGCCGGGGGCTGGTCGCCGCCCTCGCCTACGGCGCGGCCGGGGTGGCGATGGGCACCCGGTTCCTGCTCACCAGCGACAGCACGGTCAGCCCGCAGGTACTGCGGCGCTACCTCGACGCCGGGCTGGACGGCACCGTGGTGACCCGGGCGCTCGACGGCGTACCACAGCGGGTGCTGCGCACCGACTTCATCGACCGGCTGGAACGCGCCGGGCCGGCACGCCGGCTGGTCCGCTCGGTACGCAGCGCCGCCCGGTTCCGGCGGCTCACCGGCACCTCGTGGCGGCACCTGCTCGCCGAAGGTCGGGCGATGCGCCGCAACCGGGAGCTGACCTGGGGCCAGGTGCTGCTCGCCGCGAACACCCCGATGCTGCTGCGGGCCGCGATGGTCGACGGCCGGGCCGACCTCGGGGTGATGGCGACCGGGCAGGTGACCGGGCTGATCGACGACCTGCCCAGCTGCGCCGAGCTGATCGACCGGATCGTCGCCGAGGCGTCGGCGGTGCTGGACGGACTGCAGGAGGGACGAGCCGATGGCGACCGTTGAACCACCGACCGGACGCACGTCCACCGGGCCGCGCCCGCCCGGCGGGGCGGCCGGGCCGCGCCCGCCCGCCGGGCACGGCCTGCTCGCCGGCCGGACCGTGCTGGTCACCGCCGCCGCTGGCACCGGCATCGGCGCGGCGACGGCCCGGCGCTGCGCCGAGGAGGGTGCCAGGGTGGCGATCAGCGACCGGCACGAGACCCGGCTGCGGGCGACCGCCGCCGAACTCGCCGCCGCGACCGGTGTCGAACCCCTCGCGGTCGTCTGCGACGTGACCGTCGAGTCGCAGGTCCAGGCGATGGTCGACCAGGTCGTCGCCGGCTACGGCCAGCTCGACGTGCTGGTCAACAACGCCGGGCTGGGCGGCACGGCCCGGATCACCGAGATGACCGACGACCAGTGGCACCGGGTGCTGGACGTCACCCTCACCGGCACCTTCCGGTGCACCCGTGCCGCGCTGCGGCACATGATGCCGCGCGGCAGCGGCGTGATCGTCAACAACGCCTCGGTGCTCGGCTGGCGGGCCCAGCAGGGTCAGGCGCACTACGCCGCGGCCAAGGCCGGGGTGATGGCGCTGACCCGGTGCAGCGCCGTCGAGGCGGCCGAGGCCGGCGTCCGGGTGAACGCGGTCGCGCCGAGCCTCGCGATGCACGCCAACCTGGCCAAGGTCACCGACGACGCCCTGCTGGCCGCGCTGGCCGACCGGGAGGCGTTCGGCCGGGCCGCCGAACCCTGGGAGGTGGCCAACGTGATCGTCTTCCTGGCCAGCGACTACGCCTCGTACCTGGTGGGCGAGGTGCTCTCGGTCAGCAGCCAACACCCGTGAGGACCCGACCATGACATCGACAGCGGACAGTGCGATGGTCGTCGCGACCACCGGCGCCGACGGAGTGACCGAGATCGTGGTCGACCGGCCGCCGGTCAACGCCCTGCCGGTCGCCGGCTGGTACCGCCTCGCCGAGGCGGTCACCGTCGCCGGTGCCGACCCGGCCACCCGGGCGGTGGTGCTGCGGGCGCAGGGCCGCGGCTTCAACGCCGGGGTCGACATCAAGCAGATCCAGGCGGACCCCGGCAACGACGCGCTGATCGGCGCCAACCGGGGCTGCTTCGCGGCGTTTGCCGCCGTCTACGACTGCCCGGTGCCGGTGGTCGCCGCCGTTCACGGCTTCTGCCTCGGCGGCGGCATCGGCCTGGTCGGCAACGCCGACATCATCGTGGCCAGCGACGACGCCACGTTCGGACTGCCGGAGGTGGACCGGGGCGCGCTCGGCGCCGCCACCCACCTGTCCCGGCTGGTGCCGCAGCACCGGGCCCGGGCGATGCTCTACACCTCCGCCACCGCCACCGCCGCCGAGCTGCACGCCTACGGCTCGGTGCTGCGCGTGGTCCCCGCCGCCGAGCTGCGGTCCGCCGCGCTGGAGGTCGCCCGGCAGATCGCCGCCAAGGACCCGGTGGTGATCCGGGCGGCCAAGGAGTCGCTCAACGGCATCGACCCGTGGGACGTCAAACGCAGCTACCGCTACGAGCAGGGCTTCACCTTCGAGCTCAACCTTTCCGGTGTCGCCCACCGGGTCCGTGACGGCTTCGGCGACCGGCCCGACACCGGGGCGGCGCAGCAAAACGGTGCTGGCCCGGCCGCCGACCCGGGCCGGGAGGGCTGACCGATGGACCTGCGTCCGGACCCCGCCGACGAACAGTTCCGCGCCGAGGCCCGCGACTGGCTGCGCGCCCACCGGCCGTCCCGCCCGCTGCCCTCCGGCGACACCCGCGCCGGCTTCGCCGCCCACCTGGAGTGGGAGCGCACGCTGCACGACGGCGGCTGGTCGGTGGTCTCCTGGCCGCGCCGCTATGGCGGCCGGGACGCCTCGCTCTGGCAGTGGCTGATCTTCGAGGAGGAGTACGCCGCCGCCGGTGCGCCGCAGCGGGTCACCCAGAACGGCATCTTCCTGCTCGCGCCGACGCTGTTCGAGTTCGGCACCGACGAGCAGCGGGACCGGATCCTCCCGGCGATGGCAGCCGCCCGCCAACTGTGGTGCCAGGGCTGGTCCGAGCCGGGCGCCGGCAGCGACCTGGCCGCGTTGACCAGCCGGGCGGTCCGCGACGACGCGGCCGGCGGGTGGCGGCTGACCGGGCACAAGACGTGGACCACCCGGGGCGCGTTCTGCACCCACCTGTTCGGTCTGTTCCGAACCGACCCGCAGCAGCAGCGACACCGGGGGTTGACCTACTTCCTGGTGCCGCTGGACGCCCCCGGGGTGACCGTGCGGGGGTTCGGCCGGTTCGACGGCGACGAAGGGTTCGCCGACGTCTACCTCGACGACGTGTTCGTGCCCGACGCCGACGTGATCGGCGAGGTCGGGGCCGGCTGGCGGGTGGCGATGGCCACCACCGGCTCCGAGCGGGGCCTCACCCTGCGCCCGCCGGGCCGGTTCACCGCGGCCGCCGCCCGGCTGGTCCAGCTGGCCGGCGACCGTCCGGACCGGCTCACCGGCCGGCTGCGCGAGCAGGTGGTCCGGGCCTGGCTCGGTGCCCGCGCCTATCACCTGTTCACCCTGGCCCAGGTGACCCGGATGCTCGACGGCGACCCGCCGGGCGCGGCGGCCAGCCTCAACAAGATCCACTGGTCCGAGCTGGACATCGCGCTGCACCGCACCGCCCTCGAACTGCTCGGGCCGGACGCCGAGGTCGACGCCGAGTGGACCCGTGGCTTCCAGTTCTCCCTGGCCGGCCCGATCTACGCCGGCACCAACGAGATCCAACGCGGCATCGTCGCCGAGCGGCTGCTCGGCCTGCCCCGACGCTGAGGAGGAGACGGCATGTGGTTCGCCCTCACCGACGAGCAGGCCACGCTGCGCGACGCGGTCGACGACCTGCTCACCGCCGAATGCCCGCCGGCGGTGGTCCGTGCCGGCTGGCCCGGTGGCGACCCCGCGCCGCTGGACCGGCTGTGGACCGCGCTCGCCGAAATGGGCCTGCTCGCCGCAGCGGTGCCCGAGTCCGCCGGCGGACTCGGACTGACCGAGGTGGACCTGGTGCCACCGCTCACCGCCGCCGGGTACGCGGCGGTGCCGCTGCCGGTGGCCGAGACCGCCGCCGTCGCCGGCCCGCTGCTGGCCGCCGCCGGCGACCCCGGCGGGCAGCTCGCCGCGCTCGTCGAGGGCCGCTGCCGGATCGCCGTCGCCGGGCCGGGCGGCCTCGTCCCGTACGGGCAGCGGGCCGACCTGCTGCTGATCCTGACCCCGCCGGACGGAGCCCGACTGGTCCGGCCGGACGAGGTCGCGACCACGCCGGTACCGACAATGGACGGCAGCCGGGCCGCGCTGCGGCTCACCGGGGACCCCGTCATCGGGCCGTCGGCCGGCACCCGGCTCGACGTGCCGGCCCACCTGCTGGCGCTGACCGCCGACCGGGCCACCCTGGCCGCGTCGGCCCAGCTGGTCGGGCTCGGCCGCCGGATGCTCGACCTCACCGTCGCGCACGTCGGCACCCGCCGCCAGTTCGGCGCCCCGGTCGGCAGCTTCCAGGCGGTGCAGCATCAGCTCGCCGATGCCCTGCTCGGGCTGGAACTGGCGGCCCCGGCGGTGCTCGCCGCCAGCTGGGCGGCCGCCACCGGCGCCGACAGCCGCCCGGCCGACGTCTCGGCCGGCTACCTGCTCGCCGCCGACGCCGCCGAGCGCACCGCGCGCGCCGCGCTGCAGTGCCACGGCGCGATCGGCTACACGACCGAGTACGACCTGCACCTGTACGCCAAGCGGGTGTGGGCGATCGTAGCTGCGGCCGCCGGCACCGACCACCACCTCGACCGGCTCGGCACCGCGATCGGACTGCCCGCCGCCACCGCCGAGCAAGGAGGACGACCGTGACCGACGCCGCCGACGACGCTACGGCCCACGACGAGACGGTGGTCCGGTACGCCACCGACGGGCCGGTGGCGGTGGTCACCATGAACCGCCCCCGGTACGCCAACGCGCAGAACTCCGCGATGACCTACGCCCTCGACGACGCGTTCTCCCGGGCCGCCGCCGACGACGACGTACGGGTGGTGGTGCTCGCCGGTGCCGGCAAGCACTTCTCCGCCGGGCACGACATCGGCACCCCGGGGCGCGACGCCGACCGCAGCTTCCCGCGCCGGGCCGGGCTGTGGTGGGACCACGTCGGCAAGGCCGGCGCGGAGAGCCGGTTCGCCCGCGAGTCCGAGGTCTACCTCGGCATGTGCCGGCGCTGGCGGGAACTGCCCAAGCCGACCATCGCCATGGTGCAGGGCGCCTGCGTCGCCGGCGGGCTGATGCTCGCCTGGTGCTGTGACCTGATCGTCGCCGCCGACGACGCCCGGTTCGCCGACCCGGTCGTGCGGATGGGCATCCCCGGCGTCGAGTACTTCGCCCACCCGTGGGTGATGGGCCCCCGGTTCGCCAAGGAGTTCCTCTTCCTCGGCGAACGGGTCGACGCGGACCGGGCGCTGGCCCTCGGCATGGTCAACCGGGTGGTGCCCCGGGCCGAGCTGCAGCCGTACACGATGGAGCTGGCCGGCCGGATCGCGACCATGCCCCGGCTCGGCCTGGCGCTGACCAAGAAGGCGGTCAACCAGGCCGAGGACCTGATGGGTCTGCGCGCCGGGATGGACTCGGTGTTCGGTCTGCACCACGTGGCGCACGCGCACAACGCGGAGGTGGGCGACGATCCGCTGGCCGGCCACGACGCCCGCAGCATGCGCGAGCCGACGGACGGTGCCGGCTGATGCGGTTCGACCTGCAGCTGTTCGGTCTGCCGGCCGCCGAGTACGCGCCGCTCGCGGTGCACGCCGAGCGGCTCGGCTTCCACACCGTCTGGCTGGCCGACCACGTGATCACCCCGGCCCGGTACGCACCGACCTACCCGTACCGGTCCTCCGGCGACCCCGGCATCCGGCCGAGTACCCCGTTGGCCGACGTGACCGTCACGCTCGGTCACCTGGCCGCCCGGACCACCCGGATCCGGCTCGGCACCGGCGTGCTGATCGCCCCGCTGCGAGACCCGTTCCACATCGCCCGTGCCTGGGCCAGCCTGCAGCAGTTGTCCGCCGGCCGGGCGGTGCTCGGCGTCGGGGTCGGCTGGATGGCCGAGGAGTTCGCCGCGCTCGGCACCGACTTCGGCACCCGGGGTGCCCGTACCGACGAGATGCTGCGGGTGCTCGACCTGCTCTGGTCCGGCCGGCCGGTCGCCCACCACGGACGGTTCTTCGACTTCCCGACCGTACACTTCGGTGCCGCGCCGCAACCGCCGGTGCCGGTGGTGGTCGGCGGGCACAGCCGGGCCGCGCTGCGGCGGGCGGCCCGGCACGGCGCCGGCTGGTTCGGTCCGGATGTCGACCTGGCCACCTCCGCCCGGCTGTGCGCTCGGATCACCGCGCTGCGGGAGCAGCTCGGCCGGGCCGACGACGACTTCACCTATCACGTCCGACTCTCCGGCGAGATCAGCGTCGCCGCCGTCGAGGCGTACCGCGACGCCGGTCTGGACCACCTGGTCGTCGCGCCGTTCACCCGGCTGCCACCGGCGGCCACCCGGGCGGACCGGCTGGCCGCCCTCGACTCCGTCGCCGAGCGGCTCGCGCCGCTGTGGCCCGACCCGGCATCGACCGGTTACCCCGCAGGAGAAAGCGCATGACCGCAGCCACCGGACCGGCCGTCTTCGACCGGGCGACCATCGACGAGTACACCCGGGCCGGGCACTGGGACGACGACACCATCGCGTCGATGGTCGCCCGGCACGCCGCCGCCCGCCCCGACGACCCGGCGTTCTTCGCCACCGACGCCACCCTGAGCTGGTCGGCGTACGACACGCTGAGCACCCGGCTGGCCGGCGGCTACGCGCTGGCCGGCCTGCGGCCGGGGGAGCGGATCGCCACTCTGCTCACCAACGGCGCGCTGGTGCACGTCGCCTACCTGGCGGCGCAGAAGGCCGGCCTGGTGACGGTCGGCATCGGCCCCCGGGCCGGCGCGGCCGAGGTACGGCACCTCATCCGGCGTACCCGCGCGACCGCGCTGCTCACCCGGCCGGTGCACCGGGGCCGCGCCGCCGCCGACTTGGCCGCCGAGCTGCGCGCCGGTGAACCTGAACCCCCCGCCGACCCGCCGGCGCACCTGACCGTGCAGCTCACTGCGGCCGGCGAGGTCAGCCTGTTGCGCGACGGTGAGCGGCTCCCGCTGCCCGACGTAGCCACGGCGACCGCGGCCCTCGCCGGCCGCGGCCTCGGCGCCAACGACCTGTTCTTCCTCAACTCCACGTCGGGCACGACCGGCCTGCCCAAGTGCGTGATGCAGACGATGAACACCCGCAAGTACTTCGGGCCGCTCGCGGCCGAGGCCGCCCGGTTCGGCCCGGATGAGGTGTTCGCCAGTGTGCTGCCCGCCCCGTACGGCTTCGGGCAGTGGAGCGGGCACGTGGTGCCGACCATGTACGGCTACCCGACGGTGCTGGCCGAGGAGTTCGACGCGGAGCAGACCTGGCAGCTGATCGAACGGCACCGGGTCACCGTGCTCGCCGCCGTGACCAGCCAGTTCGTGATGATGCTCAACGCCGGTGGGTACGCCGGGCGGAACGTGTCGTCGCTGCGGGTGCTGTTCACCGGCGGGGAGCGGGTGCCGGCGCAGCGGGCGGCGCGGTTCGAGGAGGAGACCGGCTGCGCCGTACTGCAGTTCTACGGCTCCAACGAGGCCGGACCGATCAGTGTGACCCGGGTCGACGACTCCCGGGAGCATCGGCTGGGCACCGCCGGCCGGGTGATCCCGCAGATGCGGGTGCGGCTGTTCGACGCCGACGGTGCCGACGTGACCGCGTCCGGCGGGCCTGGGCAGTGCGCCGCCCGGGGGCCCGGGCTGACCCCGGGCTACTACGACGACCCGGACGCCAACCGGCAACTGGTCAACCCGCAGGGCTGGATGCTCACCGGTGACCTGGTGCGGATCGACCCGGCCGGCTACCTGACGGTCACCGGCCGGGTGGCGGACTTCATCATCCGGGGTGGACACAACATCAGCGTGCTGGCCGTCGAGGAGGCGGTCGGCGGCTGTGGGCGGGTCGCCCAGGTGGCGGTGGTGCCGGCCGCCGACGAGGTGCTCGGCGAGCGGGCCTGCGCGTACGTGGTGACCACCGACGGAGCCGAGTTGACCCTCGACGAGCTGCGGGCCGAGCTGGCCGCCCGGGGAGTCTCCAAGTACGAGTGGCCGGAACGGCTGGTCACCCTGGCCGAGCTGCCGCTGAGCGCGGGCGGCAAGGCGGACAAGGCCCGGTTGCGGGCCGATGCCGCGAACCGATTCGGCTGACCGGCCGGTGCGAGGTCGACGACGGTCCCGTACGGCGGGGTCAGGAGCCGGACCAGACCGCGACGACCTGATCGCTGGTGGTCCAGTCCTCCGGGGCGAGCAGCGCCCGGAACGCCGGTTCGCAGGCGGCGGTGAGCTCGGCGTTGTTGTTGGCGATACAGTCGGCCGGCACGACGGTGAAGTAGTCCCGTTCGATCGCGTCGCGGACGGTGGACTCGACACATCCGGTGCCGGCGACACCGGTCACCACCAGGCTGCGGATGTCCCGGCTGCGGAGCAGGTTCTCCAGTTGGGTGCCGACGAACGCGCTGCGCCGCAGCTTCTCGAACACCACGTCGCCCGGCTGCGGGGCGAGCTCGTCCACGATCTCCCAACCCCAGGTGCCCCGCATGCAGTGCAGCGGTTCGAAGCCGTGCCGCAGGTTGTCGGCGAGCCAGACCGGTGAGGCCAGGGACCCGTCGGGATGCTGCACCACCCGGCAGTAGAGCACCGCGACGCCGGCCGCGCGGGCGGCGGCGACGAGCCGGGCGATCGGCGCGACCACGCTCTGGAAGCCGGCCACCATCGCCGTGCCGAAGGCCTTCGCACAGTATCCGTCGTCGTGCACGAAGTCGTTCTGCATGTCCACGACGAGCAGTGCCGTACGGGTCGGTTCGATCTTGAGGTCGAGGCGGTCGGGCAGGACGTGACCGAGGTAGCTGCGGGCCATCGGAGCTCCCGGGGGTCGGCGGGGCGGGTGGCGCCCGGGACCCGGACACCTGTCAAGCAAATGCTTGGTTGACCTGATGGTATGCCCGGTCCGGTCGACCGGGCAATGCCCCGGCCCGGCACCCCGCCCGCCGGTGGCACCCGGGGGTGCGCCGACGACCCGTCGACGCACCCCCGGGCGGCGGTCACCAGGTGGCGCAGTAACCGACGCTGAACGTCCGGGCACCCGCCTTCAACGTCCGGTTCCAGTCCACGCCGGTGATCCGCCAGGTCCCGTCACCGAACGACTCCCGCTCGAAATTCCACGCCGTGTAGATGTCGCCGGGCAGCTCGACCGCCGCCCGCCAGTCGACCGGCTGATCGGTGGCGTTGCTGGCGACGATCTCCGTGCAGTACCCGCCGCCGCTGTCCGAGTCCCACTGCGTGATCGGCTCGAACGTCACGTCGACGTTGGTGCCGTCGACCAGCCGGCCGACCCCCCACCGCGCGGTCGTCTGGTAGCCGACGCCGTCGGGCTCGGCCCAGTTGCGGATCGCCGTACGGGCACCGTCGGCGGCGTCGTTGACCTGGAAGTCCAGCCCGTGGAAGGTGCCCGGACCGCCGTACTCGAGCAGACTGATCGCCGCCTCGACGGTGTAGCCCGTGTCGGTGCGCTCCACCGCGCTGGTCAACCGGCCGGCCTGGAACGCCTCGTCACCGGTGCCGAACGAGACGACGTTGTCGGCGTTGATCCGGATCTGCGTGTCGTCGTAACGGTAGGGGCCGTTCTTCGCGTTGCCGGCGTCGACGTAGATCTCCACCGAGTCCTGCGTCCACGGATCGGAGCCGGTGACGTCGACCACCGGATCGGCCACCTCGGCCAGCACGTACAACGTCTGGTCCTGCCACAGGGTCCGGACGGTGGCCACCGCCCCGTCGGTGCCGGACACCTGCTTGGCGGTGGTGACCTCGGTCGCGTGCGACCAGCCCGCGTCGACCGTACCGTCGATGACCGGTGCGCTCGGCGTCCGTACCACCTCCAGGTAGGACAGCTCCTCGACCAGGGTGAGGGTACCGACGGTGTCGGCCGTGGCCCAGCCGGTCGTGGTGTCGTCGTCGGTGACCCGCAGGTCGAAGGAGACGGTGCCGCCTTCGGCCGGGTCGGTCAGCGGCAGCTGCGCGACGACGGCGTAGCCGCCGTCCCGCTCGGTCGCCACCGCCGGTACGTCGCCCGATCCGTCCCGGGCCACCGGGTACGTCTCGCCGTCGAGTACGAACTTCACCCGGTCGTCCGACGACGGGTCAGCGTCGGTGACCGAGACGTACGCGGTCAGCCGGTCCGCCGACCAACGCAGCTGGAACCCCGCCGTCTCCTCCACCTGATGCAGGGGCAGCGTGCGCCAGGTGAGGTCCGAGGTGGCCCCGGCGGACAACGCGACCTCGCCGGCGAAGACGTTCGCGGTGCGCAACCGGGCCGGCAGCTGGGCGTCGACCGCGCCATAGTACGCCGGCTTGGCCTGGAATCCGTCGTCGAACAGCAGCGGGGCGCCGTTGTCGGCGCGCCACGACCGGCCGTCGGTCAGCCCCCACACGGTGACCACGGCCAGCTTCTCGGTGTACGCCCGGAAGATCCGGAACGCGTCCCGCAGGAAGTAGCCCTGCTCGATCAGGTTGGCCTGGGTCACCGGGGTCCCGATGGTGACGTCGAGCTCGGTGACCGCCTGGACCACCGGCAGGCCGGCGAACCTCTCCAGCGTGGTTTCGAGGCTGCCGACCGGTGTCGACAGTGACACGTGGAACTGGTGTCCCACCCCGTCCAGCGGCACGCCTCGGTCGAGCAGCCGCTGCACGAGCGCGTGGTAGCGCGTCTGCTTGCCGCTCTGCTCGGTGTTGTAGTCGTTGATGTACAGGGTGACCGGGTCGGTGTCCGCCACCGCGTACACGTCGTTGAACGCCTCGTCGGCGTACTGGAACGACAGGTCGATGAACTCCTCGCCGAGGATCCGGTACCACTCGCTGCGGCGCAGGCCGTCGGCGTACTCGCCGCTGTCGCTGACCACCTCGTTAACCACGTCGAACGCGTTCAGCGGGTTGGTGTCGGAGCCGAACCGGCCGTACCGGTCGCTCAGCGACCCGGCCACCGCGAAGATGTGCCCGCGCAGCCGGTCGCGCAGCACCTGCTGGTCGGCGGCCGACGAGCTCAGCGGCTCGCCGTCGGCGTCCTGGAACATCCACTCGGGGGTCTGGCTGTGCCAGACCAGCACGTGCCCGTACACGCCGAGCTCGTTGGCCTGGGCGAAGTCCATCATCGCGATCGCCTGCTCGTGCGGCCGGAAGTTGCGGTCCGGGTCGTACCACGCCTCCGGCTTCATGTGGTTCTCCGGCGTGATGTTGGTGAAGTGCCGGGTCAGTAGCTCGGCGGCGGAGCCGGTGGTCTCCCGGCTGTCGATCGCGACGCCGACCGGGAAGTCGGTGGTCTCGTGGATTCCGGTGAGGTCCTCGACGACCGGTGGCTCGGGCACCCGCACCACGACGTCGTCGAGCAGGAAGTCGCTGGTGTTGCCGGTGACGTCCGCGCCCTGCCAGCTGGTCTCGAAGTAGAGGAACGCGCTGGCGAAGGTGGGTGCGGTGAAGCTCGCGGTCACCTCGGTCCACCCGTCGTCGGTGACCGTGTCGAACTGGGCGAGGGTGCTGAACGACTCGCTGCCGTCGGCGGTGGTGGTGGCGATGCTCAACCAGATCGCGTCGGTCGGCTGACCCTGCGCGAACCGCAGCCACCCGGACAGTTCGTAGCCGACGCCCGGCTCGAACGCGGTGGTGACGTCCCGCCCGATCCCGGCACCCTGGTTGACCCGGTCGGTGACGAGCGCGGCCGATTCGCCACCGTGTGCGACGTCGGTCAGCTCGACCGTCGGTGCCCCCGGGCCACCGTCGCGCGGCCCCCAACCGTCGAGGCCGTCCTCGAAGTCGCTGTCGATGACGACGGTGCCCGGCGGCGGCCCGCCCGGTCCGGTGTCCGGCGCGGTGATCAGGATGTCGTCGACCAGGTACGTGGCGGTGGCCTCGGCGGCCTCCAGGTAGACCTGGTACGTGGCCGGGTCGGCGTCGGCCGGCACGGTGAATTCGCCGGTCACCGTGGTCCAGTCGTCGGCGGTGACGGTGGTGTCGCCGATCCAGTCGTAGTCCGGCTTCATGACGAACCGGAATCCGGACGACGCCGGCCCGTCCGGGGCCAGCCGGACGCGGGCCGAGAACGTGTGCGCGACGCCGGCGGTGAAGATGGCGGCCGGGCTCTGCAGCCCGTCGAACCCTTCGACACGGTCGCTGACCCGCAGCGCCCGGCCGTCCTCGGCGTCCACGACGGTCAGGGTGGGGCCGCCGCTGGCGGACCAGGTGCCGGTGGTGCCGTCCTCGAAGTCGACCGCGCTCACCGTGACCACGCCGGGAGTCTCGTCGGGGCCGGTGACGAGAACGTCGTCGAGCAGGAAGGGAGTGGTCCCGGCGGCTTCGACGTACAGCGTCGCCGAGGTCAGGCCCGCCGGCATGGTGTACGCACCGCCGATCCGCACCCAGCTGTCGGCGGTGGTCTCGGCCTCGTCGCCGATCCAGGTGTACGTGTCGTCGCCGCCGTCGGCCGGGGTGGCGGCGACGGTGAAGTGGACACCGGCCGAGCCGTCGGTGCCGGCCGGCAGCTTCGCCCAGGCGGTGACCGAGTAGGCGACGCCGGGCGAGAACAGGTCGGTCGCGCTGGTCGCGGGGCCCTGCCAGTCGGCGGTACGGCCGGTGACCGACAGGCTGCTCGCGCTGTCCCGGCCTTCGTCGGCGATCGCCAATGTCACGTCACCGCGGGGGCCCCACGGTGCGTACGAGCCGGACTCGAAGTCGTTGGCGAGCACCGTGGTGTCCGCCGTCGCGGACGGGGCGGTCGCGATCGTGGCCACCAGCGCGGCCGCGCAGAACGCGGCCAGGGCGGCCAGGCGCACGGGTGGGCGGAGTGGATGGTATCTGAGGCGCATGAAGGCTCCTGCACGGACGTACGTACGTGTGGTCGGTGCCTGGTGAATCGCGCCAGCAGATCCAGACGGCGGAAATGTTAGCCGGGCGGAGCGGAAACGTCGAGAGACTCCGGCTCGCGCAGCGGCGTGGGTCAACAGTTGTTGCTGGTCAGCCGTACGGTGTACTCGTAGTCGTCGTGGGTGATGCCCGACGGCAGGCCGTCGAAGTAGGTCTCCACCTTCTGCCAGCCGCGCCGCTGCTCGTAGTGCAGGTGTGGCGCGCCTGAGTTTCCGGTGCTGCCGAGCAGCCCGATCTGTTCGCCGCGCGCGACCCGCTGACCCTCCCGGACCATCGGCGGTTCGAGCAGATGCAGGTACTGAGTCTCCCACCGGCCGCCATGGTCGATCTTCACCCAGTAGCCGCCACCGCGGCCCCGGGGTCCGTCCGGGTTGTCCGGGTTCCGGCCGCCCACCGAGCCGTTGATCCCGGCCACGGTGACGACGCCGTCGTAGGAGGCGAGCACCGGTCGACCCCACGGTTCGCCCTCGGTCGGGAACAGGTCGACGTCGTAGTCGTCGTGGCCGGGGTAGGTGCCCAGCTGCCAGGTCTCGCCGCAGGCGACCGGAAGCTGGAACAGCGGCCGCGGCCCGGGCTCGCGCAGCCACGGCACCACGACCACACCCAGTGCGACGACGGCCGGCACGGTCGCGACGGCGACGAGGATCAGCAGGGTACGCAGCGTCCGGTGACGACGTTGGCCTGGGTGGCGGCTGGTGGGGAACCCGGTGGTCACCCTTGCGAGCATGGCAGACACCGGCCCGGCTGGACACCGCCGGCTACCGTGACGGGCGTCGGGGACCCGAGGGCTGGAGGAACCTACGATGGGCCGCTTCGTCAAACGTTTCCTGCTGTCGATGCTCGCGTCGAAGCTGAGCCGGCACGCCCGGCGGCGGGGGAACGGCTCGCCCGTCGACAGCCTGCTCCGTGAGGTCGACCACCGGCTCAACCGCCGGCACCGGGGCGGCCACCACGGCCACTACGGCAGCGGCCACCACGGCTACCACGGCCACTACCGGCGTAAGCGCTGGTGACCGCGCTGGCTTGTCAGACCGGCGGGTCACCACCGGCGATCGCCGACCGCAGCTGAGCGCAAGCCTGGTCCGCCGTACGCGCGAGTCGCTCGCGCGCGTCGGGGCTCAACCCGCGTTCGGTGGCGGTCCAGCCGACCCAGGCCGCGGCGACGTCGGGCAGGACCGGGCCGGCCACCGGGTCGGCACCGGCTTCGGCGGCGAGCGCCGGCAGGCCGAGTACGGCGAGCACCCGGCGTGGACCCAGCTGCAGCGGATGACAGGCGGCCTGCTCGACGAACTGCTCGACGAGCAGGTCGACCGCGCGGCTGGCGGTGCCGTCGGCCGGGAACCCGGCCGCCGCCTCGGAGGCCAGGAACGCCCGCTTCAGCAGCTCGATCTCCACGGTGGTCGGAAACGGCTCCGGCGGGGCCGCGACGTCACTGAGCGCGCGGGCCCGGGCCAACGTCAACGCCCGCATCTTCCGGTACGCGTCGGGCATCGGCCGCAGTTTGTACTCCGGGTTCTCCATCAGCTCGTCCGACGTGGCGACGGCGTCCTCGAGCAGTCGTCGGGCCAGCGCCGGATCGAGCGGTTCGGTCACGAAGCCGTCCTCGCCCCCGTGCGTCCGGTCGAGCAGCTGCCGTAGCGAGTCGACCCGGGTGCCGAGCAGGATCTCCCGGATCCGTCCACCGCCGATCGCCTGGTCGATCACGGTGAGGATGCCGTGTTCGTCGGTGCCGCCGTAGGAGAAGCCGCAGAGCAGCACCGCCGTCTCGCCGTACGGGTCGTGCGCCCACCGGCAGCAGTCGATGTCGACCCGGCCGATGGTGCCGGTCCAGGGCGGTTCCGGTAGCCCGTGCCCGACGAGCCGGTCGGCGTTGAGCCGGGCGAGTTCCCGTTGGGTGTCGATGGTGCTCATCGCCTGGAAGCCGCGCAGCGCGGCGACCGCCGTCGGGGTCCGCCGCCGGCCCAGTTCGTGAATGACCGCGGCGTCGGCCTGTACGGCGTCGGCGAGTGGCAGGCCGATCCCTTCGGCGCTCTCGTGGGCGAGCAACTGGGTCATGCTCTGCTCCACCGACCACGGGGAACTCTCTCCCCTCAGGGAGAAGCTCCACTCCAGGAAGTCCGCGCTCGCCGAGGCACGGTCAACGCTCTCATCGCTGTCACCCATGGCGCGATTGTCGCAGTCGGCGGGCCGTGGTGCGACGAAGGCCGCCCGTGGGTCGAGCAACTGTCGGTTCCTCCGATTCCTCTGCCCGGGCGGACTCGTTGGATGGACGATGCTCAGTACACCGGGCGGTGCGACAGAACCTGCGGTCAGCGTGCTGATCCTGGGTACGGCCGAATGGGATTCGGCCGTCGCCACCAACCAGCACTACGTCACCCGTGAGTTGGCGGTCGGTGCGCAGGTCACCTTCGTGGAGTCGCTCGGTCTACGTCGACCGACACTGCGCCCTGCCGACCTCGCCCGGATGGTGGGCCGCGTCCGGCGGGCCTTCGGCGCGTCGGCCGGTCCGTCAACCCGCCAGCCGGCCAGAGCGAGGCCGGCGAACACCACGATCGTCTCGCCGCTGGTGGTACCGGTGCACCGGGCACCGACGCGACCATTGAACCGGGCCGTCCTGCGCCGGGCGACGGCGGACTGGCTCACCGGTGACCGGCCGCGGGTGCTGTGGACGTTCACCCCGGTGACCTACGGGCTCGAGGACACGGCGGACGTGGTCGTCTACCACTGTGTCGACCTGCTGGCCAGGTTTCCTGGCGTCGACCCGGTGGCCGTGACCAACGGCGAGCGCGACCTCGCCGCCCGGCCCGGCGTGGTGGCGATCGCGACCAGTGACGCGGTACGCGACCACCTGGCGTCGTCCGGTTTCTCCCGGATCGAGCTGTTGGAGAACGTCGCGGACAGCACGGTGTTCCAGCGGGGCAGCCGTCCGGCGGCCGAGCGCCGACCGGCGGCGATCTTCTCCGGCAACCTCACCACGGCCAAGCTCGATGTCGCGCTGCTGGAGCGGGTCGCCGTCACCGTCGCAGAGCTGGGCGGTGAGCTGATCCTGGCCGGCCCGCTCGCAGCCGGTGGCGGCAGCTTCACCGCCGAGCTGCGTCGGCTCGAACAGCTGGGTGCCCGCCACGTCGGTCTGCTCACCCCGGCGCAGCTCGCCGAGGTGGCCGGCAGCTGCGCGGTCGGCCTGGTCCCGTACGCGCTGAACGAGTACACCGTCGGCGTCAGCCCGTTGAAGTGCTTCGAGTATCTGTCGTCCGGCCTCGCGGTGCTCAGCACCCCGCTGCCGTCGGTGCGCCGGGTGGCGGAATCGAACCCGCACGTCGTCACCGCCGGGAACGACGAATTCGCCGACCATCTGGGCCGGTTGCTGACCCCGGTCACCGACGAGGTGATCGCCGGACGGATCGACAGCGCCGGGCGGCACGGCTGGGGCGAGCGTGGTCAGCTGCTGCGTCAGTTGCTGGCCGCGCTGCTCACCGCCCGGCGGACCGCCGCCGGATGACCGAATTCACCGGCTACCCGGCTCCTCTGACCCCCCGATCGAGGCCCGAAAAATGCTGAACCGAATCGTGGCCGCCGCTACGCAGGTACCGCAACGGACCGGCGTCATGATCGTCTTCGCGCTCGCGGTGCCGCAGCTGTATCTCCTGCCGGCCGGCACGATCGACGTCCCGTTGTCGACGGTCGCCGCGCTGGCGCTGGCGCCGGTCGTCGCCGCCCGGGCGTGCAGCACTCCCGGCGGCGGACTGTTGCGTACCGCCCTGGGGTACAGCCTGCTCGTGCTGCTGCTCGCCCGGTTGGCGGCGTTCGCCTGGTCGCCGGTTCCGGGGGACGGGCGGCTGCCGACCATGCTGCTGGTGCAGTTCCTGGTCACGCTGGTGCTGATGGACAACGCGGCCCGGGAGGATCCGTGGCTG
Source organism: Micromonospora sp. Llam0 (assembly GCF_003751085.1). Taxonomy (NCBI): domain Bacteria; kingdom Bacillati; phylum Actinomycetota; class Actinomycetes; order Micromonosporales; family Micromonosporaceae; genus Micromonospora; species Micromonospora sp. Llam0. The sequence goes on along the minus strand of NZ_RJJY01000001.1, from coordinate 3,001,245 downwards.
CTCTACCGGGCCCACTACCTGCTGTGGCCGTTCGTCGTCGCGCAGTCCGTCCTGGTCGCGGTCTTTCAGCTCTTCCCCGATGTGGAGGACGCCTACCTCCGCTGGGTCGCCGGATACTTCGCCGGGCAGAACACCGTCGCCGGGCTGTTCGACGTGCACCGGAACAACGTTCTCGACCCGGCGAAGGCCGGTGGCGTGTTCGTCAACGGCAACGTCGCCGGGCTGTTCCTCGGCGTCTGCGCGATGGCGGCGTTCGCCATCTGGTCGGTCACCCGGCAGCGGATCGTGCTGATCTGCGGGCTCGTTGCCTACCTGGGCGTCTGGTTCACCGGCTCCAAGGCGGGCTGGGTGCTCGCGGCGCTGCTGCCGCTGGCCGTGGTCGCCGCGTACTACTGGCAGACCCGGACGACCGTCCGGGCCCGCCGCCTTCTGCTGGTCACGGTGGGTGCCACGGCGGTGCCGGCCGTGCTGCTGGTGGCCCTCGGTGACGGTGGCGGTTTTCTCGGCGCGGTCCGCACGGCGTTCGGCCAACGGACCGAGATCTGGGGGTACGCCGCGGCGGCGTTCCGGGACGGCCCCGTGCTGGGGCTCGGCTGGGGTGGCTGGTTGGAAGGCTTCGCCGACTACGCGCGCCGCAACGACATCTACGACGACGCCTTCCCACCACACAACATCCTGCTGGCGGCCTGGGCGTCCACCGGCCTGCCGGGTCTTGCCGCGACCATCGGATTCTTCGTCGTCGAATTTCGACTCGTCGCCCGGGCCGCGGCCGCTGGCTCCCCGCGCAACGCGATGTTCGTGGCCTGGACCGGCGCGGCCGTCGGCTGGGTCTGCATCCAGGCAATGGGGGAGAACACCGACGTCTTCGGTGACATCCACACCATCCCGGTCATCGCCCTGCTCCTGTGCTACCTGGTCCATCCGCTTCCCGAGGAGGTCCGACGTGTCCGGCAGACCGAGCGTCGGGATAGTGCGCCACCAGCTGTTCCAGCCGTCCGAGACATTCATCCCGGCGCAGGCGCTGGCGATGCGCACGTACCATCCGGTCTTCGTCGGCCGGGACCCGGCGCCCCGGGCACCGGCCGGCGCTGACGTCGTCAGCCTCGCCGCCCACGGCCGGGCGGCGGCCCTGTCGTACCTGCTGACCCGTAGGTCCGACCATCTGGTGCGGACCCTGCGCAACCGTGGGGTGCGGATTCTGCACGCGCACTTCGGCGTCGAGGGCGTCTACATCGCCCCCACGGCCCGAACGCTCGGGGTGCCGCTCGTGACGACACTGCACGGCTTCGACGTGACCGTCACCAAAAGGCAACTCCTCGCATCGCGGAAACCCTCCTGGATCACCTATGTGACCCGGCGGGACTCACTGTTCGACACCGGTGCGAAGTTCATCTGCGTATCCGAGCACATCCGGCGGTGCGCGATCGAGTGGGGCTACCCGGCCGAACGGACCCTGACGCTCCCGATCGGGGTGGACACCGACGTCATCACACCGGTGCCGCTGCCGCAGACACCTCGGATCGTGCACGTTGCCCGGCTGGTCGAGAAGAAGGGCACCGCTGACCTGCTGCGCGCCTTCGCCGTCGTGCGCCGAGCCGTGCCTGCGGCGGAGCTCGTCGTCATTGGCGACGGCCCGCTGCGGGGGCGGTTGGGTGCACTCGCCACGGAGCTGGGCGTAGCGGAGACGGTGCGATTCCTCGGGGTCCGTCCACACGCCGAGGTACTGGCCACGGTGGCGCGGTCTCGAGTGCTGTGCCTGCCGAGCGTGACGGCGTCCAACGGCGACCAGGAAGGGCTCGGCATGGTGCTGTTGGAAGCGGCCGCCACCGGTCGACCCGTCGTCGGCACCCGGCACGGCGGTATCCCTGAGGCCGTCATTGATGACGTCACCGGCTACCTGGTACCGGAGCGCGACCCCGCGGCGCTCGCTGATCGCCTGGTCGCGCTGCTCGCTGATCCGGACCTGTGTCAGCGGCTCGGTGCCGGCGGCCGGGCATTGATCGAGGAGCGCTTCGATCTGCGCAGACAGGCCGCGAAGCTCGAGTCGCTCTACCGGGAGCTGGTGTGACCGGGCTGGCGAAGACCGGTGGCTAGCATCTTTCTTCGTCTCGTACTTGGTGGTATCGCCGGGAAGCTCCTCGGCATCGTCCGCGAGGTGCTGCTGGCGGCTCTGTTCGGCGCCGGCCGGGCGGTGGGTGCGAACCGGGTCGCGCAGACCGCGACCATGGTCCCGGTCAATTTCTTCACCGCGGACGCGCTGTCCGCTGGGTTCCTGCCGCTCTACGTGCGCTACCGGCAGGACAGCCCGGCGCTGGCGGTGGCGCTCTACCGTGCGGTCCGGACGATCCTGGGTGGACTTTCCGTGCTGCTGGTCGTCGCGTTGCTGCTGCTGCGGAAGCTGTGGATCGCACTGCTCGGACCCGGTCTCGACGCCGCCGCCGCCACGCTCGCCGTGGCGATGCTGACCATCGCGGCGTTCTCGGTGCCGTTCTACGTGCTGTACGCGCTGTACGCGCTGGTCGCCCTGGCCCGTGACGACGTCAGCCTGGTCAACCTGCGCGCCTGCGTGCAGAGCGTCGGCCTGATCGGCGCGACGCTGCTCGCCTATCTCACCGGCGACGTGGTCCTGCTCGCCTGGGGTTTCACCGCGCCGTACGTGGTGCTCTTCCTCTGGGGTGCGTACTGGGTCCGGCGCAGGGGGTATCTGCGTGCCGACGGCGGCGACGGGTCGCTGCCGCCCACCTCGCGGGCGCAGTACGCGGTGGCGTTGACCATGTTCTGGCGTCGGCTCCGCCCGTTGCTGCTGCTTCCGGTGCTGCTGCAGGGGTCGATCGCCGTCGAGCGGGCGGTGGGTTCGTTGCTCGGCATCGAGGTGGTCGCGGCGACCGAGTACTCCCGGTTCGTCGTTGACTCGTTGATGGCGCTGATTGCCGCCCCGCTCGGTCTGGCCAGCCTCGCCGCCTTCGCCAGGATGCGTGGCGACGAGGTCGTCGCGGGGCTGCAGCGGCTGATCGCCCCGGTGCTGCTGGTGACGATCCCGCTGTCTGTCGCGTTGACGGTCAACGCCCGGGGCATCACCTCGGTGCTGTACGCCCGTGGTGCGTTCGACGACCGGGCGGTGGACGTGACGTCGGTCATGCTGCTCGGCTTCTCCCTCGGCATCTGGGCGCACGTCCTCGGGTACACCTTCGTGAAGGTGCTCAACGCCAGGGGCAGGAACAGACGGGTGGCGGTGGTCAACGGGCTGTCCTTCGGTGCCGCCGCCGTGGTCAACCTGGTCATGTGGCGCTACTGGGGTCCGGTCACGATCGGGGTCGCCGCGACGGTCGCCAGCCTCGTGATGCTGCTCGGCTCGGCGCTGTCGCTGCACCTGATCCGCCAACTGGTCCGGCTGCTGTCACTGCTGGCCCCGGCGGTGGCTGCCACGGTTGTCGTCGGTTGGGCGCTGGCCGGTGACGGACTGCTCCGCACGACCGCCTCGTGCGTCGCGATCGGCCTGGTCTGGTCGGGCTACACGGTGCTGGTGCCGTCGTTGCGGCGGGTCGTCGTCACCGAACTCTGGACGAAGGTCGCCGGCCGGACGACCTGACGCGCCGGGCCCCGACGACCTGACGTGCCGGGCCCGGACGATGCGTCCGGGCCCGGCACGTCACCGGTCAGAGAGCCCGTAGTCGTACGTCGCGGAACTCCATCACGTCGCTGTTACCGTGGTTCTGCAAACCGATGAATCCGCTGACGAACTGGCGCAGATCGGTAGGCGGGTCACCGGCCCGGGACGACTGCTTGCCCGGCACGTTGTCGAACTCGCTGATCGTCACCCCGTTACGGATGATCGTGTAGTGCTGCCCGACCACCCGGATCTCGTAGTCGTTCCATTCGTCCTTCGGCGCGGGCAGCGCCTGGTCCAGGTCGTTGGGCTGGAAGTTGTAGATCGACCCGGTCTTCTGCGGTTCCCCGCCCGCCCCGTCGTAGAGCTGGATCTCGTGGCCGCAGAAGATCGCCACCCAGGCCTGGGAACTACGGGCGGAGCCGACCGTGCCGCAGCTGCCCTCCGGCCGCTCGTCCACCGGCACCCGTGGATCCGGGAACCGGACGAACACCCCGCTGTTGGCCCGGGTGTCACCCGGCGAGACGTCCTTGAACCGCAGCCGTAGCGAATAGTCGGCGAACTCCTCCTCGCCGTACCAGAGCATGCCCAGCCCGCCGGAGCTGCTGATCGACCCGTCCGGTAGCAGCCGGAACGTGCCGCCGGGGGCCTGCCGCCAGCCGGACAGTGAGTGACTGGTGCCGTCGAACAACGTCCGGTAGCCGGCGGTCCGACCGACGGGGGAGTCGGCACCGGCGGTACGCAGCGTCGCCGCCTCCTGCTCGTCGAGCACCTCGGCGTCGGTGAGCTGCGCCAGCACCTCGTCCAGGTGACTGGTGAACGAGCCCTGGTTCGGCCACTGCCGCTCGTCGTCGATCAGGTCGTTGACCGTGCACCCGGCACCGGCGTCGTGGTTCGGTACGCCGGTGTCGGTGTCCAGCAGCCAGACCGTCTCCCGGGCATCCGGCGCGTCGCAGCCGGTGTCGACCACGACGGTGTGCTCGGCCACCTCGCCGTCGGCGTAGGTCACCTTCACCGTCGCCTCGAACCGCCCGTGCTTGCGGTAGGTGTGGGTCGGGTGCGGCAGGTGCGACACCCGGTTGCCCTCACCGAAGGTCCACTCCCAGGCCACCCCGCCGACGCGGTGGCTGGAGAAGGTGACCGTACGCGGGTCGCTCGGGTCCGGGACCCGGGCCGAGGCGTACTGCGGACCGGGGGTCGGCGCGTCGCCGTCGTAGACGATCCGGATCAGCTTCTGGTTGCCGTGCAGGGTGAAGAAGCCGCCGCCGTAGTCCAGCAGGTAGAGCGCGCCGTCCGGGCCGAACTTGGCATCCATCCAGGACTGCAGCTGGGAGCCGCCGCCACCACCGGGGATGATCGCCCGTAGGTCCTCCGCGTAGGCCGGGGCGCCCTGGTCGGGCACTACCGCCGGGTCGACGGTGACCGCCACCCGGTTGCCGGAGTTGGACTGGTCGCCGATGAACCACTTGCCGTCCCAGTACGCCGGCCAGGCGACGCCGCTGTCGGTGTCGACCTGCGAGCGGTGGTACGTCGGGCCGTTCATCACGGCCTGGCCGCCGCCGCGCAGGTACGGCCGGGTGAAGGTCTCCTCGCCCGGCTCGTAGGTCGGCAGTCCGCTGCCGTCGGTGCGGGTCGGGAAGACCGGCCCACCGCCCTGCGGCGAGTACCAGATCATGTTGTCCCGTACCGGCGGCAGCTCCACCAGACCGGTGTTGCGCGGCGAGGTGTTACGCGGGTTGTCGCAGTCGTACCAGCCGGTCAGCACCGACGCGTCGGTGTTGCTGCGGTCCCGGTACGGCTGCCGGTTGCCCATGCAGTACGGCCAGCCCTGGTTGCCGGCGGAGGTGATGATCGTGGCGTGTTCGTACTTCGCCGGCCCGAGCTCGGGGTCCGGGTTGGTGGCGTCCGGGCCGACCCAGGCGGCGGTCAGCCAGTCGTTGACCGGGTCCCAGGCGATCCGCGACGGGTTGCGTACCCCCATCACGTAGATCTCCGGGCGGGTCTTGCCGCCGCCTTCCTCCTCGCCGGTGAACAGGTTGCCGTCCGGGATGCTGTACGTGCCGTCCGGCTCCGGCGTGATCCGCAGGATCTTGCCGTTGAGGTTGTTGGTGTTGCCGGCGGTACGGCGGGCGTCCTGGAACGAGGTGCCGGCGTACTCCTGGGTCCAGTTGTTGCCGGAGTAGCCGCTGGAGCCACCGGACGAGTTGGCGTCACCGGTGCTGACGTACAGGTTGCCCGCGTCGTCGAAGGTCATCCCGCCGCCGGCGTGGCAGCAGCTGTGGATCTGGGTGTCCCAGCTGAGCAGGTCTTCACGGGTGGCCTGGTCGATGCTGGCGGTGTCGTGGTCGTAGGTGAACCGGGACACGGTCCGCTGGCCGATCCGGTTCTCCCGGTCGATCGACTCGTGCGGCATCCAGTACACGTAGAACCAGCCGTTGTCGGCGAACGCCGGGTCCAGGGTCATGCCCAGCAGGCCCTCTTCGCTCTTGACCAGCTCACTGCCGCTGCCCCGGTTGCCCATCACCTCCAGGGTGGTGAGCAGCTTCACCTGCCTGGTCTGCGGATCCCACTGGTGGATGGTGCCGCAGCCCTTGCCGATGTCCGGGTTCGACCAGTCGGGGATCGCCCCGGAAGCGCAGGCGGCGCGGCCGATGTAGAAGACCGTGCCGTCCGGCGCGATGGTCAGGCCGTGCGGTTCACCGATCTGGTCCATCTCGCCCTGCTGGTTGGCGCCGGTGAGCCGCTCGACCCGGTAGTTGGCGGCGATCGTCGCTTGGCAGTCACCGCGTACCGTGCCGGCGGTCCACCGGATCGCGCCGAGGATGTGGTCGCGGAACTGCAGGTCCTTGGCCCAGCTCGCCTCGGTGCGGCCCATCCCGGTGTAGAACGACCGGCCACCGTCGTAGTCGTGGCACCAGGCGACCGGGTGGAACGGACCGTTGCCGCTGAGCCCCGCGTCGTAGCTGGTCTCGTCGACCTGGGCCACGACGTGCACCCGGCCCACCGGGCTCGGATCCCAGCTGATCCACTGGTCGTCGCGGGTCCAGTGCACCGGCAGGTCGCGGGTCGCCGGGTGGTTCCGGTCGGTGACGTCGACCTTTGCCTGCTGGACCTGGGTCTCTGGTGCCGCACCGGCGTCGGCGCCGATCAGCCAGAGCTCGGCGAGCTGGGTCAGCGGCTCGCCGCTGTTCGCCGTGATGTCCAGCCGGTAGTGCCGGAACGCCTCGGTGTTGTCGAACGCGAACTGCCGGGTGAGGAACCGCTGCGGGAAGCTCTGCCCGGTCCGGCGGTCCAGGTCGGTCCAGCTCTCGCCGTCGTTGGAGCCCTGCAGCGTCCAGTCCCGCGGGTCCCGGCCGGCGAAGTCGTTGGCCGAGGTCAGCGCGTACCGGTTGACCACGGTCGGTTCGGCCAGCTCACCGGCCAGCCAGCCGGTCGGCGAGCGGGTCAGCCACTTGGTGCCGGTGGCGCGGTCGAACGCGTGGCTGGCGGTCTCGTTCGGCGGGTTGTTGCCGCTGGCGCTCGCCTCGATCACCGTCTCCGCCGGTGGCAGGGTCGGTGCCGGCCGGGTGCCGAGCAGACCGGTGAACCATTCCGAGCCGGGCTGGGCGTACGCCGCGTCGTGCACGCCGACGAAGCCGCCGCCGCCCTTGACGTACGCCTGGAAAGCCGCCTCCTGCGCGTCGTCGAGGGTGACGCCGGCGGTGGAGAGGAAGACCACGCTGCGGTAGCGGGCCAGGTTGTCGGGATTGAACACGCTCGGATCGTCGGATGAGTGCACGTAGAAGCCGTGCTCGTTGCCGAGCCGTCGGATGACGTTGGTGGCCCGGCGGACCGGGTCGCTCTGTTCGGCCTCGGGGCCGTGGAAGACCAGCACGTTGACGACCCGGTTGCCCCAGGTGGGTGGCGTGGGGTCGGCCAGGGCGGGGGAGACCGGCGCGGTCAGCAGACCGGCCAGCAGGGTGACGGCCGCAGCTGCGGCGGCTGATCGGTGGCGCAGTCGGGGGAATCTGAAATGGCGTCTGTCGGCCATTCCTGCTCCTTAGGGCGGCCGGCGCGGAGTGCGCCGGGGTGGGGTGGCTGGGACGGGTCAGTTCTGGTGGCCGTCGTGTCCGGCACCGGCCTGGATGTCGGTGGCCGGCTCGCCGCCGACGTCGACACCCGACTGGGCGAGCACCGCCCGGTGCTGGTGACCGCCGGGCGGCATCTGTCCGTTCTCGTCGAGGACGTGCAGGGTGGTGGCCATGCCCAGGTCGGAGTGGAACTGCATGTGGCAGTGCAGCATCCAGTGGCCCGGTCCGACCGAGTCGCCGGCGATGATGGTCACGCCGAACGAGTCGCCGGGACCGAGGGTCTTGTTGTCGATGACGGGGATGGAGTCGACGATCGCCTTGTTGTCGCCGGCGACCACGCCGGTGCGGGTGTCCGCCCAGGAGTGGCCGTGGACGTGCCAGGTGTGCATGTCGTCGCCGACGCCGACCACGATGAACTCGACCCGTTCGCCGACCTTCGCTACGAAGCAGGCCGGGCCGGGCACCGGGTTGTCCAGGTCGCAGTCGTCGGTAGCGGCCCCTCGGCGCAGGTTGATCGACTGGCGGTCGCCGAAGACGGTCACGTAGGTCCGGTCCGGGCGGGGGTCGCCCTGCCGGCGTACCACCAGGCCGCCGAACAGGCCCGAGCCGATGCCCTGGGTGCCGTGCGGGCCGCCGACCACGTGGTCGTGGTACCACCAGTAGCCGGCGGTCCCCGGAGATCCGGTCCTGGAGCTGCGCGGCTTCGCGTACCAGGTGTAGGTCCGCGACTCGCCCGGACCGACAAATGAGCCACTGTGTACGGTGCCGTCCGAGTCCTGGGTGTACTTGACCCCGTGCACGTGCAACGAGACGCCGAGCGGGTGCTCCGGATCGGTCCGCAGCTGCCCCAGCGTCTCGGCGGTCACCTGGTTGTGCAGGGTGATCGCCAGACACTCGCCTTCGATCATCTCCATCGTCGGACCGGGATAGGAGGCGGTCTCCGGGGTCAGGCCGTAGCCCAGCCGGATCTGGTTGGTCACCGGGTCGCGGGGCAGCTCCACGGCGTACATCTGCAGCTCCCGGTCGGGTGCCACACAGCCTTCGGGTACCACGCCGTCGGCTGGTTCGACCGCGGCGACCTGGTCGGTGGCGCGGTGGTTGACGGCGTACGCGGCGCCCGCGCTGGCGAAGGTGACCGCCAGGACCGCCAGGACCACCAGGGCCCGGCCCACGCCGTTGCCGAGCGGGCCGCCCGGTCTGGCCGGTTCGTCGATCGGTTCGGTGCTCAACTCTGTCGTATCGTTCAACGCCCGTTCCTGTTCGTCGGGCCGGTCATCGCCGGCCGGGTGTGGGGTGTCCGTCGGGGTCCCGGTCCGCTCACGGCGTCAGCGGGGCGATCCGGACGTTGCGGAAGCTGACGATGTCGTCGGCGCCGTGCACCTGCAGGCCGAGGTAGCCTTCGGTGCGCTGCCGGCCGGCGCCGCCCGGGTCGTCGGCCCGGGGCGGGTCGAACACCAGGTCGGGGGTGTTGACGAACTCGTTGACCAGCTCCCCGTTGCGGAAGATCGAGTAGTGCTGGCCGACCACCCGGATCTCGTAGTCGTTCCAGGTGCCCTTCGGGGTGACCCCGGCGGCGTCGACGTCGACGCCGTCGAACCCGTACACCGAACCGGTCTTGTATCGGTCGCCGTCCGGGCTGTCGAAGATCTGCACCTCGTGGCCGTACTTGATGGCCACCCATTCCGGCCGGGGCTCCTGCGGATGCTGGTGCACTGCGGGGAACCGGACGAAGACGCCGCTGTTGGCCCGGGCGTCACCCGGTGCGTCGTCGCGCCACTGCAGCTTCATCGAGAAGTCGCCGTAGGTGCGGATCGGGAACCAGAGCAGGCCGAGTCCGGCGACCGGTTGGCTGGTGATCGAACCGTCGGCGTTGCGGGTGAAACCGCCCGCGCCGACCTGCTCCCACTGCTGGAACGACGCGCCCGACCGGTTGAGAATCGACTGGTAGCCGGTGTGGGCGTCCGACTTGCCGACTGCGGACAGCTTGGCCGTGTCGATCAGGGTGACCCGTTCGGCCTGGCTGATGACGCCCTGTTCGCGCAGGTTCTTGACCACCGCGCGGACGTGCTGCATGAACTCGTTGTGGTTACGCCAGATGCGTTCGCTGGCGATCAGGTTGTTGATGGTGCAGCCGGGGCCCACCTGCCGGTTGGGCACCGCACTGTTGCGGGTGCCTAGCCAGACCGTCGGGCGGGTGTCCAGCACCGGGCACTGCGGATCGCCGCCGCCGGCGACCACGGTGAAGGTGACCGACCCGGGGTCGGAGGTGTTGCCGGCTTCGTCGGTGGCGCGGTAGCTGACGGTGTGCGTACCCGGGCTGTTCACCGTCACCGGGGCGGTGTAGTCGGTGTACGCGCCCGCGTCGAGGGAGTACTCGACACTGGCGACCCCGGAGTCGTCGTCGGTCGCGACCAGGGTGACCGTTGCGGTGTCGAGGTAGGAGCCGTCCGCGCTCTGCGCGCCGGACACGGACGAGGTCACCGTGGGCGCGGTGGTGTCCGGGTCCGGCGGCGGGGCGACGGTGAAGGTGACCGACTGCGGATCCGAGGTGTTGCCGGCGATGTCGGTCGCCCGGTAGGCCACGGTGTGCTGGCCCGGCTCGTTGACGGTGACCGGGGCGGTGTACTCGCTGAACTCGCCGCCGTCGAGGGAGTGTTCGATGGTGTCGACACCGGACATGTCGTCGGTGGCGGTGAGGGTGACGGTGGCGGCACCGAGGTAGGCCCCGTCGTCGTCGCGCGGCCCGGACAGCGCTGCGGTCACCTGGGGTGCGGTGGTGTCCTCGGTGCCGTCGTCGCTGACCACCAGCAGCCCGTTCATCAGACCGTGGCCGGGGATGGCGCAGAAGTACCGGTACGTCCCCGGGCTGAGTACCACGTCGACCGTCCACAGGCCGCCGTTGGCGTCGTACGGGTCGGCCAGGATGTTGACGTTCACGTCCTGGTTGTAGGTCGGGTCCCCGGTCTCGAAGGTGAGCGTGTGCTGCATGCCGCTGGTGTTGCCGGTCGCGGCACTGTTCTCGAAGACCAGCGTCGCCGGGCCGGGTTCGGCGGTGGTCGGCGCCGAGGTGTACGCGGTGACGTCGTTGCCGGCGGTCCAGGTCAGCACCTGGGTGGCCCGGTACTCGGGTGGACCGCCGTGAGTCGGGCGGGCGTTGACCGGAGCTGCGGCCAACGTACTGGTGAGGACCATGCCGACCACGGCCGCCAGGGCGGTCAGCGACCGTCTCGGTCGGGTCGGTGCTCTGCTCGGGCGGACAGCTCCGCCGTGTTGGTCAGGGTTGACTGCCATGTCTGCGTACCTTTCATCACAGACCGGTCCGTTCTGGACGGACTCGGCGCATGGTCGGCCAGAAGTTGGGGGTGATCCGGGCGCGTGGTAGCTGCACCAGTGGGATACGGGTGCGGCGGGCACGGTTCACCGGCAACCGAGCTCGGCGGCCGACGCCGGGCGGGTGCGGTGGTGATACCGGGTGTGTGGGTGGTGGGTGACGGGAAACGTCCGGGCGGGTCCGACAGGTGACGACTGCCCTGGCTGGCCAGGGAATGAGTAGGGCGACGGGGGTGCAGGCGCGCGCCGCCGCGCCGATCGGATGCGTCCAGTGTTTCCGGGGGGTGCCACGGCCCCGGCGAGGTTGTCGCCGTCGGGCGGGTGCCGTGCCCGCCCGACGGCGTCCGGTCGGGGCAGCCAAACTGTTTGGCTACCTAACCGAATGCCTCGGTGATCTGGAGGCTAGCGGACTTGGGATCGAGGTGTCTACATCTTTCGGTGGTTCATCCCAGACTTTTGCCAGTGTCGACAGAAGATGTGGAAGGGCGTAGGGTCACCAGCCGTGACCACATTGGCTGCTGGACGCGGCTGCGGCCGCCGGGATCAGGCCCGGGACCGGGCCAGCAGGTAGACGAAGTACGGGGCACCGATCAGCGCCACCGCCAGTCCGGCCGGCAGCTGAGCCGGCGCGACGACGGTACGGCCCACGATGTCGGCCAGTCCGAGCAGGACCGCACCGAGCAGCACCGCGGCCGGGATGATCCGGGCGTGGCGGCCACCGACGAGCGCCCGTGCGGCGTGCGGCGCGACCAGCCCGACGAAGCCGACGACGCCGATCGCGGTCACGCTCAACGCGGCCAGCGCGGCGGCGAGCGCCAGCACCAATAGACGGGTCCGTTCCAGACCGACGCCGACGATCCGGGGCGTGTCCTCGTCGATGGCGAGCAGGTCCAGCTCCCGGCGGGCGGCCAGGGCCACCGGCAGCGCCACCAGCAGGGCGAGCACCACCGGGACCACCTGGGTCCAGCTGCGGCCGTACGTCGTGCCGGACAGCCACGTGTAGATCTTCGGCGTGTCCCACGGATTCGACCGCACCAGCAGATAGGTCGTCAGGGCGGTCGCCGCGTACCAGACACCGACGCCGACCAGGACCAGCCGGTCGGTGTGCAGCCCACCGCGCCAGGCCACCGAGTAGACCAGGCCGAAGGCGGCCAGCGCACCGCCGGTGGCGGCCGCGATCATCATCGCGTTGCCGCCGACACCGCCGACACCGCCGGTCACCACGACCACCGCGGCCAGCCCGGCGCCGCCGGTGATGCCCAGGATGCCCGGCTCGGCGAGCGGATTGCGGCAGGTCGCCTGGACCAGCGAACCGGACAGCGCGAGGGCACCCCCGGCGGCCAGCGCCGCCGCCACCCGTGGCGCCCGTTCGTCCAGCGCGAAGCGGACCACCGGCGACCCTTCGCCGGTCAGCCAGAGCGCGATGTCGCCGGTCAGCAGCCAGGTGTTGCCGGCGAGCAGACCGAGCAGTCCGGTGCCGGCGGCGGTCGCGCCGACGACCGCCAGCACCGTCCAGTACCGGCGACGACCCTGCGGCCCCATCCGGCTGCCCGGTGGCCGTCGGGTCGGGCCGCTATCGCGCACCCGGCGGGCCAACACGACTAGCAGGACGGCCCCGACCAGGGTGGTGGCCACCCCGGTCGGCACCTGGCCGGCCCGGTCCGCGCCGAGCAGGGCGCGGACCACCCCATCGGCCGCGACGACCGTCAGCGCGCCGACCAGACCCGCCGCCGGCACCAGTACGGCGTGCCGGTGCAGTGCCGGTACGAACCGTGCCGACATCCGGGTCACCGCTGGCGCGCAGAGACCGACGAACCCGATCGGGCCGGCCAGGGTCACCGCCGCTGCGGTGAGCAGCACCGCGAGCACCGTCCCGACCGCCCGGGTCGCCCGGACCGGTACGCCCAGCGCCCCGGCCGTGTCGTCGCCGAGGCCCAGCAGGTCGAGCCGGCGGGCCAGCAGCAGAGCCACCGCCGTGGCGCCGACCACGACCGGTGCGGCCTGCCCGAAGGCGGTCAGCCCCAGCTGACTCAGTGATCCGCTGCCCCAGGCGAACAGCCCGGTCGTCTCCTGCTGGAAACCGATCAGCACCGCGGCCGTGGCCGACTGCAACGCCATCGCCACCACGGAGCCGGCCAGGACGAGACGGGTCGTCGAACTGCCGGCGCCGCCGGCCAGACCGAGGACGAGACCGGCGGCCAACAGTCCGCCGATGAAGGCGACGACGCCCGACGCCCAGAGTGGCACCCCGAGGCCGAACGCCGCGACCGCGCTGACCGCGAAGTACGCCCCGGCGGTCACCGCGAGGGTGTCCGGCGAGGCGAGTGCGTTGCGGGCCAGCGACTGGAACAGGGCACCGGCGACGCCGAGCGCGAAGCCGACCGCGATCCCGGCCGCCAGCCGTGGGAGCCGGGAGCCGAGCAGGATCTCCCGGGCCGCCCCGGCGGCACCTGTCTCGCCGCCGACGGTGGCCGCGAGCAGGTCGCCGAGCCCCACCGACGAGGTGCCCTGGGTGAGGTGCCAGCCGGCGGCGATCGCCAGGGCCACCCCGAGTGACAGCAGGGTGCCCAACCCGCCGACCACGGTCCGGCGGTCCGCCCCGGACGCCGCCGCCGGTCGGGCGGTGGCGGCGTCGGGCGTCGGGCGGAGCCCCGTGGGTGACCGTGGACCGTCGTTCACGATGCTCAGCTGGCCAGGACGTCGACGTAGGCGTCGAGCACCTGCTGCGACGAGCGGGGTCCGCCGAAGGTCCAGATGCCGGCCGGGAACGCGTACGCCCGGCCCTGCTCGACCGCCGGCAGCGACGCCCAGATCTCGTTCTTCTCCAACTCGGTCAGCACGCTGCCGGCGGGGTCGGTGGTGCCGGTGTACAGCAGGGTGGCGTCGCCGACGGTGGTCATCCCCTCGATGTCGGTCTGGCCCAGGCCGTACACCGGGTCGACCTCGCCGGTCCAGGCGTTCGTCAGGCCGATCGCCTCGCCGAGTTCACCGATCAGCGATCCCTGGCCGAACGGCCGGATGGCGACGTTGCCGCCCTGGACCCACCCGTCGAAGTAGACGAACTCGGTGCTCGCCGGATCGGCGTCGGTGATCTGCTGCTTCGCCTCGTCGAGGCTGGCCCGGAACTCGTCGGCGACGAGGTCGGCCCGGTCGGAGCGACCGACGGTCTCGGCGATCAGGGCGAAGGTGTCCAGCATGTTCTGGACCGGGTCGGCGGCGTCCGCACCCCGGGTGGCCAGCACCGGGACGTCGTACTCGGCGAGCTGCGCGATGACCGGGTCGTCCTCGGCGGTGGCCTCGACGATCACCAGGTCCGGGTTGGCGGCGAACAGCGCGTCGAGGTTGGGCTCGCCGCGCAGGCCCACGTCGGCGACGCCGTCCGGTAGCTCCTCGGCGGTGTCCCAGGTGCGGTAGCCGTCCGGGTCGGCGACCGCTACCGGGGTCAGGCACAGGGTGAGGACGTCCTCGATCTGCTGCCATTCCAGTACGGCCACCCGCTGCGCCGGCGCGTCCAACGTCACGGTGCGCCCGAGCGCGTCGGTGACCTCGACCGGGTCGGTCGAGGTGGCGGTGGTGTCGTCGGCGCATTCACCGGAGGCGTTGGCCGTGGGCGTCTCGTCTGCGGTCTGCGGATCGCTGGTGCCGCAGGCGGCCAGCATCGGCGGGATCAGCAGGACGGCGGCCAGGGCAGCCGTCATCGATCGGGTTCTCATGGGTTCCTCACTTGCTGGTTGACCGGCGCTCAACGGCGTCGGTGGTGTCGCCCTCGGGGCTCGACCCGTACCCGACCGGTGGTCGGGTCCACGGTGGTGTCGATCGGCAGCCCGTAGACCTCGGACAGGTGCTCCGCGGTCAGCACCTCGGCCGGCGGTCCGGTGGCCCGCACCCGGCCCAGGTGCAGCAGCACGATCCGGTCGGCCACGTCCGCGGCCTGGTTCAGGTCGTGCAGGACGACGCCGAGGGCCGTCTGGTGCCGGTCCGCGAGGTCGCGGACCAGATCGAGGATCTCGACCTGGTAGCGCAGGTCGAGGTGGTTGGTCGGCTCGTCGAGCAGTAGGACCCCGGCGTCCTGGGCGAGGCAGGCGGCCAGCCACACCCGTTGCAGTTCACCGCCGGAGAGCTGGTCGACCGCGCGGCGGGCCATCGGCGCGGTCCCGGTCAGCTCCATGGCGTGGTCGACCATCGCCTGGTCGGTGTCGGTGAGCGGGCTGAACCGGCGGCGGTGCGGGTGACGCCCGAAGGCGACGACGTCGCGGACCCGCAGGCCCGACGGGTGCGGTCGGGACTGGGACAGCAGGGTCACCCGGCGGGCGAAGTCGCGGACGGACAGCGGTGCCGCGTCCTCGAGGTCGCCGTTTTCGCGGCCGAGCAGGATCCGGCCGGACGATGCCCGGTGCAGCCGGGCGAGCGAGCGCAGCACCGTGGACTTGCCGCTGCCGTTGGGGCCGATCAGGGCGGTCACCACGCCGGGGTGGATGGCGACGGACACGCCGTGGACGACCGTGGTGCGCTGGTATCCGAGCACCAGGTCGTCGCCGTGCAACGCCGTCGCGATCATGTTAGGTGAGGCTACCCTAAACGTTGATCGAGGGAAAGTCGCCGGTCACCGGCCGCTCGGCGTACCGGCGGCGACGCCGGATCCCCGGCCCGCCGGACGCCGCTCGGGCATCTCGCGGACCGGGGATCCGGCATCGGTCAGGGCAACGTGTTCAGTACCAGCGTGCCGATCTCGGAGCCCAGCGCCTCGGCCCGGTTCTCGCCGGAGACCCCGTCGGCCCGGTTCATCAGCACCGCCACCACGATCCCGTCGTCCGGGTACATCTGCAGGTACGCGGTGGACCCGTTGGCGCCACCGTTCTTGCCGATCCGGCGGTGCCCGTCCTCGGTGCTGATCGACCACCCGTAGGCGTAGCTCCACCCGGTGTCGACCCACATGGCGTCGAGCGAGTCCGGGCCGACGATCTCGGCGCCGATCAGTTTGTCGGCGAACCGGGCCAGGTCGGCGACCGAGGACTCCATCCCGCCGCCGAGGACCTTCCAGCTCACCTCGTCGCCGCCGTACTCGTCGTTGGCGCCGTCGTAGAAGGTGCTGCGTCGTACCGAGGTGTCCGACAGGTCCTCGGGTCGCAGGGTGCCCAGGTTGAACGAGGCGGTCAACTCCGACTCGGTCAGCTCCGCCACCGGGGTGCCGGTCGCGCCCTCCAACGCCGCGCCCAGGACGGTGTAGCCGTGGGTGCTGTAGTGCCCGTCACCGACCGGGCAGACCAGGTCGGAGTCCCAGAACTCGGCCGCGGCCGCGGTGGCGTTGGCGTACCAGGTGGTGCCGAGATCGGTGTCCTCGGCCTGCCACTGCGCGACGTCGGCCGGGTCGATCTGTCCGTCCTCGACCGCCCGCATGGTGAGCACCCCGCCGACCCCCTTGGACACCGACGCGATCCGTAGCACGTGCCCGGAGTCCAACCACACGTCGTCGTCGACGTTGGCGTGCCCGAACCCGCGCAGGTAGCGGAACTCGCCGTCCTGGATCACCGCCACGGCGATGCCCGGCATGTTCAGACTGTTCGCCTCGGCCTGCACCAGGTTGTCCACCGACCGGCGCAGCTTCCAGCCCGGCCGGTCGGAGTTCTGCCGCCAGACGCCGGCGTACCGGGTGCCCTTGGCGGTCTCGTACCGCTCGAAGTTGATCACCCGGTAGCCCTCGTCGGCGTACCGGTGCCACCAGTTGACGTACTCCTGTCGGGTCAGATCGCTGCGTACCCACCAGCGGCGGTGGTTGGTGTTCTCCACCCAGATGCCGGCGTACCGCTGGTCGACGGTGGTGAGCGCCGAGTCGACCACCAGCGACCGGTAGACGATCTGGTAGGCGTCGACCGCGTCCTGGTACTCGGTGCGGGTGATGCCGCCGAGCAGCCGCCAGTCCAGGTTCTCGGCGTTGTCCACCCAGACGAGCGCGTACCTGGTGCCGGCACCGGTCGGGTAGATGTCGACGTCGACCGGCATCCGGGTGCGTCGTTGCTCCGTGTAGTACGCGGTGAACTCGGCGGCGGTCAGGTTGTACTTCATCGACCAGCCGTAGCCCTCCACGTTGCGTACCCAGGCGGCGGCGTAGTAGCGGGCACTGCCCTCGACGTAGGTCTCGAAGTCGACCAGCCGCATCCCGTCGTCCGCCGCCTTGACGAACTCGGTGTCGAACTCGGCCTTGGTCAGCCTGGTGCGTACCAGCCAGCCCCGCCCGTCGAGGTTGCGCTGGAAGGCGGCGCCGATGCGCCGTCCGTCGTCGGCCACGTCCAAATCCAGGTCGACGACCAGATAACCGGCGGCGGCGTACTCGTCGAACCGCACCTGGAAGTCGGCCGGGGTCATGTCCCGCACCGAGGCCCAGGCCACCTCGTCGGGATCGAAGACGGCCGAGGGCGGGCCCGGGTGGGCCGCTGCCGGGGTCGTCGCCCCACCGGCGAGCGTGGCCGCCGTCGCCGCGACGATCAGCGCGGCGAGTACGCGGCTCAGGGTGCCGCGTACGGATTCGGATCTCATGGTCCGCTGCTCCTCTCGATGTGCCCGACGGTTGTCGGACAACAACTGGGAGAGCGGCGGTCCGCCCCGGCCAACAAGTTCTTCTGTCAGGTGGACGACAGTACGAACGGGCCAGGGTGCCACGGTTCGGATTCGGCCGGGCCGTCACCGTTGCCTCGATGTTCCGCTATGGTATGCGGAGATTGCCCGTTTTTGTGCTGGTAGTAGGTGTGCGCCCCGAGTCGGCAATGAATGGAGTCGGTCATGACCCGCGTGATGACGGTCGTCGGCACCCGGCCGGAGATCATCCGGCTGTCCCGGGTGATGGACCGGCTGGACCGCACCGTCGACCATGTCCTGGTACACACCGGGCAGAACTGGGATCCGGTCCTGTCCGAGGTCTTCTTCACCGAGCTGCGGTTGCGTCCACCGGACCGGTCGTTGGGCGTGGACACCACCTCGCTCGGCCGGGTGCTCGGCGGCGTCCTGGTCGGCATCGAGGCAGCCCTCGATGACTGCCGGCCCGACGCCCTGCTGGTGCTCGGGGACACCAACAGCGCTATCGCCGCCCTGATGGCCCGCCGGATGCGGGTGCCGGTCTACCACATGGAGGCGGGCAACCGGTGCTTCGACCTGAACGTGCCCGAGGAGACCAACCGACGCCTGGTCGACCACGTCTCCGACTTCAATCTCGTCTACAGCGAGCACGCCCGCCGCAATCTGATCGCCGAGGGTCTGCACCCGCGCCGCATCCTGCACACCGGCTCACCGATGCGCGAGGTGCTGGAGCACTACCGGTCGGACATCGTCCGGTCCACCGTGCTCGACCAGCTCGGACTGACCGCCGACGGGTACTTCGTGGTCAGTGCCCACCGTGAGGAGAACGTCGACCGCCCGGACCGGCTGCACCGGCTGCTCGACTGCCTGCGGGCGGTACGCGACGAGTGGGCGCTGCCGGTGCTGGTCTCCACCCATCCGCGGACCCGCAAACGGCTGGAGGCCCTGGCCACCGACCCGACCAGCCTCGACCGGATCACCTTCCACGAGCCGTTCGGGCTGTTCGACTACGTACGCCTGCAGTGCGCCGCCCGCTGCACGCTGTCCGACAGCGGCACGATCAGCGAGGAGGCGGCGATCCTCGGCTTTCCAGCGGTGACACTGCGGGAGTCGATCGAACGGCCGGAGGCGTTGGACGCCGGCGGCATCATCATGACCGGGCTGGACCCGGCCGGCGTGGTGGAAGCCGTCCGGGCAACCGTCGAGCAGGTCGCCTCGGCCGGGGTGCCCTGCCCGGCGGACTACCAGGTTCCCGACACCTCGCGGCGGGTCGTCGATTTCATCCTGTCCACTGTGCGGCGCCACCACGAGTGGGCCGGGCTGCGTCGCTGAGCGCGGCAGCCGGACGAATCGAAAGCCGAGCCGACAGTGCGTGAAACGACAACCCGGGACCGACCCACCGCCGGCGGGCCGGCGGCCCGGCAGAGTGCCGCCGACGCGGCAACCACCGCCTTCCGGATCCTCGCCACCGCCGCGGTGTTCGAGCCGGGGTTCCGTGGCGGTGGCCCGATCCGGTCGCTGCGCTTCATCCTGGACACCCTGCCCGACGACGTCGACGTCACCCTGGTCACCCGGGACCGGGACCTGCACGCGACCGAGCGGTACCCGGGGCTGTCCGGTGAACTGGTCCACCGCGACGCCCGGTCCGCGGTGTTCTATCTCGATCCGGTGCGTCCCCGGCAGTGGCTGCGGCTGCTGCGGCAAATCCGGTCGCGGCCGGTCGATCTGCTGTACGTCAACAGCCTCTGGTCGATGTTCTCGGTGGTCCCGATCCTGGCGGTGGCCCTGCGACTGCTGCGGGTACCGGCGATCATGATCGCCCCGCGCGGCGAACTGGCCCCTGCCGCGCTGGCCATCAAGAGCGGCAAGAAACGGCTCTTCCTGGCGGGGTGGGCGCCGGTGCTACGTCGGCTCGGCGTGCGGTGGCAGGCGTGCAGCCAGCTGGAAGCGGATCAGATCGCGGCGGCGCTGCCCTGGGCCCGGGTGATGGTCAACGGCAACGAGTGCCCGATCCCGGACCGTCCGCCGCCACCGGTCGTGGCGCACGACGGTCCGTTGCGGCTGGTCTTCATCGGCCGGATATCACCGATGAAGAACCTGGTCACGGCGCTGGCGGCGGTGGCCCGGGCGACCCGGCCGGTCGACTTCGACATCTTCGGGCCCGACGAGGACGAGCCGTACTGGGCACGGTGCGGCCAGCTCATCGCGACGATGCCCGGCCATGTCCGGGTGCGGTACCACGGCGAGCTGCCGGCCGACGAGGTGCTGTCGACGTTCGCCCGGTACGACGCATTCCTGTTCCCGACCCTGGGCGAGAACTTCGGACACGTCATCCTGGAGAGTCTGGCGGCCGGCTGCCCGGTCGTCTGTTCCGACCGGACCCCGTTCAGTGAGTTGATCTCCAGTGCCGGTGGGGCGGTGGTCCGGCCGATGACGGTGCCGGCGCTGGCCGAGGTGGTGGACGAGCTGGCCGGTCGGCCGGCGGGTGAGCGGGCCGCGGCGAAGGTGACGGCGGGGCGGCGGTACCGGCTCTGGCGGCGGCAGGTACGCGAACTCAACGTCCTCGACCACGCCCGCCACTTCTGCCGGTGACCCACCGTCACCGGTGCGGCGCCAGGCTCGTTGGACTGGGTGTGTCCAGTCGTGTTCGTACGATCGTCCGGCGGGTGCGGGACCATCTGGCGGCCAGCCGGGACCCCGAGGCCTTCGTCCGATCGTTAGGGGTCAACCTGACCGGTCGGGTGCGGTTCTACGGCGTGAACCGTGCGATGTTCGGCTCGGAGCCGTGGCTGATCACGATCGGCGACAACGTCTACGTCACCTCCGAGGTGCAGTTCGTCACCCATGACGGGGGCACCCTGATCCTCCGCAAGGAGCACCCGGAGCTGGACTGGACCGCTCCGATCGTCATCGGCGACGATGTCTACATCGGGATGCGGTCGATGATCCTGGCCGGGGTGACCATCGGCAACCGGTGCGTCATCGGCGCGGGTTCGGTCGTCACCCGCGACATCCCGGACAACACGGTGGCGGCGGGGGTGCCGGCCCGACCATTGCGCAGCACCGACGACTATCTGCGCCGGCTGCAGGCCAAGTCGTTGGGTATCGGGCACCTTCCGGTCGCCGTCAAGCATGCGGAGATGAAGCGGATCTACGGCGTACCGGCGGGGTGATCAGGCCCGGCGGTAGGCGATCCGCGGCGGCGGGAACTGGTGCACGCCGGCGACGGTGACCGGTCCGAGTAGACCGGCCACACCGGACATCTGGTAGCCGAACCGGTCACCGGCCATCGCCGCCGGGCCGGTGCCGATGTTCAACGCCGTGGCACCGCCGACCTGACTGGTCCGCAGGGTGGGCGGGGTGGTGGCGGAGCCCTGCCACACGACGGCGTACCAGTGCCAGCCGGCGGGCAGCGTCACCGGCGTGGCCAGCACGTACTCCCGGATACCGGCGGTTGCCACGCCGAGCGCGCCGAAATCGGCGATCGGCCCCTGCGACGCCGGTCGGCCGGTCGTCGGGTCGTGGGCGTACACCCCGTGCCGCAACCAGCCGCTGCCGGCGGCCGTCACCTCCACACACACCCGGTCGACCCGGGTGGCCTCGGCCAAGTACATCGGGTGCAGCAGCAGCCGCTGGAACGCGTCGGTGCACCTGGTGGTCCCGGTCGGACCGGCCAACGGCAGGAAGTAGCTGCCGATCCCGGAGGTGGCTCCGGGCAGCGGCTGCGGGCTGGCCTGGTCGGGGTCCGCCCGCCAGACGCCGTACCCGGGGGAGACCGGCACCTGGTAGGCGACGCCGTCGGCCGCTACCCGCTCCGCGACCGCGAGGTTCGTCGGTCCGACCGGGACCAGCCGGCGGTGGAACAGTTCCGGCGCGGCCATCCGGGCGGCGGCGACGGCACCCACCCGTTCGATGATCACGAAGTCGCGGCTGCCGTCGGAGACAACCAACTCGGTGGCGGCCGACGGCGGTGCCAGATAGCGACGGTACGCGGTACCGGTGACTGTCTGTCCCGGCCAGAGCTCGCGACCCCACACCAGCTGCGGGTAGTTCTTCTTCAGACTGGACGAGACGAACCAGCTCTTCGCCGTGGTGTGCCGCACCCTGGTCGCCGGCTGCCCGTCGTCGACCGGCAGCAGGCCAGCGGCGAATCCCCACAGCTGGGACCCGCCACCGCTGATCGCCCACTGGGTCATGCCGGCCGCCGGCATCGTCGGGTCCCGCAGGCTCGCCGGGGTGATGTCGGTGATCGCGGTGATCGTGTCGATCCGCGCCCAGGTCGACCAGTTGAGGGTCCCGGCCACCTCGACGTTCGGCATGAACTGCCGGCGGCTGCCGCCGGCCGGCACGGTCAGCGCCGAGCACTGGGTGACCCCGGTACTCAGGGTGAACCGGTCCATGGCGGTCACCCGCTGGGTGACCAGCAGGCCCCCCGGCGACCAGCGGTAGTCGTTGTCGATCCGACACATCGGCGGGATCCGGGTCATGATCGTGGCGAGCGGTGTGCCGATGTTGGCCTGAGCGGTGTCGATCATGCCCCGGTACGAGGGGACGACGTAGGACTCCCGGATCCGTAGCTCGTCACCGGTGGACCGGCCGTCGGGCAGTGGCCGACCGTCGAGGTCGACGACCACTGTGTGGGAATGGGTGGCCGGGCGGATCTGGACGTCCGGGGTCAACCAGGTGATCGGTACCGTGGTTCGGTTCCTCGCCCCGGCGACGTGGGTGAGCGCCGCCGCCGGCCGCACCCGTACTCCCTGGGCGACCCCGTCGACGACCGTGTACGGGTTGCCGAACAGCAGGCTGTTGCCGTTCGGCACGGCGAGCAGGGTGAAGGTCCGGATTCCGTCGGTCCACCGGGATCCCAGGTCGGCGGTGGACTTGCCGTGGTTGGTGACCGCGACCTGGGTGCCGATGTTGTAGCCGTGGTTGCCGCCGATGTACGACCAGCCGGTGTGGATCGGGCAGTTGTCGTCCGAGGTGTCGTGGATCCGGGTGCCCACCGCCGACATGACCGGCCAGACCTGGGCGTCGGTGGCGGTCGACGGGACGAGGGTGACCTGGGGCAGGCCCGCGTGCCACATGCCGACCATGGACTCGGCGTAGGCCAGGTTGGCCGGCATCACCAGGTCCCGGGTGCCGTCGAACCTCGACCTGATCGACATCAGGGCGTTCGACCGGTAGACCGTCAGTCCAGGCATCTGGGCACCTCCGTGGCGAGCCGCGCGATCTGCTGTCACTGTGCGCCTTTTCGCAGTTCAGGACGTTTTTCGGTCGGTGACGTGACAGCGCTGCCGGCCGTTCGGCGGGGGTGCTCGCAGCACGATCGGCGATCCTCACCGGCGACATGGTTGACCCTAAAATGATATTTCCGACAAAAGATGTTATAGACCCGTTACTCGGTCCTCGGTCGGCTCGATGTACAGGTGACCGGGCGGCACTGCGAGGAGTTGTCCCATGCGCATTCTGATCACCGGCGGAGCCGGCTTCATCGGCTCCAACCTGGCCCGTGCCGCACTGGTCGAGCCGGCGGTGAAGGAGGTGACCGTCCTGGACGACCTGTCGGTCGGACTGCGCGACAACCTCACCGGGCTGGACGTCGAGGTGGTCGAGGGGTCGATCCTGGATCCGGCCGCGCTGGACGCCGCGATGGCCGGCCGGGAGGCCGTGGTCCACCTGGCCGCCCTGCCCAGCGTGCCCCGATCGCTACGCGACCCGGTGGCCTCCCACCACGCGAACGCGACCGGGACCCTGCTGGTGCTGGAGGCGGCCCGCCGGCACGACGTGGCCCACTTGCTGGTCGCCTCCTCCTCATCGGTGTACGGCATGAATCCGACACTGCCGAAGACCGAGCTGACCTGGACCCGACCGATGAGCCCGTACGCGGCCAGCAAGCTCGCCACCGAGGCGTACGCCCTGGCCCACCAGGCGTCGTTCGGGCTGCCGACGCTGGCGTTGCGGTTCTTCAACGTGTACGGCCCCGGGCAGCGGCACGACCACGCCTACGCGGCCGTCATCCCCCGGTTCGTCCACGCCGCGCTGCGGGGCGAGCCGGCCCTGGTGCACGGCGACGGCACCCAGTCCCGGGACTTCACCTACGTCGGTACGGTGTGCGCGGTCATTCTGGACGCGCTGCGGCGCCGGGTGCACCACCCACACCCGGTCAACCTTGCCTTCGGCGCCCGGGCCAGCCTGCTGCAGGTCCTCGACGACCTCGCCGGACTGCTCGGCCGGCGCATCGACCGCGAGCACGCGCCGCCGCGTCCCGGCGACGTCGCGCACTCCCTCGCCGACACCGCCACGTTGCGGGCGCTCTTCCCCGGCATCAGCCCGGTCGATCGTAGGGACGGCCTGCGGGCGACCGTCGAGTGGATGGCCCGTCGGCTGGCCGTCGAGCCCGTCGAGCCCGTCGAGCCCGTCGAGCCCGTGGAGCCCGTCGAGCCCGTCGCGAACCGGTGACCGGGGCCGCCGACCGGACCGGACCGGACGGCAATGACCGTGACCGTGCCGTCCGGTCCGGCATCGCCGCGGCCATGGCGGCGAAGGCGACCGGCATGGCGGCCCCGCTGGTCATCACCCCGGCCTGCTTCCAGTATCTCGGCGACCAGCGGTACGGGCTGTGGATGGCGGTCACCGCGCTCACCGGGATGGCCTGGTTCGCCGACCTGGGGCTGGGCAACGGACTGCTCACCCGGCTCAGCCGGCTCGGTGCCGACGTCCGGCAGCAGGCCAGGGAGATCTCCAGCGCGTTCGCCACCGTCGGCACGGTCGCCCTCGCCCTGCTCGGCGGCCTGCTCGTGGTCAATCCGCTGGTGCCCTGGGACCGGCTTCTCGGGGTGACCGATCCGGGCATCGCCGCCGAGACGTCGACGTTGGTCCTGCTGTCGTTCGGGGCGTTCGCCGTCAACATCCCGCTGTCGCTGATCCAACGGATTCAGTACGCCGACGGTCAGGTCGTGCAGAGCAGCGTCTGGCAGTCGGCGGGCTCGCTGACTGCCATGGTGGCGGTGCTGTGCGCCATCGGCGGTGGCTGGGATCCGCTGGCGGTGATCGCCTGCGCGGTGCTGGCGGTGCCCGCCGTCAACCTGGTCAACACCGTGGTCTACTTCGGCGTCCAGCAGCCGGCCAAGCGTCCCGGCCCCAGGCTGGTCGACCGGGCGACCGCAGCCGGCCTGCTCCGGCTCGGCCTGCGGTTCTTCGCGCTCACCACGATGTCGTCGATCGCCATCAACGTCGACAGCCCGCTGGTGGCGAACATCCTCGGACTCGCCGTGGCGGCGCACTACGCCGTCGTGGTGAAGCTCTTCGGCGTGTTGTCCATCTTCGTCGGCCTGGTCGGCATGACCGTCTGGCCGGTGAACGGCGCGGCGTTGGCCTGTGGCGAGGTGGCCTGGGTACGCCGGCACACCCGACGGATGGTGTTGCTCTACGGGGCGGTGGTCGGGGTGGCGGGTGCGGCGCTGGTCGGCTGGGGACACCCGTTGATCGAGTTGTGGGTCGGCGGCATCGACCGCGCCGCGGTGCCGGTCCCGGTCCTCGCCGGACTCGCCTGCTGGTCCTTTCTGGTCGCGGTCAGTTCGCCGCTGATCCTGGTGCAGAACAGCGCCGGCCTGCTCCGGCCGCAGGCCGTCGGCTGGGCCGCGTTCCTGGTCCTGGCGACCGGCCTGAAGATCTGGGGACTACACCATCTCGGTCTGCTGGCCGTGCCGCTGGCGGCCTGCGTGGCGTACCTGCTGACCGTCTGGCCCGCCGCGGTGATCGGCTACCGGCGCACACTGGACCGGGCCGGCCAGGGTGCCGGCGCGTCCCCCGCCGGGCCCGATCCTGCCGGGCCCGATTCCGCCGGTCCCGATCCTGCCGCCGACGGCGGTCCGGCGGTCCGGCCGACAGTCGACGAAAGGGGGACCGGTGTCCGAGTCGGTAGTTGACCACGACGACGTCCGTGACCGTCCGGACGCACACGGCGGTGGCGCGATCGTTCCACCGCCGGCCGTCGCGCCACCGGGCGCGGCCCGCCGCCGCGTCCTGCGGGTGGTGGGCGAACTGAACTTCGGCGGCACCGAGACGCGTACCGCGGAACTGCTGCCACGGCTCGTCCGCGGCGGAACCGAGATGCACCTGGTCACGCTCAGTGACCACGTTGGGCCGGGGCCGCTGGCCGGGGCGGTCGAGCGGCACGGTGGCTCGGTAACCGCCGTACCGCTCGGTGCGCGGTTCCCGGTCCGGTTCCACCGTCTGCTGCGCCAGTTGCGGCCCGACGTGGTGCACGTCGACTGCGCCAACTTTTCCGGCGTGCTGCTCGCCCTCGCCGCGGTCGCCGGGGTGCCCGGCCGCGTCGCGCACTTCCGGGGGGACGACAACGCGCCGAGGAGCCTGCGCCGCCGGATCCTCCGGTGGCTCGGCGGGCGGCTGCTGCGGACCTTCGCCACCGACGTCCTGGGCGTGTCGCCGGGCTCGCTCACCTACGGCTTCCACCGGGCCTGGCGGGACGATCCACGCTGCCAGGTGGTACTCAACGGTCTCGACCTGGACCGACTGCGACAACCGTCCGGCGACGACCTGCGGGCGGTGATCGGAGCTGGCGTCACCGACGTCGTCTGCGTGAGCGTGGGACGGGCCTCGCCGGAGAAGCGCCGCTGGCTGCTGCCACCGATCCTGGCCGCGCTGCATGACCGGGGGGTCACCGCGCATGCCGTCCTCGTCGGGCCGGGTGACCCTGCCGACGACGCCCGGGTGCGGGCTGCGGCGGACGCCGCCGGGGTGACCGACCGGGTGCATCTGCTCGGCCCCCGGGACGACGTGGGCGGCCTGCTCGCCCAGGCCGACCTGGTCGTCCATCCGTCCAGCCTGGAAGGGCTGCCCGGCGGGGTGCTGGAGCCGGTCGCGCTGGGCATCGGCACGGTGGCCTGCGATCTGCCCGGCGTGCGGTTCATCGACGAGCGGCTGCCCGGCGTCGTGATCGTCGATCCCGGGGCGTCGGCGGCGGACTGGGCGGAGGCGGCGCTCGTCGCGGCCGCGTACACCGCCGCGACCACCCCCTCGGCCGCCGGCGAGCGCTTCGCCCACAGCGCGTTCGCGATCGACGCTGCGGCCGAAACCCACCTGGCGATCTACCGACGGCGTCCGGCCGCGTCCGGCCCCGAACCGAAGGAGTCCGATGACCGAGCAGACCACGGCGGTCGAGCATGGACCACAACCCGGTGACCGGCCGGCGGACCGGCGGGGTCGGCCACGACCGTTGCTGATCGGCGCGTACGCGTTTCCGTACGGCGACGCCACCTCGAACCGGCTGCTGCAGCTCGCCCGCTGCGCCGCCGGCGAGGGCGGGCCAACGCTGGTGGTCAACGACTGGCCTTGCGAACTGCCGTTCCCGCCGGACGGGCCACGGGCCAGCGGCGTCGAACTGATCACCTTGCGTCGTCGGGGAGCCAACCACCTCAGCCGGATGTCGGCCCGCCTGGCCCGTCCGATCCGCGTGCTGCGGGCGTTGCGGCACCGTGGCGTCGGCCGCGGCGACGTCTCCGTGGTCCTGCTGCCGATGGCCATGATGACGCTCGGCAACTGGGCGGTACTGCGTCTCGGGCTGCGTTGCCCGATCGTGGTCGACGCCAGCGAACGTCACGACCGGCGACAGTTCCGGCGCGGCTGGTCCGATCCCTACTTCGTACGCCACCGGTGGTCGACGTTCCTGGCGACCAGGCTCGTCGACCGGTTCACCGCGGTGTCCACCACTCTGGCCGGCCACTTCGAGCGGCGCGGCGGGGCCGTGCTGGTGGTGCCACCGCAGGTGGACTGCGACGAGTTCGCGCCACCACGGCCGCCGTCGCTCGACGCCGGACTGCGTCTGCTGTACGCGGGTACGCCGGGTCGCAAGGACATGCTCCACGTGATCGTCGCGGGGATCGGCCGACTGACACCGCAGGACCAGCGGCGGGTCCGGCTGACCATCGCCGGGATCACCCGCGACGACGCGGCGAACCTGTCCGACCTGGACCCGGCGGTGCTCGACGCGGTCCACGCGGAGGTGGTGTTCCTCGGCCGGGTGCCCCGGGCGACCGTGTTGGACCTGCTGGCCGAGTCGCATTTCGCCATGCTGGTGCGGCCCACCGGCGGCTACGCGGCGAACGGCTTCCCGTCCAAGGTGCCGGAGAGTCTCGCCGCCGGGTGCCCGGTGCTGCTCAACCACACCAGTGACCTGGCCGACTATGTGCGCGACGGTGCCGAAGGGCTGGTGCTCGACGGCAACGGTCCGGACGACGTCCGGCTGGCGGTGCAGCGCGCGTTGCGGCTGCGCGACGAGCAGTGGACGGCGATGAGCCAGGCGGCGCGGTCGCGGGCCCGCCGTTCGTTCGACCACCGGGCCTGGTCGGAGCGGGTCAGTACGTTCGTTGTCCCGGTCGAGGGCCGGGACTGACGACTACCGTAGGACCGGGGTCCGCACCCGGCTGGGCGACCTGCCCGGCTCGGCCGACGGTGCTGGCGGCCGCGCCGGACCCGGCCGGGGCGACGGCGGCGGGACGTCCGCCGCCCGGTGGTGTCCGGACCGTCGCCGGGCGGGCAGGTGCAGCAGGACGGCGACCACGGCCAGCCAGAACACGTACGGGTAGGTCTGCCCGGTACCGAACATCGCCGACTCGGTGACCTGGATCAGCAGGCCGGTGACGATGAGCCAGACCAGACCGGAGTTCGCTCCGTTCACCGGAGCCCGGACGGCGGCCCACCCGGCGGCGAGCACGGTGAGCAGCAGCGGCACCGCGGCCACCAGCCCGAGCTCCAGCATCATCTGCAGGTAGCTGTTGTGCACCAGCCCGACGTTGAAGCCGCGCAGTTCGTCGTAGCTGGCCAGCTCGTAGAGGTGGTTGCGGGACGCGTATCCGTAGCCGAGGGCCGGATGGTTCTCCCACCACAGGTCGACCGTCATGTGCCATAGCCGGATCCGGCCGTTGGACAGGTCGCTCTGGGTGAACCGGCCGACGAACTGCTGCATCCAGGACGCGGCGAAGACGGACGGCAACAGGCCGGACAGGTACCCGGCCAGCAGGGCCGCTGTCGCGCCGACGGCGACCCGGGCCAGGGTACCGATCCCGTGCCGTAGCACCACCCAGAGCGCGCCGACGAGCACGGCGACCAGTCCGGTGCGGGACTGGGACAACACGAGAGCGCCGGCCGCCGGCACGATGCCGAGCAGTTCGGCACGTCGCCCGGTCTCCCGGTAGACCGCCCAGCCGAGCGGCAGGGCCAACGCGCAGACCATGCCGAGCATGTTGGGATTGCTGAACAGTCCTTGGAACCGGGAGCTGCCGGACAACGCGGCGGCCAGCGTGCCGTCGGTCGCTCCGTAGCCGATGCTGACCACGACGGACACGGCCAGCACCAGGTAGACCACCCGCAGGTCGGCCATCATGACCGCCCGGTCCGGCCAGCGCCGCTGAGCCAACAGGTGGACCAGCCCGGCCAGCAGCAGCAGGGCCAGGCCACGCTGGAAGGACTCGAACGGCGCGATCGACCAGACCGCGCTGAGTGTGGCGAGACCGGCGAGTACCCAGAGTGACCCGATAAGGACACCGGTCCACGGCCTCGGCGGCGCGGCGGCGGCAGATCGGCGGATGCACAGCGCCCAGACGACCAGGCCACCGACGGCCACGTAACGCGGATAGAAGCTGGCGTCGGCCAGTGCCGCGACGTCGGACGACGCGCCGACCAGCAGCGCCATCGTCAGCGCCAGCAGCCAGCGCCAGCCGTCCATCTGTGACGCGCAGATGACCATGACGAGCAGCGCGACGGCGGCCGAGGCGACCAGCGGATTCCGTACCGCAAGGATGGTCGTGACCCCCAGCAGGGCTGCCGCGCCGACCAGTACGGTCAGTCGGCTCATTCGGTCTACCACGTGTCGTCCTTCGGCTTGCGGTCGGCCGGGGTCACCCCGATCGGTCTGTCTGTCGGTCCGGCGCGTCAGACCACGAGGCGCTGCCGGTCCGCCTCGGTCAGGGCACTGGCCCAGCGGGTCCGGGCGGCGTGCATCGAGCGGACCATGTCCGGCCAGGAGGGCGGACGGTAGCCGGTGACGTCGGCCAGCCGGTCGGCGCGCATCGACCGGTCACAGACGAACCCGTCGTCCGGCGCGATGTCACCCGGCCATCGGTACACCTCGGCGATCAACCGGAGCAGGTCGTACTTCGAGATCGGCTCGGCGGCCAGGTGGTACAGCCCGGTGAGATCGGTCCGGGGCAGCACCACGGTCCGCAGCAGCCGGGCGAACTCGACGGTCGTCACGCCGGTGTAGATCGCCCCGGTCCAGCCCTGGACGACTCCGGGGCGCGACAGGAACCAGTCCACCAACGACCGGCTGCTGGTGAGCTCGTGACCGATGATCGAGGTACGCAGCGTGAGTGCCCCCTCCCTGGTGACCTCACCCAGCAGCTTGGACCGTCCGTAGAGGTCGGGTGGGTCGGGCAGGTCGTCCTCGACGTAGCCGCCCCGGCGCCCGGAGAAGACACAGTCGGTGCTGACGTGGATCAGCCGGCTGCCGAACTGGCCGCACGTCTGCGCCAACAGATGCGGGAAGAGAGCGTTCAGGGTGACGGTGTGCGTGGCGTCCCGCACGTCAGGGCGTTGCTTGATCACCCCGACACAGTTGACGACCACGTCTGGCCGGAGTTCGTCGACGATCCGGCGGACCTGGTCGAACCGGGTGGCGTCGATGCCATCGGCGATCCGCTCGACCAGTGGCGCCGGGAAGTGGTGTGCGCGGTCGGCCAGGTCGCGGGCGGTGCCGTGAACGTCGAGCGCCGGGTCGGCGCTGAGTTCCCGCAACAGGGTGTGGCCGAGCATCCCGGTGGCTCCGGCGATGAGGACCCGCTGTCGAGCGGGAACCGGCCCGTCGGTCCGCCGCCGCGGCACCCGCTCCAGGCGCCCGCCATCGCCGGACGGGGCGCTCATGCCGCGCCGACCGGGGTCGCGGCGGCATCGAGGTGCGCCCGTACCTCCGGCAGGGTGAGCAGCAGCGACTCGACCTCCGGCACGGTCAGCCGTCGGGCGTTGTGCGAATTGAAGTCGGTGAGCCCGCCGCTGTCGACATCGCCCTCGTCGACGTAGAGGGCGTAGTTGAGATCGCGGCTGTCCACCGGGACCCGGAGGAACTCGCCCAGGTCCTCGGCGTGGGACAGTTCCTCGCGGCTGGCCAACGTCTCGTACATCTTCTCGCCGTGCCGGATGCCGAGCACGTCGAACTTGGCCGGTACGCCGAACAGGTTGCACAACGCGGTGGCCAGGTCGCCGATGGTGCAGGCATCGGCCTTGCGGATGAAGACGTCGCCCTGCCGGCCGTGGTGGAACGCGTGTTCCACCAGGTCGACCGACTGGGCCAGGGACATCAGGAACCGGGTCATCGACGGCTCGGTGACGGTCGGCAGGCTGCCCTGGCGGATCTGGTCGATGAACAGCGGGATGACCGAGCCGCGCGAGTACATGACGTTGCCGTACCGCACGCAGCAGACCCGGGTGCGGGCAGTCAGGTTGTCCCGGGCGTGTGCCTGTGCCACCTTCTCCATCAGCGCCTTGGTCATGCCCATCGCGTTGACCGGATAGACGGCCTTGTCGGTGCTCAGCAGCACCAGCGCCTCGACCCCGACCCGTTCACACGCGTCCACCAGGTGGGCGCTGCCGAGGACGTTGGTCCGGACCGCTTCAAGTGGGAAGAACTCGCACGACGGCACCTGCTTGAGCGCGGCGGCGTGGAAGACGAACTCCATGCCCCGTACGGCTTTGTGCACACTGTCGTAGTCTCGGATGTCGCCGACGTAGTAGCGGACACGCTCGTCGGCGAGCCGGTGCCGCATTGCGTCCTGTTTGGACTCGTCGCGGCTGAAGACCCGGACCTCCTCGGCGCCGGCGTCGAGCAACCGGGAAACCATCGTCTGACCGAAGGACCCGGTGCCACCGGTGATCAGGATGCGTCGGTCCGATAGCGAGGAAACCACATCTGCCCCTGTCTTGCTTCTCCCGTCGGGCCACCCCGGGGGACGGTGGATGTCGTCGCACGTGACGATATATCCACATAACTGGCGTAGAGGTCATTTCCGGCAAGATGAGGAAGGTTCGGATGCCCCGCCGGCCCGCGATCGTCGACCAGGTCATCAATAACTACGAAAGGGGCAAAACAGTCCGTAGTGGCTGGTAGTTGTATTGCATGCTGATCGGTCTGCTCACCCAATGGTTCGATCCCGAGCCGGGGCCGGCCGCGTTGCCTGGCCGGCTCGCACACGCCCTCGCCCGACGGGGACACGAGGTACGGGTGGTCACCGGCTTCCCGAACTATCCGACCGGCCGGCTCACACCCGGGTACCGGATGGCGCGCCGGCTCGACGAGATCGACGGCGACGTGCGGATCCGTCGGGTGGCGCTCTACCCCAGCCATGACCGGTCCGCCGCACGGCGACTGGTCAACTATGGCTCGTTCGCCGGTTCGGCGCTGATCTCCGGCGCCGACGCGCTGCGCGGGCTCGACGCACTCTGGGTCGGCAACTCGCCGATCTCGGTGGCGGTCCCGATGTGGTACGCCCGGTACGTGCACCGGGTGCCGGTCCTGCTGCACGTCCTGGACATCTGGCCGGACAGCGCGGTGGCCAGCGGATTCCTCGGTGGTGGTCCGTTGTCACGGACTCTCGCGCGGGGGATGGCCGGTTGGTGCGAGGCGATGTACCGCAGCGCGGATCGGGTGGCCTACGTCTCGCCCGGCGCGGGCGGACTGCTCGCCGCGCGGGGCGTACCGCCGGAAAAGCTGGTCCACATTCCGATGTGGGCCGACGAGGCGGCACCGGTCCGCCGTCCCGATCTACGCGCCGAGCTCGGGATCCGTCCCGATCAGGTGGTGCTGTCGTACGCCGGGGCGCTCGGTGAGGCGCAGGGCCTCGACTCGCTGATCGACGCGTGCGCCCGGGTCGACGATCCGAGGCTGGTCTGTCTCATCGCCGGTTCGGGCACCACCGAGGACCGGCTGCGTGCCCGGGCGGCGCGGGCAGGCGCCACCAACGTCCGGTTTCTCGGCCGGCTGCCCCGCGACCGGATGCCCGCACTGATGGCCGCTGGCGACGTGCACTACGTGAGCCTGCGCCCCGGCGGGATGTCGGCGTACACGATGCCGAGCAAGGTGCAGGCGATCCTTGCGGCAGGTCGGGCGCTGCTCGTCGCGGCCGAGGGCGACGCCGCAGCGGTCGCCCAGGACAGCGGCGCCGGCTTCGTCGCCCGGGCGGGGGATCCGGACTCGATCGGAACCGCCCTACGCGAAGTGTGCGACCTGGGCCGCGAGAAGCTCGAGCTGCTCGGGCAGGCTGGTCGGTCCTATTACGACAAGGTCTTCTCGGTCGCGGTCGGTGCCGAACGGGTCGAGCAGGCGCTGCGAGCGACGGTGGAAGGCTGTCGGCCGCGGCCGCGCCGACCGTCTGGCCTGGGTCGAGCGGGAGTGGACCGACCAGCGGCCGAGTAGCGTCGCCGGGCTGCGTGGACCGAGCACGGGCTGAGCAGCGGTCCGAGTGATTACCGGAAACCTGCCCGATCGACCCGGCCGCGAGCGGCGTGGTGGCACTCCACTCCGGTTCGTCAGAGCTGGCTGTTCGCACCCCACTGACCGGCGGTGACCAGCCTATACCAGCGGCCCGGGGCCGGGCCCATGGCGTCCGCGAGTTTCCGGGGCAATTCCGGAAGATGTTGACAGGCCAATTTCTACGGTCCAATACTGGCGGTCGTCGGTAGGAGTTCGACGTCGTCGATGCCATCCTCTCCGCGGCTGGACCAGGTGAAACACCACCCCCAGCGGTGGTCCACACGATCCTCCTCCGGCCGTCGCCCGGCCACCGGCCGGCCTTCGTCGTCGCCTCCGCCGAGGCGACGACGGGCCTGGCTGGAGGAGTTCTGGTGATCGGCGAGTTGACGCGTGCCTACCGCCAGGAGGCGGGGCTGACCCAGGAGGAGTTGGCGGATCGTACCGGGATCAGCGCGCGCACGATCCGGGCGATCGAGAGCGGGCGGAGCCCATCGCCGCGCCGGATCACCGTCGGTCTGCTCGCCGACGTGTTCGGCCTGTCCGGAACCGACCGGGAGCGCTTCTACGCGTCCGCCGCGTCGTGGCGGCTGCCCGCACCGGCACGGCGTACCGCCGCGCCACCCGCAGCCGGGCGATCGGCCGGCGCGGTGCCCGACCTGCTACCGGTCGTGGCGGACTTCGTCGGCCGCCACCCGGAGCTGCAGCGGCTGAACGGTCTGCTGGATCGGCAGGCGGGGGCCACCGTCGTCGTGTCAGGGACCGCCGGTGTCGGCAAGACCACCCTGGCGGTGCACTGGGGACGGACCGCCGCCGGCCACTTTCCCGACGGGCGTCTGTACGTCAACCTTCGCGGCTTCGACCCGGCCGGGTCGGCGGTCAGCCCCGCCGAGGCACTGCGGTACCTGCTCGGCGCACTCGGGGTACCGACCGGCGAACTGCCCCCGGACCTGCCGGGACGCACCTCCCTGTACCGCCGCCTGCTGGCCGATCAGCGGGTGCTGGTGGTTGTCGACAACGCCGTCGACGCGGCACAGATCCGGCCGCTGATCGCCGGGACCGCGGGCTGTCTGACCCTGGTGACCAGCCGCCGGCAGTTGGCCGGCCTGGTCGCCGCCGACGGTGCCGTACCGCTGAGCCTGGACCTGCTCACCGTCGAGGAGTCCCGACAGCTGCTGCTCCGCCGGCTCGGTCCACGGCGGATCTCGACCGAGCCGGCGGCGGTGGACGCTCTTGTCGCGCGTAGCGGCCGGTTGCCGCTGGCGCTGGCCGTGGTCGCCGCCCGGGCGGCGATCAATCCCACGTTCTCCCTGGCTGGGCTCGTCGGCCAGATGGACCGCGCGGAGAACCGGCTCGACGCGCTGCACGGCACCGAGGCGGCCATCGACGTGCGGACAGTGCTCTCCTGGTCGTACCGGCAACTGCGTCCTACTGCCGCCCGCCTTTTCCGGCTGCTCGGCCTGCATCCCGGCCTGGACTTCGCCGCGCCAGCCGCTGCCAGCCTCGTCGGGGCCACGGTCCGCGACGTCGAGCCGCTACTGGCGGAGCTCGCCGACGCGCACCTGGTGACCGAACCGGCTCCCGGCCGCTACGGCCTGCATGATCTCTGGCGCAGCTACGCCACCGAGTTGGTCGGTCAGGTCGATTCCGCGGTCGACCGCCGGGCAGCGCTGCGTCGACTGCTGGACCACTGCCTGCACACGGGTGCGACGGCGGACCGGGCGCTCGGCGCACACCGGGACCGGCTGGCCCTGCCGCCGCCGGTGCCCGGCACCGTGTGCACCGGGGTGGCCGACAGCGATGCCGCGATGTGCTGGTTCGACGCCGAGTTCGCGACGATCCTCGCCGCCATCCGGATCGCCGCCGAGCTCGGGCTCGACGGGTACGTCTGGCGTCTGGCTGCGGTTCTGCGCACCTACCTGCACCGGCAGGGCCGCTGGCCGGAGATGTCGGCGGTCCACCTCACCGCGTTGCGGGCGGCACGTCGGATGGGGGACCTGCCCATGCAGGCGCGCAGCGATCACCACATCGGCGAGGCGGCGGCCAACCTCGACCGGTTCGACGAGGCCCACCGCCACCTGCGCCGGGCCGACCGGTGCTACGCCGAGATCGGCGATCGCGCGGGCCAGGCCCGGGTCGCGTTGACCAGCGCGTACGCCCTGGAGCGGCAGCAGTTGCCCGATCAGGCGCTGGGTCAGGTCCTGGTGGCGCTGCGATTGGCCCGCGAGGCAGCCGAGCCCTGGTTGCAGGCCCGCGCCCACAACGCGGTCGGCTGGTACCACGCGTTGCTCGGCGAACCGGAGCAGACCCGACTGCACTGCGTCGAGGCATTGATCCTGTTCGAGGAACTTGACGATCCGGACGGTGCCGCCGACACCTGGGACAGCATCGGATACGCCGACCACCGCCTGGGCCGACCAAGCGAGGCGGTCGACTGCTACCAGCGGGCCCTGCGGCTGTACCGGGCCTCGGGCAACAGGTTCTTCGAGGCGGCGACACTGACCCATCTCGGGCACGCTCACCTGGCGGCCGGTGACGTCGGGCCGGCCGGGACCGCCTGGCGGTCGGCGCTCGACATCCTCGACGACCTCGGCCACCGGGACGCCGTCGAGGTCCGCGTCCTGCTGCGGGGCATCGACCATCCGCCCGGCGGCGGCCCGTCCGGGCGTCCCGGCACGTCGGAGCGTCCCGACACGTCCGGGTGAGCCGGTCGCGTCAGGGTCGACCACGGCGGCAGCCGACCGGAAACATTTCTTCCGGTCGATCCTCCTGGCCGCCCCGGGCGGCCCGATGCTTGACTGACGCGGCCAGCGCCCCGGGCCGGTCGGGGTGCAGACCCGTGGGAGGCAGCGGAGATGACCAGGCCCGCCCCGGCACCGGATGACACGACCATTGTCGCTGTGAACGTCGACGAACTGCTGCTGCGGGCGGTGCGGGCCGGGGTGACGTTGAGCCTCGACGGTGACCGGCTCAGCTACCGGGCCACCGGCGGGCTGCCCGACGATCTGCGAGGGCAGCTCGTCGACCACCGAGACGAGATCATCGGCGTACTGCGCCGTACCGACACCGTCGAACCGATGGTGCCGACCGGGTCCACCGGTGCCGAGTCCGGCATGTCCAGCGGACAGCAACGGCTCTGGCTGGTCGAGCAGATGGTGGGACCGAGCACCCTGCACCACGTACACGCGCGGTTGCGGTGGCACGGCGGCCTGGACCCGGCGGTCATGTCGGCCGCCGCCCACGCACTGGCGCGCCGGCACGCCGCGCTCCGTACCGTCTTCCGTACCTCCGGGGCGGCACCGGTCGCGGTGGTCCGCTCGGCGGACGAGGAGCCCTTGGTCGAGATTGCCATCGCCGACCGGTCCGGCGCGGCGGCCGACGAACTGCTGCGCGGCCAGCAGCACACCCCGTTCGACCTGGCGTCCGGACCGCTCACCCGGATTGCCGTGGTCACCGTCGCCGACGACGAGCATCTGATCGCCGTCACCCAGCATCACCTGGTCACCGACTGCTGGTCCGTCGGGTTGCTCCTGGCCGAGCTGGTACGGAGCTACGGCGCGCTGACGAGCGGCCGGCCCGCCGCCGGGCCGCTGTCCGACGTCGACTCGGTCGACTATCCGGACTTCGTCCGCTGGGAGAAAGCCCGGCGGGCCGCGCCGCCGTACCGGAACCGGCTCGACTGGTGGCGTCGGCACCTGGCCGGTGTGGTCCCGCTGAACCTGCCCTGCGACGGCGCCGGCACAGCCCGGGAACGCGACCACCGCGGCTCGACATGGCACTTCCGGGTGCCGGCGCGGCTGCTGCACCGGCTACGGGCGCTGGCCCGGCAGTTGGACACCACGCCGTACGTCGTCTTGCTCGCGGCCTGGGCGGTGCTGCTGTACCGGCACACCGGGCAGGACGACATCGTGATCGGCACCGTCACCAGCGGCCGGGACCGTCCCGAGCTGGCCGGCACGGTCGGCTTCCTGTCCAACACCGTGGTGCTGCGCTGCGACCTGTCCGACGGTCCGACCGTAGCCGGGTTGATCCGCCGGCTACGGTCGCTGACCGCACAGGCGTTCGCGCACGAGGTGCCGTTCGCCGACGTCGTCGCGGCGACCGGCACCGCCCGGGACACCGGCCTGAATCCGCTGTTCCAGGCTGCTTTCGTGTACGAGAACCTGCCCGATCCATCCGTCGCTGACCCGTCCGAGGTACCAGGACTGGTCTCGGTCGTCACCGAGGGCCGGGTCGACGGTTCCGTGGACGGCACCACCAAGTTCGACCTGTCCCTGGTCGTCGGTCGCGACGGCGACGGCCTCGCCGGACTGGTCGACTACCCGCGTGCCCGGTTCAGCCCGGCGACGATCGCCCGGTTGGCGGAGCACTACCTGGTGCTGCTGGACGGGATCGGGACCGCGCCGGACACCCCGGTCGGTGCGCTACCGATGACCCGTGCCGCCGACCGTCGGCGACTGCTCGGCTGGGCCGGCGCGCCGGCGGCCACCTCGCCGATGTCGGTGGTGGACCAGACCGGGTTGGCGGCCGGTGCCGGAAACTGGCTGGTCGGGACGTCCTGCCGCCCGGTCGGCGAGCTGCTGCGTACGTTGCGGCCGGCTCGGTTCCTCAACGGCTACGGGTCGACCGAGACCACCACGTTCGCGGTGATGCATCCGGTCGACGGCCGGCTCGCGTACCTGCTGGACAGCCGGTATGCGCCGGTCCCGGTGGGGGTGGTGGGCGAGCTGTATCTGGGCGGTGCCGAGGTCGCCGCCATGGCCGGGCACGCACACGGCGACTTCGACGTCTGTGCTCTGCCGGACCTGCAGGCCGAGCGCGCCGGGCAGCTCGGTGCGGCGACGGACGGCTTCGTGATGTTCAACGCCTGGGACGTACCGGCCGACGAACGTGGCCCGGTCGACCTGGCCAGCGGCGCACGGCCAACCGAGGTGATCGCGTCCCGGCGGTCCGACATCCACATGGACGTGCAGGGCGAACTCGTCTTCTGGTCGTGGCGGGTGCCCGGCGCGGTCTGGGTGAGGATCAACGTCAACGAACGTCTGGCCGGTGTGGACACGGCGACGCTGCTGCGCCGGACCGAGCGGTTCGCCGAACTCGCCGCGGACGATCCGGCGGCGGCGGTGGCTCGACTTGCGCGGCTGGCCATCGCCGAGGAGCCGGACGGCACGCCGGAACATCCCCGGCGACAACCCTCGTCACCTCATCCGATCAGAGGAGAGACCGACCATGCAACCATTCGCCACGACCTCGGACCTCGTCGTACCCGGTGACGGCCTGGAACTGCACGCGCCGGTCCCGCCCGAGGCCGATTTCCAGTTTCGGCTTCAAGTGCTACGACCTGTTGGACCTGCCGGCCCGCTGGCGACGCCAGTTTCGTGCACTGTCCGAACATGCCGGGCAATTCCATCCGGTATCCGGAGGACAAGGAACTCCAGAAGGCGGTGGTGGCCCGCACACGCCCTGACTGGGACGTGGTCGAGCAGTACCGGCCGGTGAACCTCACCGTTCCGACGGGTCGCCTAGCGGAGCATCTCGACCTGGTCGGGCACGTCCACCTGATGAAGATCGACGTGGAGGGCACCGAGCTGAATGTGCTGGCCGGCGTCGACGATCGGCAGTGGACCCGCGTCGACAACATCGTGCTGGAGGTGCAGGACTCGGCGGACCGGCTGGCTCGCACGCTCGCCGTCCTCGCGTCCCACGGCTTCGGGTGCGAGATCAACCCCGCGCCACTCGTCTACCCCGAGGTCCGCACGTACCCGGTCACCGCGCGGCGGTCCCCGGCCCGGCCCGCCGCCTGACGCGGTGCGGGAGGTCAGCCCTCGGCGTCGGCGAGCAACGGCTCCAGCACCAGGTCGGGGTCGCGGTTGCGCACGGTGGACAGCCGCCACTTGTCGGGGAACAGGGCGAGCAGTTCGCCGTCGCGCACCCGGGTCATCACCTCGACCCCGGGGGCGGCGTTCAACCCGGCCACGCTCGCCGCGTCGGTGCGCCGGGCCAGGGTGTACGGCAGATGGTCGACCGCGGTCGGTACCCCGAACTCGGTCGACAGCCGGTGGGTGGCGACCTCGAACTGCATCGGCCCGACGGCGGCGAGCACCGGGGACTGCTCGCCCCGGCGGTCCGATCGCAGTACCTGGACCACGCCTTCGCCGTCGAGTTGTTCGATGCCGCGGCGGAACCGTTTGAACTTCGACGCGTCGGTGGCCCGGATCGCGACGAAGTGTTCCGGGGCGAACGAGGGCAGCGGCGGGAACGTCACCGCCGGCCCGGGCGCGTAGAGGCTGTCGCCGATGCTCAGCGCGGTGGCGTTGACCAGGCCGACCACGTCGCCCGGGTACGCCTCGTCGATGGTGTCCCGGTCGCGGCCGAAGACCTGCTGGGCGTACTTGGTGGCGAACGGGCGGCCGGTGCCGGCGTGGGTGACGACCATGCCGCGTTCGAACCGGCCGGAGCAGACCCGGACGAACGCCACCTGGTCGCGGTGGGCCGGGTTCATGTTCGCCTGGGTCTTGAAGACGAATCCGGCGAACGGCGCGTCCAGTTCGCGAGGGGTGCCGGTGGTGTCCGGTCGGGCCGCCGGCGCGGGGGCGGTGTCCACCAGCACGTCGAGGAGCTGGCGTACGCCAGCGTTGGTGACCGCTGCGCCGAACAGCACGGGCGTGGTGGTCGCGGCGACGAACGCGGCCCGGTCGTGTTCGGCGCCGGTGGCGGCGAGCAGGTCCAGCTCTTCGACCGCCTGGGTCCAGTCAGCGCCGTACCGTCGGGTTGCCTCGTCGGCGGTGAGGGTCTCCTCGATGACGGCGGTGGCTCCGCCCGGGGTGCGGGTGAACGCGATCATGCCGCCGGTGCGCCGGTCGGCCACCCCGTGGAACTGCCCCGCGACGCCGACCGGCCAGGTCAGTGGGGTACAGCGCAGCCCGATCCGTTGCTCGATCTCGTCGAGCAGTTCGAGCGGATCCAGCCCGGGGCGGTCCCACTTGTTGATGAAGGTGATCACCGGCACCCGGCGGTGGCGGCACACCTCGAACAGTTTCAGTGTCTGCGGCTCCAGTCCCTTGGCGGCGTCGAGCAGCATCACCGCGCAGTCGACCGCGGTCAGCACCCGGTAGGTGTCCTCGGAGAAGTCCGCGTGCCCGGGCGTGTCGAGCAGGTTGACCACCGTGTCCCGGTAGGTGAACTGCAGCGCCGCCGAGGTGATCGAGATGCCGCGCTGCTGCTCCAGCGCCATCCAGTCGGAGACCACGCCACGGCGGTCGCCCTTGCCGTGCACGGCGCCGGCGGAGTTGATCGCCCGGGCGTGCAACGCGAGGGCCTCGGTGATGGTGGACTTACCGGCGTCCGGGTGGGAGATCACCGCGAAGGTACGCCGCCGGGCCGCCTCCGTTGTGACTTGCTGTACGGTTTCCACTGCTCCTGACACCTGAGGTCCTCCCTCGGCCGCCCGGCGCCTAACGGCAGGTCGACGACCGAACTCTAACGTAAGAGGCGATTTGTCGGTCGGTCCGCCGGTCAGCCCGCGACCGCGCGACGGCCTGCTCCGGTCGGCACGTCGTCCAGGTGGATGGACAGGTCGTCGGCGAATTCCCTGATCATGCACAGCTGGGTCTCCAGCACGGCTTCGCGGGCGCGGGCAGTCGCCTGGAACTCCCGCAGCTTCGTCTGCAGAGTCACCCGCTCGGTCCGTCCAAGAGACTCTCCGGCAGCGGCCAGCCGGTCGAGGATCTCGAGCAGCTCACGGATCTGGTCGAGGGTGAGTTCCACCGGCTTCATCCGCTTGACCACCAGGAGCCGGTTGACGTCGGCCTGGGTGTAGAGCCGAAATCCGCCCTGGCTGCGGGCGGACGGCACGACGATGCCGACCTCCTCGTAGTAGCGGATCGTCCGCAGGCTCAACCCGGTGCGTTCCGCCACCTCACCGATCTGCATCAGCTCACGGGAACCCATGTCCGCAGGCCCGCCTCCCTCTGCCACCGCCGTGCGTGATCCGGTAAGGCTATCCTGCCTGGCGTCGCCCGTTCCGGCGTCTCCACGGCAGCCGGCCGTGTTGTCCCGTGCCGCTGGCGGCACGGGACAACACGGCCGGGTCACCGGTGCCGTCCGACGTGACGGATCAGCAGGACGGGACCATGCTCTTGACGTCGTAGGTCGTGTTGATCCAGGTGTCGGCGGCGAATCCGGTGGCACCGGTGGCCGGATCGGTGATCCGGTCCCACGTCGACGACGGCCAGTACCCGCCGCCGACGTACTCGCCGAAGGTGTAGCAGGAGATGTTCACCGTACTGCCGTAGTAGGTGTACCCGGTGACGGCGTACGACGTGCCGGGGCCGGCCCGGACGTTGAGCCACGGGCTGGCCAGGATGGTCCCGGTCACTCCGCCCGGCGTGCCGCCGCCACCGAGCCGGTCCACCGCGGCCTGCGCGGCGGACAGGTAGTTGGCGTACACGCCGCTGTTGTAGGTCGACCATGGCTGCCAGTTGCTGCCGCCGCTGGAGATGTTGTACGCG
Organism: Micromonospora sp. Llam0; assembly: GCF_003751085.1. Classification (NCBI taxonomy): domain Bacteria; kingdom Bacillati; phylum Actinomycetota; class Actinomycetes; order Micromonosporales; family Micromonosporaceae; genus Micromonospora; species Micromonospora sp. Llam0. The sequence goes on along the minus strand of NZ_RJJY01000001.1, from coordinate 2,959,620 downwards.
GCGTTCGCGTTGCACTGGGCGTCGTAGGCGCAGGTGTCGGTCACGGTCGGGTGGTAGCAGTTGTTGATCTGCCAGAGCCCGCGGTCCAGTGATCCGTTCGGACATCCATAGGTGGGGCCGTTGCTGCCGACCGCCGACGGGTTGCACGAGGACTCCGCCATGGCCACCGCGACCGCGGTGACCAGCGGGCTGCCCCGGAACCCGGCGGCGTACCCGACCTGGGCGCACAGGTCGATACCGACGGCGTTGACGCTGACAGTGTCCGATGCCGGCGTGGCGGCCGGCTCGCCGACGCTGGCCGGGACGGCGCCATCGACGGCGCCGCTGTCCGGTGCGGCGCTGGCCGTGCCCGGCACCGCGAGAGCGACCGTGCCGACGACGCAGAGCAGGACGAGGCCGAGCGCCAGCCGAGGAAGGCGCCGGCGGCCGCCGGCGGAGGCGGGCGGGAGACGATCGGGATCCATCACGTTCCTTCCTGGAAACGACGAGCGGTGACTAAGTTGCGACGGGTGAACCGGCGGACGGGTGAACCGGTGGTCAACGTCCCGGCCACTCCGGGTCCGCGTACGACCAGCCGAGGTACGGCGCGCCGGGCCAACTGAGCGAGACCTGGCGAATGGTGGGGGCGGTGGTGATGTAGCTGCCGTTGCCTTCGGAGAGCATCACGTGACCGGCGTAGCCGTTGATCTGCGCTCCGGCGAAGAAGACCAGGGCGCCGGGCGGCGGTGTGCCGGTGGTGTGGATGAGGCCGCGCTGGGACAGCGCGTTGTAGTGGACCAGCGCGGTGGCGTAGCCGCTGGCGGCCCGTCCGTACGCGTGCCCGACGAAGTTGTCGCACCAGCCGTCCCACGGATGGTTGGTGTCGCCGAGGTCGCCGTTGGTGTGCGTGTTTCCGAGCACCGACCGGGCCCAGGCGAGGGCGCGCTGCTCCCGGGTGCCGGTCGGCGGCGGGGTGCCTGAGCCGCACTCCGGCTCGCCCGGCAGGTACTGGTTGAAGCCGGGCGTAGTGGTGTAGTAGTCGCTGATCCAGCCGTTCACCGGCGCGCTGATCTGATGCCAGACGTTGTTGCCGTAGATGTTGCGGCCACGTACCGCGCACTCGGCGGTGAAGTACGTGCCGTCGGCGAGGACGGTGACCGCCGGTGCCGAGGCATCGTGCGGGTTGGTCCGCACGATCAGCCCGGCACCACCGGTGCCGGTCACCCGGTAGCCGTTGATCCCGGCGATCGCCGGTGCGGCGGCTCCGACCAGCACCATCACCAGTGCGGCGAGGGACGCCAGAACGCCCCGCAAGAGCCGGGGGAGGGTTCTGGACACCGGTCGGTGGGCGGGTTCGGTTTCCTTGCGGTGGTGCACGCGGTCCTCCTGTCGTAGAGCGGACTGCCCGTCCACCCGGTACCGCGTCCATGCCGGACGACGCCACAGGCGGCTCTCGCCGCCCGGATCCGCCGGTCGGTCAGGATACGGACGCGTGCGTGGTCCAGTACGGACTGTGAGACGCTGTTCACTGGCGTCTATCCAACGGGCAGCTGCGTCGAGGCTGATACTGGCGTGGACCTGCTCGTAAAGCACTGGCTTGACCGCTGTTGACACCAGGTTTACGCGTTCAGGAGAGGCCATGACGGATCAAAATGGACACGCCGGCACTCGTGGTTCCGCCGCCGGCCCGCTCGGTGCCTTCGTCGCCGATCTCGAACAGCTTCGACGCGACGCCGGGCAGCCCTCGTTGCGCAAGATGGCGGAGCGGGCCCACTACTCGCACACCGCGCTGTCCAGTGTGCTGTCCGGAACCCGGCTGCCCTCGCTGGAGCTGACCTTGGCCTTCGTCCGTGCCTGTGACGGAGACGAGAACACCTGGCGGCAGCGGTGGAGCCAGGTCGACGCACTCGTCAACGGTGCCGCGCCACCGGCCGACCGGCCCGCCGTACGGGAGCCGCACGTCTCGCGGCGGGCGTTGGCGGCGACCGGCGGGATCGCGGCGGTCGTCGCCGCGGTGATCCTGGTGCCGACGTCGGTACTCGACCGGCTCGGCGGGGCGGCGCAGGAACCCGTGGCGACCTCGGCCGCCGTGTCACCGGCGGCGGACGGCGCGGACCCGCAGCAGGAACAGTGCCACCTCGATGCGGTGAGCACGCACACCGTGCAGGTTCCCGACCGCGATCCGGCTCAGCCGCCCTACGGCAGCCTCACCCTGCGCTACTCTCAGCGGTGTCAGGCGGCCTGGCCGCTCTTCGTCTCCACCGAGCGGGTGCCGACCGGGGTCACCATCCGGCTGTCCATCAGCCGCCCGTCCGACGGGGCCGTCAGCCGGTTCGACTACCCCTACCTGGTGCCGAGTCAGGTGTACAGCGTGTACGGCAACGTTCTGCGGACCACCGAGGGGTGCGTCGAGGTCGCCGTCGAGATCAGCAGCGCGGACGACCACGCCGAGTTGGCGACCGCAGCGACCCCGTGCGCCCATCCCGACCCGACCGGCACACCGACCGCACTGCAGGTCCGCGACCTGCGCATTCCGGTGGCGGCTCCGCCGATCGCCGCTCAGCCGGGCGGAGGCTGACCCGGCTCGCCCGGCGGCCGTGCCCGGGCGCCACTACCGAAGCCGCTGCGGGGCGAGGTCTGCGCCAGGTACACGGTGTTGGCCGAGTCGCTGCCGAGCAGTGGGTTGCGGAACGTGACCACTTCGGTGCGGACCTGCGGGAACACCCGTCCGAGCGCTTCGGTGAACCCGGCTTCCGGTGGGTCGTCGGACCACAGCGCGAACACGCCGCCGGGCCGCAGATGGCCGGCCAGCCGCCGCAGACCGTCCGGCCGGTAGAAGGCGGCGTGTGACGGGTGCAGGACATGTCCGGGGGAGTGGTCGATGTCGACGAGGACGGCGTCGAACCGTCGTCCAGGTGCGGCCGGATCGGGGCCGGCAGCCGCGGTCAGGGCGAAGAAGTCCCCGGTCACCAACCGGCACCGGGGATCCGCGACCAGCGCCTCTCCACCCGGCACCAGACCGCGCTGGTGCCACCCGATGACGTCGGCCAGCGCTTCGACGACGACCAACGACCGGACCCGTCGGTCCCGCAGTACGGCGTGGGCGGTGTAGCCGAGGCCGAGCCCACCGACGACGACGTCGAGGTCCTCGCCGGCCAGGTCCGCCAGGGCGAGCCGGGCCAGCTCGACCTCGGCGACGGTGAACAGGCTCGACATCAGGTACTCGTCGCCCAGTTTGACCTCGTACACGTCTCGGTCGACGACCGGGTCCCGCCGCCGCCGCAGGCTGATCTCGCCCATCGGGGTCTGCCGCCAGTCAAGTTCCTCGAAACGCATGGCCATCTGCACTCCTTCATGCTGGGCGCAGGTCGGCCCGGGCCGACTCTACCGTCCCGTGAGGGTGCCGGGCGGACGGTGCTGTCCGCCGGTCGGCACCGCCCGGCGGGGCGCGGCTCGGCTAGAGCATCCCGGCCGCCCGGAACAGCCGGTCATAGATTTCCCGGATCACCTGTTGCTTGCGCGCGTTGTAGCCCATCACGTTGCCGCCTCCGGGCACCGCCGCCCGTTTCGCGTCCGCGTAGCGCGCGCGGTCGTCGGGGTGCGCACGCAGCCAGTCGCGGAACATCCGGTGTCGGATGATCTCCGGGCAGTTTGGGCCGAAGACGTGCAGGTTGACAACCCAGGGGTCGGTCAGCTTCAGGCACCGGTGTTCGTGAAAGGACGGTTCCCGGACGGTGAGGACGTATCCGAGACGTCCGAGCGCGGGTAGGTAGGCGTCCTCGTCGATTGGGTCGGCGACAGTCAGGTCGATGTCGATCACGTCCTTGGCAACCAGTCCTTCGATTGATGTCGATCCCATGTGTTCGACATCCAGTGCCCGGTCGCCGAGCGCGCTGCGGATCTGCCCCGACAGAGCCTGGTAGCGGACAGGCCATCCGGGGTTGTACGCGGTGATGGTGACTGTCTCGGGTGCAGGCGGCCCGTTGACCCAGGGTCCTCGGACGGGTTGCAGTCCCGATGGCGGGTGATCTCCTCGAAGCTGGACACCCACCGCACGATAGTGGCCTCCGCGGATCTTTTGCTTGTGGCGAGCAAAAGTTTGACCTGATCGCTCAGAAGATCTTGCTACTTCAGCGAATGTGACTCATGATGTGCCGCAGCCGTGCTTCGAGATCATCTCGTCCACCGGGCAGGCACCCCCTCGGCGATGGTTGCGACCGCGGCGTTCATCAGCACCCTCGAAGGGGGAGGAATGTCTCCACGCCCGCCAAGAACACGTGGCCCGGCCATACTCGTCGCCACCGTCATGCTCGCTTCACTGGCCGCCGTCGGTTCGTCGCCGGCCGCTGCCCAGGTCGCCGACCTGCCCCCGCAGGAACCGGGCGTCACCCTGCGTACCTACGACATCGGCGTACCGCTGACCGAGATCTGCACCCTCAAGCCCGGACAGACCCCGAACGTCGACAAGTTGATGCCGGTCGTCGACTGGTCCACTGCGGACGACTTCGGGCAGGAGGACAACTTCGTCACGCACGCCCTCGCCAACCTGCACATCAGCGCAGCGGGGACGTACACGTTCCGGCTGTTCAGCGACGACGGCTCCCGCCTCTACATCGACGACGCGATGGTGGTCGACCACGACGGACTGCACGGGGCGACCCCGATGGACGGTGCGGTGACCCTGACCGAGGGTTACCACGCGTTGCGGGTCGAGTACTTCGAGGCCGGCGGTGGGCAGGAGCTCACCCTGTCCTGGCAGCCGCCGGGCACCGAGGACTTCGCCGTCGTGCCCAACTCCGTGCTGAGCACCGACGCCGGCGTGGTCCGGGTGACCGCGCCCGGCCGCAAGGCGTGCCAGGGTGTCACCGACACCCCCGGCGACGGGCTTCCGCTGGACGCGGTGCACCCCGACTACACCCTGACCGACCTGCGGCCGGACGGGTTCGAGCCGCAGGTCTCGGGCATGGACTGGACCGAGGACGGTCGGCTGGTCATCGCCACCTGGGGCGGCAGTGAGGAGGTCCTCGGCGAGGTCTACATCGTCGAGAACGTCACCGGGACAACCAGCGCCGAGCAGGTCACGTACAAGAAGGTCGCCAGCGGTCTGCGGGAGCCGATGGGCCTGGCGGTGGTCGACGGCACCATCTACGTCTCGCAGAAGCACGAGCTCACCGAGCTGCGCGACACCGACGGCGACGAGGTCGCCGACGAGTACCGGACGGTGGCCAGTTGGCCGTACGGGGGCAACTTCCACGAGTTCGCCTTCGGCCTGCTCTACCGGGGCGGCCACTTCTACCTCAACCTCTCGGTGGCGATCGACTACGGCGGCGCCACCACCGACCCGCAACCGATCGGCAACCGGGGCACCAGCATCAAGGTGAACCGGCGCACCGGCGAGGTCAGCTACATCGCCGGTGGCCTGCGCACCCCGAACGGCATCGGCTGGGGGCGGGACCAGGAACTCTTCGTCACCGACAACCAGGGTGGCTGGCTGCCCGCCTCCAAACTGGTGCACATCGAGCAGGACCGGTTCTTCAACCACTACACCAACCCGGACGGGCCGTTCGACGCCAACCCGGTCAGCCAGCCGGCGCTCTGGCTGCCGCAGAACGAGATCGCCAACTCGCCGAGCACCCCGGTACGGATCAAGAAGGGCCCGTACCGGGACCAGTTCCTGATCGGTGACGTCACGTACGGCGGGCTGCAGCGCGCGTACCTGGAGGAGGTGCACGGCGAGTACCAGGGTGCGGTGTTCCGGCACACCCAGGGGCTGGAGGCCGGGGTCAACGAGGTCTCCATCGGCCCGGACGGGGCGATCTACGTCGGTGGGCTCGGTGCCGACGGCAACTGGGGCCAGGCCGGCAAGCTGCGGTACGGGCTGCAGAAGCTGACCCCGAACGGCAACCGGACGTTCGACATGAAGTCGATGAGCGCCACCCCGAACGGCTTCAAGATCGAATACACCCGGCCGCTGTCCACCGAGACGATCCAGGACATCGCCGAGCGTTACCAGATCAAGCAGTGGCGTTACGCGCCGACCCCCACGTACGGCGGACCGAAGGTCGACGAGGAGACGCTGAGTGTGCGCGAGGTCATCGTCTCCAACGACCGCCGTACCGTCCGGTTGATGGTCGACGGCCTGCAGCAGGGCCGGGTGGTGCACCTGCGCTCGCCGCGCTCGTTCACCGCCTCCAACGGCGAGGAGCTGTGGAGCACCGAGGCCTGGTACACGCTCAACGCCATCCCGGGGGCGCAGCCGGACCGGATCTTCTACGAGGCCGAGGAGGGCTACCAGCAGGGTAGTGCCCGGTACGACACCGAGCACGCCGGCCATTCCGGCGTCGGCTTCGTGGCCGGGTTCGGCGAGTTGAACGCCGCCAACACGGTGCACGTCGAGGTGAAGCGCAACGGCGAGTACGAGGTGGGGCTGCGCTACAGCAACGGTCCGAACCCGTTCCAGGGCGACAAGACGGTCAGCATCTACGTGAACGGCGAGAAGGTCCGGCAGACCGTCCTGCCCACCACCGTCACCTGGAAGGAGTGGGCCACCAAGACGGAACTGCTCACCCTGCGCCGCGGCGCCAACGCGATCCAGTACCGGGTCGACGCCACCGACACCGGTCACGTCAACCTTGATCTGATTACCGTCCGTAAGCCTGGTGAACGGATCGTGTTGTTCGACGGTGGCAGCCTGTCCGAGTGGCAGCACACCGACGGGCGCTCGGCGAGCTGGCCACTGGTGGGTGACGGGGCGATGGAGGTCTGCTGCGGCGACCTGCGTACCCGGCAGGCGTTCGGCGACTTCCGGCTGCACGTCGAGTTCAAGGTGCCGCAACTGCCGCCGGAGGTCACCGGTCAGGACCGTGGCAACAGCGGTGTCTACCTGCAGGAACGGTACGAGATCCAGGTCCTCGACTCGTACGGGGACCCGACCCTCGACAACAACGAGTCGGGTGCCATCTACCTGCAGAAGGCGCCGGATGTCAACGCCGCAAGGCCGCCGGAGACGTGGCAGACGTACGACATAACCTACCGTGCGGCCCGCTACGACAGCGCCGGTGAGAAGACCTCCGACGCCCGGGTTACCGTGGTCTGGAACGGTGTGACCGTGCACGACGACGTCGCCATCACCGGCCCGACCGGCGGCAACATCCCCGAGGGGCCGGCGACCGGGTCGATCCGGTTGCAGGACCACCAGAACGCCGTGCAGTACCGCAACATCTGGGTCGAGCCGCTGAGCTGACCCGACTGCGACGGCCGCGCCGGACCGGGATCCCGGTCCGGCGCGGCCGTGTGGCGCGACCTGTCAGGCAGCGATATTCAACTTTTTCGTGACGGTCGTCAGATTTTGTTGACATCTGGCGGCCTCGTAGTCGAGCATGGCCACCACGGCAGGGTGACTCCGCTCACATCGACATGTACCTGCGCGGGGTGGGCCTACTGCCGGGATCGACGCACCCCACGACCTCCGTCCCGGAAGGCCTCGTCAGTGAAGAAGACATTTACCTTCGGGCTGATCGCCACCATGGCGTTCGCCCTTACCGCCTGCACCGACTCGGACTCGACCCCGACCGACCAGTCGGACGGCGAGCTGCGTCAGGTCCGGGTCGCGGCGCTGCCGATCACGGAAACCGCCGCCCTGTGGGGCGGCATCGAAGCCGGCATCTTCGCCGAGCGGGGCATCGGGGTAGAGGTGCTGCCCGCGCAGGGCGGCGCCCAGGCGATCCCCGCCCTGATCAACGGGGACATCGACTTCGCCATCGGCCAGCCGTTCGGCCCGTTCCGCGCCGACGTGCAGGACCTCGGCGTCGTGCTCATCGGCAACTACGCGTCCTCGTACGCGGAGGGCGACGACATCAACGCCGTGGTGGCGTCCGCGGCGTCCGGCATCACCCGTCCCGCCGAACTCGCCGGGCGTCGGGTCGCGGTGAACAGCCTCGGCGCGGCCGGCGACGTGACGATCATGGCGGCGGTGGAGCAGGACGGGGGCGATCCGACGACGATCGAGTTCGTCGAGGTCGCCTTCCCCGACGTCCCGGCCCAGCTCGAAGCCGGCAACATCGAGGCGGCGTGGGTGCCGGAGCCGTTCGTCACCCAGCTGCGGGACCGCGGCGATGCCGTCGTCGTCGAGCCCTACCAGGCGGTCATCCCCGGTCTGGCGACCCTGACCACGATCACCCTCGCGGACAGCCTCGAGTCCGACGCCGAGCTGATCGCCGACTTCTCGGCGGCGATGCAGGAGACGCTCGAGTGGGCGCAGGACCCCGCCAACGAGGCGGACGTCCGGCAGGCGATCAAGGACAACCTCGAGCTCCCCGAGGCGGTCGCCGATTCGGTCCGGCTGCCGGAGTTCGGTTGGGAGCTGGACCGGGCGAGCCTGGAGACGCTCGCGACGCTCGCCGGCGATTACGGCGTGCTGGACGAGCAGCCGGACTTCGACCGCCTCATCCAGCAGCAGTAGCCGTACGGTCCCGCCCGCTGCGGCGCCCGCCGCAGCGGGCGGGACCGCCCACCCCGGGAGCGACATGCACGTGTTGTCCATCCGGCGTCCCCGTTCGCCGCGCAAGGTTCTGCTGGGCGGCGTCGGCCTGCTCGGTTTCCTCCTCGTCTGGCAGCTGGTCCCGACCCTGGGACTGGTCAACTCGCAGTACCTGCCGTACGTCACCGATGTGCTCGTGCGGCTGGTCGAGGAGTTCCGTGACCTCGCCTTCTGGCGTCGGCTCGGGCTCACCATGACGTCATGGGGGATCGGCCTGTCGGTGGCGACGGCTGCGGCGGTCGCGTTGGGCGCGGTCGTCGGCCTGGTGCCCTTCCTGCGCCGTGCCACCCACACGATGGTCGAGTTCCTGCGCCCGATCCCGTCGGTTGCCCTCATCCCGCTCGCCGTGCTGATGTTCGGCATCCAGATGCGGGCCGCCCTCGTCATCATCATCTACGCGTCGTTCTGGCAGGTGTTCGTTCAGATGATCTACGGCGTCGCCGACGTCGACGCGGTCGCCCGGGACACCGCTCGCAGCTTCGACCTGACCCGTCGGGAACGTCTGTGGTATCTCGTCCTGCCGACCGCGCTGCCGTACCTGATGACCGGCGTCCGACTGGCCGCCGCAGTCGCGCTCATCCTCGCCATCACCGCCGAGATGGTGATCGGCAATCCGGGCCTGGGCCAGATGATCGAACTGTCCCGGTCCGCCGGTGACGCCACCGGGCTGTACGCCTTCGTCGTGGTCACCGGGCTGCTCGGCCTCGGAGTCAACCTGGTCTTCCGGTTCATCGAGCGCCGATCGTTGTCGTGGCACCAGTCGGTACGAGGGGAGCAGGTCCAGTGAGCACCCGGACCGTCGCCGTGACCGCCCGGACCGTCCCGGGCACCGGCCGACCGCGCCGACGACGCGGCGTCGGGCGCCGTGTCGTCGGCGGGTTCCTCTACTCGCTCGGTCTGCCGTTCCTGTTGCTGGTGCTCTGGGGTGCGCTGTCCACCTCGTCGACGAACAGGTTCTTCCCCGGGCCGGTCGCGATCGGCGAGTCCTTCATCGACACCTGGGTCGGCGCGGCGTTCGTCGAGGACGTGCTGCCGAGCCTGTACCGGCTCGCCCTGGGGATCCTCGCCTCGATCGTGCTCGGTGTCGCCGCCGGCACCCTCATCGGTCTGTTCGGCTGGCTGCGCGAGCTGCTCGAACCACTACTGGAGTTCTTCCGGGCCATCCCGCCGCCCGTGCTGATCCCCGTCGTGATGCTGCTGCTCGGGATCACCGACACCATGAAGGTGGTGGTGATCGTCTCCGGCGCGCTGTGGCCCGTTCTGCTGAACACGATCGACGGGGTCCGGGCGATCGACAGCGTCATGTCGGAGACCGCGGAGTCGTTCCAGGTCACCTGGTGGGAGCGGCTCTGGTTCCTGGTACTGCCCTCGGCGAGCCCGCGCATCATGGCCGGTGTGCGGCAGAGCCTGTCGGTGGCGCTCATCCTGATGGTCATCTCGGAGATGTTCGCCTCGTCCGCTGGTCTCGGGTACCGGATCGCCTACTTCCAACGGAACTACCTCATCGCCGAGATGTGGAGCGGCATCCTGCTGCTCGGTCTCGTCGGTGTCCTGCTCGCCGTGACGTTCGGTGTCGTGGAGCGGCGGGTGCTGCGCTGGTACCACGGAATCAGGGAGGTCAACCGTGCCTGACCGCGATGTCCTGCTGCAGGTGGAGCACCTGCGCAAGGTCTACGAATCGGCCAACGGCGACGTCGAGGCGATCGGTGACGTCAGTTTCACGATGGACGCCGGTGAGCTGCTCTGCGTCGTGGGGCCGTCGGGTTGTGGCAAGACGACCCTGCTGAAGTGTCTCGCCGGTCTGCTACGGCCGACGAGCGGGCGGGTCGAGATGCACGGGGCCCCGGTGACCGGCCCGAGCCCGGCGATGGCCGTCGTCTTTCAGGAGTACGGCCGCAGCCTCTATCCATGGCTGACGGTCCGCGGCAACGTCGAGTTGCCGTTGCGCCACAAGCGGTTGTCCAGCGCGGCACGGGGGAAGCTGGTGGCCGACGCCCTCGAAGCGGTGGGCCTGGCTCACGCCGCCCGTAGCCACCCGTGGCAACTGTCCGGTGGGATGCAGCAGCGGGTGGCGATCGCGCGCGCCGTCGCGTACCAACCGGAAGTGCTGATCATGGACGAGCCGTTCGCCGCAGTGGACGCCCAGACCCGGGCTGACCTGGAGGATCTCGTACGTGAGCTGCACACCTCGCGCAACATGTCGATCGTCTTCGTCACCCACGACATCGACGAGTCGATCTACCTGGGCGAACGGGTGCTCGTGCTGTCCAGGTCGCCCACCTGGGTGCAGGAGGATCTGACCGTCGACCTGCCACCGGGCCGCGACCAGATCAACACCCGGGCGCTGCCCCGCTTCACCCAGCTGCGCACGCACGTGTACGACCAGATCCAACGGGCCAAACGGGGGCAGGCCGTGGCGTCATGATCGTACCGTCGATCGATCCGTCCGGGGGGTGACCGTGCGTAGCCGTCAGCCGAAGCAGTTGCTGCTCGCCTTCTTCGGCGAGTACGTCGTCGACGACGATCCGGGTCCGATCCGGGCCAGCGCGTTGATCGGGGTGCTCGAAGGGGCCGGCGTCGCCGCCCCGGCGACCCGGGCCACCCTGGACCGGCTCGTCCACAGCGGCATCCTCGCGCGGAGCAGAAGCGGCCGGGAGATCTCTTTCGCACTGACCGGACACGGCTCAGCGGTCCTGCGCGAGGCGACGGACCGGGTCCGCGGCCCGCACCCGTTCGATCCGCAGGGCACCGGATGGACGCTGGTAACCTTCACCATTCCGGAGGGCCAGCGGACGTTCCGTCACCGGCTGCGGTCGACCCTCACCTGGGAGGGCTTCGCGCCACTGCGCGACGGGTTGTGGCTGGCACCCGGCGAGGTCGACCTCGCCGGCTCCCTGGAACCGCTGCGCCAGGATCTGCCGCCGAACACGGTGATCGCCTTCCACGCGCGGGAGTTCACGGATTTTCCGATCGCCGACAGCGTCCGCTCGGCGTGGGACATCGAGGCGATCCGGCGCGAACACCTGGCGTTCATCGAGGTCTGGGACGACCCGGGTGCGGTGACCCAGGCGCCGAGCGCCCTGACGGTGCGGACGATGCTCGTCGCGGACTGGCTCGCGTTGCTGCGGGTCGACCCGAGACTGCCCCGCGAGTTCATGGACGACGACTGGCCGGCGACGAGATCGACGCAGGTGTACCGGCAGGTGCACGAGCGGCTGGCCACCGAGTCCGACGCGGAGTTCGCCGCGCTCGCCACCCGCTCCGGGCCTAGCCGCCGAACCGGGCCCGCAGGTCGGCCTTCCGCACCTTCCCCGACGCGGTCCGGGGCAGCTCGGTCACGATGACGACGTTCTTGGGCAGCTTGTAGCGGGCGACCTTGCCGTCCAGGTGGTCGCGTACCACGTCGAGGTCGACGATGGTGCCTTCCCGGACCGTCATGATCGCCCACGGCACCTCGCCCCACTGCGGGTCGGGCACCCCGATGACCGCGACCCCGGTCACCCCGTCCAGTTCACCGAGCAGGAGTTCGATCTCCGGCGGGTAGATGTTCTCGCCCCCGGAGATGATCATGTCCTTGAGCCGGCCGACGATGTAGAGGTAGCCGTCGGCGTCCAGATAGCCGAGGTCGCCGCTGCGGAACCAGCCGTCCGCGGTGAACGACCGGGCCGTCTCCCCGGGCAGCCGGTGATAGCCGGCGAAGACGTTCGGGCCGGTGATCTCGATTTCGCCGACGGTGCCTGCCGCAGCTGGCTCGCCGCGTTCGTCGGTGACCCGGACGTCGGTGAAGAAGTGGGGCAGGCCGACGCTGCCCTGCTTCGCCCGGGTCATCGCCGCTGACAGCGCGGTGGCACCCGGTGACGTCTCGGTCATCCCGTACCCCTGCGAGAAGGACAGGCCGCGTTCCTCGTAGGCGTTGAGAATGCGGGTCGGGACGGCCGACCCGCCACAGGTGAGCTTGGTCAGCGTCGACAGGTCGGTCGACGCCCATTCCGGGTGGTCGGCCATCATCTGGTAGGTGGTCGGCACCCCACTGAGCATGGTCACCCGGTGCCGCTCGATCTGGGCGAGCGCCCGCCCCGGTTCGAACCGTTTCTCCAGTACCAGCGTGGCACCCTTGAGCACGACCGGTAGCGCGCCCATGCCCAGCGACGCGACGTGGAACAGCGGCGAGATCATCAGTGCGACGTCGGTGGAGACGACGTCGTAGTCGACGATGGTATTGATCGCAACCCAGGTCAGGTTGCCGTGGGTCAGCACCGCGCCCTTGGCCCGGCCGGTGGTGCCCGAGGTGTAGATGATCGCTGCGGGGTCGTCCGCGGTGACGTCTGCGGCGTCTCCCGGTGCGGCGTCTCCCAGCAGCGCGTCGAGGCCGGGATGTTGCGCGGTGCCGGCCCCGGTGACGACGACGTGCCGGGTCGGTACGGTGCCGACGACTGGGGCCAGCCGGGGCGCGAACTCGGGATCGTGCAGCAGCACCACGGCGCCGCTGTCGGTGAGGACGTGAGCGATCTCGGGCGGCGCGAGCCGGGTGTTGACGGGTACGAACACGGCTCCCAGTTGGGCGGTGCCGAACATCGTCTGGAGGAACTCGGGACTGTTCTCGCCGAGGTAGGCGACGGAGTCTCCCTTGCCGACACCGAGGTTTCGCAGCACTGCGGCGATCCGGTCCGCCCCGTCGGCGAACTGCCGGTAGGTGATGGCCGACTGCTCGCCGTGTACGAGGGCGATCCGGTCCGGAGCGGTCCGGCGGCGCCTGGACAGCCAGGTGCCGATTCCGTGCTGATGCATCGGCGACCTCCTGGTGGGGGAGCGGACTACTGGTGGGAGCGGACGGCAGCGCTCAGGCGTAGAAGCGGTACAGGCCCCGGGCGACGACCGCAGGTTTGGCCCCGCCCTCGATCTCGATCGTCTGGTCGACGGTGAGCTGGTACCCGCCGGTGACCTCGGTGACCTCGGCGATGACGGCCCGCATCCGTACCCGCGACCCGACCACCACCGGCGCGGGGAAACGCACCTTGTCAAGACCGTAGTTCACCTTCGTCGACACGCCCGTCACATCGAGCAGTTCCGTCCAGAACGGAACGGCGAGGGAGAGGGTCAGGAAGCCGTGGGCGATCGGTGCGCCGAACGGACCCGCCTTCGCCCGCTCGGGTTCGACGTGGATCCACTGGTGGTCGTCGGTGGCGTCGGCGAACAGGTTCACCTGGTCCTGGGTGATCGTTCGGTAGTCGGTGTATCCGAGGTCGGTGCCGGTGAGTCCACCGAGCTGCTGGAAATCGACAGTCGTCGTCACGGGATTCCTCTCGTCCTGGTCACCCGGTCAGGCGCAGCAGCCGGGCGGCGTTGTCCTTCAGGATGCCGGGGAGCACGTCGGGCTTGAGGTCGATGTTCGCCACGTCCCGGAGCCACCGGTCGGGGGTGAGTAGCGGATAGTCGGTGCCGAACAACACCCGGCGCTTCAGGATCGAGTTGGCGTGGCGCACCAGCTCTGCCGGAAAGTACTTCGGGCTCCACCCGGACAGGTCGATCCAGGTGTTGGGTTTGTGTGTCGCCACCGACAGCGCCTCGTCCTGCCAGGGCACCGACGGGTGCGCCATGATGATCTGCAGATCAGGGAACTCGGCGGCCACCGCGTCGAGCAGGATCGGGTTGGACAGCCCGAGCCGCAGGCCGTAGCCGCCGGGCAGGCCGGCGCCGATGCCGGTCTGCCCGGTGTGGAACAACGCCGGTACGCCCGCCTTCTCGATGAGGCTCCACAGCGGCGCGTACTCGTCGTGGCTCGGATCGAAGCCCTGCACTGTCGGGTGGAACTTGAAACCGCGTACCCCCTCGTCCTCGACGAGTCGGGCGGCGAGTTCGAGGGCGGCGTCGCCGGTGCGTGGATCGACCGAGCCGAACGGGATGAGCACGTCCGCGTGCTCGGCGGCGGCCCGGGCGATCTCGATGCTGGACAGCGGTCGGTGGCCCAGTTGGGTGCCGGCGTCGACGGTGAAGACGACTGCGGCCATCTGGCGCTGCCGGTAGTACTGCGCCACGGCCTCGACGGCCGGCCGTGGGCCGTCGGTCCGGAAGTACTTCGACGCGGCCGCGACGAGTGGCTCGGGCAGCGAGGCGTGGCCGTGGTCGTCCACCTCGATGTGCACGTGCACGTCGATCGCGGTGATCGCGGCAAGGTCGATCGCGGGTTGGTACATGCTCGGCACCCTCCGTCCGGCCGCGGGTCAGGAGGCGTCGGTCCGGAACTCCTCGGGGAGCTCCGGGAAGCGTTCGCCGACGCTCTGCAGCGCGTCGGCGAACTGCGTCGGCCACGCGTCGGTCAGCGCGTCGTAGGACCAGCCACCTTCGTGGTACGCGGTCAGCGCGGCCTCCGGGTGGGTCCAGATCTGGATGCGGTCGCCGCCCACCCCGATGACCTGGCCGGTCACGTCGCCAGCGGCGTCGGAGCCGAGGAAGGCGATGAGTCCGGCCACGTCGTCGGCGGTAC
Organism: Micromonospora sp. Llam0; assembly: GCF_003751085.1. NCBI lineage: Bacteria > Bacillati > Actinomycetota > Actinomycetes > Micromonosporales > Micromonosporaceae > Micromonospora > Micromonospora sp. Llam0. The sequence continues at coordinate 2,944,618 of NZ_RJJY01000001.1, read as the reverse complement.
CGAAGCCGAGATCGTGCCGGAAGAAGTCGGGCATCGGCTCGCCCTGGTCGGCGGCCCGCACGGCGGCGGCGAAGTAGGGGACGGTGGCGGTCATCGCGGTCGCGGCCACCGGCACGACCGCGTTGACGGTGATGCCGGCCCGCTTGAGTTCCAGCGCCCAGGTCCGCACCATGCCGACGATGCCGGCCTTGGCGGCGGCGTAGTTGGTCTGCCCGAAGTTGCCGCGCTGGCCGGTCGGGGAGCCGATGCAGATGATGCGCCCACCCTCGCCGGCCTGCCGCAGGTGCCGGACGGTCTCCCGGACGGTGGTGAAGGTGCCCCGCAGGTGCACGTTGACGACGGTGTCGAAGTCCTCGTCGCTCATCTTCCACAGCACCGTGTCCCGCAGGATTCCCGCGTTGGTGACCAGGATGTCGAGTCGACCGAAGCGCTCGACCGCAGTGCCGACGAGGGCCTCGGCTGTCTCGGTGGGACCGACCGGTGCGACCAGCGCGACGGCGCGTCCGCCGGCCGCCTCGATTGCCGAGACGGCCTGGTTCGCGGCCTCGGCGTCGACGTCGTTGACCACCACGGCGGCACCCTGCCTGGCCAACTGTTGAGCGTAGGCCAGGCCGAGACCCTTGCCGGAACCGGTGACGATGGCGACTTTGCCGTCCAGGGACATCGGGAACTCCTTCGCGTCGCAGCCGATCGAATCATGAACCGTTGAGGAAGTCAATTATTGCCGAGGCTTGCTACCATGGCCGCCATGACCGCGAGCGAGAAGCCCCGGCCGGCGGGAACCGCCCGTCTACGGCACGGTCTTCTCGGCGAGGACCTCAGCTTCCTGCTCGCCCGAGCCAACGCCCTCAGCCTGACGGCGGCGAACTCGGCCCTCGCCGAACATGGTCTGAAGGCCCGATCCTTCTCCGTCCTCGCGCTGGCCGTCTACGACACCCGCCCGACCCAGCGGGAACTGGCCGAGTTCCTCCGCCTCGACCCGAGCCAGGTGGTCGCCCTCATCGACGACCTGGAGAAGCGTCACCTGGTCGAGCGGCGCACCGACCCCGCCGACCGGCGGGCCAACGTCCTCGTCGCCACCGACGCCGGCCGGGTGCTCTTCGCCCGGGCCCAGGAGTCCGCGCGGGCGGCCGAGGCCGACCTGCTGGCCGGCGTCACGCCCGAGGACCGGCAGCGGCTGGCGCGGATCCTGCGGCTGCTGGCGTTCCCCGACTGACCACGGCCGGGTCGGTCGCGGCTACCGGACCCCGGGCCTGGCGACCGCCCGGGAGATCGCCCGCCCCGCCGCCTGCACCAGTGGGGCCAGGGCCACCGGGTCGGCCCGGTCGTAGGCCACCACCAGGGAGATCGCCGCGAGCACCCCCTCCGGCCCGGTGATCGGCGCGGCGACCGACAACGCGTCCATCGTCACCTGCCGGTCGCTCACCGCGTACCCGGACCGGCGTACCCCGGCGAGTTGCCGGCGCAACGCCGCCGGGTCGGTGATGGTCCGCTCGGTGTACCGCTCCAGCGGAGCACCGAGCACCTGCTCCTGCACCGGCACCGGCGCGTGCGCGAGCAGCACCAGCCCGACCCCGGTGGCGTGCAGGGCGAAGCGGCCGCCGACGCGGGTCAGCACCGGCACCGCGTGTCGGCCGGCGATCCGCTCGACGAAGACGAGCTCCAGGTCCTGTCGTACGGCGAGCTGGACGTTCTCCCGGGTCACCTCGTACAGGTCCTCCATCACCGGCAGGGCGAGCTCCCGCAGCCCCAGCCCGCGCGGCGCGAGTGAGCCCACTTCCCACAGCCGCAGCCCGATCCGGTAACGGCCGTCCGCGCCGCGCTCCAGCGCGCCCCAGTCGACCAGCTCCGCGACCCGCCGGTGCGCGGTGGGTACCGGCAGTCCGGCCCGTCTGGCCAGCTCGCTCAGCGTCAACGCCGGGTCGGCCGGGCTGAACGCGGCGAGCAGCGCCAGCACCTTGCTGGTGACCGACCGGCCGGGCTGCGTACCCATCCCACCATCATCGCCGTCGGCCGGTCACAGCTCCAGCACGAGTCGGGGGGTACGCGACCGGGAGACACAGATCAGCATCGTGTCACCGGCGGCCCGTTCCTCCTCGGTGAGCAGACTGTCGCGGTGCTCGGGCACCCCGGCCAGTACCGTGGCCTCGCAGGTGCCGCAGGTGCCCTCGCGGCACGAGGAGAGCACCGCGACGCCGGCCTGTTCCACCGCGGCCAGGATCGACGTCCCGGGCGGCACGGACACCGTCCGACCGGACAGCGCCAACTCCACCTCGACCGCGCCGTCGGTGCCCGGCCCGCCGTGGTCGCCCGCCCGGTCGCCGCCACCCTGCTCGACGACGCCCCGGTCGCCGCCACCCTGGTCGACCGCAGTGCCGTCCGACGGCGTGAACCGCTCCACCCGCAGGCTGCCGGCCGGCCACGCCCGGCACCGCTGCCCCACCGCCCCGATCAGCGCCTCCGGCCCGCAGCAGTAGACCAGCTCGTCACCCGGAACATCGAGCAGTCCGGCCAGGTCGAGCAGGCCCGCCTCGTCCTGCGGGTACAGGCGTACCCGGTCGCCGTAGCGCTGCCGCAACTCGTCGGCGAACGCCATCGTGGCGCGGCTGCGTCCGCCGTACACCAGCCGCCAGTCGGCCCCGGCGGCGTCGGCGGCGGCGACCATCGGCCGGATCGGGGTGATGCCGATACCACCGGCGATGAACAGGTACCGCTCCGCCGTGACCAGCGGGAAGTTGTTCCGCGGCCCGCGGACCAGCACCTGCGTGCCGGGGAGGAGCCGCTCGTGGACGTGCCGGGAGCCGCCCCGTCCGCCGGGTTCGAGCTGCACCGCGAGCCGCAGCGTGCCGCGGTCGTCCGGCTCACCGCAGAGCGAGTACGGGCGGGCCAGACCCGGGCCCAGCAGCAGGTCTACGTGCGCGCCGGGGGACCAGCCGGGCAGCTCACCGCCGGTCGGGTGGCACAGGGTCAGCACGACGACGCCGGCCGCCACCTGCTCCCGGCCGGCGACCACCAGCTGCGTCGTGGTCGGACCGTCAGCGCTCATGCCGGCACCGAGGTGCGACGGGTGGCACCCGCCGGGGTCCGCCGCGCCGCCGCCGGGACCGCCCGCGGCGCGAGGTGGTCACGCGGGTGGTCGAGCAGCCACTGCCACAACTCCACCGGATCGTCGGCGGTCCGTTCGGCACCGCAGTGGCAGGTGCCCCGCAGGGTGTCGGTGCCGGGCAGCCAGTGGATCCGGTACAGCCGGTCGCCGGCGGGCAGGCCGTCGGAGACGGTCACCGGGACGCCCCTACCGTCGGTGCCCCGATCATCCGTTCGATCAGGCGGCGGGCGGCGAGGCCACCGGTGTCGATGTTGATGCTCAGCTCCTGGTACCGCTCCGGTTCGGCGGCGATCACCTGCTCCAGGGTGTTCAGCGCGGTGACGTCCTGCATGACCACCGTGTGGTTGCTCTGGTAGAGGTACTCGCTGACCGACTCGTCGTCGACGGCGAAGTCCCGCGCCACCGCCCAGAAGTCGTAGGTGGTGTGCTCGGTCGACGGGGTGATCGCGTAGACGATCTCGGCGTGGAACGCGGCACTGTCCGGGCCCTCGGCCGGTGGGTACACCCCCTGCGGGGCGATCCGGCTGTGCAGCAGGTAGAGACACGGCGGGTGGTACTCGATGTCCTGCCACCGGGTGATCCGGCCCTGGATGCCGGTCGACCGGGCGTAGAAGGGCGGGCACTCCGCGTCGTCCATGTGCCGACTGACGTGGACGACGCCCTTCTCCTCGTCCACCGTCGTGGTGATCGGCGTGTTCGCCACCTCGGGCGTGCCGATGTAGCCGCCGTGCAGGTAGGTCTCGTGGGACAGATCCATCAGGTTGTCGACCAGCAGGCTGTAGCGCGCGTTCAGCGGCGCCATGCCGCGCACCACCGTGTAGCCGGGGTCGTCCAGCCACGGCGCGCGGGGGACCGTCGCCGGATCAGGTTCGGCGTCGCCGATCCACACCCACACCAGCGTGTCCTGTTCCACCACCGGGTACCCGGCGACCCGCGCGGTGCGCGGGATGCGCTGCTGACCCGGCACGAAGACGCAGCTGCCGGTCTCGTCGTAGGTGAAGCCGTGGTAGCCGCAGACGATCCTGTCGCCGTCGAGGCGGCTCTGCGAGAGCGGGAAGCGTCGGTGCACACACCGGTCGGCGAGCGCCACCGCCGTGCCGGCGGTGGTGCGGTACAGCACCAACGGCTCACCCAGGACGGTGCGGGCGAGCAGCTCCCGTCCGACCTCGTTGCTGTACGCGGCCACGTACCACTGATCACGGGCGAACGGCATGTGACTGACCTCCCTGGCGTGCGACGGCGGGACGGTCGTATGGTCCCGGGTGGCCCATCGCACCCGGGACCCCCGCTTTCACCCAGTGGAAGCCCAGCCCGGCCGACAGACGGCCAGCCCGGCCGACAGACGGCCAGCTCGCCGACAGACGGCCAGCCACCAACAGATGGTCAGCGTACCTCGGAGGTGGTCCATCGGGGCGACGCGTTGGTGACCGGCACGGTCTGCCCGACCAGCGTGGTCCGCCCCTGTGCGAGCCGCCGCGCGCTGGTACCCACCCAGATCTCGACCTCGCCGGGCTCGACCACCCGGGTCAGGGTGCGGTCGGCGAACGCCAGCCGGGCGGTGGGCACGGTCAGCTCGACGGTGACCGTCCGACCCGGTTCGAGATGGACCCTGCGGTAACCGAGCAACTGCGCCACCGGTCGGGTCACCGAGGCCACCACATCGTGGCCGTAGAGCTGCACCACCTCGTCGCCGGCGACCGCCCCGGTATTCGTCACCTGTACCGTCACCACCAGCGCCTCGTCGGTGGGCGCCGTCGCCGGCACAGCCAGCTCCGAGTAGGCGAACGTGGTGTAGGACAGACCATGGCCGAACACCGCCGGTGGGGTCACCGACAGGTTGGTCACCTCGTTGCCCTCACCGAGCGCCGGGTGCAGGTACGAGTACGGCTGTGCCCCCGCCGACCGGGGCAGGCTGACCGGCAGCCGGCCGGACGGGTTGACCCGCCCGGAGAGCACCCCGGCGACCGCCGCCGCGCCCTCCTCGCCGGGGAAGAACGCCTGCACCACCGCGGCGCACCGGTCCAGCGCCCAACCGATCGCGTACGGCCGTCCGGTGAGCAGCACCAGGACCACCGGGGTGCCGGTGGCCAGCACGGCCTCGACCAGGTCGCGCTGCACCCCGGGCAGTTCCAGGTCGTCGGTGTCGCAGCCCTCGCCGACCGTACCGCGGCCGAACAGCCCGGCCCGGTCCCCGACGACCAGTACGGCGACGTCGGCGGTGGCAGCGGCGTCGACGGCCGGCGTGAAGCCGGACCGGTCGGCGTCGTCGACGTCACAGCCGTGCGCCCAGCTGACCAGTTCGGCGCCGAACTCGGCCCGCACCGCCTCGAGAACCGTCGGCACCTCGATCCCGGCCGCCACGCCGGGATGCTGCGGCAGTACGTGGTTGACGAACGAGTAGCACCCGAACAGGGCACTGGCCAGGTCGGCGTTCGGCCCGATCACCGCCAGCCGGCGACCCGCCGCCAGCGGCAGGACGTCCTGGTTGGAGACCAGGACGACGGACCGCTCCGCGAGTCGACGGGCGATCGCCCGGTGCTCGGGCGAGTCGAGGTCGATCTCCCGGGGCGGGTCCTCGCTGAAGGTGGCGTCGAGCAGTCCCAGCTCCTGCTTCTGGCGCAGTACCCGCAGCACGGCCCGGTCGAGCAGCGACTCGTCGACCTGGCCGGAGCGGACCGCCTCCGGCAGCGTCAGATAGGCGTCGCCGGTCGGCAGTTCGAGGTCGACGCCGGCGGTCAGCGCCTGGACCGCCGCCTCGGTGTGGTCACCCGCGACATGGTGCAGCAGCTTGAGGAACGCCACCCCGAAGTAGTCGGCCACCACCACACCGTCGAACCCCCACCGGTCCCGCAGCACACCGGTGAGCATGGCCGGGTCGGCGGCGACCGGCACCCCGTCGATCTCGGCGTACGAGTGCATGACCGAGCGGGCGCCACCGTCGAGCAGCGCCATCTCGAACGGGGGCAGCAGCACGTCGGCGACCTCCCGCGGGCCGGCGTGCACCGGAGCGAAGTTGCGCCCGGCCCGCGAGGCGGAGTAGCCGACGAAATGCTTGAGGGTGGCGTGCACCCCCTGCGACTGCAGACCTCGGATGTACGCGGTGCCGATCGTGCCGACCAGGTACGGATCCTCGGCGATGCACTCCTCGACCCGGCCCCAGCGTGGGTCGCGGATCACGTCGAGCACCGGTGCGAGGCCCTGGTGCACGCCGAGGGTCCGCATCGACGATCCGATCGCCGCCGCCATCTCGGCGACCAGGTCGGGGTCGAAGGCGGCTCCCCACGCCAGCGGTGTCGGGAAGGTCGCCGCCTGCCACGCGGAGAGGCCGGTCAGGCACTCCTCGTGGACGATCGCCGGGATGCCGAGCCGGGTCCCCGTCACCAGCTCGGACTGGAACTTCCACAGCCAGGCCGCACGTGCCGCCGGATCGACGGGGCGGGTGCCGTACGCCCGGGTGACGTGGCCGAGCCCGTGCCGGGAGAAGTCCTCGAGCCGGGCGGCCGCGCCGAACTCACCCTGCATCGGGGCGACCGACTCGCCGTCCTCCTTCTCCCAGAAGCCGACCAGCTGCGCGACCTTCTCCTGGACCGTCATCCGGTCCAGCAGGTCCCGGACGCGGGCCTCGCCGTCGGGCACGTTCCGCCGGTCGGGCCGCTCCGGCCGGTCGTGGTGCGGGCCGGTCTGCACCGGCTCGCCCCCGTCCACCGTCGCGCGGACCTCAGTCATCCTGTGCCTTCCTTTGTCGTGCGCGTGCCACGTCGTCGCGGGCACCGCCGTGTACGTACCGGGGCCGGTCAGCCCTTGACGGCACCCTGCAGACCCCCGACGATCTGTTTCTCGGCGATCGTGAAGAAGAGCAGCGCCGGCAGCATCGCCATCGAGGTGAAGGCGAGAATCCCGGCGGTGTCCGAGGTGTACTGACTGGAGAAGTTCTGCACGCCCAGCGGTAGGGTGTGCTGGTCGGCGTCACCGAGGACGAGCAGCGGCAGGAGGAACGCGTTCCAGCTCGTCACGAACGCGAGGATCCCGACGGTGACGAGAGCGGGACGCGACAGCGGCAGCATGATGCGCCAGAGGAAGCCGAGCCGCCCCGTACCGTCGATCGCCGCGGCGTCCTCCAACTCGCGGGGCACGGCGGTCAGGAACGGACGCAGGATCACGATCGTGAGCGGCAGCGCGAAGGCGATCTGCGGCAGGATCACCGCGAAGTAGGAGTTGATCAGGTTCATGTCGCGCAGCATCAGGTAGAGCGGCAGGATCGCCGCCCCGGCCGGGAAGAGCAGACCGAGGGTGAAGAAGGTGTAGAGGACCTCCCGCCCACGGAAGGTGTACCGCGCCAGCACGAACGCGGCGCAGAGTCCCAGCGTCACGACGCCGAGCGTCGTGCCGAAGGCGACGATCGCACTGTTGACGGTCTGTAGCCAGAAATCGCTCTCGGTCATTACCCGGACGTAGTTGTCGACCACCCATGGATCGGGCAGCGCGGCCGGGTCGGCGATGATCTGCGGGGTGGTACGGAAGCCACCGATGATCACGTAGATCACCGGAACGATCGACACCCCGGCCACCGCGAGAGCCAACGCGTAGGTGAGCGGACTGCCCCACGACGAGTCCCGGCGGCGCTTGGTGCGGGGAGCGGCGACTGCGGTCACGGTCAGTTCCTCCTTCCGGTCACTGCGCCCTCGATGTCCCGGCGGAGGAGGAAGCGCTGGAACAACAGCGCCGCGACGAACGAGATCGCGAACAGGATCACGGCGATCGCGTTGCCGTAGCCCCACAGCCGGGCGAAGAAGCCGTTGTCCACCATGTAGGTCGCCATCGTGGCCGAGGCGCCCAACGACCGTACCGCGGGCACCGAGGTAACCCAGATGACGTCGAAGACCTGCAGCGAGCCGATCATGGACAGGAACATCCAGATCCGGATCGTGGGCCCCAGCAACGGCAGGGTGATGTGGCGTTGGATCTGCCACCAGCCGGCCCCGTCGATCTCGGCCGCCTCCGTCAGCTCGGTCGGTACGTTGGACAGACCGGCGAGCAGCAGGATGATGGCGAAGCCGACGTACTTCCAGGTGAGGACGAACAGCAGCGTCCAGATCACCAGGTCGAGGTCGGCGAGCCAGGGCCGTACCAGGGCACCCAGCCCCACCGATCGCAGCAGCGCGTCGACGGTGCCGCCGTCGGTCAGCAGCAGCTTCCACATGATGCCGGCGGTGACCTCGGCGAGCACGTAGGGCACGAAGACCAGCAGGCGGAACACCGTACGGCCGCGGAAGGGCCGGTTCAGCAGCAGCGCGATGCCGAGGGCGATGGGGCCCTGGATCACCAGCGATCCGATCACGATGAACGCGTTGTTACGCAGCGCGTCGCGGAAGATCGGGTCCTGGAAGGCGAGGACGTAGTTGTTCAGGCCCACGAAGTCGGTGGGCGGACCGACCCCGCGCCACCGGAACAGGCTGTAGTAGAACGCGAAGCCCATCGGGACCAGCACGAAAATCACGTAGACGATGACCGCCGGGGTGGTCAGTCCGATGATCTCGTACCACTTGCGTCGGGTCTCGGCCGCGCGGGACGAACGGCGCCCGGCACGCCGGACCCCCGCCGGGGGCGCGGTGGCGCCGCCGGCGGGGCTCGGGTTGTGGCTGATCGTGGTCACTTGCTTGCGGCCGACTTCATCGCCGTGACGACGTCCTCGGGCGAGCCGTTGCCGGCGAAGATCGCGACGATCGCGTCGTTCATCGCGTTGCCGACGGTGCTACCGAAGGCCGTGTCCAACCAGAGCTGGACGTAGCTGGCGTCGGTCGTGGCCTGCAGGATCGACTGGAGCGCGGGGTCGGTCACGGCCGCCGACGCCTCCGGGGCCACCGGCAGACCGGTGCCGGTCTCGGCGTAACCCGTCTGCACCTCGGGGCTGACGATGTACTTGAGGAACTCGACGCACTCCGCCGGAGCGTTCTTGGCGCAGGCGAAGCCGTCACCGCCGCCGAGGGCCGCGGCCGGGTCACCGGCGGAGCCGGCGATCGCCGGCACGGGGAACCAGCCGATGAACTCGGCGAGCGCCTCCGGGTCGGACGCGACGGTGTCCAACGTGCCGCGGTTCCAGTCGCCCATCAGCTCCATGGCGGCCTGTCCGTTGGCCAGCAGCCCGTTGGCGCTGGTCGGGTCGTTCTGACCCGGGGTGGCGATGAAGTTGTCCTGGAACGGCTCGGTAGCGATGAAGGCCTGCAGGTCCTCGCCGGCCTTCACCCAGCACGGGTCGTCGAAGTTCAGCTCCGTGGTGGCCGACCGGAGGGTCTCCACCGAGCAGGCGCGCAGGGCGAAGTTGTACCACCAGTGCGCGGCCGGCCACTTGTCGCCGGCACCGAGGGCGATCGGGATGACGTCGATCGCCTTGAGCTTGGTGACCGCGTCGTTGAGCTCGTCGAAGGTGGTCGGGGGAGCGTCGATGCCGGCCTGAGCGAACAGGTCCTTGTTGTACCAGATGCCTTCGATGCCCATCCGGTACGGCAGGCCGTACTGCCGGCCGTCGGCCTGCCAGATCTCCACCGAGGAGCCGATGCTCTCGACCTCGGCCTGTACCTGGTCGGTGATGTCCTTGAGGTAGTCGGCCTCGGCCTGCTCGCGCAGCTCGCCGCCGCCCCAGGCCTGGAAGATGTCCGGCGGGTCGTTGCTCAGCAGGGCGGCGGGCAGCCGGGTGCGCTGCAGCTGGTTGGTCTCGATCGCCTCGATCTCGATCGTGACGGTCGGGTGGAGCGCGGAGAAGTCGTTGGCGACCTTCTCCCAGTACTCCTTGCCGGGCCCGTCCTGGGAGGCGTTGTGCCACCAGGTCAGGGTCACCGGGTTCTCGTACAGCTCGCCAGCGGGCTCGGTGTTGTCGTCACCGTTGCTGCATCCGGTGGCTAGCAGGGTGCTGGTCAGAAAGAGCGCTAGGACGGCGCCTGCGCGGCGCGGTATTGCCATCATGATCTCCTCGACTGGTCAGTCGGGTGCTTGGCCTGTCGGGGAGTTTTACAGCCGCGTAACGCGGTGTCAATCGGTATCGATAACGTTTTCGACTCGGCGGTGACGCGCCGCCGCCGGACCCCTATCATCGTCGACGTGGAGTTCTCGCAGCGTGTGAAGATGTCGGACGTGGCCCGGGCGGCCGGCGTCTCCGTGGCGACGGTATCGAAGGTCGTCAACGGTCGTTACGGCGTTGCGCAGGCGACGGTCGAGCGGGTGCAGCAGGTCATCCACCAGCTGGGGTACGAGGCGAGCCTGGGCGCGCAGAGCCTGCGCAGTCACCGCACCAACGTGCTGGGGATCCTGGTGGCCGAGTTCGAACCCTTCTCCACCGAGCTGCTCAAGGGCGCCTCCAAGCAGGTCGCCGGCACCGGCTACCAGCTGCTGGCCTACTCCGGCGGGGACGGGGCCGGCACAGCCGTCGGCTGGGAACGCCGGTCGCTGGCCCGGCTCTCCGGCACGCTCATCGACGGCGCCGTGATCGTCACGCCGACCGTGGTGGAGACCAAACAGGGTTTCCACGTGGTGGCGGTCGACCCGCACACCGGCCCGTCCGGCCTGCCGACCGTCGACTCCGACAACTTCGCCGGCGCCATTCTGGCGACCAACTACCTGCTCTCCCTCGGCCACCGCCGGATCGGGCACATCATCGGCCGGACGGACCTTGAGTCGGCGCGGCTGCGCGAGGCGGGCTTCCGCCAGGCGATGGCCGACGCCGACGTCCCAGTGGACGAGACGCTCGTGCGGGTCGGTGGGTTCCGCATCGAGAGCGCCGCCGGCGCCGCGGCCGAGCTGCTGGCCCTGCCGGACCGGCCGACCGCCATCTTCGCGGGGAACGACCTGTCAGCGATCTCCACGCTGAATGTCGCTCAGGAGATGGGTCTGACGGTGCCCGACGACCTTTCGGTGATCGGCTTCGACAACATCCCGGAGTCGGCGTCGGTCAACCCGCCGCTGACCACGATCATGCAGCCCCTGCAGCGGATGGGGGCCGAGGCGTTGGGTCTGCTCGTCGACCTGATCGCCGGCGTCGAGCGGGACACCCACATCCGACTGCCGACCGAGCTGGTGGTCCGCGCGTCGTGCCGCCCCTACCGTCCGCCGAACGGCGCCGACGTCCCGGCCGCCGCCACGGCGGCGGCATCCACCCAGGTCGGACCCACCGCGTCGGCACCTACCGCCGTGCGGACCACGCTGGCCTGAGGTCCCGGCGGGCCGCCGGCCGCTACCGGTGGCGGGAACAGCATCGAGTGACATGGTCGTTACTTTGTCGTACGCCCTATGGTGTTTCCAGCCGGCAGGCGTAAGGGTGATCCTGTCGGAGTCGCATCAGCGACGCGTGGATCGTAGGCGTACCGGAGGGCCGATCGGGTGTTCAGCCGCATTGCCATCGTCAACCGTGGTGAGGCCGCGATGCGGCTCATCCACGCCGTCCGGGAGCTGGCTGCCGAGACCGGGGCGCGGATCGAGACCGTCGCCCTGTACACCGACGTCGACCGTACCGCGACGTTCGTCCGTGAGGCGGACATCGCCTACGACCTCGGGCCGGCGTCCGCCCGGCCGTACCTCGATCTGACGGTCCTGGAACGCGCCCTGGTGGCGACCGGCGCCGACGCGGCGTGGGTCGGCTGGGGTTTCGTCGCCGAGTCCCCGGCGTTCGCGGAGTTGTGCGAGAAGACCGGCGTCACCTTCGTCGGACCGAGCGCGCACGCGATGCGCCAGCTCGGCGACAAGATCGGCGCGAAGCTGATCGCCGAGGAGGTCGGCGTGCCGGTCGCCCCGTGGAGCCGGGGCGCGGTCGAGACCCTGGAGGCCGCCGTGGCGGCGGCGAGCGGCATCGGCTACCCACTGATGTTGAAGGCGACCGCCGGTGGCGGCGGGCGCGGCATCCGGGTGATCACCAACGAGGCCGAGCTGGTCGACGCGTACGAGCGCACCAGCCAGGAGGCCGCCCGCGCGTTCGGCAGCGGCGTCGTGTTCCTGGAACGGCTGGTCACCGGTGCCCGGCACGTGGAGGTCCAGGTGATCGCCGACGGTCAGGGCACCGCCTGGGCGCTCGGCGTACGGGACTGTTCGGTGCAGCGGCGCAACCAGAAGGTGATCGAGGAGTCGGCGTCGCCGGTGCTCAGTCCGGCGCAGGCCGCCGACCTCAAGGCGTCGGCCGAACGGCTCGCCGTCGCGGTCGGCTACCGGGGCGCGGCGACCGTCGAGTTCCTCTACCACCCGGGTGACCGAATGTTCGCGTTCCTCGAGGTCAACACCCGGCTGCAGGTGGAGCACCCGATCACCGAGTCCACCACCGGGTTCGACCTGGTCAAGGCCCAACTGCACGTGGCGTCGGGCGGGCGGCTGGAGGGCGACCCGCCGCCCGAGCGCGGGCACGCCGTCGAGGCCCGGCTCAACGCCGAGGACCCGGACCGCGACTTCGCGCCGTCGCCCGGTCGGATCGCCCGGCTGGACCTGCCGTCCGGGCCCGGGATCCGGGTGGACACCGGGGTCAGCGAGGGCGACACCATTCCCGCCGCCTTCGACTCGATGATCGCCAAGATCATCGCGTACGGACGGGACCGTGACGAGGCGCTCGGCCGGCTGCGCCGGGCGATGGCGAACACCACCGTGATCATCGAGGGCGGGGCGACGAACAAGAGCTTCGTGATCGACCTGCTCGATCAGCCCGAGGTGATCGACGCCAGCGCGGACACCGGGTGGATCGACCGGGTCCGCGGTGCGGGCCGGCTCGTCGCGCACCGGCACGTCGCCGTAGCCCTCGCCGCAGCCGCGATCGAGGGCTACGAGGCCGACGAGCAGGTCGAACGGCAGCGCCTGCTGGCCACCGCGTCCGGCGGCCGTCCACAGGTGCAGCACGCCAGCGGCCGACCGGTGGACCTCAAGCTGCGGGGCGTCGGCTACCGGGTACGGGTGGCGCGTACCGGCGCGTACCGGTTCCGCGTCGGCATCGAGGTGGCCGACGTCGTGCACAGCGCCGACGTCGAGCTGGACCGCTTCGACCGGCACACCGGGCAGATCGTCGTCAACGGCAGCCGGCACCGCCTGGTCACCGGAACGCACGGGCCGGTGCACCTGGTCGAGGTCGACGGGGTGACCCACCGGGTCAGCCGCGACGAGGGCGGCGTGCTCCGCGCACCGATGCCCGCCCTGGTCGTCGCCACCCCGGTGCCGGTCGGTGCCGAGGTCGAGGCGGGCGCACCGGTGCTGGTGCTCGAGGCCATGAAGATGGAGACGGTGCTGCGGGCACCGTTCAAGGCCCGGCTGAAGGAATCCGCCGTGTCGGTCGGAAACCAGGTCGAGGCGGGCGCACCGCTGCTGAGGTTGGAGCCGGTCGCGGACGACGCGGCAGCCGGTACCGACGCCGGCCCGGCAGCACCCGTCGAGCTGGACATGCCCGCCGCGTCCGGGGCGCTCCCGCCGGCCGAACGGTGCCGGCGGGGTCAGGAAGGTCTGCGCGGCCTGCTCCTCGGCTTCGACGTCGACCCGCACGACGACCGGCGCGTCCTCGACGACTATCTCGTCGCGCGCCGGGCCGCCGCCGAGGACGGCGACCGGCCGTTGGCCGCTGAGATCGACCTCATCGAGGTCTTCGCCGACCTCGCCGAGCTGAGCCGCAACCGGCCGACCGACGCCGACGGCGGCGACGGGCACGTGCACAGCGACCGCGAGTACTTCCACACCTACCTGCAGAGCCTCGACGTCGAACGGGCCGGCCTGCCGGACGCCTTCCAGACCAAGCTCGCCAAGGCGCTCAGCCACTACGGCGTCACCGAGCTGGAGCGCTCCGCCGATCTCGAAGCCGCCGTCTTCCGGATCTTCCTCGCTCTGCAGCGTGCCGCCGCCGACGCCACCGTCGTGGCGACACTGCTGCGCGCCTGGCTGCGGGAGCCGCCGCCCGGCCAGTCGTTGCACGAGCCCGCCGGTCTCGCCCTGGAGCGACTGGTCGCCGCCACCCAGGTCCGCTTCCCGGTGATCGCCGACCTCGCCCGGGGCGTGGTGTTCGCCTGGTTCGCTCAGCCGTTGCTGCGCCGCAACCGGGCCACCGTCTACGCCCGGGTCCGCGCGCACCTGCGTCACCTGGACGCCCGTCCGGACACGCCGGAGCGCGCCGAGCGCATCGCCGACATGGTCCGCAGCACCGAACCGCTGGTCCGACTGCTCGGCCAGCGGATCGTCCGTGACCACCTCGACAACGCGGTCATGCTGGAGGTGCTGACCCGCCGGTACTACGGCAACAAAGGGCTCACCGCGGTCCACGCCCACCAGGTCGCCGGCTGCGCCTTCGTGGTCGCCGAGCGGGCGGACTCGAGCGTGGTCACCGCCGCCGTGGCCATCGACGCCCTGGGCACCGCACTGGACGGGCTCGCCGAGCTGGCCGACGGCCGGGAATCCATCGACGCCGATATCTATCTCGCCTGGGAGAACCAGCCGGAGGACTTCGACGCGATGGCGGCGGCGCTGCTCGACGTCGTCGCCGCGCACCCGCTGCCGCCCCAGGTCCGTCGGGTGACCACCACCATCGCGGGCCGCGCCGGCGCGGTGATGCACCATCACTTCACGTTCCGCCCGTCGAGCCAGGGGATGGTCGAGGAACGGCTGATGCGCGGTCTGCACCCGTACATCGCGCAGCGCATGCAGTTGGAGCGGCTGGGCAAGTTCGACCTGACCCGGCTGCCCTCGCTCGACGAGGAGGTCTACCTCTTTCAGTGCATCGCGCGGGAGAACCCGTCGGACCAGCGTCTCGTCGCGTTCGCGCAGGTACGTGACCTGACCCGGCTGCGTGACCACGATGGACGCCTGGTGTCGCTGCCGACCACCGAGGACACCGTCGCGGCCTGCCTCGACTCGATCCGCCGGGCCCAGTCGCGCCGACCGTCGAAGACCCGCTTCACCACCAACCGGATCGTGATCTACGTCTGGCCGCCGAACGACCTCACCCGCTCGGAGATGGAGATGATCGCCGGGCGGATGCGCCCGACGACCGCAGGCGCCGGACTGGAGGAGATCCTGTTCATCGGGCGCCAACGCGACCGGGCGACCGGCGAGCTGACGAAGATGGCCGTACGGATCGCCTTCGACGCCACCGGCGGCGCCGAACTGGTCGTCGGCGAGCCGCCGGTCGAGCCGGTCGAGCCGTTGGACGACTACCGGTTGAAGGTACTGCGGGCGAGCAGTCGCAACACGGTGTACCCGTACGAACTCACCGGCCGGCTCGGCGACTTCGTCGAGCACGACCTCGACGACGGCAACGCGTTGGTGCCGGTCGACCGGCCGAAGGGGGGCAACGGCGCGGCCATCGTCGCCGGTGTGGTCAGCACGGTCACCGCCCGTCACCCCGAGGGGGTCACCCGGGTCGTGCTGTTCGGCGATCCCACGAAGTCGCTCGGCGCCCTGTCCGAGCCGGAGTGCCGTCGGATCATCGCGGCCCTGGATCTGGCCGAGCGGATGCGGGTGCCGGTGGAGTGGTACGCGTTGTCCGCCGGGGCCCGGATCTCGATGGAGTCGGGCACCGAGAACATGGACTGGGTGGCCGCCGCGCTCAAACGGATCGTCGAGTTCACCCAGGCCGGTGGTGAGATCAACATCGTGGTCGCGGGCATCAACGTCGGCGCGCAGCCGTACTGGAACGCCGAGGCGACGATGCTCATGCACACCAAGGGCATCCTGGTGATGACGCCGGACTCGGCGATGGTGCTCACCGGCAAGCAGTCGCTGGACTTCTCCGGCGGGGTGTCCGCCGAGGACAACTTCGGCATCGGCGGCTACGACCGGGTGATGGGGCCGAACGGGCAGGCGCAGTACTGGGCGCCGAGCCTGACCGCAGCACGGGACGTGCTGCTGGCCCACTACGACCACACGTATGTCGTACCGGGTGAGACCGGGCCGCGGCGGGCGGTCACCACCGACCCCACCGACCGCGACGTCTCCACCTTCCCGCACACGCTGGCCGGCAGCGACTTCACCACCGTCGGGGAGATCTTCTCGGCCGAGGCGAACCCGGACCGCAAGAAGCCGTTCGACATCCGGACCGTGATGCGGGCGCTGGCCGATCAGGACCACCCGGTGCTGGAACGCTGGGCGGGCATGGCTGACGCCGACACCGCCGTGGTGCAGGACGTGCATCTCGGCGGCATCCCCGTCTGCCTGCTGGGCATCGAGTCGCGGACGGTGCCGCGGCGTGGTTTCCCGCCCACCGACGGCCCGGACACCTACACCGCCGGCACGCTGTTCCCGCAGTCGTCGAAGAAGGCCGCGCGGGCGATCAACGCGGCCAGCGGCAACCGGCCGCTGGTGGTGCTGGCGAATCTGTCGGGCTTCGACGGCTCGCCCGAGTCGATGCGCAAGCTGCAGCTGGAGTACGGCGCCGAGATCGGCCGGGCGATCGTGAACTTCCGTGGGCCGATCGTGTTCTGTGTGATCTCGCGGTACCACGGTGGCGCGTTCGTGGTCTTCTCGAAGGCGTTGAACCCCGCCATGACCGTGCTCGCGCTGGAAGGTTCGTTCGCCTCGGTACTCGGTGGCGCTCCCGCCGCCGCCGTGGTGTTCTCCGGTGACGTGGATTCCCGTACCGCACGCGACCCGCGGATCCGGGACCTGGAGGCCCGGGCGGCCGCCGCGGCCGGCACCGATCGTGCCGCGTTGGCGGCTGAGCTCGACGAGCTGCGGTCGTCGGTGCGGGCGGAGAAGCTGGGCGAGGTGGCCACCGAGTTCGACCGGATCCACGACATCCAGCGCGCCGTGGAGGTCGGCTCGGTGGACGCCGTCATCGGCGCCGCCGAGCTGCGCCCGCGGATCATCGCCACGATCGAATCCTGGCTGCGGCAGGGGCGGTGACAGCGAACCTTCCGACCGGGCGGTAGGATTGTCGGGCTCCGAGTGGAGCGGGAAGCGGAGGCCACCGATGGCTCGTGCGACGTCCAACCGCCCGGCGGCGACCCGGCGCAGGCAACGCTGGGCCGACGGATACGACCCGGAGAACACCCGCAAGTCGTTGATCGCCAGCGCGCTGGAACTGTTCGGGCGTCGGGGTTTCGACCGGACGTCGGTGCAGGAGATCGCCGACCAGGCCGGGCTGACCAAGGGTGCCTTCTACCACCACTTCGAGAGCAAGGACGACCTGCTGCGGCACATCCAGGAGGAGTACCTGGAGGCGCAGCTGGCCGCGATCCAGCAGATCGAGTCCGGCAGCGACGACCCGACGGTACGGGTGGCGGAGCTCATCCGGTTCAGCCTGACCAGCGTGGCCGAGTACCGGGCACACGTGACGATCTTCTACCAGGAGCGGCGGTACCTCGCGGGAGACATGTTCGCCGAGGTGACGCGCAAGCGTGACGCGGTGGAGGCGGCCTTCGCCGGCATGATCTCCGACGGTATCGCCCGTGGCGTCTTCCGCGCGGACATGGACCCGCGGATCGTCACCTTCGGGCTGGTCGGCATGTGTGCCTGGGCCTACCAGTGGCTCAACGTCGACGGTCCGCTCAGCATCGACGAGGTGGCGCGCCAGTTCAGCGCGATGGTGCTCGACGGTCTCCGCTGAACCGGGCGGGGCCGGTCAGCCGGCGAGCAGTTGGCGGGCCATGACGACACGTTGCACCTGGTTGGTGCCCTCGTAGATCTGGGTGATCTTGGCGTCGCGCATCATCCGCTCCACCGGAAAGTCACGGGTGTACCCGTAGCCGCCGAGTAGTTGGACGGCGTCGGTGGTGATCTTCATCGCCGCGTCGGAAGCGAAGCACTTGGCTGCCGCGCCGAAGTAGGTCAGGTCCGGCTCGCCCCGCTCGGACCGGCCGGCGGCCGCGTAGGTGAGCTGCCGTGCCGCCTCCAGGGTCATGCCCATGTCCGCGAGGAGGAACTGGATGCCCTGGAAGTCGGCGATGGCCCGGCCGAACTGCTGTCGTTGCCGTACGTAACCCAGGGCGTAGTCCAGCGCGCCCTGGGCGATGCCCAGGGCCTGAGCGGCGATGGTGACGCGGGTGTGGTCCAGCGTCCGCATCGCCGTCGCGAAGCCGGTTCCCGGCGTACCGATGACCCGGTCCGCCGGGACGCGCACGTTGTCGAGGTACACCTCGCGGGTCGGGGATCCCTTGATGCCGAGCTTGCGCTCCGGCGCGCCGAAGCTGACGCCGGGGTCGGACCTCTCCACCACGAAGGCGGAGATGCCGCGCGAGCGTGCCGCCGGGTCGGTGACGGCGAAGACCGTGTAGTACTCGCTCAGGCCGGCATTGGTGATCCAGCGCTTGACCCCGTTGAGCACCCAGGAGTCGCCGTCGCGTTCGGCGCGGGTCCGCATGCCGGCCGCGTCGCTGCCGGCATCGGGTTCGGACAGGCAGTACGAGAACATCGCCTCGCCCCGGGCGACCGGCGGTAGGTATCGCTGCTTGAGGTGCTCGCCGGCGGCGAGCAGCAGCGGCATGGTGCCGAGCTTGTTGCCGGCCGGGATCAGTGACGAGGTGGCGCAGGCCCGCGCCACTTCCTCGATGACGATCGCGGTGGCGAGCGCGTCCGCGCCGGCGCCGCCGTACTCGACGGGGATGTGCGGGGCGTGGAAGTCGGCGGCGCGCAGCGCGTCGTAGGAGGCCTGCGGAAACTCGGCGTTCTCGTCGGCGGCCGCCGCGTGCGGCGCGACCCTGTCGTCGCACACCTGTCGTACGGCCTGCCGCACTGCTGCGTGCTCCTCGGGCAACTGGTACGCCTCGAACACCACGGAACCTCCCTGCTCAGCGACCCGGAAACCGATGATACCATCCGGTCGGAATGAAGAAGGCCGCCGATGGCCCGTTCGCCAACTGGAGTGACTATGCGAACCGCATCACGGACGATCGTGCACAGCCCGGGTGACCTGCTCGACCTGGTCGGCACGGAGCTGGGGGCCAGCGCACCGCAGGTGGTGACCCAGCGGCAGATCGACCAGTTCGCCGACGTCACCGGCGACCACCAGTGGATCCACGTCGACGTCGAGCGGGCGCGGTCCGGCCCGTTCGGCACCACCGTCGTGCACGGATTCCTGACCCTGGCGCTCGTCCCGCGCCTGCTCGCGGACATCCTCGAGGTGCAGACCTTCTCCGTGGGCGTCAACTACGGACTGGACCGGGTCCGGTTCGTCAGGCCGTTGCCGCCCGGTGTGCCGATCCAGGGCACCGCGACGCTGGTGTCGGCCCAGCCGATCGCCGCCGTCCCCGGTACCGGGGACGGCGTGCAGGCCAAGGCTTCGGTGACGGTCGAGTTCGCCGACCGGTCGACCCCCTGCTGCGTGGCCGAGATCCTGTTCCGGTACTACAGCTGATCCACGTCGGCCGGCGCTACCGGCACGCGTCGGCGGTCGACGATCGCGGGCCTGCCCACTCTCACTCGGTCGCGGTGGCCGACGGACTGACGAACCGACCTCGGTAGAACGACAGCGCCGGCACGTTTGTCGGCTTCAGATGCACGTGGTCGATGTCGAGCAGGAAGATGACGTGGTCGCCGCTGGTGATCACCTCGTCGCGCCGTCCGGCGAGCACCGCCGGTGTGCCGGGCAGCAGTGGAACCCCGTCCGGACCGGGCAGCCAGGACACCCCGGCGAGTTTCTCCGCGCCGGTCAGCCCGGACGTGGCGAACCGGCGCGCCACGTCCTCCTGGTCCCGGCTGAGGATGTGGATGGCGATCCGTTCGGATCCGACCAGTGTCGGGAAGCTGGACGAGGAGCTGGTCACACAGAACAGCACCTTCGCCGGCTGCAGCGAGACCGAGGTGAACGAGTTCACGGTCAGCGCGGCGACGCCCCCCTGGGCGGTGATCGCGGTGACCGCGGTGACGCCGGTGGGGAAGTGGCCACACACCTGACGGAACTCCGTCGAGTCGAACAGTGGCTCGGCCGTCATCGGGAGGTCACCGCCTGGGGGAGGAGTCGTGCCCGGGGCGCAGGCCGCCGTCGAGCTGGATGAGGCAGAGTGAATGGCCGCCGGGATCCTTCACCAGGTGAAGACGTCCGTACGGGCTCTGGACCGGGCCGACGGTCGGCGTCCCGCCGAGCGCGCAGACCCGCCGCAGCGCGTCGTCCAGGGAGTCCACGGCGAAGTAGGTGATCCACTTCGCCGGGATGAGGTTCGGCCATTCGTTGTCGAGTGCCAGCACGCCAGCGACCGCGACGTCGCCGAGCATCAGCAGGGTGTACGGGCGGGCGGTAGGCGTGTCTGTCGTCCGCCGGGTGGTGTAGCCGAACAGGGACCGGTAGTAGCTCACCGACGCGGCGGGCTCCCCGGTGTTCAATTCGTTCCAGCACAGTGCGCCGGCCGAGTTGAGCAGCTGCACGCCGGTGCGTGACTCGCCCTGGTAGAGACCGAACGCGGCGCCGAACGGGTCGATGACGACGGCGCCGGTGCCGGCGGCCGGCAGATACCGCGGCCGGGTGACCAGCTCGCCGCCGAGCTCGACCGCCCGGGAGGCGCTGCGGCTGACGTCGTCGACGGCGAAGTAGACGATCCAGCCCCGGGGCCGACCGGCGTGCAGCGCGGCGGCGTCGGAGATGCCGGCCACGTCGCGTCCGTCGATGCCACACATCCGGTAGGTGGTGGCACCGAGCCGTTCGGCGCGTACCGTCCAGCCGAGTAACGCGCGGTAGAACGGTTCGACCTTGTCCGGATCGGGGGTGGCCAGCTCCACCCAGACGGCCTCGCCAGCCTGGAACCGACCGCTCATCGGTTCGCTCCGCGTGCGGCGACACCGGCGACGATGGTGCGCGCCGAGACGTCGTAGGCGTGATCGGGCCGTCCGGTGGCCCGGCTCGACTCGACGACCTCGACGACCGCTCGCAGGGTGTGGCCGGGTACGGCGAGCAGCGTCTCGACCAGAGCCTCGGCCGCGCGGTCGAGGTCGTCGTCGGCGACTACCTCGGCGACCAACCCCCAGGCGAGCATCTGATCGGCGGACGCGGTCGTGGCCCCGGTCAGCAGGTGGTAGGCCTGCGGGCGGGGTAGCGCCCGGGCGATCGCGTGGCCGACTCCGGCGGGGGCGAAACCGAACCGGGCCTCGGGTAACGACAGGCGGGCACTGGTCGCGGCGATCGGCAGGTGCACGGCGTCGAGCAGGCCGGCGCCGAAGCCGATCACCCGGCCCCGTACCGCGGCGACCACCGGCACCGGGAGTCGCCGGATCCGCCGCAGTGCGGCGTCGCTGGCGCGCAGGCTGTCCGCCACCGTCTCCGGCGTGCTGCCGGCCAGCTCGGTGAACGCCGTGGTGTCCCAGCCACCGCAGAAGTTCCGGCCGGCCATCTCGAGCTCGACGACCGCGCAGCTGTCGATGGCCGCAGCGGTCTCCAGCGCGTGGACGAGTTCATGCAGCGCGGTGTCGTCGAAGCAGTTGCCGCGGGCCGCGTTGTCGTAGCGCACCCGGATGAGGCGTCCGTCGTGCCGAGGGGTGAGGGTAGGGGCCACCGGGGTATCATACATACCGGTCGGTATGTTCACAACGCCGCTGGCTGGCTGGCCTTTGTCACGCGAATGTCATAGTCGAGATACCTGCTTGAACCGTTGACTTGATACCGGCTGGTCGGTACTTTGTGGCGAGCGTCACCGGCGCGCAACGCGGCGACGTGAACGGGTCCATCGCTGTGAAGGACACCCCTGATGATCATGAAAATCCTGCGTTCCCGGCGGCCCCTCGTGGCCGCCGCCGCCATCACTGTCGCCAGCGTCGGCCTGACCGCCTGCGGTGGCACCGAACCCGACGACACCGGTTCGTCCGGCCCGACTGTCATCCGTGCGCTGCTCGCGGCCCAGCCCGCCACCCTCGATCCGATCGTCGGTGCGCGCTCCGCCCAGGTCGTCTGGGCGACGATGCTCGAACCGCTGATCGACACCGGCGACGACCTCGCGCCCACCGACACCGGTCTCATCACCAACTGGACCCGTACCGACGCCACGACCTGGACGTTCACCGTCCGCCCCGACATCACCTTCAGCAACGGGGAAGCGGCCGACGCCGCCGCCGTCGCGAACACCATCACGCTCACCCGCGACACCGAGGGGTCACCGCTGAAGTCCTACTTCGGCAACGTCACCTCGATCGAGGCCACCGACGACGCCACCGTCGTGGTCACCACCGGCACGCCGCAGTACAACATTCCCGACCTGCTCACCACGGTCTACCTGGTCCCACCGGCCTACTACCAGGAGCAGGGGTCCGAAGGCTTCGCCGCGGCCCCGGTCGGCACCGGCCCGTACGTGTGGGCTGGCGCCAACGCCGGTCGCGACATCTCGGTCACCAAGAACCCCGACTACTGGGGCGACGAACCGACGAACGACGGTGTGACCTTCACCTGGGCAAACGAGGCCGCGCAGCGGCTCGCGTTGATCCAGAGCGGGACCGTCGACGTCTCCTTCGACCTACCGCCGGCCCAGGCGCAGGCGGCCGAGGCGGCCGGGGTCGACGTGGTACGCACCGAGACCGCCATAAAGATCATCGCCTTCCTCGACTCGACCAAGGCGCCGTTCGACGACCCGCAGCTGCGTGAGGCCGCGGCCCTGGCCATCGACCGGGACGCGATCGTCAGCGGCATCTTCGACGGCCAGGCCGCCGCCGACGCCGGACTGCTCAACGTCCGGCCCGGCCAGCAACCGCAGAACAGCGTCACCGCCGACCCGGCGAAGGCCGCGCGACTCGTCGGTGACGCCACCCCGGCCGTACAGATCACCTATCCGGCGGCGCAGTACACCAACATCGAAGAGGTCGCCCAGGCGGTGGGCGGCAGCCTCGAACAGGCCGGCTTCACGGTCAGCTACGAGCCGCTCGACTACGGCACCCTGGTTCAGCGGATCATCGGCCGCCAGGTCCCCGGTGTCGCCATCTTCGCCGGAGTGCCCAACGTCGCCGTGCCGGACTACTTCGTCAGCGGCTTCATGAAGACCGCGTCGTTGACCGGCAACTGCCCTGACCCGCAGATCGACCAACTCGCCCAGCAGGCGCTCGAACAGGACAGCGCCGAGCAGGCCGCACCGATCTACGAGCAGCTCAACACCATCGGAGTGGTCGAGAAGCACTGCTACGTGCCGCTCTACCGGCAGATCTTCAACTACGCGACCGGTCCCGGTGTCACCGGTGTCGAGTTCGGTCCGCTGAACACCGTGGACTTCACGAAGACGACCCGCTGACGATGACCGGAGCAGCGCAGACGGGGGTGCCCGGCGACCTCGCCGGGCACCCCCGCACCCCGGACACCGACACCGCCGTGCTGGTGGTCGACGATCTGGTCGTCGAGCACCGCGACCGGAGCACCGGGACGGTGCTGCGCGCGGTCGACCACGTGTCGCTGCGTATCGGCGCCGGCGAGAGCGTCGCCGTCGTCGGCGAGTCGGGGTCCGGCAAGACGACGCTCGCCATGGCGGCCACCGGGCTGGGCACCCGTGGCGACGGGGCCATCCGGCTGCTCGGGCACCAGCTCTCCTCGATCAGTCGGGCGCGGCTGCGGCGGCTGCGCCCCGAGGCGCAGGTGGTCTTCCAGGATCCGCACGGGTCGCTCGACCCCCGGCAGTCGGTCCGCTCCGGGCTGCGCGAACTGCGTCGGTTGCAACCCGAGCGCACCTCCTGGATCAGCGACACCGAACTGCTCGACCGGGTCCGGCTGGCACCGCAGATCCTGGACCGCTACCCGCACCAGCTCTCCGGCGGCCAGGCCCAGCGGGTCTGCATCGCCCGCGCTCTGCTGATGCGGCCGCGGCTGATCGTGGCGGACGAACCGACCTCCGGTCTGGACGTCTCGGTGCAGGCCGACGTGCTGACCCTGCTGGCCCAGATCCGGCAGAGCACCGGCGCGGCCCTGCTGATGATCAGCCACGACCTCGCCGTCGTCCGCTCCGTCTGCGACGCCGTGTACGTCATGTACCAGGGCCGAGTGGTCGAGTCGGGGCCGTGCGAGGCGGTCTTCGCCACCCCCCGCAACGACTACACCCGCGAACTGCTCGCCGCGATGCCCGGCGCGCGCTGGAGGTCCCGCCGATGAAGGCCAGCACCGTCCGACGGGTCGGCAGCCGCCTGGCGTCACTACTCGCGTCCCTGCTCATCGCGCTGAGCCTGGCGTTCGCCCTCGGCCGGCTCTCCGGTGATCCGACCGTGGCCATCCTCGGACCGATGGCCAGCCCGGAGCAGCGGGACGCCCTGCGCCACGAACTCGGTCTCGACCTGCCGCTGGTCGTCCAGTACCTCGACTACCTCACGGGCATCCTCACCGGTGACCTCGGTCAGTCGCTGCAGTTCTACCAGGCCAACACCACCCTGATCGCCGACCGACTGCCGTTCACCCTGCAACTGGTCGCCGCCGGCATGGCACTCGCCGTACTCGTCGGAGTGCCGCTCGGGGTGCTGGCCGCGACCCGGGAGGGCACCTGGTGGGACCGCGCCGCCTCCACCGTCGCCCTGCTCGGCCAGTCGGTGCCCGTTTTCTGGTTCGGCATGATGCTGGTGGCGCTGTTCGCCGTGAACCTCGGCTGGCTGCCCGCCGGACAGTCCGGTACCCCGCAGCATCTGGTCCTTCCCGCCGTCACCATGGCGGTGTACCCGATGGCGCAGATCGCCCGGCTCACCCGGGCGTCGATGAGCGAGACGTTGGCCGAGCCGTACATCGACTCCGCCCGGGCCCGCGGGCTGCGCGGCCGGCGGGTCGTGTGGCGGCACGCGTTCAAGAACTCGATGATGCCGATCCTGACCATCGTCGTGCTGCAGACCGGGATCCTGCTCTCCGGCGCCGTCGCGATCGAGTACGTCTACTCCTGGCCCGGCCTCGGTCAGCTGGCGCTGCAGGCCATCCAGTTCCGTGACTTCCCGCTCGTCCAGGCGATCGTCGTCTTCGGCGCGTTGACGTTCGTCCTGCTGAACCTGCTCGTCGACGTGATCCATTCGGTCGTCGACCCGAGGGTGAGGTGACGGCCGTGAGCCGATCCGATCTGCACCCGGCGCCGCCGGCGGCGCAACCGCCACGACGCCCGGTACGGCGGTCCCGTACCTCGGTGTTCTGGCTGTCCCTGCCGCTGGTGGTCGTCGCCGGCCTGGTGCTGGTGCTGCCGCTGACCGGACTGCTGCCCGACACCGGGCAGGACCTGGCGGCGACCCGGCGACCGCCCGCCTTCCTCGACGGCGGAACCTGGGCGCACCCGCTCGGCACCGACAAGCTCGGCCAGGACGTCCTCACCCAGTTCGTCTCCGCCGGCCGGCTGACCATTCTGATCGGCCTGGTCGGCGCGCTGGTCGCCATCGGCCCCGGCACCCTGCTCGGCGTGCTGGCCGGCTACTTCCGCGGCTGGGTCGACCGGGTCATCTCGGTGCTCATCGACGCCCAGCTGGCCCTGCCGTTCATCCTGGTCGCCCTCGCGATCATCTCGAACCGGGGCAGTTCGCTGCCGGTGCTGTTCCTGGTGCTGGCGCTGACCGGGTGGGCGGTCTGCGCCCGGGTCACCCGGTCGGCGACCCTGGCGATCCGCGAGCGGCAGTTCGTCACCGGCCTGCGGGCGGCCGGCGCGTCGGAGGCGCGGATCGTCTTCCGACACGTCCTGCCCAACCTCGCCGGCACGGTCGTCGCGCTCGGCACCCTCCAGGTCGGCACGGCGATCCTGATCGAGAGCGCGTTGAGCTTCCTCGGCCTCGGCGTACCGCCACCGAGTGTCAGCTGGGGGTCGATGCTCGCCTCCGGCCAGGACGAGCTGAGCCAGGCCTGGTGGATCGCGCTCTTCCCCGGGCTCGCCATCACCCTGCTGGTGCTGCTGGTCAACCTGCTGGGCGACGCGCTGCTCACCCACCACGACCCACGGAAGAGGCGCCGATGACCGCGCTGCTGAGCATCTGCGGCCTGTCCGTCGTCGCCCGACTCGCCGGCGGCGACCTGCGCCTGCTCGACGACGTCGACATCGACGTCGACCGGGGCCGCATCGTCGGCGTCGTCGGCGAGTCCGGCAGCGGCAAGACCACCCTGGCCCGCACCGTCGTCGGGCTGCTCGAACGCAACGTCGATGTCGAACAGGGCCGGGTCACGCTCGCCGGCGACGAGGTGGTGGCCCCCGGCGTGGACCGCACCGACCGGGTCCGGGGCAGCGCCGTGGGCATGGTCTTCCAGGACGCCTCCCGGTCGTTGAACCCGCTGATGAAGGTCGGCACCCAGCTCGCCGAGGTGCTGCGCCGCCACGTCCGGGGCATCACCCGGGCCGAGGTCGAGCGCCGCTCGGTGGAGGTCCTGGCACAGATGCGCATCACCGACCCGGCCCGGGTGCTGGGCAGCTACCCGCACCAGCTCTCCGGCGGGCTGCGCCAGCGGGTCGCCATCGGGCTGGCCGTCGTCACCCGTCCGGCGCTGGTGATCGCCGACGAGTGCACCACCGCCCTCGACGTCACCACCCAGACCAAGGTCGTCGGGCTGTTCCGCACCCTGGTCGACGAACTCGGCATCGGCCTGCTCTTCGTCACCCACGACCTGATGCTCGCCAGCGACCTCTGTGACCGGATCGCGGTGATGAGCGGCGGCCGGGTCGTCGAACAGGGTGCGGCCGATCAGGTCCTGGACGAGCCGCAACAGGAGTACACCCGACGACTGCTCGCCGCCATCCCCTCGTGGAGTTGAAGGAGAACCGCGACACCATGCCTGACCAGCCCGGCATCGACGGCTACGCGGTACACCTGCCGGCGTACGCCCTGCACGACAACCGACTCGACGGGTCCGGACCACCCAGGCCGGGCGGACCGGTGCGCGGCGTCGCCGCCTTCGACGAGGACACCGTCACCATGGCCGTCGAGGCGATGCGACACCTCACCGCCGACGACCCCGCCGGTCGGCAGCTGCTGCTCGCCACCACCAGCGCGCCGTACGAGGCGAAGACCTCGGCCGGGGTCGTGCACGCCGCGCTCGGGCTCGATCCGGCCGTCGGCGCGGTCGATCTGCGCGGACACCGCTGCGGCGCGACCGCCCTCGACCTCGTCGCGTGTACCGGCGCCGCGGCGGTGCTGGCCGACCTGCGGACCACCCGCCCGGGGGCACCGGACGAGCTCGCCCAGGGCGACGGCGCCGCAGCGTTCGTCGGCGGCGGCACCAGCGCCGCGACGCTGCTCGCCCGCGCCGGACACACCACCGAGATCCTGGAACGGTGGCGGCTGCCCGGAGACCGGCACGACCGTGTCTGGGACGAACGGTTCACCGCCGACGTCCTCGTCACCGCCGGCCTCGCCGCGGCCCGCCGCGCCTTCACCCTCGCCGGCCTGGACGCCGTCGACGAGGTCGTCGTGTCGTCGTCGAACGCCCGCGCCGCCGCGGCGCTGCGCCGTACGCTGGGCGGGTCGGGAGCCGACGCGAAGGTCGAACGGGCCACCGGCTTCACCGGCGCCGCCCACCCCGGACTGCTGCTCGCCGCCGCGCTCGACGAGGCGCAGCCCGGCCGGACGATCCTGTTGCTGTCGGCGACCGAGGGCGCCGACGCCTTCGTCTGGCGGGTCGGCGACGGGGTGCGGGCGGCGCGCGGCGGGGCGTCCGTACGGCAGCAGCTCGCCGCCCGGCAAGCCGTCGGTTACGGCCGCTACCTGCGCTGGCGCGGACTGCTGGACGTGCAGGGCCCGGCCCGGCCCGCTTCGCCGGCACCGGCGTCGCCGCCGATGTTCCGCCGGTCCGGCTGGAAGTTCCGGCTGGAGGGCAGCCGGTGCGACGCCTGCGCGAAGGTCACCACGCCGCCGGCCAAGGTCTGCGCCTCCTGCGGCACCGCCGCGACGGGGCAGACGCCAGCGACGGTCCCGCTGCGGGACAAGACCGCCCGGGTGGTCTCGGTGACCAGGGACCACCTGACCACCATGCCGGAGCCGGAGGTCGCGGTCGTCGTCGCCGATGTCGACGGCGGCGGCCGGCTCAGCACGTACGCGACCGACGTCGCGCCGGGCGACGTGGCGGTGGGCATGGCGATGACGCCGACGTTCCGGCGGCTGTGGACCACCGATTCGATCCCAAACTACTTCTGGAAACTCCGGCCACGGAAGGAGGCCACCGATGGCCAGTAGGCGGATGGCCCACGACGTCGCGATCGTCGCGATGGGCTGCACCCCGTTCCGTGACCACTGGCACCGTTCCGCCGATGATCTGCTGGTCGACGCGGTGCACGAGTGCGTCGGGTCGCTGTCCGGTGTCACCCTCGACGGCATCGACGCGTTCTGGGTGGGCACCCAGGGCTCCGGGATGTCCGGGCAGACCCTGGCCCGGCCGTTGCGCCTGGTCGGCAAGCCGGTGACCCGGGTGGAGAACTACTGCGCCACCGGCTCGGAGTCGCTGCGCAACGCGGCGTTCGCGGTCGCCTCCGGGGCGTACGACATGGTCATGGCGACCGGTGTGGAGAAGCTGAAGGATTCGGCGTACTCCGGTCTGGCCGCCGTCTACCCACCGGCCGACGGCACCGACGTCGACTGGACCGCGCCCGCCGGGTTCTCCCTGCTCGCCCCCGCCTACCAGCAGGCGTACGGCGTCGGGGCGCGGGACATGCGCGACGCGCTCACCAGGGTCGCGACGAAGAACCACGCGAACGGCGCGTTGAACGAACGCGCCCAGTTCCGTAAGGCCGTCTCCGCCGAGACCGTCGAGAACGCGCCACGTATCGCCGGTCAGCTCGGCGTGCTGGACTGCTCGGGCGTGTCCGACGGTGCCGCCGCGGCCATCCTGGTCCGCGCCGAGGACGCCTACCGCTACACCGACAAGCCGGTGTTCCTGCGCGGGATGGGGTTCGTCGCCGGCTCGGGCGCGGGCCTGGCCACCGACGGCTACGACTTCACCACCTTCCCGGAGGTGGTGCGGGCGGCGCGACAGGCCTACGACCAGGCGGGCGTCACCGACCCGGCGACACAGATCTCGCTGGCCGAGGTGCACGACTGTTTCACTCCGACGGAGGTGGTGCTGATGGAGGACCTAGGCTTCTCCGAGCGGGGCAAGGCCTGGCGGGACATCCTCGACGGCCGGTACGACCTCGGCGGCGCGTTGCCGGTCAACACCGACGGCGGTCTCAAGTCGTTCGGCCACCCGATCGGCGCCACCGGGCTGCGGATGATGTTCGAGTGCTTCACCCAGCTGCGGGGTGCGGCCGGCGCCCGCCAGGTGCCCGACGCCCGGTTGGCTCTCGCGCAGAACCTCGGCGGGCAGCCCGGTTCCTGCGTGGCGTTCGTCGCGGTGCTGGGGAGCCAGCGGTGAGCGCCGAGGTGCGCCTCGACGGGCAGGTCGTCGTCGTCACCGGCGCCGGCAACGGGATCGGCCGGGCGCACGCCCTGCTGCTGGCCGAACGCGGTGCCCGCGTCGTCGTCAACGACCTCGGCGGGGCGGTGGACGGCTCGGGTTCCTCCGGTGCGGCGCAGCGGGTGGTCGAGGAGATCCGCGCCGCCGGCGGTGTCGCGGTCGCGTCGACCGACTCGGTCGCCACCGCCGCCGGCGGCGCCGACCTCGTCGCCCGGGCCGTTGGAGAGTACGGCCGGATCGACGCGGTGATCCACAACGCCGGCATCCTGCGGGACGGCACGCTGGCCAAGATGCGCGAGGAGGACGTCACCGCGGTCCTCGACGTGCACCTCGCCGGTGCGTTCCATGTGCTGCGGCCCGCGTGGCGGCAGATGGCCGAGCGGGGGTACGGGCGGATCGTGCTGACCAGCTCCTCGTCCGGGCTGTTCGGCAACTTCGGCCAGGCCAACTACGGGGCCGCCAAGGCCGGCCTGATCGGGCTGATGAACGTGCTCGCGCTGGAAGGAGCCCGCCGGGGCATCCTGGTGAACGCGATCGCACCGACCGCCGCGACCCGGATGACCGAGAATCTTCTCGGTGAGCTGACCGACCGGTTCGACCCCCGGCACGTCGCCGCGGTGGCGACCTACCTCGCCTCCGGGCAGTGCCAGCTCAACCGGCACATCCTCACCGTCGGCGGCGGCCGGGTCGGGCGGATCTTCCTCGGCGTCACCCCCGGCTGGTACGGCGGGGCCGAGCCGGTCTCGCCCGACGACATCAGCGCGTCGATCGACGAGATCTGCCGGCTCGACGACTTCATCGTCCCGGACAGCGGCGCCGACGAGGTCACGCTGATCCAGCGGGCCCTGTCCGGACCAGCCGGTCCAACCGCCTGAGCCGCGTCAAGGAAGGGAGCCACCATGCCGGTGAGCGAGGTACACCACGTGGCCGTGACCGTCTCCGACGTCGACCGCGCCGCGGACTTCTACGAGAAGGCGCTGGGCTACCGCCGGACGCTGCGGGCCGACGTCGCCGGCCCCGGCATCGAGGTGTCGCTGGGCCTGCCCGCCGGCACCACCGGCCGGGTCCAGTACCTGCAGGGGCCGAGCCAGATCGGTCAGCTGGAACTGATCGAGTGGAACGGCACCGCGACCCGGACGGCGACCGGTGGACACCTGGAGCTGGGCACCTTCCTGCTCAGCTTCGCGGTGCCGCTGGCGGAGATGGACGAACTGCACGTACGACTGGTCGAGCTGGGCGCGCAGTGTCTGAGCCCGCCGAACCAGGTCCTGCTCGACAACTACGGGCCGATCACCGCCTTCGCGGCCCGCGACCTCGACGGCAACCTGCTGGAGTTCGTGGCGCTGCCGTCCCGGGAGGAGATCCTGGCCCGGCGGCGGGAGGGCGGCAACTGATGGCGACCAGCAACTTCACCGAAACGCTGCGCCGGCAGGCGCTGCGCCGCGCCGACCGGGAGGCACTGGTCGACGGGGATTCCCGCTGGACGTACGCCGAACTGGACGCCGACGTCGACCGGCACGCGGCGGCACTGCGCGACGCCGGCATCGCCGACGGTGACCTGGTCGGGGTGCTCGGCCGCAACACCGCCACCTACGTCATCGAGCTGCTGGCGCTGAGCCGTCTCGGTGCGGTCTCGGTTCCGCTCAACTGGCGGCTGCACCCCCACGAGCAGGCGTACGTCATCGACCAGGCCGGCGTCACCGGGCTGATCTACGACGACGATTTCGCCGACACCGCCGCCACCTTGGTGGCTACGACCGGGCTGCGGACCGTCGTGGCCAACGGTGCCCGGGCCGTCGCCGACGCCCGTCGGCTGGCCGATCTGCTCGCCGCGCAGCCGCCCGGCGTGCGGGTGCCGGACGCCGAGAAGACCACCACCGACGTGCACCGGCTGCTCTACACCTCCGGCACCACCGCACGGCCCAAGGGCGTGATCCACACCTGCGGCAACCTGACGGCGAACCACCTGGCGCAGGTGCTCGAACTGGAGCTCACCGCAGCCGACCGGATCCTCGTCTCGGCGCCGCTGTTCCACGTCAGCGGTCTGGAGGCACCTGGTCTGGCGACGTTCGTGGCGGGCGCGACGATGGTGCTGACCCCGACGTTCAAGGCCACCGACATCGCCCGGACCGTGGCCCGGGAGCGGATCACCGGCATGGTCCTGGCCGCGCAGATCCTCTTCGGCCTGCTCGACCGCGACGACCAGTCGGACCTCGGGTCGCTGCGTTACCTGCTCTTCGCCGGGGTCGCGCCCAGCGTGCGGCGCGAGGTGAAACGCCGGCTGCCGCACGTACGGCTGGTGGACACCTTCGGCATGACCGAGCTGTGCAACGGCGTCTGCTACCTGGACGCCGCCCACGAACAGAGCAAGGTCGGCGCGCTCGGCGCGCCGTTTCCGGGGGTGCACATCCGGATCGTCGATGAGCACTTCCAGCCGGTGCCGCCCGGTGTCGAGGGGGAGATCATCATCCGGGGCGAGAAGATCTCACCCGGCTACTGGAACGACGACGAGGCGAACCGGCGGACCCGCCGGGACGGTTGGTTCCTGACCGGTGACGTCGGGCGGATCGACGCCGACGGCTACCTGTGGTTCGTCGACCGCCGCGCCGACCTGATCAAGTCCGGTGGGGAGAACATCGCCAGCGCTGAGGTCGAACGGGTCATCGCCGGGCATCCCGATGTCAGCGAGGTCGCCGTCGTCGGGGTGCCGGACCCGACCTGGGACGAGGTCCCGAAGGCGTACGTGATCCTGCGCGCCGACGCGACCACCACGGCGGAGGGGATCCGCGAGCACTGCCGGGCCGAACTGGCCCGGTACAAGGTGCCGAAGTACGTGCAGATCGTGACGTCGTTGCCGCGCAACGACTCCGGCAAGGTGCTCAAGAAGCAGCTGCGGGAGACGGCGGTGACCGGATGAGTACGGCGAACGTCGCCGCGATGCTGGCCGGCAACGCCCGGCGGTTCGCCGACGCCGACGCGCTGGTCTTCGAGGACCGGCGGTGGACCCACCGCCAGCTCGCCGCCGACGTCGAGGCCCTGGCCGCGGGTCTGGCGGCCGAGGGGATCCGCCGCGACGCCCGAGTGGCGATCATCTCGAACAACGTGCCCGAGTTTCTGCTGCTGTCGCTGGCGTTGTCGAAGCTCGGCGCGG
Source organism: Micromonospora sp. Llam0 (assembly GCF_003751085.1). Taxonomy (NCBI): domain Bacteria; kingdom Bacillati; phylum Actinomycetota; class Actinomycetes; order Micromonosporales; family Micromonosporaceae; genus Micromonospora; species Micromonospora sp. Llam0. The sequence continues at coordinate 2,912,140 of NZ_RJJY01000001.1, read as the reverse complement.
TCTTCGTGCCACTGAACTACCGGCTCACCGCAGGGGAGCTGGCCCAGCTGCTGCGGCACGCGCGGGTCGAGGCGGTCGCCACGGTCCCGGAGTTCGCCGCGCTGACCGACGCCGCCTTGACGGAGGCCGCCCTGACCGGGGCGGGCGCCGGCCCGGCGGCTGCCGTACGCCGGTTCGCGCTGGAACCGATCGCCGACGGCTGGGTCGACGTGCGGGCGGTGATCGAGGCCCACCGGGGTGCCCGGGTCACCGACGCCGATCTCGACGACGCGGCCCTGCACCGGATCGTCTACACCTCCGGCACGACCGGGCTGCCCAAGGGAGTGCTGCTCACCCACGGCAACGTGAACATGAACATGCACGCCCAGATCGTCGAGCTCGGGCTGCGGTCGAGCGACCGGATCCTCAACTTCGCACCGCTGTACCACGTTGGCGGCACCGACCTGCCGGGCTTCGGTATCTGGCATGTCGGCGGCACGATGGTGCTGCACCGGCGGTTCGAGCCGGCGGCGGTGCTGCGGGCGATCGAGACCGAGCGGATCACCGGCATGGTGATGGCGGCGACGATGCTCGACATGGTCCGCCGTGCGGCCGACGTCGCCGCCGCCGACCTGTCCTCGGTGCGGTGGGTCATCTACTCGCAGGTCACGTCGGCGTTGTTCGCCGTGGCGCGGGAGCTCTTCCCGGACGCCCGGCTGATCGAGGGTTACGGTCTGACCGAGACGTGCAGCGCCCTGACGTATCTGGACGAGGCGCACATGCGGTCCAAGCAGGGGTCGGTCGGTCTGCCCGTGTCGTGGGTCCAGGTGCGGGTGGTCGACGCGGACGGCAACGACGTGCTGGTCGGTGACGACGGCGAGGTGATCGCGCGCGGCCCGAAGGTGAGCCCCGGCTATCTCGACGATCCGCAGGCGACCGGAGCGGCGTGGCGCGACGGATGGTTCCACACCGGCGACATCGGTCGCTTCGACGCCGACGGCTACCTGTACATCCGGGACCGGCTCAAGGACATGATCCGCAGCGGTGGGGAGAACATGTCCAGCGCCGAGATCGAGAACGTGCTGGCCGACCACCCGCTGGTGCTGGCCGCGTCGGTGGTGGCGGCGCCGCATCCGGTGTGGCTGGAGGTCCCGGTGGCGTTCGTGATCGGCCGGCCCGGCCTGGAAGCCGAGTCGCTGATCGCGCACGCCCGGCAGCGCCTCGGCGGCTTCAAGGTGCCGAAGGAGATCTACGTGGTGGACGAGTTTCCGACGAATCCCTCCGGCAAGGTGCTGAAGCGCAGTCTGCGGGAGCTGCGGTCGTCGGCGCGCCCGGACTGGACGTACGACCGGCCGCGACGCGACTGACGACTACCGGTGGACGCCCGCGGTGTGCCGCAGCAGCGCCTGGGCATGGACGAGGGAGAACCGTTGGGTGCCCCGGCCGAGTTCGTCCCAGGGCCTGCGCCATCGCATCCGCCGGGCGACGTCCCAGGCGGTGGCCTTTCCGTCGGTCCCGGCCAGAGCGTCGACGGCGGCGACCTCGGCACGGTGGAAGGCGGTCAGCTCGTCGGCGCGGGCCGCGACGTCGCGGTACGGGAACTGGTGGGCCGGGCAGGCGATCGTCGCGCCGAGGTCACGGATGCGTTCCAGCGTCCGGAACAGGTCGGCCGCCGGGTCGTCGTCGGCGCGGCTGACGATCGCGAGCTGGGTGGGGCCCTCGGGCATCATCGTGTCGCCGGTGAAGACCAGGCCGCGGGTGTCGACGTAGACGGTGTGCCCGTAGGTGTGCCCCGGGGCCGGTACGGCGCGGATGGTCGCGTCGCCGAACCGGAACTCGGTCTCGTCGGCCACGGCCAGGTCGATCCGCAGGTCCTCGTGGTGCGCGGTGACCGCGACCGCGTCGGCGTACATCGCCTCGACCACGTCGGGCGGGGCGCCGGTCGCCGTGAGGGCGGTGCGCAGCTGGGTGAGGAAGCCGCCCCTGCTGCGGCGCATGGTGGCGAAGTCGTCGGCCCGCCCCATGACCACCGAGGCACCGGACAGCGCCCGTACCCGGGCGGCGAAGCCGATGTGGTCCGGGTGGTTGTGGGTGAGCAGGACGGTGGAGATCGTCTCGATCCGGTGGCCGATCGCGGCGACCGACCCGGTGAACGACTGCCAGCAGCTCGGGTGGTCGTAGCCGGCGTCGATGAGGACGGCGCCGTCGCCGGTGTCGACCAGGAAGACGGTGACGTAGCGCAGTGCGCTGCCGCGCAGCGGGACCGGGATCGCCCAGACTCCGTCGGTGACCTCGGCCGGAGCGGGTATCTGTCGGGCGTGATAGCTGGCGGCGTGCGTGTCGTTCACGGGTCTGGACATCGTCAGACGCCTCCCTTACTGTGGAAACAACAACATACCGGATGGTCGGAATCTAACTCAAGGAGTCCGATGAGCGACGAGCGGACCGGCTTCCGGCTCTGGGCAGCCGCCGAGCCGGACCTGTGCGCGATCGTGACTGCCGACGATCGGCAGATCTCCTACGGCGAGCTGTACGCCGAGGTGAACCGGATCTCGCACGGCCTGCGTACCCGTGCGGGCCTGCGGGCCGGTGACACGGTCGCGGCGGTGATGACCAACAGCGCCGGCATGGCCGCGCTCTACCTGGCGGCGATGCAGTCGGGGCTCTACCTGGTGACGCTCAACTACCACCTGACCGAGCCGGAGATCGCCTACATCCTCGCCGACAGCGGCGCCAAGGTGGTCGTCTGCTCCGCGCGGGTGGAGCCGGTCGTCGCCGCCGCGGCCGCCGTCGGCGTGCCCGGGACCCAGGTGTACGTCGACGGATCCCCCACCACCGATCGCGTCCGTCCGTTGTCGCAGCTCACCGACGGCATGTCGACTCTCAGCCCGGAGCAGACGCCGGCCGGGTCGCTGATGATGTACACCTCGGGCACCACCGGCCGCCCGAAGGGGGTGAAACGGCCCCTGGCCGGAGTCGACGCCGACACCGGCGCGTCCACCTACCGGTGGCTGTTCCAGGAGTTCGGGATGGAACGCCCCGCGTTCGGGTCCTGGCTCGTCTCGGCCCCGCTGTACCACTCCGCGAACATCACCCCCGCGATGGGCGCTCTGCACGCCGGCGGCACGATGGTGCTGATGGACGGCTGGACGCCGGAGGGTTTCCTACGTCGGGTCCACGACCGGCGGGTCACCGGCACCAGCATGGTGCCGACCCACTTCTACCGGCTGCTGCAACTGCCCCAACAGGTTCGCGACAGCTACGACATCTCCTCGCTGCGCTACGTCCTGCACGGTGCCGCGCCGTGCCCGCGCGAGGTCAAGCAGCGCATCCTCGACTGGTTCGGCCCGGTGGTCTACGAGTACTACGGCTCGACCGAGGTCGGCACCACCATCGCCCGCCCGCACGAGTGGCTCGCCCACCCGGGCACGGTCGGTCGCCCGGCCTCCATCTCGACGCTGCGGATCCTCGACGAGGCCGGCAACGAGGTGCCGGTCGGCCAGACCGGCATCGTGTACATGCGTCAGGGTTCCGACCGGGTCGAGTACCACAACGACCCGGGCAAGACCGACGGCGCCCGCCGCGACGGCCTGATGACCGTCTGGGACGTCGGCCACGTCGACGCCGACGGCTTCCTGTACATCACCGGCCGGGCCGCCGAGCTGATCCTGGTCGGCGGGGTCAACGTCTACCCGGCCGAGATCGAGGCCGCGTTGCTCGGCCACGACTGGATCGCCGACGCCGGGGTCGTCGGCGTACCCGATCCGGAGTTCGGCGAGGTGCCGCAGGCGCACGTCGTGCTGACCGAGCGCGCGCCCGACGCCGAAACGGCGCTCGCGCAGATCCGTACCTATCTCGCCGGACGGCTGGCGAAGCCGAAACGTCCGCATTCGTACGTCGTCCGCGAGGCGTTGCCCCGCGACCCCAACGGCAAGCTCTACAAGGCACGGCTCACCCGTGCCCCGGAGGTGTCGGCGTGACCGCGACGTGTGAGGTGCCCGACGACAGGGGAGCCCGGCGTGGACTTCGATGACAGCGACAGCGACCTCGCGTTCCGGCGCGCGGCCGGCAGTTGGCTCGACCAGGCGTTGCGCGACGTGCCCGATCAGGAGGAGCTGTCCCAGACCGAGCGTGAGCACTGGTCACGGGTGTGGCAGGAGCGGCTCTGCGCCGGCAACTGGGCCGGGTTGTCCTGGCCGGTCGAGCACGGCGGCCGGGGAATGGACTCGTTGGCACAGGCGATCTTCAACGAGGAGGCCGCGGTCCGGGGCGCGCCGTACCCGCTCAACGGCGTCGGCATGATGCTGGCCGGTCCGACGATCATCGCGCACGGCGGCGACGAGCAGCAGGCCCGGTACCTGCCGGGCATCCTGCGCGGCGAGGTGTACTGGTGCCAGGGCTTCAGCGAGCCCGGCTCCGGCTCCGACCTGGCGAGTCTGCGGACGGCCGCGACCCGGGTCGACGGCGGCTGGCTGATCAACGGCACCAAGATCTGGACCTCCAACGCGCACAACGCCTCCCGGTGTCTGCTGCTGGCGCGAACCGACCCCGAGGAACCCCGGCACCGGGGCATCACCTACTTCCTGGCCCCGATGGACCGGTTCACCGTCCGTCCGCTGGTGATGATCAACGGGGACACCGAGTTCAACGAGATGTTCATCGACGACGTGTTCGTCCCCGACTCCGACGTGCTCGGCGGGGTCGGTAACGGCTGGAAGGTCGCGCTCACCACGCTCGCCTTCGAACGCGGCAGCATGGCGCTGAACCTGTGGGTGTGGGCCCGCCAGGCGGTGGACCGGGTCGTCGATCTGGCGATAGCGCGGGGACTGGCCGACGACAGCGCCGTCGTCGACACGGTCGGCGCGTTGCAGTGCGACGCCGAGGCGGTCCGGATCGGATCGATGCGGATGCTGGCGGAGAGCCGTGCCGGTGGCGTCCCCGGCCCGGAGACATCGGCGTTGAAGAGCCTGTGGGCCGGCGTGGTGCAGCACGCGAACCGGCTCGCGGTGCAGCTCGACGACGCCGGCGGGGTGCTGCTCGACGGTGCCGGCGCCGCCGCCCGGATGCACCGCTACCTGCGTGCCCGCGCCCACACGATCGAGGGCGGCACGGAGGAAGTCCAGAAGTCGATTCTCGCGGAGCGGGTGCTGCACCTGCCCCGCTCACGTTGAGCGGAGTGACCGCGTGCACGCGACATTCACCCAGGAGCAGCAGGAGATCGGCGCAACCGTCGCGGCCCTGGCCAAGGCGCAGGCCGGCGCGGCGCGCGCCGCGCTGTCGGGCGGTTGGCGGCCCTGTGCCGCCGACGGGCCGCTGCTGCGCGACTTCGGGCTGCTCGGCGTGCCGGAGTCGGCCGGCGGGGTCGGGTCGGCTCTGATCGACCTGCTCGTCGCCGTCGAGGTGCTCGGTGAGCAGCTGGTTCCGAGCCGGTTCGCGGCCCACGCGGGCGCCGTACAGCTGCTCTGCGGCGACGACCGGCGGTCGTCGCCGCTGCCCGACGAGATCCTCGACGGCCGCCGGGTGCTCACCCCGGCGGTCGACGTGCCGTCCACGGCCGGTTGGCCGGACCGGTCGGTGCCGGATCCGCTGGTGCGGACCCTGGTGCCGTACGCCGTTCAGGCGGACGGGTTCGTCGTCGCCGGTCCCGACGGGGTCTGGGTCGCCGACGCTGCCGCGCTCGCCGAGCAGGCTGGGGTCACCGAACGGCGGTCGTTCGACCCGTCGGTGCCGCTGTCGGACGTGGCGCTGTCCACCCCGCACCGGGTCGACCCGGTCGGCACCGGGTTGTGGCGGGCGACGCTGGTGGTCGCCGCCGAGCTGTGCGGCGTCGCGCAGGGCGCGATCGAGCTGGCCGCCGAGCAGGCCCGTACCCGGGTGCAGTTCGGCCGGGTGATCGGGTCGTTCCAGGGGGTCGCGTTCCAGCTGGCCGAGGCCGCCACCGCGCGCAAGGCGGCGTGGGACCTGACGCTCTACGCCGCCTGGGCCGTCGACAACCGCCGCCCGGACGCCGGGATCCAGGTGCACGCCGCGAAGGCCGCGGCGGGGAAGGCGGCGGTCTTCGCCGCCGAACGGGGGATCCAGGTGCACGGCGGGATGGGCATCACCATGGAAGCGGATCCGCATCTGTTCCTGCGTCGGGCGTTGGTGCTCGACGCCCGGGCCGGCCGTGGCCGGTGGCACCGTCACCGGGCCGGCGCGCTGCGGATCGAAGCGCGTCGGACGGGCCCGGGACAACCTACGGACTAGTGCGCTGACCTGCGCAGACCTTGCAGTGCCAGAAACGCAGCGGTAACATACCGGCTGGTCGGAATAAACGAGGAGTGGTCGTGAAGTTCGGAATCATGAACCTGTTCCCGGTGGCCGACGGGGCATCGGACCATCAGGTGCTGCGAGAGACTCTCGACGAGATCCAGCTGGCCGACGAACTCGGCTTCGACTCGATCTGGCTGGCCGAGCACCACTTCTCGAAGTACGGCATCCTCGGCAGCCCGGTCAACTTCGGCATGGCCGTCGCCGAGCGGACCAAGCGGATCACGATCGGCACCGCCGTGCTGGTGCTTCCCCTGCACCACCCGCTGCGGCTGGCCGAGGACATCGCGGCGCTCGACGTGCTCAGCGGCGGTCGGGTGACCATCGGGGTCGGTCGGGGCTACCAGCCGGCCGAGTTCGCCGGCTTCGGGATCGCCCTGGCCGAGTCGAAGCAGCGCTACCAGGAGACCCTGGACGTGCTGCGGTTGGCGCTGACCCAGGAGAAGTTCTCCTACCACGGCGAGATCTACCACTTCGACGACGTCACGACCTACCCCCGGCCGTTCACCCCCGGCGGTCCGCCGATCCTGCAGGGCACGGTCTCCCCGGACAGCTTCCGGGAGCGCGGCGCGGTCGGCGAACCGATCATCACCTCACCGAACTTCACGCCGTTGGGCATCATGCAGAAGAACTTCAGCCTCTACCGGCAGAGCATGCAGGCCAACGGTTTCGACATCGCCACCTACGAACTGCCCTTCATGCAACAGGTGTGGTGCGGCGACGGCGAGGACGGCCTGCGCGAAGCCGCCTCGGCCGCGATGAACTACTACAAGTCAGTCGGGAAGGTGATCCCGGGTTCGGAGGAGGCGATCGAACAGGAGCGGTCCTACTACGCGGCGGTCGCCAAGAACATCGAACTGCTGACCCTGGAGCAGACCCTGACCCACGGTGGCAACTTCGGCTCCGCGCAGCGCGTCATCGAGACCATCGAGATGCTGCGCGAGCAGCTCGGCATCAACCACTACATCGGCTGGCTGCGGATCCCGTCGCTCGACCGGCGGAGCGCGCTGAAGTCCATGGAGGAGTTCGCCACCAAGGTGATCCCGCACTTCCGCGCGGCGGATCAGGCGGGCCGCCGGACCGACGGCCACCACCGGACCGACGAGGTGCTGACGACCTCAGCCACCCAGGCGGTCATCGGATGAGGATCAGTTGTTTCCTCAGCGCCCAGTTCGATCCGTCGACCAGCGCCTCCGACGGCATCGATCAGGTGCTGGACCAGGCCGCCGCCGCCGAGGCGGCCGGCTTCCACGCCGTCTACCTCGGCCACCACTTCCTCGCCAGGTCGGCGTTCGTCCAGCCGGTGCCGCTGGCCGGCTACCTCGCCCGGGCGACCACCCGGGTACGCATCGGCTTCGGGGTGCTGCTGGCGCCGCTGCTGAACCCGGTCGCGCTCGCCGAGGATCTCGCCTCCCTCGACGTGCTCTGCCGGGGACGGTTGACGGTGGGCCTCGGCGCCGGCTACCGCAAACGGGAGACCGCCGCGTTCGGCGTGGAGTGGACCGACCGGCTGCGTCGACTACGTGAGTACGTCCCGATCCTGCGGTCGCTGTGGAACGGCGAGACGATCGACATCGCCGGCAGCTGGGGCGAGGTCCCCGGCGCGTCGCTGGCGCTGCGCCCGGTGCAGCCCGGCGGCCCGCCGCTGTGGATCGGCGCGTTCGCCGAGCCGGCGGTCCGCCGCGCCGCCCGACTGGACGCTCCCTGGCTCATCGGTCCCAAGGGCACCGACGCGGAGCTCGCCCGCCTGCTCGGCGTCTACCGGGGCGAACTCGCCGACCGCGGCTTCACCCTCGACCGTGAGTATCCGATGAGTCGGGAGGCGTTCATCGGCGACAGCTACCCCGCCGCGGTCACGGCCGTCCGACCGCACCTGCAGCGTCAGTACGCCGGTTACCGGTCCTGGGACGACGCCCAGTCCCTGGACATCGACCGGTACCTCGCGCAGGACTGCCTGGTCGGCTCGGCGGACGAGATCGTCGACAAGCTGCGGCGCTGGGAGACCGAACTCGGCATCACCGAGGTCTCGCTGCGGCACCAGTTCGTCGGCGCCAGCCAGGCCGAGGCGATGGAGCAGCTCGCCCGCTTCGGCGCGGAGGTCGTCCCCCGGCTCGCCGGGTCACGACCCGCGTCGCCGCCCGCGTCGCCAGCCGCGCCGGAGGTTGCCCGATGAACGCCGACCCGGTGACCACGCCGCCGGACGCCGACAATCTGGCCCGTGTCCTGCAACGTCGTAGCGTCGACCGCGCCGACGCCGTCGGCCTGTACGGCGAGGACGGCCGGTCGTGGACGTTCGACGAGATCGACCTGCTCGCCGGCGGGGTGGCCGTCGCGCTGCGGGCCGAGGGCGTGGGCCCCGGCGACCGGGTCGCCTGCTACCTGACCAACGGCCCGGACATCGTCTTCTTTCTCTTCGGCTGCTGGAAGATCGGCGCGGTCCCGGTCACCGTCAGCAGTCTGTACAACGCGGCTGAACTCGCCGAGTCGCTGGCCAAGACCAGCCCTCGGCTGCTGCTCGTCGACGGGCGCAGCCCGGACGTGGTCGCCGAACTCGCCAGCACCGGCACCGGGGTCCCGATCCGCCTCGTCGCGCAGCCGCCCTCCGCGACCGGTGGCGTCGGGGAGCGGCCCTGCGCGCCCAACGGCGTCGGGGAAGCGGACGTCGAGCCGCTGCCGTGGCGTCGGCAGGTCCGGGTGCCGGCGGTCGACGTCGACCCGCAGGCCGAGGCCTGCGTGCTGTTCACCGGCGGGACGACCGGCCGGCCGAAGGCGGTCAGCGTCACCCACGGCGGGACCCGTGACTCGCTGATGCGGCTGGCCCGCGTCGCCACCGGCACCGACGCCGAAGGCACCGCCACGGCGGCGGCCAGGCCGAACCTGATCGCCCTGCCGCTGTTCCACAGCGGCGGTCAGCACTCGCTGCTGTTCGCGTTCTTCGTCGGGCGTGCGGCGGTGGTCTGGGAGAGGTTCGGCGTCGACCGGCTCGCCGAGCTGATGGACCGGTTCCGGTTCGACAACTTCTTCTTCCTGCCCACGATGGTCTACGACATCGTGCACGCCGAACGGGACCTGCCGTTCGACGGGGTCAAGTCCGTCCTGGTGGCCGGTCAGGCCATCTCGTGGTCGCTGCGCCGCGCCTTCGAGGAGCGGTACCAGGTGCCGATCCTGGTCAACTACGGATCGACCGAGGCCGGGCACATCGCCGGCTGGACCGGCCGGGACATGAAGGCCGGCCGCTGGAAGCCCGGCTCCGCCGGACGGGTCTACCCGGGGGTGGAGTTGGAGATCCGGGACGACACCGGTGCCGCACTGCCGGGCGGCCGACCGGGCGAGGTGGTGGTCCGCTCCGCGTTGACCAAGGGCTACGTCGACGACGACGCCGCCTCCCGCGAGCTGGTCCGGGACGGCTGGGTGCACACCGGTGACATCGGCTACGTCGACGACGACGGGGTACTGTTCCTGGTCGGCCGGAAACGGGACATGATCAAATGCGGTGGTTTCCAGGTCTGGCCCGAGGAGATCGAGGACGAGCTGCGCCGGCATCCGCTGGTCGACGACGTGCGGGTGCTCGGCCGGCCGGACGACCGGCTCGGCGAGATACCGGTGGCCCTCGTGGTGCGCAGGCCCGACGACGCGGTGACCGACAGCGAACTCTCCCAGCGCCTCGTCGCATACGCCCGGGACCGGCTCGCCCACTTCAAGACGCCCCGGCGGATCGAGTTCGTGACCGCGCTGGAACGCAGCGCCACCGGCAAGATCAGCCGAGCCACACCGGCCACGACGCAGGCGGGTGCCACGCAGGCAGGTGCGTCCGGATGAAGTTCGGCATCATGGCCTCGCACCAGTATCCGCACGGCGACGACCTCGGCGCGCACCTGGCCGAACTGTTCGGCACCGTCGAACTCGCCGCTGAACTGGGCTACGACTCGGTGTGGACGATCAACCACTTCCAGTCGAACCTGGCCACCCCGCAGCCGATCTCCATGCTGGCCAGCCTCATCCCGCGCTCCGGCGACATGCTGCTCGGCACCGGCATTCTGCTGCTGCCGATGTTCCATCCCGTACACGTCGCGGAGGAGTTCGCGACCCTGGACCACCTCTCCGGCGGACGGGTGGTCCTCGGCGTCGGCGCCGGCTACCGGGAAAACGAGCTCGCCGCGTTCGGAATCGACCCGCAGACCCGGTTCCGGCGCTTCGACGAGAGCATCCGGCTGATCCGCGCGCTGTGGACCGGACGAGCGGTCACCCAGGACGGCGAGTTCTACCCGCAGACCGACGCGACCATCGGCGTCGCGCCGCTGACCCCGGGCGGCCCGCCGATCTGGATCGGCGCCGGCGGCCGGAAAGCGGTCCGCCGGGCCGCCCGACTCGGCGACGCCTGGTACGCGCCGGGCAACTCACCGAGCCGGCGCTTCCTGCCCGAGCATCGGGCCGTCTACGAGGAGGCGTTGGCCGAGTACGGCCGGGACCCGACGACGGTGCAGCGCCCGGTCGGGGTCGAGCTGTACTGCGCGCGGAGCACCGAGCAGGCCGTCACCGAGGCGCTGCCGCACGCCCGGCGGGAGTACGCCACCTACGCCGAGTACCCGGCGCTGCGCTGGCAGCGGGACCGATTCGACGAACTGGTCCGCAACACACTGCTGCTGGGCTCGCCGGAACTGCTCATCGAACGGATCTCCGCCCTGCGGGAGCTGGGCTTCGACCACGTCATCTTCCGCCCCGGCTGGCTCGGTATGCCGACCGGGAAACTGCGCGCCTCGCTGCGGCTGTTCGCCGCCGAGGTGATGCCCGCCTTCCGTACCAGCTGACCTAAGGAACCCGCCGTGAAGAAGACCGAAGCCGAACTTCTGGAACACCAGTGGGACGTCGAGAACATGGAGGTCGACCCCGAGGTCCTGGCGAAGTACGTCCGGTACGACGTCGACGAGCAGCGGTCGGTCGCCACCATCACCTTCGACCGTCCCGAGCGGCTCAACGCCATTCCGGTGGCCGCCTTCGAACGCGTCGGCGATCTGGTCCGCGAGGCCGAGACCGACGACCGGGTCAAGGTCATCGTGTTCAAGGGCGAAGGCGAACACTTCGGCACCGGCGCCGACGCCGCCGAACTCGGGCACTACATCGGCTACCGGACCGGCACCGACAAGGTGTCACGGCGGCGGCCGGCGCAACGGCAACGCATCCTGCCCGACCGCAACGTGCTCAGCTCCGGATTCACCCGCCCGATCATCGAGTCGCTCAAGGCGACCATCTGCCAGGTGCAGGGGTACTGCTACGGCGGCCACTTCCAGATCGCGCTGTCGGCCGACATCGTCATCGCCAGCCCCGACGCCCGGTTCACCCATCCGGCGTTCCGCTACCTCGGTCCCGCCCCGCAGGACATGTACCACTGGATCGAGAAGGTCGGCCTGACCACGATGAAGGACGTCATGCTGACCATGCGGGCCATCGGCGCCGAAGAGGGCGAACGCAAGGGCCTGGTCACCAAGGTCGTCGAACGTGACGAACTGCAGCGCTGGGTCGACGACTACGCCGACGCGATCGCGGTCATGCCGCTGGACTCGCTGATGATGGGCAAGTCGATGATGCAGCTGGTCATGGAGGCCCGGGGCAAGGGCCTCGGCGCGATGACCGGCTGGGTCGGGCACGGCTGGGCAACCAACGTCAGCTTCGACGACGGGGACTGGAACTTCCTCAAGGAGCGCCGGGAGAAGGGCATCGGCCAGGCGCTGGCCGACCGGGACCGGCTGGTCGCACCGTACTTCCGGCTCAGCGACACCCGGTCGCGCGAGAAGTAGGCGCTACCGTGAAGTTCGGCATCCTTCTCGACCACCAGTACGATCTCGGCGACGACCTGCAGCGGCGGATCGGTGAGACGGTCGAGTACGTCCAGCACATTCGCGACCTCGGCTACGACTCCGTGTTCGGCATCCACCACTATCTGTCGTCGCTGGCCACACCCCAGCCGATGCCGCTGCTGAGCCGGCTCGTGGAGCATTCCGGCAGCATGCAGATCGGTACCGGCATCCTCATCCTGCCCCTCGGACATCCGGTGCACTGGGCCGAGGAGATTGCCACCATCGACCAGATGTCCGGCGGCCGGTTCGTCCTGGGCATCGGCTCCGGCTACCGCGACGCCGAGTTCGCCTCGTTCGGCATCGACCGGCGTACCCGGGTGTCGCGGATGACCGAGGCGCTGGCGGTGATGCAGCGGTTGTGGACCGGTGAGCCCGTCCACCACGAGGGGCGGCACTTCACCCTGGACGGGGTGCGGTGCAGCGTACTGCCGCGGCAGCGCCCGCACCCGCCGGTCTGGGTCGGCGCCAACGGCCCGACCGGCATCGCCCGGATCGCCCGGCAGGGCCTGCCGTGGCTCGCCCCGTCCAACGTGCGGCGCAACTGGGCGATCGGAAACCTGACCGAATACCGGGAACAGCGTCGCGCGGCTGGTTTCGACGAACAGGACGCGGTCTTCCCGATCCACCGGGACCTGTGCGTCGCGGACTCCGCCGACGCCGCACACGCGATCGCCGGCGACGCGGTCCGGCGGTCCTACGGCGAGTACGTCCAGTACGGCATGGACTACTTCGAGTCCCAGTGGGAGGCGATCAAGGAGAAGGCGCTCTTCTTCGGCTCTCCCGACGACATCGCCGCGAAGATCTCCGACTTCGCCACCGCCGGCTTCAACCACTTCGTCTTCCGCGCCCAGTGGCTCGGGTTGCCGATCGAGCGCTCCGTCGAGATCGTCGAACGGTTCGCCCACGAGGTGATGCCGAGGTTCCGGCGATGAGGATCGGCCACGTTATCGTTCCGGCCGGGGACCTGGCCGCCCAAGTCGACTTCTACACCCGGCTCGGACTGACGGTGCGGTTCCGCGACGGTGACCGCTACGTCGCGCTCACCGACGGGACGGTGACCATCGGCCTGGCCGACGGATCACAGCAGCCCGTCGTCGGCCGCACCCTGCTCAGCGTCGAAGTCGACGACCTCGACAGCTGCGTCGCCGAGTTGGCCGCCGCCGGCGCGTCGGTCGGGGAGCCCGTGCCGGGCCCGCACGAGCGGCGGTCGGTGGTCGTCGACCCAGGCGGCGTCCCCGTCGTCGTCTACGAACGACGGGCCTGACCGGCGAGGCGGTGCCGGCCCGGCGGGTGCAGTCTGGTGAGGTGAACGCCGAGGAACCCGCCGACGACCTTCGAATCCCCCGCGCGCAGGTCGGCTCCAGCCCGCAGCATCTGCTGGCGACCCTGCTCGGTGAGTATCTCGACTCATCGGACGCGGGTCTGCCGTCGGCGGCGGTCATCGCGATCCTGGCTGAGTTCGGGGTCAGCGAGTCCAGCGCCCGTGCGGCGTTGTCCCGGCTGGTCAAGCGGGGACTCATCGCGACCCGGGGGACCGGGCGGCCACCGGTCTACCACCTCACGCCCGCCGCGATCGCCCGGCACCGTTCGCGGATGCGGCACTTCCTGAACTTCGGCGCCCGCCCGCCCCAGTGGTCCGGCCAGTGGCTGATGGTGTCCTTCTCGATCCCGAGCCCGGGCCAGGCGTCCCGTCACGCGGTACGCAGAGCGTTGAGCGCGCTGCGCTTCGTGGGCCTGTACGACAGCGTCTGGATCCGGCCCGGATCCGACGCCGAGCCGGTGAAGCGGGCACTGGACGAGTCGCTGCACCACGTGCCCGGTGCCCGGTGGTCGGTCATCGGATTCCTTCCGTGGATACTCCGGCGTTGCGGCCGGGGAGGAAACGGAACTCCTGCGGAGCAGGGCAGGGAAAGCCGATCCGCCGCCAGGGCGGATCGGCGTCCACCCCACACGCCACCCCACGGCTCACGACCGAATCGCTAGACTGTGGACTGTGTCCAGGACCGTGAAGCGGGCGTTCAGGTACCGCTTCTACCCCACCCCCGGGCAGGCGGCCGAGCTCGCCCGGACGTTCGGCTGTGTCCGGCTGGTCTACAACATGGCCCTGGCCGCCCGCAGCGAGGCGTGGACCCTGCGTCGGGAACGGGTCACCTACAACGCGACGTCGGCGATGCTGACCGGGTGGAAGAAGACCGACGACCTCGCGTTCCTCAACGACGTCTCCTGCGTCCCTCTGCAGCAGGCGCTGCGGCACCTGCAGACCGCGTTCACCAACTTCTGGGCGAAACGGGCCCGGTATCCGACGTTCAAGTCGAGGAAGCGGTCGCGTCGGTCGGCGGAGTACACCGCCAGTGCGTTTCGCTGGCGCGACGGTCGGCTGACCCTGGCGAAGATGTCCGATCCGTTGGACATCGTCTGGTCCCGACCGTTGCCGGAGGGTGCGGCGCCGTCGACGGTGACGGTGTCGCAGGACCCGGCGGGCCGCTGGTTCGTGTCCCTGCTCTGCGACGACCGGATCGAACCGGCCCCGGCGTCGGGTGCCGTGGTGGGGGTCGACGCCGGGCTCGACAGCCTGTTCACCCTGTCCACCGGGGAGAAGATCCCCAACCCGAGGCACGAACGCCGCGACCGCGATCGGCTGGCCCGGGCCCAGCGGAACCTCGCGCGTAAGGCCCGAGGTTCGGCGAACCGGGCCAAGGCCCGGTTGGCGGTGGCCCGGGTTCATGCCCGGATCGCCGACCGCCGCCGCGATCACCTGCACAAGTTGACCACTCGGCTCGTTCGTGAAAACCAAACGATCGTGATCGAGGACCTGACCGTCCGCAACATGATGGCCAATCACAGTCTGGCCCGCGCCGTCTCGGATGCGGGCTGGCGGCGGTTCCGCAGCATGCTGACCTACAAGACCGACTGGTACGGCCGGGACCTGGTGGTCGTGGACCGCTGGTTCCCGTCGACCCGACTGTGCTCCGCGTGTGGCGTACTGGCCGAGCGGATGCCGTTGGCCGTGCGGTCGTGGACCTGCCGGTGCGGGCAGGCCCATGACCGGGACGTGAACGCGGCACGGAACATTCTCGCGGAGGGGCTCTCCGTGATTGCCTGTGGAGGCGGTGTAAGACCTCACCGGGAGTCCTCCTCTCGGACGGGGCGGTCGTCGGTGAAACAGGAACCCCCTGGGGCGACCCAGGGAATCCCCGTCCCTTAGGGCGGGGAGGATTGTCAAGAACCAGAGCTACAACGGCCGGCTGGCCGCCGGTCAGAGCACCAGTTTCGGATTCCAGGGCACTGGAAACGGCAGCGGCGCCGCCGTCACCTGCGCCGGGATCTGATCCCACCGATCCGGACGGGCCAACCGGTTCGGCGGGCCGGCCCTCAGCTGCCGGCCCGCCTGAGCCTGCGCCGATTGGCTTGTTTCACGCCGTCGGGCAAGGCCGGGGCGGTCGCGCACCGGGCACGGGCGGCGGTGGTGGCGATCTTCGCGTCGACATGTCTACACAGGAGGTGAGGGCCGACCCGTGTAGGGTCGCCTGCGCGAGGACGACATCGTTTACGGAGGCCTTGGTGGAACATCGCGGCGAAGATGCCCGAGAGGTCGATCTGCGCACCGATCGGGCGCACGGCGCACGGATCTACGACTACATCCTCGGCGGCAAGGACAACTTCGCCGCTGACCGCGAGGCCGGCGAGAACTCGCTGCGGATATGGCCCGCGTTGCGCGCCCACATGCAGGCCAACCGGCAGTTCATGCACCGGGTGGCGCGCTTCCTCGCGGCCGAGCACGGGATCCGGCAGTTTCTCGACATCGGCACCGGACTGCCGACCTCACCGAATCTCCATGAGGTCGTGCAGTCGGTCGACCCGACCGCACGGGTCGTGTACACCGACAACGATCCGCTGGTGCTCACGCACGCGCGGGCTCTGATGGTGGGGACGGCACAGGGGCGCACGGCCTACGTCGCGGCCGACATGCGCGACCCTCAGGCGATCATCTCCGCGCCGGAACTCCTGCGGACTCTCGACCTGAACCAGCCGGTGGGGTTGCTGCTGATCGCGGTCGTGCACTTCATTGAGGACGACGCGGTAGCGCAACAGGTCGTACGGCAGGTCCTGGACGTGCTCCCAGCGGGCAGCTACCTGGCGATGTCCATCGCGACCGATGAGTTCGACCCGATTCCGTTGGCCGAGGTCCAACAGGAGTACAACCGGCTGGGAGAGACCCTCGTCTTCCGCCATCGTGCCGCGGCGCTGGCGTTCTTCGACGGCTTGGAGCTGGTCGAGCCGGGCCTGGTCCAGGTTCACAAGTGGCGCCCGGACGGCTCACAGGACCCAGGAGTAGCGGACAAGGACATCGCCATGTACGGGGCGGTCGCCCGCAAAGTCGTCAACCGGTCACGGCGGCCGTGAGCACCAGAGCGGAGCCGCAGATCTCCAGGATGCCGACGTACTCTGCGCCACTGACGCGAAACCGACGGCCTGCAGGGCGCGTAGTAGCAGCACAGGTAGGTGGGACGTACTGCCGCGCTCTTGACCGGGTCGCACCCGCTCCGGCCATGGTGCTGCTCATCGATCGGGAGCAGGTCGGGTCGCCGTCGAGGGCCCCGGATGTCCACCCGAGGCATCGGATGAACCCGCGACCGACGTGCCGAGCACGTAGTTCACGACATCGGCGGCGCTGTAGTCGTCGCCGGTACCGATCAGTGCCGGCAGGAACGCCAGATCCTGCCCGAGAGTGAGTAGCGGGGGTTCGTGATAGCCGTCGGGTCGTCGCTGTCCCAGGCCCACCGAGGCGACGAGACCGTTGCACAGACAGCGGCTCCCGACGGTGTCCTGCACGACGCCGCCCTTGCGGAGGTACTCGTCGACGGGTTCAGCGGGACAGCGGAAGCCGACCTTGCCGTCCGGCCGCTGGTACGGGCTCCGGAGGTAGCCGAGGTCGCACCGGCGCGGCCGGTCGGCGTAGACCCTCTCATCCGCGGCCGTACCTGGCAGATGCGCCACCTTGAACGGGAAGCCGGTGGGTGACACCCCGGCACGGTTGCGCACCACCAGGGCGCCGCGCATGGCATCGTGTAGCAGCCGCCGACGTAGCCTGTCGTCCAGGCCGGACTCGCGGCACAGGGCGAACGCGGACCCGACCTGCACGCCCACGGCGCCGGAGGCGTGCGCCGCGGACAGGCCGGCGGGGCCGCACTGCCCGCCGGCGGTCCAGAACGGCAGCCCCAGGGCGGCAATCTTCGGCAAATCGACACGGTCGCGCGGTCCGTACACCGGCTCCCCGTCGGCAGTCAACCGCAGCGCTCCGCGAGGCCGGGCGCTGTGCCCGCCGGCAACCGGCGACTCGACCACGAAGCCGTCCGGTCGGGTGGCGTCGTCGCGGGCCAGGTAGAGCGCGAGCGTGGCGGACGACACGATCGCGAGCAGCCGCGGGCGCCGCACCGCCGCAGGTGCGACACCCAGCAGATCCTGCGGGTCGAACGAGGCGTGGAACTGTTGGCCGGGCGCTGCCTCCTGGACCGACACCGGCAGCCGGACGCAGCGGTGCTCGGCCAGGGCGTGGAGCAGACGTGGAATCTCGGTCGGCAGTCCGGCACCCATCAGCACGTAGTCGACCCCGGCGAGCATCGCGCCGTACACCGCTGCGGGTGTAGCCATCTGGGTCTTCTCCAGGTAGTTCACCCCGACCGGTCCATGGTGGCCGTCCTTGGCGAGCAGCACCTCGACGAAGTTACCCAGCACCGCGAGCTCCAGCCCGTCGCGGCGGGGCCGTAGCCCAAGCCGAGGCACCGGCCGGTACGACGTCCCGTCCGGTCGCCCGCCCGGCACGAAGTAGCGTTCCACGACGCGCTGTACCAGTGCGGGGGCGGGAAATCGGGCCAGCGTCCGCCGGATTCGCCCGTCCCGGTCGCCGTCCTGCAGCCGGCGAGCGAGCAACGCATCCAACGCGACCCCGGAGACCACCCCCAGCTGACCGGTGTGGGCCACCGCCCGGGCCAGCCGCCATCCGGAGACGCCGACGCCCATTCCGCCCTGAATGATCAAGGGATTGCCCGCCGAATCGTGCGTTGCGGCGGGCGTACGGACTTCCGTGTCCTGGTGATTGCGAGGCACCCGATCACTCTGCGGTACCGCGGCGCGCGTGGACCAGAGACTTTGGTCCTGACCGACACCGAGCCCGGTCGTAGGACCAATGGCCCGGTTCGAAGGTGACCTTCGCCAGCGTCGGCCAGCGCCTGCGGGGGGGAGAGTGACTGACATCGACCAGTACGGCGGTGTCGGCCGCGAACCGCTGCTCCGCCGTCCGTTGCGACCGCAGGAGCAGGACAGTGGGTAAGCAGAGCCGGGACAAGGCTCGCGCGCTGCGCGAGGCGCGGGCCGTGATCGCCGAGCGGCGTGGACGTCGACGTCGATGGGCGTACGCGGGTGGCGGCGTGGTGATCGCCGCTCTGATAGTGGCGATCGCGGTGACCCTGGTCGACGCGGCGGGACAGGACCGGGGCGGCGACGCGGCGGCTGCACAGGTGCTGCGTCGTCCGGCCCCGGCCACCGAGGCGGGCGCGTTGGCCGTCGGAGATCCGGCGGCCGAGGTGACGGTCGAGGTCTTCCTGGACTACATGTGCCCGTTCTGCGGGCGCTTTGAACGCACCAACGGCGGAGAGGTCGCCAGGCTGGTCCGACAGGGCGCCGTCCGTCTGGAGCTGCACCCGCTGTCGTTCCTGGACGAGGCGTCGGCGGGCGGTGAGTATCCCACCCGGGCCGCGAACGCGGTGGCGACCGTCGCGGACCGCGCGCCGGACCAGTTGCTCGCGTTCCACCAGGCGTTGTTCGAGCAGCAGCCGGCCGAGGGCACCAGCGGACTCTCCGACAACGAGATCGCCGAGCTGGCCCGCGCCGTCGGCGTGCCCGCGTCGGTCGTCGACACCTTCGACGACCGACGGTTCGTCCGGTGGGTCGCCGAGGCCACCGAGCAGGCGTTCGCCGCCGGCATCTCCGGCACCCCGACCGTGCGTATCGACGGCACGAAGTTCGACGGCGACCTGTACACCGTCGGTCCGCTGACCCGGGCCCTCACCGCGGCAGCGACGGGGCCGCAGTGACCGTGACGCTGACCCGGCTGCGCGCGGTACGCCACTCGACCGGCTGGATCTACGGCACGATGCTGTTCTCGGCGTGCCTGAGCCTGCTCGCCTCGTTCGTGCTGTCGGTCGACGCGGTGCGCCTGGCCGCCGATCCCGCCGCGCGGCTCTCGTGCAACATCAACGCGGTGATCAGCTGCGGCACGGTGGGCGGCTCGTGGCAGGCACAGCTGTTCGGCTTCCCGAACGCCTTCCTCGGGCTGGTCGCGGAACCGGTGGTGATCACCATTTCGGTGGCTGCCCTGGGCGGCGTCCGGTTCCCGCGCTGGTTCATGTTCACGGCGCAGGTCGTCTACACCCTGGGCGTGATCTTCGCGTACTGGCTGTTCTACCAGTCCATGTTCGTCATCGGCGCGCTCTGTCCGTGGTGCCTGCTGGTGACCGTGTCCACCACCCTGGTGTTCGTCACCCTGACCCACGTCAACGTCCGCGACGGCAACCTCTACCTGCCACCGCGCGCGCAACGGTCGGCCCGGCAGTTCATCGACGCCGACCTGGACGTCATGGCGGTGACGATCTGGATTCTCGCGCTGGTCCTGGTCGTGGTGTCGAAGTACGGCGACTCGCTGCTGTCCTAGCAACGCCCGCCGCCGGCGGAGCTGACCGCTACGCTTCGTCGGTGCGGGGCCGGGCGCCGGCGACGAACCTGTCCAGCGCCGGCCCGTGCAGCACCCCGCCGGCTACCGGGTCCCGTAGTGCCCGTACCGCCAGGCGCGGCACCGGCAGGCGGTCCGGTTGCCGCGTCGCGGTGAGCACCACGTTGCCGTACCGCCGGCCGCGCAGCATCCGCCGGTCGGCGACGGCGCAGACGTCGGCGAAGACTTCCCGCAGGGTGGCCACCTGCATCCGGGTGCCGGCCAGCGGCGGCAGGTCGGTGACGTTGACCAGGTAGATGCCGTCCGGTCGCAGCACCCGGGCCACCTCGGCGGCGAACCCGACGGTGGTGACATGCGGCGGCATCCGGGCCGCCTGGTAGATGTCGGCGAGCACCAGGTCGTACGCGTCGGCGGGCGCGGCGGTGACCGCCTTCCGCGCGTCGGCGACCATGACCTCGACGTCGGCCGGCCGGGGCGGCAGCTCCCGCGCCACCAGCGCGACCACTTCGGGATCCCGCTCGACGACGGTCTGCACCGAGCCGGGCCGGGTGGCGGCGACGTAGCGTGGCAGTGTCAGCGCACCGCCGCCGAGGTGCAGCACGTCCAGCGGGGCACCGCCCGGCGCGGCGAGATCGGTCACGGCGGCCATCCGGCGGACGTACTCGAAGCGCAGGTACGTGGGATCGGCGACATCCACGTACGACTGCTCGACGCCGTCGGCGAGCAGCATGCGCCCGGTCGACCTGGCCGGGTCGACGGCCAGGTCGAGCCGGTCGCCGGATGTCCGCATGACCAGCAGGTTAGCGACCGTCAGACGGGCGTGCGCGACCACTGCTGGTTGGTGCCGGTGTGGCACGACCACTGCTTGAGGACGACGCCGTCTGCGGTCGACGCGGCCGGCACGTCCACACACTTGCCGCTGTGCCGCGCCCGCAGCTGGAAGTAGCTGCCGTTGGTGACCATCTGGAACTGCTGGTTGGTGCCGGTGCCACAGGTGTACTGGATGAGCTCGGCACCGTCGGCGGTGGAGGCGCTCACCACGTCGAGGCACTTTCCGCTGTGCCGGCTGATGATGCGCCAGTAGCCGCTGCCGGCATCCTGGAACTGCCACTGCTGCCACGGGTTGCCGTTGTACGCGTACTGGCCGACCCGCGCACCGTTGTCGGTGTTCGGCTGCTGGACGTCCATGGCCTTGCCGCTGTGGCGGGCATCGACCCGGTAGAACGGGTCCGTCGGCGGCGGAGGCGTGCTGATGGTGTCGCCCCACCCGTAGCGGATCCGGTCGGCGCCGGACGGGTTGCGGACGGTCAGGTTCAGGGCGGTGCCGCTGCCGCTGAGCGCGAACATCGAGTACCAGTCGTACCCGATGCTGCCGGTCTTTCCGCCGAGGGCCGGCCAGTAGGTGCCGCCCATCTGGTTGTCGCGCATGACCTGGGCCATGGCGCGGATGTGGCGGACGAAGTTGTCGGTGCTGTTCGGGTCGGCGTAGTTGCGGCCGTCGTTCATGGGCGCGCCGAACTCGGTGGCGACCGCCCGGGAGGCGCAGTTGCCGAGGCGGGTCTGGATGTGGCTGCGGAAGGCGTCGTAGGTCATCTCGCCGTAGAAGAAGGCGTAGTGGTGGAAGGAGAACAGCGTCGCGCTGAATCGGCTGTCGTTGCAGACGTCCCGCAGGTCCTGGCTGAGGCCGGTGCCGCCGATGAGCACCTGGCTGGGTACCGCCGAGTAGTGGTAGCTGAGCCAGTTGGCCGCGACGTCGCGCCACTGTGTCGAGCTGTAGCCGTGCGGCTCGTTCATCGGCTCGAAGTAGACGTTGGGGTTCGCGCCGTACGTGTGGGTCACCGTGGACCACATCGCGTTCCACGCGGCCAGGTTCGTGATCCTTCCGCCGGAGGCGGCGCCGTCCTCCCAGTAGGCGAGGATGACCTTGAACCCGCGTTCGGTGGCGGCGTCGATGGCGCCTCGGTAGGCCTCCCACCACGCCGTCCCGACCGTGTGGGTGTTGATGGGCAGCCGGACGGTGTTGACGCCCATGGCGGCAGCCATGTCGTCGTAGAGCGCGTTGGCCTTCGCCCGCACCGTCGCGTTGCTGTCGGATGAGCTGAGCCCGTGCACGACGAGCGGACCGGTGCTGAAGTTGTCACCCAGCACCGCCCAGTTCATGCCGCGGAACTGGCTGGTGGCGGCGGTGGCTGGCGACGACGTGGTGACGACGGTGCCGACCATCGCCGTCACCACGGCCACCAGGGTGATCGACAGTCGACGCAACGACCGGGTGTTCGACGATGATCCTGACAAGATCTGGCCTCCCTGGGTACGGACATCGGGCCGGACGGCTACCGCCGGCACCGCTGTCTCTCCGGTCAAACTGGCGATGTGTGCGTTAACACCACACGGGGCAGATCAGGCGCGTCGGAGCCGGCAGGAAGCCACGTGTTCGGTGCGTTACGTTCGTGTTTCGGCCAAGTGTTAGCGAGCGCATCCGGAGTGTCAAGGAATCGAACACGATCGTTCAGTGCGGACCCTTCGTCGCGGCCCTCGGCGGACGACTCCGGCGGCTTGGTGGACGACTCCGGCGGTCAGAGGTCGGCAAGTAGGCGGTTCGGGCCGGCACACGCCGAGGCGAGCAGGTCGACGTACCTCGTCATCCAGCGGCGGACGGTGTCGTCGTCGAGTCGGTCCACCGGGTACTCCAGATAGCCGTCTATCCCGTCCGGGCCCGGCATCAGGACGATCAGCAGCGCCGCCCGCCCGACCCCGGTCGGCACCTCGTGCACCCGGACCGCCAACTCCGGCAGCTCGATCCGGGTGTCGAACGTACTCTGAAAGGCGAAGCTCACTGTCATCCCGGACGGCACTGCGCCCTTGTCCGGCGCGGGCAGCTGCTGGTAGATCCAGGCCGTGGGCAGCAGATTGTCGATGCCGGCGAACAGGCCGTCGGCGGCCTGGCAGACCAGGTGGGCGAACGTCGCGGCGGCGGCCGTACGGATCCGTACCGGCAACGCCGTCGCCAGCACGGTGACGGTGTCCTCGTACGCCCGGGGTGACCGGTTGGCGTACGGCATCGACAGGGCCACGTCGGGTTGTCCGCTGAGCCGGGCGAGCAGCAGTGCCAACGCCGCAGCGGCGACCGCGGTCACCGTGGCGCCCAGCTCGCGGGCGAGCACCTCGACGGCGAGCCGAACCTGTCCCGGGATCTCGAACCGACAGGTGGCGGCCTGCCCACTCGGCTGCTGCGGTACGGGGCGGTCGAACGGCAGATCCAGCGCCAGCGGCCCGTCGCCCAGGTGCTCCGCCCAGTAGGCCAGCCGCCGGCGGCGGGTCGGCTCGTCCCACTGGCCCTGCTGCCAGCGTGCGTAGTCGGTGCACTGGGCGGCGGGTGGACCGAAGTCCGGCGCACCTGCGTCCCGGGCGGTGCGGTACCCGTCCGCCAGCTCGCGCAGCAGTACGGTGACCGCCCGACCGTCGCAGGCGACGTGATGCAGGACCAGCACCAGCCAGGACTCGTCGGGCGACAGCCGGATCAGCGTGAACCGCACCGGTGCCTCGTCCGCCAGCGCGAACACCGGCGACACCACCTCCCGGCAGAGGGTCTCGGCCCGCCGCCGCGCCGCGTCCGGCGCCAGCGCGGCCAGCTCGTCGACGGGCAGCGGGACCGACCGGTGGGCGAGGATCCGCTGGGTCCAGGTGCCACCGTCGCGGATCAGCCGGGCGCGCAACGCATGGTGCCGGGCGACGAGGCCGTCGAGCGCGGCGTCGAGCGCGGCGACGTCGAGGGCGCCGACCAGTTCCAGCCGCAACCCGACGTTCCAGCTGGCCGGGTGCGTGCTACGCCCGGCGACCTCCATCACCCTCTCCTGCTGGGCCGACAGCGGCGCCCGGGTCACCTCCCGCTGATCAGCCGGTGCGGCCAGCCACCGCAACAGTTCGCCCTTGTACGACCGCAGCGCCGTGACCAGCTGCGGACCCATCGCGGCGGCCGGGGCGTCGTAGTGCAGGGCGTCGCCGGTGCCGGTGAGCCGCACGTCGTGCACGGCGACGTACTCCAGCAGCTCGTCGAAGGTCACAGCGTGCCCCGTACCCGGCGGGTGGGCCCGTCGTCGGCGGACGTGACGTGCCCGCGTAGCCGGCCCACCATCGCCGTGATGGTCGGGGCGCGGAAGAACTCCAACGCCGGATAGTCCGCTCCGGTGGCCTCGCGTACCCGGTTGAGCAGGCGCATCGCGTTGATCGAATGCCCGCCGAGGGCGAAGAACGACGCGCCGTGGTCGATGCGTTCCGGATCCAGGTCGAGTTCGGCGGCCCACAGCGCCCGCACCGTCCCGGTCAGCGCGTCACCGGTCCCACCGTCGCGCGGGGCCGTTGCCTGCGGTGTCGGCGGGTGGGCCGCCGGCTGCGGTGTCGGCGGCCGGGGAACCGGTCGGGCCACCGATGGCGCGGGCACGCCGGTACGGATGGTCGGCTCCGGCAACCCGGCGTGGTCGACCTTGTTGTTGCCGGTCTGCGGCAGCGCCGGCAGCACCGCCCACACCCGGGGGATCAGCACATCGGGCAGTTCGCGGGCCATCGCGGCGACGACCCGGTCGGCCAGCCCGTCGGATGCCACACCCGGCGCGGGCACGGCGTACCCGGCGAGGTACGGCTCGTCGCGGCGGTCCCGGCGGGCCACCACGATGCCGTCGGCGACCAGATCCAGCCCGCGTAGCACCGCCGACGCCTCGCCTGGTTCGACCCGGTTCCCCCGGATCTTGACCTGGTCGTCGGTACGGCCGAGGAACACCAGCACCCCGTCGGCGGTCCACCGCACCAGGTCCCCGGTGCGGTAGCGGCGGGAACCGGCACCGCCGGCCGGGTCGTCGACGAACCGCTGAGCGGTCAACTCGGGCCGGTTCAGGTAGCCACGACCCACTCCGGCACCGCCGATGAACAGCTCCCCGACGGCGCCGACCGGAGCCAGGTTGCCCCATTCGTCGCGGATCTCGACGCGGACGTTGTCCAGCGGCCGGCCGATCGGAATCGGACCGTCGGACCCGGCGGACGCCGACGCCACCACCTCGGACGTGGCGATGACCGTCGTCTCGGTCGGTCCGTACACGTTGCGTACCACGTACGGCACCCCGGGCTGTGGGCGTACCCGCAGTTGCTGGCCGCCGACGGTGAGGTGGCGCAGCCGGGGCTGGGCCGCGACAGGCAGCGAGAGCAACCCTTCCCCGAGCGGCGTGGGCAGCATCGCGACGCTCACCCCGGCGGTACGCATCCAGCGCGCCAGCGCCATCGAGTCCAGCCGTACGGCATCGTCGGCGATCGTCAGGCTCGCGCCGACCTGCAGCGGCGGCCAGATCTCCAGCACCGAGGCGTCGAAGCTCTGCCCACACACCACGGCACCACGGTCGGCGGCGGTCAGCTCCAGCTCGTCGCGGTACCACTGGCACAGGTTCAGCACGCTGCGGTGGGTGATGACCACACCCTTCGGCCTGCCGGTGGAACCGGAGGTGTACATGACGTAGCACGCCGGATCCGGAACGTCCGCCGCGCGGCTGGGATCGTCGCCGTATCCGCCGACGGGATCACCATCGCCGGACTCGTCGACGTGCAGCAGGCGGACCCCGTCGGGCAGGTCCGGCGCGGTGTCACCCCCGGTGGCCAGCACCACCCGGGCCGCGCTGTCCGAGACCATGAAACGCACCTGCCGGCCGTCGAGGGACGGATCCAACGGCAGGTACGCGGCTCCGGCGCGCAGCACCGCCAGGGCGGCGACGACGAACTGCGGCGACCGGGGCAGCCACAGCGCCACGATGTCGCCTGCGGCGATCCCGTGCCGGGCCAGCCGCTGGGTCAAAGCGGTGGCCTGCTCGTCGAGTTGCCGGTAGGTCAGCACCGTACCGCCACCGATCACCGCGACCGCCTGCGGGGTGCGGTGCGCCCACTGCAGCACCGCGTCGGGCACGCCACCGGGCGGCAGGTCACGCTGCCGTCCAACGCCCCAGCGGGCCAGCGTCTCCCGGTCGGCGTCGAGGACGCCGACCAGCGCTGAGATCGGCGTGTCGGGCTGGTCGACGGCGGCAGCCAGGATCGCGACCAGATACGACAGCAGCCGCTCGGCGCTGTCCGCCGCGAACAGGTCGGTGCCGTACTCCAACCGGCAGTCGATCCCGTCGGCGTGGTTGGTCACGTACAGGGCCAGGTCGGTCACCGCCCGTTCGGACCGGTGCGCCAGGGTGCGGGCGGTCACCCCGGGCAGGTCGAGTGGGAGCGGGTCGCCGCCGTTGTCGAACTCCACGATGGTCTGGAAGACCGGCGTCCGGCTGGTGTCCCGGTCCGGGCTGACCGCGCCGACGACGGCGTCGAACGGCACGTCGGCATGGTCGTACGCGTCCAGGGCGGTGTCGCGGACCTGCTTGAGCAGGTGGGCGAAGGTCGGGTCGCCGGACAGGTCCAGCCGCAGGGCCACCGTGTTGAGGAAGAACCCCACCACTGCTTCGGCGCCGGATGGCCGGACCGACACCGGTGTTCCGACGACCAGCTGATCGCTGCGGGTGAACCGGCGCAGCGTGGCCGCGTACCCGGCGAGCACCGTCATGAACAGCGTGGCCCGGTGCGCGCCGCTGAGCCGGCTCAGCAGCCCGGACAGCTGCGGGTCGAGCCGGCGCCGGACCGACGCGCCGGTGCCACCGCGTACCGTCGGGCGTGGTCGGTCGGTCGGCAGGTCCAGCACCGGCAGCTCCCCGGCCAGTCGCCCCCGCCAGTAGGCCAGACCGGCCGGCTCACCGGGCGACCCGCTGCCGGCATCCGCCTCCCGCCGGGCCAGGTCCAGGCAGTCCACCGGCAGCTCCGGCAGGTCGGCGGGCCGGCCGTCGAGTGCGGCCCGGTACAAGGCGGAGAGATCCCCGGCCAGCACCCGCACCGACGCGGCGTCGACCACGATGTGGTGCAAGGACAGCACCAGTACGTGCCGCTCGGGCGACCAGCGCAGCAGCCGGGTCACCAGCAGCGGACCCTGTGCGAGGTCGAACCCGCGCCGGCTCTCCTCGGCCAGCACCTGCCGTACGGTGTCGCTCTCGGCACGCCCGGCGTGCTCCTCAACGGTGAGCTCCGCTGTGCCCCGGCCGAGAATGACCTGGACCGGCTCGCCGTCGCGCTCCCGGAACACGGTACGCAGCGCCGCGTGGCGGACCACCAGCCGGTCCAGCGCGGCCCGCAGCGCCGACACGTCCAGCGGACCGTCGAGCCGTACGGTGACCGCCTCGTTGTAGGTGCCCTGGCCCGGATGCAGCCGTTCGAGGAACCACATCCGCGCCTGCCCGCGCGACGCCGGTCCGGTCCGGTCCGGTCCGGCGTCGCGGACGGCCACGGGGCTGCCGGTCGCCGCCTGCCTGCCCGCTGGCGTGTCGGCCGGCGCCTGGTAGCTGGCCCGTAGCCGGTCCAGCTGCGGCAGCCCGGCCCGCACCTGGTCGGGGGATGCGCCGAAGTCGACCAGCGCGGCCACCTCGTCGACGCCGGCGGCGGTGAGCGCGTCGATCAGCCGCGC
The DNA here is from genome assembly GCF_003751085.1 of Micromonospora sp. Llam0. Lineage (NCBI taxonomy): Bacteria > Bacillati > Actinomycetota > Actinomycetes > Micromonosporales > Micromonosporaceae > Micromonospora > Micromonospora sp. Llam0. The sequence continues at coordinate 2,884,743 of NZ_RJJY01000001.1, read as the reverse complement.
GCCATCGTCCGGCGATCCGATCAGCGCCCGTGCCTCGCAGTACCGGTGGTAGGCGCGCTGGAACACGTAGTCCAGGTCGTCGGCGTCGGCGGTGTCGAGGTCCACCTGGAATCCGAGACTGTTGGTCAGCTGCCCGAACAGCGACAGCGAGGAGCGCAGGTACGCCTTCAGCGGCGCGAACGCCTCGGCCCGCGCCCGGGCCGAGTCCGCACCGAGGTAGGTGTGCACGAGCACGACCACCCGGCCGCCGTGCGGGTCGAGCCCGTGCGCGGCGCGGGTCTTACGGTAGCGTCGGATGTTGTCGGCCAACTGCTCCACCGACTGGCTCATCAGGTTGGTCACGATGCCGAGGTCGTGCTCGGCGGCCCGCTGGTACGACTCCGGGTTGCCCACCACGGCGACGAACATCGGCGGCATCGCCTGCACCGGGCGGGGCAGGGTGCGGATCTCGACCGGTTCGCCGGTGCCGCTGCGCCGTTCGACGGCCTCGCCACGCCACAGCCGGCGTACCTGGTCGAGGTGGCGGTACATCACGTCGCGGTGGGTACCGAAGTGTTCCGGGGCGAGGACGAAGTCGCCCGCGTGCCATCCGGGCGCGCAGCCGATGCCGACCCGCCCGCCGGACAGCCGGTCGACCATGGACCAGTCCTCGGCGACCCGGATCGGGTCGTGCAGCGGCAGGACCACCGATCCGGCGTGCAGCCGGATCCGGCTCGTCTCGCGGGCCAGCGCGGCGGCCAGCACCACCGGGTTGGGGAACACCCCGCCGAAGGAATGGAAGTGGCGCTCGGGAATCCACAGCGCGTGGAATCCGTGCCGGTCGGCGAAGCGGGCCGTGTCGACGATCAGCTCGTACGGGTCGGCAGCCCCCGAGCCGGGCGGATAGTCCCCGAAGAAGTACACGCTGAAGTCCGGTGCCGGTCGTCCCGGTCCGCTCGCCGGTTCGAGGCTGCCCGCCGCTGCGGCACTCGCTGCCGGCTCGGCGCGCACCGCCGGTTCGGTCCGTACCGTCGGTTCGGTTCGGGCGGTGCCGTTCGGTCTTGCCGTGGGTACGGCGGTGCCGGCCGGACGGGGGAGCAGCCCGCCGGCGCGCATCTCGCGTAGCGAGGCACGTACCGCGTCGATCACCAGGTCGACGTCGTCATCGGTGTGCGCGGTGGAGAGGAAGAAGTTGCGCCACTCCCAGACGTACACCCCCTTGAGTAGCAGGTGGTGGTAGAAGAGCTCGAGGTCGGCGCGGTGCTCGAAGCGGAACTGCGAGCCGACGTGATTCAGCCGCAGCGGGTACTCCTCCTCGGCGAAGAAGTCGTTCAGCGTGCCGACGAGCCGATCGGTCCGGGCGTTGAGCTCCTGCTGCAGTCGTGGGCTGTGCTCGGTCAACCGGGTCAGCACCGCGCGCGCGGCGGCCATGGACACCGGATGCTGGATGTAGGTGCCGCCGAAGAAGGTCGTTTCCCGCTGCGGGCGGCTGTCGTCGCCGTAGCGCCAGAAACCGCCGTCGACGCCGTCCATGATGTCGGCGCGTCCGGCGATCGCCCCGATCGGGAAGCCGCCGCCGAGCAGCTTGCCGTACGTGGCGAGGTCCGGGGTCACGTTGAACAGGCCCTGGGCGCCGCGCGGATGGGGCCGGAACCCGGTGAGCATCTCGTCGAACAACAGCACGATGCCGTACCGCCGGGTGATGTCGCGGAGCCGGCGCAGGAACTCCGCCGGCTGCAGCGACGGGTGCCGGCTCTGCACCGGCTCGACCACGACGGCGGCCAACTGTTCACCGAGCGCCTCGATCACCCGCAGACTTTCCGGTACGCCGTAGTCGAGCACGACCAGGTCCGCGACGGCGCTGGCCGGGATGCCGGTGCTGACCGGGACGGTGGTCCGGTCCGCTCCCGTCCCGACCGAGCGGCCGAGCACGTTGTCGGCGTGTCCGTGGTACGACCCGTGGAACATGACGATCTTGTCGCGTCCGGTGGCGGCCCGGGCGAGCCGGATCGCGGCCGAGTTCGCCTCGGTGCCCGAGTTGGCGAACGCCACCCGGGGCATCCCGGTCAGCTCGCTCAACAGCCGCGCGGCCTCGCCCGTGTCGACGCTGCGCGGTCCGAGTTGGACGCCTCGGGACAGATGCTCCCGGACCGCGTCGGCGACGAAGTCCGGCTCGTGGCCGAACAGCAGCACCCCGAAGCCCATGGTGATGTCGACGTACCGGTTGCCGTCCACATCCTCCAGCCATGCGCCCTTGGCGCGGTGGCCGGCGATCGGGTACAGCATCTCCTTCGTGGCGCTGCGGAAGCCGACGACCGCCCTGCTGTCGGCGAGCACACCACGGTGGCGCTGGGCGATCTCCTTCGACCGCCGGGTCTTCGCCACGAACCGTCGCCGCAGGTCGTCCAGATGGGCCCGGCCGCGGTCGCTGGCGACCGCACCGACCTGACCGCTGTCGGGCGCCACGACCACCCTGGGCCCGTGCACGTCGACGTCCGGTGCCGCCGGAGCCGCAGCTGGTACGGGCGATGGCGGTACTGACGGGACGGCCGGGGCCGGGGCTGGGGCCTGGGCCTGGTGCGGGGCTGCGGCCTGACGGGACAGGATCAGCCGGGACAGTTTGCCCGGGGTGTCCGCCTCCTCGAACAGTTCGCGCATGGCGAGTCGGACACCGAACTCTCCTTCGAACTCCCGCAGCGCGTTGATCATGGCGAGCGAGTCGGCGCCCATCTCGACGAACGGCCGGTCGACGACGATGTCGTCCGGCGCGCAGCCGAGGTGCCGGGCACTGATCTCGCGTACCCGCTCGACCACCGGCGCGAGGTCCGGCGCGGTCGGACCGGCGGAGATCGCGGAGCCAGCCTCGCGGACGGTGTCAACGTCGACCATCGACCCTCCAGGTTCGGTTCGTACCAGCGGCGGTCCGGTCCAGTGGACTCGCCGCTGGAACGGATACGCCGGCAGCGGCACCCGGCGTGCGCGGTCAGGACCGAGCAGGGCGGCCCAGTCCAGGTCGACCCCGTGCACGTGCAGCCGGGCGCAGCTGTCGATGACCTGATCGAGTTCCGCGCCCCGGCGCTGTGCGGCGAGCACCGGCGATCCGGGCAGAGCCGAGCGCAGCAGCCCGACCAGGTTCGGTTGTGGACCGAGCTCCAGCACCGGCACACCGGCCGGCTCGGCGGCGGCCGACGTCTCGGCTGTCTCGGCGGCGATCCTGGCGGTGACCAGGTCGAACCGGACCGGCATCCGGGTCTGTCGCACCAGGTACGCCGGGTCCGGCCGGTGCCCGACCGGCAGCACGGTGCCGTCCACGCTGCTGACCAGCGGCGTGTCCAGGGGCGCCCACGGGACCGACTCGAATGCCTCGCCCAGCTGGGGGAGGATCGGGTCGAGCAGCGCCGAGTGGAAGGCGCGGTCGACGGCGAGCCGGTGCCAGCGCAACCCGAGACGGTCCAGCACCCCGCAGCCGGCGTCGAGCGCCTCGACCGGTCCGGCGACGACGTGCTGCCCGGCCGCGTTGATCGCGGCGAGGTCGAGCCGCCCGTCGGTGGCGAGCACCTCGTCGACCACGGCACGGTCGGCGAAGACCGCGACCATCCCGCCGGGCGTGATGTGCTGCCGCATCAGCCGCCCACGTATCCCGGTGAGTCGCAGTCCGTCCTCGATCGACAGTGCGCCGGCCGCGGCCAGGGCCGCGTACTCGCCGATGCTGTGGCCGGCGACGAGTCGCGGCGCCACTCCGAGCGAGCGCCACAGCCGGGTCAGCGCGGCCTGGAACGCGAACAGCGCAGGCTGCGCTACGTCGGCCGGCCAGATCCGGTCATCACCGGCGTCGGTGGCGAGCAGCGGGGTCAGCACCGACAGCCCGCCGGTGCGAAGCTGGTACGACTCGCAGGCGTCGAGCACCGCCCGCATCTGCGGGTACCGCCGGTAGAGCGCTGCGGCCATGCCCGGGTACGAGGCGCCCTGCCCGCCGTACAGCACCACCGGCGCCACCCCGCCGAGCCCACCGGCGGCGACGCCGGCGCCCGGCACCGAGCCGGTAGCCACCCGCGCCGGGCGTTGCCGCCCCGCAGCGGCGAGGTAGTCGTCCAGGGCGTCGGCGAGCGCCGCCGTCGTCGCGCCGGTCACGACGAGTCGGTACGGCAGGTGTGGCCGGCCGAGCGCGGCGGTGGTGGCCAGGTCGGCCGGGTCGAGACCGGGGTCGGCCCGCAGGTGGTCGCGCATCCGGCGGGCGAGCGTACGCAGACTGTCCGGGTGGTGCGCCGACACCGGCACCGGCACCGGGCCGGCCGTCGCAGGCTGTGCCGCCCCGGATTCTTCCGCCTCGTGATGCGCCGGGCCGAGGCGTGCCGTCGCCGCCGGCGCCGGTCGCGCCGGTGGTGGTGCCTCCAGGATCAGGTGGGCGTTGGTGCCACCGACCGCGAGCGCGGTCACTCCCGCCCGGCGGGGCCCGGGCAGGTCGGGCCAGGCACGAGCCTCGGCGGGGATGACGAACGGGCTGGCCGCCAGGTCCAACGCCGGGTTGGGGCGCTCGAACCCGACCAACGGCGGGATCGTCGCGTGCCGCAGCACCAGCACCGTCTTGATCAGGCTGGCCATGCCGGCACAGGCATCCAGGTGCCCGATGGCCGGCTTGGCTGAGCCGATCGCGCAGTAGCCGGTCCGGTCGGTGTGCCGGCGGTAGGCCGAGGTCATGGCGTCGAACTCGATCGGGTCGCCCTTGTAGGTGCCGGTGCCGTGGGTCTCCAGGTAGCCGATCGTCTCGGGGGAGACCCCGGCCACGTCGAGCGCCCGCAGGATGGCGTCGCGCTGCCCGGCGGCGCTGGGCGCGGCGTAGCTGGTCTTCGCGGCACCGTCGTTGTTGACCCCGCCGCCCAGGATCTCCGCGTGGATGGTGTCCCCGTCGGCGACCGCGCGGTCGTACCGCTTGAGCAGCACCGCCGCGACCCCGTTGCCGCCGACGGTGCCGTCGGACGACGCGTCGAACGCGCGGCACCGGCCGGACCGGGACAGGATGGTGCCCTTGACGTGGCGGTAGCCCAGGATCTGCGGGGTGTGCACCGCCGACGCGCCGGCCAGGGCCAGGTCGGCGTCGCCGGCGAGCAACGCCTGTCCGGCCAGGTGGACGGCCACCAGCGCGGTCGAGCAGCCACTCTGTACGGTGACCGCCGGGCCGGTCAGGCCGAGCCGGTACGCGACCCGGGTGGCGGCGAAGTCGCTGTAGTTTCCCACCGCCACCTGGAAAGCGGGGGCGAAGTCACCGTCCCAGCGGGCGTTGGCCAGGTTGTTGCGCAGGTAGGTGTTGAGGGGATAGAGGTGGTATCCGACACCGGCGAAGACACCCACCCGCGTGCCGGGTCGAGTCGCCGCGTATCCGCCGTTCTCCAGTGCGTGGTAGCAGGTCTGCAGGAACAGCCGGTGCTGCGGGTCGACGGTGCGCGCCTCCTGCGCGCTCATTGCGAAGAATTCGGCGTCGAACGAGTCGATGTCGTCGAGCACTCCGCTGACGGCGACGAAATCGGGTGACTCGCGCAGTTGCTCCGGTACCCCGGCGTTGGTCAACTCGGTGGGGCTGAACCTGCGTACGCTGGTCACGCCGTCGCGGATGTTGTGCCAGTACGCCTGCGGGGTGTCCGCGCCGGGTAGCCGCAACGCCATGCCGATGATGGCGATCCGCCGGTCGTCGGTGCCACCGCGCGTCGGGGCGCTCATGTCGTCGTCCGCCGGCGCGCCCACAGCGTGGCCAGGAACGCCACTGCCAGCAGCACCGCCAGCCCGTGGAACAGAGTGACCACGGTCAACGGACTGAACTGTTCCAGCAGAAAGGAGCAGGCCACCATGCCGACGCCGAAGCCGAGGTTCTCCGCGGTCGCCGAGAACCCGAAGACGTACCCGCGTTGATCGTCCGGGGTGGCCTGCAGCCGGGTGGTGTAGGCGATCTCGGTGAAGCCGTCGGCGACGCCGGCGACGGTGGCGACCAGGACGGCCAGCGGCAGCGGCGGCGCGGTGAAGGTGAGGATGAAGGCCACCGACATGAGCGCCGCGCCGGCGGCGAACGCGCGCTCGTTGATGGTCCGGCCGGTGCGTCTGGCCCAGCGGGCGACCCCGCGTTGCGCGATGATGTTGCCGATCGCCCAGGTGGCCCAGAACTGGGACATGAACGCGGCCGGATGCTGCGGGTCCAGCATGGTGGACAGCACCGGCAGGCCGACGTTGTGCGAGGCCGAGCCGAAGGCGTCGACGGCGCGCAGACTGATCAGCGCGAGCAGGACCGGGGTCAGCCGCAGGTAGCGCAGGGCCGTCAACTGCGCGGCGAGGATCCCGGGCCGCCGCCGCGCGTCGTCCGGCTCGGGGCCTGCCGCGGTGCCCGGCCCGGGGTCCGTTTCGGTGCCTGTCGCGGATACCGGCTGTCGGCTGCGGGTGGTGATCGGCAGCCGGGCCAGGACCGCGGCCGAGAAGAGGAACGCCCCGGCGTCGATGAGGAACGCACCGGTGTAGCCGACCGTGGAGATGAGCACTCCGGCCGAGGCGAACCCGGCGACCATCGCCAGCGACCGGCCGGTGGCGAGCAGTGCGTTGGCCCGGACCCGCTGGTCCTGCCCGACGATCTCGGGGATGCTGCTGCGCAGCGCGACGCTGGTGACGGTCGCCCCGGCGCCGGTGACGACCGCGACGGCGTACAACAGGCCCGCCTGGGCCGTGGTCGGCGCGATGACCAGCACGACCAGGGCGACCGCCTGGCTGACGTCGGAGGTCACCATGAGCCGCTTGCGGTCGAGCCGGGACACCAGACTGCCGGCGCCGAATCCGGTGAGGACACTGGTCGCCAGGCGCAACGCCATGAACAGCCCGGTGTGGGTGGCGCTGCCGGTAAGCGAGTACGCGAACAGGCTCAGCGCGATCATGTCCAGATAGGTGCCGTACGCCGAGACCGCGTTGCCGACCACCAGGAACCGGAAGTGCCGCATCCCGCTGCCGGTACGCCCCGGGTCCTGGTCCGTGACGGTCACGATCGGCCGGCGGGTACGTCAGGCGCCGGCGGCCTCGGTCGTGGGGGGTGATCGGCGGAGCAGGAAGGGTGCGGCAATCTGTGCCCCCAGGGACGGCGGTCGCCATTGGCTCGTCGTTACGTGATGACTACCGCCCGTCAGAGTATGGGACGTCATCGATCTGATCAACATCTACTTTCCCTAGAAGCAGGGCGCGACCCGTCAACCTACCGAGAACCACAGATGCTGCGGCCGGTGGTCGGACAGGTACTCCGCGGACGCCAGTTCGTACCGGTGCACCGTGACCGGACCTGCGGTGAACGTCCAGTCGATCCGCCAGAACGGCAGCGGCAGGCCGGCGAGGGGGTTGTCCCACTGGAAGGTCATCGGGGCGTTGAACCGCCAGCTCATCGGCAGCAGGTGGCGGCTTGCCGTGGTGGCGTCCTCGGCCACCGCCCGCAGCGGGTCGAGCGTCCCCATCGACGAGGTGGCGTTGAAGTCGCCGGAGATGATCGACGGGTTCGGGTTGGCCTGCAGATCGTCGACCAGACCCTGCACCTCGGCCTGCCGCCAGTCGAACTTGCGACGGAAGTACGCGTCCGGGTCGACCTGGGGCCGCAGGATGCTCAGGTCGATGGCGGTGGGCACGGTGACGTGCACGTTGTAGACCGAAACGGTGCTGTCCCCCACGCGCAGGTCGGTGCGCAGCACCTTGTCCCGGCTGAACACCTGGTTGAACGGTGCGTCCGGGGGCAGCTGCGCGGCCGGGCCGAAGACCGGCGTGGCCACGACCGGGAACCGGGAGATGGTGACGAGTTCACTGCGGCGCACGATGTGGTAGCCGGGGAACTCCGCCTGCAACCTGGCGTCGTCCCGGATCGGGTGATAGCCGATCTCGCCGGTGCCGGGCACCCAGATCACATGCTCCTGCAACAGGTACACGTCGGCGTCGAGCCGTTTCAGAAACCTGAGCTGCGCCTGCGGGTCGTCGTTGCTCATGCCCCAGTAGTTGGTGTTCCAACTCACCACATGCACCGCGCTGGCCGGGACGGGTCGGTCGCCGGGCCGCAGCGCGTGCAGGTTGACGCCGGACTGGTCGATGCCGGGCAGCAGCCCGGCCAGAGCCAGGGCGGCGGCCCACCGCCGACGCGGGCCGCAGGCGGCGGCGCTGAGCCCGAGCAGCAGCAGCGGCACGGCGACGAGGAACACCGGCGGCACCGCGTCGAGCAGGATCGACCAGTGCCATCTGCCGGTGGCGGCGCGACGTACGACGTTGTAGCCCAGCCACAGCACCGCCACCGCGATCAGCAGCCAGCCGTACCAACGGCGCAGGGCCCGAGCCACGCGCCGCCACCGTGGCTCGCTCCGGCCGGTGAGCGGAGGGCCGGTGGCCGGGGCAGGGGATCCGGCGATGTCGTCGATCGTCACGGCGCGGTCCTTTCGTACATGTGACGGAACTGTCGGCTGGTGAGCCAGGTGAGGACACCGACGGCGAGCCCACCGGAGACGGTGGCGTTGACCAGCAGGTGCACCGTGGTGAAGAAGACCAGGAAGGGCCAGCTCCGCTCGCGGCGGACGAACGCGTACTGGCCGGCGTCGACGGCGACGAACGCGGCCAGCAGCAGCGCGGTACCGACCAGCACCGGCGGGTACCCCACCGCCGCCGGCAGACTGAGCATCGTGAGCAGGGCCAGCACCGCCGCGGCGGCCCGGCCACCGGTCTCCATGCCCTGCATGGCCCGGCCGCGGCGCAGGTAGAACGGCACCCGCAGCCGGGCGCGGCGAAACGCCTTGCGCAGCAGGGGTATCAGGTGACTCTCGTCGGAGAGCCGCCCGCTGACGCGGGCGGTGAGCAGCATCGGGTACCGCCGGGACAGCCGCTCCGCGTGGTCGATCTCCTCGGTCTGCCGCAGCGCCGGGTTGAACCAGCCGGCGGCGTCGAACGCCGCGCGGGTCACCGCCCCGAGCGCGTAGAAGCCACCGCTGACCTCCCCCTGCGCGCTGACCCGCCAGTAGTGGTACTGGAGGATGCGGTACTGCCCGACCGGCCCTTCGACGAACAACGGCACCTTGTCCGGTACGCCGAACACCGCGCCGTACCCCCGCGGGCCGGACAGCAACGTGACCGCGTTTCCGATCGCGTCCGGATACATGATCATGTCCGCGTCGATGAAGAAGACGATGTCGCCCTTGGCGTGCCGTACGCCGAGGTTGCGGGCGGCGCCGGGCCCGCCGTTGCGCTCGGCCCGCACGAGGGTGCAGGAGTGCCGGGCGGCACGTACGGCGCTGTCGTCGGTGCTGGCGTCGTCGACCACGATGATCTCGTGCGCCGGGTAGGTCTGGGTCGACACCGACGCCAGACACAGGTCGATGGTCCGGCTGTCGTTGTACATCGGGACGACGACCGACACCTTCGGCTCATCCATGCAACTGGCTCCCTTCCAGCAGCAGCAGCCACAGCGCGGCGTTGACCAGCAGCACCCGGTCGCGCAGCAGCACCGAGACAGGGTTGCCGCCACCTGAGTCGACGAACACGACCTGCAGGTAGCGGAAGAGGGCGAACAGCGCGCACGGGACGGTCAGCAGTCCGGTGGCGCTGACCGTGGCGGCGTACGCCAGGTAGGTGACGAGGGTGGCGGCGGCGGTCAGCACCAGCAGCGCATCGACCAGGTGCTGGTTGTAGCCGGCCAGCGACGGCCGGTGGGCGGCCTCGCCGGCGAGCAGCTCGTGGCGGCGTTTGCCGAGGACGAGCAGCAGGCACACCGACAGCACGCACAGCACCAGCCAGCCGGGCGGCCGCGCCCCGACCGTCGTGTAGCCCTGCACCAGCCGCAGCACGAAGCCGGCGGCGACGACGAACAGGTCCACCAGCGGTACGTGCTTGAGGCCGAAGCTGTACGCGAGGTTCAACGGCAGGTACACCAGCAGCGGCCACCAGGTGGTCAGCGCGTCGCCGACGATCACCGCGAGGACGCCCAGCAGCAGTACTCCGAGCAGCGCCGCCGTCCGGGGGGTGACCCGTCCGGCCGCGATCGGCCGGTGCCGTTTGGTCCGGCTGGCCCGGTCGCGTTCGCGGTCGGCGATGTCGTTGAGCACGTAGACGGCCGAGGCGGCGATGACGAACGCGCCGACCGCGACGCCGAGGCGGCCCGCGGCCCGCCAGTCCATCAGCGCGGGGTCCAGCAGCGCGAGCAGGACCACCAGGTTCTTCGGCCACTGTCCGGGCCGCAGCAGCACGAACAGGTCGCGGGCGAGGCTGGTGCGGGCCGGACGGTCAGAAGAAGACCTTGGCGGCGGCGAGTGCCCCCTGCTTCCAGGGATCGCGGCTGGTGCGTCCGGTGTTCTGGGCAGCATCACGGGGCTCCTTGCGTTGGTCACGCCACCAGGCGTAGGTGTCGAGGATGGCGTCCTGGTTGGACATGAGGGGGGTGAAGCCGAGCCGGTCCCGGGCCTTGTCGATACAGACGTACGAGTCGGCGGTGAGCTTGTGCAGCAGACGTCCGTACACCGGGGACAACCGCAGCCGTTCGAGCGTGCCGAGCAGCGCGAGCGCCGGGCGGCTCGGCACCGAGACCACCCGTCTGCCGTAACCGGCGGCGTCGAGTACGGCTTGGAAGTCCTCGCGCAAGGTGCCGAAGGAGGCCGCGCCGATGTTGTAGGTGTCGTTCGCCACCGTGTCGGGTGCGTCCAGCACGGCGGTCACCGCGTCGACGAGGTCGGACAGGGCGAGCATCTGGATGCGCACGTCGCCGCGGCCGATGACCGGGAAGTTGCGGCCTTCCTCGGCCCACTCGAACAGCATGGAGAACAGCCCCATCCGGCCCGGGCCGAGGAATGTCTTGGGCCGCACGATCGGCAGGCAGGCGCCGTCGGCGCGCAGCCGCTCGGCGTACTCCTCGGCGGCCGTCTTCGCGGCGCTGTAGGCGTCGACCGGCTCCCGGGGGTGCTCCTCCGTCGTGGGTACGGTCCGGGGCAGACCGTAGACGGCGGTCGACGAGATGTGCACCACCCGGGCCACCCCGGCGCGGACCGCGGCGGACAGCACGGTCCGCGCGCCATCGACGACGATCGACCGGATCTCGGCGACCGGGTAGCTGGGCAGCGCCGACGCGCAGTGCACGACGGCGTCGGCACCCGCCACCGCCCGGGACATCGCGGCCGGATCCCGCACGTCGCCGGAGACCGCGACGTCGACCCCGGGGCGCAGATCGACGCCACGGACGTGGTGACCGTCGGCGCGCAGCCGGGCGGCCAGGTGGGAGCCGAGCATGCCGGCGGCTCCGGTGACGACGACGGTCCGGCTCACCACAGCGTGCTCACCTTCTCCCGGACGAACCGGGTGACCAGCCGGCCGAGCCCCTGGGCGAGGGTGCGGTCCAGGCTGTCCACGGCGCGTTCGACGTCCGCCGGCACGGTCACCAGACTCGGTGCGAAGATCAGCGGGTTGCGGCCGTTGAGGGTGTAGTAGGCGAACACGTCGTGGTCGTGATAGAGCGCGTTGATCACGGCGCAGGTGACCAGCTTCGTCCTGAACCGTGGGTCCTTGGCGATGCCGCCGGGGGCCAGCTTGGCGACGAGGTCGAGGATCCGTGGGCCGCCGTCGATGAAGACCCCCCACAGCGCACCGGCGCCGGCCACCTGGCTGACGATGTCCGGGTACTGCTTGGCGATCCGCGCCAGGCCGGGACGCAGGACCCGTTCCAGGTCGCGGGCCAGGGCCGGGTAGTCGTCGCCGACCGCGACGTTGACCGCCTCCAGCGCGGTGGCGCACTCCTCGCCGAAGCCGTAGTAGGTGGTGCTGGTGCTCTGCAGCAACGCGTCGCCGAGGTTGTCGTAGGCCTTGCGGTACAGCGGTTCCCGGGCGACGAACGCGGAGATCGACGACTTGCCGCCACCGAACGACTTCGACGTGGTCAGCACGTCGGGGATCAGCCCTTCGTGACGCATGAAGTAGAACAGGCTGCCGGTCTTGCCCCAGCCGGTGTAGATCTCGTCGAAGATCAGGACGATGTCCTGCTCGGTGCAGAGCTGGCGTAGGCCGTAGAGGAACTCGGCCGAGCACCAGCGGATCGTCGACGCGCTGAACGGCTCGATGAGGATGGCGTAGACGTCGCCCCGGTGGCGGGCGACGGCGGCGCGCACCGACTCCAGATCGCCGTAGGTGAAGGTGTCGATACCGGGGATGGTGGGGAAGGCGTACTGGCTCTGCCCGGTCAGGCCGCCGGAGCCCAGCAGCTTGCCGTGGAAGCTGATGTCGGCGCGCAGCACCGTCGCGCGGCGCCCGTCGTGGTACTTGTACGCGAGCTTGACCGCCCCCTCCACCGCCTCGGCGCCGGAGTTCGGCAGGAACGACATGTTCAGGTCGCCGGGGAGCAGTTGGGCGAGGTTGTGGGACAGCGCGGCCAGGTACGGAGAGAAGTAGGTCTTGTGCACCTCCATCCGGTGCCGGTCGGTGTACCGTCGTCGGGCGGCCAGGATCCGCGGGTGGTTGTGACCGTGGTTGAGCACGCCGACCCCGCCGGTGATGTCGAGGATCCGGCGGCCGTCACGCTGGTAGAGGTAGGCGCCCTCGGCGCGGTCGACCAGTTCGCGGCCGAACCCGAACGAGGTCATCAGCGACACCTGGGACTTGTTCACGTGCCGTCGGTACAGGTCGTGGACCTCGCCGACGCCGAGTCGCTCGGCGTCGTCAAGGGTGAACAGCGTGGACATGAGACTCTCCTCGATGCAGGAAACGGGCCAGGCCGAGTACGGCGAGGGAGGTGCCGATCTCGACGACGACGCAGACCAACCGGCTGGCCAGGGCGACCGTGCCGGCCACCCCCCAGGGCAGGACGGTGGCCAGCGCGGCGGCGAGCGCGAACTCGCGGACACCCCAGCCGTCGGGTGCGACGATCGACAGGCTGCCGGCCACGGTGGCCAGCGCGAACGCGCCGACGGCGACCGCAGCCGAGCGGTCGGCCGGCGCGCCGAGCGCCACCGCCAGCGCCCACAGGTGCAGGCCGGAGACGAGCCAGGACAGCAGCGCCAGCGCCAGCGCGGCGCGGACCGCCGCTCGCGGCAGCGGGGTGACCGGGCGTCGGACGAGCCGGGCGACCAGGGCGACGGGCCGGTCGAGCAGCGCCGGGCGGACCAGCAGGGCGACGAATCCGACCAGGGGCAGCAGGATCCAGGGCCCCGGCGCGGCGAGCAGTCCCACCCCGGCCCCGGCGAGGATGGTGAGCCCGATGCTGACCAGGTAGGCGGTGATCATGCGTTCGGCGGGTGCCCCGGCCTGCCGGCCCAGGTCCACGTGGGTGACCACGCCCCAGACCCGTCCGGGCAGGTACTTGCCGAGCTGGCCGAGGAAGAAGATCCGGGCCGCCGGGAGGCCGCGGACCGGGACCAGGACCCGCCACGCCACCATGCCGATCAGCAGCCCGGCCAGGTTCGTGGCGGTCGCCGCCAGCAGCAGCGGCAGGCCGGCCGGGCGGCTCAGCGCCACCAGCGGTGCGGTGCCGGCGGCGCGTACCGTGAAGCCGAGCGCGACCACGGCGGAGACCAGCACCAGCGGGGTGAGCCAGCGCGTCGGCCGGTGGCCGAGCAGCAGCCGTACGCAGCCCAGCACCGCCCCGGCGACCAGCGCGACGTGCAGCAGCAGATGCACCCCGAGGAAGAACGGCAGGAACCGCCGACCACGGTGGCGGGCGACGAACCGCAGCAGCCCGATGTCACAGACCGCGAAGACGGCGACCAGCAGCGCCGAACCGAGGGCGAAAGCCGGATGGACCAGGGCCAGCGGGAGCATGCCCAGCGCCCCCGCCACGGCGAGGATCCCGGCGGGCCGGTTCGCGGTCAGACTGGCGCGGCCCTCGCGGCGGGCCGCCAGCACGGTCCGGGCGAGCAACTGGGAGCGGCGGAACTGCTCGGCCAGCAGCGGACCGAGCCGGGCGACCTCGTCGTGCCGGGCGACGACGCGTTCGCTGAGCACGATCCGGGTACGCGGGGCGAGCCGGTCGCTGTACTCCAGGTCCTCGGAGTCGCGCAGCTCCTCGTCGAACGGCCCGACCTCGTCGAACACCGAGCGGCGGATCGCCGCCTGGGCGAAGAAGGCGGTCCGGACCGGGCCGGCGTGCCGCCGTCGCCACCAGTACGCGTGCAGCGTGCGGTACCACTCGACCGGCCCGTCGTCGACCAGCGGCTCCGGTGCGATGACCCCGTGCACGCAGCCGACCGCCGGATCGTCGCGCAGGATCGCTACCGCGTTGGCGATGGCGTCGGGCTCCAGCGCCTCGTCGGAGTCGAGGAAGAACAGCACGTCGCCGGTGGCGAGGGCGGCTCCGGTGTTGCGGGCGGCGGAGACGCCCCGGTTGTCCGGGTGGACGACGGTCCGGCATGGGAACCGCGCGGCGATCTCCCGCGAACCGTCCGTGCTGTGGTCGTCGACGACGATGACCTCGTGCGGCGGGTACGTCTGCCCGTACACCGAGCTCAGGCAGGCGTCGAGGGTCTTGGCGTAGTTGTAGTTGGGGATGACCACGGAGACGGTGAGGGCCATGCGGCCAGCAAAACAGTCACCGACTTCGATGGAATATCGCTTCGCTGTCCCGCTCGGCGGTCGCGGAGACTGACCGGCGACCCAGCGAAAGTGGTCGATGCCCGATCGATAGTCGCCGGATACCGGGTGCGGCTAACCGCTGGCCGTACGCGGCGTACCGGTGACGTCGTCACCGGCCGGGCCCTGCCAGCCGAGCCGGGCGGCCTGGTGCACCGCGGCCATCAGGGTGGGCAGTTCGGCCGCCAGCCAGCTGATCGGATCGGCGCGCAGCCGGTCCACCACCGCGTCGGTCACCGTCGGCGACGGCATGTCCGTGCCGGCTCCCTCCGTCGGTTGGCTCGCCGTACCGGACAGGTACAGGCAGGTGGCCCAGACCCGGCGCAGCGACTGCTCCCGGATGACTGCGGTGTCCTCGACATCGGCCCGTTCCGCGGCGAACACGCGGACCAGCGCCGGCAACCGGTACAGCGGCTGGCCGCCACCCGGCGCGCGATCCGCGTCCACCAGTTGCGCGTCGGTCAACTGTTCGAGCAGGTCCTCGGCGACGTTCGGGTCGGTGTCCAGCAGCGCCGCCGCGACCCAGGCCGGGAGCTGAGCGCAGTCCAGCAGCGCGAGCCGGCGCAGCAGCCGGCGGGGGCCGTCGGGCAGGGCCCGGTAGCTACCCGCCAGGCTCGCCCGCACACTGAGCGGTCCGTGCTCCAGCTCGTCGAGCAGCCGCGTGTCGTCACGCATCCGCGCCACGAGTTGACCGATGCCCCAGTGCTCCCGCGCGGTCAGCCGGGCACCGGCGATACGCAGGGCGAGGGGCAGTCCGCCACAGAAGGTGACGAGAGCGTCCGCCGCGTCCGCCTCGGTGTCCACCCGCCGGTGACCGACGATCTTGGCGAGCAGCCGCAGCCCGTCGGCCGGACTGAGCAGCCGGGGCCGGACCCGGTGCGCGCCGGGCAGGCCCACCAACGCGGATCGGCTGGTGACGAGCACGCCGCAGGTGCCGCTACCGGGTAGCAGCGGCTGGACCTGCGACTCGTCGGTGACGCCGTCGAGTACGACGAGGATCCGCTGACCCGCGAGTCGGCTCCGGTACAGCTGGGTCTGCTCGTCGATCTCCGCTGGGATGTCGGCCCGGTCCACGCCGAGCGCGCGGAGGAAGCGCCGCAGGACCTGCTCCGTACGGCCGTGCGCCGGGTCGAGCGACGCGTAGAGCTGCCCGTCCGGGTAGCCGGGAAGCATGCGGTGTGCCACGTGCAGGGCCAGGGCGGATTTTCCGATGCCGGCACGGCCGGTGACACTGACCACCGGTACCGCCCGTCCGTCGGCCCTGCCTGGAGCCAGCGCGTTGCAGGCGGCGGTGACCTCGTCCTGGCGGCCGACGAAGTCTGCTGTGTCCGTCGGTAGCTGGTGTGGCGTGGGGCGCGGTGCCGCCGGCTGGTACGTCCGGCGGGTATCGGCGCGGTGCGTGGGTAGTTCGAGGTCGGACTCGCCACGGAGAATTCCCTGTTCGAGGCGGCGCAACTCGTCGCCCGGCTCGATGCCGAGCAGGTCGACGAACGCAGTCCGCGCGGCGTGGTAGATGTTCAGCGCCTCCGCCTGCCGGCCCGAGCGGTACAACGCCAGCATCAGAAGTGCGTACAGCCGCTCGCGTAGCCGATGGCGTTCGATGAGCCAGATCAGCTCACTGACCACCTCTTCGTGGCGGCCCAAGGCCAGATCGAGCCGGATCCGCTCCTCGATCGCGGCGGTACGTAACTCCTCCAGCCGTTTCCGGCCTGCCTCGAGAATCCGCCCCGGCAGGCCGGCCAGGGCGGGACCGGTCCACAGCGCCAGAGCCGCACGCAGCCGTTCGGCGGCGGCGGCCAGGTCACCGACGGACGCGATGGAGCGTGCCTCGGCGATAAGCCGGCCGAACACGTCGACGTCGAGTTGACCGTCGGCGACCCGGAGCAGATATCCGCAGCGGTGCGTTTCGAAAGGGCTGGCCAGGTCACGACCGGTAAAGGCCCGGCGCAGGGTCGACAGACAGATCTGCACCTGGCCGCGCGCGGTCGACGGAGGCGTGTCCTCCCACACCGCGTCGATGAGCCGATCCATCGGTACGACGCGGTTGGCCTCCAGCGCGAGGAGCGCCATGATCACCTGGCTGCGGCGCCCCGGTAGGCGGAAGTGCTGCCCGTGGTAGCCGACGCGAAGGGGCCCCAGTATTTCTACACGCACGCTGTTACCTCCGGTAGTCACTCCGGTTCTTCTGCGGTGTCATTGACGCGTCATTCCATGGGAGTGAATGGTCTTGACCACTCCTTCGCGGCGGTCCGACGAGGCGCTACGGCCAATAATGAGAAAATCCAGCTGATTCACGAAAGTCTATCACTTGTAATCGCTTGCCTCCATGGCGTGATCGCAACCGGCGGTGTGGCATCGGGCACTTTTGCGTGATGGGTGGACGTCAGTATGGAGATAACCGCTGTCAATTAACTATAAATGATCTTTTCTGGCTGGTGGTTTCATTCCTGTACGGGTGGCCGTATTTCAAGTAGAGGTCGCACTCGATGGTCCAGGCGTGCCCGAAGGTCACTTCGCGACGGTCCGCCGAGGCGTTGTGTCGGTTGTTGTGGATGGTGAACTCGTTCCTAGATCCGACAATGCGCTTCTGGTGGCAGCGGGTACGGTCGGGCGCCATCGTGACTAGGAGTCCATCATGTACGGATTGTTGACCCGGTCCGGTCTCCGGTTCGCCGTCCTGCTGCTCGTGTCACCCGTGTTCGCCACCGGCGCGTCCACCGTGTCTGCTGCGGACCAGGCCCCTGACCGGGGCGCTACGGCCGAATCGGGAGTGGTGAGCACCACCGTTCGCGACGCCGTCACCGGCCTGCCCGCCCGCGCGTGCGTCCGATTCGTGCCGATGGAACGCGACCGGTACACCTTGATCGATCTCGGCGACCTGCAGCTCGGCCGGGGTAGTCACTGTGCTGCTGCGGACGGCACACTCCTCGCGGACGGTGTCGAACCGGGCCGCTACCAGCTCTTCGTCAGCCCGCCGTACGACGAGCAGCGGCACGGGCTGCAATGGGTCGGGACGCATGGTGGCACCGGGCAACGGCATCGTGCCGCCGTGATCCGGGTCCGGGCCGGTGCCGTGACCTCCGCGCCACAGATCCGACTCGATCCGCCGGGCGAGATCACCGGCACCGTCACTGCCGCAGCCACCGGCCGGCCGGTGGCCGGCGTGTACGTCGGGCTGGTCCCCATGGTGCCGCATCCGAAGTACACCCCGGATGTGGCGATCACTGACGCCGTCGGCCGCTACACGGTCGGTAGGCTCGGACCGTACGACTGGGCGCTACAGTTCTCCGGTCCGCAGATCGCGACCCAGTGGTCCGGCGGGGTCGGTAACGCCCGACTTGCCCGGACGGTGCCGGTGCGGGCGGGCGGCAGCAGCACATTGGACCAGCCGTTGCGCGGCGCGACCGTGGTGCGCGGCAACGTTGTGGTCGACGAACTGCCCAGCTACAGCCCGGTGATTGCCTTCAACGCGGTTACCGGTGACGTCTCTGGTGTGGATTACGTCGGTGACACCTACCAGTTGCAAGTGCTGCCCGGTCAGGCAATCAAACTGCGCTGCGACTGCGGCTTTGGTCTTAGCCGTTGGCATCCGAGCGGCGACGTCTTCCGTGAGGCGAGGTTGGTCTGGGTTGGTCGTTCAGAGGTCATCATCGACTTCGACATGACCGTCCCCAGCCAGTAGGCACTCGCTGCGCCCCACTGGGGCAACCGAAGCGTCAGTAACCGGTTCCGCGTGGAACCAAGGAAGACGGTGGCGTACCCGCAGGCTCGTCGTGTCGGTTCTGCTGCGAGTGACCGACTCCGCTCGGCGAACATGGCCCTGACGCCGTCCGGCAGCCACCTGGTCCAGTGACTGGGTGCTGCCGTTGGACCAGCAGCGCCGAGGTCGGGTTGAGCGCGCCGATTGGGAGTTCGCGCCGCGGGTCCGGTCGGCCCTGATCGGGTACGGTTGTCGATGATCGGAAGCTGCGGGCGTCGGCCGGCGGCAGCGGAGGCCAGCAGGCGACGGACCGGGGGAGGGAGTCAGGCGTGGCGCTGCGGAGAGCCCTTGTGGTCCGAGGCGGGTGGGAAGGGCACCGGCCGGTCGAGGCGACGGAGCTGTTCATCCCGTTCCTCGAACGCGGCGGATACACGGTACGGGTGGAAGGGTCGACGGAAATCTACGCCGACGCCACCGAACTGGCCGGCACCGACCTTATCGTGCAGTGCGTGACGATGTCGCAGATCACCGGGGAGCAGGTGGCAGGTCTGGCTTCGGCGATCGCGGCCGGGACGGGCCTCACCGGCTGGCACGGCGGCATCGTCGACTCGTTCCGCGCCTGCTCGGACTACCTGCACCTGGTGGGCGGCCAGTTCGTCACCCACCCGGGCATCGAGCCGTGTGAACGCAGCGGCACGGAGAAGGACAACTTCCTGCCCCACTCGGTCACCATCACCGACCTCGGTCGGGAACATCCGATCACCGCCGGGATCGCCGACTTCGACCTGGTCACCGAGCAGTACTGGGTGCTGCACGACGACCTGATCGACGTGCTGGCCACCACCACCCATCCGAGGCAGGCATGGCACCCGTGGCACCGGCCGGTCACCTCGCCGGCGATCTGGACCCGAAACTGGGGGGCCGGGCGGATCGTCGTGACGACTCCGGGACACAGCCTCGACGTGCTGGAGCACCCGGGTGTCCGAACCGTCATCGAGAGGGGGATGGTGTGGGCGACCCGCACGGCGTCGGCGTCGTAGGTCTCGGGGTCATCTCCCGGGCGTACCTGAACACGCTCGCCAACCACCCCACGGTGCGGGTCGTCGCGGTGGCCGACCTGGACGCGGCCCGAGCCGTCGCAGCCGCCGCCGCGATTCCCGGTGCCGAGGCGGTGAGCGTCGAGCGACTGCTCCATCACCCCGACGTGGCGACGGTGCTCAACCTCACGATCCCGGCGGCGCACGCCGAGATATGCGGCGCGGCGATCGACGCCGGCCGCAACGTCTACGTCGAGAAGCCGCTCACCGTCACGTTTCCGCAGGGCCGGTCGATCATCGACCGGGCGGCGTCGGCTGGAGTCCGCGTCGGTTGCGCGCCGGACACCGTCCTGGGCACCGGTACGCAGACCGCCCGGGCGGCGATCGACGGTGGACTGATCGGGCGCCCGCTCTGCGCGTCGGCCGTCATGGTCACCCCGGGACATGAGCGCTGGCACCCTGACCCCGACTTCTACTACGCACCGGGCGGCGGCCCGCTCATGGACATGGGGCCGTACTACATCTCGGCGCTGGTCCACCTGCTCGGGCCGGTCCGTGCGGTGATCGGGGCGGCCAGCCAACTGCGCGATGTCCGGGTCATCGGCTCGGGCCCCCGCCTCGGGCAGCGGATCCCGGTCGAGGTGCCGACCCACGTGACCGGGGTGCTGGAACACGCGGGCGGCGCCCTGACCACCCTCACGACCAGCTTCGACGGTGTCGCGACCACGGCCGCGCCGATCGAGGTGCAGGGGGAGGACGGCACCCTCGCCGTACCCGATCCGAACACCTTCGACGGCGAGGTCCGCCACCTCGCGCTGGACGGCCCCGGCTGGCGCTCCCTCGAACCGCAGGCGGGCTACGTCGCCGCCTCCCGTGGGGTCGGCCTGATCGACCTGGTCCGGTCCGACGAGATGCGCCCACCACGGGCCAGCGGTGAGATGGGGCTGCACGTACTCGACATCATGACCGCCCTGCTCCGGTCGGCTGCCGAGGGCCGGCGGGTCGAGCTGACGACGGCGGTCGAACGCCCCGCACCCGTCCCGTTGACCGCGGCCGAGAAGTGGCGGTCGGCCCTCGCGTCCGGGCGCTGAGAAGTGAGTCGGAAACAGTCGACGCTCCGATAGGGAGGCGCGGTTGGACGCGCTCATAGCCGGCACGCTGGCGCTCGTTCTGGCCGGCGTGCTGGTTACGGCGGCGGTGGGGCGCTGGCTGGCGGGGAGGCTCAAGCAGCCGGAGATCGTCCTTGAGATCACCGTCTGCCTGTTGCTGGGCGTCACAGGTGGGCTGGGGCGCGCCGGAGACCGCAGGGGCGGGAGGTGCTCGAGTTTCTGGGGCACTTCGGTCTCGCCCTGTTTCTGGTGAGCGTCGCCCATGGCATTCGGCAGGGTGGCGAACGGCTCTCCGGTCGAGCCGTGGCCTGGTTGTCGGCGGGGTCCACCCTACCGGCCATGGTGTCCGGCGTACTGCTCGCGGCCTGGGTGTTGACGGTGGGCGGCGCCGACCTGTGGGGGGGGGTGTCCCTATGGGTTGTGTCAAGCAGCGAGGCGGGGTTCGTCCGCCGGTGTGGGCTGGTATGGCCGTTGGGTGCGGAGCATGGCGTGGAGGACGTCGACGCGGCGGCGGGCGAGGCAGATAAGGGCGGCGTTGTGCTTCTTGCCCTCAGCGCGTTTGCGGTCGTAGTAGGCGCGGCTGAGCGGGTCTGCCAGGGCGGCGAACGCGGACAGGAAGAACGCGCGTTTCAGCTGCTTGTTGCCGCCCTTGGGCGGGTGTTCACCACGGATGCTGGTGCCGGAGCGGCGGGTGACCGGGGCCAGACCGGCGTAGGCGGCCAGGTGGCCGGCGGTGGGGAACGAGCTGCCGTCGCCGACTTCGAGCAGAATGCGGGCCGCGGTCCTGACGCCGATGCCGGGCATCGAGGTCAGGACCGGGGCGAGAGGGTGCGCATCAAGCATCCCCTCGACCTGTTCGGCGACCTGGTCGCGTTGGCGCAGCAGGTCACGCAGGCTGTCGGCGAGTCGGGGAAGGACGGTTTCGGCGGCGGTGGTGCCGGGGACCACGACGGTCTGCGCGTCGAGCGCGGTGAAGATCTGTTCGACCAGGCGGGCACCCATGCGTGGCGCGCGGGCCTTGACGATCTCGGTGAGTTTCGCCCGGCCGGCCCTGCGTAGCCCGGTGGGTCCGCCGCACCGCGAGATGGCCTCCAGGACGGCGGGGTGCTGCAGTTTCGGTCCCAGAACACGTTCCAGGGGTGGGTGGATCTGGGTGAGCAGGCCCCGGATGCGGTTGCCCACGCGGGTGACCTCGCCGGCGAGGTCGTCGTCATAGCCGACCATCACCTCCAGCTCTGCCAGGGCCTCATCGCCGGTGTCGACCCGACGCAGGGTGTGAGGCAGGGTACGGGCGGCGTCGGCGATGACGTACGCGTCGCGGGCGTCGGTCTTCGCGGTGCCGGGGTGCAGGTCGGCCAGCCGGCGCATGACCAGACCGGGTAGGTAGGCCACCTGGTGGCCGCAGGCGCGGGCGACCGCGACGGGTAGCGCGCCGATTGAGGCGGGCTGGTCGACCACGGCCAGGATCCGGCCGTGCCGGGCGAGTTTGTCGAACAGTTTCCGCAGCCCGGCTTCGGTGTTGGGCAGGGTCGCGTCGTGCAGCCGTTTGCCGTCGCGGTTCAACGCGACCGCGTGGTGTCCTTCCTTGCCGACGTCGAGTCCGATGAAGACGCCGAACCCGTCGTGCACAGCTTGCCTCCTCACGGCGATGGCCTGGCTCGGCCGCCGGTCATAGCGTCGGACTGCCGGCATCCACGTTACGGAGAGACCTACCCCACGGACGGGGTGGCCGGGTCCCTATCAGCGGTCCGCCGACGCCACCCGGCTCGGCGACAACACCCCCCGGATCATGCGTACGACAGGGGCATTCAGTCATACCGAGCCGGGCGACCGAGCCGTCCCCGGCTGGGGACGATCAAAAAGGTAACGGGGAGAGAGAGGCGTCGCCTGCGGCGTTGACACTGATGCTGGCTGTCTCGCTGGCGGTCACGGCGGTCCCGGTGCTCGCGGGCATCCTGCGGGACCGGCGGATGGAGAACACCAGGATCGGCCGGCTCGCCATGACCTCAGCCGTGGCCATCGACGCTGTCACCTGGGTGGTGCTGGCCGTCGCTATCGGTCTCGCCACCGGACAGGATGGTGCCGTCAAAGCGGTGACCGTACTCCTCTGCGGTATTCCAGCGGTGCTGGCGGTCCGGTGGATCGCCCGGACCAAGGCACTCGAAACGCTGGCGAGCCGGTACCCGTACGCGGCCATGATCTTGGTCGCTGTCATCGCCTATGCCGCTTCGCAGACCACCAGAGGGCTCGGTCTCACCGAGATCTTCGGGGCTGTCCTGGTGGGCTTCGCCCTTCCCGGCGACGGGGCCTGGGCGCGGGTGAGCCACCAACTGGGCCGGCTCGGCCGCCTGCTGCTCCCGGTCATCAGAGTCCTTCCGTGGATACTCCGGCCTTCAGGCCGGGGAGGAAACGGAACCCCTGCGGAGCAGGGCAGGCAAAGCCGATCCGCCGCCAAGGCGGATCGGCGTCCACCCCACACGCAACCCCACGGCTCACGACCGAATCGCTAGACTGTGGACTGTGTCCCGGACCGTGAAGCGGGCGTTCAGGTACCGCTTCTACCCCACCCCCGGGCAGGCCGCCGAGCTCGCCCGGACGTTCGGCTGTGTCCGGCTGGTCTACAACATGGCCCTGGCCGCCCGCACCGAGGCGTGGACCCAACACCGGCAACGGATCACCTACAACGCGACGTCGGCGATGCTCACCGCGTGGAAGAAGACCGACGACCTCGCGTTCCTCAACGACGTCTCCTGCGTCCCTCTGCAGCAGGCGCTGCGGCACCTGCAGACCGCGTTCACCAACTTCTGGGCCAGACGGGCCCGGTATCCGACGTTCAAGTCGAGGAAGCGGTCGCGTCGGTCGGCGGAGTACACCGCCAGCGCGTTCCGGTGGCGCGACGGTCGGCTGACCCTGGCGAAGATGTCCGATCCGTTGGACATCGTCTGGTCCCGACCGTTGCCGGAGGGTGCGGCGCCGTCGACGGTGACCGTGTCGCAGGACCCGGCGGGCCGCTGGTTCGTGTCCCTGCTCTGCGACGACCGGATCGAACCGGCCCCGGCGTCGGGTGCCGTGGTGGGGGTCGACGCCGGCCTCGACAGCCTGTTCACCCTGTCCACCGGGGAGAAGATCCCCAACCCGAAGCACGAACGCCGCGACCGCGATCGGCTGGCCCGGGCCCAGCGGAACCTCGCGCGCAAGGCCCGAGGTTCGGCGAACCGGGCCAAGGCCCGGTTGGCGGTGGCCCGGGTTCATGCCCGGATCGCCGACCGCCGCCGCGATCACCTGCACAAGTTGACCACTCGGCTCGTTCGTGAAAACCAAACGATCGTGATCGAGGACCTGACCGTCCGCAACATGATGGCCAATCACAGTCTGGCCCGCGCCGTCTCGGATGCGGGCTGGCGGCGGTTCCGCAGCATGCTGACCTACAAGACCGACTGGTACGGCCGCGATCTGGTGGTCGTGGACCGCTGGTTCCCGTCGACCCGACTGTGCTCCGCGTGTGGCGTACTGGCCGAGCGGATGCCGTTGGCGGTCCGGTCGTGGACCTGCCGGTGCGGGCAGGCCCATGACCGGGACGTGAACGCGGCCCGCAACATTCTCGCGGAGGGGCTCTCCGTGATTGCCTGTGGAGGCGGTGTAAGACCTCACCGGGAGTCCTCCTCTCGGACGGGGCGGTCGTCGGTGAAACAGGAACCCCCTGGGGCGACCCAGGGAATCCCCGTCCCTTAGGGCGGGGAGGAAGTCAAGTTCACCCTCACCGGAGCGGCGCTGGCGGCCGGCGTGCCGAACGTCGTCTCCTGGGAGGCGATCGTCATCGCCACCGTCCTTGCGATCGTCTCGAAGCTGGCGGGCAGTTATGCGGGTGCCCGCCTGGGTGCGCAGTCGCGACTCGCGAGTCTCAAGCTGGCGGCACTGATGAACACGCGTGGCCTCACGGAGATCGCCGTTCTCCAGGCCGGCTACAGCGCGGGCATCCTTGCTCCCGGTCTGTTCCTGGCGCTGATCATCATGGCGTTGATCACCACCGGGCTCAGTGGCCCTCTGCTGTGGGCCGTCGACCGATATGCCGGTGCCCGTTCGGCGAAACTGGAACCGGCTGCGTAGGTATCGGACGGTGGACCACCTCGCGGCTGTCACAGGACGTACCCGGGCTGCTCATCCGGCCAGGTGCGTCACCGAAACTCTTCTTCGGCACTCGACGCGGGCTGCGGTCCTGCCGCAGCAAGTTAGTGATAGCGGTCGCGCCGGAGGAAGCACGACAGCAGTTGCCTGAACTCGAGCGGGTGCTCGATCGCCGGCACGTGCCCGCATCGGCCGAGCACGTGCAGACGGACATCGGCCAGGTGTTCGAGCAGGGGCAGGGCTGCCGTCGCGAGCGGGGTGACCCGGTCCTCGGCGCCGTGGACGAGCAGCACGGGCGCGTGGACCTCGGCCAGCGTCTGCGCCGAGAGGGTGAGCTCGTCGGCCCACCGCGCCCTAGGTGGGGGGAACAACGACGCGAATGCGGCCGCACCCGCTCGCATCGCAGCCGCACGGGCAGCGACGGCCGACTCGGTCACGAGCGCTTGGTCGAGGACGAGGCGACTCAGCATGTCTCGTGCCCCGAGCGGGCCGGCGGGGGCGGCCCAGATAGCGTCGAGCTCGGCGGACAGCGGCGCCCCAGGGGCGCCCATCGTCGAAACTGCCACGACATGGGTGACCCGCTGGGGGCGCGTGGCCGCCAATGCCAGCGCCACGGCACCGCCCATGGAGTGACCCACCACGGAGTATGACTCGATACCGAGAGTATCCATCAGGCCGGCGGCCTGCTCCGTCCACAGCCGGAGCCCACCTCGGGAGCCCGCCGGGATGGGTGTACGGCCGAACCCCGCCTGGTCAGGAGCCACCAGGTGCCAGGATGTGCCCAGCGCCTGCGACGTTGTTGCCCAGGCTCCGGACCCGGTCGTGCCGGGTCCGGAGCCGTGCAGCATCAGCACTGCGGGCCCGGAGCCGCTCTCCAGGACGTGGACGGGGGAGCCGTCGACGGTGACGGTCCGAAGTGCCGTCACCGGTGCGGGCCAGGCGTGCTCATGCCGACGCGGGCTTGACGGACTTCGAGAAGAGCTCCATCATCGCCCTGCCGAACTGCGGCATGTCGGGCCATCCGCGGCAGGAGACGAGGTTGCCGTCCACGACGTCGGGAGCGTCGACGACCGTCGCGCCCGCGTTCTCCATGTCCCCGGTGATGGGCGGGAAGCACGCCGTCCTTCGACCCTTGAGCAGCCCGTACACCGCTGGCACCTGCGCGCCGTGGCACACCAGCGCGATCGGGAGGTCACGCGCGAAGAAGTGCTCGGTGATGCGCCTGACGTCGGCGTCGACCCGGATCCACTCGGGGGCACGTCCCCCGGGGATGATGAGGGCGTCGTAGCGCTCGACGTCGACCTCCGCCCAGGGCACGTCGACCGGCAGCTTCCGGCCATTCTTCTCCACGTAGGCGTCGGAGTTGGGGTCGAACTCGTGGATGACCAGCTGTACGTCACGCATCGTCCGTGACGAGACGTCAACGTCCCAGCCGCCCTCCTGTACGCGGTAGTAGGGATACATGGTGTCGAGCTCCTCGGCGGCGTCGCCGGTCAGGAGCAGTGCTCTGGGCACCTGCTTCTCCTCGCATCTGGGGGCGGGTGAGGTAGATCAAATACGATCCGATCCGATTTGAGCTAGCATTCCCCGGCCCGGCCCGCCCGTCAAGCCTTCACCGCCATCCCGTCCGCGTCCTTGGCCTCGTCGAACAGTCGTCGGAACCGCTCGCCGGACAGCAGGATGTGGCGACGCATGGCGTAGGCGGCGGCGTCGGGGTCACGCGCGGCGATCGCGGCCAGAACTTCTTCGTGCTCGGCCATGGCCAGGTGAGTGACCTGGGTGTCATGGAGAAGCCGGAACAGGTGCACGTGCGTGTGCAGGCGAGCGAGCGCTTCGCGGATGACCTGGTTCCCCGCGCTCAGGGCGATGAGATCGTGAAAAGCGGCGTCGCGCAGCCCGAAGGCACCGTAGGCCATGCGCCCGCTACCCCCCTCCAGCTCTGCCATCTCCTCCAGCATCCGTTGCAGACCGACCACCTGCTCTGAGGATGCGCGCTCGGCGGATCTGCGCGCCGCTGCCGGCTCGAGGAGCAGGCGGATCTCGAGCATGTCCTCGAATCGGTGCCGGGTGATTTGAGGTGGAATGCGGTAGCCGGCGTGGGGCACACGCACGACCAGACCCTCGGCCTCCATGCGGTTCAGGGCGTCTCGAATCGGCGTCTGCGAGACCCCCAGCTCTCGCGCCAGTACGTCGATCGTGACGCGGGAGCCAGGCTCGATCCGTAGCGACATCAGCTGTCCGAGCAGCGTGTCGTACACCTCGTCGGCAAGCCGGCCGCGAGATCGTTCCGGCGGCGCTCCGCCCGTCATGGCCCCACGGCCCCGCGCGATCATCGCTTCGTCGTCCATCGTGACGTGAGGTCCCTTCTCGCGTCTCCGCGAACCTGTTGACATCGGTCGCAACGCTGCTGCATGCTGACGCCGTCCACCCGAATCGTATAGGAACGGTGACGGAGGCTGGCAATCCTGCACCATCGCCGAACCGCCTGCCAGCGCTCTACTTCGATCACCTGAAGCTTCCATGAGCATGCTCGGCGCCCTGCTCGGTTCGCCACCGGGCCGCACCAGGACCGAAGGACTTCTCGGCTGCATGACCCCGGTACGTCGCGGCGTACTCGTGACGCCGGTCTGCGGGTCGTCCCCCGCGACAGCACGGTGACACGCCTGTACAACGCAGCGACTGCTTGGCGAAGCATGCGGCAGGGCTCAAAGAAGTCCCTACCCAGAAAGCAGGCACTAAGATGCGATATCAGACGCGTATCGGACAAATAACCTTCACCGGGCGAAAGGCGCGGATGGCGGCGGCGGCCGTGCTGGTCGCCACGATGGTGGCGGCCTGCGGCGGCGGCCAGGACGACGGCGGGCAGGGGGGCGCCCCGAAGGCGCCGGCGACCATCCCGACGCTCACCGAGGACCCGTTGACCCTCAGCTTCATCTGGTTCGACTGGCCCCCCGCCCACGCGCTGGAAGCCTTCGCGAACGCGGAGTACACAACCGAGCGGCCGAACGTGACCATCAAGGTCAACACCGTGCCGAACGCGAACTGGCACGACGCGATGTTCACCCAGTTCGCCGCGCGCAAGACCGACTTCGACATCGCGATCCTGGACTCGCAACACATCGGCGAGGCCGTGACGAACGGCAACATTCTCGACATCACCGACTTCGTCAACGAGAACATCGACGTCGAGGCCTACGACCCGTACCTCCTGGCGGCCTACGGCCAGTTTCCCCAGGCCGAGACCGGCCAACGCGACGAGAACGCCAGCCTGTACGGCCTGCCACTGCTCGGCGACACCTGGACGATGATCTACCGCAAGGATCTGATCGGCGACGAGCCACCGGAGACCTGGGATCAGATGATCTCGGTCGCCGAGAAGTGCCAGGCGGACAACCCTGGTGTCAGCGGGCTGGCTTTCCACCAGGCCAACGGCTCCGACGCCGCGGCCGTCACGTACAACACGGTCAACGGCGTCTACGGCGGCAACCTCTGGAACGCCAAGGAGCGCAAGATCGACGGCGTCCTCAACGACGAGGCGGGGCACGAGGCGATGGACGTCCTGGTCAACAAGATGAAGCCGCTGACCGCCAAGGGCTCCGGCAACTGGTTCATCGACGAGGTGAACGCGGCGGTCGCCCAGGGCAAGGCATGCATCGCGTTCAACTGGATCGCCGCGAGCGGTGGCCTGCTCGACCCGGAGCAGTCGACGCTCGGCACCACGCGCGAGGAGATTCTCGACAAGCTGGGGTTTGCCACCCTGCCGACCCAGAAGACGGATCTGGTGCCCCTCGGCGGCATGGGGATGCACGTGTCGGCCTACGCCTCCGAGGCGCACCAGGCGGAGGCCCTGAACTTCATGAAGTGGTTCGAGCAGGCTGAGATCCAGAAGAAGTGGGCCTCGGCCGGTGGTGTGCCATCGCGCACGGACGCGCTGCAGTCGCCCGAGTTCCTCGACGCCCAGCCGTTCAACCAGGTGTACACCGACTCGGTTCCACGGATGCGGGACATGTGGAACGTGCCTGAGTACGCGCGTCTCGTCGACATCGAGAACACCAACGTGAACGCGGCGCTCAACGGAGTGAAGACGCCGAAGGAGGCGCTCGACGACATCGCCAGGGAGCAGCAGAGCGTGCTCGACTCCAGCGGCCGTAAGGGTGGCGGCGGACTGTGAGTGACGCCGCCCCTCTGACGACCGACCGCCCGGTGCAGGTGACGTCTGCGACGCCACCTGCACCGGGGTGGTCCCGCCGGCTGAGTGACCGCGGGCTCGCCGTGGCCTTCATCGCCCCAGCCCTGCTGCTGCTGCTCGCGATGTCGGTGTTCCCGTTGCTGTGGGCGTTGTACCTGTCGTTCACCGACTACTCGGCCACCCGCGGGGGGCCCGCCCATTTCATCTGGTTCGGGAACTACACCGCCGTCCTGACGTCGTCGCAGGTCCACCAGAGGGCCTTGACGACGTTGATCTACGTGTTCGGTGCGGTCACCCTGCAGACCGTGCTCGGTTTCGCCATCGCGTACCTGATCTCACGGCGCACGCACGGGCGAGGACTGCTGACTACTCTGTTCCTGGTTCCGATGATGCTGTCGCCGGTCGTGGTCGGGCTGTTCTGGCGATTCATGCTCGACACGCAGTTCGGCGTGATCAACAGCATGCTCGGCTCGCTCGGCCTGGGGCAGGTGGAGTGGCTGACCCAGCAGCGAACCGCACTGTTCTCCCTCATCCTGGTCGACACCTGGCAGTGGACGCCGTTCATCATGCTCATCGCGCTTGCGGGCCTTACCGCAGTCCCCAAGTACCTGTACGAGGCCGCCTCGATCGACCGGGCGTCCGAGTGGTTCCGGTTCCGCCATATCACTCTTCCGCTGGTGTGGCCGCTGCTCCTCATCGCGGTGTTGTTCAGGGCCATCGAGGCGTTTCGGCTGTTCGACCTCGTCTACATCCTCACGAGCGGAGGTCCGGGCGTCTCCACCGAGACGTTGTCGTTCCACGTCTACAAGGTCGCGTTCCTGGGCTTCAACACCGGGACCGCCTCGGCATACGGGATCCTCATGGTCCTCGTCGTCATCATCCTCACGCAGCTCTACCTGCGCTACCTGAACAAGCTCAAGGAGGACTGATGGCCGTCTCCGTCGACGAGGCCGTGTCCTCAGGCTCTGCCCGGGACAACCCGCCCCCAGCGCGCCGCCTCGGCGGCCGAGGCCGCTCCGTGCTGGAGGTCGTGCTGCTGACCGCGCTGGCCGTCGTGATGCTCTTTCCGGTGCTGTGGATGATCGAGACGTCCATCAAGGAAAATCGGGACGTCTACGCCATCCCAGCCAAGTTTCTTGGCTTCACAGTCACTATGGACCACTTCAAGGACGTGTTCGTCGGCTCCGCCGGCGGTCGCTCAGCCTTGTCCGTCGCGTTCCTCAACTCCATCGTGGTCGCCGGGGTCTCCACGGTGCTGGCCACCGTGCTGGGGGTTCCGGCAGCGTGGGCCTACTCCCGCTTCGCCGTGAAGGCCAAGAAGGACCAACTCTTCTTCATCCTGTCCACCCGCTTCATGCCGCCCGTGGTGGTCGTTGTCCCGATCTTCCTCATGTACCGCCAGGTCGGACTCATCGACACCAAGCTCGGACTGATCCTCATCTACGCCGCGTTCAACCTCCCGTTCACCATCTGGATGATGAAGGGGTTCGTCGACGAGGTACCCGCGGAGTACGAGGATGCCGCCATGCTCGACGGCTACACCAGGTTGCAGGCGTTCCGGCGATTCACCCTTCCCCTGCTCGTGCCCGGCATCGCCGCGACGGCGGTCTTCGCGCTCATCTTCTCCTGGAACGAGTTCGTGTTCGCCATCTTCCTCACCTCCAGCGACGACGTGCGTACGGCCCCACCCGCCATCGCGGGCCTCATCGGTGGCACCACCGTGGACTGGGGTCTGGTGGCCGCTGCCTCCGTGGTGTTCGCCCTGCCGGTGCTCGTCTTCGCCTACCTGGTGCGCAAGCACCTCGTCGCCGGTGTGACGCTCGGGGCGGTGCGACGCTGATGGCGGGTATCGAGGTGACCGCACTGCACAAGCGCTACCCGGACGGGACGGTCGCGGTTGATCACGTGGATCTGTCCATCGGCGACGGCGAGCTGTTCGTGATGCTCGGCCCTTCGGGCTGCGGCAAGACGACCACGTTGCGGGCCATAGCCGGCCTGGAGAGGCAGACGACGGGCGACATCCTTATCGGCGACACGCTGGTCAACGACCTGCCGCCCGCCGAGCGCGACATCGCCATGGTGTTCCAGTTCTACGCTCTCTACCCGCATCTGAGAACCCGCGACAACCTGGCGTTCCCACTGCGGGCCGAGGGACTGCCCAAGCCGCAGGTGCGCGAGCGGGTCGACGAGGCCGCCCGGCTGATGCGGCTTGGTCCACTCCTGGACCGGCGACCGCGCCAACTGTCCGGCGGGGAGCAGCAGCGCGTCGCGCTCGCTCGCGCCCTGGTCCGACGACCACGTGCGTTCCTCATGGACGAACCTCTCACCAACCTGGACGCGGAGCTGAGGGCGGACATGCGTACGGAGATCAAGCACCTGCAGGGGGAGTTGGGGGCGACGATGGTCTACGTCACCCACGACCAGGTCGAGGCGATGTCGCTCGGTCACCGAATCGCCATCCTCAACAAGGGCCGCGTCGAGCAGATCGGCACGCCGCTGGAAGTCTACGACCGTCCGGCGAGTCTCTTCTGCGCCGCGTTCATCGGCTCCCCGCCGATGAACCTGATCGAGGTGGAACTGGTCGACGGGAAGCTGTGCAGTCAGGGCGGACTGGTTCTCCCGCCACCGCCGGGCCCGCCGCGCGACCGTCGCCTGGTCGCCGGCGTCCGGCCGGAGGCGCTGGAAGTCACCGAACCAGGTGCGGACCGTTCGGTCCCGGCCCGGGTGGTCTCGGCGGAGTGGCTGGGCGACGAGATCATCTACGTGGTCGACCACAGCGGCCAGCGTGACGTCCGGGTTCGGATGCCACCGACTGTCCGTTTCGCCGCTGACGCATCGGTCGGGCTGCGGCATATCGGCGGGACCCCGGCGGTCTACGACGTGAGCACGGAAGAGCTGGTGGCCTGATGGGAACCGTGGCAGTGAACGGGCTGTGCAAGTCCTTCGGCAAAGTCCGAGCCCTGGACGGGGTGACGCTGGATGTGCCGGAGGGCTCGTTCTTCGTCGTGCTCGGACCATCCGGGGCAGGCAAGACGACGACCCTGCGAGCGATCGCCGGCCTTGAGAAGCTCGACGCCGGGTCGGTGCATCTGGACGGGAGGGACGCGACCGGTGACACCCCGGCCGCACGCGACCTGGCCATGGTGTTCCAGAGCTACGCCCTCTACCCGCGACACACGGCGTACGAGAACATCGCTTCGCCGCTGCGGGCACGCCGCTGTTCTCCGACCGAGATCGCCGCTGCCGTCGAGCAGATGTCGAGCCTGCTGCACATCGAACGTCTGCTGCAGCGTCGGCCCGCGCAGTTGTCGGGCGGTGAGATGCAGCGTGTCGCCCTGGCCCGGGCGCTGGTCCGTCGCCCGCGCGCGTTTCTCATGGACGAGCCACTGACGAACCTCGACCTCAAGCTCCGCGTCGAGATGCGCACCGAGCTCACCCGCATCCACCGCAGCCTCGGCGCAACCTTCGTCTACGTGACCAACGACCAGGTCGAGGCCTTGTCCATGGCCGACCATGTCGCGGTCCTCAAGGAGGGGAAGGTGCAACAGGTCGGAACGCCGACCGAGGTGTACGAGCGGCCAGCCAACCAGTGGGTCGCGGGATTTGTCGGGAGCCCGCCGATCAGCCTGCTCGCCTGCCGCGCCGAGGGAGATCGTCTGGTTGGTGCGGAAGGCTGGACGCTGCCGAGGCCCCGCTGGACCACCGCTGAGGACGGTCGTGCGCTGCTACTGGGCCTGCGCGCCGAGGATCTGTCCGTCGAGCAGCGTGGGGACGCGTCGTTGCCGGGGGAGCTCTACGGACTCGAACCGCTCGGTGACCGCACCGTGGTCGACGTCCGAGTGGGGACGAAGATCCTCAAGATCAAGGCGCGACCCACCGTCACCGGTACGCCGGGCGAGCGCCTGGTCGTCACGGTCGACCTGGACCGTGCGCACCTGTTCGACGCGGCTACCGGGCTGTCGCTGTCCGAGGCGGGAAGGTAGCCGTGTCGGACGCGATCGCCGAGGTCACGCTCGACATCACCAGAAGCTCGCAGGAGGCGACGCAATGAGTGACCCGATGAACGTCCTGGCCCCCGAGCACCGGCGGCTCCGGATCGGCGACGCCTGGCGCGACGCTGCAAGCGGTGCCACCTTCTCCGTCGAGGACCCGGCCACCGGCAAGACCATCGCCGAGGTGGCGGACGCCGACGTCGTCGACGGCCTCGCCGCTCTGGACATGGCGAGCAAGGCGATGACGCAGTGGGCGGCGACCCCACCGCGGAAACGGTCAGAGCTGTTGACCGCGACGTACCGGGCACTGACCGAGCGATCCGAGGAGGTCGCCCGGCTGATAACGCTCGAGATGGGCAAGCCGCTCGCCGAGGCTCGGGCCGAGGTGGTTTACGGCGCCGAGTTCTTCCGCTGGTTCGCCGAGGAGGCGGTGCGCGTCGAGGGGCGCTACAGCACCGCTCCCGCAGGTGGATATCGCATCCTCACCGTACCGAAGCCGGTCGGACCGTGCGTCTTCGTGACGCCCTGGAACTTTCCGTTGGCCATGGGTGCCCGCAAAATCGCTCCCGCGCTGGCGGCGGGCTGCACGACGCTCACCAAGCCAGCAGCTCAGACGCCACTCACCATGCTGTTCCTGGCCCGCATCATGGAGGAGGTCGGCGTACCCCTGGGCGTCGTCAACGTGGTGACAACCAAACGTGCCGGCAAAGTGGTCTCCGCACTGCTAGCCGACCGTCGGACCCGCAAGCTTTCGTTCACCGGGTCGACCGAGGTCGGGCGCGTGCTGCTCCGACAGGCGGCGGACAACGTGCTGCGCACCTCCATGGAACTGGGCGGCAACGCGGCGTTGATCGTGTGTGCCGACGCGGATCTGGACGTCGCGCTCGACGGTGCCATGGTGGCCAAGATGCGCAACATCGGGGAGTCCTGTATCGCGGCCAACCGGATCTACGTCGAGGAGCCGGTGCGCGAGGAGTTCACGGCGCGCTTCGCCGAGCGGATGGGCGCGCTCTCGGTGGGCCATGGTCTCGACGAGGGTGTGGACGTCGGGGCGTTGATCGACGAGGCCTCGGTCGCCAAGATCGACGAGCTGGTCGCCGACGCGGTCGATCGCGGCGCCCGTGTCTTGGTGGGCGGCGAGCGTCCGGATGGCCCGGGCCACTTCTATCCGCCTACGGTTGTCGTCGACGTGCCCGAGGACGCGCGGATGCTGGCGGCGGAGATCTTCGGTCCGGTGGCGCCGATCATCTCGTTCACGTCCGATGACGAGGTGATGGCAAAGGCCAACGACACCGAGCACGGCCTGGTCGGATACATCTTCACCCGTGACCTGCAGCGGGCGCTGCGGTTCACCGAAGGGCTGGAGACGGGGATGCTGGGCATCAACCGTGGGCTGATCTCGGACCCGTCAGCTCCGTTCGGAGGCGTGAAGCAGTCCGGGATCGGCAGGGAGGGGTCGCACGAGGGCATCCTCGAGTACCTCGACCTCACCTACGCGGCGATCGACCTACCGTGACCGACCGGCTGCTCCGGGCGTACCTGGCGGCCAGCCTCGCCGACGCCGTCCCGGTCTCGCAGATGAGCTGGACGTCCCGCCCAGCTAGTCACCGCCGACGTTCGGAGAGGCACTGACATGCTTGAGACCGTCCGCGGACCACGCCAGCTGATAGTGGGCGAAGGGGTCGCGCAGAACATCCCACGAGTGGTGGCCGAGAGTGGCTCGCGAGTCCTCATCGTGACCGACCAGGTTCTACTGGGACAGCCGGGCGTGGCCGAGATCGTCGCCGCCGTGCGGGAGAAGGTCGAGATCGTCGAGGTGTTCGCCGACGCCACTTCAGACGTGCCGCTCGCCGATGTCGCCCTGGCCGTCTCGGTCGCCGCGGAGGTGGACGCCGACGTGATCCTCGCCATCGGGGGTGGCACGGTGATCGACCTCGCCAAGATCGTCGGCGTCATCCGGCGCCACGGTGGGACGCCGCGCGATTTCTACGGCGAGTCGAAGGTGCCGGGGCCGACGATTCCGCTCGTCGCGGTCC
The DNA here is from genome assembly GCF_003751085.1 of Micromonospora sp. Llam0. NCBI lineage: Bacteria > Bacillati > Actinomycetota > Actinomycetes > Micromonosporales > Micromonosporaceae > Micromonospora > Micromonospora sp. Llam0. Next base: position 2,849,990 of record NZ_RJJY01000001.1, on the reverse strand, counting down.
CGACGACGTCCGGCACCGGCTCCGAGCTCACACCCGTATCGGTGTTGACCGACCCGGACCGCGAGCTGAAGGTGGGGGTTTCCAGCGTCCACATCGTGCCCGACTTCGCCATCGTCGACCCCGAACTCACCTACACCTGCCCTGCGACCGTCACCGCCCACTCGGGCATCGACGCGTTTTGTCATGCGGTGGAGAGCTACACCGCGCGACCCCGGGCCCACGGACCGCGCGACCCGGTGGAGCAGGTGTTCCTCGGTCGCAACCCGGTCACCGACCACTACGCGCTCCTGGCTGCGGAGCGGATCGCCCGTAGCTTGCGTCGTGCGGTCCGGGACGGAGGCGACAAGGACGCGCGCGCGGACATGTCCTATGGGTCCGTGCTAGCCGGGCTCGCGTTCTCCCACGCAGGCAACGCGGCCCCGCATGCCCTCCAATACCCCATCGGCGCAGCCACCCACACGCCGCACGGCCTGGGCGTCGGGCTGCTACTGCCCTACGCGCTGGACGCGGCCAGGTATGCCATCGCCGACCGGCTGGCCATCCTCGCCGGGGTTTGCGGGCTCGACGTGACCGACGCCTCGGAGGCCGAGGCCGCAGATGCGTTCCTCACCTGGCTCAACGGGCTCCTTGCCGACATCGGCATCCCTCCCACCTTGGCGGACATCGGCGTGGCCCGTGCCGACCTGCCCCGCTTCGCGGAGATGGCCAGTGGCGTCACCCGCTTGATCCAGAACCATCCGGGCCCGACCGACACCGCGAGCCTGACCACCATCCTGGAAGCGGCCTGGACCGGGGACCGGTAAGGCGCGGAAGCGGCGGCCGGCATCAGTTGGACCAACTGTGGCCGGCCAGGTCCCAGGCTGCCGGGGACTGGCTCAGGCCGACGACGACGGCCGTCGCGGTGGCGGCCGAAAGCGCGGAGTCGGTAGTGATCATCGCTCGAAGTCGCATGGCGGTCTTCTTGCCGTCCGGTGTGGGCTGTATCGATAGGACAGCCTGCTTCGGCCCTGGCGCGGGCGGGTCGGCGGTCGGTGGGAGATATGTGGCTCATGGCGTGGCATTCTGTCCAATGTATCTGGTGCTGCCGCCCCGACGCCGAGTCGCCGGCAGGTCACCTGACGTTCCGGCAAACGTCACTATGGATGATCAAGATGGCCCGGTCAAACCCCTAGCGCCAACAGGGTTTCGCTACGTAAAGTGGCTATGTGGTTACAGTCAGGCTGACCATTGGTTGGATGCGACGCGGACCGGCGACCACTGTGGTCACGGATGAATCGCCACGCGGATCCGCTCCAGCCGGTGCCACCTGGGGCCAGATTGCCGAACTCGACGAGCGACTCCCGGACCGCGACGCGCCGACAGCCGGCGACGGCAGCGCGGGCAGCACGGAATCGCTCGCCGTCGCGGTTGCGGACGACCGGGCGGATCCGACCGCGCAGTGCCGCTGCCCAGGCAGCGGCGGCCGCGGTCATGGTGACGGGCGGATGCCGACGACACGGCACCGATCCCAGGCAAGGGTCGACACCACATGAGGGAGGGCACGTGATTCTCTACAACACGTCCATGGGAGTGGTCGCCGGGCTGGCATTGATCCTCGTGTCGCTGCTGCTGCGGCGTGCCGCCGCAGCCGCCCTGCCGGCTGTCGACAGCGCGGATCCCGATCCAGCGCAGGACCGGTCGGTGGCGGTGGAACCAGCCGGTGGCACCTTCGACCCGCGGCTGTGGGCGGTGGTATTCGGCGCGCTCGGCCTGGTCCTCGCGCCGCTGGGCGCGCTGATGGCGACCACCTGGCCGTTGACCGTCAACCCGCCGCTCAACTTCATCTTCGGCGAGCCGTGCCTGATCCTGGGCGTCTTGCTGCTCGCCGCAGCGGTCTACCTCTGGCACCTGCGTGGCGACCTCGCCGGTCTGCAACAGGTGGACCTCACCCCGGTCGCCGTGGTCGTCATCGGACTCGGCGGCGTCCTGATCGCCTGTGCCGCCGCCATCGCACGGTTCGAGATCGTCGGCGGCGCGCCGGCCGCCGAACCCATCACCGGGCTGCTCAACGGCTATCCACTGGTGGAGAACACCTTCTTCGTGCTGCTCTACCTGGCTGCCGGCCTCGGTGCCATCCTGGCACCGCTGAGCCGCCTGCGTCCGGGCTGGCTGCTCACCGCCGCGCGGTGGCTCTGGTTCGGCAGCGGACTGGTCTTCGCCCTGTTCAGCATTTTGAACTACTACACCCACGCGGGCCTGGACATCAACCTTCGTCTCGGTACGGAGTACCGGATCTGATCAGCCTGCGCCCGGCCTGACCACAAAACGAATCCGCTGTGACCCGTGAGACGCCGGCACCAGCCCGGCGTCTCACCACGAGCAGATGGCAACCAACAGCCGCTGCGTTCAGCGCGCCGGCCAGAAAGAAGCCTCCCCAAACTGAGATGAGGAGGCTGACCTCGATCGATCAGGTACTGGTTTGTGTCCGAGGCCCGAGTTGATCTCCAACTACATGACCGTTCTTCGCGAGGAACTTCTGCTCATGTAGCTGCGACGATCGTTTCAGGGTTGGACGGGGCAGCCCGGGTCGGCGATCAGGCGCTGCGTACCGGGGTGTCTTGTCGTGATCCGCTATGTGGACGGCGGCCCGGCTCAGGCCACGACGCGTGTTTGCCGCCACCAACGGCATCGCGTGCCGATCACGGTTGGTACGACGCGTTGCGGACTTGCTCGGTTGACGCCGATACGGGCAGGGCGGTGATCGCGGCACGTTCCGGCTCACCGAACGGCCAGCCGATGGAGTACTCGACGGTGCGGCGGCGGGTGTTCTTGCGGACCGACCCTCCATCGTGCCGGTGCAGCGCACCGTCGGGCTGTGGTCGATGGACCTGTACGCCCTTCGGGCGGTCGTGGGTGTTCGGAGTGGCGATCGCGCACTTGTGAGACTTCTTGACTCGGAACGGATGCCGTGCCAGCATCTCTGAGACATCCTGTCTCAGAAAGAGGGATCATGCGCATCGTTGTTCTAGGCGCTACCGGCGCTACCGGCCGGCAGGTTCTGGCCATCGCACGCCGGCACGGCCATCACGTTGTGGCGCTCGCGCGGCGGCCCGAGGCCTTGTCTGATGCGGTTGACGTCGGCCTCGAGGTCAGGCAAGCGGACGTACACGAGCCGGGCCGGGTCGCTGCGGCGTGCCGTGATGCTGACGCGGTCGTCAGCGCGCTCGGCAGCCGGGGAAAGGGGCCGACGGGCACGCTCAGCGCCGGGGCCCGCGCGATCACCGACGCCATGCCGTCCCGCGTGGCCTGGATGGGCTCGTTCGGCATCGGAGCATCGCATCGCCGCGCCGGGCCGCTCTACGCATTCATCCAGCGTCGTGTGCTGGGGGCCGGATTCGCCGACAAGGCGGCCGCTGACGAGGTCGTGTCGGGCCCGAACTGCACGATCTTCCATCCCGTGATCCTCACCGGCGGGGCGGCGACAGGCCGGGCCACGGTGACGCCGGTGGACGAACTCGACCGATCGTGGCGGTTCATGCCGCCCAAGGTTTCCCGCGCGGACGTCGCCGCCGCCATGATCGCCGAGGTCGAGAGCCCGGCATACGGCGGCCGGACCGTCGCCGTCTTCTGAGGAGAATCACCGTGACTACCGACAGCTGGCTGCTGATCTACGCGATGCTGTCCGCATACTGCCTCGCCGGTTGCCTCATGGAACACTTCGCCGTCTTCTCCGGCTGGCCGGCCGTCGCGCGCGGCGAGTTCCGGGCTGTGCAAACCGCGCAGGGCCACGGCAGCGGGGTCGTCTACGTGCTTCCGAAGGTCTTGCTCACCGCCTTGTTGATCGTTCTGCTGGCCGTCGCGCCGGATGGCATCCCGGCGTGGCCGCTATGGGCGAGCATGGCTGTGCTGGCCGTCTCGTGGGCGTCGGCCGCGCTCATCCAGATTCCGATCCAGCTGCGTATCCGCCGGACCGCCGAGACGCGGGAGATCGAACGGCTGCGGCGCACCGACTGGGTCCGCGTGCTGGCGATGGTTGCGCACGTGGGGTTCGTCATCGTGGTCGTCACGGTCGCCTGAAGGTGACGCACGACCCAGGGCTCAACGGCGCCAGACGCCGACGCTGTCGATAGCCCGGTCGATGAGCTCGTCGGTGACCGCGCGCATCTGCATGGTCGCGCGGTAGACGATCGGCCCGATCAGCATGGAGGTCAGGTCGTCTGCGCAGGCGTCGGTCTCCAGTTCCCCGGTCGCGGCCGCGGAACGTACGGCAACATCCAGCCGTTCAGTGATCGTCCGGACCGATGCGTCGCGCCGCTGGGCGATCTCTGCGTCCCACACCGCCGACTGCATCAGCGTGAGCGACAACGCCGCGACCGCCGGAGCGGCGAGTTCGTCCGCCATCTGCCGCAACTGCTGGTGCAACCAGGGCCGGACCGGCGTCGGCGGATCCTTGAACAGCGGCAGATCACCGCCGGACATGACGTCCAGCAGCAGCTGCTCGGGGCGCGGCCAATGCCGGTAGACGGTGGCCCGTCCCACGCCTGCCTCTTGGGCGACCCGTTGATGCGTGATGGCCCCTGGGCCCTCGCCGATCAGCAGCTGCCGCGCTGCGGTGAGGATCACTTTCCGGCTACGTGCGGTGCGGGGATCCGACGAGTGACTCACTGCAATATTCTACGAGGTCAAGGAGCCCTCCTACTTTGCTCGCACGGCGCGAGTGTCGTCCGTCGTCGAGGCGGTCCCGGCCGCCGCCGAGCGACGGGGCTCGTCACTGCGCGGTTCTCGTGTCGATCTTGGCGAACGGAGCTTGCTGGGCGCCCAGGTCCTGCACTGCCAGGTCCCAGGCGCGGTCGCCGGGTACGAGGGCGCTGCGGAGGTAGGCCCAGATCATGGCGCGGATCGCGGCGACCCGTTCGGGACTCTCGTCCGTGGTCTCGCCGGCGTCGTAGCCGGAGACGCCGCCGAGCATGTGCTCGGCGGCGAAGACGGTGATTAGTGTCTTGTTGTGGCCAGGGCTGCGGTGGTAGGGGTCCGCGCGCCAGTCCTTGCGGTTGGTGAACATGGCATTGTGGTCCTTGTCGCCGACCACGATGAGCGCCTGCCCGGTCATGGTGTCGAAGGTGGTGCCGGCCAGGTCCGGGTAGTGCTCGGCGGCGAAGCCGGCGAGGTCCTCTCCGGCTCCCGGTCCTGCCATGATCACGCTGGCCAGGATGCGCTCGTCGCGCCGGTCGAGCGTGGTGCCGTCCACGCGGTTGGCGACGGTCATGCCGGCGAGCATGCTCACGGTGTGGCCACCGAGTGAGTGCCCGACGGCGGCGATCTTCGTCCAGTTCACGCGTCCGGCGAGCCCGGGAACGGTCTGTTCGATCTCGTCGAGGTGGTCGAGGACGAAGTGCATGTCCTCGACGCGGGAGCGCCAGAACAGGGGCGCGTCCTCGGTGCCGTTGTCGCGCAGGCCCAGACCGGTGAAGTCGAGATGCGTGGGTTGCAGGACGACGAAGCCGTGAGCGGCCCAGAAGTCCACCAAGGGCCCGTAGCCGCGTAGTGAGGATAGGAAGTTCGACATCCCGTGCCCGTGGGAGAACAGGATGACGGGCAGGTCTGCGCCTGTGGCGGGTACGGAGACCTTGACTTCGAGCGGAACCGGGCGTCCCGGAACCTGCAGGGTCACCGGACTGTAGGTGATGACGGGCTCGGCCGCGTTGACGGGCAGGCCGGCGGATGCGGTGAAGCGCTTGGTCACTGCTGATTTCCGTTCTTCGCGAGCATGGTTTTGGCAAGTTCCCAGAGCCGCCGGGCCGATCCGGGGTCGATGGCGTGCGAGGCGACCTCGGAGGGGATGCTGTCGGCGGTGACCGGGGCCTGTTCGTCGTTGACCGGCGAGATGTCGTTGTCCTTGAGGTAGACGCCGCCGATGTCGTCGAGCAGGGGGCTGGTGGCCGCCGCGAACGCGATGGTGCTCGTACCCTGCTGCGGGGTCTTCTTGCCGACGGCGGGATCGATGATGGGATTGCCGGCGTCGTCGATCAGGCCCATGGCGCGCAGCGCGTCGTTGCCGACTGCACTGTTGAGGCTCGTGCCGACCACCACGCCGGGATGTACCGCGTACCCGTGGATGCCGTCATCGGCCCAGCGGCGGTCGACCTCGACGGCCAGCAGCACGACGGCGGCTTTGGATTGGGCGTACGCGAGACCGGCGTGGTAGTTGTCGCGCAGGTTGACGTCGTCCCACTGTATGCCGGCGAACCGGTGTGCGCCGGAGGACACGTTGACCACCCGGGCGCCGTGCGCGGCACGCAACGCCGGATACAGGTCGCGGGTGAGCTGGAAGTGGCCGAGGAAGTTCGTCGCGAACTCTGCCTCGTAGCCGCGGGGATCGAGGGTAAGCACCGCCGGTGCCGGTCCACCGCTCGGCGAACGCCGTGACGGAGGCCGGGTCGAGCAGGTCGAGCGGGGCGATCTCGACGCCCTTGATCTCGCCCAGCGTGGTGACGGCGCGCTGCGGGTCGCGGGCGCCGACGGTCACCGACGCGCCTGCCGCGGCCAGAGCGCGGGTGACCACGGCACCGAGGCCGGTGTGCCCGGCGGTAACCACGACGTTGCGGCCGGTGAGATCGATGCCGGCGAGGACGTCGTCGACGGTGGAGGCGGCGGTGAAACCAGTACCGAGGGGCTGTTGCCTGCTGCTCATTCGCTGCTCCGGGAGACGGAAATGTTGAAGGTGAGAGTGTGCAGCGCCATGGCGGTGGCAAAGAACAACGGTGCGGCGTGCTCGGTGGCCAGCGCGGTGCCGATGTCGCCCAGATCGAGAATCCAGTCCTGGGGCCAGCCCAGATCCACGAGCAAACCGCTCACCGTACGCTTGGCCGCCTGGTCGTCCCCGCTGACGAAGACGGTGGCCTGCGGCAGCGAGGCCCACGGGTCGACCATGATCGTGTGATTCATCGTGTTGAGCGCCTTGACGACCCGGGCCCGCTGGAAACGCTCCTGCACCTGATGGGCAATACTGTCGCCGTACGAGGCCATCGTCCGCTGCTCGGTCAGTGCGGCCGACGGGTCCAGCACGATCTTGTCGCCGAGGACGTCCTCCCCGATCTCGTCCAGGGTGGTGAGCACGGCCGTGCCGGGAATGGCGGTGACGACCACGTCGGCGGACGCCACGGCCGTGCGCCGGTCGGTCCTCCCGGATGCCGCGGAGGGATCTCGGGATCCGTACACGACCTGATGGCCCGAGGAAGCCAAGCGCACTCCGAGGGCTGACCCGACCTTGCCAGTGCCGAGAATGGCGATGTTCATGGTCCGATCGTGCGGGCCGCGCTTGTCCGGGGTCCAAGACCGGCTCGGTCACACGCCATACCCAGAAGGTATGCCGTCGTGGCGCAGACGGATCTACGCTGGGCCGATGGACAGCCGGGAACTGCGGTACTTCATCGCCGTCGCCGAGGAACTGCACTTCGGCCGGGCCGCGCAGCGCTTGGGCATCGCGCAGCCGCCGCTGTCGCGCACGATCATCCAGCTCGAACGCCGGCTCGGTGCCGCTCTGCTGCAACGGGACAGCCGGCCGGTGGCGCTCACCGAAGCCGGCGCGACGCTCCTGCACGAGGGGCAAGCAGCGCTGGAGGCGCTGGAGGCAGCCGAGCACCGTACCCGGCGTGCCGTCCTCTCCGCCACCGGCCGGCCCAGCGTCGTTTTGGCGATCAAAGCCGGCGCCTCCAGCGAGTTGCTCGCCAAGCTGTTGCACGCCTACGCCGCCGAGCCCGGTTCGATCCACGTCGACGTGATGCTCTGCGGGCCGGGGGAACAGACCGGACTGCTGCGCAACGGTCACGCCGACCTCGCCATCCTGCATCCACCCATCGACGAGGTCACCGGCTTCGACACCGAGGAACTGCTCACCGAGGGCCAGATCGCCGTCCTGCCCGCCGGGCATCCCCTCACCAGCCGTCCGCATCTGGGCGTGGCGGATGTCAGGGAACTCGCCGGCCTGCCTGCGCCCCGCTGGCCCCGGCCGGACGGCACCTTCCCCGTAGGCCCCGGCCCCGAGGTGCGGAACCACGCACAACTTCTGCAGCTGATCGCGCTCGGCCGTACCATGATGATCGCCCCCAACTCCTGCCGGGCCCAGCTGCACGAGGACGTCGTGGCGGTTCCTCTCGTTGACGCTCCCCGCATCACCACCGTCATCGCCTGGCCGCCACGGAGCCGGAACCGGGCCGTCGCCGACCTCGTCCGGACCGCGACCCGTCTCTGACAGCCGGGTCCGACGTCCCGTTCGTCGACCTGAAGGTTCAGTGGTGACCGCTTCGTTGATCGCGCGTTCGAGGTGACGGGGCCGTCAGACAGACGGCCAGTTGCGCATCGCGGCGCCGACCGCCAGCTGTAGGTCTGCGTGATCAGCGCCACCCGCAGCCTGGACGGCAATGCCGTTGGCCAGGGTCATCAGGTAGACGGCCAGTGAATCCGGATCGCAGTCGCTGGGCAGATCGCCTTCGTCGACCGCCTGCCGGAAACGATCGCGGAGGCCGAGGCGTTGCTTGTCGCGCCAGGCGTTCAACGCGTCGCGAGCCTCTTGCCCGAGACGGCCGGCGGAAAGGAAGCCCATCACGCCAAGACATCCCCTTGGGCAGTCTGGCCGGGTGGACGCCAGGACTGCGCCGGAAAGGTAGGCCTCACCGACCTGGCGAGCGCGGGGCTCTTGCAGTGCGCGGGTCCCGTAGGAGCCTGGGCCGTCGGCGTAGCGCTCCAGGACCACCCGGAACAGCTGTTCCTTGTTGCCGAAAGCCCCGTACATGCTGGTTTTGCCGATGCCCATGGCGCGGGTCAGGTCGGTCAGGCTGACGGCGTCGTAACCCTGCTCCCAGAAAACGACCATGGCGCGGTCGAGTACCTCGTCTGCATCGAACTCCCGCGGCCGGCCGATCCGTCGCCCCTGCGTCATGTCCACCCCACCGATCATAGCCATCTGTACCGGGCGGACCGTAAGTGATACACTTCTGTTCCGTTCCGACCGGAACTAAAATATGAGGAGTTCATAGATGGTTGAACAGTTGCCGACGGTCTTGGTCACTGGTGCCTCAGGTTTCATAGCGGGACACGTCATTCAGGAGTTGCTCCAGCACGGCTATGTCGTGCGCGGCACGGTGCGCGATGTGACCCGCGCCCAGAAGCTCCCTCACCTCAACGCGCTCGCCACCGAGTTCCCCGGTCACGGAGTACCTGAGACCTCAGCCATGGGAACCGCTGCTGGGCGAACTCGCGGTGCTCGGCCACCGTGACGTCATCCCGCTCAGCCCACCCGGCTTCGGTGAACCCCTGCCCGCCGGCTTTGCACCGAACCTCGAGGGCTACCGCGACTGGCCGACGAACTGGCCCGCATCGGTACGCCGGTCGACCTGGTCGGCCACGACTTCGGCGGTGGGGCCAAGCGATCCTCGCACTCTACCGCCCCGCCGCGGTCGAGCCGCCGGCCGAGGCTCGCGCCGGTCGGCTATGAATGGCGGAGTCGATCGTCATGGGAGATGGACATGTCTGAGCGAGCCGGCTGGGTAGTTGACGAAGCGCAACCACCGCACCGGATTCTGCGTACTTCGCTGGGTTCGCTTTGGCCGGCGTCGATCACACCGGCCGTGGCTAACGGCCGGGAGGTGGTGGTCTTCGCCGGCGTCGACCGGGAGTCGCTGCCGGTGCGGTTCATCGACCTGGACAGCGGGGCGCTGCTGCCGGACCGGTCCGTGCTGCACGGCGCCGATAGCCTGCGCCTGCTGGCGCTCGCCGCGGGGGCGGGACGCACACTGATGGTCACGTCCACGAACAGGGGTGTGCTGGTGGTACGGGACGCCCGGACGGGGGAGCCGGCCGGTCCCCCGGCCCAGGCGCCGGAACAAATACGGGCGGTGGCCGCCGGTGTGGTCGATGCGCGGGAGGTAGCTGGGGCGTGTTGCACGGAAGAGGTCCGGGTCTGGGATCCGGTTGAGGGCACGGTGATCACGGAGCACGGTTTCGGTGGGTACGCGTTCGTCCACCATCGGGGACGGCTCCTGGTCGTGGCCGGCGATGGGGAAACCTGGCAGATGCGCGATGCGCTGACCGGCGAACCCTACGGTGAGCCCTTCGCCGCTCACGGTTCACTGGTAGGGGCTGTGGTGTCCCGGGGTCGGGTTCTGGTCGTCTCGCTGGTGTGGAGGGCGGGGCCGGCGACTCCCGTACGGGCGTGGGATGTGACGGCAGCCGCCGAGATCACCTTGGGTGCGTTGTGGCACGCGGAGCAGATCGAGGGCGTCGAGCCTTCGCTCGGCGGCCTGGCTCTCGCTGAGTGGGACAACCGCCTGGCCGCGGCCGTGACGTGGTTCGTCAAGGACGGTTCGGCCCGGGCCGAACTGTGGTTACCGGGAGCAGGCGGATCACGGCGGGTGTCGCTGCCGGATACTGCCACCGTCGCCGCCGTCCTGCCGCACGACGGCCGGCTCGTGACGGCGACCGCCGGCAGATCCGGTGCGCTGGCGGTGACCGATGCCCGGTCGCCTTACTACGGTGGGCCGGTCCGCTCGTTCAACGGCTGGGCCCGGCGGTCCGGTCGCACCCTGGCGGTGCTCTCCGGTGACCCGGACATGCTCTACGACATCAACGCTGGACGCCCCTTCACCCGTGTCACCATGCCGGAGGACCCGGCGGACCGACCGGTTGCCGCCGCGGTCGAGGGCCGTGGGTTCCGCGTGTGGGACACGGTCACCGGTGAGGAGTTGATGCGGCGCGACGGGCAGTACGACCGGGAAACGGGCGCGCTGACCGCCGCCGTCACCGCGGTCGCGTACCGTGAGATGGACGGCCATTCGCTGTTGGCCACCGGCGGTGACAACGGCTCCGTCCGCTTGTGGGATGTCGCCACCGGCGAGGCGCTCGGCGCTTTGTGGCACGGCCACACCGGCCGTGTCACCGCGCTGGCCATCACCCAGTGGCGGGACCGGCCCGTCGTGCTGTCCGCCGAGACGTGGGGTCCGCCGCGCATGTGGATGATCGACTTCCTCAGCGGTGTGGGGCACACCGACTCGGTCACCTCGGTCGCCGGTGGTGTGCGCGGCGGCCTTCCGGTCTTCGCCTCCGGCAGCGAGGACGGCACGATCCGCTTCTGGGACGCGTCCACTGGTGCCGACATCGGGCCGATCATCCGATCCGGGACCGTCGACGGGCTGGCCCTGGCAGGCAACGTTCTGATCACCAGCGGTGAAGGCCTGGTGCGCCGGTGGGACGCGGTGAGCGGTGAGCCCGTCGGTGAGCCCTTCAGCCGGTCCGAGTCCGAACCGGGTCGGCTGGCCACGGCCGAGATGGACGGCCACACCCTGGTCGCGGCAGTCATCGACCAGCACCTGTGCGTGTGGGACGTCGCAACCGGTGAGTCGCACACCACGATGCCCCTACCGGGACGGGCCGCTCTGTACCAGCCGGGCGGAGCGCAACTGCTCGACATCACCGTCCATGACGGACGGCTGGTGGCGATGACCGTCGAAGCCCCGCACGACGACCTCTTCCCGGCCGCCGATGACGACACGCAGCAGATCACCGTGTGGGACGTGGCCGCTGCCGCTCCGCTGTTTCCACCGATGCTGACCAGCGACGACGGCGGGCACGGCGCCTTCGGCGTGGTCGAGGGCCGGCTGACTGCCGCGCACGGGGTCGACGCGGAGAAGAACGAAGGCGAGGGCGTCTGGCCCGAGGAAGCGGGGGACGTCTATCTGCGCGACATGGCCACCGGAGAGATCGGGATAGACTCCCGGCCCGATGCCGGCTGGAACCAGCAGCTCGTCTTCGCCAGGGCACGTGGCCGGGATGTTCTCCTGGTCGCTGCGGACAATGCGGTGGTCCTGTTCGACGCCGCCACCGGCCGTGACCTGACGGATCGCGTCAACGGGCTCGCCGGAGCGGTCACCTGCGTCGCCGTGACCCAGTCGCACGGGCATACGTTCGGTGCGGCCGGCGATGGGGCCGGCGGCGTACGCATCTGGGAGATCGTGCCTCGCCCTGAGTGACACGGTTGACATCCATGAAGAGGTCCGCCGCCGAGCTGACCTTCTGTCGTTCTTGGCCGAAGCGTGGATCGTCTTGATGTCGATGGTGTCGTCGACCCGGCGGGGTAGCCTGGTTCCGGCTCGTCCGTGAGGATGAATGGGCTCGGGGTGGCATCGAGTCGGCACGGGTGCACGGCCGCTACCGGCGGCGGCTGGCCCACACCGCCATCGCCGGGCGGCCGGTCGTGATCCATCAACCAGTTCGGGCTCACGTTCCCGCTGTTCGAACACTTCGGCGTCCAGTTGCGGATCCCCGAGGTGCTTACGTAGCGAGGAATGCACTTCAGGAGGTGAGGTCCGGCTTCGGCGCGAGGGGCGAGAGGTCAAGCCGGCCCTCGCTTGGATGCCGGACGCATCAGATCGACGAGACCACGCCACATGTGGCCGACCGTGGCGGCGGCACGGATCGTCGCCAGCGGGTTCCAGAAGTCGCGGAAGTGGACGATCCTGCCGTCCCGGAAGCGGACCACGGAGATGTAGACCTGGTGGAACGGTCGTTTGGTGACCACACCCCTGCCCTCGCCAACGAACTCGGCGATCACCAGCTCGGGATCGGTGGTCTCGTGGAAGGTGAGGCCGGAGAAGTGGACGTCGAATTGCTTCGGGAAGTCCTTCATATGCTCGTACAGTTCGTGGTGCCCGACGAACCGGGACGGCACGCCCGGCGGCGGATAGGGGAACTCCAGCACCCCGGCCGGGTCGAACAACTCCACCCACTCCCGGATGCGTCCAGCGGTGATGTACTCGAGGTTGCGGGCGAACACCTCCTGCGCCTGCGCCCGGGTCTGCTGGTCGATGTCCACGGTGGCCACCTTTCGAGGTCGGTCGTCACGAGCCGAGGTTCCGGGGCCGGGCCTGGTCTCTGCCCGGCACCGCGGGGCGGGCGGGTCAGCCCTCGCGGGGCCGCACCCGCGCGGCGAGGTTGCGGTCGATCAGGGTGTCCGGCAACAACCGGGCGGCCAGGCTGGCGAACCGGACGTCCGGGCCGACCGGATAGCGGGTCTTCGGCCGGGACGCGGTGAGGGCGCGAGCCACCGTCCGGGCGTACCGCGCAGGTGTGGTCCTGCTGCGGAGCACCTGGCGTGCGTTGTCGCGCAGGAAGGCCCGGAACGGACCCCGGTACAACGCCACGGTCGACTCCGGCGCGCCGTCGATGACCTCTTCGCCGGCCTGGTCGAGCTTCTCCCAGATCGGGGTACGGATCGCGCCCGGCTGCACCACCGACACCGTGACGCCGGACGGACGCAACTCGCGCCGCAGGCTGTCGCTGATCGCCTCCTTCGCGAACTGCGCCGCCGCGTACGCGCCGAGGTACGGCAGCGCGACCCGGCCGAGCCCCGAGGTGACGTTCACGATCCGGCCCCGGCCGGCCCGCAGCATCGGCAGGAACCCCTGGATGGTCTCGACCTGGCCGATCACGTTCGTCTCCAACTGCCGCCGCAGCGCTGCCGTGGGCAGGCACTCCAACGGACCGGGTTGGGCGACACCGGCGTTGTTGACCAGGCCCCAGAGTCCGGTGTCGCCGAGCCGCCCGGTCACCTCGTCGACCGCCTGCCGGATCTGATCGGATCGGGTCACGTCGATGCGCAGCGGATACAGCCGGCCGCCCGACGACTCCGCGAGCAGCCGCTCGCCGTCGGCCGGGGCGCGTACTCCGGCGAAGACCCGGAAACCGATCCGGGCCAGGTGCAGCGCCGCCTCCCGGCCGAGGCCGGACGACGCGCCCGTGACCACCACAGTACGGCCTGTCGGGGATATGCGTCGCGTTCCCTTGCTCACGGCCGGCTCCGCTCTGGTTGAGAGTCGATCGCGGCGAGTACGGCGTCGATACTCGCCTCCACCAGCGCGGCCGCCCGATCCGGTGACAGCGCGTCGGGCACGTAGGTGAAGTTCCAGGACAGTTGCCCGTGGCTGGTATTCACAGTGGATACGAAGTAGCCGACCACGGACAGTCCGGCGACGAACTGGGCACCGGAGAGCCGCCACGGCCCGACCCGGTCGGGAAAGTCGTGCCGACCGATGTTGGACAGGCACAGGTTGACCGGTCCGGTCCGTTCCATCATCGCGATGAACCGCCCGGCGGTGGCCACCGACCTCGGGCAGGAGATCGTGACCAGGTCGACCATGGCGAAGTGGCCGCCCGCCCGGCGGCGGACCGCGAGATCCGCACCGATCGACCGGGCGACGTCCCAGAGGGAGCGGTCCGGACGGTACGCGACGAAGGTGGGCACGGTGGCGACGTACGTGCCGACGGCCCGCTCGGGTATGGCGGGTACCAGCGCGTCCCGGAAGGTGATCGGGGAACCGATCGTGACGTGTCCCGGTGCCGGTGAGCCGGCCTCTGTGGCCACGGCCAGCACCATCGCCGCCGCGAGCGCGCCGTGCACCGTGGTCTGCTCGCTACGGCAGGCCGCTACCAGCGCCTCGACCTGCGCCGGGGCGAGGGCCCGGGAGATCAGCCGGGTACGTCGCTCGGTGAACGGCACGAAGCGGCTCGGTACGACCCGGGCCGGCCGGTACCGGCGTACCCGGAACAGGTCCTGGGCCAGCAGCCACCGCAGCCGCAGCGTCCCGACCAGGCCTCGGTACCGTCGGGGAAACATCGCCTCGCAACCGGGCAGCGCCGGCTCACCTGGCTCGGTGTCCCCGCTACCGTCAGTGCCCGCGGCACGGGCACGCTCCTGCTCGGCGAGGTCGATCCACTGTCGCAGCAGGGAGAGCACCGTGGTGCCGTCGGCGACACAGTGCGGCATGGTCAGCAGCAGGTCGTGCACCTCGTCGTCGGCCGCGCTGCGGGCTGAGGGGCGGGTCAGCGCCACGGTCCGGCACAGCGGACCGCTACGCCAGTCGACCCGGTCGACGAGCTCGTGCTCGTCGACCCGCCGTACCCAGCTCGTCTCGTCGTCGGCGACCAGGCGCAGCGGGATCGGCCGGTCGGTCGGCACGAACCGGGGGGAACGCCCGTCCGGCTCGGTGGCGATCGCCACCCGCAGCAGCGGGTGCCGCCGGCGCAGTCGGTCCAGCGCGGCGCGCAGCATCGGTTCCGGTAGCGGCCCGCGTACCTGGACGCGGGCGATGACGTTGAGCGGCGACACCTGATCGGCGATCCAGTACCAGCGTTCGAGCGGGCTCAGCGCCCGCCGTACCTCGGTCGGTGAATGACTGTTCGTCGGCGCGTTCATCCAGGTGCCACCGTCTCGTCGCGCACACCGGGGAAGGTGAGCGCGATCTCGTTGCGTCGGTCGAGGAGACGGCCGGGCAGCCAGCGCAGGTAGACGCGGCGGGCCAGGTCGGCGAGTGGGTGGGCCAGCTGCTCGACCCGACTCAGCGCGTACGCCTGGTGGACCATCCAGCGGGTCCGCTCGCGTCGCGCGGCCTCGTAACGCCGCAGGGCCAGCGGCAGGTCGACCGCCTGACGCAGGCAGTGGGCGAGGACGACGGCGTCCTCCACGGCCACCGCCGCGCCCTGACCGAGGCTCGGCAACATCGGATGTGCCGCGTCACCGAGCAGCGTCACCGGCCCGTGGCCCCAGCGTTCGAGGAACGGCCGGTCCCGTGCCGGCACGGCGATGATCGCCGACTCGGGGGTCCGGGCGATCGCGGCCCGGACCTCCTCGGCCCAGCCCGTGTACGTCCGTTCGATGTCGGCCTTGCCGCCCCGCCAGTCGCGGGCCATGGCCGGTGCCATGTTCAACGTTGCCCACCAGTAGACCCGGTCGCCGCCGAGCTGTACCAGACCGAACCGCTGGCCCCGTCCCCAGTAGTGGGCGGCGTAGCCGTCCCGGATCTTCGGGTGCCGCATCGGGACGGTCGCGAGCCAGCAGACGTACCCGGGTTCGCGGGGCTGTTCGGGCCCGGCGATCTGCCGGCGGACCACCGAATGGAATCCGTCGGCGCCGATGAGCAGGTCGCCTTCGGCGGTCCGACCGTCGTGGAACTCGACCCGGACCCGGTCACCGGCCAGCTGGAACCGCCGGGCCGCCGCGTCGAGGCGCACCGGCGGGTCGCCGGCCGCCGCGAGCAGGGCCTGATGCAGCTCGGCGCGGTGGATGGCGACGCTCTGCGCGCCGACCCGGTCGCCGAGGTGCGCGAACGGAACGGTCCTGATCAGGCGGCCGGCGGCGGTGCGCAGCTGCAGTGCCGGGTACACCCGGCCCCGTCGTTCGACGTCGAGGTCGAGGTCGAGGGTGCGCAGTGCGACGCGCGCGTTGCCGGTCAGCGACAGCGCCGATCCGGCTGGTCGCGGTTCAGCGCCCTGTTCGTAGATTTCGACGTCGATGCCGACCCGACGCAGCGTCGCCGCCGCCGCCAGCCCGCCGATGCCCGCGCCGACGATCAACGCCTTGGGCGTGGTCACTGCGCACCGCCGACCGGGCTGGATTCGACCCGGGCGGCCGACCACGCCGACGAATCAGCCAACAGCCCGGCGATCCGGTCCGCCACGCCCGCCACGTACGGCGGTTCCATCAGCGCCAGGTGGTTGCCGGGTACGTCGAGCACGTCGATCCGGCCGGTGGTCAGTTCGCCCCATCCGTTGCGGGGGTCGCGATGCAGCGTTCCGGCGATGTCGTGCATCGGTACGAGCAGCGTCGGTAGTGGGTCGCCGGCCCGCAACAGTGTGATGTCCTGGTCGACGACCTCAGGGTGGTAGGTGATGATCGCCTCCCAGTTGGCCTTGAAGACCTCGAACAGCCGCCGCACCGCCGCCCGCGACCCGCCCGGGCGCAACACTCCGGCGGCGCCGGCCCGGCGGGCGACGAAGTCGAGCTTTTCCTCGGGCGTGACCAGATTCGCCGGGATCGGCTCCAGCGACGGCCGGTCCTGATCGAGCGGGATCAGCTCCCAGAAGAACCAGTCGAGCAGTACGTCGTCGGCGACCGGCACCGGATCACCCGGCCGCCGGGCGATCGGGTCGATGAGGATGAGCCGCTCGACCGGGCCGGCTCCGGCGGCGTCGAGCTGGCGGGCCATCTCGAAGGCCACCACGCCGCCGAACGACCAGCCGCCGATCGCGTACGGCCCGTCGGGCTGGATTCGGCGGATCGCCGCGACGTAGCTGGCGGCCAGCGCCGGCACGGACCGCACCGGCTCGGTCCCGGCGTCGACACCGGCCGCCTGCAGCGCGTAGACGGGTTGATCGCCGGGCAGCTGTCGGGCGAGCTGGAGATAACACAGGACGTTGCCGCCGATCGGGTGCACGAGGAACAGCGGTGGCCGGCTGCCGCCGACGCGGATCGGCACCAGCGGGTCGAACGCCGCCGGGTCCGCGCCGCCGACTCGAAGCAACTCGGCCAGGCTGGCCACGGTGGGGGCGGTGACGAAGGCGGAGACCGGTACCGCGACGTCGTACCGCTTCTCGATCAGGGTGACCAGGCGCATCGCGGTGAGTGAGGTCGCGCCCAGTTCGAACAGGTTGTCGTCGACGCCGATCTGCGGCAGGTGCAGCAGGTCCGCGACGATTTCGGCGAGAACGTGTTCGCGTCGGTTCCGTGGTGCCACCGGCCGTGCGGTCTCCACCCGCAGCGGCAGCTCCCGCAGGCGGCGGTCGTCGCGCTTGCCGCTCGGCGTCAGCGGCATCTCGGGTAGCCAGCTGAAATTGGTGGGAACGAGGTGTTCGGGCAGCGTTTCCCGCAGCCGTCGACGCAGGTCGGTGAGGTCGACCCGGGCTGGCTCGCCGACGAGGAAGGCGGCCAGGAAGGCATCGACGCTGTCCCGCCGTCGCGCCACCACCGCGGCCTCGCGGATGCCCGGATGCTGCGCGGCCAGCTTCATGATCGCTATCTCGGCTTCGAGCGGTTCCACGCGGAAGCCCCGGATCTTGGTCTGGGTGTCGGTACGGGCCAGCCAGACCAGGTCGCCGTTGGGCAGCACCCGGGCGAGGTCGCCGGTGCGGTAGATCCGGTCGCCGGGCGGGCCGAACGGGTTGGGCAGGAACCGCTGGCTGGTCAGTTCGGGCTGCCGGTAGTAGCCCTGCGCCACCTGGACCCCGCCGAAGTAGAGCTCCCCGGCGACCCCGGTCGGCACCGGGCGTAGCCGTTCGTCCAACAGGTACACGTCGACCCCGGGAATCGGCGGTCCGATCGGGGGCAGGTTCGGGAAGCGTTCCGGGTCGCCGGCCATCGGGTACGCGGTAACCAGGTGGGTTTCGGTCGGTCCGTACTGGTTCTCCAGGATCGCGCCGGCCGGCAGCGTGGCGATGAACCGGCGGATCTCGGCGGTCACCCGCAACTGCTCGCCCGACGAGATCACCACCCGTAGCGCCCGGGGATAGATCCCGAGCACCACTGCGGCCTCGGCGAGCTGCTGGAGGGCCACGTAGGGCACGAAGATCCGTTCGACGGATTCGCGGTCGAGTAGCCGCAGCAGCTCCGGGGTGTCCCGGCGCTGCCGCTCGTCGATGATCTGGAGGGCGCCGCCGGCGCTGATCGTGGTGTAGATCTCCTGGAACGACACGTCGAAGCTGAGCGGGGCGAACTGCAGGGTGACGCCGCCCGCCGCCGAGCTGGCCGCCGCCACCTGCCACTCCTGGTAGTTGTCGAGGGCGGCGTGGGACATCGCCACCCCTTTCGGGGTACCGGTCGAACCGGAGGTGAACAGCACGTAGAGCAGGTCGTCGGGCCGGATCGGGGGCAGCGGAGCCGGCACGATCGCCCGGGACGGCGTACGGAGGTCATCCACGACGAGCACCGTGGCCGGTTCGCCGATCAGTCCGGCGTGCTGCCGGTCCGCGACGACCAGGGCCGGTCGCGCCTGGGCGAGCATCGCCGCGATCCGCTCCGGCGGGTAGGTCACGTCCAGCGGGACGCAGGCCGCCCCGGCCAGGGCGATGCTGTAGATCGCCGCGATCATCTCGGGGGAGCGGCCCACCGCGACCCCGACCAGGTCGCCCCGCCGTACGCCGGCGTAAGCCAGCGCGGAGGCGATCCGGTCGACCTCGCGGTGGAACCGCGCGTACGTCCACCGCCGGGTTCCGGCGGCGACCGCGACGGCCTCCGGGGTACGCCGTACGTGGTCGGCGAGGCGGCGGACGATGTCGCTGCGTGCCCCGCCCGGCGTGCCGGTGGGCTCGGCTGTGCCGCTCAGCTCGGCTGTGCCGCTCGGCCCGGGCGTGGCCAGCGCCCCGGCCGGGGCGGCCAGGAACCCGAAGTCCGGTACGGCGTCCGGCTCGTCGACGATCCGGCCGAGGATCCGCAGGTACGTGTCGGCGATCAGGCCGCTCTGCGCCCAGGTGATGGTCCGGCGGTCCGCGTCGATGCGCAGCGACACGCGCTGCTCCGCCGGGTGCACGAACACGTTCAGCAACAGCGTGAAGTTGGTTTCCTCCCAGGCGTCGAAACCGAGCGGTTCGATCGTGGGCAGTTCGAGCAGTGGTGCCAGGACGTGCATGTGCACGTAGTTGAAGGCGACTTCGAACACCGGCCCGGCACCTCGGTCGTGCTGGATGGCGTGCAGCGGATACCGCCGGTACGGCTGGCACTCCTGCTCCCGCCGGTACACCTGCCGAACGGTCGCCAGCCAGGAGGCGGGCTCGGGTCCGGGCCCGAGGCGCAACGGCACCGTGTTGAGGAACAGCCCGGCCATCCGGTCCGCCCCGGCCAGTTCCGGGCGGCCGTGGGTGACCAGCCCGACGGTCACGTCGGTGGCACCGGAGTACAGCCGTACCGTCAGGCAGTAGGCGGCGAGGAACAGCGACTTCACTGGCAGACCGTGATCGCGGGCGAATGCGCGTACCCGCTGCTCCAGGGATTGCGGCAGGGCGACCAGGTGGACCGGCGGCTCATCGGCGCCCGGCGGCTCGTACTGCCGGAAGCCGTCGAGCTGGGTCGGCTCGGCACCGGCGAGCCGGTCGGCCCAGAACCGTCGGGCCGGTTCCGAGGCGAGCGCCCGGCGCTCCTCGGCGGCGTACGCGGCCGGTCCGGGCAGCGCCGTCTCGCTGACCGCCGCGATTGCGGCGCCGGTCAGGTGCAGGTAGTCGCGGAACAGGTCACCGACGACGGTGGCCACGCTCCAGCCGTCCAGCAGGACGTGGTGGAAGCTGAACACCAGGTCGACCACACCGGACGGGAGCAGGTGCACCCGGAACAGGTACAGCGGGGGGCGGTCGAAGGCGTACCGGTGGCGGCGTCGCTGTCGCATGTGCGCCAGCACTTCGGCACGGGCAACCTCCGGGTCGCGGGTGCGCAGATCGACCACGTCGAGGCCGCCGGCGATCCGGTTGTGCACGATCTGCAGCGGCTCGGTGAAGCCGCCCAGGTCGAAGGAGGAACGTAGGCCGGGGTGCCGGGCGACGAGCCGGTCGTACGCCGTGCGGAACGCCTCCTCGTGCCACGACATCCGGACCGAGTAGCGGAAGACGTCGTGGTAGGCGGTGGCCGCCTCGTGCTCGCTGCTGTGGTACAGGAGGCCGAGTTGCAGCGCGGTGGCCGGGGAGGCGTCGGCCGCCTCGCCGAGCCGGGCCCGGTCCAGCGGGGAGACGAGCGCGAACGGGCCCCCCGGGTCGGCCGGCTGGCCGGCCGGCGCGATGTGCCGTACCTTGCCCGCCAGCGCCGCCACGGTCGGCCGCTCGGCCAGGTCGGCGAGGGTGAAGTGCAGGCCCTGCCGCTGCGCCTCGGCATGCACCCGCAATGCCAGGATCGAGTCGCCGCCGACGGCGTAGTAGTCCTGGTGGATGCCGATCGACGGCAGGTCGAGCACCTGCGACCAGATCGCGGCGAGCGTCCGCTCCACATCGTCGCGGGGCTGCTGGTCCAGTTCCCGCTGCTGCCGAGCCACGGGGTCGGGCAGCGCCTCGACGTCGAGCTTGCCGTTGCGGGTGAGCGGAACCCGGTCCAGCCGGGCGAACAGGGCGGGCACCATGAAGTCCGGCAGCTGGCGCAGCAGGTGGCCGCGCAGCCGTACCGGATCGAGATCCGTCTCCGCCACGTAGTAGCCGGCCAGGTAGGTATCCCGGCTGGCGGAGGTACGGGCCACGACCACCGCCTCCCGGATCTCCGGGTAGCTGGCGAGTACCTGCTGGACCTCGCCGGGCTCGACCCGGTTTCCCCGGATCTTCACCTGTCCGTCGATGCGGCCAAGGTACTCGAGGCTGCCGTCGGCGAGCCGGCGCGCGAGGTCACCGGTGCGGTACATCCGGCCCTCGCCGCGTACCGGATCGGTGACGAACCGCGTTGCGGTAGGGGCTGCCCCATCGGCTCCGGCATCGCCGGCTCCCGCCCCATCAGCTCCGGGGCGTCCCAGGTAACCCCGGGCGACGGCGATCCCGGCGACGCACAACTCGCCGACCGCGCCCACCGGCTGCGGCTGGTCGTCGGGGCCCAGCACGTAGAGCCGGACGTTGTCGATCGGGCGGCCGATCGGCACCCGACCCGTCGGCCGGTCCGGATCGTGGTGGCACTCGTGATGCGAGACGTCGACCGTCGCCTCGGTCGGCCCGTACAAGTTGACCAGCCGTGGCCTGGTGGCGGGATCGGCGCCTGGTGGCGGGTGCCACAGTCGGTGGAACTGGTCGACCCGCCGGGCGGGCAGCTCCTCGCCGCTGGCGAAGACCAGCCGGAGCGTGTCGGCCTGCCGACGCCGGTCGGGCGCCTGAGCCAGCAGGTCGAGAAACGGCCCCAACATCGACGGTACGAAGTGGATGACCGTCACGCCGTGCCGCGCCACGATGGCCGCCAGCGTACGAGGATCCCGGTGCGCCCCGGGGCGAGGCAGGACGAGCCGGGCACCCGCGAGCGCCCACCAGAACAGCTCCCACACCGAGACGTCGAACGAGACCGGCGTCTTCTGCACCAGCACGTCGTCGCTGGCGAGAGGGTACTGACGCTGCATCCAGGCGATCCGGTTGACCACCGAGCGGTGCTCGACCATCACCCCCTTGGGCTCGCCGGTC
Source organism: Micromonospora sp. Llam0 (assembly GCF_003751085.1). Taxonomy (NCBI): domain Bacteria; kingdom Bacillati; phylum Actinomycetota; class Actinomycetes; order Micromonosporales; family Micromonosporaceae; genus Micromonospora; species Micromonospora sp. Llam0. The sequence continues at coordinate 2,828,063 of NZ_RJJY01000001.1, read as the reverse complement.
GATCCCGAGGTGTAGATGACGTAGGCGAGGTCGGTGGCCCGGGCGAGTGGTCCGACCGGGTCGCTCGGACAGGTCGTCAGCGCGTCGAGGTGGCGCACGGTCAGTCCCGCGACTTCGTGGTCACCGCGCTCCCGCTCCGCGTGCGCGGTCGTCAGCAACACCTTGGCGCCGCTGTCGACGAGCAACCGGCGGATCCGGGCCGGCGGCTGGTCCGGGTCGATGGGAACGTAGGCTCCGCCCGCCTTCAAGGTGCCGAGGATTCCGGCGATCAGGGGCACCCCCCGTTCGGCCAGGATGGCTACCCGGTCGTCGGGGCCGACGCCGTCGGCGCGCAGCGCTCGCGCCACCTGGTTCGCGCGGGCGTCGAGTTCGGCGTAGCTGAGTGTGTCGCCGGTGCCGTCCGCCACCACGGCGACCCGGTCGGGTGTCCGGGCGGCCTGTTCCTCGAACAGGCCGTGCAGCGTCGCCTCGGTCGGGTACTCGACCTCACTGCCGTCGTGCGCCCCGGTGACCAGGTCGCGTTCGGCGTCGGTGAGCATCGGGATCCGGGCCAACGGCTCCCCGGGCCGGTCGAGCGCGTTGTCGATGAGGGTTTCGAGGTGCCGGGCCAGCGCCGTGACGGGGAAGTTCTCGTCGAACACGTCGAGGGAGTAGTCGAGGTCGACCGTCAGCGCGCCGTCGTCGTACTCGTTGACGAGCACGGCCAGGGCGTCCTGTTCGTGTAGCCGGCTGGCGGCCACCGTCCGGTGGGTGATGCCGGGAATCGGCTCCGGTCGTGGCCAACGCAGCCAGGAGAGGGTCACGTCGTAGAGCTGCCGGGGCCCGCCCGGTGGCATGATCTCGCGCAGCAGTTCGCCCCGGGACAGGCGTTGGTGGGTGCGCAACGAGCGCAGGGTCCCTTGCAGCTCGGCTACCAGGTCGAGCATGGTGTGCGTACCGGGAACCGCGACCGGTACCGGTAGCTCGTTGGCGAAGTGTCCGACCGCCTGCCGCTGCGCGTACGTGCTCCGGTTGAGCACCGGTACGCCGAGTACGACCTGCTCGGTGCGGTGTATCCGGCCGAGGTAGACCGCGAGGGCCGCCGCGAGGAAGGTGAACGGTGACTGGCCGGTGGCCCGAATCCGGTCGACGACCTCCGGACGCAGGGGGAAGCCGTGCCGGGCGGTCCGGTAGCGACCGGCGGTCCGGCCAGCGAACAGCGCGGGGGTGACTCCGTCGAGGCTGGCGCGGAAGTATTCGACGTCGCGTTGTCGCTGGGGGGAACCGGCGTAGTCGACAGTGCTTCGCGCGAGGTCCAGGTAGGAGGCAGCACGGTCGGCCGCAGGTTCTGCTCCCGTGACGGCCGCCGCGTACCCGGCGCAGAGCTGCCGCAGCAACAGCCGGGCGCCCCAGCCGTCGGTGACCAGGTGGTGCGCGTTGAGGTACGCGTAGGCGACGGACTCGCTCTCCCGGAGCAGGGCCACCCGGTACAGCCGGTTGCGGCGCAGCTTGAACGGTTGGGAGAACGCCTGCGCCATCCAGGAATGGCACGCCTGGTGGGGGTCGGGTGCGTTGGTGAAATCATGGACCTCGACCACCGCCGACTCAGGCTCCACCCATTGGACGAGCTGCCCGTTTTCCTCGTCGAAACGTAATTGAAACGCGTCGTTCCGTTGTAAGGCATGTTGCATGCAGGACAGCAGGAGCTCGTGGTCGATCGGGCCAACGAACTGTTCGTATCCGCACACATTAAACTGCGGAAGATCAGGAGATAAGCGACTTGCGACCCAGATGTCTGATTGGTAGGTGGTTGGCGGCGTCCGACCTGAGTCCATCACGGGGCACCTTCTACTCGCTGCCGCTCACTGACCTGGACCTTTGTGGATCAATCATGATCAAGAACCAGGTCAATGCGCAGGTGACGCTGCTGCAGTCGAAACTTGGCCACCACGGAGCGCCCTCGTGACGGCAGGGTCCATGCGGAGACCGTACTCGGCTGTTTCCTGATGCCTGTTCCTGGCGCGCGCGGCGCAACTCGTACGAGCGTGGCTTTGTGTCACAGCCGCCCAGTTGATCACGCTGGGCCAGCATACCCGAGAGGCTACGCAATGTCATCGCCATGAGTCAATCATCGCCACTCGAGCCTGATGTCGACCAATCTGGAGGCGTTGCGTGCCGACCATCGACTGCTGTATAAGTGTATTCGGGTCGGCGCACTCGGCACCCAATGAAAGACATCGATGTCTGACCGGGGTTGATGTACCGGTGTTCGGCTCTGGTCACCAGCGGTTTTGGAAGGGAATGGGGCGGGTGGACTCGTCGGATCGACGATCTGAGGCCGGCATCGCGCACCGGACGACGGGAGTGCCGAGGGCCGGGCCAGGAACCTTCCTCCGGTGGGCGACCCGGCACGGACTGCTGCGGCTCAGCGTCGCCGCCGCGGCACGCCGGGATGATCCACAGGCCCGCCACTTCCTCGACCCGATGATTCGCGAGGACCCGTACCCGTTCTACCGCCAGGTCCGCCAGACGAGTGCGCTCGTAGGTGGCCACCTGACGTGGAGCACCGCCCGGCACGACGTGGCCACCGAGGTGCTCCGCAGCGACGCATTCAGTGTCGATCCGGACACGTTGCCGTTGCCCGCCCCGATCGCGATGCTGCGCGACCTCGGCCGACGCCGGATGCCGGTCGGGCCGATCGACCCGCCGTCGATGCTCGTCACCGACCCACCCGAACACACCCGTTACCGCCGGCTCGTCGTCAAGGTCTTCACCGCGCGGGCGGTCGAGAGCCTCCGACCCCGGGTCGAGCGGCACTGCGCCGACCTGCTCGACGAACTGGGGCGGGCCGCGCCGGACGACGGACCGGTGGACCTGGTCGCACACTACGCCAGCCTGCTACCGGTCACCATGATCGCGGAGATCCTCGGCGTACCGGCACAGTTGCGGCAACGCTTTCTGGACTGGGGCGCCGCCGTATCGCCAGCATTGGACCTGGGACTGTCCCTCGGCCAGTTTCGGCGCGTCGAGGCGGGAACCCGGCAGCTGAACGACTGGCTGCGGGGACACTTCGCCAACCTGCGCGCCGACCCCGGTGATGACCTGCTGAGCCAACTGGTGCTGCCGGACAGCGAGGGTGAACGACTGACCGAGGACGAACTGGTCGCCCTCGCCGGACTGCTCATGGCTGCGGGCTTCGAGACGACCGTGAACCTCCTCGGCACGGGCACGGCGCTGCTGCTGGCTCACCCCGAACAACTCGCCCTGCTGCGTGCCGAGCCGCACCGGTGGCCCAACGCGGTGGAGGAGATCCTGCGCTACGACTCCCCGGTGCAGACGACAGGCCGGTACTGCCGGGCCGACACCGAGGTAGCCGGTGTACGGCTACGCCGAGGCGAGATCGTGATACCGATGCTGGGCGGGGCCAACCGGGATCCGGCCATCTTCGCCGATCCGGACCGCTTTGACGTGACCCGGCTCAACGCGCGCGACCACCTCTCCTTCTCCAGCGGTGCGCACTACTGCCTCGGTGCCAGCCTGGCCCGGCTCGAAGGCGAGATCGGGCTGCGTAGCCTGTTCGAGCGGTACCCCGACCTGGCGCTCGGCGGCGTGCCACGGCGTCGGCCGACCCGCGTCCTACGTGGCTACGACCACCTGCCGGTGCGGTTGCGGTCATGATCCAGCCCGCGCCGTCGCCCCGACCGATCATGTTCGCCAGCTCGTCCCACTCTGGACAGCTCAACCCGCTGCTGACCATCGCCGCCGAGATGTCCCGACGGGGGGAACCCGACCTCTGGTTCAGTGTCGACGCCGAGGCCCGGCACCGGGTCGAGTCGGCAACGATCGGCAGCCCGCTGCGGTACCTTCCCGGCGCAGACACCCCCGTGCGGATCGACGGCGAGCTGTACGCCGCGATGGCCCGGGGGCCGCGTACCACCGCCGGCGTGGCCGCACTCGCCCGGACCATGCGTACGGCCGATGCCACCGCCCAGGTCTACCAGCGGACCCTGGACCACATCGATCGGGTCAACCCGCGATTGATGGTCATCGACGTGATGAACCTCGGCGCGCTCGACGCGGCGACCACCGCAGGCGTGCCCTTCGTGCTGAGCGTGCCCTATCCAGTAAGTGCCGTCTACCTGAGCCGTCTGCCGTGGAACTATCCGACGCCCACCTCCGGGCTGCCGCGCCGGCTGACCGGGACACAGAAGTTGACCAATGCGCTGTTCCGCGTACGGCTGCACCTGGCGCTGCTGCGCGCGGTGGCCGGACCGACCCGGCGGCGCCGGACCCTGAGGCTGGCCAACGCGTCCGGCGACCCCGCGAAGCACGCCGTCGCCGCGGCCGCTGTCTTCGGCTACACGGTGTTCGGGCTGGAGTATCCCTTTCCCGCGCCGGACCACCTGCACCTGTTGGGCGCGATCGTGCCCACCGACGTCACCGGGCCCGGCCAGCCCGTCGGCGAACTGACCGCCTGGCTGGACCAGCATCCCAGCGTGGTCTACGTCGGCCTGGGCACCCTCGCCACCCTCTCAACCGCCCAGCTCGACGCGTTCGCCGAGGCACTGGACCGGATCGGCCCGCGACACCGGGTGCTGTGGAAACTCCCGGCCGACCAGCGCGCAGCGCTGACCAAGCCACTGCCCCCGCACGTCCGCACCGAGGAGTGGATCCCGTCCCAACTGGCCGTGCTCGCCCATCCGCACGTACGGGCCTTCGTCTGCCACGGCGGGGCGAACGGCTTCCACGAAGGCGTCCACTTCGGGCAACCGATGCTGCTCACCCCGTTCTGGCTGGACTGCTACGACATCGCGGCCCGGGCCGTCGACGCGGGCGTCGGACTGGCTCTCGACGACCCGCCCACGGTGGACCCGGACGAGGTCGCCGGCAAGCTGCTCCGGCTGCTGTCGGAGGACGGTTTCCGGCAGCGCAGCCGGTACTGGGGCGAGCAGAGCCGTAGGGCCGGTGGGGCGGAGCGCGCGGCGGACCTGTTGCGCGAGCTCGCCGACCGCGACGAGCGACCACGGGAGACGACATGATCGCGCAGGTGCTACGGATCGTCGACAAGGTGGCTCCGGGCGAGTTCTTCCCCGCCGTACCGCAGAACTTCGTGACACGTGCGGACGGGCAGCTCCCGGCGCGGGACCTGCTGCACCGACCGGACGTCAGTCTCTACTGCCTCGACATCGACGACCAGTTGGCGTACTTCATCGAGACCGCACCAGGTGTCGACCTGACCAGGGCGCCGTTCGTCTACCTCGCCCAGTACCGCAACGCGCGACGGCTGTTCACCGTGCCGTACGAGACGCTGCACCGGATCGCCGAGGAGGTGCCGGACCCGGTGCGGCCGATCCTGGTCTACTCCGTGGGTCGCTGCGGCTCCACCGCCCTCAGCCACGCGCTCGGTGCGGTGACCGGCGTCCGCAGCTACTCCGAGCCCGACGTCTTCACTCAGATCGCCGTGTCGCGGCACGAGGATCCCACCCGTGACGACGAGTACGCGAAGCTGCTCCGCAGCTGCGCCCGGCTGCTCGGGCGGGGAGCCGGGACGCTGGCCGTCAAGTTCCGCGCGAGCGGCATCCAACTCGCCGACCTGTTCCAGCAGGTCTTCCCCGACTCCCGCGGCATCTTTCTCTACCGGCACGCCGAACGGTGGCTGGAGTCGATGCACGAGGGCTTCACCCCGCACCTATCCGGTCTCCAGGATCAGCAGACGTTCCTGCGGTACGTCACCGCACAGGCGCCGCTGCTGATGCCCTTCGCCGTCCGGCACCAGCGCCAACCCTCCCCGGTCGAGGCGTACCTGCTCACCTGGCTTTCCGCGATGGAGGCCTGCCTGCGACTGGGCCGGGCCGACGTGCCCCTCCGGCCGGTTCGCTACGAGGACCTCACCGCCGATCTGTCGGCGACGCTGGCCGCAGTGCTGGCATTCTGTGGACTGCCCGCCGACGAGATCGACGCCGCGTACCGGACGTTCGCGGCCGACTCCCAGGAGGGCACGGCGCTGTCCCGGGCCAGCCGCCAGCGCACCGAGACACCGGTGCTGCGCGAGGAGGAGTACGCGCTGGTACGTGCCGTACTCGCCGAGCATCCCACGATCAACGTGCCCGACTTCGCCGTACCGGCGTGAATCAGGGGCTGGGTGCGGAATGGCGAGTAGCACGACGAGTCGTTCGGCGCCGCGGCCCGGCAGCCGTCCCCATGCGGGCGCGGCCGGCAGTGGCGAGGGCCCACGGGTCGTCGTCGGGCACAGCATTGGCGGCTTCGTCGCGCCCGGATCACCGCCCGCTTCGGGTGCCATCCGGCTACGGAGCAGCAGCATCGAGTGCCGGCGAGTCCACACCACGGTCCAGGCGGCGGCCGCAGCGATGGGTACCGCGCCCAAGCCGAAGTACCACGAGAGCACCAGCCCAGGAATCGCCGCTCGTGACGTCAGGAGAATGCCGATCAGCACGAAAGGGCCGACGAGCGGGCGGTAGTGCCATTGGACCGCGCCGAGATCGGCCTGCCGGGCAGCGTTCGCGGCACGCTCTCCGGCTTCGACGCGCTCGGACCGTGCGTGGAGCCGGCGGTACCGGGCCTCATCGCGGGTGTCGGCGGCCCGCGCGGCCGATACCCGGGCGTAGACCTCACCCGCCAGCGGGTCCAGGGTCGCCGGCGTGACGCCGTCGACAAGCGCGGCCAGCGCCGGTGGCAGGTCGCGGCCGGCGGTGAGCGCCTCGTCGATCGGCGTCGCCCAGTCGGCGGCTGCCGCGACGAGGTTCTGCCGGCTCTCCCGGCCCCGCAGAACGCTGCCGCGGATCTCGGCGACGTCGCCGGGCCGCGATCGTGGCCGACCATGCCATCTGGGCGGCGGGCTTCATACGTCAACCTCCAGAGTGCACGCGGCGGTTGCGCCGAGATCGTTTACGACGGAGCAGATCCCGCGCCACGGCCACCCGGAACATCGCGTGCCTCGCCCCAGGCGCCGACACCGTCGCGTACGCCGAACGCCTGGCGCAAGCGGGTTCTCCTCCCTGTCGGCGAGGGTACGGGAACGAAGCTCGACCATGGCCCGCGCTGCTTGCCGGCTTTCCGGCCGACGGTGCCTGCCGTGGTGCGGCGGGGTCGCGGTCGGTTGGGCAGTGGGGTGGGGATGAAGGCGCCGATGAGCTGCTCACGGTCGCGGCGACGAGGTGATGTCATGGCCGGTCCAGCCGGGAGCACGCCGCTGCGGGCCGGCAGCGATGTGCGGCTCGCCGGTGCCGACGATCACCTGTTACGGCGGGTATGTCGTGCGTGCACAGCTGCGGAGCTGAGTCCGACTCATGATCGGTGGAACTCCACCAGAACTGGTGTCCGAGGCTGGATTGAACTCCAACTACATGATCGCCCTGCGCGAGGAACTGGTGCTTGCGCAGCGTACCCCACCGTCCGCACCTGTCAGCGACAGGATCACCATCTAACAACCTCGATCACACCAAACACCAACGCGCTCTGTCGATCTACCAGGACCTGGGCCTCCCAGAAGCCAACGAGGTGCGGACGAGGCTTTCCACCCTGGACAACGGCCACGGTCGGCACCCGACAGTGTGCTGACGCCCGAACGATTGCTCGCCTCAACCACTGCGGAACCCGCATTACCAGCAAAATGCGTGAACCAGACATCCTATGACGACCGGCCCAACTTTGTCCGAGGCCGGTCGTCCCGCCCTGAGCAGGCACGTCGCGGCGCTTCAGGAGAACCGCTGCCCGGCCCCCGTCGCATCGGCCCGGACAACTCGATTACCGTGCTGTCGGCACCCGGTCCCGACGGCGCGCGGGCCGTCCACCGCCGGCTGCGGGAGCAGCCGGCGGTTCGCGTACCTCAGGCCGTAGGCCTCGAGAAACCGGCCCGGCCGCCTCCGCTCTCACCGCTTGGTCAGCAGGTAGATCCGGGGGTTGTGGCCTTTCTGGAAGACTCGCAGGACGTCGCTCTGTGACCACTTCGACGCCGCGCGGCGCAGGCAGCGCTCCATGATGCGAATCTCGTGAGTGAGCACCGCCAAGCAGGAACGGGGCGCGGCCGCAGCGTGGGCGCGGTCAAGGAGCATGGTGTGCAGCGTTTCGTTGGAATCGTGGTCGCCCATCAGCGCGCCCCAGGGCGGGTCGGCCAAGATGACGTCGAACTGCCCCCACTCGAGCCATTTGTCATCGGCGAGGTCGGCGTTGACGAGGTTCGCGCGTCCGTGGAATCCTGCGGCCTCGAGGTTCTGGGCGCAGTAGCCCAGGGCCTTTGAATCGATGTCGACACCGACGGCGAGCTTGGCCGGGGCCATCTGCAGCCGTTCGACGAGCAGCGTTCCCGACCCGCACATGAGGTTGAGGACACGGTCGCCGGACCTCGGCGAGGTCATCAGGCTCATCGCTGCGGCGATCGACGCGTTGGCCGCACCGGGCAGGTTCTGCACTCGCCAGTCGCGGTTCGACAGCGGCCGGAGCGAAAGCCGCACCAGGACATCCCACCCTTCCAGCCTCGTCGAGCGGCGGAATCGGAGCAGCACGTGACCGCCCTCGGCCACCTCGGCCAGCCCGGTCGACTGCTGGATCTGGCCGGCGAGCCGCCGGAAGGTCGGTGAGTCCTTGCCCGCCGCATCGATCCGGAACGAGTCGATCGGCTCGTTGTTGATGCGGGAGACGAGTCGCATCGCCTCCAGAAGGCGGGAGAAATGTTCGCCGCTCGCAAGGGAACGGGGCCGCGGCACCGGGAACGACAGGACCAGAAAGGGCGCGACGATGGTGCGCAGGTGCAGCAGCCGCTGCCAATCGCCCGCGTATTCGGCCTCCAGGGAGTCCGATCGGCCGTCGACTTGGTACAGTTTTCCGAGCTGCGGCAGTGTGCTGCGCAGTTCTTCCGCCACGACCGGGGCCAGTCCGGGCAGGAAGAGGAATTCAATGGGTGACGGGGCGCTCCGCCGCAGGCGCGGTCGCTGCTTTCGCTCTCTCGCGTGGGAGGGTCTGTTGCTCACCGTCGCCCGCTTCCTGGCTCGAATACGTTCTCGTTTCCGCGATTCAGCGCGCTCGCCCGGGCGAGCGCGAGTGCACCGATGATGCCGCCTCGCACCGTGTGGTGATCGTGCGCCTGGAGATGGCAACGTCACCCTCAGGCCGGGTCCGCGCGTCTACATTACTCCCACGGCGCCGGTCCGCCGACGGGGCCGGGTGGGGGCTGGTTCGCCTCGCGTGCGGCGGGACCGCCGGTGTCAGGAGGCGGTCCCACTGCCGCTGAGCATCTTGAGGTCAGACTCGACGATCATCTGGACCAGACCGGCGAACTGAACGCTGGGTTTCCAGCCGAGAAGCTCGCGGGCCTTGGCTGGGTCGGCACACAGCAGATCGACCTCGGCCGGGCGGATCTGGGCCGGGTCGGAGACCACGTGGTCGCGCCAGTCCAGGCCGATGGCGCCGAACGCGATCTCGACGAGGTCCCGCACGGAGTGGGTTACGCCGGTGCCGATCACATAATCCTCGGGCTCGTCCTGGGTTACCATCCGGTGCATCGCCTGGACGTAGTCGCCTGCGAATCCCCAGTCGCGGCGGGCGCTCAGGTTGCCGAGCGGCAGCTTCTCCTGCAGCCCGAGCTTGATCCGCGCCACCGCGAGCGACACCTTCCGGGTCACGAACTCCGCCCCACGGCGTGGCGACTCGTGATTGAACAGGATTCCCGAGACCGCGTGCATCCCGTACGACTCCCGGTAGTTCTGCGTCAGGAAGTGTCCGTAGGCCTTCGCCACGCCGTACGGGCTGCGCGGGTGGAACGGCGTCCCCTCGTGCTGGGGCGTCTCGCGGACCTTACCGAACATCTCCGCCGAGGAGGCCTGGTAGAAGCGGATCTGGCCCGGGGGAGCGGACCGTGACGCGTTGATGCCGCCGCATACCCGGACTGCCTCGAGCATCCCCAGCACCCCCAGCCCGTTCACCTTGGCGGTGAGTTCCGCCTGCTGCCAGGACAGCGGTACGAAGGAGATCGCGCCCAGGTTGTAGACCTCATCCGGCTGGACCCGGTCCACGGCCGAGATCAGGCTGCCCTGGTCCAGCAGGTCGCCGCTGACCAGGTGGACGTCGGGCACCGTCTGATGGATCTGGGATGCGCGGGAGCCCGACTGACCCCGCACCAGTCCCCACACCTCGTATCCCTCGGCGAGCAGGTGCCCGGCGAGGTAGAACCCGTCCTGCCCGGTGATCCCGGTGATCAGTGCACGCCTACCCACCACTGCCGCCTCCTCGGGCTTGTTGCGACCTACGACGTACGGTGCTGCTCAGGGGCGCTCGCCAGCAGCGGCCGACCAGGTCCGCCGCTTCGGCGACGGACAGGCCGTCGGTGTCGATGCGGACATCGCCGAGGCTGGACCGGTCGAGCGCTTCGGCGGTCGTCGCCGCCGCTTCGGCGGCCTGCCGGAGGTACGTGTCCGACCGGCCGATCAGCGGGTCGCCGGGCTCGGGCCAGTCGAAGCTGCGACCGCGAAGGGCGATGCGCCGCGCCAGTTCGGCGCGGCCGGCGTGCAGCCGGCACACCGTGACGTCGGCGGCGGGCAGGGCGGCGGCGTAGGACGCGGCGGTGTGGGCGTCGGGCACCGGGCCACTCATCACCAGGCGCCGCGCGCCGGCCTTGTGGTAGGCCCGCCAGAAGTCCGCCAGGTTGCGGGCCCTCAGCCGGTGACCACCGGGGTCCCCGGCGGGCGGCGGGCTCAGGAGGCCGAGCTGGCCGAGGTCGAGGTAGGCGGCCGTGTGCCGGGCCCGCAGCTGCCGGCGGAAGACCTCGAAGCCCACCGACGATTTTCCGGCGCCGGTGGCACCGCAGAGCAGCAGGACCTCGCCGTCGGCTCCGGCTGCGGGCGACAGCGCCGGCCCGGTCGCGGCCGTCCGGGCACTGGTGTACGGGGGCGGCCAGTCACCGCACCGCTCTCGTACCAGCCGGGCCACGTCTGAGATGGTGCGGCCTTCGGTGTCGACACACGTGTCGGCCAGCGACGAGCGATCCGGTTCCTCGGCCTCGCGCACCCAGGCCGCCGCCAGATTCGCCGGTGCGCCGCGCACCGTCAGGCGCCGCCGCAGTTCGCCGGGGGACGCTTGCAGGCGGCAGACCGTGAGCGAGGCGCCGTGGACGGTGTCGGCGGAAATTGCCGTGGAAATACCCAATTCGCCGGACACAATGAGTGCGTCGCAGCCACTCGCGCGGAAGTTCTCTACAGTCGAGGAAACATTGCTCACCTTGAGTCGATAACGCTCGGGATCGTCTAGTGGGGCCGGAAGAAATATGCCCAACTGGTCGATGTCGACAAATCCTACTCGCGTGCCGGAGCGCGCTATTTCGTCATAGAGCGCCCAGCCGACCGCAGACTTGCCCGACCCCGGCTGCCCATTGATCCACAGGACTGGAAACACATTGTCGCGCACACCGGCATTATGGCATACGGTCTCCGGTGGGGCCAGTGGACGCTTAACGATGCGGTCGCCGGCACGATGATTTACAGCGTCGATAAGCGATGTTATGCTGCCTTCATGCCCGAAAAGCATGCACCGCATTATGGTCAAACCTTCTTTGATGATCTTGATGACGGTTCTCGTGGATCAGCTCGGGTCGTGGTCCCGCTGGTCCATGAGCTTGTCCGGCCCCGGTCGGTTCTCGATGTCGGATGCGGCCGGGGATCATGGCTGGCCGAATGGGCCGACCAGGGAATTACCGACCTGCTCGGAATCGACGGCGACTACGTCGATCGTTCGACGATGCACATGGAGCCCTCGCTGTTCCGGCCCATGGATCTGCGGCGTCCGTTCTCGCTGGGCCGTACGTTCGATCTTGTGGAGTCGCTGGAGGTGGCCGAACATCTCGACGAGTCCTGCGCCGACGCATTCGTGGAATCACTCGTCAGGCATGCCGACACCGTGCTCTTCTCGGCGGCGATCCCGTGCCAGGGCGGCACTCATCATGTGAACGAACGCTGGCCGTCGTACTGGGCCGAAAGGTTCTCCCGGCTCGGGTTCTGGCCCGTCGATGTCGTCCGGCCGGCCATCTGGACTGACAAGCGCGTCAAGCGCTGGTATCGGCAAAACATCGTGGTCTTCACCAGTCGCCCCGAGTTCGAGCGGCGCGACACCTGCCTGGACATGGTGCATCCGGAGTACTGGGAATGTCTCATCAAGGACTGGCTGGCCGACAACCCGGCCTTCACGGCCGCGACTCAAGCGGGGATCCCGGGTCCAGTTCGACACCCATTTCCTTGAGCTCGCCCACGTGTGACCGCGCCGCGGCCGCCGCCTCCTGCACGGTCTCATGGTCCCGGGAGCACAGGGCCAGGCGTTCGATCGCCTTCTCCAGGACAAGGTTCGACCGGGGGCCCACGGTGGGGAGCAGGGGCCGCTGGTACTCACGCTGCCACAGCGAGGCCACCGCAGTATCGTTTCGTCGCCTCACCTCGTCCAGCGTCTCGGCTTGGAGCTTGCGCGCCTCGTCGATGTTCATGCCGACGTGGGACCAGGCCGAGTCCGGGTCGAGCAGATCGTCCACGACGATCTGCAACTCCTCGCGGTCCTCCCACAGGGGCATCGTCTCGTCGCTCAGTGAGAACAGATGCAGTGAGAAACGGCCCGAGTGCTCATCAACGATGAACCGCCGGGTCACCTCGAACTCCTCTGCGGTCTCACCGGGGTAGCCGACCATGAAGCAGGTTCCGAAGCCCAGGTCGCTGTTGCTGAGAAGCTCGTAGGCACGCCTGTTCTGTTTGGCCGTGACCCGCTTGCTCATCCGCTTGAGAGTCCGGTCATGCATCGACTCGAAGCCGATCTCGACGTTCGCGCAGTTCGCCGCCAGCAGGTCCTCGACGAACTCAGGGGAGGTGAAGACGTTGGCCCGGGAGAAACAGGACCAGTGCGGCACCTTGGCCCCCGGAAGGATCTTCGTCAGTTCACGGAGCCGGGTGGGCGGAACGGTGAAGGTTGAGTCCATCGCGTCGATGGACTCCGCACCGTTCTCGGCACTGTAGCGTTGCCAGTCGGCCGCGATCTTGTGCGCGGACTTGTAACGCCACTTGGGCGAAGCCGCCGGGAACGAGCAGAACTTGCAGTCGAAGGGGCAGCCTCGCATCGACTCGTACGGCACACTTCTGAGTCTGCCGGGGAACGACGGCGAGGGATGCGTTTCGAGGTCGACGTACTGGAGGGGATTGATCCTGGTCCGGTCGCCGTCCCGCCACACCAGATTGGGCACCTGCCCCAGGTCACCGTGGCAGGCGAGCGTCTGAAGCAGGAGCGGCAGCGCGCTCTCCGCGTCGCCGCGCACGACGCCGGCGACGTCGGGATAGGCGCGCATGATGTTCGCGTACTTGAGATTCGTGTATTGGCCGCCGGCCACGATGGGCACACCGGGCAGGTGCACCCGTGCCCAATCGAGGGCCCGACCCAGCATCGACCGGTTCCAGATGTACGTGGTGCTGAGCAGGATGACGTCCACATCGACGGCCGGTGCTGTCGCTAGGCCGGTCCACACGTCCTCCAGCGGGATCCTGATGTACTCCTGCCCCGCCGCCTCCAGGATCGACTCCAGGGTGAAGGAGGTCAGATGGGGGACGGGGTCCGGCGGCCGCAGCAGCGGCCGGCGGACGGCGCCGTCCAGGAAGGAGAAGTTCCTGATCCGCACACCCGCCAGTCCAGCGTGCTCGAGCATGGCCTTTGCCCGCTCGTCGATCTCGTCGCGGAACAGGGTTGCGTCGAAGTAGGACGAGTTGCGGTACGTCACGCCCAGACCGGACAGCAGTAAACTACGCATAACGCTCCTCACATGGCACATTGCCGGAAGTGGCCGGAACCGGCTAGGCGGCCAGTTCCTCCAGGTCGGCGTCGGACAGCTGCAGGTGCCCGGCCTCCAGGGCGTCCAGCAGGTGCTCCGTGTTGCTCGTGCCGATCACCGGGGTCGCGTACGGATGACGGGTCAGCAGCCACGCGAGCGCGACGCGCTGCGCGGAAACGTTCCGGCGCCGGGCGAGGCGGCCGAGCGCAGGTCTGCGCTCGGCCAGGCCGGACCCGCGGCCGAGCCCGCCCAGCGGCTCGCAAGGCGCGTAGGCGACACCACGCCGCACGCACCGCGACAGCACCTCGGTGTCCGTGTGGTCCTCGACCGAGAACCGGTTCTGCACGAGCACCAAGTCGTCGCCGAGCACCGCGCCCGCCTGATCGAATTGAACGGCGTCGACATTGTCAACCCCGGCACCGCGAATGAGGCCCTGATCGACCAGTTCCCGGAGCGCGCCGAGGCTGTCTGCGTAGGGAACTCCGGGATCCGGCCGGTGCAGCTGGTAGATGTCGATGGCGTCGGTGCCCAGCCGGCGCAGCGACTCGCGGCAGGCCCGGTGCAGGTGTTCCGGACGACCATCGCAGCCCCGCCGCCCGGAGGGCAGGTGCACCATGCCTCCCTTCGTCGTGACGATCGGCCGATCCTCCTGTGGCAGGTGGCCCAGCAGGTCGCCCAGCAGCCGTTCGGTGTAGCCGAGCGGTTCGTCCTGGAGGCCGTAGATGTCCGCGGTGTCGATCAACCGGACACCGGCGTCGAGCGCGAGCTTTATCATGGCCATCGCGTAGTCCACGGACGGACGCCCGGGCACGGCCAGAGGAAGCAGGCCGAAGGCCGGCCGGCCGCGTTCGGTGGCCAGCTGATCGCGGAGAGGATTTCCCATGCTGTCGCTCCCTGTGCGGTGGGTCATGCCCTCATGACCTGCCTGCCAACTCTCGGAAGGCGCGAAGATGCGCCTCGCCGATCGCGGAGTATCCGAACTCCTCGCCGAGGGCGGGTCGGCCCACCGGACGGGAGACCGTGAGCGCGTCGCGCAGGACCTGCGGGCGTATCCCGCCCTCGTAGGTCGAGATCCAGGAGGAGCCGAGAATCTCGCGCAGTTCCAGGAAACTGCCCCGGTGTGGACCGAGGACCGGGCAGTCGAAGGTCAGCGCCAACATCGTGCTGGCCGAACTCATCGGCAGCGACGTCGGGATCACGAACCGGTCGGCCGCCCTGAAGTAGTACTGGATCTCCTCGTCGGAGATGTGGTGCAGATCCAGCCGGACGCCGGGCAGACCCGCAGCTTCCCGCCGCAGCTGGCGGCCGAACTCCGCCTCGATCGCCTCGCCGGCGATCAGCAGCACGGTGTCCTCGTGGTCGGCGGCGACCTCCCGGTACGAGCGCAGCAGTGGCAGCAGGTTCTTGTAGCGCCGGGCCACACCGAGACAGAGCAGGACGGTGGCGTCCTGCGGCAGGCCGAGCCTGCTCCGAGCCTCTTCCGTCGTGGCGCCGGTGTCCGGATAGACGCCGCGATAGTGCCCCTGGGGTATCACCCGGCAGTCGGCGGTACGGATCGCCGGATAGGTGCGGATGAACTCGTCCAGCAGCGTCTGGGAGTTGCAGATGACCTGGTCGGCCAGCATGGAGAATGCCTGGAGATACATGTCCGCGACCCGGTACTGGTGCCACTCGTGCGGCCAGTGGTTGTAGGCGGTCCAAACGATTCGCGATCCCCGGGCCTGGGCCAGGCGCAGGACGGCGAGCATCCGCGCGGCGTCCGCGGCGGCGACGACCGGGCCGCGATCGCGGCGGATGGTCCACTCGGGCCATGACAGGTGCACGATGTCCCAGCCACCGCCCAGCAGCGCGGTGGTCGAGTAGGACTCGGCCACCACCCGACCGTCGGAACGCATCCCCTCGTAGATGAGCTCGATGTCGAGCATTCCGCCTTTTCGGCCGCTCAGATGCTGGGCCAGGATCCGGATCTCGTCCGCCATGTCGTCCTCACTTCCGCCGGTCAGCGAATTGCGTGGCCGAGTAGAGACGGCCGAGCAACTCGACCATGCCGAGCCCGGCCCGCGGGTCCTCCCGCGGTCGCCCGTCCATCACCGCCTCGACGAAGGTTGCGATCTGCCGGCGATGGGAGATGCCGTAATAGCCGACCCCCGGCGGCGGTGGTTCCTCGGCCTGTTCGCGGAGCCTGCCCGCTGCCTCCAGAAGGAGCGGGCTGCCCTCGGCGTGGTGGAGCGTACCGGGGTGGTCCAGGTCGAACTCGACGTAGCCCTGCGTGCCGACCAGCTGGATGCGGGTCCGCCATAGCGTCCTCGCCGCGACCGTGACGTTGAGCGTGACCGGGACCGGCCCGGCGGTGAGCAGGGCGCTGAGGTTGTCCTCCGTCTCCATCACCGTGTCCAGCAGGGCGGTTCGCGCCACGGCCGCCTCGACGGAGAGCTCGCCGAGCAGGAGCCTGGTCACGTCGAGAACGTGATAACCCTGGTTGATCAGGGCCGAACCACCCTCGCCGGACCATGTCCCGCGCCAGTAGCTGTCCCGGTAGTACTCGGGCTCGCGCTGCGCGGCCAGCGACACCTGGGCGTAGAGCATCCGGCCGAGCAGTCCGGCCTGCAGCCATCGGCGCACCTCCAGCACCAAGGGGTCGTAGCGGTGCTGAGAGATGACCGACAGCACCAGGTCCCGCTCGGCCGCGAGCGCGACGAGTCGTCCGGCGTCGTCCATGGTCAGCGCCAGGGGTTTCTCACAGACCACGTGCTTGCCGGCGACCAGGGCCCGTTCGGCCAGTGCGGCGTGCTGCGCGTGATCGACGGCCACCGAGACGCTGATCACCTCGGAATCCTCCAGCACCTCGTCCACCTTGGTGGTGGAACGGGCGATCCCGTGGGCGAGCGCGAACTCCTTCAGGACACGTGCGTCACGGTCACAGGCCCAGCCGACGCCGTATCGCCCGGCCGCGCGGAAACCGTCGACATGATTGGGCGCGACCCGTCCGCACCCGATGATCCCGTGGTGAACCACGTCGCGATCCGTCCTTCCGTCCTCGTCGCTGGATGAGCCGGCACCCCAGGTCTCACCGGCCGGCCGGACCGGACCTCATGTATGAGACGAATCCGGGCAGGACGTCCTCGGCCTCGGCGATCTCGGGGTGCCACCACTTCTCCCACTCGAAGGACACCCAGCCGGTGAACCCCGAGGCGCGGACCAGGTCGAGGATGGAGGCCAGGGGCAGCTCGCCCGCGCCCATCGGGACGTAACGCCAATGGCCGTCGCTGTCCCGGCTCATGTCCTTGATCTGCAGGTAGGTGAGGACGGGGGCGATCTTGCTCCAGGTGGTCTCCGGGGCCTCGCCTTCGGCAATGGAGTTCCCCACGTCCCACTGCAC
This sequence comes from Micromonospora sp. Llam0, assembly GCF_003751085.1. Taxonomy (NCBI): domain Bacteria; kingdom Bacillati; phylum Actinomycetota; class Actinomycetes; order Micromonosporales; family Micromonosporaceae; genus Micromonospora; species Micromonospora sp. Llam0. The sequence goes on along the minus strand of NZ_RJJY01000001.1, from coordinate 2,810,901 downwards.
GCCCGCGCTCCTGGTGCCCACGGCGTCGATGAGCTCGGTGATGAAGTCGCTGGAGGTGACCCCTCGGATCTCCGCACGATTCCACCCGCAGTCGTGCAGCTCGATCGCCAGCCGCACCGGCGTGTCGTCCAGCGCCGGCTGCAGCGCCCGTAGCGCGTCCTGGGTCCACTCCTGGGCCTGCGCGTCCTCGATCTCCTGCGCGTAGGTCCCGGCGAACACCCGCAGGAAGCTCGCGGCGAAATGCCCGGCCAGCGTCAGATATCGGCGTACGTCGTCGAGCATCGCCTCCCGTCGTGCCCCGGGTGGTGCGGTCAGTTGAACACTGGTGTCGAGCGCCGGCACCGCGAGGCCGGCCGCGGTGACGGCCGCCGTGATCTCCCGGGCCCGGCCGGGCGGGAAATCCGAGTCGATCATCTTGCCGTCGACCAGCCGCCACTCGATGCCGTCGTAGTTCAGCGTGCGAGCCACGTCGACGGCATGTTGCCAGCTCCATGCCGGACAGGCCAGCGTGCTGTAGGAAAGCTTCACCCGGTCCTCACCTTTCAGCCTGGTGTCGTTCCCGCTCCGGAATTCCCGAAAACGGCCAGCGCACGGTCGACGACCTGCACCGTCCCGGCGAAGCCCCCGACCGCCCGGCGGATCACCGATGCCTGGGCCGAGGCCCGGGCGGCCCGGTCCGCGCGGATGCTCGTCACCCCCTCGGCGACGGCCTCGACCAGGTCCCGCCATAGTGGCGACCGCTGCGTGCGGTGTCCGGCCAGGCCGAGGATGAGCGCTTCGGTCTTGGCGAGCATGTCGCTGGTGTGGTCGACCTCGATCCGCGTCCCCACCAACGCCTGCGGAAAGCGGGTGCTGGCACCCTGCTGCGACATGAGGTCGTAGTTGGCGAAATGGCCGTAGTGCTGTTCCGGGAGCAGGATCAGTGGTGCGCCGTACGCCGTGGCCTCGAGCATCGTCGTCAGGCCGGGCGGGGAGAGACAGCCGATCGCGCTGTTCATTGCCGACAGGATCCCGGCGTGGTCGAGCGGCTTGATGACCAGGCGACCGGGCGCGTCCGTGCCGGCGAGGACGAGTATCTCCGGGTTGCCGGCGACGATGACCGGTGTGTCCTCGCCCGCCTCGGCCATCGCCTCGACGAGCAGGAGGAACACGGAGTGCACCCAGCTGACGGCCAGCTCGGGCGACACCAGCGGGTTGAGTAGCCCGCTCGTGGTGGCGAGCCAGATGTCCGGTTCGGTGGGACGGCGCCGGCTCGTGTCCACGATCGCGTCGACGTAGTCCGCACCGGTATGCCCGGACATGAGCCCGCGCCGGGCGCCGGTCGCCGAGCGCTGCACGCACGATTCCGTTGCCAGGTGGTGGGCGACGTACTGGGCGTCGTGCATGGAGACGTCCGCGAGCGCTGCCAGTGCTTCGCCGACGGTGTCCAGGCTGAGCAGCTCGGCGGCCTTCTTCTGCAAAGCGGCCTCGGACTCGACGGGCCACGTCCAGAACCAATACAGGCTGTCGACATAGATGCAGGGAATCTCGTGGAACGCCGCCCACAGAGTGAGGAACGGATCCATGACGCTGATGGCGCCGTCATAGCTGTGCGGCGGCACCGTGGCGAGATCGGTCATCCGGTCGAGTCGCTCGGTGGAATGGAATTCGGCGGCGTTGCCCTTGGCGAAGTCGAAGGCTACGTCGGCTCCCTTGAAGTCCACTGCGGCATGGTGTCGGTTGAGCTCGCTGCATATAGTCACGAGCTTGGAGGCGGGTCCGTACCCGAATGCTTCGGCACTAGCGAGAATCCGCATAACGAGGGCCTTCCTGGACGTCCACCAACGACCGACGAGGCTATTCGCAGACACTCTGCCTCGAGTCGGCGAGGTGCGCACGGGCTCGCTGAGTCTCTCTGAACCTCGGCAATCCGGTGCCTGGCGCTATTTGCCAAGGGCAGTCAATGTGACCAACTCGGCAAACGTAACCTTAATGTCGATGCTCCACAACCCTACGGCAACACCTGAAGCGTGGCAAATGTTGAACACCCTCAGTTGCTCGACGCCACGCCGCCGCATGATCGACCGGCTCTGGACGTGGCCGTTCGCACCGCTGGGTTCCCGGTCTGGGATACGGGATTGTCGCTGACGAATAGGCGAGTCCGGGTGACCGGCTGCGGAGCCCGCGGCGCGGCTGATCGGCGGTGGCGGGGACGCGGGCGTCCGAGGGCTGCCGGGCCCGCTGAGGGGGCCACGCCCGATCGGCTGGCGGCGCAGCGTCCCCTCCGGCGTGGTGTTCAACTGATTGAATCAAGCAGTTGCCCATGTCGCCTTCCTGAACCGGTGTTGCCACCGTCCGTTGTCCTCGCGCGTCACCGCGATCGCCCCGGCGTACGCAGAGCGCGGCTGTGCCAGCCGGTCGTCGGGCAGGGCATGCAGCGGCAACCCCCGACCGGGTCCTGAGCAGGGCCGCAGGTGCCCGTAGGCAGACGATGGGCGATCGTCGTCAGGGTCGCCCGGGCGGGTACCGAAGGCCCCGCTGCCCCGCCGGTCACAAACGACGGTCCTGACCCTGGTCGACCTGCCCGCAACAGCCGCATCGGACTTCGGCCACGTCGTACCCGATACCTGCTCCCGGCGAATAAGTATATAGACTTGTATCGAACGATCTCCGGCAGTAACATCATGTGTGGCAGCTCTGGTTCAGTCGTTCAGACTGCGGGCCGGGTGTGGCGTGCAGCGATATTTCACCTTGCTCGTGGAAAGCGGGATAGGTCGGCTGGGCGAGTCGCTCGGCGCGCGGAGAGACAACACGAGGTGCGGCCGAGGTGTCCCGCCTGCCCGGTCCGAGTCGGCAGAGGCCGGATACACGAGTCAATGGTGAAGTCATCCGGACGGCGGCGGGTTTGCGAGGATAGTACAACAGCAGATCGGCGTGCAACAGAAGGGCCGGCACTACAGGCGTCCATGTGAATCATCCTCGGGGGAGGGGGAAGGACCAGGCGTGTGCACGCACTCCAAGGGGCTACCGTACCGCAGCCCGCCGAGCTCCGGGCGCTACTTCGGCCGGTTCCTCTCGTCCGTGGCCGGTGAGCCGCAGGGAAATGCCGACGCCGGACGCCGGCCGACGTGTCCCGAAGCGCCGAGCAGCCAGTCGGACTCGTCCGGGGTCCTGTCCCCGGGCTACATGTCGGTCCTGGCCTCAAGTCGATGAGGATCCAGGCGACCATCGACAGCCGTGCGCACGACATCGCACGCGCCGAGGGAAGGAGGTGGGAACCGGGGGTCGCACGAGCGTCACCCCGCTGGCTGCCAGGGATCAATCACGGGGAGGTTCGATTGTCCGAGGATCTGTCTGAAGTGCAGACCTGCCGCATCCCAGTCGCGTCGCTGGTGCCCGCTGACTCACCGCGAGTTCTCGGTGAGGTCCCGGAACATGTGCGCCTTCTGGCCGAGTCCGAGCAACCGTTTCCACCGATTCTCGTGCACCGCCGGACCATGCAGGTCATCGACGGGATGCACCGGCTGCGGGCGACCCAGCTGCGCGGAGAGTCCACCGTGGAGGTAACATTTAGCGACTGCGACCCGGGCGAGGCATTCCTCGTCGCGGTCAGGTCCAACATCAAGCACGGCCTGCCGCTCACGAAGGCCGATCGGGAGGCCGCCGCGGTCCGGATCGTCGGCTCCCATCCGCAGCTCTCGGATCGGATGATCGGCTCCGCCGTCGGGCTGGCCCCGGTCACGGTGGCCGCGATCCGTCAGCGTTCCTCGCCCGCGGACGAGGTCGAGACCACCTCCCGCATCGGGCGTGACGGCCGTGTGCGCCCGCTGAACAGCGCGGCCGCCCGGGTGAACGCGAGCCGGATGCTGGCCGCGATGCCGGATGCCTCGCTGCGGGACATAGCGCAGGCCACAGGGTTGTCTCCGGGCACGGTCCGAGACGTCCGTGAGCGGGTGCAGCGTGGTGACGACCCGGTGCCGGAACGGCAGAGGTTCCCGCGCTCCCGGTCGAGGGGAAAACACCGGAACGACCTGGTTTCCGTGCCGACCCGCGACCTGAACGACCTCCTGCGAAGTCTGCGCCATGACCCTTCTTTGCGCTACAGCGAACCGGGACGCGCCTTGCTCAAGTGGCTTTTCGCGCACAGCGCCGGGCTGAAGGGCGGGGACAAACTGGCGGCGGCCGTTCCGTCACACGCTTTGTACACTCTTGCTGAGCTGGCCAAGGCCTACGCGGGGGAATGGCTGGGCTTCGCCGCTCGGCTGGAGCAGCAGATCCACGAGGACGGCATTGCCTGAACCCGTGTGCAACTGTCAGAATTTGGCAGTTGCACACGGCGCGGCCGTAGATTCCGACGCGTTCCGGCAACCCGCTCTCGAGTCCGGGAAGATCGACCGCTTCGGGGTGCGGTCGCACGGTCCATCGGGGACCGGCACCTCTTGTGTGGTGTGTCCGCCGATCCTGCTGGGCGGAAGCAGACCTCGCACCTCGGCGCCACCGGGCAGACCCGGTATCCCGGTCGTCACCCGGTCATCCGGTGGACGCCGCACGTACCCGGAGCCGATGATGAGCTGAAGGTGGTCCGATGAGTCGTCGATTCGATGCCGAGGTCGTGGCGCGAGTTCCCCTTTCGTGGGCTCAGCACTGGCCCTGGGTCGCCAACTTTCCTGTGACGCCGGAGTACCTCAAGCTGTCGATGGAGTTTGAGATCCCGCACGGCATTTCCGTGGAAACCGTCCGGCGGGCCGTGGTCCGGCGTCTGGAGCGGTACGAAGTGTTCCGCACCCTGTTCCCGATCGGAGAAGACGGCAATCCGGTCCAGGTGATCCATGCGGGCATTCCCCTCGATCTCATCGTGGTCAGAGACATCTCGGAAGCCGATCGGGAAGACGCGCTCGATGCCGCCGGCTTCGACCTCAGTTCGGAGTTTCCGTTTCGCGCGGTGATCTCGACATCGGACGGAGCACCCCGGTCTCTGTCGATCGTCGTCCACCACATCGCCCGCGACTGGCACGCCAGCATGGTGCTGGACCGGAAGATCCGGGACGATCTCGTCCGTCTGGGCTGTTCCCGCGAGCCGGACCCCGAGGCGGGTGAGGTGTGGCAGCCGAGGGATCAGGCTCTCTTCGAGTCCTCCGAGGGGGGCCGGTCGAGAAACCGCAGAGCTCTGCAGCACTGGCGGCAGATGCTGAGGGAATCTCCCCGTAATCTGGCCTCGGCCGCAGGCAGCGCCTCCCATCGGCACGAAACCAGCATCTCGTCACGCCGGACAGGTGCGTTGAGTCGCACTGTTGCCGCACGGGAAAGCTGTTTCCCGGCCTCCGTCCTGCTGGCCGCCATCGCCGTCTCCCTGGCGAACGCCCGCGGACGGTCGTCCTGTCTGATAGCACCGCTGCTGGCCAACCGGATCAGGCCGGACTCTCTCGAGTCGGTGTGTACTCTCTCGTCTGCGGGATGGCTTCCGATCCGGATCGGCGCGGACCTCAAGTTCACCGATGTCGTGCGGGCCGCCCAGACGGGCCTCGTCGCTGCGGCGCGGCACGGTCAGTTCGCCTCCGGCCAGTACGGCATCGAACGCGTGGCCGCCGGTTTGTGTCACCTGGCCGACGGTGCGACGACGTTCAGCTTCATCTCAGACGACAAGGTCGATCAGCTCGGCGACCGGCCGGCGGAATCGGTGGTCTGGACCACGTCGGGCCACGACGGAATCGAGGTGGTCATGGGGCGCGGCAACCTCTTTGTCTCCGTCTCCGACGGATCCGGAACGTTGGCGATAGAGGATGCCCGCACCATCCTGGGGGGACTCGACAAGCTGCTGACATACGCCTGCGATAACCCGGAGGCGCTGGTCGGCGAACTGCCGGGGGTCCTACCCGTGTGGCGTCCGCCATCCTGCGACTGGCTCGACCACGACGGTGCGTGGATAAGACACTCCGAGTTCCGGAATCTCCTGCTGGCCAGTCCTTCGATCCGCGATGGCGCGCTGTTCCCGGACCGGACCCACGGCCTGGTGGTGTGCGCGGCGGTCGATCCGGGGACACGGCCGGAGGACGTCCGTGACCACCTGGCTGCCCGACAGGCGGAGGGGAGGCTCCCGGTTCTGCCCGGGTGGTATCTGGTGACGGCACGAGTTCCGGAGGATCCCGGCCGGTTGGACAACTGGCGGAAGGAAGGAGCCTCGGAAGGGGATGGCATCGCGAGAGCCGAGGTGCTCGCAACGCCGGCGGAAGCACACCTGTCCGGCACCTTCCAGCGGTACCACCACGGCGTCCGCCCCGATCTCCATCTCAGCTACGCCGAGAATGAGGGGCGCTACCTCGCTATTCCGGCTTTCATCCGCGATCTGGAAAGCGCGGGAATCAGGGTCACGCGACAGCAGCTTCTCACCCTTCTGCCCCTGCGCCTGATAGCTGCGCAAGGTGCTCTCCAGATGACCTCACCTAGGATCTGACATGGATGTCGACATGGCGATGACAAGCACCATCGACGGAGTGGAAGGCTGGTTCAGCCCGCTCGACCAGGTGCTCTTCACATGGCTCCTGCGACGCCAGGGCGACGAGCCGCCGGGCGACCTGGTGGAGCTGGGGGTCTACCTGGGAAAGAGCGCGATTCTCATGGGCCGCCACCTGCGCCCCGGCGACCGCTTCACGGTGTGCGACCTGTTCGAGATCCCAGCGCAGGACGACGGAAATCGTGAGGAGTGCGAGGGCACGTATCCCGGCCTGCTGCGCTCGGCCTTCGAGAAGAACTACCTGAGGTTCCACGAGACATTGCCCCTGATAGTGCAGGGGCATACGAGAACCGTTCTGGAGCACGTGCGCGGCGGCACCTGCCGTTTCGCGCACGTGGATGCCTCGCACCTCTACGAGCACGTTTCACAGGATGTGGACTCGGTGCAGGCGATGCTGCGACCGACCGGTGTGGCGGTGTTCGACGACTTTCGTGCGGAACACACACCAGGTACGGCCGCAGCCGTGTGGGAGGCGGTTCTCCGGAAGGGACTCCGGCCGATCTGCTTCACCCGGAACAAGTTCTACGGGACGTGGGGCGACCCGGAACCGGCCCGCGCGTCGCTGATCGAATGGCTGGCCGGGCAGACCGGGATCCACTGGGACCGCCACCGGATCGCCGAGCACCGGCTGATCCGCCTGTGGGTCACCCACCGACAGAACACCAGCCACTGGTGAACGGTGCCGCCGGTCCGGCGGCTCACGGCTCGACCGATCATCTCCGGAACGGCTTGGGACACAAAGGAGCAAGCGTTGGAAGGAACCACAGCCCTGGTACTTGCGTCCGAGCGCCAGGTCGCGCTGGTGCAGGCCGTGGAGACCGGCCGCGTCACGGCCAACTCCGTCGCCTACCTGGAGTGCCGGCTGCGCCTTGTCCCCGGCTGGCTCCGGCGTGTCGTCACGGAGACCTGTGCCGCCAACCCCGTGCTGCGCAGCACGTTCGACCTGCGGCCCGGAACCGCTCCGGCGCTGGTCGCGCGGGCCGGCGTACAGCCGGATCTGATCATCCTCGACGGGACGGACGACGGGCACGGCGAGACGCCGTCGTCGCGGGAGACAGCCGCGCGGCCGTTCCCGCTCGACGGCGCCGCACTGGCCCGGATCGTCGCCGTCCGGCGGGGAGCCGGGGGATTCGGTCTCGTGCTCGCCAGCCACCCCGCCCTGCTCGACCGGACCGGTCAGCGGATGCTGATGGCCGAGATTCTGGAGCGATACACGCTCAATTTGCCCGCGTCCCGAACCATGAACGCCGGGGCCCTCGCAGGGCAGCCCGGCCCCTCGGCGCGGCCCAGCGCCGAGCTGGTTGCTGCCTGGGCCGGATCCTTCGACGGGCTCGCGGCTGCTCCGCCCGACTTCTGGATCTCGCCTGCGGACGACGATGACACCGAGCCGCCGGGTCATCGCTCGGCCGAGGACCCGCTGTCGTGGGAGGTGCCGCTGCCCGGCGATGTCGCGGCTCGCGTCGAGACGGTGGCGGCCCGCCTCGCCGTTGCCGTCCCGGACGTCCTTTTCGCCGCCCACGCCAAGGCCGTCGCGATGGCCACCGGCAAGGCCGACCTCGCCATCGGCGCCGAGTTCCCCTCGGCCGCGGACGTCCTGGCCAGGATCGCCGTCCGCCCGGGCACCTGGGAGTCCCTGATCCGCGAGGTGCGGCGCGCCGCGGACGCGGCGACAGCCTGGGCGCACCTGTCGCACAGCCGGGTGCGGAAGCTGCTGGGGGTCGCGTCACTCGTGGATGCCGGCTTCGCCTACAGCGAGCGGTCCGTGGAGGCGGATCTGCTCGACGGCGCGCACAGCCGCCTCGCTCTCCTCGCCGGTGGCCACGGTGGCGGCGACCTCGCCGGTCACGGCCGAGCGCCGTTCGAGGGGCAGGTGCTGGCCGAGTTCTTCCGGGGTCCGGCCACCGGGCGCCTCCGGCTCCGGCTCACCGCCGGCCCGGGTCTCACCGGGGCTCAGCTCGCCCTCGTCGCGGGCCTCCACGAGCGTGCCCTCCGGCACTGCTTGTCGGGCGCGGAGACACACGAGTCCCTGTCCGCGCTCTCGTCGCGGCAGCGGCAGCTGATCTTGTCCGACTGGAACGGGCAGACCCGCCCGTACGACCTCGGCCGTCCACTGCACGAGCTGATCGAGGAGCAGGTGCGGCGCACCCCGGACGCTCCGGCGGTCACCGACTCGTCGGACACCCTGAGCTATGCCCGGGTCAACAGCCGGGCCAACCGCCTCGCTCGCCGGCTCCGGGCCACCGGCGCCCGGCCCGGTTCCGTGATCGCCGTCTGCGTGCGGCGCGACGCGGGGATGCTCGTCGACTTTCTCGCGGTGCTGAAATCGGGGGCGGCATACCTGCCGCTGGACGCGGCCCAACCGGCCGAGCGTCTGACGTACATGCTCAGAGATGCACGCGCGATCGCGGTTCTGACCGACGCCTCCTACGCGGACGGGATCCCCGACGGCCCGTGGACGGTGCTGCGCGCCGACGACGACGTGCGGAACGAGCAGTTCCCGGCCGGTGATCTCGGCCGCACCAGCACCGCCTCCGACCTGATGTACGTGGTCTACACGTCGGGCTCGACCGGGGTCCCGAAGGGGGTGGAGGTCCCGCACCGGGGCGTGGTGAACCATCTCCGGTTCGGGGTGGAGCAGTTCGCCGGGGAAGGCCGGGGCGGCGCGGCGGTGTTCTCGTCCCCCGCGTTCGACATGATCGTGCCCAACCTCTACGTCCCGCTCCTCATGGGACAGCGGGTCAGCATGATAGAGGAGGACCATGACCTGCGCGGGATTGCCGAGCGGCTCCGGCAGCTGGCACCCTTCGCGTTCCTCAAGCTGACCCCGGGGCAGCTGGACGCCCTCTGCGACCTGCTGGCGCCCGAGGACGCGCGGCGGCTCGTGGGGAAGCTGGTAGTCGGCGCCGACGCGTTTCCGGTACGGACCCTGCGACGCTGGCGGCGTCTGGATCCCTGGACACCGATCTTCAACGACTACGGTCCGACCGAGGCCTCGGTCGCGAACAGCGACTATCTCACCGCCGGTGACGAGGAGGGCGAACTTCTGCCCATCGGTCGGCCCAACCCGAACACCACGATGTACATCCTGGACCGGGCGGGTGCACCGGTCCCCGTCGGCGTGCCGGGCGACCTCTACATCGGCGGGGTCTGCGTCGTCCGTGGCTACGTCGGCAAACCCGAGCTGACGCGCGAGCGCTTCGTCCCCGACGTGTTCAGCGGGGAACCCGGGGCGCGCATGTACCGCACCGGCGACGTCGCGCGATGGCTGCCGAGCGGCGTGATCGAGTTCCTGGGCCGGGAGGACGGGCAGATGAAGATCCGCGGCTACCGGATCGAACCAGCCGAGGTCGAGGCGGCCATGACCAGCCATCCGGCGGTCACGGGCGCGGCCGTGCGCGGCATCGGCGGGACCCGGCAGAACCTCGCCCTGGCCGGCTACTACGTGGCCACCGGCGAGATCGACCCCGAGGAGCTCTGGACCTTCCTCGGAACGGTCCTGCCGGATTACCTGGTGCCCAGTTTCCTCGACCGGATTCCCAAGATCCCGCTGACTGCGAACGGCAAGATCGATCGGGGCGCGCTACCGGCCCCGGCGCGCTGCGGCGCCGGAACCGGCAGGCAGAGGCGGGCGGCTGCCGGCCCCGCCGGGCGTGCAGTGGCGCTCGCGTGGCGCGATGCCTACGGTGGCTCGCCGCCGAGCATCGGTGACCCGATCACCCCTCCCAGCGGTGACCCCATCGCCGAAGTGCAGTTCGCTGTCTGCCTCGCCGGCGCGGCGGACATCAGCACAGCCACGGCGATTCGCCTGGTGAGCGCGGCCGGCACGTTCGGGCACCTGTGCGAGCAGACCCACGCGGCCATGCAACCGCCGCCGGGCCGGCCGGTCCACGCGCCGGCGGGCGGGCAGGCGGGTTCGTCCTCATGACCGAACCCGACATCGACCCTGGTCGACTGCTTCGCCGGTTACGGCACCTGTCACGGATCGGCCGGCAAGCCGGCGGCGGCATCAGCAGGCCAGGGTTCAGCCAGGCAGCCATCGATGCGGCGAACTACATCGCCTCCGAGTCCCGGGACGACGGGCTCGTCGCGCGCACGGACGCGGGCGGCAACCTGCTGATCGGCCGCCCCGGGCCGCGTCGGTGCGCTCGGGCCCTGTTGGTCGGCTCGCACCTCGACACGGTCGTCAACGGCGGATGGCTCGACGGCGCGTACGGCGTCGTCGCGGCTCTGGAGGCGGTGGGGGTCGTCGCCAGCCACCGACTGGATCTGGGGGTCGACCCGATCGCCGTCGCCTTCGCCAACGAGGAGGGTGCCCTCTTTCCCCAGGCGTTCTGGGGGTCGCAGGTCCTGGCTGGCACGCTGGACGCGGGCACCGTCCCGCTCACCGACTACCACGGCTGTTCCCTGCGCGAGGCGCTGGCCCGCTCCGGCGGGAACATCGACGCGCTCGGCACCGCCGCCTGGGCGCCGCAGTCGCTGGCCGGCTATCTGGAACTGCACATCGAGCAGGGACCGGTCCTGGAATCCTCCGGGACGCCGATCGGCGTCGTGGAGGCCATCACCGGCCGGGTCGTCCTGGGCGCGGAGTTCCTCGGCCGGGCGGCCCATGCCGGGACGACCCCGATGGATCAGCGCGCGGACGCTCTGCTCGGGGCCGCGCATCTCGCCGTGGCCGTGAGCGAGCTTCCCGGGCTCGGACTGTGCCGTGTCGCGACGGTGGGCCGGGTCGAGGTCAGCCCCGCCTCGGCCAACACGATCGCCGGGGGCGCCCACATGACCATCGATCTGCGCGACTCCAGCGAGAGGCGCCTCGCCGAAGCGGAGTCGGTCGTACGCCGCCGGATCGCCGCCATCGCCGCACGTTACGGTCTGCGGGCGGAGTGCCGCGGGCTGGTGCACTCCCGGCCCGCCACGACGGACCAGGCACTCAGGCAGACCATCTCCGACACCGCCAAGGACCTCGGGCTGCCCGCGATGGACCTGACCAGCGGGGCCGGGCACGACGCCCAGATCATGGCCGCGATCACGCCTATCGGGATGATCTTCGCGCCCAGCATCGGTGGCGTCAGCCATGCACCGGAGGAGGATACGAGGCCCGCGGATCTCATCGCGGGGGCGAGGGTTCTCCTCGGCACCGTGCTGCGCGTCGGCGGTCACGGCCGGAAGGAGTGGGATGCATCGCCGCCCAGCTGAACGGCGGGCGGCCTGGCCCGGACCAAATGAAGAGGATAACCGGAAACATATCCCCGGCCAACGTGGGCACATTGACGACCGGTGATGGTTGATCTAGTATTCTGGAAATGAAGGCGAAGCTCACCATTGTCACGCCCACGTCGGTAATCCCGACCCATCCGTCGACCGATATCATTTTGGAGGCGATTCAAAGTATCGTCGAGAATGCCGGCCTGCACGGTTGCCGGCATCTGATCATCTGCGATGGCCATCCCGATCCGGGGGAGGAATCGACTCAAGCCTACTCAGAATATCTCCGGCGCCTGCGCAAGCTGTCCGACAGCAAGGCGTTCGGCACCGAGTCCGAGGTCGTCGAACTGGGCCGGCCCGTTGGTGTGGGGGGCACGATGCTGGCCGCATATGAGCGAGTCGACACTCCCTACGCCCTGCATTTCGAACACGACTGGAAGTTGATCCGGCCCATCGACTCCGGTGCTGTCCTGGCGGCGTTCGAACGGTGGAACGACATCAACTACGTCAGGCTGAGCGTGCGCCGCATCGAAGAGGCCGGGTCGGATTCGGTCCTGAAGCCCGATGCGGTGAAACGCGAGATCCCCCTCGTCCGCACATGCTCCTGGTCTGCGAGCCCGCACTTCTCGCGGACCGAGTTCTATCGCCGCGTCGTGCTGCCCGAGGTCTTCGAGCGGCCCGGTGATTCCATCCGCGGCCTGGAGATCCCGATTTATCGCAAGTATCTGGCCGACATTATTAGATTCGGTTTCGACCGCGCCAGCGCGGAATGGGGGATCTTCCTTCTCGGTGACTTCGGCGACCCGCCGCTGATCGATCACATCGACGGCCGGGCGACAGTTCCGGAGGGCGGGACCATTCTCACCGGCACCGGCAGCAACCGGGGCCTGTTCACTTTCGACTTCCAGGTCAGGCTCCTGGCGCGTGCCGCCGCACTCCACGTTTTCCGTTCGGGCGATGACGCGGCGGATCCGACCGTGGCGTGATCGTGCCGTGGTGGACTCCCCGTCGCTGACCGGCCCGGCTACCCTCGGCGCATGGAAACGAATGCGCAAGAAAGCGAAAGCCGGAAAGCTGCCGGTAAGCGTTTTGCTGAGTCGCTGACCATGCCGTCCCCGCTTCCTGCCGCCGATCCCGGACGGCTGGAGAGTTTCTTCGACCGGAACACCACGGGGCCGGGGATCTGGAAATGGCGTCACTACTTCCCGATCTACGAACGGCACTTCGGACGCTTCGCCGGGAACGGCCCGCGGGTCATGGAGATCGGAGTCTACAGCGGCGGAAGCTTGCGTATGTGGCGGGACTACTTCGGCCCCGGTGCTCAGATCTACGGGCTGGACATCGAGCCGGCGTGCCTTGCGTACGAGGATTCCGGCACGACCGTCTTCATTGGCGACCAGGCGGATCGGTCGTTCCTGCGCAAGCTGATCGCCGAGACGCCGGACGGGTTCGACATCGTCATCGACGACGGCGGCCATCATGCGCATCAGCAGATCACGGCGTTCGAGGAACTCTTTCCCCACCTGCGCCCCGGTGGGGTCTATCTCTGCGAGGACATTCACCGCTCGACCCACCACTTCTGGGACTACCTCTCCGGCCTGAGCGGGGAGCTCCACGAGATGGCGGAGAGATCCTACGATTTTCCGGCGAATCCCGTACAGACGACCGTGGCCTCCGTAGCGATCTACCCGTTCGTGGCGGTGGTCGAGAAACGTAGCTCTGGGCTCGATCGACTGGAAGCCCCGAAACACGGCGCCGAATGGCTGTGATCCGATCCGCGAGGTCCGGGCTCAGCCGCCTTTGCTAATACTGCGGAAACGGCCGACCGATCGCCGGCAACACTGTGATAGCCTGTCCCCCGAAAATCGACAGAGGTAACTTCGGTCGAGTCAATGGGAGACCCGCGTGGCCCTGGCGGATGCCGGTCCGTTTCGAAAATCCACGGCGTTCCGGGAGCGTCGTGAACTGCTGAAATGGCTGCGCGACGCGGGATGGCCGCTGGGCCTGGCACTGTGCGCGCTGCATCTGGCCGCAGCGCTGATCCCGGCGGCGGCGGCGGTGACTATGGGTCTGCTGGTGGGGTCGCTCCAACGCCGGCTCGACCTCGGCGGGTCGGTGCTGCCGCTGCTGGCCTTCGGCGTGGCGCTGGTGGCCGGATATCTGCTGGACGCGGCGAGCGCGCCGCTGGGCTTCGCGGTGCAGTCACGGATCGACGGCAGGCACCGGGCGGCGGTGACCCGCCTCGCCGCGTCCGCACCGACCCTCACCACGCTGGAGAGCCAGCAGACCCGGGATCTGATCCGGATCGCGAACGCGGACCCGGACAACTGGACCGAGAGCACTCCAGGCAGCGCGGTGGTGGCCCAGATCGGCAACCTGTTCCGCTATGTCGGGATCATCGCGTCCTGCACGGTGCTGGTGGCCTACGCGTGGTGGCTGGTTCCCGCACTCGTGATCCCGGCGTGGGCCGGGCGGGAAATCGGCCTGCGGCTGGTCCGCCGCGACCAGCGGCGGTGGCTCGCCGGGTCGGGGCACCTGCGGCGCACGTACTACTGGCAGGGGGTCGCGATGTCGGCCGCCGCTGGCAAGGAGGTGCGGGTCTTCGGGTTCGGGCACTGGGCACTCGGGCGCAGCCAGTGGCACAGGCACGCGATGTTCGACCCGGTGTGGCGTGGCCGGCTCACGATGTGCGTCACCATGCCGCTGACCACGATGGGGCTGAGCGGGGTGGCGCTGGCGGTGTGCTACGCGGTGGTCGCGGCGGGAACCGCAGCCGGGTACCGCTCCGTGGGGATCGAGACAGCCGTGCTCATCGCCGGCGTCTCGGTCGCCGGGATGATCGGCAACGTCATGCCACTCATGACCGTGGAGGGCGCGCTGCCGGGCCTGCGCGCGATGCGCGAACTGCGGGCCCGGCTCGGGACCGCCCTGGTGACCGAGCCGGCGCAACCGCGGCCGGCCGGCGGGACGGCGGTGGCCCGCCGGGTCCGTTTCGAGCGGGTGAGCTTCTCCTATCCGGGCAGCAGCACACCCGTGCTGGAGGGCCTCGACCTCGAAATCCGGCCGGGGGAGCTGCTCGCGGTCGTGGGGCTGAACGGTGCCGGCAAGTCGACGCTGATCAAGGTACTCACCGGGCTGTACGAACCGTCGCGGGGCCGCGTCACCGTGGACGGCGCCGACATCTCCGAGGACCGGCCGGGCTGGCAGCGGCAGGTCTCGGCGGTGTTCCAGGACTTCGCCAAGTGGGAGTTGACCGCCCGGGAGAACGTGACCCTCGCCGTGCCGCAGCACGCCGCGCTGGAGGCCGCCGCCCGGGAGTCGGGCTTCGACGAGGTGCTCCGCCGGCTGCCGGACCGATGGGACACGCCGCTGGCGCGGTCGCGTACCGGCGGGGTGGACCTGTCCGGCGGGCAGTGGCAGCAGGTGGTGCTGGCCCGGGCGCTGTACGGGCTGGAAACGGGCGCCTGGCTGCTGGTGCTGGACGAGCCGACCGCGCACCTGGACGTACGGACGGAGTTCGAGCTGTTCCAGCGGCTGGCCGGGCGAGCCGGGAAGGCCAGCGTGGTGCTGGTCTCGCACCGGCTGTCCACGGTGCGTCAGGCGGACCGGATCGTGCTCCTCGAGAGGGGCGCCGACGGGACCGGAGGGCGGATCGGCGAGTCGGGGACGCACGACGAGCTGATGGCCCTGGGCGGCCGGTACGCGGCGATGTTCGAGCTGCAGGCGGAGCGGTTCCGGCAGGGCTACGACGACCGGGAGACCGCGTGAGCAGATACGTGCGGGTGTGGGCCGAGGTTCTCGGGCTGTGCTTCCGCCGGATGCCCGCGCTCACGACGGCCATGGTCGCGCTGCTGCTGATCAACATGGCGGTCCCGGTTACCACCGCGCTGGCGCTGCGCTCGGTCGTCGACGCGAGCGCGTCCCGCCAGGCGACTGCGGCGGTGTATGCCGCCGTCGGCCTGGCCCTGGTGTCGTGCCTCGCCCTGGTGTTCAACACCATCATGGACTGGCTGCGTATCGTCCTGGTCGAGCGGGTCGGGTTCGACGACGTGGAGGGCGGGATCGTCCAGTCGGTCCTCGGCATCGAGGGCATCGGGCATCTGGAGCGCACCGACTACCTCGACCGGATCACAACGCTGCGCTTCGCCGCCTGGGGCCTGGCTGACCTGCCGTGGTCGGTGCTACTGGCCGTGTTCGGCGCGGGCGAGGTAGCTCTCAGCCTGATCGTGCTGGGCGACGTCAGCCCTTGGCTGCTGTTCCTGCTGGCCTTCGCCGCCGCGCCGCTCTGGTTCGACAGCCGGGCCAGCGCGGGCATCTCGCGGGCGGAGACCGACTCGGCGGAGGACTTCCGGGTACAGCGGCACCTGTTCGAGATGGCGACCTCGGCCACCGCGGGCAAGGAGATCCGGCTGTCGGCGTCGGCCGCTGACCTGGTGTCCCGGCAGGAGGCCGCGTACGACGCGGCGATCCGGCGGCGGACGCGGGCACAAGTCGCCGCCGCCTGGTGGCGGGCCGCCGGATGGTGTGTGTTCGCCACCGGCTTCATGGCCGGACTGGCGCTGGTGATCTGGCAGGCGGCGCACGGGCAGGGCAGCACGGGCGACGTCGTCCTCACGGTCACGGTGGCAAACAGCCTGCGTGGGTCGATCGGGACCACGGTCCAGCGGACCGTCGTCGCGGCCGGATCCCGGCGGCTGCTGGACCCGTTGCTGTGGCTGCGGTCCTACGCCGCGACGGAACGGACCGAGGCGTCCGCCGGCGCCCCGCGTCCGCCGGCGGCCGGTCAGGGCACCGGCATCGTCCTGTCCGGTCTTTCCTACACCTACCCGGGCACGACCCGGCCCGCTCTCGACGACGTCAGCGTCGCGCTGCCGGCCGGGTCGGTGGTCGCCGTCGTCGGCGAGTACGGCTCGGGCAAGACGACTCTGATCAAGCTGCTATGCAAGTTCTACCGGCCGTGTGCCGGAACGATCACCGTCGACGGCACCGACCTCACCGCGCTCGACACCGCCGCCTGGCGGTCGGGCATCAGCGCCGCGTTCCAGGACTTCGGCCGCTACAACGCCACCTTCAGGGAAACGATCCAGCTTGGCGGCTTCGCGGACGACCCCGCGCGGACCGCGCCCGGCGACGCGGACGTGCTCGCCGCCGTCGCCGAGGCCGACGCGGCCGGGCTGCTGGCCGAACTGCCCGAAGGGCTCGACACCGAGCTGGGGGCGGAACTGGGCGGTGTCGAGCTGTCCGAGGGGCAGTGGCAGAAGACCGCGCTGGCCCGGGCCTGCATGCGCCCTGCCCCCGCCCTGCTGGTGCTGGACGAGCCCACCGCGTCGCTCGACGCCCCCAGTGAGCATGCGGTCTTTCAGCACCACATGGCCCGCGCCCGGGCCAGCGCCCGGCAGGCCGGCACGATCACGATTATCGTGTCGCACCGCTTCTCCACCGTGGCCGGTGCCGACCTGATCCTCGTCATGGACGCCGGTCGCCTCATCGAGGCCGGATCGCACGAGGAGCTCATGGCCGCCGCGGGACGTTACGCCGAGCTGTACCGCATCCAGTCCGCTGCCTACGCGGTCTGACCGCTCGCTTGATGAGCGAACCGTTGTCATCCAGTATGGAGAGGACCGCTCATCCGGGCACCCCGATCACGCCCGGGATGACTTCCGTGCGGTGAGACCCCGGACGCCGCCGCGGCGGCGAGTTTCGCTGCGCAACCCCCGACGTCCGCGAAAGCCGGGAGGCCCGTGTTCAGCGCGGCCCAGCAATTCCAAGGCCATGGGAGGAACGCATGACTGGCAGTCGGTGGCCCGACACGTTCGACACCATCCTGCGCCGGTATCTGCCGCTGTCGGGCGGTGCCCCGATCGCCGGCCGGTCGCTGATTGACCTGGGACTCGACTCGCGGGCGCTGATCTCAATCCTGGTGGAAATCGAGGACGAGTTCGAGGTGGAGTTTCCCGACGACTACATCAACCTGCAGACCTTCGGCGACGCGGCGACGCTCTGGGGCGTGGTCGACGATCTGCGCTCGCACGAGTCCGATCAGGAGCAGGCAATAGTCGATCTCGGCCGTCCGTACGGAGGATAGATGATTGCCTTCGTTCTTCGTATTGGCAGGGCGTCCCGCGAGCTCGACGCGGCCGCCGCCCGCCGGCTGAGCGCCTTCGCGGGCTCGCACTCGCCCGGCACCCTCACCGAGACGGGCACGTGGAACTCGCCCGGCGGCACGATCCACTGCCGGTGGGTGGCGCACGCGCCAGCGGAACTCGGCGGCATCGAGTACACCTTCCCGGCGGGTGACAGATTCTCGCTGTTCGCCGGGCGTCCCGTGCTCTGGGACGGGCCGGACGCGGACGGCCGCCGCGCGATCGACCCGTCCTCGTACCTCGGGGCGCCGCCGGAACTGCTGAGGCGGCTCGACGGCAGGTTCGCGGTCATCGACGTGGCGGACGACGCGGTGCGCCTCGTAACCGACCCTGCGGGCCTGCTGCCGATCTTCGTCTCCCGCCGGGGCGGTGCCTTCTGGCTGGCCAACGTCGCCCCGCTCGTCAGCGAGGTCACGGATCCGATCCGGGAGAGCACGCTGGCGGCGTTCGTCGTGACGGGGAACGCCACGACGGGGCAGCCGATGAGCGATCTCGTCGACCGGGTCGAGCCGGGCACCCTCACCCGGTTCTCCGCCGACGGACAGCAGAGTGCCGTGCCGCTCAACCGGGTGTCCCCCGAGGACTTCCGGCAGGGCCCCACGGACTACGCCCAGGCGGCGCGCGATCTCGTCGCGGTGTCGGCCGCGTCTGCGGACTGGCCCGGGCGCGCTCGTCACGTCCACCTGACGGGTGGGTACGACTCCCGGCTGGTCGGCGCGGCTCTGCGGGAGGCCGGGGTCGAGGTCTCGGCGACGTGCATGGCCTTCGAGTACCTGCCCGGGTATCCGCTGACCGAGGACGTCGAACTGAGCCGGACCCTCGCCCGGCTGCTGAGGTTCGACCATCATGTCCGGGACATCGGCGACTCCGTCCCGATCTACCGGGCGACGGACGCCGCAGCCGCCTTCCTCCGGGCCGGTTCGCCGGGGACGATCAGCTGGGAGGAGATCACCGACCTGCTGCTCGAATCGCCGCCGCACGCCCCCCGCCCGCTCCTGGTCTTCGACGGTGTCGGCGGTGAGTTCTCCCGCGGATCATTCGATGCTCACTGGGGTCGTGCCGGAAACTTCGATCAGTACCGGGATGCCCGGACCCCACAGGAGATGATCGAGGGGATGATGCGCCGATATGTTCCGACCCATGTGCGCTCGATCGCATCGCCATCAGCCCTCAACATGTTTCGCAAATGGTTGACGTCTTTCGTCGAGCGGGCGGTCGACGAAGGCTTCGCGCTCTCCGATGTGCCGGAATTGTGCTTCCTCGAATACTTCGGGACTTGGCACGGTATGAAAACGGTGCCGTACGACTACCGGCAGGACGGGATTTCGCCACTGGTCAGCAGGCGACTGTGGCCGGCAATGCTGAGCCAGCCACTTGAGGATCGGATGGGCGCACGCTTTCACCGGGAATTGACCGCACTGCTCGGCCCGGATCTTCACGATACCCCGTACTGCAGCCGGAGCGGTCGCTACGGGGGGCGCCAAGAGCGTGTACGTGACCGCGAGTGGCTGATCCACCGCACGGAACTCGCTGATCGTGCCGATTCGGATCCCGCAACGGATCCTATCGCGGGTATACAGCGCCGGATTATGGATCGGATACCGGCATCGAAGGATCACCCCGTCTGGAAATACCTTGACATCGATCGGGTGAAAGAGCTCCTCGACGCCGACCCGGCCCACATTCGTCACAGCTACCCAGCCAGGCTTCAGATCTGGCGACTCGCCACTGTATTGACTGGGTGAGAGTCACCCGGTGTTCGGTGACCTGTTTCCATGGGCGGAAAACGGCATTTCGGAAATTGACGAGCGGCAGCGGTGCCTATACATTGACGAAGGTCGGTCTAAAATTGCTGTCGGCCGAAGGCCACGTGGATGCTCCAACGTGGCTCCTGGTGTAGTTCGACAGGCGCAACGTGGATCGGCGCCGACCCGCGTGCGGGCGGCTGACGGCTGGCGAGCGGTGATCGTCCGCACCGGTGGCGGAAGCACGGCGCCGGCCTCAGACGTACCAGGTGACGTTGCTACGGGAGGAACTCGTGAAGGTACTGGTCACCGGAGGTGCAGGTTTCATCGGCTCACACGTGGTGGACGCACTGCTCGCCGCGTCGCACGATGTGTCTGTTATCGACGACCTGTCCACCGGACGCCCGGAGAACCTCGACGCCGCCCGGGCCCGTGGGCTCGCCGAGAAGCAGTTCCACCGGCTGGACATCGCGGAACCTGCGGCGGCCGCACTGGTACGGTCCTTGCGGCCAGAGTTGATCATGCTCATTGGCGCGCAGCCAGGCGTCAACGTCTCCATGCGCGACCCGTTGTTGGATGTCCGCTGCAACGTCCTCGGTCTCGTCAACCTCATGGAGGCCGCGGCCGACGCCGGTGTGCACAAGGTCGTCTTCGCATCCAGTGGAGGCACGATCTACGGAGACCCGCCGCCCGGCGATCCAGCGCTCACCGAGGAGTCCTGGGGGAGGCCGTCGTCCTTCTACGGCCTCACCAAGCGGGTCGGCTGCGACTATCTGCGGCTGTACCGCCGGTACCGGGACATCGACTACGTCGCGCTGGCGCTGGGCAACGTCTATGGTCCTCGGCAGGACCCGAACGGTGAGGCGGGCGTGGTCACCATCTTCGCGAACAATCTGCTGAGGGGCGCGGACTGCACGATCAACGGCGACGGCGCAGTCATCCGCGACTACGTGCACGTCTCGGATGTCGTGGACGCGTTCGTGCGGTCCATGAGCCGCGGGCATGGCTTGATCAATGTGGGCACTGGTATCGGAACCTCCGTGGCCGGCGTCTACGCGACGGTCGCCCGGCATGTGGGGTTCGACGGGGCGCCGAGGTACGGCCCCGCGCTGCCGGGTGAGGTGCAGCGGGTCCGCTTGTGCCCGGACCGGGCGGCGGAGCGGCTCGGCTGGCGGGCCCACGTGTCGTTCGACGAGGGGGTTGCCGACATGATCGCCTATCTGCGCGCCTCGGCACCGGTCGAACCGACACTCGACCGACCGTGACTGCTCCTCCAACCATATCCGTTCGCCAATCACTCAGCGTGCACGGTGGTGGCTGCGTTAATCCTGTGTGGATTCCGCGCGCCGACCGGAACCGGTCGAGGCTGTCGATGGTCAGCGGCAGTACACGGAAGGCCACCGGTGGAACCAGACACGGGACTGGGTGATCTCGACGAAGGTCGTCCACCCGCCGCTGGTCGGCGGAAAGGACTTAGTCGCCGCGCAGGCGGTCCGCGTCGTGAGCGCGGCCGAGGCACGCCGGTCCCACGTCTCGCACTACGGATGGTCGTCAACCATCGCGACGGCCGGGCGGCCCTCAGCCACGCTGAGGGCCGTCCGGCGGATTCAGAGGGCAGTTCGGAAGATTACGTCCTTTTCGGGGCGAGAGTGAACACTCCGGGTTCGTCTTCGGTGAGGACCTGGCGGTTGACCATGCGTTTGAGCTTCGCGCGGGTGCCTTCGACGTGTTTCGGTGAGGGTTCGACGCCGAGTGCGAGGCAGATGCCCTTCGCCCGCATCCCGGCGGGTGTGGCGGCGAGGACGTCCAGGATCTGCTGGTAGGGGGTGCTGGCGATCGTCGGGTCGTCGGCGGTGAACTCGGTGGCGGCGAGCGTGCGTAGGGTGGTGCGGGTGGTCGCCAGGGCGGCCAGTTCGCTGTCGACGCGGCCGAGTTCGGTGGTGAGGTTGGCGATCTGCTCGCGTAGCCGGTCGGCTGTCTGGCCGGCGGCGGCCTTCTGGTGGGCGATCAGGTCGATGACCGTGGTGAGGTTCACCGCTGCCGCCAGGTGGGGGTGCTGGTCCCGGTCAGTCGGCGGACCAGGTTCGCGGTGGACGCCCACCAGGTCCGTGACACGCTGGACTCCGGTCGGCTCTCGTACTCGCGGACGAGGCGGCGGTGCAGCATGAGGGTGCCGAGGGTCTGTTCGACGATCCAGCGTCTGCGGACCGGTACGAACCCGGGCCGGGTGTCGGAGCGTTTGACGACCTCGACCTCGACGTCGACGCCGACCAGGGCGCCGTGCAGCGCCATGTCCTGTTTGAACCCTGCGTCGACCCACGCGCGGGTCACGGTGGGGGTGTGCGCGACGACCTGGTCGAGCAGCCGGATGCCGATGGCGTTGTCGGTGACCGACGCGGCGGTGACCACGACCGCGATGACCAGCCCCAACGCGTCCACGGCGAGGCCCCGCTTGCGGCCTCGTGGCGGAGAACCCTTCCTGGGGATACCGGCGCGTGCACGGCGAACTCCTGACCCTCGGGGTCAAGGTCGCCGCATCCACGGTCTGGGAGATGCTTCACACGGCGGGGATCGATCCAGCCCTGGACCGCGCGACCACGACCTGGACCCAGTTCCTGCGGTCACGGGCCGAGACGCTCCTGGCCGTCGACTTCCTCGACACGATCACCCTCAGCGGCACCCGCCTGTACATCCTCGCGGCCATCGACCATGCCAGCCGCCGGATCCGGATCCTCGGCGCGACCGCGCACCCCACTGCGGCCTGGGTGTCCCAGGCCGCCCGCAACCTGGTCATCGGATTCCTTCCGTGGATACTCCGGCCTTCAGGACTCCGTTGGGGAATGGCCAAGACATGATGTACCGCCTGTCAGCCGGCGAGGTGGAGTTGGGTGAGGTGACTGGTTCTGGTGCGGCCGAGGGGTGTGTCGGTGAGCCAGGCGTCGATGCGGATGACGTTGATGGCGGTCGCGGCGAGGAGGTGACCGAGGTGTGTTTTGTCCATGCCGAGGTAGCGGGTGCGCCGGATGCCGGTGCGTCGGGTCGTCTGGGAGATGGTGGCCTCGACACCGGCGCGGATGTGGTAGCTCTGTTGCCAGGCTTCGGTGGTCTGTTCGCGGCGCCGGGTGTCCAGGATCTGCTGCTGGGCTGCGGGAAGCAGGGTGAGACTGCGTCCCCATTTGCTGTTGACGGCGGCCGTGGTGCAGGCCGCGCGGACGGTGCAGCCGGTGCAGTCGGTGGCGGCGAAGTGGACCCGGGCCAGCTCGGTGCCACTGTTCCTGCGCTGGGTGGACCAGCTGATGCTGGCCTTGCCCTGCGGGCAGGTCACGGTCCTGGCCTGCCAGTCGACGCGGAACGCCGACCGCGGGAGGCGTTCACCCTGGTGGGTATCGGGCCCGACGGGTCCGAGCAGGTCAATCCGGTGCTCATCGCGGGCGGTCAGAACATGCGCGGCGGTGACGTAGCCCGCGTCGACCACATGCTGTTCGGGCGTCAGCCTGCGCGTCGCCAGGTTCTGGTGGATGTTCCCGGTCATCTCGGTGTCGGTGACCGTCGCGTCCGTGGTGGCCACGTTGGTGATCAGATGCGGCATCTGCGGGTCGCAGGTCTCGCTCAGGTGCACCTTGTAGCCGCACCAGCCCTTGCCGCGTTTGAGGCCGTAGCAGGCGTCGGTGTCATACGGCGAGGACAGCCGGTCTCTGCTCGGCGGGAGGTCTTTGCCCTCCCGCCAGCGCACCTCCTCGCCGTCACGGTGGTACTGCTGCTGCCATGCCAGGGCCAGGACCTGGACCGCGGGGATCTCGCGCAGCCACGCGGGCGCTGCGCTGGCGGCGATCGCGTCCAGGATCAGGTAGCCGTCCCGGCCGACCTGTTCAGCCCAGCGGGTACGCACGTCGTCGCCCTTGGGGAACCGGTAGGAGTCGACCCGGGCGCCGTAGCGTTCGACCCAGCCGGCGTCGATCAGCGGCGTCAGCCACGCCGGTACGGTTGCGGCCAGGACCTCCAGTGCCGCCCGCAGGGTCTCCCCGACGAACTCCATCCGGTTCAGCGTGTGCACCGCCGCGAGGACATGCGTGGAGTCCGTCCGTTGCCGGCCGCCAGCGCGCAGCAGTCCGTGCCGCGCGCACCGGTCCAGGACCACGTCCAGTACCTTCTCCTCGATGCCGTGCTTGATCAGCCGGGCGCGGAAGTCGCTGAGCACCGTGAAGTCGAACCCGGGATCGTCGAGTTCCAGGCCGAGCAGATACTTCCAGTCCATCCTCGCCCGGACCTGGTCGGCGGCCTGACGGTCGCTGAGCCCTTCGGCGTACTGCAGCACCGACACCAGCGCCAACGCCCCCGGCGACGCCGCCGGACGGCCTCCCGCCGGGAACGCCTCCGTGAACATGTCATCGGTGAACACCGGGCCCAGCGCGTCACGGATCCGCATGGCCAGGGTGCCCTTCGGGAACGACGCCCTGACCACCCGCGCGGTCCACTCCGGCACCCCACGGTCGTCCCACGACTGCAGCGACATACTGAACCCTTTCCACCCGATCGACCCGGTAATCATGCCAACGGACGGAACCAACGGGTTTGGCCATTCCCCAACGGAGTCGTTTAGGGCGGGGAGGATTGTCAAGGACCTCGAAGACACCGGCTGCCGGGTGAAGTACCTGATCCGCGACCGGGACGGCAAGTACCGGCCCTGTTCGACACGATCCTGGCCGACGCTGGCATCACCGTGGTACGCACCGGTGTCCAGGTTCCTCGGATGAACGCGATCATGGAGCGCTGGATCCGGAGCTGCCGGCGCGAATTCCTCGACCGGACATTGATCCTCAACCAGCGGCACCTGCTGCACGCGTTGCGCCAGTACGAGACGTTCTACAACGAACACCGCCCGCATCAGGGCATCGCTAACGTCCGACCACTCGCCCCGCTACCCGAACCGATCACCGACCCCGACCGGCTCGCCCACCTGAACATCCACCGACGCGACCGCTCAGGCGGCATCCTCACGAGTACGAGCATGCCGCCTGAGCTGCCCGGATGTCATTCTCGGCAGGTACAACGTCTGCGCGCTGCCGAGCGGGATCGGGACGAGATCCTGTCTCGTCTGGTCGCCGAGTGGTCGGCCCTGCCGCAGCGAATCGCTGACGCCGAGGCCCGCGGCTACGCGCGCGCCCTGGCCGCCGTGCGGGAGTCCGAGCCGGGTGGGGTGGTGCGGCGGATCTGATTCCCCTACCTGGCCCCTACCACGCAGCAGCGTGTGCCACGAACGAGGAATGGTGATCGCAATGTAGGAGCGATGTCAGGAATCGATGCTGTGCAGGAGATGAAGGTTTGGCCCTTCGGAGTCGCCTTTCGGGAGGAGGCTTCAAACCACCACGCATATGCTGCGTTGGCTGAAGACCGTCGTGGTGAGCGATGTGGAAAAGGCGCCGTGAGAGGTAAACATTCACGTGGTTCTCGAAGCGTGATGGTCAGTGCGGGCTGAGTGACGGGGCTTGGCTGGTTCGGCGGGGCCCTGTCCGATGTGGTTTCATCTTGGGTGTGCCGGCGTTGGGTGATCTTTCTCGTGAAGAGCTGATCTCGCTCGCTCGGACGCAGGCGGAGCGGATCGCTGCTCAGGACGTTCGGATCGCGGAGTTGACGGCGGCGAACGAAGCTCTTGCGGCGCGGTTGGCACGGTTGGAGCATCTGCTGTCGCGGAACTCGTCGAACTCGTCGTCTCCGCCGTCGAAGGACGACGATCCGGGTCGAACGCCACCGGCGGTCAGGAAGAAGCGGGACACTCCGGCGGGTACGCGGGGTAAACAGCGGGGTGCGCCGGGGTCGAACCTGGCCTGGTCGGATGCCCCTGATCAGCGGCGGGACCGGTTCCCCGAAGGCGTGTGCGGGTGCGGAGCGCAGTTGACGCACGCGCGGGATCTGGGTGTGGTGGACCGGTATCAGCAGGTCGAGGTCCCGTTGATGACCGCGACGCTGACCCAGTACGACCAGCACGCGGTGCGGTGCGGGTGCGGGACGTTGCACACCGCGGCCCGCCCGCAAGGCGCGGGAGCCGGTCCGGTGGGGTACGGCCCGAACCCGCAGGCGTGGGCTGTCTATCTGATGGTCGTGCATTTCATTCCGGTGCAGCGGTGTGTGCGGATGCTCCAGTCGTTGACGGGGGCGACACCGTCGCCGGGGTTCGTGCACGGCATGCTGAGCCGGGCCGCCGCGTTGACCAGTGAGGTCGACAAACGGATCCGAACGCTGATCACCTTGGCGTTGAGGTGCCCCGAGGATTCCGGACAGGGAGCCAATAAGGTTACCCTGTTAGGAAAGTCGAGGGAAGAAGCGCGATGGCACGCATAAGCTCATACACCCCAGAGTTCCGTGAAGAAGCAGTGCAACTCGTTCTACAGTCGAACAAGCCAGTGTCGCAGGTTGCCCGGGAGATCGACGTTCATCCGGAGACGCTGCGTTCCTGGGTCCGCCAGTACCGGCGGGAAAACAGCGGCGCCCAGAACAGCCCACAGATCGGCATCGACGAGCGCGCTCGACTGAAGGAACTCGAACGCCGCAACCGGGAACTCGAAATGGAGAACAGCTTCCTGAAAAAAGCCGCGGCGTACTTCGCGAAGGACCCTCGGTAACGAGCTTGTACGAGTTCATCGAGACGATGCGACTCGACACCGCGAAGTACGCCTACCCCGTCGACTTCATGTGCGAACAACTCGGCGTGTCCAGGTCCGGATACTACGAATGGCGAACCCGCCCCGACTCCGCGACCGCCACCCGCCGCGCCCACCTTCGATCGGCCATCGAGGAGGTGTTCGCCGCGTCTGACGGCACCTACGGGCATCGACGTGTCCACGCGCAACTGCGGCGCCAGGGCGTGTCCGCCGGGCCGGAACTCGTCCGCCAGCTGATGCGCGAGCTCGGGCTCGTGCCGTGCCAGCCCCGCCCGAGGCGGTGGGGACTCACCCAGTCGTCGTCCGGCACGGTGCCTGACCTCGTCGGCCGGGAGTTCACCGCCGACGCGCCTGGGGAGAAGCTCGTCGGCGACATCACGTACATCCCGACCGGCGAGGGGTGGCTGTATCTGGCGACCGTCATCGACTGCTGCACGAAGGAAGTCATCGGGTACGCGATGGACGACCACTACCAGACGCCGTTGATCTCCCGCGCCATCCGTAACGCCGCCCGGAATCGCGAACTCAGGAAGAACGCCATCTTTCATTCGGACCGGGGCAGCAACTACATGTCGGACGACTACGGCAGAACGCTTCGGGATCTGAGGTTGCGGCGATCCGCTGGCCGGACCGGAATTTGTTTCGACAATGCGATGGCGGAATCGTTCTTCGGTGCACTGAAGAACGAACGCGTGTCGCGTGTGAAGTATCCCACGCGTGAGGCGGCACGTCGGGACGTTACTGCCTACATCGAATTCTGGCACAATCGTCAGCGTCTGCATTCAGCGGTGGGCTACCGACCTCCCCGGGAAGTCCACGCAGAGTTCGAGAACCTTCAAATCGCGGCGTGAAAGAACCGGCCGAACCACTGTCCGGAAAACGCGAGGCCCCTCACGTACGCGGTGTGCTGTGACGAGACGCCGCTGCGGGTCGGGCCGAAGGAGCCGAAGCCGGGCCGCAAGAAAGCGGACAAGTACCTGCTCGTGGCCTGTACCCAGTGGTGGACTCACTACCAGGTCGGTGATCGGGACCTGGCCACGTTCACCGCGTTCGTGGTCAAGGACCTGACCGCCTCGGTGGTCGTGCACGACCGCTACCAGAACTACGACTCGGCCGGGTTGGGCACCCTGGTACACCAGTTGTGTTGTGCCCACCTCCTCCGTGATCTCGACGGTGCGGCCGAGGTGTACCCCGACGCGGTCTGGCCGAAGCGGATCTCCGACGCCCCGCGTGCTCTGATCCACGAGACGAACGTGGCCCGGGAACAGAACCGGCCCGGCATCGACCCGCAGGTCAAGGCCAAACTGCTGTACAACCTGCACCACGGTGTCCTGGTTGGCCTGTGACACCACCACCACCGGCAACCGTCCCGGTGAGCGTAAAGCCCGCCTGCTGCTGGAAGTCTTCCGGGACCGTCGCGCCGACGTGCTGCGCTTCGTCGACGACCTACAGGTTCCGCCGACCTCGAACCAGGCCGAACGGGACCTACGACCAGCGAAGATCCAGCAGAAGATCTCCGGGCGGCTCACCAGCGAGCAACGCACGAAAGACCGCTACAGAATTCTCGGCTATGTGTCCAGCGCGGCGAAGAACGGCCTCGACAAGATGCAGGTCCTCCGCGACGCCATCCTCGGACGGCCCTGGATGCCGGACCTACCCGTACCCACCTGACCCCGACCCACCCAGGTAAACATCAGCCGGCGGCCACCAGCCAACCGGCCATCACGCTATGCCACCGCACGGAACCCTACGCCCACCACCTGAATGTTTGCCGTGAGAGGTGTCAGGTAGGGACCAGGAACAATGCCACGTAGCCTAAGTTGATCTTGGGTTTGACCTGCGGGTTTGATGTGGACTCCTGGGCGGTGCGGCGTGGCGGGACGACCACGGCTCGGCTGACTGTTTTGATCACGGGTCATGTCGGTGGATGTGGTGGACCGTCCAGTGGTACGGCCGGATCAGGTGACGCTCGGGGTGCTGATCTCGCAGGTGTCGCGGGAGGAGGTCGACGCCGCGATCGAGGTGTGCGGGGTGCGGGAGCAGCGGTCGGACGGGAAACTGCCGGCGCACGTGAGCACCTACCTGACGTTGGGGTTGGCGTTGTTCCCCGACGATGACTACACCGAGGTCGCGACCAGGGTCACCGGGTCGTTGGACCGGTTCGGGTGCTGGGACGCGGCGTGGAGCGTGCCGACCTCGAGTGCCATCAGCCAGGCGCGGAAACGGTTGGGCCGCCGGGTGTTCGCCGAGCTGTTCGAGCGCACGTGCGGGCCGGTCGCGGGCGAGGCGGGCCCGACAGCGCCGGCGGGCGCGTTGGGGACCGCGCGGGGGTCGTTCCTACGCCGGTGGCGGCTGCTGGCGATCGACGGGTTCACCGTCGATGTGCCCGACAGCACGGCCAACGCGGCCGAGTTCGGCTACGCCGGGTCAGGGGGGAACCGTTCCGCGTTTCCGAAGGCCCGGGTCGTGGCCCTCGCGGAGTGCGGCACCCACGCCTTCGTCGCCGCCGAGATCGGCGCCTACCCGGAAGGGGAGAAGACCCTCGCGCAGCGGCTGTACCCACGGCTACGGTCCGACGAACTACTCACCGCCGACCGGGGGTTCTACTCCTGGCAGGCGTGGGACACCGCCGCCGCGACCGGCGCCGCGCTGCTGTGGCGGGCCCCGACCCAGCTCGACCTGCCCGTG
The DNA here is from genome assembly GCF_003751085.1 of Micromonospora sp. Llam0. Lineage (NCBI taxonomy): Bacteria > Bacillati > Actinomycetota > Actinomycetes > Micromonosporales > Micromonosporaceae > Micromonospora > Micromonospora sp. Llam0. The sequence goes on along the minus strand of NZ_RJJY01000001.1, from coordinate 2,781,974 downwards.
GTCAAGATCCTGTCCGACGGCACCTATCTCACCGTCCTGATCAAACCGACCGTCCGTGGCGGTCGACGGGAACGACTGCTCGCGGCCGCCCGCGCCGGAGCTGACCTGACCGACATCAACAGCGTTCCCGACGCGTTCGACGACCGGGGCCTGCCGGTCGTCCACCTCGCCCGGGTGGTCGAGTACGACATTCCCGACCGCGTCGGCGACGGCACCGGCGAGTTGATCGCCCTGATCACCACCATCGTCGACCCCGCCGACGCCCACGCCGACGAACTAGCTGGCGGCTACCACGAGCGGTGGGAGGAGGAAACCGCCAACGACGACCCTGATGGCTTATTCGGTGTAGGTCAGGCGGCGAGGGTGAAGTCGAGGCGTTGGAGGTGTGTTGTCCGGGTGCGGTCGAGGGGGTGTCCGGTCCAGTAGCTGTCGAGGCGGATGATGTTGATCGCGGTGGCCGTGAGGGTGTGTTCGAGTCTGGTCTTGGGCAGGCCTCGGTAACGGGCGGTACGGATCCCGGTGACATGGGTGCTTTGGCGCATGGTGCCCTCGACTCCGGCGCGGACGGCGTAGCGGGCCTTCCACTCGGAGGTGTTCTGCTGGATGCGGGCAGCGGTGAGGGCTTCGTGTAGGTCACGGGGGTGGATGGTGATCTGGCGGCGGGTGCCTCGGGTGCATTCCTGGCGGGTGGGGCAGGGCTGGCAGACGCTCTTCGGCCAGGACACCACGATGGTGTCGGTGTCGCGTTGTCGGCAGGGTGACCAGCTTGTGCTGGTGTTGCCCTGGGGACAGACGCCGTGGCGGGTGTCGAAGTCGAAGGTGAACGCCGCTTTGTCGTAGCCTCGCCCGGCGCGGGCCTGCGCGGACGGGTCGATCAGCATCGGGGAGGTCAGGGTGATCCCGTGCCGGCGGGCGGCGGGCGGCGGTGATCTCGGCGGACGGGTATCCGGAGTCGACGAGGTGCTCGGCGGGAGTCAGTGCCTTGTCGGCCAGTCGCTGGTGGATGATGGCGGTCATGGCCGAGTCCGGGACGGTCGCGGTGGTGGTGGCCACGTTCGTGATCAGGTTCGGGTGTTCTCCGCGTCCGGTTTCCCGGCCGGTGGTGCCGGTCGGTGGGTCGCAGGTCTCGGTGAAGTGGACCTTGTAGCCGCCCCAGCCGGTGTCGCGTTTGACGCTGTATCGGGCGTCCGGGTCGTATGGGGAGATGAGGCGGTCTCTGCCGGGCGGGACACCGTCCCCGTCCGGGGCGTGTTCCCGCCGTCGCGCCTCCTGTCCGGCGCCGTCGGTGTCGCGGTAGAACTGCTGGATCCAGATCAGGCGTAACGTCTGTGTCGCTGGGATCTGTGCCAGCCATTCCGGTGCGTCCGGGTGGTGCGCCGCGTCGAGCAGGTGGTAGCCGTCGATGCCGTAGCGGACCGTCAACTCGTCACGTCTGGTCTGGCTCTCGGGCAGGCGTAGGTTGTCGACGCGGGTGCCGTAGACGCCGGTCCAGGAATCGTCGATGACCGAGGTGAGCCAGTGCGGTGCCGCCGCGGCGAGGGCTTCCAACGCCGCCCGTAGTGTCTCTCCGGCCAGTTCGAGGCGGTTGAGGTCGCGGATCGCGCCGAGTACGTGGGTGGAATCGGTGCGTTGGCGGCCCCGGGCCTTGACCAGTCCGAGCCCGGCCAGGCGTCGCAGCAGGGCGTCCAGGGCCAGGCTGGTCAGGTCACCGGCGACCAGCCGGTCCCGGAACTCCGACAGGACGGTGGGGTCGAAACCCGGATCGTCGAGTTCCAGACCGAGGGCGTATTTCCAGGTGATTCGGTCCCGGACCGCGTCGGCGGCCTGACGGTCGGTCAGGTTCTCCGAGAACTGCAACACGCTGGCGGTCATCAACTGTGCCGGGGAGATCCCCGGCCGTCCCCGGAGCCCGAACGCCGCCGAGAACCGGGCGTCCTCGTACACCTGGCCGAGTTCGTCACGGATCCGCGTCGCCAGGTTCCCTTTCCGGAACGCCGCCCGCGCCATCCGCGCGGTCTGCTCCGGAACGTCTGGCCACGGCCTCGGTTGCATCGACATGACCACAACAACCCTACTGACCCACCGAAGGAGACGGGTACACGGCCGAATAAGCCATCAGGGTCAACGACCAGCTCAAAACCCACCTCCGTGGTCCCGGACGGGTGCTGCGGTCCCGTCTGCCGGACCTGGCCCATCAGGAGATCTGGGCCTACCTGATCGTCCACCACGCGATCAGCGCGCTGACAGCGAAAGCGTCCGCCGCCGCCGACCTCGATCCGGACAGGATCTCCTTCACCAGAGCCCTGCGCCTGATCCGCCGCACCGCCACCGGCACGGCGGACATTCCCCCCTCAGGACTGGGCTGACCAGCTACCGACCCACCTCGCCCGGATCGCCGCTCTCCTGATCCCCACCCGACGCGAACGCACCTGCCCCCGCGCGGTCAAACGCGCCCGCCACAACCAGTACCGGGTCAAGAAACCCCACGAACCGGCCAGCATCCGCCACCAGCGTCCACCGACCATCCACATCCATCGGGTCCAGCCACCATCAAGATCAACCTAGGCTACGTGGCATTGTTGTGTCCCGAACGCGAAAGGACAGGAATATGTAGGAATATCTGTCTTGCGGCGATGCTGTACGGAAGATGAAGGTTTGGCCCTTCGGAGTCGCTCTGCTGGGGGAGGCTTCAAACCACCTCATGCTGCATTAGCTGAAGACTGTTGTGGTGAACGATGGGGAAAAGGCATCCATTCGAGATGTCAGGTGGGGGTCGGGAAGGCGAGCGAAAGCGAATCGCTGATGACGTGTCGAAAATTAGAAGGCGACATCGAAACCGGGGTGTCAATGCGATCCCGGGATGAGTCTGGCGGGGACCAGTTTACTGGCCAGGCGGTGTCCGGCATACAGGCGACGCGAGCCCGACCTGCGGCTTTCGTGCGGAACGGGAGAAGGCGTGTGAGGAAACTACCCGCCGCTGCTGGGGCGGGTGAGAGGGAGCGTTCCGGGCGGCCCGAAGCCGTGAGGAACTGAGTACCGTTGCCGATCGCGCTGGCGGACCGACTCGTAGTAGTGGCGAAGCTCCTGTAATAGGGGTGGAGCGAAGGGGTCGGGTCGTTCGTGACTGGTTTACTCGATCAACCAGCCTTGTGGTTGGGAGGAGTCGCGTGGATGAGTTGAAAGCACTGGGCAAGCCGTTCATGATTTCGAAGCGGGCTGTCTGGGAGGCGTACGAGAAGGTGAAAGCGAACAAGGGTGCCCCGGGCGTGGATGCGGTGTCCCTGGCGGACTTCGAGCAGGATCTGAAGAACAATCTGTACAAGATCTGGAATCGAATGTCGTCGGGAACATACTTTCCGCCTCCGGTGCGTGCGGTGGAAATTCCCAGGACTGGGGGAGGCGTCCGGGTTTTAGGCGTGCCCACGGTCGCGGACCGGATCGCGCAGGCGGTGGCAGCGCGGGAGCTGGAAGCGCGGGTCGAACCGATCTTCCACCCTGACTCGTATGGCTACCGGCCTGGGCGGTCGGCGGTCGACGCGGTAGCTGTTTGCCGTAGGCGGTGCTGGCAGAACGACTGGGTGATCGATTTGGACATCCGGAAGTTCTTCGACACGGTTCCGTGGGAACTGCTACTAAAAGCAGTCACCGCGCATACTGATAAGCCCTGGGTTCTGTTGTATGTGGGACGCTGGTTGAAGGCGCCACTGCAACTACCCGACGGCGTGCTACAGGAAAGAGATCGTGGTACTCCGCAAGGGTCCGCGATTTCACCGGTCCTGGCTAATCTGTTTCTCCATTACGCGTTCGACGCGTGGATGGCCAAGGTGTTCCCGGTCGTCCGGTTCGAGCGTTACGTGGATGACGTGGTCGTGCACTGCGTCAGTGAACGGCAAGCTAAATACGTGCTGGCCGAGATCACGAAACGGATGACTGGGGTTGGGCTTGCTCTACACCCGGAGAAGACCCGGATCGTCTACTGTCAGGACGACAACCGGCGTGCAGATTCATCCGAGCACACCGAGTTCGTTTTCCTCGGCTACAGCTTCCGGAGACGCTCCGCGCGAACAAAGGAAGGAGCGATGTTCCTGTCGTTCCTGCCGGCGATCAGTAGCCAGGCCCTGAAGAAGATCAGTGCCCAGGTGCGGTCCTGGCGGCTGCACCATCGCACATGCCTAACCGAAGCGGACCTCGCCGATTGGATGAACCCGATCGTACGGGGTTGGATGAACTATTACGGGGCGTTCTACCGATCGGCCCTGTATCCCCTCCTGGAACGTATCAACGCCTACCTGCTGCGGTGGGTCCGTCGAAAGTACAAACGGTTGCGGGGCAAGAGGAAAGCCCGGTCGGCATGGAACAGAGCCGTTCAGAAACGCCCGAGGGCTTTCGCCCACTGGGCGTGGGTCACCCACGCTCCCACGGTCTGGTGACCAGAGCGACAAGAGCCGTATAACGGGCGACTGTTACGTACGGTTCTGTGAGGGCCCGGGGGTGAGATTCCCCCGGGCTACTCGGCGGACCAGGAAGATGAGTGAAACCGAACCGCTGTTGACGTGTCGTTACGTTTTAGGTGGCATCAGAACCGTGGTCCTTGCTGTTGGCTGCGGGATGAATCTGGCGGGTGCCCGACGACTGGCCAGGCGGTGCTCGGCATGGAGGCGGCATGAGCCTGGTCTGCGGCTTCTGCATGGAACGTGGGAAGGCGTGTCTCGATACCGCCCCGGGTAGCCGGGCGAGAGGGAGTAGCCGAGCGGGATGTGCCCGCGAGGTGTGAGTACCGTAGCGAGACGCGCTGGCGGACCGGCCCGTAGTAGTGACGAAGCCCCGGTAATCGGGGTCGAGCGAAGGGGCCGGGCCATCCACAGTTGGTTCGTCTGGTCAACCAGAACGCATAACGGTCTGGGAGGAACTGTGAGGAGCGAGCTGACATTGTCAGAGAAGCCATTCGAGATTTCGAAGTGGGAAGTCTGGGAAGCGTACGAAAGAGTCAAGGCGAACAAGGGAGCGCCCGGAGTCGACGACGTCAGCCTGGGGGAGTTCGAGAAGGATCTGAAAGCAAATCTGTACAAGATCTGGAATCGGATGTCCTCGGGCAGCTACTTCCCGCCTCCGGTGAAAGCGGTGCGGATACCAAAACCGCAGGGTGGGGTCAGAACACTCGGTGTGCCCAATGTGGGTGACCGGGTGGCGCAGACCGTGGTGGCCCGCAGGATCGAGGAGAAGGTCGAACCGATCTTCCACCCCGACTCCTACGGCTACCGGCCGCGACGGTCGGCGCTGGACGCGGTAGCGGCATGCCGGCAACGGTGCTGGCGCTACGACTGGGTCGTCGATCTGGACGTCCAGGCGTTCTTCGACAGCGTCGACCACGACCTCATGATCAAAGCGGTGGAGGCGAACACCGACCTGCCGTGGGTACTGCTGTACGTCAAACGGTGGCTCATCGCCCCGATGCAGCAGCCCGACGGTAGCCTGCAACCCCGAGACCGGGGAACCCCGCAAGGGTCCGCGGTCTCACCCGTGCTGGCGAACCTGTTCCTGCACTACGCGTTCGACACCTGGATGGCCCGGACGTTCCCGTCCGTGCCGTTCGAACGCTACGCCGACGACGCGATGGTGCACTGCGCCAGCGAACGCCAGGCGCACCTGGTGCGCCAGGCGATCGAGGACAGGATGGTCGAGGTCGGGCTGCGTCTGCACCCGGACAAGACCCGAATCGTGTACTGCAAGGACACCAACCGGCGAGGAGCCCATCCGGACACCTCGTTCACGTTCCTCGGGTACACGTTCCGTCCTCGCGGGGCCAAGGATCGTCGAGGGGACGTGTTCACCGCGTTCCTCCCGGCGGTCAGCAAGGACGCTCTCAAACGACTCAGCCGTACCGTCCGGCGATGGCAGATCCACCGCCGGTCCGTAACCCTCTGATGATGGCCAGGGTGGTACGAGCGGAGTGACGGGAGACTGTCACGCTCCGTTCCGTGGGAGCCCGGAGGTGAGATCCCTCCGGGCGACCCGACCCTACTCTTCGTAGTGGGGCTGAGCTGCACGTTTGTGGCCTATCGGCTGGTGTCCGAGGCTGGAGTTGATCTCCAACTCCATGATCGTTCTTCGCGAGGAACTGGTGCTCACGTAGCGAGAACGCATTGCAGGGTGTGGCCTTCGGGCCCTCAGCGGTGGGAGGAGGTGACTGTGGAGCTGAGTGTCTGCGTGCCCGATGATGTCGCCGTCTACCTGTGGAGTCAGGGCACGGGTCCGCCGCTGTCGGCGCAGCAGCGGAAGTGAGTGCCGTCCCGGTGGGCTGACGAGGTGCGCGGCGGCTGCGGTCAGGTCGGCCGGTTTCGTAGCCTGGCCGCGCCTGCTCGGGTTGCTGCCCAGTCAGTCGCTGGCGTCCGGTCCAGGGCGTGGGTGAGCCAGGTCATGCGCTCGCGGTGCTCGTTGCGCAGCGCGACCAGGTCCAGTTCGACGCCGGGCGGTGAACCGCGTCCCTCAAGCTCACTGACCCGTTTGTCCATGGCGGCCATCAGTTGGTGATCCAGGTCGCGCACCGCGTCGGTGAGCTGCTGAGTGCAGAAAGCCGTACGTCCGCGTGCTGGGCCGGTGAAGATGATGTCGTCGTTCGGGTCGGGTCGCTGGTTCCACCAGTCGATTGTCACTGTGTCGTCGGTGCTGATGGTGCGCCAGCAGCGAACATTCGGGGCGTTACGCAGGTAGCCGAAGTCCAGGTAGTGGTCGCCGTACCACTCCTCGGCCGTGGTATCTGCATCGGACTCGTTGTCTCGGGTGGTCCAGGTCGTGGCATCCGCTTCGATGAAGGGCAGCAGGTCGGCGGGCACCGGTTCCAGAATGGTAGGGAGTAGCTGCAGCAGGTCTTCCCAGAGCCGTGCGATGTAGTAGTCGGCGTACGGTGGATCGTCGTGGCCGTCGGCTTGCCGGCGGCGTACCGTCTCGGCGGAGTAGCGCAGCAGCTGGTGTCCGGTGAGGTCGAGCCAGTACCAGCCTTCGGTGAGTCCGAACCAGTGGAGCGTCTGTTTGTCCCGACCCCAGGGGTGTACCTGGTCCAGCGGGCGGAGCTGGAACTGGAAGCGGATTGCCGGTGGTGTCCGGCGTACCGGGCGGTGGTCAGTCACGAGGTTCGCCGCTGGTGCGTTCGTCGGTGGTGGGGCTGAAGCGTTGGGCGAACGCCGTGTGGACCGGTGTTCCTGGCAGGTTGTCGTGGATGGCGAAGACGACGTGGTCGAAGTGAGCGACCGCGTTCAAGGCGTGGGTGAACGCGTCGGCTACGGTCGCGGGGTCGTTGCGGAACAGCCCACACCCCCATGCGCCGAGCACGAGGCCGCGATGCCCGTGCGCGGCGGCGACCTCGAGGATCCGCCGTGCCCGCCGGGCGAGTACGGCTGGCACGTCGGCGGCGTGTTCGGGCTGGGTGCGTACGATCGCGCCGAGGTTCGGCGCGGCCGCGGTCAGCAGCGAGGTGGTGTACGGCTGGTCGAGCAGGTTGCCGTTGTCGTCGCGGAACACCGGCACGTCGGGGGAGTAGACGACCCGGTCGCTGTAGCGCAGGTCCCGTTGAGCGCGGTGGAAGGCGTAGAAGTCGGGTGCGGCCCGCAGACATGCGTACAGGGCTGAGGAGCGGGCGATGCTCTCCTCCTGCGCCTGTGCGCCGCTGAGGAACCCGCCGCCGGGGTTCTTGGCCGAGGCGAACACCAGAGCCGCCGCTCCGGGGCCGAGACGGCGTGCCGCGAGCAGCGTCGACTCGTCCGTCACCTCCACCGTGCGGGCACCCGCTTGGCGGTGCGCGAGAGTGATTCTCTCATCGGGCAGGTGGTGCCGGGTCCCGGAGACTGCGGCGCGGACCGCGTCAGCGATGACGACCTCGTCACCGATGTCGTTGCGGTAGCGGCCCGACTCCGTGATCGTCACCGTGTGTCGCGCGATCTCTCGAAGACGGCCGCTCACGGATCCACCGGGCCGGCGAGGTTAGCGAGCAGCGACACGCCAAGGAACCTACGCAGCGCCGTGGTGGCGGGCAACCCGATTGCAGTTGGGGCGCGACCGATGGCTTGTCGAGACGGCGGAGGAACACCACTCGAGGCGGTGAACCTCACTCGGGTCGGAGCCGGTAGGCGTGCCGCACCGAGGCGCGTAGGCGCAGATGCCCTTGCCGGGTCACGGTCTCGCGGGCACCTGTCCGGGAGGTGACCATGATCGTGCCGGCCACGATGGTCAAGGCTTGTTACCACGTATCACGTTCTGCTCTCTTGCGCAGGCGACCGCAGCCGCGCTACCGGAAGCCCAGGGTGCTCCGGAGCAGTTGCTTCGGCCGAAGCTGCCGCGTCGGTCAGCTATGTGGCCATGACCGCGATCGTCATCGCGTTCGCGGTGGCCGGGCTGGATCCGCTCACCACCCTCACCTCGACGCTGACCGGCTTCGGCGCGGTCGGCCTGCTCAGCCTGGTCACCGTCACGCCGGCGGCCGTGTTCGTGTTCTTATGGTGGCGCGGCGAGTTCGGCTGGGTCCGTACCGGAGCACCGGCCCTGGCCACGCTGGCGCTCGGCACCGCCACCATCCTGGCGCTGGTCGACTACGAGGCGCTCACCGGCACCACGTCCACGGTCATCAACAGCCTGCCGTGGCTGCACGTACTCATCGTCGTCGGGGCGGTGGTGGCGGCCCTCCAGGCGCGTACCCGACGCCCCGAGGTATACGCCCGGATGGGTCAGACGCTCGTCGACCGACCGGTCCGGTCACCAGACCGCGACGTTTCTCCGACCATGACCACGGCGGGAAGGTGGCTTATGAACATCATCGGATACAGCGATCGTCTCAGCTACCGGCCGGGCCAGACGGTGCACGCGCGGTTCAGCACCACCGCTGAGACCTTCACGGCACGATTGGTGCGGATCGTAAACGGCGATCCGCACCCGTTGGGGCCGGGCGTCGACATTCGGGACGTTCCCTCCGCCCTGGATGGGCGGGCGTTCACCGGCCGGGTCCAGCCGATCCGGGCCGGCTCCTGCGTCGAGATCGACCAGTCCCCGCTCGACGGCGAAGACCTGAGCCTGAGCTTCTGGGCCAGGCCGACGCTGCTGCCGTGCCCACACCCGCAGACCCTGGTGGCCATCACCCATGACGGCGCGACGGTCATCGATCTCACGCTGGCCGAGGACGGCCGGTGGGTGTTGGGCGACGACGTGTCCAGCGAAGCCGCCGACCCCCAGCGCTGGTATCGGGCGACGCTGGCGATAGGTGGGGACGGAACGGCCCGGGTGGTCATCTCGTCGCCACAGCTGCGGGATGTCGAACTGCGCGCCGAGGTCGGACGGGTCGACGCTGCCGGACTGGTCTTCGCGGCCCGTCCGGACGGCGACTGGTTCACCGGTTTCTTCAACGGCCGAATCGAGTCGCCGGTGCTGGACGGCCTGGCGGAGTGGGACTTCGGGCCGACGAGCACGCCCCGGCGGATCGGCAACCGGCTCGGCGCGTCGTTCGCCGGGCGCAGCCACAACTTTCCGCTGCGTGCCTGCCTGGGGCACGCCGGTGCGGGAGACGACATGGATCCCCGGCTGGCGCCGCAGGCCTACGACACCATTCATTTCCACGACGACGACCTCGACGACGCCCGCTGGCAGGACGACCTGACCCTGACCCTGCCCGCGGACCTGCCCAGCGGCGTGTACGGCGTCGCGGTGGTCGCGGCCGACGGCACCGAGGACACGTTGCCGTTCGCGGTCACACCCCTCCGTCCGACCGCGCCCCTGCTCCTCGTGCTGCCCACGTTCAGCTATCTCGCGTACAGCTGCGAACACGTGATGGCCGACCCGGGCGCCCGCGACTACCTCACCGGCGTCGGCGTGCTGGACGTACCCGAGTTCGGTGGCAACAAGCACGACGCGTACCTCCTGAACACGGGGTTACGCAGCCTCTACGACGTGCACACCGACCGCACCGGCGTCTGCTTCGCGTCGTCCCGCAAGCCGCTGCCGAACGTGCGGCACGACCACCGCTGGGCAGCCGTCGCGGGCGGCGACACCTCGGCCCACCAGTTCAGCGCCGACCTGCACATCGTTGCCTGGCTGACCCAGCAGGGGTACGAGTTCGACGTGGTGACCGACGAGGAGGTGCACCAGGGCGGAGCCGACCTGCTCTCGGCCTACCGGGTGGTGCTGACCGGCAGCCACCCCGAGTACCCGACGACCGCGATGCTGCGCGCCTATCACGCCTACCTCGACCAGGGGGGCCGGTTGATGTACCTGGGCGGCAACGGCTTCTACTGGGTGACCTCCATCGATCCCGAGCAGGGGCACACCATCGAGATCCGGCGCACTGCGGGGATCCGGGCGTGGCAGCCCGAACCCGGAGAGTGGCACCATCTGACCACCGGGGAACTGGGCGGCCTGTGGCGCACCCGCGGGATCCCGCCGCAGCGGCTGGTGGGCGTCGGGATGGCGTCCCAGGGCTTCGACATCAACCGCCCGTACGACGTCGTCGTCGACGTCGCGGATCCGCGCTGGTCGTTCGTTTTCGAGGGGGCCGAGCTGCCCGGCGGGCAGTTGGGTGCCTTTGCCTCGATGGTCAATGGTGCCGGCGCGGCGGGAGTCGAGATCGACCGGGCCGATCCCGCCCTCGGCACCTCGCACGACGCCGTCATCCTCGCCACCGCTACCGGGTTCAGCCGCTCGTACGGCCTCGATCCGATCGAGGTGACGCTGCCGGACGGCTGCTACGACGGGACGACAAGCGACAAGGTCCGCGCGGACCTGGTGCTGGAGCCGAAACCCCGCCAGGGTGCGGTCTTCTCCACCGCCAGCATCGCCTGGTCCGGCTCGCTGCTGGTGGACGGCGGCGGAAACGACGTCTCGCGGGTGACCAGGAATGTACTTCAGCATTTCCTGACCCAGGATCGGCTTCCCTTCAACCGAGGGTGAACCGGACCGGTCCGGTGGGTGGTCCAGATGCTTTGACCGGGTACCGGGCCGGGCCGACGATCGAGCGGCGGCACGGTGGACGTGCCCGTGGAAGTGGGAGGGCACCGTGACGCAGGCGGAGCGACTGTTGATCGCCGGGGAGTGGGTTCCGGCGGCATCGGGGCGGACCAGCACGACGTACGACCCGGCGACCGGAACCGAGCTGGCCGGCTTCGCCGAGGCCAGTGCCGCCGACGTGGATGCCGCGGTCGCCGCCGCGCGGGCCGCGTTCGAGGACCCGGCGTGGCGGGACCTGACCCCGGACGCCCGCGGACGGCTGCTCTGGAAGGTCGCCGACCTGATCGAGCGGGACGCCGCCGAGCTGGCCGAGCTGGAGACTCACGACCAGGGCCAGCCGATCGCGATGTCCAGCGGCGTCAACGTAGTGCTGGCCGCCCAGGTGTTCCGGTACTACGCGGGCTGGGCCACCAAGATCGAGGGCAAGTTGTCGTCGGTCTCGGTCCCGCACACCCTGCACTACACCCGCCGCGAGCCGCTCGGCGTAGTCGGCCTGATCACCCCGTGGAACTTCCCGTTCGCGATCGCCGCGTGGAAGCTCGCCCCCGCTCTGGCGACCGGAAACACGGTCGTCCTGAAGCCGGCCGAGCAGACACCACTGAGCACGCTGCGGCTCGGCGGACTATGCCTGGAGGCCGGGATCCCGGCCGGTGTGGTCAACGTGCTGACCGGCGGCCCCGAGGCGGGCAAGGCGCTGGTCGCGCACCGGGGCGTCGCCAAGATCTCGTTCACCGGCTCGACCGAGGTCGGTCAGCAGATCGCCGCCGCTGCCGCCGCCGACCTCAAGCGGGTCGGCCTGGAGCTGGGCGGGAAGGCACCGAGCATCATCACCCGCGACGCCGACATCGACGCCGCGGTCACCGGCAACCTCCAGGGCGCACTGTTCAACACCGGGCAGGCGTGCGGGGCCTACACCCGCTTCTACGTCGACGCCAAGCGGGCCGCGGAGTTCACCGAGAAGATCGCAGCCGCCGCGCAGACCCTCAAGATCGGGCCCGGTATCGAGCCGGACACCGTGCTCGGCCCACTGGTCTCCCAGGAGCAGCTGGACCGGGTGACCGGCTACGTCGACGGCGGCGTGGCCCAGGGCGCCCAGCTGGTCACCGGCGGCACCCGGGCCACCGGGCGGGGCCTGGACGACGGCTACTTCTTCAGCCCGACCGTGTTCGCCGGTGTCCGCGACGACATGACGATCGCCCGGGAGGAGATCTTCGGACCGGTCCTGTCGATCTTCAGCTACGAGGACGAGGACGAGGTCGTGGCCCGAGCCAACGACACCGACTACGGCTTGGCCGCGGTGCTCTGGACCCACGACCTGACCGCCGCGCACCGGCTCGCCGCGCGGATCCACGCCGGTACGGTCTTCGTCAACCAGTTGCCGCTGATCGATCCGGGCGCACCCTGGGGCGGGTTCGGTCTGTCCGGCTGGGGCCGCGAGATGGGCACCTTCGCGCTCGACGAGTTCACCGAGACCAAGGGCGTATGGGTCAACCTGGCCCGATGACCCGGGTCGCGGACCGGCCGGAAACCCTGATCGACCTCCTGGCCCGGTGCGAACCCGATCGGGTCGTGGCCCGCTTCGGGGACCGGGACGTACCCGCGGGCGCGCTGACGGCGGAAAGTGAACGCATCGCTCGCCTGCTCGCCTCGGCGCGGCTCGGTCTGCGCCCGGGCGATCCGGTCGTCACCTGTCTGCGCCCGGGACCGACGCTGGTGCACGTGCTGGCCGGCGTGGCGCGGGCCGGGCTGGTGGAGGTGCCGCTGGCCGAGGGGACACCGCCGGGCGCGTGGCGTGCCGCCGGGGCCCGGATGGCCGTGCTGGGAACCGCCGCCTTGGCCGCCGATCCCGGGTTGGCCAGGGTCGCCCCGGTGATCCGTACCGTGGACGACGGCGGCGGCCCCGGTGACCTCGACGAGCTACCGGCGGGGCCGTTGCGCCGGCTGCCCGGCCCAGGGGATCCGGCGGTGGTGTTGAGCACCTCGGGCACGACCGGACGGCCGAAAGGCGTGATCCTGCCGCACTTCGCCGGGGTGCGGCACGCGCGGCGGGTCAGCGACTCGATGGCCTACGGCCCGGACGACGTGCTCTACAACGCGTTCCCCTGGAACCACGTCAACATCCGGCACACCGGGCTGTTCGCGGCGCTGGTCAGCGGTGCGCGGCTACTAGCGGTGCCCCGTTTCTCCGCCTCCGCGTTCTGGACGCTGTGCCGGGAGCAGCAGGTCACCGCGTTCAACTTCATGGGCGCGGTCGCGGCGATCCTGCTGCGTGCGCCGGTCGATCCGCAGGATCGGGACCATCGAGTGACTCGGGCGTACGGCGGACCGGCACCACAGTGGCTGGCCGAGCGGTTCCGGGACCGCTTCGGGGTGGAGCTGATCGAGGCGTACGCCTGCACCGAACTCGGCGATGTCGCGTCCAATCGGGTCGGCGACGTGGTGCCGGGCACCGCCGGACACCCCCTGCCCGAGTACGACCTTCAGCTGCGCGACGCCACGGGGGCGTCTGTGCCTTCCGGTGCGACCGGAAGGATCACGGTGCGTGCGCGGCACCCGCACATCAGTACGCTCGGCTACCGCGGTGCGCCGGACCCGGTCCCGGAGTGGATCGCCACCGGCGACCTCGGCCGGCTCGGCCCGGACGGACGGTTGACCTTCTGCGGCCGGCACGACGACGTGGTGCGTCGCCGCGGCGAGAACCTCTCGGCCTGGGACGTCGAGGCGGTCGTCGCCGCGATGCCCGGCGTCGGCGAGGCGGCGGCGGTCGGGGTCGATTCCGAGTTCACCGAGCAGGACCTGCTGGTCGCGGTCGTCCCGGCCGATCCCAGGGTCACCGCGCAGGACGTGCACGCGTGGTGCCGCGAGCGGCTGCCCCGGTATGCCTGGCCGCGTTACGTCGCAGTCCTTGACGAACTGCCGCGCAACGCCTCCAGCAAGGTCAGCAAGCCCGCCCTGCGAGCCCCGGCCGTGCTGTCGGTGGCGACCGACCTCGAACACCTCAGACGCAACGCTGGAGAGGAACTTTCGTGCGAGTTCTTGACCTGACCGACGAACTCGGCGCGGCGGCGATCCGTGCCCTGATGGGTCTCGGCGCCGACGTGGTCCGCGTCCCGGCCGGTCCGCCCGGCAGCCGGGCCTACGAGCTGCACTGGTACGCGGGCACCAGGACAGTGGCCGACGTCGACCTCGACTCGTTGGCGGCCGAGGTGGACGTCGTGGTGGAGAGTGGGCCGCGGCACAAGCTGCGCGGGCTTACGCCGGACGGCGTCTCGCGCTGGCCGGATCTCGTGTACGTGGTGGTCACGCCGTTCGGGCTGACCGGACCGCGCCGGGACTGGCTCGCCGACGACCTGATCGCCGCCTCTGCGGGTGGTATGACCTGGCTGGGCGGTCGCGCCGACGGGCCACCGAAACCACCGCCGCGTGAGTCAGCGCTGCAGCTCGCGGGTGTGCACGCGGCGATCGGCGCGTATCTGGGCCTGCTGGCCGGCGGCGGGCAGCTCATCGAGGTGTCGGCGCAGGAGGCCGTGGCCGCGACTCTGGAGACCGGCGCGATCTCGTGGATCCACGCCGGGGCGTTTCCGCGGCGAAGCGGCGGGATCTACGCGCACGTGGCGCACCGCGTCTTCCGGGCCGCCGACGGGCACGTCGGTGGTGGCTATTCGGGCAGCAACCGGATGTGGACGGACCTGTTGGCCTGGATGTCCGAGACCGGTGAGGCTGAGGACCTGACCGACGAGAAGTACGCCGAGCCGGTGTTCCGGTGGAACTCCCGCCCGCACGTGGACGCCGTGGTGGCCCGATTCGCTGCCCGACGTACCGCTGCCGAGCTGGGTGCGGAGGGCCGACGGCGGGCGCTGCCGTGGGCCGAGGTGAGCCGCGCCGACCGGCTGGCCGACAACCCGCAACTGCGGGACCGGGACTTCTTCATCGAGGTGGACGGCTACACCGACGTGGGCTACGCGGTCAGGCTGCCGGCAAGCCCGGCGGTCCGGCCCTGCGTTGGTGCGAACCGGATGCAGCCGCTGAGCGGGCTGCGGGTACTCGACCTGACCTGGGTGCTGGCCGGGCCGTACGCGACGCGCCAACTCGCCGAGCACGGCGCTGACGTGATCAAGGTGGAGTCGCGGCACCGACAGGACCCGACGCGGTTCCAGCCCTCGATGCGGCTGCGGCCGGACGCCGGTGTCGACGACGGCGGCTACTTCCTCAACTTCAACCGCGGCAAGCGCAGCATCGCGGTCAACATGCGCCTCGTTGAGGGGCAGGAAATCGTCCGGCGGCTCGCCGCCGAGTGCGATGTGATCATCGACAACTACAGCCCGGGGACGATGGCCCGCTGGGGGCTCGATCACGCGTCGCTGGCCCGTATAAACCCGGGGCTGGTCGCGGTGTCGATGTCCGGCGTCGGGCAGAGCGGGCCGTGGCGCAACGCGGTCACCTTCGCCGACACCCTGGCGGCCATGTCGGGGCTCACCCACGAGACCGCCGATCCGGGCGGCGACCCGCAGGGGCTCACGTTCGGGTTGGGGGACATGGTGGCCGCCAACGCGGCCGTGCTCGCGGTGGTGGCGATGCGGTCCGAAGGGCGGGGCGGCTTTGTGGATCTGTCGCAGCTGGAGGCGATGGCGTCGGCGATGGGGCCGGCGCTGCTCGAACAGCAGCTGGGCGCGCCGGAGATTGGTGCCACAGCGGAGCGGCCGAACCGTCACGCGGACCGGGCGCCGCACGGCGTCTATCCCGCGTGCGGCGAGGACCGGTGGATCGCCATCGCCGTCCTGGACGACGCTCAGTGGCGTACCCTCGCGGATCTTGTCGGTTTGGATCCCGAGCTCCGCCTGACCGAACGCAAGCGGCATGAGGACCACTTGGACGCCGCACTCGGGACCTGGACCCGTACCCGGGACGCGGCCGAAACCGCCGAGCTGTTGCAGCGTGCGGGTGTCGCCGCGGCCGTGGTCGCGACCGGCGAGGACCTCACCGAACACGATCGGCATCTTGCCGCACGCGGCTTCTACCCGGTGCTGCGTCATCCGCTCGCCGGCGAGGTCCGGCACGAGGGGACCGTGGTGCGGCTGTCGCGTACCCCGGCCCGAATCGACCGTCCAGCGCCGCTGCTGGGTGAGCACACCGCAGAAGTACTCGAAGAACTGCTCGGCGGCGTGACCGCCGGCCCGACCGTCCTGGAGTGAACATGCTGGCAGTGGCAATCGTCGATGGCATCGGAACCGTCGTGATCGACCGGCCACCGGCGAACGCGGTGAACCCGGCACTGATCGAGGAGTTCCTCACGGTGCTGCCGGGTCTCGCCGACGACCCGACGGTGCGCTGCATCGTGATCACTGGGACCGGGCGGTACTTCATTGCCGGCGCGGACATCGGCGTCATGCGTGACCTGTCGCTGGACAACCAGGTGCTGATGCGTCGTTGGATCGAGGTGCAGCGCCTGCTCGAACTCGCGCCGAAGCCGGTGATCGCGGCGATCAACGGGCACGCGCTCGGCGGGGGCGCGGAGCTGTCGCTGGCCTGCGACCTGCGGATGGCCGCAGCTTCGGCATCGGTCGGCTTCCCGGAGATGAAGCTCGGCCTGTTTCCGGGCGCGGGTGGCAGCCAGCGGCTGCCTCGGCTGCTCGGCACGCACCGGGCGAGGCTGATGATGATCGAGGGGCGGCGGTTGAGCGCGGCCGAGGCGCTGCAGATCGGCCTGATCGACGAGGTCGTCCCGGACATCGAGTTCGGGGCAGCGGTGGCCGACCGGGCGCGGACCATGGCCGAGCGTCCGACGGCAGCGATCGGGCTGCTCAAGCGGTCGATGGATGCCGGTGCCCCGCTCGGCCTGGACGCCGCCATGGATGTCGAGTGGGCGGCCGTGCAGCAGGTGATCGCCACCGAGGACGCGGCCGAGGGCCTTCAGTCCTTCCTGGACAAGCGCGTGCCGCGCTTCACAGGTCGCTGACGTACGGCGTGTCCACGCCGATGTCGCCGACCTTGCCGGCACCGCCGGGGGCACCGATCGGGGCGTTCCGGCCCGGCAGGGTGATCTGAAAGAAGTTCCGGGAGTCCTCGACGAAGAACGTCTTGAGCTCGTTCCCACGAGCCGAACGGTCTACGAAGATCGCGTCGACCGGGCACTCCGGTTCGCAGGCGCCGCAGTCGATGCACTCGGCCGCGTTGATGTAGCTCTTCCGGTCGCCGACGTAGATGCAGTCGACCGGGCACATATCCATGCAGGCGCGGTCGTTGACATCGACGCAGTCTTTACCGATCACGTACGGCACGGCAGTGCTCCTTGGGTTCTAGGCGGGGTCGGTGGAGTGACCCGGGAACAGCGACGCCTCGGGGTCGAGCTCGACGGCGGCGTTGTTCACCGCGGTGGCGACCTCGCCGAAGCCGACCGACATCAGCCGGACCTTGCCCGGGTAGTCGGTGACGTCGCCGGCCGCGTACACCGAGGTGAGGCTGGTGTGCATGCGCTGGTCCACCCGGATGGTGCGCCCGGAGAGATCGAGCCCCCAGGCGGCGAGCGGGCCGAGGTCGGAGACGAAGCCGAGCGCGGCGATCACGCTGGTCGCGGGGAGCACCTCGGTCCCGCCGAGCCGGACCTGCTCCACCCAGTCGCCGCCGAGCAACTCGGAGACCTCGCAGTTGATCCGGAACGCGACGCCGGCCCGCTCGGCCTCGACCACGCTCGCCGCGTGCGCCCGGAACCGGGCGCGGCGGTGCACCACCGTCACGCTGCGGGCCAGGGGCACCAGGGCGTTGGCCCAGTCGATGGCGCTGTCCCCGCCGCCGACGATGATCACGTCCCGGCCGGTGTGTGCGCTCAGGTCGGGCACGAAATACGAAAGGCCGCGGCCGAGGAACGCCTCACCGGCCGGCAGAGCCCGCGGGGTGAACGACCCGATGCCCGCAGTGAGCACCACCGCGCCGGTGTCCACCACGGTGCCGTCCGACAGGGTCAGCTGCGGACGCCCGGCCTCGTACGCCAACCCGACCGCCTGCCGTTCCAGCAGGTACCGGGTATCGAACGCGTCCGCCTGCACGGCGAGCCCGTCGACCAGGTGCCGGCCGGTGAGGCCGGGTAGCCCGGCCACGTCGCGTACCACCTTTTCCGGATACAGCGCCGCGATCTGCCCGCCGACCTGTGGCAACGCGTCGATCAGCACGGTGCTCAGACCGCGGAATCCGGCGCAGAAGGCGCCGTACAGGCCGGTCGGACCGGCCCCAACGATGGCCAGGTCGGCGTGGATGGTCATGCCGGAACGGTAGGAACTCGCGATCCCTGGGAGCGACGGTCGTGGACCGCTGGACGGACCGTGGACCGCTGAACGGAACGCGGTTCGGTGGACGAACTCGCCTGCTGGGACCGGCCGCCCGGTGATGGTGTGCTCGCGTCATCGACGAGGGAGGACCGATGGTCGCAGAACCCACACGTAGGCCGCCGGCGTGGCGCAACCGGCGCGGGCGGCTTCCCGGCCGGCAGGACTGGTCGAGCTGGCCGCACTACCAGGCTGCCGCCGCCGGCTTCCGCGGCTACTGGTACCCGGTGGCGTTCTCCTCGCAGATCACCGGCAAACCGACCGGCATCACGCTGCTCGGTGAACGGATCATGCTGATGCGCGACAGCGGCACCGTCTACGCGCTGAAGGACCGCTGCCCGCACCGAGGGGTCCCGCTCAGCTACGGCAACCAGCAGTTCCCCGGCACGGTCAGCTGCGTCTACCACGGCTGGACCTTCGATCTGCAGACCGGCGACCTGGCCGCGGCCATCACCGACGGGCCGGCCTCGCCGATCTGCGGCAAGGTCACCCAACCCACCTTCGAGACCGCGGAACGCCTCGGCCTGGTCTGGCTGTTCGTCGGTGACGGCGAGGAAGCCCAGCCGATCGACGAGCAGTTGCCCGAGGAGTTGGTGTCCAACGCGGGCGTGGTCGGCGTCCGCATCCAGTCGCGCGAAGGCAACTGGCGGTTCGCGGCCGAGAACGGTTACGACGAGGGACACGCCAAGTATCTGCACCGCACCGCGCTGTGGCGGCTGTTCAAGGCGATGCCGGTCTACAACGACACCCGGATCGTCCGGCGCGGCCGGTGGATCTACCGGGTGCAGGACCACCAGTACTGGGAAGCCGACTTCCCCGGCCTCGGCACCTGGACCGGCAAGGCCTGGTACAAGCTCAACCCGGCGTCGGCCGAGCCCGGCCGGGGCAACAGCAACATCGGCAACACCGGCGGGGCCGCGAAGATCAACGAGGTGATCGCGGCCCAGGAATTCCCCGGCTTCGCGTCCATCTCGATGCCGGGCGTGCTGCGCATCGTGTACCCCACGTTCATCCACTACGAGTTCTACGTCCCGGTCGACGCCGACCACCACCTGTATGTCGGCATGATGGTCAACTTCGGCAACGGCGTGGCCACGCTGCCGTTCTACGCGAAGTACCTGGGCGCGATCCGATGGCTGTTCCACGGCCAGTTCTCCGGTCAGGACAAGTGGATGGTCGAGGTGACCGACGCCCCGCCGGAGCGGCTCTACCGCCCGGACGAGTCGTTGCTGCAGTGGCGCAAGCTCGCCGAGGATGTCTCCGAGGAACGCGCCGCCCGGCTGAAGGAGCAGGGCCTCACGCCCGAGGACGGGCAGCCTGAGGTGACGCGCTGATGGCGCGCGTCGTACTCGGCGTCGGGGCGTCGCACTCGACGCTGATGAACACCCACTGGGACAGGGTCGCCGGGGTGGACCGCGCCGAACGGTTCCGGGCCGCCCTGGGCGAGGCCCGGGACCAGATCGCACAGGCGCGCCCGGACGTCGCGATCGTCATCGGGTCCAACCATTTCCGGGGCTTCTGGCTCGACCTGATCCCGTCGTTCACGCTCGGGGTGGACGTCGTGGAGGCGGCCGGTGAGTCCGGCACCCCGAAGGGGCCGCAGCGCACCGACCCGACGTTCGCCCAGGCGATCGCCGAGGACCTGGTCGAGCACGGCACCGAGGTGGCGATCTCGGTCAGGATGCAGATCGACCACGGGCAGAGCCACGCGGTGCAGTATCTGCTGCGCGACATCGACGTGCCCATCGTGCCGCTGGTGATCAACGTGTTCGCCGCGCCGCTGCCACGGGTCCGCCGCTGCGTCGAGCTGGGTGCGGGCATCGCCCGCGCGGTCGCCGCCGTGCCGGGCGACGCGCGGGTCGTGGTGATCGCCTCCGGCGGTCTGTCGCACCAACTGCCCTGGCCGAGCCGGTGGCAGGATCCGGAGAACGACGACGAGGAGTTTCTCGTCGAGGCGTGGCGCAACGGCCGGGGCGAGTGGGAGAAGTACGACAAGCGACGCCGGGAGATCATCGTGGCCGCGCGGCCTACCCTGTTCCCGGAGTTCGACGAGGAGTTCCTCGGCCGGCTCGATCGTGGCGAACTACGGCACTACGAGAACTGGAGCACCGCGCAGGTCGCCGCGGCGGCCGGCAACGGCGGCCAGGAGGTACGCACCTGGCTGACGATGGCCGCGGCCCTCGGTTTCGCGCCCGGCCGGACGCTGGCGTACAGCGCGATGCCGGAGTGGCTGACCGGAATGGGCGTCGCGGTGATCCGCCCATGACTGACCTGCTCGCCGAGATGCTGCGTCGGATCACCCCCGATCGGCTGCGGTCGGCGGCCGTGGCGGTCACCTCGATCCCCAGCCCCACCGGGCGGGAGGCTCCGCTGGCCGGCTGGTTGGCCGGGCAGATGCGAGCTGCGGGCATCGACGCGGTGGTGCAGCCGATCGACGTCGAACAGGCCAACGCGGCAGGCCGGGTGCGGGGCAACCGGACCGGTCCGGACCTCATGCTGTACGCGCCGATCGACACGCTCACCACCGGTGAGGCGGACGAGGACGTGCCGTGGATCGGGCCGGAGCTGCGGCCGGACATGCGGCCTGAGGGGTTCGTGCACGGCGACCTCGTCCAGGGGCTCGGCGCGGGCAATCCCAAGGGGCACGCGGCGTGCGTGCTGGTCACCGGGCAGGCGTACGCCGAGGCGCTGGCCGCCACCGGCACCGTGTCCGCCGGGGATCTGGTGCTGGCGTTCGGTGCCGGCGGCATGCCGACCAACGCGATCGGACCGGGCCGGGCCAACACCGGCCACGGCGTCGGCGTGTCGTTCCTGCTCGAACGCGGCTGGTACACCGATCACGCGATCATCGCCAAGCCGGGGGACTTCGTCGCCCACGACGAGGTCGGGCTCTGCTGGTTCGAGATCACCGTGCACGGCATCCACACGTACGTCGGTAGCCGGCACCGGTTGCCGTACGCCAATCCGATAGTCACCGCGGCCGAGCTGACCACCCGCCTGGAACGGTGGTTGGCCGACTTCCCGATCCGGCACCGCACCCGCACCGCAGCCCCGCAGGGTGTCATCGGCGCGGTCGCCGGCGGCTGGGAGCGAATGCTCGCGGTCACGCCCGCCGTCTGCCGCCTGCGTCTGGACCTTCGGGTCGCGCCGGGGCAGAAACCCTTGGCGGTACGCCGGGAGCTCGAGTCCTTTCTCGCCGAGGTGGCCGGGGAACTGGATGTCCGGATCGACTGCGAGTTGGTGAACCACATCCCCGCCTCGGCGACCGACCCGGACAGCTGGGTGATCACCGAGACGATCAGAGCGTGGGAGGCCGCCGCCGGCCGTCCGCACGTGCCGGTGCCGGAGAACAGCGGCGCCACCGACGCGAACATTCTGCGCGCCAGGGGAATCCCCACCGCGCGGGTCGGCATGCCGAAGGCACCGCTGCCCGGCATCGACTTCGCGCTCGGCATGAACACCGTCGAGGTGACCGAGATGCGCCGGTTGTGCGAAGTGCTGGCCCGTGTCGCGGTGGCCAACCTTCAGGAGGTCCGATGAGCCACGCTCCCGACGGCAGGTACGCCGACGGCTACCACTACCTCGACCTGGGTGCCGGGCTGGACACGGTGTTCCTGCACGGTGGCGGTCCGGGCTGCACTGGCTGGTCCGACTTCGGGCCAGTGGCCGAGATGTTCGCGGCCGAGCGGCGGGTGCTGATCCCGGACATCCTGCAGTACGGCCGCTCCGACAAGGTACGCATCATCGGGCCGATGTGGGACTTCCACGCGAAGCGTACGGTCGGCCTGCTGGACACCCTCGGCGTCGAGCGCGCCGACTTCGTCTGCAACTCGTGGGGCGGCACGATCGCGCTCAACCTCGCCGCCAGGTATCCGGAGCGGGTCCGTTCGCTGGTGGTGACCGGCAGCATGCCGGTCTTCTACGGCCCGCTGGCCCCGCTGCCGGAGAACGGCCGCCGGGGCCGTGCCGCGCGGGACGCCTACTACGGCGGCGAGGGGCCGACCCGGGACAAGATGCGGCAGCTGATCACCCGCCTGGAGTGGTACGACGGCGACCGGCTCCCCGAGGAGACCGTCGAACTGCGCTATCGGCAGAGCCTGGACCCGGGGGAGCGGGAGTTGGCCGCGATGTCCGACTCGCCGCGCGGCGACTGGCAGGACCTCACCGCCGAACTGGGCCTCATCCAGGCGCCCGTGCTGTTCATCTGGGGCCGCGAGGACGCGTTTCTCACCCCGGACTACCCGATGATGCTCGCTCGGATGGTTCCGCAGGGGAATCTGCACGTGATGGACCACGTGTCGCACCACCTGCAGGAGGAACAGCCCGAGCGCTACTACGCCGCCGTGTCCGCCTTCCTGGCCGACGCGGCCCGCCGCGACCGCGACCTGAAAGGCGAGTGACGTGAAGATCCTGCTCGGGCTCACCTGCGTGGGCCTGCTCGTGGTGCTGGCGAGTCGGCTGGCCCGCCGCAGCAACACCCAAGTCCACCGAATCAACCAGTCCTAGGAGAACCATGTCCATCTGGACCGACCTCTCGCCGCTGCCCCTCTCATTGTCATATGTGGACGCCGGTGGCGTGGCCACCCGTACACTGCGCGCCGGTGCCGGGCCCGCGGTGGTGTTCCTGCACGGCACCAGCGGGCACCTGGAGGCGTTCAGCCGCAACGTCGTCAGCCACGCCGAGCATTACGCGGTGCACGCGATCGACATGGTCGGTCACGGTTACACCGGCAAACCGTCGCATCCGTACGAGATCCCCGGCTACGTCGAGCATCTGATCGCCTACCTCGACGCGACGGGCATCGACAGGGCGCACATCATCGGGGAGTCGCTCGGTGGTTGGGTCGGTGCCAGAGCCGCGGTCGAACATCCGGAGCGGGTGGCGAGCCTCCAGTTGCTCTGCGCCGGCGGCACGGTCGCCAACCCCGAGGTGATGCATCGGATCGACAGCAGCACCCGGCAGGCGGTGGCCACCGACGACGTTGAGCTGACCCGCAAGCGGCTGCGGCTGCTGATGGCCGACCCGGCGAACGCCACCGAGGAACTGGTCGAGGTGCGGCACCGGATCTACCACGAGCCGGACTTCGTCGCGAACATCGACAACCTGCTCTCGTTGCAGAAGATGGAGATCCGGCTCCGCAACCTGCTGACGCCCGAGCAGATGGGCCGGATCACCCAACCCACCCTGATCGTCTGGGGGCGCAAGAACCCGTTCGGCGACGTGCCCGAGGCGCAGGCCATGCACGCCGCGATCGCCGGGTCGCAGCTGGAACTGTTCGACGACACCGGGCACTGGCCGCAGCACGAGCAGGCGGTCCGCTACAACCCGCTCAGCCTGGAGTTCCTCGCAAAGGCGGCGGGCCTCGCAAAGGCGGCGGGCTGATGCGCGCGCTGCGGTTCCACGGCTGGGGCACACCTCCGGTCCTCGACGACATCGACGAACCGGTCCGTGGCGACGGCCAGGTGCTGGTCCAGATCGAGGCTGCCGCGCTGGCGCATCTCGATCTCACGGTGGCGTCCGGGAGCTTCGGCATGAAGCCGACGCTGCCGTACACCGGCGGGGTGGAGGGCAGCGGTGTGGTGCTGGAGTCGGACGACCTGCCGTCGGGCACTCAGGTGATGCTGCGCGGGGCTGGCCTTGGACTGCTGCGCGGCGGCACCTGGCAGGAGCGGGTCAGTGTGTCACGCAAGGCGGTCACCGTGCTGGATCCCTGGCTGCCCGCAGAGGTGGCGGCCACCTTCTTCGTTCCCACCACGACCGCCGCCGTCGTGCTGCGGGACATCGCCCGGCTCGAGCCGGGGGAGAAGGTCGCCGTGGTCGGTGCGGCCGGTGCGGTGGGTGCCAGTGTGGTGCAACAGGCGCTGCTGGCCGGTGCCACGGTCACCGGTCTGGTCGGGCGCGCCGAGCAGCTCGCCGACGTGCCGGGCGGCGTTCTGCTCGGCGATGTCCCGGCTGGCTGGGCCGAGGAACGCCCGTTCGACCTGCTGGTCGACACGCTGGGCGGCACCGATCTGAGCGTGCGCACCGGTTGGGTACGGTCCGGCGGCAGGGCCGTGGTGATCGGCTACGTGGCCGGTACGCAGACCACGCTCGACTTGCCCAACTGGTTGCTCGCCGACGTGGCGCTGCTGCCGGTCAACATGATCCGGCATGAGCGGCGGGCCCGGGAACTCGGCCCGGAGATGATCCGACGGCTGGCCGCGGGCGAGCTGAGCGTGACGACCGAGACGGTGCCGGCGGAGGACGGTGCCGACGCGCTCGAGCGAATGGCCACCGGCCGGGTGCGCGGACGGGCCGTGCTGCGGTTTTGAGCGGTCCGGTCGGTGGACCTGTTCCGGTGACCGGACCGATCTGTTGATAGGCGGGCAGCGCTGAACGAGCCTCGGGTGATGGAGGCTCTACCCACCGCCACGGCCACCGGTTTCCTGTTCGAGAGCGAGTCCGCCGCTCCGGACAACAACAGTGTGCTGCGCAAGGTGCAGCGGATCCTGGAGGCCTTCGGCTTCGAGGACGAGACGCTCAGCCTTTCCGGCCTGGCCCGGCGCACCGGCCTGGCCAAGGCGTCGGTGTACCGGCTGAGCCAGGAGCTGGTGCACTGGGGACTGTTGGAGCGCAGCAACGGGGAGTACCGGCTCGGCATGCGGCTGTTCGAGATCGGGCAGCGGGTGCCGCGTCAGCGGATCCTGCGTGACCTGGCCCGGCCGCTGATGGTCGATCTGGTGCAGGCGACCAACGAGACCGTCCACCTGGCCGTGGTGGACGGTCTCGAGGTGCTCTACCTGGACAAGGTGAGCGGTCAGAACAGTCGGATCAGCAGCCCCTCGCGGGTCGCCGGCCGGATGCCGCTGCACTGCACCGCCACCGGCAAGGCGCTACTGGCGTTCGGCCCGCGCGCCCTGCTCGAGGAGGTGATGGCGGCGCCGCTGGCGCGGGTCACGCCGCGCACCACGGTGGCGCCGGGCCTGCTCGCCGGCGAACTGCGACGCGCCCGCGAGCTGGGTTACGCGGCCGAGTTCGAGCAGGCCCGGCTGGGTTACATGAGCGTGGCCATCCCGCTGGCCGGTGCCACCGGCACCACCGTCGCGGCCTTGGCGGTGACCGCGCCGACGGTGCGGGCCAAACCGGACCGGTTCGCCGGCCTGCTGAGCCTGGTGGGCCGCCGGATCACCAAACTGCTGAGCGCTCAGCAGATCTGAGTGCCCGCCGTCCAGTCCTCGATGATGTGCCCGGCGGTCCTCGCCGCGTACGCCTCGATCGACACCATCGGGTTCACCCCGGGCGCAGTCGGCAGCGCCGCCGCGTCGGCCACGTAGACGCCGCGGACGTCGTGCAACTGCCCCCGCCCGTCGACCACCGACGTGGCCGGATCGGTGCCGGTCGGGCAGGTGCCCGACTGGTGTGCCGACAGGGTCAACACCTCCGGACCGTCAAGTGCGCCGAGCACACCGAGGAACGCGTCGAAGTCCTCGCCTTCGCGCCAGCGCGGATCGCCGGGCAGGAACGTGAAGATCTCCCGGGCGCCCGCCGCGCGCAGCAGCCGGGCCAGCTCGATGTGGCAGCGCCGGACGATCGCCAGGTCGACCTCGTCGGCCAGCTCCCAGTGGATCAACGGCATGCCGTCTGGGCCCAGCTCGACCCGGCCTGAGCCGTGGTCGCGGGTGAAGCCCCACACCCCGGACACGTGCCGCAGCCGCAACTGCTCCCGCTTGTGCGAGGCACCGTCGTGCCACGGGGTCAGCGCGGTCCAGAAGCCCAGGCCCATCGGTGCCGCCTCGACCACGAAGCCGTGGTCGCCCTCGACGTGGTCGAACTCGTGGCTGACGCTGGTCAGGATCTGTCCGGCCCAGCCCCGCACGTCCTCGTCGAAGACGCCACTCATGAAGTACGACGGGTGCACGTGCAGGTTGTGGCCGACCGCCGGGCCGCCAATCGCCGAGGCGAGCAGCAGGGTCGGAGTGGCCAGGGCACCGGCCGCGACCACCACGATTGGGGCGTGCGCCACGATCTCCCGGCCGGCCACCACCGCGCGTACACCGACCGCGCGGCCGTCGGAGGTGAGGATCTCCCGCACGTCGCAGTCCGGCAGCAGACGGGTGCCGGTGTCGCTGGCGTCCTGCAGGAACGTCTTCATCGTCGACTGCTTGCATCCGGTCAGGCAGCCCGCGTTGCACTCGCCGCAGTAGCGGTCGTCGTTGTCGCGTGCGTTGCGGGCCAGCGTGGCGTACGCCAGTCCGGCCGCCTCGAACCCACGGATGAGGATCTGGTTGACCCGGTTGTGCACGGTGTTGGCCGGGGTGGCGTTGATCCGCTCCAGCACCGCGCGTACGTGCTCGTCGTAGGCGTCGAGACCGGTCATCCCGTATGCCCGCCACTCGTCGACGACGTAGCCCGGGGTGGGTAGGCAGGCCATCGAGTTGACCGTGGTGCCGCCGCCGACGGTGGAGCCGGCCAGTAGTCCCACCGAGGCGCTGGTCGACCAGAGGAAGCCGCCACCCAGGTAGAGGTTGGGGAAGGCCAGCGCCTCGAGCTGCGGCAGGTCCGGCTCGTTGCGGTACGAGCCCTTCTCCAGCACCAGGACGCGCAGCCCGGCCGCGCTGAGCCGGGCCGCCGCCACCCCGCCGCCCGCGCCCGAACCGACCACTATCGCGTCGGCGCTGAGGTCGTCGTCCGCTCCGATCGTACGGAGGGTCCTCGGAAACTCAGCCTCGGTCGGCACCGGCAGCAGCGGGCCGGGATAGCCGATCGCCGGCCAGGTCGGGTTCTTCGCCTCGGCGTCCGGCGCGGTGTAGAACATCGCCAGCGCGGTGCTCTGCAGGATGATCGCGCCCGGGTAGGTCTCCTGCTTCGCCAGGACGCCGCGCCAGGCTGCGGTGCGCTCAGCCGCACCGGCGTTCACGAAGTCGTCGCCCAGGGCGGTCAGTGTCGCCGCCACCGACTCGCGGACGTGTGGCGCGAAGCCGGGCAGCACAGCCGACAGGATCGTGTCGATGCCGGCGTCCGAGGCGCTCAGGCCGAGCAGCGTCGCAGCGTCGGCCGAATCGGCGGCGTTCGCCGCGACGCGGGGGAGCAGGGTGTCGCAGACGGCGCGCACGAGCGCCGGGTCGAAGGTGTTCACCACGTACCTCTTCTTAGAAACGCGAGCACGATCTCGGCCACCTCGGGTGCCTTCTGTTCCATCAGCGGGATGGTCCCGCCGTCGACGACCGCGACCTCGACGCGCGCGGCACCGGTGAGCTTGGCGCGCAGCCGTTCCACGTCGGGCAGCGCGAAGGGGTCGTCGGAGGCGCCGAGGAGCAGCGTCGGCGCCTCGATCCTGCCGATCCGGTCCTCCATCACGTACCGGGAACAGGCGAGGTGTCCCTCGGCCGGGTCGACACCGGGGGCGAGCGCGTCGCGGATGAACCGGTCGAGCAGGTCGGGCCGGTCGGCGGGGTAGTACGGCTGGCGGAGCGCCCACAGCGTGGTCAGATGTGTGCCGTCGACGGCGGTCTCGGCCTCGTCCACGCCGGGTCCGCCCGCGTGGGCCTCGCGGTATGCCGCGTCGGTCCAGGGCGCCGAGGACAGCACGAGCGCGGGCACCCGGTCCGGCGCGGAGGCGGCCATCTCGATGGCGACCGCGCCCCCGGTGTGGTGCCCGAGTACCACCGCCTGGTTCTCGCCGAGCGCGTCGAGCAGTGCGAACGCGCCCTCGGCGATGGCCTCGATGGTCTGTGGCGCGGGTAGCGGTGCGCTCAACCCGAAGCCACGCATGTCCATCGCGATCACCCGATGGCCGCCGGCGAGCAGCGGTTGCACCTCGCGGAACTCGTCGTAGGAGCGGGGCGTCTGGTGCAACAGCAGGACTGCGGGTCCCTCACCCAGCTCGGCGTAGTGCATCTGGCCGTGCGGCGTGCCCGCATAGCCGCGGGTCGGCACAGGGGTCATCGGGCGTCCTCCCAGGGTGGTCCGGGTCACGTGCTGCCACCACTTGACCGCTTCGGCGTCCGTCACGCCCGTCGAACGGTCCGTTCACCGAACCCGGTGTGACCAGTTCGTTCAGCGGACCGGGTTGCTACTTGCGGCAACCTCCCGGTGCCAGGGTGACGCCAATCCGGTAGCCGGCGGATGAACTCGCCGGCCCAGCCCCAGGGAGGTACGCGGATGAACGAAGGTGCGGCGCCTGTGGTTGAGGTTCGTGGCGTTTCCAAGCGCTATCCCGGCGTGCTGGCCCTCGACGATGTCAGCCTGACCGTCCGCCCGGGCGAGGTGTTGGCGCTGACGGGGGAGAACGGCTCCGGCAAGTCGACCCTCTCGAAGATCATTGGTGGGGTGGAGCAGCCGGACGGTGGGACGGTCCTGGTCGACGGCCAGCCCATGGTCATCGCCAACCCGGCCACCGCGCTGCGACTCGGCATCGTGATGATCAGCCAGGAACTGACGCTGGCCCCGCACCTGACCGTCGCCGAGAATGTCTTCCTGGGGCGGCTGCCGCGACGCGGCGGGATCGTCGACTGGCCCACGGTGCACGCCAGGGCGCGGGAAGAGTTGGACGCGCTCAGCGTGCACGTCGACGTGGGGGCGCGGGTCGGCGATCTGTCGGTGGAACTGCAGCAGGAGGTCGAGATCGCCCGTGCGATCTCCGCGCGGGCCCGGCTGCTCATCCTCGACGAGGCGACCAGTTCGCTCTCCGAGAGTGCCACCGCGCGCCTGCTGGAACTGGTCCGGGAACAGGCCCTGCGCGGCGTCGCGGTGCTGATGATCTCGCACCGGATGCCGGAGCTGTACGCGGCGGCGGGTGCCGCGGCGGTGCTGCGGGACGGCCGGATGGTCGGCCGTGTGCCGCTGCCGGAGACGCCGGAGTCGCGGCTCGTGCACATGATGGTCGGCCGCGAACTCAACGACTACTACGGCAGCCGGACGGCGACTCCGGGCGAGGTCGTGCTTGAGGTCCGGGACCTGGCCTCGGTCGACGGCTCGCTGGCACCGACGTCGTTCCAGGTGCGCAGCGGCGAGATCGTCGGCATCGCCGGCCTGGTCGGCTCCGGCAAGGCCGAGATCGCCATGGCGCTGGGTGGGGCCATCGCGGCCACCGGCCAGGTCCGGGTCAACGGTGAGCGGGTCGTGCTGGGCGATCCGCGCCGCTCGCTGCGGGCCGGTATCGGTCTGGTTCCCGACGACCGCAAGCGTGCCGCTCTGCTGCCGACCCGCAGCGTCGCCCACAACATGACGCTGACCTGGCTGCCGACCCTGTCCCGGTTCGGTGTGGTGCGCAGCCGGGCGGAGCGGCGCCGGGTCCGTGCGGCGATCGACGAGTACGGCGTGCGGACGTCCTCGCCGGCCAAGCTGGTCACCCAGCTTTCCGGCGGCAACCAGCAGAAGGTGGTTCTGGGCCGCATCTTCGCGCTCGGCTGTGCGGTGTATGTGCTCAGCGAGCCGACCCGCGGGGTGGACGTCGGCTCGAAAAGTCAGATCTACGCCCTGTTGCAGCGGCTGGCTGAGAGCGGAGCGGCTCTCGTGATCGTCAGTTCCGAGCTGCCCGAGTTGATCGGCCTGGCCGACCGGGTGCTGGTCTGTTTCCAGGGCCGGGTGCACGGCGAGGTCGACGGCGACGACCTCACGGAACAGGCGCTGAACGCGATCGCGGTCAGTGGCCACCTCCACGGCGACGAATCCGGAGAAGCGGCATGAGCCATGACACCACGACCCGTCCGGACGAGCCGGTGACCGCGCCGGCGCCGGCCCACCGGCCGGCGGGCGCCACCGGCCGGCTGACGAGTCTGTGGCGGGCCTCCGCCCGGAGCACCGGCGTGCTGGCCGGCCTGATCCTGCTCTGCCTCTACCTGAGCATCACCCAGCCAATCTTTCCCACCTGGGGAAACATCACGAATATCGTGGCCAGCAACAGCGTCATCCTGGTGCTGGCGGTGGGCGCGACCTTCGTGATCATCTCGGGCGCGCTCGACCTCTCCACCGCCTCGGCGGCGGCGGTCACCGGCATGACGTACGGCCTGCTGCTGCAGCACGGCCAGGGTGCCCTGACCGCGGTCGCCGGGGCGTTGCTCGTGGGCCTGTTGCTGGGCGTGATCAACGGGGTGCTCATCGCGTACGTGAAGGTCTCGTTCTTGGTCGTCACCCTCGGCACGCTCTCGATCTTCGCGAGCGCGGCGCTGGTGATGACCCAGGGCAGGACGATCAACGTGTTCTCGATGCCCGGTTTCCAACCGATCTACAAGATCACCAACGGCGGCGTGGGCGGAGTTCCGTACCTGTTGATCTTCGACGTGGTGCTGGTGGTCGTCGCCGCGCTGGCGTTGCGCTACACCACATTCGGGCGCAGCGTGTACGCCCTCGGTTCGAACCGGGAAGCGGCCCGGCTCAACGGTGTCAACGTCGCCCGGACCACCCTCAGCGTGTTCCTGATCGCCGGCCTGGCCGCGGCGGTCGCCAGCCTGATCCAGGTCGGCCGGCTCACCGGCGCCGGTCCCGGCGTCGACTCGACCCTGCTGCTCACGGTCGTGGCCGCGGTGCTGATCGGCGGCACCTCGTACACCGGCGGTGAGGGCGGGGTTGGCGGCACGGTGCTGGGCGTGCTGTTTCTCGGCGTGATCCAGAACGGGCTGACGCTCAGCGACGTGTCCACCTTCTGGCGGGGCACGGTCAACGGCGTGGTGCTCATCCTCGCGGTGACGCTCGGCGTCGCCCGCGACCGCGGCTGGCTCAGGTTCAACCGGACCAGGAAGCCGGCCACAGCGCGAGAGACGGAGACCGCATGACCACCGAGATCGTCCGCGCCGTGTGCGACACGTTCGCGCCGTCGCTGACTGCCCCCGACGGCGCCGACGAGGCCACGGTCACCTACTACCGTGACGGTGCGGCGGCTCGCGGCATCGACGCGGCTGTCGCCACTGCGGTGGGTTCGCTCGACGCGCTCACCCGCGGTGCGGTCGCCGACCTGGTGACCAGACTCGGGCCGGCGTTCGCGCAAGCGTCGCTCGAGACTCGCACCGCCACACTGCGGGCGGTGGCGGACGAGTCGATGCGGCTGCGGTTGGCCGTGCGCCAGCTCAAGGCGATGACCCTGGCGACCTTCGTCGGTGCGGTCGACGACAGCGGCGTCAACCCGACCTGGCCGGCGCTGGGCTACCCGGGCCCGGGCAGCGCGCCGCCGAACACCCCGAAAACACTGCCCGTGCTGCCGCTGCCGGCCGGCACGGCGAGCCTGGACGCGGATGTCGTGGTGATCGGGTCCGGGGCGGGCGGCTCGATCGTCGCCGCGCGGGCCGCCCAGGCCGGGCTCTCCGTGCTGGTGCTCGAGGCCGCGCAATACCGCAACGAGGCCGACTTCCGGCAGATCGACTCGCTCGGCGCGGCAATGTTCCTGCGCGGCGGCTCGATGTGGTCGACGTCCGGGCAGATGGGTCTGCTGGCCGGGGCCACCCTTGGCGGCGGCACAGTGATCAACTCGATGGTCTGTCTGCGTACCCCGCAGCACATCCGGGAGTTGTGGACCGAACAGGGGCTCACCGGCCTGGACGGGCCGGACTTCGACAGGTTCACCGACCTGGTCTGGGACCGGATCGGGGTGAACACTGACGCCACCACGTACAACGCCAACACCCGGGCGATGATCACCGGGCTGGCATCGCTGGGTTACCGTCACGAGCGGCTGCCCCGCAACGCGGCACCGGACGACGACTCCGGGCTCTGCGGCTACTGCAACGCCGGGTGCCAGCAGGGCAGCAAGCGGTCGACGCTGCACACGTACCTGCGGGACGCGGTGGACGCCGGCGCCCGCATCGTCACCGGTGCCCACGTCGACCGGATCACCACCGCGGGCGGGCGGGCCACCGGCGTCGAGGCGACCGCCGCCACCGATACCGGACCGTGCGCGCTCACCGTCGGCGCTCGGACCGTCGTGCTGGCCGCCGGTGGCATCGAGTCGCCTGCGGTGCTGCTGCGCTCGGGCATCGGCGGCCCCGCCGTCGGCCGTCACCTGACCCTGCACCCCGCGTGGATCGTCACCGGCCGGTACGAGGAGCCGATCCAGGCCTGGCACGGCCAGATCCAGTCGGCGGTCAGCTTCGACCTGACCCAGGTCGTGAGGGGCGGCGGGTTCCTGGTGGAGAGCCTGGCCCTCAACCCCGGCACATGGGCCGGCCAGTCGCCGTTCGTGGACGGCCGGACCACCCGCGACCAGTTACGGAACCTGCCTTACTACGCCACCTGGCACGGCGTGTCGCACGACCACGGCAGCGGGCAGGTGTACCTGGACGCCGACGGCCGGGCGGCGGTGCACTGGAACCTCGACGACCCGGTCGACCACGAGATCGCCGTCCGCGCGCATACCGAACTGGCCCGCATGCACCGTGCGGCCGGGGCCATCGAGATCTTCACCTTCCATTGGAGTGACAAGCGTTGGCGACGCGGCGAGGACTTCGAGGCGTATCTGAGCCGGCTGGCCGACTCGCCGATCGGCGACCACACCGCTTTCTCGGCCCACCAGATGGGCTCCTGCCGGCTCGGTGCCGACCCGGCCACCTCGGTGGCCGACGGCTGGGGCCAGTTGCACGACACCGCTGGGGTCTGGATCGGTGACGCATCCGCGCTGCCGACCGCGCCCGGCGTCAATCCGATGATCACTGTCATGGCGCTGGCCGAGCGGACCGCGTCCGCCCTGGTCCGGTCCATGACGCCGACCTTGACCGGCCGACCAGTCACCACCGACTTTGCCTCACCGCGCTGATGGTGCCGGGCCGATCCGGCAGCACGGCGATCTGCACCCCTCTGGAGGTACAACCATGCGCATTTCCCGACGGAAACTGACCCCCGTGATCGCCCTTGGCGCCGTCGCTGTCCTGGCCGTCACCGCCGCCTGCGGCGATGCCGACGACCCCGAGTCGCCCGGTGGCACGAGCGGGCTGAAGATCGGCTACTCCAGCCCGGTCGCCTCCCAACCGAGCCAGGCGCTGCTCACCGATGGCCTCAATCTCGCCGCGAAGGAACTCGGCTGGACCGTGAGCGTCGTGGACGCGAACCTCTCGCCCGACGCGCAGGTGTCCAACGTGCAGACCATGATCCAGCAGAACGTCGCCGGAATCGGCCTGTGGGCACTCGACGCGGGCGCCATGGAGGGCGCGTACGCCCGGGCGAAGGACGCCAACATCCCGGTCATCGGGGTCAACTCGACCGGCCAGAACGTCACCTCGACCGTGTGGTGGGGCTTCAATCTCTGCGACAGCGAGGACGCGCCGTTCAAGCAGGCGGCCAAGCAGATCGCCACGGCACGCCCGGGCGGCAAGGTGATCGTGATGGGCGGTCCGCCGGTGCCGTCGATCCAGCAGAACGTCAAGTGCTTCAGCGATGCGGCGACGGCGGCCGGGCTGACCATCGTCAACCAGACCGACAACACCAAGGACACCTCGGCCGAGGCGGCGGCGCTGACCGCCGACCTGTTCACCAAGTACAAGGACGTCGACGCGGTGTGGGCGTACAACGACGCGACCGCGCTCGGTGCCTCGACCTCGGCGCAGCAGGCTGGATTGATGATCTCCGATGGCACCAGTGAGGGCGTGATCATCCAGGGCGCCAACGGCGACTCGGACGCGATCGAGGCGATCAAGCAGGGCCGGCTGACCGGCACCTGGGACCCGGACGCGTACGCCACCGGCATGTGCGTGCTGAAGGCGATCGACGATGCCAAGAAGGGTACGAGCAGCAAGAACTACGTCGTGACGGCGAAGTACTGGGACAAGTCCAACATCGCCGACTACAAGGAGCCCGCCGAGCGTGGCTACACCCTGGCGAACATCCCGGTGAGCGTGAAGTGACCCGATAGCCCGAGAGCGCCCCGGTCAACGACGACCGGGGCGCTTTCGTCGGGTCAGCCCCAGAGCGGGAACCGTGGAGCGCCGAGGTCGATGTTGATCGTCTTCGGGGCGCTGTACTCCAGCATCGTCTCCCAGGACAGTTCCCGGCCGAAGCCGCTGTCCTTCACCCCGCCCATCGGCGCGCCGGCCGGCAGGTCGAACCACTTGTTCACCCAGACGATCCCGGCCTGGAGGCTACCGGCGATCCGGTGTGCCCGCGCGAGATCGGTGGTCCACACGCCGGCCGCCAACCCGTACCGGGTCGCGTTGGCGCGCAGGACGGCCTCGTCGTAGTCGACGAAGGTCTCCGCGACCGTGACCGGGCCGAACACCTCGCTGGTCACCACGTCGGCGGCGCCGGACGGGTCGTGCAGCAGTGTCGGCCGTAGGAAGAATCCCTTCTCGTTGACCGGTGCGAGCCCGAGGTCCTCGTCGCCGGCCAGCACGCGTACGCCCTCCTCGCGGGCCTTGCGCACATGGCCGAGCACCCGTTCGAAGTGCGGCCGGGACACCATCGGGCCGACCTGGGTCGCCGGGTCGAGCGCGTCGCCGACCACGATCGAGCGGGCCAACGCGGCGAGCCGGTCGAGGAACTCGACCGCGATGCCCTCGTGCAGCAGCAGTCGCGACGACGCGATGCACGCCTCGCCGTTGGCCAGGTAGATGCCGAGGGCGGCGTCGGCGACCGCCCGGCCGAGGTCGGCATCCTCGGCCACGATCATCGCGCTCTTGCCGCCCAGTTCCATGGCCGTCGGGGTGAGCGCCCCGGCCGCGGTCGCCATCACCGCCCGAGCGGTCGGACCGCCGCCGGTGAGCGTCACCTTCGCCACGTCCGGGTGCCCGACCAGCGCCGAGCCGACTCCGGCACCGAAGCCGGTAACCACGTTGACCACGCCCGGCGGCAGCAGGTCGGCGATCAGCGTGACGAACTCGAGAACGCTTGCCGAGGCGAACTCGCTGGGCTTGAGCACCACGGTGTTCCCGCATGCCAGGGCCGGCGCGAGCTTGTTGGCCGTGGTGATCAGCGGAGAGTTCCACGGCAGGATCGCCGCGATCACGCCCAGCGGCTCCCGCACGGTGTAGATCAGGCTGTCCGGGTCCTCCACCGGGATCTGGTCGCCGCGGTGCGAGCGGGCCAGCCCGGCGTAGTAGCGGTAGATCGCCGCGCTGGCCGGCACGTCGGCGATGCCGACCTCGCGTACCGGCCGGCCGTTCTCGGTCGGCAGCAGCCGGGCGAACAGTGGGGCGTTCTCCTCGATCCGGTCGGCGATCGCGGCCAGGATCGCCTGCCGGGTCGAGGGGCTGGACCGACGCCATCCGAGCAGGGCTTTGCGGGCTGCCGCGACGGCGGTCTCGACGTCGGCTGCGGTGCCGTTGCCGATCGCCGCCCACGACGTGCCCAGACTCGGATCGACGGCCTCGAAGGAGTCCGAGGCGGCGATCCAGTCGCCGCCGATGAACATCCGGTAGTCCGCACCGGGACGGAATCTCTCCAGCACCGGATCTGTGGTCATGGCACTCCTCGCGTCACGGGTGTCGGGAATACCGAGAGTGATTGCTTTGCTCGACGGTCGGCAACCAGCCCGGTCCGGTCACCGGACCGGCCAGGGTCGGGATCCGTTCGTGCAGAAAGTTCTGCCGGACGGCTCAGGCCCGGCGTCATTACCCAGAGTTATTCTAGGGATCTAGATCCACTCCTAGTGCGAGGAGTCGTTGTGTCCGACCCCGCGATCGAGATTCCGCCCGGCACCGAGATCGACGACGAGACCGGCTGCCCGAAGTCCGTCCTAGGTAAGACTCAGCTACTGCTCGCGGCCTTCGGCGCGGGTGCCATCCGGCTCGGGCTGACCGAGCTGAGTCAGCGCTCCGGGGTGTCGAAGGCGACATGCTACCGGCTCGCCCAGGAGCTGGTCCACTGGGGCCTGCTTGAGCGCGTCGGCAGCAGCTACCAGCTCGGGCTGAGGGTCTTCGAGCTGGGCCAGCGCGTCCCGGCGTCGGCGATCCTGCGCCGGGTGTCGCGGCCCGCCCTGGTCGACCTGTACGCGGCGACCCGCGCCACGGTGCACCTCGTCGTCCCGGACGGCACGCACGTCATGTTCCTGGAGAAGATCGCCGGGGCTGCGGACGTGCTCACCTACTCCGAGGTCGGTGCCCGCCTGCCTGCCAGTTGCTCGGCCTCCGGCAAGCTCTTCCTCGCCCTGCGCCCGGACGCGCCAAAGGCCTTCGCCGCCTTCGACCGGCAGGGCCTGGTCCGGCCGACGACGCGCAGCGTGGCCACCGTTGAGGCGCTGCGGGCGCAGCTGCTCGACGTACGGCAGCACGGGTACGCGGTCGAGTTGGAGGAGATGCTGGTCGGCTACAGCACCCTCGCCGTGCCGCTCGTCGATCCGTACGGCATGGTGTACGCCTCGGTCTCGGTCACCCTGCCCACCAACCGGCTGATCATCGGCCGGCTGCTTCCACAGATGCGGGCGGCCACCGCCTTCATCAGCCGAGCCGTTGACGCGTGTGTCGCCCGGCTACCCGGTGTGGCTGCCTGACAATCACCAGTCCGGTAGCCGAACCGTCCCGCTACGAGCCCTGCCCCGCAGGTGGGCACAATGGCGCTCCCGACACAGGGGAGCGCCATGAGATCACCAGAATCGTTGGCGGCCGACCGCCTGCATCTCGCCCAGAGCAGCGGGATCCCGTGCGCGCCGGTCCGCGACCTGCTCGGCACCGACGACGTCGAGCTGGCCTACCGGGCCCAGCGCATCGGTGTGGGCCGCCGGATCGCCGCCGGGGACCGGATCGTCGGCCGCAAGATCGGGTTGACCTCGCCGGCCGTGCAGAAGCAACTCGGCGTCGACCGGCCGGACTTCGGCGTGCTCTTCGCCGCCATGGACGTCTCGGGCCTCGACGAGGTGCCGTTCGACGGCCTGTTGCAGCCCAAGGTAGAAGCCGAGATCGCCTTTCGGCTCGGCGCGGATCTGACCGGCCCGGACTTCGACCCGGCGGTCGTCCGCGCGGCAGTCAGCAACGCGGAGGCGGCTGTCGAGATCGTGGACAGCCGCATCGCGGGCTGGGACATCAGCTTCGCCGACACCGTTGCGGACAACGCGTCCAGCGCCCTGTTCGTGCTGTCCGGCCACCCGGTGTCAATGGCCGAGGTGGAACCGGCCGAGGTGGTCATGCGGATGACCGTCGACGGCGAACCGGTGTCCGCGGGCACTGGACGTGACTGCCTCGGCGATCCGCTGAACGCGTTGGCCTGGCTGGCGCGCACCGCCGCCGACCTGGGCGATCCGCTGCGCGCGGGCCAGGTCGTACTCTCCGGCGCGCTCGGCCGGATGGTCGCGGTTGGCCCGTATGAGCGGGCGCACGCGGAGATCTCCTCGCTCGGATCGGTGGACGTCGTCTTCGGTGGGAAGGACCGGGTATGAGTAAGACCAAAGTGGCCGTCATCGGGTCGGGGAACATCGGCACCGACCTGATGATCAAGATTCTGCGGATGTCGGAGCGGTTGGAAATCGTTGCGATGGTCGGCATCGACCCGGCGTCCGACGGTCTGGCCCGCGCCGGTCGCCTCGGCGTGGCCACCACGGCCGACGGCGTCAACGGACTGATCGGCTTGGCCGGCTTCGACGACATCAGGATCGTCTTCGACGCCACCTCGGCGGGCGCGCACCGGGCCAACATGGCAGCTCTGGCGGGCCGGCGCATCCGAATGATCGACCTGACGCCGGCGGCG
Source organism: Micromonospora sp. Llam0 (assembly GCF_003751085.1). NCBI lineage: Bacteria > Bacillati > Actinomycetota > Actinomycetes > Micromonosporales > Micromonosporaceae > Micromonospora > Micromonospora sp. Llam0. The sequence continues at coordinate 2,744,096 of NZ_RJJY01000001.1, read as the reverse complement.
GACGGGCCGTACGTGATCCCAGCGGTCAACCTCGACGAGCACCGGACGGCTCCGGAGATCAACATGGTGACCTGCGGTGGGCAGGCGACGATCCCGATCGTGGCGGCGGTGTCCCGGATGGCTCCGGTGCCGTACGCGGAGATCGTCGCCTCGATCGCGTCCCGCTCGGCTGGTCCGGGCACCCGAGCCAACATCGACGAGTTCACCGAGACCACCGCGCATGCCATCGAGTCGGTCGGCGGTGCCACGCGAGGAAAAGCGATCATCGTGCTCAATCCGGCCGAGCCGCCGCTGATCATGCGGGACACCGTGCTGTGCCTCGTGCATGCGCCGTCCGCCGAGACGCGTGACGCGATTCGCGCGACTGTCGAGGAGATGGTCGCCGTGGTAGCGAAGTACGTGCCCGGCTACCGGCTCAAGCAACAGGTGCAGATCATGCCGGTGCCGGAGGGCCAGCCCGTGCACACGCTGACCGGTGGTGAGCCGGTGACCCATCAAGTGTCGGTGTTCCTCGAGGTCGAGGGTGCGGCCCACTATCTGCCCGCGTACGCGGGGAATCTGGACATCATGACGTCGGCGGCGATCGCGGCGGCGGAGGCGATGGCATGACAAGGCTGTTCATCCAGGACGTGACGCTGCGAGACGGCATGCACGCCGTGCGGCACCGGATGGAACTCGACGCGGTCGCGAAGATCGTCTGTGCCCTGGACGCGGCGGGTGTGGACGGCATCGAGGTCTCGCACGGCGACGGGCTGGCCGGCGGGAGCCTGAACTACGGCCCCGGCTCACACACCGACTGGCAGTGGCTGGAGGTCGCGGCCGCGAACATCAGCCGGGCCCGGCTGACCACGCTGCTGCTGCCCGGCATCGGCACCATCGTGGACCTGAAACGCGCCAACGAGATGGGTGTGCGGTCGGTGCGGATCGCGACGCACTGCACCGAGGCGGATGTGGCCGCCCAGCACATCGCGACCGCCCGCGAGCTGGGCATGGACGTCGCCGGTTTCCTGATGATGAGCCACCTGGCCGAGCCGGCCGAGCTGGCCGTCCAGGCGAAGCTGATGGAGTCCTTCGGCGCGCACTGTGTCTACGTCACCGACTCGGGTGGGCGGCTGATGATGGACGACGTGCGGGCCCGCATCCGCGCCTACCGCGACGTGCTGGGCGCGGGTACCGAAATCGGCATTCACGCGCACGAGAACCTGTCGCTGTCGGTGGCCAACTCGATCGTCGCGGTGGAGGAGGGCGTCTATCGGGTCGACGCCTCGCTCGCGGGCCAGGGCGCGGGGGCGGGAAACTGCCCGATCGAGCCTTTCGTGGCGGTGGCGAATCTGCGGGGCTGGGAGCACGGCTGTGATCTGTTCGCGTTGCAGGACGCGGCGGAGGATCTGGTGCGGCCGTTGCAGGACCGGCCGGTCCGGGTGGACCGGGAGACGCTGACGCTCGGGTACGCGGGCGTGTACAGCTCGTTCCTGCGGCACGCCGAGGTGGCTGCGGGCCGTTACGGCGTGGACGTCCGGGACATCCTGGTCGAGGTCGGTCGTCGCCGACTGGTCGGCGGACAGGAGGACCTCATCGTCGACATCGCCCTGGACCTCACAGGGCGCGGCTGATCTCCGTGGCGGCCGCCCACAGCGTCCGAGCGATCTGCTGATCGTCACGGCGGCCCACCTCGACGGTCGCCGACACCGCAGCCGACACCTGCTGCGGGCCGCCAACCGTGATCGGCACGGCGTAGGTCTTGTAGCCGTCGAGGCACTCCTCGTGCTCCTCCGCCCACCGGCGTTCCCGGATCATGGCCAGCTGAGCGCGGAGCTGGGCGGAGCTGCGCAGACTACGGCGGGTACGGGCGGTCACGTCGCCGCGTTCGAGGACGCTCAGCGCGTACTCGGAATCGGCGCTGTGCGCCAGGAACAGCTTGCCGGACGCGGTGAACCAGAGCGGTAGGCGAGTGCCGACCGCCGTGTGGATCCGTTTGTCTCGTCGGCCGGCGAGCCGCTCAAGATAGAGCGTGTCCAGCCCGTGTGGAACGGCGAGGTGGATCACCGCCTTGATGGTCGCGTGCAGATCGGTCAGCGCCGGTCGGGCGACCCGGCGCAGGTTCGCCGGCCCCGGGACGAGCTGCCCGAGCTCGAACATGCGCCAGCCCAGCTGGTAGCCGTCCGTGACCCGCTCCAGCAGATGCAGCTGGACGAGCTCCTGGGCCAGGCGGTACGCCGTGGCCTTGGGCACGCCCGACCGCCGGCTGAGGTCGGTCAGACCGAGGGTGGTACGGCTGCCGTCGAAGGCACCGAAAAGCTGGTGCGCCTTGCCAAGGACCGAGACCGTCATCGCAGCTCCCGTGCACTTTTTTCCAACTGGACAACACGGATTCTGTGCGCCTACCGTGGCGGCTGTCCAGAGCTGTTCGTAAGATCCGTGCAATCTTGGGGTCACTCTTGTATCCGAACGCCCGGGAGACGCTGCTTGACGCCGCGATCCACATCGCGGCCACCCAGGGACCCGAAAAGGTCACCTATCGGTCGGTCGGCGCGCAGGCGGGGCTGTCGCACAGCCTGGTCCGCTTCTACTTCGGGTCCCGCGAGGTCCTGCTCACCCAGGCCTTCGAACGGGCGGCCCGGCGCGACGCCGCCGACACCGGCCTGCTCGCCGAGGATGTGGAGTCGTTCGGTGCCGGCCTGGTTCGCACCATCACCGAGGAACCCGACCGTCAGCTCATCCAGTACGACTTCCTGCTGCGCGCGGTGCGCGGCGGCGGCCCGATCGAGCCGGTGACCGAGCTGTACGACCACTACATCGGCCAGATCTCCGGCACGCTTGCCAACCTCGGCGTCGAGGATCCCGGCCACCCCCTGGCCGCGTTGGTCTTCGCCGCGCTCGACGGGCTCGTCCTCCAGCACTCCATCTACCGGTCCGCGGAACGCACCGAGCGCGTCCTTGACGAACTGCGCTCGATCCTGATGCTCGTGCAGAGCGCGGCCCGCTCAGCGGACCGGGCCCAGGACCGGACCGACCAGCAGGTGCTTCGCTGATCGGGCTGTCGACCGAAGGGAACGAACTGTGCGTGATCCGCTGTTCGATGCGCTGACCGCCGATGAGATCGGCCGGGTGGCCGCCGTGATCCGCGATGCGGGGGTCGGGGGAGCCCGGCCCGGATTCAGCGCGGTCTTCACCGACGAGCCGGACAAGCATCTGCTGCGAGCCGGGCAGGCGGTGGCCCGCAAGGCGCGGGCGATGATCCTCGACCGGGACACCGGACGCTCGTACGACGTCGTGGTGGATCTGGATGATGACAAGATGGTGGCTGTCGCCGAGGTGACCGACGGCTCCGCCCCGGTCCTTCTCGAGGAGTTCAGCCTCGCTCCTGAGCTGATCAAGAAGGATCCGCGGTACGTCGAGGCGCTCGCCAAGCGCGGCATCACCGATCTGTCGAAGGTGCAGATCGACCCGTGGGGCGTCGGCAACATGCCCGACGTGCCGGTCGACGGTCGCCGGATGGCCGGATCCGTTTCGTACTACCGGGAATTCCCCGAGGACAACGGGTACGCCCACCCGATCGAGGGTGTGTTGGCCGTGGTCGACCTCGTTTCCGGCGAGGTCGTCGCGGTACACGACTTCGGCGGCCGCCCGATGAACCCCGAGCTGTGCAACTACACCCCGGACGCCAACCAACCCATGCGTACGGATGTCGCGCCGTTGGAGATCACTCAGCCGGAAGGCGTCGGATTCCAGCTCGACGGTCCCGAGCTGACCTGGCAGAAGTGGCGCTTCCGGATCGGCATGCACCCGCTCGAAGGTCTGGTGCTGCATGCCGTCGAATACCGCGACGGTGACGCGTACCGGTCGATCATGCACCGTGGATCGCTCGCCGAGATGGTCGTCCCCTACGGCGATCCGGCGTCCGAGCACTTCTGGCGCAGCGCGTTCGACGTCGGCGAGTACGGACTCGGCAAGCTGGCGAACCCGCTGCGGCTCGGTTGCGACTGCCTCGGCGAGATCGTGTACCTGGACGCGGTGCTGGCCGGCGAGGACGGCGAGCCGACCACGATCGAGAACGCCATCTGCATCCACGAGGAGGATGATGGCATCCTCTGGAAGCACACCGACTGGGTCACCGGCAACGTCGACGTGCGCCGGTCCCGGCGGCTGGTGGTCAGCTTCATCGCGACGGTCGGCAACTACCACTACGGCTTCTTCTGGTACTTCTACCAGGACGCCTCCATCCAGGTGGAGATCAAGCTGCTCGGCATCGTGCAGACCCGCGCGGTCGAGGAGGGCGAGCACGCCCCGCACGGCACCCCGATCGGCCAGAACCTCGTGGCGACGTACCACCAGCACCTCTTCTCGTTCCGGCTGGACATGGAGGTCGACGGCTGGCAGAACACGGTGATCCAGAACGACGCGTACGGCGTGCCGGTCGGACCGGAGAACCCGAACGGCAACGCGATCGGCGTACGCCGGACCGTGATCGGCACCGAGAACGCCGGCGACGGGGTCACCGACACCCAGAGCTCGCGCAACTGGACCGTCGTCAACCCCGGCCGGACCAACCGGTGGGGCGTGCCGGTCGGCTACAAGTTCCTGCCCGGCTGGAGTTCGGCCACCATGCTCGCGCAGGACCCGTCCCTGATCGCGAAGCGGGCGGGCTTCGGCACCCGGAACATGTGGGTCACCCCGTACCGCCAGAGCGAGATGCGCTCGGCCGGCGACTACCCGAACCAGAGCCGCAGCGGCGACGGGCTACCCCGGTGGACCCGGGAGAACCGGCCGACCGAGGACACCGACGTGGTGCTCTGGCACACCCTGGGCGTCACCCACATCCCGCGGGCCGAGGACTGGCCCGTGATGCCGGTCGAGAAGGCGGGCTTTCACCTGCTTCCGGTGAACTTCTTCGACAAGAACCCGGCACTCGATGTGCCGCCGACCGAGGCGAAGCGTTGTCACGGACCAGGATCGGGCCCGCACGTCGCCGTGTCCCCAGCCGGTGTGGGGCGGGGCAGCTACCGCAGTGCGTGACGCAGGGTGCTGGATGGGCTGAGGGCAATCATCGACCGTCTGGCCGGAGCCTCCCGGATCGGGTTGGGGCTGGCGGCCGTGGGTCGCCCGGGCTACATCAATCTCGGCTGCCAGGTGAAGTACATGATCCGGGACAGGGACGGCAGGTACCGGGTTCTGTTCGACACCGTCCTCGCCGACGCCGGTATCGACGTGGTCCTCAGCCGAGTCCGGGTACCCAGGATGAACGCGGTGATGGAACGCTGGGTCCGGACCTGCCGGCGTGAACTCCTCGACCAGACCCTGATCCTCCACCAGCGGCACCTGCGGCACGCACTCCGCGAGTACGAGGTCTTCTATAACGAGCATCGCCCTCATCAGGGCATCGCCAACGTCCGGCCAGTCGCGCCACTGCCCGAAGCGATCAGCGACCCGGACCGGCTCATCCACCTGAACATCCACCGACGTGACCGCCTCGGCGGCATCCTCCACGAGTACGAACATGCCGCCTGACCTGCCCGGATGACATTCTCGGCAGGTACAGGACCGTCCTGGTGCTCCGGTACCGGGAGGCGGCGTTGCGGGTGAAGGTGACGGCCCGGTGGGCGGTGGTGCTGGTGAACAGCGGGGGTGGGCACGCAAGGGCGTACCCGCCCCGGTCCAGATCGGCAAACGCAGTGAGGTTTAGGTAATGCAGCTTTGTTCCGGATGACGTCGATCCGTAACGGAGCGCTGATGAAGTGCTCTCCACGAGCGGCGGCGAGGTGTCACAACCTCGGCACTTGTCTGGAGGACACTATGCCTGAGATGCATTTCCTAGTCCGATGGCCGGACGGTGCGATCCAGCGGTGTTACTCACCGTCAACGGTCATCGAAGACTTCCTGGTGCCGGGCGAAGTATACCCGCTCGCGGACTTCGTCGAGCGCAGCCGGCAGGCGCTCGGCGTCGCCAGCGACAGGGTACGTGCGAAGTACGGCTTCGCCTGTAGCTCGGCCGCCGACCAGCTCGCCGAGATCGAGGCGGCGGCAGCCGGGTTCGGTTCCGCACCTGAGGCTGCGGTCACGGTGGAGGCCATCACTCGCGCGGACGGGGCAGCCCGGTGAACGTTTCCGGTGCGCACCATCCGGTCGTGGTCGTTGGTGGGGGCCAGGCCGGCCTGGCAGCCAGCTACTGCCTGCGGCAGCGAGGCATCGATCACCTCGTGCTGGAGGCCAACCGGCTCGGACACGAGTGGCGTACCCGCCGTTGGGATTCCTTCTGCCTGGTGACCCCGAACTGGCAGTGCCGACTGCCCGGCTTCCCTTACCGGGGACCAGATCCGGACGGGTTCATGGTCCGCGACGAGATCGTGCGATACCTGGAGGAGTACGCGGCCTCGTTCGGGCCGCCGCTGATCGAGGGTGTCCGCGTGAACGGGCTACGCCGTGCGGCCACCGGAGTCTTTGAGCTGTCGACCTCGCACGGCCAGCTGACCGCCGATCAGGTGGTTGTGGCCACCGGTCCCTATCACACGCCATCGGTGCCGCGGATGGCCGAGCGGCTGCCCGCCGACGTGGTGCAGCTGCATTCGGGGGACTACCGCAGCCCCGCCCAGCTGCCTGACGGCGCGGTGCTGGTGGTTGGCACCGGTCAATCCGGATGCCAGATCGCAGAGGACCTGCACCTGGCTGGTCGGCAGGTGCACCTGGCCGTCGGCAGCGCACCACGGGTCGCCCGGTTCTACCGGGGGCGCGACTGCGTGGCGTGGCTGGACGATATGGGCTACTACCGCAAGGGTATCGACGAGTTTGCCGACGCTGACGCCGTACGGATGCGGGTCAACCACTACGTCACCGGCCGTGACGGTGGCCGGGACATCGACCTGCGCGCATTTGCCCGCGACGGCATGCGGCTCTATGGCCGACTGGCCGGCGTAGCAGGTTCAATGATGTCGTTCGCCGACGATCTGCGGGCGAACCTGGACGGCGCCGACGCGGTAGCCGAGGGCATCAAGGACGCCATTGACGCGCACATCGTCGCCCACGCCATCGACGCACCCCGGGAAGCGCGCTACATGCCGGTGTGGGAGCCGTCCGCCGACCATCCGCGCTCGCTGGACCTGTGTGCGGCCGGCATCACCTCGGTAGTGTGGGCGACCGGCTTCGTCCGCGACCACCGCTGGATCGAGGTTCCCGTATTCGACGGCCGCGGCTACCCCATGCACTGGCGCGGCGCGACCAACTGCCCGGGGCTGTACTTCCTGGGCCTGCCATGGCAGCGCAGCTGGGGTTCGGGCCGGTTCGAAGCGGTGGGTCGCGACGCCGAGTTCCTGGCTGGACATATCGACGCATCCCGCCGTCTGGCCGATGTCTGCGGCACCCTCACCGGTGCGCCGACGACGCTGTCCGTTGCTCTGCCGGTCGGTTGAGGCAGGACACGTCATGGTTTCCGACGCTCACCGGCACATCGGTGTCCTGCCCGCATACCCCTTCTATGGCGGCCCACCGGTCAACCCCGACACCACCGCCCGCGCCACCATCAAACACCTGATCGCCGATCTGGATGCCGAAGGCACCGAGCGGGCTTTGGTCCTGCCGAACTACGGGGTACCCGATCCGGAGATCGCCTTCTCCTTCAACGAACTCGTCATCGAAGCGGCGCAGACCGACGAGCGGATCCGGGCGGGGTTGTGGGTTTCGCCGCGTCCGGCTGATGCCGAACGCACACGTCGCGCTCTGGCACTGGCGGGGGAGGACGGAGTACGGGCACTGAAGCTCAGCTTCCTGCTCGGCGGCCGGGCCACGGATCCGGCCTGCCGCCCAATGCTGGACCAGATCTTCGACCATGCGCAGCGCCATGGCCTGGTGGTTCACGTGCACACCTCCCCGGGCGCCGCATCCGACATCGACGAGATCGGCAACCTCGTCGAGTGGTACGCCGACCGCGTACCTGTGCACCTGGTGCATTTCGGCGGCGGTATGAGCGGGCACATCAAGCTTGTCGGCAGCCGGTTCTTCGAGTGGATCGCAGCCGGAAAGCGCGTCTACACCGACCTGTCCTGGGCCATCGGCTTCGCCCCGTACTGGCTGGCACAGCAGATCGAGCAACGCGGCCTCGGCCACGACCGAGTGCTGTTCGCCAGCGATCAGCCATGGGGGGACTACGCGGGCGAGTACGCCCGGATGTCCGCCGCGACCGGCGGCGGTGAACTGGCAGACCTCGTCTTCCGGGACACCTTCGCCACCCTTTACCGCTAGACACCAATGTATCCAAAGAGGAGTACGCAATGACCGTCGACCTGACCGACCTTGAGAAGCAGAGCCTGGTGGAGATCCCGCACCCGTCGCTGCCGGAGGGCTCCAGCATCTACGGCAGCACCAAGGTGTTCCCCGACTATCGGGCCGAAAACGGCGAAACATACTTCACGTTGGTGCACGGCATCGCGCACGAGTCGTCGGTGAGTTTCGTGGCGGTCCTGCAGGCCACGCGTGCGCTACGTAAGGGATTCGAATCCGCGATCTACTTCTACGGGCCCGGATCCCTCAACTGCCTGGCCACCCGTGGCTTCCCCACCACCGGCACCTCGGCATTCCCCGGTGAGCACAACATCAACAACCAGCTCAAGACGTTCATCGCCGAGGGCGGCAAGGTTTACTGCTGCCGGTTCGGGCTGTCGCTGCACGGTGCCCGGGAAGAGGACCTGATCGAGGGAGTCATCCCCACCCACCCGCTCGACGTGCAGGACGCGATCATCCACTACGCCCGCAAGGGCGCCATCATCAATTCCACCTACCAGTTGTAAGGGGCTTGCCGTGAGTGTTGGCACTCGTACGACGGTGGATGTACGGATCCTGACCCGCGCCGAGCTGGCCCTGCGAGGTGTCCAGGTGGACGCTGGCGTGCGTCGGCCGGACGGTGCGGGACCCAGCGGCGACGACCACGTCCTTGTTGACGGTGCCAACGCCGCGCTACCCACGAATCCCGCAAGCCCGTACAGCGTGCGCGACGGCAAGGTCTGGGTCGGCGACGAAGACACCGGTCTGACCCTGACCCCGGTGCGCCGCCCCCGGTTCTACGACCTGACCACCGCGGACGGGGTGCGCTACGAGCAGATAGCCCGGCTGCACGGCGCAGACGTGCTCGCCACCACGGTGGTGCAGACCTGTGTCCGGTACGCCGAGGCGGATCGGTGTCGGTTCTGCACCATCGAGGAGGCGCTGCACTCGGGCGCGACCGTCGGCGCGAAGACTCCGGCCCAACTTGCCGAGGTCGCCGAGGCGGCGGTCCGCCTGGACGGGGTCAAGCAGATGGTGATGACGACGGGCACCACGACCGGAGCCGACCGCGGTGCGCGCAATCTCGTCCGTGCGGTGCGGGCGGTGCTGGAGGCAGTCCCAGGGCTGCCTGTCCAGGTGCAATGTGAACCTCCTGGCGACCTGGCGTGGATCCGGCAACTGCACGAGGCCGGGGCCACCGCTATCGGCATCCACGTCGAGTCCATGGACGACCGGGTACGCCGCCGTTGGATGCCGGGCAAGTCCACGGTCGCCATGGTGGACTACGAGGCCGCGTGGGACGAGGCGGTACGGGTCTTCGGGCGCAACGGGGTGTCCACGTACCTGCTGGTCGGCCTCGGCGAGAATCCCGACGAGCTGATCGCCGGCGCCGCACGGCTGATCGACCGCGGCGTCTACCCGTTCATCGTCCCTTTCCGGCCGATGCGCGGCACCCTGGCCGCCCACGACGGCGTCACCGCCCCCGACCCGCACCTGCTGGCCTACGTCACCGAACAGGTCGCCGCCAAGCTGCGCGCCGCGGGCATGTCCGGCGCCGACCAGAGGGCCGGTTGTGCTGCCTGTGGCGCATGCAGCGTGCTGCAGACCGCGGGCGGGTGAACACCATGACACTGCTCGACGGCGGCCCCACCGCCCCGCAAACCTCCGAAACCGTCGTCACCACGCAGGACATCCTGCTACTGCTCGGTGATCGCAGCACCGTGGCCCGCCAGCCGCGCTTCCACATCGAGCCGGCCGGCGACGCCGCCGCGGTACGCGCATACCGGCGGCTGCGCCGCGAGGTGTTCGTCGATGAGCAAGGTCTGTTCGACGGTCACGACCTCGACGGCCGGGACGACGACCCGCGCACCATCGTCCTGGTCGCCCGCGATCCGACCGGCCTCGTACTCGGCGGGGTGCGGCTCGGCCCCGTCGATGACGGTCCCGACGTCGGCTGGTGGACCGGTGGGCGGCTGGTCGTGGCCCGCGCCGCGCGCGGCCCGCAGAGCATCGGAGCGGCCTTGGTCCGGGCGGCGTGCGCCCACGCGGAGGCGCGGGGTGCGCTGCGCTTCGAAGCCACCGTGCAGTCCCGCAATGAGGCGATGTTCCGCCGGCTGGGCTGGACACGCGTGCGCCCGGTGACCGTGGCGGGCAGCCAGCACACATTGATGCGGTGGCCGATCGAGCGGACCCAGCACGCGGCGGCGGTCAAGGCGACACTCGGCCCGCTGCTGGCCGAAATAGCCCCTGGCGGCAACGGGTTCGTCGGCGACGACGGGGCACCGGTGCCCGGGACGGATCTGATCGCGGCGTGCGACGCCATCGTGCCTGCGATGGTGGAACGCGATCCGGAGTGGGCCGGCTGGTGCTCGGTACTGGTGAACGTCAACGATCTGGCCGCGATGGGCGCCGAACCACTCGGCCTGCTCGACGCGCTTGCGGCCCGCGACGCCAGCCACGCGGCCCGCGTCCTGGCCGGCCTGCGCCGCGCCGCGCGTGCATACGACGTCTCGGTCCTCGGCGGCCACACACATCTTGGGGTGCCCGCCGCGTTGTCGGTCACCGCCTTCGGCCGCACCCACCACCCGGTGCCCGGTGGCGGAGGCCGGCCCGGGCATCAGGTCCGGCTCACGGCCGATCTCAGCGGCGCGTGGCGGCCCGGGTACCACGGTCGGCAGTGGGATTCGACCACGGGTCGCGCCACCGCGGAGCTGCGCGCGATGAGTCGTGCCGTGGCCGCCGCGCGCCCCGCCGCCGCCAAGGACGTGTCGATGGCCGGCATCGTCGGCACGCTGGGCATGCTCGCCGAGGCGAGCGGCTGTGCGGCCATTCTTGACGTCGCCGCCGTCCCGCGCCCAAGCAGCGCCACCGCTGGCGACTGGCTCACCTGCTTTCCGGGGTACGCGATGCTGACCGCCGACGAGCCGGGGCGGCCACCGCTGCCGGCCGGACCGGCTGTGGGCGCGGTGTGCGGGGAGCTGACCGAGGGTCAAGGTATCGGGCTGCGTTGGCCCGACGGAGAAGTTACGCACGCCGTCACTGGTGTAGTGACCGGAATGGGGAGAGCATGACCGTCCTGCGTATGGCCGCCGTCGCCGAGGAGTTCGGCCGCGACCTTGACGTGGACTTCCGTACCGTCGAGCGGTTGATCGTGGCGGCACGGGCTCAGGGTGTTCAGCTGCTGGCCCTGCCCGAGGCGTGCCTGGGTGGATACCTGCTCGGCCTCGACGGCGACACCGATCTGGACGCCGGCCCGCCAGCCCTGGCTCTGGACGGCCCGGAGATCCGCCGCCTGATCTTACTCGCCGGTGAGATGACCGTGGTCGCGGGGTACTGCGAGGCGGATGGCGACACGCGGTACAACAGCGTGGTCTGCGTGAGCGGTGACGGTGTGCTCGGCAACCACCGCAAGGTGCACCAGCCGCTGAACGAGAACGCCAGCTACGCATCGGGCGACCGGTTCGATGCCTTCGACACCCCGGTCGGCCGGATCGGCATGATGATCTGTTACGACAAGGCGTTCCCCGAGTCCGCGCGTGCCCTGGCCCTGGATGGGGCGCAGATCGGTGTCTGTGTCTCGGCCTGGCCGGGCTCACGGACCAACCAGGCAGCCGACCTGGCCGAGGACCGCTGGAAGCGGCGCTTCGACCTGTTCGATCGTGCCCGGGCGCTGGAGAACCAGATGGTATGGCTGTCTGCCAATCAGGCCGGGTCCTTCGGGTCGCTACGCTTCGTCGGCAGCGCCAAGGTTGTCGAGCCGGGCGGCGACATCCTCGCCGAAACCGGTGTGGCTGCCGGTGTGGCCATCGCCGAACTCGACGTGGCCAACGCGCTGGAGACAGCACGCCGGTCGATGGGGCACCTTCGCGACCGGCGACCGGAGACATACACGTACCCCGTGGGAGCGGCCAGCGCATGAGTACAGTCCGCATCGCGGCCGCAGCCGCGCACTTCGGCCGCGACCTCGACTTCGACGTCGCCCGGATCGGCAAGCTGATCGACGACGCCCGCAGCCAGGGCTGCGGGCTGCTCGTCCTGCCTGACGCGGCACTGGGCGGGTACCTCGCCGATCTACGCCACCCGGATCCCGACGCGTTGCCGCCCGCGCTCAAGCCCGACGACCCGATCATCTTCGAGGTCGCCCGGCTGGCCGCCGAGCTGACCGTCTGCTTCGGGTACTGCGAAGCCGACGGTAACATCCGGTACAACGCGGCAGCGTGCGTCACCGGGGACGGCGTTCTCGGCCGGCATCGCAAAGTCCACCTTCCCGCAGGTGAAGTCGCCGCCTACACGCCCGGCGACAGCTTCGACGCCTTCGACACCCCGGTCGGCCGCATCGGCATGCTCATCGACTACGACAAGACGTTCCCGGAGTCAGCCCGCAGCCTCGCCCTCGACGGTGCGGAAATCCTGGCCTGCCTGTCCGCCTGGCCGACCAGCATCACCAACCGTGCCCCGCGCATGGCCCAGGACCGCCAGGCCCGGCTGTTCGACCTTTACGACCAGGCCCGCGCCGCAGAGAACCAGGTCGTGCTCGCCTCGTCCAACCAGACCGGAGCCATGGGCGGGATGCGGTTCCTGGGGCAGTCCAAAGTGGTCGGACCGGGCGGGGGCATTCTCGCCCGGACCTTCGGCAAGGCCGGCCTCGCGGTCGCTGACATCGACGTCGCCGCCGAGATCGAGCGTGCCCGCCGCGTCCTGCGGCACCTGGGCGAGCTGCGGTTCGACGCCTACCGGAGCAGCCCGTGAGGATCGCGCTGCTCAGCTACTCCACCAAGCCACGCGGCGGAGTGGTGCACACGCTTGCCCTCGCTGAAGCCCTGGCCGCTGCGGGTCAGGACGTGACTGTGTGGACCCTGGGCCGTGGCGGCGACGCCGGCTTCTACCGGCCGCTCGACCCGGCCGTACGCCAGCGGATCGTGCCGTTTCCAGACGGCCCACAGGACGAGGCGGTCGGCACGCGGATCCTGCGTTCGATCGCGGTGCTGCGCGACGCGTTCGACCCTTCGCCGTACGACATCGTGCACGCCCAGGACTGCATCAGCGCCAACGCGGTCGACCGGTGCGTACGTACCGTCCACCACATCGACCAGTTCACCACCCCGGAGCTGGCCGACTGCCACGAAAAGGCGATTGTCCGGCCGTACGCGCACATCTGTGTCTCAGCAGCCGTCGCCGCGGAACTCGCCCACGGCTGGGGCGTCAAAGCCGACGTCATCCCGAACGGTGTCGCCTACGAACGGTTCGCTGCGACCGACGCGACCATGCGCGCCGCCTGGCGGACCCGGCTGGGCCGCTACGTGCTCAGCGTCGGCGGCATCGAGCCGCGCAAGGGATCGCTCGACCTGCTCGACGCGTACGCCCTGCTGCACACCGAAATGCCCGACGTGCGACTGGTCATCGCCGGCGGCGAGACTTTGTTCGACTACCGCGACTACCGGGCACGCTGGGACGCGCACGCCGTCGAATTGGGCGTCGAGCCGGTCGTCCTCGGCGCGGTGCCAGACGATGATCTGCCGGCGCTGGTCGCGGCGGCTGGGGCATTCGCCTTCCCGTCCCTCAAGGAGGGCTTCGGCCTGGCGGCGATGGAAGCCCTCGCCGCCGGCGTGCCGTTGGTTGTACGTGACCTGCCGGTCCTGCGCGAGGTCTTCGCCCGGGTCGCGCGCTTCGCCAGCGACGCACCGACCTTCGCCACCGAGCTTGCCGCGGTGCTCGCCGAAGACGACCCGGCCGTGCGGGCCGCGGGTCGGCAGCTTGCCGCGCGGCACACATGGGCCGAGGCGGCTCAGCAGCACCTCGCCTTCTACCGCGCGCTCGTGTCAGACCCGGCTCCGCAGCCGGTTGCCGGATGATCGGGATTGAGCCTGCCCAGACCTTCGACGTAGCTGCTCGGCGGTCAGTGGGCCGTCGGCGAGGACGGTGAAGACACCGAGCTCGGCGGCGGTCAACGTCACCTTACGGCTGAAGTACGCCGTGCCGAGCCGCCACAGGGGCTCGGCACTGACCGGCTGCGTGCCGAGGGATTCGGGCACGTCGGAACCTCCGCTCGATGAGTTGCTGCAGGCAGGCTGCGTGGCCGGCCTGGAGTGCGGGTCGACTGGCGGTCGAGCCCTCCCCTTCGACCGGGCCTCGATCGCCGCCGAGCGAGGTCCGGCAGGCTCCAGGCGGCCACCGACGGAGGGACCGAGCGGATGCGCTCCACCGACACCACCGACCTGCCGGCCTTCCCGATGCCGTCGCCGTTCCCCGGCGAGCCGCCGGTCGCGTTTGCCCGGCTGCGTGAGGAGGAGCCGGTCGCCCGGGTCAGGTTGCCCACCGGGGACGAGGCCTGGTTGGTCACCGGCCACGCTGAGAACCGGACCGTGCTGACCGATGAGCGGTTCAGCCGAGCCGCCGCTGCTGCACTTGGTGCTCCCCGGCTGCAACCGATCCCGCCGGACCGGGATCGATGCTCAACATGCCCCCCTGAGCACACCCGACTGCGCCGCCTGGCCGCGCCGGCGTTCACCCCACGCCGCATCGAGGACCTCCGGCCGGCGCTGCGTCGCGACGTGGACGCTGCTCGACGACTTGCTGGCGGCCCGGGCCACCGGCCGACCTCGTCACCGGCTTCGCCCGCCGGCTGCCGGTCGCCGTGATCTGCGAGTTGCTCGGTGTGCCCGGTTCCGACTGCGGGCGGATCACGGAATGGGTCGACCTGCTGCTGAGCCTCACCACGCATCCGCCACAGGGGAGTGTCAAGTTGACGGCCCTGTCTCACATGCGGTGGTGACGGAGAGTCGTCCGGCTCGTTGACACCCGCGTGACGGACGCCAACAAGCTTGCGCAGACGATGTTCTCGGGTCTTTCCCCGCTGGTCATCGAGGATGTGGTCGACGGCCCTGCGGACCCTGCTACGCATCCCGCTACCCACCCGGCGCACGCCCCGGGTGATCGGAGTCGACGACTTCGCCCTTCGCCGCAGGCACCGCTACGCCACCGTCGTCATCGACGCCGAAACACACGAACGCATCGACGTACTGCCCGACCGCACCGCCGACACCCTGGAAGCCTGGCTACGCGAACACCCAGGCGTGGGGTCCGTAACCCTCTGATGATGGCCAGGGTGGTACGAGCGGAGTGACGGGAGACTGTCACGTTCCGTGTGCGCCGTGAGGCGCTTCGTTGTATCCCCCGCGCAGCGGGGATGGACTCGAAGGGAGGTTCTTGGGTCGCCCGGCTTACCTGGAGGGGAAACCTGAAGGGGGACCAGAGCATGCCGGGGAAGCGGTGGCCGTCTGGGAGGCGTTCACGGACGTCGTGCCGTAAGACTGTCCCGCACCGGGTTTGATGGAGACATCGAAACCTGGGAGGAACACCAGCGATGCCCGCACCGAAGAAGTACTCCGACGAGCTGCGTGAGCGTGCGACCCGGTTGGTGGTCGAGGCCCGCCGGGATCCGGCCAGTGCGGTCGGCGCGATCCGGCGGATCGCCGACCAACTCGGGGTGCACCCCGAGGCGTTGCGTGGGTGGGTGAAGAAGGCCGAGACCGACGCCCGGCGACCGGCCGGGCACCACCAGCGGCGACGCGGAACGCCTCGCCGCGTTGGAACGGGAGGTCCGTGAGCTGCGGCGGGCGAACCAGATCCTGAAGTCCGCGGCGAGTTTCTTCGCGGCCGAACTGGACCGGCCGTCGAGATGAGGGTCGCGTTCGTCGACTCGCAGAAGGCCGAACACGGTGTCCAGTCGGTCCTGCGGGCGCTTGAAGACACGCCCGCCGGGATCGCACCGTCGACCTATTACGCCGCCAAGGCCCGGCCCGCCAGCGCCCGGTCGAGGCGCGATGAGGAGCTGACCGCGATGATCGAGCAGGTCCACAAGGAGAACTACGGCGTCTACGGGGCCCGCAAGATCTGGCACGAGCTGCACCGGCGGGGCGTCGAGGTGGCCCGGTGCACGGTCGAGCGGCTGATGCGCGAGTCCGGACTACGCGGGCTGCTGCGCGACAGGTCGCCGCGCACGACCCGGCCCGCTGCCGAGACCGGGTGTGTACAACTAACGGCGGGTCTGGATGTCCCGCCGCAGCTGGGTGAACATCGACGTCTTGAGAGTCGCTTTGACATCCTGGCGCAGATCTTGTTCGAGGCCTTCGGCTGGGTGCGGAGTGTCTCGGCGGCTTGCCGCAGATCCTCGCCGACGGCGGCGTTGGGAGCGGCGAGCGTGACGCGCCGCCATTCGGTGCCCTCGAGGGTGGTGCTGTCGAGCTGCCGGTCGAACTCTGCGAGTGCCTGGTTGACGGACCGCATCGTGCTCTCGAGCTGCTTCTGTGCCCGTTCCCGAGCAATCTCCAGGGTGTCGAGCCGGGCGCGGTGGTGGGTTTGCCTGCGGGCAGTTGACGCGACCAGGTGAGTGCCGCGGTCAGGTTGGCCGGCCGGTTGTCGCTGCCGCGTGCCAGATTTTCCGACACATCGGCGAAGCCGTGGGTTACCAGCAGGCACATCCGATCGAAGCGGTCGGTGCGGTGCTGGTCGGCCTCTCGGCGACGCGGCGCGATCTTGTCGAGCGTGGTGGTGGCGGCGAAAGTGTAGCAGGCGACTTCCACGCCGTCGTAGCCCCAGGCGAATGCCAGCTGGCATACCTCCTCGAACGGTAGATCAGCCCACTGGCTGGTGAACAAGGTGATCGGGCGAGGCACGTTGTTCCTTCCTCAATGGGTATCGGTTTGGAGCTGCTCGCGTATCGCGCGGGCGGTGATGACGCCCACCGCCACGGCGGTCAGGGTGGGATTGCAGGCGGTCGCGGTGGGGATCACGTTGTTGCCACCGACGTAGAGGTTGTCGGTGTCCCAGACTCGGCCGGTCGGGTCGCAGACGCTGGTGCCGTCGTTGACGCGGCCCATACGAGTCGTCCCGAGATAGTGCAGCGAGCTGCCGGCCGGCATGAGGAACGGTTCGCCGAGCGGTCGTCCGAGCGACTGTGCCGCGGCGCGGACCTCCTCGGTCGCGTTCGCGATCGCGGCCCGGTCGGCCGCGTTTAGCCGGTAGTCGATGCGGATTGCCGGCAGGTGGTGCTCGTCGAGGGTGTCCTCGTCGAACCAGACCCGGTTGTCGGGTGAGAGTTCCTTGCGGCAGAACCAGCCGAGGCCGATGACTTGACCTGGCCGGACGGTAACGCCTGGGTTCAGCGGTACCGGCGAGGCATCCATCTGCATGATCTGGCCGTGGAAGGGCCGGTCGGTGGCGTAGGGCACCCAGGAAACGCCGGAGATGGGCACGATGGCACCACCGCCCGGGGTCACGGTTGCCGAGACCGGTAGGTGGATGTCGAGCGGCGCGTCGTCGGGGATGTACTTTTCGTCCAGGAGGGCGGCGGCCATGATCTGGGGATGCTCGGTGAGGTAGCGGCCGAGCGCTGCGGGGCGGACACCGGAGACCCACAGCAGCCTGGGCGTCCGGAAGGCGTCGGCGGCGATCACGACGGCGCGGGCGCCGAGGAACTCCCGCTCGCCGGTGGCGAGATTGACGAGGTCCACCCCGGTCGCGCGGTTGCCATCTAGCCGGATCCGCGTGGCCAGGGCCCCGGTGCGCAAGGCGGCGTTCGGCCGCTGCCACAAATCGCCGGCGATGATCGCGGGGCCCGTCCAGTGCAAGTCGCCGTCGTCCTCGACCGTGACCGCAACGGGCATGGGTCCCACCGGGCGGCGGTCCGGCCGGTCGAACAACGCGCCGAGCAGCTCCTGGATCGCTCCGATCAGAGGGGCACGGTCGAAGGCGTGAGTGGTGACGGCGAGGAGTTCCTCGGCCCGTCCGAGCGCCTTGTCGAGCACGTCAGCGTCGAGGGCGTCGGGAATCTCGTCGTCCACTGGCCGTGGGCACGCTGCTGTCCAGTGTGCGCCCATGCCGCCGACGTTCGTGGAGATGGCTGCGTTCGGCATCGCCGGCGCTCCGACGAGAGCGGTACCGGGGCGGGCTGCGGTTCCGCCAGGTACCGGGTCCGCGCCATGGGGGAGTTCGGCCAGCCTGCGGTTGCGCCGATCGGGGTCGGCGATGTTTCTGACGTGTCCGCCGGCCGGGTCGTCCAAGGCGGGTCCGGCCTCAAGGACGATCAGCCGCAGCGCTGGGTCGTCATCCGCCAACTCGCGAGCGACTGCTGTGCCCACCGGACCGGACCCGACAATGACGACGTCGTATGGCTCACTCATCTACCCCTGCCACCTTTGCGTCGGTTGGATCCGCGTTTCGGTGACCTCAGCTTCTTCCGGTGAGTGGAGGAAGTCAATCGACAACGGGCCTGCAAGTGCTGATAGGTGCCATCAGCTTCGCCTATGTGCTCTGGGCCTCGGCCGCGCTTAGCTTGATTTTTAACCCGTCGGTGGCGGGCGCCGGTTGCTCCTGTGAGGATTCCGGCGTGTCGGGCTGACGTGGGAACGGCCACCGTTGATGATCTTCGGGTTCCCTGGCAAGGACGCGAGATCAAGGCGGTGGCCGTGGCCACGATTTTGGACCATCTGAGTGGGCTGGTGTTACCCGGCTCTGTCTCGACCGGGCCGGTGAGGGATCCGGCGGAGGTGTTGGCCGGGTTTCGGCGGGACTTCCACCAGGCCCTGTCACGGCGGTCGGATGCGTTGTTCGAGTTGACCGACGCGGTGTTGTGCGCGGATGGGCCGGTGCGGTCGTTGCCCGGGTTGTCGCTGGTAGCGGAGTACCGCCGTGGGCACGGCGCGTTGTACGACGCCTTGGCCGCCGGGCGGGTTGACGTGCAACGGCTGCGTACGGCGGTGGCGGCGGTGCCGCCGCCGCGGGCGGCTGACGGGCGGCTCGTCCTGGCCGTGGATGTGACGTGCTGGCTGCGGCCGGAGGCGCACACGTCGCCGGAGCGGATCCTGTGTCACACCTACGGCCGTGGCAGGGACCAGCACATCGGAGTTCCGGGCTGGCCGTATGCGTTCGTTGTGGCGTTGGAGACCGGCCGCACCTCGTGGACCGCACCGCTGGACGCGGTCCGCTTGGCTCCGGGTGCGGATCTGGCGGCGGTGACCGCCGCCCAGTTGCGGGACGTGGTCGGCCGGTTGATCGCCGCCGGCCATTGGCGGCCCGGCGATCCGCAGGTCTGGGTGGTGATGGACGCAGGCTACGACGCGGCCCGCCTGGCCTGGCTGCTGCGGGACCTGCCGGTGCGCGTCCTGGCCAGGCTGCGCTCGGACAGGGTCCTGCGCCGACCCGCGCCACCACCGCTGCCCGGCCGGCGGGGCCGGCTGCCCCGCCACGGCGCCGAGTTCATCTTCGGCGACCCCCGCAGTTGGGGTGCCCCGGATGTGACCACGGTGACCGATACCCGCCTCTACGGCACCGTCACCGCCCGAGCCTGGCACCGCTTGCATCCGAGACTGACCCGCCGCGCGGCCTGGACCGACTGCCCTGCACTGCCGATCCTGGAAGGCACCGTGATCCGTCTCGACGTCGGGCGGCTGCCGTCGGGCGCGACCGCGAAACCGGTATGGTTGTGGTGGTCCACCGGTATCGACCACGAGCCGGGCCACGATCCCAGCCCGGATCCGGCGATGATCGACCTGTTGTGGCAGGCGTTCCTACGCCGCTTCGACATCGAGCACACGTTCCGGCTGTTCAAGCAGACCCTCGGCTGGACAGTGCCGAAACTGCGCGACCCGCACGCCGCCGACCGGTGGACCTGGCTGATCATCGCCGCCTACACGCAGCTGAGGCTGGCCCGGCCACTGGCCGCCGACCTGCGTCACCCATGGGAACGACCAGCGCCACCCGAACGGCTCACCCCATCCCGGGTCCGCCGCGGATTTCGGCACCTACGTCCGACAAGCACCTGCCCCGCCAGCGCGCCGAAACCCACCCGGCCAGGCCCCGGACGACCACCCGGCACACCCAACCGTCACCCCACCCGCCGCTACGACGTCCACACCGTCACCAGCAGCCAAACCGGGAAGACGACCTCCAGAAAGAAAAAATCGGCCAATCCCAGACCACGCCGCACAGGTTAAAGATCAAGCTAACGCCGCAGCAGCCGGAACGGTCACGACCAGGACTCACATTCCACAGATCTACCAGCCGCTATCCACGGCGAACCCGCCGTAAGGTCTCCAACCGGGCGCAACGCATAGATCATATCAAGCTACTGCGGACCGCCCTCTCACTGGACGTCTTGTTCACGTTGCGCCCGATAAGCCCGGCCCGACAAGTGAAGGCTGTCGATATAATCGCCGGTTTCATGGGGACTTCGCCCTGATCGAGGGCATTCGTGAAAGTATAGCTTGAGCGGTTTTACTACGCTACGAGTGTCTGGTTAGGTTTGTCCGCAAGTCGCTGACAGCCGGCACAACCATAGGGGCCGACACCCTCATGTGTTGCCCGGCTGGCCTGTCCATATGGGGTCAAGGACCCTGATGGCTTATTCGGCCGTGTACCCGTCTCCTTCGGTGGGTCAGTAGGGTTGTTGTGGTCATGTCGATGCAACCGAGGCCGTGGCCAGACGTTCCGGAGCAGACCGCGCGGATGGCGCGGGCGGCGTTCCGGAAAGGGAACCTGGCGACGCGGATCCGTGACGAACTCGGCCAGGTGTACGAGGACGCCCGGTTCTCGGCGGCGTTCGGGCTCCGGGGACGGCCGGGGATCTCCCCGGCACAGTTGATGACCGCCAGCGTGTTGCAGTTCTCGGAGAACCTGACCGACCGTCAGGCCGCCGACGCGGTCCGGGACCGAATCACCTGGAAATACGCCCTCGGTCTGGAACTCGACGATCCGGGTTTCGACCCCACCGTCCTGTCGGAGTTCCGGGACCGGCTGGTCGCCGGTGACCTGACCAGCCTGGCCCTGGACGCCCTGCTGCGACGCCTGGCCGGGCTCGGACTGGTCAAGGCCCGGGGCCGCCAACGCACCGATTCCACCCACGTACTCGGCGCGATCCGCGACCTCAACCGCCTCGAACTGGCCGGAGAGACACTACGGGCGGCGTTGGAAGCCCTCGCCGCGGCGGCACCGCACTGGCTCACCTCGGTCATCGACGATTCCTGGACCGGCGTCTACGGCACCCGCGTCGACAACCTACGCCTGCCCGAGAGCCAGACCAGACGTGACGAGTTGACGGTCCGCTACGGCATCGACGGCTACCACCTGCTCGACGCGGCGCACCACCCGGACGCACCGGAATGGCTGGCACAGATCCCAGCGACACAGACGTTACGCCTGATCTGGATCCAGCAGTTCTACCGCGACACCGACGGCGCCGGGCAGGAGGCGCGACGGCGGGAACACGCCCCGGACGGGGACGGTGTCCCGCCCGGCAGAGACCGCCTCATCTCCCCATACGACCCGGACGCCCGATACAGCGTCAAACGCGACACCGGCTGGGGCGGCTACAAGGTCCACTTCACCGAGACCTGCGACCCACCGACCGGCACCACCGGCCGGGAAACCGGACGCGGAGAACACCCGAACCTGATCACGAACGTGGCCACCACCACCGCGACCGTCCCGGACTCGGCCATGACCGCCATCATCCACCAGCGACTGGCCGACAAGGCACTGACTCCCGCCGAGCACCTCGTCGACTCCGGATACCCGTCCGCCGAGATCACCGCCGCCCGCCGCCCGCCGGCACGGGATCACCCTGACCTCCCCGATGCTGATCGACCCGTCCGCGCAGGCCCGCGCCGGGCGAGGCTACGACAAAGCGGCGTTCACCTTCGACTTCGACACCCGCCACGGCGTCTGTCCCCAGGGCAACACCAGCACAAGCTGGTCACCCTGCCGACAACGCGACACCGACACCATCGTGGTGTCCTGGCCGAAGAGCGTCTGCCAGCCCTGCCCCACCCGCCAGGAATGCACCCGAGGCACCCGCCGCCAGATCACCATCCACCCCCGTGACCTACACGAAGCCCTCACCGCTGCCCGCATCCAGCAGAACACCTCCGAGTGGAAGGCCCGCTACGCCGTCCGCGCCGGAGTCGAGGGCACCATGCGCCAAAGCACCCATGTCACCGGGATCCGTACCGCCCGTTACCGAGGCCTGCCCAAGACCAGACTCGAACACACCCTCACGGCCACCGCGATCAACATCATCCGCCTCGACAGCTACTGGACCGGACACCCCCTCGACCGCACCCGGACAACACACCTCCAACGCCTCGACTTCACCCTCGCCGCCTGACCTACACCGAATAAGCCATCAGGGTCGTCAAGAGCTTCAAAACGGGAAACGTGAATCAGGATGAGACGTCCTTTCAGGGCAGGGTGATCACCAGGTTGCCGCGGACGTCGCCGTCGGAGAGGCGTTTGAAGGCGGCTCGGGCCTCGGACAACGGGAGTGCGTCGTCGACTAGGGGGCGCAGGCCGGTGGTGTTCATCAGGGTGAAGAGGCGCTGGTACTCCTCTCGTGTGCCGCTCAGGGAGCCCACGATGTTGATCTGGTGGAAGTAGACCCGGTGCAGGCGGGCCGGGGGCACGTCGCCCGTCGTGGCGCCGGCCACCACGACCGTGCCGCCGTGGCGGACGCTTCGCAGGGAATGGTGCCAGGTGGCCTTGCCGACGCCGTCGATCACCGCGTCGACCGGGGCCGGCAGTTCGGTGCCGTGCTCGAACGTGTTGGCGGCGCCCAGCCGGCGGGCCAGGGCTCGCTTCTCGGGCGTACGGCCGGTGACCCAGACCCGCAGGCCGGACGCGGCGCCGATGGCGATCAGCGCGGTCGAGAGACCGCCCGCCGCGCCCTGGACCAGGACCGTGTCGCCGGGTCGCAGCTGTGCCTTCGTGAACAGCATCCGGTACGCCGGCAGCCAGGTGCAGATCAGGCAGGAGGCCTCCTCCCAGGTCAGGTGGTCGGGTATCGGCAGCAGGCTCGAGCCCGGCGCGGTGAACTGCTCGGCGAGGGTGCCGGGGCGGGCGCCGGACAGCTGCGCGGCCGGCAGGTGCAGCGTCTCGTCGCTGGCGCCCGGCGGGGTGTTCAGCAGGGGGTACAGCAGCACTCGGCGGCCGTCGGGGTCCAGCCCGGCGGCCTCGCAGCCCAGGATCCGGGGGTACTGATCGTGGTCTAGGCCCACGCCGCGCAGCGTCCACAGGTCCTTGTGGTTGAGCGACACGGCTCGTACGTCGACGCGGATCCACCCGTCGGGGACCACGGGGGCCGGGCGCTCCCCGACGACGAGGGCGGAAAGCGGGTCATCGGGGGTCGGCGCCGAGGCGTACACGGCACGCATGCTGTCGCTGAGCATGGGGTCAAGCTAACGGCGGCGGCGACGGGTGAACAACGGGTGCGCGGTGGAGTTACCAGAGCTGGGGATGGTGGGCGGCAGGAACTTTCCTAGCCTCGAAACGTCCGGGTGACGCCCGTGGGGATCGAGGAAAGGTTTCGACATGTCCGAGCCGATCACGTACCTGGAACATTGGGACCGCGCGGACGCGTTCGACCCGCCGGCGGTGCTGCGCGAGCTGAGCGCCGAGCAGCCACTGTCTAGAATGGTCTATCCAGACGGGCACGTCGGATGGCTGGCGACCGGGATCGAGGTGGCCAAGGAGGTGCTGAGCAGCCCGGCGTTCAGCCACAACTTCCACTCGGCCCATTTCCCGGTCACCAAGAAGGGGCAGCCCTTCCCGACCATGCCGATCATCCCCGGCATGTTCATCCACATGGATCCGCCCGAGCACACGCGTTACCGGGCCACGCTGACCGGGGAGTTCACCACGCACCGGGTGGCGGCGCTCGGCGAGCGGATCGAGGTGGCGGCCGCGGAGCAGCTGACCGAGCTGCGCGGGCTGGGGTCGCCGGCCGACCTCGTGACCGCGTACGTGCAACCGCTGTGCCGCCGGGTCCTGAACGATCTGCTCGGCATTTCGGCCGAGGGCGGGGCGATCCTGGCACGGCTGTCCGAGACCTCGAACGACGACGACGTGCCGGTCGAGGACGAGTTCGCGGCGTCTAAGGAGGCGTTCCTCTACCTGCGCGACTGCGTCGAGAAGGAGCGCGCCGACCCGGGCGACTCGATGATCGGCCGGCTGACCGGCGTACCGGATCTGACCGACCGCGAGATCACCAACATGCTCCTGATCGTGTTCGTGGCCGGGCTCACCACCTGCGAGGGCGCGCTGGCGGCCACCAGCATGGCGCTGTTGCACCACCGGGAGCAGTTGGCGGCGTTCCGGGACGCCTGCGCGAGCGGGGCCGGCGTGGAGAACGCCGTCGAGGAGCTGCTGCGCTACACCACGGTCAACCAGTACCAAATCTTCCGGACTGCGCTCACCGACGTCGAGGTCGGCGGCCGCCTGGTCAGCGAGGGGGACACGGTCACCATCTCCCTGCCGGCCGCCAACCGCGACGGGAGCCGCTTCGCGCACGCCGACCTGCTCGACCTGAGCCGGGACCCGTCCGGGCACCTCGCCTTCGGGTACGGCGTGCACATCTGCCTCGGTCAGCGCCTCGCCCGTACGCTGCTGACGATCGCGCTGCGCACCCTGGTCACCGGGCTGCCGGGGCTGGTGCCGGAGGTCCCGGCCGGCGACGTGCGGTTGCGCGCGCGGACGCCGGTCTTCAGCCTCCACGAGCTGCTCGTACGCTGGTGAGCGGCCCGCAGGGCGACGTCGACGTCGCCGTCGTGGGCCTCGGCCCGATCGGCGCCACCCTGGCCATCCTGCTGGCCCAGCGCGGCTGGCGGGTCGGTGTCGTCGAGCGCCGGCCGGAGGCGTACCCGCTCCCGCGCGCCACCAGCTTCGACGGCGAGACGGCACGGCTGCTCGCCGGTGCGGGCGTCGGCGCGGACCTGCCGGGCCTCTCCCAGCCCGCCACCGGCTACCAGTGGCTGGACGCGCGGGGCCGGGTGCTGCTGGACATCGTGTTCGCCACCACCGGCCGGTACGGCTGGCCGGACGCGAGCACGATGCACCAGCCCGCGCTGGAGGCCCTTCTCACTCGCCGGCTGGCCACCTTTCCGGATGTCCGGATCTGGCGCGGGCACGAGGTCGTCGACCTGCGGGAGGCCGGCGACCGGGTGATGGTCGGCACCAAGAGCGTGGACGGTGAGGCGCACACCGTCGCCGCGCGGTGGGTGATCGGCTGCGACGGGGCGAACAGCTACGTCCGCGATCGGCTCGGCGTCGGCGTCACGGATCTCGGTTTCTCGTACGACTGGTTGCTGTGCGACGTGGAGCTGGCTGTCGAGCGTACGTTCCTGCCGACGAACCAGCAGTGGTGCGATCCGGCCCGGCCGACCACGGTGGTCGGCAGCGGGCCCGGGCGCCGGCGCTGGGAGTTCATGCGGCTGCCCGGTGAGGACCTCGACGAGCTGCGCACGAGCGACGCGGCGTGGCGGTTGCTCGAGCCGCGCGGCGTACGGCCGGACAACGCGCGCCTGCTGCGCAGCTCCACCTACACGTTCCGGGCGATGTGGGCCGACCAGTGGCGGGATGGGCGGGTTCTGCTGGCCGGCGACGCGGCGCACCTGATGCCGCCGTTCGCGGGCCAGGGCATGTGCTCGGGCCTGCGGGACGCCGCCAACCTCGGCTGGAAGCTCGACCTCGTGCTGCGTGGCGCACCCGCGGAACTGCTCGACACGTACACGATCGAGCGACGCGCCCAGGCCCGCCAGTCCATCCGGGAGTCGGTGAAGCTGGGGCGGGTCATCTGCGTGTCGGATCCGGACGCCGCCGCCGACCGCGACGCCGCGATCCTCGCCAACCCACGGCGTGGGCCGAATCGGCCGGAACCCGCCAAGCCGCTGGCCGAGGGCCTGCTCAGCCGCCTGCCGGAGGGTCTGGCGGCGGCCCGCGGTGACGTGGTCCCGCAGGGCCGGGTACGCGTCGGCGGGCAGACCGGCCTGTTCGACGACCGGGTGGGGCGCGGGTTCGTGCTGCTCACCACCGGTGAGGTCGACACCGGGCCGGCGATACCCGGCGTCGATCCGATCGTCGCGCGGCTGGGACCCGGCGCGGTCGGCGACGTGGACGGTGTCTACACGTCCTACCTGGCCGGACTCGGCGCCGCCGCCGTCCTGGTGCGCCCCGACTACCACGTCTTCGGCGCGGTGGCGGACCTCGCGCTGGTCCACGCCCTGCTGGACGACCTGAGGAGGCAGCTGAACGCGGCGTGATGTCCCACGGTACGGTGGATCGTCGCAGCCGTCCCGTTGAGGCAGGTTCATGGAAATCGGGCTGATCAGCCTCGCAGACCTCACTTCCGACCCGCGTTCGGACCACGCGGTGGCACCCGACGAGCGGATCCGCCGGATCGTCCGTCTCGGGCAGCTCGCCGAGCAGGCCGGTCTCGACGTGTTCGCGGTCGGGGAGCACCACCATCCCAACTACGCGGTGCCGTCGCCGGCCGTGGTGTTGGCCGCCGTCGCGCAGGCCACCGAGCGCATCCGCCTCACCAGCGCCACCACGCTGATCGGCGTGCTCGACCCGGTGCGGGTCTACGAAGACTTCGCCACGCTCGACGCGGTGTCCGGCGGGCGCGCCGAGATCACCGTCGGGCGGGGTGCGTTCCCGGAGCCGTTCGACCTGTTCGGATACTCCATGGACGACTACGACGCCGTGTTCACCGAGCACCTCGACCTGCTCCTGCAGATCACCCGGCAGTCCTCGGTCACCTGGCGGGGCGAGCACCGGCCGCCGCTGCTCGGCTCCTGGGTCGGCCCGCGCGCGGTGCAGCAGCCGCTGCCGGTCGGGATCGGCGTCGGCGGCAACCGCGGCAGCCTGATCCGGGCCGGCAAGCTCGGGCTGCCGGTGACCGCGGCGGTCACCCCGGGATCCACGGCCCGCCTGGCCGAGAACCTCGCGGCGTACCGGGAGGCAGCGGCCTCGCACGGTCACGATCCGGCCGCGTTGCGGGTGGCGACTACCGGCCAGGCGTACGTCGTTGCGGAGTCCGCCCAGGCGGCGGGCTTCTATCCGTACCTCGCAGAATACCTCGACCTGCACTCCCGCGGGCGGATCGTGCTCGACCGGGAAGGCTTCGAACGGCACGCCGCCGGCGCCGAGGCGCTGCTGGCCGGCGACCCCGCACAGGTCGCCGCCAAGATCGTGGAACAACACCGGGTGCTGGGCCAGGACCGGGTGCTGCTGCAGGTCGACTCGGGTGGCCTGCCCTTCGCCGACGTCGCGCGTACGGTCGAACTGCTCGGAAGCGACGTCGTGCCGGCCGTCCGCGCCGCCCTGGCCACGACCGGCACGACGACGGGAGCCCCGCGATGACCACCACCGACCCCACCGAGGCCATCGTCCTGCGGCTGCGCGCCGCCGGCTGCGTGTTCGCCGAGGATGAGGCGCGGCTGCTCGTCGACGCCGCGCGTACGCCCGACGACCTTGACGTGATGACCCAGCGCCGGGTGGACGGCGAACCGCTGGAGGTCATCCTCGGCTGGGCCGAGTTCTGCGGCCTGCGCATCGCCGTCGACCCCGGTGTGTTCGTCCCCCGCCGGCGCACCGCCTACCTGGTCGAGGAGGCGGTCGCCGTCACCGCCGAGGGCGCGGTCGTCGTCGACCTGTGCTGCGGCACGGGTGCGATCGGCGCGGCCGTCGCGTCCCGGGTTCCCGGCATCCGGCTGTACGCCGCCGACATCGAGCCCACCGCCGTGCGGTGCGCGCGCCGCAACGTCGAGCCGATCAGCGGCCGGGTCTACGAGGGCGACCTCTTCGACGCGCTCCCGGCCGAACTGCGCGGCGCCGTCGGCGTCCTGATCGTCAACGCCCCCTACGTGCCCACCGACGAGATCGCGATGATGCCGCCGGAGGCCCGCGACTACGAGCCGCTGGTGGCACTGGACGGCGGCTTCGACGGCGTCGAGGTGCACCGCCGCGTCGCCGAGCACGCCGGGCAATGGCTCGCACCCGGCGGGCACCTGCTCATCGAGACCGGCGAGAGCCAGGCCGCACTGACGGCCGCGGCGATGTCGGCCCACGGGCTGGTGGCGCACACCTCGACGTCCGACGAGTGGTACTGCACGGTCGCGATCGGCCGCCGCCCGAACGACTGTCAACCCGAGGGATAGGGCGCGAAGCTCCCCGCCGATACGTTCCTGGCTAGACGGTCAGGCATCGGTATTGGAGGCGCACCGTGCCACATCCCGAACACTACGTTCGCCAGATCCTCGGCAAGCTGAACGAGGATCCCGGCAACACGGCGCTCATCTCGCGTGGTGAGCCCGTGCGGTCCGGAGACCTCGCCGCCGCGGTGGAAACGGCGGCGTCTGCGATGCACGGGCGTGGCATCGGGCCGGGCAGCCTTGTCGCGGTGCTGACCGATCCCAACACCGCGGCGACGCTGCTGCTGCGCTGGGCGGCCAACCTGCTCGGCGCCACGGTCATCCACATCCGCGGGGTCAACGCCGTGAACCCCGACGAGGAGCTGCCGCTCGCCGTGCAGCGCGACATACTCGCCTCGACCCGGCCGGCCATGCTGGTGGTGGATCCGGCCAATGTGGAGCGCGCCCGACAGCTGTGCGGGCCGCTCGCCAAGGCGCCCCTGGTGGCGGTGCTCGGCGCCGCCGAAGGCCTGATCGACCTCACCACGGCCCCCGCCCTCGACCCGGCCGCGGTACGCGACGGCGACGTCGCCATGGTCACGTTCACCAGCGGCTCGACCGGCCGGCCGAAGGGTGTGAGCTGGAGCTTCCGGGTCAAGAACGAGATGGCGCAGGCCCAGGCGGCGCACGGTCAGAAGGTCACCCTGCTGATCACCGCGCCGCTGACGCACTCCGGCGGATCGTCGGCCGACGACACCGTGGTCACCGGCGGGCTCGTCGTGCTGCACCACGGGTTCGAGCCGGCGGCGGTGCTGCGGGCCATCGGCGAGCACCGGATCAGCCGGCTGGTGCTGGGTTCCCCGCAGGTGTACGCTTTGGCGGGGCACCCGGACATCGACCGTACCGACCTGTCGACCTTGCGGGAGGTGTTCTACACCGGCAGCCCCGCCTCCCCGGAACGTCTCGCCGAGGCCGCCAAGATCTTCGGCCCGGTCCTGTTCCAGGTCTACGGCACCAGCGAGACCGGGCTCATCAGCCTCCTGCTGCCGCACGACCACCTGGACGCCGGGCTGCGCCGCACCGTCGGCCGCCCGCCGGGCCCGGTGACCGTCGCCATCTGCGACCCGGTGAGCGGTGAGCCGCTGCCCGCCGGTCAGGCCGGTGAGGTGTGCGTGACCGGCCGCTGGCGTATGGAACGCTACTGGAACGAGCCGGAGCTGACCGCCGCCACGATCCGCGACGGGTTCGTGCGTACCGGCGATGTCGGGCACTTCGACGAGGACGGATACCTGCACCTGCACGGGCGCCTCGCCGACGTCATGAAGGTCAACGGCATCAAGGTCTACCCGGACGCCGTCGAGCGGGCACTGATGGACCACTCCGCGGTGGCGCAGGCCGCCGTCTTCGGTGTGGAGGACGCCAACCGGGTGGAACGCATGGTCGCGGTCGTCGCGCTGCGCCCCGGTGAGCACGCCGAAGTCGCCGAGCTGGCCGAACACGTCGCCCTGGTGCTGTCGCCGAGCCACGTGCCCGCCGAGTTCGAGATGCGCGACAGCCTGCCGGTGACCGGGCCCGGCAAGCCCGACCGGGCGTTGCTGCGCACGGGCGTGGTCACGGCGATCACCCTGCGCTTACGGACGGAGCAGGAGCAGCGCGAGCAACTGCGGGCGGCGCTGTCCACCGTGGAGCCTTGCCTGCTCGGCGTGCCGGCCCAGGACTCGCCCGTCCTCGTCGAGCTGCCCGGCGTGGTGGGGGAGCGGATCGTCGCGTACGCCGAGGGCGCGGGACTGGCGGTCCGGGACGTCGTGCACGCCGCGTACGCCGTGGTGCTGTCCTGGCTCACCCGGGCGGACACCGTCGCGTTCGGCGGCTACGACCCGCGCGACGGCATCCTGGTGGAGGTCGCCGGCGGGGTCACCTTCGCCGAGCTCGCCGGTTCGGTGCGGCCGGTGCCGCGGATCCGGGACCTCGCCACTGTGAACCCGCTGTTCGACACCGCGGTGACCGTCCCGCCGGAGGAGACCGGCGCGCCCCCGCCCCCGCCGGCCGCCGGGATCGCCCTGGCCCTGGACGCCCGGCCCGCCGGCGACGGCCTGCGGCTCGCGGCGTGGCACCAGCCGGGCGCCGACGCCGGGACCGCCCTCGGTATGCTCGCCGCCGTCCTCGAAGCGGCCGGAGCCGATCCGCGGGCACCGGTCGGCCGCCTGCCGATGCTGGCCGAACCGCAGCGACGGCAGATCCTCGACGGCTGGGGCCGCGGCGATCCGGGTCCCGAACGCCACGTGCTGGCCGAGTTGCTCGACCGTCCGATACGCGAGACGCCCGAGGCCACCGCCCTGGTCACCGCGACCGGGACAATCAGCTACGGCACCCTCTCGGATCGCGCTAACCGGCTGGCCGGAATCCTGCGCGCCCGTGGTGCCGCCCCCGGGTCGCTGATCGCCCTGGCCCTGCCCCGCTCGGCGGAGCTGATCACTGCGGTGCTCGCGGTGGCCCGGACCGGGGCCGCCTTCGTCACCATCGATCCCTCGTACCCGGCGGAGCGGATCGCCTTCATGCTTGCCGACTCCCGTCCGCTGCTCGTGTGCACCACCGACGCGGCCTCGGCCGCCCTGCCCGGGGACACACCCGCGCTGCTGCTCGGCGCGGACCTCGGATCCGAACCGGACGGTGTGCCGGCTGCGGTGGCGGTGACGCCCGGGCTCGGCGACATCGCGTACGTCGTCTACACCTCCGGCACCACCGGCCGGCCCAAGGGCGTGGCCGTCACCCACTCGGGCCTGACCGCGCTGAGCCGGGCCATGGTCGCCGGGATGGACCTGCGGCCGGCGAGCCGACTGCTGCAGTTCGCCTCGCCCAGCTTCGACGCATTCATCGCCGAGCTGCTCGGGGCGTTCGAGGCCGGCTGCGCGCTGGTCGTCAGCGAGGAGACCCTGGCCGGGGAGTCCCTCGCGGCGATGATCACCGCGCACGATGTGGACCGGGTGCTGCTGCCCCCGGTGGCGGCCGGTTCGATCACCCCCGAGCAGGTGCCCGGTGTCCGGTGCATCATGACGGCGGGGGAGGCCCTTCCGGCCGAGCTCGCGGCGCTCTGGGCACCGGGGCGGCACCTGGTCAACGCGTACGGCCCGACCGAGGTCACCGTGTGCGCCACCAGCAGCGATCCGCTCTCCGGTGAGGACCGGCCGCCGATCGGGCGGCCGATCGCGGGCACCACGGCGTACGTCCTCGGACCCGGCCTGCAGCCGGTTCCGCCCGGCGTCGTCGGGGAGCTGTACGTCGCCGGGGACGGGGTGGCCCTCGGCTACCTCGGCCGCCCGGCCCTGACCGCGACCCGCTTCGTGGCGGACCCGTTCGGCGCGGACGGCTCCCGCATGTACCGCACGGGAGACCTCGTCTCGTGGACGGCGGACGGCACGCTGATGTTCCACGGCCGCGGCGACGACCAGGTCAAGTTGTACGGCCACCGGATCGAGCTGGGTGAGATCGAGGCGGTGCTGGCCACCCATCCGGCGGTCGGCCGGGCGGTCGCCTCGGTCCGCGCGATCACGCCGGACCGGGCCCAAATTGTCGCCCACGTCATCCCGGCCGGGTGCACCGCACCGACCGGAGCCGAGCTGCGCGAGCACGCCGCCGCCCAGCTGCCCGCCTTCATGGTGCCGGCCGCGGTCGTGCTCACCGGCGAGTTCCCGGTCACGCCGGCCGGGAAGCTGGACCGCGCCGCCCTGCCGGAGCCCACCGCCGAACCGGCCGCGCCGGATGCCGGTCTCACCGACGCCGAACGTGCGTTCCGGGCCATCTTCATGGACCTGCTCACCGTGCCCGACGCCGAGCCCGGCAGCAACTTCTTCCAGCTCGGCGGCGACAGCATGCTCGCCATCACGCTCATCCAGCGCGCCCGCGACGCGGGATACGCCGTCTCGCCCCGCGAAATCATCGCCGACCCGACGGTCGCCGGCCTGGCCGCGGCCGCCACCACCGTCGCCCGCCCGTCCGCGCCGCCGGCCCAGGAGAACCCCTCATGATGACCACGCATCCGGTGGTGTCACCGGACGACCTCGCCGACATCGACCTCGCCGACCCGCGCCTGCACGCCGAGAAGGACCTCAGCGAGGTCTGGCGGCACCTGCGCGGCGAGCCCGGGTTCTATTTCCAGCCCGAGCGCGGCAGCCAGCCCGGCTTCTGGGCGGTCACCCGGTGGGAGGACGCCAACGCTGTCTACCGCGACAAGGAGCACTTCACGGTCGAGCGCGGCAACGCCCTCAACACGTTGCTGGCCGGGGGTGACCCCGCGGCCGGGACGATGCTCGCGGTGACCGACGGGATCACCCACACCCGCATCCGCAATCTGCTGATGGGGGCGTTCTCGCCGCGGATGCTGGACTCCATCCGTACGCGGGTGCGGCAGACCGTCGAGGAGCTGATCGTCGCCGCCATCGAGAAGGACGATTGCGACTTCGTCCGGGACGTCTCCGGCAACGTCCCGCTCGGCGCCATCTGCGACCTGCTCGGCGTGCCCCGCTCCGACCGGCAGTACCTGCTGGACCGTACCTCGCAGGCCTGGAGCTCCGACGAGGCGGACGCCAAGCCGGAGGACAGCTGGGCGGCCAAGAGCGAGATCCTGCTGTACTTCTCCGACCTGGCCAAGTCGCGTATCGGCAGCGACGAGAACGACGTGGTGACGCTGCTCGCGAACTGCCACATCGACGGCGAGCCGCTCAGCGACGCCGAGGTGATGACCAACTGCTACGGCCTGATGATCGGCGGCGACGAGACCGGGCGGCACGCCATCACCGGCGGCCTGCTCGCGCTGATGGAGCACCCGGACCAGTGGCAGGCGCTCAAGGAAAGCGCCGTCGACCCCGCGGTCGCCGGCGAGGAACTGCTGCGCTGGACCGTGCCGTCGCTGCACGGCGGCCGTACGGTCACGTCCGACGTCGAGGTCAACGGTCAGATGATGCGGGCCGGCGACGTCGTCAGCGTCTGGATCGACTCGGCCAACTACGACGAGCAGGTCTTCGGCGACCCGGACCGGTTCCGGCTCGACCGCTCGCCGAACAAGCACCTCACCTTCGCCGTCGGCACCCACTACTGCCTCGGGCACTACCTGGCGCGCATCGAGATCGAGGCGATGCTCGACACGCTGCGCCGCCGGGTCTCGCACGCCGTGCAGACCGGCCCGGAGAGCTGGATCTACTCCAGCATCCTGCACGGGATGAGCTCGCTGCCGGTGCGGCTGCACCCCGAGAGCACGCCACTGTCCTAGTAGGAGGAATTACATGCCGCACGCGTTCGACGACGAGGGCGCCAGCTTCCTCGCCCTCGCCAACCAGATGGGGCAGTACTCGTTGTGGCCCGCGTTCGCCGTTCCGCCGCCCGGCTGGGCGGTCGTCAACGGCCCGTCCTCGCGGACCGACTGCCTCGCGTACGTCGAACACCAATGGACCGATCTGCGCCCGGAAGGATCAGGTATACCTCGATGAGCAGCTCGCTCAGGGGATCGCTCCCCATCGTTCCCCAGGACAGCACCGACCCGCGTGAGTTGTACGCCACCTCGCTGGCCCGGGCGGCGGCCCTGCCGGCCGTCATCGACGAGGTGCTGCGCGAGATGGAGGACGTCGCCCGCGAGGAGCACATTCCGGTCGTCGGGCGTCTCGAGGGCATGACGCTCCAGACGCTGGCGTCGCTGCCGGGCCCGTCGGTCCGCCGGATCCTCGACATCGGCACGGCCATCGGCTATTCGGCGATCTGGCTGGCCCGTGCGCTGGCGCCGGGCGGGCGGGTCACCAGCATCGAGATCGACCCGGTACGCGCGGCACGCGCCTCCGCCTTCATCGAGCGCGCCGGGTACGCCGACCGGGTGGACGTGCTGGTCGGCGACGCCTTCGACATCGTTCCGGGCCGCGGCGAGTTCGACGTCATCTTCCAGGACGTCATGAAGCACCGCTACTTCGGCGACGACCCGTCGAAGGCCGCCGCGCTGCTCAAGCTCTCGAAGTCGCACCTGGGCCCGCAGGGCGTCCTGATGATCGACAACGCGTTCTGCGGCAACCACGTACTCGACGGGACCGCCACGGACTCGATCGAGGCCCGCGGGGTGCAGACGATGAACGAGCTGCTTTCCCAGGACACCGATTTCGTCAGCGTCATCCTGCCGGTGAGGGACGGGCTGTGGGTCGCCCGCCGCGCGTAACCACGGCGCCGGTGGACGAGCTGGAGGCCGAGGAGCTCGTACGCTTCGTCCTCGCCCCGGGGACGGCCGGCGACCCGTTCGCGTACTACCGGCGGCTGCGGGACATCGCGCCGGTGCATCGCAGCGAGAAGCTGGACATGACGCTGCTCTCGCGGCACGCCGACTGCGTCCGGGTGCTCACCGACGCGCGTGCGTTCCCGGTGGTCGATCTGGCCTGGATCCGGGCGAAGCAGCCGCACCGGGCACCGACGTCGTCGCAGGAACAGTTCATGTCGTCGCTGTTCTTCCAGAACCCGCCGGCGCACACCCGGCTGCGGCGGCTGCTGGCGCGGGGGTTCAGCGCGCGGCAGCTGCTGGCCCTGCGGGAACCGGCCCGCGAGGAGGTCGCGCGGGTGCTGGACCGGCTCGCCGAGGCCGGTGGCGGGGGACGGGCCGCCGACTTCCAGGAGCTGGTGGCGGTGCCGCTGGCCCTGCGGGTGCTCGGCCGCCTGCTCGGGGTGCCGGTCGAGGACCAGGCCCGCACCTGGGACCTGCTCCGGGAGGCCATTCCGCCGCCGCCACCACCGGGCAGCGACCCGGCGGTGATCGCGGAGACGATGCGCCGGGCCGAGGTCGCGTCCACCGAGCTGGTCGGCTACTTCGCGGAGCTGGCCGCCGCCCGGCGCAAGGACCCGCGGGGCGATCTGATCAGCGCCTGTACGACGGACCACGCCGACGATCCGGACGGGCTCACCGACCGGGAGCTGGGGCTCACCATGCTGCCCATCTTCGGATCCGGCATCACCACCCTCAGCGACACGCTCGGCAACGCGGCGCACGCCTTCGCCACCAACCCGCGGCAACTGGCCCGGGTGGCCCGCGATCCGGCCGCTGCCACCGCGGCGGCGGCCGAGGTACTGCGGTTCGGTGGCACGTACCACATCGCCCGCCGGTACGCGTCGCAGGCCGTGCGGTTCGACGATGTCGAGGTGCCCGAGGGTTCCGTCGTGGTGATGCTGCTCGGCTCGGCGAACCGGGACGCCACCCGCTACGCCGACGGCGACGGCTTCGACGTGGACCGCCCCGAGGTGGCCACGCTCGCGCTCGGGGCCGGCATCCACCACTGCCTGGGCGCGGCGCTGGCCCGGCTCGTGGTGGAGGAGTTCTGCGCCGGCCTGCACCGGCTTCCGGCCCTGCGACTGGCCGGCGACCCGGAGTGGCGGCCGTCCCTGCTCTTCTTCGGCCCGATGGCGCTGCCGGTGTCCACCTCGCTACCAGCCTGAGGGATGCCGCCGCCGCGGCGCGATATCTAGCGTCGGTCCCGAGGCGCACCGCCGCGCCGGCGGGGACCCTTGCAGCTCTGGAGGACGAACGTGGCTATGCCGGAAAACGACCTCGTCAAGGCGCTCCGGGAATCGGTGAAGGAAACCGCGCGACTGCGGCAGCGCAACAGCGAACTGGTCGCCGCGGCCAACGAACCGATTGCCATCGTCTCGATGGGATGTCGTTTCGCCGGCGGCATCACGGGCCCGGAGGATTTCTGGTCCGTGGTGTCGCAGGGGACCGACGTCTACACCCCGTTCCCGGACGACCGGGGCTGGGACCTCGAGGGCCTGTACGACCCCGACCCGGACACTCCCGGTACGACGTACGTCAAGCAGGGCGCCTTCCTGCACGACGCGGCCCAGTTCGACGCGCGGTTCTTCGGCATCTCCCCGCAGGAGGCGCTGGCGATGGATCCGCAGCAGCGGCAACTGCTCGAGGTGTGCTGGGAGACGATCGAACGCGCCGGGATCGACCCGCGCAGCCTGCGAGGCTCGGACACCGGCGTGTTCGCGGGCGTCGTCCACCAGGACTACGCACCCGACCTCGCCGGGGCGGAACACTACCTCAGCCTCGAACGCGCGCTCGGCAGCGCGGGCGGCGTCGCCTCTGGCCGGATCGCGTACTGTCTGGGGCTGGAGGGCCCGGCCGTCACGGTGGACACCATGTGCTCGTCGTCGCTGGTGGCGATCCACCTGGCGAGCCAGGCGCTGCGGCGGGGCGAATGCGCGATGGCCCTCGCCGGTGGTGCCACGGTGATGGCGACCCCCGGCGGGTTCGTCGGCTTCGCCCGGCAGCGGGGGCTTGCGTTCGACGGGCGCTGCAAGTCGTTCGCGGCCGGTGCCGACGGCAGCAGCTGGGCCGAGGGCGCCGGGGTGGTGCTGCTCGAGCGGCTCAGCGACGCCCGGCGCAACGGCCACCAGGTGCTCGCCGTGATCCGTGGCTCGGCGGCCAACCAGGACGGCGCCTCCAACGGCCTGACCGCGCCCAACGGTCCCGCGCAGCAGCGGGTGATCCGCCGGGCGTTGCGAGCGGCCGGCCTGACCCCGGGCGACATCGACGCGGTCGAGGCACACGGCACCGGTACGTCGCTGGGCGACCCGATCGAGGCGCAGGCCCTGTTCGCGACGTACGGCCAGGACCGTGACCCGCGGCGGCCGCTGCTGCTCGGCTCGGTCAAGTCCATCATCGGCCACACCCAGGCGGCGTCCGGCGTGGCCGGGATCATCAAGACCGTGCTCGCGCTGCGGCACGGCCACCTGCCCGCCACCCGGTACGTCGATGCGCCCACCCCGCAGGTCGACTGGTCGCCCGGCACCGTCGAACTGTTGCTCGAAGGGCGTGACTGGCCGGCCTGCGAGCGGCCCCGGCGGTCCGGCGTCTCGTCGTTCGGCGCCAGCGGCACCAACGTCCACATGATTTTGGAGGAGGCGCCGGCCGCACCCGAGGCGGAGGCGCCGGCGGACCCGGACGGCGTACTGCCGTTCGTGCTTTCCGCCCAGTCGCCCACCGCCCTGACCGAACAGGCCCGCCGCCTCGCCGCGGTAGTGGACGACGTGCCGTTCGGCCGCCTCGCCGCCACCCTGGCCACCGGCCGCGCCCGCCTGAGCCGCCGGGCCGTGGTCGTCGCCCGCGACGCCGATGAGCTGCGGGACGGCCTGGAGCTGCTGGCGGCCGGGCGTACCGGGGGCGGCGCCGTGGCCGGGACCGGCCCGGCCGGTGACCCGGGGCAGGTCGTCTTCGTCTTCCCGGGCCAGGGCACCCAGTGGGTGGGCATGGGCCGGGACCTGCTGGACAGCTCGCCGGTCTTCGCCGCCCGGATCGCCGAGTGCCAGGAGGCGTTCGACCCGTGGCTGGACTGGTCGGTCGCCGACGTCCTGCGCGGCGAGGGCCCGGACCTCGGCCTGGTCGACGTCGTTCAGCCGGCCTGCTTCGCGGTGATGCTCGGACTGGCCGCGGTGTGGACCGCCGCCGGTGTCACGCCGGACGCGGTGATCGGCCACTCCCAGGGCGAGATCGCGGCGGCCTGCGTGGCCGGGGCGCTGACCCTGGCGGACGCCGCCCGCGTCGTCATCCTGCGCAGCCTGGCGGTCGCCGGCAAGCTGCCGCGCGGCGGTGGCATGGCCTCGGTCGAGCTGCCCGCCGACGAGGCCGCCGCGCTGATCGAGCCGTGGGGTCCGCGGCTGGAGATCGCGGCGCTCAACGGGCCGGCCGCCGTCGTCGTCGCCGGGGAGGCGGCCGCCCTCGACGAGCTCGCCGCCGAGGTGGCCGGGCGTGAGTTCCGGTTCAAGCGGATCGCCGTCGACTACGCCTCGCACAGCCACTACGTCGAGGCGATCGAACCGGCCCTGCGCAACGACCTTGCCGGCCTCGACCCGTCCGCGCCGCGGATTCCGTTCTACTCCACCACCGAGGTCCGCTGGCTGACCGACGACGACCGCCTCGACGCCGGGTACTGGTACCGCAACCTGC
Organism: Micromonospora sp. Llam0; assembly: GCF_003751085.1. Classification (NCBI taxonomy): domain Bacteria; kingdom Bacillati; phylum Actinomycetota; class Actinomycetes; order Micromonosporales; family Micromonosporaceae; genus Micromonospora; species Micromonospora sp. Llam0. The sequence goes on along the minus strand of NZ_RJJY01000001.1, from coordinate 2,705,921 downwards.
GCGGGACCGTCCGCTTCGAGCCCGCCGTCCGCGACCTCATCGCCGGCGACCACCGCGTGTTCATCGAGCTCGGCGCCCACCCGACGCTGCTGGCCGCGATCACCGCGACGGCCGACGCCGTGGCGGCCGACGTCATCGCCTCCGGCTCGATCCGCCGCGACGACGGCGGACGGGACCGGCTGCTGCGGTCGATGGCCGAGCTGTTCGTCCGCGGGGTGCCGATCGCCTGGGAATCCCTGACCCCGGGCCGTACGCCGGAACCGGTCCCGCTGCCGACGTACCCGTTCGACCACCAGCGCTACTGGATCACCATGCCGGGGACGCGGACCAGCCCCGAGGCGCTGGGCCAGAAGTCCAGCGACCACCCGCTGCTCGGTGCCGTGGTCGACCTCCCGCAGACCGACGGCCTGGTGCTCACCTCCCGCCTGTCGCTGACCACGCACCCCTGGCTGGCCGGCCACCGCATCCAGGACATCGTGCTCGTGCCCGGCACCGTCTACGTCGACCTCGCCGTACGCGCCGGGGACGAGCTCGGTTGCGGCACCCTCGACGAGCTCGTCATCGAGGCACCCCTGCCCCTGCCCCCGAGCGGCAGCGTCCGCATCCAGGTCGCCGTCGGCGGCACGGACGCCACCGGCCGCCGCCCGATCGAGGTCTTCAGCAGCGGCGAGCACGCGACCGGCTGGACCCGGCACGCCACCGGTCTGCTCTCCGCGGCCCCGGCGCCCGGCGGCACCTTCGACTTCACCTCGTGGCCGCCGGCCGGCGCGCGACGGGAGGACATCGACGGTTTCTACCCCGCCCTGGTCGCCCGTGGCTACGACTACGGCCCCGCGTTCGCCGGCCTCACTGCGGTCTGGCGGCGCGGCGACGAGATCTTCGCCGAGGCCGCCCTGCCGGCCGGGCACGGCGAGGACGCCGGCCGGTTCGGCATCCACCCCGCCCTGCTCGACGCCGCGCTGCATGCCAACGCGTTCCACCGCCGCGACGACGAGCGCAACGTCCTGCCGTTCGCGTGGAACGGGCTGCAGCTGCACGCCACCGGGGCGCGGTCGCTGCGCGTACGCGTCGCCCCGTACGGCCCCGACGCGCTGTCCTTCGAGGCCGCCGACGAGCACGGCGCCCCGGTCCTGAGCATGGAATCCCTGGTGTCCCTGCCGGTCGCCGACCTCACCGCCGCTCCGGTGCCGGACTCGCTGTGGCAGCTGGACTGGGCGACCCTGCCGCCGGCGACCACGACCGGGCCGGGCCGCTGGGCGGAGGTCACCGGCACCGGCGACGTCGCCCGGATCGCGCTGGCCGGGGAACTCGGCGACGAGATGCCGGAGACCGTCGTTCTCGACCTCACCGCAGGCGGTCCGGACACCGAGCCGCTGCCCCTGCTGCGCCGGGTGCTCGCCGTCGTCCAGGCCTGGCTGTCCGAGCCCGTCCCGGACGAGGTGCCGCTGGTCGTCGTTACCAGCGGCGCGGTCGGCCCCACCGGCCCGGTCACCGACCCGCCGGCCGCTGCGGTGTGGGGTCTGCTCCGGGCCGCGCAGGCCGAGAACCCCGGCCGGTTCGTGCTCACCGACGTCGAGCCGGGCGCCGACCGGTACCGGGCCGTCGTGCTCGCGCTGGCCGCCGGTGAACCCCAGTCGGCCGTACGCGCGGACACCGTCCACGTCCCCCGGCTGGTCCCGGCACGCCTCGTCGAGCGGGAGACGCCGGAGACCGCGCTGGCCGACGGCACCGTGCTGATCACCGGCGGGACCGGCGTGCTCGGCCGGCTGCTGGCCCGCCACCTGGTCGAGCGGCACGGCGTACGCCACCTCGTGCTCGCCAGCCGTCGCGGCCCGGCCGCCGAGGGCGTGCCCGAGCTGGTCGAGGAGCTGGACGGGCGGGGAGCCGCCGTCCGCGTGGTGGCCTGCGACCTGACCGACCGCGCCGCCGTGGCCGCCCTGCTCGACGGCATCCCCGCCGGGCACCCGCTCACCGGGCTGGTGCACGCGGCCGGGGTGCTCGACGACAGCACGATCGCGGGCCTCGACCCGCGCCGCCTCGACGCCGTCTTCCAGCCCAAGGCCGGGGTGCTGCGCACGCTCGACGAGCTGACCCGGACCCGGCCGCCGGGTGTCTTCGCCGCCTTCTCGTCCGCCGCCAGCGTTCTCGGCTCGGCCGGCCAGGGCAACTACGCGGCCGCCAACGCCTGTGCGGACGCCCTGATGGCGGCCCGCCGGGCGGCCGGACTGCCCGCCGTGTCGCTGGCCTGGGGCCTGTGGGAGCCCGAGACGTCGATGACGGGGACCCTCAGCGAGGTCGACCGGACCCGGATGAGCCGCGGTGGGGTCCGCCCGCTGCCCGCCGCCGACGCCCTGCGCATCTTCGACGCCGCCATCGGGGCCGGCAACGACGTGCTGATCCCGATCCGCCTCGACCTCGGCGCGCTGCGCGCTGACGCGGCCGCCTCGGGGTCGGTGCCGCCGATGTACCGCGGGCTCGTACGTCCGCCGCGCCGGGCCGTTCAGGCCGCTGCGGCCGGTGCGGGCGGGGACCTGGGCCGCCGCCTCGCCGGCCTGTCCCAGCCGGAGCGCACCGAGCTGCTGCTGGGCCTGGTCCGGGAGGAGGTCGCCACCGTCCTCGGCCTCGGGCAGCCCGACCCCACCCTCGACACGCACCGCTTCGGCGACATCGGTTTCGACTCGCTGACCGGGGTCGAGCTGCGCAACCGCCTCTCCGCGGTCACCGCCGTCAAGCTGCCCGCCACCCTGGTCTTCGACTACCCGACCCCGGAGGTGCTCGCCCGCTACCTGCTGGAACGCCTGGGGGACGACCTCTCCGCGGCTCCCGAACCGGCACATGCCACGACCACCGCGACCGGCGACGACCCGGTGGTCATCGTCGGCATGGCGTGCCGCCTGCCCGGGGGTGTCGCCGGGCCCGACGACCTCTGGCGGATGGTCGCCGAGGGCCGGGACGGCATGTCGGAGTTCCCGCAGGACCGGGGCTGGGACCTCGGCGCCCTGTTCGACCCCGACCCGGACCACGCGGGCACGTCGTACGCCCGGCGCGGCGGTTTCCTGCACGACGCCGCGCAGTTCGACGCCGCCCTGTTCGGGATCTCGCCGCGCGAGGCGCTGGCGATGGATCCGCAGCAGCGGCTGTTGCTGGAGAGCACCTGGGAGGTGCTGGAGTCGTCCGGCATCGATCCCTCGTCGCTGCGCGGCGAACGCGTCGGCGTCTACACCGGCATGTCCATCCACGACTACCTGGGCTCGCTGACCGACGTACCGGCCGAGCTTGAGGGTTACACCACGACCGCTACGGCGGGCAGCGTCGCGTCGGGCCGGGTGTCGTACGCGTTCGGCCTCGAGGGCCCCGCGATGACGGTCGACACCGCCTGCTCGTCGTCGCTGGTGGCGATCCACCTGGCGGCCCAGGCGCTGCTCGGCGGCGAATGCCGGCTGGCGCTCGCCGGGGGCGTGGCGGTGATGGGCTCCCCGGTCGGGGTCATGGGCTTCTCCCGGGCGCGGGGCCTGGCCGCCGACGGCCGCTGCAAGCCGTTCTCGGCCGATGCGGACGGCACGGTGCTGTCCGAGGGTGTCGGCGTGGTGCTGCTCGAACGGCTGTCGGACGCGCGGCGCGAGGGTCACCAGGTGCTCGCCGTCGTCCGCGGCTCGGCGATCAACCAGGACGGCGCCTCGAACGGGCTCACCGCCCCGAACGGCCCGGCCCAGCAGCGCGTGATCCGGGCCGCCCTCGCCGTCGCCGGGGTTGCCGCCGACGAGATCGACGTGCTGGAGGCGCACGGCACCGGCACTACACTCGGTGACCCCATCGAGGCGCAGGCGATCGTCGCGACGTACGGCAACGGCCGGTCGCCCGGGAACCCGCTGCGGCTGGGTTCGGTAAAGTCGAACCTGGGCCACACCCAGGCCGCCGCCGGTGTGGTCTCGGTCATCAAGATGGTGCAGGCGATGCGGCACGAGATGCTGCCGCCGACCCTGTACGCTGCCGAGGCCACCCCGCACGTCGACTGGTCCGACGGCACGGTGGCCCTGCTGAACGACAGCCGCCCGTGGCCCGCCGGGGAGCGGCCCCGCCGGGCCGGCGTCTCCTCGTTCGGCATCAGCGGCACCAACGCCCACCTGATCCTCGAACAGGCGCCTCCGGCCGCCCCCGAGGTCGCCGAGCCCCCGGCCGGGGTCCTGCCGTTCGTCCTGTCCGCGAACAGCCCGGCCGCCCTGGCCGGACAGGCCCGTCGCCTGCACGCCGCGGTCGCCGCCGGTGCGCCGCCGGCCGCCACCGCGCGGACCCTGCTCGAGGCCCGGGCCCTGCTCGGCCACCGGGCCGTCGTCGCGGCGGCCGGTACCGACGGGTTGCTGGCCGGCCTCGACGCGCTCGCCGCGGGGGAGACCGCACCGGGTGTCGCCGCCGGGGAGCTCACCCCGGCTGCGGCCGGGTCGGTGGTGTTCGTGTTCCCCGGTCAGGGATCCCAGCGTCCGGGCATGGGCCGCGAGCTGTACGACGCCTTCCCCGCGTACGCCGGGGCCTTCGACGACGTCTGCGCCCGCCTCGACGCCCACATGACCGGCGGTGTCCCGCTGCGTGACGTCGTGTTCTCCGAGCCGGGCAGCCCCGAGGCGGCGCTGCTCGACGAGACCGCGTACACCCAGCCGGCCCTGTTCGCCACCGAGGTGGCACTGTTCCGGCTGACCGAGTCGTGGGGTGTGCGCCCGGCCCAGCTCGTCGGCCACTCGATCGGCGAGATCAGCGCGGCGTACGTCGCCGGAATGCTCTCGCTCGACGACGCGGCCCTCGTGGTGGCGAGCCGGGGCCGGCTCATGCAGAACCTGCCCACCGGCGGGGCGATGGTCGCGGTCGCGGCGACCGAGGACGAGGTACGCCCGCTGCTCGGCGCCGGTGCCGACCTCGCCGCGGTCAACCACCCGTCGTCCGTCGTGCTGTCGGGCACTGCGGAGGCGGTCGAGGCCGCCGCCGGGCGGCTGCGCGCCGAGGGCCGCAAGGTCACCGCGCTGCGCGTCTCGCACGCCTTCCACTCGGCGCTGATGGACCCGATGCTCGACGACTTCCGGGCGGCCCTCGCCGGTGTCACCTGGCAGCCCGCCCGCATCCCGGTCGTCAACCTGCAGGACGGCGACCCGGCCGGCACCGGCTACTGGGTCGAGCAGGTACGCCGCACCGTACGGTTCGCCGACGGCACCCGGACCGCGCTCGACCGTGGGGGGCGCCTGTTCGTCGAGATGGGACCCGGGGCCGGGCTGTCCGCGGCGACGGCCCACACCGGCGCCGCCGCGGAGGTCGCCGCGGTCTTCACGCCGACCCTGCGCGACGGCCGGGACGAGGTGCGCAACGTCGTCGCGGCGATGGGCGAGCTGTTCGTACGCGGCGTGCCCGTCGACCTGTCGGCACTGCTGCCCACCGGTGGCGCCCGGACCGACCTGCCGACTTACGCGTTCGACCACAAGCACTACTGGCTGCGTACCTCCGGGTCCCGCGCGAGTGCGGCCGGGCTCGGACTCACCCCGGTCGACCACCCGCTGCTGTCGGCCGTCGCCCCGCTGCCGGACGCCGCCGGCCTGATCGGAACCGCTCGGCTGACGGCGGCGTCCTGCCGGTGGCTGCCGGACGGTGGCACGCTGCCGCCCGCGGCCTTCGTCGAGCTGGCGCTGCGGGCCGGTGACGAGGCCGGCTGCACCACGCTCGACACCCTGACCGTCGACGCGCCGCTGGTTCTCGGGCCGTCCGACGCCGTACGCCTGGAAGTGGTCGTGGGAGCGCCGGACGAGACCGGCCGGCGGAACCTGACCATCCACAGTGCACCCAACGGGTTCGGAACCTGGGTGCGGCACGCCACCGCGGTGCTGTCGGCCGCCACACCGGCCGTGCCCGGACCCGACAACGGCCCCTGGCCCCCGGCCGCAGTCGAACCCACCGACCCCGGCGCCGACCACGCCGAGCTGGTGGCGGTGTGGCGGCACGGCGACGAGACGCTGACCGAGGCGGCTCTCGACGACGACACCGAGGCGGACGGCTTCCATCTCGACCCGCGCCTGCTCGACGCGGTGACGGCCGGGACCGGGTTCGCGGGCCGCTGGGAGGCCGTCGCCCTGCACGCGACCGGCACCCGCGTCCTGCGGGCCCGGCTGGCCCCCGCGGGCGACGACACCTGGACGCTGCGGGCCACGGACGGGACCGGTGCCCCGGTGCTGACCGCGACCCTGCGCACCACCGCTCCGGCGGCCGCCCCGGTGGCCGCCATGGACGCCATGTTCGAGGTGCGCTGGCAGGAGATCACGCTGCCGGATCCGGCGCCCGCGCCCGTCCGCACCACCCCGATCACCGGCCCGGCCGACGTTCCCACCGAGGACGCTGTGTTCGCGGCCATGCCGGGGGACGGCCTGCTGGCCGACGTTCTCGCCGTGCTCCAGGCCTGGTTGCGCGACGCTCCGGCCGAGGCGCGCCTGGTGGTCCTGACCCGCGATGCGATCACCGATCCGCACGCGGGGGCGGTGTGGGGTCTCGTCCGGGCCGCCCAGGCCGAGAACCCGGGGCGGATCGTGCTGCTCGACGCCGGGACCGGTGCGGATACCGAGGCCGCCGTCACGCTCGCCTTGACTCTCGGCGAACCCCAGATCGCCGTACGCGGGAACGCGGTCCTCGTACCCCGGCTGGCCCCGGTCGGCCGGCTGGACCACCGCCCGGCACCCCTCGACGCCACCGGCACGGTCCTGGTCACCGGCGGCACCGGATCCCTCGGCGCCATGGTGGCCCGCCACCTGGCGTCCACCCGGGGCGTCCGCCACCTGCTGCTCGTCAGCCGTACCGGTCCGGAGGCCCCCGGTGCCGAGCCGCTCGTCGCCGAGCTGTCCGCACTCGGCGCGACGGTGACCGTGGCCGCCTGCGATGTCGCCGACCGGTCCGCCGTGGCCGCACTGCTGGCCGGCATCCCGGACGAGCACCCGCTGACCGCCGTCGTGCACACCGCGGGCATCCTCGACGACGGCCTGCTCGACGCGATGACGCCGGAACGGCTCGCCGCCGTCCTCGCACCCAAGGCCACGGCGGCGCGGCACCTGCACGAACTGACCCGGGACGGCGGCCTGGCCGCGTTCGTCGCGTTCTCCTCGGCGGCCGGGTTGCTCGGGTCGGCCGGACAGGCCAACTACGCGGCCGCCAACGCCTACCTCGACACCCTGATGACCGCCCGCCACGCCGCCGGCCTGCCCGGCGTCTCGCTGTCCTGGGGCCTGTGGGAGCAGGACGGCGGTATCACCGGGCACCTCGGCGCCGCCGACCGCGCGCGGATGGGCCGGGGCGGCGTGCTCGCCCTGGAACCCGCCGAGGCCCTGGCCCTGTTCGACGCGGCCCTCGACAGCGACCGCGCTCACCTCGTACCGATGAAGCTCGACCTCGCCGCCGCGCGGGCCGACGCCGCCGCCGGGGGACCGGTGCAGCCGCTGCTCGGCTCGCTGGTGCGGGTACGCCGCCGGGCGTCGGCCACGGCGGCCGGCGCCGACCTGGCCGGGTCGCTCGCCGGTCGCGCCCCCGCCGAGCAGGAGTCCGTGCTGCTCGCCCTGGTGCGCTCCCGCGTCGCGCTGATCATGGGTTACGGATCCGCCGAGGAGATCGGCCCCGACCTGCCGTTCCAGTCGGCCGGCCTCGACTCGCTGACCGCCGTCGAGCTGCGCAACCGGCTCGGCGCGAGCACCGGGATCACGCTGCCGGCGACCCTCGTCTTCGACTACCCGACGCCCCGGGAGCTCGCCCGCTACCTGCGGGACCTGCTCACCGGCGGCGACCAGCCACTCGCGGTGGCGCCCGTGCTGCCGGCCGGTCCGCGGGACGACATCGCCGTCGTCGGGGTGGGCTGTCGGCTGCCGGGTGGCATCGACGGGCCGGACGATTTCTGGGACCTGCTGGCCGGCGGCCGGCACGCGCAGTCGCCGTTCCCGGCCGATCGGGGCTGGGACCTCGGGCGGATCCCGGTCCGGGCCGGTGGCTTCCTGCACGACGCCGGGGGCTTCGACGCCGGGTTCTTCGGCATCTCCCCGCGCGAGGCGGTGGCGATGGACCCGCAGCAGCGCATCCTGCTCGAAGTCGTCTGGGAGGCGTTGGAGAACGCCGGGATCGACCCGCTCGCCCTGCGCGGCACCGACGTCGGCGTCTTCGTGGGCGTCATGGGCCAGGGCTACGGGATGTTCGGCGGCGACGCCGAGTCCGACGGCCTGCGCGGTACCGGCGGCGCCGTCTCGGTGGTCTCCGGTCGGGTGTCCTATGTGTACGGCTTTACCGGTCCCGCCGTATCGGTGGACACCGCCTGCTCGTCGTCGCTGGTCGCCATGCACCTGGCCCGGCAGGCGCTGCGCGACGCGGAATGCTCGCTGGCGGTCGTCGGCGGCGTCACCGTGATGACCACGCCGGGCTCGTTCGTCGAGTTCGCCCAGAACGGCGGGCTCGCCACCGACGGGCGCTGCAAGGCGTTCGCGGCGTCGGCCGACGGCACCGGCAACGCCGAGGGGGTCGCGGTCGTGCTGCTGGAACGCCTGGCCGACGCGCGTACCAACGGGCACACCGTGCGGGCCCTGGTCCGCGGATCAGCGGTCAGCCAGGACGGCGCCTCCAACGGGCTCACCGCCCCCAACGGCCCGGCCCAGCAGCGGGTCATCCGCCGGGCGCTCGCGGTGGCCGGGCTTGCACCCACCGAGGTCGACGCCGTCGAGGCGCACGGCACCGGCACCCGCCTCGGGGACCCGATCGAGGCCCAGGCGCTGCTCGCGACGTACGGCGACCGGGACAGCGCCGACCCGCTGTGGCTCGGCTCGGTCAAGTCCAACGTCGGGCACACCCAGGCCACCGCCGGCGTGACCAGCGTGATCAAGATGGTGCTGGCGCTGGAGAACGAGAAGCTGCCGGCGACCCTGCACGTGGACACCCCTACCCCGGAGGTCGACTGGTCGGCCGGGACGGTCCGGCTGCTCACCGAGGCGCGGCCGTGGCCGGTACGCCCGGACCACACCCGCCGCGCCGGGGTGTCGGCCTTCGGCCTCAGCGGCACCAACGTGCACCTCATCCTCGAGGAACCGCCCGCCGTCGCCGAGGCCGCCCCGGAACCGCACGACGAGGTCCTGCCGTTCGTGCTCTCGGCCCGCGACGAGAACCGGCTGGCGGAGCTGGCCGCGCGCCTCGCGGGGACCGTCGGGCGGACGGAGACCCCGCTGCGGGACCTGGCGGCCGCCCTCACCCACGGCCGCAGCCACCATCGCGTACGGGCGACGGTTCTCGCCTCCGGCCCCGGCGAGCTGGTCGCGAGCCTGGGTGATCTGGCCGCCGGCCGCCCCGGCGACGATGTCGTGAGCGGAACGGTCCGGCCCGGAACCGACGTGGTCTTCGTCTTCCCCGGCCAGGGCGCCCAGTGGACCGGCATGGGAAGCGAGCTCCTGGCCACCTCGCCCGACTTCCGCGCCTGGGTGCGCCGCTGCGACGACATCCTCGCCGGGTACGGCCTCGACTGGACGGTCGAGCGGGCCATCGGCGACGACGGGGACCTGTCCCGGGTCGAGGTCGTGCAGCCCGCGACGTTCGTCATGATGACCGGCCTCGCCCAGATCTGGGCCGCGGCCGGGGTGGTGCCGGACGTCGTACTCGGATCCTCGCAGGGGGAGATCGCCGCCGCCTGCGTGGCCGGTCTGCTGTCGCTGGAGGACGCCCTGCACATCGTGGTGCTCCGCTCGCGGCTCGCGGCCGGCCTGCCCGCCGGCGGTGGCACGCTCGTGCTGGGCGCCGGACGTGAGCGCGCCGAGGAGCTGATCGCCGGCTGCGGCGGCCGGGTCGAGATCGGCGCGGTGAACGGGCCGTCGGCCGTGGTGCTCACCGGCGAGCGCGGCGGCATCGACGCCATCGCCGCCACGGCCGCCGACCAGGGCATCTGGCACCGACGCCTGGCCGCCGACTACGCCTCGCACTCGTTCCTCGTCGAGGAGCTGCGCGAGCCGATGCTGCGCGCGCTCGACGGGGTCGGAGAGCGTCCCGCGCAGGGCCTCGTACCCCGTTGCCGTTTCCTGTCCACGGTGGACGTGCGCTGGATCGGGGAAGACGAACGGCTCGACGCCGAGTACTGGTTCCGCAACCTCCGCCGGCCGGTGCTGCTCGACCCCGCCATCCGTGCGGCCGCGACCGACGCGCGGGCCATCGTCGAGATTTCCACCCATCCCGGGCTCGCCACCTCGCTGCTGGATGTCATGGCCGACACCGGGCGGCCCACGGCGGTGCTCAGCACCCTGCGCCGCGGCGAGGGCGGCCGGAAGCGCCTGCTGGCCGCGATGGCCGCTGCGTTCGCCGCCGGGCTGCCGGTCGACTGGACGACCGCGGTGCCGGTCGGCGGCGGCTCGTGGCGGCGACTCTGCGGGACGCTGCCCACCTATCCGTTCGAGCACCGCCACTACTGGCTCAACGGCCAGACCAACGCCGGGCGTACGGGCGGCTCCGGCCACCCGCTGGTGGTCGCGGCGGCCGGTCTGCCCGACGGCGCTCTCGTCGTGGCCCGCCTGGAGCAGGCCTGGATCGCCGAGGCGGATCCGTCGGCCGTCCTGGTCGAACTCGCGATTCGCGCCGGAGACGAGGTGGACTGCCCGGTCCTGGAACACCTGGAACTGACCGGCTCGCTGCCCACCGGCCCTGACGTCGAGCTGCGTGTGCGGGTGGGCGCCGAGGACCCGGTGGGCCGCCGGCCACTGGTCGTCGAGTCGGTGGCGGGTGCGGTGCTCGCCGAAGGGCTTCTTGGCCCGGTTGCCGAACACCGGCCGCGGGCAGACGAGACCCGGCCGTACGCCGAGGTCGTGCTGCCCCGCGCCGAGCAGGATGCGGCCGAGCACTATGGGCTGCACCCGCTGCTGCTGAGCGCCGCCGCCGGGATGACGGCGGCCCGGTGGGAGGGGGTGACCCTGCATGCTTCGGGGGCCTCGGCGCTGCGCGTACGCGTGACACCGGTGGACGGCGGCGTCGCGCTGGACGCCGTCGACGAGGCGGGCCTGCCGGTCCTCGCCGTGGCCCGGGTCGTGGCCGCGCCCGCTCGCACCGGCGCGCCGGGCGGGGACCTGACCCTGCGGTGGTTCGATCTTCCGCTCGCACACGCGGCCACGCCGTTGGCCGTGACTGTCCTCGACGACCCTGATAGGTTGCCGGACCTGGGCGGAGCCGATGCGGCGGTGTTCGACGTCCCGGCCGAGACGCCGGCGGAGGCGTGCGCCACGGTGCTCGGCCTGGCCCAGTTGTGGCTCGACGAACCGGACCTCGAGGGCCATCGCCTGATCGTCCGCACCCGCCGGGCGGTCGCCGTGGAAGCGGCCGACACGGTGGAACCTGCCGCCGCCGCGGTGTGGGACATGGTCGCCGCCGTTCAGGCCGCCTATCCGGGCCGTTTCCTGCTGGTCGACACCGACACCGACACCGACACCGATGCCGTCGGGTTCGATGTGAACGCCGAGCAGGTGGCTCTCCGGGGCGGCCGCGTCCTGCGCCCACGACTGACTCCGATCGGCGCCGAACCGACTGTGACCAGTTCGGACGGCACGGTCCTGGTGATCGGCGATCCCGCTGTCGCCCTCGACCTGGCCGCGGAGGACGACCGGCGCCGGATCGTCCTCGCGTGGCCGGAGGCGAGCGGGGACGCCCCGGATCTCCCCGGCGTGACGGTCGTGGCCGGCGACGTGTCTGATCCCGCCGCCGTGAGAGGACTGCTGGACGCACTGCACCCGCTCACCGCCGTAGTGCACGCGGTATCCGGAGGGGAGGCGACCCCCCTCGCGGAACTGGACGCCGACCAGCTCACCGCCGAGCTCGACGCCCGGGCGGCAACCCTCGAACCGCTGGTGGAACTGACCGCCGGACTCCCGCTCACCGCCTTCCTGGTCGTCATCTCGACCGCCGGACTGACCGGCCCCGCCGACCGGGTAGCCACCGCCGCCGCCGATGGAGCAGCTCGCGCCCTGGCGGCCCGGCACCCCGTCGGCCGCGTGGTCGTCCTCGCTCCGAAAAACGCAGCCGCCGCTGCGGCCGCAACCCTCGCTCCGGCGTCCACCACCGTCTCCGCCGCGCTGGAATCGGGTGAACTGCTTCGGGCGCCGGGGCGGCCCGATGCCTGGGCCGCCGTGGAACCTGGTCGTCCGGTGCCGTTCCTGCTGCGTGGTCTGGTGCGTCCGCGCCGGCGGCGAGCGGTTGCGGCGACCGAGGTTGGGCCGGATCGGGCCGGTTGGGCGCAACGGCTGGCCGGGGCGACCGGCGAGCAGCGGGAACAGATCGTGCTCGGCCTGATCCGGGACCAGCTCGTCGAGGTGCTGCGGCTGGAACCGGGCCGGCCGCTGGACACCCGCAGCGGCTTCTTCGAGCTCGGCCTGGACTCACTGATGGCCATGGACCTGTCCCGCCGGCTCAGCGACCGGGCCGGCATCGCGCTGACCCCGTCGGGGATCTTCAGCCACCCGACGCTGTCCGGGCTCACCAAGCACGTCCTGGAAACCCTCGACGCCGCGTGACCGGTGCCATCGACAACCGGGAGGCCACCCGTGTACGACACCGACACCTACCTGCGGTGCCTGGGACTCGGCAGTGAACCGGTCCACCGCGCCGGGCCGAGCCTCAACACGCTGGTCATGCTGCACGAGCGGCATATGCGGGCGCTGCCGTTCAGCAGCACCGGATCGTTCGCGGTGCCGCGCCGCGACGGTGCCGTGGTCGAGGTGGTCGACCTGGACCTGGACGCCGCGTTCGACCCGGTCGTTGTCGCGGGCGGTGGTGGCGGCTGCGTACACCTGAATCGGCTCTTCCTGCGGTTGCTGCGCGACCTCGGGTTCGAGGCCGGGCTGCTCGCCGGGACCACCCTGGAGGGCGCCGAGGCGTACGGCGTCGAGATCGAGCACATGCTGCTGTACGTCCGGGCCGGCGGGGACACGTGGCTGGCCGACGTCGGGTACGCCGGCCCCTCGTTCCTCGCGCCGTTGCGGCTGGGGGAGACCGGCGAGCAGGTACGGCACGGCTGCCGGTACCGCTTCGAACCGGACGGCGACGGTCTGGTCCTGCGGCGCCGCCCCCGGCTCGGCCGCTGGAACACGGTCTACCGGGTCAGCCCCGAGCCGCGGGAGCTGCCGGAGTGGCGGCCGTTCGAGAAAGCGGCGAACGCCCTGCTGACCGTCCCGCCCGATCCGGACGGCCCGGGGCTGTGGAGCCGCGCCACCGACGACGGCCAGACCATCCTCAAAGGACTGCGACTGCTGACCGTGCGCGGCGGCATCGAGAAGACCCGCACGCTGACCGACGAGGAGTGGCCCGCCGTACGCGACCGCATCCTCGCACCGGCCGTGCCTCCTTGGACAGAACAGGAACGTCATGCGCCGTGAACTGTCCCGCTCGGAACTCATGTACGTCGGGGAGATCCGGACCCAGGCCCTGACCATCTGCACGGTGCGTGGCGGAGTCGATCCCGCCCTGCTGGACCGCGCGCTGAGCGCCGCACTGGCCGGTCAGCCCTCGCTGCGCAGCCGGATCACGCGCGACGGCGACCGCTGGTTCCTCACCCCGCTGGATCCCGGTGAGCTGCCCCGGCTGGCCGTGCGGCCGGACGGTCCCGGTGCGCAGGTACGCGAGTACAACAGCCCGCTGCCGATCGGCGGCCCGCTGGTGCGCGCGGTGCTGCTCACCGGCGACGGCGAGGACACGCTGGTGCTCGGCGTCGACCACGCGATCTGCGACGGGCGCAGCGCCAACGAGCTGTGCTACCGCCTCTGGCGCTACTACGCCGAGATCCAGGCCGGCACCTACGAGCCGCCCGCCGCCCCGCGCGAGGACTGGCCGGCGCCGATCGACGACCTGCTGCCGCCGCGTACCGACGAGGAGCTCGACGCCCACGTGCGGCGCCGCCTCGAACGCGCGGAGGGGGCACCGGTGGCGCTGCTGCCGTTCCTGGCGGCTCAGGACGGCAAGGAACCGCCGCGGGAAGGTGCGATGACCTCCTGCCGCCTCCTGCTCACCCGCGACGAGACGACCCGGGTGCTGGCCGGGGCCAAGGACGCCGGGGTGCCGCTCAACGGCTACGTCGCCGCGGCCCTCCTGTCGGCCCTGCGCGACCAGCTTCCCCCGGAGTTCGACGACCACCGCCTCGGCTGCTTCAACGCCGTCGACCTGCGGGACCGCGTCGTGACGCCGTTCGGCCACGAGGAGATGGTTCCGGCCGCCGCGTGGCACCAGACGCTGGCCGCCGTGCCGCGCGACGCCGACCTGGTGCTGCTGGGCAACTGGCTGGGCACCGATCTGTGGGAGGCGGTCGAGCGTGGCGGCCCCGCCCTGGAGCTGCAGGCCCTCGACCGGCTGATGACCCATCCGGCGGTGTGGGCGTCGAGCCTGATGCTGTCCAACGTCGGGCGGATCGAGGGCCCGGCGTCGCCACCCGGTCTGGAGATCGTCGACACGCGCAAGTTCGCCGTGAACAGTAAGTGGAACCCGGACTTCGGGCAGGGTCCGGTGCTCGCGTCGCCGATGACCGTCCACGGGCGGCTCAGCATCGAGATGCCGTACAGCACCGAGTGCTTCACCACCGCGCAGATGACCGGGATCCACGATCACGTGCGCGGGACCCTCGACCGCCTGGCCGACCGGGTGCCTGCGCCGGTGGGGTGACCGGCCCGCATCCCCAGTGCTGGTAGTACCGTGCCACAGCCGTTGTGCGGCACGGAGGCCGCTCCTAGCGTCACCGGTGTGAAGGCCATCATCTATACCTCGGTCGGTGCCAGCGACGTCCTCGAACTGACCGAGCGGCCGACGCCGTCGCCCGGTCCCGGCGAGGTGCGGGTGCGGGTGCGGGTCTCCGGCGTCAACGCCACCGACTGGAAGTGCCGCCAGTTCGGCCACGTCCAGGGCCGGCTCCTGTACCCGGAGGTCATCCCGCACCACGACGGCGCCGGGGTGATCGACGCCGTCGGCGAGGGAGTCGACCCGGGGCGGGTGGGGCAGCGCGTGTGGCTGTGGGACGCGGCCTGGCGCCGCCCCGGTGGCACCGCCGCCGAGTACGTCGTCGTCCCGCAGCGCCAGGCGGTCGGGCTGCCGCCGGACGTGTCGGACGAGACTGGCGCCGGGATCGGGCTGCCGGCCGTGGCGGCGCACGCCTGCCTGCTCGCCATGTGGGGTGCGCCCGATCGCCTGGGCCCGGGTGCGCTGACCGGGCGCCGGGTCCTGGTGGTCGGCGGCACCGGCACGTTCGGCCACGCGGCGATCCAGCTCGCGGCGTGGAGCGGTGCCGAGGTCATCGCCACGGCGAGCCGTCCCGAGCAGGAGAAGCGCGCGCGGGCGGCCGGAGCCCGGCACACCGTCGACTACCGCGCGGACACGGCGGTGGCGGACGTGCGCGCGGCGGCCCCCGACGGAGTCGACCTGATCGTGCAGGTGGCGCCTTCGGCGTACGCCGAAGTGGATCAGCAGGTGCTCGCCCCGGCCGGGACCGTCGCCGCCTATGCGACCGAGGGCCGTGGTCAGGTCACCCTGCCGACCGCTGTCCTCATGGGACGCAACGTGCGCTACCAGTTCGTCCTCGGCACGACGTTACCGGCCGCCGCTAAGGAGATCGCTGTCACGGACGTCGCCGCCGCGGTGACGGCCGAAGCCCTGACCGTCGGGGCGGACTCGGGCCTGCCCGTGCTGCGCTTCCCGCTGGAACGTACGGCGGAGGCACACGACGCGGTGCAGTCCGGATCGGTCGGCAAGGTATTGGTGGATGTCGCAACGTTCTGAGTCGATCACCGAACGCGATATTCGCATGGCGGTTTCGCCCCGAGCATGGTAGAGTTTCGCGGTCTTTCAGACTTACCCCATTCGCCCTGGTTACCTGCATGGTCAATGCAGGCGGCACACTCCGCTCCAGGAAGAGAGTCATCCCGTTGCGAATTCTCGCGCTGTCCGGATCGCTGCGTCAGGAATCCTTCAACACCCAGCTCCTACGAGCCCTGCCGAGCGTCGCGCCCGCCACCATGGAGTTCGACGTCTTCGACGGCCTCGCCGACCTCCCGCACTACAACCAGGACCTCGACGTCGAGGACCCGCCCGAGCCGGTGCGCCGCTGGCGTACGGCGATCGAGGAGGCGGACGGTCTCCTGATCGCCACCCCGGAGTACAACAACTCGATCCCCGGCGTGGTCAAGAACGCCGTCGACTGGGCCTCCCGTCCGGTGCCCAGCGCCGCCCTGCTCGGCAAGAGCGTGTGCGTCATGGTGGCGACGCCGGGTCGCAACCTGGGCCGTAACTGCATGGCGGACCTCAGCCGCGTGCTGCACGACTGCCACGCCCACGTCATATCGGGGCCCAACCTCATCGTCAACGAGGCCGGCACCCGCCTGCAGAACGTCAAGGACGAGACGACCGGCGAGATCACCACGACCATTGTCGACCCGTTCACCCAGCGGATCGCCACCGCCCAGTTGCGCGCGCTGGCCGAGGCGGTCGAGCACGACGCGGGACGGCACGCCGCCACCGCGCTGCGGGCGTTCCTCACGCCGCCGTCCCGCTGAAACCGGCCCACTGACCGGCACTCCCGCGGACCGGCCGTTCCCGATCACGGCCGGCCCGGGCGCACTGTCAGGTCGAGGGATGCCCGGCCGCGGCGGCCCGGACGTACCGTTCAGACAACGTCCCGCGCCGCGGATTGCCTGCTCGGACCGGGTCCCGGCGCTTCCGGAGCCGATCGGAGCCGCCTTCATGGACCCTCAGCCGCCACTCGCTCCCACCGCCGTCGAGCGGGCGCCCCTGCCGCTCGCCGGGGTCACGGTCGTGGCGCTGGAGCAGGCCGTCGCCGCGCCGCTCGCCACCCGCCATCTCGGCGACCTCGGTGCCCGGGTGATCAAGGTCGAACGCCGGGAGGGCGGCGACTTCGCCCGCGGCTACGACTCGACGATCAAGGGCCAGTCCAGCCACTTCGTCTGGCTCAACCGTGGCAAGGAATCCGTGGCGCTCGACGTGAAGACGCCGGGCGGACGCGAGGTGCTCGCCGGGCTGATCGCCACCGCCGACGTCTTCGTGCAGAACCTCGCGCCCGGCGCCACCGAACGGCTCGGCTTCGGAGCGGCCGCCCTGCGCGCCCGGCACCCTCGCCTGGTCACCGTCGACATGTCGGGCTACGGCACCGGCGGCCCGTACGAGAGCCGCCGCGCATACGACATGCTGGTGCAGAGCGAGGCCGCCCTGATCTCGGTGACCGGCTCGCCCGACCGGCCCGCGAAGGCCGGTTTCCCCGCGTCCGACATCGCCGCCGGCATGTACGCGCTCTCGTCGGTGCTGGCGGCTCTGCTCCGGCGTACGACGACCGGCCTCGGCGTCCAGCTGGAGATCTCCATGCTGGAGGCGACCAGCGAGTGGATGGGTTTCCACCTCTACTTCGCCCAGGGCACCGGCCGTACGCCGCAGCGGATGGGCCTGTCGCACGCCTCGGTCGCGCCGTACGACGCCTTCCCGACCGCCGACGGGACAGACGTGATGATCGGCGTACAGAACGACCGGGAGTGGGTGCGGTTCGCGTGCGACGTGCTCGGCCGGCCGCACCTCGCGACCGACCCGGACTGGGCGACGAACGAGGCCCGCGTGCGCGGCCGTACCGCCCTGAACGCGCTCATCGCCGGGGTCACGTCGCGGCTGGCCGGCCCGGTGCTGGAGAAGTCGTTGCAGAGGGCCGGTATCGCGTACGCCCGGCTGGGTGACGCCAACGACCTGCTGGACCATCCGCAGCTGGCCGGACGACGACGCTGGCGACCGGTACGCACACCGGCTGGCGTCGTGCGCGGGCTGCTGCCGCCGTTCACGTTCGCCGACGTGGAACTGCCGATGGGCCCGGTGCCCGCGCTGGGCGAGCACACCGAGGCGGTGCTGCGCGACCTCGGTTACCCGGACGAGCGGATCGCCGCGCTGCGTGGCCTCGACGCCGTCGGGTGCCCGCCGGCCCGCGCCGAAGCCACCCCGGTCGCATGAGCCGGGTAGCCATCGTGACCGGCGCCGGCAGGGGCATCGGAGCCTGCATCGCCCTGCGGCTGGCCGCCGAGGGGATGCCGGTCGCCGCCCTCGACCTGGACCGCGCCACCGCCACCGCCACCGCCGACCGTATCGCCAGCACCGGGGGCCGGGCGATCGCCGTCGAGGCCGACGTGAACGACCCCGACGCGGCGCGGACCGCCACCGAACACGTGGCCGAGGCGCTCGGCCCGCCGGTCGTGCTGGTCAACAACGCCGGTGCTGTGCGCGACAACGCCCTGTTCCTGATGTCGCCCGGCGACTGGGACCTGGTGCTCGGCGTCAACCTGCGCGGGACGTTCCTGATGACCCAGGCCGTCGTCGACCACATGGCGAAGGCCGGATCCGGCCGCGTCGTCAACCTGTCGAGCATCGCGGCGCTCGGCAACGCCGGGCAGGCGAACTACTCGGCGGCCAAGGCGGGCGTGGAGGGCCTGACCAAGACGCTCGCGCTGGAGCTCGGGCCGCTCAACATCACCGTGAACGCCGTCGCGCCCGGCTACATCGCCACCGACATGACCGCGGCGCTGGCCGCCCGGGCGCGGCAGACCGTGGCCGAGCACCAGGCGCGGGCCGCGGCCGGCATCGCGCTGCGGCGGGTCGGGCAGCCGGAGGAGATCGCCGAGGTCGTGGCGTTCCTGGCCGGTGAGCGGGCGTCGTTCGTGTCCGGGCAAGTCGTCCAGGTGGCGGGAGGTCCGGTGTGCTGATCGGGGAAAATCAGGACGCCGCGCCGGACACCACCGCCGGCAAGATCAAAGACCTGTCCGACCGTACGGCGGAAGCCGAGCGCAACGGGGGTGCGGCGGCTGTCGCCCGCCAGCGTGCCCGGGGCCGCGGCACCGCGCGCGAACGCATTGGCGGACTCCTCGATCCGGGATCCTTTGTGGAGATCGACGCCCTGGCGGCCCACCGTAGCGGCGCCCCCGGCATGGCCACCCGCCACCCGGCCGGCGACGGCGTGGTCACCGGCACCGGCACGGTCGGCGGCCGCCCGGTGGTCGTCTACAGCCAGGACGCCTCGGTCTTCGGCGGTGCGGTCGGCGAGGTGGGCGGCGAGAAGATCCTCAAGGCGATGGACCTGGCCGTACGCGTCGGCTGCCCGATCGTGGGAATCAACGACGGCGGGGGAGCGCGGATCCCGGAGGGCGTCGTCGCGCTGCGCATCTACGGCGAGATCTTCATGCGCAACGTGGCGACTTCCGGCGTCGTACCCCAGATCTCGCTGATCATGGGTCCGTGTGCGGGCGGTGCCGTCTATTCCCCGGCGCTGACCGACTTCACGGTGATGGTCGACCGGACCAGCCACATGTTCATCACCGGGCCGGGCATCGTCCGGGCGGCCACCGGCCAGGAGATCGACCTGGAGGATCTCGGCGGCGGCCGGCTGCACAACACGCGGACCGGGGTGGCGCACCACCTCGCCGCCGACGAGCCCGCCGCGCTCGATTACGTCCGGAAGCTGCTGGGCCACCTGCCGGGCAACAACCGGGAGCAGCCGCCGCCGGTGCCGCGCGCCGCGGCCGCCGCCGAGCCCACGACCGCCGACCTCGAGCTCGACACGCTGATCCCGGACTCGTCGCGCCGGGCGTACGACGTGCGGGAGATCCTGGCCCGGGTCCTCGACGACGGCGAGGTGCTGGAGGTCCAGCCGCTGTTCGCGCCGAACATCATCTGCGGGTTCGGCCGGGTGGACGGCCGCAGCGTCGGCGTGGTCGCCAACCAGCCGGCCCGGTTCGCCGGGGCGCTGAACATCGACGCGTCCGAGAAAGCGGCCCGGTTCGTGCGGAC
Source organism: Micromonospora sp. Llam0 (assembly GCF_003751085.1). Classification (NCBI taxonomy): domain Bacteria; kingdom Bacillati; phylum Actinomycetota; class Actinomycetes; order Micromonosporales; family Micromonosporaceae; genus Micromonospora; species Micromonospora sp. Llam0. The sequence goes on along the minus strand of NZ_RJJY01000001.1, from coordinate 2,686,097 downwards.
CTGCGACGCGTTCAACGTGCCCCTGGTGACCTTCGTCGACGTGCCGGGTTTCCTGCCCGGCACCGACCAGGAGTGGAACGGGCTGATCCGCCGCGGTGCCAAACTGATCTACGCGTACGCCGAGGCCACCGTCCCCAAGATCACGGTGATCACGCGGAAGGCGTACGGCGGCGCGTACGGGGTGATGGGCTCCAAGCACCTCGGCGCCGACTTCAACCTGGCGTGGCCGACCGCCCAGATCGCGGTGACCGGGGCGTCCGGCGCGGTCAGCGTGCTCAACCGGGTCGAGCTGGACGCCCTCGGCGAGGCGGAGCGGGCCGCCCGCCGCGCCGAGCTGGAGCGGGAGTACGAGGAACTCGTCAACCCCTACCAGGCGGCCGGCCGTGGCTACGTCGACGCGGTCATCCCGCCGTCGCACACCCGCGGCCAGATCGGCCGGGCCTTGCGCCTGCTGGAGGGCAAGCGGGTCGCCACCCCCGACCGCAAGCACGGGAACATCCCGCTCTGATCCTGGCCGCTCTGAGCCGGCCGCCTTCGCGGGTCAGCGGAACGCGGAGATCCCGGTCACCGCCCGCCCGATGACCAGCTGGTGGATCTCCTCGGTGCCCTCTACGGTCAGCACCGCGTCGAGGTTGGCCAGGTGCCGGGCGACCGGGTGGGCCATCGTGATGCCGTCGGCTCCCAGGATCGTACGGGCGGCGCGGGCCACCTCGATCGCCGAGCGCGCGTTCGCCAGCTTGCCGAGGCTGATCTGCTCGGGGGTCAGCGTCCCGGCCCGCTTGAGCTGGGCCAGCCGGAGCGCGGTGAGCCCGGCGTACGTCAGCTCGACGACCATGGTGGCGAGCTTGCGCTGGGTCAGCTGGAACCCGGCGATCGGCCGTCCGAACTGGTGGCGCCGCCCGGCGTACTCGAGGGCGGCCGAGTAGCAGGTGCGGGCTGCGCCGGCCAGACCCCAGAGGATGCCGAAGCGGGCCTCGTTGAGGCAGGACAGCGGCGCTTTGAGCCCGCGGGCCAGCGGCAGCACGGCCGAGCCGGGTACGCGTACGTTCTCCAGCCGCAGATTCGTCGAGACCGAGGCGCGCAGCGAGAGCTTGTCCCGGATCTCGGTCGCGGTGTAGCCGGGGGCCGACGTGGGCACCAGGAACCCGCGCGGGCCATCCTCGGTGCCGGCCCAGATGATCGCGACGTCGGCGATCGTCCCGTTGGACATCCACGCCTTGGTCCCGTCGATCACCCAGTCGGCGCCGTTGCGGCGGGCCACCGTGCGCATCGACGCCGGGTCGGAACCGGAATCCGGCTCTGTCAGCCCGAAGCAGCCCAGGGCATCGCCGGCGGCCATCGTGGGCAGCCACTCCCGGCGCTGCTCGTCGTCACCCCAGCGGTGGATCGCGTACATGGCCAGGCAGCTCTGCACCGACAGGAAGCTGCGCAGACCGGAGTCCACGGCCTCCAGTTCCCGGCAGGCCACGCCGTAGGCCGCCGGCGAGGCGTTCGCGCACCCGTACCCGTCGAGCTGCATGCCGAGAAGGCCAAGTTTCCCGAGGTCCTTGGCGATCTGCCGGGGCAGTTCGCCATCCTGGTACCAGTCGTCCACACGGGGCAGGAAATGCTCGGTGGCGTGCGCGCGAACGGTGTCGCGCACCGAGCGCTCGGCGTCGTCGAGCTGGTCGTCCAGCGCGAGGAAATCGTCGTTGTCCACCAGGTCAGACTCGCGCCCGGAAGCACCCGGGCACAATCACCGAACTCGATAGTCGTCGCCGCTCAGGGCGTCGCGATCTGCTTCCAGGTGCTGGCCAGCTCGACCCGGGAACTGACGTCGAGTTTGCGGAACACCTTCCTCAGGTGGAACGCCACGGTGTGCGTCGAGATGAACAGCTGCCTCCCCACCCCCGCGTTGGTGAGACCCTGGCTGACCAGTTCGGCCACGGCGAACTCGGTGTCGGTGAGCGGACCCGCGCTGGTGCCGGCCCGCCCGGTCAGCCGGGGTACCTGCCGCCGGCGTACGCCCAGGTCGCGCAGTTTGCTGTTGACCCGGAACATGTCGCGCGACGCCCCGATGTCGAGGTAGCCGTCGGCGGCCCGGCTGAGAGCCACCACGGCGGCGTCCTGGTCGGACGCCCGGGCGGACAGCAGCAGGCCCGCGTCCTCGGCCGCCGAGGCTCGTGCCCACGGGTCCTGGGTGAGGTCCTCGGCGGCGAGGAGGCGCTCGGCGCTGTCGTCGAAGAGCCCGGCGGCGTGCAGCGCGGAGGCGTAGAGCAGCGGGTACTGCGGGTTGCACACCGAGAGGCCGTGCGCCTGGAAGACGACCCGGGCGGCGAGGTCCCGGGCGTCCAGCTTCAGCGCGGCCCGCACCAGCCAGGCCGCAGCGGCCGGGTTGGCCACCAGCAGTTCCCGCAGCAGGCGCTCGTCGGTGGTGATGCTCTCGATGAGGTGCGCGACGCTGGCGGTGCCGTCACGGACCTCCAGGATCTGGGCGACGGCCCACGAGCACCGGCCCGGTATGAACCGGGTGTGCCCGAGCAGGGCGTCGTCCTTGAGCTGGTTGACGTACGTGCCGACGGCGTTCATGTCGCCCTGCCGCAGCGCGGTCTGGGCGAGCAGGGTCCGGCCCAGCGGCAGCAGGGTGCGCGCGGCCGCCCGTTCGGCCAGCACCAGCCCGTCCCGGGCGGCGGCGACCACGTCGTCCAGCCGGCCCACGGCGAGCGCGATCTCCGATCGGCACAGCGTGGCGGCGGCCAGCAGGCGATCGCTCGGGACGTGCGTGTCGCGGGTCAGCGCGCGGGCCAGTTCCTGACGACCGTGCGGCAGATCGCCGAGGCGGACGAGGACAGTGGCGTGCCAGACCTGCGCGAGACGGGTGCGGTCGCGATCGGCGGCGGTGCTGTCGTCCCGGCCGGACGCGGCCCGCCGGGCAAGCTCGCGGCACCAGTCGATCCGGCCCTCACGCCAGGCGGCGGCGGAGGCCACGATGGTCGCCACCGTCGCGTGGACATCCTGCCCGAGGTAACTTCCGGTGGGTTCTTTCAAGAGGGATGAGGCCTCTGACGTCATCGTTTCCTCGATTTCGTGCTGCCGGGCACCCTCACGGGGCGCCGGAAGTCCCGGACCGGCGAACGTGGATCACAAAGCGGGATCGAACGACCGCATGCGTGGTCTATGCGTTCTCGACCTTCGAATTGCCGCCCACCCGCGCGGAATTCCGGCCCGGTTGTCCGGGCTGGTCGTCCGGGCCGTTGCCCGGGAACCGCGTGCGGGAGGTGCGACGGCACGAACCGTCCACTGGGGCCTCTCCTCCGTGGCCGCCTCCGGGCCTGCCGATCGAGGCCGGCCCGTGGCTTGAGCAATGTCGGTCGTCGATGAGTCGACAGTGAATCGGTAAATCGCTATTTCCCCCGTTCGGGCCCCACGGTAGTCGGCGCCGGGCCATATACGCAAGGTCTGGTAGTTATCACTCCGGGTAACACTGAATGCTTGATAGGTGTCAAGTTCCGGCCCGCAGCGGATCTTTGGAGGGCGGCCTCCGGTGACGAGGTCTCGGGCATGCGAGCCTCGTCGTCCGCGTGAATGATGATCGCACATATGTCACTCCTCGTGTCTGAATGAATACTTCATGTTCGCTTCACGTGCCGCAAAAGGTTTTAAAGAGACATGTCAATCGAGGAGCAGGACGTGTGATGAACTCGACAGATCCGCAGCCTCCCCCGTCCGATTCACCAGGAACCGGCCGGTTCGAGCGGCGTGCCCGCCGCGTGGTGCTACCAGACCGGGGGATCCGGCCCGGCGCGGACGGTGATTAATGTCCAGCAGGGATGAAGGTGGATACCCGCCCGCGAAGTGCGATGCCGTGTTCGGAGAGGAATGCATTTCCGGCGGCCGCTTTCGATATCGGGAGGGCTGGCACCGGTGTGCCCGGTGCCGGTTTCCCGGAGCGTCAGGGGGCTGTGGTGCGTGCCGATTTAGTCAAATCCTTGTCCGTGATCCTGCGCGAGCACGCGGAGCGCCTCGGCGACAAGATCGCGTACGAGGACGACACCCGGGCCGTCACCTACGCGGAGCTCGAGGCGCGGACGGGCCGGCTCGCCGGTCACCTGATCGACGCGGGACTGCGCCGCGGTGACCGGGTCGGGCTGTGCCTCGGCAACACGGTCGCGATGGTGGAGGGCTACCTCGCCACGGTCCGTGCCGGGGGCATCGGCGTACCCCTCAACCCGTACGCCGGCCGCCGGGAGCTCGCCTTCGTGATGAGCGGCAGCGGCGCGCGATTCGTGCTGACCACCGCCGCCCACGCTGGCGAGTTCACCTCGGCGCCCGAGCGGCCGGTCGTGCTGTCGACGGGGACCGCCGCGGGCTGCTCGTCATTCGACGAGCTCGCCGTCACCGATCCGGCCGCGACCGCTCCCGACGACCTCGGGCTGGACGAGATCGCCTGGATGTTCTACACCTCCGGCACGACCGGGCGGCCCAAGGGCGTGCTCTCCAGTCAGCGCAACTGCCTCTGGTCGGTGGCCTCCTGCTACGTACCGGTCCCGGATCTGTCCGAAAAGGATCGCGTGCTCTGGCCGCTGCCACTGTTCCACAGCCTCTCCCACATCGCCTGCGTGCTGTCGGTGACCGCGGTGGGCGCGACCGCCCGGATCATGGACGGGCAGTCGGCCGAGGACGTGCTCGAACTCCTGCGTACCCACCGATCGACCTTCCTGGCCGGGGTGCCGACGACGTACCACCGGCTGGTCGAGGCGCGGCGGGCGGATGACCGCGAGCTGCCCGGCCTGCGGATGGCACTCGTCGGCGGTGCGGTGACCGGGCCCGAGTTGCGGCGGGCGTTCGAGCAGTCGTTCGGGGTGCCGCTGGTCGACGCTTACGGCAGCACCGAGACCTGTGGCGCGATCACCATGAACCCGCCCGGCAGCGCCGGCCCCGACGGCTCCTGCGGCCGGCCGGTTCCCGGCGTCGACGTGCGCATCGTCGACCCGGCCACCGGCGAGGACGTGGACACCGGTGCGGAGGGCGAGGTGTGGGTACGCGGCCCGAGCGTCATGGCCGGTTACCACAACGACCCCGAGGCGACGGCCGCCGCGCTGCGTGACGGCTGGTTCCGCACCGGCGACCTGGCCCGGAGCGACGCCGCCGGTTACGTCACCGTCTGCGGGCGCATCAAGGACCTGATCATCCGTGGCGGCGAGAACATCCATCCGGAGGCGATCGAGCCCGTACTGCGCGACGCCGGGGGAGTAGCAGACGCCGGGGTGAGCGGCATTCCCCACGACGTGCTGGGCGAGGTTCCCGTCGCGTACGTGCGGCCGGGACCCGGCGGCCTGGACCTGGGCGCCCTCCTCGGCCACTGCCGGTCCGAGCTGGCTCCCGCCGAGCTGCCGGAGGAGATCCGGGAGGTCCGGGCCATTCCGCGTACGGCGTCCGGCAAGATCTCGCGACGCCGCCTGGCCGAACAGCCGTCCTGGTTGCGATGGTCCGCGAGCGGCCACCACGCCGGCCTGCTGACCGTGGTGTGGAGGCCGCTGCCCGAGGGCGACCCCACCGGCGAACCCGGGCCGCCGCTCGACCTCACGCCGCTGGCGGACGGTCCGGCGGATCCCGGCCTCCGGGAGGAACTGGGCCGTCGTCTGGCGCGGGAACTGGCCAAGCGCGCCGGGCAGCTCGGCGCCGGCGACCGGCTCGTCGTGCTCACCCGGCACGCCGTGACGACGGGCCCGGCCGACGACGCGCCCGACCCCGCCCAGTACCCGATCTGGGACGAGGCCCGCAGGCTCCGGCCGCACCTGTCCGGTCGGCTCGTCCTAGTCGACCTCGGCGACGGGACCACCGCCCCCGCCGCGGCGACCGGTGGCACCGAGCCGGAGGTGGCGGTCCGACGCGGCGAAGCACTCGTGCCACGCCTGATCCCGGCCCCGGCCGAGAACCGCCCGTGGCCGCTCGCCGACCTCGCTCCCGGGGGTTCGGTGGTGGTCACCGGAACCGACACCGAGGCCGGTGCCGCGCTGGCCCGGCGGCTGATCGCGGCCACCGGCGCAAGCACCGCCCTCGTGGTGGGCGCCACCGTTCTCGGCCCCGATGCCGAGGTGGTGACAGTCGCGCCCGACAGCCTCCGGCAAGCACTCGACGCCTCGCCGAGCGCGGTAGTGGGAATCCTGCACGCCTCGGGCGATGCCGAGGTCGGCCGCGCCCTGCACCAGGCAACCGCCGCACTGCGAACGACGCCCTTCATCGCCACCGGCCCGACGCATGCCGAAGCCCTGGTCCACACCCGTCGTCGGATGGGGCTTCCCGCCACCTACATCGGTGGGGACGCGGACGGTCTGCCTCCCGCCCTTGACGTCGCGCTCGCCCTTGACGTCGCCACGCTCCTAGCCATGCGCCCCGAGCTTCCACCGCCCGCCGCCGACGTTCCGCATCTGCTCCGCGAACTCGTCGCCGCGCGGCCGGGAACCGCCACGCCGGTCGCCGCCACCACGGCCGAACTGCGTCGCAGCCTGACGGCGCTCGACGAACCGGGACAGCTCGCCCTGCTGCGTGACCTCGTCGCCGGGCACACCGGGGGGGTGCTGGGCGGTGCGGCCACCGACGACCACGGGCGGGCGTTCCGGGACTTCGGCCTCACCTCGGCGGCCGTGGTCGAGTTGCGCAGCCGGCTGACGGCGGCGACCGGGCTGGCACTGCCCGCCACCGTGACCTTCAACCATCCGACCATCGACGCGCTCGCCACCCACCTGCGCGCCCGGCTGCTCGGCCCCGACGTCTGCCTCGGCGAACCGGCGGAGGCTGCCCTTCCGGCAGCCGGGGCCGGTGACCCCATCGCGATCGTCGGTATGGCCTGCCGCCTGCCCGGCGACGTGCACAGCCCGGCCGATCTGTGGCGGCTGATTCTGGCGGGTGGCGAGGGCATCACCGGCTTCCCGGACGACCGTGGCTGGGACCTGGCCAACCTGTTCGACGCCGACCCGGGCCATGTCGGTACGTCGTACGTCGGACGTGGTGGGTTTCTGGCCGGCGCCGCGGGATTCGACGCGGCGTTCTTCGGGATCTCGCCACGGGAAGCACTGGCCATGGACCCGCAGCAGCGGCTGCTGCTGGAGACCTCATGGGAGGCACTCGAACACGCGGGCCTGGACCCGGCCACGCTGCGCGGCACCGACGTCGGCGTCTTCGCCGGTGTCATGGGGCACGGTCCCGCGCCGGACGGGCAGCTGCCGCCCGGCCTCGAAGGCTTCATGACCACCGGGACCGCCGCCAGCGTGGCGTCCGGGCGGGTGTCGTACGTGTTCGGCTTCGAGGGCCCGGCGGTGACCGTCGACACGGCGTGCTCGTCGTCGCTGGTGGCGATCCATCTGGCCGCGCGGGCGCTGCAGGGTGGCGAGTGCTCGATGGCGCTGGCCGGCGGGGCGACCGTCATGACCACCCCCGGCGCTTTCGTCGAGTTCTCCCGGCAGCGGGCGCTCGCTCCCGACGGGCGGTGCAAGTCCTATTCGGACGGCGCCGACGGTACGGGCTGGGCGGAGGGCGCCGGAGTCGTCGTCCTGGAGCCGCTGTCGGTGGCCCGGGCCCGCGGTCACCGGGTGCTCGCCGTCCTGCGCGGGTCGGCGATCAACCAGGACGGCGCCTCGAACGGGCTGACCGCCCCCAGCGGTGTCGCCCAGCAGCGCGTCATCCGGCGGGCGCTGGCCGGAACCGGGCTGGGCGTCACCGACGTGGACGTGGTGGAGGGGCATGGCACCGGCACCGTGCTCGGGGATCCGATCGAGGCCGAGGCGCTGCTTGCCACGTACGGTCAGGAACGGGCTCCGGATCGGCCCCTCTGGCTGGGCTCGCTGAAGTCGAACATCGGCCACACCCAGGCGGCGGCCGGCGTGGCCGGGGTCATCAAGATGGTGCAGGCGCTGCGGCACGGCGTACTCCCGCCGACGCTGCACGCGACCAGCCCGTCGTCACGTGTCGACTGGTCGGCCGGTGCCGTCCGGCTGATCACCGAGGCCCGGCCCTGGCTGCGGACCGGGCGGCCCCGCCGCGCCGGGGTGTCGTCGTTCGGCGTGAGCGGCACGAACGCGCATCTCATCCTGGAGGAGGCGCCCGGCGATCCGGCGCCGCAGGCGCCCGACGAAGCACCGCAAGCCATCGCCCCCGTTGTCGCGCTTGCCCTGTCGGCCAGGACGCCGGCGGCCCTCGCCGCGAGTGCGGGCCGGCTCGCGGCGTTCGTCGAGGCCGGGAACGACACCTTGGCGGACGTGGCGGCCGCCCTTCGCTCGCGGGCGTCGTTCGACGAGCGCGCGGTGGTCGTGGCGGAGTCCGGCGCTGAGGCGGTCAGGTTGCTGCGTACCGTCGAACAGGGCCGCGGCGGGTCCGGGATCATCGTAGGATCCGTTCGTCCGGGCCCGGTGGTCTTCGTCTTCCCGGGGCAGGGCGCGCAATGGTCCGGGATGGGCCGCGACCTGCTCGACGCCTCACCGGTCTTCGCCGCGCACGTACGGGCCTGCGCGGCCGTCGTCGAGCCGTACGCGGACTTCCCGCTGACCGGGGCGTTGCTGGGTGAGCGGCCCGAGGACGTCGCCGGGCGGGTGGACGTCGTCCAGATCGCCTCCTTCGTGATGATGACCGGGCTCGCGGCCGTGTGGCGGTCGGCCGGCGTCGAGCCGTCGGCGGTGGTGGGCCATTCCCAGGGGGAGATCGCCGCCGCGTACGTGGCGGGCGCCCTGTCCCTGCCCGACGCGGCGCGGGTCGTGGCCGTCCGGGCAACCCTCATCCGCGACGTACTCGCGGGCGGCGGCGCCATGGCATCGGTGGCGCTCAGCGAGGCGGAGGCCGCCGGGCGGCTTGCCGGCCGGGACCGGGTGTCGATCGCCGCGGTCAACAGTCCCGGGTCGGTGGTCGTCGCGGGGCCGCCGGCCGCGCTGGAGGAGGTTCTGACCGCGTGGGAGGGCGACGGGGTGCGCGTGCGCCGTGTCGCCGTGGACTACGCCTCGCACACCGCCCAGGTCGAGCTGATCGCCGGAGAGCTCGGTGCCGCTCTGGCCGATGTACGCGCCGAGCCACCCCGGATTCCGCTGCTCTCCACGGTCACCGGCGAGTGGATCACCGAAGCGGGTGAGCTCGACGGCGACTACTGGGTACGCAACCTGCGTCACCCGGTGCGTTTCGCCCCGGCCGTCGCCGCCCTCATCGACCGGGGTCATACCTCGTTCATCGAGGCCAGTGCCCATCCCGTTCTCGTGCAGCCGGTGACCGAGATCGCCGAGGCGGCCGGCGCCGAAGTGGTGGTCACCGAATCCCTGCGCCGCGGTGAGGGTGGACTCCGGCGTCTCGGGGCCTCGATGGGCCGCCTGTTCGTCACGGGAATCGCCGTGGACTGGGCCGCCGTGTCGCCGCCCGCCCGGGGACGGGCCGAGTTGCCGCCGTACGCCTTCGACCACAGCGCCTACTGGCTTCCGGCCACCGCCACCCGCCCCGGCGCCGGACCCCTGGGCCTGACCGAACCCGGGCACCCCCTGCTCGGCGCCCTCCTGGACCGTCCGGGCGAGGGTCGTCCGGGCGAGGACTGGTCCGGCGACGGCGGGTTGGTGGCCGTCGCACGGTGGTCGGCGTCGTCGTTCCCGTGGATCACCGCCCGCCGCGAGGACGGCGCCACCGTGCTGCTCGCCTCGGCCCTGCTCGACGTGGTGATCCATGCCGGGGACCGGACCGGAACGCCGGTCATCGCCGACCTCGCCACCGGTACGCCGATGGTCCTTCCCGAGCACGGCGCCCTCGACGTCCAGATGACTGTGGGCGGCCCCGGACCGAACGGCGACCGTACCGTCGAAATCTGGGCCCGCGCCGCCGGACCGGTGACCGGCGAACCCTGGACCCGGCACGCCCACGGCCTGCTCACCCCGGCCGCCGCCGAGCCCGTCCCGCCGTCCCTTCCCGAGGCCGGTGAGGTGGAGCTGGACGGGGAACCGGCCGGGTACGGACTGCACCCGGCACTGCTCGACGCGGCCGTACGCGCCCTCATCGAACCCGGCACGACTCCGCTGACCTGGACCGGCGTGGCTCTGCACGCCACCGGCGCCACCGCGCTGACGGTTCACGGGGATGGCCGCCGGCTGCTGCTCACCGATCCGGCCGGGGCTCCCGTGCTGTCGGCGGCGGTCACGACCGGACCGGAGCCGACGGCCCCCACGGCCGGGCCCCCGCTCTTCCACGCCGCCTGGACCGACATCGAGTTGCCCCCGGTGGCGGCCCCGATCCCTGGTACGCGCCACTACGAGGTGCCCGCCGGCGACGATCCCCGGACGGTTCTGGCCGAGGTTCTCACCACCCTGCGAACCTGGCTGACCGGCCCCGACGCGACGGACGGCCGGCTGGTCGTGCGCACCTCCGACAGTGACGACGTCGCCACCTCCGCGGTGTGGGGGCTGGTGCGTTCGGCGCAGTCGGAACACCCCGGCCGCATCGTGCTGGTCGCCACCGACGAGCAGTCCCGCGGCCGGGAAGGCGATGCCCTGGCAACCGGGGAACCCCAGATCCGCGTACGCGAGGGAAGGGCGCAGGTACCCCGGCTGGTCCGCACACCCCGGGGCGGCACCCGCACGGCGCGGCCGCTCGACCCGGACGGCACCGTCCTGATCACCGGCGGCACCGGGCTGCTCGGCGCGATCACCGCCCGGCATCTGGTGGCCCGGTACGGCGTACGTCATCTGCTTCTCGCCTCGCGTAGTGGCCTCACCCCCACCGCCGGGACGCTGCGCGACGAACTGGCCGCCCTCGGCGCCACCGTCACGGTTGCCCGGTGCGACGTCGGCGACCGCGAGCAGGTCCGGGAGCTGCTGGCCGGCATCCCGGACACCGCCCCGCTGACCGCCGTCGTGCACTCCGCCGGGGTCCTCGACGACGGCGTCGTCACCACGCTCGATGCTGATCGCCTCGACACCGTGCTGCGTCCCAAGCTGGACGCGGCCCGGCACCTGCACGAGTTGACCCTCGGCCACGACCTCGCGGCGTTCGTGCTCTACTCCTCGGCGGCTGGTGTGCTCGGCAACCCGGGGCAGGCGAACTACGCGGCGGCCAACGCCGGCCTCGACGCCCTCGCCCGGGAACGCCGCCGCCTCGGCCTCCCTGCGGTCTCGGTGGCCTGGGGCTTCTGGACCGAGGCGGGCGGCCTGACCCGGCACCTGGGCGACGCTGACCACTCCCGCACCCGGCGCGGCGGCATGCTGGGCCTCTCCACCGCCGACGGCATGGCCCTGCTCGACGCCGCGCTGCTCGGGGACACCCCACCGGACGTCGTCGCCACCCGGTTCGACCTGGCCGGCGTGCGAGAGAAGCCGCTGCTGTCGGCCCTCGTGCCGCCGAGCCGCCCGCTGGCGCGGAAAGGAGAGGCCGCCGAGCCGCCAGCAGGCCTGGACGAGGCCGGCGCCCTCCTGCGAATGGTGCGGCGGCACACGGCCGAGGTCCTCGGTCACGACGGCCCGGAGTCGGTGCCCGCCGACCGGCCGTTCCGGGAGACCGGCCTCGACTCGCTGACCGCCATCGAGTTGCGCAACCGGCTCGCCGCCGAGACCGGCCTCAAACTCGGGGCCACGGTGGCGTTCGACTATCCGCGTCCGCTCGCTCTGGCCGGGTACCTGCGGGACCGGCTGACCGGGCGCGACACCACGCCGAGCGCCGCCCCGGCCGCCCCCGACGAACCGATCGCCATCGTGGCCATGGCCTGCCGGTTCCCGGCCGGGATCAACAGTCCCGAGGACCTGTGGCGGCTGGTGCTCGACGGCGCCGACGCGGTCACCGGCTTCCCGGACGACCGGGGGTGGCCGGCCGACGGTCTGTTCCACCCCGACCCCGACCACTTCGGTACGACGTACGTTCGCCACGGTGCCTTCCTGGACGACGCCCCCGGTTTCGACGCTGCGTTCTTCGGCATCTCGCCGAACGAGGCGCTCGCCATGGATCCGCAGCAGCGCATCCTGCTGGAGACCTCCTGGGAACTGCTCGAACGCGCGGGCATCGACCCGGCCGGCCTGAACGGCCGCGACGTCGGCGTGTTCGCGGGCGTCAACAGCCACGACTACAGCATGCGGGCGCACCGGTCGACCGGTGCCGAGGGCTTCCGCCTCACCGGCAACTCCGGCAGCGTCGTCTCGGGCCGGATCGCGTACCACTACGGCTTCGAGGGCCCGGCGATCACCGTCGACACGGCGTGCTCGTCCTCGCTGGTAGCCCTGCACCTGGCCGTGCGCGCGCTGCAGCAGGGGGAGTGCTCGCTGGCGCTGGCCGGTGGCGTGACGGTCATCGGCACGGTCGAGACGTTCGTCGAGTTCTCCCGCCAGCGCGGCCTGGCCCCGGACGGGCGGTGCAAGTCGTTCGCCGACGCGGCCGACGGCACCGGCTGGTCCGAGGGCGCCGGCCTGCTGCTGGTCGAGCGGCTCTCCGACGCCCGCCGAAACGGCCATCAGGTGCTGGCCGTTGTCCGGGGGTCGGCGGTGAACTCCGACGGCGCGTCGAACGGCCTGACCGCGCCGAGCGGGCCCGCCCAGCAACGGGTCATCACCACCGCCCTCGCCGGAGCGGGCCTCGGTCCGTCCGATGTGGATGCCGTCGAGGCACACGGCACTGGAACCACTCTTGGCGACCCGATCGAGGCCCAGGCACTGATCGAGACGTACGGCCGGGACCGCGACCCCGAGCGGCCGCTGTGGCTGGGGTCGGTCAAGTCGAACCTCGGTCACACCCAGGCGGCGGCGGGTGCGGCCGGGGTCATCAAGATGGTGATGGCGATGCGGCACGGCACGCTGCCCGCCACCCTGCACGTCGACCGCCCGTCGTCGCACATCGACTGGTCGGCCGGGACCGTACGCCTGCTCACCGAACCCCGCGACTGGCCGGACGCCGGACGTCCCCGCCGCGCCGGTGTGTCGTCGTTCGGCATCGGCGGCACCAACGCCCACGTGATCCTCGAAGCCGGACCGGCACCGGAGCCCGCGCCGGAGCAAATGCCCGAACCGGCCGTCGTGCCCGTGCTCCTGTCGGCGCGTACCGTGTCGGGACTCCCCGGCCAGGCCGCGCGGATCGCCGATTTCCTCGCCGCGGCCCCGGACACCCGTCCGGGCGACGTCGCCCACGCCCTCGCGACCGCCCGCGCCCACCTCGGTCGGCGGGCGGTGATCCTGGCGACCGATCGCGAGCACCTGACCGCGGAACTGCGCGACCTCGAACGCGGTACGCCCGGCGCCGCTGCGGTCACCGGAACCACCGTGGAGGGCAGCCTCGCCGTGGTGTTCACCGGGCAGGGCAGCCAGCGGGCCGGCATGGGCGCCGAACTCGGCCGCGGCGAACCGGTGTTCCGGGAAGCCTTCACGGCGGCGATCGCCGAGCTCGAACGGCACCTCGGCGGTCACTGGCCACGCCCGCTGGCCGAGGTTCTGGCCGCGGCGCCCGGCACACCCGGCGCGGCGTTGCTTGACCGTACGCTCTACACCCAGCCCGCGCTGTTCGCCTTGGAGACCGCGCTGCACCGGCTGCTCGTCGCGTGGGGCATCCGGCCCGCGCTGCTCGCCGGGCATTCGATCGGGGAGATCGCCGCGGCGCACGTGGCCGGGATCCTCGACCTGAGCCAGGCCGCCCGGCTGGTGGCGGCGCGGGCCCGGCTCATGGACGCCCTGCCCGCCGGCGGGGCGATGACCGCCGTCCGGGCGACTCCGGAGCAGGTCGCCGCCCTGTTGCGGGACGCGCCGGGCAGCGTCGGCGTGGCCGCCGTGAACAGCCACGACTCGCTGGTGCTCGCCGGCGAGCAGGCGGCGGTCGACGCGATCGCCGACCGGCTGCACCGCGACGGCCACAAGACGCGCCGGCTGAGCGTCAGCCACGCGTTCCACTCGGCGCTGATGGATCCGGTGCTCGACGAGTTCGGGGCGGTCGCCGCGGGCCTGACCTACCGGCCCGCCACCGTGCCGATCGTGTCCACCCTGACCGGGCGGCTCGACGCCGGCGGGGAGATGAGCACCGCCGGCTACTGGGTGCGGCAGCTGCGGCACGCCGTCCGGTTCGGCGACGCGGTGGCCGTCCTGCGGGCCGAGGGCGCCACGACGTTCCTCGAGGCGGGACCGGGCAATGCGCTCACTGGCATGCTGCTCGAGGCACCGGGCCTGCCGGCGGACGCCTGCCTGCCCCTGCTGCCGTCCGGCCCGGACGAGACGCTCGCCGTCCGTACCGCCGTCGCGGGCCTGCACGTACGCGGAATCGGCGCCGACTGGCCCGCCATCCTCGGTCGCTCCGGCCGGGCGCCGCTCGGTACCGAACTGCCCACGTACGCCTTCGAGCACCAGCGCTTCTGGATCGGCGCCCAGCCGGACGAGCCCGCGCCGCTCCCGGTCACCGCCCCGGTCACCCCGGCAGCCGTTCGCGGCCTCACCGATCTGACCGATCTCGTCCGGGAGAGTGCCCTGGTCGCCCTCGGCCACCGCCCGGACACCGTCCTCGACGAGCGGATGTCCTTCAAGGATCTGGGCCTCGACTCGCTGGGTGCCGTCCGGCTGCGCAACCGCCTGCGCGACCTCACCGGCGTCGAGATGCCGGTCACCATCGCCTTCGACCACCCGACCACCGAAGCCCTCGCCGCCCACCTGGGCACCGCCCTGCGCGGCGATGCGGAAGCCGACGCCGACGCCGGATCCGGCGTTCCCGTGATCCCCGGCGCCGACGAGCCGATCGCCATCATCGCGACGAGCGGCCGGTTCCCGGGCGGGGCGGACAGCCCGGAAGCACTGTGGTCACTGGTCGCCGAGCGGCGTGACGCCATCACCGGGTTCCCGGCCGACCGGGACTGGGACGTCGACCGGCTCTACCACCCGGACCCCGCCCATCCCGGCACCTTGTATACCCGCGCGGGCGGCTTCCTGCACGACGCCGACCGGTTCGACGCCGCCCTCTTCGGGATCTCGCCACGGGAAGCACTGGCCATGGACCCGCAGCAGCGGCTGTTGCTGGAGACATCGTGGGAGGCGTTCGAACGCGCCGGGATCGACCCGCTGTCGCTGCGCGGCCGGGACGTCGGGGTCTACACCGGCATCGTGCACCACGATTACGTGACCCGGCTGCGGCAGGTGCCCGAGGACGTGCAGGGCTACGTGATGACCGGGACGGCCGCCAGCGTGGCGTCCGGCCGGGTGTCGTACGTGTTCGGCTTCGAGGGCCCGGCGGTGACCGTCGACACGGCGTGCTCGTCGTCGCTGGTGGCGATCCATCTGGCCGCACGGGCGCTGCGGGGTGGCGAGTGCTCGATGGCGCTGGCCGGCGGGGCGACCGTGATGGCGAGCCCCGACGCGTTCCTGGAATTCTCCCGTCAGCGCGGGCTATCGGCGGACGGTCGTTGCAAGTCGTACTCGTCGGACGCGGACGGCACCGGCTGGGCCGAGGGCGCCGGGATGGTGGTTCTGGAACGGCTGTCGGACGCCCGCCGCAACGGCCATCGGGTGCTGGCCGTGCTGCGCGGCAGTGCCGTCAACCAGGACGGCGCCTCGAACGGGCTCACCGCCCCCAGCGGCCCGGCCCAGCAGCGCGTCATCCGGCGGGCACTGGCCGAGGCCGGGCTGGCCGCCGCCGACGTGGACGTGGTGGAGGGACACGGCACCGGCACGGTCCTCGGCGACCCGATCGAGATCCAGGCGCTGATGGCCACGTACGGCAAGGGCCGGGATCCGGATCGCCCGCTGTGGCTGGGGTCGCTGAAGTCGAACATCGGCCACACCCAGGCGGCGGCCGGCGTGGCCGGGGTCATCAAGATGGTGGAGGCGCTGCGGCACGGGGTACTCCCGGCGTCGCTGCACACCGGGGAGCCGACCTCCCAGGTCGACTGGTCGGCCGGGACGGTACGCGTGCTCGCCGAGGAGCGGGACTGGCCGCGTACGCCCGGCAAACCCCGCCGCGCGGGCATCTCCTCCTTCGGGGCGAGCGGAACCAACGCCCACCTCGTGATCGAGGAAGCCCCCGGCGAGGACCCGGCCCCGACCGGCGGACCCGGCGTCGTCGCCCTCACGCTCAGCGCGAAAACCCCGGCGTCCCTGACGGCCCAGGCCACCTGCCTGGCGGCGATGCTGACCGCGGACCCGGACGTGCCGCTGGCACCGGTCGCGGCCGCGCTCGCCACCCGCCGCGCGGTGCTCGGCGAACGGGCCGTCGTCGTCACCGGCACGGCCGGCGAGGCGCTGCCCGCCCTGCACGCCCTGGCCCGGGGCGAATGTGATCCCCGGCTGGTCTCGGGTACCGCGGGCGCCGGCAAGTTGGCCTGGGTGTTCCCCGGCCAGGGTGCGCAGTGGGCGGGGATGGGCCGGGGCCTGCTCGCGGAGTCGCCGGTCTTCGCCGCCCGGGTCGCCGACTGCGTGCGGGCCTTCCAGCCGTGGCTCGACTGGCCGTTGCTCGAAGTGCTGCGCGGCGACGCCGAACCGGCCATGCTCGAGCGCGTCGACGTGGTGCAGGTCGCCACGTTCACCGTGATGGTGAGCCTGGCTGCGGTGTGGTCCTCGGCCGGTGTGGTGCCGGACGCGGTGATCGGTCACTCCCAGGGCGAGATCGCCGCGGCCTGCGTGGCCGGGGCGCTGTCGCTGGACGACGCGGCCCGGGTGGTCGCCCTGCGCAGCCGGGTCATCGCGGCCAAGCTGGCCGGGGGCGGCGGGATGGCGTCGGCGGTCCTGACCAAGGCGGAGGCCGGTGAGCGCCTGCTGCCGTGGGCGGACTCGGTGGAGGTCGCCGTGGTGAACAGCCCGGCGTCGGTGGTTATCGCCGGGGAGCCCGAACAGCTGGACTCCGCGCTGGAACGGATGACCGCCGACGGCGTCCGCGTCCGCCGGGTCGCCGTCGACTACGCCTCGCACACCCGGCACGTGGAAGCGGTGCGGGACGCGCTCGCCGAGGCGTTCGGCGACGTGCGCTCCCAGGCCCCCGCGATCCCGATGCGGTCGACGCTCACCGGCGACTGGATCCGCGACGCCGGTGAACTCGACGGCGACTACTGGTACCGCAATCTGCGCGGCCGGGTGAACTTCGGACCGGCGGTCACCGCGCTCGTCGAGGAGGGCTTCGGCTTCTTCGTCGAGATGAGCCCGCACCCGGTCCTCGTCCAGCCGGTGACCGAGTGTGCCGAGGCGGCCGGGCGGAACGTGTCGGCCACCGGGTCGCTGCGGCGCGACGACGGCGGGATGCGGCGGCTGATCACCTCGATCGCCGAACTGAGCGTCGCCGGGATCACGCCGCGCTGGCCGGCCGTGCTGCCCGCCGCGGACGGCTGGGTGGATCTGCCGGTGTACGCGTTCGACCGGCAGGCGTACTGGCTGCGGGAGCCCGCCGGTGGCGACGAGGTCACCGCCGCGGACGACGCCGCCGAGGTGTGGGCGGCGGTGCGCGACGCGGATCCGCGGGCCCTGGCCGAGGTGCTCGGCGCCGGCGACCCCACCGATCTCGAGAGCCTCGGCCGGGTGCTGCCGCTGCTGGCCCGGTGGCGGGCGCGGCGGGAGTCCGCCACCGCGATCGAGGGGCTCCGCTACCGGGCGTCCTGGCAGCAGTTCGACAACGACGCGGCGGGGGTGCCGGCCGGACGCTGGCTCGTGGTCGCCCCCACCGGCGATGTGGTCGACGGGTTCGTCGCGGAACTCACTGCCCAAGGCCTCAACACTGTGACCGTACGCTCGGACGACGGGACCGCCCCGGCCATCGGCGACGACCGGGAGTTCGCCGGGGTTCTGTCGCTGCTCGCGCTCGGGGGCGGGACCGAACCGGTCGCCCCGGCGGTGAACCTCGTCAAGGCGCTCGGCGACGCCGGCCTCACGGCACCACTGTGGATGCTGACCCGCGGTGCGGTGGACGTCGGCATCCGGGACGCGGTCACCGCGCCGCACCAGGCCGCGCTGTGGGGTCTCGGGATGGTCGTGGCGCTGGAACACCCCGACCGGTGGGGCGGCCTGGTCGACCTGCCCGGTGCGGACGATCGGCGTACGGTCCCGCGGGTGCTCGCCGCGCTGACCGGCGCCTCCGGGGAGGACCAGATCGCGGTCCGGCGCTCCGGCACGTACGCCCGGCGGCTCGTGCGCGCCGCCGCCCCGGTCTCGGCCTCCGACGGCTGGCAGCCGCGCGGAACCGTGCTGGTCACCGGCGGCGACGACGGCCTGGGCCGGTACGCCTGCCGCTGGCTCGCCGACGCCGGTGCGCAGCGGCTAGTCGTCACCACCACCACCGGCGGCGGCGACCCGCTCGACGCCGCCGAGCAGTTGCGCGCCGACCTGGCCGGGACCGGCGTCCCGGTCGAGGTCTGCGACGGTGGCGACCGGGACGAGATCCTGCGGCTGGTGTCGGTCTCGGCGGATCTGCCGCTCACCGCCGTGGTGCACGCGGCCGACCAGTGGTGGAACGGCGCCGTCGCCGATACGAGCGAGGCCGAGGTGGCCCGGATGTTCGCGGCCAAGGTGGATCCGGCCGTGTGGCTGGACGAAGCGCTGGCCGGCGTCCCGCTCGACGCGTTCGTCGCGTTCACCTCGATCGCCGGGGTCTGGGGTGGCGGCGGCCAGGGCCTGTCCGCGGCCGCCAACGCCACCCTCGACGCGCTCGTGGAAGCCCGCCGTGCGCGGGGCCTGCGCGCCACCTCGGTCGCGTGGGGCGTGCTGGAGCAGATCGGCATCGGTGCCGACGAGACGGCGGTCGCCCAGCTGCGCCGCCGGGGTGTGCTGCCGCTGACCATCACGCTCGCCATGGAATCACTGGCCCGGGCCACCGGCGCCGACGAGACCACGGTAACGGTGGCCGGTGTCGACTGGTCGGCGTTCATCCCGGCGTTCACCTCGGTGCGGCCGACCCGGCTGTTCGACTCCCTGCCCGAGGCCCGGGTCGCACTGACCGCCCAGGAGTCCGCCGCGCCGGCCGGGGGACCCGACGGCACGCTGGTGGATTCGCTGCACGCCGCACCCGAGGGCGAGCGGGACCGGATTCTGCTGCGGCTGGTGCGTGGGCATGCCGCCGCGGTGCTCGGGCACAGCAGCGGCGACGCGGTGGCCGCCGAGCAGCCTTTCCAGGACGCCGGATTCGACTCGCTGGCCGCCGTCAACCTGCGCAACAGCCTCAACACTGCGACCGGGCTGCGGCTGCCGTCGACATTGATCTTCGACTACCCGACCCCGGCCGCGCTGGTCGGGCACCTGCGCGACGAACTGCTCAGCGAACCCGCCCCGCCCGAGGCGGACGAGGCCACCCTGCGGCGCGTGCTCGCCGTGGTGCCGCTCGACCGGTTCGCTCAGGCCGGTGTGCTCGACACGCTCATCGCCCTGGCCTCGGGCACCCCGGCCGACGAACCGGACTCCCCGCCGGCCGAGGACGACCTCATCGACGAGATGGACGTCGCCGACCTGGTACGCCGGGCCCTCGGCACCTCGCACTGAACCTCCGCCGACCGGAAGGATCGAGATGCCCACGACCGTCGAGGTGCGCGCCGGCGATCGTCCGTACGAAGTGGTCATCGGCGTCGGCGTGCGCCAACTGCTGCCGGGGATCGTCGAACGGCTCGGCGCCCGCCGGGCCGTGGTGGTCTCGGCCCGCCCCCGGCCGTGGGTGCCGGATCCCGGGGTCCCCTCGACGGTGGTCCCGGCCCACGACGGGGAACACGCCAAGACGCTCGCCACCGTGGAGGATTTCTGCGCGCGGTTCGCCGCCTTCGGGCTGGGCCGCGCGGACGTGGTCGTCGCGTGCGGCGGCGGCACCACGACCGACGTGACCGGGCTCGCCGCCGCCCTCTACCACCGCGGCGTCGCGGTCATCCACGTCCCGACCACGCTGCTCGCCCAGGTCGACGCCAGCGTCGGCGGCAAGACCGCGGTCAACCTGCCGGCCGGCAAGAACCTCGTCGGGGCGTACTGGCAGCCGGCTGCGGTCCTGTGCGATACCGAATACCTGAGCACGCTGCCGCACCGGCAACGGCGCAACGGGCTCGGCGAGATCGCCCGGTGCCACTTCATCGGGGCCGGCGATCTGAGCGGCCTGACCACCGAGCAGCAGATCGCCGCCAGCGTCGCGCTGAAGGCGGACGTCGTCTCCCGGGACGAGCGGGACACCGGGCTGCGGCACATCCTCAACTACGGGCACACGCTCGGGCACGCGCTGGAGATCGCGACCGATTTCCGGCTGTACCACGGCGAAGCGGTCGCGGTGGGTACCGTCTTCGCCGGCCGGCTCGCCCACGCGCTGGGCCGGATCGGGGCGGAGCGGGCCGCCGAGCACGAGGCGGTGGTACGCCGCTACGACCTGCCCGCGGCCCTGCCGGAGGGCGTCGCCGCCGAGGAGCTGATCAGCATCATGCGCCACGACAAGAAGTCGGCCGGCGGGCTGAGCTTCGTCCTCGACGGCGACGGCGGTCCCGCCCTGGTCGCCGGGGTCGATGCCGAAGCCGTCCGGCAGGTGCTCGGCGAGATGCCGCGGCAACCGCTGGACGCCCTGGTCGCGGACACCGCCGAACCCGCGGGGACCCGGTGAGCCGCCGGATCGGCCGGGATCACAGTGCCCCTGTACGCGCCGCGCTGACCCTGCCCGCGGCCCAGCAGCCGGAGTGGCCCGACCGCAAACGCGCCGCCGCCGTGACCGCCTCCCTGCGTACCCTGCCGGCCATCGTGCGGCCTGGGGAGATGGCCCGGCTGCGGCAGCGACTCGCGGCCGTCGCCCGGGGCCAGAGCTTCCTGCTGCAGGGCGGCGACTGCGCGGAGACCTTCACCGACAACACCGCCACGCACGTACGGGGAAACGTGGCCCTCCTGCACCGCATGGCCGCCCTTCTCGCCACCGCCGGCGACCGGCCGGTCGTACGCCTTGCCCGGGCCGCCGGCCAGTACGCCAAGCCGCGTTCCGCGTACGTTGACGCGGACGGCCTGCCCGTGTACCGGGGCGACATCATCAACGGCCGGACCGCCGCCGCGGCGGCGCGCACCCCGGATCCGGGGCGGATGCGGCGCGCCCGGATCCACGCGGCGCGGACCATGGACGTCATCCGGGCCGCGCACGCCGGGACGTACGTCAGCCACGAGGCGCTGCTGCTGGACTACGAGGCGGCCGGGCTCACGGCGTACGGATCCAGCGTGCTCAGCGGCATCGCCCACTTCCTGTGGATCGGCGAGCGGACCCGGGCGCTCGACGGCGCGCACATCGCCCTCGCCGCGCTGCTCGCCAACCCGATCGGCCTCAAGATCGGCCCCACCACCATCCCCGAGGAAGCCGTCGAGTACGCCCAGCGGCTCGACCCGCAACGCGAGCCCGGCCGCCTCACCCTGATCAGCCGGATGGGCCACGACCGCGTCCGCGACGTGCTGCCGCCCATCGTGGAGAAGGTCACCGCCGCCGGCCATACCGTGGTGTGGCAGTGCGACCCCATGCACGGCAACACCCATCTGCTCCCGAGCGGCTTCAAGACCCGCAGCCTGGGCCGGATCGCCGACGAACTGGACGGCTTCTTCGAGGTGCACCGGGATCTCGGCACCCACCCCGGCGGCCTGCATCTCGAACTCACCGGCGACGACGTCACCGAGTGCGTCGGCGGCACGGACGGCCTCGCGGAGCACGACATCCCGCGGCGTTACCGCACGGCTTGCGACCCCCGCCTCAACCCGTCCCAGGCGCTCGAAGTCGCCCGGCACGCCGCCCGCCTGCTCCGGCCATGACTAGCAGGTCGGGGTATACGACGCCCCCGGCCGCCGCTCATAACCTGAGCGAGTCCCCCCTCAGTCCCGGCGAGCTTCGGAGAGACATGGACGCCATCGGCAAAGCACCCGTCTTCCCGCAATGGCCGCAGTACGACGACGAGGAGCGCACCGCGCTGATCCGGGCCCTGGAACAGGGTCAGTGGTGGCGGATGGGCGGCACCGAGGTGGAGTCGTTCGAGCGGGAGTTCGCCGAGTTCCACGGCGCCCCGCACGCCCTGGCGGTCACCAACGGCACCCACGCCCTCGAACTGGCCCTGCAGTGCCTCGGCGCCGGGCCGGGCAGCGAGGTCATCGTCCCGGCGTTCACCTTCATCTCGTCGTCGCAGGCGGCGCAGCGGCTGGGCGCGGTCGCCGTACCGGTCGATGTGGACCTCGAGACGTACAACATCGACGTCGCCGCCACCGCGGCCGCCGTGACGCCGCGGACCCGGGTCATCATGCCGGTCCACATGGCCGGGCTGGTGGCCGACATGGACGCGCTCGCCAAGCTGGCCGCCGACAACGGCGTGGCGCTGCTGCAGGACGCCGCGCACGCGCAGGGCGCCCGCTGGCAGGGCAAGCGCATCGGCGAGTTCGGCACGATCGCGGCCTTCAGCTTCCAGAACGGCAAGCTCATGACGGCCGGCGAGGGCGGTGCCCTCCTGCTGCCCGACGAGGAGATGTTCGAGAACGCGTTCCTGCGCCACAGTTGCGGACGGCCCCGCACCGACCGGCACTACATGCACAAGGTCAGCGGGTCGAACCTGCGGCTCGGCGAGTTCGCGGCGGCCGTGCTGCGCGCACAGCTGCGCCGGCTCGACGCCCAGAACGCGGTCCGCGACGAGCGCTGGGCGCTGCTGTCCGGGCTGCTCGCCGGGATCCCCGGTGTGGTGCCGCAGAGCGGTGACCCGCGCGCCGAGCGCAAGACCCACTACATGGCGATGTTCCGGGTACCGGGCCTCGGCGAGCAGGCGCGCAACGATCTGGTCGACCGCCTCGTCGCGGCCGGGCTGCCGGCCTTCGCCACCTTCCGGGCGATCTACCGCACCGACGCGTTCTGGGACGGCGCGCGGCCGGCCGAGACCGTCGAGCAGATCGCCGAGCGCTGCCCGCACACCGAGGCGATCAGCACCGACGGCATCTGGCTGCACCACCGGACCCTGCTGGCCGAGCCGGAGGCCCTGCACGCCACCGTCGAGATCATCGCCGGTGCGGTGACCGCCGCATGACGATCCGGGTGGCGGTCGCCGGCCTCGGCTGGGCGGGCCGGGAGCTCTGGCTGCGGCTGCTCGGGGAGCACGACGCCTTCGAGGTCGTCGCGGCGGCCGAACCGGATCCCCGGGCACGCGAGGCGGCGACGCTGGAGACCGGCGTGCGGACGGTCCCGGACGTTGATGCCCTTGACCCGTACGACATCGACCTCGCCGTGGTGGCGGTACCCAACCACCTGCACGCCGAGACCGCCGCCCGATTGCTGCGCCGGGGCATCTCCGTCTTCCTCGAGAAGCCGGTGTGCCTGACGCTCGAGGAAGCGGCCGAACTGGCCGGCGCCGAACGCGCGGCGGGCGCCACCCTGCTGGCCGGCAGCGCCGCCCGGCACCGGGCCGACGTCACCGCCCTGCGCCGGGTGGTGCCCACCCTGGGCCGGATCCAGCACGCCGAGCTGGCGTGGACCCGGTCCCGGGGGATTCCGCGGCCCGGCGGGTGGTTCACGCGGCTCAGCATGGCCGGCGGCGGTGCGCTGGTCGACCTCGGCTGGCACCTGCTCGACACGCTCAACTCGCTGATCGGCCCGGCCGAGAGCCGGCAGGTCGTCGGCGTCACGTCCGACGACTTCGTCCGGGCCGGCGGCTGGAACGCGGCCTGGCGCCGGGACGGCGATCCGGCCGACGGGTGCGGCGACGTCGAGGACACGGCCCGGGGCTTTCTCGTACGCCAGGACGGCGTGTCGGTGTCGCTGCGTACGAGCTGGGCCTCCCACGACGAGCGGGACGTGTCCATGCTGCGGATCGAGGGCAGTGAGGGCGTCGCCTGCCTGCGCTGCACCTTCGGCTTCAGCCCGAACCGCCTGCCGGAATCCGAACTCACCGTGACCAGGGTGGGCGCCACCACCCTGTTGCCTGTACCCGCCGATCCCGTCGGCGCCGAGTACAGGACCCAGCTGGACGGTCTGGCCACGAGCCTGGCCGATCCGGGAAACCGCGGCACCGCCATCGCTGACGCCCGATTGACCGTCGGGCTTATCGACAGGTTCTACCAGTCCGCGCACCCGGTCGCCGGATGACCTCCGGCGACCGGGGCGCCGCACGCCAGGTGACCGCGCCGCCGGGACCAGGGAGGGCACTCATGACCAATCCCTTGACCGAACCCATCGGGACCGGCGTCGCCGTGCCGCTGCGGCGCGCGGTGATCTTCGACCTCGACGGGGTCGTCGTGGACAGCTTCGCGGTGATGAGCGAGGCGTTCGCCATCGCGTACGCCGAGGTCGTCGGGCCCGGCCCGGCACCCTTCGCGGAGTACCGGCGGCACCTCGGCCGCTACTTCCCGGACATCATGAGGGAGATGCGCCTGCCGCTGGCCATGGAGGAGCCCTTCGTCCGGGAGAGCTACCGGCTCGCCCACCGCGTCACCGTGTTCGACGGCGTCGTGGACCTGCTGTCGGTGCTGCGTGAGCGCGGGTTGCTGCTCGCCATCGCCACCGGCAAGAGCGGCGAACGGGCGCGGTCCCTGCTCGACACGCTCGGCCTGTTGCCGTACTTCGCCCACGTCGTCGGCTCCGACGAGGTCGCCCGGCCCAAGCCCGCACCGGACATCGTGCTGCGGGCGCTGGAGCTGCTCGGCGTACCGGCCGGCGAAGCCGTCATGGTCGGCGACGCGCCGACCGACCTGCTCAGCGCGCACGGAGCCCGGGTCAGTGCCGTCGCGGCGGTGTGGGCGCAACCCGAGGAGGACGAGCTGTTTGCCGCCCGCCCCGACGTCGTCCTGCACAAGCCCGCCGACCTCCTGGCGCTGTGCCCGCCGGTGCCGGCCCGCTGACCGGGCCGGTGTACGACCTGGGTGTCGACATCGGTGGTACGAAGGTCGCCCTGCGAGCCGAGGACCGGCACCGCCGCGTGCACGAATCCGCGTTCCGCTGGGTGCCGGGACACGACGCCGGCCGGGATCTCGCACTGCTCGCCGAGCGGGTGGCCGAGGTCGGCCTGCCATTGCGGGCGGCCGGGGTGGCCCTGCCCGCGACGGTGGACGCCGCCGGCCGGGTCAGCGCGTGGCCAAGCCGTCCATCGTGGATCGGGCTGCCGGCCGGGGAGGTGTTCGGTGCGCTCTTCGGGCCCGTCCCGGTCGCCTGGGCCGACGACGGGGACCTCGGTGCGCTCGCCGAGGCCCGCGCGGCAGGCGTCACCGACCTGCTGTACCTCGGCGTCGGAACCGGCGTCGGGGGTGGCTTCGTCTTCGGCGGCGAGCTGTGCCCGGGGCCCGGCCGGGGATCCTTCGAGATCGGGCACATCGCCGTCGGCGCAGGGGAGGGCTGCCGGTGCGGCCGCGGCGGCTGCCTGCAGGCGGTCGCCTCCGGCCCGGCGATCCTCGACCGGGCCGCACGCGCGCGGGGGCTGCCCGTCACGTACGAGGAACTGTGCCGGGCGGCCGCCACGGCCCCCTGGGCGATCACGGCGCTCGGCGCGGCCTACCGCGCGCTGGCCACGGCGATCGTCAGCGTGGCGGAACTGCTGCACCCGCGTCTGGTGGTCGTCGGGGGCGGCTTCCTCGCCGGGGTCCCCGGTGCGATACCGGCCCTGAACGGCCATGTCGCCGGGCTGATCCGCCCCGGCCAGGAACCGTTGCCCGTACGCGCCGCCGCCCTCGGTGGACTGTCATCGCTGGCCGGCGCGGTCGAACTGGCACGCACGCTGTAGAGGAGACGAGGGTTCATGTCCGCAGCACCGCAGGTCGTCCCGGCGTGGTGGCGCACCTTCCGGCCGGCACCGGGAGCGCCCGTCCGGCTCGCCTGCCTGCCGCACGCCGGCGGCTCGGCGAGCTTCTACCACCCGCTCGCCCGGGCGCTGGCCCCCGGCATCGAGGTTCTGGCCGCCCAGTACCCGGGGCGGCAGGACCGCTATCGGGAGCCGCTCGTCACGTCCCTCACCGAGCTCGCGCGGCAGTGCTTCGAGGCGCTGCGGCCGTCGATCGACCGGCCGCTGATCCTGTTCGGGCACAGCATGGGGGCGCTCCTCGCGTATGAGATCGCCCTCCTCATGCAGGACAACGGCATCGCGCCGCCGGTACGCCTGGTGGTGTCGGGCCGCCGGGCGCCGTCGCGCTACCGGGACGACCAGTTCCATCGGTTGCCACCGGCCGGGCTCGTCGCGCAGGTGCGGGCGCTCAGCGGCACCGACGCGAGTGTCCTGTCCGA
Organism: Micromonospora sp. Llam0; assembly: GCF_003751085.1. Classification (NCBI taxonomy): domain Bacteria; kingdom Bacillati; phylum Actinomycetota; class Actinomycetes; order Micromonosporales; family Micromonosporaceae; genus Micromonospora; species Micromonospora sp. Llam0. The sequence goes on along the minus strand of NZ_RJJY01000001.1, from coordinate 2,660,003 downwards.
CCCGGAGACTCTGCGATTGATTCTTCCGGCCGTACGCGGTGACTACCGAGCCGTGGAGACGTATCGCCACCAGCCCGGCCGGGTGGTGCACGCCCCGGTCACGGTGCTCACCGGCACCGAGGACCCGATGGTGACCGCCGAGGAGGCGAGCGTCTGGGAGCGGCACACCGACGGGTCCGCCGAAGTCCGTTCGATGCCGGGCGGCCATTTCTTCGTCGCCGACCACTTCGACGAGATCGCTGGGCTGCTGCGAACCATCGCCGCGCCTTAGCCTTCCGGTTAGCGTCGGTTTCGCCGTTTGGGGTCTTGACCTGGGACTTCTTGGTCGCGGGATGGTGTGGGGCGGGCGTGGATCGGGAGCCTTTCGGACGTCCGGGGCTGGGTTGGGTGGGTTTCGGTGCACTGGCCGGAGTGCCGATGGCTGGCAGTAGATGACCGAAACCTCGACGGACCCGGCCAGGCGTGAACGCGCCGACCGGCTGCGGCCGCTGCCAGGGCAACCGGTGATCGGCGACCAGGAAGCGGGCCAGGCGTAGCTGGGCCAGGCGGCCAGGATCAGCCAGGTCCACCGGTCGGCCTGCTGCGGTGTGCGCAGTTTCGGCACGGTCCAGCCCAGGACCTGCTTGGCGAAACGGAAGGTGTGCTCGATATCGAAGCGGCGCAGATAGCAGCGCCAGACCCGGTCCAGGTCCAGATCGGACTAGATCGGGCCGTGCCACCACAGCCACACCGTCTTCGGCTCCCGGTCCCGGCGGCCAGGCAGCCGCGACACCCGCAGCCGGATCAGGGTGCCCTCGACGATCCGCAAGGCACCGCCCGGCTCCCCGGTAGGTGCGCTGTTTCGGGTGCAACCGATGCCACGCGGACACCTGCACTCGGCCGTAAACCTCGTCGTCGACCTCGAGCCGGGCATCTGTGCCCGGCCAACTGCCCGGATCGGCGCAGGACACCTTGGCGCCGTGCCGGCGCGGCGCGCCACCACGCCCACCGACCCGGGGAACCGGCCGGGCGTAGAACGCCCGGTCGTCGCGGACCCGGACCACGATCTGCGCGCCGGTCCCAGCGAGCTCGACGGTCAACTGCACCGGGTCGTAACCGCCGTCGAAGGCGACCAACGCGGCTGCTCCAGCGGCCCGAGCCGGGACAGGACCGCCCGAACCTGCCCGGCCGCCACCATATTCGGGTTGTCCGACACCGCTAGGCGCCGGGCATCCAGCGGCGCTGTCCAGGAATCATGCTCGGTCGACAACCCGACCAGCCACGAGTAACACCAGCCCGCCACGATCGGCTGGCCCGCCGAATGCCGAGCCGGGTGGTGATAGAACCCGCGCCCGGGCGAGCACTCCGCATCGCACCGCGCCCACACCGAAGCATCGACCGCGAAATCCGGCCGCCACCCCGCTGCCCGAAACCGGGCCAGCAGCACATCACGCAGCAGATCCTCGTCGATCCGACCTGCGGACAACGCCCCGTACCCGGCGTCGTGCCCCCGCCGGGCACCCGGCGCCAAGCTCACATAGGCCACCCCAGCCACCGTGACCGGCGCGCAGATCCCATCGACCAGATCGAACAACGCGTCTGCCCGCCGGTCGAAACAGTCGTACACCTCGCCCCTAATACTGCAACGGCGGGTCGTGACTTATGGCGGTTCGAATCGTTTGCGGTAGTGGGAGGCTTTCGCTTGAGCTTGCCGACGGCGGCGCCAGGTTGACCAGTGCAGCACGTGATCAGCTGCGGTACGCCCGATGAGGACGAGGTAGGCGAACAGGCGGCGGACCTCGTTGCCGCTCAGCGGGATCAGGCTGCGCTCGCTTGGGGTGGTGCCCCCTTTGCGGCCTCGGCGGCGCGGGTGACGACGAGGAACGCGGCGGCGGCCATCGCGAGGGTGATGTGGGCGTACCAGGCGTCGTAGCGGCGGACCTGGTACTGGTCCAGGCCGACCTCGTTCTTCGCGGTCTGGAACGACTCCTCCACCGACCAACGACCGCCGGCGACCCGCACCAACTCACGCAGTCGGGTGCCGCGTCGGCCGAAGCAGACGTAGTAGGCGATCTCGTCAGGGTCGCTGATCGAGCGTCGGGCGAGGACCCAGCCGCGGCGGCCGTGGGCGAAGGTGCGCCGGATCGGTACCCGGGCCCAGTCGTAGCGGCGTGGCCCGCGCGCGCCATCGCCGCACGACAGGCGCTGCCACGCGCCCGCACGCACCCTCGCGACCAACTCATCGACACGCAGGGTGGTGTGCAGTCCGGAGGGCACCTCGTCGTCACAGCGGGTGGCCATCACATAGGCGATGTCCTGATCCTCCAGCCAGCCCCGCAGGCCCGGGTTCTGCCCGTAGGCCTCATCCGCCGTGAACCACGAGAACGGCACCCGCGCCTCGATCGCCCGCTCCACCATGGCCTGTGCCTGCCGCGGCTTCGTGGCGAACTCCACCTCTTCCGGGATCGCCGCCGCCCGGCACCGGTCCCGGTCATCGGTCCACGACTTCGGCAGGTACAACTCCCGGTCGATCAACGCCCGACCCCGCGCCGTGGCGTAGCACAGGAACGTGCCGATCTGACAGTTCTCGGTCTTGCCCGCCGTGCCCGAGTACTGCCTCTGGACTCCCGCCGAGGCGCGGCCCTTCTTGATGAACCCGGTCTCATCGGCGACAAGCACCCCGGCCGGATCGCCGATCCGCTCCACGACGTAGTCGCGCACGTCATCGCGGACCGCGTCCCGGTCCCACGCCGCGCTGCACAGCATGCCCCGCAACCCGTCCGGCGACACATGCCCAGCCTGCTCCGCGAGAGTCCACCCGTTCCGCCGCTCCAACGGCGCCAACAACCCCCGCGCATACGCCCACGCCCGCCGCCGGGGCTCCACCCGCTCAAACCGATGCGCGAACCGGAAGAACAACTCCTCCAACCCGGCATCCCACGACCCGACCACTTGCGCATCCACCACAGCCAACCAACGAACGATCAGCAGCCGAAGCAACGACCCGCCGTTGCAGTACTAAACCGGCGAAGTTCACCCTGGTCACCACCACCGACCTGCCCGACACTACGAACAACGGCCACCTGAACCTCCCCGAGAAGATTCGTCTCTTCCTCACAGAGTGATCAGGTGGCCGTCCGGGAGTGTCAAGTTAACGGCTGATCTTGGTTGTTGAAGTGGTCAGAGGTTGGCCGGGGTGAGCCGGCCCTCGAAGGCGATCTGGAACGCGTTGAGAGGTGCCTTCCACCGGATGGTCCACCGGCGGCGGCCGTTGCCGGTCGGGTCCAGACTCATCAACGCCATGTACACGCACTTGAGCGCGGCCTGCTCGTTGGGGAAGTGCCCGCGGGCGCGGACCGCTTTGCGGATCCGGGCGTTGACGGACTCGATCGCGTTCGTCGAGCAGATGACCTTGCGGATCTCCACGTCGAACGCGAGGAACGGCACGAACTCGGCCCAGGCGTTCTCCCACAGCTTCACGATCGCCGGGTACTTCCGCCCCCAGGCCTCGGCGAACTCCAGGAACCGCTCCGTCGCCGCGTCCTCCGTCGGCGCGGTGTAGACCGGCTTGAGCGCTCGGGCGATCTTCTCCCAGTCCTGCCGCGCCGCGTAGCGGAACGAGTTGCGCAGCAGGTGGATCACGCACGTCTGCACGATGGTGGCCGGCCACACCGCCTCGACCGCCTCCGGTAGGCCCTTGAGCCCGTCGCAGACGAGCATCAGCACATCGGCCACGCCCCGGTTCTTCAGCTCGGTGAGCACGTGCAGCCAGTGCTTCGCGCCCTCACCGCCGTCACCGGCCCACAGGCCGAGGATGTCCCGGTGGCCGTCGACGGTGACCGCCATCGCCAGGTAGATGGGCCGGTTCGCGACCTTCCCGTCCCGGATCTTCACATTGATGGCATCGATGAACACGACCGGGTAGACCGGGTCGAGTGGCCTGTTCTGCCACTCGGTCATCCCGTCGATGACCTTGTCCGTGATCGTCGAGATCGTCTGCTTCGACACCTCGGCGCCGTACACCTCGGCCAGGTGCGCGGCGATCTCCCCGTGCGTCAGCCCCCGGGCCGACAACGACAGCACGAGCTCGTCCACCCCGGACAGCCTGCGCTGGCGCTTACGCACGATCTGCGGCTCGAACGTCCCCGCGACATCCCGGGGGACCCGTACCTCGACCGGGCCGACGTCGGTCAGCACGGTCTTCGTCCGGGTGCCGTTACGGGAGTTCCCGGTGCCCTTGCCGGCCGGGTCGTGCTTGTCGTAGCCGACGTGGTCGGTGATCTCGCCCTCCAGGGCGGACTCCAGGACCCGCTTGGTCAGCTGCTGCAGCAGACCGCCCTCACCGGTGAGCTTCAGCCCGTCACCGCGTGCCCGGTCCACCAGCAGCGCGATCAACTGCTCATCCGTGGCCGTACCCACCGACCCGCCTGCGGGCTCCTGCTCGATGGTGGTCTCGGTCGTCATCTGGCGCATCTCCCTTGATCAGCAGATCCGCCGTTAGTTGTACACACCCGGCCGTCCCATGCCAGTCCCTCAACAGAGCGACAGAAGCAAAGCTCAGACGCTAAACGCGAGGCTTAGCCTCAATCCGTCAGAGGGTGTTGATCCCTGGTAGTCCGGTTCGGCTGACCGTTTTGTCCACTCGGGGTGGGGGTCGGTTCGCCGCGTGTCGCTGCGGGTGCGCCGGTCCTCCTGGTGCCGGTGGCGTCTTTCTGCTGGTAGGGGCCGGTGTTGGGGGTCAGGTGGGTGGGGGTATCAGGCTGAGGCGTTGCCAGCAGAGGGTGAACGCTTCGGCCCAGGGCCAGGTGTCGGGGATGGACAGGATCGTGCGGCGGGCGTGGGTGGCGAGTTTCGCGGGGAGGTGCAGGATTCGGTAGCGCAGGGTGTCGGGTTCGGCGTGGGCGAGGTCGGCCTGGTCGTGTAGGCCGAGGAGCCGGGTCCAGGTGTCGAGGTCGGCGGCGATGTTCGCGGCGAGGACCCAGCCCTGGTTGACGGTCCAGTCCTTGGAGGGCAGGTTCCGTAGGCCCATGGCCTTGTTGGTGCGGACGCGGTCCTCGACGCCGGCGTGGGCGCGGTGGAGGGCGTCGAGCCATTGTGGCTGGTGCGAGCCGGCTACCCGTCCGAGGCGACCGATGTTGGTGGCGACGATCGCGTATCGCCAGCCGGTGGATCGTTCCAGGGCGGTGAGGTTCTTCGCGTGCCGGGCCGACGCTCTGGTGCGTCGCACGATCAGCCGTAGCCCGGTGTTCCAGTTGTCGAGGCGTTGGTTGAGGCCGGTCAGCTCGGCGGTGTGTGCCTGTCCGGTGGTGGCGGTGCCGTCCTGGCCGAGGCTGTCGGTCCACGCGGTCTCGGGTAGCCGGGCGATGGCGGTCTCGTCGGCGGCGGTGATGGTCCAGCCGACGGTGAAGCGCACGTTGCGTCGTGTCCGGTTCAGCCGCTCCAGGTGTGTCATGAGGTCGTGGGTGGCGCCGGCGCCGTCGACGCGGATCAGGATCTTCCGCCGGTAGGACGCCGGTAGTTGGGCGATCGCGTCGTCGAGTACCCGAAACACCGGTAGGCCGTTGGCGAGGTTTCCGCTGTGTGCGGCGCCTTTTCCAACGGCCCCCGGTCCGAACCACGCGGGCACCTTTCAGCGCACGTAGCTCTCCAGCGGCTGTTCCGTGAGTGTCGCGGTTGGCTGTCCCGCATGGATGGCCTTGTGGCAGTCCGCGCAGACCACGAGGGTCTTGCGGCGTTTCCGGGCCATGAGTTGCGCCCACGCGGGCTGTGGTCGCCCCGGCTTGTCGAGGTCGGCGAGCTTGCGGACCTGGTGGGTTTCCACCGGGCCGCGTCGCTCGCACCACTCGCACTGTCCCGCCGTGAGCCGGATGACCAGCTCTTTACGACGGGTGGTGATCGGGGCTGGTAGGCGGTCGTTGATGGCCGCCTTCTTCTGCCGTTTCAGGGGGATACCACCGAACCTGGCGACCAGTGGTTTCCTGCCCGGCCGTGCCACGATGGCCTGGAAGCAGGTGCGCGGCCCGTGCGGTGTGACGATTTTGGCCTTGTACTTGCGGGCCATCTTCATCACCGTCGAGCGATGCTTCGCAGCCAGGGTCTTGAGCATCGACGTTTCGGCGACCCACCGAAGCCGTTTCAGCTTCGACACGTCGCCGGCGAGCAGGTAGTACTGAACCACGCCCCGGTACTCGGCGTCGTAGGTGCTGATGATGGCGTGGTCGTCCCAGCTCATCAACTCCTTGCGGCGCTCGGGTTGACCGCGTTCGAGGTAGGGGGCGATCTTGGCGGTGATCACCGTCCGGGGAACCCGCAGCCAGATGCTGCCGTTGACGCTGGGGCGGCACTGACTGTGTTGGACGGTGACCTCGTAGCCGAGGTATTGCGCAGCCTGGGTGCGGGCATGCGTGATCAAGGTCTTGTCCTGGCTCAGGTCCAGTTTGAGGTCGTCATGCAGGAACTGGGCCAGGCGTTGTTTGATCTGCTCGGCTTCGGCCTTGGGTCCGATGAACCCGAGGAGGTGGTCGTCTGCGTAACGGGAATATCGTAGCCGCCGGTATTCGGGATCATGAGTGTCCCATCCGGACATGCCACGTCGTTCCACACGCAGCCGGCGTGCCGCTATCCGATCGCCGCGCCGGTAAGCGCGTTTTGATAGCGGCCGATATCCTGTGGTAGGCAGGGTTGGGTGTTCTGCCAGCCCTTCGGGTGTACTGCGGGATGAGCACTGTCTCGACGAATCTGTCCAACCGATCCAAATAGATGTTGGAAAGGATCGGTGATGCCACACCACCCTGCGGGGCGCCGCTGAGTGTTGCGTGATACTCCCAGTCCTCCAAGTACCCGGCTTGTAGCATCTGTTTGATGAGCCGGAGGAGCCGGTTATCGTGGATGTTTTCCGCCAGGATCGACAGCATGACCTCATGGTCAAGACTTCCGAAACAGTCGGCGATATCTCCCTCGATGAACCAGGTCGTCCCAGTCCAGGTGGTTGCCACTTCGTTTAGTGCGGTGTGGCAGCCACGGTTGGGACGGAAACCGTGTGAGCGATCGGAGAATCGCGGCTCGTAATACGCCTCCAACAGAAGGCGGACGACTTCGCCGACGAGTTTATCCGACCATGACGGTAGACCCAGGGGTCTCCGTTTTCCATTCTTTTTGGGAATGTAGACGCGTCGTGCTGGCTGGAATCGGTAGCGTTCGTGGCGCATCGCATCAATGATGCGGTCGATCTTGGCCAAAGACATCGCGTCGGCGGTTTCTCCGCAGGCCCCAGGCGTCATCGCTCCGTCGTTGGAGTAGATTCGGCCGTAGGCCAGTAGGTACAGGCTCGGGTTGAACAGTTGTCGGTACAGTTCGTTGCACGGCAGGCCACGCCTTCCGCGTTCACGTAGGACATTCAGCACCATTTCGGCGTTCTGCATTACGCATACCTCACGGTCGTTGAGTATCCAGCCACCTGGCCCCCTTCGCCCTGTGGACGGCCTTCCCGTCCTCCCTGGTCGGGCGTGACTCCGACGACTAATACGGGGCCTCTGTCACCATAGGGTTCGCACCCGACAGGTGATCCCACGTTCGTCCCTGTCATACGTAATAGCGCGTTTTAGGTTCCCCACTCATTCCCTTGATCTCCCTCGCTGGGAGCCGTTCCACGCTCCGAAGGTTGCGCCGACCACCACATCATGTCGACGCAGAGCGTGACGCCGGTTGCAGACGCCTTTCCGGCGGGAGTCAGCCGCTTCACCTACCGGGAATTGGGGTTCAGGCAATCCAGCTTTAACCATGACGCGCGGGTCCCTCGTCGCCTCGTTTCATGCGTCTGAACACGAGCGGTGATTTCCTGGCATGCTACGGTTCCCTTCACTTTTCAGATCCAGGTGAGCCATTGGACCCAAGAATTTCCCTTCGAATTCTTCCCAACTGTGCTGGGGATATGACAGAGCGCCTCGTGGCGCAGTGTGGTCGCTGACCGTGTTCGATCCGGCGTTGCCGGGGCGCAGCAGCATGGCCAGACTTTCCGCGGTGTTGGCGCACCACGCCCCGAGGGGGTGGTGTCCGTAGCCCTTCTTGAAGGTGGCGGCCGCGCCCTGCTTGTCACTGTGCGCGGTGATCAACGTGGCGTCCATGTCGATGACCACCCACCCGGTCAACGGTTTCCCGGCCACGGTCAGCCACGGAAATCCCTGCGGCCGGCGGGCGAGGAGGTCCCATACCCGGGCGCGGACCTTCGCCCGCGCGGTGGCGATCCGGCGTAACGCTGTCTCGTCCAGCCCGGCCAGAGCGCGGCGGACGGTCGATTCCGACGGCGGATCCGCGAACACCAGGGCCTGATGCGCCAACAGCCCGATATCGGACATGCTCGTCGCGCCGAGCACGATCGCGGTCGCCAGACAGACCAGCACCGTGCCCCGGTCCCACCACCCCGGCCCGCTCCCGCGCGGCAGGACCTTGTTCAACGCCGAGGTCAGACCGGTCCGGTCCGCGCACTGCCGCAGCAACACCGCGCCCGCGTGCCCGACCAGACCCTTGCCGCCCACGGCCACCCGCAACCGTGTGGCCCATCCCGTACTCTTACTCACCGGAAAGGTGCACCCGTTTCTGCTATGGATATGACTTCGACACTCACATCCTTGCAGGCCAGGTGCATCTTTCCCTTACCGGCCTCGATGACCTAATTCTCCCACTGACTGGGGGAGGCTAAGCCTCGATCCACCGATGAAGGTTTGACCGGCAGGACCCCGGCTACAGAAAGTGCCCTCTGAACTGGAAGGATAGGAGTTCTGACGCTTCTATCACTCGGTTCGAGAGGGCACCTCGCAGGTGAGAATACGCCAGGACGCGCCGGTGGTGCGCGCGACGTTCGACGATCCGAATCTGGTGTCGTGTGCCGGTCTCGTTCCGGTGATGCGCCTTGCCGAGCAGGCCGGTCTGCACGACGCGGTCGCAGACCGGGTCAGGCTACCGACGGACAAGGGCGCGAACCCGGCCGGCAAGGTCGCCACGATCGTGGCCGGGATGCTCGCGGGCGCGGACAGCATCGACGACCTCGACATCGCCCGGCACGGCGGCATGCGGTCGCTGTTCGGCGGCGTGTACGCGCCGTCGACACTCGGGTCGTTCCTGCGTACGTTCACCCACGGGCACGTACGGCAGTTACAGGCCGCCGCCCGCGACACCCTGATCGGTCTGACCGGCCGGGCACCGATCCTGACCGGCGCCGACACCCTGTGCTTCGTGGACATCGACTCCATGCTGCGGCGGGTGTACGGCAAGCAGAAGCAGGGCATCGGGTTCGGCCACGCCAAGGTCGGCGGCTACAACGTCTACCTGCGCGGCTACAACCCCCTGGTCGCGACGCTGTCCACCCCGCTGTCCGCGCCGGTGATCGCCGCCACGAGGCTGCGGTCGGGTAACGCCGGCTCGGCCCGGGGCGCCGCCACCATGATCGCCGAGGCCATCACGACCGCCCGGGCATGCGGCGCTTCGGGGGAGATCATGGTGCGAGCGGACTCGGCGTTCTACGCCAAGACGGTGATCAGCGGCTGCCGGCGTCGTGGCGTGCGGTTCTCGGTCACCTGCCGCATCGACCCGAAGATCCGCGCCGCGTGCGACGGCATCGCCGCCGACCAGTGGGTCGACATCACCTATCCGCAGGCCGTCTGGGACGAAGACGCCGGCCGGTGGATCTCCGACGCGCAGATCGCCGAAACCACGTACACCGCGTTCGCCGGCACCCGACACGAGGCGACCGCCCGGCTGATCGTGCGCCGCGTCCGCCGCGACGACCCGCAACAGATCCCCGGCCAGGACGAACTCCTGCCGACCTACCGGTACCACGCCGTGTTCACCGACAGCCCGTACACCCTCGTCCAGGCCGAAGCCCAGCACCGGCAACACGCGATCATCGAGCACGTCAACGCCGACCTGATCGCCGGGCCCCTCGCCCACCTGCCCTCCGGACACTTCAGCGCCAACGACGCCTGGCTGACCTGCGCCGCGATCACGCACAACCTCACCCGCGCCGCCGGACACCTCGCCGCGGGCACCTGGTCGACCGCCAGACCCGCCACCATCCGGACCCGGATCATCACCGTCGCGGCCCGCCTCGCCCACCGGGCCCGCACCATCCACCTACACCTGCCCGAGTACTGGCCCTGGCAGGCGGCGTTCGACAACCTGTTCACCGCCGTCCAGCCGGCACCCGGCTGACCACACCCCACCAGCCGAAACCAGGCGGCCCGACCACAGGCCACAATCCCCGTTCCACCTCGAACCCTCACCCTCGGAGCAAGCCGATCACGTGATCGGCGACTCCCTCACGCCCGCCCCACCACCCCAATACAGAAATGTTCAACCAACATTTAGCGGCAACCGCGTCGGTGGATCGAGGCTAAGTAGCGGCTCTCGGTAGGTGCCGGCGTAGAGGTCGAGCCCGTTGACCAACTGACGTACGCGGTCGACCACCATGTCGTACTGGCGGTCCCGCTCTTCCTTCCAGCGCTGCCCAAGTTCGCGGTCGACGCCCGTGGGCAGGACGGCGCCGTACTTCTGCGCCGCCATCGTCATCTGCACGATCAGCGTCTTGACCTCACGGCGGGCGCGCAGCCCGGCGAGGATGTCCTCCTTGCGGGCCTCCAGCCGAGGCTTCGCGGCATACTCGATGGCCAGCGTGACGAAGCCGGCGGTAACGACGGCGGTCCACACAGTGCTCCAATTGACGTCTGGCATGGGCTCCCGCTCCTCAGTCGTGATAACCGGCCCGAAGGTAGCCGGGTGCCGCGAGCGGGGGCTGCATACGCCGCCGTGGATGCCACCCGGACGGGCCTGGCCAAGCTGCCCACCGAAGTGGTGGCACTGGCCCACCCACCACGAGAACGTCCACTTCTACGGCCGTTTCGACCTGGACATGGACACCCCCCACCTGGACCTCGATCAGGCCCTGGCCCGCGCGGTCGCCGCCCGGTGGATGGGTCTGCCCAGCGGACCGGACCGCGGTGAGTGGTGACGTCACCGCCATGCCGTAGACGCCGCGCGGCGGACCCAGTGCTGCGGGTGCGGACAGGTCCCCTACGTACGCCGACATTCCGTTCCGGATTGACATCACTGGGTGCGGCCCGCGCCATTCGGTTGCTGCCACGTACCCCGGCAGAAATGGGTGGCCTCCCTCGCCCACGAGCGAGGGAGGCCACCCGTGATCATCTCCAGGCTTCTGCGGCGAGCGGGTGCTCCTCACCGGTCAGGCCGGCCAACGCCACCGCGACCTCGTGAAGTGTTGCCCGCACGTAGGTTGCTGTCGATCCGCTGGCGCCGCCGTCGGTGTGGCCGGCGTAGGCGCTGGCCACGGCGTGACCGTAGGTGCGTTCCACCCAGGTCAGGGTGGTGTGCCGTAGCCAGTGGGTGCTGATCTGCTGGGTGTGCACCCACCGCAGATGCTGCCCGATCCGCGCCCACAGATAGTCGTAGCGCCGGTAGGTCAGCGCGCGACCGTCGCGGTAGCGCAACAGCGGCCCCTCCCGGTCGCCGTCGCCGCGTTCAGCGTGGTGGGCTAACAGGTGTCGCGTCAGCGTCGGCGAGACCGGCTGCCAGCGGGAGGTGCTGCCCTTCTCCCGCAAGAAGATCAGACACTGGTCGGTGTCCAGATCCTTCAGGCGTAGCCCGAGCGCCCCGCCGCGGCGGCAGGCCGTCTCGGTGTGTAGCCGGATTAGCAGTGCGTCCAGAGCCGGGTCATCGCCGGTGCTGGCCGCCACCTCGTTGATCTGGGCCAGGCGTGCGTCTCCGATCGCGCGTCGGGTACTTGGCAGCCGGCGCGGCTTGTCCACCTTCAGCGCCGGGTTGTCGGCCGCATCGAGGTATCCGTCCGCCACGGCCCGCCGGTACAGGCAGCGCAGCGCGGCCACCAAGTGCTCGGCGGCGGATCGGCCGCCCCGGTTGTTGCGTCGGGCCACCACGTTGGCCTGCACCTGACGCGTAGCTGTTCGATTTCCGAGGGGCGGGGTTCGTCGATACACCGATCGCCCCATGCCTCCACGACGCGGTTCCAGTACGAGCCGTACGCACGCCGGGTACCTGGCGACACTGCGGCGGCCACGACCGGCACGTACTCGGCGAACGTCGGGGCCGGTGGACGGGTCGGCCGTACGTCCAGCAGGTCGGACGGGGCGATGCCCATTCGCTCCAGCAACAGCCGGGCCGCCTCCAATTCCGGCCGCCCGGCAACGCTGCGACTCACGACGCCTCACCTCCCTCGACGGCGGCGTGAACATCGGCGAGCAGCCGGTCGAGCACCGCGAGGGGATGCGCCACCAGCACACCGCTGGCACGGATGGCAGCGAGCAGCACGCGGTCCCCGGGGGTCAGGCCGCACCACCGACGCACCGCCAACGGCAGGTGTAGATGGCCGCGATCGTCGATGAAGTGCACAGCGTCAGCCGCTGGGCGGGCCACGATGGTGCCGGCCTTCTCGCGGATGTCCAGCCGGGTGCCCGGCATCCAGCAGAGCACACGGACGATACTGCGATCGGCGACCCGGCCGCTCTTGTCCACCGCGCTCAACGCGTACGCGGTGTCCGACGCCCGTGGGTATCCGGCTGCCAAAGCCGGTATGGGAAGCGGCCCTCGAGCCCGACCCGCAGGGCCGGTGCCGCCACCACCGCCCGGGGCCACCTTGGGGATCACCGGCGGCACGAACGAGGTGGTCACCACGACCACCCCCGCCCGCAGCAGGTGATTAGCGATCGGGACGAGACAGGGTAGATGAGGTGTTCAAAGACGCTTGAACACGAACACGTGAACCTGCGCATAGCTGCGGAAAACTTGTGTCCGAGGGGGGACTCGAATCCCCACCGTCCGCAGCTACGCGCACTTTGAGTGCGCATGCGCTGATACTACAGCCTCACTGGCCGGTGCCGCAGATCGCATTTGGCGAAGCTCTGGGGGAGCAGCGAAGTGCGGTTTCGGCTTGCGTCAAGCCTGTGCAAGGAGAAGCTGCGGTCGGCCTGGAGAAGACCTCCTGGGCTCGCGGCTGATGATCGTCTCTCGGACGACGGCGCCCACCAGCAGGCCGCAGCTGACGCTGTACCCGCGAGCCGACCCAGGACGGGGCGTGTCGCGTGAACCCGCGTTCCACCACTCCGCCCGCCAACGCTTCCGGGCACACCTGACGACGATCCTCCAGATCACTCGGTGTTCAATTCGCAACACCTGGTCCCGGACCAGATCACGGTCGCCATTGCCCAGGCGCCCGGAGCTAGGCGCAAACTGTCGCTACCGTCAGTGACGAGCGCTTCGCGGCAGATCCGGATTCGTCAGTCGCTGCGTACCATTGCCGCTTGCAGGTGTTCCCGGGTGTCTTCGTCGAAAGCGACGAGTCTTATCCGTTGGACTGCGGTTGGTGTGGTCTTGATCGTTGCCACGGCGATCCGGGCGGCTTGGTCGGGAGGGAACCCGTATACGCCGGTGGCGATCGCGGGGAAGGCGACGGTCCGGGCGCCGAGTTCGTCGGCGAGTTGCAGGCTACGTCGGTAGCAGGAGGTCAGGACGTCGGCTTCGCCGTGGTCACCGCCTTCCCAGATCGGTCCGACGGTGTGGATGATGTGCCGAACCGGCGGGTCGAGGTCGAACGCCGGGGTCGCCATCGCATCGCCCGGCTCGCAGGGACCGATCGCGCCGCCGGCCTGTGCCAGGCGAGGTCCGGCGGCGCGGTGGATGGCACCATCGACACCGCCGCCGCCGAGCAGCGACTCGTTCGCGGCGGTGACGATGATGTCCACGTGTTCCCGAGTGATGTCGCCCTGGACGATCTCGATCGTTGTCACAGCAGGATCCTGGCACACGCGACGTAGCGATACCTGCCCGCACGTAGGCTCCCCGACCGATCGGCGGCAGATCCGGGCGTCGTGCCCCGCAGGTCACTACCTCGCACTTTGGGCCTGGCATCCTGCCGGTGTGGAAGAGTGGACGTACAACGGGACGACCTTCCAGATCAACTCGATGTACCTCCTGCCGGAGGACGCATGGACCTATGAGCTGACTGGGTGGTACCGAACCTCCGGCGGGGTCGCCGTGGTGATTCCGGATACGACGCCTGCCGGTGTGCCGTTCACGCCGGCGGACGCGACTTATGCCTACGTGGCCTTCGCTGGAGGGCCATTGCCCTGGCCGGTGTTGCTGCGCTTTATCCGCTTCGTCGAGGCATCCGGCGACATCGTGTCCGACCCGGCGACCGCGACCGCGACCGCGAGCGGTGACCTCTCTCTATCCGTGAACTCGTGGCGCTTCGCGAGCCAGGCTTTCGAGGTCACGTCCTACCATGACGGCCAGCACGACGGCTGGTGCTACGAGCTCTACGAGGTCAACCCGACAGACAGCTCAGATGGCTACATCGACGTACGCATCCCCGACCTCCAACCGGGTGGCGGACCGTTCGTACCGGCCCCCGCAGGGCAGGTCACAGTTATCGGGCACCGCAGCCCGACGTTTCCCTGGCCGGTCTTTCGACACTTCCTCGACGGCATCCTCGCCAGCGGTGACATCCGCGACTATGAGCAAGATCAATGACCTGACCAGCCGGCGGTACGCCCGATCGGCAGCAGATTAGAGAACCTGCGGACCGGAGGGGATTTGCCTTCTTGGTCAAGGTGGTGTGAGACACCCCGTGTGAGTGGGGTGCTGACCTGAGGGCGGGGATCGGAGATCCTTGTGTACATGTCCACTTCATCTGGCAAGCAGTCGGCGGCCAGCGGCGGGGCTGATCCGGCGCCGAAGCCGTCGCGGCGGGTCTTCAGCGCGGAATACAAGCTCGCGATGGTTGCCGAGTACGAGAACGCCCCGAACGGAGAGAAGGGTGCGATCCTGCGCCGGGAAGGCCTGTACTCGTCGCACATCGTCGAATGGACACGGGCCCGCGACGCCGGGCAACTCGGCCCCGATGCCCCTGCGGCGATGGGCGCCGGCACCGCGGCGGTCGGGTCGCGGGTGAAGAAGTCCGCGGAACAGATCGAGTTGGAGAAGCTGCGCCGGCAGAACGAGAAACTGCAGGCGGACCTGAAGAAGACCCGGATGGCGTTGGACATCATGGGAAAAGCGCACGCGCTCTTGGAAGAACTCTCCGAGAGCGCGGACAACGACAACCCGCCGAGGAGGTCCTGACCGCCGTGTTCGGCGAGTTGCGCGATGC
Source organism: Micromonospora sp. Llam0 (assembly GCF_003751085.1). Taxonomy (NCBI): domain Bacteria; kingdom Bacillati; phylum Actinomycetota; class Actinomycetes; order Micromonosporales; family Micromonosporaceae; genus Micromonospora; species Micromonospora sp. Llam0. The sequence goes on along the minus strand of NZ_RJJY01000001.1, from coordinate 2,644,852 downwards.
GGACATCTCGGTGCAGCGGGCGTGCGCGTTGACCGGGACCTCGCGGGCGACCTACTACCGGCGGGCGCGCCCGGTCGGTCCGCGACACGGGCCGTGGCTGCCCCGGAACCCGCCGCCGCAGGCGCTGAGCCCGGCCGAACGTGACCGGGTCCTCGCGGTGCTGAACTCGCCTGCCTACGCCGATCTGGCGATTCCTCAGGTGTGGGCGCGGGAACTCGACGCGGGCCGCTACCACTGCTCCATGTCCACGATGTACCGCATCGCCCGCGCGGCGGGGCAGAGCCGGGAACGACGCCGACTGGCGACCCACCCACCCCGGGTACGGCCCGAGCTGGTCGCGACCGGACCCGGTCAGGTGTGGTCCTGGGACATCACCGCGTTGAAGGGACCTGTCAAAGGCGTCTGGTACCGGTGTTACGTCGTCATCGACATCTACTCCCGCTACGTCACCGGCTGGCTCGTCGCTGGCGTCCGGTCCAGGGCGTGGGCGAGCCAGGTGGTGCGCTGGCGGTGCTCGTTGCGCAACGCGACCAGATCCAGTTCGACGCCGGGCAGAGAACCGCGCCGCTCCAACTCACTGACCTGCTTGTCCATGGCAACCATCAGCTGGCGATCCAGATCGCGCACCGCGTCGGTGAACTGCTGAGTGCAGAAAGCGATCCGTCCCCGTACTGGGCCGGTGAAGACGATGTCGTCGTCCGGGTCGAGGCGCTGGTTCCACCAGTCGATTGTCACTGTGTCGTCGTCGGTGCTGATCGTGCGCCAGCAGCGCACCTTCGGGGCGTTACGTAGGTAGCCGAAGTCCAGGTAGTGATCGCCGCACCACTCCTCGGCCGTGGTGTCTGCATCGGATTCGTCGTCTCGGGCGGTCCAGGTCGTGGCGTCCGCTTCGATGAAGGGCAGCAGGTCGGCGGGCATCGGTTCCAGAATCGTAGGGAGTAGCTGCAGCAGGTCTTCCCAGAGCCGTACGACGTAGTAGTCGGCGTACGGCGGATCGTCATGGCCGTCGGCGTACCGTCTCGGCGGAGTAGCGCAGCAGCTGATGTCCGTTGAGGTCGAGCCAGTACCAGCCTTCGGTGAGTCCGAACCAGTGCAGCGTCTGTTTGTCCCGACCCCAGGGGTGCACCTGGTCCAGCGGGCGTAGCTGGAACTGGAAGCGGATTGCCGGTTGTGTCTGGCGTACCGGGCGGTGGTCAGCCACAAGGGTCGCCGCTGGTCCGCTCGCCGGCCGTTGGGCTGAAACGTTCGGCGAACGCCGCGCGGACCGGTGTTCCGGGCAGGTTGTCGCGGATGGCGAACACCACGTGATCGAAGTGAGCGACCGCGTCCAAGGCTTGGGCGAACGCGTCGGCCACGGTCGCGGGATCGTTGCGAAACACCCCGCACCCCCACGCACCGAGCACGATGCTGCGATGCCCGTGTGCTGCGGCGACTACGCGCAGCTGCCATCAGCCGGGTATGCACCCGCACCACCCGCTGCCCGGCGCGCAGCAGGTCACGTTCCGGCCGGCGGGTCATATGCCGGCAGTCCTCGACGGCGAAGGTCACCTGGGTCCATCGGGCGGACCACTCCAGTGCCTGGAGATGGCCCTCGTCCGTGGCGGCGATGGTCCGTTCACCTAGCTTGCGGCCAAGGTCGTCAACTGCGACCAGCGTAGGGTGCGTTTGTGGGCGTCGGTTCCGATCACGGTCATGCCGGCTCCTCACCGCAGACAGGGGGCAGGTCCACGAGCCGGACGAGGGGGCATGCCTCAATCGAGCGTTCGCAGGCTCCTATCAAGCCACTCCCCGCCCGGCGCGGTGTCCGACGGGGCCGCACATCAGGACAAGCCACCAGCCGCGCGGGCCGGGGCAACGAAGAAACGAGCGAACCCCGCCGGACATCGATCAGCCTGGCATTAACACGAAGAAAGCCGTGGCCCGTCTGAGGATGTCGACGTCCTCGCGGAGCCGGCGGTTCTCCCGCCGCAGCCGCGCCAACTCGTCGCGTTCCTCGCTGGTCAACCCGTCCGACCGGGTGCCGTTGTCGAGGTCTGCCTGCCTGACCCACTCGCGTACCGCGGTCTCGGTCAGGTCGAAGTCCCTCGCGACCTGCGCCATCGTCCGGTCACCCCGCCGGCACACCTCGACGATCTCCGCCTTGAACTCCGGCGTGAACGCTCTGCGCGGCCGGCGTGGTTTCTTGCCCATGCCTTCCATGATGAACATCCTCCCGAGGAGCACACAGCCCCTCTGACCTGGGATGTCCGTCAAACCGGGTCAGGCCCAAGACCGTATGGCCCCAGGTGGGCATCCCAGATTCGTCGACCGGGCATCGAAATTCTGCGGTGTCCCGTGCGGCGGACACTGGCGCGACGGTACGGCCCGTACGATGGCGGACGGTGTTGGTTCGTCCCGTCCGTAGGTTGGGTGGGGCGTCGTAAGAGGGAACCCGGTGTGAGACCGGGACTGCCCCGCAGCGGTGAGTGGGAACGACCGCCGTCAACGAAGCACTGGACCGTAAGGTCTGGGAAGCGACGGCCAGTAGGCGACCGACGTGTCACGCCCACGAGTCCGAAGACCTGCCAGCACTGCGCACGCCGCACGGTGTGCGCCGCCGGCGGCTCCTCGGGAGGGCCAGGGCGGAAGCTGGTACCTCGCCGTACCCTGCCTTCCTCCCCTCCCGTGTCCGCCGGGCACTTCGAGGGAAGGACCCATTGGTGACTACCGCATTCGGGCAGAGCACTGTGCTCGGCTATCCGCGCATCGGCGCCGACCGTGAGCTGAAGAAGGTCCTCGAGGCCTACTGGGCGGGCGGCATCGGCGCCGAGGAATTGGAGAGGACCGCCGCTGAGCTGCGGTCCGAGGTCTGGCGGACGTTGGCCGACGCCCGGCTCGACGCGATTCCGTCGAACACGTTCTCCTACTACGATCACGTGCTCGACACCGCTGTCGCCGTTGGTGCGATCCCTGGCCGGTTCGCCCGGCTTGGGCTCGGCGAGTTGGACACCTACTTCGCGATGGCGCGCGGGGCCGACGTCGAGCCGGCGTTGGAGCTGACGAAGTGGTTCGACACGAACTACCACTACCTGGTGCCGGAGATCGACCCGGGCCTCGTCTTCCGTCCGAGCCCGGCGAAGGCGTTGGGTGAGTACGCCGAAGCCCGTGAGCTGGGTATCACCACTCGACCGGTGTTCGTCGGGCCGGCCACGTTCCTGCTGCTGGCCAAGGGCGACGACCCGTTCTCCCGGCTGGACGAGCTGGTCGAGGTGTACGTCGATATCCTCGCCGCGCTGGCGGCTGCAGGGGTGGCCTGGGTGCAGTTGGACGAGCCGGCCTACGTCGCCGACCGCACCCCGGCCGAGATTGACGCCCTGCGCGGCGCCTACGCCCGCCTCGCGGAGGTCACTCAGCGGCCGAGGATCTTCGTAGCCACCTACTTCGGTGAACTCGGTGACGCCCTGCCCGCGTTGCTGGACACGGCGGTGGAGGCGATTGGCCTGGACCTGGTGGCCGGGCCGGCAAGTATGAATCGGCTCGCCGCAGCCGGGCCGCTACGCGGCCGGACGATCGTCGCCGGGCTGGTGGACGGCCGCAACATTTGGCGTACGGACCTGCAGGCCGCCGTCGCTGTCGGAGCGAACGTTGCCGGGCTGGCCGACCATGTCGCCGTCGCCACCTCCTGTTCGCTGCTGCACGTCCCGGTCGACCTCGCGGTCGAAGGCGGGCTCGACCCGGAGCTGTCCGCCCGGCTGGCGTTCGCCCGGCAGAAGGTCGATGAGGTGGTCCTGCTCGGCAGGGCGCTGCGCGACGGCATCGCGCAACTGCCCCCACCTCTGCCGGTCGCTTCGGTCGGGTGGCGGCGCGGCGACGTGCGTGCCCGGCTGGCAGCCCTCGGCCCCGCCGACCGCCTGCGTGGCGACTATCCGGATCGGGCGGCCGCGCAGCAGCAGCGGCTGGGGCTTCCGGAGTTGCCGACGACCACGATCGGGTCGTTCCCGCAGACCGACGAGTTGCGTCGGGCCCGCGCCGCGTACCGGGCTGGTCGGCTCGACCACGACGGCTATGTCGAGCGGATGCGCGCTGAGGTCGAACACGTCATCCGACTGCAGGAGAAGCTGGGCCTGGATGTGCTGGTGCACGGCGAACCGGAACGTAACGACATGGTGCAGTACTTCGGTGAACAGCTGGACGGTTTTGCGGCCACGGAGCATGGTTGGGTCCAGTCCTACGGCTCCCGTTGTGTCCGCCCGCCGATCATCCATGGCGACGTGGCCCGCAAGGCCCCGATGACGGTCGACTGGTCCACCTACGCCCAGTCCCTCACCAAGCGGCCGGTCAAGGGCATGCTGACCGGCCCGGTGACCATCCTGGCCTGGTCGTTCGTCCGTACCGACCAGCCGCTGGCCGACACCGCCGACCAGGTTGCGCTCGCCCTGCGCGACGAATGCCGGGATCTGGAGGCGGCCGGAATCCGGGTGATCCAGGTCGACGAACCAGCCCTGCGGGAGACCCTGCCGCTGCGTAGGGCCGGCCAGCAGGCGTACCTGGACTGGGCGGTCGGCGCGTTCCGGCTGGCGACGAGCGGCGTCGCCGATGATACTCAGATCCACACCCACCTGTGCTACTCGGAGTTCGGTGAGGTCATCGCCGCGATCGATGCGCTGGACGCCGATGTGACCAGCATCGAGGCGTCACGCTCGAAGATGGAGATCCTCGACGATCTGGCTGCGATCGGCTACCGGCGCGGTGTCGGCCCCGGGGTGTGGGACATACATTCGCCCCGGGTGCCCTCCCGCGACGAGGTGGTCGAGGCCCTCCGTAGGGCAGTTGCGGCCGTACCGGCCGGGCGGTTGTGGGTCAACCCGGACTGTGGTCTGAAGACCCGTGGTTACGCTGAGGTCGAGGCGTCGCTGCGGCATCTGGTCGTCGCCGCTGCGCAGCTGCGCGGGAACTGACGAGGCTGGCGCCTGGGCGGACACCACGTAGGTGTCCGCCCGGGCCGGACCCGGGGTAGGCCATGAACGGTGCGTGTCGCCTGGCCTACGGATTCGGCGGGCGCTGATCTACAAGACATGGAATCACGCTACGCCGGACTGCTCACGGTGCTCGCTTCTGGCGGTGTCCGTACAGGAGCGCGCCGTCCAGGACGGCGGACGGGTTGGCGCCAAGATTGAGCCGGTCGGGGGTGACGCCGGCACGCACGAGCAGGTCACCGAGTGCTGCGATCATGGCGCCGTTGTCGGTGCAGAGCCGTACCGAGGGCACGCGGAGCCGGACGCCGGCGGCTGCGCAACGGTGTTCGGCGAGGGCGCGGACGCGGCTGTTCGCGGCGACGCCACCGACGAGCAGAAGCGTGTCGACCTGGTGGTCCCGGCAGGCAGTCAGGGCCTTGCGGGTGAGGGTGTCAGCTACGGCCTCCTGGAAGGACGCGGCGATGTCAGCTACCGGCAGGGGGTGTTCGCGGTGTTTCTCGACCCAGCGGGCTACTGCGGTCTTGAGGCCGGAGAAGGAGAACTGGTAGGGCGGGTCGGCCGGTCCGGTCATGGGACGGGGGAAGGCGACCGTGTCGGGGTTGCCGTCGCGGGCGACCCGGTCGATGGCGGGACCCCCGGGGTAGGGCAGTCCGAGGAGGCGGGCGACCTTGTCGAACGCCTCTCCCGCGGCGTCGTCGACGGTGTCGCCGAGGTGGATGACCGGCTCGGTCGCGAGGTCGCCGACCAGTAGGAGGGAGGTGTGCCCGCCGGAGACGATCAACGCGACGCTGCGGGCGGGCAGGGGACCGTGTTCGAGGACGTCGACGGCGGCGTGGCCGGCGAGGTGGTGGACGCCGTAGAGCGGTACGCCGAGACTGAGCGCGTAGGCCTTGCCAGCGGCGAGGCCGACCTGCACTGCGGTGGCGAGGCCGGGGCCAGCGGTGGCGGCGACGGCGTCGATTTCGCCGATGTTGATGCCGGCGTGGTCGAGGGCGTGGCGGACCATCGGGGTGATGGCGTGCAGGTGGGCGCGGGCGGCGACCTCGGGGACGATCCCCCCGAAGCGGGCGTGTTCGTCCATACTGGTGGCGAGGGCGTCGCCGAGGAGGACCCCGTCGGCGACTATGCCGACGCCGGTCTCGTCGCAGGAGGTCTCGATGCCGAGGACGATGGGCATCGGTCAGCGGTCCGGGGTCGCGTTGACGCCTGCGCCTACGCCGGGATGCTCGGCGCTGGCGGTGATGATCCTCCTGCGAAGTTTGGCCGGGAGCCGGTCGACGTAGACGAGGCCATCGAGATGGTCGACCTCGTGCTGGAAGCACCGGGCCAGGGTGCCGGTGCCGTCGAGCCGGATCTCCGTTCCGCGTACGTCGAACCCGGTGACGGTGGCGGTGGCACAGCGGACCAGGTCGGCGTGCTGGCCGGGTACGGACAGGCATCCTTCGACGTCGGTGATCAACTCCCGCTGTTCCGGTAGGTGCAGGACCGGGTTGACGATCGCGGCGACAGTGTGGTCGCCGGTGGCGTCAGGGCAGTCGACGACGAAGATCCGGGCGTCGACGCCGATCTGGTTGGCGGCCAGCCCCACGCCGTGTGCGGCGTACATGCTGGCGAACATGTCGGCCACGAGCCCGGTGAGGGCGTCGTCGAAAACCGTCACCTCGGCACAACGGCGGTGCAGGACGGGGGATCCGTATCTGGTGATGGGGTGTGGGGTGCCGGTCGATGTCTGCACAACTGCAAATTATAGGCAACCGCAAAGTATTGGCAGGAAGCTCCCGTGGGTCTGTGGTCATGGCCTCGGTCGGCGGTGGATCGGCGGCCGGTGCATCACCGTAGGTGACGACGCCGTTGTGCGTTGCACCCGGATCTGCCGCCACCCCGGCGGTCTGGGCGCGAGCCGCAGTAGCGGGTACTGGGCACCCCGTATCCGCCTCCCCTGTCACGCATATGATGCAGTTGCAAAGTATATGCAACAAGGGGGTGTTGGTGCGCACGGCGGAGATCAAGCAGCGGTTCCTGGCCCACTTCGCGGCGAACGGGCACACGGTGGTCCCGTCGGCTCCGCTGCCGGCGATCTCGGATCCCAACCTCCTGTTCATCAACGCCGGGATGGTGCAGTTCGTCCCGTTCTTCCTCGGTCAGCGGCCTGCGCCCTACCCGACCGCAGCCTCAGTGCAGAAGTGCGTTCGGACGCCGGACATCGACGAGGTCGGCAAGACCAGCCGGCACGGCACGTTCTTCCAGATGAACGGCAACTTCTCGTTCGGCGACTACTTCAAGGCCGGTGCGGTCCGCCTCGCCTGGGAGCTGTCGACTAAGCCGGTCGAGGAGGGCGGCCTCGGCCTGGACCCGGAGCGAATCTGGGTGACCGTCTACCTGGACGACGACGAGGCGTACGACCTGTGGCTCACCACCGGAGTCCCGGTCGAGCGGATCGTGCGCCGAGGCAAGGCCGACAATTTCTGGTCGATGGGCATTCCCGGCCCGGCCGGCCCTTGCTCCGAGCTGTACTACGACCGGGGCCCCGCCTACGGGGCCGAGGGCGGCCCGGAGGCAGACGAGGACCGGTACCTGGAGTTCTGGAACCTCGTCTTCATGCAGTACGAGATTGCCGACGTCGTGTCGAAGGAGGACTTCCGGATCGTCGGTGAGCTGCCTGCCAAGAACATCGACACCGGGATGGGTTTGGAGCGGATCGCGTCGATCCTGCAGGGCGTCGACAACCTCTACGAGATCGACGAGGTCCGCCCGATCTTGTCCCGGGCAGCCGATCTGACCGGCAAGCGCTACGGCCTCCGGTCCGGGCATGCGGCCACCCAGTCCCATCCCGACGACGTACGCCTGCGGGTCATCGCCGATCACGTGCGGACCTCGCTGATGCTCATCGGCGACGGGGTGACCCCGTCCAACGAGGGCCGCGGGTACGTGCTGCGGCGGATCATGCGGCGCGCGATCCGCGCCATGCGGTTGCTCGGTTGGCAGGGCCGGGCCCTGCCGGAACTGCTGCCGGTCGCCCGTGACTGCATGTCCCCGTCGTATCCGGAACTCGCCGCCGGCTTCGACCGGATCGCCGCCGCCGCGTACGCCGAGGAGGACACTTTTCTCGGCACGTTGCGCGCCGGCACCACCATCCTCGTCTCGGCGATCGCCGAGACGAAGAAGGCCGTACATCCGGTGCTCTCCGGGGACAAGGCGTTCCAGCTGCACGACACGTACGGCTTCCCGATCGACCTCACTCTGGAGATCGCCGCCGAGCAAGGGCTGACCGTGGACGCCGACGGATTCCGGGCGCTGATGGCCGAGCAGCGCGCCCGGGCGAAGGCCGGTGCGACAGCCCGCAAAACCGGCCACGCCGACCTGTCCGCGTACCGGACAGTGCTCGACGCCCAGGGCCCGACAGACTGGGTCGCGTACGACACCCTCGACACCGAGTCGACGGTCGTCGCGATCTGGTCCGTCGCTACGCCCGCTGCCGCGGCCCAGGCAGGCGACATCGTCACCGTCGCGCTGGACCGCTCACCGTTCTACGCCGAGAGCGGCGGCCAGGACTCCGACACCGGCACGCTCACCGGACCTAACCTGCGGGCCGAGATCATTGACGTGCAGCGGCCGGTCAAAGGCCTGATCGCGCACACTGTCCGGATCTCCGATGGAGGCCTCGCCGTCGGCGACGTCGTGCACGCCGCGGTCGACCCGGAATGGCGCTTCAGCGCCCGTCAGGCGCACTCGGGCACCCACGTCGTGCACGCCGCGTTGCGCCAGGTGCTCGGGCCGACCGCGTTGCAGTCCGGCTCGTACAACCGGCCCGGATACCTGCGTCTGGATTTCGCCTGGCGTGGTGGCCTGTCCGACGCCGCCCGCAGCGAGGTCGAGGAGGTCGCGAACCTCGCGATCCGCCGTGACCTGCCCGTCGAGGTGCGGTACCTGCCGCTGGAACGCGCCCGCGCCGAGGGCGCCCTGGCGCTGTTCGGCGAAACCTACGACGAGACCGTCCGGGTCGTCGACATCGGCGGCGAATGGTCCCGGGAATTGTGCGGCGGGACGCACGTCGACCGCTCCGCGCAGATCGGCCCCCTGGCCGTGACCGGCGAAATCTCGGTCGGTGCCGGCCAACGCCGGATCGAAGCGGTCACCGGAATCGAGGCGTTCCGGTACCTGGCCCGCGAACGCGACCTCGTGCACCAGCTCGCCGCCCAGCTCAAAGCCCGGCCTGAGGAACTGCCCGACCGGGTGGCTGCCCTGCTGTCCCGGATGAAGCAGACCGAACGTGAGGCCAACGACCTGCGCGGTCGGCTGCCGGAACTCGATGCCGAGAGCTGTGCTGCCGGTGCTGTTGACCTCGGCGGCGTGGCCTACGTCGGGGTCACCGCCACCTGCGACGGCCGACGCCTCGCGGAGAAGGTCCGCGACCGGCTGGGCCGCCGTCCGGGCGTCGTCGGCGTCGTCACCGGACCAGGTGTCGTCGTGGCTGTCACCGGTACCGGCGTCGAACGTGGGCTCTCCGCTGCTGACCTGATCAAGCAGCTGCTCGCCGGCCGCGGTGGCGGCAATGCCGCGTTCGCCCAGGGCAAGGCCACCGGAGATCCAGCTGAGCTGCTGGCACGACTGCGCGACCTCACCGCAGCGGCATGACCCCACCCGGCAGACCTCCTCACCGCGTCGTCATGTCGGCCACACACGTCATCGCACAGTAGCCGGCCCGAACTCCACCGGTGCGTCGAAGGCGGCGCGGCGGGCGGCGCGGCGGAGCACGGCGAGTACCGCCGGTCCGGCGAGCAGGATCGCGATGCCGTTGGTCAGGGCACGGCCGGTGTCCCAGCCGAGGGTGGAGGTGGTGACGGTGAACAGAGCGAACCGGTGCAGGTTGTCCCCGACGGGGTCGCCGGGGACGAAGCTGAGCTGGGTGCCCTGTGCCAGGTAGGGCCAGAACCACATGTTCATCAGGAAGCCGTAGCCGTAGGCGGCCAGGATCCCGTACAGGGTGAGGACGGCGATCTCGGCCTTGCCGCGAGACCGGCGGGGGAGCAACCCGGCGCCGAGGCCGACCCAGGCAGCGGCGACCATCTGGAACGGCAGCCACGGACCGACGCCGGCGGTCAGCAGCGCCGAGGCGAACAGGCTGGTGCAGCCGAGCACGAATCCGAAACCGGGGCCGAACACCCGTCCGGCGAGGACGAGAAGAAAGAAGACTGTTTCGATGCCGGCGGTGCCGGCACCGAGCGGCCGGAGCGCGGCGTTGACCGCTGACAGTACGCCGAGCATCGCCAACGTCTTCGAGTCGATGCTGCCAGAGGTGAGCTCGCTGAGGACGATGGCGATGAGCAGCGGCAGGATCAGCACGAACATCAGCGGGGCGTCGTTGGTGTGCGCGATCGCCGTCGGGTCAGGGGCGGCGAACAGCGGCCAGAAGAACATGGCCAGACCCGCAGCCGACACGAGGCCGAGGACCACGGCACCGCGTGCCGGAATCCGCAGCAGTGCCCGGCGCGGTAGCGGCGGCACCGGTTCGCCGGCTGTTCCCGGGCTCATCTCGGTCCCTCAGCGAGCGTGGCGGCAACCTGGTCGACGGTCAGCCAGGGCTGCGGTGCGAGGATCTTGGCTACCTGCGGTGCGAAGGCGGGCGAGGCGGCGAGCACGTCGGTGGCGGATCCGTCGGCGACGATGTCGCCGTCGGCCATCACCAGGACGCGGTCGGCGACGGCGGCTACGAACTCGACGTCGTGGGTGGCGACGACGACGGTCCGTCCGTCGTCGGCGAGGCGGCGGATCATCGTCGCGAAGTGCCTCTTGCCGGGGTAGTCGAGGCCGCGGGTGGGTTCGTCCAGCAGGACGGTGGTGGGTGCGGCGGTCAGCTGTACGGCCAGGACGAGGGCCAGTTTCTGCCCCTCGGACAGATCCCGGGGATGCTGCTGGTCCCCGATGCCGGGTACGAGCCCGTCGAGCAGTGTCCTGCAGGTACCGGCGGGCGAGCCGGCCTCTCTGTCGGCCTGATCGCACTCTGCCGCGACGCTGTCGAGGTAGAGCAGGTCGCTGGCGGTCTGCGGGACGAGGCCGACGAGCGCGCGGGCCTGGTTCGCTGGCCGACTGCGGGGATCGAACCCGCCGACGTCGACGCGCCCGCCCTGCCGCGGCCCGGATCCCTGCAGTGCCCACAACAGCGAGGACTTGCCGGAACCGTTGCGTCCCATCAGCGCGGTCACGGTACCTGCCGTCAGGTCGACGTCAACGCCGCGTACCGCGATGACCGGACCGTAGCGGACGACGATCTGTCGGGCCTGTAGCAGGACCGGCCCGGCGGCGAGGGCGCGGGTCGGCGGCGGGTCGGCAGCGGCCAGCCGGGTACGCAGGTCGGCGGCGTGCCGGCGGGCATCGCGTACCGACAGCGGTAGCGGCTGCCAGCCGGCGAGGCGGCCCAGCTCGACGACGGGTGGGGCAACCTGCGCGGTGGCCAGGATCTCGCCCGGTGTCCCGGACTGCACAGTGCCGTCACCGGGCAGGTAGACGAGGTGGTCGGCGTACTGGACGACGCGCTCCAGCCGGTGCTCGGCCACGACGACGGTGACACCAAGGTCGTGGACGAGGCGGGTGATCGCCGCGAGCACCTCCTCGGCGGCCGTGGGGTCGAGGGAGGAGGTGGGCTCGTCGAGGACGAGAACCTTGGGGTGCGCGGTGAGCGCGGCACCGATCGCGACCCGTTGCTGCTGCCCGCCGGAGAGCGCACGTAGCGGGCGGCGGCGCAGTTCGGCGATGCCCAGCAGGTCGAGGGTTTCCTCCACCCGTTTGCGCATCACGGTGGCAGGGACGGCCAGCTGTTCCATCCCGTAGGCGAGCTCCTCCTCGACGGTGTCGGTGGTGAACCCGGCCAGTGGGTCCTGTCCGACGACGCCGACCAGATCGGCGAACTCACGGGGCGGATGGTCCTGGGTGCTGCGCCCGGCGACGGTGACCCGGCCACTGAGCCGACCCCCGGTGAAGTGCGGGACGAGTCCGTTGATCGCACGGAGCAGAGTGGACTTTCCGGATCCGGTACGGCCGGCTACCAGACACAGCTCGCCCTCGGCGATGGTCAGCGTCGCGTCGACCAGCGCGGGTGCCGCCGCCCTCGAGTAGGTGACGGTGACTGCGTCGAACTCGATCATCCGTGCACTGCCTCCTTCTGCTCACGCCCGCCCGGCACGTCGGTGTCAGCCGGCGCGGCGACTGCGTCGGTGTCAGCCGGTGGCGGCGGTGCCAGCCAGGCGGGCAGTGCGGCGATCAGGATCGCGGCGGCCGGTAGCGGCGCGATCTGCGGCCATTCCAGCGGGTTCAGCGACGGGTAGAGGTCGGCCGGGTCGACCCGGGTGGTCAGGTAGAGCCCGGCAGCCGTGACCAGTCCGCAGGCCGCGACCAGCAGTTCGGCGCCGCCGAACCGGTCCGGGCGGTAGGTGCTGCGCAGCACCCGACGACCACTGACCACCAGCCCTGCGGCGGCGACGCCGACCCCGGCGGCCAGCATCGGCAGTCCCAGATAACGGGGGGTGGAGGCGTCCATCAGCCCGTACATCCCGACGCAGACCCCGCACAGACCGCCGATCACCAGCGCACCGGTCAGCGCGTGCACCGAGCCGGGCTGGGGTCCGCGGCGGCCGTAACCGCGGGAGTCCATCGCGGCGGCGAGGGCCAGCGACCGGTCGAGGGCGTCGGCGAGCACCGGGATGACGATGCCACGCAGTGCGCGCATCCCACTGCGGCGTGCGCCGCGTAACCGTCGGGCCCGGCGTACCCGCAGCACGCTCTCCACCAGTTGCGGCGCGACGGACAGCGCCACCACGACGGCGGTCCCGACCTCGTAGAGCGCGCTGGGCACAGCCCGCAGCAGCCGTTTCGGGTTGGCCAGCGCGTTGGCCGCGCCGAGGCAGATCACCATCGCGGCCAGCCGCAGCCCGTCGTACCCGCCACCGAGGACCTGTTCCAGGGCGACTGGCCCGAGTAGCCGGATCCCGGCAGCCCACTCCGGCAACGGGATCTGCGGCAGGGTGAACAGGACATGGTCGCCCTGACCGCCGCCGAAGACGACCCGGAACAGGATCCGGGAGCACACGATGATCGCGCCGAGCCACAGGTAGAGCCGGAAACCGAGGGCCCACGGCGCGTCCGTGCGGCGGGCGGCGACCACGTAACCGGCCACTCCGATGATCAGCGCGAGCAGCAGCGGATTTGTGGTACGGGTGGCGGCGGTGGCCAGCCCGAGCGCCCAGAGCCACCAGGCGCCCGGGTGCACCGCCCGGGGCACCCGGGCGCGTGACGTCGGCATCTATCCGTTCCGGCGACGGCGGCGCGCGGTGACCACCGCGGCGACGGTGACCACGAGCAGCAGGCCGGCACCGAGCACTGTCATGACCGGCACCCCGGTGCGCTGGGCGGACGTCCGGTTGACGTCCCCGGTCCACGCCTCGGCCCGGGCAGCAGAGTCTCCACTGTCCACCGGCGCGGAAACCTCACCCGCAGGGCTGGTCGACGGTGCGGTCGAAACGTCAGGGGTGCCTGCGGTGGTCGGGTCCGGAGACGACGGAACTGACGTCGGTGCGTCTGCGGGCGAGGTGGCCGGTGGTTGACGGGTGGGTGCCCCGCCTGGCGGTGCTGGACCTGTAGGCGGTTGCGGGTCGGTCGGGGGTGTTGCCCTGGGCAGCTGCGGCGTCGCCGGCGGTGGGGTGGGCGGTGGCGGCGGCGGTGGCGCGGGACGTACCGGGGCGATGCGGGGCGGCGGGCTGGTCGACGCGGTCCGGTTCTTGGCGAACGACCAGCCCTCGAAACTGCCCAGCGGAGGCTTGCGCGCCAGCACGCCACGCTGGCTATATGTCCAGGGCCCGCCGTCGGAGGCGTGCCAGTAGGACCAGTACGCGCTCGCCGGGGGCGTGTCGATGCATGGTTCCTCGGCGGCGGTCGGTCTGCCTTCGATCCGGCAGATGAATGATTCGCCCCAGCGGGTGGTGCCGGTGATCGAAATGCCGGCGTTCTTCAGCGCCGCGTGGCCGGTGGCCTGGTCGCCGACGGCGCACCGGATGATCGTCGGCCCACCCAGTTCCTGAAAGTCGACGATGACGGTGACTCCGTTGCCGTCCGGGCAGTAGCCGGCCCGGCCGGCTGCTATGGCCGGGTCGACCGGCGCCAAGGCGGCACCGGCGGCGACAACCACGGCGGTGAGCAGTTGCGCCGCACGGATCGACCAGGCTGGGTGGCTCGCCGCGCTGTCCACTCCGGCTCCTGTGCCGGTCGTCATTGCGGTGTTTCCCGTCGTCGGCGGGCCACCAGGAGCAGGCCCACCCCGGCGATGATCGTCGCGCCGCCGAGTAGACCGTAGGCGGCGACCGGGGCACCGGTGGTGGGCAGGCGTCCACTCGGTGGTGGCGTCGTGGCCGGTGTGACGGACGGGATCGGGCTCGGGATCGGGGTCGGGCTGGAGGTGGCCGTCGAGGTGGGCGTCGGCGACGGTGTGCCCGGGCTGCTGGTGGGTGTCGGGGTGGGACTCGGCGTGGCGCTCGGGGTGGGCGTCGCGGCGGGGCTCGGTGTCGGCGTCAAGGTCGGGGTGGGTGCCGGGTCGCCGATCCCGATCCGACCCAGCGGCACCTGTGCCAAGCCGAGGACCGCCTGGGCGGTGGCCCGGCGCCACTGGTCCAGTTCGAACTCGCCGATTCCGTCGGTGACGGCTGTGGCGAGCGCGTCCGGGGTGTATGCGATCGCGCCGACGTGTGCCGAGGCCGCGCCGGCGTTGGCGGTGGTGATCTGTTGCGCGGCGACGAACCCGGCGGCCTGTCCGGCGGCGGTGTGCTCGCCAGCGGCGGCCAGTGCCTGCCCAGCCAGACCGGTGCTGTTGGTGTTGGGGTAGTCGGTGAAACCGGAGCCGTTGAAGGAGCCGTCAGCCGCCTGCGCTGACAGCAGCCACGACGTGGCGGCCGCCGCCGGCTCGGCGGTGCCGCTCGCTCCGGCGTCGGCGGCTGCCAGCAGAGCCTGCACCGCCATCGCCGTGGCGTCCACCTCCATGCTCTGCTCCGTGACCGGATCCGCCGAGCATGAGGTGCCGGCCGCGTTGGGATAGAGGCGGAAGCCGCCACCTGGGCACTGCTGCTTGACGAGAAAGTCGACCGCGGTCTGCGGTACGCCGCCGGAGCGGGCCAGCCCGATGACGGCCAGCGACTGACCGAACAGGTTCGACCCGGCGGTGGTGTCGAGGTTACGGTCGTAGAGCCAGCCCGCCTTGGTGCCCTGGTCGGCACCGTAGATCAGGTCCAGTGTGCGCTGACGCCAGTCGTGGCCGCCGAAATCGGTCGGGTCGACACCGGCTGCGACGGCGGCCAGGAGCACCTTCGCCGTCGATCCGCCGGTGACAAAATCGCCCATATCGGTACGGATGACGGCGTAGCCGTCGGCGTTGGCCGTGAGCGCCTCGACGATGGCGGCAACGGCGGCCTGTTCGGCACCGGTGGCCCGCAGCGCGAAGAGCGCGTCGATCGTCAGTCCCCAGTCACTGCCGACGAAGCCCGGCAGGCCGCCGTCGACCAGCTGACCGGAAATCCAGTGCGAGCCGGCCTGCGCCGCCGCGGGGGTGGCGGCCAACCGCAGCGCAGGAGACCCGGCGGGACGGTTGAGAACGACCCCGGCACTGGCGGCGACCACCGTGAGGGCGGCAAGCGCCGGCAGAATCCGGCTGATGAAGCCACGAACCATGGTGGAGACCTTTCGGAGCGGTGACCGAAACCGCATCCGCCGGTCGCACGCGACCATGGCCGATCCGGGCTCGATCCGTAGACCACGACGTGTTGAGCCGCTCACTCCACAGTCGGGCAATCCGGCTCGCGTACCGGTGCTGACGGGCACACCAGCGCGCATACGGCTGCGGGTCAGCGCCGGCCTCGCACCGGCTTCCCCCGCCTGGGAGCACATTCAGTTGTGACGAGCTGCTACCGAGTATGTCAGATCAGCAACCGCGGGCGTCCTCACCGGACGTCACGGATGGCGGCCGATCGGGTCGAATAGCGGATCTGCTCAGCGGTTGACAACCACTGTGCCGAGTATGGCCGCCGCAGCCACCGGCCTGATCAAGGCCGAAGCGTTGACGGCCGAGAGGAGTCGTGCCCACACTATCCGCAGCAGTTCTGTACCTGTGCGTCGATGGGGGAAGTCCGGTCGGAAGCCGGCGCTGGCCCGCAACGGTAGGCGGCGAACACGACGCCGCGAGCCCGAATACCCGTCGACGTACTGCTGCTGAGGATTTCCACCCGTCGTGGCCCACGGGTCGGAGCCACCCGGGTCGCCTGGGTCGCCTCGACGTATGGGCCGGAAAGGCGCCGCCCGATGGCCACCCACCGCCGTCACCGTCTCCGACTCGTCACCACCGGTGTACTCGCCGCTCTCGCGTTGACCGTGACCGCGGCCGCGCCGGCCGCAGCCACTCCACCGCAGACCCACAACCGCGTCGACGCCGCCGCTGGCTGGCTCGCCCGGCAGATGGTCGACGGAGAACGCTTCGAAGTCGTCTTCGGTGGCGTCGCCTACCCCGATCAGGGCCTCACCATCGACGCGATCTTCACTTTCGCCGCAGCCAAGGAAGCCGACAGCTACGCGACCAACGCGATCACCTGGCTCGCCGAACCAGCGGTGATCACCGGCTACATCGGCGACGGCACCGAGGCGTACGCCGGCGCCACCGCCAAGCTCGCGCTCGGCGTGCAGGTCCGTGGCCTCGACCCCACCTCGTTCGGTGGTGTCGATCTGCTGACCCGGCTCACCGGGCTGATGGCACCCTCCGGCCGGTTTTCCGACCAGTCCGTGTTCGGCGACTACAGCAACATGTTCAGCCAGTCGTTCGCCGTCATTGCCCTGGACCGGGCCGGCGGCGCACCAGCGCAGGCCATATCGTTCCTGGCCGCCAGCCAGTGTCCGGACGCCGGGTTCCCGCTCCAGTTGGCCCAGGCCACCTGCACCAGCGACGTCGACGCCACCGCGATGGCGATCCAGGCACTGATCGCGGCCGGCGAATGGCACAAGGCCCAGACGGCCGCGCAGTGGCTGATCTCCGTGCAGTCCACCGACGGCTCGTTCACCGCCGGCGGGGTCGCCAACGCCAACAGCACCGGCCTGGCCGCCCAGGCGCTGGTGGCGACCGGCCGGGTGCTGGCCTGGTGGCAGGCCCGTCAGTTCCTGCTGAGCCTGCAGGTCGGCTGCACCGGTGCCATTGCTGACCGGGGCGCGATTGCCTACACCACCACCGGATTCGACCCCGCCACCGCACCCCGCGCCACCGCGCAGGCCGTACCCGGCCTGGCCGCGGCCAGCCTGGTCACCCTGTCTGCCAACGGCTCCCGACCGGACGCGCCGACGCTGGCCTGCGCCCAGCCGTTCAGTCCCGCGTAGCTAGCCCACGGAGGAATGATGACAACACTGATCCGCCGTCGTGTGGCGGCACTCGCCGCGATCGTCGTGCTGGCAGCAGGACTGGTCGCGGTCGACCCACTGACCCGCCCGGCGCATGCTGCCGCCTGCACACCCGGCACCGGCGTCACCGTCGTCGTCGACTTCACCGCCTTCGGCCTCGGCGTGCAGACCAACTGCTACCTCGGCGACCCGCCCACCGGCCTCGCCGCCCTGCAGGGCACCGGCTTCACCCCCACCGGCACCCTGCGTTGGGGACTCGCCTTCATCTGCCGCATCGACGGCCTGCCTACGCCTGCGGCCGAACCCTGCGTCAACACACCACCAACCAGCGCCTACTGGTCATACTGGCATGCCACCCCGGGCGGCACCTGGACCTACAGCACCCTCGGCGCCAGCAGCTACAACCCGGCGATCGGCACGGTCGAGGGCTGGCGGTTCGGCTCCGGCCAGGCGCCCTCGATCACCCCACCCTGATCGCTCGGCGCGGCGACGACATGAATCGGCCCCTGAAGCTGTCGTTGATCGCCGCGCCGATCGGATGACGTGCGCCCGGCGTCGCGCTGTCGGCGCCTGGCACCGTGGTCGACTTCACGGCCGCAGCGGGCCACGCTCGACCGGCGGGCTTGTGGGAGGTGCTGGTGGTCCCCTCGACCGCCGTTCGGTGGCTGCTCACAGCCGCTCATCGTCGTTGGGACGTACTGTCTGTGGCGGTGCCTGGCCCACGTCGGTGGGTCGGGACACGGCGGCCGGTGGCGGATGTGGGTCGGCGACGCCGCCCATCTGGCGATGAGCGTGAGCATGATCGTCATGCTGTGGGGTCTAGACGCCGGTGACCTGTGGGGTCTGCAGGCAGCCGGGTTCGTCCTCGCCACACTGTGGTTCATACTCATGGCGTTACACAGTCATGAGGAGCCGGCCCGGGTGCGTTTCGGGCAGGTCAACCAGGGGGTCGCCATGGCGGCGATGGCCTGGATGTTCCTCGGCGTACATGTCTCACCTGGCCACGGCACCCACGGGACGGCGGCGCATGCGCACCACACCACGAGTGGAACCTCGACGGTAGTCACGATCCTCTTCGCCAGTTGTCTCGGGGTGTCGACCCTGTGGTGGATCTGGGTCAGCCGTCGTCCGGCCCCGCTTGGTGGCGGGCGACAGTCGACCCGATCCCCGAGCGTTGCCCCGGTCACCACCTGGCTTCTCGGCGATGCGGGGGAGGCGGCGTTCCATGCGCTGATGTCGGCCGCCATGAGTGCCGCGTTGCTCGCGGCGCTATGAGCGCACGGCACCGCCGATCGGCTGCCACCGGAACAGCCGCAGGCTGTTGCCGACGACGAGCAGACTCGAGCAGGCCATCGCCGCAGCGGCGGCCATCGGGCTTGATCACCCGCAGCGTCGCCCGGGACAGGCCGATCGCGTCGACCACGCCAAGCAGGTCGACATCGCCACGACGAATCCGCAGCAGCGTGATGTCGCTGGCCTCGATCGCCACATCCGTGCCGGACGCTACCGCCACCCCGAGGTCGGCCTCGGCCAGCGCCGCCGCGTCGTTGACACCGTCACCGACCATGGCGACGGTCCGGCCACTGGCCCGCAGTGCCTGAATGACCTGTTGTTTCTCTTCCGGCAGGACCTCGGCGATCACCTCGGGCCCCCCGAGGCGGTCGGCGACCGGCTTGGCCGCCTCAGCGGTGTCTCCGGTCAGCAGCACCGGGCGCAGCCCCAGCGCCCGCAGCCGGTCCAGAGCGGCTACGGCGGTCGGGCGAAGCCCGTCCGCGACGGTGATCATCCCCCGGTGGTGACGGTCCCACGCCACATGCACCACGGTGTGCCCGCCGGTCGGGACGGTGGCGACGTCCGGCACGCCGGCCTCGGCCAGCGTGGCGGCCCGGCCGACCAGCACCTGTGTACCGTCCACCACAGCGCGTGCGCCGAGGCCCGGCAGCGTGGCGAACTCGTCGGCGTCCGGCAGGTCCGGCTCGTCCTCGGCGGCGGCCTGCACGATCGCGTGGGCGATCGGATGCTCGGCGTACTGTTCGACGGCGGCCGCCCGGCGCAGCAGGTCCCGGCGGTCTACACCAGGCACCGGCAGCACGTCTACGACCCGCATCCGACCGGTGGTCAGCGTTCCGTCTTGTCGAGCACGACGGTGTCGATCCGACGGGCCGATTCGAGCGCGGCGGCGCCCCGGATCAGTACCCGATCTGCGCGCCCCGGCCGGTGCCGACCAGCAACGCGGTCGGGGTCGCCAGACCGAGCGCACACGGGCAGGCGACGATCAGCACGGTGACCGCGGCGCCGACGGCGGTGCCCGGGGCACCGGCGGCCCACCAGCCGGCCAGCGTGGCCACAGCGAGCACGACGACGAGCGGGACGAAGACCCCGGCGACGGCGTCGGCAAGCCGCTGGGCCTGGGCCTTGCCGTTCTGGGCCTCGGTGACGAGCCGGGTGATCTGCGCCAACCGGGTGTCCTCGCCGACCCGGGTCGCCCGGACCAGTAGGCGTCCACCGACGTTCACCGTCGCGCCGATCACCATCGCACCCGGTGCGACCTCAACCGGCGAGCTCTCCCCGGTCAACATGCTGACGTCGATCGCACTCGCGCCCGCCTCGACCACGCCGTCGGTGGCTACCTTTTCCCCCGGGCGGACGACGAAGCGGTCCCCGACCCGCAGTTGAGCCACCGGTATCCGACGCTCGGTACGACCGTCGAGGCCGATCACGGTGACATCCCGGGCGCTGAGCGTGGCCAGTGCCCGGATCGCGGTGCCGGCCCGGTGCCGTGCCCGTGCCTCCAGCCACCGACCGGCGAGCAGGAACGTCACCAGCGCGGCGCCGACCTCGAAGTAGACGTCGTGGCCGTGGCCGGGCCGCCATGACATCGCCATACGCATCGCCGGATCGCCAGCGCCGCCGCCGAGCAGTGCCCAGACACTCCACAGGTAGGACACGACCGCGCCGAGTGACACGAGTGTGTCCATGGTCGCGGCGCGGTGGCGCAGGCTGGCGATGGCGGCTCGGTGGAAGGGCCAACCGGCCCAGGCGACCACGGGAGTGGTGAGCGCGGCGACCACCCACTGCCAGTAGTCGAACTGTCATCCCGGTGCCATCGACAGCACCACCACCGGAACTGTCCCGGCTGTCGCGCCGACGAGCCGCCAACCGGCGGTAGCCGACGCTGCGGTCCCGTCGATCGGTTCGGGCTGACTCGGTGCCAGCGCGGAATAGCCAAGCGCCCGTACGGTCTCCGTCAGTTCGGTCACCGTGACTGCAGCCGAGTGTTCGATGTACGCCGTCTCAGTGGCGAAGTTGACGCTGGCGCGGACCCCGGTCAACCGGTTGAGTCGGCGTTCGATCCGACCGGCGCAGGCCGCGCAGGTCATCCCGGCGATCCGCAGGGTGACGCTGGGGGTGTCCACGGTCGCCGTCACGTCGCGGCACCGATCAGTTCGAAGCCGGCGTCGTCCACCGCGGCCCGAAGGTCATCGAGCGGCACGGCGGCCGCGCTGGTGACGCTGATCGTGCCAGTTGGCAGGTCCACGCGGACGGAGCCGACTGTCGGCAACGCGCTGACCGTCTTCGTCACGGCCTGAACGCAGTGGTCGCAGTTCATACCGCGGACCTGGTACGACAGTTCCATTGATCCTCTACCTCGATTGTGAGAGAAGGGCAGGTGGAACAGGGGTGTTGAACGGACGACGTACGGGATCGCGGTCCGTTCTGAAACTACCCGGAATTCGTCGGCCACTCGTCCGGCCGGTTGCTCGGCTGCCCACGGATGATGGTACGGCACCGCTGCGGGATCGGTTCAGGGCACGGCCGCGTTTCCGGGCCGGATCTCCGCCGACTGCCGGCTGGCCCGACCCGGCACGTTCTATTCCGGACACGCAGTCGCGCCGTGACCACAAGTGCTGGTCACGGCGCGGGAAGCTGGGCGGGATACGCCCGGTGAAGGCGCCCGGATGTCCGCCGGCTAGGCCTTGGTCGCCTCGTCGAGAGAGCCTGCGCGGGCGAGCTCGACAATGTCACCGAGCTGGGCCGGACTGAGCCGGATGGTGCTTCCGAAGTCGTCGGAGATCACGATTCGCTGATCAATGGGAGCTGACGGGTCGATGTAGAGCTCCGGACAACCGCAACTGCAATTTCCACACAGGGTCAGGACGTGAACAAGTTCCTCGGCTGCCATTGCCGCCTCCAGATCGAGAGCCGTGCCGAACTGTTGACGTTAGCCGTGTCCTTCGCTTGTACAGACCGCGCACCGGACGTTCATCCATCATCCGCGACAATCGTTGATCGTGGGAACTAAACGGCCGTCCCGTCCGACTTAGACCGTGTGTCGTTTGGGGTTGTTGAAGTTCAAGGTCATTCGTTGGCGTGGTGTGGATGACGTGGAGAAGTACTGCCCCGACGCGTTGTGGCACCTCGCGCGGCCGTTGCTGCCGCCGCATCCGGAAAGGCACCAGGGCGGCGGCCGGCGGCGGACCGATGACCGGGCGATGCTCGCGGCGATCCTGTACGTGCTGGAGTCCGGGTGCTCGTGGCGCAAGCTGCCCGCCTCGTTCCCGGTGCACTGGCGTACCGCGCACCGCCGGTTCGCCGAATGGGTCGAGGCCGGGGTGATGTCCGCCCTGCACCGGGCGACGCTCGATGTCCTGGGCGCGGCCGGGCGGATCGACTGGTCGAGGGTGAGTGTCGACAGCATGCACGTGCGCGCGGTGAAAAGGGGGACCTGACCGGGCCGAGCCCGGTGGACCGGGGCAAGCCCGGCTCCAAGATCCACGCCGTCGGTGACCGTGGCGGGTTGCCGCTGCACGTGGGCGTCTCCGCCGCGAACCTCAACGACCATCGGATGCTCGAGGGCATGGTCGACGGCATCACACCGGTGCGTCAACCGGTCGGCCGGCCGCGTAGACGACCGGCCAAACTCCATGCCGACAAGGGCTACGACTACCCCGAATGCCGCGACCTGTTGCGCGAACGCGGCATCGTTCCGCGGATCGCACGCAAGGGCATCGAGTCGTCGAAGCGCCTGGGCCGGCACCGCTACGTCATCGAACGCTGCCTCGAGTGGATGACCCGGTTCCGGCGGCTGGTCCGCCGCTACGACCGCAAGGCTTCCCACTACCTCGGATTCCTCCACCTGGCATGCGCTCTGATCTGCTACCGCCGCGCCGACCGACTCAACCTGTTGACCAGCAACAACCCCTACTGACACACGGTCTTAATCAGGTTGCGTCCTCGGCCGGCGGTCGTGGCGGGATGTGCCGGCCCGGCAGCGGCGGTAGCGCGGTGGGTAACGGTCGCGCCGGTCGCGCCCGTTGCGCCAACGCGAGCAGCAGCGCCGCGACCGCGACCACCAACGCGGCGACTGCGACACCGAGCGCGGCACCTGACATCGCGCCGTCCGTCGAACGGCCTGAGCCCACCGGGCCGCCGTGGCCATGGCCGTCCACCACGGTCTCGTCGCCCGCGTCGACCGGCCACAGCGCCGGCGCCGGCCGAGCTTGCTCTGCTCCGTCCGACGTGGGCGGCTCGTCCCAGGAGACGACCTGCTGGTCGGAGTACGTCTGCCGGGTCGGGAACACGACCTGCTCGGTCTCGGGCACCGGCCCGAGCAGCACCACGAAGTCCTGGAACTGGTCGCCGTCGATCGCGGCTTCCGCCGACAGCGCCCGCCAGGTCACCGTCGTGACGGCTGGTTGTCCGGACCCACCTGCCGACGCCGCGGACGCCCGGGTCACCTCCGCCTGCCATCCTGGTGTCTCGCGTACCGCAGCGGTGCTGATCGGTGGATCAGTCGGTATCCGGACCGAGATCTCCACGGTAGTGGCGTCCGAGCGCTCGTTGGGCACCCGGAAGGTCAGCGGAACCGTCGCGCCACGGACCGCCTGCGACGGAACGACCGTGACATGCGCCGCAGCGTGGCCGGTGGGCAGCAGCACCGCAGTCGAGACGCTGAACAGCACAACCACCGCGAGTCGTAGCGACGACCGCCGCATCGACCTCGACCGCCGGACCCCGCTCATCGTCGTACCTCCGTCGCAGTCAGCGGCCGGGTGACGCTACCGCAGCCGGGTACCGATCGGCGGGACCACCACGTCGCGCCGCCTGTTCGTTCAGGCTGGGCTGGACTTGGACTCGTCGGCACCGGTCGCCACGCAGTTGGCACAGACTCCGGACAGCGCGACGTGGTAAGCGTCGAGCCGGAAGCCGATCTCGCGGTGTAGCCGGCTCGTGACCGTGTTGAATATCCGCTGGGGAAGATCGTAGATGACGCCGCAACGGCCGCACTGGCCGTGCGGGTGTGGCCCGGAACGGTCGACGAGGTGGTAGGTGGTCGCACCGTGCCCGACGTGGACGTGCTGAACCACGCCGAGGTCGCAGAGCGCGTCGAGGGTGCGGTAGACGCTAGCCCGGTGTACGGGTGAGTTCGAGACGGCGGCGACGACCTGCTCCGCCGTGAGGTGACCCGGCTCCCGGGCCAGTGCCTCGACGACCGTGCGGCGTGGTGTGGTCATCCGCTCGCCCCGAGAGTGCAGTGCGGCGGTTATCTCCGCGACGACATCACCGCGGTCGGTCGTCGTCACGCTGGGAGTCCTGGTCATCTGCCCATCATCGCCGAACGCCGCTCCCGGCGTCGCTGGCCTGCTGCCTTGGGACGGCGGACCCGGGCGGTCAGACCTCGATCGTCGCGGGCAGGTGGGTTGGGCATATTGTGACTGCATCGCAGTAAGGCGTCCGGAGGGATCGACGGTCGGGATGGACACTAGGTGGCGGGTTCCGTTGGTGGCCGTGGCGGTCGCCCTGACGGTGACGGCGTGTGGCGAGGCGACGCGGTCGCCGGCTTCGCCGTCCGGTGCGGTAGGTGAGGGCTACCCGGTGACGGTGCAGGAGTGTGGCGGCAAGGACGTTACGGTGGCGCAGCGGCCGGAGCGTGTGGTGCCGTTGAGCGCGACGATGCTGGAGCACCTGTTCTGGCTGGGAGTGCAGGACTCCGTCGTCGGGTCCGGGGAGTCGGTGCGGCCAGGGACGTTTCCGCCGCAGTTCCAGGCAGCCGGGGAGCAGGTGCGCAGCCTGACCGGCCCGTACGTGCCGGGCAGCTACGACCCGGTGAGCCGGGAGGTGCTGTTGGCGGAGCGGCCAGATCTGGTGATCAGCGACTTCACCTCGACCTTCGAGGCTGCCGGTGCGGCGTCCCAGGCGGATCTGGCGGAGCGGGGTGTGCCGTCGTACCTGGCGTTCTCGACCGACTGCGCCCCCGAGGCCGCCGCGCAGACCACATTCGACCTGGTCTACCGCGACCTGGAGAACGTTGGCCGGCTGATGGGTGCGCCGCAACGGGCGCAGGAGTTGGTCACCGACATGCGAGCCACGGTGGCTGACGTGCAGTCGACGGTGGCTGACGCGGACCGGCCGACGGTGTGGGCGTTCACGGTCGAGGAGGCACAGGAGACCAGCCCAGGATCAGCGTTGGGCAACCGGCACACGGTCAACGCGGTGATCGAGCTGGCCGGTGGGCGCAACGTCTTCGGCGACCTCGACGAAAGCTTCGCGGTGACCACCTGGGAGGAGATTCCCCGGCGCGATCCTGACGTGATCCTGCTGCTGAGCTACGGCTACGGCGGCGAGAAGGAGCGTCAGGAAGCCCTCGCCGCCGGTCGTCAGGCGCTGGCGACGAATCCGGCGACACGTTCGATGCGGGCCGTACGTGAGGAGCGATTTGCCACTTTGGACTACTGGCTGGTGGGAGCGGGCAGCGTACGCAACGCCGACGGGGTGGCCGAGCTGGCGCGTCAACTGCACCCGGATGCGTTCCGGTAGCGGCGAGGACCGGCGGTCCCGGTGACGTCGGCCGCGTCGCCGTCACCGATGGACACCGGTCCGGTCGGTACGGGCGTCGCTGCCGACCAGGCGGGCCCCGGGCCCGGCGTCGGCCGGGGTGTGGCGGCGTGTGCGGTGCTGGCTGTGGCGTTGGCCGTCGCGGGTCTGGCATCGGTCGGGTCGGGGCAGGTGCCGGTGCCGCTGGACACCGTGGCATCCGTGCTGGTGTACCGCCTCACCGGGTGGGGCGAGGTGAACTGGGACGCGACGGCGGAGGACATCGTGTTCAACCTCCGGTTGCCGCGCGTACTGCTGGCGATGATCGTGGGGGCGGCGCTCGCGGTCGCGGGCACCCTGGTCCAGGCCATCGCCCGCAACCCGTTGGCCGACCCGTACCTGCTGGGGGTCTCGCAGGGCGCGTCGGTGGGTGCGGTCGCCGTGATCGTGCTGGGCAGCGCGGCCTTCGGGGTGACCTCGACCTCCCTGGCTGCGGTGCTGGGCGCCGCCGTGGCGTTCGCGGTGGTGGCGGCGCTGGGCCGGGCGGCCGGCCCGGACAGCGTGACCCGTCTGCTGCTGGCGGGGGTAGCGGTCGGGTACGCCCTGCAGGCGGTGGTGAACTTTCTGCTGCTGCTGGCCGACAATCCGGCGAAGACGAGTTCGGCGCTGTTCTGGCTGGCCGGGTCGGTGGGGGCGGCGCGGTGGCCGATGCTGGCGCTGCCCGCCGCGGTGACCCTGGTCATCGCTGTCGTCGCGGTGCTGGCGGGGCAGCGGCTCGACGCGCTGCTGCTCGGTGATGAGACCGCGACCAGCCTTGGGGTGCGTCCGCAGGTGGCGCGGGGGGTGTTCGCCACGCTGGCGGCGGTCCTGACTGGAACGGTGGTGGCGGTGTCGGGGGCGATCGGGTTCGTGGGGCTGGTGGTGCCGCACGCCGTGCGGCTGGCGCTCGGCGCCGCCCACCGGCGCCTGTTGCCGGCGGCGGCGTTGGCGGGTGCGTTGTTCCTCGTCGTCGCTGACCTGTTGGCCCGCACGGTCCTGGCCCCTCGTGAGCTGCCGATCGGGGTGGTTACCGGGGTCGTGGGCGCCCCGGTGCTCGCGGCGTTGCTCGTGCGTCGACGTGGGCGGGCCGGGTGAGTGGGACGAGTGCGCTGCCGCTGCGCGTGACGGATCTGCGGGTGCACCTGGACGGGCGTACGGTCGTCAGCGGCGCGACGGTGCTGTGCCAGCCCGGCGAGGTGGTCGCGGTGGTCGGGCCGAACGGCAGTGGCAAGAGTTCGCTGCTGCGTGCGGTGTACCGGGCGCTGCGGCCGGTGGCCGGGGCGGTGCACGTCGGGGAGGCCGACGTCTGGCGGACGGGTGCGACTGCGGTGGCTCGGCTGCTGACCGCGTTGCCGCAGGAGCGGCCCACCGATGTGGACCTTACGGTGGTGGAGGTGGTGCGGTTGGGTCGGCTGCCGCACCAGAGCCGGCCAGCGGAGGGCGATGCTGCGGTGCGCGAGGCGATGGCGTCGGCCCGGGTGGAGCATCTGGCGGGCCGCCGGTTCTCGCACCTGTCCGGCGGCGAGCGGCAGCGGGTGCTGCTGGCGCGGGTGCTAGCGCAGCGGACGGGAGTGCTGGTGCTGGACGAGCCGACCAACCATCTGGACGTCGCGCACCAGTTGCAGACCCTGCGGCTGGTGCGCTCGCGGGGAGTGACCACCCTGGCCGCACTGCACGACCTCAACCTGGCCGCGGCCTACGCCGACCGCATCGTCCTGCTGGACCGTGGCAGCGTCGTCGCCGTCGGACCTGCGGAGGAGGTGCTACGGCCGGAGCTGGTGGCCCGGGTGTTCGGGGTGCGATCGCGGTTGACCACCCATCCGGTGACCGGCCGGGCACACCTGTTCCTGTGGGACTCAGAAGGGGACGCGTCGGCATGAGCGCGCAGGCGGGCAGCGTGGGTGCCTCGGCCAACGTCGGTCCGGGCGCTGACGCCGGCGGCGCAGGTGCGGTGTCGTTGTGGCGTGGTGTCGGCCTGATGCTCGGCTTCGCCCGGCCCGGCAGACGGCGACTGGCCGGTGCGGTGGCGCTCACGGTGGTGGCCACGGCCGGGGAGGTCGCTGTCTACCTCGTGCTCGCGCACGTCGGCGGACTGCTGCTCGGCGGCGCCGCGACCGGCGCCGACATCGTGCGCTGGACGGCGTTGGCGTTGGTGATCTCGGTAGCGCGGTCGGCGCTGTGGGCGTGGGGTTTGGCGGTCAGCCACGACGTCGCGTTCGACGTGCTGTCGGTGCGGCTGCGCGGCCGCCTGGTCGACCGGCTGCACCAGGTGCCGCTCGGCCGGGTCACCGGGCCGCGCGCCGGACAGATGCGGGCTCTGCTCACCGACGACGTGGAGGAGCTGGAGGTCTTCGTCGCGCATGGAGTGCCCGAAACGGTCTCGGCGGCGGTGGTGTGGGTAGCGGTGACCGTGTGGCTGGTCACCGTGGATCCGCTGCTGGCGCTGGCCGCGGTCGCGGTGGTGATGCTGGCGTTCGTCGCGCTGACGCGTGCGCTGCGTGGCGCCGACGTGATGCAGGCACGCACCCACGCCGCCTGGTCGGCGTGGAGCGGTGCCGTGCTGGAGGTGCTGCGTGGTCTGCCGGTGCTGCATCTGCTGCCCGGTGCGGCCAGCCGTGGGCCGGTGGGTCGGTCGTGTGACTGCGCCGAGGCGTACGCGGCCGGTGAGCGTGACTGGGCTGCGGCGTTCCTGCCGGCGGGAACGGCGTTCGCGGTGCTGCTCGCCGCCCCGCTGGCGGTCCTGCTGCCGCTGGGACTGTGGCGGCTGGACGCCGGCGCGGTAACACCCGCGCAGCTGATCGTCGTCCTGGTCGTCGGCGGTGGGTACAGCGCGCCGTTGCTGCGGTTCTACCACCATTCGATGCGCCTCGCACTGCTCACCAGCGCCGCGAACGGGCTGCAGGAACTGCTCGATGTCCCGAGCCTGCCGCCGCCCCGCCCAACGACAATCGTCGGAGCCGGCGAGGGCACGGCAGCCGACACCAGTGGGGGTGTCGGGCGTGGCCTCCTGGAGTTGCGTGACGTGACGTTCAGCTACCCCGGCACGAGCCGGCCGGCCGTCGACGACGTTACGCTGACCTGTGCGCCGGGTTCCCTGACCGCGTTGGTGGGCGCGTCGGGTGCGGGCAAGACGACGCTGGTGCGGCTGGTGGGACGGTTCTTCGACCCGCAGGCGGGCGCGGTGCTCGTCGACGGCGTCGATGTACGCGACCTTCCAGCCCACCGACTGCGGCAGCTGGTGACATTCGTCTTCCAGGACGTCTTTCTCTTCGACGACACCGTCGCCGCGAACCTGCGGGTCGGACGTCCGGACGCGACGGTGGACCAGATGTGGGACGCGCTGCGGGCCGCCAGACTCGATGAGGTCGTCGCCCGGCTTCCGGACGGCCTGGACACGCCGCTGGGCCAGCGCGGATCCCGACTGTCCGCAGGGGAGCGGCAGCGGATGGCGATCGCCCGGGCGGTGCTACACGACGCGCCGGTGGTCATCCTGGATGAGGCGACCGCGCACGTGGACCCGGACAATGCGACCCTGGTGCAGGACGCGCTGACCAACCTCGCCGTCGGACGCACCCTTCTGGTGGTCGCGCACCGGCTGAAGACGGTGGCCGGAGCCGACACGATCGCCGTGCTCGACGGCGGCCGGCTGGTCGAGCAGGGCCGGCACGCCGACCTGGTGGCAGCCGGTGGCCGGTACGCCAGGTTGTGGCAGTCGTGACGGCGCCCCGGCTGCACGCGGTCGCCCGCGACGCCCTGTTCCTGGCCGGGCCGGCCCGACCACGTCTGATCGCCGGCCTGGCGTTGCGCGCGCTGGAGGGTGCGCTCGCGTGCGGGCCGGCGGTCCTGGCGGTTCTGGCCGTGGTCGATCTGTCCTCAGGTGTTCTTGACGGTGCCCGGATCGTCGGCTACGCCGCCGGCTGTCTGCTGCTGGTGGCCCTGCAGTCGGCGACCGCGTTCGCGGCTGCCAAGGTGACGTGGGCCGCGTGCTACGACACGGGTGCCTGGCTGCGTGCCGCCGGGGTGCGTGGGCTCGTCGGGCCGTGGCCTGGCCAACGTGGACTGCTCGCCGGCGACGACGCCGGCACCGTGCTCGGCAGTGACACCCGGGTGGTGGAGAACTATCTGGGTTGGACACTGCCGGAACTGGTGCGCCTGACCGCGACGCCGGTCACCGCCCTCGTCGCGCTGTTCGTCGTGGAAACGGTGGTGGCCGCTTCGCTGGTGGTGGTCCTGGCCGCCGGGGTGCCCGTCTACCGGTGGGCGCAGGCCCGCTACGCCCGCTTCGCCACCGAGCACCGGGACAGCCGCGCGGACCTGGACAAGGCGGTGGTCGAACACGTCGACGGCATCGAGGTCATCCGCGCCTTCGGGCTGGTCGAGCAGCGCGGCAACGCCCTGAGCCGGGCGGTGGTCGCCTACCGCGCCGTCAACACCCGCATCCTGCGCCGAGTCGTCCCCGCGTACGCCGCCTTCGTCCTGCTGGTGGACCTCCTGGTCGTCGCGGCCATGACCGGGGCGGCCGTGGTGGCCGTCGCGGGCGCCCCGGGTGCCGACGGCGCCCGGGTGGCTGCGGCGCTGGTGCTCGCCCTGCGGGTCGCCCAGCCGATCGGGGAGCTGGCGGGTCGGCTCGACAGTCTGCCGCGTACAGCCGCCTCGGTGGCGTGGGTCCGGCGCTTCCACGACGAGCACATCGCCGTACCGGGTCCGCCGCTGCCTGATCAGTCCACCGAGGCAACAGAGCCGACCCCGGAGGAGGCGGCGGCGGTGGCAGCGGACGGAGGGCTGACTGTCGACGGCGTCAGCTTCTCCTACGGCGACGGTCGGCCGCCGGCACTCCACGATGTGTCGTTGACGTGCCCGACCGGGACGCTGACCGTGGTGGTCGGCCCGTCCGGCGCGGGCAAGACGTCGCTGCTGCACCTGGCCGCCCGGCTGTGGCGCCCCACCCTGGGGCAGGTGCGCACGCCAGCGACGGTCGCGTTCGTGCCGCAGCGTCCGTCGCTGTTCTCCGGTTCGGTGCTGGACAACATCCTCGCCGGGCGCCCGGACGCCACGTTCGTACAGGTGGAGGCCGCTGTCCGGGCTGCGGCCTGCCAGCACATCGTCGCCGACCTGCCCGGCGGCTACGACGCCGAAGTGGGTGAGCTGGGCAACCGGCTGTCCGGAGGCGAACGGCAGCGGGTGGCCCTGGCCCGGGCGTTGCTGAGCGACGCCGCGTTACTGCTGCTCGACGAGCCCGTCGCGGCGTTGGACACCGGCCACGAGCAGCAGGTCATCGACACGCTGACCCGGCTGCGTGACGCCGGGACGACCGTGGTCGTCGTTACCCACCGCCTGGCGATCGCGTCGCGTGCCGACCATGTCGTGGTCGTGACGGATGGCCGGGTCACCGGCACCGGCACACACGATCAGGTGCTGGGTACCAGCGCGACGTACCGTGCGTTGTGGACCGCACACGACCGCGCCGGACGCTGGCGTCTGTCGAAGCGGGGCTGACCCGCCACCTGGTCGTTCGGGCGGTGCACCCGTCCGACCCCGTCGACGTGGACCGTTGCCGTTGCCGTTGCCGTTGCCGTTGCTGGCGCTCAGCGACCTGCGGGCTGCAGCGCCCGCCGGCCGAGTAGCGCCACCGCCGCGGCGCTCGCCCCGCACAGCGCGGCCGCGTGTAGCACGGTCGTCGCTCCGTACGCCTGCACCAGCCAGCCGGCACCCATCGTGGCGATCGACGAACCGAGCACCGCGGCGGTGGTCAGCCACGCGAACGACTCGGTGCGTCGCGCCGGGTCGGTCACCTGCGTCAGCACGGTCTGGATGACGATCCCGGCCGGTGCGATGCACAGCCCGGACAACACGAGTGCGGCGCCGATCGCCGGCCACGACGTCGGCAGCGTGATCGTGGCCGTGCCGACCGCGCCGACCGCGAGCAGGGCCACCAGTTGCCGAGGTGCCGGTCCCGGCCAGTCGCGTGCCGCCCAGGCCAGCGCGCCGAGGACACTCGCCGCCGCCCACACCGCCAGCAGCACGCCGGCCGCCCAGCCGGCACCGCGTTCGCCGGCGGTCGCCAGGACCCCGACCTCAACGCACGCGAATCCCGCGAACAGCAGGATCTGCGCCGTGGTGAGGACCCGCAGCCCGGGCACCGCCAGCGCGGCCCACCGGGTGCCCGGAGGCGGTGCGGCGGCAGGGGCGTGGCGGACGGCGGTCGCGGTGACCAGCCACCAGGTGCCGGCGGCGGTCATCGCCGCGCCGGCCAGCATCGCCACCGGCGGGCCGCCCACGACACCAACGACCGCGACGAGCAACGGCCCGGCGATGAACACGGCTTCCCCGACGACGGCCTCCACGGCCAGCGCCGTGCGTAGCGCCGCCTCGTCGCCGCCGAACCGGCGCGACCAGTGGGCACGGACGACGGCGGCGACCGGCGGCTGGGTCAACCCTGCCAGGGCAGCCAACGCAACGGCTGCGGATATCGTCGCACCCGACGTCGCTGCCGGTGACATCCCACGGACGAGAAGCACCAGCGCCACCAGGGCCACCGCGTGCACCCCGGCCAGCACGGCGAGCACGGCGACCGCTCCCCGTCGGTCGGCGAGCCGGCCGGCGATCGGGGCACCTACCCCGGTCGCCGCCCAATATCCGGCCGTCGCGGTGCCCGCGATCGCGTACGAGCCGGTGCCCTCGCTCAGCAGCAGCAGGAGCGCGATGGAGTACATGCCGACCGGCAGGCGCGCCACGAACGCCGGGGCCATGACCGGCAGGACCTGCACCGCGACCCGCCACCGCCGCACCGCCGGCACAGCTCGTTCGGACCCCGGCCCGGGCGGCGGTGCGGCCTCGGACGTCGCAGCCACAGTGTCCGGCTCCACCCGAGCGCTCCCATCAGCATTGACGAATGGACGCTACGACCATAGCGTTGAATCCGTTGTGGCGACATCGTCGCAACAAGTCACCCGATCCGGAGGGTGATGGCTCTCCGGCCGAGCAGCGGAGGTTCGCATGGGCGACGCGGTCACGTTCGAAGCAGTAGAGGACGAGGCGATCACGTTCGAGGCGGTCGAGGACCAGGAGGTCATCCCGGCCCTGCACAAGCACAACTCGCTGCTGCACACGCCGTTCGAGTGGGCGGAGCCCACGGACGCCTGACGGCGACATGGCAGGACACTCCTCGCAGGTGGGGACCCACTCCGGGTTCCCACCTGCGGTTTCCTCTACCCAGGATGCCGCGCAACCCAACAGCGACAACGATGGTGACGGCAGCGGTGACCTGACCGGGGT
Source organism: Micromonospora sp. Llam0 (assembly GCF_003751085.1). NCBI lineage: Bacteria > Bacillati > Actinomycetota > Actinomycetes > Micromonosporales > Micromonosporaceae > Micromonospora > Micromonospora sp. Llam0. Next base: position 2,612,354 of record NZ_RJJY01000001.1, on the reverse strand, counting down.
GTGGCGACTCGCGCCGGGACGGGAACTCTACCCTGGCCCGGACGGTGTGTGGCGCTGCGCCGGCCCCGGCGACCAGTTCACCCGGCTGCGCGGGTACGACGACTTCGACGGGCTGGGGCCGCTGCTGCGCGCCGGCGGGCACACCCGCAATGATCTGCTGCGTAGGCTGCCGCAGGCGGGCCCGGTGCTCGACGCCCTGCGCCGGGCCGGCGTGGTGACCGTGTCCCCGTCGGACGCGACATCCGTCGCCGCGGTCCGCGGGGTCGTACACCTCGACGGCGGTGGCTACCCAGCCGACGCCCTCGCCGGCATTCTCGGCGAGCACCCGGGCGTCCACCTGCGACACGGGCCGGTGGACGAGGCCGCCGTCGCGTCGGCCGACGTGGTCGTGTCCATCGCCGCGCGCCTGCCCGACCGACGCTGGCTGCTGGTGGACGACTGGTGCGCTGCGCACGGCACCGCCCGCCACCTGGTCCTGGTCGAAGGGGACCGATTCGTGATCGGCCCGTTCGGCGTCCCCGGAGTCTCCGCAGGCTACCGCGACCTACGGGGACGGCGCCTGGCCGCCGGCGCGGCGGACGAGCTGCGGGCGCTGTGGGCGCACCTGGAGGCCAGCGACGATGGCCGTGACGACTGGTGGCCGTCGGGGCCTGAGGTTGCGGTCGCGGCCGGTCACGCTGCCCGCGACGTACTGGCGCATCTGCGGGGCGAACCCGCGCCCGGCCGTCACCACCAGATCGAGTGCGTGCCCGGCGAGCCGGTGCCGTTGGCCCATCCGGTCCTACCGCTGCCGCCGACCGCGGCGGCCCCGTGACCCGCCGCGTGCTCGGCGGGGTACGCGTCCCGGTGCCCGGCCGACCGGCAGCACAGCGACTGACCGCCGACGTCTACCTCCCCCCCGACAGCGCCGACAGCACCGACAGCCCGAGTAGCCCTGCCGGCTTTCCCGCCGTCGCTGCGGGGAACGACCCCGCAGGTCACCCCGTGCTGCTGGTCCGCACGGCCTACGGCCGCTCCCGGATGACCGACGAGGCGTTGGCGTGGAGCAGCCGGGGCGTCACGACCGTCGTGCAGGATGTGCGTGGCCGCTACGACAGCGACGGCGACTGGCAGCCCTACCGCCATGAGGCCGCCGACGGCGCGGCGACCGTCGACTGGCTGGCGGATCAGCCGTGGGCCGCCGGTCGACCGGTGGTCACCTACGGGGCCTCGTACTCGGCGTTCTGCGCCTGGGCGGCGGCCGTCAGCCGGCCGGGCGTGGTGCGCGCGGTGCTGAGCGTGGCCCCTAGCCTGGGGCTGCGGTCGGCCAAGTTCGAGCCCAGCGGCATCCTGCGGCTCGCCGAACACGCCGGCTGGTGGTTCCTGCACGGCGAGGGCCGCACTAGCCGGGTGCAGCTCACCGAACGGATGCTCGCCGCCGAGCCGGACCTGCTGCGCCGACTGCCGGTCGCCGAGATCGGCGACCACGCCTGGCCCCGGACCCGGCGCTGGCGCGAGGTGCTGTGCCCCGACTCCGCCGCCGTCCGCGCGGGCGAACTGTCCGACGTCGATCTGGCCGGGCTGGACCTGCCGACGTTGCACGTCGGCGGATGGTACGACCTGTTCCTCCCAGAGACGGTACGGCTGTGGCAGCTGGTCGGCGCCGCCGTCGCGCCTCGTCCCCATCGCACCATGGTGCTCGGCCCGTGGGATCACGGTTTCGGTCTGTCCGGTGCCACCCGCGTCGGAGCGCGCGAGCACGGCCCGCACGCGCGGCGACTGCTGGGCCCGCTGCTGGCCGACTGGCTGGCCGCCACCGGCCTGCACGCCCCGGACCGTCGTCAGGATCAGGTGACCTACTTCCTGCCCGGCGTCGACCGGTGGCGTGCGGCGCCGACCTGGCCGCCCGGCCCGACCACGGCCACGACCTGGTACGCCGCTGGCGACGGCGGGTTGACGCGCCGCCCCGGCGGCCGCGCGGGGAAGACCGGCTACCTCGACGACCCGGCCGATCCGTTTCCGTCACGCGCCCCCGGGACTGACCGCCGGGATCTGCTGGACCGGACCGACACCGTGCACTACGACAGCGGCCCGCTGCCGGCACCGCTGACCCTGACCGGCGACCCAGTGGCGGTGCTGCACGTCGACACCGACGCAGACGACACCGACTGGGTGGTACGCCTGCTGGAACGACGGGTCGACGGAGCAGTGCTGTCGCTGGCCCACGGCAGCGCCCGGCACCGGCCCACCGCCGCAGACGGTGGCATCGAGGTCCAGCTCACCCCAGTGGCGGCGCGGGTCCGCGCCGGCTCAGCCCTGCTGCTGCAGATCAGTAGCAGCGACTTTCCCGACCTCGCCCGGAGCCTCAACCGTGCGGAGGACCGCACTCGCGCCACGACGTGGACCGTCGGCCGGCAGCGCGTCCACCACGGCGGTGACCAGCCGACCCGGGTCGTCCTGCCGGTGCTCGACGAGGCAGGTGCGCGATGAACGGGCCGGCTGCTCTGCTCGTCGACGAACGCACCGGCCTCGTCCGGCGGGTGGTGCCTGACGCCCGCCGCGACGGCTTTCCCCGCTCGTACACGGCCGCGACCGCGCAGGTCGCCGGCACCGGGCAGTTCGCCAACTGGCGGGCGGACCCGACCGGGCACGGCTCGGCGTTCGACGATCCGGAGGGGGCCCGGGCAGCCGCGCTCGGCGAAGCCGTCGAACGCTACTGTGGCAACGCGCCGCCCTCCGGGGTCCGCGTTGCCACCTTCGACCAACTGGAGGCCGGCGGCGTCGCCGTACTCGACCCGCAGGCGGTGCCGCTCTACTCCATCGCGCAGTACGCCGCACCGGGCTTCCCGTTCGTCCCCATGACCCGGGACCTGCCGATGCGCTGGGTGCCGGCCCGTCCGCTCGACCGGCCCAGCCGCTCAGCCACCACCGACACCAGCGGCGACACCCTGTTCGTCCCGGCGTCACTGGTCGTGCTGAACCCCGGCCACGACGGCCTGCCCGCGACCAACCTGCAGATGTACGCCGGCATCGCCGCCGCGACCACACCGGCTGACGCCCGCCACCGGGCCATGCTGGAAGTGGTGGAGCGCGACGCGCTGACGGTCTGGTGGCTCGGCGGCGGGCCCACCGTCGCCCTCGACGGCGTGGACGCGCAGGTCGAGGCGCTACTAGCAGCCCGGCCCGCACGGCATGGACTGCCGGAGTCGCTGACGGCGACGGTGCTGGCCGTCCCGAACCGGCTCGGGCTGCCGGTCGTCGCCGCCCTGGTGGACAACCCACGCGACGGCACCAGCGCGTTGGGCGCCGCCTGCCGCACCGACACCACGGCCGCGCTGCGCAAGGCGCTGCTGGAGGCACTCGACGGCCTCGCCGTCGCCGCCGAGCTCCTCGACCCGACGTCAGCGCTGTGGCGGGCCGTGGCCGGCGGGGCAGCCTATGCCCACCCGTACCGGCCGTTTCGCGCCGACCGCGGCTACGGAGCCGACTACCGCACCGACCTGCGCGATGTCCACGACCTCGCCTGCCACACCCAGCTCTACCTCGACCCGTCCGTGCGACAACGCCTGCTGCCACGCCTACGCCGGCCACAGGGCCGGGTGAGCGCCGCCGACCTCGACGCCGCCGCCCACACCACCGGCGGCCCGCTGCAAGCGCTGCTGGCCGCCGGGCTGCAACCCCTGTGGGCAGACCTCTCCACCCCGGACGTACGGCTCGCCGGACTGCACGTTGCCCGCGTCGTCGTACCCGGCCTCGCCGCGTACGCACCCGCAGCCTTCCCCCTGCTCGGCGTGCCACGGCTCTACACCGAGCCGGTCAGCCTGGGTTGGACGTCCACACCACCACGCGAGGAGGACCTGGTGCTCGACCCCCTTCCGTACTCGTGACCGGCCAGCGCACAGCGGTCCCCGGCGGGCTCGTCGACCCGCGCACCGGCGTCATCCGCCGCGTCGAGCCCTACCCACGCCACCCACACCTGCCCGCCGCGCTGCACCTGGTCCGTTCCGTCATCAGCGACACGACCGCCTTCTGCGAATGGCGCAGCGACCCGTCCGGAATGGGCGCCGCGTTGTGGGACCCGACAGCGGCCGAGGGCGCCGCCATCGGCGAGGCGGTGGAACGCTACTGCGGCAACCTCGTCCCGCCCGACCTGCCCGTCGCGACCTGGACGCAGCTGACCACCGTCGGTGATGAGGCGGTGGACCCGAAGACCCTACCGCTGTACAGCACCGACCAGTACGCCGCCGACGGCTTCCCCTTCGTCCCGTTCACCCGGGACACCCCGGCCGAGTGGGTCCGTGGGCACCGACTCCCTACCGGCGAACCGGTCTGGGTGCCAGCAGCCCTGGTCTGGACCAGCTACCGGTACCGCCACCTGCCCCCGATCACCGCCACCGCGTACGCCGGGATCGGCGCCGGCACGACGACGGACGCAGCGCTCGCCAGCGCCCTGGCCGAACTCGTCGAACGTGACGCGATGACACTGACCTGGACGGCGAGGCTGGCGGGGACACGCCTGCCGACGCCGGCGTGGTTGCAGGCACCAGCGGCGGGAGCGACCGGTGCCCTACGGACCCGGCTCTGCCGGTTCCCCAGCGAACTCGGGCTCCCGGTGCTCGGCGCGCTCGTGCACGACACCGTCGACGACTACGTCACCCTGGGCACCGCCTGCCACCCCGACACCGATGCGGCCGCAGCCAAGGCACTCGCCGAAGCCCTGCATGTACAGATGGTCATGCGGGACCTCGACGACCCCCACGGCGCCTTCGCCGCGGTGGCCGCCGCACCCGGCAGCCCGCTCAAGCCCTGGCGCGCCGACCGCGCCTACCTGCGCGACTACCGCGCCGACTGGCACGACGCCACCGACCCCGGATGCCACCTGCAGGCATACCTGGACCCGGAGCTGGCACACGGGCTGGTCGACGCCGTCAACAGCTGGCCCCCGACCGACACACCGACCCTGCCCGCCCGGTCCGCCGAGCCTGCCCCGCCGTCGCCACCCGCCGCGCCCACCGAGCCCGCCCGGGCCGACCCGAGCGCGACGCAGCGCGTCCGCCTCCTGGTCGACCAGGTCCGGGCCAACGGATTCGACGCCGTCGCCGTCGACGTGACCACACCAGACGTACGCTGGGCCGGGCTCCACGTCGTACGCGCAGTCGTGCCCGGTCTGTACAGCAACGCGGCAGCGGCGTTTCCGCTGCTCGGCGGCGCTCGCCTGCCACGACTGCTGCAGGGTCCCGGCCAGCTGCGGCTGACCCCGCTGCCGCACTGAGGCGTGACAAGCATGCGCGAACGCACCGGGCAGCAGACCTCAGCTGTAGGGCACACACCGGCGTGTGTGCTAGTTTCCGCTGGTCCGAAACGGGTCGCGGTAGTGGGAAGCCGGTGTGAATCCGGCGCTGCCCTCGCAGCTGTGACCGGGGAGCGGGCACCCCTCGCGACGCCACTGGGCCACCCCGGCCCGGGAAGGCCGGGTGCCGGCAGTGATCCGGAAGCCAGAAGACCGACCGCGCCCCACAACGAACGGCTCTACGAGGCGTGGAGGCACCGTGGTCACTGTCGTGCTGCCCGGGCAGCTCCGGAAACCCCCACCATCAGCGGCAGGGGGTGACCCGCGCGTACGCCGCCGACGTGCGCGCCCGTAACTGGCCCGTCGCCGCCGTCGTCACCGTCGCCTGCCTCACCGCCGCGGTGAGCCTCGGACCGGTGCAGGTAAAGGCGACGACCGTGTGGTCAGTGGCCTGGAACAACACCGGTGGCCGACTGCTGGCCCCGGTCCCGGTGACCTGGCCGCACGGCGACGAACAGATTGTCTGGCTGGTACGGATGCCGCGCGCGGCGCTGGCCGCCGTCGTCGGCGCCGCGCTCGCCGCCGTCGGTGCGGTCATGCAGACGCTGCTGCGCAACCCGCTCGCCGACCCGTACCTGTTGGGAGTCTCCTCGGGAGCGTCGGTGGGCGCCGCCGTGGTGGCGCTGCTCGGCGCGTTGTCGTCCTGGGGCATCTACGCCCTGCCGTCCGGAGCCTTCCTCGGCGCGTTACTGGCGGTGCTGCTGGTCACCGCGCTCGGCCGCCGAAGCGGCCGGGCCGGACCGGTGCAGATGGTACTGGCTGGCGTCGTCGTCTCGTACGTCCTGTCAGCGGTCACCAGCTACCTGGTGATCAGCTCACCCGACCACCAGGCGGTACGCGGGATACTGTTCTGGTTGCTCGGCACGGTGGCAGGGGCACGCTGGGACGTGGTGGCACTGACCGCCGTGGTGGCCGTCGCCGGCGGCGCGGCACTACTGGCCCGCGCCCGGGCACTCAACGCCATCAGCGGCGGCGAGGAGTCCGCCGCGACCCTCGGCGTCGATGTCGCCCGGGAACGATACGTACTGCTGGGCGTCTGCGCGCTGATGACGGCCGTGGCGGTCGCCGGGGTGGGCGCTGTGGGCTTCGTCGGGTTGATGGCCCCGCACGCCGTGCGGCTCGTCATGGGAGCCGACCACCGGGCCGTGCTGCCGGTGGCGATGCTCACCGGCGCGTCGTTCCTCGTCCTGGCCGACCTCGCGGCCCGCACCGTGGCCGCTCCGGCGGAGCTGCCCCTGGGAGTGCTCACCGCGTTGTGCGGCGGCCCGTTCTTCCTCTGGCTGCTGCTGCGCCGCAGCGGCCGCAGCGGGCTCGGGGTCACCGCGTGACCGGCGCGCTCGACTTCGACACGGTCACCGTGCACGTCGGCGGCCGGGACCTCGTGCGGGACGTCTCGATCACCGTACGACGCGGCACGATAACCGGCATCCTCGGGCCGAACGGCGCCGGTAAGACGACGCTGCTGCGCGCCGGCTACCGCGTCGTGCGCCCCGACTCCGGCGACGTCCGGCTCGACGGTACGAGCCTTCCCCAGCTACGCCCGCGTGCCTTGGCCCGTCGGCTCGCCGTCGTCCTGCAGGAACGCGACCACGCGCTCGAACTGACCGTCGCCGACGTGGTCGCCATGGGCCTGACCCCGTACAAGCGGGCATTCGAGCCCGACACCGCAGCCGACCTCGCCTGGCTCGACCGCTGCCTGACCCGGGTGGACGCCTCCCATCTGCGGCACCGGGCCTTCGCCACGCTGTCCGGTGGCGAACGTCAACGCGTACTCATTGCCCGCGCGCTGGCCCAACGCGCCGATCTGCTCGTGCTCGACGAACCCACCAACCACCTCGACGTCGCCGCGCAGCACGAGGTCCTGCGTCTGCTGCGCGGGCTGGAGCTCACCGTGCTGGCCGCCGTGCACGACCTCAACCTCGCGTTGGCGTACTGCGACGCCGTGCACGTGTTGTACGCCGGCGCGCTGGTCGCCAGCGGCCCCCCGGCGCAGATCATCGAACCCGCTCTGGTCGAGCGGGTCTTCGGCATCCGAGCCGCCACCGTCGTCAACCCACTCACCGGAGGAACCCAACTCGTGTACGCCCCACTCGGACCCCCGCCGTCGCATCCGGTCCCGGACACACCGACCGGAGCCGACAATGCCCGGTGACGAGCTGACCTACCGGCCGGGCCTCGTCGGCGAAGCAGCGGCACCGGCGCGGCGGGTCGTCACCATCGACAGCGGCCCACTGTCCCTGCTCGCGGCGTTGGGCACCGTCGACCGCGTCGTCGCCGCCAACGACACCGACGGCGGCTGGTCGACGCTGCCCGCCACTACCCGAGCACAGATCTCGTTGCTACCGCGTCGCTTCCCAACACTCGCCGACATCCTTGCCCACGGCCCCGACCTGGTAGTCGCCGGCGACAACGAGGCGTTCGGCGACGGCGCCCTCGGCGCCCGCGCCGCACTGGCCCGACGCGGCATCCGCTCGTTCCTGCTCACCGAGGCCGCACTCGAGGACGCACCCGTCATCACACCGGCCACGATCCACTCGACGATCAACGACACCATCGCCCTCGGCCACGCCCTCGGCGTCGCCGACCGGGCCGAGACGATCGCCGCCGGCTGGCGTACCCGGATCGACGCCGTCGCCTCGCGAACACGACGCAACCCACCACGACGGGTCTTCGTACTCGACATGCCCCGCCACGACGCCGTGCTCACCGCCGGTAGCGCCGCCGTGGTGACCGATCTGCTGCGTCGAGTCGGCGGTGAACCCGTGACAACCGATCTGCCTTTCACCTACGGCTGGATGCCCTGGCACCAGCTCGCCACGCGACCCCGCCCACACGTGCTGCTCGTCAGCGACTACGGCCCATTCGACGTAGCGGACAAGCTCGACCGCCTGCGGGCCCGACCCGAGATCACCGCGTGGCGCGTCGGCGAGCTGCCCACCGTCGTCCTACCGCTACGCGACACCGTCGAAGGCGCCAACAACATCGACGCGCTCGAGTACCTCGCGACCGCATTCGCGGATCTGCCCATTGACGCCGGACTCATCGGCCAGGACGCCGGACCCGCCAGCCAAGGCATCGAACCCACCGATCAACCGGAGCGACCATGACCACAGGACCAACCGTGACAGCGCCCACCCGCAGCCGACGCGCTGTCGTCGCAGCCACCCTCACCGGCGTCGTCGCCGTCGCCGGCTGCACCAGCACCTCCGACTCCAACCGGGCCGACCCCGCCGCCGCGCCGACTGCAGCCACCGGCCCGATCACCGTAGAAACGTGCCAGCGCACGATCACCCTGGAGACCTCGCCAGAGCGAATCTTCGCTGTCTTCCACCCGGCCATCGAGCTGGTGCACGCACTCGGTGCCAGCGACCGGCTCATCGGCTCGGCCTTCCTGGACAACGAGATCCTGCCCGAGTACGCCGCAGCACAGGCCGATGTGCCGTACAACGACGACTATCCCAGCAAGGAACGGCTCTACTCGCTGTCTCCGGACTTCGTGCTCAGCGCCTTCAACGACGCCTTCACCCCCGCCGTCCTCGGCAGCCAGGACGACCTGGCGCAGCAGGGTATCGAAAGCTACGTCTTCGGTGAATGGTGTCCAGCGGGGGAGCCGGGGGAGGGCAACCCGCTGCAGCTGACGCAGGCCACGTTCGAAACGACCTACGCCGACATCACCCAGGTCGGTGACCTCCTCGGCGCAGCGGACCGGGCGGCCGAGATCATCGCCGCGATGCAAGCCACCGTCGACGACACCCGTCAGCGCGTCAGCGGTGCAGACACCTCGGTCAGCGTTGCCGTCGGCACCCTCCGCGACGACGGGACCGTATCGGTCCAGGGCGGCAGCGGTATCACCCAGGAGATCATCGACATCGCTGGCGGCACTAACGCCTACGCGGACGTCGCCACCCGCCAGGCCAGCGTCTCCGTCGAGGACTTCGTACGCCGCGACCCCGACGTCATCGTGCTAGCCCCCTGCTGCGGCGCGGACATGACCGTCGCCGACGGACAGAAGGAGATCGACAAGTACCTCGCCGCCCCCGCGCTGTCCGACGTGGCCGCCGTACGCGACCAGCGGTTCGTCGTCGTGCCCTTCCCCGGTCTGTTCAGCGGAATCCGCAACGCCGACACTGCGGCGCAGATCGCCCGGGCGCTGCACCCCGACCGGTTCCAGTGACCGGAGCCGACCGCGTCGGGACGCTCGACCAGCTGCTGGCCGCCGTGACCGCGCGCTGCGGCGACCTGCAGCTGAGCAGCGCACCACCCGACCCTGCGAACGGGCGGGAGTGGGTGGACCTGACCGGCCTCGGCCGCGTCGACGCGGTCCAACGCTCGGTCGACGCGATGCTCGCCACCGACGCCTGCGGCGATCCCGGCGTCGCCGGGGCGTTCCACGGACTGTACCTCGCCCACGCCGTCGCCGGACCGATCGCCGCCGCCGTCACCGCACACAGCGCACTATGGACCCTCCGCGACGGCCCGGTCGATGCCCGGGTGCACCCCGACGGCCGGTGGTTCGACGCGATCGCCGTACCCGGGGCACGCCTGCGCCACCTCGGCGAACCCGACCTGCCGGCCGACGGCGACCTGCTCGACGCCGCGGCCGACGAGATCACAGCCTTCCTCGCCCCGGTATTCGCGTATGTCGCTGCCCTGACCCGCTACGGCCTGCCCGGCCTGTGGGGGCACGTCGCTGACCAGATCCACCGCCGCGCCCTGGCCGCCGGTCCGGAGCCGGCGACCGCATGGATTGCGGCCGGCCGGCTCACCGACCGCCTCGCCAGGCGTGTGCCGCTGCGCACCCGGCCCCGCCTGGACGATACAGCGGTAGCCGCCAGCGACATCCTGCTGATCAACGGCACCTGCTGCCTGCTGTACCGGATCCACTCCGACCCCTTCAGCGGCGGTGACGAGGCCGGACACTGCACAGCGTGCCCTCGGCTGCATCGCTGGCGCCGTGACCGTGCCGGACGACCCGACCCATGGGGTCATGATGACGAGGAGACACGCCAGTGACAACGACCGGGCCTGTCGGATGCACGGTGACCGTGTGCCGGGACTGCTGCTGCGGCAACCCGTCCAAACGCCCGGCCGTGGACCACGACGGCCAACTGCGGCGGCTGCGGGAGGCGTTGACCGGGCGGCACCGGGTACGCACAAGCCAGTGTCTGGACGTCTGCGACCAGGCCAACGTGATCGTGGTGCATCCCACCCCGGCGACCCGTCGGGCAGGCGCCCGTCCGGTCTGGTTCGGGCTGGTCGACGCCCCGGCGATCGACGATGACCTGATCGGATGGGTGCTCGACGGTGGACCCGGAGTGGCACCGCTGCCGCCGATCCTGGAACTGTCGGTGGTCACCGCGCCGGCCCAATGACCCATACCCCGGCCCGCTACAGCGGTTGAATAGCTGGGGTCTGTAGTTGTCATGGTGGTTCCGGTTCGAGGGTGAGTCCGGTCTGGGCGAGGAAGCCGGGTATCAGCTCCGGCCGGTACTGGATGCGTTTGAGCCGGTTGCGGATGATCGCGGCGAGGTGGTCCACGCCGTCGACGGCGAGGTTGCCCAGGCCGGCTTTCATTGAAGTTATCTCAACAAGATCTGTAACCATGTTCAAAGTGAAGTAGCACGAGGGCGGCTTTCGCTATGTCGCCGATCTTCGTCGGCGGAGTCGTGACACCTTGCAGGACGCGCCACCTCTGGCTCAATAGCGCGAATCCGCGTTCGCCGAGGCACCGCATCGCACGCAGGAGCATGTTGTAGGTCCGGTTGTCGACGTGGAGCCGGTGTCCACTGGTCGGCTTCTTCACGGGGGTGTGTACGCCCTGACCTGCACCTTCGTACCCGGAATCCGCCAAGGTGGGTAGTCCGCGAGCGGCGGCCGCGTAGAGCGCGCCGAGGACCTCTTCCTGGGCGATACGTAGGTCATGGACTGAGCCGGGAGCGACACCGGAGACCCATACCGGGAACCCGTCGGGGCGCATCAGCGCCTGGACGTTGCCGCCGAAGTCGTGGGTCTTTCCGGAGTAGTAGGCGTCGATGGTCTCGCCCTTCCTGTTGGCTGTCTTCTCCGCGTACCGGTCGCTGTCCACGACCTTGCCGTCGAGGATCAGGTGTGACCAGCCCTCGGCTTCGACCCGGTCGAGGGCCTCGGACAGATCCGGCGCCTGCGCGGACAGCACCGCCAAGACCTCGTCGTGGTAGCGGTAGGAGGTGGCCCGGGACAGCCCGAACCCGGCGCCGAGCTGGGGGATGTCCACGCCGCGGTTACGGAACCAGACAAGGCCGAACACCGCCTGCCGCCAGCAGGTGAGCAGTCGGGTCTTCCTGCGTGTGCCCAGCGACCGCCGGTGGGCGCGTAGCAGACTCGCCACGTAGGAGACGAGTTCCCTCGGGACGTCGAGTGTGGCACGATAAGTGATCACGTGGGGTCCTCTTGGTGACGGATTCTTGTGGTGAGACCGGTTTATCGGAGGACCTCACGTCCCACAAGAATCGTCGCTATTGCCCCTTATGTGCGTGTCGCACCATTCAACGAACCATTCGTTGTTGAGAAAACTTCACTGTCGACCACAGACTCTCGACGGGGTTGAGGTCCGGGGCGTACGCGGGTAGCTGGACCACGGTCAGCCACCGGTGACGGGCGGCGGTCAGGCGACGCATCGTGGTGCTGGTGTGGGTGTTGACCCCGTCCCAGATCAGGATGATCGGGGCGTGGAGTTGGTGGTGCGCGGCGGTGATCAGGGCTGCGTAGTCGTCCTCGGACAGGCTGCGGCGTTCACCGGCGCGGTTGCGGTGCACACGGAGCCGGTAGAAGACGTGGCCGCGCCGGCCGGGTTTGAGGCAGACCAGGCCGGCGATCGAGACCCGGCCCGAGCCCTTGGCGTTGACTCGCACGACGGGTGTGTGTCCTCTGCGGGCCCAGGTGGTGGCCCGTGGTGGTCGCAGGGTCTGTCCGGCCTCGTCCTCGAAGACGATCCACGCCCCGGTCGCCGCCGCTAGCCTCGTACCTTGGCCCAGGTCGTGGCCCGCCAGGCGGCGATAGCGTCCTCGTCGCGTTGGACCGCCCGATGCTTCGGGACCTGCGGGGTGTAGCCGATGCGGTGCAGCAGGTAGGACACTCCGCGCAGGGTGTAGGAGGTGTGGAACAACCGTCCGATGAGCGTGGCGACCCGGGCGAGGGTCCAGCGTTGGTCCTCGCTCCAGCCGTGTTCGGCTGGTCCGAGGTCCAGCTCGGCGCGTAGTCGCAGCAGCTGATCGGGTGAGAGCCGGCAGATGGTTCCGCCGGGTCCGGTCGAGGCGAGGGCGGTCATCCCGCCGGCCTGCCAGCGGCGCCGCCACTGGTAGGCCGACTTCGTCGACACCCGCAGCCGGGCCGCGACCTCGGTCGCGGGCACACCGGCGGCGAACATCCGCGCCGCCCGCATCCGCATCTCTTCCCGCTTGGCCCGCCCGCCGGCGGACAGACCACCACTATCGGCGTACCTCATACCTCCGGCATAGACCGGCCGTCATCGGTGGTCACGCCGACACGCCGCCTGTGATCAACCAGACCCGAACCGACCAACAGACCCCAGCTATTCAACCGCTGTAATCTCCTTGACCGGTTCCCCTCGGGCTCCATGGTCGTCTTGGGCGGGCTTTGCCGTCGTGCGGGAAGCCGAGTCTCACCGACCGCCGCATCGTTGTCCACTTGCATCGACAGCTGTAATTTTTTGTGGAGTCTCTGCGCGGGAGGGTCCTGGTGCGGTACTCACCGGAGTCGGACGGTCCTGATCTGCTCGGCTGGTGGCTGCGGCAGCCGGACCGGCGGGGCCGCACACGGATGCGGTGCCCGACACCACCGTCGGCTTCCGCGGGGATACGGTTCGCCTTCTACGGACGGATGTCGACCCGGGAGTTCCAGGATCGGTTGTCGTCGGCGCGGTGGCAGCGGGACGTCGCTGAGGAGACGATCGCGGGCCGGGGTGCGATCGTGGCCGACTTCTTCGATGTGGGTTGTTCCCGGCAGGTGCCCTGGCAGCGTCGTCCGCAAGCCGCCCGGTTGCTGGCAGGTCTGGCTGATCCCGGCCGGGGGTTCAATGCGGTGGTCGTGGGCGAGTTCGAGCGGGCCTTCTACGGCAACCAGTTCCGTGAACTCGCGCCACTGTTCGATCTGTACGGGGTGCGGTTGTGGTTGCCCGAGCTCGATGGCCCGGTCGACACCGGCAACGAGCATCACCTGTCACTACTGGCCCTGCTCGGCGTGCACTCGAAACGGGAGGTCCAGCGCTCCCGGTTTCGGGCGAAGGCGGCCATGCGCGCCCAGGTGATCGAGCAGGGCCGTCATCTCGGCGGCCGGCCGCCGTACGGGTACCGCCTCGTCGCGGCGGGGCCGCACCCGAACCCGGCCCATGCCAAGTGGGGACGCGTGGCCCACCGGCTGGAACCCGACCCGTCCACCGCGCCGCACGTGCGGTGGATGTTCGCCCAACGCCTCACCGGGCGCAGCGTGGCCGGGATCGCCCGTGATCTCAACGACCGTCGCGTCCCATGCCCGTCCAGCGTTGACCCGGGTCGTAACCCGCACCGTAGTGGTGCGGGATGGACGCTGCGTACGGTGGCGTCGATCCTGGCCAACCCTCGATACACAGGTCGGCAGGTCTGGAACCGGCAGCACACTGACCGCGGCCCGCTCGACGCCGCCGATGATCTTCTTGGTCATTCGGAGGTGCGCCGCTGGAGTCTGATGCAACAGTGGGTCATCTCCCAGGACATCGCCCATCCGCCGCTGGTCAGCGAACGCGACTTTGTTGCCGCCCAGCAGGCCGACGCCCGACCGGCACCGGCCGACAGCGGAAGCGGTCGCTATCTGCTCACCGGACTGATCCGCTGCCAGGAATGCGGCCGGACTCTCGACGCACACTGGGTCAACAAGCACGCCGCCTACCGCTGCCGCCACGGTCATCGCACCACAGCGGCAGACGGGGTGACCCGGCCGCGCAACGTCTACATCCACGAAGCCAAAGCGATCAGACAACTTGCCCAGCGGCTCGGTATCCCGGCCGCCGACCCCAACGCCGTCGTAGCCGCGCTGCTCGAACACGATGTCCACGTCACTTGCGCCATTGGTGGAACGCTGACCGTCATGGATATCCCCACCCGGTCGGCGATACACCGGCCAGCCGCGATCCCACACCAGCGCAGGGCAGCAGAAAACCCCACCGAGGCGCTTCATCTACCGTGAAGACCACCCGTGGGGGTTAACGTGTCCGAGAATCCCCACCGTCCGCACCTACGCGCACTTTGAGTGCGCATGCGCTGATACTACAGCCTTACTGGCCGGTGCCGCAGAGCGCATTTGGCGAAGCTCCGGGGGAGCAGCGACGTGCCTGCGGTCGTGGCGGCGCTCCGGGTCGTCGCAGCGGAGCTCCGCCAGCGTCTGGCCACTCATAGCTCGGGCACGTTCTACGCGTGGTACGACCAGCAGGCGGGCCAACTGAGATGTTCGCTGTCCTCATTCCCACCGGAGACCCTTCCATTCCGAGCGCCCTCCGTGGTGACCGGCGACGCTGTCGAGGTTGTGCAGCTGGCCGCTGTGGACCCGGAGCCGGTGTCGTTTCCTGGAGCGAACTGGTCGACATCACCGATTAAGCCACGGACACGGACATGCGGAAGGCGCAGCCACCTGCACCGTTCCCGGTGTGGTGCACGTTCCTGCCGTGACGACACGCTCCTCCTTGAGGGCTGAGTCCCTCGACGTTCAGCAGCGCCCGCGCGGCGGCATTTCCGGGCGTCGTGGGGCGTCGTGGGGCGTCGTGGGGCAGCATGGGTAGCACAGAGCGTGACAGCCCTGCCGGCCCCGCGCGCGATTAGCTCACCGAAGAGTTGCGGACTGCCGCGCAGCGGTCGCAGTTGCCGGCGCCGACTGTCGGCCGCAGTGGCCCGCACGGCGGGCGCACGATCCGCCGACCGAAGCGGGGGTTACGGTGGATAACCAACAATCCGACGATGAGGCTGCAAATGATCAATGTCCAGGAGTTCGCGCAACGGCTGAGTACTCTCGGAGCTGATACGTTCACCAGCGACGACGTCGTGGACCTGGCGACCGCGGCTGATGTTCGCATCAGCGCAGACCTCGAGATCGACGCCGCCCTGGCGCAGCGCTTGCTCGACCAGATTTCGCCCACCCTGCCGGTTACCGGGGCCCAGATCGCGTCGTCGCGATGGCCGCCACCGAAGTCTTCCCGTCCTGCGGCGCCTTCGGTGTCGTTCTCCAGCCCCGGTGCCGTCGACGGACCGGCTGATCAGCCGGTCCGACCTCGCAGTTCTGGGCCTGTGGGTAGCGGTCGGCGAAACGGCTTTCGACGAACTGGCAGGTGAAACTGCAGTCCCAGCTTTTCAGCAACCGCCAGACTGCTCGCCGCATCCGTCGACTACGACGCGAGCTGCGAACCCAACTCCCGCCGCCAAGTGACATAGCCCGGGGCTGAAGGTGCTGACGTGGTCGGCGGTGCCGTGGTGCCCTTTCGATCGCGGGAAGCGGCCCCTCGCTGACTGCGACGTCGTAGGCGCCGCTGGCAATCATCTTTACGGATTGACCGTGAGGTGGTTCGTGGTCACGGACTGTCGTGTGGACTGCGGCGCTGATGGTGGATCGTCGACGGGAACGGGGCCGCTGCGCGACGCTGTCGGGTTTGTTGTGCCCGGGCGAGCTGCGGTCAGTCGGATGGATGAGCTCGTAGTGGACCCCGTTCGGCCCGACGCGGGTGCGTTCCGCGAGCTTCCGCTGCGCGGTGAACTGCCCTGGATCCGTAGGGCGTCCTGGTAGGACCGGCCGAGTGGCCGCACCGGTAGTAGCCGATCGGGCAGGTTGTCTCCGAATCCGTGAGAATCGGTGCCGCCCTCACTACCGTTTCCTGGCGTACCGGGCTTCTTCGGAGGAGGGGCAGTGGCAACCGAACAGATGCATCGGCAACACGAGGCACACCAGCACCGACATGGGCCGGACTGCGGTCACGTCGCCGTACCGCACCAGGAACACGTCGACTACGCCCACGACGGTCACCTGCACCGTGAGCACCAGGGCCACTTCGACGAATGCGAGCCCGGCGGTCACCAGGTTCACGACCGGCACGACCACGAGCACCGTGAAGGGTGCGGGCACGTGGCGGTGCCGCACGACGGACACGTGGACTACGTGCACGACGGACATCGACACACCCGGCACGACGGGCACTGGGACGACCACTGACACCGGTGATTCCGCCGGTTGTCGCGCCGCCGGTGGCGCACCGGGGGACAGACCCGCCTATCGGTCGACGAGGCGCCACCCTTGTGCTGCGACGCGCTCATGCCAGAACGACGCGTACAGGCCGGTTCGGTCGACGAGTTCGTCGTGGGTGCCCCGGTCACTGACCTGCCCGTCGGACAGCACCAGGATCTGGTCCGCGGCCCGTACGGTCTGCAGCCGGTGGGCGATGACCAACAGGGTCGCCCGGCTGGCCAGGGCGGCTACCGCCGTCTGCACCGCCGCGTCGGCTTCGGCGTCCAACGACGCGGTCGCCTCGTCGAGGACGACGATCGGAGCATCCTTGAGTAGCGCCCGGGCGATCGACACCCGCTGGCGCTGCCCGCCTGACAGCGCCGTGCCGCCCTCACCTACCGCAGTGTCCAATCCGGCGGGCAGCTCGGCGAGGACGTCGCCGAGACCGGCTTGGGTGATGGCCTCGCGCACCTCGTCGTCGCTGGCATCCGGCCGGCCGAGTCGGACGTTGTCGGCGAGGGTGCCGTCGAACAGATACACGTCCTGGAAGACGAACGACACCCGTGACGCCAGGTCCGCCGCGTTCAGGTCCCGTACGTCGACTCCGCCGACGCGTACCGCCCCGGCGTCGACGTCCCAGAACCGGGCCAGCAGGCGGGCTACCGTCGTCTTGCCGGCGCCCGACGGGCCGACCAACGCGGTCATGCTCCGCTGCGGCAGCGTGAAGCTGACCCCGCGTAGCACCGGGCGCCCCTCGTAGCCGAACTGCACGTCGTCGAAGACGACCTCGCAACCGTCCGGCTGCCGGGGGTGCTGGGGCTCGGGCAACGTCGCCGCCTGCAGGACCCGGTTCAGCCCGGCGAGGTGTCCAGCGGCCATCCGTAGCGACGCGCCGAGTTCGGCGGCCGTGGCCAGTGGTTCGGTGAACCGGACCGTCAACACCAGTACGGCGACGAGCGTCGCCGCGTCCAGCGCGCCGCCGAGCGCGAGGTGGACCCCGATCAGCAGTACGGCGCCGAGTAGGGCCCGTACGGCGAATCCGAAGGAAATCAGGCCGACGATGGCGCGGCTCAGCAGGGCACGGTCCGCCTGGCTCTGCGCGAGCAGGGTGTCGTCGAGCAGACGGTGTTCCCGGGCGGTCCGCCCGTATGCCCGCAGCAGCGGCTGCGCCTGCGCGAACTCGACGATCCGGCTCGCCGAGTCGTCCATCACCCGGTGCCGGTCGGCGTCGGCCCGGGCGATCGCCCGGTTGCTCCAGCGCAGGATGAGCAGCAGCAGCGGTGCGGCCACGGCGACGGCGATCCCGAGTCGCGGCTCGACGACGAGCAGCGCCAGCACCACCACTGGTGGTGTCACCGCGGCGGTGATCACCGGCCGCATCAGGTGTGCGGGCACGTTCATCAGCTGCAGGACGCTCTGGCTCGCCAGCCGGCTGACCTCGCCGGTGCGGGTCGGGCTGAACCAGCCCAGCGGCAGCTGGGCGATCTTCTCGCCGAGCCGTTGGTGCAGCAGCCGGGCCACGGCCTGCCCGGTGGCGAAGCCCAGGTACTGCCCCGACCAGGTCAGCGCGGATCGCGAATTCACGCGATGTGGGTGCCGGCTACCCCTGCCACCGGTCACCGGCACCCACATCACCACCGACCTTCCTCGTTGCCATTATGGTAATGGCAACCGTTACTAACATGAGGTGGGCGTGGTGAATCAACAGCCCGCGGAGGCCGGCCGCTCCACCCGCCAGCGCAACGAGATCCTCGCTCTGCTGGACGCGACCGCCGAGTTTCGCAGCGCCCAGCAGCTGTACGCGGCGTTGCGTGCACGAGGTTCGACCGTCGGTCTGACGACCGTCTACCGGACCCTGCAGGTGTTCGCCAGCGCCGGTCAGGTCGATGTGATGCACAGTGCCGGCGGCGAGCAGCTGTACCGTCGGTGCAGCCAGACCGAGCACCACCATCTGGTCTGCCGGCTGTGCGCCCGGACCGTCGAGGTCGCCGGACCGCCCACTCAGGAGTGGATCGGCCAGGTCGCCGCCGAGCACGGTTTCACCGACGTCAACTGCATACTCGAGCTCTTCGGCATCTGCACCGACTGCGCCCGGCACGGCGATGACTGAATTTCGGGTATGCTTGCAGGCCGATTCCGGGAGTTGATGCGCGCCTATCCGACCGGCGCGGTCGCGTTGACGGCGGCCACCGACCGAGGCCCGCCCGCCTTGCTGGTCGGCTCTCATCCCCATCTCGCTCCGGTCGGTGCTGGTCGGGTTCCGCGTGGGGATCAGTCCACGACGTGGCCGGACATTCGCCGGACGGCTCGGGTCGACATCGCCACCCTCGCCGCCGATCAGGATGATCTTGGCGCGGCGCTTGCTGCGCCCGGCCCGCAACCTTTGCCGGGCGTGCCATGGCAGCCGTCCAGTACCGGTGTCCCGGTCCTTCCCGGCGTGCTCGCGCACCTGGAATGCGTGCCAGCCGGCGGATCATGTTGCCGCCTCGGATCGCACCTCGCCGGCACGTGGACCACTGTTGCAGGGTTGCCATTGCAACGAGCGCTGGTGCGGTCCGGCGCCCTGCTCCGTGCATCGTCCGTAGCCGCGGCCAACGGCTGTAGCCCGCGAGGACTGATGGCTTGCGGCAATGCCGGCCCGGCCTGGTTCCGGGGCGGAAGGATCCAGCCTTGTTGGATGGGCTGCCCACTCCAGCCTTCTCCATTCTGCACCGACAGCCGGAGCCGCCTGTCGGTGCGAGGTGCTGTCGTGGCCTTCGAGCTGCGTCGCGGTAGGGGTTGGTGTCCTCCGGGTTTCGACTAGATCGTCTTGACAGGGTGACAGCTCACTGCTTAGATCAAGATGAAATTCATTTTCATTAACGCTACTGGGGTGAGACGTGCTGGAAGGAGCCGTTTGCGTCCACTACGTACTCATCAGTGGCTGCCAACTCCAGTGAGTGAGAGGTGACCGAGACCATGACTGCTGTCCGGACATCGGAAGACACCGGTCTCCCGAGGAAGGCGGGGCGGAACATCCTCGCCGCCGTCGGCGCTGGCGTCTGTGGGTTGCTGCTGGCTGTAGCGGCTGGCTCGCCCGCGTACGCGGGCGTCTACGCGACGAACGACATCACCGCCGGTCACATCGACATTGTCAACATTGAGTGTCCGTCCACTCCGACGCTCGCCCTGACCACGAAGATCGGTTCGGGTACCCCGGTGAACCCGGTGGACATGCACAACTACGCGTTCGTCTACGACGACGTGAGCACCGCCGTGACCTGGGTGTCGACGACCGGTACCGCCGGCTACTGGAAGATCGACATCGGCTCGGCCACGCAGTCCTCCGCTCCCTGGGTCGGGTTCAGCTTCGAAGGTTCCTGCCCGGGAAGTGGCGCGGTGTGGATGAGCGCCGCTGGCGCGAATCCGGGTGACGTCCGTCTGTTCAACTCGGCAGGCTCGCAGGTGCTGGGCACGTCGTCCGGCACATACCCGCTCGGGTCGGGAGCGCACACCCACTTCGAGTGGCGTTTCTACGCGGCGTCGAAGGCAACCACGCCGCAGATCTACAACCTGTACTTCGGATTCTCCGCCTCCGCGCCACTGTCCACCCAGAACTGGCTGGCAGCGAAGTTCGTAATCGTCCCCTGAGTTCTGGAGCAGGGGCGGCCGTTGCGCGGCCGCCCCTGTCGCTCCGATGAAACAGGACCGTGCAACTCGAAGGGAAACCCGTGGAGCCTCTGGGACGGCGTCAGCGAACACCGAGGTCGACGTGCGCGGTCGTGACGGTGGTCGCTGTCATGACCGCGCTGATTTCTGCCCCGACGCCGGCCGCTGCTACCGTGCCGGAGGAGATCACCGCGGGCGAGTACGAGTTGACCTCGTATCCGGTCGATAGCGGTGGGATGACGATCGGTCTTGCCGACCGTGGTGAGATCACCGAGGTCACGGGCGATGTGCTCACGTTCCGCCTTCCGAGTCAGGCGTCCTACCCGGTGCCCGACGCCGGGGCGTACGCCTGGCTCGGGTCGGCGGGATCGCCGGGCTACGCGACCGAGGGCTGGCTGACCGGCTCGTCGGCGGTCAAGTTGTCGCTGTCCACCCGGGGAGTCGCCGGCTACGACTACTACGACGACCTCCTCGGCGAGGACGCGCCGATCTCCTTTGCCTTCTCGGACGTGACCGGTCCCGGTGACTTCGCGTTCTATCAGCTTCCCGATCTACCGTTCCTGGCGCCGGAGCCAAATGCTCCGGCCGGTTCCCGCTTCGGTACCGGTGTGCAACGTGACGGCACGCCGCAGGGGGCGGTCCCGGTCGAGTTGGCACCCCGCACGACGATCAACGACCGTTTCCGCTTCTCCGCTGCCGGGATGTATTGCCTGACCGTGACGACGAGCGCGTCGTTGGCGGACGGTACGACCGGGACCGCCTCGGTGCGGCTGCGGTTCGCTGTCGGCGACGGGATCGCAGCCGATGCGCAGTGCGGTGACACCCCTGGCGGCTCCGACCCGACGGATCCTACTGACCCGACCGATCCCACCGACCCGACCGACCCCGGTGATCCCTCGGTTGCCGACTGGGTGATCCGTGACGGTCACATCGATGCGGTCGCCGGGCGGATCGACACCGTTGACGACGTGGACGCGCTGTCGCTACAGGCGAAGTACGACGTTCCCGGCGAGTCCCGTGCGGAGTGGATCGAGTACGACGAGCTGGTCATCGTCGTCCCGGACTCCGTGCAGCTGAGCACCCCCGCCGCGTACCTGCCCGGTGACGAATGGTCCTTCATCGCCCCGCCTGCCACGTCGTACTGGAACCTGCCGCTCGGCCAGTTGGCCGGTGCGCCGTGGGCCGGCCTGAGCACCGAGTCCCCGACACTGGCCGGGTTGGGCCAGGACCGGGTGCTGTGGCGCGTCGACGCCGTCACCGGGCCGGACAACCAGCCCGCCCCCGGGGACGTCATCCTGTGGGAGGGATACCCGCAGCGGGCCGGCATCGGAATGGAACGCATCGACCTGCCGGTGTTCAGCACGAAACTCGGCCTACCGGCGGCGCGGTGGGTGCCGCTGCACACCCATGCCCACTTCAACTGGTCGATCACCGAGCCTGGTGTCTACTGCATCGCGATGGCCCTCGATGCGGAGACCGAGGATGGTCGGCGGGTCGCCGACACGGAGCAGCTGACCCTCGTGGTCGGCGACAGCACCGACCCGTCCACCGTCACACCGTGCGGACGGACGCAGGACTATCCTGAGCGGAGTGCCGCTGTGCCGGCACCGAATCCGATATCGGATTCGTTCGTGCTGGGCGCTGGCGTGTCCTCCCTGGTCAGCGCGATCGACGATGGCGACCTGGAGACCCAACTCGCGGTCCTCGACCCGACGCTGTCCACGCCCGGGACCCGGCACGACCTGGAAAGCGTGATCTTTCACCGCCCGGCGGCGTTGTTCCGGGCCGGCACCGGGAACGTGCCCGGCTTCGACACCGGCGTGTACGGCAATTCGATGCAGGTGATCCGGTGGGACACCACTGGAATCCGGCCCGAGCAACTAGACGGCGACCTACGTTGGTCGCTGCACTCGGTGGTGGGGCCAGGAGATGTGGCACTGTCTCATGGTCAGACTCAGAGCGGGCCGTTCGTGTTCAACACCGCCACCGGCCAGACCGAGGCCCACCGTTTGTGGCCGGGTGCGGGCGGCGGCGAGACGAACAGCGCCGTCCTATGGTCCTTCAGCCGGCCGGGGAAGTACTGCCTCGACCTGGAATGGACAGCAGACCTGCCCGCCGGTGACATCGCTTCGGACCGCAGGACACTGACCTTCGTCGTGGACGGCCCGCTCGACCCCACCGTCCGCGCCAACCCTGACGGCAGCTACCCGGGTGCCTCCTTCACCCACGACGCCGAGACGCTGACGAAGACCTGTGTCGACGGCGGCCGGCCGACCAAGCCCGAGGAGGTTCCCATTCCCGGCGGCGAACCCGACCCCGTGGAGCATCCCTGGAACGTCCCGAACTGGTCCCGGACTACATCCGGCGCGACAATCCTCAACCGCGGACACGTCGACCTCGCCTCGACCCTCGACGGCGGCGGACTGCGCACCATGGTGAAGGACACCACCACCGAGGGGATCGCACACCCACCCGACGGCAGCGGGGCGTACTGGCACGAGATGTCGGACGTGGTCCTCCAACTGCTCCCGGAGTCCGCGACAACCGTGCCGAATGGGGCGTACACCTTCATCGGACCCGTCGGCAGCCGCATCTGGAACCTGCCGCAGACCGAACAACCTGGCCTGCTGTGGCCAGGCTGGTCCGCGGAGACCATCCGCCCGTCCGACCTCACCGGAGACGGACTGAACTGGACGCTCACTGCCGCCCGTGGACCCGGCGACTTCTTCATCCACCAGGTCGGTCCGTTCGGGGCGCCGGTGCACATCTTCGACTCCGCGAACGGGCTGCCGGACACGACCAGAATCAGCGCCGGCTCGCACGTGCACGCCAACTGGACGTTCACTGCCCAGGGCAGCTACTGCCTCGCGTTCGAACGGACCGGCACCCGAGCCGACGGCACACAACTGTCGAACGCCTTCACCCTGGCGGTCGTCGTCGGCGAGGCCGACCCGACCGGCGTCGATCCGGGAGGATGCGCGGACCTACTACCTGGTGAAGATCCCAACCCGGTAGAGGACCCCTGGAACGTCCCGAACTGGTCGCGTACGACGTCGGGCGCGGTCATCCTCAACCGTGGATACGTGGACATCGCCTCGACGCTCGACGACGGTACGCTGCGTACCAGGGTCCGGGACCTGACAGTCGAAGGGATCTCCCGGTCCTCGGACGGCAATCAGGCGTTCTGGCATGAGTTGTCGGATGTGGTGTTCCAACTGCTTCCGGAGTCCCGGACGGTGGTCCTGGGTGACGCGTACGGCTTCATCGGGCCGGTGGGCACTCCCGTCTGGAACCTTGCACAGGCTGAGCAGCCGGGCCTGCTCTGGCCGGGCTGGTCAGCGAAGACGATCCGCCCGACGGACCTCGATGGGGACGGGCTGTCCTGGTCGTTGACTGCCGTCGAGGGACCGGGTGACGTCTTCGTCTACCAGGTTGGTCCGTTCGGTGCGCCGGTCCACCTCTTTGATTCGAGTAACGGGCTCCCGGACACCCAGCGGATCAGCACGGGTACGCACGTGCACGGCAACTGGACGTTCACGGCGCAGGGTAGTTACTGCCTCGCGTTCGAACGCACCGGTACGCGTGCGGATGGCTCGCCGTTGTCGGATGTGTTCAGCCTGGCGGTGGTCGTCGGTGAGACCGACCCGACCCTGGTGGACCCCAGTGGGTGCGAAGGGTCGTAGCCGTGGCTGCCCACCTGGGGACGCCGCCCGGCGTTCTGCTCGGAGATGATGGACTCGACCTGTTCCCCCGGAAATGGAGATCTTCGTGCTCGATCAGTACCAGGAAGCCGGGGAGTTCCTCGACCTGTTGAGCGTCGATGCCTGGGAGGCTCTGCGCACGCCGGTCCAGCAGGCTCTCGTCGGTTCTTCTTCATCCGCTCCCGCCGTGGATCTGGGTGCCGGCAGTGGACGTGGTGTCCAGATCCTGGCCGAGACCCTGCCGGCGGGCGAGATCATCGCGGTGGAGCCGTCACCGGTGCAGCGGGCGGCCCTGCACGCCCGGATTGTCGACGACCCGGATCTCGTCTCCCGTACGACGGTCGTTGCCGGCACCGCGCAACAGGTCGCCCTGCCTGAGTCGATCGGTGCGGTGTTGGCGATGAACATGATCGGCCATCTGACGGCGGCGGAACGCGGTGCGCTCTGGCAACGCCTGGCCAGTCGGCTGTGTGACGGTGCCCCGCTGGTGGTGAATCTGCAGCCGCCAGCCGAGGCGGTAGCCGTCCCGGAGTCGGAGTTCACCACGGTGCGGGTGGGTCGGCTCCGCTACCAGGGCAGCGGAGCCGCACAGCCCGCCGGGGCCGACCAGGTGACCTGGCGGATGCGGTACCGGGTGCTCGACGACGAAGGTCGATCGGTGCGGGAGATCGTGGCGGACTACACGTGGTACGTGGTGTCGGAGTCACAACTCATCGAGGAGCTGTCGGCGGCTGGCTTCACGACCGAGGTCGGACAGTTCGGTGTCGTGCGCGCGGTGCGCGGATGAGCGGCCGGTGGTCGAGATAGGCGCTGGTCGGCTGGCCGCCGCTGATCGGCGCGAGTTGGGACCACGGCCGGTCAGGCCTGCGCTGGTTGTAGCGTCCAGCCACGGGCGCGGTCGCGTTCGTGCCAGAAGTCGGCATAGCGGCCTCCTGCCGCCAGCAGTTCGTCGTGGCGGCCCCGTTCGACGACGCTGCCGTCGTCGCCGAGCACCACGATCTGGTCGGCGGCCATCACCGTGGAGAGCTTGTGTGCGATGACCAGTAGGGTGCTGCGTGCCATGAGGGTGCGCATGGAGTCCTGCACGTAGGCCTCGTTCTCGGGGTCGAGGGCGGCGGTCGCCTCGTCGAGCAGGACGATCGGGGTGTTCTTCAGGATTGCGCGGGCGATCGAGACCCGTTGGCGTTCCCCGCCGGAAAGCGCTGAGCCGGCCTCACCGACCTTGGTGTTCCACCCGTGTGGCAGCCGAGCGGCGATCTCGCTGACGCCGGCCAGGTGCGCGGCACGGTCGATCTCCTCCTCAGTGGCGGCGGGGTTGCCGATGCGGACGTTCTCGCGCAGGGTGTCGTCGAACAGATAGACGTCCTGAAAGACCAGCGAGAGCTGGGCCATGAGGTCGTCGGCGCGTTGGTCACGTACGTCGACGCCGCCGACCCGCACGGTTCCGGCGTCGATGTCGTAGAACCGGGCGATGAGCCGGGTGACCGTGGTCTTGCCGGAACCGGAGGGTCCGACCAGGGCGGTCATCGTACGAGGTGGCACTCGGAAGGAGATTCCGTTCAGCACCGGTTCACCGGTGCGGTAACCGAATCGGACAGCGTCGAACTCGATCGCGCCGGGCTCGACGACGGTGGCGGCACCGTCCGGTTCGGGAAGCGGCGTGGCGTCCATGATCTCCTGGATGCGCGCCAGTTCACTGCGGGCGGAGCGGATTGAGCCGCCGTACTCTCCGATTTCGTTGAGCGGCTGTACGAACCGGGCCATGACCCCGAGCAGGGCGATCAGCTCAGCCCCGGTCAATGTGCCGCCCAGAGCGAAGCTCGCGGCCAGCACGATGAAGATCGAGAACGTGAGTTGGATCGCCACGCCGCTGAGGATCAGTCCGAGCACCGATTCGACGAGGTTTCGGCGTACGGCGACGCGTTGCCGTTGCGTGGCGTCCTCCAGCGGTTCGTAGCCTTCCGCCGAGCGGCCGAAGGCGCGCAGGACGCCTTGGGCGCGGGCGAACTCGATCACCCGGTCGTTGGCTTCGACCGCGGCGGCGTGTACCGCGGCGTCCGAGCGGGAGATCAGCCGGCTGGCCCCGCGGCTCGCCAGCGCGACCACCGGTGCGGCCGCGAGCAGGGTGAGCCCGAGACGCCAGTCGAGGAAGAACATTGCGACCGTCACCGTCGCCGGCCCGGCGATCCCGGTGATGAGCGGGGTCATCAGGTGGGCCGCGCCGCCGCCGACCGCGAGCGTGCCCTTGCTGGCGACCTGGGCGACCCGGCCGACCTTGCCGGCGAACCAGCCGATCGGCAGCTTCACCAGGTGGTCGCCGATGTTCAGATGCATGGTCTTCAGCACGATCACCGCGACCTGGTATCCGAGCATCGCCTGCGTGTAGTGCGCGACCGAGCAGGCCAGGACCGCGACGAGCATGCCGCCAAGCCAGGCGAGCGTCGCCGGGTAGTCGCCTGCGATCAGCGCCCGGGCGATGGGCACCAGGAAGACGATCGCGACGCCTTGCAGGACCCCGTAGGCAGTCGCCCAGATCAGGAACCGGGTGTAGAGGCGTTGGTCCTGGGGTCCCAGGACTGCCCGGAGCTGGCGGATCATCGCTGTCCTCCTGTCGACGTCGTCGCCGCGGCGTTTCCGGTCGCTGCGGATGCCGAGGTGTAGATCTGCCACATCCGTGCGTACTCGCCCTGCGCGGCGACGAGCTCGGGGTGGGTGCCGAGTTCGACCAGGCGTCCGGCGCTGAGGACGGCGATCTGGTCGGCGCCGACGATCGAACCGAGCCGGTGTGCGATAACCAGTAGAGTCCGGCCGCCGGTGAGTCGGGAGAGAGCGTCCTGGATGGCAGCCTCCGATTCCGGGTCGGCATAGGCGGTCGCCTCGTCGAGCACGAGGATCGGCGGGTCGGCGAGGATGGCGCGCGCGATGGACACCCGCTGTGCCTCCCCGCCCGAGAGCTGCGCGTCGTCGCCGATCACCGAGTCGTAGCCCCGCGGCAGTTCGAGGATGCGGGCGTCGATCTGCGCCGCCTGGGCTGCGGCCCGTACCTGGTCGAGGGAGGCATCCGGGCGGGCCAGGCGGATGTTGTCCGCGACGCTCAGCCGCAGGAGCTGCACGTCCTGGAGTACGAAGCCGACCCGCTCGTACAGGGCACGCTGGCTGAGCTCGCGCACGTCGACCCCGCCGACGCTGACCCGTCCGCTGGTCACGTCATGGAACCGCGGCAGCAGCGTGGCGAGCGTGGACTTGCCGGAGCCGGATGGCCCTACCAGCGCGGTGACGCTGCCTATCGGCAGCCGCAGGCTGATGTCGTCGAGCACCGTCGTCGTGCCGTCGTAGCTGAACGACACGTCCTCGAACGCGACCGTCGCGTCGGCGGGATCGCGTGGATGCGCGGCGAGCGGTAGCACCGGCGTGTTGAGCAGGTCGACGATCCGTTGGGCGGCAGCGGCGGCCTCACGCCGGGCCTGCATCCCGTAGCTGACCGTGACGATCGCGGTTGGCAGGGTCATCGCCACCAGGCCCGCGGTGAGCACGTCGACTGGGCCGACCTGGTCGGCCGACATCAACCATGTGCCACCGGCCAGGGTTACCAGCAGCACTACCGGGGCGCTGAGTGCGATGCTCGTGATCGCGTCGGTGCGCAGCATCGGCTGCACCCACGCGGTGTACGCCTCGCCGAAGCCGGTGGCCGCCTTGCGGTAGCGCTCATGTGCCTTGCCCGCCTGCCCGAAGGTCTTGACGACCGAGATGCCGGCGACGAACTCGATGATCGTTGCGCTGATCGCCGCGATGCCGCGGTCCATCTCGATCATCTTCGCCGTCATCCCGCGGGCCATGACCGCGTAGGCGATCGCGTAGACCGGCAGGGTGCAGATGCCCAGCAGCGCCAGGCGCCAGTCGAGGACCACGAGATAGACCAGTCCGACGAGCGGGACGGTCAGCGCGGCGGTCGTCTCGACCGCGCCGTGCGCGACGAGGTAGTGCAGGTCGTTTATGTCGTTCTGGGTCGCCTTACGCACCAGCCCCGAGGAGTTGCGGGTGAACCAGCCCAGTGGCACCCGTCCCAGGTGCGCGGTGATCCGTCGGCGCAGCACCGCCTGCATCCGGGCGTCGGCGAAATGGGTGACCACGAGCGCGCCCCCGCCGAACAGCACCCGCAGACCGAGGGCACCGGTCACGAGACCGACGACCAGCCACACCCGTCCGGCCTCGACCGGCCCGTCCGCCAGGAACAGTTTGCCCAGTTCCGCGATCGCGACGTAGGGCGCGATCGTTGCCACCGAGGCGACGAGCTGCATACCGATCGCGAACCTGATCGAGCCGGCGACCGGACGCAGCAGGGAATTCAGTGACTCCCCGGCGGTCTTAGCCTGGCGTCGTACCTGCGCAGCGTCGATGGTCGAGTCCGCGACCGCCCCGCTCTGCTCGTCCGTTACCTGCATGCGCTGTCCCTTCACCGCGACGTGCGCCCTCGGGTGAGTCCGATCCGGACCGCCAGTAAATGATTCTCAGTTCCGAGTTAGGGTGACCTTACCTCATGCTGGAAGTTTGGTGGCGCCGGGTCTGCGTGGCACCGGTGCCACGCTTTTGCCCTGCCGTTCGCTTCGGTGACTGCGTGCGTCTAGAATGACAATCGTTTTCAAGTAGCTCGAGAGGGGTGCGATGTCCTCGTCACCACGGGCACCTGCCCACGCCCGGACAACCGACGCCGATACCCGCCCGTCGCTGACCGTGCTGTCCGGATTCTGGCCGGCGGCGACCTTCGCCGTTGCCCGTACGCTGCTCGCTGCTGATCCGTCGTTGTTGCTGGTGCGGCACGACCTCACCGCGATCCGTAACGGTGTGGTCCGTCGGGTGATCCGCTCGGGAGCCGGCATCGTCGAGGACCAGCGGGTGGATCTGGTGCACGGCTGTGTCTCCTGCACCCTGCGGGAGGATGTGCTGCCCACCCTCGTGCGGCTCGCTCGTGGCAATCCCGGTCACGACCTTGTGCTGATGCTGCCGGAGGCGGTGGAGCCCGAAGCGGTCGCCGCCGCCTGCGACCACTGCCTCGTCGACGGGGCGCCGGTCGCCGAACTCATCCGCGTCGACTCGTTCATCACGGTCCTCGACGCCGAGCTTCTGCTCGACGGCCTTGCCAGCACCGACGATCTCACCGCGCTCGGTATCCAGACCGCGGAGGACGATCATCGCGCGCTCGCCGACGTCGTTGTCCGGCAGATCGAGTACGCCGACACCCTGGTGCTCTGGGGGCAGTCCCGGGAAGGTGCCTTCGACACCAGCAGGTTGTCGGTCCTGCTGCAGCGGATGGCGCCCTGGGCGGTGCGCATCCGGGTCGACGGCGACTCCGTGGACGCCGGCACACTGAACCGTCAGCTGCGGCACACCCATCGGTACCAGCCGGAGACTCCCGGAATGCTTGCCCGAGGACTGCAGGGCTACCCGCTGGGCACCCATGAGCCGGAGTCCGACTGCGGGGTGGTCTCCGTCGTCTTCCGTGCCTGTCGGCCGTTTCATCCGCAGCGCCTGCACGACGTACTGGAAGAGGTCAACGCCGAGATGGTCCGCTCGCGGGGTCACCTCTGGCTGGCCAGCCAACCAGACACCGTGGTGGCCTGGGAGTTCGCTGGCGGCGGCCTGTCCATGGGGTCGCTCGGACACTGGCTGGTCAGCCTGCCCGAGGACCGCTGGGAGCATGTCCACGACCAGCGCCGGCTCGCCGCGGCCCTGCAGTGGGACCCCTACTACGGCGACCGGCACCAGCATCTGGTCTTCATCGGCCTCGACGCCGATCCGGCCGAGTTGCACCGCACCCTCACCGGCTGCCTACTCACCGACGCTGAACTCGCCGACGGGGAGGAGACCTGGCGGACGTACCACGACCCGTTCGCCGGGTGCTTCCCCCTCGACGCGGGGGAGTTGACCGACACCGGCACCGACACCGAAGGAGCGCAGCCCGTATGAAGCCTGGAATCCACCCCGAGTACCGACCTGTCGTCTACCGCGACAAGGGCGCCGACTTCGCCTTCCTCACCCGTTCCACCGCCACCAGCGACCAGGCGATCGAGTGGACCGACGGCAACACCTACCCGGTCATCGACGTCCAGATCTCGTCCGCCAGTCACCCTTTCTGGACCGGCAAGCAGCGCCTGCTCGACACCGCTGGTCGGGTCGAGAAGTTCCGCAAGAAGTACGCCCGCAAGGGACCGCAGGCCAGCAAATGAGCACCGGGGTGCCTGTCGACTGGACCGAACTGGCACCACAGCTGCTCGATGCGGCCCGGCACGACCGGGCCTGGTACCTGACGCTTGCCCGCGAGCTGGTCGATCCCGCAGACCGACTCGCGGTCGACGTCGGCTGCGGCGCTGGCGGGATGTCGCTGGCCATCGCCCGGATGATGACCTGCGGCAGGGTCGTCGCGGTGGACGCTAGCCCGGCGGTACTCGACACCGCCCGAGACCACATCCGTACCGCCTGGTCGGACCCCCGGGTCCGGGTGGAGCCGGTACTCGTTGACATTCCCGCCGACACGGCCGCCCTGCGCGAGACGCTCGGCGGCCCG
Organism: Micromonospora sp. Llam0; assembly: GCF_003751085.1. Classification (NCBI taxonomy): domain Bacteria; kingdom Bacillati; phylum Actinomycetota; class Actinomycetes; order Micromonosporales; family Micromonosporaceae; genus Micromonospora; species Micromonospora sp. Llam0. The sequence continues at coordinate 2,581,876 of NZ_RJJY01000001.1, read as the reverse complement.
GCCGATCTGGTCTGGGCATCTGCCGCGCTGCACCATGTCGGCGACCAGCAGGCGGCGGTCACCGCCCTCGCCAGCCTGCTCGACCCCGGCGGGCGGTTGGCCCTTGCCGAGGGCGGCCTACCGGAGCAACACCTGCCGTGGGACGTCGGCCTGGGCGAACCCGGGCTGGAAGGCCGGCTGAACGCAGCCCAGGACCGATGGTTCGCCAGGATGCGGGCAGAACTACCCGACAGTCGGCGGATGCCGTACGGCTGGCCCGAAGCGTTACGCCTGGCCGGGCTGTCGCCGGTGACCACCCGGACCACCCTGGACGAACGGCCGCCGCCGCTCGACAACGCCGCACGCAAGGCCGTGCTAGCGGATCTCACCCGGCGGGTCGGCTGGCTGCGGCCCACCGGCCTTGTCGCCACCGGTGATCTCGACGCCTGGGATCGCCTCCTCGATCGGTCAGGGGAGCATTGGCTGGGCCACCGAAACGACCTGTTCCGGCTCTCCGCCCGCAGCGTGCACCTCGGCGTACGCCCCCCGGGACCATCCGTGAACCGCTGGTGACAACCGCGTCTGCTGGCTGACGACTATGTCCTCGAGTCAGGGTGATTTCCTGTCCGCGTGCCGGATGAGTTCGACGACCGCGTCCAGCTGCCCAGGCTCCTCCACCGGGCCGATCAGCTTTCCGCGCTGCCCCGCAGACTCCGTCCTGCTGACCAGGAGTAGGGCAGGTGCGCGGTGGCAGACGCCGAGGCATCCGGCCCGGACCAGAATGGCTCCGTGGCTGCAACGCACGGCCTCCCGCAGGGCTGCAGCGAGATCCTGCGACTCACGGTCGGGCGCGCGTGAACAGCTGCGGTGGCGCAGGGCGTGGCAGCGGTGGCCGTCGCAGTAGACGACGGTCAGCCCGCTGTGGGCTGGCTCGGCGGAGTTCATCGAGGGTCCGCACGTCGGCGGAACGCGATCAGGGCATGGTCGGCCCGCTGGTGTAAAAGCGCCGCCTCGCCGAATCCGGCTTGCCGGGCCGCCGCACGGTGCCAGTCGGTGGAAGCGACGAACTCCGCGCAGGCGAGTCCAGCCAGGGCCGCCGTCCGCTCGTCCAGCAGCGATGCCATCGCTGGCTCGCGGGCCAGCCTGACCCACCAGGCGGTCCACAGATCGCTTCCATCGTCCCGCCGCCGCGCAAGCATGGGGGCAGCAGGCATGGCATCGCCGACGAGGAGCAAACCGTCCGGGCGGAGCACCTGTCGGGCCTCGGCGTACCAGTCTCGCAACCGGTTTTCGGGTAGGTAGTGCACGGTCATCAGAGCCAGCACCAGGTCGTACGGGCCGCCCGCCAACGAGGTCCAGTCGGGCGAGCCGATGTCGGCCCGTACGGTACGCACCGTCGGCAGCGCGGTGTCGGCCAGGGCGAGCAGAGCCGGATCGACATCCAGCACGGTGAGCTGCGCCTCGGGCCACCGCCGCAGGATCGACTCCGCGGTGGTGCCAGGGCCGCCTCCGACATCGAGCACCCGACCGGGTGCCCGCCCGTGGACCCGCTCAGTGGCTGCGAGGCCGGCGTCGTGCAGCTCGGTGCGGCCGGGCTGGTAGTGACACATCATGGTTTCCCAGTCGCGCCGCCACCGGTTGGCGTCATCCCGGGTGAGGGCGGTCATCGTCCGTCCGGGACCGGCTCGGCGTGGTCAGACGGATCGCCGAGTCCGAAGGCGGTCACCGGCAGGCGTCCGGTCACGGCCGGTCCACCACCTGACGCCCCTTGTACAGACCGCAGTGCGTGCAGGCCTGGTGTGGCACCACCATCTCCTTGCGGGGGCATGGGCACGGGGTCACCTGCGTCGCCGTCGCCTTCCACCGCGCCCGCCGGTGCCGGGTGTTCGACCGCGACATCTTCCGCTTCGGTACGGCCATCAGGATCTCCTTCACGAGAGGGTCTGGCGTCAGCTTATCGGTACTGATTATCATGTTGCTCTTGGGGCTCTGGTTCTTGGACCGCGACGGCGTCGAAGTGGGCGTGCGGGGGGTGAGGTGGTCCATGTGTGTGCGAGGTGTCCGTCGATGGGCGGTCCATGCACAACGAAAACCGTCTGGGGCAAAGATGGGCTCGGGTGCCGACGCGCGCCTTGCGCAGCCTGAGGATGCTCCGTTGGCTGATGGGGAATTGGCCCGTTGGTATCGCCGGGTCGAGTGCGACCGATACGTGTTCTGGGGGTGCGGCCGTGTGGTCGACGATCAAGCTGTTCCTGTCGCTGCGGCCGCAGGCCCGGCTGGAGATAGCCGGCCTGGTCGGGCTGATGCTGCTCATCACGGCGACCTACGTTGGCCAGGGACTGCTGATCGCGGACCTGCTGGCCCGGGTGTTCTCGTCAACCGAGCTCGGCGAGCTGGTGGTACCCCTGGTCGTGATCGGTGTTCTCCAGTTGGCGCGCGGCGCCCTGATCGTGGTGAAGGACTCGTGGGCGCAGCGGGTGTCTGCGCGGGTCAAGGAGGCGGTGCGCGAGGGCCTCGCGTTGAAGTTGATGGAAATCGGCCCCGGCCAGGCGCAGCGAATGCGCACGGGTGACCTGCAGTCGACGATCGTGGACTCCGTCGAACTGCTCGATCCGCTGATGGGCCGGTTCGTGCCCGCCGTGGTGGCCTCCGTGCTCGGGGCCTGCCTTGCTGCGGTCTACGTGATCGCGGTCGACCCGGTGGTGGGAATCGTGGTGCTCGCGTGCGCGCTGCTGGCTCCATTGTCAAAGATGGTCGGCGACCGTTGGATCAAGGATCGTGGCGATCGCTGGATGATCTCCTACCGCGGCCTCTACGCCGAGAGCCTGGACGCGGTCCAAGGGATGGCCACCCTGAAGGCGTTCAACGCCAGCGCCCGGCGCGGCCGGGAACTGGTCGACCGAGGTGAGGCGTTCTGCCGGGACTCGATTCGGCTCATGATGGCGTGGTGCGCGTCCTCCAGCGTCGGGGAACTGATGGTGCCGATCGGTACCGCGGCCGCGGTCGGTCTCGGCGCATGGCATGCCGCCACCGGGGCCGTCAGCATCGCAGGGCTGTTCACGATCCTGATCCTGACGCGGGAGACGTTCAGGCCAATGCACGACCTCGAGGCGGCCTATCACGCGGCGTACTCCGCGATCCCGGCCAGCCGCGCCATCGCCGACGTTCTACGACTCGAGCCGGACGTGCGAGACGACGCGACAACGGCACCGCAGCTGCGGCAGAATCCGCCGAGCCTGGAATTTGACGATCTTCGGTTCTGCTACCCGACGCGGCGGGCACCCGCGCTCGACGGGTTCAGCCTGGTCGTCGCGCCGGGGGAGCGGGTTGCCATCGTGGGGCGCTCGGGTGCGGGTAAGAGCACCGTGGTCGGTCTGCTGATGCGCTACTTCGACGCCGACGCCGGGTCCATCCGTGTCGGCGGTCACGACACGCGCACGTTCCCGCTGGCCGACCTGCGGTCGCTCGTCGGTGTCGTGTCGCAGGACACCTACCTGTTCCACGGCACTGTCCGCGAGAACCTGCTGCTCGCCAGACCGGACGCCACCGACGACGAGATCGCTCGCGCGGTGACCGCAGCCCAGGCCGCCGAATTCATCTCCCGCCTGCCTCAGGGATTCGACACGGTAGTCGGTGAACGAGGTCTGAAGCTGTCCGGCGGCGAGCGCCAACGCATCGCGATCGCCCGCGCCCTGCTCAAGGACGCCCCCGTACTCATCCTCGACGAGCCGACATCGAGCATCGACGCCGCCAACGAAGCGGAGATCACCCGGGCGCTCGGCGAGTTGACCCGCGGCCGTACGACGATCATCATCGCCCATCGGCTGTCCACTGTTCGTGACGCAGACAGAATCGTGGTGATGGAGGCCGGGCGGATCGTCGAGTCTGGCCGCCACGTCGAACTCGTCGCTCGCGAAGGTGTCTACGCCGAACTCGTCGCGACGCAGACTGGAGCACCGGCATGACCGCGACCACGCACGCGCACCCGCCTACCTCTGGACACCCCGACGGTCACAGCCACGGTCATGTCCATGAACGTGCAGACGGTCCGAGTTCGCGTCGATCGCTGGTAACCAGGCTGAGGAGCCTGATGCCCCTGTTGGGCGAGCACCGCAACCTCATCGCCGTCGCCTATCTGGCGGGGGTGCTGCATCAGTTGCTGCTGATCGCCTCGGCCGGAGTGGGCGCCTACGTGGTGGCGCGGGCGGCCGCCGGGGCGTCGCCGGGGCAACTCACCGGCTGGCTTGTCCTCCTCGGGTGCCTGATCGTGCCGTTGGTCGTCATGAACGTGGCAGACAACACCTTCGCCCATGTCGCCGCTTTCCGAGCGCTGGCCGACATCCGCGCAAAGGTGTTCACCGCCTTCGAACGGCTCTCACCCGGCTACATGGTCGAGCGACGCTCCGGTGACCTCGGTGCGGCCGCCGTCTCCGACGTGGAAGAGATCGAGATCTTCTTCGCCCATACCCTCAGCCCGTTGGCCGTCGCGTCGACGGTTCCGGTGGCAACCACCGTCGTCCTGGCGTCGTTCCACTGGTCACTGGCCTGTGCGCTGCTGCCCGTGCTGCTACTGCTGGCGTCGGTCCCGGCCTGGCTGCGGCACCGCGCTGAACTGCACGGGCGTGAACTGCGCGATTCTCTCGGCCGAATGAGCGCCGACAGTACCGATACCTTCCAAGGGTTGCGCGAACTGGTGAACTTCGGCGCACACTCCCAGCGTCTCGGCCTGCTGCGCCAGCAGAGCGTTCGGCTGGCCAAGGCGAAGACCGCCCACGGCCGCCGTGGGGGCATCGAGTACGCCGCCACGGACACGATCGCACTCGTGGGAATACTTGTCGTACTCGTCCTGGGTGCCCGGCTCGTCGTCGCGGGGGAACTCGATCGCTCGGTGTATCCCGTAGCCGTCGTTCTCGCGGCGATGGCGATGGCGCCGGTGCTGAAGGTGACCGAGGTCGCGCGCGAGTTGTCCGTGGTTGCGTCCGCAGCCGAACGCATCAACGTCCTGCTCGATGAGCCTGCACCTGTGTCCGACCTGGTCACGCGGCCGCCGGCTGGATCGATTGAACCGCATGTCCAGTTCGACGGCGTGACATTTGCCTATCGCAGCGACCTGTCGCCGGCAGTGCGGGACGTGAGTTTCGAGATTCATCCTGGAGAGACGGTCGCGCTGGTGGGGCACTCCGGAGCTGGCAAGTCGACATGCGCGAATCTGCTGCTGCGATTCTGGGACGTCACCGCCGGCTCGGTGACCGTGGGCGGACACGACGTCCGGGATTTCCCGCAGGAGGACCTGCGTCAGCTGATGACGCTGGTCCCACAGAACACGTTCCTGTTCAACACCACCATCCGTGACAACATCCGCCTCGGCCGCGCCGACGCCTCCGACGAGGAGGTCGAGGCCGCCGCGCGGGACGCTCAGGCGCATGAGTTCATCAGTGGCCTGCCGGACGGCTACGACACCGTCGCAGGCGAGCTCGGCGCGCTGATGTCCGGCGGGCAGCGACAACGGATCGCGATAGCACGGGCTCTGCTGAAAGACGCTCCGATTCTTGTCATGGATGAGGCGGTGTCTAACCTCGACGCAGCGAGCGAACACGCTGTCGCTCGGGCGATGGAGGAAGCCCGGCATGGTCGTACCACCCTCGTGATCGCCCACCGGCTGTCCACGATCCGCACCGCCGACCGTATCGTCGTCATCTCCGAAGGGCGGGTGGCGGAGTCCGGCACGCATGAGGAGCTTCTCGCGGCTGGCGGAGCGTACGTCGAGCTACTCGCGTCCCAGCTCGACGGGATCCTCGATCCGGACTCGCGAACAGCGAGTCGGTCAGGTCACTGACCGAGCCGCCGAACGTTGAGCGGATAGCCGGGCGATGCGGCCGAGGAGAAGATCGCAATGCTCAAGAGCGATCCGCTGACGAGAAACCTGGACGCGGTGAAGAACGATCGCTTTATCATCCAGGCCGCGACATGGAGTCGTCTTTCGCCTACGCCGTTCCCCAGGTTGCCGAAAGTCTCATCGCACTCTATAACTAATCGAAAATCGGAAGGACAAGAATGCAATGACAAACTCGGAAAGTGCCCAGGCTGTTGTCACGGAGTACTGGAGCAAAGCGGGAGATGCCTACGACGTACATCCGACCAGCGTGCTGCACACCGGTGAGGCGGCCGGACTTTGGCGTGGCATCTGGGCCTCGGGGCTGCCGAATCCGCCGGCCGATGTGCTCGACGTGGGCACCGGCACCGGGCTGGTGGCGATGGAGTTGTGGCGACTCGGCTATCGCGTGACCGGCGTCGACCTCGCCGAGGGCATGCTCGACTTCGCACGTGCCAAAGCACGTCAAGTACAGAACGCGCCTGTCTTCGCGGTCGGCGACGCTGTCTCGCCACCTTTCCCGGAGGGCAGTTTCGACGCGATCACGGCGCGTTACGTGCTCTGGACCTTGCGCGAGCCCGAACGAGCGCTGAGCAACTGGAGACGACTCCTGAGGCCCGGCGGTCGAATCGCAATCGTAGATGGCGCATGGGGGGATATGTACACGAGCACCTACGACCAGGACACGACGGCTGTCCTGACCTTGGCCAGCGCAACTTCCGCCGAAGAATACACCGCCGCGATCGAAGCCGCAGGCTATCGTGATGTCGCAGTGCAAGAACTCACCGAACTCTACGAGATCGAGCTTCGGCACAGCGCGGAGACCGATGGTGCCGAGTCATCCCAGGTTCGCTTGCAGTATCTTGTCACCGCAGCGAGATGAGACAGCCTATAAAGGTTGTCTCGTGACTCGGCGACGGCGTTGCCCGGTCAGCGGTGCCGGCATCACCCGCAGGGTCCCGGCAAAGTCGTCAGGTGATGCCGAGCCGTGCCAGCGGGCGGGTGCTGTCGCGGGCGTGATGCCGGTTGGCGGCGGCGATGTTGGTGACCCCGCTCAGGCGAAGGGCGCCGATCGCGGCGTTGAGTAAAGCTGCCATGACCTCGGGTCCGGTGCCGGTGCGGATCTGGCTGCGGGCCTCATCGTAGGTGACGTCGCGGACCCAGTGGGTAGGGTCGGCCGCATGGCGAGGTGCCTGTTGGGCAGGTCCTTTTCCATGCGGCCTCCCTCCGAACCGGACATGATAGTTTCCTGATCATCCGGCTCTCCAGTGACTGCTGCGTGAGCGTTCAGGCCGACTGTCAGCCCTGGATGCGTTCGTAGCATGAGCCGCAGACCACGAGGGACTTGCGGCGTCGCCGTGCCATGAGCTGCACCCAGTCGGGTTGTGCGTCTCCGGTTCTGGCGAGGTCAGCGAGCTTCCGGACGTGATGCACCTGAATGTTGTCCGTCTGCTTGCAGATTTTGCAGATGTCCGCCAGGAGCCTGCTGATCAGCTCCTTGTGCGGAAAACTGACCTGGGGCGGCCGGCGGTCGGAGGTGACCGCCGTTTTCTGTCGCTTGAGTGGAATGCCCCCGAACCGTGCTACCAGTGGTTGCCTGCCTTGTTCTCGATCGACCAGTGCCCCCGGATCCACGCCGCCAGTTGCGCCGGTTTCGCCTGATGAACATGGAGGTCGGTGATCCGGTCCCGGATCACGGGCCGCACGCCCTCGGTCCTCGACACCGACAGGAACGGCCCGTGCAGCAGGTACACCCCGGGCCTCAAGCTCAGCGATCCGCCTGAGCACCTGCCCTGATCGTTAGATCTCTCCTGACTCGTATGGGCCGACGGCAGCTAGGTGGGCGGCGACTCGGCGGATTGTGGCGGCCGAGAAAAAGACGGCGAGGGTCACTTCGCCGAGGCCCGCGCGGCGGATCTGCTCGATGATGCGAGTGGCTGCGAGGCTGTCGCCGCCTAGGGTGAAGAAGTTATCGTCGCGACCGATTGTCGGTTGGTTGAGCAGCGTGGACCAGGTTTCGGCCAAGGCGACCTCGAGCGGGCCTTCGGGTGCCGTCGCCTGGTCGGGGCGGGTGTCGGCGGACAGTTCGGCGATGCGCCGCCGGTCGATTTTTCCGTTCGCGCTCAACGGCAACGCCTCGATGACCGCGATCCGAGCCGGCACCATGTGCGCCGGCAACCGGTCCACGACCCACCTCACCAGGGCGTCCTCGTCCACGGTATCGGCGGCTGGTACAGCGGCGGCGGTGATCGCGGAGCCGGTGAACACGGCGACGGCCGAGGCGATGGCCGGATGGGCGCAGAGGGCGGCTTCGATCTCGCCGAGCTCGATTCGGTGGCCACGGAGTTTGACCTGGTGATCGGCACGGCCCAGGAATTCCAGGATGGCGCCGGGGCGGTAGCGGCCCAGGTCGCCGGTCCGGTACCAGCGTTCGCCGTCTGCCACGACGAACCTGGCCGAGGTCAGCTCCGGAGCGTCGCGGTAACGACGGGCGACACCGGCACCGCCGATCCAGAGTTCCCCGGGCACCCAGTCCGGGCAGTCCCGGCCGAGGCCGTCGACCACGCGGAAACGCTGATTCCGTAGGGGATAGCCGTAGGGCACCGACGGCCATTCCGGGTCCAGATCGGCGACGTCGAAGGCGTTCGACCAGATCGAGGCCTCTGTGGCCCCGCCGAGCGCCACCAGTCGCGCGCCGGGAACACGAAGGTCCAGCCCGACCCAGTCACCGGAAACCAGCGCCAGCCGCAGCGACCCCACGTCACCGACGACGAGGAGCATTTCGAGCAGCGTGGGTACGGAGTTCCACACGGTCACCCCGTGTTCCGAGGCGATCCGGTGCCACGCCTGGGCGTCACGTCGATGTTCCTCGCCGATGGTTACGACCGCGCCGCCCGCGCCGAGCAGCCCGAAGATGTCGTACACGGAAAGGTCGAAGTCCAAAGCCGAGACGGCGAGGACCCGGTCTTCCGGACCGACACCGTAGCGGTCGTTGATGTCCTCAACGGTGTTGGCGGCAGCCCGGTGCGTGATCTCTACGCCCCTCGGCTCGCCGGTGGAACCCGAGGTGAAGATCAGGTAGGCGAGCGCCTCAGGGTCGGCAGGTGCGGGAGTCGGCAGCGGCTCGAACCGTCGCGCCTCCTGCAACGTGGCGCCGGTGAGCACGATCCGGGCGTCGGCGGTGGCCAGTGTGCGGTCCCGGCGGGCCGGTGGCTGGTCGACGCCGACCGGCACGTAAGCCGCGCCCGCCGCGAGCACGCCGAGGACCGCGACGATCTGGTCCGGACCCTTCGGCAGCGACACCGCGACCGGCTCGGCCGGGCTGACCCCCTTGGCGCGCAGCAGTGCGGCGACCCGCAGCGCTTTGTCGGCAAGCTGCCCACGGGTGAGCACGGCCCCGGTGTGGTCAACAACCGCGGGCTCATCCGGATCGTCGCGGGCCATAGCGAAGAATGGCAGGTGCAGCGTCCGCTCCCGCTCCGGCGCCGCGGTCGCATTGACCAGTTGCCGCTGCCGCACCTGATCCGATGGCAGCGCGGTGGGTGCCGGTGCGTCCCAGGGTGAATCGGCGAGGGCGGTCACCAGCGCCAGGTATGCGCCGAACATGTCGTCGAGCACGCCCGGTGGGAAGAGCCCTTCCACGGCGTCCCAGTACAGGTCGACGCCGAGCCCGTCGGGGTCGTGCCGTTCCACCACCTGGTGGTCGAGCCAGACCTGCGGCGTCTGGGACAGCCCCCAGACCGGCTCGGCAAACAGGCCAGAGCTTGCCGCCTCGCCGGGCACACCGAGCGCACTGGTGAACACGACCGGCATGGTGACCGCGCCGTCGCCGGTGTGGCGGGCGAGCTCGCGCAGGACCCCGACCGCGGAGAGCTCCCGGTGGTCCAAGCCCTGCCACAGATCGCGCTGGACGCGCCGCACCCGGTCGAGCCAGCTGTCGCCCGTCTCGGGCTGGTAGGCCACCAGCACGAGCGAGGTGAAGTCGCCGACGACCCGGTCCACGTGCGGGTGTCCGTCGCGGTCGAAGAGCGTGAGGTTGAGGGTCAGGTCGGTCCGAGCACTCCACCGACCGAGAATTTCCGCGTACGCGGTCAGCAGCAGAGCCGACGGGGTAACGCCGTGCTCCCGGGCCCGATCCCGCAACCGCTGCCAGTCGGATGGGCCGATGCTCGACGAGCGGCGCGTGAACCGGGGCACCCCGGTCGTCGCCGGGTCCACCGCGAGTGGCAGCTGCGGCGCAGGCGGCAGAGTGTCGAGCCTTGACCGCCAATAGTCGGTGGCCTTCCGTAGCGCAGCGGGCGACGGACGGCTGCCGAGCAGGTAGTCGCGGAACGTGAGCTCCACGGGCGGCAGCGCCGCACCCAGATCAGCGTACAGAGCGGACAGCTCGGAGTAGATCATAAGGATGCTCAGCGCGTCCGCGACAAGCGTGTCGATGCCGAGACCGATCCGGGCACCGGTCGGCGTCTGCTCGACCCCGATGTCGAACAGCGGCCATACGGAAGGATCGAAGACCCGGTGAGCCATGGCTTCTCGAACATCCGGCAGCACCCGTACGCGGAATTGCGGCACGTGGGGAAGGACCCGTTGCACGCCGTTGTCTGCGAAGACTGCTCGCAGCATCGGGTGTCGTTGGACCAACCGGTTCGCGGCCGCCTCCAGCCGCGCCACGTCGATCGTCGGCGTGTCGAACTCGCGGTAGAAGTGGCAGCCGACGCCGCCGAGGGTGAATTCCGGGGAGCGGCCCAGCCAGTAGGCGCGCTGCACGTCGGTGGGCGGAAATGGCTCGTGTGCGGCGGCCGGGTCGGCGGTGATCTGCCGGACCGCCGGCTCCGAGCCGACCCGTAGCGTCTCGGCGAAGTCGGCCAGCACCGGATGGGCGAAGAGCGCACTCAGGGCGACACCGGTGAACCCCGCCGAGCGCAACCGGCCGAGCAACTTCGTCGCCAGGAGGGAGTCGCCGCCCAGGGCGAAGAAGTCGTCCTCGCGCCCCACCGGATCCGCGCCGAGTACATCACGCCACGCCTCGGCGACCCGCTGCTCGACAAGTCCGCGCGGCGGCGTCGCTGGGCGGCGGTCGACGACGTAGCCATCGAGCAGCCCCGCTGCTGCGGATCGGTCGATTTTGCCGTTGCGGGTCAGGGGTAGCTCGGCGACGTGCACGATCAGGTCCGGGCGCATCGGCTCCGGCAGTAGCGTGGCCAAGGTCTTGGAGACCGAGTCCGGATCGGCGGTGCCGGTGACGGCCGCACCGAGCCGACCGTCCGCCGTGCGCACCACGACACTGCCGGTCACCTGCGGGTGGCTGCTCAGCGCCGCCTCGACCTCACCCAGCTCGACCCGGTAGCCGCGAATCTTCACCTGGTGGTCGGTGCGGCCGAGGAACTCGATGACCGCGCCGGGGCGATACCTGGCCCGATCACCGGTCCGATACCAGCGGACTCCATCATGAATGACAAAGCGTTCGCTCGTACGCGTCGGATCGCCGCGGTAGCCGCGCGCCACCCCCGCCCCGCCGATCCACAGCTCGCCGGTGACCCAGTCGGGGCAGTCCCGGCCGAGCGGGTCCACCACCCGACATCGGACGCCGCGCAGCGGCACGCCGTAGGGAACCAGTGCCCAGTCGGCGGGCACGTCGGTGACCTCACAGATCGTCGAGTGGATCGCGGTCTCGGTGGTGCCGCCCGCCGCGACGAACCGGCATTGAGGAGCCACTGCCGCGAGCCGTCCGGGCAGATCAACCGTTACCCGATCGCCCCCGAGAAGCACCACCCGCAGCGGTACGGCGTTGCCATCGAGCGCGGTCAGCAACGCGTCCAGCAGCGGGGGCACACAGTTGAGGACGGTGACTTCGTGCCGGCGTACGAGCTCAGCCCAGGCTGTCGCATCGCGCCGGTCCCGCTGGTCGACGCACACCAGTGAGCCGCCGCTGCCCAGGGTCGCAAACATGTCGAAAACCGACAGGTCGAACTCCAGCGCCGAGACCGCGAGGGTCCGGTCGCCGGGGCCGAGCCCGAACCGGTCGCTTAGGTCGGCGACGGTGTTTTGCGCGGCCGCGTGCGTGACCTCGACACCCTTGGGCTCGCCGGTGGAGCCCGAGGTGTAGAGCACGTACGCCAGGTCACCGGGCTCGCCGTCGACGGGCGTCGTCAGCGGCGGACCGGTGACCTCGAAGGACTCGTCGATCAGCAGTGTGGTCCCGGCCCCGGACAGGATGCGCTCGCGGCGCGCTGGCGGCTGGTCGACCCCGACGGGCAGGTAGGCGGCGCCTGCGGCGAGCACAGCCAGCGCGGCGACGATCTGGTCCGGCCCCTTGGGCAACGAGATCGCGACCAGGTCACCCCGGCCGGCGCCGCGGGCCCGCAGTGTCCCGGCCATCCGTAGCACCCGGTCGGCGAGGTCACCGTAGCTGAGCCAGCCGTCACGCGCCCAGATCAGGGCCGGTGCTTGCGGTGACTGCGCGGCCCGTACGAAGAATGCATCATGAAGTCGGTGGGTGACATCGGCAGGTGGCTCGAAGGTGACGACCCGTCGGCCGTCAGAAAACAACGCCGACCACGCTTGCGGCTCCCCGAGTAGCCGGTCGAGCAACGTGCCGTACGCGGCGAACATGGCGTCGAGCACGCCGGGCAGGAACGCGTCTTCCCGGGCGTCCCAGTTGACCAGCACCCCGCCGTCCAGCTCGGTGACCTGCGCGTCCAGCAACACCTGCGGCCCCTGCGAGACGATCCAGGTGGCCTCGCCGAAGCACTGCCGCACCTCCTCGGTGAACAGCGGGCCCAGCCCGAGCGCGCTGGTGTAGACCACCGGCGCCAGCATCTGGGAGCCCTGTCGACGGCTGGCGTCGCGCAGCACCTCGACCCCGGAATAGCCGGTGTGTGCCGCGTCGGCCTGGAACTGCTCCTGGAGGCGGCGGGCCCGGTCGGCGAATCCGCCACCGGCGGTGCCGTCCCAGGCCAGCAGTACCGAGGAGGTGAAGTCGCCGACCAGCGACGCCACGTCGGGGTGCAGCGGCTCCCGGTCGAACAGCGGCAGGTTGAGCAGGAACCGGGGCTCGGCGCTCCACTGGGTCAACGTCTCGGCGAACACGGCTGCGAGGGCCATCGCGGGGGTCAGGGCGTGCTGCTGGGCGCGGCGGCTCAGCACGGCGAACTCCGAGGAGTCCAGGATGCGGTGTCGCCGGACCACCCGGGTCGCCGTCCGCGCATGCTGCGTGACGACCGGCAGTTCGGGGGCGCCTGGCAGGTCTCTGAGACGCCAGTACGAGCGGTCCGCCTCGACGTCATCCCGGTGGCGGTCGCGGTCGGCAAGGTAGCGGGGATAGCTGTAGCCGAGCGGTGGCGGTGGTGTCCCGTCGGTGTAGTACGTGGCGAGGTCGGCCATCAGCACCCGAAGGCTCAGCGCGTCGGCGGCGATCATGTCGAGGTTGACGTGGACGCGGGTGCCGCCGGAGGGCAGCAGCGACAGGCGTACGTCGAAGACCTCACCCGTCGAGGCGTCCAGTTGGCGGTGGGAGAGGCGGCTGCGCAGTTCGGCGAGGCGTTGCTCGGCTTCCTCGGGCGTGCATCCGGTCAGGTCGTGGATTCGCAAGCCGGGCCACGGGCTGGTGGGCAGGATCTGCTGCGTCCCGTCGTCGTTCACCCGGACGCGGAGCATGCCGTGCCTTGCCAGGACCTGCCGCACCGCCTGCTCGAGCCGGGCGGGGTCGATGTCCTTGCCGTCGAACTCCTCGTAGAAGTGCGCGGCGACACCACCCAGGCGCTGGCCCGGCGTGCGGCCGACCCAGTAGGCGTGCTGCATCAACGCGAGAGGGAAGGGCTCGTCCTCCGCGACGTCGGGCTCGGTCGCCGGCTCCGGCCGAGGGACGCTCGCGGCCAGTAGGTCCCGCCATGCGCCGAGGGTCGGGCGGGCGAACAGGTCACCGAAGCGGACCACGATTCCGGCCCGCCGCCATGCGCCCGCCAGCCGCATGGTGGCCATCGAGTCCATGCCGAGCTCGATCAGGTTGTCGTCGTCGCCGATCGTGCCGGCCGGCAGGCCCAGTACCGCCGACAGCTCGTCGGCGAGGGTATCCGGTGACATGGCTTGCTCTCCTTGGGATACGGGGCTCATGACAAACGCACCGGCAACGTTTCGAGGCCGTGCATGGCGGTGCTGTAGCGCCAGCGCAGGGTCTCCGGATCGGCGGCCAGCTCGATGTGGCCGAAGCGGTCCAGCAAGCGGCCGAACGCGATCTCACCCTCGAGGCGGGCCAGCGGTGCGCCGAGGCAGCGGTGGATGCCGTGTCCGAAGGCCAGGTGACCGGTGCCTGGCCGGGTCAGGTCCAACCGGTCCGGCTCGGCGAAGCGTTCCGAGCGGTTGGCGGCGAGCCAGGACACCATCACGAAATGGCCGGCGGGGATCGTGATGCCGCCGAGCTCGACCGGTTCGGTGGTGTAGCGCGGCGACGAAAGATTGTTCGGGGTCTCGTAGCGCAGCAGTTCCTCGACAGCCTGCGGCAACAGCGTGGGCTGGTCCCGCAGCAGTCGCAGTTGATCCGGGTGGCGCACCAAGGCGAGCAGGCCACTGCTGATCAGGTTGACGGTGGTTTCGAAGCCGCCGGTGAGCAGCACCACGGCCGTCGAGATCAGCTCCGGTACGGTTATCCGGTCGCCGTCCTCGCTGACGTGCACCAGCCGGGAGAGCAGGTCGTCGCCGGGGTCGTGCCGCTTCGCCTCGACCAGCGTGCGCAGATAGCCGGCCATGTGCATCGACGCCGCGCCAATTTCCTCCGGTGTCGTGGTCGCGACCATTGTGCGGGACCAGCCGATGAAATCCTTACGGTCGGTGGCGGGTATGCCGAGCAACTCGCAGATGACCCTGATCGGCAATGGGTACGCATAGTCGGTCAGCAACTCGACCACACCGTCTGCGGCCATCGTCGCGGCCATCTCGTCCAGCAGTTCGTCGGTGATCTGCTCGATGCGGGGACGCAGCGGAGCGACCGAACCGGTGGTGAACACCTTCGCGACCAGCTTGCGCAGCCGCGTGTGGTTCGGCGGGTCGAGGTTGAGCAGGTTCTCGGCCAGATCAGGGGAGAACTGGCTCTCGGCGTTGTCGTCGCCCAGACGTAGGCGTTCGAGCCTGTCGTACACGCGGTGGCTGCTGAACCGGGGGTCGGTCATCGCGGCGCGTGCCTCGGCGTAGCCGGTGATGAGCCAGACCGGGAAACCGCCCGGCAGCACCACGAACCGCACCGGCGTGCTCTGCCGCATGTCCGCCGCCACCCGGTGCGCTTCCTGAATGAAGTCGTCACCGAGAACCATCGGCTCGACGGGAATGGTCGTCACTATGTCTCCTAGAGCTGAAGGTCGGGGCGGTAGATGTCCGCCCAGTGGTGGAAATCCAGAACCCGTTCAAGGCCCGTGCGTACGCCCATCGTCACGTTCGTCGGATCACGCGCGACGACGTCACGCACCCAGGCCGGGTCGAACACCTCGAACACCGCGGCACCCGGATCGGCCAGCAACTCCCGGCATTGATGCTGCAAGGCGGCCGGATAGGCAGCGTCCTGAGCGGATGGGTACGGGCTCTTCACCCGCTCGACGACCGAGGCGGGCAGCAGCGGCGCCACGGCCTGCCGGAGCAGACCCTTTTCGCGACCGTCGGCGGTTTTCAACGACCACGGGGTGTTGTAGACGTACTCGACCAGCCGGTGATCGGCGAACGGCACCCGCACCTCGAGCCCGACGGCCATCGACGTACGGTCCTTGCGGTCGAGCATCGCCCGGACCAGCCGGGTGATGTGCAGGTGGCTGCTCACTCGCATCCGGTGCGCGAAAGCGTCCTCACCATCGAGGGGTTGCACACGGGCGACGGCGGCCTTGTATTCGTCCGCGACGTAGGTGCCGATGTCGAGGGCGTCGCGCAGTGCGGGGCGCAGCGGCTGCGCACGGTCGGCGGTATAGGTGTTCTGGAAGGCCAGCCAGGGGAAGGTGTCGGCGTCGCGGGCGGCCGGATGGTGGAACCAGATATAGCCGCCGAAGAGCTCGTCGGCGAACTCGCCGGAGAGCGCGACCGTCGACTCGGCCCGGATCGCCTGGAACAGCAGCAGCATCGAGGCGTCGATGTCGCCGAGGCCGATCGGCATGTCCCGGGCGCCCACCACACGACGGCGCAGCGCCGGGTCGAGCAGGTCACGGGAGCTGAGCACCACGTCGTGATGCGCCGACCCGACATGCTTGACCACGTCGCGGATGAACGGCGAATCGGGCGTGTCCCGCAGCTCGTCGGGGCGGAAGTTCTCCTCGTAGCCCGCGAAGTCGACCGCGAACGACCGCAACTGCTCGCCTTCGTCGGCCGCGGCGGCAGCGGCGAGGGCGGTGATGGCGCTGGAGTCCAGGCCGCCGGAGAGCAGAACACATTGCGGAACATCGGAGACCATTTGCCTGCGTACGATGTCATCGAGTAATTCACCGACGCGAGCCACCGAGGTCGGTGCGTCGTCCGGGTGCGGTGCTGTCTCCAACTGCCAATAGGTGCGCACGCGAGTGCCGTTGCGGTCGACCGTGACCGTCGTGGCCGGCTCGACTTCAACCAAGTCCTTCCAGATCGACCAGCCCGGCGCCTTGGTGAAGCCGACCAGCTCCCGTAGATCCGCGGTCTCTACGACGCGGCGGTAGCGAGGGTTGGCGAGGATGGCCTTGGGTTCGGAGCCGAAGAGCACGCCGTCCGGGGTGCGGTGCAGATAGAGCGGCTTGACACCCATCCGGTCCCGGACCAGCACCAGCCGCTCGGCACGTTGGTCCCAGATCGCAAAGGCGTACATGCCGTTGAGTCGCTCGGCGACCGCGTCACCCCACTCGAGGTAGCCGTGCAGCACGACCTCGGTGTCGCTACCGGTGTGGAAACGGTGGCCGCGGCCGGTGAGGTCGGCGCGCAGATCCCGGAAGTTGTAGACCTCGCCGGAGTAAACCAGCACCACGTCACCGGTGGGTGTCGCGGCGGTCATCGGCTGGCGCCCGCCGGCGAGGTCGATGACGGCAAGCCGCCGATGCCCCAACACGGCGTGTCGGCCCAGCCAGGTGCCGCCCTCGTCGGGTCCTCGATCGGCCATGGTCGCGGTCATCGCGTCGATGACCTGCGGGTGCGCCCGCAGGTCGGCGTCGAACGCCACCCAGCCCGTTATTCCGCACATTCCGAAGTGCCTCTCTGATTGTCGGGCAGGTGGTCGTGCACCGTGACGTCCACAGGCAGCGGTGCGACGGTCGCGGCGACGGCGGCCGGGCTCAGCGGCATCCGGTCGGTCTTAGCCTGGGCGACGAGGATGCGATGGCCCAGGGGATCCAGCGGATGACCTGGCTCGGGCAGGTCAACTACCGGCCGGAGACCGGCCTCGGTCAGCACGTCCATCCACTGTTCATGGCTGAGAAATGTTCCCGTCCGCCGGTTTCGGGGCTCGGCGAGCATGAACGCCTGGGAGGCCAGCACCCAGTGCTGCTCGGTGGTGGGCTCCGTGATCACCAGCCAACCCCCGGGGCTGAGCAGGCGGACGAGATGGCCGATCGTGGCGTCGGTGTCGGCGGCCGCGTTGAGGGAACCACCGGCGACGATCACATCGATCGAGTCTGGCCGTTGACCCTCAGGAGCGTCCATGTCGAAGGTCGCGTACCGGACCCAGGGATAGGCCGCGTACCGGACGCGCGCGGTCAATGAAGTAACGGGAGACGTCGGTGAAGAGATAGTCCACGGGCAGACCGGCGAGTTCGGGGAGCACGGCGTCGGTGGTCGCTCCGGTGCCCGCGCCGACCTCGAGTACTCGCACCGGGCCGGGCCGGCGGCGGACGATTTCGGCGACCGCCGCGGCGACGCCGTGATGCTGGTATCGGGCGGTGATGCTCTCGCGGTAGAGCGCCTCGGCCGCTGTGGCGTCGCCCTTGGGGAACAACAGGTGCACGGCCTGGACCTCGCCGCGGAGCAACTCCGGGAGCCGGTCGCAGGTGCGCCGGGCGTAGTCGATGGTTCCGGTGCCGCCGACGGCGACCCGCCACCGCTGGGCGGTGTCCCGCCAGGCCCGCTCAAGTGCGGCCGAGTCGGGGGTTGCAAGATTTTGAGCGGCGAGGACAGTGTGCCAGCGTCGTACGAGCGCTTTGTGTGGCGTGTCAGCCAAGGTGTCGCCACAGCGGTCCAGGGCGGCGAGCATGGACAGCAGGGCGGTTCGATCGAGGCAGCGAAGCGCGTCCAGAGCTGCCTCGGCGTTCATGGTGGAGATGGCCTTGTCCGCCGCTGACTGCACGCTGCCGGCCAGTGCCGCGTCACCGGCCGGGTCCGCATGCGCGTGACGACGGACCGGAGTGACCCGTACCGACCAGCTGTCGCGGCCGCGGTCCACGCGCACGTCACCTACGCCGGTGCAGGCCCGCACGAGCCGAGCGATGACAGCTCCCTCACTGCTGGCCGACCCGGACAGGACACCCCGAGGAGTGATCCCCAGGGTGTCGCGAACGGCCCGCTCCTGCGAGTCGGTGAGCATCCCGTCGGCGGCGTCATAGAGCAGCAGCTGAAGCTCGGACAGGTCGGCCATCAGGGCGGCCGGCTCGTCCGGGAGGGCGCGCAGAGTCGCCAGTGGCACCACCGCGACCGTTGCGCCGCAGCGCTCGAGCTCGCGTACGACAACGGCGGGCCCATCGCCGTGGCCGCAGTACACGTTCGTCCCCGCCGCCCAACTGGTCAGGGCGACGTCCCCACCGACCCCGACGGTCGGCGTCAACACCGCCGTCCGTGCATTCGGCTCCGCCAAGGCCGCCACCAGCACCTCGGCGGCCGGCGCGGTAACCTGCGCGCCCAGCGCCAGCCGTGCCAGCAACGCGCCGCCCGCGCCGGGGGTGGCGGTGGTGTCTGTGGAGCTTGCGGTGAGCAGCTGGGTGCCGTTCCAGGTTGACTGCGCGGCCGTCAGCGCCGGGTGGTCGCCGAGGCGGATCAGGCCGGACCGGACGGCGTCGGCGGCGGCCGGGCCGACGATCAGCGGTGGTGCCGTCACGGAGCTGCCTCCTCGCGGCGTACGTGGAAGAGCGCCTGGAAGTGGCTCGTGGTGACAGCGGGCGCCGCGAATCCAACCTTGATCAGCTCGGCCGCCCACTCGTCGGGGCCAGGGAAGAACTCGTCGGTGCGCGCGGTTCCCTGGGCCGGGGAGAGCAGAAACTGCATCGAGGTCAGCACCGCCGGGTCGTCGCCGATCGACTCGGTGAACAGCAGCGACCCGCCGGGTCCGAGCAAGCGGTGGATCTCGGTGAGAGTCCGGCAGCGCTCCGCCGCGTTGTGCAGGACATTGCCGGCCACGACGATGTCCGCCGATCCGGGTAGCAGTCCCTGCCCTTCGAAGGCGGCGTCGATGTCCAGCTGCCGAAATGTCATCTCGGGCCGGTCCGCGTACCGTTGCCGGGCAGCGGAGACAAGGATGCGGGACAGGTCGGTGAAGAGGTAGTCGACGTCCGTCCCGTCGAGGGCACGCAGCATCGCGGCCGTGGTCAGTCCCGCACCGCCGCCCAGTTCGACTATTTGCGCCGGCCCGCTGACGGCATCGCAGACCTCGCGAGCCAGCCGGCCGCAGCGCTCGTTGAGTTCGGCGGTGATGACATTGTCCTGGTACGCGGCGAGCGCCTCCACCACGTCCCCGTCGGCGAACAACAACTCCTGCACGGTGACCTCGTCGCGCACCAGCTCGGGCAGCAGGGTGAGCGCCGTTCGGTGGAAGGCGGCCATCCTCGGCGGAAAACCAAGCTCCGCGTACGCGTCGGCGAGGTCGGCCGTGGCGGCCGCGACCGTGGCCCATCGATACCGGTCGCCGTCGCGCCGGAGCAGTTTTGCCTCGGTCAGCGCTACCAGCCAGCGCCGGACCAGCCAGGCGTGCCGCGGTGCCGCACCGATACGGTCGACCACCTCCGCCGCGGTGCCCGGGTCTGTCGAGGGCAGCACGGTCGCCATCGCCGCAAGGCTCACGGCGCGCAGATCCTGCAGCGCGGCGGCGATCCGGGTCACAGCACACCACCTTCGACCCGACCCAGCGAATCGACGGTTCCGGCGAAGACCGTCACCTCCAGCGGGCCATCCCGCAGTCCTTCGACGACGGCATGCGGGTCGAGAACATCCGCGGCGTGATGCACCCCCGGCGGCACGTTGCCGCGCGCGACCGCCACGGTGGCCAGGGCCGCCGTCAATCCGGTGAGCTCCGCGTTCGATCTGCCGCGGAACACCCCGGTACGGATGCCCGGCTCGCCGTGGGCCTCGACGAGCAACAGCACGAAGGGCTCCCTGCCGACGAGGTCGAGCCGGGCCGCGCGGCACAACTGGGCAACGGCGTCGGCTCGGGGCAACCCGTGGACACGGTCGAACGCGGCCCGCACCGCCGGCCCGCAGAGCACGGAGAACCAGTCTCCGGCGGTGAGACCGAGCGTGCTGGCCAGTGATTCACCCTCGCTGTCCAAATAGGGAAGTAACGCCGCCGGTTCGGGAAAGAACGGCACCTCGACGTCGGTACGCCGGGTGTGCACCCGTGCCCGGGGCCCGTCCCGCCAGGCCGCCAACGGATGCAAACCGCCGCCGGACGAGGCGTGCACGTAGTCGTCGGCGGCCACCTCGGTGAACCGGTCCCGCAGCCCGAAGTAGCAGCTCATCCGCCGTACCGTCGCGAACTCGGCGCGGGCCAGCCAGCGCGGCAGCAAGCCGGTGAGCCCGGGCCGCAAACCCGCAGCCAGCACCACTGTGCCCGTAACGTCCACGGCTGCGAGGTCGGAGACGTCGACGTAGGCGGCACCGCCGCGTACGGCCTCGTCCAGGATTCTGGTGCCGATCCGGTGGGCCGGGCCGGCGCAGTTGAGCACCACATCGCAGCCGGTCACGAAACGGCGTACGGCGTCATCGTCGGCGTGGTCCACCGCCGTGAACGAGGCATCGATCCCGTCGAGCAGCCGCCGCCCGATCTCAGGCCGCCGTCCGCCGACGCGCAGCGGACCCGCGCCGGCCGTGTGCAGCGCCAGGGTCGCGAAGCGTCCGACGTCCCCGTATCCGCCGAGAATCCCGATCACTGTGCCGCCCGCAGCGGCGCGGCGAGGTGCTCGGTGACGACGTCGACGTGTGGCTGCTCGACGACGCTGAAGTGGTTGCCCGGCACGTCGATCACCCTGAACTCGCCGACGCAGGTCCGCTCCCAGAACGGCGCGGCCAGATGCCCGACCCCCGCCGAGATGCCGAAGGACTGGTTCTCGGTCGCGCGCAGGAACGTCATGTCGCCCGCGTACGGCTCGGGGGTGTACCGAGCTGCCCGCATGCTGTGCCGGCAGACGCGGAATAGCGCCGGGACGAGCCGCGGGTCGATCGGCAGCCCTGTCTGTCCGGCTGCAGCCTCGGCGTACAAGGCCAGTCGGGCTTCCTGACCGAGGGCGGTGCGTTCCCGGGCCGCCGCCGCGACCGCCTCGATTCCGGCGTCACCGGTCAACCCGCCCAGCGCGCCGGCGGCCACCCTATTGTCGTTGGCGGCCATCAGGCCGTCGATGGCCCGGTAGACATCCGCCGGGTCGACGTGCGGGCCGAACACCGTCGTCACCGGGTCCAGGCCGAGGTTCGGTACGAAGATCGCCTCGAAGGCCAGCTCCTCGTCGGTGTCCAGGAACATCGGGATGCTGTCGACCAGGGTCAGGTCCTGCACGGCGACACCACGTTCGGCCAGCCGCCGGCCCACCTCGGTGGCGAGCAGCCCGCCGAGGCAGTAGCCGATCAGCTGGAAACGCGTGTACCCCTCGGCGAGCAGCCGGTCGGTGTAGTCCTCGGCGATCTGCGCCAGCAACTCCTGCGGTGCGGTCGCGCAGTAGGCTTCCGCGTCGGCCACCGCAACGCCGATGACCGGGCCGAGGTTCTGCGCGGCGAGGCCTCGGCCTAGCGTCTGGAAGTAGTCGAGGGTGCCGAGGGCGGCGTGGAAGAGTACCCGTACCGGGCCGTCACCCGCGCCGCCGAACGGCACGAGCAGGCAGTTGCCGCCGGCCTGCGCAGCGGCCGTCGCGGACTCGCCGGAATCGGTCCGCAGCAGTTGAGCCAGCGCGGCCAGGGTCGGCTCGTTCAGCATCTGCCGCAGCAGGGCGTCGTAGCTGAACGCGGCGGCCTCGGGAATCTGCTCGCGCAGCCGGCCGGCGACCCGAGCCATGATCAGTGAGTCCGCGCCGTGGTCGTAGAAACTGTCCAGGCGGCCCAGGGCGGTGGTGCCGAGCGCTTCGTTCCACAGCTGGGCAAGCCGCCGTTCCAGGTCGTCGAGGGCCTCGTCACCGCCGTCGGCGGAGCCGGTTCCAGCCAGTTCGCCCACGCCCCACCCGGCGAGGGTGCGCCGGTCCGTCTTGCCGTTGGCGGTGATCGGCAGTTCGTCGATCACCTGCAGCCGGCCCGGGACCATGTGCGCGGGGAGCCTTTCGGCGAGAAACGCGGTCAGTTCCTCCGTACGGACGGGCAGGCGCCCCGTCTTGACCCGGGCCGCGAGCAGTCGCATGCCGTACGGGGCCAGCGGGTGATCGTCGCCCGGCAGGCAGAGCAGCTCCTGCGCGCCGGCACCGGCAAGGGCGTCGCGCCACCGGTCCAACGACAACAGCGTGCTGCTGCCGTACTCGCGGTCGCCGTCGGCCGGGTCCATCATGAAGCCCTGGGTGAGCAGAATGTGCGGGTGTTCCCCGGTAGGTTCGATGAGCACCAGCCAGCCGCCCGGCGCGCAGAGCCGGGCCGCCGCCCGCACCGCTGCGACCGGGTCTGCGGTGCTGTTCAGCATCCCGGCGCAGAGCACCACGTCAGCGCTGTTCGGCGCCCGGCCCTGGACGCGCGGGTCCCGGTCGAGATCGAACACTGCGAACCGCACGCCCGGCCGGTCACCGAACTCAACGCGGGCCTCCGGCAGGAAGAAGGGCGTCAGGTCCGTGTAGAGGTAGTCCACCTCGAAGCCGGCCAGGGCGGGCAGGACGGCGGCACTGGTGGCGCCGGTGCCCGCGCCGAGCTCCAGCACCCGCAGGCGCTGCTGCTCAGGCGCGGCGGCCGCGATCCGGTTGAGCAGGGCGGCCGCCGCGTGGTTGAGGTAACGGGCGATCGAATCGTCGCGGTAGACGGCGCGGGCCTGGTCCGTGCGGCCCTCGGGGAAGAGCAGCTCGAACGGATTCTGCTGGTTCCGCAGCAACTCGGGCAGGCGCTCCACGTGCGCCAGGTGGTATCCGACGAAGTCCGCCGTGCACAACCCCGCCGCGACCGCGTCACGCTCGATCGCCGACCACAGCCCGGTTACGGAGACCGGTGCGGTCGGTGCCGGGGTCAGCCGCCCCTCGGTGTCCTGGGTGAGCCGGCCGTCGGCGGTGAGTAGGTGCAGCCAGCGCCGCACGAGCCAGCGGTGCCGGTCGTGGATCCGGGCCCGGTCCAGCAACTCGTCGGGGGTGACCGGGCCGCGGTCGAAGGCACCGCAGGCGGCCAAGCCGTGCAGCATCGACGCCAGCGCCGCATCGTGCAACGCCGACACCTGCGCCGATACCTGCTCCGTACTCAACCCGGCGGCCTGCCGGTCGGCGTAGCGGCTCACCGCGGCGTCCAGGTTGCGCGGCGCGGGGGCGGCCTGGCCGGCGGCGGGCGAGACGAAGCCGAGCAGGTGCCGGTCGAAACGGTCGGTGCCGCCGATCACCACCGCCGCGCCATCGACGTGCGGGTGAGCAAGCAGCGCCGCCTCGATCTCGCCGAGCTCGATCCGGTGCCCGCGGATTTTCACCTGGTCGTCCTCGCGGCCGAGGAACTCGAGGACCCCGCCGGGCAGATAACGGCCGAGGTCCCCGGTGCGGTAGAGCCGAGTGCCGTCGGGCAGGTCCACGAAGCGGGCTGCGGTCGTCGCGGCGTCGCCATGGTAGCCGAGGGCGAGCCCGTGCCCGCCGATGTAGAGTTCGCCGGGCACCCAGACGGGCCGGTCCCGCAGGGCGGCGTCCAGCACCCGGAAGGACTGGTTGGTCAGCGGGAAACCGTACGGGATGCTCGGCCATCCCGGGTCGACCCGGTCGATCGGGAACTGGATCGACCAAATGGCCGCTTCGGTGGCGCCGCCGAGCGAGTTGAGCCGCAAGCCGGGGATCAGCCGCCGGATCCGGTCGGGCAGCGTCACGGGGATCCAGTCGCCGGAGAGCATCGCCAGCCGCAGCGAGTCCAGCACGACCGGTTCGCTCTCCAGGTAGTCGGTGAGCATGTTCAACAGCGCTGGGACGGAGTTCCAGATCGTCACGCCGTACGCGGTGATCAGCTCGGCCCAGTGCGAGGGGTCGGCGGGGCGGCGGTGGTCGGGCAGGACCAGGGTCGCGCCGGCGGCGAGGGTGCCGAAGATGTCGTGAACGGAGAGGTCGAAGCCGAGCTGGGCGAGGCCGAGCACCCGGTCGCCCGGCCCGAAGGCGTACCGGCGGTTGATGTCCTCGACGGTGTTCAGCGCGGCCCGGTGGCTGATCATCACGCCCTTCGGTGTGCCGGTCGATCCGGAGGTGTAGATGACATAGGCGAGACCGTCCGGGTCGCCGGGCTCGGGCCGCGGCGCCTGATCGGCCTCGGGCAGCCCGTCGACATGCAGGACGGTCGCCTCCTGTGGCCAGGTGATGTGCGCGGCGAGGTGCGAGTGCGTGAGGACGTGCCGGGCGCCGACGTCGGCGATCAGCTTCTCCCTGCGCAGTCGTGGCTGGGTGGTGTCGACCGGAACGTACGCGGCGCCGGCGAGCAGTACACCCAGCACGGCCACCACCTGCTCGGCGCTCTTGTCCAGCACGATGGGCACGCGGTCACCGGGACGGCAACCGTGCGCCTGCAACGCCGCTGCGACACCGTGGGCACGCCGCAGCAATTGCCGGTACGTGACCGCGCCACCCGGGCCGGTGATCGCGTACCGGTCGGGTGCCTCGTCGACCATGGTGCGGAAGCCGTCGTGCAGCAGCCCGTCCGGCAGCGGCCCGTCGGTGTCGTTCGCCTCGGCCCGCTCACGCAGCTGGTACTCGGGCAGCTCCTCGGTGGCGTCCCAGTCGTCGGCCAGCCTGTCCAGCAGCGTGACGAAGGCGTCGAACGCGTCTTCGATCAGTCCGGGCGGGAACACGCCGTCACGGACGTCCCAGTTGACCTCCAAGCCGTCGGGGCCGTCACCGACCTGGCAGTCCAGAGTCACCTGCGGGGTCTGGGTGATGCCGTGGGTGATGCGTCGCCCGCCGGTTGCCCGTGGACCCAGACCGATCGCGCTGGTGAAGACGACCGGCATCAGCGCCGCCTCCCGGCCCCGGCGGCGGGCAACCTCGCGCAGCACCTGCACGCCGGAGAACAACCGGTGCTCCAGTCCGGCGAATAGCTGCGCGCCCAGCGAACGGGAGAGCTCGCTGAAGGAGCCGGCGGTGCCGTCGACCGCGAGCAGGCTGACCGAGGTGAAGTCGCCGACCAGCCGGTCGACGTCGGGATGCAGGGGCAGCCGGTTGAGCAGCGTCAGGTCGAGCGTGAACCGCTCGGTGCGGCTCCACCGGCCGAGAACCATCGCGTACGCGCTCAGCACCGCGGCGGTCGGCGTGGTTCCCGCGGCCTGGGCCCGTTCGCGTAGAGCGGACCATCGGGGTTGCGCGATCCGGGCGTGGTGGCGGCGGAACCGGACGGCTGCCTGCGGCTGATCGATCGCGGGGACCGTCGGCAACTCGGGGGCGGGCGGCAGCTCGTCGATCCGCTCCAGCCAGTAGGCGCGGTCACGCCGGTAGCGCTCGGTCTCGCGCAGGCCGCGTTCGGCGGTCAGATAGTCGCGAAACCCGATTTCCAGCGGTGGCAGGGCGGCGGCGTCTCCGGCGAGCACGGCGTCCAGCTCGTCGAGCAGGACGCCGGCGCTGCCCCAGTCTGCGACCAGCGAATCCATGGAGAAGTGCAGGACGTCACCGGCCGGGGTGCGGGTCAGGCGCAGCGTGTGCAGCGGCCACCTGGCCGGGTCGTACCGCCGGTGGCCCAGCTCTTCCCGGATCCGGGCGAGCTCCGCGTCGACCGCCTCGGTCCCCGCCTCGCGCAGGTCGCAGACCTCGACGACGACGCGGGGCACCTCCGGGAGCACCCGCTGATAGCCGTCCGCCTCGACGACCGCGCGCAGCATGCCGTGCCGGTCGATCAGGAGGTTCCAGGCGTCCTGTAGCGCAGTCGGTTCGATGCGCGGGTACGTGACTTCGAGGTAGCCGTGACAGGCGACGCCGCCGAAGCCGAAGGACTCCCGCCGGCCCACCAGGTAGGCGGTCTGTACGTCGGTGAGCGGGAACGGCTCGTGCGCCGAGGCCGGATCAGTGCGCACGGTGACCGCCGACCGGTCGGCGGCCAACAGGGCCAGGATCTCGTCCCGGTGTTCACGTACCCGCTGTCGTCGCTGGTCGGTCAGCACCCCGGCGGGGGCGCGGAACTTGAGGGCGCCACCGTCCTCCCACAACTCGACGCCCAGAGCGGAGAGTTCCGCGACGATCTGACGTGTACTCATGTCGAACTCCTTGGTCGGATCACGGCGCCGTGCAGCAGCCCCGGGTCGAGGGATTGGCGCAGGCCGTCCAGCTCGATGGCCCGTACTCCGGTCACGGCAGCCTCTTCCAAGAGGAAGGTCGGATCGGAGCCGGTGACCGCGAGCAGCGCGGCTCGGTCGTCAGGCCGTACACCCAGGACGACACGGCTGAGCGCGGTCGCACCGTTGACATGCCGGACGTCCGGCGGGTGCTGCGCGGGGGAGTAGGGGGTCACCAGGAACGGCAGCCGGTCGTTGCGGGGATAGCTGAACTGGAACCGGGTGCTCTCACCGTCCTCGCGGCGTCGCGTCCACCGCACGGCGCGGCCGGTGGGGACTCCGGCCTGCGCCAGCGCCGCGCGTTGCTCACCGAGGTCGGGGCTGTCGACGAGGACTGCCGCGTCGCAGAACCCCTCGGGCTGCCGCGCCCAGCGGATCATCCGCCGTCCAGCACCCCGCCCGAACGCCAGCTCAAGCGGCACGCGGTAGAGCCCCGCCCGCGCCGGTGGGTCGAGCAGCTCGATGATCGGTCCGCTGCGGAACCAGATGTGCGCGTGGCGGGCCGATTCACGCCGGGAGGCGAAGGTCACCGTGAAACCCGCCGTTTCGAAATTAGCGACCGCGGCGGCCAGATCGGCGACCCGGAGCAGGACGTGGCTGCACCGGCGCGGTGTTCGGTCAAGCGGCGGCACGTGCGGCCTCCTCGAGGTCCGTCATCGGTACGGGGGGAGGCTCGCCCGGTCGGATCAGCTCAGGCAGCCCGATCCGGCCGGTCAACTGTGCCCACATCGTCGAAACCGCCAGGTCCCATTGGCCGGAGGCGGCCCGGCCGGCGGGTTCGTCGAGGAGCCGGCAGAACTGGCGCATCCGGTGCGCGAGCGCGTCCGGCCAGAGCTCGGCGAAGACCTCGTGGAATGTCCCCGGTCTGGCGCTCAGCGAGGAGGTGCTCGGGACATCGAGGCGGTGCGTGCCCGGTCCGCGGGTGAGCAACCGGCCGGTATGGTCGCGGGGAGAGTGCAGGCGGGGCTGCCAGAGCACGGGTCCGTGGGTGTCCGCCAGGGTGAGCACCCCGGCAGGCGTGCCGGCGGCCAGCCTATGGAACAAGTACGAGTGGTTGTCCGGGTCGTCGGGGTGCACCTGGTTCTGAATGCGCAGGCTGACGGGCGTGCCGCCGACGACCGCCTGCACCTCGGTGAAGGGGTAGCCGGCGGCGGCGGGTGCCGGCTCGGCGAAATGCCAGGGCCGCGGGGTCGCGGTCAGCCGGGCGAGGATGTCGAGCAGGGGATAGAGGACCTGACTGTTCGCCGACGCGTCCACGTAGGTCAGCCCGACGCGGTCTCGTAGTACTTCGGCCGCCGCCAGGAACTGCCTGACCGGCTGCAGTTGTGGATACATCGTCTCGACCGCGTAGGGCACGCCGTGGCGGCGGGCCGCGCGCAGGCATTCGGCGATCTCGCCGGCGTGGACGGGATGCTCCTGCAGGACGGGTATGCCCCGGGTGAGCAGGCTCAGCGCGAGTTCCGTACCGGGGCCGCCGGTTGCGCCGGACCTCACGACGACGCAGGCCAGGTCGATGTCGCCGGGGATTTCGTCGGTCGTCGTGTGCAGCGGCACGTTGCGCTGCCGCGCCAGCTCACGGGAGAACTCGCCACCACGGCTGAGGATGCCCGCCAACGTGAAGTGTTTCGGGTCGGCGTCGATTGCGTCGAGGTAGAAGCGGCCGAACGCGGTGCCGGCGATCAGGACTCGGCGAGGTTTGCTCACGGCAGTCTTGCCCCCTCGGCGGACAGCAACGACAGCACCCTGCCGCGATGCGGCACCAGGTAGAAGTGGTCGCCGGGCAGCACATGCGCGTCGAAGCGCCCGGTGGTGCAGTCGGCCCAGCGGGCGGCCTGCCCGGCATCGACCTCGGGGTCGTCGGCGCCGATCACGGCGGTGACGGGACAGCTGAGGACGGGATCGGCGCGGTGCCGGTAGGTCTCGGCGAGCCGGAAGTCGTCGCGGATCGCGGGCAGGAAGAGCCGGCGAGTCTCGGCGTCCTCGAAGAATCGGATGTCCGCCATGCCGCCGAGACGAACCAGCTCGGCGATGAGGTCGGCGTCGGACCGGGTGTGCCAGCTGCGGCCGGTGCTCTCGCCCGGTGGCCGGCGCCCGGACACGACCAGCCGGTCCGGTGCCCGGCCCCAAGCCGTGAGAACACGGGCGAGTTCGTAAGCGACCAGCGCGCCGAGACTGTGCCCGAAAAGGACGATCGACCGTGGGTCGGTCAGGTCGATCGCCCCGGCGACGCTGGTGGCGAGGTCGCGGACCGTGGCGGCGGGCGGGTCGGTGCGCCGGTCCTGACGTCCCGGGTACTGGACCGCGGTGACTTCCAGTGGTGCCGGCACCCGGTCCGCCCAGGGCGTGAAGAAGGCCGCCGTGCCACCGGCGTGCGGCAGGCAGACGAGGCGGGTGCTGGCGTTAGGTCGGCGCCGCTGGCACCGCAGCCACAGGGAACTCATCGAAGGGTCCTTCGGATCATAGACAATGACAATCATTCTCGTTAGCTGGCTGCAAGTCGCCGGGATGAGAAAAGAACCAAGCGGATGACCCCGACGAGTCACAGTAGATGGGCAGAAAAGTGCTCACGGCGCTGGAGACAGGCTCGTTCGGGTGAACACCGGTGCGGCTCTCCGCCGTCGCCCCCGCCAGGGCGATGCCCGCCACACCACGATGCGTCAGCGGATCGCGACCCGGGCGACGGCGCGACTCGGCGCGCATCTTCCCTTGGTGGGTAAGGCGTTCCTAGCCTGGAGTCCGCAGCCCGGGAATGTCAAGGGGTAAGTTGTGCCAAGGATCGTTCGGGCGGCTCCGACCCGGCGGTCTACTGTCCATACAGGTCAGTTTGGCCTGTTCGTTCGCATGCCGTCCCCTTGGTGGGCGAAGCCGGTGATCATCGTGGTGATGACGAGAGTGAAGTACTCCCGGCGACGCGCGTCGCTTTCCTCCGGCCGGCCGGCGAAACCCTCGCTGAACTCGCGGAAGCCCTGGACCGCCGTGCTCTCGTCGCCAGCGCGCGAGAGCCGGTCGACGATGTGGCTGTGATCGCGGGGGCCGTCGTCCTCGTGGCTCAGCCGCTCGTCCGACATCGTGATGGTGTTCATCGCCGTGGTCATCAGGGCCGCGAAGACCGAAACCGAGTTGTCACCGAAGCCGGCGGCATGCAGCTTCTCCAGGCCGTGGTGCAGACGCTCGACGACACCCGGAAAAGTGGGTCCACCGTGCAGGGTCAGCCATTTGGCCACCCCGGGATAGTGCACCAGCTCGTCGCGAAGGGTGAGGAGTGTCCGGCTGAACCACTCCTGCCAGCTGAGCGTGTCGTCGGTCACAATCAACTCACGGGTAGTGAAGATGTGCTCGACCACCGCCTCGCAGAGCGCATCCTTGCCGCCGACCTTTGTGTAGACCACGGAGGTGGCCGTTCCGAGTGTCCTGACCAGGTCGCGGACGGACCAGCCGTAGAGGCCGTGCTGCCGGGTCAACTCCAGGGCGGTGGCGACCACCGCGTCACGCGTGACACCCGTCTTGTACTTCTTTGCGGCGATGATGTCACTCTCCGTATAAACTCGGTTGGCAAGTAAGGGTTGCCTAAGTTCTCTCGTCTGGGTACAGTCGCCCAGAAGCGAACACCGTTCCAATTCTATCTGGGCCGCCGCCACGGCTTAGGCACCACGGAAGGACCTGCCTTGAACCCCGCTCCACCGGACAGTGGACCGGACAATCTGGTCACCAAGGGTGCCCTGGGCCGGACCCTCGCGTTGGTGCGGGGGCGCCTGGTCTTCGGCGCACTGCTCTCGGCACTCTCCGTGCCCCTGCGGCTGATGCCCTACGTCGCGCTCGTCGAGATCTCCCGGCAGCTCCTGCAGGACGGCAGCGACCGGGCGATCTGGGTCTGGACGGCGGTCGGCGCGGCCGGTGCCGCCATTGGTTTCGGTCTCTACGTCGCGGCGATCGCCATCTGCCACGTCGCCGACGCCAACTTCAAGTACCTGATCCGATCGAGGCTCGCCCGGCACCTCACCGGCGTCCGGCTCGGCTGGTTCACCACCAGCGGCTCGGGTGCGATCAAACAGGCGATGACCGACGACGTGAAACGCATGCACCTGCTCGTCGCGCACCTGCCCGCCGATCTGATCCCCGCCGTGCTGACCCCGGTCGTCTCCGTGGGCTACCTCCTGGCCGTCGACTGGCGTCTGGGCCTAGTCTTCGTCGGCTACCTTATCGCCTGCATGATGATCGCGGCCCCGGCGATGAGCCGTGGCTACCGGGAGAACATCGCCGCCTGGAACAGGTCCACCAGCGACCTCGCGGCGGCGGCGGTCGAGCTCGGTGACGGCATCGAAGTGGTCAAGTCGTACGGGTCCGGTGCCCGCGCGTTCGACCGCTACACCCGTGCGGTCGACACCATGGTCGAGGTCTGCCTGCGCTGGATGTCCCAGATGGGCCGATCGACCTCGCTGCTGACGGTCCTCTTCTCGCCCGCCTCGATGATCGTCTTCCTGACCGCCGCGGGTGCCGCGATGCTCCCGGCGGGCTGGGCGACACCGGCCGGCCTCGTCGCGTTCCTCGTCCTTGGCCTGGGTGTGCCGGCCGCCGCCCTACACATCGGCACAATGGCGAACCTTTACCGCGAGGGTCAGCTCGGTGCCACCCGCATCGGGCGCGTCTTCGCCGAGCCCGGCCTGCCCGAACCGGTCATGCCGGTGACCCCCGCCGGGACCGACATTGAGTTCGACGCCGTGTCCTTCGGGTACGACCCCGGCCACCCGGTGCTGCGGGACGTCTCGTTCACCATCCCGGCCGGGACGGTGACCGCAATCGTCGGCCCCTCGGGCTCCGGCAAGACCACCCTGGCCCGGCTGCTGCCCCGCTTCTGGGACGTGGACTCGGGCGCTATCCGCCTCGGCGGCGCAGACCTGCGCGAGCTGGACTCCGCCGACCTGCTGCGGACGATGGCGATCGTCTTCCAGGACATCGCTCTGCTGCGTGACACCGTACGGGAGAACATCCGGATCGGTTCGCCGCGGGCGAGCGACGACGACGTGGTGGCGGCGGCCCGGCGGGCCCAGATCCACGCCGTGATCGAAGCACTGCCGGCGGGTTACGACACCGTCCTCGGGGCTGGCGGCGGCGACTTGTCCGGCGGTGAGCAGCAGCGGATCACCATCGCCCGCGCGATCGTCCAGAACCCACGGATCGTGATCCTCGACGAGGCCACCGCCCACGCCGACCCGCACAGCGAAGCGGCGGTCCAACGTGCGCTCGGCGAACTCGCCGCGCAAGGCAACACCCTGATGGTCATCGCGCACCGGTTGCACACGATCCGCTTCGCCGACCAGATCGTGGTGCTCGACGGCGGCCGGGTCGTCCAACGCGGGACGCACGACGACCTGGTTGCCCAGGACGGCCTCTACGCACGCATGTGGCGTGCCCAGCAGACCACGCATACGGAAGGCATCGTGCGGTGATCGACGATCTTGATCGGATTCTCGGGCGCGGCCACGGGTTGCGCGGCCAGATCGCCGGTTACGCCCTCGCCGGAGTCCTACAGGGTCTGACCTTCGCGGCGCTCTTCCCGATCCTGCGTGCCCTGCTCGGCGGCGACGTCGATGCGGCGTGGCCCTGGATCGTATCGGCCGGGGTGCTCGCCGTCCTGCACGGCGTCGTGCGCTGGTGGACGGAGGCCCGCGCCTACCGGGTGGGCATCGTGAACCTCGCCGGTGGAGTGCTGCACCGGCTCGGCGAGCACGCGACCCGGATCCCGCTCGGCTGGTTCGACAAGGCCACCAAGGGCCGCCTGGTGCAACTGGTCACTGAGTCCACCGCCATCCTCATGACGGTCCCGGGGACCATCCTCTCCCAACTCGTCACCGTCGTGGTCACCCCGCTGACCGTCTTCGTCGCGGTCCTCTTCGTCGACGTGCGGATGGCGCTGGCCCTGGTCGCGTTCGTCCCCCTGGGCGTCTGGGCCTACCGGCGGGTGCAGCGGGCGGTCCGCCCCGAGTACGAGGCGATCGACACCACGGAGTCCGAACTGGCCGGCCGGATCGTCGAGTTCGCCCGTGCCCAGCATGTGCTGCGCGCGGCGGGACGACAGCAGGAAGGCTGGCAGCGGCTCGATGAGGCGCTGATCGAGAATCGCGACGCCAACCTGCGTGAGCTGGACGGCACCACCGGCCCGAACACGCTCTTCATGGTGATCGTGCAGCTCGGCCTCCTGCTGGTGATCGCGGTCGGCGCGCTGCTCGTGACCACCGGCGGCATCGAGCCCGCCGCTCTGATCGTCATCCTGGTCCTCGCCGTACGGTTCGTCGAGCCGATGAGCATGCTGGCGGCCTTCGGCAAGGGCACCGCGCTGGCCCGAGTCTCGCTGCGCGGGATCAGCGAGGTCCTCGACGTGCAGCCGCTGACCGAGCCCGCCGAGCCGCGGACCCCCGCCACCAACGAAGTCGCCTTCACCGACGTGACATTCGGGTACGGCGACGAGACCGTGCTGCACGAGATCACCGCGACACTGCCGGCGAACACTCTGACCGCTCTGGTCGGCCCGTCCGGCTCGGGCAAGACCACCCTGACCCGGCTCGCCGGGCGCTTCTGGGACACCGGCACCGGATCCGTCACGATCGGCGGCATCGACGTCCGCGCGATCGGCTCCGGTGCGCTGGCCTCCCGCGTCGCCATGGTCTTTCAGCACGTCTACCTCTTCGACGGCACGATCGGGGACAACGTCCGCATCGCCCGCCCCGATGCGGACGAGGAACAAGTACGCGCCGCAGCCTTGGCCGCCCGCCTCGACGAGGTGGTCGACCGGCTGCCGGACGGCTGGGAGACCCGGGTCGGCGAGGGCGGATCGTTGCTGTCCGGCGGCGAGCGCCAGCGCGTCTCCATCGCCCGCGCCCTGCTCAAGGACGCCCCGATCGTGCTGCTCGACGAGGTCACCTCGGCCCTGGATGCCGAGAACGAGGCCGCGGTCACCGCAGCGGTACGGGACCTGGCCCGCGACCGGACCGTCTTGGTCATCGCCCACCGCCTCGCCACCATCCGTGACGCCGACCAGAGCCTCTACCTCGACCGTGGCCGGATCGCCGAACGCGGCACCCACGAGGAACTGCTCGCCCTCGGCGGCCGGTACGCCGCGCTGTGGCACGAACGCAGCTCCGCCGAAGGCTGGCAGATCATCCGAACCGCTACACCCCAAAAATGATTGGAACAACATGGCACATAACTCGATGCCGCCCCTCGTCACCGGACCCCTCACCCGTCGTCGCCTCCTCGGCATGATCGGGCTCGGAGCCACAGCCGTAGCCACGCCGCTGCTCACCGCCTGCACGGGCGGCGACGGCACCGCGGCCACCCTGACCCGCGCCGGTGACGGCGAGCCGACCGGCACCCCCCACCGCGGTGGCACCGTACGGCTGGCCTTCGCCGGCGGCGGCGCGAACGAATCGCTCGACCCAACCGTCGGCACCACGCCGGTCGAACTCGCCCGGTTTCTGCTCGTCTACGACCAACTCTTCGTCTTCGCCGACGGCAGCCCACAGCCGGCGCTGGCGCTCAAGGCAGAGCCGGGCGCCGGGGGCACGGACTGCACACTGACCCTGCGCACCGACGTCACCTGGCACGACGGATCACCGTTCACCGCCGCCGACGTGGTGCACACCTTCAAACACCGCGCCGCGCCCGACCGGCAGATGCCGAGCGAGCTGTCGATGTACTTCAACCTCGCCGCAGCCCGCGCCACCGGGACCCACACCGTCGTGGTGCCGACGATCCAGCCCGTCGGCGATCCCGCCACCGTCCTCGCCAGCGCCGGACTCATGGTGATCAAGGAGGGCACGGCGGCCTTCGAGACCGGCAAGGTGGTCGGCACCGGCCCCTACCAGCTCACCGCCTACCAGGCCGGCAGCGAGGCCCGCCTCTCCCGGGTGGAGACCTACTGGGACGGCCCCGGGTACGCCGACGAGATCGTCCTACTCAGCCTCGACGACCCGGCTGCCCGGGTGAACGCCGTCCGTGGCGGGCAGGCCGACTACGCCTCCGACATCCCGTACGCCACAGCCAAGTCCGGCTCGCCCGGCGCCGGCCTGCAGATCCGTGCCGCCGCAGAGAAGGCCCGCACCACATACGGGTTCGTGCTGAACATGACCCGGCCGCTGATCAAGGACCCGCGCGTCCGGACCGCACTGCGTACCGGCATCGACCGGCAGGCACTGGTCGACGCCGTCTTCCTCGGCTACGGCGCCGTCGCCAACGACCTGTTCGGTTACGGCGCCAAGTACTTCGTCGAGGGCGTCGACCCCGTCGCCCGCGACGTGGCAAAGGCCAAGCAGCTGATCGAGCAGGCCGGAGCGGCCGGCAAGCCCTTCGTGGTACGCACCGCCGAATACGAGGTCGGCCTCAACTCCTCCGCCGAGCTGTGGGTTGCGCAGCTCAAGGAACTGGGCCTGGACGCCCGCGTCGACATCGTCGGCCTGACCGAGTACTTCGACCAGGAAGGGCTCGCCACCGCCGACGCCGTCACCTTCCCGCTCGGGCCGTTCTCGCTCTCGGTGACCTACACCCGGTCGGCGGCGTTCGAGGCACTCGCTTTCCCGGACGACGAGCTCAAAACCGCCGTCGCCGTGGCCCTGGCTGCGACGGTCGAGCAGGAGCGGGCCGAGGCGTGGGCCACCGCGCAAAAGGTCATGACCGACCGGGGCAACTGGATCGCGTGGGGACGCGGCGACGTGCTCAGCGTCGCCAGGGAGAACCTCACCGGTCTGCTCGCCCGCGAGTCGCCGAAGTATCCCTGGCTGGGCAAGACCGGCTTCACCGGATGAGACCGGCACGCTATGTCGCCGGCCGGGCCGGCTCGGTGGTCCTGCTCCTGATGCTGCTCTCCCTGGTGGTCTTCGTCGGCACCGACGTGCTGCCCGGCGACCCGGTGACGGCGAGGCTCGGTCCCGGAGCCTCGCCGCAGCAAATCGAGCAGGCCCGGGAGCGGCTGGGGCTCGACCGGCCGGTGCTCGACCGCTACCAGGAGTGGGCGGCCGGCCTGGCCCGCGGCGATCTCGGCACCTCCGCGACGGGGCAACCGGTGGCCGGCATGGTAGCGGGCCGGCTCGCCAACTCGGCGGTCCTCACCGCCACCGCGGTCGTCGTAGTGATCCCGCTGTCCCTGCTGGTCGGGGTCCTGCTCGGTGCCCGCCGGGGATCGGCGGCCGACCGGGCCGGATCGGCCGCGCTGCTGCTCACCGTCTCCGTGCCGGAGTTCGTCATCGCCGCCGTGCTGGTGACCACCCTCGCCATCGGCCTCGGCCTCTTTCCCGCGGTCTCGCTCGTACCGGCGGGGGACAGCCCGCTGGCGCACCCGGAGGTGCTGGTCCTGCCGGTGGCCAGTCTGGTGATCGTCAGCCTCGCCTACGCCGCCCGGATCATCAGGGCGGCGACCGTGACCGCCCTGAAGGCACCGCACGTGGAGTTCCTCCGCCTGAACGGGGTCGCCGCGGCGACGGTCTTCCGGCAAGCCGTGCTGCCCGCGATCCTGCCGACCGCGGCCCAGGTCTGGGCGGTCACGGCCACCTCGATGGTCGGCGGCGCGGTGCTGGTCGAGCTGGTCTACGGCTATCCCGGGATCGGCGCGCTGCTGGTCACCTCGGTGCGCGGCGGTGATCTGCCGGTCGCGCAGGCCGTGGCCATGGTCCTCGGCACCGTCACCCTGCTCGGCATGGTCGCCGCCGACATCGCCGGCACGGTCACTACCCGCAAGAGGCTGACATGACCCCGCATGTTTTCCCCGTGGCAACTCGTCGGAGGTCGGCATGACGCCGCGCGCCCGGGTTGTGCCGTTGACGGCGGTGGCTGCGGTGGTGGTCGTCGTGGCGTTGGCCGGGCCCGTGTTCGCGCCGTATCCGGCGATCACGCCGGTGGGGGCGCCATATGCGGGTCCAGGACCGCAGGCGTGGCTCGGCACCGATCATCTCGGCCGGGACGTGTTGTCGCGCATCCTGGACGGTGGGCCCGGGATGCTGGCCACCACGGCACTCGGCACAGCGGTCGCGGTGGGGCTCGGCGTGACGGCCGGGGTGGTCGCCGCGTTCGCCGGAGCCCACCGGCGGATCCTCGAAGGTCTGGTGCTGCGACCGCTCGACGCCGTAGTCGCGCTGCCGCCGATTCTGGTGCTGGTCCTCGCGTTGACCGCACTGCCCGACCGGCGCGGCGTGGTCATCGCGGTCGCCGCGGCGGGTGTGCCACTCACCGCACGGGTCACCTACGCCGCCGCCAGCCTCGTGATCGGGCGCCCGCACATCGAACTCGCGATAGCACGAGGTGAGCGCTGGGGTTGGGTGTTGCGCCAGGAAGTCCTGCCGCTGATCGCCGGCACCGTCGCCGCCGACGCCGGACTGCGGTTCGTGGTGTCGCTCTACATGGTCACGGCCGCCGGTTTCCTGGGACTGGGCGACGCCGGCACCGACTGGGGGACCCTGATCGCGCAGGCATTGCCGGGCGCGGCACTACAGCCGGTCGCGTTGCTGGCACCGCTGGCGCTGATCGCAGCGCTGACCGTACCGCTGAATCTTGCCTCCGATGCTCTGGTGGCGCGATGAGCGAGCCGCTGGTCAAAGTCAACGGCCTGCGCCTGTACGCGGCCGCAGGCCCGATCATCGACGGCGTCGACCTCGAAATCGGACCCGGCGCGGCGGTGGCCGTCGTCGGCGCGTCGGGCTCGGGCAAGACCACCCTGGCGCTGGCCTGCCTCGGCCGGCTGCGTGACGGAAT
The DNA here is from genome assembly GCF_003751085.1 of Micromonospora sp. Llam0. NCBI lineage: Bacteria > Bacillati > Actinomycetota > Actinomycetes > Micromonosporales > Micromonosporaceae > Micromonospora > Micromonospora sp. Llam0. The sequence goes on along the minus strand of NZ_RJJY01000001.1, from coordinate 2,544,710 downwards.
CTGGCACGCCGGGGGAACCGTCACCGTCGACGGCCGCGACGTCCTGCGCCACCGGCCGGACAGCGTCGGCTACGTCGGGCAGGACCCCGGCAGCAGCCTTAACCCGTACCGGAAACTGCGGGCCACCGTGCGCAGCGCCGCCGGTCTGCGAGGACCGGTCGACCACGTGCTACGCCGTGCCGGGCTGGACCCCGCCCTAGGCGACCGCCGACCCGCCGAGCTCTCCGGCGGCCAGCAGCAACGCGGCGCCCTCGCCGTGGCGCTGTCACGCAACCCTCGCCTGCTGGTCCTCGACGAACCTACGTCGGCGCTCGACCCTCGCGCGGTCGAGGAGTTCCGGGCGGAGCTGGGCAGGTTGCGCGCCGACGGAGTCGCACTGCTCTGGATCACACACGACATCGACTCCACCGCGGGCCTTGTCGACCAGATCGTGGTGCTCGACGCCGGCCGGGTGGTGGAGCACCGGCCGGCGGCGGATGTCCTGACCAGACCCGAGTCCCCGGCGGCGGCCGCGCTCGTGGCCGCCGTCGCGCAACCCGGCCCCCGGCCGGAGCCGCCACTGGAACCGCCGATTCTGCGGGCCCGGCGGCTGCAAGCCGGATACGCGGGCCGGCGCGTGCTCGACGGTGTCGACTTGGAGCTGCGCCCCGGGCGGTGCTTGACGGTGGTGGGCTCGTCCGGCAGCGGCAAGACCACGCTTGCCCGGTGCCTCGCCGGGCTGCACCGGCCGGAGGGCGGCGAGTTGCTGCTCGACGGAACGCCGCTCGCGTCGAGCGCCCGCCGACGCCCGACCCGGCAGCGCGCGGCGATCCAACTGGTGCCCCAGAACCCGGCCGACACCCTCCATCCCGGGCAGCAGATCCAGACGGCGCTCGTCCGCCCGCTGAAACTGCTGCGCGGCATCACGGACCGGACCGAGCTCGCTGCGGAGATCGACCGGCTACTCGGGCTGGTAGGGCTGCCCGTCGACCATGCCCGGCGGCTACCGGGTGAGATATCCGGCGGGCAACGGCAGCGGGTCGCGATCGCCCGGGCCCTGGCCGCCGGGCCCCGTGTGCTGATCTGCGACGAGGTCACCTCGGCGCTGGACTCGGTGACCCGGGCGGCAGTGCTCGACCTGCTGCGGGAGCTGTGCGCCACCCAGGCGCTGGCCGTCCTCTCGATCACCCATGACAACCACGTCGTGCGGCGGATCTCGGACGACGTGCTGACCCTCGAGAACGGAACCTTCGAACGCCCGGCGGCCGATCGGACGCCCGCGGACGCGATCTGCGTGACAGGAGGACCCTGATGCTGGATGGCTGTAAGCCCTGGCCGCAAGACCTAGCGGACCACTACCGTGAGGCCGGCTACTGGACCGGTGAGCCACTCGATGTGCTGCTGCGCGAAGGTGCCCGCAAGCATCCTGCCCGTACGGTGCTGATCGCCGCAGACGGGCGGCGGTGGAGCTGGGCGGAGCTTGACGAGTGGGCCGACCGCCTCGCCGCAGGGCTGGCCGGGATCGGACTGGACCCGTACACGCGAGTGCTGGTGCAGTTGCCGAACGTGCCGGAGTTTGTGGCGGTGCTGTTCGCGTTGCTGCGTGCCCGGCTGCTGCCCGTGCTGGCGCTGCCCGCGCACCGGGAAAGCGAGATCGTGCCGTTGTGCGAGCTGAGCCAGGCAGCGATCTACATCATCGACGGTTCGAGCCCTGAGCATCGAGCGCTGGCGCGCACGGTAAGCGGGCTTGTGCGGCACGTGTTCGTTGTCGGCGAGCCGGGTGAGTTCGAGGCCGTGCCGCAGGGCGAGCCGGTGTCGCTACCCGCGGCCGATCCGGCGGAACCGGCACTGTTTCTGCTTTCCGGCGGTACGACCGGGACCCCCAAGCTCATTCCCCGTACGCACAACGACTATCTGTACAACGCGCGGGCGAGCGCTGAGGTCTGCGGCTTCACCGAAGAAACCCGCTACCTGGTCGCGTTGCCGGCGGCCCACAACTTCGCGCTCGCGTGCCCCGGGTTGCTCGGTGCGATGGCCGCGGGCGCCACGGTGGTGCTCGCGCCCGATCCGAGCCCGGACACCGCGTTCGCGCTGATCGAGCGTGAGCGGATCACCGTGACGGCGGTCGTCCCACCGGTGGCATTGCTGTGGATGGACGTCGCGGACGTGATGGGTGCTGACCTGTCCAGTCTGGAGCTGTTGCAGGTGGGTGGTGCCCGGCTGAACCCGGAGCCCGCCGGGCGGGTGCGCGGCACGCTGGGTTGCGCGTTGCAGCAGGTTTTCGGGATGGCGGAAGGGCTGCTGAACTTCACCCGCCTAGACGACCCCGAGGACCTTGTCATCGGTACGCAGGGGAGGCCGCTCAGCCCTGGCGACGAGATCCAGGTGGTCGACGGTGAGCTGCTGACCCGAGGGCCGTACACGTTGCGTGGCTACTATCGGGCCGACTCGCGGTCCTTCACGCCGGACGGATTCTTCCGCACCGGAGACATCGTTCGAGTGCTGCCGACCGGGCATCTGATCGTCGAGGGTCGCAACAAGGACCAGATCAATCGCGGTGGCGAGAAAGTTCCAGCGCAGGAGCTGGAGAACCACCTACTCGCGCATGAGTCCGTGCACGACGTCGCGGTGGTCGGGTTGCCCGACGCGGTCATGGGCGAGGTGATCTGCGCTTGCGTTGTCGCCAGAGGAGCCGCACCTGCGCTGCGCGAGATAAAGGCGTTCCTGCGGGAGCGAGGCGTGGCTGCGTACAAGCTGCCCGATCGGCTTGAGATCGTCGACGCGCTGCCGCTGACCAATGTCGGCAAGGTGAGCAAGGCCGCTCTGGTTGAGCGCCTGGTCAAGGAAACGTCATGACTCTGGGACATCGTCGGGTTGCGCTCAATGCCGATCGGTTCGCCACCGCCGCGGCGCTCGCGGCAGGTACGAAGCAACCTTTCGTCTTGTACGAGTACCCCGAGGCGTTGTGCTTCGCCGAGGGTGAACGGGCGAACGTCGTCATGCCCGGTTTCGAGGGCGTGCAGGAGGCGATGGCAGCCCTCCCCTACGAGAGATGGCGGGCTTACGGGTGGGTGACCTTTGAGTACGCCGTCCATCTGGCGGTCCCGGAGCGCGAGATCAGGCTCTCCAAGGATTCCGCGCTTCTGCTTGCCGACACCGAGCCGGAGCTGGACGCCTTGCAGGAGAGGCTGATGGCGGCGACCCAGGTTGCCGCCCGGCCGTCCACACCTGGCCGCGTGGAGATCGACCTGAACGGCCCCGAGGTGGACCTGTACTGCAAGGCGGTCGCCGAGGCGATCGCGAGCATCCGTGGTGGCCGCCTGGACAAGGTCATCCTGTCCCGGGTGGTTGCCGTCCAGACCCGGATCGACCTCGCGGCGACCTACCTGGAGGGGCGTCGCGGCAACAACCCCGCGCGTTCCTTCCTGCTAGACCTGGGCGGCTGGGAGGCGGCCGGGTTCAGCCCCGAGATCGTCGCCGGGGTCAACTCGGACGGCCGGGTCGTCACACAGCCGCTGGCGGGCACCCGCGCGTTCGACGGCATCCCCGACCAGGACGCCGCCCGGCGTGGAGAGCTCTACCGCGACGCCAAGGAGGTGTTCGAGCACGCCATTTCGGTGCACTACGCCACTACGGAGCTGGCCGGCATCTGCGAGCCCGGCACGGTGACCGTCCAGGACTTCATGTCCGTGAAGGAACGCGGCAGCGTCCAGCACCTTGCGTCGGAGGTCAGCGGGCGGCTCACGACGGACACCACCGGATGGGACGCGCTGGCGGTGCTCTTCCCGGCGATCACCGCCTCAGGCGTCCCGAAGCGCGACGCCTGTGACCTGATCCGCGGCGTCGAGACGGAACGTGGCCTCTACAGCGGAGCCGTGTTGATGGCGGACTCGGACGGCAGCCTCGATGCGGCGCTGGTGTTGCGCAGCATCTTCCGCCGCTCCGGCCGGACCTGGCTGCGGGCCGGTGCCGGGGTGGTCGCCCAGTCGGACCCCGAACGTGAACTCGAGGAAACCCGCGAAAAGCTCCTCAGCGTCTCCCGCTTCCTGGTGCCGGCCGGCTGACGCCGATCAGCCGGAACCAGATTCGGACCTCAGGGCCGAGGGGGCGACGCCGATCCGGCGGTCGAGAGGGAGTGTCAAGTGGGACTGACCCGGTTTGACGGACAGGGTAGGTGAATCGATCTCACGCTACCTTGCTCGCTGGCCTGCGGGAGTATGCCGTTGCCACATACTCGCCGGGACTAACGTAGTCCAACGTGGAATGGCGGCGGCGCGGGTCGGCCACGCCCTCCGATCGAGTAGTTCGGTCCTGTGGCGCCTGGGCCGGCGCGCGCAACATGGTCCACGCCCACCGACGGAATCGGCTGGGGCTGACCATGTCGGTTCCCGCCGAATTCCTCGCGGATGTACCTCCAACCGTGGTTCCGCGTGATCGCGGTCAGCGGCGAGGAAGTCACCAGTCGGGTACTTCGGCCGGTTCTGAGGGTGTCGCGGGAGTCGATCGGTGGGAGGCCGGTTGGTCCATGCGGTGGTGGCGAGTGGGTGGGGCCGGCCGGTCATGGTGGCCAGCGCGGCGGCGACGGTTTGCAGGTCGGCTTTGATGTAGGTGGTGGTGGCTGGGCCGGTGGAGTCGGTGTGTCCGGCGTAGGCGCGGGCGATGCCGCAGCCGTGGTGGCGTTCGACCCAGGTGGGGTGGCGTGGCGTAGCCAGTGGGCGGAGATGCCTTGGGTGGCGACCCAGGGGAGTTGTTCGCCGATGCGTTTCCACAGGTGGTCGTAGCGGCGGCTGGTGATCGGTCGGCCGTTGCGGTAGCGCAACAGTTGGTCGCTGGGCAGGACTGCGCCCCGAGTCCGGGCGTGGTCGTCGAGGTGCGCGGCGAGGTCGAGGGTGATCGGTTGCCAGCGCAGGGCGGCGCCTTTCTCGGTGAGTCGCACGAGCCCGCGGTGGGTGTCCAGGTCGGTCAGCCGGAGTCCGAGTGCGCCGCCGCGGCGGCAGGCGGTCTCGGTGTGCAGGCGTAGCAGCAGGGCGTCGAGGATGACGTCGTTGCCGCTGGCCCGGCCGCGGCGATAACGTTTGGCAGGTACTCGGCGAGGGTCGGCAGGCGTGGACCGGGTTCGGCCTGCAGATCGGTGAGGGTGACGCCAAGTGGGCCAGTATCTCTCGGGCGGCGGCGACGCGGGCGGGGTCAGCCGGCACGACGGCCACCGGTGATCCGGGTGTGGAGGTCGGCGAGTAGCCGTTTGACGGTGCTGGCGGGATGGATCACCAGCAGGTCGTGGTCGATGAGGGCGGCGAGCAGTAGCGGCTGCCCGGCAACGATCGCGCACATCTGGCGGACGCTGGCAGGTAGCGGCAGCTCTCCTCGGCTGCCCACCGCGTGCTGCCCCGCCGGCGTTGACGCGATGACCAGCATCCCGTCGTGCGGGTGGATGTCGATGGGGTGGCCCGGGTCCCAGCGCAGCGCGCGTAGCAGGCCGCGTTCGGTCACCCGACCCGGATGGTCCGGACGGGCCGTGCCGATCAGGATCTCCTCCGATGGGCCGGTCGCTGGCGGGCGTGGTGCGGGCAGCGCCGGTATCGGCGCGGGGCGGGGCCGCGGTCGGTCGGGAAGTGGGGTGGGGATGAGCGCGCCGATGAACTGCTCACGGTCGCGGCGACGAGGTGATGTCATGGTCGGTCCAACCGTGAGCACGCCGCTGCGCGCCGGCAGCGATGTGCGGCTCGCCGGTGCCGACGATCACCTGTAACAGCAGGTATGTCGTGTGCGCACAGCTGCGGAGTTGAGTCCGACTCATGATCGGTGGAACTCCACCAGAACTGGTGTCCGAGGCCGGAGTTGAAACCGACTTCTCGAACGGCACACGTCCCAGCAGGCCACCGGCGTCATTGATCCCTGCAACCTGAAGCTGCTCTACCAGCCGTGCGGCGTCGCCTGCCCTACGGCGGCGGAAAGAACATGCCCTGCGCGGTCACCGGCGGGCTGGCCGCTGACTCGTTGCCGGCGGCGTCGACGGCGACCACCGTGTACGTGTGCCAGGTCGCCCCGCCCACCGCCAGCGTCAGCTGGGTCCCGTCGGTCGCGCCGGCGACGGTCGCGCCCTCGTACACCCGGTAGCTGATGGCGGGCTCGCCTCCGGTGGAGGCGGACCATTCCAGGGTGAGCCGGGCGTCGGTGGGCCAGTTGCCGGGGGCGTTTCCGGTCACCTCGAGCGACGCCGGTGCCGCCGGCCGGGCGGCGGGACCGGGTGCGGTGGTGACCTGCACCCGGGCGGAGCGGGGGGTCTCGCCGCAGGACTGGGGGAGGGTCGCGCTGACCCGGTAGACGTGCCGGGACGCGGACGGCAGGCCGGAGACGACCGTGTCCGGGTAGCGGGAGGTGGCGACCGCCGTGTCACCGTCCCAAATCGTGTACGAGGTGGCGGTGGCGTCGAAGGTCCAGCTCAGCCGCACCGACGACGGGGAGAGCGCGGTCGCCGTCAGCTCGACCGGCTTGGGCGGGCTGCTCAGGCAGGTCTCGGTCCCGGCCGACACCGCTGGGCTGTGCGTCGACCCGTTGCCGGCGGAATCGAGCGCGGCGATGGTGAAGCGGTGCCAGGTGGCGTGGAAGAGCCGCTGGACGGTGGCCGTTGTGCCGGCGCTGACGGCGACCCGGGTGCCGCCCGCGTAGACCGCGTACCGGGCCGGCGGCGGTCCGGCCGGTGCGGTCCAGGCCAGGCTGATGGTGGTGTCGGTGCGCCCGGTGACGGTGAGTCCGGCAGGCGGGGCGGGCCGCGCGGGATCGCCGGCGGCGGTCGTGGCGGCGGTCGAGCCGACCGGTTCGGTGGATCCGGGACCGCATTGGTTGAGCCGGTAGAGCCCGATCTGGTGATCGGTGGCGGGCGCCAGACCGCCGACCCGGGCGCTGGTCAGCGATGTCCAGCCCAGGCTGACGCCGTCCACCCGCAGTTCCAGCTCGCCGCCGAGCGGGTGCCGGGGCCAGGAGAGCGAGATCGCAGACGCGGTGGCGGCGGTGACGGTGATCGGCAGGGTCGGGGTCGGCAGGCACTCCGGGTTGACCCCGGAGAGCCAGGAGCGGCCGGTTACCGGGTCGGTCGGCGCCGACTCCCGCCCGTGCCGGTCGACGGCGGTGACGGTGTACGCGTGCGACGAGCCGAAGGGCACGTTCATCGTCGTCGACGTGGTGCTGGTGCGGGCGACCACTTCTCCGCCCTCGTACACCCGGAAGGAGCGGACCTGCGGCCCGGTGGGCGGCTGCTGCCAGGTCAGGCTGATCGCGGTGCCGTTGGTGCTGGCCCAGAGCGCGGTCGGGGTCGCCGGCCCGCCGTGCCGCGCGGCGGCGGGGGAGGCGCCGAGCAGGATGACGGCGATGAGTGCAGCGGTGGTCAGCGCGGCGGCGCCGCGCCAGCGCGGTGGCGCCGCGCCAGCGCGGTGGGGTACGCACGGCTGTCCCTCCATTGGCACCGACCGGTGATCGACTTCGATCGATCACACCAAGTGAACTGGTGCGTCGACTCCGTGTCAAGCGCGGGCGGTCCTGTGATGAAGTTGCCTTGCCAGGGCGGCCCGGTCCGTTTCGCCGGTTCCCGTTCGTCGGACGGGTGAGGCCCGGCAGGAAGAGAAGACGATGAAGTGCATGCTGCTGATCTGCGGCGGCGCACGCCGACGACCCGTCGGGGAAGGGTTCAGCCGACCCGCGCGCTCCGTCGGCTGTCGATCATGTTCCAGAAAGCGCATTGATGCGGGTGGCGTGCAGCTGAGCTGGCCGATGCCCTTCGGTGCGGCCGGGTGGCGGCCGGGCCCGCAGCGGGACGTCCACCGCGGGCCCGGCAACGGAGCGGATCAGTTCGGCGCGTGAACAGAGTGCACGAGTTGGGCGGACTCCTGCGTCACGCCAAGGCTCCGGTCGGGGTGACTAGAACTGCGAGAAGAACTGCCACACCTCACCCTTGGTCCAGGTCCTGGCGCCGCTGTCCTCGCCACCGTCCACGTGACCAGGAGTGTGACCTCCGTCGAACGCGCCCCACCGCACCGGATGTCCGGTCCGGCATCCCGAGTAGACGGTGGTGATGTGCGTGCGGCTACCCGCTGCCGGCTCAGGTGGATTCTGCGGTGTGCAACCGTTGTTACGGACGTGTCGCACGTGCGGTGGATCTCCGCCCAGCGGCTTGCCGGTCGCAGTGTGGCCCGTATCGCTCGTGCTCTCAACGATGCCGGCGTTGCCTGCCCGTCCGCCGTTGATACGGGACGTAACCGGCACCGCAGCGGCCACCAGCGGATGCTGACGGTGGTCGCGGCGATCCTGGCCAATCCCCGTTACACCGGCCGTCAGGTGTGGAACCGGCAGCGTACCGACCGCGAACGGTGTCGAGCCTGAGGGCCCTGTTGCTCGAGGCCGCGAGGTGCAGCGACGCAACGGGGCCCCGCAGGGTCGTTTCCGGTCAGGTCGCTCATCCGCCGTTGGTGAGTGAGGAGCGGTTCATCGCGGTCCAGGCGGTGCGCACCGCGCCCGTCCCTGCGGATGGCGTTTCTCGCCCGTATCTCCTGGCGGGGTTGGTGTGTTGCGAGGTCTGTGGCCGGTGCATGGACTCCCATTGGGTGCATGGCCGTCCCGGTTGCCGTTGCCGCCACGGCCACACGAGTAGCCGTACGACGGTCTCGCCCCGACCGAGGACCCTCTACGTCCGGGAAGATCATCTCCTCGACGGCATCCGCCGTGACCGCAGGCTGCACCGTCACCATCCCGCGTTGCGAAGCGTGGACCCGGACAGGGTTGTCGCCTACCTTCGTGACAACGACATGATCGTCGTGTGTGACCACTTCGCCTGGGTTGTCGACACCGCGACCGCGACATACCTGCTCGATCTGGCAGGGAGCTTCCCCGCCACCACCACAGCGAAGATCCCCGTCCAGCGCGGCGGGGATCACCAGTAAAGCGAGCGAGTATCACGCTTCGTGTGGAAATAACGTGTCCGAGCCCGAGCTGAACCCCAACTACATAATCGTCCTGCGCGAGGAACTGGTGCTCACGTAACGAGAACGCATTGCAGGGTGTGGCCTCCGGGGGGTGTGTACAACTAACGGCGGATCTGCTGATCAAGGGAGATGCGCCAGATGACGACCGAGACCATCATCGAGCAGGAGCAGGCAGAGTCGGTTGGTGCGGCCACGGATGAGCAGCTGATCGCGCTGCTGGTGGACCGGGCACGCGGTGAAGGGCTGAAGCTCACCGGGGAGGGCGGTCTGCTGCAGCAGCTGACCAAGCGGGTCCTGGAGTCCGCCCTGGAGGGCGAGATCACCGACCATGTCGGCTACGACAAGCACGACCCGGCGGGCAAGGGCACCGGGAACTCCCGTAACGGCACCCGGACGAAGACCGTGCTGACCGACGTCGGCCCGGTCGAGGTGCGGGTCCCGCGGGATGTCGCGGGGACGTTCGAGCCGCGGATCGTGCGTAAGCGCCAGCGCAGGTTGTCCGGGGTGGATGAGCTCGTGCTGTCGTTGTCGGCCCGGGGGCTGACGCACGGGGAGATCGCCGCGCACCTGGCCGAGGTGTACGGCGCCGAGGTGTCGAAGCAGACGATCTCGACGATCACGGACAAGGTCATCGACGGGATGACCGAGTGGCAGAACAGGCCACTCGACCCGGTCTACCCGGTCGTGTTCGTTGATGCGATTAATGTGAAGATCCGGGACGGGAAGGTCGCGAACCGGCCCATCTACCTGGCGATGGCGGTCACCGTGGACGGCCACCGGGACATCCTCGGCCTGTGGGCCGGTGACGGCGGTGAGGGCGCGAAGCACTGGCTGCATGTGCTGACCGAGCTGAAGAACCGGGGTGTGGCCGATGTGCTGATGCTCGTCTGCGACGGGCTCAAGGGCCTGCCGGAGGCGGTCGAGGCGGTGTGGCCGCGCACCATCGTGCAGACGTGTGTGATCCACCTGCTGCGTAACTCGTTCCGCTACGCGGCACGGCAGGACTGGGAGAAGATCGCCAGGGCGCTCAAGCCGGTCTACGCCGCCCCGACGGAGGAGGCGGCGACGGAGCGGTTCATGGAGTTCGCCGAGGCCTGGGGGCGGAAGTACCCGGCGATCGTGAAGCTGTGGGAGAACGCCTGGGCGGGTAGCTCCGGCGCGTTGCCGCGCCGGAGCCCCCTCAGAACCGGACGTGCGAGTCGTCCCCGCATCCGGCTCAAGCAAACCCAGAGGTGTCACGGGATTCTGCGTCGGGGTGTCGTGCGTGTTCCTTGCGCCGCGCGGCCTTGCGGGCACAGTGGGTGTGCACGAGGCGTGAAGCGAGCGGACCGTTCGGTGCCACGGCCTGCCGGTCGGCGGTGATCGCCTGACGGCGGATCGCCGACCGGACCACGGTGATCCACTGTTCCCATTCGTCGGGGGACTGCGGTTCGTGGTCAGCGTGCAGGAGCAGCTGGTGGCAGAGCGGACATCGTCCGCGCTGTCGTTCCAGCTGGATCAGTCCCCACCGGTCGATGGGTGGTTTCCTGCGCCGCTTACGGGCCGCCCAGTAGCCGGATCGGTCGGGGTCGTCCGGAGAGGCGAACCCGTCGACCATCTGGTGCCGGACGATCTTCGTCCAGGCCGTCTTGGTGAGATAGGCGCCGCTGTCGCGGTCGCCGAACACCCACCGGTCGGACCTGGCCTTGTTGAACGCGTCGTAGTAGCGGGCGGTCACCCACTTCTTCGGCTTGTTCCGGTGGCCGCGCACCGCCCATTTGAACGTCAGCCACCACAGGTAGCTGTCGATCGTGGTGAACGTGTGCTTGGAGACCACCGTCCGGTAGTAGGCCGCCCACCCCCGAAGAATCGGGTTGAGACGCGAGATGACCATCGCGGCGTTACCGCCACGCAGATCCCGCATCTCGGCGCGCAGCCGACGCCGGAACCGCTTCACGGCCGCCTTGCTCGGCTTGATGATCAGCTTGCCGTTCGAGTACCGGCGGACGTGGAATCCGAGGAAGTCGGGCTCTTCGAAGTTGAGCGGGGTTCGCGGTTGACGGCGACCCTGGCGTAGAGGGCTCGCAGCCCTTCGGTGATCATCTGAGTGTCTAGATCGGATGGTCACAAGCGGAGAGCTGCGAGCATGGTCAACGATACGACCCGGCTGCTGGGCCTGGACGGCCTGGTGGTGGATCGGGTCAGGTTGGACCCCGACGGTGTCCCGGTGGTTGCTCTGTCTACCGCCGATGAGCAGGCACAATGCTGCCCGGACTGCGGTGTGCGGGCCCGGCGGGTCAAGGACTGGGTGACGACCCGGCCGAGGGACCTGCCCGTGGCGGGCCGTGCGACGCGGCTACGGTGGCGTAAACGCCGCTGGCATTGCGACCACGGCGGATGTCGGCGCCGGACGTTCACCGAGCAGGTGGCGCAGGTCCCAGCCCGGCATCGGGTGACCGCCCGGTTGCGGCAGGCCGCCGGGGCGGCGGTCGCCGACGGCGCCCGCACGGTCGTACAGTCCGCCCGTGGCCATGACCTGTCCTGGCCGGTGGTCGCGGCGGCGTTCACCGCCCACGCGGGCGTGGTGCTGCCCGACGAACCGGAACCGGTGGAGGTCCTCGGGATCGACGAGACCCGCCGGGGCCGGCCGAAGTGGGTCTTCGACCAGGTCAGCCAGGCGTGGCAGAGCAGTGTGGACCGGTGGCACGTCGGGATGTGTGACCTGTCCGGCGGTCAGGGACTACTGGGCCAGGTCGAGGGCCGCACCGCCCAGGTGGTCATCGACTGGCTCGGCCACCGCAGCCAGACGTGGCGCGATCAGGTCCGGTACGTCGCGATCGACATGTGCACGATCTTCAAGTCCGCGGTCCGTGAGGCGCTGCCGCACGCGATCCTCGTCGTCGATCACTTCCACGTCGTGCAACTCGCCCACCAGGCCCTCAACGAGGTCCGCCGCCGGGTCACCGTGCAGGTCCGGGGCCGCCGGGGCCGCGCCGGTGACCGCGAATGGGACCTGCGTAACCGGCTGACCCGCTCCGCGAGGCGGATGCGCGCGGAACGCGTCGACAAGCTCTGCGACGAGATCGCCGGGCTACCCGCCGGCATCAGCGTGCCGGTCCTCGCCGCGTGGAACGCCAAGGAAGACCTCCTCGACCTGCTGGCCCTGGCCCGCACCCACCCGGACCGGGAAAACGTCGCTCGACTGCTGCACCGCTTCTACCAACGCTGCGCCGACAGCGGTCTACCCGAACTCGCCCGCCTCGCGACCACGATCGAGATCTGGTGGCCCCAGATCCTCGCGTTCCTGCACACCGGCATCACCAACGCCGGCTCCGAAGGCACCAACCGAGTCATCAAAACCGTCGCCCGCGACGCCTACGGCTTCCGCAACCCGATCAACCAACGCCTACGAACCCGCTGCGCGACCACCCGGAAAAGCCGCGGACACCTCAACCCCGCTTAACTTCGAAGAGCCGCGTTGACCCGGTCATCACAGTCGGCGGCGGTCTGGCGCAGCGGGCGAGGATCGTTCTGCTCGCCGCTGAAGGTATGCCGAACGCGGCGATCGGCCGTCAGGTCGGGGTGTCTACCCCGACAGTCCTGGCGTGGCGTAACCGCTACGACGCCGGCGGCATCGACGCGTTGGCCGACCTGGGACGCTCGGGCCGACCGTCGGTGGTCGACGAGGTCGCCATCGTGGTGCGCACCGTCTCCGACGACGGACGACCACCAACGGACCTTGGAGTGACGCACTGGTCGGCGCGACTGCTGGCCGACCAGATGCGCCGGGAAGGAACCCCGGTCAGCTTCGCCACCGTTTCCCGTGTCTGGCGCAAATGGGGCCTGCAGCCGCACCGGTCGGAGACCTTCAAGTTCTCCACCGATCCTCAACTGGAAGCCCGGATCCGGGACGTGGTCGGCCTGTACCTGAACCCGCCGGCCGGCGCGGTGGTGGTCTCGGTCGACGAGAAGTCCCAGGTCCAGGCGCTCGACCGGACCGCGCCGATCCTGCCGCTTCGCCCCGGACTGGCAGAGCGCCGGACCCACGACTACGTCCGCAACGGCACCACCACCCTGTTCGCCGCCCTGGAGGTGGCCACCGGACGCGTCAGCGCCGACGCCTGCTTCGACCGGCACTCCAACGTGGAGTTCCTGGCCTTCCTCAAGCAGGTCGCCAAGGCCCACCCCCGAGTGAAGCTCCACGTCGTGGTCGACAACTACGCCACCCACAACCACCCGAACGTCAAAGCCTGGCTGGCCCGCCACCCGCGCATCACCATGCACTTCACCCCCACCAGCTGTTCCTGGCTGAACATGGTGGTGCGACACGTAAGTCGCATGAGTACAGCGACATGCATCGAAGGAGGTGCGGCTTGACGTCGCGGATGTAGTGTCCGGTCCCGTGCGCAAGGATCGTCCCCGCCTCGGCGTGCGTCGCGGGTAACCGCGGGGTGCGAAGCCCGGGGAAAGGCCCAAGGATCCCTGTTCCATCCAGGGGTTACCGGCTGGGGAAGACCGGACGGGTGAACGCAAGTGAATCCTCGATGACGCCTCGTCATTAGCACTTCCGCTCGATGGGATGCTCCAGCGGGAGATAGGGACCGGCCGTTGCAAGGCGGCAGGTGCCGCCCGGAGGAGCTTGGCCGGGCGGGAGCGCACCACCGTCCCCGGGGTTCAGAGGGCGCCCACCCCGGTCGAATCTGTTCCATGCGGAACGTGACAACCCCGATGGGGTCCAGCCGGACAGTGTTTCGGCTGGTAGGCCACCCGTGAGGGTGGACGATGTCCCAGCGGGCGCAGGACGACCCGAGAAGCGAATGCCGGTGGCCGAAAGGCAGCGGGAAACCGGTGACCACGATGCCGGCTCCTCCGTCGGCGGTCTCCGGATAACCGGCCGGATAGGGACTGCGTGTCCTGGCCTGAAAGGGCGCTGACGCGGGTCGGGTGAGCCTGCGGAGTGATTGCTGACCACAGCTTCGGAACCGAAGGGCAAGTTAGACACGATGACGGCTCATGCCTTCGCGATGGCGATGGCGGCTCTCGGCGTGAACGGACCGGAGGACGATCGTGCTGGCTGGGACGCCGTTGATTGGCGGACCTGTGAGGACAACGTACGGCGGCTACGCCTCGATCCACCGACGCGGTTCGTCTTGAGCTCGGTTGAATGGTTTCGGTATTGGGTGGTTTCGGGGCGTGGCTGAATCGCCGATTACGTGGTCGGCTTGCTCCGGGATGTTGTCGTTCGGGGGTTGGGGCGGGGGTTTGTGGCCTGTGGTCGGGCCGCCGGGTTGTGGTTGGTGCGCCCGTGGTCAGCCGGGTGCTGGGTGGACGGCGGTGAACAGGTTGTCGAACGCGGCCTGCCAGGGCCAGTGCTCGGGTAGGTGCAGGTGGATGGTGCGGGCCCGGTGTGCGAGGCGGGCGGCGACGGTGATGATCCGGGTGCGGATGGTCGCGGTTCGGGCGGTGGTCCAGGTGCCGGCGGCGAGGTGCCCGGCGGCGCGGGTGAGGTTGTGGGCGATGGCGGTGCAGGTCAGCCAGGCGTCGTTCGCTGAGAATCGGCCTGATGGCAGGTGCGCGAGGGGTCCGGCGATCAGATCCGCGTTGATCTGCTCGATGACCGCGTGCTGGCGGTGCTGGGCTTCGGCCTGCACGAGGGTGTACGGGCTGTCGGTGAGCACCGCGTGGTACCGGTAGGGGGCAGGAGTTCCTGCTGGCCGGGAGCTTGGGTGGGGTCGTCGCGGCGGATGCGGCGCACGATCAGCCGGGCGGTCACCTGTTGCCGGGTGCCGGCGAACGCGGTGTATTCGGTTTCGGCGATCTGCGCGTCGGAGATCCACCGCTGTTCTTCCTCGTCCCAGACGGCTTGGGGGTATCGGATGTCGGTCCACTGGTCGTCGGCGATGCTGTCGCATGCGGTGTGGACCTTGGCGTCGATCCGGGCGGTGACGGAGAACCGCACCTTGTGGCGTCGGCAGGTGGCGATGACCGTCTTGGAGTAGAAGGCGGAGTCGGCCCGGACCACGATCTCGCCGGTCGCGCCGCAGGATCGGGCGGTGGTGATCGTTTCGGCGATCATGCTCGCGGCGCCGCGGCTGGAGCCGGCGTTGCCGGCGCGTAGCCGGGTGGCCGCGACGACCGGCGCGGACAGTGGTGTCGACACCGTCGCGACCAGGGGGTTGTAGCCGCGTAGCCGTACGTTGTAGCCGCCGATCCTGGTGTGGCCGAACCCGATGTCTTGTTTCTGTCTGCCGTAGACCCGGCGCAGCATCGAGTCGATGTCCACGAAGGTCAGCACGTCCGCGCCGGCCAGGATCGGCACCCGGGCGGCGAGGCCGATCAGGGTGTCGCGGGCGGCGGCGTGCAACTGCCGGACATGGCCGTGGGTGAACGTGCGTAGGAACGAGCCGAGTGTCGATGGCGCGTACACGCCGCCGAACAGTGAGCGCATGCCGCCGTGTCGGGCGATGTCGAGGTCGTCGATGCTGTCCGCGCCCGCGAGCATCCCGGCCACGATCGTGGCGACCTTGCCGGCCGGGTTCGCACCTTTGTCGGTCGGCAGGCTGACCCGGTCTGCGACCGCGTCGTGTAGGCCGGCCTGCTCGGCAAGGCGCATCACCGGAACCAGGCCGGCACACGACACCAGATTCGGATCGTCGAACGTCGCGCGCACCACCGGCGCGTCATGGCGTAATCTCACCTGCGAGGTGCCCTCTCGAACCGGGTGATAGAAGCGTCAGAACTCCTATCCTTCCAGTTCAGAGGGCACTTTCTATAGCCGGGGTCCTGCCGGTCCAACCTTCATCGGTGGATCGAGGCTACGGCAGCGGATCTTCGCGGCGTCGCGGGACGGGGACCTGAAGAAGGTCCGGAATTTGCAGAAGTTGATGCTCCGCTCGCGCAGCAACGCCGTGGTGGCGGTGCGGCGGGTGACGGAGCGCAATGCTGGCCGCAAGACGGCCGGGGTGGACCGGAAAGTCGTGGTGACCGGGGAGCAGAAGGCCGATTTGGCCGACTGGATCCAGCACCATGCGAGGCCGTGGACACCCTTGCCGGTCAAGCGCGTGTATGTGCCCAAGAGCAACGGCCGCCGTCGCGGCCTCGGGATTCCCGTGATCGCTGACCGCGCCCTGCAAGCGGTGACGGTCAATGCGCTGGAACCCGAGTGGGAGGCCCGGTTCGAGCCGAAGTCGTATGGCTTCCGGCCGGGTCGTGGCTGCCACGACGCCATCGTGGCGATCCACACGACGTCGAACCGCACCGACGCGAAACGGTTGTGGGTGCTCGACGCCGACCTGCAAGCGGCGTTCGACCGGCTCGATCACGATCACATCTACCGGTCGCTGGGCGGGTTCCCCGGCAGGGGCCTGGTCCGGCAGTGGCTGAAAGCCGGTGTGGCCGAGGACGGCCGGTTCACCCCCACCCACGACGGGGCGCCCCAGGGCGGGGTGATCAGTCCATTGCTCATGAACGTTGCTCTGCACGGCATGGAGGCCGCCGCCGGGGTCCGCTACCACGTCACCGGCACCCGTGCCGGGAAGACGAGGGACGGCTGCCCGGCGGTGGTCCGCTACGCTGATGATCTTATCGCTCTGTGTCACTCCCGTGAGCAGGCCGAACAGGTCAAAGCGGCACTGGCTGGATGGCTGGCGCCCAGAGGGCTGGTCTTCAACGAGGACAAGACCCGGATCACGCACCTCACGCAGGGCGTGGATTTCCTGGGCTTCAACATCCGCCGTTATCCCAACGGGAAGTTGCTGACCAAGCCGAGCAACGACGCGGTGCGACGGATCCGCAGGCGGCTGTCCACGGAGGTGCGGGCCCTGCGTGGGTCCAACGCCGACGCGGTGATCGGCAAGCTCAACCCGATCATCAACGGATGGTGCGCCTACTACCGGATCGGGGTGTCCAAACGCGTGTTCAACGCGCTGGACGCCCACGCGTGGAAGCTGGTCTATAAGTGGGCCAGATTCACCCACGCGAACAAGCCGAGACGCTGGGTGACCGCCCGGTACTTCGGCTTGTTCAACCCGTCCCGGCGTGACAGGTGGGTATTCGGGAGCCGGGAAACCGGCTACTACCTGCGCAAGTTCGCCTGGACACCGATCGTCCGGCACCGGATGGTCGCAGGGACGGCGTCACCCGACGACCCGGCCCTGACCGACTACTGGACCCAACGGCACCGCCGCAACCGGCCCCCGGTGGACACCATCATGCAACGGCTCCTGCGAGCCCAGCGTGGCCGGTGTCCGATCTGCCGGGACCTGCTGCTGCACGCCGACCACGAGCCGCAAAGCCCACGCGAGTGGGAGCAATGGCTCACCGCGACCCGCACAGCGGTCCGCCGACACGCGGTCACCGCCTGGGGAGCGGGAACACCGGACGAACGCGTCGCTACCCGTCTCATACACGCCCACTGCCACCGCCGGATCACCGGCAACGGCAGCAATCCAGCACTTCTGCCCACCCGCAAGCCTTCAGGGTTTGCTTGAGCCGGTTGCCCGGAAAGCGGGCACGGCCGGTTCTGAGGGGGCCCCGGCGCAGCAATGCGCCGGGGCTACCCGACGAGATCTTCTTCGGGATCATCACCCGCCAGGCCATCCGCCGTGGCACCTTCACCTCCGTGCCCGACCTGACCGCCGCGATCCGCGCCTTCATCGACGGCTACAACCAGCGATGCAAACCTTTCGCCTGGACCAAAACCGCCGACCAGATCCTTACCAAAGCCAACCGCAAAAAGACTTCAGACACGGGACACTAGCCGAGCCGCTACTCAAAGCTATCGCCGGATTCGCTAACGAGCACGCCGGAATCTGGCTGGGTCGCAAAGGTAGAGGCGGGAATGGCCCTAGTTGACGACGGCTCGGGACTGTCGTACCGCGCACCGATAATCGGAAGGCGGCTCGTACGTCCTTCCTGACGGGCGGGTCAGGCAGAGACGTGGGGTGATGGCCGTGCCGCCCAAGCGGGGCAAGAGGGTAAGTCCGCAGACGTTAATCGGCGAGGGCGGGGTCTCGATGATCAGCCGTCGCGTCAACGAGATGGGCTTCCTGTACCACGACCGGCGGGTGGACCACGGCATCGACGGGGAGATCGAGCTCGTCGCCGACGGCAACGCGCTCAACCAGGTCATCATGGTGCAGAGCAAGGCCAGCAACCGTCCCCACACCTTCGAGACGGCCGATAGCTTCCAGTGGACGCCGAGGCCAGAGGACCTCGACTACTGGCTCGGCGGCAACGCGCCGGTCATCGTGGTGCTGTCCCGCCCGAATGAGGACCTGGCCTGGTGGGTAGACATCCGGGCCGAGTTCAGCGACCCACGGCGACGCGCCGAACGGACGGTGACCGTCAACAAGCACACCCAGGTCTTCGACAAGTCCGCCGCCCCCGCGATGCTGCGCATCGGCGTGCCCCGCGACTCCGGCCTCTTCCTACCACCGCCGCCGAAGAAGGAACTGCTGACCTCGAACCTGCTGCCGGTCGAAGCCTTTCCGGAGCACATCTTCGTCGCGCCCGCGGTGGTGGACGACTACGGCACGGCCTGGGAGATTCTGCGAGACACGCCGGGCGGGGCCGCGGCCTGGATCCTGCACGACAAGATGATCATTAGCTTCGGCGACCTACGCAGCCGTCCTCTTCGTCGACTGTGTGATGGCGGGGTCGAGCGGCACGACAGCGCCGAGTGGGCCGACAGCCACGACGATGATCGTCTGCACCGTTTCGGTGACCTGCTGCGGAGGACACTCGTCAACGACCGCAGACGCGATGTGCAGTGGCACCAGGACCGCCATCACCTGCACTTCCGTGCCTCTCACGACCTGGCTCCCCGCGTGGTCGGGCGAGGTAACGGCAGGCGAGGTCGTACGGTGTTCGGGCCCCACTACTCGAAGGCCGAGCCGGAACGGGTGAGCTACTACCACCACGCCGCTCTCAAGCCGAGGTTTCGTCGGATCGACGGGCAGTGGCTCTGCCAGCTCGGCGTCGACTACTGCTTTACCCATGACGGGTGGAAGGAGTCGTCGTTCGCCGACGGGCTGCTCGCCGGCATCAAGCGGCTGGAGCGTCACCCATCGGTGCTCGGCTGGACCCGAATGTGGGAAGGCTACCTCCAGGGCGACCTCCTAACCTCCGGGTCTCTGCTCACCTTCGGCAGGCTGCTGACATTCGAGGTCGACCGTGGCATCGACGATGACTGGTGGGGGCCAGCTCCCGGTACTGGCGCCGACGACGATCCCACCGACGACCGTGCCGACGCGGGGGTGGACGCGGCGCTAACCCGGGCCGGGGTCGACCAGGACGACCTTCTCTCGCTGCTGAACGAGATGACCGAAGCCGCCGATACCCCTACCCAACCGAAGAACTCTCGCTCGCCCCGCCGAGTGACGAAGCGAGTGCCACGTCCCCGAGGCCGCGACAGCCGGAGCAGTGACTGATGCAGATCGACGTTCTCAACGAACCCGAACTTGAGTTCGGCGGCGGGCAGCGGCACGTCGATCCCCGGTTCGGCATCTCGGCCTACGGTCCAGCCGACCTCGGACTCGACGGCGCGCCGAGCACCATCCGACTCGGCCTCGTCGGTCCCCGAGACCACCTCGACGGCATCCGACGATGGATCGACCGCTGCCGTCAGCCGATCGACGCCAAGGATGCGAAGTATCCGCACCTGTTTCCCGCTTTCCCAGGTTGCGACACCGAGGTGGGCCTCTTCACCACCCTGACCTTCGCCGACCGCAACTGCCGCGAGGTGTCCCCTCGGGCGCTTGAACAGGCGGCCGCCTTGCCGGGCGAGCTCGCGGTCAAGGCCATGGTCGATGCCTACATGGACGAGTTGGAGGCGATCGCGGAGGACAATCGAGTCGACGTCATCGTGGTAGCCCGCCCCGACACCCTCGACGACGTCCACCTCGCCGCCGCGCCGAAACCCGAAGACGATGACACCAGCCGTCGGCGAAGCCGGGCCACCGCGTCAGTCATCGCCAACTTCCACGACCTCCTCAAAGCCCGGGCGCTACGACTCGGCAAACCGCTACAGATCCTGAGGCGCAGCACCTGGGACGAGTCAGCACCGCCGCCCCCAAGGCGCAGCCGCCAGGACGAGGCGACCCGGGCATGGAACCTGCACGTCGCGCTCTACTACAAGGCCGGTGGCGTGCCATGGCGTCTCCGACGGACGTCAACCGACCTACCCACCTGCTACGTGGGCATCTCCTTCTACCGAACCGCGTCCGCAGACGCCCTCGACACCGCGGTCGCCCACATATTCAACGAGCGCGGCGACGGCGTCATCGTCCGAGGCGGCACTGCCCACGTGAGCCGGGACGACAAACAGCCCCACCTCCTCGCCGCAGACGCCAAGAACCTGCTCCTCAACGCCCTCGCCGTCTACAAGCGGGAACACCGCACGCTCCCCGCCCGGGTAGCCATACACAAGTCGTCTCGATTCAACCCCGACGAGGTCGACGGGTTCAGCGCCGCAGCCGACGACCGGGAACTGTACGCCCTCGACCTGATCTGGATCACCAACAGCGAAGACGCGCTGCTGTTCCGGCCGGGGGCCGCGCCACCCCTGCGGGGAACGTTCATGACGCTTTCGGCAACGGAACACCTCGTCTACACCAAGGAGGCTTATTCAGCAAAGCTTCAGTAAGCCACAGTGGACCCCAACGGAAAGTGACGGTCCGCCTCTCTATAGGATGGAGTTACCACACAACACCCAAGTAGAAAAACGGACCGCCGAACATGTATCATACCACCGGCTTTACTACCGACCAGATCCGCGACCTCTGCGCGCTCATCCGCACCGAATGCCAGGACCTGGAAGTGGAACCCTGGCCGCCGATCCTCGGTCTCTACCGCGCGGTCGTCGTCGCGTTGACGTACCTGCGCCGAAACCGCGTCCAAGCGGAAATCGCCGAGGCGCACAGCGTCTCGCAGGCGACAATCTCCCGAGCGATCACCGGCGTCACTCCCGTACTTAAGCGCGTGCTCACAGGATTCGTGCCGACCGCCGACGAGCTCAGCCCCAGCGTCCAGTACCTCGTCGACGGCACGCTGCTCCCTTGCTGGTCATGGCGCACGGACCGCTGTCTGTTCTCCGGCAAACACAAGACCACGGGCATGAGCGTTCAGGTCGCATGCACTCTCGACGGTGCACTCGCCTGGATCTCCGACCCAGTCGCCGGCAACCGCCACGACTCGTACGCGATCAACGACGCCGAGGTCCTCGTCACCCTCAACCCTGGAGACTGGATCGGTGACAAGGGTTACGTCGGAAACGGCATGATCACCCCGTACAAAAAGCCCAAGGGCGGCGAACTCACGGAGTGGCAGAAGGAATACAACCGGCAGGTCAACAAGATCCGCTGGGTCGTCGAGCAGGTCATCGCGAATCTGAAGACCTGGCGGATCCTGCACACCGACTACCGCAGACCCCTCGGAACCTTCAGAGAAACTATCTCCTGTGTCATCGGTCTGCAGTTCTACAGGATCGCCTGTGAATAAGCCTCAAGGGCAGCGTCGATTTCTACTCCACCTACCCCGGGATGTACGTGCCTCGGCCGGTCGGCCTCCGCCCGGCGCGGCTCACCGTCAGCCCACGTGAGCTTGCCACCGAGGTTCTCGCGCTGAGCAAGATGAACTGGAACCAGTCGCAACTTGATGGCCGCTTCCCCATCACCCTGCGCACAGCCGACCAAGTCAAGCAAATACTACGGTTCTGCGACCCGGCTGAGGAAATCGCAACACGTTACGCTCAGTACATGTAACCAGGACACATTGGCCTCACGCCTTACCCGGATCTGTCGCCGAGCGCGCGCCCGCGCCGGAACGCCCTCGGTAGCCCTCGATGCTTAGCGGAGGCTCTAGGAGCAGGGGCACCCCCGAGAATGCCTGCGGTGGTCCGGTGCTGCACGACTTGAACCGGCTGGGTGAGCACCTCGGGCACCCTGGGGCGAGTCGACGCCCGACTTTGAGGATCTGGGCCGCGCTCGAATTCGCGCCAACGCGTCCGGCGCTCGATGGAGCCTACCGGCGTCGGAAGATCACGAGCGAATCGAAGCGGTACGGCCATTGCGGGATCGATACCTGGGCGGTCTGCCGCCACCCGGCGTCGAGCCGGTCGTAGAGCGGATCTATGTCTCCCCGCTGACGGCCGTCGGTGATGAGAGCTAGCCGAGCAGGTTCGTACGCGTCGAGGACATGCGGCAAGAAGCCGCCGGGACGCTCCGGCCAGCACACGAAGAGTGTCCGGTCGGGATGTGTGCGGACCGCACGCTCGTCGCCGGTTGTGACCGGGCTCCATCTCGGAGCATCAGCGATGTACCCGTTGTCTCCAGGTAGCAGGTGGTCATAGGCGACGACGTCTACGCCGCGATCGCGCAGTAGCCGTGCCCAGTAGCCGGAGCCCGCACCGATCTCAACCAGCGCCCCCAGCTCAGCCAGCCGGTCGAGGGCCTCCAGCGAGGGTACGGCGTACGAGTAGAGCCGTAGCAAATCCTGGAGTTCGCGTCCAGCGAGTCCGCGTGGGTTCCCCGCCGCCTGCCATGCCTGCCACCACACCAGATAGGCCGGAGTCTCATTCACCCAGGCGGCGTTCCGATCGGCTGGATCTGGCAGTTCGTAGTGCATCGAACCATGATGCCGATGCACCTCACCACTCGTAGCCACCGGGTGGGGCGGTCACCGCCAACTGCTCATGGCTGGCCAACGAATGAGGACAGGCCCCACCGACCGCCCGGCCACGCCACGAAGCCGCCGTCGAGTTTGCGCAGGTTGGTCGGAGAGCGCATGCCGGCGTCGGAGACGACGACCGCGAATCCTCGCCGGCCGGCCCCACGCCACGCGGGGTCGACACTCGTGGCGGACGTTCCTCCGTACCCAGGCGGCAGGGCTACTGGCCACCGACTTCTTCCATCTCGACACGATCACGCCGCGCCGGCTCCACGTGCTGGTCGTGATGGAGATCGCCACCCGCCGAGTGCACATCCTCGGCGTGACCGAGCACCCGGACCCATGCCTGGGTGACCCAACAGACCCGCAACCTGGTCATGGGCCTCGGAGAACGAACCAGCGCGTTCCAGTTCCTGATCCGCGACCGTGACACCAGATTCGGGGCGTCCTTGCCGGGGGCGCCGACAGCTGCAACCTAACCAGGTCCGAAGGTACTTGTACCGATCGACGGCGTCGTCCAACGCCGACGACGGCTGGGAGGAACCATCAACGAGTACCACCGGGCCGCATAAATCGATCTGCGGATCCGCAGGTCAACGACCGGAACCCCGTTTTGGCACCCTACAAGATGTACGGCCGCGCGAACCTCGACCTCCTCCGCAAACGCGTCCTCGCAGCAGCCTGAGCGACTGCCAAGACCAATCACAGAATGTGCGCCAGAGCCAGTCTCAGCGCGTCGTCGACAGAAACGGGCATAAACCCACGCCTCTGAACCAAGCAGGGTCGCGAGGCGATAGACAGTCGGGTCTACGGCTGGCGCGGCTCGAGCTCAGCTCTGCCTCTGTCGGTCAGGGTTGCACTGCTGGACCAAAACTCCAGGCTCTCGAAGCAGAGGATCAAGCCGTCGTTGCGTAGGCCGCGGATCAGGTCCCGCCACAGCACCTCCGGGTGCCCAGACAGTCCGCCTTCGGGGAAGAACTCGGAAAGCGACGCCGGCTCGCCCGGATGCTCGGAACCGTACTGATCGAGCCATCGGAGGAACAGCAGACGCCCGACCTCACGGCTGACAGCGCCCGCCGTCGTGCCCATGGGCTTGCCGCTCTTGTCCACGAGGTGCGCGTGATCACCAGGATGGATTTCGATATGCAGCTCAGGCCAGGGCGAACCCTCTCTGGTCACGCCGCCGGTTAGGAGAAGTCGCCTCATGTATGCGCCCACGAAGTAGTTCCGCTGGCCAAGCTGACTGATGTACTCGCCCAGGGCCTTTGCCGCATCCCGGTGCTCTCGGACGCTGTGCAGGTCCTCGGAGATGTCGCCGTAGTCCTTGACCATATCCAGGAACTCGACCATCAGGTCTTCGTCCTCTTCGGGCATGTAGTCGGGGAGCACGTAGCTGGTCGCTACACACTCCTGGACCATCGGCCAGAGCTGGTGACCAGTGGCGATGATGTTCAGCTTCCGTGGCACTGGATAAGACGGATCCAAGATCAACCTCATTGGCTCTGGGCCTTCGCCCTGCGTAGCCACCCACTCGGCATGCTCACGTTTGAGGGCTCTTCGAAGTTGAGCGGGGTTCGCGGTTGACGGCGACCCTGGCGTAGAGGGCTCGCAGCCCTTCGGTGATCATCTGAGTGTCTAGATCGGATGGTCACAAGCGGAGAGCTGCGAGCATGGTCAACGATACGACCCGGCTGCTGGGCCTGGACGGCCTGGTGGTGGATCGGGTCAGGTTGGACCCCGACGGTGTCCCGGTGGTTGCTCTGTCTACCGCCGATGAGCAGGCACAATGCTGCCCGGACTGCGGTGTGCGGGCCCGGCGGGTCAAGGACTGGGTGACGACCCGGCCGAGGGACCTGCCCGTGGCGGGCCGTGCGACGCGGCTACGGTGGCGTAAACGCCGCTGGCATTGCGACCACGGCGGATGCCGACGCCGGACGTTCACCGAGCAGGTGGCGCAGGTCCCAGCCCGGCATCGGGTGACCGCCCGGTTGCGGCAGGCCGCCGCGGCGGCGGTCGCCGACGGCGCCCGCACGGTCGTACAGTCCGCCCGTGACCATGACCTGTCCTGGCCGGTGGTCGCGGCGGCGTTCACCGCCCACGCGGGCGTGGTGCTGCCCGACGAACCGGAACCGGTGGAGGTCCTCGGGATCGACGAGACCCGCCGGGGCCGGCCGAAGTGGGTCTTCGACCAGGTCAGCCAGGCGTGGCAGAGCAGTGTGGACCGGTGGCACGTCGGGATGTGTGACCTGTCCGGCGGTCAGGGACTACTGGGCCAGGTCGAGGGCCGCACCGCCCAGGTGGTCATCGACTGGCTCGGCCACCGCAGCCAGACGTGGCGCGATCAGGTCCGGTACGTCGCGATCGACATGTGCACGATCTTCAAGTCCGCGGTCCGTGAGGCGCTGCCGCACGCGATCCTCGTCGTCGATCACTTCCACGTCGTGCAACTCGCCCACCAGGCCCTCAACGAGGTCCGCCGCCGGGTCACCGTGCAGGTCCGGGGCCGCCGGGGCCGCGCCGGTGACCGCGAATGGGACCTGCGTAACCGGCTGACCCGCTCCGCGAGGCGGATGCGCGCGGAACGCGTCGACAAGCTCTGCGACGAGATCGCCGGGCTACCCGCCGGCATCAGCGTGCCGGTCCTCGCCGCGTGGAACGCCAAGGAAGACCTCCTCGACCTGCTGGCCCTGGCCCGCACCCACCCGGACCGGGAAAACGTCGCTCGACTGCTGCACCGCTTCTACCAACGCTGCGCCGACAGCGGTCTACCCGAACTCGCCCGCCTCGCGACCACGATCGAGATCTGGTGGCCCCAGATCCTCGCGTTCCTGCACACCGGCATCACCAACGCCGGCTCCGAAGGCACCAACCGAGTCATCAAAACCGTCGCCCGCGACGCCTACGGCTTCCGCAACCCGATCAACCAACGCCTACGAACCCGCTGCGCGACCACCCGGAAAAGCCGCGGACACCTCAACCCCGCTTAACTTCGAAGAGCCCGTTTGAGCCGGCGCAGCTTCTCCACAGTGAAGTGGTTCGGCTGGTCGTCCACCTGCTTGTGGTGCTTGTTGCACAGCAACATCAGGTTGTCGTGGAGGTCAAGCTTGTCCGGGTCCAGGCCGCCAGCTCGGGGACCACCGGGGCTCTTGGCGACGATGTGCGCCAGTTCGCCGAAGACCGATGGATCATCGGCCTCGGTTCCGGGTGTGAGCACAAGCACTCTGCAGAGTGAACACTTCCCGCCAGCCTCGGACCAGACGATTTTCAGCGTTCTCTCGGATATCGCCACAGGGACCTTCACTCTGCCGCCTGGCCCGACCGCCAGGAACACCGCCACGTAGGAGCGTGCCTCCCGTTGTCGCAGCCCTTCATGGTACCGCCGAGCGCATCGATGCCCCTAGCTAGCCCTACGACCAGAGCCATGGCCATCTCCGCCCCTTGGCACGCTCCGAATGCCGGTACGATCATGCCGTACCGAACGTGTGTTGGGAAAGACCGAAGGTGAACACCATAGGCATGACCGGTCGGCAAGAACATGAGGGCCCGGACAAGTACCTGGACAACGAACCCGTTCGTGGCCAGGCCGCAGACAAGGACGGAGAAGAGTACGACGACCGGACGATCCCACCGGAGGTGCTCGCCCGGCTCCAGGATGCGCTCAGCCGCGCACTGCAGCCGCAGGTCAAGGTGCTGGCCGAGCAAGTGCGGGTGCAGCTGCCGCAAATAGAGATTCCGCGGGCGGCCGTGCCAAACTTCGACGAGTACGTTGCTCGGGTCGTGAACGCGGCGATGCCGAACGTGAAGTCGCTGATGGCGCAGCTGTCGTTCGAGGTTCCGAACCTGCGTGGCCTGCGCGGGCAGATGCAGTTGTTGGCCGAGAAGCTCCCGCCGAACTGGCGTGGCTCCGGCATCAAACTGATCGATGCATGGTCAGTGCTGCAGGAGGAAGGCATTCCGCTGGTATGGGTTCCACGCGCGGAGATCCTGGCCGAGCTGCTCGCCGCTCCGGACCGGGCGGCCCGTCTCAAGATCCTCGTGGCGCACGACGCTGCGGTGGCAGACGACTGCCGCGCTGTCCTGACCGAGGTGACGCATTCCGAGTTGGCTGAGCAGGTGCCGCTCGGTTTCAAAGCGGTCGACGCGTTTGCTGCGGGGCATTGCGAGTCGGCGCAGGCTCTGGCCGTCGTGGTCGTTGAGACGGTCGTCACGCGGCTGATCAAGCCGAAGGCGCAGCTGCCGGGCCAGCGGGCGAGCAAGTACCAGCGGATCGCCGCCGAGCTGAGGGTCGACAGCCCGAAGGATCTGACCGTCGGGAACATGCGGTTCCGCGCCGCTATGGCACCAATCAGCCCGTTCTTCGTCCCGTGGTATCCCGACCGGGGCGACCCTGCCCCGGAGGAGCTGAGCCGGCACGTCACCGTGCACCAGGCTCACGTTGCGCATTACTCGCCGGGCAACGCTGCCGTCGCGGTCATGATGGTCGCGTCAGTGCTGCGGGGCATTCAGGAGCAACTTGAGTTTAGGGACGGTTCGTAAGGGCTGCGTGGCTAACTCGTGCGGAGCAGCCGCCCGCCGGCGTTCTGTGACTTTGGCCTGGCTCGATCGGTTGGTGAGGGTAGGCGTGAATGGGCGGGTGCCCGGCCCCGGGTACCCGCCGATCACAACAGGAGGAAGGAAGAGGGTCTGTTGCGTTGGGCGAGAGCATGATCGACTTCGGCCTGCCGGTGTGGTCTGCTCGGCCGGTGATGTCGTTGTCTCGTGTTCGGTCCTGGTCCCCGAAGCCGTCGGCTTCCGGTTCCCGCCCGAAGTGATCGTCCTGGCGATCCGCTGGTACCTGCGGTTCAACCTCTCGTACCGGGATGTGGAGGAGCTGCCGCTCGAACGCGGTGTCGAGGCCATCACGTCATCGTCTACCGGTGGGTGCAGCGGTTCACCCCGCTACTCGCGGACGCCGCCCGGTTCGCTCGTCACTCACCTGGTGACCGTTGGCACGTCGACGAGACCTACGTCAAGGTCAACGGCATCTGGCGATACGTCTACCGCGCCGTCGACCAGTACGGGCAGGTCATCGACGTGCTCGTATCGGCACGTCGGGACGCCGCTGCGGCCCGGCGGTTCTTTCACCGGGCGCTGACCACGCAGAAGGTCATGCCCACCGAGGCGGTCACCGACGTGAACCCGGTCTATCCGAGGGTGCTCGATGACCTGGTCCCGTCGGCGTGGCACCACGTCGAACGGCAAGCCAACAATCCGATCGAGGCCGACCACAGTCAACTCAAGCACCGGCTCAGACCGATGCGCGGGCTACGCACCGACCGCACCGCGCAGACGATCATCGCCGGCCATGCTTTCGTGCAGAACCTCCGACGCGGACACTACGAACTCGCCACTGACGTCCCGCGCGCTTTGCGGGTGACGGTCGCGGTCACGGAGCTGGCGCGAGGGATTTGATCACTGCCTGGCTGAGGCGGCTCGGCGTGTCCACCGATCAGCCAATGCAACAGCGCCACTGGCGCCGACGCAGGCTCAATCGCCCACCGCTCGGCTTGCCTACGCTGATTGGGCCAACTCGGGCTTCGGGAAGTACCAACACGTGGGCGGACTGGAAACACGTGTCGCGCACAGCCGAGGCCACCCGGCATGAGGCCACCCTACGATCCGGGTGAGACGCGCGGAGCAGGTGTCGACTGCTCGTGGCAGGCTGTCAAGGTTACCTTTCTGCTTCCGATCGCGACGTCCGTGCGTTCGATTGCGACGCGCCGGGTAGGTGCCGGGTCAGCTGACCCGGCGCAGGTCTTCGACGCTGCCAGCTCAGCGGGTTTTCTTCGTCGCCCGCTTGCGGGGCGGCGTCAACAACTCGGCGATCGCGGCGATCGCGGACGGCACCAGGCGGTAGTACGCCCAGACGCCGCGCTTCTCACGCTCGAGCAGGCCGGCCTCGGTGAGGATGCGAAGGTGGTGACTCACCGTCGGTTGAGATAGCCCGAGCGGCGTGGTGAGGTCACTCACGGACGCCTCGCCCTCCGGGGCCGACTGGATCAGGCTGAGCAGACGCAGCCGGGCCGGGTCGGCGAATGCCTTCAGCACTCCCGCGAGCCGCTCAGCATCGGCCCGCTTGATCGGCTCGCCGGCAAGGGGCGAGATGGCAGGCGTTGTAGTTTCCGCAGTTCCCACGCCTTGCATAGTTGCAGCAACACCACCTTCAGACTGGTGAAACGAGGGCTGAATCACGCTGAGTTCGCTGGCGGGAGCCGGCCGCGTCGGTAGCGGCCGTGTTGCCATGATGATTGGCGGATCGATGGAGGTGTGTCGGGTTTGACCGGATCATGTGATGTGGTGGTAGCAGGGGTGGGCAGGCTGGCCTGGCAGCGGGTTACTACCTGCGTCGGGCCGGCGTGGATTACGTCATCCTCGTCGCAGCCGGGCGGCGCGTGGCGGCACGCCTGGGACTCGTTGCGGCTGTTCTCCCCGGCGGAGTACAGCCCGCTACCGGGATGGGGAATGCCGAGCTAGGAGGGCGAGGACTTCCCGACCGCCGGTCACGTCGTGGACTACCTGTGGGCCTACGAGCAGCGATACGAACTCCCAGTGCGCCGGCCGGTCCGGGTACACCAGGTGCGAGCAGCGGGGGACCGCCTGGCGGTGGAAAACTGACGCCGGGAGGTGGCTGGCTCGGTACGTCATTTCCGCGACCGGCACGTGGGAGTGCCCGTACGTGCCCGACATCCCAGGCCGTGCTGAGTTCGCCGGTCGGCACACACCTCGCCCGAGCAGTTCCGGGGCCAGCGGGTCGTGATCGTCGGCGGGGGCAATTCGGGGGGTAGCCACTGCCTGTCAGTTCGACGTCCAGGCGGTTCAAGCCCAGGCTTGCCCGACGGCGCGGTGTGGAGGCCTTCGTATGGTGTGCGAAGAACCGGTGCGTCGCGGTTCGGCAGCACGGGATGCGGCACGGGGCGGCCTGCGATCTGCCTGCGGTCGAGGCCATGGAACTGCAGCGCTGAGGCTGGGGTGTCAGGCATTCGTGCCCCCGGTGTCTCGGGTGTTCTGGACGACCATGAACGGCACCGCGTCCCGTTGAAGGCAGGACGTTACGGCGGGCACCTGCGGGTCGGCTGTAACCAGGATGAGCAGGCGCTGGGCGCGGGATGCGCCGACGTACAGCACCCGCCGGCTTTCGCCGGGATCGCCCTTGCTCCAGAGCCCGACCCCGTCGGCGGAGGTGGCGCGTCTCGGCAGCGGCGGGATCGCGACTGCGGTGACCGTTGCTTGGAGGCCCTTGAAGCCGTGGACCGTCGACCAGTCGAGCGCATCGGGTTCGTCAATCATGAGGACGGGCCAGGTGTCGCCGTTCGGGGAGCGGAGGCCTCCGGTGTTGATCCAGCCGTCCCACCCCAACGCCTTGATGCCGTTGCGCAACTCGGCGCGGAAGTCGCTGGGTGGGCCGTCGAAGGGTGAGGTCCTGCTGGCGAGCCGCAGGCAACCGTCCCGAAACGTGCGTGGGGTGAGTCCGACGGAGCCGAGGAACTCGGCGTCGGCGAGCACACGGTCGTCGTCGTGGCCGAGCCCGCGGAGGATGCCTTCGATCGTCTGCATGGCCTCGGTCCGGGCCCGGGCGCTGGCGCGCAGATCTTGAAGGGTCGCTGCGGCCTGGGCGAGCTGGACGAGTTTGCCACCGCTTTTGTCGCCCGGCGGTGAGGCGCCGGCGCACTCGCGGGCGTCCTTCTCACCGTAGGCGAGCACCTTGATCTCCTCGCGGTTGAAGCCCATCGACCCGGCGACCTCGATGATCTTCGAGCGAGCGTGGTCGAACCCGCTCACGGGCAGGACCACGACGGGGTACTGGTCGTCCTTCCATTTCCCGAGCGGGATGTCGCTGCCTGTATCGGCGCGCAAGCTGTTGACGACGGCGCAGATCGCCGGGGAGCTTCGGTAGTTGCCGTCGAACCGGGTTCCTTCGGGGACTCGGCCGACGAGGTTCTGGACCGCCTCGATGGTGGAGCCGCGGAAGCCGTAGATGGACTGGTCGAGGTCGCCCACCATGACGGTCTCGATGCCGGAGTCCAGCAGGAAGTTGATGAGGAAGATGTCGCTGCTGTCGCAGTCCTGTACCTCGTCGACGATGACCGACCCGAACCGGGCGCTCATCAGCTGGCCCAACCGGGCCCGGTTGGTCGGGTCGGTGAGGTAGTGCTCCATCAGCACCCGCGTCGCCGCGCAGTCCATCACCCCATTCGCGAGGAACCGGCGAGCCAGGCGTGAGGCATTGGTGTTGGCCGTATTCCGCTGCCAGTCCGAGAGGTTGGTGACGATGCTGCGCTGGGCGTACGGGACCTGGTGGCTGACCAGCCGGGCGTTGCCGCCGTCGTGGTCGAAGGCGAACCAGCCGAGCTGGAACTCCAGCGGCACCCCAGCCACCCTGAACGTGGTGCCCTGGACGGTGTGCCACGAGTCCTTGAACGTGGGGACCGTGCCCGTCAACGCCTTGTACAGGGGCGTGACGATGAACCGGTTGATGAAGCCGTCGATGGTGCCGACGTAGTTCGGGGCCGTGAGGAGGTCTGGCCGCTGGGCGCACCGCTGACGCGCCTCGTTGATCGCCGCGTTGGTGAACGACAACAGGGCGACGCCCTGCCGGGCGGGAACGCCGGGGCGCTGGGTGAAGCGCTCGACGATGCTCTGAGTCTTACCAGCGCCCGGGCAAGCCGGGACGAAGACGCTGCCCGGCTTGTCGATGAGGGCGCGCTGCGCCGGCGAGAAGTCGATCTCGTCCATGCCCGCCTACCGCATCGCCGACTGGATGGCCTGTGCGAGGTAGGCGGGGCACTTGAGCGTGCCGCCGCTCTGGATCAGCTCGGCGACATCGTGGGCGAACTCGCCCTTGCCGATGTACCGCTTGGTGGTGCGCAGTTTGCGGTAGAAGACCTCCGCCGGGTTCGTGCTCATCGCGAGCGTGTTCCAGAACTTACCTGACCTGGGCTTTTGGCGCTTGAACGCGGTCTCCAGCAGCGGGCCGTTGACCGTGAACGGGTTCATCAGGTCGGCCTCGAGTGTGAACTCGGCGGCGAACACGGCGAGGACCGAGCCGGCGCCCAGCTGGGTGGCGATCTCTTCCAGGCGGTCCTTGCGGCTGAGTGTGGCGGCCGGTTCGTCCTCCGACGCGGGCTCGTCGGCCTCGGGCTCATCTTCGAGACCGTCGTCTTGGTCGACCTCGTCAACGATGTCGGGATCGCCGTCGGTGATGACCACCAGCCGGTCGACGAGCCGAACGCCGTTGACCTGCTGTAGGAGGAGCCTAAGGTAGGGGCCGAAGTCGACGCTGCCGATGCTGATGATCGACACAGCCCGGAATTCGCGGCACTTCGCCCCGTAGTCGGCCGCCGCCCTGTCGAAGACGCAGTGGCGTGCGAGCGGCGGCAGGATGACGGCCTCGGAGACACCCTCCACAAGGACCGCGCGCCGGGTGAACAGTAACTCGGCGCGGCTGACGTCGAGATACTGGTCGATCTTGCGGCATTCCTCGTTGGTCAGGTCGATGTCGCACAGGGCGATCGCGGCGGTGCCGCGCTGGACGCCGGTCGGCGCTCCCTCAGCCTCAGTTACCGGGGACTCTTCGGTGGTCTGGGTCTCCTGGGTACGCAGGACCACGATACTGCGGATGCCCACCGCGCTGGCCAGGTTCGGCGAGTGGGTCGTGGCGACCACCTGGATGCGACCCGCCGGGCCGTCGGTGTCGTCGCGCAGCGACTTGACGGACTGCTCTTGGAGGTAGTCCAGGAGCACGGCCTGCAGTTGCGGGTGGAGGTGGGCCTCCGGCTCCTCCACGAGGAAGAGAGTGAGCTCGGCGTCCTGGGCGTTGCGTAGCTCGATGATGACCGACGCCATGTAGAGAAGGTTGGCGTAGCCGAGGCCCGAGTCCTCGATGTCGGCGAGGTCGACGCCGTGCTCGGCCATCTTCAGGCGAAGGCCACGGGCGAGCCGCTGCAGCCGGACATCGCGGAAGCTCAGACCGATGACCTGTCCCCGGACCGGATCGGTGAGGTCGCTGACGTGCTCCTGCAGCCGCTTCTGGGTGCCGGTGATGACGTCGTGTTCCTCGAGCTTGCGCAGTCCGTCGATCGCCTGGTCGAGGAAGTCCGTGCGGGACGCCTCGCTCGTCAGGTACTTGATGATGAGCGCCATGCGGTTGCCGGTGGCGGAGTCCAGCTCACGCTTGGCGTCGCGCAGCGGCGCCAGGTAGACGTGCCTGATCTGGTCCCGCTTCTCGGGTTCGGCGTCGGACCCGGCGGCCCGGCCGACTAGGTTTTCCACCTTGGACCGGCGGGGTACGTCCACGTCCGGCCGGAACCGGGTCATGTAGTACGCCTTGTTCGTCGCGATATCGAGCGCGCCGATGTACTGGCCTTGCTGGAACCGCGTCAGGCCATCGAACTCGCTCACGATCTCGATGGGTCCGTCCGCGCCGGTGGAGACGTCGTCGGTCTCCAGGTAGCGGA
This sequence comes from Micromonospora sp. Llam0, assembly GCF_003751085.1. Classification (NCBI taxonomy): domain Bacteria; kingdom Bacillati; phylum Actinomycetota; class Actinomycetes; order Micromonosporales; family Micromonosporaceae; genus Micromonospora; species Micromonospora sp. Llam0. Next base: position 2,511,619 of record NZ_RJJY01000001.1, on the reverse strand, counting down.
CCCGTCGCCCGCTCAGCGGCGTGGTGAGCAGCCGCATCGCGTCGATGACGTTGGACTTGCCGGAGTTGTTGTCGCCGACAAGTAGCGTCAGGCCGGGCTGGAGCTTGATCTCCACGTCGCGACACGAGCGAAAGTTCGTGAGCCGCAGGCCGGCGAGATACATGCCGTCCCCCGTGGTCGGCGCGCTGAGCGTGGTCGGTGCTGCGGACATGCTGGCCGGAACTCCCGCCTAAAATGGGGACATATATTGCATGAGTGTCAGATGGGCGCAATGCGGAAGAGTGCAGTGCCCTTGCTGACCCGTCGTGTTTGCGCCCGGTCTACTGCGGGGTACGCGACCGGCACGGGTTCGCGATGAGGCGTACACGTTCGCGGGCATGTCCCGATCGAGAACACCTGACCCCAGGCCGAACGGCACGGCCGGACGAGCGGGTACGCCACCCGTACTCGACGAGCAGCATGCCATGCGGTGACCGCGAGGATGGATACGGTGCCGAGCCTGGCTTGGGCCTCATCGCTGTTTGCTGCCTTTCCGTTTCGTCGGCTCAGCGCGCTTCCCTCCGTTCGCCGCGCAGGTAGGTGTTGACCCTGTTGCCGAGCGCGGTCAGGCGGTCGATGGTGTGGCGGAGCCGCTGTCCCTCAATCCGCATCTGCTGGCGCAGGTCGTCGTCGGGGACCCGCTCGTGCAGGATGGCCTGGACGTCGCCTTCCAACGTTTCGGCGACGAAGGTGAGCAGTTCGTTGTGCGCGTCGAACAGGCCTACTGCGTCGTCGTCATGCTTGGCTTCCACGGCCTGCCAGTACGGGCAGAAGGCTCTGGTTCGGTCTGGCACCTGCGCGTCCTCGGCGACGATGACCGCGCCGAGTTCGACGCCGGCTGCGGCCCACGGCCCACCTTGGTGCTCTCGGGCGTGCGCCGTGGGGCCGCTGTTCTGGGGCACGAGGACGGGAATGGCTGTCGCCACGGCGGCGGTTCGGTCCTCCACCGCGTCGAGCGCCGGGTCGCGATCGACGCGGGCGTGGGTGGCCACGCTGATCGGAGTCTCCGCCGGCAGCCTCGCCATCAGCGCCGCCAGTTCCCCGGCGGTTCGGATCTCGACCTGCGCGCCACCCAGAACCGATTCGACCGCCGCAACCGCCTTGGCCTGATCTTCACGATCGTCGGGGTCGGCCCCGCTGTCGTATGGGCTGTTGACCATCAGCCGGTCCTCCACACGGTGTCGCTTCAATCCGCGTTCGGCTCGGGGTCGAACTGGCTGAGCCATTCCACGTCGCCGTTCGCCTGTGTCGCGACCATGCCCGCGGCGAGCCACACCAACGTGGGCAGGAACGCGTCGCCCAAACGCTTGAAAGCTTCCTCGACTGTGGTGTTCGGGGCGAGAGGACTGCCCAGGAGGCCGGCGAGTTGGAAGGCATAGTCGGCAGCCTCGCCTCCCAGATGCTCCCGGATCCACTCCATCGCCGGACCCGCTATGTCGCCGTTCGCGTTCTCTTTCGCCCCGGTCAGCCACATCATCAGCACCGCGATCATGGTGCTGGCGGCCAGGCCGGCGGCCTCCGGGTCGTCGGCGGCTTCGAGCGCCTCCGGGATCCGCCAGGCGGGCTCGTCCGACGCAATGGTGATCGTCTCGTTGACGAGTTCACGGAGGCCCTCGGCGGAGAACTCGACGCTGTCTGCGAAGTCGATCTCCTCGTCATCGTCGTCGTCTCGGTGTCGGGCGACGGCGTCGTGGTAGGCCTGTACCTCGGTCGCGCTGAACAGGTGCTCGCTTTCGCTGGTGACGATGTAGCCGATCTCCCGCCAGGCGTGGATGAACGCCGGATCGACCCCGGTTTCCTCGGCGGCGGCGATCATCGCGGTCGGGTCCTCGTCCCAGTGGCGCTTGCCCATCGGGGTGGGCTCGTCCGCGTCCGGGTCGAAGAACACCGGATCTTCGGGTCCCGGGTCTCGGCCGAACTTCGCGCGGAACGCCTCGCGCTGGGCCTGGAACCCTTCGCGCATCTCCTGGCCCAGGCCGGATTCGCTGTCCCAGGTGAGGGTGGCGGTGCCGTCCGGGTGCCGTGTGCGCTGGACGAACCGGGGGTCTCCCTGGCGCTCCAGGACCTTTCGGGTGTGTTGCTCCCGGAACTCCTCCTGCCTGGCCAGTTCACGTCGTTGTAGACGTGCTCGCTGCTGGGCGGCGAGGCGCTGGCGAGGCGTGCGCTTTTTCGGCATGGGCCGGTCCTCTCGAGTCCTGCCGGTGGGTCCCCGTCGGACCCCGTCGAGCATTATCCTGGTCGACACCCCGAGCTACGGCCCCCCGTGCGGGGTGTCGACGATCGTCCTGATGCGAGGGGCGGCGGGACGGCCGACAAACCACAGACTGCCACCGGCGATCGTTTCCTCGACTCGGGATCGCGTGCGCCGGTGGACACTCAGAAGGGTGGAGCAGGTGCGTAAGCGTGCGCAGTTCCGGCAGATGGTCGAACGACTTCGAGATGAATGCCGGGCGCAGGGACTCACCCTGGCACCGGCCGCTGCGGAGGACGCTGTGGCCGGCATGGTTCAGATCATGGCGAGTGGTCTCGGCGTGCGTGAGGAGACGGTCGTACGCACCTACCTCGATACCATTGATGTCGCCGCTATGGTAGAGGACCTCGCGCGAGCAGACGAGGCGCGGAAACGAGAGGTTGCAGAGGCTTCACCCGCAGTGATCGGCCTCGAAGCCACTGGTCGGCTCGTGGCGTCACTCGCCCAAGCGGTCCGCTGCGTCAGCCGGAACCACGAGCAGCTGATGCGCGGGGACAGCGACAGGTGGGATGCGATCGGAGTCCTCGACGATGCGAGCAACGGGCTGACCCTCGTCGGTGAGGCATTGGAGAAGCACCACCCGGCACCCCACGGTGTCGCCGTCCTCTGGAGCGGCGAGAGCGTCGTCCACGCGCGACGCGCCCTGACATGAACCGTTGAGAACCTACGCAGCGGCGCGTGGTCGTTTGGGTTCGGAGCGGAAATGGACGCTGGCGTGGCCACCCGAATGACCACGGATCTACAGAAACTCCCGCAGGACTGATGCCCGGTACCAGTGCTGAAAGCCGCCGTAAGCCCCGGTTGAGCCCTGAAGGGCCGTCGCCAGGGCGTCTCCGCCTGTGCGCGGCGAAATCCTTCCGTTCGCCAGTCGTACGGGCGCCGATTCGGTCGATTCGCCATGAGGCCGAGTAGGCGGCGCGAAGGGCTGCGGTGCGGAGGATGCGATGGTCGAGATGGCGTCGGTCGGGTAGCTCGACGTTGGCGGTGGGCACCGTGGACCCATCGATCCCGGAGAAGCTGGATGACGAGGCGGCGTTCCCCAAGGTCGAGGACTTGGGGGAGTCGAGTAGAGCGACGATGTTCGGCGCTGAACTGTCTGTCACCGAATGCTGTGGCGAGACGCAGGGCGGTGGACAGGTGCCTGTCGCGTGACATCCCGTTCACCTCGGTGTGCGCCCACCACCTGCTGCCGTTCTCCGGGCACGCGATGTCCGGCACCGTGCAGGAGGCAGTTCGCCTCGGTGATCCTGTCAGTTGCGAGGAGCGTCAGCCCTTGGCCGGCTCGTCCTGCTCGTCGTAGCTGGGTGTCTGCCAGCCGAGGCAGGTGGGCCGCTGGCCGTTGGTGGTGAAGAACTCCCGTACGGCCTGCCGCGCGGTGGTCACGGGAATGGCCGAATTGTTGTAGGCGTCGGTGCGGGAGCCGCCGAAGTTGTAGGCGAGATCGGCGGGCTGGTCGAGGGTGCCTTTGCTGGTGGCGATCTCGACGAACGTGTGATGCCAGACCAGGACGCTGAGGTCGTGCCGGCCGAGACAGACTTCCAGGACGTGTTCTCTGTCGTTCGTCTCCAGTGACACCATGACGGGGAACCGCTGGTACTCGGGGGTGGCGGCTATCCGGTCGAGTAGCGCGTCGAGGTCGTCGAGCCGGTCGATGGCCATCGGCTCGGTGCGATCGTAGGAGACCGTGACCGGTTCACTGCTCATGCCAACCCCTTTCCGTTGCCCCGGTACACGGTGACATACCGGTTCGGGCCGTAGACGGTGAGTGTCGCGTCTTCCGGCAGCACATACGGTAGGACCCGGTCACAGCCCATCGGTTCCACGCATGGCGTGTTGTTCAGGTACAAGGTGGCCGCCGTGAGGCCATGGGTGCGCATCAGCGCTGCCGCGTGGCCTTCGGCATGGTCGAGGGCGGACACGTAGTGCGTGAACGGCGGACGGAGGCCGGGGCCGCCCTTACCTGGCCCGCCCTTGCCGCTGTGCACATCACTGATCCTCTCGCCGTCCGTCGTGGTGATGACCCCGTCGGTCGGGGCGTCCGCCGACCGGCGCACGGGCAAGGATTCCAGGAACCCCGGCACGTATGGAGCCGGCGCGGCGTCACCCGTCGGTGTTGATTGGCCGGACGCAGTCTCAGCCGCCGCCCGCGCTGGCGGGCTGACCTCACGCCGGCTACCCGTTGCTTCAGGGCGCGTTGATGCTGCCGCCGCCGGCGGTGCACTGTCCCGGGGCGGGGTGAGGACGACGCCGATGGCCTTTCCGTACTCGATGATCGCCATCGTTGCTTCGGCAAGTTGGCGGTCTGCCTCACGTAGTCGCGTGGTGGAGGCGGCCGCCGCCGCGAGAGTCTGTCGCACGAGGATGTGACCGCTGCCGGCGGTGACGGCTCGTAGCCGATTCGATGCGGCGTTGACCGAGGACACGGCGGCGGCCAGACCGGCGCGTTGCCGAGCGATCTGTTCGAGCACGGTCTGCAGCCCGGCGGCGACCTCATCAAGACCCACCCGTACCGTCCTTCGCCCCGTCCCACAAGGTTCGACTCCTACCGCGGCCGTAGGCAGGACGAGCGGTAGGTCTGCTGGATGCGTTGGTGGTGCTGGCATTCCGTCGTCGGCCCGGCTCGGCCGTCGCGTCTGCGGGGGTCGCGTGCCCACCTGGCGCCCTGCCTACCTTTGCTGGCTAGCCGCGATGTAGTCGACCAATGGGTCAAGGCCGAGCGCGGCTCGCCGCTGGTCAACCATGTCTGAGTCGGCGATCGGGTAAGCAGTCAGCCGGCCGTCTGGGCCGGGGCGCAGTTGGGTGCCGTAGATCTGCGGCTGGCCGGCATGCGTGGCTACCCGGTCAGTCAGGTAGGCCAAGTCGACGGCGCTGGCCTCGTTCGCGGCTACGGCGGCGCGCATGAGGTCGAGGAAGCGCTTCTGCCGGTCCAGGTTGCGGTCGGCGTGTTGGGCCAGCAGCCAGGCGGCGTTGGCACCGTCGTCGCCGACGAGACTGCGGGTGGGCCACCCGTGCTCGCCGACGACCTCAGCCAGCCGGGCGGTGTTACGTCCATCGACCCGCGCCCACTCCCGGGCGAGGTCGTCGGGGATCTCCTCACCGGGCCCTGCCCGCTCACCTGCGGCCTTCCGGACATGCTGGTCCTCATCCGCAAGGGCTAGCAGCTCATGCCGCAGCTCGTCGTTCACCCTGGTTCGCCCCAACAATCGTAGCGGTTTTCTCTCGTTCCGCTGAGTCACATTGTGCTACGGGTAGGGCAGTGGTGGCGGTAGGTTGGTCGCGGTGAGTCGCTGGCAGACACTGAGGATGTTGGCCTGAGACAAGGCCAGGGCGCCCCGGGGGCGGACAGGGCAGGCGGGTCGTGGGCCACTGTGAACCGGTTAGCATCCACGTCGAGGCTCGATCAACCTGCGCGAACTCGACGACGACAACCTCGGCTTCATCGTTGGCTCACGCACCGCCCGTCCGCACGATGGGTCACCCGCCTGCTGCGGTGGTGGCAGCGGCCTGGTCGGATTCGCGGGCGCAGCGCCGGCAACGCCCGGGGCATGGCGTCTGCGATGACGCCCTGGTGAGGCCGCTGGCGTGCAGGATGGTGGTGACCGTCTGTTCGAAGGTGCTGGTTTCGCCGATGACCGTTTCGCCGGGGACGCCGAGCAGGTCGCGATGGGCGTACCAGTCGCGCATCTCGTCAGGGGTCACGGGGATGGGCTCGGCCCGGTTGAGGTGGCGGCGGACGGTTTCGTCGAAGGAGACGTCCAGGTAGAACACGGCGACCGGTCCGGGATGACTGTCGATGAGTTGGAGCAGGACAGTGGCGTAGCGTTCGGTGTGCAGGATGCCTTCGAGGATGACGTGGTAGCCCAGGTCGAGGGCGGTGCGGGCGGTCGCGGTGATGAACGCTGGGGCGACCGGCTGGATGTGGGTGCTGTCGTGCTCCCGTAGCAGGGTCCTGCGTAGGTAGTCCTGTTCCAGCAGGGCGCAGCCGCGCCCGTATCGGTGTCGGGCTTCTCTGGCCGCGGTCGTCTTTCCGCTTGCCGAGTTTCCGCGCACGATGACGAGTGTCGGGAACTGCGGGGAGAACCGTTCGATGCGCGGCGGGTCGGCGGTCATCGCGGGTTGCCTGGGGCGGGCCAGGTGACGGCGGTCGTGGCGTGGCGGCGGGTCACGAGCAGCTGGGGTCCATCGGGTGTAGGCGGGTGTGTGCCGGTGGGGTGCACGGTGATCGTCGGACCGGGGTGGTGCCGGTGGTCGTGTTCCCAGACCGTGATGAGGTCGAGCATGTCGGCGGTGAGGGTGTCGGCGTCGGGTCCGAAGCCGTGGACGCCGAACTGCCAGGTGGTGTCGTCGAGCTTGCGCATCGCGAGGTAGGCGAAGCTGTCGGCGGTGAGCAGGGTCGGGCAGAAGAACCGGTCCTGCGGGTCGACCAGGCCGGCGGCGCGTTCGCGGTCTACGACGAGGGTGCCGAAGGGCCGGGGTTGGCTGGCCAGCCACAGGTGCAGTGACTCGAAAGAAGGGCCTTCCTGCATCGTGATGGTGACCGGCGACCAGGCCTCCCGCCGCGGGGAGTGCAGCGCCGCCGCGAGTGCGTCCGGGTTCACCTCGGTGGTGGTGTCGTCCAGGATCAGGACGACGTCGTCGCCATGCATGGACAGGCGGCGGGTGGGATGGTGAGGTGCCCCGAGGATTCCGGACAGGGAGCCAATAAGGTTACCCTGTTAGGAAAGTCGAGGGAAGAAGCGCGATGGCACGCATAAGCTCATACACCCCAGAGTTCCGTGAAGAAGCAGTGCAACTCGTTCTACAGTCGAACAAGCCAGTGTCGCAGGTTGCCCGGGAGATCGACGTTCATCCGGAGACGCTGCGTTCCTGGGTCCGCCAGTACCGGCGGGAAAACAGCGGCGCCCAGAACAGCCCACAGATCGGCATCGACGAGCGCGCTCGACTGAAGGAACTCGAACGCCGCAACCGGGAACTCGAAATGGAGAACAGCTTCCTGAAAAAAGCCGCGGCGTACTTCGCGAAGGACCCTCGGTAACGAGCTTGTACGAGTTCATCGAGACGATGCGACTCGACACCGCGAAGTACGCCTACCCCGTCGACTTCATGTGCGAACAACTCGGCGTGTCCAGGTCCGGATACTACGAATGGCGAACCCGCCCCGACTCCGCGACCGCCACCCGCCGCGCCCACCTTCGATCGGCCATCGAGGAGGTGTTCGCCGCGTCTGACGGCACCTACGGGCATCGACGTGTCCACGCGCAACTGCGGCGCCAGGGCGTGTCCGCCGGGCCGGAACTCGTCCGCCAGCTGATGCGCGAGCTCGGGCTCGTGCCGTGCCAGCCCCGCCCGAGGCGGTGGGGACTCACCCAGTCGTCGTCCGGCACGGTGCCTGACCTCGTCGGCCGGGAGTTCACCGCCGACGCGCCTGGGGAGAAGCTCGTCGGCGACATCACGTACATCCCGACCGGCGAGGGGTGGCTGTATCTGGCGACCGTCATCGACTGCTGCACGAAGGAAGTCATCGGGTACGCGATGGACGACCACTACCAGACGCCGTTGATCTCCCGCGCCATCCGTAACGCCGCCCGGAATCGCGAACTCAGGAAGAACGCCATCTTTCATTCGGACCGGGGCAGCAACTACATGTCGGACGACTACGGCAGAACGCTTCGGGATCTGAGGTTGCGGCGATCTGCTGGCCGGACCGGAATTTGTTTCGACAATGCGATGGCGGAATCGTTCTTCGGTGCACTGAAGAACGAACGCGTGTCGCGTGTGAAGTATCCCACGCGTGAGGCGGCACGTCGGGACGTTACTGCCTACATCGAATTCTGGTACAATCGTCAGCGTCTGCATTCAGCGGTGGGCTACCGACCTCCCCGGGAAGTCCACGCAGAGTTCGAGAACCTTCAAATCGCGGCGTGAAAGAACCGGCCGAACCACTGTCCGGAAAACGCGAGGCCCCTCACAGATCCGTCCCCTCCCCGACGTGCGTCGCGGGTAACTGCGAGGTGCGAAGCTCGGGGGAAAGCCCAAGGGCGCCCACTCCGTCTGGGAGCTACAGGTGAGGGGAAGGCCGGACGGGCAAACGCAAGTGAACCCTTGATGACACCTCGTGATTTAGACTCCCTGGGGCGGAACCAACAACACCAGGGAGAACAGGGACCGGTCGCTGAAAGGCGGCAGACGGCGAGGCTCGATGTGGCCCTCGCTGGGACACCGTCGTCCCCGGGGCTGAGAGGGTGCCCAAACCCGGTCGCATCTCATGCGTGCGGAACATGGAAACCCCGACAGGGTCCACGCTGTGACTCACGGCGTGGTAGGCCGACCGTGAGGGAGGCTCAGTTCCCTGGCGGGCACAGGATGCCCAAGAAGCTAATGCCGGCGGCCGAAAGGCAGCGGGAAAGCGGAGCACACGGACCTACCCCGGCCGCTTCGTATAACTGGCCGGATACGAGCCAAGGGCTTGACCTCGAAAGAGGGCTGACGTGGGCAGGTGAGCCTTTGACGACGACGCGACGAAGCCGCTGGAACCCGAGGACAAGTTGGACACCGAGAAGGTGAACGGACCGAAGGACCCACCGCTGACGATCGACGGCCCGGGCTGGCGGACGGTCCACTGGCCGACCCAGGAGCAGCAGGTACAGCAGCTACGCAGCAGAATCTTCAAGGCGACTCAGCAGCAGGACTGGCCGAAGGTCAGGAGCCTGCAGAAGCTGATGCTGCGCAGCAGGGCGAACACTCTGGTCAGTGTGCGCCAGGTCGCGCAGCGCAACGCTGGACGCAAGACTGCCGGGATCGACGGGAAAATCGCCGTGACTCCCGAGTCCAGGGCCGAGTTGGCGGTGCAGGTGCATGCCACGATCGGCTCATGGAAGCCCTTGGCGGTCAAGCGGGTGCACATCCCGAAGGCACGTGACAAGACCAAGCTACGGCCGCTGGGCATCCCGGTGATGGCGGATCGCTGCCATCAGGCCCGGGTGCGCAACGCGCTGGAGCCCGAGTGGGAAGCACGTTTCGAACCGCGATCCTACGGGTTCAGGCCGGGCCGGGGCTGCCATGACGCGATCGAGTCCATCTTCCAGACGCTGTGCCGGAAGAACTCGACGCGGCTGTGGATCCTCGACTCGGACTTGGCTGCGGCGTTCGACCTGATCGACCACCATCACCTGATGTCGATGATCGGATCGTTCCCCGCGCGGGACATGATCGGGCACTGGCTGAAGGCAGGCGTGTTCGAGCCGGGCAAGGGGTTCGCCCCGACGGTGGAGGGAACCCCGCAGGGCGGCGTCATCTCGCCGCTGCTGCTGAACATCGCACTTCACGGGCTGGAGGAGGTCGCTGGGGTCCGCTACAGCACAGCAAGAACGCGGGCCGGAGCGGCCAAGGGCGACAGCCCGGTATTGATCAGGTACGCCGACGATCTGGTGGTCTGCTGCCAATCGTTGCAGGAGGCACAAGAGGTCAAGGCGCGGCTCGCCACGTGGCTCACGCCCCGTGGGCTCAGCTTCAACGAGGAGAAGACGACCATCGTCCACGCCTCCGAGGGGTTCGATTTTCTGGGCATGAATGTCCGCCGCTACACGGGCGACAAGCTGCTGATCAAACCGAGCAAGAAAGCGATCAAGAGACTCCGGGGACGGCTCGCCGAGGAAATGCGCACGCTGCGCGGCTCAAATTCGGCAGCCGTCATGGCCAGGCTCAACCCCATCATCCGGGGATGGTCGGCATACTACCGGACGGTGGTGTCGTCCAAGACTTTCAATGCCTTGGACAACTACATGTGGCACCTCACCTACAGCTGGGCGCGCCGCAGCCACCGCAACAGGCCCACCCGATGGATCGTGGACCGGCACTACGGCAGGTTCAACAAGTTCCGCAACGACCGCTGGGTGTTCGGCAACCACGACACCGGGGCCTACCTGTTGAAGTTCTCCTGGACGCCGATTGAACGCCACACCATGGTCAAGGGCGGAGCGTCACCCGACGACCCGACCCTTGCCGACTACTGGAAGAAGCGACGACGGCGCGTCAAACCGCCGCTCGACGACTACACGCTCCGCGCGCTCGACCGCCAGGACGGACGCTGCGCACTGTGCGGCGAGCACCTACTAACCCCGGAGCAGCCGCCACAGGGACCCGCGGAATGGGAACGATGGTGGCTGGCGGTTGCCCGCAAGGCAATCGCGCGAGACTACCTCGTCTATCGGGGCGGGCGGAGCCCAGCAGGTGACGTTCGAACCCACCTCGTGCACACCTCCTGCCATCGCGGCCACCTGGCCCGCGAACGTGGGAGGGCAGCAAAGCTCGGCTGAGCAGCCCTCCGTGGCTCGCTTGAGCCGTGTGCCGCGACGAGTGGCAAGCACGGTTCTGAGGGGGCCGGGGCGCAGCAATGCGCTCCGGCTACCCGACCCCGGCGACGTCGCCCTGCCCGAGGGGTTGACGATCGCCGCCTACCTGCCGCGCGAGGATGTGCACGACGCGGTGGTGTCCCGCCACGGCGGCACGCTCGACGACCTGCCCGCCGACGCGACCGTGGCGACCAGCTCGCCGCGCCGCCGCGCCCAACTTACCGCCCGCTGGCCACACCTACGGGTGACCGCCGTTCGCGGTAACACGAACACCAGACTGCGCAAGCTCGACCTAGGCGAGTGCGACGCGATGATCCTCGCCGTCGCCGGGCTGCGCCGCATCGGCCAGACTGCCCGGATCACCCAGGTGCTGCCGGTCGAGGACATGCTGCCCGCCGTCGGCGCCGGCACGATCGTGGTCACCACCCGCACCAGCGACACCGCGACCACCCGCCTCGTCGCCCAGCTGACCGACCCGGCCACCGCGCTGGCGGCCACCGCCGAACGCGCCATGCTCCGCGCGCTCACCGGTCACTGCCACAGCCCGATCGGCGGGCTCGCCCAGGTCGAGTCGAACGCGGTACGACTGCACGGTGCCGTCTACAGCCCCGACGGCGCCAAGCAGGTCACCGCGATCATGCGAGGACCCCACTCGGACGCCGACGACCTGGGACGCCGAGTCGCCGACGCCCTGCTGCGGGCCGGGGCGCGTGACCTCATCGCCTCCGCGGCCAGCTGATACAGAAGCAGGACCACGAAATCTCTGCCCTGCGGGTCCGCCTGGTCTGTCCACAGGACAAGGGAAAAGCAGGGCCCGAACTACGGTACCGGGCAGGGCGGTGATCCCGCTCGCGCGTACCCAGCCCGCCTCGTCGGACAGGCGGCGGCCCGCTCGCGAGGGCGTGACCGTGCAGTCATCAGCGCCGGTTGTCGGGTGGGAACTAAACCAGGCTGGGCAGGTCAAGTCGAGCGACTACCGGCACGACGGTGGCGTGGTCGACAGGTGCGCCGGCCAGGATGATCAGGGCATCGCGGATTCGCGCCGCTCCGCGCACCGGGCCGGTCAGGTTGATCGGCGTGGGTTCGGTCGCCTGCCCGGTGGCGGTGTCGAGGACCGTGATGAGGACGTGGCGATCGGCACCGACGATCAGGACGTGGCGCTCGTCGAGACGGATGAGGCCGTGTGGCCGGCCGACCGGGGTCTCGATCCACCGGTGCTCGCCGGTGTCGACGTCGGTGATCGCGCTGTGCCCGTCGCCGAGCACGAAGAATGTGCGTTCGTGCAGCCAGCACGCTGCCTGATAGACGCCCGCCGGGAGCCCTGCGGGCCATCGCTGCTGGTCGCCGAGGTGGTCACCGATCTGCACCAGGCTGGCGTGCTCGGTGCCGGGCCAGCCGACCGTGTCGCGGTCCAGCAGCCACGGCGTGCCGTGCGGGCCGGGGACGATGATCGGCGGGCGGGTGAAGCCGCCTGCGGCCACTTCCAAGGCGTCCTGCCGGTGGCGCAGCACCCCGCCGTTGCGGACCACGAAGAGGTCACCATCGGTCGTGGCTAACGGGCTGCCGACGCAGTCGGTGAGTTCTAGACGCCGGCGAGGCTGGGCGCGGCGACCGACGGCGAGGTTCATGATGCCGTCGTCCACGGTGATGAGCAGTCGGCCGTGGTCGGCGGTGATGCCGGCGATCGTGGCGCCGTAGGCGGTCACGGTGGGATCTACCGCGCCGGGTGCTGCGACGGCAGCCGGGGTGAAGCCATCGGGGGCACCCGACCATAGCGGTGCCGGGTCCGGGCGTCGTGGGCGCAGAAGCGCCGCCAACGGCAGGCTCGGGTGGCCGAACACCGACAGCGACCGGTTCACAGCGTCGATTAGTTCGGGTCCGGACACGGTACCGCTGATCAACGCTTCCACGTGGGTGCGGTCGAGCAGTACGACGTCGCGGGATCGTTCGGCGCGGCGTAGCGCGCTGGCGGCGAACCCCGACCACGAGGCGAGGATGCCCATGGTGCCCGGTAGCCGCTCGGTCAGCACATCACTCAGGTGGCGTAGCGGCTCGTCGGTGATCGGGTCGGCGTACCACTTCGCCTCCAGCAGCCACCAGGTGCCGCCGTAACAGAACGCGACGTCGACTTCGCCGTGCGGCCCCCGCTGATCGGCCTCGGCGTCGATCCCGTCGCGAACCAACGCGTCGGCGAGCAGGCTGTTGAACCGCATCCCGCGTACCGACTCAGTCATCCCGCCGACCTGCTTGCGCAGGTCGGCGTACCGGCTCACGAGACTGGTGTTAATCTGCGGTCCGGGATCGGTGGGCACCGCGTCAGTATCCCAGCCGCCGGGCACGGTCCCCTGACGGAGCAAGCCGCAAGACGCCCGCTGTCGGCGCCGTCCGCGCTGAACCATCTGCGGTTGCTGGTGCGCCCGGATACCGTGTTGCGCTGGCACCGGGACCTGATCGCCCGCCGTTCCCGGCCCCGCCAGGCCGGGCGGCCACGAACCGTCCGGTCGATCCGCCGGCTGGTCCTGCGCCTGGCCTCGAACACCAGCAAGGAAGACGCCGGCTGCCAGGTGAAATACATGATCCGGGACCGGGACGGCAAGTTCCCGGTCCTGTTCGACACCGTCTTCGCCGACGCCGGTATCGACATGGTCCTCAGCGGAGTCCGGGTACCCGGGATGAACGCGGTGACGGAACGCTGGGTCCGGACCTGCCGGCGTGAACTCCTCGGCCGGACGCTGATTCTCAACCAGCTGCACTTGCGGCACGCGCTCTGCGAATACGAGGTCTTCTACAACGAGCATCGCCCTCATCAGGGCATCGCCAACGTCCGGCCACTCGCGCCACTGCCCGAACCGATCACCGACCCAAACTGTCTCGCCCGCCTGAAATCCACCGACGTGACTGCCTCGGCAGCCTCCTCCACGAGTACGAACATGCTGCCTGAGCTGCCCGGATGACATTCTCGGCAGGTACAAGGACAGCATCGCGCTGCCCGCATCGCCAGATAGGTACGCAGTGGACTTAGCTGCGTCCAACGACGTTGGAAGGGGTCGGGTCATGTCAGGCTTCGGGACGTTCGGTCTCGAACCATCGGCGTAGCCTGGCGAGGATTGCGAGCAGCGCGCCGTTCTGTAGGGCCTGCTGGGTCGCGCCGTCACCGAACCGTTCGCCGCGGATGTACGTCGTGGCCAGCCGGGCCGCGTCGGCCACCGGCGCCTCGGCCAACCCGGTCGCCTCCGGGAACAGCGGGGTGGAGGTGTGCCAGTCAGACCAGTTGAACGGCACCACTACATCGAGTTCGCTCAACATCGTGATGACTTCTCGGACGAGCGGGCTGTAGTCCGGGTGGTGGAGCAGGAACACACCCGACTCGGGATCGCCGCCACCAGTCCACTCCACTCGCAGATCCTGCGGGGTGAGCCGGTCGGCCAGCGCGAACAGTTTCCGCCATCGGACGGCAGGATGCGCGGCAAGAGCGAGCGCGATCTCCTCATCGGTGGGTCCAAGGTCGGCGCGGAACGCCGCATGAACGTCCTCGCTGGCCAACACAACCGCACCTCGGTCACTCCGGTAGCGCTGCCTCGCACCGCGCCGATCGCTATCTGGGCGGCATCCTCGACCGGCCACCGGTGAGCACCGGTGGAGATCGCCGGGAACGACACCGTGACCGCGCCGAGGGCGTCCGCGACCTGCAGGCTCTGCCGATAGCAGGACACGAGCAACGCGGTGCGATCCTCGGAGGGCGAGTACGCCGGTCCGACTGTGTGGATAACCCAGCGGGCCGGGAGATTGCCGCCGGTGGTAGCTACCGCCTGCCCGACCGGCAGCCCGTCGCCGTAGCGGCCCGCGAGCAGCGTCCGGCAGTCGGCGCGCAGCGCCGGACCACCCCGTCGGTGGACCACCGCGTCGACACCACCAGCTCCTCTGAGTCTGCCGTTGGTCGGGTTGACGATCGCATCGACGCCCTGGTCGGTCAGGTCGCCCCGCTGGAGCACGATCCGCATGACTGCGAAGGATGTCAGACAGCGACCGGACCGTCTTCAGCACCGTCGTCGGGCCGTCGGCCCACCTCGACCGCCGACCATGCCAGCGGCGCTGTCCGCCGTCACCTCGGTCGCGCGCGAAGCCCGGCAATACTGCCTCAGGGCCCCGCAGCTGACGAACAACGCGCCGAGCGGCGACCGCGCCCCTCGCGGCTAGATGAGGACACGTGATCAAGCGCCCGCCATTCGGGGCGAACCCACCCGCCCTGCCTGACCACCGCATCCTGCCAATACCTTGAGGGCACCGTTGTCGTCGGCCTCCACCTGGCCTGGTAGAGGCGGGCCGTCCGTCAGAAGCCCGGTGGCGGCACCTCCGTGGCATCCGAGGAGACGGTATGGCAGCGTACGAGAGCCATGTCGACCAGTGACATTGAAGCGTGGGACGAGATCCAGCGATGGAAGGAGAGCCAGGCTGCGGTTGATGCCGTTCATGCCGAGCTTCCCGAAGCCGTGCCGCTCGACAAGTGGGCAAGTGACGATATCGACGACGACGTTGTGCGCTTGGCGGCGCAGCTGCTCTTCGTCGACCAGCGCGACGCCAACCACGGGCGAGCCGAGTCTGTCCAAGATTGACGGGAGATCTGACGAAGTCCGCGTACGCGTTACGGATGGTCGCGATAAGACGGATCTGGGTGCCGTCCGAGTGCCGGCAAGGACGGTCGTCCATGCGTTGATCAACGAGTATGGGCAGCCCTGCGAATCCGCAGGTCAACGACCGGAACCCCATTTGACACCATACAGGCCCCACAAACGGCCGTAGACCGAGGAGGGCAGCCGCGACCATCGGCGTCCTGCTACCGTTCCGCGATCAGCATAGGAGAGGGGCGGGATGGAGGGCCGACCGGAGGGTGCGCCCCGGCCGCAACAGGTCGAAGATTGGGCCGCCGCCGAGGCGAACGCCGTGGCGTGGATGAAGTGGCTCGGCCATCCTGATGCCCATCCGACGAAGCCGGGTGCTGACGGAGGCATCGACGCCATCGCGATGGGCGCCTTCGCGCAGGTCAAATGGTACGGAAAGCCAGTCGGTCCACGGCCGCTCCGCGAACTCGCGGGCGCGCGAGCGAACCGTCCGGGCACGCTCTACTTCTTTGTGAACAACCGCTACACGCAGGCCGCGTTGGCTTACGCCGAGCAGGTCGGGATGGCTGCCTTCGTCTACTCTCCGGCTGATGGAATGATCACGCCTGTCAGTAGCGCTGCTCGGCTGATCTTCCAATCTGCCAGGGATGGCAGCCGCACGGGCGAGCGGCGCTCCCATCCCGCAGCGAGTCCGACAGAGCCGCCACGGCAGCGGCAAAAGAGCCGGACCAGCGAGGCGTCGGCGACAGGAACCAACCAGAAAAGCCCACCCGGCGCCCAGCCCAGAGGGTATTCGTCTGCGGCTCGGCAGCAGCGAAGGGGATCGGACAATCCGTCACCGCCCGTCGTCGAGCATGTCTCCTCTGAGTATCACCCCTTTCAAGAAGGCGAGATGTTCCAGAATCTGCGTCAGAAGCGGGACGCGCGGGCGGGGGCGGTTCCCGCACCGCAGGATGCATCAGTTGCCGCAGAGCAGCGCAGCCCGACGTTTCAGTCAACCGCCATTTCCCGGCAGCCTCAGCCGTCTGCCTCTGGCTGTCTGGGGATCGGTGGCCTGGGAGCGCTTGCCCTAGCCGCTTGTGGCTACGGGGCTACCGATGGCGGTGCTTGGCTGGCCTGGCTTGCCGTGTCGGGGGGCGTTGCCCTGACAGTCGGCATTCTCTCTGCTCTCGTCGGAGCGAAGAGGCCATAAAACCTCGCCCATCCAGCCGCTGGCTGGGGTCCCAGGCTAGACCGCCTAGGTCATGATCGGCCTTCGCGTCCATCGGGCGGAACCGGCAACGGGCAGCGGCGTGGACTTGCGGGTACTGGTCGCTTAAGAGCAAGGGCCACTGATTCTGCGACGTTGCCTGCTGCGAGGAAGCAGCCAGATCCGCAGCGGTGCTGGACCCGAGACCATAGCAGCTTTACCGCAACACCGTCCTCCCTCCTCCGCCTGGATGGCGTTACCTCGATTGCTTTGGAGCAGCCGAGAACTGTATCGAAACGTACAACTCTTAGAATTTACCCAAAACGGGCATAACTCAATTTCGCGAAACCTTGATCGACCGAGATCCGGATCTTAAATGTTGGTACCTGGCCGCCGAGCGGCCGGATGGCGAGCGATATTCGACCGTATCGCGGGACGCTCCCGCTTCAGCACGTAGTGGATCATCGCGAGGGTGATGTCGTGTCTGTTTCTCTCCTCACAGATCCACTCATGGATTCGCCGTGCCCACCAGCTCGGCTCGTTGACCACGATGTGCTTGATGAAGTCGTATCTGCCGTTCGTTAGATCGGCGGGTCGCTCGACCGGCGCGAAATCGCTGTCGCGGATGACGTTATGCACCGGCTCGCTGGTGTCGTCGTCATGGACCATGGAAACCTCCGGGTCGGCAATCCAGTGACCACGCTAGGTGCAAGTTTCGATGCCGGTCCATGCCAGGCTGCGGCGTGATCGTGACGTGGAACGCGGCATGACCCTGCCTGCGCGCGGCGGTCCGGCTGTTCTTCGGCTGTGGGTGCTTAGCTCTTGCCGGTGGTCCTGCATGTCGCGGTCGTCGATCCGCTTCCGATGTTCCGGCGAGGCGTGGCGACGGTGTTGTCCGCTGCCGGTCACCGAGTTGACACACCGGAGGATGTCCTGGCGTGGGCGAGTTCCCGCGAGGGCGCGGTCGTCATGGTCACGCTGTCGTCCCAGCAGGGCTGGGAGCTGCTCGGCGCGCTGCACGATGCCGGGTCCGCCCGCGTCATGGCGCTGCTGGAGGAGCAGGCAGGTGAGGGAACGCTAGGCATGGCCGGTGTCCGGGCGATACGGGCCGGGGCGACGTCTGTGCTGTCCCGCAGCTGCGGAGGAGAGGAGGTCTTGCGGACGGTGGAGGCCACCGCCGGCGGTCAAGCCGTGCTGCCCGTCGAGGTGCTCACCGCGCTGGCCAGTGCGAGCCTCCCGAGTGGTGGTTCGCTGGACCTGAAAGCGGATGATCGGCTGTCGTGGTTGCGCCAGCTCGCGGCTGGTTCGACGGTGGCTGAGCTGGCTGGCCAGGTCGGCTACTCGGAGCGTGCGATGTTCCGGATGCTGCGGTCGCTGTACCGGGACATGGGCGTGCGGACGAGGACGCAGGCCGTGCTGCGGGCGCAGGAGCTTGGATGGTTTCTCTCGCCGCCGGTTGGTTAGCCTGCCGGCCGTGACCCGGTGTCGGCTAGGGCGTCGAGTACAGGCCGCAGCCGGCCGGGCCGCTGAGCGCAACTGTCGAGGCGGTTCACGAGCATCCGCATCCGTTCACGGAGGTACGGTGCGGCCGCTTTGGTCAGGTCGTTGGCTACCGTGAACTCGTCGCGGGCGGGGCGGAGGGACTCGGTCGTGTCCAGGCGTTGGCCACAGATGGCGAATCCGAGCATGTGGTGCGCTCCGAAGTCTTTTGCGTTCCGGTCGATTCGCTTGCGTGCCTGCTCGGCGAGGTCGTCGAAGAGCTGCCGGGCGGCAGGATGATGCGACTGTCGGGTCGTGAGTGCCTGAAGTGCGAGCACGATGAGGGCCTTCCCCGCCCGCCGGTACCGGCCCGCTTTCTCGATGTGCTTCCTGGCGGCCGGGATCTCGTCCTTTGTCAGATACGCCATGGCGAGGGTGGTGCGGGCCTGCAGGATGGTTACCGGATCGTGCACCCGCACCGCCTGCTCGACCGCGTCCGTCGCCATCTCGATCGCCTTGCTGAGGCTGCCCTTGGCGAGCAGGAGGTCGGCGTGGGCATCCTGGCAGGCGGGCATCTGCCAATCGTCCAGGCGGGATGCCGCCATTAGCTGGGCGTCCTCGATGTACTTCTCGGCCCGGTCGGTGTTCTTCATCTCGGTATGCCAGCGGGCGAGCCGCAACACGATGCGAACCGTTCGCGCGTAGCCGTCGTCTGCGGCGCCGGGTGCGTCCACGAAGTCGGGGCGCGCCGCGATGGCGAGTGCCTCCTCCGCTCGGCGGAAGGCCTGATCGTACTGTCCCGAGCGTCGGTGGCAGTTGGCCAGGCCTTCGAGCGTGCCCATCAACACCACCAACGCGCCCTGCGCTTCCGCTTCCGACCGCGCCTGTTCGTAGTAGTTGTAGGCGTTATCCGCGTCGTTGTTCTGCCAGTACATCGCTCCGAGGTTGGCGCGGATCCTGGTGCGGATCTCGGGCGTGCCGATCTCGTTGGCTCGGTCCAGCGCACGGCCGTAGGCCTGGTTGGCCCGGCCGAAGTCGCCGCGTCGGCCGTAGAGGTCGCCCAGCACGTTGTCGTTGGCCATCTCCAACGTGGGATCGCCGAGCTTGCCGCAGACCTTCACGCGTTGGTCGAGGAGGAGGGTGCCGCAGTCCCACCGGTTCAGGATGTCGGCGGTCAGCTCGATCACTTCGTGCGCTACCGGATACCGGTGGCTCCTGAGCAGTACGCGTAGTTGAGCAAAGTGGATATTAAGGTCGTCGATACTGGAAGGCTCGGTCACGCGCTGTCGGCCCAGCACGTCCGCGGCGCGGCGCAGCAGGGCTCGCCGTTCACCGGCGTCTCGGGGCAGCAACGCGTCAACGTCAGTCATCTCCAGGTGGTAGCGCCCGCCGTGCGTCGCGGTGACGAACTCGCTCTTGGCCAGCACCTCCAGGATGGCCTCGACATCACGCCGGTTGGGCGTGTTGGCCAGCGCGGCCGCCACAGCGGCGGCGTCGACTGGTGTCGCGAAGGCGGCGAGCGCCTCGATGACGCGGCGGCGGGGGTCGGGGAGATGCTGGAACAGGAGGTCGGCGAGGCGCCGCGGCACGTCCGACGACTCCATCTGCGCGACGCTCGCGCGGAGGGACGCCATGCCGACGGCGGGCTCGGAGTGCATGACAATCGCCTGCATCAGCTGGGCGCAGCGCGGATTTCCATGCAGCTTCCGGTACAGCATGGTCAGGTCCGCCGAGGACAAATCTGTCGGCCCGAGTTGGCCCCGCTTGCCCAGGGCGGCGCGCAGGAGGCTGGTGAAGTCCTGCTTCGGTAGGCGGCCCAGAGCAATCGGTGGATCGGCCGTGGACCAGACGCCTCCGGCCCCGGCCTCCAGCGGGTCCCGGCTGAGGAGCACCACCGCCACGCGGTGCCGATGGTTGGTGGCGAACGCGTCCAGTGCCTCGTCGAGCTGAAGGTCGACGAACCTGCGCTCGCCCGGGACGACCAAGTGCTGGGCGGAGTCGACGACGATGATGATGTGACTCTGCTCCGTCCCCTCCAGCGCCGCTTCCAGGCGGCCGAGCAGCGGCTCGCCGGGCCGGAGCACGGCGGGCCTGCCGTGCCGGCCCTCAATATCCGCGATGAGCGTGAGCGCGTCCAGTCGGCCGTACGGCTCCGCCTCATGCTTGTACACCTGCACGGTCCTGTCGGCGTGCATGACGTCGTCGAGCACAGCGTCGACCAGTCTGGTCTTACCGATGCCGGGAGGACCGGTGACGGCGACGACGCCCCATGGGCCTTCTGTCAGCCGTTCGCGGAGGCGCTCATACTCGCTGTCGCGGTCCAGAAGTAGAGGGTCTCGCCTTGGCTGCGGTACCGCAGCGGTCCTGTCGGCCCGTGGCTGCGGTGCCGCCGTTGGCCGGTCGGCCTGGTTCCGCGTCGAACGCAGCGCTACCACAAGGGACGCGACGCCGACGCCGATGCCGGCGAGGCCGGAAGCAGATGCCACGATCCAGCTGGCGGCCTCGATCCATGGCCAGGCGCCCTTCTGCGGATCACCGAACGCCCGCCACCAGCCGAACCGCGTCCCGAGGGCGACGGTCAGCGTCAGAGCGGCTAGGCCGAACACCGCGTACAGCGGTCGACGCCACCTGCGAGCCATTCGGTAATCATGCCGCTACAGGAGCAAAAATAAAGGGCGGGGACCGCCGCATCCAGTGAGAGCCGCTACGGCTGTGCCCGATAAGCAGGGTGGGCACGATCTCGCGACCCGCTTGGCCCGGCGCCGCGTCGGTCGATGCCCTTGCGCCAGCCGCCGGCGACTGCGGGCATCCAGCCGGCGGTGCCGGTACGGGCGTTCTCCCACCGTACGGCGTACACGTCGGTTCGGGCCTGGAACCGGTCGCTGAACAGCGCCAGTTTGTCCGCCGTCGACGATGCCATGGTGACCAGCCCCGGTGCCGCGACCGGCGCGGACAGCTGCTCCGGTCGCGGCATCGTGTTCTGGCCGTGTAGGTCCAGCAGCCGGGCCAGCCGGGCGTTCTCCGCCCGTAGCCGATCCACCTCCCGGCGAAGGTCAACGAACTCGTCCACCGGACCATCCTCGCGTGAGCGGCGGCGGACACGACGAGATCGGCGGTATGTGGATGCCGCCGGGTTGGTGCGGGGCGGCGCGGTCGACTCTTGCGGGAGATCGACATGGAGATGGTGCCGCGCCGCCCGGGTGCAGCATATCGGCAGGTTGGGCGAGGGCGTCATGGTCGAGAGGGCGACCGGCGACGTGGCCGGTCGTGGTGGTGGTTCAGGGCTTGGGGTCGCGGGTGCTGGCGTTGTCGGACTGGTAGTAGCGGGGGTGGGGTGCGGGTGGCCGGCGTAGGAGGTACCGGGCGATGTTGGCGGCGATGGGTGGGAGGTGTCCGATGGTGTGCCACCGCTGTTGGTCGTGGTCGGGTCGGTAGCCGGCTGCGCCGAGGGCGGTGGTGATGCCGGGGAGGTGTCGGGCTCCCCAGATCATGACGAGATTGTCGGTGGTGGCGGTGGCCGCTGTGACAGCGGTGTGGGTGCGGTTGTGGAGCAGGACCTGGGTGAACGGGTCAGCATGGGTGGTGCGGGCGGGGTCGGGTGGTGGAAGGCGGATGACGATGCGGTTGCCGGCGGTGAACATGGCGTGGTGTCGGGCGAGTCGCCAGGGCTCATGGTCGGGCCAGGTGAGTGACCGGATCCGGCGGCTGGTGTAGCGGCGCATCGTCTCGGTTCCGATCTGGCGGATGATGTCGAGGTCGGTGAGGTCGTGTCGCTGCCAGGCGGGGTGGTGCAGCAGGGTGGGTTGGTGGATCCAGCCGAGTGCCGACATCCGTAGCGTGGCGAGTTCGCGCATGGTGGCGAGGTCGGCGAGGACGGTTTGTTCGGTTGGGGTGGGTTGGTCGTCGGGTCGTTGGTGGTTGGCGTTCTCGTAGTGGACGGTGAAGCCGTCGTTCATGGAGGTGGTGATGTCGTCGAGCAGGGTGTGGTAGTAGCCGGCTTCGCCGTAGTGCGCGGTGGACACGACCACGATGCGGCGGCCGGTGGCGGGGTGGGTGAAGGGGGTGACCGGGGTCTGGATGACGGGCCGGCGTCGACGGTCGGCGGGTTGTGATCTTCAGGTAGGGAGTCATGGTTCCTGGTCGGGTGGGTTGGGGCGCGGGTGGTGGGCAGTCGGGCGGTGCTGGTGGCGCCCGGGCGGTGTGGTGTGCGGGTGGAGGTGGGTTCATTCGGGTCCGCCCAGATGACCCAGGACGACGACGGCGGCGCGGATGAGGAGTCCGGTGGTGAGGAGCCAGCTGACCCGGAATCTGGCGTATGCCCAGGTCAGACTGTCGCCTGCGTGGAGTACGGCGAAGGTGAGCGGGATGATGACGGCGGCGAGGGCGATCACGGGGTGGCTTCCGGCGTGGCTGCTGGCAGGGTGGACCGCGCCTGCGGGCGTCGTGCGTCGCCTGGGGTGGTGGCGTCGGTCGGGTCCTGGGTGATGGTCACGTCGGCGTCCGGTGGCAGGCGGCGCAGGTAGCTGTGGGACAGGCGGGTGTCGCGGACGATGCGGCGGATGGAGTGACCGTCCTGGTGTCGCCTGGTGAGGGCGGCGGTCAACGCGGTCCGGTTGTCACCGGTGGCGCGGGGGCACTTCTTTGCGGGCCGGCCGGGTGTCGGCGCCGGTGGCGGGTGGTGGTGCATCGGGGGTTTCGGGTCCTTTGGAGCGTGGAGGGGTTGGCTGGCTATTCGGTTGTGGTGGTGTGGCGCAGGATGACGACGGCGGTGAGGATGAGGAGTCCTGCGGTGAGGAGCCGCCTGGCCCGGTATTTGGTGTATGCCCAGGTCGCGCTGTTGCCGGCGTGGAGTACGGCGATGGCGAGCAGGAGGATGCCGACCGCGACGGCGGAGGGGCCGGTCACGGGCTCGCCTGTCGGCGGGGTGATTGCCGGGTGCCACGGGTCTGCGGGTGTGATGCGTCCTGTGGGTGGATGGCGGCGCTGGTCTGGTGCCTGGCGAGGATGCCGGGCAGGGCGGCATCGCTGTAGGGGCCGTCGGGTGGGCTGTCGCCGGCGGCGGGGGCGGGGCGGACCACCTGCATCAGCTGGGCGTCGGGGACGCCCTGATCGGTGACGGTGTCGACATCGACGCCGCTGGCGTGTGCGGTGAGCCGGTGGCGGCCGTGGGCGAGTGCCGCGTCGATGGGCTCGGCTCCGTGCAGTGGCCGCATGATCTGCGGCACCTCGGCTGGGGCGACGCCTGCGGTGCTGGTCAGACGGATGTCGCCGGCCATCAGCGGTGCCTTGGGTGGCGGGTCGGGGTGTGGCTGTTGATCTGACCGGTCTGGACGTCGACGCACGGGCTGCGGCCGTCGTCGAGGGCTGGCCGGGTGGGCGCGGTCGGCGGCGTACCGGCATGAGGCGACGGGGTCAGGCCGCAACGGTGGAGAAGGTCAGCGATCTGGGCGGGGGTACGCGGGTGGTACGGAATCCCAGCGCGGGTGAATCGATGCTGGACCTGGCGGAGGCGGTCGTCGCCTCGGCGGATGGTGTGGGTGGTGACCACGATCCGGCTGCCGTCGGGTAGGCGTCGTGCCAGCTGGGTGACCAGGTTGTGGAGGAGGTGGTCGTCGAGGTGGTGGACGAGGCTGGTGGCCAGGACGGCGACCGGCGCGGTGAGGTCCAGATGGTTGGTGACGGCGGTAGCGAGGTTCGCTGGCTGGGTGGGGTCGGCGTCGATGATGGTGACGGTTCCGGCGGTGTGGCTGATGTGCAGGGCGCGGCAGTGGGCCAGGACGAGGGGATCCGGGTCGACGTACACGACGGTGCTGGTCGGGGCGGTGTGTTGGGCGATGAGGTGGGTGTCGGTGCCGTCCGGGTCGGGCAACCCTGGACAGAGGTCGACGAACTGACGTACTCCGCTGGCGGCGAGGGCGGTGACGGCACGGGCGGCCGCCTGGCGTGCCGCCTGGTAGCTGGAGGGCAGGTCGGGGTGGGCTTGGGTGATCTGGTCGCCGAGGTGGCGGTCGGTGGCGAAGTGGTCCTTGCCGCCGGCCCAGTAGTTCACCAGCCGGGCGAGGGCAGGCCGGTTGGTGTCCAGGACGGTCGGGGTGCCTCGGTAGGTGGGGGACTCGGTGGGGACGGGTGGGGTGTGCAGGAGAACCGTCATCACCGCTCCCTGCGGGTGTTGGTGTGGGTGTGGGGTTGGCGCCACATGGGCCACAGGGGTGGTCCGCCGTCGGGGAGGTGTACCGGTGTGGGGGTGGTGTCGTAGTAGCCGAGTCGTTGGTAGAGGCGGCGGGCGTCGGGGGTGGTGGCGATGAGGTGGACGGGGGTGCCGGCGGTGTCGCAGGTGGCGTGCCGGTGGGTGAGGAGAGCGGTGCCGGTGCCGTGGCGTTGCCGGTCGGGGGCGACGCCGAGGTAGGCGAGGTAGGTGTGCGGGCGGGGCGGGGTGTGGTTGTGCAGCAGCGCGGCGAGGCGGGCGAACCGTGGAGCGTGTGGGCCGGTGACGCGGTCGACTGTGGCGGCGTGGTGGGGGTCAGGGCTGTGGGCGACGGTGTGGGGCAGCCACAGCGCGGCGCCGGCGTGGTCGTCGCTGGTGTAAACGGTGCCGGCGGTGATGCCGTGGGTGAGGATCGCCGGGCAGAGTTGCTGGTAGATCCGTCGGCGTTCGTCTGGGTCGGGGATGAGCCAGGAGGCGTCGGGGGTGTCGACGAACGCGTCGACCAGGACGGGTGTGAGTGGGTTGATGTCGTTGCGGTCGGCGACACGGATCAGGGTGGTGGAGGCGGTGGTCACCGGCGGGTCTCCTGACGAAGTAGGGCGGTGGGGTGGATGACGGCGTCGGCTCCCGCGCCGACGGACGCCCAGACAGTCGGCCGTTTCACGCGCAGCACAGCGGCCCAGCCGACACCGCAGGCGATGGCGGCGGCGTACAGGCCGGGCAGCGTCCACCGGGCAGCCGATCCGGCAGGGACGTTGAGGAGGTCGCCGAAGCCGATGAGGGTGCCGCCGAGAATGAACACCAGCAGGTTGAGCGCGATGCCGGGGGCGAACGCGATCGACCAACGGCTCTCACCCCGCCGGTCGGAGCGGAAGTAGACGAGCACGGCGAGGCTGGTCGCGGTCATCAGGATCAGCACCCCGAGGCCGCCCGTGACGGTCAACCAGAAGAACAGATGCGTGATCGGATCAAGCCCAGCCAGCGCGTATCCGGCGATGACCAGACCTGCGATGGCGGTTTGGGTCAGAGAGCCGAGTTTCGGCGCCCCGGTCCGCCCGTTCGTACGGCCCAACGCGACGGGGAGGACCTGTTCGCGGCCGAGCGCGAACAGGTAGCGGGCGACCATGTTGTGGAAGGCCAGCAGGGCGGCGAACAGGCTCGTCACCAACAACAACCGGCCGACGTCGACGAGTAGGCGTGGGAGGTGGCCGTCGACCAGGACGAACATCAACTCCGGCCCGTGCCGGACAGCCTCGTCGACGACCCGGTCGGAGCCGGCCGCGACCTGCATCGCCCACGCCGACCCCGCATACAACAGCGCGGTAACCGCGATCGCGATGTAGGTGGCGTAGGCGACCGTCCGCCGCGGGTCGCGGGTCTCCTCCGCCAACACGGTGGTGGCTTCGACGCCGACGTAGCCGGCGATCCCGCCGACAAGGATCGCCGCCATCCCCGGCACCGCCAGATGCGACGGCTCCAACCCGTGCAGCGACACCACCCCACCAGCAGGGTCAGCGACCACCATCACCGCGTCGAAGAGCACCACCACGGCGACCTCCGCCACCAGCAGCACACCCAGGACCCGGCCGTTGAGGTCGACCCGCGCCAACCCCAGAACAGCGACCAGCAGCCAGCCTCCGAGGGCCCACGCCCACCACGGCACGCCGACGCCGGCCACCGCCGACGCGGCGGCGGCCGCGACGACACCGAACGCCCCGTACAAGCCGATCTGCATCAGGTTGTAGGCCACGACCGCCACGAACGCCGCCGCCACACCGCTGGCGGGCCCGAGAGCGTGGGCGACGTAGGAGTACATCGACCCGGCATTCAC
This sequence comes from Micromonospora sp. Llam0, assembly GCF_003751085.1. Lineage (NCBI taxonomy): Bacteria > Bacillati > Actinomycetota > Actinomycetes > Micromonosporales > Micromonosporaceae > Micromonospora > Micromonospora sp. Llam0. Next base: position 2,485,655 of record NZ_RJJY01000001.1, on the reverse strand, counting down.
GACATGCCGCGACATCGCGACGTAGCCGACCGCGAACACCACCATCACCACGGCGGTCGCCGCGTAGGCGACCGGCACCCCGGACAGGCCGGTCACCGCGTACGCCGTCGGCACCGCCGACGCGACCACCGTCATCGGCGCCGCGGCCGCCAACACGAAGAACACCACCTGCGGCACCCCGAGCCGCGACCTGGCCAGGACGGCGGCGACCCCACCCCGACGCGGACGCGGACGCGGCACACCATACGAAACAGACACAACACACTCCCGAGGAGAACAAGCGAGACGAGAAGAAGGGGTTCAGCCGGGCCGGTAGCGTTCAGGCAGACGCCTGAGCCGGGTCGACGGAGGTCAGGTCCGGCCACCCAACACGGCCCGACCCACCGCCGCCGACAACTCGACCAACAGGGCGTCGACCTGTACTGGCACCGGACTCAGCAACTCGTCGAGACGCTGCCGCGCCTGCGGCTCACCGTCGAGGAACCGGCCCTCGACACCAGTGCCGATGCACAGCCGCGCCAAGGCGCTGTCGAACGGATCCAGCAGTTCACCGCAGCGGATCCGGGTCGACAACCTGGCCCACGGCCACGCCGCCACGTTTATGTCCGCCGGCGCCCACACCGTCCGGGACGTCATCAGCCGCCGGATCCGCACCGGACGCACCACGCCGGCGTCGGCCAACCGCTGGCCGATGGCGGGAACCGACGCCTCGGCGAGAACCTCGAGCCAGACCGGGACCGGTTGATCCGGCTCGGCCGCCACCCACGCGGCGACCTGCCGTTCGAACCCGCGCACCCGCACCGCCGGTGGCGGGCACGCAAGATGACCTGCTGGTGTCACCGTCAGCACACCGGCCACGACCAGGTCCGCCAGTACGGCGGCCGCCACCCCGAATCCGGCGATCCGCGGCGCCAACCGCGACTGACCCGACACGTCATGGTGCGCCATCAGGAAGAACTCATCCGCCAACAGACGACGATCAACCGGCAACGACAACGCCGACCGCCGAGGTGCCCCGGAGCGGTAGACGGTCATCGGGGGTGCTGTCCTGTCCAGTGTGGGCTCGACCGGTGCGCTACGGCTCGCCGGTCGCGTACATCGGCGGCCGATCGGCGTCGGTCCGGCCCGTTCGCGCAGGTTGGGGCGGAGGCGAGGGCGGCCGGTATCCCGCTGGATGGCAACATGGAGGACCTCTTCGGCTGCTGCGATGGGTAGGGCCTGCCGTGCCGGTGACGGGGGCACTGGCACGGCAGGCTGTCTGACGAGGTGGTCAGCGATCGTGGATGGCACGTGGCTGGTCGCCGTAGTCCCGAGCGCCGCAAGGACGCCCGTGGTCGGCGGCATGCGGTAGGCCCGAGCGGAGTGCTGATCGACCCGCTGCAAACAGCCTGGGCAAGGTGGTGGGTGTCGGACAGCCTCGACACGAATACTCGACGCCGGGTTACCTCAGCTGCGGACGCTGTGTGACTTTGGCCTGGTCTAGCGGCAACGCCGCTCGGTTAGGGCGGGTGGATGGTTAGCAAGTGTTTGTAATGATATCGATGGCTATGGTGGCTTTGTAGCTGCGTCGGTCTACGTTGGGTCCGCGGGCTTGGTACTTGGAGTTCGAGCGTTTGATCATGCGGGTCTTCACCCGGATCCGACGCTCAGGTAGCAGGTGGGCCAGAACCGCACGACCGATGGCACCGACCAGGTCGATGACGGTGTCGGCGAGGACGCCGGCGGCGTGGGTGACCTGGTCGCGGGCGGCGTTCAGGGCGGTGGTGAAGCTGGCCCGGTCAGGGCCGGTGCCGGGCCGGCTGTCGGTGGCGTCGGTCATGGCGGTACGCAGGATCTGATAGACGACCAGCAGGGCGTAGACCTCCTGATCGATGCCGTCGGGAGTACGCGCGCGCAGGACCCGGCCGCCGAGGATGCTGGATTTGATCTCCAGGTAGGCGGTTTCGACCTCCCACCGGCGGTGGTACAGCTTTACCAGTTCGCTGGCCGGGTGGGTGCGTGGGTCGAGCAGGGTAGTGATCAGCCGGTAGCTGCCCGTGCGGACGCCGTCGATGGTCTGGACGCTGATCTCAGCGTCGACGACCCGCACCCGTACCGTGCCGATGGTCGACAGCCAGGATCCGTCGTGGTACCGGCGGATCACCGGCAGGCGGCGGCCGTTCTTGCAGCGGATCAGCAGGTCGGCCCTGGTGGCGGCGAGTGTCTGGATGAGGTCGGCGGCGGCGTAGTTACGGTCGGCCAACAGCAGCATCCCGGCGGCCAGGCTCCGGGCCAGGGAGCGGGCCTGGTCGAGTTCGCTGGTGCCGAGTGGAGCGAACACGGCGTCGATGATCGAGCGGGTGCCGCAGGTCAGCAGGACACTCAGCCGTAGTGCCGGGTAGCCCGCGCCGCCGTGGTTCCCCCGTTGTTTGTGGTAACGGACCCGGACCGCCTCGGCGTCGGCGACCGACATCGTGGTCCCGTCGGTCGCGGTCACCAGCAGGCCCCGCCACCGCACGGCGTGCGTCGCCGTGGTGACCGCCGGGCCGCGCAGCAGATCGAACAAGGCCCGCAACGGCGTCGACCCGAGCCGCTGACGCGCCTCCCGTAACGTGCCTGAGGACGGCTCGGTCAGATCCAGCCCGGTCAGACCGGCAGTCAGTTTCCGCCACACCTGCCCGTAGCCGAGTTCGGCGAACAAGCAGCCTGCCAGGACGAGGTAGACCACGACCCGGGCCGGGAGTAGCCGGACCCGCTGCTGGGTACGACGGGTCGCGGCGAGGACCTCATCGACCATCTCGAAGGGCAGGAACTGGGTCAAATCACCCAGATGACCCGGCGCGAACACACCTGCGGCTACCCGCACCGTCCGGTTATGGCATCTGATCGACCAAAGCGGAGTTCCTGGTCTCGAGGCGTCTTGGAGTGACTCACCTCGTTACAGGAACTCCGCTTTCCCATGTTCGACCGACACACCCTTGACCGCCCCCGCAACGGCTTAACCGAGCGGCGTTGTTGTGTCCCGAACGCGAAAGGACAGGAATATGTAGGAATGTCCGTCTGGTAGCGATGCTGCACGGAAGATGAAGGTTTGGCCCTTCGGAGTCGCCCTGCTGGGGGAGGCTTCAAACCACCTCATGCTGCATTAGCTGAAGACTGTTGTGGTGAACGATGGGGAAAAGGCAATCCGTTCGAGATTGTCAGGTGGGGGTCGGGAAGGCGAGCGAAAGCGAATCGCTGATGACGTGTCGAAAATTAGAAGGTGACATCGAAACCGGGGTGTCAATGCGATCCCGGGATGAGTCTGGCGGGGACCAGTTTACTGGCCAGGTGGTGTCCGGCATACAGGCGACGCGAGCCCGACCTGCGGCTTTCGTGCGGAACGGGAGAAGGCGCGTGAGGAAACTACCCACGGCAGGTCTGGTGGGTGAGAGGGAGCGTTCCGGGCGGCCCGAAGCCGTGAGGGATTGAGTACCGTTGCCGATCGCGCTGGCGGACCGACTCGTAGTAGTGACGAAGCTCCTGTAACGGGGGTGGAGCGAAGGGGTCGGGTCGTTCGTGGCTGGTTTACCCGATCAACCGGCGATTGCTGGGAGGAGTCGTGTGGATGAGTTGAAAGCACCAGGCAAGCCGTTCGTTGTTTCGAAGCGGGCTGTCTGGGAGGCGTACGAGAAGGTGAAAGCGAACAAGGGGGCGCCGGGGGTGGATGCGGTGTCTTTGGCGGAGTTCGAGAAGGATCTGAAAAACAATCTCTACAAGATCTGGAATCGGATGTCGTCAGGGACGTATTTTCCTCCTCCGGTGCGGGCGGTCGAGATCCCGAAGACTGGGGGAGGCGTGCGAACGCTCGGTGTTCCCACGGTCGGGGACAGGATCGCGCAGACGGTGGCGGCGCGGGAGGTGGAAGCGCGGGTCGAACCGATCTTCCATCCGGACTCGTACGGCTACCGGCCTGGGCGGTCGGCGACCGACGCGGTAGCTGCCTGCCGGAGGCGGTGCTGGCAGAACGACTGGGTGATCGATTTGGACATCCGGAAGTTCTTCGACACGGTCTCGTGGGAGCTGCTGCTGAAAGCGGTCGCTGCGCATACCGACAAGCCCTGGGTTTGGTTGTACGTGGAGCGCTGGCTGAAGGCTCCGCTGCAACTACCCGACGGCGTTCTTCAAGAAAGAGATCGAGGCACTCCGCAAGGGTCCGCGATTTCACCGGTCCTGGCTAATCTGTTCCTCCATTACGCGTTCGACGCGTGGATGACAAAGGTATTCCCCGTCGTCCGGTTCGAGCGGTACGTGGATGACGTGGTCGTGCATTGCGTCAGTGAACGGCAGGCGCGTTACGTGCTGGCCGAGATCACGAAACGGATGACCGAGGTCGGGCTTGCTCTGCATCCGGAAAAGACCCGGATCGTCTACTGCCAGGACGACAATCGGCGTGGATCGTACGAACACACCGACTTTGTGTTTCTCGGCTACGGGTTTCGGAGGCGATCCGCGAGAACAAAGGAAGGAGTGATGTTTCTGTCGTTCCTCCCGGCGATCAGTAACCAGGCTCTGAAGAAGATCGGTTCCCAGGTGCGGTCATGGCGACTGCACCATCGCACCAGCCTTACCGAAGCGGAACTCGCACAATGGATAAACCCCATTGTGCGGGGGTGGATGAACTACTACGGGGCGTTCTATCGATCATCCCTGTATCCCCTCCTGGAACGCATCAACGCCTACCTGTTGCGGTGGGTCCGTCGGAAGTACAAACGGTTGCGGGGCAAGAGGAAAGCCCGTTCGGCATGGAACAGAGCCGTCCAGAAACGCCCGAGGGCCTTCGCCCACTGGGCGTGGGTCACCCACGCGCCTACGGTCTGGTGACAAGAGCGACAAGAGCCGTATAACGGGAGACTGTTACGTACGGTTCTGTGAGGGCCCGGGGGTGAGATCCCCCGGGCTACTCGGCGGTCTAGCGGGTGTCCACGTGCGAGGTGTCGAGGGACGCTGACGTCTGTGTCCTCGGCAAATGGCCGTGCTGGAATCGTCGTCGAGGAGTCTCGACAGCAGCGGATGCCGGGCATGCCGGACGTGGAGGTGGGCAGGATCGTCGGCAACTTCTCGCCCGAAACACGGCGGTGGATAGTGAACGTCAGTGCGGGGCTACTCGTGCTCGGTGAGTCGGCCGGAACCTGCGTTCGTCCGAACCTGTGTTGGCGGCCTGTGGCCGGATGTTGAGCTACACCGTTGGCCTGCAGCGCGCCGGAGAAGTCTCCACTTTCGTCCTGAGCTGGTCGCAGCTGAACGTTGCCTACTCGTACGCCATCCCATCCTGGGCGAAGGGGCCGCTGACCGGCCCAGACGATGAAGCCGTACACCCGGGGCGGGATCACCCCCGCGTGCGCTGGGAGCAGTTGACGGCGGCGAGGGCGTGTCGGGGTGCGTCGGGATCACCCCCGCGCACGCGGGGGTGATCTCCAGGAGTCGGCCGAGAACCACACCACCAGCCACCACTGCCGGGACTGCGGCAGCCGTTTCGGCCCGCCGTGGCCGGCACTCGCCGGGTTCGTCGCCGCCGCGTTCGCCGTACTCACCTGGCGGCAGCAGCCCGCGACATCAGCCCGCATTGCGTCCGCGTGGCGCCCGCGAGTTCCTTCGTACGGGCGCAGCCGTCGCTCGCGTGGACCGCAGGCAGCCCGTGACGTGCCTGATGTTCGGTGAGAAGGTGTAGCCAGCGGCTGCGGCGAGGTAGGCGTAGGCGGCGTGGTCATCCTTGGCTGGGTGCTCGGCGCGTCGCGCGATCGGCGCGTAGATCCCGGACAATCGCCGGTCGGGGCTGTCGAGGTTTCGTGTCGAGGGTGTTCGACATCGACGTTCAGGCGTTGAGTGGATGCGACCAACCTCAAGTGATTCAGCGTCTCGGCGGCGTCTGGGGATTGTGGCGCACGGGCTCCGCGACCTACGGGAGCGGTGGGGCTTCAGACGGAGGTCCCGGAGTTGACTTCGGGATCGGGCAGCAACAGACACAGCGGGTCGTCCAGGTGGGCGGCCGTGACAGGTGGGGGAGTGGCGTAGCGGATGAGTGTCGACATGGTGACCAGCGAGGGTCTGCGGGCGGCGATGGTGGATGGGTTGGTCGCTGATCATGTGGCGAAGGGTCTGACGATGCGGCCGGAGGTGGAGGCGGCGTTGCGGGCGGTGCCGCGTGAGTTGTACACGCCGGGTGTGGCGTTGGAGGAGGCGTATCGGGGTGACAACGCGGTCATCACGAAGCGGCGGGGTGCGGAGACCGTGAGTTCGGTGTCGGCGCCGTGGTTGATCGCGGAGATGCTGGGTCAGGCTGCTGACGCCTTCGACGGCGGCCTGCTCGGTCGGCACGTGTTGGAGGTCGGTTCGGGTGGCTACAACGCGTCGTTGCTGCGGGAGCTGGTGGGCCCGTCGGGTTCGGTGACGACGGTGGACATCGATCCGGATGTGACGGAGCGGGCGGTGGCCTGTTTGGCGGCGGCGGGCTACGGCGATGTGACGGTGGTGTGCGCCGACGCCGAGCAGCTGATCGAGCCGCGTCGCCGGTTCGACCTGATCATCGTGACGGCGGGGGCGTGGGATGTCCCGGAGTCGTGGATCGCGCAGCTCGCCGAGGACGGCGTGTTGGTAGTGCCGCTGCGGACGTTCGGGATGACCCGGTCGTGGGCGTTGCGTCGGGTCGGTGACCGGTTGGTGAGCCACAGTCAGCGTCTGTGTGGGTTCGTGGCGATGCAGGGCGCCGGGGCGCACGAGATGCGGTACGTCGACATCGCCGACGGGGTGCATCTGCGGCTGGATGAGGGCGAGCAGATTACGGCGGAGTCGGTCGCCGGGTTGCTGCCGCAGCCGCGTGAGCAGGTCTGGGCAGGGGTGAGTCTGCCGCCCCGTACCGTGCTGGCGGATCTGGATCTGTGGCTGGCGGTGCATCTGTCCGCTGAGGTGGATCAGTTCGTGGTGCTGTCGGCGCAGCAGGAATCGGTCGACGCGGGCGTAGTGGCGCCCGCGTGGCGGTTCGGCACGCCGGCCGCGCTGCACGAGGGCACCTTCTCCTACCGGTCGGCGCTGGCCTGGACCGACGGCCGGTTCGATGTGGGTGCGTGCGCGCACGGGCCGGACGCCGCCGCTGCGGCGGAGCGGATGGTGGCGCACATGCGCGACTGGGTGGACGGCGGCGAGCCGTCCCCGGCGTTGCAGGTGCTGCCCGCGGCTACTCCCGACGGCGACCTGCCGGCCGGGACGGTGCTGGACAAGCGGCACAGCCGTGTCGTCCTCACCTTCAACCCCGCATGAGAAGGGAAACGAGTGGAGACCACGGAAATCGAGGAGTTCGACCTGGACATCACCCTGGTCGACGCCGGCCCCGCCACGGGCGGGTACGCCACCAACACCGACGACAACTGCGGCTCGGGTAACACCGGGTCGAACGCCTGCTCCGGCAAGTAGCACGGATTCGACGCCGTTCGGGCCCGGCGTCCACACGGACGCCGGGCCCCCAATTTCTTCCGGTGGTGTGTCATGGTTCCTGCGGCGGGCGCGGCCCTGGTCAGAGCCGCCGCCTACCCGGACGGGCTGACCGTGCCGGCCTGGCCCGACCTGACATCCGAGCAGCCGGAGCGGTGGCAGGCTTGGCTGGTACAGGTATGGGCGTTGCCGGGGTTTCCGGCGGCTGTCACCTCCGCCACGCCGCAGCTCGCCGAACGGATCGGCCAGGCGGTCGCCGGCGATCCGATGTCGGGTCGCCGGTGGCGTCGCCTGGTGGAGACGGTCGTCCGGTATCTGCTGCGGTGGACGACACGGGCGACACCGTTCGGTGTCTTCGCCGGGGTGGCGCCGGTCGAGTTCGGCACCCACGCCGCTGTGCGGTGGGGTGGGGCGCACCGGGTGGTCGTGCGCCCGGACGGGGAGTTCGTCGCTGAGATCACCGCCCGCGCGGAGCAGGACGTGACCGTCCTGCGAGGTGTGGCGGTGGTGACGAACGCGGTGGGGTACCGGCGGGGCGGGGTCTGGGTGGTGCCCTACGCGCACGCCGACGGTGACCGCAGATGGGACGTCGAGGTCCGGTTGACCGGGCCGGTGCGGGCGGCGATTACCGCCGCCGCCCGCCCGATCGCGTTCGCCGTGTTGGCGGAGCGGGTCGGCGGTCCGTCGCCGGCCAGGGTGGCTGCGGCCGAGCGGATGCTGGCCGCGCTGGTGCGGTCGGGTGTGCTGCTGTCGGAGCTGCGGCCGGCGATGACGGTCACCGACCCGGTGGCCCACCTGGCCCGCCACGGTGCGGTTCCCGACCCCGGCGGTCGGGTCACGGCCGATGTGCGTCTGGACGCTTCGGTGACGCTGCCCGAGGCGGTCCTGCGGGAGGCGGGTCGGGCCGCGGCGACGTTGGCGGCGGTGGCGCCGCCCGCGCCCGGGTGGGTGGAGTACCACGGCGCGTTCATCCAACGGTGGGGTCCGGGCGCGGCGGTGCCGCTGCGGGATGTGGTGAACGTGTTGGGTTTTCCCGCCGGCTACCGGGGGTCGACCCGGCGGGCGCGGGCGGTGTTCTCTGCCCGTGACCGGCTGCTCGCCCACCTGGCTCAGCGGTCGGCGGTGGACGGCCGGGCGGAGGTCGTCCTCGACGACGACCTGGTGGGCCGGCTACGGGGAGACGACGACCGGCCGCCGACGCCGCACACGGAGCTGCGGTTCACGCTCGCGGCCGCGGCCCTGCGGGATCTGGATCAGGGCAGGTTCACGTTGACGGTGGCCAGCGGTGCCCGCCACGCCGGGGTGTCCGCCGGCCGGTTCCTGCACCTGCTCACCCCCGGCGAGTTGGCGTCGTTCCAGCAGGTATATCGGAGTCTGCCGACCGTGTTGCCCGACGCGGACGTGGTGCAGCTGTCCGGTCCGCCGCTGGACCCGCGTCTGACCCCGGTCGCGCAGGCACCTGGGCTGCTGCCCGTCCTGCCCGTCGGGGACTTTCACCCCGACCCGGCGTACACGGTCGCGGATCTCGCGGTGACCGGCGACGGCCGCCGGCTGTGGCTGGTATCGGCCAGCAGCGGCAGGCCGGTCGAGCCGCTGTTGTTCAACAGCGTGCTGCTGCCCGATCTGCAGCCGCCGTTGACGCGGTTCCTGACCGAGATCTCGACGGCGTGGACGGCACCCTGCGGCAGGTTCGACTGGGGACAGTCACACGACCTGCCGTTCCTGCCCCGGGTGCGACGCGGACGTAGCGTGCTGCACCCCGCCCGGTGGATCATCGACCGGCACGCCCTCCCACCCGGTGGGTCCTCCTGGCCGGTGTGGCGTGACGCCTGGCAGCGGCACCGCGACCAGCACCAGCTCCCCGCCGAGATCCTGGTCGGCGGCGATGACGTGCGGCTGCGCCTGAACCTCGACGACGACACCCACCTCGTCGTGCTGCGCCGACACCTCGACCGGCATCCCCGTACGGTCGTCACCGAAGCGCCCGGCCCGGCCGGCTGGATCGGCGACCGGCCCGCCGAAATCCTGCTCACCCTCACCGACACCCCACCCGCCACCCGCCCCACCCGGCGCGCCAGGCCGGTCCGGGCCGTGACCGCTGCGGCGCACCGGCCCGCGCCGTCGTCGCCGTGGCTGGAAACCCGGCTGTACGGGCGGCTCGACGACATCCTCACCGACCTCACCCGACAGACCGCGCCCCTGCTGCCGGTGGGCTGGTGGTTCCTGCGCTACCCGGCCCCTGAGCCCCACCTGCGGCTACGCATCCCACTGCCCGACACGGCGAGCTTCGCCGACGTCGCGGGACGCCTCGCCGAGTGGACACACCGGCTGGAACACGACGGCGTCGTGCACGACTACAGCCTGCACACCTACCGGCCCGAGACCCGTCACGGCACCGGGCCCACGCTCGCCGCCGCCGAGGCGGTGTTCGCCGCTGACTCCCGCACAGCGCTACGGCAGTTGACCGGCGACCGCCAGGCCGTCACCGCCGCCGGCATGATCGCCATCGCCGACGCGTTCACCGGCGACGGGCTGCGCTGGCTCACCGACCAGGTCCCGCACCGCAGTGGTCCGCGACTCGACCCCACCCAACTCGACCTCGCCCGCACCCCACACCGCGACGATGACCGTGCGGCGGCGCTGGCCGTCTACCGGGACCTCGCCGACACGGACGGCCTCGACCTCGACCAGGTGCTGGCTGACCTGCTCCACCTGCACCACGCCCGCATGATCGGCGTCGACACCGCCTCCGAACGGCACTGCCTGCGTCTGGCCCGCGCCGTCGCCCGCACCCACCAGGCGACCTCATGAGCACCGGGCAGTCACTCGCCGACGGCGCCGCCGGGGTCGCCCTGCTGCATCTGGAAACCGGCGACTGGCCGGCCGCGTACGCCGCCCTGCGGGAAGCCACCGCCGACGGCGTCAGCATCGCCGACGGCGCAAGCCTCTTCCACGGCGCACCCGCGCTCGCCTTCGTCCTCGCCACCACCGACCACCCCCACCTCGCGCGGGCCCGAACCATCGCCGCGACCGGCACCGCCACCGTGACCCGCCGACGCCTCGACACCGCTCACCGCCGCATCGACTCCCGCCAGCAGCCGCACTACGCCGAGTACGACCTCATCCGTGGCCTGACCGGACTCGGCGTCGCCCTACGCCGCCTCGGCGACCACGACCTGCTCCGCCACGTCCTCGACTACCTGGTCCGCCTCACCGAACCGGTCGACGACCTCCCCGGCTGGTGGTGCGCCAACGGACCCGACCGCCACCAGCCGCCACCACCCGGAGGCCACGCCAACCACGGCCTCGCCCACGGCATCACCGGACCCCTCGCCCTACTCGCCCTCACCCACCGCGACGGCATCAGCGTCAACGGACACACCACCGCGATCACCCGCATCTGCCGGTGGCTGGACCGGTGGCAGCAGCACACCGACAGCGCCACCTGGTGGCCGCAAACCCTCACCCTCGACGACCTGCACCGGGGCACACCAGCGCAGCGACACCCGCTGCGACCCTCCTGGTGCTACGGCACCCCCGGCATCGCCCGCGCCCAGCAACTCGCCGGCATCGCCCTGGACGACATAACCCGACGGCACCTCGCTGACACCGCGTTCACCACCTGCGTGAACGACTCCGCGCAGATCCGCCGACTCACCGACCGCAGCCTCTGCCACGGCACCGCCGGCCTCCTCGCGACCGGCCGACGCATCGCCGCCGACGCGCTCACCCCGACACCCGTCACGCCGCTGACCCGCCTGCACCAGCACATCACCAGCTCCACAGCCGGGGAACCCGCCGGACTTCTCGACGGCACCACCGGCACCCGACTCGCCACCGCAGCGACCACCACGACCGGGTGGGACGCCTGCCTCCTCTTGCACTGACGAAAGGCCCGCCATGGACACCGCCTGGAAACAGGTGACTATCGACTACCCCGGCCGCAGCCGCCACGAACGCGAACACAACGCCGTACCCCACCTCCGCAGCGTGCTGCCCGCCGCCGAAACCGCGGGCCTCATCACCTCATGGTGGTTCATCCGCAAAGGACCCTGGCGCATCCGCTACCTGCCCGCCACACCCACCGAGCACCCCGACGCCGTACACCGCCTCCTCACCCAGAATGTTCCCTGGACCAGTGACATCTACGAACCCGAAACCCACACTTTCGGCGGCCCCGCCGCGATGGACACCGCCCACATCCTGTTCCACCACGACAGCCACTACCTCCTCACCTACCTCCACGGCCAGCCCACCAACCGACGCGAACACTCACTCATCCTCAACACCGCACTGATGCGCGCCGCCGGACTCGACCTCAACGAACAAGCCGACGTCTGGGCCCGCGCCGCCCAGCACCGCGCCGACCACCTCCACCCCCACCCGGCCGTCCGGACCGACCTCGCCACCTGGGAATCGTTCACCGACAAGGTCCGCCACCTGCTACTCGGAAACCCCCGCCACCCGAGCGACTGGCAGAACGCCTTCGCAAACGCCGGCACCACCCTCGGCGACCTGCGCACCACCGGCACACTGACCCGTGGACTACGGGCGGTCATCACCGACCACGTGATCTTCCACTGGAACCGGATCGGACTACCTGCCACCAGCCAGGCCACCCTCGCCCAAGCCGCAACCGAAGCAATCCTCGGCAACACCCCGCCACCGCCAACCGACCAGCAGACGGCGGGCCGAGCACCGGATCCCGCCCCACGGTTGACTACGGTCAGCTCACCAGACGCCAACCACGGTTGACGGGACGATAGCCCAATGGACGAGACCGACCACGGCGAGAAGGACTCCGCGACCATCGAGCAACGACACCTGCAGGACGCGAAGCACACGCTCGGCCGGAAGCTCCGCGAGCTGCGTACGGCGTGTGGCCTCGTGCAGAAGGACGTCGCGCAGCGGGTTTTCAGCACCCGCAGCACCGTGGCGAACGTGGAAGCCGGCCGGCAGGTGGTTGACCGGGTCTTCTGGCAGCAGTGCGACACGATCCTCAACGCTGGCGGTGGCCTGCTTGACGCCTATGACGCCTACCGCCGGTTGGAGAAGCAGTACCAGACGCAGCGATCAGAAGCGGCACTGCGCGCCCGGTGGGGCGCGGCAGCCGAGGCAGCCCTGGACCGCCCACCAGTCTCTAATCTCCTGTCGGTCCACCCACGGTCGCATCCCGCCGAACCGGCTGGCGGCGATCTCTCGGCGATGATCGCGTCAGCGATCGGCGAACCGGCCCAGTCCGCCAGAGCGGACCACACCATTCCCGCACCAGGCGGACGGCATTTCCCCGGCGCGTCCGTCGAGGTGGAGATCTACCCGGCGACCGACGACGGCCGGATCGTCGCGACCATCCCCCGGACCGATGCCGGTAGACAGTGGCGGCATCCGCTGCAGCGCCGGATCGTCGCGGGACGGACCGTCACGTCCACCAGCGACGGGCTGTTCGGGCTGGACTCCCGGCAGGCGTCGCAGCGGCTGGTCGACACCGGAGACGACGTCCGCCTACTCATTCCCCGCGCTTACCAGCTCGACGCCATCACCGCAGCGGTGCTGTGGGCCGTGGCGAACCTGGACCAGTCGCTCCTGCTCGACGACGCCCGCCTCGAAACCACCCGGACCGCCGCAGCCGAGTACAGCCGCCTCGCCCGGTCCGCCGTCAGCGCAGACATCGGCAACGACCTGGACACCGTGTCACGGATGTGGCTCGGCTCGGCGTTCTGCGCCGACCACATCAGCCGCCAATGGGACCGGCTCACCGAGACCCCCACCTTCTGGACACGGGAACAGACCGGTGAGGAGGCCAGCACCTGGCTGCTCTTCCGCCACAAGCTGCGCTACCTCGACGCGACCGCGACGCGGACCGCCACCAGCTCCCAACGGGCGACAAGGATGTTCTGCGTCCCCCGATCCGCTGTGGAAGCCTCCACCGAGTCGGAACGGATACTCCTGCTGTTGGCGGTCGCGTTGATGGAATCCTTCGGCATCGACACCGCGGTCACCGACGAACCCGAGTACGGCACGCTACCCGGCCTCGTCCTCACCCCCCAGCGGGCGATCGTCGCCACCTGGCTCCGCGCGGACGGCGTATGGCACGTCGACGTCACCGACCAGCGCGCCGCCATCGCCGAATACCGCGACGCCGCCGCACACGTACAGGCCCACTCCGTCATCGCCGGCGACACCACCGGCTCCCGAATGCAGGCCCTCGCCGACTACCTGAACCTGGACTGGACCCGCCTGCGCCACCGGTGCGCCGAACTCGGCGACCACGGCCTGTCCGGCATCGCCGACCCCCGCAGCCGCCTGCTCTGCCTCGACGGCGTCGACCGGGCGTGCCGCTTCGTCGGCTCCCTGCCGTAATAGGCTCCCGACACCACCACGAACAAGCGTCCGTACGGAAGGAACCCGGTGTCCTCAACTCCGGCAACGCCCACGCCACGGGTGGTGGTGTTCGGCCTCGGCGGCACCATCGCCATGACCAGCGGCACCGGCGGCGGCGCGGTCAGCCCCACCCTGACCGCCCAGCAACTCGTCGACGCCGTACCCGGACTCGCGGACGCGCCAATCGCAGTCGACGTCGTCGACTTCCGCCGCCGACCCGGCGCGAGCCTCACCGTCGCCGACCTCACCGACCTGCACACCGCCGCGACGCACGCCCTGGCCGACGGCGCGACCGGTGTCGTCGTCACCCAGGGCACCGACACCATCGAGGAAACCGCCTACCTGCTCGACCTGCTCCACCACCGCCCCGAACCGATAGTGGTCACCGGCGCGATGCGTAACCCCACCCTCGCTGGCGCCGACGGCCCCGCGAACATCCTCGCCGCCATCCACACCGCCGCCTCCCCACAGGCGCGGGACCAGGGCTGCCTCGTCGCCTTCGCCGACGAGATCCACGCCGCACGATGGGTGACCAAGACCCACTCCACCAGCGGCGCCACCTTCCGATCCCTGGACACCGGCCCCCTCGGCTACGTCCTCGAAGGCACCGTACGGATGCTCAACCGGGTGCCCCACCGGCTGACCATCCCCGCCCCGCACCGGACAGACACCGCCACCGTCGCCCTACACACCGTCACCCTCGACGACGACCCCACGATCATCGACGCCATCGGCCGGCACTGCGACGGCCTCGTCATCGCCGGATTCGGCGTCGGCCACGTCCCCGAACCCCTCGTCGACACCCTCACCACCCTCGCCGGACGAATCCCCGTCGTCCTCGCCTCCCGCACCCCCGCCGGACCCACCCTCACCCACACCTACGGCTTCCCTGGCTCCGAGCAGGACCTCATCGCCCGCGGTCTCATCCCCGCAGGCTGGCTCCACCCCTACAAGGCCCGCGTCCTGCTCCGCGCACTCCTCACCGCCGACACGAAACCACACGACATCGCGGCCGCGGTCACCACAGCCGGTGGACTCACCGAACCCACCACCTGGCCCTGGACCACCACCAGCAACGACGACCGGCCGGGAACGAGCCGTACGGATGCGTAGCCACGACCTGACCCCCGGCCGCATGATCGGCGTCGTCTTCGACCACGGCGACGACTTCTTCACCGCCCTCACCGACGCCTGCCGCACCCACAACATCCGACAGGGCTACATCCCGATGTTCATCGCCGGCCTCAGCCAGGCGAAACTCGTCGGCACCTGCCAACGCCTCGACAACCCCGACGCACCCGTCTGGTCACACGTCGACCTCACCAACATCGAAGCCCTCGGCGGCGGCACCATCGCCTGGGACGACACCACCGGGACCATCACACCCCACATCCACCTCACCGTCGGACTCAAGGAACACAGCGCCACCGCCCACACCAGCCACCTCCTTAACGCCACCGTCCAGTTCCTCACCGAAATGCTCATCATCGAAGTCACCGCACCGACCATGCACCGGCTACCGAACCCCAACCTGTACGACGTACCACAACTGCACCTCGGACCGACAGGGCACGGGAACTGACGGAACATGACCACAGGTCCCCGGTCCACCGGTGAAGTCATGCAGGCATCGAGTCTGCCCACGCGCGTTGCCCACTGCAGATTTCCTGGGACCGCGTGGAAAGATCAGTGTGAGAGCCGCCGGGAGGGGTCGCGCTGGTCCGTCCGGACAGACGTGGCAGATCACCAGGAAGCCATCCACCAGGGTGGAAGCGCTGGGCCCGGGTGGTAGCCGGCCTCAGAGAGACTCCAGAACGGAACACACGATGGACACCGCCGCTAAACTCGCCGTTTTGATCGACGCGGACAACGCGCAACCGTCGGCGATCGAGGCGCTGTTGGCCGAGGTCGCCAAGTACGGCACAGCCCACGTCAAACGCGCCTACGGCGACTGGACCGGCACCGGCCTTCGAGGCTGGAAGGAGCTGCTGCTGTCCCAGTCGATCCAGCCGATCCAGCAGTTCGCCTACACCACCGGCAAGAACGCCACCGACTCGGCGTTGATCATCGACGCGATGGACCTGCTGTACTCCGGGCGCTTCGACGGGTTCTGCATCGTGTCCAGCGACAGCGATTTCACCCGCCTGGCGTCACGGCTACGCGAGTCCGGACTCACCGTTTACGGCTTCGGCGAACGCAAGACCCCGAAACCGTTCGTCGCCGCCTGCGACAAGTTCGTCTACACCGAGAACCTGAACTACACCGGCGACCCCTCGCCAGAGGACATCACGCCGTCGAGAGCCGCTCCGACCATCGCCCCACCCAAGAACGACACCGCCCTCGTCGCTCTTCTGCGCAACGCCGTCGAGGCCGCCTCCGACGACGACGGCTGGGCATCCTTGTCCAGCGTCGGCAACATCATCCTCAAGCAGCGCCCCGACTTCGACCCGCGCAGCTACGGCTACGGCAAACTCAGCGACCTTGTCACCGCGACCACCTTGTTCGACACGGAGCGACGCAACCCCGGAGGCGGCAAGCCCGGCGTCATCTACATCCGCGACAAACGCCAGTCGTCAGCAAGGACTCCGAAATCCCGCGCAGCTTCAGCGACCGACAGCGCCCCAAGCTCGACGACCGCAGGCTGAACGCGGCGGTCAGAATCAACTGGCACAGTGAGCATCGCTCGGTGAAAGGGGCTCTTCGAAGTTGAGCGGGGTGTGCTGAGCGATCCGGCCCGGAGATGAGGGCTCGCAGCCCTTCGATGATCATCTGAGTGTCGAGTTCGGATGGCCACAAGTAAAGAGCTGCGAGCATGGTCAACGATACGACCCGGCTGCTGGGCCTGGACGGCCTGGTGGTGGAGCGGGTCGAGCTGCACCCGGACGGTTCCCCCGTCGTTCACCTGTCCACCGGTAGTGAGCAGGCGCAATGCTGCCCTCAGTGCGGTGTCCGGGCCGCCCGGGTCAAGGGCTGGGTGTTCACCCGACCCCGGGATCTGCCGGTGGCCGGCCGCACCACCCGGTTGCGGTGGCGTAAACGCCGCTGGTACTGCGATCAGCCCGGATGCCCGCGCACGTCGTTCACCGAACACGTGCCACAGATCCCGGCACGGGCACGGACCACCGTCCGGTTGCGGCAGGCGGCCGGCGCGGCGGTCGCCGACGGCAACCGAACGATCGTGCAGGCCGCCCGTGATCTGGGCATCTCCTGGCCAGTCGTCGCGGCCGCGTTCACCGCGCACACCGCAGCGGTGCTGCCTGCCGAGCCCGAACCAGTGAGCGTGCTGGGCATCGACGAGGTCCGCCGAGGCAAGCCTCGCTGGAGCTTCGACGAGGTCACCGCGTCGTGGACCACCACCGTCGACCGCTGGCACGTCGGCTTCTGCGACCTCGTCGGCGGGCAGGGCCTACTCGCCCAGGTCGAAGGCCGGACCAGCAAGGCGGTAACCGACTGGCTCACCCAACGCCCCACCGCCTGGCGCCAACACGTCCAGGCCGTCGCGATCGACATGTGCACCGTGTTCAAGGCCGCCGTCCGCGAGGCGCTGCCGCACGCGACGCTGGTCGTGGACCACTTCCACGTCGTCCAGCTGGCCAACCGGGCCGTCACCGAGGTCCGCCGCCGCATGACAGTCACACACCGCGGCCGGCGCGGCCGGGCCACCGACCCGGAATGGCAGCAACGCAACCGGCTGACCAGATCAGCAGCCCGCATGCACGCCGAGCACGTCGACCGGCTGGCCGACACCCTCAGCAACCTGCCGGCGAAGATCGGCGCACCGATCCTCACCGCCTGGAACGCCAAAGAAGACCTGCTCGACCTACTCGCGCTCGCCCGCACCCACCCGAACCGGGAGACCACCGCCCGGCTGCTGCACCGCTTCTACACCCGCTGCGCCGACTCTGACCTGCCCGAACTCCACCGCCTCGCCACCACGATCGAGACCTGGTGGCCAGAAATCCTCGCGTTCCTGCACACCGGCATCACCAACGCCGGCTCCGAAGGAACCAACCGTGTCATCAAGACCGTCGCCCGCGACGCCTACGGATTCCGTAACCCCGAGAACCAGCGGCTACGCACCCGCGCAGCCACCACCCGCCGCCACCGCGGACACCTCAACCCCGCTTAACTTCGAAGAGCCGTGAAAGGTCGGCTTTGCGACCTGCGGGTCCGCCACGACCGGATGGATCCCACCCGCGTTGCTGCACCTTCAACAACCCACCGTCACGTCAGCTCTTCAGCGAGTATGCGTTTGATACGGAAGGGAGGAAAATCGTGGACGTTTCCGATCGCGCGTTCGAGAATGTCCCTAAATGTATCGATTGCGACCGGAACTTCTAGATCTGAGGAATCCAGGGTTCCCTCGGCGGTGATGACGCCGACAATCCCATCATGCGCTGTTGCAACATCCGTGAGTTCCGGATCTTGACTCTGCTCGAAGGTGAGTAGTTGATCCATGAGGATCTCGGCTCGCTCGTCGAGTTCGCGCCCAGGTAGTTGCTGTCCGTCTGGTCCTGCGGGTGCGAACTGCACGTGGATGCGTACCCGCATGCCTGACCTCGGCTCCAATCGGCTCGGACGATACAGGGAAGGAAGAACGCCCAGCGCAGCAGTTCCGTAGCGTAGTCAGATGGATGCTTGGGGTTGTGGTGGACCTGCCGGGCGTGTTCCCCGCAGGGGCAGGTGACCTTATACCACCGAGCCCGCCACCTGATACTGAATCCGCGTGCTTCAAGGTCCTCCAACGCTTGGTCGATCGGGGGTTCTGCGTGAGGCGGGTTTCCGTACAGATGGGTCACTGTCACTCCGGGACGGGGCGGTTGCGGCCGCCAGTCCAACGATCGGGACAGGCAGTCGGTTACGCCCGAGTGGTGTTTGATCATACGGGGCGAGCGGAAGGCGAAGACACCCACGCACATTGAGTGCGGAAGGTGGCGCATACGCTACGCCGTCAAGCGCTGCGACGACGGACAGCATGTCCGACGGCGGCGCGAATCTCCGCTCACGCCACCACCGCCCGACGCAGCGGATCCAGCCACTGCCGGAAGAACACCGTGAACCGCTCAGCCACCTCACCCGATAGACTGATCCAGTGAACCGCCGCTCAACCAGCAAGCCTGGCCGAGGCGCCGGATCGCATACCGCAGCGCGACATGGACACTGCACGGTCCACCCAGGACCCGCTGGCCCCGGCAACACGTGGCGCACCTGTACTCCTACTTCTCGTAGCCACTTCCGCCAGCCCTGAACTCCCCGGCAGGAAAGAGCAGCCACGCACCACCCGAAGGGCGACAAGGAACCCGAATCGTGTCCAGAGCGATACCGGCAGCGACGCCAGCGCGGCCGAGGTACACCGCAGGTCTACGGGACATGCGAAAGTGGACACATGTTGGTGCTTCTGGTGACCGGCGTGCCAGCAGCCGGCAAATCGACCGTCGCCCGTAAGCTGTCTGACTGGGGCCACACGAGCATCAGCTTGGACGACGACAACAGCACCTGTTCCTGGCCATACCCCGACGGTCTCCAGGACCCGCAGCCCGACCACCGGAACAACAGCTCCTCGCCGCTGCCACTTCAGCGAACGTGGAACCCGGACCGACTCGACGAGATCATCTCCACCGCCCGCCGTGGCGGCGTGCAGACACTGTGGCTGTGTGGCCAGTCAGCCAACGCATCCGAGCTCAGAGACCGGTTCGACGCCTGTCTGCTGCTGGAGATCGACCAGACCACGATGCGGAGGCGGTTGAATGACATCGAACCGAGTGACGGCGTCTGCCGAGCCGATGCCTCGCTGATCAGCGCGATTGCCAGCTACCAGGGGTTTGTCGCGACCTGGCGGCGGCTCGGCGCTGTCCCTGTCGACGGCGCGCAGGACCCCGACCAGGTATGCCAGGACCTGCTGATGACAGCCGCCCTCGCCACACTGGGCCGCCACCGCTGATCACAGCGCTACGGCGTCTTCCCGCGTCCTGACGCACCATCAGCGGCAGATCCGTAAACGTGATCTTGTCTTGTTGCGGGACGCGCCGACGCACGCTTGGATGCCTTGGGACGGCTGCGGCATGCCCTGGCGTCGGCACGTTTGCAGCGACTTTCGGGTCGACGACCCCGCCATCATCCATGCTGTTCCGGGCGTCGGCACGCCGTGGGAGACAATGGTCGGCGTGTTCGAGCCCCAGCATGTCAGCGAACTGCTTCGCGAGCGCCTCCGTCGGGCGGCGGCCGCAGCCCGACAGGTGACCGTAGCCGGCCCGGTCCTCGGCGTGGCCGAACTGCTCAGCAGGTTTGGCGTGGCGCAAGTTGAGCTACGCGTGGAGGCGCTCGAGCTGATCGGCGAGCGTGAGCACAACGCGCAGGTCCCCGATCGCTTTGTTCCAGATCGGACCGTTAACGTGTGGCGAAAGGACTACACGGTCGCCGTGCCGTTCGAAGGCGACCCTCAGATCGTCAGAGCGCTGCTGAGCAGCTGTACGCACGCCCCAACCTGGGGAGTCAGGGACGCGGAGCTGCGGGCGACGTTCACCACGGAACCGCAAACACCGCCGGAACAGCTCAGGGCCAAGATTGACGCCCGAGTGACGGACGCCGCCGAACACCTCGCGCACGGGAGACACGCGCTGGCTAAGTACCGCGACGACCTCATGCAGGTAGTCACGTCGGTGGTCGCCCAGATGGGCTCCGCCCATGAAGCCGGCGAGCGGCAGCGGGAAGGGCTGGGACTGCCGATCCGGCTCGCCCCGCAGCCGGTTCCCAGCACACCCGCACCGGCTCAGCCGCCAGTTCAGCGCGTACCCTCGGCTCAGAGCGAGGATGAGCTGGATGCCCTCTTTGAGCGCGTGGTGGCCGCGATGCGCGAGATCGGGCACGAGTTGGAGGCGTTCACCGGCTTGACCACTCACCTCCAACGGGAGGAACACACCCGCGACGTCCTCATCGTCTGCCTGAAGAGCGCAGTGCCGGAGTGCGTGTTCACCGCCGAGACGTTGCACGGCCAGGGGAAGAACGACATCCACGTGCGGCACAACGACAGGGTCGTCGGCGTGATCGAACTCAAGAACTGGAGCAGCGAGCAGAACTTCAAGGACGGCGTCGACCAACTGCTCAGCTACCTGACCTACCGCGACACCCGGGCAGCGATCGTCCTGCTGATCCGCAACGAAAGAGTCAGCACCGTCATCGCCAAGACCAAGCAGTGGCTCCTGGAACACACCAACTGCGTTGACCAGGACATGCCAGACGGCCTGTGGCGCAGCAACTTCCATTACCACGCCACCGGCGACCCCGCCCAACCAATCAAGCTCGTCTACCTACCGTTCACCTTCACCACCAGCGCTACCGGCGCCTCAACAACCCGAGGACTGTCCGCCGGCATCACCACCCAGTAGCTCAAATCGACCATCCGTAACTCAACTGGACAGCCTGCGAGCCGAGGTTCGAAGCCGATCGAGGTCGACCACCTGGGGCTGGGGGTGGCCCGGTGCGCGGGCAAGTGACCTCGCTCAGACGATCGAACTGGGGCCATCCTTCGTGGCACTATTACATCGCTGGATTTCGGTTGCTGGCGCCGCTCTTAGGCGCGACGTTCCCCGCGCCGAGGTTCGATGACTTCTCGGAGATCGGAGTGCCGATGCTCTTCCTGGACTGCGAGGACGTCGACACGGCGCTGCGGTCGCTTGCCGCAGCGGCAGGCGTCGACGAGGCGACACTTCGCGCGGTGCTACTCGCGTGCGACCCGGACCGGATCGATTGGGCAGAAGACGAGGATCCGTGGGTGGCGGTTCCAAGGGCGCTATTCGCCGAGCTGGACGTGGACATCGGCGACGTCAGCTTCGACGGCGCGTACTACTTCCATGGTACCTGCGTCCTGCGACCGCATGCGTTCCTTCAGGGCGGGATCTTGCCGCTTGGCACGATCCTCGACCGGCTCTGGGATGATTTGTACGGCCTGTGCGACGGTCAGGTGACCCCTGCTCAGTGGAGGGCCCTGCGTCAGGATCTTGAAGGCGAAACCGGCTCGACGCTGCGCGCTGAAGATGGTGCCTGGTTGTACCGCCTGAAGTTCGCCAGTGAGTTCCACCACGGCCCGTACGCATCGCTGGTGCGCGACCATGCGCTCGATCCGATCGATGGTCAGCATGACTACCTAAAGTCTCCAGAGATTATCGAGGACATTGCACGGTGTCTCGGGCTCGGCCTACAGGCACGATTCGAAGCACGGGCGCGGAGTTGCATCGTCAAGTTCCGCCACAGTGAGGTCAATCGGCACACCGTCGAAGCTGCACTGCTCTTCGTATTGGCCCGGATCCACGGACGGCCAATTGGACTCAGCAGCGTGTGCGGGGTCGACTGCCGAGGCGCAGTACCTGCCGCCGCCGTGATGTATGTTGATGAGATCGACATTGCCGGACGAGGCGGTCAGGTGCCAGTTCAGTTATATCGACACCAGGCACCCGGCTGCGCGTCGAGCGAGCCGCTGTGTAGCCGGTCCACAGATCTCGTCGACTCAGATTCGTCGACCACGGGGGCAAGCCCTTAGAGGATTGTCATGGTCAGCATCCGGTGGCCGCGCCATGGGACGAGTCGCCCAAGCGCGCTCAGCGCGGCATGAGCGTGCGTTTGGGCGATGAGCCCAATTTCGCGGCAGAGAAACCATTACCGACTGACCAGCTCAGACGCTCGCGTGAGGGTCGACCCATACAGTATCGTCACCGAGCTGGACGCCCTATTCGGCGTCGAGGAAGTAGCTCGCGTTCATCTCCGGATCCGGGGCGAAGGGCGTCCACCCAACGTGCGTAATGCGTCCGACAGGCCCTTCATTCGGGTCGCGGTCATCCGGGTCTGGCCGGGCGCGGTGCTCCTCAAGCCGTGTCCGTGCCACATTGATCCGGTTGCACTGTTCCGCCGTCAGGTAGAACGCCAGAGACTCGAGATGCTCCCAGTGCCGGAAGAAGACCTCGTAGTCAGGGTCATCGGTCAGCGACTCCTCCAGCTGGCGCACCACTGACTCAACAGATCCGCCTGCCACCTGTCTACGAAGGTTGGGTAGCAGGTTGATCATGCCGTCCTCGCTGACGATGATCACGAGGCATTGACCGCTCTGGGTGTCGTGATACCGCACTGCGGAGTTAAATCGGGCACCTCGGCTCGAGTCACCTTTCCCGGAAGCATGTCCATCGAGGATGACGCCCACGGCATGGCACGCTCCCGTCGGATCGACAAGGATGGCACCGTCGATGCTTGTCACGGCTGCTAGGACCTTCGCACCGAGAAGCTGCGGCCGTACCTGCTGCGCTTGTGGGATCAGGCGCATAGCTTCCTCGCTGGCATTCCTGTGGACAACAAGCATCGTTCCGTGCGACGCCGCAGATGCCGATTCAGCGAGGCCCCACAGGACATCCGCCTCGCTCTCGCCGATCTCGCGGAACACCCGGCGCGCCACGGACTTGAGTTGCTGTGCATCCAACCTGGGCTGCGGCAGTGACGGCCGCGTATTCGATACTCGAAGCAGCGGCACCTGGTCATGGCTCAGTTCCCAGACGCCCCGCGTCATCACGTTAAACACGAACGCGTTCTCGTCTGCAGGTGCGTAGGTGTCGCGCAGACGTGCCAACCCCACAACCTTCTCGCCGTCGCACAAGAGATGATGCTGCGGATCTGCCATCTCGAGCGCCTTGCGCATCGAACGGGTCTCCGAAACCCGGATTGGCTTCACGAATTCTAGAACCGGCTCCACATGTGGGTTCGCCTCAGACGCCAGCAATAACCCACCGGACCCAGAACGGCCCTCGTACGGCTGTACGGAGATCTCATCGAGGGCGACAGTCAGCTCGGACGTGAACTCGTACCCGCTGAACACTGACACCGACTGGACAAACGCACGCGCTGCCTTCCGGATGAGCTCTGATCGGTCAGACCATCGGATCGAGAAGTCCTCCGGCGGAGAGCTGCGACCGAGGTCGGCCGTGGCTGCAGCAAGCAGCTCCCGCATCAACGAGTCCTGGAAGGATGGGACCACCGTGTACCGGTCGATCCGCACCCTGCTCAAAGTCGGCTTCGACTCCCACCGTGTCGTCGGGACAGCAACAACCGGATGAACCGCGTAGGTGCCGTCGACGATCGCCGACGAACCCACGAAGAACGTCAGGCCGGCCCCCTCCGGAGAGCGGGCCAATGCATCCCGGACAGTTTCCGCGCGGAACGAGTCTAGATAGCCACGATGAATTCGCTCATGGTGCCGGTGACTGCCATACATCACTCGCGATTCGTCGCTCTCCTCGTATCGCTGCTGTGCGTCCGCGGCGACTGACGACAGGTCGACTGCCGCCAGTGGGTCGTGCTCAGGCTCGAAGCACACGGGGAAAGCCTGGTCCGGGTCATCGGCGAAACCAACGAGGAACGCCCGGGCGCCGAGACCGAACCCGATCTGCTCGAACACGTCCCGCGCTACGCGCTCCATGCCATTTCTGAAGTAAGGCTGAAAACCCCACATGAACTGCGTAATCGACCTTCTCACAGACCCATCATTCAGGTTCGGACCCGCCGGGTCAACCGCAC
Organism: Micromonospora sp. Llam0; assembly: GCF_003751085.1. NCBI lineage: Bacteria > Bacillati > Actinomycetota > Actinomycetes > Micromonosporales > Micromonosporaceae > Micromonospora > Micromonospora sp. Llam0. The sequence goes on along the minus strand of NZ_RJJY01000001.1, from coordinate 2,461,274 downwards.
TGACGATAAACAGATCCAGAACCCGTCCGACTAAGTCCAGTCGGCCTGCACTGGCGCACGAGGACCCGAAAATCGACGCTGCCGGTTCCCGAGCGTCGTGCACCGCTCAGCCTCGCACGGTGCACTACTCTCGGCAGGTCTGAGCGTCCTTGCGGCGGTCGACGCCAACCAGGACGGCTACCGGGAGTGACGGAGGCATTACCATCGGGGCGCGCCCGTTCGGCGGCAGATTCGTGCGCCTGGCATCGAAGAGCGCGGCCGGAGCCACGTCATCTCGGGGGCGGTTTACCGTGCTACATCCGGATCGACGGGCGGTTCCTGGACTCTAACTCGCCGCCCGCGGTCAGCGTGAGAACCTAGCAGCTATGTGTCTCGTGGATTCCCTAGCAGAGGTGGTCTCTCTGGCACAATGTCAGGATGGACGAGCCGGGCCGTACGCACGAGTTGAGCACCTGGGTCACTCAGACCACCAACGAGATGGCCAGCGAGTACGAGAGGATCAGGTCCCGAGCCCTAGAAGATCCCGGCACGGCCGGCGACCAGGGGGAAGAGAACTGGGCGCAACTGCTCAAGGAATGGTTGCCAGCCAGTTATGAGGTCCGCACAAAGGGCCGAATCTTAGCTCATGATGGCGTCGCCAGCCGACAGGTTGATGTTGTTGTGCTCCGACCGGGATATCCGAAGAAGCTCCTCGACAAGAAACTCTATGTCACATCGGGTGTGGCTGCAGCATTCGAATGCAAGCTAACTCTGTCTAGCGCGCATATCACTGAGGCTACCCGAACCGCCGCCGAAATCGCCCGAATGGCCGCGCCTCGAACGGGCAGCCCGTATCGGGAGTTGGTCGGTCCAATCGTATACGGAATCCTCGCGCACTCGCACAGCTGGTCAACGGCACAGACCGCCGTAGAAAAGATTCAGGAGTACGTTCATCGGGGCGAGATGAAGAACGTAGCCCATCCACGCGAAAATATCGATCTCGTCTGCGTAGCGGATACGTGCATTGCATTGAAATCTGTTGAATTCAAGAAGCTTACCAATCTGCCGGGCGACTCGCCCGACCAGCTGTTATGTCTGGTTGGAAACTACTTTGCTTGTACGGGATCGCCCTCAATCGGCTCACTACTGGCCTATCTTTTGATCCGACTTGGCTGGGAAGATGCGCACGTCCGGCCGTTCGCCGAGTATTTCAGGTTGGCCCGCATGCTGTCGAGGTCTTTCGGAGGAGCGGCGAATCTGGACCCGACTGGACTGACGTCAGAGACGGAGGCGGCCGCACGCGAGCGATCGGACAATTTCCTCGATAACCGTCCTTGGCGCTGGGACGAGTGGGCATTCAGTCTCGAGTGATTCATCTTCCCGCGTAAAACCCTTGCTGCGCATCGCGACGCACTCAACTCGGCAGATCCGGACGCTGAGCGCGTCGGCGGATAGTTGATCGTTGTGCACGGTGATCTGGTGATCTTGCTGCACTTCAGGAGCCCGTCTCTGCAGCCGATCGTTGTGTGGTCGGTTCTGCGCTGGAGCGCACGTCGGTCGTTGAGGTGTTGGGGGAGGTCAAGCTGACGGCTGCGGGCGTGGTTGGTCAGGGTTGGGTGTGCTGTTGAGTGCGGTGAGACTGGTGGCGAAGGTGGTGGTCAGGCTGTCGAGGACTGCTTTGCCTTTGGTGGCGGTGGCGGTGGATGGTGCGCCGATGACGCCGGTGTGGGTGTAGCCGCGCATGCCGAGTACGAGGAGGTCGGGTCGTTCGGTGAGGTGGTCGGCGGTCTGGTAGCCGGGGCGGACGAGTTCAGGGCACAGGTGTAGGAGCAGGGAGGTTTCGATCTCGCCGGCGTGCATGTCGTCGTGGCTGGTGCTGTCGAGGCCGGCGTGTTGGCGGGCGGTTTCCCAGTCTGGTCGTCTCGGGTAGAGGGCCATGCGCCGTCGGTTGGTGTTGGCTTCCTGGACGATGTTGGACAGCACGTAGTTGCCGCCGTGGCCGTTGACGACGATCAGCCGGTTGACGCCGGCCTGCTCTAGTGACTGGGCGATGTCGGTGATGATGTGGGTCAGGGTGGAGGAGCGGATGCTGACGGTGCCGGGCCATCCGGTGTGTTCCTGGGAGCAGCTGATGGTCACCGGGGGCAGCAGCATCAGGTCGTAGGCGGTCGCGGCGGCTTTCGCGATGGCGCAGGCCACGATGGTGTCGGTGGCCAGCGGGAGGTGGGTGCCGTGTTGTTCGAAGCTGCCCACCGGGAGGACGGCGACGTCGGCGGCGCGGTGTGCCTCGTCTGTGGTGGTCGCGGTGGAGATCAGGTCCATGATCACAGTCTGGTCGTTGACGCGACGAGGGAGAAGGCGTTGCGGAATTCGATGGCCTCGGTAGGTCCCGACGTCCCCGCGAGCCGACCGTGGAGGTGACTGAGGGAGGTCATCGCCCTGGCCGCCGAGGTCGCAGCGGCCAAAGTCAGCGCGCGGCTGCCTTCAGCACCGGCTTCGGCCAGCCGGTTCGTCGCGGCGTAGGACCGGGCGAGCCAGCTCCGGGTGAGCGCTTCGTCCTGTCGGTAGTCGCCGGGCCAGTCGGTCAGGACGGTTTCCAGGGTGTCGGTCGCTGCGGCGGCGTGGCCGAGTTGGAGTAGGCAGTAGCCCTCGTGGGCGCGGAGGTAGGCGTGGGTGCAGTGGCGGCCGATGGTGTCCGGGTCATCGGCGGTGTGGCCCGTTGACCGGTCGACGAGTTGGTGTGCGGCCTTGATCGCGGTGAGAGACCGCGGTTGGTCGTTGCGGATGGCATGTCCCTGGGCCTGGCGGATCAGGCACAGGGCGCGGTCGCGGTCGGTGAGTGGCACGAGTGTCTCGGCGGTTTCGGCGAGTCCCGTCGCGTGGGTGCCGTCGAGGCGGTCGACGGCCTGCTGCGCTTGGCGCATGATGACGTAGGCGGCCATCCGTTTGTCACCCGCCCGGTGTGCCAGGGTGAGTGCGTGGTTGAGCCAGTGGGTGGCGGCGTTGACGTCGGCGAGGTTGTCGGCGGTCCAGGACGCGAACTCCGCCCATCGTGCCTCCACCGCGAGGAGACGTGGTGTGAGGTCGTCCGGGGCCTCGTGGCGGTAGCGGCGGACGATGGCCAGCTCTCGGCAGACAGCGCCGTACACCTGGCGTGAGCCGAAGACGTTGTGCGAGGCGGCCAGGAGCCGTAGCAGTTCGCTCCAGTGCAGCGCCAGGGCGGGATCGACACCCGCCGGGCCGGGAGCCGGATCGAGGGCGGACACCGCCACCGGCCGGGCCGCGGCCAGTAGGCCGCTCGTTGACGCCTGCCCTGGCGTCTGGAGGGCGTCGGGTGCCGGCGGTACACCGGCATCGGTCTCGCCCCAACGGGCAAGCTGCCTCGCCTTGGCCCTTTCGTGGTCGAACCGCTGCTTCAGTCTCACGTAGGCGTCGTAGCCGGCGAGTAGTGCGCCGCCGGCGTCCAGGGATTGATCGCACCGCTGCCAGAAGATCCGATCGGCTATCTGCTGGCCCCGTTCGACTCCGGCGATGGTGCTGCGGGTGCTGTACACCCGCCCGGCGACATCGGCCTGTGTCAGACCACGCGACCTTCGACGGTGCGCGAGCGCGGCACCGAGCTCTCGTTTGCCGTCCTGGACCTGCCGCGGATCGATCACGAAAGTCCCCGACTCTCCACCACACGTTGGAAGGGCACGATAACCGTTCGACGCAGAGCGAAACCACCGTAACCGGCCGGCGCGCAGACGGGTGAATGGGAACCACGCCGGGCCCTGGAAACACCGCCCCGGTTTCCGGACCCCGACGGCCACCCGCCATGATCAAAACCCGGCCGGACGGGACCGCCTGTGGCCGGACCGGGCGGGACGTGAGGGATGCTCGTCGCACGAGCACCCACGGAGCACCCAATCGACCACAAGGGATGGAAAGGCGAAGGGGTCTGACTGCCGTTTTGGTAGGTCAGACCCCTGTTGATCTTGCGCGCCCGAAGGGACTCTAACCCTAACCTTCTGATCCGGTGCGCCGTGAGGCGCTGTTGTTCGAGTGGAGGTGAAAGACCGTCACCGTCTTCCTGTCGCAGCAGGTGGGCGTAGGCGAGGGCAGCCTGGTCCGGGTGGTGCCGGAGCGGGTGGAAGCGGCCCTGACAAAGCCGGGACGTGCCAGCACTGCCAGATGGTGCGGGTCCGGCGAGCGAGACGAAGAGGAGTACGCGAGGAACCGGCGTCATTACGTCCCTTAATGGGTTACCGGCTCGAAACCTGGTGGATCAGGGCCGGGAGGCGATGATTTCCCGAGCGACGCTGGCGCCGTTCGCACTGTTCGGTGCCCTACTCACCCTCCTGGTCGTCCGCAGCCGGACCACCGGCCCGACGGCGGTGACCCCAGCATGACCACCACCATGGTGCCGGCCCCGCCGGACCGCACCGTCATCGTCCGCGCCGCCGTTGTCGTCGCGGTGGGGCTTCCGCTGATCGCCGACGCGTACACCGTCACGGTCTCCGCGACCCCCCTGGACGACCGACCGATGACCGAGAGCGCCGGCGTCGCGGTCGGCATCATCCTGATCTCCCTCGCCATCCTCCACGCCGGCAACACCGTGACCTGGGCCTACGCCAAATACCGGGCCGCCGGCTCCTCACCACCGCCGTCCTCATCCTGGCCGCCGTGATCATCGTGCGCCACGGGATGAACGAGCCGGCCGACCACTGACGAACCGACCTGAGACACCACCACCCGCCTACCCGGGCCGATGCGCCGCGACGACCTCATCGCCCATGCCATCGCCCACGGCACCGCCGATGCTGTCGGGCGGCTGGACGACCGTGGCACCGGTGTCCGGCAGGGTGAGGTCGTCACCGAACCACTCGGTCGATTCGGGCGGCTCCTCGCCGTCACCGGCCTCCGGCTCGGACGAGGCGGGGAGCGGGTTGGTCTCGGTCGCCACCGGCAGGCCGGTGGTGGCGAGTCAATGAGCAGGCCGGAACTGGTGTCGGTAACCAGGCACGGTCTTGCCGGCGACCGCCCCGGCCGTAGATCGCAGCTAGCGCGTGGTCGGTGGTGACGTCGACGACGGCCTCCCGGGCCCGGCTAGTGCGTTTGACGGCGCCGGGCTACACCGTGGCCTGGGACGGCCCTTCCGCGGCGGAGTCACACTGCGGCAACGAGGTCGCGGTGTCAACCGTCGAGGAGCTCGACCTGGTCCTCGACCGTGTCCACGCGCAAGCGGCTGCCGAGGACCTGCCCTACGCGGTCCAGATCTACCGACCCGGCCGGCACGGCGCCATCATGATCGGCATTGGTCACCGCGAGCGGTCCTTCGTCGACTGGCTTGACCGCAGCCAACCCCACGGTAGCGGCAACCGGCACGCCATCGGCCCGGACCTGGCTCCAGCCGCCGTGGCGATCGCCTTCGACTTCGACCGAGACTGGAGCGAGGTGCCACCTGACCGCACTCGCATTAGCCCGCACCGCGCCCGCGCGTTTTCTCCGTACGGGCCAACGGCCGCCGCACCGTCATGCTGTAGTCGGTTCCGGTCGCCCACCGTAGCCGGCCGTCCGGCGATCGCGCCGGTCCGGCCGATCGCGGGGGATGCGATGTTGCGGGATGATGTGGGGACGTTTTGCTTGTTCTCGCTGGGCCCGGGAGGTGAGTTCGATGCGCGGCGACGGCTGGTGATGACCCTTGTCAGATGATGGCCCCCTATGTTCGTGCGAGGGCCATTGCGACCCCTTGCGGGTTGACGCGTGACCAAGCGGTGGCGGCTATGAGGGCGAACAGCGTTCCTGCGATCCCGGCTGCGCCGATCGTCCCGGCTGCTGTCCCGGTCCATTGTGCGACCAGGCCGCCAGCGACGATGCCGATTCCCTGGACCGCGGTCAGCCCGGAACGGGCGAGTCCCAGTGCTTGGCCGCGCTGGTGGTCAGGAGTCAACTGGACGAAGGTTGCTCCTGCGGTGATCTGGTAGGCGCTACACGCCCCGGACACCGCCAGCAGCAGCAGTGCAGCGCCGAGGGGCGGGCCTAGGAGGTAGAAGACGTAAGGCAGGCTCGCGCCAACCGCTAGCGGGCCGAGCCAGCGTAACCTGCGCGCCTGTCCGATCCAGGCTCGGCCGAGAAGGTAGGCGCCGAGCATGATTCCGGCCGGTTTCGCCGCCATGAGCAGCCCGATTGCGGACGGCTGTGCTCCGACCTGGTCGGCGAAGGGTACGGCCAGGCCTTCAGGGACGATCGTGAATCCGGCTAGCCAGGCCAGCCCGACCAGCGTGCGCAGTCGAGAGTCCGTCCAGATAAGACGAATGCCAGCGCTGACTTGTGAGCCGACGTTGTGCCGGGCGGCAGTGGCTGCTGACCGGGCGGTCGCGGAACGAGCCCGAACCCCGGTGTAGATCAGGATCGCTGAGAGGAGGAACGTCAGCGCGTTTACGGCGAGCGACAGGTGGATGCCGAGCCAGGCGATGAGGACGCCGCCGGCGGCGAAGCCGACCAATTGTCCTGCTTGGAAGGTGATGAGCATGGCGCGTTGTCCCTGCTCGTAGCGGTGTCCGCCGAGGACCGAGGGCAGGGTCGCCCCTTGTGCGGCGCCGAATGGCGCCTCCGCCAACTCGACCAGCACCAGCAGGCCCGCCAGCACCGGCAGCGGCACCCCGGGCAGTGCCATCACGCCGACCAGCGTCGCTCGGACCAGGTCAGCGCTGACCATGACGGTGCGACGGGGAAACCGATCGGCCAGGCCGGACAGCAGTATGCCGCCGAGCAAAGCTGGTAGATAGGTCAGCGCGTAGGTCGCGGCCGTCCATGCTGGTGAGCCGGTGCGCGTGTACACGAGGATGGACAGGGCCACCCGGGCGAACTGGTCTCCGATGATCGATTGGGCGTACGCCAGCCACAGGATGCGGAACTCAGCTACCGAGAACGGCCCGGCGTGTGCGGGCATGGAGGATTCCTGGCCTGTTCCGTTGCGCCTCCCCATGGTCACGAAGCCGACCGTACCCGATGTCTGTCAGTGATCCCTGATCGTTAACCGAGGGGTAATCGACGAAGACGGTAGTGAGGTTTGTGCTGGGCGTCCGCCGGCTGACGTTCACCGGTCGTTGAGTCGGGCGCGGACGTGAGTGGCGTCGGGGTGGCCGAGATCGTTGAGTATGTCCAGGGCTTCCCGCCAGGCTGCGCGGGCAGCGGTCGTGTCACCTGCGGCGCGGTGCGCGTCGCCGAGATTGGTGAGGGTCTCTGCCTCGGTGGTCCGGTCGCCAATGTCTCGGAACAGCTCGACGGCTCGTTTGTTGCACGCGACGGCGTCTGTGTGATTGTCGAGATGCGAGTGTGCGTAGCCGAGACTGGCCCAGGTACGGGCCTCGGCGTCCCGGTCACCGATCTCCCTGCTCAAGGTCAGGGCTCGTTCGCAGTACGTGAGTGCCTGGTGGTAGTCGCCGATCTGGCTGTGATGATGGCCGATATTGTTCAAGGTCAGCGCCTGTCCGGCCAGGTCGCCTGTGGCGCGGTGGAGGTCGAGTGCCTGTTTGTCATGGTTGAGCGCTTCCTGGTGGCGGCCTTGGCGTATGAGGACCATGCCGAGGCTGCGGTGGGTGGCGGCCTGGCCAGCGCGGTCACCGAGTTTGATGAACAGGTCGAGGGCGAGCCTCAGGTGGGTGAGCGCGTCATCGTAGCGGCCGGTCCGGGTGTGGGCGCGGGCCAGCCCGCGGTGGGTGTGGGCCTGTCCGGCCGGGTTGGCTTGGCGTTGTGCTGCATCCAGCGCGGTCCGCTGGGTGGCGGCCAGTTCGTGCCAGTGCCCGCGCCAGTCGAAGAAGCTCTCCAGGGTCCAAGCCAGCCGCCAGGCATGGGCATGGAACCCGGCATGCGCGGCGTGGTGGATCGCGGCTAGTAGCGCGGGGTGCTCGGTGGCGAACCAGGTCAGCGCGGCGCGGTGGTCCCCGAGGGCCTCGGGTGTGACGCCCGGCTCCGGCGGGTCGATGTCGATGGGCTCGCGGTCCGGGCGCAACAACCGGTCGGCGCCGTGAGCGGTGTGCAGGTAGTGGTCGAGTATTCGGCGCGCCGCAGCCTGTCGCGTGGTGTCGGGGTCCACTTCTTCGGCCAGTTCGGCGGCGTAGGCGCGCAGCAGGTCGTGGAAGGTGTACCGACCCGGTGCGTGTTCGGTGAGCAGGTGTGCGTGGGCGAGTTCGGCCAGCGCCGAGCGTACGTGGCGTGCCGGAAGGTCGGCGAGGCTGGCCGCAGCCGGGGCTGTGACATCGAGCCCGGGATGCAGCCCCAGCAGCCTGAACAGTGCGGCCGCCGCTGGGGTGAGAGTGTGGTAGGACCAGGAGAATACGGCCCGCATGTTGGCGGGGTCCCCGTTGTCGAATCCGTCCAGTCCTCCCCGTGCCTGGCGCAGTTGATCGGCTATGGCGGTGAGGCGGAAGCCGGGGTGGGCTGCGGCGCGGGCAGCCACGATCGCCAGGGCCATGGGCAGCCGCGCGCAGGAGGTGATGATGTCCTCGACAGCCTTGGGCTCGGCAGCGACCCGGTCGTGACCGACCCGGTGGGCGAGCATGTCCCATGCCTCGCTGGCGGTGAGCAGGTCCACTGTGAGCGTATGGGCGCCATCGAGGGTGATCAGCCCGGACAGCTGGCTGCGACTGGTGACCAGCACCAGGCAGCCCGGTGTGCCGGGGAGTAGGGGGCGGACCTGCTCGGCGTCGCGGGCGTTGTCCAACAGGATCAGCACCCGCCTACCGGCGAGCAGACTGCGGTACAGCCCGATCTGTCCGTCCAGGCTGGCAGGAATCCGCTGTGGGGCGACCTCGAACGCCTCCAGCAGGGTCCGTACGGCGTCCGATGGTGACACGGCCGCTCCGCTGGGGGCGAACCCGCGTAGGTTGACATACACCTGCCCGTCGGGGAACCGGTCGGCAACCCGGTGCGCCCAGCGCACCGAGAGGGCGGTCTTGCCTACGCCCGCCGTTCCCGCGATCGCCGAGATCACCACCGTCGCGGGTCGCTTGCCAGCATCGGGTAGCGTGGCGGCGGACAACGAGTCGAGCCGCTCCAGGTACGCGGAGCGACCGGTGAAGCCAGCGACGTCCGCGGGTAGCTGCCGCGGAACCACGGACTCGGCCCGCCGCGGTGCTCCGGCCGCGGTAACGTGCAAGGATGCTGCGGGTACCGCCGGCCGCTCACGGTTGAGGATCGCTTTCTGCAACCGGCGTAGCTCCTCGCTAGGCTCCACCCCCAGCTGTTCGACTAGACTGCGTCGCGCCGTGTCGAAAGCTGCGAGTGCCCCTGCCACATCCCCGGCCGCATGGCGTGCCTGGACAAGCAGCGCATGCGCCCGCTCCCGCAGCGGCTCCACCGCCAGCAGGTCGCGGGCCCGCGCCGCAGCCCGGTCGACCGAGCCCAGCCCGAGCAGCGCCTCGGCGTGTGCCTCCATCGCGGCCAGCCGCTGTTCATGGACCGCCACTCGCCATCGGCTCAGCGCCGGGCCGAGCAGCACGTCGGCCAATGCCGGCCCCCGCCACAAGTCCAGCCCTTCCTGTAGCCGTCCCGCAGCCGCCCGCAGGTCACCACGATCAAGCGCGGCCCGCCCTGCGGTGGCCAGTTCCTCGAAGCTCGCAAGGTCGAAATGAACCGGATCGACCTTCGCTATGTAGCCGGCGCCGCGCTTTTCCACAATCGGCGCGTCCGCCGCCGCGTTCAACAGGCGGCGAAGGCTGGCGGTGTAGGAGCGCAGATTGTCCAGCGCGGATGGCGGCGCTTGCTCCCACAACTCGTCTACGAGCACCTCGGTGGGGACTACGGTGCCCGCCCGCACCAGCAGCAGCGCCAGAGCCGTCCGCTGTTTCGGCGAGCCCAGCAACACCGGCTCCGCCCCGCTCCACAGCTCCAGCGCCCCGAGCACCCGTACCCGCACCATGCCCCCCAAACAGTGACGCCAGTCAACAAACCTTGCAGCTAGGCTACAGATGCCCGAACGGTGGATGTGGTCATGTTTCTGACCGGAAGTGGTTGTGGTTCAGGGCAGCGCAGTCTCCGACATACCGGAATCGTGTGTCAACACTGCCACGAGAGCGTGCCTGTCACGGCCGCATCGTCATCGCCTTGTTCAGACGCGCGATGCTACCCCTGTTGTGGACCAGACTGGACGAACCAACCACCGCGCCGTGACCGTCGTGCCCGTTGCAGCGAGTAGCGAATACCGGAGGCGCCAAACAGAAATCGCGACCCTCTATCGACAATCTGTTGGATACCGATCGGCGCTCTGTCTGCCACCACAGTAGCGTCCGTCAAGTGCTGAGCGAGACGTTCCTACATCCGAACAGGTCGATGGTTACAGGTGCTGACGCGGTACGGAGGTCGAAGGGACGGCACGCCCGCCCGGATGGCTATGGGGTGCTGAGACTGTCCTTGAACTCGACGGAGTGGTCCATCGCCACGCCTTACATGGTGACCGGCGAGATCCCGACCAAGGAACTGATCCCCCAAGCACCAAATCGGAGCGATGATGACCGTGTCCCTACCCGGCTGCACCATCCGTCGCCGCCAGGCCAGTCCAGAACGCAGGCGCAGCCTACGCCGGCACTTTCACCCATGTCCATGTCCATGACCAGACGCGGGCGCTGCAGGCCGCGGTGGACGAGTCCCGCTGCGCCGGACCACGACGCCGAATGGCTGCTTTGTCACGCTACACAACCGGACCCGCGACGTCGCGGCCGTCCTCAACCACACCCTCGGCGGCTGGCCACCCCCATGAGCAAGTGCCGCAATGACCTGCCGCAGCCCGGCCGTGACCGGCATCGCGATGGTCGCCGCCGATGGACCGTAAGCGCTAGTTGCCCAACAGCTCGTGGCTGGCCCAGCCCTTGGGCCAGTTCCAGAAATGACGGACTCGTACGGCCAGTGTCGGATGAAAAGGGGACGCTATGACGAGCCAGGAGACCGGATTTTTCCTGCCCGGATCCTCGACTTCGTCCGCTCGTCCAGTCGCGGACGACCTTTGGCGGCTGGCGCATGACGATGTGACGGGCGAGCCCCGGCTGTCGGTGCGGCTGACCGGCCTGGGTCTGGCTGCCGCGCTGCTCGGCGAGCTGGTCTTCGCGGGCGGCGTCTGGGTCGACGGCGTCACGGTGACGATCCGGTACCCCTTCGCGCCAGACGACACCACTTACGTCCTGTTGAAGCAGATCTCGGCGAACCGGCAGGTGGATGCGCGCGGTTGGCTTGTCCGCGTTGCGGATACCGCTCCGGGGATGGTCGCCGAGCGGTTGCGCGCGGCCGGGCATCTGCAGCGGATGTCGACCCTCGGCCCGGGTGGGCGGTCGGTGAGGTACGTGCCGACCGACCGGTGCGCGGCCGCGACCCCGCACGCCTGGCTCGCCACTCGTCTGCGTCGACGGGAGATGCTCACCCACCGAGAGCTGTTCCTGGTCGGCCTGGCCGCAACCATGGGCCTGGAGCGGCGTCTCGTGCGGGACGCGGAACCGCACGTCCGCCGTCATGTGGACCGCGTCGTCGAGGCCATCTGGCCACCCGCATACGACGTCGTCGCGCTGCTGCGCGCCGCGGCCGTGGGCGCCGTTCTCACGGGGCGCGGCTGAAGCCGCCCCCGTTACCCACTCAGGGGAGTTTCAATGTCCGCAGTTGTCTTGTTGCCCGTGTCGACGGCGACCGCTGATCGTCGCTGTCGGGGATGTGCGGTGAGCGGGTTCAGCGCGGCCCAAGGGACGGTCTTGTACGTCAGCGGGGCACTGGGAACTGGGGTTGTGGTGCTGCCGAACATGGCCGTCGACGCCGCCGGACCCGCCGCGATCCTGGCGTGGGTCGCTGTCGTTGTGGCGTCGGTTCCCCTGGCGACAGCGTTCGCCGCGCTGGTGTGCACCGGGGCGCAGATCGTCGCCGCCGTCATCGGTCTCGTGCTGGCTGCGTCCGGGCCGTCCCTGACCGCGCCTGTGGTCATCGCGTCGGCGGCGTCGATGTGGGCCTCACGGTCCGGACCGTTTCATCAGCAGCTCGCCCTCAACCAAGGCGGCTTTCGCAGGATTCTCGACCCAGTGACCTGATCGTGCAGGGAGGACAAGCATGATGAGCGACAACGCGTCGCGCGCGGATCGTGTACGTGTACTGAGGATCAGCCCGCTGGCGTGCCTGGCGATCACCCTCGCCGCCTGCGCCGGAGCCGAGCCCGCAGGCGTCACGTCGACGCCGCCAGCGGCGCCCACGGCGTCCGCCAGTGCGGAACAGCTTGCGATGGACGCCTACAGCGGTATGTGGCGCGCCTACGCCGAGGCGGGCGCGACCGCGAATCCGCACGATCCGGATCTGGCGCGGTATGCCAGCGGCCGGGCGCTGGCGACCCTGCGCCAGGGCCTGACGGCGATCAAGGACAAGAGGCAGGTTCTCAAGGGCGAGTATGGCTCCGCCCCTGCCGTCACTTCTGCGTCGCCGACGGGCCAGCCCACGACCATCCACATCAGCGACTGCCTCGACGGCACGAACTTCCTGACCTACACGACGACGGGCGCGCTGGCCGATGACGAGCCGGGCGGCCGGCGGTCCACGACGGCCACGGTGAGCAACCTCGGCACGGAGGGCTGGAAGGTGACCGGGTTCGCGATCCAGGAGGTCGGCACATGTTGAGACGATCACTGACGGCGCTCCTCGGAGCGACGATCCTCATCGCGGGCAACACCCTGTGGGCGTCATCGGCCTTTGCCGGCGACGGGTGGGGCCACGTCGACTGCGACGAGAACCCAACCGCGCCGGGATGCGATGTCAGCGTCGGCGCGCCGGGTACGCCCGCTGACGGCGGCGGCAGCGGCGGGGACAGCGCTGGTTCGGGCTCCACCGGCGGGCAGGAGCCGACCTGCACCTGGGAGCGTGTCGAGCCGCAGGCATCGCCCCCGGTGGGTGCTGGTGGGGGTGCCTGGTACGAGCGGATGTGCCAGATCGGCACGGGTATGGCCGTGAGCCCGCCGGTCTGGCACGAGACGACCGACCCGCGTGCAGTGGCGCAGGAGGCGGTGTCCCGATTGAGACTTCCCGCTCCGGCGATCCGGACGAACCCGGATTCGGCGAGTTTGCTAGTTCACGTGCCGGTGTGGCTGTGGGTGGACGATTCGACGTGGGGTGATCGTCGGGCGACGGCGTCGGTGCCGGGTATGAGCGTGACGGCGATCGCGACGCCGACGAGGGTGACGTGGTCCACCGGCGACGGGGGGTCCCGGCAGTGCGGGAAGGGCACGCCATGGGTTGCGGGTGCGGATCCGGCGAGCGCGTCGCCTGATTGTGGTCACACCTACACCTCGCCGTCGCGGGGGAGTGCCGGCGGCACGTACACGGTGACGGCCACGATCACATGGCGGGTTACCTGGTCGGGCGGCGGCACGTCAGGTACGGAACCGGATCTCACCTCGACCGCGAGCGTCCCGGTCCAGGTGATCGAAGCCTCGGCCGTCAACACCAACTCGTGAGGAGCGCCTCGGCGATGAGTACCGCGACGTCAACCAGGCCCGTGAGCCGCAGGCCACCACCGCTGGATAACCGGGCGGTGGTGGATTCGCCCGGCACACGACGCCGACGTTCGGTTCCGCGTTTGCTGGGTGGCGCGTTGCTGGTGGTGCTGGGTGCGGTGGCGTTCGGGGTGATCGGGCTGCGGGCGGATCCCGGGGTTGAGGTCCTCGCGGTGGCGCGTCCGGTCATAGCGGGTATGCAGCTCAGCGACGCCGATCTGCGCGTGGTGCGGATCGTGCCCGATCAGGCGCTACGGGTGGTCCGGGCAGACGAGCGCAGCACGGTGGTGGGCCGTACAGCCGCGGTTCCACTCGTCGCCGGCGCCTTGCTGACCGCCGATCAGCTCGGTACGGCGACCGACCCGCCGCCGGGCCAGTCGATCATCGCCGTCGGGGTCAAGACCGGCCGGGCGCCGTCCGCGCTGGCGCCGGGCGCGTCGGTCCTGGTGGTCATCGTGCCGCAGGGCGGTGACGCCGATACTCCGCCGCAGGCGCCAGCGGTGGTCCGGGCGGTCGATCTGACCGACAGCTCCGGGGTCACGGTCGTGTCGCTGCAGATGTCAGCCGAGTCCGCGGTGCGGATCGCCTCCGCGACCGGTGACGTCGCGTTGATCCTGCAGAATCCCGGACGGTGAGTCCGGCATGCTGCTGTGTTTCGGATCAGTGAAGGGCTCGCCAGGCACGACCACCCTGGCGCTCGCCATGGCGGCCCGCTGGCCGCACCCGGGTGTCCCACCGGTGGTGGTCGAGGTCGACGCGGCCGGCGGGGATCTGGGAAGCCGCTGGGACACCTACGACGAACCAGGGCTCGCGAGCCTGGCGTCGGGCTCCCATGCCGGCCCGATCGGCGACGGCGCATGGTTCACCCAGCATCTGCGGGTGGGTGCCGATGTGATCGTGGCCCCGCCGAGTGACGCCGCCGCCGCGACGGTTGACGAGCTTCGGGCCAGGGGCCCCGGCGTTCTGCGTGAACTCGCCGCGGTGAGGCCGGTCTTCGCCGATCTCGGCCGTCTGGACGCGCGGTCACCGGCGCTCGGCTACCTCGACAAGGCCGACGAGTTGCTGCTGGTCGCGCGGCCGGTCCCGGAGGAACTGCGGCATCTGCGGATGCGGGTTCCGATCCTGAGCCGACGGTGTCCGGCTGTGTGTCTGGTGCTCGTCGGTGATGGTCCGTATCACCCTGATGACATCGCCGATTACCTGCAGATCGAGGTCGCGGCCACGGTTCCGTACGACCCACTGGCCGCCGACATCCTTGCCGGGCGCAAGCGGCCCCGGCGGTGGGGCCAGCCCGGCGCCCGACGGGAGGCAGGCTGGACGCGACGTCCGCTGCTCGCGGCGGCCCGAACCCTCACGCTGGCCTACCGTCCCTCGGAGCCCACACCGGACACCACCGCCAGACGCAACGCCACAGCTACCAGACGCAACGTCACGCAGGCTGTCCGGGAGAGGCTGGAGGTCACGTCATGACGACGAGCCCGATGCCGGCGCAGGTCGCCGTGCTGCGCGACGAGCTGCATGCCGATGTGTCCAACCGGCTGGCGGCTGCGGTGCGCCGTGGCGAGGTCGACGACCGGGTGACGATCGTCGAAGCGCTGGTGGCGGACGTGGTCCGCGAGTACACGGTCAGCGCGTTGCGGCGCGGCCAGCCGGCGGTCGCGGATGAGATCCGCGAGCAACTGCGGCGGTCGCTGCTGGACGCCTTCATCGGACTCGGTGACCTCCAGCCACTCATCGACGACCCCGACATCGAGAACATCGACGTCAACGGGGCCGAGAACGTGTTCGTCACGTTTGCTGGTGGCAAACGGGTCCGGGTGGGTCCCGTCGCCTTCTCGGACGAGGAACTGGTCGACACGCTGCGCAAGGTCGCCGCGTCGTTGGGCGTGCAGGAACGGCGGTTCGATCCGGGCCTGCCTCGGCTGAATCTGCGTCTGCCGGGCGGGGCGCGGCTGTTCGCGGTGATGTCGGTGACCGATCGGGTGCACGTGTCCATCCGCCGGCACCGGTTCATGCAGCTGACGTTGGCCGAGTTGGCGGGTCTGGGCACCATGCCCCCGGCGATGGCGCAGCTGTTCGAGGCGATGGTCGCCGCCCGGCTCAACATCGTCGTGTCGGGCGGGATGGACACCGGCAAGACCACGATGGTGCGGGCGTTGTGCTCGGCGATCGGGCCGCACGAACGGATCATCACCGTCGAGGACCCGTACGAGCTGAGCCTGAACACCGACCCCGCCCATCCGGATGTGGTACCGATGCAGCCCCGCGATCCGAACATCGAGGGCTCGGGCGGCATCGACATGGTCGAGCTGGTGCGCTGGGCGACCCGGATGAACCCGAGCCGGGTCATCGTGGGCGAGGTCCGCGGCTCGGAGGTCATTCCACTGCTGAACGCGTTGAACCAGGGCACCGACGGGTCGATGACGACCATCCACGCATCGTCGACGAGGGAGGCGTTCAAGAAGATCGCCGGATACGCCCGCCAGTCCAAGGAGCAGCTGCCGTTCGACGTCACCTACCAGCTCATTTCCGGCGGGGTGCACGTCGTGGTGCAGCTGGGCAAGACCACCGACGGCGCCCGCGTGGTCACCGGCGTCCGAGAAGTCGTCGACGCCGACGCGACCCAGGTCCGCTCGAACGAGATCTACACGCCGGGACCGAACCGTCGCGCGGTCCCGGCCAGCCGATTCAGCGATGTGACCATCGACAAGCTGCTCGACGTCGGATTCGACCCCACGACGCTGGGCAGAGGGTGGTGACGCGTGACCGGAGTCAACATCCTGTGCGGACTTGCGGTGGGCCTCGGCGTGTGGCTAGTGGCCACCGGGGCACGCCGCGTCGAACGCCCGGACCGTGCCGGCGGCCCGCCCCGCCTGCGTGAGTTCATTACCGACCGGAACCGATATCGGCTCGCCGCCGCAGTGGCGGTCGGCGTGCTGGTCGCCGGGTTCACCCGCTGGCCGGTGGCCGCGCTGCTGGCGGCGATGTTCACCTACGCGGCACCGTCGATGCTCGGGGGCGGCCGGGCCGAGGCGGCCTCCCTGGCCAAGCTGGAAGCGATCGCGTCGTGGACGGAGGCACTGCGCGGCAGCCTGCGCTCGTATGCCGGTATCGAGCAGGCAATCCGGGACACCGCAGACCTGGCCAAGCCGCCGATCCACGCTCAGTCGACCGCCCTGGCCGCCGCGCTCGACGCGGGCGTGCGCCTGCCGGCGGCGATGACCGGGTTCAAACGCGACGTTGACCACCACGCCGCCGACCTGGTCGCCACCGCGTTACGTAAGGCGTCCGGCAGCCACACCGGCAACCTCGCAGCCCAACTCGGGTGGCTCGCCCACGCGGTCCGGGAACGGGTCGCCGCGGTGCAGCGGGTGGAGACCGCCCGGACCGAGGCCAAGGCCAGCGCCCGGCTCGTGATCATCATCGTGGTCGTCGTCGGTGTCGGCCTGTACCTGTTCAACCGGCCACTGCTGGCGCCGTTCGACAGCCCTACCGGGCAGGTGGTCCTGCTCATCGTCGGCGCGATCTGGACACTCGCGGCCGTCTGGCTGCAACGGCTGACCCGCATTCCGCAGGCCACCCGGGTCCTACGCGACGACCCCGAGACGGGAACAGCATGAGCAACGCTCTGACCCTCATGGTCACCGCCGGTGGTCTGGCCGGTGCCGGGCTCGCCGTCTTCGTCTCGGGATTCAACCCGCCCCGCCCTGCGCTGTCCGACGCCCTCGATCGCCTCTCCCGGCCGCAGGTCGCCCCGTTCGGTCGACGCCGCCGGCTCGACGTCGCGATCGCCGCGCCGCTGCGCCACTTCGGCCTGCCCCGTGACCGTACGCTGCGGGATCTCACGATCCTCGACCGCGACCCCGCCGAGTACCTGGCCCAACAGGTCGTCATCGCGGTCTCCGGCATGCTGATTCTCGGCGCGCTGCCGGCGGTGTGGGGACTCGGCGGGCAACTGCCGCTCTGGCTGGCGTTGCTCGGAGCCGCGATCGCCGTCCGGCTGACCCACAGCCGGCTGCACACGGCAGCCGAGGCCCGCCGCGCAGAGATGCGCGAAACCCTGTCGACCCTGCTGGATCTCGTCGGTGGCGGCCTGTCCGGCGGAGCCGGTGTCGAGCAGTCCCTGGGCGACACGATGGACGAGCTGTCCGGCTGGGCCGCCATCCGGATCCGCCGGGAACTGGCCGCCGCGGCACAGACCCGGGGCCGGCAACGCGTCCATGCCTGGACCGCGTTGCGGGACCTGGGCACGCAGGTCGGTGTCGACGAGCTCACCGAACTCGCCACGGCGATGGAACAGGCCGCCGGCGGGGCACCGGTAGCCGAGACCATGTCCGTGGTCGCACGGTCCATGCGGGCACGGATGACCGCCGACATGGAACGTCAGGCACACGCCGCCTCGGCGCAGATGGCGATCCCGATCATGCTGTTCGGCCTCGGCTACCTGATCTTTCTTCTGTACGCGGCGATGGGCGCGATCAGCGCCAGCCTGACCCAGTAAGGAGGCACCGATGCGCGACCCCTTCATCCGGCTGCTGACCAGAGGCAGCGTGGCTATGCGTGCGAGGCCGGACCGCGGCGCCCAAACCGTCGAGGTCATGCTCTGGATCGCGGCGGTCATCGTCATCGTCGGCGTGGTCGGCGTGATCCTGCGTGACGACCTCAAGGCGTTCTTCGAGAACATCTCGTACACCATCGGCTTCACCGGCGAATGACCATGCGACCGCGTCGGCGACGACCTGACGGTGACCGAGGCGCGGTCACCGTCGAGGTCGCCGGCTACACCGCGTTGATGCTGCTGGCGCTGATGATCGGCGTCCAGGCGGTCACCTGGGGCTGGGCGGCCCTGGGCGCCCGCTACACCGCCAACCACGCCGCGCAGCAAACCCGCGTCCACGGCGGTACCGTCGCCGCCGGAGAGGCCGACGCCACCGCCATCCTGACCTCGGCGGTCGGCGCGGCACTCACCGATCCGCAGGTCACCATCGACCGCGGCGCCACCGAGGTCACCGTCACCGTACGCGGCACGGCGACCCCGGTCATTCCCGGATTCCGCCCCCCGGTCACCGTCACCGTCCACGCGCCCGTGGAGAGGATCAACTGACATGTCCAGGCAGCCGACCACCGTCCGGCTCCGCCGTGCCGTCGCAGTAGCGGCACGCGGCGACCGCGGCGCGTGGTCGGTGGAGGTGGCCGGCTTCTTTCTCCCCTGCATGCTCCTGGCCATCGTCGTGGTCACGGCAGCCTTCCACCTCGCCATCTCCCGCATGGACCTGGACTCCGCCTCCGCGGCGGCGGCCCGCGCCGCGTCCCTGCAACGCAGTCCCACCGCGGCGACCGCAGCCGCCCGGCAGGCCGCTGAGAACGACCTGGCCGACCGGTCGATCACCTGTGCCACCCTCGTGGTCGGCGTCGACACCAGCCGGTGGCAGCGCGGCGGTTCGGTGACCGTTACCGTCACGTGCACCGTCGACCTGTCGACGCTGGCAATGATGAACGTCATCCCCGGAAGAATGACTTCTTCATCGACCTCGACCGCTCCCATCGACACCTACCGGTCGGTTGCGTGGGGAGCCGTCGGCCAGCCGCCGGTCGGAGGACCGGCATGATCGTTGCGCTGGACCTGGAGCTGCTGGAACGGCTGGCCCGGCTCGATGACCCGAAGGCGACCGCCGTCGCCGAGGAACTGGATGACGACCTCGCCAAGGCGGTGCGGCGCGCGGCGTTCATGCGCCGGCTCTTCTATGCCGCGGTGCTGATCGTCGCGCTGTACGGGACGGCCACCGGCGCGGTCGCCGCGTTCGACCTGCCATGGTGGATCGCGATCGGCGGCATCTTCGCACTGGAGCTTGGCGGGGTGACGTTCCTGTCCAACGCCGACGTGCGCCGCCGTGTCGGCGAGCACGCCACCACCTCGTGGCTGCTCGGCGGGCTCATCGCCGCCGCGGCGGCCACCTTCAACGTCGTGACGCACGGCAACCGGCTGCTCGGCGGCTTCTTCGCCCTGATGAGCGTGCTCGGGTTCGTCGGCTGGTGGGTCGATGTGGAGAACAAGCGCCGCGACCGGCTGCGTGCCCGAGGGCTGCTACCCGCACCGACACCGCGTTACGAGCTGTGGGCCCACTGGGTCCGCCACCCGTTGATCACCGCTCAAGCACGCGGCTTCGCCAAGGCGTACCCGCAGCTGGGCCTGTACGGCTCACTGCACGCCGCGCTCATCGTCCGCAGCCGGGAACGACGCGACGCCGCACTCGCCGATGTCCTGCGCGCCCGTATTCGGGCCGCAGCCGGCAAGCGGATGGCTGACATCGCCGTGCTCACCTACGACATGGACGAGGTCGCCCGCCGGCTGCGCGCCAACGCCGACTACGACGGCCTGACCGGGCTGCTCGGGGCCGAACTGACCGCAGAGCATGTCCTCCACGGCCGCGACGACCACGCCGCCGTCGCGGCCCGAGCCTTCCTCGCCCGGCAGGCGCAGGCCCGCCCGACACTCACCGGGACCGACGCAGGCCCCGACGAACCCACACCGCCGGCCCACCACGCCGAGGTCGCCGACGCCGACCACCTGTCGACACCGCACGCCGCACCGGACCACCCCGGGCGAGCCGCGGACCACACGCCGGCGCGGGCGCCGTCCCCCACGGGCGCCCGATCGCCAGCAGGTGACCCAACGGGCAATGGTCGAGCCGTGCTCCCACCGTCCGGCACACGGCCGGGTGTGCCGGCCCGGACGTCCACGGTCGAAGGCACGGTCACGCGCGCCGGGCCCGACGACAACAGCGGCCCCGACCAAGTGGGTGCCCCGCAGGCTGGTCCACCGGCCCGCGCCACAACCCGGTGGTCCGGACGCCTCGGGCTGCCACCGGGTGACCGGGTCCGCATCACCGTCATCGGCGAACCAGCGGTGCTGGACGCGACCGGCCAACCGGTCCGTGGACTGCGCGCCAAGAGCATGGAACTGCTGGTCTTCCTGACCATCCACCGAGACGGAGCCCCGCTGATGGAGATCCTCGACGCGGTATGGCCGGACGTCGCCCTGCAGAAGGCAAACCAGCGGCTGTCCACCTGCCTGAGCAACCTGCGCGGCGTCATCCGCGGCGCACTGGAGTCCGCCAATCCCACAGACCGCGACGAGACCGCCGACGGCCTCCGACCAGAGCCCATCGTGAACACCGGCGGTCACTACCATCTCGCCCCCGCCATCGTCACCGTCGACTGGTGGCAGCTCCTCGATGATCGGCAGGCCGGCGCGCCCTCGGCCACCGAGGTGGCCGTCAGCGCCGCGCGCGCCCGGATCGCCGACGGCCACGACTACCCCTGGCTCGATACCGACTCGTACCGGCAGCCCACGGACCGGCCCGGCCCGCAGCCCAGGGAGAACCTATGACCCTATCCCCATCCTGGACAGCTCGGCGACCCACAGCAGGTCGGGACCGAGGCTCCGCCACCGCCTTCGGCCTGTTCCTCATCGTGGTCGTCCTCGTCCTCGCCGGCGCCATCCTCGAAGGCGGTAACGCCATGAGCGCCCGTGGCCACGCCACCCACATCGCCCAACAAGCCGCCCGCGCTGGCGCCAACCAACTGAACCTCGCCGCGCTGCGCGACACCGGCGTGGTGCAGATCGACCCCGCCGCCGCGCAGGCCGCAGCCACCGCCTTCCTCGCCCAACTCGGTGAGCAGGGAACCGTCACCGCAACCACCGAGCAGGTCAGCGTCACCGTCACCGTCACCCGACCCGGAATTCTCGTGCCAGTTCTCGGCATCGACACACTCACCGTCCGCGCCACCGCCACCGCAGCACCAATCACCGGATAAAGGGCAAGGAGCGCGCGCCATGTGGACAGCAGCCACCCGCGCCGGTCAGCGGCTCGCCAACGCCGTCGGCCTACTTGCCCTGCTGCTCGGCGTCCCACTCGCCCAACTGCACTACATCGGCCTACCGCTGCCCGACCACCCGCCCACCCTGGCCGAGCTCCGCACAGCGTTGACCAGCCGCGACTGGCTCACCGACGCCACCTACCTCAACGGACTGTCCATCCTGCTGTGGCTGCTGTGGCTGCTGTTCGCGGTATCCGTCGCCATCGAGATCTGGGCCACCGTCCGCGGCGTCCGCGCTCCCCGCTACCGACTGCTGGCACCAGCCCAAGGCCTGGCCGCAGCCCTCATCGCCGGGATCACCACCAGTATCGTCGTCGCCGCACCCGCCGCATCACTGACCGCCTCCTTCACCAACCCACCCGCTCACGCCTCCCCGGCCGCGGCCGTCGTCATCCAGGCAGACGCTAATCCGCGCTCCCCGGCGGCCAGCTCCGGCGAACGCCTGGACGGCAGCGGAACGACTGCGCCCGTGCTCAAGCCGGTCGGCACGGTCACCCTGCTAATCGACGGCAAAAAGGTCGACCACACAGTGACCCGCGGCGACTCCCTGTGGCGCATCGCCGACGAATACCTCGGCGACGGCAACCGGTGGACCGAGATCTGGGAACTCAACAAGGGCCGCTACTGGCCTCACATCTCCGGCCGTACCACGTTCAGCAACCCGGACCTGATCTTCCCCGGCTGGGTTCTGACAATGCCGAGTAGTGCCCCATCCACAACCCCATCGCAGGAAAGCCCCGCCAGCCAGAAGCCACCAGGCGGGCCCTCCGTGCCACCGACCACCGGACCGACGACGGCACCGAGCACCAGCCCACCCGCGCCAAGCACCAGCCCACCGGCACCGAGTGCATCGGCCACGGCAAGCCCCGCCACACCGACGAGCCCACCAGCACCGGGCGACGACGGAGTCTTCGTACCACCCTCAGCGACGGTACCCATCTCACCGCCGGCAAGCTCGGCCAGCCCGTCCGCGTCAACAGCCACATCAAGCCCTTCCACATTCCACGACACCGCACCCGAGTCGGACGATGACGAGTCCTCGACCGCGTCACCGGACTGGGTCGCCATCACCGGCGGCGCCATGGGCGTCGGACTCGCCACCGGACTGATCTACGCCGCCGCGTTGGTATGGAAGCGCCGACGCCATCAGTACCGGCCCACACCCATCACCAGCCCCGTCCTACGCGACCCCGACCTGACACCACCCCTCGGAGCGTTGACCCGACTCCGACAAGGTGTTCGCCGCGCCGCGCCTCACCTGTTGGACCGCAAGCCCGACCGCGGTCCAACCGTCCGCGAGTACGTCACCGCAGACGTGAAACCCCCGCTGCCGCCAACCGGGCCCAGCGGCGCCGACCTGGCCGGCGTCGGCGCGCTCCCGGTCACCGCAGGACTGGGCCTCGACGGCCCGGCCGCCCTCGACGCCGCCCGCGCCCTCCTGGTCGCCACCCTTACCTCCGGTGACGCCGACGACCCGCACGCGCAAGGCCGCGTCATCATCCCGGCCTCGACCCTGGCCACCCTGCTCGGCGTCGCCGCGGTCGACCTCAACCCGATGCACCGCCTCACCGTCGCCCCAACCTTCGCCGCGGCGCTCGCCCTGCTCGAAGAGGAGATCATCCGCCGCAGCCGGATCGTCGCCGATCAGGAGATCGCCTCCGTCCACGCCCTGCGACAAGAGTGGACCTTCGGCGAACCCCTGCCCCAACTGCTACTCATCGCCGACGTCCCCGACCAGACCTGGCACACCAGACTGGCCACCGCCATCCGTATCGGCACGAACCTTGACATCGGCACCACCCTGATCGGGGTCTGGCCCGAAGGCACCACGCTGACCGGCGCCGCCGACGGCACCACCACCGGCAGCGACGGTGAACGCGTCGCCGTACTCGACACCGCCGCGACCACCGACATCCTGACCATGCTCGCCGAGTCCCACGGCGACGCCCAACCCCCCACCCGGCCCCGGCCCACCACCACCGGGCGCCGACCGGCAACAACTGCAGCCGCAGCCGGCAGATCCACCGAGACCGAAAACAGCGCCCCCGCCCCCGCGCCTGCCGACCCGCCACACCCCGACCCCGGCACCCTGGCCGACGAGGCTGAGCCGCCGCAGGATCCCGGACCACCGGTGCACGCCCGAGTCCTCGGTGAACCCGCGATCCTCGGCACCGACGGCAAGCCCGTACGCGGCCTGCGCTCCAAGAGCCTGGAACTGTTCGTCTACCTGGCCGTCCACCGCAGCGGAGCAGCCCTCGACGACATCATGGAAGCGCTCTGGCCCGACGTGACCGTCTCCCGCGCCGGCGACCGCCTGTCCACCTGCGTGGCCAACCTGCGCAGCACCATCCGCTCGATCGCCCAGGCGGACACCGAACCGGCCGACGACGCTCCGAAGATCGAACCAGTGATCAACACCGGTGGCCACTACCACCTCGACCCGACCCTGCTGCAGGTCGATTGGTGGACCGTCCAGGACGCCTACGCCCGGGTCGCCACCGCCAGCGACGACCACGCCCGCCTGACCCACCTGCACACCGCGATCGCGGCAGCCAAAGGCGGCCTCGCCGACGGAAGTGACTACGAGTGGATCGACACCGACCGAGAACACGCCCGACGCCACCTCGTGAAGATCTACGCCCACGCGGCGGGCCTGCAAGCCGACACCGACCCGGCCGCCGCACTCACCCTCTACGACACCGCCCGCGCGCTCGACCCACTCTCCGACGAACTAACCCGCCGGGCGATGCGCACCGCCGCGCGGCTCGGCGACGCCCCCGGCGTGCGGGAACGGCTCAGACTGTTGCGCCGCGAACTCGACGACGCTGGCATCGACATCGACCCAGACACCGAGGAACTCGCCACCAGCCTCCTACGCGACCTGGCGAACCCGTGAACAGCCCAGCCCCGACGCCAGACCTGCCACGCCCGCACACTCGTGGCCGGACAGAACAAGGGCCAAGACCGTTGGACGGGCACTCGCCTACGCCATTGCCGCCACGGCCGTAGCCGGACCCGTGCGAGCCTGGGTACTTGCCCTCAGCGTTTCCATACGGCCATCCCCACAACGGGCCTGCCCTAACTTGCCAGGCCGCTATCATCCTTGCCGCGGACGGATCGCGCCGCTCGGATGGCTGCTGTCGACGTACAGGTCCGAGCACAGGGGGTAGGTACGGCTGCAGGCACACCCGCCGAGCTCGGTGGGTCTACGTCCGCCGACTCGCTCGCTGATCTGGCGGCGCTCCAGGTCGGTGACGTTGCGTGACTGGTGTTGTTGAGCCGGCCGTTCCCTCGGCTTCCGCTCATGCCGAATAGCGGACGCATCGGCTGACGCAGTCGATGCCATGATCTCCGTGTGGCGCACTACTTGCCTTCCTCTGGGCCCTCCGTGTTGACCGATCTGGCCGAAGTCATGCATCTGGCGTACACGAACGACCCTTCCTGGCTCGTGTCGGTCCAGTTCCGCTTCGACGAGGGATATCTTCAGGTGGAGATTGATCCGGACGACGACACGGTCGAGGTTTCCTTCGATCCGCGGCAACGACCGCCACTTCGCCACTGGGTGTCAGATTCGGTGCCGACCCCGACGGATCAGCACTATGCCGGCCTGCTCGGCATGACGTCCGACTGGCGGTGGGTGCTCCGCAATCAGCAGGGATACGAGGATGCCTTCCAGATTGAACTGAGCACACCGTCGTCAACCACGACGTTGCAGTACCTCGCGATGGCCTCGCGCCTCCACCTCCGCCACGTGAACGATGGACCGAATCCGTAGAGGGTCCTCCATCAGCTTTGGTAGTGCCCATGCCCAGGGTCCTGCCTCGATGTGCTCTCATGCCGCAGAGAGGTGTCGGGCGAGGTGTCCGTGCCCGGTGCCCGCTGGGCACCGCGTGAGAACATGAGCGATCCTCGCCATTTGCGCTAGCCCCGTTCCCGACGGTTTTGATCTGGCCTGCGCCTGCTAGCCTTTTCTGCCATCGTTCGATTCGAGTGCCATGGACCAGTCTGGAGGCGGCCACGTAGGTAGCGGCCGAGCACAGCTTCCACCGGAAATCGGCACAAACTACTTCCACATATGAGGCGTTGAATGGTGGGCAGTCCGGCTACGGGCTCGGCGCGGCAGTTCCATGGTCTTTTCGTAGGTATCAACCGGTACCGGTCCAAGTCGGTGCGGCGGTTGGCGTCGGCGGCGCGTGACGCGAAGGCGCTGTATGCCGTCTTCTCCGACAACCTCGGCGACGCCAACACCACGTTGCTGGTGGACCGGGACGCCACCCGCGACGCTCTCGTGGCTGCCCTCGTGCAGCTCCAGACCTGCAGCAAGCCCGAGGACGTCGTGGTGATCTCGTTCTCTGGGCACGGCAGTACGACCCACGAGCTGGTCACGCACGACGCTGACCCGGACAACTTGCCCTCGACGTCGTTGCCGCTTGGCCAGTTCACGGACCTGGTGAGCGCGATCCCGGCTCGGCAGTTGGTCGTGGTCCTGGACTGCTGCTTCGCCGGAGGCGCGGGCGCGAAAGTTCTCAACGCCCCGCTGGTGCCACGCGGCGGTGTGACCGGCTTGCCGGAGTCCACGGATGCCCGGCTGGAGCGGATGGCGGGGACCGGGCGGTTGATCCTCGCCGCAGCGACCGGCGAGCAGGAGGCGTGGGAGGACCCGCACCTGGGGCACGGGCTGCTTACGTACCATCTGCTACGGGCCTTGCTAGGCGCGGGCGCCGGGGACGGCGGGCAGGTTCGCCTGTATGACCTGCTGGCGTTCGTGACCCGCGAGGTTAAGGCGAAGGCATCTGGCACGGTGGCCGCCGAGCAGGATCCGAGCCTGCGGGGCCAGATGGACGGCGAGCTGCAGTGGCCGGTCTTCACCGATACCGGCCCGCTCTACTCGGCGCAGTTCCCGTCGTCCGTGCTGGATCCTGTCACCCGGGACCTCGCGAGCCTGCGCGGTCACGGCATCCCGCAGGTGGTGCTGGACGCCTGGGCGGCGCGCATCGACGAGCTCAATGATCTTCAGGTCGACACGATCAATCAAGGGCGGCTGCTCGCCGGGGCGAACGTTCTGGTGACGGCCCCTACGTCCTCCGGCAAGACCATGATCGGGGAACTCGCCGCCGTCCGCGCTGCCCGGCTGGGCGGGCGGTCGGTGTTCCTGCTGCCGACCCGCGCGTTGGTCAACGAGCAGTACGCGAGGTTCACGCGCACGTACGTGCCGGCCGGGTTGCAGACCATCCGAGCCACCGGGGAAACCGCTGACGACGTGCCAGCGCTGCTTCAGGGGCAGTTCGACTTGGCCGTGCTGACCTACGAGAAGTTCGCGGGCCTGGCTCTGGGGAACCCGCACCTGCTCAAGCTGATCTCCGTCGTCGTCATCGACGAGGTCCAGACGATCGTCGACCCTGGCCGTGGCGCCTACCTCGAGTTCCTCCTCACCGTGCTCAAGGCGCGCCGGCCCGAAGGGGTCGCACCGCAGGTCGTCGCGCTGTCTGCGGTGCTCGGCGACCTCGGCGGTCTCGACAGCTGGCTCGACGCGAACGTCATCGCCCGGACCGAGCGGCCTGTCCCGCTGCTCGAAGGGGTACTCGGCCCCGATGGGATCTACCGGCACGTCAACGCCGACGGCGAGGAGGTATCCGAGCGGCTCATCACGCCGACCGGATGGACGCAGCGCAACCAAGACCTGATCATTCCGCTAGTCCGCAAACTCGTGGGCCAGGATCAGCAGGTCATCATCTTCCGCAGCACTCGGGGATTGACCCGTGGCTGCGCTCGGTATCTTGCGCGGAGCCTGGGCCTGCCCGAGGCGAAGGCGGCGCTGGAGAGCTTGGCCGGCGCCGACCCCAGTGCTGTACTGGCGGACCTGCGCCAATGCCTGGCCGGCGGGGTCGCCTTCCACATCTCCGACCTGGCCCGGGACGAGAAGATCGCCATCGAGGACCAGTTCCGTGCTACGGGCAGCGGCATCCGGGTGCTGGTGTGCACCACGACGCTGGCCCAGGGCGTCAACCTGCCCGCCGAGACCGTGATCATCGTCGAGCTGGATCACCCGACCGGACCGGCCCAGACTGCTCCGTACTCGGTCGCCGAGTACAAGAACATCGCCGGGCGGGCCGGTCGGCTGGGGCTGACCGCCGGGGGCCGCGCCGTCTTGATCGCTGCCGGCGGCATCGATGGCGACCACCGGTGGCGCGACTACGTGCTGGGCACGCCCGAGGATCTGCGGTCGCAACTGCTGGATCCGCAGCAGGATGCCGCGACGTTGTTGTTGCGCGTCGTGGCGGTCGCCGCACGGCGGGAGGGTGTGACGGGCCTGAGCGAGGCCGACGTCATCGCGTACCTGTCCAACAGCTTCGCCGCGCACCAGCAGCGGATGGCGGGCGCACCGGACCCGTTCCCCGCGGCCACCGTCTCCGCCGTCCTAAGCGACCTCGTCGGTGCCGGGCTGCTGTCATCCGACCCGTCAGGGATCGAGCTGACCGAGCTCGGGACCTACGTCTCGCAGAGCGGTCTGAGGGTGTCGTCGGCCGTGCGGGTCGCCCGCGCGCTGCGGGCCGTTTACCCGGGCGCGCTGAATCGCGTCACCATCATCGCTGCGGCCCAGCTGACCGACGAGGTGGCCACTGCTCGTCCCCCGGTCAACGGAAGAGGATGGCAGAAGGAGCAGACGACCTATATCGGCGAGTTGCAGCGCCACGGTCTCGCCGGCCCCGTGCTGGCGGCTTTGCCCGGCCGGGAGCGCAAGACGGCCGCCGAGCGGGCGAAACGGGCGGTGGCCTGCATCTGGTGGATGGCCGGCGTCCCGATCGGCCGCATTGAGCAGCAGCTCATGGTGCACATGCCTTCCAAGGACGCAGCCGGCGCCACCCGGGCCTCGGCGGACCGCACGCAAAGCGTCGTCGGCACCGTCATCGACATCGCCCGGTGCCTACATCCCGACGCCCATCTCGACGACCTCGCCCGCGTCCTGCCCGTCCAGCTCGAATTCGGCATCCCGCCCGAGTTGGTGTCGCTGGCCCAGCGTGCCGGTGCCGCGCTGGACCGGACGGACTACCTGCGGCTCGCCTCCCGGTCACTCACCGAGCCCGAGGCAGTCCTCGACGCCGACGATGACATCCTGCTGCCGTGCCTCAACGGCAACACCAGCAAGCTCAAGGCGCTACGGCAGGCCGCTCGCGCCGCGCGTGACGGCGACGACAGCACTGACTTCGCCGACCTGCTACCGGCCTCCATCGACTAACTCCCCACCGAGAGCGAGCGCCACCATGAGCGACGACACCCCGGCCGCGACCACCGCTGCCGGCGAGGAAGATCACTGGCCGTCGTTCGACATCACGCCCAAGGCATACGAGGAAGCGGTCGCCGCGATCGCCAAGTCGATGAACCTGGACCTGGTCGGCTGGGAGGTCAAACACCTCGATCGGGTCGAAGGGCTGGACGGGACCTACACCATGGACGTCACGGCCCGCTTCCAGTTGGCGGGCATGGACTTCCTTATCCTGTTCGAGTGCAAGCGTCACAAGGACCCCGTCAAACGCTCCGATATCCAGGTGCTGCTCACCAAACTCCAGTCCACCGGCGCGCAGAAGGGCGTCGTGGTGGCCGCCACCGGATTCCAGAGCGGCGCCCTCGAATTCGCCAAGGCCCACGGCGTCGCTTGCGTCCGCCTCGTCGACAACGCCTGGACGTACATCTCGCGCCACACCCCAACGACGGCCCCACCCGTGCTCACCGGCACGTACTCCGGCTACGCGATGACGCCCGACGGCGACGGCGACTACGAGTTCACACTGCTCACCGGCAGCCCCGACAACACCCGCTCGGCGTTGATTACCGGCTCTTCGAAGTTAAGCGGGGTTGAGGTGTCCGCGGTGGCGGCGGGTGGTGGCTGCGCGGGTGCGTAGCCGCTGGTTCTCGGGGTTACGGAATCCGTAGGCGTCGCGGGCGACGGTCTTGATGACACGGTTGGTTCCTTCGGAGCCGGCGTTGGTGATGCCGGTGTGCAGGAACGCGAGGATTTCTGGCCACCAGGTCTCGATCGTGGTGGCGAGGCGGTGGAGTTCGGGCAGGTCAGAGTCGGCGCAGCGGGTGTAGAAGCGGTGCAGCAGCCGGGCGGTGGTCTCCCGGTTCGGGTGGGTGCGGGCGAGCGCGAGTAGGTCGAGCAGGTCTTCTTTGGCGTTCCAGGCGGTGAGGATCGGTGCGCCGATCTTCGCCGGCAGGTTGCTGAGGGTGTCGGCCAGCCGGTCGACGTGCTCGGCGTGCATGCGGGCTGCTGATCTGGTCAGCCGGTTGCGTTGCTGCCATTCCGGGTCGGTGGCCCGGCCGCGCCGGCCGCGGTGTGTGACTGTCATGCGGCGGCGGACCTCGGTGACGGCCCGGTTGGCCAGCTGGACGACGTGGAAGTGGTCCACGACCAGCGTCGCGTGCGGCAGCGCCTCGCGGACGGCGGCCTTGAACACGGTGCACATGTCGATCGCGACGGCCTGGACGTGTTGGCGCCAGGCGGTGGGGCGTTGGGTGAGCCAGTCGGTTACCGCCTTGCTGGTCCGGCCTTCGACCTGGGCGAGTAGGCCCTGCCCGCCGACGAGGTCGCAGAAGCCGACGTGCCAGCGGTCGACGGTGGTGGTCCACGACGCGGTGACCTCGTCGAAGCTCCAGCGAGGCTTGCCTCGGCGGACCTCGTCGATGCCCAGCACGCTCACTGGTTCGGGCTCGGCAGGCAGCACCGCTGCGGTGTGCGCGGTGAACGCGGCCGCGACGACTGGCCAGGAGATGCCCAGATCACGGGCGGCCTGCACGATCGTTCGGTTGCCGTCGGCGACCGCCGCGCCGGCCGCCTGCCGCAACCGGACGGTGGTCCGTGCCCGTGCCGGGATCTGTGGCACGTGTTCGGTGAACGACGTGCGCGGGCATCCGGGCTGATCGCAGTACCAGCGGCGTTTACGCCACCGCAACCGGGTGGTGCGGCCGGCCACCGGCAGATCCCGGGGTCGGGTGAACACCCAGCCCTTGACCCGGGCGGCCCGGACACCGCACTGAGGGCAGCATTGCGCCTGCTCACTACCGGTGGACAGGTGAACGACGGGGGAACCGTCCGGGTGCAGCTCGACCCGCTCCACCACCAGGCCGTCCAGGCCCAGCAGCCGGGTCGTATCGTTGACCATGCTCGCAGCTCTTTACTTGTGGCCATCCGAACTCGACACTCAGATGATCATCGAAGGGCTGCGAGCCCTCATCTCCGGGTCGGATCGATCAGTGCACCCCGCTCAACTTCGAAGAGCCTGATTACCCCGGCCTAGGCAAGGCCTCAGCCGTGTCTGACGGCGCTATAGGACACTTCGCGAGCGATCCCATCTGCGGGTGAAGGCGTCAAGACAACACCTGGCGGTCGGGACGATCAGGCCCAGACTATGGCCTCCTTGGCGAAGCACGGCCAGGGCCGGATGCCGGCAGGGAACTCACCGCTGAGCATCGCGGCGATCTGCCGGCTCCAGGTGCCTAGATCGATCAGCTCAAGCATCAGCTCCGCGATCGCGGCGAGGTTCAGCGACGTCGAACAGAGCCGGTTGCCAGACCGTGCGGCGACCTTCAACAACGGCTTCGCGGGGTTCTCAGTGCCGTCGAGGCGCTGCAGCCAGGAAGCTTCGACACCGGCCTTGGCCAGCGATTCGATGATCTTGTCCGGGTTCATGCAGACGGCGAAGAACATGCCGTCGGCGATGAGGCTGGCCGCGACGTTGGCTGCGATCGGGTAAATCGCCCAGGGTGGGCGCACGAGGGTACGGCCGGCCTGGTCGATGCTCAGCAGCGTCAGCGTGTGCGTGGGGTCGTCGGTGCCGATGCGGCGGCGGACCCGGGCGAGTTCGGCGCTGAACCGGATGCTGAATTCCTCAGCGGTGTACCGGCCGGCGGCGGTGAATTGACTGGCCGCCACGACCGCGCGGCCGGATGAGACCACGCCGCCGGCGATCCCCGACCGCGCGTGCGCCAAGCCGAGGATGTCACGCAGGCCGGCCAGGTTGCTGCGGTAGTCGATTGTGGTGCGCACCGGTACGTAGCCGCTGGGCAACTCGCCTGCCTCGTCGGAGAGGACTTGCGACGTGTCGGCCAGCAGCCGCTCCTGGGCGGGAATCCGGTATCGCTGGTTGGTTTTGATCTCCCGGAGCCAAGCCCAGCCGTCACGGTCGAGGACGGTGACGTCGCCAACCCGGATCACGTTGGTCAGGTCGTGGTGCAGCACGAACTCGCGGTTCTCGCGCCAGGCCGTCTCGATGAACTCCAGCTCTGCGGCCAGGCCGGTCTTGCCGAACATCGGGCCGGGGGCGTCGGCTCGCGACAGTGCCACGATGATGTTGCGCTGGTAGCCGAAGACCTTCCAGGCAAGCGCGTCCGCGATCGACTTGAGCTGGCGCCAGATTCGCTCGTAGACGTCACCTTCCAACGCCCAGGATGCTCGGTCGGTGCGGTCGAGGGCAGTTCCGAGTTCGGGCGCGTCGGCTGTGAGGTTGCGGTGCTTATCCAGTCGTTTGATCTGTTGGCTGATCGCGGCGCGGTGCTTCTCGGTGTCGAGAACCATGCCGCGGAGCCGGCCCTGGAAGTGGTACATGTCCTCGGCGGAGCGGCAGGCGCGTAGCGCCTGGACCAGGTCGATCAAGGCGTGCAGGGTCTGCTGGTGCGCCGGATGCGTCAGGATGACGTCGATCTGGTCGCTGTCCGCGCGATCCATCAACGTGGCGCGCACCGTACCTCCTGCACTGCCGACGGGTTGGCATTCGCATCATCGGTATAGCTCACCGTGTCGGCAAACGAATTCGCCGCTGCGGATCCTCTGGCTGCAGCGTGCTGCGAGGTAGTGACCTGCTGGGCACGACGTCCGGATCGGCCGCGAAGTGGTGCGGCCCATTCTACTGTTGATCGGCGGCTGCACCGTCCCGTGCCTTGGGCAGGGAGAGACGGATGCCGCCAGCGGTGACCGCCTTTCCGGAGGTCGTCGCCCTCCGTGGGCGGTTGCGGCCCGACTGCTGAATTCAGCAGCGTGGCGTGCCGGCGGCGTACTCGGGAGCCGTGGGCTTTGAAGAGGACTGGCTTCATGTGATTCCGGAAGCCGACCGGATTCCCAGCATCAGGGTCGCGGTGGGTAGGCCCGACGGTGACGGCTGGACTGCTGGTCACGACCTACTGTTCCCAGCGTGCTCCATCAGCAAGCATGTCGCCGCGTTCGGCACGCTGCGGCTGTTCGTCGCTGCGGCGATCGCTTTCGACATCGACGTCAATGCTTGCCTGTCTGCTGCCGGGGCCGGAACGGTGACTGTACGTCAGCTGCTGGTCCGCATAAGCAGATCACCTTTTGTGATTGTATGCCAGCTTAGAGTAGTCATCATGGATGCAAAAAAGCACTGTCGTGTCGCGATCAGCGACCGGCTGGGCCCGGGGCAATTCCTGTCGGTCACCTTGGCTGCAGCCGGGAGGCGACTGGTGACCACCATGTCGTTTGCGTACGACATGGTGGTCACGCCTTGACGTCAGCGGTACCAGTTCCATCGGCCGGTGGCGGCGGTGCGTCGGGTCGATCGGAAGAGGCGTAGGCGATCACTGTTGCCATCGAGAGCTCTTCTCGCTGGTACACATGGGACACGCATCGCTCAAGAGCGCCCGCTATCGGCAGGGCGGTGCTCCTGGTGGTGCGTCAGCTGGTTGTTGCGGCGCTGGCGCTGGCACCATGACCGGGCTCGGCGTGCTACTCGGGTTCGCTTGGCAGGGGCGGTGTGGTGTTGAGGTCGTCCCATTGCTCGCCGGTCCAGATTTGCCATCGGCCGCCGTCGTCGGCGGGCATGCTGGCGTCGAGTTGGCGAGCGAGTTCGGTGCGGTCGGCGTCGGTATGGACGGGCTTGGCAGTGGCTACCGCCGGGGTGTAGAAATCGTCGCCGAGTGGGACGAGCATTCGCAGGGCGATGAGCCCGGCACGGGTGGCTTGACGGACTCGCAGGTTTCCCTGGTATTCGTCGAGTAGGGCGTCGAGGACTTCCTCCTCGTTGGGTTCACGATTGGATCTGGTGCGACACAGCGCGACGAATGCTCGAAGTTCCTGCGGTCTGAACCGCGAGTGTGGTTCCGCGTCGTAGCTGGATGGTCCGCCGACTCCGCTGTTGCGGATGGTGCCGACCGCGTCGCGACCGAGCCGGAGGGTGGCGTTGAACGCATGACCGTCCGGGGTGTCGATGGCCCGGTAGGAGGAGATCCGCAGGTTGCGGAATTCGGCCGGGACGCGCAGCCCGCTGTGGGGTAGGGCGATTCGCTTTCCGGTGTCGACTTCCTCGTAGGGATCACCGGTTAGGGCCTCGGTGAGTGCGGGATGTAGCTGGCCCAGCTGGTTTTCGGCGCGGGTGTGCACGGCGAGACCGATGACGGCCCGGTACAGGGATGCGCGTGTGGTATCGAGGTAGCGGACAAGGTCGGACGGTGTGCCACTGACCACGGTGGCGGTGGTGAGGTCTGTCCGGTCGCCGATTACGAGGGCGAGTCGGTTCGCGGCGTCGTCGCCGAGCGCGGTCCAGAACGTGGTGTCGTCCGGTCCGACCACCACGATCGGCGGCTGCTCTGCTGGTAGTTGGTAGTGCATCGGTGGCTCCCTTTTGCATCGAGTGACGTTCCGTCCTCGCCCAGTGCGGGCGACGCACCATGCGGGCGGGATGGTGGTGCGGTGTTGACCAGTGGTGTCGTGCGGTCAGGGGTTGGCCGGGGTGTTCGACTGTGGGGTGTCGGGTTCGGGTGGCCATGCGAAGTCGTCGAGGGGGAAGGCGGCTCCGGGCAGCGAGGCCAGGGCGGGATGCGCTTGTGCGTACTCGTGGCGGCTGATGCGGCCGACCAGCAGTGAGTCACCGACCGCGATTCGCGGCAGGATCGTGTGGGGTATGCGGTCGAGCCGCAACGGACGCGGCAGGACGTCGGCTTCCGCCAAGAGATGCCCGATGTAGATGGTCATGCGGAGACGGGCGACAGCGGCGGTGAGTGGGTCGATGTCGACTCCGTCGACGCTGGCGAGGATCCGGTTGGCTGCCTGCGCGGGTGGTAGGGCAGCGCCGCCGATGATGGGTGTACGTGTGGTGACGGCGCGGCTGGTGATGGTGCCGGTGGTCCACCACCGCCACAGGTAGTCGACCGCTCTGATCAGGAAGTGTCCGGTGCCGCAGGTCGGGTCGATCGTGCGGATCAGCCGTTCGTGGCGGAACTCGTCGACGGCGGGGACGAGGGTCTCGTCGAGGATGAGGTCGGCGACCCAGTACGGCGTCTGGACGAGGGCGTTGGACGTCCGCCGGTCGTCATGCAGGACCGGTAGCAGGTCGCCGATGGGCCAGCCGGTGATGGAGCCGGGTGCTGTGCCGGTGGCCGGGTAGGCGAGGCTGGGTGCCTCGTCGGCCCACCAGTCGATCAGCGTTGTGCACGCCGCCGGGCTTGGCGCGCCTGCCCACAGTGCCGGCTGGTAGGCGGGGTGCAGTAGCCATTGTGTGGCCGGGTGACGGGCGAGTTGCTCGAACGCGCGGCCCAGCCAGACGGTGCCGCTGGTGGGGGCGCGAGTCAGGCCGTCGGGGGCGCGGCGCATTAGCGGACGGACAAGGTCGTGGTCTTCGGCCCACGCGGCGACGCAGGACATGTACACCCAGGCTGCGGCGACCGCCCGCGGCGCATTCTCGGCGCGGTGTTGGCGTGATGCCGGGATGGGCCGGTCCGGGTTGAGGGTGACGGTCGGGGCGAGAGTGTCCACGTGCGTGAGTAGCCGGCGTCGGAAAGCCCGATCGTCGGCCGGGTTCGAGGTCATGAGGATGCCTCCTGTTTGTGGAATGCGAAACGCCACCCGGGTCCGGGTGGCGTCGACGTGTGTCGGTGTGGTGCGGAGAGGACCGTTCGGGGTGTCGTATTACGCGCTGCGGCCGGTGTGCAGGGTGACGGCCTCGACCAGGTCGTCGTGCTCGGGCCGCTCCCGGCCGGCGAGGTCGGTGATCGTCCATGCCAAGCGCAGGATGTGCGACGCTCCGCGTGCGGTGACGGCGCCAGCGTCGACCTGGGCGCGTAGCGGCCCGAGGTCGCTGATGGCGTGCCGGCGCAGGCTGGCTCGCAGCGCCTCGGTGGGTACGTCGTGGTTGGCGGTGACGCGCTGGGTCGCCCAGCGTGCGACGGCTGCGGCCCGGGCCTGTGCCACCCGGGAAGCGACCATGGCGGTTGGTTCTCCCGGCGCGGCCTCGGGTGGCGGCATCGGGGAAAGGTTCGCCCGGATGGCGACCCGGTCGAGTAACTGTTGCAGGCCGCGCAGGTGCCGGCGGCGCTGTGCCGGTGTGCAGGCGCATTTGTCGGCGACGCCGCACGGGCAGTCTCGGCTGGCGAGCAGGAGTTGTGTTCTGGCGGGGCGGGTGACCGTACGGCCGGCGCCGGTGAGTACGACCTGTCCGGAGCTCAGGGGCGGCAGCAGGGACTCGATCGCCAGGTTGGTGAACTCGGGTGCCTCGTTGAGGAACAGCAGGCCGCCGTGGGCGAGGCTGATCGCGCCGGGCCGGCGATGGCTGCCGATCAGCGCCGCGGCGGTGCTGGTGTGGTGGGGCGCCTGCCACGGCGGCCGGCGGAGGACCTGCACTGGCGGGGGCAGGAGTCCGGCCGTGTGGTGAAGGTGGGCTACCTGCCGGCCGGTGTGGTCGTCGAGGTCGGGCAGCAGGCCTGGCAGTCGGTGGGCAAGCGTCGTCGTCGCGGCCGTCGCCGGGCCGATCAGCGCGAGGTGGTGTCCGCCGGCGGCCGCGATCTCCAGGACCCGGCGGGCGTGGTGGTGCGTTGCGGGCACGTCGGCCAGGTCGCCGATCGGCACGCCTGGCGTCGGCCATTGCGTGTCTTCCCCTGCGGCGGCACGCAGCGTGTCGACCAGTTCCCGCAGATGACGTATCGGCCAGGCGGTGATGCTGGGGACGGTGGTGGTGACGGCCAGGCTGGTCGTTGCGACCACCGCGACTCGGAACGCGGCAGCGGCGGCGCAGGCCAGCCGCTCCGGTAGGGACTGTGGGGTGCGTAGGCTGCCGTCCGGCCCGAGTTCGGCGAGGACCACGAGTTCCGGCAGGCGGTCGGTGGGGAGTTGGCCGGTGGCGGCGAGCAGTGCGACCGCCAGGGCGGCGTCGATGCCGAAGTCCGCGGTTGGCGCATCGGTCGGGAAGACGTCGAGCCGGATCGGGGTGGCGGGCCAGCGCAGGCCGGCGTTGACCACGGCTGCGCGGAGCCGGTCCAGGGTGGGGACGAGGCTGGCGGAGGGCAGGCCGGTGATGTCGGTGGCCTGCTGCGCGGTGCCGATGCTGGCGCGGATGCGGATCATGCGGACGGTGCCGCTGGTGGCGGCGACGGTGGGGACGGTCACCACCGTGTGGCTCGGTGTGTTCACCGTTGATCTCCTGTCGTGGTTCGGTCGTGGGTCAGGGGCGGCGCGTCAGGCCTGCGCCTCTGCCGAACCGGCAGCGGTGGGGCCTTGTGGCTATGGGTTGCGGATTCCAGGTCGGTACGCCGTGGGCCTGCCGGTCCCTGCGCCGGGTCACGGGGCGTCCGGCGCGGGGGCGCTCGATGTCGCCGGTCCGGTAGTCCCCGGCGGCTGGGTCGGTACGTCAGTGCCGTGCCGGCTCGACGGTCCGCGGTTGCGGCTGTGGTTGCCCTCCGTCGGCGCGGTGGCATAGCGGCAGGCGACGCGCTGACCGTGGTGGGTGCCAGCGCAATCGATAGCGGTCGGCCGCCGGTTCGCGTCGGCGCACTTGCGGCGTAGCTCCTGTTCGAGGTCGTCGATGCGGGAGCCGAACAGCTTCTCGTAGTGCACCTGCTGGTCGGCCATATCGGGACTGCTCGGGTGGTGGGGGAACGCGGTCTGCCATAGGCGGACGTAGAGTCCGGCGGCGGCGCCGTGCATGGGCGTGAACTGGCTTACCTGCGAGCAGACCAGGCACAGTTCCGCCGCTGTCGCCGGTCTCGTGTCGGCGGCGGTGGCGATGCGTTCCAGCAGTTCGGCGGCGTGGGACCGGTACACGAACTCGCTGGTCATTCCCGGGCCGATGTCGCGGGGACGGATGAGGCTGAACGCGTGGTACAGCGCGTCAGCCTGGTCGGGGTGACGGCGGGCGGCTTTCGCGATTTCGTCCTCGGCCCAGTCCATCATGTCGGCCGTTCCCGTGACGTCTGCGGTGACTGAGGCGATCAACGCCGTCAACGCGTCGTCGTCGGTGTTTCCATGGCTGTCTGGCGGCTGGGTCGTAGCGGGTTCAGGTTGGTGCCGTCGGTCGGCCATTCGCACGTCCATCCTGTTCGGATGGACGCTGCGATCGACTGCCGGCCCGTAAGGGTTGAGCAGCCGATCGCAGCGCCCATAAGGGGTGTTCAGTGGGTCGGTGTGGCGGTGGCGTCAATGCCTAGCGATCTCCGCTGGTGGCGCGGACGGCGCTGGTCATGTGGTGTGCGACGGGCGGCGAAACGCGTCGATGTCGTGGCCGGGCCGCCGGGATTTCTGGTCGATGGAGAACGCGTCGGTGCTGAACCCTCTCCGTTCGTAGCGGTGGGCGTCGAAGGCGCGCGGCGACGCCGTCAGTGCGGTTGTCTAGCGCCGTCGTCGCGACCTGCGATCGCGTCGCGTCCGTCGATCACGACTCAGCGACGACACCGGTTTGAGTCGCGACCCCCGAAAGCAGGCCGGCGGTGAGCGGTGAGCGACTCAGAGGGCCGTTTCGATCTGGCTCAGGACGGTGTCGTAGTCCTCGCTGTAGTTCTGCTCGACGACCTCGCGTAGGGTCTCGGCTTCACCGGCGAGATAGCTGGCGGTGGCGTTGACGACGAGGTTGAGTGCGTCGCGGAGGCCTTCAGCACCGGCGTCGACCGCGTCGAGAATTTCGTCGGATGCCTGGTTGAGGGCCTCGTTGACCTGGTCCCTGGTGAAGGACTGTTGCGTCGTCCCGGCATCGGTACGCGGTGATCGCATCCGTTCGTATACCGCTGTGGTGAGCGTTTGGCCCTGTGTGGTGGATGGCGGGGCGATGCGACGCCAGCCGGACGGTTCGCAGGCCAGCCAGTGATTTTCGCCCTCGCCTTGGATGTGGATGACGTCGCCGACCGACAGTGACCGGAGTCCGAGGAGCCGGTATACGCAGGCGGCGAGGAAAGCGGTCTCGCCGTCGCGGGTGTCGCGACTGGCCTCCAGTTGGTCGAGGTCGATGTTGAAGGTGTGAAACGCCCAGTCGGCCGCTCCTTGCGCGTCGCGGCTGACGCTGGCAGCGAGCCGGTGGGACATCACTGCGACGAGTTGATGACCGTCCTGGTACGGCATGAATCGTGCGTCGCAGTTGTGGTAGATGGTGAGGGTCGGCATGATGCTCCTCTGCATTGTTGTGAACCGTGCGGATACAAAAGGGCGGATTGTTCGGCGACACCGGGGATCAGCCTGCTGGTAAGGTGAGGCGGTTGGATTGTTTACTGTAGGTTCGCGTTGAAGATGGCGGAGCCTGCTTGGTTGAGCTGGGGTTGAGTCGGCGTTTCTCGCCGTTGTGTCGGTGGTGTTTTCTCATCGGTCTGACGGAATCCTCGTGATCTTGGTCTGTTCCGGCGCGGAGGTTGTAGAGCGCAGGGCTGACTGTCCGCCCGGCGGTTAGCGGCGGCGTATCCGTTACGGTTGTCGGGTGCGTTACTGCTGAGTGGAACGCCTGTATGGTCCGCATTTGGGGCGGGCGTTCGCGTCGGCGTAGCGGTGCAGCAGCTCATGGATGTCTGGCCGAGCGAGGTAGTCGAGCAGGTGTTGCCCCCGGCTGGTGGGAGCCATCGGTGCGTTGCAGTGTGGTACTCGTTGCAGGATGGGCGCGCCAATGTCGGCTTCGAGGCGCTGGATCCGCAAATTTGACGTGCGTACCTTCACGGAGCTCGCTGGACTTCGCCGCGCGTCAGCCAACGAAGTAGGTGACCCAGCTAGCCTGCTGGAGTGGCAGAAGACGATGCGGCACCTCACTTCGACCAGTGGTACGACGCGGCCGTAGACGTCGGCGCTGAGGGCAACCAGGCCTTCTTCGGCCGGGAGGTGCTCACCGGCCTGGTGCAGGGGATCCGGGACTTCCAGGAGCGCCGTCAGGAGCGCTGGGAGCAGTATCACGGGCCTGGCACTACCCTGCTGGGCTGCGCGATGTGGATGGACGACTCGGAGTTGCTCGACGAGATTGCCGGCTTGGAGGCGGCCTGTGTGGTGGTCACCAAGCAGCCTCGGGGCAAGGGTCTGCAACCGTCGGCGCTGCCCGATAAGCTGCGGCGCCTCGCTGAGTTCAACAAGCGCACCCACGGACTGCCCGTTGAGTACTTTCCCCAGTTGGAGCAGCTAACGACCCTGGTCGACGGCAAGCCCCCGATCATCGGTCCCGGCTGGACTCTGCCAGACCAGGACCGCACGATCCCAACGGTGCGGACGATCGGCTTCCGCAAAGGTTTCGGCGGGAACGGGAGTATGCCGCCGCTACTGCACGCCAAGCTGGCGTTACTCGGCCGGCTGTGGGATCACGACGAGGACGACTTGGGCCCGGCCGACGTCACTCGGTTCACGGCGAAGCGGCTGTGGGTCGGGTCGGCGAACTTTACCGCAGCGTCTCGGCGGAGTCTGGAGTTCGGATTCTGGACGGAGGAGCCGGTCCTACTGCGAGGCGCCGAGGAGTTCCTACTGCAGCTGATCGCAACATCTGAGGGGATCGATCCGGACGCCCACGTGCACGAGCCGCAGCGAAGATTGCCTGACTACGACGACGCGGCAATGGCGGAGTGGGCGGCAGAGCTGGACCTGGACGCGTTGGCCCGCGA
Source organism: Micromonospora sp. Llam0 (assembly GCF_003751085.1). Lineage (NCBI taxonomy): Bacteria > Bacillati > Actinomycetota > Actinomycetes > Micromonosporales > Micromonosporaceae > Micromonospora > Micromonospora sp. Llam0. The sequence goes on along the minus strand of NZ_RJJY01000001.1, from coordinate 2,421,087 downwards.
GGCTGACGAAGCCGAGAGGCCGCATCGGCCCTGACAGGCTAGCGACCGCCCGTGTGCGGGCGAGAGTCAGGTTAGCCGGGGTCGAACGCTCCGGATTGATCTGCGCGGCAAGCTGCTCGCGGCCTCGGCGCTGTTCGGCATGTCGACGCCCGCTCACCTCAGGTCGGCTCCATCAGCGCCGGGACAACCGGGTCGGCTTCCCACCACTGCGACCATGCCTCGCCTGCTTGGCGACGCTGGTCGGCTCAGACTCGTGCGTACCGAACGTGGTGCTTCACGAGGAGTGCGTCATGGGGCGGGAACCACGGTTGATGGCCACCCGCGTTGAGGACGTCCACCACGCGCTGCGCCAGCACCTTTTCCATCGCGCTCGCTGCGATGTAATTCCCCACCCGACAGAGCTCGCCGGCGCTATCCTGATCGGCTGCCCGGTCGACGGCAGCAGCGACAACCGAGCCCTGTGGCGCGGACCGCTTCCGCCACACGTGAGGCGACGACTATGACCGAGCAAGCCCGTGATCACATCGACCCCCTGAACGCCCCGCTCCCCGCCGACCAGCAGGCCCTGCTGCAGATCATCGGCGACGCCGTGCTGGCCGTTGGCACCTGGCCGATCTACCAGTACGTCCAAGCCAAGCTCGACGATCTCGACTACGACATTGACGTGGTATTCGGCCGGCTTCCGGTCCTGGCCAACGGGTACGCACCCGCGCGCCGAGATCGGACCGGTCACGAGCAGGAGCTGGTCAAGCTGACCATCGCCGGTATGGCGCATCTGCCGGCGATGGCCTCGACTGTGGACATGTTCCTGCGGGTCGTCCGCGAGCTGGCCGAGCAGCGCGTCAAAGCGGTCTACGACCCGACCAAGGTCATCACCGTCGACGTCCCCGGGCGTCAGCTCATTGACACCCTCGGCCTCACCGGCGAGCCCCTGGTCGACCTGCTGCCGGAACTGCTGCAGGGTGAGCCGTCAACCTGGATCGGCGCCCGCGGCACCAACGACGACGGCTGGTTCCACCAGCCCAGCACGTTCATCCGGCGCTTCCGCACTGTCAACGACGTCAACGACTACCTCAGCCGCATGCGCAACTGGCTGGCTCCGGCCGCCCCGGCCGCGATACCGCAGCCGACGTCCCCGCTCGGCCTGGTCACCGCCTTCGACTACCTCGATGTCGTGTGGCGGCTGCGTTTCGGACGCAAGCTCGTGCATGTGCCCAGCACCGAGCGGGCCGCGAAGCTCGTCTTCGAGGTCACCAGCTCGGACGAGTTCACCGACCGGCTCAGCGCTCTTGGCGAGATGTTCAAGGCCCTGGACGTACCCGGCACGGGCGCCGGGCCGTTCGACCGGCTGCGTAGCCATCTGCCCAACCATTTGCCCGACGAGGCGATGGTGCGTGTGACGGCCGCGCTGGACCTGTTGCAGAAGGTCACCCACCTCCGCAATGCCGGTCAGCACGTCGGCGCGGCAGGAAAGGCGGCGCAGGCGCTGCCGGCATTCGGCCTCTCCTATCCGATCACCAACTACCAGGAGGCATGGTGGGCGGTGCAAGCCCATGTCATCTCCGCCCTCGACACACTCCGCGAGGAGGTGCAGGCCACTATCGCGGACGCGTAGGGCCGACTCCCTGTGGCTCGTGCTCCTTGCGCCAGCGCGAAGTGGGTCTTACTGCCGAGGAAGACCTGCGCTCGCGTAGTAGCCGACCTGGCCAGCTGGACAGGATACGGGACGATGTCCGCATGGCTTGGGAATGGGTTCCGGTTGTGACGGCCGGCGTGGCCTCCTCGATCGCGGTCGGAGGGACGCTGTTGGGGGCCCGTATGGGACATCTGCACGCGGAGCGGCTGGCGAACGCGCGGCTTCAGCACGAGAGGGTCCTGGCTGCCGATGCACGTCGGCAGCAGCGCCTATCCGAGGCGTATGTCGAGCTACTCGACGTTGTCGAGGGCGTTGGCTATTGGAGTGCGGCGCTCTACCCGATGATGGATACGGATCCGCCCCAGGAGCTGCCGCCGCTGCCGTCATTGGAAAAGCAGGTTCGAGTCCAAGCGCTGGTGACCGCCTACGGCTCGGAGGCCGTCCGTGAGCTTCACCGCGATTGGACGAAATCGATGGTCCACATCCGCGCGGCCGCTCAGACCATCCGATACGTGACTGCCGAGATCGACATGCGAAAGACGGGTCTCGGAACCGAGATGTAGGTTCTCGGCGATCTTGTCGGCGGACAGCTGGCTGACCTTGGGCCGCGTCGGGAGTTCTCACCGGTTTGTCGGTCGTTCTTTCTCATCGATCTGTCGTTTTCTTGGCGGTGCCGTCAGATCGAGCGAGAGGCAGGGCCAGCGATCCGCCTCAGCGAAGTTGACGCAACTTGTCAGATCCCGAGCGGTCTCGTCGCCCGAGGATGCTTGCCAGTTCTGCCAGGGTTTTCTCGCCCAGCATGGAGGGGTTGGTCGCTATTGCCTCGAGCAAGCGCTTGACCTGATCGGACGGGAGTTCTGCCAGCGAGCGCCTCAACTCCGCGGTGCCTTCGCCATCGACGATGTCGGCGCTAGTAATGAGCCTCATCTGCTCGTCGCTATATGCTCGAGCAGCGAGGGCTGCTAGGTAGCGGGCCTGCGCCTCTGCACTCGACATGTTGGGGCGGTCTTCTTCCGACGCCTCAGTCAGTTTCTGAAACGGCTCGACAACGGTCCCCTCCATAACAGGGGCCTTCTTCTGTGCCTTGCGTCGCGAGCGACGCTCAAGCATCTTGGCCCGCTGAGCGTCGATGGCTGGACGAGCCGTTTCCCGCCACCACTGCTCTGCGAGGGGCTTGGCTTTGGCGATCCCACGGTCGATCAAGTGGGAGACCAGGACAGCGATGGCCTGGGCTAGTTCTTCCTCTTCCCGAGTTCGGCGGCGCTGTTCGACGGGGACGTAGACCGTCTCGGTGACGACAAGAGGCTCGGGCTCGCTTCCGTCGTCGGGGATGAACCGAGCGCTGCCCTTGAGGTTGCCCTCGCTGTCGAAGAGGTTCTGGTGGAGGCCGCCTTCCTTCTTCTGTCCCGGGGTGAGGTCGTCGTCGTCCCACTCGTAGTGCCCCTTGATGCGCCCCATGTCGCCGAACTATAGTGCTGCACGCAAGGATCCTTGGAACCCGCCAACTTCACCGGGACCGGGTGGGCTGCCGCCGCCGCACCATCGGCCTCTCACCGATCTGTCGGAACCGACAAGTACACCGACAGATCGATGAGAAACCGAAAGATCCACTGAGAACCTACATTTACGTGGCGGTCAGATCGATACCGCGTATCGCGAAAAAGCCAACGGGGTCAACGGCGTTGGACTCGGTCGCGGGCTGCCCGGTATGGGTTTCCAGGTGTAGGTGAGGTCCGGAGGAGTTGCCGCTGCTGCCGATGTGGCCGACGATTTGGCCGATGGCGACCTGCTGGCCTACTTCGACGGGCGGGCGGCGGAGCATGTGGCAGTAGCGGGTGACCGTTGAGTCGGGGTGCAGCAGTTCCAGGTACCAGCCTTCTCTGCACTTGATCTTGGGAGATGCAGCTGAGCCGGGGCCGTGAAGATCGTTGTCGCTTGTTCGTCGGCGACATTTTCTCAAGATCGTGTCGTTTCGCGATCTTGGCTGCTCGCTTTGGGCGCGAGTACCGCCGTGTGGGCAGTGCCGAGCGAACTGGATGCGGAAGGTCCGCGTCGACGCCCACGCCGCCGAGATGGCCGTGGACGAAGCGATGCGCGCCCGGTTGGGCTACCCACGCGGGTCAATGCCGTGACACGATCCTTCGCATGACGAGCCCCTTGATTCCACGGCGCCGCTCTTGCACCCAGGTCTGGGCTAGTGTGCTCATCTTTCTAAGTGCGGCCATGGGCATCGCCGTGGTGGTAGTCGCCGCTACTGTGATCGGATCAATCAACGAGCAGTTCGATCGCAACTACGGGAGTCCCCCCACGGGGGCGATGACCTTCGGTGTGGCCATCACCATCATCGTGAGCGTGCTCATGATCGCCTTTGGTATGTGGTACTACTTCGTGGGCTCGCGCACCGTGTCAGCGGCCGTGAACGCCGCCTGGGTGCTGCTCGGGATCGTGGTGTGCACCGCCTTCTTCACGCCGGGGTGGTTCACCGGCGCCAGCTTGTACTCGGATCCTGGCGGCTCTGGCATGTTCAGATGGTTCGTCTTCGTCAAGCTGATTCCGAACTGGCTTCCGACCACCGCGCTCATCCTGGCCATCGGCAAGGTGGTCACGTTCTTCGCCGCGGCGTTGGTGCTGTCGGTGGCGCGCTCACGAGCCGCCGCCCCGGCTGTGCCACCCGCTCCAGCTGGGCCGCCGATCGCTCGAGGGTGAGGCTGCGGAGTTTTCACGACGCGACGATCTTGTTCGCGGCGCCTTGTCGAGCATGAACAAGATCCTTTCGTCAGAGCTGAGCCTGGCCAACCAACAACAACGCCGCCGTGGTCCGCAGCGATCTGGCGCAAGCGCCAAGTTCGGCGCCAAATCGTTGGGACGGTGCCAAGATCACTGAGGACCTACAGTCACACCGGCCTGGCCTTCATCAGCTCCTCAACCGAAACCCGTTCCAGCGTGGTCTCTACCAGCGCTCCATCGGCGGGCGATACGCCACTCCAACGGATGCAGGGCGACTACGAAGCGCGGTGGACACGGTAGAATCCTCACCGAACGGTCACCGAGTACCACAACGCCACCCCAACGGTTTCTCAACGAAATGACGGAACCGAAAGATCTAATGAGAACCTACATGCCTCATGAAGCGGGGTTGGTGATGCCGACGCTGCGGAGGAACGCCACGGGGTCGATGGCGTTGTCGGGTGTGGCGGGGTTGCCGTCGTGTATCTCCCAGTGGAGATGGGGTCCGGATGAGTTTCCGGACGTGCCGACGAGACCGATGATTTGCCCGGCGGTGACGTGCTGGCCGACGGTGACGTGGGGTTGGACGAGTTGGTGGCAGTAGCGGTGGACGTGTCTGCCGGTGAGGATTTCGCTGTAGTAGCCGCATCCGGCCACGGCTGGTGATCCGTCCTGGTCGCAGGGGTAGGGCTTGCCGTTGAGGCTGGCGTTGCAGCGGACCGTGATGACCGTGCCTGTGGCGGCGGCCCGGATCGGCGTTTCTTTCGGGGCGGTGATGTCGATGCCGTCGTGACCGGGCCGGTCGGTGGTGCGGAAGCCGGAGACGATGGGGTGGCCGGGCAGCGGGTGGGTCCATCCGGCGGCCGAGACCACGCTGTCGTCGCAGGTGGCAAAGCCGCCAGCGAGGGCGGTGATGATCGCGGTGGCCCTGGGTTCGTGTGTGGCGTAGGCGTCGGGGTAGGCCGATCGCTGAACGCGTTGGGCGACGTCGGTCAGCGGCAGGGACTGCCAACCCGTGATGGTGATCATCTTTTGGTAGAACTTGGTTGCCGCGATGGTGGGGGTCATGAGTTCTGCCACGGTGCCCCATGTGCCGTCGCCGTCGGGTGGCAGGGGGCGTTGTTGGAACAGGCCGACGGAGTCGTGGTCGTGTCCGACGCCTTCGTGTGGCTGCTGGAGTGAGGCGGGCACGTTGCTGTTGGCGAGGTTGCGCAGGTTGCTTTCCTGTATCGCGGTCGCGATGGCGATGACCGCGGCTCGGGCGGGCAGATTGAGCGCAATGGCGGTCTGGTGGATGGTGACGGCATTAGCTGCCTGCCGCGCGTCTAGATCGGACAGATTGGGCGGGTTCGTGCTCGGTGTCGTGGCTGCTGATGTCGGAGTGGTCGGTGGGATGCAGGCGTTGGCGATGGTGCTGAACAGCAGCGCGGGGGTGCAGATGAGTAGCAGCAGGCCGCCGAGGCCGGCGGCGATACCGATGCGTAGGGGTGTCATCGCCGGCTCTGGGCGTGGTGGGGGCGGCGGGGGTTGAGGTGAGGGGTGGTCGTGGTGGTCTCCTCGGTGCGTGGGTCAGGGTTCGTGGGGTGGGCCGATTGGGATCGTGGGTCCGGTGGTGAGCCGGATGGTCTGCGTGCGTTTGCGGCGGAGGTGGTCCAGGGTGATGTCGATGCCTTCGATCTCGCCGAGCCACTGTTCGGCCTCGGCGCGGGCGCGGCGGTCGTGCAGGTCGGCTTCGATGGTGTCCAGGCGGGGTAGGGCGTCGGGGTGCACGTGCAGCATGGGGCAGCGCAGGCAGGCGTGTTCGTGGGCGCAGCCGGTGCCGTAGGGGCGGCCGCAGTTGCCGAGTTCGACCTTGCGTTTGTCGAAGTGGGTCTCGAACTCACGCCATTCGTCCTTGGTGGCGGGCCGGTATTCCTCCGTTGGTCGCAGGGCGCGCCGGTTGGCCAGGAAGGTCTGGTAGTGGCGGACGAGGTCGTCGTCGAAGACGGCGACGTAGCCGCGGGTGGTGTTCAGGTCGAGGTGGCCGAGCAGGGCGGCGCCGATGTGGATAGGTAGCCCGTTGTTGACCAGGTCAGTAGCGAACAGGCGGCGGAAGTCGTGCGGTGTGAACCTGGAGTGGCCGAACTCGGGGTGGGTCGCCGACAGGTCGTGGCACAGACGGGCCAGCATCGCGACGGCCTGGTGTTGGCCCAGTACCTGTCGGGCGTGGCCGTGCCGGCGTGAGAACAGGAACGGCATCGGATCGGTGTGGACGCGTTCGTTGTAGTCGTAGCGGGGCAGGATCGGCACCGATCCGGTGGTGTCCTGGTGGCGGCGGATGATCGCGGCGATGACGGCGAACAGTTCACCGGACATGGGGATGATCCGTTCGCGTTCGGTCTTCGACGGGGCGACTACCAGAAGGCCGATCGTCTCTCCGTTCGGCCGCAGGTAGCGGCGGATGGACAGCTGTGTCAGCTCCAGGGCTTCCTCGATGCGGCAGCCGGTGTGTCGTAGCACCTCGACCAGGGCCCAGTCCCAGAAGCAGGCGTCTTCGATCAGACGGACGTTGCTGATCTTCCCGGTGGCAAGGTCGCGGGCCCGGATCGGATCGTTGGCCTTTCGCTGCTGGTCGTAGTCGGTCCAGACTCGCTCGTAGGCGCGGCCCGCGACGGTGAACCGCTGTCCGGGTTGCGCCGCGGTGGCGGCGGCGAGTAGCTGCCGGTGGTTGGTCAGGCGGTCCTCGACGTGTGCGACCAGGACGGGCAGTAGGGGTTGGCGGGAACGGGTGCGTTCCTGGGAGCGTTCGATGCGTCTGCGGTCGCGGCGGGCGCTGCCGGCCAGCTCCCGGCCGGAGATCGGGCAGGGCGCGACCCAGGGGGCCCATCGATCGGGTTCGCTGGCCGACCAGGTGTGCAGGTCGAGGTAGAAGCTGCGTACCGCCAGCAGGATCGGGTCGACCGATAGTCGTTCCCGTCCGTCCTCACGCAGCCGGATCGCCTCCCGCCACTGCTCATAGACGTGATCGGGGATCTTCAGGTCAACGATTCCGGGTAGCAGGTGCTCGATTTTCAACCAGAACAGGCCGGCCAGCATCCGGGACAGGTTGCGCATGGTGCTGTAGTCCATGCCGAGTTCGCGGCGGGTCAGGTAGTCGATCAGCAGTTGGCGGACATCGCGGTTGGCGATCGGGTACTGGTCGACCAGTTCGGTGACGGTGAGCTGGCCGCGTTGCCCGGCGGCGTTGATCGTCGGCGGGGTGCCGGGCGGGAAGTGGCCGGTCTCGGCCAGCATCGCCCACGCCAGCCGCGCGGAGAAGCTGCTGCGGTCGCCGCTGCGATACAACCCTGCTCCGCTGTCCCGGCACTGCCACGAGTAGGCCAGAAGCCCTGCCGGAGTCAGCTGCGCCAGCGGGATGCCGAACACCGCCAGCACCCGCGCGATATCGAACAACGCGGTCGCCTTCGCCGCCTTGCTGGAGCCGGTTGCGGCGATCGCGGCGAAGTAGGCGTCCAGCGCAGGATCGCGTTGAGCCTGGCGGAACATCTCGGCGAACCCGGCCGCGTGGGCGCGGTTGACCGCCGCCAGCCGGGGCCGGATGACACGGAGGCTGATCAGCATCCTGAACGCGTAGATCAAGCGGGCCTGCGGCAGCGGCTCCAGCCCTGCGCGAGGCAGGCCACCGTCGGCGAAGCCGCAGCCGTCCCACCGCTGCTGCCAGGTGTCGCCGTCGAACCCGCCGAGGAAGCGCAGCAGCCCTCGCAGGTCGCGGCGGCGCTCGGCGAGTGCCCGGGGCGGTCCGGCCCATACCTGTTCGGCCAGGTCGCCCAGCTGCTGCTCGTTCGCCTTCGACAGGTTCCCGTGGGGCATCGCCGCAGGCGACGGTGCCGGGACATCGGGGACTATCCGGCCTCGGCGGTAGCGGCTGCCGTCGACCAGCGACGGATCCACCGGCAGCGTGCGGTGCACCTTACCGGTACTGGTCAGCTCAGCCACCGAACACCACCGCCACGTCCTCGGCCGTGTACCCGGCCGCCGGACGCATCTGCTCTACCCGGGGTCGGCGGAAGTGCTGCTGCAACCGACTGAACAACTCGTCGATGTCGGTACGCACATAGCGCAGGGTGTCGGCGATGTTGCGGTGCCGAAGGATCGTCTGCACCTGCGGCAACGTCAGTGCCGGGTCGTTGGCCATCCGGGTGGCCGCCGTGTGCCTCAGGTCATGAAACGTCCAGTTGGTGCCCAGCCGCGTGTTGACCCGCTGCAACATCCGCCGCAGAGCCCAGTACGACAGCGCGCGTGGCTCGCCGCGCAGGGTCCGCCATACCGGCTGCCCCGGTGCGGGCAACCCCGCCTCGTCCAAGTACAACGCCAACAGCGTCAACGCCTGCGGCGACGCCGGCACTGGTTCCACCAGCCGCGACCCTTTCGACACCACCCAGAAGCGTTGACCGGCCCAGTCGATCCGATCACCAGTCAGCCCGAGCAGTTCGCTGGCCCGCGCCGCTGACGACACGAACAGCGCCATCAGCGCCTGATCCCGCACACACGCCAGCGCCGCGAACAACTCATCCCACAACGGATCTGGGATCGCCCGCGGCGGAGCATCGGGCTGCTTCTGCCGCAGCGGTGCCCGCCGCACCACCGGCACCGGCTCCATCGGGCTGCGATGCGACAACAACGCCCTCCGCCGAAACGACACCGGCACAGGGTTGACCACTGGCCCTCGACCATGCTGGGCATGGAACGTGTAGAACGCCGACACCACCGACAACGCGTGATTGATCGTGGCCGGCGCATACCCCGCCCGCAGCAGCGGCTTGCCGGTCCTCGGATTGACCGCCGCATGGTCCGCCGTCGGGCGCCGCTGCGGGTTCGGCGCGCTGCGTAGCCAGCCCACCATCACCGCGACCTCGTCCGCCGTCGCCTGCTGCCAGTCGACCTGCAACGCGACCAGGATCCGCCACCAGCGCAGCAGATCCATCGCATATGAGCGGACCGTCAACGGGCTACAGTCCGACAGCGACAAATCCCGAAGAAACCCGCTGACCACCTCCACTTCAGCACCGGCGGCGTCAACCAACGCGAACGGCAGCGAACCGCGACCGGTAGCCACCACCTCGCCCAACTGCGGCAGCCCACCACAGCCCTCCAACAACTCCTCGCGTACACCCATCGCAGCGCCCGCTCCCATCACTCGAACCGCGAACATCGATGAGGGAACGAGCGAGAGTCCATGACGGATACACGTGCAGCTCACGGATCGTTGGTGCAGTCAACATGCCGCAGCCTCGGACGTTGACCGGGTGGCCGTCCACGTCGCAGGAGTACGGTGATCCGGTGACCAGGTACGCGTTGCAGACAACCCGGATGACCAGTCCGGAAGCGGCGGCGTGGATCGGGGTGCCTTTGGGTGCGGCGATGTCGACACCGTCGTGGCCGGGTCGGCTGTCGGTCCGGAATCCGGATACGAATATCCCCTGGACGGGCTTCATCCAGCCGCCGATGCTGATGCACTGCTCGCCGGGCCCGCCTGGGCCGGCCGGTTGGCCGGAGACGAGCCCGACGAGGACGGTCGCGTCGTTTTCCCATTTGGCGTAGGCGTCGGGATATGCCGAGCGTTGCACCGCTTGGGCGGCAACGGTCAGCGGCATCGTCTGCCAACCGGGGACGGTGACGAGTTTGCGGTAGAACGCCTCTGCCGCGTACTCGGGGTCCATGATCTGTGCGGGGGTGCCCCAGCCTTGGCTTGGTCGTTGCTGGAACAGGCCGAGGGAGTCGTGGTCGTTGCGGTCGCCGAGGTGACCGAGGTTGCGTAACCCGCTTTCCTGCAGTGCGGTGGCGATCGCGATGACCTGCCCGCGGACGGGGACGCCGAGGCGGGCGCCGACGGTGACGATGACCTGCGCGTGGTGCAGCTGTTTGGCGTCGTAGCGGTCGGTGGTGCCGCTCGGGGTGGTGACCACGGAGCAGCCTGACGCGGCACCGGTGAGGGCGAGCGGGCCGGCGACGCACAGGAACACGACGCCGACGACGATGGAAACGATCAGGGCGATGACGCGGCTGGTCACGGTAGCCGCCGGGTGTGTGCGGGCATGACGTTGTCCCTTCGTGGTGTGCCCGCGGTGGTCTGCCGTGCGGGCGCCGGTTGGTCCCGGCGTCGGCCTCGGCAGGCGTGCTGGTGGCGGACACCGGTCGGTGATCCGCCACCAGCGGCAGGGGGTTATGAGGCGGATGCCGGGTCGTGCGGGGTGTGGCCGTTGCTGGTGGCCATGAGCGCGATGCGGTCGATCAGAGTGAGCGGTGAGTCGAGCAGGCCGCTGGCTCCTGTGCGGCGGATCCACTGGACCTGCCGCAGAGAGATGTGGTGTCGTTGCGCGAATTCGGCGAGTTCGAGGTCGGGGTTGGCCTTGAGCTCGGTCCACAGCTGCCGCCAGCGGTCGTAGGAGGCCTGGTCCTGTGGCACCCGGCGGAGCACGTCGGCGGGCGGCATCGGCCCGGCCGGCAGGCCGGTGGGGTTCCTGTCGGTGTCCGGGTCGGCGTCGCTGTGTGGTGGGGTCGGGGGTAGTAGGTCGGCGCCGATGACGCGGGCCCAGCCGGGCACATCGGCTTGGGCGGTGAGCGCGGCGGCGACCGCGTCGAGATCGAGCGTGGTGGCGGCGATGTCTGCAACGGCGGGGTTGTCGTGCTGGGACCGGATCAGCGTCTCCACGTGGATGGCGAGCGCGGCGCGGCGCTTGTCGCCACGTATCTGCTGTCGGGCGATGTCGAGGGCTTGGTGGAGTGGGAGTTGCTGCGCGACCGCGAGGGATCGGGCCCGGCGGGTGACGGCGGGCTCGCGCCACCACTGGGCGATGCCGAAGGCGGGTGCGGTGACGGCGAGTTTCCCGACGGCTCGGAGCGCGTCGCGGCGTCGGGCCGCGCTGTGCAGTAGCCACACCGCGTATGCGTAGATTCCGAGGCCGCCGAAGACGACGGCCAGGTAGGGCACGTCGCGGTGGCCGATGATGTTGATGGCGACGCCGACGGTGACCGAGCCGACCGACAGGGCCCGCCAGCCGTAGGCGGTTTCGCCGAGGCGCTGCCGCCAGTCGGCGAACGCTGCCGTCACGGCTCCGCCGAGGTCGATGACGACGGCGAACGGGGCAACGAAGACGGCGCGCCACCACCAGCCGAGGCTGTCGGGCCAGGGCGGGGTTTGTACGCCGACCCAGATCTGGCCGATGGTGGAGCCGAGCGCGGCGATGACATAGAAGACCCAGGCGGTGTGTTCGGCGGCCCGGCCGCGGGGTCGGTTCCCTGGTGTGCCGTCGTGGGGGGTGGTGGTCGGGTTCATTGCTCAGCCGCCGCTGCTGCTGTGATGGTTGCGGACGTGAAGGTCATAGGGTCCTCCTGCGAGTTGACGCAGGCCCAGCGCCCCGGTGCGGGACGCTGGGCCCAGATGGGCGTAGGCGTCCCGTCAGGACGAGTGACCCGGGTGGGGTGTCCGGCGACGGGCGGTGTGGTGTTTCAGGCGGTGATGCGGAAGCGGGCGGGCCGCTGGCGGGTGCGGGTCACCGTGCCGGCTTCCGCGAGACGCAGCAGAGTGCGGCGGATCGTGCCGTGGGAGTGGCCCAGCACGGTTCCCAGTTCGTACGGGCTGAAGTCGAGGTGCGGCCAGGTGCGCATGTGGTCCAGCACCAGGGCGGTGAGCTGGCCGTCGGCCAGCCGCGATCGTCTGTTGCGGTCACGAATGGTCAATTGGCCTCCTGTTTACAGGGCAGGCGCGAGCCGACAAGCCAGCGCGGCGATCGGGCCAGTTAGTACGGCAGCCCGGGTTCGTTATGTAGATGCTGGTTGATGGATTGCCTGGTCGCGGCGGCGGTAGTGGCTGGTCCGGGCGCGTGCCTGGTGTCGACGCCGCCAGTGTGACCAGGTCAGCCAGTGGCTGATCGGGTGGACGGTGTTGGTGATCAGCTTCGCGAAGAGACGGCGGATCTCGGGCAGGGTCAACGCGACCACTGTCTGATCGGCTGCGGTGCGGTCACGGTGTTCGCGGGCTGCGATCACGGTCAGGATCGCGTGGGCGAGCATGACGAGGGTGACGTGGCGGTGCCAGGCGTGCCATCGGCGGACCTGGGGCTCGTCCAAGCCGATGGCCTTACCGGTCTGGAAGCAGGTCTCGATCGACCATCGGGTCCCGGCCACGCGCACGAGCGTGCGCAGCGGAGTTAGGCGAGCCGACCAGCAGCGGTAGAAGGCCAACTCGCCGTCGCTGATCCGGCGGCGGATCAGCAGGGTGTGCCGGCCGGAGGTCTCGTCGGCGGGTGCGGTGATGGCGATCCAGGCCCAGTCGTAGTAGCGGGAGCCTTTCGACCCGACGCCGGCGGGCAGGCGGTTCCAGGCTCGGGTGGGCAGGTCGGCGGCGAGCCGGTCAGCACGCCGTGGGCCGTCGACCGGACGGGCGGTGACCCGGTGGCTCTTCGCCACGGCCAGGACGTAGCCGATCCCCCTGGCCTGCAGACCGCGGCGCAGGTGCCGGTCACCGCCGTAGGCCTCGTCCGCGGTGACCCACGCCGCGGGCACGTTCGCGTCGAGGGCACGGGTGAGCATCCGCCGGGCCAGAACGAGCTTGGTCGCGAACTCGACATCGGCGGGGACACCGGCGGCGGCGCACCGGTCCGGGTCGTCGGTCCATGCCTTGGGCAGGTAGACCTCCCTGTCGATCAACGTGTGACCGCCCGGGGCGGCGTAGGCGAGGTATACCGCGACCTGCGCGTTCTCCACCCGCCCCGCCGTGCCGGTGTACTGCCGCTGCACCCCGACGGTGTGTACGCCCTTCTTCAGATCACCGGTGTCGTCCAGGATCAGTACCCCGCCCGGGTCGCCGATCGCGTCGATGACGTACCCACGCACGTCGTCACGCACTGCGTCGGCGTCCCACACCGCCTCACCCAACAATCGCTGCATCGCGTGCGGTGAGGCGTCCCCCGCCCGCTCCGCCAACTGCCAGCACGATCGGGTGTCCACATCCGACAGCAGCCCGAGCAGGAACGAGCGGGCCTGCCGGCGCGGTTCCACCCGCCCGAACCGGCCCGCGATCCACGCGAACCCGGCGTCGAACTCCGTCAGCCAACTTTCGGCGTCTACGCTGTGCCCAGCGGCCGCCGCGCGATCTTCGCTTGTCTTCACAAACAGTGCATGATCAACCGGCGGCCGTCCTCGTGCCCGCAGACACGCCGACCACTCCCGACCGAGCTGAACTCATCGCCAGTCATCTACATAACGAACCCGGGCTGCCGTATTAGTGGTGACGAGCTCGGAACGGAATCCGTGCGGCCGCGTTGGTAGGCGCCGTTCAGGTGCGCCCCGTCACGCAGCAGCCGGCAGGGTCCGCCCCAGTCCCGCTGCGGTGCCGGAAGCGTTGCCGCCAGTGCTGCCGTCATGGGCGCTGTCCGGAACATCGATACGGCGTTGGCGGTGATATCGGCGACTCCGTCCTCTTGTTCCCGGCGAGTGAACGGCAGCTTTGCGTGTGGACCGATGCGGAACGCGGGCAGGTTGTAGTGCGTGGTGGCTACGACATTCGCATCCGGAATCTCGAATTCGTCGAACGCGTCGAAGCCAAGACCCTCGATAGGTGTTTCCTTGTTGCCCGTGCAGAGGACAACGATGTCGTAGGTGCGACCATCGATGAGTCCGGTGCCGGGCAGCGCGATGGGCCGTGCCCGCCGATCCATCACGGTGAGCCGTCGGGCACCGAGACGGTCCGGCCGGAGGTATCGACCGATGGCCTGGTACCTGCCACGGATGCCGAGCTGCCACGCCTCGCACGTGGTCGGCAGCGCGTCGGAGTACCAGTCGATCCGGTCCACGGTGTCGAGCGCGGCGGCGGCCATGAACGGCTGTGGGCCGATGCCGAGGAGCGCCTCGACGGCGCACTTGGCGGAGTCCCCGCCGCCGACAACCGCAACGCGTCGCATGCCACGCAGCGGCCACATGCCGGCCATGCGCTTCATGAACTGCGGGAAGGTGAGGATCGTCGTGCCATTGGCGATGCCGTCCTCGTCCGGATCGCCCAACCCCCTGGCGTCGATGACCCGCCCGGCCATCAGAGGGTCACGGCCCTCGACCTCAATCTCCGCCCCCGTTCCGGAACGGGAGACGGACAAGACCGTCGCGTTGGTCACCACGTCGGCGTACTGGGCCAGTGCCAACCGAATCACGAACGCCATGTCCGTGTTCGTCTGGTACTCCAGCATGGACAGGTTGGCCGCCTGGATCGGCGCGCCAGGCAGGTAGTTCAGGCTGGCGCTCTGGTCGCCCGCCAGCCCCGCGCTTCCTCCGCGGTTGCGGGAGTTGAGATGGAACGTCGGCCGCGTGGTCATCGCGAACGTGCCACCGGCGCGCTCGTCTCGTTCCAGCACCAGTGGTTTCGGGTATCCGCTGAGGACGCGGACCGCCGCGTACACTGCGGCGTGGAAGCCGCTGCCGATGATGACCTCGCGTTCGACGCCGATGGAGCTCAACGTGTTCTGCTTGCGTGGCTCGTCGGACCAGTAGGCGTCCAACACCTGGTCAGCGAAACAGCGGCCGTACGGGTCGAGGGCGATACCGGTGAGCTTCGCCTCCAACGGGTTCGGGAAATCGGACTCCCGTTGCATCATCGCTCGCATTCCCTCGGCGGCGCCCGGCTTCAACGCGACGGCGGTGAGAAGGGACTCGATCTGCGCGGATGGCTCGATCATGACCACGCATCCTTTCCTGGTTGACCGGGTCGCCACGCCGGACCGCGTACCTCACCCCGGGGTCGCTCCCGGGGTTGCGGCACATGGCCGGCATGGTGGTCCCGGAAGGGTCAAGTGGGTGGGTCGTGGGGTGTGGTGGCTACCAGTCGCTAGCTGGCAGGTCGGGATGGTCAACGGGGGTGAGCGTGCAGATGTCGCAGACCGTGTGGGGCGGAAGGTCAGGCGTTCCCGGCACCGGTCGTATCCGCGCCCCCGGCTGTCGGCTGCGGTCTGAGGGCGAGGTCGGCGAGGATGTCGGCCAGGTTCGTGACCGGTCGGATACGCGGTTCGGCGCGCAGCAGGTCGTGGCAGCCGGCCGATATGGCGGATGTGACCGGGCCAGGCACGACCATGCCGACGCGGCCCCGGTTGACGGCTTGCCGGACGACCTCCAATGCGTTGCTGCGAACGCTCGCCTCGACCACGACCGTGCCCGCGGTGAGCGTGGCCAGCAGGCTCTGGTTGGCTCGCATGCGCTGAAGGGTGGGTCGGGCTCCCGGCGGCCATGCGCTGAGTAGCAGCCCCTTGTCGGCGAGGTGCTCGAAGAGGGGACGGTGTGCCGCCGGGAACATCTGGTCGATTCCGTGCGGCAGGACAGCGACCGGCTCACCATTCACGACGAGCGCGGCCCGCAGGGCAACACCGTCAACTCCCAGCCCTCCGGTGGACACCACTGTCCAGCGCCACGTCGTGAGCTGACTGGCGAGGTCAGCGGCTACGTGTTTGCCGTAGTCGCTGCTGGCCCGTGAGCCGATGATGGTGACCGACGTCGCCTGCGGTGGGATCGGGGCCGGTCCTTGCGCCCACAGACACACCGGTTCCGCGCCGTCGAGGTCACGGAGTCCGGTCGGCCAGTCTGGATCGGCCGGGATCACGACCCGTCCGGTGCCGCGCTGCGCGTGGTTCACGGCGACCGCAGCCTCTTCCCATAGCCGTGCGCCGGACAGGTGTCGGATCTCCGTCCGAGCAACGAACGGCAGGCCCCGCATCGGCAGCATGTGGAGGCTCTCGACCGGCCCGTGTGTGGCCAGCAGTTGCCGCAGGTGGGCGTCGCCGGGTTCGGACAGCCACCCGAGCGTCGCCCGCGCGATCCGTTCGTCGCGGAAGGCATCCATCACGAGGCCCGCCCGTGAGCCGCTGCCGTACCGGCCAGCGCGAACCCGGCCACTTCGGCCTCGCCGGGCTCGGCCCGCGTCGGGTCCGTCACGTCGTCGGCAGGCGTGAGGTCGAGCAGGATCTTCTTGGCGACCCGCAGGACTGTCTCGGCGCACTCCTTGACCAGGTCCATGTCACCGTCGGCCCACCCGAACACGTAGGCGTCGCTGTAGGCCGAGGTGTCCATCCCCAGCGCCCGCAGCACGATGTGCGCGACGCTTTCGGCCTCGGTCTCGTACCGGCCACGATGCAGGTTCCCCCGAGCGGTGGCGTCGTCGAGGTGTCCGCAGCGGATGTGCGCCAACTCGTGCAGGGTGGTCTTGATCCGCTGCGCTGGGGCGACATCATCGCGGACCTGCACCATCCGGATCCCCGTACCGCGGACCGTGACGCCGTTTGCTGTGCCGAGGCGACCGGTGTACGGCGCTGTGAGCTCGAAGGCGTACCCCTCGTCGGTGATCAGCGTGACGAGGTCCTCGAAGGCACCCGTCGGATCGTCCCCGGTCAACAACTGGGGGCCGACCTTGCCGCGGTTCTGGACGCGCCGGCGCGTCAGCACGGTGGGCGGCTCGAACGGCTCGCCATCGGTCTGCGACAGTTCGAAGGTGTTGGCCAATCGGAACCCGACCACCTGAACGGCTGGACGTCCGGACGGGTCCCGCTTGACCTTGCGTCCAGCGGCTGCCCATTCGCTGGCCTGCTCCTCTGTCGGTCGGCGCCGGACCGGCGCCCAGATCTTGAACGCAGACTCGCCTTCGCGGACGAACCGTTTCTGGGCCTTCCAGCCGGTTGATCCGTCCTTGTTGCCGTAGGGCAGGAAGTAGCGCGGCTCGATACCGCGCTCCTCGGCCTGGACCAGGAGCAGGATCTGGTTGCCGAGGCTGTACTGAGCGCCGAACGTGGCGACGTGGTCGATGAACTCGATCCACTGCGTCGGCTCGGCAGCCATTCGCGCCAGCCGGGCGTCGAAGTCCGCTTTGAACTTCACCAGGAGTTCGGCGCGCTCGTCGTCGCGGCCGCTCGTGACCGTTGCCTTTTTCTTGGCCATCAGGGTGGCCCTCCTATCCCCGCCTCGTGGCGGCGGACAGGTTGGGACCGCAGCCCCAACCTGCCCGTAGGCACGAGGTGAGGCCGCAGCCCATCGCCAGGCGCGACAGATGACCGGCACCGGTAGCGCACCGGGCGGGTGCCGGAGCGCCTACCGTCCGAGAACTACAGGGGACGGGTGCCGGGGTCGGTCAGGAGTTCGGGCAGGGGCAGGGGCAGGCTCGGCGATGTCCGCGCCGTGAGGTGCCTCGTCGGCGGGCACCTGTCGGTGATGCAGAAGCCTCGGCCGGCCACAACGGTTCCTGTGGCAGTGAGACGTGCAGCCGCGTGAGCGCGGCGGCGATCAGCGTGACCCCCGGCGGTTCGCAAGACGCCACCGACGCTTCCTTGGCGCCTCACCTGTTCACCTCGTCCTGGTGGACGTAATGGCTGATGAAGCAGGTCACGGCCGCGCGGTCGGCGGCAGACCAGGTATCAGGCAGACTCACTGCCAGGGTCACGCCGTGCAGCGTGGCGTCGCCACTGCCATTGCTCGACGCGTCGACCAGCATGATCTTGGTGAGTCCGCGAGCCGGCCGGTCGGCCCACACCGCGATCCGTTGACCACCGACGAGCAGGTCGGCGACCTCGACGGGGTGTTCGGTGATGGGCGGCAGGGCTGACGCGGCGATGTGGTGACTGCAGGTCAGGGGGGAGGCGGTCATGGTGCGATCACCACCTCGTCGTCGGGGATGGCGAACCATGGGTCGGCCGTTGCCCGGCGCAGCTGGGCCAGCCAGTTGTCGATGTCGGTGGCGGGATCGTCCGGGTCTGGCAGCGGATACCGGTCGGTGCAGGCTGGGTCGTCCTCGGTCAGGTCTCCGGCACTGGCCACGGTGCTGGCGAAGATTCGTATCGCTTCCCGTTTGACGGCGTCCGCGCTGCGGCCGACGATCAAGATTGGGGTGTCGTCCCAGTCGACCAGGCCATACACATGGTGCCCGATCGGCGCTGCTGCTTCGGGTGGCCCGACCGGGCAAATCCAGCTGCGGGCCTTCATCGCGTCCCTCCGTCCTCGGTATTACCAGGTGCCGAAGGCAGTTGCCGTGGGTCGGATGATTGATGCGCCATCGCGGTTACAGGTCGGGCCAGGCGCGCTGCTGCGATCAACGCCGCGAACCGGCGTGTGTGGAAGCGGCGTCTGAGCGGGCGGTAGGTGACTTCGGCGGTGGAAATCGTCGCCGCGATCACGGCGACGATCTGTGCGGGGGTGGACATTGGTGCCCTCCAATCCCTGGGTGGGAGGTGTCGAGGACAGCCGGCTGCCACCGGCTGCCCTCACCTCATGAGTGCGGTGGCCCCACCGCGCCGGTGGGAATGCCGGTGGTGCCCTGCGGGCACCGGACGTGCGTCAGTCAGTCGTCCCGATGGTCGCGTCCCGCCACACCTGGGGCGCGACACCGGCGATCAACGAGCCATGGAGCAGCCGTGCGAGCGAGTACCCCGGGTCGGCTTGCAGCGACCGGTAAACGGCGATGTTCGCCAGAGCTCCGTCGCCGCCGAGGTAGGCGGCAATCGCGAGCAGGCAGGCGGGCGCCGCAGTCGCCTCGAGGATCGCCCGTCGAGTGACATCGATCCACAGTCGACGATGCGGTTCGCTGCCGTCGATCGCTCTCCAGGCGTGGTCGCGAACCTCGGGAATCGTGAGTACCGCGGTGAGCCATGCGGCAGCGTCGTCCGACAGGAGCTCGCCGCGAGCGGCGACTCCGATGGCCTGCTGCACGGCCTCGACGCCGTTCTGTAGGACGTGTGCCGGTGATCCGGACGACTCTCCGTCGGTCACGTCGGCGCGGGTTGCGGCGCTGTTGAACAGCATGGTGTGGAGCCGTTGGAATGCCGCCAGGCTGGCTGTTCGCATCGCCTCTCGGCGTGGTCCGGTGATCGGCGCGATGAGGTCTTCCAGCGCTGTGCGGCTCGGCATCGGGGCGATGCCCTCGTACGTCGCTTCAGCGGGGAGTGTGCTTGTCGAGGGGTTGTACGCAATCCCTTCCGGTGGGCATTCGCCGTCACAGTTCAGGCAGTAGTAGCGGTCGTCGGTGACTCGTATCGCGTCGAACAGTTCGACGTTCGCGGCGAGCAGCGCCGCACGGAGCAGTTCGGCGACGGGGCCGACGCGGTCGGGTGTGCCGTACCCGAGGATGATCGCCTGTTGGCCGTACCGTGCGAGCAGCTCGGCGAGGTGGGATGTCGCCTCCGGCAACTCTGGCCCCTCGGCTGCGACCGAGAGGTCGAGTCGCGCGAGGAATCGGATCCTGTCGTCGTCGACGACGACGCATACCAGGCTGTCCTCTGGAGGGAAGCCGAGGAGGTAGGGAACAGCGGCGATGAGATCGTTACGGTCCTTGACCCGAATCTGGTCTTTCTCGGACACGGAATGAACCTCCGAGGGTGTTGGATTGGATGCCGGGCGGGTCGGTGAACCGCCCGTCGGGTCGGGGTCAGCGGCACTGAACGAGTGCTGCCAGCAGTGCCGCAACCTGGGTGTCGGTGAGGCTGGTCGTGCTGCTGCCACGCCTGCCGGTGATGACGATCGGGCCGACGATCGGCAGCGGTCGACCGCCGAGGTCGGCGACCAGTCGGCTTCCGACGGGGTTGGGTTGACGGGCAGTGGGTCCGCCGTCTCCGTCGCGCCACGCGTACAGGTCCGGGTCAGGGAGCGTGAGCGTCTGTGGCCATCCGCCGACCGTCCGGCGCAGGAGATCATCGGGCCCGCCGGTGCGAAGCCGGGCGTGGTGTTCGTGGCTGGTGCCGTCCTCGGCGATCACGAGGTAGGTGAAGGTGGTGCCGGTCATGTGCTTCCCCTGTCGATGGAGAGGCCGGGCATGACCGTCTGGCCATGCCCGGCGCGGGTGGTTGGCCGGGCGTCGGCCAGGAGCGCAAGGAGTGGCTGTCAGGCCTCGAATACGGTCGTGTCCTGGATCGCGACCCGCATGGGTACCGTGCGATCCGGGCGCAGCAGCCACGGTTCGACCTCGTCGAGGTGGACGGCGATCCGTACGGTGCCGTCCCGGTGGACGTAGCCGAAGATCCAGATACCGGCGACCCGCACCGAGGGGTACTGGACGTCGTAGGTCGCCGGGTGGAACTGAGCGGCGAGGTTCGCGTTGAGCGCGGTCACCGGCGTGGACGCATGGACTTCACGGAAGCGGTTGGCGCGCCGCCGCCACCCGGCAGGATCGCCGTCCGAGGGCTGGCCACTACCGGTGAGATCGGCCTGCCGATATGCC
The DNA here is from genome assembly GCF_003751085.1 of Micromonospora sp. Llam0. Classification (NCBI taxonomy): domain Bacteria; kingdom Bacillati; phylum Actinomycetota; class Actinomycetes; order Micromonosporales; family Micromonosporaceae; genus Micromonospora; species Micromonospora sp. Llam0. The sequence continues at coordinate 2,400,511 of NZ_RJJY01000001.1, read as the reverse complement.
CGCTCGGCCTGTACGTCGCACAGCCGCGCAGCTTCCGCGAACAGGTTCGCGCGGGTCAGTTCGGCGATGAGCGTCGGTTCCCCTTGTCGGTGCCTCGCCGTGTCCCGGAGGTTGTACACCTGCAGCAGCACGCCGTTGGAGTCCTGATGCAGGCTGAGGCGGTACCGGTAGTCCAGGTCACCGATGTGATCGTCGAGCGCGGCCTGGGTGCCGGTGACCTCCACCCGGGGCAGCGTCCCGGGAAAGGTGTCGGCATAGGTGAGCCAGGTGTGCGTGGTGAGCTGGTGCTGGTCGTGGTCGACCCAGGTGAGGAAGTCGGCCACGTACGGGATCAGATATTCGGGACTCGCCCAGGCGCCCCAGAACGAACGGGTGGCGCCGAACTGGTCGATGATCGTGACGACGGCTTGCGTGCCCATCGAGGGTCCTCCTCCATCGGTCATGGGCGGAGCGGGGCGATGTCCGACCGGCTGCGGTCTTCTGTGGTCATTCGTCGTCGATCTCGTCGGCGTCGGCTTCGATCGAGATGTTGATCGTGTCTTCGTCGACGTTGTCCACCTGGTCGGTGTTGATGCGCAGGTAGTCGCGGACGTCGGACACGGTGTCGCTGGTGTCGCGGTCGGAGTCCGGATTGACCTCGAACTCGCCGGTGATCGTGAATTGGACCTTCTGCCGTGGCTGGTATGGGCTGAGGCCGAGACGGGCCAGGAGTTCGTTGAGCACATCGCGGTAGAGGTCGCCTCCGCGGCAGCGGTCGATGGCGTAGGAACGGACCTCCGCCAGCTTGCTGTCGTATGCACGGCGCTGCTCGGCAATCTGCTCGGTCTGGCCTCGTACCTGGTCCTCGATGAGGCGGTGCCGTGCCAGCAACCACGCCAGGGCCTGCTGGGCCAGCGCCTGCCCGGTTGCGGGGTCGGAGATCGGCACAGCGGTGATGTCGCTGGACACAGTGCGTAGCTGTCCGTCGACCAGCACGCGGACTTTGGGCGCGTCGTCGCGTTGGCCAAGGACGACGGCGTTTTTGATGAGGTAGCCGTTCAGGATGGTGACGACCTGGCCTGGCGCCGACGCGGCGAACGTCGCGATCGGCTGCGGCTCGGTGCCCTGTGCGCGCTGCGTGTCGTCCCCGACGGTGGGCGCTTGCAGGGTGGAGGGTTGGGTCATGGGGATGCCTTTCCGAGGTTGACCCCGGCGATGCCGGGGGAGAGGGCGGCTGCGGCCCCTCCTCGTCGCGGTGGTCGGCAGTCGTGAGGTTCTGGTTGTCGGCCGACGTCGTGCGACGTCCATGGCCGGTCTCGCGACCGGCTCAGAGCGGGAGGCCGTTGACGGTGACCGTCGGTGTCGGGTCGGTCAGGCGCAGGATCGCCTTCGGCGGGACGGCGGCCCTGTCTCCGTCGGTGTAGTCGATGACCCACCACCCGCTGCGGCTCTGCCAGACGTGGTCGATCGCGAGGGGGGTGCCGTCGAAGGTCACGGCGACATCGCCGATGCGCAGCTTGTGTACCGGCTGGAGGCGGACACCGTCGGCTGGTCGCACCACCCACGGCGCGACCGCGGGGACAAGCGGGCTGATCGGCCGCTGGTGCGTGAGGTACGCGATGCCGATGCGGGTGTGGGTGATGGAGGTGACGGTGGCCGGCAGCCATGCGGCGCGGGCGTTGACGTGCACGGCCTGCCCCAGGTGCAGATCGGCGGACAGTGGCACGTTCCAGGGGAGAGCGAACATCTCAGGCATGACGGGCTCCTTTGGGGACAGAAGGGAACCCGGGCGCGGCCATGCGGCCGCGCCCGGGTGTGCGCAGGAACGCGCGTGCTCAGGCCGGGCTACGGCCGATGGACAACAGGAGGGGCCTTGCAGGGCGCGGACGAAACCCGCGTTCGGCGTCGCTGGGGTGCGGCGCGGTGCGGGTGGCGGGTGTCAGCGGCGGGTGGTGGCCCCGGCGATCTCGACGCGCAGCGCGTTGACCGCGGCGTCAAGGGCGTCGCCAGGACTGGCGAACGATGCCGCGCGCGCCCCGCCGGCGCGGTAGAGCGGGAAGTCGATCCTCTGGGCGCGGTTGTGGACCCGTACGTGCCAGCCGCCGTCGTCGTCGGGTGGCGTCAGGCATGCCGTCGCGTCGATGGTTCCGGTGGGTGGCCTGATGTCAACGGTGTGGATGGCGCCGTCGCCGTGTTGGCACGCTGAGACGCGCCAGCCATCGGGGACCCTGTCGCGCAGGGCCGCCGACGCGCGGTGCACCTGCTCGGCGCTGGCGGTGACGCGCCGTTCGTAGTCCGCGGCTCGCCGGCGGTACTTCCGTTCGGCGAAGCTCGTCCAGTCGCTGTGGTCGGGGTCGTAGACGAGGTACCAGCCACAGACGTCGCACCACGGGTGGCCTTCACGGACTTGCTCGCTGACCGTTGCGCATCCCGAGCAGACCGGTGTGTCGCTCGGCAACGGGCTAGACGGGGTTGCCGCAGCGGTCATCCCGGCTGGCCTCCCCGTTCCGGCCGGTCGGGCCACAGTCGCGGATATGGTCGGTGATGAGGTCGCCTCGGCTGCTGGTGATGGCGGCGCCGCAGCCGGGGCAGGACCAGTAGCCGTCGTGCTCGCGAACAAGGACGGCGATCTGTTCATCGGTGGGCCAGGTGTCGAAGCAGACGTCGGCGAGGTCGACGTCGGTGTCTGTGCGGTGGACTTCGAAGCAGCGACCGTCGTCGTTCCAGATCAGTTCGGTGAGGCGCACCTCGACGTGGTCGACGGTGCGGGTGCCGCGGTCGATGCCGCGAATGACGTTGCTCATCGGCGGTCCTCCTTGCTCTGTTTCGGGTGTCAGGCCCAGGCGCGGAAACTGACGGTGGCGGTGGCCGGGCCGTCACCCCAGGGGCGCAGCAGGCCGGCGGCGGCGCCGATCTCGCCGGGCCAGGTGTCCGGGAGACGGATGCTGCCGTAGACGATGTCCCAGGCGTCGAATGCCTCGGTCGGGCTGTCGCCGCTGCTGAGACCACCGGTCGCATAGACGTCGACACCGGCCTCGTCGGCGTGGCCGAAGCGGTGGTACGTGACGTCGCGGTGCCCCAGCGATTGGACGAACTGGTCGAACAGTTGAAGCAGTAGGGCCTCGGCGGCCTGCCGCAGACTGGCCGCGTGTGCGGCCACGATGTCGTCGGTCCAGGTCTGCTCGCTGCGGCGGACCTCATCGTCGAACCAACCGCCGTCGAGCAGGCAGGTGAGGTCGTCGATGGTGGCCTCGCGGCATAGTTGGCGGATCCTCTCGGCGGCGGCGGTGCGGTTGATGGTGCTTCCGTGGGGCAGGTACAAACTGCGCAGGGACATGTCTGCGCCCATAACGGGTCGCCTCCTCGCGGTTGACGGATCACAGAGGCCGGCCGGCCACTGGTCGAACGAGGTCAGGCGCTGCTGTCGGGGCGACGGCCGCTGCCCCGGTCGCGGTGCCGAACCGACGGGCGGACGCCGTGCGACAACGGCACACCGTCGCGGACCGGGTCGTAGTGCTCGATGACGCTGCCCTGCCATTTGGCGGTGAACATGGCCAGGTCGGAACATCCGAACGCGATACGCGGGTCGCCACCCGCTACGCGGCAGATCCCGATGCTGACGTGCATCGGCAGCGTCGCCGAGCCGATCGTGACGGGTTGCGTGATAGCGGCGGACAGTCCCCGTGCCAGCTCGTGCGGATCGCGGCCGGTGATGAGTACGAACTCGTCTCCGCCGAGGCGGGCCACGAGGTCGCCCGGCTCGGCGGCGTGCACGAGGCGTTCGGCTACCGCGGCGAGGAAAACATCGCCGCCGTCGTGGCCGATGGCGTCGTTGATTGCGTGCAGATCGTCGACGTCAATAAGGGCAACGGTGACGTCGGATCCGGCGGTGTCGCGCAGGTGCTGTTCGGCGACCCGGCGCACCGCGAGCCCGGTGACGGGGTCCGTACGTGCCACTTCGAGCTCACCCTCCAACTCTTCGGCACGGCGCTCGGCGCGGACGGCCCGCTCGTTGAAAAGGGCCAACTGGGCCGCCAGCATGGCGATGCCGAACATGGCGACGACAGCGGCCAGGGCATCACGGTCAACCAGCAGCAGATGCAAGGCTGCGGCTTCAACGAGTGACATGGTGATTACCGATGTCCATCGCAGGGCCGCGACGGATGGTCTGGGAATCATGAGAAGGCCTCCTTTTGGGGCAGAGGATGGGGTGGAAGCGCAGAACAGGCGAACCGGAAAGCCGGTTCGCCTGGCGTGTAGGAGTTGCTGTGCGGGGGTTCAGCGGGTGCACAGTGCGACGAGGACGTCGTGGCTGCTGAGCGCGGTGATGCGCTGGTTGGCGGTAGCCAGGTAGAACAGGCGGGTGGACAGTTGGTCGCTTGCGGCGGCCAGGTAGGTACCGTCCAGACAGAGCAGCCCGTCGCCGGGGACGGCGCAGAGCCAACCGAAGTGGGCGTAGCCGCGTACGCCAGCCTGGAAGGCCTCCAGGTGGCTGGTGGGTAGCGCCATGATCTTGTTGGGGAGCGCGTTGTAGGTGAGCATGTTCGCGATGCGGGGCTGGGCAAGATAGTGCTCTTGGGCCTTGGAGACCGGGTACTTGACCGGGTCGGCAAGGTGCCGTTCGGCGAAGATCCAGTAGGGCTGGGCGGGCCGGGTGCCGGCGATGACCTGGTTCCAGATGGTCCAGCGGTACCCGTAGGTGTTGCGGGCAGCGGTGCGCATGGTGTCGAGGTCGAGGAGGCGGACAGGGCCGCCGGCAGCAGTGTCCTTCCAAGGCTGGAGGAGGCTTCCGCGACGAAGACGGGTGCTGACGGCGAAGTGTCCGGCGGTGCCGAGACTGATCAGCGGTGTGCCTGCGAGGCGGTTCTTGGCCGTGGCGGCCAGCTGATCGGTGGGGGTGCCTTTGGGTAGGCACACGATGGTCAGGGACGTGTTGGGCACAGGATCCTCCAGAAGGGGTTGAGTAGGTCGGCAGGCATGCCGAGAGCGGCCTCCGCGCGGGGAGGCATGGAGTAGGTGGGGATCGACCGCAGAGCGGTCAGGAGAACGCGGGGTAGAACCGCGTGGGGCGCGTAGAGGCCGCGCGGTGGTGCTGTGGTGGTGCAGGTGGTGGGCGGAGGCGCCTACGGGCGGAGCAGGCCGACCGGCCGGATGGCGAGTGGGCGGTTGCAACCGAGGTCGTGGGCGGCGCGGCCCGGGTGGTGCTGTTTGGGGGTTTCAATGAATGAGCCTTCACCGTAGCCCCGCCACCCAACAGCCGGCCGATGCCTCCGATTGGCCGGCACCACCGTTGACCTGTGCTGTTGGATAGCTGCGGCGACTGACCCCGTTGACGTCGCGGCACTGTTGGGTAGTTCGGCTCGCTGTTGGGTACAACCGCCGGCTGCAGCGCGGCCGTGAAGTCACCCACTATGGACTTTAGGTGCACCGGAACCGGTACGACGGCAGAGGCGGTTTGACCTCAGGCTCAGCTCGCGAGGGCCCAGTCTGTGACGGTAGGCCTGATGTCGACTCTCGCCGGCCGAGGTGGTCAGGCGGAGGGATCGAGGATCAGGCGGAGGGGATGGTCCTCGGGGCGCGTCGGCCCGGGGTTGAGTGGGCCGGGCTCGCCGTGGTTGCTGGGTAGGTCGGCCAAAGTGAGCCGGTGTCGGCCGTTGCCGGCCAGTCGCCACACCGGGCCGGCCGGGTCGGGCCCGGATTCCGGCGAGGTGGTCGCGATGATGAGGCTTGGCTCGGGTCGGTCGGCGAGTTTGCGGTGCAGGTTCTGTTCTCTGAGCCGGCCGGGTAGGGCGAACAGGATCGGGTACTGCGGGCCGCCTTCGGCGCGCAGCCGGCGGTGGGAGGTGAGTTTGTCGATCAGTCGTCCGATCGGTTCGGTGCCGCGGTCCAGTTCGAGGAAAAATCCTGTTTCGCGGTCGCCGTCGCGCCAGACGCCGTGTCCGTCGGGCTTGATCCGGTGTCCGAAGCTGCCCGTGGTGCTGCGTTCGGACCACAAGCGGGTCAGCGCCGCGTTGGGCCGGTGCCGGGCGTGGACCAGCAGCGATACGAAGAAGTCGTTGACTGCCAGCAGGTGGTCCAGGGTCGGGCTGGAGTAGACCCGGTCCTGTCGTTCCCGTAGCGCCTTTGCCGTCGGCGGGCTGTCCTCGCGGGCCAGGGCCATGTAGCGGGCGGAGAGCAGACCGGGAAGCCAGCAGACTGGGTTTGGTGCGCCGGGTCGGTTGCGGATGAATCGGTCGATGAAGCCGAGACGGCGGAGGAGTTGGAGGCGGTGGCGGCAGGTGGTCGGGTTGGCGAACAGGATCGAGGTGAGCTGATGGGTGGTCAGGGTGGTGAGTTCGTCGAGGAGGGAGGCGATGGTGTAGTCGCGGGGACGCAGGCGGTGGGAGATGTCGATGAGGGTGGGGGTTGAGGGCCGGCGGACGCCAGTTGTGCGGACGGTGAGAGGGGGCGGGTTCCCCGTGGAGGGTTCCCCTGTGGGGGACTGTCGGGGTTCGGCGCTTGCGGACATGACGGCTCCTAGCTGGGCTATTGGGCGGGTTGGGTCGGCCTAGGCTCGGCAGTACGGTGCCGGGTGGTGGCCGGGCGGGTGGCCGTTGCGGTGACCGGGTCTTGGCGGGGACGGCAGACGCCGGACGGGTTCGTCGGCGGGGTGTGCTCCGGTCTGGCCACTGCTGGTGACAGGGCGTACGCTCCGGGTGTCCCTCAGTGGCTCCCCCCGTGGCTGCTGAGGGACCTTGTCGCTAAAGGACCGCCAGTCATCGCGTCGGCTGTCCGGCCCGCCGGTATGGATTGCTCCGGCCGACCGGAGTTACGCAGCCGACGCGCTGCGTATCTGTTGGGCTACCTGACGTCTTGTTGGGTGGTTGTTGGGTTCGCCGGGTCGGCCTCGTTGCCATCTGGTGGTGGGTCGGCGACGCCGGCGAGTTGGGCGATGGCCGACGTGTTCTCGCCGGATTTCGGTCTCGTCGCTGCGGCTGCGGCGGCTTGCCGGACCGCGGTCGCCTCGCCGACCAGCGGCCGGGGTGGGTTGGTCCGTAGGGTGAAGGCGGCGGTTTCGCGGCTGTTGACGACCACCCGGCATCCGGCCCGGTAGGCGTCCAGGTGGGACAGGTCGTGTTCGTCGAGTTCGGGCATGGTGTGTCGGGCCAGCTGGTGGGCGTCCTCGGGGGCGCAGCTGAAGAAGACCTTGTTTCTCGCGTTGGCAGAGATCGCCTGCTGCGTCTCCCTGGGCATCTGGGAGAGGTTCTGGTGGGCCAGGGTGAGCCCGAAGTGGTAGCCGCGGGCCTCGGCGAGCATGTCTCCGATGCTGCCGGGCAGGGTGAGAAAGTTGTGCGCTTCGTCGATGTACGCGAACGCGTCCCGACGTTGCGGCTCGGGTAGCCGTGCCCGCCCGGTGGCGGCCTGCCACGCGGAGGCGAGGATGAACGAGCCTGTCAGCCGGGCGGTTTCCTCTCCGATCTGCCCCTTGGGTAGGCGGGCGAGCAGGATGCCGCCGTCGAGGATGCGGCGCATGTCGAACGAGCTGTACGGGGCCCCGAACGTGCGGCGGGGGAACTCGCGCAGCAGCACGTTACGCAGCCGGGATAGCAGCGGGGCGATGACTTGCGACCGCAGTGGGGCCGGTGCGGTCTCGTACCACTGCCAGAAGCCGCGTAGTCCTTCCGGGTCGTCGAGATCGGCGGTGAAGGCGTTGCGGAACTGCCGATCCTGCAACAGTGACGGGATCAGGGTCAGTGTGGCGTTGGCCTTGCGCAGCAGGGTCAGGCACGCGACTCGCAGCACGTCATCCATGCGGGGACCCCAGTGCTTGGCGAAGATCTTCCCGAAGATGCTCACGATGTTGTCCACGACCAGGTCCGGGTCGTCGCCCTGCAACGGGTTGAGGGTGGTGCCGGCGGGCTGATCCGGGTCGATGATCACGAGTCGTTTCGCGTGACGGACCGGGATGCGGTCGAGCAGGTCGAGGATCAGGTCGCCTTTGGGGTCGATGACGATCGTGCCGCGCCGGGCGTGGATGTCGTCGAGGATCATGTTCAGCAGCAGGGTGCTCTTGCCGGAGCCGGTGGAACCGAGGACGTGGAGGTGCTGCCGGGCATCGACGACGTTGAGTGCGACGGAGTGGCTACCGACGTCCGCCTTGCCGAGCACCTTCGTTCCTCGGCCGCCGGAGGCGACGGCGACAGGCGCGGGCATCGGCTTGGCGCGAGCCCGGTCCAGACCAGGCACGGCGATGTCCTGGGGTAGCGCGGCGATGGCCGCGAGTTCAGCGGTGGACAGCAGGAATCCGCGTCGCAGCACCCGGGCGTCGAGGACACGGGCGGGATGGGCGGTGCGGAGCCGGCGGAGCCGGTTACGGCCGGTCCACGCTCCAAAGGCCGAGGCGATGCCGTGGGCAAGGGTGACCAGCCGCGGTGTGAGGTCGTCGGGATCGCTGCCGCGGGGGTTGGTGTGTGCGACGCCGAAGCGTAGGGCCACTTCCCACTGGGTACCGGCGAGCTTGTCGATGCCCGCGCGGGCGTCGCGTTCCCGTCGCGGGTCGGCGCCAGGGACCGGGCTCTGCCGTCCCGTAGGACGGGTGCGCCGGGTCGGGCTGAACAGTTCCAACCCCAGGTCGAGGGCGACGCGTAGCCAGGTGGCGGGGTCGATCAGGTCGCGCGGTGGCCGGCCGGTGCGTAGGCCCTGCACGCCGCGGCGTAGTCGCCGGATCTGCCGGGTGGTGGCGGGGCGGGCGAGGACCTGCACGCACGCCGACTCGGCGGGGTGCAGTCCGGACGCCGCGACGATCAGGGTGCGCATCGGGTCGTTGTCGTGGTCGGTCTCCAGCGGGTACCAGGCGGGCAGGGTCGGTGCCAGGGCGCCGCCGACGTCGACGGCGTCCAGCGGGAGCGGTGGACCGGCGTCGGTGACGGTGCAGGCCGCGCCGGGCCATGCGCCGCGGATCGCCGCCTGGATGGGCCCGGTCTGGATGGTGCGCGGCACCCAGACCGCGATGGTCAGCTCACGGCCGCTCCACCGGTATTCGACAGCGATGTGCGCACGGCCGTCGCGGAGTCTGCGCCGTCGGCCCGGGTGCAGGATCTCCGCGAGGGTGGTCCAGAACGTCGCGGTACCGGCGTGGTCGACCTCCGGCGGTGGTTTCACGGTGATCAGCTGCGCGTGCCGGGTCATCCGGCGGTGCCGCCGGTCGGTCACGACCAGATGCGCGGCGTAGCCGGCAGCGATGAGGGACACGGCGACGAGCGCCAGCCAAGGCCGGTCCATGCCCCAGGTGATGGCGGTGTCGACGGTGTCGACAAGCCACTGCGATGGTCCCGGCAGCGGCGGGGCCGACGGCACCGAGGGGGTGGTGGGATCTGGCGTTGGTGTGAGGTCGAAAGCGGGGAAACGCCGGGCGGAGATGGGGCTGTTCACGAATGTGTCCTCTCTGCAGGACGAAAAAGAGGGCCGTGGACCCGCCATGACTGGCGGCCCACGGCCCTTCGGAGTGTCTGCTCAGGTCACGGCCGGTTCCGGCCGTATCGTTTCGTTGCCGGGTTCATTCGTCGTCGGGCAACTCCAGGTCTCCGATACACAGCCGGTGTTCCTGTCTGGAGGCCACGGCCTGGAAGCCCACTCGGTGGGAGCCGGACATGAGGAGGCCCTCGCCGCGGCGGGCGGCGAGGAGCATCCGTGCCTCACCGCCGGTCAGGCCGAACACGTCGGCGACGATGTCGATCGCCTGCGGCGCTTGGCGGAGCAGCACCTGGGTGGCGGCGTTGGCGATGACGACCTGTCCGAGGTCGGAGCCGAGCAGGTCACCGACGTCCTGGGTGATGACCGCCAACCCGGCCCGCCGCTTGCGTGCGGACTTCGCCAGCCGGGAGAGGAACTTGGCGCCCTCGCCGTCGCGTAGCAGTGTCCAGGCTTCGTCGACGACGACCAGCCGCCGCGGGGTGTGCGCCGATCGGATCGCCGGGGTGTCTACCTCGCGCCAGATCGCGTCGAGGGCGAGGAGCATGCCGGGGGCGCGTAGCTCGTCCGCGAGTTGGCGTGTCGACCAGCACACCAACTGCCCGCTGGGCACTGTGGTGGTCGGACCGTCGAAGAGGTCCCGGAACGATCCGGTGGTCCATGGCGTCAATCTGGCGGCGAGGGTGTCGGCGGCGTCGGTGCTCTGGGCGGTGAGGGCTGCGGCGACGTCGCGCAGCAGGGGCGCCTGCCGGCGCCAGGTGTCGGGGTCGTTGGATATTCCCGCGGCGTCGTAGGCGTCGTTGATGGCCTTGTCTAACGCGGCCCGTTCCGACGGCGGCGGCTGCTGCCCGAGTAGGACCGAGATCAGCGTGTGGAGGAACAACGCCCGGTAGGTGCGTGCCTGCGGGCGGCGGTCGCTGGGCGGGATGTCCAGGGGGTTGATGCGTACGCCGCCGGCGCCGAGGGTGATGGTGACGCCGCCGACCGCTTCGGCGAGGCGGATGTACTCGTTGTCGGGGTCGATCACCGCGACGTGCACGCCGTCGGCGAGGGAGCGGAGCACTTCGAGTTTGACGAAGTAGCTTTTGCCTGCCCCGGATCGCGCCAACACGACGCTGTTGGCGTTGTGTTGTGCCCACCGGTCCCACCACACGACGCCGTTGGAGTCGGGGTTGAGGCCGTAGAGCATGCCGCCGGTGGCGCCGGGTTCACCCGGTAGCGGCGCGGGCAGGTCGGCCGAGGCGAGGGGGAACGCGGTCGCGATGGCGTCGGTGTCCATCACCCGCCGCATGCCGATCCCGTCAGTCGCGAGGGGAAGGGTGCTGGTCCAGCCTTGCAGTTGTCGCCACGTCGCCGGCTGGGTGTCCAACAGGACCGAGGCGGCGGTGGCCCGTACGTGCGCGACCGCGTCGTCGAGCTCGTCGAGGCTGGTGGCGTGCACGCACAGGTACAGGCCGACGCGGAAGAGTTTGCTGTGACCGCGGGCGATCCGGTCGGCCAGGTCCGCGGCGTCGTCGGCGGCGGCCTCGGTGATCGGATCGATCAGGCGGCCTTTCTCGGTGTCGGTGCGTCGGTTGGACTCCAGCCGGGCCCGCTGCTTGCGGAGCCGGGCGGCGGCGATCGGTGGGGGGAGGGGGTCGATGTAGACGACGACGTCGAGTCGGCCGGGCCAGGCCAGCAGCGGGTCCAACCAGGCGGGTCCGACCGCCGCGGGGTAGCCGGTGACGATCAGCGTTGCCGCGTATCCGTCGCCGACGCGCAGCCAGCGGGGGGTGTGTTCGATCGCGGCCGGGCCGACGACGGCCGCGAGGCCGGCCGCGTCGGCCGGGCTCACACCGGTGGTGGGCTTTCGCTTCCGCAGGGGCATGTCAGTCTCCTGGTCCGGTGATGGCCTCGTCGGGCAGGGCACGGGCCCAGGTGACGTCGGCCGGGCTGTAGGGGTCGGTGGCGCAGGTCAACACGGCGGCGGTCCGGCCTCCGTCGAGGACGGCGGTCTGCGCGCCGAGCGCGGACAGCGCGGACGCCGCGTGTTCGGCGCGGCGCAGGACCTCGGTGTCGCGGCCGGTGTCGCCGGCTGCGGTGACGGCGATGGTGACCGTGCGCCACAGCGGGTCCCGCCCTGCCGCGACCTCGAAGAGGAAGTCGGCGTAGTCCCGGGCGGCGTCGGCCAACGCGTCGTTGCCGATGGTCTCGGCGTTGTCGGCGATGCGTTGGGCGTGGCTGGACAGATCGACCCGCTGCGCGGAGATCACGATCTGCACCGGCCCGGCCAGCGAGTTGAGCCACCGTCCGTAGCTTCCGATCAGCGCGGCCTGCTCGTCGCCGGTGCGCAGCCCGATGTTCACGGTGGTGCAGGCCACCAGCGCCACCGCGTGCGAGCCGGCGTCGATGACACCGGTGTGGCTGACCGCGGTGGCCGGCAGCCGCAGCACCGGCACCGCCGTGGTGGGCGCGGCGGTGTCCGGCGCCCAGGCCGGCGCCGCGACGGGTCGGCCAGTCGCAGCGGGGGCTGACCGTTTGGGACTGCGGGTATGCCGCACCGCGGCGAACAGCCAGGCGTCCATGGACAGTCCGTCGCGGCGTCCCAAGGCCAGTACCACCGCAGCCCCTGCGAGGGGGGTGAGGATCGCGAACAGGACCGGCTGCGGCAGCAGGTCACCCACGGCGCGGAAGATGCCGTAGCCGATCACCCCGGCCACGGCCAGGATGGCCAACTGCCGGGCGGTCAGTCCATAGACGATCTTGTCTGGGGTGTCGACGTCGGTGGGAATGCGGGCGGTCGGGGTGACGTCATCACTCGGACGCATCGTCGCCCCCGGCAGCCCGCGCGCCCCTGGCACGGGCCTTCATCGCCTGGGTGTAGAGGTCCACACCTTCGGCGATCTCCTCCGGCGTGTAGGCGTAGACGGGACGGTTCGTCGGCCAGGCGAACGCGACAATGTCGGCGCTGCCGGCCGGGAGGCGGGACGTAGTCGGGTCGGTCATCGCCGCGTCAGCGGTGTGCTGTGGCGTCTCCATCATGTTTCCCTTTTCAGACAGGTTCGGTAGGTGATTCCCGTGCACGGCGTGGGCGAGAGACGTCCGCGTCGTGGCATGGGAGGTTCTTGCGTGGCGGGGCGAGGGGCGCAGGTCAGCGGGTGTGGACGGGGCGGCTTCCTTTGCCGGTGACCGGCTGGCGCACGGGCCGGGTACGAGGCATCGCGGTCGCCGGGGTGACCCTGGGGGAGACCGGTGAGGGCTCCGACCGCGTCGGTTCCGCGACGGCCTGCGGCCGTGCCGAGGCAGGAACAGCTGGTGCGGCCCGCTTCCGCACGGTGCGGGTATAGAGGTCGACGCCGCCGGCGATCTCGTCGCGGGTGTAGGGGCGTACGGCGCGGCCGGTCGGGGAAGCGGCGCCGGCGCGGCCGGGCCCTGCACCCGTCGGCCGCGGCGAGGGTCGGGGCGCGGAACCGGCAGCAAGGGGCCCCGGAGACGACGCGGCGGGACGAGAACGCACCTGGCCTCCGCCGCCCGAACTCACCGGCCACGGCCCGCTGGCAGCGGCGGCACCGCCGGCACCGCCGCTGCTGCGGCCGGTGGCCGTCATAGCACCCTTGCCGGCATTGAACACACGTGAGATCCCGCGGGTCACCTGCTGTACGAGTACGACGCGCAGGACCGTGCCCACCGGATTCGACGGGGTCCGGGTGATGTAGCGACTCATCAGTCCGGGGATCTTGACCACGCCGAACAGCAGGCACACCACAATCAGCAGGTTCATGATCGCGGCGGGGTCACCACCGGGTATCGGCAGCCCGAGCACCTGCAGATTGCTGTCGGGAGCGAGGAAGACCGTCAGCGTGGTGTGCAGGGCGACCGCCTGCAGAACCACCGTGCCGAGCGTGCCGAGGATCGTGCGCCACCACAGCTTGGCGGCACCTTCGGTCTGCGGGGTCCCGTGCAGCGCCAGCGCGATCGGCGCGATGCCGACAGCGACGACGAGCACTCCGATGCGAATGATCCACTGCACGAGGAGGATCCCGGCGAACACCGCGATCAGCAGACCGATGAACAGCAGCAGGAAGCTCACCGGGCTGGCGCCGACCTGGCCGTTCAACGCGCCGACCGTGGTGCTCCGCAGATGTTCCATCGACCCGGACGCGGTGATGTCCTGGCTGGTCAACGCGGCGGTCAACGCGTTGGCCAGCCCGATGATCGTGGACGACAGCGGGATGGCGAAGTTCGCGGCGATCAGGCCGATGACCAGGCGAGGGATCAGCTCACCTGGCCCGACCTGCGATTGAACGGTGTCGCGGCCCATCACCAGGATCGCCGTCCACAAAAACGCCAGCACGTAGCAGACGTTCACGATGCCCAACGAGGTGCTGGCGAACGCGGTGACCTGCGGCAGTGCGGTCACGTCGGGGCTGACGAACGCGGTGACCCGCAGCAGGTCCCACAGAGCATTCAGTACGCCGATCACGGTCTCGGCGAACCAGGTGAGGATGGGGCCGATGAGCTGATCGGCGAGCCAGTCGCCCATCTCAGCCGCCGATCCAGCTGCGCACGATCGCGAGCAGGATCGGCGCGAGGACCGCCAACGCGTAGCCGAGGAGAGCGTTCTTGAACGCGGAGTTGGACTTCTCGATCTCGGTCGGGTCGCCACCCGCGGCCAGACGGCGCAGACCGCCGATGGTGAGGAACAGGGTGGCGACGCCGACCAGGATCCCGATGATCCAGTTCGTGATGTTCGTGATGATCACGGGCAGCGAATACGGCGCCCGGTTCTCTGGGTCGGCCGCGTACGCCGGGGCCGAGCCGGCCACGGTCGCCAGGAACACGACCGTGACAGCGGCAATGCGGTAAAGGTTGCGGCGGAACATGGTAGGCACCTCCCGCCCCGCGTACGGGGCTCGAAATGGGTGAGGTGCGCCACCGGGAACCGGGGCAGAGCCGTGGGAGCGTCGCTCCTTCCAGCCGTGGGTGATCGGGTGCGAACACAGCCACTCAGGCCGGCCGCGCCCCGATCCCCGGGGCGCCGACACCGGCCGCTTCTCGGTCCGATGCCTTGCCCACGAAGGCCTGCCGTTGGGCGGCCAACACGACGTCCGCCGCCGCAGCCGAACCCAACAGCGACCCAACACCCGGTCGCTGTTGGTGCGCGTCCGAGTCATCGATTCCCTGTTGGGTGCCTGCGACGTGCTGCTGGGTCGCGGCGACCCGTTGTTGGGTCGCGCCGCAGCGGCGGCGGGGGCGCCGGGGCCGCAGCGGTACGAACGCGAGGTCGCCCTCGCGGATCGCCTCCAGGAGCCGGCGCTCGGCCTTCAACCGCCAGGAGGAGGCCAAGCTGGAGCTGATGCCCAGCGCCGCCGCAGCCTGGGCGAGGGTGGCGTTTTCGAGGCGGGTGGCGGCGATGAGTTTCGCCTCGTCGGCGTCGAGCACCCCGGCCGCGACGGCGCGGGCCAGCACCAGGTCCGGGTGGTCCCATGGGTGGATCGGCGCGATCGGCCCGGTCGCGTCGATATGGATCAGCTGAGCGTCGGAGTCGGCGTCCCGGGCCTTGCGGGCGGCACGCAAACCGGCATCGATCAGTCGGCCGCAGATCCGAGCCGGCTCCAAATCGATGGTCTTGAGCCGCGCGACGAAGCCGACCAGCAGTTCGGCGTCCAGGTCGCTGGTGTCGCCGCGCCATCCCGCGGCGAGTAGCCCGGCGACGTGACGCAGGCCGGGCATAGCTATGCCTACCGCGGCCACGACCCAGGCGGGGCCGTCCCGGCGGGCGCGGATGACCAGTTCACGCCACACGGCGTCGCGCACCTCGGCGCTGGCCTGCGGCGACAGCAGGAAGGTTCGTAACCGCTCCAACGGCAGGATGTCGTCGGGCAGACCATCGAAGCCGCGGCCGTCGAATCCGACGTGCGTGGGCGGCTGGACCAGGAGGGTGAAGGCGCGTTCGGCCGCGGCCAGCGGCGATGACGGCCAGGATCGAGCAGACATGGCATCCCTTGCGAGAGGCTCGGGCACCGCACCCTGTCGGCGGTGCGAGACCCCTATCCGCGCATGCCTACCGAACAGTCCACGATCACGCGGACGCGACGAAAAACCTGTTGGGCCTGCTCAGGGGGCATGTCCACCCACAGGCAGCCGAAGTACGACACCCGGCGTCGTCGGACGCGGCAGCTCAACAGTGCAGCTCACGGCCCTGTTGGGCGGATGTTGGGTGGAAAGATCCGCACAGCCGAGGGCTTCTCGACACTCACCCCGCCAGCAGCACCCCTTCGGGCAGCGGCGGAACATACAGAGTAGGTGTCCTGCGGGAGCCACCCGGGTCCAGTTCCGCAGCAGCCTGACGAGCGCAGACGACTGATCCCGCCGCGCGGCTCGCGGGCGTAGACGCTGTCCGCCGGCTGAATGCGTTTGTGAAGGTGGAACAAGCGCAGCAGGGGCTGCTGATCTCGATGGCTCAGCTCGCCGACTCCTGGATAACGGGACGCAACTGTTGGGTAGTACTGGGCTAGCTGGGCGTCTGTTGGCCAACAGGCTGTTGTGGTGACTGGTGCTGTTGGGTGGCCTCTGTGCAGGAGAGCCGCAGTGCTGTTGGGTGCCTGTTGGGTCCGTGGTGGGGTCCCGGGCTCGCGCAGGGCTGGGTTGTTGGGCATTTAGAGGGTGCGAACACGGCCAGTCGGCGCGGGAGCCACACAGCCCCATGACAACGCGCGACGACCACTCCCGAAAGACAAAGCCCGACGCGACGAGTACCACTCCGGACAGTGAGGCCCAGTTCGGCGACGACGCCATCGCCGCCGCGCTGGTTCCGATTGCGGTGTGGCGACTCGACGACAGCAGCGGCGACTCGTCTGAGGGCGAACGAGACGCGTCCTTCGCGTCGCGGCTTGCCCGGCGACTCATCGAGATCTACACAGACCCGCACGAGGTTGTCGCAGACTTCGACGGCGACCCTCATCTGAACATCGCGGCCGAGGCCGCTGCTCGGACCTACCGGGCTATCACCAGCCCAGCGCTGCTCAGCGACCACGAGGTGTCGATGTCGCCGGCAACGCTGGTGGTGTGGCGCTGGCCCCGCGATGCGGTGTGGCCGAGCAAGCCGACCACGCTGTTTGCCGCCTGCCGGCTGATCACCGATTTGGACGGTTGCGTGATCGCCGCCGTTCGCTCCGCTGAGCCGGGCCAGGCGGGTGCCAGTCACGCCGAGCACATGGCGCGGCTGTTGCCCGTCGCCCAGGCGGCCGGCTTTGATCACGTGTTGCAGATCGTCGCCGTCGGCGGTTGCGACACCGGTGACCAGTTCCTGTACCACGCGACCAGCGGTCAAGCTGCGGACGCCGCCGACGACCCAGCTGCTGCCGACCGTGTGTGCCACATCGACCTGCTCGCATTCACCCGGTAGGCCGCCATGACACACCGCGACTCACGGAGTATTCACAGCGACGTGCGGCGACCCGCATCGGGTCGCCGCAGCGACCCGCGCGAGTCAGCGCGAGTCGCCAACGACCATGCTGCAACCCACGGGTCTGTTACCAACGACCGGTTTGAAGCCGACGACGCACTGTTCGAGGGACGTTCCCGCCAAGCCTCTCCGCGGCAACTCGGTGCTGGCGCGGAGAGGCTGACCCCGCCAGGGCTGCCGATTCCGGTGCTGGCAGATGCCACGTTCACGGCTCGGGGCTACGGGGTGGTCACACCGGTCGACCGCGATGGGCGGTTAGCCGCCCGGTCGGTGGTGACCTTGATGGGGTGGTCCGCCGGGCAGGCAATGGATTTGACGACCGAGCCCGGCCCGATCGTGGTTGCCCGCACCGGTCGTACCCTCCGCATCAACCCACGCGGCTATCTACGGCTTCCTCTGGCGGTACGCCGTAGATGTCGGATCGCCCCTGGAGACCGCGTGCTGGTCGTCGCGAACCAGCGACACGGCGAACTGCTGGTGGTCCCGATGGCGGTGCTCGATGACATTGTCGATGCATACCGCCATTCACGCGACATCGAGGATGAACGATGACCGGGGGGATGGATCAGCGCACCGCGCAGCTGGAGACCCTGCGTAACCTGCTCAAGCAGCTTGATATCACCCCCGAGCAGTTGCTGCACGGTACGACGGCAGCGTCGGTGGCGGTACCGACGTTCGACGAATACGTGTGGCAGGTTGCCGAGGCTGTCTCACCCGGTACCCGCCGGGTCTACGGCTCGTACTGGCAACGGATCTGCCAGCACTGGGGCACCCGCCGTATCACCGAGCCCACGCCGCTTGAGATCAAACGGCTGGCCGAAGAGATCCGCCGCGACGTCGTCGTGCGGCGCAACGCCCGTGGTGGCCGTACCGCAGCCGAACACCTGATCGCCGCGATGCGGTGCATCTACCGGCATGCGGTCATGGACGGGCTGATCCGCCAGGCCGACAACCCTGCCGCCAGGGTCGCCAAGCCCCGCCGGCTGGCCAGCACCCGACGCGCCTTGACCGAGACGCAGCTGGCCGCGATCAGCAACATCGCCACGACGACCGGGAACGACCCGCACCTGGATGGCCTGCTGATCCGGCTGCACATGGAGACGGCCTGCCGCCGCGGCGGGGCGCTGGCCCTGCGACGGCGAGACCTCGATCCGGACAACTGTCTGGTCTACCTGCGGGAGAAGGGTGGCACCTCCCGCTGGCAGCCGGTCTCGCCGACGCTGACGCGGCACCTGCTGACCCACCACGCTGAGCGCGGCGACGGCGACCAGAACGCACCGCTGCTGCGCTACCGCGATGGTCGGGCGCTGACCTACCGGCGCTACGACTATCTGTGGCGCCGCGTCGGTACCCACCTGCCCTGGGTCGTGGCGCAGCAGGTCAGCACCCACTGGCTACGGCACACCACGCTGACCTGGGTGGAGCGCGCCTTCAGCTATGCCGTGGCCCGCGCCTACGCCGGACACAGCGGCAAGAACGACGTCGGTACGACGATGACCTACGTACGGGCCGAAGTTCAGGAAGTCGCCGCTGCCCTGGCTGCGCTGACCGGCGAGCCGCACCCGCTGGCCTCCGATCCGAGCAGGCAGGATCATCCGCCGAGGGCACAATTCGCTGCGGATTGACATCAGCCCCTGGGTGCGGCCCGCGCCATTCGGATGCCGCCCTGTACCCCGGCAGAAATGGGTGGCCTCCCTTGCCCGCGAGCGAGGGAGGCCACCCGTGATCATCTCTAGGCTTCCGCGGCGAGCGGGTGCTCCTCACCGGTCAGGCCGGCCAACGCCACCGCGACCTCGTGAAGTGTTGCCCGCACGTAGGTTGCTGTCGATCCGCTGGCGCCGCCGTCGGTGTGGCCGGCGTAGGCGCTGGCCACGGCGTGACCGTAGGTGCGCTCCACCCAGGTCAGGGTGGTGTGCCGTAGCCAGTGGGTGCTGATCTGCTGGGTGTGCACCCACCGCAGATGCTGCCCGATCCGCGCCCACAGATAGTCGTAGCGCCGGTAGGTCAGCGCCCGACCGTCGCGGTAGCGCAACAGCGGCCCCTCCCGGTCGCCGTCGCCGCGCTCAGCGTGGTGGGCTAACAGGTGTCGCGTCAGCGTCGGCGAGACCGGCTGCCAGCGGGAGGTGCCGCCCTTCTCCCGCAAGAAGATCAGACACTGATCGGTGTCCAGATCCTTCAGGCGTAGCCCCAGCGCCCCGCCGCGGCGGCAGGCCGTCTCGGTGTGCAGCCGGATCAGCAGAGCGTCCAGAGCCGGGTCATCGCCGGTGCTGGCCGCCACCTCGTTGATCTGGGCCAGGCGTGCGTCTCCGATCGCGCGTCGGGTGCTGGGTAGCCGGCGCGGCTTGTCGACCTTCAGCGCCGGGTTGTCGGCCGCATCCAGGTACCCGTCCGCCACGGCTCGTCGGTACAGGCAGCGCAGCGCGGCCACCAAGTGCTCGGCGGCGGATCGGCCGCCCCGGTTGTTGCGTCGGGCCACCACGTTGGCCTGCACCTGGGCGCGTAGCTGTTCGATTTCAGAGGGGCGAGGTTCGTCGATGCGCCGGTCGCCCCATGCCTGTACGACGCGGTTCCAGTACGAGCCGTACGCACGCCGGGTACCTGGCGACACTGCGGCGGCCACGACCGGCACGTACTCGGCGAATGTCGGGGCCGGTGGACGGGTCGGCCGTACCTCCAACAGGTCGGACGGGGCGATGCCCATCCGCTCCAGCAACAGCCGGGCCGCCTCCAACTCCGGCCGCCCGGCAACGCTGCGACTCACGACGCCTCACCTCCCTCGACGGCGGCGTGAACATCGGCGAGCAGCCGGTCGAGCACCGCGAGGGGATGCGCCACCAGCACACCGCTGGCACGGATGGCAGCGAGCAGCACGCGGTCCCCGGGGGTCAGGCCGCACCACCGACGCACCGCCAACGGCAGGTGTAGATGGCCGCGATCGTCGATGAAGTGCACAGCGTCAGCCGCTGGGCGGGCCACGATGGTGCCGGCCTTCTCGCGGATGTCCAGCCGGGTGCCCGGCATCCAGCAGAGCACACGGACGATACTGCGATCGGCGACCCGGCCGCTCTTGTCCACCGCGCTCAACGCGTACGCGGTGTCCGACACCCGTGGGTATCCGGCTGCCAAAGCCGGTATGGGAAGCGGCCCTCGAGCCCGACCCGCAGGGCCGGTGCCGCCACCACCGCCCGAGGCCACCTTGGGGATCACCGGCGGCACGAACGAGGTGGTCACCACGACCACCCCCGCCCGCAGCAGGTGATTAGCGATCGGGACGAGACAGGGTAGATGAGGTGTTCAAAGACGCTTGAACACGAACACGTGAACCTGCGCATAGCTGCGGAAAACTTGTGTCCGAGGGGGGACTTGAACCCCCACGCCCTATACGGGCACTAGCACCTCAAGCTAGCGCGTCTGCCATTCCGCCACCCGGACCTGCCCGAACCACTCTACCGCCCCCATCCGGTACGACGACATCTGGTACGTCGACGCCGTGGGGCCGGCAGCTGAGGGCCGCACGGGGCAAGACTGTACACGAAGGGAGTGGATCATGCACAACCGTGCTGACGGGCTGTCGGCAGGCATGGCGGCTAACCGGACAGGAGCACCTGGATGGTGCCGGCCACTGCGGTCACCGCGTCGAGCGGGGCGTCCGCGAGCCGGCAGATCGCCACACCGAGCAGCAGCCATGCTCCTCGACGGTTCAACACGACCCGGACGGTGACGTGGAATTCGACCGGCGGCAGGGGCCGGGCCGCCCGGCTGGCTCCGACCGTGCCATCGCCGCCGACGTCCGCGCGGTGGCCGGGGCCGCGTCGGCGTCGGCCACCGCGTCCGACCCGTCCTCGTCCGGTCATCATGACCGGTCCCGATTCCCGGCCGACCGGTCTCGGACCGACTGACGTACCTGTGTGGCCGACATGCCGAACAACTGCTTGAAGTCCCGAGCGAACTGGTCCGGACGGGAGTAGCCATGGGCGGAAACGATCTCGTTGATGGCGGTCGACGACAGTTTCGGGTCGCGCAGGCTGCGGTGGCATTCCGTCAGCCGCAGTTTCTTGACGATTTGCATCGGTGTCGTTCCGGTGTCTTCGAAGATCCTGTACAGGTAGCGTGGCGAGATGCTGGCGGCTCTGGCGATCCCGTCCGCGTCGAGATGCGGATCGGCGAGTTTCCGGCGGATCACCGCCGTGACGTGGGCGCGGTGCAGCATCCGGCGCGTGCCGGGGCTGATCCCGGGACGCAGGCCGAGTCGTTGCCGGATGATGCCGACCACACATTCGCCGAGAGCGTCGGCGAGGTGGGGGTCCGCCGACGGATCTGCGGCCTCGGCGATTCCGACCAGGAACGCCGCGACGAGCCCGCGTCCCCGCATCCGTCTCGGTACGGTCGTACCGACGATCGGCCGTACCGCCGTCTCGGCCACCGGTACCAGAGCCCGGGGGAAGGTCACCATGGCCAACCTCATAGGGGTACGCCCGGGCACGTGTCGGGCGTCCCAGGGGCGTGACGTGTCGTAGAGCGCGATGTCACGGGGGCGTAACCATCCCTGGTTACCGTTCTGCTCGACCCCGAGCTCCCCGCTGATGAGGACGCAGATTCGGTAGGACTCCGGATCACTGGCCCGGATCAGCCGTTGCGTCCGGAGGGCCACGCCTTCGGTGTCGGACAGCCAGCTCGTCGCCTCAATCTCATATTGGCCGACCTGGGCGACCCGCATCGCGGCGGTCAGGGACAGCGACGACCGGCCACGGATTTCCACCGGCGCCACCTCGGCCGTCGCTTCGGTTCGGTAGTACTCGTAGCGGTCCAGAGGATGGACCGACCCAGTGTCGTAGAGGGTACGCACGGCAGATCACTTCCTACTCGAAACTCCTCTGACAAGAAAAGTGTCGGGCACTGTGGGCCGGGTGGAGTTGGCTGTGGACGCACAAATCACACTGCCGTACATCGATCGGCTGGCAGCCTTCCCGGCTCACCGTGGCCGACGGGGGTGGCCCGCAACGGCCGGCCAGAGGCACGTCAGGGGCATGTCAAGGGTCGTTGTGCCCCTGCCCAGCAGGCACTGGAGCCGCGAAAAACCTCAGCGGCCCCTCTACCATCAGTCGTGGACGTACCCCTTGATGAGGAGGAATCCGCTCGTGACTGCCGTGACCGATCAGCGCACCCCGACCCTGGCCGGCCGTGCCGGCGTGGACGACGGGCTGCTGCGGGTCCTCGCCGCGCCCGACGACGCCGAGCTGGCGCAGCTGGACGCCTGGTGGCGGGCCGCCAACTACCTGACCGTCGGGCAGATCTACCTGCGGGGCAACCCGCTGCTGCGCGAGCCACTCGCCCCGGAGCACATCAAGCCGCGGCTGCTCGGCCACTGGGGCACCAGCCCCGGCCTGTCGTTGATCTACGCCCACGTGTCCCGGCTGATCCGGCACACCGGGCAGCAGACCATCTACCTCACCGGCCCGGGTCACGGCGGCCCGGCGCTGGTCGCCGCCGGCTACCTGGAGGGCACCTACACCGAGATCTACCCGGACGTCACCCGGGACGAGGCCGGCATGCTGCGGCTGTTCCGGCAGTTCTCCAGCCCCGGCGGCATCCCCAGCCACGTCTCGGTCACCACCCCCGGCTCCATCCATGAGGGCGGCGAGCTCGGCTACGTCCTGGTGCACGCCTTCGGTGCGGTGATGGACAACCCGGACCTGCTGGCCATCGCCGTGGTCGGCGACGGCGAGGCGGAGACCGGCCCGCTGGAAGGCTCCTGGAAGGGCGTGTCGTTCATCAACCCGGCCCACGACGGCGCCGTACTGCCGATCCTGCACCTCAACGGCGCGAAGATCGCCGGGCCGACGGTGCTGGGACGCAAGGACCGCGGCGAGGTCCGTTCGCTGCTGGAAGGCCACGGGTACGAGGTCATCGAGGTCGAAGGCGACGACCTGCCCGGCATGCACTACCGGTTCGCCGCCGCCCTCGCCGACGCCTGGGGCAAGATCCGCAGGATCCAGGAAGCCGCCCGCTCCGGCGACTGGGACGGCTCCCGCCCCCGCTGGCCGATGATCATCCTGCGGTCGCCGAAGGGCTGGACCGGCCCGGAGAAGGTCGACGGCATCACCGTCACCGGCACCTGGCGGTCGCACCAGGTGCCGCTGTCCGGCGTCCGGGACAACGCCGACCACCTGGCGATCCTGGAAACCTGGCTGCGCTCGTACCGCCCGGAGGAGCTGTTCGACGCGGACGGCGCGCCGACCGCGACGGTGACCGGCGTCAACCCCGACGGCGACCTGCGGATGAGCGCCAGCCCGCACGCCAACGGTGGCCTGCTCACCCGCGACCTGGACATGCCCGACTTCCGCGAGTACGCCGTCGACGTGCCGCAGCCGGCGCGGCTACGCGCCGAGTCGACCCGCAAACTCGGCGAGCTGATGCGCGACATCTATACCCGCAACCCGGACCGGTTCCGGCTGTTCTGCCCGGACGAGACGAACAGCAACCGGCTCGGCTCGGTCTTCGACGTCTCCGACCGCGGATTCATGGAGCAGGTGTACCCGACGGACACCGCGATCAGCCGCAACGGCCGGGTAATGGAGGTGCTGTCCGAACACAACTGCCACGGCTGGCTGGAGGGCTACAACCTGACCGGCCGGTACGGCATGTTCGCCACCTACGAGGCGTTCGCCATGGTCAGCGCGTCGCAGACGGTGCAGCACGGCAAGTGGTTGCAGGAGGCGGCGCACCTGCCCTGGCGGGCCAAGGTGCCGAGCCTCAACATCCTGCTGACCTCGACGGCCTGGCGCAACGACCACAACGGCTTCTCCCACCAGGGTCCCGGTCTGATCCAGGTGGTGCTCAACCAGCGCGGCACCGTGTCGCGGGTCTACCTGCCGCCGGACGCCAACTGCCTGCTGTCGGTCGCCGACCACTGCCTGCGGTCCAAGTCGTACGTGAACCTGATCGTCATCGACAAGCAGCCGCAGCTGCAGTGGCTGACCATGGACCAGGCGATCGAACACTGCGCCAAGGGTGCTGACATCTGGGAGTGGGCCGGCACCGACGACGGCAGCTCCGAGCCGGA
Source organism: Micromonospora sp. Llam0 (assembly GCF_003751085.1). NCBI lineage: Bacteria > Bacillati > Actinomycetota > Actinomycetes > Micromonosporales > Micromonosporaceae > Micromonospora > Micromonospora sp. Llam0. Next base: position 2,376,572 of record NZ_RJJY01000001.1, on the reverse strand, counting down.
CATCGTGCTGGCCTGCGCCGGCGACGTGGTCACCATGGAGACGGTGGCCGCCGCGCAGATCCTGCGGGAGCGGCTGCCCGGCATGAAGGTCCGGGTGGTCAACGTGGTCAACCTGATGCGGCTGCCCCGGCAGAAGGACCACCCGCACGGCATGAGCGAGACGATGTTCACCGAGCTGTTCACCGACTCGGTCGATGTGGTGTTCGCCTTCCACGGCTACCCGGGTGCCATCCACCAACTGGTGCACGGCCGGCCGGACGCCGACCGGTTCCGGGTGCGGGGCTTCATCGAGGAGGGCACCACTACCACCCCGTTCGACATGACGGTCCGCAACCGGGCGTCGCGCTACCACCTGGTGATGGACGCGATCAACAACGCCCGGCGGCTGCCGCGCGGCGCCGCCGACCTGAAGGTCTGGTGCGAGCAGCAGCTCGCCAAGCACGAGGCGTACGTGGTGGAGCATCTGGAGGACATGCCCGAGGTACGGGACTGGTCCCTGGGCGACTGGGCCAAGCAGGGCTGACCGCACCCACCCCCGACTAGGCTGTCCACATGGCAGTCGTGAAGATCAACGCGATCGAGGTCCCCGACGGCGCTGGCGGCGAGCTGGAGCGACGGTTCGCCGCCCGCCAGGGGGCGGTGGAGAACGCGCCCGGGTTCCTGGCGTTCGAGCTGCTGCGCCCGGTCGCGGGGGAGGGCCGCTACTTCGTCTACACCCGCTGGGAGAGCGAGGAGGCCTACCAGGCGTGGGCGGCCGGCCCGGCCCGGCAGGCCCACGCCGCCGGGGACGGCGAACGGCCCCGCCCGCCGGTGGCGACCGGCGCCAGCCTGCTGGAGTTCGAGGTGGTGCAGTCGACCAGCCGGTAAACGGGGTATACCTGCGCCCATGACGTGGCTGTGGGCGATACCGGGCGGCGTGTTGATTGCCGTGGTGGTGGTCGACGTCTGGCTGACGATCCTGCACCCGGACGCGGAGGGCCCGGCGCCGGCGCGGTCCGGCGGTCGGTGTGGCGGCTGTCGTCGTTCGCCGCCAACCGGCGCCGGCGGCCCGAGCGTACGCTGCTGGTCTGGGCCGGTCCGGTGCTGGTGACCGGTACTTTCCTGGCCTGGATCGTGCCGCTGGTGGTCGGCGTCGCGTTGGTGGTGTGGCCCCACCTGGACGGCTACCACCGGGTCGCCGGCTACGGCCCGGCCGGTTTCGACGACGCCCTGTACTTCTCCGCCGGCACGCTGACGGTGCTCGGCTTCGGCGATCTCACCCCGGACACCCCGGCGCAGAAATTCCTCGCGGTGTGTGTCGCGGCGCTCGGCTTCGCGTTGTTCGCCGCGCTGGCGACGTACCTGATCGAACTGATCACCGGGTTGACGGTGCGGAACCGGTTCGCGCTCGCCGTGCACGACCAGGTCCGCGGCAGCGACGGCGTCGGGCTGATCGTCCGCAGCCTGACCGCCGAAGGGGTCGACGCCACCCGGCAGCGCTGTGCCGACTGGGCGGCCGATCTGCGCGCGATCGACGACACCGTCCGCCGGTACCCGCTGGTGGCGCTCACCTACCGGCCGCGGCGGCCGGACTACGATCTCGAGCCGGCCCTGGAACATGTCATCGAGGCGACGGTCGCCGCGCTGCTCACCGCCCGCTGCGCCACCTGGCGTGGTCTCGGGCCACGGGCCGAGGAGTTGGCGTACGCGTTGCTGCGCGCCCAGGACACGATCGCCCGCCGCTACCTGGACCGCACCGTGTCGCGCACCGGCCACGGTGACACGGACGAGGGTGCCGCTGGCGAGGGCACCGTCGACCAGGGCGCCACCGGCGGCCAGGGTGGCGCGCTTTCCGACGACGCCGACCAGATGCTGCGGCGGCTGCAGTCGCGGCTCGCCGCCGAGCTAGGTGACCGGTATGACCAGCCGGCGTCTCAGGACGGGCTGGTCGGGGTGGTGTTGGCCCGGTCCGTGCCGTTCCTGGCCGGTCTGCGCGGCTGGTCCGCGCCGTTGGTCACGCTGCGCGACGTCGACCGGTCCCCGGCCGGCGCCGGTCGATGTGATTAGCTGGCCGCTGCCGACAAACCGATGGGAAGGAGATGTCGGACGTGTCCGACGCCCTGGTCAGCGCCGCGATCGTGATCGGATCGGCGGCTGCCGCGGCCCTCGCCGTCACCGTCGCCTACCGCATTCTCCGCTTCGCGGGCCGCCGCTCCACGCTGCTCACCGACATCTCCCGGCGCGCCTTCTGGCCGACGGCGATCATCGCCGCGCTGCTCGCCGCCCGGTTCACCATCCCCATCGCCACCACCAACGGCTGGCACGAGCCGGTGCAGCACGCGATCCTGCTGGCCACCATCGCCACCGGCGGCTGGCTGGTCGCCACCCTGCTCGGGCTGGCCGCCGACACCGCGCTGCGCCGCTTCCCGATCGAGGTCAACGACAACCTCGCAGCCCGCCGCGCGCACACCCAGATCACCGTGATCCGCCGGGTCGCGTTCGCCGTCGTCGGCGTCCTCACCGTCGGCGCGATGCTGATCACCTTCCCGGGGGCCCGCGCCGCCGGAGCCAGCGTGCTCGCCTCCGCCGGCCTGGTCGGCGTGGTCGCCGCGCTCGCCGCGCAGAGCATGCTCGGCAACATCTTCGCCGGTCTGCAGTTGGCCTTTGGCGACGCGCTGCGCCTCGACGACGTGGTCGTCGTCGAAGGTGAATGGGGTCGCATCGAGGAGATGACCCTCGGCTACGTCGTGGTGAAGATCTGGGACGAACGCCGGCTGATCCTGCCGTCGAACTACTTCACCACCACGCCGTTCCAGAACTGGACCCGGACCGCGTCGTCGGTGCTCGGCACCGCTGAGATCGACGTCGACTGGAGTCTGCCGGTCGAGACGATGCGTCAGGAACTGCGCCGCATCGTCGAGTCGGAGGCGGCCGCGCCGCTGTGGGACGGTCGGGTCTGCGGGCTGCAGGTGACCGGGGCCACCGACGGCAACATCCGGACCCGCGCGCTCGTGTCGGCGGCGAACTCCTCGGCGTTGTGGGACCTGAGGTGCCTGGTCAGAGAGCAGTTGGTCGCCTGGGTGCAGGAGCAGCACCCGCAGTCGCGGCCCCGGGTCCGCGCCGAGGTCGGCGGCCATGACGGCGGTACGTCGCACCCGGCGGCCCCGCTGCAGCGGGTCAACCTGTCCGACCCCTCGGCGGTCGAGACCACCCCCGGCGTCGGCGACCAGAACTCGTCCGCCGACCACCGGTAGCGGCACCTGCACGGTCGCGTGCAGCGCCACCGAGTGTCTGGGTCGGCACGGGGAACGGTGCCGTGACCAGGAGTAAGCCGACTGCATCACAACCCTGACACTACGGAGTCGATCTCGCGGGAACCTCCGCGCGGCCGCGTCCGACTCAATACAGGGACGGCCCCAAAAGCGCACGGACCGCCCGAACGGTCAGACATGTGCCGGCAACCGGATCGCCCGGGTGGCCGGCCTACCCTCGTATCCGAACAGGGAGAACACGACACGTGAAGATCAACGGATCGGACCGCTGGCGTACCGCTGTCGCGGTGGTCGGCTTCGCTGCCGTCGGCGTCCTCGCCGGCTGCGGCGACGACTCGTCCGGCACCACCGACGCCGCCGTCGCGACCCCGGAACCGACGGCGTCGGCCTCCGCGATGTCCGACAACATGGACTCCGAGGGCATGGACGGGATGGACGGGATGATGAACGACCCGTCCGCCACCCCGGCCGACCAGATCGACGGTGCGGTGGAGGCCACGTTCGCCCTGCTCGACACCCGGCCACCGGGCACCGACGACGCCGCCGGGACCGCCTGGCTGGCGCAGACCGACGACGGTACGACGGTCACCGTCACCATGACCGGGCTGGAACCCGGCGCGCAGTACATGGGCCACCTGCACGCCCAGGAGTGCGCCGCCGACAACGGCGGACCGCACTTCAAGTTCGACGAGAGCGGCCCGGAGACCCCGCCCAACGAGGTCCACCTCGGCTTCACCGCCGCCACCGACGGCACCGGCACCGCGACCGTCACCAACGAGCAGCAGGTCGGCGACGCCGCCAAGTCGGTGGTCATCCACCCGATGGAAGCCATGGACAACCGGCTGGCATGCGCCGACTTCTGAGCCGCGCCACGGCCCTGGCCTGCGCGGGGGTGGCGGCGGTCGCGTTCGCCGCTCCCGCGTGGGCGCACACCGAGCTGGTCTCCGCCGCCCCCGGGCCGGGCGACGAGGTCGCCCCCGGGGTGGCGACCATCGCGTTGACGTTCGGCCCGCTGGCCGGCACCGGCGAACGGCGGATCACCGTCACCGGCCCCGACGACACCAGCGTCGCGGTGGGGGAGGCGGTCGTGGTCAACGCGAAGACCCTGTGCGCCACCGTCGACCCGCTGACCACCGGCGTGCACACACTCGCCTACGAGGCGACGTCGGCCGACGGGCACGCGATCAACGGCAAGTTCTACTTCGAGGTCGTCGACGGCGGCACCGACAGCGCCGACCCGGCCGACTGCGCCCGGGCGGTGCTGCCGGCACCGGGCGTCGCCGCCGGGTCGGACGACCGGGGCAGTGGGCCGCTGCTGGCCGGGGTCGCCGCCGGCGGCGGGGGACTGCTCGTGCTGCTGCTCGCCGGCTGGCTGCTCCGTCGGCGGGCCCGGTAACGCCCGGCCGGCTCGACGTCGAGCCGGCCGGGCTCAGCCTGCCCGGTCGCGCAGCAACGCCACCGCCTCGTCGGCGCGACCCTGCCGGGCCAGCAGGGTCACCAGCAGACCCACCCCGTGCCAGTCGTCGGCGGCCACCCCGGCCTGCAGCAACGCGATCGCCTCGTCGACGTCGCCCCGACCGGCCAGCACCGTCGCCAACTCGGTACGCGCTGACGGCTCGCCCTTGTCGGCCGCCAACCGCCAGAAGTGCTCCGCCTCGGCCTGCTTGCCCCGCGCGTACAGCAGGGTCGCCAGCCGCGACGCCGCATGCCAGTCGCCGCTGGCCGCCAGGGTCCGCAACTGGTCCAGGTGGCCCCGGTCGGCGAGCAGGTCGACCAGGATCCGCCCGGCCGGCGACTCGCCGGCCGCCGCCAGGTCCCGCAGGTAGCCGGTCGGGTCTGGCAGCGCCTCCATGCCCGGTGACTCCGGCCCGGCCGCCCGGCTGCCACCGAACTCCTGCTGCAACCGGTCGTCGAGGTCGTCGGCCAGGCGCAGCATCGCCCGGATCGCCAGCAGCAGATGGGTGGGCTGGAAGTCGACGCCGAGCACCGGGATCGACGCCCACACCGTGTCGCCGGTGCAGTAGATCCGGCCGACCGGCATCGTCACGGTCAGATCGGTCAGCCGCCGCAGCAGCGTCTCGGACGGCTGCACTCCGGTCAGCAGCGGCGAGAAGACCTCCACCAGCGGCGGGTCCTCCTGGGCGCGTACCAGGATCATCGCCGAACCGGCGCGGATGCCGATGTCACCGTCGGAGTCCAGCAGCAGCTGGTCCACGGTGGTTTTCAGCAGCTCCGCGACGACCAGCTTGACCTGGCCGGTCAGCTTGTCCCCGGCGGACACCGCGCCGGCCGCCGTGCCGACGACGGCATTGTCGGCGGGCCGGTCGACCGGCTGCCCGACGACCGGCCGGGCGGCGAGCGCCGCCGCCAGCCTGGTCCGCGCCGGCAGCGGCACCGACGTCGTGGTCTCGGCCGGTCGGGCGGCCAGCGCCGCGACCAGCCGGGACAGGAAACCGTCACGGGCTCTCATCGCCAGACTCCTGCCCGTTGATCGATGGCGGCGTGCCCCGGTCCACCACCCGGACCTGGTCGAACATCCGCGCGATGAACAGCGGCGCGGCGACGCCGAAGACGAACGTCGCGAACGCCGTGGTGGCCACCCCACCGGCCGCCGCTGCGGCGGCCAGCCCGGTGCCCGCGACGGCCCGCAGCGTGACGGCGAAGATGATGATGGGCTGGTCCGCCCGGGTGCGCCACGGCCACTGCCAACGCCCCTTCGACTCGGTGGTCGGGCGCATCATGGCGTAGAGATTGAGCGCTTCGGCGACTACGCTGCCGACCAGTCCCCACGTCGCTGCGATCCACAGAGGCACGTCCCCACTCTACTGATCGTGGTCGCCCGTTCACTTGCGGGGACCGACCTGATCGACTTCGCTACCGTGAGTCGACCGGTCACCCCTGTAACGGTAACCGACCCCGGCAACGAACCCGGCGAACACCGAAAAGAGATCAACTCAGTGGCTCCGGGTACTGGCGCAGCCCAGGGGCGAAATGAGAATGTATGCGCCGCGATGCAGTGACAAAACCGGAACAGTCTGTGATCCGGAAAGTGGGAGGGCTTCGATGTCCGACGAGGACACCCAGCAGGATCCGCTGCGCGTCGGGCGCTGGCTGACGTCCGAGGGCGAGCGGACACCCGGCGGCGAGCTGTCCCGGCGGGCCGGCTCCACCCCACGCTGGCCCCGGCCACCGGCGGAGAGCCCACTGCCGCTGACCACCGCCCGACTCGGCCGGGTCAGCTGGTCGGCCTCCCCGGCGATCGACGGCGAGGTCGCCGACGGCACCGCAGCCGGCGGCACGGCACCGGGCGGCACGGCACCGGGCGGCAGAGGATCGGGCGGCGGAGAATCGGGCGGCGGAGCACCCGGTGCCCATGCTCTGCCCGCCACGCCGGTCAGCCACGCCGACCGCCCGGCGATCCCGCAACGCCGTACCGCGATCGGTGCCGTGGCGGTGCTCACCGCCGCCGTCATCGCCGCGACCGTGGCCACCAACCGGGGTGCCCAGCAGGAGCCGATCCGGGGCGAGTTCGTCGCCGGAGCCCCGAGCGGCGTCGACACCGGGGCCGGCCCCGACGACTACCCAACCGGCACCGACCCGACCGCCAGCCCGTACGGCGCACCGCCGTCCGGCGAGCCGACCGACCAGGCCGGGCAGGCCGGCCCGGTCGGTGACGGCGTACACACCACCACGCCCGACGCCGCCGCACCCGGCGGCGGATCGACCCCGGCCGTACCGGTACCACCGCCGCCGGCCACCGACCCGAAACCGACCGCGCCCGCGCACCTCACCCTGACCGTCGGCGGGACGTACGGGCTGGAGCCGGTCAACCTGGCCGGCCGCCGGGTGCGGCACTTCGAGTTCGAGGGCCGCGTCGACATCGTCGACCGGCGCGGCAAGGCCGACGCCGCGTTCGTGGTCCGCCGCGGCCTGGCCAAGTCGAGCTGCATCTCCCTGGAATCGGTCAACTTCCCCGGCTACTACCTGCGCCACCAGAACTTCCGCTTCTTCCTGCACCGGATCGACGGCAGCGCCCTGTTCCGGGCCGACGCCACGTTCTGCCCGGTCGCCGGACTGACCGGGCAGCACACCTCACTGCGCTCCTACAACTACCCGCAGCAGTACCTGCACCACGACGGCAGATACCTGAAACTCGCCGAGATCGGAAAGGGCGCCAACGCCTCCAACGCCACCTTCATCGTCCGTACCCCGCTGTAGGCGGAATCGGCCGGGTGCCGGGCTCGCGGCGCATCGACCACAGCGGCGGCCCGCCGGGGGAGAGGTGGCGCGGGCCGGGCGTGCGCCAACCCCGCACCGCCAGCAGGTCCCGGGCGTACTCCTGGTCGGTGACGGTGTGCCCGACCAGCCCGGCGGCGTCCAACGTGCGCTGATGGTGGTCGAGCAGCGCCGCGCCGATGCGGCGGCGGCGCAGCCACGGCGCCGCCGCCAGGTACACCAGCTCGTGGCCGACGACCGGCTCCGGCGCGGACCCGTCGGCCGGCTCCGCCGCCAGCCCGGCCGCCAGCCCGGCCGCCAGCCCGGCCGCCAGCCCGGCCGACGGCCCGCCCGGCAGCCGCAACGCCGCCGCCCGGTGCTCGTCACGCACCGCCCGCAGGTGCGCGACCCGCCGCCGGTAGATGCCGGCCGCACCGAGCACCTCCCGCTCGTGGTCGGTCACCGTCGTCAACCGCATCGGGTACGGCTGCCACAGCGCCACCCCTTCCCGGTTGCCGGCGACGTGGACGACGCCGTGCGCCAGCCCGTGCGTCAACTCGACGTCGAACAGCCGCAGGAACGTGGTGTACCGGTTGGACACGTCGGCGATCAGCCAGCCGGCCACCGGGTTGGTCACGAACGCCTCGGCGAGCAGCGCCGACAGCTCGGCGATGTCGGTGACGTCGGCGGCCCGGACGGTCATCTCGGATTCCATCAGGTCTCTCCAGTGGGTTCGGAACGGGTGGCGGCCCGCGCCCAGCCGAGGAACCGGGCGTACGCCGCCGCCGGGGTCAGCCCCGGCAGGTCGAGGGCGGCCTCCGCGGACCGCTCAGCCACGTACATGCACAGACCGATCCGGTCGTACGCGGCGACAAGTTGCGTCTTCGCCGGCTGGCACGGCCACGGTGCCCGGCACTCCCGGCACCGCCACGACGGCCGCGCCGCCACGTGCTCGACGGTCACCGGCCGGCGGCCCGGGTCGCCGACCGAGCCCGGGGCGACCAGCGCCGTCCGGTGGTCGGCCGCACGTCGAGGGTGACGAACTGCCGGGAGCCGCAGTCGGGGCAGCGGAGCGTCTGCCCGCAGGCCGGGCACCAGCGTCGCCGCAGCCGGCACAGCAGCAGACCCGGCGGAATGCCGAGCACAAAGCCGGCGGTAATGAACGCGAGGGCGGTGGACATTTCATTTCCTCCCGAGCGAAGATCAATTAGTCGTACGGGCAGGAGCGCATGCGCCGGCCCCGCCGCAGCCGGTCACGGGGGGGTTCTCCGACTGCGGCGGGTGACTATGGACAGCACCGGCATCAGTTATCTAAGTTGGACCGCATGCATAAGACAAGGCGCGATGCGCCCTCATCGTCATGGGCAACCCCTGGTCGAGGTCAATCATTTCAGTGCCGAGCGCCTTCACGATTATGAAGGCGCTCGTCAGTTGATTGTCCGCCACGTGGGTGACTACACTCACCACAGAGGATGAAGGGGGCGAGCGATTTGTCCGGCTCCATCGGCACAACCCTGCTCCGCCGACACATCGGCCGCTGGCTCACCGTGTTGCGGGAGTCCGCCGGCATCAGCCAGGACGCCGCAGCTCGGGCACTGCAACGCGGCTCCTCCACCATCTGGCGCATCGAGGCCGGCGACTCGCGGATCCGCTTCCGCGACGTCGACGTCGACGCCATGTGCACCCTCTACCGGGTCTCCCCGGAGACCCGCCACCGCCTGCTCACCATGACCAGAGAGACCCGCGAAGCCCCGAGGCGTGCCTGGTGGCACGACTACACCGAATCGGCCCTACCCGCCTGGTTCGGCCTCTACGTCTCCCTCGAAGACAGCGCAGCCACGATCCGGCACTTCGTCTCCGAGTCGGTTCCAGGGCTCTTGCAGACCCGTGAGTACGCCGAGGCGGTAACGCGTCTACCGGTCGGCCTGCTCACCGATGAAGAGGTCGAACGACGAGTCAAGATCAGGCTCGAACGGCAAGCGTTGTTGAACTCGCCTCGACCACCTCATCTGCGTACGATCATCAACCAGGCGGTTCTCGATCGTCTGGTTGGCGGTCCGGAAGTCATGGTGGCTCAGCTTGAACACATTCTTGACGCCATGAAACGGCACAGCGTCTCTGTGCGGGTCCTGCCCTACTCGGCTGGGGAGCACGCGGGAATGACCTCGACGTTCACCCTGCTCAGCTTCCCGAACGCCCCGCTTGCTACCGAGCCAGTCGAACCACCGTTGGCCTACGTGGACACGTTGACCGGGGCGCTCTACCTGAACAAGGCCGAGGAAATTCGAGCCTACGATCTGGTCTGGAGCGACCTCGAAAGCCGTGCCCTCGACGAAGCCTCGTCCAGGGAAATGATAGAGAATGCATTGGAGGCACTGACCAGTGGTCGACCTGACCAGCGCGACGTGGCGCAAGAGTAGCCGCAGCGGCAACGCCGGAGCCTGCGTTGAAGTGGCGACGAACCTGCCCGACGTCATCGCCGTACGGGACAGCAAGGACACGACCGGCCCGGTCCTGACCTTCGCGCCCGCCCAGTGGGCCACCTTCACCACCCACCTGCCCACGCCTGACGCCCGCTGAGACTGTTGGTGGCGGCTGGCCGTACCCGGCCAGCCGCCACCAATACGTACATTCCGCCGTATGAAGTTGATCTAGGAACCTCCGGTGACCACGCTCCAAGCGTGAGGTTCCGAACCGCCAAACCCCTACGATTGGGACATAAACTGCTCGTGAGCGACGTCAAGTCAATCGTGATTGATGAATACTTGCAGCTCGCGAGCCGCTGCGCCGGACCTCCGGGTCCGGCGAGGATCGCAACTGCTGGAGTTCGTTCCAGTCGAGGCTCATCGGTTCGGCGCTGCGCCGGACCTCCGGGTCCGGCGAGGATCGCAACCAGGCGGGTGCGGACACCTGCGGTACGGCCACGGGAGTGCTGCGCCGGACCTCCGGGTCCGGCGAGGATCGCAACGCCGAACCGGACCCGAGTAGACCCGAGACGGTTATGTCGCTGCGCCGGACCTCCGGGTCCGGCGAGGATCGCAACCGGACGAGCATCTGGGGCAACGTCCAGTGTTGTTGCAGGCTGCGCCGGACCTCCGGGTCCGGCGAGGATCGCAACCATTCGGTGCTGCCGCCGACGAACACGGCGTCGATCTGCTGCGCCGGACCTCCGGGTCCGGCGAGGATCGCAACATGTACGCGGCACCGCGCGGGGTGAGTTGGCCGCCGTCGCTGCGCCGGACCTCCGGGTCCGGCGAGGATCGCAACGGTTCAACGCCGGTGACTAGATACGTGCTGATGTTGGCTGCGCCGGACCTCCGGGTCCGGCGAGGATCGCAACAACGGGGAGAGTAGTGTTTTGGTTGTTGGAACACCAGCTGCGCCGGACCTCCGGGTCCGGCGAGGATCGCAACCTTGGTGTTGTAGGTCGTGATGGTGGCGATCGACCGCTGCGCCGGACCTCCGGGTCCGGCGAGGATCGCAACCACTGTTAATGGGCGGGTTGCGGGTTCGAGTCCCGTCGCTGCGCCGGACCTCCGGGTCCGGCGAGGATCGCAACGGCCGCGACGTGCCTAATCGACGGGTTGCAACTGTCGGCTGCGCCGGACCTCCGGGTCCGGCGAGGATCGCAACCGCTGGGACCTGGTCACCGGTTTGGATGTGCGCGCCGAGCTGCGCCGGACCTCCGGGTCCGGCGAGGATCGCAACGTCGCGGATACCGCCAGTGCGGCGGTGCGGCAGTCGCTGCGCCGGACCTCCGGGTCCGGCGAGGATCGCAACATCCACCAAGGCGGCCCGCAGCAACTCCGGATCGTTGCTGCGCCGGACCTCCGGGTCCGGCGAGGATCGCAACGTTGCGGTCCGGCGGCCCCTCAACCCCGGCCACATCCGCTGCGCCGGACCTCCGGGTCCGGCGAGGATCGCAACTCGGGTCAGGGGTGACCAGCGATGAGAGGACTCCGACGCTGCGCCGGACCTCCGGGTCCGGCGAGGATCGCAACGCGCACGCTCTCGACCGCCGACACAACCGCGACAACCCGCTGCGCCGGACCTCCGGGTCCGGCGAGGATCGCAACTTCAACCAGCGGGTGCTATTCCATGCCGGCGACCCCGGCTGCGCCGGACCTCCGGGTCCGGCGAGGATCGCAACGAGTGAGCCTCAGTCGTTACTTGCAGCGCACATTCGAGCTGCGCCGGACCTCCGGGTCCGGCGAGGATCGCAACGTGGAGCACGCCAAGCAGTTGGGCCTCGACGAGGACGGCTGCGCCGGACCTCCGGGTCCGGCGAGGATCGCAACCAGCGGCGCGCGCGCAGGATGGCTGGAACCGCGCTCTGCTGCGCCGGACCTCCGGGTCCGGCGAGGATCGCAACGCCGTGCGTCCGTCGTCGTGGCGCAGGTTCATCGACTCAGCTGCGCCGGACCTCCGGGTCCGGCGAGGATCGCAACTTGGTCGTCGCCGTCGGTCGCGGTCCAGATGGCGTAGTAGGCTGCGCCGGACCTCCGGGTCCGGCGAGGATCGCAACGGGGAAGCGGTTGCCGCACTGCATCAGCGCCTCCGCTGCGCCGGACCTCCGGGTCCGGCGAGGATCGCAACGCTGCGCAGCTCACCGTGCCCCGGGCTGACCGGTGGGCTGCGCCGGACCTCCGGGTCCGGCGAGGATCGCAACCTCATCCCGGAAACCCTGCGCGCCGAGCTGCTACGCGTGCTGCGCCGGACCTCCGGGTCCGGCGAGGATCGCAACCTCGTGCGGTGCGAGCGGCGACGACACCTGCAGCAGGTGGCTGCGCCGGACCTCCGGGTCCGGCGAGGATCGCAACATGCTGGGGTGGCCTCCTCGGGCGTGGTGGGTGGGTTGTGCTGCGCCGGACCTCCGGGTCCGGCGAGGATCGCAACCGGTTGGCGGCGACAAGCCAGCCCAGAGCAACGGAGACGGCTGCGCCGGACCTCCGGGTCCGGCGAGGATCGCAACGTTTCCACCGCCTGCGCGGCGCACCCAGTTGCACAGCGGCTGCGCCGGACCTCCGGGTCCGGCGAGGATCGCAACGGGCGGCAGCCGCCGCGCTGCCCCACAGCTGCAGAGCTGCGCCGGACCTCCGGGTCCGGCGAGGATCGCAACGCCGACCAGATCGCTGGCGGTCGGCAACTGCCGCAGGGCGCTGCGCCGGACCTCCGGGTCCGGCGAGGATCGCAACGGACCTTCGTGCAGGGCGTCGGCGTCGACGTCGCCCTGGCTGCGCCGGACCTCCGGGTCCGGCGAGGATCGCAACATCAGCACCTGAACCCGGTTGTCCTGGAGATCGGGGCGGCTGCGCCGGACCTCCGGGTCCGGCGAGGATCGCAACCCGCAGTGACAGGCCAGCCTGCTCGCGCAGCGCCCGCAGGCTGCGCCGGACCTCCGGGTCCGGCGAGGATCGCAACGGACGGCGGCACCGGCCAGCCGAGTTCGAAACACAGGGCTGCGCCGGACCTCCGGGTCCGGCGAGGATCGCAACAACCAGGACGGCGCGGGCGACGAATCGTAGGAGGGGCGGCTGCGCCGGACCTCCGGGTCCGGCGAGGATCGCAACCCTCCCGAAGGAGAAGCAAACATTATGAACCGTGTCGCTGCGCCGGACCTCCGGGTCCGGCGAGGATCGCAACGCCCGCACAGCACCTCGTCGATCTGGCCGCGCAGCGCTGCTGCGCCGGACCTCCGGGTCCGGCGAGGATCGCAACGTGGTCGGTCAACGGGACCACCATGCCCAGCTCCTCGGCCGGCTGCGCCGGACCTCCGGGTCCGGCGAGGATCGCAACGCCGATCGTGAAGCCGGACCGGCGCGGCGCCGCCCCGGCTGCGCCGGACCTCCGGGTCCGGCGAGGATCGCAACCCTGCCTTCTTGGCAGGTGCCCGTCGACGGCGGCGGGCCGCTGCGCCGGACCTCCGGGTCCGGCGAGGATCGCAACCCCTACCCCTACCCCTGCGATATCCGGGACATGCTGCGCCGGACCTCCGGGTCCGGCGAGGATCGCAACCCCTTTGAACATCTCCGCGTACCGCTCGGCCACGCGGGTGCTGCGCCGGACCTCCGGGTCCGGCGAGGATCGCAACTCGGTCGAGCTGGTCATCGACGTCGCCCGGATGGACGCGGGCTGCGCCGGACCTCCGGGTCCGGCGAGGATCGCAACTGCTTTCGGTGGACCATTGGTCAGTGATCGAAAGCTGCTGCGCCGGACCTCCGGGTCCGGCGAGGATCGCAACTGCACAGTGGTTCCTCTCGTCAGTGGTCGGCCGCAGCTGCGCCGGACCTCCGGGTCCGGCGAGGATCGCAACCGGGCTGCGGTGGTCTGAGTGCGCCGGGTTGAAGGCTGCGCCGGACCTCCGGGTCCGGCGAGGATCGCAACATCGCGACCGTCTACGCCTCGCAGACCTGATCGGAGCGCTGCGCCGGACCTCCGGGTCCGGCGAGGATCGCAACGCCGATGGTGAAGCCGGACCGGCGTGCTGCCGCGCCGGTGCTGCGCCGGACCTCCGGGTCCGGCGAGGATCGCAACAGGCCCGTGCCCGCGCTCGTGACGCCGGTCGACGTGCTGCGCCGGACCTCCGGGTCCGGCGAGGATCGCAACCGCGTGCAGCTCCACCAAGACGGCCTACCCAGCATCGTGGCTGCGCCGGACCTCCGGGTCCGGTGAGGATCGCAACGCGTTGGCGAAGATCCGAGGATCGCCGATGCCCGAACCGGCTGCGCCGGACCTCCGGGTCCGGCGAGGATCGCAACCCGGCGGATGTCGCGGACCGCCTGGTCGCCGCCGCTGCTGCGCCGGACCTCCGGGTCCGGCGAGGATCGCAACTCGCGCTTGGCGTCTTCTCGGGCCTTACCGAGGGCGGCTGCGCCGGACCTCCGGGTCCGGCGAGGATCGCAACGGCATCCCGGCCGACTCGGAACATCCCTGGCACGAGGCGCTGCGCCGGACCTCCGGGTCCGGCGAGGATCGCAACTTAGTCCACTCAACGATTTGATCCCAGTACTTGATGAGCTGCGCCGGACCTCCGGGTCCGGCGAGGATCGCAACGCGCAGGTCGACTACAGGATCGAGGCGTCGTGGGGGCCGCTGCGCCGGACCTCCGGGTCCGGCGAGGATCGCAACCGGTCGTGGCGACGGGCGACGCGATCCACCACCACGCTGCGCCGGACCTCCGGGTCCGGCGAGGATCGCAACGACGGCATCGCCATCATGAACGCCCTCCGGTCGCACCGCTGCGCCGGACCTCCGGGTCCGGCGAGGATCGCAACGGCGGCTCCGTCGCCGAGTCCTTGGGCATGCCGCCAGGCTGCGCCGGACCTCCGGGTCCGGCGAGGATCGCAACGCGGATGCCGTCGTCGACCTGTCGGGCCAGGCCGTGCCAGCTGCGCCGGACCTCCGGGTCCGGCGAGGATCGCAACCTGCATCCGCTGCCGCCAGGCGCGGGCGGTGCCGTGCTGCGCCGGACCTCCGGGTCCGGCGAGGATCGCAACAGGCAGGAATGGCGCGGCTCTTGGACCTGCAGCCCGACGCTGCGCCGGACCTCCGGGTCCGGCGAGGATCGCAACAGTTGACCACCAGCGGTGATCAAGGGCAACTGACCCGCGCTGCGCCGGACCTCCGGGTCCGGCGAGGATCGCAACGCCATGGTGGCGAACACTGGCGCTGATCGGCGCTGGCTGCGCCGGACCTCCGGGTCCGGCGAGGATCGCAACCACTGCGGTGGCCCGCCAGTCGACGTCACCGCCGGAGGGCTGCGCCGGACCTCCGGGTCCGGCGAGGATCGCAACACAGCAGCAGGTGTTCCCCCAACCCAAAGGAGCAGAGAGCTGCGCCGGACCTCCGGGTCCGGCGAGGATCGCAACCAGAAACAGCCGTCGGAGTGGTGGTCAGATTCATATTGCTGCGCCGGACCTCCGGGTCCGGCGAGGATCGCAACGTCATCGTTCCCCCGTGGTGCTGGTCAGGTGGTGGCGGCTGCGCCGGACCTCCGGGTCCGGCGAGGATCGCAACACGATGTCGGCCGCCCGGCGCGCGGCGTCCGGCAGATTGCTGCGCCGGACCTCCGGGTCCGGCGAGGATCGCAACGCAGCCCTGCACCTGTCGCAGCGGCACCGGTAGTAGGTGGCTGCGCCGGACCTCCGGGTCCGGCGAGGATCGCAACCCGGGGCAGCACGGTGCTGCCCTACCGTCCACCGGGCTGCGCCGGACCTCCGGGTCCGGCGAGGATCGCAACGACGTCGGTGCCGCCGCCCGATGCCCGGGTGTACCACAGATGCTGCGCCGGACCTCCGGGTCCGGCGAGGATCGCAACGAGCGCGGCGAAGGCACGCGCTTCCGCTCCGACGGTCGCTGCGCCGGACCTCCGGGTCCGGCGAGGATCGCAACGCGAGGTGCCCTATCTGATGTCGTGGGCACTCTGACGTGGCTGCGCCGGACCTCCGGGTCCGGCGAGGATCGCAACATCTGGAACGCAAGCTGCTCGGTGGCCCGCTGGTACGCGCTGCGCCGGACCTCCGGGTCCGGCGAGGATCGCAACGTCGTCGGGGTCGGCGGCTTGCCGGTAGGCCTTGGTGGCTGCGCCGGACCTCCGGGTCCGGCGAGGATCGCAACGCTGAGGCGCGGCTGACGTGGCAGGCGATGCAGCGTGGGCTGCGCCGGACCTCCGGGTCCGGCGAGGATCGCAACTGGTGGCGCGGCTAGGGCTGCGGAGTCGGAGCCGCGCTGCGCCGGACCTCCGGGTCCGGCGAGGATCGCAACGAGCCCACGACAGCGCCCGGGTACGGGCTGACGGGCTGCGCCGGACCTCCGGGTCCGGCGAGGATCGCAACCAGACGGGTGTCCCTATGGGTTGTGTCAAGCGGCGAGGCGGGGTTCGTCCGCCGGTGTGGGCTGGTATGGCCGTTGGGTGCGGAGCATGGCGTGGAGGACGTCGACGCGGCGGCGGGCGAGGCAGATGAGGGCGGCGTTGTGCTTCTTGCCCTCAGCGCGTTTGCGGTCGTAGTAGGCGCGGCTGAGCGGGTCGGCGAGAGCGGCGAACGCGGACAGGAAGAACGCGCGTTTCAGCTGCTTGTTGCCGCCCTTGGGCGGGTGTTCACCACGGATGCTGGTGCCGGAGCGGCGGGTGACCGGAGCCAGGCCGGCGTAGGCGGCCAGGTGCCCGGGAGTGGGGAACGAGCTGCCGTCGCCGACTTCGAGCAGGATGCGGGCCGCGGTCCTGACGCCGATGCCGGGCATCGAGGTCAGGACCGGGGCGAGAGGGTGCGCATCAAGCATCCCCTCGACCTGTTCGGCGACCTGGTCGCGTTGTCGCAGCAGGTCACGCAGGCTGTCGGCGAGTCGGGGAAGGACGGTTTCGGCGGCTGTGGTGCCGGGGACCACGACGGTCTGCGCATCGAGCGCGGTGAAGATCTGTTCGACCAGGCGGGCACCCATGCGTGGCGCGCGGGCCTTGACGATCTCGGTGAGTTTCGCCCGTCCGGCCCTGCGGAGTCCGGTGGGTCCGCCGCACCGCGAGATGGCCTCCAGGACGGCGGGGTGCTGCAGTTTCGGTCCCAGAACACGTTCCAGGGGTGGGTGGATCTGGGTGAGCAGGCCCCGGATGCGGTTGCCCACGCGGGTGACCTCGCCGGCGAGGTCGTCGTCATAGCCGACCATCACCTCCAGCTCTGCCAGGGCCTCATCGCCGGTGTCGACCCGACGCAGGGTGTGAGGCAGGGTACGGGCGGCGTCGGCGATGACGTACGCGTCGCGGGCGTCGGTCTTCGCTGTCCCGGGGTGCAGGTCGGCCAGCCGGCGCATGACCAGCCCGGGCAGGTAGGCCACCTGGTGGCCGCAGGCGCGGGCGACCGCGACCGGCAGCGCGCCGATCGAGGCGGGCTGGTCGACCACGGCCAGGATCCGGCCGTGCCGGGCGAGTTTGTCGAACAGTTTCCGCAGCCCGGCTTCGGTGTTGGGCAGGGTCGCGTCGTGCAGCCTCTTGCCCTCGCGGTTCAACGCGACCGCGTGGTGTCCTTCCTTACCGACGTCGAGTCCGATGAAGACGCCGAACCCGTCGTGCACAGCTTGCCTCCTCACGGCGATGGCCTGGCTCGGCCGCTGGTCACGGCGCCGGACTGCCGGCATCCACGTTACGGAGAGACCTACCCCGCGACGGGGTGGCCGGGTCCCTATCAGCGGTCCGCCGACGCCACCCGGCCCGGCGACAACACCCCCCGGATCATGCGTACGACAGGGGCATTCAGTCATACCGAGCCGGGCGACCGAGCCGTCCCCGGCTGGGGACGATCAAAAAGGTAACGGGGGCGTTTGACATTCACCTCGCCCAGTAGCTGCGCCGGACCTCCGGGTCCGGCGAGGATCGCAACGCCCCAGTGTCGTCGGTGCTCGCGGTGCCTGACCTGCGCTGCGCCGGACCTCCGGGTCCGGTGAGGATCGCAACCGGCCCTTGTGCGGGTCGTCGATGATCATCACATCGGGCTGCGCCGGACCTCCGGGTCCGGCGAGGATCGCAACCGCATCTCTGTCTCCTGTCTCGGTTGGAAGGTGCCGCTGCGCCGGACCTCCGGGTCCGGCGAGGATCGCAACGCCGGCGACAGGTCGATCGGCGTACCGGCCAGGGTCGGCGCTGCGCCGGACCTCCGGGTCCGGCGAGGATCGCAACGACGTCGGTGCCGCCGCCCGATGCCCGGGTGTACCACAGATGCTGCGCCGGACCTCCGGGTCCGGCGAGGATCGCAACGGGGGCCGATCCTGGCGGCGATCCGTCAGGGGGTGTCGGCTGCGCCGGACCTCCGGGTCCGGCGAGGATCGCAACGACACGAAGAACATCGGCCGGGACGCCTACTCGGGCACGCTGCGCCGGACCTCCGGGTCCGGCGAGGATCGCAACATCTCTGCGCGGTGCTACCGGATTAACACGCAGTAGCTGCGCCGGACCTCCGGGTCCGGCGAGGATCGCAACAAGATCAGCATTACAACGGCGTGCACGTGCATTGCGAGCTGCGCCGGACCTCCGGGTCCGGCGAGGATCGCAACGTCTGCGCGCTGATCTGATTTCGACGATGCCCGTGGACGCTGCGCCGGACCTCCGGGTCCGGCGAGGATCGCAACGCGTCGGCGACGGGGGTCGCATCGACGTGGTGACCAGCGCTGCGCCGGACCTCCGGGTCCGGCGAGGATCGCAACCGGCATTGATGATCATCCGGCGGCCGGACTCCGCTAGTGCTGCGCCGGACCTCCGGGTCCGGCGAGGATCGCAACCGCAGCCAGGTGATCAGGTCGCTCACGGCGTCACTCCGCTGCGCCGGACCTCCGGGTCCGGCGAGGATCGCAACTGCGTCGGCGTGACCACCGTGCCGCCGCCGTCGTTGCGGCTGCGCCGGACCTCCGGGTCCGGCGAGGATCGCAACTGTGACAGCGTCCGGAACTTGTACGCGTACCCGATGATCGCTGCGCCGGACCTCCGGGTCCGGCGAGGATCGCAACTCCGAAATCGGCGGCGTCGATCCGGATGTGGTGTCGGAGCTGCGCCGGACCTCCGGGTCCGGCGAGGATCGCAACACGTCGTCGACTACGCACCCCAGGCGCTCATCCTGCGCGCGCTGCGCCGGACCTCCGGGTCCGGCGAGGATCACAACGCCGGACGTGTCCGTCGACTATTCGGTCGGTGGACCGACGAGCTGGCGGATCTTGTCCAGCGTCTCCTGCGCGTTGTTGTCGGCAAGCTGGCGCAACACCTTGGCCGTGCTCCTGCTGGGGTTGAGAACCGCGTTGACTACGGCAGCTATAGGACCAGAGGCCAGGTACACGACCACCTCCTGCTCCTGGTATTGGGGCAGATCAGCCGGAAGATGCCGCAGTCCGTACGCTTCAAGCTTCTGACTGATCTCGGCACGTACGGTCGAGCCGAGTCGCCCAGCGCCCTCGATGTCCCGCAGCACCTGTGCAGTCGTACCGAGGACCCCGCCCTCATCAGCCACCCGCCGACGCAGTTCCTCATAGCTCGTGGGGCTCATCCTGCTGGCTGGTTCCGGCGAGAGCATGGCGTCCGGCGGGTCTACTCCAGGTCGAACTCGGCGGTGGCGACATCCTTGTCCAGCCGCAGCAGCCAGGACGCGTCGATCACTCCGGCTCCGGCAGGTGGGTCGGTGACCGCCGGCTCGGCTCGGATGACCTGGCTGCGTCGGAGGGCATCCTGAGCGCCGGCGCTGTCGCCGGCCGCTGCGCATGCTCTGCTCAGGTTGTGTAGCACTGCAGCGAGGTTGGGATCGGTGTCGGTCCCCGTATCCAGGATGGAAGCCGCGCGGGCGAGTAGATCGTTTGCCTGTTCCGGCTCGCCCAACGCCTGGCGGACGGCGGCGAGGTCGTTGAGGATCACGGCAACGTCGGGGTGGGCGGCACCGAACGCCTTTTCGTAGATGCCGAGTGACTGCTCCAGCACCTGGCTCGCCTCCTCTGACCTGCCCAGTTCGTGCAGGATCACACCGTGGTTGATCAGGTCGGCGGCCAGGGCAGGATGCCGGGTGCCCAGAGTCTCGGTGTCGATCTCGACTGCCTGTTCGGCGCAGCGGCGGGCAGCAGCGAAGTTTCCTGCGTCGGCGTACGCGTTCGACAGGTTGTTCAGCGAGGTGGCGACATCGGGGTGGCTGACCCCGAAATGGGCCCGCCGGATGTCGACAGCGCGCTCGTGCGCTCGAACTGCGCCGTCGGCGTCGCCGGCCTGCCGTTCCACGTTGCCGAGGTTGTTCAGCGTCGTCGCGCAGGCGGGGTGATCCCCACCGAGCGCGCGCTCCAGGATCGTCAGCGCTCGGAGGTGGTAGTCCCGCGCCTTGCCAAGCGAACCTAGACCCCGCAGGACCGTACCGGCGGCGTTGAGGGTGACCGCCAACCGGGGATGATCCTGGCCGAGGTTGGCTTGCCCCAACTGGATCGCTTCTTCGAGCGCGGCGAAAGCTTCCGGAAGTCGTCCGCTCGCCCGCAGCGCCATTCCGGTGCGGGTCAGGATCTCCGGCAGGTCGGGGGTGGTGAAGTCGTGCGGCCGGCGCAGAATGTCCGTGGCCGCGCCCAAGACGCCGAGGGCCTGCGCGTACTGCCCCTGGATTCGGAGATACTCGCCGACCCGGGCGTACAGCGAGACCACCTGGCGGAGCGCGACGTTGTGCTCGGCGGCGTGTCTGGCGGCGGCGAGCGCGTGCGGGACGACAGTGTCGCTGACCGGCCAGTTGTCGGCTGCCGTGACATCGAGCGGCAGCGCGTGTTCGGCATAGATCGCTGCGATGCCCGCGCAGCGCCGACGGTCAGCGGCAGTCAGCGACTGCCGGGCCAACGTCTGCACCAGCCGGTGTACGGTCAGGCCGTCCGGGCTTGCCTGCAGCAGCGAGTACCGGCTGAGGATGCTGACCGCCTGGTTGTAGACGATCCGGTCGTCATGCAGGGGACGCAGCCGGCGTGGATGCTCCGGCGACCACGACCGCAGCATGGTGTGCGGGATTCCCTCCGGGCTCAGGAAAGCGCAGAGGTTCAGCAGCTCCTGCGCGATCGGCAGCTCCTTGCGGATCGTCGCCACCGCCGTCAGCCAGGTGGACGCCACCGTGCGCGGATAGTTCGACAGGGAGCCGAGAGCCAGTACGTCGGCGGTGCGCGACCGCAGCAGATCCAGGTAGTCACGGATCGACGTCGAGGTCTCCTGCATGTACGACGACGCCTGGTCAAGGGCCAACGGCAGATCGCCGAGGAAGGCGGCGAGCGCGTCGGCGTCGTTGCGCTGGCTGGCCGGCGGCGCCAGAAACGCGATGGACTCCGACCGCTTCCACGGCGGCACGATGATGACGGCGGCGTTGCGCCAGTGCTGGTTCCTCGTGGTCACGAGAACGTGCCCGGATCGCCGCTGCGGCAGGTAGTCGTCGACCAGGTCCTCTGCTTCGGCATTGTCGAAGACCAGCAGCCAGTTGTCGCGCTCCTCCAACCAGTGTCGGATGACGTCGATCTGCTGAGGTTGCGGACTCGCCGGATCGACGGGCAGTCCGTGCGCGCCGGCCAGCCCGAGAAAGTCGTCGTCGAGGGTGAGACGGTTCTCCGCCCGTAGCCACCAGACGACCGGGTACTCGGACCGGTAGTTCTCCACGTACGCGAGGGCGAGTTGGGTCTTGCCGACCCCGCCAAGCCCTGCGAGGGCCAACCGTCGCTGCTCGGTCAGCGACTCGTGCGCCTCGGTGAGAAGCCCGACCCGGCCAGTGAACCGAGGGGTGAGCTTCGGTCGTGGGGTGCTGGGCGGAAGCGGTACCCGGTCGGTCGCCATCGTCATCTCCTCCGCTGCAATGTCGCGTGTCGTCACGAACACCGACGCCGCTACGAGCGCGAGCCCCAACCCCGCGAGCAGCAACTGGCGTACCGGCGAGTCGACAACCGGGATGCGGACGCCGAGCATCTCCACCCCGCCGGCTGCGATCGCGGCCGCGACGCAGACGATCCCGGATGCCGACAACTGCGGATCGAGCCGCCGCCCCGGGCGGACGCTCCAACGACGACGTCTCATCGTGCCGCCCACCGCAGCGGGCCGTTCACCGGTCGGTGTTGTCGCGGGCCTCGGCCGATCTTGCTTCCAGTAACGCGATGACCTCGTCGAGCCGGCCCGCCTCGTTCAGCGCGGCCCGCCGGGATCGACGCGCGGTGTTGAGCCCGAAATCGAGATAGGCCGGCAGCAGGTGGGGTGCACGATCGCGCAGTGCCCGCAGGTGAGCCTCGATCGTCCCGACGTCTGCACGGCGTACCGGCCCGGTCAACGCGTGGTCCCCATGACGCAGGGCGTTCTCCATCGAGGCACGCACCAGCGGGGCCAGCACGAATCCGGGCTCCGGCACGCCGGCAGTCATCAGTGCCTCCATCGCGGCGGCCAGCAGGGTGATGAGGTTGTTCGCGCCGAAGACCAGCGCGGCGTGGTAGAGGGTGCGGTCCTCGTCGGCGATCCACACCGGAACGCCACCGAGGTCGCGCACTAGTTCCTCGGCGAGTGGCCGGTCATGCGGTCGGGTGGTGACCGCGTAAGCCAGACCGGCCAGATTGTCGGCATCGGTCGGGAGGCCCGGAAAGGTCATCGCCGGGTGGACGGCGAGCGGTACGGCACCGGCCTCGGTCGCCGGTGCGAGAACCGCCAGACCGCACGCACCGCTGACATGCAGCACGATCTGCCCCGGTTGGAGCAGACCGCCATCCGCCAACTCGGCGGCGACCGATCCGATGGCGTCGTCGGTGACGGAGAGCAGGAGAATGCGGGCGCTCTTGGCGAGCGTGGGCACGTCCAGCAGCGGGGTGCCAGGAAGGACGTCGGCGGCTCGCTGGCGGGACGCCTCGGACCTCGCGGTGACCCCGACGAGCTCGTATCCGGCGCGGACCAGCGCCAGCCCGAGAGCGGTGCCGACCCGACCGGCACCGATGACACCGACTGGCCGGTCCATCATCGTCGGCACTGGCATCCCTCGCTTCGACCGAGTTCATGATCGGCGGCGAGTAGCCCCCGAATTACATTCGGCAACACCGTACCGGACGTCGGTGGGGTACGTCAGCGACCGCAGGTGGGGCGCTCGGATCAGGTGCCGGCGGTGCGGAACGACGAAGATCCATCCCGCACCGCCGGTCGACCCTATGGCCGCAAGATCGCGTACAGCAGGCCGACAGCGATCATGAAGGCCATGACGCCACTCGCTGGGCCTTCCGTGCGTGCGACGAACAAACCGACCATCGCGCCACCGCCGAGGATCACCGCCCACCTCACCGGAAGTCGAGGATCTGTGGGCTGTTGTTGCGGACTGGTCGACCTTCTCCCTGCTGGTAGTGTCACTCGTGCGCCTCCTTCGTTCGTTGGGTACGACAAGTTGGCCTCGGTGGCCCGCTGCTGCGAACAGCGGGCCACCCCATACTTCGAGGGTCCGATGCTGGAGCTACATCGGACCTGGAGCACGGAACGCTAACACAAGGCCTTCAAGATCGACACTGCAGGCTACACAAGGGTCAGAAACACTTCAACGAAGCCAGATCGGGTAGACTGCTGCGAGCGCCTGAGGGTGCCTGCGGCACTTGGTGCTGAGGGTCGAAACGTTGACGTGTTCTCGGATCCGTGCGTAGCGATGTGCCCGTAGGTCGAGTCACGGCTCGGCCTACGGGCCGACCGAAGTTCGGCCGTTCCGGGTCTTGACGGTGCGCCTCATTGATGGCTGGATTGGCGGGTCCAACAGTTCTAATTGGAAGCTGCGAGGATTTTTCGTGTCAGGGGAGCGGTCGCTGTGGGCGCACAGTCCGGGTAGGAACAGCGGTCGCTGGCATCGACTTGAAGATCATTTGCGGGGGACCGCCGAGCTGGCCAGGCGTTTCGCGTCGCCGTTCGGTGGTGGCGAGTTGGCGTACTGGCTGGGCGCACTCCATGACGTCGGGAAAGCGTCCTGCGCCTGGCAGGATAAATTGACGAAGGTCGCCGACTCCGGTCGGCCGGTCGGCATCGATCACAAGTCGTTGGGGACTCGGATCGCGCATGAGCGCGGGCTCGGCGGCTATTCAGGGGCGATCTTCGGCCATCGCGGCGGGTTGATCGACACCAGCTCGTTGGGGAAGGCCCTCAAGCAGGGATTCAGCCGGGCGCAGGACGTCGCCTCCGCTGAGGCCGAGCTGCCCCGACTGCTGCCCGACCTGCCAGCCGACCTGCGGCACACCATCCCCGATACGTGGCCGCAGGACCGGCTCGTGGGGGAGATGGCGCTGCGGCTGTGCTACAGCGCTCTGGTCGACGCCGACGGTCTCGACACCGGCGCGCACTTCGACGGCCTGGCCGCGCCCCGGGTCCGCGCCGATGCCGACTTCGGCCACCTGTACAAGCTGTTCGAGCAGCGCCGCGCCGCCATGCTGGAGCAACGCCGAGCCACCATGCTCGCCGCAGGCAAGCCGTCCCCGGTGGACGACCTGCGCGAGCAGGTCTACGCCCAGTGCGTAAGCTTCGCCGACCAACCGCCGGGGATCTACCGGCTGCCCGCGCCGACCGGGGCCGGCAAGACGCTCTGCGCCGCCGGGTTCGCGCTGCGGCACGCCGAGAAGCACCAGCAACGTCGCGTCATCGTCGCTGTCCCGTTTCTGACCATCACTGGGCAGAACGCCGCCGTCTACCGTGGCATGCTCGACGAGCCCGGCGCCGAGCCGGTCGTCCTGGAACACCACAGCCAGGTCAACTTCGACGACGCCGCCACCGGCCGGTGGGGCCGACTCGCCGCCGAGAACTGGGACGCACCGTTCGTCGTGACCACCTTCGTCCGCCTCTTCGAGTCGCTGTTCGGCCGCCGGCCGTCCGCGATGCGCCGGGTACACCGGCTCGCCGGATCGGTCATCGTCCTCGACGAGGTGCAGGCCCTGCCACACGACATGCTCGTCCCGATCCTCGACGGGCTGCGGCTGCTGGTGCGGCACTTCGGCACCACTGTGCTGCTCTCCTCGGCCACCCAGCCCGAGTTCTGGTCGCTGCCGACCCTGGACGGCGTCGACTACACCGACGTGCTGACCGACGTACCCGCCGTCGCCAACCAGCTCAAACGGGTCCGCTACGAATGGCAGCTCGACCCCGCCCCGACCCTCGCCGACATCGCCGACCAGGCCGCCGCCGACATCACCACCTCCGCCGGCAGCCCGCCCGCCGCGATGGTCGTCGTCAACACCACCGCCAACGCCCAGGCCGTCTTCGACACCTGGCGCGACGGCGGCGACCTCGACCACGCCCGGCACCTGTCCACCCGGATGTGCCCGGCGCACCGGCAGCGCGTACTCGAAGACGTCCGTCACCGGCTGACGAACGACGAACCGGTCCTGCTGGTCTCCACCCAGCTCATCGAAGCCGGCGTCGACGTCGACTTCCCGACCGTCTACCGGGCGATGGCCCCCGCCGACTCGCTGCTACAGGCCGCCGGCCGGGCCAACCGAGAAGGACGACTCGACCACGGCCGCGTCGTCATCTTCGCGCCCGCCGACGGCAGCGCCCCGGAGACGTACAAACGGCTCGTCGGAGCCGCGACCACCCACTTCGGACCCGGCCGCGCCGACCCCGACGACCCTGACGCACTCGCCGCCTACTACCGCTCCGTCTACAGCACGCTCAACCTCAACGACCCGCAGCACGTCGGCCAGCAGATCCAGCGATCCCGGGCCGACTGGGCGTATGAGACCGTCACCGACGGTCCGCTCGACGACAGCGGACACCGCGACCACAAGCGCGCCTTCCGCATCATCAGCGCCGACAGCATCTCGGTGGTCACCCCGCAAGGCGCCGGCACGCCCGACGAACGCGCCGAAGTCGAAGAACTCGTCCAGCGGGTACGTACCGCGCCCGTACCCGACATGCGCGACCTGCGCCGGCTGCAGCCCTACACCACCACCGTCCACCCCGGCGTGCCCCAGCGCGACGCCGGAGTGCGGGCCCTGATGCAACCGATCCTCGGCTCGGACGTCCGCGTCGGCGCGCTCGTCGAATGGCGCGGCGACTACGACCCGCACACCGGCATGATCTTCGACCCGAAACTGGAGGACTTCATCCTGTGACCACGGAAGTCGTCAACGGGCTGGCCCTGCGCCGCAGCAAGGACGGCGACCTGCCGATCGCCGTCCAGGTCAGCGGCGACGCCGCCCTGTTCTCCCGCCCCGAGCTGAAAGTCGAACGGGTCACGTACCCGGTGATGACCCCCACGGCGGCCGTCGGCGTCCTCGAAGCGATCTACTGGAAGCCGGAGATCCGCTACGAGATCGTCGCCATCGAAGTGCTGAAACCGATCAAGCAGTTCACCATCCGCCGCAACGAAACCACCGACGTCGCCCCGCTCGCCGACGCCATCCGCGGCAAACGCCGAGTCGACACCGTCGCCCACCGCGACCAACGCAACGCCGTCTGCCTGCGCGACGTCGCCTACCGCATCCACGCCCACCTGGTGCCGGCCGCCCACGCCGACAAACCCGCCGCCGCCTACCGCGACCAGCTGCGCCGCCGGGTCCGCCGAGGAGCCTGCTTCCAACAGCCCTACCTCGGTACGCGTGAATTCAGCGCCGACTTCAGCTGGCCCGACGACACCCCGCGCGACACCAGCGTCAACGAAGAAGTCGGCATCATGCTGCACACCATCCACCGCGACGGAAGAGGCCAGCCCCGGATGGAATGGTTCGCCGCCCGCGTCGTCGAAGGCGTCCTGCACGTGCCACCGCGCGGTATGGAAATGGCGCTGCCGTCCGCTGGCGGAGCCGCCTGATGCTGCTGCAACGCCTCGTCGAGTTCGCCGCCACCAGCGACGACGTGCTCCCGCCCTTCTACGGCCGCAAACCCGTACGGCTGATCGTCGACATCGACCGGGACGGCGGCTACCGGGGGCAGACCGACACCGCCAGCGACGCCGCCGGCGCCCGGTTCGGCATCGAACGGAGCGTGCCGGCCGTCACCCGTACCGTCGGGATCGCCCCCACCCTCGCCGTCGACAACGTCGAGTACGCGCTCGGCTGGGTCGCCGACGGCGGCAAAGCCGACCGGATCGGCAAACAGCACGACGCGTTCGTCGAGCTGATCCGCGACTGGGCCGAAGCCGAACCCGACGGACCCGGCCCGGCGGTCGCCGCCTTCTACCGCCGCCGCCAACACCACCAGGTGCAGCAGCCGGACAAGTGGGGCCGGGCCGACATGGTCGGAATCCGGGTCGGCGGAGAGTTCGCCTTCGAGCACGACAGCGCGCGTCGCTACTGGGCGACCGTCGCCGCCGGCCGCAAAGGGCTCGGCCGGGCCGGCCGGTGCCTCGTCTGCGGCGAGGTGCGCGACCTGCTCAAGACCATCCCGCAGCAGATTCCGCAGCGGCTGCTGCCCGGCGCCACCCAGGGCGCGTCGCTGGTCAGCGTCAACGAGGCGGTGCACGGCTACGAGCTGACCAAGTTCCTCGGCAACACCCCGATCTGCGTCACCTGTGGACTGACGTTCATGTCGTCGCTGACCGTGCTGCTCAGCGACACCGACCACCATGCGAGCCTGCCCGGCCAGAACGCCCGGCTGACCTGGTGGGTGATCGGCGGCGCGTCGTTCGACCCGATGGGGCCGCTCGACCAGGAGGACGAGAAGTCCGCGCTGGACATGATCGTCAGCCCGACACGCGGCACCGAAGCCACCGTCGACGAGCTGTCGAAGTTCTGCTCGGTCACCGTCTCCGGCAACGTCGCCCGTGTCGTCGTCCGCGACTGGGTCGAAATGCCGCTGCCGGCGGTGAAAGCCAACCTCCGTCGCTGGATCGACGACCACAAGATCGCCGGCTGGGACGGCGCTCCGACCCTCGTCAAGCTCGTCCAGCTCACCCGGGTCGCCGGCCGGTGGCAGCCCGGCCGGGGCAGCGGCCCCGGCAGCTGGATCAAACTCGGCGCCCGAGGCGAGGACCGCCCCGGCGGCCTCTACCACGCGCTGTGGCGGTCAGCGGTCTTCGGTGCGCCACTGCCACCCAAGATCCTCGCCCACGTCATCGACCGCATCCGCACCGACGGCCGCGTCGACGCCGCCCGGGTCGCCCTGATCCGCCTCGCCGTCCTACGCCGCCCCGGGCTTCCTCCGTACCACGCAGAAAGGCTGACCCCGACGTTGAACGACGCCAACCGCGACCCCGCGTACCTGTCCGGTCGCGCCTTCGCCGTGCTCGACGACCTGCAACAGGCCGTCTACCGCGCCGCGAACCAGCAGCTCAACACCACCTTCGCCGAACGCTACATGGGCCGGGCCATCACCAACCCGCAGGCGGTGCTGGTCAACGGACGGCGCTCCGCCACCGCCTGGCTGCGCCGACTCCGCGGCCCGCTCGGCAAACCGGCCTGGGCCGGCGCGTACGCCAACCGGCTCGACGACATCTTCGCGCAGATCGATGCCGACACGTCGATCCCCAGCTCCGCCATGCTGACGCAGAAAGCCGCGTTCGTCCTCGGCTACCACCACCAGCGTGCCGCGATGCGAGCCGAACGGATCGAAGCCGCCGCCAGCAAGAAGAACACCGACCTACCACCCGCCGACCTGCCGCCCGGTGCGGACGGGACGCCGGCAGCTGACGTACCTGAAGGAGACGCCGCATGAGTGCCGCCCACCTCGACCCCGCCCGCCGTCACGACGTCGTGATGTTCTTCGACGTCACCGACGGCAACCCCAACGGTGACCCCGACGGCGGCAACCAGCCCCGCACCGACGACGAAACCGGCCAGGGCCTCGTCACCGACGTCGCCATCAAGCGCAAGATCCGGGACACGGTGGCGCTGATGCGCGGCGACGACCCCCGGTACGGCATCTTCGTCGAAGCCGGCCACGCGCTGAACACGCGCATCGAGGAAGGGCTCGCCGCCGCACCAGGGCGGGCGGACCAGGCGCAGCAGTGGCTCTGCGAGCACTACTTCGACATCCGCATGTTCGGCGCGGTGCTCAGCACCGGCGCCAAAGGCGGCGCCGGACAGGTACGCGGCCCACTGCAGGTCGGCTTCGCCCGCAGCATCGACCCGATCCTGCCGGCCGACCACGCCATCACCCGGGTCACCCAGACCCGCCAGGAAGACATCGACAAAGGCGAGCGCACCGAGATGGGCTCGAAGTGGACCGTCCCGTACGGCCTCTACCGGGCGCACGCCTTCTACTCCGCCCCGCGCGCCGCCAAGACCGGCGTCACCTCCGACGACCTCACCGCGCTCTGGCGGGCCATCGCCATGATGTTCGACCACGACCGGTCCGCCACCCGAGGCGAGATGAAGCTCTGCGGGCTGTGGATCTTCAGCCACCCCGACGCGCTCGGCGTCGCCCCCGCAGCCAGCCTCACCAAGCGGATCCAGGTCAGCCGGACCAACCCCGACAAGCCGGCCCGCCAGCACCTCGACTACCAGCGGACCATCGCCGACACCCCGCTGCCCGACGGCGTCCAACTCACCACCGAGGTGGACCTCTGGCTGTGACCGACCCGGTCGAGAGCGACAGCGGGATCCGCGAGGTCCCGCTGTCCGCCCTCGAACACTACGCCTACTGCCACCGGCAGACCGCGCTCATCCACGTCGAACAGGTGTGGGACGAGAGCGCGGAAACCGTACGCGGGGACCTCAGCCACACCGCCGTCGACCTACCCGGCGTCACCCGCCGGGCCGGCGTCACCGTCGTACGGTCACTACCGGTCGGCAGCGAGACGTACGGGCTGCGCGGCGTCTGCGACGTCGTCGAGTTCACCGGACAGGTCGCCACACCGGTCGAATACAAAGTCGGCCGGTACCAGGCCGGGGGACCAGCCGAGCTGCAGCTCGGCGGACAGGCGTTGTGCCTCATCGACGCCGGATTCGAGGTGCCGCTCGGCTACATCTACTCCGTCGCCGAACGCCGCCGCCACCCGGTCACCATCGACGACACACTGATCGAGCAGGTCATCGAAGCCGCCGGGGCGGTACGGAAAATCCTCGGCACGTCGAAACTCCCACTCGCCCGCAACGACAAACGCTGCCGGCGGTGCTCCCTGCGCGACGCCTGCCTGCCCGAAGCCACCGACGGGCACAGCCGGCCACTACTCGACCTGTTCACCCCGCGACCACTCGGAACCTGGCGTGACTGAACTGCTGAACACTTTGTACATCCAGAGGCCGGGCACGAGCCTGCACCTCGACGGCGACACCCTGCGGGCCTTCCACCCCGACGACGAGCCGAAGACCCCGCCCAAACGGGTACCGCTCGTCCGCCTCGACCACCTCGTCGCCTTCGGCGGAGTCAACGTCAGCCAGGAACTGCAACTGCGCTGCGCCGCCGACGGCCGGTCCGTCACCTACCTCACCGGCAACGGGCGGTTCCTGATGCGGACGGTCGGGCCGGCCACCGGCAACCCGCTGCTGCGGCAGGCCCAGCACCGGGCCGCCGACGATCACCAACAGCGGGTGTCGATCTCCAAAGCCATGATCGCCGGGAAGATCCACAACAGTCGGCAGGTGCTACTGCGTACCGCCCGGGACAGCTCCGGATTCCGCCAGACCGCGCTGCGCGCCAGCGCCGACCTGATCGCCGAACGGCTGAACCTGCTGCGCGACGCCACCACCATCGACGAAGTGTTCGGCGTCGAAGGAATCACCGCCCGGGACTACTTCGCCGCCATGCCGCACCTGGTCACCAGAAGCAAAGAGTGGAAGGTCGCCGGCCGCAACAAGCGCCCGCCCACCGACCCGGTCAACTGCCTGCTCTCCTTCCTCTACGGCATGCTGCGCGGCGCCGTGCACGGAGCGCTGGAGCAGGTCGGGCTCGACCCGTACATCGGGCTGCTGCACGGCGTACGGTCCGGCAAGCCGGCGCTCGCGCTCGACCTGATGGAAGAGTTCCGACCTCTGCTCGTGGACCGGTTGGTCTTTACCCTGCTCAACCGGCGCGAGTTGAGCGACAAAGACTTCGACCACCTGCCGAACGGCGCCTACCAGCTGACCGACGATGGGCGTAAGAAGGTGTTCACCGCCTGGCAGAAGAGCCGGCAGCGGGCCTGGCCGCACGCGTACCTGCGGCGCGACGTCGAAGGCGCGCTGCTGCCGCTCGTACAGGCACGGCTGCTCGCCCGGCACCTTCGCGGGGACCTGGCCGCGTACCAGCCGTGGACGGTCGCCTGAAATGGACCTGCTCGTGACGTACGACGTCGAGACGACCACCCCGGCTGGGGCCCGCCGGCTGCGCAAGGTGGCGAAGATCTGCGAGGGGTACGGGCACCGCGTCCAGAAGTCGGTCTTCGAGGTGGTGTGCCGGGACGCGGACAAGGTCAAGCTGGTCGCGGCCATCGAGGCGGTTATCGACCCGACCCGCGACAGCGTACGGATCTATCGTCTTCCCGCGATGGCTCTCGACGACGTCGAACACCTTGGACGTCCCCGTGGAATCGACCCACGCGGCCCGTTCGTGATCTAGGAACCTCCGGTGAACACGAAATCCCGGGAGGTTCCGAACCACTACATCGGGCAAAAAGCCCGTATCGGCTCGCCTGCTGACCGGGAGTCAAGTGATTGCCTTCTATTTTCGCAGCTCGCGAGCCGGGCTGCACCGGGTCCCCGGACCCGGTGAGGATCGCAACTGAGTGACGGTGTGCCCGGCGGCCACAGCAGCGTGGTGCTGCACCGGGTCCCCGGACCCGGTGAGGATCGCAACGCCTCGGTCCTTGATTACGGCCTCGGCGTCGGCCAGGGCTGCACCGGGTCCCCGGACCCGGTGAGGATCGCAACGACCAGCCTTTTGGTGTAGTAGATCTCCCACTCAAGGAGGCTGCACCGGGTCCCCGGACCCGGTGAGGATCGCAACGGCGGCGGTGGCCGGCCGATCGTTACGATGTACGGAGGCTGCACCGGGTCCCCGGACCCGGTGAGGATCGCAACACCCTGCCGGCCGGCTACCAGCCGGCGTCCCGCCGCGGCTGCACCGGGTCCCCGGACCCGGTGAGGATCGCAACGCCGAGCGGGTGCGCACCTCAGGGCACGGCGCCCTGAAAGGCTGCACCGGGTCCCCGGACCCGGTGAGGATCGCAACGACCTGCACCTGCGCCGGGTCGGCCAGATGCAGGGCTTCGGCTGCACCGGGTCCCCGGACCCGGTGAGGATCGCAACTCGCCCCCGTCCGGGCCTGCCTGTCACGCGGCGCCCGACCGGCTGCACCGGGTCCCCGGACCCGGTGAGGATCGCAACGCCTCAAGCTCGGCCAGCGCGGACTGGACCAACTCGGCTGCACCGGGTCCCCGGACCCGGTGAGGATCGCAACAAGAAGACCGTCGCCATGGTCGGGAAGCTGGCGGCGAGCTGCACCGGGTCCCCGGACCCGGTGAGGATCGCAACCCCGGCGAGGTGACGGTTCGTCTGGGCATCGTCGCCTGGCTGCACCGGGTCCCCGGACCCGGTGAGGATCGCAACCCGTCCGCGACGGCGCCGGCAACGTGACCTGGCTGCTGCACCGGGTCCCCGGACCCGGTGAGGATCGCAACCGCCTCCTGCAGTTGCGGCTTCAACCTGCGGTTGATGGCTGCACCGGGTCCCCGGACCCGGTGAGGATCGCAACATCGCGGCGAGCTCGGAGGGCGACGTCGCGTCGGCGCGGCTGCACCGGGTCCCCGGACCCGGTGAGGATCGCAACTCCCATCCGAGCCGCGTCATCTCCAGCCCGAACCGCGTGCTGCACCGGGTCCCCGGACCCGGTGAGGATCGCAACGCCGCGCAGCTGCACGTCTCACCGGCATGGCTGAAGCTGCACCGGGTCCCCGGACCCGGTGAGGATCGCAACCCTGCGCCCATCGGGGTGATCAACAACGGCAGGATCGCTGCACCGGGTCCCCGGACCCGGTGAGGATCGCAACGCGGGCGGCCGTCCAGAAGTCGTCGGCGTCGTCGTCGATGCTGCACCGGGTCCCCGGACCCGGTGAGGATCGCAACCAGGAGACCTCGTCGACCTTGGGTCCGTCGTGCAGCAGCTGCACCGGGTCCCCGGACCCGGTGAGGATCGCAACGACGCTCACCCAGTCGGGGGCGATGTCGCGGCGGGTGATGGCTGCACCGGGTCCCCGGACCCGGTGAGGATCGCAACCCGATTGCCTGAAACCCAACCGGCAACCCGGTGTCGGCGCTGCACCGGGTCCCCGGACCCGGTGAGGATCGCAACTTGTCCCGGCCGCCACCAGGGCCGCCAGCGGACCGGGGCTGCACCGGGTCCCCGGACCCGGTGAGGATCGCAACGCCTGGTGGTGGCGCTGGAAGTGTTACAGCAGCTACGGCTGCACCGGGTCCCCGGACCCGGTGAGGATCGCAACGACCACGCCGCGCTCGATGTGCACCGAGGCGATCGACGCTGCACCGGGTCCCCGGACCCGGTGAGGATCGCAACAAGGATGGTGGGGTGCACCGAATGCCAGACGGTCTATCGCTGCACCGGGTCCCCGGACCCGGTGAGGATCGCAACCTCATGTCTCCCCATCGGCCCCCATCGAGACGAGCAGGCTGCACCGGGTCCCCGGACCCGGTGAGGATCGCAACCGCTCGCGGCGACCGGCGTCGCCTGGACGCACGACCAGCTGCACCGGGTCCCCGGACCCGGTGAGGATCGCAACGCCGCGGCGACGTCGCCCGTCTCGGTCAGGTTGGTCTTGCTGCACCGGGTCCCCGGACCCGGTGAGGATCGCAACATCTTGGTGTTGTTGGCTTGGGTTTGGATGACCGTCGGCTGCACCGGGTCCCCGGACCCGGTGAGGATCGCAACACCAGCTGCATGAGTCGCAGTGCGCGTACATCCAAAGCTGCACCGGGTCCCCGGACCCGGTGAGGATCGCAACCCCCGCCACCGCCACCCGATGAGTCGACGTACGCCTTCGCTGCACCGGGTCCCCGGACCCGGTGAGGATCGCAACGGGTGGCTAAGCCGCAACTCAGACTGGGTAGGGCGCTGCACCGGGTCCCCGGACCCGGTGAGGATCGCAACCGAGACAGGCCGCTGGGTCGCCGAATCGCCAGAACTCGCTGCACCGGGTCCCCGGACCCGGTGAGGATCGCAACTTCAGGTTGACGCGAACCGCCGAGGTGGTCGCGCTGGTGCTGCACCGGGTCCCCGGACCCGGTGAGGATCGCAACGAGGAGTAGAGGAGAACAGCGGTGGCTGTACTGACCGGCTGCACCGGGTCCCCGGACCCGGTGAGGATCGCAACTACCTGTAGCCAACTCGTTACGCATGTTACGCGGCGGAGCTGCACCGGGTCCCCGGACCCGGTGAGGATCGCAACTCCTGAGCCGTGACCAGATCCTCGGCGCGACTGACCGCGCTGCACCGGGTCCCCGCACCCGGTGAGGATCGCAACGAGACAACCGGCGCACAGCGGTCAAAAGTTGCCATAACGCTGCACCGGGTCCCCGGACCCGGTGAGGATCGCAACGCCGTGCAGTTGCCGCCGCGTCGACGCCCGCACGGCCGGCGACGGCCCCGGACGCGGCACGCAGTCGGGCTGTCCTGTCTCAACGAATGTGGTCCAAGGCTGCGGACCGCCGAGCAGGGGGAGACCAGATCCAGTGAGACGCTGCTATCCGGCCGGGTCTCGTCGAATCTGGTCTGTGCTGGCGGTTTGCGCCAGATCGTCTCGCTGAATCTGGTCTGTGGTTGCGAAAGTGTCCCTGTTGTCGGATCAGAGTCTTTGGAACCAGTCACGTGCGGCTTTGACTCCGCCGTCTGGGCCGAGGGCGACCATCAGGGCGCTGCGTGCCTTGCCGGGGGCGAGGCTGCGGGCTCCGATCGCACCGACATTGACGGCAAGGCCGCTGCCCAGGGGCAGCTCCGCCAGGTCGATGTCGCGGGTGCGGCATCGGGAGGCAATGACCACGGGGATGTCCCATTCGGTCAGGTCGCTGATGGTGGTGAGGAGACTGACCGGGACGTTGAACATGCCGGTGCCCTCCAGCACGATCCCGCGCGCACCGGCGTCCACTACTGCGGTGAGTAGGACTGGATCGATGCCGGGGTAGGTCTTGATGAGGGCGACGTCGGATTCCGGCTCGCCCTGCGACTCGGGTGGCCTCGGTGGCGGGGTTGCCAGCATCTCGACCCCGGTGCCGACCACACGGCCCACCGGCGGATGTGGCGCCGAGGAGAATGCGGCCACCCTGGTGGCGTCGACCTTGGTGACCCAGCGGGCGGCGTGCAGTTCGTCGTTGAGGCAGGCCACGACGCCGACCCCGGCGAGGGCGCGGTCTGCCGCAGCGGTGATGGCTGAGGCGAGGTTGCGTGGGCCGTCGGTGGACAGGTCGTCCAGGTGGCGCATCGCCCCGGTCAGAACGATCCCGCCGCGTAGGGCGGCCGGTCCGGCTTGTAGGTCGATGAGGAAGGCGGTGTCCTCCAGGGTGTCGGTGCCGTGGGTGATCACGACGCCGTCGAAGCCGTCGTCGAGGATGGCGGCGCGGGCCCGGCGGGCCAGTGTCACCATCGTGACTGGTGATATGTCCCAGCTCGGTTCGGCGAGTACGTCCTCGACGGTCACGTCGGCGGTCAGCAGGTCTGCGGGGATGGTCTTGAGGAGATCCGCACCGGATGCGACGGCCTCGTGACCGGGTCGGCGGGAGTAGGCGATGGTGTCCTTGGTCGCCAGGAGCAGCACACGTTTGGTCACGTACGGTTCCTTCACCTGTCCGGTCGGGGCGTGTCGGGGTACAAGCTCGTCTACATAGGCGCGTACGGCTAGGTATGCAGAGCTTTGTCGTACCCGCTGCAAGGACAAATGATCAACAAGTTGGATGGCCCCAGCCGAGGTGCCTCCAGACCTTGCAGAGGCAGCCGGGACCGGCGTGCTTCTGGCAGCGGGCCGTGAGCATGGAGGAGCTTCGGCGCGCAGCCGCAGCCAGACACTGTCATCGGTAGCAAGCCGGCCCGCACCGCAGCCGCGCAGCGGCGAGGAGCGGAAGCGGCGCGGTAGGGATCTTGAAATCGCGGCACCCCCGCACGGTCCAACGTCTGGTACAGCGCAGATCTTGCCGTCACGGTGTGTACGTGTGGCCGTACTTGCCTGTGTACTTCAAGCCGTACCCCGACAGGGCGTTACGGGGTTGCGGCCAGCAACGGAAGCAGAAGCAGTAGGAACATTGCCGTCGCGGCGATTGCGGCCAGGGCGGCACGCGCGTTTGGGCACCTTCCAGTCGTGCGGTTCGGGCCGGCGGCCGGCTGGGCACCGGGCCGGCCCCGCGACGAGCCGGGTGGGTGGTCGAGGCCGGTTTCAGCTCTCGGTGACCACACCGGCCCGCTCCTCCAGCCGTTCGATTCGTTGCACGATGGGCTGCAGTTCCTGGCGGACCACGGCGGCCAACGCCGCCGCCGTCTCCGTCGTCCCGCTGGCGGCGGCTTGCGGGGTCTGGGCCCGCAGGTGCACGTAGCCAGCGAGGGCTGCCGCCACCGCGCGGCGGGTCAATCGCAGTTCCGCACCCAACGACCGCAGGACCTGCCCGGCGGTGCCGTCGGGCTCGGCGATCAGCCCCAGCAGCAGGTGTTCGCAACCGACGTAGTTGTGTCCGAACGCGGTCGCCTCCGTGACGGCCAACTCCAGCGCGTTGGACGCCGGACCGCTGAAGCGCCGCGCCGCGTCTTCCGCTGCGACGCCAGCTTCTGTCAACGGCTGGCGGGCAAGCTCACGGCCGACTCGGTCGGGTTCGATCTCCACCGCCCGTAGGACGTGTAGGGCCAGGTTGCCGCCTTCGGTCAGCAGGCCACCGAGCAGATGCCCACTGCCCACCGCCGGCGCCTCTGCCGCTTGCTCGATGCCGAGCTTGAGTGCCGCACGGGTCCGCGCCGTGAAGTGCGGCAGCTTCGCGGCCAGGTCCGCGTCGTCCAGATCACCCAGAGTCGTTTCCCGGATCGCGGTGACCCGTCGCACCGCCTGTTCCAGCGCCCGCTGGCAGATGGCGGAGACGGGCACGCCGGCTTCCTTAACCGCTTCGGCCAACTCGTCGGGCAGGTAGACGTTGATCTTCGGCATCACTGGAACCCCCTCGTGCACGCCATCAGGAACAGCATAACCCTTGCATACCCCCTATGGGGTTATCTATCCAGGATGCGTTTCCGGCGTACGAGGTCGGATGTAGTCCAGGCCACCCTGGTTCAACGATTGGCGGGTTGCGCTGCCCTCCGGTGATGACGCAGCTTGGGTAGGGCCAGGTCGGGTGCGAGTCGGCCGCCGCCGTACCAGATTGTGCCGCCAGTGGCGGCGTGGTGGTCGGGCATCCCGACCGCGTATCCGGTGACCTCGTCGAGGCGACCGAGGCG
Source organism: Micromonospora sp. Llam0 (assembly GCF_003751085.1). Lineage (NCBI taxonomy): Bacteria > Bacillati > Actinomycetota > Actinomycetes > Micromonosporales > Micromonosporaceae > Micromonospora > Micromonospora sp. Llam0. The sequence continues at coordinate 2,339,312 of NZ_RJJY01000001.1, read as the reverse complement.
TTGCCGGATGAGCAGGTCGGTCGCGCGGATCAGGTCAAAGAAGTGGTCCTCGTTCGCGGCGGCTCCAGTAGCGAGGCGTACTTCGTGGCGGAGCCGGTGGCGTGGGAGTTCGACCCGGTGTTGGCGGGTGGCCTTGTTCAGCTCGGCGCGTGAGGGATAGCGCGGCCGGGGTCCGTCGAGCCCGACGCGGTGGAGTCCGTAACGCTGTTCAAGCCGACGGCAGGCCAGGTCGCGCAAGACAGGACACGGGCGGATCAAGTTCCGTGAGAACGGATCAGGTACGGATCAGGTTCAGTGAGAACGGATCAGCTGCGCTGAGAAACCACAGTCAGCGCGGGCGATGGCACGGTCGCGCTGCTGCACCGGGTCCCCGGACCCGGTGAGGATCGCAACTCGCACAGCACGTGCAGGCCATGCCGGATTGCGCCTAGGCTGCACCGGGTCCCCGGACCCGGTGCAGCTCGCAGCGTACGCGGGAAGGCTCTTGCGGGTTAGCGTTTGCCCCGTTTGGCGGCCACGAGAAGAGCGGCGATGACTGCTGTGGTACCGCCGACGCACAGTAGACCGGTGAGCAGCAGGACGGCCAGATGCCAGGGCTTCAGCGCGTGCATGACACGTCACCGTACCGGGTGGAGACACGAGGCGTGTACCGCCGCATCTAGGGGGAGTGCTTACTGGGTAACTACTTACTTGGTAGGGTGTCCGGTATGCAGCGAACTGCGGTGCGGTGGGGGCTACTGGCTCTCTTCGCCGACGGCCCCAAGTACGGCTACCAGCTCAGGACCGAGTTCGACGCCCGCACCGGCGGCAGCTGGGCGGTGAACGTCGGACAGATCTACACCACGCTTGACCGTCTCGCCCGGGACGGCGATGTCGCTCCGGTTGGGACCAACGGCGACGGCCGGGAGATGTTCGCGATCACCGAGCAGGGTCGGCGAGCTCTGGAGAGCTGGTACGTCACTCCGATCACCGAAACCGACCGCCCGCGTAGTGAACTGGCCATCAAACTGGCGATGGCGGCGGTCGACCCGCACGTCGACATCGCACTCGTGGTGCAGAAGCAGCGGACCGAGTCGATGCGGCAGATGCGTGACTACACAGATCTGCGTCGGCGCTCCGACGCAGAGGACGATCTCACCTGGACGCTACTGCTGGACCATCTGATCTTCGGCCTGGAGAGCGAAATTCGGTGGCTCGACCATGCCGAGGCGACGACGCTGCGCCGTCGGCACGACCGGCCACCGCCCGATCCGAGCCGGGTCGCGACCGAGCAGCCGATGCCCGAGCAGGCGCGGCGATGAGCGGCCCGGTGCTGCGGCTCACCGACGTGGAGCGGGTGTACCAGGCTGGCGAGGTGTCCGTACGGGCGTTGGCGGGTGTCAGCCTGTCGGTCAGGCCGGGTGAGCTGGTCGCGGTGATGGGGCCGTCCGGATCCGGCAAGTCGACGCTTCTCGCCGTCGCGGGTGGTCTCGACACGCCCACCGCCGGCTCGGTCGAGGTCGAAGGGGTGCAGCTCGGCGGTCTCGACCCGACTGCGGTTGCGCATCTGCGGCGGGACCGGATCGGCTACGTGTTTCAGGACTACAACCTGGTGACCGACCTGACTGCGGCTGAGAACGTCGCCCTGCCGCTGGAGCTGGCCGGTGCCGGGGTGCGGTCGGCTCGGTCGGCGGCGGTCGCCGCGCTGGACGAGGTCGGCCTGGCCGCTGAAGCCGACCGGTTTCCTGATCAGCTTTCCGGCGGGCAGCAGCAGCGGGTGGCGATCGCCCGGGCGTTGGTCGGCGGGCGGCGGCTGGTGCTGGCGGACGAGCCGACCGGCGCCCTGGACTCGCAGACCAGCGTCGCCGTGCTGAAGGTGCTGCGGGCGCGGATCGACGCCGGTGCGGCAGGCGTGCTGGTCACCCACGAGGCGAGGTACGCCGGTTGGGCGGACCGGACCATCTTCGTCCGCGACGGGCGTCTCGTCGACGCGACGCCGGAACGCGACGATCCTCGGCGGCTGCTGGGTGAGTCGTCATGATCGGGGCCAATCTGGTCGGCCCGTCGCGGGTGGCGCTGCGCCTCGCCCGTCGTTCGGCGCTGCGTCACCGGGGGCGCAGCGTTCTCGTGCTGCTGATGCTGTTCATTCCCGCGTACGCCGGCACGATCCTGACCGCGAGCTGGAGCAACCTTGGCGGCACGTCGGCGCAGGAGATCACCTTTACGCTGGGCGGTGCGGATCTGATCGTCGGGTCGGGTGACCTCGCGGGGGTCGAAGCCACCCTGCCGCCCGGTAGCGACACCACCGGGTTGATCCAGGCCAGTACGGTGCTGCGGACCCCGGCCGGGCTGCGGGCACAGGAGTACGAAGCGACGGATCTGGCGCATCCGGCCAACGACGGCCGGTACGTGGTGCGGTCCGGGCGGGCACCGGACGGCTCCGCCGAGGTGGCTGTGACCCGGCGGCTGGCGGCGGATCTTGGGCTGCGGCTGGGTGGCTCGGTCACCGCTGGGATGCCGCAGCGGGAGCTCACCGTCGTCGGTGTCGTCGACTGGAGCCGGTCGCTGCGTACATCGGGGCTGCTCGTCCCGCACGCGTTTCCGCTCTCGTCGGCGCCCGGAAAGCTGATGGTGCGGCTGCCCGACGGCGACGAATGGGTGCCGCCACGGACGGACGCCGGGTCCAGCAACCTTTCGGTGCTGTCCAGGGAGCAGATGGCCCCGACCACCGGGGAACGCCGGCTCGAGACGGCGGCGGCGTTGCTCGTTGTGACGTTCGCGGGCGCGCAGGTCGTGCTGCTCGTCGGGGCGGCGTTCCTGGTCGGGGCGGCACGTCAGCGTCGGGAGCTGGCCTTGGTCTCCGCAGCTGGTGCGACGCCCCGGCAGGTCACCTGGATCGTCGTCGCAGGCGGGCTGCTGCTCGGTGCCGTGGCCGCGTCCGCAGGTGTGCTCCTGGGGCTGGCGACGTTCGCCGCCGCCGCCCCGCTGATCGAAAAGGTCGCCAACCATCCCCTGATCGACGTGTCGCTTCCGGCCGGTCGGCTGCTGGGCGTCATCGGCGTCACGCTGTGCATCGCGCTGCTGGCCACGCTGCTGCCGGCCCGCGCCGTCCGGCAAGGCTCGGTCCGTGGCGCCCTCGGCGGCCAGCGGGACACGTCGAAGGTCGATGGCCTCGGCGCGGTGGCTGGGTTGGCGCTCCTTGTCGTGGGGGTGGTGGCGTTGCTGGTCTCCGGCAACCCACAAGGGCGGCCGCAGGTGCTTGCCGCTGGCGGCGTCGCGCTGTTGCTCGGCGTGGTCGCCGGCACGCCGGCGCTGGTGCGGATGAGCGGTCGGGTCGCCGGTCTACTTCCCATGCCGTCACGGCTGGCGTTGCGCCATGCTGCCCGGCATCGGCTCCGTACGGCTGCGGCTGTTGCCGCGGTGACCGCCGCGGTCGCCGGCAGCGTCGCACTTGCCCTGGCGGGCGCGGCTCGCGGCGAAGTGACCCCGAGCCGACTCGACGCCCGTCCCGGCCAGGTGCTGGTCCCGGTGGACGCGGCGGAGAAGCTGGGGCCGGACGGTCTGCGACGGGTCGCCGGTGCCCTGCCGAGCCGTGCCACGGTCAGGGTAGTCACCGCTACGGACCTGCAGGCCAACGTTGCCCACCACGATCTGCCGGCCGGCCCGACCGCGACGGTCTCCGTCGCCGCCGAGCAGCGGGACGTTGCCGTCGGCGGGGCAGAGGTCGTCCAGTTGGTGACCGGCCGGCCCGCCACCCGGCCCGAGCAGGAGGCGCTCGACCGAGGTGACGCGGTCGCGTTCAACGACACACTGGTGATGCCCGATGGCCGTATCGCGCTGTCGTCGGACGGCAAAGGGCTCACGTTGGTGCCCGCCGTCGTTGCCAGCCGGTCGGAGTACTACACGAGGCTTCCCGGCCTGGTGCTCGCGCCGGAGACCGCGCAGCGGATCGGCCTGGACACCAGGGTCCGGCTCGTTGTGGTGGACACGACGCGGATGCCGGATGAGCAGGAGCTGGCTGCGGCGAACTCGATCCTGCTCGCGGCGCAGCTCACCGCCGCCGAACCGCCGGCGTCGCCGGTAACCGTCGACGCCGTGCCGGCGGACGACCAGTCGTCGCGTGAGGTGGGCGTGATGTTCTACCTCCTGGCGACGGTGAGTGTCCTGGTCACCGTCGTGGCGAGCACCGTGGCGGTCGGACTGGCGTCGGTGGAGCTGCGGCCGGACTTGGCGACCATGGCTGCGGTCGGCGCGGCTCCCCACGTCCGCCGACGCATCACGACAGCTCAGGCGTGGCTTATCGTCGGGGTCGGCGCCGTGCTCGGCCTGCTGTCCGGGATCGGCCCGGCGGCGGCTTACGTCAGTTTCAGCACCGAGCTTCATTGGCACGTACCGTGGTTGGCGCTGTCGGTCATCGTGCTCGTGCCGCCTGTGCTTGCCGCGATGGTGGCAGGTCGGTTCGTCCTGGTGCAGCTAGCCTAGGTCTTGTTCGGCTTGGGCCGCGCTCTGATCCGGGGCCGGGTCCTGCGGGGTGGTGTCGGCCAGTGGGAAGGAATGGTGCTCGTGGGTGACGATCCACCGGCCGTTCTGCCTGCGCAGGCCGAGGGTCAGTCGCAGCCGGACGTCCGGGTGCTCGGCGAAGCTCGCCTCGGTGCCGCAGCGCAGCAGCGCGTGCGCGAAAGCGACGTCGTCGCCTGCGGTGACCTTCAGCGATTCGATCTCGAACACCCCACCTCCGCTGGCCAGCCACTGGAAGAACGGCGGCCAGCTCTCCCGGTAGGCGTCAATGCCGCGTACCCCCTGCTGCGGTGGTGGGACGTCGAACATCACGATGTCGTCGGCGTGGTCGGTCAGGACGGCGGCCAGGTCGCGGCGCTGCACCGCCGCCGCCCAGCGTCCGATCAGCGTCCGGATCTGTTCCTCGTTGGTGGCCATGGTCGGCGGGTGTCCTTCCGGTCGGTGTGTCCGTCGGCACTACCACCCCGGCCGGGCCGCAAACTCATCGCGCCACGCCACACCGGTCCGACAGGCCGGCCAGTCAGCCAGTCAGCTGGGCCGGTAGGCCGAAGGTCGGCAAGTCGGCGTCGAGGAACGCGACCACTTCGGCGACCTGCTGTCCGCGCAGCGTGAGCACGTCCAGGCCGGCGGGGACGTACGCGTTCCGGTCGTCGTTCCACAGGTACGTGCCGAAGGCGAGTTGCCCGTTGGCCCGGGTCGGCAGGAACCGCCAGCGGTGCCGCAGCACCACGTCGACCAGGAAGGGGCGGATCGCGTCGCGTCCGTCGTACCAGGTGGTCATCGGCGGCATCGAGTAGCGTGCGTCCTCGGTCAGCATCGCCACGATGGCCTCGACATCGTTCGCCTGCCACGCGGCCGCGTACCGTCGGGCGAGCTCCCGCTGTGCGGCGTCGCCGAGCGCGGCCAGGGTCCGCTGCTGGCTGGCGGCCGGTTGCAGCTCGGCGACGGCTCTGCGGGCGCGTTGCAGGGCGCTGTTGACGGCGGGGACCGTCGTGTCCAGCAGGTCGGCGACGTCGCTGGCGGGGTAGGCGAGTACGTCGCGGAGCAGCAGGACCGCCCGCTGCGTGGCCGACAGGTGTTGCAGGGCCGCGACGAACGCCAGCTCGACGCTTTCCTGGGCGATGATCTGCGCTTCCGGGCTGCGCGACGCCGTCGGTCCGGCCGGCTGGTCCGGGTACGGACCCAGCCACACCGTCTCGACCAGGGGTGCCCCCTGCGGGCTCAGGTCGGTGGGGAGTTCCCGCCTGCCGCGACGCTCGATGATGGTCAGGGCACGGTTCGTGGCGATCTTGTACAGCCAGGGCCGGATCGACCCGTCCCGGTCCTCGAACCGGTCCAGGTTGCGCCACGCCCGGTCGAAGGTGTCCTGCACCGCGTCGTCGGCGTCGTGCACTGAGCCCAGCATCCGGTAGCAGTAGGCGTGCAGCTCGTCGCGGAGCGGGCCGACCAGGTGGCCGAAGGCGGTGCCGTCACCGGCGCGTGCCGCGGTCAACAACTGCGGTACGGGCGTGCCACTCGTCCGATCCGGGCTGCTCACCCGGTCTCCTTCCTTGCTCATCCGCGAAACGGTACGCGTCCGCCGTACCCGATGTTCGTGCTCAGCGGTCGAGATGGCTGGCCGTCTCGTCGATCAGCGCTTCCGCCAGGTCGTGCAGCAGCGTGACCGCCTCTGCGGTCTCCCCGGTGGGGGCCACCGCGCCCGCGTACACCATCATCACCAGGTTGTCGTGGCGGATGAGGTGGGTGACGTCGAGCTGGGAGGCGGCGAAGTCGCCGAGGGTGAAGTCATCGGGATCCAGCACCAGGGCCGTCTGGAGCGACCTGCCGCTGTCGCCCCACCAACCGGCCAGATCGGCGGTAATGGGGTTCGGCCCGGTTTCCTCCGGCAGATCGATGTAGTTTGCGACGTCCTGGTTGTACGCCTGCACCGCGCCCGTCAGGTCGTGGTAGACGCGGACCTGCACAGCGCCGGACGGCTGGAACTCGCCGAACTCGGTGGTGAAGCGCTCGTCGGGTGCGAGAGCGCCGAAGTCGCATCGCACCCGCCAGTAGCTGCGCTCCGTGCGGTAGTCCGAGCCATCCTGATGGGAAGGGGCGAGGTCCAGAGTAAACCGGTCGAACACCTCCTCGAACCGCAGCCGATCGCACAGGTCTTCAGGAATCTGCTCGTACCGTGGATTCGATTCAGGCGGCGGCGTCGGGCCGCCGGCGCCGCACCCGGCGGCGACGACCACGAGCGCCACCGCGATCATGCCGCCTCGGAGTCGAGCGGTACGCAGACGCATGGCAGTCCTCCAGTGCCGTCGTGTCGGATGTCGTCAGGGAAGGTAGAAGTCGGTCCCGTCGACGCCGGACAAGATGTTTGGCTCGACCGGGATGAGCCGGCCATCCTCGTCGCCGCTTCGGAGCGAGTCGACGCGGTTGAGCGCCTCCTGGGTCACGTCCCGCAGCGCCGCGTGCTGGTCGCTGTCGTTCTCGATGATCTGCCCGATCGCGTCCGAGACTGATCTGAGCAGGTCAGCGGCGGTGCTTCCCTGCAGATCGAGCGCCGCCCAGCCGCCGTCCGGGATGGTCGTCGCGGCGATGCTCACGCCACCCGCAACAACGCCTGAACTCGCTACCCACAGGCCACCGGCGGTCGCCGTCGCGCCACCGAGGATCCCACCGAACACCGTCGCCGCACCCCCGGCGATGACCAAAATGTTGCGTAGCGATTCCTGCCGCGCCAGTTCCGCCATGCTCTGGGCAAGTTCCAGTTGCTCGCGGAGCGCCTCACCGGTGTAATGCACGACGTTTATGAGGCTGTGCTGAGTGGACTCGGCGATTGCCTTGGCGGCGGTGACGCCAGCGGCCAGCGCGGTAAGTAGCTGCTTCTGACTACGCAGGGTGTGCTCGAACGGGTTGTAGAAGTTGGTGGCGAAGTTGTCGGCTGCGTCACCCTCCCAGTTCCCGAGGCTGTGGCTCAGCTTTCCGAAGTCGGCGCTGACCTCGTCGGTCAGCATGTCGTGTGCGCTCAGGATCGGCTGGATGCACTGGCTTTCGTACCAGGCACCCACCGGCCAGGTATACGGTTTGACCCGGGTCGTGATGGCATTGACCTCGGTCGCCGCCCAGGTCTCCGCGTCATTGGCTAGCGTCTGGAGATGCTCCTCGACCTCCTCCTTGCGGCTTTCGTGCCACGGCAGGCGTACGTAGTCCGCCGGCACGTGGTAGATCTTGGTGAAGGGGAACGTGGTCCCGAACCGGGCCTCGATGTAGTGCGTGCCGGGGCCGACCGGCGTCTGGTGCCACCAGCTGGCTTCTTCTTTCTCCAGGAAGGCCATCGCGGTGTCGATGTAGTACAGCTCGGCGAAGTAGCCCTGGATTTCCGAGAGTTTACGGTGAAACTCGCGTGGATTGAAGGTGATCGAAGGTTCGGCCACGAAGACTTCCTCATGATCGCGTCGATACCGGGAAGCAGGGACATATCAGTTTAGATACCACCGAGGCGTCCGTCATGACTCTGTCTGCTTGGCGGGGGATCGTGTACCCCGGGCAGTTCAGGGACGTGCGGCGGCGAGGCCCGGTAGTCCTCGGCGTTTTCGTCCAGCAGCCGCGAGAACTCGTCGGCGGCCAACCCGTCAGTGGCGGCGTACGAGTCTGCGATGTCCACGAGCGCAGAGCCGACCATCTGCATCCGCAGGCATGTCTGACGGAACACGTCATGTGTCTCGTCCCGCAACTCCATCAGCCGCAGATGCGCCGGATCCATCCCGAGCCCTGGACGATCGAACTGCGTTTCCAGCGCATCGACGATGCCGTGCATCCGCCTGGTCAGCATGGCGTAGACGGAGGCGATCTCAGGAATCTCGTTCCGGCCGGCCCGGTACAGGTAGTACAGGTGTGCTCCGAGGCGTCGACCGGCACCGACATCACCGAGGCTGTCGTCGCCGGTGTAGCTCGGCCGCCAGCCTGGCTCGGTCGGGTCGGGCATCGCGCACCTCCGCTCGATCGCTGCAAAGGGTGACAGTCATGCCTGTGTGGTCTGTTGTAGCAGTGTCGCTCAACCGGGTCGGACGTCCGGGGTCGGCTGGGTCGCGTGGTCCACATACCATCGTCACATGCTCTCCGAGGAATCCGTCGTCACCGTGCCCGCAGATGCCGGTCCGGGGCCGGTGGCCGGCACCGACGTGGTGTTTCTGCCGCAGGCGTTTGACCACGGCACACCGGTCTACCCGGCACACACGACACAGTTGGTCGACCAGTTGACCGCGCAGGGGGTCACCGCGCGTACCTGGCATCCGGCGGCGGAGTCCGAGATCCTGTCCGCCCGGGGCCCGGTGGCCGACACGTTGCTGCAGATCGCGGTCGGTATCGCGTCGTCGGCCGGCTGGTACGCGATCCAGTCGATGCTACGTAGCCGCTCCGGCCCGCTGCGGGTGATCGCCGTGTTCGAGCAGGACGGTCAGCGGCGGCGGGCGGAGCTGGCTGGTAACGCCGACGACGTGGTTCGTGCGCTGGAGACATTGGATCCGTTCGGGCCGGGACGGCCCGATTGATCCGGGCCGGGTCGGCCCGGTGCCATTGGAATGGCCAGCCCGATGCTGGACCCGAGTGACGGCGAGCGGCGTGTGTCGTCCCCGCAGTGGGCGGAGCGTCGCCGGATCACCGCCGAGGTAGCCGGTCTGCTTGAGGAGTCGGACGTGGTCCGGGATCCGAGCAGCCGGCAGGTGCTGCTGCGTCTGGTCGAGGAGTCGTTCGGCGGGCCGCTGCGGCTGCGTGACCTGGCGGTGTTACGGCCGCAGCTGGTGGAGCTGGTGACGGCCTGCATCGACCGTACCGGCGGGCTGCGCCTGCTCGCCGAGTGTCTCGACGTGCTGGAGCCGGACGGTGTGCGGACCCTGACGCTGTTCCAGTTGTCCGACGAGTGGCAGGTGTTCGAGCAGTTCGCCGAGCATGATCTGGGTTGGTTGCGTGGCGACCTGTCCCTGGTGCCGGTGACCGCGCGGTGGCATCGGTTCGTGGTCGAGTGCCGGCAGCTGCCGCTGCCGGAGCACTGTACGTCGCTGTGGCATCTGTTCGCCCATCTTGTGGTGGCGCCGTCGACCGGCGGGGTGCCGCACTGGTTGCGGCTGCTCGGCCGGCTCGACGACAGTGTGCCGGCCGGGTCGCGGCAGCGGCTGCGTAGGCTGGTACGGACGCTGGCCGAGGAGTGGGACGTGCCGGAGGACGCACTCGTCGGGGCGGCCGTCACCGGCTCCACCGTCACCGCCTCCACCGTCGTCCCGGACGGCGACGTCGGCCCGGCGACGGCCTACCTGATCATCCAGTTCGAGAAGTACGGCGGCGACGACGATACGTTCATCATGTCGCACTGGTACCAGTGGGCGTCGCCGACCTGGGCGCCGGTGCGCGGTGAGCACCGTCATGTGCGCTATGGCGATCTGGAGGCCGCGGTCGACGAGGTGCTGTCGGAGACGGAGCGGCGCTGGGCACACCAGGCGGGGCCGGTAACGATCGAAATCGTCCTGCCGTGGCAGTTGATCAACGAGCCGGTCGACGCCTGGCGCAAGGAACTTCGGTCGCCGGTGCCGAGTCCGCTGGTGGTGGAGTATCCACTGGTGATCCGCTCGCTGGAGCGGCTGCGATCCCCCGAGTGGCATCGGCGTTGGCGGGTGCGTTGGCGTGGCGTTGCTGCGGGCGGTGGGTCTTCTCAGATATTCTGCGCCGCGCCCGATCAGGTCGACGCCCAACTGGAGGCGTTGCTGACGGGTGACGAGGCGGCGGTCGTTCTGGTGTTGAGCGATTCGCCGTTGCCGGACAGCGCGGCCGAGCGGCAACTGCTCGTCGGCGTACGGTCCGGTGTCCCAGCCATCGTCTGGCACCGCGATCCGGTGTTGGCCGCTGAGCTGTGCCGGGTGCTGCGATCGATGGTGGAGTCGGCGAATGGTTTCGCCGGGGGAGTGGCGCAGTTGCCCTCGCATGCCTCAAAGTTGAGGCAGTCGGCTTGGGGTGAGGATCCGTCTGCCTCGGGCCGGCACGTCGGGCACGGCTTTGTGATCTTGTGGGACGATCCGTTGCGGCAGCCCGGACAGCCTGGCTCAGCCGGCGACGACTTGGGAGAGGCCCGCGAATGAGCGGTGACGGTCACCGGGGGACGGTCGGCGACACCACCCGCCCCGATGGTGCTCCATGATGGATGCATCGTCGTCGCGCGGGTCGGCCTTCGCCGTCCGGCCGCCGCTGTCCGCTCCTGCCTGGCAGTTGGAGATCGTCGGCCGCCGTGATGTCCTCGTCGTCATCGACGACGACCCGGTGATGGAGTTCTGGTCCGACGAGTTCGCCGATTTCGTGGCGATGCTGCGCGAGCAGGAGTGTTTCGCCTCGGTGTCGGTCCGGTCCGTGGTGGTCGCCGACGGTGCGGTGCGCTGGCGCGAAGATCCGGACGCCCCGCTGACCGTCTCCCCGGGTGACGGCGGGCCGCCGGTCGTCTTCCTGGTGACGCACGGCCGGTCGCCGGCCTGGACCACCGGGTTGATCTTCCCGGTACTCGTCGGCTGGGCGGCGTTGGCGGCGTTGGCCGTGGTCAACGTGTTGCCGCAGCAGCACTGGTACGACCGGGGAATGGACACCGCCGAAGTGCTGTGGACCCCGGCCAGCGCCCGGCTGCCGACCGCCGAGCGTCCATGGCGGACCAGTGTGCCGGACCCGTGGTCGGCGACGGAGCCCGGCGCGCCGGAGCGGACCGCTGTGCCGGTGATCGAGCGCGGCGGCGACTGGTTGTCGCGGTGGGCTCGGCTGCTGGCCGGGGCGACGGCCGGTACGGTGCGGATGCCGGCGCTGCTGGTGCGCTCGTCGGATCGGGCTCCGGGCACGGTGCACGCACCGCGTCGGTCCCGGTCGGCGGCACGGGCGACGGAGCTGGTCGCCCGGTTCCGGGCCAAGGCGTCGCCTCGGGCGTTCGCGTTGGCGACCCGGCTCGCCGCCGCTCCGTTGACCTCGCGGATCATCCGGGCGGTGCAGCGGACCGCCGGGCGGCTCGGCCCGGCGCATCTGACCGAGGTGCTGACCAGCGATCTGTTGCGGCCGGTGCGGCATGGCGGCGGTACGTCCGGCGGGGACACCCGGCTGCGGTACGAGTTCCGCCACGGGGTCCGTGACCAGTTGCTGGCGTCGAGCTACCGGGACCGCATCATCGAGGTCCAGTACACCGTGGAGGGCGAGCTCGGCCGGGACATCGAGGCGGTACGCAACCTGACCCGTCGGGTCCGCAGTCCTCGCCAGGCCACGTACCCCCGGGTGACCCCGGCGTCCGAGCCGTTTCTGCGGGTCGAGCTGGCGGTGCACCTGGCGTTGGGCGGCCCGAACCTGGTCGCCGCCGAGCGGCTCGGTCAGGCGTTGGGATCGCCGGTGCGGCCCCGCAGATCCCGCTATCCGGCGACAAATTCGCAAGCGAGTCATACAGGTATGGAGCCGACGATGTCTGACATAATGGCGTCGCCGGGAGCGCCTTTCCCGTTCGGTGCCCGGCAGCCGACGCCCCACCCCGGATCCGACCCAGAAGGGAGTGCGGTGTCTCCGACCGGCAGTGTCGTCCCGCCGACCACCGCTGTCCTGCACGCCCAGCGACGCGACCAGCAGTCGGCCGTCGTCGGTAACCTGCCGCAGCGCAACGCCAATTTCACCGGGCGGCGGGCGCTGCTCGACACGCTGCACCAGCGGCTGCGCGCCGGCACCACTGCGGTGCTGCCCGAGGCGGTGCACGGTGCCGGCGGCGTCGGCAAGTCCCATCTGGTCATCGAGTACGTCTACCAGCACCAGCAGGACTTCGACCTCATCTGGTGGATCCCCGCCGAGCGGACGGCGCAGATCCAGTCCGCGCTCGCTGAGCTCGCCAACCGACTTGACCTGCAGGTGCCGGCGACGGCGAACACCGCCGTGCCGGCGGTGCTCGACGCGCTGCGCGTCGGTCGCCCGTACGCCAACTGGCTGCTGGTGTTCGACAACGCCGAGGATCCCGACGACGTGGAGCGGTTCTTCCCCCGGGGTGGGCCGGGCAGCATCGTGGTCACCTCGCGCGACTCCCGGTGGGGTGAGATCGCCAGCAGCCTGCCGGTCGACGTGTTCGACCGGCAGGAGAGCATCGAGCTGCTTCGTCGGCGCGGCCCGGAGCTGCTGGTCAGCGACGCCGAGCGGCTCGCCGCCGCGTTGGGTGACCTGCCGCTGGCCATCGAACAGGCGGCGGCGTGGCGCGCTGAGACGACGATGACCGCCGACGAGTACCTGCAGCTGCTGCACGACAGCCAACCCGACGTCGACGACGTGACCGAGGTGGAGCAGGACTACCCGCCGCTGGTCGCCGCCGCCTGGCACATCTCCCTCAACGGGCTGCGGGACCGGGACCCGTCGGCGCTGCGACTGCTGCAGGTCTGCGCGTTCTTCGCGTCCGAGCCGATCGGTCGGTCGCTGCTGTCCAAGCCCCGGTTGCAGATCCACCCCGACCTCGACCCGCTGGTGCGCAGCCCGATCCGGCTCAAGCAGGCGATCCGGACCATCGGCCGGTTGTCGTTGGCCCGCATCGATCACCGGACCAACTCGTTGCAGATGCACCGGCTGGTCCAGCGGGTCCTGATCCACCAGATGAGCGAGCAGGACCGTAAGGACCTGCGGCACAGCGCCCACCTGCTGCTCGCCGGCAACGACCCCGACGAGCCCGACGACGCCGACCACTGGCCCCGCTACGCCGAGCTGTACCCGCACATCGTCGCCTCCGGTGCGGAGACCTGCCGAAACGAGCTGGTCCGGGACATGGTGCTCAACGAGGCGAAGTATCTGTGGCGCTGGGGCGACCACATCGGTGCCCGCGACCTCGCCCAGCGCGCGTACAGATCGTGGATCGACCGCGGCGACGAGACCGACCCGGACAGTCTGCGGATGGCGACCTGGCTCGGGTTCATGTACTTCGTCGTCGGCGACTACGCCGCCGCCGCGAAGTTGAACGCCCGAACGTTGCAGCTGTACCGGCAGACGGTCGGCGACACCGAGGAGGAGACGCTCGACGCGCTCGGCGCGGTCGCCGCCGACCATCGCGTCGCCGGTGACTTCGACGGGGCGTTGGAGCGCTCGATCACCGTCTACGAGCAGTCCAAGCGCAACTTCGGTGACGAGGAGCCGTTCACCCTGCGGGCCGCGCACAACCTTGCGGTCAGCATGCGGCTGTCCGGGCTGTTCGGTCGGGCGCTGCAACTCGACGAGCAGACCTACGAGCAGTTGGTGCACATCTACGGCACCGACCACCCGGACAGCCTGAACACCCTCGGCGGCATCAACCTCGACCGGCGCGAGCTGGGTGACTACGTGACGGCGCACGCCAGCCAGGAGAACCTCATCGCCGACGCCCGTCGGGTGCTGAAGTACGACGACCATCCGGACCTGGTCCGGCAGAGTCACCAGCTGGCCTGCTTCCGACGTAAGGCCGGCCAGCACCACGAGGCGCTGGACCTGTCCACCGACGCGCTGCGGCGGTTCCGCACCCGCTACGGCGACGACCACCCGGACACGGTGCTGGCCAACCTGACCGTCTCGATCGACCTGCGGGTCACCGGTGACCTGCGGGCCGCGCGGCAGGCCGGTGAGGCGGCCGTGCAGGGTCTGCGCGCGCTGTACGGCGAGGACCATCCGCACACCGCAGGGGCGCAGGTCGACCTGGCGGTGACGCTGCGCCTGCTCGGTGAGCACGAGCAGGCCCGGGTGGTGGCCGAGGAGGGTCTGCGCCGGCTGGCGCAGCGGCTCGGGGACAGCCACGCCCTGGTGTTCGCCGCCCGAGTCAACCTGGCCAGCGCCCGGTACGAACTCGGCGAGTACGGGGCGGCGCGGGCACTCGACGACGAGACGTTCACCAGCTGTACGGAGCAGCTCGGTCCCGGCCATCCGATCACCTTGGCCTGCGGGGTCAACCTCGCGATGGACCTGCGCGGGCTGGGCCAGGATTCACCGGCGAGCCTGTTGTTCGACGACATCGTGGACCGGTTCCGGTCCACGTTCGGTGAACTGCATCCGGCGACGGCGGCAGCGGCGGCCGGGGTGCGGGCCAACTGCGACATCGATCCGCTGCCGCTGTGATCTGCCGGGTTCAGCGGCGGGTCCGGTCCAGGGCCGGCCAGCCGGCGGAATCTGCCGGCTGGGCCGCGTCGGCGGGCAGTCCGGCACCGACCCAGGCCGCCAGCTCGACCGGATCGGGTACGTCGATCACGGTGCCGCCGCGTGCGGTCTGCCGCAGCGTCTCCATCACCAGTTCCGGCCGGCGCAGCAGAGCCCGCGCCGCCGGGTGCGTCGACCCGTCCGGCCAGGTCAGTCCCAGCCCGACCCAGCTGTGCGCCGCCGTCGACCCGGCCGCCAGATCAGCTGCCAGCTGCCGTAGGTAGCCGGCGCGGGCTCGGTCGGCGTCGCCGCCGACCAGCGCGACGTCGGCGGCGGTCGCGCCGGTGACCAGGCCGGTCACGGCGTCCGGGCCGTTGGCCAGCCGGTCGAAGCCGGCCGGGTCGGTCAGCCGGTGACGGGTCAGCACCGCGCGGGCGTCGAACCAGGCCCGGTCGGGGCGGGTCAGCGCGGCCGGCCGGTCGGGGCGGGTCAGCGCGGCCGGCCGGTCGGACCGAGCGTCCGCCAGCCACGCCGGCACCGGCCGCCGGTCGGTCCAGGCGGCGGCCAGCTCCGCTCGCGCGGTGGCGTCGAGCCGCAGGTTGTGGGCCCGCCACAGCGCGCGGTGGTCGACGGCCATCCGGTCGGCTTTCCGCTGCGGGCCGGCCGGCACCGGCTCCGCCTGGAAGGTGGCCACCGTGTCGTGCAGGATCTCGACGAACCGGGTGCCGTGCCCGGTCAGCAGGTCCGAGCCGAGCAGTGATCGCACCGCGTGCCGGGTCTGGCGGCGCCACAGCGCGAACTCGAAGTCGGCCAGCCCGACCTGTCCGGCCGGGGCGTGCCGGCGGTGCACCCGCCAGAAGTCGGTGATCCCGGCGAACGCGTACACCCCCTGCAGCAGCCCGGCGACGGGTCGCGGATCGTCGCGCCACGGTGCGTAGAACCGCCGGTCGGGATCGTCGTTCACCAGGGTCAGCAGATGGGTCAGCGCGCCCAGTTTGTGATGCTGGATCTCGTGCACCAACGTCATCGCCAGCTGGGTGGCGTCGTCCGGGTCGGACAGCAGGACGGTGCCGTAGGCTTCGGCGCCGGAGGCGGACAGCTGCCGGAACCGTTCCCGGGCCGGCAACGGTGCGATGGTACGCAGGATCGCGGCAATCGTCCGGGCGCGCTGCGGCTGTTGCCGTACCAGCAGCTCCCAGGCCTGCTGGGTCAGTGCCCGCCAGCGGCGCACCCGGTCGGAGCTCAGCGGTGCCGGCGGCGTGGGTCCGCGCAGGTCCCGGTAGCTGTCGCGGTCGAGCAGCTCGACCCGCAGGTCGATGCCGCCGGCGGTGGTGACCAGCCGGACCGGCGGATGCCAGCGGCGGTCGCCCGGGCCGATCGGCGCCGTGCCGTGGGCGGTCACCGTTGCCGTGCCGGCGGCGGCGACCACGCGCACCAGGTCGACTTGCGGGGCGAGTTCCACGGCGGCGACGGTGGGCAGCACGACCTGGCCGTGGCGGGCCGGGACCGTCAGGTCGAAGCTGAGCCCGGCGCGGACCGCCGTGGTGGCGGCCAGGGTGTGCAGGTAGCCGACGTCGACCCAGAGCGGCACGTCGCCGGCCTGGTCCTCGCCGACGCCTATCACCCGGCTGTCGCCGGGCCCGGTGGCGGTGAGCCGGCGCAGGGTGTGTGCCACCCAGATGCCGACCTGCGGTTGGGCGACGACGTCCTCGGTGGTGTCCGGGTCGGCCCGGTCGGCCCGGACCAGCAGCCGCCACGCGGTGTCGACGCCGGGCAGCGGGCCGGTGGCGTCGGCGCGGCGCGCGGCGGCGTCCACCAGGGCGCGCAGCGCGGTCAGCCGCCAGCTGCGTTCGGAGCCGCGCAGGGCGGCAGCGCTCCGTTCGTCGCCGCCGGTGGCGGCCAGTTGCCGGAAGTCGTCCGCGGCGATCGCGTGGGTGGGTGCCGCCGCCTGGCCTGTCAACCGATCCGGTCTTCCGCCCGGGGGTCGGCTCCGGTGACCCGACTGGCGAACGATCCGCTGTAGCCGCTTATGCTGCCCTCGGCGTCGGCGATCCGATGCCGTACCCGGGCGATCGCGGCGGCCATGTCGGAGTCGTCGACGCTGCGCAGCGTCGCCACGTCCACCGTTGACAGATCGAGCATCTCGGACTCGATACCGGCCGGGGTGCTGTCCATCAGCGGTAGCCCTTCACGAAAGGTGACGGTCGATGTCCTCATCATCGCCTATCCCCGCACGGCAACGGAAGCGCCGAGGCACATGCGTCACAGCGGCGGTGTCGACCGCAGGGGCTTACGCGATGAGCCGTTCGACGGTCTCGGCGAGGTGGTCGACGGCGGGATCCTCGCCGGTGAAGAAGCGTACGGCGGCGACGAGTTCGGACAGTCCGGTGCCGTGGCGCAGGCAGCCGCGGACGATGTTGACGGCGTCGATCCGGGCAGCCGGGTTGCGCCGGATCGAGGCGTACACCGACGGGGGCAGCAGGGCCAGGATCTCCTCGCGGTCGTTCGGCCGGAGGAACTCCGGGATCTCCAGCAGCGCGGCCACCACCGCGCCGATAGCCGCCGTCGACGGCCGCGTCGGCCTGGCGGCGGGCTGCGGCCCGGCCGGGTCCGCCGCCAGCAGCAGACCTTCATCGCCGTACGCGTTGCGATACCACAGGTAGGTAGGGGTCTGCGCGGTCAGACCGTCGGCGTTCAGCGCGGCGAACCGGGTGCGGAGCAGTTCCGCGAGCCGTTGCGGGTCGGCCAGCGCCGCCATGCCGTCGACGTCCATCAACCGCAGCAGCTCCCGGCTGAACAGCCCGGTCCGCTGCCGGTCCAGGTTGGCGGCGGGTTGGCCGACGGCGGCGGCGAACAGCACGTCCTGGCTGCGTCCGCCGGCCGGCTCGCCGCTCGGGAAGGTCTCGTGCCCGTCGATCCGGCGCGGCCGGGCCGGGCCGTGCGTCTGGCAGACGTCGACCAGCCACAGCTGCCGGTGCAGCGCCGCGACGAGGTCCGAGGCGTACGTCGCCAGCAGCGAGTCCAGGTCGAGGTCGACGGCGTCGGTGTCGGTCGCGTCGGCGTAGTACAGCCGGCGTCGCCGACGCGGGTCGACGAAGCCGTGCCCACCCCAGTAGACGTACAGTTCCCGCGCGGAGGTGGTGGGTAGCTCGCGCAGCAGCAGTTGGCGGACGGTGGCCCGGTCGGCGGGTCGCACCCGCACCCCAGCCGGCAGGTCGCCGGCCGGCGGCGCCGGGTCGGTCAGCAGGTCCACGTTGCCGGCGGGTACGCCGTGGGCGACGAACAACCGCGCGATCCGGACGGCGTCGTCGACCGGCCCGGTCAGGGTCCAGCCGTCGCCGGCCTGGTAGGCGCCGACGCCGACGGCGACCACGCGGACGTCGGGGTGCTGCGGTGCGGTCGTGGTCACCGCCCGACGGTACGGGCCGCCGACCCGGCTTGCGCCGTCCGGTGCCCGGCTTCAGTTCCGTGGCCGAGGCCCAGGCCCGTTCCAAAGCCCGGGCCGGGGTCGAAGCCCGGGCCAGGGCTGTAGCCGGGGCCGGGACCGGCTGGCTGGACTCCCGCCAACAGATCACCGGTGGTGTGGGCCCGTACGTCGTCGGGGGCCGCGTCACCGGCGAAGCGGGTGACGACGGCCCGGACGTGCCGTTCGGCGACGTCGGCGAGCCCGTCGTAGACGGCGGCGAAGACCTCCCGGGCGGGATCCCGGAGCCAGTTGGTCGGCAGCAGCTCGACCGGCAGCTGCGGATCGAGGGTGGGGAACCGCCGGAAGGTGTCCATCACCTCGGTACGGGCCCGTACTGCTGCGGGCCCGCCGACCTGGCCGGAGCGCACCTGGGGCAGCAGCGCCTGCCACCGGTCTATGAAGTCGCCGTACTGTCCGGCGATGGCCTCGACGTCCCAGGCGTCGAGCGGGTCGCGACCGGTGGTGGCGCCCAGGTCGGCCTGCCGGCCACGGAAGACCGAGATGGTGCCGGGGGTGAGCTGGACGAGATGGCGCATCGCGGGTCCGGGCAGCTTGCGGGGGGAGATCCACAACCCGTCGTACAACGGCGCGAACCCCAGCCACCGGAGCTGGCCGCGCAGCGCCCGTCGTTGCGCGCTGTGCTCCTGCGGCAAGGTGAACGCGACCAGGGTCCACTGGCCGTCCCACGGCCGGGCCGTCGCGGTGGCGGTGAGGATCCAGTGTCCGCCGATTGCCAGGCTGGCGGCGGCGGCGTGGGCGAGTCGGTACGAGCTGTGCCGACCGCGTCGACTGCCTTCGAGCACTCCCCGGCGGGCGAGCCGGCTGATAGCGGTCCGGGCGCCGGCGGGGGTGACGCCGGATTCGGCGAGCAGCGCGACGATGGCGGCCGATGGCAGCCAGGTGCGGGTTCGCAGGGTGTAGTCGGCCAGCAGGGTCACGGCGAGGCCCTGCGGCGAGTTGCCGGTCTGCCGTCGGGGCAGCCGTACCGGTCGGCCCGCCTCCTCGGGATAGATCTCCTCGATGCTGAACAGGCTCGTCACGGGCACTCCGGCGTGGCTCGGGGGCAGCGGTACCGACTGTAGACGGCGTGATCTCCGGTTGGCGCAGGTGACCTGGGTTCCCGGATCCGGCCTCGACAATGATCGAGCTATATCGATTGACACTTGTCTGTCCGGCGGGAACACTAAGTGCCACACGTTGCCGTGCGAAGGCCGGGCGGGGCAGGGCCGGACGTCCCGTCGGCCGGCACACGACAGGGGACAGCACACGACAGGAAGGAGTCAGGTGCATGAGAGTCAGACGAAAACTGCTGCTCGGCATGGCGATGTCGCTGGTCGCCGCCGGCCTGGTCGTCCCGGCGCTCCGGCCGGCGTACGCGGCGTCGTTGGTCCAGGTGACCAACTTCGGCAACAACCCGGGCGGAATGCAGATGCACGTCTACGTGCCGGACAGCCGCCCGGCGAACCCGGCGATCGTCGTGGCGATGCACGGCTGCGGCGGATCCGGACCCGGCTTCTACTCCGGCAGCGAGTTCGCCTCACTGTCCGACCGGTACGGCTTCATC
This sequence comes from Micromonospora sp. Llam0, assembly GCF_003751085.1. NCBI lineage: Bacteria > Bacillati > Actinomycetota > Actinomycetes > Micromonosporales > Micromonosporaceae > Micromonospora > Micromonospora sp. Llam0. The sequence goes on along the minus strand of NZ_RJJY01000001.1, from coordinate 2,319,666 downwards.
GTGATCTACCCGACCGCCACCCAGCAGGCCGGCTTCGGCAACTGCTTCGACGTCTGGTCCGAGGCGGCGAAGCGGCGGGGCGGCGGCAGCGACCCGGTGTCGATCATGTCAATGGTCCAGTACGCCCAACAGCAGTACGGCGGCGACCCCAACCGGGTGTACGTCACCGGCAGTTCGTCCGGCGGCATGATGACCAACCACATGCTGGCCGTCTACCCGGACGTGTTCAAGGCCGGGTCGGCGTTCATGGGGGTGCCGTACAACTGCTTCGCCAACGCGGCCGACTATCCGCCGTGGAGCAGCCAGTGCACCGGCGGCAGCATGAACCGGACGCCGCAGCAGTGGGGTGACGCCGTCCGTCAGGCGTACCCGGGCTACTCCGGCCCGCAGCCGCGGGCGCAGCTGTGGCACGGCACCGCCGACACCCTGGTGCCGTACTCGTTGCTGCAGGAGGCGGTCGACCAGTGGACCAACGTGTTCGGGCTGAGCCAGACCCCGACCCGCACCGACACCCCGCAGCCCAGCTGGAACCGCCGCCAGTTCGCTGACAGCTCCGGCACCGTCCAGGTCGAGGCGTACAGCGTCCAGGGCGCCGGCCACAGCCTGCCGAGCGGCGGCATGGCCGCCGTCGCCATCGAGTTCTTCGGGTTGACCTCGACCCCGCCGCCGACCACGGCGCCGCCGCCCACGACCGCGCCGCCACCGACCACCGCACCGCCGCCCACGACCGCGCCGCCACCGACCACGGCTCCGCCGCCCACCACCGTGCCGCCGCCGACGACGCAACCGCCGCCTACCGGTGCCTGCCGGGTCGCGGCCACCATCAACGCCTGGAACAACGGGCTGACCGGGAACTTCCGGATCACCAACACCGGTTCCAGCGCCGTCAACGGTTGGTCGCTGGTCTTCACCCTGCCCGGCGGGCAGACCATCACCGGGGGCTGGAACGCCACCTACTCCCCGAATTCGGGTCAGGTGACGGCCCGCAACATGTCCTACAACGCCAGTATCCCGGTCAACGGCTCGGTGGACATCGGCTTCCAGGCCACCCACACCGGCAACGCCGGGGCGCCGACCTCGTTCACCCTCAACGGCGCCGCCTGCACCATCAGCTGACCAGCGGCTGAACCACCGGCCCGGACAGCCAGACAGGGAGAGTCCCCGGGGCCCCGCCGATCGGCGGGGCCCCGGGGACCCTGTCCTGCAGTCGTCGACGTCGTCCGCCGGGTCGGTCTACTCGTAGTGGTAGGGCCAGTAGATGTACCGGCCGCTGACCCGCTTCCTGCCGGCCAGCCGGGCGGCCAGGTGACGCAGTGTCCGCATGGCTACCTCCTCGCTCGATCGAGGTGAGTAATTCTCATGACCATCGCATACACGTTGCGGGTACGCAACGAGATGTGATCACGACCTTCCGTCGACAAATCGGGCCAGTAGGCCGGCCGGTGCGAGTCGGCCGGCGAACCGCAGCCGGGTGGCGGCGGCGTTCGACGACTCCACCGTGCCGCGCTGGGCCAGCCGGGAGACGGTGAGGGTGAGCTGGCGCATGGTCAACGCCGTACCGATACAGACCCGGGGCCCGGCGCCGAAGGGCAGGAACGCCGCCCCCGGTGCCGGCCGGCCAGCGGCCCACCGGCCGGGGTCGAACTCGTCGGGCCGCTGCCACCACCGTGGATCCCGGTGGATCAGGTACGCGCCGATCAGCACCTCGTCGCCGGGCCGCAGCGTCCACGGCCCCAACCCGGTGGCCGTACGGGCGGTCCGGGTCATCAGCCACGCCGGCGGGTACAGCCGCAGCGCCTCGTTGACCACGGCCTCGGCCAGCGGTAGCCGGTCCGCTGGCGGCGGGTCGCCGGACCCGGCCGGTCCGCCCGCCTCCGCCCGCAGCGCGGCGACCAGCTCCGGTCGGCCGGAGAGTTCCCAGATCAGCGAGGTCAGCGCGGCGGCCGGCACGCCGTGTCCGCCGAGCAGGACCGGGCGCAGCGTCGACACGACCGCCCGGTCCGGCATGGCCGGCCGGGCCGCCAGCAGCACGTCCAGTAAATCCGGGGTAGACGTACCGGCCGGGGCCGTCCCGGCCCGACGGCGTCGCACCACCGACAGCAGGGCGTCGGTGAACGCGCGGTGCGTGCGGAAGAACCGACGGTTGCGGCGCACCGGCAGCCAGGCCGCGAACCCGTACGTCGCGGTCTCGAACGGCGCGGTGGCGGCGGCGCCCTCGGCGAGCAGCTCCGGAACCCCTGCGGCGTCGGCGCCGAAGCAGTAGTCGGCGATCGTCGCGGCGGCGTACCGTCGCATCATCGCCAGCACGTCGGTTTCCCGGCCGGCGGCGGCGTCGAGGGCCGCGTCGAGGATCTGGACGGTACGCCCGTCCGCGGCGGCGCTGGCGTGCCGGTCGAGACCGGCCCATGCCGCCCGGCGGGCCGGCATCCAGGCCTCGGCCCGCTCGGCGGCCCGGTCGAGATCGGGGCGGGCGTCGAACGGGGCCAGCTCGGGCAGGAAAGCGTTGCCCGGCCGGGTGAGCACGTCGTGAGCCAACTCCGGGTCGATCACGAACACGGTGCGGTCGTCGAACGTGAACACGTCGCCGTACTCGCGGTGACTGCGCTCGATGAAGCCGATCCGGTCGGACTCGTAGGCCGGGGTGTTGCCGGTGAGCCAGTGCCCGCGCGGCCCCGGTGGCCGGTTGCCCTGCTTACGCGGTGCCACCTGTGGCTCCTTACCGAGTGCAGGACCCCGCTCCGAGGTCCTGCACTCGTTCCCGGTGTCCGACGGCTGTCTACGCCTGGTGGTAGTACCACCACTCGTACCGGCCGCTGACCCGCCTCCGGCCCACCAGCCGGACTGCCAGGTGCCGCAGCGTGCGCATGTCCACCTCCTCGATCGGATTAGGTGAATGCTTTTCGTGATCGTGTCACCTGATGTTTCCGTACACAACGCCGTCCCGGCGAAACTGTCTGTCCGACAGGTTCAAGGAGAGTCTGACGAGGAGGGTCCGATGAGTTCGCCGATGTCACGCGACGTCGACCGGCGGATGGCGGCCGCCCGGGAGTGGGACGACACCGTCGCCGAGGTCCGCAAACTGCCCGGCTTCGAGGACTTCCTGCTGCCGCCCCGGTTGTCCACCTTGCTGCCGGCGACCCGCAACGGGCCGGTCGCGGTGATCAACGTCAGCCGGTGGCGGTGCGACGCGTTGATCGTCGAACCCACCGGCGTACGCGTGGTCGAGCTGCCCCGGCTCACCGCACAGATCGTCACCGAGCGGGCCAACGCCTACCTGACCAGTCTCGGCGTCGCGGAGCGCGCCGCCCGGGAGTTCGACACCGTGCCGTCGCCGGCCGACGACGGCACCCTCGCCGACGTCTGCGAATGGCTCTGGGACGACGTGGCCGGGCCGGTGCTCGACGCGCTCGGCCTGGCCGACACACCACCGGCCGGCGCACCGTGGCCGCGGATGTGGTGGTGCCCGACCGGGCCGCTGGCGCTGCTGCCGCTGCACGCCGCCGGCTACCACCGCGCCGCCGGTGGTTCGTCACCTGGCACGCCCCCACGTACGGTCATCGACCGGGTGGTCTCCTCCTACACGCCGACCCTGCGGGTGCTGCGGGAAGCCGTCGAGGCCCGCCGGGACGGTCCGGCCGACCCCCGGATGCTGGTCGTCGGCCTGCCGCACACCCCCGACCAGCCGCCGCTGCGCAACGTCGCCCGGGAACAGGCGGTGCTGCGTCGGCTGCTACCCGGCAACTGCACGTTCCTCGACGACGGGCAGGCCACCCGGGCGGCGGTCCTCGCCCAGCTGCCCCGGCACCGCTGGGCGCACTTCGCCTGTCACGGTGACCAGAACCTCCAGCGGCCCTCCGACGGTGGTCTGCTGCTGCACGACGGCGCGCTCACCGTCACCGACATCAGCCAGCAGCAGTACCAGGGCGAGTTCGCGTTCCTGTCCGCCTGCAAGACCGCCGTCGGTGGGGTGAACCTGCCCGACGAGGCGATCACCCTGACCGCCGCCCTGCACTACACCGGCTACCGGCATGTGATCGGTACCCTGTGGTCGGTGCTGGACGCGACGGCGGCGGATGTCGCCGAGGCTGTCTACACCGCGTTGGCGGTCGACGGTCGGCTCGACGCCGACCGGTCGGCGTACGCGCTGCACGACGCGGTCCACCAGGTGCGGGCCGCCGGGGCGCCGATGGCAGCGTGGAGCCCGTTCACGCACACCGGCCCGTGACCGGGGCGGGCGACCGGTACGGCACGGCGGCGCAGGCCGTCGTCGACGCCGCGTACGCAGTGGCCGCCCACCGGCCGACCGTACCGACCTGCACCACTGTGGATGATCTGCTGGTGGCGCTGCGGACCGCCGGCGACCCGGTCGTCGCACCGGTGCTGGCGGCGCTCGGCGTACCGGAACAGCCGATCCCGGGGTCCGCGCCGGTGCACCGCCCGGCGGACGCCAACCTGGTCCGGGTGCTGCTGACCGCCGCGTCGGTCGCCGGCCGGTTCGGCGCGGCCGGGATCGAACCGGTGCACCTGCTGCTGGCCGCGTTGCGCGAGCCGGACGGGGAGCTGGCCGCCGCGCGGACCGCCACCGGGTCCACCGTCGAGCAGGTACGTCGGCGGACCGTCGGCGGCTACCTTGGTGTCCGTGGCCTGACCGACGCACTCGACGCCGCCGCAGGTCGGGCCGTGGTCGACGCCGGGGTGCGTGCCGGGCGGGCCGGGGCGACCGAGACCGGCCCCGACCATCTGCTGCTGGCACTGGCCACCGGCGACGAACCGGGCGTCGCCGAAGCACTGTCGGTGCTGGCCGCCCACGATCGTTCCCCTGCCGGCGATCCGGATCAGCCGGCGAGGCTCCTGCCGCTGTCCACAGCCGGGCACGAGGCGCTGGCCTGGGCGATGTGCCTGCTGGTCGACGGCGACGACACCACCGACGCCCGGTCGGCCCCGCCGACTATCGGCGTCGCCGACCTGGCCCGGGCACTGCTGGACCAAGCCGCCGCGGCCGGGTCAGCGGTGCTGGACCGGCACGGCGTCGACCCGCGCCGGCTGCGCGCCGACGTCGACCGGCGCTCGCGGACGCCGCCGCCGAGCGTCAGCGGGAACACGAGCAGCGGCTGACCCGGCTCGCCCAGCGGCGCACCGGACCGCCCGGCCGGCTACGCAACTGGGCCCGGCGGGCGTTCGTCGAGCCGGCGACGGCGCAGGCGCTGGACGAGGCGATGCGGCTGGTCGTCGAGGCGGACCGGGACCACTCGCTGGCCAAGGCCGACCGGGCGGTCTGGCTGTACGAGCGGATCCTGACCAACACGCCGGCGGACGACCCGTACCGGCTGCGGCGCACGGCGGGTGCCGCGACGGCGTACCTGACCCGGTCGGTCATCACCGGTTCCGCCGACGGTCTGACCACCGGGCTCTGGTATGCGCACCTGGCCGCCAGCCAACTGCCGGATGGCGATCCGCTGTTCGGCCCGGCGTTGGCGCTGTACGCGTCGATGATCGTGCACGACCAGGACCTGCGCGGCCAGGTCGCCGAGCTTCCGCAGGCGATCGCGGCCGCCCGCCGGGCGGCGGCGGTGGCCCGGGCCGGCCGGCCCGAACCGGGCCAGGACCCGGAGAAGGATCTGCTGTCCCCGGCCCTCGACGCGCTCGACAACGCGGCACAGCTGTGGTTCGAGGCCACCGGCAGCCGGCAGTTCGCCGACCTGGCGGTGGTGGCCGGCGTCGGCGCGTTGCGGCACAGCGGCCCGCGCCACCCGAAACGGGTGGCGTTGCTGAGTAACCTCAGCCGGGCGCTGACCGCCCGGACGATGGTGCTGCCCGGCCCGGACGCTGACCGGGCCCGGGCGATTCGGCTGGGTGAGGCGGCGGTGCGGCGCTGCCCACCCGGGCATCCGGAGCGGGTGCTGGCCCTGACGAACCTCGGCATGGCCCTGCTCAACGCGCCGCCTGGCTGGCCGGTGGACTACCGGCGGGTGGTCGACCTCGGTCGGCAGGTCCTCGACCTGACTCCGACGGATCATCCGCAGCGGCCGCGGCGGCTGGCGAACCTCGCCAGCGCGGCCGAGCTGTACGCCGAACACGGCGGCGGTTCGCCCGCTCTGGACACGGCGGTCGACCGGGCGACCGAGGCCTGCGCGGCGGCATCCGACGGGGTGATCCGGTCGCAGGCGTTGTCGGCGCTGGGCAGCGCGCTCGTCACCCGCTACGACTGGTGGGCCGAGCCATCCGATCTGGACGAGGCGTTGCTGCGGACGGCGGAGGCGGTGGACGCCTGCCCGGAGGGCCACCGGGCCCGGTGGGCGTACCTCAGCAACTACGCGGTGATCGCGGCCGACCGGTGGAATGCGTACGGCGACGAGCATGCCCGGGACACCGCGCTGGAGGTGAGCACCCGGCTGCTGGCCGAACTGCCGCACTGGCACCGGGACCGGCCGGCGGCGCTGGCCATGCACGCGCTGCGGTTGAAGTCGGTCGGCCGGATCGACGAGGCGGTCGAGCTCGGTGAGGCCGCCGTGCGGGCCGCCGAGGAGGCGCTGCCGGCCGCCGACGTCGGCGCAGCTGCCGACCTGGTCATCTGGTTGAACAACCTGGTCAGCATTTACCGTCGTCGCTGGTACGAAGGTGGTGACGCCGCCGGCCTCGATCGGGCGGTCGAGGTGGGGGAGCGCGGCACGCGGGTGCTGGCGCGGATGCCGCCGGAAGCCGCGTCCGCCGTGTCGGCGGCCCGGCTGCGGTACGGACTGTCGCTGGCGTTGCGGGACCGCTACCGGCAGCGGCGTGGCCTCGACCCGGACTCGTGGGTGGGCCCGGAGCGGTCCGTGCGCACCGCGCCCGCCGCGGCCGCTGCGGAACCGCCCGGCGACGGGGTGCCGGCTGACCCTGCCGCTGAGCGCGACGCCGAGGCAGCGTCGGACGGCTGGCGGCAGGTGCTGCAGGACCCGACGCTGCCGGTCGACCTGCTGGTCAGCTCCGCCGTGGAGCTGGCCGGCCTGCATGCCGGGCGGGGTGAGCCGGTGGCCGCCGCCGACGGCTACCGGGTCGCTCTGGACCAGCTTCCCCGACTGAGCTGGCGCGGGCGCAGCCGCAGCGGCCAGGAGGACGCGCTGGCGCGTTGGCACCTGCTCGGCGCGGACGCGGCGGCGGTGGCGGTGGACGGCGGCGATCCGGGCGCCGGCGTCGAGCTGCTCGACCAGGCTCGCGGTGTGCTGTGGGGGCAGTTGCTCGACGACCGGTCCGCCGCGCGTCGCCTTCGGCAGGCCCATCCGGCGTTGGCCGACCGGTTGGCGGCGGCCGCTGCCGGGCTGGACGTGGCCGGTGCGGAACCGGCTGCGGCCGGCGGCCGGGGCGGGCGGTGATCAGCCCACCCCGGCCGTCCGGACCGGGTGTCCTCAGCGGTGGTGCAGCGGTCGGGTGACTGCGGCGAAGGCGTCGACGACGCCGTGGCCGTAGAAGCCGTTGAAGCTGGTGCCGCCGTCGCAGTAGGCGTCCCACTCGGGGGACCGGCCCTCGTTGGCGTAGGACACCAGGCGCGGCTCGGGGCAGGCCGTGTCGGCGGCGGTCCGGTACAGGTGCCGTTCCACCTTGTCCGGGTCCAGGGTCAGCCCGCCCCGGCGGCCGTCGCGCTTGCCGTACCGGCTGACGATCAGCGCGGCCACCCCGGAGACGTGCGGCGACGCCATCGAGGTGCCCTGCAGGTACGTGTAGTAGCCGCAGGTCCCGGCCGACGTGCAGTCCTTGAACACGTACGGCTCGGCGTCCGGCACGATGTTGCCGTCGGCGTCGACCGCGCCCTCCTCCTGGAGCACGTGCAGCGGGTACGACGACAGGATGGTGTTGTCGTAGGTCCGGTGGGTCGGGGTGCCGTACCCGTCGCGGAACCAGCCACCGGGCGCGGCGACGGAGATCTGCTCGGTGCCGTAGTTGGAGTAGTCCGCCTTGGCCTTCGACGGGCCGAGCGCCGACACACCGATCACGTGTGCGCCTTCGACCGGCAGGTCCCAGCAGGTGTCGTTGTCGATGGTGCGCAGCCGGGGGGTGCCGCCGTAGTTGGGGCTGGACGAGTCCGGGCGGGGGTCGCCCAGGTCCTCGTGGTTGTTGCCGAGCGAACCGACCAGGGTGACGCCCCGCTTGTGCGCGTACCGCAGCGCCCGGTTGACCGCCTCGATGGTGGCCCGCTGCGACGCCTGCTCCTCGGCGGAGTCGGCCGGGTTGTCCAGGCAGTTGTACAGCCACGGGTCGATGTAGAACGACATGTTGACCACGTCGATGCCGGCGTCACCGGCGTAGACCAGGGCGTTGACCACCGAGTCGAGGAAGAAGTAGCCGGAGTCCTGGCCGCCCTTGAGCGCCACCAGCGTCACGTCGGGGGCGACGCCGGACAGGCCGAAGCGGTTCGCGGCGGCGCCGATGGTCCCGGCGACGTGGGTGCCGTGGCCGCTGTCGTCCCGGTCGACCGGGTCCAGGCAGGACTCGACCTCGCAGGGGCCGTCGATGTCGGGGATGTCGGGGGCGAAGTTGCGCGACAGCGAGTAGCTGAAGTTGGGTCGGATGTCCGGGTGCTGCCCGTCGACGCCGGTGTCCAGGATGCCGACGGTGACCCGCCGGTCGCCCGGCTCGACCCGGCGTGACTTGTCCGCCCGCATCATCGGCAGGCCCCACAGCTTGTCGTCGAGCGGGTCCATCCGGGTGCCGCGTCGCCCGGCCGCCCCGGCGGACGTCGCACCGGCGATGCGGTGCTCCTGCTCCACCGCGTCGAAGCGCTGGCGTGGCGCGTAGCCGATGGCCCGCTTCTCCGCCGCGCCGAGCAGCGCGGGAGCGGCGGCGACCTTGGCGGCGAACTCGGCGTCGTCGGTGACGACCTGGAACATGCCCACGTCGGCGGTGCTGCCGGTGACGGTGCCGCCGGCGGCCTCGATGGCCGCCATCGCCTCGGCGGCGCCGGTGCCGGCCTCAGCGACCACCGTGTACTCGGTGACGTCACCTGCGGCGTCGGGGGCGGCGGCGGCCGGTCCGGCCGGTACGGCGCCCAGCAGGGCCAGCGCGGTCGCGGTCGCGACGGCGCCGGCGGTGAAGCGTCTGCTCACCACATCATCCCTTTCGTGGAGTGTGCCGGTTTCACACTGAAGTTGGACGGCGACTCTTCGCGGTCCCGGGAGGTACTGTACCGCCGGTTGATCTCGAGGCGGACCGCCAGTTCGGCCCGGAGCGCTCCGCCGGATCCTCGCTGGACACCCGGGACTGGACACCCCGGGAATGCGCGCCGCCATGCCTCGATAGTCAACAGTGGCTCGAACGAACTGTTCGTCCTAACCCGAGATGTCCTCGTCGTTGGTGTCATCATGATCGACTCGGGTGGTCAAGGTGGTGTTCGGAAGACCATGCCCCATCCGCCCTGATAAATATTTCCTGGCGGCTCGATGTCATCCGGGTCGACGTGAGAAGTGGTGAGTCGGTTGACTATGCTCCCCGTCTGATTCGGCAATCGGGGCTCGGTGGCCAGTTATCTGCCGTGCCGCACCGAACTGCACAGTCGAGATGCGGGAGTGATTACGTATGTTCAAAGTTGGCCGGGTGATCCTGGTGCGTCGTTGGTCGGTATTGGCGGTCCGGGTCGCGCTGGTGGTCGGTGCCGGACTGGTCACACTGTGGTGGGACCAGGCGGAGCAGGCGGCCGTCGTCCTGTCCGCACTGGCGGGAGCCGCTCTGATCGGTGCGCTGCCGGCCCGGTCCGATAGGCCGGCGCTGGAGCCGACTCCTGGCCGGCAACTGCCCGACATCGGCGAGCGGGGAGAAGAAGCGGCCGATCGGGTCCACCAATCCGCTGGTCCGGCAGGCCCTGCAGCCGTGGTGCCGGCGGAGATACGGGTCACCGCCACCGGTGCGGCAACGGCCACCGCCGGCGGGGCGGCGGTCAGCGGTCTGAGCGCACCGGCCCACGCGGTGCCGGCGAGGGTGGACGTTTCGAACACCGGCGACGTCGAGGCCGTCGGCGACGGCAGCATCGCGACAAGCGGGGTCCATCTCAGCTGACTCGGGTGGTACGGGTGATCTGGCACACGCGACGGACGGGTGACACCGTCACTGCGGCTGGAACGGGGCCGGCAGCGGCCATCGGCGACCGGTCGATCGCCGTGAGCGGAATATTCTTCAGCTTGTTTGGGCCTTTTGGCTACCGCGACCGGGGCAGCCGTGGAACTTCCATCGTCCTCGAACGACTGGCCAGGCAGGTGCGCGACCAGTTGGATGAGGAGATGAGACACGTCGGCCCGCAGGCTCGGATTTCGTTGCGCAAACCGTCGCGGTCCGGACTGGCGCAGAATGACCGAGTTGTGTACGGCAGCGATGACGTAGCCATGCGCTGGTCGACCGGATTTTCCAGCGAATCGCTCGCCGATCTCGCCGACGCCTTCGAGCGGCTACCCAGGCGGCGTCTCGTCCTGCTCGGGGCGGAAGGCGCCGGCAAGACCGCCGTGTCGGTGGCGTTTGCCCACGAGTTGCTGTCCCGGCGTGCGTCGTCCCAGCCCGGGACGACCCAGCCGAACCGGCCGATCCCGGTGTTGTTCCCGCTGGGCGCCAGCGACCCAGGTGATCTCCTCACCTACCGCCCACCCGGCTCGCGGCGGCGGGTGCCGCAGCCGAGGCCGTTCGACCAGTGGCTGGCCCGGCAGTTGGTCAGCCGGTACGGGTGGGCCTTCGGCGGGCCGCGACGGCGCGCCCTGCGCCACGCGCTGACGTTGGTACGCGACGGCCAGGTGCTCCCGATTCTCGACGAGTTCGACGCGTGGGCGGGTTCTTCCGCGCGGGCGGTCACGATGATCGGCGACAGCCCGCATCCGATCATCGTGAACTGCCGCAGCGACGAGTACACGTCCGCTGTCAACGGAGTGGACGAACACTGGTACCGCGTCCCGCTCGACGGTGCGGCGGTGCTCGAACTGCAGCCGGTGCCGCCGGAGCAGGCCATGGCCTACCTGCGCCAGGTGACACCCGATCACCATCAGGCCAAGTGGGACGAGGTGTTCGCCCGTCTCAACCGCTCGCCGGACGGACCACTGGCCGAGGCGATGGCGACGCCGTTCATGCTCTGGCTGGCCGGCATCGGGTACGGTGCCCGGGACGCCGGTCCCCGCGGCCTGTTGGACGCGAGCCGGTTCCCTGACCGGACGAGCGTCCAGAGCCGGCTGATCGACACCTTCATCGATGCCGGCGATCCCGATCGGCGCGACCCGGACTGGGCGCGGCGGCACTGGGCACCTCTGGCGTTCCTCGCCGCGCGGCTGCGGCGCAACGGGAGCAGCGAGCTCGCCTGGTGGCGGCTGCCGGCGGAACTGCCACCACATGTGACGGGAGCCGTCCTGGGTGGTCTCGGCGGGGCCTGCACCGTGCTCACGGTGATCGCCGGAGCGGCCCTTGGCCGGTGGATGGACGTGGTCACGACCTTGGGCCCGGACATGGCCGGCAGGGTCGGGTTGTGGGCCGCGCGGGACGTAGCCTCGGTCGGGATCGCCTTCGCGGTGGTCGTCGCGCTGCTGACCGGCATCGCCGGTTGGCAGGCCGCGCGGCGGCCACCGGCTCCGGTCACCTTTACCTGGCGGCTCGGCTCGCGGCCGCGGATCCTGATCGAGGAGTCGACAAGGGGCGCGGCGTTCGGGGCCGCCGGAGCCACACTGTTCGTGGCGATCTTGACGGTGTTGTTCGGCCGAGACCAGGCCTGGCACATGGCACTGGCCGGCTACCTGATCGCGGTGCCGGCCGGCGCGGTCATGCTGCTGATGCAGGGCCAGGTCATGACGGACACGACGCAAGGGGACCGGCCGTCCGGGGTGCTGCGCAACGACCGCAGGGCCGCGCTGGTGAGCATGGCGTTCAGCGCGATCGTGACCGGCATGCTCGCCGGGCTCGTGCTCAAGCTCGTGGTCAGACCGGCCGACAATCCGCCCGTACTGGCCACGGCCTTCACGTTCGGCGTCGGTGCGGCGATCGTGCGAGGCGCCCGAGCGGCCTGGCTGCACTTTACGATCGCGCGTATCTGGCTGGCTGCGCGCAGCCCGCTGCCGTGGCAACTGATACGTTTCCTCGATCAGGCGTACGAGTCACGGCACAAGGGACTGCGTCGGGTGGGCGGTGTGTACGAGTTCCGGCACCGGTTGCTGCGGGAGCGTCTGGCCCACCGCTGGGAGAACGAGCATCCCGAGCCCGTACGCCGTGCCGGGCGCCGTAGATGGTGGGTGGCCGTGACGGCCGGCTGCGCACTGGTGGTGACTGCGGGCGCGGTCGGAGTCACCGGCGGTCCGAGCCGGGCCACGCCCACCGTGGTGTGTGACGCGGTGGCCGCCCACCGGCCGGTCGAAGCCCCCGTGCCGGTCCTGCTGCACCGCACCGGCTGCGTCCTGCAGGCGACGACGGATGTGTTCACCAACTATCGCGACAAGATCGACGCCGACACCGGCGAGCCTGGCCGTGGCAGCACCGAGCGGCTGGTCGGCCCGGTCCGCGATGGTGGCTTGGCTGACCTCATCGTCGAGTACCACCAGATCCGCAGCGCGTCGGACACGCCCTCGTTCGCGCTCGTGCGGGCTGGCCGGCCGGGCGGTTACCAGGCGTGCCGGACGTTTCAGCAGCGACCGGGCCGGCTGGTGGCCACGATCCGGCACAGCGAGATCCACCGCGGCGACCAGCTGTGCGTCCTGACCGACGAGCGACGTACCGCGCTGGTCCAGGTCGTCGAACCGCCGACTCCGCCCCGGCCCCGGATGGTGGTCGACGTCACTGTATGGGCGGACCGGTGAGGCTTGGGCGACCTACCATCCGAGCACCGCGCGTGGCTTCGTCGTCGTGCCGGAGCAGCGCCGGTTCAGTGTGTCTTGCCGAGTCGCCAGTAGCCGGTGAAGCTGATCCTGCGCTTCGGGACACCGGATTCGACCAGGTGGCGGCGGGCCCCTGCGGGCAGCGCCTGTTCGCCGGCGAAGTAGGCGGACACCGTGGTCGGGCTGTCGGTCGTCCAGGCCCGCACCGCGGCGAGCGCGAGGCTGCCCGGTCGGGCTTCGGCCGGCCGGGGCAGCCAGCGGACCTCGAATCCGGCGGGCGCGTCGACCGGCTGGGCGTCGGCGGGGTCGGGGATCTCGACCACCGCCAGGCCGGTGGCGTCACGTGGCAGGTCCCGCAGGATGCCGACGATCGCCGGCAGCGCGGTCTCGTCGCCGGCCAGCAGGTGGAACGTGGTGTCGGGGGCGAACTCGTAGCCGCAGCCCTGGTCGAGCAGGGCGACGGTGTCACCGGCCTTGGTGCGTTGCACCCAGCGGCTGGCGACGCCCTCGTCGCCGTGCACGACGAAGTCGATGTCGAGCTCGCGGGCCTGCGGACGGAACGCGCGGACCGTGTAGTTGCGCAGGTGTGGGCGGGTTGCCGACGGGATTCGCAGGTACTTCAGGTAGCCGATGGTGTCGGCCCGGTTGGGCAGGTCGAAGGTGGTCTCGCCGTGTTCCTGCGGCAGGAAGAGCCGGAACCAGTGGTCGAATCCGTGTTCGGGCAGGCGCTGTAACTGGTCGCCGCCGAGGGTGACCCGGATGAAGTTCGGGCTGATCCGTTCGGTGCCGACGACGTTCACCACACACAGCGTGGTGTGCTTCTTGGCATCCTTGAAGCTCATCGTTTCTCCATAAGGTCGCGCGGGAGCGTGCCCGGCCGAGCGACAGAGGCTGGTGCGGCTGGCGTGGCCACGGACTCCCGGGGTGATCGGGTCAGGTTTGCCTAACCTTAGTTGGTTGTCCGGGTGTCCGGAAGGCCGACCCGCAGCGAGCGTCGGGGCACCGCGTTCCGCCGGGCGACGGACTGCGGGCCGCCCACCCACCGGGTGGACGGCCCGCACCGCGCCGAAGCGCGTCCGGTCACTGGGTGAGCTCGGCGACCTCCTCGGCGGTCAACCGGCCCCGCGACGACGTCGCGGCCGCAGACCGGGCGGCGGCCGCCTCGGCCGGTGACGGTGCGGCCGCCGGTGGGTCGGCCGGTCGCCGCCAGTGCCAGTCGGTGACCGCCTGGTACGCGGCGGCCACCGACAGCAGGCGGTCCTCGGCGTACGGCTGCCCGCCGAGAATGGCGCCGATCGGCACCCCGCCGCCGGAGAAGCCGATCGGGAACGCGATCTCCGGCAGGCCGACGATGTCGAACGGCACCGGGCTGGTCTGCACCACCACGTCGCAGCTACTGAAGATCTGGTCCAGAATCCGGTCCAGCAGCAGCAGCTTGGCGCGCTGGCCGGTGACCCAGCCGTTGGCGCCCAGCAACGCGCCCTGCAACCAACTGGTCACCGACACCCCGAAGCCGCGCAGGTCGCTGCGCAGGTACGGCATGAACGGCTCGCTGCGCTCCGGCAGCCGTACGTTGTTGAACGCGCTCCCGGTGAGCAGGCTCCACTCGTCCGGGAACGGCACCTCGACCAGCTCGCACTCCGGTATGGCGGCCATCTCGGCGAGGAACGCGCGGCGGGCCGCCGCCGTCTCCGAGCTGCCGTCGGCGTAGCCGGGCAGTACCCCGATCCGGGTCTTCCACCGCATCCGCAGGTTGTCGCCGTCGTAGCGGGGCGTCGCCGCGTTGATCAGGTTCGGCACCGGCGGCAGGCCCTGGCTGCGCGGGTCGGCCGGGTCCGGCCCGGCCATCGCCATCAGCATGATCGCCGCGTCCTTGGCGTCGCGGGCGAGCGGGCCGGGGTGGTCGCGGGTGTAGGTGAGCGGGACGATTCCGGCCAGCGACACCCGGCCCATCGTCGGTCTGATGCCGGTGAGGTTCTGCGCGTTGGACGGCGAGGTGATCGAGCCGCCGGTCTGGGTGCCGATCCCCGAGCTGGCCAGCCGTCCGGCGACGGCGGTGGCGGTGCCGGTCGACGAGCCGCCCGGGTTGGTCGACGGGTTCGTCGGCGTCCAGGCGTTGACGGTGGTGACCTGACCGTTGGGCAGGGTCGCCCGGGTGGTGGCCAACGGACCCATCTGGGTCTTGCCGAGCACGATGCCGCCCTGCACCACCAGCTTGGCGACCGAGGTGGCGTCGTACGGTGGGACGAAGTCCTGAAACAGGTACGAGTTCGCGGTGGTCGGCACGCCCTCGGTGAAGTAGTTGTCCTTGATGGCCAGCGGGATGCCGTGCAGCGGCCCCCGGTGCGGCCGGTTGGCCCACTGCCGGGCGGCCTTGACCGCCGCCTCCGCGAGCACCACGTTGAACGCCTGGTACGTCGACTCGTACGCGACGATCCGGTCCAGGTAGGCCTGGACCAGCTCGACCGGCACGATCTTGTTGTGCCGGATCATCCAGGCGGCTTCCGAGATGGTCCATTCGGTCGGGTCGGACATAGCCGACTCGCGCGGCTTGTTGTACGCGGCCCCCCGGTCCAGCTCCGGGTTGAATGTGACGGCCGGGGCGCTGGTGTCGCTCGGCGCGGCCGAGGCGAGCCCGGCCAGGCCGGGCAGCGCCACGGTGCCGACGGTGGCGGTGGCGGTGGCGGCCAGCGCGGCGGTGCGGGCCAGGAACGCCCGACGGTCGAGGAGCCGGTCGAGCGGCAGTTGTACGTCTGTCGAAGCCTTTGTCATGGCGTCCTCTGCGGTCATCGGGGCTTGCGCCATTCGGTGCTGATCGACGGGTAGAGGATCGGTGCGGGCTGCTGGGACAGCGCCATGGCGGTCGCCGGGTCGGCGGCGTCCGACGTCGGCATCTGGTACCCGGCGAGGGCCGGCACCGTACTGCGCATGAAGGACCGCAGCGAGGCGAGCTGGGCGACGATGAACGTGTTGAACTCGTCGTCGGTAGGAGGGGTGGGGGCCATGCGAACCTCTGGGCGGTGAAGCGGTGGCCACAATCTCCGGCCGGTTGATGTCGGCACCGTGACGCAGCTGTCACGTGATCATGAATCCGCGCAGCTCAGACCAGGTCGGCGGATCATTCTGTCGGCAGTGGCACGGATTGCCAGCTGGTTCCGTCGACGGTGACCGAGCCGGGCGTGCCGGGCTGTCCGGCGGAGACCCACAGCCGCCCCGGCAGGGCGCCGAGCTCGCCGTACGGGCCGGCGGTGCCGGCGGTGAAGGTCGTGCCGTCGTCGTCGCTGGTCCACGTCGGCACCGTGTGCCGGCCGAGGCCGCCCACCAGCAGCCGGCCGTCGCCGCCGACGGTCAGCGCGCTCTGGCCCAGCCGGGGCAGCGGGATGGCCAGGTCCTGCCAGCTGCGTGCACCGTCGGTGGTACGCCACAGCACCGGCCGGGCGGCCGACGAGCCGGTGCCGCCCGCGTCGGACGGTTCGAACAGGACGAACGCCTGCCGGGCGTCGCGGGCCGCGAGTCCGGCGACCAGCGCGCCGGACGGCCCGGCGGCGGCCCGCCAGCTGGCGCCCCGGTCGGTGCTGACCGCGACCACGGTGCCCGGCCCGGCTCCGGCCGGTCCGGCGGTCCAGATCGCCCCGTCCGGAGCCACGTACACCCGCCCGCCGACCGTCGGCGGGTCGGCCAGCCGGTACACCGTGCCGGCGACCGGGTCGACCGCGACCGGCGGGCGCAGGTCGGCGCAGTGGGTCAGGCAGTCCACCGGCTGCGCCTCGGGCGGGAACGCGGTGACGGTGCGGGTCGTCGCGGTGGCGTCCCGCCAGGTCCGGCCGGCGTCGGTGGACACGTGGTCGGTGACGCCGACGCCGACCAGGAAGACGTCCGGGGTGAGACTGAACGCCACCGCCCGCGACACCGGGTGGCCGTCGGCGTCGTGCAGACAGTCCGCCGTGGTGTCCGGTCCGTTCAGCGGCAGCCACGTCGATCCGGCGTCGTCGCTGCGGGTGAACCGGAACCGGCAGTCCTCGTCGGGGCCGTCGAAGCCCACCACGGTCTGGTCGTCCCACACGGTGACCCGCAGCGGGCCGGGCGGCACGGGGCCGTCGGACCGGTGGCGGCCAACCGTGGCGGCCAGGCCCGGCGCGACCAGCGCCACCAGCAGCAGGCCGAGCGCGGCGGCGACGATCATGGTCCGCCGTCGGCGTCGGGCCCGCGCCCGGAGCCGGTCCAGCGCCGGCTGGATCACCGCTTCGTTGATCCGCTCCCGGTCGAAGGTGGTCAGCCGCAGGTCAGGCATGGCTGCTCCGGGTGTGACTGGTCGACGTGTCGACGAGCAGGCCGGCGAGGGCCGTCCGGCCTCGGGAGAGTCGGGACTTGACGGTTCCCTCGGTGACGCCGAGCGCGTCGGCGACCTCGGCGACCGGCAGGTCGGCCAGGTAGTGCAGGGCGATAGCGTGTCGTTGCCCGGCCGGCAGTTGACGCAGCGCCCGCATCAGCGCGACGTGCTCGGCCGAGCTGTCGGCGATCAGTCGTTCGGTGTCGACCGGGGCGGCCAGCCGGGGCAGCAGCCGGGCGAGAACGGCCCGGCGTCGGTGCCGGCTGCGGGCGACGTTGACCGCCACCCGGCGTAGCCACGCCTCCGGGTTGTCCAGCTCGGCGAAGCGGTGCGGAGCGAGCAGGGCGCGGACGAACGCCTCCTGCACCGTCTCCTGTGCTTCGCTCAGGTCGCCGGTGACGGCGTACAGCTGCACGACGAGCCGCCGGTAGCTGCCGGCGTACACCTGGCCGACGACGTCGTCAGGGTGCGCCAGACCGCCGCCGTCGGCGTCCGGCGGGGATTCTCCCATGCAGTGCCCGACTCCCCGGCGGTCCGGAAGGTTCCATCCGTCGGCCGATGGGTGGCTCAGCCGGTGTCGCCGGTCGGGGCCGCCGGGGCCGGATGGCAGCCGGGCGGGTCGTCCGGCTGCGCCCGACCGCAGTAGAAGACCTCCTGCGGTTCCTGGTCGACCTGCGGCACGCTGGCCACGTACATCAGCGACAGTCGCTTCTGCACCGGCTCGCCGGTGTCCGCCGAGAACCGGGTAGGCCCGGTCACCCCCGGGTACGCCGCTGCGGCGTTCTGCCGCAGCACCTCGGTGAAGACCGCGACCGGGCTGACCGCCCGCGCGTCCCACGGCTGGGAGCCGACGTTCAGCCGGGCCGCGAGCTGCTCCACCGCCGCGATCAACATCATCGTCGCGTCGTAGGCCAGCGCCACGCGTTCGCCGACCGGCGGAACCGAGCCGTCCACGCACCGCCGCTCGCCGAGCAGGTCGTCGCGCCGAATCAGGTCGAGGAACCGGCGGCGTGACTCGTCGGCGACCGCGTCGGCCGCCAGCCGGGTGCACATCGCCAACGCGGCCTTCGACACGTACGTCACCGGCAGGTTGCCCGGCGCGTTCGCCCGCAGCTGGTGGTTGGCCAGGTACCGGTTGACCGAGTCGTCGGCCACCAGATGCAGCGGAGGATTGTTCCGACAGCCCCGCAGCGCTTCCAGGAACTCGTCGAACTCCGAGTACCGGCCGGCGAAGAAGAGCAGGCCGGGGTAGCCGCACTCGTGACCGAGCGAGTCGCCCACCCGGAACGCCCGGGCGGTGGCCCGCTCGCCGAGCCGGTCGGTCAGGCCGGTGACCAGCGTGTTGACGTACAGGTCGTCGGCGAGCGGGCTGTTGTCGCCGGTGGTGTAGTAGATGTGCGCCTCGGACAGGCCGAGCACCCGGGTGGCGTACGCCGAGACCAGCTCGGCCTGGTCGGTGTTGGGCGCGACCATCTGCAGGTACAGCCGCGAGTTGCGGTGCAGCCCGTCGGCGGACAGCGTCGGCGCGACCGCCGGCAGTCCCACCTCGTTGAGTCGCCGCAGCGCCCGTGCCGTGGTGGTGCGGCTCTCCACCAGGCCGACCACGCCGACCACCGTCGGGTCCCGGCGGGCCAGCCCGGCCAGCAGCTCCACCGTCCGCTCCGCGTGTCGCATCTGCTTGCCGCCGTTGGCCACCACGATGCGCAGCAGCGCCTGGCCGTCGGTGCTCGCCGACGCCTTCATCCGGGCGTACTGGGCGACCGCCATTCCTTCGAGCTCTTCGCGTTCGGAGACGTAGGAGACCTCCCGGGGACCGGTCCGCTGGCCGGTCATGATGCCCAGATAGACCAGGGTCATCAGCGGGCGACGGCGCTGGCTGCTCCGCCAGACCTGCATGACCTCCTCGTTCTGCCGGAAGATCCGTTCCTGCACCCCGCGCAGTGCTTCCTGGCCCGGGTCGTGGTTGAACACGTATCCCAGGTTGTCGCTGTAGCCGACGCACTCGCCGTCGATCAGCCGCAGCGAGATCTCGCCCTGCCCCGGGTGCGGCAGGCAACCCGGACCCCACCGCCCGCCGGCCCAGAACAGCCCACCGGCGAGCAGGGCCAGGACCACGGCGGCGGCGACGGTGCGCCGGGCCCACCACGGTGGCGCCGGTGGTGCGAGGTCGGCGGCGGTCGGCTGCCCGTACCGGTCGTCGGGGTCGGTCGTCGCCGCCAGCGGCAGGATCCACGCGTCGGCGCGGCGTAGCCGACGCTGCTCCGGCAGGGCGTCGCGCCACTCGTCGAGGCCGATGTCCACCTCGGTCAGCCGGACCGGGGCCGCGGCACCCGGTACCGGGGTGTAGCCCTCGGCCGCGGTGGCCACGATCAGCAGCGGGTCCCACCGGCCGGTCTCGTTGCGGACATCGTTGACCAGCCGCAGCAGGGCGTGCCCGGCGTTGTCCGGTGCGACATCGCGCAGCAGCAGCACCGGGTAGGCGGTGCGCTGCCAGCCGTTCGGTGACCAGACGCGGCGCAGATGTCCCGCGCGCAGGTCCTCCAGGAAGGCGTGCACCAGCAGCTTGCGCACCTGCTCGGGCTGTTCACCGGTTCGCAGGTCGGTGGTGAGTCGTTCGGCGAAGCCGATGAAGGTACCGCTCTGTCGTGGCGCGAGGTACTGCTGGCGCATGAACCAGCGGTACCGGCCGCCGATCACCGGTAGCCGCCCGGACAACGCGGCCCGGAAGACCACATCCGGGACCGCCCGCAGGACCAGCCAGAGCAGCAGCCGGTACGCGGTGGCGAACATGGTCTCGGCGTCCGAGGCGCCGCTCAGGTTCTCGGTGGCCGGCCGGCGGCGCCAGTCGCGCAGCATCTGGGTGAGCCGGGCCCGGCGTTCGGCGACCTCGACGTCGGCCAACCGCTGGTCCATCAGCCAACGGGCCAGCGGATAGTGGCGGAAGATGAACGGCTCGCCGCCGAACGCGTCGAGGGCGAGTTGGTGGTGCATCGCGTCGAGCAGCGGGCGGATCCCGGCTCCCTCGGGGAACTCGGCGGCGTCGATGTCTACGTGCGGCACTCGGCGGCGGGCCGGCCGGCGCAGCCGGCGCAGTAGCCCGGCGTGCACTTCGGACCCGGTGGCGCCGACGGCCACGACGACCGGCAGGTCGTGCTCGCCGCGCCGGGGCCGGCGCAGCAGCCGGCCGACGAGGGCCAGCAACTCGGCGACGCCTCGGGAGACGAGCCGGTCACGGCCCCGGTCCGCACCGGCCTCCATGGTCACCTCGGCACTCCGATCCTGCAGTCGAGCGGGCAGTCCATCCAGTGTCGGTCAGGCATGCCACCCGCTAACTTGCGGACCGGACGATTAGGGCAGAATGCCCGGCGGTTTGACGGGAATCCGTCAGGTCCGCCGGCATGGCCGGACGGTTGGTCACTGTCACGAGCGGTGCCGGCCGGAAGATGAATGCGGATAAGACCGG
Source organism: Micromonospora sp. Llam0 (assembly GCF_003751085.1). NCBI lineage: Bacteria > Bacillati > Actinomycetota > Actinomycetes > Micromonosporales > Micromonosporaceae > Micromonospora > Micromonospora sp. Llam0. Next base: position 2,299,070 of record NZ_RJJY01000001.1, on the reverse strand, counting down.
CGTGGATGATTAAAGTGGATCTTCGACTGTCCCGGGCGGACATCATCCGGAAATCTTCGTCAGTACTATCACTGACATGTCACGTCGAGAACAGCTCGCGGACCCGACGGCCACCCATGAGTTGGGCGGGGTGGCCGACGGGGTGCGGCCGGGGGCGCAGGATCCCGGGTCGGTAGTGGACTCCGCCGCCGCTCCGCCGCGCCGCCGTCGCCGCGGGCTGCGGATCGTTCTGACGGTGCTCGTGGTGCTGGCGCTGCTCGGCGGCGGTGGGCTGCTCGCCGGTGGGTTCTACCTGCGGTCGATCGAGTCCGGGATCGAGCGGGTGGAGGCATTCGTGGACGTGCCGGAGGAGTTCCGGCCGGAGAAGGTGACCACCGCCACGAACATCCTCATCCTCGGCAGCGACACCCGGGACCCGCAGAGCACGTCGGGCTCCCGCAGTGACACGATCATCCTGGCGCACATCGCGGCCGACCGGCAGAGTGCCCAGCTGATCTCCATTCCCCGGGACACCTGGGTCTTCGTGCCGGAAAACCAGGAAGGAACACACGGCGGACGGGAAGCGAAGATCAACGCCGCGTACGCCTGGGGTGGTATCCCGCTGATGGTGCAGACCGTCGAGGAGTTCACCGGAGTGCGGGTGGACAACGTCGCCCTGGTGGACTTCGCCGGATTCCGGGAGATCGTCGACGCGCTCGGCGGGGTCGAGATCGACGTCGAGGAGGCATTCACCTCCAACCACTCCCTCAACCCGGACAACCGACGGTCGTTCGCCGCCGGCCCACAGACGATGGACGGCGCGGCGGCCCTCGACTACGCCCGGGAGCGGTACGCCTTCGCCGATGGCGACTTCGCCCGGATCCGCCACCAGCAGCAGGTCATCAAGGCCATCCTGGAGAAGGCGGCATCCGGTGGGGTGCTGTCCAGCCCCGCCACGCTGAACTCGTTCATCCGGGCCACCGCCGACGCGGTGGCGGTCGACGAGACGTTGTCCCTGATCGACTTCGGCATGGATCTGCGGCACCTGCGCGGCGACGACCTCACCTTCGTCACCAGCCCGACCGAGGGCACCGGGCGGGTCGGTGACGAGAGCGTGGTGTTCGCCGACACCGATGCGGCCGATTCCTTCTACGACGCGGTCCGTCGCGACGCGGTCGACGAGATCCTCGCCGCTGCGCAGTGACCTCCAGCACCGACCACCAGCCCCGCTCCACCGAACCGGGAAGGCATGGCCACGTCGTGGAAGCCCCGCTGCTGCCGCTGGTGCCCCGGCCACGGCCGGACGCGGGGCCGGACCCGTCGGCCGGCGCCACGGCGGTGCTGCCGTACGCCGGTTCGCGGGCGTCGAGCCGCACTCGGCCGCTACGGGCCTGGATGATCGCCGCCCCGGTGGACCTCGCCGCGTTGCTCGCTCCGCTGCTGATCTCCGACCGTTACTGGCGGGGCACCCTGTTCATGGCGGCGTTGACCATCGCCGTCTTCGCGTTCGGCGGGCTCTACCGGGCCAGACGCCATGTCAGCTTCCTCGACGAACTACCGACCCTGTGCGGACGCCTGCTCACCGCGTCCGGCACCGTCGCGATCATCGCCGGATTGCGGCACGACTCGGTGGAGTACGTGGCCGACCTGATGCGGGGGATCGCCGTCTCGGCCGTACTGCTGATCATCGGACGCTCGATCACCCGGGCGGTGGTGGTCTTCGCCCGCCGCCGCCGCTGGGTCGAACACAACGCCCTGATCCTGGGCAGCGGTCCGATCGCGGCCGAGCTGGCCCGGCTGATGCGCCGCTACCCCAGCTACGGCCTGCGGTTCGCCGGCTGCGTGGACTCGGCCGCCCGGCAGACCGAGGGCACGTCGTTGCCGCTGGCCGGGACCTTCGACGACCTTGGCCGGTTGATCGACATGGTCGAGTGCGACGTGCTCATCATCGCCGACCCGGACTGCCCCGAAGCCGGGCTGATGGATCTGTTGCGCCGACCCGAGTGCGCCAGCCAGGACCTCTGGGCGGTGGCCAGAATGTGGGGGTCGGGATCGTACGGGCGGCAACCCGACCACATCGGCGCGATCCCGCTGGTCCACGTACGGCACATCGCCCTGTCCGGTCCGCGCTGGATGGTGAAACGGGCCTCCGACGTGGCGCTCGCCTCGGTGGCGCTGATCCTGCTCAGCCCGGTGCTCGCCCTGTGTGCGCTGGCCACCTTCATCGACGGCGGCCGGGGGATCTTCTTCCGGCAGGAGCGCATCGGCCAGTACGGCCGGACGTTCAAGGTGATCAAATTCCGGTCGATGCGTCCCGAGACCGACCAGGAGGCCCGGACCACCTGGTCGATCGCCGACGACCGCCGGGTCAGCCTGATCGGTCGGTTCATGCGACGTACGTCGCTCGACGAGCTGCCACAGCTGTGGAACATCCTGCGCGGCGACATGACCGTGGTCGGTCCCCGGCCGGAACGTCCGTACTTCGTGGCGAAGTTCTCCGCCGAGTTGCCCGGCTACGCGATGCGCCACCGGGTCCCGGTGGGACTCACCGGGTTGGCCCAGGTCAGTGGTCTGCGGGGGGACACGCCGATCTCCGACCGGGCCCGGTTCGACAACTACTACATCGAGCACTGGTCGCTGTGGCTGGACATCAAGGTGGTGCTGCGTACCGTCGCCGAGGTGCTCCGTGGCCGCGGGCGCTGATCCAGCCGACCGGCACACCGACGCCGACGACGGGGAGCCAAACGGACATGACGACACCACTTGCCGGCCGTTCGGTCGCGCTCGTCCACGAGTGGTTCGGCGACACCGGCGGGTCGGAGCAGGTGTTCCGGCGGATCGCCGAGCTCGTCCCGCACGCCCAACGGTTCGTGTTGTGGTCCGACCCCGGGGTGACCGACCCGGGGTTGCGGGAGTCGTGGCTGGCCCGGACACCGCTGCGCCGCAGCAAGAGCCTCGCCCTGCCGCTGATGCCGCTGGTGTGGCGGACCCTCAGCCGGGAGCACTTCGACGTGGTCCTGTCGTCCAGCCACGCCTTCGCGCACACCGTACGGCTCGGTGCGCCGGGGCGGACCCGGCATCTGAGCTACGTTCACTCGCCGGCCCGCTACGTGTGGAGCCCTGACTACGACGGCCGTGGCTCCGGTCGGCTGCTCGCCCTGCCCCGGCGCGCACTGCAGGCGGTGGACGTGCGGCTCAGCCGGCACGTGGCCAGCTACGCCGCGAACTCCCGCGAGGTGCGGGACAGGATCCGGCGGTTCTGGCACCGCGACGCGGTGGTCATCCATCCGCCGGTCGACGTCGACTACTTCGCCACGGCCCAGCCGGACGACCCCGTCGCGCAACGCGACTACCTGCTCGGGGTGGGGCGCTGGATCCCGTACAAGAACTTCGATCTGATCATCTCGATCGCCGCGGCCGCCCGGATGCCGGTGGTCATCGCCGGCTCCGGGCCCCAGGAGGCCAATCTGCGCCGGCACGCCGACCGGGTCGGCGCCGAGGTGACCTTCGAGGTACGTCCGGACCGGGCCCGGCTGCGGCAGCTCTACCGGGGGGCCCGAGCACTGCTCTTCCCGGTGCACGAGGACTTCGGCATCATCCCGGTCGAGGCCCAGGCCTGTGGCACGCCGGTCCTCGGGCTGCGTCGTGGTGGACTGCTGGAGACCGTCGTCGACGGCGAGACCGGACACCTCGTCGACTCGACCCGGGCCGACGACTACGTCCCCCTGCTGCGTCGGCTCGACCAGCTCGACGCCGCCGGCATCCAGGCACACGCCAAGTCGTTCGCCGCGGCCGAGTTCGCCGCGAAACTCGCCGACTGGATCGAAGCCGAGTGTCGTTGACGGCACCGCCGCCAGCCGACTACAGCAGCAGCGAACTGCGAAGATAGTTCGCGATCATGCGCAGCGGGCTGGCCCCGTCGGCCGGCCCGGTCATCCGTAGCACCAGCTGCCGGTCGATCGACCCGTCCTGCCCGCCGCGCCAGTAGGCGACCATCACCAGCCCGTGCCGCCGCTCACCGTCGACCTGCAGCGTGCTGATCTCGGCGTACGCGGTCGCGATGCCTGCCTGCAGCCATTGCTGGCTCCACGCCTCCTCGGCCTGGCGCATCGTCGCCTGCCGGTCCGGGGTGCACCGCTGTGGACAGGGCCGGACCACGACCTCGCCACCGACCTTCTGCTGCTGCTCGCCGAACGTGCCGCTGCACCGCAGGCGGCGGGTCTGCGGGTCCCGGTCGTCCGGGACGGGGGAGCAGTCCCAGCTCCACGGCACCTTGAGGACCAGACCAACGTCGGCCAGGTCGGTGTAGGTGCGGACCGTGTCCGCCGGGGTGAACTGGGGCCAGTCGGTCCGCCAGGAGCTCTCCGCCGGTGGCTCCAACCCGGGCTGATTCGGGGTGGCCAGCGGCGGCGTGCCGTCCTGCGGAATACCGCCCGGCGGGGTGTCGACCGCCCGGCTCGGCGTCGCGCTCGCCCCCGACAGCGGTGGTGACTCGTCGGACCGGTCCGGCCACCAGATGACGGCAGCGCCGGCCAGCAGGACCGCCACCACCGCCGCCCCGGCCAGCAGCGGGCGCGGTACGCGTCCGCGCGGTGGTTCGGACGGGGCGAACCGGGGCACCGGAGGGTACGCCGGTCGGTAGTCCTGGCCGAGGGCGAGGAAGATTCGCTCCGCCCCTTCGCCGGGCCCGGCACCGCAGGCTACCCAGGGCACCCGGGCGGTGAAGTTCGCGTATCGGAAGGTCGGCGCTCCCGCCGCCGGGTCGGCCAGCGCCTCGGCGGCCGAGGAGAACGCCTTCCGCCACCGGTCGTCGGCGGCCACGTCGGCGTCGAGGATCGCCACGGTGATCTGCTCGCCGTGGGGTTCCACAGCCGACCAGACGCTGCCCGCCGGACACGATCCCAGCATCTCGACGAGCTGGTACGGATCTACCGGTCGCATTCGGCCTCCCGCCCTGCGTTTGCCGAGGATCATAGCGACTCGGAGTGATACTACGGCTGCGCTGGGTAAGCGACACGGGCCCGGGGAGCCCTACGGACCTGTCCGCGCGGTCGACCGGTCAGGCAGCGGTGTCGCGCACCCATGCCTCGGCGTGCGGCCCGGCGCCGACGATCCGGAGCAACTGGACCGACTGGGCCGGATCGTCCACCGTGACGAAGTAGGAGTTACCCCGCCGCACGTGCTGGTGCACGGCCAGACCGAGCGCGTCACCCGCCTGGGTCAGCGCGGTCAACGCAGCCGGATCCGGCACCCGGACCCGGACCTGGCTGCGACGGCGGGAGCCGTTGGCGACCAGCAGCGCCGCCCGCCACATCGTCCGGGCGGCCGGCGTACGCAGACCCGGCCGGGCGTGCGGGCCGACCTGCTCGGCGGCCGTCTGCCACAGCCGCGCGAGCCAGCCGAGCACCTCGTCGGCCCGACCGCTGGGGACGAGTACGTCGAACCGGTCCCGGTCGTCGCGTCCGCTCATCCGAGCGGTGGTGGCGATCCGTACCCCGGGGAACTCACCGTCGACCACGGTGGCGACCCGGTGGGCGAGCGCCGGGTAGGCGGTGCTGACCAGACTGACCAGCCCGGAGCGCCGCTGCCAGGGCACCGGCCGCAGCAGATGGGTCACGGTGGCGGTTTCCACTCTGGGTAGCCGGTCGGCCGGGACCGCTGCGGCGACCGCGTCGAGCAGCCTGCGGTGTGGGATGGCGCCCCACCGGCCGGCGGTCGCACCGCCGCACCGGCGGGGTTGGGCGTCAACCGACACGGTCGACCTCCTCGTTCTCGACGAGGGGCCGGTACGCGGGCTTGATGACGTCGTCGATGACCGCCAGCCGCTCGTCGAACGGGATGAACGCACTCTTCATCGCGTTCACCGTCAACCACCGCAACTCCGACCACCCCCACCCGAACGCCTCCACCAACAACCACATCTCCCGCGACATCGACGTCCCACTCATCAACCGGTTGTCCGTGTTCACCGTCACCCGAAACCGCAGATCACGCAACAACCCCACCGGATGCTCACCGATCGAACCCACCGCACCCGTCTGCACATTCGACGACGGACACAACTCCAACGGAATCCGCTTGTCCCGCACATACGACGCCAACCGCCCCAACCGCACCCCACCCCCACCCACCTCGATGTCATCCACGATCCGCACCCCATGCCCCAACCGATCCGCACCACACCACTGAATCGCCTGCCAGATCGACGGCAACCCGAACGCCTCACCCGCATGAATCGTGAAATGAAAATTCTCCCGCTGCAGAAACTCGAACGCGTCCAGATGCCGCGTCGGCGGAAAACCCGCCTCCGCACCCGCGATATCGAACCCCACCACCCCCACATCCCGGTACCGCACCGCCAACTCCGCGATCTCCTGCGACCGCGCCGCATGCCGCATCGCCGTCAACAACGTCCCCACCCGGATCACCCGACCCGCCCGGGCCGCCTCCGCACACCCCGCCGCGAACCCCGCCAACACCGCCTCCACCACCTGACCCAACCCCAACCCCCGGGACAGATGCTGCTCCGGCGCGAACCGCACCTCCGCGTACACCACCCCGTCCGCCGCCAGATCCACCGCACACTCCGCCGCCACCCGGAACAACCCCGCCTCCGTCTGCATCACCGCCACCGTGTGCGCAAACGTCTCCAGATAACGCTCCAACGACCCCGAATCCGCCGCCGACACGAACCACCGACCCAACTCCGACGGATCCGTCACCGGCAGCACATGACCCACCTCGTCCGCCAACTCCACCACCGTCGCCGGCCGCAACCCACCATCCAGATGGTCGTGCAGCAACACCTTCGGCGCCCGAACGATCTCCGCCAACGAAACAGCCACCATACGAATCTATTCTTCCTTCAGTCGTTACTCGCCGATGTCGTTACTCGCCGTCGGCCCGGCCGCGCTGCAGCCGGTCCCACACCCGGTCGGAGGTGAACGGCAGATCGGTGAAGCGGATCCCGGTCGCGTCCCGCAACGCGTTCGCCAGCGCGGCGGCCACCGGATTGAACGGGCTCTCACTCATCGACTTCGCGCCCGCCGGCCCGAGCGGGTCGCTGGTGCGGGCGAACAGCACCTCGGTGAGCGGCACGTCGGCGTAGGTCGGCAGGTGGTAGCTGCGGAAGTCGTCGGTCACCACCCGACCGTGGTCGTCGATGTCCACATGTTCGGCGAGGGCGGCACCGAGAGCCTGCGCCACCCCACCCTCCACCTGCCCCCGGCACTGCATCGGATTGAGTACGGTGCCGGCGTCCGCGCTGTGCACGCTGCGCAGGATCCGGATCTCCCCGCTGTCCGGGTCGACCGCCACCCGGAACCAGTGCGCGTCGAAGGCCACCGAGCGGTGCGCCCCGTCGGCGTGCCCGTCGGCGGTGAGCGGCCGGCCGGCCGCCGACGCGGCCCGGGCCAGGTCGACCAGATCGACCCGCCGGCCGGCGCACCGCACCGCCGCCCCGTCCAGCCGGCAGTCCCGCCGGTCGACGCCGGTCGCCCGTGCGGCGGCGTCGACCAGCACGTCCCGCAGCGCGAGCGCGGCGCGCTGGGCGGCGGTGCCAGCCACCACGGTGCCGGTCGAGGCGAACGCGCCCGTGTCGTGACCGACCAGTGCGGTGTCCGACTGCCGGATCCGTACCCGGTCCACGGTGGTGGTCAGCGCGTCGGCGACCAACTGCCGGTGCACGGTGGTCGACCCGTTGCCGAACTCGGCCATCCCGATGTCCAGCTGGTAGCCGCCGTCGGCGTCGAGGGTGACCCGGGCCCGGCCGTGGTGACCGCCCGGTGGTCCGGTGGCGATCATCGCCACCGCCATGCCGTCGCCGACCAGCCAGCCGGCTGCGGCATCCTCCTGCCAGGTCTCGGTCCGGGCCCGCTGGATCAGCTCCAGGCACTGGTCCAGGCCGTAGCTGTGCACCCGTACGGTGTCGTCGTGCCCGACCGGGGTGACCAGCGGATCCTGCGGGCCGATCACGTTGCGGGCCCGGAACGCGACCGGATCGAACCCGAGCCGGCGGGCCAGCTCGTCCACGGCGGACTCCACCGCGAACGACACCTGACCCAGTCCGTAGCCGCGGAACGCGCCGGCCGGAACCGTGTTGGTGTAGACCGACCAGCCGTCGACCTGCTTGTTCGGGCACTTGTAGAGGGCCACCGACTCGCTGCAGCCGTGGGCCAGCACCGCCGGGCCGTGGTTGCCGTACGCGCCGGTGTCCGCGACGACGTGCAGCCGGATCGCGGTCAGCGTGCCGTCGCGGCGCCCCGCCACCGTCACCCGGGTCCGGAACGGATGCCGGGTGGTCGCCGCAGTGAACTGTTCGGCCCTGGTGAACTCCAGTTTCACCGGTCGCCCGGTGCGCAGCGCGGCCAGCGCTGTCACGTCCTCGACGAGCATCTCCTGCTTGCCGCCGAATCCGCCGCCGACCCGGCCGGCGACCACCCGGACCTTCTCGGCCGGCAGGCCGAACAGCCGGGCCAGCGCCCGTCGGGTCAGGTACGGCGTCTGGGTGCTGGACCGTACGGTCAGCCCGCCGTCCGGCTCCGGCCAGGCGACCGCCCCGTGCGTCTCCAGGTGAGCGTGCTGCACCCGTTGGGTGCGAAACGTCGTGGTGTAGACCTCGTCGGCGTCGGCCAGCGCCCGGTCGACGTCGCCGATCTCACCGTGCACCTCACCGGCCACGTTGTCCGCCGGCCGGGCGATGCCGCTGACCGCCGGATCCAGGTCGTGCAGGACCGGCGCGCCCGGCAGCATCGCCGCCGCCGGGTCGAACACCGCCGGCAGCGGCTGGTAGCTGACCCGGACCAGGGCGGCGGCCGTCTCGGCGGCCGCCTCGGTCTCGGCGACCACCGCCGCCACCCGCTGCCCGACGAAGCGGACCACGTCGTCGAGGAGCCGGGTGTCGGCCGGGTCCTCGCGCGGGTTCTCATGCTGCGCCGTCGAGTAGCGCCGGTCGGGGCAGTCATGGTGGGTGAGTACCGCCAGCACCCCGGGGACCCGCATCGCGTCGTCGGTGTCGACGTCGACGATCCGTGCGTGCGGCACCGTCGAGCGGACCAGCTTCAGATGGGTCAGCCCGGGAACGTCGACGTCGAAGGTGAACCGGGCGGTGCCGGTGACGATCTGCCGGGCGGCCGGGGCGGCCACGTTGCCGCCGACCGCTGGGCCGCCGGGGCCGCCGTCGGTGCCATCGGTGGTGCCGACGGCGGGGTCGGCCACGTGCCGTACCCCGTCGAGCGCGTCGCGGATCGCCCGGTAGCCGGTGCACCGGCACAGGTTGCCCTTCAGCGCGCGCGGCAGGTCGCCGCGCTGGGTCTCGTCGAGCGCGGCGACCGTCATCACCAGCCCGGCGGTGCAGAACCCGCACTGGAATCCCTGCGCGTCGAGAAACCGCTGCTGCACCGGGTGCAGTGTGTCGCCGTCGGCCAGTCCCTCGACGGTGGTCACCGACCGGCCGTCGGCCCGCACCGCCGGGTAGACACAGCTGTGCACCGGGACGCCGTCGACGTGCACGGTGCACGCTCCGCAGTCCCCGGCGTCGCAGCCCTTCTTCACGCCGTACCAGCCCTGCTCGCGTAGGAACGTGCGCAGGCACTGGCCGGCGGCGGGCTCCCCGGCGGCGGCGGTGCCGTTCACCACGACGCTCACCGGCTGCACTCTCCGTCGGTGCCGGCTGCGGCCAGTTCGGCCCGGACCTGGTCGGCCATCCGCAGCGTGCGGTGCCGCCGCCAGTGCGGCAGGCCGTGCACGTCGTCGACCCAGCCGGCGGCCGCGCATCCGGCGTCCACCCGGTCCAGCAACTCGGACCCGGTCGGCGCCGCCGGCAGCGACAGCACCACCGGGCGGCGGGTGGCCGCGGTCACCGACATCGTCCACCCGCCGGTGTCCTGGTCGACCGAGCCGATGACCAGCGCCGCCGACCGGCCGTGCCGGAACAGCGACGCCCGGCGCATCGCGTACCGGGCCCGGGCGGCAGCCGCCGGTAGCCGGACGCTGCGCAGGTACTCGCCGGTGTCGAGCACCGTCGTACCGACGTCGCGGATGAACCCGTCGGCGGGCACCCGGCGCTGCCCGCCGGCCAGATCGGTGAGCAGGTACTCGGCCCGGGTCGCCACCGCCAGTGACGTCATCGGACCGGCCGGCAGCGCCGCGCAGATGTTGCCGCCGACGGTCGCCACGTTCCAGATCTTGCGGGAGGCGAGGAACGCGTCGCAGCAGCCGGCGGCCAGCTCCGTCACCCGGTTCCAGCCGGGCGGCGGGGCGAACCGGGCGAGTTCGGCGATGGTGCAGGTGGCGGCGATCTCCAGCCCGTCGTCGTCGACCCGGATCGACGGCCAGCGCAGCCGGGTCAGGTCACGCAGCCGGCGCACCCCGGGCTGAGGTTGCGAGAACAGGTAGCTGCCGCCGGCGAGCCAGCGGTCGCCGGGGCGCCAGGCGTCGCCGTCGGCGGCGATCACGTCGGAGACGGTATGCAGATCCACAGTCCGCATCGTCCGATGCCGCCGCCGGCCCGGACAATGACGGCGGAACACAATCCCTACCCGCCGATCAGCCTGGTGGTTGGACGAACCTACAAGGCGTACCGGGGCGCCTTGACCGGGTGATCAGCCGCTGCCCATCGTTGACGAATGCTTGCCGGAATCGTCCTCGCCGCCGGTGCCGGCCGCCGCTACGGTCGGCCCAAGGCGCTGGTCCGTCTCAACGGGACCCTGTTGGTGTCCCGGGCCGTCGAGACGCTGCGCTCGGCCGGCTGCCGGCCGGTGATCGTCGTGCTCGGCGCGGCCGCCGACGTGGTGCGTGAGCGTGCCGACCTGGCCGGTGCCGTGCCGGCGGTCAACCCGGACTGGGCCACCGGGATGGGTTCGTCGTTGCGGGTCGGCCTGGCGGCCGCAGCCGCCGGCCCGGCGGACGCCGCGGCCGTCCTGCTGGTCGACATGCCGGGGATCGGTCCGGCGGCGGTGCGCCGGGTGGCGGCCGGCGCCGACCGGCGGACGCTGGCCGCGGCCAGCTACGCCGACGGGCGGCCGGGGCATCCGGTGGTGCTGGGCCGAGAGCACTGGACGGCGGTGGCGGCGTCGGCGAACGGCGACACCGGTGCCCGCGACTATCTGCGGGCCCACCCCGACCAGCTGCGTCTGGTGCCCTGCGGCGACGTGGGCGACCCGACCGACCTGGACCGGCCCGGCGACCTGGACCGGCTCGCCTTCCCCGATCGGCTCAGCGACCCCGATCGGCTCAGCGCGGGAGGCGGGCCCGGCGGCGCCTCGGCCCGGACGGCGGCGACCGGATGAACGGGCCGGTCCTCGACGAGGCGATGCGCTGGTGGTACGCCGGTGAGCAGGTGGCCGTCGCGACGGTGACCGCCACCGCCGGTAGCGCACCCCGGCCACCGGGCACCAGTATGCTCGTCGCCCCGGACGGTACGGTCACCGGAAGCGTCTCGGCCGGTTGCGTCGAGGCCGCCATCTTCCAGCTGTGCCGTACCGTGCTGGACACCGGCGAGGGGCGGCTGGCGCGCTTCGGCGACACCGGCGACGAACTCTTCGAGCCCGGGCTGACCTGCGGCGGCACCATCGAGGTGTACGTGCAGCGGGTGGACCGCGACAGCGTGCCGCAGCTGGACCGGCTGCACGCGGCGACCCGGGCCGCCCGCCCGGTCGCGGTGGTCACCTGCCTGACCGGGCCGCCGGCCAGCCGGGGTCGTTGGCTGCTGGTCGGCGCCGACGGTTGGTGGGGTTCGCTCGGCGGGCCGACGCTGGACGCGGCGGCTGTCCGGGCCGCCCGGGCGGCGCTGGAGACCGGGCGGACCACGCTCGCCCGGCCCGCCGCCGGCACCACCCTGCTTATCCGCGGCATGCTGCCGCCGCCCCGGATGATCATTTGCGGGGCGACCGATTTCACCGCCGCGCTCGCCCGGCAGGGCCGGTTCCTCGGCTACCGGGTGACGGTCTGCGACGCCCGGGCGGTCTTCACCACCCGGCAGAGGTTTCCGGACGCCGACGACGTGGTCGTCGACTGGCCGCACCGCTACCTGAGCGCCGAGGCCGCCGCCGGTCGGGTCGACCCGCGTACGGTGCTCTGCGTACTCACCCACGACCCGAAGTTCGACGTACCGCTGCTGCGGACCGCCCTCGACCTGCCGCTGGCCTACATCGGGGCGATGGGGTCGCGGCGCGCCGCCGCCGACCGGGCGGCCCGGCTACGTGCCGTCGGGGTGCCGCCGGCCGCGTTGGCTCGGCTGTCCGCGCCGATCGGGCTGGACCTGGGGGCGGTGACCCCGGAGGAGACCGCGGTCAGCATCGCCGCCGAGATCGTCGCGGCCCGCAGCGGCCGCGACGGCGGACGGCTGACCGCAGGCCGGGGCTCGATCCACGCCGCGGTGTACGGGCCAGCGGCACACGGGCCTGCGGCGCACGGGTCAGCCGGCGGTGAGCCGCAACGCCAGGAAGAAGTCCACCCGGTCCTCGAACCGGCCGAGGTCCCGGCCGGTCAACTGCTCTATCCGGCCGATCCGGTACCGCAACGTGTTGACGTGCACATGTAGCCGTTGCGCGCAGCGGCTCCACGATCCGTCACAGTCGAGAAAAGCCGACAGCGTACGCAGCAGGTCGGCATGGTGCGCCCGGTCGTACTCCTCGACCGGCCCGAGCAGCCGGCCGCGGAACCCCTGCCGGGTGCCGGCCGGCACCCCGGCCAGCAGCAGTGAATGCGACGCCAGGTCACCGGCGGCCACCACACTGACCGGGCCGGTCGCGGTGCCGGTGGCGGACCGGTGCGCGTGCAGCGCCTCCTCGACCGCCCCGCCCAGCCCGGCGGCGCCCACGCCGGCGTCGGAGACGCCCAGGATGAGCCGGCCGCCGCGCAGCCCCGGCGCCATCCGGTCGGCGGCGGCGACCAGCGCCGAACCGATGGTGCCGGCGGCCTGCGGAGCCAGCGCCAGCACGGCGAGCGCCCCCGAGGGCAGGTCAGGTTCGAGGACGGCGACCGCCCGGTCGGGCGCCAACCGGCTGAGGAACTCGTCGACCACGGCGACGGTCAGCGTCGCCGGCGCGCGCATCCCGTCCAGCGTGGCGGCGACCGCGACGAACGTGGCGTCCGGGTCGAGCCGGGCGGCCAGCAGCGCGGCCCGCAGCCCGGCGAGGTCCCCCGGCGCCCGCAGCGCCGTCCGCAGCTGGTCGGCCAGCCGCGCCTCGACCCGGGCGGCCTCGTCCAGGTGCGCCCGTTCCAGCGCCACCACGCTGGTCAGCTCGTCGACTGTGCCGGGCAGCGTGTCGAGCGCGCCCCGGCAGGCCACCAACCAGGCCGCCAGCCGGTGCTCGGCCCGGCCGGGCACCCCGAACACGGAGAACCGCTCGCCGTCGACCGTCACCGTCGCGGGCAGCCGCTGCGCGGTCAGGAAGGCGCGGCTCAGCGCCTCGGCGACCGGATCGGCCAGCTCTGCCGTGCCGGCAACCACCCGGCCGCTGGTGGTCAACGTCCAGCAGTCGGTGTCGATCGCCGCGGCGACGGTCGGCAGCAGATCGGTCAGCCGGGCGCCGGCGGCCATCGCGGCGACCAGTCCACGCTGCCGGCCCAGCACCGCCGCCAGCGAGCTGGCCCGCTGCGCCCACAGGGTCGGGTGAACGTCGTCGATGATGTCGCGGAACGACACGTCGGCCGGCACCTCGAACAGCGGCAGCCGGTGCCGGCGGCAGGCGGCGACCAGGTCGCGGGGCACACTGCCGTGCAGCGCCTCACCGGCGCCCAGCGCGGTCACCCCGGCGGCGGCCAGCGCCGCGACGAAGACTTCGGAGTCGGCCGGCCCCCGATGCCACATCAGGCCGGTGAGCACCAGGTCTGCGGTGGCCACGTAGCGGCCCGGGTCGGGCAGGTCGATGACGTTGACCCGGCCGACGGTGCGGTCCCGACCGTCGTCGCCGGTCAGCGGCACCAGCTTCAGGTGGGCCTTGTCGAGCACGTCGGCCAGCAGCACAGGGGTCGCCTCCGGTCACGGTGATTGGATGAACCTCCAAAAACCGTACGGTGACGATGTTTCGTCTTTGGTCCCTGCGCCGCTACCGGCCGGCTCGTCGCAACTGCTTGACTGCTGCTGCCCAGCGAAAGGGGACCGGATTGGACCGCGGACTCGACGTGTTCAACACGCTGCCCGCCGATGACGTGCGGGAACTGCTGCTCAGCTGCTGCGCCGCGCCCGGCTGGGCCGCCGCGGTGACGGCCGGCCGGCCGTACGCCGACCGGGCGGCGCTGACCGTCGCCGCGCGGGCGCGGATCGGTGCGCTGCCCTGGCCGGAGGTGGTCGACGCGGTCGCCGCCCACCCGCGGATCGGTCGGCCGCCCACCGGCACCGGCCGGGACGCCGAGTGGTCCCGTCGCGAGCAGGCGGCGGCGACGGCCGCTTCCACCACCGACAGCTCCGGCTCCGGCGGCTCCACCACCGGTGGCTCCGGCGCCGACGTCGCGGCCGACCTGACGGCCGCCAACGACGCCTACGAGCAGCGGTTCGGGTACCGCTTCCTGATCTTCGCGAACGGCCGCGGCGCCGCCGAACTGGTGGCCGCCGCCCGACAGCGGCTGCACCACGACCCGGACACCGAGCAGGGCGTGGTCCGCACCGAGCTCGGCGACATCGCCGCGCTGCGCCTGGGCCGGCTGGTCGACGACCTCGCCGGGCCGGCGCCGCTGTCCCGGCCGGCGCCGCTGTCCAGCCACGTGCTGGACACCACCACCGGCACCCCGGCGGCCGGCATCACCGTGCGACTCGACGCCGCCGACCCGGCCGACGGCTGGCGCACCGTCGCCACCGGACACACCGACGCCGACGGTCGGCTGCGGGACTGGGTGCCGGGCGCCAGCTGGGCCGTCGGTACCTACCGGCTGGTGTTCGACGTGGCCGACCGGCTCGGGGCGGACGCCTTCTACACCGAGATCCCGGTGGTGTTCACCGTCCACGACGCCGCCCGCCCCCACCACGTACCGCTGCTGCTGAGCCCGTACGGCTACACCACCTACCGAGGGAGCTGACCGGATGGGAATCGTTCTGGGGCCGAACCGGTACGGCAAGGCGCAGACCCGGGTGGTCCGGGTGGACCGCGACGGCGACCGGCACACCCTGTGCGACCTCAACGTCTCCGTCGCGCTCGCCGGTGACCTCGCCGCCACCCACCTCACCGGCGACAACAGCCAGGTGCTGCCGACCGACACGCAGAAGAACACGGTGTACGCGTTCGCCCGTCGGCACGGCATCGCCAGCGCCGAGGAGTTCGGCCTGCTGCTGGCCCGGCACTTCGTGGACAGCCAGCCCGGCATCACCCGGGCCCGCGTCGACATCGAGCAGTACGACTGGCGACGGCTCGGGCCGCACTCGTTCGAACGCGACGGCGGGTCCACCCGTACCGCTGCGGTCCGCTACGACGGCGACCGGGCGGAGGTGACCGCCGGCCTGTCCGACCTGGTCCTGCTCAACTCCACCGACTCGGAGTTCCGGGGCTACGTCGTCGACCCGTACACCACCCTGCCGGAGACCGACGACCGGATCCTCGCCACCGCCGTCGACGCCCGGTGGCGCTACGCCGGCACCGCGCCGCCCGGCGGCTTCGACGCCGCCCACGCGGCGGTACGGCAGGCGCTGGTCGACGCGTTCGTGGGCACCTACAGCCGGTCCCTGCAGCAGACGCTGTACGCGATGGGTGAGCGGGTGCTGACCGACCGGCCCGACGTGGTGGAAGTGCGGCTGGCCCTGCCGAACAAGCACCACCTGCTGGTCGACCTGAGCCCGTTCGGCCTGGACAACCCGAACAGCGTCTTCGTCGCCGCCGACCGGCCGTACGGGCTGATCGAGGGCACCGTCACCCGCGACGACGCGCCGCCGGAGCTGGGGCAGTGGTGACCGTCGTCACCGGCGCCGCCGTCGCGACGGTCGACGCCGCCGGCACCGAGCACCGCGACGGGCATCTCGTCGTCGGCGACGACGGCCGGATCGCCGCCGTCGGACCCGGTGACGTGCCCGCCGGTCTGCTCGACACACTCACCGGCGGGGACCGGCACCGGGTACGCCGGATCGACGGCACCGGCTGCCTGGCCACCCCCGGCCTGGTCAACACCCACCACCACCTCTACCAGTGGGCCACCCGTGGCCTGGCCCAGCAGCAGAACCTGTTCGGCTGGCTGACCACCCTCTACCCGGTCTGGTCCCGGATCGACGCCGACACGGTGCACGCCGCCGCCGCGGCCAACCTCGGCTGGCTGGCGCTGTCCGGCTGCACCACCAGCACCGACCACCACTACGTCTTCCCCCGTGACGCCGGCGACCTGTTCGCCGCCGAGATCGCCGCCGCGCGCCGGATCGGGCTGCGGTTCCAGCCCTGCCGGGGCTCGATGGACCTTGGCCGGTCGGCCGGTGGCCTGCCACCGGACTCCACCGTGGAGGACACCGACGCGGCGCTGGCCGCCACCGAGGCGGCGATCGACCGCTGGCACGACCCGGCGCCGGAGTCGATGCTGCGGGTCGCCGTCGCCCCCTGCTCGCCGTTCTCGGTCACCCCCCGGCTGATGCGCGAGTCGGCCGAGCTGGCCCGCCGCCGGGGGGTCCGGCTGCACACCCACCTCGCCGAGACCGTCGAGGAGGAGGAGTACTGCCGGACCACGCACGGCTGCACCCCGGTGCAGTACGCCGAACAGCTCGGCTGGCTCGGCGACGACGTGTGGCTGGCGCACGGAGTCCACCTCGACGACGCGGCGGTGGCCCGGCTCGGCGCCACCGGAACCGGCGTCGCACACTGTCCCAGCTCGAACGCCCGGCTCGGCGCCGGCACCGCCCGGGTGAGCGACCTGCTCGCCGCCGGCGTACCGGTCGGCCTGGGCGTCGACGGCGCCGCCAGCCAGGAGGTCGGCCACCTCGGTGCGGAGCTGCGCCAGTCGCTGTACGCGGCCCGGCTGCGCGGCGGACCCGCCGCGCTGACCGCCCGCGACGCCCTCGCGCTGGGCACCATCGGCGGCGCGCGCTGCCTGGGCCGGGCCGCCGAGATCGGCTCGCTGGAGGTGGGCAAACTCGCCGACGTCGCGCTGTGGCGGGTCGACGGGCTGGGCCACGCCGGCATCGACGACCCGGTCGCCGCGCTGGTGCTCGGCCCACCCGCCCCGGTGGAGCTGCTGCTGGTCGGCGGCCGGCCGGTCGTCGAACGCGGCGAGCTGCGGACCGCCGACGCCGTCGACCTGGCCCGCGAGGCCGCCCGTACGCACCGGACCCTGATGTCCCCGGTCCCGTCGAACAGGAGTGACCTTTGATACCCCGCAGCCAGGTCGACCCGCCGCCTTCCGCCGCGACCGTTTCGGCCCCGGCCGGCCAGTCGGTGGCCACCGGGGACGTGCTGACCGGCGACGCGGTGGCGTTCCTCACCGGACTGCACCGCCGGTTCGCCGGCCGGCGGGCCGAGCTGCTCGCCGCCCGTGGTCGCCGCCGGGCCGACATCGCCCGCACCGGACGGCTGGACTTCCGTGCCGACACCGCGCAGGTGCGGGCCGGCAGCTGGACGGTGCTGCCGCCCCCGCCCGACCTGGCCGATCGGCGGGTGGAGATCACCGGGCCCACCGACCGGAAGATGACCGTCAACGCGTTGAACTCCGGTGCCCGGGTGTGGCTGGCCGACCTGGAGGACGCGAACACCCCGCACTGGGCGAACGTGGTCGACGGGCAACGCAACCTCGCCGACGCCGTGCGGCGCACCATCGAGCTGCGGACCGCGACGAAGACGTACCGGCTCGGCCCCGGGCCGTACCCGACGATCGTGGTCCGGCCCCGTGGCTGGCACCTCGACGAACGGCACCTCGTCTTCGACGGCGCGCCGGCCGTCGGCGCGCTGGTCGACGCCGGCCTGTACCTGTTCCACAACGCCGCCGAACTGCTGCGTCGGGGCAGCGGCCCCTACCTCTACCTGGCCAAGACGGAGAGCCACGAGGAGGCCGTGCTGTGGCACGACGTGTTCGTCCACGTCGAGCAGGCGCTCGGCCTACCGGCCGCAAGCATCCGGGCCACCGTGCTGATCGAGACGATCACCGCGGCGTTCGAGATGGACGAGATCCTGTGGGCGCTCGGCCCGTACGCCGCCGGACTCAACGCCGGCCGGTGGGACTACCTGTTCAGCATCATCAAGAACTTCCGTGACGCCGGTGGGCGGTTCGTGCTGCCGGACCGGGCGGCGGTCACCATGACCGCGCCGTTCATGCGGGCCTACACCGAACTGCTGGTCGCCACCTGCCACCGGCGCGGCGCGATGGCGATCGGCGGCATGTCGGCGTTCATCCCCAACCGGCGGGACGCCGACGTCACCGCCCGCGCCGTCGACCAGGTCCGGGCCGACAAGCGGCGGGAGGCCGCCGACGGCTTCGACGGGTCCTGGGTGGCCCACCCTGACCTGGTGCCGGTCTGCCGCGAGGTGTTCGACGAGGTCCTCGGCGACCGGCCCAACCAGCTCGACCGGCAGCGCCCGGACGTGTCGGTCACCGCCGCGCAGCTGCTGGACGTCGCCGCCACCGGCGGTGCCGTCACCGAGGCCGGGCTGCGCGCGAACGTCGCCGTCGCGGTGCGCTACCTGGAGGCCTGGCTACGCGGCAACGGCGCGGTGGCGATCGACAACCTGATGGAGGACGCGGCCACCGCCGAGATCTCCCGGTCGCAGATCTGGCAGTGGATCCGCAACGGGGTACGGCTGCCCGACGGCACCCTGGTGACCGCCGACCTGGTCCGGGCCATCGGTGACGCCGAGCTCGCCGCGATCCGCGCCGAGCTGACCGAACCGGACTGGACGGCGAGCCGGTTCCCGCAGGCCCGGGCGTTGTTCGAGGAGGTCGCCCTCGGTGCCGACTACGTCGACTTCCTGACCCTGCCGGCGTACCGGCTGATCGACTGATGGCCCGGCTCGATCCGGCGGTGTACGCCGCGTTGGACGACCGGCTCGCCGGCGTCGACGCCGCGCTGCGGGCCCGCTACCCGGGCGAGACGCCGGGGCGCCAGCCGGTGCACACCGTGTACGTGCCCGCCGACCGGATCACCGCCGACCTGGTGCCGACCTGGGGCGCGGCGGCGTTGGCCGCGCTGGACGCACACCCGCCGGCACCGTACCCGGCCGAGCTGGACCGACGGGTACGCGCCAAACTGGCCCGCGAGCCGGTCGAGGACCTACGCATCGACGTCGAGGACGGGTACGGCGTACGCGACGACGCCACTGAGGACGCCGACCTGCGGGCGGCGGCGCGCGCGCTGACCGAGGCACGGGCTGCCGGCGTCGGCCCACCCCGGGTCGGGGTGCGGATCAAGTGCCTGGAGGCGGCCACCCGGCGACGGGCGGTCCGCAGCCTCGACCTTTTTCTGGACGCCTGCGCTGGGCCGCCCGACGGCTTCGTGGCCACCCTGCCGAAGGTGAGCCACCCGGCCCAGGTCGCCGCGATGGTCGACGTCTGCGCCCGGCTGGAGCAGGCGTACGGGCTGGTGGACGGGGTACTGCGGTTCGAAATCCAGATCGAGACCCCGGCGGCGGTGCTGGCGGGCGACGGCACCGCGACCGTCGCCCGGCTGATAGGTGAGTCAGCCGGACGGTGTGCCGGACTACACTTCGGCACCTACGACTACGGAACCGCCTGCGGCGTCGCCGCCGATTACCTGAGTATGGACCACCCAAGTTCCGACCACGCGAAAGCCGTCATGCAGGTGGCCGCCGCCGGCACCGGCGTACCGGTCAGCGACGGGTCCACCAACATCCTGCCGGTCGGCGACACCGCGACCGTGCGGTCCGCCTGGCAGCGCCACGCCGAGCTGGTTCGCAGATCTCTGGAACGTGGCTTCTACCAGGGCTGGGACCTGCACCCGCACCAGCTGCCGACCCGGTTCGCCACGACCTACGCGTTCTACCGTGCCGGCCGGACGCAGACCGTCCGGCGGCTCGACGCCTACCTCGCCCGCCGGTCCGGCGGAATCCTCGACGAGCCGGCGACCGCCCGGGCGCTGGCCCGTTTCCTGCTGCGTGGGCTGGACTGCGGCGCTGTCGACCCGGCCGACGCCGGTTTCGACCGCACCGTCCTGACCACCCTGGCCGCCCACCTGCCGACCGCGTCCGGTGAGGAGCCCACCGACCATGCCCGTTGATCTGGTACTGCGGTCCCGCCGCACGGTGCTGCCCGACGGCGAGCGTCCGGCCGCCATCGCCGTCGGCGACGGCCGGATCGTCGCCGTCGCCGACTACCAGGAGCATGTGCCGGCGACGGTCGACAGCGACCTCGGCAACGTCGCGCTGCTGCCCGGACTCGTCGACACCCACGTGCACGTCAACGAACCCGGCCGTACCGAATGGGAAGGGTTCGCCACCGCCACCCTGGCCGCCGCCTCCGGCGGCGTCACCACCATCGTCGACATGCCGTTGAACAGCCTGCCGCCGACCGTCGACCCGGCCGCGCTGGCCGTCAAACGGCGGGCCGCCGCCGGGCAGTGCCACGTCGACGTCGGCTTCTGGGGCGGCGCGGTCCCCGGCAACCAGCAGGTGATGCCCGAGCTGTACGCCGCCGGGGTCTTCGGGTTCAAGGCGTTCCTCGCCGACTCCGGGGTGCCGGAGTTCCCCCCACTGGACACCGGTCAGCTCGCCGCCGCGTTGGCTGCCGTACCCGCCCTGTTCGTGGTGCACGCCGAACAACCCGACCAGCTCACCGCCGCCGCCTCCTCGACCCGCTACCGGGACTTCCTCGCCAGCCGGCCGCCGGCCGCCGAGATCGAGGCGGTCACGGCCGCCATCGACGTCGCCCGTCGGGCCGGCGCCCGGCTGCACATCCTGCACCTGTCCGCCGCCGCCGCGGTGCCGGTGCTGGCCGCTGCCCGGCGGGCCGGGGTGCCGGTCAGCGCCGAGACCTGCCCGCACTACCTGACCCTGGCCGCCGAGGAGATCCCGGACGGCGCCACCGAGTTCAAATGCTGCCCGCCGATCCGGCAACGCGACAACCAGGACGCGCTGTGGGCAGCCCTGGCCGACGGCACCATCTCGTGCGTGGTCTCCGACCATTCCCCCTGTCCGCCGGCGCTGAAGGCGCCCGACACCGGAGACTTCGCCGCCGCCTGGGGAGGCATCGCCTCGGTGCAGATGGGGCTGCCGGCGGTCTGGACCGAGGCCCGTCGGCGCGGGTTCGGCCTCGGCGACGTGGTCCGGTGGATGTGCCAGGGCCCGGCTGACCTGGTGGGGCTGCCCACCAAGGGCCGGCTCACGGTCGGCGCCGACGCCGACCTGGTCGCCTTCGACCCGGCACCGAGCTACCACGTCGACCCCGGCCGGCTGCGGCAACGGCATCCAATCACCCCGTACGCCGGACGGCGCCTGACCGGCATCGTCCGGGCCACCTGGCTGCGCGGCGCACCGGTCACCCCGGATGCGCCGCGCGGCCGCCTCATCGCGAGAGGGGACAGATGACCGGTAGCCACGCGTCCACGCCACCGCCCGACCTGCCGGACGGGCCCGACCCGACCCGGCTGCCCGACCTGGCGTCCCGTGCGCTCGGCGGGGGAGTGGTCGCCGCCAACGACGAGTTCTTCGCCGCCGCCGACAACCTGGTCGACCCGCGCCCGCCGGTCTTCGCCGCCGGCACCTTCGGGGCGAAGGGCCAGGTGTACGACGGTTGGGAGACCCGCCGCCGCCGCCAACCCGGCGCGGACCACGCCGTCGTCCGGCTCGGTGCCCCGGGCGTGGTCCGGGCCGTGCTGATCGACACCGCGCACTTCACCGGCAACTACCCGCCGTACGCGGCGGTGGACGGTTGCTCACTCGACGGGTATCCCGGCCCGCAGGATCTCGCCGCGGCGCGATGGACCCCACTGGTGCCGCGCACCGCACTGGCCGGGGACAGCCAGCTGATCGTCCCGGTCGACGTGCCGGCACGGCAGACCCACGTACGGTTGACGATCTTTCCCGACGGCGGGGTCGCCCGGCTGCGGGTGTTCGGCGAGCCGGTGCCCGACCCGGATCTGCTGACCGAGGTCCTCGACCTCGCCGCGGTCGAGCACGGGGGCCGGGTCGAGGCGTGCAGCGACCGGTTCTACGGCTCTCCGCAGCAGCTGCTGCTGCCCGGTCCGGCCCGCACGATGGGCGAGGGCTGGGAGACCGCCCGCCGTCGCGACGACGGCAACGACTGGGTCCAGGTGCGGCTCTGCGCCGCCGGCGTCGTCGAGTTCGTCGAGCTGGACACCAGCCACTTCAAGGGCAACGCGCCGGCGGCGGCCCGGCTGCTCGGCACCGACCTGACCAGCACCGACCTGACCGGCACCGACCCGGTCGCTGGCGGCCGTGGCACCAGGGTCGGCTCCACCGACTGGCCGGAGCTGCTGCCGTTGACCACATTGCGACCGGACACCCGGCACCGTTTCCGACTGGACCGGCCCCGTCCGGTCAGCCACGTCCGGCTGGACATCCATCCCGACGGCGGGATGGCCCGGCTGCGCCTGTTCGGCCGGCTCACCACCGCCGGTGCCGCAGAACTCGCCGGCCGGTACCGGACGGCGGTGGCGGCCGGCTGACCTGGCCGGGGCATGCGTCGAGGGCCGGACCCCGGGTACGGGGTCCGGCCCTTCGACTTGGGCTTCTGGTGTTCGGGTCAGCTGTTCCAGTGCTGGGCGACGAGTTCGGCGGCCTGGGTCTCCCACTGGGCGTAGTGGTCCGGGTACGCCGACACCTGCACCGCCTGGGCGGCCTCGGTCAGCGGCATGTC
Source organism: Micromonospora sp. Llam0 (assembly GCF_003751085.1). Classification (NCBI taxonomy): domain Bacteria; kingdom Bacillati; phylum Actinomycetota; class Actinomycetes; order Micromonosporales; family Micromonosporaceae; genus Micromonospora; species Micromonospora sp. Llam0. Next base: position 2,276,360 of record NZ_RJJY01000001.1, on the reverse strand, counting down.
CTGCCAGCCGTCGACGGCCTTGAGCCCGTCGAGGAACGCGGTGGTGGAGTACTCCACGTCGGTGATCTGCTCGACCGTGCCCCAGCCGGAGGAGGGGCGCTGCTGGAACAGGCCCTGCGAGTCGTGGTCGTTGCGGTCCCCGAGGTGGCCGAGGTTCTCCAGCTTGGACTCCTGCAGGGCGGTGGCGATGGCGACCACGGCGGCCCGCTCGTCCATGCCGGCCTTCTTGGTGGCGGCGATGATGCCCTTGACGTTGTCGGTCTGCTCGCCGGACAGGGTGATCCGGGACTGCTCGCCCCGCACACCGTGCGGGGTCAGCGTGCCGGTGTCGACGCCGCTGCTGGCGGCGGCGGACACGGGTGCGGCCAGGGCGGTGGGGGCGTGGTCGGCGGCCAGGGCGGGGGCGGCGATCGCGCCGCCGGCCAGGGTCAGACCGGCGATGCCGAGGGCGGTGTTGCGCAGGCTGGTGCGCAGGGTACGGGTGATGATCGTGGTCATGGGGGGTCCACCTTCCGTTTTCCGAGGGGGCACACCCGTCACGGGCGGGTGGGTGCGCGGTAAACGGTCATCCGGGTGGTACGGAGTCAGGCGCGGGCGCGGGTGCGCTGCCGCGCGCCGTGACCATGTACAACCACGCCGGCCCGTCGACGATTCCCGACCGGGTCCACCGACCCGATCCACTGACCGGGCTGCCCGGCCGGGCCGAAGCCTGGCGGCCGTCTGGCGGCCGCAGGCCGGAGCCTGGCGGCGGCCGGCCGTGGCGCCGGAGTGGGCCGGCTTGGGTGGCGCTACCATGTACAACGACGGTGCCGGCCGGATCATTCCGCGTCGGCCGGCGGGCCAGGGACGGTCGGCTCCCGCCGGGGCATCGGCACCTGCGGCGTACCACCGGCCCCGTCGGACTCCATGACCAGGTAGCGGGGTCGGCGCTTCGTCTCGTAGTAGATCCGGCCGATGTACTCGCCGATCACGCCGAGGATCATCATCTGGATGCCGCCGAGACCGATGACACTGACGATGATCGTGGTGTAGCCGGGGGCGTCGATTCCCCGGATCAGCGCCGCCGCGACCACCCAGGCCGCGTACGCCACGGCGACGAACGTGAGTCCCATGCCGGCGTAGATCGCCGACCGTAGCGGCCGGTCGTTGAACGACAGCAGCCCGTCGAACGCGTAGTTCAACAAGGATCGAAAACTCCAGCGGCTGCCACCGTCGGCGCGGGCCTCGTTCGGGTACGCGAACACCACCGTGTTGAAGCCGATCCACGAGTACAGGCCCTTGGAGAAGCGGTTGTACTCGGGCATGGCCCGCAGCGCGTCGACCGCCCGGCGGGACAACAGCCGGAAGTCGCCCGCACCGTCGAGTAGCTGCACGTCCACCCAGCGGTTCATCAGCCGGTAGAACGTCCGAGACGCGACGGTACGGACGAACCGGTCACCTCGTCGGTCACGGCACGCGATGACCTGGTCGTACCCCTGCCGGTACAGGGCGACCATGTCGGGCAGTAGGCGCGGTGGGTGTTGCAGGTCGGCGTCCATCACGATGACGGCGTCCCCGCTGGCCCGGTCCAACCCGGCTAGCATCGCCGACTCCTTGCCGAAGTTGCGGCTCAGCGCGAGGTACCGGACGGCCGGGTCGGCGGCGGCCAGCCGGCGCAACTCGGCCAAGGTGCCGTCGGTGCTGCCGTCGTCGACGAAGACGTATTCGACCTCGACGTCGCCGAGCGCCGTGACTGCGGCGGTGACCGCCGCGTGCAGCCGGCTCAGTGAGGCGTCCTCGTTGAAGCAGGGCACCACGACCGACAGCCGCAGCGGCCGGCCGCCCGCTGGACCGGGACGGTCAGTCGAGCCGGTAGACGAGGACACCGTCGATCTCCTCACGGGTGATGCCCAACCCGTCGACCGGACGCTGCGTCACACCCTCCCACGGCGTCCCGATCAGCCGGTCCGGCATCACCAGCACCGTACGTACCCCCAGGTCACGCAGGTATCCGACGCTCGCCGGGTCGGGGAAGAACGCGGTGACCGCCCGGGTCTGCTCCTGGCTGGCCGGGACGAAACCGGCCAGGCCGTTGGCGACCTGCGGGAAGTCTCCCTCGGTGGTCCACAGCATCACGTTCAACTCGAACGCGCCGGCGTCGCTGGGCAGCACCAGCACCGGTCCGGTGACCTGCTCCCAGGCGGCCGGTGGGGTCGGCACCTGCGGGTGGGCGGTCTGGTTCATCCCCTCGACCACCACCAGCGCCAGCGGGATCACCAGGACGGCCCCGGCTGCCTGCCGCGACCACTTCGGCCAGCCGGCGGCTGCCCGGCGCAGCGCGGCGGCCGCGGCGGTGAGCGTTCCGGCGGCCAGCACCGCGAGCAGCAGGCTGGTCCAGATCATCATTCGCCCCGGGGTCCGCAGCGCGTCCCAGCCCGGCAGGTGCTTGGACAGCGTCAGGTAGCCGGGGTCGCCGTCGCCGCCGAGCGTGGCGCCGAGGGCGAGCAGCGCCGTGCCGATGACTCCGGCGGCGAGCGCCACCCGGTGCCGGATCCGCAACGATGAGACGATCAGGCCGGCGGCGGCCAGGGCGATCAGCGTCACCCCGGGCAGCAGGGTCATCTCCGGCGGCCAGAAGATCTGCTCCCGGGTGGCGGCGTGCCGTTCTCCCCACAGCCAGGACTCGGCGGGTGCGGTGATCAGGCCGACCACCGGCGGGGAGAACATCTCGGTCCAGGCCAGGCTCCGCTCCGCCTGCGGGTTGAGCTCGACGACGCGGAAGTAGGCCGCCGCGATCGCGAGGGTGACCGCGCCGAAGATCACCCCGCCGACGGCGTCGGCGACGAGTAGCCGTCGGCCGAACGGTGGCCGGCGGCGGTGTCGCCACCAGGAGATCCCGTAGCCGCCGGCGGCGACGATCCCGGCGGCGAGCAGGAAGTAGACCAGCGGCAGTCCGATGCCGAAGCCGAGGCTGATCTGCCAGGCGGCGACCAGCCAGCCGGCGAGGGCCCAGCCCGGTCTGCGCCGTTCGGGGCGGTAGCCGTGCCGCAGCGACCAGCCGTGGCCACGGGCGAGCATCGCCAGGCACAGCGCGATCCCGCCGGTGGAGAGGATGTTCATGTGCCCGGAGTGGGCCAACCGCCAGGGGGCGAAGGCCCACGCGACCCCGGCCACCGCCGCGCCGATCCGGCCCGCGCCGAGCTGCCGGATCAGGGCGTACGCGCCGATGAACGCCAACGCGTACAGCAGCACGTACAGGATGTTGTAGCGGATCAGCGCGGCTTCGAAGCCGGAGCCGATCATCCCGGCCGGTGCGTAGCCGAGCAGGGTGTCGCTGTAGACGTAGGTGTAGCGCTCAGGGAAGAACGTGTTGGAGTGCCAGAGCCCGGTCGGGTCGGTCAACAGCGCGTGCCCGCCCCAGGCCACCTGCCAGGCCTGCAGGGTGGGGTCGGCGATGTCGCCGGGGATGGTGCTGGCCGGGTGTCGCAGGGTGGGCCAGGTCAGCACTACTGCGAGGAGCAGTCCGCCGAGTACGGCCAAGGTCCATTCGTGCCGCAGGAACCGCCACAGCGGGGGCTGTGGGGCGGACGGGCGGTCTTGAGCGGTCTCCACGAGGATCGATGATCTCAAATCAGGACGTGGGCTGTCGAACCCGCCCGTCACCTGTCGGGCCGGATCTGGTCCGCTGATCATGGCCACACTCGGTGACCCCGCGCAAGTCCGGCCGGACCTGCGAATCTAGGGATTCCGCTATTGCTGCTGTCGGCCTCAGTCGCGACGCTGACTCCAGCGGATGCTGTGCAGCCGGGTTCCGTCGTGCAGTCGGCGGTGTGGACCCGGTGTCGACAGAGAGGTGGGGCCGGACGGTGAATGGGAACTTCAACAAGGAGGACGCCGGGTTCGCCACCGCGATCGCGGCGTTGGACGACCACGTCAGCAGCATGATCGTCGCCGGGCAGACCGCGTACCGGATCCAGGGTGAGATCCGGGCGACCTACCAGGCAGGCTCCAGCTCGGTCTTCCAGGCGAAGCTCGACGAGTGGATCAGCGCGTACAACAATGTGATGATCAAGTTTCAGGATCTCGGCGAGAAGACCGGCTTCGTCGGCCAGATCATCGACGCAGGCGAGGACAACGCCGGCGTCACGGGTGCCAGCTGGGACACCGACGACGGGATCTACGACATCCTCGCACCGGTCGGCCGCTGACCCGGTACCCGGCGGAAGCCTGAGCAGCGGGAGTCTGAGCCGTGGCCGAAGAGACCTTCACCGTCACCGAACAGTATCTCAGCGGTACCGTCCGGGAACGCTTCGAGGAGTTCCTGGCCGAAGCGAGGGGCAACGACGACGTACGGCGGCTGCTGGCCTACACCGGGGAACCGCCCGCGCCGGCCGACCTCGCACCGTTCACCATCCTGCTGGCCGGCAACGAGCGGGTGATGACCGAGGTCGGTCAGGTGGAGACGAACTTCAAGGCGATGGCCGACGGTGCGAAGGGCAACATCGAGGCCCTGTTCACCATCATCGAGAAGTTGCGTGACGACTTCCTGCAGGTCAAGGAGACGCTCGACGTCGGTGCCGAGGACGCGTTGACCGAGGCCCAGATGCTCGACCTGGTGCGTGAGGTCTGGCAGCCGACGCCGAGCCTGTACCGGTAACCGCCGAGCGGGCGGGAGGCGACTCAGGTGCCCGAGGGCAGCGTTCCAGCGACCGACCAGAAGTGGGAGCTGGCGAACTCACTGTTCGTGCCGTCGGACGCGGAGATCGCCTACCGCGATGCCGTCGCGGGCCCGGAATCGCCGAAGTGGGTGACCGGCGGCGACGCGTTTGTCATCAACTACGCGCCGCCGACCGCCTCCCGTGGCCTCACCTACAAGGACCTGAACGCCTACGCGGTCTTCTTCTTCGCTGGCGAGGGCGTTCAGCACCGGTCGATCCCGCCCAACGGCTCGCAGTACGGGCTCAGCAGCACCACGTACGACCCGGACGACTATGTCGTCGCTGGCGTCAAGATCGACGACCAGGTTCTGTCGATGCCGAAGGACAGCCCGATTCGGCGTTTCGAGCGGTTGTTCATCTCGCTGACCCCGCTGATCAACTACAATCCGGCCGCCAACGACGTCGCGTCCCGGCGGACCTTCTGGAACACCGAGCCGGTCCTCGTCGGCGTCGGCAAGTGGGCCGAGCACTGGGCGGGAGAGTTCAAGCGGTACGCCGAGGAGTTGAACGTCGACGCCGCCCACTGGGAAGGGTCGGCGGCCGGTCAGTTCTCCGCGCTGCTGCGGGAGTTCGAAAAGCTGCTACGTGACGTGCACAGTGAGATCAACCCGGGCAGCGGCACGTCTGTGCCGCGTGCCATCGGTGACGGTGTGCTGGCCATGGAGAAGGCCCTCAACGACCTGTACGACGGGCACAGCGCCTTCTACACCTCCGACGGGATGTGGCAGCCCTCGTACCACGTGTTCGACGCGTTGCACGACCACTACGACGGGGTCGACAACCTGGTCCGGATCGAGGACGACAAACCGGTCTTCAAAGAGGAGCGGTACGACCCGCGCAGTCAGGCGATGTGGGACGCCGTGGACGCCGAGGCGAAGAGGCGTTGGCTGAACCGGGTGACCGAGCTTCTCGACCCGGTCGGGACGACCGTGCTCAACAACATCCGTACCCAGTACGGCACCTCCGCCGAGGTGTTCGCCGACGCGAAGTTCGACCCCGAGGTCCGGCTCGTTCCGCCGACCGGCAGCGGTTCCGGCGGTGGCAACGGCCAGGGCGAGATCGATCGGCTCCAGGAGGACTACGAGAAGACCATCGACGATCTGGTCGAGGACTACGAGAAGATCATCGACGATCTCCAGAACGACCTGCGGTCGCAAAAGGAGGAGTTCGAGGAGATCCTGGCGCAGAACAACGACGACAACCGCGAAGCGATGCAGAAGATGGAGGACGACTACGACCGGATCATCAACGATCTGCAGGACGATCTGCGGGCGCAGAAGGAGTCGTACGACGAGATCATCAACGGCATGGGCGATGATCAACGCAACGCCGTCACCAACATGCAGGAGGACTACGAGCGGGTCATCGACGGGCTTCAGAACGACCTGACCTCGCAGAAGGAGGACTACGAGAACCTCCTCGGCGGGGGCGCGGGCGGGCCGCAGCAGTTCGCCACCGTCAACCCCGGCCCGGTCCTGCTGTCACCCACCCAGTCCTTTCAGCCGCCCCGCGGCGACGGATCGCCGCAGCTGCAGTACCCGGAGGGGACCGTGCTCGGTCCGGACGGTCGTCCGGTGCTCGACGCGGACGGCGCCGGGGTTCTTCTGCCACCCGGCTCCCGGATCGGCCCGGACGGCACCGTCACCGGTCCGGACGGCCAGCCGGTACGCGACACCGACGGGGCACCCGTGCTGGTGCCACCCGGATCCTCGATCGTGACCGACCCGCCCCGCAGCCCGTCCCAGGCCGGCCGGCTCGAACCCCCCGCTGGCGGGTTCGACACCCTGCCGCCTGACCTGCAGACCCCCTGGGACCTGGCGCAGGACCGCAACCCGATGTGGCTGGTGCCGGGCAGCGACGGGGGACTGAACCTGGTCGGCCCGGACGGGACGCAGCGGTCCGTCGGCGGCCTGGAGCTGGTGCCGGACGGTCGGGGCGGCTACGACCTGGTCACCGACGGCGGCACCCGGACACCGGTCGGTGACTTCGACCTCGCGCCGGGCGACAGCGACGGGGTGCGGCTGCTGCCCAACGGCGACGGCGGCGTCGACCTGGTGAGTCCGGACGGGACCCGCCGTACGGTCGACGGACTGGAGCTGGTGCCGGACGGCGAGGGCGGCTACGACCTGGTCACCGACGGCGGCACCCGCACCCCGGTGGACTGGCTGACCCCGGGTGGCGGCGTCTCCCCGCCCGGGACGGTCGTCCCGCCGAACCTGCCGCCGCCGAGCCCGACTCCCCGCCCCGACCTGGTCGGCGGCCGTGACGACTTCAGCCTGGACACCCCCCGCCCCGACCCGGGGGCGCTACTGCCGCCGTCCGGGTCCGGCACGGTGATCCCGCCGTCCGGACCCGGCACCCTGCTGCCCGCCGCTGGCGACGGGGTCGTCGACCCCCCAGGCGGGACCGCTGGCGACCAGCCGTCCGCCCAGTCCCCGACAGCCCCGACCGCTGCGGCGGGCGCCGGGCTCGGCCCGGTGGGTGCCGCCGGCAACCCGGCCGGCGAGGGCGGCTACCCGCCCTATATGCCACCGCCCGGTGGTGCCGGTGGCGGCGGTGGTGGCGGCCAGGACCAGCCGCGTAGCCGCACCCCGTACCCGCTGCGTGAGGACATCGACCAGGCCCGCAGCAAGGCCGGCCGGCGCAAGGGCGACGAGCCGCGCGGCTGGCCGTGGGAACCGACCGAGCCGGTCGAGGAACAGCCGGTGTCGGCCGAGGACATCGTGAACGTGCTGGCCGGCAACCCGCAGCGGTCGGCGGCCACCGCCCGGACCGCCAAGGACGCCGCCAGTGACCTGCCGGTCGGCGACGCCCGCGAAGCAGGACTGGCCGCGACCCGGGTGCCGACGATGGAGGACACGATCCGGGGCGAGGAGAACACCTGGGGCGCCGACTCGGCCGCCAGCGGTGAGGCCACCCGCTGACCGCCAGCGATCAGCCTTCGCCGATCAGGCACGATCGACCTTCGTCGACCACGCGGCTCAGCCGCAGTCGGGTCGGCGCGGCGCGGCGGGTGTGCCGCCGTCGCGGTACGCCTGCGGATCCAGTAGCGGGCCGGTCGGCAGCAGATCGGCCAGGGCCGCCGGCAGCCGTCCCACCTGGACTCCCCGGTAGCCCAACTCGCCGGCCGGGCCGTCGGCACCCAACGGGTACCGTACGCCGTTGTCGGCCACCAGGTACCAGTCGGCCGTCGGGGCGGTCTGCAGCAGCACTCCGGTGTCTCCGCGTACCGCCACCTGGTCCACCTGGCCGCACCCCGGCACCACGCCGGCCGGCAGCGTGCCACCGCTCGGGACGCCACCCGAGGCGGCCGGCAGCGGTTCCGCGGTGACCAGGGTCAGCGTCGGCTGCTCCTGATCGGCCGACACGCTCGCACACAGATCGACACCGACCAGGTCGATCAGCGCGGGCGGAGCCGGCGGCAGCGCGTCGATCCGGGTGCCCAGCGGAGCAGCCGAACGGTGGTCGGCGACGTCGCTCGCGCCGAGCGACACCAACTCCGGGGTGGCCCCGTCGTACGCCTGCTCCTGGGTACGGGCGTCACCGATCAGCAGCGCCAGCACCGTCGGGGTCAACTGCGCCAGGCCGTCGGCGGTGAGCAGGTACGCCGTGCCGCCCGGCCCGCTGAACAGTTGGCCGACGCGGGTGTCCCGGCCGGCCAGCGTCGGCCCGGCGGACCCCCGGCCGGGCACGTCCGGTGGTGTCAGGTCGGGTCCGGCCGGCAACAGCCGCAGGAACTCGGCAGGTACCGGACGAGTCGCTGCGGCACCGTACCCCAACGCCTCCCGGGCGCCGCTGTCCGAGTCGATCAGGTGCCGGGTCTCACCGACCAGCAGATGGACGCTGCCGTCCGGGGCGCTGACCAGCGCCGCGTCACCGCCGAGCGGCTCGACCGCCCGCGTCGCGGCGATCTCCAGGGTGAACCGCGGCGCGGCATCGTCTCCTGGACCGGTGCGACCCGCACAGGCCAGCCAGGGCGCCACGCTCAACCCGGCGGCGTCCGGCAACCGCTCCGGCACGCCGACCACTCCCAGCGGTACGCCGCGAGGGGTGCCGGCCAGCGCCGCGCCGCCGACCGTCACCACCGACGGCTGGTTGCCCAGCAGCAGTTGCAGACTCGTCAGGTTCGCCACCGGATGCAGCACGCCGTTGGCGTACAGGTACCGGGCCCCGGTGTCGAGGTCGACCACGACCGCGCCGTTGACCCGCCAGTTGACCTCGCGGGCCGGCGGGAACAGGACGGTCACGATGGTGACCAGCACCGCCACGATGAACGCGATGGCCAGACCGCCGGCCATGCCGCGCAGCGACCGCCCGGTGGGCTGGTCCGGGTGGTCCGGTGCCGAGCGCAGCAACGCCGCCGACAGCCGGCTCATCATGAACATGTGCGCCTGGACCTGGTCGCGCCGGGACTGCACCGGTCAGCCCATCACGCTGCGGATCAGGCCGTACAGGCCGAGCACCTGGAGCATCAGCGGCACCGTCACCGCGGCCGCCACGGTGTGCGCCAGGTCCGCCGCCCGTCCCCAGTACGGCACGAACCGTCGGCCGGGAACGTAGTGGCTGGCCACGACGAGCCCAGCCGAGACGGCGAGCAGGACGCCGACGATCACCAGGAAACCGACCTGGCCGGTCCGCGCCACCAGGTCGAGCAGGATCAGCACCACCGCACCGCTGCCCGGTACGACGGCGGCCAGCCGCTGCCAGCGGGCCCGCAGCACCAGGGCGTGCAGCAGCAGCCGCAGCGTGAGCACCGCGGTGAGGGTGAACGTCCACCAGCCGTCCTGCCCGGCCAGCACGAACAGGCAGGCGCCGGCCACCGTGCCGCTGGCCAGGTACAGCCAGTTGAGGAACACGTCGGCGCGGGCCGTGCGTCGCCGGACACCGGTGTCCGGCAACGGGTCGACCTCGTCGGCCAACTGGCCGGCGTCGGTCGGCAGCATCGGCATCCGCAGCCCGGACAGCCGGAACGCGGTGGCCGGCAGCAGCGAGTCGACCACCACCGTGGTCACGGCGACGATCGCCGCCGCACCTGCGGCGGTGGCGCCGACCAGCAGGGTGACCCCGCCGAGCGCCGCCAGGGTGCCCGCCAGGCACCCGGCGGCGAACACCGGCGCGGTACGGGATCCGACGGCCGGCACCGCGACCAGTGCCGCCGCCACCACCGACAGTCCGGCCAGCAGCAGGGCGGCCCCGGTACCCGGCGCGAAGACGGTGACCCCGACCGCGACGTACGCCGTACCGCCGCAGGCCAGCACGCCGGCCGCCGCCGGATGCACCCGGGCCCGGGCCACCGCGGCGGCCACGCCGAGCCCGATCACGCCGACGGCCAGCGTCGCGAACGTCCCCGGCCGGCCTGCCCCGGCCAGCAGGACCAGCAGCAGCACGAGCGCGCCGCCCAACCAGGCCAGCAGCAGCGCCCTGGTCCACGCCGGCCGCCAGGTGTCGGGGCGGTCGGCCATGGTGGTCTCCACCCCGTCGACCATGTCGTCGAAGTGCACCGCCGGGATCTCGGCGTAGTACGGCCGCAGGTGCAGCTGTTCGCCGTCGACCAGGCCGGCCTGGCGCAGGGTCTGCTCCCCGTCGAGCCGGCTGCCGTCGAGCCGCTGCAGCGCCCAACCGCCGTGCGGGATGCCCGCCTCGGCGAGGTCCTCGCCGCCCAGGCGCACCACGGCCGGCAGCACCTCGGCGACCACCACGTCGGTCGGCACCGCCAACTCGACCCGCCCCGAGGGCACCACGACGACCAGTCGGCACAGGGTGTCGACGTCTGCCACCAGAGGTAGGCCTTTCCGTGAACCGTGCCGGTATCACACTGGATAGTGCCACGGTCGCGGCATTGTCCAACCGGTCCATCGGAGACTGGGTGGATCCCCAGACAATCGTGGCCTTCTGGCCTGCCGGCGGGTCGCGGCGCAGGATGGCGCGGTGAGCACGCTGCTGATCCGACGGCCGCCGCGGCCACCAGGACCGGAAGCCGTCGAGGGTGACATGACCCTCCAGGAGCCACCGGAGCTTCCCGAGCCGGTCAGCGGCCTGTCACAGATGCTGAGCTACCTGCCGATGGCGCTCGCCTCACTCGGCATGGTGATCATCTTCCTGCGGCCGGTGGGCGGCGGCGGTGCCGGCCTGACCGTGTTCGCGGTGGGCCTGATCCTGATCGCCGCCCTGGCCATGGTGCTGAGCCAGGTGGTCCGGACCGCACGCGACCGGAAACGACAGCTGCACGGCGAACGGCGCGACTACCTCAGCTACCTGAGCCGGATCCGCCGGCAGGTGCGAGCCGCCGTGATCAGCCACCATCGGGCCCAGCAGTGGCGCCACCCGGATCCGCAGGCGCTGCCGAACTTCGTCGGCACCTCCCGGATGTGGGAACGTCGACCGAGTCACGACGACTTCACCGAGGTCCGGGTGGCCACCGGTGTGCAGCCACTCGGGCTGCGCTTCCACCCGCTGCACACCAAACCGGTGGAGAACCTCGAACCGTTGTCCGCCCACGCGCTGCGACGCTTCGTCGAGGCGTACCGCACCGTGCCGGACCAGCCGATCACCGTGACGCTCGCCCGCTACGCCCGGGTGCTGCTGCACGGCGACCGGCCCACCGCCGTGGCGCTCGTGCGGGCCCTGCTCGCCGAACTGGCGGTGTTCCACGGGCCGGAGGAGGCCCGGATCGTCGTCGTCGCCGACGGCGCGGTGCGCCAACGGTGGGAGTGGGTCAAGTGGCTGCCACACGCTCTGCACCCGGCCGACGACGACGGTGCCGGCCCGGTCCGGCTGTTCACCGACCGGGTGGCCGACCTGGAACGTCTGCTCGGTGAGGAGTTCGCCGCCCGAGGCGGGTTCACCGCCGAAGCGGTCGCCAGTGTCGACGAGCCGTACGTCGTCGTTCTGCTCGACGGCGTCGAGGTACCCGACAACCACCGGATCCGGTACGACGGGTACCGCAACGTCACGGTGCTGGACCTGGTCGGCGCGTTGCCGTGGCGCACCGGAGCACAGACGCTCTGGCTGCGGATCTCTGCGCAGCAGGTCGAATCCGTCACCGCCGCCCCCGACCAGTCCGAACGGGTGACCGTGCTGGGCCGCCCGACCCGGCTCGGCCCGGCGACCGCCACCGCGCTCGCCACCGCGCTCGCCCCGCTGCGACTCAGCGGAGGGCTGGACGGCGGGGAGGCGCTGACCGCCGACGTCGAACTGACCTCCATGCTCGGCATCGCCGACCTGAACCGGCACGAGCCGGCGCAGCTGTGGCGGCTCTGGCCGGCCGAACGCCGGCTGCGGGTCCCGATCGGGGTGTCCGCCGACGGGCGCGCCGTCGAACTCGACATCAAGGAGTCCGCACGCGGCGGGATGGGCCCGCACGGGCTGCTGATCGGCGCCACCGGGTCCGGCAAGTCGGAGCTGCTGCGCACCCTGGTGCTCGGGCTGGCGTTGACCCACTCGTCGGAGGAGCTCAACTTCATCCTGGTCGACTTCAAAGGCGGGGCGACGTTCCTCGGGCTGGACCAGTTGCCGCACACCTCGGCGGTGATCACCAACCTCGCCGATGAGGAGGCGCTGGTCGGCCGGATGGAGGACGCCCTCAACGGCGAGATCGTCCGCCGCCAGGAGGTGCTGCGCCGGGTCGGGGTGACCTCCGCCGCCGACTACGCGGCCCGCCGCGCCCGTACCGACCCGGCACTCGCCCCGCTGCCCAGCCTGTTCGTGGTGGTCGACGAGTTCAGCGAGCTGCTCGCCGCGCACCGGGACTTCATCGACCTGTTCGTCATGATCGGCCGGCTCGGTCGCAGCCTCGGCGTGCACCTGCTGCTGGCCTCGCAGCGGCTCGACGAGGGCCGGGTGCACCAGCTCGAGTCGCACCTGTCGTACCGGATCGGTCTGCGGACCTTCTCCGCGATGGAGAGTCGTGGCGTCCTCGGCGTGCCGGACGCGTACGAGCTGCCGTCGCAGCCGGGCAACGGGTTCCTCAAGACCGATGTGACGACGATGGTGCGGTTCAAGGCGGCCTACGTCTCGGGCCGGTACCGGCCGGCCCGTCGTTCCGACCCGGGAGCCGGCGTCGCGACCGGGGTGCTGCCCTACCGCAGCGGCTGGGTCGACCCGCCCGGCGCCGACCAACCACCGCCGACAGAACCTGATTCCGGCGAGTCCGGCACCGACGACGAGGCGCCGTCGTTGCTGGAGACCGCGTTGGACCGGCTCCGCGACAGCGGTCCGCCGGCGCACCAGGTGTGGCTGCCGCCGTTGGGTGACCCGCCGTCCCTCGACGACCTGCTGCCGGCGTTGACCACCGACCCGGCGCGCGGGCTGACCTGGCGCCGCCGCCCGGATCCGGCCCAGCTGTCCGTCCCGGTCGGGGTCGTGGACCGCCCCTTCGACCAGCGACGGGACCTGCTCACCGTCGACCTCGCCGGGGCCGGGGGACATGTCGGCGTCGCCGGCGGGCCGCAGAGCGGCAAGAGCACCCTGCTCCGTACGCTGATCATGAGCCTGGCCCTGTCGCACACCCCGGACGAGGTCCAGATCTACTGCCTGGATTTCGGCGGCGGCCTGCTCTCCGGCGTCGCCCGACTGCCGCACGTCGGCGGGGTCGCCGGTCGGCTCGACAGTGAGCGGATCAGCCGTACCATCGCGGAGGTCCTAGAGGTGATGAGCCGCCGGGAGCGGCTGTTCGCCACCGCCGGAGTGGACTCGATGGTCGACTTCCGCCGCCGGCGCGCCGCCGGCGAGTTCCCGGACGAGGCGCACGGTGACGTGTTCCTGGTCGTCGACGGATGGGCCACCGTCCGGCACGACCTGATCGACCTCACCCCGGCGTTCACCAGCATCGTGTCCCGTGGGCTGAGCTACGGCGTGCACCTGGTCGTGGCGGCGGCCCGGTGGGGTGAGATCTCCACCAACCTGCGGGACCTGCTCGGCACCCGGCTCGAACTGCGGCTCGGCGACGCCGTCGACTCGATGGTCAACATGCGGGTCGCGCAGACCGTGCCGAAGATCCCCGGCCGGGGCATCACCGAGACCAAACTGCACTTCCTGACCGCGCTGCCGCGGCTGTCGCATCTGGTCCGCGACGCCGGTGACCCGGGTGACGGGGTGGCCGCCACCGTCGACGCGGTCCACGCGGCCTGGCCGGGCCGGCGGGCCCCGGCGGTACGGATGCTGCCGGTGGTGCTCACCGCCGACCGGCTGCCGGCGGCGGACGGGTCGCTGCGGGTGCCGCTCGGCTGGGAGGGGCAGACCCTGGGGGTGCAGTGGCACGACTTCGAGGAGAACCCGCACCTGGTCGTCGCCGGTGACGCCGAGACCGGCAAGACGAATCTGCTCAGGCTGGTCACCGCAGCCGTCGTGGCCCGGTACCGCCCGGACGAGGCCCGGGTGATGGCGGTCGACGTGCGACGCGGCCTCTACGACGCCATCCCCACCGAGCACCAGCTCGGCTACGGCGTGTCGGCGTCCGGGATCAAGCAGATGGTCGAGTCGGTGGCCCGGGCGATGCGCCAGCGACTGCCCGACTCCAGCATCACCCCGGCTCAACTGCGTCGCCGTGACTGGTGGCAGGGCCCGGAACTCTACCTCGTGGTCGACGACTACGACATGGTGTCCAACTCGTCCGGGGCCAACCCGTTCGGCCCGTTGCTGGAGTTCCTGGCCCAGGGCACGGAGCTGGGCCTGCACCTGGTGGTGGCGCGCAGCGCAAACGGCCTGTCCCGGGCCATGATGGACCCGCTGCTGCGGACCTTGATGGAGGTCAACAGCCCGGCCCTGCTGCTGTCCTGCCCACCGGCCGAAGGGATGCTGTTCAACAACGTCCGGCCCCGGGTGCTGCCGACCGGCCGGGCGCAGCACATCACCCGGCGGCGGGTGACCGAGGTGCAGACGGCACTCATCGAGCCCGACCCGCCGACGGACCCGGTCGGCTGACCGGGCCCGATCCACCGGGCCCGGCAGCCAGCGCCGGGCCCGCTCAGCCGACGCCGACGCGTTGCGGAAGGTCGTCGGGCAGCAGCAGCCGCAGCTCGTCGACGCTGGCCCCGGGCCGGGCGAGCAGCCGGCCGGCCTGCCGGGTCACCATGGCCTGCAGCAGCGTCCGCGCGTACCGGGCGTTGCCGAACGTCTCGGTCCGGGGTACGGCGGCGAAGTGCTCCCGCAGCGCCGACACGGTCCGCGGATCGCACTCGTACCCGTCGGCGGCCGCAGCCTGTTCGACGATGGCCACCAACTCGTCGTCCGAGTAGCTGTCGAAGGTGATGGTCCGGCTGAACCGGGACGCCAGCCCGGGGTTCGATGCCAGGAACTGACGCATCTGCGTCGAGTAGCCGGCGGCGATCACCACGACGTCGTCGCGGTGGTCCTCCATCAGCTTCAGCAGCGTGTCGACCGCCTCCTGACCGAAGTCGGCGATCGCGCCGCCGGCCGAGGTCAGGGTGTACGCCTCGTCGATGAACAGCACCCCGCCCCGGGCGCGTTCGAACGCCTCCTGGGTCAGCTGCGCGGTCTGACCGATGTAGCGACCCACGATGTCCGCCCGGGCGACCTCGATCAGCTGCCCGGTCCGCAACAACCCGAGTGAGGTCAGCAGCTCCCCGTAGAGTCGCGCCACGGTCGTCTTGCCGGTCCCGGGTGGCCCGGCGAACACCAGATGGTTGTCGATCGACATCGCGGGCAGCCCGGCGGCGCGGCGCATCCGGGCCGCCGCCAGCAGGTTGACCAGATCCTCGACGGCGTCCTTCACCCCCTGCAGACCGGTCATGCCACGCAGCCGCTCGACCGGGCCGGGCGCGTCCGCCGGGTCCGGCCCGGCGGTGTGCTGCTCGCCGACGTCGGGCGGCAGCAGCGTGGTCAGCTCGTCGCCGTCCACGTCGGGCTGGGCGGCGAGCCTGCCGGCCTGCCGGTCCACCATCTCCTCGAAGGTCTGCCGGGCGGTCCGACCGTTGCCGAACGTCCGGTCCCGCGGCATCCGGTCGAAGTGGGCGGTGAGCGCCTCGGCGGTGCCCGGCCCGAGCCGGTAGCGGTGCTGTTCGGCGAGTCGGCCGACGATCGTCACCATCTCGTCGCTGGTGTAGTCGTCGAAGGTGATGGTCCGGCTGAACCGCGACGCCAGCCCGGGGTTGGACGCGGCGAACCGGCGCATGTCGTCGGAGTAGCCGGCGGCGATCACCACGACCTCGTCGCGGTGGTCCTCCATCAGCTTGACCAGGGTGTCGACCGCCTCCCGACCGAAGTCGTGCCCGCCGGTGGACTCCTGCGCGGTCAACGTGTACGCCTCGTCGATGAACAGCACCCCGCCGAGCGCGGCGGTGAACACCTCGGTGGTCTTGATCGCCGTGCCGCCGATCACCTGCGCGACGAGATCGCCCCGGCCGACCTCGACCAGGTGCCCGCTGCGCAGCACACCGAGCTCGGCGAGGATGCCACCGTAGAGCCGGGCGACGGTGGTCTTGCCGGTGCCCGGGGGGCCGGCGAAGATCACGTGCCGGCTGGTCGGTGGCACCGGCAGACCGGCGGCCCGCCGCCGCTGGGCCATCCGGTTCAGGTCCACGAGGCTGGTCAGCTGCCGTTTCACCGTCGGCAGCCCCACCATGGCCTGCAACTGCCGCAGCGGACTGTCGCCCGGGCCGGAGTCCGCTGGGAGCCCGTCGGGGCCGGTGGCAGCGGCCGACTCGTTGTCGCGGTCCACCACGTTGTCGGCGCTGACCCGGGCGGCGCCGACGCCTTCGCGCAGGCCGGCACCCCGGTTGCCGGTCAGCTGGCAGTCGGTCAACGTCACCGGCTCGGCGCTGTCGACCCGGACACCGTCGCCGCTGTTCTCACTTACCGTGCAGCCGGTGAGTGACACCCGGGCCGCGCCGGCGACCTGTACACCGTGCCGACGGTTACGCAGGCTGCGACTCCGGTCGGCGACCAGCTGCCCCTGCTCGTCGGCGAGCATCCCGTGCCCGCCGGCTCCGGTGGACTCGCAGTCGGTCACGGTCACCCGGGCCCGTCCCGCGACGGACACGCCGTTGTGGGCCACGTTGCGGACGGTCACCGCGGTCAGCCGGGGGTGCGCCGAGCCGGTGACCCGTACTCCATCGTCCCCGGTGTCGGCGATCTCACCGCCCTCGATCCGGCCCTGACCGCCGCCCTCGATCAGCAGACCCGGACCGTCGGTCCCGGTCAGTCGACAGTCGCGCAGCAGCGGGGTCGCCGAGTCGTCGACCCGTACCGCCGCCCCGGTGCCCTGGTCGACGGTCAACCGGTGCAACTGCGGGTTGGCCCGCTCGAGCACCGCGACGCCGCAGCCGCCGGACCGCCGTACGGTCAGGTCGGTCAGCACCGGCCCGGCGGCGCCCTTCACGAACAGCCCGTCCAGTCGTGCCTCGGTGACCTCACACCGGTTGAAGGTGCCCCGGGCCTGCTCGACCACGCAGATGCCGTGACCGCCGGGACGGTCCATCCGCAGCCCGTCCACGACCGGGTCGGAGACGTCACCGAGGACCATGCCGTGGCTACGGGTGTCGCTGATCTGGCAGTCGGTCAGCGTCACCCGGGACTTGCTCGTCACGTAGACACCGATGTCGGTGTCCCGGACGGCAGTCCGCCGGATCCGCGTGGTGCACTGCTGTTCGAGAGCGATCGCCGGTTTGTCGGTCGCCGACACCTCGCAGTCCTCGATCAACCCCCGGCCCTGCCCGTTGGCGCAGATGCCGTTGCCGCGGGCGTCGCGCAGCACGCACCGGCGGACCACCGGATCGCCGCGTTCGGCGATCACCAGCGCCGACGTGCCGACGTGCTCGACGACGCAGTCCTCCAGCACACTGCCTGCGCCGGAGGTGTCGACCACCCCGGCGCCTTCCGGGTTGACCACCCGGCAGCCGCGCATCGCCACCGCGCCCTGGTTGGCGGCCAGCACCGCCGTCCAGCCGGCGCCGACGACCTCGCAGTCGTCCGTCTCCACCTGACCGCGCAGGACTTCCAGGGTGGCGCTCTCGGCATCCTGTCCCTGCAGGACCAGGCCGGACAGCTTGACGGCCTCGCCGAGCACCCGGACCACCGGGCCGGTGCGGGTGGTGATCCGCACCGAACCACGTCCGTCGGCGGCGACGATGGTGACCACGGTCGTGATGGACAGCCGCTCGTCGTACTGACCCGCGGCGACCGTGATCAACGCGCCGGCGTGGGCGGCGCGGAGAGCGTCGGTGATCGTGCGGTGGCCCCCGGGGCGGGACGGGTCGACCGTCAACACCTGGCGCGTCACGCGGGCATCGCCGTCCCGTCACGTTGTCGTGGACCGGACGCCTTATGGTGGCCCCGACGCCGCGGACCGTACCTGGAATATCGTTTCGCGCACCAGGATACCGGCGGGTGCGGCGGGCTCCACGACAGCGGGCACAAGCCTGGGGTGGTCACTAGAGTTCGCGGTCCGGATGTCGCCCGACGCTGGCCTCGCCGCCTGGGTACGCCGTAGTGTCCGGGCCTGAGGCGACCAGCCGGTCTGTTCACCGAAGGAGTGGCCGTGGCCGACATCCACCTGAACCACCCGGGCCTCAGTCAGGCCATCGACGACATGGTGCAGGCGACGACTCAGATGCGTAACGCCATGCAGCAGCTCATGCAGGGTCTGACCCCGTTCGAGCAGACCTTCGCCGCCGACGGCTCCCGCCCCCAGTGGGACGCGTTCAAGGTCGCCGTCTCGCAGGCCGACGCCCAGATGCAGAACTCGTTCGGCAAGGGTGCGCTCGCGCTGGGCGACATGCAGAACATCCACATCGACTCGGATCGTCGCGGCACCAACATCCTGGGCGGCTGATGACCTCCGCGTGGGAGGCCCGGATCGAACAGGGCATGGCAGAGGTCCGTCGCTACCAGGAGGACCTGGCCCGGATGCAGCGGTCGTTACTGGAGCGCAACGCTTCGGTCACCACTGCCGACCGGGCGATCACCGTGGTGGTGGGTGCGCAGGGCGATGTGCAGGACATCGAGTTCCACGGCGCCGCGTACCGGTCGATGGCCGGCCCCGACCTGGCCAAGGCGATCCTCGGCGCCTACCGGCAGGCCCGGGAGAAGATGGCGGCCGAAACCGATCAGGTGGTGCGGTCGTTCGTCGAACGCGGAACCGGCATCCGGGACACCATGGTCGGTGACAACCCGCTGGAGGAGTTGCTCGGCCCGATCCGCCGCGCCGCCCGCGCCGCCGGCGGACTCGACGCCGACCCCCGGGGTCGGAACTAGGGAGATGCCCACTGGCGCCGCTGGTAGGTGATCTGTCACGTTGACCGTGCAGAGTTGCCGCAGCGCTGCCGGCCGGGCGTCCGGTGGCCCGATGTCGGTCGGGGGAGTCGCGTGTCTGAGCTGGTGGTTCCTTCGGACCTGCGGAACCGGTTCGCGCGGTTCGGCCAGGCCGAGCAGGTCCTGGCGCGGCTCGGCGACACGATCGAGCAGATCCACGAGCTCAACCTCGCCGGCGCGGGCAACACCGGCGACGAGATCGCCCAGACCTACCGCTCCAAGGTCGATGGACCGACCGACAACCTGAAGGTCCTCGTCAAACAGGTCCGTGGCGTGCTGCTGATGACCGACGAGAACGGCCAGCAGGTGAGCAACATCTTCGACCAGGGCGAGGTGGACGCCGGCGGCGCAGGTCGCCGGTGGTGAGTTCACCACCAGCGGGGTGACCGGTGGCGATCCAGCCCTCGGACGAGGTCAACAACCTGTTCATGGTCCTCACCGGCTCCCGGATGCCGGACATCAACGAGGACATCCTGCGGACCGTTGAGGACCTCTACCTCGAGGTCGCCGGCGATCTCGGTGAGCTGCAGGGCCACGTCGAGTTCCTGGTGGCCGGCGTCCGCCGGTCCTTCGACGGGCAGGCCGCCGAAGCCTTCGCCATGCACATGGAACAGTTTGTCTCCGGCGACATCTCCGTGCTGGAGGGCGCGGCCGAGCAGGCACGTGCGCTGGCGGCGTTCGCCAGCGAGGTCGCCACCGAAGCCGAGTACATGAAGCTCATGATCATCGCCGAGTTGATCGTGCTGCTCGTCGAGATCGCGATCGCCGCAGCGATGGCCTACTTCAGCTTCGGGCTGTCCACCGCCCTGCTACCGGTCAAGTTCGCCATCACCCGGATGCTGATCCGCCTGGGCATCCAACGGCTGATCCTGCGGATCACCTCGTCGCCGCTGTTCAAGACCGTCGTCAACACCCCCTGGTTCAAGTCCTTCATCAACTCGCCCTGGTTCAAGACTGTCACCCAGGGAGTGTTCATCTACGGCCCGATCGACGGCGTCATCGAGACCGGCATGTCGTACGGCGTGCAGGACTACCAGATCAAGAAGGGCAACCGCGGGGGCTTCAACGACAAGCACGGCGCGTCGTCATTCGTCAGCGGCTACTTCTCCGGCCTGTTCCAGCACGTCATCACCGACAGCCTGCTGCGCAAGTTCCTGCCACCACCGCGACTGGGTCGCGACGGCCCAGGGGGATTCGACCTCGACCCGCCGGGCGGCGGGCCGCGACCCGGCATCGGCGGACTCGGCGAGAAGGTCCCGCCGCCGGTGAAACGGGACGGGGCCAGTGGTCCTGATGGCTCAGGTCCAAGACCCGGACCGGGCCCGACCGGCGGACCTGGTCCGGGCCCGCGTACCGGCGGCGGACCATCACCGGTACGTCACCTGCGGCTACCGATCATCCTGACGTCGGTGGCCGTTGGAACGGCGATCGGCGAGACCCTCGGCGAGGTGATCTCCGGGGCGGCTGTCTACGGCAGGGTCGACATCGACCCGGGAATGCCCGGGCTCGCGGCGACCGCCGCGGTCCTGCAGAGCATCACCGAAATCAAGGTCGCGCAGCCGCTCGGCAACTGGCTCGGCCAGTTGACCTTCGGCCCGGTGCCGGTCGTCGGAGGCGGCACCACCGGCCCGCCGCCTGGCGGGACGTCGCAGCCGCCGCCCCCGCCGCCGTCCGGCCAGAGTCCGGTGGCCGACGAGAAGAGCGCAGGCGAGGTGCCCGGCCCTGGCCCGGTGGGGGAGCGGACACCTGACCGGCCCGATCGCCCGAGCCTGATCAACGGATCCGATCACCGCCCCGAGCCGGGGCCATCCGCGTCGGCGGGAGCGCCCCGGCCGCCAGTGGTCGGCCCCGCCACGATTCCGGACCCCCTGGCGCCTTCCGTACCGCCGCCGTCTCCAGGCCCGGTACCGCCGCCGGCGCCGCTCGTCACCGCTGGGCCGGCCGTCCCGAACGCTGCGTCAGCAGTACCTCCGGGTGGTTCGTACGAGCCGCCCGCTGATCAGGCGGCCCAGGCCCTGGTACGAGCCGACCCGGTTCGGCACGGGGCCGACGTGTCAGACCAGCCGACGGTCACCCCACCGGAGCCGCCACCATCCCCGGTGGTCACACCGGTGACGCCACCACCGCTCCCGGGTGACGCCGCCTGGACGTCAGCCAGGGACAACGCGAGCGTCGGGGTGCGCGCGCACTCCTGGGGCGATCCGGTCCACCGGTTCGGCCCCGACGGTGAGCAGCAGCTGGTCGTACGGTCCGGCTTCGACGCGCGGCGGGTGTTCCACGACGGTCAATGGTTCACCGATCTCGAAGTCCGGGTGTGGATCGACGACAGCACCGGGGCGGGGCCGGCCGGCGTCGACGCTGTCCACGACCGACTCGCCTCCGGTGTGCGCGAGCACCTGAACAGTCCCGGCCATCAGTTGGGCAACGGCGACCGCCTGCATGTCACCGTGCTGCGCGCCGACTCACCGGACAGCGCACACCTGACGGTGAACCTGGTCGACCGGGACCAGGAGATGCACCAGTACTCGTGGTGGGCCGACGCGCAGGCGGAGTACTACACCCACGAACTCGCTCACCAACTGGGCCTGCGTGATGACAGGTCCGGCAGCGGGTCGATCCCCGGTAGCCTGCTCGGCGACTTCACCGCGCCCAAGCCCACCGGCGACGACGTGGCGACGCCGGCCGACAAGTGGCACCTGTGGCGCGACGGTGGCCTGCGGCAGCGCCATCTGGATCTGCTGGACGTCCTTATCGGGCCGGTCGGCGAGGACGGCGGCTATCACGGCGTGGACCGGCCGGTCCGGCCCGCCGCCGACGAGTACGCGCCACGTGCGCCGAAGCAGCCGCCGGCCGCTGCGAACCGTCCGCCGACCACGTCGCAGGCTCCCACCCCGGTCGACCGCCCGACGGCCGCCGGACAGCGCGGGATCGAACTCGACGATCCGGCCGGTCGTCCGCGCCCGGTGGACCAGCGGACCATGACGACCGACGCGCCGGAATCCGAGCCCGACTCGGATGGTGAGACCAGCGAGGACGACGACTCCGACCACGAGGCCAGCGACGACGGCGACACGGTCCGTCCGCAGGTACGCCGGCCACCGGTCATGTCGGGCGCGCTACCGCCCCACGTCGAAGATTCGGACGCGTCCGAAGCCGACGACGAGTGGAGTGAGGGCGACGAAATCGGTAGCGGAGCGGGGAGTCCGTCCGAGAGGTCGGATGACTTCCCGGATGACCTGGACCTGCCGGCGTTGTTCGCGGAGCCGCCTGCGGAGCCGCCCGCCGAGGAGCCGGATGACTTTCCGGATGACCTGGACCTGCCGGAACTGTTCGCCGAGCCACCCGCTCTGCCCTGGTACACCCAGTTCGACGGTGCGCTCGGCCAGATGTACGCCTACCAGGCAGGACCCCCACCCGGCCAGCGGCCGGAGGACGTCGTCGGCCGACTTCTGCATGACCTTGTGTCCGGTCCGACATCCGCCATCTTTTCGGCCGGCCAGCGGGACGCGATCCGCCGGGCGGTCCGCGCCGCGCTGATCGACCTGTATACCGCGCCCCCGTTGCCGCCCACGCCGACGGATGGGCCGGCGGACAACACCCCGGACCCGTTCATCGACGAGCGATACAGCGAGTTCCTCGAGAAGTGGGACCGGGTCCTCGCGCAGGGGATCACCGTACAGGCCGGTGACCGGCTTGTCTGGATCCGGCCGGTCATCGACAACGGCCGGCCACACCAGCGGACCCGGACCGGACCGGCCCCGTACAAGGTGGTCTTCGGTTCGGGGTCGACGAACACCTCGCGCGGTGGCGGGGTCGACCGAGGAATACCCGCGCCGATGGATCTGATGCTGGTTGGGCTCAGTGGCTTCGCCAGACGGATCAGCCGGCTGATGTTCAATTTCCCGTTCAAGCTCGAAGGAGGGTTCGACACGTCCAGTACGGAGAACCGAACCCTGGTCGCCGGGCGGCAGATGTTCGTCAAGAACCGGCAGATGTTCGACGTCGGCCTGCGGTTCGACGTCTACGCCGACGGCCGACAGTTCGGCTCCACCGGCACCGCGCCACCCGAACGGAGCGGACTGACGGTCGTGGTGCCCGAGCAGTACGCCAGACGGGACAACGGGTGGCCGGGGGCACGCGAGACCACCCCGGCGCCGCAGCAGTTGGAGCGGCAGCGAGTCACCCGGGCCAGGCCGGTACTCAACGCCATCGGTCTGACCACACTCGTCATCCAGTGGCACCGGCAGCTCGCCAGGAGCCGGTTGACACCGCAGCAGCGGGTCGCTGTCGCCGAAGCCGGCACCCGCCAGCTGCTCAACGAACGCAGTCTGATCAACCGCAGCACGCATCTGCTGTCAAACGGGGTCCGCACCGACGCGCTGTCCGTCGGCGGACTCACCGGCAACCTGAGCCTCACCATCACACCCACCAAGATTCAGTACATCGGTTCAGCTCCCGGCGTCGAGGTGCGCGACGACATGAGTGTCGTGCTCAGCCAGAGCGACGAAGCGACTGCCACCAGCGGACTGGCGTTCGACCCGTCGTTCACGGCGATCGGCATGGTCGACCCGGGCACCGACACGATCGGGCGGACCGGCCAACGGGCCACCGGGACGCTCGGTGTCGACTTGAAGGTCTCCGGCGGGGAGAGCCTGGCCCTGGACCTCAGCACCGACGTGTCCAATCATGTCGTGCTGGTCCGCCGATCCGATCAGGCACGCTACCTCGTCCACTACCGGGTCGCGTTGCACACCGAACTGGACGGCCAGCGGCTCGCTTCCGTCTCACTGAGCGATGTGCCGGCCGAACTGGGCGTGGCCGAACCCGAGCGGGCGAGCTTCGAACGGGCGATCGCCGGTAGCGCGCTGTCCCGGGGCGTCACGCGGTGGACGCGCACCGGGCCGGGGCCACTGGAACCGTTCCAGTACCGCCCTCGGCAGAATCTGGACCGGCTGCTCGGCGTCTCGCCGCCGGGCAACCCGCGGCAGCCGACCCCGCCGCCGTCGCAGCCGCGAGCCCGGCCGGCGGTTCCCGTACCGCACTACCGGGGTAGGAGGATCGCTGCCCCGACGGCGGGTGAGCCGCTCGCGCTGGCGACTCGGCGCGGTACCGGCTGGGGGGTGCCGGTGTCGCTACCGAGGTCCGAAGTGGTGGTCCTCACCATCGAGCGGGCGCTGCCGCTGATCGCCGGGGTGCAACGGCTGGACCGGGACACCGCTCAGACGATCGTTCAGCGGCTGGGCCGTCCATCGCTGGAGGCCGACCTCAACCGCCACCTGGCTGGTGACCCGTTCACCGTCACCGTCGGCGGCAAGGACTACGACATCATGCTGACGGTCTACCTGGAGGAGCATCGCGACAGCAGCCAGTACCCGATGAGCGTCAACACCCGGACGATCGTCGCGCACGGCCACTCCGGGACGATCGCCGACGATGCGAGCGTCGCCGTCGCGTTCAGCGGAGGTCCGGTGATCCCGGTCGCCAAGGCGGGCCGGGTCGCGCTGCCGTTCAGCGTGGAGAAGGGCCGCTCGGCGGGGCACAACGACGACCGGTCGGTGTCGGTCGAGTCGTACCGCCGGACGGAGACCACCGGTGACGTCATCGACAACGGCTACGGTGTGGCCTACGTGCTGGTGATCCGCGAGTCGAAGGTCGGCGCGCAACGTCACACCTGGGTCTTCGGCTCGGAGGCCGGCATCGTCACTCCGGTCGAGCACATCCCGGACACCCCGCTGACCCTCGACCAGGTCCGCAGAGCGAACACCCTGACCTCCGGCGCCGCCGTCCTGGCGCAGTGGTCGGCGATGCGCGAGGACATCGACTCGGTCGACTTCGTGCGTTTCGACCTGTACGGCGTCAACGCGGTCGAGACCGCCTTCGTGACGATGCCGGAGCTGGTCGCGCTGGCAGCCGACCTCTACCGGCAGACCACCGGTCAGTCCCAGGAGTGGTTCGACGATCCGTTGAACTGGCCACGCGAGCTGTGGCAGATCGGTATCCCGAACCACCTCAACGCCCACTTCGCCGAGCTGACCGACGGGCGCGGCTGGATCGTCTCGCTGGACAACGGCATCACCTCCCACATGGTGCTGATCATCCGGGCCCGGGTGGTACCGCCGGGTACTGGCCGTGTCTCCGGGACGGTCGAGATCGAGCACTACCTCAAGCGCGTAGGCAAGCACGAACTGGGCGCCGAGAAGGGTTCCTCCAACAAGGTGGGGTTCGCGCCGAGCGGCAGCTACCTGGCCCCCAACCCCAGCGGTGGGGACGAGGCCGCGATCGGCCGGGCCGACGTCGAGATCGCCGGTGTCGGCCGGAAGTGGTCCACCGGCGAGGAGAACGCCGAAAGCGCCGGCAGCGCCGACATCAGCCGTGCCACGTACGGCGGCGACCAAGGGATCTTCCAGGGCGACGTCCTGATCGAGGCGTCGATCGTGGAGTGGAACGACCTGAAGGACCTCTTCCAGCCCGACCGGCCGGACCAGCCGACCACCACCACCCACACCGGCTACCTCAAGGTGCCGCGTGGACTCGACTTCATGATGCCGGTCGAGATCGCCGACGAACTGAGCCTGCCACTGCCCGCGCGGCCAACCGATCCGGCGACCCCCGCGACCGGTAGCGACCCGCCGGCTCCGGTGACCGGCACTGACGCGCCGGCTCCCGCGACCGGCGTCGATCCGGCGACGGCGCCCGCGGCACCCGTCGCGATCTACTCGGATCCGGATCTCGCGCAGGCTCTTGGCCACCCGGAACGGCTACAGGCCGGCCCCGTTCTGACGTTCATCGAAGAAACCATGCGCACGAAAGGGCTGATCCCGGCAGGCAACCGCCACACCCTGCTGCGCCGTGCGGTGCGTGCCCAGTTCGCGTCGATGCCGTTGGAGAACCAGTGGACCGCGCTCGTCGGATCCGGCGTGCGGGGGCTGTTCGTCGTGCCGAGTCCGTTGCGCAACCTGCGGATGATGCTGATCGAGGTGACCGGTCGCTTCGCCGGTGCGCCGACGGCGAGCGGCAGCCGGCACGACGTCGACCTGCTGTTGCGGGGCGAGGCGTTGGACGGGTCCTCCCGGTCAGAGAACCAGGGCGACGAGTGGACCTGGACCGTCGTCAAGATCAAGGGTTACGGCAAGCCCACCGACGCCACCGACGCCGGTGCCTCCGGTGGTCTGGCCTACTCCCGCGAGCACGAGTCGGACCTCGGGGTCACCCAGGACGACAAGGACATTTTCCGGGTCGGTGTCAAGGGCGGAGCCACCCAGTTCATCCAGCCGATGGAGTTCGAGGTACGGATCGGACTGACCAACCACAAGCCGTACTGGATGCAGCTGATCTCCGCGACGCTGCGCGAGACGTTCTTCCTCACCACCTCACTGCGTGACGGCGGCGAACAGTGGGCTCGGCAGATCTGGTTCGACAACCGACTTGGCGAATGGGACTGGGAAAGCGCCACCGCGGCCCCGCTCACCGGCACGGCGAAGCTGCTGGTTCCGACGTACCTTGCCGAGACCGCCGACCAGCGGGGGCGGTGGGTCTCCTCGGCCGCGCAGCGACCTGCCGGGTTCCCCGCCGCGCCGCCGGTGCACTGGGGCACCCCGCCGGCGAGCCGTCCGCAGGCGAACCGGGACCTGCTCGCGGACCAGTCCCTGCACCCCTGGACGTTGGTGAAGGTCGCCCAACTGGTGCGCGCGTTCGCCGGTCTGACCACCCTGCCGGCACAACTCTCGCCGACGTCGGTGATCAACGGCCGGGTTCCGGGCCTGCCGTGGCACAGCGTGGTCGCTCTGGCGCTCGGCGACCACGCCGACGGGTCGACGATGCGGTCCCGGGTGTGGGATCTACTCGACGACGGGTACCGAATCCCCGGAACCGACATCACCGTCAATATTGACATTCGGGCCGTCCAGTACTACGAGTCGTCGACCGGTGAGCCGCTCACCGTCCGGAAGAAAGGCCGCAGGTACGGGCAGAAGGAGGCGTCGCCCAGCGCCGGGACCAGCAGCGGGTCCAGGACCACGGTGACGCTGGGGCCGTCCGGCCGGGGTGACGTCGCAAAGGGGGTACGGCTCGGCACGGACGCCCCATTCACCGTCGAGCAGTCCCGGGAGGCTGGTGGCGAGCTGTCGATCGGGGACGTCTCCGAGCGCAACGTCGAGTCGGTGCGTAGCTACTACCAGTACCGCTACGACGTCACCGTCTACGTGTCCGGCCCGGCCGGCACGCTCGTCATCGACGTCCCGGACGGCTTCCTGGCCATGTCGGCGAACCCGCCGGCGCGTCTGCCCGCGCACATTCCGCTGCCGCCGGGCAGCGACATCACAGCCGACGCGGAGTCGAGCAGCAGCTCGGGCACGGCAGAGGCCGGGTACGAGGCTGATTCCGGCAGCGACTCCGAATCCGACTCGGACGAAGACTCGGAGTCGGATGACGCACCGGTGGGTGATCCCCGAGTGAGCGCCGCGTCGGACCCGGAGGCCGGGGTCGACTCGTCCGAGGACGAGTCGTCGTCCGAGTCCGATTCGGACGCGGCGTCCGATGTCACCGTCAAGCCCCGCAGGGCGGGGCCGTCGGCGGCCCGTGGTGGGACCCCGTCCCTGCCGTCCGCTCACCCCCCGCCCATGGCGGCCGACGTGGACCCGCAGCACGATCCGATCTTCGCCGCGCTGACCCCGTCGTCCGAGTCGGTGACAGCGCCGCCGACGCCGGTCGATGCCTCGCAGCCGACCACCGGGGAAGCGGAACTGACCAGGGCCTCGGACCGGCACTGGTACCTCGACGGGCAGCAGGTGCTCGGCCACCGGCTGACCGGCGACCGGACGGGACTCGCGCTGCTCGACGAGGCGGACCTGGTCCGGTTGTCGCCGGTCGACCTGCTGTCCCCGGGTGAGATACCGGCGGCGGTCGTACGCGGCGCCGGCGACCAGATCCTGGCCCCGGTGCAGGACGCCGACGGCCGGACCCGGCAGGTGCCGGTGACGCCGGGCCAGTTGGCGATGATGACCGCCCCGCTGACCAACCTGTCCGGCACCGTGGCGTTGATCATCGGCGACGTCACTGCCGCAAACAGCGGTTTCGTGTCGGCCTATGCGAGCGCTATGGGCGTCGAAGTCCTGGTGCTGGCGGTCGCACCACGCGGTGGATCGCCGACCGGGCCGCCGCAGGTGCCGGTGCCGCCGCCCGAGCAGTCATCAGCTGATTCACCATGGCGGTTGTTCGCTCCGGTCAGCCGGTCTGGGTGAGCAGGGTCGCCAGCGGCAGTTCGACCCGCCGGGCCCGCAGCACCCACCGGTCACCTTCCGCGTCGTACACCCGGGTCACCGTTGCCCGGTCGTAGTTGCGCGGCGGCAACAGCCACTCCACACCAGCGGCGTTGAGCCGCACCAGCCGGGTCCGTACGGTGGCCAACGCTGCGATCCGGGCGGCGCTGGCCGCCACGTCCACGGCCTGCCCCGGTTCGATGCGCAACTGCACGAGCCGTGCCGGCGCACCCGGGACGTCCGGCCGGGCATCGCGCAACGCGACGTGGTCGTCGTCCGGTGCGCCGGTCGCCGGGAGCAGGGCGTACGCCGTACTGCCGCGCCGGCCGGCAGGCCATCGGACCACCTCGTTGGGTAGGCCGTCGACGCCGTGCCGCGCGCCGGTGCAGCGCAGCAGCAACGGGGTCGGCGCGAGCTCCGACTGTGCCTGCCACTCGCCAGGGCCGGTCGGTGTCCAGCCCTGCGTCACCTGGACCCGGTCCAACCAGCCGGCCGGCAACAGGTAGCTGTCCACCCCGCGGATCAGGTGGCGGACGTCGGCGGGTGCGGTGTCGTCGAGCCCGGTCGTCGCCACCGCCCCGCCCGGGGCGACCGACAACCGCAGCACCACCGCGCCGGGATGGGTGGAGCGGAGCCGGTCGGGGTCGAGTTGGCCGACGACGAACAGTTCCGCGGTGGGCAGCCCGTCCGCAGCGATCCGGGCGGCGGGCAGGCCAACGGGGACGTACAGCTCGAACGGCTCCGCGTTCACCGTGGGCCGCTCCGGCAACCAGGTCACGCCGTGTCCCCGGCTGCCCCGGGCGGCGGGAACCATCGACGGACGCTGGCCGGCTGGCGGCAGGTCGCCGACCGGCGGGTCGGTGGCGGTTCGGTCCCGGCCGGCCGGCGTCGGCGCTGGTACCAGCGCCGACGCCGGTGCGGGCACCAGCCAGCCGTCGTGGCTGCGCCACCGTCCGGACACGGTGACCAGATCGGTGGCACCGGGAGCGGCCGGCGCAATCCGGCACCACCGGGCCGGCTCGCCGGCGGTCCGCAGCGACCGCGGCTGACCCTGCACCACGGCCAGCCGCGCCCCCGGCTCCGGCACCCAGATCTCGGCGGGAACCTGGTCGGCGAGGGCTGTCACGTGGGCCCGCAGGTGGCCGAAACGCTCCGGCGGCACCGAGATCAACAGCGCCAGGTCCTGGCCGGTCCAGCCGGCTCGACGCAGCAGCGCCTGCAGCTCCCGCGGCCCGAGGGCGAGCAGCCCGCCGTCGCCGTGGCGGGCCGCCAACCGTCCGTCGTCCAGGACCGCCAGCTCGACCCGGAACTGTCCGTCGCGTCGCTGGACCGTCTTCCAGCGGCGCAACGCGGCCTGCCGGGCCTCGGAGGCCACGCTGACCAGTTCGGCACCGCTGGCCGCCGGTGCCGGCGGCTCGTCGCCGGCCATGTCGGCGTCCGACCCGCCCGCGTCCATGGTGCCGCCGACCGGCACGAGCCGTCCGTCGCGGTCGGACCAGAACCGGTCCGGGTGTTCCGGACCGGGCGGTCGGAACGCCTGCCAGCCGCGCAGATGGCCGTCGCGGTCACGGATGGCGAGGTCACGGACCCCGTCGAGGAGCACGACCCGGCTGCCGGTCGGCGGTGCCCAGACCGTGGCTCCGACCCGTCCCGCCAGTTCGGTCAGGTACGCCGTGAGGCCGGCGGTGACCTCGGCGCCGAGGTCGGGGTACAGGACCCGGTCCGCCGGGTCGACGCGCGGGCCCGCCGGGTCGCTGATCCGGCCCGCCGGATCGCCGCCGACGGGGGAGTCCTGCTCGGAAGCCGGTTGATGGTCTGGCACCTGTGGCCAGACCCGCAGGTCGCCGCCGTACAGCGGGACGGCGGCCAGCGCCGCGGCCAGGTCGGTGCCGGAGGCCACGGTGCGCATGCCGTCGTGACGGCACAGCAGCGGCGCGTCGCCGTCGACGCTGAACGCGATGGTGGCCAGCCCGGGATGTCCACCGCCGAGCCGGGCGGCGGCGGCCCGGGCGACCGGGAACGCCTCGCGGGTGGTGAACGACAGACCCCGGGGCAGTGGCAGCGTGGCCCAGCCTCGACGGTGCCGGACCCGACCACCGTCGAGGCCGTACCAACCGGGCAGGCTGGTCGACATGGACGGTGGCTGGACGAGCAGCCAGTCGACGACGGCACCGGTCGTCCGGTCCACCGGGGTCGGTTCGTCGGCGTCCGTCGTCGGTCGGCTCGGGACCGCGCCGGCCGGGACCATCAGCACGTCCCGACCGAGTCGGTCGGCGAGCGCCAGCAGCATGGCGGTGTGCCGGGCGCCGTCCGGTACCAGGACCTGCACGTCACGACCTTCGCCGCCGGCCCGCACGATGATCTGGGCGAGTTCCCCGGCGGTGAGCGCGGTCTGTGGTCTGTCCGGTTCGGCCAGTCCGCCTCCTGCGGTGGTCGTCAAGGTGATCCGGTGCGGGGCGACGCCGTGCGTCGACGGTGAGGTGGGAGGTACCCGGGTCATGTCGGTCAATCCGTACCACTGCGGGCCCGCGTGCGGGAGACGTCGTCGGTTAACAATCCATGTCGAGGTGGGATCCTCCTGACGCGGGCTGAGGGATCGGACACTTTGCCTTGCCGCATCATCATCGACCTCCATACCGTCGCGTCAGGGCCAGCCACTCGTACGAGGACGACAACGACGATGATCGTGCATCCTGGCGCTGCGTCGGTACCGGCGTCGGCATCAGCCGGCATCGACGCGCAGCTGCGTGCGCTGTACGACGGCCCGGCACCGGGTCTACTGCGTTACCTGGTCCGGCTCACCAACGGGGACCGGCACCGGGCCGAGGACCTGCTGCAGGAGACCCTGGTACGGGCCTGGCGGCACCCGGAGTCGCGTACCGAGTCGGGCGAGTGGCGCCGGTCCTGGCTCTACACCGTCGCCCGCAACATCGCCATCGACGACCTGCGGACCACCCGGCCGGTCGAGCTGGTCGGGGATCTGCTCGACGACCACCCGGACGAGGACGACCCGGTCGGGCGGGCGATCGACGCGGGAGTGGTGCACGCCGCACTGGACGCCTTGCCGGAACGGCAGCGAACCGTACTCGTCGAGATCTATCTGCACGAACGGTCCGGTGAGGAGGCCGCGCAGCGGCTCGGGGTGCCCGTCGGCACCGTCAAGTCGCGCACCTTCTACGCCCTGCAGGCGCTGCGGGAGTTGCTCGACCCCGTCGCGGCGTCGGTCAGCCATCGAGGATCTGCAAGGTCCAGCGGGCCGGTGGCCCTGCGGTGACGACGATCGGCACCGTGGCCGGGTCCGACCGTTCGACCAGCGCCCGCAGCGCCGCCAGCTGACCGGGCGGGGGGGAGGCGACCAGGGTGACCGCCGTCCGTGCCGCGTCGTCGTCGGCGAGGGCACCCAGGTCGGCTGGGTAGCGCCGGCAGTCCGGGGGCAGTGCGGTCATCCCGTCGCCGACGACGGTGACGGCGGTTCCAGCGGCCAGCAGCCGGGTGACGAGCAGCCGGGCGACCCGCTCGCGGGCGGCGGCCGGCCCGGTCACGGCGAGTACGTCGGGTGCCTGCCGCAGCTCGATCCAGAACTGGCCCCCACTGCCGACGCCGACGCCGAGCCTGGTGTCCGATGCCGACGGGTCGATGTCCGGTTCCGCCGGCCGCCAGCCGTACGGCGTGTCGCCGCGTGGTCGCCGTAGACCGGTCAGTCGTAACACCGCCGGATCGTCCCCCACTCGCAGTCGTACCTCGAGGTGGGCGAGCCGACGGTCGTCGTCGACCGAGCTCTCCGGCGGTTCGCTTGCCGGCGCCGGGTCCGCTGTCGGGTTGGCTGCCGGCCCCGGTTCGGCGGTCGGGTTGGCTGCCGGCCCCGGTTCGGTCACTGGTTCCGGTCTGGGTGTCGGTGTGCGGGTGGCTGGTTCCGGTCTGGGTGTCGGTGTGCGGCTGGCCATTCGCGGCGTCGGAATCGCCCGGGTAGCCGGTCGACGGCCGCCGCCCCGGCGCAGCACCAGCACCGCGAGCGCGAACAGCCCTACCGCGACCATCGCCGCTCCGCCCCGCAGCAGGAGTTCGGATCCCGGGTCCGGCTGCCGCGCGTTGTCGGCGGCCGGCAGCTGCGGCGCAGCCGACGCGCGGTCCGGCGCCGGCAACGGTCCGTACCGGACGCCCGGCCCTCGCGCGTCGTCGGGCAGCAGCAGCACCCAGCCCGGCTCCAGGACGGTCGGGTCGGTCAACCGGCCACCGTCGGGCTGCGGCCGCCCCACGTTGAGGTCGAAGATCTCCGGGTACCGTCGGCCGTCGCCGAGCGTGCGCGCGGCGATGGCGAACAGGAAGTCCCGCTCACCGCCCGGCCGCTGACCGACAACGTAGTACCGTACAATTCCTCCAGCCGCAGGGTCCTGGGTGGAGCTGACGTCGGGGGCCGGACCGGCGGCGGCCGGTCGGGCGACGGCCCACCCGGTCGGTACGCTGACCGCCGTTGCGCACACCGCGACAGCGACGATCCGGCCCGCCCACGTCACCATGCCGTGGCGGATCTCCGATCGGTGCCGCATGCCCACTCCTGCCGCTGCGCGGGACGGCCCCGCCAGTCACCAAAGCTCTGCCAACGCTGGGACGAAGCAGCATATGCAAAGGTTCACGATGCAACTCCCTAGTGGTGGTGAACCTAGGACATCGCGCCGTCGTCCATGCCGTACGCGCAGCGCCGGACCACCGGCACGCGATCGAGGAGGAACGATCTGATGAGGATGCGCGGCGGCCGCGTGCCGGTTGCCTTCGGTCTGCTCCTCGTGGTCACCGCCGCCGGCCCGCTCGGCGTCATCGCGCCAGCCGGTGCGGCGGGCGGTGCCGTCGCGGCGATGCCGGCACACCGGTCCGCCCCGGACCCCGGGCCGTCCGGCAGCTACCAGCTCTACTACGTGGTCGCCGCAAGCGTCGAGGGCCGACCGGAGAACCTCTGGCTCATCGCTAGCCGGCTGCTCGGCGACGCCGACCGCGCCACCGAGATCTTCGACCTCAACGCCGGTCGGCCGCAGCCGACCGGCGGCGCTCTGGTCGATCCGAGCGTGCTACGGGCGGGGTGGGAGCTGGTGCTGCCCTGGGACGCGGTCGGCGAGGGCGTCCGGTACGGCCATCTCACCCCGGTGAGCGCCCCGACCAGCCCGTCGTCGTCACCCCGGCCGTCGACTCCGGCCGCGCCGTCGACTCCACCGGCCGGCGGCACCGGCAACGGCCAACCGGGCGGCGGGCAGCAGTCCGCTTCCCCGCCGGGCCAGCCGACCACCTCGCCGTCTGCCTCGCCGACGCCGACGGCCAAGCCCTCGACCGGTGCGAGCCGGTCACCGGGTACGGCCTCCGGCGCCCTGCCCTGGCTGACCTCCGGCTGTCAGGCGAGCCTGACCGACTGGGGGCAGCCGTGGCCGGCGCTGGACCAGGTCTGGTCGCGGAGCCGGGGCGCCGGGGTGACCGTCGCGGTCATCGACTCGGGGGTCGACGCGACGCTGCCGGAGCTGACCGGCCGGGTCACCGCGGGTGCGGACATCGTGACCGGGGCCGGGCGGGCCGGCACCGACTGTCTCGGCACCGGTACCGCCATCGCCGGGATCGTCGCCGCCGACCACAGTGCCGGGTCCCGTCACGGAGTGGCGCCGGAGGCGACCGTACTGCCGGTGCGTCTGGTGGAAACCGACGCGCGGGCCCGGATCACCGATCAGGTGACCGCGATCGAGGTGGCCCTGTCCACCGGGGCCGAGGTCCTGATGATCGGCGGCTACGTCGATCTGTCCGACCCGCAGGTGGCGCAGGCCCTCGCCAGCGTCGCCGAACACGACAGCGTGGTGGTGGTACCGTCCCGCTCCGGCGCGGACCTGGACCCGGCACCCGGCCCACCCGACGCCGTGCTGCGGGTCGGCGCGGTCGACGAGCAGGGCGCGCCGGTTGCCGAGCATCCGGTCGGCGAGGTCGACGTGGTGGCGCCAGCGGTGGCCGGTGCCGAACCGCGCGACGCCACGGTCTACGCCGCGGCCTACGTGGCGGGAGTCGCCGCGCTGCTGCGGTCCGCGCAACCGGAACTGTCCGCCGCCGAGGTCGTGCGACGGCTCACCGAGACCGCGGAGCTCGCGGCCGCGGCGGACCGGGACGACGAGGTCGGCTGGGGCGGCGTCGTCCCGGCCGCTGCGGTCGGCGCCGGTGGTCCCCGTCCGGGCGGGCCTGCCGATGACGGCGCCGGCGGGCGCGGCGGGTCGGCCGGCTGGCCGTTGGCGGTGGCGTCGGTGGTGCTGGTCATCCTGGGTGCCCTGTTCTGGGCCCGGCGCAGACTCGGCGCACCGATGGAGGCGGCCGCCGCGGAGGCAGCGGGCCTCGGGGACGAGGCGGCGGGCGTCGGCGGCGGTGCCCGAGGCGACGGCGCGCCCGCCGTCCGGCCAGCCAACTCCTCCTCGGCCGAGGACGACCAGACGCCCGGCGCCGGCACCGACCTGGCGGGTACGGGGTCGCCCGGCGGTACCACGGACCTCGATAGCGGTGGATCGACGGCCGCGACGACGTCGACAGGCACCCGGGTCACCACGGTCCTCGACCTGACGCAGGGGCGGCCCACGCCGGGGGAGAAGCCGCCGCCGGCCTGACATCAGCCCGGTCAGCGGCGGCTCCAGCTCGCGATACGTCGGTACCGCACAGCAGACTCCTCGCTCGTTGCGGGCTCCATCCACGCGCGCCGGATAGGTTGCGTATTGCGCCTGATGCGCGGGTTTATCCTAAAAATCCAGTCTAGGGGGTTACCTGGGATATGCGCGCTATGTAACGCTGAGGTTTCGCGTCTGCCCGACGTCTTGAGAGACGTCCAATGGGGAGGTATCGGTGACACGTTCGAGAAAACTCGCGGCGGCCGGCCTGGCCGCCGTACTCGCGATCGGGCCCGGGCAACCCGGCCGGGCCGCTCCGACCGACGGTGCGAGCGCCGGTCGGACATCCGTCGGACCGCAGCCGGCCGGTCAGCGCACCACGGTCACCCTCATCACCGGCGACCAGGTCACCGTCACCGGTGCCGGCGCCGCGGCACTGCACCCGGGCGAGGGCCGCGACGGCATGCAGTTCCGCACCTACCGGATCGACGGGAACCTGCACATCGTCCCGAGCGACGCCGCCAAGTTGGTGCAACGCGGCACGCTGGACAGTCGACTGTTCAACGTCACCAAGCTGATCGAGTGGGGCTACCACGACGCCGCCCGGGACACCCTGCCGCTGATCGTCACCGCCGCGCCGGGCGCCGCAGCCGCCCGTGGTGTCGCGGCACTCGCGGCCGACGGTCTCGACGTCCAACGTGACCTGCCCGCGATCGACGGTGCGGCGGTGACCGCCGACAAGTCCAGCATGACCGACCTGTGGTCCACGGTGTCCGGCGGCCCGGCCGCCCGTGGCACCGACACCGGCATCGAGCGGATCTGGCTCGACGGCAAACGTCAGATGCTGCTGGACCGCAGCGTCGCGCAGATCGGCGCGCCCGCCGCCCACCAGGCCGGGTTCACCGGGGCCGGCGTCACCGTCGGTGTGATGGACAGCGGCGTCGACACCGGACACCCCGACCTGGCCGACGTCGTCATCGAGACGCGCAACTTCACCGACGCGCCGGAGGAGGGCGACAGCACCGGCCACGGCACCCACGTCGCCTCGATCATCGCCGGCAGCGGCACCGCCTCCGGCGGCAAGTACCAGGGCGTCGCCCCGGACGCGAAGATCATCTCCGCGAAGGTCTGCCCGGCCGCCTGGTGCGACGACTCGGCGATGATCGACGCGATGCACTGGTTCGCCGTGGACAAGCAGGTCCCGGTGGTCAACATCAGCATCGGCGGCGGCGACGGACCAGAGATCGACCCCCTCGAGGAGGCGGTCAACACGCTCACCGAGCAGACCGGCACCCTGTTCGTCATCGCCGCCGGCAACTCCGGCGCCGAGCGTACCGTCGGCTCACCCGGCAGCGCCGACGCGGCGCTGACCGTCGGCGCGGTCGACCGCGACGGTACGCTGGCCGACTTCTCCAGCCGCGGACCCCGGGTCGGCGACGACGCCGTCAAACCCGACATCACCGCACCCGGCGTCGACATCGTCGCCGCCCGCGCCGACGGCACCACCCTCGACATCCCGATCGACGAGCACTACGTCTCCGCACCGGGCACGTCGATGTCCGCGCCACACGTCACCGGCGCCGTCGCACTGCTCGCCCAACAGCAGCAAGGGTGGACCGCGCAGCAGTTCAAGTCCGCCCTGATGGGATCCGCCGCGCCGCACCCCGACACCGGCGCGTACCAGCAGGGTGCCGGCCTGGTCGACGTGGCCCGCGCCGTCACCCAGCCGGTGACCGCCGAGCCAGCCAGCATCTCCTACGGCCGCACGGTGTGGCCGCACCACGACGACGAGCCGATCACCCGGTCCGTCACCTACCGCAACACCGGCCCCGCGCCGGTCACCCTCAACCTGACCTGGGAGATCGTCGGACCGGCCGGCGCGGGCGTCCCGGCCGGCATGTTCACCACCAGCGTCGCGCAGGTCGAGGTGCCCGCCGGCGGTACGGCCAGCGTCGACGCCACCACCGACACCAGTGTCGACGCCGCCGACGGCTACTACAGCGGCCAACTGGTCGCCACCGCCGGGCAGACCCGCGTCGTCACCCCCGTCGGAGTGCACCGCGAGGTCGAGAGCTACGACGTGACCCTGTCGCACATCGGTACCGACGGCGATCCGTCGGCGTCGTACTGGGCCGTGCTGGCCGGCCTGAACAACCCGTACTTCGACTACCCGTACGACGAGGACGGCACCGTCGTCACCCGGCTGCCCAAGGGTGCGTACGGACTGTTCGCCGCCATCGACGGATACGACGATCAGGGCCGGTACACCGGCAGCGCGATCCTCGCCCAGCCCCGGATAATCGTCACCGGGGAAACCACTGTCACCCTGGACGCCCGGCAGGCCGCACCGGTGCAGGCCACCGTGCCGCAACCGGCCGCCCGAGCGGCGATCGTCGACGTCACGGTCGGCTTCGACACCGTCGACGGCCCGGTGGGCGTCGGCTCCGCGTACCCCGGATTCGACGGGTTGTCGACCAAGCAGCTCGGCGGCGACGACCCGGCACCCGGGTTCCGCTCGGCCATCTCCCACCAGTGGTTCAAGCCGGACCCCGACGGCGGGTACGCGAACAGTCCGTTCGCGTATGCGCTGAGCGAGGTCATCGACGGCCGGCTGCCGACCGGATACCAGCGCGACTATGCCACCGACGACCTGGCCCGGGTCCGGCAGGACTTCCAGGGCACCCCGACCGGTGACATCTCCGACCGGCTGCTCGTCGCCGAGTTCGCCGACCCGTCGCTGGGCGCGCTCAGCGAGGTCACCGCGGTGCCCGTCCCCGGTGAACGGATCGAATGGTTCAGCACCGACCAGGTGGCCTGGTTCTCCGACCTGTACTTCTCCAACCTGGTCGAGGACAGCTGGCCGGAGCCGGTGTCGTTCCTGTTCGACCCGGCCCGCGGGTACACCGCAGGCGGCCGACACACCGACACCTGGAACCGGCCGCCGTTCGGCCCGGCCATACCGGCCACGCCGGTGGCGCGCGGCTGGGCCAGCCGACTCGGCGACGAGATCGTGGTGGAGGTGCCGCTGTTCGGCGACGCCGCCGGGCACGCCGGTGACTCGCAGACCCTGACCGCACGTACCGCCCTCTACCGCGACGGCGAGTTCGTCGACGAGTGGGACGTCGCCGGGTTCGGCTACTTCGTCGTCCCGCCCGGTCAGGCCGACTACCGGGTGGAGACGACCGCCACCCGCGACGTCAGTGACCTCGCCACCGAGGTCGCCATGGCCTGGACCTTCCAGTCCGGTCGGGCAGGCGGCGACGAGTGGCGTCGGCTGCCGGTGATGGTGGCCCGCCCCGCGCCGCCGGTCGACGAGGCCGGTAACGCCACGGCCGGCGAACAGGTCGACATCCCGGTGACGGTGCGCCGGCAGACCGGGGTCACGGTCAACCTGGACGCCCTGTCGGCCGAGGTCTCCTACGACGACGGCACCACCTGGCTACCGGCTCCGGTCCGCGCCGACGGCCGCAACTGGGTGGCCACGGTGCAGCACCCGGACAGCGACGGGTACGTGTCGCTGCGGTTCGGCGCCGAGGACCGCCGGGGCAACACGTTCACCCAGACGGTGATCCACGCCTACCGGCTGGCCGCCGCCGACTGAGTCACTGACGCCCAGCCCGGCCCTGGTGGCCGTGACCCGTACCGGTTCACGGCCACCAGGGCCCGCGTCGTCTGCAGCCGCCCCGCCTGTTGATCGACTTCGCTTGGTCGACTCGACACGCCGACGCCTCGTCCGACCACCCGCATCCGATCGCGGCCAACCCGGCCAGCGGGACGGCATGCCGAGCCAGGTTGCCGCAGCCCATAGGATCGCAGGCATGCAGGAGGGCCGGTGGACGCCGATCACGCCGTCGCAGTTCGCACACGAACGCGAAGCGCTGGCACACCTGCAGGAGCTGCTGCCCGACACCGAGCCGTTCCGGGCCTGGTCGAACTTCACCTTCACCGCCGACACCGGGCACCCGTACGAGGTCGACCTGCCGCCGATCGGCACCGGCCTGCTGCTGCGCCCACCGACCGATGAACGCCACCACGCCACCCACCGGGAGCTGCCCCGGGAACGCCGCCGGGTGCGGATTTACCTGGTGGAACGCAACGCGTTGCAGGCGCAGCGGGCCCCGCAGCTCGCTCCGGTGCGGGGACCGTGTGGCTGCTCTGCCCGGCCGAGGATCCGCAGGCGCTGCCGAAACTCGACGGTGAGGTGGTGCGGGTCAGCGAGGCCGTCTCGTGATCCACTTCGCCTGGTCGACTCGCCACGCCGACACCCCGTCAGATCACCAGCATCCGATCGCGGCAACCCCGTCCACAGCCGCCCCGTTGTCCACAGACCACCCTGGTGACGGCAGCGCGGTCCAGGCTGGGCGGGCACCCTCTGCGGCATGGACCCGCAGCTGCGTACCCTGCTCGACCGCAACCACGGCGTGCTCTGCCGACGTGACGCCGCCGAGGTGGTGCCGGCCTGGGCGATCGACGTGGCCCGCCGCGAAGGCCGGGTGCGCCGAATCCTGCCCGGCGTGTACGCCGACACCACGCTGCCCGGCACCGACAACGCCACCGGCACCGTTGACGCCGCCGACACCGGCGACCCCGGCCGGTTTCCGGCCGGGCTGGGCGGGCTCGACCCGGCACGGGCCCGGCGGGCGGCGCTCGGCTACGCCGACGGGCGGGGCGCGTTCAGCCACCTGACCGCGCTGCACCTGTGGGGGCTGTGGCAGCCGGCTGCTGGCGAGCCGGTGCACCTGACGGTCCCGGCGACGGTACGGCTGAGCAGCCATTCCGGGCTGGTGGTGCACCACGTACGCGGGTTCAGCCTCGACGGGCCGGACACGCTGACGCGCCACGGGGTGCCGGTGACCTGGCTGGAGCGGGCCCTGGTCGACTCGTGGCCGCTGCTGCCTGCGGGGGAGCGGCGCGGCCCGGTGATCCAGGCGGTGGCCGGGCGGCACAGCACCCCGCAGCGCGTCGGTGCGGCGCTGGCCGGCGCGCCGAAGCTGCCCGGCCGGGCGCAGCTGCGGGAGCTGCTGGGCAAGCTGGCGGCCGGCTGCCACAGCCCGTTGGAGATCTGGGGCCACGACCGTGTGTTCACCGGTGCCGGGATGCCGCCGCTGCGCCGGCAGGCGCGGGTCAGCGACGGGCGGCGTACCTGCTACCTCGACGTCTACGCCGAGGCGCAGCGGGTCGCGTTCGAGCTGGACGGCGCAAGCGTGCACGGCGCGCCCGGTCAGCGGGAGGTGGACCTGC
Source organism: Micromonospora sp. Llam0 (assembly GCF_003751085.1). Lineage (NCBI taxonomy): Bacteria > Bacillati > Actinomycetota > Actinomycetes > Micromonosporales > Micromonosporaceae > Micromonospora > Micromonospora sp. Llam0. The sequence goes on along the minus strand of NZ_RJJY01000001.1, from coordinate 2,236,280 downwards.
GCCGGGACGCCTGGCTGGCCACCCTGGGCATCCAGGTGGTGCGGTTCAGCCACCGGCGGCTGGTGCACGACACCGCCGAGGTACGCCGGGAGATCCTCGCCGTGCTGGCCGCCCGCCGCTGACCGCCACGCCGAGCCGACTGACCCCCGTCACTAGTCGTCTTCAAGCAGGGCGTACGCCTGCGCCGGGGTGAAGCCCTCACTGATCAGGGTGGTTAACGGGTCGGCGACGTCGCCACGGAACGTCCGGTCGCGGCCCAACGGGTCAAGCTTGTAGACGTGCACCTTGGTGCCTTCGCCAGCCAGGCAATCAGTGTCGTGACAGGAGACCCAGTCGGGGAAGAAGAACTCCGACCCGAAGTAGGCCCAGAGCTTCGGCGGCCCGTCGTTGGCATCGGTGGGCCAGCCGAGCACCGGATCCTCGGTGGGGCTGGGTGACGGGGTCGGCGACGGAGTCGGGGTGGGCGTCGGTGACGGTGCGGGTGACCCGGTGGGCGTCGGGGTCGGCGACGGCGTGGGAGACCAGATGGGCGTCGGCGACTTCTCGTCCTCGGGGCGGGGCTGACCACTCGCCGAGGGCAGCCACACCAGCAGCGCGACGGGCAGCACCAGCACCAGGAGCAGCAGGGACCACGGCAGCGGTACGGCCGCCCGGCCCTGCCGGACCAGTCGCTGTTGCGCCGCGTACCACCCCCAGGCCACGACGGGGCCGATGCCCCCGCCGACCAGAGCACCGACAGCCATACCATCGACGCCGCCAGCGGCGAAGCCGATGATCGTGCCCGCCGTGATCATCATGGGCACGATGACAGTGAACGCGTTCGGTAGCGACGGCTGGTCGACCGGTGCCTGCGGTGGGGTGCCCGACCCTGTCTCACTACGCCACATGATCACTTCCTGTGTCCGGCCCGTCGCAGATCATTGTGACCCGGCGTCCGGCGTGACCGAGCGCGAGGGGTCGACCAGGACCACCCGTGATCCACTTCGCCTGGTCGACTCGCCACGCCGGCCCTCCGTCAGATCACCCGCATCCGATCTGACGGACCGCCTACGTCCAGCTGTCCGGAAGGCGACTCAGGGCACCTGTAGCAGGACACGGGGTAGCGAGCGGCCAGGGCTGGCGGGTAGACCTGTGTGCCAGATGCGATGCTGTGAGCGTGTTGGCGGAGGGAGGGGAGCGGTGATCGACAAGCTGCACGATGCGCTCCTCACCCCGGTCGACACCGCCCGCTACCTCAGGATTCCGCGCAGCACGATGTACTCCTGACTCGCCGAGCGGGCCGCCGGTGCACCGTTGGTGCACAGCGTCCCACCGGTCAAGCGCGGCTGGCCGTCGGTGCCGATCGTTGCCGTCGTCGAGGCGTACGTGCTGCGTTCACTGAGGGAGATGGGGCTGCGCAAGGACAAGATCCGGGTTGTGGCGGAGCAGGTCCGCAACGAGTTCGGCAACCCGTACGGGCTTGCCGACCGGCGGATCGCCACCGATGGGATCGACGTCTTCGTGCACTACCTCGACAGCGACGAGCTGGCCCGGATGGGTGATCAGCAGATGTCGATCCGGGAGGTGATCGCGGACTACCTGGAGTACATCGTGTGGGAGCCGTCCGACGAGTACCCGGCCCGGCTGCGGCTCAGCGGGTATCCCGCCGGAACCGAAGTGGTAATCGACCCGCAGTACAGCTGGGGCGCTCCAGTCATCGCACGCAGTAAGGTCTGACTGACGAGGCGTTGACCTCGTGGCGCCCGCCGAAGGCAACCCGAGGCCGCAAAGCCAAGGCGTGACGTATCAACCGGTAAGGGCGAGGCGTTGACAGAGCCCGGCTCACTCCCGCAGTCGCGGGCAGTGGCCGGGCTCTGTCAGCGTTGGTGCTGCTTGGCGAACCGGTGCGGGCTCAGCGGTTGATGGTGACCTCGGCGATGAACGACCGCCAAGCGGCCGGGGCGAAGGTGAGGGTGCCGCCGTCACGGTCCTTGGTGTCCCGGACGTACACCCGACCGGGAACGTTCTCGGCGACCTCGACACAGCCCTGAGTGTCGCTGTGCGTGCTCTTGTGCCAGCGTACGCCGGTCATGTCCATTTCTCAGCCGTCCTCATGATCAGTTCTAGGCTCTGATGGCTCGGCAGAGCGTACCCCCGGATCGCTTCCCAGGTCTGCTCAAGCTCTGCGGTGTCGTCGGGCGCTTCGACCACCTTGCCTCGTAGGTGACCCTCCACGTAGCCGACCGCCCGGCCATCCACGGTGGCGAGGACGAATCCGCCATCGACGCCGGGGTAGGCGCCGGTTGAGAGCGGAACCAGGTGAATCTGGATGTTGGGGCGTTCCGCTGCCTCGGCGAGCGCGGTGAGTTGTTGGTGCATGGCCTCCGGCCCGCCGACGCCACGATGCAGCAACGCCTCATCGATCACCGCAGCCAGATGGCACGGGTTCGACTCGCGTCTCAAGATTTCCTGTCGTTCGATCCGAGTGGAGATCGCCGTCTCCAGTTTCTCGCCGTGGATGCCGTACGTGGTGAGTACCGCTCGTGCATATGGCTCAGTCTGCAACAGCCCGGGTACGACCAAGGGCTGGAAGGCTCGGAGTAAGCTCGCCCGCTGCTCGTACTCGATGAACGGCTTGAACCACACGGGGGCGTGTTCGCCGATGACGAACTCGCGGTAGAACTTCATGAAGGCGGTGCCGAACACCTTGTCGACCATGCCCAGGTAGTTGGGCAGGGCGGGACGTTCGCCGCGCTCGATGGAGCCGACGTGCTTCGCCGAGAAGTGGACACGCTCGCCCCAGGACTCCTGGGTGAGACCCATCGACTCGCGCACTCGCCGTAGCTCCGATATCAGATACTCGCTGCCGCTCACAGTCCCTCGCATCCCTCGGATTCCCTCATGCACACGCGGTGGAGGCATCGCCGAAAGGCGTCCCCGTTGCGTGAGGTCGCGATTCATCTTCCTTCACGAGTGCTGACGCGTCCAGCATGGATTCCGGTCCTGTGGATAACCGCAAGATCAGGTTGAGTAATTGATCTTCAGGCTCCTATCAGATGGACTCGCGCCGTTGCAAGGCTTTCGCATCCCTCAGTTTCCCTCGTGCTGGGCCTGGCTCGCGTCATGGGACTCCCGGCGTGCACGGGGTCACCGGTCGGGTTCCGCCAACCGTGACCCCGAGTCCAGGGTGGATGTCACGACTCATCGGCAATCCAAGGAGGATCTTGGTGGTGCACAGGAATGACGGGATCGGCGGGACACCCCGGCTGGCCCGCTACACGTCGATCGGGACGCCCCGGCGTACCGATGCGACCCCGAACCGGCCGCCGTTGCCGCAACGCACGCCGGGAGAGACGGACATCGGACACGACCCGCGTTTCCGGCTGACCGCCGCCCGTGCGGTCGCCCCCGCCCCGGCCAGCGCGCTCGACGCCGAGCTCGACCCCGGCGACACCGTGGTGGCGCAGGCGGTGCGCCAGGCGCGGCTCGACATCGCCGAACACCTGCCGTCGGCGCGGCTCGGCGAATGCCGTACCTGTGACGTCGCCGCGCCGTGCCGGCCGTTGCTGCGGTCGCTGGTCATCCTCGACCGCTGGGACCCGGGCAAGGCCCGCCGGGTGCGAGCGGTGCTGCAACTGTCCGGGCTGATGCCGGACGGCTACCCGCACGGGGAGGACGACGACGATGTCTGACGAGCCGCTGCGGGTCGGTGAGACGTTGCATCTGGGCAAGGCCGACTGGGTGTACGGCGACTGTCCGATGCGGGTACGGGTCTCCGACATCCGCTACGGCGACGACAGTGACGAGTCGCCGGTGATCGGCGTCATCGCCACGATCGTCGGCGGTGGACGCGACGGCCGGATGGTGGCGATCGCGATCTACAAACAGGCGCTGACCCGGCCCGGAGTGCGGCAAACCCCACGTGCCGTCAACGGCACCGACCCGTACCAGTGATAGAAGTCGGCTCCGGCCGGCGCGGCGCTGGCACCGTCGCGCTGGCCGTGTCTACCCGGTCGACCAGCGTATGTCACTTACGGTGTCGTAACTGTTGCTCGCTGTTCTCGGATTGGAGGGCTGCTCGTGCAGATCGAACCGTGGTGGACGGCGGACGACGTCGCCAACGTGGAGAAGGACCTGGCCCGGCACCCCAAAGCCGGGCTGTGGAGCCACACCAGCCCGGCGGAGATGGCCCACTGGGTTTTCGCCGATCCGGCGCTGCCCGCCGCCGGGGAGTTGGCCGCGCCGCGCGTGGAACCGTCCGGTGGGAGTCTCGACGAGCCCGCGCGCGCCGCGTGGGCCCTCGCCGGCTGGTACATCCAGATGACCGTGCCGAAGCCGGTCGAAACCGACGGCAAGCTGTGGTTCCTGAACCAGCGACGGATACGGGGGCGGTCGCTGCTGCGGGTGACCCTCGGCCGGCTGGAGACACTGTGGCTGTACGAGGACGGCGACGGGATTAACTTCCACCTGGACAAGTTCGCCGTCGAAACAGCCTTCGACGCCGGTGCCATCGACGAGGAAGCCTGGGCCGCTCGGGTCGCCGAATATGAGAACGACCCGTACGACACCCTGCGGGGCGAGAAGATCGGCTGCGTGTGCGACACCGTCGATGACGCGCTGTGGGCGCTGCGACAGCCACCGGTCCTCGCCGCTGCGCGGCTGATCAACGTCAAGTGTCTGGCCGCTGGCGGCTTCTCGTTCCAGCGGCTGCACCAGCCGGAGCGGCTGGCCCGGGCATGGTCCGCCGCAGCGGTGTACGTCGACTCCCCACCACTGCGGCCAGAGCCGGCGCCGGCCTTCGATCGTCCGTACCGGTCTGCGACCGTGGACCCGGCGGCGCTGACCGACATCCGGGCCTTCGACAAGCAGGCGTACGCGGCCGGGTGCGACGAGCACGACCGGCTCAGCCGCTGGCTGATCGACACCCTGGCGGCCACCGGCACGTCGGTGGGCACCGGGCTGGCGGGGGTGCCGGTGGACCTGGCTTGGCAGGACGCTGACGGCCGGCAGTACATCGCGGAGGTCAAGAGCCTCGTCGGTGCCAGTCCGGCAGAACAGCTGCGACTTGGTCTCGGCCAGGTGCTCGAGTACCGGCATCTCCTGTCCCTTGCCGGTCGGGCGGTCACCCCGATCCTGCTGACCTCGGCACCGGTCGACGCGGTGTGGCGCGACATCTGCCGGGAGAACTGTGTGACCCTGGTCGTCGACGGTGATCCGCTTCCGGGGCGCCCGTAGCGGCCGCCCGGGAGGGCTGGATGAGCCCGGATGAGGCTTCCGGGCTGGGAACGGCAGCCGATCCGCCCGCGTAGCAACCTCTGCCCTGGCTCGGCGGCGCGGGATGGACACTGGGACGATGCGTACGGGTCTGACCATCGGCGAGTTCGCCACCGTGACACACCTCAGCGTGCGGACCCTGCGGCGCTATCACGAGTCCGGTCTGCTGGTGCCGGCAACGGTGGACCCCGACACGAACTATCGGTACTACCTGCCCGACCAGATCGCGACGGCACAGGTCATCCATCGACTCCGAGAGCTCGACGTGCCGTTGGCCGAGGTCAAGTCGATCATCGCGACCGACGATCCGCACCAGCGTGCCGAGCTCATCGCGGGGCACCTGCACCGGCTCGAGGCCGCGCTCGACCGCACCCGGGCAGCGGTGGTGTCGCTGCGCCAACTGCTCCTGCCCGACGCCGCGGCACTCGACGTCGAACTGCGTTCCGTCCCCGCCCGGACCGTGGCCGCCATCAGTGCGACGGTCCGGGTCGAGGACTCCCTCGTCTGGTTCAGCCGGGCCATGGACGAGCTGGACGCAGCCTTCCCGCCGGCGGACCGCGCCGGGCCACCCGGTGGCCGGTACGCCAACGAACTGTTCACCAGCGGCGTCGGCGTCATGACCGTCTTCCGGCCGGTGCGCAGCCCGCGTGGCGGTGGTCGGATCGAGGTCATCGACCTGCCTGCGGCCGACCTGGCCGTGGCCGTCCATCCGGGTCCACACGATGACATCGATGTCACCTACGGTCGTCTGGGCCGCTGGGTGGCTTCGCACGCGTTGGGGGTGGCTGGGCCCGTTCACGAGACGTACCTGGCCGGTCCCCGCGATACTGGGGACGCTCGGCGGTGGCGGACCGAGATCGGCTGGCCGGTCTTCCGGCTGACCCCGGGCAGAAAGCCGGAGTCATGAACTGGACCTGCCGGTCTTGACCCTCTCCCCGGGGGAGGCCCGATCGTTTGGTGCATGGAGATGGAACCCCACGAAGGAACCGTTGTGACCTGGGAAGAGTTGCCGACCGCCGTCGCGGCGTACCTCCCGGCCCATCAAGCCCGGGACGCCGAGACCGCCGTCCGCGCGTTCGCCGCGAACGCCGAGGTGACTGACGAAGGCCGGACCTACCGAGGTCTGGACGAGATCCGGACATGGCTGACCAAAGGCGGTAGCGGATACACGTACACCACGGATTTCGTCAGTGCTCACCGTATCGGTGATACCCACGTCGACGTGGTGCAGCATCTGGAGGGAAACTTCCCGGGCGGCTCAGTGGACCTGCACTACAGGTTCGACCTGGAAGGCGCCGCTATCACCCGGCTCACCATCGAACCGTAGCTGCGGCGTTCCGCCGGGTCGGGTGTGGCAGGAGATCTGTCGTTGATCCACTGCGCGTCATCAACGCGACACGCCTGTGACGGGTTTGCTGGGGCGTATCGGATCCTGCGCCGGACCGGAGGCCTCAGCCACCGCCGGACGGCACCGACGGCCGGCCGTCGAAGCCCTGCTGCACGACCAGTGCGGAGATCCGCCCACGGCCTTCGGCGTCGGCGGATCGGTTGACCTGTCGCGTCGGGCCGGGCGGTCAGGCGTCGACCCCGACGCGGGCGGCGAAGGCACGCAGGTCCGGAAGAGATCGCTGGCGGTTGCTCGACAGCAGGTCGACGGTCAACCGCTGGGCCCAGGGTCGGTAGCGGACCTCCTGCGGCGCGGTCTGCTCAGCGGCGAGCAACGCCCGGTACGCCTCGGCGTTCGCGCCCCGGCCGTGCAACGCCAGCGCGGTGTCCTGCCAGTAGCGGGCCCGACGCTCCACGGTGCCCAACTGCTGCGGGGTGATGGCGCGGGCGCATTCGACCGCCGCGCCGAAGTCACCCAGCACTCGGCAGACCCCGATCCGGTACAACGCGACATCGACGCTGCCGAAGGAGGGCTTCAGGTCCGCTCGCCGGGTGGCCTCGTCCGCCTCGGCGAGCAGATCCAGTGCGGTGTCGCGCCGGTCGGCGAGTGCGGCCGTGTAGGCGGCGGTGGCGAGCAGTCGTCCGTACGCGGTGACGTCATCGCGTTGCCGCAGCCCGGTCGTGGTGTCGAGCGTCGCCGCGCCGGTGAGCACGACCTCCTGCGCGGTGTCGCGGTGCCGGGTCCGGCGGAGCACGATCGCGGTGATCCGGGCATGTTCGGCCTGCAGCAGCGGGTCCCCGCAGGCCCGCGCCGTCTGACCGGCCCGGTCCATGATCGACCAGGACATGCCGTCCTCGTGCAGTTTGATCAACACCTGTGCGGTGAGGTGGTACGCCCGGGTCGCCAGGGCGGTGGCGGCACATCGTCGGTCGTCGGCGGCGTTCGCGGTAACGGTCGCCGCGCCGGTGACCAGCTGCGGTAGGCGGGTGGCGAGTCGCGCGTACCGACACGCCTGAAGGTCCGCCGACGCGGCGGCCAGCGTGGCGCGCAGCTCGACCGGGCCGACAGGTGGGGTGGTGCTCGGATCCGCGCCGAGGAGCAGGCCCGACAGCCCGGCCGCCAGCTGCGGTGGGCGGCTGGTGGCGTGGCCGGCAGAGCCCGGGCCCGTGGGGATGGCCGCACCGGCGAGCCCCGCCAGTCCGCCCAGTACCGCGCGCCGTCGGATCACGTCCTCTCCCGTCTCAGGCCAGGATCGGCTACCGCGAAGCCTAACGATCGAAGTGGACCCGTGGTGGCTGGCCGATGTGCCAGAGTTGGTCAAGCCGAACAGCTCCGGTGGAATGTCGAACACGTCGGCGAGCCGGCGTAGGGTGGACACGTCGGTCAGGCGCTGCCGGCCGCGTTCTATCCGCGACAGGCTCGCCGCGGAGTAACCGCAGCGTCGTCCGGCCTCCGCGAGGGTCAGCCGGGCGGCCGTGCGGGCCAGCCGGATCAGGTTGCCGTAGTCGCCGGCTGCCGCCGCCCGACGCGTCTCGGGAAGGCCGGCCCACCGGCGGTCGCCGCTCATCGCAGTCTCCCACCATGGTCACGCTCGGTATTGCCTCCACTGTGCAACGGGCGCGCCAGCGCCTGCAAAGCGCTTGCGTATCCGGTAACGGGGCGTGTCGGCGCTACCTGGTCCCTGCTGTCCTGGAAGGGCGGCGGTGATGGCGCCGGACGGCGGGTGAGGAGCGCAGACAATGGACCAACCGGATCAAGGTCGACCTGGCGTTCGCCGGGCCGCTGTCGTCAATCGGACACTTGGCGTAGGCCTGTTCGGCGTCGTGGCGATCGTCGTCATCATGCTCGTGGCAGGTGGCTCCGGGCGCTCGGCTGCGGTGAGCGCGATCGGCGGGATCGTCGCCGCGCTGGCCGGCCTCGCCGCCGCGTACCTCCGTCAAGGATGAGCTGCACGTTGTAGATCAATCACTGATGGTGATTGTGGGGCGGTCCAGTGGGCGGAAACGGTCCGCGCGGTCCATGCGCGTTCCGTCGCTCTCGGTACGGTAAGCGCCGCATTGGTCGGCCTACTGCTGCTGGCCGGCTACCTCTGCTGGCCGGCGGTTCAGGCGTTCCTGCCCATCTAGGTCGCAAGGAGTTCATCGTGGCGGATGCCGCTGCCCTCAAGACGGTCAATGAACGGCCCTGAAGAGGCCGAGCCCTTCCGGCGACCATGCCGCCCCCTTGGCCGGGCCTCGTTATCCGATCCGGAATCCGACCAGGCTCAGCAGGTAGACGACGGCGAAGGCGCCGAAGAACAACCCGGCGGCGCCGAGCGCCACCTGGCTGATCCGCGACGGCCGTACCTGGGCGGGGAGCCGCCGGTTGACGTACAGGGTGAGGCCGACCACGACCGGGGTGTGCGCGGCGGCGATGATCCCGCCGACCGACAGGATGTCGACCGGGTTGCGGACCAGCAGGAACAGCACCAGCGGGGCGAGAGTCATGGCGACCGCGACGTACGTCAGGTAGACCGCCCGTGGGCGGCTGATCAGCCGAGCCACCCGGCCGGCTGATTCCCGGCCACCCGCGGGTTCGTCGTCAGCCGGCCCGCTGTCGCGCCGGCCGTCGGCGACCAGCCGGGTGGCGTCGGCGTAGGTGCGCGCCCAGCCGTCCTGGTTGGCGAAGACGGTGCCCCAGAGTGCGACCACCACACAGGTCAGCAGCAGCACCTCACCGAAGGTGCCCCACAGGTCGCCGAGCAGGGCGGTCAGGTCGCGGGCGACGTCGACCCCGTCGGGTACCCGCCCCTGCGGGGCGAGCAGCTCGGCGCCAAGTACCAGGAAGGAGACGATGACCAGCCCACCGCCGACGACGCCGAGCGCAGCGGTCCGACTCATCGTCCGGGTCCAGGCGCGTACCCGGTCGATCCGTTCGTCGCGGTCGATCCGCTCACCCGGACGCTCGCTGTCCTTGCCCCCGTCGTGCTCGGCCCCGTCGTTCTCGGTCTCGCCTGCGGACGAGGACGGGTCGGCGGGCCCACCGAAGCCGCGCGCCGCGACCCAGTAGGAGAACCACATGATGCCGACGGCCCCGGCCAGGATGAACCCGACCCAGGGCAGGACGGAGTACAGGTCGAGGTCGTCCGGCACGCCCGGCACCAGGCCCGTCGCGATGTCGCCGCTGACCGTGCTGGCCGCTGCGGTGACGGCTGCGCCGACCAGCACCAGGGCCATCACCACGGTGATCCGTTCCACGCCCCGGTACCGGCCGGCCAGCACCAGCGTCCCGGAGCCGAGGATGACCACGCTGGCGTAGACCGCCTGTCCGCCGGGCAGCGCCACCATGAGCGCGCTGCCGACCAGGGCGGCGATGCCGGCGATGGTGACCACCCCGGCGACGACCTGCGGTACGAAGATCACCCAGATCGCCCAGTTGGCCGGCCCCGGAACGTCGCGGAAGCCGTCGAGCAGGGTACGGCCGGTGGCCACGCTGTAGCGGCCAGCCTCCCGAATCATGATCCACATGAGGACGGTCACGACCAGCGCCAGCCACAGCAGTTCGTAGCCGTACCGCGCGCCGATCCGGGGAGTGAACAGCACCGAGCCGGAGCCAACCGACGACACCATCCACAGCAGGCCGGGCCCGTACCACCGGAGCTGGCCACGGCCGGACGGGATGGGGGTGGGCTGTTGACGCAGGCGAAAGGCGGTCGGCACGGTGAGCTTCCTAAGGTCGTCTTCGAGCGGAGCAGCCGGACCTCTGCGGATCTACCCAGTTACCCGTCGGCGATACCTAGGTGACGGACGTTCGTCGACACGCCGGCTGCCCAGGCCCAGCCTCCCCGACGATCATGTGTGCCCATGGTAGTCAGATGGTGGCTTTGCGTCTTGACGGATTGGTAGGTGGGCAATGACAGGCAGCAGGCGGTGGTGTCCGGACCCCCGGTCGGGCGTCCGCTCCGGCCACACTCGGCGACTGTTGTCGGCTGCGGCCGGGGTAGCGCTGGCCGTGGTGATGACCAGCGGCGCGGCGGCGGCACCAGCCTCCGGGAGCGACGTCGGTGCCGCCATCACCACCCGGGTGTTCGACCGGGCCACCGGGGAGCCGGTCAAGGGTGTCTGTGTGCTGGCCATGCCGGTGCCGACGTTCAGCCTGCCGAACGCGTGCCCGGCCCGCAGCGGCGGTGGTGGTCGGGTGACCGTCGACGTGCCGGGGCCGGGGCAGTACAACCTGTTCGCCCTGCCGAAGCTGGACAGCCCGTACGGTGCCCAGTGGGTGGGCCCGGACGGCGGCACCGGCCGGCAGCAGGACGCCCGGCGGGTCACCCTCGCCGCCGGCGAGACGAAACGGGTCGCGCAGATCCTGCTGGATCCGCGCGCCACGATCAGCGGCGTGGTCGACCACTGGGCCGGGGACCCCACGGGGCTGGTCTCCGTCGCGCCGATCCAGCTGGACGTGCACCGGGAGCAGCGATCGGTACCGGTCGACGTCGACGGTACCTTCGAGCTCGACTGGGTCGGCCCGTACGAGTGGCCGGTGCTGTACCGGCCGCAGGGCGGCCCGGCACAGTGGAGCGGGCGGGTCGGCAACCGGTTGATCGCCGAGGTGGTTCCGGCGGTCGTCGGCGGCTCGGCCGAACCGTACACGTTCCGTACTCTGCGGTTCAGGGGAGCCGGAATTCGAGTCCAGGTAGCCAGCTTCTCGATCGGCTCGCCGGGGCGGGTGGTCCTCTACAACAGCGCTACCGGGGACGTCATGGGGGTCGGTGAGTTCGATGAGTCGGACAACTCGGCCGGAGCGACCATCATCGGTGGACAGCAGGTCAGGATCGAGTGCCAATGCCCTGACGGGACACGTTGGTACGGTGGTACCAGCTTCGCCGACGCCACGCCGGTCGTTGCCGCCTACTACGCCGGCATCAACATCGACATGCGGTAGGGGAGAGTCGACATGGCAGGCAGCGGCAGGGGATCGTCTGTTCAGGTGCACGGCCGGCACGATCAGGTGACAGCCTGGTTCCGGATGGCGGGTGTGGCGGTAGCGATCGCCGCCCTCGTCGTCACCATGGTCGGCGGGCCGCCGGCGCGCGCCGCCAATGCACAGTCGACCGAGGCGTACATCAAGACCTGGGTGTACGCCCGCGACACCGGACTGCCGATGAAGGGCGTCTGCCTCTTCGCCGTCCCCGCGCGCGGCACCTTCAACTTGCAGGAGCTCTGCAGGTCGTCGACCGGGCTGGGACGGGTCACTGTGACGGTGCCGGTACCGGGCTCGTACAACCTCTTCGCGCGTGCGCCTGGCTACACCGGGTACGGGTCGCAGTGGGTGGGGCCGTCCGGCGGCACCGGGACGCAACAGTCGGCTCGGCAGATCACCGTGTCGGTGCCGGGTGAGACCAAGACGGCGCCGACGATCTTCATCGACCGAAGCGGATCGATTCGGGGGAAGCTCCCGGCTCCGGATCCGGCCCTGCCTCCGGGACAGCGTGGCACTGTCGGGATCGCCGCCCTGGAGCCCGAGTATCGGCTGCCGTCCATGTCCAGCCCGATCTACTACGACGGCAGCTTCAATATCAACTGGCTCGGCCCGTACGAGTGGCCGCTGCTGTTCCGGATCCCGGGACATGCAGACCAGTGGAGCGGGGGTGGCGGCAACCGGCTGCGGGCTGATCTGATCCAGGCCACCGTACCAAGCGGTTCGCCTATCGACTTCACTGTCAAGCGCGGTGTGTCCGCCATCGTCAATTTTCCTGACCCGCCGGCGGGCTCGGACAACCGGGTGGTGCTGCGCAACGTGGCCACCGGCGAATCCATGGGCGTCGGCTCGTTGGGCTCCGGCTCCAAGGTGCGGATCCGGGTCGTCCTCGGGCAGCAGGTCAAGATCCAGTGTCTGTGTGGCGGCACCACCAGCTGGCATGGCGGCACCGACTTCGACAGCGCGACGCCAGTGGTGATCACCGGCGGCGGGCCTACCGAGGTCACCTTCCTGCCGCCGCAGTGAGCCGGGCGACCTTGTCGGCAGCGCGACGGGCGACCTTGTCGGCGGCCGTCGGGCCGTGCGAGGTCAACCGCACCGGTACGCCGAGTGCCGCCTCGACCGCCGCCACCCAGCCGTCCGGGTCCGGCTCCGGGTCGGCGGTGTACCGGGGTCGGCTGGCGAGCAGCTTTGCGGTCAGCGCCGCTTGGCGGTCCAGGTCACCGGGCGGGCCGACCGGCAGCCGGTCGGTCCAGTCGTAGCCGTCGCACAGCCGCAGCCGGTACTGTCCGACCAGGTCCAGATGGGTCAACGCGAGGGCGTCGACCCCGCCGGTGACGTCCAGCGCGTACCGGTGGGCGACGGCGTCGAAGTGGCCGAACCGGAACCGTCCCTGCCAGGCGTTGGTGCCGTTGTGCCGCTCCTCCGGCCGCAGCGCCGGGTCCTCGGTGACCAGCGGGCCGGGCCCGTGCCGGGGAGTCACCACCCGCAGCACCCCGAGCCGGGTCACCGCACCCGGCAGACCCGCCTCGGCCAGCAGCGTGTCGACGTTGCCGAACGTCGTGGTGCTCCACGTGGTGTACGGGTGGAAGCCGTGCCACTCGTCGAGCAGCACCCCCTGGGCGCCTTCGAAGACGACCGGTCCGGCGCGCAGCAGCCGGGTCGTCCACGAGCCGTCGACGATCGCGACCCGCCGCGCGAAGGCGGTGAACGCGGTGACGGTGTCGGCCACCGGCGGGGCGTCCAACGGCCCCAACTCGGCGGTGAGCCGGTCTCGCAGCAATCTCAGCCGGTGCCGCAGCAGGCCTTCGTCGAGGCAGTCGCCGACCCGGGGCGCGGTGTCGGGGTGGGCGAGAGCGTACGACATGCTCTCACCCACCCCCATCCCGCAGGAGCCGTGCCGGTCGGCTCCGCGGGCGATCTCCCGGGCCTGGTTCGCGGCCCGGTGGTACGGGGTGGCCAGCAGCGCCTCACGGTCGACGGTCACCCGGTCCAGTGCGTCGGGCACCCCGATCCCGGCCAGGTGCGTCGCCTCGCCGGCCAACGCCAGCGGGTCGACGACCACGAACCGGGACAGGTGCGTCGGTACGCCGTGGAAGGTGCCGGCGCCGAACTGGGCGAAGGTGTGGGTCCGGCCGTCGGGCAGGACGACGTTGTGCGCCGCCTGCCCGCCCCCGTTGAACCGGATGACCGCGTCGACCGGCCCGCTCGCGCACAACCAGTCGACGACGGTGCCCTTGCCGGCGTCGCCGTAGCCGAGGTCGACCACGGCGACGTGCCGGCCGGTCCCGTCCCCGGCCACGCTGCTGGCCACCGGGTTCACAGCCGGGTCACCTGGTCGGCGTGGCCCGAGGCGGCCGGCAGGGTGCCGCGTACCGCCGGGCTGCGGTCGGCGCCGATCCGGGCCAGCGCCCGCGACACGGTGGTGGCGGCGTCGCCGGCGCCGACGTCGCGCAGGTCGGCCAGGGCGGTGTCGAGGTCGCAGGCCTCTTCGCCGAGCGCCACGGTGGTGGCGATGGTCTCGCAGACCGCGTCCAGGTCGTCGAGTTCGACCGCGTTCTGCCCCAGCAGGTCCCGCCAGAAGTCGAGGATGCGGCGGTTGCCGGCGTAGTGGCTGCCGGCCGGCATCAGGTAGTAGGTGTCCCACCGGCGACGGACCTCGTCGACGATGGCGCGCAGCGGGACGTCCTCGTCGAGGTCGTCCCCGATGATCTTCCGGACCTCGCGGGCCTTGACCTTGGGGTACGCCATCTCGTCGCCGATGACGAACAGGTAGCCGCGCTTGCCGCGCCGCTGGTGGCAGTCGATCGACGTGTGCCGGGCCATGAAGTACATGGCCAGTTCGTACGACTCCATCATCTGCCCGCCGCCACCGCCTTCGAGCACGATGTTGCCCAGGTGGTCGTCCATCCGGTTGTCCGACTCGAACTGGCCGATCTGCAGCGGCACCCGGTCGCAGGTCGCGTCGCCGATCGCACCGAACAGGATCTGCGGGTCGGTGACGTAGCCCTTGCGCAGCAGCAGGCCGAGCAGCTGCGGCAGTTTCTGCTGCAGCGTCCGGGGCACGCCGCCCATCGATCCGGTGACGTCGAACAGGACGGCGACAGCCAGCGACTGCGGGTGTTCGGTCGAGTCGCGGCTCTCCCGGGCGGCGACGCCGCCCGGGTCGAGGGTCGGGTGGACGGTGCGGGCGCCGCCGTCGCTGTAGGCGAACGCGCTGGCGCCGGTGGCCTTGCGGTAGGCGCTCGCGGCGCGGTAGACGTCAGTTGACCAGGCTCCACTGCCCATGTCGGGGCTCCTTCGAAGCGGGTGATTCTTAACGGTGATTGGGGTCGGGGATGGTGAACGGCCGGAACCGGCGGCGGCCGTATAGCCGTTCGAGCAGGTCGTCGAACTCGGCGAGCAGCCGCCACGCGTCGTCGGGCCGCTGCCGCAGCGCGGCCAGCTGGCAGCCGGCGGTGAACCGGCGCATCGGCTCCGGTGCCCGGCCACCGGTCAGCCAGTCCAGGCAGCGGGCGGCCATCGCGAGGTCGGTGCCGGGGCCGGGGCTGCGACGTCGGCGGATCTCGTCGGGATACCAGTCGGCGTACGCCGGGACCAGCGCCGGCACCGGCGTTGCGTCGATGCTGGCGTAGCACCAGTCGACCAGCACCACGCCGTGCTGGTCGGGCTCGATGAGGACGTGGTCGGGTAGCACCGCGCCGTGGACCAGCCCGGCGCGGTGGGCGAAGCCGAGCGCGACCAGCAGCCGCCGCCACATCCAGGCCGCGTCGCGGGCGTCGACCCCGTCCGGGTACGCCCGGCGGACCTCGGCGAGGCTGCGCAGCCCGGCGGCGGTCCCCAGCACGGTGACCTGCCGGACGGCGCCGGTGCCGGTGTCGCGGTGGCGGAACTCGTCCACCACCCGGGGCACGTACGGCAGGTAGCGGGCGTCGCCCCGCTCGGCGAGCCGGGCCAGCGCGGTCGCCTCCCGGGCGATCAGGTCGTTGTTGGCCGGGTCCCGGGGCACCTTGACCAGCCGGTCGTCGCCGTGCCGGTACAGGTCGGCGAGGTCGCCGGTGTAGCGGGCGGTTCGGTCCACGACGTACCGGTACCGTCCGGTGTCGATGGTGACGGTGTCCCGGCCGTCGGCGAGGTGCCGCCGCCACAGCTCGGTCAGCTGCAGGAACGCGGCGGTGGCGCGTCGGTCGGGTGCGGCCGCCCCGGCGGTGTCCGGGTGCAGCAGCCGGGCCAGCTGGTGGTAGCGCCGGGTCGCCTGGTCGGTGCCGAACACCTCGGTCGGGTGGCGGGCGGTCATGACGAGTGTGATCGCGTCGGTCACGGTCATCTGACCTCCTCCTCCCGGGCGGGGCGCAGCAGCGCCGGGTGCAGCAGTCGGGCGTCGCCGGCCCGGTAGATGCGCGACCGGGGCCCGCCGCGTGGGCCGCCGCGTTCGGTGGTGGCGCCGACGCTTTCCAGGAAGCCGGGCACGGACAGCACCTTGCGGTGGAAGTTGCCGGCGTGCAGTTCGACGCCCCAGACGGTCTGGTAGACGCTGCGCAGCTCGCTGATGGTGAACTCGTCGCCGACGAACCGGGTGGCCAGCGGGGTGTACTCGAGCTTGGCGCGGGCCCGGTCCAGGCCGTCGACGACGATCCGGGCGTGGTCGAAGGCGAGGCGACGGCTGGTGCCGGGTCGCTGCCGCACCGGTCGGCCCGGGTCGGCCCGTTCGGGCAGACCGAGCGCGTCCACCGGCACCCAGGCCGCTGCGGCGGCGTCGCTGCCGGCCGCCGGGTCGGGCAGCTCGGGAGCGAAGGCGAGGTACGCCACGGAGACGACCCGCATCCGGGGGTCCCGCTCGGGTGCGCCGTAGCTGGCCAGCTGCTCCAGGTGCACCCGGTCCATCGCGGTGGCCCGGCCGGGTCGGGTGTCCAGCCCGGTCTCCTCGGCCAGCTCCCGGGCGGCGGCGGTGAGCAGGTCCTCGTCGGGCTGGACGAAGCCGCCGGGCAGCGCCCAGGCCCCTTCGTGCGGCGGGGCGCCCCGCCGCACGAGCAGCGCATGCAGCTGTGCGTCGCGGATGGTCAGCGCCACCACGTCGACGGTGACGGCGACCGGTGGGAACGCCCGGGGGTCGTAGCTGGCGAGGAACTCGGCCTCCGACATCGCGATCCCTCTCGTTGTTAGAAAATCTCTAACTAAGAACAACTCAACCTGAGAAGAACCTACCTCATGGTGGACCGGATGTCACCCCCGACGTGGCGACCGTCATGTCCGGCGCCGGTGATCGGCGATGGGCCCCGGTCGTGGCTTAGGTTAGCCTCTGCTCACTGGTAGCCGGTCGGTGAGCCGGACCCGTCACCGACACCGCCGGAGAGAGACCTGCTGTGCCCGTACCCCGACCTGCCCCGCTGACCGCGGCCCGGCTGCTGTGGCGCACCCTGCGCCGGCACCGCGGCCGACTCACCGCCGGCGTCGTACTGCTCAGCCTGCACCAGGCGGCCGAGGCGGCGGTACCGCTGGCCATCGGACTGATCGTCGAGCAGGCCGTCGCGACCGGCGACTGGACCGCGCTCGCCGTCTCGGTCGCCGCACTGGCCGCTCTGTTCACCGTCCTCACCTTCGCCTGGCGGTTCGGCGCCCGGCTGACCGAGACCGCGGTCCACCGGGAGACCCACCAGCTCCGGGTGGAGGTCGCCGGGCGGGCACTCGACCCGCGCGGGCACCGCACCGGGCTGCGCTCCGGCGAGCTGCTCGCCATCGCCGCCGCCGACGCCGAACGGACCGCGTTGATCATCCGGGCGGCTACGGTCGCCGTCGCCGCTGTGGCGGCGCTGACGGTCTCGTCCGTGGTGCTGCTCACCATCGACGTGCCGCTCGGCCTCGGTGTCCTGCTCGGCGTGCCGGCGCTGGTGCTGGCCCTGCAGGCGCTCGCCCCGGTGGTCACCCGACGTACCGGCGCGCAGCAGGCCGCCGCCGGGGCGACCACCGCGCTCGCCACCGACCTGATCGACGGGCTACGCGCGCTGCGCGGGTTCGGCGCGCAGCACAACGCCGCCCGGCGCTACCGCGAGTCGAGCCGGCACACCCTCCAGGTGACCTTGCGGGCGACCACCATGGCCGGCGTCTACCAGGGGATCACGGCCGGCGCGAGCGGGCTGTTCCTGGCCGGCGTCGCGGGCGCGGCCGGCGCGATGGCCGTCCGGGGCCGGATCGGCGTCGGTGAGTTCATCACCGTGGTCGGTCTGGCCCAGTTCATCGCCGAGCCGGTCCGGGCCCTCGGCTTCTGTGGCCAGCTCGCCGCCGCTGTGCGGGCCTCGGCCGCGCGGGTCGCCCGGGTGCTCGCCGCACCGCCGGCCGTGCTGCCCGGTCAGCGTCCGGCGCCCCGGCCGCAGCCCGCGCGCCTGGCGCTGACCGGGGTCAGCTACCGCTCGCTGCGCGACGTCGACCTGCGGCTGGCAGCGGGGGAGCTGCTCGCAGTGGTGGCGTACGAGCCGCGCGACGCCGAAGCGCTGCTCGACCTGCTGCGCGGTGCCGTCCCCGCCGAGGACCACCGGGGAACGGTGGCGGTGGACGGCGTACCGGTCGCCGAGCTGACCCTCGACGGCCTGCGGGAACGTGTCCTGGTCGAACCGCACGACACGGCGCTGTTCGCCGGCACGCTGCGCAGCAACCTGCTGGTCCGGCCCGGCCAGGCAGCGGAAACGTTGCCGGCGGCGATCGGCGCCGCCAGCGCGGACGACATCGTCGCGGCGCATCCCGCCGGGCTCGACCATCCGGTCACCGACCGGGGCGCCAGTCTCTCCGGCGGCCAGCGGCAGCGGATCGGGCTGGCCCGGGCGCTGGCCGCCGACCCGCCGATCCTGGTGCTGCACGATCCGACGACGGCGGTCGACGCGACCACCGAGGAACGGCTGGCAGCCGGCCTGCGGGCGGCCCGCCACGGCCGTACGGTGGACCCGGCCGTCGCGGCCGAGGCCTGGGCCACGCTGGTGGTGACCAGCAGCCCGGCGCTGCTCAGCCGGGCCGACCGGGTCTGCGTCCTGGCCGCTGGTCGGGTGGTGGGCGCCGCGCCGCACCACGATCTCGTCCGGACCGATCCGACCTACCGCGCGGCGGTGCTGCGATGACCGACCCCGTCCGCGACCGGCTGCCGACCGCCACCGGCGGGCGCACCTGGGCGGTGCTCAGCGGGCAGCTGCGCCGCGCCGGTGCGCTGAGCGGATCCGCGCTGGTGACCGTCCTGGCGGCCAGCGCCAGTGGGCTGGTCGCACCCTGGGTGCTCGGCGTCATGGTCGACGACATCCGGGCCGGTGCCGGCACCGGGCAGGTGGTCCGTTCGGTGGTGCTGATCGTGCTCGCGGCCACCGTCGGCGCCGTACTGACCGGTCTCGGTGCCGCGCTGGTCGCCCGGACCGGCGAGACCGTGCTGGCCCGGCTGCGTGAACGGGTGCTCGACCGCGCCCTGCACCTGCCCGGTCCGACGCTGGACCGCACCGGCACCGGCGACCTGCTGGCCCGGGTCGGTGACGACGTGTCGGTGGTGACCCGGGTCATCACCGACACCGCGCCGGTCCTGGTGTCCGCGCTGCTGACCGTCGGGCTCACCGTCGCCGGACTGTTCGCGCTGGACTGGCGGCTCGGCCTGGCCGGGCTGACTGCGGTGCCGATGTACCTGCTGGCGCTGCGCTGGTACCTGCCCCGCTCGGGGCCGTACTACGCCCGGGAACGGGTGGTCACCGGGGAGCGGTCCCAGGCGATGATCGGTGCGCTGCGCGGCGCGGCGACGGTCCGCGCGTACCGGCTGGAGGCGGCGCACCTCACGGCGATCGAGCAGCGCTCGGCGGCGTCGCGCGACCTGTCGGTGTCCGTGCTGCGGATGTTCACCCGGTTCGGCTCCCGGCTCAACCGGGCCGAGTGTGTCGGGCTGACCTCGGTGCTGGTGGTCGGCTTCCTGCTGGTGCGGGCCGACCTGGTGACGGTCGGCGCGACCACGGCGGCGGCGCTGTACTTCCACCGGCTGTTCAATCCGCTCGGCGCGCTGGTCGCCGAGTTCGACCAGGTCCAGCAGGCCGGAGCCAGCCTGGCGCGACTGGTGGGGGTGGCCGATCTGCCCCCGGCGCCGGCCGCGACCGGACCGGTCGTGCCGGCCGACACCGGGATCGAGATCGACGGCGTCAGCCACCGGTACGACGACGGCCCGCTGGTGCTGCGCGACGTGACGCTGCGGGTCGAGCCGGGGCAACGGGTGGCGCTGGTCGGGGCCAGCGGCGCCGGCAAGAGCACCCTGGCCGGCGTGGTCGCCGGCCTGCTCCGGCCGACCGCGGGCACGGTCCGACTCGGCGGGGTGCCGGTCGCCGGGCCGGACCGTGCCGGTCACCCGGGCCTTGCCGGTCGGATCGCGCTGATCAGTCAGGACGTGCACGTGTTCGCCGGTCCGCTGACCGAGGACCTGCGGCTGGCCCGCGCCGACGCCACCACCGACGAGATCACCGGCGCGTTGGCCACGGTGGGCGCGCTCGGTTGGGTCCGGGCGTTGCCCGACGGCGTCGACAGCGTCGTCGGGGAGGGCGGTCACCAGCCGACCGCCGCCCAGGCGCAGCAGCTCGCCCTGGCCCGGCTGGTGCTGGGCGATCCGGACGTGGCGATCCTCGACGAGGCGACAGCGGAGGCGGGCAGCGCCGGGGCGCGGGACCTGGAACGGGCCGCGTTCGCCGCGACCGCCGGTCGGACCACCCTGATCGTCGCGCACCGGCTCACCCAGGCCCGGCAGGCCGACCGGATCGTGGTGCTCGACGCGGGCCGGGTGGTGGCCTCGGGTGCGCACGACGAGCTGATCGCCGCCGGCGGTGACTACCGGCGGCTGTGGGACAGCTGGACCGGTGGTCCCACCTCGACGGTTGACCTTACTGAAAATCTTGTTTAACGTCGCACGTCGATATGTTGTGCCCGCTGACCTGAGGGAGGGCGTCGTGCGTCGTTGGAGATTCGTCGTCGCAGTCGGAGGACTAGCGGCGGCCGTCGTCGGGGCGGTGGCCCTGCTCGCGCCGTCGGCCAGCGCCGCCACCGCGGCCTTCGTGAAGGTCAACGACTGGGGCAGTGGCTACGAGGGTAGGTTCACCGTCACCAACGACACGGCCGGCACCATCACCTCCTGGCAGGTGAGCTTCGACCTGCCGGCCGGCAGCCGGATCAGTTCGTCGTGGAACGCGCGGTCGGCCACCGTCGGTAGCCGGTACACGTTCGACAACGCCAGTTGGAACGGCACCATCGCGGCCGGCGGCAGCACGACGTTCGGGTTCATCGTCGTCGGCAGCGGAACCCCCGGCAACTGTACGGTCAACGGGGGCGACTGCGCCGGCGGGCCGGCGCCGACCACCCCGCCACCGACCACCGTGGCTCCGACCACCCCGCCGCCGACGACGGCTCCACCCACGACCCCGCCACCCACGACCCCGCCGCCGACCGGCACCACGCCGGTCGCGATCAACGGTCAGTTGCGGGTCTGCGGGGTCAACCTGTGCAACCAGCACGGCCACCCGATCCAGTTGCGCGGCATGAGCACGCACGGACTGCAGTGGTACGCCCACTGCCTCGACGACGCCTCGCTGGACACGCTCGCCACCGACTGGCGGGCCGACGTCCTGCGGATCTCGATGTACATCCAGGAGGACGGCTACGAGACCGATCCGCGCGGCTTCACCGACCGGGTGCACGGACTGATCGACGAGGCGACCGCCCGCGGCATGTACGCCATCGTCGACTGGCACATGCTGACCCCGGGTGACCCCAACTACAACCTGGACCGGGCCAAGACCTTCTTCGCCGAGATCGCCCAGCGGCACGCCGGCAAGCCGAACGTGCTCTACGAGATCGCCAATGAGCCGAACGGGGTCGACTGGGCCGGTATCAAGAGCTACGCCGAGCAGGTCATCCCGGTGATCAGGGCGGCCGACCCGGACGGCATCGTGCTGGTCGGCACTCGGGCCTGGTCGTCGCTGGGTGTGTCGGAAGGCGGCAGCGAGGCCGAGGTCATCGCCAATCCGGTGAACGCGACCAACATCATGTACACCTTCCACTTCTACGCCGGCTCGCACCACGACGCGTACCGGTCGGCGCTGTCGCGGGCGGCGGACCAGTTGCCGATGTTCGTCACCGAGTTCGGCATCCAGACCTACACCGGTGACGGAGCCAACGATCTGGTCAACGCCCAGTTGTGGATCGATCTGCTGGAATCACGCAAAATCAGCTGGGTGAACTGGAACTATTCCGACGACTTCCGGTCCGGGGCGGTCTTCCGTGGCGGTGTGTGTGGCAGTGGCTCCTACGCCGGCACCGCCCCGCTCAAGGAGGCGGGTGTCTGGATTCGGGAACGGATTCGCAGTGCGGACGACTTTCCGACCCGCTGAAAGCCGGCATTAGCCACCGAGCGGGAGTATTCGCGTCGATCGGTGGGGTGCCGTGACGGCCGAACCGGAAGGTCGTCACGGCGCCCCACCGCCTTTCCGGCATGTGCCGCATAGGAAATATGCGGCGTAGGGGAGTGGGAGTACCTGTTGTCGGAAATCGTCGTCACGCAAAGTTAGATGTTTTCACTTCTGCCTATTTGGCATAGCCTCTCTGGGTGATGGTCCGATCGCAGTGAGTTTGCGTTCGTGGTCGATCGGCAGCGCGCCGTTGCCAGGGGAGGACAGCGGAATGGCATCCGAACGTGTCCAGGCCAGCGACGGGACGGCGGCGTCCACCCGGGTGGCTCCGACCGTGGCGACCTACCGCACGTCCTGTGCCGGCGGCCGGACGTCGATCGACGAAGCCCAGGCGGTCGTCTTCGGGGCGCTCGCCGCGCTGGAGACCGCCGCCCGGTTGGATCGACCGGTGCCGATCAGGTCGACCACGGCGACGCTCGGCCTCGACCTGATCGACCCCCCTGAGCAGCTGCGCCATCTGGCCGGCCCGGCGGTCCGGTCCTGGCTGTCCCGACGGCTGCGCCCGGTTGACCTGCTGCCGGAGCGGCGGGACACCCTGTTGGTGCGGGCGACCACCGGGGTGACGGCCCCGCCCGGCCCACCCACGGCCCGCATCGACTGGCGGGTCACCGCGAACCACCTGACCATCCACGCCAGCTGCCCCGGTGGGGACCCGTGGCGGCTCTGCCTGCCGGCGGTCGCCGAACTGTACGCGGAGGTGCTGCGCGAACTGGTCGACGAACCCGGCCAGGCCAGCTCGCGCACCGCCGGCATCAGCGGTGCCTCGCGTGACCTGCTCCTCGACCGGTACGCCGGTCGTCGGGTGGACCGCGGGCCGTTCCGTCCGCTGCCCCTGCTGGTCGAGCAGGCGGTGGACCGGCATCCCCAGCGGGTCGCGGTCAGCGGTATGGGAGGCCGCCTCACCTACCGTGAACTCGATGACGCCGCCAACGGACTGGCCGCGACCCTGGCCGAGGACGGCGTACGGCCCGGCGATCCGGTGCCGGTACTGCTCGTCGCCGGCCCGGCGCTGTCGGTGGCCAGTCTGGCGCTACTCAAGATCAGGGCCGTCCACGTCACCGTCGACCCACGCTGGTCGCCAGCCAGGTTACGGTCCGTGCTGGCCTCGGTGCCCGGCGTGCCCGTGCTCGCCGCCGCGTCGCCCGGGGACCCGGCGCTGTCCGGTGCACGCGTGATCGACGTACGGCCGGGTCGGGTCCCGTCGTCGCCCCGGCGCCCGGACCCGACCGGAACGCCCGACGACCTGGCGTACGCCCTGGTCACCGCCGACGCGGACGGGTCACCGCGCTGCACCGTCAGCCGGCATGTCGCCCTGACGGACCGGGTGCACTTCATGACCCGCTTCTTCGCCGCCACCGGCGGGGAGGTCGTGCTGCCGGGCAGCCCGGGGCCGGGCCCGTCGGTCGGCAACCTCATCTGGCCGTTGACCACCGGCGGGCGGCTGGTGCTGCCGTCCCCCGCCACTGGCCGGCCGGACCTGTCCACCATGGTCGCCGTCATCGCGGCCGAGCAGGTGACGATGATCGACACGGAGCCGGACACGCTCGACGCGATGGTGGCGGCGATCGAGCGGGACGCCGCGGTCGCCGGGCGTCTGGCCAGTCTGCGGCATGTCGTGGTGCCGGGTCCGGGCCTGCGGCCGGCCAGTGCCCGCCGACTGCGACGTCTGCTGCCGCAGGTCGAGGTCAGCACCGGGTACGGTCCGGTCGGGACGGCCGCCGTCGCCTACCACCGGGTGGGCGAGACCGACGGCGACGCCATCCCGGTCGGTCATCCGGTCGACAACTGCCACCTGCTCGTCGCCGACGACCGGCTGCGGCTGCTGCCGCCCGGTGCCACCGGCGCGATTCTGATCGGTGGGGCCGGTGTCGGCGCTGGCCGGCACGGCACGCCGTGGCGCGCCGCCGCCGGGTACGTCGCCAACCCGTTTCCGGAGATCCCGGGTGAGCTGCTCTACCGCAGCGGGGACCTGGGCCGTTTCGACGAGGACGGGCGGCTGCATCTGGTCGGCCGCGGTGACCGCCGGACCGACGGCGACGAGGCCCCCGAACGGTCCGGGGCGACCCGGGCCGCCGAGCCGGCGCCCGAGGGCCGGCGGCGCGGCGAGAACCGGGTGGTGGTCGCGGCCAGCGCGGGCGTCGCCGGTCGTGGTGGCGGCCCCGGGCCGGGCTGACCCCGCCGACGTCGATCGGCGGGCGGGCTACCGCTCGGCGGCCGCGTACCGGATGATCGACACCGGTGGTGGACCGGACACGGAACAACCGGACACGGAACGCGGACGGGAGGGCGGCCACGGTGACGGTACGGCAGACCGGCGGCGACGGGGAGGCCACGGGGACGGCACCGACGCTGTGGGCGATCAGCGACCTGCACATCGCGTACCCGGAGAACCGTCAGATCGTCGCCGACCTGGCGGCACCGGCACCGCAGGACTGGCTGATCGTCGCCGGCGACGTCGCCGAGACGATCGCCGACGTGCGGTGGGCGCTGGCCACGCTGCGCGAGCGGTTCGCCGAGGTGATCTGGTCGCCGGGCAACCACGAACTGTGGACCACCACGCACGACCCGGTGCGGCTGCGCGGCGTGGAGCGCTACGCGCACCTGGTCGACCTCTGCCGGTCGCTCGACGTACGGACCCCGGAGGACCCGTACCTGATCTGGTCCGGTGCCGGCGGACCGGCGGCGGTGGCACCGTTGTTCACCCTGTACGACTACAGCTTCCTGCCGCCGGGCACCGGCACCAAGGCGGAAGGGCTCGCGTACGCGCACAGCACCGGCATCGTCTGCACCGACGAGGCGATGCTGCATCCGGACCCGTTCCCGACCCGGGAGCAGTGGTGCTGGCAGCGGCTGGCGGAGACCGAACGGCGTCTCGCCGAGGTGGGACCGCAACTGCCCACCGTCCTGATCAACCACTACCCGCTGGTCCGGACGCCGATGGACGTGCTGCGCTACCCGGAGTTCGCCATGTGGTGCGGTACCGACCGGACCGCCGACTGGCACCTGCGCTACCGGGCGGCGGTGATGGTCTACGGTCACCTGCACATCCCGCGCACCACCGTCTACGACGGGGTGCGCTTCGAGGAGGTATCGGTCGGCTACCCCCGGGAGTGGCGTCGCCGCCTGGCCGTGCCCGGCCAGCTGCGCCGGATCCTGCCCGGCCCGCAGCCCGGCTGATCAGCCGCCGGTCAGCCCGGCCTGATCGACCGTCGGTCACCCCGGGCTGGTCAGCTGGTCGGTGCCGCCGTCGGCCGGGCCGGTGAACGCCGCCAGCAGCTGCGCCGCGGCCTGCGCGGGGGTGATCTCCCCGGCGAGCACCCGCTCCTCGGTCCGTGGGGTCAGCGCGATCACCGCCGGATGACCGCGTAGCTGGTCCAGCAACCCGTCGCGCACCATCGCCCAGACCCAGCGCAGCTGCTGCTGCCGGCGGTGCCGGTCCAGCTCGCCGCTGACCCGCCGGTGGTCCTGATGGGCGGTCACCTGCTGCCACACCTCGGCCAGCCCGGTCCCGTCCCGGCCGCTGGCGGTGAGCACCGGGACGGCCCAGTCGTCATGGCCGCCGCGCAGCATCCGTAACGCCCCGGCCAGCTCGCGGGCGGCGGACCGGGCCTCGGCCGCGTGCGCGCCGTCGGCCTTGTTGACCACCACGACGTCGGCGAGTTCCAGCACACCTTTCTTGATGCCCTGCAACTGGTCGCCGGTGCGGGCCAGGGTGAGCAGCAGGAACGTGTCGACCATTTCGGCGACGGTGGTCTCGGACTGTCCGACCCCGACGGTCTCCACCAGCACCACGTCGTAGCCGGCGGCCTCCACCACCACCATCGCCTCCCGGGTGGCCCGGGCCACCCCGCCGAGCGTGCCGGCGGTCGGCGACGGGCGGACGAACGCGGCCGGGTCGGCGGCCAGCCGGGCCATCCGGGTCTTGTCGCCGAGGATGCTGCCGCCGCTGCGGGCCGACGACGGGTCGACCGCCAGCACCGCGACCCGGTGTCCGTCGCCGGTCAGCCGGGACCCGAGCGCGTCGATGAAGGTGGACTTGCCGACCCCGGGCACGCCGGTCACCCCGACCCGCCGGGCCTGCCCGGCGTACGGGGCCAGCGCCACCAGCACCTGCTGGGCGTGCGCCCGGTGGTCCGGCCGGGTCGACTCGACCAGGGTGATCGCCCGGGCCAGCCACGCCGGTGCCGCCGCCCGCACCCCGGCGACGTAGTCGGCGACCGGCGCCAGCGTGCGTCGTACGCCGGTCATCCGGCCTCGACGGTGTCGTGCCCCAGCCGACGGGACAGCTCGGCGAGCAGGTCCACGGCGGCGTCGGCCAGCACCGTGCCGGGCGGGAAGATCGCCGCCGCACCGGCGGCGCGCAGCGCCTCGAAGTCCTGCGGCGGCACCACCCCGCCGACGATCACCATGATGTCGTCGCCGCCGAGGGCGGCCAGTTCGTCACGCAGCGCCGGCACCAGGGTCAGATGCCCGGCGGCGAGGGAGTTGACGCCGACCAGGTGCACGTCGGCCTCGACGGCCTGCCGGGCGACCTCGGCCGGGGTCTGGAACAGCGGACCCACGTCGACGTCGAAGCCGAGATCGGCGAAGGCGGTGGCGACCACCTTCTGCCCCCGGTCGTGCCCGTCCTGGCCCATCTTCGCCACCAGGATCCGGGGCCGGCGCCCCTCGGCGACGGCGAACGCGTCGGTCGCGGCCCGGGCCCGGTCGATCCCCGCCACCGCGCCCGCCTCCTGTCGGTACACCCCGCTGATGGTACGGATCTGCGCCGCGTGCCGGCCGTACACCCGTTCCAGCGCGGTGGAGATCTCCCCGACGGTGGCCCCGGCCCGCGCGGCGTCGACCGCCAACGCGAGCAGGTTGCCGGACAGACCGGCACCGCCGGAGTCGGGCCCGGCGTCGGCGGCGCGGGTCAGCGCCGCCAGCGCCGCGTCGCACGCCGGCCCGTCCCGTTCGGCGCGCAGTCGCCGCAGCTTCTCCAGCTGCGCGGCCCGTACCGCCGTGTTGTCGACCTTGAGCACCTCGATCGGCTCGTCGGCGTCCGGCCGGAACCGGTTCACCCCGATCACCGGTTGCCGGCCGGAGTCGATCCGGGCCTGGGTACGGGCGGCGGCCTCCTCGATCCGCAGCTTGGGCAGCCCTTCGTCGATCGCCCGGGCCATCCCGCCGGCCGCCTCCACCTCCCGGATGTGCTGCCAGGCCCGCCGGGCCAGGTCGTGGGTGAGCCGCTCCAGGTAGTAGCTGCCACCCCACGGATCGATCACCCGGTTGGTGCCGGACTCCTGGGCCAGCAGCAACTGGGTGTTGCGGGCGATCCGGGCGGAGAAGTCGGTCGGCAGCGCGAGGGCCTCGTCCAGCGCGTTGGTGTGCAGCGACTGGGTGTGGCCCTGGGTGGCCGCCATCGCCTCGACACAGGTGCGGACCACGTTGGTGAACACGTCCTGCGCGGTCAGCGACCAACCGGAGGTCTGGCAGTGGGTGCGCAGACTCAACGACTTCGGGTTGGTGGCGCCGGCGTCGCGGACCAGCCGGGCCCACAGCAGCCGGGCGGCCCGCAACTTGGCGACCTCCATGAAGAAGTTCATCCCGATCGCCCAGAAGAACGACAACCGGGGCGCGAAGGTGTCCACCGCCAGCCCGGCGGCCTGTCCGGCTCGCAGGTACTCGATCCCGTCGGCGAGGGTGTACGCCAGCTCCAGATCGGCGGTCGCCCCGGCCTCCTGGATGTGGTAGCCGGAGATGGAGATCGAGTTGAACCGGGGCATCCGCGCCGAGGTGTAGGCGAAGATGTCGGAGATGATCCGCATCGACGGTCCCGGCGGGTAGATGTAGGTATTGCGGACCATGA
The DNA here is from genome assembly GCF_003751085.1 of Micromonospora sp. Llam0. Taxonomy (NCBI): domain Bacteria; kingdom Bacillati; phylum Actinomycetota; class Actinomycetes; order Micromonosporales; family Micromonosporaceae; genus Micromonospora; species Micromonospora sp. Llam0. The sequence goes on along the minus strand of NZ_RJJY01000001.1, from coordinate 2,208,373 downwards.
ACTCCTTGAGGATGTCGTTCTGGATGGTTCCGGTGAGCTTCTCCGGCGGTACGCCCTGTTCCTCGGCGGCGACGATGTACAGCGCCAGGACCGGCAGCACCGCGCCGTTCATGGTCATCGACACGCTCATCCGGTCCAACGGGATGCCGTCGAACAACTGCCGCATGTCGTGGATGGAGTCCACCGCGACCCCGGCCATCCCGACGTCTCCGGCGACCCGGGGGTGGTCGGAGTCGTACCCCCGGTGGGTGGCCAGGTCGAAGGCGATGGACAGGCCCTTCTGCCCGGCGGCCAGGTTGCGCCGGTAGAAGGCGTTGGACTCCTCGGCGGTGGAGAACCCGGCGTACTGGCGGATCGTCCACGGCTGGGTGGTGTACATCGTCGGGTACGGCCCGCGCAGGTACGGCGGGACGCCCGGCACGGTGTCCAGGAAGGTCAGGTCGGCGGTGTCCGCCGCGGTGTACAGCGGCGCGACGTCGATCCCCTCCGGCGTGTGCCAGACCGGGCCGGGTGGCTGCGGGCCCGGTGCCGCGGCCGGTCCGCCGACGCCGCCCGGACCGTTCTGCGGCAGCAGCGTGGCCTGCGAGAAGTCCGGAATCATCGGGGGACCTCCAGGTCGTCGAACGTGGCGTCGAGCACGGCCACCGCGTCGCAGCCGGCGTACAGGTAGCCGTCGACGTGGGCGTGATCAGCGGGTCGGCCGGCCAGCCAGACCCGCCGGGCCCCGGCGGCGGCCAGCGCGGCGGCCAGCGGTGCCGCGGCCGCTGCGTAGCTGGCGTCGGTGCCGCAGATACAGGCCACGGCGGACGGGTCGGCGGCGAAGGCGGCGGCGATCGCCGCCGGGTCGTCGGCCGGGTCACCACCACGGGTGGTGGCGATCCCGCCGGCGGCGAAGAGGTTGCCGGCGAAACCGGCGCGGGCGCTGTGCGCCGCGAGCGGTCCCAGGGTGGCCAGGAAGACGCTCGGCCGGGTGCCGGCGGCCGCCAGGTACGCGTCCGCCTGGTCCCGCCGGGCCTCGAACGCCCCGGCGTGGAACCGGCGGGGCAGGCCGCCGCCGGGCGGTACGGGTGCCAGGGTACGGGCGGGCAGCCGCTCGTCCAGGTCGGGGAACTCGCTGACCCCGGTGACCGGGTCCCGCCGGTGCGCCAGGTTGTCGGCCCGGCGCCGCCAGGTCGCGTCGATGCGGTCGGCGATCAGCCCGCCGGACAGCGCGGCGGCGGCGCCGCCGGCCCGCTCGATCTCGGTGAACCAGTCCCAGGCGGTCGCCGCCAGATCCACGGTGAGCCGTTCGACGTACCAGGACCCGCCGGCCGGGTCCAGCACCCGGCCGAGGTTCGCCTCGGCCAGCAGCACCGACTGGGTGTTGCGGGCGATCCGCCGGGCGAAGCCGTCCGGCAGCCCCAGCCGGGCGTCGAACGGCGCGACGGTGACCGCGTCCGCGCCGCCGACCCCGGCCGCGAAGCAGGCGACCGTGGTGCGCAGCATGTTCACCCACGGGTCCCGGGCGGTCATCATCGCGGCGGAGGTGACCGCGTGCTGACGCTGCCGACCCGCCTCGGGCACCCCGCAGAGCTGCCCTACCCGGGCCCAGGCCTGCCGGGCGGCGCGCAGCTTGGCGATGGTGGCGAACTGGTCGGTGGTGGCGGCGAAGCGGAACTCCAGCTGCCCGAAGGCGGCCGGCAGGTCGAGCCCGGCGTCGGTGAGCGCCCGGAGATAGGCCAGCCCGGTGGCCAGGGCGCAGCCGATCTCCTGGGCGTCGCTGCCGCCCGCGTCGTGATACGCGGTGGCGTCCACAGTGACCGCGCGCAGCCCTGGTGACCGGGCGGCGTACCCGGCGAGGACGGCGAGTTGCGCGAGGTCGCCGGCCTGGCCGGTGCGGGCCTGCCAGCCGAGCGGGTCGGCGCCCAGACAGCCGGCCAGGGCGCGTTCGACGCCCCGGTCGTCGGCGAGCGCGAGCAGCGCCTCGGCCGCGGCGACGCTGTCCACTCCGGCGTCGAGCACCACCGGGGCCAGGTCGAGGTGGACCCCGTCGAGTGCCTCCGGCAGGTCGGTCGCGCGCAGGCCACCGGCGGTCAGGTCGATCCAGACCGAGGTGGCACCGTTGGCGAGATCGGTCAGCACCGCCTCGCGGACCGCCTTCGGGTCGGGGTCGGCGTACCGCTGCCGGACGTCCCAGCCGGCCACCGTCTCGGTCGGGTCGGTGCCGCCCGCGCCGCCGCCGTCGCGTCGGGCCTGGGCTCCGCGCACGTACGGTGCCGTCCCGGGCACCCCGACGTCCGGTGGGGCCGCCGGCCGGGTGTGCAGCGGGGCGAGGCGGATGCCGTCGTAGGTGGTGGTGGCCAGCAGTTCGTCCACGTACTCGGCCGGGGTGTCCGGGCCGGCGGCGCCCGACTTGCGCAGGACGCCGAGCGCGAGCCGTCGCCAGTCGTCCGGCGTGGCCGGTGGGAATCCAGCGGCCGGGTCGAGGCTCTCGGATGGCACCGTCATGCACGGGATGTTAAGGGTGCGTCGCACTGATGGTCGGACCCGTACCCGGACTGTGACCACATCCACCGAACGTGATCGACTGAGCGTGTCTGTTCGACTACCACGATTCCTGGGTGGGGTGGCCGGGTTCCGGCGCGACCGGGCCGAGCCGGGATATGTCGTACCCGTCCGGATACGTGGGTGTGTGGATACCGTCGGCGAACAGCGGGGTCCGACGCGGTCGGCCGGCCCAGCGCAGCAGCGCGGCGCGCAGCAGCAGCCCGCCGTGCAGGCCCGCGCGCACCGCCGGGTTCGGCGCGGTCAACCCGGTCGCGGCCCGCAGCCGTTCGTCGTACATGGCGGCGACCAGCGCGTCACCCAACGGCGCGAGCGGTCGTGGGATCTTGCCGCGCAGCAGCGCCCGGGTGGCCCGCTCGATCGATGCGGCGTCGTCGTTGTAGCGCAGATGCGTCCGGTCGTGGTCGTCGAACCAGGCGGCGAACTCGCGGAAGGAGCCCGGAATGTCCCGGATGCCCATCCGTCGACCCAGCTCCCGGTAGTGGTGGTAGGCGGCGGTCCGTTCATGGCAGCAGGGCCGCCGCCAGCCGTACCGCTCCAGCCAGCGGATCGGGACGACCACCAGACAGCCGAGGACGTAGCGGTAGTCGTCGTCGGCGATGTCGTAGTGGCGGTGGATCTGATTGGTCCGCCGGATGGCGTCGCGACCGCGCGGGGCGTCGAGACCGTGCAGCATCATCTCGTACATCAGCAGTCCGGTGTCGTCGATCCGCTTGCGAGTGTGCCGCAGCAGCTCCCCGGTGCGTACGTGCAGAGCGGCGACGCGGGGCAGCGAAAAGGACCGGTTGAACGCCAGGTTCAGTCCGAGTTTGCTGTCCCACGGAAACTCGTAGCGCACCATCGTCTGATAGATCTCGAGGTAGTCGCGCTGCGGGTCGAGGGTGCGGATCCGCCGCAGGTTGGCGTAGCGGTTCCGCCGGAGGTTGGCGTAGCGGTGCGGCTGCACGAAGGCCCCGTTCAGGATCGGTGTGGCGGCGGTGCCGCAGGCCGTGGCTCGGGCGACGACGCGGCGGCGGCCAGCACCTGGTCGACCAGCGGGGAGCGGCTGAACCACTCAGCCACCCGACTCAACCAGGCGACCTCGCCAGGATAGCCGTTCGGCGGATCGTGCGGCTCGGAGAAGTCCGGCTCCCGCACCGGCCCACCGGTGGCGGCCTGCCGCGCTCCGGCGGCGATCATCGCCGCCTCGACCAGCGCCGTGCGGTCGGTGCCGGCCAGGCCGGCGGCTGCGGCCAGCCGGTCGGCCGTCGGCGCGATCCGGCGATCGATGTACGGGCGCAGCGCCAACCGGCCGTCCCGGATCTCGGTGATCCGGCGGTGCAGCGCGTAGTCGATGTCGCGCAGGGCCACCCGCCGGTGGTGGGCCCGGTCGTCGAGGACCAGGTGCGGTTGCGCCGCGCTGACCGCCCGCCACAGTGGCGCCAACCGGTGCCACGACCGGTGCCGCCGCAACCAGGCCCGCCCGGTGTCCACCGTGGGACCCCAGGTCGGCAGGGTGAGCCCGATCAGCATGGCGAGCGCTCCGACGGTCACCAGGACCGCCGCGATCTGCGGCCCGCCGGCCGGTTCCCGGCCGATCCGGTAGGCGATCAGGTAGCCGGCCTTGGTGGCGCAGTACAGTAGCGCGGCGGCCGCGCCGAAGGCGGTGATCCGCAGTCCACGACGGAGCCACCGACGCGGCGTGACCAGGGAGAAGCGCCAGCAGAGCCGGGCCAGGTCGGTGGCGTAGCAGACGAAGACGACCAGGTAGACGACCAGGTAGCCGGCGACCGCCGGATGGGCGGCGTCCTCGACCACCAACCGGACCGGCGCGGCACCGGCCAACGTGGTCGCCCAGAGCACGGTGAGCAGCCCGAACGCGGTCACCGAGGCGATCACCCGACGCCGGACCCGGCGGGCCGCGACCGCCGGCGGCAGGGCCAGGAACAGCAGCAGGATCTCGGAGTTGGCCGCGACCCCCATCACTCCGGCGTGCGCCAGCAGCTTGGCCAGGTTCGGCAGCCCGGTGATCCGGTCCACCGCCTCGGCGACCGGCCGGACGGCGACGGTCACTCCGGCGGCGAACGAACAGAAGGCGTACACCATCGCCCGCAGCACCCGGTTGTCGCGGTCCCGCCGCAGGTCACCCAGTTTGTAGCCGAAGGCGAGCCAGCCGGCGGCCGCGCAGACCGCGTACAGCGGGATGTCCATCGGTGTTCACCGGGGCGGTGGTTCGAGCCCGTGCCGCAGCCGGGCCTCCAACGCGGCGTCGGTGACCGGCCCGGCATCGTCCCGGGCGGGTGCTGATCCGAGGTCGGTCTCGCGGGCGGCGGCCTCCAGCAGGATGGTCGCCATCATCTCGGCCTCCTGCTCCTCGCCCCGGCTGTACACCCCGTTCCGGGCGAGTACCCGGTGCACCAGGCTGGGGCGCAGCGCCGGCATCAGCAACTGGCTGGCCTGCTGGTCGTCGAGGGCGAGGGCGCGGTGGCCGAGCAGGATGTGGCCGATCTCGTGGGCGATGATGTGGTCCCGGTGCACCCGGCTGGTGCGTTCCTCGTAGGCGACGACGTGACCGGCGTCGGTGAAGAAGGTCAGGCCGAACGGCGCACCGGCGGGCATCGGCACGCCGACCAGGGTGATCCGCTGGCCGAGCACCGTACCGACCCGCTGGCACAGTTGTGGCGCGTCGAACGGCCGGGGCATCCGCAGGCCCTGTTCCTCGAGCTGACGCAGCCGGTCGCGGCAGGTCCGGCGCAGCGGGGATGACTTCATGTCCGTGCTTCCCTCAGCTTGGTCCGTCCGTCGCCACTGCATGACGATCACGGGTGCTGCCGTCCGTCGGCGCCGGGGCCGCCCTCGGCGTGGCGGGTCTCCAACGCCTGGACCACCCGGTCGAGGATGTCGCCGACCGCGTCGAGTTGCGCCTCGGGCAGCGTACTCAGCCGGGTCGCGACCGCGCGTACCTTGAGGTTGCGCATCGCCTGCAGCGCATGCAGGTCCCGCTCGATCTCGCCGGAGCGGCGCCGGTCGAAGAAGTACGCCGGGTCCACGTCGAAGAAGTCGGCGAGCGCCTCCAGATGCTCCTTGGTCGGGTTGGTCCGCCGACCGGTGCGCAGCTGCCAGATGTACACGTCGGAGATGGAGCCGCCCCGGTCCCGGATGGCGTCGGCCACCTCCCGTGAGGTGTACGGGTCGCGGCGGGCCGGCCGGACCGTCTCGAAGAGCAGGTTGAGCTTGTCGGCCAGGCTGGATCCCGATCCGCCAGGGGGGGTGGTGCCGCCCGTCACGGCTACCTCCGTCGGATGTGCAGCTGAGATCTGGGGAACCACAGCTAAGATCTGGTTCGGAACTACAGCTAAGGTTAGCCATGTTGGCGCTGTCGGTTAATATCGGTTGACGACCGTACGCCGAGTCAGTATACGATCACGACGTGAGGTTGACCAACCCGTTGCAGTGGCCAACCTCGATGCCGCTGGTGCGGTGAGGGGCGCGGAACGGGGGCGCCCCTCACCCCACCAGCCAGCGGTCGCCCTGGACGCCTCGTCAGATCGCCCGGGCCACCGCGATCCTGGTGCTGCCCCGCTGGCCGGCCTCGTAGAACATGTACCACCGGCCGCGGTCGGTGCCGAACGCCGGTGCCGCCGAGCGGCGGTTGTCCGGTGCGCCGGTCAGCGGCGCGTGGAAGACCCCGAGGTGGATCTCCCGGTCGAAGTTGTTGCCCACTTCGGTCAGGTACATCCGGCCGGACCCGCCGTGGTACACCACGTACGTGGTGCCGTTGCGGTGCAGCAGGTGCGCGCCGCTCAGGTCGTTCTCGCCGTCGCCGGCCGGGCTGACCAGCGGCTGCGGGTCGAACTGCCATCTGCGGCCGTCCGTCGACCAGCCCCAGAAGATCTTGCGGTAGCCCGGCCGGACCTGATGGTATCCCATGTAGACCATGACGTACCGGCTGCCCAGGGCGGGAATGCTGTGCTCGAAGACCCGGGCGTACGACGACTCGGTGATGTTCGGCACCATCGCCGTGGACAGCACCACCCCGTAGTAGGTGAAGTGCACGCCGTCGTTGGAGATCGCCAGCCGGGTGGTGTCGTTGTCGCCGTGGAAGTAGAGGTAGAACTGCCGGGTCGCGGTGTTCCACAGCACGTGCGGTGACGAGACGTGCTCGACCGAGTAGTGCGGTGACCAGTCGTGCCGGACGATCGGGTTGCCGGCGTACTCGGTGAACGGGCCGGCGAGTGAGTCGCCGTAGGCCAGGCAGATCCCGCCGGGCCGGTCGTGCGGGGCGTAGTAGAGGTAGTACCGGGCCAGTCCGCCGCTGATCCGGTCGTACACCCCGCGTACGCAGGGGAAGATCAGCTCGCCGGTCGGGTTGTAGCGCAGGTTGGCGTGGTCCAGCGGCTGTCCGAGATAGGCGTAGCTGGGGAATCCGGCGGGGGCCGCGGCGGCGGGTCCGGCGCTGGCGGCGAGCGCGCCGACGCCGCCGGACAGGGTCGCGGCGCCGAGCAGGCCCGCGCCGCATAGCAGCCGGCGTCGGTCGATACCGCCCTGGTCTGGTGGTGCCGACCCGGGCGAGGCTTGCGGGTGAGGGTACGGACACATGGGGTGGCCTTTCCGACACGTGGGCCGTGGACCGGGGCAGTCCACGGCTTCGTCACTGGCAGTCAGGTGAGGCGGGACGGCCGGCCGGGCCCTCGTGTGGCTTGAGTCTGCTGTGGCCGGCGACGTGGCGTCAAGGAGCAAATGCGAATTATCACCGCAACTTCGATACTCGACGATCTGTTCGTCAGGGGTTGACGTGGGCGCCCGGCAGGGTTCAGGCTGTCACCCACGACAGCCGCTAATGCGTATTAGCAGAGAACGGACGAATACTCAACGTGACCGGATCCCGTAGGCGGGTGACCCAGCAGGACATCGCCCGGATGACCGGCGTCAGCCAGGCGACGGTGTCCCTGGTCCTCAACGGCCGGGCCGACGCCGACGTGCGCATCGCCCCGGAGACCCGCGAGCGGGTACTCGCCGCCATCCGCGCCACCGGGTACGTCGCCGATCCGGTCGCCCGCCGGCTCGCCGACCGGCACAACCGCATCCTCGGCGTGTTCACCTCCGAGCCGGTCTTCCCCAGCGGGACGGGCGACTTCTACCACCCGTTCCTGCTCGGCATCGAACAGAGCGCCGAGCACCTCGGCTGCGATCTCCTGCTGCTCACCAGCGCGCCGGTCGTCGACGGGCGCCGCCGGCTGCTGCACCAGGACAACCGGCTGCGGCTGGCCGACGGCGCCATCCTGCTCGGCCGCCAGCTCGACCGGACCGAACTGACCAGATTGCTGGCCGACGGGCCGCCGTTCGTCTCCGTCGGCCGTCGCGACGACGCCGGCGGCCCGGTGCCGTGCGTCGGCGCCGACTACCCCGCCGCCACCGCCGGGCTCGTCCGACGTGCCGTCGACATGGGCCACCGCCGGCTGACCTACCTGGGGCAGGGGGGCGGGCCGGAATCACACGCCGACCGGATGCGCGGTTTCCGTGCCGCCGCCGTCGCCGCCGGCGCCGAGTGGCGGCACGAGCAGACCGCCGGCCGCGACCCGGGTGCCGTGCTCGACACGGTCATGGCGGGCGCGACCACCGCGGTCTTCGTCGAGGAGTACGCCGACGGCGTCGCGATCGCCGCCCAGGCCCGGCACCGCGGCCTCGACGTTCCGGGTGATCTGTCCATCGTCGCTCTCGGCGACCCGACCCGCCCGGCCAGCACCGACCTGGACCTCACCGGTTTCCGGATTCCGCGCCGGCAGATGGGCTGGCAGGCCGTCGAGGTCCTCACCGGACTGATCGGCGGCTCGGGCGGATCCGGGCCGGTGCAGCGGCTGCTGCCCTGCGAAGAGGTCCCCGGCGCCACCCTGGCGCCGCCAACCGGAAGGAACCCGGCACAGTGACGGAACACGGCTGCGACATCCTGGTCGTCGGCGGCGGACTCGGCGGGGTCGCCGCCGCGCTCGGTGCGCTGCGCGCCGGCCGGACGGTGCTGCTCACCGAGGAACACGACTGGCTCGGCGGGCAGCTGACCAGCCAGGCCGTCCCGCCGGACGAGCACTCCTGGGTGGAACGGTTCGGGGTCACCGCCAGCTACCGCGCGCTGCGCGACGGCATCCGGGCCTACTACCGGCGGCACTACCCGCTGACCGAGGCGGCCCGTGCCCACCCCGAACTGAACCCTGGCGGGGGCCACGTCAGCCGGCTCTGCCACGAGCCCCGGGTGGCCGTCGCGGTCATCGAGGCGATGCTGGCGCCGTACCGGGGATCCGGGCAACTGCGGGTGCTGCAGCCGTACCGGCCGGTGGCCGCCGACACCGACGGCGACCGGGTCACCGCGGTCACCGTCGCGCACCGCGACGGCGGCGGCGAGATCACCCTGACCGCGCCGTACGTGCTGGACGCCACCGAGACCGGTGAACTGCTGCCACTGACCGGCACCGAGTACGTCACCGGCTTCGAGTCGCGGGCCGACACCGGCGAACCCAGCGCCCCGGACGTTGCCGACCCGACCAACATGCAGGCCGTGTCGGTGTGCTTCGCCATCGACCACGTCGACGGCGACCACACCATCGACCGGCCGGCCCGGTACGGGTTCTGGCGCGACTACCAGCCGCCGTTCTGGGGCGACCGGATGCTGTCGTGGCGCTCACCCAACCCCCGTACCCTGCAGATCGGGCAGCGCAGCTTCACCCCGAACCCCGACGACGACCCGCTCGCCGTCGTCGCCGACCAGCGGCTCAGCCCCGGTGACGGCAACCTGTGGACGTTCCGGCGGATAGCGGCACGTCGGATGTTCCGCCCCGGGGCGTACGCCAGCGACATCTGCCTGGTCAACTGGCCGATGATCGACTACTTCGAGTCGCCGGTGATCGACGTGCCCGACCCGGCCCACCACCTCGCCGCCGCCCGGGAGTTGTCCCGCAGCGTGCTCTACTGGCTGCAGACCGAGGCGCCCCGCCCCGACGGCGGCGCCGGCTTCCCCGGGCTGCGACTGCGCGGCGACGTCACCGGCGGCACCGACGGCCTCGCCCAGGCCCCGTACATCCGCGAGTCCCGCCGGATCCGGGCCGAGTACACCGTCGTCGAACAGGACCTGTCGCTGGCGGTACGCGGCGACAAGGGCGCGGTGCGCTACCCCGACCCGGTCGGCGTCGGCATGTACCGCATCGACCTGCACCCGTCCACCGGCGGTGACAACTACGTCGACGTCGCCGCCTGTCCCTTCGAGATTCCGCTCGGCGCGCTGCTGCCGCAGCGGATGCGCAACCTGCTGCCGGCCGGCAAGAACATCGGCACCACGCACATCACCAACGGCGCGTACCGGCTGCATCCGGTCGAGTGGAACGTCGGCGAGGTCGCCGGCGCCCTCGCCGCGTACTGCCTGGACCGGCGGGTCGAACCCCGCGCGGTGCGCGCCGACACCGACCTGCTCACCGACTTCTCCGCCCGGTTGGACGCCGCCGGTGTCGAACGGCGCTGGCCGGACGTGACCGGCTACTGACCTCACCCGTCACCTGAGGAAGGACCCCACGACATGAGGAACCGGATAGCGACCGCGGCCCTGGCGGCCAGCCTGCTCGGCGTCGCCGCCTGCGGCGGCGGTGACACCGACAGCTCCGACGGGCCGGTGTCGCTGCGGATGACGATCTGGTCGGCCAACGAGGCGCACCTCGCTTTGTTCGACGAGATCGCCGACGCCTACCTGGCCGACCATCCCGACGTCGCCGAGATCAGCTTCGACCCGCTGCCGTTCGAGAACTACACCACCACGCTGACCACGCAGATCGCCGGCGGCAACCCGCCGGACCTGGCCTGGATCTTCGAAAGCTCGGCACCGGACTTCGTCACCTCCGGCGCGCTCGCGCCGCTCGACGACGTGGTCACCGACGCCGCCGACCTGGTCGACTCGGCCACCGCGCTGTGGCGTGACGGGGACACCCTGTACGCGTACCCGTTCTCGACGTCGCCGTTCGGTGTGTTCGTCAACCGCGACCTGATCGCCGAGGCCGGCCGGCCCGACCCGGCCGCGCAGCTCGCGGCGGGGGAGTGGACCTGGGCCAACGCGATCGACACCGCCGCCGCGGTCAACTCGGCCACCGACCGCGCCGGCCTGGTCATCCGGGACTTCGACTATCAGGGCTGGGACAACCTGTCGACGCTGTGGACCGGCTGGGGTGCCGAGGCCTGGAGTGACGATGGGCGTGAGTGTGGCTTCACCGATCCGGCGATGGTCGACGCGATGACCTTCCTGCACGAGGCGATCTTCACCGCCGGCGCGCTGCCCGGACCGGGTACCAGCGCGGACTTCTTCGCTGGCGAGGCCGCGCTGACCGTCACCCAGATCTCCCGCGCCTCGCTGCTGGAAGACGACGGATTCGACTGGGATCTGCTGCCGTTGCCGGCCGGCCCGGCCGGCGAGTACGCGGTGATCGGCCAGGCCGGGGTCGCAGCGCTGCAGCGCGGTCCCCACCCTGAAGTCGCCGCCGACTTCCTGGGCTTCCTGACCAATCCGGAGAACTCGGCCAAGCTGGCTCAGTTCTTCCCGCCGCCCCGTCAGTCGCTGCTGACCGCCGACACCCTGGCGCAGACCAACCCGCTGCTCACCCCGCAGCAACTGCAGCAGGTCGTCATCGACGGCATCGCGGACGGCGTGGTCAAGCCCAGCCACACCGACAGCGCCGAGATCAACCAGGCGGTGCGGGCAGCGCTCGACCCGATGTGGCAGGCCGACGCGGACGTGGCCGGCGTACTCGCCGGGGTCTGCACGGCGATCGAGCCGTTGCTGGCCGGGTGATGCCGGCCCGGTCGACGGCGGTGGCCCGGCCCGCCTGGTGGACGATCCGTCGCCGGGACCAGGCGGCCGGCTACCTGTTCGTCACGCCCCAGCTGATCGGCACCGCACTGTTCGTGCTGTTGCCGCTGGGCCTGGTCGGCTGGTACAGCCTGCACGAGTGGAACGTGCTGGCCGGCACCTTCGAGTTCACCGGCACGGACAACTACCGGCAACTCGCCGCCGACCCGGGCCTGCCCGGCGTTCTACGGGCCACCGCGCTGTTCTCGGTCGGCCTGGTGGTGCTCAATCTGAGCCTGGCGTTGCTGCTGGCGGTGCTGCTCAACCAGAAACTGCGCGGCACCGTCGTGTTCCGGACGCTGTTCTTCTCGCCGGTCGTCGTGTCGCTGGTCGCCTGGACGATCGTCTGGCGGTTCCTGCTGCAGGACAACGGCGGCGTCAACGGTGTGCTCGGCGTGGTCGGCGCCGACGGTCCGAACTGGCTGCGCGGCGATCTGACCGCCATGATCTCGGTGATCGTCGTGCAGGTGGTCAAGAACGTCGGTCTCAACATGGTGCTGTTCCTGGCCGCGCTGCAGGGCGTGCCGGGCGAGCTGTACGAGGCAGCCCGAGTCGACGGGGCCAGCCGCTGGACCCAGTTCCGGCGGGTCACCGTGCCCCTGATCAGCCCGACCATCCTGCTCACCTCGATCATCACGGTGGTCGGCTCGTTGCAGGTGTTCGCGCAGATCGCCGTGCTCACCCAGGGCGGGCCGGGCAACTCGACCACGGTGCTCGTCTACTACCTCTACCAGCAGGCGTTCCAGTTCCATCACTTCGGCTACGGGGCCACCCTGTCGGTGCTGCTGTTCGGCATCGTGCTGGCGTTGACCGTGGTGCAGTGGCAGATGCGCAGGAGGTGGGTCTTCCATGAGCAGTAGCCTCTCGCCGCGGGCGAAGCTCGCCCTGTACGGCGTACTGCTGGTCCTCGCCGTGCCGTTCGTCTTCCCCACCTGGTGGATGGTCACCTCGTCGGTGAAACCGGTAAGCCAGATCTTCGCCTTCCCGCCGACGCTGTGGCCGACCGACATCAGCTTCGCCGCCTACCGTGACGTGTTCACCCTGCAGCCGTTCGCCCAGCAGTACTGGAACAGCGCGTACATCGCCGCCGTGGTCACCGTCGGCACCCTGGCGGTGTCGTCGCTGGCCGGCTACGCGTTCGCCCGGATCCGGTTCCGGGGCCAGAACGCGCTGTTCCTGCTGGTCCTGCTCGGCCTGCTGATCCCCAGCGAGGTGACGATCGTCCCGCTGTTCCAGATGTTCAACCAACTGGGCCTGATCGACACCCACTGGCCGTTGATCCTGGTGCCGATCTTCGGCGCGCCGAGCGTGCTCGCCACCTTCATCATGCGGCAGTTCTTCATCGCGCTGCCCGGGGAGCTGGAGGAGGCGGCCCGGGTCGACGGGCTCGGCCGGTTCGCCACCTTCTGGCGGATCGCGCTGCCGTTGGCCCGCCCGGCGTTGGGCGCGGTGGCGATCTTCACCTTCCTGCACAGCTGGAACCTCTACCTGGAGCCGATCGTGTTCCTGTCCACCCCGGAGAAGTTCACCCTGCCGCAGGCGTTGACCCAGTTCGTCGACGCGTACGGCGGACCGATGTGGAACGTGCAGCTGTCGGCGGCGTCGCTGACCGCCATCCCGGTACTGATCGTCTTCGTCATCGCCCAGCGGCAGTTCATCGAGGGGCTGGCGCACACCGGTCTGAAGGGGTGACAACGCCAGGTCCCCGATCCGGCACTGTTACCGGACCGAAACCGGCGGTTCGGCAACGACGAGCGCGCCGGGACGTTGACCGGGACATGGGTGAATCACCGTCGAAGATGCTGAGCCAACCGCTCATCGCGACCCTGCTCGCCACGACCCTGGTCGGCACTGTCGCGGTGGCATCGCCCGGACACGCCGCCGCGCCCCCCAGCGGCGAGACGATCCAGACCGAGGTGCACGACCAGGTGGGCAGGCGGCTGGCGGGGATCTGCGTCTTCGCCACCCCGTACCCGATCTTCGAGTTCCCGGACTTCTGCCCGGCGCGCAGTGATCCCAGCGGGGCGGTGAGCGTGCCGGTGCCCGGCCCCGGCACGTACAACCTGTTCGCGTTGCCGGATTCCGGCAGCAGGTACGGCGCCCAGTGGGTTGGCCAGCACGGCGGCACCGGGACGGAGAAGCAGGCCCGGCGGATCACCGTCACCGCTGGCGAGGCGAAGCAGGGGCCGACGATCTATCTGGACCGGCGGGCCGCCATCACCGGCATGGTGACGCTGGGACCGATCGGCAACGGCACGGTCGGCATCGTCGGCCCGGACCCGGACGGCCGCCGGGATCCCCGGTACGCGCCGATCGCCACCGACGGCGCGTTCCACATCGACTGGCTCGGCCCGTACGCCTGGCCGCTGCTGTTCCAGGCCGACGGTTACCCGTACCAGTGGAGCGGCGGTGTCGGTAACCGGCTGCTGGCCGAGCTGGTCCCGGCGACGACGACACCGTCGTCGACCTACTGGTATCCGCTGCGGCGTGGTGCGGACGTCGCCGTGGTCGTACCGGACCAGCCCGGTCCCGGTCGGCTGGTGGTCCGCAACGTGGGCACCCAGGATCCGGTGGCGGTCGTCGACCATGACAACTGGGCCGAAGGCAAGCAGTTTCCGCTGATCAGCCGGCAACAGGTGACGCTGCGCTGGGAGGGCGGGGGGATCGTCCGGTGGTACGGCGGCACCGACGCCACCGACACCGTACCGGTGCCGGTCCGCGACAGCGGCGGTCTGGAGCTCGTCCTCGCTCCCGGCTGACCCGCCCCACACCTGTCGTTCACGTCCCGCTGCGGCTCACGACCCCGGCGGCTGGTCGTCCCCGGTGGCCTCGGCCCGGACCGGACGGCCGAGCTGTGCCCGGGCGGCGGCGATCGCCTCCGGCGTGTCGGAGAAGACCCGGCCGAGTCCGTCCAGCCGGGGCAGCAGCCCGTACGCGGTGAGCGCCTTGCGATGTTCGGGCCGCAACCCGGAGAGGTGGACGACGATGCCGCGCCGTTCCAGCCGCTGCACGACGTCGCGCAGCACCAGGGCTCCGGAGGCGTCGATGGTCGACACCCGCGACATCCGCAGGATCACCACCCGTACGTCGGCGACCTCGGACAACTCCAGTAGGAACCGGTGGGCGGCGGCGAAGAACAGCGGCCCGTCCAGGCGGTACGCCACGATGTGCTCGGCCAGCAGCGCCTGCTCCTCGGCACGGTGGTCGCCGGTGTCCAGTGGCACCCGGTCCAGCCGTACCGCCTGGGCGATCTTGCGAAGTGCCAGGCCGCCGGCGACGACCAGCCCGACCAGCACGGCGGTGACCAGGTCCAGCAGGACGGTGGTCGCGGCGGTCAGCGCCATGACGGCCCCGTCGGAGCGCGACGCGCGGGCCAGCGCGGTGAGCGCGCTCACCTCGACCATCCGGACGGCGGTGGCGATCAGCACCCCGGCCAGCGCGGCCAACGGGATCCGGGCGACCAGCGGGGCCGCCGCGATGAGGATGACCGCCAGGATCACCGCGTGGGACAGCGCGGCCAGCCGCGAGGTGGCGCCGGCCCGAACGTTGACGGCGGTCCGGGCGATCGCGGCTGTCGCTGGCACCCCACCGAACAGTGGGGTCACCAGGTTGGCGACGCCCTGGCCGAACAGTTCCCGGTCCGGGTCGTGCCGCTGCCCGACCGACATGCCGTCGGCGACGGTCGCCGACAGCAGGCTCTCCAGTGCGGCTAGGGCGGCGACCGCGATCGCGGCGGTCGCCAGCGCGGGCACCGCCGCCAGGTCAAGGAAGGCCAGCGACGGCGCGGGCAGGCTGGCGGGCAGGGCGCCGATGGTCGCGGTCGGCAGCCCGGTCACCACCGTCGTCACGGTCACCGCCGCGACCGCCAGCAGGGAGAACGGGACGGTCGGCCGCCACCGCGCCCCGGCCAGCATCGCGGCGGCGACGGTAAGGGCGATCAGCAGCGACGGCCACCGGGGTGCCGCGACGAAGGCCGCGACGGCCTGTCCGGCCATCGCCAGCACCCGTTCGCCGTGGACCTGCACGCCGAGGGCGGCCGGGATCTGCTGCAGCAGGATCACCGCGGCGATGCCGGCGGTGAACCCCTCGATCACCGGCGCCGGAATGTAGCGGGCGACCTGGCCGGCCCGTACCAGCGCCAGCAGGATCAGGATCAGCCCGGCCAGCAGGCCGACGGTGAGTACCCCGCTGGGCCCGAACTGCGCCACGATCGGCACCAGTACCACGGTCATCGCCCCGGTGGGTCCGCTGACCTGCAGGTTCGATCCACCGAAGAGTGCCGCCAGGGTGCCAGCGACCACGGCGGTGACCAGCCCGGCGGCGGCGCCCAGCCCGGAGGCGACGCCGAAGCCGAGGGCGAGCGGCAGGGCCACGACCGCCACGGTGAGCCCGGCGAGCAGGTCACGGCCGGGCCGTCGGCGGACCGCCCGCCAGTCGGCGGCCTGCGGCAGCAGGCGGCGTACGGCGGTGGTGTTCACCGGCGACCCGAGGTGGTGTCGGGGGATGCCTGACGCAGCGCGGCGAGCAGTTCGGTCTGGTCGACCAGCATCTCGGTGAGGATTCGTCGGGCGGCGCGCATCAGGTCCGCGACGTCCGGCCCGGCCAGGGCGTAGGTGACGGCGGAGCCGTCCCGGCTGGAGACCACGATCCCGGCCCGGCGCAGCACCGCGAGCTGTTGGGACAGGTTCGACGCCTCGACGTCGATCTCGGCGAGTAGTTCGCGGACCTGGCGGGGGCGTTCGCCGAGGAGCTCGAGCACCCGGATCCGCACCGGGTGGCCGAGCATCCGGAAGAACTCGGCCTTCTTCTGGTAGAGCGGCACTGGCATATGAACAATTGAAGACTTCTTCAACCAGCATCCGGGACCCGGGGGTCCGTGCTGTGCGAATCCTCACTGAACCGACGACCTGCGGTCCCGCCACCGGCCCAGCCGGTGGCGGGACCGCCGCCGATCAGGCGCTGAGCGGGAAACGGTCCAGCACGACCGGCGCGACATCCGGGGTACGCATGTCGTAGCGGTAGCTGGTCACCTCGCCGGTGCCGGTGTCCAGGACGCTGAACACCGAGTAGTCGTTGCTCTGCACGAACGGCAACGGCGTACCGGCCGGGTCGGTCAGCGGCGCGACCGTCGGCACCTGCGGCTCCAGCCCGCCCGGGTTGCCCTGGGCCAGGTAGTTGTCCGGATCCCACGGCGCCGGCGGGACCGGCCGGGACCGGCCCGACAGCGGGTGGAACGCGCCGTACGAGTTGCCCACGTTGGAAGTCTCCAGGTAGTGGGTGCCGGAGCCGGCGGTGAACCGGTTCCACAGGTGCGAGTGGCCGTTGAGCACCAGGTTCACCCCGGCGGACTCCAGTAGCGGGGCGACGTCGCGGGTCAGCACGTTGTCCGCCCGCGGGTAGTCGTACCGGACCAGGGTGTTGCCGGCCGCGTCGGTCTGCTCGGTGCGCATCGGGTCGGTGAACGGCGGGTTGACGTTGTCGCCGAGTCCGTGCGGGCCCTCGTGCAGCATCACCACCGTGTACTTCGCGTCCCGGAACTGCCGGCTGGCCACCTCACGCCGCAGCCACCGGTACTGTCGGCTGCCGACGCCGATCTCCTCGAAGATGTGCGAACCCCAGCCCTGGGCGAGCAGGTCGTCGGTGGTCGCCGGAGCCTCGGTGTACCGGGTCCGCTGCCAGTTCGCCGGGTCGGTGGCGATGCCGGTGCCCCGCCAGATCCGGGTGGCGTACAGCGAGATCAACCGGACGTCGCCGACGGTGGTGGCGTACCAGCGCTCCCCGCCGGGTCCGCTGGTCGGCAGGGAGAAGATCTCCTCGTAGGTCTCGGTGTTGAACGAGTTCTCCAGGATCCAGCGTTCCTTGATCTTGCGGTTGTTCCGGGGGTTCACCTGCCGGGCGACCTTGCGGTACGCCGCCTCGGCCACCTCACGCGGCACCGGCGCGTTGAACGATTCGTTCAGCGTCGGTAGCCCGCTGCGGCCCTGCACCTCGTGGTTGCCGATCGCCGGGAAGATCGGCGCGTTCTGCAGGATCTCACCGCCGGTCCAGGTGACCCCGTTGACGGTACGCGACGCCCGCCCCTGCAGCGCCGGGAAGAACGCGCCGCCGCGCTGGTCGTCGAACCACTCCGAGGCCCGGTCCGGGATGTTGACCAGGTCGCCGGCGAGGAACACCGCGTCGATCCGGCCGACGGTCTCGACCGCCTTCTGCAGGTTCGCCGGGGTGTTCGGCATCAACTGGTGGTCGCTGGTCAGCAGGATCTTCTGCGCCTGGCCGGGGGCGGCGGCCGGTGCCAGGGTGTACGTGTCGGAGGCGACCATCGCGCCACGCTCGATCGACACCACCCGGTACGGCGTCCGGCTGCCCACGCCGAGCCCGCGTACGGTCGCCTCGTGCCGCCAGATGTGCCGGCGGGTGATCTGCGCCGGCGGGTCCGGGATCTGCGAGGCGGCG
This sequence comes from Micromonospora sp. Llam0, assembly GCF_003751085.1. Taxonomy (NCBI): domain Bacteria; kingdom Bacillati; phylum Actinomycetota; class Actinomycetes; order Micromonosporales; family Micromonosporaceae; genus Micromonospora; species Micromonospora sp. Llam0. The sequence continues at coordinate 2,190,519 of NZ_RJJY01000001.1, read as the reverse complement.
TCCTCCGCCACCCGGGACAACTCGCCGGTCCGGGCCCGGAACACCCGTACCCCCCGGATCTTGCCGCCGGTGGCCGCCGCCCGCAGCTCGGCCCGGTTGAGCTCGCCGGCCCGGTCACCGACCACCACGACATGGTGCCGACCGGCGAACTCGGTCAACCAGACGACCCGGACGGAGTTCTTCGCCGGGGACTGCAGGAACGGTTCGGTGAGCAGGACCGGGTCGGCGCCGGCGCCGGCGCTCGCCCCGGACGGCGCCGCCGCGCCCATTAACAGGGTCAGGACCGCGACGATCGCGGTGAACTGCCAGATCGGTCTGGACACGATGCCTCCACGCTGCGGGGATCAGACGAGCCGGAGCATCGCCGGCACAGGTGAACAGCACCGTTGAGGGACGCTGACCAGCGGATGAACGCCCGTACCCGGCGGGTCAGCGGTGTACCAGCCCGCCACCGACCTCGATCACCTGACCGGTCACCGCGCCGGAGTCGGGGCTGGCCAGGTAGCGGACGGTGGAGACGATGTCGTCGGGGTCGAGTCGGCGCTGGACCGCCTGCCGGTGCAGGATCGCGGCGTCGACCGCGGCCTCGTCGACCGGGGCGTTTCCGGCGAGTTCCTGTTCGCCCTCGGTACGGACCGCGCCCGGCGAGATCGCGTTGACCGTGGTGCCGTCGGGCCCGAACGCGCGGGCCAGCGAACGGGTGAGACCGACCAGCGCGGCCTTGCTCGACACGTACGACGGCCCGGACGGTCCGCCCAAGCGGACAGTGGCCGAGGTGACGTTGATGATCCGGCCGCCGCCGCGGGTCCGCATCCCCGGGGCGAGGGCCTGGCTGAGCAGCATCGGGGCGGTGACGTTGACCGCGAAGGTCGCCTCCCATTCGGCCAGCGGCAACTCGTCGATCCAGACGTTGGACGCCCGCGCCGCGTTGTTGACCAGTACGTCGACCGGCCCGGCCGCCTCGGCCAGGGCCAGCACCTCGGTGGCGACCGACAGGTCCGCCTCGACGATCCGGGCGTGCGCGCCGGCCGACCGGCACCGTGCGGCGACGGCCTCCGCCTCGTCGGTGGCGGCCAGGTGGTGCAGCACCAGGGTCGTCCCGGGCACGGCGAGACCGGTCGCGAGGGCCGCGCCGATGCCGCGGCGGGCCCCGGTGACCAGGATCGTCCGATTCATGAACTGATCCTGCGGCCGGTCCGCGGCCGCGTCAACGACGACCGTCCCGCGTCGCTGTTGCCTGCGTCGTCGATGATCAACAGCATGTTCCTGAAGGGCCGGGCGAATGCCCGGGGAAACCGCCGCCGGCAGCGCAGGTCGACCCGCTCCCGCAGCGTCGATGGCTGCTGGGACGGCTGCGACTGTTGCGACCTGGGACTGTTCTCGACCCTGTTGACCGTCGGCGCGCTGGCGGCGGCCGCCACCCGGGCACCCGTGCTGGACCGGGCGGGGGAGGCGGCGATCCGTGGCTACCGCCGTTGGCTGTCGCCGTACTGGCCGGGCCGTTGCCGGTTCACGCCCACCTGCAGCGCGTACGGCCTGGCTGCGGTGCGCACCCACGGCCTCGGTGTCGGCGGCCGGTTGGCCGCCGCCCGGCTGCGCCGCTGCCGTCCGCAGCTGCCGCGCGGCACCGTCGATCCGGTGCCGCACGGGTGTGGCAGGCTGGTCTGATGGCGGACAGGCAGGCCCACTGGGAGGGCGTGTACGGCACGAAGGAGACCACCGAGGTACCCTCGCCGGACTCGCCGCGCAGTTTTCCTGGCTGCGGGTGTGCCAGGCGCGCCGGGAGGAGCACCGTACGCCCGGTGGCACGGTGCAGCCGTTCACCTGGCTGCTGCTCGCCGGCTGACCCGGCCGCCTGACCGAGCCCGCGCGGCGACCGGGTCAGCCGGTCAACCGGTCACCGGGTCAGCCGGCGGCCGGGCCGACCGAGGCCGCCGCGCGGGCGGCCGCCGCGTCCGGCGCGGCCAGCGCGGCCCGGGCCAGCCGTTGACAGTCCTCCAGGGTGTGCGCGGCGAGCGCGGCCCGCACCGCCGGCACCGACCGGGCCGACATCGACAGGCTGGACACCCCGAGCCCGGTCAGCACCACGGCCAGGGCCGGGTCGGCGGCCGCCTCACCGCAGACCCCGACCGGTTTGCCGGCGGCAGCGCCGGCCCGCGCGCAGCCGGCGATCAGCTCCAGCAGCGCCGGTTGCCACGGGTCGAGCAGGTCGGCCAGGTCGCCGCAGAGCCGGTCAGCGGCGAACGTGTACTGGCTCAGGTCGTTGGTGCCGATGCTGAGGAAGTCGACGTGCTGCAGCAGCGCCTCGGCCCGCAGCGCGGCGGCCGGGACCTCCACCATCACGCCCACCGTGGGTAGCCCGACCGCGCGGGCCAGCTCGGCGAACTCGGCCGCCTCCGCCGGCGTGGTCACCATCGGCGCCATCACCCACACCTCGGTGCCGGTGGCCCCGGCGGCCTGGGCGATCGCGTCGAGCTGGGTGCGCAGCACCTCGGGGCGGCGCCGGGCGGTCCGCAGCCCGCGTACGCCGAGCGCCGGGTTCGGCTCCTCGCCGGCGTGCAGGAACGGCAACGGTTTGTCCGCGCCGGCGTCCAGGGTCCGCAGCACCACCTTGCGGTCACCGGCGGCGGTGAACACCTTCGCGTACGCGGTGACCTGCTCGTCGTGACCGGGCGGCTCCGCGCGGTCCAGGTAGAGCAGTTCGGTGCGGAACAGACCGACGCCTTCCACGTCGTCGACGAGGTCGGCGGCGGAGCCGACGTTGGCCAGCAGGGTCACCGGATGTCCGTCGGCGGTGCGTCCCGGGCCGCTGGTCGCCGCCAGTTCCGCCCGGCGGTGCTGTTCCCGCTGGCGGGTCTCGGCGACGGTGTCGTCGTCGACCCCGGCGGTGACGTCGCCGGTGGTGCCGTCCACGGTGACCAGGGTGCCGTCCGGCACGTCGAGAATGCCCGGGCACCGTACGACCGCGGGCAACCCGAGTGCCCGGGCCACGATGGTGGTGTGGCTGGTCGGCCCGCCGGCTGCGGTGACCAGGGCGAGCACCCGGGTCGGGTCGAGCCCGGCGGTGTCGGCCGGGGCCAGGTCCCGGGCGCTGAGGATGAACGGCACGCCCGGATCGGGCACGCCGGGCATCGGTTCGCCCAGGCAGACCGCGACCGCACGGTCGCGCAGGTCGTCCAGGTCGGCGACCCGTTCGGCGAGGTAGCCGCCGGCGGCGGCGAACGCCGCCCGGTGCTCGGCGAGCGCGGCGTCGATGGCGTGCGCGGCGTCGGCGCCCTGGCCCACGCGGGCCCGTGCCGCCTCGTGCAGTACCGGGTCCTCGGCCATCATCACCTGCGCCCGCAGGATCTCCGCCGCTGTCGGGTCGGTCGCGGTGCCGGCCCGCCGACCGAGTTCGGTGGCGACCGCCACCAGGGCGGCAACCGCCCGGTCCGCCTCGGCGGCCGGGTCGTCGACCGGCACCGGCGCGGGCAGCCGGGGTGCCTCGGCCACCCGGTGCACCGGGCCGGCGGCCAGCCCGGTGCTGACGCCGAGCCCGGTGTGCAGCTCAGCCACGACCGGCCGCCGTGGCACCGGCGCCGTCGCCGCCGGGCTCGGCGTCGAGGTCGCGGGCGAGCAACGCGGCAAGCTCGTCGAGCGCGGCGTCGGCGCCGTCACCGTCGGCTTCCAGGGTCACCTCGGTACCCTGCTTCGCGCCGAGGGAGAGCACCGAGAGCATGCTGCGGGCCGGCACCGCCGGCCGACCGGCGGTGCTGATCATCACCGGCACCGGCGCGGTGGCGGCGGCGGCGACGAACAACGCGGCGGGCCGGGCGTGCAGCCCGCTGGCGGAGCCGACGGTGACGGTACGGGTAGGCATGTCTGCCTCCTTTGTCCCTGGTGGGGGTCAGGGCTCGATGGGATTCCTGGGTCAGGGCTCGTTGGATTCCTGGGTCAGGGCTCGATGGTGACTTTGATGGCTTCGCCCCGGGCGACCACGTCGAAGGCGTCGAGGGCCCGGTCCATCGGTAGCCGGTGGGTGATCAGGTCGGCGACCGGTACCGCGCCGCTGGCGATCAGGTCGAGCGCCTCGGCGTTGTGCGACGGGCTGGAGCCGTTGGCACCGACGATGGTCAGCTCCCGGTAGTGCACCAGGTTGGAGTCGCAGGCGATGACCGGCTTGTCCTTGGGTAGACCGCCGAAGAAGCTGATCCGGCCCTGTCGGGCGGTCATCTGCAACGCCTGTTCCTGGGCGACACCGGCGGCGGTCGCGGTGATCACCACGTCGGCGCCGCGTCCGTCGGTCAGCTTCTTGATCTCGTCGATCACGTCGGTTTCGGCACCGCAGACGGTGGCGTCGGGATGCACCAGCGCGGCGGCCAGGTCGAGCCGCTCACGGTTGACGTCGACCAGGAAGACCCGGGCGGCGCCGCGCGAGCGGGCCAGCCGTACGTGCAGGCAGCCGATCGGTCCGGAGCCCATGATGACGACGTCGTCGCCCGGGCCGACCCGGGCCAGGTTCTGCCCGTTGAGTACGCAGGCGAGCGGCTCGGCCACCGACGCCTCGGCGTAGCTGATCCCGTCCGGGATGCGGTTGAGCCCGTCGACGGCGAGCACCTTGGCCGGGACCACCATGTGCTCGGCGAACCCACCGTCGTAGTGGTAGCCCATCGACTCCTGGTTGGGGCAGACCGTCATCCGGCCGCGCCGGCATTCGCCGCAGGTGCCGCAGGGGATGGCCGCGATCACCTGGACCCGGTCGCCGGCCTGCCACCCGGCGACGTCGGCGCCGACCTCGACGACCTCGCCGGCGATCTCGTGGCCCATCACCCGGGGCGGGGCGATGTGGTGGTGACCGAAGTTGCGGATCTTGACGTCGGTGCCGCAGGTCGAGCAGGCCCGGACGCGGATCAACACGTCGCCGGGGCCGGGCTGCGGCTGCGGTGCCTCCTCGATCCGGACGTCGCCGGGGGAGTGGAACCGGACGACCTTCATGTGGAGCTCTCCTCTCCTACCGGCGCGAGCAGCCGGAGCACGTCGTCGATCTCGGTGGCCTCACGCAGCTCGCGGGCCTGTTCCGGGTCGAGCAGGATCTGGGCGAGGGCGGCGAGCAGCTCCACGTGGCCGTCGCCGCGCGCCGCGATCGCCACGCAGACGGTGACCGGGGATCCGCCCCAGTCCACCCCGTCGGGGAAGCGCAGCACGGCGAGCGCGTCGCGGCGTACCGCCTCCTTGCCGGCCAGGGTGCCGTGCGGGATCGCCACACCTTCCCCGACGTAGGTGGAGACGGACTGCTCGCGCTGCAGCATCGCGGCGACGTACTCCTCGGTGACCGCACCGAGCTCGACCAGCACCTCGCCGCAGCGGCGCACGGCGGCGACCCGGTCGCCGGCCTGTTCGTTCAGCCGGACGGCCCGGCGCTCGAGCAGAGCGCCGGGGTCCGATTGTGGTTCAGCCATCGAGTTGGCCGCCCTGCTGCACCACGGCCACCAGCCGGGCGACGGCCGGGTCGCCGAGGAAGATCTGCACCGGGACGACCACCTTGCCGGGCGCGCTGACGCGGGCCCGGTCGGCGAGCCCCTGGTGGCAGACGATGACGTCGGCGTCGGCCGGGATGGAGTTGACCGGGGTGTGCTCGACGGTCACCTGCTGCTTCTTGAGCTGCTTGCGCAGTTGGCTGGCGAGCATGACACTGCTGCCCATGCCGGCGTCGCAGGCGACGACGACCTTGCGGATGCTCTGGGCGTCGATGGTGGCCATCGTCATGCCTCCGTGGCGGTCGGCCGGTGGGTACCGGCGGTCGGGGTGGCGTGGTAGGCGTGCGCACCGGCGGGCGTGTCCGCGGTGGCGGCCTGCGGCCCGGTCTGCTCCTCGACCGGCTCCTTGCCCTCGCCACGGCCGAAGCCGAGCAGCACCGAGGCGACCGCGAAGGAAACCGCCGCAGAGATGATCACGCCGAGCAGGACGCCGAACCAGCCGCCCCGGGGAGTGACCGCGAAGTAGGCGAAGATGCTGCCCGGCGACGGGGTGGCGACCAGACCGGCACCGGTGACCATGAAGGTCCAGACGCCGGCCGCGCCGCCAGCGATCATGGCGAGGATCAGCCGCGGCTTCATCAGCACGTACGGGAAGTAGATCTCGTGGATGCCGCCGAGGAAGTGGATGATGATCGCGGCCGGGGTGCTGGCCCGCAGCAGCCGGGGGCCGAACAGCAGGAAGGCGACCAGCAGGCCGAGGCCCGGGCCGGGGTTCGACTCGATCATGAACAGGATCGAGTCGCCGTCGGTGGCCGCCTCGGCTACGCCCAGCGGTCCGAACACGCCGTGGTTGATCGCGTTGTTGAGGAACAGCACCTTGGCCGGCTCGACCAGGATCGACACGAACGGCAGCAGGCTGTGGCCGACCATCCAGTCCACCGCGGATCCGGCGGCGTCGGTGACGGTCTGTACCACCGGGCCGATCACCCAGGTGCCGACCAGCGCCATGCCGCCGCCGATGATGCCGGCGGAGAAGTTGTTGATCAGCATCTCGAAGCCGGCCGGGATCTTGTCCTCGACCAGGCCGTCGAAGAGCTTCAACAGGTACGCGGTCAGCGGGCCGATGATCATCGCGCCGAGGAACATCGGGATGTCGGCGCCGACGATGATGCCGACCGTGGCGACCGCGCCGACCACCGCGCCGCGCTGGCCGTGCACGAGCCGGCCGCCGGTGTAGCCGATCAGGACCGGCAGCAGCGTCAGGATCATCGGGTCGACCAGTTCGGCCAGGGTCGCGTTGGGGATCCATCCGGTGGGGATGAACAGTGCGGTGATCAGACCCCAGGCGATGAACGCGCCGATGTTGGGCATCACCATGCCGGCGAGGTAGCCGCCGATTCTCTGGATCGTGGCCTTTACCCCGGTGCCCTGCACCTGGGGTGTGTAGTCGGTGGCCATGGTCTGCTGCTCCTTCTATGTGCGGGGGTAGGGAGTAGGCGATCGGTCTGGGGTATCGAGGTGACGGGTCATCCTTGGGTGACGAGTTGCTGCAGGTCGTCCGGTCGGGGGTGCAGTCGTACGGTGTGCCGACGCAGGTCGGCCGGCCCCGGCATCCGGCTGCCCGGCAGGCTGACCGCCGCCGCCCCCCAGGCCAGCCCTTCGGCGAGGGCGTCCGGCCCGCTGGCACCGGCGGCGAGAAAACCGGCGAGCAGCGCGTCACCGGCGCCGACCGTGCTACGCGGCTGGTCGACCGGGGAGTCGCCGGTGCGCACCCCGTCGGCGTCGACCAGCACGGCGCCCTGCGCCCCGAGGCTGGCCAGCACGGTGCCGGCGCCCCAGGCGCGGACCTGTCGGGCGGCGTCGACCACGTCGCGAAGGTCGTCGAGCGGCCGCCCGACGGCCTCCGCAAGCTCCTCCCGGTTGGGTTTGACCAGGTCGGCTCCGGCCTCGGCGGCGGCCCGCAGCGGCGGGCCGCTGGTGTCGACGGCGAGTCGGAGCCCGGCGTCGAGCAACTGCCGGCACAGCGCGGTGAACCCGTCCACCGGCAGCCCCGGTGGCAGGCTGCCGCAGACCACCACCCAGTCGGCCTGGTGCGCGGTGTCCAACAGCCGGACGGTGATCGCGTCGAACTCGTCCCGGCTCAGCGTCGGCCCGGGCTCGTTGACCTTGGTGACGGTGCCGTCCGGCTCGGCGAGGGTGATGTTGGACCGGGTCCGTCCGGCGATCGGCACGGCGACCACCTCGACCCCTTCGGCGGCCAGCAGCCGGACGAGTTGACCGCCCTCGTCGCCGCCGCAGGGCAGCACGGCGACCGACGGTACGCCGTTGGCCAGCAGCGCCCGGGACACGTTGACGCCTTTGCCGCCGGGGTCCAGACGGGCGCCGGTGGCCCGGATGACCTCGCCGCGGACCAGTTCGTCGATCTCGACGGCGCGGTCCAGGCTGGGGTTGAGGGTGAGCGTGAGGATCATGCCCGCACCACCCGTGGCCCGGCCGCCTCCACCTCGGCGACGAGGTCCGCGTTGAGGCCGTTGTCGGTGATCAGCGTGTCGATGTCGGCGAGCCGGCCGAACCGGGCCAGGTAGTCGTTGCCGATCTTGGTGTGGTCGGCCAGCACGACCGACCGGCGGGCGGCGCCGATCATCGCCCGCTTGACCGCCGCCTCGGCCGGGTCCGGTGTGGTCAGGCCACGCTCGACGGAACAGCCGTTGGTGCCGATGAAGGCCACGTCGACGTAGACGTCGGCGAGTGGACGAAGTGCCCAGTCGTCGACGGTGGCCATCGTGCGACCGCGTACCCGGCCGCCCAGCAGCAGGACGTTGAGGTTGCTGCGGGCACCGAGGACAGTGGCCAGCGCCGGCGAGTTGATCACGACGGTGAGTTCCCGGTCGGCCGGCAGGATCGCGGCCAGCCGGGCGGTGGTGGTGCCGGCGTCCAGGATGATCGCGCCCTCGTGGGGCAGTTCGGCCAGCGCGGCCTTGGCGATCCGTTCCTTCTCGGTGGTCAGCACCGCGTCCCGGGCGGCGAGCGCGGGCTCGAAGCCGATCCGTTCGACCGGGATCGCACCGCCGTGCACCCGACGCAGCACGCCGGCCCGCTCCAGGGTGGTGAGATCGCGCCGGATCGTCTCGGCGGTCACGTTGAGTGACTCGGCGAGCGCGGTCACGTCGACCCGCCCGTCGGCCCGGGCCAGCCGGACGATCTCCTGCTGCCGTTCCTCGGCGTACATGTGGTTTCACCGCCGTTTCGTTTTGCTTCAGGTTTGTTTACGCCCGACTTTGTGGGATGTCAAGAGGGGCGTCGAACGAATTTGGATCTTGACCGCTCGGCTGACCTGCGGAACCGGCGGTGCCGCCCCTGGTCCGGTAGGTCGGCTGCGGCTGGTAATCCGCTCATCCACCGGCTGTCCGCCGGTCGCCCACCCGAACATGGCTGTCTGCCCGGCTGCGTCGGCCGCAGCGAATAGGCTAGATCCGACCGGCAACGCCAATCGGCCAGCGCCAGGCCGGGACACCGGCGGGCCAGGGCCAGCCCGGCAACCCGGTCGGCGCCAGGGTCAGGCCGGGGCGCCGTGACCCGGCGCCGCCGCGGTGGGGCCGGGCCTGACCAGGTCGGGTCGGGCCGCCTCCAACGCCGCCGCCACGGCGAGGACGGTGACATCGTCGCCCGGCCGCGCGCCGAGCTGCACCCCGATCGGCATCCCGGCGTCGTCGCACCCCCAGGGCAGACTGATCGCCGGTCCGCCGGTCACGTTGAACATCCCCACGAACGGGGAGATCGCGAAGATCTCCCGAAACAGCTCGCCGGCCGGCCGGTCGGTGTGCAGCTGCCCGAGCGGTGGCGCCGGCCGCGCGGTGGTCGGGCTGAGCAGCAGGTCCACGCCGTCGAGGACGGCAGCCAGCTCGCCGGCGAGCCCACGCAGTGCCATGGTCGCCCGGACCTGGGTGCGGGCATCGGCCCGCCGTCCCCGCCGCACCAGGTCGAGCACCGCCGGTTCCAGGGTTTCCGGCCCGGCGGCCCGTCCGGTGGCGGCGCAGATGTCGTCGACTGCGGCGGTCAGATGACCGGCGATGACCGCACCGAGCACCGGCCCGAGCCGGCCGGCCGGCTCCACCGGCCCGACCGGGACCACCCGGTGACCGGCGGCGGCCAGCTCGGCGGCGACGGACTCGGCGGCAGCCCGGTACCCCGGATGCACCGGGGTGCCGTCGGGCGCCTCGGTGAGCAGCCCGACCCGCAGGGCCCGGCCGGGCCCTGCCGGCACCATCCCCGCGGCCACCGCCACCGCCGCGCCGCCGCTGGAGCCACCGGCGGACCGGTCCGGCCGCCACGGGTTGCGGGTCGGCCCGTGCAGCACCGGCTCGGTGGTGATGTTCAGCCCGAACTCCGGCGAGTTGGTCCGTCCGATGATCAGCGCTCCGGCCTGTTCCAGCCGGCGCAGCAAGGTGCTCGTACCGGCCGGTGCCAGGCCGACGGCCAGCCGGCTGCCCCGGGCCAACGGAAAGCCGGCGACCTCGGCATGCAGGTCCTTGACCAGGTACGGCAGCCCGGCCAGCGGTCCGACCGGTCGGCCACCGGCGGCGGCCAGGCGACGCAGCGCCGGCCCGGGGTCGACCGCCACCACCGCGTTGAGCCCGGCGTCACGCTCCTCGATGCGGCGTACCGCCGCGTCGACGACCTCCCGGGCGTGCACCCGGCCGGACCGTACGGCCGCGGTCAGCTCGGTGATCGACCCGCCCAGCAGTTCCAATGCCCCGCCTCCCGTTCGAACCCCACCCGGTCGACGGGTGGTCAGTCCGCCGCCGCCTCGACCAGCTTCGCCGCCAGCAACTGCGGATCGGTGAACAGGACCTCGTGCGAACCCGGCATCTCGACCAGCCGGAACTCGCCGAGCCGCTGAGACTGGCCGGGATGCCAACGGAACTCGTCCGGCGGGAACGCGACGTCGTCGACCGCGTACAGGTACGAACGGGGGACCGGCAGGTCGGCGAATCCGGGCAGCGCGACCGGTTCCGCGGCCCGGGCCAGTGGCTCCGGCGTCAGCCGCGCGTAGGCGGCGCGGGCGGTCTGCTCGTCGGCGTCACTGATGAACGAGCGGAACGCCTCGTACGGCAGCATCAGGGTGCCCTCCGGGCTGGCCAGGCTGGTGAAGGCGGCGGCGGCCGACGGTGGCACATGCTGGAAGACGGTGTCGCCGTCGGCGAGGACGTACGCGTTGTGGAACACCAGGCGGCGGAGCCGGTCCGGTACGGCGACCGCGACGGCCTGCACGACCGCGCCGCCGAGGCTGTGCCCGACGAGCACCACGTCGCGCAGGTCGGCCCGCCGGATCAGCCCGGCGACGGCTTCGGCGGTCCGGGTGAAGCTCACCGTCGGATCGGCGTTGGCGCCGTTGCCCGGCAGGGTGGGTGCGTGGACCTCGTGTCCGGCGGCGGTGAGCGCCTGCCGGACGCCGTCCCAGCAGTTGCCGTCGTGCCAGGATCCGTGAACGAGAACGAAACGCATGTCGGGTGCCTCCGTCGCGGTCGGTGGGCCCGACGGTAGGCCGGCCGGCGCACGGAGGGTTATCGGCGTCGCGCCGGATCGCTGTCGGGATCCTGCCCGAGATGGCCGGCCGGTCCGCCGGCGCGTTGCTCGCTGCGCCACCGCGCGGGCGGGGCGCCGTACTGGGCGCGGAAGAGCGCTCCGAGATGCGACGCCGACGCGAAGCCGTACCGGTGGGCGAGCCGCGCGACCGGGACGTCGGACCCGGCGAGCGCGACAGCGCAGGCGTGCAACCGACGCTGTCGGATCCAGCGGTACGGGGTGGTGCCGTTGGCGGCGAACGCCCGGTGCAGCTGCCGGGGGGACACCGCCAGCCGGCGGGCCAGCCACGGCACCGACAACGCCGGATCGGCCAGCGAGTGCTCGATCAGCCGTTCGGCCGCGGTGCGCAGCGCGGCCACCGGGTCGGCGTCGACGGCGACGCCGGCACCGTGCAGCGTGGCGGCGAGGACGGTGTCGACCATGGTGGCGACCTCCGGTCGCTGCCCGGCCCCGGCGGCTGCGGCCGCGTTCATCAGGTGCGGCAACTGCCGACTCAACGCCCGGCCCACCGGGTCCAACGTCGCGGAGCGCACCGGTCCGTCGAGGCCGGGGAAGCGGGCCGTGACGAGTGCGGGGGGCAGCGCTACGAACAGCACGTGGGCCGGTGCCGGGTAGTCGACGTCGAACGCCTCCGAGCCGGGGACGACGACCAGCCGGTCCGGGCCGATCGGGTCGGTGCCACCCCGGTGCGTGATGCTGCCGGTGGCCCGTTGGCCGAGGAGTAGGAACACCCCGTCCGCGGCGTCGGGTCCGGTGGTGTCGTGCGGTCGGCGGGAGGAGTGCAGCGCACCGACCGTAGCGGAGATGAGCCGCAGGGGCCCCAGTGGCACCTCGGTGATGCGGGCGCGGAACCGGCTCGGGTCGCGGATCGTGACGGTCTGCTGCACCAGGGTGTGTCGCAGCGCGGAGTTGAACTCGCGCAGCCCGGCCGGCCCGTCGAAACCCTGGCGTCGCGGCGGCACGCGTTCCTCCCTCTGCCGGCCCGGTCGGTGCTGCTGACCTGCTGGTCAGCGTACTGGTCCGGGTCCCGTCGTCACCCGAGCCGACGGCAACGGCTCGACCAATGTTCCGATTTACGGCGAACGACACGCTTAGTCGTATTCATTCTGTTACAAAGCTTTTGTTAGTTGAGCAGCTACTTCCGGAGGCCCGTCCATGTCCTCGCCAGCGGCCTGCCTCGCAGCCGAACCGACGATGCCGACCAATCGTCCCCGCCGCTACGACCGGGTGAAACGGGTGTTCGACGTGGTGGGCGCGGCGACCGCCCTGGTCGTCGGCGCGCCGCTGCTGGCCGGGGTCGCCCTACTCATCCTCGCCACGCTGGGCCGGCCGGTGTTCTTCCGGCAGGTGCGACCCGGCCGGGACGGCGAACTCTTCGAGATGGTCAAGTTCCGCACCATGCTCGAGGTGGATCCGGCCCGCGGCCTGGTCACCGACGCCGACCGGCTGACGCCGGTCGGCCGCTGGCTGCGCGCCACCAGCCTCGACGAACTGCCCGAGTTGTGGAACGTGCTGCGCGGTGAGATGAGCCTGGTCGGCCCACGTCCCCACCTGGTGAAGTACCTGGAGATCTACACGCCGTGGCAGGCCCGACGGCACGAGGTGCGACCCGGTATCACCGGCCTTGCCCAGGTACGCGGCCGCAACGAACTGGCCTGGGAGGACAAGTTCGCCTACGACATCGAGTACGTGGACAACCGCGGTCTCCGGCTCGACCTGCGGATCATGGTCGAGACCGTCCGGGTGGTGCTGCGCCGGGAAGGGATCGCCGCGCCGGGGGCGGCCACCTGGCACGAGTTCACCGGGACCCCGACGCCGCCGGACCCCGTCCCGACCGGCCCCGTCCTGGCCGACTCGGTCCTGGCCACGGGGCCTGACGGCTCGGCAACCACCTCCCGTCGACCCGGCGGTGACCTGGCCGGCCGGTGCCGCAGTTGAGCCGGACCAGGATCCTGCTCTTCGGCTCCACCGGACTGCTGGGCCGGCAGATTCACGCGGCGCTCACGGCGGACGCGGTGGTGACCGCACCAACCCGGGCCGACTGCGACCTCGCCACGGCGGGCGTGACCGAACTCGCCCGGCTGCTCGCGGCCGTGCGGCCGGACGTCGTGGTCAACTGCGCTGGCCGCACCGTTGGTGACAACGCCGAGCTGATCCGGATCCATCTGCTGGCCGTGGCCGCGCTCGCCGAGGCGATGGCCGACGTCGTGCCCGGCACCCGGCTGGTGCGGCTCGGTTCCGCCGCCGAGTACGGCGTCGTGCCCAGTGGCCGCCCGGTGCGCGAGGACGACCCGGCCACGCCGGTGAGCGCGTACGGGTTCAGCCATCTGGCCGCCACCCAGTTCGGCGAACTGGTCAGCACCGACGGACGGGTCGAGGTCGTCACGCTACGGGTGTTCAACCCGGTCGGGCCGGGTCTGCCGGCGGACAGTGCTCTGGGGCGGGCGGCCGATCTGCTACGCGGCGGTGGGCGGTCACCGCTGGCGGTGCGGCTGCTGGACACCGTGCGCGACTTCGTCGACCTGCGCGACATCGCCGCCGCGGTCCGCGCCGCCGCGGTTGCCGCCCAACTGCCGTACCGGCTGTTCAACGTGGGCAGCGGGCGGCCGGTCGGGGTCCGGGACGCGGTCACCTGTCTGGCCCGGGCAGCTGGTCACAGCGGTGAACTCGGTTCGGGGGAGTTCTCCCCGACGGTGAACCGGTCCGCCGCCGTCCCCTGGATGTGCGCCGACATCAGCCGAGCCCGGCAGGCGCTCGGCTGGTCACCCAGCTACGACCTGACGGACTCGGTGAAGGCGCTGCTGGCGGATCACCACGACGGTGGCCCCCACAGCCGCAGGTAGCGGCTGACCATCGCGTTGGTCTGCCGCGGCACCTCGAACTGGAAGAAGTGGCCGGAGCCGACCACCTGCCCGATCACCGCCTCGGGTACCAGCTCCCGTAGCCGTCCGTAGTCGGCGAACGGTGCCGGGCCGCCGATGTAGAGCAGCCGGCGTCCCCACGCGGTCAGCGCGGCGTCGCCACCGGCCTCGACGAAATCGGCGAGACCGTCGAGGGTGGCGGCGGCGACGGTGTCACTCGGCCGCAGCATCTGGTCGATCGCCCAGTCGATCAGCCGGGGGTCCGACTCGGGAATGAAGAATGACCGGATGATGTCGATCCGGGCCTGGCGCGGGTCCTCGCCGCGGATGGACTCCGCCAGCGCGGCCACCTGCTCCGTGGTGCCGGGCGGCACGGCCACCGAGGCGTCCAGCAGTAGCAGCGCCGCGACCCGGTCGGTTGCCTGCGCGGCTGCGGCCAACGACCAGACCCCGCCCATGCTGTGCCCGATCAGCACGACGTCGTCCATCTCGAGCTCGACCATCAGATCCCGTAGGTCGGCACCGAGTTCGGGAACGCTGAAGCCGCGGTCCCCGGCCGGGCTTGCGCCGTGTCCCCGCATGTCCACCGAGACGATCCGTCGCCGCCAGCTGGCCAGATGGGTGGCGAGAGGCTTCATGAACCGGTGGTTGCAGCACCACCCATGTACGAGCAGTACATCCTGTCGGCCGCGGCCGGTCTGCCAGTAGCGCATCCCGGCGGCCGTGCGGTCGTGACTCACGTCGTTGGCCTCCTTCGCTTCGGCACATGCCGTGCCCCCGATACGGCCTGTAATTATTGTGCCTCATCTGGTTACTTTCAGCATCCGTGGTCCACCGTCCGTCTCCTCCCGGTCACGGATCACCCGCACCGGGTGATCCGTGACCGGTGGGATACGGGTCATGCTGGCGCCAGGTGGACCGACCGAGGACGACTGAGAGGAGCCACGATGACCGACGTGATCGGTCGGTTCTTCGACGGTCTCCAGGCGCGCGGCGACGGTCGACTGCCGCCGCCGGCCAGTGGCACGATCCGGTTCAACCTCACCACCCCGGACGGCGGTATCCGCAGCTGGTCGGTGACGTATCGGGACGGCCATGCCGTGCTCGAGCACGACCCGAAGCGGGTCGACTGCACCATCGACACCTCGGAGGAGACCTTCCAGGCACTGATCGACGGCCGGGAGAACACCATCTCGTTGCTGCTGCGCAACGGCGTGTCGGTCCGGGGCGACCTGCCGCTGTTCCTGACCTTCCGCCGACTGCTGCCGCTGCACGCGGACAGCGCCGGGGCGGAGTCGAGGGCCCGGCCGGTCGCCGAGCCGGTCGGCGCCCGCCCCGCCACCGCGAAGCCGGTCAGCATCCTCTACGGAAACCTGTTCATGGTCAGCGACCGGCGGGGCGACATCGAACCGGTGCCGTCCGCACCGTTCGGCTTGTTCTTCTACGACACCCGCTTCCTGTCCTACTGGCGGCTGACCGTCGACGGACAACGGATGAACACCCTGTCCATCGACGATCTGCAGTACTTCGAGTCGCGGTTCTTCCAGGTGCCGGGCGAGCCGACGCACTACGTGGACGCCACCATCTCGGTGTTCCGGCACCGCTGGATCGGCGACGCGTTCACCGAGCAGATCGCCGTGTTCAACCACCGGGAGGAGCCCGTGCAGCTGAGCCTGCGCATCGACGCGGCGGCCGACTTCGCCGAGGTCCTGGAGGTCAAGGACGGCTACCACACCGACCGCGAGATCGAGGTTACGGCCGAACCCGACGCGCTGCGGTTCCGCTACGAGCGGGGCACCTACTTCCGGGAGACGATCCTGTCCAGCAGTGTGCCGGCCCGCATCGATCCCGGCGGCATGACCTTCGAACTGACCCTCGACGCCCACGACACCTGGTGCACCGATCTGACGGTGAAGACCTTCGTCCGGGGGGCCGGCAACCGCGACCTGCGCGAGAGCCTGCGCAGCTACGCCGAGCGGCCCAAGCCCGAGGTGCACCGGGAACTCGACGAGTGGATGGCCCGGTCACCGAAACTGACCTGCGACTACGAACCGTTGCGGGAGGCGTACCGGCAGAGCGTCGTCGACCTGGCGGCGCTGCGGTACAAGGGGGTCAACTTCCGCGACATGCTGCCGGCTGCGGGCATGCCCTGGTTCATGACGTTCTTCGGTCGGGACAGCCTGATCAGCTGCCTGCAGGGGCTACCATTCCTGCCCGCCACCACGGTGCCCGCCTTGGCGATCATGGCCTTGGCGCAGGGTACCCGCGAGGACCCGTTCCGGGCCGAACAGCCGGGGAAGATCCCCCAGGAGAGCCGGTACGCCGAGGCCGCGCTGTTCAACGAGGTCTCGCACGCCTCGGACTTCTCCGCCGCCGACACCACACCGTTGTTCATCGTGCTGCTCGACGAATACGAACGGTGGACCGGCGACACCGCGCTGGTACGTGACATGGAGTTCGAGGCCCGCGCGGCACTGGACTGGATCGATCGGCACGCCGACCTGGTCGGCACCGGCTACGTCTGGTACGGGCCCCGGCCGGCCCGCACCGGGGAACTGAACCAGAGCTGGAAGTGCTCACCGGGCGCGGTCAGCTTCCACGACGGACGGGAGGCGACGTTCCCGCAGGCGACCTGCGAGATCCAGGGATACGTCTACGACGCGCGGCTGCGTGGTGCCCGGCTGGCCCGGGTCTGCTGGGGTGACCACGCGTTCGCGGACCGGCTCGAACAGCAGGCGGCCGAGCTGCGGGACCGGTTCAACCGGGACTTCTGGATCGCCGACGGCGGCTACTACGCCCACGCGCTGCAGGCCGACGGCAGCCGGGTCGACGCGCTCACCTCCAACATCGGTCATCTGCTGTGGAGCGGCATCGCCGAACCCACCAAGGCACGGTCGGTCGTGCGGCATCTGATGGGTCCGCAACTGTTCGGCGGCTGGGGGATCCGCACCCTCGCCACCGAGGCGCGGCGGTTCAACCCGGTCGGCTACCACACCGGCTCGGTCTGGCCGTTCGACAACTCGCTGATCGCGTGGGGACTGTGGCGGTACGGCTACCGGGAGGAAGCGGCCCGGGTGGCCGGGGCGGTGCTGGAGGCGTCGCAGTACTTCGGGGCCCGGCTGCCCGAGTGCTTCGCCGGCTACGACCGGTCGTTGACCAAGTACCCGGTCCCGTACTCCGCCGCGGGCAGCCCGCACGCCACCTCGGCCGGCGCGACGTTGCTGTTCCTGCGGGTGCTGCTCGGTCTCGACCCGTACGACGGCGACCTGATCATCGACCCGGCCGTTCCGGAAGGGATGGGGCACATCGAGCTGCATGACATCCCGGGCCGCTGGGGCCTGCTGGACGCGCTGGGCCGGGGCCGCAGCGACCTGGCCCGGCCGCGCCGCCGCACCCGCCGCCCCGGTGATCCGCTGCGGGCGGCGCTGTGACGTCGCCGCCCGTCACCGGTGCCACCACCTGGCGCAACTGGTCCGGTGGGTTGAGCTTCGAGCCGGCCACGGTGGCCCGGCCGGAGTCGGTCGCCGAGCTGTGCCGCGTCCTACGCGCAGCCGCCGAACAGGCGGTGACGGTACGGCCGGTCGGTGCCGGGCATTCGTCCGCGCCGCTGGTGCAGACCGGGGACGTCCTGCTCAGCCTGGACCGGCTGCCTGCCGGGGTGCTCGAACCGCCGCACAACCGGCAGATCTGGGTCGGTGCCGGCAGCCGGCTGCACGACCTGGGTCGTCAGCTGCGCCACCACGGACTCGCGATGCCGAACCTCGGCGACGTCGACACCCAGGCGTTCGCCGGTGCCGTCTCGACCGGCACCCACGGCAGCGGTCTGGGCCTGCCGAACCTGTCCGCCCAGGTGACCGGGGTCCGACTCGTCACCGCCGCCGGACAACCGGTGCAGATCGACGCCGACAGCGACCCCGACCTGTTGCGGGCCGCCCAGGTGTCGCTCGGCGTACTGGGTGTGTTCACCGCGCTGCGGACCCGGCTGGTCCCCGCGTTCCAGGCCCGACGGCGGGAGTGGGGCCTGCCGGTGGAGGCGTGCCTGACCACGTTCGACGAGCTGCTGAAGGTCAACCGCAACGTCGACTTCTACTGGTATCCGCGGCGCGACGACGCGCACCTGCGGACGGTGAACCCGGTTACCGACGATCCCGGCCCGGACACGCTGCCCGGCAGCGGCTGCACCGAGGAACGGACCGGTTCCAGCGACGCCGCGCTGATCAAGCGGCGGTCCCTGCGGTTCCACGAGATCGAGTACTTCGTCCCGGCCGCGGCCGGTCCGGCCTGCTTCCGGGAGGTCCGGCACCGGATCCGGACCCGGCACCGGCAGCACGCCGCCTGGCGGGTGCTCTACCGGTACGTGGCTGCCGACCAGGCGTTCCTCAGCCCGGCGCACGGCCGGGACAGTATCACCATCTCGGTGCACCAGAACGCGACGCTGCCGTACCGCGAGTTCTTCGCCGACGTCGAACCGATCTTCCTGGCCCATGACGGTCGGCCGCACTGGGCGAAGATTCACGGGTTGGAGGGTCGGGACCTGCTTGCCCGCTACCCGCAGGCGGACCGGTTTCTCGCCGTCCGCGAGCGACTCGATCCCGACGGGCGGTTCCTCACCGACTACCTGCGTCGGCTGCTGGGCCTGTGACGGAGCTGCTGGGCCGGTGGCCGGGCTTACCGGGCCGGTGACCGGGCTTGCGGGTCCGGCCCACCCGGCGGGCCTAAGATTGCCCCGTCCCGCAACCGGGTAGCAGGGGCACCGTCCGCCGTATCGACGGGCGCGAGACCCGCCGCGCCGCAGGCGGGTAGGAACGGGAGTGGGTAGCCGTGCGACCGACCGAAGTCAGCAACGAACCGTCCACCGACCTGCCGGGCGGCACGCCACCGGGGACGTCGCGCCGGGCGTTGATCGCCGTCTCCGTCGTCGCAGCCCTGCTGGTGGCGGCGACGATCGTGGCGGTGGTGGTGAACGCAGTGGGCTCACGCCCCGCTACCGACGGCGACGTGGCGTGGACGGTGCAGACACCGCGCGAGGGGTGGACCGAGGCGCGGCTGGAGATCCCCGACGGTGCACCAGAGATTCAGGTGGTGGCCGACGACCTCGGTGATCAGCTGCTGCGGGCGGAGACTCCGGTCGGCGGTGCGGCCGCGCCGGAGGTGACCACTTCCGACGGCGTGGTCCGGGTAGGGCTGACCGATACCGGCCACGACGGTGCCGGCGAGCTGCGCGTCACCGTCCACAGCGACCTGCTCTGGTCGGTCCGGGTGCTGGGCGGGGCGACCAGCACCCGGGTCGATCTGACCGGTGCCCGGGTCTCCCAGGTGGACGTCGCAGGTGGCGCCAGCGCGTTGGACCTGGCGCTGCCGGAGCCGTCCGGCACGGTCGTCATCCGGATGTCCGGCGGCGTCAGCACCTGGCAGATCGAGTTGCCGCAGCGGACGCCGGTGCGGATTCGGCTGGGCTCCGGCGCGGGCAGCGTCGACCTGGACGGCGAGCGGCGCGACGGGGTCGCCGGCGGCGAGTCGGTGATCTCGACGGACTGGGACGAGGCCACCGACCGTTACGACGTCAACGCCGTCGCCGGGGTCGCCGACCTCACGGTGACCCGACGGTAACCCGATTCCTCCACGCCGGCCGGGGCGCCGCCTCGGCGAGCGGGGCCGGCCGGCTCAGCGGCGCGTCGGAAGGTCGTGTCGCTCTGCGGCATGCGCGCCGAGCGTCGGTGCGCCACCGTGCAGGAGCGCCTGAGCGGTGCGGACCGCAGTCTCCGGAGCCTCCTCCGGCGCGGGGAACGCCGGCAGGTGCCGGTCGGCCCGGCCGGCGAACAGTGCCACCTCGTAGGCCACCGAGTCCATGTCGGAGCCGGCGTCGAAGACGGCCGCGATGATCGCACCACCGGGTGTCGCGGCGATGAACAGGAACGCCGTACCCATCTGGACGACGATCTGTCGAACCCGGCCGGTGTCGGCGTGCTGACCGACCGCGACGGCGAGGGCGCGCAGACCCGCCACCAGACCGGACAGCTGTTCGCCCAGCTCGTGGTCGACCCCTTTGGACCAGGCCAGGAGAATACCGTCAGGGGAGAGCGCCACCGCCTGTTGCGCCTGCGGAACCCGGTCCACCAGGTCATCCAGCAGCCGGGAGACGTCACCAGTGGTGACCACGGGGTATGCCATGGAGGGTCTCTCTTTCGGTCGGTGCGCGTTCCCGGCCAAACAGTACCCTCGACCCGACCCGTCAGTGCGTAACGGCACGAATCACCGGAATAGATTTCTGATCCATGGTGGAGGCGCGGGCGGCGCCCCCGGCGAGTGGGACGACGAGCGGGGTGCCGCTGGCCGGGTCCTCGATGACCATCACCCGCAGTCCGAACACCTCCCGGACCAGCTCGGGAGTCAGGATCTCGCCCGGTGCGCCGCTGGCCAGCACCTGTCCGTCCTTCATCGCGACCAGATGGCGGGCGTAGCGCGCGGCGAGGTTGAGATCGTGCAGCACCATCACCACGGTGCGGCCACCCTCCCGGTGCAGCCGGTCCACCAGTTCGAGTACGTCGATCTGGTGCGCCAGGTCGAGATAGGTGGTCGGTTCGTCGAGCAGCAGGATGTCGGTGCCCTGGGCGAGCGCCATCGAGATCCAGGCCCGTTGCCGCTGGCCGCCGGAGAGCGTGTCCACCGGATGTTCGGCCAGGTCGGTGAGGCCGGTCCAGGCCAGGGCCTGGGCGACGACCTCCTCATCGGCCCGGGACCACTGGCGCAGCCAGGTCTGATGCGGCTGGCGGCCACGTGCGACCAGGTCGGCCACGGTGAGCCCGTCCGGCGCGGTCGGAGCCTGCGGCAGGATGCCGAGTCGGCGGGCGACCTCCCGGGTCGGCAACCGCTGTATCCGCTCGCCGTCGAGGAGTACCTCCCCGGCGGTGGGCCGCAGCAGCCGGCCGAGGGCGCGGAGCAGGGTCGATTTGCCGCAGCCGTTCGGCCCGACGATCGCGGTGACCGATCCGTCGACGATGTCCAGGTCCAGGTGTGGGACGACCACCTGGTGGCCGTAGCCGAGCCGCAGTGCCCGGGTCCGTAGCCGGGGTGCATTTCCGGTAGGTCGGGTTTCGCGTGGTCCGGGTCCGGACGCAGTCACCGGCAGTTCTGCGAGGTCTGTCATGGTTGCTCCTCGGCGTCGGTCGGCGCGTCCCGCGTTCCGTGAAGGGTAGCCTTACCGAAGCTCCGGTTCCACCTTGAGGTCGGGGGGTGAGTCTCCACCGCCTAGGTACTTCTCGATAGTGGCGGTGGCACGGTCGCCGACGTCGCGCCGCAGACGGTGATCACTACCGTGCCCGCTGGGCCGTCAGCCTGGGCGGTGGCCGGTACGCGCGGGTGAGCGTGACACCACGTTGCGGGGTCGTCGCAGGACCGTCGCGGTACGGCAGGATGGGCCATGGAGACGCCCGTACCGCGACGACGACTGCCGGAGACGCCGTGACCACCGATACCCGCCCGCAGACCGCCACGCCGGACCTGTTCGCCGTACCGGCCGGCCTGGAGACTCCCAATCTGCTGCTCGACCTCGACGTCCTGGAGCGCAACCTCGACGAGATGGCCGGGCTGTGCCAACTGCATCAGGTGGGGTTGCGGCCGCACGCCAAGACCCACCGGGTGCCCCGGCTCGCGTCGATGCAGCTGGATCGTGGGGCGGACGGCATCTGTGTGGCGAAGCTCGGTGAGGCCGAGGCGTTCGCTGCGGCCGGGGTGACCCGGATGACGGTGGCCTATCCGCTGGTCGGTCGGGACAAGGCCGAACGCGCCGTGCGGTTGGCGCAGCGCTGTGAGCTGACCGTCGGCGCGGACAGCGTCGCCGGTGCCCGGACGCTGGGGGAGGCGTTCGCCGCGGTCGGACGGCTGTTGGACGTACTGCTGATCGTCGACAGCGGTCTGGGTCGGTGCGGGGTGGCTCCGGCGGACGCGGCACTGGTCGCCTGGGACATCGCCGAGCTGCCCGGCGTCCGGTTGACCGGGGTGATGACGTACGAGGGCTCGGTGTACGCGGCGACCGACCGTGCGGATCTGACCCGGCGGTCGCAGGAGGCGGCCGGTGTCGTGGTGGACACCGCGGCCGCGATCCGGTCGGCCGGGCTGACCCTGTCGACGGTGTCGCTCGGTGCTTCCGCTTCTGCGCGGACCGTGGTGGCCGAGCCTGGGGTGACCGAGATTCGGCCCGGCATCTACGCCTTCAACGACCTGGGGCAGATCGCCCTCGGCAACGCTACCGTGGCGACCTGCGCGGTGCGGGTCCTCGCCACCGTGGTCAGTCATCCGGAGCCGCACCGGGCCTGCATCGACGCGGGGTCGAAGACGTTCGGACAGGACGGCCTGCCGGCGACGGCGCATGTCGACGCCTACGGCGGCCACGGGCTGCTGGTGGGGTTGCCCGGATGGCGGATCGACCGGCTTTCCGAGGAGCACGGTTGGCTGCGGTGGGCCGGGCCGGGGGAGCCGAGCCCGCTCACGGTCGGGCAGCGGGTGCAGGTGGTTCCGAACCACGTCTGCATGGTGTTCGCCGGCCTCGGCGAGGTGACGGCGGTACGCGGCGGCGAGGTGGAGGCGGTCTGGCCGACGATCGGGCCGGGCGCGTCGAGGTGACCCGGGCGCTGACGCAGTCAAAGTGCAGTTGCAATATCTTGGCAATAGCGCATACTGGTCGGGACCGCTGAGCCGCGACCGGAGGGTGGACGATGGCCGTCTACACCTTGCCCGACATGCCCTACGACTACGGTGCCCTCGAGCCCGCCATGTCGGGGGAGATTCTGGAACTGCACCACGGCAAGCACCACGCCGCGTACGTCAAAGGCAGCAACGACGCTCTCGACCAACTCGCCGAGGCACGCGACAAGGGCGACTTCTCGACGCTGGTCGGTCTGGAGAAGACCTTCGCGTTCAACCTCTCCGGCCACGTACTGCACTCGATCTTCTGGAACAACCTGTCCCCGGACGGCGGTGACCGTCCGGACGGAGAGTTGTCCGCCGCGATCGACGAGCACTTCGGTTCGTTCGAGGCGTTCGCCGGGCAGTTGTCCACCGCCACCAAAGGGGTGCAGGGATCCGGCTGGGGAGTGCTCGCCTGGGAGCCCATGAGCCGCCGGCTGATCGTCGAGCAGGTCTACGACCACCACGGCAACGTAGGCCAGGCCACCACACCGGTCTTGGTCTTCGACGCCTGGGAGCACGCCTACTACCTGCAGTACCGCAATGTTCGTCCGGACTATGTCGACCGGCTGTGGGATCTGGTCGACTGGAGCGACGTCGCGGCCAGGTTCGAGGTGGCCAAATCGGCTGGCAGCCCGATCGTCCTGCCATGAGTGGCGGCGACAGCCTCGCGTTCGCCGAGTCGGCGTTCGTGGCCGCGCAGCGCGCCGCCGGATTCATCGCGGCCCGCCAACGCGGCGACCACGACGGCGCGGCCGCACTCCTGGCGGAGTTTCCCGACGAGGCGACCCGGACCGGCGGATTCTGTGTGCTCGCCGAGTTGGCGCTCACGTTGGTCCGGGCGCAGACCGGACAGAGCATGGACGACCTGGTGCAGGAGCTGTCCCTGCAGCTGGCAGCCACGGTGGCCGACCCGCCGTCCGGCCCCTCGGCGGCGGCCTGACCGGCCGATGGTCAGACCGTCGGGGAGGACCCGTTGTTGCTGGCCATCGGTGCGCCGGTCGGCTCGTCCGGCGCCGGTCGGCCGGCGGCGCTGTCCGGGCCGCCCACTGCGGCCCGCTCGGTGCCCCGCTGCCGCCGGGCGTTGAGCACCGGCCGGCGCGGCGCGCAGAGCGCGGCCAGGTCGTCGACCAGATCGTCCGGTCGGCCGTACGGGTCGAGCAGGTGCACGTGCACCGGATCCAGCGGCGGCACCGGGACCTGAGAGATCAACGGGTGCAGTGGCCGGTTGTCCGGCTCGCCGGCGCCGAGCAGGTCCTCGTGCAGCTTCTCGCCGGGGCGCAGTCCGGTGTAGATGATCCTGACCGGATTGTCGTACTGCTCGGCGATGCTGCGGGCGACGTCGGCGATCCGCACCGGTTCGCCCATGTCGAGCACCAGTGACTCGCCGTCGCGGCCGATGGCGGCTGCCTGGATGACCAGTTGCACCGCTTCCTGGATGGTCATGAAGTACCGGGTCACGTCCGGGTCGGTGACGGTGATCGGCTTGCCGGCCGCCGCCTGGGCGAGGAACGCGTGCAGCACCGAGCCGCGGCTGCCGAGCACGTTGCCGAACCGGACACTGAGGAACGTACCCTGGTTGGCACCGGCCGCGAAGGCCGTGAGCCGCTCGGTGATCCGCTTGGAGAAGCCGAGCACACTGGTCGGGTCGGCGGCCTTGTCGGTGGAGATGTTCACGAACCGCTCCACACCGGATGCTGCCTCCAACAGGGTCTGGGTGCCCCACACGTTGGTCTTGACGGCCTCACCCGGGTGCCGTTCCAGCAGCGTGAGGTGTTTGAGCGCGGCGGCGTGGAAGACCACCTCGGGGCGCCGGGCGCGCATGATCTGCCGGATCGTGTCGCTGTCGCGCAGATCGGCGAGGATCAGGTCCGGGCTGTCCAGCAGCGCCCGGCCGCGCAACGACAGCTGTACGGCGTGCAGTGCCGACTCGTCGCGGTCGAGCATCATCAGCTCACCGGGCTGGAACCGCTGGATCTGTCGGCACAGCTCGGAGCCGATCGAGCCGCCGGCCCCGGTGACCAGCACCCGTTTTCCGGTCAGGTAGCCGGCGATTGAGTCGAGGTCGGTCTCGATCTGGTGCCGGCCGAGCAGGTCGCTGAAGTCGGGGTCGCGCAGGTCGGTGACGGCCGGTTCGTTTTCCAGCAGTTCGCCGACTGACGGGACCACTTTGAACCGGGCACCGGCCTGGCTCGCGAGGTGGCGTACTTCCCGGATCAGCGCGGCGTCGGCGTTGGCGACCGCGGCGACGACGGTGGTGGCGCCGGTACGGGCGGCGACGGCCGGGATGTCCTGTCGGCTGCCCAGTACCGGTACCCCGCTGAGCCGTAGCTGCCGTTTCGCCGGGTCGTCGTCGAGCAGGCCCACCGGCAGGTATCGCCCGCTCGGCTCGTCCAGCATCGCCCGGAGCAGCGACTGACCGGCGGCGCCGGCACCGAACAGCAGCACCCGCTGGATGTCCCGGCCGGCGGGTCGGCGGCGCCGTTGCCGGTGCAGCCGGCGCAGGTACCGGACGCCGAGCATCTGGACGAGCGCCAGGCAGCCACCGACCAGCGGTGCGCTGGCCGGCACCGGCCGTTGTGGTGCGGCGAGATCGAGTAGCAGCAGCAGGACCATGGTGGCCAGCACGCAGCGGGACACCACCCACACCTCGTCGAAGCTGCCCAGCCGGTACCGGTCCCGGTACAGGTAGCTGAGGTGGCCGGCCACCGTGTGCAGCACGATCGCGGCCAGCATGACCAGGATCAGACCGTTGAGGTGTGTCCCGGCGAGGGCGAACTCGTAGCGGGTCCAGACGGCGACGACCAGGCCGGCGCACCAGGCACCGAGGTCCACCAGCCACATCGGTGCGACGGCGCGTTCCCGGTTGCGGCGGGTGGCGGTGTCAGCGGGTCGGGTCGATGTCTGCATTCCAGCCCCGTTCAGTCGGCGTACGGGCACCGCTGGTCCGGCCGGCGGTGCCTGCGGTCTCGTCCATTCGGTGTGGAGACTGCGGTAATGCCACTATTTGACCAGAAAACCTCCTTAGCCAGTGCAGATTGGTACAAGATGGTGCTGACCATGACGGAGCAGGATTTTGGAGGCCGTACCGATGGAACTGCGTGACTACTTCGACGCGGTGCGGAAGCGATGGCTCTGGGTACTCGCCGCGGTGACCGTCGCGGTCAGTGCCGCCGTGTTGATCAATGTCCGGACCACCCCGCTTTACGCCACCTCGGTCACCTTCTTCGTCTCCACCTCCAGCAGCCAGGGGGTGACCGACGCATACCAGGGCGGACTCTTCTCCCAGCAGCGGGTCAAGTCCTACAGCGGCCTGCTTACCAGCAGCCGGCTCGCCGAAACCGTAGTCGACCGGCACAGCCTCGGCCTGACCGCCGGTGAGGTGCAGTCGCGGGTCAGCGCCCGCCCGGTGCCGGACACGGTCCTGCTGCAGGCGACGGTGACCGACAGCTCACCGAACCGCTCGGAGCAGATCGCCGAGGCGATCGTCGCCGAGTTCGTCCGCCTGGTCCAGCAGCTGGAGACCTCCCCGGGCGCCGACCGACCGGCGATCAAGGTCGAGGTGATCGCCGGCCCGCTGCTCAACCCGGCGCCGGTCGCGCCGCAACCGGTGCGCAACATCAGCCTGGGGCTGTTCCTCGGGCTGCTCAGCGGGGTCGGCCTGGCACTGCTGCGCGGGATGCTCGACAACACCGTCCGCACGGTCGATCAGATGCGCGACGTCACCGCGACCGCCGTGCTCGGCACGATCCCGCTGGACAACGCGGCCCGCCGCGACCCGCTGATCATTGGCCGGCAGGCGCACTCACCGCGGGCTGAGGCGTTCCGCCAACTGCGGACCAACCTGCAGTTCGCCGACGTCGACAAACCGGTGCGCAGCCTGGTGGTGACCAGTGCGATGCCCGAGGAGGGCAAGACCACCACCGCGACGAACCTGGCGTTGACCTTCGCCGAGGCGGGCAACTCGGTGCTGCTGGTGGAAGCGGACCTGCGCCGGCCCCAGGCCACCTCCTACCTGAACATGGAGGGCGCGGTCGGGCTGACGAACGTGCTCGCCGGGCAGGCCGAGCTCGACGACGTTCTGCAGCCCTGGGGGGACAGCGGCATGACGCTGCTGCCCAGTGGCTTCATTCCGCCGAATCCGAGCGAACTGCTCGGCTCACAGCAGATGGCGGACCTGCTCGCCACGCTGCGCGCCCGGTTCGACGTGGTCATCGTGGACACCGCGCCGCTGGTGCCGGTCACCGACGCGGCACCGATCGCCGCCCAGGTGGACGGCGTGATCGTGGTGGGAAGGTGCGCCAAGACCACCGAGACGCACCTGCAGGTGGCGGTCGCCGCGCTACGCGCGGTCGACGCTCGGCTGCTTGGCTGCGTGTTGAACATGACGCCACACCGCAGTGGTGCCTACAACTACTACTACCACGAGCACGGCCGTCGGCGCCGGTCCGCGAACCCGGCCGGTCCGGCCCGGCAGCGTCAGGCGGTCGCGGTGCCCGACACCACGGAGGCCGCCGAGGATCAGGCGACGGCGGATGTCGGCGTACCGGTCAAGACTTCGTGATGACGTCCAGCAGGACTTCGACGGCCTGGTCGATCTGGCTGGCGCATACCCGGAAGTCCTCCACCGGCCGCAGCACCGGGTCGGCGAGGTCGTCCTGCTCGGCGGAGACCGGCTGGACCCGGCTGCGGGCGGTCGCCGCGGCGGCCACCAGTGACCTGGCCCGGCCTGCGGCGTCGGCCGGTGAGGTAGCCGGTGGCAGGACCGCGGCCTGGGCCAGCCGTCCGAACTGGCGGACGGTGAAGGTGCGGGTCAGCGCGGCCGGGGCCAGCGCCACGCAGTACGCCCGGTGCCGGCGGCTGGCGGTCAGCACCAGATCCGCGCGGGTCAGCATGGCGGCGTCCACCTGCCGGCTGGCGAACCCGTCCGGATCGGCCTGGCGTTCCCGCAGGACCTGCTCGGTGTGCGGATGCATCGGCTGGCCGGTCAGCGCTTCGGTGCCGGCGCTGTATGCGACGACGTCGGCCCGGTCCGCGCCCAGCCGGGTCTGCACGGCGTACCGGGTCAGCCGTTCCGCCAGCGGTGAGCGGCAGATGTTCGCCCGGCACACGAACAGGATGGTGAACCGATCAGTGGTCATCAACGCCAGCCAATCCGGTGTGTCCGCGACCGGCCGCCGGACCGCGCCGGCCAGTCGGTCGCGGCCACCGACCCGGCCACGACCAGGTCAGCCTAGCCCGCGGCCAGGACATTTCGCCGGAGCCGCGCGATGACCCAGCAGATCTACCTGTCCCCGCCGGACGTCGGTGCGCTCGAAGAGGAGTTCCTGGTCCGGACGCTACGCTCCGGCTGGGTGGCCCCGTCCGGCCCGGAGGTGGACGCCTTCGAACAGGAGATGGCCCGGCGCGTCGGCGTCGCTCACGCGGTCGCGGTCAACTCGGCTACCGCCGGCCTGCACCTGGCCCTGCTGGCCCTCGGGGTGGGGCCGGGACACGCGGTGGCGGTACCCACCCTGACCTTCGTCGCCACCGCCAACGCCATCGTCTACACCGGTGCCCAGCCGGTCTTCGTCGACTGCGACCCACGGACCGGCAACGTCGACGTCGATCTGCTGGCCGAGGCGCTCACCCGGCGCGAGTCCGGCCAGCCGCCGGTACGCGCGGTGGTGCCGGTCGACATGTTCGGCCGCTGCGCCGACTACGACGAGATCGTCCCGTTGTGCGCGGCGTACGGCCTGCCGGTCGTGGAGGACGCGGCGGAGGCGCTCGGTGCCTGCCTGCGCGGTCGTCCCGCCGGCAGCTTCGGCCGGGCCGGGGTCTTCTCCTTCAACGGGAACAAGATCATGACGACCTCGGGGGGCGGGATGGTGGTCACCGACGACGTGGAGATCGCCCAGCAGTGCCGCTACCTGGCCAGCCAGGCGCGCCAGCCGGTGGCCCACTACGAACACACCGACATCGGCTACAACTACCGGCTGAGCAACCTGCTCGCCGCGCTGGGCCGGGCCCAGCTGCGCCGTCTCGACTCGATGGTCGCCCACCGCCGGGAGAACCGTCAGCGGTACGCGAAGACCTTCGCCGGTGTCCCAGGGGTGCGGCTGCTCGGCGATCTCGGTGACGAGGCGGATCTCGGCGGCAACGCCTGGCTCACGGTGATCGTCGTCGACTCGGCCGAGGCCGGCTGGGACGCCGCCGACCTGGGCCGCTACCTGACCGACCGGCGGATCGAGACCCGGCCGGTCTGGAAACCGATGCACCGGCAGCCGGTCTTCGCCACCGCGCCGCGGATCCTCACCGGCGCTGCGGACCGGCTCTTCGCGACCGGACTGGCCCTGCCCAGCGGCTCGTCGTTGACCGACGAGCAGATCGGCCGGGTGCTCGCGGCGATCGAGGCGTTCCTCGACGGCGACCGGAGCGGCCGATGAGCGCCCAGGACCTGGTGATCGTCGGCTGCGGCGGGCACGGCCGTGAGGTGTTCGGCATCGTCGAGGCCATCAACCGGGCCGGTCCGGCACCGGCGTGGCGGGTGGTCGGATTCGTCGACGACGATCCCAGCCCGGCCAACAAGGACCGCCTCGACCGGCTCGGCGCCGCGCTGCTCGGCGCGGTGGACTGGCTGACCGGGCAGGGCGATCCGCCGGCGTACGTGATCGGGATCGGCCTGCCGGCGTACCGCCGTGCGGTCGGCCGGCGGATCGACGCCGCCCGGCCGGCGGCGGCCCCGCTGGTCGCCGCCACCCTGATCCATCCGAGCGCCACGGTCGGTCCGGACAGCCGGATCGGCGCGGGTTCGGTGCTGTTCGCCGGTGCCAGGGTGACCACCGACGTGACGCTCGGCCGGCACGTGCACATCAACCAGAACGGCGTGGTCGGCCATGACACGACCGTCGCGGACTACGGCTCGGTGGGACCGCTGGCGGCTGTCTCCGGATCCTGCACGTTGGACGAGGGCGTCCTGGTGGGGACGACAGCGGCGATTCTTCAGGGCCGCCGGGTCGGTGCCGCAGCGACGGTCGGCGCCGGCGCGTGTGTCGTACGTGACGTGCCGCCCGGCGCGGTGGTCAAGGGGGTGCCCGCGCGATGAGGGTCCGTTGGCGGTCGCGGCGGGTGCCGTCGGTATCGAGGGAGGCATCGGGCATGCGGGTGGTCGTGATGCTCAAGACAGCTGAGGGCGGCCGGTGGATCGTGCCCCAGGTCGAGGAGTTGCGCCGGCGCGG
This sequence comes from Micromonospora sp. Llam0, assembly GCF_003751085.1. Classification (NCBI taxonomy): domain Bacteria; kingdom Bacillati; phylum Actinomycetota; class Actinomycetes; order Micromonosporales; family Micromonosporaceae; genus Micromonospora; species Micromonospora sp. Llam0. The sequence goes on along the minus strand of NZ_RJJY01000001.1, from coordinate 2,160,714 downwards.
CAACGAGGTGATCGTGGTGCTGCCCGCCGGCCCGGGCCGGCTGCGCGAACAGCTGCACCGGGCCGGGGTACCGATGATCGACTCGCCGTTCCGGTTCCGGTTCCGCCCGACGTTGGCCACGGCCGCGCAGCTGTGGTCGCTGCGTCGGCTGCTGCGTCGGCTGCGCCCTGAAGTGGTGCACTACCACCACTACCACGCGGCGCTGGCGGTCCGGTTGAGCCTGCTCGGGCTCGACGTCGCCAGAATATTCATGGTGCCCGGTCCGCTCTTTCTGGAGTCGACGCCGATCCGTACCGCAGAGCGCTTCCTGGCCCGGCTGGACGATCTCGTCATCGCCGGCAGTGCACACACCGCCGACCTCTACCGGTCGATGGCCCGTCGTGAGGACGCGCTGGCGGCCGTGCCGTACGGGGTGGACACCCGGCTGTTCCGCCCGGTGGACGCCGCCACCCGGGCCGCCGCACGTCGGCGGCTGGGCCTACCGGCAGACGTCTTCGTGGCGGTCATGGCGGCGTACGCGTACGCACCCAAGTCGATGGTGCACCGGGGGACCGGCATCAAAGGTCACGATGTGCTGCTGGCGGCGTGGCGGTCGTTCACCCGCGACTGTCCCCGTTCCCGGCTGATCCTGGTGGGTGAGGGCTGGGACGCGGCCGGTGAGGAGCACCGGCGGGAGCTGTTGCGACGTTTCGACGTGGCGGCCGATCCGACCGTCGACTGGTTCGCCGGAGTCATCGACGTGCGGCAGTACTACGCCGCGGCGGACGTCAGCGTCAGCCCGTCGCGGTCGGAGAACCACGGCGCGGCGCTGGAAGCCGGAGCCTGCGGGGTGCCCTCCATCGTGTCCGACGCCGGCGGACTGCCGGAGACAGTCAACCGGGACAGCGGTTGGGTGGTCCCGACCGGTGACGTGGAGGCCCTCGCCGCCGCGCTGCGCGGCGCACACGCGGAGTTCCGGTCCGGTCGGCTCGCCCGGCGTTCACCGGCGGCACGGGACCACATCGAGCAGCGGTTCGACAGCGGAGACTGCGCCCGGGTGGTGGCCGACCTGGTCGAGACGACCGGCGGGCGCCAGCCGGTGTCCCGCCGCCGGCCGGCCGCAGCGCCGGTCGGCTGATCTGCACGGACCGCTGTCGGCGGCGCCGTGCCGGCAGCTGACTCTGACTACCGGTTGATGGGGAGCACAGTGGAGAACTCGCCAGGTTCCGCGATGGGCACCGTCGCGGTCAGTACGCGGACCCGGTTCCAACGCACACCGGACGGCGCCGTGTGGACGGTGAACGGGCCGGCGCACGCCTTCTGGACCCGGTACCTGTCGGCCTTCGACCGGGTCCGACTGCTCGCCGAGGTTGCCGACGTACCACTGCCGCCGAACGGCGCGTCGCGGGTGGACGGCGCGGGCGTCGAGATCTGGCCGCTGCCGTACGGTCGCGGGCCCCGCGGCCTGCTGCCGGGTCGTGCGGCGCTGCGCCGGTCGTTGCGGTACGGGGTCGACGACGTCGACGCCGTGATCCTGCGGAGCCCGTCACCGGCCGCCGGGCTACTCGTACCGATCCTGCGTCGCTGGCACCGTGGCTACGCGGTCGAGGTCGTCGCAGACCCGCAGGACATGTTCGACGGTCCGGTGGTGACGTACCCGGTGCGCCGCTGGCGCGTTCACCGGGCGGTGCGCCAGCTGCGGGAGCAGTGTCGGGACGCCACCGCCGTGGCCTACACCACCGGGACTTCGCTGCAGCTGCGATGTCCGCCGGGTCCGCACACCGTCGCCGCCGACTACCCGGACGTCGACCTGCGGGCCGACGCGTTCGTCGGTGAGCCCCGCGAACCGGCGGCGCCCGGCGGTCCGGTGACGCTGGTCTCGGCCGGGACGCTCGACCGCTCCCGGCACGGCGTCGACGTCGTCCTGGCGGCGATGCGTCGACTGGCTGACGACGGCATCCGGGTGGACCTGGTGCACCTGGGCGACGGCCGGTCCCGGACGCGGCTCGAACGCCGCGCGGCCCGGCTGGGACTGGCCGAGCGGGTCGTCATCGCCGGTGAGCGTCCCGCCGCCGAGATCCGGTCCTGGCTGGACGCCGCCGACGTGTTCGTGTCGCCGGCTTCCGTCGGCGCGCCCTCCCCGGTAGTGGTCGAGGCGATGGCCCGGGGCCTGCCGGTGGTCGCCGTCGCGGCGGTGGACCAGCCGGACCTGTTCGAGGCGGACTGCCTGGTCACCACCGGTGGTCCGGCGGCGCTGGCCGAGGTGGTCCGGCGGCTGCTGATCCAGCCGCAGCGGATGGTCGAGGTGGCGGCGGCCGGTCTGGTCCGGTCCCGCGGCTACCGCACCGAGGTCGTGGCACCCCGACGGGCGATGTTCTACCGTGCCGTCCGGATGGCCGGTCGCCCGACGCCGGTGGCACCGGCGGCCCGGGCGCGGGAACACGCCCCGACGAGCTGACCAGGTCAGCGCCCCCCGCCGCCTACGTAGGCGGCGGGGGGCGGGTCACAGCAGTTCCGCGCCGGCGGTGGCGGCCAGCCTTCGGCGGGTGTCCAGCACCAGCGGCGCATCGCTGAGCAGGGAGTAGTCGATGCCGTCGTGGTCGGTCAGCACGACCACCGCGTCGGCGGCTTCGACCTGGTCGACGGTGAGCGGCACCGCCTGTACGAAGGCCGGCATCTGCTCCGGGCGCAGGTGCGGGTCGACGACGTGCAGCTGTGCGCCGGCCAGGTGCAGCAGTTCGGCGACGCGGACCGCCGGGGACTCGCGACAGTCGCCACTGTTGCGCTTGTACGCCAGCCCGATGAGCAGCACTCGCGCGCCCCGCAACGCCCGACTGCGCCGGTTCATCGCGCTGGTCAACCGTTCCACGACGTACATCGGCATGTAGTTGTTCACGTCGTTGGCGAGTTCGACGAACCGGAAGTTGCGGCCGAGGGTCCGCTTGACCTCCCAGGACAGGTAGGACGGGTCCACCGGCAGGCAGTGCCCACCGACGCCCGGGCCGGGGGTGAACCGCAGGAAGCCGAACGGCTTGGTGCTGGCGGCGTCGATCGCGTCCCAGATGTCGATGCCGAGCATGTGCGCGTACACCGCCAGTTCATTGACCAGGGCGATGTTGACGTGTCGGAAGGTGTTCTCCAGCAGTTTGGTGGTCTCGGCCTCCCGGGTGCCGGCGACCGGCACGGTCCGGTCCACCAGACCGTCGTAGAACGCCTGCACCGAGCGCAACGACTCGGGGGTGATCCCGGAGACCACCTTCGGGGTGTTGACGAAGGTCCATTCGCGGTTGCCCGGGTCGATGCGCTCCGGGCTGTACCCGAGGTGGAAGTCGAGCCCGGCCTGCAGGCCGCTGCCCTTCTCCAACAGTGGCCGGAGAAACTCGTCGGTGGTGCCGGGGTAGGTCGTCGACTCCAGGATCACGGTCGCGCCGGGAGTGAGCCGCTCGGCGAGCGACCGGGCCGCCTGCTCGATGTACCGCAGGTCGGGTGCGCCGTCACGCAACGGCGTCGGCACGGTGATCACCGCGGTGTCAAATCCTGCGGCGGCGGCGTAGTCGGTGGTCGCGGTGTATCGGCCGCTGCCCAACGCGGCGTGTAGCTCGGCGTCGGTGACATCCTCGACGTACGAGGTGCCCGCGCGCAGCATCCGGATCCGCTCGGCGTCGGTGTCCAGCCCGACCACCAGGTGTCCGACCGCTACGGCGCGCATCGCCACGGGCAGGCCGACGTACCCCTGGCCGACGATCACCACCGGTGTGTTCGCCATGTCTCCCACTTTCCAGACGAAAAGCCAATAACCGACATAAGCATCTAAGCATCTCAAGCTCCCCTTATAAGCCCGAATCTGGTTTTGCCGGGTCAGCCGAAATTCGCTCGTGCCAGCGTGGCGGCCTGCCCGACAATCGCCCGATGACAGCGACCACCGAGGCTCCGTCACTTCCTGCTGGATACACCCGGCGGCCCGCCGGGTCCGATGACGCACCCGCCGTCTTCCAGCTGATCGCCACCTGCAACACCGCGGTCATCGGCCGGCCCGACTGCACCCTCGACGAGGTCGCCGACGACCTCACCGACCCGGACTTCGACCCGACGCGGGACGGTTGGCTGGTGCACGACCCGGGTGGCGTAGCGGTCGGCTGGGGTTGGGCGTGCCGCAAGGGGAGCAGCGACGCCGTCGACATCGACGCGTACCATCTCGACACCGAGCCGGCGGTCGGCGACTGGCTCTGGTACCAGGTCCAACGCCGCGCCGTCGCGATCGCCGCCGAACTGGGCCACTCCCGCGCCGTGCTGGACGCCGGCTGCTACCGGGAGGACACCGCCACGGCCGGACGCCTGGCCGAGCTCGGCTTCTCGGTGGCGACCGTGTTCAACCGGCTGTTCGTCCCGCACGACCCGGCGAGCCCGAGGGCCGACCCCGGGGAGCCCGACGGCGTGCGGATCCGCGGTACCGGCGACGATCCCGAGGCCCGTCACCAGGCATGGACGGTGCACCAGGCCGCGTTCGCCGACCACTTCGGTTTCGCGGCCAAGGCCTACCCCGACTGGGTCGGGCATCTCGAGTCGCACAGTGACCATGACTGGTCGCTGGGCGAGGTCGCGTACCTGGACGGCGTCCCGGCCGCGATGGTGTTGCGGTCGCGTGCCTTCGTGGCCGACGAGCAGAGCGGCTACGTACGGCTGCTCGCGGTCCGACCCGAATGGCAGGGGCGTGGTCTGGGTCGCCTGCTGCTGCGCCGGGCGTTCGTCGCCGACGCCGCCGACCAGCGGCGGGGCACCTTCCTGCACGTCGACACCGACCCTCGGCGGCCGGCGCTGCGCCTGTACCTCGCCGAGGGTATGCGGCCGGTGCAGATCATCGACGCCTGGCGACGGACCGTCCCGGTGACGCCCTGACCACGTGACGTGCCCGACCAGACGAGCCGGACCCGGCTCACCGCACGGCCACCAGCTCGGCCACCGTCCGCCGCATCGCCTGCTCGAACAGCTCCCCGTCGACGACGGCCAGCGACGCGGTCATCGCCACCACGACCAGCGTGGTATCGACCTGTATGACAGCCAGCGCGGTCGTCGCGGTGACCCGTCCGGCACCGCGGCCCAGCGTCCGCACCAGGTCCATCCGCCAGGCGCGGTCGCCGACGGCCGGTGCCGCGCGGGGCAGCGACTGGACCCGTAGCCCGGACCGTCCGTCGGTGAACTCCCGACAGGCCGCACCGGCCCGTTCGACCGCGGCGAAGACCATGTCCACCGGCCGTGCCGAGGACATCGCGTCCGGCCGGTACGACACGACGTCGATCTGCAGGGTGGTCCGGCCGAGCCCACCGTTGCCCGGTGCGGCCCGCGTCGCATAGCGCGCCACGCCCTGGCCGGTACGTCCAGCGGCGACGCGGCGCAGATAGTCGTCGACGATCGATGGCTGACAGCCGGCCGGTCGACTCCCGGCCGGTGGCGGGGCCGGGAGCGGATCCGCCCGCCACGCCGGGCCGAGCACCGGCTCGACGGCTCGGGCGGCCCGGTTCGCCGTGGTCGTGTCGATCGGGACCGGACGGGCGGTCCTCGGGCCACCCGGACTCGCGCGGCGGGCGCGGTCCGGGTCGGATCCCTGCGGATCGGATCCGCCGCGCGGGTCGGCTCCCCGCAGGTCGGATCCGCCGTCCGGGACGGCGGGCGACGGCTGCACCAGCAGCGGCGCGGCGAGACCCGGCGCGGCCGCGGTGCCCACCGGGAAAGCGAGCAGACCGGCGACGACTCCGGCCAACGTCGCCGGGACGGCAGCGGCGCCCGGCGATCCAGTCGCGCCGGGCCGTCCGGCGGTCAGCACCGGCAGCAGACCGGCCAGGACCAGCAGGGCGGGTGCCAGTGCGGCACCGGCGACCAGCCGATCTCCAGCGGCCGGTGCCAGGTGCCACAGGATGGACGCCCCGGCCTGGCCCCCCGCACCGGCGATCACCCCGGCGGCTGGCACGGCGCACCACGCCACTGTCCGGGCACCGCGCGTCCCGCCCGGGCAGCGGCGTAATCCGACGGTCAGGCCGGCGACGGCGGCGGTCAGCAGCAGCACGCGGGTCGTCGACCCGGCAGGCGTGCCGGGCCCCGGGCCGGTGAACGCGGTGCCGGTGAACGCGGCCACCGCGGCCAGTGCGGCGCTCACTGAAGCCAGTAGCCACGGCCAGCCGCGCAGCACGGCGCGGCGAGCGCTCCGGCCCGAGGCGATCCGGTCAAGTTCGGCGCGGACGAGCGGGTCGAACACCACCGGAACCAACGGCTGACGGACCGCCGCCGCCGGCAGCACGACCGCCGCCCGCTGGCCGGGACCGGCGGTGCTGCCCGTCCGATGGCCGCCGATGCGCAACCGGGGTCGGTCGGAACCGACCAACCGGTGCTGCCGGCAGAGTTCCTCGAAACGCGCCTCGGCCATCGGGTGGGCCGGGGAGAGCCGGGCGATCCGGCGTTGGGCGCACACCGTCGTGACCAGCGTCCCGGCCAGCCCACTGCCGAGCGCGATCGCCGCTCCTGCGGTCATCAGCGCGCCGACGGCCCAGGTCGCCTCGGTCAGGCACATCGCCGGGTCGCTGGCCGAGGGCGGGCAACGGGTCAGCACGTCCAGGTACGCCAGCCCGATGGGGCGGTACGTCAGGGCCAGCATCCCGCCGCTCGCCGCGCCGAGCGCGGCGAGCGCGACCGCGACCACCAGCAGCGGCCACGTCCCGCCACCCCTGGGCGTCATGCCGACGGACCCCCGTAGTCAGCCATCCGTGTCGGATCGTGTACCGAACGTAGCCATGATGCGGGATTCCGGCCCGCTGGTCCAGCGTGACCTGCCCAGACCGTCAGATGGGGTAGCCTCGGAAACACTGTGGAAGGCGGCGACGGGGTCGACAGGCGGGCTGGTGACGAGCGGGTCGGTGACGAGCGGGTCGGTGACGAGCGGGTCGGTGACGCGCAGCGCAACCACGTCGTCGAACTGCTCGCCCGGGCACTCGGTGAGGGCTATCTGGACCTCACCGAGTACGAGCGGCGGCTGGTCGGGGCGACCGCGGCGACAACGTCGGGGGAGCTCGTCGCGCAACTGACCGATCTGCCGCGGCGGTTCCACTGGGATCCTCGTACGCCGGCCGTCGGCTCGTCCGTCGCCGACCGGGCCCGGGCCCGGCGTACCTCTGCTGCGTTGATCATGGCTGTCGTGTCGCTGCCGTTCGCCGCCTGCTACGGCGCCGGCGCGGTACCCGCTGTCGCGGCGATCGTTCTGGCGGGTCCGGGCCGACGGGTTCCAGGTCAGCGGGCCAGGGCGTTGGCAGCGACCGTGATCGGCTCGGTCGGCGTGGTGGGGTCGGTGATGAGCGTCGTCCTGCTGCTTGTCGTCGGCTGATCGCCCGGCCGTCTCCCGTGATCGCCCGGCCGTCTCCCGGTAAAGTGCCATCTACGGACTGGTCAGGTCCGATCGTCGTGGGCAGATGTGATCGTCGATGGCATGCGCCCGTCACGAACGGCCCGACATGCCGGGGTCCTCCTTGTTCTACTGCTGTGTCTGACTGCCTGCGGCGCGACCAGCGCGAAATGCCGCAACAACAGTTGTACGGTGGCCGTCAAAACAACCGAAACTGCAAGTGTGGAGATTTTCGACCACCAGATGGAATTCCGGGATCTCGTCGCCGGATCGGTGACCGTGGTCTACGCCGGACAGCCCCATTACATCCCGGTCGGACAGACGGCCGGGGTCGGTCCGCTGACCGTGACGGTGACCTCGGCGGAACCGGGCCGGGCGCAACTGGTCATCTCCGCGGACCAGCACAGCGGCGCGGCTGCCGGTCGTGGTCACCGTTGAATCCAGAGACGCAGTTCCTGCGGGTCGAGGCAGGCCAGTACCGCTTCGTGCAGGATCATGCTGGCCGCCCGCGCCAGGGTGAGGTCGAACTGTCCGGTGCGGCCGTCGGGTAGCCGCAGTGCGACCGTGCCGGTACGCCGGTCCACGGCGCAGCGCAGCGGCAACTCGGCGGGCCGGCCACCCGGCGAGCGGACCAGGACCCGCAGCTCGACCACCCCGTCGGAGACCCGTCGATCGACCATGTGCCCACTGGCCGGCGGGGCGGGTCGACCGGCCGGTTGAGGCTGGACGCGTGCTGCCGGCTGGCGTTGGGGACGCCGGGGCGGATCGCGTTCCGGACGGCAGGTCGGTGTCGTAGTGCGTCCGTTCGGGGGGACCGGCACGGTCGCGGACCTCACCGCCAGGGCGGTACGCACGGGTTCGGGTGGTGGCCGCCGGTCGGCGCGGGGCGCCAGTTCGGGGCGGCCGAGCACCACGGTGTCCACGCCGGTGCCCTCCGCGCCGGTGACCCGGTACCGGACGGTGACCGCGGTGTCGGACAGGTTGAGCACCACTCCGGGCCGCCAGGCCCCGGTACGGTGGATCCAGATCGGATCACCTCGTTGGTACGCCGTCACGGTGCGCGCCGTACCGGCTGGTGGCAGGCGCGAGCTGCGGCCCGTGCCGCTCACCGGAACTCGTACCGCATTATTGGGAACTGCCTCTGATCGCCGGGACAGGTCGTGACGTTGCTCGGCCGACGATACTTCCCCGATGACCGGGTGCGGCAGGGGTCGATGCCTGGTGCCTATTCGGATATTGCGGACCAGGGGGTAGGGAGGCCGAGTCGCGTCGTCTTTCCGACGATCAGGAAAGATGGTCGGCCGCTCCGCCGGATATCGCACCGTTCCTGCCGCGTTGCCGAGGACCGGATCGACGTGACTCGGTGTGAACACGTTTTCGAGGATCACGCACTGTCGTGCTTCTCCGTACCGCTGGACCTCGTCGCTGGCGTGCGCCGACGTACCAGCCTGATGGTTGATCGCGCGATTACATCGCCCTGGCGAAGTGGCCTGACGACTCTCCGTGACTTTTCGCGGGTGGCTGACGTCGGTCGGGCGCGGATGGCATCGGCGGGCAAGGGAATGCAACCCAGCTTCCTAGGATGCGCGAAGAGGCTGTGTCGGGACGCGAACGTCCATCAGCTACTCATTAAAGAAAGTGTCTGCAGTGGAACGTTGGGGCTGGATCGGCCGACCGGCGTCGAAGTTGCAGCGGCGGGTGGGAGCGTTGCTCAACCACCCAGTGGACCGCGAGGCATCGCCGGGCCGGCCGTAGCGCCGCTGATCAGCGGCGTGCGGCGATGCCGTCCAGGAAGAGGGTGGTGCAGTCGGTGATCAGCCGGTTGAGCGAGTACTTGCCGCCCGGCCTGAACCATCGCACGGTCAGCCAGACGGCATCGCGGGTGAGCCGGTAGAAGGTTTTCGGGTCGATGTCCGAGCGCAGGGTGCCGTCCCGGCGTCCGGCGTCGATGACGGTGAGCCAGACGCTCTCCACCTCCTTGGCGACGCCCTTGAGGTAGCCGAACCGGGGCAGGCCACGCAGGTAGTTCGCGTCGTTCTGGTAGATCTCGGTGGCGTGCGGGTGGCTGGCGGCGCACTCGAGCGAGGCACGGATGAGCTGCCGCAGTTGGTCGTCCGGTCCGTCCGGCCCGTCGAGGATCTGCTGGTAGCGGGCGCGTAGGTCGGCGAGGTAGCTGGAGATGATCTCGTCGACCATCGCCTCTTTGGATTCGAAGTGGTGGTAGAGGCTACCGGAGAGGATGCCCACGTCGTCGGCGATCTCGCGGACGGTCGTGCCGGCGACTCCTCGGCTGGCGAACAGTGCGCCAGCCCGGTGGAGTATGTGCTCTCGTCGGCTGCGGGAAGTCACCATTGTCTCCCTGGTCGTGTAGCGGTGAAGCGGACACTTGCATGGCACCTTCCGCGACGAGCCGGCCTGGCGGATCCAGCCGGATTCGGCAGTCAACCATGGTGGCTCTCTGACCAATGTGATCGGTGACCGGGTGGTCATCTCGAGGGGCGGAGGAGGTACGTCCGTCAGTCTAGGACCCAGGCAGGACGATTAGCCGTACGCGTCGCGGCCTAGTCCAGTGTGTCCTGATCGGCGCTCACCGCGCTGTGCTCAGACTCAGGTGTACGGTCAGCATGGACGGTCGGATCCGGGCGGCGTCCGCCGCGACTGCGGATGGGCACGCCCGAGTAGTGCAGTCGCCGGTGCACGTAGCTGTACGACACGCCGAGCTCGGCGGCGATCCGCCGGATCGGCGCTCCGGCGAGGTACCGGCTGACGATCTGGGCGCTCGTCGGACGCTCGTCGGGCGGGGTGGCCGGCATGACTGCTCCCTGACCGTTGCGGGACGGTGGTGTCGTTGCGGATGCCTCCCGGACGAAGCTGGAGGCAGGTCCGTCGTCACCATGTCCCGTCAGGGGGAGCGGAGGTTGTCCGGCCGGGTTGTCAGATCAACGGCACCAGGGCTGGCGGGTCAGGCCGCCCGGTCCCGGCGGTGGCGGATGCTCGCCGCGCCGCCACGGACCACCCGCAACGGTGTCGGGTTGACCGCCGGTGGTTCGTCGTCGAGTTCGACGCGCCAGCGTGACCGGGTACGGCCAGCGTTGCCCGGTGACGTGTCCGGGTCGCCGCCGCGCCGGCGCAGCGCCAGGATGAGCAGGTACCCGGCGACGACCAGGCCGTGGCTGAGCAGCCGAGGGTAGTCGACCCGGCCGGTGATGACGTCATTGACCGACAGCAGTGCCAGCACCGCGACGAACGCGGTCAGGGTCGGCAGCATCCCGGCCGGCCGGGTGCGCCGGACGGCGATCCACACGAAGCCGGCGCCGAGTGCGACGTTCCAGGCCGCGGACTCATGCCACAGGTGGTTGGGGGCGGTTCCACCGACCGGATCGGGCACATGCAGATGGCCGTCGGCGACGCCGCCGATCTGGGCCGCGCCGAGCAGGAACTGCGCGATTCCGAGGACACCGAGGGCGTACCGCAGCAGCAGGGCGACCCGGGCGGCGGTCAGCCGTCGGGGCGGCGCGAGCGCGTCGAGCACCGATTCGTCGACGGCGCCGACCGGCTCCGGGCCGGTACGCCGGGCGAGGTTGGTGACCAGCGTGGCGTCGGCGTACCAGTCCCGGCACCCGGCGCAGCCGGTCAGATGGTCCCGCGCCGCAGCCGACTCGGCGGCGTCGGTCTCCCCGTCGAGTTCGGCCGACAGCAGCTCACGAAAGTCCACGCACCCCACATGTCAATAGTCGGCCCGCCCGCCGGGACGGTTCCCACCGGGGTGGCGTCCGACGGGCAGGCACCGCCGGGCGGGGCGGACTACGGCGGGGGAGGCTTCCCGGATACCCTTTCAGCCATGCCGCACGCCGCACCGGACGACGCCCAGATCACCCGTTGGGCCCTGGCGGCGCGCGACGGTGACCGGGCGGCCGCCACGTCGTTCGTCCGGGCCACCCAGGGTCAGGTGCAGCGGTTCCTGGCGCATCTGGTGGACGCCACCGAGGCGGAGGACCTCGCCCAGGAGACGTTTCTGCGGGCGATGCGTTCGTTGCCGCGCTTCGCTGGGCGGTCCACCGCGCGTACCTGGTTGCTGTCCATCGCCCGACGGGTCGCCGTCGACCATATCCGCGCCGTCGTGGTGCGGCCCCGGGTCGCCGATCTGGCCGACTGGCAGGCGGTGGCCGAAGCCGCGGTCGCCGGGCCACGCTTCGAGGAAGCGGTCGCGCTGCGTCAGCTGCTGGCCGGCCTGGCCGCCGACCGCCGGGAGGCGTTCGTGGCGACCCAGGTGCTCGGGCTGAGCTACGCCGAGGCCGCGGAGGTCTGCGACTGCCCGGTCGGGACCATTCGGTCCCGGGTCGCCCGGGCCAGGGAGGACCTGGTCGCCGCGATGACGGAGTCGGGGCGGCGGTCCGGTCGGCATCTGCGAGCGACCAGCTGACCGGTCGTGGCCGGGTCCCGCGCGACGGAGCCCGCGGCGGTGTTCGTTCGCCGGTCCTGATGGTGTTGCGGCACCCGCCGGGCTGAACCCGGGGCTGTTCGACCCTCGCCGGCCGATGCCGGCCATGCCTGCGCGTCCGGGGCCTGGTGGTCGGCCGTTCGTCGCGGGCTTGTTTCAGCGTCGACCTCTTGCGTTAACAAACGTGAAGTGCAAGGCTTCGTCAACACCAACGAAGACGTCGACGGAGGCCAGCATGCAGAAGGCCCACACCAGGTTGTGGCGTCACGCGGCGGTGATTGGCGTTGCGGTGATCCTGACTGCCGCCTGCTCGTCAGGCGGCGACCCGGACACGGACAGTAGTCCCTCGGATGGCGCCACGGCCAACCCCGACGCCACCTTCCGCTTCGCAGACACCCTGCCAATCGACACCCTTGACCCGCACAAGTCACCCGGAGCCGGCAACAACGTCTGGCTCTTTCCCGTATATGACCGGCTCATCCACCTCAACTCGTCGGCCGAGCTCGTCCCTGGCCTGGCGACCGAATGGTCCTTCTCCGACGACGGGCTCACCCTGTCGCTGACCCTGCGGGACAACGTCAGCTTCCACGACGGCACCGCTTTCGACGCCGCCGCCGTGCAGGCCAACATCGACCGGGCGAAGACGGTGGAGGGGTCGGCTGTCGCCAGCGAACTCGCCGTCATCGACTCGGTCGAGATCGTCGACGACACACACGTCGACCTCAACCTCAACGCCGTCAACAGCGCCCTGCCCTACATCCTGACCGACCGTGCCGGAGCCATCGCCAGCCCGGCGGCGTTCGACGCCGACCTGGCCCGCAACCCGGTGGGCACCGGGATGTACCGGGTCACCGAGTACCAGCCGAGCTCCAGCGCGACATACGAGCGCAACCCCGACTACTGGGACCCGGACGCGGCCGCCGCCGCCCGGATGGAGTTCACCAGCATCACCGACTCCCAGCAGCGGCTCAACGCGCTGCGGACCGACTCGATCGACGCCACCATCCTGGACGCGGCGAACGTCGCCGCAGCCGAGTCGGCCGGTCTGGTGGTGGACTCCGCCCCAGTGCTGCAGTTCTACCACCTGCAGCTCAACCTGTCCCGCGAGTACCTCGACGACGTGCGGGTGCGACAGGCGATCAACCATGCGATCAACCGTGAGGACCTGGTCAGCGGGCTGCTGTTCGACCTCGGCGAACCGGCGGTCCAGCCGTTCCCGAGCGGATACTTCGCCCACGACGAGTCCGTCGCCGACCTGTACCCCTACGATCCGCAGCGGGCCCGCCAGCTGCTCGACGAGGCCGGCGTACCCGAGGGCTACACCCTGGAGTTCATCAACCAGAACGCCCCCGCGTACACCCAGCTGACCGAGGCGTTGCAGGCGCAGCTGCTGGAGGTGGGTCTCAACGTCGAGATCACCCAGACGGTCAACTTCGCCAACTCGTTCTACGTCGAAGGCCAGGGTGACGCCGGAGCGATCAACTGGACCGGTCGGCCGGATCCGTCACAGACGGTCGGGCTGGTCTTCGCCGAGAACGGCTTCGCCAACCCGGGCAAGGTGACCACGCCCGAGGTGACGGCCCTCTACCAGGACCTGCTGGCCACCACGGACGAGACGCAGCGGCAGGAACTGGCCCGACAACTGTCGGCCCAGATCACCACCGACGCCCTCGACGTCGTCCTCTACTTCCCGTACAGCAACGTCGCGTACAGCGACAAGGTGGTGGGCCTGGAGAACTGGCTCTCCGGCAAGCTGGAGTTTCCCGGCGTCGGCGTCGCCGACTGATCGTCGTCGTGCCGGGTGGGCGGCCGCGGCCGCCCACCCGGCACGACCCGGACCAGGCATGGTGAGGTCATGATCGGACTCGTCGGCCGGCGCCTGTTGACCATGGTGCCGCTGCTGCTGTTCGTCACGCTCGTGGTGCACGGCATTGCGCTCTTCGTCCCCGGCGACCCGGCGGTCCGCATCGCCGGGGAGAACGCCACCGCAGAACAGATCGCTCTCACCCGGGACCGGCTCAACCTCGACGAGCCCTGGCCGGTGCGGTACTGGCGGTGGCTCACCGACGCGGTCCGGGGCGACCTCGGCAACTCGATCTTCAACAACGACTCGGTGACCCAGCTGATCCTGGAACGGATGCCGGTGACCCTGGCACTGACCCTTGCCGCGCTGGTCGTCGCGGTTCTGTTCGGCGTACCGGCCGGCATCCTCGCCGCCCTGCACCCGAACCGGTGGCCGGACAAGCTGGTCCGGGCCATCGCCACCGTCGGCATCGCCTTCCCCGGCTACTGGCTCGGCCTGCTGCTGATGCTGGCCTTCTCGATCCGGCTGGGCTGGTTCCCGACCATCGGCTACACGCCGATCAGCGAGGACCCGGCGGGTTGGCTGCGCCACATCACGCTGCCCGCCATCGCGTTGGGCGCCTCGGCCGGGGCGGAGGTGGCCCGACAGCTGCGTCGGTCGATGCTCGACACCCTGCATCGCGACTTCGTCCGTACCGCCACCGCCAAAGGGCTGCGGTACCGGGCGGTGCTGGGCAAGCACGCCCTCAAACACGCCGCCGCGCCCGTGGTGACCGTACTCGCCACCCAGGTGGCGCTGCTGCTCGGCGCCGCCGTGATCATCGAGCAGACGTTCACCATCCCCGGGGTGGGGGCGCTCGCGGTCAGCTCGGTGATCGGCAACGACCTCACCGTCGTGCAGGGCATCGTGGTGGTCAGCACCGTCGCCATCGTGCTGGCCAACCTGCTCGCCGACGTAGCCCAGGCATGGCTCGCCCCGAAGACCCGGTGATCCGCACCCCGCCCCGACCGACCCGCATCCTTCGAGTACCCGCACCGGACCCACAGGAAGGGAGGCGACCGTGACCGCCACCGCGAAGCCGGCAGTGGACACCTCGTCGGCACCGTTGCAGCGCCGCCACCGCTGGCGGTTCCTGCGCCGGTTCGCCGGGCACCCGGGTGCGCTGCTGGCCGCCGGATACCTGCTCGTCGTGGCGCTGCTCGCCGTGTTCGGTGGCCGGCTGACGCCGCACGACCCACTGGCGCAGAATCTCGGTGCGGTGCTGCAGCCACCCACCGGCGGGCACCTGCTCGGCACCGACGATCTGGGCCGGGACCTGCTGAGCCGGCTCATCGTCGGGGCCCAACCGTCGCTGCTGGCCGTCCTGCAGTCCCTCGCGGTCGGGGTCGGCTTCGGAGTGCCGATCGGGCTGGCCGCGGTGCTGCTGCCGGCGTTGCCCGGCGGGCTGCTGATGCGGATCGTCGACGGGGTGATGGCGTTTCCGCCGCTGCTGCTGGCGATCGGCGTGATCGGCGTGCTCGGCCCCGGGCTCAGCCAGGCGATGATCGCCGTCGGCGTGGTGTTCGTGCCGCGGTTCGCCCGGCTGACCCGCACCAGTGTGCTGCAGGTCTACCACGAGACGTACATCGACGCCTCCCGGGTCATCGGCACCCCGCTGGGCCGGCTGGTCCGCTGGCACGTGCTGCCGAACATCACCGGCCCGGTCGTCGTGCAGGTGGCGGTGGCCAGCGGGTTCGCCATGCTCGCTGAGGCCGGTCTGAGCTTCCTCGGGCTCGGTGTCCAGCCGCCGGACGCGAGCTGGGGCGCGCTGCTCGGCCGGGCGCTGCCGTACATCGACACCGCCTGGTGGCTGGCGGTCGCCCCCGGCGTGGTGATCACCTTGACCGTGCTGGCCACGAACGTGCTCGCCGACGGCGTCGGCGACTCGCTCGGCCGCGAATCCAGGAGCCGGCGTTGACCGAACCCACCAGGAGCACCGAACCCACCAGGAGCACCGACCGGCCGGCGTCGGCGACCGACGCCGTGCTGCAGGTCACCGACCTCACCGTCGCGGTGGGTACCGCCGCCGGCGGCTGGACCGACCTCGTCCACCAGGTGTCGTTTCAGGTGGCCGCGGGTGAGACGGTGGGGCTCGTCGGGGAGTCGGGCTGCGGCAAGAGCACCACCGCGCTGGCGTTGATGGGGCTGCTGCCGCCCCGGGACCTGCGGGTCGGGGGCGGCACGGTCCGGCTCGACGGGACCGACCTGTACCGGTTGTCCCGTCGGGGCTGGGAGGACGTCCGCGGCGACCAGATCTCCATGATCTTCCAGGAGCCGATGTCCAGCCTGCACCCGGCGTTCACCATCGGCGAGCAGATCGCCGAGTCGGTGCGCCGGCACCGGGGGCTGTCCCGCCGGGCGGCCGCCCGGCGGGCGGTTGAACTGCTCGACCTGGTCGGCGTGCCGGACGCCCGGTCCCGCGCCCGGGCGTACCCGCACGAGTTCTCCGGCGGGATGCTGCAGCGGGTCCTGATCGCCATCGCGCTGGCCTGCGAGCCGAAACTACTGGTCGCCGACGAACCGACGACGGCCCTGGACGTCACCGTGCAGGCGCAGATCCTGGATCTGCTGCACGAGATGCGCGACCGGTTCGGGCTGGCCGTCCTGCTGGTCACCCACGACCTCGGGGTGGTCGCCGAGGTGTGCGACCGGGTGGTGGTGATGTACGCCGGCCAGGTCGTCGAGGAATGCGACATCGACACCTTCCTCGCCGGTGCCCGCCATCCGTACAGTCGGGCGTTGCTGGCCGCCGCGCCGGACGCCGCCGTCGACGGCGAACTGACCTGGATCCCCGGTGCCCCACCCGGCCCGGACGAACTGCCGTCCGGCTGCCGGTTCCAGCCGCGCTGCCGGTACGCCCACGACGCCTGTCGCAGCGGACCGATCGTGCTGCGCCGCACGGCCGACGGCCACGCGAGCCGTTGCCTGCTCGATCCGGAGGCGATGACCGATGAGTGATCTGCTGCGCCTTTGCGACCTGCACGTCACGTTCCCCGGCCGGTCGCTGTTCGGCCGCCGGGCCGCGCCGGTGCAGGCGGTACGCGGCGTGGACCTGACCGTGGCGCCGGGCGAGACGGTGGGGCTGGTCGGCGAGTCCGGCTGCGGCAAGTCCACCCTCGGCCGTACCGCTGTCCGGTTGATCCGTCCCACCCGGGGCCAGGTGCTGTTCGAGGGTCGCGACATCGGGGCGATGTCCAGCCGTCAGCTGCGCCCGCTGCGGCCCCGGTTCCAGATGGTCTTCCAGGACCCGTACTCGTCGCTCGATCCGTCGATGAGTGTGCTGGACAGCCTCGCCGAACCACTGCGGGTGCATACCGGCGACGGGCTGGCCGAGCGGGCCGCCCGGGTGGCGGCGGCGCTGGGTCAGGTCGGGTTGGACGAGCGGCACCTGTACCGCTATCCGCACGAGTTCTCCGGTGGGCAGCGGCAGCGGCTCGCGCTGGCCCGGGCGATGATTCTCGACCCGCGGCTGATCGTCGCCGACGAGGCGACCAGCGCCCTGGATGTGTCCACCCAGAATCAGATCCTCATGCTGCTGCGGGCGTTGCAGCGGGAACGGGGGGTGGCGCTGTTGTTCATCAGCCACAATCTGCTCGCCGTACGGCATGTCGCGGCCCGGGTGGCGGTCATGTACCTGGGGCGGGTGGTGGAGACCGGGCCGACCGCCCGGGTGTTCGCCGCACCGGCCCACCCGTACACCCGGGCGTTGCTTGCCGCCGTGCCGGGCGCGGCCCGTCGCCGCCAGAGCGGCGTGCGGGTCGCGTCGCCGGTCGGTGAGCTACCCAGCCCGGTCGCGCCGCCGGCCGGTTGCCCGTTCCACACCCGCTGTCCGCTGGTGCTGGACCGCTGCCGGGTCGAGATGCCGGCGGCGGTGCCGGTGGACGGCGGTGGTCACGTCTCGTGTCACCTGCAGACCGACGGCCCGGTGCTCGGTGGTCGGCCGCTGCCGGCGTCGCTGGCCGCCGGCGTCGGACCCGGGACGGCGTCCGGGTGAGGTGTACCGTGGCGGTCAGTGGCCGCGGGCGATCCATTCGTCGAGATGCGGCCGTTCGGTGCCGATCGTGGTGCTGTCGCCGTGTCCGGTGTGCACGACTGTGTCGTCCGGCAGGGTGAACAGCCGGTCGCGGATGGACGCGACGATCGTGCTGAAGTCGCTGTAGGAGCGGCCGGTGGCCCCCGGGCCGCCGGCGAACAGCGTGTCGCCGGTGAACACCACGCCCAGCTCGGGCGCGGACAGGCAGCACGCACCGGGGCTGTGCCCAGGGGTGTGCAGCACCCGCAGCGTGGTGCCGCCGACGGTGAGTTGCTGACCGTCGGCCAGTGTGGCGTCCGGGGGCCGCCGCGGGTGCACCTGGTCCCACAGCACCCGGTCGGCCGGGTGCAGCAGCACCGGTGCGCCGGTCTCGTCGGCCAGCCGCGGCGCGACCCGTACGTGGTCGTCGTGGGCGTGGGTGGCGACGATCGCCCGGACGGTACGTGCGCCGACGACGGTGCGGATCGCCTCGACGTCGTGCGGGGCGTCGATCACCACGCATTCGGTGTCGTCGCCGACCACCCAGACGTTGTTGTCGACGTCGAAGGTCTGCCCGTCCAGGGAGAACGTCCCGGACGTGACGGTGTGGTCGATCCGGGTGGTCATCAGAAGACCACCACCGAGCGGAGCACGTCGCCGTGGTGCATCCTGCCGAACGCCTGCTCGACCTGGTCGAGCGGGATCTCCTCGGTGACGAAGGCGTCGAGGTCGAGCCGGCCCTGCCGGTACAGCTCGGTCAGCATCGGGAAGTCGCGCGACGGCAGGCAGTCGCCGTACCAGCTGGATTTGAGTGCGCCGCCACGGCCGAACACGTCCAACAGTGGCAGTTCGACGCGCATCTGCGGGGTCGGTACGCCGACCAGGACGACGGTGCCGGCCAGGTCCCGGGCGTAGAACGCCTGTTTCCAGGTTTCCGGGCGGCCGACCGCGTCGATGACGACGTCGGCACCGAACCCGCCGGTGAGTTCCTGAATCCGTTCGACCACGTCGGTCTGCCGGGCGTCGACGGTGTGGGTGGCGCCGAAGCCGCGTGCCCAGTCGAGTTTGCGGGGGTCGGTGTCGACGGCGATGATGGTCGTCGCACCGGCCAGGGCGGCTCCGGCGATCGCGCCGTCGCCGACGCCGCCGCAGCCGATCACCGCGACGGAGTCGCCGCGGCCGACGCCGCCGGTGTTGATCGCGGCGCCCAGGCCGGCCATCACTCCGCAGCCGAGCAGGCCGACGGCGGCCGGCCGGGCCGCCGGGTCCACCTTGGTGCACTGGCCGGCGTGCACCAGGGTCTTCTCGGCGAAGGCGCCGATGCCCAGCGCGGGGGAGAGCACGGTGCCGTCGGTCAGCGTCATCTTCCGGGTGGCGTTGTGGGTGGCGAAGCAGTACCACGGTCGGCCCCGGACGCAGGCCCGGCAGGTGCCGCAGACGGCCCGCCAGTTCAGCACCACGAAGTCGCCGGGGGCCACGTCGGTCACCCCGTCACCGACCTGTTCGACGATGCCGGCCGCTTCGTGGCCGAGCAGGAACGGGTAGTCGTCGCTGATGCCGCCGTCGCGGTAGTGCAGATCGGTGTGGCAGACACCGCAGGCCTGTACCCGCACCACCGCCTCGCCCGGGCCGGGATCCGGTACGACGATCGTGGCGACCTCGACCGGCGTACCGGTGCTCCGGGAGATCACACCCCGGACGTGTTGGCTCATCGGAACCCTCCTGAAACGTCGTCGTCACACAGGTCCGGTTCGAACCTACCGCCGGGCGGGCCGGCGCGGAACCGTCCCGCCCGGCGTATCCCCTGGTGGTGACGACTACCGCTGGTCGGCGGCCGATTCGACCAGGTGTCGGATCCGGCCGAGGAAGGCGGCGCAGTACGCGCCGTCAAAGACCCGGTGGTCGAACGAGGCGGTCAGCACGGCGACCCGGCCGACGTCCAGTCGGGGCCGGCCGCCGTCGCGGACGACGACCGGCCGGTCGGCGACGCTGTCGAAGGACAGGATGGCGGCCTGCGGCTGGTTGATCACCGGGACGGTGAACAGGGTGCCGGACCGGCCCAGGCTGGAGAGGGTGAAGGTGCCGCCGGTCAGGTCGAGTTCGTTGGTGCGGTGTACGACCGGCACGACCAGGCCCTCGTGCCGCAGGTCGACGGCGATGCCGAGGTTGACCTGCTCGAAGACCCGGATCCCGGCCTCCTCCCAGCTGGCGTTCACCATCGGGAACTCGGTCAACGCCTGTGCGGTGGCCCGGGCGAGGTAGGCGAGCATCCCGGGTGGTCGGCTGCCCCGGGTCGCCCGGTCGGCTTCGACGGCGTCGAAGCGGACCTCGACGGCCATCGCCGCGTGCGGGCTGGTCGCCAGGGACCTGACCATGTGGGCGGCGATCCGGCGCCGGTCCGGCCGGGTGGGCTGGTCACGGCGTGTCGCCGACGATGACGCCGAGGACGGTACGGACCTCGACGACGTCGCCGGGCTGGGCGGTGATCCGCAGCGTGCCGCTGGCCGGTGCGGCGAGCACCTCGCGGGCCTTCTCCGCCTCCACCTCGACCAGGTCGGCGCCTTCCTCGACCCGGTCGCCGTCGGCGGCGTACCACTGCATCACCTCGGCTTCGGACATGCCCATGCCGAACTGCGGCAGACGCACCTCGGTCTCCATGTTCACCTCTCTCCGAGCGTGCGGCGTACCGCCGCGACGATCTTGTCTGTGGACGGGTAGATCTGCTTCTCCAGCGCTGGGCTGAACGGCACGTGGATGTCGTCGGTGGTGACCCGCAGCACCGGTGCGCGCAGTGCGTCGAACGCCTCCTCGACCAGGTGGGCGGCGATCTCGCTGGCGGCGCTGCAGGTGCGGTTGGCCGGGTCGACGACGACGGCGCGGCCGGTTCTGGCCACCGAGGCGACGATCGTCGACCAGTCCATCGGGACCAGGGTGCGCGGGTCGACGACCTCGACGGAGATGCCGTCGGCGGCGAGCTGGTCGGCGGCCTCCAGGGCGAGTTTCACCCCGCCGCCGATGCCGATCACGGTCACGTCGGTGCCGGCCCGGGGAATCGCGGCGACGCCGAACGGGACCAGGTGTTCGTCGTCGGCCGGTGCCGGCCCTCGGCCGCGGCGGCCCCACAGGTTGGCGTCCTCGAAGCACAGCACCGGGTTGTCGTCGCGGATCGCCGTCTTGAGCAGGCCTTTGAGGTCCGGACCGTTGCTCGGCACGATGATCTTCAGGCCGGGGACGTTCATGAACATCGGGTAGGGGCGGTCGGCGTGGTGTGCGGCGGTGCCGCCGTGATAGTACAGCGCCTGCCGGTACACCACCGGGAGCCGGGCCTGCCCACCGAACATGTAGCGGCTCTTGGCGACCTGGCTGATGAACTGGTCCATCGCGCCGAACATGAAGCTGGCCACGGTCAGGTCGACGATCGGCCGTAGGCCGGCCATCGCGGCGCCGGCGGCCATCCCGACGCTGGCCGCCTCGGACAGCGGCAGGTCGCGTACCCGGGCCGGGCCGAACTCGGCGAGGAAGCCGGCGGCCGCGCCGAAGACGTTGGCCCGCAGGTCCTGGCCCATCAGGATGACCCGTTCGTCGCGGGCCATCTCCTCCTGCTGGGCCTGCTGGATGGCCTGCAGGAAGCCCAGTTCGGCGCTGCGGCGTCGGGCCGGCGCCGACGCGGTGTCCGCGCTCACACGCCCGCTCCTTCCGGCTCGTGGTACAGATCCCGGTACGCCTCGGTCGGCTCCGGGTAGGGGCTGCGCCGGGCGAACTCGACCGCTTCGGCGATCTCGACGTCGACCTCGGCGCGTACCGCGTCGATCCGGGCCCGGTCGGTCCGTCCGTCGGCGAGCAGCCGGGCGGTGAACAGGCTGATCGGGTCGCGGTCGGCGCTCCACGTGCCGACCTCGGCGTCGTCGCGGTACGCCTCGCGCAGCTTCAGCCCGTACGCGTGTTCGTGGAACCGGTAGGTCTTGGTCTCCACGATGCTGGGTCCGTCGCCGGCGCGGGCCCGGGCGACCGCGGCGGCGACCGCCCGGTAGGTGGCGGTGACGTCCTGGCCGTCGACCACCACCCCGGGGATGCCGTACGCGAGCGCCCGGGTGGCGATGTCCGGCACCGAGGTGAGGTCGTCGGCGCGCACGCTGACCGCGTACCCGTTGTTCTCGCAGAGGTAGACGACGGGCAGCCGCCAGACGGCGGCCAGGTTGAGCGACTCGTGGAAGACGCCTTCGTTGGCGGCGCCGTCGCCGAAGAAGCACAGGCAGATCCGGCCGTCGCCGAGGACGTCGGCGGCGAGGCCGGCGCCGGTGGCGACCGGGATGGCGGAGCCGACGATGCCGGACTCGCCGAGGCTGCCGACGGAGAAGTCGGCCAGGTGCATGCTGCCGCCCTTGCCTTTGCAGACGCCGTCGGCGCGGCCCAGCAGTTCGGCCATCAGCCGGTCCAGCCGGGCGCCCTTGGCGATCGGGTGCCCGTGCGAGCGGTGGTTGCCGGTCATGTAGTCGTCGACGCCGGTGGCCAGGCAGGCGCCGACGATCGCGGCTTCCTGGCCGATGCTCAGGTGCACCATGGCGGGAAGTTCGCCGGCGTGGAACAGATCGATGGTGGCTTCCTCGAACCGCCGGATACGCAGCATCCGGCGCAGCATCTCCACCGCCAGGTCGGCATCGATGTCCGCCAGGTCGGGGCCCACATCGACCGGGTCGGGGGTGGTGCCCACCGGGTCGGGTGCCCGCTGCGTTGCCAGCTCCATCTCGCTCTCCTCTGGGTTGCGTCGGCGGTCGCGGACCACGGCGTCGCCGCAGGTCGGGTACGGACCGACCATCGCGTAAACACTAGTGTTAACACAGTTGGCCGCCGCGCGGAACGCCCCGCCGGGGTCGAATTGGATTGTCAGCGCTGCTGTTGACGCGTGGTCCGGCTCGGTGTTAGCCTTCCGTCAACATCAGCGGTGACGTGCATGTCATCGAGTCCGCCCGACCGGGAACCCCGAGGATGTTGGAGGCGAGGTAGATGGTGGTCGACACCCCGATCCGCCCGGCCCGGATCAATCCCTTCACCGCCGAGCGCTTCCGGCACGTGATGGGTCACGTGCCCACCGGCGTGACAGTGGTCACCGCGATGACCAGGCAGGGACCGGTCGGCCTGACCGTCGGCTCGTTCGTCTCCGCGTCGCTCGACCCGCCTCTGGTGGGCTTCCTGCCGGCCCGCACCTCGAGCACCTGGCCGCTGATGGTCCCGGTCGGGACGTTCTGCGTCAACGTGCTCGGTGAGGAGCATGAGCAGTTGTGCCGCGGCTTCGCCCGATCCGGTGGTCGCAAGTTCGACGGCGTCGACTGGCGTCCCGCGGCCGAGACCGGCTCCCCGGTGATCGACGGCGCGCTCGCCTGGTTCGACTGCGTCTTCGAGCGCTGCCACCCGGCCGGCGACCACCTGTTCGTACTGGGCCGGGTGCGCAACCTCGACGTCCGCGCCCAGGGCCGACCGCTGGTCTTCTGCCACGGCCGGTACCAGCAGCTCGCGGCGCCCGACGCCGCCCACGATCCGTCCACTGGAGGCTGAACCCCGATGCGTGTAGGGATGACCTGCATCTTCGAAGGTCACGAGAACGCGACCGACGAGGAGATCTACCACAACGAGCTGCGGCTCGCCGACCTCGCCGAGCCGCTCGGGTTCGACGCCATCTGGGGCGTGGAGCACCACTTCACGTCGTACACCATGTGCCCCGACGTCCTGCAGTTCCTCACCTACCTGGCCGGGCGGACCGAACGGGTCCAACTCGGCTCCGGCGCGGTGATCCTGCCCTGGCACGACCCGGTGCGGGTGGCCGAACAGGTCGCCGTGCTCGACATCATCTCCAACGGCCGGTTCGTCTTCGGGATGGGCCGTGGCCTGGGCCGTATCGAGTTCGACGGGATGCGGGTGCCGATGGGCGAGTCGCGGGAACGCTTCGTCGAGGCCGCGCAGATCATCATGCAGGCCCTCGAAACCGGCGTGCTGGAGTACGAGGGCAAGTACTACACCATTCCCCGGCGTGAGCTGCGGCCCCGCCCGACGCGCAGCTTCCGGGACCGGCTCTACGCCGCCGCCGTCTCCCCGGAGTCGGTGCGCATCATGGCCGACGTCGGCGCCGGCATCCTGATCAACCCGCAGAAGGACTGGATGGAGGTGGCCGACGACCTGGACGCCTACCGGACCACCTTCAAGGAACTCAAGGGCGTCGACGCACCGGCCCCGCTGGTCACCGGCTGGGTCTGCTGCGACGAGGACCCGGTCAAGGCCCGCGACATGGCCCAGGAGTACATCGGCGGCTACTACGAGTACGTGCTCAACCACTACGAACTCGGCGGCCGGCACTTCGACACCACGATGGGCTACGAGTACTACCAGAAACTGGCCCGGTCCATCCAGAAACACGGCTCCGACCGGGTCGTCGAGAACTTCATCGAACTGCAGATCTGGGGCACCCCGGAGCAGTGCTACGAGCGGATCGTCGACATCCGGTCCAAGGTCGGCAACGACGGGTTCAACGGGGTCTTCTCGTTCGCCGGCATGTCGCCGCAGACCGCCGAGCACAATCTGCGGCTGTTCGCCGCCGAGGTGATGCCCCGGCTCAAGGCCCTCGACCCGGTGCAGGTGACGTCGTGACCGCCGGCACACCCCGGGTGGTCACCGACGGCCTTCACTTCCCGGAGGGCCCCAGCCACCTCGGCGACGGCGCGGTCGCCGTGGTCGAGATGCAGGGCCAGCGGCTGACCCGGGTCGCCGCCGATGGGAGCCGGTCCACCCTCGGTGACCTCGGCGGCGGCCCCAACGGCAGCGCGCGGGGCGCCAGCGGCGCGGTGTACGTGGCCAACAACGGTGGCCTGTCCGCCACCCGGACCGGCGGGTACTGGCACGCGCCCGAACCGTTCGACGGCCGCGTGCAGAAGGTCGCCGCCGACGGCACCGTCAGTACGGTCGCCGTCGACCTGCCGGGCCCGGCCCCGCACCGGCCCAACGATCTGTGCTTCGGTCCCGACGGTCGGCTGTACGTCACCGACTCGCACAACTGGGAGAACCTGCGCGACCTCAAGCCGGGCCGGATCGTCACGGTGTCCGCCGACGGCACGGTGCGGCAGGTCGCCGAGGTCCCGGCGATGCCCAACGGGATCGGGTTCGGCCCGGACGGGCGGCTGTACCTGGCCCAGTCGCTGACCCGTCGCATCCTGGTCTTCGACCACTCGCCCGGTACCGGGCTCGGCGACCCGCAGGTGTTCGCCAAGCTGCCGGCCGGCTCGCCGGACGGGTTCTGCTTCGACGCCGACGGCAACCTGTACGTGTGCGGCAGCGTCGGGCATGTCGTCGTGGTCATCGGACCGGACGGCTCGGTCCGGGACGCCATCGACACGCCACCCGGCGCCCAGCCCACCAACTGCTGCATCGGCGACGGCCGGCTGTACGTCACCTTCTCGATGACCGGCGAACTGGTCGCGTACGACCTGGGCGTGGCGGCGTACCCGTTGCACGAGGGAGACATCGGATGAAGTTCGCCCTGATGTACGAGATCGCGGTGCCCCGCCCGTGGGACGACCGCAGCGCCTACGTGGCGTTCCAGAACGTCCTCGACCAGATCGTGCTCGCCGACAAGCTCGGCTTCCACAGCGTCTGGACCGTCGAACACCACTTCCTCGACGAGTACTCGTTCTCGTCGGCGCCGGGCGTGCTCTACGGCGCGATCGCCGCGAAGACGAAGAACATCCGGATCGGGCACGGCGTACGGCTGCTGCCGTTTCCGTACAACCATCCGGTGCGCGCCGCCGAGGCGGCCGCCACCGTCGACGTGCTCTCCGGCGGCCGCCTGGAGTTCGGCACCGGCCGCTCCGGCACCCGTACCGAGCTGGAAGGGTTCGGCATCGACCCGACCGACACCCGGCCGATGTGGGAGGAGGCCCTGGAGGTCATCATGGGCTGCTGGACCCAGGAGGAGTTCTCCTGGGACGGCGAGCATTTCAAGCTGCCGCCGCGCGGGGTGGTGCCCAAGCCGATGCAGCGCCCGCACCCGCCGCTGTGGGGCGCCTCGTCCAGCGCAGACAGCCACGAGCTGATCGGCGAGAAAGGGCTGGGGCTGTTGTCGTTCTCGGTGGCCGCCGCGCCGGAGACCCTGGTCAAACGGTTCAACCGGTACCGCGACGGGATCCGGCGCGCCAAACCGGTGGGGGCGTACGTCAACGAACAGATCGCCACCTTCACCCAGGTGCACTGCGCCCAGACCACCGAGGAGGCGTACGCGGCGGCGCGGGACTGCTTCGGCTGGTACGTGCAGACGTCGCTGAAGTCCGTCGCCGAGCTCGGCGACTGGAAGGACGGTGCGCAGCTGGGCAGCTACGAGTACGCCAGGAAGCTGCTCGGCGGGATCGACCTGGACTCGCTGACCTTCGACTATCTGGTCGACAACGACGCGGTGATCGTCGGCAACCCCGATCAGTGCGTCGAGATGGCCAAACGGTACGAGGCGGTGGGGACCGATCTGCTGCTCTGCCTCGTCCAGCCGTACAACATCCCGCACGAGAAGGTCATGAAGTCGATCGAGCTGCTGGGCAAGCACGTGCTGCCCGAGTTCTCCTAGGTACCGAGGGGGTGGCTGATGTCCACGCAGCGCACCAGCCGGGCGGCGGACTGGGTCCGGCTGCACGCCCGGAACACGCCGGGTCGGGCCTGCTTCGTCACCGACACCGACTCGTACTCGTTCGCCCAGGTCAACAGCCGGGTCAACCGGGTCGCCAATGAGCTGCGCCGGATGGGCGTCGGCAAGGGCGACCGGGTGGCGCTGTTCGCCACCGACTCGCACTGCTACATGGAGACCCTGCTGGCCTGCATGAAGCTCGGCGCGGTCTACGTGCCGTTGAACTTCCGGCTGGCCCGGCCGGAGCTGCAGATGCTGCTGCGTACCGCCGAGGCGAAGGTGCTGTTCTTCAGCGAGCGGTACGCCGCGATGGTCGAGTCGATCGACGTGCCGACGTTGCGCTGGACCGTGTCGTACGAGAAGACGGCGGTGGCCGACCGGGGGTACGACGAACTGGTCGCCGCCGGCGACGACGTCGAGATCGACACCCCGTTCGGTGACGACGAGATCATGTGCCTGGCGTTCACCAGCGGCACCACGGCTCTGCCCAAGGGCGTCATGCACCACCAGCGGATGACCAAGCACCTGGTGTTCCAGTGCATTCTGGAGCGGCGGCTGCCGGCGGACTCGTTCCACTACTCGCCGGCGCCGCTGTACCACGTGGCCGGGATGGGCTACGTGCTGGCCGGGGTGGCCCGCGGCTTCCCGTCGCTGATTCTGCCGGCGTTCGATCCGGTCACCGTGCTCAAGTGGCTGCGCCGCGACGTGCTCAACGGCGTCTTCCTGGTGCCAACGATGATCGACATGCTGCTGCAGCAGCCGGACGTGCGCGACGCCAGTTACGACCGGCTGCTGTCCATCGCGTACGGGGCGGCGCCGATGTCGCCGACCCTGCTGCGCCGGGCGATGAAGACGTTCAGGTGCGACTTCATGAACATGTTCGGCGCCGGCACCGAGGCCGGTCTGCAGACCGTGCTGACCCCGGAGGACCACCGCCGCGCGTTGGCCGGCAACGAGCATCTACTCGGCTCGATCGGCAAACCTGGCATGGGTGTCGACCTGCGGTTGTGCGACGACGACCTGAACGAGGTCCCGGACGGTACGGTCGGCGAGATCGTCACCCGGTCCGACGCGGTGATGGCCGGCTACCTCGGCATGCCGGACGAGACCGACCGGGTGCTGGTCGACGGCTGGTTCCGCGGCGGTGACATGGCCTGGCGCGACGACGAGGGCTACCTCTACCTGTCCGGCCGCAAGAAGGACATGATCATCCGAGGTGGGGAGAACATCTATCCGATCGAGATCGAACAGGTGCTGTCGGAGCTGCCGGCGGTGCAGGAAGTCTCGGTGGTCGGGGTGCCGGACGAGCGGTGGGGCGAGATAGTCCGGGCGCATCTGGTGGTCAACCCCGGTGGCGCCTTCGACGAGGACGCCGTCCGCGAGTACTGCCGGACCCGGCTCGCCGGGTACAAGATCCCGGCGGTGTTCCGGGTCGAGGAGACGCTGCCCCGCAACGCCAGCGGCAAGGTCCTCAAGCGGACGCTGCGTACCCGATGACCGTTGTCCGACGCGCTGCGCTATCATCAACGCGACTGTTCATAGATCGACTCTGGTCGGTCGTGCTGGAGGAGTGTGGCGCCCGTGGCGACCCGGGAACGCAACCGGACGGCAGCCAGCGACATCGCCCGCCGGCGGATGGAGCGCAGGCTGGCCAGTGGCCGCAAGTCCGACGCCCGCTGGCAGGAGGTCCTGGACGGGGCGGCCCGGGTGTTCCAGCGGCTCGGCTACGCCCAGACCACCCTGGAGGACGTGGCCACCGAGGTCGGCATCAACCGGGCCACGCTCTACTACTACGTCGGCACGAAGGAAGAGCTGCTCGTCTCGCTGCTGCATCAGCCGATCGAGCAGATGCGCCTGGAGCTGGAGCAGATCGTCGCCGAGCCGACACCGCCGCCGGAGAAGCTCACCCGCGGGCTGCGCGCCTACGTGCACGCAATGCAGCGCCGGCCGGAGCTGTTCATCTTCGTCGGCGAGAACATCCACAAGGTGATGACCGGCGACGAGGTGACCGACATCCAGCGCAACGCCGACCTGTGGGGCCGGCTGTTGACGAAGGTGATCACCGACGGCGCGGCCAGCGGCGATTTCCGCTCCGACGTCGACCCGAACGTCGCGGTGCTCGGCATCGTCGGGATGTTCAACTGGACCTACCGCTGGTTCGACCCGGACGGGCCGCGCAGCCTGGCCGACTTCGGCGAGATCTTCATCGAGCTGGCCCTGTCCAGCCTGGCACCGAAGTCCTGACCGGCGGCCGGTGCCGCGGCGCGGCGGCCGGCAGCAGACCGTCCCGGGCGATCGGGGCCGGCCGGTGAGCCGGGCCGCACCGGCTGCACCCGCCACCGGCGGTGGCCGGCCGACCGGTCCCGACCTGACCGACCGGGTGGCGCTGGTCACCGGCGGTGGGTCCGGGATCGGCGCGGCGACCGCGCACCGGCTGGCGGCGGCCGGTGCCCGGGTGCTGGTCGCCGACCGTGACCTGCCGGCCGCCGAGGCCGTCGCGGCGCGGATCGGTCCGGCCGCCGTGGCGCACCGGGTCGACATCGGTGACGCCGACTCCGTCGCCGCGATGGTCGCCGCCGTGGTCCGGCGGTTCGGCCGGCTCGACATCGCGCACAACAACGCCGGGGTGACCGGCGTGTTCGCCGACACCGCCGACTACCCGGCACACGTCTGGGACCGGGTGCTGGCGGTGAATCTGACCGGCACCTTCCACTGCCTGCGCGTCGAGATCGCCCAGCTGCTCGCCCAGGGCGGCGGCGGGTCGATCGTCAACACCGCGTCCGGGGCCGCGTTGCGCGGGGTGCCGGCGTCGGCTGCGTACGTGGCCAGCAAACACGGCATCGCCGGACTCACCCGGACCGCGGCGATCGAGTACGCCGCCGCCGGTATCCGGGTCAACGCGGTCTGTCCCGGCCTGGTCCGCACCCCGATCGTCCGGTTCGACACCACCGCGCTGGAGGCGGCACACCCGATCGGGCGGGCCGCCGAACCGCAGGAGATCGCCGAGGTGGTCTGCTGGCTCGCCTCGGACGCCGCCAGCTATGTCACCGGGGCGCTGCTGCCGGTCGACGGCGGCCTGGTCGCCGGGCTGGTCCGGCCGTGACGGCCGCCGATCCGCAGGTGCTGCGCCCCGGTCTGCTCGCCGGCCGGACCGCGCTGGTCACCGGCGCCGGCACCGGTATCGGCCGGGCGGTCGCGCTGCGGCTGGCCGGCCTCGGTGCCCTGGTGGTCGGCGTCGGGCGACGGCCGGAGCCGCTGGCCGGCACCGCCGGGCTGGCCGCACCGGGCCGGTTCGTCGCCCGGCCGCTGGACGTGCGTCGCCCGGAGCAGGTCACCGACCTGATCGCCGAGGTGGGCCGCCGGTACGGCCTGGACATCCTGGTCAACAACGCGGGCGGGCAGTTCGTCGCGCCGGCTACCGGGATCTCCACCCGGGGGTTCGCCGCGGTGACCGACCTGAACCTGACGGCGGTCACCCGGCTGACCGAGTCGGCGCGTCCGTGGCTCGCCGCACGCGGCCACGGCCGGGTGGTGAACGTCTCGCTGTCCGCGCCGGAGGCCGGTATCCCGGGCCTGGCCCACTCGGCCGCCGCTCGCGCCGGGGTGCTGGGCCTGACCCGGTCGCTGGCGCAGCGCTGGTCCGCCGACGGGATCCGGTGCAACTGTCTGGCGCCGGGCACCGTGCTGACCGACGGCGTACGCCACGAACTCACCGGCACCGTGTTGGCGGAGGTGCTGCGCCGTACCCCGCTGGGCCGGGCCACCACCCCGGACGAGGTGGCCGAGCTGGTCGGCTTCCTGGCCGGGCCGGCGGGGGAGTGGATCACCGGCCAGCTGATCGCCCTGGACGGCGGCGCCACGCTCGTCGGCGCCGCGGGTGCGCTGCTACGCCACGGCTGACGTGTCGCACAGCGCGTCGCGGCCACCGGCGCCGCTGGACTGACGCCGGCCGGCGGTGCCGCCGTCAGATGACGCCGGCGGTCCGCAACCGCGCGTACCGCTCGGCGGTCATTCCGAGCAGACCCTGGTAGACCTCGTCGTTGTGGGCGCCGAGTGCCGGGCCGGTGTGCCGGACCACGCCGGGGGTGCGGTCCAGCCGGGGGAACACGTTCTGCATCGGCACCGCGCCGAGCGCCGGATCGTCGACCGACACGATGGTCCGGCGGGCCTGGAAGTGCGGGTCGGTGAGCATCTCCGGCGCCCGGTAGATCTTGCCGACCGGTACGGAATGGGCGATCAGCGTCTCGGTGAGGGCGTCCACGCTGAGGGTCCGGGTCCAGTCGGCGATCTGGGCGTCCAGCTCGGCCTGGTGCCGGCCCCGGGCGGTGTGGCTGGCGTACCGTTCGTCGGTGCCGAGCTGCGGGTGGCCCATCGCGGCGGCCAGCCGACGGAAGACGGTGTCCTGGTTCGCGGCGATCAGCACCATCGCGCCGTCGCTGGTGGGGTAGACGTTCGACGGCGCCACGTTGGGCAGGATCGGTCCGCTGCGTTCGCGGACGAAGCCGGCCAGCCCGTACTCGGGCACCAGGGACTCCATCAGCGCGAGGACCGCCTCGTAGATCGCGGCGTCGACGACCTGACCGGTGCCGGTGCGGTCGCGGGCGCGCAGCGCGAGCAGGGTGCCGAGGGTGGCGAACGTCGCGGCGAGGGAGTCGCCGAGGCTGATGCCGACCCGGCTGGGCGGGGTGGACGGGTCGCCGACGACGTACCGCAGCCCGCCCATCGCCTCGGCGATCGCGCCGTAGCCGGGTCGTTCGGCGTACGGCCCGTGCTGTCCGAACCCGGAGACCCGGACCATGACCAGCCCCGGGTTGATCGTGGTGAGCTGGTCGAAGCCGAGTCCCCACTTCTCCACCGTGCCGGGCCGGAAGTTTTCCAGCAGCACGTCCGCGTCGGCCAGCAGGTCGCGGGCGATCTGCTGGCCGTCCCCGGTGCGCAGGTCGAGGGTGATCGACTTCTTGTTCCGGGCGATGATCGGCCACCACAGCGACCGTCCGTCGGACTTCTCCCGTCCCCATTCGCGCATCGGGTCGCCGACGCCCGGCGGCTCGACCTTGATCACCTCGGCGCCGTGGTCGGCGAGGAGCTGCCCGCAGAACGGGCCGGCGATCAGGGAGCCCATCTCGATGACCCGCACTCCGGCCAGTGGCGGTGCGGTGTCCGGGGTGCCGTCCGGCGGCGCATGCGTCATGCCTGATGTTATACAGTCCACGTAAACGTTGACGCAACTGCAGGGAGTGGTCGTGGTCGAGATCGTCGAGGTGGCGCCCCGGGACGGGCTGCAGAACGAGGCCACCCTGCTGCCGACCGGTGACAAGCTCGAACTGGTCCGCCGGGCGGTCCGCCACGGCGCGCGGCGCATCGAGGTCACCGCCTTCGTCCGGCCGGACCGGGTACCGCAGATGGCCGACGCCGAGCAGGTGGCCGCCGGTCTGCCGGACCCCGCCGCCGGGGTGCGCTACACCGCCCTGGTGCTCAACGAACGCGGTTATCTGCGGGCCCGCGACGCCGGCTTCCGTGAGATCAACATGGTGGTGCTCGCCACCGAGACGTTCAGCGAACGCAATCAGGCAATGCCGGTGGCGGCGGCGCTGCGGGCGATGGCGGCCGTCCGCCGCCGGGCCGCCGCCGACGGGGTACGGGTCGCGGTGACGGTCGGGGCGGCGTTCGGCTGCCCGTTCGAGGGCGAGGTCCCGGTCGCACGACTGGCGACCGTGCTGCGTGCGGTGCTCGCCGAATCGCCGGACGAGCTGGTGCTGGCCGACACGATCGGGGTGGCGGTGCCGACCGACGTGGAGGAGCGCTTCGGCCTGGCCGCCGACCTCGCCCCCGGACTGTCGCTGCGGGCGCACTTCCACGACACCCGCAGCACCGGGGTGGCCAACGCGGTGGCGGCGGTCCGGTCCGGTGTCACCGCCCTGGACGCCAGCCTGGCCGGGATCGGCGGCTGCCCGTTCGCACCGGCCGCCACCGGCAACGTGGCCACCGAGGACCTCGCCTACACGTTGAGCCGGATGGGCGTCGACGTGGGACTGGACCTGCCGACGGTGCTGGACGACGCCCGCTGGCTGGCCGCCGCGTTGGGCGTCACCGCCCCGGGCCGGCTCAGCCGGGCGGGACTGTTCCCGTCACCGGCCTGACCGGGTGTCCTCCGCCGGGGCCGGGGTGAGCAGCGGCAGCATATCGCGGGCGTAGCCGGCGGCGTCGGCGGCGGGCAGCCGCTGCGCCGCGTCGAGGGCCCGCAGCGCGAGTCCGGCACCCGGGGAGTCGGCCCAGGACCGGGCCAGCTCACCGGCCCGGTCGGCGCACTGCGGGTCGACCCCGGCGACCAGACCCCAGTCCAGTGCGGTGGCGGCGCCGAGGAACCGGCCGGTGAGCACCAGGTGCCGGGCCCGTCCCGGCCCGATCCGCCGGGTCAGCAGGCCGGCCAGGTCGCTGGCGAGCAGCGCCCCGCTGTCCGGGTCTCCGGCGGTGAACGTGCTGGTCGGGGCGGACAGCACGACGTCGAAGTGCAGCAGCGCGGCCAGCCCGGCCCCGCCGACCGGGCCGGTCACCGCCAGGACGGTCGGTGCCGCCGCCCGGCGCAGCGCGGCGCGCAGCCGCTCGGCGGCACCGCTGGCGGCGACCTGGTCGCCCCGCGGGTCCAGCGTCTCCCCGGCGACCTCCACCAGGACGGCGGCCAGCCCGGTCTGCCGCGCCGCGTCGCGTACGGCCGTGGTCAGGTCGGTCAAATCGGCGCCGGCGCCCAGCGCGACGGTGGCGATGTTCATCTCGGTCCCTTCGTCACGGATGCTCGGCACCCCACGGATCGTTCTCACCGGCCCTGGAACCGGGGCGGGCGCTTGTCCAGGAACGCGGTGATCCCCTCGGTGCGGTCCGCGGTGCCGAGCAGCCCGGCCAGCATCGCGCGTTCCAGGTCCAGCCCGGCGCTGAGCGGGGTCTCCTCGGTGGCCCGGACGGCCGCCCGGGCCTGCCGGACGGCGATCGGGCCGAACCCGGCCAGTTCCCGGGCGACCTCGGCGCCGACCTGCACCACCCGCTCGCGCGGCGCGACCCGGTGCACCAAACCCAGGTCCCGGGCCCGCCAGGCGTCCACGGTGCGACCGAGCAGGACGACCTCGGCGGCGACGAACCGGCCGGCGACCCGGGCCCAGCGTTGGGTGCCGCCGGCGCCGGGCATGATGCCGAGCCGGATCTCCGGCTGCCCGAACACCGCGTTGTCCGCCGCTACGACCAGGTCGCAGGCGAGGGCCAGCTCGCAGCCGCCGCCGAGGACCGGTCCGGCGACGGCGGCGACCAGCGGGGTGCCGACCGACATGATCCGCCGCCACGCGCCGACCCGGGGTGAGTCCAGGTACCGGGCGGTGTCGAGGGCGAGCAGTTCGCGTACGTCGGCACCGGAGGCGAAGGTGTGGCCGCCGCCGGTGAGCACGATCGCCCGGACCTGCGGGTCGGCGTCGGCCGCCGCCAGGGCGTCCACCAGGTCGTGCATCGTGTCGGTGGTGAGCGCGTTGCGCCGGTCCGGTCGGTTGAGTCGGACGACGGCGACGGCGCCCTCCCGTCCGGTGAGCACCGCCGGTGCCGGCGGTTGTTCGGCCACCGGCCCGGTCGGGTCCGCCACTGTCCCTGTCGGGTCTGCCACTGTGCGACCTCCTTGACACGTCGGACCTTGCTCGGCAAGCTGGTCGACATCTACGTTGACGTTATCAACGGGCCGGTGGGTCGGGAAGTACCGGCGGCGACTTCGGAAAGGATCCGGGATGGGCGTGCTGTGGGAACCGGAACTCGACCCGGTCGGGGCCACCTGGCTGGCCACCGCCCGGACCCTCGCCGCCGAGAAGTTCGCCCCGGCCGCCGCCGAACTCGACCGGGACCAGCGCTACCCCTGGGAACACGTCGCCGCCTTCG
Source organism: Micromonospora sp. Llam0 (assembly GCF_003751085.1). Lineage (NCBI taxonomy): Bacteria > Bacillati > Actinomycetota > Actinomycetes > Micromonosporales > Micromonosporaceae > Micromonospora > Micromonospora sp. Llam0. The sequence goes on along the minus strand of NZ_RJJY01000001.1, from coordinate 2,126,488 downwards.
TCGAATCCGGACTGACCGGCATCTTCGTGCCGACCGAGTACGGCGGGGCCGGGCTGAGCATGCAGGCGGTGTGCGCGATCACCGAGGAGGTCTCCCGGGCCTGCGCCGCCACCGGCGCCATCCTGGCCGCGTACGAACTCGGCGCGGTACCGCTGCTGCTGGCCGGCACCGACGAGCAACGCCGACTGGTCCTCGGCGACCTGCTCCGGGGCCGGGCGGTCAGCTTCGCCCTCAGCGAGAACGGTGCCGGCAGCGACGCCGCCGCGATCACCACCACCGCGCTGCCCGACGGCGACGGGTTCCGGCTGCGCGGCGAGAAGATCTACATCGGCAACGGCGGCGCCGCGCAACACTACGTGGTCTTCGCCAAGACCGACCCGGACGCCGGGGCCCGCGGCATCACCGCCTTCCTGATCGACAAGGACACCCCGGGCGCGGTCATCGACCGCTACGAGGACAAGATGGGCATCCGGGGCACCCGGACCAGCAACCTGAAACTCGACGCCCGGGTACCGGCCGACGCGATCCTCGGCGAACGCGGCCGCGGACTACGGCTCGCGCTGCGCACCCTCGACCTGGGCCGGATCAGCGTCGCCGCGCAGGGGCTCGGCATCGCCGCGGCCGCCTACCAGCTCGCCACCGCCGAGGCCGCCCGCCGCAGCCGGTTCGGCCGCACCCTGCTGGAACACCAGGGGATCGGCTTCCGGCTCGCCGACCTCGCCACCGAGCTCACCGCCGCCCGGCTGCTCACCTACCAGGCCGCCCGCGCCTACGACGCCGGCACGTCGGTGTCCACCATCGGCGCCATGGCCAAGCTCTACACCAGCGAGGTCGCCCACCGCGCCGTCGACCTCGCCGTCCAGGTGTACGGCGGGGAAGGCTACTGCAAACCCTGCCCGGCCGAACGGCTCTACCGTGACCAGCGGGTGCTGGAGATCTACGAGGGCACCTCGGAGATCCAGCGGATCGTCATCGCCCGGGCGATCGGCGCCGACCAGCCGGAGCCGGTCCGGTGACCACGTCGCAGGCCAGCTGCCTGGCCGCCGGCGCGCTCACCGGCCGTACCATCGTCTGGGTCGCCGGCGCACCCACCCCCGCGCTGACCGCGGCCCTGGCCGGCCTCGGCGCCCGGCCGCCGGGTGCCGCCACGACCCCGCCGGACCTGGTCGTCGCCGACCTGCGCGACAGCGTCGCCCCGACCGCGGTGGACCGGCCCGGCCGCGCCGGGGCCGTGCTCACCGCCGCGTTCACCGCCGCCCGCGCCGGCCGGGACCTGCTCACCGGTGCCACCGGCGGCGGCCTGCTGCTGACCGCCGCCGACGCGCCCGGCCCGACCGGCGCGGCACTGCACGCGGGTCTGACCTCGCTGACCCGGACCCTGGCCACCGAATGGGCGCCGCAGCACATTCGGGTGAACTGCCTGCTCACCCCGCAGGCACCGGCGACACAGCCGCTGGCCGACCTGATCGGCTACCTCGCCGGCCCGGCGGCCGCCCTGCTCACCGGGCAGCCGCTCACCCTGACCCCGCCGGCCGCCCGGCCGGGGCGGACCGCATGATCGGGCACCGGCCGGTGCGCCGCTGGTGGTCGGAGTGCGAGACCTTCCCCCGCGACCGGCTCGCCCAGCAGCAGCTCACCGCGCTGCGCCGCCAGCTCACTTACGTCTACCAGGCGAGCACCCTGCACCGGCGGCGGATGCTCGACGTCGGCTGGCACCCGGCCGACCTCACCGATCTGGACTCGCTACGGGACCTGCCGATCATCGACAAGGCCGACTACCTGGACGGGCTGCGCGAGGAACCACCGTGGGGGACCGCCCGGGCGGCCGACCCGGAGGCCGTCCAGCGGGTGCACTTCTCCTCCGGCAGCACCGGCGACCCGGTGCCGGTGCTGTGGACCGGCCCCGACCTGGAGCGCTGGGCCGACCTGTACGCGCGGATGGCGTACGGGCAGGGCATCCGTGACCGGGACGTCTACCTGTGCCTGTTCAGCTATCCGTGGTTCGTCGGCGGGCTCGGTGCCACCGCCGGCTACCAGCGGATCGGCGCGACGGTCGTGCCGGGCGGGTCCGCCGACACGCACCGGCAGATCGACACCATCTTCCGGTACGGCGTCACCGCCGTCGGCGGTACGCCGTCGTTCCTGCTGCACCTGGCCGAGGTCGCCGAGCAGGCCGGGCGGCCGCTACGCGACTGCCCGGTACGCCGGGTCATGGTCGGCGGTGAACCGGGCGGCGCGGTGCCCGCCACCCGGGCGCTGATCGAGCAGGCCTGGGGTGCCCGCTGCTTCGACGGCTACGGCTGCCTGGAGTTCCAGCCGGTCGCCTGGGAATGCGAGGAACAGGCCGGCGGACACCTCGCCGAGGACTTCGTCCACGCCGAGGTGCTGCACCCACGTACCCGCGAACCGGTGCCCGACGGCACGACCGGCGTCCTCGTCCTGACCCACCTGGACAAGCAGGCCACCCCGCTGGTCCGGTTCTGGACCGGTGACCTGGTGGTACGCGACAGCACCGGGTGCGGCTGCGGCCGCAGCCACGCCCGGCTGACCGGCGGGGTGCTGGGCCGGGCCGACGACATGCTGGTGGTCCGGGGCGTCAACGTCTTCCCCAGCGCGGTGGAGCAGGTGCTGCGGGAACACCCGGCCGGCCGGGGCCAGCACCAGATCGTGCTGGACGCCGACGTCACCGACCGGCACAGCGGATACCTGACCGGGATCAAGGTCGAGATCGAGCTGCCCGACGGCACCCGGACCGCCGCCGCCGAACTGACCGCGGCGCTGCGGCAGACGCTGCGGGTCCACGCCCAGGTGGTGGCGGTCGCCCCGGGCAGCCTGCCGCGCCACACCCACAAGGCCCGCCGCGTCGTGCGACGCGGCGGCGGGACGGAGCGAACGTGAACCGGCAGGTGTATCTGATCGGCGCCGTGCGCACCCCGCACGGACGCTACGGCGGCTCGCTGCGTACGGTGCGGGCGGTCGACCTGGGCACCGTCGCGGCGGCGGCGGCGCTGGAGCGGTCCGGCCTGCCGGCCGACGCCGTCGGCGAGGTGGTCGCGTCCAACTGCCGCCAGGCCGGCAACGGCCCCAACCCGGGCCGGCAGATCACCCTGCGGGCCGGCCTGGCGCAGCACACCCCGGCGCAGACCGTCAACATGGCCTGCGCCTCCGGGCTGAAGGCCATCCAACTGGCCGCCCAGTCGGTCACCGCCGGCGACACCGGCGCCGCCCTGGTCGTCGCCGTCGAGTCGATGAGCACCATGCCCTACCTGGCCGACTCCGGACTACGCTGGGACGGCGTACGGCGCGGCGACATCACCCTGGTCGACGGGTGGCGCGACGGCGGCACCGACCCGGTCTGCGGGCTCAACATGGGCCAGACCGCCGAACGGGTCGCCGAGCGGTACGGTATCGGCCGCGTCGACCAGGACGCCTGGGCCGCCCGCAGCCACCAGCGGGCCGCCGCCGCCTGGGCCGACGGCCGGTTCGCGGCGGAGACGGTGCCGGTACCGACCGCCGACGGCGCGTTCGCCCGTGACGAGACCTTCCGCACCGACAGCACCCCGGCCCGGCTCGCCGGCCTGAGACCGGCGTTCGTCGACGGCGGCACGGTCACCGCCGGCAACGCCAGCCAGATGGCCGACGGCGCCGCCGCCGTGATCGTCGCCGACGCGGCCACCGTCGACCGATACGGCCTGACGCCCACCGCCCGGCTGGTGTCGTTCGCCGCGGTCGGTGTCGACCCGACCGAGATGGGGGTCGGCCCGGTGCACGCCGTTCCCCGCGCGCTGGACCGGGCCGGCCGGTCAGCGGCCGACGTCGACCTGTTCGAGATCAACGAGGCGTTCGCCGCGCAGATCGTGCACAACGTCCGCGGACTCGGTCTGGCCGAGGACCGGGTCAACGTCAACGGCGGCGGTATCGCGCTGGGCCACCCGACCGGGCAGAGCGGTACCCGGATCGTGGTGTCGCTGCTGCATGAACTCGCCCGCCGCGACGCCACCACCGGGGTGGCCAGCCTCTGCGTCGGCGGCGGCCAGGGAGTCGCCGCCGTACTGGAAAGGGTGAGCTGATGGCGACGGTGGATGAACTGTCGGTGGTGGTCGTCGGGCTCGGACCGATGGGCCGCGGCATCGCCCGGGTGTTCGCCCAGTCGGGGGCCCGGGTCACCGTGGTCGACGCCGACGAGACCCGTACCCGCGACAACGCCGAGGTGCTGCGGCGCGAGGCGGACCGCGACGACCGGCCGGTGCCGGTCACCGCCACCGCCGACCTGGCCGCCGCGCTCGACGGCGCCGACCTGCTCGTCGAGGCCGTCGTGGAGGACCTGGCGGTCAAACGTGACCTGCTCGCCCGGGTCGCCGCCACCGGGTCCACCGGCCTGGTCGTGGCCACCAACACGTCCTCGTTGAGCGTCGCCGAACTCGGCCGGGCCTTCGGCGATCCGACCCGCCTGGTCGGGTTGCACTTCTTCAACCCGGCGACCCGGATGCGGCTGGTCGAGGTGGTCGCCGGTCCGCAGACCGCGCCGCAGGTCGTCGACCGGGCGCAGCGGTGGGTCACTGGGCTGGGCAAGACCGCGGTGCGCTGCGCCGACACCCCCAACTTCGTGGTGAACCGGATCTGCCGGCCGCTGTACTACGAAGCCCAACTGCTGGTCACCCAGGGCGTTCCGGCCCCGGTGGTGGACGCGGTGGCGCAGGCCGCGCTCGGCCACCGGATGGGTCCGCTGGAACTGCTCGACTTCACCGGGCTGCACACCCACCTGGCCTCCTCGGAGACCGCGCTGCGCGAGTTCGGCGACCCGCGTTACCGGCCGATCCCGCTGACCCGGGCACTGGTGCGGGCCGGGCTCACCGGCCGCGGCGTCGGCCGCGGCTACTACGACTACGCGGCCGAACCACCGGCCGCCGCGCGGCACCGGGTCGTCCGGCCGGCACCGGCCGGCAGCGGCCCGGTGGTGCTCACCGGGCCGGCGGCCGACCGGCTGCACGGCGTCGCCGGCCTGATCGGTGACACCGCCGACACACCCGCCGACGCGGTCCTGCTGTACGCCGCCGCCGGTGACCCAGGGCGGTGCGCCGCCGAGATCACCGACCTGCTGGCCGCCGGCCGGACCGTCGTGCTGGACAGCTCCGACGCCGGCTGGCTCGACGTCGCGCCGCCCGGGGTAGGCTGGCTGCGGCTGCACCCCACCGCCGAACGGGTCTTCGCCGAAGTGGTCCACGACGACGTCGCCGCGATCTGCGAGACGACGGCGGTCACCGCCGTGCTGGCCGCCACCGGTGCCTCCTCGGTCCGGCTGCCGGCGCTGCCCGGACTGGTCGCCGACCGGCTGATGTACACCATGGCGAACGAGGCCGTCACGGTGGTCGAGGAGGGCACCGCGACCGCGGCGGCGGTGGACACCGCGCTGCGACTCGGGATGAACCATCCGGTCGGACCGACGGAGTACGTCGACCGGGTCGGCGCCGACCGGGTGCTCGACGGACTCGTCGCGCTCGCCCGGTTCACCGGCGATCCCCGGTACCGGCCGTGCCCGCTGCTGCGTCGACAGGCGGCCGGCACCGCCCGCCGCCGGTCATGACGCCGCCCGCCGACCGGCTGCGCCGGCCCACCCTCACCCTGGCCGAGGCCGTCACCCGCTACGTCGCCGACGACGACTGCGTCTACCTGGGCAACTTCGGCGGGCAGCTGTTCAGCGTCGGCCACGAACTGATCCGGCAGCGCCGCCGTCGGCTGCACGCGGTCGTCGCCTCCGGCGGCCTGCTGCTCGACCAGCTGATCGGCGCCGGGGTGCTGGCCGCCGCGACGTTCGGGCACTGCTGGAGCCCGGTCGGCCCGGATCCGGCATGGAACTTCCGTCGGCTGGTCGAGTCGGGTGACCGGTCGGTCGCCCTGCACGAGGTCAGCCTTGGCATGCTGAACGCGGCGTTGACCGCCGCCGCCTGGCGGGTGCCGTTCATGCCGGTGCCGCCGACGCCCGGCACCGGGTACATCGACAGCGGCTGGCCGGGCGGGCTGCTCGGCACCGCCGACAGCGACTTCGGCGCGGCCACCGTCGTGCGGGCGGTCACCCCCGACGTCGCGTTCGTGCACGCCGACCTGGTCGACGAGCGCGGCAACTCGGTGATCCGTACCCCGCTCGGCGAGGTCCCCGCCGCCAGCCAGGCGGCGCGGCGGGTCGTCGTGGTCGCCGAGGCCGCCGCCAGCGTCGAACAGGTACGCGCGGCCGGCGTCACTCTGCCCGGTCTGCTGGTGACGGCAGCGGTGGTGGCACCCGGCGCGGTGCACCCGGACGGCGCACCGGGCCGCTACCCGCGCGACGTCGCCGCCTACCAGGCGTACGTGGCGGCGGCCCGCAGCCCCGACGGGTTCGCCCGCTGGCTGGCCGACGAGGTGGCGAGTGCCCGGTGAGTGTCGTCGACTTCCTGGTCCGGGCGGCCGGCGAGTTCCGCCGCGGCGGCTACGTGTTCACCGGCTTCCACTGGCCGGTCCTCGCCGCCCGGCTGGCCCACCAGCTGCCCGGGGAACCGTTCGCCGAGGTGTACGAGGCGGGCGCGGTGTGCGACCGCCCGGCCACCACGGTCGCCACCAGCACCACCGACCACCACGCGTACGCTGACGCGGTGGCCTGGCGCGGCACCAGCTCCGACGTGCTGCTCTGCCTGGCCGCCCGGTGCGACCGGGTGGTGCTGGACGCGGCCAACGTGGACCTCGCCGGGCGGATCAACGCGAGCATGGTCGGCGCCGGCGACCCGCCGCAGGTCCGGCTGGCCGGCGGGGGCGGCGCGGCCGACGTCGCCGCCTCGGCCCGCGAACTCGTCCTGCTGCACGGTGGTGCCGACCCGACCCGGCTGGCCGCCCGGGTGCAGCACGTCACCGCCGCCCCCGGGCCGGCCGCGCCGGTGCGGCTGCACACCCGGTGGGGAACGCTGCGCCTCGGCGCCCGACCCCGGCTGGTGGAACTGGTCGACACCGCCGGCACCGACGAGTTCCTGCGCCGGCTGACCGACCTCGGTGTGCCGGTCGACCCGGCCCGGCCGGTGGCACCGGTGCCACCGGCCGCCCGCCGGGCCGCGCGGCGGACCCTGGCCGAGGCGGCCGACCGCGGCTACCGGGTGGCCCGGCAGGCGTTGGCCGAGAAGACCGGACCCGGCCACCCGGCAACCGACGACGGAGGGCAGCCGTGACCGACGATCTCGACGAACTGCGCCAGCAGGTCCGCGACCTCGCCGACCGCTGGCAGGCGGCCGGCCGGTTCCGGCCGGTCTGTGACGCCTGGCTGCGCGGGCACGACATCGAATTCAGCAAGGAGATGGCCCGCCACGGCTGGATCGGCATCACCTGGCCCCGCGAGTACGGCGGGGGCGGCCGGTCGAACCTGGCCCGGCTGGTGGTCACCGAGGAGTTGCTGCGGGCCGGCGCCCCGGTGGCCGCGCACTGGATCGCCGACCGGCAGATCGGCCCGGCGATCCTGCGGTACGGCACCCCGCAGCTGCGCCGGGAGTTCCTGCCCCGGATCGCCGCCGCCGACGTGACCTTCTGCCTCGGGATGAGCGAGACCGAGGCCGGCTCGGACCTGGCAGCGGTGCGCACCACCGCCACCCGCGACGGGTCCGGCTGGCGGATCACCGGTGCCAAGGTGTGGACCAGCCACGCGCACCGCAGCAGCCACGCCTACGTGCTGGCCCGCACCGGCGGCGGTGAGCGCCGCCACGACGGGCTGACCGAGTTCGTCGTCGACCTGGCCGCCCCGGGCGTCACCGTCCGACCCATCATCGACCTGCAGGGCGAGCACCACTTCAACGAGATGATCTTCGACGGGGTGCCGGTCCCGGACCGCTGGGTGATCGGCGAGGTCGGCCGGGGCTGGCGGCAGGTGACCGAGCAGCTGTCGTTCGAACGCGGCGGACTGGAACGGGTGATGAGCACCTATCCGCTGCTGCGGGCTCTGGCCCGGTCGGTGGCCGACGGAGCCGAGCCGGCCGCGGTCGAGGCGGTCGGCGAGCTCGCCGCCCGGCTGGCGGCGCTGCGCCGGATCGCCTGGGAGATCGCCGCCGACCTGGACGCCGGTGCCGCCCCGGTACGGCGGGCGGCGCTGCTCAAACACCTCGGCACCACGTTCGAGCGGGAAGTGACCGAGACCGCCCGTTGGGTGACCGGTGCCCGGCCGGACCCGACCGGCGACGGCCTGCCCGCACTGCTCGCCCAGGGGATCCTGGCCGCGCCGGGATTCTCCATCCGCGGCGGCACCACCGAGGTGCTGCTGACCTTGATCGCCCGAGGGGAGGCGGACCTTGTCCGGTGACGAACCGACCGACGAGGCGATGCTGCGCCAGATCGTCGCCGAGGCGCTGACCGGCGTCGCGACCGGGACGCTGTGGGCCACCGCGCGGGACCTCGGCTGGCTGGCCGTGGGCGTCGCGGAGCAGGTCGGCGGCTCCGGCGGCACCGTCCGCGACGCGGCCGCGATCGTCCGGGCGGCGGCCGCCACCGCCCCGGAGCTCGCCCTGGTCGAGGCGATGCAGGCGAGCTGGCTGCTCGGCGAGGCCGGCTGGCTCGACCCGGACCGCGACGAGCCGTACGCGGTGGCGCTGCCCGACCCGGCGGAGACGATCACCCTGCACACCGGGCTGACCGGCTCGGCCACCGGCGTGGCGGGGGCGCGGACGGCGTCCGCGCTGCTGGTCTGTGCCGTCGCGGCCGACGACGGCCGGCCGGTGCTGGCCCGGGTCGACCCGGCCGCCGACGGGCTGCGCGTCACCCCGGGGACGAACCTCGCCGGCGAGCCCCGGGACCAAGTCACTGTGCGGGGCTGCGTGCCACTGCGGGTGGCGATGACCGCGCCGCACGCCGCCGACGTGCGGCGCCGGGAGTCGCTGCTGCGGGCCGCCGCGCTGCTCGGCGCCGTCGAACGAACCTGCCAGTTGACCGTCGACCACGTCCGGGTACGCACCCAGTTCGGTCGGCCGTTGCTGGCCCAGCAGGCGGTGGCGCACGCGGTGGCGACCATGGCGGGGGAGCGGGAGCAGTGCCGGGCTGCGCTGCGCGGCGCCTTGGACGCCTGGGGCGGCGACCACGCGGCCAGCCGGGTCGCCGCCGCCCGGGTGATCTTCGGCCGGGCGGCCACCACGGTGGCCCGGCTGGCGCACCAGCTGCACGGCGCGGTGGGCATCACCCGGGAACACCCGCTGCACCGCAGCACCGGCCGGCTGCTCGCCTGGCGCGACGAGCCGGTCGCCACCCGCACGGCGTCCCATACCCTGGGTACGGTGGTCGCCGGCGGCGGCGACCTGTGGCAGTGGGTCGTCACCGACCGGATCAGGAGCTGACGTGCAGACCGTTTCGCTGCGTACCGCCGACCATCCGGGTGTGCGGGTGCTGACTCTCGACGATCCCGACCGGCGCAACGCGATCGGCGCCGTGATGAAGCGGGAACTGGCCGAGGCGGTGTCGGCCGTCGCCACCGACCGCGACGCCCGGGTCCTGGTCGTCACCGGCGCCGGCAGCGCGTTCTGCTCAGGAGCGCACCTCGACGAGATCTTCGGCGGCCCGATCCGGCCGGTCAGCCAGACCCGCCGCGACCTGGAGGACATCTACCGCAGCTTTCTCGCGGTGCGCGACCTGGACCTGGTGACCATCGCCGCGGTGCAGGGACCTGCCGTGGGCGCCGGCCTCAACCTGGCGATGTGCTGCGACCAGCGGATCGCCGGCCCCCGGGCCCGGTTCGGGGCGACGTTCACCCGGATCGGCCTGCACCCCGGCGGCGGCTGCACCTTTTTCCTGGTCGACGCGCTCGGCCCGCAGCGGGCCATGCAGATCCTGCTGGACGGCGCGATGCTCGACGCCGCCCGGGCCCACGAGCTCGGCCTGGTGCTCGACGTGGTCGACGATCCGCTGGCCGCCGCGTTGGCCGCCGCGCACCGCTACGCCGACCTGGACCCGCTGCTGGTGCGGCACGTCAAGCAGAGCGTCCGGATCGCCGCCTCGTCCGGCCTGGACGCCTCAGTACAGTACGAGGCGTGGGCCCAGGCCGCGTCGGCCAGCGATCCGGCGGTGCTGGCCGCCCTGCTCGGCGACCGGCGCTGAGGCGGACCGCCGCCCGGGGCGTCAGGCCACGCCGATCGGCCCTTCCCGGGGCCCCGCCTCCTGCGCCGGCTGCACCGCCAGCGACGGGAAGTCGGCCAGGTCGCCGTCCGGTTCGGCGTCCCACTCCGGGAACACCAGCTCACTCTGCAGGTAGAGGCAGAGCAGTTGGGTGAGGTGCCGCAGCCCGTCCAGGTGGGTGCGTTCGTGTCCGTGGGTGGCGTCCACCCCGAAGCCGAGCAGCGCCACCCGGGCGTGCGCGCCGGCCTCGACCGCCGCAGCCACGTCCGACCGGTAGTAGTCGAACACGTCGCGGACCAGGTAGACGCCGTGATCGGCGGCCAGGCCGGCCAGCTTACGGGTCAGGTGGTAGTCGAACGGGCCGACGCCGTCGCCCATCGCCAGAGTCGCGGCGTCCTCCCGGGACTGCTGGCCGGGGGCCACCACCGCGGCGTCGACCGAGACGATCTCGGCCACGTCCGGGTCGAGACCGTGGCTGGCACCGTGCCCGACCTCCTCGGTGCAGGTGATCAGCAGGTGGGCGGTGACCGGTGGCTGCTGGCCGGCGTCGACCATCGCCTTCACCGCGGTCAGCACCGCCGCCACCCCCGCCTTGTCGTCCAGATGCCGGGACTTGACGTACCCGCTGGGCGTGATCGTCGGCGCCGGCAGCATCGCGACGAAGTCGCCGACGTCGATGCCGAGTGCGCGGAGCCCGGCGATGTCGGTGACCGGCTCGTCGACCCGCACCTCGACCTGCTCCCAGCCGACCCCCTGCAGGTCGACGTCCTCGTTGTAGCGGTGGCCGCTGGCCTTCAACGGCAGCACCTGGCCGGTGATCACCCGGTCCAGGCTGTCGGTGTAGACCCGCACGTGGGCGCCTTCGGCGAACCGGGCGCTGTGGGTGCCGATCTGCTTGAGCTCCAGCCGGCCGTTCTCCTTCAACCGTTTGACCATCCCGCCGATCGTGTCGGTGTGCACCACGATCGCCCGGTCCGCGCCGGTGGTCCGCGGCCCGCACAGCGAGGCGCTGAGCGCGCCCCGCCGGGTGACCGTGAACGGGATACCGAGAGCGGACAGCCGTTCCCCGACGTACTGCTGCACGTGGTCGGTGCGGCCGGACGGGCTGGGGATGTCCAGCAGCTCCAGCATCACCTGCTGCAGGTAGTCGAGGTCAAGTTTCAGGGGGGTGGGGGGGTTCGGGTCGGCCGGCATGCCAAGACGGTACCGCCGCCGATCACGGCGTTGCCGGCGCCCCGCCGGGACCGGGCGGGCTCCACCGCCGCTGCTGCGCGCTGGTGCCCGGAAACAGCAGGTCGATGAAGCGTTCCGCGGTCGGCTGCGGCTCGTGGTTGGCCAGTCCGGGCCGTTCGTTGGCCTCGATGAAGACGTGGCCGGGCTGATCAGGAGCGGTCACCAGCAGGTCCATCCCGGCCACCGGGATGGCCAGTGCCCGGGTGGCGGCCACGCACGCGGCGGCCAGGTCGGCGTGCAGCCGGTCGGTGACGTCGTGGATCGTCCCGCCGGTGTGCAGGTTCGCGGTCCGCCGTACGGTCAGCACCTCGCCGGCCGGCAGCACGTCGTCCATCGTGTGCCCGGCCTCGGTGACCACCTCCCGGGTCAGGTCGTCCAGCGGGATCTTCGACTCGCCGCCGGTGGAGGCGGCCCGCCGCCGGCTGTGCCGCCGGATCAGCTCGGCCACCGTGTGTACGCCGTCGCCGGTGACCGCCGCCGGGCGGCGGACCGCCGCGGCCACCACCTCGTGGTCGATCACCAGGACCCGCAGGTCCTCCCCCTGGTGCCGCTGTTCGATCAGCACCTGCGGGCAGTTCCTGCGGGCCAGGTCGACGGCGGCCCGCAAGGCGGTCGGGTCGGTGACGCCGACGGTGATCCCGGTGCCCTGTTCGCCGCGCGCCGGCTTGACCACCACCTCACCGACCTTGGCGAGGAACGCCTCGTCGTCGGCGTCGCCGGTGGCGGTGCGGCCGTGCGGCACGGCCAGCCCGGCGTCGAGCAGCACCCGCCGGGTCACCCGCTTGTCGTCGCACCGGCTCATCGCCACCGCGGAGGTCAGCTCGGACAGCGACTCGCGGGTGATGATGCTGCGGGCGCCGTTGGTCAGCCGCAGCTCGCCCCAGGACGCGTCGATCACCTCGACCCGGATGCCGCGGCGCATGGCCTCGTCGGCGACGATCCGGGCGTACGGGTTCAGCTCGTCGTAGCCGTCCGGCATGCTGGCCAGGAAGAGCCGTTCGTTGATCGGGTTCTTGCGTTTGACGCACAGCGTCGGCGTGCGTTCGAATCCGAGCCGTTCGTAGAGGCGGATCGCGCCGTCGTTCTCCGCCAGCACGGACAGGTCGACGTAGACCCGGCCGCGGTCGGCGAGCCGGCCGGCGAGCTCCAGCAGCAGCGCCTGACCGGTGCCGGGTGGCGCGTGCAACGGGTCGACGGTCAGGCACCACAGGCTGGAGCCGTTTTCCGGGTCGTCGAAGACCGCCACGTGGTCGATGCCGGTGATGGTGCCGACGACCTGCCCGGTGACCGACTCGGCGACCAGGTGCACGAAACGTTCGGTCGCGGCGTTGTCGACCAGGATGTCGACCGGGGCGGTGACCATCCCGTTGTGGGCGTAGATCCGGTTGACCGCGTCGGCGTCGGAATCGTCGCGTAGCGGCCGGATCCGCAGCCCCGGCTCCGGTGGCTGCGGCTCGCGTAGCTCGGTGAGGTCCAGCCGGAAGGTCAGCGACGGGTCGATGAACAACTCGTCCGGCAGCCGCGACACCAGCACGTGCGGGTCGGGCAGGTAGATGCAGATGTCGCGGGACCCGGCGGCTTCCGAACGCAGCACGTCGGCGACGTCGGAGGGGTCGGCGAACGTCTGACCGAAGACCAGCCGGCCCCAGCCGCACTCCAGGATGACGTCGGCGCTGTCGGTGGGCTTGGCCGGCGGATCGCCCGGGACGACCGGGTCGCCACCAGGGCCGATCCGTTCCCGCCGGGGGGCGGGGGAGTCGGGGCGGGGGGCGCTCGTGTCGTCAGTCAATGCCATGGTTCTGCAGCCACATCTCCAGCAGTCCGAGTTGCCACAACTTGTTGCCCCGCAGCGGGGTGAGTTCGGCGTTCGGGTCACGCAGCAGCCCGTCGACGTACCCGTCGCGGAACAGCCCGCGCCGCCGGGCCGCCGGCGCGTGCAGGGCGTCGCGGACCCGGTCGAGCAGCTTGCCTTCCAGATGGGTCAGCCCGGGTACGGGGAAGTACCCCTTCGGCCGGTCGATCACCTCCCAGGGCAGCACCCGACGGCCGATCTCCTTGAGTACCCCCTTGCCGCCCTGGGCCAACTTGAGCTCGGGCGGGCAGGTGGCGGCGAGTTCGACGAACTCGTGGTCGAGGAAGGGGACGCGGGCCTCCAGGCCGTGCGCCATCGTCATGTTGTCGACCCGTTTCACCGGGTCGTCCACGAGCATCACCGTGGTGTCGATCCGCAGCCCCGCGTCGACCGCGTCCTGCGCGCCGGCGCGGCCCAGGTGGGCGGCGGCGAACTCGCGTGCGGGATCACCGGCGGTGAGGTACTCCGGGTTCAGCACCTGGGCGAGACCGGCGGCGTCGCGGTCGAAGAAGGCCGTGGCGTAGGTGTCCAGCGCCTGGTCACGGCCGACCCGGGCCAGCGGTGGGTACCAGTGGTACCCGCCGAGGATCTCGTCGGCGCCCTGGCCGGACTGCACCACCTTGAGGTGTTTGGCGACTTCCTGACTGAGCAGGTAGAACGCGACGCAGTCGTGACTGACCATGGGTTCGCTCATCGCCGCGACGGCGGCCTCCAGCGGCGGCACCAGGTCGCGGGCGGCCACCCGGATCTGATGATGGTCGGTGTCGAACCGCTGCGCCACCAGGTCGGAGTAGACGAACTCGTCGCCCTCCCGTCCACCGACCGCGTCGAAGCCGATCGAGAAGGTGGCCAGACCACGCTGACCCTGCTCGGCCAGCAGCGCCACGACCAGCGAGGAGTCGAGCCCACCGGAGAGCAGGACGCCGACCGGCACGTCGGCGACCATCCGGCGCTGCACCGCGGTGGTCAACGATTCGAGCAGCGCGTCCTGCCAGTCCTGCTCCGACCAGTCGGCGCGGCGCGGGTCCCGGCCGAACGGCGGATCCCAGTAGCGGCGCTCGTCCACCCGGCCGTCGGGCTGGTAGACCCGCACGGTGGCCGGGGGCAGCTTGCGGATGCCGTCGAGGATCGTCCGGGGCGCCGGGACGACACTGTGGAAGCTGAGATAGTGGGTGAGTGCCACCGGGTCGATGCCGGTGTCCACCCCGCCGCCGGCCAGTAGCGCCGGCAGGGTGCTGGCGAACCGGACCACGCCGGGGCGCTCGTCGACGTACAGCGGTTTGATGCCCAGCCGGTCGCGGGCCAGGACCAGCCGGCCGCTGTCGCGCTCGGTGATCGCGACGGCGAACATGCCGACCAGATGGTCGACGAAGTCGACGCCCCACTCGGCGTAGGCCTTGACGACGACCTCGCTGTCGCCCGACGAGAAGAACGTGTGACCCCGTGCCTGTAGCTGCTCGCGCAGCTCACGGTAGTTGTAGATGCAGCCGTTGAAGACGCCGGTGAGGCCGGCGGCGGAGTCCACGATCGGTTGGTTGCTGGCCGCCGACAGGTCAATGATCTTCAGGCGCCGGTGTCCGAAGGCCACACTTCCGTGTGACCAGGAACCCCCGTCGTCGGGCCCCCGGTCACTCATTGTCGCCGCCATCCGCTCCACCGCGCCGATGTCGGCGCGGGAACCGTCGCGGCGCAGCTCACCCGCAAGTCCGCACATGCGTACCCATCCTGCCAGACCGTTGCGGCATCGCCCAGTTGACGGCCGGATCCGATGTCCCGACCGGTGCCGCCGAGCGCGGACGATCCCGCTCGGTGCCCTGTGCCGGGTCTCGCTACGCTGACCCGGCGACAGGGCGGTTGCGTGACTAATCAATCAAATAGTTGGTGGGTGCCGTCGTGGCCCTGGGGTTCGGCCCGACGTACGGTTCGCGGTAACGTTTGGTCGGGTTTGAAGGCCGGACGGTGGATAGCTCCATCATCTGGCTGGCGTGGGTGCTCCGTCCCGGTTCGGGACGGATGCCGACCGGGGAGGGCTAGTTGCTGACCACGCTTGAGGGACACCACCTGCGGGCCTGCGTCCTCGGCCAGTCCTGGCTCATCCGCCAGTTGGAGCGCCGCGGCGCCGGTCTGGATCCGATCGCCCTGTTCGGGGTGGTCGAGGGGGCCTTCGTGACGGTCGTCGACCAGTTGGGTCGTAGCGGGTTCCCGCTGACCGAGCTGCGCTGCTTCGCCGACACCGCGGCACGGCTGACCGCCGCCGGCCGGGAACCGGTCTCCGCCGATGAGGTGATCCGCATCGTCGGCTACCAGTTCGGCGAGCATGTCGACGTCGCCGACATCGAGGCCCGCCGCGCCGTGCCGGTGCGCCGGGCGGTGATCGGTACGGCGGTACGGCGGTTGCGGCTCACCCTGCACGATGTGGACAACCTCCTCCGTCGCGGGGAGAGCCTGGCCTCCCAGTGGGGGTTCGTCGCCACCACGTACCACCCGGGTCCGTTGACCGCCTGCTATCTGCGGGTCGTGGAGGCCCGGTGGGCGAGTCGGCAGTCGCGGCGCAGCCGGCACACCCAACTGGGTCGGGTGCTGTGACCGTACGGTCAGCGCCCCACCGGCAGGTCGGTCGGCGTCGCGTGGTCGGCGGGGAAGCCGAACAGCCCGAGTAGCCCGGTAGCCCACAGCTGCCGTCGGGTGAAGCTGCTGATGTTCTCCAGCTCGAGCCGGCTGCCGCTGACCCCGGCAGCCTGGTGACAGGCGACCAGGCTGCCGATCCCGGTCGAGTCGATGAAGCTGACGCAGGTGAGGTCCAGCACGATCCGCTCGGGTGCGGACCGGGCGAGCAGCGCGGTGACCGCGTCGCGGACCTCGCCGGCTGTGGCGAGGTCGAGTTCACCGTGCAAGGCGAGTCGTACCGTGGTGCCCTGGTAGCTCCTGGTGATGACGAAATCCACGTCGTACCTCCGGTCGGGTGGCGACGGGTGCCGGGGAGGGAGGATCCTGAGGCATTCGTATGAGCCGATATCCGCTGATGCGCGCGGTGTGTGAGCCGTCACGTTACGGTATGTGCGGCCGATGTGCCAGCCCCGTTTCGGACTGTGCACCAACCCGGTCGACCACTGTGAGCGATCATCCCGTCGGGGTCCCGCCGGTGCGGTCGTCCGGTCCGACCGCACCGGCGTAGGGGCCACCGTCCGCAGGTCAGCTCTGCGCCGGCAGCGGCGTCTGCGGGCTGACCGTCGGCGACGGCAGGGTCGGGCTGACCGTCGGCTCGGGCGTCGCGGTGCCCGGCGTGGTCGGGTCAACCGTGGGGCTCACCCCGGGACTCGGCGAGGTCGGCAGCCCGAGCTGCGCGGCGAGGCCCTGCAACGCCGCGTACAGGTCCTCGAGCACCGGTCCGGCCTCCTGCGCCAGGTTCACCACCCGTTCGTCGGAGCCCTGCGCGATCTCGGCGTTGTTCACCTCGATCGCCTGGGCGTAGCCCGCCAACTGGCTCTCCACGAACGCCGTGTCGAACTCGGCACCGGACAACCCGTCCAGCCGGGTGACCACGTCCTGCTGCTCCTGGGTGGGCGAGTCGGGCAGAGCGACGTCGACCTCACCGGCCACCCGGGTGACCTCCTCGTCCAGCCTGGTGTGGTCGGCCACCATGTCAGCGCCCAGGTCCTTCACCGCCTGGTCGGCATCCTGCTTGTCCTGCGCCAACTGGCCGATCTGCACAGCGGCCAGATTGACCTGATGGATCGTACGCAGGTACTCGCTGTCCTGCTCGGACGGTGCCGTGGCGTGCGCGGCCGCCGGGATCAACGCGACGGCGGTCAGCCCCGCCAACAACCCCAGCCGGGTGACTACGGTCCTTCTCATCGTGGTTCCTCCTCGCTCAGCGCTCGTCGGGGCACCGAGATACCCGGCACCCCGGACGCCATGCCCGCCGGCCGGGATGAGCGCCGCCGGCCGGCGGCGGATGATCCGCAGGGTCGGTCGGGCTAGCCCGACCCGCCGGCGGCATGCCGCCGCCGGTACCGGGTAACCGGATGACGACCGACCAGATCACCGGGAGGCATCGTGACCAACGTCCAGCAACCGGAAATGCGTCGCAGCGGGGACAACCCGCTGGTCCAGGAGAGCAAGGGTCCCGACGGTGCCGACCGCCGGCCCGGGCGCCGCGGCGGCGGCAACCGGCCCGTCCCGGCCGGCCAGGTCTCGCCGTACGGCCCCCACCCGCCGGTCGCCGACGACGACAGCGAACGCGACGACCGGCCGGACTGACCACCCCGACCGGCCCACGGCACCATGCAGACGTTCCTGCCGTACCCGGACTTCGCGGCCAGCGCCGCCGTGCTCGACGCCCGACGACTCGGCAAACAGCGCGTCGAAGCGTTGCAGGTGCTGCGCGGCCTGACCGTGCCCGGGTACGGCTGGCGTCACCATCCGGCGGTCCGGATGTGGCGCGGCCACCCGGAGGCACTGGTCCGGTACGGCCTGACGGTCTGCGCCGAATGGACCCGGCCCGGCCGGGCCGACACCGTCGCCGACACCCTGCGCCGCGAGTTCACCGCCGCGACCGGCCGTACCCTGATCCGCGGCCAGGCCGAACTCGGCGCCGCCACCGCACTGCCGGCCTGGCTCGGCCGAGCCGACCTGCACCTTTCGCACCGCGCCGCACTGGTACACAAGGACCCCGACCACTACCGCCCCCGGTTCGGTGACCTTGCCCCCGTACCGTACGTGTGGCCGTGCCCACCGGCGGTGCCGCCGCCGATCGCCCCCGCCCCGCCCGGCAAAAAAAGTCCGTGGTCGGATTGAACCGTTCGGCCTCGTCCGCCGAACACCTTACCGGTGGATCAGGTTCCGGCGGCAGCGTCCGCCGACGTACGGGAGGCGAGGCTCATGGTCAACTGTCTGCGCGCGAACGCCGTCCGGATCGGCGCGGTGCTGTCCGGTTCGGTGCTGGCGGTCGCGCTGTCCGGGCCGGCGGTGGCCGCGGCCGACATCGGCCTGGAACCGACGCAGGCGCCTCGTGGGGCCGGCATCCAGCTCACCTTCGAACTGCCGCAGGAACGGCCGGACGCACACACCGCCGAGGTGCGCCTCGACCTGCCGGCGGACCTGCCCATCGCCGAGGTCTACCCGATGTCGGTCGACGACTGGGCACCCAGGATCACCAACCGGACCCTGCCGGAGCCGCTGCCCGGCCTGCACGGTGGCCTGATGACCGAGGCCACCGAGAGCATCACCTGGCAGTTGGTCGCCCCACCCGCCGACGATCCGGCGCCGGTGCTGCTGACCGTGTCGGTCGGCCCGCTGCCGGACGCGGACCGGATCGACTTCGCGGTGACCCAGACCTACTCCGACGGCACCGTGGTCCGCTGGGGCGGCCCGGACGCGCAGCGGCCAGGTCCGGTGCTGACCCTCGGGCCGGCCGACCCGGCGGCGGCCGGTCACGGAGCCCATCACGGCGACTCGGCGGCGGCCGCCGCCCAGGAACCGCCGGCGCCGGCCGCCGCGGGCTCGGACGACGCCGCCGGCACCGGGATGGGACTGCTGCTGGCCGGCCTGGCCGGCGGAGCGGCGATCGGCGCGGCCGTTGTCTGGTGGCGCAGCCGCCGCCACCGCGGCGGCGTCCCGGCGGACCTGCCCGGGGCCCGGGCCGACGCCGACGCCGACGAGGGCGAACTGGTCGGCACCGGCGGCACGACCCCCTGGCGGCTCACCGAACAGTGACCGCCGCCGGCCCAGGTCTGCTTGCCGCAGTCCGGCCCGGCCGCCGCTCAGCGCACCGGCACGGTGGTACGGACCGTCGCCTGGTCGATGTCGGACAACCGGATGGTGAAGCGCAGCTCCCACTCGCCCGGCACCGGAAATGCGACCGCGCCGACCGCGTGGTTGTCGTCCACCCCCAGCAGCAGGGTGGTCACCGGCTCGACGTCCTGTGCCGGCAACGACGTGGTCATCGTCCACTCCTCCACCCGTACCGGCGCGCCCTCCGGCGTGTACACGTAGGCGTGCACCGTGTTGTGCTCACCGAGCTGCACCGGGTAGATGTCGAACTGGAGGGTGTACAGCGAACTGGTCAGCGTCTGGGCGAAGGTGTCCTGTCCGAGGGCCTGGGCCTCGACGACGGCGGTACGGGCCGGTGTCGTCTGCACCAGTACCGCGCTGGCCCCGAGCGCGACCACGGCCACCGCGACCTCGACACCGACCAGGCCGGTGAGTCGCCGCACGTGCGGCGCCCGCCACCGCCCGACCAACCGTCGCGCGTACCCGGCGGTCAGCAGCAGCACCGCCACCAGCGCGATCTTCACCAGCACCAACCGCCCGTACGTGGTGGTGGCCAGTGCGGTCGTGCCGCCGGTCTCCATCAGCGCCTGGACGGCACCGGCCAGCAGCAGCCAGCAGACCGCCACCGTCGCCCACCGGGACCAGACCGGCAGGATCCGGCCCAGCACGCGGGGGTGTGCGCGGCGCAGCAGGACCGCGCCGAGGGTCACCAGCCCGCCGATCCACACTCCGACCGCGGCGATGTGCACGGTGTCGGCGGCGATACTGACCGGCGGCACCGGCGCCGCCACCGCGTGACCGGTCAGCGGCCAGGTGACCAGCCCGGCCAGGCCCAGCCCGACGAGGGCCAGCCCGCGACGGGTGCCGCCGACCCCGGCGAGGGCGGGTGGCACCAGCGCCACCACCGTGGCGAGGACCACCAGCCGGCCGAGCAGCGCCAGCCCGTACCCGCTGTCCACGACGGCGGCCAGGTCCCCGACGGAGACCTCCAGCAGACCGCTGCCGGTCGAGTACGGCGCCTGCAGGTACAGTCCGGCCACCGTGGCCAGGCCGATCAGTCCCAGCCCGGTGCCGACCATGAGCTTGCCGGGCCGGCGGCTCAGCCGGGGCGGCCACAGCAACGCCAGCAGCAGCGCGGGCCCGACGGCGAGCACCACCCCGGCGTAGCCGACATACTTCGCGGTGGTCACGGCGACCGCGACCGGTAGCCGCTGCCCGCCGTCTTGTGGCTCGGGCACCGTCGCGGACGGCGCTCCCACCGAGTACGTGTAGCCGCTGCCCACCGGGTGGCTGTCCGCCGAGATCACCCGGTAGCTGACCAGGTAGGTGCCGAGCGGGCGGTCGGCGACCCGGACCGGGATGGTGACGGTGGTCCCGTCGGTTCGTGGCGTTCCGTCGTCAATCCGTTTACCGTCCGGCGCCAGCACCTGCAGGCGCCCGGTGACCGGGCGCACCGGTTCACTGAACGTCAGGACCACTTCCCGGGGCGAGTTGCCCAGCACCGATCCGGGGGCGGGCTCCGCCGTGACCAGCACCGCGTGGGCGGCCGCCGGTCCGGCGGGGGCGACCATGACCAGCATGCCGCCGAGTAGCAGTGCCGCGACACCGGCTGCGGCGTGCCGGGCCCACCGGGCGGCTCGTCGTTGTCTCACCCCTGGTAGTTCGGTGCGGGCGGGGCAACGGTTCATCGCGATCGACTCCGGACGGTTCGTGGGCGTACCGACCGCCGGTGACGTCGGTCGTTTCGTGGGCCGAGCGCCAGGAACGGACGCGTGCGTGCCGGGAGGAATCGTGGTTGACCGGCCGGTCCGTACGCAAGCCGACCGCCGGTGGCCGTCCGGTCGGCCCCGGTCAGATCCGGATGGTCGTCGATCGGGCCCGACCCGCCGGGTCAGGGCAGCGGCGCCAGCGGGGTGCCGTCGGTGTCGTGGACCAGAATCGCCTCGACCGGGCATGATTCGGCGGCGTCGAGGACGGTGTCGGCCGGGTCGATGTCGGACGCGGTCGCCCGGGACACCCCGTCGACCAGGCTGAAGTGTCCCGGGGCGGTCCCGGCGCAGATGCCGGACCCGACGCACCGTTGCTCGTCGACGCTGACCTGCCAGGACCGTTGGCTCATCGCCACCTCGGGGGTGTACCCACGGCACCGGCCGCGGGGGACTGGGACGGCTCACGTCCGATGGACGGCACGGTCCGGTCCGCGCGTCGGGTCCGGTGGAGCAGGCTCACCCCCAGGTCACCGGCATCGCGCTCAGCCCGCGGACCAGCAGACCGGTCTTCCAGACCAGCTGATCCTCGGGTACGGCCAGCCGTAGCTGCGGCAGCCGATGCACCATCGCCTCGACCGCCACCTGCAGCTCCATCCTGGCCAGCTGGGCGCCGAGACAGTGGTGTACGCCGTGACCGAAGCCGACGTGCGGGTTGACGGTCCGGGTCAGGTCCAGCCGGTCCGGGTCGGTAAAGACCTCGGGGTCGCGGTTGGCCGCCGACAACGATCCGATGACCGGTTCGCCGGCCCGGACGAGTACCCCGCCGACCTCGACGTCCACGGTGGCGTACCGGGCGAACGAGGAAGCGGCGCCGAGCGGTACGTACCGGGTCAGCTCCTCGACTGCGCCCGGTACCAGGGCCGGGTCGGCGCGCAGGGCGGCGAACTGGTTCGGCTGGGTGAGCAGGACGTAGACGAAATTGGGGATCTGGGTCACGGTGGTCTCGTGGCCGGCGGCCAGCAGCCCGGCGGCGAGCTGCACGAGTTCGGCCTCGGTGAGCCGGCTCGCGTCGGTGTCCCGGGCGTGGACCATGGCGCCGAGCAGGTCGTCGGTCGGGTGCCGGCGGCGCTATTCCACGAGTCCGGCGATGTAGCCGTGCAGGTTGTCGAGATACTCCCGTACCTGGTCAGGGGAGAGCGAGGTGGTGGACACGACCGCTTCGCTCCAGGTGTGGAAGTGGTCCCGGTCGGCGTAGGGAACGCCGAGTAGTTCGCAGATGACCCGGACCGGCAGCGGGGTGGCGAACCGTTCGACGAGGTCGGCTGGCGGCCCGTCGGAGATCATGCCGGTCAGCAGTTCGTCGGCGAACTGCCGGGTCTGTGGTCGGAGCTGTTCGACCCGCCGGGCGGTGAACGCCTTGGCGACCAGGCGCCGGAGCCGGGTGTGTTCCGGCGGGTCCATCGACAGGATTCCGCCCTCGATCTGTCGGGGGGTGATCCGGGGTTCGTCACGGCCGACGCTGGCGGCGCGGGAGAACCGGGCGTCGCCGAGGACGAACCGGACGTCGGCGTGCCGGGTGGCCAGCCAGGCCGGTTCCCCGAACGGCAGCTGGACCCGTACCAGCATCCGGTCCTGTTGCAGCTGCCGGTAGGCGTCGTCGAGGTGGAGACGGTCGGGCGCGGTGAAGGGGTAGCTGCGGGGTTCGGCGGCCCGGAGCTCGGACATGGTTCACCTCCTGGCAGGGGGACGGAGGCGCACCGGAGGCGACGGGCAGCGACGTGACCGGCACGCGACGCTCCGATACTAGAGAAGTTCCTCGATTGATCGCAGCCCGGTGGCGTTGCCGCTTCGCTCAACCTAGCGTCCTAGCCTGCTCTAGAGGGCGTGCCAACCCCCCACACGACACGACGACGCCCCAACGAAACCACCGAAGCCGCGTGTACCTGCAGAACCTGGGTCAGCTCCGCCCGGCGGCGTCGTCGGGCTGGGCGTGGGAGAACAGCACCGGGGTCACCGGCCGGGTCCGGGAAGGCTCGGGTGCCGGCGGCGGGGGGTTGCCCGCCGCCGGCACCGCCGGCCGGTGCTCGCCGGTGAGCACCAGCAGCTCGTAGGCCCGTTCGGCGGGCAGCCGGCCGGTGACGATCGCGATCCGCAGCGGCACGGGCGGGGTTCCGGCGACGACGGCGACGGGCAGATCGAGCACCCTCGGGTCGACCTGCCGACCCGCGAGGTGCCCGGCGGCTGCCGGGGGCAGGTCCCGCCACGGTCGTACGGTCTGCTCGGTGAATCCGTGGCTGGCCCACTGGTCAGCCTCCGCGTTGACCCGGTCGGCGACGTGCTGTGGCACCACGTCGCGGCCGCCGAGGTCGTCGCTGAGCAGCGCTCGGGCGAGCGGGCTGAGCTGGTCGACCGGATACCACCGGGTCCGCCGCGTACGTCGGCGGGAGATGTCGCCGGGTGAGGCGTCGGCCGCGGACCGGTCACGCCGGGCGTCTGGTTCAAGGTGGGCCGGCATGCCCACCATCCAAGCATGATCGACTGCCGTCCCATGGCAAGGGGTCGCAGGTGGCGGCGATGTCGGACCGGGTAGGCCGGGGTTTGCCGGCGGCCAGTCCGGGTAGCCGGGCCGGGTGGCCGAGGATCGGCAGGCGGTGGCACCGACGGCGGGCGTCGGCTCGCCGCTCGACGAATGTTGGGAGTACGGGTACCTGTACTTCGTGCAGACCGTGGCACCTGCCAAAGGGGGTAAGCAGTCGGCCGCCGGGCCGACCGTCACCGTGGTCGCTGACGGCGCGGGGCACCGGTGTCGGGTGTTGACCGGTCGGCGGCTGGAGGTGCTCAACGAACTGGGTGGACAGGGTTGGATCGTCAGCGACGGCCTGTGGAGCCCGGAGCAGGCCCGGTGGCTGGCTGAACTGGTGGCCGGGGTGGACGGGGTGGAGCGGATGGTCGGTTACTGGCAGTCGTTCATGCGCCGCCGGGTTGCCGTCGGCGGCGACGGCCACGGTGAGTCGGCAGGTGGTGGGTGAGGGGCGCGTTATAGTGGCGCTCGCCAGGTGACAGTGCCCCTTGGGGGACCGTCGGGCTCGTTCGCCGCCGCTCGTTTCCGGTCCGGTGGGACAGGCCGGTCGGAGCGGGGGAGAGGAAGTGTCGGTGTCGCGTCCGTCCGCGCAGTCCGCGTCGACGCGGACCGATGTGGCGAGCCAGGTCTTCACCATTCCGAATCTGATCAGTTTTGTCCGTTTACTGGGTGTACCTCTGTTTCTGTACCTGTTTCTGGTGCACCGTGCGGACGTCGCGGCGCTGCTGGTGCTGGCCGTCGGCGGGACCAGTGACTGGGTGGACGGGTTCGTCGCGCGCCGGATCCGTCAGGTGTCCCGGCTCGGCGAACTGCTGGATCCACTCGCCGACCGGCTGTACATCCTGGCCACGTTGCTGGCGTTCACGGCCCGCGAGGTGATGCCGTGGCAGTTCACGGTGGCGTTGCTCAGTCGTGAAGTGCTGCTGGCCGGCTGCCTTGTCGTGTTGCGCCGATTTGGCTACGGACCACCGCAGGTGCACTATGTAGGAAAGACTGCGACATTCGTGCTTTTGGCGGCGTTTCCCATTCTGTTGCTGTCCGCAGTGCTGGGATTCACCATGGCGGCGACGGTGGCGGCCGCGGTCGGATGGGGTCTCGCCTGGTGGGGTCTGGTGCTGTACTGGATCGCCGGCGTGTTGTACGTACGGCAGACTGCGGCGTTGGTCCGGGCCGCCGGAGCAGAAACGGAGCGGGCATGAGCGAGGCGGACCGCAGCGGTTCCGGCCCGCACCGTGGCTACGCGTCGGACTTCCTGACCGAACTGTTCCGGGCGCCGCTGGATCCCGGCTACACGGACGCGGCGGCCCGTCGGTCGGCGACCGGACCACCGCAGGGCTGGTGTCGGGTGACGGCACGGGCGGCGATGGCCTTGTCGATGGCCGCGGTCGGCTTCCTGGTGGTGCTCGCCTACCAGAAGACGGTGGCGGAGGAACCGAGCCGGTCACAGGCGCGGGCCGGCCTGGTGGAACAGGTGACCCAGCGCCAGACCGAGACCGACGAGTTGCAGAACCGCGTGGACACGCTACGGGACGAGGTGGCCCGGGAGCGTGACACGGTACTGGACGGGGCCCGGGCGCAGGACCTGCGCGACCTGGAAGCCGCCGCCGGGCTGGCCCGGGTCACCGGGGACGGGGTGGTCGTCGAGCTAGCGGACGCGCCGGAAGTGGTGGATCCGGTGACCGGTGAGGGCTCGGTGAGTGAGCTGGGTCGGGTGTTGGACCGGGATCTGCAGGATGTTGCCAACGCCTTGTGGAGCGTCGGCGCCGAGGCGGTCGCGGTCAACGGGAGACGGCTGACCGCGACCTCGACGATCCGGGCGGCGGGCAGTGCCATCCTGGTCGATTTCCGGCCGGTGACCGGCCCGTACGAGGTGTCGGCGATCGGCCCGCCGTCGATGGTCGACGCGTTCGGGACCAGCCAGGCGGCCGCGGTGCTGCGGGCGGTCTCGGCTGATCACGGGTTGTCGTTCGGGGTCCGTTCGGCTGATGATCTGATGTTGCCGGCGGCGAGTGAGCCGCAGCTGCGGTACGCCCACGCGCCGTCGGCGTCGTCCAGCCCGTCCGGGACGGGGGGCGCCGACCCGTCCGTGACCGCCTCGGGAGGAGGCCCTCGATGATCGCCGTGTTGGCGCTGCTCGCCGGAATGCTGCTGGGGATCTACTTCGACCCGGTGGTGCCGGCGGTCCTGCAGCCGTACCTGCCGATCGCGGTGGTGGCGGCGTTGGACGCGGTGTTCGGCGGGGTCCGGGCCAAGTTGGACGGGATCTTCGACGACAAGCAGTTCGTGATCTCGTTCATCTCGAATGTTCTGGTGGCGGGTCTGATCGTGTATCTGGGCGATCAGTTGGGGGTGGGTGGGCAGTTGTCCACCGGTGTGGTGGTGGTGCTCGGGGTGCGGATCTTCGGCAACGTGGCGGCGATTCGACGGCATCTGTTCCGGGCGTGAGGCGTGGCTGATGGTGGAACGTAGGAGTACGGGTACGGGCTGGCCGGACGCGCTGCCGGTGCGGTCGCCGGGTGCGGGTGGGCGGGTTCCGGCCGGCTCCGAGGAGCCGGTGGACGCCGCCGGGGTGCCGCCGGTGGACGGTCCCGACGCTGCGGTCGGCGGGGACGGGCCGTCGGGTGCCGGCGCGGGGCGGGGTTCCCGGCGGGTGTCCACGGCCGGGCTGATGATCGTGGGTCTGCTGGTGCTCCTCGGGTTCACCCTTGCCGTTCAGGTTCGCAGCACGTCGACGGATCCGACGTTGGCGGCGGCCCGCCAGGAGGATCTGGTGCGGATCCTGTCGGATCTGGAGGCCCGGGAGGAGCGGCTGCGGCAGGACATCGCGGAGTTGGAGGCGAGTCAGCGGCAGTTGACCTCGGGTGCCGAGGGTCGGGCGGCGGCGTTGGAGGAGGCGTCGCGTCGGGCGGACGAGCTGGGGGTGCTGGGTGGCAGTCTGCCGGCGCAGGGGCCGGGTCTGCGGGTACGGTTCGTCGCCGGTCGGGAGCCGATCCGGGCGTCGGAGCTGTTGGACGCGGTGCAGGAGCTGCGGGGTGCGGGTGCCGAGGTGATGCAGATCAGCGGCGGGGGCGGGCGGTCGGTGCGGATCGTGGCGAGCAGCTACCTGCTGGACGTCGACGGCGGCGTGGAGGTGGACGGCGTGCGGTTGACCGGCCCGTACGAGGTGCTGGTGATCGGGGAGCCGTCGACGATGCGGACGGCGTTGAACATTCCGGGTGGGGTGGTGGCTTCGGTGTCCGGTGACGGCGGTACGGTGATCGTCGAGGAGCGCGACGTGGTCGAGGTGTCGGCCTTGAGCGATCCGAGCCAGCTGCGGTACGCCCGCCCGGTCTCCTGATCGGACGGGCGTCGTCGGTGGGCGGGTTGTCAGTGGTGGTGAGTGGTGCACAGACCGAAGGACCGGCCGTGATTCCAGAGGATCTGCGGTATACCGCGGAGCATGAGTGGGTGGCGGGCGACGCCGCCGGTCCTGTGCGGGTGGGGGTGACCCATTTCGCGCAGGAGGCGTTGGGCGACATCGTGTTCGTCGAGTTGCCTGCGGTCGGCGCCGAGGTGACGGCGGGTGAGCCGTGCGGTGAGATCGAGTCGACGAAGAGCGTGTCGGAGATCTACGCGCCGCTGACCGGCACGGTGGTGGCCCGTAACGAGGCGCTGGTGGACGCACCGGAGACGGTCAATGCCGACCCGTACGGTGCCGGTTGGCTGGTGCAGTTGGCGCCGGCTGATCCGCAGGCGGTGAGCGGGTTGCTCGACGCCGCGGCGTACCGGGAGCTCACCGAGCGCTGACCCGGCGGGGGCGGCGAGGTATCGTGTGCCCGCGAGTCTTGTTGACCCTTGTTTTCGGCGCTGGCTAGGCTCGCCCAGTCGACCGAGAAGCCAACAACAGTTGAGCGTTGCGGAAATTGCCGTCCTGGCACGGGGGAGCTTGCGCCTTGCGATCGTTCAAGGTCTGGTGGCCGACCCGACACACCCGACGCCGACCGAACAGATCCGTGAGGTGGTCCATGACGCGCCCAGACGACGAGTTCCCCCCGCTCGACGTCACGTCGACGTTGAACCTCGGTTCGCTCGACGAAGTGCTGGAGGGGCCGGACGCCGACGTCGTGCCGAGCCGGATGTCGGGTTCGTTGCCGCCGGGGATGGCGTTGCTGGTGGTGCGGCGGGGCCCGAACGCGGGGGCCCGGTTCCTGCTGGACCATGATGTGACGACGAGCGGCCGGCATCCGGACAGTGACATTTTCCTGGATGATGTGACGGTGTCGCGGCGGCATGCGGAGTTCCACCGTGACGGCGGTACCTTCACGGTGCGCGATGTGGGTAGCCTGAACGGCACCTATGTCAATCGTGAGCGGGTGGAGGCGGCGACCCTGAGCAACGGTGACGAGGTCCAGATCGGTAAGTTCCGGCTGGTCTTCATCGCCGGTCCGCGGCCGGACGAGGAGGCCGGCCGCGGTTGAGGTCCGGGGCGCGGACGGAGGTGGCTTCGTGCGCGGGGTGTGGCTGACGCCGGTCGGTGAGCCGGGGGTGTCGTGGTGAGTGAGCAGGCGGCGGCCCGGGAGGACGTGGCCGGTTCGTCGTTGATGAGTATCGGCGAGGTGCTGGCCCAGCTTCGCCCGGAGTTTCCGGACACGACGATTTCGAAGTTGCGGTTCCTGGAGGCTGAGGGCCTGGTGGAGCCGCGGCGGACGCCGTCGGGGTACCGCAAGTACAGCTGGGATGATCTGGACCGGTTGCGTTTCGTCCTGACGACGCAACGGGACCAGTATCTTCCGTTGCGGGTGATCCGTGAGCAGTTGGCGGCGCGGGACGCCGAGTCGGCGGCGGGCCGGTCGCGGCCGACGTTGGTGGCGGTCGGTCCGTCCGGTGAGGTGCCGGGCCGGTCGCCGGTGCCGGCGCAGGGGCAGCCGGCGCAGTCCCGGCTGAGTCGTACGGATCTGCTGTCTCGTAGTGGTCTCGAGTCGGCGACGTTGACCGAGGTGGAGCGGCTGGGTCTGGTGGTCGCGGTGGCGCCGGGCTGGTACGACGCGGATGCGCTGGTGATCGCCACGGCAGTGGCGGGGCTGCTGCGGCATGGGCTCGAGGTGCGGCATCTGCGGGCGGTGCGGGCGGCGGCGGACCGCGAGTCGGGTCTGTTCGCCCAGTTGGTGGCGCCGTTGGCGCGGCAGAGTGATCCGGCCGCCCGGGCCCGGGCGGCGGAGACGGCGCGGGAGCTGATCGGGTTGTCGCAGCAGCTCCACGCGGCGCTGGTGCGGGCGGGTCTGCGGGGGGCGCTCGGCCGGTGAGGTGACTGGCGGGACCGGACGGTGGCGCTGTGGTCCGTGTACCGTGCAGGGAGGGCCGGAGCGGGTTTGGTGACGACGACACGGAGGCGGCGGTGCGTGAGCTGAGCGTGGTCGGGGTGCGGGTGGAGTTGCCCACCAACCAGCCGATCGTGCTGCTGCGTGAGGTGGATGGGGACCGTTACCTGCCGATCTGGATCGGTGCGGTGGAGGCCACGGCGATCGCGTATGAGCAGCAGGGCGTGAAGCCGGCGCGGCCGTTGACGCATGATCTGTTGCGGGACGTGCTGGCTGCGGTGCGGGCGCCGCTGCAGGCGGTGGAGATCACCGAGTTGAAGGACAACGTCTTCTACGCGGATCTGGTCATCGGTGACAGTGTGCGGGTGTCGGCTCGGCCGAGTGATTCGATCGCGTTGGCGTTGCGGGTCGGTGCTCCGATTCGTTGTGCTGAGCAGGTGCTGTCCGAGGCGGGCATCCTGATTCCGGATGAGCAGGAGGACGAGGTCGAGAAGTTCCGGGAGTTCCTGGACCAGGTGCGTCCGGAGGATTTCGCGGGCTGACCGCTGCCGGCGGGTGTGATGCCCGTGGCGTGGTGGCCCGCACGCGGCGTGTCGCGGCCCCGGTTGCCTGGTACGGCCTTCTGCCGGCGTTAGGCTGGTCCTGTCGACCGGCTCATGTTCCGTCCTGGTGTGGGCCGCACTGACGGGGAGGTTTCCGTATGCCCGCACAGCGAGAGCCGGAGCCGGGGTCGTCTGATGATGTGGACGGTGCCGGTTCGGACGCCGTCGGCTATCGCGGAGTGACCGCCTGCCACGCGGTGGGGATCAGTTACCGGCAGTTGGACTACTGGGCGCGGACGACGCTGGTGGTGCCGAGCGTGCGTGACGCGACGGGTTCGGGTTCGCAGCGGCTGTACTCGTTCCGCGACCTGGTGGTGCTGAAGGTGGTCAAGCGGCTGCTGGACGCCGGTGTGTCGCTGCAGAACATCCGTCGGGCGATCGAGACGTTGCGGTCCCGCGGGGTCGGGGACCTGGCGGGGATCACCCTGATATCGGACGGGACGACGGTGTACGAGTGCCGTTCCCCTGAGGAGGTCGTCGACCTGTTGCAGGGCGGCCAGGGTGTGTTCGGGATCGCGATCGGCGGGGCGTTCAAGGAGATCCAGGGGTCGTTGTCGCAGCTTCCGGCGGAGCCGGCGGTGACTTCCGAGCCGGAGGTGGTGGCGCCGGTGGCCGGGGGTGACGAGTTGGCGGCGCGGCGGGCGCGCCGCCGCGCCGGCTGAGCGGCGACGCGCGGGTCGACCCGGCCGGGGCGGGCTTCGTGATCGACGTCACCGCCCCGCAGGCCGGCTGCTACCGGTAGCGTGGAGACCGCCGTACATCCCGTGTGGGAGAGACCGTCCGCTACCCGGTGGGCGGCGCCGAAGGGGCAAATCCTCCCCGGAACCTCTCAGGCAGAAGGACCACCCGGGTTGGCGACTCTGAAGGCGGCGGCGCCGACAGAGGGGGAGGTTGCCTGCCGACCTCGTCCCGGGAGCCGCCTGGTGAGTGCCTCGTCTTTGTTCGTCGACCGTCACGTCGGCGTCGATCCGGTCGCCCAGCAGCGGATGCTGGATGTCGTCGGCTACGCCAGCGTCGCTGACCTGATGGACGCCGCCATTCCCGAGGTGATCCGCTGGCGGGGCCGGCTGGATCTGCCGGAGCCGGTCAGCGAGCCAGAGGTGACGGCCGCGTTGCGGCGGCTGGCCGACGCGAACACGGCGGCGGTGTCGATGATCGGGGCCGGATACCACGGCACCCACACGCCGGCGGTGATCCGCCGCAACGTGCTGGAGAACCCCGCCTGGTACACCGCCTACACCCCGTACCAGCCGGAGATCAGCCAGGGCCGGTTGGAGGCGCTGCTGACGTTCCAGACGATGGTGTCGGATCTGACCGGGCTGGCCACGGCGAACGCGTCGATGCTGGACGAGGCGACCGCTGCGGCGGAGGCGATGACGTTGGCGCGGCGGGCGTCGAAGGCACGCAGCGACGTGTACGTGGTGGACGCCGACACGTTGCCGCAGACGGTGGCGGTGCTGCGGACCCGGGCGGAGCCGCTGGGTGTGCGGGTCCAGGTGTGTGACGTGCGGGCCGGCCTGCCGGACGAGTTCTTCGGGCTGCACCTGCAGTTCCCGGGCGTGTCGGGGCAGCTGCGTGACGACGCCCCGGTGGTGGCGGCGGCGCACGCCGCCGGGGCGCTGGTGACGGTGGCGGCGGACCTGCTGGCGTTGACGCTGCTGCGCCCACCGGGGGCGTACGGTGCGGACGTGGCGGTCGGCACCACGCAACGGTTCGGGGTGCCGATGGGGTTCGGCGGTCCGCACGCCGGCTACCTGGCGGTGCGTTCCGGTCTGGAACGGATGCTGCCGGGACGGCTGGTCGGGGTGTCCCGGGACGTGGCCGGTGACCGGGCGTACCGGCTGGCGTTGCAGACCCGGGAGCAGCACATCCGCCGGGAGCGGGCGACCAGCAACATCTGCACGGCGCAGGTGCTGCTGGCGGTGATGGCCGCCATGTACGCGGTGTACCACGGCCCGCAGGGGTTGACGGCGATCGCGCAGCGCACCCATGCGGCGGCGGCCCGGTTGCGGGCCGGTCTGGCGGCCGGCGGGGTCGCGGTGGCGGACGGGCCGTTGTTCGACACGGTGACCGCGGCGGTGCCGGGTGGGGCCGCTGCGGTGGTGGCGCGGGCGGCGGACCGGGGGGTGAACCTGCGGCTGGTGGACGCAGACACGGTGGCGGTGGCGTGTGACGAGACCACCACCGAAAAGCATCTGGCGGTGGTGTGGGCGGCGTTCGGGGTGCCCGCGTACGCGGGGGAGACGCCGGCGCTGATTCCGGCCGGGTGGCGGCGCACCGGGGAGTTCCTCACCCACGAGGTGTTCCACGCGTACCGCAGTGAGACGGCGATGCTGCGGTATCTGCGGCGGCTCGCCGACGTCGACTACGCCCTGGACCGGGGGATGATCCCGCTGGGGTCGTGCACGATGAAGTTGAACGCGGCGGTACAGATGGAGCCGGTCAGCTGGCCGGGGTTCGCCGACGTGCACCCGCTGGCACCGGCCGGGCAGACGGCCGGTTACCGGCAGCTGATCGGCGAGTTGGAGCGTTGGCTGGCGGAGGTGACCGGCTACGACGCGGTCAGTGTGCAGCCCAACGCCGGTTCGCAGGGGGAGTTGGCCGGGCTGTTGGCGATCCGCGGCTTCCACCGGTCGCGGGGGCAGGCACGGCGGGACGTGTGCCTGATTCCGTCGTCGGCGCACGGCACGAACGCGGCGAGCGCGGTGATGGCGGGTATGCGGGTGGTGGTGGTCGGCTGCGACGCAGACGGCAACGTCGACGTCGACGACGCGGCGCGGCTGATCGCCGTCCACGGTGACGACCTGGCGGCGATGATGGTGACGTATCCGTCGACGCACGGCGTGTACGAGGACGGCATCGCCGAGTTGTGTGCCCGGGTGCACGACGCCGGCGGGCAGGTGTACGTCGACGGGGCGAACCTGAACGCGTTGCTGGGGTTCGCCCGGCCGGGCCGGTTCGGGGCGGACGTGTCGCACCTGAACCTGCACAAGACGTTCTGCATTCCGCACGGCGGCGGCGGGCCGGGGGTGGGGCCGGTCGCGGTGCGGGCGCATCTGGCGCCGTTCCTGCCGGGTGATCCGGTCGGCGGCGATGGCGACGTCGACCGGCCGGTGGTGTCGGGCGCCCGGTACGGTTCGGCCGGGATTCTGCCGATCCCGTGGGCGTATCTGCGGCTGATGGGTGCCGACGGGCTGGTGCGGGCGACCGGGGCGGCGGTGCTGGCGGCCAACTATGTGGCGGCGCGTCTGCGGCCGCATTTCCCGGTGCTGTACGCCGGCAACAAGGGCCTGGTGGCGCACGAGTGTGTGCTGGATCTGCGGGCGTTGACCCGGGCGACCGGGGTGACCGTCGAGGACGTGGCGAAACGGTTGATCGACTACGGGTTCCACGCGCCGACGATGTCGTTTCCGGTGTCCGGCACGCTGATGGTGGAGCCGACCGAGAGTGAGGACCTGGCTGAACTGGACCGGTTCTGCGACGCGATGATCGCGATCCGGTCGGAGATCGACGACGTCGCGGCCGGCCGGTGGCCGGTGGCGGACAGCCCGCTGCGGCAGGCGCCGCACCCGGCGGCGCTGGCCAGCGCCGACGAGTGGACGCTGCCGTATCCGCGGTCGGTGGCGGCGTACCCGGCGGGGCCGGGGCAGCGGGCCGGGAAGTACTGGCCGCCGGTGCGGCGAGTCGACAGCGCCTACGGTGACCGGAATCTGGTGTGCGCGTGTCCTCCGCCGGAGGCGTTCGCCGCCGGCTGAGTACGGGTCGGGTCGGCTCGACGGTGAGCCTGCGGTGGCCGCGGTCGGTCAGGCGGCGAGGGCGTGCCGGGCGGGGCCGCGGTGCGGGGCGATGCTGCTGCCGTCGGGAAGCAGTTCGCCGGTGTCCTCGAACACGATGACACCGTTGCAGAGCAGGCTCCAGCCCTGTTCGTGGAAGCAGGCGACAGCGCGGGCCGCTTCCCGGTCGACGGCGTCAGCCGTGGGACAGATCGGTTGGTGCTGGCACATCGGGATCTCCGGGAACTGTGGGGGGTGCTGTGTCATGGTTCACATGACCAGTGATGAACGTTACCAAGCCGAACGACACCGTTCCGGGCAGGTGACGGCCTGCGGCACCAAGAATCCTCCCTTCGGCCGATGCATGTCCGACCGGTTGGCGTGGAAACGCTCCCACCCATCCTAGGCCCCGGCCGCCATCCGCCTCCTGCCCTGAACGGACCCCCACCACCCGCACACCCGGCCCGGCGCCCGGCAACTCGCACCGGGCCCCGGGTAGCCTGACCGCCATGACCATGCGCCCGATCCGGATCATCGGCGACGCCGTGCTGCGCACCCCCGCCGAACCGGTCACCGACTTCGACCACACCCTGCGCGCACTGGTCACCGACCTGATGGACACCCTGCTCGGCGCCCCCGGCCGCGCCGGCGTCGCCGCCCCGCAGATCGGCGTCAGCGCCCGCGTGTTCGTCTACGACGCCGACGGCCACCGCGGCCACGTCGTCAACCCCCGGCTGGAACCCACCGGCGACCCGTCAGCCGACGACACCGACACCGACGACGAAGGCTGCCTGTCCATCCCCGGCCTGTACTTCCCGACCACCCGCGCCCGCCACGCCACCGTCCACGGCGTCGACCAGCACGGCCAACCCGTCACCGTCACCGGCAGCGGATTCCTCGCCCGCGCCCTGCAACACGAAACCGACCACCTCGACGGCCGCCTCTACGTCGACACCCTGCGCGGCGACACCCGCCGCCGGGCGCTGCGCGAGATCCGCGCCGCCCGCTGGGCCCGCCACTGACCCTCAGCCCGGCCCCGGTCCCGGCACCGTCACACCACCACCATCCGCGGGTACGGATGCCGCAGGAAATCATGATGCGAAATGTCCCACCCGTACGCGCCGGCCCGGCCGAACACCACCACGTCACCCACCCGTAGCCGCTCCACCACCTGCCCCCGGCACAGCACGTCGCGCGGCGTACACAACTCACCCGCCACATCCACCGCCGCAGCCGCCACCTGCGGCCGGGCGAACGGATACGGCCACCGGTCCACCGGCACCACCCCGAACGGATGGTCGTACCCCCACGCCGCCGGCAACCGAAAATGGTGCGTGCCACCCCGCACCACCGCGAACCACCGGCCCTGCGTCCGCTTCAGATCCACCACCTGCGTCACATACCAGCCGGCGTCCGCCACCAGCAACCGACCCGGCTCGAACACCAACCGCACCCCCGACGGCACCGCCAACCCCGCCAACCCGGCCCGCAGCGCCGCCACGTCGAACCGCCGCCCACCCCGGTAGTCCACCCCGAAGCCGCCGCCCACGTTCACATACTCCAACCCCACCCCCCACCGCCGCGCCGCCGCAACCGCCCAGCCCACCGCATCCACCACGAACCCCGCATGCGCCACCGCGTCCACGTTGTTCGACACCGCGTGCAGACTGAACCCCACCAGCCGCACCCCCGGCAACCCCGCCGCCACCGCCACCACCGCACCCAACTCCGCCTCGTCCACCCCGAACTGCGTCGCCGCACCCGCCATCCGGTGACTGCCCGCCAACCCGCCACCCGGCCGGTTCACCCGCACCGCCACCACCGCCGGCACCCCCGCCGCCCGCGCCACCAGATCCAACCGCCGCAACTCCAACACACTCTCCACGTTCACCACCGCACCCGCCGCCACCGCCGCCGCCAACTGCCCGTCCGTCTTCGCCGGCCCACCGAACACCACCTGACCGGCACCCGCCGCCACCGCCGCCGCCAACTCACCACCCGACGCCACCTCCACCCCGTCCACCGCCGCCGCCAACTCCGCCACCACCGCCGGATGCCCGTTCGCCTTCATCGCGTACAGCAGCACCGCACCCGCCGGCAACGCCGCCCGCAGCCGCGCCGCCACCGCCCGCAGCACCGCCCGGTCGTACACGTACGCGCACACCGGCTCGTCACCGGCGGCCAACTCCGCCACCACCGCCGCCACCACCGCCGGCACCGTCACCGCCGGCACCGCGCCCCCACCGGCGGACCACCATCGAACCCGGCGTCACCGACCGGGTTGCGCACCGGCACGTACACGTCCCCGGCACCGGTCAACCGCATCCGCACCAACGCCTTGTGCGCCACCATCGGCGCCGTCCACGCCCGATGATCATCGGCCGCCCAGCCCGCGGCGACCCCACCAGCCGACCGCAACCCGTCGTATACCTCGTCCACCACCTCCCGCACCACCCGCCACGCCGCCGCCTCGTCGACCCCCCACCCCGACACCAACCCCAGCACCACCTCACCCAGATGCGCCTGCACCGCCGTGTACCCCAACTTTGCCCGCATCACCGCCGCGTCGTCGGTACCCACCACAGAACCCGCCACCAACCCGACCTCGACCCCCGCAGCCGCCAACCGCGGCAGCAACAACCGCAGACCCGCGAAGTCCCGCACCACCAACCGGAACGGCACCCCGTCACGGAACGTCGGCAGACAGTTCTGCAGATGCGCCTCCAACGCCACCCCGAACCGGCTCGCCAACCGCAGCAACGGCGGCAACACCACCCGCGCGTACGCCCCCAGGAACCCCAACCCGGCCGGCGCCCCCACCAACCCCCGCACCGCACCGAAATCCGCCACCCGCCGCCCCAGCTGCGCCGCCGTCACCAACGCCACCCCCGGCACCGCCACCTCACCCGGCACCAACCGCCCCGCCAACCCGCCCCGCACGATCACCGACATGTCCCGCCCCGACCCCACCCGCACCGCCGCACCCGCCACCTCCGGCAACAACACCAGCCGCCGCGCCGCCACCTCGTCGGCCGCCACCAACGACGCCAACACCGTCGACAACGCCGGACCGTTCCGCACACTCGCCACCGAGATCGTCCGCCGCGTCGACGTCACCTGAATGTCCACCGACACCTTCAGGTACCGCCGCGAACCGTCCCGCCCCACCGGCAGCAGCACCGTACGCACCGCCGCCGTCGGCACCGCCGGCACCACCCCCGGCAACAACCGCACCACGCCCCGATCCACCAGATCCGCGTACCGCGACGACACCACCGACCGCTGCCACACATGCACCGGCTGCACCACCCAGCCCGGCGGCGCCACCGGCACCTGCGGATACCAGCGCGCCAACTCCGCCGCCACATCCTCACCCACATGCAGATCCCGGCGCACCGCCACGAACCCGACCCCCGTCACCGGCGACTCCACATCGTGCGCCACCACATCCGCCACCGACCACCCCAACCGGGTACGCCCACACGGATGCAGGTTGTGCCCCGCCACCGCCAGCCGCTCAGCCCACACCCCCCACCCGTCCGGATCCTCCGGACCCCGCGCCGGACCAGGCCGCGCCACCGCCACCGCCAGATTCACCACCGCGTCAGTCAACTCCACCGCCAACGCCCAGCCCCGCCGCCGCGCCAACACCGACACCGGCAACACCGCCAACGGATCCGCCACCGACCCCGCGTCGGCCACGAACCGGTCGAACCCGTGCCACCGGCCCGCACCCCGCCACGATCCCCGCACCCCGCCCACATCCTCCCGGCACAACGCGTCCACCAACCGCCCACCGACCACCCCCGCCGCCCACGGCACCGCCTCCCGGAACCCCGCCACCAGCTCCGGCGCCACCCGCCCCAACCCGGCCACCGCCGACGCCACCGCCGCGTCCACCCCGACCACACCCAACCCGCAACCACACGACCGACCCCCGGACAGCACCCCCACCGCCGACCCGCCGCCGCTCACAACGCACCCGCCAACGGACTCGTCACCCACGCCCACCGCGGCGTCAACGGATCCGACGCCAACCGCATCGACAACGTCGCCTTCACCGGCCACCGCCCACCCAGCAGCGCCGCCGCCACCGACCCCCGCACCGCCGCCGGCAACCCCGCCACCACATCCCGCGCCACCACCGCCACCGCCCGCCACAGCACGTGCGGCTCCACCCCGAACTCCCGGGCCAGCACCGCCACCGGCTCACCCAACGCCGTCCCCACCGCCGCCACCGCCGTCACCGCCACCTCCGCCGGATCCTCGGCCACCACATCGCCGTACACCACCGGCACCGGCACACCCGCCCCAGCCAGCCGCCGCACATCCAACCGCACCCCACCCACATCCCGGTACCACACCCGCACCAGCCGACCACCCCGCCACACCAGCAGGACGTTCTGCCCGTGCGCCTCCAGCCCCACCCCCCGACCCAGCAACTCCACCACCGGCCCCAGCACCACCCGCGCCAACCGCGACACGAACGCCACCGGATCACCGCCGTACCCCGCCCGCACCAGACCCGCCACCACCGACGGACCACCCGGCACCCCCACCGGCGCCGCCAACGCCGCCACCGGCATCACCTGCACCCCCGGACCCACCCGCGGCACCCGCCGCCGCACCACCGCCAACGACCGACACAACCCCCCGTCGACCACCACCGCCGCCGCCGCCACCTCCGGCAACACCCACAACCCCGGCACCCGCCGCGCCAACCGCGCCACCAACGCCGTCACCACCGGACCGTTACGCACCGCCGCCTCCGACACCGTCCGCACCGCACTGGTCATCTGCACATCCACCGCCGTCTTCCACTGCCACCCACCGCCCGACGCCACCGGCTCCACCGTCCGCAACGACAACAACGGCCGCACCCTCACCACCCGGCCGGTACGCCGCAACCACCCGTACCCACCCAGCACATGATCCCGCTGCCACGGATGCACCGGCAGCAGCGGCGGCAACCCCGAACCCGAACTCACCCACCGGTCACCCGGCACCGCCACCAACTCCACCTCCACCACCGGCCGATGCTCCGGCGCGTACGCCAGCACCTCCTCCGTCGACATCCCCACCCGGGTCCGGCAGCCCGGATGCACCGGATGCCCGTCCACCACCACCTGCTCCCACCCGAGCGCCGACCGGACCAAACCCGCGCCACCACCCGCCACCGCCCGCGCACCGCGCGCCAACGCCAAATTCGCCACGCTGTTCGCCAGCTCACCGGCGACCGCCCCACAACCGGGTAACCCCAGCACCGACAACAACTCCGCCGGGTCCGCCACCGCCCGGTCACCCGCCGGCCCCACCACCGACACCCGCAGCCCCGGGCCCGCCGCCGCGAACAACTCCGCCGCCGCCGCCGGCCCCACCACCCGCCGCCCGTCGACCAACCCCAGCGCCAGACGGCCGTCGACCACCCGACGGTCCGTCACCTCCGGCACCGGTTCACGCCCCAACGCACCCCACAACCGCGCCAGCACCGCCGCCCGCGCCCCGGGCACCGCCGCCGTCACCGCGGCCACCAGTTCCGGCCGGCACCGCCGCACCGCCGCCACCGTCGCCGCCACGTCCGGACACTCCACCGACGACACCGCACCTCCCACGGACCTCGGCCTGCACCGCCCACCAGCCAACCGACACACCACCGGCCCGGCCGGCGCGTCTCACCGCCCCCGACGCCGCCGCAGCCACACCCCGCACCAGCCCACCGCCAGGAACACCAGCGCGCTACAGCACAACGCCTTCACCACCATCCCGCCACCCTGCCACACCACCCGCACCCCGTAAGGTGCCCATGTGCGCATGGCCACCTACAACCTGCTGCACGGGCGGTCACCCCACGACGGGCACATCGACCCCGACCGGATCACCGCCACCACCGCCGGCCTCGACGCCGACATCTGCGCCCTGCAGGAAGTCGACCATGCCCAACCCCGCAGCGGTCACCTCGACCTGACCGCGCTGGCCGCCGCCGCGCTCACCGCCGGCACCCACCGGTTCGCGGCCGCCCTCGTCGGCACCCCCGGCACCACCTACCGGGTGCCCCGTCACGACCACGACGGACACGACGAACCCCGCTACGGCGTCAGCCTGATCAGCCGGTACCCGGCCCGGCACTGGCGGACCGTACGGCTCGCCCCGGCCCCCGTACCCGCACCGGTCGCCGTCGGCGGCCCCGGCCCCCGGCTGCTGCTCCTACGCGACGAGCCGCGGGTGCTGCTCGCCGCGGTCCTCGACACCCCGCACGGCCCGGTCACCGTCGCCGCCACCCACCTGTCGTTCGTCCCCGGCTGGAACCTGCGCCAGCTGCGAATCGTCACCCGCGCCCTGCGGGCCATGCCGCCACCGCGGCTGCTCCTCGGCGACCTCAACATGCCGGCCGGTGTGGCCGCGGCGGCCACCGGCTGGCGGCCGCTGGGCCGGCTGCCCACCTACCCGGCCGGCCGACCCCGGATCCAACTCGACCACATCCTGCTCGACCCGCGTGGCGCGCCGCCCGCGCTGACCGACGTGACCGCCGTCGCCGCCCCGGACGTCGCCGTCTCCGACCACCGCCCACTGACCGTCACCGTCTCGACCGCCACCCGGTAGCCGCGCTGGCCCCGGCTCAGGCGGGCCCGACGACCTGGCGCAGCGACCGGTTCGACCGGTTGGCCCGCGCCGCCGCCCGCTGCTGGTCGGCCGTCACCTCGATGTAGTTCTGACTGGCCGTGAGGCTCGCATGCCCCAGCAGCCGCATGATCTCGGCGGCGTTCGCCCCGTCCTCGGCCAACCGGGTGGCGAACGTGTGTCGCAGCGCGTGCAGCTGCGCACCCCGCGGCACCCGCTCGGTGATCCCGGCCCGCCGGAAACACGACCGCACCAGGTACTGCAGGCCGCCGCGCCGCAGGGCGGCGCCGTGCCGGTCGACCAGCAGCGGACCGTCGGGGCGTACCGACCGGGGGCCGAACCGTCGTCGCCGGCTGGCCAGGTAGCCGTCGACGACGACGTCGACGGCCGACTCCACCGGGACGGTCCGCAGCCGGCCGCCCTTGCCGGCCACCTCGATCCGGCGTTCACCGGGACGTCCCGCGACCGAGCCGACCCGCAGCCCCAGCAGCTCGCCGAGCCGCAGACCGGCGCACAGCGCCAGGGCGACCACCAGCAGGTCACGCTCCGGCCACGGGTCGCGCTGGCGGGGGTCGGTCCGGGCGGCGGCGGCCAGCAGCGTCTCCGGGGTCTCCTCGCCCCGCAGTGGCTTCGGTAGTGGCGCCGGGGCCCGGGGACGGCCCACGGCGGGCATCGGGTTCCCGGTGGTGATGCCGTCGGCGACCAGGAAGTTGAACCACGAGTTCCACGTCGACCAGGCCCGGTGCACCGACGCGGGGGAGCGGGGGGCCGCGAACCGGGCGAACGCGGCGCGGAGCCGTCGTTGGTCGAGGGCGTCCAGCGGTACGTCGGTCCAGGGTAGGGGAGTCGGTTCGGCGGAGTCGCCGATCAGTCGGAGGACGGCGACGAGGTCACGGCGGTAGGCGTCCAGGGTGTGCGGGGAGGGTTTGCGGGAGGCGCGGTCGGCGAGGAAGTCCTCGACGAGCCGTACCGCCACCAGATCCACAAATTGGTGCATAAGGGATATTATGCATGTTTCTCGGATCGCCGCCAGAGTCGACCAGAGTGGATCCGAACCGGCGGGGGAGGTCGACCGGGGGCGGGGATCGCGTTCCGGCCGCCGTCGATGCCCGCGCCGGTCGGTGACGCCTCCGGACCCCGACACCGGAAGCGGACGTGTCACCGACGGATCGCCGGCCGCGCCGGCGGGGCGCCCGGCAGTGACGGACATCCCGGTGACGGGTGCGGGGAAGTACGCGGCCGACAGTTCGCTTCAGGCCAACCGAGCCGGCCGGTTACCTCCGTCCAAGCCTTTAGTTGACATAATGTATATTATCGACCTGATGGTGGCGGTGTCCCGGAGCCGCCGTCTACGCAGACCCGATGCCCACGCGACGGCGCCAGCGATCTCCTCGGGCCGGCCGGTCCGGATCGCCGGACAGGGCGTGGATATCGGTCCAGACGGTGCCCGGCGCGACGCCGTTGACCCGGATGCCACGGGGGCCGAGTTCCTTGGCCAGACCGACGGTCAGCGCGTCGGTGGCGGCCTTGACCGCGGCGTAGTGCACGTACTCGCCGGGGCTGCTGAGGGTGGCGGCGGCGGACGACACGTTGACGATGGCACCGCCGACGGACATCCGGCGGGCGGCCTGCTGGGCACAGAGGACGTAGCCGACGAGGTTGACGTCGACGACCCGGCGCAGATCGTCGACGGTGAGGTCGACGAAGGGTCCGATCCGGCTGGTGACGCCGGCGTTGTTGACCAGTCCGGTGATCGGTCCGCAGTCGGCGGCGGTGTCGAACAGCGCGGTCACCGCGTCGGGGTCGGTGGTGTCGACGGCGACGGCCGAGCGCGTGGACGTGGTCGCGTACCGTTTCGGCGGCGCCGGCGTCGGTCCGGTAGCCGATGACGAGGTCGTGTCCGGCGGCGGCGAGCCGGCGTACGGTCGCGGCCCCGATTCCTCGGCTGCCGCCGGTGACCACGGTGACCGGTGTCATCCCGGCACTCCTCTCCCCTGCTGTCCGTGTCGTGTCCGGGCCCGCCGGTGACGTTACCGGCGGCGGTGGCGGGCAATAGACACGGTGTGGCGGGTTCGCGGGCGTTGGTGCTGGGCAGCGGCGGGGTGACCGGGGTGGCCTGGCAGCTCGGGGTGTTGTCCGGGCTGGCGCGCGTCGGGGTCGAGCTGGGCGGGGCCGATCTGGTGATCGGGACGTCGGCCGGTGCGGTGGTGGGCGCGCAGCTGTGTTCCGGCGCGGATCTGGCGCGGCTGTACGCGGGGCAACTGGTGCCGGGTGAGTCGTCGCCGGACCGGATGGGGCCAGGTGCGGTGTCCTGTCTGCTGTGGTCGGCGGTGGCTGCCCGGGACGGCCGCCGGGCGCGGGCGAGGATCGGCCGGTACGCGGTGTCGGCGGCCAGGTCGGGGGTGTCGCGGCGGCCGGTGTTCGAGGAGGCGCTGCCGTCGTGGTCGTGGCCGCGGCGGCGGTTGTGGGTGACGGCGGTGGACGCGGATTCGGGGGATTTCGTGGTGTTCGGCGGCCCGGGATGCGGGGCGGATCTGGTGGACGCGGTGTCGGCGAGTTGCGCGGTGCCGGGGGTGTGGCCGCCGGTGCGTATCGGTGGTCGGCGGTTCGTCGACGGTGGGATGCGGTCGGCGACGAACGCGGATCTGGCGGCCGGGTTCGCGTCGGTGGTGGTGCTGGCGCCGATCAGTTGGGGGCTGGGTCATCTGCGGCCGGTGTCGCGGCAGGTGGCGGCGCTGTCGGCGGATGTGGTGGTGGTGTCGCCGGACCGGTGGGCGCGGCGGGCGATCGGGCGGCGGCTGCTGGATCCGGCGCGGCGGCCGGGGGCGGCGCTGGCCGGGTACCGGCAGGGTCTGATGGTGGCTGGCCGGGTGCGTGGGGTGTGGGGTGGTGTCA
This sequence comes from Micromonospora sp. Llam0, assembly GCF_003751085.1. NCBI lineage: Bacteria > Bacillati > Actinomycetota > Actinomycetes > Micromonosporales > Micromonosporaceae > Micromonospora > Micromonospora sp. Llam0. The sequence continues at coordinate 2,084,049 of NZ_RJJY01000001.1, read as the reverse complement.
CCGGGGCGGGGTGATCGTGGGTGGTGGGGTCGCGGTCGACGGTGTCGGCGGCGGCTGGTAGGAAGGTCAGCACTCAAACAGGTGTACGGAAAGGGTGTCATGGCTGCCGCGGGTGCTGTTGCGGGTGGGTTGTCGGATGAGGAGCTGGGGGTGATCCGGGAGGCGGTGTCCGCCGGCCGTAAGCCGAAGGTGATGTTCACCGAGTCGGCGGGGCAGATCGCCGGTCAGGTCGGTCAGGTGGTGGGTCTGGGTGACCCGGCGGTGTCCGACGAGTGGGTGGTGGTGCGGTTCGGCCGTGACGAGTTGCCGTTCTCCCCCGCTGATCTGGTGGTGGCGCCGCGGGGCGCGGCGGGTCGGCGGGCGGAGCCGAAACCGGAGCCGGTGGAGCCGGTGGCGGAGCCGGAGTTCAAGTTGGGTGAGCCGCCGCCGGTGCCGCCGGTGGCGCGTCGGGAGGACACGGAGGGGTCCACCGTGGATGCTGGTGCGGAGAAGCCGGTGCGGCGGGCGGCGAAGGCAGCCAAGCCGAAGCCGCCGGCCGGGTTGACGGTGACGTTGGCGTACACCGACGGCGAGTGGACGGTGGCGGCGACGCAGGGGGCGAAGGCGTTGGCGAAGCCGTACGTGGTCCGGCCGGCCGAGGCGTTGAAGATGGTGGCGTTGGTGGACGTGCCGGGTGTCCATGAGGCGGTGGAGCAGATCCTGGCGGCGGAGCGGGCCGAGGCGCAGCGGCAGGCGGAGAAGTTGCGGGCGGAGCTGGCTGAGGTGGAGGCACGGTTGGCGGAGTTGCCGGAGGTCGGTTGACGTCGCCGCGCACCGTCGGCGCCCGCTGGACCATCTGCTGTGTCGAGCGGGCACCGACGGTGCGCGGCGGCTTCGCCGGCGACGGGTCGACGTGGCGCGGGTCAGTGGCCGGGCTGGTCGGTGACGCTGACGCGGCGGCGGAAGATCCAGTAGGTCCAGCCCTGGTAGAGCAGGACGACGGGGGTGAGCGCGGCGGCGACCCAGGTCATGATGGTCAGGGTGTAGGGGGTGGACGCGGCATTGGTGGTGGTGAGGGTGCCGGCGGGGTCGGTGGTGGACGGTAGGACGGTCGGGAACAGGGTGGCGAACAGGGCGGCGACGGCGAGGCCGATGGCGGTGGTGGTGCCGGTGAAGGCCCATCCTTCGCGGCGTACCTGATTGGCGGCCAGCCCGGCGACGAGGGCGAGCGCCGCGGCGACGGCGAGGGCGACGGCGGTGGGGTTGGCGCGGATGGTGAGGGTCCAGGCGAGGAAGGTGCCGGCGAGGGCGACGGCGGCCAGGCCGCTCCAGCTGGCGACGCGGCGGGCGCGGCGGCGCAGGTCGTCGGTGGTTTTGAGGGCGAGGAAGACGGCGCCGTGGGTGATGAACAGCGCGGTGGTGGTGGCGCCGCCGAGCAGGGCGTACGGGGTGAGCAGGGTGAGCAGGGTGCCGGTGTATTCGTGGTCGGCGTCCAGCGGTACGCCGGCGACGATGTTGGCGAACGCGACGCCCCAGAGCGCGGCGGGGATGACGGAGCCGGCGAGGATGGCGTTGTCCCAGCGGGTGCGCCACCGGTTTTCGGGGCGTTTGTCACGGTATTCGAGGGCGACGCCGCGCAGGATGAGGGCGATGAGGATGAGCAGCAGCGGTAGGTAGAAGCCGGAGAACAGGGTGGCGTACCACTCGGGGAAGGCGGCGAACATGGCGCCGCCGGCGGTGATGAGCCAGACCTCGTTGCCGTCCCAGACGGGTCCGATGGTGCTCAGCGCGGCGCGTCGTTCGGGTTCGGTGCGGCCGATGAAGCGGGCGAGCACGCCGACGCCGAAGTCGAATCCTTCGAGGATGAAGTAGCCGGTGAACAGGACGGCGATGAGCCCGAACCAGACGGTGGTGAGTTCCACGAGGGGTCTCCGGTGGGTGGTCAGTGGGTGGCGGCGAGGGGCCGGTCGGTGGTGGTGTCGTCGGTGTCGTCCGGTGGTGGCGGGTCGGTGAGGTCGGGTAGGCCGTTGCGGGCGTAGCGGATGAGGAGTTTGACTTCGATGACGGCCAGGGTGGCGTAGATGAGGGTGAAGGCGGTGAAGGAGGTGACGACTTCGGTGAGGGAGACGCTGCGGCTGACGCCGTCGCGGGTGAGCATTTCACCGAAGACGATCCAGGGTTGGCGGCCCATTTCGGTGAAGATCCAGCCGAAGGTGTTGGCGAGCAGGGGCAGGACGGGCAGGGTGAGGCCGGCGCGGAGCAGCCAGCGGCTGGTGGGGGTGCGGCCGCGGCGGGTGGTCCAGAGGGCCCAGAGGGCGATGGCGGCGGTGGCGAGGCCGAATCCGATCATGAAGCGGAAGCTCCAGTAGGTGACGGGGATGATCGGGGTGTAGCTGCCGGGGCCGTACTGGGCGGCGTACTGGGCCTGCAGGTCGTTGATGCCCTGGACTTCGCCGGTGGGGTCGCCGGTGGACAGCCAGGACAGCAGGTAGGGGATTTTGAGGGTCCAGATTTCGCGGCTGCCGTCGAGGGTGCCGACGGTGACGATGGAGAAGGACGCGGGGCTTTCGGTGGTGTAAAGGGCTTCGGCGGCGGCCATTTTCATGGGTTGGACCTGGGTCATGATCTTGCCTTGGATGTCGCCGGTGCCGATGACGGCGGCGGTGGCGAGGATGGTGGTCCAGGCGCCGAGTTTGGTGGCGGTGCGGAAGGCGGGGGTGTCGGGGCCGTCGGGGTGGCGGACGAGGTGCCAGAGGGCGACGGCCAGGACGAGGGCGCCGGCGACCATGAAGCAGCCGGCGAGGGTGTGCGGGAAGGTGATGAGGGTGACCTTGTTGGTGAGTACGGCGATGAAGTCGGTGAGTTCGGCGCGGCCGGTGTCGGGGTTGATGCGGTAGCCGACGGGGTTCTGCATCCAGGAGTTGGCGGCGAGGATGAACCAGGCGCTGATGATGCTGCCGAACGAGGCGAGCCAGATGGTGGCGAGGTGCAGTGCCTTGGGGAGTCTCCCCCAGCCGAATATCCAGAGTCCGAGGAAGGTGGATTCGAGGAAGAAGGCGAGGAGGGCTTCGATGGCGAGTGGTACGCCGAAGATGTCGCCGACGAAGCGGGAGTAGTCGCTCCAGTTCATGCCGAACTGGAATTCCTGCACGATGCCGGTGACGATGCCCATGGCGAAGTTGATGAGGAAGAGTTTTCCGTAGAACTTGGTGAGTTTGAGGTAGCGGTCGTCGCCGGTGCGGTGCCAGGCGGTCTGCAGGATGGCGACGAGGAGGCTGAGTCCGATGGTGAGTGGGACGAACAGGAAGTGGTAGACGGTGGTGACACCGAACTGCCAGCGGGCTATGTCGAGCGCGTCCACGGCTCCCCCATCTAGATACTACGAAGCGTAGTACATACTACAACCTGTCGTTCTGGCGGCCAGGGCCGGAGGTCCCCTCTCCCCCGGGACGTCCGTCCCCCGGCTGTGCGACGATCGACGGTCGATGGACGACACCGCCGCCCCGCCGCCGCCCCGCTGGCGGGCCCCGCTGCTGTGGCGGGTGCTGCAGGTCACCGCCCGGCTGGTCGTCGCGCTGGTCGCCCGGCTACGGGTCAGCGGCGACGTGCCCGACGAGGTACGCGACGGCCCGCTGATCCTGGCCGCGAACCACATCAGCCCGTTCGATCCGGTCGTGCTGGCCGCCGCCTGCCAGGCGCGGCGGGTCGCGCCCCGGGTGCTGGCCACCGGCGGGTTGTTCCGGGCACCGCTGGTCGGCGCGGTGATGCGCCGGGCCGGGCACATCCGGGTGGACCGGCGGACCAGCACGGTCGCCGAGGCGTTGGGGTCGGCCGCGCGTGCGATGGGCGACGGCTCGGTGGTCCTGGTGTACCCGGAGGGGCGGATCGGGCTGGACCCGCAGATGTGGCCGGAGCGCGGCAAGACCGGCACCGCCCGGCTCGCGTTGGCCAGCGGCGCGGTGGTGGTACCGGTGGCGCAGTGGGGGGCGCACGCGGTGCTGCCGTGGGCGGCGCCCCGTGGCCTGGTCCCGGCGGTGCTGCGGTCGATGCTGCGCCGTCCGGTGGTCACGGTCCGGTTCGGCCCGCCGGTGGACCTGTCCGGGATCGACCCGGCCCGCCCGGGTGCCGCGCAGCGGGCGACGGTGCGGATCGTGGACGCGATCACCGACACCCTGGCCGGGTTGCGACCCGACGAGCCGGCGATGCCCCGGCATGTCGACCCGACCCGGCCGGTGGACCTGAGCCGGCGGCACCGGCGCGGCCGGGGTGACGTGGTGCCGGACGGGGCGACCGCCGATGTGCTGGCCGACGACGACGCCGACCAGGCCGATCCAGCGCCGGACGCGACCTGACGCCGGACGCGACCGGCCACGAGCTGGCGGCGGTGGCGGTTCAGCGTGCGGGTCGTTGCCGCAGGTAGGCGAGGACGGCTTCGCGGGTGGTGCGGACCCCGAGGGCGGCGCGGGCCTGGGCGATGCGCCGGTTCGCGGTACGCAGCGACAGGAACTCGGCCGCCGCGGCGGCGGCGATGGTCTCGCCGTTGGCGAGCCGTTCCAGCAGGGCCCGTTGCTCGGGTATGAGGGTGACGGTGTCGGTGGAGGCGGCGGCCGGTGGTTCGGCCTCGGCGTGGCGCAGTACCGGCCCCAGGCGGGACAGGTCGTCGAGCAGGGCGCGGCCGAGGTCACCGGCCGGGTCGCAGATGGCGACGACGGCGGCGCCCCTGGCGGCGGCGAGGACCACCAGGGCGACGGTGTCGGTGTCCGGGACCCGCCCGTACAGGGCGAGCCGGGCGGCGGTGAGGTCCCAGGTGGGGTCGGTGACGGCGAACCCTTCCCGGGTGGTCCAGCTGTCGCGGGCCAGCCGGCGCAGCACCGCGGTGGCGTCGGCGGTGCTGTCGAGGACGTAGCGCGGCGGGTCGCTCATCGGTCGGGCTCCATCGCCAGGGCTGCGGCCTCGGTGCGGGTGCGGGCACCGAGTTTACGCATTCCGGCGCGGACGTGGGTTTCCACGGTCTCGGTGGAGATGCCGAGCTGGTTGGCGATCCGGCGGGTGGGTTCGCCGCGGGCGACCAGCCGCAGCACGTCGCGTTCCCGCACGGTGAGCAGGTCGCCGCTGCGGGGGCCGCGTTCGTCGCGGCGGACCGCGTGTCGGCGCAGGGCGCGGCGGACCCGGCCGAGCAGGACGACCAGTCCGGCGTGCTCGGCGAGGGACTCGGCGGCGAGCAGGGCGGGTACGGCCCGAGCGGGGTCGGGTTCGTGCAGGCCGTGGGCGAGCAGGCAGCGGACCTGCTCACGGACGGCGACGTCGCGCCAGGTGTCGGCGGCGTGGGCGAACTGTCCTGGGTCGCCGGCGGTCCACGCGGTGACGGTGGCGGCCGCCGGCGGCGGCAACGCCGCCGGGGTGCCGGCCGGCGGTGCGGCGGGGCCGGCGCCGTCGTGCGCGGCCCAGTGGGCGGTGATCCGCCGCAGCCCGTCGACCAGCGGCGGTACGGGGGCGTGGGGTGCCCCGGCGGTGGCCTGGTCCGGTTGGCCGTCGAGCCAGGCGGCTTCCCGGGCCACCCAGTCCAGTACGGCGGTGGCGGTGTTCGGGGTGCCGGGGTCGCCGGCCAGTCGGGCACGGGCCGGGGCGAGCAGGCCGCTGTCGGCTTCGAGCAGGCCGGCGGCGGCGATGGCGTAGTCGCGGGCGGCGGCCGGCAGGGTGCGGTCGGTCAGGTCGGCGGCGGCGCGCAGCAAGGCGTCCCCGGCGGCCGGAGACAGGTCGGCGTGGTCTGTCGTGGGCTGCGGGTCGACGGCTGGGTTGGTGCCGGCGGCGCTGTCCCCCGCCGCCGGGCCGGTCGGGTCGCCGCGCAGCGCCAGGCACCACAGCCGGGCGGCGGTGAACCGGACCTGCCAGCTGTAGGCGAGGTCGGCGGCGCAGGCGGCGGCGGCCGCCGCCGCGGCCTGCGCGGCCTCGGTGAGCCGTCCGTCGCCGGCCAGGGTCTGCACCAGGTGCCAGGCGGTCCACCGGGCGGTGAGCAGGTCACCGGCGGCGCCGGCGGCCGCGGCGGTGCCGGCGAGGGCGTACTCCCAGCCGGGTCGACGGCCGGCGGCGGCGGTGGCGGCGAGGGCGGCGCGCAGCCCCAGGTGGGCCGGTTCGGGCCCGTGCCGGCGGGTGATCGTGGTGGCGCGGGTGGCGGCGGAGGTGGGGTCGGTGCCGAGGTCGGCGAGCAGCAGTATCCGGTCGCGGGCGGCGACCACCGGTGGTGGGGCGTCGTCGGGCACCGGTGCGGCGGCGGTGCGGGCGGCGGTCGGGTCGCCGGCCTGCAGCAGCGCCTCGGCGCGGAGCACGGCGGTGTCGGGGGTGGGCAGGGCGGTGCCGGTGAGCAGGTCGGCGGCGCGGCGGGGCCGCCCGGCGGTCAGCGCGGCGCGGGCGGCGGCGAGGCGGACCGGTTCGGTGGCGTCGGGTTGCGCGCTGGCGAACAGCAGCAACTCGGCGCGGGCGCCGCCGGTGGCGGCGGTGTCGGCGGCGGTGACCGCCCGCTGGTAGGCGGCGGTGGTGTCGCCGGCGGCGGTGAGGTGCCGGGCGGCGGCCAGCGGGTCGGTGCCGAGGTCGGCGAGGCGGCGGTGCAGGGTGCGGCGGGCCGGGTCGTCGAGCAGGCCGGCGGCGACGGTGGCCTGGTAGGGCGAGGTCGGGGTGACCAGTCCGTCGTGGTCGGTGTGGACCAGGTCGGCGGCGGTGAGTTCGGTGACGCCGTCGCCGAGCAGACTCGCCGGGGCGCCGTGGCCGAGCAGGCCGAGGGCCGCGAGTGCGGTGCGGGCGGGGCGGGTGAGGGTGGCCAGTGCGGCGGCGACGGCGTAGCCGACCTGGTCCAGTTCGGCACCGCCCGGGGTGCCGCCGACGGTGGGTGGGGTGCCGGTGCGGGCGGCGTGGCGGGCCAGTGCGGTGGCGGCGAGCGGGTTGCCGCCGGCGTGGCGGGCCACGGCGGCGACGGTGGCCGGGTCGAGTGCGGGTGCGGCGCGGCGGATCAGGTCGGCGAGGGTGTCCGGGTCGGGTGCCGGCACCGTCAGCCAGAGGGCGGTGTCGCCGCGCAGCGGGTCGAGGGCGGTGTCGGGCAGCTGGTGCGGGGTGCGCAGGGCGGCGACGACCCGGCAGTGCCGGGCGATGCCGGGCAGGGCGGCGACGGTCGCCGGGTCGGCCCACTGCAGGTCGTCGAGGACGAGCAGGCCGTGGCGGACCCGGGAGCGGACGGCTTCGGCGAGCAGGGCGGTGTCGTGGCCGGGCAGCCGTATCCGCAGGGCGTGGCTGAGGGGGAAGGCCGGGATGTGGCTGAGGGCGGCGAGGCCGCCGCCGGTGTGGACGGGCCCGGTGGCTGCGGCGGCGACGCGGCGCAGCAGGGTGCTGCGTCCGCTGCCGGGTGGCCCGGTCAGTATGACGATCCCGGGGCGGGTCAGCCGTTGCGTGGCGGCTGCCACGGCGTCGGCGACGGTCCCGGTGGGGACGCCGCCGGCGGTAGTGGTGCCGTCGGGTCGGGTGCGGGCGGGGTGTCCGCCGGCTGGGTGCCGCACTTGTCCTCCTCCCCCGCTACGGCTCGTGGCCCCGCCGGGCGAGGTTGGCACGAACATGGGATCCTGCGCCGGTGAGGATATTCGTACGGTGGATGCCGGTGGTGGGCGCACCACCGGGTGCCGTGCTGTCGGGAGGACGACCAGCGAATGAGTGTGTGCCGCCGTCGGATGCCCGTCGTCGCCGTTGACCGGGCGGCGGGGGGTCGGCCGTGAACGCCGGCCCGTTGAGTGGCCGGGTCGCCGCGTTGTGTGACGAGGTGGGTCCCCGGGTGAGCGCGGCCGCCGGCGGTGAGGTGCTGCGGGTGCGGCGGCGGTTGGACGAGCCGCTGCGGGTGGCGATCGCCGGCCGGTTGAAGGCCGGCAAGTCGACGCTGGTGAACGCGTTGATCGGCCGGCGGGTGGCGCCGACGGAGGTGGGTGAGTGCACCCGGGTGGTGACCCAGTTCCGGTACGGCACGGCCGACCGGGTCGACGTGGTACGCCGGGACGGCACCCGGGTGAGTCTGCCGCTGGACCCGGCGGGAGTGATTCCGCAGCGGCTGGGTGTGCCGCAGGCGCAGGTCGCGTTCGTCGACGTCACGTTGACCAGTGACCGGCTGCGGGAGTTGACGGTGATCGACACGCCGGGGTTGTCGTCGACCAGTGCCGGGGTGAGCGAGTCTGCGCGGCGGTTCCTGTTCGCCGGTGCGGGCGCGGCGGCCGGTTCCGGGGGCGGCGGCCCTGTGGTGGACGACACGGCGCCGTTCGACGCCGGTATCGATGGTGACTCGGTCGGCGCGGTGTCCGGGGCCGAGGCGATCGTGTACGTGTTCACCCAGGCGGTACGCGACGACGACGTGCGGGCGTTGGAGGCGTTCCGGTCGGTGTCGGCGCGGCTGTCGAGCAGTCCGATCAACTCGGTGGGTCTGTTCAACAAGGTCGACAAGTTGGTGGCCGGTGGGGCGGATCCGTGGCCGGTGGCGGCGCCGTTGTCGGCCGACCAGACCCGGGTGCTGCGGCGGGTGGTGTCCGATGTGGTGCCGACGGTGGGGCTGCTGGCGGAGACGACCGAGGCGGGCCGGTTGACGGCGGCCGACTGTGAGGCGCTGCGGACGTTGGCCGGGTTACCGGCGGCGCAGCGGGCGGTGCTGCTGGCGTCGGTGGACCTGTTCGTGTCGCGGGAGGCTCCGGTGCCGCGGCGGCAGCGTGAGCGGCTGCTGGCGTTGCTGGACCTGTACGGGGTGGGGTTCGCGGTGGCGCAGCTGCAGGCGTCGCCGCAGTTGGCGTCGGGGGATCTGGTGCGGGCGTTGTACGCGGCGTCGGGGTTCGCGCGGCTGCGGCACACGTTGGATGAGGCGTTCCGGTGGCGTACCGATGCGATCAAGGCCGGGTGGGCGTTGTCGTCTTTGGAGAAGGTGGCCAGCCACACGGCGCATCCGGGTGACCGGGAGCTGCTGCGGGACGCGGTGGAGCGGCTGCTGCACCAGCCGGAGTACCACCGGCTGCGGCTGCTGGAGGTGGCGCAGCAGGTGACGACCGGAGCGGTGGAGCTGCCGGAGCCGATGGAGCGAGAGTTGACCCGGTTGGCGTTGTCGGCGGATCCGCGGTGGGTGCTGGAGTTGCCGGCGGCGGCGGCGCAGGAGTTGTCGGCGGCGGCGGTGGAGGCGGCGACCCGGTGGCGGGTGTTCGCGGTCGCCGGGGCGTCGCCGGCGCAGTCGCGGGTGGCGTTGGTCGCCCACCGGGGGTTTCATCTGCTGTCGCAGCAGGTGCGGGCGGGGTCGCGGTGAGCGGCGGCCCGGCGGCGTTGGGTGCGCTGCTGTCCGGGGCGGTCGACACGTGTCTCGGGTTCGTCCGCACCGTCGACGCGGAGGCGGCGGCGGAGATCGACGCGCAGCGGCGCCGGGAGGTGACCCGGCCGTCGGTGGTGGTCGTCGGTGAGACGAAGCGGGGCAAGAGTTCACTGGTGAACGCGTTGATCGGGGTGACGGGCCTGTCGCCGGTGGACGCGGCGGTGGCGACGTCGGCGTACCTGGAGTTCGGTCACGGGGCGACGACGTCGGCGCAGGCGTACGCGCCGGGCCACGACGAGCCGGTGCCGGTGCCGGTGGACCGGTTGGCGGACTGGGCGACGGTGTCGGCGGCGCTGCCGGACGGGATGCGCCCGCCGCGACGGATCGCGGTGACCTGCACGGCGCCGCTGCTGCAGTATCTGACGTTGGTGGACACCCCGGGTGCCGGCGGGTTGGATCCGGCGCACACCGAGATCGCGTTGGACGCGGTGTCGCGGGCGGCGGCCCTGCTGTTCGTGGTGGACGCGTCGACGCCGTTGACCCGGCCGGAGCTGGATTTCCTGATCGAGGCGAGTAAACGGGTCGACGTGGTGGTGTTCGCGTTGACGAAGGTCGACGCCTATCCGGGGTGGCGGACGATCCTGGCTGACAACCGGGCGCAGCTGCAGGCGCACGCGCCGAGGTTCGCGTCGGCCGCCTGGTTCCCGGTGTCGGCGCGGCTGGCCGAGTTGGCGTTGACGCTGCCGGCGGAGGCCGCCGGTGAGCTGGTCGGTGAGTCGCGGGTGGCGCCGCTGCAGCACGCGTTGGTGGGGTTGGCCGGCAACGGGCATCTGCTGGCCCAGGCGAACGTGCTGCGGACGGTGCGCAGCGAACTGGTCCGGCTGGATCTGGCCGCCGGTGAGCGGATCGCCGCGTGTGACCCGGATCCGGCCGAGGTGGAGCGGGTGAAACGGGACCGGGCCGGCCTGGCTGCGCGGAAACGGACCGAGGCGCGGCAGTGGTCGTTGGCGTTGAACACGGAGACGCAGCGGGCCCGGGTGGAGGCGACGGGACGGCTGCGGACCGCGGTCGGCGGGTTGCAGGAGCAGTTCCTGACCCGGATCGACGCGGCCCGCGGGGAGGCGTTGAAAGCTCTGCCGGCAGAGGTGGACCGGGCGTTGCACGCGTTGTCGCTTCAGTTGTCGCACGATCTGCGGTTCCGGTTCCACAAGGTCGCCGAGCGGACGTTGGCGCAGGTGTTCGCGCCGGCCGAGTTGCAGTTCGTGCTGCAGCGGATCAACGGCACGTTGCGGCACGCGTTGGCGACCCGGCCGCGGCGTGACGGCGGCGGCGGTGACAACGTGATGGTGGCGTTGTCGGCCGGTGGGATGGCGTTCATGGCCGGCCGGGGGGTCGCGGCGGGCGCGTCGGCGTTGGGCGCCGGGGCGCTGGTCGGCGGTGGGCTGCTGATCCCGGTCGCCGGGCTCGGTCTGGGGTTGGCCGCCGGCGCGTTCATCCTGTTCCGGCGGCGGGTCGCCAGCGACCGGCAGCAGGCCCGGGTGTGGCTGCGGGAGGTGCTCGGCGAGGCGCGGGCGGCGTTGACCGACGAGTTGGCGCAGCGGTTCACCGACCTGCAGTACGCGTTGACGGTGGCGTTGGACGACGCCGTGGAGCGGCGGTTGGCGCAGTTGGACGCGCACATCGCCGATATCGACGCGGCGTTGGCGCGGGACAAGGCGGACCGGGCGCGGCGGCGGTCGGCGGCGCAGGCCCGCCGCGACGCCGTCCGGGCGCGGGTGAAGCAGGTCGACGAGGTGCTGGCCCGGGCCCGGGTGTTGACCCCGACAGCGGAGGTGGTGCCGCGATGACCAGTGAGTTCGGTGACTGGACCGGTGACGACCCGACCGGTGACGACGCCGACACCGCCGATCTGGGTGGTCCGGTCGACGACGGGTCGGGCGGCCCGGCCGTGGAGGGGTTCGGGGCGGCAGATCCGCCGGACGGCGACGACCTGACCGGCGGCATCGCCGACGACGGCAAATTCGGCGACGGCGGGTACGGCGGGGGTGACGCGGTGCCGGCGCTGGGCTACGGCGACGACCTGTCCGGCGCGGACCCGGCGGAGCCGGTGGACGCCGGGTTCGGTGCGGCGCCGACGGAGGTTGAGGGTTTCGGGGCGGCGGAGCCGCCGCCCGGCGTCGACCCGGACGTGCCGGCGGGGGCCGACGGGTGGCCGGAGGCGCAGTTCCCGCCGCTGCTGGACCCGGCGGGGGTGCCGACGCCGGTCGACGGCTGGCCGTGGGCGGACCCGCAGCTGCTCGGCGACAGCGGGCCGGTCGGCGGGCCAGCACCGCACGTCGACCCGGTCGACCCCGTCGACCTGGCCGGCTACGCGGGGGTGGACGCCGCCGCCGGCGGTGACCTGTGGGCGGCGCTGCTGGCCAGCGACGACCCGGCGACCGGCGCGCTGGCCCGGTTCTGGTCCGGGAGCTGACCGGGCGGGATCAGGAGACCGCCCGGTCCCGGAGCCGACCGACCGGGCGGCAGGGTCAGCGTGCCGCGGCCGGCGGTACGGCGCAGGCGGCGGTGCCGCCGGGGAGCCGGTGCCGGTTGTCGGCGACCCACCGGTACACCGGCCAGGCCAGGGCGGTGACCGGGCGCAGCCCGAGGACGGCCCCGGCGGCCCGCCACAGCGGGTTGCTGGTGCGCAGCAGCCCGGCGATCGCCGCCGGCCCGGCGGCCGGGCCGGCCGTGTCGGCCGGCACCCACTGCACGGCGGTCATTGCCTGGTCGCGGGTCAGCCCCAGCGCGGCCAGGTCGGTCCACTGCCACGGCACGACGGTGGCGTTGTTGGGCACCCGGCGTTCGATGAACCGGACGCACATGGTGCAGAACGCGCAGTCGCCGTCGTAGACGAAGGTGCCCGAGGGTGCGCTGGCGTCACTCATACGATCATTGTCCCGCGTCGGCGCCAGCCGGTGCCACCGGATGTGTCCGATCCCGCACAGCCGACGTGTCCGCGCCGGGGCCGGCCCGGCGTGGCGGATCACCGCCCGGCCCGCGATCGTGACCGCCGTCACCGTCGGGGCGGTCCAAGGTTCGGTCACGGCCGGCCAGCCGCCGTACCCACACGACCGGTCGGACCTTCTCCAGCGGCAGGAACGCGCCCATCGCCACCAGGTGCGGGGCGAACGAGATGGAGATGGTGGCGAACGACAGCAGGTGGAACGAGTAGAAGAAGCCGACGACCGCGTACCGCAGCCGGCCCCGGGTCAGGAAGACCAGCGGGCTGAGCGCCTCGAACACGACGATGCCGATCTGTGCGGCGATCAGCGCGTACGGCACGGCGGCGATCAGGTCGGCGAGCTCCGAGCCTCGGCGCAGGAACGCGCGGGCCAGGACGCTGCCGGTCAGCCAGCCCCAGCCACCGAAGCGGATCTTCGCGTACGCGGCGAAGAAGTAGGTGCACACCACGGCGACCTGGATCATCCGCAGTGACCAGCCGGCGGCCTGGCTGGGCCGGTGGTCGCCGTGCCGGGCGGCGCCGACGGTGGGCAGCACGGCGAGCGCGAGCAGGAACGCGAACTTGTCGTGGTCGACCTTGCCGTAGCTCATCGCGACGATCAGCCACGCGAAGTAGAACGCGAAGACGGACCAGCCGAGTGTCCGCGGGAACCGGCCGGTCGCGGCCAGCGGCGCCAGCAGCAGCAGCGACCACCAGATGAGGTCGACGACGACGCCGGTCGGTGCCGGCAGGTGCAGGAAACGGGCGAACGCCAGCGGCTCGTACAGTTCGGCCGGCACGTCACCGCGGGTACGCACCCACGACATGTAGACCAGCAGGTCGAACACGATGAACAGGTAGGTGACGGTCCGCAGCGCGGCGACCCGCCCGAGTGGGACGGCGGCGAACAACCAGCGGCTGATCACGGTCGCTGCCAGACGGCGCGGGTCTCGTCGTGCCACTGCCCGGTGAGGGAACTGTTGCGGATCTCGTGCAGCCGTACGATGACGGTGACCCGGACGATCGGCGGCGCGTCGGGGTTCATCCGCGCGTAGCTGTCGGCGATCAGTTCGAGCCGTCCCGGGTCGTCGACGTAGGCCGCTTCGAGTCCTTCGACCTCGGCGCGGCGTACCCCGGCGTTGTGTTCGTTGAGCACCAGGGTCCGTCCGGTGGCGTCGACGCCTTCGACCCGGGTGTCCGGGGCCGGGTCGTTCGGGCCGTTGACGCCGGCGTACATGCTGAACGGTCCGAACGGGAAATGGTCGTCGGTGCCCCACAGGGTGCCTGCGGCCAGCAGTGCGAACACCACGACGGCGGCCGACGCACGGACCAGACGGCCGGTCGCCGTCAGGGTGTCGGTCTGCACCGGCGCACTGTACCGGACCGGCCGGGGACGCCGGGGCCGTGCGGGCGGGGTGTCGTCAGCCCTACAGCAGCAGCACCACGACGACTACGACGGCGATGCCGACCATGGTGGCCAGTGCGGCCACCAGGACCGGGCCGTGTTCGTCGTACCAGGCGCGGCCCTGCGCCGCCGGTGCCGACACCGGATACGGCGGCATCGGCATCGGCTGCGGTGACACCGGCGTCGGCATCGGCGCCGGTGACATCGGGGCCGGACGCGGAGGCATCGGCGCCGGTGGACGCGGGCCGGGCAGGTCGACGCGGGCGGCGGCACCGAGGCGCAGCGAGCCGTCGGCGACGACGGTCTCCGGCTGCTCCAGGGTGGTCGGTGCCACCCCCAACCCGGAGTGGATCAGCTGCGCGGCGAGCGGGATCCGGCTGGAACCGCCGACCAGGAACACGCCGGCCAGGTCGGCCGGTGCCAGACCGGCGGCGGCGACCGTCTGAGCCAGACACGTCACGGTACGGGCCAGGTGGTCGCGGATCAGCGACTCCAGTTCGTCGCGGGTGACGTGGGCGGCGATGTCCAGCGCCGGCAGGTGCACGTCGGCGCTGACCGTACGGGACAGCGTCTCCTTCGCGCCGCGGACGTCGTCGTAGAGCAGGGCGCGGGCCCGCCGCGACCCGGTGTCGGCCGGCGCGACCAGACCGTTCCACACCGTGGTCCGGCTGGGCGAGTAGACGCCGCCGAGATGTTCGACCAGCGCCTGGTCGAAGTCGAGTCCGCCGAGTTCGGCCAGGCCCTGCTCGGCGAGCACGTCGAACCCGGTGGCGGTACGCCGGACCACGGCGGCGTCGAAGGTGCCGCCGCCCAGGTCGTAGACGGCCAACGCCCGGCCGGGTGGTATGGCCGCGCCCAGCGCCGACGTGTAGTAGGAGGCGGCGGCGACCGGTTCGGCGATCAGCGTGGGGCGGGGCAGCCCGGCGGCGTGCGCGGCCTGGACGAGGACCATTCGTCGCCGCTCCCCCCACCGCACCGGATGGGTCAGCCGGACCTCGTCGACGCCGCCGAGCTGGCGGCGGGCCTCGGCGGCGACGTGGCGCAGCAGGGCGGCGATCAGCTGCGGTACCGGAACGTCGGCGTCGCCGAGCAGCACCGTGCCGTCGTCGACGCGGCGTTTCGGGTTGGGTTCGAACCCGGACGGGTCGATGCGGGCGCGGCGGTGCGCGTCCGCGCCGACGAGCAGCCGCCCGTCGGCGTCGCGGTACACCGCCGACGGCAGCAGCGGGGTGCCGTCGAACAGCAGCGGCCGGACCCGGCCGTCGCCGCCGCGTACCACCGCCACCGTGTTCGAGGTGCCGAAGTCGATGCCGAGTGCCCGCATGGGGGCACCCTACTGCCGGCGTCGCGGCGGCCCGCACCGGTCACCGGCCGGTGACCGGTCGACGTCGCGCAACCTGCCGTACGCCCGCAGGTTGCCGGCGGCGGGCATACTGCGCTGCGTGTCGCACCGGTTCGCGTACCTGGACTCGCCGGCTCCGATCGCGTTCGCGCACCGGGGCGGCGCGGCCCGCGGTGACGAGAACACCGCCGAGGCGTTCGGCCGTGCCGTCGGGCTCGGCTACCGGTACGTGGAGACCGACGTGCACGGCACCGCCGACGGGGTGGCGGTGGTGTTCCACGATCCGACGCTGGACCGGGTGACCGGCGACCGGGGCAGCATCGCGCGGCTGCGCTGGGCGGACCTGGCCACGGTGCGGGTCGGCGGGGCGTCGGTGGTGCCGCGGCTCGACGACGTGCTCGACAGCTGGCCGCAGGTGCGGTTCAACGTCGACGTGAAGGCCGACGGTGGGGTGGAGCCGACGCTGGCGGCGGTCGACCGGTGCGCCGCCGCCGACCGGGTGCTGCTGGCGTCGTTCTCCGACCGGCGGCTGCACCGGCTGCGGACGTCGACCGGCGGTCGGGTGGCGACGTCGCTGGGCATGCAGGCGGTGACCCGGCTACGGGTGGGGTCGCTGACCGGCCGGCGGTTGCGGCTGCCGCCGTCGGTGGTGGCCGCGCAGGTGCCGGTGCGGTTCAACCGGGTACGGGTGGTCGACGCCCGGTTCGTGGCGTACTGCCACCGGCTGGGGTTGCAGGTGCATGTCTGGACGATCGACGAACCCGCCCGGATGCACGAGTTACTGGACCTCGGGGTGGATGGCATCATGACCGATCACGTCGAAGTGTTGCGTGACGTGTACCTCGCCCGTGGCCACTGGCCGCCCGACCGGCGGGTCGACGCGGACCCCGCCGCCCGTTGACCGACAGTGAAGGATCCGATGGCCGACCCCACCGAGCCACCCAGCGGGCCGCCCAGCGGGCCCGCGCCCGTACCACCGTCGTCGGCGCCGCCCGGCGCGGCGCCGTCGAGCACCCGGCGGGAACGTACCGGCTGGTACTTCTACGACTGGGCGATGTCGGCGTTCTCCACGACGGTGATCACCGTGTTCCTGGGGCCGTTCCTGACCACGGTCACCAAACAGGCCGCCGGCTGCGCGGCCGACGCCGACGAGTGCACCGGGTCCGTGTACCCGCTGGGTATCGAGGTGGCGCCGGGGGCGTACTTCCCGTACCTGGTGTCGCTGTCGGTGGCGTTGACGGTGCTGGTGCTGCCGGTGATGGGCGCGCTGGCCGACCGGTCGATGCACAAGAAGCGGCTGCTGGCGGTGTCGGCGTTCGTCGGCGCCGGGGCAACCGTCGCGATGGTGTTCGTCACCGGGGACCGCTACCTGCTCGGCGGTGGGCTGTTCGTCCTGGCCAACATCGCGTTCGGCGCCAGCGTGGTGGTGTACAACTCGTTCCTGCCGCAGCTGGGCGGCCCCGACGACCGCGACCGGATCTCCAGCCGGGGCTGGGCGCTCGGCTACCTCGGTGGTGGGCTGCTGCTGGCGGTCAACCTGGTGGTGGTGCAGTCGTTCAGCGTCGACGGTGACGCGCAGCGCACCCTGGACCTGGCCCGCTGGTCGATCGTGTCGGCCGGGGTGTGGTGGGCGGTGTTCACCCTGGTGCCGCTCGCCTGGCTGCGGGAGCATCCGGCGGCCGACGCGAGGCCGGGCGGCAACGTGCTCACCGACGGGTTCAAACAGTTGGGCCGTACGGTGCGCGGGCTGAAGACGTACCCGTTGACGTTGTTCTTCCTGCTGGCGTTCCTGGTCTACAACGACGGCATCCAGACGGTGATCGCGTTGGCCAGCCAGTACGGCACCGAGGAGCTGCGGCTGGGCCAGTCGACGCTGATCGTGACGATCCTGCTGGTGCAGTTCCTAGCGTTCGGTGGGGCGCTGCTGCTCGGGGCGGTCGCACAGCGCATCGGCGCGTGGAAGACGGTGCTGGGCAGCCTGGTGCTGTGGACCGGGGTGATCGTGGCGGCGTTCCGGCTGCCGGCCGAGGCGCCGGCGCAGTTCATGGCGCTCGGCGCGGCGATCGGCCTGGTCCTCGGCGGCAGCCAGGCGTTGAGCCGGTCACTGTTCAGCCAGCTGATCCCGGCCGGCAAAGAAGGCGAGTACTACGGCTTCTACGAGATCAGCGACAAGGGCACCAGCTGGTTGGGGCCCCTCGCCTTCGGCATCGTGTTCCAGCTGACGAACTCGTACCGGGTGGGCCTGGTCTCGTTGTTGATCTTCTTTGTGGTCGGGTTCGTGCTGCTGCTGGCGGTGCCGATGCGCCGGGCGATCGTCGCCGCCGGCAACACCCCGCCCCGGGTGCTGTGACCCGGGAGCGGGGCGGGGTGTCGCGGTGGCGTCACAGGATCGGCTGCGTCGCCTCGATCTGCGCGATGGCGGTGCGGGTGGCCGCCACGAAGTCCCAGAACAGCGTGTTGGTGGTGTGCTTGCGCTGGGAACGGGTGTTGGTGCCGAACATCGCCGAGCGCAGCGGAGTGGTCAGCTCCAGCTGGGCGCCCATGCCGAGCAGCGTCCGGTTGACGATGTTGTCGGTGGCGGTGCCGGCGATCGCCGGGATGCCGGTGGCGTCGAACGCGGTGATCCCGGCCGCGGTGTAGGCGGTGATCAGCGCGGCGCGCAACGCCGCGTTGCGTCCGCCGACGGCGACGGCCTGCGCGTTCGACGGCAGCCCGGCGGTGCCCGGGGTGCAGCCGTGCAGGGTGACGACGTTCAGCGCGCCGGCCGCCACCGACAACGCCGGGACGTCGTCGCAGTGGCTGGCGGTGACGTGCAGTTCGGCGTTGCCCGACGAGCGGATGCCTTCGAACATCCAGTAGTCGTACGTCGGGCCGGCCGGTGGGGTCGCCGCCAGGTTCGCCGGGTGGTAGCCGGCGATCGCCAGGCACAGCTCCGACGTGCCGCCTTCGATGCCGCCGCCGTGCGGGGCGATGATCGCGGTACGCGGAAACGGCGTCGCGGTGGCGTCGGAGTTGTCGAGCAGCGGATGCCGGCGGTAGCGGCGGGCGTAGTCGACCCCTTCGGCCAGGTTCGGGTCCGAATACAGGTCGGTGTTCGAGGTGTAGATGTCGGCGGCGGCCGCCGGGGTGGCCGGCAGCGTCGCCAGGGGTCCGGCGACCGCCGCGGTGGCGAGCAGGCCGAGGACCGTCCTTCTGCTGGTGTTCACGAGGTGTCTCCTCAGGCGTGGTTGCGGTTCGCCCTCCGGTGTCGGGCGAGGCACACCGTGTCACGGCCGCCGGCAGCGCCGCGAACCATTTGCCGACCAGGTTTCCGTCCGCACAGGCCCTGTCCGGCTGAAAAATGCAGCGGTACGGCGCCATTTGCGCCGACGAATCGTCGGATCAGTGACACATTCGGTGTTCGTGACCCGACATCGACGGCAGGCCACCGGTTTCCGACTGGCCTGCCGTACGGAGTGGTTCAGCCGTGAGCCGGCCCGGTCAGCCGGCGAACCCGACCGCCAGGGCGACCACACCCAGCAGCGGCGGCAGCCCCTGGATGAGCGCGGAACAGGTTGTAGAAGCCCTGGTTGAACGCCAGGGCCCGGGTGGTCAGGGCGTCCTGTTCGCTGCGCACTCCGAACACCGCGCGGGTACGCGGCGCGGTCCACACGACCGACTCCAGATAGAAAGATGTAGCCGTGGATCCGGATCGGGCAGGCCGTAGGGTGGCGGCCATGGAACGCACGCCGGAACGACAGTGGCTCGACGCGCTCAGCGACGTGCTGCTGCGCTCCCACTTGTTCCAGCCCGACGAACTGGGCGGCGCGTTCGCCGACGTGATGGCCTCCCTCGGCGTGCACGCCACCATCTACCTGGCCGACGAGGAGCAGCACACGCTGCGGCCCGTACCGGTGCCGGGGCGGGCCGACCCGCAGCCGCAACCGGTCGAAGGATCCGTCGCCGGGCGCTCGTTCACCCTGGTCGAATCGATCCCGGCGTTGAACGCCCCGGCCTGGTGGATTCCGATGGTCGACGGCACCGACCGGCTCGGCGTCATCGAGTACGTCTTCGACGATGCGGCCGTCGCCGACGGCCGGCACACCCGCCGCCGCTGCGAAACCGTCGCCGGGCTGATCGGGCATCTGATCACCGCTACCCGGCCGAAAGGCGACCATCTGCGGCTGGTCGGCCGGTCCCGGCCGGCGACCGTCGCCGGGGAACTGCTGTCGCAGGTGCTGCCGCCGCTGACCGCCGCCACGGGGCGGATCACCGTCAGCGCCGTACTGGAACCCTGCTACGACGTCGGCGGCGACGGCTTCGACTACGCCATCGACGGCGACCACGCCTTCGTGGCGATCTTCGACGCGGTCGGGCACAGCCTGAAAGCCGGTCTGGCCTGCACGACGGTGATCGCCGCCGTCCGGTCGGCCCGCCGCTGCGGCCATGACCTGGTCACCCAGGGCCGCACCGCCGACGCGGCGCTGACCGACCAGTTCAGCGACGCCCGGTTCGTCACCGCGTTCCTCGCCGACCTGGATCTGGAGACCGGCCTGCTGCGCTACGTCAACGCCGGGCATCCGAGGCCGCTGCTGCTGCGCGGCGGGAAAATGGTCCGGGAGCTGCGCGCCGGCCGCCGGCTGCCGCTGGGCATCCCCGACACCGCCGAACGTGTCGGCGAGGAGATCCTCGAACCCGGCGACCAGCTGCTGCTGTTCACCGACGGCGTGCCCGAGGCCGGAGTGCGCACCGGCGACCCGTTCGGCCTGCCTCGCCTGGCTGACCTCGCCGAACGGCAGGCCGCGACCGGGCTGCCGGCCCCCGAGGCGGTACGGCGACTCGCCCGCGCCGTCGCCGACCACCGGGGCGGCGCACCCGACGACGACGCCACCCTGCTGCTGGCGGAATGGTCCCGCACCGCCGCCGTCCGCGTCCTGCCCACCCCGCTGTGACACCTCCGCCGTAAGGCATCCGACACCGCGCCGGTCCGACCCTTCTGGCAGTACGGCTCTACTGTGGTGGCCCGACAGCGGACGGCTTCCAGCGGACGGCGGGACATGCGGGTGATCAAGCATTGGCAGGCGGCGACGCCGGCAGCCGTAGGAGCATTGGCCCTGCTCGCCGCCGCCGCACTGCTGCTCCCGGGGCGACTGTGGTCGGCGCTGGGCCGGATGGTCGTCGGCCACTGGCTGGTGCTGCTGCTCGCCGTGGCCGGCGCGACCGGCCTGGCAGTCGGTTGGGTGTTGTGGCGGCGGTCGCGGCTGGCGGGCGAATCGTCGGCGGCGCCCGTACCGCCGCAGCGTCCACTGCGTCCGCTGCCGACCTGGATGATCGTGGCCGGCGCGCTGGTCGTCGCCGGCATCACCTGGGCGGCGGTGTGGGCGCTGCAGGCCACCGTCCCGGCCGGTGTCGGTACGCCGCTGGAGGCGGCGCAGCTGCGGGTGGAGACGATCCGTACCGGACTGTCTGTCGGCGCGGGTGCCGGTGCCGCTGCCGCGCTGCTGCTGGCGTTGCGCCGCCAGCAGGTCACCGAACGGACCCAGCAGGCCACCGAGTACGACGCGGGCGAGAAACGGGTCACCGAACTGTATGTCAAGGCCGCCGAGCAGCTCGGCTCCGACAAGGCACCCGTACGCCTGGCCGGCCTGTACGCGCTGGAACGCCTCGCACAGGACAACCCGGTGCACCGGCAGAGCATCGTCGAAGTCGTCTGCGCCTACCTGCGCATGCCGTACATCCCACCGGCTGGGAAGCGCAGCGCTGAAGACGCCTCGAACACGGCGGGACCGGATCAGCTGACGCAACCTGACCCCCGGGAGGAACGCCAGGTACGGCTGGCCGCCCAGCGTATCCTCGCCCGCCACCTGCGGCCGACGACGCCGGATGACACCCCGAGCTCGGCATACTGGACCGGAATGACCGTCGACCTCACCGAGGCCACCCTCGTTGACGCCGACTTCGCCAACTGCGTCCTAAACGACGCCAGGTTCGGTGAGGCGAGGTTCATCGGCGACACGCTGTTCAATAGTGCGACGTTTAACGGCACTGCCTGGTTCGGCCGGGCGACGTTCGCTGGCCTCGCCGGATTCAACGGGGCGATGTTCAACAGCGCGGCCTGGTTCGGTCGGGCGACGTTTACCGGTGAGGCCAGGTTCGACACGGCAACTTTTAACAGCATTGCCACTTTCGGCGAGGTAGCATTCAGCGACGTCGCCGTGTTTGACAGGGCGACGTTCACGGGTGACGCCCAGTTCGATGGGGCAACGGTCGCTGGACTTACTCGGTTCGACGGCGCGACGTTCAGCAGTACCGCCTGGTTTACAGCTGTGCAATTTGCCAGGCTTGCGCGGTTCGACGGCACTACTTTCGCTGGCAAAGTCTCCTTCGATGGGGCAAAATTCACCGACTCCGCTCGGTTCAACCGTGCAACATTTACTAGCGATGCATCCTTCGATGGGGCTCGATTTGGCGCCACTGCCAGGTTCGCCGGAACCGTAATCGGCTCTGGCGGCTACAACCGCGTTGGCGGAGCAACATTTCACGGCATGGCTAGCTTCTTGGGAACAAAATTCAGCGGAAACGCACTCTTCGGGGGAGTAAAGTTCATCGGTGGGGCGCTCTTCTTCAGATCGACCTTCGAGAAGCGACTCTCGTTCGACGGTGCGGTCGCCGGTGACGGCAATCATGACGACGGCGAATGGCCATCTGGCTGGAAGGTTGACCTCGGGACACGGCGAGTGGTGCGCGTCCCGGTGGACGCGACACCGGAACCGGAGTGACGGCCCGCTTCCATCACTCCTTGGGCGGTCCGGCACGCCGCTGTAGCGGATCCGACAGCGCGGCGGTCTGACCCGCTGGCGGTACGGGTCTACTGTGGTTGCCACCTCGGACGGACGGAGTGGCGGACATGGTGGACATCGACCCGGTCGCGGCGGCGGCCGGTGCCGCGTTGATCCAGGCGATCGCGACGGACGCGTGGGAGAAGGCTCGTGACGGGGCGGTCGCGCTGTGGCGGCGGGTACGCCCGCAGCAGGCCGACGCCGTCGCCGCCGAGCTGGCCGAGGTACGCGAGGAGGTCCTGACCGCCCGCCGTGACGGTGACACCGACGCCGAGCGGGGCCTGGTCGACGACTGGCAGCGCAAGTTGCAGCGGCTGATCCGCCAGGATCCGGCGCTCGCCACCGAGCTGCGTCGCCTCCTCGACGACACTCTCACTCCCCTGCTTCCGCCGGCCGACCAGCAGCAGGTCGGCAGTATCACGATGACCGCCACCGCGCGGGACAACGCCCGTGTCTCTCAGGCCGGCCGCGACCAGCACATCACCGAGCGGTGACGCGACCCGACACCCATCTGCACGGCGAGGCCAGCGGCCACGGGCAGGTGTTCCAGGCCGCCGGTGACCAGCACATCAGTATCTACGAGCAACGGCTGGCGTACCGGGTGGAGCAGTGGCAGCCGCCGCAGCCGCCGGACCCGCGTACGTTGGTCGACCAGCCGAGCATGTTGCTCGCCGCCAACAACCAGGTGGTGCCGTTCACCGCCCTGCGCGACCGCGACCGCGCCGAGTTGGCCGCCTGGCGCGACGACCCGGCGCGCGGTGTGGCGGTGCGGCTGCTCCACGGTCCGGGTGGGCAGGGCAAGACCCGGCTCGCGGCTCAGTTCGGCGCGGACAGCATCGTCGCCGGCTAGGCCGTCACGGTCGCCCGCCACCGCAGCCAACTCGCCGCCGACGACCCACCCGAGACCACCGAGGCAACCGGGCGTGGTCTGCTGGTGATCGTCGACTACGCCGAACGCTGGCCCGCCGAAGACCTGCGAGACCTGTTCAAAGACCGGCTGCTGCGCCAGGGTGTGCCGACCCGGCTGCTGCTGCTCGCCCGACCGGAGTCGACACTGTGGCCGTATCAGCATGACCTGACGACACTCGGGTACGCGGCCGACGTCACCGCGCTGACCCCGGCCGCCGACAGACCCTCGAACCGGCAGCAGATCTTCACCGAGGCCGCCGACCGGTTCGCCTACGCGTACGGCATCGACGACGGCCCGGTCCACCCACCGGCTGACCTGGCAAGCGGGGAGGCGTACCGGCAGATCCTGGTCGTCCATATGGCGGCGCTGGTCGCGGTCGACGCGGTCGCGCGCCAGCGGACCGCACCGACCGGTGATCGGGACCTGTCGGCCTACCTGCTGAGCCGGGAGGTCGACCACTGGCACAAGCTGTACGAACAGCGGACCAGCTTCGTCACGACCCCGCAGGTGCTGAACCGTACGGTGTGCACGGCGACGTTGACCCGGCCGCTCGACTACGACGACGGCGTGGCCGCGTTGACGACGGCCGGAGTGTGCACGCCGGACGCCGCCGACCAGGTCCTGACCGACCATGCCGTCTGCTACCCGCCGGCCGAGCCGGACAAGGTGCTGGAGCCGCTGTATCCGGACCGGCTCGGCGAGGACTTCATCGCGCTACGGCTTCCCGGTCACGGGGTGGCCGGCTCCCCTACCGATCCATGGTCCAGTGGGGCGATCGCCAGGCTCATCACCGGCGCCGACCCGGATGGCGTTGGTCAGCCACCCTGGTCGGCAGCGGCGTTGGGGATGCTGGTCGAGGCAGCGATCCGCTGGCCGCACGTCGCGTCCCGGCTGCTCTCTCCGCTGTTGCGTGAGCGCCCCGAGTTAGCGGTCGCCGCTGGCGGCACCGTCCTGGCGCGGATAGCCGACATCGACACGCTCGATATCGCAGTGTTGGAAGCAATCGAGCCGCATCTGCCGCAAGGACTGCATTTCCGCCTGGCCATCGCCAAGGCAGCCATCACGAAGCGACTTGCGTCGTATCGGCTGACCACCGCAGATGAGCCAACGCGTGCGTTGTTGCTTGGCACCCTCGGGAACCAGTTGTCGGAGGCGGGTCGGCGCGACGAAGCGTTGACCGCCGCCGTCGAAGCCGTCGACATCTACCGCCGGCTCGCCCAGGCCAACCCCGCCGCCTACGAACCCAACCTCGCCACGTCACTGACCAACCTCTCCGTCGACCTGTCGAACCTGGGCCGCCGCGACGAAGCCCTGGACGCCACCACCGAAGCCGCCGACAGACATCTACCGCCGGCTCGCCAAGGTCAACCCCGCCGCCTACGAACCCAACCTCGCCACGTCACTGACCAACCTCTCCGTCGACCTGTCGAACCTGGGCCGCCGCGACGAAGCCCTGGACGCCACCACCGAAGCCGCCGACAGACATCTACCGCCGGCTCGCCAAGGTCAACCCCGCCGCCTACGAACCCAACCTCGCCACGTCACTGACCAACCTCTCCGTCGACCTGTCGAACCTGGGCCGCCGCGACGAAGCCCTGGACGCCACCACCGAAGCCGCCGACAGACATCTACCGCCGGCTCGCCAAGGTCAACCCCGCCGCCTACGAACCCAACCTCGCCAAATCACTCTGGACCGAAGCATGGGTACGGGCAGCTCACCAGTACGAACTACCTGAGGCGTTGACCGCAGCGGCCGAGTCAGTCGAGCGCTACGAGAAGCTGTTCCAGCAGATTCCGATGGCGTACGTCTGGGACCTGGTCAGAGCGCTGGAGACGTTGGCGGACGTACTCGACGGGCTCGGTCGCGGGGACGAGGCAACAGCGGTCAGGGCTCGCCGGGACGCGCTGATAGGAGAGCAATCGCTTCGGATTCGGCGATCTGGTCGGGCCAGCGGAGGAACCGGCGGTACAGGTCCGGCGGGCTGAGCTGCTCGGCGTCGCATTCCAGCAGGTCGTCGATTGCCTCGTACATCAGGGTGGCGAGGTAGACGCACATCCCGATCCGGTCGTTGGCCCAGTCGGCGATGATCTCGATCTTGGCGCTTTCGCACGGCCATTCGGTACCGCACTCGCGGCAATTCCAGTTGGGGCGGGACGCGATGTGCATCAGTGCGCCCCGTTCACTCGGGCGCGCTGTCCGCGCGTCAACAGTCCGGCGACCCACACGTACTCGGTGGGTTGGTTCCATCGGGGGCCGCGATCCCACTGCGGCGACTGGTTCGACGGCCGATCCGTCGGCTTCGGACGCGGAGCCGGCGTGTTGTGCAGGTACGGCGCGATGGCCGACGACAGGTACCTGTCGGGGCATGGCCAGCGTATTCCGCAGCGGCAGTACCGGCCGAGTCGACGCCAGTTCCGGGCGTGTCGCGGCGCGAACCGTACCGCGCCGTCGCGTGTGGACCTCAACCCCATTTGTCAACCCTTCTTACAACACATTTCCCATGATCACTGAACTCTTCCTTCACATCATGCTTATTCGCCATCTGGCTCAGCGCAATCTCGCACCGGTAGGTTCGGACCCAACATCCACCCACCATTACGCGACACGAGAGGACGGGGTTTCGTGGACGACGCCGGCAGCACTGTCCCGCGCAGGCAACTGGGCCGATACCTGAGAGAGCTTCGTGAAGACGCACATGTCACGGTCGCCGCTGCGGCCAAGGCACTCGAATGGTCGCCGCCGCGCATCTGGCGGTACGAGGGCGGCCAAGTGCCGATCCACCCGAACGACGCCGAGGCGATGTGCAGGCTCTACGGCGCGCCCCCGGAAACGATCACGACGATGCGCAACTTGGCCCGCGAGACCAAGTCACGCGGCTGGTACCACGCCTACGACCACGCCATCACGGAATGGTTCAAGCTGTACGTCGGACTCGAAGCCGCCGCCTCGACGATCCGCAAGTACGAGCCGAATGTCATCCCCGGTCTGCTGCAATCCCTGGAGTACATGACGGAAATCATCACCACCGGAAACCCCGACCTGAGCCAGGCCCAGCAGCAGGCACGCATCGAAGTCCGCTCCAAGCGGCAGAAGCTGCTCGCCCGCGTCGTCCCGCAGGCACCCGACCTCGACGTGGTGATCGGCGAGGCAGCCCTTCGCTGTCCGACGAAGGATCGGGCCGCGATGGCGCGTCAACTGCGGCACCTCGCCGCCGTCGCCACCCAACGCCACAACGTGACCGTCCGGGTCCTCCCCTTCGCAGCCGGACTTCCCAGCAGGCCAGAGGTCGGGTCGTTCTCCATTCTGACCTTCCCCAAGGTCAGCGTCCGCCCACCCGAGCCGACCACCGTCTACTCCGACGGCCCGTGCGGTGCCGTCTACCTCGACAAACCCACCGAGATCGAGGTGTACGACGGCATCTGGTCGTCGCTCAGGCAGCTCTGCCTGACACCGCTAGAATCGACCGAGTTCATCACCCGGATCGCCAAGGAGTACGACGTTGACTTCCTCCCCGCCTAAAGGACGGGGATTCCCTTGGTCACCCTCGGGGTTCCTGTTTCACCGACGACCGCCCCGTCCGAGAGGAGGACTCCCGGTGAGGTCTTACACCGCCTCCACAGGCGATCACGGAGAGCCCCTCCGCGAGAAGGTTGCGGGCCGCGTTCACGTCCCGGTTGTGGGCCTGCCCGCACCGGCAGGTCCACGACCGGACCGCCAACGGCATGTGTTCAGCCAAAGCACCACAGGCCGAGCACAGCCGGGTCGACGGGAACCAGCGGTCCACGACCACCAGGTCCCGGCCGTACCAGTCCGCCTTGTACCCCAGCATCGTCCGGAACTGCCGCCAGCCCGCATCGGAGATGGCGCGGGCCAGACTGTGGTTGGCCATCATGTTGCGGACGGTCAAATCCTCGATCACGATCGTTTGGGTTTCACGAACGAGCCGAGTGGTGAGTTTGTGCAGGTGGTCGCGGCGGCGGTCGGCGATCCGGGCATGAATCCGGGCCACCGCGAGTCGGGCTCTGGCCCGGTTCGCCGAACCTCTGGCCTTACGGGCGAGGTTCCGCTGGGCGCGAACGAGGGCGGCCCGGTCACGGCGTTCATGCCGAGGGTTGGGGATCTTCTCCCCGCTGGACAGGGTGAACAGGCTGTCGAGCCCGGCGTCGACCCCCACCACAGCGGTGGAGGCCGGGGCTGGCTCGATCCAGTCGTCGCAGAGCAGGGACACGAACCAGCGGCCCGCCGCGTCCTGCGACACCGTCACCGTGGACGGCGCCACCCCCTGCGGGAGCGGACGCGACCAGACGATGTCCAACGGATCAGACATCTTCGCGAGGGTGAGCCGGCCGTCGCGCCAGCGGAACGCGCTCGCGGTGTACTCCGCCGACCGCCGCGACCGCTTCCTCGACTTGAACGTCGGATACCCGGCGCGTTTCGCCCAGAAGTTGGTGAACGCGGTCTGCAGGTGCCGCAGCGCCTGCTGCAACGGCACCGACGACACCTCGTTGAGGAACGCGAGTTCGTCGCTCTTCTTCCACCCGGTCAGCAACGCCGACGTCGCGTGGTAGGTGACCCGTTCCCGACGCAATGTCCAGGCCTCGGTGCGGGCGGCCAACGCCATGTTGTAGACCAGCCGGACACAACCGAACGTCCGGGCAAGCTCGGCCGCCTGCCCGGGGGTCGGGTAAAAGCGGTACTTGAACGCCCGCTTCACGGTCCTGGACACAGTCCACAGTCTAACAATCCGACCGGTGAGCCCTGCGGTGGCGTGTGGATGGACGCCGATCCGCCCCGGCGGCGGATCGGCTATCTTTGCCCTGCTCCGCAGGAGTTCCATTTCCTCCCCGGCCTGAAGGCCAGAGTATCCATGGAAGGACTCCGATGAAGGCTGACGGCGTCTGGCGAAAGTCGACCCGATCCGGTGCCGACGGCGACTGCGTCGAGGTGGCCGGCCACCCGCGCACTGTCGCCGTACGCGACAGCAAGGACCACACCGGCCCGATCCTCACCTTCGGCACCGCCGCCTGGCAGCGGTTCGTCGACACGGTGACGACCCGCCCCTGATCTGCCCGGGTTCACTGCCCATTCCATGCGCCATGGGAATCCTCGCCACATTGGGGATTCCCGTGGCGCTTTCGTGTCCCGGACGTTACGTCAGCAGGTCACTACGCTCCTCACTAAATACGGATACCACACAGGACAAACAACAGAAAGCAGTGACTCTTGACCGCTGAGTGATCGACCGGTCATGATCTGTCGAGTTGATCGTCAACTGTCGATAGGAATGACTGATGAGGACTGCTCTCCACCGGGCTGGCCGAATGCTCGTCGCCTGCGCCGTCGTCGCCGCCACCGCCCTCGCGGGCGTCGTCGCCACCGGTAGTGCCGCCCAGGCCGACGGCTGCTACACCTGGGGACGCACCCTGTCCCAGGGAATGTCCGGCAACGACGTCAAACAGCTACAGATCCGCGTATCGGGCTACCCGGGCTACGGCGCGGTGCTCGCCCTCGACGGGGCGTACGGCCCCGCCACCCGGTCAGCGGTGATCCGCTTCCAGCAGGCATATGGCCTCGCCGCCGACGGCGTCGCCGGCCCGCAGACCTTCAACAAGATCTACGCGCTCCAGGACAACGACTGCACTCCGGCCAACTTCAGCTACGCCGAGCTGAACAACTGCAACAGCAGCTGGTCCGGTGGCGCGGTGTCCGCCAGCACCGCCAAGTTCAACGCCCTCGTGTCGATGTGGAAGCTCCAGGCCATGCGACGCGCGCTCGGCAACGTACCGCTCTATGTCAGCAGCGGCTTCCGCAGCTACTCCTGCAACAGCGCGGTCGGCGGCGCCTCCAACAGCCGACACCTGTACGGCGACGGCGTCGACCTGGTCGGCTCGCCCTCGTTCTGTCGGATCGCCCAGCAGGCCCGCTACCACGGCTTCAGCAACATCCTCGGCCCCGGCTACCCCGGCCACAGCGACCACACCCACCTGGGCGCCACGCCGAGCCGGTCCTGGTCCGCGTCGAGCTGCGGCATCTGAGGGTCGCTACCCGCACGGACCGAGAACTCTCCGCGCGACGGGGAACCTGTTCTTGCCTGACCGCCGGTGACCCGATCACCGGCGGTCAGGGCCGGCTGCCCGGTGCCGGGACCCCGGATCACGCGCCTACCGGACACAATGAACAGATGGACACCGTCGCGCAGCTGACCATCGTCCGCCACGGGCAGAGCACCGCGAACGCGGCCTTCGCCGACGCCCACGCCCGAGGTGTGGCCGACCACGGTCTCACCGGCCGCGACGCCGACATCGAGCTGACCGCGCTCGGCTGGCAGCAGGCCACCCACCTCGGCCGCTGGCTTGCCACCCGACCCGCCGACCAGCGGCCCGACGTGGTCGTCTGCTCCCCGTACCTGCGGGCCCGTCAGACCTGGACCCGGGTGGCCGGCACCGCCGCCGCGCTCGGCTCGCCGTGCCCGGAGGCGGTCATCGACGCACGGCTGTGCGACCGGCTGATGGGCGACCTCGAACTGCTCACCCCGCTGATGATCACCCAGCGGTTCCCGGCCGAAGCCGCCCGGCTCGCCGCCGACGGGCCGTACGCCTACCGCCCGCCCGGCGGTGAGACGTTCGACGACGTCGTCGCGCGTGTCAAGGCCGTCCTGGCCGAGCTGGACCGCGACCACGCCGGCCGGCGCGTCCTGGTCGTCGCCCACGACGCGGTGGTCATCGCGGCCCGCCACCTCCTCGACGGCCTGCCGTTCACCGAACTCGACGCGATCATCGCGACCACGCCGGTCGCCAACGCGTCGATCACCCGCTACGTCGACACCGGTGACGGCCTCAAACTGGCCGAGTTCGCCACCACCGCCCACCTGCCGCCGTGACTTCTACTGCCGCTCAGGCCGACGGACGGCGCACCCGATAGCGCAGGTGAAGGACCCGGTTGCCCTGAATGATCACGTCGGGATCGGCCAACAGGTGCTGCGCGTCGACCGACCCGAAGAAGCGTTTGCCGGACCCGAAGACGACAGGCACGACGTCCATGCGTACCTCGTCGACCAGGCCGGCGGCGACCTCGACCGAGCGGCCGCCAGCGAGCTCCTGCGCCCTAGCCACGGCCGCCTCGACGCCGTCGACGAAGTGAAACGGCGCCTCCGGGTCCCAGCCCTCCGGCACCGGCCGGTGCGTCACGACGACCACGTGGTCGACCCCCGCTGGCGGCGTGCCGTCCCAGCCGTCCGTCATGTCGAAGACGTGGCGGCCGACGATCGTCACCCCGATCTGATCCCAGTACGGCCGGATGTAGTCGTAGGACGCCCTGCGACACCCTCAGCTCACCGCTGTCGTCCAACGGGACGTCACCGCTGGACAGCCAGTCGAACAGCGGTCCGGGCTGGCCTTTCTCATCCGAGCTAAAGCCGTCCACCGAGACCGAGCTGTACATGACCACCGTGCCCACGGGGCTCTCCTCTGCGTCCGGATACCTCAAGTTAGCGTGTCGTGAGCTGGCGTTCTTGTAGAAAATCAATCCGCCGGCAGCGGTCAGCTGTCCAGCACATGGCCGGGATGCTCGCGCAGGAACCGCCGCCGGACCTCGACGCACCGGGTCGGCGTGACGCCGACGATCTCCTTGAACCGCCGCACCAGATGGGTGCTGCTGACACCGGCCGCCGTGCTCAGGCCGCCGATCGCCACCGCCCCGCAGGTCGCCGTGATGACGGTGCTCGTGTGGCGGACCAGCCCCAGGCCGGCGGTCGCGCGCAGCCGTCGGGTCAGCTCCTGCTCCAGCAGCGTCAGCATCTCGGCCGGTCCGTCCGCCGTGGCCAGCCTGTCTCGCAGCTCAGCGACGGCGGGTCGGCCCCACACCTGTTCCAGCGTCACCGGCCGGTCCCGCAGCTCGGCGGCCGGCATCGGCAGGAACGGCGCCAGCCCCCACGGCTTGACGTGCACGCCGACCGGCCGGGTCCGGGCCGGGTAGCTGAAGTCGTATGCGCGGGTGGGCGTGGTGACCACGCAGCCGTCGGCGTACTCGGCCGTCTCGATGTCGGTGCCGGCGCGGATGCGAAACGGCGCCCCGAGGTTGACGATGAGCAACGCCGCCGGCGTGGGCGGCAGCGTCAACCGGGCGTACGGCGGCGTACCCTCCGGGTGGTAGAGGTCGTCGATCAGCCCATCCAGCGGCGGTCG
Organism: Micromonospora sp. Llam0; assembly: GCF_003751085.1. Lineage (NCBI taxonomy): Bacteria > Bacillati > Actinomycetota > Actinomycetes > Micromonosporales > Micromonosporaceae > Micromonospora > Micromonospora sp. Llam0. The sequence goes on along the minus strand of NZ_RJJY01000001.1, from coordinate 2,053,115 downwards.
CGGCACTCTGGACGTGTACTCCATGCCCAACAGCATCGCCGACGACCCGCCGGCACCTACGAGGAGTACGCCGTGACCGAGCCGTACGACACCGGGATGCTCGACGTCGGGGACGGCCACCGGATCTACTGGGAGGTCTGCGGCAACCCCGACGGCGTACCCGTCGTCGTGTTGCACGGCGGGCCGGGCAGCGGGTGCACGCCCCGGCACCGCCGTACGCTCGACCCCGAGCGCTTCCGTGTCGTCCTGTTCGACCAGCGCAACTGCGGACGCAGTATTCCGTCGGCGGCCGACCCGGCCACCGACCTGAGCGCCAACACCACCGCCCACCTCGTCGCCGACATCGAACGGCTACGTACGCATCTCGGCGTCGAGAGCTGGGTCGTGTACGGCGGCTCCTGGGGCGCGACGCTGGCCCTGGCGTACGCGACGAACCACCCCGACCGGGTACGCGGCATGATCCTCGTCGCGGTCACCATGACCCGCCGGTCCGAGGTCGACTGGCTGTACCGGGGTGCCGGCCGGTTCTTCCCCGAGGCGTGGCAGCGGTTCATCGCCCACGCCGGCCTGCCCGGCTACGCATCGCCGACCGACAGCGCGCCGCCGATCGAACCGGTGCTGCTGTGCTACGGCCAGCTGCTCGCCGACCCCGATCCGGCGGTACGTCAGCGGGCCGCCGACGAGTGGTGCGCCTGGGAGGACGCGCTGATCTCCGAGGAGCACAACGGCAACCCGGGCGCGTACTCCGACCGGGAGCTGCGCCAGCGGCTCACGATGACCCGGATCTGCGCGCACTACTTCGGCCACGGCGCGTTCCTCGCCGACGGCGAGATCCTGCGCAACGTGCCGAAACTGGCCGGAATCCCGGGGGTGCTGATCCACGGACGTGCCGACGTCAGCGGGCCGGCGATCACCCCGTGGGAGATCGCGCAGGCCTGGCCCGACGCGCGGCTGCACGTCATCGGCGACGCCGGCCACACCGGCACCGCCACGACGCGTCGTGTCCTGGCCGACGCCGCCGACACGATGCTCAACCCGGTAGCCGGGCCACCATCCGGCCGGTGATGTCGTCGAGGCGCCACGGTCCGTCGTGCCGCGAATCCGCCGCGCCGTCTCGGTGGTCGCCGAGCAGGAACACCTGGCCGGCGGGCACGGTCACCGGCGTGCATTCGGTGTAGGTGCCGGCCGGCAGGTACGGCTCGTCCAGCGCGGCACCGTTGCGGTACACCAGGCCGTCGCGGCAGGTCAGCTCGTCGCCGGGTAGGCCGATCACCCGCATCGTCCGACCCCGGCCGACCCGCAGTGACACCCACACGCCGCCGGCCGCCCAGCGTACCGCTTCCGCGTCCGAGGTGACCTCGTCGAACTCAGCGAGGACGGCTTCGCCCCACGGTCCGCCCCGGTCGCCGCCGCGGCGTACCGCCCAGCGCAGAACCGCCCGCGCGGCTCGCCGGACGGGGTTGTGGCCGGCGGCCGTCGGCGTCAGCGGGCCGCCACGGTGCTGACCCTGGCGGTGCTGCGTACCCGAGCAGGCGCCGGCGCCCAACCGGGCCGTGACGTGGTCCGACTGCCGGTCCTGCTGCGGGACCGGCGCTACCTGGTGGCCTGTACGGCGGCGCTGGCGCAGGGCTGGGTCCTGTTCGGACTGCGCGGCGCGCTGATCCCCACAGTCGTCGTCGCGTGGGGACATGACGTGACCTGGGTCGGGTGGGCGTTCACCAGCTCCGCCGTCGTGCAGACGCTGCTGATCATGCCGGCCGGTCGGGTCGTCGACCGGGCCGGCCGGCGACCCGCCATGATCGCCGGCACCGGGCTGGCCGCGACGGCGATCACCGCCCTGGTGTTCGTGGACATCTACGCCTGGCTCGTCGTCGGACTCTGCGCGTACGCGGCCGGGTCGGCGCTGCTCAACGCCGCACCGGCCGCGCTGATCGGGGACGTCGTCGCCGGCCGGGCCGGCAGCGGCGTCGCCGTCTTCTCGATGTGCACCGACGTCGGCGCCGTCGTCGGCTCGGTCGTCGTCGGGCTCGTCGCCGAGCAGGCGGGCGTCGCGGCCGCCTTCGGCAGCGGCGCCGCGCTGCTGGCCGTCGCCTTCGCGGCGGCGTGGACGTTGACCACGGTTCGACCGACGACCACTGTCCCACCGACCCGAAGGAGTTGACCGATGGATCAGCCGGCTGCCCGCCGTGACCGGGGCGAGGCCATGTTCCAGCAGGTCTTCGGCCGCGAACCGCGCCCCGGTTCCTACCCGGAGTTCCTGCAGATCACCGTCGACCACCTGTTCGGTGAGATCTGGACCCGCCCGCACCTGAGCGTCGAGGAACGCGAACTGGTCGCGCTGAGCGCGGTCACCCTGGCGCGCACCGACTGGGAGCTGCGCGGGCACATCGGCGCCGCCCTGCACCTCGGAATGTCGCGGGAGAAGATCATCGAAGTCATCATCCAGCTGGCCTACTACGGCGGCTGGCCGGTCGCCAACAACGGGCTGCGGGTCGCCCAGGAGGTCTTCGCCGAACTTGACGCCGCCGCCGGCAGGGACACCGACGATGACCGGTGAACCGTCGCCCCTCGACCCGGCCGAGAAGGTCGACCTGTGGCGGCAGCGGTTCTTCGAAGCTCAGGCCGCCGCCGAGGAGTTCATCCTCGGAGAACACGGCGAGGAAGGCCTGGCCGCGTGGATCCAGGCCAACTCGCGGATCACCGCCGACCTGCTGCGGGCGCAACGGCCGGCCGGGGTGTCCGCCACCGACCACTTCATGACCCGGCTGCAAAGCCAGCTGCTGCTGTACGACTCGGCGGTTACCAGCGATCCCCAACCGTCCGGCACTGTGCTGCGCAACGCCGACTGCGGAATCCTCCGCTACCGCAGACGGGCCGCCCGCGCCGGCGTCGTGCTGACCTTCTCGTCACCGTGCCCGTACTGCCAGGAACTCAACACGGCGATCGCCGCCCGCTACGTGGAACCGGACGTCACGGTGTCGTGCGACCAGGCCGGCGACGGGTGCACCTGGCGCGCGGAGTCCGCTCACCCGCCGGAAGGCGACGCCGCCGCCGGGTCACCGCAGCGGGGCCGGACCGACGACTGAACCACCGGCAACGCCGTCCGCGCGTGCGCCGGCGGCCGGCTGACGTCAAGCGTCATGCCGAGCTGCCGGCCCACCGCCACACACAGGTCGACCGCGGCCGTACGGGTCAGGTCCTGATGCTCGCCCTGGGTGACGCACGCCGACGCCACGTTCCTGTTCCGTAGCCGCAGGTACCACGGGAACAACGAACCCAGCGCGGGCTCGGTCAGCATCGTGCGCGAATGCACGATCGTCCCCACCAGCAGGTTCCCGAACGGGCGCTGCCCGGCGTTCATGAAACTCTTCAACCGCTCCTGGAAGATCTTCAACACCGCCGGTACGTTGCCCGCGTACACGGGCATGGCGAGCAGCATCGCCTGCGCGCCCTCAGCCAGGTCGACGACCTGCGCGAAGTCGTCGTCGAGTGTGCACCGTCCCACCTCGGGGTCCAGGCAGGTGTCCTCGCCCTCGCACATCGCGATGCGATGGTCGATCAACCGGATCCGCTCGATCTGCGCGTCGCCCACCTCTCGGACGACACCGGTGATCGCCGCCTCGAGCAACGCGTCGGTCAGCGACGGCAGACGCTTCTGTGTGCAGGACAACGCGATGATCTTCACCCGAGGGGCCTCCCCTGTCCGCTCAGCGCCACGGTGGACCGGCCACCTGACCATGCGTACGTGGCCGCTCACCGAGACAGCCCCAACCTACCGGGCCGGCTGCCCGCGCGGGTCAGGGCGCAAACCTCGGCCAGGTAGAGAAGCAGTGGCGACCAGAATCCGCCTGCCGGGCGAGCTCGATCAGCCGATTTCTGGAGTAGCGGGCGAGGGCGGCGGCAGTATCGATGTAATCGCGAGGGGCAGCCCGGGTACCGAGTGCCACCACCTTTGTGGCAACCACGTCATCAAGGTGCAGCACCGGCCCGATCTGCATCATGACCGGCTGGTGGTGCCGGTCGAACCGCACCATCTGCAGCCGCACCGTCTGGTCCCCGCGACGCACCTCGCACTCGACGAGATCATGCTCGAAACCGTCGAAGACGTCGCCGAGGTCGGCTGAATCCGTGACCGCCTCGACGTGCAGTCCAGCACGACTCAGGGTCGACATCACCAGGTCGGCAGCTGCGGTGACCCCACCGGACTGGTCCGTGAACAGGTCGACGTCTTCGGTTGGCCGGTCCACCACGCCGTATGCGATCAGCGCGTGTCCGCCTGCTAACGCGAAGCCATGTCGCTGGGCCACGGCGAGCGCCAGCCGTGCCACCTCGGCCTGGAACTCCTCTGATGTCACGCGGCGGCGGGCTGGTGGGTGGTGCGCAGCTGCGGGTGCCGTTGCTCCCATGCCTGTCTGACGCCACGTGGAACCCACAGGTCCAGCCAGAGCCGGACCAGCGTCGGGCCGTGCAGCCAGGTGACCAGCTCGACCGGGGTGACCGCCTCGACCAGGACGGTTTCGTACATCCACCGCAGCAGTGCGGGGTTGTCGAGATTGACCCGGCGGTCGGGCTGCCAGTGCAGCCGATGCGGCAGCTCGACGACACCACTGACTGGTCCGCGCAGCTGCGCGAGGTCAGCAACGACTGCCGCGCGACGACCCGGCCGAGCCAGGTACGGCACGATGCCACCCTCGGCTTCGCTGCGTCTCACGTCATCCAGGGTAGCGGGCGATCCCGCCGCGAGCCGGCCTTACGGTGTCGACGCGGCGGACCTGGGCCGGTTGTCAGCGGTGCCGAACCAGCGCGGCAGATGATGGAGCAGATCCTGCTGGTCGTCGCCGACCCACGCCACGTGGCCGTCGGGCGCAGCAGGACGGCGGGTACGTCCAGTTCGTCGCTGGCGTCGACGACGTGGTCGACCCGGTCCGCCCAGCCGGCCGCCGACAGCCGGCCGGTCTGGTCGAGCAGCAGCCCTCGGCCGCCGCGCGTCAGCTCGTAGAGGCGGCGGCCACCGGTCAGCGCTACGTCGCGCAGCCGCCGGCCGAGCAGGTCATGGGCTGAGCCGCCACCGCCGTCCCCGTCCTCGCCGCCGACGTCGTAGCGGATCCCGATGGCGGTGACCTTCTCGATCAGGCGACGGCTGACCTCCTCGATGTCCATCAGCTCCGCGAGCAGCCGGCGCACCGCCTGCGGGCCCGGCTCGGTGGACAGCAGCTCCATCTGCGCCCGGGTGTTGTCCAGCACGGCGGCCGCCACCGGGTGCCGTTCGGTGTGGTAGCTGTCGAGCAGCCCGCCGGGTGCCCAGCCGGTGACTTTGGCCGCGAGTTTCCAGCCGAGGTTGACCGCGTCCTGGATGCCGAGGTTGAGGCCCTGGCCGCCGAGTGGCGGATGGATGTGCGCGGCGTCGCCGGCCAGCAGGACCCGGCCGACCCGGTAGCGCTGCGCCAGCCGGGTGGCGTCGCCGAACCGGGACAGCCAGCGCGGTGAGTGTACGCCGAAGTCGGTGCCGGCGGTCACCCGCAGTTGCCGGGCGAACTCCTCGATGTTCGGTGCGACGCTACGGTCGGCGGCCACCCCTGCGGCGGGCACCACCAGCCGGTACACGCCGTCGCCCAGCGGCGCGGCCCCGAACCGCCTCTCGGTGGCGCGGACCTCGGCGACCACGGCGGCGACGGTCTCCGGCGCTACGGCCACCGTCATCTCGCCCAGCAGGGTGTCGACCCGGGTCGGTTCGCCGGGAAAGGCGACGCCGAGCAGTTTTCGTACCGTGCTACGGCCGCCGTCGCAGCCGACCAGGTAGCGCGAACGCAGCCGGGTCCCGTCGGCCAGTTCCGCGGTCACCTGACCGTCGTCCTGGCGCAGGCCGACCAGTTCGCAGCCGCGTCGGATCTCGGCACCGAGTTCGGCGGCGCGTTCGGTCAGCAGGCGGTCGGTGACGGGTTGCGGGATGGCGAGCACGTACCCGTGCGCGGTGTCCAGCCGGTCCGGCGCGGGTTTGTCGATGCCGGCGAAACCGCCGAACGGATACCGCTGGCCGTACGCGAGGAACCGGTCCAGCAGGCCCCGCTGGTCCATGATCTCGATGCTGCGCACATGCAGGCCGCCCGCCCGGACGTGGCTGGTCGGCTCCGCGTCCTTCTCCATGACGAGTACGGACACGCCGTGCAGCCGTAACTCGCTGGCCAGCATCACACCGGTCGGCCCGCCGCCGGCAATGATGACGTCGAACATCGTTCCCCCATTTCTGCGATCAGCCACCTGGGCAGCGTCGATCAGCGGACACACGTACGTGAATCCGCGCGTTTTCGCAGCTGATGGCTTCGGTCGCACATTCTGCGCCGCGACCCGGGTCTTGCCGCAAGGCCCCCTATGCGATATACGTTGAATACGGCAAGGAGCGGCTGCTTCCTTGTCGTATTTTGTTATGCCTCGCGTGCCGTACGACGGGCTACGGTCGGCCGTCGAGGAACATCCGCAGCCGGGTGACGGTCTGCTTGTCGTCGCCGGGCACGTGCCCGTTGACCGCACGGCACACCCAGCCCAGGCGCGATGCCACCCGGGTGGCGGCCACCAGGTCGCCGGTGAACCGTTCGGCGTACGGCGCCAGGTAGGCGTCCCGGAACGGTGTGGTGTCGACCGAGTCCCGTACGTCGTCGAGCCCCCACGCCAGCCCACCGTCGAGGGTGACCGACAGGGTGAGGAACGGATGCGACACGCAGGCGTCGCCCCAGTCCATGATGAGGTGGCGGCCGTCGCGGACGAAGACCTGCGCGTCGTGCAGGTCGTCGTGCTGCAGCAGCTCCGGCAGCCCGTACTGCGCGAGCTCGGCGCACAGGTCGGCCACCATCGGTGCCGCGTCGCGGAACCGTCGATCGGCGCCGACGGCGTCGACGATCCGTGCGTACGCCTGCGGCAGGGTGGCCAGCCGCCGGTCGGGCACGCCGAGGGCGAGCAGGTCGTCGACGTCGTCGGCCAGGTCGAGCTGCACCGCGGCGTACAGCGGCAGCACGGCGTACCACCGGTCCAGGCTCTGCTCGCGCTGGCTCACCACCCGCAGCGTTTCCCCGGCGTCGGCCATCAGCATCCACCCGGTGTCGAGGTCGGCGGCCAGCAGCGGCGGCACCGCGTCGGGGCGGCGGTCGGCGATCCGTGTCACGACGGCCGCTTCGTGGCGCAGCGACTCGGCGTTGGCCTTGAACCAGACGTCACCGGCGGCGGTCGGGACGCGCAGCACCGTCGACCACGGGTAGATGTGCGGCTGCACGACCGGGCCGGTCCGGGTCGTCCCGAGCTCGTCGAGCCGACCGTCGATCCAGTCCCGCACCCAGGCCAACCACTGCGGATCCCGCCACCGTCTGTCGTCCACAGCCGGTGATGCTAGTCAGCCGTCGACCCGACACTCGTTTTAGCCGGCCAGGACGTCACTGAGTGGCCGAAGGGGACGGGTAGAGGTCGGCGAGCCCGACCGTGCGGACCGGTTCACCGTCGTCGATCAGGCCCGGTTCGAATCCGACCCCGCTGTAGCAGGTCAACACCGTGTCGCGGGTGTCGTAGCCACGGCCGGCGAGCAGGTCGCGGGCCCGGCGCAGCCGGTCGACGTGGCGTGCCCACTTCACCTCGCCCCACTTCACCTCGCCCCACTTCACCTCGCCCAGGGAGAGCAGACGGCGCCGCTCTCCCGGGACCGCCGGAGCGAACACGGCGACGTCCACTTCGATCCGGCGTCGTCGCTGCGGATCGGTGACGACTCCCGCGCCGACCTCACCGGGCAGCGCGCCGAACCGCTCCGGCGGGGCGGTCAGGGCGTACGCCCGGCACAGCCGTTCGAAGTGCGGACCGATCACCTGCGCGGCGAACCTGGAACGGGCGTCGCGCCACACCAGCTCGGCCCGCCCGCTCTCCAGCAGGCCCCACTGCGGTCGCATGATCACCTGGTAGAAGGTGATCAACGGCTCCGCGATTCCGGTAGACGGCCCGGCCGGACCGGAACACGTCCGGTTCCCGCACGAGCAGGTGGCTGGACCCTGATGGCTTATTCGGCCGTGTACCCGTCTCCTTCGGTGGGTCAGTAGGGTTGTTGTGGTCATGTCGATGCAACCGAGGCCGTGGCCAGACGTTCCGGAGCAGACCGCGCGGATGGCGCGGGCGGCGTTCCGGAAAGGGAACCTGGCGACGCGGATCCGTGACGAACTCGGCCAGGTGTACGAGGACGCCCGGTTCTCGGCGGCGTTCGGGCTCCGGGGACGGCCGGGGATCTCCCCGGCACAGTTGATGACCGCCAGCGTGTTGCAGTTCTCGGAGAACCTGACCGACCGTCAGGCCGCCGACGCGGTCCGGGACCGAATCACCTGGAAATACGCCCTCGGTCTGGAACTCGACGATCCGGGTTTCGACCCCACCGTCCTGTCGGAGTTCCGGGACCGGCTGGTCGCCGGTGACCTGACCAGCCTGGCCCTGGACGCCCTGCTGCGACGCCTGGCCGGGCTCGGACTGGTCAAGGCCCGGGGCCGCCAACGCACCGATTCCACCCACGTACTCGGCGCGATCCGCGACCTCAACCGCCTCGAACTGGCCGGAGAGACACTACGGGCGGCGTTGGAAGCCCTCGCCGCGGCGGCACCGCACTGGCTCACCTCGGTCATCGACGATTCCTGGACCGGCGTCTACGGCACCCGCGTCGACAACCTACGCCTGCCCGAGAGCCAGACCAGACGTGACGAGTTGACGGTCCGCTACGGCATCGACGGCTACCACCTGCTCGACGCGGCGCACCACCCGGACGCACCGGAATGGCTGGCACAGATCCCAGCGACACAGACGTTACGCCTGATCTGGATCCAGCAGTTCTACCGCGACACCGACGGCGCCGGACAGGAGGCGCGACGGCGGGAACACGCCCCGGACGGGGACGGTGTCCCGCCCGGCAGAGACCGCCTCATCTCCCCATACGACCCGGACGCCCGATACAGCGTCAAACGCGACACCGGCTGGGGCGGCTACAAGGTCCACTTCACCGAGACCTGCGACCCACCGACCGGCACCACCGGCCGGGAAACCGGACGCGGAGAACACCCGAACCTGATCACGAACGTGGCCACCACCACCGCGACCGTCCCGGACTCGGCCATGACCGCCATCATCCACCAGCGACTGGCCGACAAGGCACTGACTCCCGCCGAGCACCTCGTCGACTCCGGATACCCGTCCGCCGAGATCACCGCCGCCCGCCGCCCGCCGGCACGGGATCACCCTGACCTCCCCGATGCTGATCGACCCGTCCGCGCAGGCCCGCGCCGGGCGAGGCTACGACAAAGCGGCGTTCACCTTCGACTTCGACACCCGCCACGGCGTCTGTCCCCAGGGCAACACCAGCACAAGCTGGTCACCCTGCCGACAACGCGACACCGACACCATCGTGGTGTCCTGGCCGAAGAGCGTCTGCCAGCCCTGCCCCACCCGCCAGGAATGCACCCGAGGCACCCGCCGCCAGATCACCATCCACCCCCGTGACCTACACGAAGCCCTCACCGCTGCCCGCATCCAGCAGAACACCTCCGAGTGGAAGGCCCGCTACGCCGTCCGCGCCGGAGTCGAGGGCACCATGCGCCAAAGCACCCATGTCACCGGGATCCGTACCGCCCGTTACCGAGGCCTGCCCAAGACCAGACTCGAACACACCCTCACGGCCACCGCGATCAACATCATCCGCCTCGACAGCTACTGGACCGGACACCCCCTCGACCGCACCCGGACAACACACCTCCAACGCCTCGACTTCACCCTCGCCGCCTGACCTACACCGAATAAGCCATCAGGGTCTGGCTGTCCTCCAAAACGTTGAGGTGGTGGCCGATGTCCGCCGCCTTGCGGCCGATGTAGCCGGCGATCCCGCCTCTGGTGTTGTTGCCGGCGGCGACGGCGGCCAGCACTGAGTGGTACAGCGCGGTGTCCCGGACGTCGGCTTCCTCCTCCAGTAGATACCGTGCCTCGCGGAACAACGGGGTGGCCGGGTTGAGCACGGTGCGGGTCAGCCAGCCGTCGAAGTCGTCGAGGTCGCGTGGCGCGTCGTCGCCGACGAAGCGCCGGTACGCCGGGGTGCCGCCGACCACGGCGTGGTGCAGCACGGCGAGTCTCGGGTCGCTCAGCCCCCAGAACCGGGCGGTGAGGACGTGGTCGAAGGGCTGGACGACGAGTTCCAGGCTGGCCCGGCTGCGCAGCGGGGCGGACCCGGCCAGCAGCCCACCCGTGACCGACATCGCGGATCCGCAGAGCAGCAGCGACAACGGCCGCTCATCCGACACGGCCCGGTCGATTTCCCGCTGCAGGATCGACGGCAGGGCCGGCTCAACCTTGCTCAAATAGGGAAACTCATCCAGGACGACCGGACCGGGCCGGTCGGACAGGGCGCACAGGTGGGTGACAGCCTCGTCCCAGCTGTCGAATCGGCCGGGTCGCCACGGCGGCAACGTCGTGGCGACCCGACACCCCGCTCGACATCGATCTGGTCCCCTGGCTGGACCGATCCGCGTCATCACCGGCTGGCGGTGCCGGTCGAACCGCACCGGCTGCAGCCGTACCACCTGGTGTTGGTGCCGGTCTCGTACATCCACCGCAGCAGCGCGGGATTGCCGAGAGGTCGACCCGGCGGTCCGGCTGCCAGTGCAGCCGGTGCGGCAGCTCGACGACCCCGCTGACCGGTCCGCGCAGCTCGGAGAGATCAGCGGCGACGACCGCGCGGCGGCCTGGCCTGGCCTGGCACCATGCCTGGCTGCGCCCGTCGGTCTCGCTGCGTCTCACCCTCTCGGGGTAGCGGGCAATCCGGCCCGTGACCGGCCTACGGGCCGCTCACCTGGCTCGCCGCAGCTGTCACGCTGATCCGATGGGCCGCCCGTGACAGCCACAACGCCACCAGCCAGATGGCGGTCACCGGCAGGGCGAGCGGTACGAGCAGCGGCAACCACAAGCCGACCAGCACGGCGGTGGCCGGCACCGCCAGACACGCCGCCAGCACCACTGTCGCGTACGCCGGACGGACGTAGGACGTGACCAGCGGAATCGCGACGAAGGCGATCGCCGCGCAGACGCCCACCACGACACCCCAGAAGGCCTGTCGTGTCGCCGCCGAGGTGGACACCACGCTGACCCACGCCAGGCCGGGCAGCGCCACCACCCAGGCGGCCAGCCACAAGCCGTGCCGGGCCACGCGGGCAACCGTGGAGGCGTCGCCCCGCCGGCTGAGCAGCTCCGCCGCCACCGCCAGGACGACGACGCAGCCGAGACCCGCGAACACCAACGCCGGGAGGACCTTGCCGGTGCCGTCGGGGCACTGCAGCTCGCCGCCGGGCAGTACGTCCCCACCGGTGGGACGACACCCGATTCGCAACGCGGACAGCACCAGCAGGCCGACTCCGCCGGCGACCACGCCGACCACCGCAGCGGCGGCTGCGGTCGCGAGGTACCAGATGAACAGCTGTTCCCCGCCGAATCGGCGCCGAGGACTCTGCTGCGACATCCTGATCATCTCCCTGAGACCGACAATGGCCAGTGCGCCCAGGCAGCCATGGAACCGGTGACGGTCAGACTACCTGGGCCGGCACTATCAGCGTAGGCGTCAGTAGTAGACCACGGTTGGACAGCCGCTTACTCCCGGAGCGTAGCGAATCGGATTGGTGAATCCCTCTCCCATCAGGAAGCAGGCCGGCACTGTCCAGTTGCGGCTTGAGTTGACCAGCAGGGCGCTGCCGTCGAACCCAGCTGGAGGATCTCGATCGGTGTTCAGTCCCATACAATCGGTCTGCGGGGATAGTCCAAGATTGTTGCAGTCGTTACTCTTCATGCTTACGGACGCGGCCATCCGCGAAGAGCTTTCGTTGCCAGGATACAGCTCGGCGAACGCCAGGTACAGTGTGTCCTGGGCCAGTTGGTGCGGGAAACCGATTCCGATCTCGACTCCGTTCTCGTCGCAACCATCACTTGCGATGTTGTAGTCGGCGTAGGGAGCAGAGGATTCCGGGACGTTCGCCCCCCAAATGCCACCCATCTCGTAGGTGCCGGACCAGAAGTCCCAATCGGAGTCACCAAAGCCGGGCGGACAAAACGGGCGGACGACCCAGCCAGGAAGATCATCGTTCCACGTTGTTATGCCGAGTTCCATTCCCCAATCACTCGGAAAAGTCGAAGGTTGCGCGCTGTAGGCGCTTTCGTAGACGAACCAGTAGTCATAAGCTCGAAGTTCTGCCTGTACCGGTGGGTAGACGGTACGGTAGGTGTCGCCTTCCCATATTGATGGGTAGTGCTCATCGATGGAACCGTCGAGAGGTTGCACGGTGTCGCGTGCACGCTCAACCGAAAACCTTCTCGACACCACTGCCGGCGCGGTGGTGGTGACCGCAGGTGACGCCGCAGTCATCACGCCCTGCAACCTCTCGATCTCGGTCGAGGATGTCGACGCCCGGACGACCAGTGCGGATACCACCGGGCGACGATTGAACCGTCGCTGAAACGCGAGCTCGGCCCAGTTTGCCTGGTCCTTGGCGGTCACGCCATCCATCGGGATGATGCCGCCCACCACGCCATTGCCGGAGAACCGCAGCTCCAGAACCTGGATGTCGATCTTCTCCAGGATACTGAGCGCATCCTCGACACCCACTCTTGATGGCAACGTGACTACTTTTGCCTGCTCCCGCCGGTTTACATCGACAGGGTCAGGCTCTTGAGCGTGAGCAGGCCTGACAGCCAGGAGGCTGCCAATTGTCAACAGTGTCACGGTCGCCGCCGCGAAGGCGCGGCGACGGCGTCGCGTGCGGACAACATTGCTCGATCCCACACTGATTCCTTCCTTCTGCGAGAGGTTGGGGTGATCGCCCGAAGCTTCGACTCCGCCTGGCGCGGGCTGGATTCGCGACCAGCCGGAAAGGGGGTGATCAGTCATGTCACCGCCAGACATGACTGCGTGTGTGGCTGGTGAACCGACCGTGCGCACCGCGTTGCCTGGCGCATCGACAAGACCTTCCCGTTACCACATTTTTGAACGGTAAGTCATGTTTGTCAATATGAATCTTGACTCCGGGTATAGATCAATGTTTCGTGACCCCGACCTGTGGTGTCCCTGGCGCGGCTACGGTCGGCCGTCGAGGAACATCCGCAGCCGGGTGACGGTCTGCTTGTCGTCGCCGGGCACGTGCCCGTTGACCGCACGGCACACCCAGCCCAGGCGCGATGCCACCCGGGTGGCGGCCACCAGGTCGCCGGTGAACCGTTCGGCGTACGGCGCCAGGTAGGCGTCCCGGAACGGTGTGGTGTCGACCGAGTCCCGTACGTCGTCGAGCCCCCACGCCAGCCCACCGTCGAGGGTGACCGACAGGGTGAGGAACGGATGCGACACGCAGGCGTCGCCCCAGTCCATGATGAGGTGGCGGCCGTCGCGGACGAAGACCTGCGCGTCGTGCAGGTCGTCGTGCTGCAGCAGCTCCGGCAGCCCGTACTGCGCGAGCTCGGCGCACAGGTCGGCCACCATCGGTGCCGCGTCGCGGAACCGTCGATCGGCGCCGACGGCGTCGACGATCCGTGCGTACGCCTGCGGCAGGGTGGCCAGCCGCCGGTCGGGCACGCCGAGGGCGAGCAGGTCGTCGACGTCGTCGGCCAGGTCGAGCTGCACCGCGGCGAGCCGGCCGTCGATCCAGTCCCGCACCCAGGCCAACCACTGCGGATCCCGCCACCGTCTGTCGTCCACGGCCGGTGATGCTAGTCAGCCGTCGACGTCGGCCGACACTCGTTCTAGCCGGCCGGGCCAGCCGGCAATGTGGGATCAGTCGTGGTCGGGGGCGCCGGTCAGGTGGTGGTCTGCGGCGCACAGGGCCTCGGTGACCAGGCGGCGGACGTGGCCGCCGCGCGCCCGGTAGAGCACCCGGCGGCCGTCGCGGCGGCTGGCGACCAGGCCGGCGAGCAGCAGTTTCGCCAGGTGCTGCGACACGGCGGGGCGGGCGGCGCCGACCGCCGCCGCGAGGGTGCCGACGTCGTGTTCACCGTCGCGCAGCTGCCACAGCAGGCGTAGCCGGGTCGGGTCGGCCAGCATCTTCAACGCGGTCACCGCCGTGTCGACCTGCGCGCCGGTCGGTGGCTGCTGCCCATCGGTGGCACCTGCAGCGTTGTCGCGTGCGTACATGAGCACGTATTCTGCCATCGCCATGGACCACGACCACCACCGTCACGACCACCACCCGCACGGTCACCGGCATCCGGTGCGGCGGGCCTGGTGGCGACGGGCGCTGCACCGGCTCACCCCCCACACCCACGACACCGCCGCCAAGGTCGACGACTCCCTCGAAGCGTCCCGCGACGGACTCCGCGCCCTGTGGATCTCCCTGGCGGTCCTCGCCGCCACCGCCGCCGCCCAGGCCGTCATCGTCGCCGCCTCCGGCTCGGTGGCGCTGCTCGGCGACACCCTGCACAACGTCACCGACGCGCTCACCGCCGTACCGCTGGCCATCGCGTTCCTGATCGGCCGGCGCGCCGCCACCCGCGCCTACACGTACGGGTTCGGCCGCGCCGAGGACCTCGCCGGCATCGTCATCGTGGTCGTCATCGCCGGCTCGGCGATCGCCGCCGGCGCGACCGCCGTCGACCGGCTTATCCACCCGGCGCCGATGAGCCACGTGCCGTGGGTGGCCGCCGCCGGGGTCGTCGGGTTCGCCGGCAACGAGATCGTCGCCCGCTACCGGATCCGGGTCGGCCGGCGCATCGGTTCGGCCGCGCTGGTCGCCGACGGGCTGCACGCCCGTACCGACGGGTTCACCTCGCTGGCGGTCGTCGCCGCCGCCGGGGGCGCGGCGGTCGGCTGGCAGTGGGCCGACCCGCTGGTCGGCCTCGCCATCACCGTCGCGATCCTGTACGTGCTGCGCGACGCCGCCCGCGAGGTGTACCGGCGGCTGATGGACGCCGTCGACCCGGCTTTGGTCGACACCGCCGAAACGACCCTGCGCGCGGTGCCCGGTGTCCGCGACGTGACCGCGGTACGGCTGCGCTGGATCGGCCACCGGCTGCACGCCGAAGCCGACCTCGTCGTCGACGCCGACCTGAGCCTGCTCGCCGCGCACGAGGTCGCCGCCGACGCCGAACACCAGCTTACCCACGCCGTACCCCGGCTGGTGTCGGCGACCGTGCACACCGACCCGGCCGGACACGCCGGAGCGCACCACCACGTCACGCTGTCGCACCGCCGCCGGGCCGCGACGCTGCGGTAGAAGCTGTCAGCCGGTCACCTTGGCGACGAACGCGGCGACGGCGGCCAGGGTTCGGGCGGCCTTCTCCTGCAGGGTCAGTGACTCCTGCAGTCTGGCCCCCGGCCCCGGGTCCTTCTTGCCACGCACGTACAGCGAGCAGGCGAGGTCGCTGCACAGGTAGGTGCCGACCGAGTTGCCCTGCTGGCCGGCCCGGCCCGCCTTCGGGGCGACCATCAACGACACCCCGGCCTGCGGCGCGGTCAGGCAGATCGAGCACATGTTGCGCCGCAGGTGGCGGGCGGCCGGGTCGGGGCAGCGCAGCGCGACCGCCGCGGGCCGGCCCGCCAGCTCGGTGACCAGGTAGGCGCGGGCCGGCGACTGCGGGTCGCGCCAGCCGAGGTAGTCCAGGTCGTCCCACGGCCGGCCGGCGAGGTCACGCGGCACGTACAGGCGTTTCGTCTCCCCCTTGGTGCAGTTGACGAACGCGGCGCGGATCTCCTGCTCGGTCAGTGGTGTCATACCGGGCAGGCTAGTTTTGCCTAAAGGTGTTAGGCAAACGCATAATCGATGTCGGTTCGACGGAGGAGGCGGGTACGGGTGGCGCGGGCCGGACTGAACGCGCAGCGGCTGACCACGGCCGGCGCGGAACTCGCCGACGAGATCGGCTTCGACCGGGTGACCGTCTCCGCGCTGGCCCGCCACGTCGGCGTCGCCGTCGCCAGCCTGTACGCACACGTACGCGGCTCCGACGACCTGAGGACCCGGATCGCCCTGCTCGCGCTGGCCGAGCTAGCCGACCGGGCCGCCGACGCCGTCGCCGGCCGGGCCGGCAGGGACGCGCTGGCCGGGCTCGCCGACGCCTACCGCGACTACGCCCGCGAGCACCCCGGCCGCTACGCCGCCGCCCGGCTGCGGCTCGACCCGGCCACCGCCGCCGCCAGCGCCGGCGGCCGGCACACCCGGCTGCTGCGCGCGGTGCTGCACGGCTACCGGCTGCCCGAACAGGAACAGACCCACGCGGTACGGCTGATCGGCGCCACCATCCACGGCTACCTCGACCTGGCGGCCGCCGGCGGATTCAGCCACAGCGACCCCGACCCGCAGGACAGCTGGCCCCGCATCCTGGACGCCATCGACGCATCGCTGCGCCACTGGCCCGGTGCGCCGGCGGATGTCGATGTGTAGGGAACCGCCTGGTGTATTAGCAACCCGGCCGCCGCGAGGATCGATTCATCCAGAATCGGACGAATCGATTCCCGCAGGAGGACGAATGATCGTGCCACCCCTGTCGATCCGCCGGATCGGCGCGGCGTTCGCGACCGGCACCGTACTGGTCGGTGGTCTGCTGGCGAGTCCGGCGGCCGCTGCCCCCGGGCCCGCCCCCGAACTCGGCGGTGAGGCGGCCCTGGTCCTGGCCGACCGGCTCGGTGACCGGTCCGCCGGGGCGTACCGGGACGAGGTAACCGGTGATCTGGTGGTGACCGTGACCGATGAGACGGCCGCCCGTGCGGTGCGGGCCGCCGGTGGGGTGGCCCGCACCGTTGAACGCGGCGCTGACGACCTGGCCCGGGTCACTGGTGCGTTGTCGCGGTCGGCGGCCGTGCCGGGGACCAGTTGGTACGCCGACCCGGTCAGCAACCAGGTCGTGGTCTCGGTCGACGCGACCGTCACCGGTACCCGGCTGGCGCTGGTCGAGGCGGTCGCGGCCCGCTTCGACGACGCCGTCCGCGTCGAACGGATGCCCGGCGTCCTGCGGACGACCGCCGCCGGCGGCGACCCGATCCACTCCGGCGTCCGCTGCTCGCTCGGGTTCAACGTGGCTGATGCCGCGAACCGGCCGATGTTCCTCACCGCCGGGCACTGCACCAACAACCGGGTGTTCTGGACCGTCGACGGGGTCGCCAACGCCGGCACCACAGTCGCCAGCAGCTTCCCCGGCAACGACTTCGGCCTGGTCCGCTGGGACAACCCCAACGCCAACCGGCCCGGTGCGGTCAACATGTACAACGGGAGCACCCGTGACATCAGTCGGGCCGGCAACCCGTACGTCGGGCAGGCGCTGGGCGCCAGCGGCAGCACCACCGGGCTGACCCGGGGGTCGGTGACCGCCGTGAACGTTACGGCGAACTACTCGGCCGGCCCGGTGTCCGGGCTGTTTCGGACCAATCTGTGCACCGCCGGTGGCGACAGCGGCGGCGCGGTGTTCGCCCACAACACGGCCCTGGGCCTGACCTCGGGCGGGATTGTCGGTGCGTGCATCTCCTACCACCAGCCGGTGACCGAGGTGCTCGCGGCGTACAACGCCCGGGTGTACTGACCGCGCCGGCGCCGGTACGCCGGTGCCGTGCCCGGCCCGTCGGATCAGCCGGTCAGGTTGAACCGACGGGCCCAACCGGCCAGGTCGGCGACGGTGACGTTGCCGCCGCAGACCACCAGGCCGAGCCGGACGTCCGGGCCGACCCGCTCGACCACCCGGCGGGCGGCCGGCAGCAGACACCCGGCTGCCGGCTCCGCCCACACCTTGGCCTGCTCGGCCAGGTCCAGGCTGCCGCGCACCGCCTCCGCGTCCGACACCACCAGCACGTCGGTGACCAGCTCGGTGACGTGGTCGTAGGTCAGCTGCGACACCGTCGGCGCGCTCAACGTCGACACGATCGACGACAGCTTCACCGGCAGCGGGCCGCCGTGCCCGCAGGCCTGCGCCATCGCCGACGCGCCGTCGGTCTCCACCCCCCAGACCCGTACGCCGGGCCGGCGGGCCCGCAGCGCAGCCGCCACCCCGGAGATCAACGCGCCGCCGCCGACGCTGACCAGCACGTCCGTCGGTGCCGTCCGGTCGTCGGCGAACGCGTCGTCGGCGAACTCCAGGCCGACGGTGCCCTGCCCGGCGACCACCACCGGGTCGTCGAACGGATGCACCAGGGCCAGCCCGTCGGACTGCAACCGCGCCGTCAGGTCGAACGCCTCCGCCATGGTGTCGACCACCCGCACCGTCGCCCCGGCGGCGGCGGCAACCTCCACCGCCCGCTCCGGCGCGGAACGCGGCATCACCACCGTCGCCTTCACGTCCAGGGCCTGCGCCATCACCGCCACCGCGATGCCGTGGTTGCCGCCGCTGACCGCCACCACACCGGCCGCCCGCTGCCCGTCGTCGAGGGTCAGCAGCTTCGCCGCCGCGCCCCGCGCCTTGAACGACCCGGTACGCTGCAGCAGCTCCAGCTTCGCCGTCACCGGCACGCCGAGCAGCCCGGACAGGCCGGGGCTGGGCACCGTCGGCGTCCGCACCACATGACCGGCGATCCGCCGCGCCGCCGCCTCGATCTCCGCAACGTCGATGATCATCCGGTCCTCCCCCGCAGCGTCCGTCGACAACGCCCCAGTATGCCCGGCCCCGCCGGGCGGGAACCGGCGCGGTCAGCGTGCCGGCGCCGCCCCGGTGGTCGGATCCCGCAGCTGCCAGCGCGTGTAGCTGAAGGTCAACGTGCGGGCCAGTACGTCCGGCGGGTGCTCGACGGTGAGCATCGCGGCGTTCGTCTGACCGTCGGTCAGGCAGATGTCCGTACCGGCCGGCAGCCCGTACAAGCCGTTGATCATGCCGTCCCAGGCCTGCGGCGCGGCGTCCAGGCAACGACGCACGGTGTGCTCCCCGGTCACGTCGAGCACCGCCAGCTCCCCACCGTCGAGCGCGGTCACCCGGTCCGACCGCTGGGACAGGAACAGATCCCCACCCGGCAGGTGCTCACCGCCGACCTGCCCGGTGTCCAGGTCGATACTCTGATGGTCGCCGAGCACGACGCCGCTGCCGCTGCCGACCTCGACCCACCCCGGTGCGCCGTCCACCGTCGAGTCGGCGTCGCGCAACGCCGCCACGCTCACCCCTACGGCGGCGGCGACCAGCAGCGCCGACAGGATCACCGGCAGCCGGACGGACCTACGGGCAGCCGGCTCGGCCACCGGCGCCGGTGCGTCGGTCGGCGGATCGGCGGCGACGGCGTCACCGGTCGGCCACCGCGTCGACGACCACAGCCCCCAGGCCTGCACGGTCAGCGCCGCCACCCCGAGGAACAGGGCCAGCACGCCGGCCCACTGGTCGGCCCGGTCGAGGCCCTGCGCGGCCAGGAACGCCACGAGGCCGACCAGAGCAGCAGCCAGGACACCGCCCACGGCGACCGGGACGGGGCCGGGGCGGCGGGACATCATGCCGCCCATTGTGGCAGGTCCACTCGCCACGGCCGGGTGTACGGCACCGGTCAGCGTCGGGCACTGGCCCGATGGTCGCCCACAAATGGGCAATGGCACGGTGTGCAGCGCTGCCGCCAGCGGCGATGATGATCGCCGTCCTGCCCGGACATCTCACGTTCACCAGATCGCAGGAGGACTGTGTGAGGGACATGTCAACGCCGATCAGACAGATCGGCACCGCGCTGGCCGCCACCGCCGTACTGGTCGGTGGTCTGCTGGCGAGTCCGGCGGCCGCTGCCCCCGGGCCCGCCCCCGAACTCGGCGGTGAGGCGGCCCTGGTCCTGGCCGACCGGCTCGGTGACCGGTCCGCCGGGGCGTACCGGGACGAGGTAACCGGTGATCTGGTGGTGACCGTGACCGATGAGACGGCCGCCCGTGCGGTGCGGGCCGCCGGTGGGGTGGCCCGCACCGTTGAACGCGGCGCTGACGACCTGGCCCGGGTCACTGGTGCGTTGTCGCGGTCGGCGGCCGTGCCGGGGACCAGTTGGTACGCCGACCCGGTCAGCAACCAGGTGGTGGTCTCGGTCGACGAGACCGTCACCGGTGCCCGGCTGGCGCTGGTCGAGGCGGTCGCGGCCCGCTTCGGCGACGCCGTCCGCGTCGAACGCGTCGCCGGCACGGTGGAGACCACCGCGGCCGGCGGCGACCCGATCTACTCCAACGGCCGCTGCTCGCTCGGGTTCAACGTGTACGACACCGCCGGCCGGCCGGGTTTCCTCACCGCCGGGCACTGCACCGAGTCGCGGACGCAGTGGATGGTCGACGGGGTCGCCGACGCCGGCACCACAGTGGCCAGCAACTTCCCCGGCGACGACTTCGGCCTGGTCCGCTGGGTCGACACCACCGTCTACCGGCCCGGGGCGGTCAACCTGTACGACGGGACGCTGCGGGACATCACCGGCGCCGGCAACCCGTACGTCGGGCAGACGGTCAGCAAGAGCGGCAGCACCACCGGGGTCACCACCGGCCCGGTCGTCGCGGTCAACGTCACCGTCAACTACTCGGCCGGCCCGGTGACCGGGCTGTTCCAGACCAGCCTGTGCGTGGACAAGGGCGACAGCGGCGGCGCGGTGTTCGCCGGCACCACCGCGTTGGGTCTGCACTCGGGCAGCAACCGGGCCGAGTGCCGGGCCTACCACCAGCCGGTCGCCGACGCGCTGGCGGCGTACGGGGTCAACGTCTACTGACCGTGGCCTGATTGGGCGGCCCGACGGGCCGCCCAATCAGCCGGGCCCGGTCACGGACAGCACCCGCACCTGATGGTCGGCGGTGACCACCGCGACGGTGTCGCCGCCGACCACCGCGTGCGTCACCCGGCTGGTCGCCAGGTCGACGCCGACGTCTACCGGTGCGGTCCGTCGCCCGGTCGCCGCGTCCCACACCGAGACCTGCGGCACAGCGGTCCTCGACGCCGTGTCGATCCGGTGGCCCAGCACCACCACCCGGCCGTCGGTCACCGCCGCCGCCGACCGGGTGTCGTCGGCGGCGGTGATCTCAGCACCGGCGTCGTCGAGCAGGTAGAAGTCGTCGACCGTGCCGAACGTCTGATCACCGAAGACGAGCCCACCCGGCACCGCGTACCAGTTGTCCTCGAATCCGAACGCGGTCGGACGGTTCCACTTCTCATCGCCGGTGCCGATGTCGACGGCGATCGTGCGGTACGTGCCGCCGTCGACCGCCGCGCACACCAGTCGCGCCCCGCACGGTTTTACCAGTTCGATGGTGTCGCCGGCCGGCAGCGGGACCTCCCAGGTGAGGGTGAACCCGTCGAGGTCGTACGCGGCCAGCACGGCCCGCCCCGGTGACGCCTCGTCGGACAGCTTGCCGATCGCGAGCCCTTCGTAGACGGTCCACGCGTCGTGGTCCAGCGGCAGGTCACCGCTGGCGATCGGGTCACCGTCGCCGGTGTCCAGCACGAACCCCCGGCCGCTGCCCTCACTCAGCTCGACGACCCGGTCCGGCGCGGCGTGCCGGTTGTCCCGCAGCCCGTACCCTGCGGCGGGCAGCACCCCGGCGTCCTCGTCACCTTCCGTGCCGGTCCACCGGGTCGCCGCCCGGATCCGGGACGCGTCGAGGACCAGCAGGTCGTCGTCGGGGGCGTCGCGTCGCCACCGCTGCTTCCCGGTGGTCAGGTCGATCCGGGCGACCGCGTTGTCGAAGATGCCGTCCTTGATCTCGACGATCACGTCGGTGCCCAGCCGAACCACGTCGGTACGGTCCTGCCAGCTGCGTTTCCACCGCACCGTGCCGTCGGCGGCGTCGAGCACGACCCGCATGTCGTCGCCGCCGTCGGTCGCCGAGTCGACGGCGTCGACGACGAGCAGCCCACCGACGGCGGTGAGCCGCACCTCCGTCGGTTCGACGTCCACCGTGGCGGTCCAGGCCGGGTCGCCGCCGTCGGCCGGTACCGCGGTGACGGTGGTGCCGCCGACGGCGACCGCCGCGTACACGGCGAGGTCACCGGCGACGGTGACCGACGAGCCGCCGGTGCCGGCGGGCAACGTCACCTGGTGCACCTCGGTCAGGCCGCCGGCGGTGTCACCGGTCCCGCCGTTGTCGCCGTCGCCGAGCAGTCCACCGAACAGATCGGTGTCGCCCGGCCCGCCGCCGTCACCGACACCGGTGAACTGGTCGAGCAGCCAGCCGTTGGTCAGGCCGATCCCGGCGGCCAGCGTCACCGCCACGGCGGCGGCGACCGCCGCGACCGCCCGGCCGCGCCAACGGCGGCGCGGCGGCCGGTGGCCGCCCGGCGGCGGTGTCGGCCGTCCACCAGCCTGTGGTGTCCCCGGCCAGGATCCGGCCGGCCCCGACGTGACCGGACCGGCCGTCGGTGGGCCTGCCTGTACGGGGTGCGGCGCGGCTGGCGCGGCGGTCGACGGCGCCGCGCCATCCGTCGACGGCGTGTGGTGCAGCGCGCCGAACGCCACCGGCAGCTCGGGCTGCTCCGGCACCGACGGGGCGACCCCGAGCCGGGCGTGCAACCGGCTGGCGACCAGCGGCATCCGGCTCGCCCCGCCGACCAGCAGCAGTCCGACCAGCCGCGCCGGGTCGACCCCGGCCAGCTGCAGCACCCGGCGGGTCTCGTCGACCGCCCGGTCGACCAGTGGCCCGGCGATCCGGTCCAGTTCCTCGCGGGTCAGATGCATCGGATCGTCCCGCCCGGGCACCGTCACCGGCGCCGCCGAGGCCCGCGACAGCATCTCCTTCGCGGCCCGCACCTCGGACCGGAAAGCGAGCCGGTCGCGGCGGTCGGCGGCGGTCACCGGCCGGCTGAGCCGCTGCCACAGCTGCGGGTCCCGGACCGCGACCAGGTGACCGAGGTGGGCGACCAACGCCTCGTCGACGTCGAGCCCGCCGAGGTCGTCGAGCCCGCCCGTGGCCAGCACCCGCAGCCCACCGACGCCGCCCACCGCAGGCTCGTTGCGGACCACCGCCACGTCGAGGGTGCCGCCGCCGAAGTCGAACACGGCCAGCGTGCCGCCCGGCGGCACCTGCCGGCCCAGCACCCGGACACAGTAGGTGGCGGCCGCGATCGGCTCGTCGAGCAGCCGCACCGGGCCCAGTCCGGCCGCCGTGGCGGCCGCGCGCAGCAGGTCCCGACGCGGGGTGCCCCAGTCGGCGGGGCAGGTCAGCACGGTGCCGCCGGCCGGATGCACGCCGGCGGTCGCGGCCTCGGCGGCGACCCGGCGCAGGGTCACCGCCAGCAGTTGGACGACCGGCAGCTCCCGGTCGCCCAGCAGCACCGTACCGTCGTCGACGCGGCGTTTCGGGTGCGGCTCGAACCGGTGCGGCTCCCCGGCGGCCAACCGCTGCGCGTCACGTCCGCTGTGGACGCCCCCGGCGGCGTCGACGCAGACCCCGGAGGCCAGCAGCGGAGTGCCGTCGAACAGCAGCGGCCGAGGTGGCTCGTCGCCGCGGCGGACCACCGCGACGGTGTGCGTGGTGCCCAGGTCGACGGCGAGCCGTACCGGTCCGTTCACAATCTGTCTGTCCTCTCCCGGGTTGGTGCCGGCGTACGCTCCCGTCGCCCGGCGGGGATGCTATCGGCCGGCCGCCACCGTGGTGTCGGCACCGAGCTGCTTCAACACCCGGGTACGCAGCGTCTCGTACTGTTCGCGGCAGCGGCGCGGCGGACCGTCCGGGCGGTCGACGACCGTAGCGCCGCTGATCCGCTCGTGCGGGCCGAACTGGTCACGGGTCAGGTCGATCTCGACCACACCGAGCCGGTTCCACCAGTGCTGGCCGGTCCGCCGCCCACCGGCGCTCACCTCCCCGACCAGCAGCTCGCCGCCGAGCAGGTCGTGCAGCACCAGCGCGGTGACGCCGCACTGGCCGCGGGCCGGGTTGCCGGTGTGCCAGTCGGCCAGGTCGGCCGGATCGCAGGTGTCGGCGGACCAGGCGGTACGGATGACACGTTCGATGTGGGTGAGAGTCCAGGTGCGGGGGAACATGGCGGCAGATCCTGCCACAGTGGTCCGACATCGCCGCCCGGCCCGGACCCGATCCGGCATCGCCGCCTGACCCGGCATCGCGACCCGGGCCGCCGGTGCCGGCGGTAACGGCTAGTAAGCTGCCCGGTCGTGACCGACGACAGTCAGCCGAGGATGGCCGGGCCGGGCGGCGGCGACCAGTCCGCGTTGGCGACCGCCTGCCTGGCCGCCGGTGACGGGCGGCTGCGGCACGGGGCGGCGTTGAAGTTCTTCTGGGGTCCGATGGACTGCGGCAAGTCGACGCTGGCCCTGCAGATGGACCACAACCACGCCCGGCAGGGCCGCCGGGGTCTGGTGCTGACCCGCAACGACCGGTCGATGGGGCCGCAGGTGACCACCCGGATCGGGCTGGCCCACTCGGCGATCGAGGTCACCGACGACCTGGACCTGGTGGCGCTGGTGCGCGGCCGTTGGGCGGACGGCACCCGGGTCGACTACCTGATCTGCGACGAGGCGTGTTTCTACACCGTCGACCAGGTCGGGCAGATGGCCGACCTGGTCGACGGCTACGACGTCGACGTGTTCGCGTTCGGACTGGCCAGTGACTTCCGGTCGGTGCTGTTCCCGGCGGCGCAGCGGCTGTTCGAGATCGCCGACGAGGTGTGCCGCATCCAGGTCGAGGTGCTCTGCTGGTGCGGCCGGCAGGGCCTGCTCAACGCCCGCGTCGTCGACGGTGTGGTGGCCCGGCACGGCGAACAGGTGGTGATCGGTGACACCGTCGACCACTGCGACGTGCGGTACCAGGTGCTGTGCCGGCGGCACCACCGCACCGGCGACCTCGGACCCGGCTAGCCGACCACGTCAGCCGGCGGACGGATCCGCTTCGGCGGCGGCGAGCAGCGTGGCCTCCTGACCCGCGTCGAGCCCCAGCGGCGGCAGGTCGGTACGCAGCGCCGGACGGTGGTCCACGCTGGTCAGCCAGGTCCAGGTGTCGGCGACGGTCTCGGCCGCCGGCCGGCAGCGCAGCCCGGTGGCCAGTGCCCGGGACACGTCGCCGTGGTGCAGCGCGTCGTGCAGCTTACCCGGAGGCAGCCAGATCGGCAGCTCGGTCCAGGGCGCGACACCGGCGGCGGCCACCGCCGCCGGGTCGACCCAGCGCAGCCGGGCGGCCGCCCCGGTCACATCGACGCAGTGGGTCAGCAGATCACCCATCGTGGTGTGGCCGCGCGGGCTGACCACGTTGACCGGTCCGCCGACACCGGCGGCGGCGGCGTCGAGCAGCCAGGCCGCCAGATCCCGGGCGTCGACGTACTGCAGCGGCAGGTCGGGCGGCCCGGGTGCGGGCACGTCGCCGCCCCGGGCGACGCGGTGCAGCCACCACGGCAACCGACCGACGTCCTCGTACGGACCGAGGATCAGCCCGGCGCGGGCCAGCAGCGCCCGGTCACCGAAGGCGGCGAGCGCGGCGAGTTCACCGCCGCGTTTGGCGCGGGCGTAGGGGACGTCGCCGTCGTCGTCGGACCCGTCGACCACCGGCCCGGTCTCGTCGAGCCCGGCCGGCGGCGGGTACGCGTACACCGAGCGGCTCGACACGTACGTGTAGTGCCCGACCCGGTCGCGTAGCAGCCGGGTCGCGTCGCGGACCACCGACGGCGCGCCGGCCCAGGTGTCGACGGCCAGGTCCCAGCCGCCGGTGCGTAGCCCGGCGAGCCCGTCGGCGGCCGTCCGGTCGCCGACGACCACCTGCGCGCCGGCCGGCGCCGGCCGGTGGCCGCGGTGCAGCAGGGTGACCGACCAGCCGCGCGCCAACGCCTCCTCGACGACGCACCGGCCGACGAACCCGGTGCCGCCCAGCATCAGCAGTCGCATAACGCTACTGTGCCGCCCGGCGCGACCGTCCGGAAGACCGTCACGCTGCCAGCGAAACCCACCGCAGGTTACTGTCGGGTAGTAACAGCTGTGCGTGGCGAGGAGGATCGATCATCGTGAACCGGTACGTCCAACCTGTGCCCGCCCCCGGCGACCCGTACCGCACCGACTGGCTGCTCGACCGGTGGCTGCGCCACCGACTCGGCCCGGCCACGCACACCGCCGCCCGGCACCGGCTGGCCGCCCTCGCCGCCGACGTCGCCGGCCCGCTGCGGGCCGCGCACACCGACGCCGAACAGCGGCCGCCCCGGCTGGTCCGCTACGACCCGTGGGGTCGGCGCGTCGACCGGGTCGACACCTGCGCCGGCTGGCAGCGGCTGCGGGCCGCCGCCGCCCGGCACGCCCTGGTCGCGCTGCCGTACCGCGCCGACACCCGCGCCGCCTTCGGCCCGGACGCCCGGGTGGTGCAGCACGCCCTGCTGCACCTGTACGCGCCGGAGTCGGCGACGTTCTCCTGCCCGGTGGCGATGGCCGACGGGGCCGCCGCGCTGCTGCGACACCCCGACGTCGATTCGGCGGTCCGCGACACCTGGCTGCCCCGGCTCACCGCCACCGACCCCGCCGCCGCGATCACCAGCGGGCAGTGGATGACCGAAGCCCAGGGCGGCTCCGACCTGTCCGGGTCGACCACCGTGGCGCACCCCGCCGTCGACGGCGACGGTTGGCGGCTCACCGGCGAGAAGTGGTTCTGCTCCGCGGTCGACTCGGCGGTCGCGGTCGCCCTGGCCCGCCCGGTCGGCGCCGCCGACGGCAGCCGCACGCTCGTGCCGTTCCTGGTGCCCCGCTACGCCGCCGACTCGCCGCTTGCCGGCACCGGCACCGACCCGTACGCGCCCGCCCCCGGCGTGTGGGTGCACCGGCTCAAGGACAAGCTCGGCACCCGGGCGTTGCCCACCGCCGAGGTCGGCCTGCGCGACGCGTACGCGCTGCCGCTGGGCGACCCCGCCCGGCCCGGCCTGGCCCGGGCGATGACTCTGGTGGTGGTGACCCGGCTGCACAACGCCTCCGCCGCGGCCAGCGGGATGCGCCGCGGTCTGGCGTACGCGCACGCCTACGCCACGGCCCGGCGGGTGGCCGGCGGCCGGCTGGTCGACTCCCCGGCGCACCGTGGCCTGCTCGGCACCCTCGCCGTCGACGCCGCCGGCGCGTTCGTCCTCGCCGGCCACGTGTTCGACCTGCTCGGACAGGTCGAGGCCGGCGTCGCCGGCCGGTCGACACCCGGCGGAGCGGACGCCACCGCCGAGGTGGACCCGGCGGCCGAACTGCGGCTGGCCGCACCGCTGGCGAAGCTCGCCACCGGCCGGCTCGCGGTCGCCGCCGCCAGCGAGTACGTCGAATGTTTCGGCGGCGCTGGTTACGTCGAGGACACCGGCGTGCCCCGGCTGCTGCGTGACGCCCAGGTGCTGCCGATCTGGGAGGGCACCACCACGGTGTTGGCGTTGGACGCGCTGCGGGCGGTGACCCGCGAAAAGGCCGCCGGGCCGCTGCTGGCCCGGGTCGACCGGGCGGCCGCCACCGCCGCCGACCCCGAGGTGGCCGCGGCGCTCACCGACGCCGCCGGGCGGCTGCGTACGGACCTGGCCCGGGTCGCGGCCGACCCGGGTGGGGCCGACACGGCGGCCGGCGCGCGCCCGCTGGCGCTGCGGACGGCGTACACGTTGGCCGCCGCGCTGCTCGTCGACCTGGCCGACGGGCCCGGTGTCGGGGGATCCGGCCGCGACGGCGACGCGGCGGGTTCCGACGACACCGACGCCGCCCAGGTGGCGGCCCGGCTGTGGACCCGACGCTGGCTGGTCGGCGCCGACATCGCCGCCGACGCCCACCGGCACCTGGAACTGCTCAGCCGGACCTGAGTCCCGTCGCCCGGGCGGGCCGGCGGCCATGAGCAACCGAGCCTGCGCGGCCGGGCATCACCCGGCGGCCGGGCATCGTAGCGCAACGTCCCGGATCGTCCACCAATGCCGTGTGTCGGCGCGCGCGACGCCGCCGACAGGTGCACGATCTCTGACATGGGTTCGCTGGAGATCGGCCCGGGCGTGTGGGCCGTCACGCTCGTCGTCATCATCGCGCTGCTCGCCCTCGACCTGGCGGTCGCGGCGATCCGACCGCACGCCGTCGGGTTCAATGAGGCGGTCGCCTGGTCGGTGTTCTACGTCGCGGTCGCCGTCGTGTTCGGCCTGGTGTTCATGGCCTGGGCCGGCGGCGACTACGGCACCGAGTACTTCGCCGGCTACCTGGTGGAGAAGAGCCTGTCCGTCGACAACCTGTTCGTCTTCGTCATCATCATCAGCACCTTCGCCGTTCCCGAGGAACATCAGCACAAGGTGCTCACCTTCGGCATCATCGCCGCGCTGGTCCTGCGGGCGATCTTCATCGCCGCCGGCGCCACCCTGCTGAACCTGTTCTCCTTCATGTTCCTGGTCTTCGGCCTGCTGCTGATCTTCACCGCCGTGCAGCTGTTCCGGCACCGCAACGAGGACCCGCAGGTCGACGACAACGTGCTGGTCCGCGCCACCCGGCGGGTGCTGCCGGTGACACCGGACTACGTCGACGGGCGGCTCGTCACCCGCCTCGACGGTCGCCGTGTCGTCACCCCACTGTTCATCGTGCTGATCGCGATCGGCAGCACCGACCTGCTGTTCGCCCTCGACTCGATCCCCGCCGTGTTCGGTGTCACCCAGCAGCCGTACATCGTCTTCGTCGCCAACGCCTTCGCCCTGATCGGGCTGCGGGCACTGTTTTTCCTGGTGAAAGGCCTGCTGGACCGGCTGGTCTACCTGTCCACCGGGCTGGCGCTGGTGCTGGCGCTGATCGGCGTCAAACTGGTGCTGCACTGGGGCCACACCCTCGACGACCGGGTCCCCGAGGTGCAGACCCCGGTGTCGCTGGGGCTGATCCTGGTGATCCTCACCGTCACCGTCGTCGCCAGCCTGGTCAAGGTCCACCGCGACCCGACCGCCCGCGCCCACGCCGGTTCGCTGCGCGGCCACGACGACCAGCAGCGACAACGGTGACCTGCCGGATCCGGTGAGACGCTCAACTGGACGCGGCGGCGCGGGCGGCCCGCGCGGCCGCGATCCGGTACGCCGGATCCCGGTCCAGGTTGTACCGGTCCCGGTCGTACCGGCGGGTGGTCCGCGGATCGGCGTGCCCCATCGCGTCCTGCACGTCCTCCAGCGGCACCCCTTCGGCGCGGGCGGTGGTGGCGAACGCGTGCCGCAGCGAGTGCGGCGACAGCCGGTCCCACGCCGGCAGACCGGCGGCCCGGGCCAGCCGCCGGACCAGCCGGAACACCGCGTGCCGGTCCAGCCGGGCGCCGCTGGCGGTGGCCAGCAGCGGGCCGTCGAGCGCGTCGGCCGCGACACCGGCGGCCCGGGCCCGGACAGCCAGGTACGCGTCGAGCGCCGCAGCCGTGTCCGGCGCGAGCGCCCGGCGGCGGGACCGGCCGCCCTTGCCGACGAACCGGACACTGCGGTGCCCCCGCTCGTCGCCGACGTCGGCGACGTCGAGGCTGACCAGTTCACCGACGCGCAGCCCCAGATCGGCCAGCAGCGCCAGCACGGCGAGGTTGCGCGCACCGCTCGCCCCGGTGTCGGCGCGGGCGGCCGCGAACAACGCGTCGACCTGGTCGGGGCTCAACCCGACAGTCGCCGAATGGTCCCGGTCGATCCGCGGCCGGTCCGCGTCGGTCACCGGGTTGGCCGGCACCGCCCGCAGCCGCACCAGGAACGCGTACCAGCTGGACATGGCGGACAGTTTCCGGGCCACCGTCGCCGGGGTCAGCAGCCGTCCGCTGCGCTGGTCGACGGTGGCCTCCAACGCCCGGGCGTACGCGTTGACGTCCAGGAACGACGCCTGCAGCGGGTCGAGCCCGGTGGCGGCGCACCACGACAGCCAGCCGGTCACGTCCCGACGGTAGGCGGCCCGGGTGTGCTCGGAGAGCCGCCGGTTACGCAGCCACGCCTCGGTGAAGTCGACCGGGGCGGTGGCGGCGGTCAGGCCGCGGTCGACCGGCCGGGGGACGAGACCGGGGGTGGTGGGGTGACGCATCGCAGCAGGATGCCAAAGCCGGTGCCGCCGACGACGCCGAAACGCCGTACGTGATCTTTCCGCGCTGTACGTGACCCCGGACGGCGGCGGCCGCGCCGCGCGGGTACCACCCGGTCAGGACATCCGGACGATCTGGCCGGTCACGTAACGGGCCTGGTGCGAGGCGAGCAGGGTGACGACCTCGGCGACGTCCTCCGGGCGGGCGATGCGACTCAGCGGACTCGAACCGGTGAGCTGCTTCTCCACCTCCGGCGTCACCCAGCCGGTGTCGGTGACCGGCGGCTGCACCACGTTGGCGGTGACCCCGTACGGGGCGAGCTCGGCGGCGGCCGACATGGTGTAGTTCTCCTGCGCGGCCTTGGCCGCCCCGTACGACACCTCCTCGGGGAAGCCGTGCGGGCCGCCGGAGGTCAACCCGACGATCCGCCCCCAGCTGGCCTTGCGGGCCAGGTGCCGGCGGGCGAACTCGGCGATCAGCAGCGCCGGGGCGCGGGCGTCGACGGCGAACTGGCGGTCGAAGGTGCCGGCGTCGACGTGGGTCAACGGCCGGCCGAACCGGTCCCGGCTGTCCGGCCGGAACGTGTCGCTGAGCCAGCCGCTGGCGTTGTTGACCAGGATGTCGACCGGACCGAACGAGGCCGCCGCCTCGTCGAACAGCCGGGCCGGGGTAGCCGGGTCCGCCAGGTCCGCCTCCACGGCCACCGCCTTGCCGCCGGCAGCGACGATCCGGTCGACGACGCTGCGGGCGTCCTGGGCGCGGACCCGCCCGTACTGGGCGGGGAACGACGGATCGTCGGCGTAGGGGGACGGGTCCATCCGCAGGTACGCGGCGAGCACCGCGGCGCCCTGGGTGGCCAGGGCGAGCGCGATCGCCGCGCCGATGCCCTGGTTCGCGCCGGTCACGATCGCGACGTGCCCGGTCAACCGGGGGTCGATCATCTGCCCAGGATGCCCGGCCGGCGACACCCGCGCGAGGCGTTTGCCGGCTTGTCCCCCGCCGGACACGACGAGTCCCCGCCCGGTGCGCTCCGGCTCCGGACGGGGACAGGCGGTGTGGGTTTCAGCTGCTGAGCTGCCGGCGGCCGTCGTCGCCGACGCTGATCGAGACCCGGCGCGGCTTGGCGCGCTCCGCCACCGGGATCCGCAGGGTCAGCACGCCGGCCTCGTAGCCGGCCTCCAGCTTGTCGGTGTCGAGGGTGTCACCGAGGAACAGCTGCCGGGTGAACGTGCCCATCGGCCGCTCGGCGGCGACGAGTTCGACCTTGTCGCCGGTGGGGCGGTGGCGCTGGGCGCGCACCGTCAGGACGTTGCGTTCCACGGTGCACTCGATGCTGTCCGGGTCGACGCCGGGCAGGTCGAACGCGGCGTAGAACCAGTCGCCGTCGCGGTAGGCGTCCAGGTGCATGACGGCCGGACGGGTGGTGGTGCCGAAGAACTGCTCGGCGATCCGGTCGATCTCCCGGAACGGGTCGGTGCGCATCAACATTGTCGGACCTCCTCACGGGTGCGGGCTTCTCGCTACCTCAAGTTGAGCCCCGCAGACTCAACTTACTTATAGCTATAGCGCGCAACCTTGAGGGCGTCAAGTCGTCCCGTACGCGGGACAAACCGGTCGTCCGGACCCGCTGGCGTCCGGCAGGATCACCGCCGTGCCCACCCCCGCCGACAGCCCACCGGAACAGCCGCTAACCGGCGGCAACGTCGCCGACGCCGTCGTCCGGGTCGGCGACACGGTCCGCCGACCCGCCGGCGCGTGGACCCCCGCTGTGTACGCCTTCCTCGCCCACCTGCACGACGTCGGGTTCGGCGGCGCACCCCGACCGCTCGGCGTCGACGCCGCCGGCCGCGAGGTGCTGACCTACCTGCCCGGAACGGTCCCCTGGCCGGACCGGTTCGACCTGCTCGGCCCGGACGCGGCCCTGCGCCGGGTCGGCCGGCTCGTACGCGACCTGCACGACGCGGCCGCCAGCTTCACCCCACCACCGGGTGCCGTCTGGCGGCGGCTCATCCCACCCGACGGCACCGATCTGGTCGTCCACCACGACCTCGCGCCCTGGAACCTGGTCGTCGGTGACCGCTGGGCCTTCATCGACTGGGACACCGCCGCGCCGGGCACCCGGCTGTGGGACCTCGCCTACGCGGCCAAGGCGTTCGTGCCGCTGACCGCCGACCCCGCCTGGCAGCGCCCCGACGCCGCCCGCCGGCTACGGACCCTCGTCGACGCGTACCGCCTCGACGAACGCCAGCGCCGTGACCTCGTCCCGCTGCTGGCCCGCCGGGCCCGGTCGATGCACGACTTCCTCGCCGAGCAGTCGGCCGCCGGCGTGCTGCCATGGACCCGGCTGTGGGACGACGGCCACGGCGAGACCTGGCGCCGCGACGCCGAGCACATCGGCGACCGGGCAGCGGACTGGACGGCCGCGCTGCTGGACTGACCGGCGCCCCCGGGCGGGAGCCGGCGGAACCCACCCGTCAATTGAGTCGCTTCGTGGTTCCGTAGTGCGCCGTCGGACCCGGCCTTCTTACCTTGGAGATGCCCGGGAGCCGGGAAACGGCCCGCCCCGGAAGCAGCCATCGACCGAGGACAGAAAGGAAGAAGGTCATGCCGGTTATCGCCGACAAAGCTGTGGTCTGCCTCGTCTGCGACAGCCCGCTCACCATCGACGGCGACGCCGAGAAGGGCGAAATCATCGAGTGCTCGGCATGCGGCCAGGAGCACGAACTGACGGCGGCGGCCGACGGCGTGTACGAGGTCTGCATCGCACCGGAGGTGGAGGAGGACTGGGGCGAATGAGCGGCGCGCCTACCGACGTCCTGCTGTCGGTGACGGTGCTGCGCCCGGAGGAACGGCGGCTCCTGGGCGCCCTGCGCGCGCAGGGCCTGTCCGCCCGCCCGGCACTGCCACCCGACATCGGCGAGGTGCTTTCCGGCTGCGAGGAGCCGCCCCGGGTCGCGCTGATCAGGAACCTGTCGCACCGCGAGGCGCTGAGCATCGCCCGGCGTCTGGAGCGGGCCGGGATCACCACCGTCAACAGCGCCTCGGCGATCGAGGTCTGCGGCGACAAGGGCCTGCAGGCGCTGCTGTTCGATCGGCACGGCATCGGGCATCCGACGACCCGGCACGCGTTCACCCACGACCAGGTGCGCCAGGCCGTGGCGGAACTCGGCTGGCCGGTGGTGGTGAAACCACCGTCCGGGTCCTGGGGCCGGGGCGTCGTCCGGCTGTGCGACCAGGGCGAGCTGGAGGCGTGGACCGGCGGCCGGGAGTCCGCCGACGCGGCCGGCAAGCTGTTCCCCGTGCTGGTACAGCGGTACGTCGACAAGCCCGGCCACGACCTGCGCGTCATCGTCGTGGGTGAGCGTCCGGTCGTCGCGTTCCGGCGGCGCAGCGAACACTGGCGTACCAACACCCACCTGGGAGCCCAGGTGGAACGCGTGGAGATCTGCGCGGAGATCGGCCGGCTCTGTGCCGACGTCGTCGCCGCGCTGGGCCCCGGCTTCTACGGCGTGG
The DNA here is from genome assembly GCF_003751085.1 of Micromonospora sp. Llam0. Classification (NCBI taxonomy): domain Bacteria; kingdom Bacillati; phylum Actinomycetota; class Actinomycetes; order Micromonosporales; family Micromonosporaceae; genus Micromonospora; species Micromonospora sp. Llam0. The sequence goes on along the minus strand of NZ_RJJY01000001.1, from coordinate 2,019,732 downwards.
ACCTGATCGAGGACCGTGCCACCGGCGCGATGGTGGTGCTGGAGGTCAACGCGAACCCCGAGTTCGCCCGATCCTCCGACACCCACGGCGTGGACGTGGCCGGCCACTGCGTGGCGTACGCGACCCAGGTGGCGCGCTCCGGGCTCACCCTCGCCGCCTGATCTCAATCTCGTTACTGCGGCGGCCGCCCGCGCCGGGCCGACGCGGGCGGCCGCAGAAAGGAAGACCCGATGGAACGGTTCGACACCGCGCTCGTCCTCACCCGGGTGCTGACCTCCGGCGTGGTGATGAGCATCGAGAAGAACGACAAGGAACTACCGGCACTGGAACGGCTGCTGACCAGACGCAGCGGCCGGTCCCGGGCGGTCCTGGTCAACAGCCGCACCGCCGCGGTCCACGCGGCGCTGTGCGGGCAGGGCATCGGACACGGCGACGCGGCCGTACTGCCCGGGCTCGACCCGGCCGCCGCCTCGTTCGTCGACTGGCTCGGGGTACGGGCCAGCGACGGTCCGATCCCGGCGTTCGACCTGATCAGCCTGACCCCGGACAACGTCGACGAGTTCGCCGCGGTCGCGCGCAACCGCACCGCGCCGGCGCTGGCCGTGGACCTGACCGGCCTCGGCTTCGGCCCGGCGGCGGCGATGCTCACCGACGACGAACGGATCTGGGCCCGCGCCGAGCGGCTGAAGATCTTCGGTGCCTTCGACCTGCGCACCATGTGGACGCAGCAGGAGGCCGAACCCGGCCTGGCGCCGGGTGTCCAGTTCAACTACCGGCTGAGCCCGCTGGTCGCCGCCTGTGTCCGGATGGCGCTGATGCAGGCCGGCACCCGTACGCCCGCAGTGACCGGAGGTACCCAGCGATGATCACTGACTTCCCGTCGGCCCCGCTGCCGCTGCCCGACGAGCGGGACGTCGACGTTGAACTCGCCCAGTTCGGCGGCCCGGCGATGATCGCGTCCGGGCAGCGCCGCACCGTCTTCCCGGTGATCACCAAGGAGGACGTGTTCACCATGCTGCTGGCGCAGCGCAACGACCCGGACAAGGTCGTCGCGGACTTCGCCGGCGACTACCGCGACTACGTCGGTGCCCGGCACGCGCTGCCGACCGCGAGCGGTACCTCCAGCCTGCACCTGGCGCTGATCGGTGCCGGGGTGCAGCCCGGCGACGAGGTCATCGTGCCGGCGTTCACGTTCATCGCCACCGCGCAGGCCGTCGTCGCCGCGAAGGCCGTACCCGTGTTCGTCGACATCGACCCGCGCACGTACTGCATGTCGCCGCAGGCCGCCGAGGCGGCGGTCACCGGGCGGACCAGGGCGATCATGCCCGTGCACGTGCACGGGCTGCCCGCCGACGTGGCGGCGCTGCGCCAGGTGTGCCAGCGGCACGGCCTGGCCCTGGTGGAGGACGCGTCACACGCGCACTCCGCGCGGATCGGCGAGCGGATGTGCGGTTCGCTCGGTGACGCCGCCGGACAGAGCCTGATGGCGGACAAGAACTTCCCGCTGGGCGGCGAGGGCGGCATCGCGTTCTTCGGCTCCGACGCCGCGTACGCCCGGGCGACGGAGTTCCTGGAGCGCACCGGCATCGACTACCGGATGTCCTGGGTGGCGGCGGCGTTCGGGGCGAGCCAGCTCAAGCGGCTGCCGTACTACGACGCGGTCCGGGCCCGCAACGCCGCGCTGCTGGCCGGTGCGCTCGGCGAGACCGGCCTGTTCACCGCCCCCTACGTGCCCGACGGGCACACCCACGCCTACAACATGTACCGCGTCGGGCTCGCCCCGGCCGTGGTCGGCCTCGACGACCTGCCCGTGTGGGCGGTCAAGGAGGCGGTGCACGAGCTGCTCACCGCCGAGGGTGTCCCGGCCCGCGAGTGGCAGAACACGCCGATCCCGTGCCACCTGCCGTTCCGCCACCGCGACGGGTTCGGCAACGGGTATCCGTTCACGCTGAACCCGGACGCGGTCCGCGACCACCAACCGACCGACTTCCCGAACGTCGTGTCGATGCTGGAGAGCACCGTCGTGCTCTGCCGGGAGCTGCGCTCGCCGGTGGAGTACGAGCGGGTGATCCGGTACGCCGACGCGTTCCGCAAGGTCGCGGCCCGCCCCGACGCCATCCGCAAGCTCGTCGCCGAGCGTGAGTACCGGCGGCCCTACGAGAAGGCGGCCCGTCTTGGCTGAGCGCAGCGCGGTGCGGGTCGCGGTCCTGGGCGCCAGCGGTTACACCGGCGCCGAACTGGTCCGGCTGCTGCTGGACCACCCGCACGTGGAACTGACCTACCTGTCCAGCGAACGGCACACCGGCCGACCGATCACATCGGTGCTGGCCGGGGTGCGCAACCATCCCCGCGCGGCCGGGCTGCGGTTCCAGCCCGTCGACGCGGTCGACGAGGTCGACGTGGCGTTCGGCTGCCTGCCGGGCGGCGCCCTGCCCGCCCAGATGCCCAAGCTCGCCGAACGGGCCCAGCGGGTGATCAACCTGGCCGGGGACTTCCGCCTCACCGACCCCGGGCAGGCCGCCGCGCACTACCCCGAGTCGCAGGCGTGGACCGAACCGTTCCGGTACGTCGTCCCGGAGTTCGACGAACCGCCGGTCGAGGACCGGTTCATCAACCTGCCCGGCTGCATGGCCGTCACCACCTTGTACGCACTGCGGCCGCTGGTCGCCGCAGGGCTGACCGCAGGCGACGTCGTCGTCGACGCGAAGACCGGCGCCAGCGGCAGCGGCAGCCGGTCCAGCGAGCACCCCGCCGACCGGATCGGCAACTTCCGGGTCCACAAGCCGTACGGCCATCGGCACGCACCGGAGATCGCCCAGGCACTCGGCGCGGTCACCGGCGAGCCACCGCGGCTGCGGTTCTCCACCTACAGCCTCGACGTGGCCCGGGGCATCGTGGTCACCGCGTACGGGCGGCTGCGTCCCGGCGTGTCCGCGCTGCAGGTCAAACGGGCCTACGGCACGGCGTACGCCCGGACACCGTTCGTGCGGGCACGCACCGCGCCGAAGAGCCCGGGAGACTTCCCGATGCTCAAGAGTGTGGTGGGTAGCAACGTCGCGGAGGTCGCGGTGAGCGTCCGTGACGACGAGTACGTCGCGGTCGCCGCGCTGGACAACCTGCTCAAGGGCGCGTCCGGCCAGGCGGTGCAGACGCTGAACCTGCTGTACGGATTCGAACAGTCCCTGGCCCTGCCGTTCACGGCGGTGACGCCATGAGCCGCCGGTCGCTGTACGTCATCAAGATCGGCAGCAGCACCCTGCTGCACCCCGGCGTCTTCGCCGAGATCGCGGCGATCCGGGCGCGCGGCGCCCGGGTACTCATGGTGGCCGGCGGGGCCGAAGGCATCGAGCGGTACTACCGTTCGGCGGGCCGGGACATGCCGCAGCTCACCCTCGGCAACGGCGACACCGTCCGGTACTGCCCGCCGACGGAGATGCCGCACATCGTCGCCGCCTACCGGCAGATCACCCTGCCGGCGGTGGAGGCGGGGCTGGCGGCGCACGGCCTCGCGGCGCACGCCTGCGTAGCCGCCGACGCCGCGCTGGTGACCGGCACCGCCAACCGGCCGCTGCGGGTGGTTCGCGACGGCCGACCCAAGATCGTCCACGACCACCGGGCGGGCACCGTGTCCGGAGTCGACGCGGCGCGGCTCACCGCCCTGCTCGACGCGTACGACGTGGTCTGCCTGAGCCCTCCGGTCCGTGACGCGGCCGGTGGCGCCGAACTCAACGTCGACGCCGACGTGCTGGCCGCGACCCTCGCCAACGCGCTCGACGCCGACCACCTGCGGCTGGTCACCGGCACGCCGGGGGTGTTGAGCGACCCGGCCGAGCCGACCTCGACCGTCCGGGACGCGGTCGCCGGCGACTGCGGCCGGTACGCCACCGGCCGGATGCGGCAGAAGGTGCGCGCCGCGGAACTGGCGCTGCGCGGAACCGCCCACGTGGCCATCACCGGACCGCACACGATGGCCGACGACCGCGGCTGGACCCGTTTCTGGGCCACCGAGGAACCCGCCGCGGACCTGCGCCTGCTCAGCCGCGCCGCGCAGATCCCGTCGGTCTCCCACGACGAGCACGAACTGGCCGCCTACCTCGCCGGCTGGTGCCGCGACCGGGGCCTGACCGCCCGGGTCGACGAGGTGGGCAACCTGGTCGCCGAGCGCGGCGACGGACCCCGGACGCTGCTGCTGCTCGGCCATCTCGACACCGTGCCGTTCACCTGGCCGGTGCGCTGGACCGGCGACGACCCGGCGGTCCTGCACGGACGCGGCACGGTGGACGCGAAGGCCTCGCTGACCGCGTTCCTGGACGTGCTGGCGAGCACCGACGTCCCCGACGGCTGGCGCCTGCGCGTCGTCGGCGCCGTCGAGGAGGAGGTGTCCTCGTCGCGGGGCGCGTTCCACGTCCGCGACCACTACCCGGCGGACGCGGTCGTGGTGGGCGAGCCGAGCGGCTCCGGCGCCCTGACGCTGGGCTACTTCGGCCTGTTCAAACTGCGGGTGACCGCGGCCGTGCCCAGTGGCCACTCGGCGGGATTCCAGGCGGTGTCCGCCCCCGACCGGCTCACCGGGGCGCTGGACCGGATCCGTACCGCGGCCGGTTCGAGGAGTTCCACCGCATCGCGACCCTGGGCGTCGAGTGTGCCCGCGCCCTGCACGACCAGTCACTGCTGGCGCGCGGTCTGTCCGATGTGGCGGCCGCAGCCTGGCGGCTGGGTCGGCTCCACGACGGCCTCACGGCGACCGAGGAAAGCCTGGACCTCGCCGTGGCCCTCCACGACAGAACAGGGCAAGCGCAGAGCACCGGAATGCTCGGCCTGCTACTCGCCACACTGGGCCGTTACGACGAGGCGCGGGCACACCTGCGGCGTTCCATCGGACTCAAGCACGAACTGGGCGCGTACCGAGCGGAAGCCCAGTCGCTGACCGACCTCAGCAGCCTGCACGAACACTGCGGCCGCTACCAGGAGGCGGCCGAGGCGGCCCGCCACGCCATCGAGCTGAACCACCGGATCGGTGCCTGGGACATGGAAGCCCTCGCACTGACCGATCTGGCCGTCGCCCACCTCGCGATGGACCAGGACGAACAGGCCGGCAGCTGCCTCGACCGGGTGCTCGAACTCAACGCGGAGTCCGCGCCGGCCGCGGAGATGTCACGCGTGCACGCCCTGTACGCCCAGGTCCGGCACCGACTGGGCGAGAACGCCGCAGCGATGCGGCACGCGCAACGGGCCCTGGAACTCGACGGCAGCAGCCGCGCCCCCCTGCGGCAGGCCACGGTGCGCAACATCCTCGGCAGGGTGTACCGCGGCCAGGGAAAGTACGCGGCGGCAACCGATCTGCACACCGCGGCCCACGACATAGCCACCGGGGTCGGCTACCGGATCGAGGCGGCCCGGGCTCTCGCAGGCCTGTCGGCGACGCTGCGGGCAGGCGGAGACACCGAAGCCGCCGACGACTACCGGGGCCGGGCCGCCGCAGAGTTCGACCAACTGGGCATCCCGTCGGGCAACGGCGTGTGACTCGCGGCCGGCACGCGGCGGTACCCGGGTTCACAGTCGCGGATCACCACCGTCACCGCCTCCGGCGGGCAGCCGATGATCCGGGCGACCACAGCGGTCAGCTCGGCCCGAAGGGTCGCCCGGATCCGGCGGTCGTTGCCCTGCCGGCAGTCGAGGGTGAGCACAGGCATGGAAGACCTCCTTTGACCTGTTCGGGGACAGTCATCGTCCCGGACCGCCTTCCCGAACCGGTTCCGTTGCGTTCCCGCACCGACGCCGGTCACCGTGTTCTAGCACCGACGACGCGCACATCCAGGCCCGCGAACGTCGATGGACCCGGTCCTACTCGGCCGAGGCCCCGACCCGGCGCTCCAACTGCTCCAGTCGCCGGGTGACCGGCGCCAGCTCACGGCGGACCAGGGCCGCGACCGCAGCGAGCGGATCCGTCCCGGCCGGCGCGGTCACGCCGCCGTCGGACGTGGTCGCCGCCTGGGCACGCAGGTGCGCGTACCCGGCGAGGGCCGCCACCACCGCGCGCCGGGTCGCCCGCAGCTCGACACCGGATTCACGCAGCACCCGCCCGGCGGTGCCGTCCGGCTCGGCGACCAGCCCGAGCAGCAGATGCTCACAGCCGACGTAGTTGTGCCCGAGCGCAGTGGCCTCGGTGACGGCCAACTCGAGCGCGCTCGCCCCGGTGCCGGTGAACCGCAGGGTCGGCACCGGGGCACTCGTCGGGGCCGACTCGCTCATCGTGACCACGGCGGCCAACCGGGCCGTGACCTGGGCCGACAGCACCTCGATCGTCTGCAGCACCCGGACACCGAGGTTGTCACCCTCGTCGAGCAGCGCGGCCAGCAGGTGCCGGGTGCCGACCTCGGCGGCGTGGGCGGAGCGCGCCTGTGTCCGGGCCCGAAGCAGTACGTCACGGGTACGGGCGGTCAGGTGGGGCAGCTGCGCCGCCAACTGGTCGGCGTCCAGATCGGCCAGGTTCGTCGCCCGGATCGCGGTGACCCGTCGGACGGCCTGTTCCAGTGCCCGCTGACACACCGCCGACACCGCGATGCCGGTGTCGCGGACCGCATCCGCGAGGTCGTCCGGCAGATAAACGTTGATCTTCGGCACGGCTTTCGCCTCCTCGGTGCAGGGTCGGACCCGACGAGCGTACCTCACCTAACCCCCATGGGGGTATATAGGGGTTAGGTGAGGTCGGTCTGGCTGGCGAGATGCGGAATGCCCGCTCCCGGGCGTACCAGCGTCACCGCCGGTACGCCCGCACCAGCACCCGACGCGAGTACGCCACGAACACCCCCTCGGCGCGGATCCTGCGGTGCAGCGCCGCCAACCGGTCCCGGTAGCGGTCCACGGTGAAACCCGGCACCGTCCACACCACCTTCCGCAGGAACACGACCACCGCGGCGATGTCGAAGAACTCCACCCGCAGCGACTCCATCCGCAGGTCCACCACGTCCAGACCGGCCGCCGTCGCCGCCTCCCGCACCCGGTCCGGACGCTGATCGGCACGCGGCGGCACCGACACCCCCAACGCCGCCCGCAGCTCACCGACCGAGTCCGGGCCGATCTGCTGAGACAGGTACGAACCGCCCGACGCCAGCACCCGCGCCACCTCGGACCAGCCCACCACCGTCGGATGCCGGCTCACCACCAGGTCGAAACAGGCGGACCGCAACGGCAGCCCGCCGTCCTGCGCGGCGCGCACGACATGCACACCCAGCGGCGCCAGCCGCCGCCGCGCAACGGCCACGTTCGGCGGCCAGCCCTCCGTCGCCACCAGCAGCGGCGGCACCGACGCGACGCCAGCCAGCACCTCGCCGCCACCGGTCTGCAAATCCACCGCCCGCCGGGCACCGGCCATCTGACGGCCCAGCAGCCGCGCGTACCCCCAGGACGGCCGCTGCTCGGTGGCCCGGCCAGCGAACCAGGAGAAATCCCAGCCCGCCACCGGCACCGCCGAAGCCTCGGCGATCAGATCGTCGAACATCGACACGCGACGAGTCTGACCCGCACCGGGCGACCCCGGCCACCGAGAATCAGTCCGGCCCACCCGCCGCCGACCCGGCTGACGCCGCCGCCCGGACACGCAGATAGGCGTCCAGTTCGGCGGCACCGGCGAGCATCGCCCGGCCCCGCGCGGACAGCCGGTCCCGCCAGACACGCAGCGTCGACTCCAGCGGGGCGACGCCACCGGCCGAACGGACCTGCGTGATCAACGGCGCGATCTGCGCCAGCAGATGGCCACCCCGGCGCAACTGGTGGACCAGCATCACGTCCCGCACGTCGGCCGCGTCGTAGACCCGGTAGCCGGTCCGTCGGTCCCGGCCTGGCCGGACCAGACCGGCGGCCTCCCACGCGCGCAGGGTGGCCGGGCGCAGACCGAGCCGCGCCGCCAACGGGCCGATGAACATCCCGCCACGCTCGGGCGCGACCGGCGCCAGATCACGCAGCGCGACCTCGACCGCCTGCACGGTACGCCGGTCCTCGACCAACTGGCAGTGACTGTCGTCGACGAGCCGCAGCGCGTCGTCGACCGCACCCCGGTTCACCGCCCGCATGATCGACGTCGCCGTGGCGTGACCGTGCCCGGCCACCAGCGCGACGAACGCCCGCAGCGCCTGCGCATGCACCGGCGTGTAGACCCGGTAACCCGCGGCGGTCCGCGTGGCCGCCGGCAGGACACCGGCCTGCTCGTAGTTGCGCACCGCCTGAGGGGACAGGCCATGTTCCCGCGCCAGGTCCACCGGCCGCACAGCTACCCCACGGTTTGAAAGTTGACGAGGCGTCCACAGCACCGAACGCATACAAACCTTACACCGTTGTTTCAACGATACCGTTGAAGGAATGGATATCACGGACACCGCCCGACCCGCCGACGGCGCGGGCATCTCGGCATTCCTGCGGTCGCTGCCCGCCCGACCCCTGCTGCTCGGCCTCGGCGAGGCCCGGCACTTCGTGGCGGAACTCGGCCAGCTGCGCAACGAGATCTTCCGGCACCTCGTCACCCACGAGGGCTACCGGTCGATCGCCGTCGAAAGCGACTGCCTGATGGGCCTCGTCGTCGACGAGTACGTCACGACGGGCACCGGCACCCTCGACGACGTCATGCGTCACGGCTTCAGCCACCAGTTCGGCACCTCACCGGCCAACCGCGACCTCGTCAGCTGGATGCGGGCCTACAACGACGACCACGACGACAAACTACGGTTCCACGGCTTCGACGGCCCCCTGGAGTACTGGGCGGCCAGCCCACGCCAGGCACTCACCGGCCTGCACGACCTGCTCGACGGCCCGCCACCGGGCACCCGGGACACTCTCGACACACTGCTCGGCCCGGACGACCGCTGGTCCGACCCGGCCACCGTCACCGACCCGTCCCGGTCGATCGGCCGGTCCACCGACGCCCAACAGCTCCGGCTGATCACCGACGACCTGCTGGCGCTGCTCGACACCCAGGCACCGCAGCTGGACGCCACCGACCGCGAACGGGCGGAACTGTACGGGCGTACCGCCGTCGGTCTGCTCCGCTACCACCACGCGATGGCCGACCCGTCCCCGACCCGGATCGCCCGGCTGTCGGCGCTGCGGGACGCGATGATGGCCGCCAACCTACGGGCCGTCGCCGACCACGGCCCCGCCCTAGTCTTCGCCCACAACCTGCACCTGCAGCGCAACCGCAGCGTCATGTCGTTCGGCGACCAGCAGCTGCGAATGTGGAGTGCGGGCGCGATCACCGCGGCCCGCCTCGGCGACCGGTACGCCTACCTGGCCTCCGCCCTCGGCACCCTCGGCGACGACACCCCACCGCCGGACACCGTCGAAGGTGTCCTGGCCGCCCTGCCGTGGGACACCTGCCTCGTCGAGACCCGCCGACTGACCCGGACCCTCACCGGAGCCGTCCCACGGGTCAGCCCGGACTTCGCCTACTTCCCGCTGGACCCGGCACGGCTCGACACGGTCGACGGCGTCGTGTTCGTCAACCACGTCCCCCGACCGGGCACACCACGGTGACAGCGGGTGGGCGCGCGCCCACCCGCTAACTCCTGCCGGCTTGTCGTCGGTGGTGTGCGCCGGCGTGTCGGTGTGCCGCGCGCAGCAGATCACGCACCACGGCGTCGGTGCGCGGACCGGGGTCGACCACCGCCAGCCAGCCGCCGGCCCCGTACACGGGATGGGCGAACAGGATGTCGGCGGCGGCGGGATCGACCCCGGCCGGGGCGGCCCCGCGAGGCTCGTGCCCGGCGTGCCGCAGGAAATCGTCGCGTCCGACGGCGACGTTGAGCCGGAACACCCCTGGCCGGTCCAGGCGCGACGTCGCGTCGCCCGGGTAGTCCTTGGTCACGATCGTCGCGAACGGCTGCCGCCTGGTCGGGACCGTGCCGTCGGGCGAGACGTAGAAGAACGTGTCGCCCCAGCTGATCGGCGGCGTGCCGTCGCCGGACGCCGGTCTGAGGGTCAGTACGTCGCCGAGACCGGCGACGAACGCGATGATCTCGTCCTGGGTCATACCTCAAGCGTTACATTGCAGTGCTTATGGAGACTTCACGGTCACGACAGCAGGTGGACGAGGCGGAAGGTCTCCACTCGCTGCGAATGCGCACGGTCGACGTCGCCCGGCGGGCCGGGTACGGCGTTCAGCAGATCCGCAACCTGGAACGCGACGGCGTCCTGCCGCCGGCGGCCCGTACCGCCACCGGCCACCGGGTGTTCGGGGAACTGCACCTGCAGTCGGCGCTGGCCTACCGTGCCCTGGCCACGGCGGTGGGCGGCCCGCAGGATCGTCCGGGCCGCCCACCGCCGCCCAGCCGACGGGATGCTCGCCCTGCTCGACGCGGCCCACGCCCGGCTGCACACCGAACGCGCCGACCTGCGACAGGCCCAGCTGGCCGCCCGGGCCATCACCGCCGAACCCCTCGACGACGTACGCGACTGCGACGCGATGAGCATCTCCGAGCTGGCCGCTGCTCTCGGCGTACGCCCGTCGACCCTGCGGCACTGGCACGCCGAGGGTCTCGTCGTGCCCGGCCGCGACCGACCGGGCGGTCCGCGCCGTTACACCCCGGCCCAGGTCCGCGACGCCCGCGTCGTGCACCAGCTACGTCAGGCCGGCTTCCGGGTCGCACCGCTGCGGGCCCTGATGCCGCGACTGCGCGCCGCCGGCCGGTCGGCCGACGTCACCGCCGCGTTGGCGGTCCGCGACGCCGACCTCACCACCCGGTCCCGGGCCCTGCTCGACGCCGCCGCCGCACTGGCCACGGTGCTTACGCTCGCCGCCGCCCCGGGCCGCCGCGCGACGGTCGACCGGCCGGGTCCGGCCGACCGACTACGATCGGTGTCGCCGCGACACGTACCTCTTGCCGGGAGCGACCGATGACCGTCGACGCCACGCTCGCCCGCATCAACGACGGGGTGCAGCTGCACCACCAGCGTGGCCAACGGGACGCCGCCCGTGACCTGTTCACCCGGATCTGGGACGAGATCGGCGGACAGGACGGGGATCCGCTGCACGTCTGCGTCCTCGCCCACGCGATGGCCGACGTGCAGGACGACGTGCACCAGGAGCTGCTCTGGGACCAGCGGGCCCTGGCCGCGGCCGACCTGCTCACCGACACCCGGGTGGCGCAGGCCGGGGTGGCCCTGCCGGTGGCCGGCCTGTACCCGTCGCTGCACCTCAACCTCGGCGAGTGTCACCGCAAGCTCGGTGACCTCGACCGGGCCCGGGAACACCTGCGGCACGCGCAGGCGGGCATCGACGCCCTGGGCGACGACGAGTACGCCCGGCTGATCAGAGCCGGCCTGGACCGGCTGACGCAGCTGCTGGCGTCGGCGTCGGAGAACGCACCGCAGTGATCACCCCGCATCCGTACCGGCTCGCCGACCTCGCAGCCGACGCGGCGCGGATCCCGGCGGCACGCCCGGATCACCGTTGAAATCAGTCCGCGCGCTGACCGATACGCAGGACACTCAGGTACCGGCGTGCCGCTCGGTCGCTCATGCGGGTGCGGATGCGCTCGGCGATGGCGTCGAGCAGCGGCTCGCGGACGTCGTGATCGAGCCTGCGGTACGGCGACTGCGAGCGCAGGAGGTCGGCAAACCCGTCGCCGTCGAACCACTGAACGGTGGGGTACCAGCGCACGATCGTGGGGCCGAACCGGCCGCCAGGATCGTCGACCAGTCCCCAGCCCTCGTCGGTGCTGCGCACGTCGCCCTCAAGCGGCGGACGGCCCCAGTCGGGATTCCCGGGGGAGAACAGTTCGTGGAGATCGGCGGTCTCCGCGTACGCCTCCGGCTCGCCGGGCCGGCGGATGACGACGTGGCCGAGCACCGCCATCCAGCCCCCGGGGTGGAGCACCTCGCGTGCTCGCCGCCAGCCGATCGCAGGATCGACCCAGTGCCACGCTGAAGCTGCCACGAGGAGGTCGAAGCGTCGACCGCGGTCGTCCCACTCTTCGAACGTCGACGACTCGACGGTGACGTTGCCGAAGGTGGCGAGCCGTCGGCGGGCAAGCGCGGCCATACCCGCGCCCGGCTCGATGGCGGTCACCGAACACCCGAGCGCCGCCAGCGAACGGGTCGCCTGACCGGTACCGCAGCCCACCTCAAGCACAGGCGACCTCTCACGTATGCCGGTGATGGTGACGAGGTCGGCGAACAACGCGTCGGGGTACCCCGGCCGGACCCTGTCGTACAGCTCCGGCACCTCGTTGAACACCTGACCGAGGCCACGTCGATCCGCGCCTGCCACCGCACCATCCTCGCCGAGACCGTCGCCGACGTGCCGATTCCGGACAAGCCTACGGATCGACACATCAGATGTCGGCACCCCTGCGGCCCCAAGGTAGCGCAACGTGAGACCAGACCCGTGGTTGACGCCCTGGACCTCCTCGTCCTCACCTGAGTGGCACCCGTGCGCGTTTCGTTGGCGGTTGATCCAGGCGCCTTCGATCCGTTCACCCCGGCGACACCGCGACCTGGTGGCCCGCGCTCCTGCCCCCGCTACGGGCGGACACGCTCAGCTTCGACGCACCACGCAGACCACCTTGCCGGGGATCACCGCGCGGTCACCAGGGGTGACGGGTCAGCGCAGGTTGCGGGGTAGCAGATCCACGGCACCGTCCCGGATGCGCAAGACCTTGACGGTGGTCTCGCCGTCAATCACGTCGGCGATGGTGTCAGCACTGTCGGCTACCGCTTGCTGCGACGTACTCATCGAAGGTCGGCACCGGCTGATGCTTCCGTCGGGCCGGTCGGGGCCTCAACCGGATAACGGCGGCGTCGTAGCCGGCAGGCAGGAGCTGGCCGGCGCACCCGGTGCGACGAGATGCGTTTCCAGATACGCCCGCACCTTGTCCAGCAGAGCGGGGTTCTCCTCGACCGCCCATGTCACCAGATTGCAGCGGTGGCAGAGCAACTGCCGGACGACTCCGCTGCGGTGGTCGTGGTCGACCACCAGGCGCCGTGGCGCACCGCCACGGCCGCGCGCTGTCTCGTACTGACCGCAGATCGCGCACCGCCCTGCCTGGTCGGCCAGCATCTGCTCGTACTGCGCCGCAGTGAGGTTGTACTTCTCACGCAGGACCTGCGCGTGCGAGACGCGGTCGCCGTCCTTGGTCGCGTAGCGGGCACGTTTGTCCGCCAGAATGCAGGCCTTGCATGGTCTGCGGGGCAGAGCCGAGTGCAGCTGGTCGTAGAAGGCGGTGCGTGGCTTCGTCTGGCCACATTTCCGGCAGAACACCATGTCATCACCCACCACTACACCATACAGGTAGTGTGTTGTTGCCGCATAACTGTCATTATGATGTATGCCCCTCAGCCAACCACACCCCTGCCCGGTTTATCGAATTACGGATAACAGTAATCCATTAATCCAGCCGGAGGTGTGGAGCGGAGCCGGGTGGAAGTAAGCCGCCATACTGGTCCGCCATGGACCTGGACGACTATCAGCGCGGCGCCCTCCGCACGGCCGCCTCGCGCGACAAGAAGAACGAGCTGCTCCATCTGGTACTCGGACTCGTCGGCGAATCGGGTGAGATCGCCGAGAAGTTCAAGAAGTGGGTCCGAGACTGCGACAGCGACGAGTCCAGGCTCGACCGGGCCGGCATCGCCAAGGAACTGGGCGATGTCCTGTGGTACGTGGCGACCCTCGCCGACTACCTCGACCTCTCACTGGACGACATCGCGGCAGCCAACCTTGCCAAACTGGCCAGCCGCCAGAACCGTGGTGTCCTCAGTGGCAGTGGCGACGACCGCTGACCCCTGCCGCCGTACGGCCCGACCCGCGTCGGGCCGGGCCGTACGATCAGCACATGGTCACCCGGCTGGCATGGGTCTCGGCCCGCCAGGCACACGGACACGACGAGGACGAACCACTGGCTCTGCCGGCTCTGCGGCGGGCCGGCATCGCAGTCGACGTGGTGGTGTGGGACGACCCCACGGTGCGGTGGGCCGACTACGACCGGGCCGTCCTACGCTCGACCTGGGACTATCCGCAGCGGCTCAGACAGTTCCTCACCTGGCTGGAAGCGGTCGAACAGGTGACGGACCTGCGTAACCCGCTACCGATGCTGCGGTGGAGCCTGGACAAGCACTACCTCGCCGATCTCGACCGGGCCGGGGTGCCCGTCACGCGGACCACGTTCGTGGAGCCGGGACACCGCCCGCACCTTCCCGCCGGCGATTTCGTGGTGAAGCCAGCCGTCGGCGCGGGAAGCCGCCACGTCGCCACGTACGGACCGGCGCAGCACAACGAAGCGTACGCACACGTACGGAGACTGCACGCCGCCGGCACCAGCGTGCTCGTCCAGCCACGGCTTACATCCGTGGCCGACGACGGCGAATGGCCCCTCGTCTTCTTCACCGGCAGGTACAGCCACGCCGCGAACAAACGGGTGGCGCTGCCCCGCACCGACCCGGTCGACGACCTGTTCGTGCCGGAGACCAGCACCCCGCACGTCGCCGACCCGGAACAGATCGCCGCCGCGCAGGAGGCCGTCGATGTGGTGACCGAGTGGTTCGGTGTCCCGCTCTACGCCCGTGTCGACCTCGTCCGCGACGACCACGGCAGGCCATCCGTCCTGGAACTGGAACTGGTTGAGCCTTCCCTGTTCCTGCCCCAGACCACGCCGGACGCACTCGACCGTCTCGTCGCGGCCCTGCAGGCGGACTGACACCCCCACGCTCGACGGACGCGGTCGTCGTCGGGCTCACTCGCCCAGGCGCCGGCCGACGGCGGCGGGACCTGCGAACCCGCCACCACCCGTGCCCCGTTACGGACCCTCGACCTGCCGGGCGTCACGGTCACCGCGGACGTGTCGCACACCGTCAGGGCGGCCGCTGATCTCACCCACGACCGTGCCGGCCAGTTCATGTTCAGAACCGGAACTCACTGTTCGACGTTCGGCATCCACATCGGATAATGCCACCCGTCTCGGAAGTGTGAGAAATACCCATCGAATAACGGCATTTTGACGAGGTCGCCGCGACCGACTGGTACGCGAATTTCAGTGCAGTCCAGGGCATAGAAGCAGGTCACAGCCATATCATGAATGATGATCATCTACGTGACCCACCTCGGGTCTTCCTCTGTGACAGACGGCATGGTAGAAAGTTCAAGCAACTCCTTCTCGTGCACTCTGGAGAACTCTCATGGTGTTGTTAGGAAAAAATTCACTTCCTCGCGCCGCCATCATTCGCCATCACGCTTTCCGCTCACCGAAGGCAGCCCCACCGACTTCTTCGAAGAGCTTAGTGCAATGAAGAATCCGGTGGAAAATCGGTGGATTCGCCGCTTCCGTGATGGCGACGAATGCAGAACGAAGCTGCTCTGTTTTCCTCACGCCGGTGCCGGGGCAAGCACTTACCGCACCTGGCCAGCAGGACTGCCATCGGACGTCGGCGTCATGGCTGTCAGATACCCGGGCCGGGACGATCGGTTCGACGATCCGTACTCACCCGGGCTGGAGCCTCTCGCGGATGAGATCGCCGACGCGCTCGGCGATCTCGCACAGACGAGATTGGTACTCTTCGGCCACTGCATGGGTGCTTCGGTGGCACACGAAGTGGCGCTACGCCTCCAGGATCGAGACTGCCCCCCGGCAGCCCTGTGCGTGTCCGCGAGACGACCGCCCCAGGCGCTGGCCGGCCGCCGTACGGACTACGGCACCGACGAGGACATCATCGCGCATGCCGTGAGCCTGGACGCAAACAGTGCTGTGGTCTTCGACGATCCCGACCTGCGGGAGGCAATGCTCCCTGCCGTCCTCGCCGACTACCACCTGACGGCAGGCTATTCCGGTGGCCAACGCCCTCCGCTCTCCTGCCCGATATACGGGTACGCCGGCAGCGATGATCCCGAACTCAGCCCGGAGCAGATGCACGGCTGGGCAGACATGACGCATGACGCCTTTCAGTTCCAGGTGCTACCTGGTGGACATTTCTACCTGAAGTATGAAGAAGCCATGCTGCTTGCGGACTTGTGTGACGTACTGAACCTCGCCAAGCTCGGCACGATGACCGCATGAGGTGCTACTTCGTGGGCTGTTCCTTCCGGAATTCTCGGAATCAGACACACATACGCCGCAACAAGCTCAGCAACTGAACACGGAGGTCCATCGCTCATCATCAGACTGCCGTTCCTTACAAAACCAATCAACTGGACAGGGATAGACGATGGAAGCCTCAATGAATTCTCCGCATGCTGATGAACAGGCCCCGGTTCCATCCGAACTCATCCATCTTGTCCGTTCCGTCTGGCGAAATACGCTTGGTCACGACACGTTCAATGACGACACCAGTTTCTTTGACGCGGGCGGCGACTCGTTCGTGCTCATCTCTCTCGTCGCGAAGCTCGCGAAATCCTCCGGACTCGCAATCAAGGCCACTCACGTCCTCCGATCCCCAACCGTCCAGGGCCAGGCCGCCGTCCTCAGTCAACTGATGAGCGAGAATCTCGGGAAAACCTCAGGTTAACCCGCAATGGGCTCCCGCCCGCTTGTGGAAAATCGTGGTACTTCCCTCCAGCCTGGGTTCCGTACGGCTGTTTTCGCAGCAGCGAGGGGGCAAGACGTCCGGCAGGAGAGGTGACTGATGGAAACACTTGACAACCAGGAAGAGCAAACAATCGAAATGTGGCTGGAGAGATTGGCGGGAGTGCCGACGGTTCTGGAAATACCATCAGACAATCCCCATCCGCGTCATGACACGCGCAGCAGTCGACTCCCCATCGAAATATCCGCGGAAACCACAACGCTACTGCGTAGGCGATCGCAAACATCGAGCGTGCCTCCACTCTCCATTCTCTTGGCTGCATTCGGCCTCACGCTGAGCAGATTGACCGGCGCAAGCACTCTACTTGTCGGCGTCGGCAGTGTCAGCAAGCCTGTTCCGGTCCGTCTGGATGTCAACGATGACTTCGGACCGGAAGAGTTCATCCATGCCGTCCACGAGTCGCTGACATGGAGTCTGGACAGGGGAAATGTTCCATCCGGTACAGTCGCAGCACGGCTGGGCATGGAACAGCACGGTCGACGTCATCCGCTCATCCAGACCTTCTTTGCCGTGCATGGCCGGGAAAGCCCGGAGGAGATTAACGCTGAGCCTGCTACGACCCGAGCTGGGGAAGTCGTTGCCGTCAGATCCGAGTTCGATATCGCTATAGAAATGAATGACTCAGTTCAGTCATTCTCAGGATACGCAATCTTTGCAACGGGTTTGTGGGACGGTGGCGAGGCGGAGAGGTTCGTCACGGATTACCTGGCCGCCGTGGACCAGCTTCTGGATTCGATGACGGCAGACCCATCCGACATCACGCTGGCGGATGTACGGTGTATCTCCGCCGAAGCGCGGAAGATTCTCCAAACCATCAATCAAACGAGTCGCGTCTTTCCTTCTTCATCCGTGGACGAGCTTTTTCGCCGCGCGGCCCAGCGATGGCCGGCTGCACCTGCCGTGCGGGACGCAGAGTCGGTGCTGACCTACTCTGAATTGGCCGTGGCCGCAACTGAACAGGCGCATCTACTGCGCGCTGCCGGCGTCCGAGAGGGCGATACCGTGCTGATCGGAGTTCCACGGTCGGTGGCGGAGACAGTCGCAGTGCTGGGGACGCTCTGGACGGGCTCCATATATATTGGGATCGACCTGTCGCAACCCGATTCCCACACTGCGAAGATAATTGCCAAGGCTTCTCCCGCTGCTGCGATCGTCGCCGACGACGGGACTAGCCGCATCGCCTCGCACGACGTACGTTTGGTCAGTTCATGGCATCGAGGATGGGTGGCCCAGGGCAAGAGTGTATCCCCCGTCCGTCCCGACCCCAACCGGCTGGCGTATATTGCCTTCACATCTGGCTCGACAGGTGAGCCCAAAGGCGTGGCGATCCCGCACCGCGGCATCATCCGACTGGTACACGGTGGGAAATACCTGACGCTGGGCCCGGGTGAACGCTTCCTTCGGATGTCGCCACTCGCATTCGATGCCTCTACGCTTGAAATCTGGGGCAGCCTGCTGACGGGCTCGGTCCTTGAAGTCTGCCCACCGGACCACCTGTCCCCGATGGAAATAGGCGATTTTCTTGCGGAGCGTCAAATAACCGTAGCCTGGCTCACCGCAGGTCTCTTCAGGCTTGTTCAAGAATTCGCAACAAAACCATTTGGCAGCCTGCGGCACCTTTTGACCGGTGGCGATATCGTTCCCCACGAACAGATCAAACAAGCCCTGACGGAAAATCCGGGTCTCGTGGTCACAAACGGCTACGGTCCAACCGAAAACACCACCTTCACGACAGTACACTCGGTTCGCGATTCGACAGAAATTGATGGACCGATTCCCATCGGGATACCCGTCCCGGGAACGCGGGTATATGTTCTGGACAAACGTGCAAGGCTGCTGATGCCCGGAGCTGTCGGTGAGTTGTACTGCGCCGGAGAAGGTCTTGCCGCCGGCTACTTCGAGGACGAAGAGGGAACCGGCGAGGCGTTTGGCTCATTCTCGCCTGACGTTCCTGAGCGACTTTATCGAACAGGTGACATGGTGCGCATCGACGCGGCTGGTCGACTCCGCTTCCTGGGGCGGGAGGATGACCAGGTGAAGATCCGTGGATTCCGTATTGAGCTACCTGCGATCAGTGAGTCTTTGAACGCTCAGGAGGAAGTAAGAAACTCGGTCGTGACGGTCACGGACGGCGACAGTGTTGACAAGAAGCTGATAGCCGCAGTTGAGCTGAGGCCAGGGAAGGCTATCACACCCGCCGAGCTGAGTGAGCGCTTACGTGACCACCTTCCGTCCTACATGGTCCCCCCGCTCTGGGCGGTTGTGGATCAGATGCCTGTCACGGCAAACGGGAAAATCGACCGACGCCGACTCTCGGCCATAGCCAGACCTGTCAGCTGGTTCGCAAGCAGCGCCAGGATTCATCAGAGCGAACCGTCAGCAAAATGATCCGCTTCTCTCTGTCCCTCTCCGAGCCAGGCTCGCCAACGTCCGTTATGAGGCATCCTCATGTACGACGCCATCGTGGTGGGGGCGCGCTGCGCTGGCGCACCTACCGCAATGTTGCTGGCCCAAGCGGGCTACCGGATACTCGTGCTCGACAAGTCGGCGTATGGCTCCGACACCCTCTCCTCGCATCTCATCCACCAGCCCGGAGTCGCGGCACTCGCCCGCTGGGGGTTGCTGGAACAGGTCCGAGCCTCGGGTTGCCCACCACTGCAGCGAACGACCTACCAGGTCGCCGACATCCGCATCGAAGGGTACGCCCGGGGCGCGTCGGGGCAGCCAACGGAATTCGCCCCCCGGCGCCGTGTCCTGGACGCCCTGTTGGTGGACGCGGCCGCCACGGCCGGTGCCGAGTATCGTGAACGCTGCCGGGTGACCGGCCTGCTGGGAGACGGAGCGGGCCGGGTCATCGGCGTCGAGGGCCGGCAGGGAAGCCTGAGCTTCACCGAACACGCGCGTCTGGTGATCGGCGCGGACGGTATGCGCTCCACCGTGGCCGAGCTGGTGGAGGCCCCACACAGCGTGCAGGACCCGCTGCTGACCTGCGCGTACTACATGTACTGGCAGAACCTCCCCGCCGAACTGGAACTGTACGAACGGACCGGTAGCTGGGTCGCGACCGTGCCCACCAACGACGACGCCACCCTCGTCCTGGTCTACTTCCCGCAATCCCGCTTCGAGGAGGTCCGCGCCGACGCACGCCGCGCTTACCAGGAGCAGATACGCACCACCACGCCGGCACTGTACGAACGGATGCGGGCCGGCACGCCCGTGGAGCGTCTGAGCGGCAGCGGCGACCAGCGAAACTTCTTCCGGCAAGCGGCAGGGCCCGGATGGGTACTCGTGGGTGATGCCGGACACCACAAGGACTCCATCACGGCGCGAGGCATGAGCGACGCTTTCCTGCAGGTGGAAAACCTGGTGCGCGAGGTAGGAGGCACACTCGGCGGCGACCCTGAGCAGCTCGACGCGGCCCTGGTTCGATTTGCCAGGGACCGGGACGCGACACTCGCCGCAGGCTACCAAGCCACGCTCGGCGTCGCTCGGCTCGCCCCTGCCCACGAGGAACGGCTTGCCCTGCTGCGGGCCGTGCAGTCCGATCCGGAACTCGTCGGCATCTACCTCGACGTGGTAGCCGGAGTCACATCGATCGATGCGCTCTACACGCCCAAACTGCTCGCCCTCCTGTGATGCCGCTCAGCGACGCGCGGATCACGTCGAGCTCCAGGCGTAGTACGGGACATCGGCGGGACAGGGAGAACGTCCTGCGGTCGCCGTGGAAGCTGGCTGTCGATCACGGGACCTCGCACCCGTGGCTGTCGAGGTCAACGAATCGTGGCTCAAGGTCAAGTGGATCTTCGATCGATCCGGGAGTGATGAACAATGGCAACTTTCACCGCCGAGCACAATGCCTTTCGTCAACTGGTTCGCGACTTCGCCGAAAAGGAAATCGGACCGTACGCTGAGGAATGGGAGGCAAATGGAATCTTCCCCGCACACGAACTGTTCATGAAGATGGGTCAACTCGGCCTGCTCGGCGTGGAGTATGACGAGAGGTACGGCGGCCAGGGCGCGGACCACCTCTTCACGGTGATCCTGCACGAGGAGCTCGGCCGCGTGGGCCCCTGTGGCGTTGCTGTGGGCATCGGCGTCCAGACAGACATGGCGACCCCGTCCCTGCACCAATTCGGCAGCGAGGAACTCAAACACAATTACCTGGTCCCGGCGATCAAAGGCGAGGCGGTCTGCTCTGTCGCGGTGACCGAGCCCGATGCGGGATCCGACGTAGCCGCCATACGCACCCGCTCGGTGCGCGACGGCGACAACTGGGTGATCAACGGCTCGAAGCTCTATGTCACCAACGGCATCCAGGCCGACTGGATCTGTCTGCTGGCCCGCACGTCCGACGAGCCCGGAAATGGCAGCTTCACGCAGATCGTCGTCCCTACCGACACACCTGGCTTCCAAGTCCACCGCAAGCTCGACAAGCTCGGCATGCGCTCCTCCGACACCGCCGAGCTGACATTCACCGACATGCGGGTCCCGGTCAGCAACACGATCGGCGAGATCAACCTGGGCTTCTACCAGCAGATGAGCCAATTTCAGAACGAGCGCCTCGCGTTGTGTTACGCCGCGGTCGGCAGCATGGAGACGGCCCTGACCCGGACTGCGGATTATCTGAAGACCCGCCATGCCCATGGCAAGCCCTTGATCGACAACCAGTACATCAACTACACCCTCGCGGAGCTGAGCGCACGGCTGGACATTCTGCGGCACTACAACTATGCAGCCGCGGATGCGTACATCCGAGGCGAGGACGTGCTCCGGTTCGCGTCCGTCGCGAAACTTGAGGTGGGCCGCCTGGCCCGCGAGATCTCCGCTACCTGCCTGCAGTTCCACGGAGGTGTCGGGTACATGGAAGAGATGTGGACCGCCCGGCACTTCCGGGACAGCCCCGTATGGTCGATCGGCGGCGGGCCAGACGAAGTCATGCTGTACGTCCTGTCCCGCCTCGACGGCTACCACGCGTAAGAAGGCGACCGGAACCGGCCACAGCGCCCCGGCGGTCAGCTCCCTCGACCAGATCAGCGCAGCGGCCGCGTCCACCACCGCAGCGGTCCGGATCCACCCCGGCAATTACACTTCGGCGGCGATGGACACCCCACAGCCGGACCCCGAGACCGCCACCCGGCCCTGCGCACACTGCGGCGCACCCGTACCGCAACGGGCAGCCGCCGGCCGCCCCTTCCGGTACTGCCGCGACAACGACGGAGCCTGCCAACGCGCCTCCCGCGCCAACCGGATGCGCCGCCGCGACGCCCCCGGCCTCGCCGGCCAGATCGCCCGCAGCTGGGAACTCGTCGACCGCCTCGACCAGATGGTCGGCACCCTCACCGAGACACTGCACGCCGAACTCTCCCCGGCCGGCGTCGACCGACGCGTCGCCGAAGTCCGGGCCGAAGCCGCCGCCACCCTCGCCGCCGCCCAAGCCGAACGCGACGACGCGCGGCAGACAGCCGAAGCCGCCACCGAAGCCGCCACCCGGGCACAACAGACCGCCGCGCAGGCCGCCGCCCGAGCCGAAACCGTCGAGACACGCGCCGAAGCCGCGATCGCCGAAGCCGCAGCAGCCCGCCAGCAGGCCGCGCAGGCACAGACGGAACAGGCCGCCGCGCAGCAACGGGCCGCCGCCGCCGACGCACTGCTGCGGCAGGCCGAACACGACCGCGACGCCGTCCGCGAACAACTGGACCAACTGACCCGGCAACGTGACGACGACCGACGCGTCATCGACGAACTCACCCGGGAGGCCGCAGCGGCCACCGCCGCAGCAGCCGACGCCGGCGAAGCCGCGCGCACCGCCGACGGCCACCGCCGGCAGGCCGACATCCGCGCCGACCGGGCCGACGCGCAAGCCGAGGCCGCCCGGGCAGACGCCGCCCGGGCGCACACAGAAACCGCCGCCGCGCTCGAGGCGCTGCACCAGGCGCGCGCAGACATCGACCAGTGGCAGCGGCGGGCCGACGCGGCACAGCACGATGCCGACACCGCCCGTGCCGACACCGACACCGCCCGCGCGCAGACCACCGCCGCCGTCGCCCGCGCCGACCAGGCCCGACACACCGCGACAGAGCTGGCCGCCGCGCTCGACACCGCCCGGACCGAACGTGACAACGCCCAGGCCCGGGTCACGGAACTGTCCCGCCAGGTCAGCGACCTCGCCACCGCGCTGGCAGCGCTCAGCACCACCCACCGGCCGGTCGACACCCCCCCGGCGGCGCCCGCACAGTGACCTACATCGCATCCACATCGTCACCGATGTGCCAGACTTCGTTAACGCCATGTTTCACCCCGGCGGCGACGGCGTCCGCGCACCGGTGACACGGCAGCAGCGAGCATCGGCCGGATACGCTCGCACACGTCCGGGCGCGGGCCCTGCCGCTACCAGGCAGCGCCCGCGGACAGCGGGAATCGCCCGCCCCGTGCACATCGTTACACCTGAAGACCAGCACCACGACCGAGGGGATAGCCGATCATGGGCGAGCGCATGCTGCGCGGAAGCCGTCTGGGAGCAGTCAGCTACGAGTCCGACCGCAACACGGAACTCGCGCCGCGCCAGACCCGCGAGTACCTCTGCGCCAAAGGCCACCAGTTCGAGGTCCCGTTCGCCGTCGACGCAGAGGTGCCGGTGACCTGGGAATGCAAGTTCGACGGCAGCGTCGCCCGGCTGGTCGACGGCAGCGAACCGGAGCAGAAAAAGGCCAAGCCGCCGCGCACCCACTGGGACATGCTCCTGGAACGGCGGTCGATCGCCGAACTGGAGGACATCCTGGCCGAACGTCTGCAGGAGGTCCGCAACCGGCGCGGCGGCGTCTGACCGCCCAGCCCCGCGAGGTCGTCGGCGGGTAGCCCAGACACCCGACGCCCCTGACGCCGTACACCGGTGTCAGGGGCGTCGGCACGCTCCCGGCCGGCGTGTCCGCTCACCGCGGCGGGTCGACGATCTCGCCTTCGATCGTCGGACCAGCCGCAGCGGCCTGCTGTGCGGAACCGGAACCGTCCGCAGACCCCGCCGACGGGCGGTCCGCCGCCGACGGCGGCGGCGGATACACCCGCACCCGGCGCGGCCCGAACATCTCCCCGGCCGCCGCCGACGACATCCGCCGCTCCGCGGCGACCTGAACCCGCCTCCGCACCACCCGCCGCACCTGCGGCACCGCCAACACACCACCGAACACGCCACTGACCAGCCCCGGCGTCGCCAACAACACGCCAGCGACCAGCCCGAGCAGACCGTCACTGACCTGCTCGCCGGGTGGTCGACCGGACTGCGCCGCCGCCCGGAAACTCCGCCAGGCACGCATCCCTTCCCGACGCAGCAGCGCCATACCCGCCAGCGAAGCGGCCAGCACCAGCAGCAACGCCCACCCGTAGCCGATCTGATGGGCGATCAGCAGGAAAACGGCGACCTCCAGCACCAGACCGGCCGCCAACGCCAACGGGATCAACCGCACTCCCCGGCGCATGTCACCTCCTGCGAACGTGGCGTCACGTCACCTGTCCAGCATGACACGCGCCGCCGTCACGGCCAGCGCGCCGGCGCCGTGTCTCGACGCCGACCGGTCAACCCGTCCCGGCGGGCCCGAACCCCCCAGACGGTCACCCGCCACAACGCCTCCCGCACGATCGACGCGCTCATCTTGCTCGCGCCCTGCTCCCGCTCCGCAAACGTGATCGGCACCTCGACGATGCGGAACCCCTCACGGTGCGCCCGCCAGGTCAGCTCCACCTGGAACGAATAGCCCTGCGACGACACACTCGCGTAGTCGATCTTGTCGAGCACCGCGATCCGGTACACCCGGTAACCACCGGTCGCGTCCCGCACCGGCATACCCAACGCCAACCGGGTGTACAGATTCGCCCCCTGCGACAGCACCCACCGGTGCCGGGGCCAGTTCACCACCTCACCGCCCGGCACCCACCGGGAACCGATCACCACATCGGCGTCCCGCGCCGCGTCCAGCAGCTGCGGCAACTGCTCCGGAGCATGCGACCCGTCGGCGTCCATCTCGACCACCGCGTCGTAGCCGCGCTCCCGCGCCCAGCCGAACCCGGCGACGTAGGCCGCGCCGAGACCCTGCTTCCCCGGCCGGTGCAGCACATGCACCTGACCGTCCGCGGCGGCCAGCTCATCGGCGACCGCCCCGGTTCCGTCCGGCGAGTTGTCGTCGGCGATCAGCACGTCGACCTGGGGCACGGCGTCGCGGATCCGGGCGGTGATCAAACGTACGTTCTCCGCCTCGTTGTAGGTGGGGACGACCACCAGCACCCGACCGACACCCGGGTAGCCCTCCGGGCCACCGCCCGCCGACACCGCCTCGCTCACCGTACCTCCGTATCCGAACTGACCACCCGCCGCCGCAGCCACACCGCGGCGACCAGCACCGCGCCGGCGAACACCACCAGCACCGCTTCGGGCCAGAAACCCATCCGAGTCGCAAGAGTACGCGTCGCCCCGAGCTCGAGCTCACTCACCACGGCGGCCGCCGTGTTGAACCGGGTCGGCTGCGACACCCGCCCATTCTGATCGACAAAGGCCGATATGCCAACGGTCGACGCCATCAACCCGGCCCGACCATGCTCCACCGCCCGCAACCGCACCATCGCCAACTGCTGCGCCGCCTCGGCCTCATTGAACGTCGCGTTGTTCGTCTGAACCGCCAACACCTGCGCACCACCGGTCACCGTGTCACGGACCAACCCGTCATAGGCCACCTCGAAACAGATGATGCCGCTGACCGCCACCGGACCCACCCGCAGCACACCCGGCTGCGAACCGGCCACGAAATCCGCCCGCACCAGATCCACCTGGTCGGTGACCATCCGCGCCAACCGCCGAAACGGCACATACTCAGCGAACGGCACCGGATGCCGCTTCACGTACACCTGCTCGACGTCACCACCGGAACCCGGCTCCCACACCAGACTCACGTTGCGCACCTCCCCGACACCGGGCCCGTACGCCAACGCACCCACCAGGATCGGCACCCCCACAGCCGCCGCCGCCTCATCGATACTCGCCGCCGCCCGCGCATCACGCATCGGATCCACGTCGCTGGCGTTCTCTGGCCACACCACCAGATCCGGCGCCGGCACCTCACCGGCCGCCACCTGCCGCGCCAACCGGACCGTGCCCTGCACATGGTTGTCCAACACAGCCCGCCGCTGAGCGTTGAAATCCAACCCCATCCGCGGCACGTTGCCCTGCACCAGCGCCACCACCACCGAACCCGACGACCCGCCCCCCACCGGCACCAACCCACCCACCAGCAGCACCAGCACCGCCACCACGACACCCCCGGCCACCGGCGCCAAACCCCGCCACGAACGCCAGGAACGCCACACCCCCGCAGCCAACACCCCACCGGCCACCGCCACCACGAACGTCACCAACGGCGCCCCACCCACCGCCGCCCACGACAACACCGGCGAATCACCCTGACTGAACGCCAACCGCCCCCACGGGAACCCACCGAACGGCGTCCGACCCCGCAACGCCTCCTGCCCCACCCACAACAACCCGGCCACCACCGGCCACAGCACCACCCGGCGACGATCCACCACCGGAGACACAAACGCCGCCACCGCACCCAGCAGCGCCAGATAACTGGCCTGCAACCCCGACAGCAGCACCCACGGCAAACTGCCCGTGTGCAGATTCGTCCAACTCAGCAACGGCGCGAAGAACACCACCCCGGCCACGAACCCCAGACCCGCACCCGCCCGCAACCGACGCCGATGCACCGCCACCGACAACGCCGCCACCCCCACCGGGGCCGCCCACCACCAGCCGTACGGCGGAAAAGCCACCAGCAGCGCCACGCCCGCCAACACCGCCAGACCGGTCGCCCACGGCAACCCCAACGGGCCACCCACCGCCGCGACCGCTACCGGCCGCGACCGCTCCGGCGCCACCGCCGTATCCACCGTCGCCACGTCGAAGCCCCACCCGCCCGCCAGGCCACCACCCACGGCAGCCACCGATCCGTCCGACGAAGGCTACCGGCAATCCCGCCCATCCCACGACGACAGCCACAGCCGGCGACGCATCAGCCGCCAAACGAGAAATCGGGGCGCGGCCGATCGGCCGCGCCCCGCGCTCCCAGGCCCCTCCCCCGCCGATGTGGCAGGACGACCGTACGGCGACCTTCGGACCGGCCAACCGGGAACTGGCTGCCCCCGACGGACCGTTGTCTACTGGCCCCGCACGACCACCTGCCCGTACACCGGAAAGTCGCGGCCGGTTCGCGCCGCCTCGCCGACCCTCGCCCACTGGACCTGGCCGATGCGGACACCACCCGTGGCGATCCACGAGCGGCACAACCACACTGCGACAACAGTCGCTCGGCCAGCGGACGAAGAAACGAAGCGAACAACAGCCGCTTCCCGTGGTAGGACTCAAAGACGGTACGCGGGCCACCCCCGGTGCTGTCAACCCGGCCCAGCGACATCGACCACCGCCACCGGCGTGTCACCGGCCACCCCCGCTCACCCCACGCCGGCCGCCGCCCGATCCGGCGCCACGAAGATCTCCCGACCCCGCAGCACCGTCCGCAGACACCGCGGCAACGGCGTCGGATCCGCCGGCCCACGCAGCGCCGGATCCTCCGCGACCAGGACCGGCAGACCGTCCGCCGACACACCCGCCGGCGTCTCCCACACCGCGAACGTCGCCGCCGCACCCAGCGCCAACGCCCCCTCCTGCGCGGTCCGCACCACACCCGGCGGCAACGCCCGCCAACCGCCCCTGGTGTGCGCGGCGAACGCCGACCGAACCGCCAACCGCGACGCCGGATTGAAATGCGAAGCCGCGGCCCGCACCCCACCCCACGGATCCAGCGGCGTCACCGGCGAGTCCGAACCGAACGCCAACGTGACACCCACCCCGTGCAACGCCCCGAACGGATTCGACGCCAACGCCCGGTCCACGCCCAGCCGGGCCGCGTACATCTGACTCTCACCACCCCACAACCGGTCGAACGCCGGCTGCACACTGGCCACCACCCCGAACTCGACGAACGCCCCGATCAACCGCTTGTCGACCAGCTCGACGTGCTCCACCCGGTGCCGGCCGGCCCGCAACCGCTCCACCCCGACCTCGCCGGCCGCCACCGCGAAGCCGTCCACGACCGCCGCCACCGCCGCGTCACCGATCGCGTGGAACCCACCCTGCACCCCCGAGCGGACACAGTCCACCAGATGCGCGGCGACCTGACCGGCGTCCAGGAAACAACTGCCACAGCCACCGTCGTCGACGTACGGCTGCGACAGGTACGCCGTCCGCGACCCCAACGCGCCGTCCGCGTACAGGTCACCACCGGCGGCCACCGCACCCAGCTCCCGTGCCCGGGCCGCGCCCAGAAACTCCCCCCAGTACCCGTACACCTCCGGCAGGCCGTCGCCCGACATCGCCAACACGCCGACGAAGTCGGACTCCGACGACGTCTGCGGACCGCCGCACTCGTGCACCGCCGCGATACCCGCCCCGGCCGCCGCAGCCAACGCGGCCCGCTGCGCCGAGCTGCGCTGCGCCGAAGTCAACGACCCGAACGCCACCGCCCGCACCGCGTGATGGTCGTCCTCCCGCACCCACCCTGGCGGATCGGAGCGTTCCGCCAGGCCCGGCACCGCCGCCAGCATCTCCGACGACACCAACGCCGAATGGATCGACGCCTGAGACAGGTACACCCGCCGTCCGCCCGACGCCGCCGACAACTGCCCCGCGTCCGGCGGCACCGGCCGCTGCCACGTCGACTCGTCCCACCCGTGCCCCAGCACCACCGCGTCAGCCGGCAGCCCCGCCGCAAAGCCGGCCACCCGGTCGACCAGCTCGGCCGGCGAACGCACCGACGACAGATCCAGGCCGGACAGCACCAGACCGGTATCGGTCGCGTGCACATGCGCGTCGACGAAGGCCGGAGTCACCAGCGCGCCGGCCAGGTCGACCACGACGTCCGCCGGTGGCGCGTCCACGTCCGCACCCAACCAGCCGATCCGGCCGTCACGCACCACCAACGCCGTCGCTCCCGGCACCGCCGGGCAGTACAACCTGCCGCCCCGGTACAGCACCACGGGCAGCCCGGCCTCCGAACCCACCGTACGAGTCGTCATCAGCTCAGTCTGCCGCCACCTGCGCGGGAGACGACAGCGGCCCGTCGGAGCCACCGATGGACAACCGAATCACCACCTAGCACCTAGCAAGACCGGAAGACTTACGGCAGACTAGTCAACACACAGGAAATTATCCAGGAGTGCGGTACGCCCCACCGGACGCACCGAGCCAGGAGGACCGATGCCGCAACCCAACTCGGCGGACAGCCCCGGAACCACCCCGACGCTGCCCCAGCCGTACGAATACCAGCGCCGCGAACTCGTCGAACCCGACTGGACCCGACTACCCGGCTGGCGCGACGTCACCCCCGACCAGTGGCAGTCCGCCCAGTGGCAACGGGCCCACTGCGTCAAGACCGTCGCCCAACTGCACGCCGTCCTCGGCGACCTCGTCGACGACGACTTCTACGCCGAACTCGGCGCCGATCAGAGCCGACACGCCACCATGTCCATGCTGGTCACCCCGCAGATGATCAACACGATGGTGCCGGTCAGCGCACCCGACGGCGACTCCCTGCGGGCCGACCCCATCCGGCGCTACATGCTCCCGCTGGCCAGCGACCGCCGGACCGACTGGCCGTCCCACCCGTACGCCAGCCGCGACTCGCTGCACGAACACGACATGTGGGTGGCGGAAGGACTGACCCACCGCTACCCGACCAAGGTCCTCGCCGAACTCCTCGCCACCTGCCCGCAGTACTGCGGGCACTGCACCCGGATGGACCTGGTCGGCAACTCCACCCCGACCATCGACAAACTCCGCCTGACCCTGAAGCCCACCAACCGCTACCAGGCACATCTCGACTACCTGCGCGGGCACCCCGGAGTCCGCGACGTCGTCGTCTCCGGCGGCGACGTGGCCAACCTCCCCTGGCGGCATCTCGAAAGCTACCTGCAGAGCCTGCTGGAGATCGACAGCATCCGCGACATCCGGCTGGCCACCAAGGCGCTCATGGGCCTACCCCAGCACTGGCTGCAACCCGATGTCGTGGCCGGCCTGGAACGCGTTGCCCGCACTGCCGCCAGCCGCGGCGTCAACCTCGCCATCCACACCCACGTCAACCACGTGCAGTCACTCACCCCGCTGGTCGCCCGAGCCGCCCAGACCGCGCTCGACGTGGGCATCCGCGACGTCCGCAACCAGGGAGTGCTGATGCGCGGCGTCAACGCCGACCTGCACAGCCTGCTCGACCTGTGTTTCGCGCTCCAGGGCGAAGCCGGCATCCTGCCGTACTACTTCTATCTCTGCGACATGATCCCCAACGCCGAGCACTGGCGGGTCCCGGTCCGGACCGCGCAACAGTTACAGCACGACCTGATGGGTTATCTGCCGGGCTACGCCACCCCACGGATCGTGTGCGACGTGCCGCTGGTCGGCAAGCGCTGGGTGCACATGCTCACCGAGTACGACCGGGAGCACGGCATCTCGTACTGGACCAAGAACTACCGCACCTCGCTCGACGGCACCGACGACGACCTGGGGCGGCGGTACCCGTACTACGACCCGATCGACACGCTGCCGGAGTCCGGACAGCGGTGGTGGTCCCGGCAACGGACGACCACCACCGGCTGATCCGGCCGCTGCTCGTCAGCCGCTGAACGCGTCCCGTACGTTCCGGCCGGCGTCCTTCGCGTGCTCCCCCGCGTCCTTGGTCCGGGCCTTACTCGCCTCGGCGGCGCCCTCAGCCCGCATCTGCTCGTTGTCGGTCGCCGCGCCGTAGCGCTCCTTCGCCTGGCCCTTGAGCTCCTCGGCCTTGTTGCGTGCCTTGTCGGTCATGCCCATGGTCGATCACTCCTATCGCGGTCCTGACCGAACGGTTTCCGTCCGTGCTTCCCGCATGCCCGGTGTCGTGGGCTTCAAACGGTGCGGAGCACGATGTCTAGTGCGTCCTAGGACGATAGGAAGAGCCCTGCATCCACGGCCGTGACGAGCACCGCCAGGCGGCAGACTCAGACCAGCTTCGGCGGACGCGACTCGTACGGAGTGGACAGCACCACTGTCGTCCGAGTGGTGACGTTCGCCGCCGTCCGAATCTCCTGCAGCAGCCGTTCCAGGTCAGCCGGGCTCGCTACCCGGACCAGCAACAGGTAGAAGTCCTCCCCCGCCACCGAATAGCAGGAGTCGATCTCCGCCAGATGCGACAGCCGTTCCGGGGCGTCGTCCGGCTGGGAAGGGTCCAGCGGCCGGATCGCGACGAACGCGCTCAACGGCAGCCCCACCGCCTCGTACGACACCCGGGCGGTGTAGCCGTTGACCACCCCGCGCTGCTCCAGCCGGCGCACCCGCTGATGAACCGCCGACACCGACAGGCCCACCCGCTCGGCCAAATCGGTGTACGACACGCGGCCGTCGGTGGTCAGCGCGGCGACGATAGCGCGATCGGTCTCTTCCACGGCGAGAAACCTACCGTCACCGGGCCAGTGCCCGGGAGATCACCACCCGCTGGATCTGGTTCGTCCCCTCCACGATCTGCAGCACCTTCGCCTCCCGCAGGTACCGCTCCACCGGATGGTCGGCCACGTAGCCGTACCCGCCGAGCACCTGGACCGCGTCGACGGTGACCTTCATCGCGACGTCGGTGGCGAACAGCTTGGCCTTGGCCGCCTCGACGGCGTACGCCCGACCGGCGTCGCGCAACCGGGCCGCGGCCAGGGTCACCGCCCGGGCGGCCGACACCTGGGTGGCCATGTCCGCCAGCAGGAACCCCAGCCCCTGCAGGTCGATGATCGGCCGGCCGAACTGCTCCCGCTGCCGGGCGTAGCCGACCGCGTGGTCGAGCGCCGCCTGGGCCAGCCCGACCGCGCAGGCGGCGATCCCCAGCCGGCCGGCGGCCAGCGCGGACATCGCCACACCGAAGCCGGTGCCCGCGGCACCGACCAGGTGATCCGCCGGCACCCTGGCCTGGTCGAACACCAGTTGGGCGACCGGGGAGGAGCGCAGGCCCATGGTGCGCTCCGCCGGCTGCGGCAGCACGCCGGCGGTGCCGGCCGGGACGAACAGACACGAGATGCCCCGCGTTCCAGGTCCGCCGGTGCGGCAGAAGACGTTGTAGAAGTCGGCCACCGCGGCATGGGTGATCCACGCCTTCGTCCCCGACACCACGTACTCGTCGCCGTCGCGAACCGCCCGGGTGGTCAGCGCCGCCGCGTCCGACCCGCCCTGTGGCTCACTGAGGCAGTACGCGCCGAGCAACTCACCGCCGAGCATCTCCGGCAGCAGCTTCCGTTGCCGGTCGCTGCCGTACTCGGCCACCGGATAGCAGGACAACGTGTGCACGCTGACCGCCTCGGCGACCGCCAACCAGCGGCTGGCCAGCACCTCCAGCACCTGCAGATACACCTCGTAGGGCTGGCCCGCGCCGCCGTCGGACTCCGCGAACGGCAGGCCGAGCAGGCCGGCCCGGCCGAGGGTGCGGACCACCTCCCGGGGGAATTCGGCCCGCGCCTCGAAATCGGCGGCCCGGCCGGCCAGCTCCCGGTCGGCGAGCTCGGTGGCCAACTCGATCAGGTCGTATGCCTCGGGCGTGGGCAGGACGCGTTCGACGGTCATGGTGGTGCGCTCCAGGGTGGTGAGCGGGCCGGCGCCGGTCCGCTGTGGCGGGCCGGCGGTGCCGATCGACACCCCACCAGCTTAACGTTCGTTTGGCTGCGTCCCGTCGTGGTCCAGCCCCAGGGCACAACCCACCACCATGCGGGTCCGCGCGACATCGGTGAGCAGCGCGGTGTGGTCGACGACCTGATCCACCGCCCCCAGCACCGGCACCGCCCGCAGCCCGCGGTCACCGATCGCCGACCACAGGGCCCGCGCGAACCGGGCCGCGTCGAGCACCAGGAACGGCCGGTCCCGGAACGGCCGTACCGTCGGTTCCACCGGCGCGGCCAGCGCGAGCTGGTTGGTCCGCACCGCCAGCAGTTCGTACGCCTGGCACAGCCGCCGCTGCCGCACGCTCCATCCGGTCGCCGACAACGCCGCGGCCAACGTCGCGCACAGCCCGTCGTCGTCCGGCAGCCGGGCGAACGCGCTGCCCAGCCACTTGTGGTACGGCGGATAGCAGCGGCCGACCAGCAACGCCAGCCGCATCAGGTCCCGCACGATCCGGGCGGTCACCACCGCGCCGCCGATCTCGTCGCCGACCTCCCCGCACCGGCCGACGAACGGCTCCTCGCCGGCTACCCGGGCCCAGGCCGCGGCCAGCACGTACCGCCAGATGTCCGGCGGGTACCAGGCGAGAACCGCGCGGCGACCGGTCAGCCCACCGACCACCCCGGCCGACCGGGCCACCACGTCCGGCAGGGCGTCGTGGAACACATCCCCGGCGGTGAACTCGGCGAGCCGCTGAGTGGGGGTGGCGAGCCAGTCCAGCCGGCCCGGCCCGTCGGCCGGATCGAAGCCCAGCACCCGCTGGCACCAGGCAGCCACGTCCGTCACCGTCACCCCGTGCCGGGCACCGTCGAGCGCCGGCACCCCCAGACTGCGGTCGGCGTCCGGCGCGAACCTGGTCGGGAAGCCCAGGAAGGACGCCGGCAGATCCTCGGTGACGGCGGCGCACACCTGGTCGGCCAGGCCGGCGTCGGCGCTGTCGAGGAACACCTGCACCCGTGGGCCCCAGTCGTGGTCGCGGGAGCGTTCCGTGTCGAACCCGAACAGCTCCGAACCGGTGTCCATCCGGGCTGCGGCGTAGCGCAGCCGGGGAAACCGGGCGGCGATCGTCGGCGCAACCACCGCGTGGTGAAACCGGCGGCTCAGCTCCAGGCCGGGCAGGAAGCTCATGTCGGCAGCCTGCCGCACCGCCCCGACTGCCGGGCCGGACAACCGGCGGTGTCACCGGGCTGTGCGAGGCTGTAGCGCGTGAACCGATCCGACCCCCTGCTCGCCGTCGACGCCCCGAGCCTGTACTTCCGGGCGTACTTCGGGGTGCCCGAGTCCGCCGCCCGCACCGCCGACGGCGAACCGGTCAACGCCGTACGCGGTTTCCTCGACATGCTGGCCGCGCTGATCACCCGGCGGCGCCCGGCACGGCTGATCTGCGCCCTCGACCACGACTGGCGGCCCGCCTGGCGGGTGCGGCTGCTGCCGTCGTACAAGGCACACCGGGTGGCACCCACCGGCGGGGAGATCGTCCCGGACACCCTGGTGCCGCAGCTGCCGGTGCTGCTGGACGTGCTGTCCGCGCTGGGAGTGCCGGCGGTCGGCGTGGCCGGCTACGAGGCCGACGACGTGCTCGGTACGCTCGCCACCCGGCAGGCCGGCCCGGTCGAGGTGGTCTCCGGCGACCGGGATCTGTTCCAGCTGGTCGACGACGACCACCCGGTCCGGTTGCTCTACGTCGGCCGGGGGGTCGCCAAGTTGGAGGACTGTGACGGCGCGGCCGTCGAGCAGCGGTTCGGGGTGCCGCCGGCCGGGTACGCCGACTTCGCCGCGCTGCGCGGCGACCCGAGCGACGGCCTGCCGGGAGTTCCGGGCGTGGGCGCCAAGACCGCCGCGCGGCTGCTGCAGCGGTACGGCGATCTGGCCGGGCTGGTCGCGGCGCTGGACGACCCACGGTCCGGGTTCGCTCCCGGTCTGCGGGCCCGGCTGGCCGCCGCCCGCGACTACCTGGCGGTCGCGCCGACCGTGGTACGGGTGGCCCGGGACCTCGACCTGGCGGTCGAACCGGTGCGGCTGCCTACCGCACCGGCCGACCCCGGGCGGCTGATGGAGCTGGCGGACCGGTGGAACCTCGCGGGTTCCTGCCGGCGGCTGGTCGACGCGATGGCGCTCGGCGCTGGGGGGTCCGGCGGTACGGACGGTACCGGGTCAGGCGTTGAACCCGTTGAACCCGCCTGAGCGGCTCGACGCATTCTGCTCACCGCTGGTGTTCGAGCCGCTGCGCAGCGGGGTGAACCCGTTCGGCCGAGCCGGGGGCGGCGGTGGGGTGCTGCGCCGCTCGGCGATCCGCGCGTCGAGGTACGCCGCCGCCGCCCGGTCCTCCTCGGTCGGGGCCGACAGCACCGCGTACACCAGGCCGATCACCACGAGCAGCACCGCCACGCCGATCGGTACCAGCAAGGTGGCCGCGGTCGCACCGTTGAGCACGCCGGTCGGCTCGTGCAGGTGCACCGACATCGCCGTCATGCCGGTGAAGTGCATGCCGTTGACCGCGACGCCCATCAGCAGCGCGGACCCGGTCATCGCCAGCGGCCGGCGGACCGTGACCGCCAGCCACAGCGCCACCGTCGCCGCGATCACCGCGATCACCACGGACAGGGTCACCCGGCCCGGGGCGTAGTCGATGTCGCCGTTGAGCCGCATCGCGGCCATCCCGGTGTAGTGCATCGCGGCCACGCCCAGGCCGGTGATGACCCCACCGAGCAGGATCTTCACCAGCGACGGGCGGCCGAAGCCGACCAGAAACAGCCCGAAAGCGACCGCGGCGATCGCGATCACCGCGCTGGCGATGGTGATCGCGATGTCGTACCGGATCTGGGTGCCGGCCACGCTGAAGCCGAGCATCGCCATGAAATGCATGGTCCAGATGGCGGTGCCACCGATCGCGAAGGCCGACAGCGACAGCCACCAGGCCCGCCGGCCCGGGGTATTCGACTCGCGGACCCGCACGGCGCAGATCAGTCCGAGAAACGAACCGAGCACCGACAACGCGTAGCTCAGCGTTGGCGTAATGAAGCCATATTCGAAATGATCGATCTCTGCCACGTCCGCCCCCTCAGGCCCGAACCACAGGCTGGTACTCCCCGGACCGATGGTGAGCAGCAGAAAGGGTCTTCGCAAGCGATCGTTCGGTTGTTTCGCCGGGCCGTGTCGACATTGTGACGCACCACCGGTACCGGCGACTACGGCACGCAGTTCGACCGTCGACCGGCAGTCACCCCGTCATCTGGTACGCCAGCACGCCGCGCTGCAGCGCGGACACCGCCTGCGCCGCGGTCCGCGCCAACTGCGGCGACGTACCCCGGGCCTGGGCCAGCTGCCCGAGCATGTCGGCGACCTGCCGGGCCCACCGGACGAAGTCCCCGGCCGGCATCTCCCCGTCCAGGCTGTCCCCGCTGGCCAGCACCTTGGCCAGCGGCTCGCCACGGGCCCACCGGTAGATCGGCCAGACGAAGCCGAGATCCGGCTCCCGGGTCGACTCCAGGCCAGCGGCCGCCTCGTCGGCCTCCAGGCCCGCCCAGATCGTGGTGGTGGCGTCCACCGCGGCAGCGACCGCCCCCCGAGGCAACGCCGCCCGCTCGTCGACGTCGCGCCGGGCCTCGTACACCACCACCGACACCGCGGCGGCCAGCTCCGCCGGCGCCAGACCGTCCCAGACACCGCGACGCAGGCACTCGGCGACCAGCAGGTCGGCCTCCGTCCAGATCCGGGCCAGCATCCGCCCGGCGTCGGTCACCGTACCGTCGGACGTCAGGTAGCCGCGGTCGGTCAGCAGGCCGCAGACCCGGTCGAAGGTCCGGGTCAACGACCCGGTACGGCCCGCCACCCGGGCCCGCAGCTCGTCGGTGTCGCGGGCCAACCGGTGCCGACGTTCCGCCCAGCGGGCATGCTCCTCCCGGTCCGGACAGCTGTGGCAGGGGTGCCGACGCAGTTCGGCGCGCAACTGGGTGACCCGGTCGTCGTCCCGGTCACCGCGTGCCCGCCCCCGGCGGCGGCCGCCGTGGCGGCCCAGGCCCGTCCCGGCGACCGCCGCCGCCAGATCCCGCCGGGCCGCCGGTGACCGGTGGTTGAAGTGTTTCGGCACCCGGATCCGGGTCAGCACCTCCGCCGGGACGGTGAAGTCGCCGGCCGACACCCGGCCCGCCCACCGGTCCTGGGTCAGCACCAGCGGGCGGGGCTCGCCGAACCCACCCGCGCCCGGATCGAGCACCACCGCCAACCCGGCCCGCCGACCCGACGGCACCCGGATGACGTCACCGACCCGCAGCCGCTCCAGAGAGTCGACCGCCGCAGTGCGCCGCTGCTGCTGACCCTGCCGGGCCAGCTCCCGCTCCCGGTCGGCGATCGCCACCCGCAGATCGAAGTACGCGTCGAAGTCGCCGAGGTCGCAGCGCACCTCGACGCCGTACGCCTCGATGGTCTCGGTGTTGCGCTGCGCCTGCCGGGCCAGGCCGACCACCGACCGGTCCGCCTGGAACTGGGCGAAGGACGACTCGAGCAGCTCCCGGGCAGCGTCGAAACCGACGGTGCCGACCAGGTTGACCGCCATGTTGTAGGACGGTCGGAAACTCGACCGCAGCGGGTAGGTCCGGGTCGAGGCGAGCCCGGCGACGTGCCGTGGATCGACCTCCGGCGACCAGACCACCACCGCGTGGCCCTCCACGTCGATGCCGCGCCGCCCGGCCCGCCCGGTCAGCTGGGTGTACTCGCCCGGGGTCAGGTCGACGTGCGCCTCCCCGTTGAACTTGACCAGCCGCTCCAGCACCACACAGCGGGCCGGCATGTTGATCCCCAACGCCAGCGTCTCGGTGGCGAACACGGCCTTGATCAGGCCCCGGACGAACAGTTCCTCGACGACCTCCTTGAAGGCCGGCAGCATGCCGGCGTGGTGCGCGGCGAGGCCCCGTTCCAGCCCGTCCAGCCAGCCCCAGTAGCCGAGCACCGACAGGTCCTCGGCCGGCAGGCTGGACAGCCGCGACTCCACCAGCCGACGGATCTCGGCGCGCTCCTCCGGGGTGGTCAGCCGCAGCCCGGCGGCCAGACACTGGGCGACGGCGGCATCGCACCCGGCCCGGCTGAACACGAACAGGATCGCCGGCAGCAGACCCTCCCGCTCCAGACGTTCGATCACGTCAGCCCGCAGCGGGGGCCGCCAACGCGGGCCGCGACCACCGGACCGACCCCAACCCGGCCCGTGGGTTCGGCCGTCGCCGAGCTCCAGCCGGCGCAGCATCTCCCGGCTGTAGCGCAGCAGCTCCGGATGCACGTCGTGTTTGCGGGCCGCGTCGGCGTCGTGGAACAGGTCGAACATCCGCCGCCCCACCAGCATGTGCTGCCACAGCGGGACCGGGCGGTGCTCGCTGACCACCACCTCGGTCTCGCCGCGGACGGTGACCAGCCAGTCGGCGAACTCCTCGGCGTTGGACACCGTCGCGGACAGCGACACCAGGGTGACCGACGACGGAAGGTGGATGATCACCTCTTCCCAGACCGCGCCCCGGAACCGGTCGGCGAGGTAGTGCACCTCGTCCATCACCACGTAGGCCAGGCCGTCGAGAGTGGCCGAACCGGCGTACAGCATGTTGCGCAGCACCTCGGTGGTCATCACCACCACGGGCGCGTCGCCGTTGATCGCGTTGTCCCCGGTCAGCAGCCCCACCTGGGCGGCACCGTACCGGTCGACCAGATCGTGGTACTTCTGGTTGGACAGTGCCTTGATCGGGGTGGTGTAGAAGCACTTGCGCGGTGGGCCGCCGGCCGGCGCGGCACCGGCCCGCAGCGCCAGGTGGACCGCGAACTCGCCGACCACCGTCTTGCCCGCCCCGGTCGGCGCGCAGACCAGCACCCCGCTGCCCCGTTCCAGGGCCTGGCAGGCGGCCCGCTGGAAGTCGTCCAGATCGAAACCGAGATCGAGGGCGAACTCCCCGAGCGCGGGAAAGGCGGCGGCCTGCGCGGCCCGGCGGCGCGCTGCGGCGTACCGCTCGGCGGGGCTCGACATACCGCAAGATTAATCGCAGCCGGCCGGTGGCGTCCCGGTCAGGGGTCTCGTCACTCCTGGGCGCCGAGGGTCGAGCAGCGGCGGCGGCCACTCGGGTTAGGGCAACCTACCGGGCCGCCGAACCGGCTCGATAAGGTGCAGGCGTGCCGGATCAACCCGAACGCCCCCGCGACGACACATCCGCCGGTCCCGGGTACGAACCGGCCGACCGGCCACGACGCCGCCCGGTCGAGGCGGTCCTGTTCGACTTTCACGGCACCCTCGCCCAGGTCGAGGACCCGGTCCGCTGGGTCGTCCAGGGTGCCGAGGCATGCGGGGTGACCCTGGACCGGGGGCGGGCGACCGTCCTCGCCGACCGGCTGCTGACCGCCGGCCGGGCCGGCGGGCCGCTGCCCACCCGGGTCCCCGCGCAACTGGCCGAGGTGTGGGCCGACCGCGACCTGTACCCGCAGGCGCACCGGGCCGCGTACACCGGGCTGGCCGCGACGGTCGACAGCGGGGTAGACGGCCTGGCTGACGCCCTCTATCAGCGGCTGCTCGGCCCGGACGGGTGGCTGCCGTACGCGGACACCGCCGCGACGCTACGGGCCCTGCACTCCGCCGGGGTGCCGGTCGCCGTGGTCAGCAACATCGGCTTCGACATCCGCCCGCACTTCGCCGCCTGGGGCCTTGCCGACCTGATCGGCGCCTGGGCGCTGTCCTACGAGGTGGGCCGCTGCAAACCCGACCCGGCGATCTTCCTGCGGGCCTGCGGGATGCTGCGGGTCGATCCGGAGCGCACACTGATGGTGGGCGACACCCCGGCCGACGCCGGCGCCGTACGGGCCGGCTGCGCGGCGCTGGTGCTGCCGGCGGCCGACCCTGGTCGGGCCAACGGACTCGCGGCCGTGCTCGACCTGGCCACCGGCGAGCCGGACCGGTGATCACCGCAGCAGCCGCAGCGCTCCCGGCACGGCGGTGACGGTCACCGGCAGCGGGCCGAGCCGTTCACCGTCGGCATAGCAGACCAGGTCCGGCGCGTCGATCGTCAGCTGGCGGGCCCGGAGACTGCGCACCATCGGGTGGTCGACGTGACCGCCCCGCCGGACCTGCGGCTTTATCCGGATCAGCGTACGGCGGGAGACCGGCCCGGCCACCACCACGTCGAGCAGCCCGTCGGTCGGGTCGGCCGCCGGGCAGATCCGCATCCCGCCGCCGTAGCTGGCGCAGTTGCCGACCGCGACCAGCACCGCGTCGAAGTCGTCCCGCTCGCCGTCGCGCACCATCCGGTAGCGGCGCGGCCGCAGCCGCGCCAACTCGACCAGAATTGCCAGGTCGTAGCGGCGCGGCCCGGACGGCCAGCGCATCCGGTTGGCCCGCTCGTTGACGACCGCGTCGAATCCGGCGGCCAGCACCGCGCCGAACCACCGGTCCGGTCGGCCCGGTGCGGACACCCGGGCCAGGTCGACGGGCCGGCTGCGGCCGGCGCGCAGGGCGGCGGCGATCTCCGCCGCCGCGCGGGCCGGATCGGCCGGGAAACCGGTGTCGGAGGCAAAGTCGTTGCCGGTGCCGGTCGGCACCGGGCCCAGCGGGACGTCGGTGCCGGCGAGCGCCTGCAGGGCAAGGTGCACGGTGCCGTCGCCGCCGACGGTCACCACTGCGGCCGCACCGCCGGCCACCGCGGCCCGGCAGGCGCTCGCCGCCTGCTCGGCGGTGACGGCGGTGAGCAGCCGCACCGGCCGCCCGGTCGCGGCCAGCAGGTCACGGACCAACGGCAGGACTGCCGAGTGCCGGCCACGGCCGGCCGCCGGGTTCGCCAGCACCGCCACCGAGCCGGGCGCGACGGCGGACGGACCGCCGGCCGGCCCGGTCACGTCATGTCGTCGTAGCGACGCTCGATCGGCAACGGTTTCGGCACCGGCTGGGTCGGCACGACCGGGGTGACCGTCTCGGTCCGCTCGGCGACCGCGACCGGCTGCGGGTCGTCGTCCAGCGGTGACGCCTCGTCGTCGTCCAACCCGGCGTACACCTCCTTGCCGCGGCCCCGGCGCTTGTCGTTGAGGAAAGCCACCCCGACCGCGACGAAGTACAGCAGCGCCAGGCACAACGCCAGCAGGGTCATCCCGAACGGGCCGGGGTCCGGGGTGGCGACCGCCGCGAACGCGAAGCAGACGAAGACCACCGCACGCCACCAGCTGAGCAGGCGGCGTGCGCTGACCACGCCGGTGAAGTTGAGCATCAACAGCACCAGCGGGAACTCGAACGCGACCCCGAACAGCAGGATCATCGTGGTCACGAACGAGATGTACCGGGTCACCTCGAGCTGGGTGGACAACCCGGTGACACCGGCTTCGAGCAGGAACGCCAGCCCTTTGTCGACGACGAAGTAGGCGAGCATCGCACCGGCCAGGAACAGCGGCGCGGCGATGGAGACGAAGACGTACGCCCACTTGCGCTCATGCCGGTGCAGGCCGGGAGCGATGAACGCCCAGAGCTGGTAGAGCCAGACCGGGCCGGCCACGATCAGGCCGAGCCAGAGCGCCAGCTTCAGCTTCAGGACGAGGCCGTCGGCCGGCGACAACTGCAGGAAGTCCCGGCAGGTGCCGTCGGCGGTCACTTCTCCGGTGTCGGGCAGCTGACAGTACGGCTGCTTGAGCAGATGGTACACCGGATCGGCGAGGAAGTAGCCGACGATCAGCCCGACGACGATGGCCAGCGAGGCCCAGAACAGCCGGGTACGCAGCTCACGAAAGTGCTCGATCAGGGTCATCGAGCCGTCGGAGGCACGGTCGAAGTTGCTCGGACCGCGCCGACGCAGGGCGAAGCCCACGGCAGGAGACCTTTCCGGTCAGTTGGCGTCGCGGACGCGCTGCGGCTGATCGGCCGCCGGGGCCGGCGGCGGCTGGTATCCCGGCTGATGCACGCTGGTCGGCTCGATCACCGGCTCGGCCTGGTACGGCGCGCGGCCGTGCTGAGCGTCGGCCTTCTCGGCGAGGTCCTTGTCGTCGTCGGCGAGGCTCTTGGTCTCGGCCTTGATGATCCGCAGGGAGCGGCCAAGCGACCGCGCCGCGTCCGGCAGCCGCTTGGCGCCGAAGAGCAGGATCAGCACGACCACAAGTACGGCGATGTGCCACGGCTTCAGGGCATGCATGGCATAGCTCCAGTCGGTGCGTCGGGTGGTGACGAGCCCATCGTACGTGCGTTCGCCGGCTCCGCCACCTGCCAGACCGGGTCGATCTGGCCTGGTCGGTGAAGTCTCGACCACGATCAACTGACCCGTCAACCACAGCGGGCACAACGCTGACCGGCACCACGCGGGCAGTGGCCGAACAGGCCAGGTCGACGTGACCGGCTGGTCAGCCGTGCCGGTCCGGCCGGTCCCCGGCCCGTCCGGACCGGGCGGCGGCCGCTGCCAGGCTCTGCTCCAGCTGCGCCAGCCGCAGCTGGAGCCGCTCGGCCTGCGCCGCCAACGCCTCCGCTTCGCCCTGACGGCGCTGCAGGGCGAGCGCGGCACGGCGCAGCGCCGGCAACCGGGTCAACACCGGACGGACCGCCCCGACGAGCACCAACAGCGCGCATCCCAGCACGGCGAGAACGATCCAGGTCAGCACCTGAGCAGACTAGCCGCTAGCGGACAGGTCCGCAGCCGGTGCACCACCGGGTACGGCGTACGCGGCGAGCGCGGCGGACGCGGCCGCGTGCACCTGCGCCACCAACTGCGCCGGAGCGACCACCGTCACGTCCGGGCCCAGCCCGAGCACGAACCGGCGGGCCCAGGCCAGGTCGGTGACCCGCATGGTGACCAGCCACTCGCCGTTCGGTTCGACCTGGACGTCCTCGCACGGGTAGTACTCGGTGATCCACCGGCCGCA
Organism: Micromonospora sp. Llam0; assembly: GCF_003751085.1. Taxonomy (NCBI): domain Bacteria; kingdom Bacillati; phylum Actinomycetota; class Actinomycetes; order Micromonosporales; family Micromonosporaceae; genus Micromonospora; species Micromonospora sp. Llam0. The sequence continues at coordinate 1,977,557 of NZ_RJJY01000001.1, read as the reverse complement.
CCGGCCGACCCGCAGGACCACCGACGGCAGGTCCGGCGTGGGTTGGAACGCGGCCTCCCGGAGCTCGTGCCGACCGGCCTGCGGCGGTACGGCGGCCGGCTGGTCCAGCTCGACCAGCGCGTCGACGCGGTCGGCCCGGAACAGCCGGACCGCCTCGGCCCGCCGGCACCAGGCCTCAAGATAGCCCCGACCGCCGATCATGAGCACCCGGATCGGGTCGACGACCCGATCGGTGGTCTCGTCGCGGGCCGCCGTGTAGTAGGTGATCCGCACCGCCCGACCGCTCTGCGCCGCCGACCGCAGCCGGTCCAGCCGGGCCGTGTCACCGGGCAGGCGTACCGCCACCGGGGCACCGGCCGACTCACCCGCCGCGTCCTCGATCTTGGCCAGCGCCCGCTCGACGGCGTCCCGGTTGGCCAGCCCCGGCGTCTCGGCCAGCATCCGAAGCGCCACCACCAGGGCCAGTGCCTCGTCCGGTGTCAGCCGCAACGGCCGGTCGATCCCCGCGTCGTAGGTGATCGTCACCCGGTCGCCGTCGAACGCCATGTCGATCAGGTCGCCCGGACCGTAGCCGGGCAGCCCGCACACCCACAGCAGCTCCAGGTCCTCCCGCAGCTGACGGGCGGTGGTGCCCAGGTCGGCGGCGGCCTGGGCGATCTCCACGCCCGGCCGGGCCAGCAGGTAGGGCACCAGGTTGAGCAGCCGGGCGAGCCGGTCGGCGGAGGCCCGCGAGCCGGTCGGTCGGGACGTGGTCACCCCCGCACCTCCGCACCGGCCGGCTGGTGCGCCACCACGATCTCCTTCAGCCGCTGGATCACCAGCTCGCGCAGCTCCGGCGGATCGAGCACCCGCACGTCGGCGCCGTACCTGGCCAGCTGGCCGGCGAGCGCCTCCGGCTCGGCGTAGCGCAGCGTCAGCCGGTCCCCGTCCGGGCCCGGGACGCAGGACTCCGCGCCGCGCCGCAGGCCGGCGGCCCGGCCCGGCCCGGTCAGCACGGTGGCCACGCCGGTACGTTCGACCGGGTCCGACCAGCGGGCGACGTGACTGATCAGGTCGACGTCGGTCGGCGGGGAGAAACTGCCGGCCCGACCGGCGAGCCGCACCGCGCCCACCACCCGGGACAACCGGAAGCAGCGGGTGGCCGCACGGTCCTGGTCGTGGCCGACCACGTACCAGCGGCCCCGCCAGCAGACCACCCCCCAGGGCTGCAGCCGCCGCCGGGTGGGGATGTCACCGCTGGGCACCCGGTAGTCGAAGGTCACCGGCCGCCGGTCGCGGGCTGCGGCGGTCAGCGCGGCGAACGCCGGGTCGACCGTCACCACCGGCTCCACCCCGAGGGTGGCCTGCGGATCCACGTCGATGCCGGCGGCCCGCAACTTGGCCAGCCCGGACGAGGCGGCGGCGGCCAGCCCGGCGTGCTGCCACAGCCGGGCGGCGATGCCGACCGCGGCGGCCTCCTCCGGCTCCAGCGGAATCTCCGGCAGCGCGTACTCGCGGTGGGCGATCCGGTAGCCCGGTTCGCTGTCGAAGGCGCTGGCCGCGCCGGTCTCCAGCGGCACGCCGAGGTCACGCAGCTCCGCCTTGTCCCGCTCGAACTTGCGCTGGAACGCCTCGTGGTCGCGGACGTCGGACGGATCGTGTTCGTAGCCGGGTACGGTCGCGGCGATCTGCGCGGCGGTCAGGAAGCGCCGCGTCGACAACAGGCAGATCACGAGATTGACCAGGCGTTCGGTCCGGTTGCGGGACACGGCACGACGCTAGCAGTGTCGGCGGGGCAGTGACCGCCCCGCCCGGCCGCCGTACGGAGGTGCAGGTTAGCGTGCCCGGCATGGTGCGATGGCGTGACGGCAGGGTCACCGCGGTCCGGCGGCGGTGGCGGGGGGCGGTCGAACTGGACGTCGCGGTCGACGGGGAGCCGGTACGCGCGGTGGCCTACCCGGAGCTGGTCGGCGAACCCGAACCCGGCGACCGGGTGCTGCTGAACGTCTCGGCGCTGCTGATGGGGCTCGGCACCGGCGGGTATGCCCTGGTGGTGGCGGTGCCGGACCGGCTGCCGCCGGACCCGCCGGGCGGGCGGGACCGCTCCGACGGGCATCTGGTGAAGGCCCGCTACACCCCGCTGCAGGCGATCGTGTGCGGGGTCGACGAGGAGGCGTCACCGCACCGGCAGGTGCTGGCCGACGCCGAGGACCTGGCCGGGATGCCGGTGGTCACCGCCGACCTGCACTCGGCGCTGCCGGCGATCGTCGCCGGCGTCCTCGCCGACCGGCCCCGGCTGCGCGTCGGGTACGTGATGACCGACGGCGGGGCGCTGCCCGCCGGCTTCTCCCGGACCCTCGACGGGCTGTCCGGCACGCTCGCCGGCACGGTGACCGTCGGCCAGTGCTTCGGCGGCGATCTGGAGGCCACCACCGTCCACAGCGGGCTGCTGGCCGCCCGGCACGTGCTGGCCGCCGACGTGACGGTGGTCTGCCAGGGTCCGGGCAACCTCGGCACCGGCACCAGATGGGGTTTCTCCGGCGTCGGGGTCGGCGAGGCGGTCAACGCCGCCGCCACGCTCGGTGGGCGGCCGGTCGGCGCGCTGCGCATCTCCGCCGACGACCCGCGGCCGCGTCACCGCGGCCTGTCGCACCACAGCAGCACCGCGTACGGCCGGGTGGCGCTCGCCCCGGCGGACCTGGTGATCCCGGCGGACCTGCAGGCGGAGATCGCCGACGACGTGGCCGCCGCGCTGGGTCAACTGGTAGCGCCGATCGGCCGGCACCGCGCGGTACGGGTCGCCACCGACGGTCTCGACGCGGCGTTGCGGGCCAGCCCGGTGCCGCTGCGCACCATGGGCCGGGACCTGGCCGGCGACCACGCGTACTTCCTGGCCTGCGCGGCCGCCGGCCGGCACGCGGCGGCGCTGGCCGGCGGCGACAGCGTCGGCTGACCCGGCGGCACCGGCTCAGCTGACGATGATCAGGACCGCCCAGGCACCCAGGATGAGTGCCAACACCGTGGCGAGCACCCAGGTGGGCACGGTGTACTCGCCACGGCGGTTGCGGGCGATCTCCGCAGCGATCTTGTTGCGCCGCCGCTCGAGCCAGGTCTCGGTCCGGGGAAACGGGCTCGGCCGCCCGGCGGCGGACGGTGTCGTCGGCAACGTCGGCGGCGCGGGATCGTCGCGGGTCGGTTCAGCCATCGTCCGGTGAGCCTACCGTCTCACATGCTCGCGATCAGCCGCTCCACCCGCTCGTCGTAGGCCCGGAACGGGTCCTTGCACAGCACGGTGCGCTGGGCCTGGTCGTTCAGCTTGAGGTGGACCCAGTCGACGGTGAAGTCCCGCCGCTTCTCCTGGGCGTGCCGGATGAACTCGCCGCGCAGCCGGGCCCGGGTGGTCTGCGGCGGCGTCTCCTTCGCCTCGAAGATCTCCGGGTCGGTGGCCACCCGGTCGACCTGTCCGCGCCGCTCCAGCAGCGCGTACAGCCCGCGGCCGCGGCGCAGGTCGTGGTACGCCAGATCCATCTGGGCGACCCGCGGGTGGGACAGCGGCAGATCGTGCTTGCGCTGGTAACGCTCGATCAGCTTCAACTTGGTCACCCAGTCGATCTCCCGGGCGACCGGATCCAGGTCACCGGTCTCGACCGCGCGCAGCGCCCGGCCCCACAGCTCGACGACCCGCTTGGCGGTCTGGTCGCCGCCCCGGCGTTCGACGAACTCGGTCGCCCGGGCCAGGTACTCCTGCTGGATCTCCAGCGCGCTGACCTCCTTGTTGGAGGCGAGGCGGATCTTGCGCCGGCCGGTGATGTCGTGGGAGACCTCGCGGATCGCCCGGATCGGGTTCTCCAACGACAGGTCCCGCATGACGACGCCGGCTTCGATCATCCGCAGCACGATGTCCGCGCTGCCGACCTTGAGCAGCGTGGTCACCTCGTTCATGTTGGAGTCACCGACGATGACGTGCAGCCGGCGGTACCGCTCGGCGTCGGCGTGCGGTTCGTCGCGGGTGTTGATGATCGGCCGGGACCGGGTGGTCGCCGAGGAGACGCCCTCCCAGATGTGCTCGGCCCGCTGGGACAGGCAGTAGACCGCCCCGCGCGGCGTCTGCAGGACCTTGCCGGCACCGCAGATGAGCTGCCGGGTGACCAGGAACGGGATCAGCACGTCGGCCAGCCGACCGAACTCGCCGTGCCGGGAGACGAGGTAGTTCTCGTGGCAGCCGTACGAGTTGCCGGCCGAGTCGGTGTTGTTCTTGAACAGGTAGATCTCGCCGGCGATGCCCTCGTCATGCAGGCGCTTCTCGGCGTCCACCAGCAGCCCTTCGAGGATCCGCTCGCCGGCCCGGTCATGCGCTACCAGGTCGGTGACCGAGTCACACTCCGGGGTGGCGTACTCCGGGTGGGATCCGACGTCGAGGTAGAGCCGGGCCCCGTTGCGGAGGAAGACGTTGCTGGACCGCCCCCAGGAGACCACCCGGCGGAACAGGTAGCGCGCCACCTCGTCCGGCGACAGCCGCCGCTGGCCGCGGTAGGTGCAGGTGACACCGTACTCGGTTTCGAGCCCGAAGATTCGCCGTTCCATGACCAGACATTAGCCGCCCCGAGGGCTCCGTGGTCAGTCTCGGCCGACCTGTCGGGCGAACTACGCCCGACAGGTCGCTTTCGCGCAGAGTTATTGGCCAGGCGCGTACGGCGACTCGCCAGCGGAAAGCCGGGCAGCGAACTCCCGACAGCGGCCGTAGTCCGGCAGCAGGCCGTCGGCGCGGGCCCGGGCCAGTGTCGGGGCCGCGTCGTCGCGGGCGGACAGCTGCGGCGCGGCGACCGGCCAGTCGACGGCCAGGTCGGCGTCGAGCGGATGCACGCCGTGCTCCGCGCGCGGGTTGTAGGTGGTCGAGCAGAGATAGTTCAGGGTGGCGTCGTCGGACATCGCGCAGAACCCGTGCCCGAGTCCTTCGCTGAGGTAGACCGCGCGGCGGTCCACGTCGTCGAGTCGCACCGCCGTCCAGCGGCCGAACGTCGGTGAACCGACCCGCAGGTCCACGATCACGTCGACCACCGCGCCCCGTACACAGCTGATGTACTTGGCCTGACCGGGCGGCACGTCGGCGAAGTGGATACCCCGGACCACGCCGCGCGCCGAGACCGACAGGTTGCCCTGGGCCAGCCGTAGCGGATGCCCGACCGCCCCGGCCAGGTGGTCGAAGCGGTACCACTCCAGGAACAGCCCGCGCGGGTCACCGTGCTGCTGCGGGGTGACCTCCCAGGCGCCCTCGATCTCGAGCTCCCGGATCTTCATCAGGCCTCCTCGGCCGGTCCGGCATCGGACAACCGGTGGTCGTGGCGCTCCTCGATCAGGCTCAGCAGGTAGCTGCCGTAACCGCTCTTGGTCAGCGGCTCGGCGAGGGCGCGCAGCTGATCGTCGTCGATCAGACCGGCGCGCCAGGCGGACTCCTCGACGCAGCCGATCTTCATGCCCTGGCGCTCCTCGATCACCCGGACGAACTCGGCGGCCTGCACCATCGAATTGAACGTGCCGGTGTCCAGCCAGGCCGTCCCCCGGTCCAGCACGGTCACCGACAGCTGACCGGCCCGGCGGTACGCCTCGTTGACCGCGGTGATCTCCAGCTCACCTCGGTCGCTCGGTTTCAGCCCCGCAGCGATCTCCACCACCTGGTTGTCGTAGAAGTACAACCCGGGCACCGCGTAGCGCGACCGCGGCCGCTTCGGCTTCTCCTCGATCGACAGGACCCGCCCGGCGGCGTCGAAGTCGACCACGCCGTACGCCTCGGGGTTGGCCACCGGGTAGGCGAAGATCAGGCCGCCGGTGAGGTCGGCGTGGTCGGACAGCTTCCGATCCAGACCGATGCCGTGGAAGATGTTGTCGCCCAGGATCAGCGCGACGGACTCGTCGCCGATGAAGTCCGCGCCGAGCACGAACGCCTGGGCGATGCCCTCCGGCCGGGGCTGGGCCCGGTAGCTCAGCTGCAGCCCGAACTGCGCACCGTCGCCGAGCAGTCGACGGAACTGCGGTTGATCCTCCGGTGTGGTCACGACCAGGATCTCCTGGATGCCGGACATGATCAGGGTAGCGAGCGGGTAGTAGATCATCGGTTTGTCGAATACCGGCATGAGCTGTTTCGACACCGCGCGAGTGATCGGCCAGAGCCGAGAGCCGGTGCCGCCGGCGAGTAGGATTCCACGCACGGCGGGAGCCTACCGGCCTAACCACCCACAGCAACCGTCAACGGGCTCCCTGTACGGGCCCGGTCACGGATGTCGAACCCTTCGTCCGACACCTGCTGGGCCGGTCGTGCACCAGTCCATTGCCGGTCCCGGCGGGGACATCGTCGGATAGCCGTCACCGGCGATCCCCCGGTCGACGGTGACGCCGTCCCGTAGACTCCCGGACCTGTGAGAGTCCTCGTCACCGGCGGTGCCGGCTTCATCGGTTCCGAATTCGTCCGCATGCTGCTCACCGACCCGGACGCCCCGGCCAGCCCGGACGCGGTGACCGTGCTGGACAAGTTGACCTACTCCGGCAATCTCGCCAACCTGGCCCCGGTCCGCGACGACCCACGGCTGGCCTTCCTCCAAGCGGACATCTGCGACAGCGCCGCCGTCGACCGGGCGCTCGCCGGACACGACATGGTGGTGCACTTCGCCGCCGAGTCCCACGTCGACCGGTCGATCACCGGTGCCGCAGAGTTCGTGACCACCAACGTGGTGGGCACCCAGACGCTGCTCGACGCGGCGCTGCGCCACGGGACGAACCGGTTCGTGCACGTCTCGACCGACGAGGTGTACGGGTCGATCGACGAAGGGTCGTGGACCGAGGACTGGCCGTTGTCGCCGAACTCGCCGTACTCCGCGTCCAAGGCCGGCTCCGACCTGCTGGCCCTGGCCTACCACCGGACACACGGCATGGACGTGGTGGTGACCCGCTGCTCCAACAACTACGGGCCGTACCAGTTCCCGGAGAAGGTCATTCCGCTGTTCGTCACCAACCTGCTGGACGGCGGTACGGTGCCGCTGTACGGCGACGGCGGCAACATCCGGGACTGGCTGCACGTGCGAGACCACTGTGTGGGCATCGCGCTGGTCGCCGCCGGCGGGCGCGCCGGCGAGGTCTACCACATCGGCGGCGGGACCGAACTGACCAACAAGGAGCTCACCGCCCGACTACTGGACGCCTGCGGGGTGGGGTGGGAACGGGTCGTCCCAGTCACCGACCGCAAGGGGCATGACCGGCGCTACTCGCTGGACATCGGAAAGATCTCCCGCGAACTGGGCTACACCCCGAGTGTCACGCTGGACGAAGGACTGGCCGGCACGGTCCGCTGGTACCGGGAGAACCGGTCCTGGTGGGAGCCGTTGAAGAAGCCTGTGGCGTCGTCGTGAGCGCAGCCGACCGGTGGCTGGTCACCGGTGCCGGTGGGATGCTGGGGCGGGACCTGCTGGCCGCGTTGGCCGACCACCGCCACGCCCGGTCGGTGACCGCACTGGCCCGTACCGATCTGGACATCACCGACCCGGCGGCGGTCGCTGCCGCCGTCGACGGGCACCAGGTGGTGATCAACGCCGCGGCGTGGACCGACGTGGACGGCTCGGAGGCGGCCGAGGACGCCGCCACCGCCGTCAACGGCACCGCCGTAGCGCATCTGGCCCGGGCGTGCGCCGACCGCGGGGCGTACCTGGTGCACGTCTCCACCGACTACGTGTTCGCCGGCGACGGCACCTCCCCGTACCCGGAGGACGCCCCGACCTCGCCGGTCAACGGGTACGGCCGCAGCAAGCTCGTCGGCGAGCAGGCGGTCGCCCGACTGCTGCCGGAGCGCGGCTACGTGGTGCGCACCGCGTGGCTCTACGGAGCGCACGGACCGAACTTCGTCGCGACCATGCTGCGGCTGGCCGGTGAGCGGGAACACCTCGACGTCGTCGACGACCAGCATGGTCAGCCGACCTGGTCGTACGCCCTCGCCGGCCAGCTGGTCGCGCTGGCCGGGGCGGCGGTCGCCGGCACGGCCCCCGCCGGGATCTACCACGGTACGGCGAGCGGGCAGACGACCTGGTGCGGGCTGGCCCGTGAGGCATTCGCGCTGCGCGGCCTCGACCCGATGCGGATCCGCCCCACCACCAGTGCCAACTTCCGCCGGCCCGCCGCCCGGCCGGCGTACTCGGTGCTCGGACATCGGCGTTGGGCGCTCGCCGGGCTACCGGTCATGGCAGACTGGCGGAGCATGCTCTCCACCGCGTTGCGCGACCCGGCGTTCGGCGGCTGATTGCGGTCACGGCGGCTGATCTCACGGCCGCCGGGCCGACGGACACGACAGCCGACGGACACGACAGGCACGCCCGCGTCGGGCGACCCGGCTCCCCAGGCCAGGAGAGAAACCGAAATGTCGGAAACGAGCCACAAGTCCCGCGTGCCGTCCGGTCTGCCCCGGGTCAGTGCCGTCGTGCTGGCCTGGGGCGCGGAGCCGCTGCTGCGCCGATCTGTGGAAGCCCTGCTCGCCTCGGTCAAGGTCGACGTCGACGTGGTGCTGGTCGACAACGGGTGCACCACCGACGACGTCGCCGCGCTGGGCGACCTTCCCGGCGTCACGGTAGTCGGCGACGGCCGCAACGTCGGCTTCTCCGCCGGCTGCAACGTCGGCGTGGCCGCTGCCGCCGGCGAGTACGTGGCGCTGGTCAACGGCGACGCGGTGGTCGAGTCGACCGCCCTCGCCCGGCTGGTGGACGAGCTCGCCGACCCGGGCATCGGCATCGCCGCCGGCGCGGTCCGCCTGGCCGACGAGCCGGACCTGCTCAACTCCCGCGGCAACGAGGTGCACGTGCTCGGGTTGAGCTGGATCGGCGGGTTCCGCGAGCGGGAGACCCGCACCGAGCCGACCGAGACCGCCGGTGCGATGGGTGCCTGCCTGGTGACCCGGCGGGCGCACTGGGACCGGCTGGAGGGCTTCGACCCGCACTACTTCGCCTACCACGAGGACGCGGACCTGTCGATCCGAACCTGGCGAATCGGTTTGCGAGTTGTCAACGTGCCGGACGCGGTGGCGCTGCACCGCTACGAGTTCAGCCGCAACAGCTTCAAGTTCTACCTCGTCGAACGCAACCGGATGATGTTCGTGGCCACGACGTGGGGCACCCGGTCGCTGGTGCTGCTCGGCCCGCCGCTACTGGCCCTGGAGTTGGCGATGCTGGTGCTGGCTGCCCGACAGGGCTGGCTGGCCGACAAGCTCCGCGGCTACCGGTGGCTGTGGCAACACCGGGACCATCTGCGGCGACGCCGGGCACGGCTGCAGGCCGAGCGGACCGTCCCGGACCGGGTCTGGATGCGGGTCCTCACCGACCGGCTGGACACCCCGCTGATCGACCCGCCGGGCAGGACGGCGTTGAACGCCGTGCTGTCCGCGTACTGGCGGACGGTGCGGCGCTGGGTGTGACGCGCCGGGCCGAAGCGCGGCCCTGGCGCGACGCACCGCGCCCGGTCAGTCCTGTTCGGTGGTGCCGGAGTCGTCGGCGGCGTCCTCCAGGTCGGCGGAGGCGGCCGAGGAGGTCGGCTTCTCCGGCGTCGACTCGGGCACCCGGGGACCGGACCGGCCGGCTTCTGCCGACGAGGGCTCGTCCGCCGAGGTGGCGGCGCCCCCGTCGAGCAACGCGGTCAACGCGGCACCGGTGATCCGACGGAACGTCCGGCCGCGGCGGCGGCGGTCGAGCACCGCCACCTCCAGCTGGTTGGCGGCGATGCTGCGGGTCGCACCGTTCTCGCCGCCCACCTCGGCGAGGGCCCGCACCGCGAGCCCGACGGCGTCGGACAGCGACATGTCGGCCCGATGGTCGGTCCGCAGCACCCCGGCGATCGTCTCGGCGTGGCCGCCCATCGCCATGCACCCCGGTTCGTCGGTGACCGAGCCGTCGTAGGTGAGCCGGTAGATCTCGTCAGCGGCCGGCTCCAGCCCGACCTCAGCGACGCAGATCTCCACCTCGAACGGCTTCGACTGCTCGGTGAAGATCGACCCGAGGGTCTGTGCGTACGCGTTGGCCAGCGCCCGCCCGGTCACGTCGCGACGGTCGTAGCTGAGGCCGTTCAGGTCGGCCATCCGTACCCCGGCCCGGCGCAGATTCTCAAACTCGTTGTACCGGCCGACGGCGGCGAACCCGATCCGGTCGTAGATCTCGCTCACCTTGTGCAGGGCGCTGGACAGGTTCTCGGCGACGAACAGCACACCGCCCTCGAAGCTCAGCACCAGCGCGCTACGGCCCCGGGCGATGCCCTTGCGGGCGAGCTCGGAACGGTCCCGCATGATCTGCTCGGGCGAGGCGTAGAACTGCATTGCCACGGCGGCGGCTCTCCTTCGACCAGGTGGTAACGACTACAGCGGACGGGACAAGTCGGCGCTCGCGGGTTCAGCCGCCCGGATTCTCGGTACGCGCGGCGACAACCGCCTCGGCGATCTGGGCCGACTCGGCGTCGGTGAGCCGGTGGGTGCCGGCCGCCGTCGCGGTCATCACCACCGGGAAGATCCGGCGGGTCAGGTCCGGGCCGCCGGTGGCGGTGTCGTCGTCGGCGGCGTCGTACAGCGCCTCCACCGCGAGGCGGACCGCGTCGGCGGTGCTCAGCCCGGAACGGTACCGCTTCTTCAGAGCCGCTTTCGCGAACAGCGACCCGGAGCCGATCGCGTCGAAACCGGTGGTCTCGTACGGACCGCCGGTGACGTCGAAGCTGAAAATCCGGCCGGCCTCGGCCGGATCGGTCGCGGCCAGGTCGAACCCGGCGAACAGCGGCACCACGGCCAGCCCTTGCAGCGCGGCACCGAGGTTGTTGCGGATCATCGACGCGAGGCGGTTCGCTTTGCCGTCCAGGGAGAGGACGGCACCTTCCATCTTCTCGTAGTGCTCCAGCTCGACCTGGAACAACCGCATCAGCTCGATGCCGATGCCGGCGGTGCCGGCGATGCCGATCAACGAGTAGGCGTCAGCGGGATGCACCTTCTCGATGTCCCGGTTGGCGATCAGGTTGCCCATCGTCGCCCGGCGGTCACCGGCCATCACCACGCCTTCGGCGGTGACGAGCGTGACGATCGTCGTGGCGTGCGGACCGACGTCCGCGGACAGCCCGGGCGGCAGTGGGCGGCGCCCCGGCAGCAGATCCGGCGCGGCCGACGCCAGGAACTGGGTGAAGGAGGACGTTCCCGCGTTGGTGAACACGTCCGGAAGGCGTCCGGATGGATCGAATCCCGCTGCCACGTGGTCCCTCTCTGCAGAACGTGATCGCCTGACCGGGCCGCCGTGCCGGCACGGCGCCGGTCGAGGCCACCGGTGTGTTGGAGCAGACTAGCGTGCGCACCCGGTGGGTGCGATCTTCACCGCCGGCGAGCTACTCGCCGCCCTTCTGTACATAGCCGCGGACGAACTCCTCGGCGTTCTCTTCCAGCACCGAGTCGATCTCGTCGAGCAGGTCGTCGACGTCTTCGGTGATCTCGGCGTGCCGCTGCGCGGCCTCCGGATCCGTCTCGGTGACCGTCTCGTCGACTTCCTCGGCCCGGCGGGACTTGCCGGACTGGGACTGACCGCCGCTGTCACGGGTAGCCATCAGGTGCCTCCTCCACACGATCGCCTAGGTGAAACTTACCTCGCGGTGGCGACGGAACCGGCCGGCGTCGGCCACGTTCGCGCCAAGCGAACCTGGCCGGCTCAGCCGCCGGTGAGCACCTCCAGCAGGTCCTTCGCGCTGGCGCACCGGTCGAACAGGTCGCCCACGTGGGCCCGGGTCCCCCGCTCCGGCTCCATCATCGGCACCCGGACCAGCGACTCCCGGCCCACGTCGAAGATGACCGAGTCCCAGCTGGCGGCGACCACCTCGGAGGCGTACTGCGCCAGGCACCGGCCCCGGAAGTAGGCCCGGGTGTCCGGTGGCGGCTCGACCATCGCGGCGCGGGTGGCGCTGTCGTCGAGCAGGGTACGCATCGCTCCCCGACCCACCAGGCGGTGGTAGAGGCCCTTTTCCGGCCTTACGTCGGCGTACTGCAGGTCGACCAGCTGCAGTTTCGGCGAGGCCCAGGTGAGCCCTTCCCGCTCCCGGTAGCCGTCCAGCAGCCGCAGTTTCGCGACCCAGTCCAGCTCCTGCGCGCAGGACATCACATCCCGTCCCAGCCGGTCGAGCACGTCCTCCCAGCGGTCCAGCACGTCGGCCGTGGCCTCGTCGAGGTCGGTGCCGTACCGGTCGTCGACGAACGCCCTGGCCCGTTCGTAGAACGCCCACTGCAGGTCGAGCGCGGTGAGCCGGCGGCCGTCGCGCAGCCGCATCAGATGCGCCAGGGACGGGTCGTGGCTCACCGCCTTGAGCTCGGCCACCGGGTCGGCGATGCCCAGATCGGCGCCGAGCGCCTTCTCCTCGATCATGGTCAGGATCAACGAGGTGGTGCCGACCTTCAGGTAGGTGGAGATCTCCGAGAGGTTGGCGTCGCCGATGATCACATGCAGCCGGCGGTACTTGTCGGCGTCGGCGTGTGGTTCGTCCCGGGTGTTGATGATCGGCCGCTTCAACGTGGTCTCCAGGCCCACCTCGACCTCGAAGAAGTCGGCCCGCTGAGAGATCTGGAACCCGGCCTGGGAGCCGTCCTGACCGATGCCGACCCGGCCCGCCCCGCAGACGATCTGCCGGGTGACGAAGAACGGCGTCAGGTACGCCACGATGTCGGCGAACGGTGTCTGCCGACGCATCAGGTAGTTCTCGTGGGAGCCGTAGCTGGCGCCCTTGTTGTCGGTGTTGTTCTTGTACAGCTGGATGGGGTGTGAACCGGGGATGGTCGCCGCGCGGCGGGCCGCCTCCGCCATCACCCGCTCCCCCGCCTTGTCCCACCGGACCAGGTCCAGCGGGTTGGTGACCTCGGGGGTGGAGTACTCGGGGTGGGCGTGGTCGACGTAGAGCCGGGCACCATTGGTGAGGATCACGTTGGCCAGGCCGAGATCCTCGTCGGCGAGGGCCTCCGCCGGGTCGTAGGCGGCCCCTGAGTAGGTGAAGCCGCGGGCGTCACGTAGCGGCGACTCCTCCTCGTAGTCCCACCGGGCCCGACCACCCCGGTTCAGCTCGGGTCGGGCGCCGTAGGCGTTGACCACCTGGGAGGAGGTGACCATCGGGTTGGCTCCGGGCTGGCCGGGCACGGAGATGCCGTACTCCACCTCGGTGCCCATGATCCGCCGCACACTCATGCCGTTACCTCATCGCTTCCGTCGGCGCCCGTCATGTCGAGCGTAGTCCGCGCACCGACGGAACCGGACGTTGGCGTGTCCGCGTGCTCACGCGGGGCGCGTCGGACACCGGTTCCGCGGCGCGCATGGACCGCGCCGCGGAACCGGTGTCCCGCACCCCGAGGCGGGGTGCGGGACACCGGACCGTGGTCAGAGGTACTGCCCGGTGTTGCTGGCCGTCTCGATCGACCGGCCGGCCTCCGCGCCCTTGCCGCCGGAGACGAGGGTACGGATGTAGACGATCCGCTCCCCCTTCTTGCCGGAGATCCGGGCCCAGTCGTCCGGGTTGGTGGTGTTCGGCAGGTCCTCGTTCTCCCGGAACTCGTCGACGCACGCGTCGAGCAGGTGCTGCAACCGCAGACCCTTGCGCCCGGAGGTGAGGAACTCCTTGATCGCCATCTTCTTGCCCCGGTCGACGATGTTCTGGATCATCGCGCCGGAGTTGAAGTCCTTGAAGTACAGGACCTCCTTGTCCCCGTTGGCGTAGGTCACCTCGAGGAACCGGTTCTCGTCGGTCTCCGAGTACATCCGCAGCACCACGGCGTCGATCATGGCTGCCACGGTGGCCTGCGGATCGTCGCCGTGCTCGGTGAGATCGTCCGGATGCAGCGGCAGCCCGGTGAGGATGTACTTGGAGAAGATGTCCTTGGCCGCCTCGGCGTCCGGACGCTCGATCTTGATCTTGACGTCCAGCCGGCCGGGCCGCAGGATCGCCGGATCGATCATGTCCTCCCGGTTGGAGGCACCGATCACGATCACGTTCTCCAGGCCCTCGACCCCGTCGATCTCGCTCAGCAGCTGCGGAACGATGGTGTTCTCCACGTCCGAGGAGACACCGGAACCCCGGGTCCGGAAGACCGAGTCCATCTCATCGAAGAACACGATCACCGGGGTACCCTCGCCGGCCTTCTCCCTGGCCCGCTGGAAGATCAGCCGGATGTGCCGCTCGGTCTCGCCGACGTACTTGTTGAGCAGCTCCGGGCCCTTGATGTTGAGGAAGTAGCTGGTGTGCTTCTCCTCACCCCGCCGCTCGGCGATCTTCTTGGCCAGGGAGTTGGCCACCGCCTTGGCGATCAGCGTCTTGCCGCACCCGGGCGGACCGTAGAGCAGGATGCCCTTCGGCGGACGCAGGTGGTGCTCACGGAACAGCTCCGCGTGCAGGAACGGCAGCTCGACCGCGTCCCTGATCTGCTCGATCTGGGCGTGCAGGCCGCCGATGTCGGTGTAGTCGACGTCCGGCACCTCCTCCAGCACCAGCTCCTCGACCTCGCTCTTCGGGATCCGCTCGTAGGCGTACGCCGACCGCGGCTCGATCATCAACGAGTCGCCGGCCCGCAGCGCGCTGCCGACCAGCGTCTGCGCCAGGTGCACCACCCGCTCCTCGTCGGCGTGCGAGATGACCAGAGCGCGGTCACTCGGCTCGCCGGTCGGATTGTCGAGGAGTTCCTTGAGCATCACCACCTCACCGACCCGCTCGTAGCCGAACGCGTCGACCACGTTGAGCGCGTCGTTGAGCAGGACCTCCTGGCCGCGTTGGAGCTCGTCGGCGTCCAACGAGGGGGAGAGCGCCACCCGCAGCTTCCGGCCACCGGTGAAGACATCCACCGTGCCGTCCGCGTGTCGGGCCAGGAAGACGCCGTACCCGCTGGGCGGTTGCGCCAGCCGGTCGATCTCCTCCTTGAGCGTGACGATCTGGGCCCGGGCTTCCTTGAGGGTCGCCACGAGCCGTTCGTTGTTCTCGGTCAGTCGGGCCAGCTGCGCCTGCGCTGCCGCCAGCCGTTCCTCGAGCTGCCGGACGTGTCGGGGGCTTTCGGTCAACTTGCGCCGCACCAGAGCGAGTTCCTCTTGAAGAAACGCGACCTGGGTGGAGAGATCGTGGGCCTCCTTCTCCCACCGTGCGGCGCGCGAATCCGCGTCGTCGCTGCGTGCCACGTCCCACCTCCCCGGGGGCTAAAACGTACTGCCCTAACACTAGCCGTTTGCCGGACGTTTCGAACCCACGCAACACAGTCGTCCCACAACCTTGATCGCTCGGGCACGTCACACGCGGCCGACGGACGCCTGGCCGGCCGGTCCCACGGCGTGTCGGGTACCGTCGGGACGCGAGGACGGGCACGACCCAGGGAGGTGCGCGGTGACGACCCCGACCGAGACCCGGTCCCCCGGAGATCCGGGCGAAACGGCATCAACCGACACGGAGCTGCAGGTCTGGGTCGACCAGGACCTCTGCACCGGCGACGGGCTGTGCGTGCAGTACGCCCGGGACGTCTTCGAGTTCGACATCGACGGGCTCGCCTACGTCAAGGACGCCTCCGGTGAACTGCAGGTCGCCGAGGGTGCCCGCGTCGCCGTTCCCGAACGGCTGCGGCTCGACGTGATCGACGCGGCCAAGGACTGCCCCGGCGAGTGCATCCACGTGGTCCGCGCGCACGACCAAACCGAGGTCAGCGGACCGGACGCCGGTTAGCCACCCGGCCTACCGGTACGGCCACTTGTCCGCGAGGCGTTACCCACGTCACAGTAGTGGACGGCCCACCACCGAGGCGACCACCCGGGCAAACTCCTCGAGCCGCGCGATCTGCCCCGAACCACCATCATCGAGCGTCTTACCGAACCGCAGCGCGTCGTGCCGGGGACCGAGATGCTCCTCCGGTTGCGTCTCGTCCTGCGAACTGAGCAGCAGGTAGACGTCGACGCTGTCCACCCGGATCTGCCCGTTCGGCGTACGGGTCAGCCGCCGGCGACAGCCGACCTCGGTGACCGTGGACAACGGCACCACCCGCAGCGACGACGTCATCGACCCGACCGGCCCGTCCCCCGGCGGGACGTCCTCACCATGCCACAGGACCATCCGGCTGCCGTCGCAGATCGCCACCTCCTGCCAGACCCCGTTGACCTCGTTGACGAACCGCTCGAGAGTGAAGGCGAGCACCTCGGCACCGGCCAGCACGCCGCCGAGCGCCTCCAACGCGACGTCCGGATCCCGCAGGTACGCCCGACTGGCCGCATCCAGCTCCGGATAGGGCGACCAGTCGGGGAAGACCGCCGGCAACTCGCCCCCACCGAACGCGGGCCGGCTCATGCCGGACCCGTCCCGGCCACCGTGCCCAGCGACGAGGCCGGCCCTGCGGCCAGGTCGGGTGACGCCGGACCGGCGGCGTCGGGCGGCACCGGTGCACCGGTCTGGTCCCGGCGGCGCGCCGCGTACGCCTCCGCTCCCTTGCTCGGCTTGCGCCGCCGCGGCGGCGCGCTGACCCCCGGCGCCAACCGGCGGGCCGACACCAGGAACGCGGTGTGCCCGATCATCCGGTGGTCGGGCCGCACCGCCAACCCGTCGACATGCCAGTCCCGCACCAACGACTCCCACGCCCGGGGCTCGGTGAACCCGCCGTCGGCGCGCAACGCCTCGACCAGTTCGCTCAGCTGCGGCGTGGTGGCGACGTACCCGACGAAGACCCCGCCGGGCAGCAACGCCCGGGCCACCAGGTCCAGCACCTCCCACGGCGTCAGCATGTCCAGGATGATCCGGTCGAAGCCGACCTCCGGACAGGACGCGACGTCACCGACGTGCAGCCGCCAGGCCGGGTGCGGGCCACCGAAGAACGCCTGCACGTTCGCCCGGGCCACCTCGGCGAAGTCCGCCCGGGCCTCGTACGAGTGCACCTCGCCGTCGGTGCCGACGGCGCGCAGCAGCGAACAGGTCAGCGCGCCCGACCCGGCACCAGCCTCCAGCACCCGGGCCCCCGGGAACACGTCACCCATCGCCACGATCTGCGCGGCGTCCTTCGGATAGATCACCTGGGCCCCGCGCGGCATGCTCAGCACGTAGTCGGCCAGCAGCGGCCGCAGCGCGAGGTACGCGGTACCGCCGGCCGACGTCACCACGCTGCCCTCGGGCAGGCCGATCAGCTCGTCGTGCGCCAGGGCACCGCGATGGGTGTGAAACGATCGGCCGGCAGCGAGCGTGACGGTGTGCATCCGCCCCTTCGGGTCGGTCAACTGCACCCGGTCGCCCGGCTGGAAGGGGCCGCGCCGGGTGGAGATCGGCGTGGTACTGACGTCGCCGGATGCCACGGCGGTCGACGGAGGGGTCACGGGCTCATCTTTCGGTTCGGTTCCAACAACTGCGCCAGATCGGCGACGTGCAGCACGCCGATCACGTCCTCACCCCGGGTCACCAGGTACTGCGCGCCCGGATGTTCCTGCACGGTACGGACCACCTGCTCGCCGGTGAGGTCGACCGGGATGCGGCGTACCCCGTCGATACCGCGCGCGACGGTGTCGACCGCGACCCACGGGCGACGCTCCGGCGGGACCGCGGCGGCCGCGGCCCGGTCCACCAGCGCCACCAACCGGCCGGCCGAGTCCGTCACCGCCAACGCCGGATCCCGCCCACCCGGTTGTGCCGGGTCGGGGCCGGCGACCCGGCGCTGCGCCTCGGCCAGCGGCGTCCCGCTCGGCACCGGGAAGACCGGCCGGGCGAGCACCGTCAGGTCGACCAGCGGGAACCGGCGGCCGATGCGCGCGACCCGGATCGACTGACCGGCGCCCTGCCAGAGGGTGAACGCCACCAGCAACATGAAGATCAGCCCGAACGGGGACAGGATACCGGCCACCGTGAGCAGCGCCACCAGGCCGGCGGTGCCCGCCGCCACGGCCCGACCGACCCAGCCGGCGGCCTCGGTGCCGACGTGGCGGTCCCTGGTCACCGCCCAGATCGCGGCGCGCAGCGCGCGCCCACCGTCGAGGGGCAGCCCCGGCAACGCGTTGAACACCGCCACCAGCAGGTTCGCCGCCGCCAACTGGAACGCCAGCTGGTCGATCAGCGTACGGTCCGGCAGCAGCACGGTGGCCACCACCGCGACCAGGCCCAGGACCAGCGACACCGCCGGACCGGCCAGCGACACCAGCAGGTCCACCTTGGGGGTCGGGGCGTCGCGGTCCATCTCGGTGTAGCCGCCGAGCATCTCCAGGGTGATGCCGCGGACACCGATACCGTAGCGGCGGGCGGTCAACGCGTGCCCCAGCTCGTGCAGCAGCACCGAGCCGAGCAGGCAGACCACGAATCCCAGGCCGACGGCGTAGCGGGCCGGCTGCGGCACGTCCAGTTGGGTGCGGACGAACTCGCCGTACAGCACGGTGACCAGGATCGCCAGGAACAGCACCGAGGTGTGGAGGTGCACCGGGAAGCCGAGCACCCGGCCAAGGCTGATCCCCGACCGCCGGTCGGGGCGCCGGTCGGGGCGTTTCGCGGTGTCCTCCATCGGGTTGATGCTACGGAACGCCGTACCAGCCGGCGCGCACGGTTTGTCGCCGCGCCGCCGGCCGGACTGTCACAGCGGTGCCATACCCTGCGTGCCTTGACATCTCCCCTGCTTCGCCGACCACAGCCGACCCGAATCAACGGCAAGGGACGGAGTACCGCCCATCGGTCTTACCCAGTCTCCACAGACGGCACTTCCCACCAGCCCGGCGGTAGACCCGACCGGCCTGGTTGTCACCGGAAAGGCGACGCCACGTTAGCACATCTGTTCGCACGCCGGGGTGTCCTGGCGCGCGAGCAGTGGACGTCGATCCGCCTCGGCGAATCGACTCTCCCTGCCCTGCTCCACAGGAGTCCGTTTCCTCCCCGGCCGGAAGGCCGGAGTATCCACGGAAGGCATCTGATGACAATCGGCCCGGACATCGCGCCCGACGTCGAACCACCCCGGCTGGCCACGTTGTCGCCGTCTCGGGCGGCCGATTTCAAGACCTGCCCGCTGCTGTACCGGTTCCGCAGCATCGACCGGCTACCCGAGCGCACCACGGTCGACCAGGCCCGGGGCACCCTGGTCCACGCCGTCCTGGAACGGTTGTTCGATCTTCCTGCCGACCAGCGCACCCCGGCCGCGGCCGCTGCCCTGGTCGCCCCGCAGTGGCAACGGCTGCTGGACACCGACCCGACGCTGGCCGATGTCGTCACCACCGGACCCGCGGAGCCGACGCCCGACGAGCCGACGCCCCGCCCGGAGCTGGACGAGTTCCTGACCGCCGCCCGACACCTCCTCGACGGCTACTTCACCGTCGAGGATCCCCGCCGGCTGGAGCCGGCCGAACGGGAGAGCCTGGTCAACGCGGTGGTCGACGGACAGCTGCTGATCCGCGGCTACATCGACCGGCTGGACGTCTCCCCCGGCGGGGACCTGCGGGTGGTCGACTACAAGACCGGCGGTGCCCCGCGCGAGGCGTTCGAGTCCCGGGCGCTGTTCCAGCTGAAGTTCTACGCCCTGGTGCTGTGGCGCACCCGCGGCGTCGTCCCCCGGGTACTCCGGCTGTTGTACCTGCGCGACTGCGAGATCTGCGACTACACGCCGGACGCCGAGGAGTTGCAGCGGTTCGAACGCACCGTCCTGGCGCTGTGGCGGGCGATCCTACAGGCCACCGAGAGCCGGGACTTCCGCCCCAAACAGAGCCGGCTCTGCGACTGGTGCAGCTACCAGGCGTACTGCCCGGTGTACGGCGGGACCCCACCGCCCTTTCCCGACCTGACGCAGGACCGGGTCTCCTCCTGAGGGAGGAGACCGGGTTCGCACCGTGGTGGGCGCGACGCCACCGCCGTACCGGATACCGTCGCGGCATGGAGCCCACCGAGCCGGACCGGTCCACCGGACCGCACGGGTCGCGGTGGTGGCGATGGTGGCGTACGGCCCGGAGCGCCGGCACCACCGGGTCGGTACCGTCGGTGCTGGCCCGCGACGGTCTGCTCGCCGCCGCGGTCGTCCTGGTCGATCTGGCCCTGCACGGGCTCGGGCCGGCCGGCCAGCCGAGGCCCGGTCCGGACCTCGGCTGGCCGGGCGTCGTCGGCTGGAGCCTGATCGCGGCGGCGCCGATCGCGGTACGCCGGGTCGTCGTCTGGCCGGCCGTGCTGGCCAGCGCCGCGATGGTGGCCGTCCCGCTGCTGACCGGCCACGAACCGGTGAGCATGGCGCTCGCCCTGGTGATCCTGACCTACACCGCGGCCTGCTGGCTGGCGCTGCGCCCAGCGGTCGTCGCCGCCGCCGTACTGTGGCTGCCGGTGCTGACCGTCAACGCGGTGCTGCCGCAGGGCACCGAACTGCCGGGGATCTCCCGGATGTACCTGCTGTTCGTCAACGGGCTGACCATGCTGGTCGCCTTCTTCATCGGACGGACCGTACACGCCCGCCGGTCGGCGACGCGGACGCTGGCCGAACGCGCCCGGGTGGCCGAAGAGAACCAGCGGGCCGCAGCGGACCAGGCGGTCGCCGACGAACGGCGGCGGATCGCCCGGGAGCTGCACGACGTCGTCGCCCACCACGTCAGCGTGATGGGGGTGCTGGCCACCGGTGCCCGGCGGGTGCTGCACCGCGACCCGGCCGCCGCCGACGAGGCGCTCGGCACCATCGCCGACACCAGCCGCAGTACGTTACGGGAGATGCGTCGGCTGCTCGACGTACTGCGCACCGACGCCGAACCGGCCGACGCCGAGCTCACCCCCCAGCCAGGGCTCGGGGGCATCGAGTCCCTGGTCGAGCAGATCCGCGAGGCCGGTCTGCCGGTGACCCTGCGGATCGACGGGGTACCCGGGGAGCTGGATCCCGGTGTGACGCTGACCCTCTACCGGATCGTCCAGGAGGCGCTCACCAACGCGCTCAAGCACGCCGGAGCGGCAACGGCCGAGGTGCGGCTCAGCTTCGGCGTCTACTGGCTGATCGTCGAGGTCTTCGACACCGGCCGCGGTCCCGGCCCGGACCGCGGCCGGGTCGGGCACGGTCTGGTCGGAATGCGGGAGCGGGTGGCCCTGTACGGTGGCACGCTGCGGACCGGCCCGCGCCCCGGCGGCGGCTTCCGCATCTACGCCAAGCTGCCGATGGAGCAGCTGGGGGCGGCTACCCGACAAGGAGCACCGTGAGCGAACCCGGCATCGCCGCCCCGTCCACCACCCGTCCGGTCCGGATCCTGCTCGCCGACGACCAACCGCTGCTGCGCACCGGATTCCGGATGGTCCTCGGCGCCGAGGACGACCTGGACATCGTCGGCGAGGCAGCGGACGGAGCGGAAGCCGTCGACCTGGCCCGCCGGCTCCTGCCCGACGTCGTGCTGATGGACATCCGGATGCCCCGGATGGACGGGGTGGCGGCGACCCGGGTGATCGTCGACGCCCGACTGCCGGTCCGGGTCCTCATCCTCACCACCTTCGACCTCGACGAGTACGTGGTGGGGGCGCTGCGCGCCGGTGCCAGCGGCTTCCTGGCCAAGGACGTGCCCGCCGAGGACCTGGTGGCCGCCATCCGGACGGTAGCGATCGGTGAGGCCGTGGTGGCCCCCCGGATCCTGCGTCGGCTGTTGGACAAGTTCGCGCTCACCCTGCCCGATCCGGACGCGGCACCGCCGAAGGCGCTGGACGTGCTCACCGAACGGGAACGTGAAGTGCTCATCCAGATGGCCCGAGGACTGTCCAACGCCGAGATCGCCACCACCCTGTCGGTCAGCGAAACCACGATCAAGACTCACGTCGGACACGTACTGACCAAACTCGGGCTGCGGGACCGGGTCCAGGCCGTGGTGCTGGCGTACGAGTCCGGCCTGGTCCGCCCTGGCGGATGA
The DNA here is from genome assembly GCF_003751085.1 of Micromonospora sp. Llam0. Lineage (NCBI taxonomy): Bacteria > Bacillati > Actinomycetota > Actinomycetes > Micromonosporales > Micromonosporaceae > Micromonospora > Micromonospora sp. Llam0. Next base: position 1,955,721 of record NZ_RJJY01000001.1, on the reverse strand, counting down.
GTCGGGCCTGAACCTGCCCTGGCGGATGAGTCGGGCTCGCTGAGATCATTCTCAGGTCGGAGAAGCGCCCCGGTCGTGGGCGGAGCGGTGAACCGTTCCCGGGCAGGACCCGGTCAGGGCGACCGGAACATACCGTTGGCGGCAGACGACAACGGTAGGAGTCTCCGACGTGACAACGACGACAGCGACCGGACCAGCTGCCCGGGCAGCCGACGTGTGGAAGGTGTACGGCACCGGCGAAGCCCAGGTGATCGCCCTGCACGGCGTCACCCTCGACCTGGAACCCGCCCGGTTCACCGCCATCATGGGGCCGTCCGGCTCCGGCAAGTCCACCCTGATGCACTGCCTCGCCGGGCTCGACACCGTCACCCGCGGCACCATCACCATCGGCGACACCACCGTCACCGGACTCAACGACACCGGGCTGACCAGACTCCGCCGGGACAAACTCGGCTTCATCTTCCAGCAGTTCAACCTCCTGCCCACGCTCACCGCCGAGGAGAACATTCTGCTGCCCATGGCGATCGCCGGCCGCAAACCCGACCCGGCCTGGTTCGACACCGTCATCGACACCGTCGGCCTGCGTGACCGCCTGCACCACCGCCCCACCCAACTGTCCGGCGGCCAGCAGCAGCGGGTCGCCTGCGCCCGCGCCCTCGTCGCCCGCCCCGACGTCGTCTTCGCCGACGAGCCGACCGGCAACCTCGACTCCCGCGCCGGCGCCGACGTCCTCGGCTTCCTGCGTAACTCGGTACGCGACCACCAGCAGACCATCGTCATGGTCACCCACGACCCGGTGGCCGCCTCCTACTCCGACCGCGTCGTCTTCCTCGCCGACGGCCGGATCGTCGACGAGCTGCAGCAGCCCACCGCCGAGGCGGTCCTCGACCGGCTGAAGGGCCTCGACGTCGCGGCGATCGAGCAGGAGCAGGCCTGATGCTGCGCGCCACGTTGAAGAGTCTGCTCTCCCGCAAACTGCGGCTGGTGCTGTCCGGGGTGGCGATCATCCTCGGGGTGCTGTTCGTTTCCAGCGCCACGGTGCTCACCGACAGCTTGAGCAGCCGCTTCGAACGGCTCTTCCAGACTGTCAACGCGGACGTCGCCGTACAGGTGCAGGCGGCCGAAGTGGCCGGTCAGCAGGCGGAGCCGCCGCTGCTGACCGACGCCGACCTGGATCGCATCGCCGCCGTCGACGGGGTGGCGTCGGTGACCGGTGACGCCAGCTCGACCGGGGTGATCCCGTTCCGGGCCACCGACGGCAAGGCGGTGCCGAGCCAGGCACCACAGCTGGGCATCGGCCTGGCCACCGCCGGCGACGACGACGCGCTGCTCCAGGTCGCGCAGGGGCGTACGCCCAGCGCCGACGACGAGGTCGCGGTGACCCGGTTGACCGCCGAGCAGGCCGGCGTCACGGTCGGCGACCGGCTCCGGGTGTACGTCTCCAGCGCCTACCAGGCCAGCGAGTACGACGTGGTGGGCCTGCTGGAGTACAGCGGGGGCAGGTCCACCCTCGGCGGCGAGACATTGGTCGCCTTCACCGTGCCACAGGCACAGCAGCTGTTCTACGGCGAGACCGGGGTGTTCGGCGCCGCGCAGTTGACCGCCGACCCCGGCGTCACCGACGACGAGCTCAAGCGGCTGGTGGCCGACGGGCTGCCAGCCGGGTTCGAGGCGGTGACCGGCGCGGAGCTCGCCGACGAGCAGGCGTCCCAGTTCACCCAACTGCTGACCTTCGTCAACTGGTTCTTCCTCGGGTTCGCACTGATCGCGTTGCTGGTCGGCATGTTCCTGATCTTCAACACGTTCAACATCCTGGTCGCGCAGCGGTCCCGCGAGCTGGCCCTGCTCCGGGCGCTGGGCGCCAGTTGGGCCCAGGTCACCTCGGCGGTGCTGATCGAGGCGCTGGTCGTCGGGGTGATCGCGGCCACCCTCGGCCTGGCCGCCGGCATCGGCGTCGCCGCCGGCCTGCAGTTCCTGGCCGTCGACGCGCTGTCGCTGCCCGCTGGCGGGCTGATCGTCTCACCGGTCGCGATCCTGGCGTCCTACCTGGTCGGTGTACTGATGACCATGGTCGCGGCGTTGATTCCGGCGATCCGCGCCTCGGCCGTCCCGCCGGTGGCCGCGATGCGCGACGTGGTCCGCCCGGACCGGCCGCTGACCGGGCTCACCATCACCGGCGGGGTGGTCACCACGCTCGGCGCGGGGCTGCTGGCCGTGGGGCTGATCGGTGTCTCCGGGCTGACCGCCGTCGCGCTCGGCGGTGGGGTGCTGCTGTCGATCATCGGCGTGGCGCTGCTGTCGCCCGCCCTCACCCGTCCGGTGGCCGGCACCGTCGGGCGTCTGGTCAGCTGGGGTACGGCGACCGGTCTCGGCCGACGCAACACGCTGCGCAACCCGCGGCGTACCGCTGTCACCGCCGCCGCCCTGATGATCGGGGTGACCCTGGTCAGCACCATCGCGGTGATCGGGTCGTCGTTGAAGGCGACCACCACCGACCTGGTGGAGAACGGCCTCGGGGCCGAGATCATCATCTTGACCAACGGCCAGCAACTGCCGACCGGGCGGGAGGGCTTCGACCCAGCACGCCTCGACCAGGTAGCCGAGATCGACGGCGTGACCGGCACCGTCGCGTACCACATCGCGATACTGACCGCCGACGGCCGCCCCAACCAGCTCATCTCCGCCACCGACCTGTCACAGGCCGGCCCGATGTTCGCCTTCGAGACCGTGCAGGGCCGCCTCGACGCCGGCGACGGCGAGACGGTGGTTGACGTGAACACCGCGCAATCCAACGGATGGACGGTCGGCGACGACATCGTCATCGACATGCCACGTGGCGGCGAACGGACCTACGAACTCGTCGGCGTCTACCGCACCGCGCTCACCGCCGGGCTGATCCTGCCCGAGTCCCAGGTGCGGTACCTCGCCGGGCCACTGGCCTACCAGGGGTTCGTCGCCACCACCCCGGACGCCGACGTGCAGCGGATCGTCGCCGAGACCGAGGCGCTGATGGCCGACTACCCGCTGGTGACGGTCGGCGACCGCAGCAGCTTCGTCGAGCAGCAGAACCAGCTGGTCGACATCCTGCTCAGCATCTTCTACGTACTGCTGGCCCTCGCCGTGCTGGTGGCCTTCATCGGGATCGTCAACACGCTGGTGCTGAGCATCTACGAACGCACCCGGGAACTCGGGCTGCTACGCGCGGTGGGGATGAGCCGACGCCAGGTCCGCCGGATGGTCCGCGTCGAGTCACTGCTGATGGCGGTCTTCGGCTGCCTGCTCGGTGTGGCGTTGGGCGTGGCGCTCGGACTGGCCGCGTCGTTCGCGATGCGCAGCCAGGACGTGCTGTCTGTGGTCAGTGTGCCGGTCGGCCAACTCGTCGGGTTCGTCGTCGCCGCCGCGCTGGCCGGCGTGGTCGCCGCCTGGTGGCCGGCCTGGCGGGCGTCCCGGTTGAACGTACTGCAGGCGATCTCGCACGAGTGACCGGCCAGGCCGGTTGACGGGCAGCGGGCTTCGGGCTGCCCGTCAACCGGCCGCCACGGGCAGGTCGGCCCGGTACGCGGCGAGGAGCGCAGTCAGATCGACCACGGTCACGTCGCACAGACTCGCCCGGACCTGGACCCGGTCCGGCACCGGAAACACCGCCTCGGCCGGCACCGCGAGCACCGCCGCCCCGGCAGCGTGCGCGCTGGCCACCCCGGCCGGGGAATCCTCGACCGCCACGCAGTCCACCGTCGACACGCCGAGGGCGGCCGCAGCGGCCAGGTACGGGGCCGGATCGGGTTTGGTCGCCGGCACCTCGTCCCCGCAGCACACCACGTCGAAGTTGTGCCGCCCGATGGTGTGCAGCGCCACGTCCACCAGGGCGCGCTCGGTCGAGGTGACCAGCGCGGTGCGGATGCCGGCCGCCCGTACGGACCGGACCAGCTCGAACGCGCCCGGCCGGGCCGGGACGCCGGCGCTGAACAGGGCGGTGACCCGACGCGTCAGCCAGGCAGCGCCGGTCGCCGGGTCCCGCCACGGCTGGCCCAGGTCCTCATGCAGCAGCCCCATCGTGGTGGCCATGTCCGAACCCACCATCGCCAACCGCGCCTCGGCGGACAGTTGCCCGCCGTAGTGCACGGCCAGCTCCCGCAGGGCCACGTCCCAGAGCTTCTCGCTGTCGATCAACGTTCCGTCCATGTCGAACAGGACGGCGGCGGGTGGCGGGGTATTCAGCGGAACCTCCCTGGTCGGGGCACGACGTGACGTCCCACGATCCTGCCTGATCACAGCGCTGTCGCCCAGCCGGCGACAGCGACAGCGCAGAACAGCAGGCTGCCTCGGCCGGCGTCAGTCAGGTCAGGTCACACCCGGCCAGCGACCGGTCGTACCCGTTGAAGAAGGCCGCGATCCGCTGGTCGGCGGTGCCGTGCGACCCCTCCTCGAACCACGGCTGGTCGGGATCGTCCGCCACGGTCGCCAGACCGCGTTGGAACTCCTCCAGGTCACCGTCGTCGAGCTGCAGCGTGCCGTCGCGTACCGAGTCGCCGAGGTAGGCCCCGGCCAGACAGTCGGCGGCCAGCTCCCGCTGGATGCTGAACCGGTACTCCAGGTCCAGCCGCACCTGGATGCCGTGCGCGTATTCGTGGCCGATCAGGTAGAACAGGAACGAGTCGCCGACCGTCTGGAACACGTCGAATGCCCAGTTCGCGTCGTAGGCGATGAACTCGGACCCGCTGGTCAGGCAGTAGACCGCGTTGTTGCGTGGAATGAGCTGGTCGCCGCAGCTCAGTTCGCCGTCGCGCTGGTAGGCGATGGCCTGCCCGATCGGCTCGAACGACGCACCGAACCCGGCGAACCGCTGCGACCAGTACTCGTCGGCGAGAGCTTCGGCACCCGCGATGTCCTGCTCGAACTCCTCGACCGTGTCGGTGCCGTCGAGCGACCCGTCGGCGCCCGCCCCGGTGGCACCGCCCCCAGGCACCGCCGGCTGGTTGGGTTCACCCGGCCCGGCATCGGGCAGCGGCACCGCGGCGCAGGCCGCCGCCGCGACGACGGCGGCACACAACGCCACCAGCTGAAACCGGCTGCGGACACGGTCGCCGGGCTGGCGCATACCGGCCTCCTCGCTCAGTGTCGGACGGCGACGCGTGGCCGCCTGCGGTCCATGCTGCCCCAGTTGCGCAATACGTACGGCGGCGGTGCGCGGATCAGGCCGGCGGTGGAGCCGGCGCGGCCACCGGGCCGGGTCGTCGGCCGGCACGTAGGCTGACAGGGTGAGGCACGACAACTACCCCGCACCCAGACGTCGACGAGTAGTCGCAACGACCGCGAGCGCGCTGCCCGGTCGGTACGACGGCGAGGAGGCCCGGTGACCGAGTTCGACGGTCTGCCGGTGCTGCGGTCACCGGTGGCGATCGCCGCGTTCGAAGGCTGGAACGATGCCGCGGACGCCTCCACCGCGGCCGTCGAGCACCTGCAGGAGGTCTGGCAGGCCCGGGAGATCGCCGCGCTGGACCCGGAGGACTTCTACGACTTCCAGGTCAGCCGGCCGACCATCACCGGCTCCAGCGGCGACGCCCGCCGCATCGAGTGGCCGACGACCCGGTTCATGGTGGCCAGCCCGGAAGGCACCGACCGGGACGTGGTGCTGATCCACGGGATCGAACCGAGCATGCGCTGGCGCACCTTCTGTGAACAGGTCCTGGAGCTGTGCCACAGCCTGGAGGTCAACCGGGTGGTGCTGCTCGGCGCCCTACTCGCCGACGTGCCGTACACCCGGCCGCTGCCGATCAGCGGGACCGCGTCGGAGAAGGAGGCGGCGCAGCGACTCCAGCTCGTCCCGACCCGGTACGACGGTCCCACCGGGATCGTCGGGGTGCTGCAGGACGCCTGCGCCCGTGCGGAGGTGGACGCGGTCTCGTTCTGGGTGCACGTCCCGCACTACGCCAACAACCCCCCCTGCCCGAAGGCCACACTGGCGCTGCTGCACCGGGTGGAGGACGTGCTCGACCTGCCGGTGCCGATGGCCGACATGGCCGAGGAGGCGGCGAAGTGGGAGGCCCGGGTGCGGACCACCGCCGAGCAGGACGCCGAGCTGGGCGAGTACGTTCGCGAGTTGGAGGAACGGGTCGGCGACGCGGGTATCCAGCCGCTGACCGGTGACGAGATCGCCCAGGAGTTCGAAAAGTACCTGCGCCGCAGGGGTGGGTCGGCCGGCCCGACAGCCGGTTCGTGGTGATCGGCCGGACGGATACCCGACCCGGATCTATCGGCTAACTGACAGCTCCGTCAGTCAGACGGCCCTTTACCGGAAAATGTCCGGATGCTAACCCCCACCCCTCTTATGCGTCTGGTGACCGGTTTCTGGAGCTTCAAGACCCTGGCCGCCGCCGTCGAGCTGAACCTGTTCACCAGGCTCGCCGGCGGCCGGACCATCACCGTCGGGCAACTGTGCGACGAGTACGGGCTGGCTGAGCGCCCAGCGGACACCCTGCTCGCCGCCTGCGCCTCGCTCGGACTGCTCACCAAGCAACCCGGCTCCAACAGCTACCGCAACGCACCGATCGCCGAGGAGTTCCTGGTAGCCGGCCGGCCCTACTACTTCGGCGGTCAGGTTCGCTACTGCGACGAACGTACCTACCTGCCGTGGCACCGCATCGGTGAGGCGTTGCGTACCGACCGGCCGCTGACCTGGGACCCGGACACCCAGGAGTCGATCTTCGCCGACGTGGACCCGCGGATCCTGAACCTGTTCCTGGAGGCGATGTACGCCGCGTCGATCTTCACCGCCCGCGCGCTGGGCGACGCCTACGACTTCAGCGCCCACCACCGGCTACTCGACCTGGGCGGCGGGTCGGGCGCGTACCCCATCGAGTTGTGCCGGCGCTACCCGCACCTGCGGGCGAGCGTCTACGACCTGCCACACGTCGTGCCGGTCGCCGCGGAGAAGGCCACCGCCGCCGGTCTGGCCGACCGGATCGACACCGTCGCCGGTGACTTCTTCACCGACGAGAAGCTGCCGCAGGGACATGACGTCATCCTGCTCAGCATGATCCTGCACGACTGGGACGAACCGACCAACCGGGCGCTGCTGGCCCGCTGCCACGACGCGCTGCCGTCCGGCGGCACGATCGTCGTCTGCGAGTTGCTGCTCAACCCCGAACGCACCGGTCCGCCCGAGGCCGCCCTGATGGGGATGAACATGCTGGTGGAGACCGAGGGCGGGCGCAACTACTCGGAGACCGAGTACGCCGACTGGCTGGCCGACGCCGGCTTCGGTTCCATCCGTACCGTCGTCTTCGACGCCCCCGGGGCGAACGGCGCGCTGATCGCCCGCAAGCGGTGACGGTCGCCGGGCGCTGACCCGCCGCAGTGCGGTCGGGTGGACCGCACTGCTACCGACTGTTGCGATGGTGCTGTCTTGCCGGTGGCCGGGCTGGACACACTCTCTTCGTTGTCCTAGGATGCTAGGTAAAGTCGCCGGGAAGGGTGGTCAGTTCGCAGATGCAGGTCAATCCTGGAGCCGCCGAGGTTCCCCACCGCCAGATCGCCGATCTGATCCGGGAGCGGATCCGGCGCGGCGAGTGGGCACCCGGCGAGCGGCTGCCCGCCATCCCCGCGCTCGCCGAGATGTACGGCGTGGCCAAGCAGACCGCGCAGCGTACCGTCGATCAGCTCCGCGTCGAAGGACTGCTGATCACCAAGCCGGGCTCCGGCACGTTCGTCCGGGGCACCCGACGCCGACTCAACCGACTCGCCCGCGGCCGGTACGGCGGACACCGCGGATACCACGCCGACCTGGCGGCGCGCTACCGGCAGCAACTGACCGAGGTCGGCCGGGCTCCGGCGGTACCCGAAGTGGCCGACGCGTTCGGCGTCACCGACGGTACCGAGCTGATCGTCCGCCGCCACCTGGTCCGCACCGAGGACTCGCCGGTCGAGGTGGGAGCCTCCTGGTTCCGGGTGGCCGACGCCGCCGGCACCAGTCTGGAGCGGGCCGAGCCGTTCGGCCGGCCCACCTACCAGGAGGCCGAGGAGGTGACCGGCCGACGGTACGTCTGGGCGCGCGACGTGCTCAGCGCCCGCCAGCCCAGCCGGCAGGAGGCGCAGCTGCTCCGGATCCGCCCGGACACCCCGGTGCTGCATCTGCTGCACGTGGCCTACGACGCCGACCGGCGACCGATCGAGGTGGCCCAGGCTACCTGGCCCGGTCCGGTGACCACCTTGACCGAGGAGTACCGGGTCCCGGCACCCATGCCGGATCCGGACCCGGATCCCGGTCTCGTACTCGGCTGACCCGGCGATTCTTTCGCCTTACTTTGGTTTCCAGTCAAACTATTGACAGAAAAAATCGAGGCATGTGAATCTCTGGACGGGACTGTCGCGAGGGCCGCGCCGGGTGCTCACCGTCGCGGCAGCCGCCGCGCTGCTGTGCACCACCGCGCTAGCCGACGTGGCCGCCGCACACGGCTCGTCGATCGATCCGCCGTCGCGCAACTACGGGTGCTACGAACGCTGGGCCAGCGACTTCCAGAATCCAGCGATGGCCACCGAGGACCCGATGTGCTGGCAGGCCTGGCAGGCGGACTCCACCGCCATGTGGAACTGGAACAGCCTCTACATCGACGGGGTCAACGGCCAGCATCAGGCCCACATCCCCGACGGCCAACTGTGCAGCGCCGGCAACACCGGCGGCGTCCGGTACGCCGCACTGGACGAACCCGGCAACTGGCAAGCCGCCGACGTCGGCACGAACTTCACCGTCACCTACCACGACCAAGCGCTGCACGGCGCCGACTACCACCTGGTGTACGTGACCCGGCAGGGATTCGACCCGCTCACCCAGCGACTGCGCTGGAGCGACCTGGAGCTGGTCCGGACCACCGACGGCGCGGACCCCGGTGAGGGCACCCGGACCAGCAACCCCAACCTCAACGGCGTGTCGGTCGACATCCCGGTCAGCGCGCCCGGCCGGATCGGACGGCACATCGTCTACCTGATCTGGAAGGCCAGCCACGCCGACCAGACCTACTACTTCTGCAGCGACGTGAACTTTGGCGGCACCGGCGGCACCCCGCCGCCGACCACCCCGGCCCCGACCACCGCACCGACTACCCCGGCGCCCACGACCGCACCACCGACCACCGCACCACCGACCACACCGGCGCAGGGCGGCTGCACCGCGATCTTCGCCGTCGTCGCCAGCTGGCAGGGCGGCTTCCAGGCCGAGGTGCGGGTGACTGCCGGCGGTACGCCGATCAGCCGCTGGACGGTGAGCTGGACGAACCCCAGCGGGCAGCAGGTGACCCAGGCCTGGAACGCCACGATCGACAGCAACGGTTCGACCGTCACCGCCACCAACGTCGGCTACAACGGCAGCATCGGATCCGGGGGATCCACCAGCTTCGGTCTGATCGGTTCGGCCACCGGAACCCCCGTCGCACCGACCCTGACCTGCACCCCGAACTGGCCCGAGCACCGGTCGGGTCAGACGGCGGCGTCTGACCCGACCGGACCCCCGGCGCGGGTGCGGTCGGCCGGGTCAGTCGCGCAGGCGCACCCCGAGCAGGGCATCGCAGGTCTCGGCCATCAACGCCGGGGCCTGCGGGTCCGCGCCGGTACCGGCGAGCGCGTGGTCGGCCCACTCGTCGATCAGGGCCAACGCACCCGGGGTGTCGAGATCGTCGGCCAGCCGGCCACGGACCCCGGCGAGCAGCTCCGCGCCGGACGGCCCGGCGGCGGACCGGGCGGCCTCGTGCCACCGGTGCCACCGTTGCTGACCGGTCTTGAGTGTGTCGTCGGTCCACTGGCGATCAGCCCGGTAGTGCCCGGAGATCAGTGCCAGCCGCAGTGCCATCGGCGGCACCCCGTCACCCCGCAGCCGGGAGACGAAGACCAGGTTGCCCCGGGATTTGGACATCTTCTCGCCGTTGAGGCCGATCATCCCGGCGTGCGCGTAGTGTGCGGCGAACGGGCCGGTGCCGGTCAGCACCTCCGCGTGCGCGGCGGAGCATTCGTGATGGGGGAAGAGCAGGTCGTTGCCGCCGCCCTGGACGTCGATCCGGTCACCCAGCAAGCCCAGTGCGATCACCGCGCACTCGATGTGCCAGCCCGGTCGGCCCGGGCCGAGCGGACCGCCGTCCCAGGCCGGCTCACCGTCGCGGGCACCGCGCCACAGCAGCGGATCCAGCGGGTCACGTTTACCCGGACGCTGCGGATCGCCACCCCGCTCGGCGGCGAAGACCAGCATCTGCTCCCGGGACAGGTTCGACTCGTAGCCGAACCGCGGCGCGGCGGCCACGTCGAAGTACACGTCGCCAGTGCCGTCGGCCAGCCGGTAGCCGGCACCGCGGTCGAGCAGGACGCCGACCCGCTCGGCGATGGCCGGGATCGACTCCACCGCACCCACGTAGTGGTCCGGCGGGATGATCCGCAACGCCTCCATGTCCTCCCGGAACAGCGCGGTCTCCCGCATCGCGAGAACAATCCAGTCCTCCCCGTCGCGGGCCGCCCGCTCCAGCAGCGGATCATCGACATCGGTGACGTTCTGCACGTACCGCACCCGGTGCCCGGCGTCCCGCCATATCCGCTGCACCAGATCGAACGCGAGCATGGTCGCGGCGTGCCCGAGGTGGGTGGCGTCATACGGGGTGATCCCGCAGACGTACATCGTCGCCGGGTCGACCGGCCGGGTCGGTACCACCGCCCGCCGAGCGGAGTCGAACAACGCCAACGGCACACCCGTGCCGGGCAGCCGGGGCACCTCATGACCGGTCCAGGAGTCCATGCCGCCACCCTATCCAGCGGTGCCGGCGGCACCGGAGAATGGCAGACGAATCACATCGGCGGCCAGGGAATCGCGCTACGCGTCGCCGACGGCGGCGGAAAGCACCCGGCCTCGATCAGCGCGTCGACCCGCCCGCCCAGCTGGGTGATCTCGGCCTGGGTGAGCAGCGACGCCAGCTGCCCGCCCAGCGTCGCGTCGACAGCCGTACGCAGCTGACGCAACGCCGACCCGGCCTCCAGTGGCAACGGACGGCCGGACCAGCCCCACAAGACCGTACGCAGCTTGTCGTCGACATGGAAGCACAGCCCGTGGTCGACGCCGTACACCTGGTTGTCCGGTCCGGCCAGCACGTGCCCGCCCTTGCGGTCGGCGTTGTTGACCACGATGTCGAACACCGCGAGTCGGGCCAGCCGCGGATCGTCGGCATGCGCCAGGGCGTACGGCCTGCCGTCGGTGTCCCGGGCCGCCGCCACCGGCAGCCAGTCGGTCGGCACCTGGTCGGCCGCGACGAAGTCGACCAGCGGCACCGATCCGTCCGGCTCGTCGATCCACAGCTGGCAGGCGCCCGGACCGATCGGACCGTCACGCAACACCGTCGGCGGCACCAACGGCCACCCGAGCGCCTGCGCCACCAGGTGGGCGGCGACCTCCCGGCCGGCCAAGGTGCCGTCCGGGAAGTCCCACAGTGGACGCTCCCCGCGGACTGGCTTGTACACGCACCGGATCGCTGTCCCGTCGGCCTCGATGACAGCGCGCAACGTCGTGTTCGATGCGTCGATCAACTGGCCTTCGAGCCGCATCTCGCCGGTACGGAGCAGTCGCAGCACGGTGGCGTCCCGGTCCACCGCCGGCTGCCGGCCGGTCTCCGTCACCTCAGCGGTGGTAGCCGTTGTGCCGCGGGCAGAGGTGGCCGCGCGGGTCCAGCGGCTGACCACAGAGCGGACAGGGTGGACGGCCGGCGGCCACCACCCGGCGTGCCCGGTCTATGAAGCCGCGGGCCGCCGCCGGGGTCAGCCGGACCCGGAGCCGGTCCAGGCTGGCGTCGACCTCATCCTCGGTGTCGTCGTCATCGTCGTCGAGCAGGCCGTCGTCGTCGCTGGCTTCGAGCCCGGTCTCCGGCTCACCGGCGGCGATGGCCTCGATGACGACGGTGGTGGTGTCCACGTCAAAGGCCAGGCCGAGCGTGCCGACCCGGAACTCCTCGTCGACCGGCGTTTCCAGCGGTTCGTTGTCCGACTGCCCGGTCGGTAGCTCCGGCACGTCGACACCGAACCGCCGCTGCGCCTCGGCCAGCAGTTCCTCGAGCTTCTCAGCCAGCAGCGACACCTGGACCTTCTCCAGGGCCACGCTGACCACGCGACCGCCACCCCGGGCCTGCAGGAAGAACATCCGCTCCCCCGGCGGCCCGACGGTCCCCGCGACGAACCGCTCCGGCGGCTCGAAGGCATGCACCTGGTGGGTCATGTCATCGACCCTATCGGGCGGCCGGGTCGATCCGGTAACGCACCGACCCGATTGACCGGTACGCTCACTGCCGGTCACGTCCGCCGGCACCGGCGCCGCCGCCGACGGCGGCGTCGGAATCGGCCGACCCACCCCGTCGCCTCGGCCGGCGCCGCTTCGCCGGCACCAGCCCGGCCAGGTCACCGCCGGTGTCGTTGAGCCGCACCAGGAACGGCCGGGTCGTCGTGTACCGGATCACCGTCAACGAGGCCGGATCGGCCACGATCCGCTGGAACAGGTCCAGGTGCAGGCCGAGCGCATCGGCCACGATGGCCTTGATCACATCGCCGTGGGTGCAGGCCAGCCAGAGAGCGTCGGGCCCGCGTTCGGCGTCGACCACACCGTTCCAGTGCCGTACCGCGGCCACCGCGCGGGCCGCCACCGCGGCCAGCGCCTCCCCGCCGGGGAACACCGCGGCGCTCGGATGCTCCTGCACGACCCGCCACAGCGGCTGTTTCACCAGCGACCGCAGCGACTGGCCCTCCCACTCGCCGTACCCGCACTCGATCAGCCCGTCGTCGATCGCCGGGGTCGCCCCGGGGACGGCCAGCGCCAGGGTCTGCCGGCATCGGACCAGCGGGCTGCTGACCACCTGTGCCCACGGCGCCCCGGCCAGCCGGGTACCGACCGACCGGGCCTGCGCCTGGCCGGTCTCGTCGAGCTCGACCGGCTGCCGGCCGGCCAGTCCGCCCTCAGCGTTGGCCGTCGTCCGACCATGTCGCAGGAGTACCAACGTCGCCACCAGACCAGCCTACGGGGGGCGGCAGCGCGCCGGCCGGCGACCGACCCGGTCACAGCGGTCGGGTCGGGTCTCCGGTCAGGTCCGGGTCAGGTAGCCGAGATGGTTCCGGTGACCAGCAGCGCCATCACCAGGGAACCGAGCGCCACCCGGTAGAGCACGAAGGCGTACAGGGTGTGATGCGCGACATAGCGCAGCAACCAGGCGATCGCCGCGTAGCCGACCACGAACGCGATGGCGGTCGCCACCACCATCTGGGCCGCCGTGGGCGCCCGGCCCTGCGGGTCGAACACGTCGGGCAGGCTGAACAGCCCGGACATCACCACCGCGGGAATGGCCAGCAGGAAGGAGAACCGCGCGGCCGCCTCCCGGGTGAGGTTCAGCAACAGTCCGGCGGTCAGCGTGCCACCAGACCGGGAAACGCCCGGAATGAGCGCCATCGCCTGGGCGAAACCCATGATCACGCCGTCGCGCAGGGTCAACCGCTCCAGAGTACGGGTCTGCCGGCCAAGGTACTCCGCGACGGCGAGGATCAGCGCGAACACGATCAGCACGGTCGCGGTGATCCACAGGTTACGCAGACCGTCGCGGATCTGGTCTTTGAACAGCAGGCCGATCACCCCGATCGGGATCGACCCGACGATGACGTACCAGCCCATCCGGTAGTCCGGCTCGCCGCGTACCGAGGGATTCCAGATACCGACGACCCAGGTCCGGGTGATCCGCCAGATGTCCTTGGCAAAATAGAGCAGCACCGCGGCCTCGGTGCCCAGCTGGATCACGGCGGTGAACGAGGCCCCCGCGTCCGCCTCGAAGAACAGCGCCGAGGTGATCCGCAGATGCGCCGACGAGCTGATCGGCAGGAACTCGGTGAGCCCCTGCACCACGCCGAGCACGATGACCTCGACCCAGCTCACCGCCCCACCCCGGCCACGTCGAGCGCCCGCGCCACGGTCCGCAGCGTCGCCAGCCGCGCCTCGGTGTCGGCGTCGAACAGGCTGACCGACAGGGTGGTCACGCCTGCGGCGGCGTACTCACCGATCCGCCGCGCGATCCGGTCCGGCGGGCCCAGCAGCGCGGTCTGGTCGATGAACTCCAGCGGTACGGCGGCCGCGGCCTCCCGCAGCCGGCCGGCCAGATAGTGGTCCTGCACCTCGTCTGCGGCGGCGCCGAAGCCCATCCGGGTGGCCAGCCGGTGGTAGAAGTTCTGCGTCCGGCTGCCCATCCCGCCGACGTACAGCGCGGCGTACCCGCGCAGCAGGCCGGCGCAGGCGGCGACGTCGTCGCCGACCACCACCGGCACGGCCGGCACCACGTCGAAGCCGGTGAGGTCCTGACCGGTGCGGGCCCGGCCGGCGGCGATCAACGCCAGCTGGTCGGCGGCGGTGCGGGGCGAGAAGAAGACCGCCAGCCAGCCGTCGGCGATCTCGCCGGCCAGTTCGAGGTTGCGTGGGCCGACCGCGGCCAGGTACACGGGAATCCGCGGCCGGGGCGGGCGGAAGTTGAGCTTCAACGCCTTGCCCGGGCCGTCGGGCAGCGGCAGGGTGTAGTGCGTGCCCGGGTACTCGACCCGCTGGCGTCCCACCGCGAGCCGGACGATCTCCACGTACTCGCGGGTCCTGGCCAACGGCTGACCGAACCGTACGCCGTGCCAGCCCTCGGAGACCTGCGGACCGGAGACCCCCAGGCCGAGGCGGAACCGGCCACCGGACAACGTGTCGATGGTGGCGGCGGTCATCGCGGTCGCCGCCGGGGTGCGCGCCGGGATCTGCATCACCGCCGAGCCCACGTCGATCCGGCTGGTCTGGCCGGCCAGCCAGGCGAGCAGACTCGGCGAGTCGGACCCGTACGCCTCGGCGGCCCAGACCACCGTGTAGCCGAGCCGCTCCGCCTCCTGGACGAGCGCCAGTTGGTCGGCCGGTGAGCCGGCGCCCGTGAGGTAGCCGAGATTGAGTCCGAGTCGCACTCCCAGTCATCCCCCATCCCCCGCCAGGCGGGGCGTCGACGGCACTGCCGGGGCAGCGGCCGTGGCCAAGCCGCACCAGGGTACGCAATCGTCCGCCACCATTGGACAACCGGCCGGGCGACGCGCCGAACGGCTGGTCCCAGTCGGCAGCGGACGTCGGCGGGAGTGAGGATGTCCGTACCGCCAGGATCTGCTTAAGGTGCATCCATGCAGCAGCGACCGCTCGGCCGCAGCGGGCTGGCGGTCTCCCGGCTCGCGCTCGGCACCATGACCTGGGGCCGGGACACCGATGCCGACGACGCCGCGGCGCAACTGAAGAGTTACCTGGACGCCGGGGGCAATCTGATCGACACCGCCGACGTGTACGGCGACGGCGACGCCGAGGCGGTCATCGGTTCACTGCTGGACAGCATGGTGCCCCGCGAGGACCTGGTCATCGCGACCAAGGCCGGACTGCGACCGGGCGGGCCACGGCGGCGGGACACCTCCCGCTGGCATCTGCTGCGCACCCTCGACGCCTCGCTGCGGCGCCTCGGCACCGACTACATCGACCTGTGGCAGGTACACGGGTACGACCCGGACACCCCGATGGAGGAGACCCTCGGCGCGTTGGACACGGCCGTGGCCAGCGGACGGGTCCGGTACGTCGGGGTGTCGAACTTCAGCGGCTGGCAGACCGCCCGGGCGGCGGCCTGGCAGGCCGCGGTGCCCGGCCGGGCCGCCGTGGTAGCCGCGCAGGTCGAGTACTCGTTGCTGCAACGTGGGATCGAGCGGGAGGTGCTGCCCGCCTGCGCCGCGCTGGGGCTGGGCGTACTGCCCTGGTCCCCGCTCGGCCGCGGCGTGCTCACCGGCAAGTACCGGCACGGCCGCCCGGTCGACTCCCGGGCCGCGTCGCCGCATCTGGAACTGTTCGTCGCGACCTACCTGGAACCACGCTGCTCCAGCATCGTCGAGGCGGTCTCGACGGCCGCCGCCGGCCTGGGGGTGGCACCGCTGGAGGTCGCGCTGGCCTGGCTCCGGGACCGCCCCGGGGTCACCGCGCCGATCCTCGGGGCACGCACGGCGGGGCAGCTGGCCGGGGCGCTGCAGGTCGAGCGGATGACGCTGCCCACGGAGATCACCCGGGCACTCGACGACGTATCGGCGCCGGCGGTCGGCTACCCGGAACGCGACGGGTGACACAGCCCTGGGGCCGGCGGGTGACACATCCTCCGGAGGTGGCCGGCGGGTGACACAGCCTGGGGGCCGACGGCAGGATGGTGGTCATGGACTACGAGTACGCGCCGCTGCGGTTGCCGCCGGACGTCGACCGGTTGACCGCAGCCGCGCAGTTGGCGATCCAGGCCGAGTTCTCTGGCTGGGAGCTCGCCCGGGTGCGGCTGTTCCGCGACGGCACACGCCAGGTGGTGCTCCGGCGCAGGATCGCCCGGCAGCCGCAGCCCGGGCTCAGTACGTAGGAGATGCGCTCAGCGCTGGTCGCCGCCTGGGGCCTCGTCGTCATCGTCCGGCAGGTAGGCGTGCTCGTCGAGTCGGCCGACGATCTCGTCGCCGGGAACCGACCGGAACGGTCCGTCGACATCGCCGTCGCTGAACGCCTCCGGATCCAGCGGTGTGGTGACCTCGTGCACCATGACCACGCCGTCGAGCGGTTCCAGCTCCGGGATGTCCAGCGCGCCGAGTGAGCCGTCGCCGGCCTGCAGCAGCTCGAGCACCGCCTCTCCGACACCACCGACCGGCTCGGCCGCCTCGGCGGACGGGCTGCCCTGGCGGCGGGCCGCGTCGGCGATGCGGACCAGCGCGGCGACCGACGGCACCCGGTAGTCCCGACGCTGGCGTACCGAGACGACCTGCGGGTGCGGGTCGGCCGGCTCGTCGCCGTCGACGCCGCCGGCACCGACGCCGAACCGTTCGTCCGCCTCCTGCGGGTCGATCGACTCGACGTCCCAGGGTGTCACCTCACCGAAGGCGTCCAGCAGTTGCTCATCGTAGGCGTACGACGCGTTGTTGAGCGTCACGTACGCCTGCCAGACGGCGTCGTCGTCGATCCGGCCGTCGGCGGCCTTGACCGTGGCCAGATGTGCCCGGGCAGCCTGGAACACCTGCTCCAGCGCGGCGTCGAGGTCGGTGTGCTGGTCGGTCATACGGATTTGATTCCCTTCACCGTCGGTGGGGCTCAGCCGGTCAGCTCTGGCGCAGGAAGCGGTCGAGCACATGCACGCCGAACTGTAGTCCCTCGACGGGGACCCGCTCGTCGATGCCATGGAACAGCGCAGAGAAGTTCAACTCCGCCGGCAGCCGCAGCGGGGTGAACCCGAAGCAGCGGATGCCGAGTTGGCGGAACGCCTTGGCGTCGGTGCCGCCGGAGAGCATGTACGGCACGGTCCGGGCACCCGGGTCGGCGTGGCGCAGCGCGGCGGCCATCGCGCCGACCAGCGCACCGTCGAAGGTCGTCTCGATCGCCGGCTGCCGCTCGATGTGTTCGATCTCCACGTCCGGGCCGATCAGCTGGCCGAGTTCGGCCAGGAACTGGGTCTCCTGGCCGGGCAGCACCCGGCAGTCGATGGTGGCGCTGGCCCGGCCGGGGATGACGTTCTCCTTGTAGCCGGCGTCCAGCCGGGTCGGGTTGGCGGTGTTGCGGACCGTGGCACCGATGATGTTCGCGATCGGCCCCAGCTTGGCGATCGTCGACTCCGGGTCGTCCGGGTCGAACTCGATACCGAGCAGGTCGGAGACCTCGGCCAGGAAGTCCCGCACGGTCGGGGTGACGACGATCGGGAAACGGTGCCGGCCGACCCTCGCCACCGCCTCGCACAACGCCGTGACCGCGTTGTCGTCGTGCATCATCGAGCCGTGTCCGGGACGGCCCCGGGTGTGCAGCCGCAGCCAGTTGATGCCCTTCTCCGCCGTCTCGATCAGATACAGCCGCAGGTCGTCACTGACCGTGTAGGAGAAGCCGCCGACCTCGCCGATCGCTTCGGTGCAGCCGTCGAACAGTCCGGGGTGCCGCTGCACCAGGTGGTGGGCGCCGTGCCGGCCGCCGGCCTCCTCGTCGGCGGTGAAGGCCAGCACGATGTCGCGCGGTGGCCGGGTCCCGCTGCGCTGCCAGTCCCGGACCACGGCGAGCACCATCGCGTCGAAGTCCTTCATGTCGATCGCCCCGCGGCCCCACAGGTAGCCGTCGCGCAGCTCGCCGGCGAACGGCGGGACCGACCATTCGGAGGCGTCGGCCGGGACCACGTCGAGGTGGCCGTGTACGAGCAGCGCGCCACGGGACGGGTCGGTACCGCTGATCCGGGCCACCAGGCTGGCCCGGCCGGGTGCGGACTCGACGATGGTGCTGGTGACGCCGACCTCGGCGAGCTGCTCGGCGACGTACTCCGCGGCGACCCGTTCACCGACGCTGGTCAGCGGGTCACCGGTGTTGGTGGTGTCGATCCGCAGCAGGTCGCGGCAGATCCGCACGACCTCGTCGGTCGGTGCCGGCGGCGGGGAGGGTGCAGTCATGCGGTTCTTCTTACCAGCCGTCCGGCCGCTGCCCCAGCCCTGCCGCGACACGCCCTACGGTTTCGGACGACGGCGTGTCGGGTATCGCCGCGTCCGCCGGGCCGGCACCCGCACGGTTGCCGGCCACCGCGGCCGGGTGGTACGACGTCCCCGGCCCGCACCGAAGGAGACGATCGTGTCGGTAGGCCTTCCTCCCATCCCCGAACTCGGCGACGACCACCTGCCGCACGACCCGGGTGGACCTCGACTGACCACGCTGCTCGTCGAGGAGCACCGCCGGATCGAGCAGCTCTGCGGGCAGTTCGACGCGGCGGCCGACCCGGACCGGCGGCGCCAGATCGCGGACGTGCTGGTCGCCGTGGTGAGTCGGCACCTGTCGGCCGAGGAGCAGTACCTGTACCCGGCCGTCCGGGCCGCCGTGCCCGACGGAGGCGCGCTGGCCGAGCGGGGCATCGCGACGGACCGCCCGCTGCGGGACGTGCTCAGCTCATCCGACGTGGCGGCAGCCGCGACACCGGCCAGGATCGCCTCCGCCTGGCGGCGCCACCGTACGGTCGTCGAGCAGGAGCTACTGCCCGGGCTACGGGCGGCGGCGACCGACGAGGAGCTCGTCCGGCTGGGCAACCGCGCGGAGACAGCCGAGGAGGCCGCCCCGACCCGGCCGCATCCCGACGCCCCGCTGCGGCCGCCGTGGAACCGGATGGTGGACCCGGCGCTGGGGGTGCTGGACAAGACCCGGGATCTGCTGTCCGGCCGTACCACCTATCCCGAGGATCTGACGGCGGAGCCGGTCGACCGCGATGGCTAGTCCGGAATATCCGTTCAGTTCTGTTTCATATTGATGTCGGAGAACGTTTCCCGCATCGAAGGTCTTCCCGCCGATCCCGTTCTGGTCCTACCGTCACGTTATGAACCTGGAGCTGCGGCACCTGCGGGTGGTCTGCGCCATCGCGGAGACGGGAAGCGTCACCAAGGCGGCCTCCATGTTGGGGTTGGCGCAGCCCGCGCTCACCGCGCAACTGCAACGGATCGAACGGACCCTCGGTGGGCCGTTGTTCGAGCGCGACCGGCGGGGCGCCCGGCCGACCGCACTGGGCGAACTGGTCCTGGCCCGGGCCCGGGTGCTGCTGCCGGCGATGAAAGGGCTGCAGGACGAAGCGGCCCGGCTGGCCGGCACGGGCAGCGTGATGAGCAGGTTCCGGCTCGGCGGAGTCAACAGCCCGATCCTGGGTGGCCTGGTGCACCGGCTCGCCGCCGACCAGCCGCAGGCGCAGATCAGCACCTACGCCTCCTGGTACGTCGACGAGCTCGCCCAGATGGTGCTCAGCGGCCGGCTGGACTACGCACTCACCGGGGTGTGCGGGGACGCCACCCCGTCGGCCGAGTTCGGCCTGGCGTGGCGGGCGGTCGCCGTCGACGCGATCTTCGTCCTGTTGCCGGAGACCCACCCGCTGGCGCGCCGCCCGGAGATCGAGCTCGGCATGCTCGCCGACGAGCAGTGGGTCGCCGCGCCCGGCGACGGATGCTTCGGCGACTGCTTCGCCGCCGCCTGCGCACGGTCCGGGTTCACCCCCCGCAAGATGTACGAGACCGACATCCGCGGCTGTGTCGACCTGGTCGAGTCCGGCGAGGCCGTCGCCCTGTGCCAGGCGACGTTCCGGCCGATCAGCGGGCTGGTGACCCGACCGTTGGCCGGCGCGCCGCTGCGGTGGCGGCTGTTGCTGGGCTGGCACCCGGACGCGACCGCCGCCGCCCTCGCCGACCGGGTGTTCACCCACGCCACCACGGCGTACACCGACTCGCTGGCCCGCAACCCGCAGTATCTCGGCTGGCTCGCCGACAACCCCGGCTTCGGGGCGCAGAGCCTGGCCGGGATCCCGCTCGCGGACGGCTGACCGGGCTGACCGGCCCCGCCCCGACCGGCCTCGGCTCTGCCCCCGCCGATCGCTGTGACGGTATGAGCCAGCTGGTATCTGCCTGCTGACATAGACCGCCATTAAGTTGACAGCAACTCGACGTTACCCCGAACACCGACATCCGGGTCCCGACGGCACACCACGACCGGCGGACCATCCGGGCCCGGCCCGTCGGCCTCGGAAACGTCGGGGTGTCACGTGCCTCCGACCGGCTCCGCCAGGCGATCCCTGGCCGCCCGCCGGAGTCACGTCCCGTTCAATCGTCAGGGGAGCAGATGAGACGAGCACTGATCGCGGCCACCGCGGCCGCTATCCTGCCACTGGGCGCGGCCGGTCTGGCCGCGATGCCCGCCATGGCAGCACCCAGCGCCGGTCCGGCCACCCAGCCGGCCGCCGACGCGGCCGCACCCGAGATGCTTGCCGCGATGCAGCGCGACCTGGGCCTGACCGCGGCCCAGGCGCGGACCCGGATCGCCGAGGAAGCCAGCGCCAACAAAAAGGAAGCGATGCTGCGCGCCACCCTCGGCGCCGACTTCGGTGGGGCGTGGCTGTCCCCCGACGGCGGCACCCTGACCGTGGCGGTCACCGACCCGGCCCAGGCAGCGGCGGTGACCGCGACCGGCGCGAAGGCCAAGCTGGTCGACCGCAGCGCGGCCGAACTCGACCGGGTCAAGGCCAAACTCGACCGCACCGCGGCGAAGGCGCCGGCGACCGCCGTCGCCGGCTGGTACGTCGACGTGGCCACCAACACCGTGGTGGTGCTGGCCCGCGGCGACGCCTCGGTCGCCGAGAGCTTCGTCGCCGGCAGCGGTGCCGCGGCGGACGCGGTACGGGTCGTGCGCACCGACGAGACCCCGACCACCCTGTACGACGTACGAGGCGGCGACGCCTACTACATGGGCGGCCGCTGCTCGGTCGGCTTCTCGGTGACCGGCGGGTTCGTCACCGCCGGGCACTGCGGCAGCGTGGGCACCGCCACTCAGGGCTACAACCAGGTGTCGCAGGGCACCTTCCGTGGATCGTCGTTCCCCGGCAACGACTACGCCTGGGTACAGACCAATTCGAACTGGACGCCGCAGCCGTGGGTGAACAACTACAGCGGTGGCAACGTCACGGTCGCCGGCTCGTCCGAGGCAGCGGTCGGGGCGTCGATCTGCCGGTCCGGATCCACCACCGGCTGGCGCTGCGGCACCATCCAGGCCAAGAACTCGACGGTGAACTACCCGCAGGGCCGAGTGTCCGGCCTGACCCGGACCAACGCCTGCGCCGAGCCCGGTGACTCCGGTGGGTCGTGGCTCTCCGGCCAGCAGGCCCAGGGCGTCACCTCCGGCGGCTCGGGCAACTGTTCGACCGGCGGTACCACCTACTTCCAGCCGGTCAACGAGATCCTCTCGGTGTACGGCCTGACGCTGCGCACCGGCGGTGGCGGCAACCCGCCGCCGACCACCCCGCCGCCGGGCGGCGGAACCTGCAGCGGGTACCAGAACACCTACACCGGTTCGCTCTCCTCCGGCGGCACCCAGATCCAGCCCAACGGCAGCTACTTCAGCGCCGGCTCCGGCACCCACCGGGCCTGCCTGGACGGGCCGACCAGCCGCGACTTCGACCTGTACCTGCAGCGGTGGAGCGGCAGCAGCTGGGTCAGCGTGGCCAGCGGCACCAGCCCCGGACCGGACGAGACGCTGACCTACAGCGGCTCCTCCGGCTACTACCGGTACGTGGTCCACGCGTACAGCGGTTCGGGCAGCTACTCGCTCGGCATCACCCGGCCGTAGCCGTTCGTCTCCCGGCCGGGCCGGTCGGGCCGGGAGACCGGACCGGCAGAACCACCTTCCCGACGGCGGGTACCGTTCGCGGTACCCGCCGTCGGACAGGTCGTGTCGTCCCGCGCCGGTGCAGGTGGTGGCCGGTCAACCGGCCGTGTCCGCGTCGACCCGCAGCGGATCGTGCCCCAGGTCAAGCAACGCCCGCCGCCACCGGTCGTCCGCCGCGCCCGCCGACGGGCGGCGGGCGAGCAGATCCCGGATCTCCTCGACGACCCGCGCCATCACCTGCCGGTCCGGTTCGGTCAGATCCACCCGCCGTTTGCCCAGCACCGCCAGCACGGCACCACCGGGCTGCGGCAGGTCGACGCCGGGGCCGACGAACGCCCGTTCACCGGACGCCTCGGTCAGCAGCCAGTCACGCAGCTGTTCCGAACTGACGTTCACGTACGCGTGGAACTCGTTCCACAACTGGTCATTGCCAGTGTCGGTACGACGGTGCGCCGCCATCGCGACCACCTCCTCACTACGACGGTCAGTCGGGGGGCTCGGTGCTGCTCACCGGATCGTCGGAGTCGGCCCGGGTCTGCTTACCGGCCGGTTCCGGGCGCACATCGGTGTCCGCCAGGACGGCACCGGGTCCGGTTCCGGTGTCGAGGGGGCTGTTCCGGGCCAGCACCTCGTCGGTCTTCGCGGACTTCTCACGCTGTTCCTCAGGTTGGCTCATCGTCGTCTCCTCCGTTCGTCCGCCGGGCGGCGGGTGACCGACCTCGGTCGGATCGACACCCGCCCGGCGGGTTCACCAGCCGGTGCCGGCCGGCGCCGGATCCCGGTCGGCGGCGCTGTCGACGTCGAACCGCAGACCACCGTCGCGCGCGTCGACGGTGACCCGTTGCCCCGCCGACAACGTGCCGTCGAGCAGCAACCGGGACAGTTGGTTGTCGACCTCCCGCTGGATCGTCCGACGCATCGGCCGCGCGCCGAACTCCGGCTGGTATCCGGCTTCGGCTATCCAGTCGGCCGCCGCGTCGGTGACCTCCACCGCGATGTCCTGGGCGTGCAGCCGCCGGCGGGTCTCCTCCAGCAGCAGTTCGGTGATCTGACGCAGCTGCTGCTGGGCCAGTTGCCGGAAGATGATGATCTCGTCGATGCGGTTGAGGAACTCCGGACGGAAGTCCTCCTGTAGCCGGCGCAGCAGCCGCTCGCGCAGGTCGTCGTCAGGACTGTCGCCGTCCGCCCCGCCGAAGCCGACGCTGCGGCCGCCGCCGGTGATCAGCTCCGAGCCGAGGTTGCTCGTCATGATCAGAACCACGTTGCGGAAATTGACCGTCCGGCCCTGGCTGTCGGTCAGCCGGCCGTCGTCGATCAGCTGCAGCAGAACGTTGAACACGTCGGCGTGCGCCTTCTCGATCTCGTCGAGCAGCACCACCGCGTACGGTCGTCGGCGAACCGCCTCGGTCAGCTGCCCCGCCTCCTCGTAGCCGACGTACCCGGGCGGCGCCCCGACCAGGCGACTGACCGTGTGCCGCTCCTGGAACTCGCTCATGTCGAGTCGGACCATCCGGTCGGCGTCACCGAACAGGGCCGCCGCGAGGGCCCGGGCCAGCTCCGTCTTGCCGACACCGGTGGGTCCGAGGAACAGGAAACTGCCGACCGGCCGGTCCGGGTCGCCCAGCCCGGCCCGCGAGCGTCGGACCGCCTCGGCGACCGCAGTGACCGCGTCGTCCTGGCCGACCACCCGTTGGTGCAGTTCGCCCTCCAGCCGTAGCAGCCGGTCCCGTTCCTCCTCGGTGAGCTGGCTGACCGGGATGCCGGTGGCCCGGGAGACCACCTCGGCGATCTCCTCGATGCTGACCTGGGGCACCCCGGCGCTGTCCGGGCTACGCGCCGTCTCGATCCGCTGTTGCACCTGCGTCAACTGGTCCCTCAGGCCGGACGCCCGTTCGTACTGTTCGTCGGCGACCGCCTGGGCCTTGTCCCGGTGCAACTGCTCGAGCTGCCGTTCCAGGTCGCGCACGTCGGCGGCCGGTGTGCGGGTGCGCAACCGGACCCGGGCCCCGGCCTGGTCGATCAGGTCGATCGCCTTGTCCGGCAGGAACCGGTCGCTGATGTAGCGGTCGGCGAGCTCCGCCGCCGACAGCAACGCGTCGTCGGTGAACCGCACCTGGTGATGCGCCTCGTAGCGGTCCCGCAGACCGTGCAGGATCGCGATGGTGTCCGCCACGGTCGGCTCGGGCACCAGGACCGGCTGGAACCGCCGGGCCAACGCGGCGTCCTTTTCGATGTTGCGCCGGTACTCGTCCAAAGTAGTCGCGCCGACCACCCGCAGCTGGCCTCGGGACAACGCAGGTTTCAGCATGTTGCTGGCGTCCATCGACCCTTCGGTGCCACCGCCGCCCGCTCCGACCAGGGTGTGCAGCTCGTCGAGGAAGACGATGAGGTCGTCGCCGTGGCTACGGATCTCGTCGATGACCTTCTTCAGCCGCTCCTCGAAGTCGCCGCGGTACCGGGTACCGGCGACCAGCCCGGCGAGGTCCAGCTGCACCACCCGCTTGCCGATCAGCGTCTGTGGTACGTCCCCGTCGACGATGCGCTGCGCCAGTCCTTCCACGATCGCGGTCTTGCCGACCCCGGCCTCCCCGATCAGCACCGGGTTGTTCTTGGTCCGCCGGGACAGGATCTCCACCGCCTGCTCGATCTCCTCGCCACGGCCGACGACCGGGTCGATCGCGCCCTGGGCGGCAAGTTCGGTCAGATCCTGCCCGTACTGGTCGAGAGTCGGGGTCCCACGGGCCGTCCGCGGCTTGGCCGCACCGCCGCGTTCCGCGCTGGCGTTCTGCAGCGACCGGGGTTCGACGTGGCCGGCAGCGAGCATCCGCCCGGCGGCCGACTCCGGGTTGACCGCCAGCGCCATCAGCACGTGCTCGGGTCCGATGTAGGTTGCGCCGGTGGCCCGGGAGAGTTGGTGCGCGTCCAGCAGGGCACGTTTCGCCGCCGGAGTCAGCGAGAGGTTGGCCGGCACCTCGCCCCGGCCGGCCGCCGGCCCGCCCAGCTCGGCGAGCAGCCCGTTCGGGTCGGCGCCGGCCCGGCGGACCAACTCCCGCAGCGGTTGACGCTGCAACGCCGCCCAGAGCAGGTGATCGGTGTCCAGGTCGCTGGTGCCGGCCTGGGCCGCCCGCCGGGCGGCGGCGGTGAGCAGGTCACGGGCGTCGCCGCTCATCAGCCGGGTGATGTCGACCCGGTGCACCGGCAACCGGGGCTCGCCGCCGGTGAGAAACCGGGCCAGCAGATCCTCCCACGGATCGGTGCCGAGCCCTCCCGGGCCGTACGGTCCGTCACTCATCTGCGCGCCCCCTCGCCGTTTCGCCCGCCGGCTGTGAACCGGACTGTGGCTACCCGGGCCGCCCCGGGCCAAACGTCCCGGTCGACCGGGTGCCGGGTCCTGCGGCCGCGCATGCTGGCAGGCTTGGGCGGATGCGGACCCTGCTGATCGTGGACGGCGCGAACGTGGTCGGCTCCCGACCCGACGGCTGGTGGCGCGACCGGATGGCGGCGGCCGCCCGGCTGCGCGATCAACTGGTCGGCGTCGCCGAGCGGGGACTGCCCGAGCTGACCGGCCCGCTGGAGGTAGTCCTGGTGGTCGAGGGGGCGGCCCGCGGTCTACCGCCGGCCGACGGGGTACGGATCGGCGTGGCTCCCGGATCGGGAGACGATCTGATCGTCGAGATCGCCGCCGAGGGCGGACCGGACCGGCCAGTGGTGGTCGTCACGGCCGACCGCCGGTTGCGCGACCGGGTCACCGAAGTGGGCGCGCTGATCCACGGGCCCCGATGGCTTACCAGGCAGCTGACCGATCCGGTGTCGGACTTCTGACCGGTATTCAGCCTGAATACCTGATCCGCCACCGGCGGTTGCCCAGCTCACGCCGGTTAAGCGCCGGCAGCCGGACGGTCGTGCGGACCAGCCCATCTGCGAGACCGGACAGCCGGGCAGCAATCACCCACCGGCGGTAAGCTCTAATAGAGCCTTCCAGCCCCTTGAGGAGGTTTCGCCCGTGGCGAGTGTCGCCGAGGTCAAGTCCGCCATCGAAGCCGCGATCATGCAGGTGTCGGAAGGCCAGGCTGCTGTCCAGGCCGCCAGCGAAAAGATCGCCGAGGCGCAACAGAGCCTGGCGGCGGCCTTCGAGGGCAGCGGTCACGAGTCGGTCGGAGCGGCCCAGGCCGCCCTGTTCCAGGCCAGCTCCGAGCTCGAGGAGTGCCTCGCCGCCACGCTCGCCGCCGTCGAACAGGCGCAGACGTACTCCGCGACGCTGTAGTCACCGATGTCCCTCGCCGAGAATCTCGCCGCCCGGGTCCGGGCGGCGACCGACGACCTGCCGGTGGGCCAGCTCACGGTCGCGGTGCAGCGGCTGCGCGCCGCGACCGAGCTGCTCATCTGGGTCCGCCAGGAGTCGGCGGACCCGCTGGCGGTGCCGCAGCTCACCGGCGCGACCGAACACGCGGAGCAGGCCGGTCACGCGATGCGGGTGGCTGCGCAGTCGGTGGACGACTACCTAGCGGCGATCGGCTTCGGCGCCGGCCCGGCGTCGGAGGGCGACGGCGGGTGGCGGGCGGCGCTGGACGGCGACCGGGACGCGACGGGGGCACCGGGCGGCACCGGGCGGGCGGGCACGCCCGCCGCTCCCGAGCTCGGCAACTGGTGGGCCGCCCGGGTCGCGGAGTTGACCGACCGGGAGTCCGGGGTCGGGCCAGGGCCAGACGCCGCGACCGCCCCGCCCGGACCGGAAGCCGCCACCGACACCGCCGAGCTGCTGCGCAGGGTCGCGACGGCGGTCCGTCGGGAGGACCGGGCCGGACTGCACCGCGACCTCGCCGCAGTGGCCGCGCCGACCGGGCTGAACCTCGCGGCGGTCACCCCACCGCTGCTGCACCGCCTCGCCGGGGACCTGCTGGACCACGAGCCGCAGGCCGAGGACCTGCGTCAGCTCGCCTCCGCCACCACCCGACGGGTACGCGAGCTGCTCCCCGGCATGCCGGATCCGGTACTGCAGACCCTGCTCGCCCGGATCTGCCGGGTGCCGGCCGACGAGCGGCGCGGCGACGGTCACCGGGCCGACGGTGACCAGGCCGGGCAGCCCCCGGATCCGCCGCACCCGGCCGACTCGGCGGTCGCCGGTGCGGTACTCACCGGCGTACTGCTGCGGCTGCTCGACCGCGAGCCGCAGACGCTGCGCCCGGAGCAGCCCCAACCGCTGCGGGGGCGCGATGCCTGACGCGCGGGCCGAGCTGGTAGCCGCGGTCCGCCGGGCGCTCGGGCATGCCCGGGCGGCGGCCCGCAACCGACTCGACGACGTCGAACAGGACATCGCCGCAGCGGAACAGCAGCTCAAACGGGTACGCCGGGCAGCCGAGCAGGTGCCGCACCGAGCCGCAGTGCACCGCGACCGCCGGCTCGCCGACCTCGCCGAGCAGTACCGCGACCAGATAACGGTGACCACCAGGCGAGCCGTCGCGGCGGCGGACCAGGCGGCACCGGGAGCCGCCGCCGACGACTGGGCCCGCTGGCATCCCACCCCGGCGGCACGTACGGAAGCGCCAGGAGCTGCCCGGATCGGCCTGACCGGGCTGGCCGGAGGTCCTGCCGTACCCGCGCTCGTCGCGGTGCTGGACCACGGCCACGTGGCGCTGGACGGCGCTGACCGCGCGGGATGTGACGCCGTGCTGTCCGCGCTGCTGCTGCGGATCATCGGCCGTACCGCGCCCGGCGCCATCCGGCTGACCGGCTACGACCCGGAACAGCTCGGTGGTGGCCTCGCCGGATTCGCCCCGCTGGCCGGACCCGGCCTGCTCACCTTCGCCGGCCCCGGCGGGCTCGGCCGGCACCTGGACGAACTGGTCGACCACATCCGCCGGATCAACGAGACGGTGCTGGCCGGAGAGTTCCGATCGCTGAGCGAGCTGGCGGCGGCCACCGGCCGACGGCCGGAGCCGTGGCGGATCGCCGTCCTGCTGGGCGGGCCCGGGGAAGAGCTGTCCCGGCACGAACGGGCTCAGCTGGATCGGATCACCCGCGCCGGTGCCGCCTGCGGCGTCCACCTGATCGTCCGGGGGGTCGCGCTCGGTACGGCGCCGGCCGTGACCACCGTGTCGGTCGCCGGCGGCACGGCCCGGGTCAGCGGCTACCCGCAGCTACCGGTGCGGATCGACCCGCCACCGCCGGCCGAGCTGGTCACCCGTACCTGCCGGGAGATCGCCGCCGCAGTCGCCGCCGGTCCGGTCCCGGCGGTGTTCACTGATCTGCTGCCCGAACTGGAGTGGACCGAGGATGCCACCGCCGGGCTGACCGCACCGGTCGGCGACAGCCCGCAGGGCCGGCCCGTGACGGTGACGTTGAGCGACTATCCGCCGCACGCGCTGATCGGTGGGCCGTCCGGCACCGGCAAGACCAACCTGATCTACGCCTGGATCGGCGCCCTGGCCGCCCGCTACTCCCCGACCGAGCTGGAGTTCTACCTGCTGGACTTCAAGGAGGGGGTGTCCTTTGCCCGGTTCGCGCCGGGCCGACGGGACCCCAGCTTCCTGCCACATGTCCGGTTGGTCGGGGTTAACGTCAACACCGACCGGGAGTTCGGCCTGGCGATGCTGCACTTCCTCGGTACGCAACTGCGGCAGCGGGCCGACGCCGCCAAGCGCCACGAGGTGACCAAGCTGGCGGAGCTGCGCGCCGAGGACCCACAGGGCCGGTGGCCGCGCATCGTGGCGGTGATCGACGAGTTCCAGGTGCTGCTCGCCGGCAACGACGCGCTGGCCACCGAGGCCGCGACGTTGCTGGAGGACCTGGCCCGGCGGGGCCGGTCACAGGGCATCCACCTGATCCTGGCGTCCCAGGACGTCTCCGGTATCCAGGCGCTGTGGGGGCGTACCGCGCTGATCGCCCAGTTCGCGCTACGGATCGCGCTGCCGAAGGCCCGCCGCGTCCTGCCGGAGACCAACACCGCAGCGGAGTCACTGCCCCGCCATCACGCCGTGGTCAACGCCGAGTCCGGGGCGATGGAGGCCAACCAGGTCGTCCGGGTTCCGCCGGCCAGCGACCGGGACACCTGGCAGGAGCTGCAACACCGGCTGTGGCGACGGCGGTCCGCCGACCTGCCCACGCCGCGGCTGTTCGACGGCGACGTGGTACCCCGGCTGGCCGAAGCACCGGACTACCAGGCGCTGGCCGCCGACAGCGACGGACCACGCGTACCGGTGGCGTTGCTCGGCGAGACGATCGACGTACTGGCCCGCTCCGCCCGACTCGGCCTGGCCCGGGCGCCCGGACGCAATCTCGCGGTACTGGGCACCCGGGTGGACGAGGCGTGCGCCCTGCTCGACGCCGGTGCCCGGTCGCTGGCCCGGCAGTACCCGCCCGGCGCGGCGCGGTTCGACATCGCCTGTCTGGACCCGGACGCGGAGGCCGCCGCCCACCGGCTGCACGCGGCGTTACCGGCCGGCACCGGGCTGTACGACCTGGATACCGTCGGCGGGCTGCTCGCGGACACCGCCGACCGGCTCTCCGCAGACGTGCTGGACGGTCCGGTCCGCCCACACTTCCTGGTGCTGTACGCGGTCGACGCCGCCGCCGGACGGCTGGCGGCGAAGTTCGCCGGCCGCTCCGGCCTGGACCGGCTCCGCCGGGTGCTGCACCTCGGGCCGGAGCGGCACATCCACGTGCTGGGCTGGTGGCGCGGGGTGGCCCGGATGCGCGACGACCTCGGCGGGGTCGGCTCACGGACCGACCAGATCGGTGCCTGGGTGGCGTTGGACGTGCACGGCTCCGACCTCGGACCGCCGCTGTACCCCCGGGCCGGCGGCCCGGCCTGGTATCCCCGGCCGTGGCGGGCGCTGTTCTTCGACCGGGCGGTGCACCGCAGCGCCGAGGTCATCATCCCGTACGGGCTGACCTGATGGACGCCTCCTACCCCGAGCTGATGCGCCGGCTCGCCGAGCTCGCCGCCGCGCTGCAGAACCGCCGGGACGAAGCGCAGCAGTGGTACGCGCAACGGTGCGACGGCGCGCAGGCCGCGGTGGCCGAGGTGGAGGCCGACCTGGCGGAGCTGCACCAGCTCCACGAGCAGGCAAGCCGGGAGTTGGCGGACGTCGACCGGGCGGCCGCCGACATCTGGACCGAGGTCGGTCACCGGTTCGGGCCGTTGGCCGGACGGCTCGGTGGCCTCCCGGCGCCGCTGCCGCCGCCGTCTGGTACCGCCGTCGACGACGATCCGGAGCACTGGCTCGCGGCCGCCCGTGCCCTGGTCGAGCGGTCCAACGACGTGGGTCCCGTGCCCCGAGCGGCGTATCCGGTGCTGGCGCTGTTCGGCGCCGCCGGGGCCGCCGCCGCGTTCGGGCTGTCCACCGCCGCGCGGTGGGCCGGCCAGCGCTACGGCGGCGACCTGGCGGTCGGGATGCCGGTGATCGCGCTCGTCGTCACCCTGGTCGGTCCGCTGCTCGGGCTGGTTCCGGCGAAGGCGCTGGCCGACCGTCGGCACGCGGTGCTCGACCTGCGTACCGTGTCGATCGTGCTGGTCGCCGGCCTGGCGGCGACCGCCGCCCTGCTGACCGGGCTGGGCTGACCCGCCCGGCCCGGGGGGGATCAGCCGGCGGGACGCCGCCCGGCCCGGGGGATCATCCGGCGATCGCGACCGCTTCGCGCAGCAGACGGCGGGCCAGCACCAGCTGGTCGGCGCCGGTGTCCAGCCCGGGCAGGTCACCGACCCGGACACCGGCGGTGTCCAGCACGGTCCGCAGGGCCGGAACGCACCCACCCGGAAAACTCACCGTCCGGTCGAAGATCTGCAGGTTGACCCGGTCGTCCGACTGTGAGGTGAGCCGCCAGCGCAACCCGGGTCGGCGGCGGATGACATCGTCGACGGTCAGCGTCCGGATCCGGTCCGCCTGCTGCAATGGGGGCAGCGGGGCCGGGCGGACCGCCGACCAGGCCCGGCGGCGCATCCGCGCCGCGACCTGGTCCGGCTCGACGGAGGCCAACCAGTCACGCAGTACCGCCACCGTCGCGGTCAGCTCCGAGGTGATCCCGGCCGGTTCGCCCGGGTCGGCGCCGAACGGCAGCGACGTACGCAGCCGGGGCTCGGTGACGGCGAGCTCGAGCAGCGCCTCGACCAGCGAATAGCGGGTGAACGCGCGGACCCCGATGGTGAGGTGGATCGAGCTCTCCTGCTGCGCGGTGGCGCTGTGCAGCCAGCCTCGGGGCAGGTAGAGGGCGTCACCGGGGCCGAGCACGACGTCCAGCGCCGGTGCGGACCCGGACCGGGCGACCACCTCGTCGGCCCGGCCCGACCAGGTCTGCTGGGGCAGCGGATCGATCAGTACCGGATCATGTACCCGCCACCGCTTGCGGCCCTCGGTCTGCAGGACGAACACGTCGTGGGTGTCGTAGTGGGTGGCGAATCCACGGCTGCCGGCCGGTGTGAGGTAGGCGTTCGCCTGCAACGGCTGGCCCAGCGTGGTGGACAACTCGCCGACGAACGAGATGATCGGTGGCCAGAGCCGGTGCAGGCCCTGCAGGACAAGGGTGGCGCCGTCCGCGTACAGGCCCAACACCCGCTCGTCGAGCACCTGGTCGTCGATTTCGGCGCCGGCGCCGGCGCCGGCGGTGTAGGTCGGCTCCGCGAGCACCTCGCCGTCCCGGGCCACCCGGACGAACGGGGTACGCAGGCCGTGCTGGCTCAGCAGTTGGTCGGCTGCGGGGCGGTCGAGCAGATCGGTGAATCCGGCGGGGCCGCCCAGATCGACGGCGCGGGACAGCAGCGGTTCACGCCCCCAGTAGACATCCGCGAAGCTCGCCGGATCCACGGCAACGCACCGGGTCAGCGCCGCCGGGCGGCGGGACGCGTCCGCACCGCCCGGCGGGCCTGGTGACGTGGCGATCTGCGTCCGGTCGGTGAGTCCGGGTCCGCCGGTGCCGGCACCGCGTGACGCGGTGGGCAGCTGGGTCAACGCCGGCTCGCCCCACCGTCGGCGCCACCGTCACGCCCAGCCGGATTCGCCCCACCGTCAGCCGGGCCCTCCTGCGCCTTCGGACCGGCACCACCGTCGGCGCCACCGTCACGCCCAGCCGGATTCGCCCCACCGTCAGCCGGGCCCTCCTGCGCCTTCGGACCGGCACCACCGTCGGCGCCACCGTCACGCCCAGCCGGATTCGCCCCACCGTCAGCGGGGCCGTGACCCGCTGCGGGCCCGGTGCTGCGGATGTCGTCGTCGTCAAGTGTCATGGCTGCCCCCTGCGGGTCGGTCGACGCGCGCCGGTTTCGCGCCGGCACGGTCCTGCCTGCGGGTGGTACCCGGGGCGGATCGTCACTAACCTCGCGTGAACCGGGACCGGCTGAGGATCACAGCTCCTGGTACGGCGCGCAGCTGTCCCGCACGACCAGCTCCGTGGCGAGCTCCACCCGCGGCGTCTCCAGCGGTTCCCCCTGCGCCAGACGCAGCACCGTCCGCGCCGCCAGCAGCCCCATCTCGGCCAGCGGCTGGCGCACCGTGGTCAGCGGCGGTGACGACCACTGCACCTCGGGCAGGTCGTCGAAGCCGACCACGCTGACGTCGTCCGGGACCCGCAGACCGCGTTGCCGCAGGGCTTCGTAGGCGCCGAGGGCCATCTGGTCGCTGGACGCGAAGATCGCACTCGGTGGTTCGTCGAGGTCGAGCAACGCGGCCGCGCCAGCGAAGCCGGACTCATGGTAGAAGTCGCCGGGGACGACGTACTCGGGGCGCAGCGGGATCTCGGCCGCCTCCAGCGCGGCCCGGTACCCGTCGAGCCGGGCCCGGCTGCACAGCAGCCGGGGCGGACCGGCGATGAAGCCGATCCTGCGGTGTCCCAGGGAGATGAGGTGTTCCGTCGCCCGCAGTCCGCCGGCCCAGTTGGTAGCCCCGATGGTGGGGATGTCCAGGCTCGGGACGCCGGCCGGGTCGACCAGCACCATCGGTACGTTGAGCCGTCGCAGTTCGGTGTGCAACGGCGGAGCGAGTTCACTGGTGACCAGGATGACACCGTCGGTGGCCCGGGTACGCAGGTTCTGCAGCCACTGCCGGGTCGACGCGGACCGGCGGTGAATGGCGGAGACGACGGTACCGACCCCGGCCGCGTGCGCGACATCCTCCACGCCGCGGATTATCTCCACGGCCCACGGGCTGTCCAGGTCGTTGAAGACCAGGTCGATCAGGCTGGCACCGGCGCGGGACCGGGTCGCCCGCCGTCGGTAGCCGTGCCGGCGCAGCAGCTCCTCGACCCGTTCACGGGTCTGCGGGGCGACGTCGTTGCGGCCGTTGAGCACCCGTGACACGGTCGGCACGGAGACACCGGCTTCCTGGGCGATCGCGGTGATCGTGATCCTGCGTCCTTCATCGACCGTCACGGCAGCAGCTCCTTCGTCGAGGCTTCAGCGTACGGCCGAACCTTCCGCCAGCCGGTCCGGCTCCGTACGCCGAGTCCGGGCCCTATCTTGCCGCAGTTGGAAAACGCTTGGCATCGACCCGGCCGGCGGTGTGTCGCCGATGCCGGCGACCGGGTCGGCCACGCCGCCGACTGGAACTTTCCGGAACATCCGGCGGCGGTGGCCCAATCGACAGCCGGGTGGGGCACTTCCGGACCCCACGATGCGGGAGCATACCCGGACACTGCCAGCAAACTGTGGGCCGCCGGATCTCGACGGGGCCGCAAGTTTCCGGAAACATGTCGGAAAACAGGCGCGACGGTCCGGCGACGCCGGGATCAGACTGGCGCGGAGACGATCGACAGGAGGCTGCCGGTGAGCGGCAAGGACCATGCCCTGGACGAGGCCCCCAACCGGTCAGCGCCGTGGCGCGAACCCACCCTACCGGTGGAGGAACGGGTGTTCGACCTGCTCAGTCGGATGTCGCTGACGGAGAAGATCGCACAGCTGTACAGCTACTGGCGAGGCGCCAACGCCTCGATCGACGACATGGCCCCGCTGCAGCATGACCTGGTCGACGAGTCGGTCGACTGGGCCGACCTGCTGCATACCGGCCTGGGGCAGTTGACCCGACCGTTCGGCACCGCAGCGGTGACTCCGGCCGACGGCGCCCGCGCGCTACTCCGACTGCAGGCCGAGATCGTCTCCGGCAACCGGTTCGGTATTCCCGCGCTGATCCACGAGGAGTGCCTGACCGGGTTCATGACCTGGGGCGCCACCGTGTACCCGACCCCACTGGCCTGGGGTGCCAGCTTCGACCCCGACCTGGTGGCGCAGATGGCCGGACGGATCGGGCAGGACATGCGGTCGGTCGGGGTGCACCAGGGACTGGCCCCGGTGCTCGACGTGGCCAGGGACCCCCGCTGGGGTCGCACCGAGGAGACCATCGGCGAGGATCCGTACCTGGTCGCCACGATCGGCACCGCATACGTACGCGGGCTGGAATCGGCCGGGGTGGTGGCCACCCTCAAGCACTTCGCCGGTTACTCGGCCTCCCGGGCGGGGCGCAACTTCGGGCCGGTGTCGGTCGGCCCGCGGGAGTTCGCCGACGTCCTGCTCCCACCGTTCGAGATGGCCGTCCGCGACGGCGGCGCCCGGTCGGTGATGCACTCGTACGCGGAGGTGGACGGCGTCCCGGCGGCGGCGGACGGCGGTCTGCTCACCGATCTGCTCCGGGGCCGCTGGGGGTTCACCGGCACCGTGGTCGCGGACTACTTCGGTGTCTCGTTCCTGGAACTGCTGCACCGGGTGGCCGACGGTCCCAGTACCGCCGCCGCCCTGGCGCTCAGCGCCGGGGTCGACGTCGAACTGCCGGCGGTACGGTGCTACGGTGCCCCGCTCGTCGAGGCGGTCCGGAAGGGCGCCGTACCGGAGTCGGTGGTCGACCGGGCCGTCACCCGCGTCCTGCGGCAGAAGTGTGAGCTGGGGTTGCTCGACCCGGACTGGGATCCGGTGCCACCGGCGCTGGCCGGCGTGGACCGCACGAGCGAGGCGGGCGGGCGGTCTGCTGGGCCTGGGATCGACCTGGACCCGCCGGCGAACCGGGACCTGGCCCGGCGGCTGGCCGAGGAATCGGTGGTGCTGCTGGCCAACGACGCCGTCCTCCCGCTGCCCGAGCGGGGCCGCATCGCGGTGGTCGGACCGCTGGCCGACTCGGTCGCCGGGTTGTTGGGCTGCTACACGTTCCCCAGCCACGTCGGTACCGTCCCGGCCGGCATCGGGGACCAGCCTCCGATGGAGACCGTCCTGGCCGCGCTGCGGGCCGAACTGCCTGCGGCGGCCATCGAACACGTCGCCACCGGCCCGGTGGACGGGCAGGACACCCCGGGCATCGTGGTGGCCGCAGACGCCGCGGCGCGGGCCGACGTCTGTGTCGCGGTGGTCGGGGACCGGGCCGGGCTGTTCGGCGCCGGGACCTCCGGCGAGGGCTGCGACGCCACCGACCTGGAACTGCCCGGACGGCAGGGTGAGTTGATCGAGGCGTTGGTCGCCACCGGCACTCCGGTGGTGCTGGTACTGCTGACCGGACGCCCGTACGCGCTCGGCCGGTACGCCGACCGGCTGGCCGGGGTGGTGCAGGTGTTCTTCCCCGGCGCCGAGGGAGGCGGCGCGGTCGCCGGTGTGCTCAGCGGCCGGATCTGCCCGTCCGGCAGGTTGCCGATCGGGGTTCCCCGGCTGGCCGGCGGCCAGCCGACCAGCTACCTCAGCCCGCTGCTCGGGCACCGGACCGAGGTGAGCAACGTGGATCCCGGTCCGCTGTACCCGTTCGGCCACGGCCTGTCGTACACCTCGTTCGAGTGGTCGACGCCGCTGGTCGACGGGGTCGAGCACGGCTGGGGTGCGGCCCCGGCGCAGATCGGCACCGACGGGACGCTGCGGATCCGGCTGCGGGTACGCAACACCGGTGACCGGGCGGGCAGTGAGATCGTCCAGCTGTACCTGCACGATCCGGTGGCGCAGGTCACCCGACCGGTGATCCGGCTGGTCGGGTACGCCCGGGTGCCGTTGCAGGCTGGCCAGGCGCGCTGGGTCGAGTTCGACTTCTCCGCCGACCTGTCGTGTTTCACCGGGCGGGACGGGCGGCGGGTCGTCGAGCCCGGCGACCTGGAGCTGCGGCTGGCCGCGTCGAGCACCGACGTCCGTCACCGGGTCGCGGTCCGGCTGGTCGGCGCCCAGCGACAGGTCGACCACCGACGCCGGCTGGCCACCGAGGTGACCGTACGGTGACGGCGGGCCGCAGCCCGCAGCGGCGCGGGCAGCGGCGTCAGTCGCCCAACAGATCGCGCAGTTCGACCGGTACGGTGGCCAGCACGTCGTCCCACTCGCCGGAGCTGACGTGCCGTCGCAGCACCCGGCTTACCGTCCGGATCACCTGTTCGGCGCCGCCCTCGACGTCGAACGGGAAGTCCCGTCGCACCCGGGCGACGAACTCGGCACGGTCCAGCTTCGCCGGCGCCGAGGTGGCGTCCCATCCCTCGTAGTACAGCCCGCGGACCAGCAGCGGCAGTTGCGCCGCGAGCTGCACCACCTCGGCCAGTGGTAGCCGGTCGCGCAATGTGTGCAGCACGGCGGCGAGCGCCGAGTAGGACTGCTGGCGGCGCTGGGCCGGCCAGCCGAGTTCGTGTTCGATCTCGCTGAGCAACCGGTTGGTCTTGTCAACCGTGGCGTCAATGGCAGTCAACTGGGCAGTCGTCATTTCGTGCTCCCTCGTCGGTTCGTGGTGCCGGTGATCCGGGGGGGCGCTCGTGATCCGGGCGGCGGCGGTCAGGCCGCCCGCCGTTCACGAGACTGCTTGCAGGTGACGCAGGTGGTGGCCGAGGGATAGATCTCCAGCCGCTCCACCGGAATGGCCGCGGCGCAGCCCTCGCAACGCCCGTAGTCGCCGGCGGCGAGACGGGCCAGGGCATGCTCGAACTGGGTGCGACGCTCCAGGATGGTACGGATCAAAGACTGGGCCGCGTCCCGCTCGGCGGTCTTCGTACCGCTGTCGGCCTGGTCGTCGCCGGCGGTGTCGCCCCCTTCGACCAGCCGCAGCACCTGGCTCTGCGTCATCGCCTGCTCGTACTCAGCCGTCAGCTCCTGGTACCGGCTGGTCAGCGCGGCGTGGATCCGATCACTGTCGATGGTTCCCGGTACGCCGATGGTTCCCGGTGCACCGAGACCCGGTCGCCGGTTCACGTCATGCGTCAGCATGCGCCCGTCCCCCTTCAGATCGAGTACGGCGAGCCACGACCGGCTCGGACTCCGGTGCCGGGTCGCCGCGAAGATCCGCCACTTACCCGTCGCCGACGGCAGGCAAACCCGGCCGACCCCCTGGCCGGCCACGCTCCCTCGGGCCTCGCCGATGCCGGCGGGGTGGTCAGCCGGTGGTGTCGATGGTGATCCGGACGTCGTCGGCGAGTCGGTAGCCGACGCCGTACACGGTGGTGATCAGGGGCGAGTTGCCCACCTTGCCGCGGAGCCGGCGGATGTGCACGTCCACGGTACGCACTCCGGTGTGCTCGTAGCCCCACACCGCGGCGAGCAGCTGCAGCCGGGTGAAGACCCGGCGAGGGTTCTCCACCAGGTGCAGCAGCAGGTCGAACTCGAGTCGGGTCAACAGCAGCGGCTCGCCATCCAACAGAACGGTCCGCGAAGCGACCATGACGTGCAGTGCCGGCACGGCGACCGTGGCGGTCCGCCGCGACCGGGTAGCGGGGTCGGTGAACGCCCCGCCGGCCGCCGCCGTCGGAGCCAGCCCGTCACGGCCGGCGACGATCTGGTCGAGAACCGCGCCGGGCTGCGCGCGGGCCGCGTCGACCGCCGGCATCTCCACCGTCGCCTCACCTCGTTCCACCAGCTCCCGGGCGGCCTCCAACAACCGGCGGGCGGACGACGAGAGCGCTTCCTCGCCAGCGGTGAGCGGAATCGACACGGTGACGGTCACGGTCGCCATCGCCGGGCCGGTCCCCCGCCGGGGAGCGGCGGGCGGACGGGCCGCACCAGACGGTGGCAAACCGGACCAGCCGGCGCGCGGCGAGGCAGGGCTGACCGACATGGTCCTCCTAGACAGTTCCGGCCGGGAGCGTGCATCCCCGGCCGCCGGCTGGTGTCCGTACGCAACGGCAGCCGGGTGGGACGCGGCAGCCAGCACCGGACACAGGGGACAACCCGGTGTGCCGGCGGCTGCGCACGAACCGATGCTGCCGTTCACACGCTCCCGGGTCAATACCGGACTGCGTTGCAGAAATGTGATGATTGACAAGCGCACCGTAATCGATTGCTCGCTCTGGATACCCGACCTCGGTGCTATTGGCGAACCGGCAGGATGATCACATGCGCGCCATCGTCGCCGGGTTCGCCGCGATCTGGTCGGTCACCCTGATCGGGTACCTGATCGGCCGTTTCGAGCTGCTCGGCCCGGACGGCACCGCCGTCCTGGCCCGGCTGGCCTTCTTCGTCGCGACACCGGCGCTGTTGTTCACCACCCTGGCCGACACGTCCCCGACCGAGGTGTTCACCCCCGCCTTCCTCGCCTACCTGGCGAGCACCGTGGTGGTGGCGGCCGGCTACCTGGCACTCGCCGGTTGGCTGTGGCACCGGCCGGCCGGCGACGTCACCATCGGCGCGCTCGGCGCGTCCTATGTGAACGCAGCCAACCTCGGCATCCCGGTAGCGGCGTACGTGCTCGACGACGTCTCGGTCGTCGCGCCGGTGCTGCTGTTCCAGGTACTCGTCGCGGCACCGGTGGCCTTCGCCGTCCTGGACCTCACCGCCGGCGACCGCCGCCCGTCCGTCCGTCGGCTGCTGTCCCTGCCGGCCCGCAACCCGATCATGATCGCCTCGGCCGCGGGCCTGGCGCTGGCGGTCAGCCAGTGGCAGCCCCCCGCCGAACTGCTGCGGCCCTTCGAGCTGCTCGGTGCGGCCGCCGTACCGCTGGCTCTGCTCGCCCTCGGAATGTCCCTGCCCGGAAGCCGGCCGCTGGCGGCCGACCCGCAGGCCCGGGAACGCTACACGGCTGTCGCCCTCAAGGTGCTCGGCCAGCCGGCGGTGGCCTATCTGATCGCCCGACACGGTCTCGGCCTCAGCGGCACCGCGTTGCTCGCCGCGGTGGTCACCGCCGCGCTACCGACGGCGCAGAACGTCTTCATCTTCGCCACCCGGTACCAGCGCGGTCAACGCCTCGCCCGCGACTCGGTGGTGCTCTCCACGGTCGCCACCGCCGTCACCCTGCTGCTGATCGCCGCCGTGCTCGGTTGACGTCCCCCAGCGGGCGCGAACCTGGCTGGCGTACCCGGACGACTGGCGCTCACCGGCGGCGAGCGCCGCCGCGAACACGACAGGATCATCCGGGTCGCCGGTGAACGCGGCTCGCGCTGTCGCGTCCGGCGTCAGGAAGACGAGCGTGGCGGGACAACCGGCGGCGGGACGGTCCCACCAGGCCGCCGCCTCGACCTCCGCCGGCCCGCCATCGGCCAGAACCATCACCGTCGCCGCGCCGGCCGCCAGGTCCGGGTTGCTCGTCGAACGGACCGCGCCGCTGACGTACCGGCGGCCGTCCACCGCCACCGGCCCGGTCACCCCCGGCAGCGCGCAGCTGGCCGCCACCGCGCGTGGCAGGGCTATGCCGGCCGTCGAGTCCCACGCGACCAACTGACCGCTGTCCGCGTCGACCGCGGTGACCAGCAGCCGGGGCGCGCTGGGCCAGCGGTGGTCCCGCAGCAGGTCCGCCATGGCCGAGACGGCGGCGTCCGACGGGTCGGCGGCGAGCGCCAACCGACCGAGCTGCACTCCGGCCTGCGACGACGTGGCACCGCCGGCGCGCAGGCTCCGGCGGGTCTCGTCAACCAGTTCGTAGTCGCTCTGCCGGGCCGTCACCGGCCAGGTCCCGACCCGCCGTACGGTCCGCACGGCTGCGGCAGGGCCAGCGTCGCCATAGACCAGCGCCGCCACCAGGGCACCGGTCGACGTCCCCACCACCAGGTCCGGGGTACGCAGTCCGGCACCCGCCCGGTCGAGTCCGACGAGCATCCCCAACTGCCAGCCGGCCCAGCCGTCACCGCCAGCACCGAACACCACAGCTTGTCCCGTCACCGCCACCTCCGACGCGTCAACCTCGACGACGGGACCGCCGTTGTGTCCAACCACTCCAGTCCTGCCGGCGGCACCGCCACCGAGCGCAACGCGCCGAAGCCGAACGTCCGGCGACTCTTGGATGAACATCCGGCCAACCATTCAGGATCGGTCGGGCGCGGTGGGTGGTCGGACCACGGTCCGACCACCCACCGGGTGCCTCGGTGTCACCGGTGCGGCGTCACCAGCTGAGGTACCAGGGCTGGGTCTGCACGTTCAGCTCCGGGAACCGGACCAGCTTGGCGCTCGCCGTCCGCCAGTCCTTGAGATCCAGCACATCCAGGCCCTTCTGGATGTCACTGGAGTAGATGTAGCCGTTGTAGTAGTACGTCGACCACGGTCCGCCGGTGACCATCCGGGTGTCCGAGACCGGCCCCCGCTCCCAGTAGGCGATCTCCTGCGGCCTCGCCGAGTTGGTGAAGTCCCAGACCGAGATGCCGCCCTGGTACCAGGCCTGGACCATGATGTCGCGGCCCAGCACCGGGATCAGCGAGCCGTTGTGTGCCACGCAGTTCTCGGTCGACCCGTTGGTCCGGGGGATCTTGAAGTAGCTGCGGAAGACCAGCGTCCGCGCGTCACCCGTACCGGTGATGTCGTAGATCGCGTTCGCCCCCCGCTCGGGGCCGATGGTCGGGTTGCAGGTCGCCGCCCCACCGCCGCCGAGTTCGTCGGTGAAGACCACCTTGGTGCCCGAGTTGTTGAACGTCGCCGAGTGCCAGAAGGCGAAGTTGGTGGTGTCCCGGACCTGGTGGACGACCCGGGGCGCTTCCCGGTCGGAGATGTCCAGCAGCACGCCGTCGCCCATGCAGGCGCCCGCCGCGAGGTCCTTCTGCGGGTACGCGGTGATGTCGTGGCAGCCGCTGGTGGTGGAGCTGCCGTTGCCGCCCGGGTTGCCGCCGTCCGGGAAGATCGCCGGAGTGGCCACCACGGCTGCGGCGGTCGGCTTCTTCAACGGCACCTTGACGATTGAGATCAGGTCGTGCGGCGGCTGGCAGTCCGGGAAATTCGTCGACGGACTGTACGACGACACGTAGAGGTACACGAACGCGCGGCTCTTCGCCGGCACCAGGGTGTGGGTGTGTGAGCCGCAGTTCGTCTCGACGGACTTGACGTACCGGGGGTTCTTCTTGTCCCGGATATCGAAGATCTTGATGCCCTCCCAGGACTCCTTCACCGACGCGGACTGGGAGGTGCTGGCGCAGGAGTCGTCACTGCGCGACGAGTCGGTCGACAGGAACAGCAGGTCACCGTGGACCGACACGTCGTTCTGCCCGCCCGGGCAGACCACCTGCGACACCAGCCGTGGCCGCCGTGGGTTGGCGATGTCGTAGATCACGAAGCCGTTGTAGTTGCCGACGAAGGCGTACCTGCCCTGGAAGGCGAGGTCCGAGTTCAACGAGGACTCGGTGTCGAACGGCGCGGGCTTGGGCAGGCTGGCGATCTGACGCAGGTTCCGACTGCTGTCGATCTCGTCGACGCCGAGTCCGGGGTCGTCGGTGCCCGCCGCCGACGCCTGGGCCAGGCACAGCTCGACCGCCAGCGCGTCGGTGGCGTCGGCGCAGTCCACGTCGAACGGGGTCCCTGCATGACTCGGTGTCGCCACCGCGGTGCTGCCGAACAGGACGGCGATCGCCGCCACTGCCACGGTCCGGAGCTGCCGCGGCCCTCGTGGGGAACGTCTGATCATGTGCGGCACCCTTCGAAAGGGATTGATGATTCTTCGACGATACCGCCGAGTTCCCGACATCGATGTGACAGTAATCACATCGATACATGGAGTTAGCCGGATACCATCGCGACCGTCCACCTCGGGAGGCCCGATGTCCCGACTGTCACTCGGCCGGCACCGGCGGCTACTGGCACTCGCCCTGATCCCGGCCGTGGTCGTCGTCGCGGTGGTCCTGCTGCGGACCGCCGGGACGACCTCGGCCACGACCGCCACCGGCGACGCAGCGACCGAGTCGGCGGGAACGTCCACCGGCGCCGACGGGACCGCCAACGCACCGCCGGTGATCCTGCCCGGCCGGCCCGGCGAGCCGGCCGAGCTGCGCCCCGGCACGGACGTGACCATCGATCCCCCGCAGTACAACGCGCTGGACACCTGGTACGTCCAGATGATGATCCCGCACCACACCCAGGCCGTGCAGATGGCAGCACTCGCCGCCGACCGCAGTGCCGACCCAGGGGTACGGGCGTTCGCCGACCGCATCCGGGCAGGGCAGGCCGCCGAGATCGCCGTACTCCGGCAGTGGCTGCAGGACCGGCGGTTGCCGGCCGGTGAACACGACCACGACACGATGCCCGGGATGCAGACCGAGCAGGCCGTCCGGCAGCTGGCGGCCGCCCGGGGAGCCGAGTTCGACCGGCTCTTCGTGGCGATGATGTCCGACCACCACCAAGGCGCCGTTGAAATGTCCGACCGGGTGCTCACCGGCGGCAGCGACGTGACCATCGAGGAACTCGCCACCTCGATCGCGGCCGAGCAGGCCGTCGAGATCAACCGGATGCGGGACCTGCTGGACAGCTGAGTCGACACCCACCTGTCCCGCGCGACCGGGTGGCGCGGGACCGGCAGCGGTGCAGCGAGCTAGCGGCGGGCCAGCGCGTCCAACCCGTCCGACCGGCGGCCGCGCTCGTCGACGGCCGCCACCTCCCCGACGTGGCGCAACAGAGCCGTACCGTGGCGCAGCCCCGCTACCCCCACGCCGAGACCGACCAGCTCCACGATCAGCAACGGGACGCCGGCCAACGACGTCGGACCGGAGGTACGGATCAGGCCGGCGAGCAGGAAAAGCCCGCCCATCGCCGTACTGATCAGGTTGAACCGGACCAGCGAGGAGCGGACCGGGCCGGCCGGCTCATCCCAGAGATCGACCAGACCCACCGCCACGGTCAGCGCCATCGCGGCCAGCCCGGCGACCAACGTCCAGTAGCCGACCTCACCGAACAGGTCGGGTGCCCCGGCCACCACCGAGATGTCGAACAGGGCCGCACAGACGAAGAGTCCGAACGGCAGGGTCACCAGCATCGGCTGGATCGGCTGGCCGGGCACGCGGAGTCGCGCCTGCATCGCCCTCACGCCCTTCCCACTGGTCACACCGGTCGCACCGCCTGTCTACCCGAGTATCTCCCGCCACGAACCCACCGGCCAT
Organism: Micromonospora sp. Llam0; assembly: GCF_003751085.1. Taxonomy (NCBI): domain Bacteria; kingdom Bacillati; phylum Actinomycetota; class Actinomycetes; order Micromonosporales; family Micromonosporaceae; genus Micromonospora; species Micromonospora sp. Llam0. The sequence continues at coordinate 1,912,307 of NZ_RJJY01000001.1, read as the reverse complement.
CACCGCTGCTGGCTGTCGGCTCGCAGCACCGACGCCACCAACCGCTCGGCGACCTGCGGCAGCGGCATCGCGGTCGCCTCGGCCGCCTCGCGCAGCACCGCGAGCGCCTCCCCGGCCGGGCACCGCCGCTGGGTCATCACGATGCCGATCGCCGGGCCGATCACGTCGCCGTACTCCGGCCGATCGCCGTCGGCCCCGCCCGCCGCCGCGCCGCGACGCCGGTCCCGGACCGCCGCGAGGAGCAGTCCGGCGTGTTCGGCGAGGAGCAGGGCGGTTAACTGCTCGCCGGCGCCGAGCGCTCCGTCCCGGTCCGCGTACAGGTTGATCGCACCGATCGCCTCGTCGTCAACGTCCACCGGCACGCAGAGCACGGAACGGATCCCCCGGTCGACCGCCGCCCGGCTCCACTGCGGCCAGCGCGGCGAGTCGGCCCCTGGAGCGGCCAGCACGATCTCACGGTCCCGGATCGCGGTCATCGCCGGCCCGTCGGAGGCGTACTGAAGCTCATCCAGATCCTTGACCAGTGGATCGGACGCCGCCACCGAGGCAGGCCGCCCGGCCCGGAGAAAACAGACGCTCGCGTACGTCACCCCGGGCAGTGCGGATCGGGTAGTGCGGGCGAGATGCTCCACCGCCTGGTCGAAATCGGTGCACCGGATCATTCCGGCGGTCAACTCCCGCAGCAGGGCGGCGGTCTCCAGGACGGCCAGCCTGCTGTCCGCCGGGTCGACCAGTGTCAATGTGATCGCACCCTGACCGCGCTCAGCGGCGGCCGCTGCCACTGAGCCGGCGGCCAACGGACGAGATCAGCCGGTCCAGTTCGGAGCCGAACGGGTTGTCGTGCACCAGGTACGTCCAGGTCGCACTGGGCCGTACCAGTTGGGCCTCGTCGGGCTGCCAGTCCTCGTCGAACTCGGTCTGTTCGAAGGTCGCGACGGTGCGGGCCTCGATCTCCGGAACCAGCTGGTTGAACGCGGGCACGGCCGCCCGGTGGAACTCGTCGAGTGGATCGAGACGGCCGAGTGCCCGCAGATGCACACCCTCGCGCACCTCGGACAGTTCGGCGAGGTGGTCGGTCCAGAGCCGGTCCAGGTGGTAGAGGGCGATCGAACGGGCGGCCCGCGACAGCAGGTCCTCGTCCATCTCGGCGCACCGCTGTGGGAACCGGTCCATCAGCATCAGCGCGGCGACCTCGGTGGTCAGCAACCGCTCACGCCGCTCAGCGAGCGCCTTGCGCTGCTGTTCGATCACCACGCTGTAGCGCCAGGTGTTGCGGTGGATCTCGTAGTCGACGCCCTCGGCGATCCGCTGGGCGTGTTCGATGGCGAAGTCCACCTGCTCGTCCTGCACGATGCCGTCGGGCGTCATCCGGGGCGAGGGTGGGATCGCGTCCGGGGCGTGCCGGACGACCAGGTCGTCCTCCAGGCTGACGAAGAACACCGAGCCACCCGGGTCGCCCTGGCGGCCGGCCCGGCCGCGCAGCTGGTTGTCCACCCGCCGGCTGTCGTGCCGGCCGCTGCCGATCACGTACAGCCCGCCCAGCTCGGCGACCTGGTCCCGGTCGGCCTGGTCGCTGCCGCCGAGACGGATGTCCACGCCGCGCCCGGCCATCTGGGTGGAGACCGTCACCGCCCCCAGCGCGCCGGCTTCGCCGATGATCGCGGCTTCCTCGTCGTCGTTCTTGGCGTTGAGTACCACGCAGGGCACGCCGGCCTCGCCCAGCGACGCCGCCAGGCTCTCCGACTCCTTGACGTCGAGGGTGCCGATCAGCACCGGACGCCCGGTGGCGTGGGCCGAGCTGATCTCGGCGACCAGCGCCTCGTCCTTCTCCGCGCGGGTGGCGTAGATCCGGTCCGGCTCGTCGGTCCGTACGCACGGGGTGTGCGGCGGGATCACCGCCACCTCCAGCTTGAAGAACTCGCGGAGCTGATCGCCGACGAGGACCGCCGTCGCGGTCATCCCGCACAGGGTGCGGTACGCCGCGACGAACGCCTGCACGGTGATGGTGCCGAGCACCTCGCCCTCGGCCGTGGCGTTCAGGCCCTCCTTGGCCTCGACCGCCGCCTGCAGCCCGTCCGGCCATCGGCGGCGCTGCGCCACCCGGCCGCGCATCTCGTCCACCAGCTCCACGGCGCCGTCGCGGACGATGTAGTCGACATCGCGGTGCAGCAACGCGTGGGCGTGCAGGGCGACGTGGATCGCGGACAGCTGCCCGACGTTGTCGTCGGCGTACAGGTCGACGCCGTCCAGCTTGGCTTCGACCGCGGCCAGCCCGGCGGAGGTGAACGCGACGCTGCGGCCGTCGTCGGCGACCTCGTAGTCCCGGCCGGCGCGTAGCCCGCGTACCAGCGCGGCGGCGGTGTGCACCGGGTCCTGCTCACCGACGACCGCGCCGGCCAGCACCATCGGCACCCGGGCCTCGTCGATGAGGATCGAGTCGGCCTCGTCGACGATCGCCGTGGACAGCGGTGGCTGGACCCGGTCGGCGATGTCGGTGACCAGCTGGTCACGCAGGAAGTCGAAGCCGGCCTCGCTCACCGACACGTAGGTGACGTCCCGCTGGTACGCGGTCCGCCGCTGCTCGGGGCTGCTGCTCTCGGTGACCCAGCCGACGGTCAGCCCGAGCAATTGGTAGACCGGCGTCATCCACTCGGCGTCGCGGCGGGCGAGGTAGTCGTTGACCGTCAGCACGTGCACCGGGCCGTTGCCCCGCCGCACGTGCCCGTAGGCGGCGATCGTGGCGGTCAGGGTCTTGCCCTCACCGGTGGCCATCTCCGCGACCTTGCCGGCCAGCAGGGACATCGCGCCGAGCAGTTGCTCGTCGAACGGCCGCTCGCCGATCGCCCGCCGGGCGGCCTCCCGGCCGACCGCACAGAGGTCGACGAACTCGTTGGCCCGGCCGGCCTCGGCGGTCAACTCGGCGTCGTCGAGGGCCCGCAGGTCGTCCTCCCGGCCGACGATGTCGGGAAGCAGTTTCGCCAACGGAGCGAGGTCGACCGTGCTGCCCGGCCGCTGGAGGAAACGCCGGAACCGACTCTTCAGACGCTGCGACACACCCATGACCGTCAACGCTACGCGACGCGTCCGGCTCGCGGTGCCCCACCCGCCCCAGCACGCTCAGCCGGGGCGGACGAACCCCGATCGGACGACGCATACCGCCCGCCGGTCGGGGTAGCCAGCAGCTGATCGAGTGTCGTCACGGGGGTGGATCATGGGGTACGCGCGAACGGCCGTCGCTCCCACGGTTGCGGACTGGACTGCCCGTCGGACCGGGTCGGCGGGCCAGTGGACGCCCTGGGAACTGGCCATGGCCAAGGCCAGGACCGGCCGGCGGATGAGCGTCGTACTGCCGGCCCGCAACGAGGAGGCCACCGTCGGCGCCATCGTCGAGTCGATCGTCGGGCACCTGGTGGACCGGGTGCCGCTGGTCGACGACGTGGTGGTGGTCGACTCCCGGTCCGACGACAGCACGGCGGCCGTGGCCGCGGCCGCCGGCGCCCGGGTCGTCGGCCAGGACGAGATGACCCGGGGCCTGCCGCGACTGGAGGGCAAGGGGGACGCGCTCTGGGCCGGGCTGGCCGCCACCGACGGGGATCTGATCGCCTTCGTCGACGCCGACCTGCGGGAGTTCCAGCCGGCCTTCGTGACCGGGCTGCTCGGCCCGCTGCTCACCGACGAGTCGGTCAGCTTTGTCAAGGGCTTCTACCACCGGCCGCTGGTGCGCTCGAGTGACGTCGAGGCGGATGCCGGTGGCCGGGTCACGGAGATCATGGCTCGACCGCTGTTCAACCTCTTCTGGCCGGACCTGTCGGGGTTCGTCCAGCCGTTGGCCGGCGAGTACGCCGGCCGACGCGACGTGCTGGAACAGATCCCGTTCGTCTCCGGCTACGGGGTGGAGACGGCGATGCTGATCGACCTGCTCGACGTCTGCGGGCTGGACTCCCTGGCCCAGGTCGATCTCGGCGAGCGGCGGCACCGGCACCAGAGCACCGAGGCGTTGGGGCGGATGTCCGCCCAGATCCTGTTGACCGCCTGGTCGCGGCTCTACCGCAAGGGTTGGGTGATCTCGCAGCGTCCGCCCGGCGGCCTGCTCACCCAGTTCCGGCGCGGCGAGGCCGAGGCACTGAGCAACCTGGAACGCGAGATCGTCGTCAGCGACGTGTCCGTCCAGGAGCGGCCTCCGTTGGGCCAGCACCGGCAGGCGCTGGCGACCGCAGCCGCCGGCTGACACCGCGACCAGCCGTACCGTCGACCGGGCTATTTGCTTCCCGCACTCGGCTTGGTGGCGTGGAAGACGATCAGACCGACCACCAACCCGACCAGTGCGATGGCACCGGAGTTCGACGTGTCGTCCCCGGCTCCGGAGATGCCGAAGGCGAACGTACCCGCGCCTGCGACGATTGCCGCGACCAGGCGGTTTCCACGTTGCTTCACGGTCGGCACGCTATCGGCGCCGGTGACGCCGTCGCCCGCCAGCCGGCACCGGTTCCCCCGATCGAGGTAGCGGGCGGGACGGCTCAGGCCACGGCGAACAGCGGTGCCAGGCCGGCCACGGTCAGGCTGCGTCGCACGTAGGGCTGCGGCCGGACGAACCGTAGCCGTACCGCCGCCCGGCGGGCGGCCTCGTGACTGGCCAGCAACGCGGCGATGCCGGCGGCGTCGACGAAGCCGACGCCGTCCAGGTCGACCAGGACCTCGGCGTCGGTGCCGGCGGCCCGGACCGCGTCGACCAGTCCGGCGCGGACCCGTTCGGCGGCCTCCCGGTCGAGTTCGCCGGTCAGGCCGATCTCGGTCCGGCCGTCGACGCGACGTACGGAGACGGTCAGCGCGGCGTCGGTCGGCTCCGGCTGGGCGATCCCGGACTCCCACCGGGGCGGGGCGTCGGTCAGCATCGCCTGGCGCAGCCAGGTCAGGGTCCGGGACAGCAGCCGGGAGACATGCATCTGGGAGATGCCGAACTCGGCGGCGATATCCGACTGGGTGTAGTTGCCGTAGAAGCGCATGGCGAGGATCCGGCGTTCCCGGGCCGGCAGCCGGTAGAGCAGGCCGCTGACCGTCAGCCGGTCGTCGACGGACTCCAGGTCGGCGTCGAGCGCGCCGAACATGTCGCCCAGCTCGGCGGGTCCGTCGTCGCCGACCGGCCCGTTGAGCGACGCGGGTGTGTAGCCGGCGGCGGATTCCAGGGCCGCGAGGATGTCCTCTTCGGAGGTGTCCAACCGCGCGGCGAGTTCGGCGACGGTCGGCGACCGGGACAGCTCGCTGGTCAGCACTGCGGTCGCCTGGCTCACCTCGATGGTGAGATCCTGCAGCCGGCGGGGCACGTGCACGCCCCAGGTCCGGTCCCGGAAGTGGCGTTTGATCTCTCCGGTGATGGTCACCGCCGCGTAGGCGGTGAACGAGCCGCGGTCCGGGTCGTAGCGGTCCACCGCCTTGACCAGCCCGAGCCGGGCGACCTGCTCGAGATCCTCCAGCGGCTCGCCGCGACCCCGGTAGCGCCGGGCCAGCCGACCGGCGAACGGCAGGGCCAGTTGGACGAGCTCCGCCCGCAGATCCCGGCGCCGGCTCTCAGCCTGGTCGGCGAATCGGGCCGCGTAGGACAGAGCTGCTCCGTCGAGGTCCTCCAGCGCGTGTTCCGAACGAGTTACTGTACGCTTTTGTCCGGACATTTCGCCCCTCCCCGGTGATCCGGCCCTGAGCTCCGCATTCCGGCACATTGATCGGGTCGCGTGTCCGGTCCAGCACCGGACGGACGCCCTCACTAAGCCGGACCCTACTGGCAGTGACGACGCCACCCGATCCGAATGCCATGAAATTTCCACGCCGACGACGGCATCCGACGCACCGGCAGTGCGCTCAACTGATGACCGGATCGGAATACCGCAGCACGGCGCCGACCCCGCCGACCAGATCCGCGTCACCGGGCCCGACCAGCACCAGATCGGCGTCGGTGGCCGCCAACGCACGCAGCAGCGCCGCGTCGGCGCGGACCTCGCAGGGCTCGTCCACCGCCATGACGGCCAGGTCGGCCGGATCCAGGGCGATCTGGGTCGGCTCCGGACCGATCCAGACCCGCTGGGTCGAGGAGGGGTCGTCGACCAGCAGCAGCGTGTCGACCTGAGCCCGCTGCAGCGCGTCGACCACGGCGGACAGACCATCGCCCCGACCCTGTTGCGCGCCGTAGCGGTCCAGTGCCCGGTCGGTGTGCTCGGCGGCTACCGCGGCGATGGCCTGGATGGTGGCCTCGGTCAACGGCTCGGGATCGGCACCCACCGCCCGCGACCCGGCATCGGTCTGCACCGTACGCGACTGCCAGCGCCTCGGCAGTTGGCCGACCAGAAGCTGGCGTGCGTCCGGGTCGCCGGCGACCACCAGCACCTCGGCCCCGATCTGGTCGGCCAGCGCCGCCGTCGCCGCGGCGCTGGCACCGGCGTTGCGCCGCCACGACACCTCGGCCGCCCGCTGGAACCGGGCCTGGGACCAGGCCCCCGGTTTGACCTTGCGGATCGGGTGGGCGGCCGGACCATCGACGCCGGCCTGCCGGGGCAACCCGCCGGCGCTGACCGCGTCGATCTCGGCCCCGGTGCGACTGACCAGTACCCGCAGCCAGCTGATCTCCTCGCCCCGCTGGGCGACCAGCGGCATCGCGTGCGGCAGCGGGCCGACCGTGGCGAGGTCACGCGGGGGTGGTGCCGGCAGGTAGTTGTGCAGCACCACGTCGCCGCTGGCGGCGCTGAGCGCAAGGCCGTACTCGCCGGTGCGGGGCACATGCCGGGTCACCGCCGCGCCGAGCGCCGCGACCGTCGCCGGATCGGCGCCCTGCTGGTCCAGCTGATCACGCAGCGCCCGCCAGCGCAGTTCGAGCGCGTCCACCGCGTCCTCGGTGTCGTGTGAGGCGTCCAGGTAAACCGACGCCCACGGGCCGGGCCGGGCGTAGAGCGGCCGCAGGAAGGACAGATCCATGACGTACCCCCTCCTCTCTCCGCCGGGATACCCGGACAGCTCGACTAATCACCTCAAATCAACCATCACCTCCCCGGTGAACCCCATTCATTCACGGCATTCACTCCACCACCTCGATACAATGAGTGAACAAAGACAAACATTGGGTGGTGATGGATGGATCCCGAACTCTTCCCCGAGCGAGCCGTCCACCGGCCCGGGCCGATCATCACCGGACACGTGGTCCGTCTGGTCGGCGGATACTCCCGGCCGATCAAAGTCGGTCAGCCCGTCCTGATCGGGGTCCTCGCGGCGGCCGGGGTGATCCGAGCGCTCGGGGCGGCGCTCGCCTCGGTCCGCCTGGCCGGAAGCGGCTCCACCGCCGCCCGCCGCAAGTGGAAGGAGCTGCGCAACGGGCCCGAGTTCCTGGTGACTCCCCTGCACATCCGGGACACCGCCGGGGTGCTGTGCGAGATGGAGATCCACGGACATGTGCCGCAGAGTGCCCTCGACCCGGCCGACCACGTGCAGGTGACGGTACGCCGGCAGAAGGACCCCGAACTGCCGCCCCGGGTGGAACGGATCGTCAATCTCACCACCGGCCAGTTCCTCACCCCACGGACCCCGACCGTCTGGTCGCACCTCGGTCCGGCGCTGCTGTTCCAGGCGGTCCTCGGGCTCCTCTTCCTGGTCGCACTCGCCGGTCTGGTCGTCGTTCTGGCCTGATCCCCCCAGGGCCACCACCCGGAGCTCCACTCCGGTTCCGTCCTCCGTCTGACGGAGGAACCCCGCCGGCGAGGTAGTTCGTGAGACGGAGACAACTGCCCCCCGACGGGTGAGGGTGACCGGCGTCGGGTGAGGGATCATGGGACGATGACGCGCCAAGGGTGCCGACGGGCCCGGTCGTGACCGACTTACTGATCTCCGTGGCCTTCGCTGTCGCCTCGGCCGGCGCGTACGCCCTCGGCGCCGTGGTCCAGGAACGGCTCGCCGTCCGGCTCGGGGCCCAGACCCCCTGGCGGGCGATCGTCCGGGCGCTGCTACGGGCCCGGCGCTGGTGGCTGTCGGTGGCGCTGAACGCCGCCGGCGCGCTGCTGCACGTGGCGGCGCTCGCATACGGCCCACTGTCAGTGGTACAGCCGCTCGGCGTCCTGACGCTCGTGCTGGCCCTGCCGATCGGCGCCGCGTTCACCGCCCGGCGGGTCGCCGCCCGGCAGTGGGTCGGTGCCGCGGCAACCGTGCTCGGTCTGCTCCTGCTGCTCACCCTGACGGTGCCGGGCAGCGGCGACGGGATGACCGCAGCGGACGGCACCGTCCTGATCGTGGCCAGCGCCGTCGTGCTCACCGCCATGATCGCCGGCACCGCGGCGCTGCGTCGCCCGGTGCCCCGGAGCCTGCTGTACGCCACCGGCGCCGGCGTCGCGTTCGCCGTCGCATCCGCGCTGACCCACGCGGTGACCCGCGAGTACGCCGAGCATTCGGCGGCCGCCCTGATCGGCCCGACCGTGCCGGCCGTCGCCGCGATGGCCATCGCCGGGGTGCTGCTGTCACAGCTCGCCTACCGCGGCGGCGGCCTCGGCGCGCCGCTGGCCACGGTCACCCTGGCCAACCCGGTCGCGTCGGCGGTGATCGGGGTGGCCCTGTTCGGGGAACGCTTCGCCGACGGACCGCTCGCGATGGTGCTGCTGGTGTGCGCCTGTGGCACCGCCGGTGTCGGGATCCTGCTGCTGGCACCGCCGGCGGCGGTGACCGACACCGCCGACCCGACAACGGACCCGGTGGACGCGGTCCCCGACCGGCCGCGTCCGCTGGCGCTCTGCCGCCGCTGACCGCCGGCCGCGCGGCCGTCAGGGGCACCGGTGACCCGGGGTCGAGTGTCTTCGGTCACCTCCGGCACGTACGGGATGCGGATCCGGTCCAGATGTCGTTTCCTTGAGTACGGCGGCACCACGCACCGCAGCGTGGCAGCCCGCCCGCCACCGGCCGTCGGCCGCCTCTTCTCACCCGGGCCACGGCCATCGGCCACCGCTCGACCTCGTCGCGCAGCACCACATCACCGCCGCAGCACCCTCTCACCGCCTGTCCTGCCGTCACCGGCGCCGGCGCACCCGCACCTGTTCAAATGAATGGAGAAGATCGCGATGCCCCTGCGGGTCGGCGACCAGTTCACCAACGCACTGGTCACTCAGGACGGCCTGTGCCGTCCGGTCCCGACGTCCCGACCGCACCCCCCGCTGCCGGCCGTCGGCGACGCCGCCGACGGACGCCGCCGGATCCTGATGCTGTCCTGGGAGTACCCGCCGGTGCTGGTGGGCGGACTGGGCCGACACGTGCACGCCCTCTCCGTCGCCCTGGCCAACGCCGGCCACGAGGTCACCGTCGTCACCCGCCACGCCCCCGGCGCCCCCCTCGAGGAATACGCCGACGGCGTCCGCATCATCCGCGCCGCCGAGGACCCACCCCTGTTCCCCCTCGCCACCCCCAGCCTCCTCGCCTGGACCATGGCCTTCAACCACACCCTCACCCGCGCCGCCCTGCGCGCCACCCAGACCGCCGAATACGACGTCATCCACGCCCACGACTGGCTCGTCACCCACACCGCCGTCACCCTCAAGGAACACCTCGACATCCCCCTCGTCGCCACCATCCACGCCACCGAGGCCGGCCGCCACCAGGGCTGGCTCCCCGACGAGATGAACAAGTCCATCCACTCCATCGAACACTGGCTCGGCCACGAGTCCGGCCGGGTGATCGCCTGCTCCGGCTACATGCGCGACGAGGTGCTGAGCCTGTTCGGGGTGCGCCCGGACCGGGTCGATGTGGTGGCCAACGGGGTGGACGCCCGCCGCTGGCAGGTGCCGACGGACGCCGTAACCGCCGCTCGGGCACGGTTCGCCGGCGACGGACCGCTGGTGTCGTTCGTCGGCCGACTGGTCTACGAGAAGGGCGTACAGCACCTGATCGCCGCGCTGCCCCGGCTACGCCGCCAGCACCCCAACCTGCGGCTGGTGATCGCCGGCGACGGGCCGTACCGGGCCGAGCTGGAGGCCGGCATCGACCGGCTCGGGCTACGCGACGCGGTCACGCTGCCCGGCTTCCTCGGCGGCACCGACCTGCCGGCGTTGATGGCGGCGTCGGACTGCTTCGCGGTGCCCAGCGTCTACGAGCCGTTCGGCATGGTGGCGTTGGAGGGCGCCGCGGCGGGCGCGCCGCTGGCCGTGTCGGCCACCGGCGGACTCGCCGAGATCGTCGAGAACGGGGTCACCGGAATGACCTTCCAGCCCAAGGACCCGGACGGACTGGCCGACGCGGTCGGTACCCTGCTGGCCGACACGGCGCTGGCCCGGCAGGTGGCCCGGCAGGCCCGCCGGATGGTCCACGACCAGTACGGCTGGGCGGCGATCGCGCACCGCACCGCCGCCGTCTACTCCGCGGCGGTCGTCCAGTCCTCGGCGTTCGCCACCGAACGGGCGGCCGCCCGAATGGCGCATGGAAAGGCCACTATCGTCATCCCGGACGGAAACCTCCTCGCCGGCGCGGGGAGCAGATGACCGCTACCCGGGAGGCTGCCCTGACCGAGACGATCGGCGACATCGACCTTCACCTGTTCGCCGAAGGACGCCACGAACAGCTGTGGCGGATGCTCGGCGCCCACCCGCAGCCCGGCGGGTGCCGGTTCGCGGTGTGGGCGCCGAACGCCCGACGGGTCCGGGTGATCGGCGACGGCCCCGGCTGGGGCCCGTACGAAGGCCAGGAACTGAACCGGCTCGGCTCCGGTGGCGTGTGGGCCGGTTTCGTGCCGGGCGTCGTCGCCGGGCAGCGGTACAAGTACCGCGTCCAGGGGGCCGACGGCTCCTGGGCGGACCGGGCCGACCCGATGGCGCAGGCCACCGAGGTGCCGCCCCGGACGGCCTCGGTGGTGTACCAGTCCGGGTACGTCTGGCAGGACGCGGACTGGTTGCGTAACCGGCGCGGTGACCACCACGCCCGGCCGATGTCCGTCTACGAGGTGCACCTCGGCTCGTGGCGGCCCGGGCTCAGCTACCGGGAACTGGCCGATCAACTGGTCTCCTACGTGTCGGACCTGGGCTTCACGCATGTGGAGTTCATGCCGGTGATGGAGCATCCGTTCGGCGGCTCCTGGGGGTACCAGGTGACCGGCTACTACGCGCCGACCTCCCGGTTCGGCACCCCGGACGACTTCCGGCATCTGGTCGACCGGCTGCACGGCGCGGGGATCGGGGTCCTGCTGGACTGGGTGCCGGCGCACTTCCCCCGCGATGCCTGGGCGCTGGCCAGGTTCGACGGCACCGCGCTGTACGAACATCCGGATCCACGCCGCGGCGAGCACCCCGACTGGGGCAGCCTGATCTTCGACTACGGCCGGCGTGAGGTACGCAACTTCCTCGTCGCCAACGCCCTGTACTGGCTGGAGGAGTTCCACGTCGACGGGCTACGGGTCGACGCGGTCGCCTCGATGCTGTACCTGGACTACTCGCGGGGGCCGGGTCAGTGGCTGCCCAACGAATCCGGCGGCAACGCCTACACCGAGGCGATCGAGTTGCTCAAGGAGCTCAACGCGACCGCGTACCGGCTCAATCCGGGCGTCGTGATGATCGCCGAGGAGTCCACCGCCTGGCCGGGGGTCACCAGACCCACCGACTGGGGCGGGCTCGGCTTCGGGCTCAAGTGGAACATGGGCTGGATGCACGACACGCTGAGCTACCTGGCCCGCGATCCGGTACACCGCAGCCACCACCACGACGAGATGACCTGGCCGGCGGCGTACGCGCACACCGAGCAGTTCCTGCTGCCGATCAGCCACGACGAGGTGGTGCACGGCAAGGGCTCGCTGACCGCCAAGCTGCCCGGCGACCGGTGGCAGCGGCTGGCCGGACTGCGTGGGCTGCTGGCCTACATGTGGGCGTTCCCCGGCAAGCAACTGCTCTTCATGGGCAGTGAACTCGCCGACGAGCAGGAGTGGAGCGAACAGCGCGGGCTCGACTGGTCACTGGCCGCCGACCCGGCGGTCGGCGGGGTACGCAACCTGCTCCGGCACCTGAACGCGGTCTACCGGCAGTGCCCGGCGTTGTGGGAGCTGGACGTGACGCCGGACGGGTTCGGGTGGATCAACCACACCGATCGGGAGGCCAACGTCGTTTCGTTCCTCCGGCATGCCCGCGACGGTAGCGTCCTGGCCTGCGTGGTCAACTTTTCCGGGGTGCCCCGGCACGGGTACCGGATCGGACTGCCGCAGCCCGGTCGTTGGCAGGAGACGATCAACACCGATGCCGAGTGGTACGGCGGGTCGAACGTCGGCAACCTCGGGGCCGTCGCAGCGGACGGTGCCCCGCTGCACGGTCAGCCGGTGTCCGCCGTACTGCAGGTCGGGCCGTTCGCCGCGGTCTGGCTGCGTCCGGACCCGGTGGCGCGGACCGACGACGGTGGTGGCCGACCAGCGGCCGACGCGGCCGGCCAGCGCGCCGACTGACCCGTCCGACGCCGTCGGCGGGGTCGCCTGCGGTCGCAGGCGACCCCGCCGACGAGGTTCAGCGCTGGTCGACCGGGACGAACTGACGCTCCTGCGGGCCGACGTAGAGCTGCCGGGGCCGGCCGATCTTGTTGGTCGGGTCGGCAATCATCTCCCGCCACTGCGCGATCCAACCGGGCAGTCGGCCCAGGGCGAACAGCACGGTGAACATCTTCGGCGGGAAACCCATCGCCTTGTAGATCAGCCCGGTGTAGAAGTCCACGTTCGGGTAGAGCTTGCGGGAGACGAAGAAGTCGTCGGCGAGCGCGATCTCCTCCAGCTGCATCGCGATGTCCAGCAACGGGTCCGGCTTGTCCAGCCGGCCCAGCACGTCCTGCGCCGCCTGCTTGACGATGGCCGCCCGCGGGTCGTAGTTCTTGTAGACCCGATGGCCGAAGCCCATCAGCTTGACCCCGGCCTCCTTGTTCTTGACCCGCCGGACGAAGTTCTGCACGTCGCCGCCGGAGGCGTGGATCTCCTGCAGCATCTCCAGCACCGCCTGGTTGGCACCGCCGTGCAGCGGCCCGAACAACGCGTTGACCCCGGCCGACACCGAGGCGAACAGGTTGGCGTTGCTGGAGCCGACCAGCCGCACCGTCGACGTCGAGCAGTTCTGCTCGTGGTCGGCGTGCAGCACGAACAACATGTCAAGCACCTGCGCGATGACCGGGTCGGCCTGGTACTCGGTGGCCGGCACGCCGAACGTCATCCGCAGGAAGTTCTCCACGTAGCCGAGCGCGTTGTCCGGATAGAGCAGCGGCTGGCCGATCGACTTCTTGTACGCGTACGAGGCGATGGTCGGCACCTTGGCCATCAGCCGCACGGTGGAGATTTCGACATGGTCGGTGTCGAACGGATCCAGGCTGTCCTGGTAGAAGGTCGACAGGGCGCTCACCGCGGAGGAGAGCACCGCCATCGGGTGCGCGTCCCGGGGAAAGCCGTCGAAGAACCGGCGCATCTCCTCGTGCAGCAGCGTGTGCAGCCGGATCCGCTCACTGAAAGCGGCCAACTCGTCACTGGTCGGCAGCTCACCGTAGATGAGCAGGTAGCTGACCTCAAGGAAGGACGCCTTGCCGGCCAGTTGGTCGATGGGGTAGCCCCGATAACGCAGGATCCCGGCATCGCCGTCGATGTAGGTGATTGCCGATGCACAGGAGGCGGTGTTGACGTAGCCCGGGTCGAACGTGACGTGGCCGGTCTCCTTCAGCAGCGCCCCGACCTCGATCCCGGGCGGACCTTCGATAGCCGGCTGCACCGGCATCGACAGTTGGCCACCAGGATGGTCCAGCTTCACATCCGTCATATGGTCCCTCACTTCGCCGGCAGATCTTCGTCGAGTGCCTCATTTCTTACCGTAATCCTGCGGTGGTGCGCTGCCGCAGCGAGCAGGTGAGGGTGAGGGATGCGTCACCCGATCCGGTGGCCAGGCACCACGAAACACCCCAAAAACGGATGAAAGTACCAGTCAGTCGGTGCGCCGCAGCAGCTCGGTACCGTCACCGACCACCTCGAAGATCTCCACCCGGTTGTCACCGGCCCGCCACAGCGACTCGTCGGTGATCAGTGCGGCGAACCGCCGCCCCTCGGCGTCCGGGGCCAGCGCCGGCACCACGGTGGCGATCCGCCCGTTCACCGCCACCGCGAGCGGAGCGCCGGTCGTCACCTGGTCGGGCAGTTCGCCGTACGCCAGCGCGGGCAGACTGCCGCTTGCCGGGTCGACATCGGTGTAGCTGTCGGCGTTGCTGACGGTGGCGCGGACACCGTCATCGGTGACCGACAGCTCGGCGACCGGGCGACCGACCAGCTCCGGCACCAGCGGCGCGGGTAACGGCGGGCCGGCCTGGCCGGTGGTCAGGGCGGTGAACGTCGCCGGGCCCGGCACCGTCACCGGCTCACCCGGAACGTCCCGGAACTGCTTGTCCGCCCGTTCCCGGGGCGGGCAGCTGCCACATCGGCCGTCGACCTCGAACGGCAGGTCGATGCCCGCGTGCGCCGCGATGGTCGGCAGCAGGTCGACGTGCTCCCAGTTGCGGTCGTCGACCCGACCGGTCTGCTGGCCCGGCTCCTTGACGAAGGTCGGCACCCACAGCACCTCGGCCGGCGCGGCCCGCACCGCACCCATGCCCCGCCCCTGCTCCCCCAGAGTGAAGCTCACCCCGTGGTCGGCGGTGACGACGAGCAGCGCGTCATCGTAGCGGCCACTCGATCGCAGCGCCGCCAGGGTCTGCCCGATCAGACCGTCGGTGTAGCCGAGCTGGGCCAGGTGCCGCTGACGGGCCAGCTCCACCCAGCCGGCACCTTCGTTCGGAAAGTCCTCGGGAGCCTCGTAGCGCACACCGGACGGCAGGTAGCTCCATGGCGCGTGCGGCATCAGCAGGTGAAGGAAGTGCAGGGTTGGCCCCTGGTCCGGGGTCGCCAGTCCGTCGAGGAACGTGGTGAACCGAGCTGGCTGGTTGTCGTCGAGGGCGTCGAACCGGAACCTGGGGTCGGTCGGGGCGTCGACGCCGGCCGGGGCCGCGTCGGCGAGCCCGGCGTCGCGACGGGTCGGCTCGCGGAAACTCGCCGTCGGGTCGTCGTGGCTCTCCACCGGCGACAGGATCTGGCCGAGCAGGGCGGCGGTCTCCCGGAACAGCACCGGCAGCGCCGCCGTGGTGGGTTCCGCCTCGCAGCGACTCGGCGCGCAGAGCTCGGTGATGCTCTCCTGCGCCCGTATCTGGTAGGTGCCGCCGAGCGCGCTGAACAGGTTGTCCGGGTGCTGGGAGTAGTGGGGTGCCACCTCGCGTTCGGGGTACCGACCGGACAGCATCGCCGGCAGCGCGTACGGGGTCCAGCCGCTGACCGCGGTGGCGTTGCGGTACCAGGTCGAACCCGCGGCCAGCTCGGCGAAGTGCGGGTAGCGTTCGGCGTCGATCCGCCCGTCCGGGCCGAGCAGCGACAACAGCGGCAGCTCGTCGAGGATCAGCACCACC
Organism: Micromonospora sp. Llam0; assembly: GCF_003751085.1. Taxonomy (NCBI): domain Bacteria; kingdom Bacillati; phylum Actinomycetota; class Actinomycetes; order Micromonosporales; family Micromonosporaceae; genus Micromonospora; species Micromonospora sp. Llam0. Next base: position 1,896,869 of record NZ_RJJY01000001.1, on the reverse strand, counting down.
ACCGGTGGGTGTTCGCCGTCGCCGGTGGCCGTGCCGGGCCCGGCGCTGGTCCGCTCGCTGCCGAGCACCACCGCCGAGGCCGGCGAGGTGAACACGAACAGCACCACGAAGACCGCTGGTCCGATGGCGGCCAGCCGCAGCAGCTGTCCCAGCCCACCCCAGCGCTGGTAGGCCCAGGTCACGGCGGCGCCGGCCAGCAGCGCGGCGGCCAGCAGCGGCAGGCCTCGGATCGGCAGCAGATGCTTGCCGACCTGGACCGCCAGGGCGACCAGCAGCAGCCCGACCGTCACCAGGTGAGCGGCGCGGCGGACCCGCGGACCGGCCAGTCCGGTCAACGCGCCGGGCAGCCAGCAGACCAGGGGCGGTACGACCACGTAGAACGCCACCAGCAGCAGGATCTCGGTCGTCCCGGCGCCGTGGAAGAGAAAGAAGTCCGGGCTGCGCCCGACGACGTCCAGCAACGGCTGCGCGACGACCAGGCCGCACAGTGCGACGATCTCCAGCAGCCGACGCAGCTCCGTCGCCCGGGGTGTACGCGGGGCCGGTACCGCCGCAGCGGTACCGGGTTCCGCGTCAGCCACGCGGGACCCCGGCGTACAACGTCCGGGTGCCGGACGGGAGTTCCTCCCGCCGGGTGATCTCGTACCGTTCGGCGAGCAGCCGCTCGAACTCCGCCCGGTGGTAGTCGGGGAAGAGCCCGGCGGGCTTGTTGGCGAGCAGTTGCCGGGCCATCGGGTCGTCCGGGTGGACGAACTCGATGATCATCTGGCCGGTGCCGCCGCCGGCCGGCAGCAGGCCGGTCAGCCAGTCCAGGACCCTTGGCAGCGGCACGTTACGCCCGATCGCCAGGTGGTGGATGACCGCCAGGGCCAGCACCGTGTCCGCTCGGGCCCGGGCAGTGAACGACGTACGCTCGTCACCGGCCCAGCCACCGCCGGGCGACGGGTCGGCGAGGTCCATCAGGATCGGCAGGATCCGCCGCTGACCGTCGGCGCGCAGCCGCCGGTACAGGTGGTCGACGACCGCCGGGTCGCTCTCCACGGCCACCACCTGCTCGGCGTGGGCGGCGGCGATCCGGGAGTACGTGCCGTCGTTGGCACCGAGGTCGAACACTGTCCCCGGGGGGTGTGCGGCGAGTTCGACGTCGACGAAGGCGGTCTTCGCCGTCCGGTCGGCGTCGGAGTACGTACAGGTCTGCTGGTAGTCGACCCAGTGGCTGCCCGGCGGAGCCCAGTCCAGGCGGTCCACCAGCTTGGCGACGGCCCGGACCGTGGCCCGGACGAGTTCGGTGGAGAAGCCGGCGTCGCGGATTTCCGCCCGCACCGATCCGGTACTGGCCGAGGCGTGCCGGGTCTGCATCGCGTCGTGCAGGTGGATGTGCTTGAACACACCGGCCCGCCACCGCCGGGCGCCGCGGAACAGCCGCCGCATCTGACCCGACTCGATGCCGTCGATACGCGCCCGCAGCAACGGCTGGAAGTCCAGGCCCAGATGCGCCTGCAGCATCAACGGGTAGAGCATGGTCTGGCAGAACTGCCGGTAGCCGGCCCATGGTTCACCGGCAGCGGCCGGCTGGAACGAGCCCACGTCGATGAAGACCGGGTCGACCCCGCGCCACTGCAGGTTGTAGGCCGAACCGTCGGTCATGGTGACCCCGTCCGCGAGCGCCGCGTCCAGCACCTCCAGGTGCAGGCGGGCGGCGTCGCGCAGTTGAGCGAAGGACCACTCGTAGGGGTAGGACACGAACGGCACCCGCTCGTGTCGCAGCACCGTCGTCCACCGGTCGGCGACCGCCGCGGGCAGGTCCCCCTGCTCGACGGTCTCGGTGGCGACGACCTTACCGGCGGCCATCAGCGGCGTCAGGAAGGCGCTGTCCCGGACCGCCGCCCAGTCGCTCGCGGCCTGGGGTCCCAAGCCGCGCAGCACCGCGCCGTCGGCGTAGAAGACCTGGTTGTCCGGGTCCCGAAACGAGCCGGGCTCGTTCCGGGGGGTCGAGGTGGTCGATTCGGAAATCATCGGTGCCGGGCCGCTCAGTCCTTCTTCGTGGGCTGCTTACGGAACCGGCTGACCAGCCGGCGCCAGTAGAGCTTGGTCGCGACGACCATGCCGGCGGCGCCAGCCACCACCGCTTGGACGATCAGGCTGCCAGATCCGGCATCCAGGTAGGCCAGGTTCTCCACGCCGGCCACCTCCCAACTGTGTCGAGTTCGTGCGGTACGTCCGTCAACTGCGGCCCGGGGAGGGCCGACGCCACCGAGGGTTGTCCGGCACGCCATCTTACGGACAGCTGCCGTACACCACCCTACGCGGCCGACCCTGTGGGCACCGCCAGCCCCACCGGCACCGCCGTCTCCCGGCGATCGGAAACGGACACGAGCTTGCACGGTTTTGCCGGCATTTGTCGTCTTTGTTGCCAGCGGCGCGCCCGGCTCGTCCACGACTGGTGGACGAGCCGGATCCACCGACCGGGTCAGATAACGGTTCGGCAACGGCACGAAGGCTCCCCGCTCCGCCGGACGGAGCCGGACCGCCACCTCAGCCGGCCGGCTAGCCAGCGTCGCCGGAGCCGGCCGAGCCGAGAATCGACGGGAGGTCCCCGGGGTACAGCACCGCCAGCCGCGAAGTGGTCCGGGTCAGCGCCACGTACAGATCGTTGCGGCCCCGTGGCGAGTCAGCGAGGATCGCGGCGGGGTCCACCACCACGACCGAGTCGAACTCCAACCCCTTGACCTGCGCGACGGTCAGCACCACCACGGGCGACTCGAGATCGGGCTGCTCACCGGACGCAACCAGGTCGACCGCCGACCGTACCGGCTCCACCAACCCGTCGTGCCGGCCAGCCGGCACGATCACCCCGAGCCGGCCGTCGCCGACCACGGGCAGTTCCGCCCGGATCAGCTCGACCAGCCGGTCGACGAGCTGGCCGGCCCGGGACACCCGCTCCCACCGAACCGGCACGCCCGACTCGCGGACCGCCCGGGGCACCGAGGCGGCGGGATCGATGGCGCCGAGCACCCGACCAGCCACCGCCAGGATCTCGGCCGGAGTGCGGTAGCTCACCGTCAGCTCGGCCAGCCTCCAGCGGTCCGCCACGTACGGCCTCAGCAGTTGCGCCCAGGAGGCCGCGCCGGCCAGCGCCCCGGTCTGGGCCACGTCCCCGACGATCGTCATCGACCGGTTCGGGCAGCGGCGCATCAGCAGGCGCCACGCCATCGCGGACAGTTCCTGGGCCTCGTCGACGACGATGTGACCGAAGGTCCAGGTACGGTCCGCCGCCGCCCGTTCGGCAGCCGTCCGATGGTCACCGGCCACCTGCCGGGTTGCCAGCGCCTCGGCGTCGAGCAGGTCGGTCGCGCCGAGAATCTCCGGCTCCGCCTCGTCCTCCACATCGATGGACTCCGACCCGCGCAGCACGTCCAACGCTCCCTCGGCGTACTCGAGCCGCTGGCGGCGCTGAACCTCGGCGAGCGCCTGCTGCGCGCTGTCGTCGACACCGAGCAGCTCGGCCGCCTCGTCGAGCAGCGGTACGTCCGCCGGCGACCAGCCACCGCCGGGCGCGCGGCGGAGCGCGTCGCGTTCGGCGGGACCCAGGTCGGGGGCGGCGGCCGCGAGCCGCTCGGGCGAGGCGAAGAGCTCGGTGAGCAGTCGCTGCGGAGTCAGCACCGGCCAGAACCGGTCCAGGACCGACCGCAGCGCCGGATCGGCGCGCAGCTCCCGTCGGATCTCCGCGAGGTCGGCCTCGGCGAGCACCTGCGGTTCACCGGGAGCGTCGTCGCCACCGAGTGGATCGTCCGCGTACGGGTCGATGCCGATCTCGCCGGCGATCTGGTCGGCCAACGCGTGCACGACCTCGGTGTCGAACAATGCGCGGGCCAGGTTGTGCAGCCGTCCCGACCGGCGAGTACGTTCGCGCGCGTCGGCGCAGATCTGCGCGGTGATCCGCAACTGGTGGCCGTCCACGTCGACCAGTACCGGCTCGTCCGGCACCTCCTGCCGGTCCCGGATCGCGGCCGCCACCACCTCGGCCATCGCCGCCCGGCCCTTGATCTCCGCGACCCGGTCCGGTTCGACCCGGGTCGCCCGCACCCCGGGATAAAGCTCTCCGGGGGTACGCAACAGCACCCCGGTCTCGGCCAACGACGGCAGCACCTGAGCGATGTACCGCAGGAAGGTCGCGTTCGGCCCGACCACCAGCACACCCCGGCTGGACAGCTCTCGGCGGTGGGTGTAGAGCAGGTACGCGGCGCGGTGCAGCGCGACGGCGGTCTTGCCGGTACCCGGGCCTCCCTGGACCACCAGCGCCCCGTCCACCGGTGCCCGGATGATCTCATCCTGTTCGGCCTGGATGGTCTGGACGATGTCCTTCATCCGCCCGGTCCGACCGGCGGTGATCGCGGCGAACAGTGCCGCCTCACCGGTCAGCGTGCTGGTCGGGTGGTCCCGGGCGAGTTCCAGATCGAGCAGCTCGTCGTCGATCGCGGTGACGGTCCGCAGCCGGCTGCGGATGTGCCGTCGGCGGCGGACGCCGTCCGGCGCCGCCGCGGTCGCCAGGTAGAAGGGTCGGGCGGCCGGGGCACGCCAGTCGATCAGCAACGGCTCGTAGTCGCCCTGTTCGTCGAAGAGTCCGATCCGGCCGATGTAGCGGTGTCCCTCGTCGGTCAGATCGAGCCGACCGAAACACAGTCCGTTCTCCACCGCGCTGTACTGGGCGATCCGCTCGGTGTGCAGCGCCACCGTGGCCTCGCGTTCGGAGCGCGCCTGCGGCGTGCCGCCGGTCTGCCGCAGCGCGGCCGCGAGCCGCTGCTGCGCCATCTCCCGTAGGGCGTCCAGTTGCTCGTGCAGCATGGTGACGTACTGCTGCTCCGCAGCAAGGTCGGCGGCCCGGTCCAGTTCCTCGGGCCGGTCGGTGTCGGTGACGGTCTGGTCCACACCGTTGATGTTGTCACGCCCGGGTGCCTGCACCGCACTTGACAACTGTGCCCCCTTGTTGTTAGCTGTCATTAGATGGACGCCGCAAAGGCGTCTTTCTTCTTGTGGTGATCCGTTGACGAAAACACCTCAGTTGACGAAACGTCAACGATAGCCGCTGGTGGCCGCCACCCCCTGCCTGGCCTCACCTCGCCACCGACCCCTCGATCTCGGTGCCGGCCCGATCTCGGTGCCGCCGACCGATCCGCCAGGTCACCGCCCGCGTTTCGCCGTGTCGCCCACGGGTACGCAGCCGCCGGGCAGGACGCGGAGGAGGCGTGATGGGTGCTTCGGAACCCTGGATCCACCAGGCTTCGGCAACCGCCGAAGCGGGTCGGGTCCGTACCGACGACGGCGAGTTCTCCAGCCGGCTCGCATCCCCGTTGGCACCGCACGGCGGCGGTCTCACCCCGGAGCAGTTGCTGGCCGCGGCGTTCGCGTCCTGCCTGCACCACGCGGCGGTCGAGGCGGCCTCCGAGATCACCGACGAGTCGCACACCGTCGAGGTGCACGCCGAGACCCGGCTACGACGCGACCCCGACGGCCGGTACCGCGCCGACGTGCGGGCCAGCGTCGCCTCCTGCGGGCTGACCGTCGAGCAGCTTTCTGCGCTGGCCCGACGGGCCGACCTGCTCTGGCCGTTCTCCGGACAGGACAGTGCGCGGCACACCGTGGACGTCGTCGCCGCCAGAGCGGACGACGACCGCACCACGGCGGAGCACCGCCATCCGGTCGGTAGCGACGGTGCCCCGGTCCGGACGCCGCCACGTTGACCCGGTCCGGCTCACGGTCACCCTGATCCGGCCCGACGCAGCCGCGGCATCCGGACGATGTTCGCCCCCGGATGCAGGCTCGGGGCGAGCGCCCCGACGACCCCGTCGCGGCCGCGGCGCAGCATCGCGACCAGCTCGTCGACGTTGGCGGCGGCCGGACCGAACAGACTGCCCTGACCGGCGGCGCAGCCCAGCTCCCACAGCGTCCGTCGCTGACCGGGGGTGGAGACGCCGTTGGCGACCACAGTGTTCGCGAGGTCGCGGCCCAGGCCGACCAGTGACCGCAACGCCGCCGGCGAGTTCTCCGGTACGGCGAGCAGCCGATGGTCGACCTTCACCAGGTGCACCGGAATGCGCAGCAGCGCGGACAGCGGCGCGTCGGACGTGCCGAATCCGGCGAACGCGATCCGCACCCCGTCGTCGTGCAACTGGTGCAGGGCGCTCAGCGCCATGTCCGGGCAGCTGATCCCGGTCGTCTCGGTGAGTTCGACGATCAGCTGGTCGGCCGGCACCCGGTGCACGTCCAGCCGGTGCCGCACGTCGGCAGGGAACGCGGGATCCAGCAGGCTCCGCGCGGAGATGCCGATGGACACGGGAAGCACGAAGCCGGCGTCCCGCAGCAGCCGGGTGGCGGCGAGCGTCCGGTCGAATATCCCCCGGGTGAACTCGGCGAGCCAGCCGGAGCGCTCGACCAGCGCGAGCATTCCGGCTGCCGGCTGGTCACCGAGGTCGGTGTTGCCCCATCGCACCACCGCTTCGGCGGCGACCGCCGATCCGCTGCCGAGATCGACGATCGGGTCGAAGCCGACCGCGTAGTGGTGACCGGCCAGCGCGGCGGGAAGCTCACCGCGCAGGGCAAGCCGGTCCGGGTCGGCGGTGTCCCGGCTACGGTCGTACCTGGTCAGCCCGCGGCCGCTCTCCTTGGCCTGGTACATCGCCACGTCCGCCCGCCGCAGCAGCTCCTCGGTGCTGGCGTTGCCGTTCGCCGTGGCCAGTCCGGCACTGGCCCGCAGGCTGATCCGGATCCCGTCGAGGTCCATCGGGTCACGCAGCACCTGCAGGATCCGTGCCGCCTGGTGCTCGGCGCGGGCCGGCGCCGCGTGTCCGGTGAGCAGAATGGCGAACTCGTCGCCGCCCAGTCGGGCGACGAGGTCACCGGCGGCGGCCAGGTCCAGCCGTCGGCCGACCTCCACCAGAACCTGGTCACCGGCGGAGTGCCCGAGCGTGTCGTTGACCTCTTTGAAGTGATCGAGGTCGATGAGCACCAGGGCGGTGCGAGGCAGGCTGCGCCGGTCGGCCAACGCGGCGGTGAGTCGTTCCCGCAGGTGCCGACGGTTCGCCAGGCCGGTCAGCGGATCATGGGTGGCGTCGTGCTCGTGCCGGGCCGCGAGGTCGATCACCTGCGCGTAGGCGATGGCGTTGCGGATCGCGGTGGTCAGCGCCGCGCCGAAGGTACGCAACGTGTAGCGCTCGCGGTCGGACAGACCCGCGCCGGCGAGGGCGAGCCGCAGCGCACCGGCGGCCTGCTCGGCGCCGCCGGTGGCGCCGAGCGGCACCGTGACCAGGTCACCGCCGACGCCGGGCACGGCATGATCCACCGGACCGTCGTACCGTAGGCCGTGCTCATCGCCCCGCACCAGGCGTCGCTGCGGGCCGTGCTGGAACTCGATCTCGACGATTCGGGCCGAGAAGAGCCGCGCGGCTCCAGACGACGCGGTACGCAGTACCGCGTCGAGGTCCACGTTGTTGAGGGCGTCGGTGGTCTCGGCCAGCTGCCGCCAGGCCGACCGTTCCTCGGCCAGATGCAGCCGCCGGCGAAAGCTGGAGTGCAGCAGCAGGACCGCCAACGGGGTAGCCACCAGCAGGCGTGCGTCAACCGCGACCACGACCACCGTGACCAGGGCGAGCAGCAACGTGGCGACCTTCACACCGGCCCGCATCCGAGCGCCCCGGCGCACCACCCGCTGCCAGGATGTCCGGTCCGCCAGCGCGACCACCGGCACCGGCAGCGTCTCGTCAACCGCCGCGTAGGCCAGCGCCGCGACGCAGAGCGAGATGACGGTGACTGTCCAGGACCGGGTCAGGTGGCTGGTGCCGCCCAGCACCGGCACGAGACCGGCCCACGTCGCGGCCGCCGCAGCGGCCAGCGCGCCGATCGATTCCTTGGCCGTGGCAAAAGCCACCTTGACCGGCGTGGACCGGGCGACGGAACGCCCGACGGCTACGCCTACGGCCGTGCACACGACGACCCAGTGCGCCGGCAGCACCGCGACCGACACCAGCACCGCGGCGCTGGTCGGCGAGATGCCCTGCGGGGTTCGGATCCGGATCGGTACGGTGCAGCCGCTCGCCACGGCGACGAGGCTGGTGAGCACCAGGGGGTAGTAGAGGGCGGGGAGGCTGGGCGGTGCGCCGATCCCGGACACCGCCCACGCCATCGCCACCAGGCCACAGCAGACGATGAGCCCGACGAGCGGCGTCAGCCGCCGATCCACCCCGTCGTCACGCACCGTCGTCGTCGCCTCACTTCCTGTCTGGACAGCTTCATCCACATGAGCCTCGCGTTAGCGTCTCATAACTCACCGTCCATGGAACAGGTCCGGGGTCACAGCCAATCGTTGTCACGCATGTCGCCACCTCCTCAATCCCTCGGATACACCCGAAGGATAGGGAAGATAAGTTGTGCTTGGTATAGCTAAATGTCTTTTGCGCCAGTACGCGATTATTATTGCGTTAATTACTTTGCGCCCGTTTTTGGGAACAGTCGGTGAACACGTTCGCGACTAGTGCCGCACAAGGGACAGATCGATCAAGTACCAGCTGCCGAATCCGTCGACCTCGACAGTGAAATCAGCTCGGATCACAGAGGTCAAGGGCTCGCTGGCCGTCGAGCAGAAATTGATAGACCCGAGGAAAGTCACGCAATGTGCTTGCAAATACACGCAGAGTACGTCGCATGCCGGCCACCGGGACACCGCGGGACCCGAGTACCTCCGTCGTCCAGTCGACGGCCTCGACGAACAACGTGGAGTCGTCCACGTAGACCGCAGCGGAAAGGAAGTCCACCAGGTGACCGAGATCGACGACCGTTGCGTCCCACTGCCCGGTGGTGTAGCCGGCCGTCGACGGTTCCCGGTGCCGCAGATCGTCCAGCGCGACGTCGATGATCTCGGCACGCCTGCTCAACAGCCCGGCGTACTCCTCGCCGCCGAGCCGGCTGGTCGCCCCGACCGTGCGGGCCAGGTCACCGCCGGACTCGGCGAGCAGGTCCGCCGCGCGGCCCGGGCGTCCGGAGCCCACCCCACCCCCATCGCCCGGGCCCACCGGCCGTCGGGTCCGAAGCCCCGGCCGCCGACCAGGACCGGCACGTCGGCCCGCTGGCAGGCCTGAATGGTGTGATGTGCCTGCGGCAGACGCATCGGCAGCGCGTGCCACTCCCCGTCCAGGCAGGCCACGATCACCCTGCCCCGGTGTGGCCGGGGCGCGGCCCAGGTAGTGACCGCGGCGACCATCAACTCACTGACATGCGTCGCCGCGTGCTCCTGGGCCACCGACCACTCGTTGCGCTGCCACCATCGGCCGACCTGGACCTGGGCCGGCGCGATCAGATCCAGCAGTACCGACTCGGCCGGAACCCCGGCCGCCAGCAACTCCTCGGCCAACGCCAGCGCGGCGACCTCGTCTGCGGCCGCAAGGAAGTTCAGCAGGGCCGGGTACGCGCCACCTACCTCGACAGCTGACGGTGCGACCACTACCGTCAGCTGTCCGGTCCTGGGTCGGACCTGGCAGGCAGACGCCGGTACCGCAGCAAGTGGCCGGGCGGATCAGCGCGAACCGCGAGCACGGCGATGTCGTCGTGCTCGCGGCCGGCCAGCCAGTCCCCCGCCAACTGCTCCACCCGTTCGGCGAGTGCCGGCGCCGGCAGCTGATGACACCCCTGCAACGCCTGCGTGAGCCGGTCGAGACCGTACTGCTCGGTGCCGTACCGCCCGCCACGGGCCTCGGTGACCCCGTCGCTGTAGAGCAGGCACGTCTCACCGGGCGCGAGGTCGACGGTCAACTGACCGATCCGCGGCTGCGGGACCACGCCGATCAGCATGCCGCTGAGCGGCACCGTCTGCACCGTAGCGTCGCCCCGCAGCACCAACGGCGGTAGGTGACCACCGCCGGCCAGGGTGAGCGTCAGACCACCGTCGCGGGCCGGACGGGCCGACCCGAGCACAATTGTCGCGAACCGGCCCTGCCCCTGGGCCTGGGTCGTCTCCAGGACTGACTCGTTGAGCAGGCGGAGTAGTCGTCTCGGATCGGTCTCGACGTTACGCAGCGCCTGCAGCGCCTGGCGTACCTGGCCGGTGAACACCGCCGCTTCGACGCCCTTACCCGAGACGTCACCGAGAAAGAACAGCACCTCGCGCTCGGGCAGGTCGAATGCGCCGTAGAAGTCGCCACCGATACGCAGCGACGACGGGGCCGGCCGGTACGCGGTGCCCCACTGCACACCCGGCACCGGTCGGGGCACCGCCGGCAACAGGCTGGCCTGCAGGGTCTCCGCGATCTCCGACTGGTCACGGTAGAGGACCGCAGCGTCGAGCGCGGAGCCGGCGCGGGCGGCGAACCCCCGCAACAGATGCAGATCGGCGTCGTCGAATCCGACCGGACCGGGTCGGGCGACCAGCAGCACGCCGGTCGGATGCGTGCTGCCCGGCAGGGCGGCGACCCGCACGGCGGAATCCCGGCCCTGCGGCGGGGACAGCCAACCCAGGTCGACGAGTTGATCGGCAAGCCAGTCCAGGGAGGTCGCCTCGACGCCACGCAACGCCTCGGTGAACGCCGGTGGCAGCTCCGTCACCGCGATCGCGCCGCCGTCGACCGGTGGTTTCCCACCGGTACCCGGATCGACGGCCCGCCACCAGTGGGCGCGACCACGGCGGGGTGCGACCACCAGCACCGCGGACTGTCCCAGCGTCGGCACCGCGAGCCGCACGGCGGCCCGGGCTGCCCGGTCCTCGTGCAGTGGGTTGCCGAGTTGCTGGCTGGCGTTGGCCAGGAACATCCAGCGGGCCCGCTCGGCGAGCAGGGCGTCAGCGCGCGCGGTGGGCTCGGTCGCGTCGTCGACATACCAGGCGATCCGGTCGTGCGCCAAGGGAACCCGGCGCAACCGCAGCCGGTGTCCGTGGTGGGTCAGCTCCGCAGCGGAGGAACTGTCCCAGGTGGCCGGGTCCAGCCCCACGATGCCGCTGGCGGCGACCACCTGCCCGAGGACCAGCTCCGGCAGCAGCCGTCGGGCGGTGGCGTCCAACTGCCGAACCACCCCGGCACCGTCACAGATCAGCAGCCCTTCGCGGAAGTTGTCGACGGTGGCCTGCCCGGGAGGTCCGCTCAGGGCTGCGGCGGACGGTATGGTCGGCTCCCCATGCCGGAGTCGGGGATCAGCCGCAGCACCGGGCGGGACAGCTCCGTAAGCCGCCGTCGCCGTCGACTCGGGTGTGCAGACCCGCCCGTCGCCCGGTTCCCAGTCCGTGACGTCGGCGGTGCTCACCAGCCAGGCCCCACTCCCTTGTCCCGGTTGACCGGTCCCGGACAGCGCACCGGGACCGCTGCTCAAGCACCACCCTACGCGGCTGGTCACGAACCGCCACCCGAGCAGTTGTGCAGTCGCATGCCGTGGACCGCCCGCCTTCGGGTTGGTGCGGGCGGCCCGGCCGCCCGCACCAACCGGATTCAGCCGTCGACCACCAGCGGCAACAGGTCGTGCTCCGGTCGCTGCACCGGCTCCGGTTCGCCGTCGGTCGGCGCCGCGAGCGACATCGCGTACTTCCACCGGTGGTAGATCCGCTCGTACCGGGACGCCATCAGATCCGGCGAGAACGACAGCCGTACGTGCTCCGCGCACACCCGCGGGTCCAGTTTTCCGGCCCGCTCGATGGCCTCCGGCAGCTCGGCCGGGTCGGTGCAGACCATCCCCGTCTCGCCGTGACGCACCACCTCCGGCACCGCACCCCGGTTGAGGGCGACGACCGGGGTGCCGCAGGCCATCGCCTCCAGCATCACCATCCCGAACGGTTCCTCCCAGCGGATCGGCATGAGCAGGCACCGGGCTTCGGAGAGCAGTTGCCAGCACCGCTGTCGGTCGGGGTTGACCAGCAGCTCGACGTCGGGGCCGAGGATCGGCTGGACGACGTCCTCGAGATAGCGCCGCTCGGACGGCTCGGTCGCCTTGCCGGCAAGAACGAGCGGCACGCCGGCCGTCCGGCAGGCCTCGATCGCCAGGTCCGGGCCCTTGTCCGCAGCGAAGCGCCCGAGCCACAGCACCGGGCCGTCGGCCGGCACCGGCTTGGGCCGAACGTCGGCGGCCAGCCCGTTGTGCACGGTCGCCGCCCACGGCAGGCCGCCACCGACACGACGCTGCGCGTAGGAGATCGCCACCAACGCGACGGCTCGGTCGATACCGCGCAGATACTCACCCAGCTCGCCGTCCGGCGAATTGTGCACGGTGACCACCGTCGGCACCCGCCGACGGGTGGCGGCGAGCGGACCGACGGTGGTGTGGTCGTGCACGACGTCGAAGGTGTCGTCCTCGATGAGCCGGTCCACCCGGGCCAGATGGACGAGTTCCGGCAGGGAGTGACCGAGCCGGTCGGACTGCAACTCGCGGACGGTACTGACGAAGTTCGCGGCGGTCCCGGTCCGGCTGCCGGCTCCGAACAGCGTCACTTCGTTGCCCCGGGCGACCAACGCGTCGACCAGTGCGGCGCAGACCTGCTCGACGCCGCCGTAACCGGGCGGAGGTAGCTCGTAGTAGGGCGGCACGATCATGGCAATCCGCAGCGGCTTGTGCTGCTCGGTGTGCGTGGACGGAACGTCGTTCACGGCGCACCCCCTGCGCTGAGCCGACACTACGGCCGGATGTTCACCGGGTACCCGGTAGGGAGGGATAAAAACTGATATGTCAACGCCGGACGGGCCAAGGTAACTCAACCGGAATGGTCCGCTGCGACGGTGGCGCGTTAGAACCGGACAGGTCGGGGAACGCCACCCGCGACACACACTCAGGACCGGCAGGCGCGCAGGCAGCACCGCCGGCACGGCGACGGGAGTGGCGGATGCGCACAGCCGGACAGGAAACCGTGGCGGGACACCATCGCGCGCTCCGGCCGACCGCCCCGACGAACCTTGATCCGGTGCCGCTGCTCGGATCGAAGACCGCCCCGCCGGATCCACCGGCCGGCCTGCTCGACCGGCCGCGGCTGACCGCCCGGTTGGAGGTCGGTACGCGTGGCCCGTTGACGCTGCTGGTCGCACCGGCCGGCTGGGGCAAGACCGCGCTGCTGGCCGGCTGGTTCGTCGGCCGACAGGCCAGGGGCAGTGCGATCTGGCTGACTCTCGAGTCCACCGACCGCGGTGACCGGTTCTGGTCGTACCTACACGCGGCGCTCGCCGCCGAGACGGCCCGCCGGCACCCGGACCGGCCCGCGCCGCCCGCTCCCGGCCGTGCCGATCGCGAACTCTTCCTGCCCCGGTTCGCGTCGGTGATCGCCGCCCAGCCGGAGCCGGTCCTGCTGGTGCTGGACGACGCGCACACCGTCACCGATCCCGAGGTGGTCCGGGGAATCGAGTTCCTGCTGCGGCACTGCCGTGGGCGACTGCGTCTGGTGGCGGCCGGCCGCACCGAACCGGCACTCGCACTGCACCGGTACCGGTTGACCGGTGAGCTCACCGAGATCCGGGCCGCCGAGCTCGCGCTGACCTTGACCGAGAGTGCCCGTCTGGTCGACGCGCAGGGCCTCGGCCCGGTCACCGACCAGATCCGCGAACTGCACCACCGGGCCGAGGGGTGGCCGGCCGGGGTCCGGTTGGCCGGTCTGGCGCTGCGGGCCGGCGAAAGACCCACGACGGTACGGGAGTACGTCGGTGCCGATCCCGACCCGGCCGCCGATTACCTGTCCGCCGAGGTGCTCGCCGGGCAGGCTGCGCTGACGCGTCAGACGCTCGTCCGCACCTCGGTGCTGGACCGGGTCTGCGGTCCCCTGGCCGACGAGCTGACCGGGCGCGACGACGGCGAGGAGCAGCTGGCTGCGGCCGCCCGCGACGCCGCCGGTTTCATCTTCGCGGTGGGCGGCGACCCGACCTGGTACCGCTGTCACCGGATGCTCAGCGACGTGCTGTACGCCGAGTTGAGCAGCCGGTTCGCTGACGAGATCCCGCGGCTGCACGAGCGGGCGTACCGGTGGCATCGCGCACACGGCCGGCCGCTGGCGGCGGTCCGGCACGGGCTGGCCTGCGGAGACCTGGCCGGTGCCGGCCAACTGGTCGACGAGCACTGGCCCGAACTGCTGCTCTGCGGTCACCAGGACGCCCGGCACACCCCGTTGCCCACCGGCCTGGACGCCGGTCATCCGGGCCTGGCGCTGGCTGCCGCCGTCGACCGGTTGGAGACCGCTGGCCGGCCGGCGGCCGGGCCGCTGCCGGACATCCGCGGCCAGGAACCGACCAGCATCGCCAACCGGCTCGTGGCCGCGATCGACGGGAGCCGGTACGACGAGACGCTGAGCTACGCCGACGAGTTGCTCGCCACCACCGGGCTGGCCACGACGACCGCAGGTGCGCCGGCCGAGGGCGTGGAGACCCTGGGCGAACGGGCACGCGCGGTGGCGACGGCGATGCTCGGAACCGTCCAGTTCGGTCGCGGCGACCTGACCGACGCCGAGGCGGCGCTGACCGGTCTGATCACCGCCCCGGCAACCAACGGGTACGGCTGCCCGACCCGGTACGCCGCCGGTCAACTGGCGCTGCTGCACGCCCGGCGGGGTGAGCTGGCGGCCGCCTACCGCGCCGCCCAGCAGACCCTGGTCACTGCGGCCTGCCCGGGACGTCGGTGTGCCAGCCACGCCGCCGCCGCTCATCTCGCGCTCGCCCTGGTCGCCCTGTACCGCGACGAACTGCCCGACGCGACCCGGCAGCTGGATCTGGCCGCAGCGCTGGTCGTGCCCGGGACACCGGGGACGGTCACCGGGCTGCTCCCGGTGGTCCGGGCCGCGCTTCGACAGGCTGAGGGGGACTTCGCCGCAGTCGCCGATCTGCTCACCACTGCACCGGTGGACCGGGACCCGCCCGACGGTCCGCACAGCCGACTGCGCCAGCTGGCCCTCGCCGAGGCCCGAATGGCTTGCGGCGACCTCGACGGGGCCCGGGAACTGCTGCTGGACCAAATCCACGACGACCGCGCACCGGGGGTGGCGATCGCACTGGCCCGGCTGCATCTGCTCGCCGACGGACCGGCCGATGCTCTGGCGGCGCTCCCCCAGTGGTCGGCACCGAATGGTGGATCACCGGCGGACCCACCGGCGATCCAGCCGGAACGCCAGCCAGTGACCCTGCTGGAACGGTTGAACGCCGGGCTGGTCGCGGCCGTCGCCACCCACCGGATGGGCGACCAACGTCAAGCCCGCGAGCTGCTCGAACAGGTGCTCGACCTGGCCGCCCCGGACGGTCACCGGCTGGTGTTCAACCACGCCGGCTCCCCAGCGCGGGACCTGCTTGTCGAGCACCTCGACTCACCGACCCGGCACCGGAACCTTGTCAACGATCTCGTCGACGGTGTCGGTCGGCGGCACGCCGACCGACACCGTCCGGCCCCAGCGCTGGCCGAACCGCTCACCGACCGGGAACTGACCGTACTGCGGTACCTGCAGGGGACGCTGTCGAACGGGGAGATCGCCGCCGAGCTGTTCCTGTCGGTGAACACGGTCAAGACCCACGTCCGCAACATCTACCAGAAGCTCGGTGCCCCCCGCCGCCGGGAGGCCGTACGCCGGGCGCGTGAACTGCGTCTGCTCTGAGTCCACCGGCAGGCCGGCACGACGACATTCGTTGGAGGAAAATTGACCGCCGCGACGGTGCGTACGGACGAGGAGATCCAGCGTGACGTCCTCGAAGAACTCAAATGGGACGCCCGGGTCCAGCCCAACGAGATCGGCGTGACCGTGCTGGAGGGCGTGGTGACGCTGCTGGGCTGGGTCGACAACTACGGCAAGAAGTGGGCGGCGGAGCGCACCACCCACCGGGTACGCGGGGTGACCGCGGTCGCGAACGACATCGAGGTACGGCTGCCCAGCTCAGCGGAGCGCACCGACGCCGATGTCGCTGGCGCCGCCACCCGGGCGCTGGAGTGGGACGCGTTCGTTCCGATCGAACGGCTCGAGGTGACCGTCGCCCACGGGTGGGTCACGCTCAAGGGCGAGGTCGAATGGGAGTTCCAGCGCCGAGCGGCGGAGCGGGCGGTACGCCGGCTCTCCGGGGTACGCGGGGTGACCAATCTGATCGCCGTCCGCCCCCGGATCAACCCTTCGGCACCGGAGCTTCGACGCAGCATCGAGGACGCGCTGGTGCGCAGCGCCGCCACCGACGCCCGGCAGGTCACCGTCGACACCGACGGTGGCCGGGTCATCGTCAAGGGGGTGGTCCGCTCCTGGCTGGAGCGTGAGGAGGCGGAGCGGATCGCCTGGTCGGCGCCGGGAGTCACCGCGGTGGAGAACCGGATCACCGTGGAACCCGGTAGCTGACCGGGCGGCGGGCGGAGGTCACCGGGCCGTGTGGGACGAGCAGTTGGGTCGGGCGGTGGCGACGGTGGTCGTCGCGGTCGGTGGCTCGCTGGCCCTGGCCTGGCTCTCCGGCAGGGTGGTCCGGCACGCGGCGCGCGGCCGGGTCGCACCGTTCCTCAACACACTGCACCGGGAGTGCCACCGGCCATGGAGCGCCACGCTGCTGGTCACCGGATTGCTGCTTGCGGTGCCGTTCAGCGGGATCACCGGCGAGGTCCGTGACGAAGCGCTGCACATCCTGCTGCTCGCGCTGATCTACGCCAGCGCCTGGCTGGTGATCCGGATCCTGTTCGTCTTCGAGGACACCGCGTTCCGCCGGCTGCCGGTGGACATGGCGGACAACCGACGGCGGCGACGCGCCCGTACCCAGATCGGTCTGCTCCGCCGGCTCACCGCGGTGATCATTAGTATCGTCGCGCTGGCCGCGACGCTGATGACGTTCTCCCAGCTCCGGGCGTTGGGCGCGTCTCTGCTCGCCTCGGCCGGCGTGGCTGGGGTGGTGGCCGGCCTGGCCGCTCAGTCGGTGCTCGGCCACGTGTTCGCCGGACTGCAGCTCGCCTTCAGCGACGAACTGCGCCTCGACGACGTCGTGGTGGTCGACGAGGAGTGGGGGCGGGTCGAGGAGATCCGGCTCACCTATGTCGTGGTACGGGTCTGGGACCAGCGCCGGCTGATCCTGCCGACGTCCTACTTCACCACCACCCCGTTCCAGAACTGGACCCGCAACGAGGCGCAGGTGCTGGGCAGCGTGATCCTGCACCTGGACTTCACCGCCGACATCGACGTGCTGCGGGCCGAGGCGCACCGCATCGTCGACGCCTCCGCCCTGTGGGACCGCCGGGAGTGGGTGATGCAGGTGGTCGACGCGACCGAGACGACCATCTGCGTACGGCTGCTCGCCTCGGCCGCCGATGCGCCCAGCTCGTGGGACCTGCGGTGCGAGCTACGCGAGGGTCTCTTCACGTTCCTCCGCCGGCATCATCCCGACTGGCTGCCCAGGGCCCGCAGCGAGCTGGCCGCTCCGGTCGAAGAGGAAGCGCTGCCGCCGGCCCGGCACGCCACCGCCGGCCCGTCGACCGGCCGGGCGGGCACGGCCCGGTTGGGACGACCCGGTGCCGGCGGGCCGGACCCGGGAAGCAGCCGCGGCACCGGACCGCGCGGACGGGCGGCCCGCGCCGCCGGCATCCGGCAGTTCGGCAGTGCTGCGGCGAACCGCCGGCAACGGACGATGATCGACTCGGCCGCAGCGGATCCGCCGCGGCCCGGGGACTGACTGAACGCGCTAGTTAGGCACCGGGAATCGCCGGAACGAACACGGCGGCGACCTGTCGCAGTTCCGCAGCGAGCGTCCGCAGCCGCTCCACCGGAGCGTGCTCGCGCAACGCGCCCCCGGCGTCGTCGAGAAGCATCCGGGCCCGGGTGCGCTCGTGGGCGGGTACGCCGGTGGCCGGTCCGGTCAGCTCCCGCTCGACCAGCTCGATCAGTGACTCCAGATCCCCGGCGGGGTCGGTGGCGGCGGCCACCGGCCCGGCGTCGCCCGCCGGCGACCGTGGCTCGACGATCTCGGTCACCACGATCGACTGACGGCTACCGCCGTCGGCGTCGCGCGCCGAGATCGTCACCATTCCGTCGGCGTCCGTGTCGATGGTGACCTCGATCCGGGGCACCCCACGCGGCGCGGGCCGGATTCCGGACAACCGGAACCGCCCGAGCACCCGGTTGTCCGCCGCCCGTCGGCGCTGGCCCTGCCGGACGACGACGTCGACGCTGGTCTGGCCGTCCTCGGCGGTGGAGAAGACCTGGGTCCGCCGGACCGGGATGGCGGTGTTGCGCTCGATGATCGTCGCCATCGTCCCATCGTGTGCCTGCAGTCCGAGGGCGAGCGGGGTGACGTCACGCAACCGGGCGGGTCCGCCCGTACCGATGAGCAGCCCGGCCTGCACCGCGGCGCCGAGCGCCACCACCTCGTCGGCGTTGATCAGCAACTGCGGCTCCTGACCGTCGGCCAGCCGGCGCAGCAGGTCGCGCACCGCCGGGATCCGGGTCGCGCCACCGACCATCAGCACCTGGTCGAGGTCCGCTGGGGCGACCCGCGCGTCCCGCATCGCCTGCTCCACCGGATTGCGACAGCGTTCCACCAGATCACCGGTGAGTTCGTCGAAGGACGGCCGGTCGATCAGGGTCCGCAGGTGTTTGGGACCCGCGGCGTCGGACGCGACGAACGGCAGGTTGACCTCCGCCTCGGTGACCGCAGACAGTTCCTCCTTGGCCCGCCGGGCCGCCTCGACCACCCGCCGCCGGGTCTGCGGGTCCGCCGCCAGGTCGATGCCGTGGTCCCGGTGGAACTCGGCGACCAGATGTTCCACCAGACGGTGGTCGAAGTCGTCACCGCCCAGGTGGCTGTCGCCGGCGGCGGCGCGGACCTCGACCGTGCCGTCACCGGCGGTCAGCACGCTGACGTCGAAGGTCCCGCCGCCGAGATCGACCACCAGGATGGTCTGCCGCTGGCGCAGGTGCAGCCCGTAGGCCAGCGCGGCAGCCGTCGGTTCGTTGATCAGCCGCAGGATTTCCAGGCCGGCGAGTCGGCCGGCCTCGCGGGTCGCGGTGCGCTGGGCATCGTCGAAATGCGCTGGTACGGTGACCACCGCCCGATCGATCCGTTCACCGAGGGTCCTGGCCGCCTCGTCGACGAGGCTGCGCAGCACCAGCGCGCTGATCTCCTCCGGAGCGTACCGGCGGCCCTTGACGTCGAACCGGGCCAGACCGCCGTCACCGACCACGTCGAACACCACCTCGGCGGCTTCCCGGCCGACCTCGTCGTAACGCCGTCCGGCGAAACGTTTGGCGGAGTGGACGGTGCCCTGCGGGTTGAGCACCGCCTGCCGGCAGGCGGCATCACCGACCAGCAGGGCGCCGGCCTCGGTGAACGCCACCACGGACGGAGTGGTCCGCGACCCGGTCGCGTTCGGTACGACCGTGGGCCGGCCCCCCGAGACCGCGGCGATGACCGAGTTGGTGGTGCCCAGGTCGATTCCCACTGCGCGCGGCATGACCGTCCCCCCTCGTACCGGCGTCCGGCGCGGGCCGGTTGAGCTGTTAGTGATCGTGGCAGCCGCCCGGATGACACCGCGTCACCCGGGTGGAGTGAGTTGGGCCCGGTGACGGCTGGCCGCGCGACCGGGCTTCGGTCACCTGATGCCCGCCGGGCAGGCGTGGACCGGCCCGGGGCCGGGTACCGCTGCCGCCATGACCGACGCACCACGGCTCCCTGACTACGTCGACGGCCTGGACTTCCCGCTCTCCCGCGAGGACCTGGTCCGGCGGGCACAGGAACTCGGCGCGGACACCGCGTTGCTGCAGGCGTTACGGGCGCTGCCCGCCGAGCGGTTCGTCAACGCCGAGCAGTTGCTGGCCGAGATCGGCCGACCCGGTTGAACCTGCGACGTACGACGGGCGGTGCGGATGTACCGCGTTTCGTCCGGTCGAGGCCGGGTACCGGCGTCGGGTGTTCTACGCGGAGTTCTCCAGCACCCGGCACCGGTTGCACGACGGCTATCTGACCGCCGCTGCCGTCGATCTGCTGGCCGCCGATCCCCGACTGCGCGACCTCGACGTCGAGGTCCGGTTCGACGGCGGCGTCGCGCATCTGACCGGCGACGTCGCCGACGAGGCGGAGCTGCGTCGGGTCCGCGAGGCGATCGGACGGTTGGCGGGGGTGCACGGGGTCTGGGACCGCGTCCGGATCGCCGGCGCCGAGCCGGTGATCCTGGACATCGGCTGCGGCGACGGCCCGCAGTACCCCGGCAACATCGGCCTGGACCAGCGACCGGGCAAGGCGGTGGCGGTCGTCGCTGATCTGCGCGACGGCCTGCCGGTGCGCGACGACGCGGCGGATCAGATCTTCGCGGTGCACGTGCTGGAGCACCTGACCGACTACCTGCGCCTGATCGACGAGTGCCACCGGGTGTTGCGCCCTGGCGGTGTGCTGCATGTGCTCTCGCCGTGGTGGCGGCATGTCAACGCGGTCGCGGATCCGACCCATCTGCGGTTCTTCGACCTGCAGACGATCAAGGGCATCTGCCAGCAGCCGGGGACTGCCGGACGCTGGTATCCCCAGCACGCCTCCTGCGACGGGGCCACGGTCTTCGCCGATCTGGTCGCCGCCCGTGCGAACGATCCCGACCCGTCACCCGGTCACCTCGCCCGGTTCTTCGACTAGTCGCCGACGGGGCACGGTCGATCCCGGCCGGAACAGGCGGTGCCCGTTCCGGCCGGGAGGGCCGCGTCGAACCGGGAGGGCCGCCGCGTCGAACGGACCGCCGGGCGACGCCGTCGGCGGCCGGGTCAGACCCGGTCGGCGACCGACGCGTAGGCGTTGTAGACGGCGGTGTCGAAGTACGGGCTCTTGTTCCACCCGGTGCTCGGGTTCAGCGTACTCATCACGCCGTTGACGTAACCGAGGCTGCCGTCGTAGTTGCGCAGCCACGGCGCGCCGCTGGACCCGCCGGTGAAGCCGCACCGCAACTGGATGCGGTTCTCCAGGAACGGCCAGAAACCGGGCCGGCTGGTGGTGCCCCGGCAGTACTGCTGCCAGCCACCGTCGTACGGCGCCGCCGCCGGGTAGGCCAGGATCGTGACGTACTGCTGGTAGTTGTAGTTCCAGGACAGGCCGTTGCCGCCGACGACGCTGACGATCCGTTGGCCGGCGGCGTTGGGCCGGACGGTTACGAAGCCGACGTCCCGGTCCAGGTTGCTGTTGTTCGCCCAGGCGGTGAAGGTGGTCAGGTACTTCGCCGACCAGGTGCCGTACGGCCGGGCCCCGTAGTTGTAGCGCGGGACGAAGGTCCAGTTCTGCATCCAGGTGCCGCCGCTGCCGCCGTGTACGCAGTGCCCGGCGGTCATCACCAGCAGCCGGGAGACGCTGTTGACCGTCGCCGCGGAGCACACGTAGTCGTAGCCGTTCACCGGGTTGCGGAAGAAGACCTTGCCGACGCTGGCCGAGGCATTGACGGCCGGCGCGCCGCCGGATGCCGCGCTGTCGCCGGTGGACTCGCCCGCAGCAGCCGGTGCCGCCGGAATCGGCCGGTGCGGGGCTGCCGGAGCGACGGTGCCGGCCGGTTGCCGCCCGGGTTGCGGCGCGGTGCCCCGACGCGCCGGCGGCGACAGGTCGCGGAGCAGTTCGTCGGCGGGCCGTGCGTCGCGCATCCGCTGCGGGGTCCAGTAGTCCCGGACCCGCTGCGGATCGGCGGCGGTGCCGCTGTGCCGTCCGTCGAACACCGGTGCCTCGGCGGTGGTGACCGCCCCGCGGCCACTGTGTGGTGCTGCGGCGGCTGGTCGCGGTGCGATCAGCGCCACCGTGGCGAGCAGCGCCGCGAGCACGACGACCCCGGACCGGCGCAGGTGTGGTGAGGACATGCGGTGGCCTTTCGTCGGTGAGTGCATCTGAATCGATGCGATGCCCCCACAGCATGTAACACACACGGGACAAAGTCAGCACCGAAGTGCGTCCGGATAACTACCCAGAGTCAGTCACACAGCTGACAGACACCCATTTAGCTGGGCGACTATACAGAAGCAGGGTCACCCGCCGATAACCGAGCGTTGTCGGCGACGGACCACGTACGTGACACCCATTCAGCCCGACGACGGAACCAGCCCGCCGGCCACCAGGACCAGCCAGGTGAGTTCCGGATGGACGATGTCACTGTGCGCTCCGGCCGGTGGCCCACCGCGGCGCACTACGGCGGTGGCGTCCACGTTGTGGACCCGCCGGTGCTCCAGTCGGTTGCCGCCATGGCCCACCGCCGCCAGTGGCAACGACCGGGCACCGACACCGGCGGCACCGTGGAAGCCGAGTGCCCCCCACCGCTCGGCGAGCGCCGGGGTCGCCGCGGCGTCGTCCCCGGCGGCCAGCGAGGCGAGCGGGTAGAACACGCCCAGGGCCGAATCGTTGGTCGAGAAGCAGACCGAGACCGGCCCGGCGATCCGGGCCGGCAGCCCGGCCAGAGCACCGGACCGGACCGGATCGAACGGCAGCGTCGGGGCGAAGGCGAACCGGGAGAACGCCCCTTGCAGCAGGGTCAACGACCGCACCGGGCGAACCGTGCCGCCGACCGCCGGCTGCGCCGCGTCGGCGGCGAAGCTGACCAGCCGGGCCCCGAAGCTGTGCCCGACCAGGTGGATCCGCACGGCCGGCGCCACCGTGGCAAGCCGGGTCAGCACCGGCCCCAGGCCCACCCGGCCGACCCGGCCGACCCGGCCCTTCATCTGCCAGTAGGTCAGTTGCCGCAGCGCTTCCTTGGCCCCGTGCCAGATTCCGCGCAGCGGGTCCACCAGGCCTGCCGCGCCGCCGACCGCCGCCGCGTCCAGTGGGGTGTGGCAGCGCCGCAGCTCGTCGAGGAAGCGGGCGTACAACTTGACTGGGTCCACGTCGAGCATCGCGGGCAGCGCCGGCGCGGGCCCAGCCGGAGCCGGACCGTCCGCAGATCTCCCGGCCCCCGCCAGGTCCGGGCCGGTCGGTACCGCATCGCCGTCGTCGCCGAAACCGTCGGCGGTCACCGTCGCGAACTGGCGGAGCTCGTTGGCGAAGGCCCGCACCCGGGCCCGGGTGGGCGAGGTGCGCAGCAGGTGCGCCATCCGGTCCAAGGCCGGCGCGCCAACGGGGAAGGTGGCCCGCAGCACGTTCAGCGTCTCGTCGTCCAGACCCGCCGATCGGGGACGATCCGGGCCGCGACGCCGGCCGACCGGGCCTACCCCGGCACGGGCACCGGCGAGCCTGGCCGGACCGGGACCGGGCCATGTCGAGCCGACCGGCTCGAAGTCCGGCGCCGGCTCGTCGGGCCACCGGCGTGCCGGCCAGTGCACGCCGACCAGCCCCAGACTCTCCGCCCACGGTCCCGCCCGCCGGGCCTGCTCGGCGAGCAGGTTGAAGAAGGCGGCGTAGAGCGCGTCAGCGACATCCCGATCGTTGTTCCAGCCGTGCGCGAGCACCACCAGATCGGTGACGCCACGGGCACGGGCACCGGACAGCAGCCCGGTCACCGACACCGGGTCCGGATCGCCTCCGGCGTCGAAGCGCAGCTCCCACCACGGAAGACCGCCGATCCGTCGATCCGTCATCGGGCCCCTTCCGCCGCCACCGGTGGTCACACCGACTGCAGTGCCCGCATCAGGTCCACCAGCCCGTGGCCCTGGAAGTGCCGGTCGCGGCCGAGCGGCACGGCGGTGTCGAGCAGGATCTGCTTGATCCGATCCGGCTGGCCGATGAACTCCCGACGCACGGACAGGAAGGCTGCGACCGCGCCGGAAACATGTGGTGCCGCCACGCTCGTACCGGACTCCTCCAGGTAGACCGCCGTGCGCGGGTCCGGCCCGCCGGCCTGGGTCGTGGCCAGCCGGGCACCCGCCGCGCAGGAAACGATCCGTTCGCCGGGAGCGACCAGGTCCGGCTTGCGGCGGCCGTCGCCGGTCGGCCCCTTCGAGGAGAAGTAGGACACCCCGTAGGTGTGCGGCATGTCGCGGTGCGTCGACCCGACCGTGATCGCGCGTTCGGCGTTACCCGGATCGTTGATCGTCGCGCCCAGCGCGAACCGCGACGGTACGCCGAACGGCGCGCCGACCGCGCCGTACCCGGAGTTCCCGGCGGCGGTCACCACGACCACTCCGGACCGGACCAGTTTGTCCACCTCGCGGCAGAGCGGGGACTGGCCGCATGCGAACCACTCCGGATCGAACTCGTACCCGACGCTGAGATTGACCCCGTGGATGCGCATCACCCGGTCGCTACGCGCGTTGACCTCGCGTACGTAGGCCAGCGCGGCGATCACCCGGGACACCCGTTCGGTGAGGTTACCCCCACCGTGCAGCACCTTCAGGCTGACCAACCTGGTCAGTGGCGCGACACCGACCATCGAGGCCGGATCGACCACTGGGCGGGACACCGGGACCGGCACGGCCGGATCGTCGATGTCGTAGCGGTGCTCGATCACCCGTACCGTCCGCTGCGGATGCCGGCATGCCCAGTCGTCCACACCACCGGCGATGATCCCCGCGACGTGGGTACCGTGGCCGCTGTCGTCGGTCAACGCGTCGCGCGCCCGGGGTCGTGCCCCGGGCGGGAAGCTGCGGTGCAGGTCGCGGACCTCGGGTGCGCTGAGCGTCGCGTAGCTGGCGAAGTGCGGGTGCCGCGCGTCGATACCCGAGTCGACCACCGCCCAGACGATCCGTTCGCCGGTGGCGTTGAAGGTCCGCCGGGCCGCGTCTGCCTTGATGGTGGCCGCCGAGACGTCGATCTGCGGCCGGACTGGGAAGTCCGGCCAGATCCGGTGCACGCTGCGCTGATCCGGATCGCCGACGACGGTGTCCGCCGCTACCAGCCGCTTCATCTGGTTGACGCTGAGTTCCCCGACGACGTACTCGCCGGCCAGTGGCCGGGGGTGCCGACCCGCGGTGACCCGGAACCAGAGTCCGGCCAACTGCTCGGTGGCGCGCTGCGGTCCGCCGGCGAAGTGCAGGTTGACCGCCGCCAGCACCGGCACCGGCTCGTCCGGGCCGAGCGGGAAGCCGAGGCGCTGCCGCCCAGTGACCGCCCGCAACGGATCGGTGATCACCCCGGGCGCGGCGAGCGGCGCTGGACTGTCCGGACCGGGCGCGTCGTTGGCGTCGTTGGCGTCGTTGGCGGCGGTGGCGGCGGTGGCGGCGGTGGCGGCGGTGGCGGTGGCGGCCGGCCCGTCGGGTGCCGGCACGGACGACGTCCCCTGGCCGGCCAGCAGCGTAGCCCGCGCCCGACCGGCGTCGGTCAACGACCAGGTCCGGCCGCCGGTGACCAGATTGGCGGCGCGCAGCCGGTCCAACGCCTGCCGGACCCGGTGGTGCCACTGCGGTTCGCCGTCGCGGTCGGCACGCTCGGCGTCGCCGAGCCGGTCACCGTACCGGAACGCCACCTCGCGCAGCACCGTGACGAGCCCGGGGGCGGCCCGGGGGCGGCCGGCGAGCGCGATCAGCGTACGGCTGTCCCAGTCATCCGGCTGCGTCACGGCGGTCCCCTCCCACCAGCGCCGCGAACGGCTGATCGACGACCGCAGCGGCCACCTCAAGCATAGAGCGACGAAACAACTACTCAAAGTGACCAATCGGCCGTACTTCCGGACCGGCCGCCGGACCCGAAAACCGGAAACCCACTCAGCTACGCACCGCCCGCGCCTACCGTGAGGAGACGAGAGCCACCACTGACCGTCATCCCCCGGGGCGGACCGACGCCAGGGAGGTGACGCCCGTGCTGGAGCGTCCGGCAGCCACCATCAGCTCGGTACGGCACCGCCGGATGGCCCACGCCCGGCACGCCTGGGCCTACGACGGCCACGCCCATCTCGAGGTCAGCACGGACGACCACGGTCGGGTGATCGCCGACGTGCAGCGGCTGGAACAGGCCCTCCACGAGGTCGACGGGGTGCACTGGGCGGCCTGGAACGGCGCGCTGGGCCGGATGGTGGTCCGGTTCGACTCCGAGGTGATCGGCAACTCCCGGCTCGTCGCCGCGCTCGCCGACGCGGAGCGGCGCGTCGCCCCGCAAGCGACCGGCACCACGCACGTCGACGCCGGCCTCGGTAACGCCGTGTCACTGGCCGGTGATCTGATCGGCGCCGGTGTCGGAGCCGTCGGCAAGGTACTCCGGCTGCCCGCACTACCCAACGAGCTCGCCGCACTGCCCGCCGCCTTCGAGCACGTCCCGCAGCTGCGTTCCTGGTTGCGCCGCACGCTCGGCCCGGTCGGCGCGGACCTCGGCCAGGCGATGTTCAGCACCGCCGTGGCGGCGGCCTCCCAGCGCCCGCTGACCAGCCTCACCGACGCCGTGCTGCGGGTCTCGCTGATCGCCGAGGATTCCGCCTACCACAAGGTGTGGGCCGCCCGGGCGCGCGAACTGCATCCCGACCCGGACAGCAGTCGCGCACCGGCGCTGCCGGCGCCGGCCCGCCCCCGGCAGCTGCCGGACGGCCCAATCGAGCGCTACGCCCAACGGATGAGCACGCTGACCCTGGTCACCGTCGGAATGCTCACCATGCTGCCGGGCGGCCGGCAGCGTGCCGCCCGGGTCACCGCAGTCGCCTCCCCGCGCAGCGCCCGGACCGGCCGCGACGCCTACTGCGGAGAGCTCGGCCGGATCCTCGCCCAGCGGGGCGTGGTGGTGCGGGAAGCCGCCGCGCTGCGCCGGCTGGACCGGGTCGACACCGTGATCGTCGACGCCTCGGTGCTGCTCACCGGCCGTACCCTGGTCACCGCGGTGGTTCCGGTCAGGGGAACCGAGGAGCAGGCCCGCCGGATCGCGGCCCGGCTGCTGGATCCCGCCACCGGCCCGGGCGACGGCCGTGACCAGCCCCAGCCGACCACCGGCAGGCCGGGCGGCGGCGAGGCCACCGACGGCTGGGCGTTGACCGCCCCGCACCGGCTCACCCATGCATTGCCAGCCGACCTGCTGGACCGGCTCAGCCGTGGTGACCCGGCGAACGGCGACCGGGCCGGGACTCCCGGCGGTGACCTGCTGGTGCTCACCCACCACGGGGAGCCGATGGCCCTGGTACGTGCCGAGGCCGAACTGGACCCGCTGGCGGAGGCGCTCACCACGGCAGCCCGCCGGGTCGGCCAACTGCTCATCGCGGGCCGCAGCCGGGCCGGCCGCAGTCCGGCGACCGGTCCGACCGGCAGCATGCTCGCCAGCCGTTGCCAGGCGGCGGGGACGGTGGCCGGCGGATCGAAACTGGCCGCCTCCGTACGGACGCTGCAGCAGGCCGGCCACGGGGTCGCCCTGATCGCCGCCCGCAACGACGTCGCCCTGGCCGCTGCGGACTGCGGAATCGGGGTGATCCGGGCCGCCGCCCGCCGCCCGCCGTGGGGTGCCCACCTGATCTGTGCGCCCGGACTGGAGACCGCCTGGCTGGTGCTGGAGGCCACGGCGCTGGCCCGTTCGGTGAGCACCGACAGCGCCCGGCGGGCCATGCTCGGCTCCGTCGCCGCCGCCGCGCTCGGCGTGCTCGACGGTAGCCCACGTGGCGGCTCGCGGTCGTTGTTGATCGACAACGTGGCTGGCCTGGTCAACCTGGCGATTGGGCACCGGGCGGCCCACGGGCTGCGCGGGCGGGCGACACCCGCGCCGCGCAGCCGGGCACCCTGGCACGCCATGCCGGTCGACGAGGTGCTCACCCGGCTCGACTCCTCGGCCGAAGGACTCAGCGACGCACAGGCCCGGCAACGGCAGGCCGAACAGTCAGGTGGCCAACCCGACGACGGGCCGGGACGTGGCCTGTGGCAGGCCACCGCGGCCGAGCTGGACACGCCACTGACCGGTCCGTTGGCCGCTGGCGCCGGGGTGTCGGCGATGACCGGATCGACCGTGGACGCC
Organism: Micromonospora sp. Llam0; assembly: GCF_003751085.1. Classification (NCBI taxonomy): domain Bacteria; kingdom Bacillati; phylum Actinomycetota; class Actinomycetes; order Micromonosporales; family Micromonosporaceae; genus Micromonospora; species Micromonospora sp. Llam0. Next base: position 1,869,132 of record NZ_RJJY01000001.1, on the reverse strand, counting down.
GTCATGGTGCTGTCGGTGATCATGGCCAACGCGCTGCTCGCCGGGGCCCAGGAGATGGCGGCCGGGCGAGCGCTGCGCCGGCTGCTCAGCGCCGGGGCCCTGCGGGTACGGCTGCAGCGCGACGGCGAACAGCACGTCCGCCCAGCGGAGGATCTGGTGGCCGGTGACCTCATCTGCCTGGAAGCGGGCGACTCGGTGCCCGCCGACTGCCGGCTGGTCACCGCCAACGGCCTGGAGATGGACGAGTCGAGCCTCACCGGTGAATCGGTCCCGGTGGCGAAAACCGTCGACGGCACCGGAGCCGACGCGGTCGCCGACCGCACCAGCATGGTGTACGCGGGCAGCACCGTGGCCGCCGGCACGGCCACCGCCGTCGTGGTGGCGACCGGCCGGTCGACCGAGGCAGGCAGCTCCGTCGACCAGGTGCAGGACGAATCCCCGCGCGGTGGGGTGCAGGCCCGGCTGCGGCAGATCACCTCGGCATCGATACCGACCGCGCTCGCCGCCGCCGCGGCGACCCTCGGCAGCGGGCTACTGCGGGGCCGGTTGGCCGAATCGGTCGGGTCCTCGGTGGCCCTCGCCGTCGCCGCGATCCCCGAGGGACTGCCGTTCGTCGCCACCGCCGCCCAGCTCAGCGCGAGCAGGCGGCTGTCCCGGCACAACGTGCTGATCCGGGACCCCCGGGCGATGGAGGCGCTCGGCCGGGTCGACGTGATCTGCTTCGACAAGACCGGCACCCTCACCCAGGGGTCGATCCGGCTGCAGAGCGTCTGCGACGGCCGACGAACCGAGCCCGTCGACGAGCTGGGCTCCGATCTGCGACAGGTTCTGGCCGCGGCGCTGCGGGCCACCCCCGTCCCGGACGGCGATCAGAAACTGCCCCACCCGACCGACCAGGCGGTGGTCGACGGCGCCTACTCGGCCGGGGTGGGCATCCGGGAAGGCGCCGACGGGTGGGAGCCGCTCGCCGAACTGCCGTTCGAGCCGGGCCGGGGCTTCCACGCGGTACTCGGTGGTTGCCCGGGTGGTGCCGTCATCAGCGTCAAGGGCGCCCCGGAGACCGTGCTGCCGCGGTGCGCGACCTGGCGCCGCGCCGACGGCGTGGTGCCGCTGGACGACGCCGGCCGCCGCGAGATCGACCTGGCCATCGACCGGCTGGCCCGCGGCGGGCTGCGGGTACTCGCCGTCGCCGGTCGGGTCGCGTCCGGTCGCCGGGACCTCGACGACGACCGCATCGACCGGTTGGAGCTGCACGGGTTGCTCGGCCTGGCCGACCCGCCACGCGACACCGCCGCCGACGCCGTCCGGCGGTTGCGCCGCGCCGGGATCACCGTGGTGATGCTGACCGGTGACCACCCGAGCACCGCCGAGTCGATCGGCTCGCAACTCGGCCTGCTCGACGGCAGCGCGGTGGTCACCGGGGCGGACATCGACGCCGCCGGACCGGATCAGCTGCCCGGGCTGGTGTCCCGGACAGCGGTCTTCGCCCGGGTCAGTCCGGCCCACAAGGTCGCCGTGGTCCGGGCGCTGCGCCAGGCCGGCCGGGTCGTCGCGGTGACCGGCGACGGCGCCAACGACGCACCGGCGATCCAACTCGCCGACGTCGGAATCGCCCTCGGCGATCACGGCACCAGCGCCGCCCGCCAGGCGGCGGACATGATCGTGGTCGACGGCCGGATCGAGAGCATCGCCGAGGGCGTGGCCGAAGGGCGGGCGATGTGGGTGTCGGTGCGTGAGGCCCTCGCCCTGCTGCTCGGCGGCAACCTGGGAGAGATCCTCTTCTCGGTCGGCAGCTCGCTCATCTCCGGTCAGCAGGCGCTCAACCCCCGGCAGATCCTGTTCGTCAACCTGATGACCGACCTGCTGCCGGCGATCGCCGTGGCGTCCCGCCCACCACGGGGAATCAGCGCCGACGAGCTCGCCCGTGAGGGACCGGAGTCGTCGCTCGGCGCCAGCCTCAACCAGCAGGTCGCTCGGCGGGCGGCGGCGACCGCGCTGGCAACCACCGGCGGTTGGCTGGCCGCCCGGTTCACCGGCACCCCCGCCCGCGCCGGCAGCGTGGCGCTCGCCTCGCTGGTGGCATCCCAGCTGGCACAGACCGCGGTCGCCGCGAAGGGTGATCCGACGGTGCTGGCGGCGGCCGGGGTGTCACTCGGGGCGTTGTTCGGGGTGGTGCAGACGCCGGTGGTCAGTCAGTTCTTCGGCTGCCGTCCGCTGGGACCGGTCGGCTGGTCGGTCGTCGGCGGTTCGGCGGTCGCCGCGGCCGGGCTCGGGCTGCTGCCGCTGGAACGGATCGAACGGCTCCGCCGGACCCGACTGGGCCGGTTGACGACGAATGTCGCCCACCGGGGTGCCGGTCACCGGGTACGCCGGGCCGTCCGCCCGGTACGTCGGTTCCGGCCGACCGGCACCGACGCCCCGGTCCCGGCCTGACACCCGGATTCGTCGACCTACGCCGCCGCGCTGATCTGGCGTTCGAAGCGCTGCCGCAGCCCGTCCGCCCGTTGCGGGTCGGCGAAACCCTTGAACGCCTGTTCGACGAACTCCGCCGGGATCATCGCCTCGACCTGGGTCCGGAAGTCCTGGTCGAGCCGGGTGACGGTCAGCTCAGGCGGATCGGTGAGCCGGGCCACGATCGGGCCGGCGTTCATCCGGGACAGCAGGTACGGGGTGCCCGGCGTACCTGTCGCGCACAGGTAGTAGCCGTAGGCCGTGCCCACCTCGTCGGATCGGACGGTGGCCGGGTCCAGCCGCCAGACTTCCGCGGTGCACAGCATCCGTTCGTCCGGGTTGACCTCGTGACCGTGCGCGGCGTGCTCGTCCGCGGTGGACTGCTCAATGGTGGTCGCGATCCGCAGCGCGGCGTCGTCGCGCAGTTGCGCCTCGGTCAACACCGGCGCCGCCGCCGCGGTCGAGTAGTGGAAGCCACCCGCGAGCAGCATCAGCACCAGTAGCTCCGGTACCAGCCACCACGCCGCGACGCGTCGCCGCGACGCCCGAGCCCGAGGTGGATCGACATCTTTCAACACCACAGCAGTGTCTCAGCAGCCGGCCAGGAAGGGAAGCCACCGGCTGCGCCGGTGGCGATGCGGCACCGCCGGCGGCGGTCAGTGGCCGCCCTTGCCCTCGCCGAACCGCAAGGCCAGCGCCGGACACATGTTGACCGCCTTGCGGGCACCCGGTTCCAACCACACCGGCACCGGGGACGGCGGGAAGGCCGGATAGCCGTTCGCGTCGAGGCGGATGAACTCCGGGACCACGTGTGCGCACAGGCCGTGCCCGTCGCACCGGGTCCAGTCCACACTCAGCCGCTTGGTGCCACCGGACGGCGCGTCGGCCGGCAGCGGGAGGACACCCTTGACCGGCTTACCACAGCCGTCGCCCTGGGCGTGCGCGGCCAGATCCTCGGTGAACACCTCCAGCGCTGAGATGGCGAACCGGGACGTGCCGTCCGGGTGGCTGCAGGCGCCCCGCCCCTTCACCACACTCGCCGCCGCCCGGACCATGTCGACCGCCGCGCTGCCGATGACCAGGGAATCGACGGTGCGGGCCAGGTCCGGAAGTCCGAGCCGACAGGGCCCGCACTGCCCGGCCGACTCACCGGCGAGATAGTGCACCACCCGGGCGACCTCGCCCATCGGACAGGTGCTGTCGCCGAGCGGGATGGTGATGCCGGCGCCGATCGTGCCACCGACCTTGGTGAAACCTTTCCGGGACACGTCGACCACGGACACCGCCTCGGGGGTGATCCACTTGCCGTGGAACCCACCGATCAGCAGCCCCGGGCCGACCGGCGCCTCGCACAGTTCCAGGATGTCCCGCAGCGGGGTCCCGGTGGGGCACTCCACCACGGCCGGACGGGCGGCGGACCCGCCGATGGTCAGCAGGACCGTCCCCGGTTCGTCGGCCAGGCCGACCGCGCCGTACTCGTAGGGGCCGAGCCGGGCGGCGATGGCGAGCTGGGAGTACGTCTCCGCGTTGGACAGCAACGTCGGCAGACCGGACACCCCAGAGTCGCTGGCCCGGACCTTGACCCCGGGCGGGATGTGCGGCAGACCGTTGATGCCCCGGACCAACGCCCCGCCCTCGCCGGAGATGAACCGGTGCGGGACGGTGACGATGCTGGCTGGCACCGGCATCCGGCGTTCGGCCAGCGCCGCCGACAGTGACGCGCCGCCGACGCCGTCGTCCGCGACACCGATGACGATCTCGTCGGCCTCCAGCGCGTACGCCGCCAGCGCCGCGCCGTCCAGGATCAGGTGCGGGGCCCGGGTGAGCAGCACCTTGTCCTTCCAGCTGGCCGGCTCCCCCTCGGTGGCGTTGACCACGACGATAACCGGTTTGTCCTGCTTGTCGGCTGACTCGACCACCGCCTGGACCTTGCGGTGGAACGGAAAGCCGGCACCGCCCCGTCCCCGTAGGTCGATCGCTTCAGCCAGCCGCATCAGGTCGTCGACCGACAGTGGTCCGACCCCGCCGTGCACCTGTTCGTGCGCCCGCAGATCGAGCCGACCGAACTCCTCGAACCCGGCGGTCAACCGGGGCGGGCCGACGGTGGCGACCGGCGGGACCGATGCCGTGCTCAATTCGCCTCTCCTCGAAGCTGCGTCCAGTACTCGTCGTCGGAGTCCTCCGCGTCCCGACGTCGCCGGGACCGCCGGCTGCCCGCGGACTCTGCCGCAGCCGCCCGCTGGGCCCGCCGGGAGGCCAGATCGACCAGCGTCGGGGTGTCGTCGGCCGGCAGGTAGTCATCCATCTCACGGTCCACCGGAGCCGGATCGGGCTCGGCCCGGTAGCGCGACGCCCGACCGCGGGCCGGTTCGGCGGAGACCGGACGGTCGTCGAACCGGCCACGCGGGCCGGCCCCGGAGACCGGACGGTCGTCGGCGAACCGGCTCCGGGCACCGGTGCCGGAGACCGGACGGTCGTCGGCGTAGCGGCCCCGGGAGCCGATGGTCTCCGCGACCGAACGCCGTGACTCGCGGGGCGCGTAACCACCGTCGTCGTCGACCTGGCGCCGCCGTCCGCCGTCCGGCTCGGCGTAGCGCCGCTGGTCGGGCTCCTCGGCGTAGCGTCGGCGTGTGCCGGCGTCCTCCTCGGCGTAGCGACCGCGGCCGGAGTCGGACCGGCGGTACTCCCGGGACTCCTCGGTCGCGGCCGGACGCGACCGCGGCGCGGGTCGCCCCACCTCGGGTACCCGGTACCGGTCGGCGGACCGGGTGGAGGTGCCGCGCCCGGCACCCGCCGGCACCCACGAATCGATCATGTCCGCGCCACGCTCGCCAAACGACGCGAAGCGGGCGGTCGCCGGTTCCAGGCTGATTCCGTCGTCCCGATTGCCCCGACGGCGTGACGATCCGGACCCGGACCGGGAGTCGTCGGCCATCTTGCCGACCGGCTTCATCGAGGTGCCGGTGGCCTGCGACACGAACGGCTTCTTCTTGCCCACGCCGGTGGCGAACCGGACCAGCAGGGCGATGACCACCAGCACAAGGCAGATGACGTAGCTGAGCGTCACCCAGGTCGCCGGGGGTCGGCCGGTGCCGAGTCCGTGCATGATCCCGATCGGCCAGGCGACGTAGGCACCGCTGTGCAGCGCCCGCCACAGCCACGGCGGGCCCACACCGACCCACCGGGCCCGCGCCAGACCGGTCCACATGATCGCGAACATGAGGTACGCCGCGAGGGTGCCCATGCCCACGTAGATCGCCTGACCGCCGCCGAGGAACGGGATGAACGCCCCGACGGCGGAGACCGCACCGGTGGTGATCTGAGTGATGACGTGCAGCACCAGGAAGGTGATCGCCATGATCCCGGTGGTGCGGTGCGCCGACTGCAGCAGCACCCGGTGCCGGGGCAGCAGCACGATCCGGTCGGTCGCCAGCAGCCCGATCATCACCGTGATGCTGAGCGCCACCAGGGCGAAGACGCCACCGAAGAAGTCCAGGAAGAAGAACGCGTAGACGTACGCGACCCGGCCTGCCGACGTAAGCATCGCCAGTGCCCAGAAGGCCGCCAGCACCGACGCCGAGAGAATCAGGACCGAAAGGCGGGACGGCTGTCGCCCGCCGGAGAGTTCGGTCCTGGGGCCGGCGGGTCGCTGGTTCTGGTTCGTCCGCGCCATCTGCTCCTCGATCTCCACTCGGTGCCATCCACACACCCGCACCGGCCGGGCTCATCCGCCCGGTCCACCGCGAGTGCCCTGCCCTTGGCTTGGCGCCGGAGAAACCGTACCGCTTCCCGGTCGATTCGCCCGCTCCAGTGCCGTCCCTCTGCATCTACGTAGTTGAGGCGTCGACGGATGAACGGCTCCGGGATTTGATTGTGAGGTCACCGGTCTGCCGGAATCATCCCGCTACCTACCACTCAATCCACGTGCAGAAACACGCTCGACGCCACACAAAGTCACGGTATCGTCACAATAGATTCTAAGCCGAAATTAAGATGCCCCTCCGGCGACCGCGAGGAGGGCGGCGCCGGAGGGGCGGGTTCCCGGGTGAGCGGCGGGAACCTGTCTGTGTCGGCTGGGGTCAGTCCTCCCGCAGCTCGCAGGTGGCGAGCTGCTCAAGGCCAGCCGGACGCTGCCCCTGCCGACCGATCGAGATCGCGATCCGCTCGATCGCCGCCGTCCGCTTACTCACCAACGGACCAAGAATCGCGTTGTCCACGAAGTTCGGACCACCCTGACCCTGGCTACTGACCAACCGCGCGTTGGCCTCGGCAAGCTGCGTCTCCAACGCCTGCAGATCCCGGTCCACCTCGGCCCGCGCCGCCGCCGGCACCGCCGGCAACCGGTCCACCACGCTCGGGCAGACGATCACCCCGGCCCCGTCGGCGGCCGGGACCTCCGGCAGGGCGGCCGGCGGGGTGGTCGCCGCAACGTCGTCGGCACCGCTTCCGCCGGCCTGGCCGGCGGCGACGAGTTCACAGGTGGCGAACTGCTCAAGGCCAGCCGGACGCTGCCCCTGCCGACCGATCGAGATCGCGATCCGCTCGATCGCCGCCGTCCGCTTACTCACCAACGGACCAAGAATCGCGTTGTCCACGAAGTTCGGACCACCCTGACCCTGGCTACTGACCAACCGCGCGTTGGCCTCGGCAAGCTGCGTCTCCAACGCCTGCAGATCCCGGTCCACCTCGGCCCGCGCCGCCGCCGGCACCGCCGGCAACCGGTCCACCACGCTCGGGCAGACGATCACCCCGGCATCGTCGGCGGCAGAGGTGTCCGCCGCCGCGAGACCGAGGCCGGCCCCCATGATCACAGCCGCCAGGCCGACCGTGCCGGCCACCTTCCACCGCCGGGAGTTCAACGGCGAGGGACCGACCGGGTGGTCGACCCTCCGCCGGGGAGAACGCGAGTACATGGGACTGACAACCCAACCCTTCTGGGGACAGTTGCCGGTAGCCGCGCCGCTCGATCGACGGCGTCCCGGTGGGCCGCGCGGCCCGTGTCCGGCGGCGCCCCGAGCGTGGGGCCACCAGACACTGTCGGAGGATGTTCGGTGAGGCGTCGGCGGTTTCCGCCAGCGTCTCGACCATGCATACGGCGGTCCGACGGGGACGGTTCAACCCGGTCGACAGATCATCCGGTCGACCGGCACCGGGTCAACGGCACGGGGGCGACAGGACCGGGGCGGGGAACCCACCCGGGCCGCCGCCGACGGCCGGTCTCGAAGGTGGGGCGACGCAGCCGACTCTTGCGGGAGACCGACGTTAAGGCGCGCCGCCCCGCCGACACACACTACTCGCGCACCCTGCGAAAAGGATTACTGGACGCGCTGTAGCGGACTAGCAATTGCTTGGTTCAAACGGCGGGTACGGCGCCCGTTGCTGAGCCGCGACTCAACGCAGCCGATCCGGCACCGACCGCACCGGCGCGGGACCTTCCAGCGCCGCCACGGGCGCGTCGGGACCGCCGACCGGCGGCCACGGTGCCAGAATATGATGGGTGACGACATCTGCTGCCGCGCCGGAGACCAGCGACGCGCTGCGCGACTTCTGGCGCGAACGGCACCTGTGCACGCTGACCACGCTGCGTCCGGACGCAAGCCCGCACGTGGTTCCAGTCGGAGTAACCTTCGACCCAGACAGCGGCGTGGCCCGGGTGATCACCTCCGGCCGGTCCCGCAAGGCCGCACACGTCCGGGCCGCCGGCGTGACCGGGGCCCCGGTGGCCGTCTGCCAGGTCGACGGCAAGCGATGGTCGACGCTGGAAGGCCTGGCCCGGCTCCACGACGATCCGCCGACGGTCCGTGACGCGGAGCAGCGCTACGCCCTGCGCTACCGGGTACCACGCCCCAACCCGGACCGGGTGGTGCTGGTCATCACGGTCACCCGCCGGCTCGGCAACGTCTGATCCGGGCGACGTCACACGGATCACCACCGGCGGGGTGGCCATGTCGAGCGACGCGGCGAACCGTTACCGTCGGACGATGCCCCCCAGACCCGGACCGGCTGTGGTCACCGTCGTCGGTATCGGCGCCGATGGATGGGACGGGCTGTCCGGCGCCGGCCGGTCGGCGCTGCGCGCGGCGACCGCGCTGCTGGGCAGCCGCCGGCAGATCGAGCTGATCCCACCGCCCGAACGGCCGGCGACGACCGGCACCTGGCCCACCCCGCTGCTCGCCCACCTGCCCCGACTGCTCGACGAACACCGCGGGCAGCACCTCGCGGTGCTGGCCAGTGGCGATCCGATGCACTACGGCATCGGCGGCACCCTGGTCCGGCTGCTCGACCCCGACCGGGTACGGGCCGTGCCCCACCCGTCGGTGGTCTCGTTGGCCTGCGCCCGGCTCGGCTGGCCGGTCGAGGAGGTCGACGTGGTCAGCGCCGTCGGCCGCCCGGTACAGCTGCTGCACCCGCTGGTCCACCCCGGGCGCCGGCTGCTGGTGCTCAGCGCCGGTATGACCACCCCGGGTGAGGTGGCCGGCCTGCTCACCGCCCGAGGCTACGGACCCAGCCCGCTGACCGTACTGGAACAACTCGGCGGCGCCCGGGAACAGCTGCGGACGGCCACCGCCCAGGACTGGGGCGGCCTCGACGTCGACCCGCTCAACGTGGTCGCGGTGGACTGCCGGGCCGAGCCTGGCACTGCGCCGCTGCCCCGGGTGCCAGGGCTGCCCGACGACGTCTACGAGCACGACGGTCAGCTGACCAAACGGGAGATCCGGGCAGTCACGCTGGCCCGGCTGGGTCCCCTGCCCGGGCAGCTGCTCTGGGACATCGGGGCCGGATCGGGCAGCATCGCCATCGAGTGGTCCCGCGCCCATCCGCAGTGCCGGGCCGTCGCCGTGGAGCACGACCTGCGGCGGGCTGAACGAATTGCGGCGAACGCGGCGACGCTCGGCGTACCGGGCATCACGGTGGTCGCCGCGGCTGCCCCGCAGGCACTGGTCGGTCTCGACCCTCCGGACGCGATCTTCGTCGGCGGCGGGGTCACCACCAGCGGACTGCTGGACGCCGCCTGGTCGGCGCTGCGGCCCGGCGGCCGGCTGGTGGTCAACGCGGTGACCGTCGAGTCCGAGGTGCTCCTCGCCGACTGGTATGCCCGCCACGGCGGCGACCTGACCCGGATCGCGATCAGTCGGGCAGCGCCGGTCGGCGGCTTCACCGGCTGGCGGCCGGCGATGCCGGTCACCCAGTGGGTGGTGGAACGCCGGTGACCGTACGATTCGTCGGGGCCGGCCCCGGTGCCGCCGACCTGATCACCATCCGGGGCCGCGAGGTCGTCGCGACCAGCCCGGTCTGCCTGTACGCCGGCAGTCTGGTCCCGGCCGAGCTGCTCGCCCACTGCCTGCCCGGGGCCCGGCTGGTCGACACCGCCCGGCTCACCCTGGACGAGATCGTTGCCGAAATGCTGGCCGCGCACGCCGCCGGACTCGACGTCGCCCGGCTGCACTCCGGCGACCCCGCGCTGTTCAGCGCCGTCGCCGAGCAGATCCGTCGGTTGGACGCCGCCGGGGTGCCGTACCAGATCGTGCCCGGCGTGCCCGCCTTCGCCGCAGCCGCCGCCGCGCTCGGCCGGGAGCTGACCGTGCCGGAGGTCGGCCAGACGGTGATCCTGACCCGGGTGTCGGCCAGCTCCACCGCCATGCCGCCGGGCGAGGACCTGGCCACCCTCGGGGCCAGCCGAGCCACCCTGGTGCTGCACCTGGCCGTACAGCGCATCGACGAGGTGGTGGCCGACCTACTACCGCACTACGGCCCGGACTGCCCGACCGCGGTGGTGGCCCGGGCGAGTCGTCCCGACGAGGTGCTGCTGCGGGGCACGCTGGCCGACATCGCCAGCCAGGTGCACACCGCCGGCGTACGGCGTACCGCGGTGATCGTCGTCGGCGCGGTGCTCGGCGCGGCCGGTTTCCCCGACAGCCATCTGTACAGCGCCGACCGGCGCCGGCAATGACCGGTCACCGGACCGGCCCCGGCCCGGACGGCGGACCCCGGGTGCTCGTTCTCGGCGGCACCGCCCAGGCCCGTCAGCTCGCCGCCGCGCTGTCGACCGACCCGACGGCGCGGGTGGTGACCTCGCTGGCCGGCCGGGTAGCCCGGCCCCGGCTGCCGCACGGCGAGACCCGCGTCGGTGGCTTCGGTGGACCGGACGGGCTGGCCCGCTGGCTACGGGACGAACGCATCGGCGCGGTGGTGGACGCGACCCACCCGTTCGCGAACCGGATCTCCACCTCGGCAATCACCGCCTGCGCCCGGACCGGCACACCGCTGCTGGTGCTGCGCCGGCCGGGCTGGACGGCCGGGCCGGGCGACGTCTGGCACCGGGTACCGGACCTGACCGCTGCCGCCGCAGCGCTGCCCACACTGGGCAGCCGGGCGATGCTGACCACCGGCCGGCAGAGCCTGGCCGCATTCGCGCCGCTGACCGGCGTCTTCTTCCTGATCCGGACGGTGGACCCGCCGCAGCCGCCGCTGCCCACCGACCGGGTACTGCTGCTCGACCGTGGGCCGTACACCGTGGACGGCGAGCGGGCGCTGATGCGTACGCACGCCATCGACGTGCTGGTGACCAAGGACAGCGGCGGCGACGAGACGTCCGCCAAACTGGTCGCCGCCCGCGAGCTCGGCCTGCCGGTGCTGATGGTCGACCGGGCCGCCGCGCCGTCCGCGCCGACGGTCAGCGACGTCGAGTCCGCCCTGACCTGGCTGGCCGAACTCGGCGCGGCGGCGGGTGCTCAGCCCGGGTAGTGCCGCGGGGTGAACACCACCGGCGGCGTGGCACCGTCGTGGCTGACCTGGGTCGCCGACGAACCGACGATCAGCAGGGTCCGCATGTCGACCATGACCGGGTCCAGATCGGCCAACGCCACCACGTCGACGCGTTCACCGGGGCCGCCGACGTCACGGCCCACCACCACCGGGGTGTGTGCCGACCGGTGCTCCAGCAGCAGATCCCGGGCCCGGGCCAGCTGCCAGGTCCGGCTGCGCGACGCCGGGTTGTAGATCGCGATCACCAGGTCGGCGCGGGCGGCGGCGAGCAGCCTCCGCTCGATCACCGGCCAGGGTTTGAGCCGGTCCGACAGCGACAGCACGCAATAGTCGTGCCCGAGTGGTGCCCCCACCCGGGCGGCCACCGCCTGGGCGGCGGTCACGCCGGGCAGCACCCGGACCGGCACGTCCTTCCAGCGGGGCTCCGCAGCGACCTCCAACACCGCCGTGGCCATCGCGAACACCCCGGGATCGCCGGAGGAGACCACCGCGACCCGGGCTCCGTCGGCCGCCAGCCGAAGCGCGTACGCGGCCCGCTGCGCCTCGACCTGGTTGTCCGACGGATGCCGACGTTGCCGGGGGTTGGCCGGCACCCGGTCCAGGTACGGTCCGTACCCGACCAGGTCGTCGGCGGCCGCGAGAGCGGCCTGGGCCTGCGGGGTGATCCAGTCCCGGCCGGCCGGTCCGAGGCCGACCACCACCACCTCTCCCCGGCCGGACCGGGCAGTCTCGACGGCGCTCGCCGCGACGGTGCCACCGCGCCGGCTGGCCAGCAACGCCAGGGAGAAGTACGGCACGGACTCCGGGGCGACGCCGGCCAGCGGCTCGACACGTTCCGCCCCGGTGCTGGCCCGTTCGACGTACCACGCGTCGTCGAGCCGGCCGGCGGCGGTCAGCGCGTCGCGTACCGCCGGGAAGGTCCGGCCCAGCTTGAGCACGGCGGCAGCGTCGGTGTCGGCCAGTCGTCGGGTCAGCTCCGCACCGGACAGCGTGCCGGGCAGGACGGTGAGCACCTCGTCGGCCTCCACCAACGGCCGGCCGAGGGCGGCGGCAGCACCGCTCATCGAGGTGACGCCGGGCACCACCTCGGTCGGGTACCGGTCGGCCAGCCGCTTGTGCAGGTGCATGTAGGAGCCGTAGAACAGCGGGTCGCCCTCGGCGAGCACGACCACGGTCCGACCGGCGTCGAGATGGGCGGCGAGCCGGCGCGCGCAGTCGGCGTAGAACTCGTCCATCGCCGCCCGGTAGCCGCCAGGGTGGCTGCTGCGCTCGGTGGTCACCGGGTAGACCAACGCCTCCTCGATCTGTCCCGCGCGTAGGTACGGCTCGGCGATGGACCGGGCGACGCTGCGACCGTGCCGGGCGCTGTGGTGCACGATCACGTCGGCGGCGGTGATCAGCCGGGCCGCCTTCACGGTGACCAGTTCCGGGTCACCCGGGCCGAGGCCGACACCGTACAGCTGGCCTGCTCCGCCACGACGCGCGTTCAACGCCCCACCTGTCCCTCGTCGTCGTTGGCGATCGCGTTGAGCGCGGCGGCGGCCATCGCGCTGCCGCCGCGTCGTCCCCGGACCACCAGGTGTTCCAGTCCACCATGGTCGATCAAAGCCTGCTTGGACTCGGCCGCGCCGATGAAACCGACCGGTACGCCGAGCACCGCCGCCGGCCGGCCGGCACCGGCGTCGACCAGCTCCAACAGCCGGAACAGCGCAGTCGGTGCGTTGCCGACGGCGACCACCGCGCCGTCGAGGCGGTCGACCCACAGTTCGACAGCCGCAGCGCTGCGAGTGGTGCCCAGCCGATCGGCCAGCTCCGGCACCCGGGGGTCGGACAGGGTACAGAGCACCGGGTTGTCGGCCGGCAGCCGGCGCCGGGTGACGCCGGCGGCGACCATGGTGGCGTCGCAGAGGATCGGCGCACCGGCCCGCAACGCGCCCTGGGCGGCGGCCACCACCTGCGGCGAGAAGACCAGGTCGTCGACCAGGTCGACCATCCCGCAGGAGTGGATCATCCGCACCGCGACCCGGGCCTGCTCGGCGGTGAATCGGCTCAGGTCGGTCTCGGCACGGATGGTGGCGAACGACTGCCGGTAGATCTCGGCCGCGTCGCGGACATGGCCCATCATGGCTCCTCACGTGCGGTCTGGACGGCCGCGCCGAGAGCGGCCCCGGTCGGGAGGTGGACGCTGGTCCGGTCGGGGACGTCGATCTGGTACCCGTCACCGGTGGCGGTCACCCGGACCACCGGCCCGGCCGGGGTGCCGCAGCCACGCTCACAGCCGATCCAGTGCACCGGCAGGCGGTGACGGCGCCCCGGTGCTGGCACATCGCCGGTCGGGGCCGGCCGCCCGGCGTGCGTCGCTGCCGCGTCGGCGCGCACGTCGGCCCGCGACCGGGCACAGCCCGGCAGCCCCGCGCAGGCGGTCACTCCGAGCCACGGCGAGCCGGGGTCGGTAACCAGCCCGGCGCAGGTGAACCGGTCCGCCCAACCGGCGGGGTCGGTCACCCGGGGCAGCACCATCCCCCGCCACGGCGTGATCCGCAGCTGCGGCGACGCGGCCGCGAGCAGGTCGACCTGGTCGACTGTCAACCGTCCCAACGGGACCGCCACGACGAGGGCGAAGCCGCCGTCGGGTCGGTGCCGCACCCCGACCGGCACGGCGGGGCCGCCGGCCGGCGTCGGTGGTTGCCACCGCCGCGCGGTACGCCGTACCCCGGGTGCGGCGCCGGCCCGGGTCACGACGCGGTCCAGCGCTGCCGGAGTCAGGTCATCGAGGCGCCACGCGCTGCCGGCCGCCGCGTCCGGATCGTCCAGGAAGGCACGGGCGGCGGCGACCGCGGCCCGTACCGCGTCGGCGGGCCGAGACCGCAGCCCGTGGTCGCTACCGGCGAGCAGCACGGCCACGTCGTCGTCCGGACCGGGCAGTAGACCGACGTCGGCTCGGGACGCGACAGTGTCGCCTCGGCCGTCGTCGACGGCGAAGAGGAACCGCCCGGAGAGCCGGGCCAGGTCCGGCTCCGCGCAGATCGCCGCGTCGAGGGCGCGGACCTGCGCCCCGACGTCCCAGGCCGCCGGGGTGTCGATGTCGGCGAGGGCGGAGCCGAGGATGTTGCGGACCCGTTCGTGCGTGGTAGACGGCAGCAGCCCGGCGGCGCGCAGCCGGGCGGCGAGCGGTCCGGTGGCGGCGGCCGCGACCGCGCGCACCTGGACGTTTGCCCGGCTGGTCAGTTCGAGATGTCCATCACCATGGTCACGGGCGACGGCGGCCAGCAGCCGGAGCTGGACGGCGGTGAGCAGCCCTCCGGGGCAGCGGATCCGGGCCAGCAGGCCGTCGGCGGCCGGGTGCAGTTGCAGGGCGCCGGGGCAGGCATCGGGTGCGCCCCGGGCGGGCGACGATGGCAAGGCGGGCACCCGGCGGATACTACGGGTCGTCCCCGGAAGGCGGCCGCCGCACGGCGAGTACATCACACCTTGACGAAACGTCCGCCGGTCGTGACAGTGTTCGGTAGCCAGACGCGGCGACAAGCGGAGGAAGTCCGGTGTGAATCCGGTGCGGTCCCGCCACTGTCACCGGGGAGCAGACCCCACCGACGGCCACGGTCCCCTTAGTCGGGTGCCGGAAGGCCGGGGCGAGCGTTGATCCGGGAGCCAGGAGACTCCGGTCGCCGCGACCGACGACCCGGGGCGCGGACCCCGAGGGAGGACCGGGCGTCCGATGATGCTACTTTTGTCCACTTCAGATACTGATCTGCTGAGTGGGCGGGCCAGCGGTGCCGCCTGGCGCCTGGCAAACCCGGCCCGGCTGTCGGTCGACGACCTTCCGCAGCTGCTGTCCGGCGTCGACCTGGTGGTGGTCCGGCTGCTCGGCGGCCGCCGAGCCTGGCCGGACGGGCTGGACGCGCTGCTGGCCGGGCCCCGTCCGGTGGTGGTGCTCAGCGGTGAGCAGGCCCCGGACGCCGCCCTGATGGAGCTCTCCACCGTACCGGCCGGAGTGGCCGCCGAGGCGCACGCCTACCTGGCCCACGGCGGCCCTCCGAACCTGGCCGAACTGCACCGATTCCTGTCCGACACGGTGCTGCTCACCGGGCACGGCTTCGCCGCGCCACGGCCGGCCCCGGAGTGGGGCGTGCTGGAGCGCGCGACGACGCCGGACGGACCGGGCCGGCCGACCGTGGCGGTGCTCTACTACCGGGCCCACCACCTGGCCGGCAACACCGGTTTCGTGCACGCGCTGTGCGACGCGGTCGACGCCGCCGGCGGCCGGGCACTGCCGGTCTACTGCGCCTCGCTGCGCTCCCCCGACCAGCGGCTGCTGGCCACCCTGCGGCAGGCCGACGCCCTGGTGGTGACGGTGCTGGCCGCCGGCGGGACCCGACCGGCGACCGCCGGCGCCGGGGGCGACGACGACGCCTGGGACGTCGGCGCCCTCGCCGAGCTGGACGTGCCGATCCTGCAGGGACTCTGCCTGACCAGCTCCCGGCAGACCTGGGCGGCCACCGACGACGGGCTGTCCCCGTTGGACGCGGCGACCCAGGTGGCGATCCCGGAGTTCGACGGCCGGCTGATCACCGTGCCGTTCTCGTTCAAGGAGATCGACGCCGACGGGCTGTCGGTCTACGTCGCCGACCCGCAGCGGGCCGCCCGGGTGGCCGGCATCGCGGTGCGTCACGCCGCGCTGCGGCACGTCGCGGCGGGCGACAAACGGATCGCGGTGCTGCTGTCGGCGTACCCGACGAAGCACGCCCGGATCGGCAACGCGGTCGGGCTCGACACCCCCGCCAGTGTGCTGGCTCTGCTGTCGACGTTGCGCGACGCCGGCTACGACGTCGGGCCGTCGGACGGCCCCGACGCGGTCCCCGGGCTGGCTGACGGCGACGGCGACGCGTTGATGCACGCGCTGATCGCCGCCGGCGGGCAGGACCCGGACTGGCTGACCGAGGATCAGCTGGCCGGCAACCCGGTGCGGATCCCGGCCGCCGACTACCGCCGCTGGTACGCCGAGTTCCCGGCCGAGCTGCGTGACCAGGTCGAACGGCACTGGGGTCCGCCACCGGGCGAGCTGTACGTGGACCGGTCCCGGAATCCGGACGGCGAGATCGTGCTCGCCGCACTGCGCGCCGGCAACATCGTGCTGCTGGTGCAGCCGCCACGCGGCTTCGGGGCCAACCCGGTGGCCATCTACCACGACCCGGACCTGCCGCCGAGCCACCACTACCTGGCCGCGTACCGGTGGCTGGAGCACGGCTTCGGCGCGCACGCCGTGGTGCACGTCGGCAAGCACGGCAACCTGGAGTGGTTGCCGGGCAAGACGGTCGGGCTCAGCGCCGCCTGCGGGCCGGACGCCGCCCTCGGCGACCTGCCGTTGATCTACCCGTTCCTGGTCAACGACCCCGGTGAGGGCACCCAGGCCAAACGCCGGGCGCACGCCACCCTGATCGACCACCTGGTGCCGCCGATGGCCCGGGCGGACAGTTACGGCGACATCGCCCGGCTGGAGCAGCTGCTCGACGAGCACGCGAACATCGCCGCCCTGGACCCGGCGAAGCTGCCGGCGATCCGGGCGCAGATCTGGACGCTGATCCAGGCGGCCCGGCTCGACCACGACCTCGGTCTGGACGACCGGCCGCACGACGCCGAGTTCGACGACTTCCTGCTGCACGTCGACGGCTGGCTCTGCGAGGTCAAGGACGTGCAGATCCGCGACGGGCTGCACGTGCTCGGCTCGGCACCGGTCGGCACGGCCCGGGTCGACCTGGTGCTGGCGATGCTGCGGGCCCGCCAGATGTGGGCCGGGCAGGTCGCGGCGCTGCCGGGCCTGCGGGAGGCGCTGGGCCTGGACGAGTCCGGCACCGACCGCGATGGCACCGACGCGGCCGAGGCGGTCGCCCGGGAGCTGGTGGCCGCGATGGAGGAGCACAGCTGGCGGCCGGACGCCGCCGCCGAGGTCACCACGCGCGTGCTCGGCGGTGACGACGGGCGGGCCGCGCTGGTCGCTCGGATCCTGCGCTTCGCGGCGACCGAGGTGCTGCCCCGGCTGGCCCGCACCACCGACGAGCTGGCCCACGTCACGCACGCGCTGGCCGGCGGGTACGTGCCGGCCGGGCCGAGCGGGTCACCGCTGCGCGGGCTGATCAATGTGCTGCCGACCGGGCGCAACTTCTACTCGGTGGATCCGAAGGCGGTGCCGAGCCGGCTGGCCTGGGAGACCGGGCAGGCGATGGCCGAGTCGCTGCTGGCCCGCTACCGGGCCGACACCGGCGACTGGCCCCGCTCGGTGGGGCTGTCGGTGTGGGGCACCTCGGCGATGCGGACCTCCGGCGACGACATCGCCGAGGTGCTCGCGCTGCTCGGCGTACGGCCGGCGTGGGACGAGGCGTCACGGCGGGTGACCGGCGTCACGGTGATCCCGGCGGCGGAGCTGGGCCGACCCCGCATCGACGTGACGGTACGGATCTCGGGCTTCTTCCGCGACGCGTTCCCGCACGTGGTGGCCATGTTGGACGACGCGGTCCGGCTGGTCGCGGCCCTCGACGAGCCCGACGAGGTGAACTTCGTCGCCGCGCACGCCCGCGCCGACCTGACCGAACACGGCGACACCCGGCGGGCCACCATGCGGATCTTCGGCTCCAAGCCGGGCAGCTACGGCGCCGGGCTGCTACAGCTGATCGACAGTCGCAACTGGCGCGACGACGCCGACCTGGCCGAGGTGTACGCGGTGTGGGGTGGTTACGCCTACGGCCGCGATCTCGACGGCGCGCCGGCGCGCGACCAGATGGAGTCGGCGTACCGGCGGATCGCGGTCGCGGCGAAGAACATCGACACCCGCGAACACGACATCGCCGACTCCGACGACTACTTCCAGTACCACGGCGGGATGATCGCCACCGTCCGGGCGTTGACCGGGTCGGCCCCGGCGGCCTACGTCGGCGACAGCACCCGTCCGGAGGCGGTGCGCACCCGGGCGCTGCACGAGGAGACAGCGCGGATCTTCCGAGCCCGGGTGGTGAATCCGCGCTGGTTGGCGGCGATGCGCCGGCACGGCTACAAAGGGGCGTTCGAGCTGGCCGCCACCGTCGACTACCTGTTCGGCTACGACGCCACCGCCGGGGTGGTCGCCGACTGGATGTACGACAAACTGGCCGAGACGTACGTGCTCGACGAGGTCAACCAACGGTTCCTGACCGAGTCGAACCCGTGGGCGCTGCACGGCATCACCGAGCGGCTACTGGAGGCCGCCGACCGCAAACTGTGGGAGTACCCCGACCCGGCGGTGCTCGACGGGCTGCGGGAGGTGTTCCTTCGCACCGAAGGCGACCTGGAGGACCGCGCCGGTTGAGCGGGCGCGGTGACCGGGGCGGGTGAGCGGGGCCAGTGAGCGGGCCGGGTCGCCTGGCCGGTGCGGCGCGGTCGACCGGGCGCGCCAGCGGCGCCGCGCGTAGGGTCGGGGCATGAGTGCGACGGCGTCGGAGAGCATCCGGTACGACGGGACCGTGGTCGTCGGCGCGCAGCCGGAGAGTGTGCTGCTGCCCGGTCACGACGTGCCGTTGGGCCGCTACACGACGGTCCGCCGGCTGCTGCCGCAGCGGCCCCGGCGGATGGTCGGTGCCTGGTGCTTCGTCGACCACTTCGGGCCCGACGACGTTGCCGGGCGGCCCGGCATGCAGATCCCGCCGCACCCGCACACCGGGATGCAGACGGTGACCTGGCTCGTCGACGGGGAGATCCTGCACCGGGACAGCCTGGGCAGCGTGCAGCCGATCGTGCCGGGGCAGCTCAACCTGATGACCGCCGGGCACGGCATCGCCCACTCGGAGCAGTCGCCGCCCGCGCATCCGCCGGTCATGCACGGGCTGCAACTGTGGGTGGCGTTGCCCGAGGCCGCCCGGCACGGCGAACCCCGGTTCGACCACCATGCCGCGCTGCCGCAGGTCACCGCCGACGACGCGCGGATCACCGTCGTGGTCGGCGAGTACGCCGGTGTCCGGTCCCCGGCCGAGATGGCCAGCCCGATCGTCGGAGCACAGATCGACATCGACCCCGACGCGCCCGTCGCGCTGACGTTGCGCGACGATTTCGAGTACGCCCTGCTGGCGATGTCCGGCATGGCACGGGTCGACGGGGTGGAACTGGCCCCGGGCGGACTGCTCTACCTGGGCAAGGGTCGGTCGGCGCCGACGGTGACCGGCGCCGACGGCGCCGCCCGGCTGTTCCTGCTCGGCGGTGAGCCGTTCGAGGAGCCGCTCGTGATGTGGTGGAATTTCGTCGCCCGCAGCCACGAGGAGCTGGTGGCCGCCCGTGACGACTGGGCGGCCGGCCGGCGGTTCGGCACGGTGACGGGTTGCGTGGATGCCCCGCTGCCGGCGCCGGAGATGCCGATCACCCGCATCAAGGCCCGCGACCGGCACGGTCGCACGGTCGGCTGACAGGTCACCCCCGCCGGCCGATGTTCATCGGCGTATCGAAATTTTTCGTTCACATTCTTTACTGTTAAGTCTCTTTACGCTAACTTCGTCGGCACGGCCGGCCGCCCGACCGCCACCCCCGACGTGCGGAGCGCCCCATGCGACGACGGATCCTCCTGCCCCTGCTCGCCACCGGCACCATTCTCGGCACCCTGCTGGTCGCCACCCCGGCCAGCGCACACGGCTACATCTCCTACCCACCCAGCCGACAGGCGATGTGCGCGCAGGGGCGGGTCGCCGGCTGCGGCCCGATCGTATGGGAGCCACAGAGCGTCGAAGGCCCCAAGGGGCAGCGCAACTGCCACGGCGGGGTGAGCCGGTTCGCCATCCTCAACGACGACGGCGTCAACTGGCCGGCCACAGCGGTCGGCGGGTCGGTCACCTTCACCTGGACGCTGACCGCCCGACACGCCACCAGCACCTGGGAGTACTACGTCGGCGACACGCGGATCGCGGTGTTCGACGACGGCGGCCGGCAGCCCGACGCCACCGTCTCGCACCACGTGAGTCTCGGTGGCCGCACCGGCCGGCAGAAGGTGCTGGCGATCTGGAACGTCGCCGACACCGCGATGGCCTTCTACTCCTGTGTGGACGTCCAGATCGGTGGGGGTCCCGGCCCGTCGCCGACCCCACCACCCCCGTCACCCACCCCACCGCCACCGACCACCGCACCACCGACCACCGCACCGCCGACCACCGCACCGCCGACCACCGCACCGCCCAGCCAGCCCGGCGGCACCTGGGCCGCCGGCACCACCTACCAGGTCGGTGCCGTCGTCAGCTACGCCGGCGTCGGCTACCGGTGCCGACAGGCGCACACCGCGCTTACCGGTTGGGAACCGCCGAACGTACCGGCGCTGTGGCAACGGCTCTGACCGGTCAATGCATCATGTACGCATGTCGCAACCGCTCGGTCGGCCGTTCTGGCGCTTCTGGAGCGCCGCCACCCTGACCAACATCGGCGACGGGACCGGGTCGCCGCCTTCCCGCTACTGGCCCTGTCGCTGACCGGGGATTTGGGTGGCGGTGGTGGTGACCGTGGTGTCCTCCGGCGCGTTCGCGGTGCTGAAGATCTGCGCGGCGGCACTGCGGCAGCGCACCGCACCGGACGGACTGCTGGGGCGGGTGACGGCGGCGTCCAAGACGCTGATCTACGGTGCCGTCGGCGGTGGCGCACTGCTCGGCGGCGCGCTGGCCACCGGGGTCGGGTTGGCCGCCCCGTTCGGCTTCGCCGCGCTGGTCGCCGTGGTCGCGACCGCCGGCTGGTGGCTGGCCACCCGGGGCGACGCGCCGTCGACCCGGCCGGCCTGAGCAGCGGGTCAGTCCGCTGCCGGCGGTGGCACGACGCCGCTACGGTGGGCGAACACCGCCAACTGGGTGCGGTCGCGCAGGTCGAGCTTGGCGAGCAGCCGCCCGACATGGGTACGGGCGGTCGCCGGGCTGATGAACAGCGCGCGGCCTATCTCGGCGTTGCTCTCACCGAGCCCGACCCGGGCCAGCACCACCAGCTCCCGGTCGGTCAGCAGATCCAGCCGGGCGTCACGGGCGGGCGGCTCGGGTCCCGCCGCGATCCGGTGCATCACCTGGCGGGTGACCGACGGAGCGAGCAGATTGCCGCCAGCGGCGACGGCCCGCACGGCGTCGCGCAACTCCCCCGAGGGCACGTCCTTGAGCAGGTAGCCGGCCGCGCCGGCCCGGATCGCGGCGACGATGTCGGCGTCGTCATCAAAGGTGGTCAACACCAGGACCCGGGCCCGTGACAGCAGCGGATCTGCCGTGATCCGACGGGTCGCGTCAATTCCGTCGCCGCCCGGCATCCGCAGATCCATCAGGACCACGTCCGGCAGCGTGGCCCGGACCAGCCTGGCCGCGGCGTGTCCGCTGCCCGCTTCCCCGACCACCTCGATGTCCCGGTCGTGCTCCAGCAACGCCCGCAGGCCGGCCCGTACCAGTTCCTGGTCGTCAACGAGAACGACCCGGATCATCGGCTGGCTCCGATCGGGATTCGCGCCCGGACGGCGCAGCCGTCGGGTGACCGGTCGACGGTGAGGATTCCGCCGAGGGCACGCGCCCGCTCCGCCATACCGGCGATGCCGTGCCCGACCGCCGGGCCGGCGGACAGGTCCTCGGGCAGGTCGGTCGGCGTCGGCGTCATCGACCGGCCCGGACCGTCGTCGGAGACCGTGAGCAGCAGGTCCGCTCCGGCGACGCGCAACTGGACATCGACACGGGCGCCGCCGGAGTGTCGGACCGCGTTGGTCACCGCCTCCTGCACGATGCGGTACGCGGCGGCGTCCACCGGTGCCGGCAGCGTGGCCGCAGCGGGGTCGACCAGCACCGTCACGTCCATCCCCGCGAGATGGGCCGGCTCCAACACCCGGTCGAGGTCCCGGACGCTGATCAGGTCATGGGCCGTACCATCGGTGGCCCGCAGTACCGCGACGGTCGAACGCAGGTCACGCAGGGTGTGCGCGGCCGTGCTCCTGATCCGCGCGAGCGCGGTCGCCGCCGCCGGCTCGTCGTGACCGAGCGCTTCGGTGGCGACGTCGGCGTGCAGCGAGATCACCGAGACCGCGTGACCGACCGAGTCATGCAGGTCCCGGGCGATGGTCAGCCGCTCCGTCTGGACGCGGTACCGGGCCTGTCGGGCGTACTCGGCGGCGGTCAGCGCCGCCAGCTCACGTTGTCGAAACTTCTCCACTCGCCGGCTGCGCACACTGTCGCCGAGCGCGACTGCGGTGACGATCAGGCCGAGATGCGAGACGAGCTCGTATCCGACGACGTACGTCGGGTCCTGACCGTCGACGAGCCGGAACGTCAGCGACACAGCCACCACCAGTGCGGCGGTCAGCACCGCCGAACCCAGCCGGCCCGCCTCGGCTGCGGCGTAGAGCGCCGCGGCGACCGGCACCGCCACCCCGACGGCCGGGTAGCCGGCGGCGTAGTAGGCGAACAGACCGAATGCGGTGACGAACAGGACCGCCCGCGGGTAACGGCGGCGGGCCAGCATCAGCGCGCCGAGGCCGACCGCCCAGAGGTAGGCGACCAGGTCAGGGTCACGCGAGCCACCCCGGTTGGCGGTGATCACCACCGCCAACACCAGCGTGACGCCGAGACCGAACGCGGCGTCGACCAGCCAGGGACGGAACCGCTGCCGGACGGCGGGACTGCTCACCGCCCCGATGCTAGCCAGCGTGCCGGGCCGGCGCGTACGCCTGCTGACGTATCCGAACGGCACCCCCGGACGTAGCCGCCAGGTCCGACCGGACGTAGCCGCGACCGGCGCTCGACGTGCCGACGCCGGGCGTCGCGGCCGACGCCGGGTGCCGGTCGGCGGCCCTAGCGTCGAGCCATGACATCGACCCGCACGTCCGGACTCGGACTACCGGCCGCCGCGATCGTCGGCCTCGCCCTGCTCGCGGTACCCCGCGCGGTGCTGCACGATCTCGGCCTCGTACACGAGCGGACCTTCGTCAACCTGGTACTGGTGGTGCTTCCCGTAGCCGTGTGGATCCTCGTCGCGGTCACCGCCCGGGTGCCGAATCCGTTCCTGACCCTGCTCGTCGTCGGCGTGGTGTACGGGATCCTGCTGGCCCTCACCCACCAGTTGTTGTGGCACATCGCCTGGGCCGACGACCTGCCGGCACTCGGCGGCAACCTGGCCGGGCGGCTGTCACCAGCGGCGGAATCGGTGGTGCTGCGGACAGCTGCCGCACTCAGCAGCCTGTTCACCGGAACTCTGGTCGGTGCGTTCGCCGGCCTGATCTCCTGGCTGCTCAGCGTCGCTACCCGTGCCCGGTCCTGACCGCCCGGGCACCGACGGGCCGGCACGTCAGGTTTCGATCGGGGCAACGCCGGCCCGCTGTCGGATCACCGCTTGCCCCATCGGGCGCTCCCGCCACGATGGTGGGTATGGGTTCGCTGTCGAACCGGGCTGATCCGGCCAAGCCGAAGCGGCAGTTCCGGGGCTTCTGGCTGGCCACGGTCGCCAACCTGGACTGGCCGAGCCGGCCCGGACTGACCCCGGACGCCCAGCAGGCGGAGCTGCGTGGCTGGCTGGACCTGGCCCGGCGGCTGCGGTGCAACGCCGTCGTCGTGCAGGTGCGCCCGAGCGCCGACGCGCTCTGGCCGTCGCCGTACGAGCCGTGGTCGGCGGTGCTCACCGGGCGGCAGGGCGGCCACCCCGGCTACGACCCGCTCGGCTACCTGGTCACCGAGGCGCACGCCCGCGACCTGGAATTACACGCCTGGTGCAACCCGTACCGGGTCGCCAGCCACGCCGACCCGGCGCGGCTGGTCGCCGATCATCCGGCCCGTCGCCACCCGGAATGGGTCATCGCATACGCCGGCCGGCTCTACTACGACCCGGGCCGACCGGCGGTGCGGTCCTTCGTCCAGGACGCGATGCTCGACGCGATCGCCCACTACGACCTCGACGCCCTGCACTGGGACGACTACTTCTACCCGTACCCGGTCGCCGGGGAGAGCTTCGCCGACCAGGCCAGCTTCGCCGCGTACGGCGCCGGTTTCGACAGCCTCGCCGCGTGGCGGCGGCACAACGTCGACCTGCTCGTCGCGCAGATGAGCGACCGGCTGCGGGCGGTCAAGCCGTGGGTGCGCTTCGGGATCAGCCCGTTCGGCATCTGGCGCAACGCCGCCACCGACCCGCTCGGCTCCCGTACCAGCGGGTTGCAGTCCTACGACGCGATCCACGCCGACAGCCGCCGCTGGGTGCGCGAACAGTGGATCGACTACATCACGCCGCAGCTGTACTGGCACATCGGCCACCCGGACGCCGACTACGCCGAACTGGTCCGCTGGTGGTCCGCGACGGTGTCGGGCACCAGCGTGGAGTTGATCGTCGGCCAGCCGACGTACCGGGTCGGCGGCACCGGGCAGGACCCGGCCGAGCTGAGCCGGCACCTGACGCTGCACCACAGCTACCCTCAGGTGCGCGGCGACCTGCAGTTCAGCGGCAAGGACGTGCGAGCCGACCGGCTCGGCGCGGTCAGCCGGCTGGTCGCCGAACACTACGCCCGGCCCGCGCTGCCGCCGGTCGCGGCCGGTCGCGGCGGCCTGCCCGCACCGGGCGTCACCCCGGCGCCACCGGCGATCACCGCCGCGACCCGCACCCCGACCGGCGTGCGGCTGGACTGGCTCGCCGCCACCGGCACCACCCCGACGTCGTACGCGCTCTACCGCTGCCCCGGCACCGACGTGGCCGACCCGACCGTCTTCGACGACGCCCGCCACCTGCTGGCGACGGTACGGTCCACCGGCGTCGGTGGCTCCTTCACCGACGCGACAGCGGCGACCGGATCGGCGTACACCTATCTGGTCACCGCCCTGGACCGCCAGCACCGGGAGAGCCCGGCCGGGCCGGCGCGGGTGCTGGCCGCCGGCGGCGACGCGTTCAGCGTGATCGTCGACAACCGCACGCCGGGCGGATTCACCGCCAGCGCCGCCTGGGGCACGTCGAGCTGGTCCGCCGGACGCTACGGCGCCGACTACCGTTTCACCAGTCCGCAGCCGGTCAGCGACCCGGCCTGGTTCACCGTGACGCTGCCGGCGGCCGGCAGCCACCGGGTCGAGGTGTGGCATCCGGCGGCGGCCGGTGGTCGGGGTGAGCCGGTGGGCGCCGGCCGGCGGCCACATCATCGCCGACGCGGTACGCCTGACCCGGGTCGGCTGACCGGAGCGGACCTGTTCTCGCAGCGGTCGGATCCGCAGTGACAGGTCCGCGCGTCGCACGTCACGTCGGCCGGTCGAGGCCGGCGCGGACCCGGCCGGTCTCGTACGCCCAGATCGCGAGCTCGACCCGGTTGCGGACGCCGAGCTTGGTCATCAGGGCTGCGAGGTGGCTCTTGACCGTGCTGAGGCTGATGTACAGCTCGCCGGCGATCTCGGTGTTGGTGTGGCCACGGGCGACGGCGATGAGCACCTGCTCCTCGCGGTCGGTCAACGGGTCGAGCGGCTGGCGGGCCGGTGCCACCGGACCGGCGGCGGCGAAGGCGCTGAGCAGCCGGGTGGTGACGGCCGGCGCGATCAGCGCGTCACCGGCGGCGGCGGCCCGGACGGCCTGGGTGAGCAGCGCCGTGCCGGCGTCCTTGAGCAGAAAGCCCCGGGCACCCGCACGCAGCGCCGCGTAGACGTACTCGTCGAGGTCGAAGGTGGTGATGACGACGACGGCGAGCGGGTCGGCGACGCCGGGACCGGCGAGGCGACGGGTGGCCTCGATACCGTCCACATCCGGCATTCGGATGTCGAACAGGCACACGTCGGGACGCAACCGGTGGGCGAGGTCGACCGCCCGGCGGCCGTCGACCGCCTCGCCGACGACCTCGATGCCCGGCTGGGCGTCGAGGATCATCGTCAGCCCGGTCCGGACGATCTCCTGATCGTCGGCGACGACCACCCGGATGGTCACGTCCCGGCCCGACCGGCCGGGGCCTGGCGGGGCAGGGCCACGGCGACGGTCCAGCCCCGGTCACGGTCCGGTCCGGCGTCGCAGGTACCGCCGAGCAGGGCCGCCCGCTCGGTCATACCGACGATGCCGAACCCGCCGCCGGGAGCGGCGGGCCGCGCCGCGCTGGTGTCGCCGTCGTCACTGACCCGCAGCCGCACCGCGTCGACGTCGACATCGACGCGGACCTCGATCCGGGTGGCGTGCCGGGCGTGCCGCCGGGCGTTGGTCACCGACTCCTGGGCCAGCCGGTAGACCGCGGTCGCGACGGTCGACGGGATGTCGTCGAGGTCGCCGTGCAGGGCGACGTCAACGACCGGTCCGGGCTGCGACCGGCTGGCGAGCCGGGCGACGTCGCCGATACCGGGGTTCGGGGTGAGGTCCGCCGGGCCCAGCCGTCCGGCTGGTTCGCCGTGGCGCAGGCCCCGCACCATCAGCCGCATCTCGGCCAGGGCGCCGGTCGCCTCTGCCTCGATCACCGCCAGCGCGTCGAGGGCCGCCGCCGGTCGGGTCGGTGCCACCGCGATGCCCGCCTGGGCGCGAATCGCCATCGCCGACACGTGGTGGGCCACCGTGTCGTGCAGGTCGCGGGCGAGTCGTTCGCGTTCGGCCGACCTGGCCTGGTCGAGTTCGCGGGCCCACAGCGTCGCCCGGTACCGCAGCGCGGTGGCGACGGCCATCGCAGCGGACACCACCACCGTCCCGCCGACCAGGTCGGCGAGGTCGAGGTGACCCACCGCCGCCGACAGGCCCATCTTGGCCAGGATGATCGCCGTACCGGCCACGATCTGCCGGCCGGAACCCCAGCGGTACAGCGCGTACGGCAGGATCAGCAGGTAGACACCGGTGATCAACTCCGGTTCGTGGCCGGCCAGCAGCGCGGCCCCGGCGGTGACCGGAAACGCGACCGCGACCATCAGCAGCGGCCTGGTCCGCCGCCACAACAGGGTCGGCGCCAGCACCAGGGCGACGATCAGCGAGTACGCGGGCGACACCAGGTCGGTGCGGAGCAGCCCTTCGAGGGTCGCCGCGGCCCAGACCGCGCCGAGCAGCAGCCAGTCCCGCCAGACCCGTGTCGGCGGGTCGGCGACGCGGGGCTCGGCCCACACCGACCGCAGCAGCGCACGCACACCGTGATCGTACGCAGCGGGCCGCGTCGGCGTACCGGCCACAAGTACGACGAGCGACCCCGTCCAATGGCCGGGACGACGCCGGCCCGCGCGGCGATGAGCGCCGGCCGCGACGCCGCGACGATCGACCCATGTCCACACCCGTACCGAGTCCACGGCCGACGCCACAGTCCGTCGCCCGCACCGTCGCCGACCGCTCTCCCGCCGCCAACTGGTTGATCCCCACCGGGCTGGTGCTGCTCAGCGTGGTGCCGGTGGTCGCCGGCAGCCTGCGGCTGGCCGAACTGGCCGGCGGGCCGCCCATCGTGCCCGACGGCGACCGGGTCACCGCTGCCCCGGTGGCGCTGGTGACGCACATCGTCGCCGTCACCGTTTTCAGCCTCGTCGGCGCGTTCCAGTTCGCGCCGGGCCTGCGGCGTCGCCACCGGGCCTGGCACCGGGCCGCCGGGCGGGTCCTGGTGCTCTGCGGGTTGCTCACCGCCGGGACCGGCCTGTGGTTGACCCTGTTCCTGCCGCCGGCGGCGGTCGACAGCGAGCTGCTGATCGCCATCCGGGTGGTGGTGAGTGTCGCGATGGCGGCGTGCGTCGGGGTCGGCTTCCTCGCGGTCCGGCGCCGCGACTTCGCCGCGCACCGGGCCTGGATGATCCGGGGTTACGCGATCGGGATGGGTGCGGGCACCCAGTTCTTCACCCAGTTGGCCTGGCTGGCCGTGGTCGGCCCGGTGACGGCGTCGGGCCGGACCGGCACCATGGCCGCCGGTTGGCTGATCAACGTGGTGGTGGCCGAGTGGGTGATCCGGCGTCGCGCCGCCGGCCAGGACCGACGACGCGACGCGGTACGGGTCAGCGGATCCGCTCGACCACGACCCGCCGGATGACGAACTTGCCCGGCTCCCGGACCTGTTCGAAAGCGGCGTCGTTGAGCAGGACGCAGCTGCCCGACGGGCTGGTCACCGTGACGGTGATGCTCCGGTCGTTGTCCAGGTTGGTCACCTTGAGTACGGTGCCGATGGGAAAGGTGCCGCTGGAGGCGGCCGGGGCGGCGTCCTCGTTGAACAGGGTGACCGTCGATCCCGCGCAGACGACCTCGCCGGGTGCCCCGGTGTCCGGTGCGGCGGCGTCGCCCGTACCGTCGGGCTGCTCCGGCGCGGGCGTCGCGACCGGCGCGCCGACGCCGACGTCGGCCGTGCAGCCGGCGGCGGCCCGCCGCTGCTCGATCAGGTCGACCACGGCCTGCCGGTTGGCGATCCGGTCGTTGGACAGGGCGTCCGGGTTGGCCCGCTGCTCGGCGATGAAGGTCAGGTTGTTACGTAGCGCGGTGTCCAGGCCGTCGCAGTTCTCCCCGGCGTTGCCGAGCCCGGTGCCGACCGCCAGTCCGCCGCCGAGCAGGGCTGCCGCCGCCACCCCGACGAAGACCTTGCGCGCCCGCCCGCTCCTGATATCCCACCCGTACATGCACCGCTCCTCTCGGTAGCCGCTGCCCGAAACGCAGCTACCGGGCCATACGTGGACGGATGGTCGACGGATCTGTCCGGAACCTCAAGTTTCTATTAAGGATCTTCACAGAATTTACGGAGAGTCAGATCCCTCTGCAACCGGGCCATCGGTGGGTCGGCACCGATGGCCGCGACTGGTCACGGCGCGGCCGCAGCCTACCGGGCCGCCGGGGCGCGGACCACCAGACGATCCAGCAGTTCGCGGCTGGCGGCGGCGACGGTCGCCACGGCGGCGTCGAACGCCTCCGCGTTGTGGGCGGCTGGTTGCCGGAAACCGGAGATCTTCCGGACATACTGCAGCGCGGCGGCCTCGATGTCGGCGTCGGTCACATCGGCGGTGTACGGCTCACGGAGCGTCTTGATGCTTCGGCACATGCGCTCCATACTGCCGCAGCCACGACGGCGGACGGCCCGAGCCCGGCCGGACGCTCAGGCCAACTTGACGCCGCAGGTCAACTTGACGAGCTAAGCTAACAACATTAGCTTATGCGTTATGACGTGTAGCCAGCCGACGCGTTCCGGCAGCCGACGTGCCTAGAGCAGGGCTCACCCGGGGCGGCCTGGTCGACGCCGCGATCGCCCTCATCGACGAGCAGGGACTCGACGCGCTGTCACTCAACGCGGTGGCCGGCCGGGTCGGGGTCGCCACACCGTCGCTCTACAAGCACGTCACCGGCGGCCTCACCGAACTGCGGGCGCTCATCGGTGCCCGGCTCATCGGTGAGTTCGCCGACGAACTCACCCGTCACACCCTCGGCCTCAGCCGGGACGCGGCCGTCGCCGCCCTGATGCACGCCGGCCGGGACTACGTCCGTCGGCATCCCGCCCGGTGGGCGGCGATGCCCGCCGACCCGATCCGCGACCCGGTCAACGCCGCCGAAGGAACCAGGCTGCTGGAGGTGTTCCTGGCCGTGCTGCGCGGCTACGGACTGCAGCGGTCGGCGGCGGTGCACGCCACCCGCTGCCTACGGGCGATGATGCACGGCTTCGTCTGCCTGGAAATCGACGGCGGCTTCGGCCTGCCCGAGGACGTGACGGAGAGCTACGAACGGCTGATCGCCATGTTCACCGCCAGCTTGCCGCGGGACTGACACCGCCCGCCGCGCGGCGGTGACCAGCCGGGTCGCGATCTGCGGTCGGGCCGCCCAGTGCAGGTGCAGGTACGACGCGTGCACGCCACCGGCGACGAAACCCTCCGGCGCCGCGCCGCGCCACCCCCAGGCCGGTGCCGCGCCGGCCCGCGGCGTCACCTCGGTACGGTGGAACTCGTGGCCGGTCAGCCGGGCCCCCTCCGGCGTCAGCACGCTGTCGGACAGCGCCACCGCGTCGCGGTAGCCGAGCGTCAACCGGGACGTCATCCGCGCGTCCGCCGGCAGTACCCCGCACATCGGCGCCTCGTCGAGGGTGCGGCACAGCCACAGCAGGCCAGCACACTCGGCGAGGATCGGCGCACCGGCCGCCGACAACGCCGCCACCTGCCGCCGCAACCCGGCGTTCGCGGCCAGCTCGGCGGCGTACACCTCGGGAAAGCCGCCGCCGACGACCAACGCCGCGGTCGCCGCGGGCAGCCGCTCGTCGCGGACCGGATCGACGGTACGTACCTCGGCACCGGCGGCCGTCAGCAGCTCGACGGTCTCCGGATAGCCGAAGCTGAACGCCGGTCCACCGGCGACGGCGACCACCGGCCGATCTCCGCTCGCCTCTCCCGGCACGTCCTCGCCGGGACCGGCGTCCGCCTGCCGTACGGCAGCCGCCGGCGACCAGGGTTCGACCGCCAGCGGGGGCGCGGCACCCGCCACCGCCGCCACCGCGGCGAGATCCACCGACGCAGCGACGAGCTCCGCCAGCGCCCCGACCGCCGTACGCGCCTCGACGGCGCGTTCCACCGCCGGCACCAGACCCAGATGCCGCGACGGGGTGTCGACCGACGGATGCCGACGCAGCACCCCGAGTACCGGGGCGCCGACCTCCTCACAGGCGTCCCGCAGCACCTGCTCGTGCCGGTCGGAGCCGACCCGGTTGAGGATCACCCCGGCGATGTGGACCTGACCGAACGACCGGAACCCGTGCACCAGTGCGGCGATCGACCGGCTCTGCCCGGCCGCGTCGACGACCAACAGCACCGGGGCGGCCAGCAGCGCCGCGACCTGGGCGGTGGAGCCGACGTCGGCGCCGCCGACCCGGCCGTCGTAGAGCCCCATCACGCCCTCGATGACCGCGAGGTCGGCCCCAGCGGCGCCGTGGGCGAACAGTGGCGCGAGGCACTCCTCACCGACCAGCACCGGGTCCAGGTTGCGGCCGGGCCGGCCGGCGGCGAGCGTGTGGTAGCCGGGGTCGATGTAGTCCGGGCCGACCTTGAAGCCGGCGACCCGGACGCCCTGGGCCGCGTAGGCGGCGAGCAGGCCGGTGGCCACGGTGGTCTTGCCGTGCCCGGAGCCGGGTGCGGCGATCACCACCCGAGGTACGGCTACCACTCGATGCCCTGCTGGCCCTTGCGTCCGGCGTCCATCGGGTGCTTGACCTTGGTCATCTCGGTCACCAGGTCGGCGAGGTCGATCAGCTCTGGGGCGGCGTCCCGGCCGGTGACTACCACGTGCTGGCTGCCCGGCCGGTCCCGCAGCACCGACACCACCTCCGCGACGTCGATCCAGCCCCACTTGATCGGGTAGGTGAATTCGTCCAGCACGTAGAACCGGTACGCCTCGACGGCCAGATCCCGGCGGATCTGCGCCCAGCCCTCGGCGGCTTCGGCGGCGTGATCACGCTCGGTGCCCGGGCGCTGGATCCAGGACCAGCCCTCCCCCATCTTGTGCCAGGTGACCGGGGCACCCCGGCCGGACTCGCCGAGGGTACGCAGGGCCGCCTCCTCACCAACCTTCCACTTCGGGGACTTGACGAACTGGTAGACGACCACCGGCCAGCCGGCCGACCAGGCCCGTAACGCCATCCCGAAGGCCGCGGTCGACTTGCCCTTGCCCGGGCCGGTGTGGACGGCAAGCACCGGCTGACGGCGCCGGGCCCGGGTGGTCAGCCCGTCGTCGGGGACGTGTTCCGGTCTGCCCTGTGGCATCAGGCGGCCCTCCCGGCGGCGAGGCCGACCCGGCGCGCGGCGCCGGCCCGGTTCGTAGCGGTCGCCCGGTTGACGGCGCCCGGGTGCGGCACCACCGCCGACAGCGCCTCCAGCGGCAGCCATTCGGCATCGAAGCCGGTGGCGAGCCGCCGGGCCAGGCCCAGTCGCACCGGACCGGACTCGCAGTCGAGTACCACCATCGCGGTGCCGGCGAGCAGCGGCGCAAGGGCTGTCGGATCCGGCCCGCTGGTCGATCGCCCGTCGGTGACCAGCAGGACCAGCGGCCGGCGGCGTGGGTCGCGGCGACGCTCGGCTGCGACGGTGGTGGCGGCCGCCCGTAGCCCGGCGGCGATCGGGGTACGGCCACCGGTGCGCAGCTGCGCCAGCTTGGCGACGGCTACCTCGTGGCTGCTGGTCGGCGGCAGCACCACGTCGGCGGCGGCACCCCGGAAGGTGATCATCCCGATCCGGTCCCGCCGGTGGTAGGCGTCGCGCAACAGCGACAGCACGGCGGTCTTGACCACGGTCATTCGCTGCCGGGCCGCCATCGACCCGGAGGCGTCGACCACGAACAGGATCAGGTTCGCCTCCTGGCCGACGTAGCGGGCCTGGCGCAGGTCGGCGGGGGTGATCCGGCGGGCGCCCCGGGATGCGGCAGCGCGCACCGTGGCCGGTAGATGCACCGTCGACGGCCGTCCGGTCGGTGATCCGGCACCGACCACCCGGCCCCGGTCGGCGTGGGCCGCCGAACGTCGGCCGGGCGTCGCGCCGGCACCGAGCCCGGGTAGCCGCAGTGTCCGGGGCCGGTACGCGGGCCCGGCCGCTGCCGGAGCCGGACCGCCCGGCGGTACGCCGTCCGGCTGCTCGGCACCGTCCGCCGGCCCACCGGCGTCCGGCGTAGCTGGCTCGGAAGGTGGGCCGCCGTCCGAGTCGGGGGGACCCTGCGACGGGCCGCCGTCCGGTGGCGGCGGACCCTGCGGCGGAGGAGGACCGGGGTCGTCGTCGCCGCATTCGTCACGCAGCACCTCGTCGAGCCGCTGCTCGTCGGCGCCGGGCGGGTCGAGCGGGTCACGGCGCCGCCGGTGCGGCAGCGCCAGCCGGGCTGCGTCGGCGACCTCGGCGGCGGTGACTGCCAGTTTGCCCCGCCAGGCGGCCAACGCGACGGCGGCGCGGGCCATCACGATGTCGGCCCGCATACCGTCCACCTGGTACGCCAGGCAGATCCGGGCGATCCGGTCGATCTCAGCATCGGGCAGCGTGACCGCAGGCAGGGCGGCCCGCGCGTCGCGTACCCGCAGCGCGAGCTGGTTGTCGGCGGACCGCCAGCGGTCCGCGAACGCCACCGGGTCGGTCTCGTACGCGAGCCGCCGGCGCACCACCTCGGCCCGGTCGGCCACCTCGGTCGGCGCGGCCACCGACACCATCAACCCGAAGCGGTCCAGCAACTGTGGACGCGGCTCGCCCTCCTCCGGGTTCATCGTGCCGACCAGCAGGAACCGGGCGGCGTGGCTGACCGACACCCCGTCGCGTTCGACGTGGGCCCGGCCCATCGCCGCCGCGTCCAGCAGCAGATCAACCAGATGGTCCGGCAACAGGTTGACCTCGTCGACGTAGAGCAGGCCCCGGTGCGCGGCGGCGAGCAGCCCCGGCTCGTACGCCTTCACACCGGCGCTGAGCACCCGCTGGATGTCCAGGGTGCCGACCACCCGGTCCTCAGTGGCGCCGACCGGCAACTCGACCAGGGCGGCCGGGCCGCCGCGTGCGGTCACCGGCGCGGTGTGCGGTCCGTCCGGGCAGGCCGGGTCCGGGGCCGCGGGGTCGCAGCCGAACCGGCAGCCGAGCACCCGGTCGACCTCCGGTAGCAGCCCGGCGAGCGCGCGGACGATCGTCGACTTCGCGGTGCCCTTCTCACCCCGGATGAGCACTCCACCGATGCCGGGGTGCACCGCGCCGAGCAGCAGGGCCTGCCGCAGGTCGGGCAGGCCGACGACGGCGGTGAACGGGTACGGCGTCATGGCAGGGGCCGACAGGTGTGCATGGTGAATCCCTCCCGCGGGTGTCCACGCCCGCGTACCGGTGGACCAGCGAGCGGCCGGAGTCTCCTGGCTGCCGGATCGACGTCGCGTCCCGAGCCTTCCCGCCATCGGGGCAGTGGCTGTCTCAAGGGGACGCAACTCACCGGTCACAGTGGCGGGACCGCCCCGGATTCGCACCGGGTTCCTCCGCGCACCGCTCGTGCCGGTCATGCTCCCCCACCGGAGGTCCACCGTCAACGTGGCGCCGGTCCCGGTACCGGCCACCGCCGCAGCCATTGCCCGGGCGGTCACGACGGCGGTACGCTGCGCAGGCCACGGTGTTCGGGAAGCCGGTGTGAGTCCGGCGTGGTCCTCGCCACTGTGACCGGGAAGTGTCCGTTCCACCACGCCACTGGGCCGACGACGGTCCGGGAAGGCGGGACGGCCGCGACGATCCGGGAGCCAGGAGACCGGCCGTGGCATGTACCGCATCGCCACGAGGCATGGACGAGAGGATTTCCTGGCATGACTGCACCTTCTGTCGGCGGAGACATCACCCCCACCGCCATCCGCGTACCGCTTGCCGGTTGGTTGCTGGCCGCCGTCGCAGCGGTCGTCATCTACCTGGTCGCGCAGGACAACGGGCTGGTGCTGGCCGGTGCCGCCGAGTTCGTGCACGAGTTCACCCACGACGGCCGGCACGCACTCGGCGTCCCGTGCCACTGAGCGGGGGTCAGCTCCGATGAGCACCTACCCGTTCGGCGCGGTACTGGGCCGCAGCCTGCTCGCCGGTACGGCCGCCGGCGTGGCGGGCGCGCTGGCGGCCCTGCTGATCGTTGAACCACAGATCGAGTCGGCGCTGGTCGTCGAAGAGGCCCGCGCGGCGACCGGGACGGCCGGACACAGCCACGACGAGGAGTTGGTCGGTCGGGCCATGCAGGTCTTCGGCGGGCTCGTCGCCACCGTCGCGGTGGCGCTGTGCCTGGCGTTGATCGTCGCCGTGGTCTTCGCGGCGACCCGGCACCTGCTGCCCGGCCGGGATGACTTCCGCCGGGTGGGACTGCTCGCCGGGCTCGGCTTCGTCGTGGTGGCGCTGCTACCGGCGATCCACTTCCCGGCCAACCCGCCGGGCGTCGGCGACCCGGACACCGTCAACCAGCGCACCGGACAGTACCTTTCGTTCATCATCGCCGCGGCCGCCGTCACCTGGCTGGCGCTGCTGGCCCACCGGCGGCTGGCCGGCTGGGCGCGGCCGGCACCCTACCGGACGGTGGTCGCGGCGGCGCTGGCCGTCGTCGGGTACGCCCTGCTGCTGGCGCTCTGGCCGGCCTCCGGGGTCGACGTGCCCGCCGACATCCCGGCGGCGCTGTTGTGGGAGTTCCGACTCGCCTCGCTGGCACAGCTCGCCGCGATGTGGACGGTCCTCGGGGTGGTGTTCGGACTGCTACTCACCCCGGCCCGGACCGGTGACCGGCGGGCCACGCTCGCCGACGTCGCGTGACGGCGCAGGACGGCGCGGCGGGAGCGGAGCACGGGCCGGCAGGCCCGGCACCCGGGCACCCCGTCCGGGTGACCGTCTGCCGGGGCTGCTGTTGCGGCACCTGTCGCAAACACCCGGACGTCGACCATGACCGGCAGCTCGACATCCTGCGCGCCGCCGGGTCGGTACGGGTGTCCGACTGCCTCAACGCCTGTGACCGGTCCAACGTGGTAGTCGTGCAGCCGGCGGCGCTGGCCCGCCGACTGGGCGCCCGCCCGGTGTGGCTCGGCGGTGTGCTCGACGAGACATCACTGTCGAGTGTCGTCGACTGGATCGCGGCCGGCGGTCCGGGCCTGGCCGCGCCCCCGGACCGGCTCGCCAGGCTGTGGTTCGCCGCCCCCCGCTGGGGAAAGTCCGCCCCGATGTCCTGACCCGCGTGGTGCCGTCGCTTGCCGGCCACCGCGATCCGACGGCCGACAAGCGACGCCCCCGAACGCGCGCCTGCCCGGATGCCAGCTGGTCCGGTCATCGCGCGGCTTCGCCGACCCGCGCGGCCGGTACAGCGGCAGGACGTCTGGCGCCAGCATTTCCGTACCGTGCACGGCATCGACCTACCCGGCCCGGACAATCCGGCGGTACGCAGCCTGGGCAGCCGGGCCGCCGCCGGCGACCGGGTGCGGCGGCTGGTCGCCGCCGAACGGCACGAACATCTGGCCATCAACACCGAAGTGATCAGCGCGGCGGCCTCGGCCGCAGCGATACCGCTGGACCGCAGCCAACTGGACCGGGGCATCCGGGTACGGGTACGAGCTGGTGGATCCGGTCGCGGTCCGCCAGCTGTGCGACCTGTTCGACCAGCTGTGGGCGCGGGCAACCGGTCCGGTCCCGAAGGGAGACCTGCGATCACACTGACCCCACGCGAGCAGGCGCTGGTCGCGCTCCTCGCCGCCGGACACACCGACGCCTCCGCCGCCGAGGAACTGCGGCTGAGCCTGCGCACCGTCGCGTACACGATGCGCAACCTGATGGACCGCCTCGGCGTGGAGAACCGCTTCCAGTTGGCGATCCTGCTCGGCGCCACGGGTGTGATCGCCCTGGCTCCGCCCACCCGTACCGCGGCACCCCGCTCGTCGTCCCACGCGGAAACGTCCGCGCCGGAGGAGGAATCCCATTGACCCCCACACCTCGCCGGACCGCCGTGATGGCGGCCGCGACGATCCTGATGGCAGCTACCCTGGCGTGACTGTCGGCCGCCGACGTGTCCGCCACGCCCGTGCCCACAGGTACGCCGATGCCGTCGTGGACGGCTTCGGCGATCACCACCAGCGAGCCGGCCATCACGGACTGGTGGACTCCGGCTGGCTGCGCCGCCGGCCAGTTGGGCGACCTCGTGGCGGACCCGGACCTCGGTGCGGTGCTGCCGGGCGAGGCGACGCTCTGCACCACCTACCAGGACAACTACCGGTTCGGGGTCGCGGAGTTTCGCCCCGACGACAGGCCGGCCTTTGTGTACCTCACCCAGTTGGTGCCGTACCACCCCACCGACGTCTCGCCGGTACGGATCGTGTTTCCGAGCGGGGCGCCGCCGGTGAACCGGGGCATCTGTCTGATGCGCTCGGAGCAGGTCCGCCTGGCCTGCGTCGAACTCGTCGGTGCGCCGGACGGCAGGGTGGCCGCCCGGCCGATCCCGGTCGACGATCCGCTGGTCGACAATCTGGTCGTGTTCGACGGGGAGGAGATCAGGAACCCGACTCCGGGCTGCGCCAACTGTGTGGCGTTCCCCGAGCAACAGTGACCGCCGGGGCCGATGGGCAGGCGCGACACGTCCGGCTGCGGCAGCGTGCCGCAGCCGGACCGGAGACGATCAACGACCGGCCGCGCCGTAGTACGCGGTACGCATGATCTCCTGCATGTCGTCGAGCATCGGCATCCGCGGGTTGGCCGGGGCGCACTGGTCCTCGTACGCGTTGACCGCCTGCTGCGGCAGGCTGGCCAGGAACGACGCCTCGTCGACCCCGACCGCCTGGAACGACGGCTCGATGCCGACCGCGTCGCGTAGCCGTTCCACGGCGGCGGCGTACGACTCGACGCCTTCGGCGGGGGTGGCCGCCGGCAGGCCGAGCATCCGGGCGATCTCCTGGAAGCGCTCCGGTGCCCGGTAGTTCTCGTACTTCGGCCAGCCGGACAGCTTGCCGGGCCGCGCCCCGTTGTAGCGGATCACGTGCGGCATCAGGATCGCGTTGGTCCGACCGTGGGCGATGTGGAACGTCGCGCCGAGGGTGTGCGACATGGCGTGCACGATGCCGAGGAAGGCGTTGCCGAACGCCATCCCGGCGATGGTGCCGGCGTTGTGCATCTTCTCCCGCGCCTCGAGGTCGGCGGCACCGTCGCGCACCGCCCGCTCCAGGTGGGCGAAGATCAGCCGGATCGCCTGCAGCGCGAGCCCGTCGGTGTAGTCGTTGGCATACACCGACACGTACGACTCGGTGGCGTGGGTCAACGCGTCGAAGCCACTGTCGGCGGTCACCACCGCTGGCAGGTCGGCGGCGAGCACCGGGTCGATGATCGCCACGTTCGGGGTGAGCGCGTAGTCGGCCAGCGGGTACTTCTTGCCGGTCACCGTGTCGGTGATCACCGCGAACGGGGTGACCTCCGCCCCGGTTCCCGACGTGGTCGGGATGCAGACCAGCTTGGCCAACTCGCCCGGGGCCGGGAAGGTGAACGCCCGCTTGCGGATGTCGAAGAACTTCTCCCGCATGTCGGCGAAGACCACGCCGGGGTGTTCGTAGCGCAGCCACATCACCTTGGCCGCGTCCATCACCGAACCGCCGCCGAGGGCGATGATGGTGTCCGGCCGGAAGTGGCGCATCTGTTCGGCACCGGCGTCCACGGTGCGGATGCTCGGCTCCGGTTCGACGGTGTCGATGATCTGCAGCGCGACCCGCTCAGACCGACCCTGCAGGACGGTCAGCACCCGGTCGACGAACCCGAGCCGGGTCATCGTCGCGTCGGTGACCACCGTGACCCGGTGCACGTCGGGCATGTCGGCCAGGTAGCGGATCGCGTGCGGCTCGAAGTAGATCTTCGGCGGCACCTTGAACCACTGCAGGTTGTTGGTACGCCGCGCCACCCGTTTGATGTTGAGCAGGTGGACAGCGGTCACGTTGCTCGACACCGAGTTGCGCCCGTAGCTGCCGCAGCCCAGGGTCAACGACGGCGCGATCGCGTTGTACATGTCGCCGATCGCGCC
Source organism: Micromonospora sp. Llam0 (assembly GCF_003751085.1). Taxonomy (NCBI): domain Bacteria; kingdom Bacillati; phylum Actinomycetota; class Actinomycetes; order Micromonosporales; family Micromonosporaceae; genus Micromonospora; species Micromonospora sp. Llam0. Next base: position 1,830,549 of record NZ_RJJY01000001.1, on the reverse strand, counting down.
CTGCGAGGCCGGCGCGTTCCAGATGATCCGTACCGCCTTGACCCGCCGGCCGAACTCCTCGGCGAGCGCCGCGTCGCTGGTGTGGATGACCGCGCTGTGGCCGAGGCCGTGGAACTCGACCATCTGTTCGGCGTACCGGATGCCGGTGGCGTGTCCGTCGGCGCGCAACACCGCCAGCACCGGGCAGAGCTTCTCCCTGGTCAACGGCTCGGCTGGGCCGACCTGGTCGACGTCGACCAGGATGATCGACGTGTCGGCGGGTACGGTGAACCCGGCCTGCCGCGCGATCCATACCGGGGACTGCCCGACGACCGCCGGGTTGAGTTTGGCTCCGGCGCAGCCCGCCGATCCGGCGGCGGCGCCGAACAGCAACTCCTCCAGTTGCCGCTTCTGCTGCGGAGTCGCCCGGTGCGCGTGCAGCTTCGCGAACTCGGCCATCGCCGGTTCGTAGATGTCGTCGTCGACGATGACCGCTTGCTCCGAGGCGCAGACCATGCCGTTGTCGAACGCCTTGGACAGCACCACGTCGTTGACCGCGCGGGCCAGCTTCGCGGTCCGTTCCAGGTAGGCCGGAACGTTGCCGGCACCCACGCCGAGCGCCGGCTTGCCCGCCGAGTACGCCGCCCGCACCATGCCGTTGCCACCGGTGGCGAGGATCAGCGCGACCCCGTCGTGGCGCATCAGCGCCCCGGTCGCCTCGACCGACGGGTGCTCGATCCACTGGATGCAGTGCGCCGGCGCGCCGGCGGCGACCGCCGCGTCGCGGACCACCCGGGCCGCTTCGGCGCTGCACCGCTGGGCGGCCGGATGGAAGGCGAAGATGATCGGGTTGCGGGTCTTCAACGCCAGCAAGGCCTTGAATATCGTCGTCGACGTCGGGTTGGTGACCGGGGTGACGCCGCAGATCACACCGACCGGTTCGGCGATCTCGACGATGCCGCTGATGTCGTCACGGCCGACCACGCCGACCGTCTTCAGCGCGGCCATACTGTGCGTGACGTGTTCACAGGCGAAGATGTTCTTCACCGCTTTGTCCTCGAAGACGCCGCGGCCGGTCTCCTGCACCGCCAGCCGGGCCAGGTCGCTGTGTCGACCGAGCGCGGCGACCGACGCCTTGCCGACGATCGTGTCGATCCGCTCCTGGTCGAACTCGGCGTAGTCGTCGAGCGCCTTCGACGCGGCCGAGACGAGAGCGTCGATCGCGACCTCTGTCTCGGCCGGCGCGGCCGGCTTCGGGTGCACCTGGACGACTGCGGTCATGCCGATCACCTCGTTCGGTCGGCACCGACGGCACCCTGCCGCCGGTGCTCGACCTCATCGTCACTCGGTACGGTGATCGGGCGCTGCCGCCGTACGTCCCCGATCGCCGGGACCTAGGTCACCCCGACGTCGGTCCACTCTGGCGGTCGGGCCGTACCCGGTCAGCTTGCGGAGCGCGCCGCCGCCAACTCCCGGGCCTTGGCCGGCCAGGTCGGCAGGCTGGCGGTGGCCCGTACGCCGGCGGCCCGGACCGCCTCGCGCAGCGCGGCCTCGTCGGTCGCGCCCAACTGCTCGTACGTGCGGATCCCGGCGGACTGCAGGGCGGCGGCCATCTTCGGCCCGATGCCCTCGATGCGCCGGAAGTCGTCCGCCGGCCCAGCCTCGGCGGCAGTGGCCGGCTCAGCGACAGCGGGCGGCTCAGCGGTGGGCGAGTCGGCGGGCGGCTCAGCGACAGCGGGCGGCTCAACTGCCGGCATCTGCTCAGGGCTGGCCGCTTCGGCGGTAGCGGCCGGCTCGACACTGGCCGGCTCGGCCGTGGTAACCGCAGCGGGCTCGGCGGGAACCTCGGTGGCGGGCTCGGTCTTGACCGGATCGGCCGGCGATGTGGGTTCCGGACGGGCCGGTTCGGCCGGCGACGGCTCCTCCGAGGTAGCGGTCGGCGGCTCGACGGCCGCAGTCGCCTCGGGCTTCACCGGGGCGTCCTTGCCAGCGGCGGACCGGCGGCTCATCACGAGCCACCCGGCGACTGCACCGAGCAACACCACGACCAGCAGAATCAGTATGTTTCCGAGGGACCAGTCCACGGCAAACCTCCAGCACCAAGAGTCAGAATCGCGAAAGGGTCTCGTTGTGGCCTTGTCGCTGTCAACCTACGGGCAGTCGCAAGGCGCTTCGAGGGCAGGTCGGTCCCGCTACTCTTCGCCAACCACAGTGGTACGGTGCGTGCCGCCGAAGAACGGGGAGCGTACCCCCTGCGGGTGCAGTTCCGCCGGGTCCACGTCACCCGACTCGGCCCGCCCGGTGACCGCGCGTACCAACGTCGGCAGGTCCCATCCGCGCGCCGCCCGCAGCGGTGCCAGGGAGGTACCCGCCGACAGCGCTACCACCAGGTCCGCCGCCGGGGCGGTCAGCCACGACGCCACGCCAAGTCCGTCGGCGAGGTCGACACCGTGGACGGCCAGTTCGACGACCCGGGTGGCCTGAAAGTCGGTCAACGTCATCAGGTCACCGTGCCGGGTGACGACCGGGTGGTCCGGCGGCTGCGCCGCGACCCGGGCAGCGACGGTCGCTGCCCCTGCCGCCAGCTCGTCGACAGCGGCGGTGACCGTCCGGGCCGCCGCCCACCGCTGAGCGTCGGCGATCCGCCCACCGTCCGCGTCGGGACGGAACCGGGCGTCGGGCGCGTAGTAGCCGACCGCGTCCACCGGGCCGTCGGGACCGGCGGCGGGTGCGCCGTCGTCGAGCATCTCGACGGTACGGGACAGCGCAATCACGGTGTGTGCAAGCAGTTCCTTGACTGTCCACGGCGCGCATCTGGTCGGCCGGTCGAAGTCCGCCTCCGGTACGGCCCGTAGCGCGTCGACCGCCGCCCGGCTCTCGGCGGCGTAGGCGAGGGCCACCTCGTCGGACCGCCAGATCCGCTGCACGACACGGAACCGTTCGGCCACCACCATCGTCCGGTCGTCGACGGTGAACGTCTCGTCACCGAGAGCAGCCCGCATCGGCGCCGACTGCCAGAAGTCGACGTGCGCGCGGCGCCAGCCGTCGACGTCGGTGAACCCTTCACCTTCGTCCACGGCGTGAGCTAGGTCCACCTCGGCCAGTGGGACCACCCGTACCTCGGTGGTCTCCAGCACCGCGCAGGGCCGGTCCGCCGAATCCACCAGCACGGACCGGTCCCCGGCGACCGGCAGCGGCTCGTCCTCGTGCCCGTACTCACGCAGCAGCCCGGACGTGGAAGTCTTCTCACCGGAGAGGATCGCCGCGACCAGCCGGTCGCGCAGCGGACCAGGGAACGCGAACTGGGCCTTCGGCATGTCGTTGAGGTGGTGCGGCAGCTTCTGACCGCCACCACGGTCCGCCTCGGTCGCCACAGCGGCAGTGTACTGGCGGCGGTGCCGCCTGGTCCCGCCCACGATCGTGTGCCGCCGGCCAACGACCGACGCGCAATCGACGTGACGGCACACGACCAGGTACGCCACGATGTGCCGGTGACGATGTCAGACGCGCGTACCGTATCGCTGCACCCGATGACCCAGAACGAGTACGACGTACGCATTCCCGCACTGGTGGCGGGTTATGCCGGTGACCTGCTGCGGTCCGGTCGTGCCACCTCCGAGACGGCACTGATCGAGTCCCGCCGCCAGCACGCCGAGTTGCTGCCCGACGGGCTGGCCACCGAGCGGATGCTGTTCCTCGTCGCGCGGGAGACGGGCACCGACGACGCGCGGCCGGTCGGCTGGATCTGGGTCGGGCTGCCGGATCCGGCGGACTCGGAGCGGCCAGCCTGGATCTACAACATCGAGGTGGACGCCGCTCAACGCGGCAACGGGTACGGGCAGGCCATCCTGGCCGCTGTCGAGCCGGTGCTGGCCGCGCGCGGAGTCACCCGGCTCGGGTTGAACGTCTTCGGAGACAACCTGGTGGCCCGCCGGCTGTACGAGTCGACCGGATTTACGGTCACCGCTCAGCAGATGGTCAAGCCGATTGGTTCCGCGCCGCAGGAGTCGGGGTAGCGAATCCGGCGTACCGCTGCGGGGCGCGACCTGACGAAGCTTGTATCTCAAGCCGCTTGAGATTGCATAGTGGGCGCCGTGGACATGAACGAGCTGTACCCCATCGGAGATGTCGCCCGCCGCACCGGTCTGAGCGTCAGCGCCGTCCGGTACTACGCAGACGCCGGTGTCGTCACGCCGGCCACCAGTACGCCGGCCGGCCACCGGCTGTACGACGTGTCGGCGATCGCCCGGCTGGAACTGGTCCGGACGCTACGGGAACTCGACGCCGGGCTGGACGAGATTCGGCGGGTGCTGGCCGGCGAGGCGACGCTACGCGAGCTGGCCGCCACCCACCTGGCCCTGCTGGCCCAGCAGGAGGCACGGCTGCGCAGCCGCCGCGCGGTGCTGTCGACCATCCTGCGACAGGACTCCACCGCCGAGCAGGTGACGCTGATGCACAAGCTGACCGGGATGTCGGACGAGGAACGCGATCGGCTGATCGACGAGTTCTGGGCCGAGGTCTCCACCGGCTGGGAACCGCCCGAGCAGATGATGCGGTGGTGGCGGGCGGCCCGACCGGAACTGCCCGAGCATCCCACCACAGCCCAGCTGGAGGCATGGATCGAGTTGGCCGATCTGCTCCGGGACGGCGAGGTCCGACAGGCCGTGCGCCGCGAGCTGCACGAGGTGTGCACCACCGGGGCCGGGCCGCTGATGGCCTCGTCGCCGATGCTGGACCGGATGGAGGCGGCTATGCCGATCGGTCAAGCGGTGATGGACGCGGCGCGGGAACGGGTACCACCGGAATCGCCGCAGGGGCGGGAGATCGCCGACCGGTGGATGGGCTGGCTGACCGGCGTCTTCGCGACACCGGACAGCCCAGGTCTGCCGGACACCTCCGAGTTCCGGATCCAGACGGCCGACCACATGCTCGCCGGCGCGGAGTGGGACCGTACGCCGCCGGATCCGCAGGGACCATTCGACCGGTACATGGCGCTGGTCACTGCCGTCAACGGCGTGGAGCCGGAACGGTTCCCGTTCGAGTGGCTGGCCGAGGCGCTGCGCGCGTCCGCCCTACCGGTCTGCTGATCGCGGTGGCTATGCCCGGATGGGGGACTGCATCATGCTTCTGAACGGGAAGCCCGTCGATCTGGATCACCTGAGAATCCTGGGTCTCACCAACTACGGTCACTTCACGTCCATGCGAGTGGACGCCGGCCGGGTGCGCGGACTCGCACTTCACCTCGACCGGCTGACAAGGGACTGCCGCGCACTCTTCGGCGCGGAACTCGATCAGCACGAGGTTCGCAGCTATGTCCGTCAAGTTGTGGGTTCCGCCGAGTCGACCGTCGCCAGAGTGACGGTGTTCGACCCGGACCTCGACCTGGGGTATCCCGCCAGCGCATCACGCCCTCAGGTGCTCGTCACCACGCGAGCGGTGTCGTCGGTCCCACCGCCACCGCTGGTGCTCACCACTCGCTGCTACGAGCGGGACGTACCAGCCGTCAAGCACCTCGGCCTGTTCGCGACGATGTTCCATCGCCGACAGGCTCAACTCGCTGGGTTCGATGACGTGCTGTTCGTGGACAGGGAGGGCTTTCTCTCCGAGGGGGCGACCTGGAACGTCGGCCTGATCGAAGGCGACGAGATCGTGTGGCCACAGGCACCGGTGCTGCCGGGAATCACGATGGCATTGATCCGGCAGGTACGCGCAGGGCTCGAGCGCCGCGTCGACGTGTCGGAGCTGGATCGCTACACCGCAGCGTTCACCACCAACGCCGCGGTTGGCGTCCGGGCTGTCACCGCGATCGACACCATCCGATGGTCCGACATGACGCCGCTGGTCGAGCAGATCCGCAAGGACTACAGCGCCATCCCCGGCGAACCGCTCTGATGCGATGCACGTCGGTGCGTACACCTACCCAGGCGCTACCGCAGGGGATGCTTCCCGTAGCGGGAAGCATCCCCTCTCGTGTTTTGACCGTTCTGTGGACCCTGATGGCTTATTCGGCCGTGTACCCGTCTCCTTCGGTGGGTCAGTAGGGTTGTTGTGGTCATGTCGATGCAACCGAGGCCGTGGCCAGACGTTCCGGAGCAGACCGCGCGGATGGCGCGGGCGGCGTTCCGGAAAGGGAACCTGGCGACGCGGATCCGTGACGAACTCGGCCAGGTGTACGAGGACGCCCGGTTCTCGGCGGCGTTCGGGCTCCGGGGACGGCCGGGGATCTCCCCGGCACAGTTGATGACCGCCAGCGTGTTGCAGTTCTCGGAGAACCTGACCGACCGTCAGGCCGCCGACGCGGTCCGGGACCGAATCACCTGGAAATACGCCCTCGGTCTGGAACTCGACGATCCGGGTTTCGACCCCACCGTCCTGTCGGAGTTCCGGGACCGGCTGGTCGCCGGTGACCTGACCAGCCTGGCCCTGGACGCCCTGCTGCGACGCCTGGCCGGGCTCGGACTGGTCAAGGCCCGGGGCCGCCAACGCACCGATTCCACCCACGTACTCGGCGCGATCCGCGACCTCAACCGCCTCGAACTGGCCGGAGAGACACTACGGGCGGCGTTGGAAGCCCTCGCCGCGGCGGCACCGCACTGGCTCACCTCGGTCATCGACGATTCCTGGACCGGCGTCTACGGCACCCGCGTCGACAACCTACGCCTGCCCGAGAGCCAGACCAGACGTGACGAGTTGACGGTCCGCTACGGCATCGACGGCTACCACCTGCTCGACGCGGCGCACCACCCGGACGCACCGGAATGGCTGGCACAGATCCCAGCGACACAGACGTTACGCCTGATCTGGATCCAGCAGTTCTACCGCGACACCGACGGCGCCGGACAGGAGGCGCGACGGCGGGAACACGCCCCGGACGGGGACGGTGTCCCGCCCGGCAGAGACCGCCTCATCTCCCCATACGACCCGGACGCCCGATACAGCGTCAAACGCGACACCGGCTGGGGCGGCTACAAGGTCCACTTCACCGAGACCTGCGACCCACCGACCGGCACCACCGGCCGGGAAACCGGACGCGGAGAACACCCGAACCTGATCACGAACGTGGCCACCACCACCGCGACCGTCCCGGACTCGGCCATGACCGCCATCATCCACCAGCGACTGGCCGACAAGGCACTGACTCCCGCCGAGCACCTCGTCGACTCCGGATACCCGTCCGCCGAGATCACCGCCGCCCGCCGCCCGCCGGCACGGGATCACCCTGACCTCCCCGATGCTGATCGACCCGTCCGCGCAGGCCCGCGCCGGGCGAGGCTACGACAAAGCGGCGTTCACCTTCGACTTCGACACCCGCCACGGCGTCTGTCCCCAGGGCAACACCAGCACAAGCTGGTCACCCTGCCGACAACGCGACACCGACACCATCGTGGTGTCCTGGCCGAAGAGCGTCTGCCAGCCCTGCCCCACCCGCCAGGAATGCACCCGAGGCACCCGCCGCCAGATCACCATCCACCCCCGTGACCTACACGAAGCCCTCACCGCTGCCCGCATCCAGCAGAACACCTCCGAGTGGAAGGCCCGCTACGCCGTCCGCGCCGGAGTCGAGGGCACCATGCGCCAAAGCACCCATGTCACCGGGATCCGTACCGCCCGTTACCGAGGCCTGCCCAAGACCAGACTCGAACACACCCTCACGGCCACCGCGATCAACATCATCCGCCTCGACAGCTACTGGACCGGACACCCCCTCGACCGCACCCGGACAACACACCTCCAACGCCTCGACTTCACCCTCGCCGCCTGACCTACACCGAATAAGCCATCAGGGTCCCCCCGATGGTCAAAACACGAGAGGGGATGCTTCCCGTAGCGGGAAGCATCCCCTGCCTCCCCTCTTGACATATACGCGTCGACGTAATCCCCGACAGAGTAAGGAATTGCTCGAAGCAGATGGTTGAAGGCGGTATCCACCAGGTGGATACTGTCCAAACAAGATCTTCTACCCCGGGCCAGGGATGAGTCGGCTGCCGTCAGTTTCCGCACCGGCGGCCTCTTGCTCTCGACCGCGCTGCTTTCCTGATCCCCAGGTTGCGATCAACTAGCGTCGCGCTGTGACCCGGGTAACACCCTGTCATGCCGGGTCGGGGTGTCTCGTCTGTGGTGGTGAGGACAACGAGCGGAGACCACCCGATGACGACCCGTACCGAACGGCGGCGGTAGCCGGCCATGTCGCCCACCGACGTCTACGACGAACTGCGCCCATGGACGTTCACCATCGCCTACCGGATGCTCGGCAGCGTCAGCGAGGCCGAGGACGTCACGCAGGAGACGTTCCTGCGGATGCACCAGAGCACGCTGCGGGGCGAGGCGATCAGCTCACCCCGGGCGTACGCCGCCACGCTGGCCACCCGGCTGGCCATCGACCAGCTCCGCTCGGCCCGGGCCCGACGGGAGCGCTACGTCGGCGAGTGGCTGCCCGAGCCACTGGTCACCGACCCCACACCGGCCGAGCAGGCGGAGACCGCCGATTCACTGTCACTGGCCTTTCTCGTCCTGCTGGAAAATCTGTCAGCGCAGCAGCGCGCCGCGTTCCTACTGCGCGAGGTGTTCGACTACCCGTACCCGCAGGTCGCCGAGATCGTCGGTGCCGACGTGGACGGCGCCCGGCACCTGGTCGCCCGGGCGCGCGAGAAGATTCGCGCGCGCCGACCGCGCTACCACACCACCCGGCAGCAACGCGACGAGCTGGCCCGGCGGTTCTTCGCCGCCGCGCAGCAGGGCGACCTGCCGGCGTTGGAGCAGTTGCTGGCGCACGACGTGGCGATGCACGGCGACGGCGGCGGCAAGGTACCCGCGCTTCCCCGGCCGGTGCGCGGGCGTACCCGGGTGGCCCGGGTCCTGGCGGCCTGGCTGCCCCGGCTGCCGGATCTCGGGGTACGGCTGAGGCCGGCCTCGGTCAACGGACAACCCGGCGTGACCGCCTACGACCCGCAGGACCAGCTGGTCGGGGTCATCGGGCTGGACATCGCCAACGGGCGGGTCCGCGCGATCCACTCCATCGCCAACCCGGACAAGTTGCGGCACCTGGGCCCGGTCGGCGACCCCACCACCGTGGTACGTGCCGCTCGCGACCGGTCGAAAGGACAACCATGAATCTCGTACTGTGGATCGTCACCGGCTGGCTGGCCGTCGCCATGGTGGTCAGCACTGGGAAGGTGCTGGTGCCCCGGGAGAAGCTGGCCTCGATGGGTCGGGCCGGGGAGTGGGTGATGGACTTCAGCCCCCGCGCGCTGTGGGTCATCACGATCCTGGAGCTGTTGGCGGCGGCAGGGCTGATCCTGCCGGCGGTGCTCGGCATCGCCCCGGTCCTGGTGCCGGTGACCGCGGTCTGCGTCGCGGTGCTGTTCACCGGTGCGGCGACCATGCGGCTACGACGCGGCGAACGCCTGACGGTCCTGCCCGACCTGGTCTATGCCGCGATGGCCGCCTTCGTCGCCTGGGGCCGGTTCGGTCCCGCGCCGTTCACCGGCTGAGTTGATCAGGTCCGCCGTGCCGGTCACCCCGGCCGGTACGGCGGGCCGGAGATGCTCAACCCGTCGGTACGGCGATCCGCAGGCTCAGCGCGCCGTGCAGGTCGAGCCAGACGTCGACCGGGCCGCGTACCAGTCGCAGCAGCACCCCGGTGCAGTGCGGGCAGCGGGCGACCAGGCCGGGCGCGTCGGAGTAGACCATCAGGGCGGCGAGCGGTCCGGCCCGCCCGCAGCTGGCGCAGCGGCCGATCGCGGTGGTGACGTCCACCGCGAAGATCTCGCCAAGCGGACCGGCCAGCGCGTTACCGTCCAGGTGGTGCTCGTCGGGCAGGTGCTGCTCGTCCGTCAGGTGACGTCCGTCGGGCACCACCGACGTCACGGGCTGGTCGGTCATGTCAACCTCCGGTGGGTCCGAATCGTTCCGTGCGGATGCGGCGGGGGTCGTGCCCGAGGGCGATCAGGATGTCGGCGACCGTCTCCACGAAGCCGGTCGGCCCGCAGACGTAGCAGGCCGGTTCGAGCATCGCCGGCCAGCCGTCGGTGTTGACCCGAGCCACCCCGATCCGGCCGACCTGACCGGGCCAGTCCTCGGGTGCCTGCCGGGTGTAGACGTAGCTGACGTCGAGGCCCGCGTCGTCACGGGCCCGGCGGCGCAGTTCGTCGGCGTAGTAGACGTCGACCGGCGTACGCACCGAGTAGATCAGCCGGAACGGCACCCGGCTGCCGGCCGCCCGCCTGGCGCGGATCATCGCCATCAGCGGCACGATGCCGGAGCCGCCGGCGATCAACAGCACCGGCTCGGTGGCCTCCGGTCGCCACACGAACCAGCCGCCGACCGGTCCACGGATCTCCACCGGGTCACCGACCGCGTACGGGCCGGCCAGGTAGCCGGAGACCTCGCCGTCGGGCACCCGCTGCACGGTCAGCTCGACCCGGTCGCCGTCGGCCGCGTTGGCGACCGAGTAGCTGCGCTGTGCCTGGTAACCGTCGGCGGCGGTGAGCCGCACGTCGACGTGCTGGCCGGGCAGGTGTCCGGGCCAGTCCGGCACGTCGAGCAGCAGGGTACGGGCGGTCGGCGTCTCGTCGCGGACGGCGGCGAGGCGGGCCACCCGCCAACTCAGTCGCCCTGGTACCGCTGCTCGCGCCATGGGTCACCGTAATCGTGGTAGCCGGCGGTCTCCCAGAAGCCCGGTTCGTCGTCGGTCAGCAGTCGGATGCCGTGCACCCATTTGGCGGACTTCCACAGATACAGGTGCGGCACCAGCAGCCGGGCCGGGCCGCCGTGCTCCGGGCTCAGGTCGGCGTCGTCGTAGCGGTAGGCGATCCATGCCTGCCCGTCGAGCAGGTCGGCCAGCGGCAGGTTGGTCGTGTACCCACCGTACGAGTGGGCAAGGGCGTAGTCGGCGCTGGTGTCGATGTCGGCCAGCAGGGTGTCGAGGGAGACCCCGTGCCAGCGGGTGCCGAGCTTGGACCACTTGGTCACGCAGTGCAGGTCGACGGTGACGTCCTCGCTGGGCAGATCGAGCAGCTCCGGCCAGCTCCACCGCTGCTCGGTGCCGTCCTCGGTGGTGATCACGAACTGCCAGCCGGCGACGTCGATGCGCGGGGTCGGGCCGGCGGACAGCACCGGGAAGTCCTCGGTCAGATACTGGCCCGGCGGCAGGGTGACAGCGCCGGGAGAACGTGGACGGCCCTGGAAGCCGGGCGACACGATACCCATCGGACCGTCGTACCATCCGGCCGGACGCTTGCGCCAGCGTCGACGGGGATTGCACCCGTCCGAGGTGCCGGGCCGCGACCGCACCCCGTCAGAGGTCGAACAGGTCCCGCATCGCCTCTTCCAGGCGGGCCATGCTGGCGCCGGTGACCATGCCGACCCGCTCCGCCCCGGACCGGCCGGAGATGCGGCGCATCCGGTTGACCACCACGACCCCGGACAGCGGGTCGGTCTCGGCCAGCGGCACCACGAACGGCGGCAGGCTGGTGGCGCCGCGCTGGCGGACGATCGGCGCGCAGTACGGGGCGGCCCTGGGTCGCTCGTTGTGCGCGTCGCCGGACAGCACCACCACCCGGTAGCGCAGGTCGGAGCGCTCGCCGACGGTCCAGATCTCGCCGCGGTTCACGCTGCGTCAGACAGGTCGGACCAGCCGGACTCCAGCGTGTCGGCGAGTTCGTCGAAGCCGTCCAGTTCGTCGCGGACCTCCGGGTTGGCGGCCAGCCACTCCTCGTGTACCCGGGCGGCGTCGCGGCGGGCTTCCCGGCGGGCGGCCCGGTCGATCCAGTCGGAGAGCGTCATCCCGTCCCGTTCGGCAGCGGCCCGCGCCCGGGCCAGGGTCTGCGGGCTCAGCCGCAGGGTGACCATCTCTGCCATGTCGCGATGGTACGACCCGGGCGGCCGGTGTGCCGCCCCGGACCGGCCCGGGTCGGCCGGCATGTCGCGGAATTGTAACGTTCAAGTCAGCCATTGACGCACATGTAACTGACTCCTAACCTACGTTGACAAGCGCTTCCCGTGGCCCGCGACACGTGGGTACGCACCTGCTGGTCAGCTCGGATCCGGAGGTTTCTGATGGCAGTATTGAAACGATTCACCAGGTCACTGGCCATCATCGCCACCCTCTGCCTGGTCGCCACCGGCACCGTCGCCTGCGGCGACGACACCGAGTCGGGCGAGGTCGCGCTGCGCTACTCCTGGTGGGGCAACGCCGATCGGGCCGATCTGATGCAGCAGGCGATCGACCTGTTCGAAGAAGAGAACCCCGGCATCACCGTCACGCCGAGCTTCCAGGAGTACGAGGCGTACTGGCAGAAGTTGACCACCGAGACCGCCGGCGGCAACATGCCGGACGTCCTGCAGATGGACTTCTCCTACCTGCGTGAGTACGCCGACCGGGGGGTGCTCGGCGGCCTCGACGAGCACGTCGGCGGGGACCTCGTCCTGGACGACCTGCTGGCCGGGTTCGACGGTGCCGGTGCGGTCGACGGCACGCTGTACGCGGTCCCGGTCGGCGGCAACACCTGGAGCATGTTCTACAACCCGGCACTGTTCGAGCAGGCCGGGGTACCCGCGCCAGCCATCGGCTGGACCTGGCGCGACTACCACGCCGCGATGGCCACCATCAAGGCCGAGACCGGCACATACGGCGGCGGCAACTACACCGGAGTGATCTACAACCTGGAGGCGCAACTGCGCCAGGAGGGCAGCGCGTTGTTCACCGAGGACGGCCGCCTCGGCTTCAGCAAGGAACGGCTGGCGCGGTTCTGGCAGCAGGGCATGGACCTGATCGAGCAGGACGTGGTCCTGCCGGTGGAGACCGCCGTCCAGATCAAACCGGCCTCCCTGTGGGTCGACGACCTGGCCGCCTCCGACCTCAGCTGGGACAACTTCCTCACCCGGTACGCGGGTGAGACCGACACCGAGATCAGGCTGGGGCCGGTGCCCAGCGACAACCCCGGGCAGCTCGGGCAGTACCTCAAGCCGGCGATGCTGCTGAGCACGTCGGCCGACACCGAGCATCCGGAGGCGGCTGCCAGACTGATCTCCTTCATGATCAACGACCCCGAGGTGGGTCGGATCTTCGGCGGAAACCGTGGCCTGCCGGCCACCAACGCCCAGCGGGACGCGGCCGAACTCGACGGGCCGCTGGCCGCCGTGGCCGCCTACGAGGAGACCATCGCCGACCAGCTCACCCAGGCACCACCGGCACCACCGCGCGGTGCCGGCAGCATCGAGGCAGCGTTCATCCGGATCAGCGAAGAGCTGCACTACGGGCGGATCGGCGTGGCAGAGGCGGTCGACCAGCTCTTCGCCGAAGCCGAGGAGATCCTCGAGCCCTGATCCGTACGCGGTGACCAGCCCGAGGAATCCGATGACAAGCTCCACCGTCGACTCCGCCCGGCCCGCGGCAGCAGGCCGCCGTAGGCCGGCGACGCCGCCATCGGGTCGCCGCAACGGCGACCCGATGGCCGGTTACCTGTTCCTGTCCCCCTGGATCGTCGGCATGCTGCTGCTGACGGTCGGCCCGATGGCCGCCTCGCTGTACCTGTCGTTCACCGACTACAACCTGTTCACCACGCCGGAGTGGGTCGGGCTGGACAACTACCGCCGACTCGTCGACGACGACCGGTGGCTGCAGTCGGTCCGGGTCACCGCCGGGTACGTGCTGCTCGCCGTACCGTTGAAGCTCGCCGCGGCGCTGGCGGTGGCGATGCTGCTCAACCAGCGACGGCGCGGCCAGGGCTTCTACCGGGCGGCGTTCTACGGGCCGTCGCTGATCGGCGCCAGCGTCAGCGTCGCGATCGTCTGGAAGGCGCTGTTCAGCGACGACGCGGTGGTCGACCGACTGCTGAGCTGGGTCGGTCTGGACAGCGGCGGGTGGGTCGGCAATCCCGACTTCTCGCTGCTCATGCTGGTGCTGCTGGCGGCCTGGCAGTTCGGCGCACCGATGGTGATCTTCCTTGCCGGGCTCAAACAGGTGCCGGCCGAGCTGTACGAGGCCGCCGAGGTGGACGGCGCCGGCCGGGGGCGTCGCTTCTGGTCGGTGACCCTGCCGATGATCTCGCCGGTGCTGTTCTTCAACCTGCTGTTGGAGACGATCAACTCGTTCCAGATCTTCACCTCGGCGTACGTCATCGGCGGCCGCAACGGCAGCCCCGCCGGCTCGACCCTGTTCTACACGGTCTACCTCTACGACCGGGGCTTCACCGACTTCCGGATGGGCTACGCCTCGGCGATGGCCTGGATGCTACTGCTCGGCGTGGGGCTGGTGACCGCGATGCTGTTCCGGACCGCCCGTGGCTGGGTCCACTACTCGGGAGACAACCGTTGACCCCCGCGTCCCGCACGGCGGGCGCCGCCACCCGGCGGCGACGTCTCGGCAGCGTCGGCTGGCATCTGGCGGCGGTGGCCCTGCTGGCGGTGATCCTCTACCCGGTGGTCTGGGTCGTCTCCGCCTCGTTCAAACCGTCCGGGTCGATCGTCGGCAGCCTGGAACTGTTTCCCCAGGAACCGACGCTGGGCAACTACCAGCGGGCGGCCGAGGGCATGGCCGGTATCAGCGTGCTGCGGTTCTTCTGGAATTCGGCGGTGCTGGCGGTGCTCGCCGTGGTCGGGACGGTGGCGTCGTCGGCGCTGGCCGGCTACGCCTTCGCCCGGCTGCGGTTCCGTGGCCGGACCGTCCTGTTCGTACTGATGATCTCGACCCTGCTGCTGCCGTTCCACGTGCTGATCGTCCCGCAGTACGCGGTCTTCCAGAACCTCGGCCTGGTCGACACCTATGTACCGCTGCTGGCCGGCAAGTTCCTCGCCGCCGAGGCGTTCTTCGTCTTCTTGATGGTCCAGTTCATGCGCGGCATCCCGCACGAGCTGGACGAGTCGGCCCGGATCGACGGCGCCGGGCCGTGGGGCATCTTCTGGCACGTGGTGCTGCCGTTGTCCCGGCCCGCGATGGTCACCACGGCCATCTTCACCTTCATTTGGACCTGGAACGACTTCCTCGCGCCGCTGATCTACCTCAGCACCCCGGACAAGTACCCGTTGCCGTTGGCGCTGCAGCTCTACATCGACCAGACCACGCTGTCCGACTACGGTGCGTTGATGGCCATGTCGATGCTCGCGCTGCTGCCGGTCATCGGGTTCTTCCTGTTCTTCCAGCGTCTGCTGGTCGACGGGGTCGCCACCTCGGGACTGAAGGGGTGAGCGCCACCGGCCGCGACGCCGCCACCGGGGCCGGCGTGCGTGGCGCCCGCTTCGCGCTGTTCGGTGAGACCCTGCTGATCGGGGTGCTGGTGCTGGTCAGCCTGCTACCGCTGGTCACGCTGCTGGCCGCGCTGGCCGCCGGGTGCGCGCAGCTGCGGGCGTACGTCGACGGCACCGGCAGCACCCGGCTCGGTGCCTTCGGCGTACGGTTGCGGGCCGCGCTGCCCGGCAGCTGGCCGTGGTCGCTCGCGGCGGTCGGGGCCGGGCTGCTGTTGTTCTTCGACGCGGCGGTGGTACGCACCGGCCAGTTGCCGGTCGGCGAGCTGGTCGCGGCGGTCTGCCTGCTCACTGCGGTCGGTCTGGGCGCCGTACTGTTGCGGGCCGCCGCTGGCTGGCACCCGGGCGCGGCCTGGCCGGCGCTGCTGCGGGCCGCAGTGCGCACGCTGCGGACTGACCCCGGCGGTACGGTGCTGCTGACGCTCGCTCTGGCCGGTCTGGTCCTGGTCACCTGGCAGCTGGTCCCGCTGGTGGTGCCGATGACCGGTTGTGTGCTGCTCGCCGCGGTCGCGGTGCACCACCGTCGGGCGGCACCGGCCGGGCCCGACTGACCCGCTGGGCCGTCGGCTGGACAGCCGACCGTCAGTCGTGCAGCTGAGCGAGGTGCCGCATCTTGTTCATCGCGTCCAGCGCGGCGACCTTGTACGCCTCGGCAAGGGTCGGATAGTTGAACACGGCGTCGACGAAGTAGTCGACGGTGCCGTTGCAGCCCATCACCGCCTGCCCGATGTGCACCAGCTCGGTGGCCCCGGTGCCGAAGATGTGCACGCCGAGCAGTTGCCGGCTGTCCGGTGCGACCAGCAGCTTGAGCATCCCGTACGAGTCGCCGACGATCTGCCCGCGGGCGAGCTCCCGGTAGCGGGCGACCCCCACCTCGAAGGGCACCCGGTTGTCGGTGAGCTGGTCCTCGGTGCTGCCGATGAAGCTGATCTCCGGGATGGTGTAGATGCCGATCGGCTGTAGCTGCGGCATGCCACGGGCCGGTTCACCGCAGGCATGGTGGGCGGCGAGCCGGCCCTGCTCCATCGAGGTGGAGGCCAGGGCGGGAAAGCCGATGATGTCCCCCACCGCGTAGATGTGCCCGGCCGTGGTCTGGAAGTTCTCGTTGACCTGGATCCGGCCCCGGGCGTCGGCGGTCAGGCTGGCCCGCTCCAGGTCGAGGTCACCGGCGACGCCCTGGCGCCCGGCGGAGTACATGACGGTGTCGGCGGCGATCCGCTTGCCACTCTCCAGCACCGCGACCGCGCCGCGCTGGTGACGCTGCACCGACGCCACCTCCTCGCCGAAGCGGAAGGTGACCGCGAGGTCGCGCAGATGATACTTGAGTGCTTCGACGATCTCCAGGTCGCAGAACTCGAGCATCCGGTCCCGCCGCTCCACCACGGTGACCTCGGTGCCGAGCGCGGCGAACATCGAGGCGTACTCGATGCCGATCACCCCGGCTCCGATCACCAGCATCGACTGCGGCACCTGTTCGAGGTTGATGATGCCGTCCGAGTCGATGATGGTCCGCTCGTCGAAGTCGACGCTGGCCGGGCGGGCCGGGCGGGTGCCGGCCGCGATCACGATCTTCTCGGCGGTGACCTTGTTCCCGTGGCCGGTGGCATCGGTCACCACCACGGTGTGCGCGTCGTCGAACCGCGCCGTGCCGGTCATGATCCGTACCCGGTTGCGGGTCAACTGGCTGCGGGTCACGTCGATCTCGCGCCCGATCACGTGCTGGGTCCGGGCAGCCAGGTCACTGACCGTGATGTGATCCTTGACCCGGTAGCTCTGACCGTAGACCTCGCGCTGGTTGAGGCCGGTCAGGTAGAGGACGGCCTCGCGCAGGGTCTTGGACGGGATGGTGCCGGTGTTGATGCACACACCGCCGAGCATGTGCGCGCGCTCGACGACCATGACGCTCCGGTCGAGCTTCGCCGCGGCGATCGCCGCCTTCTGTCCACTAGGGCCGGATCCGATCACGAGCACGTCGACGTCATACACCGGCCCAGTCTGACAGGCCCGGGTTTCCGGCTGCTTACGGCCACCCCCGTCCGTCCGGACGAACTGGGAAGATAGACGGTTTGCCTTCCGCAGCGAAAGGCCTACCATGGGACAACGTGCGCCATGCGAACGCGACGTGTATGAATATATGACGGCACAGGCGTTGATGTCCGCTATGCCGTAGACCGTTGCTTCCCTCGCCCAGTACCGCCCCAGTCGGCCCCCTCGCCCCAGTCGGACCTGAGAGGCACCACCGTGAGCCACCCCTACCGTTCCTCTGCTGACCACTCTGGATTCTCCCCCTCCCGCCGCTCCCGCCGGCGGCCGGTCTGGCTGTGGATCACCGCGCCGGTCGTGCTAGCCGTCCTGGTCATCGGGGTCGGCGCGCTGACCAGGGGCGAGCAGTCGCAGGCGACGCCGACGCCGACAGTCGGCGAGAGCACATCGCAGACCCCACCGGCCGACACCGAAGGCTGGCAGGCATGCCAGGACCTGCGGGAGATCAGCGCGGCCGAGCTCGACCACGACGTCAACCGGGAGATCGGCCAGCAGGCACAGGCGTCGACCGACACCACGCTGGCCGCTCGCGGAAAAGACCTGGTGGACGCCGCCCGGGCCGCCGCCGACCAGGAGCCGATCGAGGGGAACCTGACGATCTCGGCCGCGCAGGTCGACCTGCGCGAGGCCTGCGACCGGGCATTCGGCCCGGCCTGACCCACCGGTACGGTGCCGGACGGCCGGCCGAGGGCTCAGCCGGCCGGGGCCGGTCGGCGCCACGTGTCGAAGGCGATCCGCACCGCCTGTTCCACCGCCGCGATGCCGGCATCCAGCGAGTCGTGGTGGTCGGACAGCACCGCCACCAGCCAGTCGTGGTCGTCCTCGACGATCCGCCCGATGCTGTTGACCAGCCAGCGTCCGTCATGATCGCCGACGGTGTCCCAGCCGTTCTTCACCCAGGTACGGGAGCCGGTCGTACCGGCACCGGCCGGCACCCCCCACCGCTGTCCGTCGACCACCCGACCCATCAGGTCCAGCACCAGGCCTCGGTCCGCCGGTCGCAGCGGGCTCTCCTCGTCGACCAGCCCTCGGAGCAGCCGGACCTGGTCGGCTGACGTGGTGACGGTCGTCCCCCAGGCCGACCTCGGTCGGGTCCGGGTCAGGCCGAGCTCGGTGTTGACCCGGTTCAATCCGGCGACGCCACCGATGGCGGCGAAGAGTTCACTGGCCGCAGCGTTGTCACTGGCTGTGATCATTGCCTCGGCCCGGTCGCGTTGCACGGCGGTCAACGGGGTCCCGTCCCGGTCCAACAGCAGGGCAGTGAGAATCTCCACCTTGACGATGCTCGCCGTCTGGAACCGGAGCTCGTCACCGGTGCGGAAACCGGTCCCGGTGCCGCGCTCGACCACCGCGAAGCTGAACTGGCCGGGCAGCCCGGCGGCGTACCCGCGTACCTGTCGGGCCGCCAGCGCCGCCCGGCGGCGCTGCTCCGTCACGACGTCCGGGGTCGGCACCGCAGCGGTCGGCACGGCCACCACCGTACCCGGCCCACCCGCCGCCACCCGACCGCCGGTCACCGGCGAACCGGCGGCAGCCCGCCACCCGTAGCCGAGGCCACCGGCGGTGAGCAGGCCGAACAAACCGACGCCGAGCAGTGACCGACGGGGTGTGCGGCCTCGGGAGTGGGCGCGTCGACCGGACCGACCTGCGGCGCGACCGCTGGCCGGACCTTCTCCGATGATCACGTGCGCCCCCGTCAGATCCGGTGCCGTCTGCTCTGCCACCGGTGGTACGGGCAGTGCACGGCGGACGTTCAAATCGACGGCTCGACGGGGGCGTGTCCGGGTGCGACCGGGTGCAACGCATAAGGTGGCGGGCATCCTCCCGATGACGGACAAGGCGGATCGACGATGGCGGACACGGCTACGGTTGGCACGCTCGGCGCCGGCGACCATGCCTGTCTCACCTTCTCCGACCAGGAGGAGCGACTGGACCTGGTGGCGGCCTTCGTGCGTGGCGGGCTGCGGGCCGGGCAGAAGGTGGTCTGCTGGACCGACTCGGTGAGCCCGGACGAGCTCACCGGTGAGCTGCACGACCGCGCGGTACGGCCTGGCCCCGGCGCTGCGCCGGGGCCAGCTGCGCATCGCCTCGGCCACCGAGTCGCTGCTCGGCGGGGCACCGGCCGACGCCGGTGCGATGGTGCGGACGCTCGCGCGGGAGGCCCGGCAGGCCAGCGACGAGGGCTACGCTGGCCTGCGGGTGACCGCCGACATGTGCTGGGCGACCCGCCCGGCCGCCGCAGCCGATCAACTGGTCGAGTTCGAGACGCTGGTCGCCGACCTGTTCGCGCACGGCCAGCTCTGTCTGATCTGCCAGTACGACCGGGAGCGGTTCGACGCCGTCACGCTGGCGTTCGCCGCCCGGGCACATCCCAGGACCGTCGCGGCTCAGGTCTACCTGGAGCATCCACTGCTGCGGATCTGCCGGCAGTACAGCCCGGCCGGCCTGCGCATCGCCGGTGAGCTGGACTACCGGTACAAGGACGTGCTCGAGCTGGCGCTGGCCGAGTCGGTACGGATCGACCGCCACCTGCACATCAACCTGACCGGGCTGGACTACATCGACGGCGCCTGCGCCGGCATCATCCTGGCTGCCGCACGGGCGTTGCCGAGATCGCGCCGGATGACGGTGTCCTGCCGACGGCTGGTCGGTACCGTGCTGGCTCTGGTCGGCGCGGATGACGTGGCTCAACTCCGGGTACAGAGACGCCATGAGCAGCCCTGATCCCACCTCGCTCGGCATCGGGGGACGACCGACGGACGATCCGTCCCCGGACGGTGCCGTCGACCAGCCGTTCGACCGGGACGGTCTGTACGGCCTGCGGGCCACGCTCAGCGCACACGCTCCCGGGCTGGACATCTCGGCCGAGCAGACCGAACATCTGCTCATCGTCGCCGGGGAGCTCGCCACCAACGCGATACGCCACGGCGGCGGCAGCGGCCGGCTCCGGTTGTGGCGCCGCGAGGACATCCTGTACTGCCAGGTCAGCGACAACGGGCCGGGGATGCGCGACCCTCAGGTAGGGACCGTTCCACCGGACCAGGCGCAGGCCGGTGGTCGGGGCATCTGGATCTGCCGGCAGCTGTGCACCGAGCTGATCATCGATCGTGCCGAACCGGGGCCGGGGGCGGTGGTCACCGCGGTGATCAGCCTGGCCCGCCCGGCCGGCCGGTGACCGACGGTCCGGTGGTGCTGACGCTGGCGTCAGAAGGCCAGCACCGCGACCACGGCGAGATAGCCGCCGAACAGCAGGGTGCCTTCGAAACCCAGCCGACCCCAGCCGCGGACCTGCCGGGCCAGCAGCCCACCGAGCAGCACCGTGGTCATCAGTAGCGCGGCAGAGGTGAGGAACAGTTCGTCCGGACCGGCTGCGTGGTAGATCGACCCGGTGCGGTAGAAGACGTCAGCGACCACCAGGTTGAGCGCGTCGAGGCAGTTGCCGCCGAGGATGGCGGCGACCGCGAGGGTCACCGCGCCGCGCCGTACCGCGGCGATTGCGGTGATCGTCTCCGGCAACGCGTTGACCAGACCCATCAGCACCCCGCCGACGAATCCGGCCCGTAGCCCGGTCGACTGCACCAGACTCTCGGCGGCGAGGGCGGTCAGCCAGCCGCTGGCGGCGACGGCCAGCCCGACGAGAGCGAACCGCACCCACAGCCGACGTAGCGGACGGTCGTCGAGGAGGCCATGGCTCTGCGGCAGATCCCGGCGGGTCTCGTTGGTGTCGACGGCTTGCCAGTAGGGCGTAACGTCGGCGGAGTGGACGATCATGACGCCGCCGAGGTAGCAGCCGACCATGATCATCGAGACCGGGTGGACGCCGACCACCGCGCCGTCCGGGGTGTAGGTGGCCAGCAGGGCCAGGGCCAGCAGCGCCAGCAGCAGGCAGCCGAAGAGCAGGTTGGACAGCGAAGCGGCGGCGTGTTCGAGGTTGACCCGCCGGTAGAACAGGTCGGCCACCGCGATAGCGGTGGTCTGCGCGGCGATGCCGCCGACGGCGTTGCTGTAGGCCAGTTGCGGAGCGTCACTGATCGCAGTGACCGCGGTCATCACGATCCCGGACAGCGAGGTCGCCAGTCCGAAGAAGACCGCGCCGAAGAGCGCCTCTCCCAAGCCGGTCCGGTCGGCGAGCGCGTCACCCACGGCGACGAGCCGGATCCCGCCGACCACCGTCACCACCCCGGCGATCGCGAACGCGGCTATCGACCAGGAGACAGGCCAGTCCGCCGTCACCACGAAATCCGGCATAAGACGTATTTTCTCATATTGTCCGGCCGTCACACGCGATATCGCCGGACCACGCCGACAACCCGTCACGGTCGATCAGGATAAACTGAACACCACCCACAATTTCCACACTGGATGTCCGATGTGCCGGTGCCGGCAGGACACGGGCCTGCCAATCAAAGAACGAGAGGAACGTACGTGGTATTCAAGAAGATGCTGGGTGCTCTGGGAATCGGCGCTCCCAGCGTCGACACGGTGCTGCAGAACCCCAACACCCGGCCGGGCCTGGCCCTCACCGGGCAGGTGAACATCACTGGCGGCAGCCACGACGTGCAGCTGGACCAGATCACGGTCAGCTTGGTCACCCGGGTGGAGGTGGAGGCCGGCGGCGAGGACCACAACGCCCTGGCCGAGTTCCACCGGTTCCCCGTGTCCGGCGGCATCCACCTGCGCGAAGGCCAGCAGTTGTCGTTGCCCTTCCAGTTCCCGGTGCCGTGGGAGACCCCGGTCACCGACCTCTACGGGCAGCGCCTGCACGGCATGACCATGGGTCTGCGGACCGAGGTCGCCATCCCGGGGGCGATCGACCGGGGCGACCTCGACGCGGTGCACATCTACCCGCTGCCGCTGCAGGAGCACATCCTGGAGGCGTTCGCCCGGCTCGGCTTCGCCTTCAAGGGCGCCGACCTGGAGTACGGGCGGCTGCACGGCGTGCCCCAGACCCTCCCGTTCTACCAGGAGATCGAGTACTACGCCGCACCCCAGTACGCCGGCGGCATCAACGAGGTCGAGCTGACCTTCGTGGCCAGCGAGTACGGCGTCGACGTCGTGCTGGAGTTCGACAAGCGCGGCGGTCTCTTCCGGCCGGGGCACGACTCGTACGGCCGATACCGGGTCAGCCACGCAGACGCCGACCAGGTGGACTGGACCGCCCAGGTCGACACCTGGGTACGCCAGGCGCTCTCCCAGCGCCAGTCGCTGATCGGCGGGTACGGCGCGCCCGGTGGGCACTACGGCGGGCATCACGGAGGACACCATGGCGGGTCGGGAATGGGTGGCGTCGTCGCCGGCGCGGTCGGCGGCGCCGCGCTCGGCTTCGCCGGCGGGATGATCGCCGGCGAGGTCTTCGACTCGTTCGGCGGGGACGAGGACTCGGGTGAGGAGTTCGAGGAGGAGTGACCATCCGCCGGGCGTTGGCGCTCCGGGCGGGGCGCCAACGCCCGGCGACACGGGCGATGCCACCAGGTCACCGCAGTACCCGACACGCGACGGAGAGAGATCCGACCCACATCCTGATTCTCCACTGCGGACACCCGATAACCGACGATTCGGCAATTCGACTGGGTCATTCGAGAGCTAGCGTTGCATTGCCGAGCGACATAGACGTAGGTTGAGCCCAGCCGACCGACGTACACGGCCAACCCGTTCCGAGCGGCGGCATTCGGTACGACCGGCGAGGGTGACGACTTTGCGTATCCGGGTCCTCGGTCAGGTCTGCGCCTGGCGCGATGGTGAACAACTGGATCTCGGACCAACGGCTCAACGGGCCATCCTGGGACTGCTCGCGATCGCCGCCGGACAACCGGTGCGAGCGGCAGAGATCTCCGATGCGGTCTGGGCCGACCGGCAGCCGCCACCGACTGCCCGGAACGTGATCCAGACCCACATCAAACACCTGCGGCGACGGCTCGAACCCGACCGGCCGCCCCGCGCTCCGAGCACGGTGCTCCCCCAGGTCGGGGACGGCTACGCGCTGCGGCTACCCGCCTCGGAGGTCGACGCGGGGGTCTTCCGCCACCGGCTCGCCGCCGCAGCCGGTCTGCAGCGCAACGGCGAGCTGAGTCGTGCGGCCGACGAACTCGAACAGGCCCTCGGACTGTGGCTCGGCCCGCCGATGGCCGACATCCCGACGTTGGCCGAGCATCCCCGGGTCGTCGCGTTGCTCGAGGAGCGGCACACCGCCCTGGCAAGGTACGGCGACATCATGATCACCGCCGGGCGGGCCGCCGAGGCGGTGCCCGCTCTGGAGGAGGCCGCCGCCGCACAGCCACTGGACGAGGCGGCCCAGGCCCGACTGATCCGGGCGTACCACGCCGCAGGACACCGTGCCCGGGCGTTCCACACGTACCACCGGGTGCGCCGGCACCTGACCGACGAGCTCGGCGTCGATCCCGGGCCCGAGCTGACCGCCGCACACACCGCGCTGCTGCACGACGACGAGCTGACCGCAGCCCCAGATGCCCGACCCTCGGGCGGCGAACCCGGCCGGGCAGCGCCCGAACCGGTGCCGGCGCCGGCACCGGCCCAGCTGCCGGCCGACATCCCGGACTTCACCGGCCGGGTCACCGAGTTGGCCGAGCTCGACCAACTGCTCGACGACGCCCAGGGGCGGACCGATGACGACGTGGACCGGTCGTCAGGGGTGACCGTCGCCGCAGTGTCCGGAACCGCTGGCGTCGGCAAGACCGCACTCGCCGTCCGTTGGGCGCACCGGGTCCGGCACCGGTTCCCCGACGGCCAGCTCTACGTCGATCTGCAGGGCTACGACGCCGAGCAGCCCGTCTCCCCGGGCCAGGCGCTCGCCGGCTTCCTGCGGGCCCTCGGCGTGGCCGGTCCGGACCTGCCGCTGGACCTCGACGAACGGGCGGCCTGCTACCGCAGCCTGACCGATGGACAGCGAATGCTGGTGGTGCTCGACAACGCGGCGTCGGCGGAGCAGGTCCGGCCGCTGCTGCCCGGCTCGCCGTCCTGTCTCGTCCTGGTCACCAGCCGGGACTCGCTGGCCGGGCTGGTCGCCCGGCACGGCGCCCGCCGGGTCGGCCTCGATCCGCTGCCGCTGGCTGAGGCGGTGGCGCTCATCCACCGACTGATCGGTGCCCGGGCCACCGTCGAACACACCGCCGCCGCGGTCCTCGCCGCGCACTGTGCCCGTCTCCCGCTGGCCCTGCGGGTGGCCGCGGAGCTGGCGGCCACCCGCCCCACCGCGCCACTGGTCGAGCTGGTCCGCGAGCTCGCCGATCAGCATCGGCGCCTCGATCTGCTCGACGCCGGTGGCGACCGGCGCACCGGCGTACGCGCGGTGTTCTCCTGGTCCTACCTGCATCTGCCGGCCGACGCCGCCCGCGCGTTCCGGCTGTTGGGGCTGCATCCCGGGTCTGATCTGGAGCCGTACGCCGCCGCCGCGATCACCGCCACCTCGGTGCCCGACGCCCGCCGGTTGCTCGAGCTGCTCGCCCGCGCCCACCTGATCGAACGTGGGCCCGGCCACCGCTACGGGATGCACGACCTGCTCCGGGCGTACGCCGTGGACCTCGCCGGCCAGCAGGAGTCACCGGTCGACCGGCACCGGTCGATGACCGTCCTGTTCGACCACTACCTGCACACCGCCGCGACCGCCATGGACCTGCTCTTCCCCGCCGAGCGACACCGGCGGCCGGCGGTGACCGGCCAGAGCGTCGCGGCGCGGCCGCTGCTCGACGCCGCCGCGGCCCGGGCCTGGCTGGAGCAGGAACGGGCCAACCTGGTCGGCGCCGTCGTGCACACCGCCGGGAACGGCTGGCCGGAACATGCCCGGCGTCTGGTACTCACCATCTTCCGCTACCTGGAGGGCGCCGGCCACTACCCGGATGCGGTCACCGTGCACCACCACGGTCTACTCGCGGCCGAGATCATCGGTGACCGGGACTCGCAGGCACACATGATGACGAACATCGCCGTGGTGTACGGGATGCAGGGGCACCGGCAGCTGGTCGCCGACCATCTCCAGCGCGCGCTGGTGCTCTACCGGCAGACCGGCGAACGTGCCGGGAAGGCCCGGGCACTGGGTAACCTCGGCGTCTTCCACGGCCAGCAGGGCCAGTACGACCAGGCCACCGCCCATCTGCGGGAGGCCCTCGGCCTGCTGCGGGAGGCCGGTGAGGCGCACGGCGAGGCGATGGCGCTGGGCAACCTCGGCTGGATCGCCGTACTGCAGGGCCGTTACGCCGAGGCGGCCGATCACCTGTCCGACGCGATCGTCCTGTGCCAGCGGATCGGGCACCGGGTGGGGTTGGCGTTCGCGCTGGACTCGCTGGGCCAGTTGCATGCCCGGCTGGGCAGCTTCCGGGCCGCCGCAGACCATCACGGGCAGGCCCTGGAGATCTACCGGGACACCAGTCAGCCGATGGGTGCGGCGTCCGCGCTGGTCGGACTGGCGGACGCGCTGATGGAGGTCGGTCACGCCACCGCGGCCCGGGACCACTACCGGCAGGCGCTGTCGATCTCCGCGCAGATCGGCGACCGGACGCAGCAGGCCCGGGCACACGCCGGACTGGCCCGTGCCGGGCAGCGGTTGGCCGACACCGACCGGCGACGAACGGCCACCGACCGGGGCAACACCCCCGACGACGTCTGGGACCACTGGTGCCACGCGCTGGCCCATTTCAGTGCGATCGGCGCTCCCGAGGCCGAGCAGATCCGGGCCCGGCTGAATGCGGCGGACCGCGACCGGGGCGGCACCGGGCCCGGCACCGCCCCGGTCGCGGTCAGCGCACCGGCACCGGGTCGGTGAGCACGGTGCCGGTCGCCCTTCGCCGCCGGTGCAGGTACTGGGCGAGTAGCAGCCCGCCGGCTCCGACCGCGACGTCGCTGCACACGCAGACCAGCCGGCTGGCCAGCACCACGGTGCCGGCCAGCGGCAACGGCATCACCGACGCGAGAGCCAATGCGAGCACCGCTTCGCGTACCCCGATGCCGTCCGGCGCGACCATCACCAGCAACCCGGTGACGGTGGCCAGCGCGAACCCGGCGACGCAGATCAGGTACGACCGGCCGGCCGGCGCCCCGGCGACGACCGCAAGCAGCCACAAGTGATGGCCGGAGATGATCCAGGACAGCGCCTGCGCCAAGATGGACCGACGCACCCCACCGGCTGAGGCTCGGACCTGCGGCGCGGGCCGGCGCAGCACCCGGGCGGCCAGCCGGATACCGCGATCGAGCAGGTCGGGCCGGATCAGCAGGATGGCAACCGGCAACGCGGCGGCGGCTATCCACCACATCCCGCCGCCGGCGACCGACGGGCCGGCGGCGATCCCCACGGTGAGCCCGGTGAGCGCGACGATGCTCCAGCTGAGCACGAACACCGACGCCAGCCGGACCGGACCGACGTCGACCGCCTTGCCCATCCGGACCAGCACCGGCAACGCGACGAAGCGCCCGGGCACGAACTTGACGAGGAAGCCGACGAAGAAGATCCGGGCCGCCGTCCAGGTGTCGACCCGGGCGCCCAGGTCGACGAAGAGCGCCCGCCAGGACAGCACCCCGAAGACCAGCCCGACGCAGTTGACCGCGAAGGCACCGCCGACGGTGAGGTAGACGGCGACCGGGTCGAGGGACCCGGCCAGCTCGCGGACCGGTGCCCAGTCCTGGGTCCGCAGCACGGTGATCAGTCCGACCACCAGCAGGGCGATGAACACGACGACGAACACCCGGTTCGCCACCCGCAACCAACGACCCCACCGGCCGGACGACGGCACCGCGCTCTGCGGACGGCCCGGCACCGTGCCACCGGCCTCGTCGGCCCGGCCGGTCACCGGCCCGTCTCCGGTGCCGTCGCCGACCGGGCCGGTCGGCGACGGGTCGAGCGCACCAGCCCGGCGGCGAATCCGACGGTCATCCCCGCCAGTTGGGTGGTGTGCATCAGGAAGTGCATCGCGACGAAGTACACCAGGAACCGGTTTCCCTTCCGGCGCCGAACGAAGCGGAACAGGGCCCCGTCCACCAGGGTGAAGGCGGTGAAGGTGGCCGCCGGCACCGCCAACAGCCAGCCGGCGACGGCGGCCAGCGGCAGGGTCACGGCCGTCGCCGCGCAGCACAGCATCGCGGCCACCGCACCGACGTCGACGCCGGAAGCGGGACGCGCGGTGTCGGGCCGGTGCCCATCGGCGCGGTGCACCCGACGCCGGTCGTCAGCGGCGAGCACGCCGGCCAGCAACGCCCCGTAGCTGACCGCTCGGCGGACGTGTTCGGCCAGGAACGGCCGCAGCCGGTCGACGTCGTCGTGCCGGCCCACCACGTCGGCGCTCATCCGGATCTCGTACCGGGCGGGCAGTCGGGTGCCGAACTCGATGTCCTCCGCGTCGCGCAGCCGCTCGTCGAAGCCGCCCACGTCGTCGAACGCCTGCCGCCGGATCGCGGTCAACGCGAACAACGTCGCATCCGCGACACCGTCACGCTGCCGCCGCCAGTAATGCTCGAACAGGGTCTTGTAGATCTCCACCGGGCCGTCGGCGGCCAGCGGCTCCGCGTCGTAGATGCCCTGCACGACCGCGCACCCGGGATGCTCCCGAAGAACCCGCAGCGCGTTGCCGATCGCGTCCGGCGCCAGCGCGATGTCGGAGTCGACGAAGAACAGCACTTCACCAATGGCCGCCGCCGCACCGGCGTTGCGGGCGGCGGACACCCCCTGGTTGGTGGGCAGGCAGATCAGCCTGCAGGGCAGCCCGGCGGCGATCTCCCGGGATCCGTCGGTGCTGGCGTCGTCGACCACGATCACCTCGACCGGCTGGCAGGTCTGGCGGTACACCGCCCGCACACAGTCGGCCAGGGTCTTTGCCTTGTTGTACGTCGGGATCACCACCGACACCGTCGGGTGCCCGGTCACCACGACACCCACAGCGTCTGCGGCCGGTGGTCGGACATGCCGCGGGCGTCGCCGAACTCGTACCGGTGCACGGTGACCCCGGTGGAGACCAGCGCCCAGTCCAGTCGCCAGGACGACACCTGTTCGGTGGGCCACGACGCGAGGTAGACGGACCGGCTGACCGACTCGGCGTCGCGCAACTCGGGCGGCAGGCGGCGCAGGTCACCCATCGCGGGGCTGGTGTTCAGGTCCCCGGCCAGCACCACCGGGTTGTCGTTGTCCGCCACGTCGGCGGCCAGCGCCCGGAACTGCGGCACGCGGCGCTGATGCTGTTCCCGAATCGTCCGGTGGAACTCCCCGGTGAACAGGCCGGGGCCGCCGGCCCACAACGGCACCGGCAGGTGCGCGTTGTAGGTTGACAGCACTCGGTCGCCGACCCGCAGGTCGGTACGGAGCACCTGGTAACGCCAGAAGTCGGTGAAGTCGTCCGGGGCCGGGGGAAGCCCGTCGGCCTCCAGCGGTGTCTGCTCGACGATCGGGTACCGGGACAGGGTGACGAGCTCGCCGATGACCGCCAGATGGAAACCCGGCATCTCCCGGCGCAGCCGCTCGAGGTCGTCGATCGGCACGATCACGCCGTCGACCTCGGCGATGTACTCCTGCAGCAGGTAGACGTCGGCCCGCTGGTCCCGCAGCATCCGGTAGAAGTCGTCGGCCCGGTCGGTGGTGTGCCAGTAGCCGGTGTTCCAGGAGACCACCCGCAGCGCGTCCGGCGGCACCTGCGGCGCCGACCGCAGCGGACCGGGCAGGTTGATTCCGGCCAGCCCGACGCCGGCCAGCAGCGACACGGCGCACATCAGCGCCGCCGGGCGGCGGGTCCGCCGGCAGCCGGCCGCCGCCGTGGCGAACAGCAGTGGTACGGCGACGAACATCACCGGCGGCATCAGCTCGGCGAGCACCCACCACCAGACTCGGCCGCTGAGCAGTCGGTGGGCCAGCACGTACGCCAGCCACGCCGCCGAGCCGGTCAGGAACACCCGGCCGAGCCAACGCCGCCACCACCGTCCCCACGGTCCCGGCCCTGGCCCCGGCTCGGCTGCGCCGCCGCCGGTGGCCGTCGGCGCCTCGGCTGCGGCAGCCTGAGCGGTCATACGGTGGCCTCCGCGGGGAAGGTGCTGTCGTAGAGCTGCCGGAACGGCCGGGACACCAGCCACTGCAGCGTACCGACCGCCACTCCCGCCGTGATGGTCACATTGACCAGGAAGTGCACCGCGACGAAGAAGGCCAGGAACCGGACTCCGCGCAACCGGTGCGCCAGAGCGTACATCGGCCGGTCGGCGGCGACCGACGCGGCGAACAACCCGACCGGCACCACCGACCACAGCGGACCGAGCAGGACCGGCAATACCACCGCCGGCACCGCGGCGGCCGCCGCCAGGCTGCCCCAGGCCCGCGACGCCGTCTCGAAGCCGGTGGCGAACCGGCGGGCCCGGGCGTACAGCGGGATTCGCAGCCGGGCCCGGTGAAAGAGCTTGCGCAGCAACGGCACCAGCTGGTGGTCGTGGTCGTGCCGGCCACGGACCCGGGAGGTCAACCGGAGCTGGTGGCGGCGCGACAGCCGGTACCCGTAGTCGACCTCCTCGGTCTGCTTCAACGCCGGGTTGAACGGCCCCACCTCCTGGTAGACGCGACGCCGGATGGCGCACATCGCCGGGAACAGGAAGGTGACGTTGCCCTCGCCGCTGGCCGACCAGTGGTGGTACTGCAGCCCCCGGTAGCGGGCGACGGCGGTGTCGTGCAGCAGCGGCTCCGGGTCCTCAATGCCGCAGACCGCGCCGACCCCCGGCTCGGCCTGCAGAATGGCCACCGCCTCGGCGACCGCGTCGGGGGCCATCGCCACGTCGGCGTCGACGAAGAACAGGATCTCGCCGCTGGTGCTGGCGACGCCGACGTTGCGGGCCCGGCCGCAGCCGCCGTTGTCGGCCAGCGCGATCACCCGCACGCCCTGCGCCTCGGCGACCGCCACCGAGTCGTCGGTGCTGCGGTCGTCGACAACCAGCACCTCGATCGCCGGGTAGGTCTGGTCGGCGATCGCCTGCAGGCACACCGCCAGCGAGTCAGCGTAGTTGTAGCTCGGCACGATCACCGAGACCAGTGGAGTCGACATGTCACACCGCCTCGGCCGGCTTGTCGTAGAGCCGCCGGAACGCCCGCGACGTGAGGTAGCTGGCGAAACCGACGGCCGCGGCGACGCCCATCACCACGTTCAGCAGGAAGTGCATGGCGACGAAGTAGCCGACGAACAGCGGGTTGCGACGGGCCGCGACGAACCGGTACATCGGCCAGTCGCAGGCGACGAAGCCGGCCAGCGCAGCCAGCGGCAAAACGCTCCACCAGGGACCGAGCAGCAGCGGCAGTACGGCGGTGAGCACGGTGAGCAGCGCGGCGACGCTGCTCCACGCCCGTGGGCCGCTGCGCAGCCCGCCGGGGAAGGTGGGGTTCTGGGCGTACATCGGGATGTGCAGCATGGTGCGGGTGAAGACCTTGCGGATCATCACCCGCAGCTCGTGGTCGTGGTCGTGCACGCCGCGCACCGCCGGGGTCAACCAGATCTCGTACCGGCGGGCCAGTCGGAACCCGTAGTCGGCGTTCTCGGTCTCGCGCAGCCGCGGGTTGAACGGCCCGATCTCGGCGAACACCTCGGCCCGCATCGCCAGCAGCGCGGTGTACATGGTGTAGATCCGCCCCTCGTCGGCGATCAGCCAGTAGGACTGCTGCATGCAGCGGTACTCCTCGACCAGGCTGTCGCGGATCAGCGGCACCGGGTCGTAGTTGCCGCACACCGCACCGATCTCCGGCCGTTCGGTGAGCAGCGCCACCGCGTTGGCCACCGCGTCGGGTTTGGCGGCCACGTCCGAGTCGACGAAGAACAGGATCTCCCCGTTGGCGTTGGCAGCGCCGAGGTTGCGGGCCACCGAGGGACCACCGTTGACCGGGGTCTGCACGACCCGCACGCCGTACGACTCGGCCACCGCCACCGAGTCGTCGGTACTGCGGTCGTCGACGACGATGATCTCCAGATGGGGGTACGTCTGGGCGCGCAGCGCGGACAGACACAGCCCCAGCGCCCGGGCGTAGTTGTAGTTCGGCACGATGACCGACACGAGCGGGTCAGGCATAGAAAGAGACCACTTTCGAGAAAGGATTCGCTAGAACGACGGGTACTGGGCGGCGAGCAGGGCGATACCGACGCTGGCGGCGAGCAACGCGGCGGCGACGACGATCAGGCGGTCCCGCAGTACGGTCCGGACCGGGTCGCCGCCGCCCCGGCGGACCAGCACCGCCTGCAGGTAGCGGGAGATCCCGAACAGCACGAGCGGTACGGCGCTCAGCAGCAGGGCGTTGCGGTGCACACCGACCGGCGCGTCCGAGTGCAGGTAGAGCAGGAAGCCGATGACCGCGACGGTGGCGTTCACGGTGAGCAGTTGGTCGGCGAGGTTGAGGTTGTAGCCGCGCAGCGCCGGGCGGTGCGCGGCGCCGTCGACGGCGAGTTCCTGCCGGCGTTTGCCCAGGATCAGCAGCAGGCAGGTGGCGAAGACGGTGGTCAGCAGCCAGGCCGAGACCGGGCCGGCGGTCGCCGCGTAGCCGAGCAGCACCCGCAGCACGAAGCCGGCGGCGACCACGCAGATGTCGACCAGCGGGACGTGCTTGAGCCACCGGCTGTACGCCAGGTTGAGCACGAGGTAGCCGGCGACCGGCCACCAGGCCAGGGCGGGTCCGGCGACGACGCCGGCCGCCAGTGCGGCGGTGAGCGTGGCGGCGAACAGCCAGGCGGTGCCCGCAGAGACCCGGCCACTGGCCACCGGTCGGGACCGCTTCGACGGGTGACCGGCGTCCAATTGCCGGTCGGCGACGTCGTTGACCACGTACACCAGCGACGACGCCAGGGTGAACAGCAGCACCGCCCAACCGACCCGGCCCAGCGCGGCGGCGGTCCAGACCGGAGCGTCCAGCAGCGCGATCGGCACGGCGAGCAGGTTCTTCGGCCACTGCTGCGGCCGGGTCAGCGCGGCAAGGTCGGCGGTGGTCCGCCCCATCCGGGCGGCCGCGCCGCGCGCCGTCCACCCGGACCGACCGGTCCGGGTCGGGTGGGCGCCCGGTGGCGCCACCGGTGTCGTGGACACCGATGTCGGCTCGGCCGCGACCTCGACAGCGGGCATCGGCACCTCCTGGCTAGAAGAAGACCTTGGCGGCGGCGAGCACACCCTGCCGCCACGGGTCTCGGCTGGTACGGCCGCTGGCACCGGCCGGCGTACCGCTCGTCCGCTGTCCCTGCCACCACCGGAACGTCTCCAGCACCGCGTCGCGGTTGCTGTACCGAGGGCTGAACCCGAGTCGCTGCCGGGCCCGACCGATGTCCACGTAGGAGTCATCCATCAGCTTGTGCAGCAGCCGGCCGTACACCGGGGACAGCCTGGTGCGTTCCAGCAGGCCGAGGGCGGCGAGCGCGGGCCGGGCCGGCAGTGCGACGACCCGCTTGCCGTGCCCGGCGGCGTCCAGCACCGCCTGGAAGTCCTCGCGCAGCGTGCCGAACTCGGCGGCGCCGATGTTGTACGTGTCGTTGGCGACCTCGGCCGGTGCCCGCAGCACGGTGACCACCGCTTCGACCAGGTCGGCGACGTGCAGCATCTGGATCCGGACCTGGCCGTCGCCGAGCACCGGGAAGTTGCGTCCCTCCTGGGCCCACTGGAACAGCATCGAGAACAGCCCCATCCGACCGGGGCCGAGGAACGTCTTCGGCCGCAGCACCGGCAGCACCAGATCGGCGTCACGGTAGCCGACCGCCAGCCGTTCGGCGTCCGCCTTGGCGGTGCTGTAGGGGTCGACCGGGGCGTACGGGTGCTCCTCCGGCGTCGGCACCTGCCGGGGCAGGCCGTACACCGCGGTGGAGGAGATGTAGACCAGCCGGGGCACCCGTGCGGCACGCACCGCGTCCAGTACCGCCCGGCTGCCGTCGACCACAATGGAGCGAATCTGCGCCGCCGGGTAGCTGGGCAGCGCGGCGGCGCAGTGCACGACCGCGGCGGCTCCGGTCAGCGCCTGCCGCAGCGCGGCCGGGTCCCGCACGTCGCCGGTGAAGTGCCGATAGCCGGGCGGGGCGGTGCCGGGTGCGGGTTCCCGCAGGTCGAGTCCGACCACGTCGACGCCGTCGGCGACCAGCCGGGCCACCACCGACGAGCCGAGCATGCCGGCCGCCCCGGTCACGGCGATCACCACAGCGAGCCGACCTTCTGCGCGACGAACCGGGTCAGCAGCCGGGTGAGGCCCTGATCGAGGACTTTGTCCAGGCTGTCCAGGAAATACTCGACGTCGTCGTCGGAGGCGACCAACGGCGGGCCGACCACCAGTGGGCTGGCGCCGTTGAGGGTGTAGTAGGAGTAGATGTCGTGGTCGCGGTAGAGCGCGTTGATCACCGCGCAGGTGACCACCTTGGTCCGCAGCTGAGGATCCCGGGCCAGGCCGGCGGGTGCCAGCTTCGCGGCCAGGTCCAGCACCCGCGGACCGCCGTCGATGAACACCCCCCAGAGCGCGCCTGAGCCGGCGACGTCGGCGACCGCGTCGGGGTGCTGTTTGGCGATCCGGCGCAGGCCGGGCGCCAGCAGTTGCTCGATCCGGCGGGCCCGACCCGGGTAGTCGTCCTCGACGGCGATGTTGACCGCTTCGATCGCGGTGGCACATTCCTCGCCGAACCCGTAGTAGGTGGTCGAGGTGGAATGCATCAGCGCGTCCATCGGGTTGTCGTACGCCTTGCGGAAAATTGCTTCCCGGGCGACGTACGCCGAGATCGACGACTTGCCGCCGCCGAACGACTTCGATGTGGTCAGCACGTCCGGCAGGAGTCCGGGATAGCGCATGAAGTAGAACAGGCTACCGGTTTTTCCCCAGCCGGTGTAGATCTCGTCGAAGATGAGCACGATCTTGTGCTCGGTGCACAGGTCACGCAGACCGCGCAGAAACTCCTCAGAGCACCAGCGCATGGTGGAGGCACTGAACGGCTCGATCAGGATGGCATAGACATCGTCGGGATGCGCGGCGATCGCAGCGCGTACCGATTCGAGGTCGTCATAGCCGAAGGTCACGACACCAGAGATGCCGGGGAACTTGAAATGGTTCTGCGCTCCGCCGGTCAGGCTGCCGGAGCCGAGGAGTTTGCCGTGGAAACTGATGTCGGCGCGCAGGATGGTGTTCCGTCGCCCACCGTGGTGCTTGTAGGCCAGCTTGACCGCGCCCTCGACGGCCTCGGCACCCGAGTTCGGCAGGAAGGACAT
The DNA here is from genome assembly GCF_003751085.1 of Micromonospora sp. Llam0. Lineage (NCBI taxonomy): Bacteria > Bacillati > Actinomycetota > Actinomycetes > Micromonosporales > Micromonosporaceae > Micromonospora > Micromonospora sp. Llam0. The sequence continues at coordinate 1,796,109 of NZ_RJJY01000001.1, read as the reverse complement.
GTTCAGGTCACCGGGCAGCACCTCGGCCAGGTTGTGGGCCAGCGCAGCGACGTACGGCGAGAAGTAGGTCTTGTGCACCTCCATCCGCTGCCGCTCGGCGAACCGCTGGCGCGCCGCCAGGATGCGGGGATGGTTGTGCCCGTGGTTGAGCACCCCGACTCCGCCGGTGAAGTCGAGGATGCGACGGCCGTCCCGTAGGTACAGGTAGGCGCCTTCGGCCCGGTCGACCAGTTCCCGACCGAAACCGAAGGACGTCATCAGCCCGACCTGGCTCCGGTTGACGTACCGCCGGTACAGATCGTGCACCTGTTTGACGGAGAGCTCGTCACAATCATCGACGGTGAACAGATCAGACACCTATCGGCCCTTTCTCCAGAACTGGCGGCGACACCGAATCGGACACGGAGCACCACCGGGAGCCCTTGCAATTGTGCCGACCGGCGCTGAACGACGACTGTAAGGTGACTGGAGCCGCACTGGACGACGAGCTACCGCCAATTGACCGCCATCGTCACTACGACTATCGTCTCGGCCAGTCACGGTGACACACTTCCCGGCGGTCCCGACATTCGACAAGGTGGTGTCCGTGCCCCCGCACGTATCGGTCGTCATCCCCGCCTACAACAGCGAACGGACCCTGCATGCCTGCCTGAGCGCGGTGTACGGACAGACCCACCCGCCGGTGGAGGTGATCGTGATCGACGACGCGAGCACCGACCGGACCCGGGAGATCGCCCGGCGGTTCCCGGTACGGCTGCTGCAGACCCCGGTCAACAGCGGCCCGGCCGCCGCCCGCAACCGCGGGATCAAGGCGAGCACCGGCGACGTGGTCTTCTTCGTCGACGCCGACTGCGCGCCGACGCCGACCGCGATCGCCACCGCGCTGCGGATCATGGCTGACGAGCCGGGCATCGACTGTGTCCACGGCGTCTACCTCACCCAGCCGTTGTACGACGACGGCCCGGTCGAGGCGTACCGGTTGCTGCACGCCCACTACTGGCGGGTGCGCAACACCGGCCGGGTACGCACCGCGATCTTCGCGCTGTGCGCGGTCCGCCGTTCGGTCTTCGACGACATCGGGTTCTTCGACGAACGGCTCCGCGCCTCCGAGGACGTGGAGTTGAGCGATCGGATGGCCGACCGGCACGGCATCTGGTTGTCCGCCGACGTGACCTGCCGGCACGACGACGACAGCCGGCTCTGGCCGATGCTGCGCAAGCAGTTCGGCCGCTCCCAGATGCTGGTGCCGGTGGCGGTACGGGAACGGGGCCCCGCCGGGCTGCGGGCCAACCGGCCGGGCGGGGTGCTGGCCGCCGCCGCGGTGCTCGGTACCCTGCCGTTGGCCGCGCTGACCCCGGTGCTGCTGGCCCTGCCAGGGCTCGCCCTGGCCTGGTTCGCCGTCGCCGACCCCGGGCTGGCCGGCTTCGTCCGCCGGGAACGGGGTACCGCGTTCCTCGCCCTGTTCCTCGGCCTGCACTTCCTGGTCCACCTGGCCATCGTCTGCGGCGGCACAGTCGGCGGGGTGCGCTTCCTGCTGGACTCGGACTTCGGCCCGACCCGTCGACTGGCCCCGGGGACGAGCCGGTGAACCAGCTGCCGATCCTGCGGGCGAAAGCGCTGGAGGCCAGCTTTCTCGGCGTACGGACCTTTCACCGGCTCCGGCCGGTGACCCCGTCGGCGCGGCGCAGCTGGCCGGTGTTCCGGGTCGGGGCCGGCGAGGTCGCGCTCACCGTCGACGACGGTCCGGACCCCCGCTGGACTCCCGCGCTGCTGGATCTGCTCGCCCGGCACCGGGTGCCGGCGACGTTCTTCCTGATCGGCGACCGGGTCGCCGAGCATCCGGAACTGGCCCGCCGGATCGTGGCCGCCGGCCACCGGATCGGCAACCACTCGCTGCGCCACCCGATGCCGTTCGCGGCGCTCGACGCCGACCGGCTGCACGGCGAGATCAACCATGCCCAGCAGCGGATCCATGACGCCACCGGGGTCGCCGCCCGGCTGTTCCGGGCGCCGAGCGGCGGCTGGTCGGCGCGGGTGCTGGCGGCCACCGTCGACGCCGGGCTGACCCCGGTCGACTGGACGGTCAACTCCAGCGACTGGAAGGAACCCGGCGTCGGCCAGATCACCCGTACCCTGTCGCGCGCCGGCTCCGGCCATGTGCTGCTCTGCCACGACGGCGGCGGTGACCGCTCGCAGACGGTCGCCGCGCTGGGCACCGTGATCCCCCGGCTGCTGGATCGCGGGCTGCGGTTCGTCCCGGTCCCCGACCGCCCTACCACCGCCGAGGAGGCGTGATGGCCCACCCGTTGTTCCGGCTCGCCGCCCGGGCGTTCAACTGGCCGCTGACGGTGCTGGTCCGCCCGTACCCCCGGGTGAACGCCGTGATGTGGGACCTGCAGTACGCGCTGGGGTTGTGGCGGTATCTCGACCAGGGGCGTGACCGTGCCCCGCTGGAACTCGCTCAACGGGTCACGCCGCGACCACGCATCCTGGACCTGGGCTGCGGTACGACCGTCAATCTTGCGCTACCGCCCGGCGGGTACCGGCACTACCACGGTGTCGACATCAGCCGGGCGGCGATCCGCCGGGCCCGCGCGCTGCGCCGGCCGGACACCTCGTTCGAGGCCGCGGACCTGTTGACGTACCGGACCGACGAGCGCTACGACGTGGTCCTGTTCCGCGAGGTGCTCTACTACTTCAGCGTCGACGACGCGGTCGGTCTGCTGCACCGCGCGGCCGGCCTGCTGCGAGCGGGTGGCCGGGTGCTGGTCTGGGTGTACGACGGGACCACCGACACCGGCCGCGAACTGCTGTCCCGGGCCCGTAGCTGCGGGCTGCCGGTGCACGACGAACTCGTCGGCGGGGCGGCCGGCGCGGGCAGCGTTCTGGTGCTGGGTGCCGCCGATCCGGCGCGCAGTAGCGGCCGGTCGTGACCGCCCGCGATGCCCTGCCGGCGGACGTGGCCCGCGCAGGGGCCGCGCCGGTGGGCTACCGACGACCGGCGGTACGCAGTTGGCTGTTCGCCGGGGCGTTCGCCGCTGTGCTGGGCGTCGCCGCCGGTGTGCTGCACCACACCACCGGCCTGTTCTGGGGTGACCTGGCCGCGTACCGGGCGGGGGCGGTCGCCGCCGCCGACGGTGACGGGCAGCTGTACCGGGCGGTCCACCACACCCCGGACGGCATCGCGCTCGGCTTCACCTATCCGCCGTTCGCCGCGCTGCTGATGCAGCCGCTGGCCGTGGCCGCGATGCCGGTCGCCGTCGCGGGGTGGACGGCGGCGAGCCTGGTGGTGCTGGTCGCGATCATCCGGCTGACCCTGCGGTGGATCGGGCCGCCCGTCCGACGAGGGCCGATGTGGACGGTCAGCGGCCTGGTCGGCGCGTTGCCGATCTTCGCGGTGGCCGGCCACCTGCAGGTCGGCCAGGTAGGACTGCTGCTGACCTGGCTGGTGCTGGTCGACCTGGTCGCCGGCCGGGGCGGCCGATGGCACGGGCTCGGGGTGGGTGTCGCCGCCGGGATCAAACTCACGCCGCTGATCTTCATCGGCTACCTGGTGCTGACCGGGCGGTGGCGGGCCGCCGCCACCGCGACCGTCTCGTTCGCCGCCACGATCGGCGTCGGCTTCGCCTGGCGGCAGACCGACTCGACCTGGTTCTGGACCGGCGGGCTGCTGGACACCGACCGGGTCACCGGCGACCCTCGGACCATCCTGAACCAGTCGTTGTCCGGCGCGGTGACCCGGGTGCTGGACGTACCACGGCCCGGTCTGCCGTGGCTGGTGGTCGCGGTGCTGGTCGGCGCGGCCGGGATGACCGTCGCGGTCCGCTGCGCACGTGCCGGCGACGAACTGCTGGCGGTGCTCGCCTGCGCCGCCACCGGGCTGCTGGTCTCCCCGGTCTCCTGGCACCACCACTGGGTGTGGTGGGTGCCGGCGCTGCTGGTCCTCGTCGGTGACCAACGGTGGTACGGCCGCCGGTCGGCGACCTTCACGGCCGCCGCCGGCTGGCTGGTCCTGGTGGGCAGCACCAGTTGGGTACTGGCCAGTCCGGGCGGGTGGGACCTGCACTTCTCCGGGCCCGGGCTGGTCTACAGCAACCTGTACGTGCTGCTGGCGCTCGGTGGGCTCGGGCTGCTCGGCTGGCGGGTACGGCCGGACCGGACCGGACCCGGGCGGCGGGCGGCGGCAGCGGTAGGGCCGGCCGAGGCAGCCGCGCCGGGGCCACGCACGCGTATCGATGTCGATACGCTGTCGAACAGTCAACAGTGATCCGAGGTGAAAGGTGCGTTCGTGCAGACACGACCCTTTGGTTCAACCGGGATGCAGGTTAGCGCCATCGGTCTCGGTGCCTGGCAGTTGGGCCGCTCGTCGCACTGGCCGGGCGGGCCGGACGAGGCCGAGGCGGTACGCATCGTACACACCGCACTCGACCACGGCGTCACCTTCATCGATACCGCACCGGGCTACGCGGACGGCCACAGCGAGCCCAACGTCGGCCGGGCCCTCGCCGGCCGACGGCGGGACGAGGCGGTGATCTGCACCAAGTTCGGCTATCTGCCCGACGGCACCGAGAACTGGTCGGCCACCGAGATCGAGGCGTCGGTGCAGCGCAGCGCCCGCCGGATGAACGTCGACCACGTCGACATCGTGGTGCTGCACAACCCGCCACCGGAGATCCTCGACGGCAGCCGCAGCGACCACTACGAGGTGCTGCAACGGCTACGGGACAAGGGCGTCATCCAGGCGTACGGTGCTTCGGTGGACTGGAGCGCCGATCTGGATCTGGTGCTGTCCACCAGTGAGTCCACCGCGTTCGAGGTCCGGTTGTCGGCGCTCTACCAGGAGCCGTGGCCGGCGGTGGCCCGGGCCCGCGACCGGGGTGCCGGCACGATCGTCAAGGTGCCGCTGGAATCCGGCTGGCTCTCCGGCCGGTACCACGCCGACAGCGTCTTCGCCGGCGTCCGGGACCGCTGGTCGCGCGAGGACGTCGCGGTGCGCGCCGGCCTGGTCGACGAGTTCCGGTCGCTGCTGCCGGCTGGCGTCGGGGTGCTCGCCGGTGCGCTGCGTTTCCTGCTCAGCTACGACGCGGTGTCGACGGTGATCCCGGGAACCAGGTCGGTCGCGCAGCTCACCAGCAGCATCGCCGGCGCCGCCGACGGCCCGCTGCCGGCGGACACCGTCGCCGCGATCCGCGCCTGGTACGACCGCCGGCTGGCCGCCACCCCGCTGGGCTGGTGACCGGTCGGGGTCGGTGATCGGCCGCCGGCATTAGACCGGCGGCCGGTGGTCAGCCGCGTTCCAGCAGGTGACCGACGACCTGCGGGGCCAGCATCACCGGGGTGCCTGAACTGTCCCGGCGCGGATCGAGCTGTGGCAGCGCCACCGACTCCCCGGACCGGGTGGCACCGACCGGGCGGGAACCCACCCAGGCCAGCTCCAGCCCCGACTCGCCCTTGAGGAACCGCTGCACCCGGACCCCACCGGTGGCCCGGCCCTTCGCGGGATACTCGGCGAACGGCGTGACCTTGACGTTGGGCCCGGTGGAGGTGACCACCATCGGCTCGCCGTGCGCCGGGTCGTCGGTCCGTACGGCGGCGAAGAACAGCACCCGGGCGTCGGCCGCGAGGTTGATCCCGGCCATGCCGCCCCCCTTGAGCCCTTGCGGACGCACCAGCTTCGCGGCGAACCGCAGCAGCGACGCGTCGGTGGTGACGAACACCAGGCTCTCGGTGCCGTCGGTCAGCCAACTGGCCCCGACCACCTCGTCGCCGTCGCGCAGACCAATCACCTCGAACTCGTCGGCGCGTACCGGCCAGTCCGGCGCGCACACCTTCACCACGCCGTGGCGGGTACCCAACGCGAGTCCCGGGGTGTCCCGTTGGGTGGCCGGAGCCAGGCCGACGACCTGCTCACCCGCGCTCAACGGCAGCAGTTCGGCAACCGGCATCCCGCCGGACAGCGACACCGTTCCGGACCGTTGCGGCAGCACCGGCAACGGCAGGACGTCGGTACGGACCGCCCGCCCGGTGCTGGTGATCAGCAGCACCTGGCCCCGGGCGGTGGCCGGCACCACGGCCTGCACCGCGTCGTGCCGGGCCCGGCTGTTGCGCCGGGCGTCCTCGACCGACTCCTCGCTCTCGGCGACGGTGCGGGCGACCAGCCCGGTGGCGGACAGGATCACCTGGCAGGGGTCGTCGGCGACCTCCAGCGGACCGGCCGGGACCGAGGCGGCCAGCACTTCCTTGAGGTCGCCGTCGACGAGGGTGGTCCGCCGGGGGGTGGCGAACTGCTTGGCCACCTTGGCCAGCTCATCGGAGACCAGCTTCCGCAGCGCCGCCGGGTCGTCGAGGATCCGCGACAGCTCGGCGATCTCGCCACGCAGCCGATCCTGCTCGGCCTCCAGCTCGATCCGGTCGAACCGGGTCAGCCGACGCAGCGGGGTGTCCAGAATGTAGCCGGCCTGCACGGCGGTCAGCCCGAACTCGGCCATCAGCGCGTCCCGCGCCGCCTGCGCGTCGTCGCTGCCACGGATCAGCCGCACCACCCGGTCGATGTCGAGCAGGGCGATCAGCAGACCGTCGACCAGGTGCAGTCGGTCCTGGCGGCGGCTCCGTCGGTAGAGGCTACGTCGGGTGACGACGTCGTACCGGTGGGCCAGGAAGGCTTCCAGCAGCTCCTTCAGCCCGAGCGTGCGCGGCTGCCCGTCGACCAGCACCAGGTTGTTCACGCCGAACGACTGCTCCATCGGGGTCAGCCGGTAGAGATCGGCGAGCAACGCCTGCGGGTTGACCCCGATCTTGCACTCGATGACCAGGCGGGTGCCGTTCTCCCGGTCGGTCAGGTCCTTGACGTCGGCGATGCCCTGCAACCGTTTGGTCTTGTTGACCTCTTCGGTGATCTTCTCGATGATCCGCTCGGTGCCCACCCCGTAGGGCAGCTCGGTCACCGTGATCGCCTGCCGCCCACGGCTGCCCTCGAGCAGGCCGATCTGCACCTTGGCGCGCATCCGCACCACCCCGCGCCCGGTGGCGAACGCGCGCCGCACCTCGTCGAGGCCGAGCAGCAGACCACCGGTCGGCAGGTCCGGGCCGGGGACGAACTCCATCAGCTTGTCGAGGCTCGCGTCGGGATGGCGGATCAGCCAGCGGGTGGCCGCGACAACCTCACCGAGATTGTGCGGGATCATGTTGGTCGCCATCCCGACGGCGATCCCGGACGCCCCGTTGACCAGCAGGTTCGGGAAGGCCGCCGGCAACACCTTCGGCTCGGTCAGCGAGCCGTCGTAGTTGGGCTTGAAGTCGACGGTCTCCTCGTCGAGCTCGCCGACGAGCAGCATCGCCGGGCGGGACATCCGCGCCTCGGTGTAGCGGCTGGCCGCCGGACCGTCGTCGGGGGATCCGAAGTTGCCGTGCCCGTCGACCAGCGGCACGTTGAGCGAGAAGTGCTGCGCCATCCGGACCATCGCGTCGTAGATCGCGGTGTCGCCGTGCGGGTGGAACTTGCCCATCACATCGCCCACCACCCGGGCCGACTTGACGTAGCCCCGGTCGGGGCGGTGCCCCTGCTCGCTCATCGAGTAGAGGATCCGCCGGTGCACCGGTTTGAGCCCGTCCCGGGCGTCGGGCAGGGCCCGGGCATAGATGACCGAGTAGGCGTACTCCAGGTAGGAGTCCTGGATCTCGGTCTCCAGCGGGTTGTCCAGGATCCGGGCGCCCGCCTGGTCGAACGCGGACAGGTCGACCCCGGACTGCTTGCTCTTGCTGCGTGCCATCTCTACGTTTCCAGCGCTTCCTCGATCGAGCGGGTCCTGCTCAGGCGTCGATGCTCTCCTGGTCGACCCGGCCGGCCGAGTCGATCAGCCAGTTGCGGCGCGGCTCGACCTTCTCCCCCATCAGCAACTCCAGGGTGCGGTCCGCGACCTCCGCGTCGGCCAGGGTGATCCGGCGTACCGAGCGGGTCGCCGGATTCATGGTCGTCTCCCACAGCTCGTCGGCGTCCATCTCGCCGAGGCCCTTGAACCGGGGCACCGGGGTGACCACCTGTCGCCCGGCCCGCTCCAGTCGCCGTACGGTCTGCTCCATCTCGGCCTCGGTGAAGGTGAAGATGGTCTCCGCGTTCCGGCCCTTGGTGGTGATCTTGTGCAGTGGGGGCATCGCCGCGTACAGCCGGCCGGCCTCGATCACCGGACGCAGGTACTTGGCGAACAGGGTGATCAGCAACGTCCGGATGTGCGAGCCGTCCACGTCCGCGTCGGCCATCAGGATCACCCGGCCGTACCGCATGGCGGCCAGGTCGAAGGTGCGCCCGGTGCCGGACCCGAGGACCTGGACGATCGCCGCCACCTCGGCGTTGCGCAACGTGTCGGCCAGGTTGGCCTTCTGCACGTTGAGGATCTTGCCCCGGATCGGCAGCAGGGCCTGGTACTCGGCGACCCGGGCCATCCGGGCCGAGCCGAGCGCGCTGTCGCCCTCCACGATGAACAACTCGCTGCGCTGCAGGCCGGTCGACCGGCAGTCGACCAGCTTCGGCGGCATGGACGCCCCTTCCAGGGCGGTCTTGCGCCGGGCGGCGTCCTTCTGCTGCTTCTGGGTGAGCCGGACCCGGGCCGCGTCGACCACCTTCTGCAGCACGGTCCGGGCCTCGGTACGGGTCCGGCGGTCCTCCACCCAGGACTTGATGTGCCGCTCCACCACCGTCTGGACCACCCGGGTGATGCCCGCGGTGGAGAGCTCGTCCTTGGTCTGCGAGGTGAACTGGGGCTCCGGGATCCGCACGTGCACCACGGCCGTCATGCCTTCGAGCACGTCGTCGACGGTCGGCGGATCCTCCTTGGGCTTGAGCAGGCCGCGGCTGTTGCGTACCGCGTCGACGACGGCCCGGGTCACCCCGCGTTCGAACCCCCGCCGGTGGGTGCCGCCGTGCACGTTGCGGATGGTGTTGGTGAAGCACTCGACGGTCCGCTCGTAGCCGGTGCCCCAGCCAAGGGCGACCTCCACCTCGGCCCGACGCTCGACGTCGGACTGCATCACGCCGTTGGCGTCGGCGGCGTTCTCCTTGTAGGTGCCGGTGCCGGTGATGAACAGGGTGCCGCTGACCGGTCGGTCCCCGCTCGGGGTGAGGAACTCCACCATCTCGACCAGGCCCCGGGGATGGTGGTACACCTCCTCGACCGGTTCACCGGAGGTGGCGTCGCGCAGCACGTAGGTGACCCCAGGTACCAGGAAGGCGGTGTTGCGCAGTCGGGTCCGTACGGCCGCCACGTCGAGTGCGGCGCCGGCGTCGAAGTAGCGGGCGTCGTACCAGTAGCGGATGGAGGTGCCGGTGGCCTCGCCGCGCTTCATCCGGCCGACCGCCCGCAGCCCCGACTGCCCGGTGAAGCCGGCGGCCGGACCGGGGCCGTCGAAGACCCCCGGGACGCCACGCTGGAACGACATCTCCGACACCCGGCCGGCCCGCTTGACCCGTACGTCGAACCGCAGCGAGAGCGCGTTCACCGCCGACGCGCCGACACCGTGCAGGCCGCCGGACGCCTTGTAACCGGAGCCGCCGAACTTGCCGCCGGCGTGCAGCCGGGTCAGCACCAGCTCGACCCCGGACAGCCCGGACCGGGTGTGTACGTCGGTCGGGATGCCCCGGCCGTCGTCGTCGACCTGGACCGAACCGTCGGCGTGCAGGGTCACCTCGACCCGGCTGGCGTGGCCGGCGACGCCCTCGTCGGTGGAGTTGTCGAGGATCTCGTTGAGCAGATGGCCGACGCCCCGGCTGTCGGTGGAGCCGATGTACATGCCGGGCCGCTTGCGGACGGCCTCCAGCCCTTCCAGGTGGGTGAGGTCGTCTGCTCCGTACAGCGTCTCAGATTGTGCAGTCAACGCGTCGAACTCCCGGTGCCGGCCAACGGTGCCCCACCTCGCCGACGGGCAGGACCGACCGGCGGGGCAACGACGGTGGCCTGCGGGCCACCGTCCGACGAGCGTAACCGCAGCCACCGACAGCGCCGCGCCGGGCCGGTACCGGGGTGTCGCCGGGCCGCCGGCCGCACCCGATCCGAGCCCCCGCACGCCGGACGGGGCCGGTACGCGGGGGTCTCCCGCATACCGGCCCCGTCCTGGGGTTGGTGCCGTCAGCCGGCGCTGCAGGTCGGGGTCATCCCGCTGCCGGTGCCGGTGCCCTGGAAGCCGAACTGGGTCGACTGTCCGGCACCGATCTGGCCGTTCCACGGTGCGTTGCTGAAGCTCACCGTGCCGCTGCTACCGCTGGCCTGCGAGTTCCACGCGTTGGTGACCGCCGCCCCGGACGGCAGGGTCATGGTGACCGTCCAGCTGCTGGTCGAGGCGGACCCGGCGGTCACCCGCACATTCGCCACGAAGCCACCTGGCCACTGGTCGAGCGAAATCACCGAGGCCGAGCAGTTGCCACCGCCCGGCGGCTGCGAAGTCGGTGGCGCCGTGGTGGGCGGCGGGGCCGTGGTCGGCGGGGCCGTGGTCGGCGGCGGCGCCGTGGTGGGCGGCGGGGTGCCGCCGGCGTTCAGCGCGGCGAGGGTCGAGTCGTACGCCTGCTTCTTGTTGCCGTTGCACTCGAACAGCAGCGGAGTGCCGCCGCTGCGCCACGAGTCGCAGTCCCGGATGCCCCAGGTGGTGATGCCGGTGCAGCGGGACACCGCGAGGCAGTCCTGCACCACGTTGCGGTAGGTGTTGGCCTGGGTGCTGCCGGAGCCTTCGATGTCGAGTTCGGTGATCTGCACGTCGACGCCGAGGGCGGCGAAGCTGGACAGCGTGGTGCGGTAGTTCGACGGGTACGGCGAGCCGCTGTTGAAGTGTGACTGCAGGCCGATGCAGTCGATCGGCACCCCCCGCTGCTTGAAGTCGCGCACCAGGTTGTAGGCGGCCTGGGTCTTGGCCCAGGACCAGTTGTCGATGTTGTAGTCGTTGTAGCAGAGCTTGGCACCGGGGTCGGCGGCCCGGGCGGCCCGGAACGCCGCCTCGATCCAGTCGTTGCCGGTGCGCTGCAGGTTGGAGTCGCGGCGGGCGCCGGTACCGCCGTCGGCGAAGGCCTCGTTGACGACGTCCCAGGAGTGAATCTTGCCGCGGTAGTAGGAGGCGACCTGGGTGACGTGGTTGAGCATGGCCTGGCGCAGTGGGGCGCCTTCCATCTGCTGCATCCAGCCGGGTTGCTGGGAGTGCCAGGCCAGGGTGTGGCCGCGGACGGCCATGCCGCGGGAGATCGCGTGGTTGACGATCCGGTCGCCGTTGCTGAAGTTGAACTGGCCCTGCTGCGGCTCGGTGGCGTCGAGTTTCATCTCGTTCTCGGCGGTGACGCTGTTGAACTCCCGGTTGAGGATGTTCACGTACGTCGAGTCGCTGAGCTTGTTGGCCGCGACGGCGGCACCGAAGTACCGGCCGGACTGCTCTGCGGCCGCGCCGAGCGTGGACTCGGCGGCGCTGGCGGAGGTCGCGTACAGCAGCGCGGTACCGGCGGCGAGGGCGACCACCGTGGCGGAGGCCAACGCGGCCCGCGGTCCCCTTCTCCTCGGTCTGCTGGCGGATTGATGGGTCATGGTGATGGATGCCTCTCGGTGCGGAGTGCGGCCGGCAGGTACACCTCGGCCACACATCGACGTTGGTCGAAGTGCTGTTGAGCGATGTTAACGGAAAAATTCCGGTAACTCAACGACCAAGACCGATGCCGGTCGACCCGCTGCTTGACCAGCGAACCGGAGCATGGCAGCACGGTACCGGCACCCGGCGCCGAGACCAGAGGTACCGAAATTTTCGGAAAAGATCCGGGGCAGATCCGGACACCGCGCGCAACACCGTCAGCGGCACCGTCGCGCTACGGGTCGGCGGTGTCGGCCGCGCCCGGACAATGCGGCATGGACACCAGCCGGCCGGCTGCGACTCGCCCGGCCGCTGTATGGAACTCTGTCAGATGAGCGCCCCGGGAGGAAGCACCTTGACGGACTCGACACCGGTCACCTTGCCCGACGTCCGCGACGCGGCCGCGCGGATAGCCGGCGCCGCGCACCGCACCCCCGTGCTGCGCTCGCGCACTCTGGACGCCATGGTCGGCGCCGAGGTCTTCGTCAAGTGCGAGAACCTGCAACGCGTCGGTGCGTTCAAGTTCCGTGGCGCCTACAACACGATCTCCCGGCTGTCACCGGCCCAGCTGGCCCGGGGCATCGCCGCGTACTCGTCCGGCAACCATGCCCAGGCCGTCGCGCTGGCCGCCCGGGAGTTGGGCAGCACCGCAGTGATCGTCATGCCGCAGGACACCCCGGCGGCCAAGACGGCGGCGGTCCGCGGCTACGGGGCCGAGATCATCACCTACGACCGGTACACCGGTGACCGGGTCGCCATCGGTACGGCGCTGGCCGCCGAACGCGGGCTCACCCTGGTCCCGCCGTACGATCACCCGCACGTCATCGCCGGGCAGGGCACCGCAGCCCTCGAACTGGTCGAAGAGGTCGGCCCGCTCGACGCGCTGCTGGTGCCGGTCGGCGGCGGCGGTCTGGCAGCGGGCACCTCGATCGCGGCGAAAGGGCTGCAGCCCCGGATCCGGGTGATCGGCGTCGAACCGTCGGCCGGCGACGACACATTGCGGTCGCTGGCCGCCGGCCGGCGGGTCACCATCCCGGTGCCGCGCACGATCGCCGACGGGCAGGCCGCCGAAACGCCGGGCGAGCTGACCTTCTCGGTGAACCAGCGGCTGCTCGACGACGTCGTCCTGGTCGACGACGACGAGATCCGGGCGGCGATGCGGTTCGCCTTCGACCGGATGAAGATCGTCGTCGAGCCCAGCGGCGCGACCGGGCTGGCCGCCCTGTTGGCGGGACGACCGGTGCCGACTCCACGGCGGACCGGCGTGATCGTCTCCGGCGGCAACGTCGACACCCGGCGCTTCGTCGACCTGCTGTCCACCGCAGAGTCACCCGCGGCCGGCTGATCCCCCGGCCGGCTGATCCCCGGGCAGCTCACCCGACGCGGGTGATGCGGGCCGGCCGCGACCCGGCCTACGGTGCACCGGAAACGTCACACGGCGTGCGGAGGTGGGACCGGATGGTCGACACGGTCGAAGACGCGCTGGATCAGCTGGCCAGCGACGCAAGCTCGGTCCTGACCCGGCTGCCACCCCGGCTGCGTGGCACCGTTCGCTTCGACGTACACGAGGAGACCAGGACGACGCACTGGTTTGTCACCCTGGAAACGGGGAAGGTCCAGGTGTCGTCGACAGGGCCCGAGCCGGATTCGATCGTCCGCAGCGAACGGGTCCGCTTCGACCGGTTGGCCCGGGGCGAGGACCGGTTCATCCCCCTGCTGTTCCGTAACGCGGTCGTCGTCGAGGGAGACCTGGGGCTCGCGGACCAGCTCTGCCGGGTCCTGTTCGGCAGTGTCCCGGCCGGGCTGCATCCAAGGGACTTCACCCGGAGGGAGGCCGCCGAAAATGAACGAGAAGACCGTCAGCATCCTGGACGGGAACACCTTCGTGGTGACTGACGAGCGCGGTGACGTCACCGCCTCACCGGACCTGCCGACCGGCCTGTTCTCGTTCGACACGCGCTTCCTGTCCACCTGGGTGCTCCGGATCGACGGCCACCGGTTGAACGCGCTGTCCCAGGACGACCTGCACTTCTTCGAGACCCGGTTCTTCCTCGTGCCCGGCCGGCCCACCCACTACATCGACGCCAAGCTGTCCGTCATCCGGGAGCAGTCGATCGGCGCGGCGTTCGTCGAACGGCTCACCGTGCTCAACCACGACATCGCGCCGGCAACCCTGACCCTGCGAGTCGACATGGACACCGACTTCGCGGACCTGTTCGAGATCAAGGACGTCCAGCACAAGCGCGGCACGAAGTCGGTCCACCACGACGACGGTCGGCTGCGGTACAGCTACCGGCGGGAGACCTTCCAGCGGGACACCGTCATCTCCAGCACGCTCCCGGCCCGGATCGACGACGACGGCATGACGTTCGACGTCACCCTGGAGCCGCGCGGTCAGTGGCAGACCGAACTCCGGGTGGAACCGGTGATCAACGGCGGTGACACCGCGTCGCCGACCATCTGGGGAGCCTACCGACGCCGGGCCCGACCGCAGGTGCGCCAGGAACTGGAGCACTGGATCGACCGGGCACCGCAACTGCTCGCCGACAACCCCAACCTCACCACGGCGTACGAGCGGAGCCTGATCGACCTCGCCGCCATGCGGTACGCCTCGCTGACCGCCACCGGGCCGATTCCGACCGCCGGACTGCCCTGGTTCATGACGCTGTTCGGCAGGGACAGCATCTTCATCAGCCTGCAGACCATGCCGTTCCTGCCCCGGCTCACTCCCCCGGTGCTGCGGCTGCTCGGCTCGTTGCAGGGCGGCAGCCTCGACGATCTGCGGGAGGAGGAGCCCGGCAAGATCCTGCACGAGTTCCGGTACGGCGAGTCGGCGGCCTTCGAGGAGCAGCCGCACACCCCGTACTACGGCTCAGCCGACGCGACTCCGCTGTTCGTGATCCTGCTCGACGAGTACGAACGGTGGAGCGGCGACGCCGAACTGGTCCGCGGGCTCGAACGCCAGGCCCGGGCCGCGCTGCACTGGATCGACGAGTACGGGGACCTGGTCGGCAACGGCTACGTCTCCTACTGGCGCCGCAACACCCGCAACGGCCTGGAGAACCAGTGCTGGAAGGACTCCTGGGACGCGATCTCCTACCGCGACGGACGGCTGTCCGCGCTGCCGAGGGCAACCTGCGAGCTGCAGGGCTACGCCTACGACGCCAAGATCCGTGGCGCCAGGCTGGCCCGCCAGTTCTGGAACGACCCGGCGTACGCCGACCGGCTGGAGCGGGAGGCGGCCGACCTGAAGCAGCGGTTCAACCGCGACTTCTGGGTGGCCGACGGCGAGTACTACGCGCTCGCTCTCGACCCGGACGGCACCCCGGTCGACGCGCTGGCGTCGAACATGGGGCACCTGCTGTGGAGCGGGATCGTCGAGCCGGACCGGGCTGGCAAGGTGGCCGAACACCTGCTCGGGCCGGCGATGTTCTCCGGCTGGGGGGTACGGACACTGGCCGAGACCGAGGCACGGTACAACCCGGTCGGCTACCACGTGGGGTCGGTCTGGCCGTTCGACAACTCGATCATCGCCTGGGGGCTGCGCCGGTACGGGTTCCGCGAGGAGGCCGCCCGGATCGCCGAAGGGATGGTCGAGGCGTCCGGGTTCTTCGACGGACGGCTGCCGGAGGCCTTCGCCGGCTACCGGCGCGAGTTGACCGGATATCCGGTCGAGTACCCGACGGCGTGCAGCCCACAGGGCTGGTCGGCGGGAGCGGTCCTGCTTCTGCTGCGCACCATGCTGGATCTCACCCCGTACCAGGACCACCTGGGCGTCGACCCGCATCTCCCGCCGTCGATACCCCGGATCGAGTTGCTCGACGTACCCGGGCGGTGGGGCCGGGCGGACGCGCTCGGCCGACGGGCCGAGCGTCACCAGCGGCAGCACACCGGGCTGCTCGCCCGGCTGGGACGCAGCGACAACGGCTGACCGTCGCAACGACAGATTCAGGGCCGGTCCCGCCCCGAGGCAGGGTCATCGCGCGTGGCGGGTACGTTCGACAAGTGCCGCGCCACGCCGCGCGGCCGCAGCGGCGTCCACCGACAGGTCCGGGTCATCCGCCGGACGCGGCACGCAGAGCAGGAGCGCCGCCGGCTGGACCGTCACCCGCAGCGTGGCGCCGGGTTCGATCAGGTCGCCGTCGAGTTCGCGGGGTTGGTCGCGGTCACTGATCACCGACACCTCGTGCCCCCGGTACACCTGCATCCGCAGCACCCGTCGCCGACCCCGCACCAGCGCCCAGGCCAGCGCGAGCCAGTGCCGCAGCGTCCGCGGCGTCAGCACGGCGACGTCGAGCAGACCGTCGTCGGGTTCGGCGTCGGCCAGCAGGGTCATCCCGCCCTGCAGCCGGCCGACGTTGGCCACCAGCACGGTGCGGGCCCGGGTCCGTACCGGCTGGCTGGTCGTCGATCTGGACCCGCACCGGCACCGGCCGGTCCCGCAGGTGCCGCACCGCGCCGGCGACGTACGCCGGCCAGCCGATCCGCGCCTTGGCCTGCTCGGAGGTGGCGGCCAGCATGCTCGCGTCGAACCCCATGCCGGCCATCACCACGAAGCAGCGGTCGTCGTCGAGCCGACCGACGTCGAGCCGGCGGGTCTGCCGTTCCACCGCGACCTCCAGCCCGGCCGCGAGGTCGGTCGACAGCCCCAGGTTCGCGGCGAGCAGGTTACCGGTGCCGGCCGGCAGGATGGCGAGCGCCACGTCGGTGCCGACCAGGCCGGCGACGCACGACATCACGGTGCCGTCGCCGCCGCAGGCGAACACGACGTCAACCCCGGCCGCGACCGCCTCCCGGGTCTGCGTCCGCCCCGGTTCGTCGACCGTCGTCTCCAGCCAGATCGGTGCCGCCCAGCCGGCCTCGGCCAGGGTCGCGTCGACCGCCGCCCGGAGGCCGACCAGGTCGATGACCTTCGTCGGGTTGACCACCACGGCGGACCGTACCGGCGCTGTCGGCTTCTGCACCAGGTCAGTGTGGGCCACCGGAGCCGGCCCGGACCAGTCGACGCCGGTCCGCGCCGCCGGTGGGCGGTGTCTCCGGCTGCGGCGACACCGCCCACCGGGCCAGTCAGCCGGTGACGCGGAAGGTGGCGTCGGCGCGGGCCTGTGCGTCGGTGATCGGGTCGAGGCGCAGTTGGTAGCCGTAGTGCCGGACGTAGCGGTCCGGGAAGTTGTAGGACTGGAACGACGACCATCCGGCGTCGGCCAGGCCGGCGACCCGGCGGAAGGTGGCGTCGGCGGCGAAGACCGCCGAGCCGTCGTCGGGTGCCAACTCGAAGTCGTACGCGTAGTGCCGCAGGTAGTGGCCCGGATAGTTGACCGATTCGATCGAGACGTGCCCCGAGCCGCCGGTCAGGCCGGGCACCAGCCGGAACTGCGCGTCCTGGGCCGGGCTGACGTTGGCGTCGATCCGTACGTCGAAGTCGGCGTGCCGGACGTAGCGGTCCGGGTAGTTGTACGACTGGATCCGGTTGACCGGGGTGGTGGCGCCCCACCGGGCGAGCACCCGGCTCTGTTCGGCGGCGGTCAGGTTGAGGATCGATCCGTGCCGCTTGCGGCTGCCGCCCATGCTGTAGTCCGACCGGGTCCGGAAGTTGCCCGTGCTGCCCAGGTTGGGTGAGGTGACTGGCAGGTAGCCGCGGCCGGTCGCGTACTGGTCCACCCAGAGCACCCACTCGTCGCGGCCGTTGAACTGGGCCCACATCGGGCCCTCGACCACGTTGCCGCCGCCGGTGCCGTTGGAGATGCCCAGGTGCGACAGGTTGCCGAGGGTCGTCCAGGTGCCGAGGATCGAGTTGCTCGCCTCGATGGTGATGTGACCGTCGGCGGACGCCCGGTAGTAGCGGTAGCCGCCGACGCTGTTCGGGACCTCGATGATCTGGGTGTCGATGATGCCCTGGCCGCTGCCCCGGTCGATGTAGAGCTGCGGAGTGCCGACGGTACGGAAGTCGCTGGTCCGCGCGTACCAGATGCGGTGCTTGGTGACCCCGTTGCGGGCCGAGTTGGTCGCCCAGTAGACGACGTAGTCCCCGGTCGCCGGGTTGTAGATCGCCTCCGGCGCCCAGGCGTTGCCGGCGCCCGCGACACCGCCGGCGACGTTGAGTAGCCACGGCGCCGACCAGTTGACCAGGTCGGTGGACTCCCATACGACGATCGAGGTGCTGCCCCGGTTGGCGGCGTCGTTCCACGACGTGCCGCTGGCGATCCGTAGATCGGTGGCGATGATCCAGTAACGGTCGCCGGCCGGTGAGCGGACCAGGACCGGATCCCGCACACCACGGGTGCCTACTGTGGATAACAGGACCGGGCTGCCGTTGTTGAGGTCGGTCCAGTGCAGCCCGTCGGTGCTGTGCGCCAGATAGATCTGCTCGCCGTTGGCCGACTCCCCGGTGAAGTGGGCCATCAGGTATCCGGCGAACGGGTCGAGGGCGGCAGCCGGTCTCGCTGCGGTCACCGACCATGAGGTGAACAGCAGGCAGGCGGCGGCAAGGACGGCGCTGAGCCGGGCAAGGATCCTCGGCATCGGGTCTCCTTCTGTTGGAGTTGGTCGGGTCCGGCCAATGCCGGTGGTCCGCCGCCTACGACCGGGCACCGGACGGCAGCGACGCCGCAGCCGACATGAATCCAGAGCCTCCGATGTTAGCGTTAACACAACACCTGAAACGATTGCCACGCGATTGCCGGATTGAATCGACAGTGTTAACTACGCGCAGTCTCGATGTCAATGGGTCGCGGGCCGGGGCGTGGGTACCCGTGTCCGCCGGGGAGTCGGCCAGCGGTCCCCTGCGCTGCTTAAGCTGGTGCATGCTCGATGAACTCGTCGCACGCGCCCACCGGCTTGTCCCCCACGACGGCCGACTCGTCCTCGGCATCACCGGCTGCCCGGCGGCGGGCAAGTCGACGCTGGCGGCGCTGCTGGTCACCGGGCTGCGGCAGGTCGGGGTCCCGGCGGCGCTGGTGCCGATGGACGGTTTCCACCTGTCCGACGCGGCGCTGGACCGGCTCGGCCGACGCGACCGCAAGGGTGCCATCGACACCTTCGACGGCGACGGCTACCTCGCCCTGCTGCACCGGCTGCGGACCGAACGGCACCGGACCGTCTGGGCGCCGGGTTTCGAACGCGACCTCGAACAACCGGTGGCCGGCACCATCGCGGTGGACCCACCGGTACGGCTGGTCGTCACCGAAGGAAACTACCTGCTCGCGGAGGCAGAGCCCTGGCCGGCGGTGCGCGCGCTGCTGGCCGAGGTGTGGTTCTGCCAACTCGACGACGACGTACGGCGGGACCGTCTCATCCGCCGGCACGTCGAGTTCGGCAAGTCACCCGCCGCCGCCCGCGCCTGGGTAGCCACGGTCGACGACCCGAACGCCCGGTTGATCGGGGCCGGCCGGGACCGGGCCGACCTCGTCGTCGACATGACCGCACTGGGACCGGCCGACGGCAACGCCTCCGCGCCCGGTTGACCGGCCCCGGCGCGGCGGGCGCTAGCAACACGGCTGCCCGCCGCGCCGGTCCGGTGGGTCCTCGGCTTCGGCGGGGGACGGGACAGCCGCCGGGCCGTCCGCCCAGGCCAGCAGGAACAACGGGAGCAGCACCGCCGCACCGGCACTGACCGCCAACACCGGGTACCCGACGGTGCCGAGCACCATTCCGGCACCGACGCTGGCCACCGCCGAGGCACCCCAGGCGATCGCGTCCACGCCACCCTGGACGTGCTGGCGGTCGGCGAGTGTCAACGACTGAGTGAGCAGGCCGCTGCCGCCGACGAAGGTGAGGTTCCAGCCGCAACCGAGTAGGAACAGCGCGACGTACAGCTGCGCGCTTGCGGCCGCCGGCACCAACGCGACCATCGTGGACAGAGCGATCAACCCGATACCGGCGAGGATCGCCGTCCGTGCCCCGAGCCGGTCGACGATGTGCCCGGACAGCGGCGCCAGCAGGAACATGCCGAGCAGGTGTGCGCTGACCACCGCGCCTACCGCGCCGAGGCCGTGACCGTGCATGTCCATGTGCAGCGGCGTCATCGTCATCACGGCGACCATCGACACCTGGCCGGCGGTCATCGACACCACCGCGGTACGGACCACCGGGCGTCGCCAAACCCCGGCCGACACGGCACCGGGCCCCGGGTCGCCACGCCGCGTGCCGGCCCGGGTCGTCGGCAGGGTCGCCGACGCCGCCGCCGCGGCACCCGCACCGACCAGCGCCAGGAGGTACGGCCCGGCGAGCGGCGGCAGACCCAGCCCGGCGGAGAACCGCGCGAGTGGCGCGATCAGGTTGGGCCCGGCCAACGCACCGACCGTACCCGCCCAGACGACGACGCCGACCGCGAAACCCTTGCGCTCGGGCGGGTAGAGGTCCGCCGCGCAGTACCGGGACAGCTGCGCTGCACCGTTGCCGACACCGAGCAGCAGCATGCCGACCATCAGCGGGCCCGCCGCGTCGGCCAGCACGGCACCGCCCGCGACGACCGCACCGACGACCGCGGCCAGGTAGCCCAGTACGAGCGCGGAGCGGCTGCCGCGTCTGGCCAGCACGGCGGCGAGCGTCAGGGTGCCGACGGCGGAGCCGACGATCCCGGCCGCGTTCGGTATGCCGCTCCACAGCGGGCTGAGCAACTGCGCCCCGACGAGGGTGCTCACCGTGCTCGCACCGACCATCGACACGTTGGTCACCGCCGCGCCGGTGAACAGCGCGGCCATCGGACGGTGTCGGGTCCGGCGGGCGTCGACCGCTGCGGGCACCATGGTCAGCCGGGCCTCTCGACGACGATGCCCCTGGGCGCTGGCACAGACATGCGTTGACCTCTTCGGCTGTGGCGGGACGTTGTCAAGATTCTTTACGGCTGGCGGCGGCGGGGCTTCTCCGGCGTTGCCCGGCCGTCGTGTCGGGTGCAGACGACGGGCGGGCCATCGGGGTCGCCGATGGTCCGCCCTGTGCGGTGCCGGCCGGCTCACGGCGTACCGCGGCCGGAGGTGCCCGGGTCAGAGGTGTCAGTTCGGGGCGTGGACTCCGGTCGTCGCGTAGTCCTTGATGGATCCCCGCACGTACATCTCGCTTGCAGTGTTACCGGAAAAGTGCTGCTCGATGGAGCCGGGGAACGGCGTGGAAGAGGCGTCGCGTCCGTACACGTCGGTGTAGACCGTGGATGGCCCGCTGTTGCGCACCGAGAAGGTGCCGGGCCGGTACTCACGCAGGGTGCCCTTGAACGGCGATCGGCGATCGTCCCAGGCCACCTGTTGGCCGGTCTGCTGGGTCACCTGTAGAGCCTCGGCGCAGTAGTCGCCACCGGCCAGATCCGTGTAGCACAGGTCGACGATCCGGCCCATTCTGTTCGGCCGGCTCGGGTCGTAGTACCGGGACGGGTTGACGACGTAGAACAGCGGCGCGAGGTGAAAGTCCAGCCCGGAGCCCGTCACCTGCACGTCGGAGAACCAGAAGTCGTCCATGTCGGAAACTGTGAACGGCACTGGGTTGGGGTAGAGCGGGTCGAAGTGCGTGCGCCCTTCCCGGATCGCGTCGATACAGCCGGTCTCGGCGATCAACCGGCCCAGCAATCGGGTGTCCGACGGCGAGTCCGCCGGCACCGGGGGTGCGACGTTGATGAACGGACGACCGAAGCCGGGGCATTCGCTGGGGCTGAAGCCGCCGGGTCGACCGAGCGGGATCATCGCGTTGTACCGGGCCTCGGTGACCGGGCCACCGCTGCTCCCGACGCAGCGCTAGTTGAACAGCAACTCGTGAACGTTGTTGGTGAACGCGTCCGGCGAGTGGGTGCCCTGGTGGAATTTCAGCAGAATGTCACAGACGGCGATGGTTGGCCCCTGCGGCGGGAAGAAGCTGGTGCCGTTGTCGCCCTGGATGACGTTGCTGTTGTTCACCACCAGCACCTTGTGCCCGACGTGGTCCTCGTGACGGTGACTGTGGTCGGGCATGTTGTCCAGCATCACCTCGCTGGTGTAGCCGAAGGCGGGCCAGCCGGCGGTGCCGTACAGGTCCGAGGTCCGAGGATCGTCACCGTGCTCGTGGCCGAAGTAGCAACCGCTCGGGTCCCGGGTCGGGTGCCAGGTCGGGTAGACCTTGCCGTCGGGGCCGTAGGTCCAGCACCGGGCGTGAATCTCGACCGAGCACTCCCCGACTCCCGGCAGGTAGCCCTTCTCGTTGGCGGTGGCGATCAGGTCGTACGCCCGGCTCTTGGGCGCGCTCGCCGGCGGCAACGCCGTACCCCAGGTCGGGTCGCCGGGTGGCGGCGGCGCGGTGGTCGGCGGTGGGCTGGTCGGCGGCGCGGTCGTGGGATCGGTGGGCGATCCCGTAGAGGTGGTGCCGTTGAGCGCGAAGCTGGTCGGGGCGGTGTTGCTACCGTTGGCGGAGTCAAACGGTCATGGCGACACCCGGTAAAATGATCTTGGGTGTCGAGTGATTGGGTGGTAGATGAGCGGGTCTTCTCCGTTGACGGTTGAGGAGCGAGAAACGATCTCGCGGGAGTTGATCCGGGGCGGTGATTCGACGTCAGCTCGGGCCATCGGAAGGCTGCTCGAGCGGCACCATTCGACGATCGCTCGGGAGATCGCGCGGAACGGCGGATCGTTGGATTACCGTGCGGTCGAGGCGCAGGCGCGTTGCGACGAGAATCGGCTACGGCCGAAGCCACGTAAGCTGGAATCTTCGCAGCGGTTGCATGACGCGGTCAACGACGGTTTCGCGGAGAAGTGGTCACCGCGGCAGATCGGCGAGAGGTTGCGTGTGGATCATCCTGATGACCCGGAGATGTGGGTGTCGCACGAGACCATCTACGAGTGCCTGTACCTCCAGGCGCGTGGGGAGCTGCGGACGCAGCTGAAGCTGGCTCTGCGGCGTGGTCGTACGCAGCGGGTGAACCGGTCGCGTCCTGCGGTGGCCAGGGGTTCTATCAAGGACATGGTGAACATCAGCGAGCGGCCGGTGGAGGCTGAGGACCGGGCCGTTCCCGGCTTCTGGGAGGGCGATCTGATTATCGGGAAGGGCAACAAGTCCCAGATCGCCACGCTGGTCGAGCGGACCACCCGTTTCGTCATGCTGGTGCGGATTCCGTTCGACCGTACCGCTGACCGGGTCGCTTTTCTGCTCGCGGCGAAGATGGAGACGTTGCCGGAGTTCATGCGTGGGAGTGTGACCTGGGATCAGGGGAAGGAGATGGCTCGGCACGCTGATTTCACGGTTCACACGGGGATGCCGGTGTATTTCTGTGACCCGCACTCGCCGTGGCAGCGTGGGAGCAACGAGAACACGAATGGTCTGCTCCGGCAGTATTTCCCGAAGGGTACGGATCTTTCCTTGCACACTCAGGAGGATCTTGATAGAGTCGCCGCAGAGTTGAATGGCAGACCGCGTCAGACGTTGAACTGGCTGAAGCCGATCGAGGTTTTCAACGATCTGGTTAAGAATGCAGTGTCGCCATGATTACTTGACTCCGCCTGTGTTAGCCCGTTGCCTGCGGAGTCCCTGCCGCCCCAACCGGCTGGCCTGATTCGCTGATCATGCCGAGTCGCGTAGCACCAACTTCGTGGGCAGGATGATGGACGGCGGTTCGTGCCCCGCGATGAGCTCGACGAGCATTCGGGTCATTTCTTTACCCAGAGCTTGGACCGACTGGTGAACGGTGGTCAACGGCGGATCGGTTCGTTCGGCTATGCCGAGGTTGTCGAAGCCCACCACCGCCACGTCGCCTGGAACCGACCGGCCAGCGTCGATGAGGACACGTAGAGCGCCTGCTGCGGCGTTGTCGCTGGCGGCGAAGACGGCGTCGAGGTCGGGGTGGCTGTCGAGCAGTGATCTCATCGCTGCGGCACCGCCGGTCTCTGTGAAGTCACCTTCCGCCGCCGCGTACGGGGTCAGCCCAGCCATGATCATTGCCTCCTCGTAGCCGCGGTGGCGAGCGAGGCCGACATCGGTGGACCTGGGGCCGGTTATGGTGACGATCCGGGTGCGGCCGAGGCCGATGAGATGTTCGGTGGCCAGTCGGGCGCCGCCGAGGTTGTCCGAGTCGACGTACCACTGTGGTTCGAAATTCAATGGCCGGCCGCCGTACACCGCGGGCAGGCCGGCCCGCCGCACGATGTGCGTCAGTGGATCATCGCCGTGCAGCGCCATCAGCATGATGCCGTCGACGCCGCGTGTGCGCAGCAGGTTGGTCAACCGGGACCGGCCCCGCCCGGAGCTGGCAAGGCACAGCAGCAGGTGAAGGTCGGTCTCCTCGAGCGCTGCGGACACGCCGACGATGACCTGGGCAAAGAACGGGTCGGCGAACAGTTCGGGATCGTCATGGGAGACCGCGAGCGCGACGATCCCCGTCCGTTGGGTGGCCAGGGCACGGGCGGTGCGGTTGGGGAGATAGCCCATCTCCTTGATGGCGCGCTCCACGGCGTCGCGGGTGGCGCGGCTGACGTATGGCGCCTTGTTGATGACCCGGGACGCGGCGGACCGTGACACGCCGGCGCGCTCAGCCACCTCGTCGAGGGTCGGTTGCCGCCTGGGCCTCTGTGCTGCCATCACGATGCCGAGTCCTTCCCGTCCGACGTCGGGGCAGCAGCTACCCGGCCGGTGCCGTTGTTGCTGACCGATCGTATCGGCCAGCATCGACGGCGTCGAGATAGCTTGCCGTCTTCGTCAGTCTGGAAGCGGTTCCAGAAACTCCCTGGAAAGGTGATCTTGCCGCGATGGCGACCACTCTTGACATCTGTCGGATGTTCTCCGAAAATCTGGATACTAGACATGGATGAACATCGCTGGAAGCGCTTCCAGTTCTACCGGAGGAGACCAGTTCATGACACGACGGACCCGTCCTTGGGGACTTGCCGCCGCCCTGGCGTTGGCGGTTTCCGCGATCCTGCTCGGGGCACCAACTGCGCATGCGGATCCGATCAGCCAGACCAGCGGCTTCTACGTCGACCCCAACTCCAGCCCGGCGAGGTGGGCGGCCGCGAACCCAGGCGACGGACGCGCCGCCGCCATCCGTACCGAGATCGCGCAGAAACCGATGGCCAGATGGTTCGGCAACTGGAGCGGCGACATCTGGAGCACGGTCAGTGGCTACGTGGGAGCCGCAGACGCTGTCGACAAGCTTCCGCTGCTGGTGGCCTACAACCTTCCCGGCCGGGACGCATGTGGCGGCCACTCCGGTGGTGGCGCCGGCAGCGTCGCTGCCTACGACTCATGGATCGCCTCCTTTGCCTCCGCCATCGGCAGCCGTCCGGCGGTAGTGGTCCTCGAACCAGACTCCCTGGGCGACTTCAGCTGCATGAGTCAGGCCCAGATCAACGACCGGGTGGGTATGCTCTCGCGCGCCGTCGGCCAGTTCCGGTCCAAGGCGCCCAACACCTGGGCCTACATCGACGCCGGCAATCCTGGCTGGGTCGACGCCCAGACGATGGCGCAGCGGCTCAACATGGCCGGTGTGGCCAACGCACGCGGCTTCGCGCTGAACGTCTCGAACTACTTCACCACCGGTGAGAACACCAACTACGGCAATCAGGTCGCCTCCGCTCTGCAGAGGTTCGGATACCGCAAGCCGTACGTTATCGACACCAGCCGCAATGGCAACGGCTCCAACGGTCAATGGTGCAACCCCGGCGGCCGCCGGATCGGGACGCCCACCCGGATGGGCGGCGGCGCTGAGATGCTGCTGTGGCTCAAGACACCGGGCGAGTCCGACGGCAACTGCGGGGTCGGCGGCGGGTCCAGCGCCGGGCAGTTCCTGCCCGAGGTGGCCTACAAGATGATCTTCGGTTACTAGCGTAGACAAGGCGAGCCTCGGCGTCGCACGCGGACGATGCCAGCCAGCCCTGCCCAAACCAACGGCGTCTCTCTGTGTCACGGCATCGTGACCAGAGAGGCCGCCGCTGACTGGTGAGCGAGAACGGCATGGGGGGCGGACTTGCCACGACGGGCATGGCTGCAGGGGACGGAGCAGTAGGAACAGGGTACGCAGCCTCCGTCAACAACGAGGCCACGGATCGCCCCGGGTAGATCCTTGCAGGCCCTGTGCACGCCGGGAGATCCCATTCGGCTCCCGCCGGATGCGGACGGCGGGTCGTAGCCGGCTCATGAGCGGTACAGCGGGTGGCCGCTCCCCGGTCACCGGTCGAGCGTACCGTTGCGCGCCGACAGCGACCGGGCAACGATGTCGAGGACGGCTGGGCGGTGCTCGTTGAGGAAGAAGTGCCCGCCGGTCATCGTGTGGACGGTGACGCCTGCAGTGGTGTGCCCTCGCCACGCGTCGGCCTCGTCCGGGGTGGTCGTCGGGTCGGCGGTGCCGGTCAGGACCGTCACCGGGGCGGAGATCGTGAGGCTGGGGGCGCACCGGTAGGTCTCGATCGCACGGTAGTCGTTGCGGATCGCCGGCAGCAGCAGCGACCGCATCTCCGGATCGGCGAAGACCCGGCTGTCGGAACCGTCGAGCGCCGTCAGTTCGGCGATGAGGCCGTCGTCGTTGAGGGTGTGTACGTGTTCGTCGCGCTGCCGGGACGGAGCGCGGCGGCCGGAGACGAAGAGCCTGCGAGGAGTGAGCCCCAGCCGGTCCTCCAGCCGTCGTACCACCTCGAAGGCGACCGTCGCGCCCATGCTGTGCCCGAAGAGGGAGACGTCGTCGCCAAGGTCGGGCAGGGCGGCGAGTGCCTGGAAGACTCCGTCCGCGAGGTCGGCGACGGAACCGGCGCAGGGCTCGTCGTGGCGCTCCATGCGGCCGGGGTACTGCACGGCGAGGACCGCGACGGTGGGGGCCAGGGCGGCCGAGTGCCGAAAGTAGAAGCTGGCGCTGCCACCGGCGTGCGGGAGGCAGACCAGGCGCGGCGCGTCCGCCGCCGCCGAGTGGTACCGGCGAATCCAGGCACCTGCGGTGATCGATGTCATAGGTGTCAGGATGCCGTCGGGGCTTCGCGGGCGCCAGTGCGCCAGCTAGTCGAGGCGCTCCGCCAGGACCTCCACGGCCAGGGCGGTGGCTGCGACCACGTCCGCCACCTGCTGCATGCTCACCGTGTCGGGGACATCGCCGGCCCGGTGGTAGTGCGGGTTGCGAAAGTTGGCCGTGTCTGTGATCTGGACCGCTGGCAGACCGGCGTCCCAGAACGGCAGGTGGTCGCTGCGCGCGAAGTGCTGGGTGAACGGCACGAAACGGCCGAGCAGCGGACCCAGTACCGGCAGGTCGGTGGGCGCGCGGAGCAGTACGGTGCCGGTCGGGCCGTTCAGCTGGGTCAGCGCGGCCGCGAACAGTGCCGCCATCGTCCGGCTGGACCGCTGGTAGAGCACGGCAGCGAAGTCCGCTCGCTGCCCGTTGCGCCGGATTCGCTTGATCTGCCCGGGGTAGAGCAGGTCGAGTCCGCGCGGCAGCTGCTGGCTGCCCGGCGCGGTGCTGGCGAATCCGAGCATCTCGAACACATAGGCGCTGACCACCTTCCGCCCGGCAACTGACATCTGCCGCACCAGGTGACGGGCACCGTGAAAGCCGAGCTCTTCGTGGTCGACTGCGACGAGCAGCACCGTTCGGCGGAATCGCGCCCCACCCAGCAGACGGGCCAGCTCCAGCAGTCCGACGACGCCGGTCCCGTTGTCATCGGCGCCGCCGGTGCCCGGGACCGTGTCGTGGTGGGCGAGGACCAGGATCGCGTCGGAGAGCTCGCCCTCCTTGACCGCGACGATGTTGACGCCGTTGATGTCCGTGCCGGTCAGGACATCCTCGTACCGCCCACTCGGCCCCCACTGGGCGACGTCCCGCGCGTGGAAGTGGTCGAGCCGTGCCGTCCATCCCGCCGCCGTGAAACGGTTCCGCAGATCGATGTCCAGTGCGGCACAGATGTCTGGGGTGAGCGCCCGTACCCGGGGTGCCGGAAGGGCTTCGAGCTCGCGGCCGAGCGCGTCGTCGTCGATAGCGGCGCGCAGCTTACGTACGCGTTCGGTCTGCGCGGGACCGAGAACGGGTAGGCGGGGTTCGGCTGTTCCAAAGATGATCAACCTTACATCGACAGGCGCAAGCGTATCCAGTTGACGGGGTATGTACTGCGCATAACATCGATGAAAACCTATCGATGGTGCGTTCGCTGTCTCTCCCTCGGACGATCCACCACGCCGCGCTGCCCGGTGCCACCCGTGCCGCACCACAGTGAGGTCGGTCCGGGGCGCCCTGTCGGTGTCGCCACCGGTGGGTTTCCCCGAACCGCCTCCCGAACCCGCCGTGCGCCTCACAACGCAACGGGCTCTCCACAAGCCCCGTCAGGTCACCTCGTTGTTCTCACCAGGCGGATGGCCATGGGCTGGGGATCTGCGCCCCGCGATATCGGTAGCGCGTGGTGGACACCTTCGCGGGGTTGAACAGCGATCCACGTTCCGTGACCGGCCACCAACCACCGCGGCAGTAGATGCGGCGGATGGTCTTCCAGTTGGCCTTGAAATGTTTGCGCCGCGCCCAGCGGATCACCGTCTTCCACGCATGGTGGGACAGGTATTGGAACGTGGCGCTGGACACTCCGGGCCGGAAGTATGCACACCAGCCTCGCAACACGGGATTCAGCTCCCGGAGCAGGGCTTCCAGTGGCATATTGACGTTCCTGCGGCAGATCGTCCGCACCTTGGTCACCACGGCCTGCACCGACTTCTTGGCCGGATAGGTGTAGACGTACCGCTGGGCAGTGCCCTTCTTCTGGTGACGCTGGATGCGCCAGCCGAGGAAGTCCAGCCCTTCGTCGATGTGCGTGATCTTCGTCTTCTCCACCGACAGGCGCAAACCCATCGGGGTGAGGGCTGCTGCCACCTGGTCGCGCAGGTCTTTCGCATGGTCGCGGTCACCCGCGACCAATACCAGGAAATCGTCGGCGTACCGGACCAGCCGGAAGTTCGCCTTCCCCTGACGTTTGCGTTTGGCCCGCTCGCCCTGGGCGGAGTTCGGCCCTCCTGGGGCCTGGGCGATATGCTCGTCTAGGATCCCCAGGGCGACGTTCGCCAGCAGCGGCGACAACACGCCCCCAACGCAATGGGTAACTTCGGGTTTGGTCACCCTGTGTTGCGGGTTGGTCGTGGTCTGCTTGGCTGGTGGAGCCTGGTGTGGGGGTGGGGATGCGGTGTCGGATGGTGATCTTCTCGGGTCCGACGAGGACGTCCTTGACGAGCAGTCTCAGGACGTGTTGGCGTTCTTCGACTTCGGCAGTGTTGGCCCGGTTGCGGAGCTGGGTGAGGAAGCCTTCGAGGTTGTCGGCGAGTTTGAGGTAGGCGTCGCGGTCGGCGGCCTGGGCGTTGAGGGCGTCGATCTGGACGCGTAGGCCGGTTTCGCGGGCTCGGAGGTCGGGCATTCGGGCGCGCAACTCGTCGATGGTGACGAGTTGTTCCTGGAATGCCTCGATCATGCGGGTGATCGCCGCCGTGGCTTTCGCGAGGGCGGCCTCGAGGCGTTTGCGCTGGTGGGTGACCGGGTCGGAGGTTCGGGCCTGCTCTAGGCCCGTCTTTCGCACATGCGGTTGAGTGACTTGCGTTGCGGGCGTGCGGCTGGTTCGTTGCTGATCCATGAGTAGATCTGGTGGGCCTCGACGGGTGGCGCGGCGGCCTCGGACGCGGGTCGCCGCGACGGGTCGGGTGGAGAAGCAGCTGGGGTCGCTGCCGGTCATCGCGGACTTCTCCCGCCGGTTGGACATCGCGGGTGTGGTGGACCGGGCCTGCCCGATACGGGAGGTCGCCTCCATCAGCCACGGGCAGGTCATCGAGGCGCTGATCGCGAACCGGCTGACCAGTCCGAAGGCGATGGTCGCCGTGGCCGACTGGGCCCACGCGTGGGCGGTGGAAGAGGTCTACGACATCGATCCCGACCTGCTCAACGACGACCGGCTGGGCCGGGCCCTGGACGCCCTCGCCGATCAGGCCGACCAGGTCGTCGGATCAATCGGCGCGACCGCGATCACGGCATTCGGCATCGACGTCACCCGCTGCCACTGGGACATGACCTCGATCTCGCTGTACGGCGCATACGACCACGTCGACGACGAGTACCCCACCCCTGCCTACGGCCACCCGAAAGACCGGCGCACCGACCTCAAACAGATCCAGGCCGGCCTCGCCGTCACCGCGGACGGCGCCGTCCCCGTCCTCAGCCGGACCTATGACGGCAACGCCGCCGAGATCGCCCAGGTCACCGACACCATGCGCGCTCTGCAAGCCCTGGCCACACCCCGCAACTTCCTGCTGGTCGGCGACTCGAAACTCATCTCCTACCCCAACGTCACCGCGATGACCACCGAGCAGGTCACCTTCATCGCGCCCCTGGCCGCGTCCCGGGTCCCCGACGGGCTGTTCGCCGGCCTCGACCCGTCCCGGGCCACGATCGTGGACTACGTCGCCGAACGCGACGAGGGCAGACCACACACCGAACGGTGCACCTACCGGGTCGACGAAGACACCATGGACCTGACCGGCCCCCGCAAGAAGGACCCGGTACACACCCTACGGCGGATCCTGGTGCACTCCACCGCCAACGCCACCGCCCAGGCCAAGGCCCGCGCGCTCAGACTCGCCCAGGCCCGCACCGAACTGGACACCCTCACCCGTACCGCCGGCACCCGCCACCACCGCACCATCGAGGCCGTCACCACCAAAGCCACCGCGATCGCCCGCCGCCGCCGCATCAGCGCACACCTGCACACCACGATCACCACCGACGACACCGGCAAACCGACGTTCGCCTGGACCTTCGACCAGGCAGCCCTCGACGCCGAAGCCGCCGCCGACGGCTGGTACGCCCTGCTGACCAACCTGCCCGCCGACATCGACGCCACCGACGTGTTCCTGCGCTACAAGGACCAACCCACCGTCGAACGCCGCTACAGCGAGTTCAAAGGCCCCCTCGCCGTCGCACCGATCTTCCTACGCAACAACCGCCGGATCACCGCCCTGATCACCGTGATCTGCCTGGCCCTGCTCATCTTCTGCCTCATCGAACGCGAAGTCCGCCGCAACCTCGCCCCCGACACCGAGATACGTGGCTTCTACATCAACGACCGCCGCCCACGAAAGCCCACCGGACGGCTCATCCTGCAAGCACTCGGCGAACTCCGACTCATCCCCGCGCCCCCGAACGAAGCAGCCACCATCCCCACACCCGGGCCTCTACAAACCCGACTCCTGCGACTACTCCACGTCGACCCCACCCAACCCCGCTGGCCATGACCAACGACCACCCAACCGCATGTGCGAAAGACGGGTCTAGGCGGCGGTCGATCTCGCCGCGGATCATGGTCGGGTCGGTGAGCAGGGCGCCGATGTGGTCCCAGACGACCTGGTCTAGGTAGTCGGCGCGGACCGGTTTGTTGGCGCAGACCCGGCCGCCTTCGTAGCGGTAGTCATCCGATCCGAGGCATCGATAGTAGAAGATCTTCTTCTTCGCGGTCGTGGTGGTGTTGGTCCGGTAGTAGGCGTATCCGCAGCCTGAACAGGCTGCCAGGCCCTGCAGCAGGGATGGGATCTTGGTGTTGCGGGCGGCGAAGCGCTTGTTGTCGACCAGCCGCCCGGCGACCCGTTCGAAGGTCTGCTCGTCGATTATCGCCGGGACGGCGATGGTGATCTGCTCGGCGAGGGGCCGGTCGACGACCTTGACCGCGCGTGGTGTGGCCCGGCCCTCAAGCCGGGCTCTGCGGTTCAGACCTGGGGATTCGTTGATCGTCATGGTTTTGCCGAAGACCGCCTGGCCTGCGTATGCGGGGTTGCGGAGCATGGCCCAGACGACCGAGCGGTCCCAGCGGGTCTTGCCCGTGCGTGTGGGCACGCCCTGTTCGGTGAGCCACCGGGTCAGGTCGGCGATGGAGGCGCCGTCGTCGGCGTAGCGGCGGAACAACTCGGCGACCAGCACCGCCTCGCCCTCGACGATGGCGTAGGCGGCGCCGGCATGGTCGCTCTTCTTGACGTAGCGGTAGCCGAACGGGGCGCCGCCCAGGACGTTGACAGATCCGGCCTTGGCCCGGTGCTGCTTCCCGCGGCGGCTGCGTTCGAGGATCTGCGCCTTCTCGTACTCGGCGAACATGCCCTGGAACTGCACCAGCAGGGCGTCCTCGGGGCTGTCCCCGCGAGGACCGTTGACGAACTCGACCCGGGTCCCGGCCCGGGAGAACTCCTCGATCAGCAGTGCCTGGTAGGCGAACTTGCGGGCCAGCCGGTCCGGCGAATAGCACAGGATCACATCCACCCCGACGCCGGCGACCAGGTCCCGCAGCCGCTCCAGGGCCGGACGGACCAGGGTCGCGCCGGAGTGTCCCTCGTCTTCGAACACCCACTCGGCGGGCACCTCAAGCCGATTCCGCTCGGCGTGCGCGCGCACCGCCGCGGTCTGCGACACGATCGTGTCGTCCTGCTTCTGCCGGGCCGAGGACACCCGGGCGTAGATCGCCGCGCTCGTCATCAAGGAAACTCCGTATCTCGGCGTCGCGACCAAGCCGGGCCCGCCGTTGGGGGACAAGAACCTGATAGGCGGCCGACACATCCGCCGCGCCGTGGCGGTCGAAGACGAACTCCGTCTCGACCACCCGGTCGCTCACCAGCGCGGACGCTGACTGCGACCCCGTTGAAGGAACTCGGTCAACGCCGAGGCGACCACCGCGGAGATCGTGACCCCGGACCGCGCCGCGTGGGACCGAGTCCCAGCGGCCACCGACACCGGCAGCTTCACCGTGAACACCACACTCGTCTCCGGCACCGCCACCCGGCCCGCCACCGCGCCACGATCGGCATACCGGCGCCCCTGACGCACCGACACCCCGAACCGCACGGCCAGCAACCGAGCCACCTCCGTGACCGAAACCCCGGCCTCGACAAGCTCGACAGCAGCGTTCACCCGCCCGGCGAACTCACCACCACCCACACGACGACCACCGGAAGCGACATCCACGTACTACCCAACGAGTCATCCACCACTTTGGATACGCCGAGGAAACTCCAACCTTCGATAACCCAGCGTCACATCGAAACAGAAGTTACCCATTGCGTTGGGGGCGTGAGGATCCCGCCCTGCGGAGTGCCGGTGTCGCTGCCTCGCAGCGCGCCGTCCTGCTCCAGGATGCCCGCCTTGAGAAACGTCTTCACCAGGCTCAGGACCCGCTTGTCTCCGATCCGGCCACGGACTCGGTCCATCAGAGCCGCGTGATCGATCATGTCGAAGCATGCCTCGATGTCACCCTCGACCACCCACTCGTAGTGATGGGAGGCGAAATGACGGCTCTCAGCGATCGCGTCATGAGCCCGACGCCCGGGACGGAACCCGTAGGAACACGGGAGGAAATCCGCCTCGAAAATCGGCTCCAGCACCAGCTTCAGGGACGCCTGCACCACCCGGTCCGCGACGGTCGGGATACCCAGACGACGCCGCTTGCCATTCGCCTTCGGGATCATCCGTTCCCGCACCGGAACCGGTCGGAAACTGCGGTCCTTGAGTTGCGACCGCAGCTGGGCAAGGAAACCCTCAACCCCCAAGCCCGCTTCGACCATCACGACGGTTCGGCCATCGATCCCAGCCGTACGGGCTCCCTTGTTACTCCGCACCCGATTCCACGCAACCAGCAAGAACGCGGAATCGGTGACGAGGTTGTGAGGTCGGACCGCAGCGCGGTGCCAGCGTTTCCGCTGGTCCGTTTCTGCGGCCCGCCTCCCGAACCGGACGTGCCCGTTGGCCGGGCATCCGGCTCTCCACAAGCTCGTTGAGCAACGTGTCGATCAGGTCGTGCTCGCCCATGGTGTCGGGATTGCCGCACCCCGGTAGCGGTATCGGGTCGTCCGCGTCCGTGCCGGGTTGACCTCGATCCGTCAGACGGTTTTGCTCCCTGCCTGGACCCTGATGGCTTATTCGGTGTAGGTCAGGCGGCGAGGGTGAAGTCGAGGCGTTGGAGGTGTGTTGTCCGGGTGCGGTCGAGGGGGTGTCCGGTCCAGTAGCTGTCGAGGCGGATGATGTTGATCGCGGTGGCCGTGAGGGTGTGTTCGAGTCTGGTCTTGGGCAGGCCTCGGTAACGGGCGGTACGGATCCCGGTGACATGGGTGCTTTGGCGCATGGTGCCCTCGACTCCGGCGCGGACGGCGTAGCGGGCCTTCCACTCGGAGGTGTTCTGCTGGATGCGGGCAGCGGTGAGGGCTTCGTGTAGGTCACGGGGGTGGATGGTGATCTGGCGGCGGGTGCCTCGGGTGCATTCCTGGCGGGTGGGGCAGGGCTGGCAGACGCTCTTCGGCCAGGACACCACGATGGTGTCGGTGTCGCGTTGTCGGCAGGGTGACCAGCTTGTGCTGGTGTTGCCCTGGGGACAGACGCCGTGGCGGGTGTCGAAGTCGAAGGTGAACGCCGCTTTGTCGTAGCCTCGCCCGGCGCGGGCCTGCGCGGACGGGTCGATCAGCATCGGGGAGGTCAGGGTGATCCCGTGCCGGCGGGCGGCGGGCGGCGGTGATCTCGGCGGACGGGTATCCGGAGTCGACGAGGTGCTCGGCGGGAGTCAGTGCCTTGTCGGCCAGTCGCTGGTGGATGATGGCGGTCATGGCCGAGTCCGGGACGGTCGCGGTGGTGGTGGCCACGTTCGTGATCAGGTTCGGGTGTTCTCCGCGTCCGGTTTCCCGGCCGGTGGTGCCGGTCGGTGGGTCGCAGGTCTCGGTGAAGTGGACCTTGTAGCCGCCCCAGCCGGTGTCGCGTTTGACGCTGTATCGGGCGTCCGGGTCGTATGGGGAGATGAGGCGGTCTCTGCCGGGCGGGACACCGTCCCCGTCCGGGGCGTGTTCCCGCCGTCGCGCCTCCTGCCCGGCGCCGTCGGTGTCGCGGTAGAACTGCTGGATCCAGATCAGGCGTAACGTCTGTGTCGCTGGGATCTGTGCCAGCCATTCCGGTGCGTCCGGGTGGTGCGCCGCGTCGAGCAGGTGGTAGCCGTCGATGCCGTAGCGGACCGTCAACTCGTCACGTCTGGTCTGGCTCTCGGGCAGGCGTAGGTTGTCGACGCGGGTGCCGTAGACGCCGGTCCAGGAATCGTCGATGACCGAGGTGAGCCAGTGCGGTGCCGCCGCGGCGAGGGCTTCCAACGCCGCCCGTAGTGTCTCTCCGGCCAGTTCGAGGCGGTTGAGGTCGCGGATCGCGCCGAGTACGTGGGTGGAATCGGTGCGTTGGCGGCCCCGGGCCTTGACCAGTCCGAGCCCGGCCAGGCGTCGCAGCAGGGCGTCCAGGGCCAGGCTGGTCAGGTCACCGGCGACCAGCCGGTCCCGGAACTCCGACAGGACGGTGGGGTCGAAACCCGGATCGTCGAGTTCCAGACCGAGGGCGTATTTCCAGGTGATTCGGTCCCGGACCGCGTCGGCGGCCTGACGGTCGGTCAGGTTCTCCGAGAACTGCAACACGCTGGCGGTCATCAACTGTGCCGGGGAGATCCCCGGCCGTCCCCGGAGCCCGAACGCCGCCGAGAACCGGGCGTCCTCGTACACCTGGCCGAGTTCGTCACGGATCCGCGTCGCCAGGTTCCCTTTCCGGAACGCCGCCCGCGCCATCCGCGCGGTCTGCTCCGGAACGTCTGGCCACGGCCTCGGTTGCATCGACATGACCACAACAACCCTACTGACCCACCGAAGGAGACGGGTACACGGCCGAATAAGCCATCAGGGTCGTCGTTGGCGGTTTCCTCCTCCCACCGCTCGTGGTAGCCGCCAGCTAGATGATCGATTCCAAGGGATACGGGGTAGCAAGCGGACGCGAGGGCATCCATGATCAACGTTGCCTAGGCAGCGAAACCATGGAGGCCACGTGCACGTCGATCTGGACACCCTCGCGACCGCACTGTACGTCAGGATCGACGACGAACTGAAGGCGTCCCCGCACCTCAACCGGTGGCGTCCAGCGGTCGGCATCACCGCCCGGATCACCGACGCCGAACTCATCACGGTGTCAGTGATGCAGGCACTACTCGGCTACCACAACGAGACCCGCTGGATCCGCTACGCCCGCAAATCCATCATCCACCTGTTCCCCCACCTGCCCAAACAGCCCGGCTACAACAAACGGCTGCGAGCGCTGACCACCCAACTGGCCCACTTCATCACGGTGCTCGCCACCGACACCGACCCGTGGCGGCACCCGATCCGGATCGCCGACTCCACACCCGTGCCCTGCGGCACATCCCGCGAGACGGTGCAGCGTTCCGACCTGGCCGGCTGGGCCGGCTACGGCTACTGCGCCTCCCACTCCCGGCTGTTCTGGGGACTACGCCTGCACCTGGTCACCACGGTCCACGGACTGCCGGTCGCGTTCGCCCTCACCAACGCCAAGACCGACGAACGTGAAGTCCTCATCGACCTGGTCACCCTGCAACCCGGCATGTTCCACCACCCCGACGGGGTGATCCTGGTCGTGGACAAGGGCTACCGCGACCGCGACACCGAAATCTGGCTCAACGACAACGATGTCACCGTCGTACGCCCCGCGTACCGCACCGAACCCGCACGACCCGGCCGGGGCCTGCTCCGCGCCGTCCGGCAGACCATCGAATCAGTCAACCAGACCTTCAAAAGCCAACTCGACCTCGAACAGCACGGCGGCCGGACCATCACCGGCGTCGCCGTCCGGGTCCTGCAACGCGTCCTCGCCCTGACCGCCGCGATCTGGCACAACTGGCACACCGGCCAACCGACCCTGCGCTCCCTGACCGCATTCGACCACTGACCCCTTGGAATCGATCATCTAGTTCGTCGGCGTGGGCGTCGGCGGGGTCGACGATGGTGGTGATCAGGGCGATCAACTCGCCGGTGCCGTCGCCGACGCGGTCGGGAATGTCGTACTCGACCACCCGGGCGAGGTGGACGACCGGCAGGCCCCGGTCGTCGAACGCGTCGGGAACGCTGTTGATGTCGGTCAGGTCAGCTCCGGCGCGGGCGGCCGCGAGCAGTCGTTCCCGTCGACCGCCACGGACGGTCGGTTTGATCAGGACGGTGAGATAGGTGCCGTCGGACAGGATCTTGACCACGGGCAGGTCGAGCTGGGTCGGGGCCCGCCACAGCAGCGCGGCGCCGGTCGCGGCGGCGGTGTCCCACGCCTGCCAGGAGTAGAACCCCCGGTCGGCGGTGAGTAGTTCGTCGGACCGTAGCCGTGGGTACAGCCGCTGCGCGAGGGTCTTCTCCCCTTCCGGGTAGGCGCCGATCTCGGCGGCGACGAAGGCGTGGGTGCCGCACTCCGCGAGGGCCACGACCCGGGCCTTCGGAAACGCGGAACGGTTCCCCCCTGACCCGGCGTAGCCGAACTCGGCCGCGTTGGCCGTGCTGTCGGGCACATCGACGGTGAACCCGTCGATCGCCAGCAGCCGCCACCGGCGTAGGAACGACCCCCGCGCGGTCCCCAACGCGCCCGCCGGCGCTGTCGGGCCCGCCTCGCCCGCGACCGGCCCGCACGTGCGCTCGAACAGCTCGGCGAACACCCGGCGGCCCAACCGTTTCCGCGCCTGGCTGATGGCACTCGAGGTCGGCACGCTCCACGCCGCGTCCCAGCACCCGAACCGGTCCAACGACCCGGTGACCCTGGTCGCGACCTCGGTGTAGTCATCGTCGGGGAACAACGCCAACCCCAACGTCAGGTAGGTGCTCACGTGCGCCGGCAGTTTCCCGTCCGACCGCTGCTCCCGCACCCCGCACACCTCGATCGCGGCGTCGACCTCCTCCCGCGACACCTGCGAGATCAGCACCCCGAGCGTCACCTGATCCGGCCGTACCACTGGACGGTCCACCACATCCACCGACATGACCCGTGATCAAAACAGTCAGCCGAGCCGTGGTCGTCCCGCCACGCCGCACCGCCCAGGAGTCCACATCAAACCCGCAGGTCAAACCCAAGATCAACTTAGGCTACGTGGCATTGACCGGAAGCTCGGCTTGTTGCAGGCTGATGAAGTCGTGACGGTGCGCCGGCTCACCGAGGGCGCACAGAGGGATCCTGTCCTCTTGCAGCGGTTACATGCCGCCAAGATCATCCCTGGCGCACGGGTGACGGCCACTTCGGACGACCATGGAGTGCTGATCACCCGCAGCCGCGTCACCATTCGGCTTACACGCAAGCTCGCCAGCCTGGTCTACGTATCTCCGAC
Organism: Micromonospora sp. Llam0; assembly: GCF_003751085.1. Classification (NCBI taxonomy): domain Bacteria; kingdom Bacillati; phylum Actinomycetota; class Actinomycetes; order Micromonosporales; family Micromonosporaceae; genus Micromonospora; species Micromonospora sp. Llam0. The sequence continues at coordinate 1,758,430 of NZ_RJJY01000001.1, read as the reverse complement.
CTGACCAGGTCCACCCAAGCCACCCTCGACAACAGTCGATGTTCAGGTTAGACACCTAACACAGGCCTCGAGCCAGGTCGCGGCGTCGCGGGCGAATCCTCGGTCGGCCTGGGCTCCTGACGTCCGCCGGGTCGCAGCACGGTCAACCTGGCCCGGCTGTTCGCAGCGTGCGGTAGCCCACCCGATGGGAAGTGCATGCCACCAGCAGTTTCGGGCACCCAGCCGCCCGTCCCGATCTCGTCGGCGTAGGGCTCGGGCCCTCGAATCTTGCACTGGCGATTGCCGTCGCCAAGCACAACGCCACCGTCGCGCGACCTCTTGACACTCGGTTCCTTGAGCAACACCCTCGGTTCGGCTGGCATCGAGGCATGCTCCTCAACGATGCCACAATGCAGGTCTCCTTCCTCAAGGACCCGGACACGCGTAAGTAGTCCTACCCCTACCAGGCCATTACTCGTACACGTCTGGTTCAGCAAGGGCGAGGACATCGCGCTGATCGGCGCCGGCTTCGGCATCTCCCGGGCGACCTCCTACCGCTACCTGGCCGAGGGCATCGCGGTCCTCAACGCCCAGGCCGAGGATCTCCACACCGCCCTGCGTCGGGTCGCCGACGACGGCTGGTCCCACGTCATCCTCGACGGCAAACTGTTCGACTGCGACCGGCTCACCGAGACCACCCTGTCCGTCAAAGGCGAAACGAACGACGCCTGGTACTCCGGAAAGCACCGCGACTTCGGCGCGAACGTCCAATCGGTAACCCGCCCTGACGGACTGCCGATCTGACCTCGCCGGCGATGCCCGGACACCCGCACGACCTGACCTGCGCCCAGACCCTCGGCGTCACCGCCGCCCTGAACTGGGCCGCCGCCACCCTCGACCTGCCGACACTGGCCGACTCCGGCTACGAAAACGCAGGCCAGGGCATCAAGACCCCGGTCAAGCAGCCCACCGACGGCAGCCGGCTCGCCCCCGACAACCGCTTCTACAACCGGCTCCTGCGCGGCCTGCGCCGCCAGGGCGAACGCGGCTTCGCCATCCTCGTCGGACGGTGGAAGGCACTTCGTCACACCACCGCCAGCCCACGCAGAATCGGCGACATCGTCGCGGCAGCACTACACCTGACCCACTTCGAATACAAATACCTACCGGAAAGTCGGTGAGATCGCTTCAATGCGAGCACCTCGGCCAGCGATGCGGCGTCGCCGCGGGCCAGTAGTCCCAGCCCGCCGAACACCCGAATCATGAACAGATACAGTAGCCGCACCGCCATAGGATGATGATCACTGCAACGCTGGCGGACATGCCTCACTGCATGTGCGGTCCGGGTCATCTCCATGACCCGAGCCGATCTTCAACATGCCAGGTCACAGTCCAGAACGGAGTTTTGACACACTACAGACCTATTCCCACAGGCCAACCAGCATGGTACTAACCAGTTCATAACTTACTGGAGTCAAAAGAGTGTCAGGTATTGCGGCAAGCCCTGATCTGTGATCTCCTGATTTGGTGTCGAGGAAAGATGAAAAGCGGATTCCAAGGGCTGAGCTGGAACAGACTCGGCAGATCGCTTTGCGTATGGCCGAGAACGGAGCGAGCGTTGCGCAGATAGCGGCGGCGCTGGACTGTGGCCGGTCTACGGTGTTCGGATGGATTGCAGCTTACCGTGATCGCGGGCCCGAAGCCTTGGCCGTGAGATCGGGGACAGGTAGACCACCGAAACTCTCGGGAATTCAAGAAGCGCGACTGTATGCTCTTCTGAAGAAGAACCCGCAACAGCTGGAGTTTGACTTTGGGCTGTGGACCCGCAAGATCGTGGCCGACCTTATAGAGCGAGAATTCGGTGTGTCGCTATCCCTTCCCTCGGTTGGGCGGCTGCTACACCGAATGGGAATGTCTCCCCAGCGCCCGCTAGTGCGCGCCTACGAGCAGAACCCAGATCTAGTGCGCCGCTGGAAGGAGGAGACGTACCCCGCGATCAAGGAAGAAGCCGCAGCTCAGGACGCAGTGATCTACTGGGGAGACGAGTCCGGTGTACGAACTGACTACCATTCCGGAACCACTTGGGCTCCTGTCGGAAAAACCCCGGTCGTAATCGGCACTGGTAAGCGATTGTCAGTAAACATGATCTCAGCGATCAGCAGCAAGGGTGCGATCCACTTCTCTCTGTTCGGCGGCAGCATGACCGCAGCCAAGTTCATCGAGTTCCTAAAGCAGTTGTTGCACGACGTGTCCGGGAAGATTTTCCTCGTTGTCGATGGCTCCAGTGCCCATACGGCGAAAAAGGTGGCTACGTTCCTTGCCTCTGAGGAAGTGGGCAATCGACTGCGCCTCTTTATCCTTCCGCCGTACTCGCCGGAGCTCAACCCCGATGAGTGGGTGTGGAAGAACGTCAAGCATGACCAAATCGGAAAGAAGGTGGTGCGCAGCCTCGGCGAACTGATGGGCGCGGCGGAAAATGCTCTGCAGCGCCTCCAGGAAACCCCGCAGATCGTGCGCGCATTCTTCGCTGACCCGAGCCTACGCTACATCACCGAATAGGGTTTCTTGAGTCCGCTAACTTTTATTTCTCTTGGTAGCGTTGAGATCAACTTACCGACCCTGTCTATCAAATCGGGTCAAACAAAGGTCCATACCTCGCCCTGTTGTTGCCTCGTGTCAGCCCAGGTCCAGTACGGCGTCGAGCCCGACCGTCACTCCAGTGAGATTTGGGACGGCGCGTAGCGCGGTGAGCACTCCGGGCATGAGGGACTCGCGTGTTACGGAGTCGTATCGCAGCCTCAGAATTTCGCCGTCGACGCCGAACAGCACCTCTTGCGATGACATGAACCCACGGACTCGGACCGAGTGTACGGAGACTCCCTCGATCCGCCCGCCGCGCACGCCATGTGGGTCGAGGTAGGTGGCATCTGGTGATGGGGCGCAACCCGCTGCGGCGCGAGCGCGACCGATCAGTTCGGCCGTGTGCTGCGCCGTTCCCGATGGCGCGTCTACCTTGCCAGGATGATGTATCTCGATGATCTCGACAGACTCGAAGTACGGGGCGGCCTTTGTGGCGAACTTGGTCATCAGCACCGCACTGACCGAGAAGTTCGGAACGACGAACACGCTGACGTCACCATGGTCGACCAGCGCTGCGCGGATCTGCTCCACAGCCTGCTCGTCGAAGCCGGATGTCCCCACCACCACATGAATCCCTTGCTTGATGCACCATTGGACTTGCTCGTGGGCAACGTCCGGTGGCGAGAACACGAGCACGACATCAGCGTTGTGGGCGACGATGTCTTGCACGTCGTCATCAATGTCGATCTCGGCAACCACGGTCAAGTCGGAGCTGGCCTCAATTGCGCGGACCGACGCCACGCCCATCCGCCCGCGGGCCCCCAACACAGCAACTCGAGTCATATGGGTAGCCTAACCTATGTTGACTCCCGGCTCCAGTGCCCCGTGTTTCCTACCCGGTCCTGGCCATGCTGGACGGCCCGGAGTTCGTCGACGCCGCTCCGGCGCAGATCTACGCCGCCCCGCTAGATCAGGGTGTGTCCGTCGGATTGATCGCGACGATGTACCGCATCCTGCGCGAACACCGGCAGATCAAAGAGCGTCGCCGGCTGGCCCGGCACCCGGCCTGAGCTGGTCGCCGACGCCCTGCGGCAGGTGTACACGTGGGACATCACGAAACTCGCCGGCCCGGTCAAGGGCGTCTACTACGACGCCTACGTGATGATCGACGTCCACTCCGGTACATCGTCGGTGTGCGGGTCCATGCCCGCGAGTCCGGGCCCCTCGCAGCGTCGATGATGCCTGAGGTTTCCGGCGTGCACGGCTTGCACGCCGACCGGGGCACCTCGATGACCTCGAGATCGGTCGCTGGCCTGCTCGAGGACCTCACCGTGACCCGCTCGCACTCACGGCCGAAGGTGTGCCTCTTAACCGACTAATCGCTGCGTTTTCGCAGGTCAGGTGACGCGCCGAGACAGCTCGGGTCCTTGTCCGGGTTGTTCTTTGCCGACACATCTGTTCCTTATGGGTGGGATCGATGAGTCGTTGCGGCTCGTGCAGCGTGGCGATGGTTGGATGCTCGCTGGAGCGGCGTCGGCTGGCTGTGCGCTGGTCGATGAGTATCTGGCGTACCTGAGCGACCGCAACTACTCACCGAGGACGGTCCGGGCCTACGGCTTCGACCTGCTTGCCTTCTGCCGGTGGCTGGTGAGCGAGAACGTCGCGTTGGACGCGGTGACCACGGACGTGCTGCTGGGGTTTCTACGGGCGTGCCGTGAGGCGGGGATTCCCGGGCGGCCGGGCCCGAACGTGATCCGGCTGCGTGCAGGCCGTGCCGACAGGTACGCGGCGACGACCATCAACGGCAGGCTCGCGGCGATCTCGGGGCTGTTCCCGAACGTGATCCGGCTGCGTGCAGGCCGTGCCGACAGGTACGCGGCGACGACCATCAACGGCAGGCTCGCGGCGATCTCGGGGCTGTTCACGATGCGGTCGATGCGGGACCCGACGGCGGTCAGCCCGGTGCCGAAGGGGCGGGAGGCCCGCCGACTGGCTACGGGGGGGTGCCCTATGGGTTGTGTCAAGCAGCGAGGCGGGGTTCGTCCGCCGGTGTGGGCTGGTATGGCCGTTGGGTGCGGAGCATGGCGTGGAGGACGTCGACGCGGCGGCGGGCGAGGCAGATAAGGGCGGCGTTGTGCTTCTTGCCCTCAGCGCGTTTGCGGTCGTAGTAGGCGCGGCTGAGCGGGTCTGCCAGGGCGGCGAACGCGGACAGGAAGAACGCGCGTTTCAGCTGCTTGTTGCCGCCCTTGGGCGGGTGTTCACCACGGATGCTGGTGCCGGAGCGGCGGGTGACCGGGGCCAGACCGGCGTAGGCGGCCAGGTGGCCGGCGGTGGGGAACGAGCTGCCGTCGCCGACTTCGAGCAGAATGCGGGCCGCGGTCCTGACGCCGATGCCGGGCATCGAGGTCAGGACCGGGGCGAGAGGGTGCGCATCAAGCATCCCCTCGACCTGTTCGGCGACCTGGTCGCGTTGGCGCAGCAGGTCACGCAGGCTGTCGGCGAGTCGGGGAAGGACGGTTTCGGCGGCGGTGGTGCCGGGGACCACGACGGTCTGCGCGTCGAGCGCGGTGAAGATCTGTTCGACCAGGCGGGCACCCATGCGTGGCGCGCGGGCCTTGACGATCTCGGTGAGTTTCGCCCGGCCGGCCCTGCGTAGCCCGGTGGGTCCGCCGCACCGCGAGATGGCCTCCAGGACGGCGGGGTGCTGCAGTTTCGGTCCCAGAACACGTTCCAGGGGTGGGTGGATCTGGGTGAGCAGGCCCCGGATGCGGTTGCCCACGCGGGTGACCTCGCCGGCGAGGTCGTCGTCATAGCCGACCATCACCTCCAGCTCTGCCAGGGCCTCATCGCCGGTGTCGACCCGACGCAGGGTGTGAGGCAGGGTACGGGCGGCGTCGGCGATGACGTACGCGTCGCGGGCGTCGGTCTTCGCGGTGCCGGGGTGCAGGTCGGCCAGCCGGCGCATGACCAGACCGGGTAGGTAGGCCACCTGGTGGCCGCAGGCGCGGGCGACCGCGACGGGTAGCGCGCCGATTGAGGCGGGCTGGTCGACCACGGCCAGGATCCGGCCGTGCCGGCCCAGCTTGTCGAACAGTTTCCGCAGCCCGGCTTCGGTGTTGGGCAGGGTCGCGTCGTGCAGCCGTTTGCCGTCGCGGTTCAACGCGACCGCGTGGTGTCCTTCCTTGCCGACGTCGAGTCCGATGAAGACGCCGAACCCGTCGTGCACAGCTTGCCTCCTCACGGCGATGGCCTGGCTCGGCCGCCGGTCATAGCGTCGGACTGCCGGCATCCACGTTACGGAGAGACCTACCCCACGGACGGGGTGGCCGGGTCCCTATCAGCGGTCCGCCGACGCCACCCGGCTCGGCGACAACACCCCCCGGATCATGCGTACGACAGGGGCATTCAGTCATACCGAGCCGGGCGACCGAGCCGTCCCCGGCTGGGGACGATCAAAAAGGTAACGGGGGGAACGCAACGGGCTGCTGGCGCACACGGCGCGGCCTCCGAATAGCAGGTCGGCGTTGCGGCTACGCGAGCCTCGTCGGCTGCCACGGCCGTTGTCCCAGCCCCAGGCGGCTGACCTGTTGGCCAGAGCTCCCGAACCTGGCGAGACCGGGCGATCGCCGGCCTGATGCTGTACTGCGGCCTGCGTTCGTGCGAGGTCCTCGCCCTGACCGTCGCCGATGTCGACATCGGCGGAAGGTGGTTGCAGGTCGTGGGCAAGGGCAACCGGGAACGCCGGGTCCCACTCGATGGTGATGTGGCCTCGGTGATCCAGGTCTACCTGCTGGCCGAACGCCCGCAAACGAGTAGCGCCACCGTGTTCATCGTGGCGAAGGGCCCCAACCGTGGGCAGCCGTTGACGGCGGCCGGGCTGCGTACGATCCTCCGCTATCACCGTGGGTTGTCGGGGATCGGCGGCGGGCACCCGCACGCGTTGCGGCACACGTTCGGCACCGCGCTCGCCGAGGCCGGAGTCGATCTGGCGGTCATGGAAGCCCTGCTCGGGCACACCCACGTGGACAGCAGCGCCCGTTACATTCATCTCGCGCCGGCGCATGTCAAGGCCGAGTTCGACGCTGCCCGGGAGCGTATCCGTGCCCAGTCATGACCTTCACTCGTCCTACTTGGACTATCTGGCCCGGACCGGTCGCGGGAACACCGCGTACTGGACGGCGGCGCGATCGTTCTTCACCCGGTGGCCTGACCCGGCCGCGTGGGCGGCCGAGCCGTTGCCGGTGCGGTTGTCCGCCAACGGTTCGACCCGACCCTTGATCACGTTCCTGATCCTGCACGGCGGTCTGCGACCCGGCTACGACTACCTGCTGGAGCGCAAGTTCTCCAGCATCTGGCGAGAAGTGCAGGGCTGCCAGGTCGGCGCCGACCTGGCGCAGTTCCTCAGCACCGCGGCGCAGCTGGGCTTCGCCGAACGGGTCCGGCTCGCCACCGCTTCGCAGGTACCCGCCCGGCTCCTGATCCAGACCAGCCGGCCGCTGAACCGCCTCACCGACCGGGACATCGACGCCTTCACCTACGCCTGGGTCTGTAAGAACAACGGCCCTGGCTTACATCCGGTGGTGACTTTCGGTAGCTGCCCCGAGGGGAGCCTGCGCGAGCCGTCAACGCTGGAATCTCAGGGCTGGGCGTTGTCATGCGAAAACCACAACTCAGCTCGCTACCCCATACGCCCCAATTGCACTTATTGACAGGCGTAGCCGCTCGACCCACAAGACCACTACTCACTGTTACCGCCAGACGTGAGCCAGGGCCGAAAACTTGACAGACCCATCACTGGCAGTGGCCCAGAACACACGAACACACAACTTAGGTTAGGCTAAGCTCATGGCTGCGGGCTGAGCGGCGGGCCAAGGACCGGCTGCGGCGCGCGCGGATAGTGCCGCCGCTCCGCCTGACCACAGTCGATGCCGGCCGTTCGGGTTGCGGTGGCAATTCACCTGGGTTGGCGAGGCAGCTTGGTTGCCGAAGGAATGCGGCTGTCGGTGGGGAGGTGGACATGCGCGATCCGGAGGTTGTTGTGGTGGGCGGAGGAAACGCCGGTTACTGCGCGGCTCACGCGGCGGCCGAGCGTGGGCGACGCGTAGTGCTGCTGGAGAAGGCGCCGTGGGCGCAGGCCGGTGGGAACAGCTATTACACCCTAGGTTCGACCCGGATGGTGCACGACGGGCTCGGCGACCTGCTCGAGGTCCTCGATCCTGATGAGCGTCACGCGCGTACTGAGGTCCCGCCGTACTCGGCGGCCGAGTTCCTGGCCGATCTGGAGCGAGTCACCGGAGGGCGGGGCGACAAGGAACTTGCCGAGGCTGTCGTCGAAGGCTCGCGTGACGCTGTCCGCTGGCTGCATGCATTGGGACTGCGATTCCAGCTGATGTACGAGCGGCAAGCTCACGAGCATCCCGACGGGACCTTCGTGTTCTGGGGTGGTTCGCACGTGTGCAACCTCGACGGCGGGCCTGGGCTGATGTCGGTCCATGAGCGCGTCGCATCACGCCTCGGGGTCGAGGTGCACTACAGCTGCCCGGTCACAGGGCTGATGACTGATGGCGGTTCGGTCGTTGGCGTTCGGATAGGCGATCAGGAGCTTCCAGCGGAGTCGGTGGTGATCGCTAGCGGCGGTTTCGAGGCGAATGCGCAATGGCGTCAGCGCTACCTGGGAGACGGCTGGCAGCACGCGAAGGTGCGTGGCACGCCGTACAACACCGGTGACCTGATCCGCGCGGCTCTTGAGATAGGTGCAGATCGTGGAGGCGACTGGTCGACTTGCCATAGCGTTCCGTGGGACGCGTCATTTCCCGAGAACGAGAGCAATCGCGCCTTGACGAACCGACTCAGCCGGTATGGCTATCCGCTCGGCATCGTTGTCAACCGCCAGGGTCAACGGTTCTTCGACGAAGGCGCGGACTTTCGCAACTATACGTACGCGAAGTACGGCAAGGTGATCCTCGAACAGCCGGGTTCGGTAGCTTTTCAGGTATTCGATGCGAAGTCGCGCCCGATGTTGGCGGCGTACGAGTACGAGATGCCCGGGATCATCCCGGTTGTCGCCAACAGTGTTGAAGAGCTTGCAGCGGTCATGGATGTCGATGTCGACGGATTCGTGCAGACGATTCGGGAGTTTAACTCATCTATCGATACCAGCCGTCCGCTCGATCCGACGATCAAGGATGGCCGCAGCGCAGCGGTGGAGCCAGTCAAGAGCAATTGGGCATCGGCGGTCGAGGTTCCACCGTACTACGCGTATCCGGTGACTTGTGGAATCAGTTTCACCTTCGGTGGTCTTCGCGGTGACGTTGATGGCCGGGTGCTTGATCGGTCGGGTGAGCCCATCCCCGGACTCTTCGCATGCGGTGAAGCGCTTGGAGGGCTCTTCAGCGCGAACTACCCGACAGGTTCTGGCCTGACTGCGGGAATGGTGATCGGGCGACGTGCCGGCTCGCTCGCCTGAGCCGCTGCCCAGGCGCGAGCACACTTGCGGTCGGAAGCCGCCGTGCGGCCGCATGCCTCGGGACGACCTGAGTTGGGAGTGTCAAGTTAACGGCTGATCTTGGTTGTTGAAGTGGTCAGAGGTTGGCCGGGGTGAGCCGGCCCTCGAAGGCGATCTGGAACGCGTTGAGAGGTGCCTTCCACCGGATGGTCCACCGGCGGCGGCCGTTGCCGGTCGGGTCCAGACTCATCAACGCCATGTACACGCACTTGAGCGCGGCCTGCTCGTTGGGGAAGTGCCCGCGGGCGCGGACCGCTTTGCGGATCCGGGCGTTGACGGACTCGATCGCGTTCGTCGAGCAGATGACCTTGCGGATCTCCACGTCGAACGCGAGGAACGGCACGAACTCGGCCCAGGCGTTCTCCCACAGCTTCACGATCGCCGGGTACTTCCGCCCCCAGGCCTCGGCGAACTCCAGGAACCGCTCCGTCGCCGCGTCCTCCGTCGGCGCGGTGTAGACCGGCTTGAGCGCTCGGGCGATCTTCTCCCAGTCCTGCCGCGCCGCGTAGCGGAACGAGTTGCGCAGCAGGTGGATCACGCACGTCTGCACGATGGTGGCCGGCCACACCGCCTCGACCGCCTCCGGTAGGCCCTTGAGCCCGTCGCAGACGAGCATCAGCACATCGGCCACGCCCCGGTTCTTCAGCTCGGTGAGCACGTGCAGCCAGTGCTTCGCGCCCTCACCGCCGTCACCGGCCCACAGGCCGAGGATGTCCCGGTGGCCGTCGACGGTGACCGCCATCGCCAGGTAGATGGGCCGGTTCGCGACCTTCCCGTCCCGGATCTTCACATTGATGGCATCGATGAACACGACCGGGTAGACCGGGTCGAGTGGCCTGTTCTGCCACTCGGTCATCCCGTCGATGACCTTGTCCGTGATCGTCGAGATCGTCTGCTTCGACACCTCGGCGCCGTACACCTCGGCCAGGTGCGCGGCGATCTCCCCGTGCGTCAGCCCCCGGGCCGACAACGACAGCACGAGCTCGTCCACCCCGGACAGCCTGCGCTGGCGCTTACGCACGATCTGCGGCTCGAACGTCCCCGCGACATCCCGGGGGACCCGTACCTCGACCGGGCCGACGTCGGTCAGCACGGTCTTCGTCCGGGTGCCGTTACGGGAGTTCCCGGTGCCCTTGCCGGCCGGGTCGTGCTTGTCGTAGCCGACGTGGTCGGTGATCTCGCCCTCCAGGGCGGACTCCAGGACCCGCTTGGTCAGCTGCTGCAGCAGACCGCCCTCACCGGTGAGCTTCAGCCCGTCACCGCGTGCCCGGTCCACCAGCAGCGCGATCAACTGCTCATCCGTGGCCGTACCCACCGACCCGCCTGCGGGCTCCTGCTCGATGGTGGTCTCGGTCGTCATCTGGCGCATCTCCCTTGATCAGCAGATCCGCCGTTAGTTGTACACACCCCCATCACGCACTGGGACACCAAGCCCGAATCCTGCGGGAGGAGGACGTCTCCATTCGTCATTTCCAAGGCCATGTCGTAGTTCCTACGCCTTGACGCCCTGCCTCAACACCTAACTGAACGGCGTTGGGGCTAGTACTCCAGCCGGGGATGTTGACCTTGGCTGAGCTGCGGGTCTGGTGCGGTGTGGGAACGGGTGCAGCCACCGTCGATCATGGGCGGTTGTGTGGACTGACCATGACGCGGCGGTGGCTGCGGGATACAGGGTAGACGCCCGCCTGTGGCAGGTGTTGTTCGACGACCTGATGATGATGATCGGGCACCGTTTCCGCAGGCCGGAGCCGCGCCGCCGGGTACGTGACTTCGTCCGGGGCCTGCTGGCACCGTTACCGCGCAAGAACTGCTGGACGATCGCGGAGCATGCCGGCGACGCCTCACCGGACGGGATGCAGGACCTGCTGACCCGGGTGCGCTGGGACGACGCCGCAGTCCGCGCCGATGTCCGCGCCTTCGTCGGCCACCACCTCGCCGACACCGAGGCGGTACTGGTCATCGACGAGACAGGTGACCTGAAGAAGGGGCGACACACCGTCGGCGTGCAGCGGCAGTACTCCGGCACCGCCGGGAAGATCGAGAACTGCCAGGTCGCCGTGCACCTCGTCTACGCCACCGACGCCGTCCACGCGATGCTCGACACCGCGCTCTACCTGCCCAGATCCTGGTGCGACGGCACCGACCGCCGAGCCGAGGCCGGCGTCCCGCAGCAGGTGCGGTTCGCGACCACACCAACACTGGCGTCCCGGATGATCACCACGGCGGTCACCGCTCCCGGATGACGTCGTCCAGGTCCTTGCGGCGGGTTGATCTGTACGTCCTCACCGACACCTTGTCCTTGATCGCCTGAACGGCTTTCCGGGACGGTGTCGTGTAGACGTAGTACTTCTGCGTTCCTCGTTTCCGCAGCCTGCGGACATTAAAGCCGAGGAACACGAAGCCCTCGTCGAGATGCACCACCCGGGTCTTGTCCGGGGCCAGCCGTAACCCGATGCCCGCGATCACGGCGGACACCTCCTCGTGCAGCGTTTCGGCATGGTGGCGGTCACCGAACACCATGAGCACCAGGTCGTCCGCGTATCGGACAAGTTTCCAGTTGCCCTTGCCTTGCCGCCTGCGGTCGGCTCGCTGCCGGAAGCTGCCCATCTGCCGCTGCCACTGCTGGTCGAAGTACTCGTCCAGACTCGACAGGGCAATGTTGGCCAGCAGCGGGGACAACACGCCCCCAACGCAATGGGTAACTTCTGTTTCGATGTGACGCTGGGTTATCGAAGGTTGGAGTTTCCTCGGCGTATCCAAAGTGGTGGATGACTCGTTGGGTAGTACGTGGATGTCGCTTCCGGTGGTCGTCGTGTGGGTGGTGGTGAGTTCGCCGGGCGGGTGAACGCTGCTGTCGAGCTTGTCGAGGCCGGGGTTTCGGTCACGGAGGTGGCTCGGTTGCTGGCCGTGCGGTTCGGGGTGTCGGTGCGTCAGGGGCGCCGGTATGCCGATCGTGGCGCGGTGGCGGGCCGGGTGGCGGTGCCGGAGACGAGTGTGGTGTTCACGGTGAAGCTGCCGGTGTCGGTGGCCGCTGGGACTCGGTCCCACGCGGCGCGGTCCGGGGTCACGATCTCCGCGGTGGTCGCCTCGGCGTTGACCGACCTCAATCCGTCAGAGGGTGTTGATCCCTGGTAGTCCGGTTCGGCTGACCGTTTTGTCCACTCGGGGTGGGGGTCGGTTCGCCGCGTGTCGCTGCGGGTGCGCCGGTCCTCCTGGTGCCGGTGGCGTCTTTCTGCTGGTAGGGGCCGGTGTTGGGGGTCAGGTGGGTGGGGGTATCAGGCTGAGGCGTTGCCAGCAGAGGGTGAACGCTTCGGCCCAGGGCCAGGTGTCGGGGATGGACAGGATCGTGCGGCGGGCGTGGGTGGCGAGTTTCGCGGGGAGGTGCAGGATTCGGTAGCGCAGGGTGTCGGGTTCGGCGTGGGCGAGGTCGGCCTGGTCGTGTAGGCCGAGGAGCCGGGTCCAGGTGTCGAGGTCGGCGGCGATGTTCGCGGCGAGGACCCAGCCCTGGTTGACGGTCCAGTCCTTGGAGGGCAGGTTCCGTAGGCCCATGGCCTTGTTGGTGCGGACGCGGTCCTCGACGCCGGCGTGGGCGCGGTGGAGGGCGTCGAGCCATTGTGGCTGGTGCGAGCCGGCTACCCGTCCGAGGCGACCGATGTTGGTGGCGACGATCGCGTATCGCCAGCCGGTGGATCGTTCCAGGGCGGTGAGGTTCTTCGCGTGCCGGGCCGACGCTCTGGTGCGTCGCACGATCAGCCGTAGCCCGGTGTTCCAGTTGTCGAGGCGTTGGTTGAGGCCGGTCAGCTCGGCGGTGTGTGCCTGTCCGGTGGTGGCGGTGCCGTCCTGGCCGAGGCTGTCGGTCCACGCGGTCTCGGGTAGCCGGGCGATGGCGGTCTCGTCGGCGGCGGTGATGGTCCAGCCGACGGTGAAGCGCACGTTGCGTCGTGTCCGGTTCAGCCGCTCCAGGTGTGTCATGAGGTCGTGGGTGGCGCCGGCGCCGTCGACGCGGATCAGGATCTTCCGCCGGTAGGACGCCGGTAGTTGGGCGATCGCGTCGTCGAGTACCCGAAACACCGGTAGGCCGTTGGCGAGGTTTCCGCTGTGTGCGGCGCCTTTTCCAACGGCCCCCGGTCCGAACCACGCGGGCACCTTTCAGCGCACGTAGCTCTCCAGCGGCTGTTCCGTGAGTGTCGCGGTTGGCTGTCCCGCATGGATGGCCTTGTGGCAGTCCGCGCAGACCACGAGGGTCTTGCGGCGTTTCCGGGCCATGAGTTGCGCCCACGCGGGCTGTGGTCGCCCCGGCTTGTCGAGGTCGGCGAGCTTGCGGACCTGGTGGGTTTCCACCGGGCCGCGTCGCTCGCACCACTCGCACTGTCCCGCCGTGAGCCGGATGACCAGCTCTTTACGACGGGTGGTGATCGGGGCTGGTAGGCGGTCGTTGATGGCCGCCTTCTTCTGCCGTTTCAGGGGGATACCACCGAACCTGGCGACCAGTGGTTTCCTGCCCGGCCGTGCCACGATGGCCTGGAAGCAGGTGCGCGGCCCGTGCGGTGTGACGATTTTGGCCTTGTACTTGCGGGCCATCTTCATCACCGTCGAGCGATGCTTCGCAGCCAGGGTCTTGAGCATCGACGTTTCGGCGACCCACCGAAGCCGTTTCAGCTTCGACACGTCGCCGGCGAGCAGGTAGTACTGAACCACGCCCCGGTACTCGGCGTCGTAGGTGCTGATGATGGCGTGGTCGTCCCAGCTCATCAACTCCTTGCGGCGCTCGGGTTGACCGCGTTCGAGGTAGGGGGCGATCTTGGCGGTGATCACCGTCCGGGGAACCCGCAGCCAGATGCTGCCGTTGACGCTGGGGCGGCACTGACTGTGTTGGACGGTGACCTCGTAGCCGAGGTATTGCGCAGCCTGGGTGCGGGCATGCGTGATCAAGGTCTTGTCCTGGCTCAGGTCCAGTTTGAGGTCGTCATGCAGGAACTGGGCCAGGCGTTGTTTGATCTGCTCGGCTTCGGCCTTGGGTCCGATGAACCCGAGGAGGTGGTCGTCTGCGTAACGGGAATATCGTAGCCGCCGGTATTCGGGATCATGAGTGTCCCATCCGGACATGCCACGTCGTTCCACACGCAGCCGGCGTGCCGCTATCCGATCGCCGCGCCGGTAAGCGCGTTTGATAGCGGCCGATATCCTGTGGTAGGCAGGGTTGGGTGTTCTGCCAGCCCTTCGGGTGTACTGCGGGATGAGCACTGTCTCGACGAATCTGTCCAACCGATCCAAATAGATGTTGGAAAGGATCGGTGATGCCACACCACCCTGCGGGGCGCCGCTGAGTGTTGCGTGATACTCCCAGTCCTCCAAGTACCCGGCTTGTAGCATCTGTTTGATGAGCCGGAGGAGCCGGTTATCGTGGATGTTTTCCGCCAGGATCGACAGCATGACCTCATGGTCAAGACTTCCGAAACAGTCGGCGATATCTCCCTCGATGAACCAGGTCGTCCCAGTCCAGGTGGTTGCCACTTCGTTTAGTGCGGTGTGGCAGCCACGGTTGGGACGGAAACCGTGTGAGCGATCGGAGAATCGCGGCTCGTAATACGCCTCCAACAGAAGGCGGACGACTTCGCCGACGAGTTTATCCGACCATGACGGTAGACCCAGGGGTCTCCGTTTTCCATTCTTTTTGGGAATGTAGACGCGTCGTGCTGGCTGGAATCGGTAGCGTTCGTGGCGCATCGCATCAATGATGCGGTCGATCTTGGCCAAAGACATCGCGTCGGCGGTTTCTCCGCAGGCCCCAGGCGTCATCGCTCCGTCGTTGGAGTAGATTCGGCCGTAGGCCAGTAGGTACAGGCTCGGGTTGAACAGTTGTCGGTACAGTTCGTTGCACGGCAGGCCACGCCTTCCGCGTTCACGTAGGACATTCAGCACCATTTCGGCGTTCTGCATTACGCATACCTCACGGTCGTTGAGTATCCAGCCACCTGGCCCCCTTCGCCCTGTGGACGGCCTTCCCGTCCTCCCTGGTCGGGCGTGACTCCGACGACTAATACGGGGCCTCTGTCACCATAGGGTTCGCACCCGACAGGTGATCCCACGTTCGTCCCTGTCATACGTAATAGCGCGTTTTAGGTTCCCCACTCATTCCCTTGATCTCCCTCGCTGGGAGCCGTTCCACGCTCCGAAGGTTGCGCCGACCACCACATCATGTCGACGCAGAGCGTGACGCCGGTTGCAGACGCCTTTCCGGCGGGAGTCAGCCGCTTCACCTACCGGGAATTGGGGTTCAGGCAATCCAGCTTTAACCATGACGCGCGGGTCCCTCGTCGCCTCGTTTCATGCGTCTGAACACGAGCGGTGATTTCCTGGCATGCTACGGTTCCCTTCACTTTTCAGATCCAGGTGAGCCATTGGACCCAAGAATTTCCCTTCGAATTCTTCCCAACTGTGCTGGGGATATGACAGAGCGCCTCGTGGCGCAGTGTGGTCGCTGACCGTGTTCGATCCGGCGTTGCCGGGGCGCAGCAGCATGGCCAGACTTTCCGCGGTGTTGGCGCACCACGCCCCGAGGGGGTGGTGTCCGTAGCCCTTCTTGAAGGTGGCGGCCGCGCCCTGCTTGTCACTGTGCGCGGTGATCAACGTGGCGTCCATGTCGATGACCACCCACCCGGTCAACGGTTTCCCGGCCACGGTCAGCCACGGAAATCCCTGCGGCCGGCGGGCGAGGAGGTCCCATACCCGGGCGCGGACCTTCGCCCGCGCGGTGGCGATCCGGCGTAACGCTGTCTCGTCCAGCCCGGCCAGAGCGCGGCGGACGGTCGATTCCGACGGCGGATCCGCGAACACCAGGGCCTGATGCGCCAACAGCCCGATATCGGACATGCTCGTCGCGCCGAGCACGATCGCGGTCGCCAGACAGACCAGCACCGTGCCCCGGTCCCACCACCCCGGCCCGCTCCCGCGCGGCAGGACCTTGTTCAACGCCGAGGTCAGACCGGTCCGGTCCGCGCACTGCCGCAGCAACACCGCGCCCGCGTGCCCGACCAGACCCTTGCCGCCCACGGCCACCCGCAACCGTGTGGCCCATCCCGTACTCTTACTCACCGGAAAGGTGCACCCGTTTCTGCTATGGATATGACTTCGACACTCACATCCTTGCAGGCCAGGTGCATCTTTCCCTTACCGGCCTCGATGACCTAATTCTCCCACTGACTGGGGGAGGCCGAGTTCCTTCAACGGGGTCGCAGTCAGCGTCCGCGCTGGTGAGCGACCGGGTGGTCGAGACGGAGTTCGTCTTCGACCGCCACGGCGCGGCGGATGTGTCGGCCGCCTATCAGGTTCTTGTCCCCCAACGGCGGGCCCGGCTTGGTCGCGACGCCGAGATACGGAGTTTCCTTGATGACGAGCGCGGCGATCTACGCCCGGGTGTCCTCGGCCCGGCAGAAGCAGGACGACACGATCGTGTCGCAGACCGCGGCGGTGCGCGCGCACGCCGAGCGGAATCGGCTTGAGGTGCCCGCCGAGTGGGTGTTCGAAGACGAGGGACACTCCGGCGCGACCCTGGTCCGTCCGGCCCTGGAGCGGCTGCGGGACCTGGTCGCCGGCGTCGGGGTGGATGTGATCCTGTGCTATTCGCCGGACCGGCTGGCCCGCAAGTTCGCCTACCAGGCACTGCTGATCGAGGAGTTCTCCCGGGCCGGGACCCGGGTCGAGTTCGTCAACGGTCCTCGCGGGGACAGCCCCGAGGACGCCCTGCTGGTGCAGTTCCAGGGCATGTTCGCCGAGTACGAGAAGGCGCAGATCCTCGAACGCAGCCGCCGCGGGAAGCAGCACCGGGCCAAGGCCGGATCTGTCAACGTCCTGGGCGGCGCCCCGTTCGGCTACCGCTACGTCAAGAAGAGCGACCATGCCGGCGCCGCCTACGCCATCGTCGAGGGCGAGGCGGTGCTGGTCGCCGAGTTGTTCCGCCGCTACGCCGACGACGGCGCCTCCATCGCCGACCTGACCCGGTGGCTCACCGAACAGGGCGTGCCCACACGCACGGGCAAGACCCGCTGGGACCGCTCGGTCGTCTGGGCCATGCTCCGCAACCCCGCATACGCAGGCCAGGCGGTCTTCGGCAAAACCATGACGATCAACGAATCCCCAGGTCTGAACCGCAGAGCCCGGCTTGAGGGCCGGGCCACACCACGCGCGGTCAAGGTCGTCGACCGGCCCCTCGCCGAGCAGATCACCATCGCCGTCCCGGCGATAATCGACGAGCAGACCTTCGAACGGGTCGCCGGGCGGCTGGTCGACAACAAGCGCTTCGCCGCCCGCAACACCAAGATCCCATCCCTGCTGCAGGGCCTGGCAGCCTGTTCAGGCTGCGGATACGCCTACTACCGGACCAACACCACCACGACCGCGAAGAAGAAGATCTTCTACTATCGATGCCTCGGATCGGATGACTACCGCTACGAAGGCGGCCGGGTCTGCGCCAACAAACCGGTCCGCGCCGACTACCTAGACCAGGTCGTCTGGGACCACATCGGCGCCCTGCTCACCGACCCGACCATGATCCGCGGCGAGATCGACCGCCGCCTAGAGCAGGCCCGAACCTCCGACCCGGTCACCCACCAGCGCAAACGCCTCGAGGCCGCCCTCGCGAAAGCCACGGCGGCGATCACCCGCATGATCGAGGCATTCCAGGAACAACTCGTCACCATCGACGAGTTGCGCGCCCGAATGCCCGACCTCCGAGCCCGCGAAACCGGCCTACGCGTCCAGATCGACGCCCTCAACGCCCAGGCCGCCGACCGCGACGCCTACCTCAAACTCGCCGACAACCTCGAAGGCTTCCTCACCCAGCTCCGCAACCGGGCCAACACTGCCGAAGTCGAAGAACGCCAACACGTCCTGAGACTGCTCGTCAAGGACGTCCTCGTCGGACCCGAGAAGATCACCATCCGACACCGCATCCCCACCCCCACACCAGGCTCCACCAGCCAAGCAGACCACGACCAACCCGCAACACAGGGTGACCAAACCCGAAGTTACCCATTGCGTTGGGGGCGTGAGGATCCCGCCCTGCGGCGTTCCCGTGAGCGTCTCTTCTCGGTCGCCGTTCTCCGTCAGGACTCCGGCTTTCAGGAACGCCTTCACCCACACGCACACCCGCTTGTCCTTGATCCGGTCCCGGAGCCGGGTCATCAGCGCCGTATGGTCGATCTCGTCGAAACAACGCTGGATGTCCGACTCGAAGACCCAGTGGTATCCACTGGTTCCGAGGTGGTGGATCTCGGCGATCGCGTCCTGTGCGCGCCGGTTGGGACGGAACCCGTACGAGCACGGTTTGAAGTCCGCCTCGTAGATGGGTTCGAGCACCGCTTTCAGGGCTCTTCGAAGTTGAGCGGGGTTCGCGGTTGACGGCGCCCCTGGCGTAGAGGGCTCGCAGCCCTTCGGTGATCATCTGAGTGTCTAGATCGGATGGTCACAAGCGGAGAGCTGCGAGCATGGTCAACGATACGACCCGGCTGCTGGGCCTGGACGGCCTGGTGGTGGATCGGGTCAGGTTGGACCCCGACGGTGTCCCGGTGGTTGCTCTGTCTACCGCCGATGAGCAGGCACAATGCTGCCCGGACTGCGGTGTGCGGGCCCGGCGGGTCAAGGACTGGGTGACGACCCGGCCGAGGGACCTTCCCGTGGCGGGCCGGGCGACGCGGCTACGGTGGCGTAAACGCCGCTGGCATTGCGACCACGGCGGATGTCGGCGCCGGACGTTCACCGAGCAGGTGGCGCAGGTCCCAGCCCGGCATCGGGTGACCGCCCGGTTGCGGCAGGCCGCCGGGGCGGCGGTCGCCGACGGCGCCCGCACGGTCGTACAGTCCGCCCGTGACCATGACCTGTCCTGGCCGGTGGTCGCGGCGGCGTTCACCGCCCACGCGGGCGTGGTGCTGCCCGACGAACCGGAACCGGTGGAGGTCCTCGGGATCGACGAGACCCGCCGGGGCCGGCCGAAGTGGGTCTTCGACCAGGTCAGCCAGGCGTGGCAGAGCAGTGTGGACCGGTGGCACGTCGGGATGTGTGACCTGTCCGGCGGTCAGGGACTACTGGGCCAGGTCGAGGGCCGCACCGCCCAGGTGGTCATCGACTGGCTCGGCCACCGCAGCCAGACGTGGCGCGATCAGGTCCGGTACGTCGCGATCGACATGTGCACGATCTTCAAGTCCGCGGTCCGTGAGGCGCTGCCGCACGCGATCCTCGTCGTCGATCACTTCCACGTCGTGCAACTCGCCCACCAGGCCCTCAACGAGGTCCGCCGCCGGGTCACCGTGCAGGTCCGGGGCCGCCGGGGCCGCGCCGGTGACCGCGAATGGGACCTGCGTAACCGGCTGACCCGCTCCGCGAAGCGGATGCGCGCGGAACGCGTCGACAAGCTCTGCGACGAGATCGCCGGGCATACCCGCCGGCATCAGCGTGCCGGTCCTCGCCGCGTGGAACGCCAAGGAAGACCTCCTCGACCTGCTGGCCCTGGCCCGCACCCACCCGGACCGGGAAAACGTCGCTCGACTGCTGCACCGCTTCTACCAACGCTGCGCCGACAGCGGTCTACCCGAACTCGCCCGCCTCGCGACCACGATCGAGATCTGGTGGCCCCAGATCCTCGCGTTCCTGCACACCGGCATCACCAACGCCGGCTCCGAAGGCACCAACCGAGTCATCAAAACCGTCGCCCGCGACGCCTACGGCTTCCGCAACCCGATCAACCAACGCCTACGAACCCGCTGCGCGACCACCCGGAAAAGCCGCGGACACCTCAACCCCGCTTAACTTCGAAGAGCCGCTTTCAGGCTCGCCTGCACCACCCGGTCGACCACGGTGGGGATGCCCAGCTTGCGCAGCTTGCCGCCCGCCTTCGGGATCATCACCTGCCGCACCTCAACCGGCCGGAACTCACCAGACTTCAGCAAGTGCCGAATGTGGCCCAGAAAAGCCTCGACCCCGATCGTGGTCTCGATCCAGGCCACCGTGGCCCGATCGATACCCGCCGTCCGCGATCCCTTATTGGTGGACACCCGCTCCCACGCGCGCACCAGGAACGCTCGGTCGTAAACGAGGTTTGCCAGATCACCGAACCGGCGCTCGGAATCATCGAGCGCCCACCGGTGCAGTTTGGTCTGTGAGGTGCCCCGAGGATTCCGGACAGGGAGCCAATAAGGTTACCCTGTTAGGAAAGTCGAGGGAAGAAGCGCGATGGCACGCATAAGCTCATACACCCCAGAGTTCCGTGAAGAAGCAGTGCAACTCGTTCTACAGTCGAACAAGCCAGTGTCGCAGGTTGCCCGGGAGATCGACGTTCACCCGGAGACGCTGCGTTCCTGGGTCCGCCAGTACCGGCGGGAAAACAGCGGCGCCCAGAACAGCCCACAGATCGGCATCGACGAGCGCGCTCGACTGAAGGAACTCGAACGCCGCAACCGGGAACTCGAAATGGAGAACAGCTTCCTGAAAAAAGCCGCGGCGTACTTCGCGAAGGACCCTCGGTAACGAGCTTGTACGAGTTCATCGAGACGATGCGACTCGACACCGCGAAGTACGCCTACCCCGTCGACTTCATGTGCGAACAACTCGGCGTGTCCAGGTCCGGATACTACGAATGGCGAACCCGCCCCGACTCCGCGACCGCCACCCGCCGCGCCCACCTTCGATCGGCCATCGAGGAGGTGTTCGCCGCGTCTGACGGCACCTACGGGCATCGACGTGTCCACGCGCAACTGCGGCGCCAGGGCGTGTCCGCCGGGCCGGAACTCGTCCGCCAGCTGATGCGCGAGCTCGGGCTCGTGCCGTGCCAGCCCCGCCCGAGGCGGTGGGGACTCACCCAGTCGTCGTCCGGCACGGTGCCTGACCTCGTCGGCCGGGAGTTCACCGCCGACGCGCCTGGGGAGAAGCTCGTCGGCGACATCACGTACATCCCGACCGGCGAGGGGTGGCTGTATCTGGCGACCGTCATCGACTGCTGCACGAAGGAAGTCATCGGGTACGCGATGGACGACCACTACCAGACGCCGTTGATCTCCCGCGCCATCCGTAACGCCGCCCGGAATCGCGAACTCAGAAAGAACGCCATCTTTCATTCGGACCGGGGCAGCAACTACATGTCGGACGACTACGGCAGAACGCTTCGGGATCTGAGGTTGCGGCGATCCGCTGGCCGGACCGGAATTTGTTTCGACAATGCGATGGCGGAATCGTTCTTCGGTGCACTGAAGAACGAACGCGTGTCGCGTGTGAAGTATCCCACGCGTGAGGCGGCACGTCGGGACGTTACTGCCTACATCGAATTCTGGCACAATCGTCAGCGTCTGCATTCAGCGGTGGGCTACCGACCTCCCCGGGAAGTCCACGCAGAGTTCGAGAACCTTCAAATCGCGGCGTGAAAGAACCGGCCGAACCACTGTCCGGAAAACGCGAGGCCCCTCACTGCATCCTCCGTACCACCGCCCCGGCCCAGTCACTGCTCGGCCAGCAGACAGCAGCGCCGGTGTTCACCAGCGCATCTTCGGACATTACGGTCCCTCTCTGACTTGAACACGCTGCCGCCCTTCCCCATGCGCTCGGGCTTTCCCCGGCTCGGAGTACTACGACGGCTCCGTCACATCCGCAGACCTTCGGCTGGCGTCGCGCCTATCCACCCCAATGCTGACCTGGCAGGCCAGCCCGGATGGAACGCGTCGCGGATGCTTCCCACGTTCGCTGATGCCCGGTCGACGAGTTAGGCACCCGGCTCTACCCCTGCGGCATCGCCACGGGTACGCCGTAGTCCTTCACCGTGGCCTCCCGGCCGGGACACGATAGACCCCGACCGTGAGTTCCCTGCCCGTCATGAAGGGCAGGTGCGCACCGCAAACCAGCCAATCCACCGGATTGCAGCTGGCATCGTGTCAAGAGGCGTAACAGCACCGGTTCCTTGCGTATACCTTCTCGTCTTGCTCACCACGCCCGGCCCGTCCGGCAGTACCGAACCGACGTGACTTTGTCGAGGCTGCTCCCACCCCATCCCAGCGACCCCCGGGACACGGCTACCTCCAGCTTCACCCCGCCGCTACGGCGGCGAGGAAACGGGCGGTCTCTCACCCCCGTCCGGGATACAGCGCCTCGTGGCGCACAGCGTGGCACGATATGCGATCACGTGGGGTCCTCACCGGTAGGTGATCTTGTGGTGAGAACTACCTACCGAGGGCCCCACGCCCTCCTCCAGCACCGCCCGACTTCACCGGCTTCGTCCGTGTCGCGCCAATCAACACATTCGCGTCGCTGAGATCAGCTCAGTACATGATCCATCAGGGTTGGCCTCCGCTTCGATGATGCGGAGGCCTGGTTTGTATGTGAGCCTGAGTCCGAGCTGCTGGTAGACCTGGGCCTTGTCGACGGGGTCGGCGGTGCGCAAGACGTTGGCGATGCCGGAGAGCTCCTCGACCACGGTCTGGATCTCGGCGGGGGTCATGGCGCGGCGGCCAGTGACCTGGCGTAGCTCAGCCTCTGCGGTGGCCGTCTCCGCTTGGACCTGGGTGGTCCATTGCTGGACGAGTGCCGGGTCGGTGCCCGCTTCGAGCGCGGCCCGGTAGCGGTCGAGCTTGGTCTGGATGATGGCGAGCTTCTCGCGGGCGACGGCGATGTGCTGCTGGTCGGCGTCGTTGTGTTTGGCGTCGGCGATGGCTTGCAGGGTGGCGGGTCTGAACGCCCTACTGATCCAGGGATCGACCTGTTCGATGATCCTGTCCTCGCGGACGTAGAGGCTGCGGGGGTGAGCGATGCTGTTGGCGTCTCGCGGGCGGGGTTCCACCGCATCTTCGTTTCGTGGCCGAGGGCGACGTCCTCGATGTCGATGAGGATCTCGGCTTTGCGTTGCCGGTTCCAGACCTGACGGCCGGTGTAGCGGGGGTTGGACAGGATCACGCGTACGGCGCTCTTGGCCCAGGCGTTGCCATGTCGATGGGGGTTGCGCCGGGGGTCAGCCGCAGATGGTGAAGGGATACCGTCGCGGGTGAGTCCTTCGGCGATGGCGTAGATGCCCGAGCCAGCGAGAAACTCGCGATAGATCCGGGCGACGACCGGCACGGTGAGCGGGTCGGGTTCGAGGCGGTGCAGTCGTCGGCCGCCTTGCTCGGGTTCGGATGCGGGCCGGCGTCGGCGAGCTGGTAGCCGTACGGGGGACGGCCGCCGAGGAAGCGCTCAAGTGCCGGGATAGGTCCGGGAAGCCCGCCAACGGGATCCTGGCCGCCGCTGGCGGTCGTTCTGTCGCCGGACAACCAGCTGGGGAACCGCGCCTACGGCCAAGGGCTGCTCAGGCCCGGACCGCGCGCACGATGCCGAGTTGGCCGACCTCGGTGGTGAACCCCGCAGCTGACAGTTCGTCGAGCAGCTCAGCCTGCGACATCACCTGCCAGGGGTACTCGGCCGAGACCTCACGCACCGGCTGGTCCTCGTCGTCGAGCACCTGGTAGCGCATCCGCCACGTGACCTGACCGGGCCCGGCCGGTTGCGCGGATCCGCTCCCGCGGTAGCGCAACCGACCGACTCGTACCGTAGTGAACTCGGCTTCGCCGACCGCGACCGCTTCCGACGGCGGCTGCAGGTTCACCACCAGTGGGGTACCGGCCCGCAGCCGGATGGCCAGCCGCTGCCAGAGCATCCGGCGGTCCGCCACCGACAGATGGCCGATCATGTTGATCGCCAGCGCCGCACCGATCGTCTCCGGCAGATCGACCTGCTCGGCGGTCGCGGCGACCACGCTCGTGCGGGAAGCGAGATCAGGATCGTCGACGATCCGCGCGTGCAGGGCCGCTCGCTGCACCGGCGACGGTTCGACCGCGATGATGTCGCATCCCGGTACGGACTCGGCCAGGATCTGAACGCCACGCCCGCTACCCGCGCCCAGGTCCACAGCGGGCGCGTCGGCACGGGCACCGGTGAGCGCCTGCCGGACCGGTGCCCGCAGCGCCCGCCAGGCATCGACGCTCAGCAGGTCGAGAAACTCGCCGGAGTCCTGATAATGATCGAGCAACGGAGACTCTCCTTCCCCGGACCCGCCGCCCAGATCGGCGATGGGCCCTTGAACAGTTACGAACCGTAGCAGTCGTGGGGGTCGACGCCGGTCGGGTCGACCTCACCGACGACGACCGCCAGGGTGAAGGCGTCCGACAGCGCGGTGCCGTCGGACCGGCTGCCAGTGCGTTCGAACGCGAGGCAGTAACTGCCCTGCGCCGTGAACATCCAGTTGGCGTGCGCGTAGGTGCCCGCGCCGATCCGGGTCGTGTCCGCCAACCCGTCGGCGGAGTCGAAGACGTGCACCGGAGCACCGAACGGGCCGGTCTGATAGACGAAGACGTCACCGGGTCCGTCGACGGCCGTCAACGACCAGGACAGCCCGTGCCCGGCGAGGTCGGCCGGACCGATGGTCTTCGCGGACCAGCCCAGCCAGAGCAGGCCCGCCTGTTCGGCCTGCGGCAGACCCCAGACCTGGGTGCCCACCGGTCCGATGAAGGAGTACGTCTGGTTCGGCACCGCTGTCCGGGCCGCCGGAAGCAGCTGGAGCACCACGTCCGAGGTTTCGTGCAGGTACGCGGCGTTGCTCTGCGGGGAGTGGGCGAGCCCTTCGACCGTCAGGTCGCGCACCGTGGTGCGCAGCCCGTCGTCGAGAGCCGAGGCGATGTCGACGTAGCCACGGTTGAGGATGACCGCACCGGATGCGGTCCGGGACCAGTTCGGCACGATCCACGGATCGTCCCCCGGGTCCGGGTCGTCCCCGGGCAGCAGGTCGGCGCAGCCCTGCGGGTCGACGCCGGTCGGGTCGACCTCACCGACGACGACCGCCAGGGTGAAGGCGTCCGACAGCGCGGTGCCGTCGGACCGGCTGCCGGTGCGTGCGAACGCGAGGCAGTAGCTGCCCTGCGCCGTGAACGTCCAGTTGGCGTGCACATGCGAGTCGGCGCCGATGCGGGTCGTGTCCGGCAGCCCGTTGGCGGAGTCGAAGACGTGCACCGGAGCACCGAGCGGGCCGGTCTGGTGGACGAAGACGTCACCGGGTCCACGGGCCGCGGTGAGTGACCAGTTCAGACCGCCTCCGAGGAGGTCGGCCGGGCGGATCGTCTCCGCGGACCAGCCCGGCCACAGCAGTCCTGGCTGTTCGGTCTGCGGCAGGTTCCAGATCCGGCTGCCGACCGGTCCGATGAAGGTGTACGCCTCATCCGGCACGGTTGTCGCGGACTCCGGAAGCAGCTGCAGCACCACGTCCGACGTCTCATGCCAGTACGCGGCGTTGCCGTCGGGTGAGTGGGACATCCCCTCGGTGGTGGTGTCCTTCACCCGGGTACGGAGCCCGCCCTCGTCGAGGGTCGAGGCGATGTCGACGTGCCCGCGGTTGAGGATGACCGCACCGGACGCGGTCCGGGACCAGTTCGGCACGTTCCAGGGGTCGTCGACCGGATCAGGTTCACCGCCGGGGACGGGCACCTCCTCAGGCCGCGTAGGCCGTCCACCGTCGACACAGGTCTTCGTCAACGTTTCGTTATCGTGGGTGAAGGCGGCACCGGGGTAGGTGCCGTCGAGGTTGGCGCGGACGGTGGGGTCGAGTGGGCCGTCGACGACGAACGTGAGCGTCTTACGATCCACCGCTTCACGGCCGCCGGGCAGGTCCGCCGCCCACTCCAGGGTCAGGCAGTACTTCCCCGGCCGGCTGAAGGACCACAGGACGGCGCTGTTCGTCTCACCGCTACCGGCACCCGGCCACAACTGGTGCGGCTCGCGCTGACCGGTGGCGGTGTTGAACACGAACGGCCCGGTCTGGGTGGGGCCGTGCGACAGCGCGACGTTGCCCGGACCCGCCACCGAGTGCAGCGACCATCGCAGGTCACCGTCGAGCTGCTCCGGCCGGACTCCGGTGGTGTCCCAGCGGATCACCTGCATGGAGTTGCCGTACACGCCGGTGTCGAAGCCGGGCACGTTGCCGGTGCCGGCCCGGAACAACGCAGCCGGACGGTGGAAAATCACGCTCTCCGGGTCGTGGGGCACGCCCGGTGCGGCCAGCGTCGGGTCGAGGACCGCGAGCTGGGTCTCCAGGCCTGCCTCAGCGATCGTGCTGACCAGGGAGGACGCGGCCGCGCCGAGCACCGACGGCGTCGACACCGGGTCCGGTGCCGGCGCGGCGGCGCCGCGCTCTGGGTAGTCCCGGGTCCGCCCGCACGGCGTGACGGTGGACGCGTCGACGTCGTCGCCGACCGCGAGGGTGAGCTGCTGCGCGGCGGCGACCCGCCGGCCCGGCGCGGTCTGCGCCTCGAGGGTCATCGCGACGCAGTAGACACCGGGCCCGGTGATCGACCAGTTGAAGTGGGCGTGGGTGTGCAACGGCACCCAGCGCGCCGCCGGTAGGCCGAGTTTCGTGCTGAACACCGGCAGGTCGATGCGCTCCATTCCGATGCCCGCCCGCTGGGGTTGGCCCTCCCACAGCACGACGTCGCCGGGGGCTGGCTGGTCGCCCGGCCCGGTGACGGCGTCGACCCGCCACAGCACCCGGTCCTGTGCCAGCCCGGCCAGGGTCGGTGACTCGGTGCTGAGCCCGGCCCACGGCGCGCCGGCCTGCTGGCCCAGCGGCAGGTTCCAGTACGACGTGGCCGGCGGGGCGATGAACGACCAGTCGTCACCGCCGCCGTACACGGCAGGCGTCGTCAGCGTGACGGAGTCCGGAACGACCACGACCAGGTCGTCGTACTCGATCCACTCGGTCCGCAACTCGCCGGGTACGTCGTACCTGGCCTGCAGCGACAACGTGTCCACACCGTCGACCGGGTCGATCCGTGCCGCGACGGCGTCGATGTGGCCGTCGCGGACCACCCAGTCGGCGACCGACGGACCACCGGGATCCGTCGGATCGGTGGGATCCGTCGGATCGGTCGGATCGGTCGGATCACCGGGATCGGTGTCGTCGGGGGTGTCACCGCACCCGGCGTCGGAGGCGATCTCGTCGCCGACCGCCACTCGCAGCCGCACCGTGGCGCTCGCGGTGGTGCCGTCCGACAACGGTGCGCTCGTCGTCACGGTCAGGCAGAACATCCCGGCCGCCGAGAAGCGGAAGCGGTCGTTGATCGTCGTCCGGGGTGCCAGCTCGACGGGGGTCGACCCCTGCGGGGCGCCGTCGCGCTGGACCCCGGTGCCGAACCGCGCGCCGGCCGGGGCGTTCGGCTCCGGGGACAGGAACGGCAGGTCGGAGATCTGGTAGAAGGCGAAGTCGCCCGGACCGGTCACCTCCGAGAAGGCGAAGGACATCCGGCCGCCGTCGGCGAGCAGGTCGTCGTAGTAGTCGTAGCCCGCGACGCCCCGGGTGGACAGCGACAGTTTGACCGCCGACGAACCGGTCAGCCAGCCTTCGGTCGCGTAGCCGGGCGATCCCGCCGCGCCGAGCCAGGCGTACGCGTCGGAGTCAGGCACCGGGTAGGACGCCTGACTCGGCAGCCGGAACGTGAGCGTCTCCCCCGTGACCTCGGTGATCTCACCACGGTCGGCGAGGCCGATCGTGAGCCCACCACGCTTGACCGGATACGAGGTCAACTCGTACTCACCTGCGGAGACCTCCGCCGGCACGGTGGCGGCGGCCGGTGTCGGGGCGGAAATCAGCGCGGCCACGACAGCGGCCGCCGCCAGCGCCGCATACGTCGACCTCGGTGTCCACCGACACTGCCCAAGAGACTGCACGGGTGTTCCTTTCTGCTGCACGGACCGGTCGCCATCCGGGTAGCGGGGGCGGCCGTGTCACGGCCGCCCCCGCTCCGATCAGGGAACGATCACGAACTTCGCTGCCAGCCAGTTCTGCGTGGACAGCGGCGCGGAGGTGGAGAATCCGAAGTACAGGTTGTAGGTCTGCGCGGTGGTCGCCTTCGATGGCGCGTAGAAGCGCCACTCGAAGTGGTTGTGAGCTCCCGACCCGAGCGTGAACGTGCCCGACGACGTGCCCAGCACCTGCGAGCCTGCCGAGTTGAACAGGCGGACGTCACCTGGGTTCGCGCCGGCGGCGCTCATCCACACCGCCCCACTTCCCGGGCAGGAACCTTCGAAGTTGAACCCGACCCAGGGAGCGGACGACTGGGTGGCCGGACCGATGTCGATCTTCCAGTATCCGGCGGTCCCGGTCGTCGGCACCCAGGTCACGGCGGTGCTCAGGTCGTCGTAGACGAACGCGTAGTTGTGCATGTCGACCGGGTTGATCGGCGTGCCCGAACCGATCTTCGTGGTCAGCGCGAGCGTCGGGCTGGACGGGCACTCGATGTTGACGATGTCGATGTGACCGGCGGTGATGTCGTTGGTGGCGTAGACGCCCGCTTGGGCGGGCGACCCTGCCGCTACGGCCAACAGGAATCCGCAGGCGCCGGCCGCGAACGCGCCCACCGTGCGCCGCCTCGCGGAGCGCAGAAGGCCAGCGTTCCTCAGTGTCTGGACAACAGCCATGTCTCGGCCGCCTCTCACTAACTGGGGTTGAAGCCACTGAGGAGTACGCAGTGGAGGAACAACGGCTCCTTCCAGCACGTCACACATTAGCGGCACTAATGAAAATGACTTTCATCTTGATCTAAGCGGCGGACCGCCGCCCTGTCAAGACGATCTGGCCAGATCCCGGGCCAACACCCGACCGCGACCCCGCATGGCTCGAACCATTCACCGAGGAGCCGAACCGCCGGGAGCGCGACGAGCATTCAGCGCCACTGGCCGCCGTCAACCGGGCTACCGACGACGCAGACAGCGGCACACGGGCCGCACCAGGGCTCGTCGCACATGTCCGCGATCAACTCTCCCGCCGAACGTTGGCGATCAGCCGGACAGCACCGGCCGTTCGCCGCCGCGGGCGTCGGCGACGGTGCCGAAGGTCCGATGGCAGAAGATCAGCGGCTGATGGTCGCGCAGGCTTTCGATGGAGCGGACCTCCGCGACGACGATCGTGTGGTCGCCGGCCCGGTGCTCGGCGCCCGGCACGCATTCCAGGTGCGCGAGCACGCCAGGTAGAACCGGAACACCGGTACTGGACGGCCGCCACGGCACTCCGGCCAGACGTTGCGGGCCGGGCGCGGCGAGCGCCGTTCCAAGGTCCTCCTGGTCGGCAGCGAGGATGCCGATCCCGAACCGGGCCGTCCGGCGGATGTCCGGCCACGTCGTGGACTGCTTCCCCACGCAGAACCCGACCAGCACCGGCCGGAGAGAGACGGAGAAGAAGGAGCCGACCAGCAGGGCGCGCGGCCCCCGGTCGGTGGCCGCCGTCACCGCGACCACGCCGGTCGGGTAGGCGCGCATCAGTTCGCGGAACCGGCTTGCCGACACCGTGGGCCGGGACCGTTCAGCCATCGCCGTGCCGGGCGCAGTCGGTGCAGACTCCGAAAAGCTCGAGCATGTAGTTGACGTCGGTGAAGCCGTGTTCGCCGGCGACCTGGCCGATCCACTCCTGGGTGGGTGGTCCGACCACCTCCACGGTACGGGCGCACAGCCGGCAGACCAGGTGATGGTGCTCGGTCTGGCTGCACCGACGGTACAGCTGCTCGCCACCGACGCCGTGCATCACGTCCACCTGCCCGGCGTTGGCGAACACCTGCAGGGTCCGGTAGACGGTCGTCAGACCGACGGTCGAACCCTGTGCGCGCAGCTCGGCGTACAGATGCTGAGCGCTGCGAAACTCGGTGGTCGCGGCCAGCAGGGCAAGGATCTCGTTGCGCTGGCGGGTGGAGCGGCCAGCTTCCGCAGGCGGCTGCTTCACGACGCCACCCCCTTGTCAATAACGATACCCATTATCATAATGGCGGTGAGGAAGGTCGGTGGCGATGTGGGTGCCGGCCGCCGGTGGCAGGCAACCGGCACCCACATCGCCTGACCTTCCCGATCAGTCGCCGCCGTCCGGTGCCCGTACGTCGGCGTTCGTCGATGCTCGTCCGGCAGCGACGGCGGGCCTGTCTCGTCCGGACGGAACCGTCGCCAACGCCACCGCGACTCCGACGGCCGCCGCCCCCGCGGCCACCCAGGCGACCGTGGCCAGTCCGTCGACGAAGGCGACCCGGGCCAGCATCGCCACCTCGGGCGGCAGATCAGTGAACCGACCGGCCGACGCCAGCTCCCGTACCTCCGTTGCCGTCTGCCCGGACACCCCGACGGACCGCACGGCGTCGTCGGACAGCCCGGAGCCGACCCGGCCGGCGAGCACCGCGCCGAAGACCGCAGCACCGACCGCGGTGCCGAGTGGGAAGAACGCGTTCGCCGTACCGCTAGCCATGCCTGCCTGCTGAGGCGGCACCACCGACACCGAGATGCCCATCAGCGGCGCGAACAGCAGCCCCATGCCGGCGCCGATCAGCAGCAGACCGGGCAGCACGACCAGCCAGGTCGACTCGGCACCGACCCGGGCGACGAGCAGGTATCCCCCGCAGATGGCGACGAACCCGGCGACGACGACCGCTCGGGTTCCGTACCGGTGCTGCAGCCGCGCCACCACGAGACTGCCACCGACGATCGCCACCGACAGGGCCGACAGTTGCAGCCCGGCCTGCAGCGGCGAGTAGCCGAGCATGCCCTGCAGCCACAGCACCAGGTACGGCATCGTCCCGAAGCCCACGGCCCGGGTGAGGAAGCTCAGCACGCTGACACCGGTGAAGGCCCGGATCCGGAACAATGCCAACTGCAGCATCGGATCAGCGGTCCGATGCTCGGTGGCGACGAACAGCACCAGGGCGACGACCGCAACCCCGGCCGCGACGAGCGTGACCGGTCGCGTCCATCCCTCGTCCGCACCGGAGATGACCGCCAGGTTGACCGTGCCGAGCAGCAGCACCCCCAGCACAGCCCCGGCCAGGTCGAGCCGACGCCCCGCCTGCCGGCCGGAGGCCGGTAGCCAGCGCAGCGCGCCGAACAGGACGAACGCGCCGGGCAGCAGGTTCACCAGGAAGATGGACCGCCAACCGAGGCTCGACACAAGCGCACCGCCCACGAGCGGCGCGATCGCCGCGGAGACAGCGGCGGTCGCGCTGAAGACTCCCATCGCGGCATTGCGCCGTTGCCCGGGATAGGCTGCTGCCAGCAACGGCAACGCGGGCGCGAAGATGAGCGCACCGCCGATGCCCTGCACAGCCCGCCCTGCGATCAACACCCCCGGCGCAGGCGCGACGCCGCACAGCAACGAACCGATGGTGAACAGCACCACGCCAGCGACGAAGATCCGCCGCCGGCCGAGACGGTCCGACACCGATCCGCCGACCAACAGCAACGCGGCGAACAGCAGCGGGTACGCGTTGACCATCCACTGCAGTTGAGGCAAGGTGGCCGACAGGTCGGCGGCTATCGCCGCGAGCGCCACGTTCACGATGGTGATGTCCATCGTGGTGATGGCGGCGGCGACGCTGACGGTCAACAGGGTACGGCGGGCTGCCGTATCCGACTCATGCGGCAGCAAGGACGACCACCTCCGGGGCTCCGGCGCCGGTGACGGCCGCGGCCGGTCGGCTGACCATTCCGGACTCACGGGTGAGTTGATCGCTGTCGATGGTGTGCCAGTCGTAGCTGTCGCTCACCTCACGGATCAACTGTCCGGCGCGGTACACCCGCCAGGTGGTGGTGAACCGCATGAGGTCGCCACCGGCCGGGCTGCCGGCGACCCACCATTCGTAGTCGTGCCGGCCGATCGAGTCGCGGATCGACAGGGCCGGTGGGATCTCGCGGGGCCGCCGTACGCCCATCAGCTCGACGACCACCACGCCGCCGGGGGCGAGTCGGCTCCGCAGCCGCCGCCACAGCCGGATCCGGGCTGGTTCGTCGAGGTGA
This sequence comes from Micromonospora sp. Llam0, assembly GCF_003751085.1. Lineage (NCBI taxonomy): Bacteria > Bacillati > Actinomycetota > Actinomycetes > Micromonosporales > Micromonosporaceae > Micromonospora > Micromonospora sp. Llam0. The sequence continues at coordinate 1,726,551 of NZ_RJJY01000001.1, read as the reverse complement.
CCGGCGACGCCGAACACGACCGCGGCGCAGATGGTCGCCGGTAGCGGCAGGTCCGGGGCTGCGGCGTCGACCACGGTGACCCGCTGACGCAGGGTATCGTCGGTCGCGACCCGGCTGGTCAGCACCGCCCGCATCGCGGTGGACGGCTCGACCGCCACGATCCGCGCGCTCGGCAGGGCCGCGGCGATGATCTCGGTGACCCGGCCGGTGCCGGCGCCGATCTCGACGACCGGGCCGGACGTCGAGTCGACGCCGGCGAGTACGGGGGCCAGGGCCGGTCCGCTGCTGGCGGCCTGTCTGGCGGCGACCATTTCGTAGAACTCGGCCACCGGGGAGTAGTAGTCACGCACCGGATCACCTCCGATCAGATGACTTGTCGTGGACAGTCGGAACGCGGGTACCGGTCACGGCATGCTGGGCCAGGCGGCAGAGGTGCGGGTCAGCACCGGATCGAGCTTGGCGAGGATGGCTGAGACGACGGCGTCCCGCTGCGGCACCAGGTAGAAGTGGTCGCCGGGGAACGTGCGCACGTCGAGCCGGCCGCGGGTCAGCCGGCCCCAGCCGGTCGCCTGTCGATCGTCGAGCTCCGGATCGTCGTCGCCCCGCAGCACCATGATCGGGCAGTCCAGTGGTGCCGCCGGCACTGGCCGGTAGGTTTCGATGAGCCGGTAATCGTTGCGGACGTAGCCCAGCACCGCCCGGCGCAGCTCCGGATCGGCCAGCACCTCGTCGTGGGTGCCGCCGAGCCGGTTCAGTTCGGCGCAGAGGCCGTCGTCGTCGCGCCGGTGCACCTCGCCGCCGACCACGTCGCCCGGCGCGGGGCGGCCGGAGACGAACAGCCACTGTGGCTGGCGAACGCCGAGGCCGCGCAACCGCTGGACCGTCTCGTACGCTACCGCCGTACCCATGCTGTGCCCGAACACCAGGTATGGTCGGTCGGTGAGGCGCGCCACGGCGTCGGCGACCGGCGCCGTCAGCGCGCTCATGTCATCGACGAGCGGATCGGCGAACCGGTCCTCCCGCCCCGGGTACTGCACGCACACCAACTCGACCGACGATGGCAGCAGCGCGTCCCAGGCACGGAAGCTGCCGGCACCACCGCCGGCGTGCGGGAAGCAGACCAGCCGGACGGCTGCCGCTGGGCGCCGCCGGTAGCAGCGCAGCCACTGGCCGAGGGTCGCGGCGTTCACCAGGTCACCTGCATCGCCTCGATGCCGAACGTCGCCGCGTCGTGCTTGAAGTCGAGATCGTCGAACGCACTGGCCAGCCGCAGGTCCGGGATTCGCCGGATCAGGGTGCCGATCGCGATCTCCAGTTCCAGCCGGGCCAGGTTCTGCCCGATGCACTGATGCACCCCGTACCCGAAGGCGACGTGGTGACGGTTGACCCGGTCGAGGTCCAGCCGCTGCGGGTCCGAAAACACCTCCGGATCGTGGTCGGCGGCGGCGAGCAGGGCGATGATGCCGTCGCCTGCCTGGATTCGCGTCCCGCCGAGGTCGATGTCGGCGGCGGCGACGCGCAGTGGGATCGAGTCGGCCACCGACAGGATGCGCAGCAGTTCCTCCACGGCCGCCGGCATCAGCTCGGGCTCGGCCCGCAACCGGGCCAGCTGCTCCGGGTGGCGCAGCAGTAGCAGCGTGCCGAGCGCGATCATGCTGGTGGTGGTCTCCCGACCGGCGACGATGGTGATGCCAATCATCGACAGCAGTTCGTGCCGGGTGACCACGCCGGCCCGCAGGTGGTCGACGACCAGCTTGGACAGCAGATCGTCGCTGGGGTCCTGTTCCCGGGCGGTGATCAGCTCGTCCAGCATCCGAAACAGACTGGCGAGGGCGGCGCCGACCTCTTCGGCGTTGCTGTTTCGCCCGCCTGAGATGCGGGTCACGTCGCGGAAGAACTCGAGGTCGTCGGTGGGCGCGCCGAACAGACCCAGCACGGTCGTCGTGGAGACCGCGTTGGCGTACGCCGTGACCAGATCGACGGGTGGACCGGCGGCCAGCATGTCGTCGACGAGGTGATCGACGGTGTGCTGGATCGTCGGGCGCATGTCCCGAATCCGTTTGACGGTGAACTCGGCCTGCAGCATCCGTCGGAAGCGGGTGTGTTCCGGCGGGTCGGTACGGATGAACGGCCGCGATTTGGCACCGGCCTCCTGCTCACCGATGCCCATCGCGGGGAAGTTCGGATGCCGGATGTCGGCGCTGACCCGGGGGTCGGCCAGCAACGCCCGGACGTCGGCGTAGCGGGTGACGATCCACGGCTGTTTGCCGGTGGGCAGCGTCACCTGTGACACCGGTTCGACGGCGCGTAGTTCGGCGTAGCGCTCCGGTGGGGCGAAGGGGCACTCCCTCGGTACCGGGAACGCCGGCGGGGTCTGCGTTCCGGTGGGAAGTGTCTCGGTCATCGGGGCGTTCCTTCCTGGTCGGTCGTGGTCCGGGGTGTAGGCACGAGTACGCCGATCGGGGGTCCACCGGTGCCGGCCGGTGCGATGTCGTGCAGCGGCAGTCCGGACTCGGCGGCGATGCCGGCGAGGGTGAGGGTGTACCAGTGGTAGTGGTCGGCGACCTCGCGCACCGCAGTGCCATCCTCGGCTGACACCCGCCACGTCGTGTGCAGCCGCATCCGGTCCGGGCCGTCGGGTTCGCCGGAGAACCACCATTCGTAGCGCTGTCCGCCGACGTCGACGTGAGACAGCCGGGTGGGGTCGAGCACGAGGGGTCGGTCGATGGACATCAGTTCGACGACGATCCGGCCGCCGGGGGTCAACCGCTCGGCGAGACGCCGCCACAGGCGTACCCGGTCGGGTCGGTCGAGGTGGCCGGCCACTCCGCAGACGACGGCGCCGCTGATGGTGTCCGGCAGCTCGAGGTCCGGGGCGGGTTCGGCACAGATGGTGATCCGGCGGCGCAGGTCGGGGTCCCGGTAGATCCGGCTGGTCAGCACGGCGCGCATGCCGGTGGCCGGTTCGTGGGCGACGATCTCCAGGTCCGGAAAGGCCCGGGCGAGGGCGACGGTGACCAGGCCGGTCCCGGCACCGATCTCGACGACTGGGCCGGCGGCGGTGTCGATCCCGGCCAGCGCCGCGACGACCGCGGGAGCGCTGCCGGTCGCGACGTGTGCGGCGGCGGCGAGGTCGAAGAACTCGGCGGTCGGCGAGTACGGCTCCACCGCGTCGCTGCCGTCGGTCGGCTCAGCGGCTCCGGTGGGCTCAGCGGCTCCCTCGGTGGGCTCGACGACTTCCTCGGTGGGCTCGACGAGATCGGCGAGGACGACTTGGGACGGTGCCGCTGGTCGTACCACGTCCGGCGGGCCGAGCCGGGCCGCCAGTTGCGACCAGATCCGGCAGGCGGTGATGTCGAACTGGGCTGTCCGCAGCGGATCGTCGCCGCGACGTACGGCGGCCGCGAACTCCCGTAGCGCGCGGCGCACCGCCTGCGGCCAGAGCCGGTCGAAGACGTCGCGTTGGGTGCCGGCGGCGGTGCCCGGCAGCGGCGCGCTGCCTGGTTGGTCGAGCTGCTCGCCGGTGAAGACCAGCCTACCGGCGGCGTCGCGGTCGGCGTGCAGCGTCGGTGTCCACAGCACCGGTCCGTGGGTGTCGGCCAGGGTCAGCACACCGGCCCGGGTGCCGAGGCTGATCCGGTGCCAGAACAGGGCATGGTTGTCGCGGTCGGCCGGGTCGAGCTCGTGGTGCACCCGCAAGGTCAGCGGCACACCGCCGACCTGACCGGTGACCAACCGCAGCGGACCACTGGCGACGACCTCGTCGACGCGCCAGGGACGCAGGCTGCCGAGTGCGGCACCCAGCACGTCCACGAACGGATGCAGTACGTGCACCGGGCTCGCGGCGTCGACGAACACGAACTTCTCGCGCGCGCGGAGCCGGGCCGCAGCCGCGATGAACCGGCGGACCGGTTCGACGTGCCGGTAGTGGGCGTTGACCCGGTACTGCACCCCGTGGTGGCGCGCGGCCCGCAGGCAGTCGACAAGTTCGTCGTGGTGCACCGGGTGTTCCTGCAGCACGTGCACGCCCCGGGCCAGCAACGCCCGGGCGAGGTCGGTGCCCGCGCCGCCGGAGATGGTGGAGCCGACGACGACGCAGGCGATGTCGATCTCGTCGGCGTCGACCGTGTCCAGGCTGTCGTGGTGGGGCACCCCGTACTCGTCGGCCAGTGCCCGGGAGGCGGTCCCGCCCCGGCTGAGCACGCCGACGAGGACCAGGTCGGGCGCGAGGTCGGCGACCGCCCGCAGGTAGAACCGGCCGAAGTTGGTGCCGCAGACCAGCACCCGCAGCGGCGTGCTCACAGCGCGCCCTCCTCGGTGTCGTCGGCGGTGTCGCCGTCGACCAGCCGCACCGCGAGCGACTCCCCCGACCCGCGCAGCGCGTCGACCGTGGCCGCCGGATCCAGCACGTCGGCGGCGAAGTAGACTCCAGGTGCAACGTCGCCGCCGAGCACCGCCACGGCGGCCAGCGCACCGACCAGCCCGGTGAGGCGGTAACTGCTGTCGACCCGCAGCACCGCGGTCCGCTCGGCGGGGACGCCGCCGCGCGTACCGCCCATGGTGAAGACCATCTGGTAGTAGGGGCTGCGGCCGGCGAGGTCCAGATCGGCGGCGCGGATCATCCGCCGGGCGAGGTCCGCCTCGTCGGCCCCGACGCTGGCGGCGGCCGGCAGTGCGGCCAGCAGCGTCCGTACCTGGGGCCCCGGGTAGACGTTGAGCCAGTCGACGTCGCGCAGCCGCATCGTACGGGCCAGTCGGCGGGTCTCGGCGCTGAGAAACGGTTGCACCGCGACGGATCCGGCGAACTGCGGCACGGTCGCGTCCTCGGCCGGACGCAGCGCCCGGGACCGCACCGCCCCGCCCCGCCAGGCGGCGTTGGCCTCGCCGTACGCCGCTCCGGCCGCGCCACCGGAGCGCAGCGACAGCATCATGTCGACGGCGACCACGGGGGAGCAGTGTTCGACGCCACCGACCCAGGCGGTCAGCGTGTCGACGTCGTCAAACTCGGTCGCGGCGAGCCAGCGTGGCAGCAGGCTGGACAGGCCCGGCAGGGTGCCGGCGGACAGCAGCACCGTACGGTCGTGCTCGGGCGCGCCGGTGCCGGTCAGTGCCTCGTAGACCGGATCGTCGCCGGCCACGTCGACGCAGTGCGCGCTGGCGGCCAACGCTGCGGCGGCGACCGTCTCCTTCAGTTCGTATGTCGGCCCGGCGCAGTTGACCACCACGAGGGTGCCGGCACAGAAGCTGGCCAGGGCGACCGGATCCCGCACATCGACCTCGACGGTTTCCACGTCGGCCCCGGGCAGGCCTGCGGCGACGCGCCGCAGTGGATCGCCGCTGCGGGCGCCGAGACGCAGCGGCCCGACGCCGAGGCGGTACAGGTGCTCGACGGCGCCCTGGCCGACCGATCCGGAGGCGCCCAGTACGCCGATCATCGGGTCACCGCCCCGTCGGTGATCTCGCTGAGGAGTTTGACGATGCCTGGGGCGTGCGCCACGTCGATGCAACTGAAGTGGTCACCGGGAACGTCGACGATGCGCAGGTCGCCCAGGCACAGCTCAGCCCAGTGCTGGGTGACCGCGTCCCGGCTGCCCGGGAACGGGTAGGCACCGCTGTGCCGCAGGAAGGTGATGTCGCCGGCGTACGGCTCCGGTTCGTAGCGGGTGATGGCGAACACGCTCTGCCGGAAGGTGCGGAACAGCCGCATCATGTGGTCCGGCTCGTACATGCCGGCCGAGGCGGGAACCGCCTCGCACATTCGGGCGACCCGCTGCTCGCGAGGCAGTGCGGCGAGCGCCCGGAAGGCGGCGGCGACGTCGGCGTGCTCGCCGGTCAGTTCGACGAAGCCGCCGTCACGCAGCACACCGGGGCTATCGGCCAGGACCGCGTCGGCGGCACGGGCCACCGCGAGTTCGTCGGCGGGGAAACCGATGTCGGCGGGCGCGATGCCCATCATCACCGCGAACGAGTACTCCGACAGCAGTTCGTCGTCGAGCCGGAACCGGGGGCTGTGGCTGCTGATCGCGGTCAGGGTCGCGACGTTGGCTCCGTTCTCGCTGAGGCCCCGGGCGATCTCGGTGGCGATCAGCCCGCCGAGGCAGTAGCCGACGACGTGCAGCTCGCGGGCGCCGAGCTCACCGATCGCGGTCGCGTAGTCGGCGGCGATCCGGTCGATCAGGCCGGCCGGGTCGGCGTCCAGGTAGGTCGGCAGGTGCGGCACCTCGATACCGACAACCGAGCTGGTGCCGGCGGAGCGGCGGCGGATCTCGGTGATGATCGCCCGGTACGGCATGATCGTGCCGGTGCCGGCGTGCACCAGCACGGTCAGCGGATCGGTGCCGGAGCCGTGCAGCCGGACCACCGGTGAGGTGCGGACCGGGCCGTCACCCGGCGCCGACGTCTGTGGTGTGGTGACCGTACGCAGGTAGGCGGCTAGTGCGGCGACGGTCGGCTGGCGCAGCATGTGTCGCAGCACCACCTCCCACTCGAGGGCGACCACGTCGGGGACGCGTTCCCGCAGCAGGCCGACGAGACGGGCGACGAGCAGCGAGTCGCCGCCGAGGGCGAAGAAGTCGTCGTGGCGGCCGACGTACTCGCGGTCGAGCAGTTCCGCCCAGATGGCGGCGAGGTGGCGTTCCAACGCGTCCACCGGATCGGCGGCCACCGCCGCGGTCTGCTGGCCCTGGTCGGTGCCGGGCAGCCAGGTCCGCAGCCGGTTGCGGTCGACCTTTCCGTTGGCGGTGCGCGGCAGTACGTCGACCAGCTGCCACACCGTCGGCACCATGTAGTCGGGCAGTCGGGCGCTGGTGTGCCGGACGAGGTCGGCGGTGGTCACCGGCGTCCGGTCGGTCTTGACCCGGGCCAGGAACAGCTGCTGGCCGGTGGGGTGCAGCGGCTCACCGGCCGCCGGCAACCGCGTGACGAGTTCGGCTCCGGCCGTGCCGAGCAGCTCGCGCCACTGTGGCTCGGTGAGGAACGACTGACCGGCGGCGGCGCGCACATCGGTGAACGGGCCGGCGGTCGCCTCCAGGAACTCCATGGACACCAGCAGCGCCGGGTCGTCGTCGCGGGTCTGTTCCATGATCACCAGCCAGCCGCCGGGGGCGAGCAGGCCGGAGAGCCGCTCGACGGCGGCGGCCGCGTCCGGTGCGGTGTGCAGGTGGTTCGCGGCGATGACCACGTCGACGCTGTTCGGGGTCAGCCCTTGGGAGCGGGGGTCGTCGCGCAGGTCGAAGCGGGCGTAGCGGATCCACGGGTGGTGGGCGAACTGGTCCCGGGCTTCGTTGAGGAAGAACGTCGACGGGTCGGTGAACAGGTAGTCGGGGCGGTACTCGGCCAAGGCGGGGGCGAGCAGACTGGTGGTGCCGGTGACACCGCCGCCGACCTCCAGCACCCGCAGCGATCCGTCGCCGTCGTGCCGCTCGGCGATGTGCCGCAACGCCGCGACGATCGCCTGGTGCAGGTGGGCTACAGCGAGGTTGTCGCGGTAGGCAGCGGCCATCGTGTCGGCGCGGGCACCGGGGAACAGCAACGCGCGGATGTCGGTGCTGCCGGCGATCAGCGCCGGCAGGTGGTCGGTGCAGGTGCGGACCGCGTCGATCAGGTCGGTGCTGTAGTCGAGCCGACGATCGGCCTCGGTGAGTCGCAGCCAAGCGCCGTCGAGGTCGTCGGGCGCCGGTACGGCGAGATCGCCGTAGCGGGCGGCGTCGGTGACGCGGAGCCGCCCTGCGCGGGTCAACGCGGCGAGCCACCGGCGTACGATCGGCGTGGTCACCGTGGTGGCGTGCAACGCCTGGCAGATCTCGTCGGCACTGTGCCAGGTGTCACCGGTGGCGATGTCGGCACCGGCAAGGGTGGCGGCCATCGCGGTCAGCGCGACGTCGGCCAGCGCGGTCTGGAAGTCGGCGAGGGCCTGCGGGTCGACCCCGGTCTGCGCGGCCCGCGACGCCGCCGCCGCGACGGCACCGGTCCCGGCGGCACCGGTCCCGGCGGTGGCGGGGTCCGGCGAGGCGGGGCCCGGCTCGACGAAGGCGGCCAGTCGCTTGCCTCCGGGGTGGGCTGCGTCGACGAGTACGGCCGCTGCGGCGACACCGGGATGGGCCTGCACGGCGGTCTCGACCTCAGCCAGCTCGATCCGGTAGCCGCGGATCTTGACCTGGTCGTCCTGGCGGCCGAGGAACTCGATGGTCCCGTCGGGCCAGTAGCGGCCCAGGTCGCCGGTGCGGTAGAGCCGTTCGCCGGTGCTCGGGTGACGGAGGAACCGCTCGGTGGTGCGCTGCGGGTCGTGGTAGTAGCCCAGGGCGACGCCAGCACCACCGATGTAGAGCTCTCCGGCGATCCAGTCCGGCCGATCGCGCAGTTGGGGGTCGAGCACGTGGAACGACTGGTTGGTCAGTGGTACCCCGTACGGGATGCTGGGCCGGTCGTGATCGACGGCCTCGATGGGATGCCAGATGGACCAGATCGCGCCCTCGGTGGCGCCGCCGAGGCTCACTACCCGCAGCTGCGGCAGCAACGCCCGGATCGCATCCGGTAAGCCGACCGGGATCCAGTCGCCGGAGAGCATCGCCAGCCGCAGCGTCGCCGGCCGCGGCTCCGGCACGGACCGCAGGTAGTCGTGCAGCATCTGCAACTGGCCGGGTACCGAGTTCCAGATCGTGACGCCGTGTCGGTCGGCGAGGTCGGCCCAGTGCGACGGGTCGCCGCGGCGGTCCGCGGCGGGCAGCACCAGCCGGCCGCCGACGGCGAGCGGGCCGAAGAGGTCGTAGACGGACAGGTCGAATCCGAGGCTGGCCAGGCCGAGCACGGCGTCACCCTGGTCAACGGCGAACCTGCGGTTGATGTCGTCGATCGTGTTGCGCGCCGCCCGGTGGCTGATCATGACGCCCTTGGGTGTCCCGGTGGACCCGGAGGTGTAGATGACGTACGCCAGGGCGTCGGGTCCGGGGCGGGCGATGACCGACGGTGCCGTCCCGGACGCCGACAAGGTCTGTGACGACGGTGCGGCTGCCGGCGGCCCGCCGACGGCCATGGTGTCCACCACTACGGCGGTCACCGTCTCGGGCAGGTCGGCGGCGTCGATCAGCCAGGACTGGGTCAGTACGGTCCGCACCTCGGCGTCGGTGAGGATCGCGTTGCGCCGGGCGGCCGGTTGGGTGACATCGACCGGAAGGTACGCCGCGCCGGCGAGCAGGGCTCCGAGCACTCCGACGGGTTGCTCCCAGCCCTTGTCCATCAGCACCGCCACCGGTTCGGCCGGACGCAGTCCCACGTCGGTGAGCCTGGCGGCGACGGCGGTGGCTCGGTCGAGCAGCTGCCGGTAGGTCAGCTCGTGCCCGCCGGCGACGACCGCGAGTCGGTCGGGGGTGCGGTGTGCCTGGGCGACGACTTCATCGTGCAGCAGCCCGTCGGGCAGGGGGCCGTCGGTGGCATTGACCTGCTGGCGTCGGTCGCGCTGCGCGTCGGGCAGCGTGACCGGGGACGGATCCCGCCACGGGTCGTCGTGCCCGGCGAGGCGGTCGACCAGCTCGACCCACGCGCCGAAGGCATCGTCGGCCAGGCCGGCTGGCAGCACGGTGTCGCGGACGTCCCAGGACAGGGCGAGGCCGTCGCCGCGCGGCATGACCTGGCAGTCGATCCAGACCTGCGGCGTCTGGCTGATCGCGTAGCCGACCTGTCCCTGCGCGGGTGACGGTGCGGGCGTGTCGAGGGTGCTGGTGAACACGACGGGTAGCAGCTGCCGGGTGGCGGTGCGCCGGCCCAGCTCGGCGAGGACCTCACTGCCGGTGAACAGCCCGTGGGACAGGTCCTCCAGCAGTTGGCCGGCGATCTCACCGGCCCGCTCGGCGAACGGTCGCGGCGTGGTGAGGTCCACGGCGAGGGGTTCGACCACAGTGAAGTCGCCCACCAGCGCCTCGACGGCGGGGTGCAGCGGCAACCGTTGAAAGGTGGGGATGTTGAGCGTGAACCTCGGGTTGCGGCTCCACCTGCCAACGACCTCGGCGTAGGCGGTCAGCAGCACGGTCGAGACGCTCACCTGGTGTCGTGCCGCCCGTTCGCGCAGCGCGGTCCACGCCGCCCCGCTCAGCCGGCGTTCCAGTCGGCGGAAGCGGACCGGCCCGTCGCCGCCGGGGTCGGCGGCCGGCAGTTCCGGGGCCGGTGGCAGGTCGTCGAGGCGACGTAGCCAGTATTCACGGTCGCGGCGGTACGCCGGTGTGTCGGTGATCCGACGACGGCCGATCAGATAGTCACGGTAGGTGATGTCGATCGGTTCGAGGGTGGTCTGCGCATCGGTGTAGAGCTGGTCGAACTCGGCGACGAGTCGCTGCACGCTGGCGTAGTCCACGATGAGCAGGTCGAGTGACAGGTGCAGAACGGCCCGATCGTCGGTGCGGGTCACGTGCAGGGCGAACAGCGGCCAGCGGTCGGTGCGGGCCACCCGGTGCGACAGGGTGTCGCGCAGCCGGCGCAGATGCTCGTCGACAGCTGCGGTGCCCTGTCCACGCAGGTCGGTGACCTCGATCGGATAGGCCGGTGGCTCGGCGAGGACGACCTGGTAGCCGTCGCTGTGCACCACGGCGCGCAGCATGTCGTGCCGGGCGACGAGGCTGTCCCACGTGTGCTGCACCCGATATGGATCCAGATCGGGGTAGTCGTACTCGACGTAGGCGTGGCAGGCCACGCCGCCGTACTCGTAGTGCGAGCCGCGGCCGACCAGGTAGGCGGCCTGCAGGTCGGACAGTGGGAAGGGCTCGTGCCGGCCGGCCGGGTCGGCGGTGACCGGGGCCGGTGCGGTCTGCCGCAGGTGTGTGCGGATGGCGTCGCGGTGCCGGCGCACGGCAGCCCGCCGCTCCTCGCTGAACGCGCCTTTACGAGCACGGAACCGCAGCTCGTCGCCTTCCAGCCACAGGGTCACGCCTTCGGCGTCCAGCTCGGTGATCAGTTCGTCGACATCCATCGGGCTCCGCCTCGTAGTAACGGTGTGTTCGGGTCACTCCACCCAGCGAGTAGTTGAAAATGACATTCAACTGCGATAGACGTTATCTAAGCACAGTCCTGATCGACGAACCAGAAGGGACCCGGCATGAACCCCGTCCACGAGGACCCGTCTGGAGACCCTGCTACGACCACGGACCGTGACTGGATCGGATGGCCGGCGTCTGACGCCTTGCGCTACCGCGCCGCGGGACACTGGGCCGGCGACACCTTCAGCGACCTGCTGCGGGGGTGGGCAAGGCAACACGGTGGACGGACCGCCCTGGTCGACGGCGCTCGACGGTGGACGTACCGGCAGTTGGACGAGGCAGCGGACCGGCTCAGCGCCGGGTTGCGCCGGCTCGGCCTGCGCCGCGGCGACCGGGTGATCCTGCAGCTGCCCAACCGGGCCGAGTTCGTCGAGATCTGGTTCGGCCTACAGCGACTCGGCGCGGTACCCGTACACGCCATGCCCGGCCACCGCCGCGCGGAGATCGCCCACCTCGCGGCACTGTCCGGCGCGGCCGGCTACGTCGTCGCCGACCGGCACGCCCGGTTCGACTACCGGACCCTGGCCGCCCAGGTGTACGCCGAACGCCACACCGCCGACGAACCGTTGCGCCACGTCGTGGTGCTGGGCGACCCGGGAGACTCCGGATTCACCAGCTACGCAGAGTTGCTCGACGCCCCCGGCGAGCGGTCCGGGGCGGTGGACGCAGACCGGCCGACCGCCGACGAGCTGGCCCTGCTGCTGCTCTCCGGTGGCACCACCGGGCTGCCCAAACTCATCCCCCGCACCCACGACGACTACGCCTACAACGCCCGCAGCGGTGCCGAGATCTGCCGGCTCGGACCGGACGACGTCTACCTGGCGGTGCTGCCGATCGGGTTCAACTTCACCTTCGCCTGCCCCGGCGTGCTGGGCACCCTGATGGCCGGCGGCACCGTCGTGCTGGCCGCCAATCCGAGCCCGGCCACCGCCTTCCGGCTGATCGAACAGGAACGGGTGACCTGCACCGCGCTCAACCCGCCGTTGGTGCCGTACTGGTTCGCCGAGTACACCGACAGCCGGCCCGACCTGTCCAGCCTGCGGTTCGTGCAGGTCGGCAGCGCGCGGCTGGCCGACGAACTGGCCCGACGGTTCAGCCCCACCCTCGGCGTCGCGCTGCAGCAGGTGTACGGCATGGCTGAAGGCCTGATCAACTACACCCGGCTCGACGACCCCGACGAACTGGTCTGCACCACGCAGGGCCGCCCCGGATCCGCCGCCGACGAGATCCGCGTGGTCGACCCCACCGACGGGCGAGCGGTGCCGCCCGGCGAACCCGGTGAGCTGCACACCCGTGGCCCGTACACGCTGCGCGGCTACTACCGCGCCACCGCCGCGGCTGCCGCCTCCTTCACACCTGACGGCTTCTACCGCACCGGTGACCTGGTCCGGCAGCTGCCGACCGGGCACCTCACCGTGGTCGGTCGGGTCAAGGACCAGATCAACCGGGGCGGCGAGAAGATCGCCGCGACCGAGGTGGAAGGTCACCTGCTCGCCCACCCGGCGGTACGGCAGGCCGCGCTCGTCGGCCTGCCGGACGAACAGTGGGGTGAGGCACCGGCGGCGGTGCTGGTCTGCACCGCACCGACGCCGACGGCCGCCGAGGTCGTGGCGTTCCTGCGCGGACGCGGGCTGGCCGCGTACAAGCTGCCGGACCGCGTCGCGTACGTCGACGCGATGCCACTGACCGCCGTCGGCAAGATCGACAAGAAGGTGCTCGTGCAGCGGCTGGCCGGGGCAACGGTCACCACCGGTCCGGATTCATGAACGCCACCGGCACCTGCGGCGGCAGGCCGCGAACCAGGTCGGCCACCACCTCGCCGACCCCGGTGGCGTGCTTGAACCCGTGCCCACTGTCGCCCCCGGCGACGACCAACCGGGAGTCCCCACCAGGGCTACCGAGCACGAACTGCCGATCCGGCGTCATCGGGTACATGCAGACCTCGGCCCGCGACGGCACCGGATCGAGACCAGGCAACGCGACGTCGAGGCGGCGCACCAGCGGCGCCCAGTCGTCCGGACCGACGCGGCGGTCGTCGCCGTCCGGATCCATCTCGCGCAGCAGCCCGCCGTGGTCCTCCAGACCGAGCTTCAACTCACCGCCCGAGTACACCCCATGTCCCCACAGGCAGGTCCCGTCGTCCAACTCCCGAATGAACACCGGAACGTCAGCCAGCCCGTACCGGTCGGCCTCGGCCGGATCGCCCGGCCGGAACCAGGTGATCGGCACCCGCAGCACCCGCACCGCGATCCCGGGCAACAGGGTGGGCAGCCACGCCCCAGCGGCGACCACGACCTGGCGTGCCCGTAACGTGCCCGCCGCGGTGTGCACCAGCGCGCCGCCGCCGACCAGCTCAATCCCGGTCACCCGGGTACCGGTGGTCACCCGCGCGCCGAGACCCACCGCGACCCGGACGGCTGCCCGTACCGCCGCCTCGGCGGCGATCAGACCGGCGGCCGGCTCCCACACCGCGGCGTGGTGGTCGCCGATTCCGGCATGCCGGGGCAGCCGGTCACGCAACTCGGCGGCGTCCCACACCTGCACGGCCAGCCCGTGGCGGTGGGCTGCGGCGATGGTGCCGGCAACCACGTGCCCGGTACGGGGCCCGATCAGGACCCCACCGACCGGCTCGAACAGCGCCTCGCCGCTGGCCCGCGCCAGCTCCTGCCACAGCTGTCCGGAGCGTCGGGCCAGTGGCACCAGCTCCGGATGCTCCAGGCAGGCGGTACGGAACATCCGGGTCCCACCGTGCGACGAGCCGAGACCGTGGCCCGGGGCGAACTGGTCGACACCGACCGCGTCGACCCCGGCCACGGCGAGGCGCCACAGCGCGGCTGCGCCGAACACCCCGAGACCGACGACGACGACCTCAGCGTCCGGCGAGCGCACGGCTGGCCTCGCCGGTGAAGTGCGGTGCCACGTGTTCGGCGAACAGCCGCAGCGCCCGCTGCGCCTCCGCCGCCGGAGTCGCTCCCGGGTTGACCTGCAAGCACACGGTCACGTCGGCGCCGAACCACTCGGCGATCGTGGCCAACTGGTCGCGTACCTGGGCGGGGGTGCCGGCGAGGACCTTGTTGTCGGCGTGCGAACGGTCGAAGTCGTACCGGCGCACCTTGTCGATGAGCTGCTCGTACCCGGGGTAGTCGGCGCTGCGCACCGTAGCCCAGGAGGCGATGGCGGTGGTCATCTTGTCGATGTAGTTGAGCTCCCAGCGGCGGGCAGCGGCCAGCGCGGCGGCACCGTCCTCGGCGAGATAGCAGGTGTACTTGATCTGCACCTGTCCAGGCCCGTGGTGGCCGGCGGCGGCTCGCGCCTGGCGGTAGGCGGCAAGCATTTCCTGCAGTGCTTCGCGGCTGGTCACCGTCGGTACGACCTGCAGGTGGTACCCGGCGCGGCCGGCCTCGGCGCAGGACGTGGGGCTGGTGGTGGAGGCCACGAAGATCGGCGGGTGTGGCTGCTGGTACGGCCGGGGCAGCATCGTCACCGGGCCGAAGGTGACCCAGTCACCAGACCAGGACACCTCCGTCCCGGTCCACAACCGACGGCAGATATCGATCCCCTCGGCGAACCGGGCCCGGCTGGCGCTCATCGGCACGCCGAAGGCGGCGAACTCCTCCGGCAGGAACGCCCTGCCGAAGCCGACGTCGAGCCGCCCGTGCGACAGGTTGTCCAGCATGGCCAGCTTGCCGGCGAGCTTGATCGGATGGGTGAAGGCGGGCACCACGGCCCCGGTCGTCACCCTGATCCGCCGGGTCCGGGCGGCGACCGCAGCCAGGAACGTCACCGGGTCCGGGCTGTACCCGCCGTAGGCGGAGAAGTAGTGCTCCACCACCTGGACGTGCTCGTAGCCGAGTTCGTCGGCGAGTTCCGCCAACGCCAGGCTCTCGTCGTACCAGTCGACCGCGTTCTTCTCGTCCGGCGACAGGACCGGAAAAAAACCCACACCAAATTGCATAAGTGTCCTCCGCAACGAATAGCAGGTAGCGCGTACAAGTGAAGTTCACCAGCACGACGGATGTCAACAAGGAGGGACACAGAAAGTCTTCTCGATCACACCTGAAAGCATTTAACGGGCTTCCGTTGATGCGCGAATCAGCCTGCACAAATGCCAATTTGATCGAGCCAACCATACTTTCGCACATCCGGTTAGACATGCTACCTTCCCGTCCACCCATCGCCATCGCAGGAGCTGCGGAACCAATGGACGATCAGGACTATCAGGTTTCCTTCCCGGTGCGCGGCAGCGTGCTCGACGCCGCAGAACTCGCCGCACTCACCGAACTGGTCGGCTCAGGACAGACGCTGTCGGCCGGCAGTCGCCGGACGGTCTTCGAGCGACGGTTCGCCGAGCACGTCGGTACCCGGCACGCGCTGTCGGTGACCAGCGGCACCGTGGCCCTCGAATTGGCGATCCACCTCGCGGACCTACGTCCGGGCGACGAGGTGGTCACCACGCCGCAGACCTTCTCCGCCACGATCCATCCGCTGGTGGCGCACGGCGTACGGGTACGATTCTGCGACGTCGACCCCGCCTCGCTCAACATCGACCCCACGTCGGTGGAGGCTGCGGTCAACGACCGTACCGCAGCGGTCATCCTGGTCCACTACGGTGGCTATCCGGCGGAAATGGACCGCATCGTCGCCGCCGCCCACCGATACGGCGCAGTGGTCATCGAGGACTGCGCCCACGCACTCGGCGCGACGTGGCACGGGCGGCGGCCCGGCGCACTGGGCGACATCGGATGCTTCAGCTTCCACAACTCCAAGAACATCACGACCCTGGGCGAAGGTGGAATGCTCACCTTCGACCGCGATGAATGGGTCGAGCGAATCGACCGGATTCGTTCCAACCAGCCCGATGTCGAACTCGGCCCGCCCCGCTCCCCTGGGCCGCCGCCCACTCCCCTGCTGCCCTGGATGCGGTTCTCCGAGGAGATCTACGGGTGCGACTACGCACACGTGAGAAGACCCGGCACGAACGCCACCATGTCCGAGGCCGCCGCCGCGGTAGGGATCGTCCAGTTGGATCGTCTGGCGGTCATGACCGCCCGCCGTCGGTACATCGCGAACCGGCTCGACGAGTGCATTGGCCGGTACGCGCAGGTCCGGCTGCACCACCCGCCTGCGGGAGTCGGTCACGCGTACCACCTGTACACCTTTTTCGTAGAGGCCGGCCGGGCGACCCGTGAACACCTGGTCCGGGAACTGGACCGTCGCGGGGTGGAGGTCCAACTGCGCTACTTCCCCCTGCATCTGACCCCCGAGTGGCGCGCCCGCGGCCACCGTCCGGGTGAGTGCCCGGTCGCCGAGCGGCTCTGGTTCGACCAGCAAATCAACCTGCCGTGCCATCCGGCAATCACCGACGCACAACTCGACTACCTGGTCGAGGCGGTCAGCGCAGCCCTCGACATGACGCTGTCGCCGGTCGATTCGTCGCCCCCGGCCAGCCTCGTACCGCTCACCGACCACACCGTGACCCCGGCCTGAGTCCGGCCACCAGAGCCACCCGAAACGGAGAGTTCCATGCCCTTCATCGACGTCCGCATCTTCGAGGAACGGCTCACCCCAGCCGTGCAGGAGGCGCTCGTCACCCGGCTGTCCGACGCAGTCGGCGACGTGCTCGGCGCGGACGCGCGCGCGCAGACCTGGGTGGTGCTGACCGGCGCACCCGCCGATCGATGGGGAATCGGTGGCGTACCGGCCAGGCCGCCGGCACCGGCGGCCGACGACGCCGGTGACCGCGACACGGACGGCCGCGACACCGGCTCGCAGCCGATGGACAGCGAAGGCCCGGAGCGATGACGATGTCGCCCCGACAGGCCACCGGCCAGGCCACCACCGGCCGGGCCGCCGCTGGCGGGGGCAGTACGCCCTCGCCGGGCACCGACCCGGTCCGCGCGGCGGTCGCCTCGGCCCTCAACGTCGAGTACGTCGACCTGACCCCTGACGCGGACCTGTTCGCCCTCGGGCTGGACTCCCTCACCTTGATCCGGCTGGTCTCCGGGTGGCGTCGCGCCGGGCACTCGGTCACCTTCGAGCAACTGGCCGAGACACCGACGCTGGCAGACTGGGCAACTGCCCTCACCGACGGTCTCGCCGAAGCCACCGCCGGCGATGCCATGACTCCCGACGGGGTAGCGCCCGCGTCGGGCACCACGCCGCCCGACGAGACCTCTGTGCCGTCAGGCGAAACCGGCGGGTCGCCCGGCGTGGCAGCACCGTTCGAGCTGGCGACCATGCAGTACGCGTACTGGATCGGCCGGCAGGACAGCCAACCGTTCGGCGGCGTCGCCGCCCACTTCTACGTCGAGTTCGACGGTCACGGCGTCGACCCGCAGGCCCTGGGCCGGGCACTGGCCGCGTTGGCCGCCCGGCACGGGATGCTGCGCGCCCGGTTTGACGACACCGGCCGACAATGGATCACCACCACGGGCGGCCCGGCGTTGACCGTGCACGATCTACGGACGCAGCCACCGCAGGAGGTGACCCGGCGACTGGAGGGGCTGCGGCAGCGGTACACCCACCAGCGGATGGACGTCGAACGCGGGGAGGTCCTCGCCGTCGCGTTGAGTCTGCTGCCTGGCGGCGCCACCCGGCTGCACGTCGACCTCGACATGCTGGTCGCGGACGCGTTGAGCATGCGGATCCTGTTGACCGACCTACATCGGCTGTACCGGCGACCGGACGAACCGCTACCGCAGGTCACCTCGAGCTTTCCCCGCTACCTGGCCGCGCACCGGCGCGCGGCGGCAGCCGACCGGGACCGGGCCCGTGACTGGTGGCACGAACGTCTCGGGGAACTGCCCGGCGGCCCACAGCTACCGCTGCGACCCGACGCGGGTCGGTCGGGCGCCGTCGCGCACAGCGAACGGCTGCACCACTGGCTCGACCCGCGGCGCAAGCGGACACTGCTGGAGCGGGCCGCCACACACCAGGTGACACCGGCGGCCGCGTTGGCGACCGCGTTCGCCGAGGTGCTCGGGACGTTCAGTGACGACCGCCGTTTCCTGCTCAACCTTCCGCTGTTCGCTCGGGAGCCGCTGGTGCCCGACGTGGACCTGCTGGTCGGCGACTTCTCCAGTTCGGTGCTGCTCGGCGTGTACACCAGCGGTGTGGCGCCGTTCGTCGACCGGGCCCGGCGCGTGCAGTCGGCACTGCACGCCGCTGTCGACCACGGCGCGTACGCCGGGGTCGAGGTGCTGCGCGACCTGTCCCGCCAGGCCGGGCAGCCGATGCTCGCCCCAGTCGTCTACACCAGCGCGCTCGGCCTCGGCGAGATCTACGACACCGCGTTGCAGGACACCTTCGGCACCCCGTCGTGGATCATCTCGCAGGGTCCGCAGGTGTGGCTCGACGCTCAGGTCACCGAACTTGACGGCGGGCTGCTGCTGAACTGGGACGTACGGCACGACGTGCTGGCGGACGGCGTCGCCGGGGCGGCCTTCACCGCGTACCGGGAGTTGGTCGAAGCACTGGTCGGCACCGACGACGTCTGGCTGCGCCCGGTGGGGTCGCAGTTGCCGGCCGAGCAGGCGGCGGTCCGGGAGAAGGTCAACGCGACAGCGGTCGGCCGGCCGGCGCGCTGCCTGCACGACGGCTTCCTGCGGCAGGCCGCCGACCGGCCGCAGCAGCCCGCCGTCTTTCACGGCGAACGCACGGTCAGCTACCGGGAGCTGGCCGACACCGCGGCGCGGGTGCACACGCTGCTCGCCGCCCACGGAGTGCGCCCCGGTGACCCGGTCGGCGTCACCCTGCCCAAGGGGATCGACCAGATCGCCGCGGTGCTCGGCGTACTCGCCGCCGGAGCCTGCTACCTGCCGGTCGGGATCGACCAACCGGCACACCGTCGTGCCCGGCTGCACACCCTCGGCGAGGTACAGGTGGTGCTCACCGACCCGGCCCACCGCGAGCTGGTGTCGGCCGCCGGTGCCCGACCGTTGCTGGTCGCCGACGCGGCCGCGCTGACACCGTCCACGCCGGCACCGGCCGACCCACAGGCGCTCGCGTACGTGCTGTTCACCTCCGGGTCCACCGGGGACCCCAAGGGGGTGGAGATGACCCATGCGGCGGCGATGAACACCGTCGAGGCGCTCAACGCCCGCCTGGGGGTCGGCCCACACGACCGGGTGCTCACCCTGTCCGGGCTGGAGTTCGACCTGTCGGTGTACGACATCTTCGGCCTACTCACCGCCGGGGGCACGCTGGTGGTCGTCGGTGAGGACCAGCGACGCGACGCGGCCAGCTGGTGGCGACTGGTCACCCGGCACTGGGTCAGCGTGTGGAACACCGTGCCGGCCCTGCTGGACATGCTGCTGATCGCCGCGACGGACCGGCCGGTGGGGGCGGACGCCACGACGCAACAGCAGTCGGCGTCGGCGCTGCGGGCGGTACTACTCGGCGGCGACGTGATCGGCCCGGACCTGCCGGGTAGGCTGCGGGCCGTCGCCCCGGCCTGCCGGTTCCTCGCCCTCGGCGGCATGACCGAGGCAGCAATCCACTCCACAGTGTATGAAGTGCCACCCGCCGGTCCGCAGGAGACGTCGATGCCCTGGGGGGTGCCGCTGGACAACGTGGTCTGCCGGGTGGCCGACGGCGATGGCCGGGACCGGCCCGACTGGGTGACCGGTGAGCTGTGGGTCGGCGGCGCCAGCCTCGCCCGTGGCTACCGTGGTGACCCGCAGCGAACCGCGGGCAAGTTCGTCACGTACGGCGGGCGGCGCTGGTACCGCAGCGGTGACCTGGCCCGCTACCGGCCGGACGGCACCCTGGAGTTCCTCGGCCGGGCCGATCACCAGGTGAAGGTTCGGGGTCACCGGATCGAACTCGGCGAGGTCGAGGCGGCGCTGGTCGCGCACCCGGCGATCGAGCAGGCCGTCGCGATGGTGACCGGCGAGGGACCGGCCCGCCGGCTGGCCGCGGCGGTCACGATGCCGTCCGCCAGCGCCGAAGCCGGCCCGCCGGACGACCTGGACGGTTGGCTCGCCGAACGGCTGCCGGAGCACATGCGGTGCGACAGCGTCACGGTGTGGCCGCAGCTGCCGCTGACCGGCAACGGCAAGGTGGACCGGGCAGCCGTGCGGGCAGCGTTGACCGCCGACGTGGAGCTGCGGCGCACCGGTGACCGACCGGAGCAGCCGCCGCACGGTCCGTTGGAGACGTTGGTCGCCGCAGTCTGGTCCGACCTGCTCGGCGTGGCGCGGGTGAACCGGGACGACTCGTTCTTCGCCCTCGGTGGCGACTCGCTGCTCGCCACTGGCCTGCTGGTGCGGCTGCGCGGCAGCGGCGTACAGGGTGCCCGGTTGGCCGCCCTGTTCACCAACCCGCGGCTGGCGGACTTCGCCGCCGGGCTGACGCTGGACGCCGCGCCGGGGCCGGCGACCCCCGCCGACAGCCAGGTGGTGGTCCCCGACCCCACGCACCGGTTCGAGCCGTTCCCCCCGACCGACGTACAGCGCGCCTATCTCGTGGGCCGTGACCCCCGGCTGCCGCTCGGTGGCGTCGGTACCTGGCAGTACATCGAGTTCGACGGCGTCGACGTCGACCTTGACCGGCTGCACAGTGCCTGGCTGCGGCTGGTGGACCGGCACGAGATGCTGCGGGCTGTGTTCGACGCCGACGGCAACCAGCGGATCCTGGCCGCGGTGCTTCCGGTGCGGATCGACCTGGTCGACGTCGGTGACAGCGATCCGGCTGCCGCTCTGGCGGACCTGCGCGCGGCCCGGTCGCATCTGCTGACCGAGCTGTCCCGCTGGCCGCTGTTCGACCTGGCTGCGGTCCGCTACCGCGAGGCCGGGCAGGTACGTACCAGAGTCGCGGTCGGACTCGACTACATCGTCTTCGACGCTCTGTCGATCATGACCCTCTACACCGAGCTCGACCTGCTTTACCACGAGCCGGACGCCGACCTGCCACCGATCGAGGTGTCGTTCCGCGACTACCTGCTACAGGTCGTCCCGGATCCCGAGTCCGTCGACCAGGACCAGCGCTACTGGACGCGACGCCTCGCCGGCCTGCCGCCGGCACCGCAGCTGCCGACCACCCGCCACCCGACGGAGGTGACCCGGCCCCGGTTCACCCGACGGCAACGCTGGCTGGCACCCCCGCAGTGGGCGGCGATCAAGAATGGGGCCCGCCAGCACGGGCTCACCCCGTCGACGGTGCTACTCGCCGCGTACGCCGAGACACTGGGTGCCTGGAGTGGCCGCCGCGATCTGACCGTCACCCTGACATTGTTCAACCGACGCGACGCCCACCCGCACATCTACCGGGTGCTCGGCGACTTCACCACCTTGTCGCTGGCCGACTATCGGCCGACCGCCGGCGGCACCTTCCTGGCCGACGTGACCGCGCTGCACCGTCGGATGGGCGAGGACCTGGACCACCGCGAGGTCAGCCCGGCCTGGCTGCTGCGTGAGCTGGCCCGGGTCACCGGCAGCATGGAGGCGATGCCGGTGGTCTTCACCAGCGCGATCGGAGTCGGCGACGGGGTGTCGATGGATCGGTCGGACGGTTTCCCCCAACCGGTCTGGGGGATCTCCCAGTCACCCCAGGTCTGTCTGGACAACCAGGTGCTGGAATCGCGCGCAGGGCTGCTGGTGACCTGGGACAGCGTCGACGACCTGTTCCTGCCCGGGGTGCTGGACGCGATGTTCGACGCCTACCTGCGGCTGCTCGACCGGCTCGCCGAGACGGCGTGGGACGCACCGCTGCCGGCGCTGTTGCCGGCCGGCCAGCGCACCGTCCGGGACCGAGTCAACGCCGCCCAAGCACCGATACCCCGACAGTCGCTACACGCCGGCGTGTTCGCCGCGGCCCGGCGCACGCCGGAGCACACCGCGCTCATCTGGCACGACAGCGGCGGCGATCCGGCCACGATGACCTACGCCGAGCTGGCCGAGCATGCGCTGCGGACAGCGGGCGCGCTGGGCGCCGCCGGGGTACGCCGGGGCGATCCGGTGGCGATCACCCTGCCGAAGGGCGCGCAGCAGGTGGTAGCCGCCCTCGGTGTCCTCGCCGCCGGTGCGGTGTACGTCCCGGTCGGGGTGGAGCAGCCCGCGCTGCGCCGCGAGCGGATCTACCGGGACGCGGGCGTCGTAGCGGCGATCGTCGACACCGGCGCGCAAGACGGCGGGCTGCCGGCGCTGTCGCCGGAAGCCGCGCTCGCGGCGGTGCCGCTGGCCGCACCGGTGCCGGTCGACCCGGACGATTCGGCGTACGTCATCTTCACCTCCGGATCCACCGGCACTCCGAAGGGCGTCGAGATCAGCCACGACGCCGCGGCGAACACCTGCACCGACATCAACACCAGGTTCGGCGTCGGCCCCGACGACCGGGTGCTGGCCCTGTCCGCGCTCGACTTCGACCTGTCGGTGTACGACATCTTCGGTGTCCTCGGTGCCGGCGGCACGCTGGTGCTGCCGGCGGAGGACGAGCGCCGCGACGCCCCCCGGTGGCTCACGCTGGTCGCCGAACACGGCGTCACGTTGTGGAACACCGTACCGACGCTCCTGGACATGCTGCTGGTGGCTGCCGAACCCGACCAGCTGCCGGCGAGCCTGCGGCTGGCTCTGGTGTCCGGCGACTGGGTGGGCCTGGATCTGCCCGGCCGGTTGGCCGCCGCCACCGCCGGACGCGCCGATGGCGGGTGCCGGCTGGTCGCCCTCGGCGGTGCCACCGAAGCGTCGATCTGGTCCAACGCGTTCGAGGTGGCCGAGGTGCCCGACCACTGGCGGTCGGTGCCGTACGGATTTCCGCTGGCCAACCAGGCGTACCGGGTGGTCGACGACGCCGGCCGGGACCGGCCCGACTGGGTGGCGGGCGAGTTGTGGATCGGTGGCCGTGGGGTGGCCCGCGGCTACCGGGGCGACCCGACGCGGAGCGCGGAGAAGTTCGTCTCGAACCGGTCGGGCCGCTGGTACCGCACCGGTGACCTGGGCCGGTACTGGCCCGACGGGACGTTGGAGTTCCTCGGCCGGGTCGACCATCAGGTGAAGGTCGGCGGCCACCGATTGGAGCTCGGCGAAATCGAGGCCGCCATGGAGGCACACCCGCACACCGGCCGGGCCGTCGTGGTCGTCACCGGCGGGCGCAACGCCCGGCGGCTGCACGGGTTCGTCGAGGCCGGCGGTGGGTCCTCGGATGTGCCGCGCTCCCTGCGCCGGTTCCTCGGCGAGCGACTGCCCGGGTACGCGATTCCCGCCCGGATCAGCGTGCTCGACGCGCTGCCGCTGACCAGCAACGGCAAGGTGGACCGGGCTGCGCTGGGCGACCGCGCCGCGACCGATGGTGAGTCGCCCGGACGGCCACCGGTCGGCGAGACCGAAACGGCGATCGCGCAGATCTGGCAGGAACTGCTGGGTGTACCGGTGTCCGACCGGGAGGCGAACTTCTTCACTCTCGGCGGAGACAGTGTCAGCGCGTTGCGGATGCTCACCTCGCTCCGTCAGCGGTACGGGGTGGACGTCGCGGTCCGGCGGTTCCTCGCCGCGGCGACGGTGGCCGAATTGGCCGCGGCCGTCGCGTCGGACACCCTCGACACTAATGAAAACGAGTACGATTTCGGATTACTATGACCGACATCGACAGACCCCGACCGTTGACGACCGTTCTCGGCCCGGTCCGCGCCCCGCTGGCCCTCGCGGTGCTCCTGCAGGCACTGGCCAGTGCCGCCGGCGTCGGCGTGCTGATCGCGATGGTGCAGATCGGCGACCGGTTGCTGAGCCCCGCCGCGCCAGGCAGGGTGTGGCCGATCGCGCTGGCCGGCATGGCCGCGGCGCTGACCGCCGTGCTCCTCAGCACGGCAGCGAACGTCGTCACCCACCTCACCGACAGCGCACTGCAGCTGCGACTGCGGCGGGCGTTGGCCGACCGGCTCAGCCGGGTCCCACTGACCTGGTACGCGCAACGCGGCTCCGGCCAGGTGAAGAAGGTCGTCCACGACGATGTGCAGGCCATGCACTACCTAGTGGCGCACACGGTACTCGACGTGACCACGGTGGTCGTGGCGCCACTGGTCGCGGTGGCGTACCTGGCCAGCGTCGCCTGGTGGCTCGCCCTGGTCTGCCTGCTGCCGCTGGCCGTCGGACTCGGGCTGTTCCGCTGGGCGATGGCGGGAGCGGGGCCGAAGATGGCGGCGTACGGGCAGGCGGCGCGGGAGATCAACAGTGCGGCGGTGGAGTTCGTCGACGGCATCGCCGTGCTGAAGACCTTCGGCCAGGCCGGGGTCGCGCACCGGCGGTTCCGGCAGGCCGCCGAGGCGTTCAGCGACTTCTTCGCCCGCTGGGCGGCCGGCACCACCGGGGTCACCACCGCGTCGCAGCTCGTGGTCACCGCGCCGGTCGTACTGCTGATCGTCCTCAGCGTCGGCGTGCCGGCCGCCGTCGCCGGTCAACTCGCGCCGTCGGCGCTGGTGGCGTTCGTGCTGCTGGCCCCGGCCGTGGCCGCACCGGCGGCCGGCATCGGCAGCCGGGTCCAGGCCATCCGGACCGGCCTTGGCGCGGCAGCCGAGGTCGCCGCCCTCATCGACCACGAAGACGGCCAGGCCGGTGCCGGTTCGGGCCGCCCGGACGGGACGTCGATCCGATTCACCGGGGTCGGCTTCTCCTACGACGGCACGCATCGGGTGCTCGACGACCTCGACCTGGAACTGCACCCCGGCACCGTCACCGCGCTGGTCGGGCCCTCCGGAGCCGGCAAGTCGACGGTGGCCCGGCTGATCGCCGGTTTGCACCGACCCACGGCCGGCCAGGTTAGCATCGGCGGGGTCGCCGTACAGGAGCTGGACCCGGCGGCACTGCACCGCACGATCGGGTTCGTCCTGCAGGACGTCATCCTGCTGCGGGCCAGCGTCGCGAAGAACATCGCGCTGGCCCGCCCGGACGCCGATCACGCCGAGATCGAGGCCGCTGCGCGGGCCGCGTACATCCACGACCGGATCGTCGCCGAACCAGCCGGCTACGACGCCGTCGTCGGGGTAGACGTGTCCTTCTCCGGCGGTGAGGCGCAGCGAATCTCCATCGCCCGTGCGCTGCTCGCCGACCCGCCGGTGCTGGTGCTCGACGAGGCGACCGCCTACGCCGACCCGCACGCCGAGGCCGCGATCCAACGCGCCCTGTCCGCCCTGGCCGCCGGCCGTACCCTGCTGGTCATCGCGCACCGACTGGCCAGTGTCCGCGCCGCCGACCAGATCCTCGTCCTCGACCAGGGACGGGTCGTCGAGCAGGGCCGGCACCACGAACTGCTCGCCCTAGACGGTCGCTACGCCCGAATGTGGCAGGCCCAGGAAACCCGCCGGCCGACGCCGGCCAGTCTCGCCCAGGAGTCGGCATGATCCGTGCCCTGTCCGCCGCCCTCGGCCCAGCCCAGGCCGGGCCGCTACGGCGGCTGGTCGTGCTGCTGGTCGCGGCGGCCGCCGCCCAAGGTGTCAGCTACGCCCTGCTGGTGCCGCTGCTACGCGAAGTGCTGGGCGACCGGCCGGCGGCAGCGCTGCCCTGGCTGGCAGCCTTCGCCGGCGCGGTTGCCTGTTATGCCGCGCTGACCTGGTCGGGGCAGTACCTGGGCTTCGCCACCGGGCAGGCCGTGGCCCGGCTGCTGCACCAACGGCTCGGCGAGAAGATCGCCCAGCTGCCGCTGGGCTGGTTCAGCCCGACCCGCACCGGCGAGGTCAGCCGGCTGGCGAGCCAGAGCGTCCTGCAGCTGATGAACGTGCCCGCACACCTGATGCGGCCGGTGATCACCGCCGCGGTGACACCACCAGTGGTGGTGCTGGCGCTGCTCGTCGTCGAGCCGCGACTCGGGATCGCCGTCGCCGTGGCCGCACCGCTGCTGCTGCTCATCCTGCGCTGGAGCAACCGGGCGATCGCCCGGGCCGACGCCGACCGGCACCGGGTGATGGACGACTCGGCGAGCCGGATCGTCGAGTTCGCGCAGGCGCAGCCGCTGCTGCGGGCATACGGGCGGACCGCCCGGGAACACCGTCTGCTCGACGACACCCTGCTGGCGCAGAGCCGGGCGGACCGTGCCCTGCTGAGCCGCGCCATCGTCGGCCTGATTTCCTTCGGATTCGCCGTACGGGCCCTACTCGGCGCCGTACTGCTGATCGGGGTCCACCTCGCGCTCGGCGGCGCGCTGGACGCGGCGACGCTCGTCGCCGTACTGGTGTTGACGGTCCGGTTCACCGAACCACTGGCCACGGCCGCCGAACTCGGCGCGTCGCTACGGATGGCCGCTGGACACCTCGCCGGGCTGAACCGGGTGCTGCAGGCGGCGACGTTGCCCGAGCCCCAGCACCCCCGGCAGCCGGACGGTTGCGAGGTCGTCTTCGACGACGTGCAGTTCGGCTACGAGGGGCGCCCGGTGCTACGCGGGGTCAGCTTCACGCTGCCGCAGCGGAGCATGACCGCGTTGGTCGGCCCGTCGGGCGCCGGCAAGACGACGGTAGCCCGCCTGCTGGCCCGGTTCTGGGACGTCGACGCCGGGGCGGTACGCGTCGGCGGAGTCGACGTACGGGACCTGAGCGCGGCGGACCTGGCGTCACGGGTGTCGTTCGTCTTCCAGGACGTGTATCTGTTCGACGGCACCCTCGCCGACAACGTCCGACTCGGCCGGCCGGATGCCAGCGACGACGAGGTGCGCGAGGCCATCACCCAAGCCGGTCTCGGCGAC
Source organism: Micromonospora sp. Llam0 (assembly GCF_003751085.1). Classification (NCBI taxonomy): domain Bacteria; kingdom Bacillati; phylum Actinomycetota; class Actinomycetes; order Micromonosporales; family Micromonosporaceae; genus Micromonospora; species Micromonospora sp. Llam0. The sequence continues at coordinate 1,699,864 of NZ_RJJY01000001.1, read as the reverse complement.
GTCCTCGCCGAGCTGCCCGCCGGATTGGACACTGCGGTAGGTGAGGGCGGCACGGCGCTGTCAGGCGGGCAGCGCCAGCGGGTGTCGATCGCCCGGGCGCTACTCAAGGATGCTCCGATCGTCGTCCTCGACGAGGCGACCGCGTCGTTGGACGCCGAAGCCGACGCGGCGGTGCAGACGGCGGTAGCCGCCCTGGCCAGCCGGGCGACCCTGTTGGTCATCGCCCACCGGCTGCAGACCGTACGGGCCGCGGACCAGATCCTGGTGCTGTCCGACGGGCAGGTCAGTGACCGGGGCACCCACGACGAACTCGTCGACCGAACCGGCCTGTACGCGTCGTTCTGGCATGAGCGTGTCGCGGCACAAGGGTGGCGCCTCGTCGACCGATAGGCGGGTCTGTCCCCCGGTGCGCCACCGGCGGCGCGACAACCGGCGGAATCACCGGTGTCAGTGGTCGTCCCAGTGCCCGTCGTGCCGGGTGTGTCGATGTCCGTCGTGCACGTAGTCCACGTGTCCGTCGTGCGGCACCGCCACGTGCCCGCACCCTTCACGGTGCTCGTGGTCGTGCCGGTCGTGAACCTGGTGACCGCCGGGCTCGCATTCGTCGAAGTGGCCCTGGTGCTCACGGTGCAGGTGACCGTCGTGGGCGTAGTCGACGTGTTCCTGGTGCGGTACGGCGACGTGACCGCAGTCCGGCCCATGTCGGTGCTGGTGTGCCTCGTGTTGCCGATGCATCTGTTCGGTTGCCACTGCCCCTCCTCCGGCGAATCCCGCTACGCCAGGCAACGGTAGTGAAGGGGGCACCGATTCTCGCGGATTCGCCAACAACCTGCCCGGTCGGCTACCACCGGCGCGGTCACTCGGCCGAAAGGTCGCTCGTCAGCGGCCCTCCGCCGCCTCGATCAACGTCCGGGTGATCTCGTGCCGTGGGGAGCCGAGCACCACCGGTGTCGGGCCGGACTCCACCACCCTGCCGGCGTCGAGCACCACCACCTGGTCGGTCCACCCGGCCACGGCGGCCAGGTCGTGCGTGATCAGCACCACCGCGAGCCCGAGGTCGCGACGTAACTCGGCGAGCAACGCCAGCACCGTGCCGGCCGTCTGCACGTCGAGCGCCGATGTCACCTCGTCGCAGATCAGCACCCGGGGCCGGCAAGCAAGCGCCCGAGCGAGGTTGACCCGCTGGCGTTCCCCACCGGACAGTGCGCCCGGTCTCCGCGCGGCGACGCCGGCCGGCAGATGCACCCGGTCCAGCAACTCGTCCGCCGCTGCACGGGCCGTCTTTGGGTCAAGACCACACAACTGCCGCAGAGGACGTAGCAGGGCGTGACCGACGGTTTCTCTCGGGTTGAGAGCGCCAGCACTGTCCTGGGCAACCAGTTGCAAATCACGCCGCTGGTCCGGACTGCGCCGCCGGGTGGCGGCCGGCAGCAGCGCGCCGTCAAGACGTACCGCCCCATCGTAGGGGCGCAACCCGACCAGACACCGGGCGAGCGTCGACTTGCCCGCGCCCGACGGCCCGACGACGGCGATGCAGCCTCCAGCCGGTACGGCGAAATCCACCTCGGCGAGCGCTGCCCGGTGGCCGTGCCGGGCACCCAGCCGCCGCACCGCCAGCACCGGATCGGACGGCACGGCGATCGTGCCGGGCGCCGCTCGCGGCGGCGGCGCGGCGAGTACGCGGTCCGGATCACCCGTGACCGCCGGTCGACCCGCTTCCAGGACGATCAACTCGTCGCTGACCGCTCGGACAAGGTCCGGGTCGTGACTGATCAACAGGGTGGCCCGGTGACCGGTCAATGCGTTGATCAAATCCCGCACGCCGCGAGCCAGGACCGGATCCAGACCGGCGGTCGGTTCGTCGAGGACCAGCAGATCCGGATCGGCGGCCAAGGCGATGGCGAACGCGACACGTTGCGCCTGACCGCCGGAGATCTGATGCGGGTAGCGGCGCAGGAACTCACCGTCGGCGGGCAGCCATACGGTCTCCAGCAGCTGCGCCATGGTCGTGCCGCCTCGACTCCCGGTGCGCCTGCCGACGAGGGCAATAGCCTCATTGAGCTGGCTGGCGAGCCGACGAACCGGATTCAACGTGGCGGCGGCATCCTGCGGCAGGTAGGCGACATGACGACCGCGAACCGCTGCCGCGCCGGCCGGCGTGAAGGGGTCGCACCGGGCGACCCGCACGGCACCGGCGCGCCGGACCAGTCCCGGCCGGACGTGTCCCAGCAACGTCAGAGCCGTCGTGCTCTTGCCAGAGCCGGAACGCCCCATCATCGCCACGACCTGACCTGACGCGATCCGCAGGCACACGCCGTCGACAATGGTCGGACCACCTGCGACCGGACCGATGACGAGTCCGTCGATCTCCGCCAGTGGCGGAACCGCGCTCACCGGGCGGCCCACCGGGCGGTGACGTCGTCGGCGAGCAGGTTCACCGACACAGTGAAGATCACCAGCAGCAGCGCAGGAAGCAGCACCGGCCAGATCGTCAGGCTGATCCCGGACGCGTTCTCGCTGACCATCCGGCCCCAGTTCGGGGTCGGCGGGCCCGCCCCGAGACCCAGAAAGCCGGCGGTCGCAGTCAGGTGCACGGCGGCCGAGAACCGGATGCCAGCCTCGGCAAGCATGGTGCCGGCGATGTTCGGGACGACGTCGTGCCGGATGATCCGCCACCGACTGTCCCCTCGCGCCCGAGCGGTGTCGACGAATCCTTGCACCGCCACCTGCCGGGTCGCCGCGCGCACGACCCGCACGGAGAAGGGCAGGCTGACCAGCGCCACCCCGACGAGTACCGCGCTGTCGCTGCCCGGAAAGCCGGCAGCCAACACCAGCAGCACCAACAGGCCGGGAACGACCGCGACGACATCCACCACCCGGACCACTAGTTCACCGACTCGCCGGTCGACCAGCCCGGCGAACACGCCGAGCAACGACCCGCACAGGCTGGCCAGGGCTGTGGCGCCGACGGCGAGGAGCACCACGGCGCGGCCGCCGTGCAGCAGTCGGCTCAGCACGTCGCGGCCGACGGCGTCGGTGCCGGCTGGATGCGTACCGCTCGGGACGTCGAAGGGCAGCCCTACCGGGGCCGTCGGCGACCCAGTGGCCAGCAGCGGGCCGGCCAGCGCGACGAGAACCACGCCGACGGCCGCGATCCCGGCGAGCAGCAGCGTCACTCGGGCGTGGGCGACCCGACCGGCAGCCACCGCCGGCGCGACAACGCTCATGACCTGCCCCGCAACGTCGGGCTCAACGCCAGCTGCACGAGGTCACCGAGCAGCAGAATGACGAGCGCGGTGGCGCAGGTCGCCAACGCTAGCCCTTGAACCATCGGCACATCCCGGTTGGCGACCGCCTGCTGGAGTTCGTAGCCGATGCCGGGATAGTTGAACAGGGTTTCGACGACGACCGCGCCACCGATCAGGCCGGCGAACATCACCACGGTCACCTGCACGGCGGGCGCCACCGCGTTCGGCAGCACGTGTCGCACGGCGAGCTGCAGCCCGGTAACCCCACGCAGCCGGGCCGCTTCGACGTACGGTGCCGCCGCGATCTCCGCTACCGAGGCCCGTAGCAGCCGCGCGGCGGCCGCCAGCGCCGCGACCGACAGCGCGGCGACCGGCAATACCAGGATCCTGGGCTCGTCCCAGGGACGACCACCGAGCGGCACCAGCGAGACCTCGGGCAGCAGACCGAGGCCGGCGGCGAAAACCGCCACCAGCAATGCCGCGACGAGGAACTCGGGTATCCCGACCGCGACCAGGGCCGCGGTGCTGACCAGCCGATCCGTACGTCGGCCGGCCCGCATACCCGCGAGCAGGCCGATCACGACGGCCAGCGGTACCGCCATCGCCATCGCCAGGGTAGTCAGCAGCAGACTGTTCGGCAGCCGCTCCGCCAGCACCTCGGTGACCTCCCGGCGGCCGACGTACCCGGTGCCGAGATCGCCCTGTACCGCGGCACCGGCCCACTCGACGTACCGGCGCACCGGATGCGCGTCGAGGCCGAACTCCCGGCGCAGTTGCTCCCGGTCGGACATGGTGGCGTCGGTGCCGGCGACGGCACCGACCGCGTCGCCCGGCAGCACCTCGGTCACAGCGAAGATCAACACCGACAGCACGGCGAGGACCAGCACCGCGGCTGCGCTACGCCGGACGACGACAGCGGCGACTCGGACGAGGCTCACGCCAGGTAGGCATGCTCGAAGCTGCTGAACGGCTCGTCCCGCACACCGTACACAGTGGTGGCGTGACCGTTGATCGACGGTGCGAGAACCGGGATGACCTGGTTGCCTTCCTCCCAGATCAACCGCTGCGCCTGCACCGCCGCCTCCCGACGCTGGTCGGCGTCGACGGCCCCGCGGGCCTGTGCGACGAGTTCGTCGATGTCCGGCCGGTTGAAGCCGAAGGTGGACGGTGAGCCCGCCGTCCGGGTCGCGGCGTAGCTGGACAGCGGCGGCACCGGCGGGCTGTAACTGGCCGCGAACGGCAGCTGCACGTAGGCGGCGAAGTCGGAAAACAGCTGCCCGGTGGGCCGTTGGTCGAGGGTGGCGTCGATGCCGACCGCATTGAGGTTCTCGACGACGACCGTCGCCGTCTCGGCCATCCCGGCCACCTCGGGAGCGGTGGTGACGGCGACGGTGATCGCGCCGACACCCGCCTCGGCGAGCAGCGCCCTCGCCCGGTCCGGGTCGTACGGCCGCTGCTCGATCTCGTCGGCGTAGTCACCGAATCCGAGAGCGGGCAGGTCGTTGCCGACGAACGCCCGGCCGAAGAACACGTTGCGGACGATAGCCTCGCGGTCGATCGCGTACTTGACCGCCTGCCGGACCCGTACGTCGACGAACGGGGCGAAGGACAGGTTGAGTCCGAAGGACAGCGACGTGGCGTACGGCAGGTCAGACACGGCCACCGCGAACCGTTCATCGCGCTCTACGGTGCGGGCGGCCACCGGCCCGATGTCGCTGACGAAGTCGACCTGTCCGCCGGTGAGGGCGTTGACCCGGGCGGTGGCGTCGGGGATGGTCCGCAACTCCAGGCCGTCCAGGTACGGCCCGGCACCGAGAGCCAATCCGTAGTAGTCGTCGTGCCGGGCGAAGACGGCACCCTGCCCGGGCTCGAACTCGACCAGCTTGAACGGCCCGCAGGTCGGCATGTCGGCGGTGAACGCGGTGGTGCTGTCCTTGAAGACCAGGGTGCTCTGGCAGAGCACGAGCCGGCCATCGGCGATCGGCCGCAGTGTCGGCAGCACAAGGGTCGTATCGTCGGTGACGGTCGCAGCGGCTAGGTCGAAGTTCTGCGACGGCGGCTTGAGGAACGGCAACGAGCCGAGCGTGACCGGCGCGTTGAGGGAGTAAAGGACGTCGCGGGCGGTCAGGGTGGAGCCGTCGGTGAAGGTGACACCGGGGCGGACCTTCACGGTGTACGTGCGCAGATCGTCGCTGACGTCGATGCGCTCCAGGACGCCGTACCGGACGCCATGTTCCGCCGCCGGGTCGAGCACACCGAGCGCGCCGTGCATGCAGCGGGCCCGGACGTAGTCCAGACCCGTCGGTCCCAGCAGGAAGTTGAGCGTCTCAGCGGCTCCACCACCGACGAACGCGGCCCGCAGTGTGCCTCCGGATCTGGGTGTCGGTGTGCCGGCATCCGATGAGGTGGGCGCCGCGTCATCGTTCGAACAGGAAGCGAGGACGGGCACGCCTGCGACGGCGGCCAGCGACATCGCGCCGGCCCGCAGCAGCGTTCGCCGATCAAAAGTACGCGCCAAGGGATGCTCCTCGGGAAGGGTCGAGCATAGAAAGCGCGGGAAGGCCCGCACACCCGACAGCATTGCCGAGATGAAAACCATTGTCAACTAGGTGGGTGCCTCGCCCATCGAAGTGCGCCGGAGGGACAGAGTGCGACCACCTCCCGAAGCACGTCACTGTCTAGCAGATCAGCCACCCCGCCCCGCCACACCACGACACCGGCCGCCGCATCCTGGTCGAACAGGTCCGGAGCCAACCAGGCACAGTGCCCGGCACCAACACACCGACCGGGGTCCACCACGAGCTCATCCATCCGACTGACCGCAGCTCGCCCGGGCACAACAACCCGGCCGCATCTCGCAGCGGCCCCGTTCCCGTCGTCGATCCACCATCAGCACTCCTGTTCACACGACAGCCCGTGACCACAAACCGACCCACGGGCAACCAGTAGAAAATGGTTGCCATTTTAGTACGCCGTCGACCATCCCGAACAGGACCCACCACCGCCCAGCCCCGACAGCAGCCATTCGGAGGTGGTGACGGCCACATCGGAACGGGACTGTTCGGATCACCGCCGAGCTCAGCGAGGACCACCGGCCCCGACCCACCGATGGACTCCAACAACGCCGCACCGCCAACCTTGCCGGGGTCCGGTCCTGGATCGGGTCGACCAAGCAGATCCGAAAAGCAATCTCCACGAGGTAGGGAACGGCCGTCCACTGGCCGAGGTATACGACCGCATCGCCCGACGACTCCCGGCCATGGCAGCCAGACGGAGCCGGCGGTTGTCCCCGGCACGCTGATCGGCCCGGTCAGCAGTCCGCCCAGCGCCCGAACACGATTGTCAAGCTCAGTCTGGTGCTGTCGTCCAGGCTGATCGTGGGTAGTCGCGGTGGAATGCCAGGCCGTCCCACTCGCGGTCCAGGATTGCCAGAGCCTTCTTCGCGGCTGTTGCAGGCCGGCGATCTTGATCTGGGTCTGCCGGACGGCGCCGATCGCGTCCAGGGCGGTGTCCCACGCGGTGTACGCGTCAGCCAGCCTCGCGGCCGGCGACGTCGGGCCGCTGCGGCTGACGAAGATTGTGCTGGAGTCAGCCCCGCAAGGCGAGAACACCGACCACCTTGATGACGACCGTGCTGACCGCCGTCGGGCCGGTAAAAATCGACGCGCCCCCGGGACCGGGCGGGTTCGTTCGAGCCGACGACCGTACGCAAGCGCCAACACCGATTGTCTGGTGTGGAGGACCTGGTGCTGCCGCTGTCGGCAAAGGGTCAGACCACCGGCGAGTTCAGCGCCCACCTCTCCGACAGGCAGGGCTGGCCGCCATCGCGTAGACGGCGATTCCTCCCCCTGCGGAGGGTGGCTGGCGCGGGGTGCTCTGCGTCGCTGGCAGGAAGGCAGTAGTATCAGCGCATGCGCACTCAAAGTGCGCGTAGGTGCGGACTCGGACACGTCATTACCCCATGAACGCGTTTCGCGTTTCATGGCTGGTCGGCGGCTGACCGTTCGACCATTGTCGCGGGATCAGACCGGCGTCGTCGACGCCGGTAGGTGCCGCCTCCATCGCGGAGTTGATCTCCAACACCCAGGTCCTGCGGTCACAGACGATGGTCAGATTGTTCTCCCTCAGGAACGCCACAACCTCGTTGAGGCCATCAGCGGATTCAGCGGGTAGCGCCGAATGTGTCGGCCCGCGTACCCGCCCGTTCTCGCAGGTCATGCCGGCGAGCTGGTTCGCGAGGCTGTCGAGGAGATGGTCCTCGCGCACGTAGAGATTCTTCGGATGACCGCGTACCCGCTGCTGCGCGCTGGTGTGCCCATGGCGGCACCGGTACCCGGGACGGTCGTTGACCCAGTGCGCATCCATCCGCCGCCCGCACAACCCGCACCGCAGCAACCCCGCCAACAAGTAGATACGGACGCTGCCGTCCTCGGCCGCGCGCACAACGCGGACCGCCTGCGCGGCGACGAAGTCCTCCTCTCCGACCAGCGGCGGGTGAACGACCTTCTCCGAGATCACCCAGTCCCGCGCCTGGTTCCACCGGTGCACTTCCGCGTACCGCCGCTGACCATCGACCGCCTCGACCGGGTCCCGGTCGAGGCGCTGCCGGTTCCACACCTGCCGGCCGGTGTAGCGCGGGTTGGCCAGGATCGCCGCGACCGTCCGCAACGTCCACGCCTGCCCGCTGCGATGCGGGTTACGCTCCCGATCCACCCGCGACGGACACGGCACCCGCTGCTCGTTCAGCATCCGGGCGATACTGGCGACACTACGACCAGCGAGCCGCCGCGCGAAGATCCACTTCACATACGGCGCGGTGGCCGGGTCAGGCTCCAGCCGGTGCAGCCTTCTGCCCCATCGGGCGTGCGCCCGGTTCGGATGCGGACCCGCATCCACCAGCCGGTATCCGTACGGCGGCCGCCCACCCAGATACCGGCCCTGCTCCCGCACCTGGGCCCGCATCGCCACAGTGGTACGAAACCGGGCCCGCAGAACCTCACGCTTCGACTGGTACCCCAGCAGCATGACCACAGCCTGATGCGTCGGATCATCACAGTCCACGGGTCCGCCCAGTTCCGGCAGCCACAGCCGCACGCCATACCGCCGCAACAGCGGCGCCATCCGCACCAGTTGGTCGCCGTAGAACGCCCGCTCGTACTCCCCCACCACGATCGCGTCGAACCCACGATCCGGATCCTCGACCGCGGCCAGCAACGCGCCAGCCCGCGGCCGATCAACCCACACCCACCGCCGCGAGCAACCAACATCAAAGAACTCCGCCACCACGGCGCCGTGCCCGGCGATCAGATCCGTAGCGCAGTCCCACTGCCACCGCCGCGACGACTCCCGATCCTGAAAATCCACGGTCGAGACCCGGCCGTAGAACGCAAACCGGATGCCACCCACCGACGACGCCAGCGGCGGCGATCGACGGCCACGAGTTCGCGCCGCAGCCGTCTGCCCACGGTCAAGCCACCCCGCCAACACATCAACGCTGTCGAGACCCACAGCCGCCGCCATCCTGACCACCTCGCCGCGAACGAACATCCGACACACGGCGTCCGGACCTTCGGCACCGGCGCAGCTGGAGGCCGGGAGAGATGTCGGCACCCGCCGAAGGACCGGGCACCGAAGACATCGGGGATACACCGCCCAGATCATGCCGACCGCTCTGGATGACCCATCGATCGAACACCGTTGTTCGCGGACACCGTCCGACGAATCATGAGGTCGGACGCGACCGACGACGCGGACAACGGGTCCGCCAGAACCATCGACGCCCGCCATGTGCTCGCCGTCGACTGCAGTACAGGATCCCTGACCGTCCTGCTCGCAGCAATGCGGACTGCGGGACACCGGCATAGACCGGCCGCAGTGTCGCTCGACGTAGCCAGGTCCGACCCGGCACCGCATCCGATCACCCGGCTGCACGGCGATGCTGTGGCCCTACCTGCGCTGTCAGCTGACGTCCATGGTGTCGTAGTTGCAGCGTTCAACCAGCCGGTTCACCCGCTGTGCGATCTCGTCCGAGCCGAGGCCGAGGCGTTCGCACAGGTCACGGTGTGCGCCTACGAGCGGCTCACTGATCTCCTCCGGCGCAGTGCGGGTGATGTGGTAAGCGTCGCGGAGATGTCCGGACAGTTCGTCCCAGACGAGGATGGCCTCCTCCACCAGGTCAAGCGCGGTCGGTGTCGCGGGGTGGGCGCACAGGATCTCGACCTCGGCGGCCAACCGGTGACCGGCGGCCTCCACATCGGGGACCTGCCACCTACTCCCGGTGGTCGCCTTCGACGCGTCCCGGACAGCAGCGCGGAAGTCGGCCAGACCGGACTCGGCAGCAGTGTCGAGCATGCCGGCCTCGCCCAGCAACAGGGTGGCGAACAGCCGATCCCGAACAGCGAACCCCACCACCAGCTCCGCCAACCGGCCCGGCGCGAGCCGCCGCACCGCATCGAGGAACTCGGCGCGCTCGGGCTCCGCAGGAACGGCACCAGGTGGGGTCGCCGCGCCGGAAAAGGCGACGCCCGCGTCGAACGCGGTCAACGCCGTCGCGACCGCATGCCCGCACAGGTCATCCCCGATGACCCCGCAACCGCAATCGCCGGTGAAAACACCGTCGACAATGCCCACCCACGGCTGGAAAACGGCACCACCATCGCGTACCACCGCTTGGACACCACCCCCGGCCAGCTCCAACTCACCAACGCCGTCGTCGGTCAGCAGCCGTGCCGCAGCCTCACCCACAGCCGCAGGGATCGAATCACCAAACACCTCAACATCGATGCGGACCGCCACCGGCGTACACGCTACCGGCCAGGCCGCAGACGGGCAGCGCCGAGCCCGGCGGCAATTCCATCCTCGCCTCACCCGATTGTTAGTGAGGCTCACCGCCTCGAGTGGTGTTCCTCCGCCGTCTCGACAAGCCATCGGTCGCGCCCCAACTGCAATCGGGTTGCCCGCCACCACGGCGCTGCGTAGGTTCCTTGGCGTGTCGCTGCTCGCTAACCTCGCCGGCCCGGTGGATCCGTGAGCGGCCGTCTTCGAGAGATCGCGCGACACACGGTGACGATCACGGAGTCGGGCCGCTACCGCAACGACATCGGTGACGAGGTCGTCATCGCTGACGCGGTCCGCGCCGCAGTCTCCGGGACCCGGCACCACCTGCCCGATGAGAGAATCACTCTCGCGCACCGCCAAGCGGGTGCCCGCACGGTGGAGGTGACGGACGAGTCGACGCTGCTCGCGGCACGCCGTCTCGGCCCCGGAGCGGCGGCTCTGGTGTTCGCCTCGGCCAAGAACCCCGGCGGCGGGTTCCTCAGCGGCGCACAGGCGCAGGAGGAGAGCATCGCCCGCTCCTCAGCCCTGTACGCATGTCTGCGGGCCGCACCCGACTTCTACGCCTTCCACCGCGCTCAACGGGACCTGCGCTACAGCGACCGGGTCGTCTACTCCCCCGACGTGCCGGTGTTCCGCGACGACAACGGCAACCTGCTCGACCAGCCGTACACCACCTCGCTGCTGACCGCGGCCGCGCCGAACCTCGGCGCGATCGTACGCACCCAGCCCGAACACGCCGCCGACGTGCCAGCCGTACTCGCCCGGCGGGCACGGCGGATCCTCGAGGTCGCCGCCGCGCACGGGCATCGCGGCCTCGTGCTCGGCGCATGGGGGTGTGGGCTGTTCCGCAACGACCCCGCGACCGTAGCCGACGCGTTCACCCACGCCTTGAACGCGGTCGCTCACTTCGACCACGTCGTCTTCGCCATCCACGACAACCTGCCAGGAACACCGGTCCACACGGCGTTCGCCCAACGCTTCAGCCCCACCACCGACGAACGCACCAGCGGCGAACCTCGTGACTGACCACCGCCCGGTACGCCGGACACCACCGGCAATCCGCTTCCAGTTCCAGCTCCGCCCGCTGGACCAGGTACACCCCTGGGGTCGGGACAAACAGACGCTCCACTGGTTCGGACTCACCGAAGGCTGGTACTGGCTCGACCTCACCGGACACCAGCTGCTGCGCTACTCCGCCGAGACGGTACGCCGCCGGCAAGCCGACGGCCACGACGATCCACCGTACGCCGACTACTACATCGCACGGCTCTGGGAAGACCTGCTGCAGCTACTCCCTACCATTCTGGAACCGGTGCCCGCCGACCTGCTGCCCTTCATCGAAGCGGATGCCACGACCTGGACCACCCGAGACAACGAGTCCGATGCAGATACCACGGCCGAGGAGTGGTACGGCGACCACTACCTGGACTTCGGCTACCTGCGTAACGCCCCGAATGTTCGCTGCTGGCGCACCATCAGCACCGACGACACAGTGACAATCGACTGGTGGAACCAGCGACCTGAGGTGCCCCGAGGATTCCGGACAGGGAGCCAATAAGGTTACCCTGTTAGGAAAGTCGAGGGAAGAAGCGCGATGGCACGCATAAGCTCATACACCCCAGAGTTCCGTGAAGAAGCAGTGCAACTCGTTCTACAGTCGAACAAGCCAGTGTCGCAGGTTGCCCGGGAGATGGGTGCGGCTCTTCTGGAGTGAGGCGGTGATTGCCTATGGTCGCGGAGTGGTTGCGGGGAGTGGTCGCGGGGGTGTTTGGGTCGGTTGGAAGGTTGAAGGGCTCCTTCTCGTAGGTTGATGGGTGGTCTAGATCCACAACCGAAGAAGGAGCCCGGGTGTCAGGGTACGTGGTGGCGGGGGCGTTCGACCGGTCGCGGGAGTGTTTCGAGGAGTTGGTGGAGGGGTTGGCCGGCTCGGACAGTGACGGGTTGACGCACGCCGAGTTGGAGGACCGCCTCGCGGTGCGGGGTCGTGAGCTGCTGCGGTTGTTGTTGCAGGACCATGTGGATCTGCGGGCGGCGCGGGAGGTGCGCCGGGAACGGGTGGTCGGTGCCGATGAGGTGGTCCGTTCCCGGGTGGAGGTGGGGCATGGTCGGGGGCTGGGCACGGTGTTCGGTGCGGTGACGGTGACCAGGATGGCGTACCGGGCGTCGGGAGTGGCCAACCTGTATCCGGCGGACGCGGTGTTGAACCTGCCGGTGGAGAGGCATTCGCACGGGCTGCGCCGGTTGGCGGCGGTGGAGTCGGTACGGGGATCGTTCGACGACGCGGTCGCCGCGATCGACCGGTCGTGCGGGGTGGGTGTGGGGAAACGGCAGGTGCAGGAGTTGGCGGTGGCCGCCGCTGTGGACGTGGCCGCGTTCTACGACACCCGATCGCACCGGCCGGTCGGCGATGGCTGGCTGCTGGTGCTGTCGTTCGACGGTAAGGGTGTCGTGATGATCCCGTCCGCGTTACGGGACGCCACCGCGAAGGCCGCCGCCCGGACAGGCCGTAGGTTGACCACCCGGCTGTCGCCGGGAGAGAAACGTGGCCGTAAACGGATGGCGGAGTTGGCGGTGGTCTACGACGCGGCGCCGGTGCCGCGTACCCCGTCCGAGATCATCACCGGTGACGACGGCCGGCGTCGGCGGGGTCCGGTCGCCCAGGCCAGGTGGTTGACGGCGTCCGTGGTCGACGACATCGCCCCGGTCGTCGCCGCCGGGTTCGACGAGGCGTGTCGCCGTGACCCGCGGCAGGCGCGGACCTGGGTCGTGCTCGTTGACGGTAACCGTGCCCAGATCGACGCGGTCCGGGCCGAGGCGGACCGCCGCCAGGTGAAGGTCCACATCGTGCTGGACTTCGTCCACGTGCTCGAGTACGTGTGGAAAGCGGCGTGGGCGTTCTTCTACACCGGTGACCCCGCCGCCGAGGCGTGGGTCGGCGAGCAGGCGGTCAAGATCCTGTCCGGCAAGGCCGGGCAGGTCGCGGCCGGGATCCGTCGGCGGGCCACCCGGTACGGATACTCGGCCAGGGAACGCGCCGGCGCCGACGAGTGCGCCGACTACCTGACCCGCCACCAGCCCTACCTGGACTACCACACCGCGTTGGCTGCGGGGTGGCCGATCGCCACCGGCGTGATCGAGGGCGCCTGCCGGCATCTGGTCAAGGACCGCATGGACATCACCGGCGCCCGCTGGGGACTGGACACCGCCGAAGCCATCCTCAAGCTACGCGCCGTATCCGCCAACGGCGACTTCAACGCCTACTGGGCCTTCCACCTGCAACAAGAACACCAACGCATACACCAGAACAGATACCAGCAACAACGGGAGGGCTACACCCTCGCCGGATGACCAGCCATCACTCCAAAAGAGCCGCACCCCCGGGAGATCGACGTTCATCCGGAGACGCTGCGTTCCTGGGTCCGCCAGTACCGGCGGGAAAACAGCGGCGCCCAGAACAGCCCACAGATCGGCATCGACGAGCGCGCTCGACTGAAGGAACTCGAACGCCGCAACCGGGAACTCGAAATGGAGAACAGCTTCCTGAAAAAAGCCGCGGCGTACTTCGCGAAGGACCCTCGGTAACGAGCTTGTACGAGTTCATCGAGACGATGCGACTCGACACCGCGAAGTACGCCTACCCCGTCGACTTCATGTGCGAACAACTCGGCGTGTCCAGGTCCGGATACTACGAATGGCGAACCCGCCCCGACTCCGCGACCGCCACCCGCCGCGCCCACCTTCGATCGGCCATCGAGGAGGTGTTCGCCGCGTCTGACGGCACCTACGGGCATCGACGTGTCCACGCGCAACTGCGGCGCCAGGGCGTGTCCGCCGGGCCGGAACTCGTCCGCCAGCTGATGCGCGAGCTCGGGCTCGTGCCGTGCCAGCCCCGCCCGAGGCGGTGGGGACTCACCCAGTCGTCGTCCGGCACGGTGCCTGACCTCGTCGGCCGGGAGTTCACCGCCGACGCGCCTGGGGAGAAGCTCGTCGGCGACATCACGTACATCCCGACCGGCGAGGGGTGGCTGTATCTGGCGACCGTCATCGACTGCTGCACGAAGGAAGTCATCGGGTACGCGATGGACGACCACTACCAGACGCCGTTGATCTCCCGCGCCATCCGTAACGCCGCCCGGAATCGCGAACTCAGGAAGAACGCCATCTTTCATTCGGACCGGGGCAGCAACTACATGTCGGACGACTACGGCAGAACGCTTCGGGATCTGAGGTTGCGGCGATCCGCTGGCCGGACCGGAATTTGTTTCGACAATGCGATGGCGGAATCGTTCTTCGGTGCACTGAAGAACGAACGCGTGTCGCGTGTGAAGTATCCCACGCGTGAGGCGGCACGTCGGGACGTTACTGCCTACATCGAATTCTGGTACAATCGTCAGCGTCTGCATTCAGCGGTGGGCTACCGACCTCCCCGGGAAGTCCACGCAGAGTTCGAGAACCTTCAAATCGCGGCGTGAAAGAACCGGCCGAACCACTGTCCGGAAAACGCGAGGCCCCTCAACCCGACCCGAACGACGACATCATCTTCACCGGCCCAGCACGCGGACGTACGGCTTTCTGCACTCAGCAGCTCACCGACGCGGTGCGCGACCTGGATCACCAACTGATGGCCGCCATGGACAAACGGGTCAGTGAGCTTGAGGGACGCGGTTCACCGCCCGGCGTCGAACTGGACCTGGTCGCGCTGCGCAACGAGCACCGCGAGCGCATGACCTGGCTCACCCACGCCCTGGACCGGACGCCAGCGACTGACTGGGCAGCAACCCGAGCAGGCGCGGCCAGGCTACGAAACCGGCCGACCTGACCGCAGCCGCCGCGCACCTCGTCAGCCCACCGGGACGGCACTCACTTCCGCTGCTGCGCGGACAGCGGCGGACCCGTGCCCTGACTCCGCAGGTAGGCGGCGACATCATCGGGCACGCTGATACTCAGCTTCAGTCACCTCCTCCCACCGCTGAGGGCCCGAAGGCCACACCCTGCAATGCGTTCTCGCTACGTGAGCACCAGTTCCTCGCGAAGAACGATCATGGAGTTGGAGATCAACTCCAGCCTCGGACACAAGTTTTCCGCAGCTATGCGCAGGTTCACGTGTTCGTGTTCAAACGTCTTTGAACACTCCATCTACCCTGTCTCGTCTCGATCGCTGATCACCGGCTGCGGGCGCGGGTGGCGTGGTACTACCTCGTTCGTGCCGCCGGTAATCCCCAAGGTGGCCCCGGGCTGCGGTGTCAGCACCGGCCCGGTTGTTCGGGCCCGAAGGCCGCTTCCCGTACCGGCATTGGCAGCCGGGTCCCCACGAGAGTCGGACACCGCGTACGCGTTGAGCGCGGTGGACAAGAGCAGCCGGGTCGCCGATCGCAGCATCGTCCGGGTGCTCGGCTGGATGCCGGGCACTCGGCTGGATGCCGGGCACTCGGCTGGATGCCGGGCACTCGGCTGGACATCCGCGAGAAGGCCGGCATCATCGTGGACCGCCCGGCAGCCGACGCTGTCCACTTCATCGACGATCGCGGCCATCTGCGCCTGCCGTTGGCGGTGCGTCGGTGGTGCCGCCTGACCGCCGGCGACCGCTTGCTGCTCACCGCCAACCGTGGCAGCGGTGTGCTGGTGGCGTATCCCCTCGCGGTGCTCGACCGGCTACTCGCCGATGTTCACGCCGCCGTCGAAGGAGGTAAGGCGTCGTGAGTCGGAGCGTCGCGGGGCGGCCGGAGTTGGAGGCGGCCCGGCTGTTGCTGGAGCGGATGGGCATCGCCCCGTCCGACCTGTTGGAGGTACGGCCGACCCGTCCACCGGCCCCGACATTCGCCGAGTACGTGCCGGTCGTGGCCGCCGCAGTGTCGCCAGGTACCCGGCGTGCGTACGGCTCGTACTGGAACCGCGTCGTACAGGCATGGGGCGACCGGCGCATCGACGAACCTCGCCCCTCCGAAATCGAACAGCTACGCGTCAGGTGCAGGCCAACGTGGTGGCCCGACGCAACAACCGGGGCGGCCGATCCGCCGCCGAGCACTTGGTGGCCGCGCTACGCTGCCTGTACCGACGGGCCGTGGCGGACGGGTACCTGGATGCGGCCGACAACCCGGCGCTGAAGGTCGACAAGCCGCGCCGGCTACCGAGTACCCGACGCACGATCGGAGACGCACGCCTGGCCCAGATCAACGAGGTGGCGGCCAGCACCGGCGATGACCCGGCTCTGGACGCTCTGGTGATCCGGCTGCACACCGAGACGGCCTGCCGCCGCGGCGGGGCGCTGGGGCTACGCCTGAAGGACCTGGACACCGACCAGTGTCTGATCTTCTTGCGGGAGAAGGGCGGCACCTCCCGCAGGTAGACCAGACAGTTGTCCGGATCGAGGTCTCGCTCGGACCATGCACCGAGCCGCCCGGGTCAGCTTTACCCCGCACGCGTTGAGGCCGCCCTTGGCATGTGTCGTGAACGTCGGCGATCGACCGGGCGAGGAGTACATCCGATCGATCGACTCGATCTCGAAGCTCACATGCCGGGCCAGGACTTCAGCAACAGAGCGCGGTAGCGTCATCGACAGGCTCCGGTCGGACGGGGGCCAGCAGGCTGTGCCCGGCCGTCAACGGCCTTCTACGGTCATCTGTACCGAGGACGTACCGAGGAACAGCGCCGCAAACTTCACCCGAAAAGTGCCAACGCACCGAGGAATCGCTGCAGCTGCCATCTACTCGGTCTGGGGACAGCCCGATTCGGGCGGTGCGAGTGGAATTACCTCGCATGGCTGTCCACGCCATCGGAAAGGCCGGCACAGATGACCGTCGCGCGGACCAACTTCGAGCAACTGTACAAACAGATCTACCAGCCGGGCCGTACGCCCGAACGACCCGTGCCATGGGACATCGGCGCGGCGCAGCCGGAGGTCGTCGCGCTGGCCGAGGCGAGCGCGTTCCGTGGCTCGGTGCTCGACGTCGGGTGCGGCCTCGGTGAGAACTCGATCGCCCTGGCGGCCCGGGGCCTGCAGGTCACCGGCGTGGACGGGCGCGCCGTCGGCGATCCGGAAGGCGACCGCCCGGGCCGCCTCGCACGGTGTCGCGGTCACCTTCGCGGTGGCGGACGCGACGGTGCTGGACGGGTACGACAACCAGTTCGACACGATCCTCGACAGCGGGCTCTACCACTACCGGGCCGCGTACGTCGCCGCGATCGCCCGCGCCGGACGGCCGGGCGCCCGGTTGCACCTGATCGCCTTCGCCGACGAACTGCCCGACGGTACGCCCGGGCGGATCACCGAGGAGAAGCTGCGGTCGCACATCGTCGCCCCCTGGGTGATCGACGAGCTGAACCGGTTGAAGTACAAGACCGCGCTGAGCCGGGAGCAGCTGCGCCGCACCGTTCCCGCGTCGTCCGGCGAGGCGGGCCCGGATGTGTTCGACCGACTCGACGCGGATGAGAAGGGCCGGGCGTACATCGTGGCCTGGTATTTGATCGCGCACCTGCCGGGCGGCGCGGCGTAACACCGGCCGGCGCCCATCCGGGCCACGGGTCCGGATGGGCGCCGACCCGCCTCAGCAAGAGTCCTCCTCACCACCCGAAGAACTCCCGATACAGGTCCACCTGGCATTCGAGCATGTGGATGCCGTGGTGCACGGCCAGCCCGCGATCGGCGGCCGCCCGTAGCAACGGCGTCACGCGTGGCTCCATGATGATGTCGGCCACCACCGTCCCTGCCGCCACGAGGTGCGGATCCAGCGGCAGCGGATCCTCCTCGCGCAGCCCGAGCGGCGTGGCGTTCACGACCAGGCCGGCGGCCGTCACGTCGGCCGGCCCGGCCACCCGCGCCCGGCCGGGAAAGTGCCGTTCGAGGCGGGCCACCAGCTCGGCCGTACGGGCGGCGTCGACGTCGTGGATCGCCACCGCGCGGGCGCCCGCGCCGAGCACCGCGGCCGCCACGGCGCAACCGGCCCCGCCCGCGCCCGCCATCCACACGGCCACGTCCTCGACGGTGTGACCGGCGTTCTCCAGGCCCCGGACGAATCCGACGCCGTCGAAGTTGTCGCCTGTCCACCGGCCGTCGGCATCCCGCCGTACGACGTTGGCCGCGCCGATCCGCGACGCCGCCGGGCTGAGCCGGTCGGCCAGGTCGGCCATCGCCGTCTTGTGCGGCACGGTCACGAACAGCCCCTCGAGGTTGATGATGTCGCGCAGGCCGCGGAACACCTCCGGCAGCGCGGCCGCGCGCACGTGGACGGGTACGACGACCGCCCGCCGCCCGCTCGCGGCAAGCAGGGGGTTCAGCAGACCGGGCGCCCGGACCTGTCGCACCGGGTCGCCGAGTACCGCGTACAGCCGGGTCTCGCCGTCGATGACCGGGACGTCAGGCATCGCCGGCGCCGAGGTGCAGCAGCGCACGGGCGGCGAGGACATAGCCGTACGCGCCGAGGCCCACGACGACGCCGGAGGCCAGCGGCGCGATCACCGACTCGTGACGGAACTGCTCGCGCGCCCAGACGTTGCTGAGGTGCACCTCGATCCAGGGCCGCAGGTAGGCGGCGAGGGCATCGCGCAGCCCCCACCCGGCCATCATCAGCGCGCCGGGGTTGACGATCGCGCCGACGGTGTCGTGCCGGTTGCGGTGGATGGCCCCGATCAGCTCGCCCTCGCCGTCGTGCTGGACCGGCCGCACCTCCCACCCGGCCGGGGCGATCTCGGCCGCCACCGCCTTCTCGATGTCGGCCAGGGTGTCGGTGCCGTAGATCTCCGGCTCGCGCTCGCCGAGAATGCCGAGGTTGGGGCCGTTGAGAAGCAGGAGAACGCTCATCCGGTCATCGTCGCCGCGGCGGTCCCGGCGCCGCCATCATCAGATGTCGCAGTTCTGACGAGCCCGGCAACGGGCCGGCGGCTACTCGGTCCGGGGATGCCGCGCGGCGCGCCTGGCGGGTGGAATGGTGGGATGACGGTCGAGGTCGCGCTGGTCGGAGCCGGGCCGATCGCCCGCATCCACCTGGACGCGTGGGCGCGGGTGGGCGCCGAGGTCCGGGTGTACGCCGACGACGGCCGGGCGGCCGCGCTGGCCGCGGAGTTCGGGGCTCGGGCGGCCGGTTCGCTGGATGAGGCGCTGGACGGCGCCGGGCTGGTGGACATCTGCACACCGACCGGCACCCACCCGCCGATCGCGCTGTCGGCCATCGCGGCCGGGGTCGGCGTGGTCTGCGAGAAGCCGCTGGCGGCCACCACGGCCGAGGCGGAGGCGATCGCCGAGGCGGCCAAGCGGGCCGGGGTGCCGCTCTATCCGGCACACGGTACGCGGTACCTGGCCCCCTATGCCCGGCTGCACGAGCTGGTGGCGGCGGGTGCGCTCGGCTCGCCGACGGCCGGGCGGTTCGGGGTGACGGCGTACCACCCGACGGCGTGGACGGGCGAGGCGAGCGCCGAGTCGGGCGGGATCCTGACCGACCAGATGCTGCACGGGCTCGACATCGCGTCGTGGATTCTCGGCGACGTGATTCGGGTGTACGCCTGCTACCGCGGTCACGTCGCGGCGCCGGCGCCCGCCGGGGCGGTGGCGGCAGGTACCGCCGTGCTGACCCACGCGGGCGGGGCGGTCAGCCACGTGACGGGCGGGTGGGCGGCTCCGCCGATCCCGGTGCACCGCACCTTCCACGTCGTGGGCACCGGGGGCTCGGCCTCCTACGATTCGGCGCTACCGCAGGAACTCCGGGTGACCGCCGGAGCGGCGGCGGGCGTGCCCCGGCACGTCGGCGAGTCGCCGTTCGTGGCCGAGATCCGCGAGTTCGCGACGGCCTTCGCGGGCGGACCGCCGCCACGGGTCACCGCACGGGACGCGGTCGCGGCGGTACGCCTGGCCGAGGCGGCCGCGGAATCGGCCCGGACCGGGCAGGCCGTCGAACTGCGAGTGCCGGAGGTTGTCCGATGAGGATCGCGATCCTCGCCGGCTCCGAAAGGTACACCCGATGGCTGCGCGACGCGCCCGGCGTCGAGCTGGTCACCGGCGGGGCGGACGCTGTGGTGGTCGGCGGCGAGCTTGCCGCGCGCCGGGATCTGGTCGAGCGGGCTGCCGCGGCCGGTGCCCACGTTCTGTGCGAGCCGCCCCTGGCCCCGACCGAGGTGGACGCCGAGCGCATGATCGAGGCCTGCTCGCGGGCGGGGGTCGGCCTCACCATGGCGCTCCCGATCCGGTTCGGCCCGGCGTTCGCCGCCCTGCGCCGTACGATCGCGGACGGCGAGCTCGGCCGGCTCCTCACCGTCGGCGGTACGGTCGACGGGCCCGGCCCCGATGCCGCGGCCGCCCTGATCGACCTGGTCGACGTGCTGCTCGACGGCGAACCGGCGAAGGACGTGTACGCCCAGGCCTCCCCCGGACCGTCCGTGCTGACGGTGCGCTATCCGAGCGGGGTGGTCGCCACCTTCGGCTGCGGCTGGGACACGACGGCGATGGAGTTCACCGGCGAGCGGGCGACGGTGCGCTTCGACCCGTTCCCCCGTCTGCTCGACGTGCGCGGGCCCGAGCGGGCGAACGCGGACGCCGCCATGCTGGAAGCCTTCGTCGCCGGTGTCCGCAATGGATGGACGACCGGCCCGGACGGCGAAACCGCCCTGCGCAGCCTGCGAATCGTCCGGGCGGCGCAGCAGTCCATCCGCAACGCCCGGCCCGAGGCGGTGAACTAACCTCCCCCAGTCAGTGGGAGAATTAGGTCATCGAGGCCGGTAAGGGAAAGATGCACCTGGCCTGCAAGGATGTGAGTGTCGAAGTCATATCCATAGCAGAAACGGGTGCACCTTTCCGGTGAGTAAGAGTACGGGATGGGCCACACGGTTGCGGGTGGCCGTGGGCGGCAAGGGTCTGGTCGGGCACGCGGGCGCGGTGTTGCTGCGGCAGTGCGCGGACCGGACCGGTCTGACCTCGGCGTTGAACAAGGTCCTGCCGCGCGGGAGCGGGCCGGGGTGGTGGGACCGGGGCACGGTGCTGGTCTGTCTGGCGACCGCGATCGTGCTCGGCGCGACGAGCATGTCCGATATCGGGCTGTTGGCGCATCAGGCCCTGGTGTTCGCGGATCCGCCGTCGGAATCGACCGTCCGCCGCGCTCTGGCCGGGCTGGACGAGACAGCGTTACGCCGGATCGCCACCGCGCGGGCGAAGGTCCGCGCCCGGGTATGGGACCTCCTCGCCCGCCGGCCGCAGGGATTTCCGTGGCTGACCGTGGCCGGGAAACCGTTGACCGGGTGGGTGGTCATCGACATGGACGCCACGTTGATCACCGCGCACAGTGACAAGCAGGGCGCGGCCGCCACCTTCAAGAAGGGCTACGGACACCACCCCCTCGGGGCGTGGTGCGCCAACACCGCGGAAAGTCTGGCCATGCTGCTGCGCCCCGGCAACGCCGGATCGAACACGGTCAGCGACCACACTGCGCCACGAGGCGCTCTGTCATATCCCCAGCACAGTTGGGAAGAATTCGAAGGGAAATTCTTGGGTCCAATGGCTCACCTGGATCTGAAAAGTGAAGGGAACCGTAGCATGCCAGGAAATCACCGCTCGTGTTCAGACGCATGAAACGAGGCGACGAGGGACCCGCGCGTCATGGTTAAAGCTGGATTGCCTGAACCCCAATTCCCGGTAGGTGAAGCGGCTGACTCCCGCCGGAAAGGCGTCTGCAACCGGCGTCACGCTCTGCGTCGACATGATGTGGTGGTCGGCGCAACCTTCGGAGCGTGGAACGGCTCCCAGCGAGGGAGATCAAGGGAATGAGTGGGGAACCTAAAACGCGCTATTACGTATGACAGGGACGAACGTGGGATCACCTGTCGGGTGCGAACCCTATGGTGACAGAGGCCCCGTATTAGTCGTCGGAGTCACGCCCGACCAGGGAGGACGGGAAGGCCGTCCACAGGGCGAAGGGGGCCAGGTGGCTGGATACTCAACGACCGTGAGGTATGCGTAATGCAGAACGCCGAAATGGTGCTGAATGTCCTACGTGAACGCGGAAGGCGTGGCCTGCCGTGCAACGAACTGTACCGACAACTGTTCAACCCGAGCCTGTACCTACTGGCCTACGGCCGAATCTACTCCAACGACGGAGCGATGACGCCTGGGGCCTGCGGAGAAACCGCCGACGCGATGTCTTTGGCCAAGATCGACCGCATCATTGATGCGATGCGCCACGAACGCTACCGATTCCAGCCAGCACGACGCGTCTACATTCCCAAAAAGAATGGAAAACGGAGACCCCTGGGTCTACCGTCATGGTCGGATAAACTCGTCGGCGAAGTCGTCCGCCTTCTGTTGGAGGCGTATTACGAGCCGCGATTCTCCGATCGCTCACACGGTTTCCGTCCCAACCGTGGCTGCCACACCGCACTAAACGAAGTGGCAACCACCTGGACTGGGACGACCTGGTTCATCGAGGGAGATATCGCCGACTGTTTCGGAAGTCTTGACCATGAGGTCATGCTGTCGATCCTGGCGGAAAACATCCACGATAACCGGCTCCTCCGGCTCATCAAACAGATGCTACAAGCCGGGTACTTGGAGGACTGGGAGTATCACGCAACACTCAGCGGCGCCCCGCAGGGTGGTGTGGCATCACCGATCCTTTCCAACATCTATTTGGATCGGTTGGACAGATTCGTCGAGACAGTGCTCATCCCGCAGTACACCCGAAGGGCTGGCAGAACACCCAACCCTGCCTACCACAGGATATCGGCCGCTATCAAACGCGCTTACCGGCGCGGCGATCGGATAGCGGCACGCCGGCTGCGTGTGGAACGACGTGGCATGTCCGGATGGGACACTCATGATCCCGAATACCGGCGGCTACGATATTCCCGTTACGCAGACGACCACCTCCTCGGGTTCATCGGACCCAAGGCCGAAGCCGAGCAGATCAAACAACGCCTGGCCCAGTTCCTGCATGACGACCTCAAACTGGACCTGAGCCAGGACAAGACCTTGATCACGCATGCCCGCACCCAGGCTGCGCAATACCTCGGCTACGAGGTCACCGTCCAACACAGTCAGTGCCGCCCCAGCGTCAACGGCAGCATCTGGCTGCGGGTTCCCCGGACGGTGATCACCGCCAAGATCGCCCCCTACCTCGAACGCGGTCAACCCGAGCGCCGCAAGGAGTTGATGAGCTGGGACGACCACGCCATCATCAGCACCTACGACGCCGAGTACCGGGGCGTGGTTCAGTACTACCTGCTCGCCGGCGACGTGTCGAAGCTGAAACGGCTTCGGTGGGTCGCCGAAACGTCGATGCTCAAGACCCTGGCTGCGAAGCATCGCTCGACGGTGATGAAGATGGCCCGCAAGTACAAGGCCAAAATCGTCACACCGCACGGGCCGCGCACCTGCTTCCAGGCCATCGTGGCACGGCCGGGCAGGAAACCACTGGTCGCCAGGTTCGGTGGTATCCCCCTGAAACGGCAGAAGAAGGCGGCCATCAACGACCGCCTACCAGCCCCGATCACCACCCGTCGTAAAGAGCTGGTCATCCGGCTCACGGCGGGACAGTGCGAGTGGTGCGAGCGACGCGGCCCGGTGGAAACCCACCAGGTCCGCAAGCTCGCCGACCTCGACAAGCCGGGGCGACCACAGCCCGCGTGGGCGCAACTCATGGCCCGGAAACGCCGCAAGACCCTCGTGGTCTGCGCGGACTGCCACAAGGCCATCCATGCGGGACAGCCAACCGCGACACTCACGGAACAGCCGCTGGAGAGCTACGTGCGCTGAAAGGTGCCCGCGTGGTTCGGACCGGGGGCCGTTGGAAAAGGCGCCGCACACAGCGGAAACCTCGCCAACGGCCTACCGGTGTTTCGGGTACTCGACGACGCGATCGCCCAACTACCGGCGTCCTACCGGCGGAAGATCCTGATCCGCGTCGACGGCGCCGGCGCCACCCACGACCTCATGACACACCTGGAGCGGCTGAACCGGACACGACGCAACGTGCGCTTCACCGTCGGCTGGACCATCACCGCCGCCGACGAGACCGCCATCGCCCGGCTACCCGAGACCGCGTGGACCGACAGCCTCGGCCAGGACGGCACCGCCACCACCGGACAGGCACACACCGCCGAGCTGACCGGCCTCAACCAACGCCTCGACAACTGGAACACCGGGCTACGGCTGATCGTGCGACGCACCAGAGCGTCGGCCCGGCACGCGAAGAACCTCACCGCCCTGGAACGATCCACCGGCTGGCGATACGCGATCGTCGCCACCAACATCGGTCGCCTCGGACGGGTAGCCGGCTCGCACCAGCCACAATGGCTCGACGCCCTCCACCGCGCCCACGCCGGCGTCGAGGACCGCGTCCGCACCAACAAGGCCATGGGCCTACGGAACCTGCCCTCCAAGGACTGGACCGTCAACCAGGGCTGGGTCCTCGCCGCGAACATCGCCGCCGACCTCGACACCTGGACCCGGCTCCTCGGCCTACACGACCAGGCCGACCTCGCCCACGCCGAACCCGACACCCTGCGCTACCGAATCCTGCACCTCCCCGCGAAACTCGCCACCCACGCCCGCCGCACGATCCTGTCCATCCCCGACACCTGGCCCTGGGCCGAAGCGTTCACCCTCTGCTGGCAACGCCTCAGCCTGATACCCCCACCCACCTGACCCCCAACACCGGCCCCTACCAGCAGAAAGACGCCACCGGCACCAGGAGGACCGGCGCACCCGCAGCGACACGCGGCGAACCGACCCCCACCCCGAGTGGACAAAACGGTCAGCCGAACCGGACTACCAGGGATCAACACCCTCTGACGGATTGAGGTTAGCCTGATCACGGACGTCGCGTTCAACTTGCACGGCGTCGTGCTGTCGCTGCGGCCGCGCCGCCGGCAAGCAGAGTTGATCGTCGGGTTCGGCACGGTGATGCCCTTGCCGGGATGCCCGAAGTTGTGTGCCGCTACCCGTTCCATTTCCGGTGGGCCGGCAAGGTCAGGGCGTCAGCAGACGACGTTGGGCGGCAGCCGCATCTCGACGAAAGTTCGACTCCTGCGGATACTTCCAGTCCGGGAAACGCTCGTTCCACAGCCGGAACCGTTCCTTCCATGGCTTCTCGACATGCTCGGCCCCGGTGAACGCCGCCAACCGAAGGTGCTTGATCGTCGTACGCCGCCGGCCCGCATGGTGGTACTCCTCGCGGGCGCGCTCGAACGCCGCCAGCACTTCCTGCGGACTTGCGCCCGCGTCAACGTCCAACGTGATGCGACGAGCCCAGTCCAGCCCGTAGTTGTACCGCACGTTCATCGCCGGAACCGTAACCTTTACCCCCATGATCATCGGCGGTGTCCCGGTCAGGACGAACACCGACGCCTGTGCCGGCTGCCAACTGAAGCTCGCCGCCAAACTATCGGCGAGCCGCCCCAACTGATCGAGCCCGCCGTTGGCCGCGACAGTCCGACGGCGGACACCTCGATCGCCCGGCAGTGCGTAGGCAAGAAGCCGGCTGGAGAAGTGGACTCCGGTCGTCACCGCGGCGATCGGCGGGTCGAACCGCGGCACTGGGCCGTCCCACTCCACCGCCGTTCCTGGCGGAATCGTGAACGACACATCGGATGTCCGCTCGCCGTCCTGGTCCGTCTGCTTGTCGATCCAGTCCTCCAACTCGGCCCAGGCGACGAGGCCATCGGGAAGGTAGGTCGCGCGGAACGTCACCACATCTGGATCCTCCGCCGCGTGGCGGGCTACAAGCTGGGACAGCGCCCACATCCGCTCCTGGCCGGCGTCGGGCCCGCTCGCACTCGCGGCCGCCCCGGCGGACCTGTCTGCAGGTCGTGACGCCAGGATCTCCCGGACTTTCCGAGCGTGCTCTACCAGCCACTCAGGGTCTTGTCCGCCGACCAAGACCTCCTCGACGTATTGCGCGTACAGCAGCATCGCCCACACCGCCGGGAAGTTCTTGGACCTCAACGCCCTGCGGACGTACTCCTCAAGATCCGCTTCGTGCATCAGTTAAGCGTACTCGTGACAGATGCACCAGGATTTGAGGGCATGAACCCTGACTCACGCCTCACACGGCTCATCACCACGATCCGGCGGATACGTCGTCTCATCGCCGAGCTGACCGCACTGCTCGTTGCGGTGGCCGGGCTTGTTGGAGCCGTCCTCGGCCTCATGCGCTGAATCCGGGGTGTCGGTAAGCAGGGCCCGTGGGATTGGAGCCGATGTTCGGCGTGTCGTGGCGCGTCTGGCAGCGGGTTGCGACTAATGTTCGAGTCGGCCATCACGCTGGCCTGCTCTGAGCGATCGCCTGGCACCCACGTTGCCTCTGGATCGCGACTGAGGACAAGCCGTCTTCGACGCAGCGTGAGACCGCCGTGATCTCGCGGGGGACGTGGGGCTCTGCTGGAGGATTCACGATGGGCCATTCCAGTGACAACCGCCGTGCTCGCACCCGGGCTATCCGTGCCCGGATGGCAACGACTGGCGAGCCGTACTCGGTCGCCGCGCGCCGTGTCGCGACCGAACAGACCTCTCATCAGGCCGAGGAGGTTTCCCCGGCTGTCCCCACCTCACTGACAAGGATCGTCATGGAAGACACCGTAGCGACGCGGGACGCGTTGCTCGACTGGGCCTATGACCAGGCTGGCGGCGACACCACGAACGCCATTCCGGTCATGCCGTTCGCTGAGGAACGCGATCTCGACCTCGACGCCGGCTTCACGCTGGTGGACATCTGCACGGCCAGCGGCCTGGCCCGGTCCGTGTCCACGTTCGGGAACCCAAGCATCCTGCTGACTCCGGACGGGCTGGCTCACGTGCAGGAGCGCCGCCGGCGCCGGGATGACCCGGCGCTGCGCGCTGTCGCGGCCCGTAACGGATTGCTGCGGTGGATGTACCGCCAGCACACTGCCGGGGTGCGCATGCCTCTCCCAAGCCGGTTCGCTTCGGCTCCCGAGGCGGCCTTCGAGGGCAGCGCGTTCACCGAGGTGGAGATCGCGCTGGCTGCCGAGTACCTCGCGAAGCGGGAACTGATAAAGGGCACTGGCGCGTTCGGTTACACCGGCCCGGTGCGGGCTGACATCACCCCGGACGGCATGGACTGCGTCGTCGATTGGAGTGCCAACGTGTCCGCCTACCTGCGCCGTCAGGAACCCACGGCGTCGACGTCGACGTCGACGTCCACGTACAACGGTCCCGTGTTCAACGGCAGCAGTGCGGACGGGGCGCAGCTCGCCTGGAACAACCAGTCGGTGACCCAGAACAACACTCGGGTCGAACAGATCGCCCCGGGATACGAGGCGCTCGCCAAGGCGCTGACCGAGGTACTGCAGCAGGTTCCGGCGATGGGCTTGTCCCCGGAAGCCCGAGAAGACGTTGACGCGGCCAGCAACGAGATTCTCGCCGAGATCGTGCGAGACGAACCGCGCCCCGGGCCGATCCGGCGGGCCGCGACGGTCCTTCGCACCTGGCTCACACCGATCGCCGCCGCCAGCGCAGCCGGAGTGAGCCAGGGCGTGAGCGACGGCGCGCAGGAAGCAGCGCGCACCGCCATCGAGCTGATCTCGTCCTTCTGACCGCGACTGCTGGACTCCACGTCCGCGACCGCGGATGTGGAGTCCAGCAAGAAACCTACTGCGAGGCCGCGAGTGGGGGCGGTGCTGTCGCGTTGAACTCGCAGCGAGATCACAGCGGACGAGTCCCGCCCCGCCGGACGGCACACCAAACCCGGTCGTCCAGCCGGCAGCCATCGGGCATCAGAGTCAGGACGACGGCTCGCGTTGTGCGGGAAGACCAGCGCCGGGCTGGGCGACGGGTGGCCAGTCGCACCCGCCTGCGGGGGCGGTGGGCTGTGCCCTCGGCAGATGATCCTGTCTGCTCGTGCCGGGGGCCAGCGGGTGCGGCTCGCCGGTCAGCGCAGCCAGGGCAGCGGCGACTTCCTGGACTTCAGCCCGCACGTAGGTCATCGTCGTCCCGACGTCGTTCTTGCCGCTGTGCCCTGCGTACGCGCGGGCCACCGCATAGCTGAAGGCGCGCTCCACCCAGGTCAGCGTGGTGTGCCGTAGCCAGTGGGTGCTGACCTGCTGCGCGACGACCCAGGGAAGGTGGGTGCCGACGCGGCGCCAGAGATAGTCGTAGCGCCGGTAGGTCAGCGCCCGACCGTCGCGGTAGCGCAACAGCGGCCCCTCCCGGTCGCCGTCGCCGCGCTCAGCGTGGTGGGCCAACAGGTGCCGCGTCAGCGTCGGCGAGACCGGCTGCCAGCGGGAGGTACCGCCCTTCTCCCGCAAGAAGATCAGACAGTTGTCCGGATCGAGGTCTCGCAGTCGCAGGGTCAGCGCCCCGCCGCGGCGGCAGGCTGTCTCCATGTGCAGCCGGATCAGCAGGCCGTCGAGGTGCGGGTCGTTGCCGGTCGTCGTGGCGATGTTGCTGATCGCGGCCAGCTGCGTCTCGGTCAAGGCGCGTCGGGTGCTGGCCAGCCGGCGGGGCTTGGGGACCTTGGCGGCGGGGTTGTCGGTTTGGCGGATCAGCCCGTCCATGACCGCATGCCGGTAGATGCAGCGCATCGCGGCGATCAGGTGTTCGGCCGCGGTACGGCCACCACGGGCGTTGCGTCGCACGACGACGTCGCGGCGGATCTCCTCGGCCAGCCGCTTGATCTCCAGCGGCGTGGGCTCGGTGATCCGGCGGGTGCCCCAGTGTTGGCAGATCCGTTGCCAGTACGAGCCGTAGACCCGGCGGGTACCGGGTGAGACAGCCTCGGCAACCTGCCACACATACTCGTCAAACGTTGGTATCGCCACCGACGCTGCCGTCGTACCGTGCAGCAACTGCTCGGGGGTGATATCAAGCTGCTTGAGCAGGTTGCGCAAGGTCTCCAGTTGCGCCGTGCGCTGATCCATACCCCCGGTCATCGTTCATCCCCGATGTCGTGTGAACGGCGGTAAGCGTCGACCATGTCATCGAGCACCGCCATCGGGACCACCAACAGTTCGCCATGTCGCTGGTTCGCGACAACCAGCACTCGGTCTCCAGGGGCGATCCGACATGTGCGACGTACCGCCAGAGGAAGCCGCAGAAAGCCGCGTCGGTTGATGCGGACGGTACGACCGGTGCGGGCTACCACGATCGGGCCGGGCTCGGTCGTCAAATCCATTGTCTGCCCGGCGGACCACCCCATCAAGGTCACCACCGATCGGGCAGCTAGCCGCCCATCGCGGTCGATCGGTGTGACCACCCCGTAGACCCGAGCCGTGAACGCGGCATCTACCGGAACGGGAAGCGGTAGCCCTGGCGGGGTGAGGTGCCCCGAGGATTCCGGACAGGGAGCCAATAAGGTTACCCTGTTAGGAAAGTCGAGGGAAGAAGCGCGATGGCACGCATAAGCTCATACACCCCAGAGTTCCGTGAAGAAGCAGTGCAACTCGTTCTACAGTCGAACAAGCCAGTGTCGCAGGTTGCCCGGGAGATCGACGTTCATCCGGAGACGCTGCGTTCCTGGGTCCGCCAGTACCGGCGGGAAAACAGCGGCGCCCAGAACAGCCCACAGATCGGCGTCGACGAGCGCGCTCGACTGAAGGAACTCGAACGCCGCAACCGGGAACTCGAAATGGAGAACAGCTTCCTGAAAAAAGCCGCGGCGTACTTCGCGAAGGGCCCTCGGTAACGAGCTTGTACGAGTTCATCGAGACGATGCGACTCGACACCGCGAAGTACGCCTACCCCGTCGACTTCATGTGCGAACAACTCGGCGTGTCCAGGTCCGGATACTACGAATGGCGAACCCGCCCCGACTCCGCGACCGCCACCCGCCGCGCCCACCTTCGATCGGCCATCGAGGAGGTGTTCGCCGCGTCTGACGGCACCTACGGGCATCGACGTGTCCACGCGCAACTGCGGCGCCAGGGCGTGTCCGCCGGGCCGGAACTCGTCCGCCAGCTGATGCGCGAGCTCGGGCTCGTGCCGTGCCAGCCCCGCCCGAGGCGGTGGGGACTCACCCAGTCGTCGTCCGGCACGGTGCCTGACCTCGTCGGCCGGGAGTTCACCGCCGACGCGCCTGGGGAGAAGCTCGTCGGCGACATCACGTACATCCCGACCGGCGAGGGGTGGCTGTATCTGGCGACCGTCATCGACTGCTGCACGAAGGAAGTCATCGGGTACGCGATGGACGACCACTACCAGACGCCGTTGATCTCCCGCGCCATCCGTAACGCCGCCCGGAATCGCGAACTCAGGAAGAACGCCATCTTTCATTCGGACCGGGGCAGCAACTACATGTCGGACGACTACGGCAGAACGCTTCGGGATCTGAGGTTGCGGCGATCCGCTGGCCGGACCGGAATTTGTTTCGACAATGCGATGGCGGAATCGTTCTTCGGTGCGCTGAAGAACGAACGCGTGTCGCGTGTGAAGTATCCCACGCGTGAGGCGGCACGTCGGGACGTTACTGCCTACATCGAATTCTGGTACAATCGTCAGCGTCTGCATTCAGCGGTGGGCTACCGACCTCCCCGGGAAGTCCACGCAGAGTTCGAGAACCTTCAAATCGCGGCGTGAAAGAACCGGCCGAACCACTGTCCGGAAAACGCGAGGCCCCTCAGCGCGGTCTGCTCCGGAACGTCTGGCCACGGCCTCGGTTGCATCGACATGACCACAACAACCCTACTGACCCACCGAAGGAGACGGGTACACGGCCGAATAAGCCATCAGGGTCGTCGTTGGCGGTTTCCTCCTCCCACCGCTCGTGGTAGCCGCCAGCTAGATGATCGATTCCAAGGGATACGGGGTAGCAAGCGGACGCGAGGGCATCCATGATCAACGTTGCCTAGGCAGCGAAACCATGGAGGCCACGTGCACGTCGATCTGGACACCCTCGCGACCGCACTGTACGTCAGGATCGACGACGAACTGAAGGCGTCCCCGCACCTCAACCGGTGGCGTCCAGCGGTCGGCATCACCGCCCGGATCACCGACGCCGAACTCATCACGGTGTCAGTGATGCAGGCACTACTCGGCTACCACAACGAGACCCGCTGGATCCGCTACGCCCGCAAATCCATCATCCACCTGTTCCCCCACCTGCCCAAACAGCCCGGCTACAACAAACGGCTGCGAGCGCTGACCACCCAACTGGCCCACTTCATCACGGTGCTCGCCACCGACACCGACCCGTGGCGGCACCCGATCCGGATCGCCGACTCCACACCCGTGCCCTGCGGCACATCCCGCGAGACGGTGCAGCGTTCCGACCTGGCCGGCTGGGCCGGCTACGGCTACTGCGCCTCCCACTCCCGGCTGTTCTGGGGACTACGCCTGCACCTGGTCACCACGGTCCACGGACTGCCGGTCGCGTTCGCCCTCACCAACGCCAAGACCGACGAACGTGAAGTCCTCATCGACCTGGTCACCCTGCAACCCGGCATGTTCCACCACCCCGACGGGGTGATCCTGGTCGTGGACAAGGGCTACCGCGACCGCGACACCGAAATCTGGCTCAACGACAACGATGTCACCGTCGTACGCCCCGCGTACCGCACCGAACCCGCACGACCCGGCCGGGGCCTGCTCCGCGCCGTCCGGCAGACCATCGAATCAGTCAACCAGACCTTCAAAAGCCAACTCGACCTCGAACAGCACGGCGGCCGGACCATCACCGGCGTCGCCGTCCGGGTCCTGCAACGCGTCCTCGCCCTGACCGCCGCGATCTGGCACAACTGGCACACCGGCCAACCGACCCTGCGCTCCCTGACCGCATTCGACCACTGACCCCTTGGAATCGATCATCTAGTTCGTCGGCGTGGGCGTCGGCGGGGTCGACGATGGTGGTGATCAGGGCGATCAACTCGCCGGTGCCGTCGCCGACGCGGTCGGGAATGTCGTACTCGACCACCCGGGCGAGGTGGACGACCGGCAGGCCCCGGTCGTCGAACGCGTCGGGAACGCTGTTGATGTCGGTCAGGTCAGCTCCGGCGCGGGCGGCCGCGAGCAGTCGTTCCCGTCGACCGCCACGGACGGTCGGTTTGATCAGGACGGTGAGATAGGTGCCGTCGGACAGGATCTTGACCACGGGCAGGTCGAGCTGGGTCGGGGCCCGCCACAGCAGCGCGGCGCCGGTCGCGGCGGCGGTGTCCCACGCCTGCCAGGAGTAGAACCCCCGGTCGGCGGTGAGTAGTTCGTCGGACCGTAGCCGTGGGTACAGCCGCTGCGCGAGGGTCTTCTCCCCTTCCGGGTAGGCGCCGATCTCGGCGGCGACGAAGGCGTGGGTGCCGCACTCCGCGAGGGCCACGACCCGGGCCTTCGGAAACGCGGAACGGTTCCCCCCTGACCCGGCGTAGCCGAACTCGGCCGCGTTGGCCGTGCTGTCGGGCACATCGACGGTGAACCCGTCGATCGCCAGCAGCCGCCACCGGCGTAGGAACGACCCCCGCGCGGTCCCCAACGCGCCCGCCGGCGCTGTCGGGCCCGCCTCGCCCGCGACCGGCCCGCACGTGCGCTCGAACAGCTCGGCGAACACCCGGCGGCCCAACCGTTTCCGCGCCTGGCTGATGGCACTCGAGGTCGGCACGCTCCACGCCGCGTCCCAGCACCCGAACCGGTCCAACGACCCGGTGACCCTGGTCGCGACCTCGGTGTAGTCATCGTCGGGGAACAACGCCAACCCCAACGTCAGGTAGGTGCTCACGTGCGCCGGCAGTTTCCCGTCCGACCGCTGCTCCCGCACCCCGCACACCTCGATCGCGGCGTCGACCTCCTCCCGCGACACCTGCGAGATCAGCACCCCGAGCGTCACCTGATCCGGCCGTACCACTGGACGGTCCACCACATCCACCGACATGACCCGTGATCAAAACAGTCAGCCGAGCCGTGGTCGTCCCGCCACGCCGCACCGCCCAGGAGTCCACATCAAACCCGCAGGTCAAACCCAAGATCAACTTAGGCTACGTGGCATTGCGCAAGGTCCAGAGCACGTAACGCGCCGTGATCGCGTCGAAGCTGCCCTCCGGGAAAGGTGGCGAGACAGCGTCGCCGACCGCGAAGACAGGCGCGTTCTGTACTTGACGTGCTTTGGCACGTGCGAAGTCGAGCATGCCCTCGGCGAGGTCGACGCCGGTCACGCGATAGCCGAGTCGCCACAACTCCATCGCCACCAGCCCGGTGCCGGTGCCCACGTCGAGCACATCGGCCGGCGGATTCGGCAGCCCCGAGGCCCAGATGCCACGCCAAAGTCCGGCCGCCTCACCGGTGTGCAGCACGCTGGTCGGATGTACGTCGTAGGCATCTCCCGCTTTGCTCCAGTACTCCGTGACAACAGCCTGGGCACTTTCCGAGTTTGTCATTGCATTCTTGTCCTTCCGATTTTCGATTAGTTATAGAGTGCGATGAGACTTTCGGCAACCTGGGGAACGGCGTAGGCGAAAGACGACCCCATGTCGCGGCCGGGATGATAAAGCGATCGTTCTTCACCGCGTCCAGGTTTCTCGTCAGCGGATCGCTCTTGAGCATTGCGATCTTCTCCTCGGCCGTATCGCCCGGCTATCCGCTCAACGTTCGGCGGCTCGGTCAGTGACCTGACCGACTCGCTGTTCGCGAGTCCGGATCGAGGATCCCGTCGAGCTGGGACGCGAGTAGCTCGACGTACGCTCCGCCAGCCGCGAGAAGCTCCTCATGCGTGCCGGACTCCGCCACCCGCCCTTCGGAGATGACGACGATACGGTCGGCGGTGCGGATCGTGGACAGCCGGTGGGCGATCACCAGGGTGGTACGACCATGCCGGGCTTTCTCCATCGCCCGAGCGACAGCGTGTTCGCTCGCTGCGTCGAGGTTAGACACCGCCTCATCCATGACAAGAATCGGAGCGTCTTTCAGCAGGGCCCGTGCTATCGCGATCCGTTGTCGCTGCCCGCCGGACATCAGCGCGCCGAGCTCGCCTGCGACGGTGTCGTAGCCGTCCGGCAGGCCGCTGATGAACTCATGCGCCTGAGCGTCCCGCGCGGCGGCCTCGACCTCCTCGTCGGAGGCGTCGGCGCGGCCGAGGCGGATGTTGTCACGGATGGTGGTGTTGAACAGGAACGTGTTCTGTGGGACCAGCGTCATCAGCTGACGCAGGTCCTCCTGCGGGAAATCCCGGACGTCGTGTCCGCCCACGGTCACCGAGCCGGCGGTGACGTCCCAGAATCGCAGCAGCAGATTCGCGGATGTCGACTTGCCAGCTCCGGAGTGCCCCACCAGCGCGACCGTCTCTCCAGGATGAATCTCGAAACTCACGTCCCGCACTGCCGGCGACAGGTCGCTGCGATAGGCAAATGTCACGCCGTCGAACTGGACATGCGGTTCAATCGATCCAGCCGGCGGCCGCGTGACCAGGTCGGACACCGGCGCGGGCT
Organism: Micromonospora sp. Llam0; assembly: GCF_003751085.1. Taxonomy (NCBI): domain Bacteria; kingdom Bacillati; phylum Actinomycetota; class Actinomycetes; order Micromonosporales; family Micromonosporaceae; genus Micromonospora; species Micromonospora sp. Llam0. The sequence continues at coordinate 1,665,449 of NZ_RJJY01000001.1, read as the reverse complement.
CATCGAGCAGGACGTTGATGCGTTCGGCTGCGGACGCGTAAGTAGTCCCAAGTCTCGTGGGTGACGCGGATAGGTGGGCATACCGACGGTCGGCGCGGCCGGTTGTGGTGACGGCGCCGTTGTGGTGGTGGGTGTCAGCCGGTCGGTGGTGGCTGGGCCCAGGTGTGCAGGTCGGCGGGAGACGCGGTCCAGGGTAGGAATCGTTGCAGTTCCGGGCCGGTCAGTGGTGTGCCGCCGTGGTGGCCGCAGGCGTCGAGGTAGGCGGTGAGGTAGGTCAGCGGGTTGAGGCCGGCCTGTTCGGCGGTCGCGGTGACGGTCCAGACGGTGGCCGCGAGGCGGGCGGCGTCGTCGGTGCGGGAGCCGTAGGCGTTCTTGCGGGTCACGACCGGTCTGCGTAGCGCGCGTTCGCTGGCGTTGTTGTCCAGGCTGATCATGGGGTGGTCGCGGTGTGCGGCCAGGCCGTCCCATTCTCGGTCCAGGGTGGCCAGGGCCTTCTTCGCTGGTTGTTGCAGCCCGGGGCTGGCCATCTGGGCCTGCCGGGCGGTGTCGATCGCGTCCAGGACGTTGTCCCAGACAGTGAACGCGTCAGCCAACCGCGTGGCGGCTTCGGTCGCGGCGTGTCCGGATACGGATGCCACGGACGCGTTCCACGCGTCGGTCAGTTCGTCGTGAGCGGCGTACAGGGCCTTAATCCGGTCCAGCCAGTCTCGGGTCCAGTACCCGAGTTGGGTCGGGTTCGCGTCCCCGGCGCGCACGAAGTACCGGCGGATGTGCGCCCAGCAGTACAGGTTAGTCAGGCCGTCGGTCTTGCGCCCGGCCGAGGCGTAGACGGTGTAGAAGTCGCTGGAGACGACCAGCCGACGCGGCCCGCCGTCGTCGTGCGGGGTCAGTTGCCCGGTGTCGGGGTCGATCCCGGCGTGCCGGGCCAGAACGGTGCCGGCGCGGGTCGGGTCCATCACGAAACAGGTGGTGTCCGCGGCGATGAACACCCACAGCCACCAGCGAGCCGGCCCGTCACCGGTATCGGTATCGGGGGTGAACACGTGCCACGAGGTTTCATCAGCGTGCAGATGCCACGAATCACGGTTACGGGCGACGATCTGCGCTTCCAGCGGTGCCAGCAACGTCCCGGCCGCCGCGCATGTCCCGACCAGCGTCGACCCGCTGACGTCAGCCCCGTGACGGGCCAGCCCGATGATCAGGGAGTTCTGGGAACGCCCGGCCACATACCGTTCGACCAGCAGCATCGCGATGAAGCCGTTACCGAACCGGCCCTTCCCGATCGCCTTCGGCGGCCCGGGTGCGGTCACCGTCCTCGCTCCCGCACACCGGCAACGCCGCCGGTACCGGCGGCGGCGGTGTACCACCACCCGCACCGTCACCCGCCAATCGACCTGCTCGAAGGCGTGATCACCGAACGCCTCGAACGGCGACGCGCACTGCGGGCAGCAGTACCCGCCCTCGGTGAAGTCCCAGAACACCTCCACCCGCGGCAAGTGCGAGTAGTCCCTGCGGCCGGCCCGGCCACCCGGCCCCCGCCGCGTCGCCTTCCGCGGCTGCTGCTCGTCAGACTGACCGCCATGTCCACTCTGGCCGTCCTCGTCCTCGTCCTCGTCACCGGCCGGCGACGATGGCCTGACCCGCTCCGACGAACGGCCGAACACCAGCCGCTGCAACACCGCCAGCTCCGCCGAGAGCCGCTCGTTCTCCGACCGCAGCACGGCATTCTCTTCCCGCAACTGAGCGGCGAGCCGCTCCCACCGCTCGTTGGCCTGCACCACCCGAGCCAGAACATCCCGCAGCCCGGCGTCAGCATCCGCCTCCACCGCAGCACCCGCCGAAACCGTCACGGCCACCAACCAACACCATCACGACCGCCCGACCACGCACCAACTGTCCGACCTACACAAAGTCATCCACGGAGATTGGGACTACTTACGCGGACGCAACCACGGACAACTCGCGCGCGACCTCGGTCACCTTCAGCACCGGCGCCATCGCCATCGCCGCGAGAACGACGGCTACGGGATACACCGAGCGATCGAGCTCCCCCGCGACGACGAGCCGGGCACCCAGGACGAGTACGACAAGTATTCCCACGAGTGCGATCGTGTCCGTGGCGGCGTACTCGATGCCCCCACGGCGGCCGTGGGCGGTCTTCGCCTTGGCCAGCCGAACGCTCTGCTGGCGCAGCAGGCCGAGACGCTGAGAGTGTGCGCCGAAGTTCACCAGTTCGCGCAACCCTTGGAAGGTATCGGTACTGTCGGCGCTCATTCGGCCGAGAGAATCGCGCAGTTCACGCCCGTGCAGTTCAGCGCGGTGCCGCAGCCAGGCCGGGACCGACGCCAGCAGTAGCAGCACGGGCAGCAGCGCACAGGCCAGTGACCAGTGGAACGACGCCAGGACGACGGTGGTTGCCACCGGAACCGTCGACGCGACGGCCAACGGGCTGAGGGTATGGGCGAAGAAGATCTCGATCTCTTCCACGTCGGAGACGGCGGCCGCACCGAGGTCACCGGAGCGTCGCTCGACCATGTAGCCGGGTGAGAGCCGTTCGAAGGCGGTGAACACCTTTGCGCGGATGTCGGCCAGCGCTCGGAAAGCGGCGACATGGGCGAAGGTGTTGTCTGCCACGTTCATGACGACCAACGGCACGATCAGGCACCCGAGGAGGACAAGCCAGCCGGTGAGTTGCCCCGGCGACGCCCCGGCGGCCGCCCGCGCCACCACGTAGGCACCCACTCCGGCCGAGGCGATCAGCAGCAACTGATGCAGCACCCCCGCCAGATAGGCGACGGCGATGAGGTTGCGGTGCTCGCCCAACAGGGGCATCAGGCTCCTCAGCCTGGTTACCAGCGATCGACGCGAACTCGGACCGTCTGCACGTTCATGGACATGACCGTGGCTGTGACCGTCGGGATGTCCAGAGGTAGGCGGGTGCGCGTGCGTGGTCGCGGTCATGCCGGTGCTCCAGTCTGCGTCGCGACGAGTTCGGCGTAGACACCTTCGCGAGCGACGAGTTCGACGTGGCGGCCAGACTCGACGATCCGCCCGGCCTCCATCACCACGATTCTGTCTGCGTCACGAACAGTGGACAGCCGATGGGCGATGATGATCGTCGTACGGCCGCGGGTCAACTCGCCGAGCGCCCGGGTGATCTCCGCTTCGTTGGCGGCGTCGATGCTCGATGTCGGCTCGTCGAGGATGAGTACGGGGGCGTCCTTGAGCAGGGCGCGGGCGATCGCGATGCGTTGGCGCTCGCCGCCGGACAGCTTCAGACCTCGTTCACCGACTACCGTGTCGAATCCCTGAGGCAGGCGGGAGATGAATTCGGCGGCCTGGGCTGCGGTCACCGCGCGAGCGATCTCGTCGTCGGTGGCGTCCGGTCTGGCGAGCAGCAGGTTCTCGCGGACAGTGCCGTGGAACAGGTAGGTGTCCTGCGACACGACACCGACGAGCGACCGCAGGTCGGCCAGCGGGAACGTGCGCGTGTCGTGACCGCCGACACGGATGGACCCGGCGTCGGCGTCGAAGTAGCGCATCAGCAGACCGACCACGGTGCTCTTACCCGCACCCGAGCGCCCCACGATGGCAACCCGCTCCCCCGGCGCGACGACCAGGCTGAACCCGTCGAGCGCGGGTGCCCGCCGCGTCGGGTAGCAGAACCGAAGATCGTCAAATTCCAGGCTCGGCGGATTCTGCCGCAGCTGCGGTGCCGTTGTCGCGTCGTCTCGCACGTCCGGCTCGAGTCGCAGGACGTCGGCGATAGCACGGCTGGCCGGGATCGCGGAGTACGCCGCGTGATAGGCCGCCTCGAGGTCGTGCATTGGCCTGAACGTCTCCCGCGTCAGGATCAGGATCGTGAACAGCCCTGCGATGCTGACGGCCCCGGTGGCGGCATGCCATGCGCCGAGACCGACCGCGGCCGCGGTACCGATCGGCACCATCAGTTCCCCGACGCTGGAGGACGCGCACCACGCCATCATGAGCCGAATCGAGTCCCGGCAGAACGCCTCACCTCGGTCGACCAGTTCCCGGCCGCGCCGGGCGCTGGCGTTGAACGCCTTCAGGGTGGCCATCCCTTGGACCGCGTCCAGGCTCTCGGCGTAGAGGCCGCGGTAGGAGATCATCCAGCGGTCGCCACGATCCTTGATCCAACGGTCGCCGACCATCTTTGACAATGGAGCCAGCAACGCGCACGCGAGCACCACGATCCCCACCACCGGATCGACCGCGATCACATAGACCGCCGCGAGGCAAGCTCCGAGCACGGAAGCCACCACGGCCGGCACGAACCGCCCCATCAGCGGATCGAGCAGCTCCACCGAGTCCACGAGCGTCGACTGCAGGTCTCCTGCGCGCATCCGCTGCGCCTGACCGGGCCCGATCTCCATCAACTTCAGCGTGAGGCGTTCACGCACCGCCTCCTTGACCCGCGCGGACACCCGCTGCGCCCACGAGTCCTTCACGACGATCAGGGCACCACGCGCCAACTGCAACACGCCGATCGCCACCAGGGGCGACACCACGTCGCCGAACTCGGTTGACGAGAACACCCGGGCCAGCAGGTCCGCGATCAGCAGTCCCTGGCCAACGTAGGTCGCCGTGATGAGCAGCATCAGCCCGACCAGGCCGGCTATCTCCAGCCGGGCCTGCGGCCGCAGCGACAGGAACAGCTTGATCGTCGACCACACGGCCGCACCCCCAGAACACGTATCGGTCGCACTCGACCCGGCATTACCAACGGGCCAATTCCCCATCAGCCAACGGAGCATCTGAGGGGCCTCGCGTTTTCCGGACAGTGGTTCGGCCGGTTCTTTCACGCCGCGATTTGAAGGTTCTCGAACTCTGCGTGGACTTCCCGGGGAGGTCGGTAGCCCACCGCTGAATGCAGACGCTGACGATTGTAAACATTCACGTGGTTCTCGAAGCGTGATGGTCAGTGCGGGCTGAGTGACGGGGCTTGGCTGGTTCGGCGGGGCCCTGTCCGATGTGGTTTCATCTTGGGTGTGCCGGCGTTGGGTGATCTTTCTCGTGAAGAGCTGATCTCGCTCGCTCGGACGCAGGCGGAGCGGATCGCTGCTCAGGACGTTCGGATCGCGGAGTTGACGGCGGCGAACGAAGCTCTTGCGGCGCGGTTGGCACGGTTGGAGCATCTGCTGTCGCGGAACTCGTCGAACTCGTCGTCTCCGCCGTCGAAGGACGACGATCCGGGTCGAACGCCACCGGCGGTCAGGAAGAAGCGGGACACTCCGGCGGGTACGCGGGGTAAACAGCGGGGTGCGCCGGGGTCGAACCTGGCCTGGTCGGATGCCCCTGATCAGCGGCGGGACCGGTTCCCCGAAGGCGTGTGCGGGTGCGGAGCGCAGTTGACGCACGCGCGGGATCTGGGTGTGGTGGACCGGTATCAGCAGGTCGAGGTCCCGTTGATGACCGCGACGCTGACCCAGTACGACCAGCACGCGGTGCGGTGCGGGTGCGGGACGTTGCACACCGCGGCCCGCCCGCAAGGCGCGGGAGCCGGTCCGGTGGGGTACGGCCCGAACCCGCAGGCGTGGGCTGTCTATCTGATGGTCGTGCATTTCATTCCGGTGCAGCGGTGTGTGCGGATGCTCCAGTCGTTGACGGGGGCGACACCGTCGCCGGGGTTCGTGCACGGCATGCTGAGCCGGGCCGCCGCGTTGACCAGTGAGGTCGACAAACGGATCCGAACGCTGATCACCTTGGCGTACGCGGTGTGCTGTGACGAGACGCCGCTGCGGGTCGGGCCGAAGGAGCCGAAGCCGGGCCGCAAGAAAGCGGACAAGTACCTGCTCGTGGCCTGTACCCAGTGGTGGACTCACTACCAGGTCGGTGATCGGGACCTGGCCACGTTCACCGCGTTCGTGGTCAAGGACCTGACCGCCTCGGTGGTCGTGCACGACCGCTACCAGAACTACGACTCGGCCGGGTTGGGCACCCTGGTACACCAGTTGTGTTGTGCCCACCTCCTCCGTGATCTCGACGGTGCGGCCGAGGTGTACCCCGACGCGGTCTGGCCGAAGCGGATCTCCGACGCCCCGCGTGCTCTGATCCACGAGACGAACGTGGCCCGGGAACAGAACCGGCCCGGCATCGACCCGCAGGTCAAGGCCAAACTGCTGTACAACCTGCACCACGGTGTCCTGGTTGGCCTGTGACACCACCACCACCACCGGCAACCGTCCCGGTGAGCGTAAAGCCCGCCTGCTGCTGGAAGTCTTCCGGGACCGTCGCGCCGACGTGCTGCGCTTCGTCGACGACCTACAGGTTCCGCCGACCTCGAACCAGGCCGAACGGGACCTACGACCAGCGAAGATCCAGCAGAAGATCTCCGGGCGGCTCACCAGCGAGCAACGCACGAAAGACCGCTACAGAATTCTCGGCTATGTGTCCAGCGCGGCGAAGAACGGCCTCGACAAGATGCAGGTCCTCCGCGACGCCATCCTCGGACGGCCCTGGATGCCGGACCTACCCGTACCCACCTGACCCCGACCCACCCAGGTAAACATCAGCCGGCGGCCACCAGCCAACCGGCCATCACGCTATGCCACCGCACGGAACCCTACGCCCACCACCTGAATGTTTGCCCAGTAGGCCCTCCGGAGTCGACCAAGGCTGACGTGATGCAGCAGCGCGGTGAACCGCGCATCCCCATCTCGCCGTGCTACCTCACGCACACGGCCCAGCGCACTGGACGCATCGGTTCCGGCACTGAGTCCGGGACGCGTTTTGCCGGCCGTGTTCCCCTTGGCTCGTCCCCTTTCCTCCCCCACCTCCGCAGCCACCTCCGTGGCCTTGTTCGGCAGGATCGCAGGTACTACGGGACGATCCGACTGCCCATGCCCGTTCATCCCAGGCGTACCGCCTCAGCGTTCCCTGAACGGCCCGCCCACTGATCATCTGGACGGGCGGACACGGGCCCTCCCGGTTCTCGCACATGGAGGTTCCGTACATGCCCTGGTTCTCTGACCCCGCGGGGCCCACCGGAGGCTCGCGAAAACGCCCCCAGCGGTGTTGCCTTCCACCTCTGTGACAGCGTCGGCACCCCGGTCACGAAATTTCGAGGCTCAATAGCCTGGCCTGCACGTACCCCTGTCAACGCTTCACCAACGCCCTCACAGACGCCAGCGCATGACTCGGGGCCGCCGTGGATCGCTACTCCTTCGGCGTAGAGCTCTTCCATCTCCTCCTCCATGCCGGTTTATCCCGGCGCACCACAGAAATTCGGACAGGCTCCCCTGCAGCCGGAGAACCCGGATCGCGTCCGCTCCGTCACCCCGTACCCGATTGGAACGCACGACCGCGCGCGCCGCCGGCGGGACCTCCATCACATGCAGCCCCATGTCTGCCGAGAACCGCTCGAACAGCGACACTCCGCGAACACTGTTGCCGTGCCTGTCCAGTCGTGGCGAGAAAGTGGCAATGCCAAGCTGACCCGGGAGCGCACCGATCAGTCCTCCGGCCACACCGCTCTTCGCCGGAATGCCGACCTGCGTGGCCCAGTCGCCGGCGGCGTCGTACATCCCGCAGGTGGCCATGACGCTCAGGACCTGACGTACCACCGCCCCGTCCACCACCTGCTCGTCCGACGGGGGATTCACCCCACGGTTGGCCAGCGTCGCCGCCATCATCGCCAGATCCCGGGTGGTCACGAGGACCGAGCACTGACGGATGTAGCCATCGACGACGGCCCTTGGGTCCTCGGTGAGGATGCCGTGGCTGCGGAGCATGTACGCGATGGCAAGGTTGCGGTGCGCGTTCTCCATCTCGGATGCGCACACCGTCTCGTCGACTGTCAGCTGACGGCCAGCGAACGCCGAAAGCCCCTGAACGACGCGGTCGACCCGCTCGACGGGCGTCACGTTTTCCGGACCGGTAAGTGAGTGAGCGGTGATCGCGCCGGCGTTGATCATCGGATTACGAGGGCGCCCCGTGTCGTTCTCCAAGGAGATCTCGTTGAACGCCTCCTCGGATGGCTCGACCCCGACCTTGGCGAGCACTCGATCAAAGCCGCGATCGGAGAGCGCCATCGCGTACACGAAAGGCTTCGAGATCGACTGGATCGTGAACGCGACGTCAGGGTCGCCGGCACCATGGACCGTGCCGTCGACCGTGGCGAAGACCGCTGCCAGACGCTCAGGATCAGCCGCCGCGAGCTCGGGGATGTACCCCGCCGGCTCCCCGGAGGTGTCCGATTCGACATCTGCGAGTACGTCAGTCAGATAGTCGGGAACGACTGACCGCATCTGTCCTCCTCAGGTTCTCGCGGAAGCTGTTTGCAGGGCCGCGCCCCAACGGCCCGGCAGGCTGTGGTGAGGGTTCGCAGCTCGGCGGCCTCGACATTCGCTCCGAACGCAGCAGTCCCGGGCTCGACGCGGGCACCGGCCGAGAGGGAGCCGATCGCTACGGCGTCGAATCCGAACGCGTTGATGAGTTGTGACACCACAGCCACGTCCTCGGGAGAGTCTCCGGCGACCGCGATCGCCTTACGCCCGGACCGCCCTGCGGGACGAGCCTCCTCTTCGAGGTCGTGATAGCCCATGTGGTTCAGCGCCTTGACGACCCGCGCGCCCGGCAGGAACCGCTGCACGGCATCGCTCGATGACACGCCGGGCGGGACGATCGTGTCGCGGAGGCCGTCAGACTCCCACCAGTGGTTCATCGCATCCACGACGAGCTTCCCCTTCAATTCGTCTACCGGGAGGTTGCGGTGCCTGCTGAGTGGGAGTGCGAGGATCACCACGTCCGCGGTCGCCGCGACCTCGGTCGGCCACCCGGCAGTGGCGCCGGGTGTCAGCACCTCGGTGGTCAGTGCGATCCTCTCAGGATCTCCGGAGCCGGCTATGAGGACGCGATAGCCGGCGGCGACGGCCAGACGGGCCAGGACGGTGCCGACCTTCCCGGCACCCAGAATGCCGACGGTTGTGACACGAGAAGTCATCGTGCAACCCGCGCCGTGGCTGCGGACTGCTCAGCCAGAAGCTCACGCACCTGCGGAATGACCTGCGTGCCGTACAGCTCGACCGACCGCATCCGCGCCGCGGCGGAGACCGTCCCCGCGGCGGAGTAGATCATGTCGAAACGGCCCACGTCCAACACCCGGACCGCGCGGGCGATCTTCGCCGCGACGGTCTCGACCGACCCGACGTACAGCGAGCCGTGCGCCACGTCGGCATCGAACTCCCGCCGCTGGAGCGGCGGCCAACCGCGCAACGTGCCGATCCGATCGCGGATCTCCCGGTATCCGGGGTAGAACAGCTCCTTGGCCTCCTCGTCGGTCGCGGCGACGAAGCCAGGCGAGTGCACCCCGACCGGCGCAGCGGTCGCGCCGAGCTGCTGGTGCGCCCGTCGATACAGGTCCACGTACGCAGCAAAGCGATCGGGTACGCCACCGATGATGGCGAGCATGAGCCGGAATCCGTAGCGCGCGGTGCGGAGCACCGACTGCGGCGTACCGCCCACTCCCACCCAGGTGCTCAGACGTCCCGATTCCGTCTTCGGATAGACGTCCGCGTTCTGCAGGGCGGCGCGAGTGGTGCCTTCCCAGGTCACCGGCTTCTCGTCCAGCAGTCGGTGAAACAGGTCGATCTTCTCCTCGAACAGCACCTCGTAGTCCTTCAGGTCGTACCCAAACAACGGGAACGACTCGGTGAACGACCCTCGCCCGAGGATCACCTCGGCGCGACCGCTGGATAGCGCATCGATCGTGGCGAAGCGCTGGAACACCCGCACCGGATCATCCGAGGACAGCACCGTCACTCCCGACGCGAGCCGGATCCGCTGCGTGGCGGTCGCGATGCCGGCGAGCACCGTCTCCGGACTGGAGATCGCGTACTCCGGCCGGTGGTGCTCGCCCAATGCGACCACGTCGATGCCGATCTGGTCGGCCAGGACGGCCTCGGCCACTGCCGCGCGGATCGCCTGCGCGTGCGAGACGATTTCCCCCCGGTCATCACGAGGGCGGTCACCGAAACTGTCGATACCGAACTCGATCTGCGATGCATCCATCGTGGGTGACTCCTTCAATGTCTCGGCCGCCTCCGACATCTGGTCCAGACGTGGTGATGCTCAGCGCGTAGGCGTTGCCGCCGAGCACCAAGGTGACGGCCACCGTTCGCCGGGCCGTAGGGCTTTCGCCGAAGTCGCGCACCGTGCCCGCCGACACCGTCGGACGACCCTCGATAACCTCGATCGTCGAGGTCTTGCCTGCCCCGTTGGTGCCGAGGAGGGCGTAGAGCTCCCAGAGCGCGACATGGGTCGAGATCTCCTCGACGGGGTCGAACTCGCCGTAGGTAACGCTCAATTGAGAGGATTCGATGACTGGGCTGACGGGCATCGCGGCTCCCTCTCGTCTCGGCACAAGACTTCCGTCCTCGGCGGCGCCTTCGCGTCGGTATAAACGCCTTAGCCCTCACCCTCAGCGCACCGAGTCGCAAGCGAGCTGATCACGGGCGGTGCGAGCAAGCCGGCATGGCAGCCGGTACGCGGGTTGACCAGTGATGGAAGCCGCGCGTGTCAACGGTCTTTCTGATCTCCCCGTAGGCGGCCGGCATTTGTCCCCGCTGGCGGCCACGGGTTTCTCCCCAACGGCGGCCAGATAGTTCCCCGCCGTTGGTTGTTCGGGTGTCAGTTCAAGGGCTTCACTCCCTGTCCGGTGGTTGCCTGGTTGAGCCGGAAGCTGTCACCCTGCGTGACGACGATGTGGGCGTGGTGCAGAAGCCGGTCGACCGTGGCGGTAGCGAGGGTCTTGGGCATGATCTCCTCGAAGCCGGAGGGGTGCAGGTTGGAACTCACAGCGAGGCTGCGGCGTTCGTAGGCGGCGTCGACGAGGCGGTAGAACCCTTCGGCGGCGTCCGGCGAGACCGGTAGCAGGCCGATGTCGTCGACGATGATCAGGTCGCAGCGGATGAGCCGGGTCATCGCCCGGTTGACGGTGTCGTCGACGCGGTGGCGGCGCACGAGGGCGCCGAGATCTTCGATGGTGAACCAGGCCACGGTCATTCCGGCCTCGACGGCGGCCTGGCCGAGGGCTTCGCAGAAGTGGCTCTTACCGGTGCCGGATGGTCCGCAGATGGACAGGTTCTCCTTGCGTTGTACCCATTCCAGGGTCTTGAGCGCGTCCTGAGTGGGGCGTGGGATAGACGAGGCGGTGTCGTCCCAGTCACCGAAGGTCTTGCCGGCGGGGAACGCGGCGCGTTTGCGGCGGGTGCGCAGGTTCGCGGCGTCGCGGCCGGCGGCTTCCTCGGCGAGGAGGACCCGGATGACTTCGGCGGGGTCCCAGCGTTGGGCCTTGGCGGTCGGGACCAGGTCGGCCATCGCTTTGCGGATGTGGGGCAGTTTCAGTCGGCGGGTCAGCTCGATCGCCTCGGTGAGGGGGTCACCGGCGGGGCCGGTGATGGTGCGGATCGGGGCGGCCATCAGGGGTTGCTCCTGTCGTCGGTGGTGCCGAAGCGGGCCCACGCGGAGGTGCCCGGTTGCAGGCTGTGGGCCTCGCTGGCGCGGGTGGCCTCGCCGGTGGTGCCGGCGGCCTGGTGGGCGAGGATGCGGATGAGGTCGTTGTCGGCGAACCGGCCGGCGATCGCGGCGGTGCCCAACGCCTGGTCCACGCGGTTGGCGCCGTGCAGCTTGGCCAGGGCGCAGGCGTCGGCCATCTTGCGGCGCACTCTTCGGGTTCCTGCTGCGGCGGCCTCGACGAGCCACGCGGCGGCACCCGGGCCGAGGGCCAGGAACGCGGCTTCCTCGGCCGTGTGGGCCTTCGGCGTTCGGTCGCCGTCACGGCTGGCCCTGGGTGGGTAGTGGGCGTCGATGATCGACGGGCTGCCGGGGGTGGAGCGTGGATGTCGGGCGACCTCGGTCGGACCATCGTCGCCGACCGCGGTGACGATCAGCTCGTCACCGTGGAAGCGGGCCCAGACCCGGGTGTCGACAAGGGTGTGGGGCACCGAGTAGCGCACGCCCTCGACGGAAATGGTGCAGTCCCAGTTGACCCGGCGGGTGGTGCCGAACGCGACGGTGAACGGCTTGCCCGGCAACGGGTGCAGCCGGGTCTGTTCCTCCGCGAGGGCCTCGACCGGGCGGCGGCGGGTCTCGCGGTGCACCCGGGCGTTCACCTCCTCGGTGAACAGGCGGCAGGCCGCCTCAAGCTCGGAGAACTTGCGGTACTCGGGCAGCAGGTTCGCATCCGTGGGCACCAGGTCCGCCTTGGCGATCTTCACGGTGTTCTCCGAACCGCCCTTGGACTGCGGGTCGGCCGGCAGACAGGTGCGGATCGTCATCCCGTAGTGACGGGCGACCGCCACGATCTCCGGGTTGCGCACCGCGATGTCCGCGACATGCTCGACGGTGATCGTCTTCTCGTTGTCGGTCAACGCATACGCCGGCACCCCACCCAACCGGCGCAACGTGCTGTCCAGACAAGACACGATCGTCGGCAGGGTCTTGTCGACCGTCGGAATCACCACCCGGAACCTCGACCAGGACAGCCACGCGCACCACAACGACGTACGTCGTCCACCGACACGCGGCCCCTCACCCCAGTCGAACTGCAGCCACAGCCCCGGCTCCGGGATCCACGGCCGGAACACCCGCCGCTGCCCGGCAGCGAAACGGGCCTTGACCTCCGCGACCGCCCGCCGCGTGGTGCGCTCACCACCGCCGAAGCCCATCGCCGTGATCCGCCGATGCACCACGTCCGCGCGGACCCGCCCACCCGAACGCGCTACCAGTTCCTCGATCTTGCCCATGTACTCATCGATCGGCCGGGCCCGGTGCGCCCGCGCCTCGGGACTCTGCCCGGACTCCCGCAACTGCACGTAACGGGCAACGGTGTGATGATCACACCCAGCCAACTCAGCCGCCGCACGGTAACTGCCCGTGAGGTCGTATGCCTCCAAGATTTCCACGATCTCCCTGCCGCTCTTCACGCCGTCGACCCTCGCCGACCGGCACTCTGACCTGGTCAGCGGGGAGGTATCTGGCCATCCACGGGAAGATCCCTGGCCAACAACGGGGCGATAAATGACCGCCTACGGGGAGTGTTCACTGGCCGCCGACACGCGCGCTCGGGCCTGTCTCGACCTACGGCATCCGTTTCATCAACCGCTCCGCGTGGAGATCACGGGTGACAACTACCTACTCAGCCCCTGTCGGACCTCATCCCAACCTCGGGTGGGAGTGAAACTGACGATGCGCAGTGGGCAGCCGAGCGGATGGCGCTGGTGTGTTTGGGGTTGACCCTGTCCGTCAAACGGGTCAACCCCAGTCCAGGTCCGGGACAGTCCGACGGTCAGCTTCTGAAGATCCAACAGTGCCATGGCAACCTGCCCGAGTTTCGTGGTCCAACAGCGGCGTGCTAGACCGGGCATCCATGCCAAGCAATGAAAAGAGGGCTCCCGCAAGTCGCTGACCTGCGGAAACCCTCTCGCTGTCGGGACGGCCGGATTCGAACCGACGACCCCTTGACCCCCAGTCAAGTGCGCTACCAAGCTGCGCCACGTCCCGCTTCCGCCGGCACAGCGCCGGCGGCAGCCGGTACAGCGTAGCGCACCGGCCGGACAGGACACCGCAGCCCCCACCCCGACGGCCACGACAGCAGCACGGCGACGGGCCTCAGCCGTGGGCCTTGCCCCGCCCGCCGGGACCCACCTGCTTGCGTGGGCGCACCGTGACCTCGATCGGGGTGCCTTCGAAGCCGAACTCCTCCCGCAGCTTGCGCTCGACGAACCGCTGGTAGCCGGCGTCGAGCGGGCCGGTGGTGAACAGCACGAACCGGGGCGGCGCCACGCCGGCCTGGGTGGCGAAGAGGATGCGCGGTGCGCGGCCGCCGCGTACCGGGTGCGGGGTGGCCTGCACCAGGGCGGTGATCCACTGATTGAGCTGGCCGGTCGGGATCCGGGTCTCCCAGCTGGCCAGCGCGGTCCGCAGCGCCGGGGCGAGCCGCTCCACCGACCGGCCGGTCCGGGCGGAGATGTTCACCCGGATCGCCCACGGGATGCGCCGGAGATCCCGTTCGATCTCCTTCTCCAGGTAGTAGCGCCGGTCGGCGTCGACCAGATCCCACTTGTTGAACGCGATCACCAGCGCCCGGCCGGCCTCGACGACCATCGACAGCACCCGCTGGTCCTGCTCGCTCAGGACTTCGCTGGCATCGAGCAGGACGACCGCCACCTCGGCGGCCTCGATCGCGCCGGCGGTGCGCAAGCTGGCGTAGTACTCGGTGCCGCTGGCCCGGTTGGCGCGCTTGCGCAGCCCGGCGGTGTCGACGAACTGCCACGGTTCACCGCCGATCTCGACGATGCTGTCCACCGGGTCGACGGTGGTCCCCGCGACGGAGTCGACGACGGCCCGCTCCTCCCGGGCGAGCCGGTTGAGCAGGCTGGACTTGCCCACGTTCGGCCGGCCGACCAGGGCGACCCGGCGGGGGCCGCGCGGCCCACCCGGCTCGGTGATCGGCGGCGGATCGGGCAACGCGTCGAGAACCGCGTCGAGTAGGTCGCCGGACCCGCGACCGTGCAGCGCGGAGACCGGGTACGGCTCGCCCAGGCCGAGTGACCACAGGGCGGCTGACTCCAGCTCGACGGACATGTTGTCGGCCTTGTTGGCGACCAGCAGAACCGGTTTGGCGCTGCGGCGCAGCATCTTGACCGCGGCCTCGTCGACGTCGGTCGAGCCGACCGTGGCGTCGACGACGAACAGGACGACGTCGGCGGTGGCCACTGCGGCTTCGGCCTGGGCGGCGATGGCGGCGGCCCGGTCCCGGGCGTCCGGCTCCCAGCCGCCGGTGTCGACGACGACGAACTGCCGACCGGACCAGTTGGCGTCGTACGGCACCCGGTCCCGGGTCACGCCCGGGGTGTCCTCCACCACCGCCTGCCGGCGGCCGATGATCCGGTTGACCAGTGTGGACTTGCCGACGTTGGGGCGCCCGACGACGGCGACCACCGGGACCGGCGCGGCCGGCCCGGTCCGCTCATCGGGGACCGCCTCGGCGCTCACCGGGTCGTCCGGGCTACGAGTAGCTCACGGAGCCGGTCGACGACCTCGTCGATGCCCATCCCGGTGGTGTCCAGCTCGACCGCGTCGGCGGACTGCTGCAACGGGTCGGCGGCCCGGGTCGAGTCGAGCCGGTCGCGGCGGGCCAGCGCCGCCGCCGTCGCCGCCACGTCGGCGGCGGTCTCGGCGCTGCGCCGCATCGCCCGGGCCTCGGCCGAAGCGGTGAGGTAGACCTTGAGGTCGGCGTCGGGTGCCACGACGGAGCCGATGTCACGGCCCTCGACGACGATCGGGGCCGGCTGGTCGATCAACACACGCTGCTCGGCGACCAGCCGTTCGCGTACCGCCGGCACGGCGGCCACCGCGGACACCGCGGAGGTGACCTCCTGGCTGCGGATCTCGACGTCCACCGCGACGCCGTCCGCGCTGATGTGCGGTGCCGCCGGATCGGTGCCGACGGTCAAGGTGACGTCCGACGCGACCTTGACGACCCCGGGGGTGTCGTGCGGGTCGACGCCGGACCGGAGCACCGCCCAGGTGATCGCCCGGTACATCGCCCCGGTGTCGAGGTAGCGGGCACCTGTCGCGGTGGCCAGTCGCCGGGAAACGGTGGATTTGCCGGATCCGGACGGACCATCCACCGCTACCACGAAGTGCCCGGTCCGTGCCTGCTCAGCCACCGTCGGTTCCTCTCTTCCGTACCACCGGCCCCGGCAGTCCCGGGAGCATCCACGAGGGCACCTGCCGAGTGCCCGCTTTCCGGGTCCATCATGCCTGGTTAGTCACTGACGGCCGCGAAGAGGGCGGCGACCTCCGCGTTGTTCAGCCGCCGGGTCCGCCCCGGCCGCAGGTCACCGAGCCGGATCGGCCCGATGGCGGTACGCACCAGTCGCGAGACCGGGTGCCCCACCTCATCGAAGAGCCGGCGCACGATGTGGTTGCGCCCCTCGTGCAGCACCACCTCGACCTGCGCGGTGCGACCCAGGGTGTCCAGCAGCGCATATTTGTCCACTTTAGCCGGCCCGTCGTCGAGATCGACACCGGCGAGCAGCCGGCGGCCGACCGCCCGGGGGACCGGGCCGGCGATCTCACACAGGTACGTCTTCGGCACTCCGTACGACGGATGCATCAGGCGGTGGGCCAGCGTGCCGTCGTTGGTCAGCAGCAGCAGGCCCTCACTGTCCGCGTCCAGCCGGCCGACGTGGTAGACCCGCTGGTCGACCCGGTCGAGCAGGTCCGACAGCGCGGTACGCCCCTTTTCGTCAGCCATGGTGGAAACGACGCCGCGGGGCTTGTTCATCGCCAGATAGGCGAGCCGGTGGTCGGCGACGACCCGTTCGCCGTCGACGTGGATGACCGCCGTACGCGGGTCGACCTTGTCGCCGAGTTGGGCGATGCGACCGTCGACCGTCACCCGGCGCCGGAAGATCAGATCCTCGCAGGCCCGCCGCGAGCCGACCCCGGCGGTGGCGAGCACCTTCTGCAGACGCTGGACACCGCTGTCGTCATCGCTGGGCATCGGCAATCTCTTCCACGTCGTCGGGCAGGAACGGCGCGAGCGAGGGTAGCTCCTCGACGCTGTCCAACCCCAGTTTCTCCAGGAACAGCGTCGAGGTGCGGTAGAGGTAGGCGCCGGACTCCGGCTCGCTGCCGCACTCCTCGATCAGGCCACGGGACAACAGGGTACGGATCACCCCGTCGCAGTTGACGCCCCGGATCGCCGAAACCCGACCACGCGTCACCGGCTGCTTGTAGGCGACCACGGCGAGGGTCTCCAGCGCGGCCTGGGTCAACCGTGCCGACTGCCCGTCGAGCACGAACCGCTCGACGTACGGCGCGAACTCGGGACGGGTGTAGAGCCGCCAGCCGCCGGCCACCCGACGCAGGTCAAAGCCGTGACCGGCCGCCGTGTAGCCGGCGGAAAGGTCGGCGAGGACCGCGGCGATCCGGTCGGTCGGCTGCTCCAGCACCTGGGCCAGCACCACCTCGGCGACGGGTTCGTCGATCACGAGCATGATTGCTTCCAGCGCGGCGCGCAGCTCGGCGTCGTCGAGCAACGCCAGCGCCTCCGGTCGGACCGGCGACGGCTCGGCCACCGGTGCCGGCGCAGCGACTGACTCCGGTCCGGGCGCGGGTGGCGTCGGCTCCGCCGCCGGGACCGGTTCGGCCGCGCGGGCCGGCGGCGGCTCGGGGGCCGGCTCCGCCGCCGGGACCGGTTCGGGCTCGGGGGCCGGCGGCGGCTCCGGTTCGGGCGCGGCGGCATGCTCCGCTGGTACGGGGGCCCGGGCCCACGGTGGCACCCAGGCGGCCGCCTGCTCGGCGAGCGAGTCGGGCTGCTCGTCGGTGCTCACGGGGTCTCCTCCTGCACGGCGTCCGACTGGACGGCGTCCGACACGGTGGCCGGTGCCGCGGCGGCGTCCCGTTCCTCCGGGTGGCCGGCGTACTCGTCGATGGTGAGCTCCCCGCCGCTGTCGGCGCCTCCGGTCCAGCGTACGGTCAGATCCCCCAGGGCCTGCTCCTGGCTGAAGCCGACCAGACCTTCCCGGTAGAGCTCCAGCAACGCGAGGAAGCGTGCCACGACCTCCAGGGTGGACTCGCAGTCCAGGCACAGCGTCTGGAACGTCGCGGTGCCCATCCGGCGCAGCCGGTCCCGCAGCAGCGTGGCGTGCTCCCGCACGCTCACCCGGATCTGGTGCACGTGGTCGATGGAGACGACCGGTGCGACGCGTGGCGTCATCGCCCTGATCGCGAGCTTCGCGAGCCGCTGCGGCCCGATGCCGAGCACCAGCTCGGGCAGCGCCTGCGCGTACCGCTCCTCCATCGTGACCGAGCGGGGATAGCGGCGGGCCCCAGCGGTCTCCAGCTCGGCGATGTGCCCCGCTGCCTCCTTGAACGCCTTGTACTGCAACAGCCGGGCGAACAGCAGGTCCCGGGCCTCCAGCAGAGCCAGATCCTCTTCGTCCTCAACCTGGGCGGCGGGCAGCAGCCGGGCGGCCTTGAGGTCGAGCAGGGTCGCCGCGACGACCAGGAACTCACTGGCCTCGTCCAGGTCCCAGTCGTCGCCCATCGCCCGGATGTAGGCGATGAACTCGTCGGTGACCTGGTGCAACGCTACTTCGGTGACGTCCAGCTTGTGTTTACCGATGAGCTGCAGCAGCAGGTCGAACGGGCCGGTGAAGTTGTCCAGCCGGACGGTGAAACCGGTGCTCTCGCCGGGCAGGGCCACCACGGTGGCGTCGCCGGAGCCGGGTGCCGTCCCGGCCACCTGCCCAGCTGTCACGTCGACCGTCGGAGCGCTCACCCGTCGACCGTAGTCCACCTGCTCGACGAGCTGCACCGCAGGTTAGCGCTCCGCCTGGTGCGCGATGACCTCGCGGGCCAGCTGCCGGTAGTTGCGGGCCCCGGACGACGCCGGGTCGAGGCTGGTGATCGGCGCGCCGGCCACCGTCGACTCGGGGAACTTCACCGTCTTGGTGATGACCGTCTGGTAGACCTTGTCGCCGAACGCCTCGACCACCCGCTGCAGCACCTGCCGGCAGTGGGTGGTGCGGCTGTCGTACATCGTGGCGAGGATGCCTTCGAGTTCCAGGTCGAAGTTGAGCCGCTCGCGAACCTTGTCGATGGTGTCCAGCAGCAGCGCCACCCCACGCAGGCTGAAGAACTCGCACTCCAGCGGGATCAGTACACCGTGCGCCACGGTGAGCGCGTTGATCGCCAGCAGACCGAGCGAGGGCTGGCAGTCGATCAGAACGAAGTCGTACTCCTTGCGGATCGACTTGAGCACCCGGGCCAGAGCCATCTCCCGGGCGACCTCGTTGACCAACTGGATCTCCGCGGCCGACAGGTCGATGTTGGCCGGCAGCAGGTGCAGACCGGCGACGTCGGTCTTGATCAGCACGTCCTCGGCGGTGACGTCGTCCTGCATCAGCAGGTTGTAGACCGACAGATCGAGGTTGTGCGGGTTGACCCCGAGCCCGACCGACAGCGCGCCCTGCGGGTCGAAGTCGACCAGCAGCACCCGGCGACCGTACTCGGCCAACGCGGCACCGAGGTTGATCGTCGTGGTGGTCTTGCCGACGCCGCCCTTCTGGTTGGCCATCGCGATGATCCGCGCCGGGCCATGCCGGTCGGTCGGCATCGGCTCGGGGATCGGCTTACGCATGGTGTAGGCGGTCGGATCGGCGGGACCGAGCTCCGCGCTCAGATCGAGCCCCGCCTGTTGTTCGCGGAGCGTCGAGGTCCACGCCTCGGCACGGTCACTGTTGCCCGCCATGTCCTGTGCGCCCCCTCCCGACGACTGCTCGGCGCCGGAGCCGACCGGCGTCTGCAGCGGCGTCGCCGCTGCGGGGCCTTCGCCTGCCGCCGTACGAAAGCCGCGCCGTTGCCCGACTGTACGCCACCCGGCCGGGGTGCGGCGGACACCGGTCCGGCGTGTCGACCCGGCATGACCCGGGTACGCCCGACGTCCGCACCCACAACCGCCTGCGGGTCAATGACGGGCCCGCGGATGCGAGGTGGCGTAGACCTCGCGGAGCCGGTCGACGGTCACCAGAGTGTAGACCTGAGTGGTGGTCACCGACGCGTGGCCGAGCAGTTCCTGGACCACCCGTACGTCCGCGCCGCCGTCGAGCAGATGGGTGGCGTACGAATGCCGCAGGGTGTGCGGCGAAACCGGATGCGCCCCGCTCACCGGCAGCCCGGCGCGCTCGGCGGTGCGCCGCAGCACCGTCCAGGCGCTCTGCCGGGACAGCTGCCCGCCGCGCGCGTTGAGGAAGACGGCCGGGCTGCCCCGGCCCGCCGCCGCGAGTGCCGGCCGTACCCGGGTCAGGTACGCCCGCAGCGCGTCGGCCGCGTACCCGCCGACCGGGACCACCCGCTGCCGGCCGCCCTTGCCGCGGAGCAGGACCGCCCCGGTGTCCAGGTCGAGGTCGTCGACGGCGGCACCGACCGCCTCGGAGATCCGCGCCCCGGTGCCGTAGAGGAACTCCAGTAGCGCCCGGTCGCGTACGGCCAGCGGCGGCACCGGACCGTCCACCGCCCCGGTGGCGGCCAGCAGCCGTTCGATCTGGTCGACGTCGAGCGCCCGGGGCAGCCGGCGCGGCGGGACGGCGGGACGGACGTCGCGGCCGGCGTCGGATTCGGCGTGTCCCTCCCGGACAGCGAACCGGTGCAGCCC
This sequence comes from Micromonospora sp. Llam0, assembly GCF_003751085.1. Lineage (NCBI taxonomy): Bacteria > Bacillati > Actinomycetota > Actinomycetes > Micromonosporales > Micromonosporaceae > Micromonospora > Micromonospora sp. Llam0. Next base: position 1,645,261 of record NZ_RJJY01000001.1, on the reverse strand, counting down.
GCGGATGGCGCTGGCGGCCCGGGCGGTGGACGCGGCCGACAGCGGCGGCTGCCCGTCGGTGCCGGCCCGCAGCGCGGCCAGGTGCCCGGTGATCTGCGCCGGCCCTACCTGGGCCAGCTCGCCGATCCCCAGGTGCGCCAGAGTGCCGAGGTAGCGGTCCAGGTCGCGCCGGTACGACCGGAGGGTGTGCTGGGACAGCCCGCGTTCGACGGTCAGGTGGTCCAGGTAGCTGCGGACCGCGTGCCGCAGCGCAGCGGCTGGCGGCACCGTCGGCGGCGGCGCGTCGCCGGTCAGGCCAGCACCTCGGCCAATGACCGGCTGCTCAGGCCGTGTGCCTCGGCCACCGGACCGGAGGTGATCTCGCCGTCGTGGGTGTTCAGCCCGGCGGCGAGAGCCCGGTCGTGGCGCAGCGCGTCGCGCCAGCCCCGGTTGGCGAGTTCGAGGGCGTACGGCAGAGTGACGTTGGTCAACGCGTACGTGCTGGTGTGCGGGACGGCGCCCGGCATGTTCGCCACGCAGTAGAAGACCGAGTCGTGGACCGGGTAGACGGGTTCGGCGTGGGTGGTGGGCCGGGAGTCCTCGAAACAGCCACCCTGGTCGATCGAGATGTCGACGAGCACACTGCCGGGCTTCATCCGGGACACCAACTCGTTGGTGACGATCCTGGGCGCCTTCGCCCCGGGCACCAGGACCGCGCCGATCACCAGGTCCGCGTCGATCACCGCCCGCTCGACCTCGTAGGTGTTCGACGCGACCGTCTTCATCCGCCCCTGGTGGATCGCGTCCGCCTGCCGCAGCTTGCTGATGTCCCGGTCGAGCAGCAGGACGTCGGCGTGCATCCCGAGCGCGATCGCGGCCGCGTTCATCCCGGACACCCCGGCCCCGATGACCACCACCTTCGCCGGGTAGACGCCGGGGACCCCGCCCATCAGCACGCCGCGCCCGCCGCCGGGACGCATCAGGTGGTACGCGCCGACCTGCGCGGCCAGCCGGCCGGCGACCTCGGACATCGGTGCGAGCAGCGGGAGGGAACGGTCGGCGTTCTCCACCGTTTCGTACGCGATACCGGTGACCCGCTGGCGCAGCAGGGCGTCGGTGCACTCGCGCGACGCCGCGAGGTGCAGGTAGGTGAAGAGCACCTGGCCGGGACGCATCCGGTGGTGTTCCTCGGCGACCGGCTCCTTCACCTTGAGGACCAGGTCGGCGCTCGCCCAGACATCGTCGGCGGTCGGGGCGATGCTCGCCCCGGCGGCGGCGAACTCGTCGTCGGTGATGGAGGACCCGGCGCCGGCGCCCGTCTGCACCGTCACATGATGACCGGCCCGGGTGAACTCGTGCACCCCGGCCGGGGTGATCGCCACCCGGTACTCGTGGTTCTTGACCTCGCGGGGAATGCCAACCTTCACGTCGCCGTCACCTTTCCGCGGGCCGCGCTGCCCGAACTTGTCTCCCGGCGAAGTCTAGGTCCGGTCGACAGCTCCGACAGCCGGCACGTTGACAGTCGATGGCGGCCCGGCTTGACGGTGTGTCATCCCGACCGGTGGCGTACTCCAGCTGGTCAGCGGCTGTGGCTGCGACCAGCCGAACGGCGGTTGGGGCGGATGGCATCCGCCCCGGCCGCCGTTCGGCGTCCCCCGGGTCAGCGCGCTGCGCCGCCGGGTGGGCGCGGGGCAGGCTCGGTGACGGCGCGCAGCGCTGCCCACCCCGTCTGCCGGGCGCAGGCCGCAGCCAGCAGACCGGTCACCGCCGGGCCGTTGGTGATCTCGCCGGCCAGCACCATCCGAACCGCCTCGTCGAGGTTGACGAGGCGGACCTGCAGCTCCGCCTCCTCGTCGTGGCGCCGGTGCCGGTCCTGCTCCGGCACCGGGGAGAGGTCCCGGGCGAGGAAGATCCGGACCGTCTCGTCGGAACATCCCGGCGACGGGTGTACGTCGACGAGCAGGTCGAGTCGACCGGCGGTCAGATCGGCCTCCTCGACGAGCTCCCGGTGGGCGGTGGCGGGCAGTTCCTCCCCGGCGACGTCGATCAGGCCGGCGGGAAGTTCCCACAGCCGCCGGCCTACCGGATGGCGGTACTGGCGGACCAGCACCACTCTTCCGGCCTCGTCGAGCGCGACCACCCCGACCGCGCCGACGTGCCGTACGTAGTCCCGCCTGGCCACGCCTCCACCCGGCATCGTCACCTCGTCGCTGACCACCGAGAAGACCGGGCCGGAGAACCGGTCGGTCCGCGACAGTACCTGGTAGACGTGGCCGCCCGAGTGGTTTTCGGCATCCGACTCGTGCTCCCGCATCAGGCCTGGCCTCCGGGGGCCGGCGCCAGATCCACCGGCAGCTGGTCGGCCTCCGAATAGGTGATCACGGCACCGACGAAGGCGTGGAACAGCGGATGCGGCCGGGTCGGACGGCTCTTCAGCTCCGGATGGGCCTGGGTGGCCACGAAGAACGGGTGCTCGGCCCGGTCCAGCTCGACGAACTCGACCAGCCGGCCGTCCGGCGAGGTGCCCGAGATCCGCAACCCGGCCTTCTCCAACACCTCCCGGTACGCGTTGTTCACCTCGTAGCGGTGCCGGTGCCGCTCACTGACCTCGGTCGCCCCGTACGCTTGCGCGACGATCGAGCCCTCGGCCAGCACCGCCCGGTACCCGCCGAGCCGCATCGTGCCTCCCATGTCCCCCTTGCCGGCGACGATCTGCTCCTGGTCGGCCATGGTCGCGATGATCGGGTGTTCGACCTCCTCGTCGAACTCGGCGGAGTTGGCACCGGCCAGACCGGCGCCGTTGCGGGCCACCTCGATCGCCATGCACTGCAGCCCGAGGCAGAGCCCGAGCACCGGTACGCCGTTCTCCCGCCCGTACCGGGCCGCGCCGATCTTGCCCTCGATGCCCCGCACCCCGAACCCGCCCGGGATCACGATTCCGTCGACCCCGCTGAGCGCGGCGGCGGCACCGTTCGGGCTGACACACTCGTCGCTGGGCACCCACCGGATCTGCACCCGCGCCCGGTGCCCGAAACCCGCCGCCCGGATCGCCTCGGTCACCGACAGGTACGCGTCCGGCAGGTCGACGTACTTGCCGACCAGCGCCACGGTGACGGTGTGTCGCGGATGGTGCACCCGCTCCAGCAGGTCGTCCCAGCTGGTCCAGTCCACGTCCCGGAAGGACAGGCCCAGCCGGCGCACCACGTAGGCGTCGAGGCCCTCCCGGTGCAGCACCTTCGGGATGTCGTAGATGCTCGGTGCGTCGGGGGCGGCGATGACCGCCTCCCGGTCCACGTCACAGTAGAGCGACAGCTTGTGCTTCAACTTGTCCGGGATCTCCCGGTCGGAGCGGCAGACGATCGCGTCCGGCTGGATACCGATGCTGCGCAGCGCGGCGACCGAGTGCTGCGTCGGCTTGGTCTTGAGCTCGCCGGACGGCACCAGGTAGGGAACCAGCGACACGTGCAGGTAGAAGCAGCGGTCTCGGCCGACATCGTGGCGGACCTGGCGGATCGCCTCCAGGAACGGCAACGACTCGATGTCGCCGACAGTGCCGCCCACCTCGGTGATCACCACGTCCGGGATCAGCCCGTGCTCGTCGGGATCCCCCATCGCCCGGATCCTGGCCTTGATCTCGTTGGTGATGTGCGGGATCACCTGCACCGTGTCGCCGAGGTACTCGCCCCGGCGTTCCTTGGCGATGACCTCGGAGTAGATCTGACCGGTGGTCACGTTGGCCTTGCAGGACAGGTCACGGTCGAGAAACCGTTCGTAGTGCCCCACGTCGAGATCGGTTTCGGCGCCGTCGTCGGTGACGAACACCTCACCGTGCTGGAAGGGGTTCATCGTGCCGGGGTCGACGTTGAGGTACGGGTCGAGCTTCTGCATCACCACCCGCAGGCCGCGGGCGCTGAGCAGGTTGCCCAGGCTGGATGCGGTCAACCCCTTGCCGAGTGAGGACGCGACGCCCCCGGTGACGAAAATGTGCCGTACCGTCTGTGTCGAAGGGGCCAAGGCGTGCTCCCGTGGGTCGTCTGACTGGTCGTGCAGACCGGCGCGTCACTGATGAAGCTGCTGGCGCGATCCACGGGACTCCACGGTAACACCTGCCGAAACAGCGGACCCGCTGACCTCGTCGGGTGCCTTCGCCGGAGTCTGGCCGGCTGAGCCTGTCTGCTCGGCTGAGCCCGCCGGGCCGGCTGAGCCCGCCGGGCCGGCCGACGGTCTGGTCCGGTCCGCCGAGTGCCCGAGCACCCGCAACGCCACCAGCGCGGCCAGCGGCACGGTCACCGCCGCCGCCGCACCGGCCACGTCCAGCGCCGAACCCGCAAGCCCGCCGCCGATCACCGACGACACGGCGATGCCGGCCATCGCCGCCCGCACCGCCGGGTAGATGCCGAACAGGCGTTTCAGCCCGCCCCACGGCTGCAGCAGGGCGAACCACACGAGTACCGCGGCGACCAGCGCCAGCACCGTCAACGGGCTGCTCAGCAGGGCCGACATGTTGGCCGCCGAAGATCGGTGCAGGGTGAGCCCGCCGGTGCCGTCGGCCAGCGCGGTGAGGAACCGTCCCAGGCTGCCCCGTTCGGTCTCCGGCCGCTGCAGATCGATCAGTGCGAACCCGGCGGTCACCAGCAGACCCGCGATCGTCGCCCACGCCACTCTGGGCACACTCAGCCAACCACCGGTGCTGATCGCCGCCGTAACCGCCACCCCGGCGGTCAACGCGATCGCTCCGACCGGGTCGGCACCCAGGTAGGGGCTGCCGACCAGGATCACCGCGGCACCGCCGATGGTGACCACCACCGTCACCCGCCAGCCACGCCGGACCCGCTGGGCCAGACAGCCGGCGGCCAGCAGGGTGCCGGCGATCAGCACTCCCAGCCCCACCGTGCCGAGCCCGGCGTAGCGACCGCCTTCGGAGGCGGAGTACCCGGTGACGCCGTTGAGTTGCAGCCGGGCCCCGGTCAGCACGTCGGCGGCGACGACCGCCGCCGCGATCATGGCGACCAGCGTCATCGGGGCGAGCGTGTGCCGGTAGGAACGGCTGAACCGGACCGCCGCCGTCGCGGCGGCGACCGCCAGCACCGTGGTCACGGCCAACGCAGGGCCGGGCTGGCCACTGCGCCACCAGGGCACCACCTCGGCCAGCAGCGCCGCCGGGATGACGAGCGCGGCCGCGATCAGCAGCACCTCCATGACGGCGTTGGCCCGTCGGGTGACCGGGTCCGGGCCGGGCCGCCCGGCGGTGCGTCGGACCCGGCGCAGCAACGGTACGACGGCCACGGCGAGGACCGTATGGAACCCGGCGAGCAGGCCGAAGAACCAGACCGCGGCGCGTCGCTGGGCGCGGGCCTCCCGGTCGGCGTCGGCCGGGTACGCGATCGCCGTCGCGAGGTCCTCCGGCCGGCCGGGTGCCGAACTCGCCGGCTGACCGATGAACAGCCCGTCGGGTTGGTCCCGGTCGAGCACGTGCAGCGCGGTCGGCGCCAGGTCCACCAGCTGCAGGTAGCCGTCCCGGCCGGTGGTCGGCGACGTCATCCAGCCGGCGTCCCAGCCGGCGCCGTCGGCGATCGCGACGTGCAGCCGGGTCGGTGCGCTGGTGTCGGCCAGCCCGGCGACCAGCACGAGTGAGCGCTGCGGGCGGGCCGCCAGGACCCGCGCCAGCGTCGCGTCGGCCTGCCGGGCGGCGGCGGCCCGTTCGGTCGGGTCGGAACCGGCGACCACTCCGGCGTCGACCACGCTCAGCACGCAGGAGGCGAGCAGGTCCGCCGGGTCCTGTGGGAGTTCCGGCTCGTAGCGGTCGACCCGGCCGAACGGCCGGGCGGCGGTCAGCGCGGCACCCGGCCCGACAGCCACCGTGCACCGCACCGACTCGGCCAACGCGCCGGGCACCGCGCCCCAGGCGAGACGTTCCTGGTTGAGGCGTACGGTCGCGGGCTGCGACGTCAGGTATCCGCCGATGCCGTCGGGTTGCTCGACGGCGATCTGCGCCGGCGGGCAGGTGCCGTCGCCGGTGGTGCCGGTGATCCCGTCGTAGGCCGCGTAGTTGCCGGCGCCGAGGGTGACCCAGCCGTCGGCCGGGCAGGTCGGCCGCTGCGCGGACCGCACCGACAGTGCGGCGATCGAGCCCTGCTCCGCCAGCCGCCACAGCGTCGGCGTCGTCCGCCGGTCGACGTCGTCCCAGCGCAGGCCCGGCACTCCGACGATGACCACGTAGTCCGCGCTGCGGCCGGAGGTGCCCACCGCCGGCCGGTCGGCCAGTGCCGCCACGCCGGCAGCCAGCAGCACCGACATCAGCAGCAGCGGCACGATCCGGTGACGCATCAGCCGCTCCCGTCCACGGGTCGGCCGTCGCGGTCGGTCGGCCCGTTGCGGCGGCCCGGCACCGACTGCCCGCCGGCTACCTCCCGCCCGCCCGTTTCGTCCCGCCCGTCGGACAACTCCCGGTAGACGGCGCGGACCAGGTCGAGGCTGTCCGCGTCGGTCGGCCAGCCGGCGGCCCTGCGGGGTCCACGCTCGGCCAGGTCGGCCCGCTGCTGATGGTCGGTCAGGAGTTCACGCACGGCACCGTCCAGCGCGGCCAGGTCGCCGGGCGGAATCAACCGGCAGGCGTCTCCGACCAGTTCCGGCAACCCGCCGACCGCGGTCGCCACCAACGGTACGCCGGCCCGCAGCGCCTCCTGGGCGAACAACTGTCGGGCCTCCCAGTCGCTGCAGACCACCGCCAGGTCGGCGCCGAGCAGCAGGTCGGCCACATCATGACGGTGGCCGAGCAGGGTGACCGGTGCCCGTACCGCCGAGATCTGCGCCGCCAGGGACAGGTAGCTGGGCCCGGTGCCGGCGATCACCACCTGCGCCGGTGGGGTCAGTTCGCGCCACCCGGCGGCGGCGTCGACCAGCAGGTCGTAGCGCTTCTGCGGGTGCAGCCGGCCGACCGAGAGCACCAGCGGCTGGTGGGCGCCGACACCGAACTCCGCGCGCACCGCGGCGCGGCTGCGTCTCGGTGCGGGCAGCTCCGGCGCCGCCACCGGGCCGAGCCGGGCATCGGGCGCGCCGAGCGCCACCGCCCGTTCGACGAGGTCGGCGGAGGCGCCGAGGGTCACTCGGGCGGCCCGTGCCACCCGCCGCTCGACCAGCCGCGCCAACCGGCCCCGCAGCCCGCCGGCGAGGATGCTGTTGTGCCAGGTCACCACGATCGGCGCGGACGGTCGGGCGAGCGCCGCGACGAATCCGGCGCGTAGTCCGTGGGCGTGCACCACGTCGACCCCGTCGGCGAGGACGCGGCGGACCGCGGTCACCGCGCGGGCGTCGGCCAGGGTCGGGTTGGCCGGGATCTCCACCGGGACGAACCGGGCACCGGAAGCGGTGAACCGGAACTGCTGTTCGACGGCGAGCGGACCGCACACGGTCACCCGCGCCCCGCCGGACACCAGGCCGCGGCTCAGGGATGCGACGTGCTGGCCGATACCGCCCGTGCTGGAGCCGATCAGCAGCAGGACCGCACCGGTCCAGCGGTCGTCCGTCGGATCACTCACCGCGACTCCGTCCCCTTCCCGTCCCGTCGCCGGCCGGCCGCCAGCCGCCAGGTCCGGCGTACCGCACCGACAACCATCGGCCGCAGATCGTGGCGGTCCGCAGGCAGGGCCACCGCGAGAAAGACCGCCAACCCGGTCGCCCCGGACAGCATGCCCTGCAGCAGCACGCCGGGCACGGTCGGGGTGGTCGGCCCCGGCCCGGTCAGATACGCCACGCCGGCACCCGCAGCCGCCGCGACGACGCCGGCTGCCAGACCGGTCGCCGTCGCCCGGCCGAGCCCAGTCAGCACCGCGCCACCGCCGACCCGGCGCAGCGCCGCGACCAGCAGCAGCCCCATCACCAACATGCCGAGCGCGTTGGCCAGCGCCAAGGCGAAGACCCGGTCGCGGTCCGGCAGCACCAGCGACAGCACCGGCGCGGCGACCATCACACAGCTCCAGCCGGCTGCCACCGCTGCGGCGGCAGGTGCCGGGCGGCTGGCCGCGTACAGCGCCCTGGAGCCAATCGCGAACATACCGTAGCCGATCAGGCCCGGAGCGAAGCCGGCGATGCCGGCGGCCAGCGTCCCGGCCTGCCCGGCCGGGACCAGAAAGGCCGCAGCCGGGACGCTGACCGAGACCAGGACGGCCGCGCCGAGACAACAGAGCAGCACCACGCCGCGCACGGCCGGACCGAGATTGGACCGGTACCCGGCGATGTCCCCGTGGCTGTGGGCTGCGGCCAGCGTCGGGTACGCGGCGGTCGCCAGCGGCACCGCGAGCACCGACCAGGGCAGCAGGAACACCGTCTGGGCCAGCGTGAACAGCACGACGCTGCCCTGCGGCGCACCACCGGCGAAGCAGAGCCAGACCGCGACCAGCACGGCGACCTGCTGCGCGCCGACGGTGACCGCGCCGGCCGCCGCCAGCCCGCCGACCGCGTCGCGGGCCGCGCCGACGAACCGTAGGCCGGGTCGCAGCCGCAGACCCAGTGGACGCAGCGGCACGAACAGGCACAGCGACAGCACGGCCACTCCGCCGGTGGTGCCGGCGGCCAGCAGCAGCTGGCCTGACGTGCCCACCCCGGGCAGGTCGGCCAGCCGTCCCTGGGTGGCGGCGAAGGTCAGGTAGGTGCCGATCACCGTGACGCTGGACAGCAGCGGGGCGATCACCGGCCAGGCGAACCGGTGGTGTGCCTGCAGCACTCCGGTGAGCACCACGGCGATCCCGTACAGCGGAAGTTGCGGGGCGAACAGCCGCAGCATCAGGGTGCCGGCGTCGATCTGCGCCGGACCGGCGTCGGCGTCGAGCAGCCGCACGATCGGCCCGGCCGCGAACGCGAGCAGCACCGCGAGCGGGATCAGCAGGCCCAGCGTCCAGGTGAGCAGCGCCGACGTGGTCGCGGAAACGGCGGTACGGTCACCGGCGGCCACCGCACCGGCGAGCAGCGGCACCACGAGGCTGGCCAGCGCTCCCCCGGCGACGATCTCGAAGATGATGTTGGGGATGGTGTTGGCGGCGATGTAGATGTCACCCAGCGCGGTCGGCCCCACCGACCAGGCGAAGACCGCGGTACGGCCGACCCCGGCCAGCCGGCTCGCCACGGTGAGCACCGCGATCAGCGCCGCGGCACCGGCGACCCGGGTGGCGACCGCCGAGTTGGTCATCGCCCGGTCCTGGTCAGGGTGTCCGGCGGCCGAGGGCGTCGAGCTCACGCAGGCCGGGGGTGCGCGCGATCACCTGGGTGAAGCTGACCCGCTCGCTCGCCACGGTCAGCCCGGCGAGCACGGCGAGCACGGCCGCGCGGCCGGCCGGCCCGGTACGCTGCGCGACGGCGAGCCCGAGCAGGGCACCCAGCGCGTTGGCGCCGCAGTCGCCGAGCATCACCTGCTCGTCGAGATCGTCGCGGAGCAGCCCGAGCACCGCGCTGCTGGTCCCCGCAGCCGTGCCCGCCGTCGGGCCGGCCAGCAACGGGGCGGCGATCAGCAGCCCGGCCTTGGCCGCCCGTCCGGGGCGCAGGTCCAACAGGTTGACCAGGTTGGCGGTGCCGGCGATGACGCCGGCACCGAGCAGTACGTCGGCCGCCCGGGTGACCGGCCGGCGGGCGGTGTCCCGGCGGTCCGCAGCGAGTAGCGCGGCCGCGGCGGTGGCGGCGGCGCCGACCCCCACGATCTTGACCAGGCCGCTGGTCACCCGGCCGGACCGCAGCGCCGAGAGATGTCCGGCGAAGCCCTTGGCCGCCCGCTGGTCCGGTCGGGCTCCGACGATGTCGTCGTAGAGCCCGACCGCTCCGGCTCCGGCACCGGCGACCAGCGCCGCTGCTGCGACAGGCGGGCTGGTGGCCCCGAACGCGGCGGCGGTCGACGCGGCGGCGGCGAGGGCCGGGCCGCCGGCGAGGCTCACCGGCCGGCCCCGGAAGTTGGTGCGCTCCAGTGCGCTCCGGGGTGCGACCCGCTTGGCGGTCCGCAGTGCGACGCGGGCGGCGACGGCACCGGCGGCACCGAGTAGCAGCAGGCCCAGCGGGCCACGGTTCGGCATCAGGGGTTCACTCCGTCGACAGGCTGCTATTCAGGACGTTTCGGCATCAACGAGGTGGCACCGGCGCCGAGCCCGTAATGCCCGGCCTGATCGAGTGTGAACTGCTCGGCCACGGCGAGTGCCGTCACCGACTGGCCGGCGGTCGTGTTGCCGTTGTCGACGGTCGAGATCGACTGGTTCAGCGTGGGGTCGTTGCGGACGGCGGAGATCAGGTTCCCGTCGCTGGAGCCGGTCCCGGCCACCACGACCTGGCTGACCCGGTCGAACTGCACGACCATGGTGACCACCGCGGCGTCCTTCTTGGCGGCGTCCCGGTCGACGTACGGCTGCCCGCTGACCACGACGACCGCTTCAGCCGGTCCGGTGACCTCCTGTTCGACGGTGATGTAGCCGGCGTCGCCGTACGCGTCGAGCAGCGCCGCCAGGTCCGCCGGTTCGACTGCCGGCGGCTCCTCCCGGTCGACCAGCGCGCTGGCCAGCAGAGCGCTGGAGGTCTCCACCCCGTCGCTGTTGCCGGGCAGCCCGGTGGTGGGGATGGTGGGGCGGGCCGCCGCCGTGGCGAGCTCCAGCAACTCCACACTGTTGTCGGGGTTGACGAACTTGTCCTGCACGTCGATCCGGCCGGTCAGCGTCGCTCCGGCGAGGTCGAGCGCGGCCATCACGCCTTCGGCGTGGTCTCGGCCGCTGGGCAGGCAGACCACCAGCAGCCGGCGACCGGCGAGCTTGTCGGCGAGCAGGATCGGCGCGGCCTCGGCGACGAAGTCCTCCTCGCGGTTGACCTCCTCGCGCAGCGAGTTGACTGTTTCCCGCAACTGCGTGTTGTCCTTGCGGAGCGCATTCACATTGTCACTCAGAGAATCGGCAACCGGGCCGTTCAGCGCAGCGGTGCCGACCACGAGGCCGATCGCCAGGGCGAGGAACACCGCGGTGAGCGACACCACGTGGTAACGGAAGTTGATCACACTTGCCGCCTTCTCCGATCCGTCTGCGCTGAACAGGAGTTTCGTCCGCGCTAGAAGAGCTGACCCAACTGGAAGACGAAATTGTCCCACCACTCGGATGCCACCCCGAGATAGGCCTTACCGACCGTGGAAACCGCCACGGCGGACGCCATCGCAGCGATCGCGGAGAGCACCAGCAGCAGCAGCGACGAGCCGGAAATGCTCTGCCGGTACAGCCGGCTCACCCCTTTGGCATCGACCAGCTTACCGCCGACCTTCAACCGGGTCAGAAAGGTGGAGGCCATCCCGCCCCGCCCCTTGTCAAGGAACTCGACCAGCGTGGCGTGGGTACCGACCGCGACGATCAACGACGCGCCCTTCTCGTCGGCCAGCAGCATGGCCAGATCCTCGCTGGTCGCCGCCGCCGGGAAGGTCAACGCCTCCACCCCGAGTTCGCGGACCCGGTCCATGCCCGGCGCCCGGCCGTCGCGGTAGGCGTGGACCACCACCTCGGCGCCGCAGCGCAGCACGTCGTCGGTGACCGAATCCATGTCCCCGATGATCATGTCGGGGGTGTAGCCGGCCTCGACCAGCGCGTCCGCTCCCCCGTCCACACCGATCAGGACCGGCTTGAACTCCCGGATGTACGGCCGCAGCACGTCCAGGTCTGCCTTGTAGTCGTAACCCCGGACCACGATCAGGCAGTGCCGGCGGGCGATTCTGGTCTCGATGTCCGGTACGCCGACCCCGTCCAGCAGCAGGTCCCGTTCCTGTTTGAGGTACTCCATCGTGTTGGCGGCGAACGCCTCCAACTGGACCGAGAGTCCTTCCCTGGCTTCGGCCATCGCCTGGGCGACCGAATCCGCGTCCTGGCGTACCCCGGACGCCACCCGGTCGTCACCGACGAAGACCTCGGCACCGTCGACGCGCACCGTGTCGCCCTCGCGGATCTTCTCGAACGCGTCCTCACCGAGGCCGTCGACCAGGGGGATACCCGCCTGGATCAGCACCTCCGGACCGAGGTTCGGGTACCGGCCGGAAACCGACGGCTTGGCGTTGAGGACTGCGGCCACGCCGACGGCGACCAACGAGTCGGCCGCGACCCGGTCCAGGTCCACGTGGTCGATGACCGCGATGTCACCTGGCCGGAGCCGACCGGCAAGGCGCTTCGTCCGGCGGTCGAGCCGAGCCGTGCCGGAGATCGTTCCGGGCTCGGGATTACGAGCCCGGCGCAAGGTGGGTAAACGCATCCCTACCATCCTGGCATGCTGGGCGGTGAACACCGACACGACATGCCCGCTGTGCCACTACCGGCAGGTCAGACACACCGGGCCGACCCCGGCAGGTCAACCCCGTCGATCGCGAGCGGCGACCGCGAGCAACTCCTCAGCGTGCGCGATACCCAGATCCGAGTCGGGTAGCCCGGCGAGCATCCGGGCGAGTTCCCGCGCCCGGTCGGTGTCCTCGACCACCCGCACACCGCTGGTCGTCACCGCCCCCCCGGTGTCCTTCGCCACCACGAGATGCCGGTCGGCGAACGCCGCCACCTGCGGCAGATGCGTCACCACCAGCACCTGATGGCTACGGGCCAGCCGGGCCAGCCGACGACCGATCTCCACCGCCGCCTGCCCACCCACCCCGGCGTCGACCTCGTCGAACACCAACGTCGGCGGGCCGCCGGCTCCGGCGAACACCACCTCGATGGCGAGCATCACCCGGGAGAGCTCACCGCCGCTGGCCCCCCGCTGCAACGGCAGCGGCGGCGCACCCGGATGTGCCAGCAACCGCAGCTCGACCTCGTCGGCGCCGTCCGGGCCGACGCCGGCGTCGACACCATCGACGGTCAGCGTCGGCTCGCCCCGGCCCGCCGGTCGGGCGAGCACCGCGACCTCGATCCGGGCGTGCGGCATCGCCAGCCCGGCCAGTTCCACGCTCACCAACTCGGCGAAACGCGCCGCCGCCTGCCGACGGGCCGCCGACACCCGGGCCGCCAGCTCCGCCACCTCGTCTGCCAGCCGGGCACGTTCCCGGTCCAGCTCATCCAGCAGCTCGTCGGAGGTGTCCAACTCGGCCAGCCGGGACCGGGCCCGCTCCGCCCAGCTGATCACCCCGTCCACGTCGTCGGCGTACTTGCGGGTCAGCCCTCGCAGCGCCATCCGCCGCTCGTAGACCACCTGCAGACGTTGTGGGTCGGCGTCCAGTGCCGCCAGGTACCCGGACAGCTCCGCCGCCACGTCGCCGACCAGCGTCGCCGCCTCGGTCACCCGGGCCGCCAGCTCACCGAGCGCCGGGTCCACGCCGGCCTGTGCCTCCAACGACCGGCGGGCGGTGCCGAGCAGACCGGTCGCGTCCGGCGTATCGTCGACGGGTTCGGTGCCGCCGGCAAGAGCGAGGGCGGCGAGCTGCGCGGCGGTACGCAGCCCTTCGGCGTGTTCCAGCCGTTGCGCCTCGGCCTTGAGCGCGTCCTCCTCGCCCGGCTGCGGATCGACCCGGGTGATCTCGTCGAGACCCAGCCGGAGCAGGTCCGCCTCCTGGTTGCGCTCGCGGGCGTTGCGCCGCCGGTCGGCCAGGTCGTCGCTGATCTGACGCCAACGGCCGTACGTCTCCCGCATGGCCGCCAGCAGCTTGTCGTGGTCGGCCCCGGCGAACCGGTCCAGCGACGCCCGCTGCTCAGCCGGGCGCAGCAGCCGCAACTGGTCGGACTGCCCGTGCACGGCGACCACCTGGGCACCGATCTCGCTCAGCACCGACACCGGCATGCTGCGGCCACCGACGTGCGCCCGGGACCGTCCTTCGGCGGTCACCGTACGGCTGAGCAGCAGGACATCGTCCTCGTCAGGCTCGCCTCCGGCGTCGGTGACCCGCTCGCGCACCACGGCTCCACTGGCACCGACCAGCCGCAGCCGGCCCTCGACGACCGCCCGGCCGGGATCCGCTCGGACCCGCCCGGCGTCGGCCCGGCCACCGAGCAGCAGCCCGAGCCCGGTCACCACCATCGTCTTGCCGGCCCCGGTTTCACCGGTGATCACGTTCATGCCGCCGGTCAACGGCAGCGTGGTGTCCTCGATGACGCCCAGCCCGGTGATGCGCAGCTCTTCCAGCACAGCCACCGACAGTAGTAGCGGGCCGCGACGTTGACTACCCGGGGCGGTCAGCGCCGGTTACCCCGCCAACCATTGACCGGCAGATCGAACTTGGCGACCAGGCGGTCGCTGAACGGGCGTGGATGCAGCCGGACCACCCGCACCGGCAGGTCGCCCCGTTGGACCGTCACCCGCGCACCGGGCGGCAGGTCGTAGACCCGCCGGCCGTCGCAGCACAGCACCGCGAACGTGGTGTACGGGTCGACGGTGATGACGAACGTGGAGCTCGGTGCGGTCACCAGCGGCCGGCTGAACAACGCGTGCGCGCTGATCGGCACCAGCAGCAGCGCCTCCACCTCGGGCCACACCACCGGACCGCCGGCCGAGAACGCGTACGCGGTCGACCCGGTCGGCGTGGCGCAGACCACCCCGTCCGCGCCGTAGCGCGACAACGGTCGGCCGTCCACGTCGACCATCAACTCCAGCATCTGGGCGCGTTGCCCCTTCTCGACGCTGATCTCGTTCAACGCCCACGAGTCGATGGTGACGCCGTACTCCAGCTCGGCCCGCACGTCCAGGGTCAACCGTTCGTCCACTGTGTAGTCACGGGCCACCACCTGCCGGACCGCCCGGTCCAGATCACCGATCTCCGCCTCGGCCAGGAACCCGACCTTGCCGAGGTTGATCCCGAGCAGCGGGGCCTTCGCCGGACGGGCAAGCTCCGCGGCACGCAGGAACGTACCGTCACCGCCGAGCGCGAACACAATCTCCACCCCGTCGGCAGCCGCCGGACCACCGACTGGGTGCACCCCGGGCAGATCCAGATCGTCGGCCTCCTCGGCGACCACCCGTACCTCGAAACCCGCCTCGATCAGGTCGGCGGCGACGGTCCGGGCATGGTCGGTGCTGCGCCGCCGACCGGTGTGGGTGACCAGCAGCGCCGCTCTGGCACCGCGGGGTGCCACCGGCGCCCCGCCGGTCGGGACTGTCGCGTTCACCGCGCTCCACCTTCTTCCGTGGCCGGACCGGCGTCGACGATAGCCCCTACCCGGAGCGGGTCGACGGGCGGCGCGTCGGCCCGGAACCAGACGAAGAACTCGACGTTGCCCCGCGGGCCGGGTAGTGGACTGGCGACCACCGCCGACACGCCGAAGCCGAGCTGGGCGCCGGCCTGCGCGACAGCGAGCACCGCCTCGGCTCGCAGCTGCGGATCGCGCACCACCCCACCAGAACCGACCCGCTCCCGGCCGACCTCGAACTGTGGCTTGACCATCAGCAGCAGATCACCGTCCGGCTCGGTGCAGGCGACCAACGAGGGAAGGACCAGCCGCAGCGAGATGAACGACAGATCCGCCACGGTCAACCCGACCGGGCCGTCGATCTGATCGGCGGTGAGGGTACGGACGTTGGTCCGTTCGTGGACGCGTACCCGTGGATCGCCCCGCAGCGACCAGGCCAGCTGTCCGTAGCCGACGTCCACCGCGACCACCTCGGCCGCGCCACGCCGCAGCAGCACATCGGTGAAGCCGCCGGTCGAGGCCCCGGCGTCCAGGCAACGCCGGCCGGTGACCGCGACTGCGGTCCCGGCCAGGGCACCGATCAGCTTGTGCGCACCCCGGGAGACGTACCCGTCCGCCGGGTTCCCGCCGAGCAGCCGGACGGCCTCCGCCGGGTCGACCATCGCCGCGGCCTTGGCGGCGGCGACTCCGCGCACTTCCACCCGCCCGGCCGCGATCAACTCTGCGGCCTGTTCACGGGACCGCGCGAGTCCGCGGCGGACCAACTCCACATCGAGGCGGTTACGGCGTGCCATGCGACTCCGGGGAGGATCTCGGCCGGTCAGGCCTGGTCGATGGTGGCGAGAGCTTCCTGCAGGGTGCCGTGCGCCGCTTCGTACTGGGCGATCTGGTCGGCCGGCGGCAGACCCGTGGCGTTACGGACCGCCTCGATGGCCGCGTCGACCGCCGGGTGCCCGGTCCGGGTGTCGGTACCGCCGGCGGTGACGTCGGTACCGTCGACTGTGCCGTCCGCCGCCGCAGTGCCCGGTACGGCGGCCGCGACGGGTGGGGCCGGCACGACCCGGCCACCGGGTAGGGGCCCCGGCACTGGGCCGGTCACTGCCCACCCGCCGAGCCGTCGGCGGATCTGCGGCCCACCGTCTTGCTGGCGGCGGCCTTCTTCGCGACGGCCTTCTTCGCGACCGCGTTCTTCGCCGTCGCCTTCTTGGCCACCGCTGGTTCGGCTGACGGCGGAATCGCCGCTTCCGCCGTGGCGGCGGCTGCCGAAGCGGCGGCTGCCCGGCTCCGGGCCTGCTCCATGTCGGCTTCCAGCCGGTCGATCCGGTCCCGCAGCGCCACGACCTCATCGGCCTTGACCAGTCCCACCGCACCGAGCGCCCGGTCCACCTCAGCCCGCACCAACCGGGTGAGTGACTCACGGTTCGCGGTGCCGGACGAGAGCAGGTCCTCCGCCACCGCCTGCAGCTGGGCGGCGGTCGCCCCGCCCTTGCCGACCAACGACCGCGCAGTCTGCTCGGCCTTCTTCCGGGACGCCTCGGTCAGGCCGAGGGCAAGTTCCAGGTACGCCCGCCAGGCGTCACGCATGGTCCGACTCCTTCACCGCGGAGAATGTTCGGTTGACACGCTACCGGGACGCGACGCCGCAGTGCGGTACGGTGCCTGTGCGCAACACCGGTGGTGCGACCACCGGTCGCGGTGCCTGACCGGGCACCGCGACCCCACGAAGCCCGGGAGGTGCGATTGTGGCCAGCGTCGACGAGTGTCGGCAGGCACTGCGGGAGCTCGCCACCCGGCTCGACGACAACGCCGACCAGGTACGCGAACGAGTCAACCTGGACCGTACCCTTGCCTGCCGGATCACCGATCTCGGCACCGCGTTTCACGGACGGCTGACCGATGGTCGTCTCGTCGACCTCGCCGACGGGGACGACCCGAAGGCCAAGATCGCCATGAACATCGGCAGTGACGATCTGCTCGCGCTGGTCCGTGGCGACCTCGACGTAGGTCGCGCGTTGGCGGCCCGACGGCTGTCGGTCAGCGCCAGCCCGTTCGACCTGCTGAAGCTCCGAAAGCTGCTGTGAACCGACCCGCTCCGTGGCCAGGTCCGCCGGCCCGGCTCACCCGCCGACCCAATCCCCGGTCAGCGTAGGCCGCGTCCCGGCGTCGAATCAGCCCAGCACGTCGGTGACATCTCAGCATGTCGGGTTACGCCAGGGCCAGGTCACGCAGCGCCGATTCGGCTGCGGCGGACCCGGATCGCACCTCGGTCACCGGGGCACCCTGCCAGACGTGCCGGCAGAGTACCCGCAGCGCCTGCACGCTGTCACCGCCGGTGCCGCCGAGGACGAGCCCCGCCGAGCCGTGGCGGTGCACCTGCCACCCGGCATCCTCCGTCGGGTCGTCGTCGATCGGCCGGGCGGCGTCGGCCGCGAACAGTCCGGCGAGGTCCGCCGCCAGGTACGTCGGCCGGCGTGCCGGCGGGGCGGCCAGCAGTTCCCGAGCGTCGCTGATCCCGGTCAGCACGAGCAGACTCGCCATGCCGGCGCGGTTCGCCCCTTCGATGTCGGTGTCCAACCGGTCACCGACCACCAGCGGCCGGTCGGCACCGGCGCGGCGCGCGGTACTGACGAACAACCCCGGTTCCGGCTTGCCGACGACCTGGTCCGGTTCCCGGTTCAGCGCCGTGCGCAGCGCGGCAACCAGTGAGCCGTTACCTGGCAGCGGTCCCCGGGCACTGGGCAGGGTCCGGTCGGTGTTCGTCGCCACCCAGTCGGCGCCGCCCCGGATCGCCACCGACGCCTCCGCCAGATCGGCCCACCCAATCCCGGGGCCGTACCCCTGAACCACCACCGCTGGCTTGTCATCGGCCGACGCGACCAGCGCCAGCCCGGCTTCGGTGAGCTCGTCGCGCAGCGCGTCCGCACCCACGACCAGCGCCCTGGCACCTGGACCGTACTGCTGTGCCAGCAGCGCGGCGGTCGCACCGGCCGAGGTCACCACCTCGTCGGTAGTGGCCGGCACCCCCATGCCACGGAGCAGCCCGGCGACGTCGGCCGAACGCCGGGAGGCGTTGTTCGTCGCGTACGCGACCGGCAGGCCGGCCCGCCGCAGCCGATCCACCGCCTCGACCGCCCCACGGATGGGCCGGTCGATCAGGTAGATCACCCCGTCGAGATCGAATATCACCAGGTCGTATGCGGCAGACAGCCCGCAGCGGACAGCGGTGGCGTCGTCGGTTCGGGTCATCGGGGCCGGTCTTCTTCCGCGCTTCGGGGAGGTGAGCTGCCGGGGTGTGACGTGGCGGCCGGATCGTCGTCGGCCTCGTCGTCGGCCACGTCGTCCGTCTCGGCCTCGGTCAGCAGTACGCCGTCGATCTCCAGCAGGCGCTCGGTCGCGTCAGTTGCTGCCTCCTCGTCGGCCTCGGCCGCTCGGGCGAACCACTCCCTGGCCTCGTCCTTGCGCCCGGCGCTGAGCAGCGCGTCGGCGTACGCGTAACGGAGCCGGCAGACCCAGGGGTCGGCGGATTCCACGGTCAGCTCCCGGACCTGCAGCATCGCCACCGCTGCGGCCGCCTGCCCCAGGTCGCCGCGGGCACCCGCAGCGACCATCAACAGCTCGACGGCGGCAGCGGGGTCCAGCCCTGCGCGATCCGCGCCACGGTAGATGTCGATCGCCCGCTCCGGCCGGCCGAGGGCACGTTCGCAGTCGGCCAGTACGGCAAGGTGCGTCTGACGTCCGGTCATCCGGTGGTAGGTCCGGAGTTCGGCGACGGCGGTCTGCCACTGCCCTGCCCGGTACGCGGCCAACCCGACCGCTTCCCGTACCGCCGCGATGCGGGCGGCGAGCCGACGTGCCGCCAGGGCGTGGGCGAGCGCCGTCTCCGGCTCCTCGTCGATCAACTGCCCGGTGGCGACGAGGTGCCGGGCCACCGTGTCGGCCACCGGTCGGGCCAGCCCGAGCAGCTCGGCCCGGATCTCGGTGTGCAGGTCGGTGGCGAGGATGTCGTCGGACAACTCCGGCGGCGGCGTACGTTCGGCCGCGCGGTCGGCACCGTCCTCGTCGCGCCGACGGTACGGCGCGGCGGAGGCCTCCGGGGAACGATCCGACGAGGCCCGTCGGAAGGGCCGGTCGGTCGGACCGTCCGTACGTCTGCGGAACGGCCCCGGCGCGCCGTCGTCACGGGACCGGGCGGCGTCGCCGGAGCGGGGGCGCCGATCCTCGGAGCGAGGACTTCTTCGGTCGGCAGGTCGGCCGGCGGTCGGAAAGCTGCCCGACCGGCGATCGCCGTGGGAACGGTCACGCCGCTCGTCTCCCTGCCCGGGCCGTCGGTCACCGCCCCGCTGCTCGAACCGCCGGTCTTCCCGTCCCCGCCCAGCATCGAACCGACGCTCACCGTCAGCACGCTGTGCCCGAGGTGCCCCAGCCCGGAATCCGCCACGGTCGGACCGGCGGTCGCCACCGTCCCCACCCGTGGTCCGGCGATCGCCGCGGAAGCCACGGTCCTCGCGGGGCGCACTGCGGCGGCCGTCGTCTGCCCGGTGCTCGCGGTCGCCGCGGAAGCCGCCGCTTCTGTCCCCTGCAGCGCCACCGGTTTCCCCTCGGCCGCCCCGGCGGTCGTCGTCACGGCGGCGGGCCGGCTCCCAGTCGGCGCGGCGGTCCCGGTGCGGCCGCGATGCGCTGTCGTCGCGCCGGCGGAACCCGCCATCGTCACGGCGGCGCAAGCCGGGCGCTTCGCGGCCTGCGCCGGACTCGTCACGGCGCACGTAGCCACGGTCACGGCCGCCGGCCCTGCGGTCGTCGGGCTGTCGGCGGTCGCTGTCCCAACCGCCCCGGCGGCGGTCACCGTCGTTACCGGTGGCACCGCCTCGGCGTTCGCCGCCGGGCGGTTGCCGACGGTCGGAACGGAACCGATCCGCACCACGCTCACCCCCGCGCCGCCCGGTGTCGTGGCCGTCCCGGCCGTCCCGGCGCGAGGTGCGGTCGCCACGGTCGGCTCGGCTACCGCCGTAGCCGCGGCTGAAGCCGCCGCCACGACCGGATCGTTCGTCGGCGCGGCGAGGTCGGTCGCCATCCTGCCCAGTAGGGTTCACGACTCCATCCTCCCTGATGCCGCCCAACCGAAGTACGGCGGGCAGACACAGTTGAGGGCCGCTCCCCACAGGGAGCGGCCCTCAACTGTAAAGATGTCCGGCGGTGACCTACTCTCCCACACCCTCACGAGTGCAGTACCATCGGCGCTGGAGAGCTTAGCTACCGGGTTCGGAATGTAACCGGGCGTTTCCCCTCCGCCATAACCGCCGTAACCCTAACAACAAACCAAACACACACAAGTGTTCGTTTGCCCAGAATCACACAGTGGACGCGTACATCTTCGAAGTCAAGTCCTCGGCCTATTAGTACCGGTCAACTGAACCAGTTACCTGGCTTACATCTCCGGCCTATCAACCCAGTCATCTACTGGGAGCCTTACCCCATCAAATGGGTGGGACACCTCATCTTGAAGCGAGCTTCCCGCTTAGATGCTTTCAGCGGTTATCCCTTCCGAACGTAGCCAACCAGCCGTGCCCCTGGCGGGACAACTGGCACACCAGAGGTTCGTCCGTCCCGGTCCTCTCGTACTAGGGACAGCCCTTCTCAAGTATCCTACGCGCGCGGCGGATAGGGACCGAACTGTCTCACGACGTTCTAAACCCAGCTCGCGTACCGCTTTAATGGGCGAACAGCCCAACCCTTGGGACCTGCTACAGCCCCAGGATGCGACGAGCCGACATCGAGGTGCCAAACCATCCCGTCGATATGGACTCTTGGGGAAGATCAGCCTGTTATCCCCGGGGTACCTTTTATCCGTTGAGCGACACCGCTTCCACACGCAAGTGCCGGATCACTAGTCCCGACTTTCGTCCCTGCTCGACCTGTCAGTCTCACAGTCAAGCTCCCTTGTGCACTTACACTCAACACCTGATTGCCAACCAGGATGAGGGAACCTTTGGGCGCCTCCGTTACCCTTTAGGAGGCAACCGCCCCAGTTAAACTACCCACCAGACACTGTCCCTGAACCGGATCACGGTCCGAAGTTAGAAACCCAAATCAACCAGAGTGGTATTTCAACATTGACTCCACCGATACTGGCGTACCAGCTTCACAGTCTCCCACCTATCCTACACAAGCTAATTCGAGTACCAATGTCAAGCTATAGTAAAGGTCCCGGGGTCTTTCCGTCCTGCCGCGCGTAACGAGCATCTTTACTCGTAATGCAATTTCGCCGGGCCTGTGGTTGAGACAGTAGGAAAGTCGTTACGCCATTCGTGCAGGTCGGAACTTACCCGACAAGGAATTTCGCTACCTTAGGATGGTTATAGTTACCACCGCCGTTTACTGGCGCTTAAGTTCTCAGCTTCGCCCCGAAGAGCTAACCGGTCCCCTTAACGTTCCAGCACCGGGCAGGCGTCAGTCCATATACATCGAATTACTTCTTCGCATGGACCTGTGTTTTTAGTAAACAGTCGCTTTCCCCTGGTCTCTGCGGCCATACAACGCTCCACCCGCAAGGGGCTTCACGTCTCCGGCCCCCCTTCTCCCTAAGTTACGGGGGCAATTTGCCGAGTTCCTTAACCACAGTTCGCCCGATCGCCTCGGTATTCTCTACCTGACCACCTGTGTCGGTTTAGGGTACGGGCCGCTAGAAGCTCGCTAGAGGCTTTTCTCGGCAGCATAGGATCACTGACTTCACCTGAATCGGCTCGGCATCACGTCTCAGCCTCACGCACCACGGATTTACCTATGATGCAGCCTACACGCTTACCCCGGCACAACCACCGGCCGGGATCAGCTACCTTCCTGCGTCACCCCATCGCTTGACTACTACCCGCCAGGTTCCCGCGCTCCCTCAGATCAGTCCGAAAACCTCACCAAGTTCGGGCAGTTAGCACAACAAGGTTCATCATGGGCGCTCCTTCGCGGGTACGGGAATATCAACCCGTTGTCCATCGACTACGCCTCTCGGCCTCGCCTTAGGTCCCGACTCACCCAGGGCGGATTAGCCTGGCCCTGGAACCCTTGGTCATCCGGCGGAAGGGTTTCTCACCCTTCTTTCGCTACTCATGCCTGCATTCTCACTCGTGCCGCGTCCACAGCTGGGTCACCCCGCTGCTTCACCCCCGGCACGACGCTCCCCTACCCATCCACACACCTGCACCAACCCCCAAAGGAGTCAGCGAAGTACACGCGTGAATGCCACAGCTTCGGCGGTGTGCTTGAGCCCCGCTACATTGTCGGCGCGGAACCACTTGACCAGTGAGCTATTACGCACTCTTTAAAGGGTGGCTGCTTCTAAGCCAACCTCCTGGTTGTCTAAGCGACCCCACATCCTTTTCCACTTAGCACACGCTTAGGGGCCTTAGCTGGTGATCTGGGCTGTTTCCCTCTCGACTACGAAGCTTATCCCCCGCAGTCTCACTGCCACGCTCTCACTTACCGGCATTCGGAGTTTAGCTGATTTCGGTAAGCTTGTAGGCCCCCTAGACCATCCAGTGCTCTACCTCCGGCAAGAAACACGCAACGCTGCACCTAAATGCATTTCGGGGAGAACCAGCTATCACGGAGTTTGATTGGCCTTTCACCCCTAACCACAGGTCATCCCCCAACTTTTCAACGTTGGTGGGTTCGGCCCTCCACGCGGTCTTACCCGCGCTTCAGCCTGCCCATGGCTAGATCACTCCGCTTCGGGTCTAGAACATGCGACTCAACGCCCTCTTCAGACTCGCTTTCGCTACGGCTACCCCACACGGGTTAACCTCGCCACATGCCACTAACTCGCAGGCTCATTCTTCAAAAGGCACGCCGTCACCCCTAAAGGCTCCGACGGATTGTAGGCGAACGGTTTCAGGTACTATTTCACTCCCCTCCCGGGGTACTTTTCACCATTCCCTCACGGTACTCGTCCGCTATCGGTCACTAGGAAGTATTTAGGCTTACCAGGTGGTCCTGGCAGATTCACGGCAGATTTCAGGGGTCCGCCGCTACTCGGGAACATCCACAGAAGACCAGAAGTTTTCACCTACCGGACTATCACCGTCTACGGCTGGCTTTTCCACACCATTCAGCTAACAACTGGCTTTATCACTTCTCGACCGAATGTCAGTCCGATCAGCAGAGTCCCACAACCCCGACCACGCAACCCCTGACAGGTATCACACGCAGCCGGTTTAGCCTCATCCGCTTTCGCTCGCCACTACTCACGGAATCACTATTGTTTTCTCTTCCTGCGGGTACTGAGATGTTTCACTTCCCCGCGTTCCCTCCACACACCCTATGAGTTCAGGTGCAGGTGACACCACATGACTGATGCCAGGTTTCCCCATTCGGACACCCTGGGATCACAGCTCGGTTGACAGCTCCCCCAGGCCTATCGCGGCCTCCCACGTCCTTCATCGGCTCCTAGCGCCAAGGCATCCACCGTTCGCCCTTGACAACTTGACCACAAAGATGCTCGCGTCCACTGTGTAATTCTCAACAAACGACCAACCCGCAACCCCAAGCCCCACACCAGCACCACCACACACGATGGCCGGTATGCAAGACCAGGCCGCGCCTGGCAACCAGAGACAACAACCCACCACGTGGCCTGTTCCCTCAGGACCCAACAGGATGCCCACCATTCACACCAGCCGCACCAACACCACCCTCCACACCCCCACCCGAAAGCAGAAGCAGTACTAGCAGCATCAGCCGTTGCCGACACGAACTCACCAGTGTCTCCGCCAAATGAGCACCCCCACCCCACACTCGGAGGCGGCAGGCTCCCTACCCGACCTTCGCCGGGAGAGCGCTCCTTAGAAAGGAGGTGATCCAGCCGCACCTTCCGGTACGGCTACCTTGTTACGACTTCGTCCCAATCGCCAGCCCCACCTTCGACAGCTCCCTCCCACAAGGGGTTGGGCCACCGGCTTCGGGTGTTGCCGACTTTCGTGACGTGACGGGCGGTGTGTACAAGGCCCGGGAACGTATTCACCGCAGCGTTGCTGATCTGCGATTACTAGCGACTCCGACTTCACGGGGTCGAGTTGCAGACCCCGATCCGAACTGAGACCGGCTTTTTGGGATTCGCTCCACCTCACGGTATCGCAGCCCATTGTACCGGCCATTGTAGCATGCGTGAAGCCCTGGACATAAGGGGCATGATGACTTGACGTCATCCCCACCTTCCTCCGAGTTGACCCCGGCAGTCTTCGATGAGTCCCCGCCATAACGCGCTGGCAACATCGAACAAGGGTTGCGCTCGTTGCGGGACTTAACCCAACATCTCACGACACGAGCTGACGACAGCCATGCACCACCTGTGACCGCCCCCGAAGGACCCCACATCTCTGCAGGTTTTGCGGCCATGTCAAACCCAGGTAAGGTTCTTCGCGTTGCATCGAATTAATCCGCATGCTCCGCCGCTTGTGCGGGCCCCCGTCAATTCCTTTGAGTTTTAGCCTTGCGGCCGTACTCCCCAGGCGGGGCGCTTAATGCGTTAGCTGCGGCACAGAGAACCGGAGAGGCTCCCCACACCTAGCGCCCAACGTTTACAGCGTGGACTACCAGGGTATCTAATCCTGTTCGCTCCCCACGCTTTCGCTCCTCAGCGTCAGTATCGGCCCAGAGACCCGCCTTCGCCACCGGTGTTCCTCCTGATATCTGCGCATTTCACCGCTACACCAGGAATTCCAGTCTCCCCTACCGAACTCTAGCCTGCCCGTATCGACTGCAAGCCCACAGTTGAGCTGTGGGTTTTCACAGTCGACGCGACAAGCCGCCTACGAGCTCTTTACGCCCAATAAATCCGGACAACGCTCGCGCCCTACGTCTTACCGCGGCTGCTGGCACGTAGTTGGCCGGCGCTTCTTCTGCAGGTACCGTCACTTGCGCTTCGTCCCTGCTGAAAGAGGTTTACAACCCGAAGGCCGTCATCCCTCACGCGGCGTCGCTGCATCAGGCTTCCGCCCATTGTGCAATATTCCCCACTGCTGCCTCCCGTAGGAGTCTGGGCCGTGTCTCAGTCCCAGTGTGGCCGGTCGCCCTCTCAGGCCGGCTACCCGTCGTCGCCTTGGTAGGCCATCACCCCACCAACAAGCTGATAGGCCGCGAGCCCATCCCAAGCCGAAAAACTTTCCACACACCACCATGCGGCAGCATGTAATATCCGGTATTAGCCCCGGTTTCCCGGGGTTATCCCAAAGCCTGGGGCAGGTTGCTCACGTGTTACTCACCCGTTCGCCGCTCGAGTACCCCGAAGGGCCTTTCCGCTCGACTTGCATGTGTTAAGCACGCCGCCAGCGTTCGTCCTGAGCCAGGATCAAACTCTCCAACAAAAACTTGTGAAGAAATCAAACCCGGCATTATAAAATGCCAAGGAATCACCAACCAGAAAACCACCACAAACGCGGCAGTCAACCAGCCGGGAACCAAACAAACTTTGGCACTGGCTTATCAAGCACCCTGTTGAGTTCTCAAAGAACAAACACACACCAGCAGAACCACCCACACCAAGCAGGCAACCCCACCAGGGCCATCCGTCCCACCCGACTTCCGCCGGGCACTTTTACTACCTTACTCCGACTCTTTCGCCCCGTCAACCCGGGTTTTTCCGGATCGTGGTGCTTCGTGCCGGTTTGACCACCTGGTCGAGCGCGCGGCGTTACCCGTGCGTTCGAACCTGGTTTTGCAGGCCGGCCGCGACGTCTCCGTCGGCTCGCCCGGTGCCCTGCGGTCGTCAACCCTAGCCGGTCGGTCCCGCCGCTCCAAATCGGCCCCGGCTCTGCCGGTGCGATCCTCGCGGCCCCGCCCGCCAGCTCCGTTCGGTGCGAACACCCGGACCTGGAGGTTGTCCCACAGTTCCGGCCGGTCACCTCGGCTGCGTTTGCGGCTCCGGTGTTTCCGTCCGTTCCCCTGCGGGCAGAGAGAAAGTTACGCGCCCGCCCGATCAGTCGTCAAATCGAGCGAACGCGTCCCACGTCACAACGTCGATTGACGCCTATCTGACCAGCTCAACCCCGGCAAACGTGCGCTTGCCGCGCCGCAGCACCAGGAACCGGCCGTGCAGCAGCGTCTCGGCCTGGACCACCGCCTCGACGTCCGACACCCGCTGATTGTTGAGGTAGGCGCCACCTTCGGCGATCGCCCGGCGTGCCTCGTTGAGACTGCCGACAAGTCCCGACTCCTTCAACAACGCGGCCACCGCCGGCATCTCGCCGGTCACCGTCAGCAGGCCTGCCTCCCGCAATGCGGCGTGCAGTGTCTCCGGAGCCAGTTCGTCCAGCGACCCTCGGCCGAACAAGGCCTGGCTCGCGGCCACCGCCTGGGCCGCCTCCGCCGGACCGTGCACCAGCGCGGTGAGCTCCTCGGCCAACGCCCGTTGGGCGATCCGCGCCGCCGGCCGGGCCGCCGACTCCCGCTCCAGTTCGGCTATCGTCTCGCGATCCCGGAAGCTGAAGTAGCGCAGGTAGCGCCCGACGTCGCGGTCGTCGACGTTGACCCAGAACTGGTAGAAGGCGTACGGGCTGGTCAGCGCGGCGTCCAACCAGACCGCGCCGCCCTCGGTCTTGCCGAACTTGGTGCCGTCCGACCGGGTGACCAGCGGCGTGGTGAAAGCGTGCACCGGGCCGGCTCCACGGCGGCGTACGTAGTCGACCCCTGCGGTGATGTTGCCCCACTGATCGGAGCCACCGAACTGCAGCAGGCAACCGTGCCGCCGGTGCAGCTCGAAGAAGTCGTTCGCCTGCAGCAGCTGGTAGCTGAACTCGGTGAAGCTGATGCCGCTGTCCAGCCGGGCCCGGACCACCTCACGGGCGAGCATCCGGTTGACCGGGAAGTGCTTGCCCACGTCCCGGAGGAACTCGACGACCGACATCGGCCCGGTCCAGTCCAGGTTGTTGACCGCCTGCGCCGCGACCGGCCCGGTGAACGAGACGAACGGCGCGAGCTGGTCGCGGATCCGGTCGACCCAGCCCGCCACCACCTCGGGCGGGTTCAGGTTACGCTCACCGCCCTCCTTCGGGTCCCCGATCTGCCCGGTGGCCCCGCCGACCAGCAGCAGCGGCCGATGTCCGGCGAGTTGCAGCCGACGGGCGGTGAGCACCTGGACCAGGTGGCCCACATGCAGACTTGGGGCCGTCGGATCGAAGCCGACGTAGAAGGTGGTGGGGTCGCTCAGCTGCCGACCCAGCTCGGTCACATCCGTGGCATCCTGGATCAGGCCTCGCCAACGCAGTTCGTCCAGCACGTCGGGCATACCGGCCGGGTCTTGTTCGTCCGTCACGGCGCGATTGTCCCTCATCGCGGACCAGCACGGACATCCGGTTTCCGACCTGCGGCGCGGGTCGGTCCGGCGCCCAATCGCATCGAGGAAAGTCGTTTGCCTTCGGGAAACCGGCGCAGGGTCCTCCGGCCCGCTAGGCGGGGCCACCCGACTCTGACCGGCAGATCGCCGGGCGGCGTGCAATGAGAGTGCCGGCAGGGCAGTCGAGCGCCGGCGGAAGGAGCCGACGGTGAACACCATAGAGTCGACGACCAAGCAGCGTGACGGCCGTCAGCCGGTCACGGTCGAACCGACCGGATCGACCCGTCGGCCGGCGGAGCAGCCCAGGCTGACCGTACGGCACGTCGACGGCGAACGGTACGCGGTGCAGGTCCGTGGCCACCAACTCGTCGTCGACCAGCCGGTCAGCGGCGGCGGCTCGGACAGCGCACCGACGCCGGTCGAGTTGTTCGTGGCCGCGCTCGCCTCATGTGTGGCGTACTACGCCGGCCGCTACCTG
Source organism: Micromonospora sp. Llam0 (assembly GCF_003751085.1). Lineage (NCBI taxonomy): Bacteria > Bacillati > Actinomycetota > Actinomycetes > Micromonosporales > Micromonosporaceae > Micromonospora > Micromonospora sp. Llam0. The sequence continues at coordinate 1,617,387 of NZ_RJJY01000001.1, read as the reverse complement.
GTCCGGCACGGACTGTCCCGGGACGGGCTCGCCGTCGGTGCCCGGTACGTGATGGCGGCCGACCGGCCGGCCCGGGTCGCCGCGGTGCGGATCGAACTGAGTGTTCCGGACGAGCTGCCGCCCGGACGCCGGGCGGCGCTGCGGGCCGTCGCCGCGCACTGCACGGTGCACAACACATTGCTCGACGCGCCCGAGGTGGAGATCGAACTGGCCGCTACCTGACCTGCGCCGATGACGCCGGATCGGCCGGTGTCGGCGGGGACACCGGCCGGCTGAGCGGGTTTCACGTGGTCGATCACCACGCCGTGCCCACAACGGGCGGCTGTGGCAGGGTGGCACCGTGGCGATGACACCCGTGAGCCCGGCGGCGCGTGGCGCCCACCGAGCCGTCCGGCTCGAGGATGCCGTCCACGCCTTGTTGGAACGCCGGCTGCGGCGACGAGGTTGGGATCTCACGCTCATTCCGTACACCGGCTACGGCGCACCGGGCTGGGTCCGGGTGATGGCCCGGGTGCTGCTGGGTCGGCCGGATCCCCCACGTCGGCGGGCGAAGAAGGTACGGGGCTGGCGCAGCTTCGCCACCCTGCCGGTCAAGGACGCACCGGTGGTGATCGAAGCCGGCGGCAAGCGGCACGAGGTCCAGGCCGACCGGGGCGGGTTCGTGGACACCGTCGTGCCGGCCGATCTGGAGCCTGGCTGGACGTCGGTACGACTACACAGCGGTGACTCCGAGCCGGTCGACGCGCCGGTACGCATCGTCGACCCGCAGGTCCGGTTCGGCATCATCTCCGACATCGACGACACGGTCATGGTGACCGCGCTGCCCCGGCCGATGCTGGCCGCGTGGAACACGTTCGTGTTGGACGAGCACGCCCGGGCTTCGGTCGCCGGGATGGCGGTGCTGTATGAACGCCTGGTCACCGCGCATCCGGGTGCGCCGGTGCTCTACCTGTCCACCGGTGCCTGGAACGTCGCGCCGACCCTGAGCCGCTTCCTGTCCCGACATCTCTACCCGGCCGGCCCGCTGCTGCTGACGGACTGGGGTCCGACCACGGAACGGTGGTTCCGCAGTGGTCGCGACCACAAGCGCGCCAGCCTGGCCCGGTTGGCGGAGGAGTTTCCACAGATCCGCTGGCTGCTGGTGGGCGACGACGGGCAGCACGATCCGGAGATCTACGCCGAGTTCGCGGCGCAGCATCCGGACAGCCTGGCGGCGGTGGCGATCCGTCGGCTCTCGCCGACCCAGGCGGTCCTGGCCGGCAATCTGCCGGCACCGGCCGGTGAGACCTCCAGGGCTGCCGGGCCGGGTGGCCGGCGGTGGTTGTCCGCGCCCGACGGCGCCGGCCTGGCACACCTGCTGCGCGAGGCGCGACTGCTGTGACCGGCCGGCGGCTCGGCTGACCGACGGCTCAGGTTGGGGGCGGGGCGTCCGACGGGCCGGCCTCGACCAGGCGCTGTCGGAGCCGATCGCGGATCTGTTCCGCGGTGTAGGCCCGACGGCGTCGTTCGGCCCGGACGACGACCGCTCCGGTCGCGGCGACCCCGACGAACGCGGCCAGGCCCATTACCTTCCACCAACGCATCGGCCTAGGGTAGTCGAGTGACCGGCGAACCACTCTCCCTCGACACGGCGGTCGAGCTGACCCGCACCGGTGACCTGTGGCTGTTCCGTGGGCGAACGATGCCCGACCGGGCGATCCAGATGACCACGAACAGTCCGGTGAACCACGTGGGGATGGCGGTGGTGATCGAGGACCTCCCGCCGCTGCTGTGGCATGCCGAGCTCGGTCGGTCGCTGCCGGACATGTGGTCGGGCAGCCACCACAGAGGGGTCCAGCTGCACGACCTGCGCGACGCGGTCACGGTCTGGGCACGGCGCTACGGTCAGCGGGCCTGGCTGCGGCAGTTGGAACCGCCCGCCGACGGCGCGATGGAGGATGCCGTGCTACGGACGGTCGCCCGGTTGGACGGCACCCCGTTCCCGTCCACCGCCGCGCTGGCCTGGCGGTGGCTACGGGGTCGTGCCCCGTCCGTACGGCGGGCGCCGCTGGCCGGCGCGGTACGCGAACGGTTGGCCACCTGGTTGCCGCCGTACGGACGGGGCACGGCCGGCGTCGAAGCAGCCGAGGTGTCGGGCGGCGCCGACGAGGTGTCGGGCGGCGCCGAGCCGTCGGCTGACGGTACCGCCGGCCGGCCGGATCTGGAGAGTGTCTACTGCGCCGAGGTGGTCGCGGTGACCTACGAGGCGATGGGGCTGCTACCAACGGGCCGGCGAACCAACTGGTACGACCCGGGCCGGTTCTGGAGTGGTGACCGACTCCGGCTGAGCGACGGTGCGCAGCTCGGGGTGGAGATCGCGGTCCGGGTTCCGCCAGCGACCGTCGGACGGCGGGCCGCCGACACATCGGGATGACCGGCGCCGACGACCAACCGGTGAGCGATCAGCCGGCTGACGAGTCCGGCCAGGACCGGTCCGCCCGGTGGGAACGGCGACTGGCGGTGCCGGTGCTGGTCGCGGCGCTGGCCTCGGTTCCGGCGGTGTTCCTCACCCTCGCCGGCGGGGCCCTGGCAACGGTCGGTGAGGTCCTGCACTGGGCGAGCGGAGCGGTGCTGGTCGCCGAGACCGCCGTACTGCTGGCCTTCTCCGCCGACCGGCTGTCCTGGCTGCGGCGCAACCGAGGGCTGGTAACACTGACCCTGATCGTGGTCCCGGTCACCATCCTGGCGTTGGGGCCGCTGCAGGTGTTCCGGTTGATCTACACGGTAGGCACGTTACGGCTGGTCCGGGCCCGGCGGATCGTGCGCGCTGTGCTGGTGCTGCACGGCCGGTTCGGGCCGAGCGGGCCGTGGGCGACCGCGTTCGCCCTCGGCGCCGGAGTGCTGGTCGCCGCGTTCGTGGCGATCACGCTGGTGGATCCCACGTCCCGCTCCCGGATGCTGCTGCAGGACTGGTTCGGCTGGACCGGCAGCGGTCACGTGGTCGCGGTCTGCCTGGCCGGTGCGATCGTGTTCGGTGCCACCTGGGTGGCGCTGCGCAACCGTCGCCAGTCCGGGCAGAGCGACGACGCGGCGCCGGAGTAGCGGTGCTCAGGTGACGCAGGGCGGCCAGCCGCCGCGACTCCCGCGAGGGACAATGGTCGGGTGAGACCGTGGCTGCAGCTGACCAGCGCTGACCTGATCGCCCAACTGCCGGCTGGCGAGGACCAGCAGGTGCACTTCCCGGAGGCTCTGGTCGAGGCGGTGATCGACGAGTACACCACACCCGGGCAGGCGGTGCTCGACCCGTTCGCCGGCTACGGCACCACACTGGTGACCGCGGCGCGGATGGGTCGACGGGCGACCGGCGTCGAACTGCTGCCTGACCGGGTCGCGCTGATCCGGCAGCGACTCGCCGGGGCGGCCGGTGCCGAAATCGTCGACGGTGACGCCCGGAAGCTGATCGGCCTGGTCGACGGGCCGTTCGACCTCTGCCTGACCTCACCGCCCTACATGGACGCGACCGACCATCCGGAGAACCCGCTCAACGCCTACGAGACTCTCGACGGTGACTACACCAGCTACCTCGACGAGATCGGTGACGTCTTCGGGCAGGTCGCCCAGTTGCTGCGGCCGGGCGGCCACGCCGTGGTCAACGTGGCGAACATGCGGGTCGACGGCCGGGTGACCACCCTCGCCTGGGACGTGGGTCGGGTGATCCGCGGCCATCTCACTCTGCTCCAGGAGTCGTTCCTGTGTTGGGACCGCCAGCCCGACTGGCTGACCGGCGACTACTGTCTGGTCTTTCAACGGCCGAGCTGAGCGCGCGGTTCTCGGCGTCGGTGTGGTCGCCGTCGTCCCGCGAGGATGGGCGTAGCCGTACGCCACTGATGGCGTGGTGATCGACGGAGGCGACGGTGAGGGTCCAGCCGTCGACCCGGACCGACTCGCCCGCGTCGGTGGGAATGTGGCCGAGCCGGGCCAGCACCAGACCGGCCACGGTGGTGTAGTCGCCGTCCGGGCGGCCGGGCAGGTCGACCCCGATGTCCGGCAGGTCGTGCACGGGGAAGGTCCCGGGGACCAGCATCGTGCCGTCCGGCTCGGTGCGTACCGCGCGGATGTCCCGGTCGGTCTCGTCGTAGATCTCGCCGACGATTTCCTCCAGCACGTCCTCCAGGGTGACGATGCCGTCGACGGCACCGCGTTCGTCGACAACCAGCGCGATGTGCTGACGGTGTGTCTTGAACCGGCGCAACGCGTCGACCACCGGCAGCGACTCGGGCAGCAGCATGGGCGGGCGGGCGACCGCGTCGACCGGCCGGTCGTCGGGTACGCCGACCAGGTCGCGCAGGTGAATCACACCGACGGTGTCGTCCAGCATCCCGTTGCGGACCACCGGCGCGCGGGAGTGCCCTGAGGTGGCCAGCACGATCCGGGCCGCCTCGGCGGACGTCCCGCTGTCCAGCGTGAAGACCTCCAGCCGGGGCACCAGCACGGCCCGCAGCCGCCGGTCGGCGATCTCCAGTGCCCCGGAGATGATGGTCTGCTGCTCGGCGCTGAACGCCCGGTGACCGGCCACGATGTCGCGCAGTTCGTCCGGGCTGATCTCGTCGCGGGTTGCCTTCGGATCGCCGCCGACGAGGCGAACCACGAGGTCGCTGGTGGCGCCGAGCGCCCAGACCGCCGGTCGGGCCAGGCTGGCCATCATGTCGAGGGGCCGGGCCACCGCCAGGGCCCACCGCTCGGCCCGCTGCATGGCCACCCGCTTCGGGGCCAGTTCGCCGAAGACCAGTGTGACGAAGGTCAGCACCAGGGTGATCAGCACGATCGCCACCGGCTCCGCAGCCCGGCCGAGCACGTCCAGCGCTGGCACCAGCGGCTCGGCCAGCGACACCGCGGCGGTGGCCGAGGCCAGGAACCCGGCCAGGGTGATGCCGATCTGGATGGTGGCAAGGAACCGGTTCGGGTCCTTGGCGAGCTTGGCCAGGACCCGACCCGTCCGACGGGACCGTTCCAGCCGCTGCAGCTGGCTGTCGCGCAGTGACACCAGGGCGATCTCGCTACCGGCGAAGACCGCGTTCAGCACCACCAGGATCCCGACCAGCGCGAGTTGTGTTCCGTACCCCTGCACGTACGCACCTTTCATCGCCGCCGTCGTGACCCGGATTCCGTCGCCGGTGTGCTGCGGCCTGCTTTGCCCACCCGGGCCGAAGGCGAATCCTGCCACCCGTCCGGGTTTCCGGGCCGGTCGGCCCGCCCGCCGGTCACCTGGCATCCGCCGTCGCTGTGCCCGGCCGGTGGGCGAAGACCCCTAGCATTCTCTCAGCAAGATTTCGTAGTGTCGGGTCGCATGAGCTGGAAGCATCACCTTGCCGTACGGATCGCCCGGTCCACCGGAATGCAGATCACCCGTCGGGGCGGCCGTCCCGCCTTTGTCCGCCGCCCGCACCGGCTGCTGCGCCAACCGGTGTTCATTCTGTCGTCGGTCCGGTCGGGGTCGACACTGTTACGAATGATGCTGAACAGCCACTCTTCGCTCTACGCTCCCCACGAGCTGCATCTGAGCAAGTTGCGGGTGGAATTCAGTGACCACTACATCACCGACAGCATGGGCGAGTTGGGCTGGGACGCCCAGGAGGTCACCCATCTGCTGTGGGACCGGGTGTTGGATGCGGCGTTGCAGCGCAGTGGCAAACAGGTCCTGGTCGAGAAGACTCCGCACAACGTGTTCATCTGGCCCCGGCTCGCCCAGGTGTGGCCGGACGCGCGGTTCGTGTTCCTGCTACGCCACCCGGCCGCGATCCTCGACTCGTGGACCAGGGCCCGACCGCAGCAGACGCCGCAGGAGGCTGCCGAGAGCGTCGGCCGGTACCTGACCAAACTCGCCGAGGCACGCCGGGTGCTTCCCGGACACACGGTCCGCTACGAGGATCTGGCCGCCGATCCGACGACCGAGACCCGGCGCATCTGCGAGTTCCTCGGTCTGGAGTGGGAATCGGACATGGTGGAGTACGGCCGTTTCGACCATGGCCGGATCAAGGCCGGGCTCGGTGACTGGACCGGACGGATCCGTACCGGCACGGTCCAGCCGCCCCGGGAACTGCCGGCCGACGTGGCGCTGCCGGGTCCGCTGTTCGAGGTGGCCCAGGGCTGGGGCTACCCGGCCCGGCGGGACGACTGAAGGCCGAGGTGCACTGCGGCGGTGGCCTTGCGGAACGCCTCGACGGCGCCGACCGGATCGCCGGTGTCGGCCAGCACGTCACCGAGTTCGGCCCAGGCCCGGGACGCCTGTCGCGAGGCGTGCAGCCCGCTGAGGGTCGCGGCGGCGCCGGCGAACATCTCCCGTGACTCGGCGATGTCGCCGGCGGCGGCCAACGCGGCGGCCAGCGCGGTCTGGGCCCGGGCCCGCTCCAGATGTGCCTGCCCGCCGAGTTCGGCCAGTGACCGCCGGGCGCTGCGCACCGCGCCGGCCACGTCGCCGTCCAGCAGCAAGGTGCGGGACAGCTCGGTCAGTACGCAGCAAAACCGGCCAGGTTGGAGCACTGCTCGGGGCCTTGGCGGCCCTCCCAGCGCGGGCCTTCACCCCCGGCCTGAAGGCCGGAGCACTGGCCCGCATTTGACTCATGTCCGGCCCCCTGACTGACAGTCAACTGCCTACTCTTCCAGAGTCAACAGCTCCGGAGGTCGCCCGTGTCCGAGCCCTCGTACCACCCCGGTCCACGGCTCTCCCGACAGGAGACCGCAGTGCTTGTCGCCTACCTGTCCGGGCTGACCATGGTCGCCTCCGCCCGTCGCGTCGGCGTCGGTCTCGGCACCGCGAAGCAGTACCTCGAGCGGGTCAAGCGCAAGTACGCCGCCGGCCGCCCGGCCCAGACGAAACTGGAGCTTGCCCGGCGGGCCGTCGAGGACGGCCTGCTGCCGTGGGCGGAGCAGCCGTCGCGCCGCGCCGGCTGACCGCCCGCCGCCGCAGCGATCTCCCGTCATCCGGTCACGTTCGGTGACCCGGCCCGGCCGCCGCGCGGCCGAGGAGCGGCCCGGCGGTACGCGCTGACCGTCGGCTCGCCGGCCAACCAGAAGCGCCACGGCGTGTGCGGGGCCGCGCCCACCCCCACCCGGGGGCCGGTCCGGACAGCTCCCGCCGGGACCGGCGCCGGCGGTGGCGTCAGCGACACCGGGCCGGTGCCGTCGAGCACCGACGTACCGTTCGCCGTGCCGTCCAGCCCGAGCGCGGCCATCAGCCGGGCCGGACCACGGGCCAGGTCCCGGTCCGGCACCCGCAGGCCACGCCGCCGCCGGGCGGACCCGTGCCCGGCGACGACCTCGCCGGCCCGCAGCAGCACCGCCGCCGCCTGTCCCGGCGGGCCGGTGACCACGTTGCCGCACCAGTGCATCCCGTAGCTGAAGTAGACGTACAGCTGACCGGGCGGCCCGAACATCGGGGCGTTGCGCGGCGTACGGCCCCGGTGGGCGTGCGAGGCGGGATCCGCGCCGACCCCGGCGTACGCCTCGACCTCGGTGAGCCGGACCTCGACGTCGCCGACGGCGACCCGGCAACCCAGCAACGCGCGGGCCGCGACGTCGACCGGTCCGGCGAGCACCGTCGCGAGATCGCCGACCGGCGCGGGTGGTCTCATGGTGCCAGCACAGCACAGCGGCGCAGCATGGCGCAGCGACCCAGCACACCACCGCCCGGGAGCGACCGATGAGTCCCGCCGACACCCCGCCACCGCCGTACTACCTGGTGGTCTTCACCTCCACCCGCACCGACGACGACCACGGCTACGCGACCACCGCCCGCCGAATGCTGGAACTCGCCGCCGCGCAGCCGGGCTTCCTGGGCGTGGACAGTGCCCGGGACCCAGCCGGGGTCGGCATCACCGTCTCCTACTGGCGTGACGAGGAGTCGATCGTCGCCTGGCGTCGACACGTCGAGCATCTGATCGCCCAGGCCGACGGCCGGGCCCGGTGGTACGCCAGTTTCGCGGTGCACGTGGCCCGGGTGGAGCGGGCCTACCGGTTCCCGCCGCCCACCCGGTGACCCGGACCCGGCCGGTGACCAGGTCAGCGGGGCACCACCGACTCCGCCGCCCACCGCCGCCACCCGGACAGCTGCTCGGTCACGGCAACCAACTGGTCGGACACCGGACCGGGGCCGGTCGAACCCGGCGTGGTCCGCACCGCGAGCGCCGACCGTACCGAGAGCACGTCCCGGACGCCGGCGTCCAGGTGCTCGCTGACCAGCCGCAGGTCATCGTCGGAGACCTCGTTGAGCGCGCACTCCCGGGCCGAGCAGAGCGCTACCAGCTTGCCGGTGACCTCGTGTGCGTCCCGGAACGGCACACCCTTGCGGACCAGCCAGTCCGCCACCTCGGTGGCCAGGGTGAACCCGGCCGGGGCGGCGGCGGCGAGCCGGTCCACCCGTACCGTCATGGTGGAGATCATCCCCGCCAGGGCCGGCAGCAGCAGTTGCAGGGTGTCGACGGCGTCGAACGCCGGCTCCTTGTCCTCCTGCATGTCCCGGTCGTAGGTCAGCGGCAGCCCCTTGAGCATGGTCAGCACCGCCACCAGCCCGCCGACGAGACGGCCGGACTTGCCCCGGGCCAGCTCGGCGATGTCGGCGTTCTTCTTCTGCGGCATGATCGACGACCCGGTGGCGAAGGCGTCGTCCAGCTCCACCCAGCCGAACTCCTGCGAGGTCCAGAGCACCACCTCCTCCCCCAGCCGGGACAGGTGCACCCCGACCATCGCGGTGACGAAGAGGAACTCGGCGGCGAAGTCCCGGTCGGCGACCGCGTCCATCGAGTTGGCGAACGAGGTCCGGAACCCCAGCTCCTTGGCGACCGCGACCGGATCCAGCGGAAGGCCCGAGCCGGCCAGCGCGCCGGCGCCCAACGGCGACACCGAGGTACGGGCGTCCCAGTCGCGCAACCGCTCCAGGTCGCGCAGCAGCGGGTGGACGTGGGCCAGCAGCCAGTGCCCGAACGTCACCGGCTGGGCGTGCTGCACGTGGGTCATCCCCGGCGCCGGGGTCTCCAGGTGCCGCTCGGCCTGCTCGACCAGGGCACCGGCCAGCTCGACCAGCTGGGCGGCCAGGCCACGGGCGTGGTCACGCAGATACAGCCGCAGGTCGGTGGCGACCTGGTCGTTGCGGGACCGGCCGGCGCGCAGCTTGCCGCCGAGCGAGCCGAGCCGCTCCAGCAGGCCGCGTTCCAGCGCGGTGTGCACGTCCTCGTCGTCCACGGTCGGCCGGAACGACCCGGAGGCGCAGGCCGCCTCCAGGTCGTCCAACGCGGCCAGCATCCGGCCCAGTTCGTCCGGGTCGAGCAGGCCGGCGGCGGCCAGCACCCGGGCGTGCGCCCGGGAGCCGGCGATGTCGTACGGGGCCAGGCGCCAGTCGAACTGGACGCTGACCGACAACCGGGCCAGCGCCTCGGCCGGCCCGCCGGCGAAGCGGCCACCCCACAGGCTGGTGCGGTTCGGGCTGGCGGTGTTCTCGGTCAGGCTCTTGTCGTCCACGGCGACCATTGTCGGGGTCAGGCCTGCGAGCCGGGCAGCCGGGTTTGCCCACCGGGGCCGGCGAGCCGGGTGTCGCGGGCGGTGGCCAGCCGACTGGACAGCCCCCACAGCTGCACGAAGCCCTTCGCCTGGCTCTGGTCGAAGGTGTCACCGGTGTCGTAGGTGGCCAGGTTGAAGTCGTACAGGCTGGCGTCGGAACGCCGGCCGACGACGACCGGCCGGCCGCCGTGCAGCACCATCCGGACCTCACCGGTGACGTGCCCCTGCGTCTCGTCGATGAACGCGTCGAGGGCCTGCTTGAGCGGGGAGAACCACAGGCCGTCGTAGACCAGCTCGCCCCAGCGCTGGTCCACGGTCCGCTTGAACCGGGCCACCTCGCGCTCCACGGTGACGTTCTCCAGCTCCTGGTGGGCGGTGATCAACGCGATCGCGCCCGGTGCCTCGTACACCTCGCGGCTCTTGATCCCGACGAGCCGGTCCTCGACCATGTCCAGCCGCCCGATGCCCTGCGCGCCGGCGCGCCGGTTGAGCTCCACCACCGCCTGGTACGGGCTGACCGTCTCGCCGTCGACCGCCACCGGCACGCCGGCATCGAAGGTGATGGTCACCTCGTCGGCGTCGCGCGGCGCGGCCGGGTCGGCGGTGTAGGAGTACAGGTCCTCGATCGGGGCGTTCCAGATGTCCTCCAGGAAGCCGGTCTCCACCGCCCGGCCCCACAGGTTCTGGTCGATCGAGTACGGCGACTTGTGCGACACGTCGATCGGCAGCCCCTTCTCCTCGGCCAACGCGATCGCCTTGTCCCGGGTCCAGGCGAAGTCGCGGGCCGGGGCGACGACCTTCAGCTCCGGCGCGAGCGCGCCGATGCCGACCTCGAAGCGGACCTGGTCGTTGCCCTTGCCGGTGCAGCCGTGCGACACCACGGTGCCGCCGTGCTTGCGGGCCGCCGCGACCAGATGCTTGACGATCAGCGGCCGGCTCAGCGCCGACACCAGTGGATAGCGGTCCATGTAGAGGGCGTTGGCCCGCAGCGCCGGCAGGCAGAAGTCTGCGGCGAACTCGTCCCGGGCGTCGACCACCTCGGATTCGACAGCGCCGCAGTCGAGCGCCCGCTGCCGGATGACGTCCATGTCCTCGCCGCCCTGGCCGACGTCGACCGCGACGGCGATCACCTCGGCACCGAGTTCCCCGGCGAGATAGGGAATGGCGACCGAGGTGTCCAGGCCGCCGGAGTAGGCGAGTACCACCCGCTCAGTCATGATGTGATGCTCCTCGGTTGAATGTGCGTATCGGAAAATCAGGTGGTGGTCGGGCGGTTCAGCGGGGGTGGTCGGGCGGTTCAGGTGGTGGTCGGGCCGGGCGGGGTGGCGGCCCAGGTGGAGAGCTTGCCGGCCAGGTCGGCGCCGCCGACCGGGTCGCGGGCGACGACCAGGATGGTGTCGTCACCGGCGATGGTGCCGACCACGTCCGGCAGCCCGGACCGGTCCAGCGCGCTGGCCAGGAACTGCGCCGCACCCGGTGGGGTACGCAGCACGCAGATGTTGCCACTGGCGTCGACCCCGGTCAGCAGCTCGTGCAGCAGCCGGACCAGGCGGGCCGGGGCCTGCTCGGCGGGACGCAGCGTCGGGTTGCCGTCCTCCGGGATGAGGTAGACCGCTGGGCCGCCGTCCCGGCCGCGGACCTTAACCGCGCCGAGCTCCTCCAGGTCCCGCGACAGGGTCGCCTGGGTGACCTGCATGCCGTCGGCGGCGAGCAGCTCGGCCAGCTCGGTCTGGGAGCGGATCGCCTTGGCCCGGATCAGTTCGATGATCCGGGCGTGCCGGGCGGTTCGGGTCGCCGGCCCGGTCACGACGACTCGTCCGGCTGGCGCAGCAGCCAGGCCAGCAGCGCCTTCTGCGCGTGCAGCCGGTTCTCCGCCTGGTCGTACACGGCACTGCGCGCGCCGTCGAGCACCTCGTCGGTGATCTCCTCGCCACGGTGGGCGGGCAGGCAGTGCAGCACGATCGCCTCCGGCGCGGCGGCGTCGAGCAGATCCTGGTTGACCTGGTACGGCCAGAACGGAGTACGCCGGTCCCGGCCGTCGCCCTCCTGGCCCATCGACGTCCAGGTGTCGGTGGCCACCACGTCAGCGCCGTCGACCGCCTCCTTCGGGTCCCGGATGACCTGCACTGACCCGCCCGTCCAGGCGGCGATCTCCCCGGCCCGGGAGACCACCGAAGGGGACGGGTCGTGCCCGGTCGGCCCGGACACCCGCACATGCATCCCGGCGGTGGCCCCGGCGAGCAGGTAGGAACTCGCCATGTTGTTCGCGGCGTCGCCGACGTAGGTCAGGGTCCGCCCGGCGGTGCCGCCGCAGTGTTCCCGCACGGTCAGCAGGTCGGCGAGCAGCTGGCAGGGGTGAAACCCGTCGGTGAGCGCGTTGACCACCGGCACGCTCGCGCCGGCGGCGACCTCGGCGAGCCGCTCGTCGCCGAAGGTACGCATCACGATCGCCGCGACGTAGCGCGACAGCACCCGGCCGGCGTCGGCCAGCGTCTCGCCGCGACCGAAGTGGGTGGCCTGGGTGTCGACCACGATCGGGTTACCGCCCAGCTCGGCGATGCCGACGTCGAACGACAGCCGGGTCCGCAGGCTCTGCTTGTCGAACAGCACCGCCACCGAGCGGGGGCCGGCCAACGGCCGGTGGCCGTACCGGTCGGCCTTCATCTCGGCGGCCAGGTCCAGCACGGCGGCCTGCTCGGCCGGGCTGAGGTCGTCGTCGCGCAGCAGGTGCCGGATCACGACGCCGCTCCAGAGGTCGCCGCAGCGTCGGTGACGGCGGTGAGGACGGCCGGCAGCGCGGCCAGGAACTCGTCGGCCTGCTCGGCGGTGAGAATCAGCGGCGGAGCCAGCCGGAGCAGATCCGGCTGGGCCGGGTTGACCAGGAAACCGGCGTCGCGCAGCGCGGCGGCGACCGCCGGGGCGGCCGGCGCGGTGAGCACCAGGCCGAGCAGCAGACCGGCACCGCGTACGCCGGAGACCAGCGGATGGCCGAGCGCTTCGACGCCGCGACGCAGCTGCTCGCCGACCCGTTTGACGTGGTCGAGCAGCCCTTCGGCGGCGATGGTGCGCAGCACGGCGAGAGCGGCGGCGCAGCAGACCGGGTTGCCACCGAAGGTACTGCCATGGCTGCCCGGGGTCAGCAGCGCGGCCGGGGTGAGCGGCGCCGCCGAGTCGCCGGCCGGTACCACGTCGAGATCCACTGTGGCGGCGATCGGCGAATCGGCGAACGCGATGCAGGCACCGATCGGCAGCCCGCCGCCCAGCCCTTTGGCGAGAGTGACGATGTCCGGGGTGATCCCGTCGGCCTGGTGGGCGAACCAGTGGCCGGTCCGTCCGACTCCGGTCTGCACCTCGTCGAGGGTGAGCAGGGCACCGTGCCGGCTGGTGATCTCCCGGGCGGCGGCCAGGTAGCCGGGCGGCGGCACCACCACGCCGGCCTCGCCCTGGATCGGCTCCAGGATGACCATGGCGGTGCGGTCGGTGACGGCGGCGGCGAGCGCGGCGGTGTCGCCGTACGGCACATGGGTGACCTCGCCGGGCAGCGGCCGGAACGGGTCGGCCTTGGCCGGCTGCCCGGTCAACGCCAGGGCCCCCATGGTCCGGCCGTGGAAGCCGTCGTGGGTGGCGACGACGTGGGTCCGGCCGGTACGCCGGGACAGCTTGAACGCGGCCTCGACCGCCTCGGCCCCGGAGTTGCAGAAGAACACCGCACCGGGGCGTCCGGTCAGGGCGAGCAGCAGTTCGGCCAGGGCCACCGGCGGTTCGGCGACGTAGAGGTTCGAGACGTGTCCGAGGGTGCCGATCTGCCGGGTGACGGCCTCGACGACCGCCGGGTGGGCGTGCCCGAGCGAGTTGACCGCGATGCCGCCCAGCAGGTCGAGGTAGCGTCGGCCGTCCTCAGCGACGACGGTCGCGCCCTCGCCGCGCACCAACGCCAGCGGTGGTGTGCCGTAGTTGTCCATCAACGATGCGGACCAGCGGTCCCGCAGCGAGGCCATTCAGGACTCCCCGTCGTTCGTCGGATCGGTGACCATGGTGCCGAAGCCCTCCGAGGTGAAGACCTCCAGCAATGTGGAGTGGGCCACCCGGCCGTCGACCACGTGCGCGGCGGGTACCCCGCCGCGCACCGCCCGCAGGCAGGCCTCCATCTTCGGCACCATGCCGGCGGCGAGGGTGGGCAGCAGGTCGGCCAGGTCGTCGGCGTCGATCCGGCTGATCAGGCTGGCGGTGTCGGGCCAGTCGGCGTACAGGCCGGGCACGTCGGTGAGCACGACCAGCTTACGGGCCCGCAACGCGACGGCCAGCGCGGCGGCGGCTGTGTCGGCGTTGAGGTTGTGCAGCACGCCGTCGACGTCGGGCGCGACCGTGGAGATCACCGGAATCCGGCCGGCCGAGATGATGTCGGCGACCGCCGACGGGTTGACCGTGTCGACGTCGCCGACCTGGCCGACATCGACCGGCTCACCGTCGACCCAGGCGGGCCGGCGGACGGCGGTGAACAGGTGGGCGTCCTCGCCGGACAGTCCGACGGCGTACGGCCCGTGCTCGTTGATCAGGCCGACGAGTTCCCGGCCGACCTGGCCGACGAGCACCATCCGGACCACGTCCATCGCTTCCGGGGTGGTGACCCGCAGGCCGCCCTTGAACTCGCTGGCGATACCGAGCCGGCGCAGCATGCTGGAGATCTGCGGCCCGCCGCCGTGCACCACGACCGGTCGGATGCCGGCGTAGCGCAGGAAGACCATGTCGGCGGCGAAGGCCCGCTGCAGCTGCGGGTCGATCATGGCGTTGCCGCCGTACTTGACGACCACGGTGGCCCCGTGGAAGCGGGCCAGCCAGGGCAGCGCCTCGATCAGGGTGGCGGCCTTGGTCTGGGCGAGGCTGAGATCGCGGCTCAGCTGTCCGTGGGAATCCGTCATGTCGAGTACGCCGAGTTCTCGTGCACGTACGCGTGCGACAGGTCGTTGGTCCAGATGGTCGCGGTGTCGGAGCCGGCCTTCAGGTCGATACGGATGTGCACCTGCCGGCCGGTCAGGTCGACCTGGTCGCGGGGCGCGGCGGCGGCCCCGTCCCGGCAGATCCACACGTCGTTGATCGCCACGTCGAGCTGGTCAGGGTCGAACGTGGCGCTGGTGGTGCCGACCGCCGCGAGGATCCGCCCCCAGTTGGGGTCGTTGCCGAACAGCGCGGTCTTGACCAGGTTGTTGCGGGCCACCGCCCGGCCGACCTGCACCGCGTCGGCCTCGCTGGCCGCGCCGAGCACCTCGATGGCGGCCTCCTTGCTGGCACCTTCGGCGTCGGCGATCAGTTGCCGGGCCAGGTCGGCACAGGCGGCGGTGACCGCGGCGGTCAGCTCCCCGGCCGACGGGGTGACCCCGGAGGCGCCGCTGGCCAGCAGCAGCACCGTGTCGTTGGTGGACAGGCAGCCGTCGGAGTCGATCCGGTCGAAGGTGGTCCGGCAGGCCTCGCGCAGCGCGGCGGCCAGGTCGGCGGCGTCGGCGAACGCGTCGGTGGTCAGTACGCAGAGCATCGTCGCCATGGACGGGGCGAGCATGCCCGCGCCCTTGGCCATCCCGCCGACCCGCCAGGCCTGTCCGCCGGTGCCGGCCGGGCCGCCGTCGACGACGGTCGTCTTCGGCCGGGTGTCGGTCGTCATGATCGCTTCGGCGGCGGCCGGTCCGGCGTCGACGGAGAGCCCGGTGACCGCCGCGGTCACTCCGGCGAGCAGCTTGTCCATCGGCAGCCGTTCGCCGATCAGCCCGGTCGAGCAGACCGCGACCTCACCGGCCCCGACGTCCGTGCCACCTGTCGCGCTGAGGGTCGTGGCGACGTGTTCGGCGGTGGCATGGGTGTCCTGGAAGCCGCCCGGCCCGGTGCACGCGTTGGCCCCGCCGGAGTTGAGCACCACCGCGCGCAGTTTGCCGGCGCGCAGCACCTGCCGGCTCCACCGCACCGGCGCGGCCTGCACCCGGTTGGCGGTGAACACCCCGGCGGCGGTGGTCGCCGGTCCCTCGTTGACGACCAGAGCGACGTCGGTCGCACCGCTGGCTTTGAGCCCGGCGGCCACCCCGGCCGCCCGGAACCCCTGGGGAGCCGTGACCGTCATGGCGAAACCCCGAAGGCGGTCAGGCCAGTGGTCTCCGGCAGGCCGAGCATCAGGTTGGCGCACTGTACGGCCTGACCGGCGGCACCCTTGCCGAGGTTGTCGATGGCGCTGGTCACGATCACCCGTCCCGAGTCGACGTCGGTGGTCACCTGCAGGTGGCAGGCGTTGGATCCGAGAGTCGCTGCGGTGGCCGGCCAGGTGCCGGCTGGCAGGAGGCGGACGAACGGTTCGTCGGCGTACCCGGCGGTCAGCGCCTCGCGCGCGGCGGTGGCCGGGTCGGTGCCGGCTCCGCCGGCCGGGCGGGCCGTGACCGTGGCCAGGATGCCGCGCGGCATCGGAGCCAGCACCGGGGTGAAGGACAGGCTGGTCGCTCCGGTGGCCTGCTTGATCTCCGGCACGTGCTGATGCGCGCCGACCTTGTACGGCGACAGGCTGCCCATCACCTCGCTGGCCAGCAGGTGGGTCTTGGCGGACCGGCCGGCGCCGGACGTACCGCTGGCGGCGACCACCACGACGTCGTCGGGGGCGACCACTCCGGCGGCGATCAGCGGCGCGAGCGCCAGGGTGGTGGCGACCGCGTAGCAACCGGTGGCGGCGACCCGGTCGGCGGCGGCGACCCGGTCCCGCTGGCCGGGTAGCTCCGGAAGCCCGTACGCCCAGGCGCCGACGTGCTGGCCGCCGTAGTAACGGGACCAGGCGGCGGCGTCGGCGAGCCGGTGGTCGGCACCGAGGTCGACGACCTTGACGTCGGCCGGCAGGGTGGCGGCGAGCGCGGCCGACTCGCCGTGTGGCAGGGCCAGGAAGACCAGGTCCGCGGCGGCCAGGTCGGTCGGATCGGTGGCGACGAACACCAGGTCGAGGCCGGCCAGATGCGGGTGTACGGCGGCGACCGGAGCGCCCGCCTGGCTGTGCGCCGTGGCGGCGACCAGGTCCAGTTCGGGGTGCCCGGCGATCAGTCGCAGCAGCTCTCCCCCGGCGTACCCGCTCGCGCCGGCGACGGCGACCCGGATGCCCATACCCACCTCCGCATTTCTATGCAGAGGACGGTATCAGGATGCATCCGGGCCGACAAGACCCTTTCCCGACCCCGTCAGACGCCTGACGGCTCGCACCCGGCCTGTCAGCTGTCGACGACCTCCACCTCACGCCAGAAGGCGACCCGGTCCCGGACCATCTCGGCCGCCGGAAGCGGTGCCGGGTAGTACCAGACCGCGTCGGCGCTGCGCTGACCCTCGTGTTCCAGACTGAGGTAGGAGGCGTCGCCCTTCCACGGACAGTGGGTGTGAGTGTCGGAGTCCCGCACCAGGTCGTCGCGCAGTGACGACCGGGGGAAGTAGTGGTTTCCTTCGACGACGACCGTGTCGTCGCTCTCGGCGATCACGAGTCCGTTCCAGATGGCCTTCGGCATGAGATCCAGCGTATCCACCGGCACGGCAACGGGCGCGGCGATCGACGTCGGTGGGTTCACCTCGTCACCGGCCGGACCCCGCCTTCCGGATCGGCTGCTCCTGCCACCCGGGCAGGCTCTCCGGCCGCTGTGGCGCTCTGGCACACACGACGTACGAATCCGGTGCCGTCACCCCGTGCCGACCCCCCAGCCGGGCCATCACCGCCGCGTGCAGCTCACGCGGACCGGTCCGCCGGTCCACCGGTGCCGCATACCCGACCAGCGAGGTGGCCCCGCCCACACCGGTGCGGACGAACACCCGGGCCGTCGGGTCGTCGGCCGACTCCCGCAGGGTCGCCTCGATCGAGCCCACGTCGATCCAGGACGCGTTCACCTTCGCCCACCCCGCGTCGCGCTCGATCCGGTCGAGTTCGACCAGCTCGCCGAGCTTGTCGACGTCGACGTCGTGCTCCACGGCCGTGGTCAGGATCCGTTCCAGTGACCGGAGCAGCGCCGCCGCCTCGTCGTTGGTCACGTGCCGCACGTCGTAGGTGAGTCCGAGGACCGCGGTCGGCTCGGTCTGCAGGATGGTCAGCCGAATCGGATCCACCGTGGTCGTCTCCAGACCGCTGGTCACCTCGGTCACGTCGGACCGCGCGCCACCGTGCCGGTCGAAGGCCGCGCCCCGGCCGGTGCTCATGTCGTTGACGATCAGGTCCCGGTGCCGGGGGCAGCCCCGCTGCACGCCGATCGACTCGACCAGCTCGGCGACGGCAGTGGCGTCGAAGTAGGCGTACTGGTAGGCATTGAAGATCGCGGCGTGGGTCTGCCGCAGCGTCTCGTAGAACGAGGGCGAGGTGGTGAACGGGACCAATGCGCTCTGCACGATGCTGCCGACGAAGTTGCGCATCCGGGGCAACGCCCGGTTGCTGTAGAGCGTGTCCAACGCGGCCAGATCGGTATCGGTCCACCAGGACAGCAGCGTGGCCATGGTGGTGACCAGGACCGTCGCCGGCGTGACCCGGGTCCGCGCGGACACCTCCCGCAGCGCCCTGGCGACCGGGACGGACCGCATCGTCGCGAGCCTGAATTCCGGTGGGCCCGATGTGCGGGCCGGCACCGACAGCAGGCAGGCAGGAAGCTCATGCAGCTGCCTGGACCAGTAGTTCAGGGTCTTCGCCATCCGCCGTTTCGCCTCGGGCGTGCGCTCGTACTCGGCCTGGTCCGGGGGCTGCCAGATCGGTGGTCCTACCTGGCGCTCGGACGAGGCGACGAGTTCGACCAACTCGTCCAGCACGATGCCGGCCGCCACCAGGTCGGCGACGACGTGGGAGAACTCGAACACGGCCCGGACCGGAACCCCGGCGTCGGTGGCCACCGCCATCCGGACGGGGAAGTCGCCACCGTGGTCGAACTGTGCCGGCGGGTCGGTGATGTGGGTCCGGTCCCCGGCCGCCGGCCCCAGCTCCAGCAGCAGCACGTCGATGTGGCCGGTACGGAACACCCGCTGCGTCCGTCCGGTGGCGGCGCTCGTGTCGTAGACCGTCCGCAGCCCCTCGTGCCGGGACACGAGAACGCCGACCGCGTCGAGTACCTCGTCGACGGTGTGACCGGCCGGCAGGTCGGCGTAGAGCGCGAACACCGCGCCGTGGCCCTCCCACCCCATCCAGTCGAAGACGTTGCCCTGGGCGAGAGTCACCGGCCATTCACCCTCGCGGCCACCCGCGAAGGGCACCCGCACCGTACGCCGGGTGATCGACGTCTCAGCTGTGGTCATCGCTTGCCTCCGATCTGGATCGTCCTGGCACGGACCGGTCCGGGTCCGGCTACTTCCGGTTGCTGTGCACGGCTTCGTCGGCGACCGCCGGTTCACCCGGCGCCGGTTGCGACGAGGGCTCGTTCGACGCGGCGTCCGCGCCGTCACCCGGTGCCGGCGGCGGTGTCGGCGCCGGCTGCGGGCGCACCAGCAGCCGTAGCCCACAGAGCACGATGACCACCGACAGCAGGGCCAGCAGCAGCCGGTAGTCCACGACGACGATGAGCGCCGCGGCCAACCCGATGCAGGCCGTCTGCGGAACCGTCACCATCACCCCGGCGGTGGTGAAGACCCGGCCCTGCAGCCGCGGTGGCGTGTGTCGCTGCAGCGTCGTGTTCCATCCGATCGAGAACCAGGTGACCGCCAGCCCGACCCCGATCGCCCCGCCCAGCACCACCGAGGTGGCGCCGACGGCCAGCACGGCGCAGCCGATGCCCAGCCCGATCAACGCCCCGCCGATGGCCCGGGCCTCGCCGACGCGGCGCAGCAGCCACGCCCCGGTGAACCCGGCGATGATCGAGCCGATGCCCTGCACGCTGACGATCACGCCGAAGAACGCCGCCGGCCGGTGCAACCCCTCCTCGACCACGACGAAGATGATCGGTTCCAGGAATCCCACCGCCCCGAACGCGACGGCGCTGAGCACCGTGACCTGGGTCAGCAACGGGACGGAACGGATGTAGCGGATGCCCGCGAGGACCTCGCTGCTGAACCGCTCCTCGGTGCGTTCCGGCTGCGACTCGGTGACGCGCACCGTCGCCAGAGCGATGATCGCCGCGACGAAGGTCAGCGCGTCGAGCAGCGCCAGCATGTGGCCGCCGAGCGCCGCGTAGATGCCGGAGCCGACCAGCGGCGCCAGGATCCGGGTGAACCCGAACAGCGTGCCGAACGCCGCGTTGGCCGACCCCAGGTCCTGATCCGGCAACAGGTCCTTGAGCAGGGCGCTGCGGCCCGCGGTGAGCACGGTGGAGACACAGCCGTAGAGGACGGCGACGGCGTAGATGATCCAGGTGTCTTCAGCGGAGCGCACGAACAGCAGTGCCAGCACCGCCACCGCGGCGAACGCGTTGGTGGCCATCAGCAGCGGTTTGCGCCGAATCCGGTCGATCTGCCGGCCGACGAACGGGGCGAACAGCACCGGTACGCCCATCGCGAGGAAGACGACACCGGCCGCCGAGTTGCTACCGGTGAGTTCCTTGACCCAGATGCCGAGGGCCAGCAACAGTGCGGTGTCCCCGAATCCGGACAACGCGTCGCCGACGTACAGCCGCCGGAACTGGGGATCTCGGATAGCACTCACTCAACTCAACGCCTCTCGGTTCGGCGACTCACGGACGGACAGGCTCCAGCCGTACCCGCAGGTGGCGGTAGCCGTGGACCAGGTTGGACCGCAGTTGCACCGGCTCCCCGCGCACGGCGACGGACTCCACGAGTTCGGTCAGCGCGGTCAGCAGCGCCCGGAGTTCCAGCCGGGCGAGCGCCGCACCGAGACAGTGGTGTGGCCCGTGCCCGAAGCCCAGATGCTGGTTGGCCCGCCGGTCGGGTCGGAAATCGTCGGCCGCGTCGAAGTGCCGCGGGTCGCGGTTGGCCGCCGGCAGCCAGGCGACCACCGTCTCGCCGCTGGTCACCTGCTGACCGGACAGTTCAAGATCGTCGGTGGCGACCCGCAGCACGTGCATCGCGGGTGAGGTCCACCGGATGACCTCCTCGACCGTTGGCCCGACAAGATCCGGATCCGCGCGCAGCCGGGCCAAGATCCCGGGTGTGGTGGACAGGGCGTGGAAACAGCCGGCGATCGCGTGCCGGGTGGTCTCGTTCCCGCCGACGAGCACGTTGTCGCAGTTGAGCAGCACCTCGCGCAGGCCCAACCGGCGGTCACCGGCCAACGCGCTGATCAGGTCGTCACCCGGGTCGCGTCGCCGGGCGGCCACCAGATCGGCCAAGTAGAGGATCATCTCCGAGTGCGCCGCCTCCGGTGACAACTTGTCGAACGTGTCGTCGGCACCGCCGAAGGCGTGACTGGTCAACTCGATGAGCATGTCGCGGTCGGCCTCCGGCACACCCAGAACCCGGCAGACGACGCTGGCCGGAATCACCGGGGCGAGGGTAGCGGCGACGTCGACGCTGCCGGCGGCGACAGCGTCCGCGACGAGTCCCCGTACCTCCTGCCGGACGGCCTCGTCCAAGGTTTCGGCCATCGCCCTGGACAGGAACGGCATGATGACGCTGCGCAGCTGGCCGTGCTGCGGGCCGTCGGCGACGACCAGCATCCCGCCGCCGGCCTTGTCCGGATGGTCCCGGTCGAAGCCGATCATCATCCCGTACTCGGAGGTGAACGGCGCCTTCGGTGACAGCACCGCACGGCAGGCGGCCATCGAGAAGACCGACCAGAAGCCGCCCGGTGACGTACCAGGATCGCTCCACAGCACGGCGTCCGCGGCGGCGTTGCGGTGCCACCGGGCGAACCGGCCGGAGTCGAGGTAGAGATCGGGATCGCCGAGGTCCACTACCGGGCACCTTCCGTCGCGTCGTCGCCGCGGCCCCGCGTACGGACGAGGTCAGTGACCTCGCCGGCCAGATCGGCGAAGGAGGGCCGCCGGAACACGGCGACGATCTGCAGATCGACGTGGAACTGCCGGTGCACCGCCCCGACCAGATGCAGGGCCTTGATCGAGGTGCCCCCCAGCTCGAAGAAGTTGCTGTCGGCGCCGAACTCGGCGACTCCGAGCAGGTCCCGCCAGATGGCGGCGAGCCCGGCGGAGACCGGGTCGGTCGGCAGCGGATCTGTCGGTGGCCGATCCCTCGGCGGCAGCGCATCGCCGCCCACCGGTGCGCCGCCCACCGCAGTGGCCGGGGCCGCCGCCGACGCCGCGTCGCGGTACAGCGCGGTCAGCGCCGAGCGGTCCACCTTGCCGTTGCGGGTCATCGGCAGCCGGTCGACCCGGTGACACCGCGCCGGCACCATGTACGCCGGCAGGTTGGCCCGCAGGTGCTCCCGGACCTCGGCCGGGTCGGCCGGACCGGTCAGTACGGCGACCAGTTCGGTTCCGCCCTCGGTGGCAACCGCGAACACCGCGCCGTCGCCCACCCCGGGGCAGGCCCGCAGTGCCCTCTCCACTTCCCCCAACTCGACCCGGAAGCCGCTGACCTTGACCTGGTCGTCGCGGCGGCCCAGGAACACGACCCCACCGTCGGGCAGCAGCCGCACCCGGTCGCCGGTGCGGTAGAGCCGGTCACCGGGCCGGGCCGCCAACGGGTCGGCGACGAACGCCGCGCAGGTCCGGCGGGCATCGTTGACGTAGCCGTCGGCGAGCCCCTGGCCCCCGACATACAGTTCGCCGGTAGCGCCGGGCGCGACCGGGGTCAGCCGGTCGTCGAGGACCCGCAGGTACGTGCCGTCGATGGCCCCGCCGATCGGGATGACCCCCAGCGCCAGGTCCGTGTCGGTGACCCGGTGCGCGGCGGAGAAGGTGGTGTTCTCGGTCGGGCCGTACGCGTTGAGCAGTTGCCGGGGGGCGCCGGCGGCAAGCATCCGCCGGACCGGGTCCAGCGCGTACTGGTCGCCGCCGATGAGCAGCACCCGCAGACCGGCGAAGGCGTCCGCGACGTGCGCCACGATCGCGTTGAGCAACGCGTTCGTGGTGAACATGACGCTCACGCCGGTACGGGCGAGCAACCGTGCCATCTTGTGGGGGGACAGGGCGACCTCGCGGGGCACCACCGCCAGCGTCGCGCCGGCGCACAACGCCCCCCAGATCTCCAGGGTGGCCGCGTCAAAGGCGACGTTCGACAGGTGCGCGACCACGTCCTGCCGGTCGATCCGCAGGTAGTTCGAGTGGGGCACCAGCCGGCAGATCGCCTCGTGCGGGACCACCACGCCCTTGGGCGTTCCGGTGGATCCGGAGGTGTACATGACGTACGCCGCGTGCCGTACCGTCACCGGGACCGCCGGCACGGGCCGGGGCACGTCGCGGACCTCGGCCAACGCCTGGGCCAGCCCGACGGTCCGCACCTCGTCCGGCGCGTGCGCGGCGGAGCCCTGTTCGCACAGCGCCAGCCGGACGTCGCTGTCGCGCATCATGGCCCGGCTGCGGCCGGGCGGCTGGGCGACGTCGATGGGAAGGTACGCCGCACCGGCACGCAGTACGGCCAGGAAGGCGGTCACCGCGTCGGCGCCCCGCTCGGCGACGACCGCGACCCGGTCTCCCGGTCGGACTCCCTCGCCGACCAGGCGACCGGCCAGCGCGGACGCGGCGGCGTCCAGTTCGCCGTAGGTCACGTCGCGCTGTCCGTGCCGGATCGCGACGGTCGACGGGTGGGCCCGGGCCCGGGCCGCCACCAGTTCGTGCACCGGACCCGCGGCCGGCTGTCGGCGATACCCGTCGCCGCCCGCCACCGGACCGACCGCAGCGTCCAGCAGCGGACCGACCGGCTCGTCCGGCGCCGAGACGAGGTTGGTCAGGCTCGTCAGCAACCGGTCGTGCAGGTGTTCGGCCCGGCCCCGGCTGAACAGGTCGCTGCTCGCCTCCAGCATGGAGGTCGACGACGCGACGTCGGTGGTGACGGTCCAGAGCAGTTCGTACTTGGCCGTGCCGGTGGGCAGCACCGCCCGGGTCGCCTGGCCGCCGGTCGGCGCCCAGTGCCACCGGCGGTTGTCGACATGCGAGATGCTGACCTGGGTGAGGGGGTGGTGGCGGGCACCGCCGGTCCCGGCCGCCTCCGCCACCAGCTCCTGCAACGGGGTCTGCTGGTAGGCCAGCGCGGCACTGACCAACGCCCGCACCTCGGTGACCAACTGACGGAACGTGACGTCGGCGCTCACCCGCACCCGGATCGGCAGGACGTTGACGAACATCCCGACGGTCTGCTCGTCGTCAGCTGTCCGGCCACTCAGCGGCGCGCCGACCACGACGTCGGCCGGGTCGGCGGCGGCGTCCCGGCCAGCGGCGGATCGGGTCGCGGTGGCCCGGCCGAGGAAGGCCGCGTAGGCCGCCAGCAGCACCATGAACTCCGACGCCGAGGCGGCGGTCGCCAACTCAGCCAGGCGGGCGACCAGGTCGGGTCCGAGTGCCGCGCTCACCACCTCGCCGTCCGGCCCCACCACGTCCGGGCGGGTGCGGTCGGCCGGCAGTGCCATCCGGCCGCCGAGCCCCGCCAACTGGCCACGCCAGTAGTTCCGCGACGCCGTCGGGTCGGGCCGTCCGGCCAGGCCCCGACGGCTCAGCGGCGGCAGCTCCCGGCTCAGCCCCACGCGCTCGCCGTACCGCTGCTGCAGTTGTCGGTCGAGCAGGTCCAGGGAGTGCTGGTCGGCGATCAGGTGGTGCAGGGTGAGCAGCAGCACGTGCCGGTCCGACCGTTCGATCACCAGGCTGGCCCGGGCGAGCGGCGCCACGTCGGTGGGGACCGGACGGCGCACCTCGGCGGCGACGTGCCGGCCGGTCTCGGCGGCGGCCCGCTCGGGCTCCTCCCCGGACAGGTCCAGCACCGTCCAGCTCAGCGTGGCTGCCGACTGGACCAGCCGCCGGCCGTCCGCGGTGAAGCAGGTCCGCAGGGCTTCATGGTCGGACACCAGGTCCTGCAGGACGGCGTGCAGGGCCTCGGTGTCCAGTTCGCCGTCGAACTGGTAGCGGACCGGCACGCAGTACAGCGGTGACCCTGGATGCAGCCGGTCCAGGAACAGCATGCGCTCCTCGGTCGGCGACATCGTCGTCGGCCGCACCGACGGGGCCAGCTGGGCCAGGAACGTGCCCACGTCGACCGGGCGCCGGTAGGTGAACAGCAGATCGAGGTCGACCGGGATGCCGGTACGTCGGCGAAGTTCGAGCGCCACCTCGACGGCCTGCAGCGACTGCCCGCCGAGATCGAAGAAGTCGGCGTCCGGATCGACGTCGGCCCGCTGGAGAACCTGGCCGAACGCGGTACGGACGACTTCCTCGAAGGCGGGCGTGCCGGCGGTGATCCGCTCGTCGTCGACGGTCATGCCGTCCTCCCCGATCCGGCACCCGCATCGACCCCGCAAGCACCGTCGGGCTCGGCGCGCCCTGTCCCGGCAGGTCCTACGTCGACCCGCCGGACCAGCACATCGCCGATGACGAGGGCGTCAAGGGTCGATCGCGCGAAGGTGGCGACCGCGTCGACGGCGGTCCGCACGATCGGCTGCCCGCGCAGGTTGAACGACGTGTTGACCAGCACCGGCAGTCCGGTGCGGCGGCCCATCTCGCGGAGCAGTCCCCAGAACAGCGGCGCGGAGTCACGCTCCACCACCTGCACCCGGGCCGACCCGTCGACGTGCGTCACGGCGGGCAACCGGTCCTGGAACGGTGGTCGGACACCGGTGACCGTCAGCATGTGGCGGTACGCCGACTCGGTGCCCGGTGCGATGTCGAAGTACGTCGCGGCGTCCTCGACGGACACCGCCGGGGCGAAGGGGCGGAACTCCTCCCGCTGCTTGACCACGGTGTTGAGATGGGCGCGCATGGTGGGCGAGCGTGGGTCGGCGAGGATGCTGCGGTTGCCGAGGGCACGGGGGCCGAACTCCATCCGCCCCTGGCACAGTGCGACGGTGGCGCCCCGCTCGACGAGTCCGATCACCTCCGGGATCAGCTGTTCGCCGGCGTACCGGCTGGATTCGAAGCCCGGGCCGAGGTCGCGCAGTGCCGCGTCCACCTCGGCGGCGGTCGGGCCGTCGCCCCAGTACGGCATCCGCATGCCGGTCGGCGGTGCCGGGCGTTCCTGGCGCAGCGCGTACAGCGCCGCCCCGAGCGCACTGCCGTCGTCGCCGGCGGCGGGCTGGATGAACACCTCGTCGAACAGCCCGCTGCGCAGCACCACGCCGTTGGCGGTGCAGTTGAGCGCCACGCCGCCGGCCATGCAGAGCCGCCGCAGGCCGGTCCGGCGCCGGTGTTCGCCCAACACGTGCAGCAGCGTCCGCTCCAGCGTCGCCTGCAGGGCGGCGGCCACGTCCATGTGGTGCGACGTCAGGTCGGAGTCGGGTGAACGCGCCGGTCCCAGCCGCTCCTCCAGCAGACGCAGCACCCCCTGGTGCGTCTCGCGCTCCAGCGGGGACTTGTTGGCCGACAGCAACGGGATGGCGAAGTCCCCGTCGGGCTTGAGCTGGACGAACTCGTCGAGCACGGCCCGGTGCCGGTCCCGGTCGCCGTACGGTGCCAGACCCATCACCTTGTACTCGTCCATGCCGGCCTGGAAGCCCAGGTAGTGGGTGAAGACGCTGTAGAGGATCCCCAACGAGCTCATGATCGGGAAGGTGGCGCACCGGCGCAGCGCGGCGCCGCGGCCCTCGAACACCGACAACGACTCCTGCTCGCCCATGCCGTCGGCCACCACGACCAGCGCCTCATCGAAGCCGCTGAGCCTCGATCCACCGACGCGGTTGCCGCTAAATGTTGGTTGAACATTTCTGTATTGGGGTGGTGGGGCGGGCGTGAGGGAGTCGCCGATCACGTGATCGGCTTGCTCCGAGGGTGAGGGTTCGAGGTGGAACGGGGATTGTGGCCTGTGGTCGGGCCGCCTGGTTTCGGCTGGTGGGGTGTGGTCAGCCGGGTGCCGGCTGGACGGCGGTGAACAGGTTGTCGAACGCCGCCTGCCAGGGCCAGTACTCGGGCAGGTGTAGGTGGATGGTGCGGGCCCGGTGGGCGAGGCGGGCCGCGACGGTGATGATCCGGGTCCGGATGGTGGCGGGTCTGGCGGTCGACCAGGTGCCCGCGGCGAGGTGTCCGGCGGCGCGGGTGAGGTTGTGCGTGATCGCGGCGCAGGTCAGCCAGGCGTCGTTGGCGCTGAAGTGTCCGGAGGGCAGGTGGGCGAGGGGCCCGGCGATCAGGTCGGCGTTGACCTGCTCGATGATCGCGTGTTGCCGGTGCTGGGCTTCGGCCTGGACGAGGGTGTACGGGCTGTCGGTGAACACGGCGTGGTACCGGTAGGTCGGCAGGAGTTCGTCCTGGCCGGGGATCTGTTGCGGGTCGTCGCGGCGGACGCGGCGCACGATCAGCCGGGCGGTCGCCTCGTGTCGGGTGCCGGCGAACGCGGTGTACGTGGTTTCGGCGATCTGCGCGTCGGAGATCCACCGGCCGGCGTCTTCGTCCCAGACGGCCTGCGGATAGGTGATGTCGACCCACTGGTCGGCGGCGATGCCGTCGCACGCGGCGCGGATCTTCGGGTCGATGCGGCAGGTGACCGAGAACCGCACGCCACGACGCCGGCAGCCGCTGATCACCGTCTTGGCGTAGAACGCCGAGTCCGCTCGCACCATGATCTCCCCCGAAGCGCCGCATGCCCGGGCGGTCGTGATGGCCTCGGCGATCATGGTGGCGGCGCCCCGGGCCGAGCCGGCGTTACCCGACCGCAGCCTCGTGGCGGCGATCACCGGCGCGGACAGCGGGGTGGACAGCGTCGCGACCAGGGGGTTGTAGCCGCGCAGGTAGACGTTGTAGCCGCCGACCTTGGCGTGGCCGAACCCGATGCCCTGCTTCTGCTTGCCGTACACCCGCCGCAGCATGGAGTCGATGTCCACGAAGCACAGGGTGTCGGCGCCGGTCAGGATCGGTGCCCGGCCGGTCAGACCGATCAGGGTGTCGCGGGCGGCGGCCTGTAACTGCCGTACGTGCCCGTGGGTGAACGTACGCAGGAACGACCCGAGTGTCGACGGCGCGTACACGCCGCCGAACAGCGACCGCATGCCGCCGTGCCGGGCGATGTCGAGGTCGTCGATGCTGTCCGCGCCCGCGAGCATCCCGGCCACGATCGTGGCGACCTTGCCGGCCGGGTTCGCGCCCTTGTCCGTCGGTAGCCTGACCCGGTCTGCGACCGCGTCGTGCAGACCGGCCTGCTCGGCAAGGCGCATCACCGGAACGAGACCGGCACACGACACCAGATTCGGATCGTCGAACGTCGCGCGCACCACCGGCGCGTCCTGGCGTATTCTCACCTGCGAGGTGCCCTCTCGAACCGAGTGATAGAAGCGTCAGAACTCCTATCCTTCCAGTTCAGAGGGCACTTTCTGTAGCCGGGGTCCTGCCGGTCAAACCTTCATCGGTGGATCGAGGCTGAGGTAGTAGCTGCTGGCGGCGTGCGCCTCGTGGTGGCGGACGTGGACGATCCGGGGGTCGGCGAGGTCGGCCGGATAGTGGGCGCGGAAGATCTCCCGCTGCACCTCCTGCGCGTACACCTGCTCGTACCACCGGGTCGAAAGGTGATCGAGCCGCCAGACCGGCGACGGCTCGTACCGGAAACCGTGGGCGACCATTTCGACGTCGCGCATCGACACCCCGGCGATCCGTAGGCACGCGTCGATCGCATCCTTGGGGAAGTGACCGGTCCCCTTCACGCCGTCGTAGCGCTCCTGCGCCGCGGCCGCGACCACCCCGGTCTCGTCGACCAGCGCCGCGGCGGAGTCCAGGCCCTGGACGATCCGCTGTTCCCGGTGCCAGCCGTCGCCGAGGATCGCCCGTTTGAGCGCCATGCTGCGGTCGAGGCCGCTGAATCCCAGCGTCAGCATTGTCATCAACCTTCGTTCGCAGGGGTACTGATCGACCGGCGGACGACCGTGGTGCGGATCAGCCGGCGGTGGTGGTGCGGGGTCAGCCGGCGTCAGCCGGTAGTGGAACGGCGTCAGCCGGTAGTGGAACGGCGTCAGCCGGTGGTCGGTGCGGGTGCCGATGCCGGATCGGGCAGGTGCTCCGCCAGCCGTGCCGGGGTGGAGTGGCGCATCAGCTCGAGAATCTCCAGCTCGACGCCGAGCGCGGACTCGACGCCGAACACCAGTTGCATCGCGGTCAGCGAGTCCCCGCCGAGGTCGAAGAAGTCGTCGTCGGCGCCGACGGCGACCCCGAGGACCTCACCGAACAGCTCGCACAACCGCGCCGCCAGGGCGCTGACCGGCCCCGGTTCGGCCTGGCTGATGGTCGACGGGCGGGGTGCCGGCAGGGCGGCGCGGTCGAGCTTGCCGCTCGACCCGAGCGGCATCGCGGCGAGTTCGACCAAGACCGTCGGCACCAGGTACGTGGGCAATGTCGCGGACAGCTCCGCGCGCAACCGGTCCGGGTCGAACGACCCGCCCGGCACCGGCACCACGTACCCGACGAGGCGCCGACCGCCCGGCGCATCGTCGCGGACCACGGTCGCCGCGGCGGCCACGTCGGTGCAGCGGCCCAGCGCCGCGTCGATTTCGCCGAGCTCGACCCGGAAGCCCCGGATCTTCACCTGGTGGTCGTCACGCCCGTGGAACTCCACCTGACCGTCGCGGTTCCAGGCCGCCCGGTCGCCGGTGCGGTACATCCGGTCACCGGCCGATCCGAACGGGTCCGCCAGGAACCGTTCGGCCGTCAGCACCGGTCGACGCAGGTAGCCTCGGGCCAGGCCGGCTCCGGCCAGGTAGAGATCGCCGATCACGCCCGGTGGGACCGGTCGCAGGTATCCATCCAGGATGTACACCTGGGTGTTGCGGATGGGACGACCGATCGGCACCCGGGCCAGCCGCCCGCCGGTCGGGACGGGCCAGTGGGTGACGTCCACCGACGCCTCGGTCGGCCCGTAGAGGTTGTGCAGCTCCGTGCGCAGCGTGGCGTGGACGCGGTCGGCCAGTTCCGGGTCCAGTGTCTCGCCGCTGCAGATCACCCGGCGCAGGCTGGCGCAGTGGGCGGCGACCGGTTCGGTCAGGAAGGCGGCCAGCACCGATGGTACGAAGTGGATCGTGGTGACCTGGTGCCGGGCGATCAGTCGGGCCAGCCGCGCCGGCTCCCGCTGGTCCCGGCCGCTGGCGACGACGACGCTGGCACCGGTCGCCAGCGGCCAGAACATCTCCCAGACGGAGACGTCGAAGCTGAGGCTCGTCTTGTGCAGTACCCGGTCCTCGGGGGTGAGCCGGAACCGCTCCTGCATCCACACCAGTCGGTTGGCGATGCCGGAGTGCGGCACCGCGACGCCCTTCGGACGACCGGTCGAGCCGGAGGTGTAGATGACGTACGCCTGATGTCCGGCCAGCAACGGGTCGTGCCGCTGCCGGTCGCCGGGGTCGGTCGTCGGCTGCCGCCCGAGCTGGTCGGTCGTCACCGGGTCGTCGACCGCCAGGCCGTGGGCGGGCGGGCCGCCGGCCTCGACCAACTGGTCGAGGCCCTCCCGGGTCCCGACGACGCAGACGGCGCGGCTGTCACCGATCATCAGCGCCCGGCGGGCGGCGGGAAGGTCCGGATCGACCGGTAGGTACGCGGCACCGGTCTTGACCGTGGCGATGATCGCGACCAGGCTCGGCACGGAGCGGGGCAGCTCGACGGCCACCACCCGCTCCGGTCCTGCCCCACGACCGATCAGCAGGTGGGCCAGCTGGTTGGCCCGGGCGTTGAGTTCGGCGTAGCTCAGCTCGTCGGCGCCGTCGCGTACGGCGATCGCGTCCGGTGTCCTGGCCACCTGGGCCTCGAACAGTCCGGACAGACTCACCTCGGCAGCGGCGGTGCCGGCGTCGGCCGCGCGGACAGCAGGGGCGGCATCGGTGTCGTTGGCCTCGGCGATCAGGCCCGACTCCGCCCCGGTGAGCAGGGACAACCCGACCACCGTGATCGCCGGTTCGGCGACCACCGCGCGCAGTACGGCGTGCAACCGGGTCAGCACCGCCTCGGCGGTTGCCGGATCGACCAGCTCCGCCTGGTGACTGAGCCGCACCTGCATCCTGGTCCCCGGCAGCACGACGAGGGCCAACGGGTAGTGCGTGGCGTCCCGGCCGTCGACGCCGGTCACCGTGGCCTCGCCGATGGTCGGGGCACCGTCGAGCGCGACCGGGTAGTTCTCGAACACGTACAGCGTGTCGAACAGGGCGCCCGGGGTGTCGGCGAGCTTCTGTACCGTGCCCAGCCCGAGAAAGTGGTACGGCTCCAGCGCCGCCTGCTCCCCGTGCAGCCGGGCCAACAGGTCGGTGAACCGTTCCCGTGGATCGGTGCGTACCCGCACCGGCAGCGTGTTGAGGAACAGGCCCACCATCTCCGCCACACCGGGGATGTCCGGCGGGCGACCCGACACCGGGGTGCCGAACACGACGTCGTCGCGCCCGGTGAGATAGCAGAGCAGGACCCCCCAGGCGGCCTGCAGCACGGTGTTGACGGTCACTCCCCGCTCGCGGGCCAGGGCGGTCAGCGCGGCGGTCAGCTCATCGTCCAGCTCGACGGTGAGATCGCGGGGGAACGACGTCGGGTGTGCGGCACCCGGGCCGGCCAGCAGCGTCGGTTCGGACAGGCCGGCCAGCGCCCGGCGCCACGCCGCCTCGGCGGCCGGCCGGTCCCGGCGGGTCAGCCAGGACAGGTAGGTACGGAACGGTTCGGCCGGTGCCGGGGCCCCGGCACCCAGGTGGTGTTCGTACAGCGCGATGAGGTCGCGTACCACCAGGGACAGTGACCAGCCGTCGAGCAGGATGTGGTGATGGGTCAGGCCGAGCACGTGCCGGTCGGCGCCCCGGCGGATCAGGCTGAACCGCAGCAGCGGAGGTCGGCTCATGTCGAAGCGGCGGCGACGTTCGGCGTCGGCGATCCGGGCGACCTCGGCGTCGGCCTGCTCGTCGGTCAGCGACGACAGGTCGACCTCCTGCCATGGCACCTGCACCCCGGTGCCGATCACCTGGACCGGCGCCCCGGTGATCCGCTGCCGGAAACCCGCGCTCAGGTTGGGGTGACGCCGGAGCAGGTCCCGTGCCGCCCGGCGCAGTGCGGCGGCGTCCACCGGGCCGGTCAGTTCCATCGTCAACTGGGCGGTGTAGAGGTCGGCACCGGCACCGGCGTACGTCGCGTGGTAGAGGATGCCTTCCTGCAGCGGCGCCAGCGGCAGCAGGTCCGCCAGGTCGGCGTACTCGGCGCCGATCGCGTCGAGCTCGTCCT
The DNA here is from genome assembly GCF_003751085.1 of Micromonospora sp. Llam0. Taxonomy (NCBI): domain Bacteria; kingdom Bacillati; phylum Actinomycetota; class Actinomycetes; order Micromonosporales; family Micromonosporaceae; genus Micromonospora; species Micromonospora sp. Llam0. The sequence continues at coordinate 1,585,675 of NZ_RJJY01000001.1, read as the reverse complement.
GGCCGACCCGGACCAGCGGGAAGTCCGACGGGATCAGGCTGGCGGACGGTGAACGGCCACGGTCCGCCGGTGTCCTGGTGCTGCGCGCCAGGACCCGCAGCGCGCGCAGCCAGTTGTCCGCGAGGTCGCGGACCCGGGCGTCGGGTACCGCCTCGCCGGCCCAGGTCCAGCTGGCCTGCAGCTGTTGTCCGTCGGCGTGGTCGACCGTCATCGCGTTCAGCGACACCGCGTGGGGCAGCGGCATGTCCGCGTCGACGTCACCGCCGAACGCGCCCTGCGGTACGGGGGTCCAGTCGCCGTGCGGCCCGTCCTGGTGGCCGGCCAGTCGACCGAGGTAGTTGAAGCCGATCTGCGGGCGGTCCAGCCGGGCCAGCCGGGGTGCGGTGTCCTGGTTCAGATACCGCAGCAGTCCGTACCCGATTCCGTTGTCCGGCACCGATCTGACCTGCTCCTTGACCCAGGTGACGAGCCGGCCGACGGCGGGTCCGCCGGCCCACACGTCCGGCCAGTCGACCTGTGGTGGATCCAGCCGTACCGGGTAGAGGCTGGTGAACCAGCCGACGGTGCGGGACAGGTCGACGTCGGCGGCCAGCTCGGCCCGGCCGTGGCTCTCCACATCGAGCAGCAGCCCACCGGGTCGGTCGGCGGCGACCGCGATGGTCAACGCGGCCAACAGCACCTCGTCGACGCCGGCGTGCAGCACGTCGGCCACCCGGCCCAGCAGGTCCGCCGACAGCTCGGCCGGGACGCGCTGGATCAGCGACCGCACGGTACGGGCGGTGTCGCGGGCCGGGTCGAGGGGTCGGTCGCCGAGCGGCGGCGGCGGATCGGCGAGCGTGCGGTGCCACCGGTCCAGCTCGGCCATGCGGACCGGCCGGGTCGCCTCCTGCCGCAGCAGTGCCGACCAGCGTCGGAACGACGTGGCGACCGGTGCGAGCTGGGGTCGTTCGCCGGCCGACACGGCCGCCCACGCGGCGGCGAGGTCCGGCAGCAGGATCCGCCAGGACGTCGCGTCGACGGCCAGATGGTGGGCGGCCAGCAGCAGCCGGCCCTGATGCCCCGGGCCGGAGTCGAACCAGACCGCCTGCAGCATCACCCGCTTCTCCGGCGCGAGCCGGGCCTGCGCCGCGGCCGCCTGCGCCGCAACGGTCTCCTGCCGGACCGGCTCCGACGCGTTCGGGTCGACGGCCACCCGGGTCAGCACCGAGGTGGCCGGCACGCTGTCCGGCTCCGCCACGTCGAAGCGCCACGGTGCGTCGACGTCGGACGACCGGACGAGTCGCATCCGGAGGGTGTCGTGCCGGTCCAGCAGGGCCTGCAGCGCGGCGCCGAGACCCGGCTCGGTGAGGTCCGCCGGCGTGTGCACGAGCATCGACTGGTAGTAGCCGTCCACCGGCCCACCGGCGGTCCGCAGCCACTCCATGATCGGGGTGGGGTCCAGCTCGCCCAGCCCGTCGTCGGCCTGTCTGACGGCGGCGTCGCGCGCCTCGCCGGCGGCACGTTCGGCGACGGCGGCCAACTCGGCGACGGTCGGGTGCGCGACGACGTCGCGGGGCCGGATGGCCAGCCCTTCGCTCTGCGCCCGGCTCACCAGTTGGATCGAGGAGATGCTGTCCCCGCCGAGGCTGAAGAAGCTGTCCCGCACCCCGACCCGGTCCAGCCCGAGCACCTCGGCGAACAGGTCGCCCAGCAGCTTCTCGACGGCGCTGTCCGGATTCTCGTCGACGGCCGCCGGTGCCGCGTCGGGCGCGGGCAGGGCCTGCCGGTCTACCTTGCCGCTCGGGGTCAACGGCAGGGCGGCCAGCGGGACGAAGACGTTCGGCACCATGAACTCGGGCAGGTTGGCCGCGAGGAAGGTACGCACGGCAGCCGGGTCGATCCTGCCGGTCGGCGCCGCACCGACCAGGTACGCGACCAGCTGCCGGCCCCCCGAACCGACCTCCCGGACGACGACCGCCGCCTGGCCGACCGCGTCGTGGCGGGTCAGCACGGCTTCCACCTCGCCGGGTTCGATCCGGTGGCCGCGCACCTTCACCTGCTCGTCGACCCGGCCGACGAACTCCAGGTCACCGTCGGGGCGCCAGCGCACCAGGTCACCGGTGCGGTACATCCGCTCGCCGGCTCCGGCGAGCGGGTCGGCCACGAACCGGGTCGCGGTCAGCCCCGGCCGTCGCAGATAGCCGCGGGCCAACGCGCGACCGGAGACGTACAGCTCACCGGCCACCCCGGCGGGCACCATCCGCAGGCTGTCGTCCAACACGTACACCCGGCAGTTGCGCACCGGGCGACCGATGGGTACGGGAACGCCGGCGGCCAGGCCATCGGCCGGCAGTCCGGCGCTCATGGTGGCGCAGACCGTCGTCTCGGTCGGGCCGTACGCGTTGACCATCCGACGTCCCGGCGCCCACCGGGTCACCAGCTCGGCGGGGCACGCCTCACCCGCCAGCACCAGGGACCGCAGGGTCGGCAACGGCTGTACGGGCAGTTGGGACAACACCGCCGGGGGCAGCGTCGCGTGGGTGACCCCGTGGGCCCGCACGAGCGCGGCGAGCGGCTCCCCGACCAGCAGCCGTTCGGTCGGCACCACCAGGGCGGCGCCCGAGGTCAGCGCCATGCACAGCTCCCAGAACGAGGCGTCGAAGCTGGGCGAGGCGAACTGCAGGACCCGGGCCCGGCCGTCCACGCCGAGCTGGTCGGCCTGGGTGGCGGCGAGACTGCTGACGCCCTGGTGGGTGACGACGACGCCCTTCGGACGACCGGTCGAGCCGGAAGTGAAGATCACGTACGCGGGATGGGTCGGCCGCAGCACGGTGCGGCGTTCCCGGTCGGTGAGGTCATGGGTCGGCTGCCCCGGCAGCACCCGCAGCAGGGCCGGATCGTCCAGGTCGAGACAGGACAGTCCGGCGGCGTCGGCGGCGGCCCGGGCCACCGGCGCGGCGACCCCGTCGGCGAACACCACGCAGGCCGGCGCCGCGTCGGCGAGCATCTGTTCGACGCGCGGGCGGGGATACTCCGGGTCGACCGGCAGGTAGCCGGCACCGGCCTTGGTCACGGCCAGGATCGCGGTCACCAGCTCGACGCCGCGGGGCATGGCGAGGGCGACGAACTGCTCCGGGCCGATCCCCCGGTCGACGAACACCCGGGCGAGGCGGTTCGCGTCCGCGTTCAGCTCCCGGTAGGTCAGCTTGCGCGCGCCGCAGCGCACCGCTACCGCCTCGGGTGTCTCGGCCGCCCGCGCCTCGACCAGCTCCGGCAGGGTCGCCACCGGCACCGGCGCGGGGTTACGGCCCTGGGTGGACAGCCGGTGGCGTTCGTCGGAGCTGAGCAGATCGAGCCGCCCGGTGCGCTCCCGCGCGGTGGCGTGCAGCTCGGTGAGCAGCCGGACGAACCGCCGCAGCAGGCCACGGACGAAGCCGGCCGGGAACAGGTCGGGGCGGTACGACAAGCGCAGTCGCAGCTGTGGCCCGCCGGCCGCGTTCAGGCTCAGTGGATAGTGCGCGGCGTCGTCCGCGCCCACCTTCACCCGCACCTGCCCGCAGCGCAGGTCGCCGGTCTCCGGGAAGTTCTCGAACGCGACGCAGGTGTCGAACAGCTCGCCGGTGCCGGCCACCTTCTGAATCTCGGCCAGGCCCAGATGGTGGTGTTCGAACAGCTGCGCCTGCTCGTGTTGAATCCGGGCCAGCAGCGCCGACAGCGGTTCGTCGCGGCGCAGCCGTACCCGCACCGCGACGACGTTCATCAGCAGGCCGATCATGGTTTCGGCGCCGGCCAGGTCGACCGGCCGGCCGGACACCGCCGCGCCGAACACGACGTCGCTGCGCCCGGTCAGCTGCCCGACGAGCAGCGCCCAGGCGCCCTGCACGATGGTGTTGACGGTAAGTCCGTTACGGCGGGCGAACCCGACCAGCTCCGCGGTGGCTTCCCGGCTGAGCTCGGCCGGCAGGCTGGCCGGCCAGACCGGGGTACGGGTCGGGTCGGGCGCGGCCACCCGGGTCGGACCGTCCAGGTCGGCGAGCGCCGCGCGCCAGGCCTGCTCCGCGCCGGGCCGGTCCTGCGCCGCCAGCCAGGCGAGAAAGTCCCGGTACGCCGCGGGCGGCGGTGCCGCCGAGCCGCCGGCACCGTGCTCGTGCCGCTCGTACGACTCGCACAGCTGCCGGACCAGCAGGGCGGTGGACCAGCCGTCGAGCAGGATGTGGTGGTAGGTGACGACCAGCCGGTGCCGTTCGTCGTCGACCCGGATCAGCCGGAAGGCGATCAGCGGGGCCGTCCGCAGATCGAACCTGCGGCCCTGGTCCGTCTCGGTGTGCCGGGCGAGGGCCTCGGCGGGGTCGTCGCCCGGGGCCACCGCCACCTCGGTCCACGGCAGTTCCGGTCGGCTGACGATCACCTGGACCGGCGCGCCCGAGCGGCGTTCCCGGAAACTCGCCCGCAGATTGGGATACCGGCGCAGCAGGTCGGCCGCGGCGGCGCGCATCGCGCCGACGTCGAGCGGACCGTACAGGTCCAGGATGAGCTGGGCGGTCTGCACCTCCGGGCCGGTGGTCTGGTTCCAGGAGTGGTACATCATCCCGGCCTGCAGCGGTGCCAGCGGCAGAATGTCCTCGATGTTGGACGTACTCATCACATCGCTCCTTGCTGCTGCGACAGCTCCTGCTCAAGGTCGTCGATTTCGTCCTGGGTCAGCGTGACGAGCGGCAGGTCCGACGGCGTGGGAGCGCCGGCCGCCGACGTCGTCGAGCTGGCCACGATCGCTTCGAGGGCGGTGTGCCAGGCGTCCGCCAGGTCCGCCACCTCCGCCTCGGTCAGTACCTGCTCCGGCCACGACCAGGTGGTCCGCAGCTGCGGGCCGGCCGGGCCGTCGACGGTCACGGCACCGATCTCCAGCACGTGGGTGACCGGCTGCCGGGGATCGCCTCCGCCGCTCAGCGCGGTGCTCTCCGCGGCCAGTCCCCAGTCGGCGGGTTCGGCGGCGGAGAACCGGCCGAGATAATTGAACGCCACCTGGGGTACCGGCATCCGGGCCAGCGCCGGACCGGTCCGGGCGTTGAGGTAGCGCAGCGCGCCGTACCGGCCGCCGGCGGGCACCGCGCGCAGCTGTTCCTTGATCCGCTTGACCGCCGCGCCGGCCTGCGGGACGCCGGTCGCCCCGGTCTGCGGGCCGCCGGCGACCAGCTCCGCCCAGTCGACCGGCCCGGCGTCCAGGCGGATCGGATGGATGCTGGTGAACCAGCCGACGGTGCGGGACAGATCGGCCTCCGGCACGAGGCCGTCCCGGCCGTGGCCCTCCAGGTCGAGCAGGACGTCGCTGCCGGCGTCCCGGCCCCGCCGGGCGCGCCACGGCGGCATCGCCAGCGCGAGTGCGGTCAGCAGGATCTCGTTGACACCGGTGCGCCAGGCGGCGGGGGCGGTGGTGAGCACCGCCCGGGTGCAGTCCGGCGCCACCGTTCGGGACACCGTCCGCAGCCGATCGAAGACGTCGACCCGGCGGTCGAGCGGACGGGCACCGAGTGTCGGCTCCGGCCGGTCGAGCAGCGCGGTCCAGGCCGGGAGCTGTTCGTCCGCCGACGGTTCGTCGGCCACCGCCGCGACGCGGCCGGCCCACTGCCGCAACGAGGTACCTGCCGGTTCCAGCACCGGCGGGTGACCGGCGGCGAGCGCCGTACCGGCCGACCGCAGGTCGGACAGCAGGATCCGCCACGAGACGCCGTCAACGGCGAAGTGGTGGATCACCAGCAGCAGTCGGTGGTCGCCGGTGGGGCCACCGTCGAACCAGACCGCCTGGACGAGTTCACCCTCGCTCGGGTGGAGCCGATCACGGGCGGCCTGCTCCTGGGCCTGGATCAGCGCCGTACGCTGCCCGCCGCTGCTGCCGGAAGAGTCCACGCTGCGCAGGCAGTTCTCGGCGCGTACCGTCCCGGCAGGGGGGATCTCCAGCTCCCACGGCGCGTCGCCGTCGCCGTCAGTGTCGCCAGCGGTGGCGGACCGGACCCGCATCCGCAGCGCGGGATGGTGGTCGAGCAGCGCCTGCAGCGCGTCCCGGACCTGGTCGAAAGTCTGCGCGGCGGGCACCTGGACCAGCAACGACTGGCTGTACGCGGCCATCGGGCCGCCGCGTTCCCGGGCCCAGGCCATGATCGGTGTCAGCGGCACGGCGCCGACCCCGTCGTCCGGCTGGTCGGCGACCGTCCGGTCCGCCGTGGTCACCACCGTGGCCAGGGCCCGCACGGTGCGGTGCTCGTAGACGTCCTTGGTCCTGATCGCCAGGCCGGCCCGGCGCGCCCGGCTGACCAGTTGGATGGACATGATGCTGTCGCCGCCGAGTTCGAAGAAGCTGCCGTCGACGCCCAGGTCAGGCACGCCGAGCAGGTCGGCGTAGATCTCGCAGAGGATCCGTTCCGTCGCGGTGCTGGGCGGCGGCCCGGTCCGTGCCCCGTCGACCTGTGGCTCGGGCAGCGCCGCCCGGTCCACCTTGCCGGTCGGGGTGAGGGGCAGCGAGTCGAGCACCACGATCCGGGCCGGCAGCATGTGCTCGGGCAACTGCCGCCGCAACCATTCGCGGACCTCGGCGTCGACCAGGGTGGCCGTACCCACCGGTGCCACGTACCCGACCAGTGCGGGATGCCCGGCGCCGTCGTCACGCACCGCCACCACAGCGGCGCCGACCTGCGGATGCGCGGCCAGGGTGGCTTCGATTTCGCCAGGTTCGACCCGGAAACCACGGACGTTGACCATGTTGTCGACCCGGCCGGCGTACTCCAGGTCGCCGTCGGGGCGCAGGCGTACCCGGTCGCCGGTGCGGTACAGCCGGCCACCCGGCTGGGCGCCGTACGGGTCGGCGACGAACCGTTGCGCGGTCAGACCGGGTCGTCCGAGGTAGCCCTGCGCCAGCCGGGCGCCACCGACGTACAGCTCACCGACCGCGCCGAGGGGTACCGGCGCGAGCGCCGGGTCGAGGACGTGTGCGGTCAGTCCGGCGACCTCGCGGCCGATCTGGCTGAGACCGCCGTCGAGGTCGGCGGCGGTGAGCGTACGGGCGGTCACGTGCACTGTGGTCTCGGTGATCCCGTACATGTTGACCAGTCGCGGGCTGTCCCAGCCGTGGCGACGGCCCCACCGGCGCACCGAGCCGTGGTCCAACGCCTCACCGCCGAAGATCACCCAGCGCAATGCCTGCGGCTGGCCGAGCCGGGCGTCGGCACCCTCGTACTGGGCGAAGGCGGACGGGGTCTGGCAGAGGACGGTCACCCCGGTCTCGGTCACCAGCTGGTGGAAGTCGTCCGGGCTGCGGGAGACCCAGTAGGGCACCACGACCAGCCGGCCGCCGGTGCTCAGCGCACCCCACATCTCCCAGACCGAGAAGTCAAACGAGGCACTGTGGAACATCGACCAGACGTCGTCGGGACCGGCGCCGAGAAAGCGTTCGCCCCACTGCAGGAGCCGGACGACGGCGGAGTGTCCGACGGTGACGCCCTTCGGCCGGCCGGTGGAACCCGACGTATAGATCACATACGCCGCACCATCCCCCGACGACACCCGCTCCGACGACGCCACACCCCCCGACCCAAGCCCATCCGTTGACGACGCCACACCCTCACCGTCAACCTCCACCACCCGCCAACCACCCACCGGCAACCGACCAGCAGCACCAACACCCCCCACCACCACCGACACACCCGAATCCACCAACATCAACGACAACCGCTCCGCCGGATAATCAACATCCAACGGCACATACGCCGCACCCGCCCGCAACACCCCCAACAACCACACCACCAGATCCACCGACCGCGACCCACACACCCCCACCAACGAACCCGCACCAACCCCCAACCCCACCAACAACCCCGCAACCCGACCCGACCGCTCCCACAACTGCCCGTACGTCAACGACACATCCCCACACACCACCGCCACCGCACCCGGCGACCGCACCACCTGCCGACCCACCAACCCATCCACCGACACCACACCCACGTCCGCAACCGACCCCGACCCCGACTCCGACCCCACGACACCATCGGCCACCGACCACGACGCCACCAACGACCGCTCCGCCGCGCCGGCCAGCGGTTCCCGCAGGTAGCGCCGGTCCGGGTCGCCCACCATGTCCCAGAGCGCGGCCACGAAGTAGTCGCGCAGCAGCCGGACCTGCTCGGCCCGCAGCGCGTCGGTGTGGAAGTCCATCGCCAGCAGCACCCGGTCGGAGACCGGGTCGCGCACGACGCCGATGTTGAGCGGGAAGTTCGTCGGTTCGGCGCGGACCGTGGAGAAGCTGCCGATCTTGCCGTCCAGGATCTCGGTGCTGCGGTCGGCCAGGACCTCGGCCATCACGTGGAAGTGGTTGTAGACGAAGTTGACGTTGACCGCCCGGTCCAGACCGAGCCTGCGCTGCAGTTCGGACAGGGGGAACCGGCGGTGCGGCAGCATGTCCCGCTCGGCCGCGAAGACCGCGTCGACGAGGTCGGTCCACCGACCGTCCGGCAGCCGCAGCCGGAACGGCAGCGTGTTCAGGAACAGCCCTCGCACCTCGTCGCCGCCGCGCTCCTCCGGCCGCCCGTTGGCGGTCACGCCGACCAGCACGTCCGTCGTGCCGGTGGCGTAGCCGACCGCGCGCAGACAGGCCGCGATGAACAGGGTCTTCAGCGCGGTGCCGCGTCGGTCGGCCAGCTCCCGCAACGCGGTGCACAACTGCAGGCTCAGCAGGGTCTCCACCGAGCCGTACCGCTGACGTTCGTCCGTCGCGTACCACCACTCGCCGTCGAACCGGTCCTCGCCGGCCAACTGCGGCACCGGGCCGTCCGGCCACCGCAGCAGCCTCGTGTCCGGGGCGTCGGCCAGCCGCTCGCGCCAGAACCGCTCCGTCTCGGCCGAGGTGACGGCGGCGCGTTCCAGCTCGACGAAGTCCCGGTACTGTGACGTCAACGGCCGCTGCTGCGGCTCGACGCCGCCGCGCAGACCGAGGTAGACCTGCAGGATCTCGCTGAGCGTCGAGTGCAGGCTCCAGCCGTCGAACACGGCGTGGTGCTCGGTCAGCGTCCACTGGAAGACGTCGTCGGAGCGGCGGTGCACGTACATCCGGAACAGCGGTGGACGGTCGTGGTCGAACGGGGTGACCCGCTGGTGCTCCAGGTAGTCCCGGATGATCTCGTCCTGGGCCGGCTCGGCCAGGTCACGCAGGTCCTCGCAGCCGACCGGCAGGTCGGCTTCCGGGTGCACCAGTTGCAGCGGCTCGCTGTAGTCGGTCAACGACAACGCCGTACGCAGGATCGGATGCCGGCGTACGACGTGGTCGACCGCCTTCTTGAAGGCGGTGAACTCGAACGGCGCACGGACCGCCATGCTGTCCACGTTGTGGTATGGCAACCGCTCCGGGTCGCGGGACATCTCGTAGACCATGCCCACCTGCAGGGCGGTCATCGGATAGGCGTCCACGAGGCCCGCCGGAAGCTGCGCCCGGTCGGTGGGGTCGACGAGGTCGAACGGTTCGCGACGCACGGCGTGCGGCACGTCCGTGACGGTGCACACCTCGGCGAGCTCAGCGACCGTCGGGCGGTGGAACAGCTCCTGCAGCTCGAACGAGATACCGTTCTCCCGCGCCGCGCCGAGTACCCGGATGCTGCGGATCGAGTCGCCGCCGAGGTGGAAGAAGTTGTCGTGCCGGCCCACCTGCGCCACGCCGAGCGCCTCGACCCAGACCTCGGCGAGGCCTTGTTCGACCGGGCCCACCGGTGCGACGTACTCGCCGCTGCCGGCCGGGCGCACCTCGGCGGGGTCGGGCAGTCGCCGGTGGTCCGTCTTGCCGCTCGGGGTCAACGGGATCGCCGTCAGTTCGACGAATCTCGCCGGCACCATGTAGTCCGGCAGGCGGTCGGCCAGCCACTGCCGCAGCTCGACGATCGACACCGTCGACTCCGCGCCGGTCGCCACGTAGCCGATCAGCTGGGGGGCACCCGCGTCGTCCGGGCGGATGGTGACCACCGCGCCGGTGACGCCGGGGAACTGGCTGGCCACGGCCTCGATCTCGGTCAGCTCGACCCGGAAGCCGCGGACCTTGACCATGGTGTCGGCCCGGCCGGCGTACTCCAGGTTGCCGTCGGGGCGCAGCCGGGCCAGGTCACCGCTGCGGTAGAGGCGGGCGCCCGGCACGCCGCCGGTCGGATCCGCCACGTATCGTCCGGCGGTCAACCCGGGCTGGCCGAGGTAGCCCCGGCTGACCCCCGGCCCGCCGACGTACATCTCCCCGACGACGCCGATCGGGCAGGGGCGCAGGTGCTGGTCGAGAACGTGGATCGTCAGGTCCGCCAGCGGTCGGCCGATCTGGGTGAGCGCTCGGGTGAGGTCGTCCGGCCCGACGGTACGGAAGGTGTTGTGCACGGTGGTCTCGGTGATCCCGTACATGTTGACCAGTCGCGGGCTGTCCCAGCCGTGGCGACGGCCCCACCGCCGCACCGAGCCGTGGTCCAACGCCTCACCGGCGAAGATGACGTACCGCAGCCGAAGCTGGTCCGCCGACCGGGCGTCCGCAGCCTCGAACTGGACGAACGCCGACGGGGTCTGGCTGAACACGGTGACGCCTTCGTCCCGGACCAGCGCGTACAGGTCCTCGGGGCTGCGGGATACCCAGTAGGGCACCACGACCAGCCGGCCACCGGTGCTCAGCGCACCCCACATCTCCCAGACGCAGACGTCGAACGAGGCACTGTGGAACATCGACCAGACGTCGTCGGGACCGAAGCTGAAGTCCCGGGCCGCCGAGGTGAACAGCCGGACCGCGTTGCGGTGGGTGACGGTGACGCCCTTCGGCCGGCCGGTGGAACCCGACGTATAGATCACATACGCCGCACCATCCCCCGACGACACCCGCTCCGACGACGCCACAACCTCCTCCGACGACGCCACACCCTCACCATCAACCTCCACCACCCGCCAACCACCCACCGGCAACCGACCAGCAGCACCAACACCCCCCACCACCACCGACACACCCGAATCCACCAACATCAACGACAACCGCTCCGCCGGATAATCAACATCCAACGGCACATACGCCGCACCCGCCCGCAACACCCCCAACAACCACACCACCAGATCCACCGACCGCGACCCACACACCCCCACCAACGAACCCGCACCAACCCCCAACCCCACCAACAACCCCGCAACCCGACCCGACCGCTCCCACAACTGCCCGTACGTCAACGACACATCCCCACACACCACCGCCACCGCACCCGGCGACCGCACCACCTGCCGACCCACCAACCCATCCACCGACACCACACCCACGTCCGCAGCCGACCCCGACCCCGACTCCGACCCCACGACACCATCGGCCACCGACCACGACGCCACCAACGACCGCTCCGCCGGGTCGGCGAGGGTCAGCCGGCCGACCGGCAGGGTCGGCTGGTCGAGGCCGCTGACCAGCAGCTGCGACCAGTGCCGGAAGAAGTACTCGGCCGAGTCGCGCAGAAACAGGTCGGTGCAGTACTCGATCTCGACGTCGTACCGGTCGCCGGTGTCGTAGACGGTGAAGGTGAGGTCCAGTTTGGCGGTGTCGGTGGAGACGAACTCCCGGGTCAGCACCGCGCCGTCGGCGGCGCTGTCCGGACCGTTCTCGTGGTACGCGAACAGCACCTGGGCCAACGGGGCGTGACTCGGCGTCCGCTGCGGCACGAGGTTGTTGACCAGCTGGTCGAAGGGCACACCGGCGTACTCCAGCGCCGACAGCACGGACTCCTGGGTGCGCTGCACGACGGAGGCGAAGGTCGGTTCCCCGCTCAGGTCGGTCCGCAGCACCAGGGTGCCGGCGAAGAGCCCGACCACGTCCAGGAACCGGCTGTCGCCCCGGCCCGCGACCGGCGTACCGACGACCAGGTCGGTCTGCCCGGTCTGCCGGTGCACGAAGGCGTTGAAGGCCGCCAACAGCACCATGTACGGCGTGACGCTGCTGCGGGCGGCCAACGACCGGACCCGGTCGCGCACGTCGGCAGCCATCGCGAACCGCAGGGTTTCGCCACGATAGGTGAAGTCCCGTGGTCGGGTCAGGTCCCGGCCGAGTTCGAGCAGCTCCGGCGCGCCACGCAACTGCTCGACCCGCCGTTGGAGGTCCTGTCGGGAGCGGTCTGCGGCCAGCCACCGCTGCTGTGCGACGCAGTGGTCGACGTACTCCACCGCCGGGGGTCGCGTCTCTGCCGCCCCACCGCCCAGCCCGGCGGCGAGTTCCCGCTCGACGATCTGCAGCGAAAGACCGTCCATGGCGATGTGGTGGAACGTCAGATGGACCAGCGTGACCGCGTCGTCGACGACGAACAGCACGGCGCGCACCAGCGGCCCACGGGCGAGGTCGAACGGCGTCCGCGCCGTGCCCCTGATCGCTTCGGCACACCGCTCGTCGCGGTCGGGCACCGGGCATCCGGTCAGGTCGTGAATCTCCACGGGGAACTCACGGGTCGGCAACGGACGCTGCACGGGGGCACCGGCAACCTCCTCGAAGGCCACGAACAGCGCGCCGTGACGGGCCAGCACGCCGCGCACGGTGGTGACGGCCACCGGCAGCGGTACGGCGACCGACAACCGCCACGAGACCGGCACGTGGTACGCCGCACTCGCCGGCGCCAGCCGGTCGAGGAACCACAGCCGCTGCTGCTCACTGCTCAACGGCCAGTGCTGATCGGTGTCGACCATGATTTCCTCCCGCCGGACGTTCACTTGCTGTCGTTGCCCTGAAGGTCGGTTCAGTTCTGTTTGTCAGCCCGCTGCATCGCGAGAGCGAGGCTCTTCGGTCGCATGTCCAGCCAGGTCTCCTCGACGTACCGAAGCCCCGCCTCCCGTTCGCCCGGCCCCCACGCCACGGTCCAGCCGGCCGGGACCTCGGCGAATTCCGGCCACAGTGAGTGCTGGCCCTCGGCATTCACCAGAACCAGGAAAGTGCCGTTCTCGTCATCGAACGGGTTCATGATCAACCTCCGGTTCACGTCGTACAGCAGCCGAGTCACATCGACTCAGGCCAACAGGTATCTGCATCCTGCCCAGTGGCCCGCAGGTTGACCAGAAGCTGTCAGTTTGGCCAACTGGCAGTTTGTGTCAGGCTGGCTCGGCCACCGGAAGCAACGACACGACCTGCAGTTCGTTCGTGCCCGGATCGGTCAGCGTCACGACGTCGACCATGGTGGTCCGGTGGTCACTGGCCAGGCGGATCCCCCGCCGCGACCGCGCCACGCACTCCCGCGCCGAGTGCGCCTCCCACAGGCACCGGACCTCCGGATCGGTGTCCAGACAGGAGTCGACCAGGGCGGCGATGTCGGCGTCCTCGGGGTGCCGCGCCCGGGCGATGCGCATCTGGGTGAGCAGCGGTGCGACCCAGTCCGTCGCCCAGTTGACCAGCCGGCGCCGGGCGTCCGGCGCGGTGAACAGCCACCGGAGGTAGCTGCGCTCGTCGCGTAGCCAGGGGTAGTAGGTCTCGCACGCCTCGTTGTGCTGCACCACCCGGGCGTACCGGTCGAGTACGTAGGTCGCCCAGCGTTGGCCCGTGACGAACTGGCGCAGGGCGGGGCCCACGACCGCGGCGGACGTCCCGGTCAACGACGGCGGGGGCATCCGGCCGACCGCCAGCAGATAGAGCAGTTCCCGCTCGTACCGGCCGAGTCGCAACGCCTCGGCGACGGAGTCGAGGAACGCGTCGGAGTAGTTGGCGCGGACACCGCGCTCCAGATTGCTGTACCAGACGACGCTCACTCCGACAAGGTCGGCGATCTCCTCCTGCGTGACGCTCGCCCGGCGACGGCGGCGCCCGTCCCGCTCTTGATCTCCATCCGGTGACAGCCGGTGGCGCCACGCCTTGACGCAGGCGCCCAGCTCACCGTTCTGACTGGCCGAAACGTGCCGAGCGGAAACCATTTACCCCTCACCAGTACGTGTGTCACAGAACAGAGCGTCGATGGACATACAGCAATGTTACCGGTTCATTTCACTGCCGTTGCCGAGTTTTTCGCGACCATCTGAACACGTACTGGAGATCACTGGATACGCACTGGACGACGACTGGAGGACACCCGTTTCACGGCATCTCGCCGAAGGCGTCCCGCTATTTGAAAGTAGCCACGTCATCGACCGGAACACCGGCCACGAGCGCGGCCAACTAATCCAAATCGGTCGATACCGTTTCGGTGGACGGCTAACCCGGTCGTCAGCTATCCGGCCGACGTGAGCCCGAGCAGGATCAGCAGACCCGACACGACACCCAGCAGCGCGACGACGAAGCCCAGACCTTCCCGGACGTGCCGCGCCACGGCAGGGGCCCGATCCGCCGGCACCCCGGCGGGCGACCCGCTCAGCCGGCTGCCGGCCCGGGTCCGTGGCTGCGCGCCGAGCAGCCGCTCCATCTTGTCGAGGCGGTGCAGGTGACAGCCGACCAGCAGACCTGACCCGAGGTACGGACAGTCGCCGTCGTCCCACAACGACTCACCGCAGCGCGTCGGGACAGCGAGGACAGCGTACGGCAGCCCGACCGTGAGCGCGAGGAACCAGCCCCAGTGCGACTCGCCACCGGTGCAGGCGGCAACGGCCAGCGCGGCGATCGCCGCGCCAGCGATGAGACGTGCCCTGCGCCACCGAGGCATCGTCCGATCCTAGTCGGAGGGTCGGTCGGCCCCGGACCCGGAACCCCGCACCGGATCCGTTGCCGGCAAGAGATCCCGCCGGCGGCCAGGTCGGATGCCGTCGACGACGGGTACCCCGACCAGCCACCAAAGACATCGATCCCCCTCTATCATCCCCACTGGGTCCGCTGCCCCTGACCGAAACCCGGCCACCTGGGTCGCCGCCTGGGCACCCAGCCCGGTCGAGGGCAGCACCATCCCTTGGTCGGACTGCCCGGCCGGGGACGGCCTGGCCGACCAGACCGTCCGCAACGTCGCCTTCGTCAGCGCCCGCGGCACGGCGGTGCGGGTACGGGTCACCAACACGTTCGGCACCCGGGCACTGCGGATCGGCCGGGCGTCGGTCGCCGTCCAGCGCGACGGTGCGACCGCCGTCCCCGGCTCGATGCGGGAGCTGACCTTCGGCGGGCAGCGGGAGGTCACCGTCGCCGCCGGCGGGCGGGCACTCAGTGACCCGGTGCCGTTGCGGGTCGCCGCACTCAGCACCCTGCTGGTCAGCGTGTACGTACCGGAGCCGACCGGGCCGGTGACCAACCATCCGTTCACCGCCCAGGGCAACCACCTCGCGGCCGGGGACCGGGCGACCGCACCAACCGCCGACGGATACGCCGACACGCCGTGCTGGATGCTGGTCGACGGCATCGACGTACAGGCAGGCCCCAGAGTCGTCGGCAGCGTCGTCGCGCTGGGCGACTCGATCACCGACACCGCCAGCACCACCGGCAACGCCAACCAGCGCTGGCCGGACCATCTCGCCCGCCGGCTGCACGACCGCCCCGGACCCACCCTGTCCGTGGTGAACGCCGGGCTCGGTGGCAACCGGCTGCTCGCCCCACGCGACGGCGAACCGTACTGGGGGTGCCGGCGCTGGCCCGACTGGAACGCGACGTCTACGCCCAGAGCGGGGTCCGGGCGGTGATCCTCCTGGAGGGCACCAACGACATCGGCTACAGCGCCCCGGCGGCCGACATCATCGCCGGCTATCAGCAGGTGATCGCGCAGACCCGGGCACAGGGCTGCCGATCTTCGGTGGCACCGTGCCGCCGTTCGGCGGATCTTTCCTGGACACCCCCGAGCGGCAGGAGATCTGGCGCGACGTCAACCACTGGATCCGGACCAGCGGCGCGTTCGACGGAGTGGTCGATTTCGCGGCGGCGCTGGCCGACCCGACCGATCCGACCCGGCTGGCGAGCGGGTACGACAGCGGTGACCACCTGCACCCCAACGACGCCGGCTGCGCCGCGATGGCCGACGCCGTCGACCTCGCCGCGCTGCTGCGGCGCTGACCACGGTCGCTGGCAGTCCCGGCCCGGCCCGCTGGTCCCGGCCCGGCCCGCCCGCGACAACGGGCAGACCGGGCCGGGGCCCCGGCGTCGGTGCGGTCAGGCGCCGCGCAGGGTGGCGCCGAGCCGCGTGGCGGCCTCGGCGACCGCGCCGTCGCGGGCCGCCACCGCCTCCTCCACGGTCAACGTCCGGTCCGGGGCGCGGAACACCAGCTTGTACGCCAACGACTTGCACCCGGCGCCGAGCTGCTCGCCGGCGTACACGTCGAAGAGCCGGACCGATTCGAGCAGCTCGCCGGCCCCGGCCACCAGCGCGGCGCGGACCTGCGCCGCCGGGGTGGCCTCGTCGACGACCAGCGCGACGTCGATCAACGCCGGCGGGAAGCTGGCGAAGTCCGGTGCCGGCACGACCGGAGCCGGCGGCACCGCGTCCAGGTCCAGCTCCATCGCGCAGGTACGCCGAGGCAGTTCCAGCGCGGCGACCGCCGCCGGGTGCAGCTCCCCGGCGTGGCCGACCACGACCCCGTCGACCAGCAGTTCGGCGCAGCGGCCGGGATGCCAGGGTGCGTACTCGCCGGCCCGGACCTCGACCCGGTCGGCCGGGATGCCGGCCGCGTCGAGCACGATCCGGCCGGCTTCGACGGCGTCCGCCCAGCTGGCCGGGCGTCCCGCGCCCCACCAGCCGCCCGGCTCCACCTCACCGGCCAGCACCACCGCGACGTGCCACGGCTGGTGCGGTACGGCGGCGTCGGCGGCGGCGAACACCTCGGGCGCCGGCCGGTCGTCGACGCCCATCGCCGGTGGTGCGGTGACACCCGGCCGGGGCTGGAACACCACGCCGATCTCGTAGAGGGCGACGTCGCGCTGCCCCCGGCCGATGTTGCGCCGCAGGGTCGCCAGCAGCGGCGGCAGCAGGCTGGTCCGCAGCAGCGGGTCGGTGTCGGCCAGTGGGTTGGCCAGCCGGACCGCGTCGCGGCGCGGGTCGTCGGCGGGCAGCCCCAGGTCGTCGGCGGCCTGCGGGGAGACGAACGGGTAGCAGAGCACCTCGACGTGCCCGGCCTCGGCCAACGCCCGCGCCACCGACCGGCGACGCCGTTGTGCGTCGGTGAGTCCGCGCCCGGCCGGGGCGGGCGGCAACGCGCTGGGCACGTTGTCGTAGCCGTCCAACCGGGCCACCTCCTCGACCAGGTCGGCCGGGTCGGTCAGGTCGGGCCGCCAGCTCGGCGGAGCGACGACCAGCGGCGCCGTACCGTCGTCGGGTGCCGACGCCGCCGAGGTGGCGGTGGCCACACCGGTGGCGACGGTGGTGGCGCTGGCCACCCCGGCGGTCGAGGCGGTGGCGACGGTGCAGCCGATCGCCTCCAGCACCTCGACGACCCGCTGCGGCGGGTACGCCACTCCGATCCGGCGGGCCGGCAACCCGGCGTCGAGAACGATCGGGGCCTGCGGGGCGACGTGGTCGAGGTCGAGGATCTCCGCGCCGGCCTCGCCGCCGGCATGTGCGGTGAGCAGTGCGACGGCGCGGTCGATGGCGACCAGCGGCAGCGCCGGATCGACGCCGCGTTCCCACCGCTTGGCGGCCTCGCTGAACAGCTTGTGCCGCCGGGCGGTACGCCCGACCATCACCGGATCCCAGTGCGCGGCCTCGAACAGCACGTTCCGGGTGCCGGGCACCACCTCGCTGGTTTCGCCGCCCATCACCGCGGCGAGCGAGATCGGGCCGGTGTCGTCGCAGATCACCATGTCCTCGGCGTCGAGCACCCGGGCCATTCCGTCCAGGGTGGTCAGCTTCTCCCCCGCGACGGCGCGGCGGACCACCAGCGGCCCGGCGAGCCGGTCGGCGTCGAAGGCGTGCATCGGCTGGCCGAGTTCGAGCATCAGGTAGTTGGTGATGTCGACGGCGAGGCTGATGCTGCGTACCCCGGCGGTGGTCAGCCGGCGGGCCATCCAGGCCGGCGTCGGCGCGGTCGGGTCGATGCCGCGGACCATCCGGGCAGCGAACCGGTCGCAGCCGACGGTGTCGCGGACCTCGACCGGGTACGCCGGGGTGTCGGTGGCGCCGGGTGCGTCGACCGCCGCCGGGTCCCGCCACGGTACGCCGAGCGCCTGGGCGAGTTCCCGGGCGATCCCGCGTACCGACATGGCGTACCCCCGGTCGGGGGTGATCTCGACGTCGACCACGACGTCGTCGAGGCCGACGACGGGCCGGGCGTCGTCGCCGGGCGCGGCGGTGACGTCCGGCGGCAGCACGATGATGCCGGCGTGGTCGTCGCTGACGCCCAGTTCACGGGCGGAGCAGATCATGCCGTTGGAGTTGCGCCCGTAGGTCTTGCGGGCGCCGATGGCGAACCCGCCGGGCAGCACCCCGCCGGGCAGGATGACGACGACCTTGTCGCCGGGGGCGAAGTTGGTGGCGCCGCAGACGATTTCCTGCGGCTCACCGGTGCCGTTGGCGGTGCCGACGTCGACCCGGCAGAACCGGATCGGCTTCTTGAAGCCGGTGAGTTCCTCGATCTCGCGGACCTCGCCGACGACGAGCGCACCGGTGACCGTGCCGGCCAGGTCGACAATTGACTCGACTTCCAGGCCGAGGCCGACGAGGGCGTCTTCGAGCCGCTGCGGTGTCAGGTCGGCCGGCAGGTCGACGTGTTCGCGCAGCCAGGAAAGTGCGATCCGCATGTCTCAGACCTCCATCCCGAACGCGCGGGTGAACCGCACGTCGCCTTCCACCATGTCGCGCATGTCACTGATGCCGTGGCGGAACATCAGGGTGCGTTCGATGCCCATGCCGAACGCGAATCCGGAGTAGACCTCCGGATCGATGCCGCAGGCCCGCAGCACCCGGGGGTTGACCATGCCGCAGCCGCCCCATTCGACCCACCGTGGCCCGTCGCGGTGCTGCGGGAACCAGACGTCGAACTCGGCGGACGGCTCGGTGAACGGGAAGTAGTGCGGCCGCCAGCGGGTCCGGGCGTCGGCACCGAACATCGCCCGGGCGAAGTGGTCCAGGGTGCCCTTGAGATGCGCCATGGTGATGCCCCGGTCGACGACGAGCCCTTCGACCTGGTGGAACACCGGGGTGTGGGTGGCGTCGAGTTCGTCGGTGCGGTATACCCGCCCCGGGCAGACCACGTAGATCGGCGGGGTGCGGGTCAGCATGGTGCGGGCCTGCACCGGTGAGGTGTGGGTACGCAGCACCAGACCGGGCAGGTCGAGGTGGAAGGTGTCCATCAGGCCACGTGCCGGGTGGTCGGGGCTGATGTTGAGCGCGTCGAAGTTGGTCCACTCCAGCTCGGCCTCGGGGCCTTCGGCGACCTCGTAGCCCATCCCGACGAACAGGTCACCGACGCGTTCCATCAGGGTGGTCAGCGGGTGCCGGGCGCCGCGCGGGCGGCGGTCGTACGGCAGGGTGACGTCGACGCGTTCCTCGGCGAGCACGCGAAGCGCCCGTTCGGCTTCGAGTTCGCCGCGCCGGGCGTCGTACGCGGCCTGCACGGCGGTACGCGCCTCGTTGACCCGCTTGCCGGCGTCGGACTTGGCGGCCGGCGGCAACGCGCCGATCTCCCGGCGGGCCAGCGAGATCGGGGCGCGGTCGCCGAGGTGCTGGGGTCGCAGCGCGGTCAGCGCGTCCAGGTCGGCGGCGGCGGCGAACGCCTTCTCGGCGTCAGCGACCGCGCCGGTGAGCGCGGCCGGGTCGAGCAGCGCGACCTGCTTCGGATCGTATGGGTCGTTGCGGTAGGTCATGGCGTGCGGGCACTCCCTCGCGGCGTGCGGTCACCGGGGCCGATGACCGGCAAGAGTCTACGGACGCGCGGCGCTGCCGCAGCCCGCCGGTGGGGTACGCAGGCAGAAAGGGGTTCGGTCAGCCCTGCCGCCCGCCGGAACCGGCGGGCCGGGTAAACAGCCGACGAGGTGGCACACCGCGACCACGGCGCCGGTGGCGGCGCATCTGCTGGTCACTGACGCTCATCGCGTGGGCCTCCCTGGGCGCTGTGCTCTGGCCGAAGTGTACAGGCAGACGGCTGCGGCGGCAGCCAGGTTCAGGCTCTCGGCGCGGCCGTGCAGCGGCACCCGGACCCGGGCGTCGGCCCGGTCGGCCAGCTCGGCCGGCAGTCCGTGCGCCTCGGTGCCGAACAGCCAGGCGGTCGGCGCGGCCAGCGCCCCGGAGTCGGCGAGTTCGTCGAGGTCGGTGTCGCCGTGGCCGGTGGTGGCGAGCACCCGCAGGCCGGCGGCGCGCAGGTCGTCGACGACGTGTGCCGGGTCGTCGTGGCGGACCACGTCGACGTGGAACAGGCTGCCGGCGCTGGCCCGGACGCACTTGCCGTTGTACGGGTCGACGGCGGCACCGGCGAAGACGACTGCGCCGGCACCGGCGGCGTCGGCGGTGCGCAGCACGGTGCCGGCGTTGCCCGGGTCGCGGATCTCGACCAGCACGGCGGCCAGCGCGGGCCGGCGGTGCAGCGCGCCGTCGAGGGTGACGTCGAGGTGGTCGCAGACGGCGACGACGCCCTGCGGGTTGACGGTCTCGGCCAGCGCGGTGAGCGCGGCGTCGTCGACGGTGGAGACGTCGATACCGGCGCTGGCCGCCGCGACGGCCAGGTCGGTGTGCCGGGTACGCCCGGCGGCGGTGGTGAACAGTTCGCGGACCAGGCCGGGCACGGCGAGCGCCTCCCGGACGGCCTGCGGGCCTTCGGCGAGGAAGCGCCGCGTGACGTCGCGGTCGCGGCGCCGGTGCAGCCGCCGGGCGGCCACGATCCTGGGGGTACGGGTGGTGAACGTCGGCTGCCGGTGGTCGGCCCCGCCGCCGGTGGTGGGCGGGACACGGTCGAGGCGCCCGGCTGGCCGTGGTGCGGTCATGCCGGACGCCTCGATTCGTGCCACGTGCGGGTCAGGGTCGCGCCGGTTCAGGCGGCCTGGGCCGCCGCGCCGCCGGTGCCTTCGGCGGCGACCGCCGTGCGGGCCACCTCCACCAGGGCGGCGAACGCGGTGGCGTCGTTGACCGCCAGGTCCGCGAGGACCTTGCGGTCGACCTCGACACCGGCCAGCTTGAGGCCCTGGATGAGGCGGTTGTAGGTCATCCCGTTGGCGCGGGCCGCCGCGTTGATCCGGGTGATCCACAGCTGCCGGAAGTCGCCCTTGCGGTCGCGACGGTCCCGGTAGGCGTACTGCATCGAGTGCAGCACCTGCTCCTTGGCCTTGCGGTACAGCCGGGACCGCTGGCCCCGGTAGCCGCTGGCGTCCTCCAGCAGGGTACGGCGCTTCTTCTGGGCGTTGACGGACCGCTTGACGCGTGCCATTTCACCTACTCCTTCGGGTCAGTGGCGCGCGTCAGCGGCCGAGCAGCTTCTTGATGCGCTTGACGTCGGCCGGGGACACCTCGACGGTGCCGGTGAGCCGGCGGGTCCGGGTGGAGGGCTTGCCCTCCAGCAGGTGGCGCTTACCTGCCTGCTCGGCCAGGATCTTGCCACGGCCGGTCACCTTGACCCGCTTGCCCATACCGGTGTGGCTCTTCATCTTTGGCATGTGTCGCGTCTCTCCCCTGTCACTCGCCGGTGTTCCCGGCGGGTCCGGCCGTGGCGGCCGGTGGTGGTGCCTCGACGGCACCGGATTCCCGGTCCCGGGAGGCTCCGCCGCCCCGGGCCGCCGTCGCGGCGGCCGCAGCGGCCTTGGTGGCCCGGTGCGGGGCCAACACCATGATCATGTTTCGGCCGTCCTGCTTCGGCGCGGCCTCGACGTACCCCAGGTCGGAGATCTCCGATTCGAGCCGGCGCAGCAGCCGGTAGCCCAGCTCCGGCCGGCTCTGTTCCCGGCCCCGGAACATGATCGTGACCTTGACCTTGTCTCCGGCCTTGAGGAACCGCACCACATGACCCTTCTTGGTCTCGTAGTCGTGCGGGTCGATCTTGGGTCGGAGCTTCATTTCCTTGATGACGGTCTGCTGCTGGTTACGCCGTGCTTCGCGCGCCTTGAGTGCGCTCTCGTACTTGAACTTGCCGAAGTCCATGAGCTTGCACACCGGCGGGCGCGCCATCGGCGCAACCTCAACCAGGTCCAGGTCGACGTCCGCGGCCAGCTGCAGGGCGCGCTCCAGCGGGACGATGCCCACCTGCTCACCCTCAGGGCCGACCAGTCGGACCTCACGTGCCCGGATCTGCTCGTTCACGCGTGGTTCGACGCTGATGGGGCCTCCTCGAGTCGGTAATCTCCGTGGTGCCGTCGCACCCCGGGCCGGCCCCCGGTTGGGGACGCCCCGGGAAAGCAGAAGGCCCTGGCACATGCCAGGGCCTGCTCGACCGGTCGGTGACGCCGTCGACGGCGTCGGCCCGGCGGCGGACGGACCGCCGTCGGGAGACCGGACCCGCCCGCTGGACGGTGGTCCGCGGTACGGGTGGGAGCAGGCGCTCCGCTTTCGCGACTGCTCCCGCACGGCTGCCGGCTCGCGCCGGCGCCACCGGTCGAGGGCAGCGTGGTCGACGCGACAAGCCTACCAGGCTCCGGCCATAGCCGTACGCCCGGTCCAGTGTCAACCCACGGTGCCCGCCGACGTGGTGTCACCCCGGCGTCAGCTCGCGGCGTCAGCCGGCGGGGGTCGTCGCGTGGCCCGCCGCGTGCAGCCGGCGCAACTCCCGGACCGCCTCGACGGCGTGTTCCCGGTCGACGGACTGCAGCGCGAGCATCGGCACCAGCTCGTCGTCGGCCAGCTCCAGGCTGGCCCAGGCGGCGTCCCGGTCGAAGCGGACCGCCGTGACCAGCGACCACGGCAGCTGGTAGGAGCGCAGCACGTTGCGCACCCGTACCCCGTCGGCGTCGGCTTCGACCCGGGGCCGGGTGAACAACAGGATCACGGCGGCCCCCACCAGGCCGAGACCGACCATGGCGGCCTGGTCACCACGCTGGAAGCTGCCCAGATTCGCGCCGGTGGACCCGCGCAGGCCGAAGCTGACCGCGGTGAAGACCAGCAGCAGCGCGGCGGCCAGCGACCAGCACATCACCCGCAGCCGGCGGGCACGCACCACCAGCGGCGGCCCGGTCAGCTCGGTGGTCGGATAGGTCGGCTCGTCTGCCACCCGGTCAAGTCTGCCACCGCACCATCGCGGCCGACCTGCCGGGACCGGCGGGCGCCCCGGCCGGACACCAGCACCGCGACGATGATCAGCGCGGCACCGGCGATCAGACCCGGGCTGACGCCGGGACCGCCGGGGACCAGGACGTCGATCAGCAGCGCCCCGAGGAGCTGCCCGGCGACCACCCCGAGCCCGGTCCGCAGCACCCCGACCGACCGGACCCCGACCAGCAGCGCCACCACGATGCAGACACCGAACAGCCCGCCGAGGTAGAGGTACCACTCGCCCGGCCACGCCCGGCCGGCCGCCGCCCGGTAGCCGCCGAGCAGGCCGGCCGCGATCAGCACCAACGGCGTACTGACCACGAAGTTCGCCACCGTGCCCATCGCGGTGGTGCTGGCCGCCGAGACCCGCCCGTTCAGCGCCGACTGCACCGACACCGCCAGCCCACCGGCCACCGCCAGCGCGATCACCCCGACCGCGAGCTGCCCGACCGGCCGGCCGACCTGGGCCACCACCACCGCGCCGATGCCGAGCAGCGCCCCGACCAGCCGGGGCCCGGTGACGGCGAGCCGGCCGGCCGGGGCCAGCCCGACCCGGTCCACTGCCAGGCCGCCGAGGCTGTTGCCGGCGACCTGGGCGATGGTCAGCACCGCCACCCCGAGCACCGGCACCGCGTAGGCGGCGGCGGTGACGAAGAACGCCCCGCCGACCCCGCCGAGGTAGGTCCACCAGGGCAGCCGGGCGGCCCGCAGGGTCCGCAACCCGGCGCGCATCGACGGCAGGAGCAGCAGCCCGACGGCGACCAGCAGCGATCCGCCGATGTTGTTGACCACCGCTCCGATGGCGGCGCTGCCCATCCGGGCACCGAGTTCGGCGTTGACCGAGCTCTGCGACGCGGACGCCACCCCGCCGAGCCCGGCGACGGCCAGCGCCAGCCAGGGCGGCAGCACCCCGGCGAGACGGCGCGCGGCCGGCCTGCGCTGCGCCGTCCGGGGCGGTGTGGTGGCCGGCGTAGGGTGGTCCGGTGGTGTCACCCGGTCACTGTCACAGCCAGCCGCGACGATGTCTGTGACGGACATCGCGTACCGCCGGCGGATCGACGGCCGTCCTCGACGGCCGGTCCGCCGGGGTCAGAACGGGAACCGGCTGACGTCGCCCTGCATGGTGAGCCACTGGGTCTCGGTGAACGCCTCGATGTTGGCGGCCGGTCCACCGAACCGGCTGCCGGTGCCGGAGGCGCCCACCCCGCCGAACGGCGCCACCGCCTCGTCGTCGACGGTCTGGTCGTTGATGTGCACGATGCCGCTGGGGATCCGGTCGGCCAGCGCCATCGCCTTCATCACGTCCCGGCTCAGAATGCCGAGCGACAGGCCGTACTCGGTGTCGCCGGCCAACGCGACCGCCTGGTCCAGGTCGGCGAAGGTGGCCACCGGCGCGACCGGGCCGAACACCTCCTGGGCGAACGCCGGAGTGGTCGGGGTGGCGTCGGCCAGCACCGTCGGCCGGTAGAACAGCTCCTCATAGGTGCCGCCGGCCGCCAGCCGGGCCCCGGCGTCGACGCTGGCCGTGACCAGCGAATGAATCTTGTCCCGCTGGTGTTCGTCGATGATCGGGCCGAGCGCCACCTGCGCCGCCGCCGGATCCCCGACCGGCAGGTGGTCGGCCTTGGCCGCCAACTGCTCGACGTACCGGTCGGCGATCCGCTCGTGCACCAGGTGCCGACCGGTAGCCATGCAGATCTGCCCCTGGTGCAGGAACGACCCCCAGGCGCCGGCCGAGACCGCGAGGTCCAGGTCGGCGTCGTCCAGCACGATCAACGCCGAGTTGCCGCCCAGCTCCAGGTGGGCCCGCTTGAGGTGGCGGGCGGCGGCCTCGCCCACCTTGCGCCCGGCGGCGGTGGAACCGGTGAAGCTGACCACCCGGACCCGGGGGTCGGCGATCAGCGCCTCGCCGACGTCCGCCCCGCCGGGCAGCACGTGCAGCAGCCCGTCGGGCAGACCCGCCTCCTGGAAGACCCGGGCGATCGACACCCCACCGCAGACCGCCGTACGCGGATCGGGTTTGAAGACCACCGCGTTGCCCAAGGCCAGGGCCGGTGCAATGGACCGGATGGACAGGATCAGCGGGAAGTTGAACGGTGCAATGACGCCGACCACCCCGACCGGGAGCCGACGCGCCAGACTCAGCCGGGGCTGACCGCTGGCCAGGATCTCGCCGGTCGGATGCGACGGCAGGGTGGCCGCCTCGTAGCACTCCTGGGCGGCGGTGGTGGTCTCCACCTCGGCCTTCGGCGGCACCGACCCGGCCTCGCGGATCAGCCAGCCACCGATGTCGTCGGCGTAGCGCTCGAACAGCTGACCGGCCCGGCGCAGCACGGCGGCCCGCTCCAGGTAGCTGGTGGCGGCCCAGTCGTGCTGCGCCTGCGCGGCCCGGACGCAGGCCCGCGTCACGTCGTCGGCGTTGCCGACACCCACCCGACCGATCTCCTGCCGGGTGGCCGGGCACATGACGGCCATGGTACCGCCGGCCGCCTCGGTCCAGCCGTCGCTGAAGATCATGCCGTGCCACGTGGTCGTGTCGAGTAGTGCCATGAGGAACCTCCGGCCGGTCGGGAATCCGAATCCTCCCTACCTTCCCGCACCAACCCCGGATCCACCTCGGGAACCGGCGTCACCCGTACGGGGAGTGGAGCCGCGACCGGACACGACGACGGCGAGCAGGATCAGCGCCGCGCCGACCAGCATGCCGGCACCGGTCGACGGCCCGCCCGGGACGAGCACGTCGATCAGCAGCGCGCCGACGAGCTGCCCACCGAGCACGGCCAGCCCGGTCCGCAGCACACCCACCGACCGCACCCCGACCAGCAGGCCGATCATCACCAGCACCCCGAACAGGCCGCCCAGGTAGAGGAACCACTCCCCCGGCCAGCCGCCCCGCGTCGCGGCGCCGACCGCGCCGAGCAGCGCCGCCGTGCCCAGCACGAACGGGGTGGCGACAGCGAAGTTGACCACCGTGGCGGCGGTGGTGGAGCTGGCTGCGGCGACCCGCCCGTTGAGCGCCGACTGCACCGCGACCGCGAGTCCGGCGACGACGGCGACGGCTACCAACCCGGCCGTCAGCTGCCCGACCGGGCGGCCGACCTGGGCGACGGCGACCGCGACGACGCCGAGCACCGCCCCGGCGACCCGGGGGCCGGTGACGGCGAGCCGGCCGGCCGGGGCCAGCCCGACCCGGTCCACCGTCAGCCCGCCGAGGCTGTTGCCGGCGACCTGGGCGATGGTGAACACCGCCACGCCGAGCACCGGCACCGCGTAGGTGGCGGCGACCACGAAGAATCCACCGCCGATCCCACCGAGATAGCCCCACCAGGGCAGCCGGGCGTCCCGCAGGGTCCGCAGCCCGGCCCGCATCGACGGGAAGAGCAGCAGCCCGAGGGCGATCAGCGACGAGCCACCGATGTTGTTGACGATCGCGCCGACCGGTGCGCTGCCCATCCGGGCACCGAGTTCGGCGTTGACCGCGCTCTGCGACGCGGACGCGACCCCGCCGAGCCCGGTGACGGTCAACGCCAGCCAGGGCGGCAGGACCCGCCGCGTGATCGCGGTCAGAGGCGGCAGGCGTGGATCGAGGTGACCAGAATGGCGCGGGCGCCGACCTCGTACAGCTCGTCCATGATCCGGTGCACCTCGGCGCGGCGGACCATCGCCTGCACCGCGACCCAGCCCTCGCGGTGCAGCGGCGAGATGGTCGGCGACTCGATGCCCGGGGTCAGCGCGGTCGCCTGCTCCAGCAGGTCGGCGCGCACGTCGTAGGCGAGCATCACGTACCGGTGGGCGACCAGGACGCCCTGCAGCCGGCGGATCAGCTGGTCGGCCTGGCCGGTGGTGGCGGTGCCGGCCGGGTGCACCAGCACCGCCGAGGAGCGCAGGATCGGCTCGCCGACGGTGACCAGGCCGGCCTGGCGCAGCGTGGCACCGGTCTCCACCACGTCGGCGATGACGTCGGCGACACCGAGCCGGATGGCGTTCTCGACCGCGCCGTCGAGCCGGACGACCTCGGCCTTCAGCCCGTGCTCGGCGAGGTAGCTCTCGACCACCCCGGGGTACGCGGTGGCGATGCGTCGCCCGGCGATCTGCTCCGGCACCCGGGTCAGGGTCTCCGGGCGGGCGGCGAACCGGAACTTCGCCGGAGCGAAGTCGAGGTCGAGCAGCTCCTCGGCCGGGCTGCCGGAGTCGATCAGCAGGTCCCGGCCGGTGATGCCGAGCTCCAGCTCACCGCTGCCGACGTAGGTGGCGATGTCGCGGGGCCGCAGGTAGAAGAACTCGACGTCGTTGGCCTCGTCGCGGCAGACCAGGTCCTTGGGGTCGGTGCGCTGGCGGTAGCCGGCCTCGCGCAGCATGTCGGCGGCCGGTCCGGAGAGGGTGCCCTTGTTCGGCACGGCGATGCGCAGCATCTCGGTCTCGCTCCTGTCGAGGGTGTGAGGGTCACACGATGGTGAGGGTCACGGTCGCAAGGGCGGGTCAGAGATGTCGGTAGACGTCCTTGAGTTCCAGTCCGGTGGCCAGCATCAGCACCTGCGCCTGGTAGAGCAGCTGGGAGATCTCCTCGGCGGCCCGGTCGGGGGTCTCGTGCTCGGCGGCCATCCACGCCTCGGCCGCCTCCTCGACGACCTTCTTGCCGATGGCGTGCACGCCGCGCTCCAGCGCGGCCACCGTCGACGAGCCCGGGGTCCCGGCCGCCGCCTTGGCCTGCAGCTCGGCGAACAGCTCCTCGAACGTCTTCACGGTGCCCGATTGTGGCAGCCCGGCACCGGGCGGGTCGGCACCGGGTCCGCACCGGTCCACCTGCTGATCATCGTACGGCGGTCGGCGCGGGTCGCCGTCCGTGCGCCGACGCGCCGGTCACCGTACGGTGATCGCCGCGTCGACGAGGTGCCGGGGCCCTTCGTCGGCGACCATCGACTCCTCGTACGCCTCGATGGTGTAGTCACCGGGCGGCAGGCTCAGCTCGACGAATGCCTCACCCCGGCCGGGCGCGCCCGCGTCGAGCGTGACGTACTGCCGGTGCACGACCTGTCCGCCTTGGCGGACCCGCAGCTGGGCGGTGGCCTCGTGGACGCTGCCGGCGAGGTGCACGGTGAAGGTCGACCCGACGGTGTCGCCGTGCTGCGGGTCGATCAGCCAGAGCATGGCCAGGGTGTCCAGCGCGGCCCCCTTGGTGATCTCGTCGCCGGTGTCGACCTGGCCCCACAACCGGTCCACCGGCTCGCCGTCGAGCAGCAGCCGGATCCTGGGGTCGCCGCCGGTGACGCCGGCGATGGTCCAGGCGAGCTGCTGCACCGCTGCGGCGGCCCCGGCGGCGTCGAGGTTGGCGACCCCGGCTCCGGTGATGTTGACCCCGACGATGTCGTACTGGGTCCACACGGTGGCCACGGTGGCCCCGGCCGGCCACAGGGTGCGGTAGTCGGGGTCGGCGAGCCGGGCGGCGGTGAGCATCTCGCCGAGCGCTGCCCGCAGTTCGGCGACGACGCCGGTGTCGGTCAGCTGGAAACGGTGGAACTCGCGGTAGAGCCGCAGCCCGCCGCCGTCGGCCGCACCGGCGTAGTAGACCGGCAGGGTCGCCACCGGGGTGCCGGCCTGCTGACCGGCGGCGCCGGCGGTCGGCGGACCACCGGTCGCCGGGCCGGCGACCGGGCCGTCGCGGTCGGTCGGCCGGTCCGTCGGCCCGGCGGTCGGTGCCCCGCTGGGCGGGACCGGGCCGGCGCTGGCCGCCCCGGACGGCGGGCCGGGCTGCGGGGCCGGCGGCAGGCAGCCGACCACCCCGACCAGGCTGGCGGCGACGGTCGCGGCGGCGGCGCCGAGCAGCACCACCGGCATCCGGCGCCGTCGGCGGGCGTCGATCTTCCCGCGGATCGCGGTCAGCCCGTCGGGCCGTACGTCGGTCCGGTCGGCTTCGGTGTGCAGCGCCCGCCGCAGCAGGTCGGCGGTGCGGGCGTCGCCGGGCAGATTGTCGTGGTCGGTGTCCATCACAGGCCGTCCAGGCTGGTACGCAGCGCGGCGATGCCGCGTGCGGTGTGGCTCTTCACCGCGCCCCGGCTGACCCCCATCGCGTCGGCGATCTGCGCCTCGGACAGGTCGGCGTAGTAGCGCAGCACGATCGCCTCCCGCTGGCGGGGCGGTAGGGCGCGCAGCGCGGTGATCACGTCGGCGTGGCGGAGCTGGTCGAGGGCGCCGGCTTCGGCGCTGGGTGCGTCGGGGTCGGGCCGGGCGGCGGCCAGGTGGGCCTGCACGACGCGTCGGTGCCGGATCGCCGACCGGCACCGGTTGACCACGGTGACCCGCAGGTAGCCGAGTGCCTTGTCGGCGTCGCGGAGCCGCCACCAGCGGCTGTGCAGGGCCACGTAGGCGTCCTGCACGATCTCCTCCGCCATGCCCGGTTCCCGTAGCAGCAGGGTGGCGAGGCGCACCAGCGGGCGGTAGTGCGCGGCGAACAGGCGGGTGACCGCCTCGTCCGCCGCCCACGTCGACGTCTGTGCCCGCTGTCGTGGCATCGTCCTCCCCGAGCCCAGGTCGGTGACCAGTTCGGGTGTCACGCCACTACGACGTGTCACCAGCGCATCTGGTTTACCGCGCGAGCGGCGGGAACGTGACGGGTCGGGGTAGCGCGGTTCGACAGGTCAGGTTCAGCCCACCGGTACGGCGTGGACGGCCCGCAGGGCCAGGGCGGCGTCGAGTACGGCGACCATCGACGACCAGCCCTTGTCCTCGGCCGAGCCGGGCAGCCCGGCCCGATCGCGGGCCTGGTCGATGGTCTCGACGGTGAGCACGCCGTGCCCGACCGGGGTGGACTCGTCGAGTGACACCCGGGTCAGGCCGTCGGTGACCGATCGGCACACGTAGTCGAAGTGGGCGGTGGCGCCGCGTACCACCACTCCGAGGGCGACCACCGCGTCGCAGCGCCGGGCCAGGGCCTGGGCGACGACGGGCAGTTCTACGGAGCCGGCGACCCGGACCA
Source organism: Micromonospora sp. Llam0 (assembly GCF_003751085.1). Taxonomy (NCBI): domain Bacteria; kingdom Bacillati; phylum Actinomycetota; class Actinomycetes; order Micromonosporales; family Micromonosporaceae; genus Micromonospora; species Micromonospora sp. Llam0. The sequence continues at coordinate 1,555,651 of NZ_RJJY01000001.1, read as the reverse complement.
CCTGCACGTCGGCGACGCCGCAGGCGTCGGCGGCGGCGAGTGCCCGGGTGAGCATCGCGTCGACCAGGTCGGTGTGCCAGCGGGCGGCGACGACGCCGACGGCGAGCCCGGCGGCGTCGACGGTGGAGACTCCGGGTTCGCCGAATCCGGCCATCAGGCCCGCCCTCCGGACAGTTCGCCGACCGGGTCGAGATCGGCCGCGCCGTTAAGATCGGCCGCGCCGTCGAGGCCGGCCGGTGCCGCGCCGGCCGGCTGGTCGAGGTCGTCGAGCAGGTGGCCCATCCGGTCCCGTTTGGTGCGCAGGTAGCGCACGTTCTCCGGATGCGGGTGGACGGTCAACGGTTCCCGACCGACGACGTTCAGGCCGTACCCGGTCAGCCCGGACACCTTGTCCGGGTTGTTGGTGAGCAGCCGGATCGACCGGACCCCGAGGTCGTGCAGGATCTGCGCGCCGGTGCCGTAGTCGCGGGCGTCGGCGGGCAGGCCGAGCTCCAGGTTGGCGTCGACGGTGTCCCGACCCTGGTCCTGCAGCTGGTAGGCGCGCAGCTTGTGGGCCAGGCCGATGCCTCGGCCCTCGTGGCCGCGCAGGTAGAGCACCACGCCGCGGCCTTCGGCCGCGACCCGGGCCAGGGCGGCGTCCAGCTGCGGGCCGCAGTCGCAGCGCAGCGAGCCGAACACGTCCCCGGTGAGGCACTCGGAGTGCACCCGGACCAGCACGTCACGACCATCGTCGAGGTCACCGTGGACCAGGGCGATGTGTTCGGCCGGGTCGTGGGCGACCCGGTAGCCGACGGCGCGGAACACCCCGTACGGCATCGGCAGCCGGGCCTGCGCGACCCGCTCGACGTGGGTTTCGGTCCGCCGCCGGTGGGCGATCAGGTCGGCGATGGTGATCAGGGTGAGCCCGTGGTCGGCGGAGAACTTCTCCAGGTCGGGCAGGCGCATCATGGTGCCGTCGTCGTTGACCAGTTCGCAGAGCACCCCGGCGGGGTGCAGCCCGGCGAGGCGGGCCAGGTCGACGGCGGCCTCGGTGTGTCCGGGCCGTTGCAGGACGCCGCCGGCGCGGGCGCGCAGCGGCACGATGTGGCCGGGCCGGGACAGGTCGGCCGGGCCGGCGGCGGGGTCGGCGAGCAGCCGCAGGGTGTGTGCCCGGTCGGCGGCGGAGATGCCGGTGCTGACGCCTTCCCTGGCGTCGACGGTGACGGTGTACGCGGTGCCCCGCCGGTCCTGGTTGGTGTGGTACATCGGTGGCAGGTCGAGCCGGTCGCATTCGGCTTCGGGCAGCGGCGCGCAGATGTAGCCGGAGGTGTACCGCACCATGAAGGCGACGAGTTCGGCGGTGGCGTGTTCGGCGGCGAAGATCAGGTCGCCTTCGTTTTCCCGGTCGGCGTCGTCGACGACCACCACGGCCCGGCCGGCGGCCAGGTCGTCGAGGGCCTGTTCGACGGTGCCGAACCCGGCGGCGGTCACGGGCGGACCCCGCCGACGGACCGTGCCCCGTCCAGTTGCTTCGCCACGTACTTCGCGATCACGTCGACCTCCAGGTTGACCAGGGCCCCGACCGGCTTGCGGCCGAGGGTGGTGAGTTGCAGTGTGGTGGGGATCAGTCCGACGCCGAACCAGCCGGCCGCGCCGGACCCGCCGGCCGCGCCGTCGGACACCTCCGTGACGGTCAACGAGACGCCGTCGACCGCGATCGAACCTTTCTCCACGACATACCGGTGAAGGCCGGCGGGCAGGCTGAACCGGACCTGTTCCCAGCGGTCGCCGGGGGTGCGCCCGACGACGGTGGCGACCCCGTCGACGTGGCCCTGCACCAGGTGCCCGCCGAGTCGGGTGGCGAGGGTGGCGGCGCGTTCCAGGTTGACCGGGTCGCCGGGCCGCAGCGTCCCCAGTGAGCTGCGGTCGAAGGTCTCCTTCATGACGTCGACGGCGAACCGTTGCCCGTCGACGGAGACGACGGTGAGGCAGACGCCGTTGACCGCGATCGAGTCGCCGTGCCGGGCGTCGGCGGCGACCAGTGGGCCGTGCACGGTGAGCACGCCGCTGTCGCCGTGCCAGTCGAGTGGGCCGGCCTCGCCCAGCTCCTCGATGATTCCGGTGAACATCGACTCAGCCCTCTTTCTGCCGGGGTTCGGCGGTGATCCGCAGGTCGGGGCCGACCTGGGTGACGTCGACGATGGTCAGGTCGATGGCGTCGGCGATGGTGTGCACTCCGGCGTCGGCGAGCGCGGCGGGGCCGGCGCCGAGCAGTCTCGGGGCGAGGTAGCCGACCACCCGGTCGACCAGGCCGGCACGTAGGAACGCCCCGGCGAGCACCGAGCCGCCTTCGAGCAGCGCGGAGCGGATGCCCCGGTCGTAGAGGGCGGTCAGCAGGGCGGTGAGGTCGACCCGGCCGCGGTGGTCGGCGCCGACGTCTGCGGTGGTGACGATCCAGGTGCCGGCGGCGGCGTCGCGGACCCGGGCGTCGGCCGGGGTACGCCCGGAGCTGTCCACGATCACCCGCAGCGGCCGCCGGACGGCGGGTCCGCCGGTGCTCGGGGTCCGGACGGTGAGCCGGGGGTCGTCGGCGAGCACGGTGCCGACGCCGGCGATGATCGCGTCGGCGGTGCCGCGCAGCGTGTGGACGTCGGCGCGGGCCGCCTCCGAGGTGATCCACATGCTGGTGCCGTCGGCGGCGGCGGAGCGGCCGTCGAGCGTGGCGGCGTACTTCCAGATGATGTAGGGGCGGCGCCGGCGGACGGCGGTCAGCCAGGCGATGTTGGCGTTCTCGGCCTCGTCGGCGCGCAGCCCGACCACGACGTCGATGCCGGCGGCGCGCAGCGTCTCGGTGCCACCGGCGGCGATCGGGTTGGGGTCGGGCACGGCCAGCACGACGCGGGCGAGGCCGGCGTCGACCAGTGCGGTGGAGCAGGGTCCGGTACGCCCGACGTGGTTGCACGGTTCGAGGGTGACGACGGCGGTGCCGCCGCGGGCCCGGTCGCCGGCCTGGGCGAGCGCAGCGATCTCGGCGTGCGGCCCGCCGGCGTAGGCGTGGAAGCCTTCGCCGACGACGTGGCCGGCCGGGTCGAGCAGGACGCAGCCGACGATGGGGTTGGGGCTGACCGAGCCGAGGCCACGGACCGCGAGGTCGATGGCGCGTCGCATCGCCTCGTCTTCGGAGAGGATCGCCATGGCCGTTCTCTTCTCCTCGCCTGCCGGGGTGCGCGGCGGGCGGGAGGTGCCGGGCCCGGTGGGGGTGGCCGGCGACAGCATGGCGGCGGCGGAACGCCTCGACGCGCGGCCACGACGGACCGGCCCCGGGGCGCTGCACGGGTACGGCGATGCCGGTCGGCACGCCACACCTGAGCGTCCGTTCCGCGCGCTGTCTCCCATCCGGACTGTCTGGGCCGGTCCGTGCCAGGTCGGCACGGTCTGGCCCAACCGTCGGCTCCGGAGTCTCACCGGATCCACCGGGCGTCGTCTCCGACGACCGGGTCGCGGGCTGGCCACGGCTTGCGCCGTGGATCACCGCCGGTTCGGAATTTCACCGAGTCCCGCCAGCGCGTGGTGGGTGCTTCTCCGAGTGTTACACGGCACACCGGGATCATCGCCAGGGACGCGACCGACCTCACAACTGTCGGATACCCGACAGCAGGTCAGTCGTCGGCCCGTTCGGGCAGGTCAGTTGGTGGACAGCCGGCGGTCGACCGCGATGTACGAGCCGGGTTGGCTCTTGGCGACCGACTTCATCTCGTTGGCCACCGTGATGATCTCGCGGGGGTCGCTGAACCGGCGGCTGCCCGCCGACACCGCCACCCCGACCGAGAGGGTGACCAGGGCCGCCTTCTGCAGTTTGCCGCGCCGGTCCTTGACCTCCACGTAGCCGCGCCGGGCGTCGGTCGGGTCGTACAGCTCGTCGGCGGCCTTCTCGAAGTCGAGGATCGCCTGCTCGATGATCGGCCGCACCTGTTCGGGCGCGCAGACCACCACGAAGTCGTCGCCGCCGATGTGGCCGAGGAACGCCGGCGGCAGCCCGATCGACACCACCGCCCGGTGCATGCACCGGGCCAGCGCGGAGATGAACTCGTCGCCGCGGGCGAAGCCGTACACGTCGTTGACGCTCTTGAACCGGTCGATGTCGACGTAGCCGACGGCGTAGTCGGCACCGCTGCGGACCCGGTCGGTGATCTCCCGGCTGACCCGGGTGTTGCCCGGCAGCCCGGTCAACGGGGACACCTCGCGGTACTCGCGGTTGCGCCGCAGGGTAGAGCTGACCCGGGCGATCAGCTCCGAGGTGTCGAAGGGCTTGACCAGGTAGTCGTCGGCGCCGGCGGTCAGCCCGACGACCTTGTCGACGGTCATCCCCTTGGCGGTCAGCATGATGATCGGCAGCGCCGCGGTCATCGGGTCGGCCCGCAGCCGCCGGGTCAGGTCCAGCCCGCCGATGCGGGGCATCATCAGGTCGACCACGGCCAGGTCGGGCCGGTGCCGTTCGATGATCTCCAGAGCCTCCTGGCCGTCGTGGGCGAGCATAACGTCGAAGCCGTGCAACCGCAGGTTGACCTCGACGAACCGGGCGATGTCGACGTCGTCGTCGACGACCAGGATCAGGTCCGGCCGGGACTCGGCCCCTTCCGGGCTCACCACCGTGGCGCGGTCCGCTCGGCGATCTGCCGGAGTCTGCGAACCGCCTCGGCGGGGTCCTCTGCGCCGTACACGGCGGTGCCGGCGACGAACGCGTCCGCGCCGGCCGCAGCGGCCTGCTCGATGGTGTCCGCGGCGATCCCGCCGTCGACCTCGATCCGCAGCTCCAGGTGGCCGCTGGCGGCGTGCCGGCGGGCGGCGCGGACCTTGTCCAGCATCTCGGGGATGAACCGCTGGCCGCCGAACCCGGCCTTGATCGTCATGATCAGCAGCGTGTCGAAGCTGGGTAGCAACTCCAGGTAGTCCTCCACCGGGGTGTCCCGGTCAACCGCCAGGCCGGCCTTGGCCCCGGCCGACCGCAGCTCCTTGGCCAGCGCCACCGGGTCGTCGCAGGCCTCGGCGTGAAAGGTGACGTTGTACGCGCCGGCGTCGGCGTAGCCCGGTGCCCAGCGGCGCGGTTCGGTGATCATCAGGTGCACGTCGAACGGCAACGAGGTGGCCGGCAGCAGGCTCTGCACCACCGGCAACCCGATGGTCAGGTTCGGCACGAAGTGGTTGTCCATCACGTCGACGTGCAGCCAGTCCGCCGCCCCCTCGACCGCACGGGCCTCGTCGGCCAGGCGGGAGAAGTCGGCGGCCAGGATGCTGGGCGCGATGAGCGGCGCTGGTGCGGTCACCGCGCCAGTCTACGAACGTGAGCAAGCGTTCCACACCCGCCACGACGATCGCCCGCCCGACGGGTGGTCCGACGGCCGGATCCGACGGCGGACCTGCCGATGGACGGCCGACCGGGCGGTCGGCGGGGCGGCCGGCACCGGGTCCGCAACCAGGCGACGCCGGCGGGTACGCCGGCCCAACAATCCGCACGAATGCGTTATTGCCTGCCTTTTACCGACATCACGCAACGGGGCTGGAGACGGCTCGAATAGCTCCAAGATCCACCACCGGCAATGCAAAATTTCCGATTGTAGCTACGCCGGCACCTTCGGTAAGGTGGCCGCCATGACCGAACCGCGTCGCGTCGACGCAGATCCGGCTGCCCGCAGCAGATCGAGGCCCGTTCCACGGCTCAGTCTGCGGGAGAATCTCGTCGGGATGCGGGCAATGCGCCGGGACCAGCTTGCTTTTCTACAGGAGGCGGTCCGTAACCACGGCGACATCTTCAGGATACGTCTCGGTGGTATGCCGATGGTATTTCTCACCAACCCGGAGCACATCCACCATGTCCTGGTCGACAAGCACGCCAACTACGACAAGGAAAACTTCCTCTGGCGTACGGTCCGGGCGATCCTGCGGGAAGGGCTGATCGGCAACCGCGGCGACGATACCTGGCAGCGCAACCGCCGGCTGATGCAGCCGACGTTCAACAACGCCAGCGTGGCCCGGTTCGCCCCGAACATGACCGGCCTGACCGCGGACATGATTCACCGATGGGCGCCGGAGGCCGCCTCCGGTGCGCCGGTCGACGTCGTCGGACCGCTCACCGACCTGGCTCTGAAGATCGTCCTGCGGTCACTGTTCGGCGTCGAGCCCGACGAGCGCAGCCACCGGTTCGAACGCGACTTCCTGGAGGTCAACCGCCGGCTCGGCAGTTTCCTCCGGTTCCCCTTCCCGCCGCTGAGCTGGCGCACCCCGTCCCGCAACCGGATCCGGGCACTGACCCGGGACCTGGACGGCTTCGTCCGCTACCTGATCGACACCCGCCAGCACGAGCGCGACAGCGACCACCGGGACCTGTTCAGCCTGCTGCGGCACGCGGTCGACCCGGTCACCGGCACCGGGCTCACCCCGGAGCAGCTCTCCAACGAGATCCTGGCGATGATCATCGCCGGGTACGAGACCACCAGCAACTCGATCTCCTGGGTGTACTACCAGTTGGCCCGCCACCCGCAGGTGCAGCAACGGGTGCACGACGAGGTCGACAGCGTCCTCGACGGACGGGTGCCGACCTTCGACGACCTGCCCCGGCTGCCGTACACCCGGATGGTCATCGACGAGACGCTGCGGCTGTTCACCCCCGCCTGGCAGACGATGCGGCGGGCGGTGACCGACGACGTGGTCGGCGGCTACCGCATCCCGCAGGGCACCGAGGTGCTGATGAACCTGTTCCTGCTGCACCGGCACCCGGAATTCTGGCCCGACCCGGACCGCTTCGACCCCGACCGGTTCACCCCGGCGGCGGTCGCCGCCCGGCCCCGGCACGCCTACCAGCCGTTCGGCAGCGGCCCGCGGCACTGCATCGGCAAGCACTTCGCCCGTACCGAACTGCACCTGATCACCGTGATGCTCGCCCAGACGTTCGCGGTCAGCCTGCCCGAGGGCGCACCGCCGGTCGGCTTCGCACCGCTGGTCACGCTGCACCCGGCGGGCGGCATACGGCTCCGACTGCAGCGCCGCTGACCTGCCCCCCGCGCCACCCCTGCACCACCGCCGCCCCGCATCACCGCCGCCCCAGCACCGCACCGCCGCTGGCCTGTCCACCGCGTCGACCCGTGGAAAGTGAGAAGAGCATGTCCCCGCAGGTACGCAGCCGAGCCCCGGGCGGCACCCGGGAGATACCCACCGTCACGCCGGGCAGCGGCGTCGGCGGCACCCTGGCCTTCAAACGCGACCAGCTCGCCTTCCTCGGCCGGGGCGTCGACCGCTACGGCGACATTTTCCGGTTCCGGCCCCTGGGTATCCCAATGGTGCTGGTCAACCATCCCGACTACATCCGGCATGTGCTGGTCGACGAGGGCGAGAAGTACGACAAGAACGCCGTCCTGTTCAAGGTCGTCCGGCCGGTGCTGCGCAAAGGGCTCATCGCCAACCCGGACATGGATCTGTGGCGACGGCAACGGCGGATGATGGCGCCGCACTTCACACCCCGTACGGTCAGCTCTTTCACCCGAAACATGACCGACGAAGCCGAACAAATGCTCGTCCGGTGGGAGCGGAATTACGGCCGGGGCGGCACCCTCGACGTCACCGACGAGATCGGCCAACTCGCCCTGCGAATCGTCAACCGGTCGCTGTTCAGCGCGCAGGTCGGCGACATCGCGCAGGCCTTCGAACGGGCATTCGGCGAGGCCAACGCGATCCTCGGCGCGTTCTTCCGGTTCCCGTTCCCGCCACTGAGCGTGCCGACCCCCCGGCACCGCCGGCTGCGGTCCGCGATCGCCGACATGGACACCTTCGTGTCGACGTTCATCAACCGCCGGCTGCACGAGGAGGTGCCCACCGGCGAGGAGACCGACCTGCTCACCCTGCTGCTGCACACCGTCGACGAGACCGACGGCCAGCGGATGGACCTGGAACAGCTGCACCACGAGGTGCTCAACATCTGCATCGGCGCCTACGAGACCACCACGAACACCCTGTCCTGGGCGTTCTACCTGCTCGCCCGGCACCCCGAGGTGGAGGCGAAGCTGCATGCCGAGGTCGACTCGGTGCTCGCCGGCCGGACGCCGACCTTCGAGGACCTGCCCCGGCTGCCGTACACCCGGATGGTCGCCGACGAGACGCTGCGCATCTACTCGCCGGCGTACCAGTTCATGCGCCGGGCCAGCTCAGCCGACGTGATCGGCGGCTACCGGGTGCCGGCCGGCACCAACATGCTGATCAACAGCTACCTGCTGCACCGGCACCCCGACTTCTGGGACGACCCGGAACGCTTCGACCCGGAGCGGTTCACCCCGGAGCAGGTGGCGCGGCGCCCGAAGCACGTGTACGTGCCGTTCGGCAGCGGCCACCGGGTCTGCATCGGCAAACACTTCGCGCTGTCCGAGCTGGTCCTGGTGCTGGCCTCGGTGGCCCGCCGGCACCGGCTCGTACTGCCACCGGGCGCACCCGAGGTGCGACCGGAGGCGCTGATCACCCTGCACCCCAAGGGCGGGGTCCACCTCAACCTGGAGTACCGGTGACCTTCACGGACGACACGGCCAGCCACCTGACCCTCGACCCGGTCCAGCGGACCCTCGACCGCTTCCCCTACCAGCTCAACCCGCACGTCGAACAGGCCCGCGCGCACCTGACCAGTTGGGTACGCGATACCGGACTGGTGCTGCGTGAGCAGGCCCGCGCCCGATTCGACCACGCCGACTTCGGCTGGTTCGCGTCGATGGTCTACCCGACCGCCGACGCGGCGCACGCCGAGCTGATGGCCGACTGGTTCGCCTGGCTGTTCCTGGTCGACGACCAGTTGGACGACGGCGCCGACGGACGCAGCCCGCAGCACCTCGCCGAGGTGATGGCCGCGATGCGGCGGGTACTGTCCGCCGACGACTTCGGCGCCGCCGACGCGCGGCGCCGGGACCTGCCCCGGGCGGTGTCGTCGCTGGCCGACCTGTGGCGGCGTACCGCGCCGGACGCCACTGCGCGCTGGCGGCGACTGTTCGTACGGCACCTGGAGCAGTGTCTGACCACCGCCGCCACCTGGGAGGCCGGCAACCGGCTGTCCGGCACCGTGCCGGACGAGGCCACCTACATCGAGAAGCGCCGGCACACCGGGGCGATCTACGTCTGCATGGACTTCATCGACGTCGTCGAACGGATCGACATGCCCGACGAGGTGTACGACAGCGCGCCGTTCCGTACCGCGCTCGACGCCGCCTGCAACGTGGTCTGCTGGACCAACGACATCTACTCACTGGACAAGGAACGCGCCCTCGGCGAGGTGCACAACCTGGCGTACATCGTCGGCCATCACCACGGGCTGGACCGCGACGCGGCGGTGGACCGGGTGTGCCGGGCGATCGACGCCGAGACCGACCTGTACCTGACCGCGCAGGCGCAGCTGCGGGGGACCTTCCCCGGCCGGGCGGCGGTGCTGGAGCCCTACCTGGCCGGGATGCGCAGCTGGATGCGCGGCAACGTCGACTGGTCCAGCCGGACCAAGCGCTACCAGCCGGCCCGGACGACCACCGAACCGGCACCGCAGGAGTATCTGGAGGCCACGTTGCTCGGGAGCCAGGGTTGACCGCCGCGACCACCGCACAACGCGACGCCTGGGCGCGGCTGGCGGCGGCGCGGGCGCTGATCGGGCCGCAGCTGCGCCGCACCGTCGACCGGCTCGCCGACCCGATCCACACCGTCGCCGGCTACCACTTCGGCTGGTACGCCGCCGACGGCAGCCCGGCCGACGCCGGCTGGGGCAAGGGGCTACGTGGTGGTCTCGCGCTGGCCGGCGCAGAGGCGGTCGGCGCACCGGCGGACCGGGCGGTGCCGGCGGCGGTCGCGGTGGAGCTGGTGCACAACTTCACCCTGCTGCACGACGACGTGATGGACGGCGACCGGACCCGGCGGGGCCGGCCCACCGCCGGGGCCGCGTTCGGCGACGCGCAGGCCATCCTGGCCGGTGACGCGCTGCTCGCGCTGGCCTTCGACACGGTACGCGGACAAGCGCCGGCCGCCGCCGAGCTGTGTCAGGTGCTGCTGGATCTGGTGGCCGGGCAGAGCGCCGACGTGGCGTTCGAGTCGCGTACCGCCGTGGGGTTGGACGCCTGCCTGGCGATGGCGGCCGGCAAGACGGCGTCGCTGATCGGCGCCGCCTGCGCGGTCGGCGCGATCAGCGGCGGCGCCGACCCGGACCGGGTCGACGGGCTGAAACGGTACGGCCACCACCTGGGGATGGCGTTCCAGCTGGTCGACGATCTGCTCGGCATCTGGGGCGACCCGGCGGTGACCCGCAAACCGGTCGGTGCCGACCTGCGGCAGCGCAAGAAGTCACTGCCGGTGGTGTTCGCGATGGGCAGCGGCACACCGGCCGGTGCCGAGCTGGCCTCGCTCTACGCGATACCGGGCGCGTTCACCGACGGGCAGGTGACCCGGGCCGCGCTGCTCGTCGAGCAGGCCGGCGGCCGGGACTGGGCGGAGCGGGAGGCGGACCGGCACCGGGCGGCGGCGCTCGACCGGCTGGCGGCGGCCCGACCCGAAGCCGACGCGGGTGCGGCGCTCGCCCAGTTCGCCGACCTGGCCGCCCACCGGGACCGCTGAACAGCATCACCGTCGGTCGGAACCTCAGTAGACAGCTGTCGCGGGCCCGGCCGGTCGGCGACCCGCCCGGTGTCGTACCCTCGTCGGCTTGAGTGGACAACGGGGAGGCAGCGGGATCATGGCGCGACGGTGGGGTGTCCGAGCGAGGTTGGCGGCGCTGCTGACCGCCGCGGCGCTGACCACGACGGCCGGCTGTGTGCCGCTGTCACCGGGCGTGGACGGGGATCTGGTCGACGGCTGGGCCGCGTTCGACGAACCAGTCCACTTCACGCCCGAGGCCGGCAGCTGCCACGACGGTGAGCGACGCGTCATCGACTGGGAGAGCTACCGCCCGGTCGGCTGCGTTCAGGTCCACCTGGTGGAGACTGTGCACGTCGGAACGCTCGGCGACGACCCGGCGGTGCCGTTCGACGAGGACGGCGCGGCCGACGGCCTGATCCCGGCCCGGCGGGCCGCCCGGGCCGAATGCGACCGACGGGTGAACGAGTTCCTCGGCGGTCCCTGGCAGACCGCCCGGCTGCGGATGACGGTCGTGACGCCGTCCGACGCCGCCTGGACCGGCGGGGCCCGCTGGTTCGGGTGCGACGTCGGCGTCGTCGACAGCCCCGGCGGACCGCTCATCAACTGGTACGGCACCATCGAGGGCGCGCTCGACGTACCCGGTCATCCACTGCGCATGACCTGCTACGACTCGGCGGCGGTCGGTGTCGACGACGAGCCGCTGACCGAACCGCTGGACTGCGACACCCCGCACCAGGCCGAGTTCGCCGGCACGTACGTGGAAGACAAACTGGGGTACGACGAGGTGGAGTTGAACGACGATCGGGTCCACACCCGGTGCCGCAAGGTGGTGGCCGACTACGCGAAGGTGCCGAACAACGGCGACCTGCAGTACCGGGTGGGCACCATCTACACCTTCTCCGACGTCCTGGACTGGGCGGAGGGCGACAGGACGATCCGCTGCTTCGCCTGGCGCGCCGACCCGCTGTTGACCGGCTCGGTGCGCGACGGCGGCTCCAGCGCCCTGCCCATCCAGTACCAGTGAAGCGGCGGCTATCAATGACCCGGCAGCTACCAGCGACCCGCCGACCGTTACGGACCAGGATGGTCGCGCTGCTGGCCGCCGCGTCGCTGGCCGTGACGGGCGGCTGTGCGACACCGCCGCAGGGGACCGACGGCACCCTCACCGATGGTTGGGCCGGGTTCGACGAGCCGACCACCTTCGTCCCGCAGGCCGGCACCTGTCACCGCGACGAGGCTGCCTCGGGCAGCGGCAGGTACTACCGTCCGGTCGACTGCGACGAGTTGCACCTGGTCGAGACGGTTCACGTCGGCGCCTTCACCGGTGCCGACGCCCAGCGGACGACCGCGCCGGTCGGCAACGTCCCGGCCCGCGAGGCGGCCCGCGTCGAGTGCGAGGCCCGGGCCGCCGAGTTCCTCGGCGACATCTGGCAGCACGGCCTGCTCGACATGACCGTGCTGGTGCCGCCGCAGGCGGCGTGGAGCGCCGGGGCCCGCTGGTTCCGCTGCGACCTGACCGAGATCAGCGGTGTGTTCCGGGGCACGGTGCTGCCCCGGACCGGGAGTCTGCGCGGCACGCTGGCCGACGGTGGTCCGCTGCGGCTGGGCTGCCACGACGTGCGGTGGGGCGACGACCACCTCGAAGCGCTGGAGCCGGTCGACTGCGCCCGGCCGCACCACGGCGAGTTCGTCGGCGCGTTCGACGGCGGCACCCTGCCCGGCAGCTGGCCCGGGGACGAGGTGATCCAGGAGCGCTGCCTGCGGTTGGCTGCCGATTACGCGGACCTGCCGGTCGACGAGGACCTGCCCTACCGGGTGGCCACGTTCTGGTTCCGGACGGGGAACCCTTCGGTGTGGGAAGGCGATCTGCGGGTCCGCTGTTTCCTGTACGTGCCGGACTTCACCACCCCGCTGGTCCGCTCCGCCAAGGGCGGCGGCCCCGACCTGCTGCCCGTCTGGTAGCCGCTCACGATCCCTGGCCGTCCGGCACACCCGACCCCGAACAGGCATAGTGCTATTCTGCTAGCAACCTAGCAGAATAGGAGTCGGCGTGATCGAGTTCAGGCTGGACCGCCGGTCCGGCATCACCCCGTACCTGCAGTTGGTGCAGCAGGTACGCCAGGCGGTGCGGCTCGGCTGGCTGCAGGAGGGCGACCGGCTGCCGACCGCCCGGGAGGTCGTCGCCGCACTCGGCATCAACCAGAACACGGTGCACAAGGCGTACCGCGAACTGGAACGCGACGGCGTGGTGCAGTCCCGGCCCGGCGTCGGCACCTTCGTACTGGCGTCGCTGTCGGCGCGCCGCGCGGCCTGGGACCCGGCGATCCGCTCCCAGCTCGCGGCCTGGGTCGCCACCGCCCGCGCCGCCGGCCTGGACGACGACGACCTGCGCGCCGTCCTGGCGGCCGAACTGGCCGAGGGCGCGTCGCCCCGGACGACGGACGACCAGCCGGGGCGGACCGGATGACCGCGTTGGAGACCACCGGCCTGGGCAAACGGTACGGCCGCAGCTGGGCGCTGCGCGACTGCACGCTCGCCGTACCGGCCGGCACGGTCACCGCGCTCGTCGGCCCGAACGGTGCCGGCAAGACCACCCTGCTGCACCTGGCGGTCGGCCTGCTCACCCCCAGCGCCGGGCAGGTCCGGGTCGGCGGGCGGCCGCTCACCGGCGGCGGCCACGACCTGGCCCGGGTCGCGTTCGTCGCCCAGGACAAGCCGCTGTTCGCCGGGTTCACCGTGGCGGAGATGCTCCACTTCGGCCGGGCCACCAACCCGGCCTTCGACACCGGTGGGGCGCGGGCCCGGCTCGACGACTACGGCATCCCGCTGCGGCAGCGGGTCCGCACCCTCTCCGGTGGGCAGCGCACCCTGGTCGCGTTGGCCCTCGCCCTGGGCAAACGCGCCGAACTGCTGCTGCTCGACGAGCCGCTCGCCGACCTGGACCCGTTGGCCCGTACCGAGGTGATGGGTGCGCTGATGGCCGCCGTCGCCGACACCGGCGCCACCGTGGTGCTCTCCTCGCACATCCTGGCCGACCTGGTCGACACCTGCGACTACCTGCTGCTTCTCAACCGTGGCCGACTGCAGGTCGCCGGCGGCTTCGACGAGCTGGCCGAGGCGCACCGGGTGCTGACCGGGCCGGCCGAGCTGGCGCAGCGGCTGCGGGCGGCGGACCCGCCGCCCGTACACCTGAGCGTCACGGCCCGGCAGACCACCGCGCTGGTCCGGCAGGCATCGGCCGCAGTACGCGGAGAGCCGGCCAGCCACGACGACGGGCAGGTGCCCGGTCTGGAGGAGCTGGTGCTGGCGTACCTGCGCAACCCGGACGCCGCCTGCCTGCCCGCGCCCGCACTCGTCGCGGCCGGTCGGCCGGCCGGGAAGGACACCCGATGATCTGGCTCGCCTGGCGTCAGCAGCGGTTCCCGTTCATCGCCGCCGCGATCCTGATCTGCCTCTACGGCGGATTGACGGCCGCCGCCCACGTCGACGCCGAGTTCGTCACCATCACCCAGCTGTTCGCCGGCTACCTGACCATCGGAGTCTGCATGTTCTGGGGCGTGCCGCTGGTGGCCCGCGACCTGGAACAGGGCACCCACCGGCTGGCCTGGACGCAGAGCCGGCCGCGCAGCCACTGGCTGGCCGCCCGGCTGGCGGTCGCGGCGGCCGGGGCGCTGACCGCCGCCGTCGTGGTGACCGCCGTCGTCACCTGGGGGTTGCCGACGGCCGACGGCGACCCGATGCGCTGGTTCGCCTACGAGTCGCACGATCTGGTCCCGCTCGCCCGGGTGCTGTTCGCGCTCACCCTCGGCGCGGCGTTGGGTGCGGTGACCCGCAACACGCACATCGCGATGGCGCTCAGCGTGCCGGTGCTGGGCATCGTCCAGTTGGGCGGCGCCCGCGCCGTTCGCGAGGCCACCTCGTGGACGTACTGGCAGTTGCAGGTCGCCGAGTCCGGCGTCTACCTGGGCGCGGCGGCCGTACTCACCGCGGTCACGTTCCTCGTCGTTCAGCGCCCGCTCAGCGCGGCAGCCTGATCGACATGGCGTGGTGGAACAGGTCACGCGGATCCCAGCGGGCCTTGACCCGCTGGAGCCGGCGGTAGTTCTCCTTGTAGTACAGGGTGTGCCACGGCACTCCTGACCTGTTCCATCGCGGATCGGCGGTGTCGGTGTCCGGATAGTTGATGTAGGAGCCGTCGTTCACGCTGTTCGGGACCGGCACCCCGCCGGTGTCGGCGTACATCGCCGCGTACCACCGCCGGATCCAGTCCAGGTTCGCCTGCTCGCGGTCCGGATCGGTCCAGACGACGACGTACACCGCTTTGATGATGCTGTCCCGCTGGGGCATGGCGGTCGCGTCCGGCGCCACGGCGTTGACCTTGCCGCCGTAGGACACCAGCAGCAGCGTCGCGGCCTCGTTCTGATGGTCCACACTGGTCAGGTAGGTGTAGGCGGTCGCGATCTGCTCGTCGGTGAAACTCTTCCGCAGGTAGGCCGCCTTCAACTTGTGCATCCCGGCTTCGTCGGCCTGGCTCAGCGACTGGGCCTTCACCCCGGCCAGCCACGGCAGCCGGCGGGGCGGCTGTACCGTGATCGTGCCCGGTACGCCCTCGGTGACCTCGGCGATGTAGTCACGGAGCAGCCGGTCGGCGTCGGGCAGGGTTCCGTCCAGGGCGGTCACCATGGCGAACGCTCCGGCGTCCGGGCCCGTGGTGCGGCGGGTGATCAGCAGCAGGCTGAAGAGACTGGCGTACGGCGAATCGGGCGCGCTGTTGCGCTCGTGCCATTCACCGTAGTTGCGCAGCAGCCGGTGGAACGACTCCTCGGTCATCCGGTCCCAGCTCCACGCGAGCGTCGTTTCGAGCGTCACGGCGGGTGGCCTCGGCAGCAGGCGGGCGGGATCGTGACCGGTGGCCCCGGGGGTACGCATCCAGTACCGGGTGACCACGCCGAAGTTCCCGCCCCCGCCCCCGGTGTGCGCCCACCACAGGTCCCGGTTCTCGTCGCCCGGCTCGCGGGTCGCCACGACCGCCCGCGCCCGCCCGGAACGGTCCACGACGACGACCTCCACCGCGTACAGGTAGTCCACGACCGAACCCAGCTGCCGCGACAGCGCGCCGTAACCGCCGCCCTGGATGTGCCCGCCCGCTGCCACCCCACCGCACTGGCCGCCGGGAATGGTGACACCCCAGCCGAGATAGAGGCGCTCGTACACCGTCCAGAGGCTGGCACCCGCCTCGATCATGAACGCGTCCCGGCGTCGGTCGAACGTGACCTGACGCATCGCGGACATGTCGATGACCACCTCGGCGCCGTCGCCCACGAAGTTCTCGTAGCAGTGCCCGCCGCTGCGCACGGTCACCCGTTTGCCGGCACGCACCGCGTCGGTCACCGCACGCACCACCTGCTCGGTGGTCGTGGGCAGCCGGAACGACCCGGGCCGCGGGAAGAAGCGCTCGTTCGTCCGGCGCAGCACCAGATCCTCGTAGCGGGGATCATCCGGCAGGATCACCGGAGACTCCCGTACGCCCCCTTTCGATGGTGCTCCCGCTGCCGCCGGACCTCCGATCAGCGTCACACTCCCCAGCGCCGCAGCGCTGGCGATCAATCCACGACGGGTCGGACCAGACATTCCTTCTCCGATCTGGTGGTGTGTCGTACGGAGCGATGCTTTCATCGACCCGTGCGGGAAGTCGTCGTCCGGACGTAGGCAGGCCGATACCGCGAACGCAGTAGCCGCGCCCGCCGTGCGTGTCGGAAACGGGCCGTAGGGTGCGGGAATGGCCAGCCGATCGGTCCCGACACCCGGCCGGCTACCGGCTGGCCCCCGTGTCATACCCTCGCCGCCTGAGCTGGCGAACGTGGAGGCAGTCGGATCATGACACGACGGCGAGGCGGTGGCCGGTCGCCGGTCCTGGTGACACTGGCGGCGCTGCTCACCGCTTTGTCCCTGACCGTGACGGCGGGCTGCGCGCCCCCGCCACGGGGCATCGACGGTGACCTGGCCGACGGCTGGGCCACCTTCGGCGAGCCGACTCTGTTCACCCCGCAGGCCGGCACCTGCCACCGGGAGAAGGCCAGCTCCGGCAGCGCCAGGTACTACCTGCCGGTGGACTGCACGCGGCTGCACCGGTTCGAGACGGTGCATGTCGGAACCTTCACCGGGGCCGCCGCGCGACGGACGACCACCCCGGTCGGCTTCGACCAGACGTATGAGGCAGCACACGAGGAGTGTGAGACGCGCGCCAACGAGTTTCTCGGCGACATCTGGCAGCACGGGCTACTCCAGTTGACCGTCGTGATGCCAACGCAGACCGCCTGGATCGGCGGGGCCCGCTGGTTCCGCTGCGACCTCGCCGAGGTCACCGGTGTGATGGCCCCTGTCAAGGTGGCCCCGCGGACCGGGAGCCTTCGCGGCGCACTGGCCGGCGGGGCCGCACTGCGACCCGGCTGTTACCAGCCACAGTGGAACGAGTACGGCACCGCCAGGGCGATGGAACCGGTTGACTGCCGGATGCCGCACCACAGCGAGTTCGTCGGATCGGTGGACCGACGAACCCTGCCCGCCATCGACCTCGATACCACTGAGACCGAGTCGGACCTGCTGCATCAACGATGCCTGCGGTTGGTCGCCGACTACGTGGGCCTGCCGGTCGACGACGAACTTCCTGACCGGGTCGCCACGCTCTGGTTCGAGATTGAGAGCCAGTTCAGATGGAACGGTGATCCCCGGGTCCGGTGTTTTCTCTACCTGTGGGATTCGTTTCCCCCGTTGACCCGGTCGGCCGAGAACGGCGGACCTGACCTCCTACCCGTCTGGTGACGGGAGCCGCGTCTGCAGAAGTTCTACGAGACAGTGCTCGGTGCCGAGCAGGTCCGCCGGCAGCCGCCGGACGGCCCGGTCTTCTACGTCGTCGACGACGTGACACGCCGCTCGGCCAGGTCGAGGCGGCCGGCGACACGGTCCTGGCGCCACCGAACGACATGCCGTGGGGTCAGCGGGTGGCACACCTCGCCGACCCCGACGGCAATCTGATCAACCTGACCCACCGGATCTGAGCAGCGGGCGGGCCGGTGGTCACCTCGCCGGCAGATAGCAGCGGCCGTTGGTCCAACGACGTAGTTCACGGTCGAGGTGTGCGGTGTCGACGTCTTGGCATTTCGCCAGGTTGACGGTGAACGGGGTGCCGAACGCATACATGTCGACCCGCATCATCTGTTCCGGCGCCGACTCGCCCGGCACCGGCGGTGTCGGGCGCCGGCCCGGCACGTCGAAACAGAGGAACTCGTTCCCGCCGAGACCCGACCGGAAGGCACAGGCCTCGACCTCGTCCCACGGGACGGAGATCTCCAGCACCTGGCCGTGGTACGCCGAGGTGAACCGCAGCCCCTGTGCACTGAGCAGGATCGTCTTCTGTGGCATCAGGCGCTTGACCCGCCGGGCGGCGAGGATGTCGGTCACCCCGTCCGTGCCGATGATGATACCGCCGACGAACATCGCCACGCCGAGCGCCGCCCCGCCGATCTGCAGTACGGGCGGGGTGACCGCAACCGTGCCCGGGTCGACAAGGACGGCGATGAGTGCGAGGGCACCGGCGAGGCCGAGTGCTCCGGCCAGCACCTTGCCTGCCATCGGAGCGACGCGCCGACGCCGAGACGCCAACAGGATGCTCGGCTCAGCTGTCAGAGACACTTGCGATCCCTCGCCCTCCGCCCCGGGCGATACACCGGGCGCATCGACCAGCGTAGTGCTTCGCTGTCTCGTACGACGATCCCCCGGTAGTGGGTCGTGACGATGCCCTCCGACCGAAGTTCACTGAGTGCTTTCTGCAGGCTGACCTGGGCGGCGCCGCATCGCCCAGGATCCGATGCAGCAGTACACGTACTCAGTCGCTCAGGGCATCCGCCAGTTGTACACCGCGCGCACCGCAGACCGGATCGTCGCCGAGCTGGTGACCTGGTCGGAGCACCGGCAGCTGCAACCGCATGCCGCCCACGCCAGCTTCGTCTGGTCGTCGGACGGGCTGCCGAGGGAGGTGCTCAGCGGAGGTGGAGTTGCAGCGCGCCGTCGCTCGACGACCGGGTCAAGCAGGCCGTCGAGCCGTACTGGGAGCAGTTGATCAAGCTCGACTACGAGTACGACGTGGACACCCGACGCGCACAGTACGTGGAACGGATGAGCCGGCAGTGGTCGACGGTCCTGGAGAGGCTCGTGGACAGCCCGGTTGCCGGCGGTGCGGCCAAACTGGCCAACGAGAACCTGGCCGCCGTCGTGCGGGAGTTCCTTGCCGAACGCAAGGCCGAATCGGATCGGCTGGAGAACCTCCTCGCCGAACACGCCCGCAACGGCAACGGCTACGAGCAGGCGAACTTCTTCGACCGGCTGTTCGAGCGGTTCGAGGAGCAGGCAGACAGCTACCGGCAGCGGACTCCGAAGAGGCCCGACCCGGGTCAGAACGGGTCCGCCCGCCCCTGAGTCGGCCTGAGCCAATATGCCCTCCACGGCAGGGCTTGCCGTGGAGGGCCCATGTGGTCCGGGATCGGGCAGAGTCGGCCGAGCCGGGGGGACTTGGTCAGTTGCGGAAGCTCCACAGCTGGTTTGCGCCGCCGTTGCACGACCAGAGGATGATCCTCGTGCCGTTGGCGGTAGCAGCGCCATTCGCATCCATGCACAGTCCGGATTGAACGCTGGTGATCGTACCGTTGGAGTTGACGTTCCACTGCTGGTTGAGGCCGCCGTGGCAGTCCCAGATGGCGACCACGGTGCCGTTGGTCGTGCCCGCACCAAACGCGTCCAAGCACTTGTTGCCGTACACGGTCAACTGCTTGTTGGCGGTGTAGGTCCACCGCTGGTTCGTGCCGCCGGCGCAGTCCCAGAGCTGCACCTGGGTGCCGTTGGTGGTCGTGAAGTTGGGTACATCCACGCAGCGGCCTGACTGGCCGCCCACAATCTGGACGTTCTGCTGACCGCCGCCGCTTTGCTGCCTGACGATCGACCTGGACTCAGCTGATCGGTTGCCTTGAGCGTCCAGAATGTAGAGCCGATAGTCGCCCGGTGTCGTCGGAACAGCTATGGACGTTGCGGTGCCGTCGGCCCTGGTCATCGTCGGGCCGGCAGCGAAGGCGGTGGTACCGGAGGGTGCCAGCCAAATCGTCCTGGTCGCGTCTCCGGCGCTTCGTACCGGGATCGATGCGCTCTCGCTGCTGACGAACGTGCTGGCCGGCAATGCGTAGTCGGGTGAGAAGAGATTGCTCTGCGGGATGATATCTTGATATGAACTCTCAAGTCCAGATCTCACGGCGATACCATAGCCTGCCGCCGGCCAGACATAGTCGTCGGAGACGAGAATATCGTGGACGGTGCTGTTCGGCAGATTCTTGTTGGATACCTTGTTGATCGGGCCGTAGGTTTGCGTGATGCTCAGATCGTGCTTGCGCCCCCAATCGTCGGAGTTGATGAGCCAGGTGACATTCTTGTCCACGCTGAGGACATTGTCGCGGAAAGTTATGTACGCCGAGCCTTCATCCGGGTGGAGTCCGTACTTGTGGCCAGCCGGGACGCCTTGGAGATAGTTGTCGTGCACCGTGGTACCCGGTTGACTGCCCAGGGTGTAGATCGGCCCCGTGTCGCCGAGACGCTGCACCGTGTCGATGATGTGGTTGTAGCTGATGTTGTTGTTTCTCGCTGTCACCGTCGGCCGGTTGGGTGCGATCGAGCCCGATGACCCGTCGAAGTTCCACCAACCCCATCCGAGCGTTATTCCGGACCATGGAGTCTTCTCGATCAGGTTGTGCTGAATGGTGAGAGTGTCGGCGAAGTATGCCGAGATGGGACTGTGCCCGTTGAACAGCACGGCACTGTCATAGATGTAGTTGTTCTTGATCTCGATGTTTCTGGGCAATCCTTCAACCTGAGGGGAGTACTTTTCGCGATTGGTCGCCGTGTGGTCGCCGATGTAGACGTGCTGAGGATGACCGACGGTAACAGCAGATCCGGCGATGTCGTTGGTATAGTTCCCGATCAACTGTGTGTCCTGCACATCGTTGACCATGTTGATCCCGTCGGCACCGGTATGTTGGATCCTGTTGCGTTGCAGCGTTATCCCATCAGCGTTCTGGATCTGGATCATGCCAGGAGTAACGTCGACATTGCGGTAGTAGTACACATGGAAGTTTCCCTTCGCGTATGCGAGGGCGCCCAGGTTGCCCTGCTGGGCCTGCTTGAATGCGGAGCCGGCCACATTGAACAGGTTCCAGTCGGAGTGCTGCACCGTGAGGCCGGAGATCGTGATGTTGCGGGCGTGGCTGCCCGTCGAGACGCCCGCGATCCGCAGCACGGTAGTCACGTTGTTCGGCGCGAACACCGTCGCGGTCGCCATGTTCTCCGAGCTGGCCTTGTAGTAGTACAACGTCTGGCTGGTCTTGTCGAAGTAGAACTCGCCGGGCGTGTCCAGGAACTCGTAGGCGTTCATGACCTTGTGGCTTCCACCGACCTGAGCGTTGCCGTTGTACGCGCCTTGGGCGATAGCCGCGCCCGGTTGCTGGAACAACGCAACGCGATTCCTACCATCGGCCGTTGTGGTCACCTGGCGGACTCCCACGATGGCGGTGGTCCAGGTGGTCGCCGTTTCGATCTCGATATCGTCCTGGTTGCGGGCGATAGCGGGGAAGTCAGACAGGCTGTATCTCGCACCCTCACACTGTGAGCCCGACTCCCAGGCCCACGCGGCCTGTCCCGCAGTGATGTTGTATGTTCCGTGGCATCCAGCCGAGTTGATCGTCTTCGTAGCCATGTACGCCCGCTTGTCGTTGACGTAGAGCGCACGCAGCTTGTTGGCTCGGTCGAGCGGAGCTTTCCAGATGTCACCGCTGTGCTGGGTCCATCCGGTGACCTGCACACCGCCTTCGAGGACTGGTGTTTCGTTGGCATGTGCGGCATATATGATCCGGTAGCCGTTCGTACCGGAGTCGCTCGGCCCGAACTCGATCGTACTGCTCACCGGATAGCTTCCGCCGCGGAGATACACGTAGATGTCACCTGTCATGTTCCCGTTTATCGTACGAACCACGTCCCGTGCGCGTTGCAGGGTTCTGAATGGTGACGTGATCGTTCCGGGGTTGGCATCGTTGCCGTCGGGAGCAACATAGTAGGTTGCCTGGGTCGCAGCCGAAGCCGGCATTTGATTCATGACTGTTGCTGTCAACACGACGGAGGCGAAGACCGCGACTGCCAGCAGATATCTCCCAGCGATGGAAACGGCTGACTTCACATCCTGATCCTTTCACTCTGGTGCCGCAGGCCGGCGACGCCGGCATTTGGAATGGTGCGCACGAACGTCCAAGGTGCCGCGTTTCTTCCGCCGCTACCGCGAGAGCAAGCACCTCCGGAGCACTGAATCCCCTCCCGCAGAGGAAGCATGAAACATGCCGATAACATAGGTCGTATGATGTATGATGTCAAGAGATGGAGACGTCTCGATGTCTTGCTCGGTGGGTCTCGCGGAACCGACGTCTCGGGTAGGTTGCGCCCCCACGGCAGGCACGGAGGCGCTGGTGTCCGCCCACCCCCCGCTCCTGAGCCGAGGTCGTCAGTACAGCCAGCTGAAGTCCAGCTCGTCGATGGTGTTGCCGACGTGGACCTCGGCCAGGAAGCGGCGCATCAGGCTGCCCGGGTCGGCGGCGTCCTCGATCTGGATCAGCATGCCGCGTCCGTGCGCGACGACGGCGTCGAGCACCAGGCGTTCGAGCTTCTCGGCGTTGACCGGGCCGGGCCGGCAGCCGCACGGCGCGCCGTACGCCCGGCCACTCAACGTCTGCAGGCAGACCAGCCGACGGTCGCAGCCGGCGCAGGTCAGCAGCCCGTCGAGTGGGAACTCGGACCGGCCCGCGCGGTCGACGCGGGACATGCCGGTCGGCGGTACGTGTCCGCCGCTGGTGGTGCGCTCGCTCATGTTGGCAACCTCCGTCATGAGATACCGGATTTCGTGAATTCACCCTTGTGGCGGACCACATTTCCAGCGCCCGTACGGCAGACTCAATCGTGGACGCCGGCTTGTCTCCACTGTGATGTGGCGATTTCGGCGACCAGCCCGGCCAGCGGTTGCTTTTTGAAACATTGGCACGGGTGCTGGGTGTGTCGGACGAAAGGAAGGTGAAGCGATGCCGGTCACCGGACCGACTGTGGTGCGCCGTCAGCTGGGGCGGCGGCTGCGCCGGCTGCGGGAGGAGGCGGCCCGCACCGAGCAGGAGGTGGAGCGGGCGAAGGTCTGTTCGCGTACGACGTTGTGGCGCATCGAGAACGGCAAGTTCCCGGTCAAGATGAACACTGTTCGCGGTCTCTGCTGGTTCTACGGTGCCGACCCGGAGACGACAGACGCGTTGACCCGGCTCGCCGGGGCCAGCGACGAGCACGGCTGGTGGGAGTCGCACGGCGACGCCGTACCAGATTGGTTCCGCCTGTACGTCGGCCTCGAAGCCGCCGCCACCGAGATCGGGGTCTATGACCCCGAGGTGATCCACGGCCTGTTGCAGACGCCGGACTACATGCGCGCGGTGTTCCGCGCCACCTATCCGGACGCGCCACAGGAAAAGATCGAGCGGCTGGTCTCACTGCGGCTGGACCGACAGATCTCCTACTACGACCGCGAGCAGCCGGCCCGGATCGTCGCGATCCTCGGTGAGGGTGCACTCATCCGCGAGGTCGGTGGCCCGGCGGTGATGGCCGAGCAGCGCGCCCACCTAGCCGGCCTGGGTCGACGGGTGCGGGTGGAGGTCCGCGTCCTGCCCTGGTCCGTCGGTGCCCACCCGGCGTTCTCCGGCCAGTTCATCTTGCTCGACTTCGCCGACCCAGACGACCCGGACGTCGCCTACGTCGAGTCGCATATGGGCGCTCGTTACCTGGAGCGGCCGGAGGAGTTGGCGGAGTACCGTCGAATTTTCCGGCTGATCCGCCAACAGTCGGTCCCGATCGAGGAGCACCTACGATGAAGCCTGACACCCCCTGGTTCACCTCCAGCCGCAGCGCCGGCAACGGCGGAGCGTGCGTCGAGACCCGCCGGCACGCCGGCCAGGCCGAGGTACGCGACAGCAAGGACCGCACCGGCCCCACCCTCACCTTCACCACGACCCAGTGGGGCACCTTCACCACCGCCCTACAGACCGGCACCCTCCCCCACTGACCACCGCCGATCGCCCTGTCCCCCACCCCATCCCTGGGGTGGGGGACGCTCGTCCTCCTGACACTGGTGACGCGTGAACGTCCTTGATCCCAACCGAACCTGGGACGAAGCGAAGTACCTCGCACTGGGCCAGACACCTGACCGGACCGAGCTGGTCGACGGTCGTCTGTGGATCAGCCCCGCACCGAACAAGCGTCATCGGCAGCTCTCCTTCCTGCTGATGTCCGCGCTGTATCCGGCGGCCCGGTCTGCCGGCCTCAAGGCGTACGAGGCGATCAACGTCAGATTGCGTACCGATCGGATCGTGATCCCGGACCTCGTCGTCGCAGACACTGGCAGCGAGGGATCCGTTACCGACGCGGCTGAGGTCCTGCTCATCTGCGAGATCACGTCTCCGAGCAACGCCGCCACCGATCGACTGCTCAAGATGCAGTTGTACGCCGCCGCCCGAATCTCGTGGTATCTGCTGCTTGAGCCCGCAGTGCCGGGTCCGTCAGCGGTGACACTCCGGCTCTTCCGGCTCGACAACGAGCACTACGTCGAGCACGTGACCGCGACCAAGGGCGACGTCTTGACCACCGATCAACCGTTCCGGTTCACGCTCGACACGGCCGCACTGCTCGACGAGTAAGCCCTCCGGCCCGGTCAGCGGAAGCCGGCTACCAGGAACGCGCCGAGGCCGAGCAGCGCCAACGGCAGCGCCGTGGCGAGGCTGAGGATCCGGTTGCGGGTGGTCCGACCGGCAAGAACGATCACCAGTACGCCGAGCACCGCCCGGACCACGACATGCGGGATCTGCTCGCTGCCGTAGCTGGGATCGCCGAGCCGGGCCGCCTCCAACGCCGCCTCGGTGAAGAACACCGCTCCCGGCAGGGCCGTACCGATGGTTTGCCGCCAGCCCGAGCCGCGTGCCCAGACACCGCCTACGCCGAAGACCACTCCGGCGAGGACCCCGAAGGCCATCCAGAGCAGCGACGTCGGCGCCCACAGCAGCGACCAGTCGTCGCCCTGGATCAGCGCCGCCGCCACGTAGTAGGCGGGGACGGCGATCACCAGTCCGGCGGCGGCACCGGCAGCAGCCCGCAGCCACCCGGTACGGATCCAGTAGCCGAAGAAGAACGCAGCGACCGCCCACACCGCAGACGAGTTGCCCAGGTCGGCAAGGGGCCACCAGGGCATGAACTTGATCCATACGAAGTCGACGAACCCCAGCAGGAAGCCGCCGACCACAGCGACGAGCGCAACGCGCCGATTGTCCGGGTACATGCCGCCGGACCTTACCGTGCCGCGAGCGCGGGCGCTCCTCGTGCATCGGGCAACACCGAGCCGCCAGACGGCTTCTGACCCGGTCAGCGAGACTCAGCCACAGCATCCACGATCATCGTTGACGAGTCTCTACACACCCTTGGCCGTGACTTGGTTTCCGAGCGCCGACCACGACACCTGGGTCACCGTCCACCGCAACAGGTTTCTATACGCCCTTGGGCGTACGTGGTTCCTGACGTCACCGCCCCCGTGGACCAGACGGCGGACCAACCGTCGCCGTTTCTATACGCCCTTGGGCGTGACGTGGTTTCTGACAAGCTGCGCCAAGCGCTGTGCCGTGTGCCGCCGACCGACCTCGTGCTTCTATACGCCCTTGGGCGTGACGTGGTTTCTGACTCGTCGAAGCCGCCAACACCACCGCCGCCGCCATCGAGCGGTTTCTATACGCCCTTGGGCGTGACGTGGTTTCTGACGCGTGTGCCGCGCCGGTGGTCGATCAGCTCCAAGTGCAACCGAGTTTCTATACACCCTTGGGCGTGACGTGGTTTCTGACCCGCGCCGGCGACGACTGGGCCGAAAAGGCCATCGACGCCGGTTTCTATACGCCCTTGGGCGTGACGTGGTTTCTGACCCGAAATGAGCGACGCCGTTTCCCTCCGACTGAACCCCGAGTTTCTATACGCCCTTGGGCGTGACGTGGTTTCTGACGCAGTTGGTGCGCACCCGGTTCCGGTCCTGGCCGAGTTGTTTCTATACGCCCTTGGGCGTGACGTGGTTTCTGACACACCCTCGCCCGCCACGCAGGTAAGAATGTGGAGGTAACCGGTTTCTATACGCCCTTGGGCGTGACGTGGTTTCTGACATGGCGGTGCCGGATGAGCCGTGGCGGCCGGTCAACACGTTTCTATACGCCCTTGGGCGTGACGTGGTTTCTGACAGATTGAGCTGACCGTCGATCCGGCACTGTCCCGGATGTAGTTTCTATACGCCCTTGGGCGCAATGCCACGTAGCCTAAGTTGATCTTGGGTTTGACCTGCGGGTTTGATGTGGACTCCTGGGCGGTGCGGCGTGGCGGGACGACCACGGCTCGGCTGACTGTTTTGATCACGGGTCATGTCGGTGGATGTGGTGGACCGTCCAGTGGTACGGCCGGATCAGGTGACGCTCGGGGTGCTGATCTCGCAGGTGTCGCGGGAGGAGGTCGACGCCGCGATCGAGGTGTGCGGGGTGCGGGAGCAGCGGTCGGACGGGAAACTGCCGGCGCACGTGAGCACCTACCTGACGTTGGGGTTGGCGTTGTTCCCCGACGATGACTACACCGAGGTCGCGACCAGGGTCACCGGGTCGTTGGACCGGTTCGGGTGCTGGGACGCGGCGTGGAGCGTGCCGACCTCGAGTGCCATCAGCCAGGCGCGGAAACGGTTGGGCCGCCGGGTGTTCGCCGAGCTGTTCGAGCGCACGTGCGGGCCGGTCGCGGGCGAGGCGGGCCCGACAGCGCCGGCGGGCGCGTTGGGCACCGCGCGGGGGTCGTTCCTACGCCGGTGGCGGCTGCTGGCGATCGACGGGTTCACCGTCGATGTGCCCGACAGCACGGCCAACGCGGCCGAGTTCGGCTACGCCGGGTCAGGGGGGAACCGTTCCGCGTTTCCGAAGGCCCGGGTCGTGGCCCTCGCGGAGTGCGGCACCCACGCCTTCGTCGCCGCCGAGATCGGCGCCTACCCGGAAGGGGAGAAGACCCTCGCGCAGCGGCTGTACCCACGGCTACGGTCCGACGAACTACTCACCGCCGACCGGGGGTTCTACTCCTGGCAGGCGTGGGACACCGCCGCCGCGACCGGCGCCGCGCTGCTGTGGCGGGCCCCGACCCAGCTCGACCTGCCCGTGGTCAAGATCCTGTCCGACGGCACCTATCTCACCGTCCTGATCAAACCGACCGTCCGTGGCGGTCGACGGGAACGACTGCTCGCGGCCGCCCGCGCCGGAGCTGACCTGACCGACATCAACAGCGTTCCCGACGCGTTCGACGACCGGGGCCTGCCGGTCGTCCACCTCGCCCGGGTGGTCGAGTACGACATTCCCGACCGCGTCGGCGACGGCACCGGCGAGTTGATCGCCCTGATCACCACCATCGTCGACCCCGCCGACGCCCACGCCGACGAACTAGCTGGCGGCTACCACGAGCGGTGGGAGGAGGAAACCGCCAACGACCAGCTCAAAACCCACCTCCGTGGTCCCGGACGGGTGCTGCGGTCCCGTCTGCCGGACCTGGCCCATCAGGAGATCTGGGCCTACCTGATCGTCCACCACGCGATCAGCGCGCTGACAGCGAAAGCGTCCGCCGCCGCCGACCTCGATCCGGACAGGATCTCCTTCACCAGAGCCCTGCGCCTGATCCGCCGCACCGCCACCGGCACGGCGGACATTCCCCCCTCAGCCTCGATCCACCGACGCGGTTGCCGCTAAATGTTGGTTGAACATTTCTGTATTGGGGTGGTGGGGCGGGCGTGAGGGAGTCGCCGATCACGTGATCGGCTTGCTCCGAGGGTGAGGGTTCGAGGTGGAACGGGGATTGTGGCCTGTGGTCGGGCCGCCTGGTTTCGGCTGGTGGGGTGTGGTCAGCCGGGTGCCGGCTGGACGGCGGTGAACAGGTTGTCGAACGCCGCCTGCCAGGGCCAGTACTCGGGCAGGTGTAGGTGGATGGTGCGGGCCCGGTGGGCGAGGCGGGCCGCGACGGTGATGATCCGGGTCCGGATGGTGGCGGGTCTGGCGGTCGACCAGGTGCCCGCGGCGAGGTGTCCGGCGGCGCGGGTGAGGTTGTGCGTGATCGCGGCGCAGGTCAGCCAGGCGTCGTTGGCGCTGAAGTGTCCGGAGGGCAGGTGGGCGAGGGGCCCGGCGATCAGGTCGGCGTTGACCTGCTCGATGATCGCGTGTTGCCGGTGCTGGGCTTCGGCCTGGACGAGGGTGTACGGGCTGTCGGTGAACACGGCGTGGTACCGGTAGGTCGGCAGGAGTTCGTCCTGGCCGGGGATCTGTTGCGGGTCGTCGCGGCGGACGCGGCGCACGATCAGCCGGGCGGTCGCCTCGTGTCGGGTGCCGGCGAACGCGGTGTACGTGGTTTCGGCGATCTGCGCGTCGGAGATCCACCGGCCGGCGTCTTCGTCCCAGACGGCCTGCGGATAGGTGATGTCGACCCACTGGTCGGCGGCGATGCCGTCGCACGCGGCGCGGATCTTCGGGTCGATGCGGCAGGTGACCGAGAACCGCACGCCACGACGCCGGCAGCCGCTGATCACCGTCTTGGCGTAGAACGCCGAGTCCGCTCGCACCATGATCTCCCCCGAAGCGCCGCATGCCCGGGCGGTCGTGATGGCCTCGGCGATCATGGTGGCGGCGCCCCGGGCCGAGCCGGCGTTACCCGACCGCAGCCTCGTGGCGGCGATCACCGGCGCGGACAGCGGGGTGGACAGCGTCGCGACCAGGGGGTTGTAGCCGCGCAGGTAGACGTTGTAGCCGCCGACCTTGGCGTGGCCGAACCCGATGCCCTGCTTCTGCTTGCCGTACACCCGCCGCAGCATGGAGTCGATGTCCACGAAGCACAGGGTGTCGGCGCCGGTCAGGATCGGTGCCCGGCCGGTCAGACCGATCAGGGTGTCGCGGGCGGCGGCCTGTAACTGCCGTACGTGCCCGTGGGTGAACGTACGCAGGAACGACCCGAGTGTCGACGGCGCGTACACGCCGCCGAACAGCGACCGCATGCCGCCGTGCCGGGCGATGTCGAGGTCGTCGATGCTGTCCGCGCCCGCGAGCATCCCGGCCACGATCGTGGCGACCTTGCCGGCCGGGTTCGCGCCCTTGTCCGTCGGTAGCCTGACCCGGTCTGCGACCGCGTCGTGCAGACCGGCCTGCTCGGCAAGGCGCATCACCGGAACGAGACCGGCACACGACACCAGATTCGGATCGTCGAACGTCGCGCGCACCACCGGCGCGTCCTGGCGTATTCTCACCTGCGAGGTGCCCTCTCGAACCGAGTGATAGAAGCGTCAGAACTCCTATCCTTCCAGTTCAGAGGGCACTTTCTGTAGCCGGGGTCCTGCCGGTCAAACCTTCATCGGTGGATCGAGGCTCAGGACTGGGCTGACCAGCTACCGACCCACCTCGCCCGGATCGCCGCTCTCCTGATCCCCACCCGACGCGAACGCACCTGCCCCCGCGCGGTCAAACGCGCCCGCCACAACCAGTACCGGGTCAAGAAACCCCACGAACCGGCCAGCATCCGCCACCAGCGTCCACCGACCATCCACATCCATCGGGTCCAGCCACCATCAAGATCAACCTAGGCTACGTGGCATTGCCCTTGGGCGTGACGTGGTTTCTGACTTCGAGCAAGCCGAGTCCCCCCTGACCGGACACCTTTCCGAGTTTCTATACGCCCTTGGGCGTGACGTGGTTTCTGACTCGTTCGGTAGCCGAGAGCTTAGTGTCTTCACCCTCGTTTCTATACGCCCTTGGGCGTGACGTGGTTTCTGACCGGCCAGCGTTACGGCCTACGTCGACGGCATGGCGTTGAGGTTTCTATACGCCCTTGGGCGTGACGTGGTTTCTGACCTGGCGAGTGCCCCCAACCGGATCGCACGAATCGAGCTAGGACGGGTTTCTATACGCCCTTGGGCGTGACGTGGTTTCTGACCCTACCCGCTCTGGCGGGGCCGTGACCAGCACAGATGCACGCCCTCTGCACGGCGACCTCCAGAGCTCCACATTCGACGGGTGACGCCGGTCACGTTCCTGAACGTTTCCGCAGCTCAGGGGCTTGCACGGCGTACCGCCGATTTTCATGATCGCCTAACCAGGCCCGACTCGTCCGCCATCCGACCTACCTTGCACCCTCCGTACCTTTCATCACAGCACCACCCAGTAGGGCGGCTCCGGGTCGATCCGGTGCTGACCGATCACCACCAGCTGATCCTGACAGCCAGCGCAGATCGGCACGATGTGAATCGTATCCGTCTCCACGTCGATCATCGCCTCCAACCGGGCGGCAAGTCGAGGCAACCTTGCCCGGTCGAGCTGGCAGAGGAAGACGCTGCGCTGAATCCGTTCGCCCCACTGGTGCAGCGCCGCCGCCACCCGCAGCCGGCGGCTGTCCCGCGAGATGTCGTAGCACACCAGCACCGTCGTCAACGCCACTCCAACCCGTCCCACGGCACGTCCCGCTCCACCCACGCGGCCAGCCGCTGCGCCTGCCGGTGCAGGTGACGACGGATCGACCCGGTGAAGCCAGGCAGCGCGCTGCGGGTCACTGTCGCCATCCGCTGCTCGTACGCGTCGATCAGCACCGCCCGCCCCTCCCGGTTGAGCAGCACTCCGGCCCGGTCGGTCTCCTCGCTGCCGTGCTCCAGACCCAGCCGGCCGGTGCGGGCCAGATGCAGCACCACCTGGTCCACCACGTACGGCCGGAACTCCTCGATCAGGTCCAACGCCAGGCTCGGCCGCCGGTCCGCCGGGGTGTGCAGCAGCCCGATCGCCGGGTCGAGTCCCGCCGCCGTCAACGCGGTCACCGCCTCGCCGAGTAGCAGCGTGTAGCCGAACGACAAAGCCGAGTTGATGACGTCCAGCGGCGGTCGACGCGACCTGGTGGCGAACCGCAGCGGTGCCGGCAGCAACGCGCCCAGCGCGGCGAAGTAGGCACGGGCGGCCGCGCCCTCGGCCCCCATGATCTCGTCCCGGCTGGTCGCGCCCGCCACGGTGTCGATCGACCGGATGATCCCGAGGATCGCGGCATCGACCTGGTCGTGCCGTTCCTGCCGGCGGCTGCGGTGCAGCAGCACCGCCTGCTTCGACAGCTTCGCCGTCACCACCGCCCGGCCGAACGTCACCGCCCGCCCCGGGTCGTCCGAGGCACCCAGCAGCGCCCGCAGCCGCTCCACCCGCCGGGTGCCCGCCCCGGCCAGGTGCCCCAGATACTGCCCACGCCAGGAGGCGAAGACCACGTCGACGTCGCCGCGCAGCGCCCAGTTGCGGGCACCAGCCGACAGCCCCACCGGCCCGCACAGTGCCAGGCCACGGACGTGACCGGCCGGCACGCTCAGCAGGGTGACGCCATCGGGTGAGTCCACGACCAGCCGGCCGGCCGCCACCCGTACCGTCGCGCCCGGCACCCCGACGTAGATCACCTTGGTCGGCGCGCGGTCCCCGTCCGACGATCCAATCCCGCCGTACGGGTCGATATCGCCCAGGTCGACACCGAAGCTCACCGCCGGACCGTCCCGTCTCCTACCGCTGTCACCACCCGCCGTTACCCGGTCGCCCGCCGATTAGCGATGTGCTGCCCGACTCGACCCGGCACGCGCTGAAGCTCGCCGAGGAGGCGACCCGGCAGCGGGCGACCGGCCGCCACTTGACCGTGGCCATCGGCTACGACGGCCGCGAGGAGATTGTCAACGCCGTACGGTCGCTGTTGGACGACCAGGCACGGCGCGGGGCGACGCTCGACGACATCGCGCAGCGACTGACCGCCGACCAGATCGCCGCCCACCTGTACACCAGTGGGCAACCGGACCCGGACCTCGTCATCCGCACCAGCGGGGAACGCCGGGTGTCCGGCTTCCTGCTGTGGCAGGCCGCCCACTCCGAGCTGCACTTCTGCGACGTCTACTGGCCCGGCTTCCGCAAGATCGACCTGCTCCGGGCGCTGCGCTCGGATACCTGGGGGTGCGTGCAATAATAAGCGTGGCTTATAGTCACACCATGTAGAGGTGTCCTTACATCCTGAGGTCGAGGACTGGTTCATCGACCTTTGCCGTACCGACCCGGCCACCGCCGACCGGGTTGCCGAGGCCGTAGACCTGCTGGCCGAGCACGGACCCGCGCTAGGAAGGCCTCTTGTGGACCGACTCAAAGGCAGTCTGTACCACAACATGAAAGAGCTCCGGCCAGGGTCGACAGGTGATACAGAGATCCGGATGATCTTCGCCTTCGATCCCCTTCGGGAGGCGATATTCCTCGTGGCGGGTGACAAGTCTGGCCAGCGGAAAGCCTGGTTCGAGACAGCCATCCCGCTAGCCGATGCGAGGTTCGACGAGCACCTGATGAAACTCAAGGAGAATGTTGATGAGCCCGACGAACTGGCGAGACGTCAAGGCTAAGGCACGCGCGGCCGATCCCGAGTGGGACAACCCCAGCCGGGTTGCTCGACGTGCTGAGATGCGTCAGCAGATGTTGGCGTCCGTGAGCGGTGTCCAGCTTGCCGAGATCCGCAAGCAGCTGGGCATGACTCAGGTGCAACTCGCTGAGGCAGCAGGACTGTCGCAAGCTCGGATCAGCCAGATCGAGAATGGCGAAGCTACCAGCCTGGAGTCTCTCAGGTCGTACGTCGCGGGGCTTGGCGGACACCTCGACATCATCGCCCGAATCGGAAATATACAACTGAATGTGGCATAAATTTCTGGGCTGTCGGCAACACTCTGCACCAGCCTGAGCCGAGCACACCGGAGTCGCTCACCGCCAGGTCGGTTCGAGGCGGACCAGGCCGAAGCCGCGGCCGCGCTGCGCACCGACCCCGCTGTACGGTGCCAGCCGCATCAGCCGGTCCACCGCGCCGACCAGGGCGGTCGGCCCGTCGCAGACGTAGCGGATGCGACCCAGGAAGCCCGACACCGTACGCCCGTTGACCTTGACCACGTCGCTGGTGCCGTCGATGTCGCTCACCCACAGCGCGTCCCGGTCCGGCCGCTCCCCCGGCCCGCCACCGCTCGGCCCGCCACCGCTCGGCCCGCCGACGCCCGGCAGCGGCAGCACCAGCTCCGGCAGCCCGGCCGGCGCGCTCGCCCGCCACACCGCCCGCAGCCCGGCCACCACCGACCACGGGTCCGGCCACGGCGTGAAGCCGTTGCCCCGCCGGAACGTCGCCGGGGTCAGGAACCGCAGCGACCACGCCGCGTCGCCGGACGGCCGGCCCAGCTCCAGCCACGACACCCCGGCCACCTGCCGCGCGCCGGTGACGAGCGCGCCGACCTGACCACCGAACCGGATCACCGCCCCCGTCGCCGCCCCGGCCCGCAGCTTGTCGACCAGGGCGTCGTCGAGCAGGCCGACCTCGACGAGGGTGCCCGCCGGGTGGGCCACCGGCGGGCTGACGCTGTACGCCTTCGCGTGCGACCGGTGCGCCGCCTCGTCCACATCGAACCAGCGGGACACCACCGCGTGGACGTGTTCGAGCCGCACCCCGGCCGGATCGACCCCCGGCACCACGAACTGCCACCTGCTCGGCATCACACACTCCCTCCGCCCGGCGAACACCTGAACGTATGTGCTCCATCTCGGACAGGCAAGCCACGGCTGGCAGCCAGTTCAGTTGATCGACTGTGGCCGTTGAGCTGACTTCTGCAATCCACTGGCCAGTTCCGCCGTCACCTACCTGACAGTCGGTTGGCAAAGCTGCACGTGAGGGCCAGAATCGTCGGGTCCGCCGCGTCCCTGCCCCGTGACACCCGGAGGCGATACCGATCGACGAACTCCTCGCAGTCATCCTCGACTGGGAACCGGCCACCCGCACCCTGACCTACGTCCGGGTCAACGGCGGCGACGGCAGCGGCACTCGAACGTGCGTCATCGATGCAGCTGACGCCGCCGAGATCGACGAAGCCCACGCCAAGGGGGCATTACCTCAACTTGGCGAGTTGGCGATCGACGGTGATGTGATCCTGCTTGAGATGACCGGGACAGCCGCCGTCGAATGCCGGGTCACCTTCAAGAATGGGCAGGCCCAGCTGAGTCCAAGCAGCGGGCACAAGTCGGCGGCGACCTCGCTGCCTCTTGACGATGTGGGCCTGCAGGACGGCAATCACATCGAGATGCTCAACCGTCAAGGCCGGTTCTACTACTTCGGTGGCCGGATCGACGGCCTGGTCGGCTGCTGGCAGGTCGAAGGCGGGCTGAGTCAATGGCTTACCGCCGACGCGGAGCGCAAGGCTACGGCGAAGGCGGCGAAAGCCGCCCGTCAGGAGAAACGGGCCGAGGAGGATCGGGTCGCAGCCGAGCAGGACCGGAAGGACAGCACGTTCGTCAACCCGTACACGTTCGTGCCGTTTCCGGAGCGCATCGAGCGGAATGAGCCGGCCGGGCACGCCGCGATGCGCCCCGGCCACCTGTCCGGCTGGTTCACCGTACGGTGGGAGTTCACCTCGCCATTGCAGGCACCAGACGGCTCGTCCAGCAATGAATTGCTGCGGCTGCAGGGCGCCTCGGTGAAAGGGGCGGTCCGCTCGCTGCACGAGAACCTCGCTGGCGGGTGTCTGCGGGTCTTCGACAACGAGTACGTGCCGTCCTACAGGGATCCGGTGAAGTCCCCCGGACCCGAGTGGACCCTTGCCCGAGTGGTCGACACCACACAGGAGGGTCAACCGCTGACGGTGCGCCCCTGCGACCAGGTCGTCTGGGTCCGCTCAGAGCAGCTGCACCAGGCGTACCAGGCAGAGGATCTGCGTACCGGTTGTCTGGTCGACCTTCGGCCGCCCGCGAAGATGAACAGTCTTGGCCGCTACGAACTGGCCGCTGACGAAGCGGTGACCAGCGGCGGCGACTGGCATGTGCTGCTCTCCGACGCCGGTGCCCGACCGATAAAGCGTAAGCACCCGGAGACCAAGAAGGAAGTCGACACCTCCTACTTCGCCGCCTGCGGTCACCTCGACCCGGCGACGCCACCGGTTCCGGTCGCCGAGAGCGCCTGGCTGCGGTTCCGGCAGGCAGTCGCCGGTGCGAAGGAGGTCCAGCAGGCCCGCGCCGCCGACAGGGGACGCTCCAACCAGGCAGCTGACCCGCCCGTCGATCCAGCGGTAACGTTCCGCGGCCGGCTCATCGGAAGGCGTAAACGTACACGAGACCGGCTGGAGTGCGACGACCTGATCTGGGTACGCCACACCGGAAGCGAGGTCACCGGCCTGCGGCTGGCCCAAGTCTGGCGGCACCCCGGTGACGGGCCGATGGGCGAGCGGGTGCCGAAGCACCTGCGCCCCTGCACCGACTGGAAGAGCCTCTGCCCGTCCTGCCAGGCATTCGGCTCGGTCGACCCCGATCCGCGCGACACCGACGAGCGCGCCGCCCAGCGGGCGTATGCCGGACATGTCCGCTTCGGCGACGCGGTCAGCGCCGCGCCGGTGCCGTTGACCCGGATCCGGCGGGCGCCGTTGGGTAACCCGCGACCCGGTGCCGGCCAGTTCTACCTGCAGCTGCCACGCACCGATCCGGCCAAGCGCGAGGACGACCCGCCGACCCGCGAGTGGGGTGCCGTGCCCGATCAGGGTGCTTCCCTGCGGCAGATGGCAGGTCGCAAGTTCTACTGGCACGCCGATCCGCTGCGCCAGCCGCAGGGGTGGCAGCGGCACATCGCCCGGCCGTACCAGACCGGTGACATGGTGAAGGAAAACGTGGGTCTCGCGCCCGCCGGCACCGTACTGATCCAGCGGATCACCTTCGACAACCTCAGCGAAGCCGCGCTCGGCGGGCTGCTCGCCGCGCTGGAACCGCACCGGATCCCGGCGCTGGCCGACGAGCGCGGGCGACTGCTGCTGCGGCTCGGTGGCGGCAAGCCGCTCGGGCTGGGCAGCTGCCAGGCAACCGTCACCGACCTCACGGTCGCGACGGCAGCGAGCCGGTACGGCGACGCCGACCCGGTCACCCCGGACGTCGACCGTTACGTTCAGCGTTTCGTCGACGCCACGCTGCCGGAGGTACAGGCCGTCTGGCCGGCGCTGGCGGCGGTGCTCGCCGAGGAGACCGTGGATCCGGAGCGCGTCTGGTATCCGCCGGGCGAGCGCTGGGACGACCGCCCACAACAGCCTGGCAGCAGGATCGGAGAGTTCGACCAGACGTTCGAGTTCTTCAAGCGCAGCTCCGGCCAGTTCCTCAAGAATGCGAAACCGCGGCCACTGGTTCCGCTGCCGAAGCCGACCGACGCCGACCAGCGCGTGCCCATCTTCGGCGAATCCGAGCCCGGCGAGGGGAAGTCGTCGTGACGAGTGTCTACCTGGACGTGGCGGTGGAGTCGATCCAGGCGTACCTCAGCCGTACCACTGACTTGAAAGGCCGGCGCGGGGCGTCGGCCTGGCTGAGCGACCTGACCGACCGCGACGAGCTCCGTCGGCGTCTCCAGGAAAACAGTGACGGCTGGGCGGCCGGGGTGTCGGTCAACGACGAAGCCGGCGAGGCCGACGGTGTGGTGCCGCTGAAGCTCACCCCCGGGTGCCCGCCGCAGGCGGTCGCCGAAGCCGTGTTCTCCGAGTTGCGGGGCAAGCTGCCGGCGCTGCGGATGACCGCCGCGTGGGCCACCGCCGACAGCTACGTCGCGGCGCACCGGCGCATGCCCGACCGGGGGGACGACCCGGCGGCCGGCGACGACGCCGGACACCTCGACAGCCTGCCCGCACCGGGCGACTTCCCGCTGCTGGTCTCCTGCGAACAGTGCCGGGCCGACCCTCGGGTCACCCACCGGGACCTGCACGAACGCAAGCAGGTTCCGATGTGCGCCGACTGCGCCGGCCGGTACGACGACCGGTACCGGAAGCCAGGCCTGC
Source organism: Micromonospora sp. Llam0 (assembly GCF_003751085.1). Taxonomy (NCBI): domain Bacteria; kingdom Bacillati; phylum Actinomycetota; class Actinomycetes; order Micromonosporales; family Micromonosporaceae; genus Micromonospora; species Micromonospora sp. Llam0. The sequence goes on along the minus strand of NZ_RJJY01000001.1, from coordinate 1,519,017 downwards.
TTACCGGCGCAGTGCCGGTCAGCGCAGAACTCCGGCTGCTGGACGCGCTCGAACTGACCCCGACCAACGTGGTCGAGACCTTCACCGACCTGGCGGAGATCCCCGGCCCGAGCCGCAAACGGAATCATCTGGCGACCGTCTTCGCCGACGGCAACGCGATGGGCGCGCTGTTCCGGGACGTGCTGGCCACCGGCGACGACGAGCTGAAGCGCAGAGTGTCCCGGGAGGTGTCGCAGGCCACCCGGGGCGCCCTGCTGGCCGCGACCCGAGCGGCGATGGCCGTCGGCCAGCGACCGCAGCGGGTGCCGGTGATCCCGCACGTCGTCGGCGGCGACGACCTGCTCGTTTCGGTGACCGCCGACCGGGCCTGGCCGTTCGTCCGCACCTACCTGACCGCCTTCGGCGAACGGATGCGGCGCATCGCCGACGAGGCAGAGCTGCGCAGGCCGAGCGCCTCCGCCGGAGTGGTGTTCGCGCACCACACGTTCCCGTTCCGCCGCTGCGTCGAACTGGCCGAGCAGGCACTGCGCCACGCCAAGCAGGCCCACCACGGCCAGACACCGGCGGTGTCCTGGCTGGACGTCAACCGCGACGGGGAGCAACGACCGCCGGGCCGGGCCGCGTGGACCCTGCCCGAGCTGACCGACCGGGCCGACTGGCTCACCGAGCTCGCCGAGATGGAACAGTCAGCCAAGGCAGCGCTGGAGCGGCTGGCCGGCAGCGGCGGCGACGGCTCGGAGCAGGTCCGCCGCGCCCGGATCGCCAACCAGGCCAGCCGGCTGCAGCTGGCCGGTCTCCGCTCCGCCGGTGACCTGCTCGACGCCAGCGGCGGCCCCGACCGGCTCGTCGACGCACTCTCCCTGGTCAGGTGGTGGCAGTGACCGACACGCTGCGTTTCACGATCACCTTCCACACCCCGTTCCGGGTGGCCACCGGCCAGGCCGGCAACGGCGCGGACAGCACCGTCGACCGGGTGGTGCCGCTGCCCGCCAGCAGCCTCAAGGGGCTGATGCGCTCCGCCGGCTGCGACCTGCTCCGCCTGCCCGACAACTGCATCAACCAGGTGTACGGCGCCGGCCATCAGCCGTCGCCGTGGAGCTGGTCCGACGCGATCATCGTCGACCCGATCGACTGGCAGCGTGACCGGGTCCGCCGGCGCGCCCGCGTCCGGATCGACCCGGACACCTTCACCGTCGCCGACGGGGCGCTCGCCATCGCCGAGGAGATCCTGGTACGGGCGGCGACGTTCGAGATCACCCGGACCGGTTGGCTTCCCGCACCGCAACGGGACCGGCACCGGCAGGTGCTGCTCGGCTGCGCCCGCGCGGTCACCGCCGTCGGGGGTGACCGCCGGCGCGGCCTCGGCTGGGTGTCGGTCACCCCGTCGACCGACACCGACGGCGACGACCCGGCGCGGCTCGCGCGGGCACTGCTGGCGATGCGGACCGCCGACGGGTACGCCGGGACCGGGGAGGGACGATGAGCGGCGACATCACAGCACCGGGTAGCGGCGGCGACCCGCTGCGGGTCTCCCTGACCGCCTGTCAGCCGCTGGCCGTCGGCGTCACCTCCGAGGTCGGCTACGTCACCGAAAGCCACCCGTACGTGCCGGGAAGTGTGCTGCGCGGGGCGCTCGCCGCCGCGTGGATCGCCGAGTACGGGCCACCGGACCGGTGCGAACCGGCCGACGCCGCACGGTTCCGGCTGCTGTTCGACAGCGGCGTCCGCTACGGCCCGCTGCTGCCCGCCGGCAGCAACCGGGTGCCGATGTCGGCGTACCGGTGCAAGTATCCGCGCGACCGGGCCTGCCGCGGCTTCGTCGACGACCGGGCGTTCGGCCCCGAGCCGGCCGAGACCTGCCCGTCCTGTGACGGCCCGCTCGTGCCCGGCAAGGGCGCCCTGGAGCTGCCGCCGGGGCTGCGGCTGACCCGCACCACCCGGACCAGCATCGACGGCACGACCGGCACCGCCAAGGACCAGGAGCTGTACGCACGAGGAGCGCTGCCCGTCGGGACCCGCCTCGAAGGCTCGATCTGGCCCGGAGCGCAGCCGCTGCCCGGCTGGGCGGTCGACTGGTTGACCGCCGACCGGGCGGTGCGCGTCGGTGGCCGGCGCACCGTCGGCGGACACGCCGGCTACACCGCCGCTGCCGCGTCGACCGCCGACCCGGTGGTCGACACCGACCGGCTGGTGCTGCGGCTGACCAGCCCGGCCGTGTTCGTCGACGCCGCCGGTCGGCCCGCGCCGGAGCCGCTGCCGGAGGTGGACCTGGCCGGCACCGGCGTCACCGTCACCCGCCGCTGGGTGCGCACCGGGACCTGGTCCGGCTGGCACGCCGCCTCCCACCTGCCGAAACCCGCCGACCTGTGCGCCGAGGCCGGTTCGACGTACCTGCTGACCGGGGCACCGGCGGCGCTGGCCGCGTTCGGCCGTCGCGCGGTCCGCTACGGGCTCGGCCTACGCCGCGACGAAGGCTTCGGTGTCGCCGAGGTCTGCACCGAGGCGTGGCAGCCGACAGTGCCCGGCGAGGAGCACCAAGACAAGCCGGCCGACCCGGCGGAGTGGGTGGACAAGCTACAGCTACGGGACTACGAGCTGCGGTGGCTGCTCGGCGTCATGCGGGACGTGCAGGGTGTCTGTCCCGAGGATCAGCCGGTGCCGCGGGCGGTCGTCGGTGAACTGCTTCAGCAGCCCACCGGTGCGAAGTTGTCCGGCCGGCAGAAGGACAGCATCAGTGCCGCGCTGGCCACCGAGCTGACCGTCCGGCAGCTGCGGGACGTGATCACCGTCGTGGAGCACCGGCGGGCCGACTATTACGTGCGGGAAGGGCAACGATGAGTGGACCGGTCGTGACCTTCCTGGTCGCCGAGATCGCCGTCGAACCGGGCTGGGCGGTCGGCGCGGTGCGGCGCGGCGACGACGTCATCGACCGGGACGTCCTGGTCGGCGGCGACGGGGATCCGCAGGCGCCGGGCTCGGCGCTGGCCGGTTCGCTGCGCGCCCACCTGGCCCGGCAGTCCACCGTGGCCGACCTCGACGAGACGTTGATGGGTCCCCGACCGCCGAAGGACCGCGACGAGGCCACCGCGTTGACCGCGTCGCGGCTGTGGCTGCTCGGCACCCGGTTCGTCCCGGCCGGTCCGCCGGCCGACATCGACCAGGCGGCGCAGCCACCGGCCGCAACGGGGTCGGAGCTGGTGGAGATCGTCGGGCAGACCGCGATCGACCCGCAGCGGCGGGCCGCCGCCACCTCGAAACTGCGCCGCAGCCGGACCGTTGCCGTGGGCGGGACCGTCCACGCGTACCTGCGACATGACGGCGAGCTCGACGAGGCGCATCTGGCGGTGCTGGCCGGATGGCGGCCGGCGATCGGCCGGGACCGCAGCACCGGCGGCGGCCGGGCCACGCTGCGCACGCTGCGGGTCGGCAAGCTTGACCTGGGTACGCCGGACGGGCTGCGGACCTGGCTGGAGCTGGACGGGCCGGCACTGGTCGAGGCGGTGGTCGGTACGGGTCGGGCGCTGACCGGCCCGGACGAGGTCGAGCCGTACCTCAGCGTGAGGTTGCAGATCGTCGACGGGCTGCTGATCGGCGGCGGGAAGCAGGACAAGGCGGCGGTGTCCCGCACCCGTCGCGGTCAACCGATCGTGCCCGGATCGGCGTGGAAAGGGGTGTTCCGGTCCCGGATCGAGTACATCCTGCGGTCGTTGCATGGCGACGAACCGCCGGCCGAGGTGCTCTGCCCGGTCGACGATCGCTGCGACGGCGTCGAGCGGCTCTGCTGGGTGTGCCACCTGTTCGGCACGCCCGGTCGACGTGGTCTGCTCGCCTTCCGCGACTCGGTGATCGAAACACCCACGACGGCCGGCCGCACCCAGGTCGGCATCGACCGGGTCACCGGTGGTGCCCGCGACCAGCTGCTGTTCAGCAGTCGGCCGGTCGTCGACGGGACGCTGACGCTGCGGATCGACTCGCTGGACCCGGACGGCCGGCACGGGCCGGTCGACGCGGTCGGACCGACGCCCGGCTGGGCACGCACCGTCCTGTCGCATGTGCTGCGTGACCTCGACGACGGTCTGATCGGGATCGGTTCCCGGGTCAGTCGCGGCCTGGGCGGTGTACGGGTCGTCGACCCGCAGATCCCGACGCCACTGCCACCGGTGCTGTCACAGAACACGCAGGAGGTCACCGGATGACCGGGACGGGCAACGGCGACGGAGTCGGCACGCACGGCGAATGCAGGCTGGCCGCCTACGGCAGGATCGGATGGGCAGAGTTGGCCGAGATCGTCGGCGACGCGCAGTGCGCGTGGGCCGACTACACCGGCTTCCATATCGGATCGCTTCCGGCGCAGGCGCCGCCGTACACCCATCTGTGGGCGTGGACCGGCAGCTGGCTGCTCCGGGCCCGCGTCGACGGCCAGGAAGCCATCGTCGGTCTGCTGCAGCCTGACGGAGACGGCCCCGCCGACACCGACGGCGACGCGCACGCCGCTGGCACCGCCCCACCCGTTGCGGGGCGGCACCCGGCACGGCAGCCCGTCCGGTTCGTCCGGTACACCGCGCAGACCTGGCCGGACGCCGAGAAGCGGGTCGGCCCGTTGCATCGGGACCTGACCGGGCGGCCGGTCGAGCTGTTCCAGATCTCCGGCGAGCGGCCGGTCACCTTCGTCAGGTTGGTGCAGCGCCTGGCCGAGACAAGATCAAGTGAAGGCCAGATACCTTAACCGGCGGTTGTCAGGTACCTGGCCTTCAGTTGATCTTGCGCATCCCGCAGGCCGGCCACGGCGGGCCGGTCAGCGACGCGGGTTGGTCGGTCAGGCGGGTCGGTCGGTCAGGCGGGTTAGCCGGTCAGGCGGGCTGGTCGAGGCGGGCCAGGTGTTCGGCCGACAGCTCCAGGTCGGCGGCGGCGGCCGAGTCACGGATCGTCTCCGGGCGCGACGCCCCGGGGATCGGGACCACGACCGGTGCCTTCGCCAGCAGCCAGGCCAGGCAGACCTGCTGCGGGCTGACCCCGTACTCCTTCGCGACCTCGGCGAACACCGCGAACCGCGACCCCAGGTCGGCGGCGCTGCCGATGCCGCCGAGCGGGCTCCACGGCAGGAACGCGATGCCCAGTTCGGCGCAGAGCGTCAGCTCCGGCTCGCTGGAGCGGAACGCCGGGGAGAACTGATTCTGTACGCTGACCAGCCGGCCGCCGAGGATGTCGTTGGCGAGCCGGATCTGCTCCGGGTCGGCGTTGGAGATGCCGGCCAGCCGGATCTTCCCGGCGTCGAGCAGGTCCCGGATGGCGCCGATCGAGTCCGCGTACGGCACGGTGGGGTCGGGCCGGTGGAACTGGTAGAGGCCGATCGCTTCGACGCCGAGCCGTTTCAGCGACGCCTCGCAGGCGCTCTTCAGGTAGTCGGGCGAGCCGTTCTTGGTCCACGAGCCGTCGCCGGGCCGCAGGTGACCGCCCTTCGTGGCGATCAGCACGTCGGACGTGTCACCGCCGAAGGTCGCCACGGCGCGGGCGATCAGTGACTCGTTGTGGCCGACGTCGTCGGCGTACAGGTGGTAGGCGTCGGCGGTGTCGATCAGGGTGACACCGGCGTCCAGCGCGGCGTGGATCGTGGCGATCGACCGCTGCTCGTCGGGCCGGCCCTCGATCGACATCGGCATGCCGCCGAGGCCGATCGCGCCGACGCCGACGTCACCGATGTGGCGGGTGTTCATCAGGTCTCCTCTGCGGGACGGTCCGGGGGCGTGCGGTGGTCGGGCCGCCGCATCGCCCGGGTTCCACCCTCTTACCCCGTGGTTAAGCTGTCCAACAGAAGGATCCGATCCCGGCGATCAGTTTTGGTGATGAATTGTGGAGCTGCGTCAGCTCGAGTACTTCGTGGCGGTCGCCGAGGAGCGGCATTTCACCCGGGCAGCCGAGCGGATGCACGTCGCGCAGTCCGGCCTGTCGGCCTCCATCCGCTCGCTGGAACGTGAGCTGGGGGCCAGCCTGTTCGTCCGCAACACCCGCAGCGTCGAGTTGACCAACGAGGGTCGGGCGCTGCTCACCCAGGCCCGGCACGCCCTGGCCAACGTCGCCGCCGCCAAGGACGCGGTGGCCGCGGTCCGGGGGCTGCTGCGCGGCCGGCTGGCGGTCGGCACGCTGCAGTGCCTGGGCGCGGTCGACCTGCCGGCGGCGCTGGCCCGGTTCCACGCCGCCCACCCCGGCGTGGAGATCCGACTCCGCCAGGGCGGGTCGCCGGACCTGGTCGAACGGGTCCGCACCGGCGACCTCGACCTGGCGTTCGTGTCGGCGCCCGCCAGCGCGCCGACCGGCGTGACGCTGGCCCCGATCCGGGCCGAGCCGATGGTGCTGGCCTGCGGGCCGGACCATCCGCTGCGCGAACGCGCCGAGGTCGGCCTGGGCGAGCTGTCCGGTGAGACCTTCGTCGACTTCTCCCCCGGCTGGATCAGCCGGGACGTCGTCGACCAGGCGTTGACCGCCGCCGGTGTCGACCGGCGAGTGGCGTTCGAGGTCAACGATGTGCACTGGCTGCTCGACCTGGTCAGTCACGGGCTGGGCGTCGCCGTCGTACCACAGTTTTTCACCACCAAGCGGACCGCCGCGCGCTTCGTACCGATCACCGACCCGCCGCACTGGAACATCGCGGTGGCGACCGCGAGCGGCCGGCATCCGAGCACCGCCGCGACCGCGTTGCTGTCCCTCGACGGCCTCCGCTCCCGATCCTGACCCTGACCCGATTTCCGCCGCGCCACCCGGTCGAGGGAACCCACATGGTTGTCTCGGAGCCGGTTTGACGACAACGGCGGTTCCCTCGACTTGGCGCTTCAACGTTCCGGGCTCGGTCTCCGTCGCATACTGTCGGTCGTGGAAGCCACAAAACCGACATCTCTGGTCATGCCCGCCGCACCGGGCATGAAGGTCTCTCGCCTCGAGTTGTTCTACGACCTGGTTTTCGTGTTCGCCTTCATCCACGTGACCACCGCCTCGGTCGAGGACCTCGAACCGTTCGGACTGGTGGCGATCTTTCTGCTCCTGTCGGTGCTCTGGCTGGTCTGGTCCCGGTTCGCCCTGCTGGGAAACAATCTCCGGGCCGACTGGGGAATGATGCCGATCCACGGCTTCACCATCATGGCGATCGTCTTCATCGCGGTGGCGACGCTGCCCGGCCTCGGCGACGAACCGCCGCAGGCACAGCCCGGCGTCCCACAGGTCATTCCCGGCGAGTTCATTTTCCCCACCTGCTACCTGCTGATCTGGTTGCTGGAAGCCGCGGCGCTGCGCGTCGCCGCGAGGACGCACCCCGAACTACTGGGCACCTGGTGGAGGGACACGCCGGTGCTGGCCGCCAGTACCGCACTGCTGTTCGTCGCCGCAGTGGTACCGCTCCTGGGGTGGCCCGGCGAGGGCGTCGCCACGCTCCTGCTGCTCTGGACGCTCGGCGTCGGTGTCGCGTACCTGACCACCGTCCGCCTCGAACCGTTCGCCGTGGTCTCCGCCGGGCACTGGACGGAGCGGCACGCGCAGATCGTCCTCATCGGGTTCGGTGAGGCGCTGCTGTCGCTCGGGCTCGGCTCGGGTGCTTCGATCGGGGCGCCGGGCACCGTTCCGGTGATCACCGCGACGCTGCTCGGCATCGCCCTGATCTGCGCCCTGTGGTGGGCGTACTTCGACACCCGGTCGTACGCCGCCGAGCAGGTACTGCACCACACCCACGGGCTACCCCGTGACCGGCTCGCCCGCGACGCCTACACCCTGCTGCATCTGCCCATGCTGTTCGGCATCATCCTGCTCTCCCTCGGGTTGAAGCAGACGTTGGCCTACCTGGCCGGGGCGTCGTCGACCGGCGAGGACGCCCCGCTCGAGCCGATCCACCTGCGTGCGCTCTACGGCGGGGTGCTGCTCTACCTGGTGGCGTTGTCGGCCTTTCAGCTACGGACCGTCCGCAGCGTCTCCGCCAGCCTCGCCGTACCTGTCCTGCTGCTCGCCGCGCTGCTACCGGTGGCCGACCGGGTCCCGGCGTTCGCAGCGCTGCTGCTGCTCACCGCGATCACCGTCGCCGGTGTCGCCGCCGACAGCCGGCGGTCCGGGGCCTCGCGGCACCAGCTGCGCGAACACCGGCTCGCCGAGCAGCAGGCCCTGGAACGGGAAGAGAGTGACTGGCGACGCCGCCACGGATGACGGCCGTGGCCCACGTCTCAGGTGGACACCGCACCCCGTCCCGTCGTCACCGTCGGCGATGCTGCTGTCCGGCGGCGATGGTACGGATGACGCCGACCATGTCGAGGGCTCCGTCGCCACGGCTGACCGCGTCGGCGTAGAGCGCCCGGCACAGCTCGCTGAGCGGGACACCGGTCCCCGCTGCGGCGGCCGCGTCGACGATGAGCTCGGCGTTCATCCGCACATCGGCGATGGCCGCCTGCGCGGTGAGGTCGTCGCCGACCAGCTTCGCGGTCTTGACCCGGGAGATCGGGGAGGACATCTGCCCCGCGTCGAGGATGCCACGCAGCAGCTGCCGGTCGAGACCGTGCCGGTCGGCGAAGTGGAACGCCTCGGCGAGGCCGGTCACGAGGGCGATCAGGAACACGTTGACGGCGAGCTTCATCGTGATCCCGGACGGCACCGGCCCGCAGACGGTGACCTGCGCGCACATCGGGTCGAGCAGCGCGACGGTGCGCCGGACGTCGTCGGGTCGGCCCGCCACCATGGCGACCAGTTTGCCGTCCTCCGCCGGGCGGCGGGAGCCGGAGACCGGGGCTTCGACGTAGTGTCCGCCGGCCTTCTCCACCTCGTCGGCCAGCGCCTTGGAGTACTCGGGGGACAGCGTTCCCATGTTGACGATCGTGCGTCCGGCGACGAGGCGGGCGATCCCGCCAGGCACGTCGCGGAGGACCTGGTCGACGGCGTCCGCGTTGCGCAGCATCACGATCACCGTGTCGCACTGCGCGAACACCTCCGGGACGTTCGCGGCGGTACGGGCACCGGCCGCCCTGAGTTCGTCGTCGGGCTTCGGGGTACGGCTCCACACGGTCAGCCCGACGCCGCTGCGGGCGAGCCGGCGGGCCATCGGCAGCCCCATGATGCCCAGGCCGAGGAACCCGACCCGGCCGGGCGGGGCACCGGCGCCGCCACCGGGCAGCGACTCGCCGGTCAGCGACTTGGCGAACCAGTGGTGCGCGTACGGCTGGTCGTTGAACGGGGCGGCCTCGTCGTACCCGGCGGCCCGGTACAGGGCGATCGCCTCGGTGAGGGACCGGTTGGTGTCCAGTCGCACGACGCCCGCCCCGAGCGACGTCGCCGCGTCCTCGGCCGCGGCGAGCAGCCGCCGCCCGATCCCCAGCCCGCGCAGCTCGGACGACACCCAGAGCCGGCGGATCTCCGCTGACGTGTCGTCGGCCTTGGTGACGCCGACGCATCCGACGGGGCGGTCCTTCAGCGTCGCGAGCAGGAACAGCCCGGACGGGGGACGCAGCGCGTCGTCGGCGGCGGGCACCGCCCGGTCGGGCCGGAACCCGCCGTCGAACCGGTCGTCGAGCGTGCGGTGGTACGCGTCGACCGCCCGGCGCGCCGGTTCCGAGGCCGGATCGGCGGCGGCGATCGCGACCGTGGAGGCGGTGAACAGGCGGCGTACTGTCTCGGTCGCAGCGGCGAGCTCGTCGCGTTGGCGCTCGGTCAGCGGCGCCAGGATCGTGCCGACCAGTTCGTCGGAGAGCTGGTCCAGCACCGCCAGCTCCGCCAACCCCGACGGGGTGAGGGTGGCCCGGCGGACCCGGCTGTCGTGTTCCGAAGGGGACACGACGACCAGCCCTTCCTGCTCGAGTGCGCGCAGCTGCCGGCTGGTGTAGCCGGAGTCGAGCCCGAGGCGGCTGCGCAGCTCACGGACCTCGATGCCGTCGGTGCCGATCTCCCACAGCAGACGATCGAGGCTGAGCGGTCGGTCGCGTGCCAGGTAGCGGTCCTCCAGCACGCCGAGTCGTTCGGTGACGTCGCGGTTGAACGCGCGGATGGTCTGGATCCGGGACTCCAAGCTCATGATCTCTGACTATAGTCAGAGATATCTCCGCCGCCGTCGGCCGGGGCGCGTCCAAGGGGATACCCCGGTCGACCGTTGACACAGACAGGTGGCCGACGTGGACTAAAGGCCCACTATAGTCCGGCCGTCGCGATCACCTGATCCACCCGTTCGGGGGATGCGATCAGCGTGCCGTCGGTCGCCGACCTGAGGAGATCAGCCGTGAGATCCAAGCACCGCCCAATGGCGTACGCGCTCGGCCTGGCCGCCGCGCTGGCATCGGTGACGTACGGTGGCCTGCCGGCCGCAGCCGCCGGCAGCACCGCGACATCGGCGACCCCGGCCGCCGCCACCACCGGCACCGGCACCGCCGCCGGTCAGCCGACCTGGAAGGCCGCCGGCATGGTGGAGGAAGGCCAGACCATCTGCACCCGGCCGACCGTCGGGCAGCGCAGTCTCGTCCTGATCAGGCTCGTCGGTAGCTGGCCGCAGTTGGCAACGGACACCAACAACCTGCCCGCCGGGTCGTCGGTCTCGACGTATCCCATCTACCCGGGGTCGAACGACAGCCCCACGCAGATCAGCTCGGCGATCAACGTGCTGCTGCCGGCGCTCCCGCTCGGGACGAAGCGCAGCGCGGAGGTCGAGGTGACCGACGGCGTACACACTCAGACCATCCCGTTCCACATCGTGGTGACCGAGGACTGCACCGGGTTCCGGCTCTGACCGGCGGACGCCGACCTTGACCGGCGGGCGATGGCCGGTCGGCGATGACCGACCGGACCCGGGGTCAGGTGGGGCGGCCCAGGTCGAGCTGCGGGATCGTGAACTGCGCACCGAGCTGGAAGTAGATCGGCCACACGTGCCGCGGCCAGCGGTACTGCCGGGCCGACCAGATGCCGAGCCCGACCGAGATCTCCTGCGGCAGTTGCGCGCCGAGCAGGACGATCGCCTCCGGCGCGGCGGCGGCCTGATCCGCCACCCACTGGGCCGCCGCCGCGACGATCGCCGGATAGTCCGCCCACCGGTGCAGGGTCTCGCCGGGCGGCGGCAGGTAACGCCACTCCCGTAGCTCCGTCGACATGGTCGCCGGCAGCCCCAGCCCGACCGCGTCGTGCAGCTCGAAGACGACCGGTTCGCGGCTGCCCGCCGCCGCGTCGTCGTGGGCGGCCCGGTCGGTGACGTCCACCGGCAGGCTCGGCAGCAGCCCGAACCGGTTGTGGTTGGTCCGCAGCACCAGGAGCAGCACCTCCGGCACCGACTCCAGTGCGGTCCCCGGCGCGATATCGGGCACCGGCTCCTGCCCGGCCGCCGGGTCCGGCTGACCGTTGCGGCTGATCTGCAGCCGCACCTGGTGACGTCGCACGTTCAACTCGCCGAACAGCCCGTCGCCGGGGCGCTCGATCTGCTGCTGGAACGAATGTCCGTCGTCCTGCAGCGGTCGTGCCCGCACCGGCCCCTGCCGGCCGAAGCTGTCCCGCTGGCGGACCCGCACCGCCCGGCCCCGGCTGAGCGCCGTCGTCCGCTGTCCGAACGCGACCGCCACCGGCCACGGTGCCCACACGAACAGCGACCGGTCCAACGCGGCGTCCCGTCCGTCCGGGTCATGGTTCGCGACCTGGAAGTGCCGGACCACGGCGTCCATGTCACTGCCCCAGCGGGTCGCCTCCGCACCGTGCGGCCACACCGCCGTCCGGTCGAAGCTGCGCAGCGGCGGCACCGGCCGGAACACGGCGAACTGGTCCCGTACCTCGCTCAGGAAGCCTTCCTTCTGCTCCGGGGTCCACTCGGCGGCCGTCTCGTTGACGACGTACGCGATGCCCCGGGTCTCCCGCAGCCGGTTGCGCCACCACCACAGCGCCGCACCGGCGGCGACCGCAGCCACCGCCAGGCCGAGAAAGACGACCAGCCACCAGACCCGGTCCCGCCCCTGCGACCAGCCATCGGCGGCCAGGTCCGGGACGATCCCGCCGGCCGCGCTGAACGCGGCGGTGCCGACGGTGAAGAAGACGCCGATGAACCCGGTGCCGGCCGGACCCGCCAGCCACCTCGCGAAACGTGCCACATCCACGGTACGGCGGGCGCGTTGCGCCACGGTCGGCCGATTCCGTTCTACCTCAGACAAGGTCACCTCGCCGCTTTTCCACCGGTACGGTCAGCCGACCGTAACCACTGGACCGGCGTGCGCAATCCCCCGGGCGGATCTTCCGGCACCCACGGGGGCGGAAGATGGGCGAGATCACACCGGCCCGACCGGGTGACCGGTCGGGCCGGAAGCGACCAGAAGCGTCGCGGGCGCTCCGACGCCGGAGTGCGGAATCTACAGCGGCCAGAGGATCGTCGGCAGGCCGGTGCCGGTCACCACGAACCCGACGGCGACGGACTGACCCGGCGCGAGCGATCCGTTCCAGCTTGTGTTGATCAGGGTGTAGTGCGGCGTACTGGTCGCGATCTGTGCATTCCATACGTTGGAGACGGTCGACCCCGCCGGCAGCGTGAACGCCAACTCCCAGCCGGTGATCGGCACGGTGAAGTCGTTCGTGACGACGACCTCGGCGACATAACCGGTCGACCAGGAGCTTGTCTGGGTGAATGTCGCCGTCGTCGCCTGTGCCGACGGGGCGAAGAACAATGTCGCGGCCACGCCGATTACCAGCGCCACAACGAAGCCGAGCAGCTTCCGCATTGAGACCACCACCATCCGTTAGTCCTGCCAGGTGACATGACCATACGGCTTTACATAGCCACGCTTCAATGGCTTTTCTTGCAGCATAAAGCGATGCGCGAATCGCATGACAGACCGGGCCACCATAGGAAATATACGAGTTTCGCCCGCGCATTCCGAAGGGCACCCAAAGCCCCGCCAGACCCGACAGCGCGACGAGGCGGCTCGGGCACCCCGCCGGACACCCCGCCGGACACCCGGCCACAACGAGGGTCGTCTATGATTGACGGGCGGGAGCGTGAACGCTAACAATCCGAGCCGAGGGCAACGGTTACGGACCGGACCGTCCCGCCCGCATCGCGCCGGGCGGCAGAGAGGAAGCCCGATGAGGCTCACCCCCCGTGGCAAGATCCCACCGTCCCAGCTGCGTCGCGGAGCCGGCGCGACGGCAGTGCTCGCGGCGGCGACCGCCGCGGTCACCGCAGCGGGCGTCCTGACCGCCCCACCGTCGATCGCCGCCACCCCCGACATCACCGTCAACACCGGCTCGACGTACCAGACGATCGACGGCTTCGGCGCCGCCACCCCGATCTTCAGCAGTGGTGGCGACCAATGGACGACCAGCGAGACCCAGACACTCGTCGGCATGGGCCAGGGGCAGCTCGGCCTGTCGATCGTGCGGACCGTCGTGTCACCGACGTCGAGCGAGTGGAGCTGGCCGGTGAGCAGCCTCCAGACCGCCAAGTCCTACGGTTCCGACGTCAAGATCCTCACTTCGCCGTGGACGGCTCCGGCGCACTTCAAGACCAACAACAGCCGGGTCAACGGCGGCAAGCTCAGGACCGACTACTACGACGACTACGCCGCACACCTCAACGACTACGTGCAGTACATGAAGAGTCAGGGCGTCACGATCGACGTGACCTCGATCCAGAACGAGCCGGACTGGCACCCCGACTACGACTCGATGGACTGGACCGGCGCCGAGATGCGCAACTTCGTCCGCGACCACGGCGCCGCGATCCGGGACACCGAACTCATGGTCGGTGAGTCGCTGAGGTTCGCCCGCTCGTACAGCGACCCCACGCTGTACGACGCCGCCGCGCGCAACAACATCGGGTACGTCGGCGGCCACCTGTACGACACGGAGAACAGCGGGAACCTGTCCCCCTACCCGCTCGCCAACCAGTACGGCAAGCCCCAGTGGATGACCGAGTGGAACCTGCACGCCGCCGACGGAAACGGCTCGAACATCTGGGGAGACCCCAGCAACACGGCCGTCTGGAACGAAACCCTGGACGACATCATGCGGACCGTACACCGGTCGATGGAGGTCGGCTGGAGTGCGTACATCTGGTGGTACGGCCGGCGATTCTATTCCTTCATCGGTGACGGCGAGTCGCAGTACGGGACCACGAAAGGCGCGCCGCTGCGGCGCGGCTACGCCTTCTCCCAGTACGCCAAGTACGTCCGGCCGGGTGACCAGCGGGTCGCCCTGTCGAAGAGTTCCCGGGTCTCCGGCCTGGAGGTCACCGCCTACCAGGGCCGGGGCAAGGTCACGCTGGTGGTGCTCAACAGGTCCAACAGCGCCGTCAACGACGCCGTCGTGCAGGTCCCGCAGAACATCTCGGCGGCCGAGTACACCGTCACCTCCCGCACCCAGAGTGCCCAGTCGCAGCCGGTGAACGTCAGCGGCGGGCAGGTCACCGTCGACGTCCCCGCACGCAGTATCTCCACCATCACCATCACCGAAGGAACCACGACGGCGCCACCCACCACCGCACCACCCACCACCGCACCACCGACCACCGCACCGCCCACGACCGCGCCGCCGACCACGAACCCGCCGGCCGGTGCCTGCCGGGTGACCAACGCGGTCGACGCGTGGAACTCCGGCCTGGTCGACAACATCACCATCACCAACACCGGCACGGCCACGGTCAACGGCTGGTCGCTGAGGTTCACCCTCGCGCCCGGACAGACCATCACGGCCGGCTGGAACGCCACGTACTCACCGACCAGCGGACAGGTGACCGCGACCAACGTCAGCTACAACCCCACCATCCCACCGGGAGGCTCGGTCAGCATCGGCTTCCAGGCCACCCACACCGGCAACAGCTCCTCGCCCAGCGGGTTCACCCTCAACGGCGCGGCCTGCGGCTGAGCCTTCGGGAAACCAACCTGAGCTGTACCCCGGCCGGCCGGCGACGGCGTCGCTGGCCGGCCGGGGTACAGCTCGGCGGCTGCCACGACGGACCTTTCCGGAGGTCGGACATGGACCGGTAATCGATCTAGCTTACTGTCAGCGCAGCGTCCACCCCGGGCCTCGCCCTTCGGCACCGGGTCGGGTCGCACTGACCGAAAGGGAATCGATGCGCTGGCTTCAGACATCACGACGGCGCCTGCTGTCCGCCGCCGTCCTCATAGCTCTGCCCGCCGCTCTGGCCGTGGCCCCGTCACCGGCCACCGGCAAGCCGCTGCTTCCACCCAGCGAAGCGGCGTTCGACACGCAACTGCTCGCCAAGGCAACCCCGGACGAATGCTTCGCCGGCATCGGCCTGCCCTACCCGGCCGGGCCGCCGTGCGAGTCCGGCCAGGCCAAGGTCAACCAGGCGTACGTGTGGTCGCTCGCCCAGGCCGACAACCGGCTGTGGTTCGGCACCGGGTCGAACGTCAACTGCATCGTCACCGGGGCGACGCTCTCCCTGCCGAATCCCCGGATGACCGACGACTACGTGTGCGAGTTCGCCGAGAGCCAGGTGGCGAAGGAAAACCCGATCATGCCGGTCAGCGTCGGTGACCACCGGCAGCCCCGGGCATACGTCTACGACCTGGCCTCCGCAACGTTGACCGAGAAGACCGGCGACATCACCTCCGCGTCACCCGACGACCTGTCCCGGCTGCGCCGCACGCTGGGTCTGCGGGCCGGCGGTACGCATCAGGGCGTGGTGCTGCTGGCCGGGCCGGCGCTCGGGGCCACGGTGAGCATGTTCGCCTTCGACACGGTGACTGGCGACTATCTCGGCTCGGCCAACTTCGCCCAGTACGGCAACATCCGCAACTTCCTGGTCGCCGACGACGTGCTGTACGCCGGAGTCGGGGTCGGCCCCAACGGTCGCGACGGCGGGCACATCCTGCGCTGGGCCGGTGACCGTACCGACCCGTTCAACTTCGTCGAGGTCGGGCAGTTGCCGGCGCAGGTCGCCGACCTGGAGCTGCACGACGGCCGGGTCTTCGTCAGCACCTGGTCGGCCGCTGGCAGCGGGTCGGCCGGCGCGCGTACCGCCGAAGGTCGGCGGCCCGGCCGCATCGGGGTCACCGACGAGCCCGACCCCGGCATCGCCGGGGTGTGGATGAGCCCTCCGCTGGCCGACGCCGAGCCCGGTCTGACCCCCGACGACACGGCCGGGTGGACGCAGGTGTGGAGTGCCGCGTCCTACGAGCCGGATCCGGTGATCGCCGGCTCGTACGGGCTCGGCGCGCTGGCCTCGTACCGTGGGTACCTCTACTGGGGCACGATGCACGTGCCGATGAAGTCGACCGCGATGGTGGCAGAGGCGTACCCGCCGGTCGACGAGCTGGCGGCCCGCACGACCCTGGAGCGGTCGCAGCGGGCGGTGAGCATCTTCCGGGGCAAGCGGTTCGGCACCACGACGCAGCGGGTCGACCTGCTGTACGGCGAGGCGGTGCTGCCGGCGTACGACGCCGACGCGAACGACGGCGCCGGTGCCTGGCGCTGGGCGCTGACCGGCTACCGGGCCCGGTACGGCCACATGGGGTTCGGCAACATCTACAACAACTACACCTGGACGATGGCGGTGTCCGGTGGCCGGCTGTTTGTCGGCACGATGGACTGGAGCTACCTCGCCAAGGACCTGCTGCCGCAGACCGTAGCCGAGATGGGCTATCCGCAGGCGGCCGCCGCGTTGGCCGACGGGCCCGACCCGATCACCATCGATCCGCAGCTGTACGGCGGTGACCTGTGGATGTTCGGCTCCAACCTGCGTCCGGCCACCGCGGTCGACACGCAGGGGCTGGGCGGCAACTACCT
This sequence comes from Micromonospora sp. Llam0, assembly GCF_003751085.1. Lineage (NCBI taxonomy): Bacteria > Bacillati > Actinomycetota > Actinomycetes > Micromonosporales > Micromonosporaceae > Micromonospora > Micromonospora sp. Llam0. The sequence goes on along the minus strand of NZ_RJJY01000001.1, from coordinate 1,502,289 downwards.
CAACTACGGCATCCGCACGATGGTGGCCGACGGATCGACGTTGTACCTCGGCATGGCGAACCCGATGAATCTGCGGACCGATCCGACCGACGACGTGCCGGAGGGCGGCTGGGAGTTGATCAAGCTGACGCCGACTGTCTCCTGACCACCGGCTTACTCCTCGGTGGGCACGCACAGCCTCTACATCGGGCGGTGCGTGCCCACTCGTCGGTGATCTACCTGACTGTTCGCTCATGCCGGACATGCGCTGGCAGTCGAGGTGCGCGGATCGCGGAACAACCGACGGTGGAAGTGGAGCGCGTCGATACGCCGCCCTAGGCTTTGGCGGTCCCGCCCCCGCACCGATGGAGGCAGCATGGGCAGCATCCGACGTACGATCGCCGCCACCGCCTTTGGAACCTCGGTGTACTGGTTCTCCTAGACGGACTGAGCGCGGCCGGCGGCTGCGCCAACGACACCGAACCCGATCCGCCACCCCGGCGCCGCCGGGCCTGACCCAGCAGGCCCGGCGGACAGGGGCCGACGGCGCGGCGGCTAAGCTTCCGCCCGTCAGAACCACGCACACACCGACTGGGAGTTCACTTCGTGCACACTACAATGAGGACAGCGCTGCTCGCGGGTGCCTCGGCAGCGGTCCTCGCCGTCACCGCGTGTGGCGGCTCATCAGCCACAACGGACGAAGGCGGCACCGAGACGTCGGGCGTGCTGGCGCAGCTCGCCAGCGACGCCACCGGTTCGTTGCAGAAGACCGTGGAGACCACCGCCAGCGCCAACTCGGCGGCGGTGACGATGACCGGCACCAGCGGTGGGGAACCGGTCGACGTCAGCGGCGTCATCAGCTTCGGCGACTCACCGGCCGCTGAGCTGACCCAGGTCGACCCCGAGGATGGCGAGATCACCATCCGGGTGATCGACACCGCGTTCTACGTGAGCATCCCCGAGGCCGAGCAGGCGTCGATGGACGGCAAGAAGTGGTTCAAGATGGACCTCTCCACCCTCGGCGCCTCCTCGGACGACCTCGCCCAACAGCTCGAAGGCCTGGACCCGGTGAAGAACGTCCGGACCCTGCTGGAGGGTGCGGAGGTCACCGTCGTCGGCGAGGAGACCATCGACGGTGTGCCGACCGTGCACTACACCGCGGCCACCCCGGTGGACACCTACCTGGAGCAGTTCGAGGCCGAGATCCGCGAAGGCATCCAGGAGCAGCTCGCCACCGCCGAGGTCACCGAGGTCGTCGTCGACGTGTGGGTCGACGAGCAGTACCAGCCACGTCGGGTGAAGCTCGTCATGGGCACGATGTCCGACATGACGATGAACTACACCGACTACGGCAAGGCGGTCACCATCGAGGCACCGCCGGCCGCCGAGACGGCGGACTTCGCCGAGCTGATGCAGGACCTGCAGGACCTGCAGGACCTCGCCGACGAACTCGAAGGCTGACCGGCGACAGCGACAGCGAGACCGAGCAGCGACAGCGACGGACCTACCGGGGCACATCCCGGTAGGTCCGTCGCTGTTTCGGCTAGAGGTTCAGCGTCCAGCTGTCCAGGTAGCCGGTGTCCAGGCTGGCCGAGTCCTGCACCCGCAGCTTCCAGGTGCCGTTGGCCACCTCACCGGACAGGTCCCGGGTGTAGGTCTGGAAGATGTTGTCGGTGCTGCCGCCAGACCGGCTGTGCAGCACGTTGATGCTGCCGTCCGGGGCGATCAGCGACACGGTCAGGTCACCGATCCAGGTGTGGTAGATGTTCACCTCGACGGTGCTGGTCGAGCTGGCGTTTCCGGGGCAGCCGGTGATGGTGATCGAGCTCTCCACCGTACTGTTGTCGTTGATCGATACGTCGGTCGAGTTGGTCTGCGAGCAGCCGGGCGGGCCGTTGACGGTGAGGGTGAACGGTGCCGACTGGGCCGTCTCCGGTCCGGTGCCCACCACGGTCAGCGGGAAGACGCCGGTGGCGACCCCGGTGGTGGTGGTGGCGATGGTCAGCGTCGACGAGCCGCCGGAGGTGACCGACGACGGGCTGAATGTCGCGGTCGCACCACTCGGCAGCCCAGTGACGCCGAGGGCGACGGTGTGCGGGTCACCGATCGCGGTGGTGGTGCTGACCGTCGCGGTCACCGAGTCGCCCGGGTCGACCGCGCCGCTGGTCGGAGTGACCGCGAGGGTGAAGTCCTGGGTGGGCGGCTCGAAGTCGCCGATGTACAGCAGCTTGTTCGGGGACCCGCTGCCCGGGTTGCTGACCGCGTTGCTGGTGGCGTCGTCGACCAGCAGGTCACCGATCTGCTGCGGGGTGTAGCCGGGGTTGGCCGCCAACGCCAGCGCTGCCGCCCCGGCGACGTGCGGGGCGGCCATCGAGGTGCCGCTGATCGTGTTGGTGGCCGTGTTGCTGGTGTGCCAGGCCGAGGTGATGCTGCTGCCCGGGGCGAAGATGTCCAGGCAGGTACCCCAGTTGGAGTAGCTGGCCCGGGCGTCGGTGCTGGTGGTGGCACCGACAGTGATGGCGTCGGGGGTGGCGGCCGGCGAGTAGTTGCAAGCGTTGGCGTTGCTGTTGCCGGCGGCGAGCGAGTAGACCACTCCGTCGGCGATCGACCGGGTCACCGCGTCGTTGACCCCTTGGTCGAAGCCGCCGCCGAGGCTCATGTTGGCCACCGCCGGTTCGCCTGCGGCGTGGTCGGCGGTGACCCAGTCGATGCCGGCGATGACCCCGGCGTAGGTGCCGCTGCCGCTGTTGTTCAGCACCCGGACACCGACCAGGGTGACGTCCTTGGCCACGCCGTACGCGGTACCGCCGACGGTGCCGGCGACGTGGGTGCCGTGCCCGTTGCCGTCGTCGGCGCTGCCGCCGTCGACCGCGTCGAAGCCGGTGACGGCCCGCCCGCCGAAGTCGTTGTGGGAGAACCGGATGCCGGTGTCGATGATGTACGCGGTGACGCCGGATCCGGAGTTCGGGTAGGTGTAGCTGTCGTCGAGCGGCAGCGCGGTCTGGTCGATGCGGTCCAGGCCCCAGGACGGGGTGGGGGTCTGGGTCGCGGCGAGGGTGACGGTGCGGTTCTGCTGGACGTAGTCGACCGCGGGGTGGGCGGCGAGGCGCTTGGCTGCCTTCTCGGTCAGCCGGACCTCGAAGCCGCGCAGCGCGGTCGAGTAGGTGCGGGCCACCGCGCCGTCGTGCTTCGCGGCGAGAGTACGGGCGGTGCGCACGACCGCGCCGTGGTCCACCTTCTCTTCGTCGAAGACCACGATGTACGAGCCGGCGACGGTGTTGTCACTGCCCGCGTAGAGAATCTGGCCTTCCGCTGGTTCGGCGTTGGCCGGCGCGGCGAACGCCAGCGTGGCGGTCGCTACTGCGATGGTGGTGAGCCCGAGGCGCCAACGGCGCCGGGATGGCCGGGAGAGCGTCATCTCCCGCCTCCTTTCGATGCACGGCAGGCCGGTTTGTGACAGGCCGACCGGTGACCGGGTACCTGACTGACACAGATGTTAGGCGCAAAACAGATTGATGTAGAGATATGTGATTCTGTCTCGCGTTCCCGTACGCTGGCACCTTTTGCCGATACCGCCCGCACTCCGGATCCGCCCAGCGTCACATTGACGTCTGTCGTCACCGATATGACACCGACCGGACCGGAACCAGGCAGCACCCGGTCGATGGCCGGTCAGGAAATCGGAAGAGCCCGGCTTCGGCCCGGATCCGGCCCAGGTCCGGACCGCGTCGGGTCAGAAATCAGCCGACCGAGGGGTGTACGCCGGCGGCATGCAGCACGGCGTGGTTGTTCTCCCGCGACTGGGCGAACGCCTCGACTTCGTCGACGAACGTGTCCCGCCGTACCGACGCCAAGGTGCCGGCGACGACCGCCGCCAGGTCGACGTCGGCCCGGTAGACGTACGACGCGTTGCCCTGCAGGGTGGCCTGCCAGGCCGCCGGGTCACCGGTCAACCAGGCCGTCGCCACCCCACCCGGGTTTCGGACGGTGATCCGCTCGCCGGCCCCGGCCATGCCGAGCCGCGACCAGACCGCCCGGGAGGCGACGACGCCCGAACCACACGACGGGGTCAACCCGGCGCCCCGCTCGTACGTCTGCACGTAGATCTCACCGCTGTCGAGCGGGAACACGAACGACAGGTTCGCCCCGCGTGGCACCACGTCGGTGGCGGCGGTGATCCGCTCCCCGGTGGCGACCAGCTCGGCCTCGTCGAACTTCTCCACCACCGCGACCAGGTGATCGTTCGGTACGGCGAGCGCGGTCAGCCCGTAGGTCGGGTGCAGCGCCGGCAGCGGGGTGTCGACGTGCGGTTGCGCCACGGCGACCACCGGCTCGGCGGGATCGAAGTCCACCTTCGGCATCTCGACCGCGGTCTGCCGGACCCCTTCCGGCGTCGACTCGGCCCGCAGCACCACGAAGTCGCTGCTCCCGGCCCGGACCACCGCCCGCTCGGCGTCGCGGGTGTCCAGCACCAGCCGCCCGACGCAACGCATCCCGTTGCCGCACAGCTTCGCGAACGAGCCGTCCGGGTTGAAGAACGCCGCCTGCGGCACCGCCGGGCCGAGATCGACGAAGTAGACGCCGTCACCGCCGCCGAGCGGCCCGGACCGGTCGCAGAGCTGGCGGACCAGGTGCGGCACGTCCGCCTCGGCGGCGTAGTCGCCCGGCCGGCCCTCGACGACCAGGATGTCGTTCTGCGAGCCGTGCGCCTTCAGGATCGGCAGGCCTGACCTCATCCGTACGCACTCCCCCCGCTGTCGCTCGCCGCCGCGACCGGCCGACACCGGCCGACCAGTGTCCGACCGGCACCGGCGACCAGTGTACGGCTGCGCCGCCGGCCCGCGATGTCGGTCGGTGCCGGTAGCGTGCGCCACCGTGAACGCCGTCGCGACCTACCGGTACCTGAGCCCGTCCGCCCTGGCCGGTCGGGCACTGACCCTGCAGACCAGTGGCGGCCCGGCCGCCAACCCCCGGTTCTTCACCGGGTTCCTCACCCGGCCAGCCTCGACCCGGTGGTCACCGGCGGCCGCGACCGGCTGCGGTTCGAGTCCTTCTCCGGCTGCTGCGGGGTGTACGCCCGGCTCGACGTCGCCCCGGACGGGCTGGACGGCGACATCGTCGCGCACGGCACCACCAACGTGGACGTCAACCCGCCGCTGCGTGACGCGCTGGCCCGCGTCGGCGGCCTGGACCCGTTGCATCTGTCGGTCGGCCCGGACGACCTGACGGTGTCGACGATGGACTCCTCGGTCGTCGAGCGGAAGGTGCCGCTGCCCCGCCGCTGGCTGCGCGGCTTCGCCGAGGTGCAGGTGATCGCGGCGGGGATGGACCTGCTGGCGGAGATCCCGGCCGTCGAGGCGGCGACGTTGCTGCGCCGGCTGCCCGGTGCCGGCGACCGGTCGGTGCTGTGGGCGGTGCCGGCCGGTCGGTCGCTGCGCCTGACGTCGCGTGCCGCGCCGGGCGCGGTGTGCCTGTCCGGCGCGGGTCGGCTCGCCGCGCTGCGGGGCCTGCTGCGGCACGCGTCGGCGCTGCGGGTGTACGGGCCGCCGGTGGCCGCCGGCGCAGCACCGACAGCCAGCGTGTGGGAGCTGGACCTGGCCGGGATGAGCCTGTCGCTGACCCTGTCACCGGAGCCGGCCCGGGGCTTTCTCCGGCGAAGGCGGCGTCCTACCCGCCCTGGCCGACACGTCCGGCCTGGCCGCCGCCCGGGTGCGCGCTGCGCTGACGCTGCTCGGCACCGCCGGTCGGGTCGGCTACGACCTCGCGCGGGCCGGCTACTTCCACCGGGTGCTGCCCTACGATCCGGGCCGCGCCGAGCGGGACAATCCCCGGCTGACCGCAGCCCGGGCGCTGGTCGAGGCCGGCTCGGTGACCCCGGACCCGGAGGGGGCGACGGTGCGCGCCGGTGACGAGGTCTACCGGGTGCGGCAGTTGACCGACGGCACCCGCACCTGCACCTGCGCCTGGTGGGCGCGGCACCGGGGCGGGCGGGGGCCGTGCCGGCACGCCATCGCGGCCGCGATGGTCACCGCCCCGGTGGGAGTGACGGCGTGACCGAGGCGAGCGACCCGGTCCACCGTCTCGTCAACGGCGACATCACCACCGCCGTGGACACCATCTCCGGGCTCGACGAGGAGCAACGCCGTCAGCTCGGCACCGAGCTGACGGCGTACGTGCGCCGGCACCGCGACGAGTGGTGGTTCCGCTGGCAGGCCACCGCGTTGGCCGTCGCGGCGGTCGGCTGCCTGCCGACCGCCGCCCAGGCCGCCGAGGTGCTGGGGCGCCGCAGCATCTCGCTGCTGTCGACGCCCGCGGCACCGGTCATCGAGGTGGCCCGACGCCGGGGTGTCACCTGGCTGACCGACCTGGCGTACCGGCTCGCCGGGCGGATCGACCGCGAGTCGCCCGGCGACAACTGGTGGTTCATCGCCGACCTGCTGACCGCCGAGCAGGCCGCGCCGCCGACCGACGACCTGTTCGTCCTCGGCTGGGCGGTGACGGCCAGCCGACCCCGCGACCACGAGTGGAGCGTCGCGCTGGTCGACCGGATGCGCCGGCACCCGTTCCTGGACGCGCTGGCCCCCCGGATGTTCGACGTCGACGGGGTCGGCGGTCAGTGGGCGTGGACCGACCAGCAGTCGGACGGTCGGTCGGGAATGCCGCTGGCGTTGGCGCAGCTGGCCGCCGAGGGGCGGCTGGACCGCACGATGCTGCTGGACGGCGCGCTCAGCCGGATGCTGCGCGGTGAGCGTCCGGCCGCGCTGCGGGTCTTCATCGGCCTGCACGACGCACTGGTGCCGACCGGCGACGAGGTGCGCGACCGGCTCCCCACCTACCTGCGGCTGCTCGCCGACGGCCCGTCGACGGCGGCCGCGCTGGCCCAACGGACGCTGCGCAAGCTGCCGGACATCGACCTCGACGCGCTGCTCGACACGGCGCCGGCCGTCCTGGGCCGGCCGGAGAAGACCCTGGTACGGGCCCAGCTGAGCTGGCTCGATCAGCTGGCCCGCCAGAATCGCGCCCAGGCGGCGCGGATCGCCGCTGTGCTGGCCGTCGCCGCCGATCATCCGGCGGTCGACGTCGCCGACCGGGCGGCCGCGCTGGCCGCGAAACACGGCCACCGGGTGGCGGCGCCCGCCGAGGTCCGCCACGTCGGCGACGCCCTGCCCCCGGTGCCACCGCCGGCTCCGGCGCCACCGCCGATCACCCATCCGGACGAGCTGGCCGAGGAGATCGCCGCGCTGTTCGGCGGGTCGTCGACCGACGCGCTGGGCCTGGACCGGATCCTCGACGGCCTGATCCGGTCGACCGCCACCGACCGGGCCGCCACGGTGGCGGCGCTGACCCCGGTGCTCGACCGGGCCGGTGTGCTGGCCTGGTCCTCGCGGCCCGAGGAGAGGTTCGGCGGCCTCGGCGGCGCGCTGCGGATCCTCGCCGGCAGCGAAGATCCGGCGCCGCCACGGAGCTGGCAGGTGCTGCTGTCCACCTGGGGCCAGCAGCAGGCCTCTGGGCAGCGGCCCGCCGACCCGCAGCAGGCGGTGCTGCGCCGGCTGCGGCGGACCCGGGTCGCGGAGATCGGCCGGGCCGTCGCCGGGGCCGGGGCGGCTGAGTTCACCGGTCCCGGGACGACCGGGCTCGCCGGTCTCGGGGGCGCGGGCCTCGTCGCCGCACCGTCGCTGGCCACCGGGGCGGTGGCAGCGGACGAGCTGTTCGACCGGCTGGCCCGCCTCGGTGAGCGCCAGCCGTGGCCGGCGGACCTCACCCAGGCGCTGCTGCGGTTGCCGGCCGTCGTCGACGAGCCGCTGGCGGCGAAGGCGGCGGCGTTGCGCACCCCGGCCGGGCAGGCCCTGGCCGGCGCAGCTGCCCGGCTATCGAGGGCTGGTCGCCGCGTACCTCCTGCCGTTGGTCGCCGGCAGCGCGGACCTCGACGAGCCGGGCGGCGCCACGCTGCTGCCGATGCTCGCCGAGTGCACCGGCGAGACCACGCCGGCGCTCGACCTGGCGGTGGCGTACGGGCTGGCCGCCCGGCACGAGGCCGACCGGGTGGCGGCCGTCGACGCGCTGCTGATGCTGGCCGCCGCCGGTGAGCTCGACGCGGTGGCGGTCGGTGGTCACCTCGGGGCGCTCGCCGCCGACAAGATGATCACGCTGTCCCGGGTCGTCCAGCCGTTACGGGACGCGGCGGCGGCCGGCGCACCGCTGACCACCTGGCGGATCCTCGCCGCCGCGCTGCCCGCGCCGCTGACCGTCCAGCCGGCACCGCGCGGGCTGCCGGACCTGCTGGCGCTGGCCGCGCAGACCGCAGCGGTGACCGGCGTGCGCATCGACGTGCCCGGGCTCGCCGACGTCGCCGCCCGGGGCGGCTCCAGCCGGCTGGTCACCGAGGCTCGACGGCTGGTCGCCGCCTCCCGGTAGCCGGCCGGCGGCGACCGCCGGTCACCGCACCGTCGGAGTCAGTCCTCGGCCCGCCAGCGGTAGTACTCCTTGGCGACCGCGTCCACCGGGCCGCGCCAGGCGTCCTGGTTGTACGGGCTGATGTACGGGCTCAGCTCCTCCATGATCTTGCCGAACTTCGGCTTGTCGTGGATCCGGGCGTCGTCGGCGGTGTGCGGGACCGAGCGTTCCAGCAGGTGCACGTAGACGTCGTCGATCGAGTAGAGCCAGCGTGCGGTCACGCTCATCTCGACCGGCAACGTGCCGGCATCGGATTCGGTGAAGATCCGGGCGACGTTGTCCTCCGCGCCGGGCTTGATCCGCCCGACGATCACGGTCAGATGCCGGCCGGCCTGGTCCGGCCCGGTCCCTTCCGCCGGGCCGGTCCCTTCCGCAGTCCAGCGGTAGAACTCCTTGGCCACCGAGTGCGACGGGTTCTGCCAGTTGCGCGGGTACGGGGTGACGTACGGGCCGATCGCCTCGGCGATCTCCTTGAACGCGGGCAGGCCCCGGTTCTGGCCGGAGACCGCCGGGTCCTCGTTGCGTTCGACGATGTGGATGTAGAGGTCGTGGTGGGACAGCAGGATGCGCCCGATGACGCCGAAGTCCTGCGGCCGGGTGGCCTTGTCGTAGTGGCCGAAAGTCTTGGCGATCTTGTCCTCGCTGCCCGGCACCATGCGGCAGACGATCACGTTGCGGAAAACCATGGCAACTCCTCGCAGAACGGTGGGGATCAGCCGGGTCGGTTCGCCCGGTGGTCGGTGGTGGGTCAGCCGGCGGCGGTGAACCGGACCGGCAGTTCGAGCAGCCCGCGAAACGGCGAGGCCGCCGGGAGTCGGCGCAGTTCGGCGGCCGGTACGGCCAGCCGCAGGTCCGGCAGCCGGCGCAGCAGCCCGCCGACGCCGGTCCGGGCCTCGATGCGGGCCAGCGAAACCCCCAGGCAGTAGTGCACCCCGTGGCCGAAGCCCAGGTGGGGTCCACGTCCGCTGGTCACGTCGAGGCGGTCGGGGTCGGTGAAGTGGTCCTGGTCGCGGTTGGCCGAATTGAGCACCACCCCGACCGCCGCCCCGCGCGGAATGCGGACACCGTCGTACTCGACGTCCTCGGTGGCCACCCGAGGGCTGGCGATCGGCAGCGGGCCGTCGAAGCGCAGCAGCTCCTCGACGGCCGCCGGCAGCAGCTCGGGCCGAGCCCGCAGCAGCTCGTACTGTCCGGGATTGGTCAACAGGGCCAGCATGGCGTTGCCGATGAAGTCGGCGGTGGTCTGGTGACCGGCGAACAGCAGCAGGAACGCGGTGGAGACCAGCTCCCGTTCGGTGAGCGCCCCACCGTGGTCACAGGCGTCGATCAGGGCGGTGAGCATGTCGTCGGCCGGCGTCGCGCGTTTGGCCCGGACCAGCCCGGTCAGGTACTCGTGCAGCTGTGCCTGTACCTGCTGCACCGCCGCCCGCTCCTGGTCGGGCGGTCGGCTGGCCGAGCCGGAGGTCCGGATCACCTGGGTCCAGCCGAGCACCTGTTCGTGGTCGGGTTTCGGCACGCCGAGCAGCTCGCAGATCACCACCATCGGCAGCGGTACGGCGAACTGGTGCATCAGGTCCGCCTCGCCTCTCGGCGCGAACTTGTCGAGCAGGTCGTCGACGACCTGGCCGATCCGGGGCCGCAGGGCCTCGATCCGCCGGGGCGCGAACGCCTGCGACACCAGCCGCCGCAGCCGGCTGTGCTCCGGCGGATCCGAGTTGAGCATGTTCTTGTTCAGGCCCTCCGAGTTCGGCCCGAAGAACCGCAGGTAGTGGCCTTCCGGGCCGTACAGGTCCTTGGACAGCCGGGGGTCGGTCAACGCCGCCCGCGCGTCGTCGTAGCGGGTGATCAGATAGGAGTCGAACCGGGGTGAGGCGACCAACCGGACCGGGCACTGGGCGCGCATCCGGGCATAGGTGGGGTACGGGTCGGCGGCGTACCCGTCGGTGTAGAACTCCGCCGCCGGGACGGCCTGCTCGGCGGACCCGACCGGCTCGGCCGGTCGTTGGTCGGCGGTCATCGCGGCTCCTCTCGTTCGCTCGGCACGCTGTGCAGCACCTGGTAGGTGTGCCGCTGCGCGGATTCGCGCAGCTCCCGGATCACCCGCAGCAACCGGTCGCGCTGCGCGCTGCGACCGAACGCGTCAAGGCGTTCCCGGTCCGCCCAGTCGGTGATGATCAGGTAGCTGCGGGGATCGTCGGCGTCGCGGACCAGGTCCTGGCGCAGGCAGCCGTCCAGGGTGCGGATCTGATCGGCGATGGCCTGCCACTCGGTCTCGAACCGCCGCTCGCACCCGGGGCGGGTCCGCATCGACAGCACCGCGCGGACCGGACCCGGTCGGTCCGGCTGACCCGGCTGACCCGGTGGGTCCGTCTGGTCTGTCTGGTCCGGGAAAGCGGCGGTCACCGGACACCGCCGTTGAACACCAGGTGCAGGTGGTGGCGTAGCGCCTCGACGTCGATCGGCTGGCTGCGGAATCCGACGTACCCGTCCGGCCGGATCAGGTAGGCGGCGGCACCGGCGGTGCCGTACCCGGCCCGGAACCCGCCGGCGGCGTCGTGGAGCACCGGTGGATGGTCCGCCGGCGGGGCCGGCGTGTCCGGGCTGAGCAGCAGGTAGACCTCGACTTCGCCGTACGTGCGTTCCGGCAGGTCGGCGCTGAGCTTGTCGATGGGGGCCAGAGTGGCCTCGTCCGCCGTCCGGTCGGCGTAGAGCAGCAGGGTGTGCCGGGTCCCCCGGGTGAGCTCGTGCAGCCGCAGCGGGTGTCCGACGCCGCGTCGACGCAGGCCGGACACGTCGGGAGCGCGCTCGCCCGGGGCCGGGCCGGTCCGCAGCGCGTCGACGGTGGCCAGCGACTCGCCGACCAGTGGACTGTCGGCGTAGCTGACCAGCATCGACATCTCCTGCAGGAACTGCCGTTCGAGGTCCTCGCGCTCCAACTCGTCGGTGAAGGCCAGCCGCACCGCCCGCCCGACGACCTCCTCCCCCTGCGGTCGGCGCTCGATCTGGTAGCTGTCCAGCAGGCCGGGCGCGGCGACACCACGGACCGCCAACGCCAGCTTCCAGGCCAGGTTCCAGGCGTCCTGGATGCCGGTGTTCATGCCCTGACCGCCGGCCGGCGGATGCAGGTGTGCGGCGTCGCCGGCGACGAAGATCCGCCCGTCGCGGTAGCGGTCGACGATGCCGTGACTGATTCGGAAGATCGACGACCAACGCAGGTTGGACGCGGTCGTCCCGGCCGGGGCGAGCTGGTCCAGCACCGCCTGCACGTCGGCGAGGGTCGGTTCGCCGAGTTCGGCGCTGAACCCGGGCGGGGCGTTCTCGCCGCGGGTGGCGGCGAAGTAGCGCGGCGGCGCCATCGTCGCGATCCGGTAGCGGGACTCACCCCGCAGCGGTACGCAGACGAGCATGTTGTCCAGCTGGCCGTCGGTTTCGTGGATGAACCGCAGCAGGTGGCCGGCGGGCATGTCCCAGTCGACGTCGACGTCGCCGAGCATGAACAGTTGCGGGAATCGGCCCAGCCCGCCGGTGAAGGTGAGGCCGAGCAGTTGGCGGACCCGGCTGTGCGCGCCGTCGGCGCCGACAAGGAACTTGGCGCGGACCGTCTCGGTGCCGCCGTCGGCGTGGGTGAGGTTGGCGGTGACCCCGTCGTCGTCGCTGGTGAAGTCGACCAGTTCGGTGCCGCGTCGGGGCCGTACGCCGAGCGTGGCGAGCCGGTCGGTGAGGATCCGTTCGGTCTCGTACTGCGGCAGCCCGAGGTGCGCGTACGGCAGCCCGGGCAGTTCCCAGCTGCCCCGGTGCACCTGGTGTCCGTTGACGAAGACCGCCTGACCGACCAGCCAGCTGCCGGCGTTCATGGCCGCTCGGTCGACGCCCTGGTCGGCCCAGATCTCCATGGTGCGGCAGTGCACCCCGATCGCCTTGTCGGCCTGGTCCGGCGGGCTGGTCAGTTTGTCGATCACCTGGCAGTCGACGCCCCGGCGGGCCAGTTCGATCGCCGTGGTCAGCCCGGTCGGTCCGGCGCCGACCACCAGCACGTCCGTGGTGGTGTGCCGGGCGGCGGGTCGGCTCGCGACCGGCTGGACGGGTCGCGGGTCCGGGTCGAATGCGCGGAACACCCGTGGCCGGATGCCGACCAGGAACTCGGCGATCGGTCCCGCTTCGGCCCGCTCGTGGTCGGGGTCGTCGATCCAGCGGCGGAACAGCTCCGCACCGCGCCACTGCGCGAAGATGTGGTGCACCGCTGATCCGGGTTCGCGCAGCAGTTCCTCCCCCAGGTAGCCGGGTACCGCGGCCATCCGGGCGACGACCTCGGCGTGGCCGCGCTGGAACTCGGCGACCCGGTCTGCCGGTACGTCGACCGTCACGTCCACGTACATCAGCGAGTCCGGGTCCGGCCGGCTGCCCATCACCCGGTAGCTGTCGGGGGTCACCGGCTCGCAGGCGGCTTCGACCACACCGGCCAGGTACGCGGCGACCGGCCCGTTCTCGTAGTGGTGCCGGGCTGCCTCGTCGGTCCACTCGGCGACCATCACGTAGGTCGACGGATCGTCGGCGGCGACGAGCAACTGCCACAGACGGTTGCCGGCGCTACCGGCGACCCGGTCGGCAGCGGCTCGCCACGCGGCTTCGACCGTCTTCTCGGATCCACCACGGGCTCGGATCCGCAGCATCGTCCTGATCATGTGGGCTCCCTGACGGCTCACGCGACACTGGTTGGCGGGCCGGGTGACGACCGGGTGTCGCGGAGGTCGTGCGGCCGGTCCGTGCTGCGGTCGACGATCTCCGACGGGCCGTCACGCGGTCGTTACCGGCGGCGGGCGGGCCGGGTCCGGCCGGTGACGCCGCGGCGACGCCCCGTCCGGTCAACCGCCTGAATGCGTTTCACCCTCATTTTCCGTTCCGATTTCACCGACTTTCGGAAAATCACCCATCCAGTGGAGACGAAACACCACAGAAACCAGCCCTCCGTAGCCGACTTCACGCTGCCTTACGTGCTACAAACTCATCTGGCACCTAGCAGTTCAGTGAAATGCGAAAGGGGCAACCTCGTTGAGGATCATTCAATTTTCCACAGGCGGCAGAGGCGGGGCCCACCGCGCCGTCGAACCGCGCTCGGTCGGCAACCGGAAACGGAGGATCATACTCGGTTCGGTGGTCGCGGCGGCCCTGCTGGGCGGTGCCACGATCGCACCGCAGGCGTACGCGACGACCACCTTCGACGGACCGGGTATCCGCACCGACGTGGTGGACGCGGTCACCGGCGAGCCGGTGGCCGACATCTGCGTATTCGCCGTTCCGGTATTCACATTCAGCTTTTCCGACGTCTGTCCGACCCGCAGCGACGCGCGGGGCCGGGTGAATGTCTCGGTTCCCGGGCCGGGTTCCTACAATCTGTTCGCGCTGCCCGACTCGGGTAGCCAGTACGGTGCCCAGTGGGTCAGCCAGGACGGTGGAACCGGCACCCAGAAGAACGCACGGTGGTTCACCTTCTCCGCCGACGAGGTGCGGCCCGGGCCGACGATCCGCCTGGACCAGCGCTCGGTGATCGTCGGCACCGTGCAGGGCGCCGATGACGAGACCCTGGTGAACGGGACGGTCGGCATCGTGGCGCCGGTCGCCGACGGTTCGCGGGATCCGCGCTACTCGCCGGTCGACGACGAGGGCGCGTTCGTCATCGACTGGCTGGGGCCGTACGAGTGGCCGCTGCTGTTCAAGGCGGACGGCTACCCGTACCAGTGGAGCGGCCACGTCGGTAATCGGCTGCGCGCCGACCTGGTCGCGGCGGACGTCAACGCCCCGCCGTACGCGTACCAGTTGGAGGCCGGGACCTCGGTGAGCATCGAGATCGCCGACCCACCGCAGGGTCCGGGCCAGCTGGAGCTGCTCAACGTCAGCACGAAGGACCCGGTGGGGATCGTCGAGCTTGCCGACGGGTCGACCGGGGCGTCGCTCATGGTCCTGCCGCGCCAGCAGGTGAAAATCCACTGTGTCTGCAGCGGCGAGCACCGGTGGCATGGCGGCACCGACTTCAGCAGCGCCACCGGCGAACCGATTCGTACCAACGGTCCGCAGAGCATCACGTTCGTCCAGCCCGCCTGATCCGCCACTAGTTGTCCGGCTGCGGCCCGCTGCTCCATCGTGGAGCATCGGGCCGCAGTTCGTTGAATCGGCAGGTCATAGTTACTGTAGAGAGTCGTTTGACTACATGAAGTACACTTAGCTGTCTACGATCTTCCAACCACGGGGAGGGCGTACGACATGCGGTGGTGGATAAGGCTGGTTCTGGCGGTCGCGGTTCTGACGGCAGCGGCGGGATGCGCGCCCGCCGTCCGGTCCGACATCGGAGATGGCGACCTGACCAACGACTGGGTGGGGATCGCCACACCGAAAGTGTTCGTCCCACGGGCCGGCGAGTGCCATCCGGTCGCCGCCGGCACCGTCGGCCAGGGCACCGAGTACACACCCGTCGACTGCGGACAATCTCACGAGGTGGAAACGGTCTTCGTCGGGATCTTCACCGGGGTGTACGGCGTACCGGACCACTCCCCCGCCCTCGGCTCGTCCAGCCGGCGGGCCGCCCGCACCGACTGCGACCAGCGGGTCCGCGAGTTCCTCGGCGACGACTGGCAGGCCGGCCGACTCCGGCTCGAAGTCGTCGTCCCGTCCACGACGGCCTGGAACGGCGGCGCCCGCTGGTACCGGTGCGACGTCGGCGAGGTGGTCAGCATGCAGGACCGCACCTTCGTCGCCCGCACCGGCAGCCTCGCCGGCGCCCTCGACCGGCCGAGCCCGCTGCGCTGGGGCTGCTTCAACCCGAGCGCCAACGCCGCCGGCGACGTCGGAGTCCTCGCACCAGTCGCCTGCACCGAGCCGCACCAGAGCGAATTCGCCGGCCTTTACCTGGAAGCCGACCTGCTCTACGAGGACTTCGCCGCGAACGCCGACCAGGTACACCAGCGGTGCCGCCGGGTGGTCGCCGACTACGCCGACCTACCCGTCAACGACGACCTTCGACACCGCTTCGGCACCATCTACGACTACCCGTTCAAGGACGAGTGGGACGACGGCAACCTCGCCGTACGCTGCCTGCTCTGGCGTGACGAACCACCGCTGACCCGATCGGTACGCGACGGCGGCACCGACGCCCTGCCGGTCCGTCAGAGCTGACCGACCCGACGCAGCAACGCCACGAACATCGCGTCGGTGCCGTGCCGGTGCGGCCACAGCTGCACCGACGGCCCGGCGCCGAGCCCCGGCATACCCGCCGGCAGCAACGGCCGGGCGTCGACGAAATCCACCGGTACGCCGGACCTGCGCGCAGCCTCGGTCACCGACACGTGCGTCTCCACCCGGTGCGGCGAACACGTCACGTAGGCCACCACGCCGCCCGGCCGGACCGTCCGCAGCCCGGCGGCGAGCAGCTCGCGCTGCAACCGGGTCAGCGGCGGCAGGTCCGACGGCTGACGCCGCCAGCGCGACTCGGGACGGCGACGCAGCGAACCGAGCCCGGTGCACGGCGCGTCCACCAGCACCCGGTCGAACGACGCCTCGGGCAGGTCCGTCCCGGCGCCCACCCGACGACCGTCGGCGACCTGCACCGCCACCGGCAGCCCGCGTACCGCCTGCTCCACCAGCCGGGCCCGGTGCTCGGCCACCTCCACCGCGGTCACCTCGGCGCCGCGACCGGCGGCCAGCGCGCCGAGCAGCGCCGCCTTACCACCCGGACCGGCACACAGGTCCAGCCACCGCCGGTCCGAACCGGACACCTCGGCGGCGGCCAACACCGCCGCCACCAGCTGCGAGCCTTCATCCTGCACGTGCGCCCGGCCCTGGCGGACCGCCGGCACCTCACCCGGCGCCCCGCCCGGCAGATAGACGGCGTACGGCGAGAACGCGCCCGGCGCCCCGCCGGTGGAATCCGCCAGCTCGACCGCGTCGACCCGGCCCGGTCGGGCGCACAGGTGCACCGGTGGCGGCTCGTTGTCCTCGATCAGCAGCCGGGTCGTCTCGGCCAGGCCGTCACCCGGGTCCTCACCGAGCGCCTCCGCGAACGCCCGGACGATCCACGGCGGATGGTGGTAGGTCGCCGCCAGGTGACCGACCGGGTCGGCGTGCTCGTCCGGTGCCAGCTCGGCCAGCCAGTCGTCCAGGTCCCGGGTGGCGATCTCCCGCAGTACGGCGTTGGCGAACCCGACCGCCCCCGGCGCCACGTCGTGCACCAGGTCCACCGTGGCCGACACCGCGGCGTGCGCCGGAACCCGGGTACGCAGCAGCTGGTACGCGCCCAGCCGCAGCGCGTCACGGGCCGGTGGGTCGATCCGGTCCACCTCCCGCCCGGCCGCCCGGGCGATGATCAGATCCAGGGTGCCGACCAGCCGCAGCGTGCCGTAGGTCAATTCGGTGGCGAAAGCGGCGTCACGGCCCCGCACCTCCCGGTCCCGCAGGATCGTCGGCAACACCAGATTGGCGTAGGCGTCGTCGCGGTACACCGCCGCGACCGCCTCGTACGCCGCGTCCCGCGCCGGGTCCGCCCGCCGACGACGACCACGCTGCCCCCGGTCGCCCCGGCCGCTCGCGACCGCAGGGCTCACTCGCTGCACTCGTTCGCTCCTCGCGCTCACCATGACCGCCCTCCGCTCACGACTGCGGGGCTCACTCGCTGCGCTCGCTCACTCCTCGCGCTCACCCGAAGAACTCGCCGGTGGTGACGCGGGCGCCGCGCGCCCAGTCCGCCGCCGACATGGCCTTCTTGCCGGCGGCCCGGACCTCGCCGAGCGCGACCGGCACAGTGGCCGTGCCGACCAGCAGGCGGTTACGTTCGGCCAGCACCTCCCCCGGCTTCAGCTGCGGGCCGTCCGGCACCGGCCGGACCGGCCCGAGTTTGACCCGCTCGTCGCGGAACGTGGTCCAGGCGCCCGGTGCCGGGGTGCCGGCCCGCACCCGCCGGTCCACCGCGAACGCCGGATCGGTCCACCGCACCCGGACGTCGTCGACGGTCAGCTTCGGGGCCAGGGACACCCCGTCGCCGGGCTGCGGCACCGCCCTGGCGGTGCCGGCGGCGATCCCGTCGAGCACCGCGACCAGCAGCTGCGCGCCGCTGGACGCCAGCCGCTGCAGCAGGTCACCGGCGGTGTCCGTCTGGCCGACCTGGTCGGTCACCGTACCGAACACCGGGCCGGTGTCCAGACCCTCCTCCAGCTGGAACACGCTCGCGCCGGTCACCTCGTCGCCGTGCAGCACCGCGTGCTGCACCGGAGCCGCCCCGCGCCAGGCCGGCAGCAGGGAAAAGTGCAGGTTGATCCAGCCGTGGGCGGGGATGGCCAGCGCGGTCGGCGGGACCAGCGCACCGTAGGCGACGACCGGCACGCAGTCCGGGGCCAGCTCGGTCAGCCTGCTGAGGAACTCCGGCTCCCGCGGGCGCTGCGGGGTCAGCACCTCGATCCCCCGCTCGTCGGCCCAGGCACCGGCCGCGGAGCGGACCAGCCGACGGCCCCGCCCGGCGGGGGCGTCCGGCCGGGTGACCACCGCGACGAGGTCGTGGCCGCTGGCGGCGATCGCGTCCAGCGCGGGGACGGCGACCGCCGGAGTACCGGCGAAGACGAGTCGCATCGCCGTCACCCGCCCAGACCGAACGGGCTGGTCGCCGCACCCGGGCGGAACAGACCACCGGGTGAGCGGTGCGGACTGACCTTCACCGTCGGCGGTGCGGCGGCGTCGTACCAGTCGGCTTCGCGGATGGCCTTCATCGCCTCCTTGCGGGTGGCGGCGTCGAGCCGGTCCAGGAACAGCACCCCGTCGAGGTGGTCCGTCTCGTGCTGGACGCAGCGGGCCAGCAGACCGCTGCCGACGATCTGCATCGGGTCGCCGTACTCGTTGAAGCCCTTCGCGACGACGTTCTGTCGACGTCTGGTGTCGAAGTAGAGCCCCGGGATGGACAGGCAGCCTTCCGGGCCGTCCTGTTCCTCCTCGTCGGGGAAGTCCAGCACCGGGTTGACCAGGTGGCCCAGCAGGTCGTCGACGTGGAACGTGAAGACCCGCAGCCCGACGCCGAGCTGCGGCGCGGCGAGGCCGGCACCGTTCTGATCGGTCATGCTGTCGGTCAGATCGGCGACGAGCCGGCGCAGCTCGGCGTCGAAGTCGACCACGGGCTCGGCCGCAGTGCGCAGCACCGGGTCGCCGAAGAGTCGGATGGGCTGGACGGTCACGCGGTCAGGCTCCTTGTCGTGGGCAAACGGTGCCTCCAGTCTACGGGCGTACGCCGGACGTGGTGACGGACGCGGTGGTCACTCGGGCGACCGCGACCATGAAGCCGTGGAGACGGTATTGACGCCGTGGTGATCCGGCCGTAATACTCCGTTCCTGTTAACGCTCACATCGATGAAATCGGTTGGGCCGGAGTCAGGGCCATGGCCGGGCGATCAGGAGGCAGCCCATGTTCCGACGATCCGCACGACCCGGGCTGGCCGGCAGCGCACTGCTGGTCGGATCGCTCGTCGCCGCCGGGGTCGCGGCCGCCGGGCCGAGCCTGGCCGACCCACCGCACCCGGAGCCGGAGTACGCCATCACCGTCGACCCGGCCGGTGCCGGCGTGCCGATCAGCGACACCATGTACGGCGTCTTCTTCGAGGACATCAACTACGCCGCCGACGGCGGCCTCTACGCCGAACTGGTCCGCAACCGATCCTTCGAGTTCCTCCCGGTGGACAACCAGTCGTTCACCGGGCTGACCGGCTGGACCCCGGGTGCCGAGGCCGGCGGGGCGGGCACCGCGACCACGGTCGACGACTCCGGGCGGCTCAACGACCGCAACCGCACCTACCTACGGCTCGACCTGGCCAACAGCGACGGCGGACGCTTCGGGGTGACCAACTCCGGTTACAACAGCGGGATCGCCGTCGAGGCCGGCCAGCGCTACCGGAATGCGGGCCAGTGCTCCGGCCTTCAGGCCGGGGGTGAAGGCCCGCGCTGGGAGGGCCGCCAGGCCCGAGCAGTGCCTTGACCGGGACGGTTCTGCTGCTCGATGTACTGCTTGATGACGCTCAAGGGTGCGCCGCCGACAGACCCGGCGAAGTACGAGCCGGACCAGAGTTTGTTGGCCCGGTAGTAGTGGCGCACCAGGTCGGGGAACTCCTGCCGGAGGCGGCGCGAGGAGACCCCTTTGAGGCTGTTGACCAGCCTGGCCACGGCGACCTTGGGCGGGAAGTTGACCAGCAGGTGGACGTGGTTGTTCTCGCCGTTGAACTCGACCAGTTCGGCCTCGAAGTCGGCGCACACGTCTCGCATGATCGCCTCCATCCGGGTCAGGTGCCGGTCGGCGAACACGTTGTGCCGGAACTTCGTCACGAAAACCAAGTGGACATGCATCGCGAAGGTGCAGTGCCTGCCGGTGCGGACGCCTTGAAGTTCGACCATAAACCAACATGATACAGTGATGGCCGTGCAGCTCCGTTACAACTACCGGATCACCCCGGACGCCGCCCAGCGCACCGCGCTGGCGCAGGCGTTCGGGTGTGCCCGGGTGGTTTTCAACGACGGACTCAGGCTGCGTCAGCAGGCCCGCGAGGCGGGCGAGAAGTACATCTCCGACGGCGACCTGTCGAAGTTGGTCATCACAGCGGCCAAGGCCAGCGAGGACCGGGCCTGGCTGGGTGAGGTGTCGGCCGTGGTGTTGCAGCAGGCCCTCGCCGATCTGAACACCGCGTACCGCAACTTGTTCAACTCGCTGTCCGGCAAACGCCGGGGCCGCAAGGTGGCCCCGCCCCGGTACCGGTCCCGTAAGGACAACCGGCAGGCGATCCGGTTCACGGAGAACTCCCGGTTCAAGGTCTGTGACAACGGCCGCCTGCGGCTGCCGAGGATCGGCGACGTTCCGGTGCGCTGGTCGCGCGGCCTGCCGTCGGATCCCACCTCGGTCACCGTGATCAAGGACACAGCGGGCCGGTACTTCGCCTCGTTCGTCGTGCGGATCGGCGAGGACGAGACGCTGCCGCCGGTCGACTCCGAGATCGGCATCGATCTGGGCCTGACCCACTTCGCGGTCATGTCCGACGGCACGAAGGTGACCGCACCGAAGTTCCTGCGCCGCGCGGCCCGCAAGCTCAAGCGGTTGCAGCAGGCACTCTCACGCAAGCAGAGGGGCAGCAACCGCCGCAAGAAAGCCGTGATCGAGGTGGCCCGCGCTCACGCGCGGGTAGCCGACACCCGGCGGGACTGGCAGCACAAGCTGTCCACGGCGATCATCCGCGAGAACCAAGCGGTGTACGTCGAGGACCTGTGCGTTGTTGGTCTCGGCCGGACTCGGCTGGCGAAGTCCGTGCACGATGCGGGCTGGGCCGCCTTCACCGGCATGCTGGAGTACAAGGCGAAGCGGTACGGGCGCGCGTTCGCCCGGGTGGACCGGTGGCTCCCGTCCACCCGGATGTGCTGCGACTGCGGCCGGATCAACGAGAAGATCGCGTTGAACGTCCGGGAGTGGGACTGCCCGTGCGGCAGTCACCACGACCGGGACATCAACGCCGCCATCAACATCAAGGCCGCCGGACAGGCGGACTTCAACGACCGTCGAGCGCACGTAAGACCGGGACTTGTCCCGGCGGCGCGCAGTGAAGCGGTAACCCACCCGGACGCTGCGTGTTCCACGCGCAGCGTGGAGGGAATCTCCGTCCTTCAGCTTCAGGGCGGAGAGGATGTCAAGACTTCTCGGTCTGGGCCCGCACCGACGCCACCGGCAACCAGCTGACCGTCCGGCTGGTCGACGTCGATGGCCGCCGGCTCGCCGAACCGCAACGGTTGCGCGTCCGCGGCGACGACTGGACCAGGTACACGGCCACGTTCACCGCCCACCGGAGCTCCGACGTCGGTCGGCTGGCGGTGCTCGCCGGCGGCACCGGCACCGTACGACTGGACATGGTGTCGCTGTTCCCGCAGGAGACCTTCCGAGGCCGGGCCAACGGCCTGCGCAAGGACCTGGCCCAGAAGATCGAGGCGTTGCGGCCGGGCTTCGTCCGCTTCCCCGGCGGCTGTCTGGTCAACACCGGCAGCATGTACGGCTACGACGCCGGGTCCGACTGGGAGCGGGCCCGCTCCTTCCAGTGGAAGGACACCGTCGGCCCGGTGGAGACCCGGGCCACCAACGCCAACTTCTGGGGCTACAACCAGTCGTACGGGCTGGGCTACTTCGAGTACTTCCAGTTCGCCGAGGACATCGGCGCGATGCCGCTGCCGGTGGTACCGGCCCTGGTCACCGGCTGCGGTCAGAACCAGGCCACCGTCGACGAGGAACTGCTGACCCGGCACATCTCCGACGCCCTGGACCTGATCGAGTTCGCCACCGGCCCGGCCACCTCCACCTGGGGCGGGCTGCGCGCCGAGATGGGCCATCCCGAACCGTTCGGCCTCACCCACATCGGTGTCGGCAACGAGGAGAACCTGCCCGACGAGTTCTTCGCCAACTTCCGGCGCTTCCGGACCGCGATCGAGGCACAGCACCCGGAGATCACGGTGATCAGCAACTCCGGACCAGACGACCAGGGCGCCACCTTCGACCGGCTGTGGCAACTCAACCGGGCTGACCGGGTGGAGATGGTCGACGAGCACTACTACAACAGCCCGGCCTGGTTCCTGCAGAACAACGACCGCTACGACAGCTACGACCGCGCCGGACCGAAGGTGTTCCTCGGCGAGTACGCCTCCCAGGACAACAAGCTGTTCAACTCGCTGGCCGAGGCGGCCTACATGACCGGGCTGGAGCGCAACGCCGACATCGTCGAGATGGCCTCGTACGCGCCGCTGCTGGCCAACATCGACCACGTCCAGTGGCGGCCGGACCTGATCTGGTTCGACAACGACGAGTCCTGGGGCACCACCAGCTACCAGGTGCAGAAGCTGTTCATGACCAACGTCGGCGACCGGACGGTGCCGAGCGAGGCCACCGGGCCGGCCCTCGGCACCCAGCCGATCACCGGACGGATCGGCCTGTCCACCTGGGCCACCTCGGCGACGTACGACGACGTGACGGTCACCGCCCCGGACGGCACCGTGCTGTTCAGCGACGACTTCTCCGCCGGGGCGGCCCAGTGGACGCCGGTCGCCAACCGGGGCAACTGGGCGGTGGTCGACGGCGCGTACACGCAGAGCGACACCGCCGCGCTGGACACCATGGTCGCCGCCGCCGAGATCACCGCCACCGACTACGACCTGTCGCTGACCGCCACGAAGAACGCCGGCGCGGAGGGCTTCCTGATCGGGTTCGGGGTCAAGGACGCCGGCAACTTCTACTGGTGGAACCTCGGTGGCTGGAACAACACCCAGGGCTCGGTGGAGAAGGCCACCAACGGTGCCAAGCAGACGCTGATCGCCAAGCCGAACCAGGTCACCACCGGCACCACGTACGACATCACCGTCAAGGTGCGTGGCGACAAGGTCACCCTGCTGCTGGACGGCGAGGTGTGGGGCGAGTTCGTCGACGACCAGGTCACCCGCCCGTTCGCCCAGGTCGTCACCCGTGACGAGGCCACCGGAGACCTGCTGGTCAAGGTGGTCAACGCGCAGGAGAAGCCGGCCGTCACCCGGATCGACCTGGGTGACCTGCCGGTCCGTTCGCACGCCCGGATGACCGTGATCAGCGGCGACCCCGGTCAGCAGAACACCCGCTCGGCCGAGCCGATCCAGCCGGTCACCACCCAACTGACCGGTGTGGCGTCCAGTTTCACGCACACCTTCGAGCCGTACTCGGTGACCTTCATCCGCATCCGCACCAAGTGAGCTTGACCATTGACGAGTGAGGTGGCCTGATGACGTACGACGTGAACCGGCGTGCCCTGCTGCGCGGCGGCCTGGGCTTCGCCGCTGCCGGCCTGACTGGTCTGGCAGGCGGGCTGGCGGCCGGCGCCGGGCGGCCGGACGTGGCCGCCGCCGCACCGACCGCCGGCAACACCCCCGGCCCGGTCGGCGCACCCACCGACGCGCAGGTGTACGGCGTACCGACGATCGACCCGCTCGTCGAGCAGCGGGCCGACCCGTTCGTCACCTACCCGGTCGCCGGCATGTACTACTTCACCGGCTCGGTGCCCGAGTACGACCGGATCGTGGTGCGCGGCGCGTCCACCATCGCCGGGCTGGCCACAGCGGCCGAGACGGTGATCTGGCGACGGCCGGCCAGCGGCCGGATGGGCGGCCACATCTGGGCGCCGGAACTGCACCGCATCGACGGCAAGTGGTACGTCTACTTCGCCGCCGGCGACTCCGACAACGTGTTCCGGATCCGGATGTACGTGCTGGAGTCCCCACTGGACGACCCCCGGGATCCGACCGGCTGGCAACTGCGCGGTCAGATCGTCACCGAGTGGGACAGCTTCGCCCTGGACGCCACCACGTTCCACCATCACGGCCGGCGGTACCTGGTCTGGGCCCAGGGCGAGCCGGAGATCGCGGTCAACTCCAGCCTGTACATCGCCGAGCTGGCCGACCCGTGGACGCTGAAGACCAAGCCGGTGCGGATCGCCACCCCGACCCGCCCATGGGAGGTGCAGGGCTACGCGGTCAACGAAGGCGCGGCGGTGATCGTCCGCAACGGACGGGTGTTCATGACCTTCTCGGCCAGCGCCACCGACTCCCGCTACTGCATGGGCCTGCTCACCGCCGACGCCAGCGCCGACCTGCTCGACCACCGCTCGTGGACGAAGACCCCCGACCCGGTCTTCGTCACCAACGAACAGACCAGCCGGTACGGCCCCGGGCACAACTCGTTCACCGTCGCCGAGGACAGCATGACCACCATGCTGGTCTACCACGCGCGTGACTACCGGGACATCACCGGCGACCCACTGTACGACCCGAACCGGCACGCCCGGGTGCAGAAGCTCTACTGGGACGCCGACGGCAACCCGCTGTTCGGCATCCCGGTCGGCGAGGGCGGGCCGATCGTGCGGCTCTCCCCCGCCGACACCACCCGCGACGCGTTCGTCCGCCACGACGGCGCGACCGTGCTGGTCGACACCGACTCCCGACGGCTGGCCGACACCCAGTTCCGGATCGGTGCCGGGCTGGCGGGGGCGGACACGGTGTCGATCCAGTCGGTCGACCGGCCCGGACACTACCTGCGGGCGGTCAATGGCACGGTCCGCCTCGACCCGGCCGCCGACGGTGCCGAGTTCGCCGCCCAGGCGAGCTTCTACCGGATCGCCCGGGTGAACGGACGCGTCTCGCTACGCCTCGCCGGGGTCCCGGCGGCCTTCGTACGCCACGAGGACGGGCAGTTGACCATCGGTCCCGCCGCCGGGGCGCAGTCAGCCTTCCGGCTCAGCTGAGCCCACCGTCAGCACCGAGGTGTCGCACGGCTCCGGAAGGGGGACCACTGTGCCGCCCCTCGCCGGTATCGCGGTCACGTGTCCTTCGCCAACACCGACGCACTGCTATCGTCGATGTCGATCGATTAATGACCCGCCGGGCGAGGGGACCGCCGTGCTCGGGGAGATGGTGCGGGCATACCGGCGTCGGCAGGGCATCTCGCAGGAGGAGCTGGCCGACGCTGCAGGCCTCAGCGTTCGCGGAATCCGCAAGATCGAAGCAGGCCGTACCAGTACGCCCCGGCCCGCGACCGTCCGGCTGCTCGCCGACGCGCTCGATCTCACCGGCGGCGAACGGGACCGCTTCATCAGCATGGCGACCGGCGTACCGCTCGCCCCCGACGCCACGGTGCCACGGCAGCTTCCCGCCGACGTCCACGGCTTCACCGGACGTCGTGCCCAACTGGACGAACTCGACGCCGCACTGCCCACCGACAGCAGCTGTCCGTCCACGGTCGTAATCTCTGCTATCGGCGGCACCGCCGGCGTCGGCAAGACCCATCCCGGAATGTGGCATACATTTTTCGTCGCTTACAGCCCAGTTTGACCGGGTAGCCGAGATCGGTGGCCGGTCAATGCAGCCGGCGACCGTGGACCCGGCCGCTGTCGCTGCCGGTGGGTTTGTCGTGCCGGTTGCGGTGCTCGCCTCCGTTGGGGAGGTGGCCCGATGAGTTGGTCGCAGCCTTCCGAAGGTCAACCTGCATCTTCGGGCCGTCGTACCGTCGCCGAGTCGGGTCATCCCGCCTGGTGTGACCGTTCCCGGTGTACCGCAGACCCGGCGAGCCAGACGGACGGGTACCGGCCCGGTGTTGGCGGCGCGCACCGGTCGGCGCCGATCCGTCTCGATCTGACCACAGCGATAGCCCTCGCGCCGCAGGTCGGGGAGGCGTATCTGACGCAGGCTGTCGCGCCGTGGCCGTGTGAGACCTATCTCCACATCCGGCACGGTGACAGCGACATTGCGATGGCGGTGCGGGACGCGTCGCCGTTGTTGTCCGCGCTGCGGCTGCTCACGACCGAGGCCGAGGCTGAGAGTGGGTGGTCGTGGTGAGGAGCCGTACGGATCGGATCTTGACGGCCGTGACCGTGGTGTGTGTCGCGGGGCTGGCCGCCGTCGCCGGGACGATCTCGTTCGCGCACATGTACGAGCTGGCGACCGCGCACGACCAGCACGGGTGGAAGGCGTTCGCGTTCCCGATCAGCGTCGACGGGCTGGAGATCGTCGCCGCGCTGTACATGGTGGTGCAGCGTCGCGGGGGACGGCGGACGGGGTGGTTGCCGTGGGTCGCCTTGGTGGTCGGCACCGCCGCGAGCCTGGCCGCGAACATCGCGGTCGGTGGTGACAGCGTGGTCGGCAAGGTTCTGGCCGGCTGGCCGGCTCTGTCGATGCTCATCGCAGTGAAGCTGCTGTTCAGCATGATCGACCACGGCGAGGAAGGTCAGCGGACCGTCCCGGACGGTCCGCTGACGTCCGCTGACCGTCCCCCAACGTTCGGGACGGTGCCCCCGGAAGCCTCGGACGGCGGCCAGCCGTCCGTGAAGGTGGCGGACGGCCGTTCCGGCCGAGCCGGGACGGCCGGAGTCGACGCGGCCGACCGGACGGACGGACTTGCGTCAGGACAGCCGTCCGGGACGGACGTACGGGGGGAGTCGACAGATGCACGGTCCCTCGCACATCTGCTTCCGGCAGCTCGGGTCGCTCGCGCGGCGCTCGCGGGCATGGGCCGTCCGCTCTCGCGGGATGCTTTGGCCGAGACGATGCGGGGTGACGGGCATGGGGTCTCCAACCAACGGGCGTCGCTGCTGTTGAAGATCCTTCAGACAGAGGATGCGATCGCGGTGGTGGAGGATGTGGGCCGGCTGGATGGCCAGACTCGCCCGATCGGAGATCGAGGTGTTCCGCCGCGCCCAGCCAAGGCTCTGAGTAGATCGACGGGCCATCCGCAGCCCCAGCCGACGACCGAAGCAGGCCCGCTCGGCTGAGGCGTCTACGTCAACACCACACCAGACTGACAGTTTGGTTCCGCGATGGCATCGCGTGGGGAAGCGGCGGCGCTACATCCATTGCGCCGCCGCTCCGTAATGCCTGCACGGCAGCTATCGCCAACGTCAGGATATTACTTTCGGAAGGTGGGTATTCTGGCCACGAAGTGCTTCCACGAGTTGCCGTCGACAGCGAGGACCGGACCACCGACGTCCTTGCTGTCACGCACGAGCACTACGCCATGAATGGAGGCAAGTCCGTCGGCAACTTCAACACATGAGCCACTATTGTCGGAGCGGCTGGATTTCCGGAACCGCGCGGACTCGATCGCTTCGCTCGTGAGCGAGTCGTACTTGTTAGGCACCGGATAGCTCCTTGGCTCTTTGGTGGATGATCTTCTTGGATGCGGTTTTGTTGAGGGCGCAGCTGCGGATAGCGGTGATGACTGATTCAAATCGGTCGACCTCTGCCGGTTTGTTGACGAGCAGGTGCCCCATGAATCCATCCACGTAGACGGTCGGTGGCTCGGAGTTGTCGGCGAACCGTAGCATCGCGAACGGCCCGGTCACGATTCCCTGGTGTAGTCCCGCGTCGAAGGGGACGACGCACACCGAGACGTTGGGAAGCTCGCTGAGTGTGATGATGTGCAGGAGCTGTTTGGCCATCACGGCTGGGGAGGCCGTGGGGCGCAGCAGGACCGATTGGCCGACGATCCATTCCATGTGTGTCGGCTCGACGTCTCGGGTTAGAACCTCTTGCCGTCTCATTCGGACTTGCACTCGGCGTTCGATCTCGGCGTTGTCCCGGATGCGCCCGTCGGTTCCCGGGATGCGTAGCATTTCTCGGGCATAGTCTTCCGTTTGCAGGAGGCCGTGTACTCGCTCTGCTTCGTAGGCGATGATCGCGGACGCTGCTTGTTCCAGTCCGATGTATATGTCGAAGTTGGTTGGCAGGATGTCTGAGTAGGGATGGAACCAACCTTTAACTTTACTGACCTCCGCGAGCGCCAGGAGGGTGCGCCGTTGCTCGTCGGTGGCGCCGAACAAGTCGCATAGACCCTGGACCTCAAGTCTTTTGATCACGACGCCAGGCAGGCCGTGTTCCATCTTGTAGTAGGTCGGGCGAGCCCGCTCGATGTGTGCGGCGGCTTGTTCTGCGGTGATCGGGCTGCCATCCGGGTTCGTCGCCTTGGCGCGCAGGTCAGCGAGCAGCCTTCCGATGCGTCGTCTGGCGACGGCAGCGCCCGCATGATCGTCGACCACCACGTCCAGCTCGCTCCCCTCGAAGACTGCCCCTACGTTGCGTACCACTCGCAACGCTCGTTCAATCCAAGATTTAACACTCACCCCGGGCTGCACGCAACGCTCTGTTACATGCCTCCTTGCATCGTCAACGCTCACATCTCGACGCGATGCTACGCCAGGATTTTGAACGTTGCGTTCCGCGTGATGTGATGGTTCACTCAAAGCGTGGCCACTGGTGACTACAGGCCACGCCCCAAGGATTCCCAGGGTTGCCGGATCGCCCCCACCCCTCCTCACCAGGCGCGGCGAGGGCTCCGCACTCACAGGGATCGACAACGTTGACCAGGGAGATCGCTATGGATCTGGTCCTTGTAGGTGTGGCAGGTCTCATCGTTGGCCTCGCGGCAGGTTTCTGCTTCGGCAAGGAAGTCAGCGGCTGGTGCGTGCAGTGCGGACGCCGGGTCCGTGACCACAGCAGGCGCTCTGCCACTGGCCATGCCTAGCTCGGCTGTGTCCCCAACCCTCATGAAGCATCACGGGCCGCAGATCGACTCACGGCTGCGGAGGCAGCTTTGACCCACTCGATACGTGCAGGTGGTCCGGCAGAGCCTTGCCGTGACCTTCCGAAACAACGCGGCGCGCGTAGCCGCAGGATCGACTCCCGTCCTCACCAGCCTGCCACTACATCCCTTACATAGAAATGCAAGGAGCGATGATGCCCACCCCTGTCATCGACCCGACCGAGCGCCACCCCGACGACATCGCGGACGCCACCGCGTACCAACCTGCCGACGCCGTCTGGGTGTGGCCACCGCACGCCGAGCAGTGGCGACCCGGCGTCGTGGACACCAACTCACACATCGCGCTGCTCGTGAGATACCAGCTACCCGGCGGCGGGACCAGCGTCGACTCCCTACTCCCGCGCAACGTCATGGCCCGGGAGGAGCCCGCAGACCTTGACGGCACCAAGGCCCTTCCGATCCGGCCACACAACCTCGGCCCCACTCCCACGAGATCCGCAGCCCCGGTGTGACCAGCCGATCCCAATGCGAAAGGACGATTGTGGACAGTCAGTCTCAAGCAGCGTCAGAGATCGCGGACGACCCGCACCCGGACTGGTGCGAATCGGCCGAGTGCACTGCTAGCGGGCCAAGTGAGTTCCATCCCGAATCGTCACCGCCGGCCCACTGGGGCCGCCGCTACGCCTGCAACCCGCAGCCGGGGCGGTACCCGACCGAGGTGACCCTCCAACTCGTCCGGTTTGTCGACGACCCACCGCGAACCGACTTCATCCGTATCGAACTGGGGAGTTTTGAGGAGAGGCGGTCGCACTACGTGCGCCTCGTTCAGGGCGAGGTGATGCACGACGCTCTCGCGGCGGTCCTCGCTCAGGCTCGCGTCACCGACCCGGCGATCGTGACCCCTGACAGGCAGGCGACAGACCACGCACGGCGCACCGAACGTACGGGCTGAAGTCGTCGTGGCCGCTCTCGACGACGCCATCTGCTATCTGACCCCACGTTCCGAGAGGTTGAACCCGGCAGAGGTACCGGCCGTGATGTCGCAAGCATCAGCGAAGCCCCGAGACTCGCGTAGGCAACCTTCGGCGCATACGGGCCAATCGCAGCGGCGGCGTCTGGTGACACCCGTCGACAGCCCTGTCCGACGTCTTTGGGGCAGTGCTCGCCTCGATCTCTGCATATCGGCACCTCACACCTACCGAAATGAGGAGACCACGCTGTTGCCCACGATCTCGCCGTCAAAAGTCCGACACGCCGCCGCCCGGTACGGCTATCGCCCCTCCCGTCACGTACCGACCTCCGTGCCCGACGGCGGGGCACCGCTCTGGCCCCTGTGGCGGCAGCCCTTCACCAGTAACGCCGGGAGCAAATCGTGACCGTCGGCAGACCAACACCCAGCCTCGATCCGGATGGCACGTGCCGAGACCTGCTCGCCGCCTGCTCGCCACGAACCGCGCCGGTCGCGACGTGGCTCGCCGGTCGCTGCCTCCGGCTCCTGCGAACCGCGAGGAACATCAGCCAAAGCCACGCGGGATCCACCGCTGGTTGCAGCATCGCGGTCATCCGCGCCGTCGAGAACGGCACCCGCACCATACGACCCGCCGAGATGACGGCACTATGCGACGTGTACCACCCGGCAGACGATATCAAGGACGGGCTGCAGGCACTCATATCCAATTTCCAACCTGGCTGGTGGGATCAGTTTTCCACCTCAGTACTTTCACCGCCCACCAGGCTCTACCTCGCGCTGGAAGACGCGTGCACCCAAACCTGGCAGTACCAGCCGGCCGTTGTTCCCGGGCTGCTCCAAACGCCCAAGTACGCCGCAGCGGTGCTCGCCCGCACCAACCTCCCGCCATCAGTGATCGCCGGACGTCTCCAGGCACGACTTGAACGGCAGCGGCGGATACTGGCCAAGCGCAGAAGGCCACGTGTCGACATCACGATCGCCGAATCAGTGCTGATGCGGGACATCGCAACGCCGGCCGAGATGCGCGAGCAGATCCACTTCATCGCCGATCTGGCCAACTTCGAAACCGTGCGCGTACGAGTCCTCCCATCGGCTGCCCGTTCACCTGAGAACCGGCCGGCGACGATTTTCAGCATCGGGTCGGTGGGCTGCGCTTGGCGTGAATCGGGCACCAGCATGGAGCCCGCCAACGACCGCCGCTACGCAGTAATCCGCGACGCCACCGACACTGCCGCTCTCGATACGGAGTCCTCCCGGAAGCTGATCCTAGACGCAGCAAGGCGTTGGGATTCCAAAAGGAACGTCATCGTGCGCAGTTCCAGGAATGGAGCGACGGTGGGGAGGAGAAGGTGATCCGATCGGTCCGAGAATTTGCCACCAGCACGAACGCGACCGCACCTCGGGTTCGTGCTGGTAGCAGACGCATCGAAGCTGTGGACGATCATGCGGGCGCTGCCGTCGCCAGACGACGCATCGGAAGGCTGCTCGCTGACCTGCGCGCCAAGGCGACGAACCCGGATGGCAGCCCGATCACCGCAGAACAAGCCGCCGCACACATCGAGCGGGCTCGCCCGACCTACTACAAGATGGAACACGGCCTGCCTGGCGTCGTGATCAAAAGACTTGAGGTCCAGGGTCTATGCGACTTGTTCGGCGCCACCGACGAGCAACGGCGCACCCTCCTGGCGCTCGCGGAGGTCAGTAAAGTTAAAGGTTGGTTCCATCCCTACTCAGACATCCTGCCAACCAACTTCGACATATACATCGGACTGGAACAAGCAGCGTCCGCGATCATCGCCTACGAAGCAGAGCGAGTACACGGCCTCCTGCAAACGGAAGACTATGCCCGAGAAATGCTACGCATCCCGGGAACCGACGGGCGCATCCGGGACAACGCCGAGATCGAACGCCGAGTGCAAGTCCGAATGAGACGGCAAGAGGTTCTAACCCGAGACGTCGAGCCGACACACATGGAATGGATCGTCGGCCAATCGGTCCTGCTGCGCCCCACGGCCTCCCCAGCCGTGATGGCCAAACAGCTCCTGCACATCATCACACTCAGCGAGCTTCCCAACGTCTCGGTGTGCGTCGTCCCCTTCGACGCGGGACTACACCAGGGAATCGTGACCGGGCCGTTCGCGATGCTACGGTTCGCCGACAACTCCGAGCCACCGACCGTCTACGTGGATGGATTCATGGGGCACCTGCTCGTCAACAAACCGGCAGAGGTCGACCGATTTGAATCAGTCATCACCGCTATCCGCAGCTGCGCCCTCAACAAAACCGCATCCAAGAAGATCATCCACCAAAGAGCCAATGAGCTATCCGGTGTGCCCGGGTCGCATGATTGAGGCAATTCGTTTTCCGTGGCGGATCCGTGCCGGCGTCGACGATAGTGGTCTCACCCATTAGTATCGATGAACGTCTGAGTTCCTTGATACCGTTAAAATGAGCCACGCTTTCCCGCTGGATGAGGAATATCATGCAGGCGGATAGGGGATGTTCGGCAATCGATGCCGGTGGAGCATTGGATTACACCGCAAGAACCTCAGCCAACCATCGTGCGGCTGGTGCCGAGCGCAGGTTAGCGGGGACGCTACGGTAGAGATCGACGGCGCGGCGGCGGGTAAGGCCTGTTTGGTAGCGGACTGGAATGTCTACGAGGGTTGCGACCGCAGCCTGACACGCGTCTAGGGTGTGGCCGTCGCAGTGTTGACAGGTCGCCGCGTCGAGGTGCAGCAAGGCGCGGGTCAAGGTACTGGTAGGTGCGGAGAGAGCGAGTGCGTGAGCTTGGCTTTCTCGTGCGCGACGCGTCTCGCCGAGGGCAGTCATCGCGTGGGAGAGGTGAACGTGGTGCTTCTGCTCGCAGTGGCCGAACCAGGTGTCAGCACGTTGGTCCTCGGGGAGCGTGTCGGCGAGGCGGTCGGCGTCGCGGAGCGCCGCCGTGGCTTCCTCGCGGCGACCGACCAGTGCGTAGGCACGGCCGGTGACGGCGGCGGCTAGAGCTGCGGCGGCGGTAGGAGTCGCTCCGGCTATACGCCTGGCCTGTTCGGCGAACGCGGCTGCTGCTTCGGGCGAGCCGAAGTTCAGCGGGACCATGGCTTTGCGGGCGAGTATCCAGGCGTGTAGTTGCCTGTCACCGGACTCCTGTGCGGAGCGAGCGGCGGTGGCGAACCAGGCGTTCGCCTCACGCTGGCTGCCGAGGTCGTGCAGGACGACGGCAGCCATGCCGCCGAGTTGGCCCATGATCCGGGTTAGTGCGGTGCGGGCGGCAGCGGGTTGAGGTCGCTGTAGCAGGGGAACCACGTCGCTGAAGTCGGAGATCAGGTCGGCTAGAACGTCGGTCGGCGCGCGACCTCCGTAGCCGTAGCTGTGCTGTTCCGTGGTGGCTTCCAGCCGGGCGATGTCGGCGGGGCCGGCACCGGCCAAGGCGTTGTCAGCTTTGGCCAGCAGATCGGTGAGCTCGGTGAGGGGGACGGCGGTCAATCCGGCAGCGAGGGCGGAACGCAGTAGGTTTCGTCGATGCATGGATTCATCCTCCATCGCTGGGCGTGGTGTGACAGAGGCGTCACTCTCCCAGGATCGCGCGGCCAGGCCCATCATTGCACCGGGGATGCGTAACCCATCGGCGATGCGCTCGACAGTGTCGAACGCGGTGATCTGTGCTTCGCCCCGGGCGATCAGGCTGATCCGGTCGGCTTTCAAGCCGGTCGCGGCGGCGATCGCGTTCCAGCTCAGTCCCGCCTTCTTCGCGGCGGCGAAGACCGTGCTGAAGGTTCGAGCCCGTAGAGCCTGCACCACGACGGGGTCGTGAAGCAGCCGGCGGGGAAGCATTCGAGCTGACGCAGACGAGTCCACAGGGCTCCTCAAGGGACGCGCAGGTCGATCGACCGACTATACCGCCAACAAGGCTCTTTGCATGACCCCCCGTAGTGGTGCCCCCATCGTAGGGTTACGCGCTGTGGGTGGGGTGGGATGTAGTGACTCTCGTCATTGCAAGCCTCGTAGGAAGGTAGATCGATGATCCCCACCAGCACCACGGCCCCTGCGGCCAACCCGACCCCCCGTGGCTCCGACCAGGTCCGGCAGTACTCCTCGGTGGCAGCGGCGACGCTCGCGCTGGGCTGCAAGACCTACTCGGGCACCGTCGCCCAGGGCAGCGGTGGCGTGCCCACCGTGACGTCCGCCAGGTAGATCCACCCCGCTACAGCTCGGAGAACGAATCGAGATGACTGCCGGCCCGCAAACCCCCCACGCGGGCCGGCAGCCCCAGCCTGGGAGGCCCCTGTGACGTCACTTCCCCCGGTGCTGCGGATGGCGGACATGCGGTTGCGGCACGAGCACTTCGGCGCCCTCGCGTGGACTACCACCCAGCCCCGCCGCTTCGTGGAGTTGCCGAGCACGGCGGCCATGGTCGCGCTGCTGGCCCGCGAGCCGTTGACCCCGCAGTTTCCGCCGCAAGCACAGACCGCGCTCGCCGACCGCTTCGGCCTTGACCAGTCCCGGTGGACTACCGTCGTCGGTGAACTGCACTCAGCGGGTGTCCTCACGCCGGCCGACGACGCGTCGAGCGAGCCGGTGACGGCAGCACGGGTCCACGCGGTCGCCGACGAAGCCGAGGCAGCGCGGCCAAGGGCATCGGTGCTCAAACCCTTCTGGGTCCACTTGCAACCCTTTACGGTCTGCAACCAGAAGTGCTTGCACTGCTACTGCTCCGGAGGTCCGAAAGCGGACCCGTTCCTGCTGCCATTGAACAGGTGGCACGAGATCATCCGCCGGCTCGATGACTACGGCGTACTAGACATCTACGTCACCGGCGGTGAGAGTTTGCTCCTGCCGGAGTTCTTCGACCTGGCCGCCGACATCATCGGCCGAGGGTTGGGCTTCGGGGTGTCGACCAACGCCACCGTGCTCAACGCCGGCCGGCTGGAGCGTCTCCGCGAACTCGGGTTGTCCCCAGTGCAGGTGTCCCTGGACGGCGGGCAGGCCGCGACGCACGAGATGATCCGGAACGCGCCCGGCTCCTGGCACAGGACCATCGCAGGGATCCGTGCACTCGGCGAGTTCACCGAGGTCGTCATCAACACCGTGGTCAACCACATCAACCTGCGCGAGCTGGAACAGGTCGTTCAGGTCGGGCTCGGCGGCGGCGTGCGCCGGTTCAAGTTCTTCCCGCAGAAGCCGGTAGGGCGGTCGAACCCGGCAGTGACCTTGGACGACACCACGATCCTGACCGTGCTGCTACCCGAATGCCAGCGCCTCGCCGAGGCGTACGACGTGGAGATCGAGACGATCAGCCCCACCGAGGGGTGCGGCAGCGGCAGCATCGGCTTCGCCGTCGACCAACGCGGAGACGTCTACCCGTGCATCTTCGGGGTGGAGAACCGGTCCCTGCGAGCCGGCAACCTCCTGACCGACGATCTGGAGACGATGTGGTTCGGCGCAGCGGTGTGGGAGCAGTTCCGCGGTGAACCGAGCACCCCGTGCCGGCGCTGCGAGGCGTCATGCCTGCGGTGACCGATCCGAGCCGGCCGAGGGTGCTCGTGTGGGCACCGACGCTGTATGAGTCCGGATTCAAACAGCGCCACGTCGATGGAGACGCCCTCGCGGTACAGGCGTCCCTGCGCGCCGCCGACTACGACAGCGTCCTGCTGGACGCCTACTACCGGGGCAGACCCGCCGCGACGCTCGCCGACACTCTCGCTGATGCCGCCGGCATCACCGGCTTCGACGTGCTTGTGGTGCACCTGTTCACCTCGGACGCGTACGGGCCCCGACTTCGTCGCATCGCCGACGAGCTGGTGGCCGCGCGGCTGCGGCACCCCCGGTTGACTGTCATCGGTTTCGGCCCCTTGGCGGTGTCAGCCGCAGGCGAGCTCATGGCGCACGGGGCGGTCGACCACGTCGTGGCCGGTCCTGCCAGCGTGACGCATAACCCGTTCGTCGCAAAGCTCCTCGCGCACCTGCATGCGCACCTGGCGACGTACACGTCGCTGCGGTCTCTCACCGCCGAGGATCTGCCGTACGGCGCCAACGCGGTGGTGTCGGTGGCGGCCAGCCGAGGCTGCCGATCCCGCTGCACGTTCTGCGCCTACAACGCCGATCTGCCGGGCGGCGGTTGGCGGGACCTGCCGATGGCCCCGGTAGTGGCCGACGTCGTCCACCTGCACAAGATGACCGGTGCGACGGCCTTCGCGTTCAGCGACTCCGACTTCGGCGGCACCCGCAGCGAATGCGCACGCCGAGCCGTCGAACTACGCGACGGCCTGCGAGCCGCCGGCCTTACCGGCACGCTCACGCTCGCGATCAGCGTACGCGCGGAAACCCTCGACCCCGCCACAGTCGGCGTCCTGGCCGACGCCGGAGTACGCAGCATGCTCATCGGCGTGGAGTCATTCAACCCAGACACCCTGCGCCGGATCTACGGCAAACGTCAGGACCTGCTCCACCTACGGAAGGTGGTCGCCGCCGCCGACGATGCCGGCGTGACGACGGTCGCCAGCTACATCCTGTGGCATCCCTGGCAAACCCTCGACAGGCTCCGCGACGAGCTAGACGCCCTGGACCACTTCGGGCGGCACCGAATCCCGCACTTCATGGCCCGTAGCCGACTGGAGGTCATCCCCGGCACCATCATCGAACGGCAGATCGCCACCGCCGGGCTGCTCGTCACCGCGCCCTTCCACCGCGCCTTCACCATCGCGGATCCGGCCGCCGCCGCCGTCAATCACGAACTCACCAACTGGTACTCCACGACCGCAGCACCGGTGCTCGCAGGCCTGCACGAAGCGAAGCCCGGCAGCCTGAATCAGCTCGCCGAACTCAAGATCGCCGAGTGGGCCTGGCTCACCAACGCTGTCACCAACAGAGAGGCCAGCCACCATGGGTGATCTGCTGCTGGGCATCCACGGCGGAGCCAACGCCACCGCAGCCATCGCCGTCAACGGGCACCTCGCCCACTGCGTCCAGGAGGAGCGGCTGACCGGGATCAAGGGCTACATGGGCTTCCCACACCACGCCGTCGCCGCCTGCCTACACGCGGTCGGCGCCGATCCCGCCGACATCACCGAAGTTGTATACGGCAGCCGTTCCGGACCCGTCGACCACTGTCCCCGAGAAGAATGGCTACACCGACTCGCCAGCTTCCACCAGCAGGCGCAGCCGGCCATAACAGACACGGAGGCGGCCCTGGTAGCCGCCGCACCCGGCGCACTATCGCAGCGAGTCACGGCCATGCTGCACCACGGCGGCATCACCGCCGCCAGGATCACCTACGTCGACCACCACACCGCGCACGCCGCCGCCGCATACTACGGACTACGAACCGACCCCGACCGTCCCTACCTCGTGCTGACCTGCGACGGATTCGGTGACGGTGCCTGCGCGACCGTCTCCACCTGGACCGCCGGCCAGCGCACCGAGATCGCGCGCACCGACATGCGCAACTCGATCGGCCTGCTGTGGTTCTGGTTCACCCATGCTGCCGGGTTCACCCCCCACGAGGACGAGTACAAATTGATGGGCATGGCCCCCTACGCCCGTCCCTCCCGGGCACGGGAGGTCGCCGACATCCTGCACGGGTACCTCAGCCTGGACCCCAGCGGCCTGCACCTGCGCCGGACCACAGCCCTCAGCATCGAACGCGCCTGGCCCGACATCGAGCAACGGCTACGCGGCCGGCGCTTCGACGACCAGTTCGCCGGCCTACAACTGTTCACCGAAGACCTTGTCACCCGATGGGCCCGCAACGCCGTCACCGCCACCGGCGTCCGAAACGTTCTCGTCGGCGGCGGCGTGTTCATGAACATCAAGGTCAACCAGCGCATCGCAGGCCTGGACTGCGTGGACACCTTCGCCGCGTTCCCGTCCTGCGGGGACGAAAGTCTCCCCATCGGGGCCCTGTACCACCACCTCGCCGTGGTACAGGGCCACCGGGCCGTTGAGCCGCTATCCGACTGCTACCTCGGGGACGACATCACTCCCGACGAAGCACGCCACGCGGTAGCCGGCACCGACCTCCACATACACGAGCCCGACCACATCGACGACGTCTTTGCCAAGCTACTGGCCGACGGGGAGATCGTCGCCCGCTGCGCCGGTCGCATGGAATACGGTGCCCGAGCCCTCGGTAACCGATCCATCCTCGCGAATCCGGCCGACGCCGACGCGCCACGACGCCTGAACCAACTCATCAAGCAACGGGACTTCTGGATGCCGTTCGCGCCCGCGATCCTCAACAGCCACCAGCACCGCTACATCCGCAACCCCGACCAGCTGCGCAGCCCTTACATGATGCTCGGCTTCGACATCCAACCCGATGCGGCCACCGATATGATCGCCGCGATTCACCCCGCCGACCTAAGCTGTCGGCCTCAGATCGTCGACGACGACAGTCCCACCGGACTCGCCGCGATCCTGCACGCCTACCATGCCCGCACAGGCAGAGCCGCGCTGCTCAATACGAGCCTGAACCTGCACGGCCGACCCATCGCCCGCACCGCCGCAGACGCCGTCGATGTGCTCCTAAACTCCGACCTGGCGTACCTCCAACTCGGCCCCTACCTCGTCACGAAGCACGCACCGACATATCAAGGCTCATCGCAATATCCACCGCTTGATCAGGAGTGATGATCGCCTCTAGTAGCGTAACCTCACGAGGATCGAACGCCGTCAACACACTGCCCCGTAGGTCCGCGCGGGTGAAATCCGCCTCCCGAAGGCCCGCGTTGGACAGATCCACATCGCGCAGCACGACCCCCTGACACCGCGCGCCACTCAGATTCGCCCCACGCATCCTTACGCGGGTGAACTCGGCGGTGCCGAGGTCCGCGCCGAGCAACTCGACATCTGACCAGTCGCCGCCCTCCACCTCCAGACCAGACAGATCGCACCGGTCGAACACCGACGCGGTGAGTGTGCAATCCGTCAATGACGCATCCCACCAATTGCAGCCGGCAAACCGGCAATCCTTGAATGTCGAACCGACAAGCTTCGTACAGTTGAAACGAACAGCGGTGAAGGTACAGGACTCGAAGAAGCAGTCCTCAAGCGTCGCCTCACACAGGTCGACCTCCCGGATCGCGGCCCCCTCGTACCGCAACCCCACAAACCTCGCGGGCCCGTCCGGAGCCGACATCGGTACCGGCCAGTCACCACTTCCAACTACCCTCCGTGGGGCCGGTGCCCGCCGCCCTGTCCTCATGCGTCATCACCCTCGATACGAATGCCCACCGCAGCCGCGAGCCCGTAAGAAAGGCTCATCAGATCCGTGTGATGCACAACAGCGCCCCGCCAACTCGACAGATCACCAACACCTGCCAGGTCGCAGCCACGAAACCGAGCACCGTCCATATCGGCATGGTGGAACACCGCACTGGTCAGATCGCAGTTCCGGAACGTTGCTCCCCGCAGGTCGGCATTCGTGAAGTCGGCGCTGGTCAAGTTGCATCCCTCAAACACCACCGCGTCAAACGCGGTCATCCGCCACGCTGACAAATCCGCACGGCACTCAGTGATGGTGACGTCCCGTACCAAGCCGTCAGCCCAGGTCAGACCAGTCGCCCGGCATTGCGCTAGTCGCGCCCTCGTCATACTGCCACCGTCGGCGCGCACATTGGCCAGGCTGGAGTCCGTGAAAAGGCAGTCGGTGAACGCGACCTGGTCCAGGCGGCAGCCCGACAAGTCGGCACCTCGGAAACGGCACTGCGTGAACGCCAGCGAATTAGCCTCCTGTCCTGCCAGGCTCAAACTGTAGAACGCTCGACGTTCAAGCTCCGACTCGGACTCTAACTCTGCGGATTCAAACAGCTCCAGTTCAGGTGGCGGCAAAGGACTTCGAGGCTCCCTCGCTCTACGCGGGGAGACGGAAGCACGCTTGGCAGGGGTGCGCCGCGAAGACATGCCCTACACCTTAGCCTCTTGCTCGTATGGACACGTCGCCGCAGATGGCAGCAGAAAGCGAGGTTCACTCGCGTCCAACGGGAGCCGGCTCGGTGGGCAGGACCCGGTAAGCATCCCGAGTGGGACAGGCCGAAGCCCAGCATCCTGCTCCGCTCTCAGCGAGTTGTGGCCGGATGAGCAGGTACACCACAGGTACACCACGAAGGCGCGACCGTCAGGTCATTCCTCAGGCATCAACTCCCCGGCGGCGAGAGACGGGGCTCGCGTTGTCGGCCCTGAGGGTGTCAAGCTGACGGGGTGGAGCGTGCTGCCGGACAGACCGTCGGAGGCCGCTGTGGCTGATGTTGACCGGTGGCGGGGAGCTGAGCTGCGTCGGCGGAGGTTGGCGGAGCGGTTGGCGTGGGAGTTGGCGCATCCGGACCCCGAGGCTCCGCGTGATGGGTTGAGTGATTTCGTGGCGGCTGCGGCGGTGCGGGTCCGGTGGGCCTCCGCTGTTGACGCTCAGGTTGCCTTCGACCATGCGCCGCGTGTGATCGCCCTGGGCGGTGAGTTCGGTCGTGTCGCCGGGCGTGGCGGTGTGGTCCTGTTCGTGCATTGCTTCGAGGGTGGGATGGACGACTGGAGCGTGGTCGTTCCGTGGGAGCCGTTCGCCGGGCCGGTGTTGGTGTGCGTGGACGGCTTGAAGGATCACTGTATGTGGATCTCTGAGGACGATCCGCCGGCGCGGGAGGCTCTGTCGCTGTTGCAAACGGAGATCGAGTTGGCGTTCGGCACCCGGGCGGCGCTGGCTGGTGACGGCGGCCCGCCTCCGGATTGACCCGGCGGGCACGGTGGTGGCTATCTCTGCTCGGGCGGGTCGTATCGGGCGGCCGGACGTATGGGTGTGGGTTCGATGAGGTCGTGTCGGCCGAGGAGTCTGGCGATGGTGGTGGCGACGCGGGAGCGTTGTTTGGAGGCGCTGGGTTCGCTGAGGTGCAGGTCGGCGGCGACCGCGCGAAGGGTTTCGCCGTTGAGGTAGGTGCGGCGGATCAGGGTGGCCTGGGTGTCGCTGATCGTCTGCCGGCCTGTGCGGGTGTTGGCCTGGGCGACGAGGCGGTTCAGGACGTCGTGGACGGTTTCCTGGTTGGCATCGGCTTCGGGGTTGCCGTGCTCGGAGCGGGGGATGCGGTCGTCGGGCAGCGCATCAAGGTCATACAGGGGTGGTGGATGTTGTCGTTTGCGTCCGCTGGCGTGGGTGTAGGCGGCGTCGGTGAGTCGGGGGAAGAGCTGCGGTGTGGTCAGGTCGAGGCGGTGCAGGGCGAACAGGAACTCGATGGCGAGGGTGTAGTGGGCCTGGGCGGCCGGGCCGGGGGCGAGGTGGGCGGTGAGCTTGTTGGCCTGGGTTCGGAGTTTCGGGTAGGCGACGCCGAGCGCGTACAGGTTCCAGTCGCCGCGGTGGGCGCGGGCGGTTTCGGCGAGGTGCCGCCAGGCCCGGTCCCGGATGGGGCCGGGGGCGCGCATGACGTGGAGGCGGAAGTCGACCATCGGTAGCGGGGTCGGCGGCATGTCCGGGTCGACGACGTTGCTCGGGATGTCCAGCGCGATGCGGGTGCGGGCCTGGGTCTCGATCTGGCCTAGGACGGTGAGGTCGGCCCGTCGTCGTGGTGGTCCCAGTCCGGCGTCGGACAGTGGGGTCGGCTGGTGCGGGGCGGGCACGGAGTATCCCTGTCAGCGACGCCGGTTGCCGGTACGGCGCGGTGTCGACATCCCGTCAGCCCTCCGTTCGTCGCTACTCACCACCGGAGCGGACCTGTCGCTCCCGGCCGTGACCACGAGCCTACGCGCGCAGGTGGCCAAGATTTTTCTCGCGCGAACGGAAAGTTCGACCACCCACGCTTCCCCTCTATAGGTAGAGGACCCCGGTCTTCCGTGTTTGCCGACAGTCGGCGCGTATCTGGATGAAGCCGACGGATCGCGTCTCAGGTTGAAGGGCTGTGGCCTGCGGTTTTCCAATCGGCGGCCCGGTTCTGTAATCCCATTGGTGAAGGGGTAGCTCGCCCCTCGCGGCTCGCGCCGGGGCTGTGGTCCACCCAACGGACACCCACCACCCGATCCCGTTGCGGCGGTGGCAGTGCGGGCTGTCCAGTCCCTGAAGGTGTCTGTCACCACCGCTCCTGACAGAAGTCCACCACCGACAGAGAGTGTCCGATTCATAGTTGAACGGGATAATTCGAGGTTGAACAGCAGCCTTCGCAGGGTTCACCCCGGTCCAGGTACTGACAGAAGGTGTCCGGTCCGGGTGTCGGTCCGTGCCCGGTGCGGTGCGGCTGTCAGGGGTTGCGGACTGCTCTGCACCCGATCCGCAGCCCAACACGGCGTGAACACGCAGGTCAACCCGACTTCGCCGATCTTCATGGACCGGCGACTGACATAGATGTCAACTCTTCCCCCAGGGATGCGCTTATCAGCGCGACAGCGAAAGGCAAGCTGATGTCGTCCGGAACCACCCTACGGCTGCGGGCCTCCGGCGGCCCCAGCGAACAACTCCTGCTCCTGCTCAACGACCACCGGGTCATGACCACCGACCAGCTCGCCCGCGCCACATCGACCCCGGCCCGCACCGTGCTGTACCGGCTCGAACAACTCCGTGCCGCCGGCATGGTCGACTATGACCGGCCCGGCCGCCACACCGGCAGCGCACCCCACCACTGGTGGCTACGGCCCGCCGGAGCACGCCTGATCACCGGCACCGCCGCCGCTGACGGCCGCCGACCCTCGGCGATGTTCTCCGCCCACGCCGCCACCATCACCGAGGTGTGGCTCGCCCTGCGCGACCACGGCCCGCCCGCCGGACTCACCATGACCGGCTGGGCGACCGACCGGGCCGGGTGGCAGGAATGGGACGGCCCCACCTCCGCGTGGGGCGGCACCACCACCAAGCGCCTCACCCCCGACGCCGTGTACGAAGCCACCCTGCCCGACGGAAGGACGACGGCGGCATTCGTGGAGATCGACCTCGCCTCCATGACCCAGAACCAGCTCAGAGCCAAACTCGACCGGTACCGCGCCTACACCCGCGACCAGGCATGGCAGGGTCGGTTCCCGCACTGCCCACCCCTGCTGCTGTTCACCACCACCGCCCACCGGGCCGTCACCTTCACCCGCAACGCCGCCAAACACCTCCGCGAAGAGAAACCCTCCACCCTCTACCAACGACACGTCACCGACTATGACCTGATCGCCGAACACGGCCGGCTCATCGTCGCCGCGACCGGCCTCGTCCGCGACCCCGCCCGCGCCGTCACGGCCCACGCCTGGAACCTCACCGACCCCGAGGCCGCCGAAACCACGATCACCGCGATCCTCACCGAACGCGCCACCGTCACCACCGCCGCCCGACCCGCCTACCACCGCAAACACGCCGCCGAACTCGCCGGCCAACGCGCCCACACCCTGCGCGACCTGGCCCGCCACCCACAGCAACTCGAACCGGACCTCGGCCCCGCCGCCGTCGACCTGCTGGCCTACCTGTTCGACCGCGATCACGACCCCCGCAACCCGTTCACCCCCAACCTCGACACGACTCGCGTTTTGGCCGCGCTCGCCGACTGGTGGCGACACCACCCCCACGACCCCGCCACCGCTAAGACGCTGCGCACCGCGCTCACCCGGGCACACCACACCGCCTGGTCCCACCAGGTCCACCACCTCGCCCACCTCACCGCAACTGGAGGCGACCGGCCCGCCTGGTACACCGCCGCCACCCACCTCGCACGACAACGCCTACTCACCCCCACCGAACACCACCGGCTCGACCACTCCCGCACCCGTGAACAAGCCCAGGCCGACGTCTGGCGCGACTGGCAACCCCCCGACCACAACCACTACCGCGTCCGGCTCACCTATCCCGAGTGGCGTGACGAACACGTCGACCGGCGGTGGCGTGCACTGTCCTGGTGGCAACGCCACCACACCCACCGCGACACCCTCACCGCCGCGTTCGACGACGAACACCTCACCGCCTGCGCCCGCTGCCGGTTGACCCTGCCCACCAACGACACCGACAACTGCCCCGGCTGCCACCACCACCAACGCCTACCCCACACCCAACGACACTCGATCACCCCACTGGCCGACCTCATCACAGCACTGCTCGCCAAGACAGCCGACGGCCCCTGACCACCCGCACCATTGGAATCTCGACCGCGCCCGGTCGAGATTGATAAGCAATGGCCATATCTCGCTCCGCGAGATTGGCGGCCAATTGCCATATCTTGCTGCGCGGCCGGACGGCGCGTACGCGAGATCTGGTAACCGGTACTACAACTTGCTGCCCCGGCCCGGCCTTCACGGGAACTGTCACCGTAACTGCGCTACGGGGCGCGTACCAATCAATACGGAACGGTACAGCACGGCACGAGCGGCGTACGGCACCGCGAGCGTGTCGCAAGGGGTGCCGCCGGCCGCTCCGACGTAGGCGGGACCGGTGCCGCCGTGCTGGTAACACCCATCGC
The DNA here is from genome assembly GCF_003751085.1 of Micromonospora sp. Llam0. Taxonomy (NCBI): domain Bacteria; kingdom Bacillati; phylum Actinomycetota; class Actinomycetes; order Micromonosporales; family Micromonosporaceae; genus Micromonospora; species Micromonospora sp. Llam0. Next base: position 1,458,398 of record NZ_RJJY01000001.1, on the reverse strand, counting down.
CCCGGCGGTCTGGGCGCTACCGGTAGCCCTCTAGCACCAGCCGGGCGTGGTAACGCCTATGCGCACCTGGTAACGCCTCGACCTTGATACCCGGACACGAATCTGTGCACTTCATGACACCCATTGTCCCGGCTCGTGCCGGATCTGATCGCCTCGTTCCGCCTGGTGCCGGAAACGGCTGTCACCGGGGGCTACGGGTAGCGCGGGTGGTAACGCCCCCGCGTCATTCTCAAATGAAGGAAAGGCGAAAAGCGATGACCGCAGTGAACCGGAAACCAGCGGAACCGACCGTGGAGGACGATGGCCACAAGCCAGACGACACCTGACCCACGCCGTCGCCCACCAGGCGACAAGGGAACGCTCCACCAGCCACAGCCCGAGAGCGACCCCACCCCCGCCGACCACCCGACCCGCCAGCCCAACGCCAGGGGGACGTTACCGCTGGCCACCCCTCCACCCCGCACCCGAACAACAGCCTGCATCAGCCGACCGGACCCGCCAGCCCCACCCAACCACGACCACGCAAAGGACACCGACCCATCGGAGGTGAAGGCGATCATGCGGGAACGCCTCGCCGCGATGGCCGCGCCCCGCGACACCGACGACCCCGAACTGGCGGCACTGCGGGCCATCCTCCGCGACCAGGCGTTGATGGCCCACGTCACCGCCAACGTCGACCAGTGGCCGCCGCTCACGGACGCGCAGCGCGCCACCGTCGCCGCGCTACTCGGCCGACGTCGACGGCAGACGAGACGCAGCGACGGATAGAGACAAACGCGCGCGTGGCGGGGCACTCCTTCGGGAGTGCCCCGCCCGGCAGCGGAGCCGCCGTCGGGACCGACCAGTGCACGTTGTGTGCATCGGGAATCGTTATTGCCCGTGAAACGCGACAGCTGTGGCGGCCGGGGCGGGCGTGGAGCTTGCGCCCTGGTGAATCAGTCAAGAATTCGTCCCGACTCTGAAGATCATTCCTTCGGACGCCGAACATGCCGCCGAAGCAATTTGTCTGATTTGGAGAGTTGCTGCTGATTTCTGTGAGTGCATTCGGAATGTGGATGAGTTGAGAGTTCTCCGAATGACTGTCTGTGACGGGGTCGCGCATTGACCCTGGGCGCTGGCGAGTGGTGTAGTGAATTCAGCCAGTCACTGTCGAGACGTTCGTTGGTCATCCTGGAACGAAGATCTGGAGAATCGCATGAGGCGATTGATCGGAGCCGTGTTGGCGGGAGCTCTTGGGTTGTCCGTCCTGGCGGTCGCCAGTCCGGCATGGGCAGACCCGCCGGGCTGCTCCCAGGGCAACATCGCCCTTAGCCAGAGCGGTGGCTATATGACGGCGTGGAACAACGCGTCGTGCTCCTCGTCGGCGACTCGCACCTTCCGCGTCGAGATCAAGAGGCACGTGACACTGTTGCCCGACCCCGTGGTGTCCAGCTACGACGACTACTATACCGGTACCCTCTATATCGCCAGCACCAGTAGCTGTGATGGCGGACGGAGCGCCAACTACTACGGCCGTTCGTTCTTCACCTCTCACCCGACCTACATGGACACCGGGAACCTGCTGGTGAACACCTGCTGAACTCAACCGATCGGGGGGATCGTGATGGATGACCCAGTCGTGGGGCGTGGGCTGACGCAGCGATACGGGAAACGTAAAGTATTTCACGATCTTGACGTCATCGTTCCGGCCGGGGTGACGGTCCTCCTAGGGCCAAATGGCGCTGGAAAAACGACACTGCTGAGCACCATCGTGGGCCTCAAACGCCCAGAGTCGGGAACTCTTCACGTCCTCGGTCGCGATGTTCTGCGTCGAGGCGGTCTCCGGGCCGTCGCGGCGCGTGTCGGGTTCCTGCCGCAGGTCGTATCCCACTATCCCGGCTACACCGTCCGGGAATTCGTCGCCTACGCCGCATGGCTCAAGGGCGTCGCAGGACGGAATATCGACGCGAAGGTGGATCGGGCAGTCGGGCTGATGGGCCTGACCGATCAGGCCAGCTCCCGCATGGGAATCCTGTCGGGCGGCATGCTGCGCCGGGCGGGTATCGCGCACGCCATCGTCCATGAGCCGGCGCTGCTCATCCTCGACGAGCCGGCGGCTGGTCTCGATCCACAGCAACGGATCGAATTGCGCCGCGTTCTACGTACGCTAGCCGGCGATGCGGCAGTGCTGGTCAGTACGCACGTGGTGGAGGATGCCCGGCATGTCGCGGACACCGTCGTGGTTCTCCATGGTGGTGCGGTGGCGTTCACGGGAACCGTCGGAGAGCTGGAGAGCCTGGCCAGTTCGGAAGGGGACGGGGACAGCGATCTGGAGCGCGGCTACCTCGCCACACTGCGTCACTCGCGGGTGGTGTCTGTGTGACTCTGATCCGTATCGAGTTACGCCGAGGACCAGGTTTGTGGACCCTTCCGGTCCTGGTGGCCGTCGGCGTGTTCATGGCCCGCGCCCAGCTGAGCACCGACACCGTCTGGTCGTATGCCACGGGCGCGGCGGCAAGCGCCCCGGTGCTGATGGCTCCGCTGGGTGCGGGCATCGCCGCCTGGGCGGGAGGACGATCGCAGCGTCGCGGCACGCGCTACGCCTGGCTTCTGGCAGGCCGGGATCCGGCGCAGGCTCCGCTGGTCGAGGCCGGCGTGCTGGTGGCGTGCGCCGTCACCGCCTACGGCCTGGTCACGGCGGCAACGCTGCTGCCCACAGCGGCTTCAGCGACGTGGGGTGGACCGTTCTGGTGGTGGCTGGCTTCCGCCGGTATGGGGTTCACCGCCGTGATCGCGGTCGCCTACGCCGTTGGTGTCCTACTGCCGGGTCGGTTCACCCCGTTCGTGGCGGCTCTGGTCACCTACCTGTCGACCATCTTGAACCTTGGGCAAAGCGGGACCACGTACGCGCTGTTCCCGATCACCGTCGAGATCGTCCTGCCGTTCAACACGCCACACACCCCGACGATGCGAGGCCAGATCCTGTGGTTCGCCGGCCTTGGTCTGCTGGCCCTCACCCTGGTCGCCAACAAGGTCCGCTCCCCGGCTCGGTCGGTGATCCCAGCAGCTGCCCTGTCGGCAGCACTTGTCGTCGCTGGCGCCGCAACCGTGATCGGCGAGAACGGCCGATCCACCACCCTGAACCGCCACATCACCTGGTCCTGCGTTGGCTCCTCACCCGAGGTCTGCGTCCACCCCGCCTTTACCAGCAGCATCTCGGCGATCAGACAACGAGCACAGGCCATCGGCCAGCGACTGGAATCCACACCGTTCGCCATCACCCGGGTCGAGCACCGCCCCCGAGGCGTCGGCGGTCAGCCCACACCCGGCGCGATCGCCTTCGCCCTCGACGCCCCCAGCGCCGACCATTACGACCGCGCAGGCATCGACATCGCCATCGCAGCTCTCGGCGCTGACTCCTGCGCCGTGGGACGCGAGACCAGCGGTCACGCGATGGCCCAACTACTCGTCGCATGGGCAGCGGGCAACGAGAGCCTGTTCATCCCACGAGACACCGCGCAGCAGCACGCCAAAATCCGCTTCCTTCGCCTGCCACTGACCGCTCAGCAGCAGTGGCTGACCGTCCACGCCGACGTCGTCCGTCAGTGTTCCGTGACCCCCGGCGCGTTCACATGATCGGTCACCGGCTCCTGACCAAATCGCGACGAGCGGTGCCCCTGTTGCTCACCCTCGTCATCGTCGCGGCCGTCTCCCGGGAACTCGCCGGCCAGCACCTGATCATCGGCACCACCACACCGATCCCACTGCCATGGGCCGCAGTCCTTCCCGCGATCACCGCCTACCTCACGACCATCGCCATCTGGTCCACCCTGCCACTGCAGGAACACCTCGCCGTTCGCCGCGTCGACCGATACGACCTGTTCTACCTCACCGCCGCAGCCGCCGTCGGCGTCGGGCTCGTCGCCTGGGCCGCCCAACCAGTCACCGGCACCATCACCGCACCCGGCGCCATCCGCAACTACCTCGGACTACTCGGATACACCCTGATCGGAACAACGTTCTTCCACACCACCATGGGCTGGACCATCCCTACCACCCTGCTCACCACCGGCCTGGTCACCGCCGGTGCCGGCATCGATCTGCCCCCGCTGGACTGGCCAGCCCGCCACGACACCGACCCCAGCTCCTGGGCCGCCGCCATCACGATCCTCGTCGCAGGTGTCGCCACCTACGCCAACCCCACCCGACGACGCGTCCACGCACGACGCGCAGCCCACACCCCACCTCAATAGCAGGCGCGCACCCAGAAAGGGCACAGCGGCTACACGGCGGCCAAGGTACCGAGGTCATGTTTCGGCTCGATGCGCACCGTGGTCGGGTCGAACCCGCGGCCCTTCCGCCCGGACGGCAGAATCGTGACGGTCATCAGCCGGTCGATCACCACCCGCTTGTCAGCGAGAGGCGCGTCGCGCCACGCCGCCACCGGGTCCGGGGCATTCACCAACGGCGACAACGGATCACTACCCACGTTCGCGTGCAACTGGGCGTCGATCTCGGCGACCATCGCGGCGGCCTCACGCCGGGCGTCCCGTGCGTACTCCCGAGTCTCCAACCCCCGCAACTCATCCGCCAGAATCCGCTTCACGCGTTGCTGGATCGCGGCCCGCTGCGCCCGTAACCCCTCCACATCGACCTGCGGGGCAGGCTCGGCCAGCAACTCGAACGCACGCGGATGCGTCACCGCGTACACCACATGCGCGAACACCGCCGCGTCCACATGCGCCTGATTACGGGCCAGATGGTTACGCGCCTTACACGTGTACCGAGGCGCACGCCCCGCGACGGTGACATGAACCGTCACCGGACGCTCCGTCTCCACACCCGGCGGAAGACACACCCCGCACCGGTAGATCCCCGACCCCACCCACCGTGCCGCCGCCCCCGGCCCGGACCGCCGGGACGGATCCGTCAACAGATCCCGCACGGCGAAGAACACCGCCGGATCGACGATCGGCTTCCACGGCGCGACCACCCCCTCCAGGATCTGCCCGCCGTACACCATGAACCCCGCGTTACGCGGACGCAGCAGAATGTCCCGCAACCCCTCGGCGGACCACGCCGCACCACCCACCGTCGACACCGACCCCGCCCGCAACTCCGCCGCCAACGACCGCAAGGACGCCCCCTGCAGCAGCCGCTGTGAACAGTCCTCGATCACCGACGCCTCCACCTCGACACGCGTGACACCGCTCTGACAGTCCCGGCCACCGTGCCACGAGCACACATACTGGCCAGGGTCACCGGTCCCGACCGGCGGCGGACCACCACAGAACCCGAACGGCCGCCGACCCCCACCCCACTGACCGTGCATCGCCTGCCGCAACCGCTCCCCACGGACCCGCCGCCCCGTGTCCCGGCTGGCCTTGTTCGCCATCGTCACCATCACCCGCGCCAGAGTGATCTCCGAATCCGTACCCCCATCGGTGAACCGCAACGACCCCGACAACGACTGCGCGTTCGCACCCGTCTCCTGAACGGCATCGATCATGTCCTCCAGATCCCGAGGATCACGCACCGCCCGGTCCAGGTCCACCGCCAACACCGCCTGCGACCGACGGCCCCGCACCCGGTCCAACAACCGGGTGAACCCCGGCCGGATCACCCGCAACACCGTCGACCCGTCCGGCAGCCGGATCTTGCGCCGTTTGAACGCCGACGCCGGTTTAGGCTTGCCGTTAGCCATGTCGTTCTCGACAATGACCTCACCGACCGTCCACCCGAGCTGACCCGCACGGTCCCGCAACAACCGCTCGTGTTCCACGAGCCCCTTGCTCTCACCATCGCTGTTCAAGTCCTCGACCCGCAGGTCAGACAAGCGAAGGTACAGATCCACAACCGTTGGAGGAGTATCAATGTCCATGCACCAACTATGTGCTAGAACCGGGGACCGGGCAAGACCGCCCTCGCCGTGCACTGGGCGCACCGGATGGCCGATCGATTCCCGGACGGGCAGCTGTACATAGATCTACGCGGGTATTCGCTCGATCCGCCACTCGCGCCGGTCGAGGCCTTGGCCCGGTTCCTTCATGCCCTCGGCATGCCGGTGGAGCAGGTACCGGCCGCGACGGACGAGGCGGCCGCAGCGTACCGGAGCCTGCTGGCAGGCAAGCAGATGTTGATCCTGTTGGACAACGCAGCCAGCGCCGAACAGGTCCGGCCGTTGCTTCCCGGCGGGGCCCGATCCGTCGTGGTGGTGACCAGCCGGGACCAGCTTGGCGGACTGGTTGCAATCGACGGCGCCCGCCGACTCAGCCTGGATGTGCTCACCAGTGAGGAAGCTCATGCTCTGCTGACCCGCATGTTAGGCGCCGAACGGGTCGAGGCCGAGCACGGACCGACCGCGGAACTCGCGCGGCTGTGTAGCTATCTGCCGTTGGCCCTGCGGATCGCCGCCGCGAACCTGGCCGGCCGACCGAAGCACCCCATCGCGGAATACACGGCTCGGCTGCGAAGCGGTGACCCGGCGACGACTCTGGCGGTGGCCGGCGATGCACGCAGCGCCGTCACCGTCGCGTTCGACCTCTCCTACGACCGCCTGCCCGGGTCCGCCCGTCGGCTGTTTCGATTGGTGGGGCTCACGCCCGGCCCGGATGTCACCGCAGAGGCCGCTGCAGCGCTCGCTGACATCAGCATCGATCAGGCTCGCAGTTCGCTGGAGATGCTGGCCGACGCCCACCTGGTCACGGAGCACGCAGTCGGCCGGTACACATGTCACGACTTGATCCGCCGCTACGCATCGAACCGAGCTGAGCACGAAGAGTCAGATGCCGCTCGTGACGCTGCTCTCGCGGGCGTTTATGCCTACTACCTCAACTCCGTCGACGTAGCGGCCCAGCTGCTGTATCCGGAGAAGTTGAGGCTGCCTCCGACCGTCGACCCGACAGTGGCGACGGTCTCGCTTCACGACCATTCTCAGGCACTGGCCTGGCTCGATGGTGAACGGGCCAGCCTGGTCGCCATGGTGAGATGGGCGGCGATGTACGGCCCCCGACAAATGGCGTGGCGGCTTGGCGATGCCTTGCGTGGGTATTTCTGGCTGTGTCGGGACGTGGTCGGCTGGTTGGCTGTCGGGGAGGCCGCACTGTCGGCGGCACGTACCGACAGAGCTGCCGATGGCGAGGCTGCCGCACAGATCAACCTCGCCGACGCCTACCTTTCCATCTACCACTATCCACGAGCAATCGAGCATTACCAGTTTGCTTCGGTGATTGCAGAGCAGGTCGGGCTACCCAAGGTCAGATCTGCGGTCCTGAACAATCTCGGCGAGGTGCACCGGGAATGTGGACGGCTGCGAGAAGCCGCCGATTGCTACGCGCAGGCCTTGGCGCTGGCCCACCAGCTCGGCAAAGGCGATGGTGTAGCCCTGCAGCTCGGAAATCTCGGCAGCGTCTACCGGGCGCTGGGTCAGTTGGCGACCGCTGTGGACCACCACTCACAGGCATTGGCCATGCATCGTCGGTACGGCCGACGAACGCTGGAGGCAGTCACTCTGCGGGAGCTCGGTGAGGCCTACCACGTTCTGGGCGATTTCCACCGGGCACGTGGACAGTTGACCGAAGGCCTGGCGGTGCACCGGCTGGTGGGGGACCTGGCTGGAGAGGCGGAGGCCCTGCGATGCCTTGCCGCGCTTCATCGAGACACGGCCACACCGAAGATCGAGCTTTCGCGGTCCGCCATAGCCATCGCCCAGGAACTCGGCGACCGAGGGCTCGAAGCCCACACCCGCAACACCCACGCCACAGTTCACTGCAGGCTCGGCCATCTCGAGCAGGCCTTTGAGCACCACCGGCGCGCGCTACAGGTGGCACGGGAGATCCATCTCGTCAGGGTCCAGGCCGAGGCGCTCATCGGCCTGGCAGCCGCCTACCAGCGACTCAACAACCATGAAGAGACCCGCAACCAGCTGGGTCAGGCTCTCGTAATTACCCGGAACTGCGAGTTCCGTCTCCTGCACGGACAGGCGCTTACCGGCCTCGCCGTACTCCACCTCAGCGAGGGCGACGCCGGTCAGGCACGAGCCATGGGCGAGGAGGCGCTTGCCATCCAGACCGAGACGGGCCACCAGCTCGGACAGGCCCGCATCCACCTGGTACTTGGTCACGCCCGGAGCTGCACGGGTGACAGCCATGCCGCGCAGGAGCACTGGGAGCGGTCGGACACGATACTCGCCGGGCTCGGCATCGTGGAGGATCACGAGTTCGCAGCCCTATATCCCGCGCCCGACCCACGCTTCGGCTAGCTTGATTTTTAACCCGTCGGTGGCGGGCGCCGGTTGCTCCTGTGAGGATTCCGGCGTGTCGGGCTGACGTGGGAACGGCCACCGTTGATGATCTTCGGGTTCCCTGGCAAGGACGCGAGATCAAGGCGGTGGCCGTGGCCACGATTTTGGACCATCTGAGTGGGCTGGTGTTACCCGGCTCTGTCTCGACCGGGCCGGTGAGGGATCCGGCGGAGGTGTTGGCCGGGTTTCGGCGGGACTTCCACCAGGCCCTGTCACGGCGGTCGGATGCGTTGTTCGAGTTGACCGACGCGGTGTTGTGCGCGGATGGGCCGGTGCGGTCGTTGCCCGGGTTGTCGCTGGTAGCGGAGTACCGCCGTGGGCACGGCGCGTTGTACGACGCCTTGGCCGCCGGGCGGGTTGACGTGCAACGGCTGCGTACGGCGGTGGCGGCGGTGCCGCCGCCGCGGGCGGCTGACGGGCGGCTCGTCCTGGCCGTGGATGTGACGTGCTGGCTGCGGCCGGAGGCGCACACGTCGCCGGAGCGGATCCTGTGTCACACCTACGGCCGTGGCAGGGACCAGCACATCGGAGTTCCGGGCTGGCCGTATGCGTTCGTTGTGGCGTTGGAGACCGGCCGCACCTCGTGGACCGCACCGCTGGACGCGGTCCGCTTGGCTCCGGGTGCGGATCTGGCGGCGGTGACCGCCGCCCAGTTGCGGGACGTGGTCGGCCGGTTGATCGCCGCCGGCCATTGGCGGCCCGGCGATCCGCAGGTCTGGGTGGTGATGGACGCAGGCTACGACGCGGCCCGCCTGGCCTGGCTGCTGCGGGACCTGCCGGTGCGCGTCCTGGCCAGGCTGCGCTCGGACAGGGTCCTGCGCCGACCCGCGCCACCACCGCTGCCCGGCCGGCGGGGCCGGCTGCCCCGCCACGGCGCCGAGTTCATCTTCGGCGACCCCCGCAGTTGGGGTGCCCCGGATGTGACCACGGTGACCGATACCCGCCTCTACGGCACCGTCACCGCCCGAGCCTGGCACCGCTTGCATCCGAGACTGACCCGCCGCGCGGCCTGGACCGACTGCCCTGCACTGCCGATCCTGGAAGGCACCGTGATCCGTCTCGACGTCGGGCGGCTGCCGTCGGGCGCGACCGCGAAACCGGTATGGTTGTGGTGGTCCACCGGTATCGACCACGAGCCGGGCCACGATCCCAGCCCGGATCCGGCGATGATCGACCTGTTGTGGCAGGCGTTCCTACGCCGCTTCGACATCGAGCACACGTTCCGGCTGTTCAAGCAGACCCTCGGCTGGACAGTGCCGAAACTGCGCGACCCGCACGCCGCCGACCGGTGGACCTGGCTGATCATCGCCGCCTACACGCAGCTGAGGCTGGCCCGGCCACTGGCCGCCGACCTGCGTCACCCATGGGAACGACCAGCGCCACCCGAACGGCTCACCCCATCCCGGGTCCGCCGCGGATTTCGGCACCTACGTCCGACAAGCACCTGCCCCGCCAGCGCGCCGAAACCCACCCGGCCAGGCCCCGGACGACCACCCGGCACACCCAACCGTCACCCCACCCGCCGCTACGACGTCCACACCGTCACCAGCAGCCAAACCGGGAAGACGACCTCCAGAAAGAAGAAATCGGCCAATCCCAGACCACGCCGCACAGGTTAAAGATCAAGCTAGCACCAGCGTCACCGCCGACCCGCTTCACCGTCCCCTAACCATCATTTTTTTACCATTTTTACACATTTTATGACAGCATCGGGCATCGAAGAAAGGTGAAGCAAGCCCTAACCGCCTTGCCAAGCGATGCAAGTTCCGGCCAAGTGCCGGTTCAGATCCTGGCCGAATGATCGGTGGATCTCGACCCTGGTAGGTAGACAGACAGACCTGGAGTTCAGATCCGGCAACACGCACTTTTCACCCAGCGCCTGTCGGATTTGCAATTCCGCAACCGAAGGGACGAAAAATGCACCCCGTTAGACGAGACATCCGGCGCCTACTGGCGCTCGCCAGCACCGTCGCCGTCATGATCGGCATCACCCTCTCCCCGGCGCAGGCCGCAAACCTCGGCACCAAGCTCGACAAGGGCGAGCAGTTGCACCACGGTGACTACATCCAGCGGACAATTTCCGACAAGTCCCAGGTCCGGCTGACCATGCAGAGCGACGGGAATCTCGTACTCCGCAACGTCAAGACGAAGCGGGCCTGTTGGAGCGCAAAGACCACCGGCAGCGGAAAGCGTGCGGTGTACCAGAACGACGGAAACTTTGTCGTCTACAACCTGGCTGGCCGCGCTGTCTGGGCAAGCGGGAAACGCAAGGGCAGCACCGTTGACATCAACGCCAGCGGCGTTCTCTACGTCGGGTACACCGCAATCTCCCCGACCTGTTTCAGCTGATCGACGAGAGCCGCACCGGTCCGGGGCGCGCTGGTACTGGCGCCCCGGACCGCCATGACCTCACCACCGTGCCCCGCTGGATAGCCGCCGGCTGGACCGCCCTCAGCCTCGGCTACCGCGCATGACCGTCACCCTCCTGGTGGGGCGGTGCCTGCCGCCCCACCGGCTACCGGCGATCTGAAACGAAAGCCGCGACAGACACTCCGTCGAGTCGCGCGTGTCCAAGCCCAACCCGTACCGGCTGCCGGCCGTTGTGCCGAAACCGCAGCAGTTCCGCCCTGTCGACGGCGGCCTCACCCAGATTCAGATCCCGCCGCCTGGCGACCCAGTCCACCAGCCCTTGCCGATTGCGGACCTCACCGGTGAAGTGCACCAGCGTGGCGTACCAGATGTCACGGTGATAGCTGTCCTCGAACCAGCCGTCGGACCCCAACTCCTCACCCAGCCGATCAGCGAACCCGTCAGCAGCGTCGTCATGGGGAAACGCACATGCCATCACCCCAGACGGCGTGAGCGTCACCCCGCTGAGCCTGAACCGGGCTGGCCGACACTCCGCAGCCGCCCGACCCAGTGCAGCCGCACACCGACCCACCAGCGCATCACCCACAGGAACATCGCGGCGATGAACCTCAATGGCTCGGACCGTGAAATGCACCGCCTCCGGGGCGCCGGTCGGCCAATGACCCGGACCTGCCAGCTTCATCACCTCGGCGGTCACCGCAGCCAGCCTCAGCGCACTGTCCGTACCGGGAACGAACACCACCGACATACCCCACCGGCCACCCTCAACCGGTGGCGTGTCCCGGTAGTGCGTCCCAGACAGGACCGCGTCACGACCCTGAACGAACAACCGGTCGAACGCCGCCGCGTAGGAGGCATCCGCCGCCGCCCTGTCCGAACCCCATGATCGCCTCGTCCTCGTCACCCGGCGCAGCCTACGCCGACGCCAAGCCCATACCCAGACGAACTCCCGTGCACGTCCCTCGTCTGGCTAAAGCCAGCTAGATGATCGATTCCAAGGGATACGGGGTAGCAAGCGGACGCGAGGGCATCCATGATCAACGTTGCCTAGGCAGCGAAACCATGGAGGCCACGTGCACGTCGATCTGGACACCCTCGCGACCGCACTGTACGTCAGGATCGACGACGAACTGAAGGCGTCCCCGCACCTCAACCGGTGGCGTCCAGCGGTCGGCATCACCGCCCGGATCACCGACGCCGAACTCATCACGGTGTCAGTGATGCAGGCACTACTCGGCTACCACAACGAGACCCGCTGGATCCGCTACGCCCGCAAATCCATCATCCACCTGTTCCCCCACCTGCCCAAACAGCCCGGCTACAACAAACGGCTGCGAGCGCTGACCACCCAACTGGCCCACTTCATCACGGTGCTCGCCACCGACACCGACCCGTGGCGGCACCCGATCCGGATCGCCGACTCCACACCCGTGCCCTGCGGCACATCCCGCGAGACGGTGCAGCGTTCCGACCTGGCCGGCTGGGCCGGCTACGGCTACTGCGCCTCCCACTCCCGGCTGTTCTGGGGACTACGCCTGCACCTGGTCACCACGGTCCACGGACTGCCGGTCGCGTTCGCCCTCACCAACGCCAAGACCGACGAACGTGAAGTCCTCATCGACCTGGTCACCCTGCAACCCGGCATGTTCCACCACCCCGACGGGGTGATCCTGGTCGTGGACAAGGGCTACCGCGACCGCGACACCGAAATCTGGCTCAACGACAACGATGTCACCGTCGTACGCCCCGCGTACCGCACCGAACCCGCACGACCCGGCCGGGGCCTGCTCCGCGCCGTCCGGCAGACCATCGAATCAGTCAACCAGACCTTCAAAAGCCAACTCGACCTCGAACAGCACGGCGGCCGGACCATCACCGGCGTCGCCGTCCGGGTCCTGCAACGCGTCCTCGCCCTGACCGCCGCGATCTGGCACAACTGGCACACCGGCCAACCGACCCTGCGCTCCCTGACCGCATTCGACCACTGACCCCTTGGAATCGATCATCTAGAGCAGGTCGAGCGGGTCGATCTGGATGCGTACCGGCTGCCCGGCCCGGCGGGCGGTACGGGTACCGGCTGCCAGCCGCAGCTGCCGGGCCAGTTCGGCCGCTTGCGACCGGCGGACCCGGATCAACATCCGTTCCTGTCCGTCGGCCGCCGGCACCGGACCGAGCAGTTCGGCACCGTCCGGCATCCGCAACGCGGCCAGCAGTTCGGCCACCGCCTCGGCCGGACCGGTCACGCTGGCCATCCGGGCCGCCGGCGGGAAACCCAGCTCCCGCCGGTCGGCCAGCTCCCGGGCGGCGAACCAGCCGGGGTCCCAGCGCAGCAGCGCCTGCACCGGGGCGAGCCCACCGTCGGCGACCACCACCACCCGGCCGCCGTCGGCCGCCGACCGGGCCAACGCGGCGGCGGACAGCCAGCGGCGTAGTGCCTCCTCCGCCGCCCGCAGGTCGGCCCGGGTCAGCAACGCCCAGGTGTCCAGCAGCAGTACGGCGCCGTAGCCGCCGTCGGCCACCGGCTCGGCCCCGGGGGTGGCGACCACCACCGCCGGTTCGGCCGGCACCACGGTGAGCACCTCGTCGCGGCCGGAGGTCCGCACCGTGGTGCCGGGGAACGCCCGGCCCAGCTCCTCGGCGGTACGCCGGGCGCCGGTCACCGACGCCCGTAGCCGCCGCCCGTGGCAGTGCGGGCAGGCGTAGCCGGCGGCCGGCCGGCCGCACCAGCGGCACTGCGCGGTGGCGGTAGCAGCCGGCAGGGCCAGCGGGCCGGCGCAGTGCGGGCAGCGGGCCGGGGTCCGGCAGTCCGCGCAGGACACCGCCGGCAGGTAGCCGCGCCGGGGCACCTGCACCAGCACCGGCATCCCGGCCTGCAACGCCGTACGGGCGGTGGCGAAGGCCAGGCTGGGCAGCCGGGCGGTGGCGGCACCGGCGTCGCGGGCCAACTGGGCATCGTCGCCGGCCGGGGTGACCCGTGGGGCACGTCGCCGGACAGTTGCCCGGGCGGCGACGATCTCCCGGGCCCAGCCGGTTTCGACGAGCTGCTGTGCCTCACCGGAGCGGGCGAAACCGCCGAGCAGCGCCGCGACCCCGCCCAGCTGTGCCCGGGTCAGCAGGACCTCGCGGGCGTGCGGGTAGGGGGCGCGCGGTTCGGCGTGCACGTCGTCGCCGTCGTCCCAGATGGCGACCAGGCCCAGGTCGGCGACCGGGGCGAACATCGCCGCCCGGGTGCCGACGACCACCTTGACCTGGCCGCGGTTCGCCGCGAGGAACGCCCGGTAGCGTCGGGCCGGGCCGAGCGCCGCGGTGAGCACCACGTGCCGGCCTTCGCCCAGGGCCGAACGCAGGGCCGCGTCGAGCCGGTCGACGTCGCGTCCGTCCGGTAGCACCGCGACCGCGCCCCGGCCGGCCCGTACAGTGGCGGCGATCGCCTCGGCGTACCGGGCCGGCCAGTCCTCGCCGGGCAGCGGCGCCCAGACGGCGCGGGCCGGTCGGCCGTCGGCGACGGCCCGCAGAAACGCGGGCCCGGACGGGTACGCCGCCCATCCGTCGGCATCGGTCGGCACAGCGTCTGTCGGCACAGCGTCTGTCGGCACAGCGTCTGTCGGCACGGCATCGGTCGACACGGCATCGGTCGACACGGCATCGGGTGGCGCGGCGTCAGTCGGCGCGGTGGCGGGACCGGACTCGGGTTCGCTGGGCTCCTGCTCGACGCGGGCGTGTCGCGGCGGCACCGCCAGCCGCAGCACGTCGGCCAGGTGCCCGGCGTACCGGTCGGCGACGGTGCGGGCCAGAGCGGCGATGTCGGCGCTGAGCACCCGTTCCGGCGAGACCAGCTTGTCGAGGAAGGCGAGCTTGCCGTCGTGGCCGGAGGCGGCCACCCGGTCCAGCACCCACCCGGCCACCAGTTGGCCGGCGAACCGGACCCGGACCCGGGTGCCCGGCTGCACGCCGTCGTCGAGCTCCGCCGGGACCAGGTAGTCGAACGGCCGGTCCAGGTGCGGCAGCGGCACGTCGACGCAGATACGCGCGACCGGCAGCAGGTCGGCCGGCTGCCGGTCGTGTCCTGCTCGGGTGCTCACCGGGCCATCCTGCCCGGCCGCCGGGGTGGCCGGCGACCCGCCACCCCCGGCGGTACGGTCAGCGGCGGTGAGTCAGGCTCCGGCGGCGGACTTCAGGTCAGCGGCCCGGTCGGTGCGCTCCCAGGCGAACTCCGGCAGCTCCCGACCGAAGTGGCCGTACGCGGCGGTCGGCCGGTAGATCGGCCGCAGCAGGTCCAGGTCCCGGATGATCGCAGCCGGCCGCAGGTCGAACACCTCGCCGATCGCCCGTTCGATCCGGTCCACCGGCACGTTCTCGGTGCCGAACGTCTCCACGAACAGGCTCACCGGGTGGGCCTTGCCGATCGCGTACGCGACCTGCGCCTCGCACCGCTCCGCCAGCCCGGCGGCCACCACGTTCTTGGCCACCCAGCGCATCGCGTACGCCGCCGAGCGGTCCACCTTCGACGGGTCCTTGCCGGAGAACGCGCCGCCACCGTGCCGGGCGTACCCACCGTACGTGTCCACGATGATCTTCCGGCCGGTCAGGCCGGCGTCGCCCATCGGTCCGCCGATCTCGAAGCGTCCGGTCGGGTTGACCAACAGCCGGTAACCGTCGGTGTCCAGACCGAGGCCCTCCAGCTCGGGGGCGATCACGTGCTCGCGGACGTCCGGGGTGAGCAGCGACTCCAGCGAGATGTCCGCGGCATGCTGGCTGGAGACGACCACGGTGTCCAGCCGTACCGGCCGCAGCCCGTCGTACTCGACGGTGACCTGGGTCTTGCCGTCCGGCCGCAGGTAGGGGATGGTGCCGTCCTTGCGGGTCGCCGACAGCCGCCTCGCCAGCCGGTGCGCCAACGCGATCGGCAGCGGCATCAGCTCCGGCGTCTCCGAGCAGGCGAACCCGAACATCATGCCCTGGTCGCCGGCGCCCTGGGCGTCGAGCGCGTCGTCAGCCGACTCGCCGACCCGGCGCTCGATGGCGGTGTCGACGCCCTGGGCGATGTCCGGCGACTGGGCGCCGATCGACACGCTCACCCCGCAGGACGCGCCGTCGAACCCTTTCTTCGAGGAGTCGTAGCCGATCCCGAGGATCGTCTCGCGGACGATGGCCGGGATGTCCGCGTACGCCTGCGTGGTGACCTCCCCGGCGACGTGCACCTGGCCGGTGGTGATCAGGGTTTCGACCGCGACCCGGGACCGGGGGTCCTGGGCCAGCAGCGCGTCGAGGATCCCGTCGCTGATCTGGTCGGCGATCTTGTCCGGGTGGCCCTCCGTGACAGACTCGGAGGTGAAGAGACGGCGTGCCACGGTACTCCTTGAATCCGAAAGCAATGGTTCCCGGCAGTCTAGTCATCCACGTTGGGGTCTGGCGCCGTGCCGACCAAGGAATCCGGCGCTGCGCGACGTAGCGGAGCTCACTGCGCGACGTAGCGGAGCTCACTGCGCGACGTAGCGGAGCTCACTGCGCGACGTAGCGGAGCTCACTGCGCGACGTAGCGGAGCTCACTGCGCCAGTCGGGCCGCCACCAGATCCCAGACGTCGTCGGCGAGCTGCTCCTTGCCGCGTTCGTCGAGCACCGCGACCGGGCCGTCGGCGTCGAGCACCGTGGCGGAGTTGGCGTCCGCGCCGAACACCCGGTCGGCACCCACCTGGTTGGCGACGATCAGGTCCGCGTTCTTGCGCGCCAGCTTCGCCCGGGCGTTGGTCAGCAGGTCCCCGGTTTCCGCAGCGAACGCGACGAGGAGCTGGCCGGGGCGCTTGGCCGCGCCGAGCTCGGCGGCGATGTCCGGGTTGGTGACCAGCTCGATCACCGGCGCTCGCCCCCCGTCGTCCTTCTTGATCTTCGTGGGTACGTAGCTCGCCGGCCGGAAGTCAGCCGGCGCCGCCGCCATCACGACCACGTCGGCTTCGGCCGCCGCGGCGAGCGTGGCGACCCGCAGCTCCTCGGTGCTGCCCACCCGGACCAGCCGGACACCGGCCGGATCGGGCAGCGACACGTTCGCGGCGATCACCGTCACCTGCGCGCCACGGGCCACGGCGGTACGGGCGAAGGCGTACCCCTGCTTGCCGGACGACCGGTTGCCGAGGAACCGCACCGGGTCGAGCGGTTCGCGGGTGCCGCCGGCGGTGACCACCACCCGCCGGCCGGCGAGGTCGGCGCCGACGAGGCCGGCGGCTGTTCCGGCGGACCGGGCCAGGACCCGGCGGGCGACGGCGAAGATCTCTCCGGGGTCGGGCAGTCGGCCCTTGCCGGAGTCGGACCCGGTCAGCCGGCCGGTCGCCGGCTCGATGACCAGCACCCCGCGACGGCGCAGCAGCGCGACGTTGTCGGCGGTGGCCGGATGCTCCCACATCTCGGTGTGCATCGCCGGGGCGAGCAGCACCGGGCACCGGGCGGTCAGCAGGGTGTTGGTGAGCAGGTCGTCGGCGAGCCCGTGCGCGGCCCGGGCGATCAGATCCGCCGTGGCCGGGGCGACCAGCACCAGGTCGGCCTGCTGGCCGAGCCGCACATGCGGCACATCGTGGACGTCGCTGAAGACGTCGTCGGCGACCGGCTGCCCGGACAGCGCCGACCAGGTCGGCGCACCGACGAACCGCAACGCGGCCGCAGTCGGCACCACCTTGACCTGGTGGCCCGACTCGGTCAGCAGCCGAAGCAGCTCACACGCCTTGTACGCGGCGATCCCGCCACCGACGCCGAGGACGACCCGGGGCGGGACGCGGTCCGGCGTACCGGCGCTCAGGGCTGGTCGGTGGGCTCGGCGGTGAGCAGGTTGGAGTTGATCTCCCGCATGGCGATGGAGAGCGGCTTCTCCTGCGGCGTGGTCTCCACCAGCGGTCCGACGTACTCCAGCAGGCCCTCACCGAGCTGGCTGTAGTACGCGTTGACCTGGCGGGCACGCTTGGCGGCGAAGATCACCAGGGCGTACTTCGACGAGGTCTTCTCCAGCAACTCGTCGATGGGCGGGTTGGTGATGCCTTCCGGGCTGGCAATGGATCCCACGGATGCAACCTCTGTGTCGTCGGGCTCTGTCGCTGGGTGCTGTCAGGCCGGGCGGTGTGACTGGGCGTCGGTCAATAATGACGAACCGAGCAATCCTACCAGCTCGGTCGCGGCTCGCTTCACCTCGTCGTTCACCACCGTGACGTCGAACTCCCGCTCGGCGGCCAACTCCTCGTCGGCGTGCTCCAGCCGGCGACGGATCGTCTCCTCGTCGTCGGTCCCCCGACCGACGAGGCGCCGTTTCAGCTCCTCGACGCTGGGTGGCGCGAGGAAGACCAGCTGGGCCTCGGGCATCGCGGCCCGTACCTGCCGGGCACCCTGCAGGTCGATCTTCAGCAGCACCGGCTCGCCGGCGCGTAGTCGTTGCTCGACCGCCGAGCGCGGCGTGCCGTAGAGGTTGCCGGCGAACTCGGCCCACTCCAGCAGCTGCCCGGTGGCGGCCATCCGCTCGAACTCGGGTCGGTCGACGAAGTAGTAGTGGACGCCGTCGACCTCGTAGTCCCGCATCGGGCGGGTGGTCACCGAGACGGACAGCCAGATCCAGGGCGAGCGCGCCCGGATCAGCTCGATCACGCTGTCCTTGCCGACCCCGGAGGGGCCGGAGAGGACCGTGAGCCGAGCTGCCGGGCGCGCGTCGTCATACATGGTCACTGCTTGTTTCTACACCCTGCCGCGAATCAGTTCGCGGCGAACTCCCCGAGCAGGGCCTTGCGCTGCTGGTCGCCGAGGCCACGGAGGCGACGGCTGTCGGCGATCTTGAGCTTCTCCATGATCTGGGTCGCCCGGATCTTGCCGATGCCCGGCATCGCCTGCAGCACGGCGGAAACCTTCAGCTTGCCGACAACGTCGTCGGACTCCGCCCGGTCGAGCACGGCGGCGAGGGTGGTCTTGCCCTGCTTGAGTTGCTCCTTCAACTCAGCACGGGCCTTACGGATCTCCGCGGCCTTCTCCAGCGCGGCTGCGCGCTGTTCGGGGGTCAGTGACGGGAGCGGCACCAGTTCTCCTCAGGTCCCTATCGCGACGGGCGGATCGCACCGCCGCTCTGTGAAACGTGGTGTGGCTGGGAACCAAAGGGGCATGTGGTTCCCAGCGCGGGGAAAACTAGATGATCGATTCCAAGGGGTCAGTGGTCGAATGCGGTCAGGGAGCGCAGGGTCGGTTGGCCGGTGTGCCAGTTGTGCCAGATCGCGGCGGTCAGGGCGAGGACGCGTTGCAGGACCCGGACGGCGACGCCGGTGATGGTCCGGCCGCCGTGCTGTTCGAGGTCGAGTTGGCTTTTGAAGGTCTGGTTGACTGATTCGATGGTCTGCCGGACGGCGCGGAGCAGGCCCCGGCCGGGTCGTGCGGGTTCGGTGCGGTACGCGGGGCGTACGACGGTGACATCGTTGTCGTTGAGCCAGATTTCGGTGTCGCGGTCGCGGTAGCCCTTGTCCACGACCAGGATCACCCCGTCGGGGTGGTGGAACATGCCGGGTTGCAGGGTGACCAGGTCGATGAGGACTTCACGTTCGTCGGTCTTGGCGTTGGTGAGGGCGAACGCGACCGGCAGTCCGTGGACCGTGGTGACCAGGTGCAGGCGTAGTCCCCAGAACAGCCGGGAGTGGGAGGCGCAGTAGCCGTAGCCGGCCCAGCCGGCCAGGTCGGAACGCTGCACCGTCTCGCGGGATGTGCCGCAGGGCACGGGTGTGGAGTCGGCGATCCGGATCGGGTGCCGCCACAGGTCGGTGTCGGTGGCGAGCACCGTGATGAAGTGGGCCAGTTGGGTGGTCAGCGCTCGCAGCCGTTTGTTGTAGCCGGGCTGTTTGGGCAGGTGGGGGAACAGGTGGATGATGGATTTGCGGGCGTAGCGGATCCAGCGGGTCTCGTTGTGGTAGCCGAGTAGTGCCTGCATCACTGACACCGTGATGAGTTCGGCGTCGGTGATCCGGGCGGTGATGCCGACCGCTGGACGCCACCGGTTGAGGTGCGGGGACGCCTTCAGTTCGTCGTCGATCCTGACGTACAGTGCGGTCGCGAGGGTGTCCAGATCGACGTGCACGTGGCCTCCATGGTTTCGCTGCCTAGGCAACGTTGATCATGGATGCCCTCGCGTCCGCTTGCTACCCCGT
Organism: Micromonospora sp. Llam0; assembly: GCF_003751085.1. NCBI lineage: Bacteria > Bacillati > Actinomycetota > Actinomycetes > Micromonosporales > Micromonosporaceae > Micromonospora > Micromonospora sp. Llam0. The sequence continues at coordinate 1,438,591 of NZ_RJJY01000001.1, read as the reverse complement.
ATCCCTTGGAATCGATCATCTAGCGGTCAGCGACGTTTTCGGCAACGTGGCCACACCACGATCACGCGGGGGTGATCGATCGCTCACTCAGACCGGAACCCCGAGAGCCTCCCGACACTTAACAAGCGTCTGTTCGGCTGCAGCCCGCAACGCCGACGGATCCGGGCCGGCGTTCAGCACCTCACGGGAGTACGACGGAAGGACTGCGGAAAGCGCTTGCCCGAACACTGTCCGCAGGTCCTCGGGCCGTCCACCTTGCGCACCCAACCCCGGAGCGAGCAATGGGCCATTGACATGCGACAGTTCATGACCGGTGTCACCAACGGTCGCACCGACCACCAGACCGAAACTGCCAATCGGCTCCGCACCCACGTTGAGCTGCGAAATCTCATCGATCACCGTCTGCGCGACGGTGCGTCCATCGGACACCCGGGCGTGCTGCACGGCCCGCCCCTCAGGATTCGAGGTCAGCGCGAGCACGAAGACGCCGCCGCCGTGCCGGCCGGCGAGATCGAACATCGGAGCGAGCGCGCCGACGCCCAGATACGGGCTGGCAGTGACCGCGTCGACCGCCAACGGGCTCGCCGGATCGAGGTAGGCGGAGGCGTACGCGGCGGCCGTCGAACCGATGTCGCCGCGCTTCACGTCGAGCAGGACGAGGGCCCCGGCCTCGCGAAACTGTCGGATAGTTGACTCTAGGACACCGATGCCGGCGGACCCGAAACGTTCGAAGAACGCCGATTGAGGCTTCACTACCGCGGCCACGTCGCCGAGCGCGTCGACCGCCGTGGCGGCGAACCGGGCCAGCCCGTCGACGTCGCCCGGCAGCCCCCACCGGGTCAACAGCTCCGGATGCGGGTCGACGCCCACGCACAGCGGGCCCCGGGCGGTGACGGCCCGGTGCAGTCGCTGACCAAAGGTCTCCATCGGCTCTCCCTCCCTCGGCGGTACCGCCGGGCGGACCTCAGCGCGGTACCGCGACGGCCGCAGCCGCCATCGCGCGGGCGATCCGCGCGACGTCGTCGTCGTCCGCCGGATAGGGCGGCATGGTGTAGATCAGGTCCCGGAACGGCCGCAGCCACACCCCGGCGTCCACCGCCGCCGCGGTCGCCGCCGCCAGGTCGACCGGCCGGTCCAGCTGGACCACCCCGATCGCGCCGAGCACCCGGACGTCGCGCACGCCGGGCAGCGTCGCGACCGGTGCCAGGCCGTCGCGCAGGCCGGCCTCGATCCGCCGTACGGCGACCTGCCAGGCCGGGACGACCCCAGCCGGCGCCGGACCGGTGGCCGCAACCGGCTCGGCCCCGGCCGCCGGCGCGGCGGCGCGCAGCAGTCCGATCGAGGCGTTGGCGACCGCGCAGGCCAACGGGTTGCCCATGAAGGTCGGCCCGTGGGCGAGGACCCCGCCGGCGGAGATCCCGGCGGCCACCTCCGGGGTGCACAGTGCGGCCGCCAGCGTGAGGTAGCCACCGGTCAACGCCTTGCCCAGGCAGAGCACGTCCGGTGTCACCCCGGCGTGCTCGGCGGCGAAGAACGCGCCGGTCCGGCCGAACCCGGTGGCGATCTCGTCGAAGATCAGCAGTACGTCGTGCGCGGCGGTCGCCTCGCGCAGGGCGCGCAGGTACGCCGGATGGTGGAACCGCATGCCGCCGGTGCCCTGCACCACCGGCTCGACGATCACCGCGGCGATCTCGTCCGCGTGCCGGGCCACCGCGTCGACCAGTTCGGCGAGGTAGCGCTCGTCCGGCGCCGACGCGAAGTCACCCGGCGGGGCGGACACGAACACCTGCGCCGGCAGCACCCCCCGCCACAGGTGGTGCATCCCGCCCTCCGGATCGCAGACGCTCATCGGGTGGAAGGTGTCCCCGTGGTAGCCGCCGCGCCAGGTGGCCAGCTTGCGCCGGCCGGGCCGGCCCCGGCCCAGCTGGTACTGCAGGCCCATCTTGATCGCGACCTCGACGCTCACCGAGCCCGAGTCACAGAGAAAGACGTGCTCCAGGCCCGGCGGGGTGATCTCCACCAGGGTCTGTGCGAGGCGGACCGCCGGCTCGTGGGTGAGCCCGCCGAACATCACGTGCGCCATCCGGCCCAGCTGGTCGGTGACGGCGGCGTCCAGCACCGGGTGCCGGTAGCCGTGCACGGCGGCCCACCACGACGACATCCCGTCGACCAGCTCCCGCCCGTCGGCCAGTCGCAGCCGTACCCCGGCAGCGCTGTCGACCAGATAGGGCGCCACGGCCGGGGGCAGCGCGGCGTACGGATGCCAGACGTGCCGACGGTCCAGCTCCCGCAGCTGCTCGGCGCGGTGGCCGTCGCCGGGCACCGGCGACTGAGCACTCATCGGGACCCCGGGCCTGCCGGCAGCCTCGCGCTCACCGGCGCTGCGCCTGCCGGGCGATCGCCCGGACCAGCCCCGGACCCCGGTAGATGAAGCCGGTGTAGAGCTGCACCAGGCTGGCACCGGCGTCGAACATCCGGGCCGCGTCGTCCGGGTCGAGGATGCCGCCGACCCCGACGACCGGCAGCGCGCCGCCGGTCTCCCGGTGGACGAAGCCGACCACCTCCCGGGCCCGGCCGGTCAGCGGCCGGCCGGACAACCCGCCGGTCTGCTCCGCCTGACCGGCGTCGGGGGCGGCCAGGCCGGCGCGGGACAGGGTGGTGTTGGTGGCGATCACCCCGGCCGCGCCCCGGGCCAGACAGACCTCCAGCAGTTCGGCGATGGCCGGCTCGGACAGGTCCGGCGCGATCTTGACCAGGATCGGTCGCTCCCCCACCAGGGTGGCCAGCAGGGTGTCGAGATGTTCGCGGTCCTGCAGCTGCCGTAGCCCCGGGGTGTTCGGCGAGGAGACATTGATCACGAAGTACTGGCCGTAGCCGCTGAGCACCTTGTAAGCCGACAGGTAGTCGTCGACCGCCTCCTCGATCGGCACGACCTTCGACTTGCCGAGCGAGATACCCAACGGCACCGGGCGGTCGGCGTGCGCCGGATGCGACCGGCCGAACCCGGCCCGATCCTCCAGCCGGCCGAGCACCGCGAGCCGGTCGGCGAGTGCCTCGGCGCCGGCGTTGTTGAACCCCATCCGGTTGATCACCGCCTCGCTGGTCGGCAACCGGAACAGCCGGGGCCGGGGGTTGCCCGGCTGGGGGCGCGCGGTGACCGTACCGACCTCGACGAAGCCGAAGCCCAGCGCCGGCCAGGCGGGCAGCGCCAGGCCGTCCTTGTCCATTCCGGCGGCCAGGCCGACCGGGTTGGGGAAGTCGACCCCGAAAACGGTACGCGGCGCGGCCACCGCGTACCGGGTGCGCAACGCGGCCAGCGCCACCCGGCTGCGGGACAGTGCGGCCAGCCGACGTAGCGTCCACTCGTGGGCGGTCTCGGCGTCGCCGCCGCCGAGCCGGAACAACGCCGACCGGGCCAGCCGGTACCCGCCGGAGCGGGTCACCGGGCGGCCTGCCGGCCGGCTGTCTCCGGGCGCAGCGCCGCGTGCAGCTGCTGCAGCGGCCGGACCGCCATGTCCCCGTTGATCAGCGCCTCGATGCCCATCACGGCGGCGGCGACCCCGGGCACGGTGGTCACGCACGGGGTGTCCGCGGTGACCGCCGCGCTGCGGATCTCGTACCCGTCGGAGCGGGCGCTGGCACCGGAGCCCTGCGGTGTGTTGATCACCAGGGCGATCTCGCCGGAGGCGATCAACGTCACCGCGTCCGGTTGCCCGTCGCCCGACTCCTCCCAGTGTTTGCGGGTCAGTTCGCAGGCGATGCCGTGGCGGCGCAGCACCTCGGCGGTGCCGGCGGTGGCGACGATGTCGAACCCGAGGTCGGCCAGCCGCTTCACCGGGAAGATCATCGCGCGTTTGTCCCGGTTGGCGACCGACACGAAGATCTTTCCGCTGGTCGGCAGGGAGCCGTAGGCGGCGGCCTGCGACTTGGCGAAGGCGTTGCCGTACGCCGGGTCGATCCCCATCACCTCACCGGTCGACTTCATCTCCGGGCCGAGCAGCGAGTCGACGCCGTGGCCGGCGCGGGTGCGGAACCGTTTGAACGGCAGCACCGCCTCCTTGACCGCGATCGGCGCGTCCGGCGGCAACGTGCCGCCGTCGCCGGTGGCCGGCAGCATGCCCTCGTCGCGCAGCTGCGCGACGGTGGCGCCGAGCATGATCCGGGCCGCCGCCTTGGCCAGCGGCACCGCGGTGGCCTTGGAGACGAACGGTACGGTCCGCGAGGCGCGCGGGTTGGCCTCCAGCACGTACAGCACGTCGTCCTTGAGCGCGTACTGCACGTTGAGCAGCCCGCGCACCCCGACGCCGCGGGCGATCTGCTCGGTGTAGTGCCGGATGGTGGCCAGGTGCGGGGCGGCCAGGGTGATCGGCGGCAACGCGCAGGACGAGTCGCCGGAGTGGATGCCGGCCTCCTCGATGTGCTCCATCACCCCACCGAGGTAGACCTCACCGGTGGCGTCGCACAGCGCGTCCACGTCGATCTCGATGGCGTCGTCGAGGAACCGGTCGACCAGCACCGGGTGCTCCGGCGAGATGTCGGTGGCCCGGCCGATGTAGTCGCGCAGCGTCGCATCGTCGTAGACGATCTCCATGCCGCGCCCGCCGAGCACGTACGACGGGCGGACCAGCACCGGGTAGCCGATCTCGTCGGCGATCGCCTTGGCCTGCTCGAACGACACGGCGGTGCCGTGCGCCGGGGCGCGCAGTCCGGCGCGGGCCAGCACCTGGCCGAACGCACCCCGCTCCTCGGCCAGGTGGATCGACTCCGGTGGGGTGCCGACGATCGGCACCCCGGCGTCGGCGAGGCGCTGCGCCAGCCCGAGCGGGGTCTGCCCACCGAGCTGGACGATCACCCCGACCACGCCGGGGCCGCCGGCGGCCCGGCCGGCGGCGTCCTCGGCCTGCCAGACCTCCAGCACGTCCTCGAAGGTGAGCGGCTCGAAGTACAGCCGGTCGGCGGTGTCGTAGTCGGTGGAGACCGTCTCCGGGTTGCAGTTGACCATGACGGTCTCGTACTCGGCGAGCGCCATCACCGCGTGCACGCAGGAGTAGTCGAACTCGATGCCCTGGCCGATCCGGTTCGGCCCGGAGCCGAGGATGAGCACCTTCGGCCGGTCCGACGGCGCGACCTCGGTCTCCGCGTCGTAGCTGGAGTAGTGGTACGGCGTACGGGCGGCGAACTCGGCGGCGCAGGTGTCGACGGTCTTGTACACCGGGCGCAGACCGAGCCGGTGCCGCAACGCCCGTACCCCGTCCTCGCCGGCCAGCTCCGGACGCAGCGCGGCCACCTGCCGGTCGGACAGCCCGGCCCGCTTGGCCCGGCGCAGCAGCGCAGCGTCGAGCACCGGCGCGGCCTCGATCTCGCCACGCAGCTCGACCAGGCCGGCGATCTCGGACAGGAACCAGGGATCGATACCGCCGGACGCCTCGGCGACCTGGGCGACGGTGGCGCCCAGCCGCAGCGCCCGTTCGACGGTGTAGAGCCGGCCGTCGTGCGGGGTGGCGAGCTCCGCCAGGGTGGACTCGACGGTGGCGCCGGCCGGATCCGGCACCGTCCAGAACCCGGCGGCCTTGGTCTCCATCGACCGCATCGCCTTGTTCAGCGCCTCGGTGAAGTTGCGGCCCAGGCTCATCGCCTCGCCGACCGACTTCATCGTGGTGGTCAGCTCCGGATCGGCGCCGGGGAACTTCTCGAACGCGAACCGGGGGATCTTGACCACGACGTAGTCGAGGACCGGCTCGAACGCCGCCGGGGTCTGCTTGGTGATGTCGTTGGGGATCTCGTCGAGGGTGTAGCCGATCGCCAGCTTGGCGGCGATCTTGGCGATCGGGAAGCCGGTCGCCTTGGAGGCCAGCGCCGACGAGCGGGACACCCGGGGGTTCATCTCGATGACGACGAGTCGGCCGGTGCTCGGGTGCACCGCGAACTGGATGTTGCAGCCGCCGGTGTCGACGCCGACCTCGCGCAGCACCGCGATGCCCATGTCGCGCATCTGCTGGTACTCGCGGTCGGTGAGGGTCATCGCCGGGGCGACGGTGACGCTGTCGCCGGTGTGCACGCCCATCGGGTCGATGTTCTCGATGGAGCAGACCACGACCACGTTGTCGTTGCGGTCGCGCATCAGCTCCAGCTCGTACTCCTTCCAGCCGAGCACGCTCTCCTCGATGAGTACCTCGTGCACCGGCGAGGCGGCCAGCCCGGCGCCGGCGATGCGCTCCAGGTCGGCCGGGGTGTGCGCCATGCCCGAGCCGAGCCCGCCCATGGTGAACGACGGTCGGATCACCACCGGCAGCCCGAGTTCGGCGACGGTGTCGTGCACCTCGGCCATGCTGTGGCAGACCCGGCTGCGCGGGGTCTCGCCGCCGGCGGCGGCGACGATGTCCTTGAACAGCTGCCGGTCCTCGCCGCGGCGGATCGCGTCGACGTCGGCCCCGATCAGCTCCACGCCGTACTTGTCCAGCACGCCGGCGGAGTGCAGGGCGACGGCGGTGTTCAGCGCGGTCTGCCCGCCGAGGGTGGGCAGCAGCGCGTCGGGGCGCTCCCGGGCGATGACCAGCTCGACGAACTCGGGCGTGATCGGCTCGACGTAGGTGGCGTCGGCGAACTCGGGGTCGGTCATGATGGTCGCCGGGTTGGAGTTGACCAGCGACACGCGCAGCCCTTCGGCGCGCAGCACCCGGCACGCCTGCGTGCCGGAGTAGTCGAACTCGCAGGCCTGGCCGATGATGATCGGCCCGGAGCCGATCACCATGACATGCTGCAGATCTGTCCGCTTAGGCATGTTTTCCCTCGATCAGCTCGACGAACCGGTCGAACAGGTAGTCCGCGTCGTGCGGGCCGGCCGCCGCTTCCGGGTGGTACTGGACGGTGAACGCCGGCACCTCGCGGGCCCGCAGCCCCTCGACCACGTCGTCGTTGAGGCACACGTGGCTCACCTCGACGCCGCCGAAGTCGGTGTCGATCACCGTGTTCAGCGGGGCGTCCACGGCGAACCCGTGGTTGTGGCTGGTCACCTCGACCTTGCCGGTGGTGCGGTCGAGCACCGGCTGGTTGATGCCGCGGTGGCCGTAGCCGAGCTTGTACGTGCCGAAGCCGAGCACCCGGCCGAGGATCTGCGAGCCGAAGCAGATGCCGAACAACGGCGTACGGCGGGCCATCACCTGCCGGGCCAGCTCGACCGCGTGGTGCGCGGTGGCCGGGTCACCCGGCCCGGGTGAGAAGAACACCGCGTCCGGCCCGGTGGCCAGGATCTCGTCCAGCATCGAGGTGGCCGGCAGCACGTGGGTGGTCACCCCGCGCCGGGCCAGCCGACGCGGCACGTTGCGTTTGATGCCCAGGTCCAGCGCGGCAACGGTGTAACGGTGCTCGCCCTGCGCGGTGACCGTGTACGGCTCGGCGGTGGTCACCTCGGCGGACAGGTCCGCGCCGACCATCTGCGGCGCCTGCCGGACCCGGTCCAGCAGCTCCTGCGGGTCGTCGGTCAGCGTGGAGACGCCGACCCGCATCACCCCCCGGTCACGCAGGTGGCGGGTGAGCGCCCGGGTGTCCACCCCGCAGATGCCGACCACGCCCTCGGCGGCGAGCCGGTCCTCCAGATCACCGGTGGACCGCCAGTTCGACGGGCGGCGGGCCGGATCGCGGACCACGTACCCGGCCACCCGGATCCGGTCCGACTCGTCGTCGTCGACGTTGACCCCGGTGTTGCCGATGTGCGGCGCGGTCTGCACCACCACCTGCCGGTGGTAGGACGGGTCGGTCAGCGTCTCCTGGTAGCCGGTCATCGCGGTGGTGAACACCGCCTCGCCGAAGGTCTCGCCGACCGCGCCGTAGCTCTCGCCGGGGAAGACCCGGCCGTCCTCGAGCACCAGCAGCGCCGGAACCCGCCGACGGGGTGCTGTGGTGGTGTCGTTCATCGCACGGCCTTTCCGTCGAGCACGGTCGCGTCGCCGCGCAGGAAGGTGGCGACCACCTGGCCGGGCAGCACCATCCGCGCGTACGGGGTGTTGCGGCTGCGGCTGGCCGACTCGGCCGGGTCGACGGTGCGACTGGCGGCCGGGTCGATCAGGGTGAGGTTCGCCGGGACGCCCGGCGCGGGGTCGTGCCCGTGCCCGGTCAGCCCGGCGATCCGGGCCGGGGCCCGGGACATCCGCTCGGCGATCAGCTCCCAGTCTGGTACACCGTCGACGTCGTGCAGCGCGGTCGTGAGCAGCACCACGGACAGGGCGGTCTCCAACCCGAGCATGCCGGGCCGGGCGTACGCCCACTCGCACTCCTTGTCCTCGACCGCGTGCGGAGCGTGGTCGGTGGCGACGATGTCGATGACGCCCTCGGCGAGCGCGGCGCGCAGCGCGGCGACGTCCTCGCCGGTGCGCAGCGGCGGGTTGACCTTGAAGACCGGGTCGTAGCTGGTCGGCGCCTCGTGGGTGAGCAGCAGGTGGTGCGGGGTGACCTCGGCGGTGATCCGGACCCCACGGGCCTTGGCCTGCCGGACGATCTCCACGCTGCCGGCGGTGGACAGGTGGCAGACGTGCAGTCTGCTGCCGACGTGTTCGGCGAGCAGCGCGTCGCGGGCGATGATCGCCTCCTCGGCGACGGCCGGCCAGCCGGTCAGGCCGAGCCGGGTGGAGACCTCGCCCTCGTGCATCTGGGCGCCCTCGGTCAGCCGGGGCTCCTCGGCGTGCTGTGCGACGACGCCGTCGAACGCCTTGACGTACTCCAGGGCACGGCGCATCAACCGGGGGTCGGCGACGCAGTGCCCGTCGTCGGAGAAGATCCGCACGGCGGCGGCCGAGTCGGCCATCGCGCCGAGTTCGGCGAGGCGTTCACCGGCCAGGCCGACGGTGACCGCGCCGATCGGCTGCACGTCGACCAGCCCGGCCTGCCGGCCGAGCCGCCAGACCTGTTCGACCACCCCGGCGGTGTCGGCCACCGGGGAGGTGTTCGCCATCGCGCAGACGGCGGTGTAGCCGCCGAGCGCGGCGGCCCGCGACCCGGTCTCCACCGTCTCGGCGTCCTCCCGGCCGGGTTCACGCAGGTGGGTGTGCAGATCGACCAGACCGGGCAGGGCGATCAGGCCGTCGGCGTCGAGCACCTGCGCACCCGACGCGGTCAGCCCGGAGCCGGCGTCGGCGACCACGCCGTCGCGCAGCAGCAGGTCGACAGGGTCCCGGCCGAGGACCCGGACGCCCTTGATCAGGTACGCGCTCACAGCGAAGTCCTTTCGTCGTGCGCCTGGGGACGGTGGTGCCGGTGAGAATGTCGGTGACCGGTGCGCCGCATCAGCCGCGGCCGCCGAGCAGCAGGTAGAGCACGGCCATCCGGACGCTTACCCCGTTGGCGACCTGTTCCACGATCGTGGAGCGGGGCGAGTCGGCGACCTCGGCGGAGATCTCCATGCCCCGGTTCATCGGACCGGGGTGCATCACGATGGCGTGCCCGGGCAGCCGGCGCAGCCGGGCCCCGTCCAGGCCGTACCGGCGGGCGTACTCGCGGGCGGACGGGAAGTAGGAGTCGGCCATCCGCTCGTGCTGCACCCGCAGCATCATCACCACGTCGGCGGTGGGCAGCACGGTGTCGAGGTCGTAGCCGACCCCGACGCCGGGGGCGAGCGCGGTGGCGATGTCGACCGGGATCAGCGGCGGCGGCCCGACCAGGGTCACCTTGGCGCCGAGGGTGGCCAGCAGCAGGACGTTGGACCGGGCCACCCGGCTGTGCAGCACGTCGCCGACGATCACCACGTGCAGGCCGGCGAGCCGACCCAGCCGGGCCCGCATGGTGTACGCGTCGAGCAGTGCCTGGGTGGGATGCTCGTGGGTGCCGTCGCCGGCGTTGACCACCGACCCGTCCACCCAGTTGGCCAGCCGGTGCGGGGCACCGGAGGCGGGGTGGCGGATCACCACCGCGTCGGCCCCCATCGCCTGCAGGGTGAGCGCGGTGTCCTTGAGGCTCTCACCCTTGGAGACGCTGGATCCCTTGGCCGAGAAGTTGATCACGTCGGCGGAGAGCCGTTTGGCGGCGGCCTCGAACGAGATCCGGGTCCGGGTGGAATCCTCGTAGAACAGGTTCACCACGGTGCGCCCCCGCAGGGTGGGCAGCTTCTTCACCTCGCGGCCGGCCAGCGAGGCGAGTTCGACCGCGGTGTCCAGAATCCGGGTGGCGTCCGCCGCGTCCAGATCGGCGCCGGACAGCAGGTGCCTGATCATCGCTGGTCCCTCCCCCGCTGCGGACCGTCCGCCGGGTGGGCCTCGCCCGGGGAACTGAACAGCCGTACCTCGTCGGTGTCGTCGGTCTCGGCGAGCAGCACCTTGACGTTCTCGGTGAGCGCGGTGGGGATGTTCTTGCCGACGTAGTCGGCGCGGATCGGCAGCTCCCGGTGACCCCGGTCGACCAGCACCGCCAACTGCACCGAGCTGGGCCGGCCGAGGTCGCTGATCGCGTCCAGCGCCGCCCGCACGGTCCGACCCGAGTAGAGGACGTCGTCGACCAGGATGACCCGCTGGCCGTCGATGCCACCGGCGGGCAGCTCGGTGGGCCCTACCGCGCGGGTCGCCTTCAGCCGGAGATCGTCCCGGTAGAGGGTGATGTCGAGCACACCGACCGGGACGGCGACCCCTTCGAAGGTGCGAATCCGGTCGGCGAGACGGCGGGCGAGCGGCACACCCCGGGTGGGAATTCCGAGCAGTACGGTGCGTTGCGCCCCGTTGGTCTTTTCCAGCACCTGATGGGCGATCCGGTCGACGACGCGTTGAATGTCGGCGCTGGTCAGGATGCTCTTAACAGACGGTGGCATCGTCGCCGATGATTGGGTGGCCGACGGGTAGGCCACAGCGGACCCCCTTCCCCGCCTCACCGGACGGGTCGTTAAAGGACGTCATGGCTACCGCCGGCCAGCACCCGGCTGGTCAGCGGTCACGCCGAACGTTACCAGCGTCCCGTTGCCGAGCCGATATGGGGCGCTGAGTGTCGCATCAGTAAGACGAAATTTGGGGCAAGTCGTCACGATCTTGTTCACTGGTAGCTATTCACCACTTGACCGCGCTTGCGAACCGCCGTACCGTCACGCTCCGTAGCGATCGCTGGGGAAAGCCCCGGGCAAAGCACTGGGAGAGTCCGTATGCCCTCTGAGTACGCCAAGTCGTTGGGCGCCCGCCTGCGCTCCATCCGTCAGCAGCAGGGGCTGTCCCTGCAGGGGGTGGAGGAGAAGTCGAACGGGCGTTGGAAGGCTGTCGTCGTCGGTTCCTACGAGCGTGGGGACCGGGCAGTCACCGTCTCCCGCCTCGCCGAACTGGCCGACTTCTACCGGGTACCCGTGTCGGAACTGCTGCCGGACGGCAGTGGGGTACGTCACGAGCCCACCAGCAAGATCGTCCTGGACCTGGAGCGGCTGTACGACGAGGTCGGCGAGGACCTCGCCTACGTCGCCCGGTACGCCCGGGCGATCCAGCAGCAGCGCGGTGACTACAACGGTCGGGTGCTGTCCATCCGCGCCGACGACCTGCGGGCGCTGGCGATCGTGTACGACTCGTCGCCGTCCGGCCTCATCGAGCGGCTGAACGAGCACGGCGTACTGGTCGCCGACCCGCGGGCGTTCTTCGCCTCCTGACGGCTGCGCACCCAACCGCCGACGGGCCCGGTCCAGCTGGATCGGGCCCGTCGGCGGTGACGCGTGGCACCGGCGGTGGCGGCTTGTGCCCGCCGGGGCGGCGGGAACCGCTAGTGCGGGGTGTACTCGGCGATCCGGTCCAGCAGACCGTTGAGGAACCGCGGCGAATCGTCGGTGGACATCTGCCGGGCCAGCTCGACCGCCTCGGTGATGGCCACCGGGTCGTCGATCTCGTCGACGTAGAGCAACTCGTAGACGGCGATCCGGGCCAGGTTACGGTCGACCACCGGCATCCGGTCCAGCGTCCATCCCTCGGCGTAGCTGCCGATCAGCTCGTCGATCCGGTCCCGGTGGGCCGCCACCCCTTCGACCAGGCCGACCGCGTAGTCGAGATGCTCCGGACGCGGCGACAGCCGGGCCAGATACCCGACCAGCACCTGCGCCGGCGGCAGACTGCGCATGTCCGCCTCGTAGAGCACGTCCAGGGCCCGCTTGCGCGCCTTGCGGCGCGCCGGCATCGAAGTCTTCGGCCCCTCGGCCATCAGGCTCGGCCGAGGTAGCGGCCGTCGCGGGTGTCGACCTTGATCTTCTCCCCGGTGGTGACGAACAACGGCACCTGAACGGTGGCCCCCGTCTCCATCGTGGCCGGCTTGTTGCCGCCGGTCGACCGGTCACCCTGCAGACCCGGCTCGGTGTAGGTGACCTCGAGGACCACGCTGGTCGGCAGCTCGACGTACAGCGGCACACCTTCGTGGGTCGCCACGATCGCCTCAGCCTCGGGCAGCAGGTAGTTGGCCGCCTCGCCGACGGTGCCGCCGGGCACCATGATCTGGTCGAAGGTCTCCAGATCCATGAAGACGTAGTCCTCGCCGTCGGCGTACAGGTACTGCATGGTCCGCTTGTCGACAGTCGCGGTGTCGACCTTGGTGCCCGCGTTGAAGGTCTTGTCGACCACCTTGCCGGAGAGCACGTTCTTCAGGGTGGTGCGCACGAAAGCGCCGCCCTTGCCGGGCTTGACGTGCTGGAACTCCACGACGGCCCACAGCTCGCCGTCGAGGTTGAGAACCAGCCCGTTCTTCAGGTCGTTGGTGGTCGCCATTTCCTGCCTTGATCATCAATGTGCGGACGGATCTGCCAAGTCTATCGGGCCGGACCCGGCTCAGCCGGGACGGCCCACGGTCCTTCGCCCGTCCCGGCTCAGCGGGGACGGGCCGCGGCCAGCCGGGCGACGTGCAGCAGCGCCAGCCGGTAGCCGTCCACCCCGAGCCCGCAGATCACCCCGGTGGCGACCGCCGACACCACCGAGTGGTGCCGGAACTGCTCGCGGGCGTGGATGTTGGAGATGTGCACCTCGACCAGCGGTCCGCGCAGCAACGCGCAGGCGTCCCGGACCGCGTACGAGTAGTGCGACCAGGCACCCGGGTTGAGCACCACGGCGGCCTCGGCGTCGGCCGCCGTGTGCAGCCAGCCGAGCATCTCGTGCTCGGCGTCGGTCTGGCGCACCTCGACGTCGAGCCCGGCGTCCCGGCCCACCTGCTCACACATCGCCACCAGGTCGGCGTAGCTGGTCAGCCCGTACACGTCGACCTGACGGCTGCCCAGCCGGCCCAGGTTCGGGCCGTTCAGCACGTACGTCCGCACGCCGCGCCACCTCCCGTCACGCCGCCACCTGCTGGTACGCCTCGGCGAGCAACGTGTCGGCCGGGCCGTCGAGAATCCCCGGTCGGGCCAGCGCGTCGAGCACCACCAGCCGCAGCCGGCTGCCCCGGGCCTTCTTGTCCACCCGCATGGTGGCCAGCAGCTGCGGCCACGCTTCGGCCCGGTAGCTGGTGGGCAGCCCCAGCCCGGCGAGCACCGACGTGTGCCGGTCGGCCACCGCCGGGTCGAGCCGGCCGGCCAGCCGGGCCAGGGTCGCCGCGTAGACCAGGCCGACCGACACCGCGTGCCCGTGACGCCAGCGGTAGCCTTCCACCTTTTCGATCGCGTGGGCCAGCGTGTGCCCGTAGTTGAGCACCTCACGCAGCCCCGACTCGCGCAGGTCGTCACCGACCACCTCGGCCTTGACCCGCACGGCGCGCTCGATCAGCTCCCGCACCTGCGGCCCGGTCGGGTCGGCGGCCGCCGCCGGATCGGCCTCGATCAGCTCCAGGATCGCCGGATCGGCGATGAACCCGCACTTGACCACCTCGGCCAACCCGGCGACCAGGTCGACCGGGGCAAGGCTGGCCAGCAGGTCCAGGTCGGCCAGTACCCCGGCCGGCGGGTGGAAGGCACCGACCAGGTTCTTGCCGGCCGCCGTGTTGATCCCGGTCTTGCCGCCCACCGCCGCGTCGACCATGCCGAGCAGGCTGGTCGCCACCGGCACCCAGCGGACCCCGCGCAGCCAGCAGGCGGCCACGAAGCCCGCCAGGTCGGTCACCGCGCCGCCGCCGACCCCGACCACCGCGTCGGTACGGGTGAAGCCGGCCGCGCCCAGCTGCGCCCACGCCTGCCCGGCGACGTCGATCGACTTGCCGGCCTCGGCGTCCGGCACCTCGACCAGCAGCGGTTCGACCCCGGCCGCGGCGCAACCGGCGGCGATCCGGTCGGCCTGGCCCTGCAGCGGGGGTGCGTGCAGCACCGCCACCCGGTCCGCGCCGGGCAGCAGGTCGGGCAGCTGGTCGAGCAGCCCTCGACCGACAAGTACGTCGTACGGTCGGTCGCCGGGCACCGGGATACAGGTCGTCGAGTCCATCGGCGCCGAGCCTAGTACCCGGGCCGGTCGGCCGACGCGCGCAGCAGGGTGGCGACCTCCTCGGCGACCTGTTCCGGGGTACGCCCGTCGGTCGCCACCTGGTGCGTGGCGACCTGCTCGTAGAACGGGCGACGCTGCTCCAGCAGGTGTCGCAGGGTGGCCCGCGGGTTGATCGCCAGCAGCGGTCGGCCGGCGTCGAGGCCGACCCGGCGGACCGCGTCGGCCAGCTCGACGCCGAGATGGACCACGGTGTGCCCGGCGAGCGCGGCACGGTTCTCGTCGGCCAGCACCGCACCGCCGCCGAGCGCGAGCACGCCGTCGAAGCCGCGCAGTGCCGCCCGGACGGCCGCCCGTTCCAGGGCCCGGAAATGCTCCTCGCCGTCGTCGACGAAGATCTCCGGGATCGGCTTGCCGGCCGCCGCCACGATGTCGGTGTCGGTGTCGCGGAAGTCGCAGCCGAGCAGACCGGCCAGCGCGGTACCGGTGCTCGTCTTGCCCGCGCCGGGCGCGCCGACCAGCACGCAGACCGGGGCCATCAGCGGATCACCGGAGCCATCAGCGGATCACCAGGTGGTCCAGGTATCCGGCGAGGTTGCGGCGGATCTCGGCGACCGAGTCGCCGCCGAACTTCTCGGTGGCCGCCTCGGCCAGCACCAGCGCCACCATCGCCTCGGCCACCACCGCGGCGGCCGGCACCGCGCAGACGTCGGACCGCTGGTTGATGGCGGTCGCCGGCTCCCCGGTGACGACGTCGACGGTCGACAGCGCCCGGTTCAGCGAGGAGATCGGCTTCATCGCGGCCCGTACCCGCAACGGCTCGCCGGTGGTGATGCCGCCCTCCAGCCCGCCGGCCCGGTCGGTCACCCGGCGCACCCCGGCGGCGGTGGGGATGATCTCGTCGTGCGCGACCGAGCCCCGCGACCGGGCCTGCTGCCACGCGTCGCCGATCTCCACACCCTTGACCGCCTGGATCGACAGCACCGCGGCGGCCAGCCGGGCATCCAGCTTGCGGTCCCACTGGACGTGGCTGCCCAGCCCCGGCGGTACGCCGTAGGCGAGCACCTCGACGATGCCGCCCAGGGTGTCGGCGTCGGACTTGGCGGCGTCCACCTCGGCGACCATCCGGGCGCTCGCCTCGGGGTCGAGGCAGCGCAGCGGGTCCGCGTCGACCCGCTCGGCGTCCTCCGGCCGGGGCTGCAGCCCGGGTTTGGCGGCCACCGAACCGAGCTCGACCACGTGCGACACGATCTCGATGCCCAGTGCCTGCCGGCACAGCGCCCGGGCGACCGTACCGACGGCGACCCGGGCGGCGGTCTCCCGGGCGCTGGCCCGCTCCAGGATCGGCCGGGCGTCGGTGTGACCGTACTTCTGCATCCCGGCCAGGTCGGCGTGCCCCGGCCGGGGCCGGGTCAACGGGGCGTTGCGGGCCTGCCCGGCCAGCTCGTCCGGGTCGACCGGGTCGGCCGCCATCACGGTGCGCCACTTCGGCCACTCCGAGTTGCCCACCCGGATCGCGACCGGGCTGCCCAGTGTCACCCCGTGCCGCAGGCCGCCGACGATCTCGATCTCGTCCTGCTCGAAACTCATCCGGGCGCCCCGGCCGTAGCCGAGCCGGCGACGGGCCAGCTCGCGGCCGATCTCGGCACTGGTCACCTCGACGCCGGCGGGGACGCCTTCGAGGAGTGCGACCAGCGCGGGGCCATGGGATTCACCTGCGGTCAGCCAACGCAACACGTCGGAAAGTGTGGCACGGCGTGGTCGGACCCCGGTGACCCACGTCGCCCGTGTCCCGCCCTCCGGACACCGACCGAGCCGCCCTAACGTACGGTTGGTCGGTCTCGGGGGGTGGTGGTTTCGTGCCGTACGACATCCGCCGCCGACCAGCGGTGCTGCTCATCCTGCTCGGCGCGGTCACTGCGGTGGGGCCGCTGTCGATCGACATGTACCTGCCGGCGTTCCCGGCGATCAGCGACGACCTCGCCGCCACCCCGGCCCGGGTGCAGCTGTCGCTGACCGCGTGCCTGATCGGCGTCGCGTTCGGGCAGCTGGTCGGCGGGCCGGTGAGCGACCGGTGGGGGCGGCGGCGGCCGGCGCTGGTCGGCGTCGCCAGCTACGTCGTCGTCTCGCTGGCGTGCGCGCTGGCACCCAACGCCGAGGCGTTGGCCGGGCTGCGGCTGGTCCAGGGCTTCGTCGGCGGGGTGGGGGTGGTCGTCGCCCGCGCGGTGGTGCGCGACCTCTACTCGGGTGCCGACGCGGCCCGGTTCTTCTCCCGCCTGCTGATCATTTTCGGGGTGGCACCGATCGCCGCGCCGGTGCTCGGCGCGGCGGTGCTGCGGGTGACCTCCTGGCGGGGAATATTCGTCGCCCTCGCGGTGGTCGCCGCGCTGCTCACCGTCGTCATGGCCCGCTGGCTGCCGGAGACCCTGCCGGACGAGCGCCGAAACCCGGACGGTCTGGCCGGCGCGGCCAGGGCGGCCCGGCTGGTGCTCACCGACCGGGCTTTCGTCGGGTACGCGTCGACCCAGGGGCTGGCCTTCGCCGGCATGTTCGCCTACATCTCCGGATCGCCGTACGTGCTGCAGGACGGGTTCGGGCTGTCCCCGACCATGTTCAGCCTGGTGTTCGGGGTCAACGCGGTCGGGCTGATCGCGGTCAGCCAGCTCAACGCCCGGCTGGTCGGCCGGTACCGGACCCGGCCGCTGTTCGTCGGCGCGCTGATCGCCGGTGCCGGTGCCGCAGCGCTGCTGGTGGCCGGCGCGACCACCGGTCAGCTGTGGCTGATCCTGCCGGCGCTGGCGGGCTACGTCGCCACGATCGGGATGTTGATGCCGAACGGGACGGCGCTGGCCCTGGAGGAGCACGCCCGGCACGCCGGCACCGCGGCCGCGCTGCTCGGCGCGGTCCAGTCCGGGATCGCCTCGCTGGCCGCGCCGCTGGTCGGGCTGGTCGGTACGGCCAGCGCCACCCCGATGGCGCTGATCATCCTCAGCGCGGCGGGGCTGTCGCTGCTCGCCGTGTCGACAATGCGGCCCGCATCGCCGGTACCGGCGCGGCGACCCCGGTGAACTGTTCGAACTGCCCGACCGCCTGGGCCAGCAGCAGATCCAGCCCGGAGACCACCCGGCAACCGGCGGCGGCCGCCGCCGAGGCCAGTGGAGTCGGCCAGGGATCGTAGATCGCGTCGAAGCAGACCGTGCCGGATGTCCACGGCAGCTGGTCGGCGTACGGGTCGGCGGCCCCCTCCGGCAGGGTGGACACCAGTACGTCGGTGCCGGCCGCCGCCGTCGGGATGGCCGACAGGGCGGTACCGGTCATCGACACCCCGAGCGCGTCGGCGACCGGTACCAGCTCGTCGACCGCCGCCGGTCGGCGGGCCGCCACGGTGACCGATGCGGCGGCCAGCGCGGCGGCGGCCGCCAACGCGGCCCGGGCGGTGCCGCCGGCGCCGAGCACGATGAACCGGGCACCGGTGCCGACGCCGGCGTCGCGCAGCACCGCGACCATCCCTGCCACGTCGGTGTTGTCGGCGAACCAGGTGCCGTCGGCCAGACGTACCAGGGTGTTGGCCGCCCCGACCGCGGTGGCCACCGGCGAGGCCCGCCCGGCGAGGGCGAGCGCCGCCTCCTTCAACGGCATGGTGACCGACAGCCCGGCCCACTCCGGGCCGAGGCCGGCTACCAGGTCCGGCAGCTGCGCCTCGGCGCATTCGATCGCGGTGTAGCTCCAGCCGGTCAGCCCGGCGGCCTGGTAGCCGGCGTTGTGGATCACCGGCGACAGTGAGTGCCCGATCGGCTTGCCGAGCACTGCGGCCCGCCGCTGGACGGCGGTGGACGGTCGGGGGGCGGACACCTCAGAGGATGCCGTTCTGCCGGGCGATCTCGATGTTCTGGTTGTGCTGGTCGAGGGTCTCGGCGAACGCCGAACGGCCTTCCTTGTCGATCGCCACGAAGTAGACCCAGTCCTCGTCCGGCGGGTTGATCGACCCCTCCAGTGCGGCCTTGCCCGGGTTGTTGATCGGCGTGGGCGGCAGCCCGCTGTGCGCGTGGGTGCTGTACGGGTTGCTCTCGTCGTACAGCTCCTCGCGGGTCATGTCCTTGGACGCCTTGGTCTCCTGGCCGGTCAGCTCCCAGTAGTAGTTGACCGTCACGTCGAACTGCAGGCAGCTGCACGGGAAGGTCCCGCTGTACACCCGGTTGTACGCCACCCGGGAGACCTTGGCGAGGTCCTCGGCGATGCCGGCCTCGGCCTGCGCCAGTGACGCGACGATCAGCGCCTCGTACGGGCTGATCCCGCCGCGTTCGGCCTGCACCCGGTCGGCGTACTCCATCTCACCGGTGACGGTCAGGAACCGGTTGACCATCACCCGGAGGATCTCCGGGGCGGTGACGTCGGGATCGAAGTCGTAGGTGTCCGGGAAGAGGAACCCTTCGGCGGAGACCGTCACCTCCTGCCCGTCGGTACGGGTCATCCACCACTCGGGCACGCCGAGGGCTTCCGGATCCTCGGCGGCGGTGGCGAACTCCTCGGCCGGGATGTCCGTCGACTCGGCCAGCAGCTGGTAGATCTGCTTGGCGGTACGGCCCTCCGGGATGGTCACCCGGTTGGAGACCTTGTTCTCCAGGTCCAGCAGCAGGCCGAGCGCGGTCGCCGCGCTCATCTCCAGGCGCAGCGTGTAGAAACCCGGCTGGATGTTCTGGCTGCGGGAGTTGTCCCGGGCCTCGTTGACGAACGCCTTGGCGCTCTTGACCACGCCGGCCTCGACGAGGGTGTTGCCGATGTCGGTGGCGGTGTCACCGGCCCGGACCTGCACCACCACCTCACCGGTGCCGCCGCCGTCGTAGTCCGGGGTGGCGAAGTAGCCCTGCACCCGGTCGAAGCCGTACCAGACACCACCGCCGAGCACGCTGAGCAGCAGCATGGTGACCAGCAGCGCGGCGAAGGTCTTGCCGCGGCCGCCACCGCCGGACGACTTCTTGCGCCGCGCGCCCCGACGGTGCCGGCCCTTGTCGGCCCGGTCCTCGAAGGCGAGGTCCAGTTCGTCGATCATCACTTCTGCCTCCGCTGCGCGTCCAGCCAGCTCTGCAGGATTTCCACGGCGGCCGCCTGGTCGACCACCGTACGTTGACGTCGTCCTCGAACGCCCCGCTCGGACAGCCTACGGCTAGCGACCACCGTCGACATCCTTTCGTCGGTCGTCAGGACTGAAATCGGCGATACCGCCACTTCGAGTAACCGTACGTATGCGCTGACCGCGTCGGCGGCCGGTCCGTGGCGGCCGGCGAGGTTCACCGGCAGACCGACGATAACCGCACTGACCTCGTACTCATGGACTATCTGGACAATTTTCGCGATATCCGTGGGCAGGTCGGCCGGTTTCGTCGCGCCGCCGGTCGACAGGTCCCGCCGTACCGTCATCAGCGGAGTGGCGAGGATGCCGTCCGGGTCGCTGATCGCCAGACCGACCCGGACCTGCCCCACGTCGACGCCGAGCCGGCGCCCACGGACGAATCCGCTCACCTCGTACCGCTCACCTCGTACCGCTCATCTCAGGCCGTCTCGGCGATCGCCTTTTCGACCGCGACCAGCAGGTTCGCCGCCTCGGCCGCCGGCAGCCCACCGCCCTGGGCCAGGTCGGCGTTGCCGCCGCCCCGGCCGTGCAGCGCCCCCTTGACCAGGTCGGCGGCGGACACCCCGCGTGACTTGCCGGCCGCGTTCACCGCCACCACCAGCGCCGCCTTGCCGTTGGCCCGGGCCGCCACCGCGACCACCGCCGGCCTGGCCGGGTCGATCTTGCCCCGGATCTCCTGCGCCAAGGTCCGTACGTCGTTGCCGGCCGCGCCCTCGGGCGCCTCGGTGCCGACGTAGGCGATCCCGCGCACGTCACGCGCCTGGCCGGCGATCGCCGCCGCGCCGCCGAGCACCAGCTGGGCGCGCAGCTTCTCCAGCTCCTTCTCGGCGTCGCGCAGCTGGGTGACGGTCTGCTGGACCCGGTCCGCGACCTGGTCGGCCGGCACCCGGTACAGCTCGGCGAGCCGGGCCACCAGCAGGTGCTCGCGGGCCAGGAAGTTGAACGCGTCGATGCCGACCAGCGCCTCCACCCGGCGCACGCCGGAGCCGATCGACGACTCGGAGAGGATCTTCACCACGCCGAGCTGACCGGAGCGGGTCACGTGCGTACCGCCGCACAGCTCGCGGGCGTAGTCACCGACCTCGACCACCCGGACCTCGTCGCCGTACTTCTCCCCGAACAGCGCCATCGCGCCCAGCCGGCGCGCCTCCTCCTGCGAGGTGATGAACGCGTTCACCTCCAGGTCACGCAGCAGCACCTCGTTGACCTGCTGCTCGATGTCGTGCAGCACCGACGGCGCGACCGCGCCGGGGGTGTTGAAGTCGAACCGCAACCGGCCCGGCGCGTTCAGCGACCCCGCCTGGGTCGCCGACTCGCCGAGGAAGTTGCGCATCGTCTGGTGCACCAGGTGCGTCGCGGTGTGCGACCGGGAGATCGCCCGCCGACGCGGGATGTCGATCTCGGCGTAGCCGGACTCCCCGGCGCGCAGCTCACCGCTGACCACCCGGGCCCGGTGCACGATCAGGCCCGGCACCGGCTGCTGCACGTCGAAGATCTCCACCCGGCCGGCGCCGACGGTGAGCAGGCCGGTGTCCGGCTGCTGGCCGCCGCCCTCGGCGTAGAACGGGGTGCTGTCCAGCACCAGCTCCACCACGTCGCCCTCACCGGCCGCGGGCAGCGCCGCGCCGCCGGCGCCGAGCAGCGCCCGGACCCGCGACTCGCGGGACACCTCGGCGTAGCCGGTGAACTCCACCGGCCCGCCGCTGTCCAGCACCCCGCGGTACGCGGACATGTCGACGTGCCCGGTCTTGCGGGCCTGCGCGTCCGCCTTGGCCCGGGCCCGCTGCTCGGACATCAGCCGGCGGAAGCCGTCCTGGTCGACCGAGAGCCCCTGCTCGGCGGCGATCTCCAGGGTGAGGTCGATCGGGAACCCGTAGGTGTCGTGCAGCTGGAAGGCCTGGTCGCCGGAGAGTTTGCCGCCGCCGGCCGACCTGGTCTGGGCGATCGCCGTGTCCAGGATCGTGGTACCGGCGCGCAGCGTGGACAGGAAGGCGTCCTCCTCGGCGTACGCGTACGAGGAGATCCGCTCGAAGTCGGCGGCCAGCTCCGGGTACGACGGCGCCATGCAGTCCCGGGCCACCGGCAGCAGCTCCGGCAGGGCGCGGTCCTGCCAACCGAGCAGCCGCACCGAGCGGATCGCCCGGCGCATGATCCGGCGCAGCACGTAGCCGCGGCCCTCGTTGGACGGGGTCACCCCGTCACCGATCAGCATCAGCGCGGTCCGCACGTGGTCGGCGATCACCCGCAGCCGTACGTCGTCGGGGTGCGACTCGCTCGCCGCCTGCCCGGATCCCGCACCGTAGCGCTTGCCGGTCAGCTCGGCGGCCCGGTCCAGGATCGGACGTACCTCGTCGATCTCGTAGAGGTTGTCCACCCCCTGCAGAATCGACGCGATCCGCTCCAGGCCCATGCCGGTGTCGATGTTCTTCTTCGGCAGGTCGCCGACGATGTCGAAGACTTCTTTGCTCTGTACGTTGGTGATCTCGTACTGCATGAAGACGAGATTCCAGAACTCCAGGAAGCGGTCCTCGTCGACCTCCGGCCCGCCGTCCGGCCCGTACGCCGGGCCCCGGTCGTAGTACAGCTCCGAACACGGCCCGGCCGGCCCGGGAATGCCCATCGACCAGAAGTTGTCCTTGTTGCCCCGGCGCACGATCCGCGCCGCCGGCACACCGGTGCGCCGCCAGATGTCGGCCGCCTCGTCGTCGTCGAGGTAGACGGTGACCCAGATCCGCTCCGGGTCCATGCCGAACCCGCCCGCGTCGACCGGCCTGGTGGCCAGGTCCCAGGCCAGCGGGATCGCGCCTTCCTTGAAGTAGTCGCCGAACGAGAAGTTGCCGTTCATCTGGAAGAAGGTGCCGTGCCGCGACGTCTTGCCGACCTCGTCGATGTCCGGGGTCCGGATGCACTTCTGCACGCTCGTCGCCCGCTGGTACGGCGGGGTCCGCTGGCCGAGGAAGTACGGCACGAACTGCACCATGCCCGCGTTGATGAACAGCAGGTTCGGGTCATCGATCGCGGGCAGCGGAGCTGACGGCACCACGGCATGGCCGTTGGCCTCGAAGTGCGCGAGGAACCGCCGCTTGATCTCCGCCGTTTTCACCGAACGTCCTCCTGGGGGAATATCTCCGCGTCGCCGACGCTCGGGTCGCCCCGCAGGTCGGCGAACTGGTCGTCGAACGCCACGCCCTCAGCGAACGCGGCCTGGATCTGCTGCTCGCGCTCCGCCATACCCTCGCGCACGTCCTCCACGAAGGTACGGACCGACTCGACGAGACCACCAGCGGATTCCGACAGCGAGGAGGCGATCCCGGACGGCGTGTAGGACTGGGCGGTCCGGGCCAGCTTGCGGACCACCACCGCGCCGACGGCGATGCCGACACCGAGCCAGAGCAGGCGTTTCATGACGGCGTCCTCCCGGTCATCCGGCGTTGCGCCGGGCTGCCCGGCGCCGCTGCTTGAGTTCCGCCCGTACGTCGCGCTCCTGCTCGGCGTGCCGGCGGGCGGACGCGGCACGCCGTACGCCGTACCCGAAGGCGGCGACCTTGACCAGCGGGTTGGCCGCCGCCGCCGAGACGACGGTGGCGAGGTTCGCCACGTTGGCGGTGACGTTCTGCGCGTGACCCGTCATCGTGTCGATCTTGGCGAGCTGGATGTTGACGCCGTCCAGCGTGGTGTGCACCTGCCCGAGCGCGGTGTTGACGTTCTCCACCGAGGTGTTGACCTGGCCGAGCAGTGGACCGGTGCGGTCGTTCAGGTCGTTGATCGCCCTGGTCGCCGCGTCCACGGTGTGCCGCAGCCGCAGAATCGGCACCGCGAGCACCAGCACGAGCATCAGGAACGCTCCGGCCGCCACCAGCGCCGCGATCTGTCCACCGTCCATGCCTGTGTCCTCCTCTGTCACGACGCCTCGCCGCCGCTGCTCACCTGACGGCGGTCAGCTCGCGCCGCACCACCGTGCAGACCCTACCGTCAGTGATGGTCGTCCGCTCACGACGGTTCGACCTCCAGGTCCAGCAGCGGGTCGTCGGTGAAGACCGGATCCGGATCCTCACCGGTGAGCGACGGATCGGTACTCGGCTGTGGCTTCATCCGGTCGTCACCGATCGCGTTGCGCACCTTGATCGACACGACCGAACCGGTGCAGGTCTCGGCCTCGGTGACCGGCGGCGAGTCGGCCGATTCCCCGTCGGCCGACCCACCGTCGGTCGACTCACCGGATGGCGGCTCCACCGTCGGCCGCTGCAGCAGCAGGTCGTCCGAGCAGGCCGGTGGCCGGACCCACAGGTCGAGGGTGAGTTCGTCGCGGGTCCAGCAGTTGTACTGGCCCTCGACCGGCTGGGACGGGCACAGCTCGGCGTCCCACGGCAGCCACCCGGCGTCGGTCAGTGCCGCGGTGTAGACCTGGGCGGTCTCCTCCGTACCGCGTTCGGAGGTCATCGTCCGCTCGCGGAACCGGCAGTCGATGAGGCACCAACGGCTCCCGCTGATCGCGTCGGTACGCTCCTGCGCCGCCCACCCGGGCACGTCGAGCCGGTCAAGGGAGTTGAAGACCGGGTCGCGGGTCGCCGCCCGGATACCGAAGTAGAGCGGGAGCGCGGCCAGCACCACGACGGCGACCATGATCAGGGCCATCGCCCGCAGCCGACGCTGCTGCAGGTTCGGACCGCCCGGCTCTGGCCCGGGCTGCTCAACACCGGACTCCTCGGGCCCCGACCGGTCGGGGCGGTACGGCCCGGACCGGACCGGTGAGCCACCCCCACCGGACACCGGGGCGACCCCTCCCGGGACCGGGGCGGCTCCACCGGACACCGGGGCGAGTCCGCTCGGCGGCACCGGCCCACCCGGCCGCACCGGTACCGACGCCGACCGCGCCACCGTCGCCCCACCACCGGCACCGGAGACCGGGCGGGGCGGGGCGGGTGCCGGCCGATCGTGGTGCGGCGGCGCGGCGGCACCCGCGGGTCCGCCGGACACCGGCCGGCCAGGTGCCGGCGCGCCGGGCATCGTTGCCACGCCACCGGGCCCGGGCTCAGCTGGACGGCCGGGGTGAGCTGGTCGGCCGGGGCGGCCGAAGGTGCCGGCCTCGTTGGGACGGCCCGGCGGATCGGATCGACCCGGCTGGCCGGGGCGGATCGGACCGGTGGCGTACGGGTCCCGTCGGTCGGTGGCCGGCGGCCCGGTCACGGGTGGCCGCGGCCCGCCACCGGTCGGCACCGGCCCGGCTGCCGGGACCGTCGCCCGGCCGGGCCCACGACGGGTGGCGGTCGGCGGGCCGGCCGGATGGCCTGGCGGCGGTCCTGCCGGGCGGGTGCCCGGACGGGGCGGCTGGTCGGAGCCCGGGTCATGCTGCGGACCACGGGCCGGTGGCACGGCGCCGCCCGGCCCGGGGACCACGGGAGCGGCCAACGGGCCGCCCGAGCCGCCCCGGGATGGCTGGCCGGGGATCGGCGCGGACCGCGCCGGGCGGGGACCGCCCGAGGTCGGCCGGGCCGGCTCGAACGGCTGGCCGGCCGAGGCATGCCGGCCGGTTGACGGCCGCGACGGTGCCGGGCCGTCCCCTTCCCGGGTCTGACCCGCCCGGTCCGCCCCGGCGGCCGGGCCACGTTGCGGCGTCTCCGGGCGGCGCTCCCAGCCGCCGGACTCGTCCGCCGGTTCCGGGGCGCGTCGACGCCCGCCGGACGACCTGACCGGCGGAATGATCCGGGTCTCGTCGCGCCCATCGGCGCCGGGGCCGGACGTTGGTCGGGTCGGGGTGCCCGGCGCGGAACGGGGCCCGCCGAAGGGTTCGCCGGATGGCCGCTGCGGCGCGGACGGCGGCAACGGCGGCGCGTTGCCCGACCGCGGAACAACGGTATCCGCTGCTGACGGACGGTGCGGCGGGCGCTCGTACCGGCCCGGGGTCGGGGTCGGCCCACCGGAGACCGGTGCCGGGCTCGGCCTAGTCGGGCTCGGCCCACCCGAGACCGGTGCCGGGCTCGGCCTACCGGAGGCCGGGGTCGGCCCGCCCGGTGCGGGGCTGACTGGTCGTGGCTCGGACGGCTTCGCACCAGCCGGCGAAACGGGCTCGGCCGGTCGAGGTCCGGGACGCGGCTGCGGACCAGGCTGCGACTGCGGACCGGGCTGCGGGGGACCTGGGCGGGACGGGGCCGCAGAGCGGGCGGCGGCGGACCGGGAGGGCGGACCGTCCGTTGGGGAACCCTCTGGTCGGACGCCACCGGGTCCGATGTCGATCCGCTGTTCCTTGGCGGTCCGCAGATCGTCCAGCCAGCCGGTCTCCTCGCCGCTGACCTCTTCCTCGACCTGTGCCCGGCCCCACCGACGGCCCTTCGGCTTGCCCTCACGACGCTCGTCGGGGTGATCGGGGCGGTCAGAACCGCGCGCTCTCACTGCTGTACCTCCCCGGCAGCAACGCTGCCGCTGTCATCGGGCACCGGACCAGCCTCGGACGCTGGGACGGGTGGATCAGGTTCGGCGGCACCAGCGGACGAGCCGGAGCCGGTGCGTCCAGCGGACGCGCGGGTGTCGGGCGGCAGGCCGCGCACGATCCGGCGGAGCACCGGCAGCCGCGCGGAGACGGTCCGCTCGGCGCCGTGCTCGGTCGGCCGGTAGTAGTCGACACCGGCGAGCTCGTCGGGCGGGTACTGCTGGGTGACCACCCCCCGGTGGTCGTCGTGAGGGTAACGGTAGCCGCCTCCGTGGCCGATCCGCCGCGCGCCCGAGTAGTGGCTGTCCCGTAGATGTGCAGGCACCGTCCCGCCCCGGCCGGCCCGTACATCGGCGACGGCCGCCGCCAGCGCTGCGGTGGTCGAGTTGGACTTCGGGGCGGTGGCCAGGTGGATCACCGCCTGGGCAAGGTTGAGTTGCGCCTCCGGCAACCCCACGTACTCCACGGCGTGAGCGGCCGCGGTCGCCACCGACAGCGCACCCGGATCGGCCATCCCGACGTCCTCGCTGGCGAAGATCACCATCCGCCGGGCGATGAACCTGGCGTCCTCCCCGGCGACCAGCATCCGGGCCAGCCAGTGCAGCGCGGCGTCGACGTCCGATCCACGCATGCTCTTGATGAACGCGCTGGTCACGTCATAGTGGGCGTCGCCGTCGCGGTCGTAGCGCACTGCGGCGACGTCGATCGCCTGCTCGGCGGTACGCAGGTCGATCTTCCCGGTGTCGGTCGCGGTGGCCGCCGAGGCCGCCGCCTCCAGTGCGGTGAGCGCCTTGCGCACGTCGCCGCCGGCCAACCGGACCAGGTGATCCTCGGCCGGCTGGGACAGCCGTAGCGAGCCGCCGAGTCCACGTTCGTCGGTCACCGCGCGCCGGAGGAGGTCACGGACCGCCTCGTCGCCGAGCGGCCGCAGGGTGAGCAGGACACACCGCGACAATAACGGCGAAATGACCGAAAAATGGGGATTTTCGGTGGTCGCCGCCAGCAACGTCACGGTACGGTCCTCGACCGCCGCGAGCAGCGAGTCCTGCTGGGTCTTGCTGAAGCGGTGCACCTCGTCGATGAACAGCACCGTCGGCAGCCCGCCGGTACGCCGTTGCCGTCGGGCC
Source organism: Micromonospora sp. Llam0 (assembly GCF_003751085.1). Taxonomy (NCBI): domain Bacteria; kingdom Bacillati; phylum Actinomycetota; class Actinomycetes; order Micromonosporales; family Micromonosporaceae; genus Micromonospora; species Micromonospora sp. Llam0. The sequence continues at coordinate 1,411,573 of NZ_RJJY01000001.1, read as the reverse complement.
TCGTCGATCACCGCACGGACGTCCTTGACCCCGGCGGACAGCGCCGACATCGCTACGAAACGACGGTCGGTGGCCCGGGCCACCAGGTGGGCGATCGTCGTCTTGCCGCAGCCCGGCGGCCCCCACAGGATCACCGACATCGGGGCGGTACCGGTCACCAGCTGCCGCAACGGCGCGCCCGGGGCGAGCAGATGCTCCTGGCCGACCAGCTCGTCGAGGCTTGCCGGACGCATCCGTACCGGCAACGGCGCCGACGCGGGCGGGCCGGAGCCTGAGTCGCCCGCCACCACGCCGCCGCCGGCCGGCGACGCATCGCGTCGCTGGTCACCGGCGGGGTAGGAGAAGAGGACGTCGGACTCCATCAGCAAGACAGTACCGGCCCGATCTCGGACGCCGGAAATGCACCGAGATCGGGCCAGTGAACAGCCGGGTCAGCTGCGCCGACGGCGCCGGGACCAACCGCCGCCGGTGCCGCGACCGACCCCGGCGAAGAACAGAGCCAGGCAGAGCAGGCCGATCAGCACCATGGTGTTCCAGTTGAACAGGTCAGGCGCACCGAGATCGGTGTCGAGCAGGTCGAGCAGCAGGGCGAAGCCGAAAACGACAGCCGCAGCGATGGCGAACATCAGATCCTCCTGGGGGGTTCAGTCGGTCGGCCGTTCCATACCCAACGGCCGCGCCGGCCAATCCAGCTTGGACCAGGCGAGACCAGGTACAGCGGTGCGGCCGCAGCCAGCACGGCCGCACCGACCAGCATCGCCAGGCTGACCGTGCTCGCCCCGGCGATCCCCATCAGCACCACCCCGCCGAGCGCCCCCGCCGGGTGCGCGACCATCGAGTTGAGCGAGACCACGCTGCTGCGGTGCCCACCGTCCACCTGGCGGTGCAGCAGACCCATGTGCACCGGGTTCGACGCACCGTGGATGGCGTAGCAGGCCAGATAGGCCGCGACGACGCCGACCGGCCCGGCGAGCAGCGCCATCGCGACCACGGTCGCCCCCTGCAGGACGCGGAACGCGGCGGCGGTCAGCGGCGCACCGATCAGGCGGGCGACCGCCGGCACCAGCGCGGCGCCGCCGGCCGACGCCAGCCAGGCGACCGCGCCGACCGGGCCGAGCAGCGCCGCCGCCCGGTCGGCGTCGCCGGCCACCTCCGCCAGACGCACCGGCATCAGGGTCTCGAAGGAGATCATGCCGAACCCCCAGAACAGCTCGACCGAGATCAGGGCAAGCAGAATCCGGGACCGCCGGAGCAGCCGTACGGCGCCGAGCACCACGGAGGGCACCTGTCGGATCGAAGCCGTCAGGGTCGGTGCTCCCGCCGCCGGCCGTACCTCGACCAGCAGCAGCACCAGACCGACCAGGCTGACGACCTGGAACAGCGCCGCGACGAGCACCGGTCCGGTCAGCGCGCTGACCGGACCCACCGGACCGAGTGCCACCAGACCGCCGCTGGCCAGGGATCCGGCGGCGATCGCGAGGCCGAGCACCACTCCCCCTTGGCTCAGCCCGCCTTCGTACCGCGCGGCGGGGTCGGCGGCGAGCGTGGCGTCGACGTACCAGGACTCCAGCGGCCCGCTCTCCAGCGCCCGGTAGAGGCCCTGCAGCAGCATCACGGCGACGAACAGGGCGAAGGAGTCCGCGACGACCAGCAGCGCCAGTGACGCCAGGTTCGCCGCCGCCGCGCCGATCAGCACCGGCCTGCGACCGATCGCGTCGGCCAGCCCACCGGTCGGCAGCTCCAGCATCAGCACGGCCAGCCCCTGCACGGCGGCGGCCAGGCCGATCTGCGGCAGGGTCAGCCCACGCTCCAGCATCAACAGCACCCAGACGGGGATCAGCAGCCCGGTGGGTGCCCAGCGCAGACCGTGCAGGATCAGATAGCGCCGGTGCACCTGGCGGGCGGTCAGCGCGGTCACGGCTCGTCCCCGGCCGACCCGCCGCGGTCGCCGCCGCCCTTGGCGACGCGCGGGAAGGCGTACTTGTAGAGCATCACCTGCTCGGCCGGCCCGTCACCCGGGCCGGGATCGGTGCGGTACCGCTCGATGACCTCGTCGATCTCGGCGTTGAGCCGACGCAACTGGTCCGAGGTGAGAGTCAACCGGGTGTCGGAGTACTCGGCCGCGTCACGCCACTGCGCCGAGTAGCCGTCGCGGGCGGTGTGCCAGTCCTCGGCGCGGCGGACGAACTGCTGCACGAAGTAACTGTTGAGCCAGTCGGCGGCGGCGCGGGCGTCCGGGTCGGCGTCGAAGGACGTGTTACGCCACGAGGTGTTCTGGTGCGCCGCCCGCCACCAGCGCTCGCGGCCGGTGCCGCGGGCCGGCTCCTCGCGTACCAGCCCGACGTCGGCGAGCTTGCGCAGGTGGTAACTGGTCGCTCCGGTGTTGGTGCCGAGCTCGTGGGCGAGCGCGGTGGCGGTCGCGGGGCCGTCCAACCGCAGCGCGCCCAGCAGCCGCAACCGCAGCGGGTGGGCCAGGGTGCGGACCTGATCCCCAGTTAGCCAGACCGTCGAGAGTTGCTCTTCCATGGTCTGCACAATAACTCTGCAGAGAAAGTTTGCACAATACCTGTGCATAACTTCTGTGGAACCGGTGCAGACATGGCCCGCAGACCTGCGTGGGCCCGGGGTGAACGTCCACCCCGGGCCCACGACCGAAAGACAGTTACCTGGTCAGGACGGCTCCACCAGGGCTGCCACCCCTGCCGTTCCGGCTGCCGGGGTCGGCGCGACCCCGGCCGGTGGCTTCGGCTTGGCGTCCACCCCGGCCTCGGCCCGCTGCTGCGCGGTGATCGGCGTCGGCGCCTGGGTCAGCGGGTCGAACCCGCCGCGCGTCTTCGGGAACGCGATCACCTCACGGATCGAGTCCACCCCGGCCAGCAGCATGCAGATCCGGTCCCAGCCGAACGCGATGCCGCCGTGCGGCGGCGGGCCGTACTTGAACGCCTCCAGCAGGAAGCCGAACTTGTCCGCCGCCTCCTGCTCGGTGATGCCCAGCAGGTCGAAGACCCGCCGCTGCACGTCGGCCCGGTGGATACGGACCGAGCCGCCGCCGATCTCGTTGCCGTTGCAGACGATGTCGTACGCGTAGGCGAGGGCCTCGCCGGGCGCGTCGTCGAAGCGGTCCAGCCACTCGTCGGTCGGCGAGGTGAACGGGTGGTGCACCGCCGTCCAGCCGCCCTCCTCGGTCGGCTCGAACATCGGCGCGTCCACCACCCAGCAGAACGCCCACGCGCTCTCGTCGACCAGGTTGGCCCGCCGGGCGATCTCGATGCGGGCCGCGCCGAGCAGCTCCTGCGCCTCCCGCCGGTTCGTCGAGGCGGCGAAGAAGATCGCGTCACCGGGCTTGGCGCCGACCGCGTCGGCCAGCCCACCCAGGTGCTCGGCCGACAGGTTCTTCGCCACCGGGCCGCGCGGCTCGCCGGTCTCGGCGTCCAGCACCACGTACGCCAGGCCCCGCGCGCCGCGCGCCTTGGCCCAGTCCTGCCAGCCGTCGAGCTCCTTGCGGGTCTGCGCGGCACCGCCGGGCATCACCACCGCACCGACGTAGCCACCGGCGTCGATCGCCCCGGCGAACACCCGGAACGCCGTGCCACGCAGGTAGCCGGTCAGCTCGGTCAGCTCCACGCCGTAGCGCAGGTCCGGCTTGTCCGAGCCGTACCGGTCCATCGCCTCGTGCCAGGTGATCCGCGGCACCGGGCCGGTGATCTCGTGCCCGGCCAGCTCCCGCCAGAGCGCGCCGACGATCGACTCACCCAGCTCGATCACATCGTCCTGGGTGACGAACGACATCTCGATGTCCAGCTGGGTGAACTCCGGCTGCCGGTCGGCCCGGAAGTCCTCGTCGCGGTAGCAGCGGGCGATCTGGTAGTACCGCTCCATCCCGGCGACCATCAGCAGCTGCTTGAACAGCTGGGGCGACTGCGGCAGGGCGTACCAGGTGCCGGGCTGCAGCCGCACCGGCACCAGGAAGTCCCGGGCGCCCTCGGGCGTCGACCGGGTCAGCGTCGGCGTCTCGATCTCCACGAAGTCGCGGTCGTGCAGCACCGTACGGGCGATCTGGTTGGCCCGCGACCGCAGCCGCAACGCCCCGGCCGGACCGCTGCGCCGCAGGTCCAGGTAGCGGTACCGCAGCCGGACGTCGTCGCCGGCGTCGACCTGGTCGTCGATCGGCAGCGGCAGCGGCGCGGCCTCGGACAGTACGGTCAGCTCGGTCGCGGTGACCTCGATGTCGCCGGTGGCCAGCTCCGGGTTGTCGTTGCCCTCCGGGCGGCGGTCGACGACGCCGGTCACCCGGACGCAGAACTCGTTACGCAGCGCGTGGGCCAGCTGCATCTCCTCGCGGAACACCACCTGCACGACACCGGAGGCGTCGCGCAGGTCGACGAAGATGACCCCGCCGTGGTCGCGCCGGCGGGCCACCCAGCCGGCGAGCGTCACCGTCGTGCCGGCGTGCGTGGCGCGCAGGCTGCCGGCGTCATGGGTACGAATCACGGCACGGAACTCCTCATCGCGGGTACGGGACTGCTTCCGCATTGTGTCAGCCCGTCCGGCACCGGTCCGCGCCGATCCCGACCCGGCCGGGACGTACCATCACCGGGCCCGACACCATCACCACCGCTCGCCGCCGGTCCCGGAGTTCACATGCTGCTGCTGAGTTTCGCCGCCGTCCTGCTGGTCGCTGTGCTGGTGTCGGCGCTGGCCCACCGCACCATCCTGTCCACGGCGGCGTTGTTTCTGGTGGCCGGCTTCCTGCTCGGGCCGCAGACCACCGGCGTGCTCGACGTGCAGGCCGACTCGTCGATCGTCAACACCCTGGCCGAGCTGGCGCTGTTCGCCGTGCTGTTCACCGACGGGATGCGGGTCGGCTGGCAGGACCTGCGGTCCGCCTGGCGGCTGCCCGGCCGGGCGCTCGGCTGGGGGCTGCCGCTCACCCTGTTGATCACCGCAGTGCTGGCCCATTACGTCGCCGGGCTGGGCTGGGCGGAATCGCTGCTGATCGGCGCGGTGCTGGCCCCGACCGACCCGGTGTTCGCCGCCGCGCTGGTCGGCAACGAGAAGGTGCCGTACCGGCTGCGGCATCTGCTCAACGTCGAGTCCGGGATCAACGACGGCCTCGCGTTGCCGTTCGTGATCCTGTTCCTGGCGATCGCCACCGGCTCCGGCGACCTGCACCTCGACGAGCTGGCCACCGAACTCGCCGTCGGCCTGGTCATCGGAGTCGCCGTCCCCGCACTGGCGATCGCCCTGGAACGCACCCGGTGGTTCTCCGCGTCGGCCCTGTACGCACCGCTCAACGGGGTGGCGATCGGCCTGCTCGTGCTGGCTCTCGGGCAGGCCACCCACGGCAACCTGTTCCTGGCCGCGTTCGCCGCCGGCAGCACCATCGCCACCTTCGGCCCCCGCCAGCGGGCCGCCTTCGAACACTTCGGCGAGAGCGTCTCCGAGCTGCTGAAGCTGGCCGCGCTACTGGTCTTCGGCGCGCTGATCTCGATCGATTTCCTCGGCGAGATCTCCTGGCCGGGATGGGTTTTCGCGGTGCTGGCCATCTTCCTCGCCCGCCCGGTGGCGCTGGCGATCGCATTCGTCCGCTCCGGGTTGGCGCCCCGGGAGCAGGCGGCGGCGATGTGGTTCGGGCCGAAGGGCTTCGCCTCGGTGGTTTACGGCCTGATCGTGCTCAAGTCCGGCATCGACGCCGCCGACGAGGTGTTCCACCTGGTCGCCCTGACCATCGTGATCTCGATCCTGCTGCACTCGTCGACCGACGTGGTGATCGCCAACGCGTTCGACGACGAACGGGAGACACCGGCCTGGCACGACCGCTTCCGGCGTACCCGCGCCACGCCCGACCCGCCCGCGGCTGCCGGCACTGACCAGGACGGGGGCCATCCGAACTGACGCCGGATGGCCCCGTCCCGGACTCACCCCGGAATCTTCCAGGCATCCATCCGCAGGCTGACCGCCCCGTCAGCGGAAACCCCGGTGATCTCCAGCTTCACGACAAGCTGCGCGATGCCCGAGTTGATCGCCGCCGCACGGCTCGTCCAGAGGCAGAGCACCACACCTTGCCGGACCGGCACCTGGGCCTCGGCGCCGAGGGGCGCGATGCGGATCTGTTCCGAGCAGTCGTGCGGAGTTAGTCCCGACTCGACTACCTGGCTGCCGCGGACGTCCCTGCCCAGCACGAGGTTGGCCGGTGCGTTGCTGTAGCCGCCGCGCAGCGTGATGTCCGCAACGGCCGACGGAGCATCGGCCAGTGGTTCGTCCAGGTCGGCGTGCATGCTCTGGTTGTTGCCGGACAGCCGCAGTGTCAGCGTCTGCTGCGGATAGTGGACCGTGTACTGGGTCTGCGCGTCGAGCGTCGGCTGCGCGGTCGGATCAACCTGCGTTCCACCGCCGGGCAGCGGATCCGGCCCATCGGGCGTCCCAGGCTCGTCAGGGGCCGCAAGCCCATCAGGCGTCGCGGAGGCCTCGATCGTCGGCGCGGTGCCCGGCCCCGGCTCGTCGTTGTCACCACCAGCCGGCGATGCCAGCGCATCGACCCGGTCCGCCGCCCGCAGGGCGATCACGGTCGAGGTGGCGGCGAGCACCACCGACACCGCGACCAGCAACCGCTGGAGCCTGCCGGCCGGTCGGCCCGGTCGACCAGCACCGGGAATCTTCGACGGGCCATCTCCGGAAATCGACATCTGACTCCTCCAAACGTCCTCGGCCAGGGACGGCCGACAATCACTCGGAGACCCCATGAGACCGCATGCATGATCCGGTATCGACACACTCGGAGGGGTCGCCGATCCACTTGCTTGATCGAGTAGGGTAATGGTTGCATGCCACCACAATTATCTTCTGCTACCCCAATGGATGAACCATGCCCGACAATGGCAAATCTGCAGGTGAAGACACCGACCGACCGCGCCGTCCGGTGCGGAAAATATCCGAACGGCTGGCGCTGGCTGGCCTCGCGGCCACCGCACTGGGGGTGATCGTCGCCGTGTTCGCCTGGCTCTTTCCGGTCGGGCAGCAGGCGATACCGGCACCTACGGCATCAACTGACGCGTCAGCGACAACGTCGGCGGCTACGTCTCCGGACGCCACCCAGGGCGGCTCCCCGGCCACGACCAGGGTCGAATACCTTTCCGCACTCCCGGCCCACGCCGGCGCCGGCAATCTGACGGATCTTCCACGCGAACTTCGCGAGATCGATGGATTCGAGCACGCAATCATGATCAAGTGTCCGAGTAACCAGAGCAATGACAAGGTCAGCAAGGTCAGCTATCAGCTCTTCGGCCGATTCGACACGTTCCAGGCGACCGTTCGGCCACATTTCGATAGCCAACCGGATGCCCGGATGCACGTCGAGGTCCTGGTCGGCGAACGCACCCGCGATGGCGGCCTGGCGTGGGACGTCGGCGGCGGGCAGTACCAGGCGACCGCCGAGCAGCCCGGTTCACTCGACGCGGTCGTCGAGGGCATCCAGGAGTTGGAGATCCAGGTCCAGTGCCAACTGCCGGACGGGGTGGCGATCCTGGTCGACGCCGCCCTGTACGAATGACCGCCACCACCCCGCCTGCGCAGGTGAGGTCGCCGACCCAGTGAGTCGGATACGCGTACGTAACGTGATTGAAATGTCAGAATGCCAGCATCTGGCACGACCCAGGTCTCGATCGCTCATGGAGGTCCGGCTTGTTTCTCACCCGGCACGAGCAGGAGCGACTGCTCATCCACGTCGCTGCCGACGTGGCCTGGAAGCGCCGTGAGAGGGGCATCCGGCTCAACCACCCGGAGGCGACCGCGGTGATCACCGCCTTCCTGTTGGAAGGTGCCCGGGACGGCCGCAGCGTGGCGGAGCTGATGGAGGCCGGGCGCACCGTGCTCGGCCGCGAGGACGTGCTCGACGGAGTGCCGGAGATGCTCCCCGAGGTGCAGGTGGAAGCCACCTTCCCCGACGGGACGAAGCTGGTCACCGTACACGAGCCGATCTCCTAGGAGCGAGATTGACTGCACCATCCACGCCGTCGGGCGCCGACGGCGGCACAGTCGTTCCCGGTGAGCTGATCCCCGGCGACGGGCCGGTCACCCTCCATCCCGGCCGGCCGGTGCTGACCCTGCCGGTGGTCAATACCGGCGACCGGCCGGTGCAGGTCGGCTCGCACTACCACTTCGCCGAGGCCAACCCGGCGCTGGACTTCGACCGGTCCGCCGCGTGGGGTCACCGGCTGGCGGTGCCGGCCGGCACCTCGGTGCGCTTCGAGCCCGGCGTCGACCGGGAGGTAACCCTGGTGCCGTTCGGCGGCCGGCGCATCGTCGCCGGGCTGCGCGGCGAATGCGCCGGCGAGCTGGACGGGCGCGGCCCGGCCGACGCTGCGGGCACCGGGCGCGGCCCGGCCGACCAGGCGGCGGGCACCGGCGAGACGGGAGGCACGGTGTGAGCACCCTGGACCGACGGCGGTACGCCGCCCTGCTCGGCCCGACGACCGGTGACCGGATCCGGCTGGCCGACACCAACCTGCTGATCGAGGTCGAGGAGGACCGCTGCGCGCCGCCCGGTGCCGACGGCACCCCGGCGTACGGCGACGAGGTGGTCTTCGGCGGCGGCAAGGTGATCCGCGAGTCGATGGGCCAGTCCCGGGCCACCCGGGCCGAAGGGGCACCCGACACGGTGATCACCGGTGCGGTGGTGCTGGACCACTGGGGCGTCGTCAAGGCCGACGTCGGCATCCGTGACGGCCGGATCGCCGCGATCGGCAAGGCCGGCAACCCCGACACGATGGACGGGGTGCACCCCGACCTGGTGATCGGGCCGGGCACCGAGATCATCGCCGGCAACGGCAAGATCCTCACCGCCGGGGCGATCGACAGCCACGTACACCTGATCTGCCCGCAGCTGATGGAGACCGCCCTCGCGAGCGGGATCACCACCATCATGGGCGGCGGCACCGGGCCGGCCGAGGGCAGCAAGGCGACCACGGTCACCCCCGGAGCGTGGCACCTGGGCATGATGCTCGCCGCGCTCGACCCGTGGCCGGTCAACGTGCTGCTGCTCGGCAAGGGCAACACGGTCAGCGAAGAAGCCATGTGGGAGCAGCTGCGCGGCGGTGCCGGCGGCTTCAAGCTGCACGAAGACTGGGGCACCACCCCGGCCGCGATCGACGCCTGCCTGCGGGTGGCCGACGCCTCCGGCGTGCAGGTGGCGATCCACACCGACACCCTCAACGAAGCCGGGTACGTGGAGTCCACCCTCGGCGCGATCGCCGGCCGGTCGATCCACGCGTACCACACCGAAGGGGCCGGCGGCGGTCACGCGCCGGACATCATGCGGGTGGCGGCCGAACCGAACGTGTTGCCGTCATCGACCAACCCGACCCGCCCGCACACCGTCAACACCCTCGACGAACACCTCGACATGCTGATGGTCTGCCACCATCTGAACCCGAGCGTGCCGGAGGACCTGGCGTTCGCCGAGAGCCGGATCCGGCCCAGCACGATGGCCGGTGAGGACATCCTGCACGACCTCGGCGCCATCTCGATGATCGGCTCCGACTCGCAGGCGATGGGGCGCATCGGCGAGGTGATCCTGCGGACCTGGCAGACCGCGCACGTGATGAAGGCCCGACGTGGGTCGCTGCCCGGCGACGGGCCGGCCGACAACATGCGGGCCCGGCGGTACGTCGCCAAGTACACGATCTGCCCGGCGGTGGCGCACGGCGTCGAGGGCGAGATCGGCTCGGTCGAGCCGGGCAAGCTGGCCGACCTGGTGCTGTGGGATCCGGCGTTCTTCGGCGTACGGCCGCATCTGGTGATCAAGGGCGGCATGATCGCCTGGGCGCAGATGGGCGACGCGAACGCGTCCATCCCGACCCCGCAGCCGATGCTGCCGAGGCCGATGTTCGGCGCGTACGGCACCGTGCCCGCCGCCACCAGCCTGGCGTTCGTCGCGCCGGCGGCGATCGACGCGCTGCTCGGCGACCGGCTCGGGATCCGACGCCGGCTCGCCCCGGTCGCCGACACCCGACGGCGGGGCAAGGCGGACATGCCGCTGAACGACGCCACCCCACGGATCGAGATCGACGCGGACACGTTCACGGTGCGCATCGACGGGGAGACGGTCGAGCCGGCCCCGGCGACGGAGCTGCCGATGGCGCAGCGCTACTTCCTGTTCTGACGACCGGCCGATGATCACCTGTCACGTCCGGACCCGTCGATGAGCGGGCTCGCCACGCTGCTGGTGCTGGCCGACGGCCGGCTGCCGGCCGGCGGGCACGCCCACTCCAGCGGGCTGGAGGCGGCCGTCGTCGCCGGCCGGGTCCGCGACCTGGCCGGTGTGGCGGCGTACCTGACCGGCCGGCTCGGCACCGGTGGGCGCACCGCCGCCGCGTTCGCGGCCGCCGCGGCCAGCGCAGCCGCAGCCGCCGACGGGGCGACCGCCGACGGGGCCGGCCCTGGCCGGCTGGACGCGCTCGACGAAGGCATCGACGCGCGTACCCCGTCGCCCGCGCTGCGCCGCGCGTCGCGGGCACAGGGTCGGGCGTTGCTGCGCGCCGGACGCGGCATCTGGGCGCTGCCGGCGGGCGGCCCCCGGGACCGCCACCAGCCGGTCGCGCTCGGCGTGGTCGCAGCCGCCGCCGGGCTCGGCCCGGCCGAGGCTGCGCTGGCCGCCGCGTACACCACGGTCACCGGACCGGCCAGCGCCGCCGTGCGGCTGCTCGGCCTCGACCCGTACGCGGTGCACGGCCTGCTGGCCCGGCTCGCGCCGGACATCGACGCGGTCGCCGCCGGAGCGGCCGCCCTGGCCGACCGGCCGGTCGACGACCTGCCCGCCGGCTCGGCCCCGATCCCGGAGGTCGACGCCGAACACCACGCCACCTGGGAGGTGCGTCTCTTTGCGTCCTGAACCACACACCCACGTCCACGGCGGGTCCGCCGAACCGCACGCGCACACCGAACCGCACGCGCACACCGACGGGGAGGTGCCACACACCCACCCCGATCCGGGGGTCGACCCGCACCCGCCCCGGCTGCCGGACAACTCCCCCGCGCTGCGGATCGGCATCGGCGGGCCGGTCGGCTCCGGCAAGACCGCGCTGGTCGCCGCGCTGTGCCGGGCGCTCGCCGACGAACTGCGGCTGGCCGTGGTCACCAACGACATCTACACCACCGAGGACGCCGACTTCCTGCTACGCAACGGCGTACTGCCGGCGGAGCGGGTCCGGGCGGTGGAGACCGGCTGCTGCCCGCACACCGCGATCCGCGACGACATTTCCGCCAACCTGGATGCTATCGAGGACCTGTCCGACCAGTTGGGCGCCCTCGATCTGGTGCTGGTGGAGAGCGGCGGGGACAACCTGACCGCCACGTTCAGTCGGGGCCTGGTCGACCAGCAGATCTTCGTGGTCGACGTGGCCGGCGGCGACAAGGTGCCGCGTAAGGGCGGGCCGGGGGTGAGCACCGCCGACCTGCTGGTGATCAACAAGACGGACCTGGCGCCGCTGGTCAACGCCGACCTGTCGGTGATGGAACGCGACGCCGCCGCCCGCCGGGGCGAGCTGCCGACGGTGTTCCTGTCGCTGGTGCAGGACCGGACGGCGGCTCCGGTGGCCGACTGGATCCGTGGGCTGCTGCGGGCCCGCGCCCAGACCCCGGCGGAGGTCGCCTGCTGATGCGGGCACACGCCCGGCTGGTCGCCGAGGTCGACGCCGGCGGGCGGACCCGGCTGGTCTGCCTGCGCGGCGAGCCGCCGCTGGTGCTGCGCCGCACCGGCCCGGCAGTGGCCGGCGACGGCGGCGAAGTCCAGGTGCATCTGGTCGGCGCGGCGGCCGGCCCGCTCGGCGGCGACGACCTGCGGCTGGACGTCGAGGTCGGGCCGGGGGCGCGGGTGTGTCTGCGTACTGTCGCGGCGTCGCTGGCGTTGCCCGGGCCCGACGGCCGGCGGTCGACGCTGCAGATGCTGGTCCGGGTCGCGGCCGGCGGCGAGCTGCGCTGGCTGCCGGAGCCGTTGATCGCCGCCGCCGGCTGCCACCACCTGTCCCGGTCGGTGGTGGAGCTGGCCGACGGCGCGGCCCTGGTGTGGCGGGAGGAGTTGGTCTGCGGGCGCGACGGTGAGCCGTCCGGCGACGCCCGGATCGACACCACCGTCCGGTACGCGGGCCGCACGGTGCTGCGCACCGACCTGGCGGTGGGCCCGCGCGCCGACGGCTGGGCCGGGCCGGCGGTGCTCGCCGGGGCGAAGGCGACCGGTTCGGTGTTGGTGGTGCGGCCGCAGTGGGCGGCCGGCGGGCCCCCGGCAGCCATTCCGCTCGGCCCCGGCGCGGCCCGGCTGCCGCTGGCCGGCGGGCCGGCGATGCTGGTCACCGCGACCGGCCCGACCGCCCGCGGCGTCCGTGCCGAACTCGACCGGGCCAAACCAGACCGCCTCGGCCGGGCCGAACCAGACCGGGCCGCACCAGACCGGGCCGGGGCTCAGCCGCCGACGTAGGCCGCGAGGTGCTCGCCGGTCAGCGTGGAGCGGGTCGCGACCAGGTCGGCCGGGGTGCCCTCGAAGACGATCCGGCCGCCGTCGTGGCCGGCACCCGGCCCCAGGTCGATGATCCAGTCGGCGTGTGCCATGACCGCCTGGTGGTGCTCGATGACGATCACCGACTTGCCGGCGTCGACCAGCCGGTCGAGCAGGCCGAGCAGCTGCTCGACGTCGGCCAGGTGCAGGCCGGTGGTCGGCTCGTCGAGGACGTAGACGCCGCCCTTGTCCGCCATGTGGGTGGCCAGCTTGAGCCGCTGCCGTTCTCCGCCGGACAGGGTGGTCAGCGGCTGGCCGAGGGTGAGGTAGCCGAGCCCGACGTCGGCGAGCCGTCGCAGGACGGCGTGCGCAGCCGGGGTTCGGGCGTCACCGGCCGCGAAGAACTCCTCGGCCTCGGCCACCGACATCGCCAGCACCTCGCTGATGTCCCGGCCGCCGAGGTGGTACTCCAGCACCGCCGCCTGGAACCGCCGGCCCTCGCAGTCCTCGCAGACGGTGGCGACGCCGGCCATCATCGCCAGGTCGGTGTAGATGACCCCGGCACCGTTGCAGGTCGGGCAGGCACCCTCGGAGTTGGCGCTGAACAGTGCCGGCTTGACCCCGTTGGCCTTCGCGAACGCCTTGCGGATCGGGTCGAGCAGCCCGGTGTACGTCGCCGGGTTGCTGCGCCGAGAGCCTCGGATGCCGGTCTGGTCGATCGACACCGCCCCCGCGTCGGCCGGGATCGACCCGTGCAGCAGCGAACTCTTGCCGGAGCCGGCGACCCCGGTCACCACGACCAGCACGCCGAGCGGGATGTCGACGTCGACGTCGCGCAGGTTGTTGGCGTTCGCGTCACGGATCTGCAGCGTGCCGGTGGGCTCGCGGACCGTCTTCTTCAGGTTGGCCCGGTCGTCGAGGTGCCGGCCGGTGACGGTGGCGCTGGCCCGCAGCCCGTCCACGGTGCCCTCGAACATCACCTCGCCGCCGGCGGTGCCGGCACCGGGGCCGAGGTCGACGACGTGGTCGGCGATCGCGATCGTCTCCGGCTTGTGCTCGACGACCAGCACCGTGTTGCCCTTGTCCCGCAGCCGCAGCAGCAGGTTGTTCATCCGGGCGATGTCGTGCGGGTGCAGCCCGATGGTCGGCTCGTCGAAGACGTAGGTGACGTCGGTCAGTGACGACCCGAGGTGCCGGATCATCTTGGTGCGCTGCGCCTCGCCGCCGGACAGGGTGCCCGCCGGGCGGTCCAGGGAGAGGTAGCCGAGGCCGATCTCGACGAACGAGTCGAGGGTGTGCCGCAGCGCGGTCAGCAGCGGGGCGACCGACGGCTCGGCCAGATCCTGGACCCATTCGGCGAGGTCGCTGATCTGCATCGCGCAGGCGTCGGCGATGTTGATCCCGTTGATCTTCGACGACCGGGCCGCCTCGTTCAGCCGGGTGCCGGCGCAGTCCGGGCAGGTGGTGAAGGTGATCGCCCGTTGCACGAACGCCCGGATGTGCGGCTGCATCGCGTCGACGTCCTTGGCCAGGAACGACTTCTGGATCCGCGGGATCAGGCCCTCGTACGTCACGTTGACGTTGTCGACCTTGATCCGGGTCGGCTCCTTGTAGAGCAGGTCGTGCAGCTGCGACTTGGTGAACTTGCGGATCGGCTTGTCCGGGTCGAAGAAGCCGCAGCCGCTGAAGATGCGCCCGTACCAGCCGTCGACACTGTAGCCGGGGATGGTCAGCGCGCCCTCGTTGAGCGACTTGCTGTCGTCGTACAGCGCGGTCAGGTCGAAGTCGGTGACCGACCCCCGGCCCTCGCAGCGCGGGCACATGCCGCCCAGCCGGGTGAAGGTCTGCTTGGTGGTCTTGCTGGCGCCGCGTTCGACGGTGATCGCCCCGCTGGCCCGTACCGACGCCAGGTTGAAGGAGAACGCGTTCGGCGGGCCGACGTACGGCTGACCGAGCCGGCTGAACAGGATCCGCAGCATCGCGTTGGCGTCGGTGGCGGTGCCGACCGTGGACCGCGGATCGCCGCCCATCCGCTCCTGGTCGACGATGATCGCCGTGGTCAGCCCGTCGAGCACGTCGACCTCGGGCCGGGCCAGCGTCGGCATGAACCCCTGCACGAAGGCGCTGTACGTCTCGTTGATCAGGCGCTGCGACTCGGCGGCGACCGTGCCGAACACCAGCGAACTCTTGCCCGAGCCGGAGACCCCGGTGAACACCGTCAACCGGCGTTTCGGGATCTCGACGCTGACGTCCTTGAGGTTGTTCACCCGCGCGCCGTGCACCCGGATCAGGTCGTGACTGTCGGCGGCGTGCGGGGTGGACGGCCGCTCCCCCGACGCGGTGGCCCTGCTCATCGAATCCCCTACCTATTGGGTCTGCTGGATGCGGATCAGGTTGCCGGCGGGGTCCCGCACGGCGCAGTCGCGGACCCCGTACGGCTGCTCGGTCGGCTCCTGGACGATGTCCGCGTCGCCGGCCTGCAGCCGCTCGAAGGCCCCGTCGAGGTCGCTGGTGGCCAGCAGGATGCCGGCGTAGGTGCCCTTGGCCATCATCTCGGTGATGGTACGGCGCTCGTCGTCGGTGATGCCGGGGTCGACACCCGGCGGGTGCAGCACGATCGCGGTACCGGGCTGGTCGACCGGGCCGACGGTGAGCCAGCGCATCCCGTCGTAGCCGACGTCCAGACGCAGCTCGAAACCGAGCAGGTCGCGCCAGAAGGCCAACGCGGCGTCGGCGGCGTCGTGCGGCAGGAAGCTGGAGTGAATCGTGATGTCCATGGCGGTCACGCTAGTTGCGCCGCCGGGACCCGCGCTTCTCGATTCCTGATCGGTCTGGTCACCTGTTTTGCCAGGCAGGCAGGCATCTCCGGGCGCGCCGAACCGGCCCGGCGCCGGTAGACGCTGGGCGGGACGCCGACCAGCTCGGTGAACCGGGTGCTGAAGGTGCCCAGCGACGCGCAGCCGACCGCGAAACAGACGTCGGTGACGCTCAGGTCACCCCGGCGCAGCAGCGCCATCGCACGTTCGATGCGCCGGGTCATCAGGTACGAGTACGGCGACTCGCCGTAGGCGCGCCGGAACTCGCGGCTGAGGTGCCCGGCCGACATGTGCACGCCACGGGCCAGCGCCTCGACATCGAGTGGCCGGGCGTACTCCCGGTCGATCCGGTCGCGCACCCGGCGCAGCCGCGCCAGATCGCCCAGGTGCTGCTCCTGCCTCACGTTTCCTGCCTCAGGCTTCCTGCCTCACGCTGACGGTCACCCGCGCGATGCTGCCACAGCCCACCGACATCGCCCAGACCCACCGACAAGGCGCGGACGAGAATTGGTCCATGGCCAACGGAGCGAGCCCGACACGCCGGGCGTTGACCACCGCCGACGTTGAGCGCTACCTCGCGGCGTCGTTCGACCCGCCGCCACGGGTGGTCGACTGCGCACCGCTGGACGGCGGCTGGTTCGCCGCCGTCTGGTCGGCCGAGCTGGCCGACGGGCGCAGCGTCGTGTTGAAGGTCGGACCGCCCCCGCAGGTGCCGGTGCTGCGCTACGAACGCGGCATGATCGCCGCCGAGGCGCGGTACCTGCGGCTGGCGGCGGCACACGCGCCGCAGGTGCCGGTACCGGCCGTACTGCACCACGGGGTCGACCCGGGCGCCGGTGACTGGCTGGTCACCGTCCGGCTGCCGGGCCGCAACCTGCCGACCATCGCCGAAAGCGCGGAACCGCCCGATGACAGTGCTGTGCGGCACGACCTCGGGGTGGCGTACGCGGCGTTGCACCGGATCACCGGCGGACGGTTCGGCTACGACGGCGGCCGGGCGGGCGCGGCGACCTGGGCGGCGGCGTTCACCGCGATGGTCGAGGAGCTGCTCGCCGACGCCGCCGACTGGTCGGTGCGGCTGCCGGCGTCACCCGACCGGTTCCGGTCGCTGCTCGCCCGGCACGCCGGGCTGCTCGACACGGTACGTCGGCCGGCCCTGCTGCACTGGGACGGCTGGGACGGCAACGTCCTCGCCGCCTGCGACGCGCACGGCGTACTGCGATTGACCGGCCTGGTCGACGGTGAACGCTACCTCTACGGCGATCCGCTGATGGATCTGGTCGCCCCGCTGCTGTTCCGTCGGGCCGAGCAGGAACCGGAGCATCCGTTCCTGCGCGGCTACCGCGCCGCCGCCGGCAACGCCGCGGTCGACCTCGACGACGATCGGGTACGCCGCAGGCTGGCTCTCTACCGAATGCACCTGTATCTGGTGATGCTGGTGGAGATGCCGAGCCGGCACCTGACCGGCCCGGAGCATCAGGGGCAGGTCGAGCTGCTGACCGGGCTGCTGACCGAGGAACTGGCCGCGTTGTCCTCGGCCGGAACCACGCCCTGACCGGCTCAGGCACCGTCGCGGGCAAGCTGGGCCTGGCGGGCGTCGTACCTGTTGGCGACGCGGACAAGGGTACGCAGCATGATGCGGACGAACCGGTCGAAGCCTCGGTCGGGCAGAATCCGCCGGGCCGCCAGGATCATCTTCGCGCCGCGGCCGACGGGGTAGCGGGTCCGTGGCCGGCGGGCACGCACCGCTCTGGCGACGGCGTCGGCGACCACCGAGGGCGGCGACGCCGGGCCGCCGTCCTCGACGGCGAAGATGGCCGCGCTGCGGGCCGCCTGGTCGGCGTACGGGCCGTGCCCCGAGGTGGCGAGCAGGTGCTGACCGGCGATGGCGGGCCATTCGGTGGCGATCGCACCGGGCTGGATGACGACCACGTCGATGCCGAGCGGGGCGAGTTCCATCCGCATCGAGTCGCTGAGTCCTTCGACGGCGAACTTGGTGGCGTGGTACCAGCCGCCGAGCGGCTCGTAGAGTTTCCCGCCGACCGACGAGATGTTGACGATGCGACCGCTGCCCTGCCGGCGCATCTGCGGCAGCACCAGTTGCGCCAGCCGGGCCAGGCCGAACACGTTGACGTCGAACTGGCGGCGGGCCTCGTCCATCGGCACCTCCTCGACCGCGCCGAACGAGCCGTAGCCGGCGTTGTTGACCAGCACGTCGATCCGCCCGGACTCGGCCAGCACCTGCTCGACGAGGTCGACCAGTGCGGCGTCGTCGGTGACGTCGGTCCGGACGGGCCGGATGCCGACGTCGGCCAGCGGAGCGATCCGGTCGAGCCGGCGGGCGACGGCGTAGACCTGGTAGCCCATGGCGCGCAGTTTGCGGGCGGTGGCCTCGCCGATGCCGGAGGAGGCGCCGGTAACGATGGCGACCTTGTCGCTCATGATCTCTCCCTGCAGGTAACCAACTAGATAGTTACATCATCCACGCCGCGCGCACAGTTGTCAACCAACCAGTTGGTTCTGGGTAGGCTGGCGGCATGGCCCGCGACTCCACCGCCACCAAGCAACGGATCCTCGACGCCGCCACCGTCGAGTTCGCCGCCCACGGACTGGCCGGCGCCCGGGTCGACCGGGTGGCCGAGCGCGCCGGCGCCAACAAGCAGCTCATCTACGCGTACTTCGGCAGCAAGGAACAGCTCTTCGACACCACCCTCGCCACCCACCTGGAGCGGTTCATCGAGGCGGTGCCGTTCGACGCCGACGACCTGCCCGGCTACGCCGTCGCGATGTTCGACTTCGGCGTCGCACACCCGGACCTGCTCCGACTGCTGCAGTGGCACACCCTCGAACGCCCCGGCGAACTCGCCCGGATGGAGCAGAACCACCACTCGACGCAGCGCAAGCTGACCTCCCTGGCCGAGGCCCAGGCCGCCGGCCGGGTCGATGACACGCTCCCGCCCGCCGAACTGCTCGCCGTCGTCCTCGCCGTCGCCCGGTCTTACGACGATCCGGCACCGACGTCGGTCACCGCGCGCCGGGCCAGCGTGACCACCGCCGTACGCCGACTCGTCACCCCCGGCCCGCGACCGTAGAGCCGGCCTATCCCTCCGGCCCGCGACCGTGGGACCCGATGATCCGGATCCGGCGCGCCGCCGATCCGCGGTATCGAAACGAGTGTGCCGGGAACCAGCGATGCCGTTGCGCCGACTACTCCTATCGAACCCCGGGACGTATTATCGACTGACATCTATCTGGAGTGCTCCGTGCCGCGACCCCGCATGCTTGCCGCCGTCCTCGCCGCGTCGATCGGACTCACCACAGCCTGCAGCGCGGACTCCGGTGGTGGCACCACCTCGACGACGTTGCGAATCGGATTGGGCACCGAGTCGGGCGCACTGGACCCGCACGCGTTCACCGGCAACTTCCTGCTCCTCGACGCCATCTACGAGCCGCTGGTCAGCTACGGCGAGGACGGGCAACTGGAGCCAGGCCTGGCCGAGTCCTGGACGGTGGCACCGGACGGTCGGCAGGTGAGCTTCGACCTACGCGACGACGTGCACTTCACCGACGGAACGCCGGTCGACGCCACGGCCATCAAGTGGAACTTCGACCGGTGGGTGGGCAACGGACGCTTCTCGTTCTTCCGGGCCTCGCAGATCGTCTCCGCTGTGGACGCCCCGGATCCGGACACCGTCGTGCTCACCCTGTCCGAACCGTACGAGCCGCTGCTGCAGGAGTTGTCGATCGTCCGTCCCGTCCGGCTACTCAGCCCGCAGTCCGCCGGCACCGACGGCACCTTCCAGGACCCGGTAGGTACCGGAGCGTGGAAGTTGGTCTCCAACGGCGCCACCGGCGCCGTGCTGGAGCGCAACGACGACTACTGGGGGCCGCAGCCAAGTCTGGAGCGGCTCGAGTTCACGGTCATCCCGGATTCCCAGGCCCGCGTCGACGCGCTCACCAACGGGGAGATCGATCTGATCGGCGGCGCCTACCTGGCCCCGATCACGCCGGTGGAGGCGCAGTCGTTGCGCGAGCGGGCCGGCGTACGGCTGCTCACCGGCGCGGCGGACGTCTCGATCCTGCTCGGGTTCAACCCCGACGGCCCCGCCGGCGACCGGGCGGTCCGGGAGGCCGTCGGCCGGGCGATCGACACCGAGGCGCTGGCGACGGCGTTGTTCCTGGGCCATGCGGAACCGGCCCGCCGGGTGTTCCCACCGAACGTGCCGGACTCCGGGACCGATCTGCCGGTCGACTTCGACCGGGCGGCCGCGGAGCGGGTGCTCGACGCCGCCGGCTACCTCCGCGAAGGGGAGACCCGGACCCGCGACGGCGAGCCGCTGTCGTTGCGGCTGCTCATTCCGGCCGCACCGGCCGAGGGGCAGCTCGACCCGCGCACCATGGCCGCCGCGATCGCCGCCGCCCTGCAGGAGGTGGGGATCGGCGTGGAACTGGTTCCGGTCGACGCCGCCGCCTACTACGACGAGCGGGCCGAGGGCAGGTACGACCTGACCTTCTTCGAGACCCTCGGCGCACCGTACGACCCGTCCAGCTCGATCGTGTCCCTGTTCACCAACGGGGCGCGGGCGCCGCTGTGGGTGACGCCGACCATCGAGGACCTGGTCGACAAGGCGCTGTTCGCCGCCGACCCAGCCGCTCGCGCCGAGTCCTATCAGAACCTTTACGAGGCGGTGGCCGCCGACACCGGGTTCGTCCCGTTGGTGTACCGGCCTCGGTTCTGGGCGGTGCGCGACGAGGTGAACGGCTTCGCGGTGCCGCCCACCGACGTGGATCTCGAACTGACCGGAGTCACCCTCGGGTGAGCGTTTTCGGACGGCCACGGTCCGTCGGCGGCCACCTCGTGCGGTGGACCGTCGACACCGTCGGTGTGCTGCTCGCGCTGTCGGCCGGAACGTTCGCGCTGGTGCTGCTGGCCCGTGGCGATCCCGCCGCAGTGCTGGCGGCCACCCGGGCCGGCCGGCCGGCGACGCCGGAGCAGGTCGAGGCCGTCCGCTCCGAACTGGGGCTGGACGCTCCCGCCCCGGTACGGTACCTGCGGTGGCTGGCCGACGCGAGCACCGGCGACTTCGGACTGTCGCTGCGGACGAACCTGCCGATCGGCCCCGAGATCGCCGACCGGCTGACCGTGACGGCGGGCCTGGTGACGGGATCGGTCGTGGTGGCCGTCGTGGTCGGGATGACCGTCGGAGTCGCCGGGGCGATGGCCGGCCGGGGGCCGCTGCGCGGGGTCCTGCGGATCGGGGCGCTGCTGGCGACGTCGGTGCCGGCGTTCTGGCTGAGCTACCTCCTGGTTCTGCTGCTGGCCCTACGGTGGCAACTGGTGCCGACGTCAGGCATGGCCGGTCCCGCGACCTGGGTGATGCCGATGGCGGTGCTCGGGCTGCCGGCGGCCGGAGTGCTCAGCCGGGTGGTGGCGGTCACGTTACGGGAAGCGATCGACCGGCCGTACGTACTGGCGGCGATGGCCCGGGGCAGCGGGCCACTGTCGATCGTGCTTCGCGACGGGCTGCCGAACGCGGCCGGGCCGATCCTGTCCGTCGCCGGGATGATCGTCGGCGGCCTGCTCGTCGGCACGGTCGTGGTGGAACAGATCTTCGGCTGGCCCGGTCTCGGGGCGTACTTCGTCCACGCCGCCGCCGCCCGAGACGTGCCGGCCCTGCAGGCCAGCGCGCTCATGCTCGGTGGAGGCTTCATCCTGGCCAACCGGCTCGCCGACGTCGCACAAATTCTCGTCGATCCCCGGTCCCGTCGGACCTCCGGTGTCCGCTCCGACGCCACATCGCCCCGGTGGGGTCGGCCGGGCCGGGCCGGCGGTCGGCACCCGCACCAGGTCCGGTCGGAGACCGGATGACGGCCGGAGGCGGCAGGCGGAAGATACCCGCGCCGGTGCGGACGGCGCTGGTCGGTCTGCCGCTGGTCGGGTTCGCGCTTGTGGGGCTGCTGGCACCGGTGCTGGCGCCGGCCGACCCGGCGGCCAACGATCTGTCGGCTAGTCTGCTGCCACCGTCAGCGGACCATCTGCTCGGCACCGATCAGCTCGGCCGCGACCAGCTCAGCCGGCTCCTGCACGGTGCACGAATCTCACTCACCGTCACGGCGGCGGTCCTAGTGGTCTCGGTGACCATCGGAGTACTCGCCGGCACCGTCGCCGGATACCTGGGGGGCTGGGTCGACCGAATCGTCGCCCGGATCGTCGACATGGCGGTCTCGCTACCGGGAATGCTGGTGGCACTGGCGGTCATCGGCGTACGCGGTCCCGGGGTGGAGAATCTCGTCGTCGCGATGTCGCTGTGGGCATGGGCCCCGTACGCGCGGATCGCCCGCGCCCGCGTCGCGGGTCTGCGGGCCAGCCCGCACCTGGACGCGCTACGGCTGCTCGGCGCCGGCCCGGTGCGGGTCATCAGCCGTCATCTGCTGCCACCCGCCCTCGCCCCGTGCCTGGTCTATGCCAGCACCGACGTTGGCTCCATCGTGCTCGGCGTGGCCACGCTGAGCTTTCTCGGCCTCGGTATCCCACCCCCGCAGGCGGAATGGGGCCAGATGCTCATCGAAGGCCGCCCATACCTGGCCTCGGCCTGGTGGCTGGCCTACCCGCCCGGCGTTGCGATCACCGCCGTCGTGTTCGCGAGCAACCTGCTCGGCGAACGGCTGGCCGTCGGCGACGAGCGGCCGTCGATGCTGCGCTGGATCCTTCCGGACCGGCTACGGGTGCCGCGCCCCAGGCGACCGGCCCCCGGGGTGCCGGCTACGGTCGAGTCGGAGACCACGGTCGACGACGACGTACTACTACGGGTACGCGACCTGTCCGTGGCCTATCCACGGGACGGCGGCGTCCGCCGCGCCGTCGCCGACGTCTCCTACGCGGTACGCCGCGGCGAGACACTGGCGATTGTCGGTGAGTCCGGCAGCGGCAAGACCACCTCGGCGTTGGCACCGTTCGGTCTGCTGGACCCGGGCGCGCTCGTCACCGGTTCCGCGCTGCTAAGGACCGGGTCAACGGCGCATGAGCTCGTCGGGCTCGCTCTCCGGGAACGCCGCCAAATCAACGGCCGCCGGGTCGGGGTGGTCTTCCAGGACAGTCTCGCCGTGTTCAACCCGCTGCGCAGCATTGGCGCGCACGTCGACGAGGCGGTCCGCAACGCGGGCAGCCAGGGCCGGCGGGCGGCGGTCCGCCGGATCAGCGAGGATCTGCTGCGCCTCGCCGGTCTGCCCGACCCGGCGACGGTCGCCGGCCAGTATCCCCACCAGCTCTCCGGCGGAATGCGGCAACGGGTCCAGATCGCCGTCGCGATCGCGGGTTCGCCGGAGCTGCTCGTCGCCGACGAACCGACCTCTGCGCTCGACGTCACCGTCCAAGCGTGGCTGCTCGATCTGCTCGGGCAGCTCCGCGACGAGCTGCGCATGGCAATGGTCGTCGTCAGTCACGACCTGGCGGTGGTCACCCGGCTGGCCGACGCCGTGGCCGTGATGTACGCCGGCCGAATCGTGGAGTACGGGCCGCTCGACACCGTGGTGCGCCACCCCAACCATCCGTACACCCGGGGCCTGCTCGACGCCGTGCCGCGTTCCAGCGCGGCGCCGGGCACCCGGTTCCGCACCATGCCGGGACGCTCCGGTGCCGGGCCGGACGACACGTCAGGTTGCGCGTTCGCTCCCCGGTGTCCGATCGCCGTAGCAGGATGCGGCCATGACCAGCCGGTACTGCTGCCGGTGGGTCCGGTCCAGGCGCACCGCTCGGCGTGCCACCGTACCCGTGCGGCCGGAGCGTCGCCGCCCCTTCTGGCACTCGGCGACCTGGACGGAGGCTGACCGATGCTGGAGATCGAACAGCTCACCGCCGACCACCCCCGGCGGCACGGCCGGGGCCGGCAGAGTGTGGTCGAGGACGTCACGCTCCGGGTCGCCGCCAGCGAGATCGTCGGGCTCGTCGGCGAATCGGGCTGCGGCAAGACGACCCTCGCCCGCGTGGTCACCGGACTGCACCGGCCCTGGGCCGGATCGGTGCGGTTCGACGGCGCCGACGTCCACGCCCTGCGCGGTCGCGCGCTGCGGGCACACCGGCGACAGGTCCAGATGGTGTTCCAGGACCCGTACCTGACCCTCAGCCCCGCTCAGACGGTGCGCCAGGCCCTCGCCGAGCCACTGCACATCCACCGGGTCGGCAACGGCCGGTCCCGCGCCGCACGGGTGGACGAGCTGCTCGACCTCGTCGGGCTCGGTCCTGCGGTCGGCGGACGCCGGCCCCGGCAGCTGTCCGGCGGTCAGCAGCAACGGGTGGCGATCGCCCGCGCGCTGGCGCTGGGACCACGCCTGCTGGTGTGCGACGAACCCGTCACCGCGCTCGACGTATCGGTGCAGGCGAAGATCCTCAACCTGCTGTGCGATCTGCGCGACCGGCTCGGCCTGGCCTGCCTGTTCATCTCCCACGACCTCGCCGTCGTCCGGCAGCTCGCCAACCGCGTCGCGGTCATGCGGCACGGCCGCATCGTCGAGCAGGGACCGACCGGGCAGGTCACCCGCGACCCGCGCCACCCGTACACCCGGGCGTTGCTCGCGGCGACCCCCGCCATCGACCTCGGCGTCACCGACCGGTCTTGACGTCACGCGTCCGGCCCGGCCGGCTTGTCGTAGACGGTGACGTGGGTGCCGGTGCCGAGGTAGGGCTCCCGACGCCAGCCACCCCACCGGTGTCGACGGCGCAGGCTGGCGAGGCGGGCCATCAGGTCGAGTTCGGAGGGCCATGCGTAGCGCATCGACACCGGGGCAAGCCGCATGCCGTCGTTGCTGATCAGGATGTGCTGTCCGTCGAAACGCTGGTCGACGGGGTCGTGGCGGACCGCGACCAGGCGGACGTGGTCGTGGTCGACGCGGTGGGCGTCGACGCTCTGCTGCCGCTGGTAGCGGGCGAGGTCGGGCACCAGACACTCCAGCACGAACAGCCCGCCGGGCAGCAGCCGCCGGGCGACGTTGGCGAAGCACCGTACCTGGTCCTCCTGGGTCATCAGGAAGAAGAAGGTGGTGAAGACGACGAAGACCATGGCGAACCGGTCGCCGGTGCCGGGATCGACGTCGGCCATGTCGCCGATGGTGACGGGAATCCGGTCACCGCCCGGTTTGGCCCGCATGCGGGCCACCATCGCCTCGGAGGCGTCGATGCCCCGCAGATCGATTCCGCGACCCGCCAACGGGATCGTGACCCGGCCGGTGCCGACGGCCAGTTCGAGGACCGGGCCGGCCGGACCGTGCCCGATCAGGTCGGCCAGGCAGTCGACGGCGTCGGTCGGGTCGAGGTCGGCGTGCCACTCGTCGTAGACGTCGGCGTTGCGGTCGCCGTAGGTCTCCGGTCCGTACGTGCTCATGGGGCTCCTGTCCGGGTCTTCAGTCCAGCGGTCGCATCTCGTGGGTGACGGTGCCGGCGGCGGCCAGCGAGTGGTAGAGGCCGATCTCGGCGGTGGGCCCCTCGGCCATCACCAGGGCGGTGCAGCCGCGTTGGTCGGCGAGGTGGACGATCCGGTCACCGACCTGGGCGGTCGGAAAAAACTCCGGGCCCCCGGGGAACAGCGGTAGCCGCTCGGGTCCGCACCAGCCGGCGAGTCGGCCCGGCGCCGGTGGATGCAGGAACGTCATGCCGTAGCCACGGTCGGCGCCCAGTGGGGCGTCGAGCAGCCGGGGCCGGCGGCCGAGCGCGATGTCGGTCACCGCGGCGTACACGTTCACCCCGAGCGACCGGCACATCATCTCCCCGATGACCGCGCCAGCGATCCGACCGTTGATCTCCACGACCTCCGGGCCGGCCGGGGTGTGGGCGAACTCGGTGTGTGCCACGCCGTCGGTGAACCCGACCGCAGCGAGGACCTCCCCTATCCAGGTCGCCAGCCGGTCCGACTCGGCCGGCGGGAACGCGACCGGAAAGGCGACGGCCTCCTCCCGGCGGACAGGTTCGGGGGTGTGGATGTGCACGGCGATCCCGAGCAGCCTGGTGTGCCCGCGCCAGCTGACCGTCTCGACGCTGTAGACCGGGCCCGGGAAGTACGGTTCTACCACCAGGTGCCGGCCCAGCAGGGCGGCGTCGGCGACCTGGCGGGCGGTCCGGTCGCGTTCGGCGTCGTCGCGGACCAGCCACACCGACCGGGACGAGGTACCCGCCGAGTCCTTCACGATCACCGGGTAGCCGGTCGCCGCGACCGCTTCGGTGACCGCTTCGCCGGTGGGTGCCACGCTGCGCGCGTCGGCACGGCTGAGGCCGGCCCGGTGCAGCAGGGTACGGACCTGCGCCTTGTCCCGTAATGTCCGCGCCACCTGTGGGCCGAGGGTGGGCAGGCCGTACCGGGCCGCCAACGTCGCCCCGGGCAACATCCACGTGTCGGTGGAGTTGACCAGGCCTGCGAGGTCGGGCAGTCGGTCAAGGGCGGCGGCACAGGCGACCACATCGGTGGTGTCGACGTCGATCACCGTCACGTCGTCGAGTCCGAGCCGGTCGAGTTCGTACGCGTAGACCGACCGGTCGCCGGTGAGCAGGCACAGCCGGTGTCCGGCCTCGGCGGCGGCGTCACGCAGCCGGGTGAGGCCGAACGTCAGCGACTCCAGCGACGCGATGGTCACGTCCCCGCCTCCTCGGCCTGCCGAGGACGGTTCGCCTGCACGGGACGGCGCGCCTGCACGATCAGCCGCTGCGCGTGATTGTCGTACGGTTCCCCGGCGAAGCCGCCGAAACAGGTGATGTCGGTGAATCCGGCGGCGTTCAGCATGGTGCCAATCTCGGCGGCGCTGTAGACGAACTGTTCGAAGAAGGCGTGCCGGGCGGTGTCGCCCCGGATCAGGGTCCAGTCGCTGCGGAACCGGGTCCAGTCGTCCAGGACGGTATCCCGCATGACCAGGTATCCGCCGTCCACCTCGACGACTTTCGGGGTTCCCGCCCACCGGGCGAAGATCTCCTTGCTGAACAGGTCCAGCAGCAGGCGGCCGCCCGGCACCAGGCTCTGCCAGGCATTGCGCAGCACGAGCTGATTCTGCGCCGGATCGGTGAAGTACCCGAACGAGGTGTACATACTGATGATCACGTCGTAGCGGTCCCGTTCCACGAACTCCCGCATGTCGGCACGGACCAGACGTACCGGCACGCCGGCCTGCGCACTGGCCCGGTCGGCACGGTCCAGCATGGCCGCGCTGAGGTCAACCCCGGTGACCTTGGCACCGCGTGCGGCGAGCGGGACGGCGTAGGTGCCCGGACCGCACCCGAGGTCGAGCACGCTGGTCCCAGCCGTGACCTCCAGCAGCGGAGAGGTCGCCACCCAGCTCCGGGCCTCCTGCTGACGGTGCGGGGCGAACAACGCGCCAGCGAAGTCCACCCAGAACCCGTCGTCTGCAAACCACTCCATCGGCAGCTCCGAACTCGCGCGACGACTGACGCCTTACAGGTCGCTCGACGATGTACGGAAGTTCCCCGTTGACCGAAGAAAACTGACCACTACCGCAACGGGGTAGAGCACAGGAACCAATCCGCCTTCCGGCGCGACCAACCTGTCAGCAGAACAACTCGACACGGCCTCCACACCGGAGCGACAGGAGTCTTCCACCAAAACAAGCACATCCACCAGGGACAATGCAACAAACGTCAGAGGAGCGATCAGCCCATGCCGTCCACGGGCCCGTCGACGCCCCCGCCACCGGTACACCTGCACGTCACCGATGCCATCAAGACTCCGAGCCTCATCCGCCTGTCGGACACCCTGGTCCTCGCCCGGTTCGAGACCCTGAAGGTCTACGCCGCCCTCGGCGCGGTACGGACGCTGCTGGCGGCGGGGACCGTCCGCCCCGGCGACACCCTCATCGACAGCTCCAGCGGCATCTACGCCCTCGCGCTGGCCATGGCCTGTCACCGGTACGGACTGCGCTGCCACATCGTCGCCTCGACCACGGTGACCCCGACCATCCGGTCGCAGCTGGAGATCCTCGGCGCCACCGTGCACCAGATGCCCGTCGAGAGCGATCTACGACTTGACCAGCACCGACGGGTGGCGCGGGTGCAGGAGCTCCTGCGCGCCAACCCCGGCATGCACTGGATGCGCCAGTACCACGACCCGGTGCACCGACTCGGCTACGCCGAACTGGCGACCCTCGTCCGGGCCGCCGTACCACAGGTCCCGCTGACCGTCGTCGCCAGCGTCGGCACCGGCGCGTCCAGCGCCGGACTGATTCTGCCGATCCGCGCTCACGAGCCGTCGACCCGGCTCGTGGGTGTGCAACCGTTCGGCAGCGTCAGCTTCGGCAGTGAGCGGTTCCCGGATCCGGACGCGATCATCGCCGGGATCGGCAGCGCCATCCCCTTCGACAACGTCCGCCACGAACTGTACGACCAGGTGCACTGGATCGCCTTCCGGCATGCCATGGCCGGCACCATCGCGCTGATGCGGTCTCATGCGGTCTTCGCCGGTCTCTCCACCGGTGCGGCGTATCTCGCGGCCCGGTGGGAGGCCCGCCGGCACCCGGAACGGATGCACCTGCTGATCGGCGCCGACACCGGGCATCGCTACGTCGACAAGGTCTTCGCCCGCCACCGCGAAGCACTCGACATGGACACGTTGGAGCCGGTCGAGATCACCTCCCTAGACGAGCTGGCCCAACCCTGGTCGACCATGCCGTGGGCGCGACGTGCCCGCCCGCCCTCGGCCGGCCAGGACCCGCAGCCCGCCGCCGTCGCCGGCCGCCCGGGAATCGACCGTCCGGGAATCGACCGCCCCGGAACCGACTGGCCCGGAACCGACTGGCCCGCGCCGACCGGATGAGCGCGACTACAAGTCGTCCTGTGCTGGGCGACGCCCCAGCCATCGCCCCACGGTGAGCACGAGCACCGGAAGAACGACGCACTGGGCCGCGACGACCAGCCAGAAACCGGGCAGGAACCCGCCGCGTTCGAACGCCCCGTACACACTGCCCCCGGCGACGCCGCTGAGGAACGAACCGACCCCCACCGCGAGCCGTTGCTGACCGAAGGCCACCGTCGCCGACCTTCTCGACCCCGCCAACGCTTCGAGGTCGTTCTTGAGGAACAACACGGCGCTGCCGACGCTGATCGCGGCGACCCCGCCGACGACCGCCGGACCGTTTCCACCCGCGAACGCGGCCATCCCGGTCGCCAGGGCACCGAATCCGATGGCCACCGCCGCCGGGTAGCTCATCCTCCCCACCCGCTCGGCGACCAGGGGCTGCACCACCACCAGGCCGAGCGAGTAGCCCATCATCGCCGCCCCGAACAACAGGGTCGCCATCCGGCCCTGGGCGTAACTGGAGAGGTACTGGTAGAACTGCATGTGCACGTAGAACGACACGGCGGTGACGACGAACGGCAGCACCGCCACCCCGTGCAGCATCCGCCGGAACGGCTCCACCGGTGGTGCGTCGGCGACCCGCCGCTCCCGGCGGAGAAAGACGTGACCGAGCGCCACACCGGCGTACACCGTCGTCACGGCAGCGAACATCACGGCCGGACGGTGCACGAACAACGCCCCCACCACCGGCCCCACCGCGATGCCGAGATTGCCTGCGGCGTTGCCCGCCGACACCAGCCGGGGCCGGTGCTCGTCGCCCACGTCGTGCACCAGATAGCTGCGGTACGCCGGCGAGTACAGTGATCCGCCGCCGGAGATGAGCAGCAGGCCCGCGACGGTGAGCACCGGGACCCGCTGTCCCGCGAGGAACGCCGCCCCACCGAGGCTGTACAGCAGCAGCGCGGCGACCAGGGACCGTTTCAGGCCGATCCGCTCGGCCACCGCGGCGGTCGCCGGAGCACTGGCGAACTGCACCAGGGTCGCCGCCCCGAGCACCACCCCGACCTGTGCCATGCCCACGTCCAGGCGTTCCCGCAGCAGCACGGCCAGGTACGGATAGATCGAGAACGAGCCGACGTTGACCAGGAATCCGCCGATCAGCACGGCCCACTGGGCGCGGGTGAAGGCGCGCCCGCGCGGTGCCGGCCAGCGACTGGTGTCTGCGGCCGCGCGGGGGGTGGCCGGTGCTGCCATCAGTCGGCCGGCCCGCCGCCGGACCGGACGCCGACTCCGGTCGACAGGTCGACGACGCCGACGGCGTGCTGGTCGGACGGCAGCACACCCAGCCCTGGGGCGTCGCCGAGGACGATCCGCCCCTGGTCGAGGCCCAGGCCGCGGAACGGGGGATCACGCAGCAGGAACTGACTGTCGATGTCGATGCGGTCGGCCAGCGGCGCCAGCAGGGCGGCCTGACTCAACGCGAGTTCCGACTCGCAGTTGCAGCTGAGCATCACCGACAGACCCGCCTGGCGGGCGGCCTCCATCACCCGTCGGGTGGCCCGCACCCCACCGGACTTGGCCAGCTTGACCACCACCCCGTCGGCCAGGCCGGCGGCTGCCCGGGCACTGTCCACGTCGGTGCAGCCCTCGTCCAGGAAGACCGGCAGCCGGTCGGGCACGTCACGGTAGCGGCGGTAGGCGTCGACCGCGTCTCTCGGGAACGGCTGCTCGACGAGCTGAATGTCGAGGGCGCGCAGGGCCGGGGTCAGTTCCTGCGCGGTCCGCAGGTCCCACGCCTCGTTGGGGTCGATCCGCACCGGCAGGTCGGTGACCGCACGGACGGCGGCCAGCCGGTCGAGGTCCCCGGCACCGCGTACCTTCATCTTGAACGCGCCCACCGGCGGGGCGTTCGCCACCAGCTCCAGGGTCTGTTCGACGCTGCCCAGCCCGATCGTGTACCCGGTGGGCTCGGGCAGGATGCGCGGTACGCCGTACAACTGCCACGTCGGCATGCCGGCGGACCGGCCCAGCCAGTCGTGCACCGCGCCGTCGAGTGCCATCCGCGCACCGACCGGTCCGTCCCAGTCGGCCACCCGATCCAGGACCCGGTCCGGATCGGACAGGTCCGGGCCGAGGACGTCTTTGCCGTGTTCGGCGACCGCCGCGACGACCTGCTCGACGGTTTCGCCGTGCGCCCAGGCCGGTGTGCCTTCACCCACGCCGGTGACGCCGTCGTGGACGACGGTCACCAGGCAGGTGTCCGTCGAGTCGTAGGAGTGCTGCGAACTCCGGAACACCGTCAACAGACGCAGGGTCATCCGACCGACGTCGAGCTCCATGCGAATCAGCTTGTCACGCACCACGCCGATAATCCACGGCGATCGATCAGGCCCGCCGGGTCAGGCACGGCAGAGAATTTCGCCGTGCAGGATGGCGAACCAGCCGTCCGGGGCGTCGGCCCAGCGGAGCCAGCCGGCGGAGAGGCGCTGCAGGTCGGCGTGAGTGGCGGTGCCGGCGGCGACGATCTGCCGGGCCATCTCGGAGGCGACGATACGCTCCGACCACATGGTCCCCCACCAGCGGCGGTCCTCGTCGGTGGCGTAGCACCAGGCGGAGGCGCCGGGCGTGACGCCACCGAACCCGGCGGCCCGTGCCCAGGAGAGCAGGCGGCGGCCGGCGTCCGGTTCGCCGCCGTTGGCGCGGGCGGTCGCCCGGTAGAGCGCGAGCCATTCGTCGAGCTCGGGTACGGCGGGGTGCCAGGCGAAGCGGTCGTAGTCACTGTCACGGGCCGCGACCACTCCCCCGGGCCGGCAGACGCGGCGCATCTCGGCGAGCGCGCGGACCGGGTCGGCGACGTGCTGGAGGACCTGGTGGGCGTGGACCACGTCGAACGCGTCGTCGGGGAACGGCAGCTCGTGTACGTCGGCCGTGGTGAAGTCGACAGTCGTGACGCCCCGGGCCCGCGCCTCGGCGCGGGACAGTGACAGCGCCTCGTCGGTGACCTCGGTGGCGGTGACCCGGCCGGGGGCGACGAGCGCGGCGAGGTCCATGGTGATGGTGCCGGGACCGGCGCCGATGTCGAGCAGCGCCTGGCCGGGCCGCAGGTGCGGAAGCAGGTACGCGGCCGAGTTCTCGGCGGTACGCCAGCGGTGGGAGCGCAGCACCGACTCGTGATGACCATGCGTGTATACGGCTGCCATGCCCCCGACGATAGACCCGCCGTCTCGTAATTCGGGAGCGCGTTCCCGCATCTTGGGCACCACGTGCCACAGGGAAGCCACGCCAGCGTGCGGAAATGTCGATCCCCACTACGGAACCGCAGCGGTACGCGGCTCAGCTGATCTTGGGCGGCCGGTTCTCCTGAATCCACCGCTCGACGTCGGCCTTCAACCACACCGAACCCATGGCGAGTTCTGCGACCGGCTCCGGAAATCCCTTGCTACGGGTGATCACGTGAACCCGTTGACGGGAGACGCCGAGCATGTGCCCGATCTCAGCCGCACCGACCAGTTCAAGGTTCACGACCTTGATACTGGACCTAGGCTTAAGACGTTGACATGAGCCAACGTCATGCTTCACGCTATCGGGTATGACTGGCAGGGGTGACGGCCGACGGGCCGGGGCGTACAACGGGCGGGCTGCCCGGACGGCGGGCACCAACGCGCAGGCCGGCGGGACGGCCCTGCTGCGGCGTCAGGTGGGGCGGTGCCTGGCGGCGCTGCGGTACGAGGCCGGGCTGTCCCAGGACGTCGCCGCCGACAAGCTGCGACGCGGCAACAGCACGCTCTGGCGGATCGAAGCCGGCGACCCGCGGGTCCGCTGGAACGAAGCGGACATGTCAGCGATGTGCCGGCTGTACCAGGCCGACGACGAGACCCGGGAACGGCTGCTCGCCCTCGCAGCGGAGATCGACCGCCCCAACGGCGGCCGCTGGTGGCACGACGCGCTGGCCGGACTGCCGATCGACGCCGACCCGTACCCGGTGTTCGAACAGTCCGCGACGCTGATCCGCTGCTACGGCCAGGCGACGGTACCGGACCTGCTGCAGACCCCCGGGTACGCAGAGGCGCTGCTGCGGTGCCCGGCCGGTCTGCGCAGCGACGACGACACCGCCGCCCGCCTCGACCAGCTGGCGGCGCGGCAGCGGCACCTGCTGACCCACCAGCATCCGCCGGCGGTGCAGGCGATCGTCAACGAGGGCGCGCTGCGGCGTACCGTCGGCGACGCCGAGACGGCGCGGGCGCAACTCGACCACCTGCGGGCGCTCGCGATCAGGCCGGGAATCTCGGTACGGACGCTGCCGCTGGCCGGCGGCGCGCACGCCGGCATGACCAACTCGTTCACCCTGCTGTGCTTCGCCGCCGCCACGACGGTCCCCGGACGGCAGCCGGCCGGGTCGGGGCTGGTCCGGCTCGGCACCCTGACCGGGACGATGTACCTCGACCAGCCGGCGCACGTCGCCGCGTACGAGCGGGTCTGGTCCGACCTGGCTGCCCGCGCGCAGCCGATACCCGACGGCAACGGGTCAGCAAAGTGACCGAAACCACAAGCGCGTCTACTCCGGGGTGACTCACCAACGGTGAGGCGCACCTAGGGTTCCGCCGCCGCCGGGCAGCCAGAGACGGGCAGCCGGGGACGGGACAGGTCCGAGAGGTGCAGACGTCGGACCCGCCAGCGTGGCGGGCGGCGTTCCACGGCGGGACAAAAGCCCGGGAGGCAGCCGGATGTCTGGCTGTGCCTCAGCCAGGCCCTCATTCGGAGGTGCCCGTGGGCTTCCACCACCATCATCACCACAATCACCAGCACCGTGACCAGCAGCCCAGCGACCAGCCCGAGCTGCACGGCAACTACGGCCCGGAGGCGGCGTACGCGGTCGCCCGCGAGGCCGAGCTGCCCACCACCAAGTGGGAAGAGGAGATCGCCCGGGGCCTGGAGTACGGCCTGCCCGGCGCCGACTCGATCGTCGACAAGCGGATCCCGACGTTCTCCCGTGGCGAGCTGCCGCACTTCGCCGGGATCAACACCTTCCTGAAGGCACCGTACGTCGAGGACGTGCGCCGCTGCGGCGAATACGACGTGGCGGTGCTCGGCGCGCCGTTCGACGGCGGTACGACCTACCGCTCGGGGACCCGGTTCGGGCCGCAGGGCATCCGCAAGATCTCCGCGCTGTACGGGCCGTACTCGTTCGAACTCGGCGTCGACCTGCGTGAGTCGATCACGATCGCCGACCTCGGGGACGTCTTCACCATCCCGGCGAACATCGAGAAGACCTTCGACCAGATCTCCAAGGCGGTCAGCCACGTCTACGCTTCCGGGGCGTTCCCGGTGGTGCTCGGCGGCGACCACTCGATCGGCTACCCGACGGTGCGCGGCGTCGCCGAACACCTCGACGGCAACCTGGGCATCATCCACTTCGACCGGCACGTCGACACCCAGGAGACCGACCTCGACGAGCGGATGCACACCACCCCGTGGTTCCACGCCACCGACATCCCGAACGTGCCGCCGAAGAACCTGGTGCAGATCGGCATCGGCGGCTGGCAGGCCCCCCGCCCCGGGGTCAAGGCCGGCCGGGAACGCGGCACCACGATCATGACGGTCACCGACTGCGTCGAGATGGGCATCGAGGCCGCCGCCGCCAAGGCCCTCGAAGTCGCCTGGGACGGTGCCGAGGCGGTCTGGTTGTCGTTCGACGTGGACTGTCTGGACGCCGCGTTCGTGCCCGGCACCGGCTGGCCCGAACCGGGTGGCTTCCTGCCCCGCGAAGTCCTCAAGTTCATCCAGCTGATCGCCGAGAAGCCCCTGGCGGGCATCGAGGTGGTGGAGTGCTCGCCGCCGTACGACAACGCCGAGATCACCTCGCTGATCGCCACCCGGGTCATCTGCGACACCCTCGGCTGTCTGGTCCGCGCCGGGCATCTGCCCCGCCACTGAGCCACTGAGTCACCGCGACGCCGATCCCCCGTAAGTC
The DNA here is from genome assembly GCF_003751085.1 of Micromonospora sp. Llam0. Lineage (NCBI taxonomy): Bacteria > Bacillati > Actinomycetota > Actinomycetes > Micromonosporales > Micromonosporaceae > Micromonospora > Micromonospora sp. Llam0. The sequence goes on along the minus strand of NZ_RJJY01000001.1, from coordinate 1,377,514 downwards.
CCTTTCCGCAGGAGGACATAGAGATGCGACGTACCGCCGGATCTTCCCGCCGCTCCCCCACCCGGGCGCTGAGCGCCGCCGTCTGCGCGGCCACGCTGCTGGTCACCGCCGCCGGCTGCGGCGACGACGGTTCCGCCGCCGACGGCGACGGCTCGACCACCGTACGGTTGGGCTTCAGCGCCTGGCCGGGCTGGTTTCCCTGGCAGGTCGCGCAGGAGCAGGGCCTGTTCGAAGCCAACGGCGTCGACGTCGAGCTGACCTACTTCGACAGCTACACCGACAGTTTGACCGCGCTGGCCACCGGCAACCTGGACGCCAACAGCCAGACCCTCAACGACACCCTGTCGTCGGTCAGCGGCGGCGCGACGCAGACCGTGGTGCTGGTCAACGACAACTCGACCGGCAACGACCAGATCATCGCCGCGCCGGGGATCGATTCGGTGGCCGACCTGGCCGGTAAGCGGGTGGCGATCGAGGAGGGCACGGTCGACCACTACCTGCTGCTGTTGGCGCTGGCCGAGGCCGGGTTGAGCGCCGACGACGTCGAGATCAGCCCGCTGCTGACCGACGCGGCCGCCGCCGCGTTCCTGGCCGGGCAGGTCGACGCGGTCGGCGCGTTCGCCCCGTTCACCACGACCGCGCTGGGCCGCGAGGGCAGCAGGGCGATCGCCACCTCGGCGGAGCACCCCGGCGCGATCCCGGACCACCTGGTGTTCGACTCGGCGTTCGTGGCCGCGCATCCGGAGCAGGTCCAGGCGGTGGTGGACACCTGGTTCGACACCCTGGGCTGGATCGCCGACAACCCGGACGAGGCGGTGGAGATCATGGCGGCGCAGGCCGGGGTCAGCGTCGAGGACTACCGCACGTACGACGCCGGGACGACGATCTTCGACCTGGCCGACAACCAGGCGGCGTTCGCACCGGGCGACACCCCGGCCAACCTGGACTTCCAGGCCCGATCGATCGCCGAGTTCCTGGTGGCTACTGGTCTGGTCGACGAGGCACCGCCGCTGGACGGGCTGCTCGACGGGCAGTTCGTGGCGGCGGTCTCGCCGTGACCGTCACCCGGGAGCCGGCTGCGGCCACCGACGGTGCGGGCCGGGCGTCGTGGGGGCCGCTGCCCCGGCGGCGCCCGGCCCGCCGGGTCCCGGCGCTGCTGGCCATCCGGACGCCGATCCCGGCGGCCGGTCGCTGGACGTTGACGGTCGCCTCGATCGTGGTGCCGCTGGCCGCCTGGCAGATCGGCAGCATGCTGGTCGACGGGCAGCCGGACTTCCTGCCGTCGCCGCTGCAGTCGGTGGCGGCAGGGGTGGAGATGGCCCGGACGGGTCAGTTGTGGACCGACACCGCCGCGACCGTCGGCCGGGTGCTGCGCGGCTTCGGCCTGGCGGTGGCGGTGTCGGTGCCGCTCGGCCTGCTGATGGGCAGCTTCCAGGCCGGTCGGGCGGCGCTGGAGCCGATGATCGGCCTGCTGCGGTACCTGCCGGCCAGCGCGTTCATCCCGTTGCTGATCATCTGGCTGGGGCTGGGCGAGCCGTCCAAGGTGGCGTTGATCTTCATCGCGACGGTCTTCTTCAACACCCTGATGACCGCCAACGTGGTCCGCACCGTGCCGGCCGGGCTGATCGACGTCTCGTACACCCTGGGTGCCCGGCGCTTCGAGGTGCTGCGCAAGGTGATCGTGCCGCACTCGCTGCCCGGCATGATCGACGCGATCCGGGTCAACGCGGCGGCGGCATGGAACTTCGTCGTGGTCGCCGAGCTGATCAACGCCCAGTCCGGGTTGGGCTACCGGATCGTCCGGTCGCAGCGGTTCAACCAGCTCGACAACATCTTCGCCGTACTGATCGTGATCGCCCTGATCGGGGTGGCGATCGACCTGGCGTTGCGGACCACCCGCGACCGGGTCGGGAGGTGGGCCGGATGAAAGAAGCCGAAACCGCAGGCACAGGCACAGCCCCGCCCGCCGATGCGCCACTGGTGCGTCTCGACGGCGTCGGCAAGGACTTCCGGACCGCCGCAGGCGGGTCGCTGCGCGCACTCGACGGGGTGGATCTGGCGGTACGCCGGGGCGAGTTCGTCTGCCTGGTCGGCGCCTCCGGGTCGGGCAAGTCGACCCTGCTGTCGCTGATCGCCGGGCTGGCGCCACCGAGCCGGGGCAGCGTGCTGCTCGACGGCGCGCCGGTCACCGGGCCGGGTCCGGACCGGGGGCTGGTGCTGCAGAGCGGTGCGGTGTATCCATGGCGGACGGTGGAACGCAACGTCGCGTTCGGGCTGGAGCTGCTGCCGATCAGTCGGGCCGAACGGGCCCGGCGGGTCGCCTGGTACCTGGCCGAGACCGGGCTGACCGGGCTACGGCACGCGCTGCCAAAGCAGCTCTCCGGCGGGCAACGCCAACGGGTGGCGATCGCCCGGGCGCTGGCCTGTGAACCGCGGGTGCTGCTGCTCGACGAGCCGTTCGGTGCCCTCGACGTGCAGACCAAGGAGGACATGCAGATGTTCGTCCGCCGCGTGTGGGCCGACACCGGCACCACCGTGGTGATGGTGACCCACGACGTCGAGGAGGCGGTCTTCCTCGGTCAACGGGTGGTGGTGCTGGCCAGCGACCCGGGCCGGGTCGCCGCCGACCTGCCGGTGGAGCTGCCGCCGGACCGGGACGGCGGGCCACGGGACCTGGCCGTCAAACGGCTGCCGAAGTTCCTGGCGCTGCGCGCCGAGGTGGAGGACCGGGTCCGCACCTACCACCAGCGGCACGCCGCCGCCGGAACCGGGGCCTAGGCTGCGTCTCATAAGGATCGCCCGTGCGGGCCGAGGCCAGGGCGGCGGTCCGGCAAGGCCCACGTCACTTGATCTTCCAGGCCTGTGACAGAGTTGCACTGGCGGCGAACCCGCGAGCTTGTACATGATAGAGCGTTACCGAGTCGGCGGATCTCGGCGGCAGCCAACCTGATGAGCTTCATTCGGATGGCTTGACGGTGCGAACACTGCGCCGCAGGAGCTACGGACACGATGCCGAGGTTGGGACCGACCGACCGACAGAGAGGGACAACAAGGTGCGAGAAAGAAAAAACAGGGCGGGGCGCAGGCTCAGCACCACGAAACGGGTAGCGGTATCCCTGGCTCTTGCGCTCGCTTCGACCTTCGGTGTTGTCACGGTCACCGCCGCGCCGGCGCTCGCGCTGCCGACGAACTGCAACGCTACCCCCGGGACCGCCACCTACGGGGTCATGTGTCGGGGTGGCACAGGCTTCTACCGTGCATGGACCAAGTGCATCCACGTGAACTCGGGCACGACGAAGACCGCCTACGGCAACGGCGTGGGCATCGGCGGGTACTCCAAGGCGAACTGCGGGTCCAACTACCGCATCAGCAAAACCAACCGCGGGGTGACCAAGTCCAACTATCTCCCCCCGAACTGGTAGTCACGACCGTACACATGCGCCCCCGACCAACAGTCTCCAGCGAGATGCTGGTCGTAACCCTGGATACTGCCAGTGGCTCTGCCCGAGGATGAACAAGTCAGGCGGAGCCACTGGCAGGCTCGGGTAGATCACCCCCCCGGCGAGGAGCTGCGTGACGCCCGCCGCAGGCCGACCAGCTGGGGCGAGGCTCAGGCGGGGCCGATCAGGTCCCAGCGGTTGCCAGCGATGTCGACGAAGACCACGACCCGGCCGTACGGTTCGGTGCGCGGCGCGGTCACGAACCGCACGTCGTGGTCGACCATCCGCTGGTACGCGGCCTCGAAGTCGTCCACCCGGAGGAAGAAGCCGACCCGACCGGCCGTCTGGTTGCCGATCGCCGCCCGCTGGGCGTCGCCGTCGGCGCGGGCCAGCAGGATGCCGGTCTCGGCACCGGGCGGCCGCACCACCACCCACCGCTTGGGGCGACCGTCGTTGGTCGTCGACGGGGAGTCCTCGACCAACTCGAAGCCGAGGACGGTGGTGAAGAAGTCGATGGCCGGGTCGTAGTCGTCGACGACGATGGCGGTGAGCGAGATGTGCACACCCGCAGGGTAGGGCTTCAGCCGGTCGGTTCGCGGCGGCGGGCGCCGGGGCCGGGGCGGGGCAGTACGTCGCGGGGGTCGGCGACGTCGTGGCCGGCGGCGCAGCGCATCGTGACGCCGACCTCGGCGCCGCAGTCACGGTGGGCCACGGCCAGCGGCGGGCCGTCCAGGTCGGCGCAGTACCGGTCGCCCCACTGCAGCAGCGCGACCAGCACCGGCCACAGGTCGAGCCCTTTGCCGGTGAGCCGGTACTCGTAGCGTTGCCGCTCCCCCGGCTCCTGGTACGGGTGGCGGCGCAGCAGACCCTGGTCGACCAGCATGGTGAGCCGGTTGGTCAGCACCTGCCGGGGGACGCCGGTGCGTTCGCGCATCTGGTCGAAGCGCCGTACGCCGTTGAAGACCTCGCGGAGCACGACGACGGTCCACCGCTCGCCGATGATCTCCATGGTGCGGGCGATGGTGCAGTTGTCGATGGACCAGTCGAGTGCGGTAGGTCTCACCCCGACCAGGCTAGGTCTCGTTGACAGACCTAGCAACCGGCTGCCAGTCTGCGTCCATGACACAGACTCAGCAGCCGGCGCCGGACGCGGCGCAGCGCAGTCGCACCTTCTCGTGGACCGACCCCGCCACGGTGCGGCTGGCGGCGTTGAACGGCCTCGACGGGCTGGGCCAGTTGCAGGCGATGGCCTCCGGTGAGATCCCCGCCCCACCGGTCATGGTGATGCTGGGCCTCGAAGGGTTGGAGCCCGAACACGGCCGGGTGGTCACCGTGCTGACCCCGCAGGAGTTCCACTACAACGCCCTGGGCACGGTGCACGGCGGCATCATCTCGACCCTGCTGGACACCGCGGCCGGCTGCGCGGTGCACTCGGTGCTGCCGGCCGGGACGAGCTACACCTCGATCGACCTGAACGTGAAGTTCCTGCGCCCGGTGACGCTCGCCTCGGGCACGCTGCGCTGCGAGGGCACCGTGGTGCAGCGCGGGCGGCGCACCGCGTACGCCGAGGCGAAACTGACCGACGCCGCCGGCCGGCTGGCCGCCCACGCCACCTCGTCCTGTCTGCTGTTCGAGCTCCCGCCGACGACCTGAGACCGCCCAGCCGGCCGGATCACACCGACAGCAGTTGACGGACCGACTCGTCGCGCAGGTCCTCCTTGTCGCCGGCCCGGACCACCTCGCCGGCGTCGAGGATGACGAACCGGTCGGCCAGCCGCAGCGCCAGTTCGAGATACTGCTCGACCAGCAGGATCGCCAGCCCGGCCTCGGTGTGCAGCCGTTCGATCGCCTCCTCGATCTCGATGATGATCGACGGCTGGATGCCTTCGGTCGGCTCGTCGAGCAGCAGCATCTTCGGCCGGGTGACCAGGGCGCGGGCGATCGCCAACTGCTGCTGCTGGCCGCCGGAAAGGAACCCGGCCCGGCGGCGCAGCAGCCCGCGCAGCGCCGGGAACAGGTCCAGCGCCTCGTCGACCGCAGCCTTGTCGGTCCGCGCCGCCTCGACCGCCACCTGCAGGTTCTCGGCGACGGTCAGCTGCGGGAACGTCTCGTGGCCCTGCGGGACGTAGCCGAGACCGAGCCGGACCCGCTCATGGGTACGCAGCTTGGTGATGTCGCGGCCTTCGAAGGTCACCCGGCCGGACCGCACCGGCAGCACCCCGGTGATCGCCTTCAGCAGCGTGGTCTTGCCGACCCCGTTGCGGCCCATCACGCAGACCAGCGACCCGGCCGGGGCCTGCAGGTCGACCCCGAACAGCACCTGGGCCCGGCCGTAGGAGACGTCGAGGCCTTCGACGGTCAACATGGCACTCACGACGACGCCTCCTGAGCGGCTGACGGTCCGGCAGCGGCCGCCGGTGTGGAAACAGCCGACGGTACGGCGGGTTCGGCGCCGTCCTCACCGGAGCGCCCCAGGTAGACCTGCTGCACGCGCGGGTCGGCCTGCACCTGGGCGACGGTGCCCTCGCAGAGCAGCCGGCCCTCGTGCAGCACGGTGACGGTGCTGGCGAACCGGCGCAGGAACTCCATGTCGTGCTCGATCACCATCACCGTGTGGTCCTTGGCGACCTCGCGCAACAGCTCACCGGTACGGTCCCGTTCGCTGCGGCTCATCCCGGCCACCGGCTCGTCGAGCAGCAGCAGACTGGGCTGCTGCACGATCAGCATGCCGATCTCCAGCCACTGGCGCTGCCCGTGGGAGAGCACCCCGGCCGGCCGGTACGCCAGGTCGGCCAGGCCGGTGGTGTCCAGCGCCCGGGACACCTGGTCGGAGACCCCACGTCGGCGACGCAGCAGGCCGACCATCCGCCGGCGGAAACTGGCCGCCAGGTCGAGGTTCTCCAGCACGGTGAGCTGCTCGAAGACCACCGACGTCTGGAAGGTCCGGCCGATGCCGAGCCGGACGATCCGGTGCTCGCGGCGGCCGACCAGCTCCTGGCCGTTGAACCGCACCGACCCGGACGCCGGCCGGGTCCGGCCGGTGACCACGTCGATCAGGGTGGTCTTGCCGGCACCGTTGGGACCGATCAGGAAGCGCAGCTCCCCCGGCTCGACGGTCAGGTCGAGGTCGCTGATCGCCTGGAAGCCGTCGAAGACGACGTCAAGGCCGCGTACCTCCAGTTTGCCGCTCACGGTTTCACACCTCCGACCCCGACGCTGGTCTCGGCCGGCCGCCCGGCGGCGTCGGTGGCCGCGCCGTCCGTGGTGGCCGCCGGGGAGACCGGTGCGGTCGGTCCGGCGCGGCCCGGCCAGCGGTGCCGTACCGCCGCCCAGCCGTCGGCGAGCAGCCCGGCGAGGCCGCGCGGCGCCCACATCATCACCGCGATGAACAGGCCACCGAGCAGGTAGAGCCAGCCGGACGGCCACTGTTCGCTGAGCACCGTGCTGCCGTAGTTGAACAGGATCGCCCCGCCGACCGCGCCGACCAGCGAGAAGCGCCCGCCGATGGCGACCGCGACCAGCATCTCGATGGACGGCACGACGCCGAGGTCGGCCGGGCCGAGGATGCCGACCACCGGCACGAACAGCGCGCCGGCGATCCCGGCCATGGCCGCCGACAGCGCGTACACGATGGTCTTCACCACGGCCGGGTCGTAGCCGAGGAAGCGGACCCGGTCCTCGCCGTCGCGGATGGCGACCAGCAGTTTGCCGAACCGGCTGTGGGTGAGCTGCCAGGCGGCGAGAAACACCAGGCCGAGCACGCCGACGGCGACGTAGTAGACGATCCGCTTCTGCGTCGGGTCGTACAGGTCGAGGCCGAAGAAGAACTGCACGTTGGTCAGACCGTTGGTGCCGCCGGTGAGGCCCTGCTGGCCGACCAGCAGGATCACGAACGCGGCGGCCAGGGCCTGGGACAGTACGGCGAAGTAGGCGCCCCGGACCCGCTGGCGGAACACCAGGGTGCCCAGGATCAGCGCCACCACGGTGGGCAGCACCACCACCATGACCAGGGCGAACGCCGGATTGCGGAACGGCCCCCAGATGGCCGGCAGGGTCTCCACGCCGCTCCACACCATGAAGTCAGGCAGGTTGCCCTCACCGGCGTCGGTGAGTTTGAGGTGCATGCCCATCGCGTAGCCGCCGAGGCCGAAGAACACGCCCTGGCCGAGGGTCAGCATGCCGCCGCGCCCCCAGGCCAGGTAGATGCCGACCGCCACGATCGCGTAGCAGAGGTACTTGGCCAGCAGGTCGAGCCGGAACGGGCTGAGCACCAGCGGTGCCACGACCAGCAGCAGCACGCCGACGGCGACGAAGCCGACCGGTCCGGGCCAGCGGGCGGTCGTCCGGGCGGCGCTCATGTCAGCGCCCGGGAACGGAGGACGAACATGCCCTGCGGACGGAACTGGAGGAAGGCCACGATCACCGCGAAGACCACCACCTTGGCCAGGCTCGCATCGGTCCAGAATTCGACGAAGCTGTTGATCACGCCGAGGGCGACCGCCGCGATCACCGCCCCGCGTAGTTGTCCGAGCCCCCCGGCGACGACGACGAGGAACGCGTCCACGATGTAGTAGGTGCCCAGCGACGGCCCGACCGGGCCGATCAGGGTCAGCGCCACCCCGGCGACGCCGGCCAGGCCGGAGCCGATGAAGAAGGTGAGCTGGTCGACCCGCTGGGTGGCCACCCCGGTCACCGCCGCCAGCTCCCGGTTCTGCATCACCGCCCGCATCCGCCGGCCGTAGGACAGTTTGCTCAGGTAGAGGGAGATCGCCACCACGCAGCCGACCGCGAGGGCCATGATGAAGATCCGGTTGTACGGCAGCTGTATGCCGGCCACGTCGATCCCGCCGGTGAGCCAGCCGGGCGCGGTGACCTGCACGTTCGGCGCACCGAAGATGTCCCGGGCCAGCTGCTGCAGGATCAGGCTGACGCCGAAGGTGAGCAGCAGGGTGTCCAGCGGCCGACCGTAGAACCGCCGGATCACCAGTCGTTCCAGGATCAGGCCCATGGTGCCGGCGATGAGGAACGCGACCGGCAGGGCGGCCGGGACGGCCTGCGCCCCGACCAGCCCCTGCATCATGTACGCGGTGTAGGCGCCCGCCAGGATGAACTCCCCGTGGGCCATGTTGATGACGCCCATCTGTCCGAAGGTGAACGTCAGTCCCAGCGCGATCAGGAGCAGCACCGCTCCGATGCTCGCGCCGATGACCAGTTGGTTGAGTACCGCCATGGCGGGCACCTCCCTCCGCTTGCTATCGGCCTGTTACGACAGGCCTTCGGCCCAGTCGTAGCCGGTCAGGTACGGGTCCGGCTTGATCGGTTCGCCGGAGTTCCACACCTCCTGGATCTGGCCGTCGGGCTGCACCACGCCGATCCTGGCTGTCTTGTAGACGTGCTGGTTGTCGCCGTCGATGGTGACCGTGCCTTCGGGGGCCTCGATGCTGATCCCGCCGGCGGCCTCCTTGACCGCCTCGACGTCGGTGCTGCCGGCCGCCTCGACCGCCGCCGCCCACAGGTAGACCGCGTTGTAGCCGGCCTCCATCGGGTCGGAGGTGACCTTCTCCGCCCCGTACTTGGCCTTGAACGCCTCGACGAAGGCGGTGTTCCGCTCGCCTTCGGTGGTCTGGTAGTAGTTCCAGGCCACCAGGTGGCCGGCGACGTTGTCCGGGCCGATGCCGACGACTTCCTCCTCGGCGACGCTGACCGACACGGTCGGCATCGTCTCGGCGGTGACGCCGACACTGGTCAGCTGCTTGAAGAAGGCGACGTTGCTGTCGCCGTTGAGGGTGTTGAACACCGCGTCGGGCTGGGCCTGCTGCAGCTTGTTGACCACGGTGCTGTATTCGGTGTGGCCCAGCGGGGTGTACTCCTCGCCGACGATCTGCATGCCGTTGGCCTCGGCGTACGCGGTGATGATCTTGTTGGCGGTACGCGGGAAGACGTAGTCGCTGCCGACCAGGAAGATCGTCTGGTGGCCCTGCTCGGCGAGGTAGTCCAGGGCCGGGACGATCTGCTGGTTGGTGGTGGCCCCGGTGTAGAAGATGTACTCGGAGCTCTCCAGCCCTTCGTACTGCACCGGGTACCACAGCAGTGCCTTGTTGCGTTCGAAGACCGGCAGCATCGCCTTGCGGCTGGCCGACGTCCAGCCGCCGAAGACGGTGGCGACCTTGTCCTGGGATATGAGCTTCTGCGCCTTCTCGGCGAAGGTGGGCCAGTCCGACGCGCCGTCCTCGACGACGGGTTCGATCTGCTTGCCCAGCACGCCACCGGCGGCGTTGATCTCCTCGATCGCGAGCAACTCTGCGTCGCGTACGGTGACCTCGCTGATCGCCATGGTGCCGCTCAGCGAGTGCAGGATACCGACCTTGATGGTGTCGGAGTCACCGCCGCCACCGGCCGAGGACGTGGGGTCCTCTGCGCAGGCGGTCGCGGCAACCAATGTCGACAATATACAGAGTGCGGCGAGGCCGCCCCGGAAGCGTCGTGGCATCCAACTCCCCTTCAGCCGAAGTCGTGGTGCCACGAAACGTAGGGACGCCGGGTTTCATAAATCTCGACCCATCGATTTCCAACGCGTTAAGCCCGTCTCACAACGAACCTGAACGGCTGTGCGGTCGACAGACCGGACGGACACCGTGGACGGACCACACACGACGAAGGTCCCGTGGCCGACCAGCCACGGGACCCGTACCTCATCGTTCGCAAAGTGCCGCGACAGCACTCACCGGCCGCGGGCGCGCCGCTCCTCCCGCCGGGTCTCGAACCGGGACGCGGCGGTGTCCAGTTGGTTCATCTGGGCGGCGATCTGGTCCCGGGCCGCCTCGCCGTCGGCGTCCAGCCCGGTGACGTTCCAGATGTCCCACTGGCGCAGCACCGGCGCGAGCACCTCGTCGTGGTGCTGACGCAGGTCGTAGATGCCGGCCATGGCGATCGCCACCGACTTGCGGGCGAAGCCCTCGATGCCCACGCCCGGCATCTGGAAGTCGGCGACCACATCCGCCACCGCCCGCATCGCCTGGCTCGGCGCCAGCTCGAACGCCGCGCCGAGCAGGTTGCGGTAGAACATCATGTGCAGGTTCTCGTCGGCGGCGACCCGGGACAGCAACCGCTCGCAGAGCGGGTCACCGGTGGCCCGACCGGTGTTGCGGTGCGAGATCCGGGTGGCCAGCTCCTGGAACGACACGTACGCCAGCGAGTGCAGCACCTCGTCGTCGTGCTGGTTGGCGTACCCGTTGGACATGTGCACCATCCGGGCCCGCTCCAGCGCGACCGGATCCACCGCCCGGGTGACGGTGAGGTAGTCCCGGATGGCGGTGCCGTGCCGGCCCTCCTCGGCGGTCCACCGGTGCACCCAGGTGCCCCAGGCGCCGTCACGACCGAACAGGGTGGCGATCTCGCGGTGGTACGAGGGCAGGTTGTCCTCGGTGAGCAGGTTGACGATCAGCGCGGTACGGGCGACGTCCGGGATCTGCGTGTCCTCCGGCGACCACGGTTCGCCGCCGAGCAGGCCGTCGAAGGTCCGCCCGTCGCTCCACGGCACGTACTCGTGCGGGAACCACTCCTTGGCCAGGCCGAGGTGCCGGTCAAGGTTCTCGGCGACCACCGGTTCGAGCTCGACGAGCAGCGCGGTCTGGGACATCGGGGTGGTGGCGGCGACGGTCAACGACGTTCTCCCTACCGGGGTAACCTACGACAGCGTAACTTACGCAACCGTAGGTTAAGTCGGGCCGCACCGCCACTTTCCCAGATGATCTTGCGGCTATCGCCGCCGTATGTCCGCTATGTCGACCAGCCAGGTCACCATCGGCCGGGTCACTGTCAGCCGGGTCACTGTCAGCCGGTCACCGTCGGCTGGAGGTCCGCCGACGGCGGTGACCAGGCGTCCGCGGCCGCCGACACCTGGTCCCCCGAGCGGATGTCCTTGACGCTGTCCGACTCACCGTCGACCCCGAGGAACCAGACGTACGGGATGTCACGGCGCTGCGCGTACCGGATCTGCTTGCCGAACTTGGCCGCCGACGGCGACACCTCGGTGGCGATCCCCCGCCGACGCAGCGTGTCGGCCACCCGGTTGCCGGCCGGCCGGTCGGCCTCGGCCGGCAACGCCACCAGCACACAGGTCGGCACCGGCCGGGAGACCGACAACGCGTCGGCGCCGAACAGCAGGCCCAGCAGCCGGGACACGCCGATCGAGATGCCCACGCCCGGGAACCGGTCCGCCCCGGCCGAGGCGAGATCGTCGTAGCGGCCGCCCGAGCAGATCGAACCGAACCGCTCGTACCCCTGCAGTTGGGTCTCGTAGACCGTGCCGGTGTAGTAGTCGAGACCGCGGGCGATGCGCAGGTCGGCGACGCACAGGCCGGGCGAGTGCGCGGCGGCGGTCTGCAGCACCGCGACCAGCTCTGCCAGCCCTTCGTCGAGCAACGGGTGCTCGACGCCGAGGCCGCGTACCGCGTCGTCGATCGAGGCGTCCGGCGCGGAGATCTCCGCCAACGACAGACAGGCCTTCGCCTGGCTCTCACTGGCGCCGGCCGTGCTCATCAGCAGCTCGGCCACCCGCTGCGGGCCGAACCGGTCCAGCCGGTCGATCGCCCGCAGCGCGGCGTCCGGATCGGTCAACCCGATCCCCCGGTAGAAACCTTCGCAGACCTTGCGGTTGTTGACCTGGATCCGCACCGGCGGGATCGGCAGACTGGCCAGCGCGTCACCGATGATCAACGGGAGCTCGGCCTCGTGGTGCGGGGCCAGCTCGTCGCGGTCGACGATGTCGATGTCGGCCTGCAGGAACTCGCGGTAGCGGCCTTCCTGCGGCCGTTCGCCGCGCCACACCTTCTGGATCTGGTAGCGGCGGAACGGGAACTGCAACTTGCCGGCGTTCTCCAGCACGTAGCGGGCGAACGGCACGGTCAGGTCGAAGTGCAGCCCGAGGGCGTCGTCACCGGTCTGCGTGTCCGGATCGGCCTGCAGCCGGCGCAGCAGGTAGACCTCCTTCGAGGTCTCCCCCTTGCGCAGCAGCTGGTCCAACGGCTCCACCGCGCGGGTCTCCAGCGGCGCGAACCCGTACAGCTCGAAGGTGTGCCGCAGCCGGTCGATCACGTACTGCTCGATCATCCGCTGTGGCGGCGACCACTCCGGGAAGCCGGAGATCGGCCTGGGCTTGCTCATCACGGTGTCCTTGTCACAGTCCGGTACGTCGGGCCGGCGCGGCGGTGCCGCTGCCGGCGGCCTCGTGCAGATAAGGGTTGCTGGCGCGCTCCCGGCCGATGGTGGTGGCCGGGCCGTGGCCGGGCAGCACCACGGTGTCGTCGGCCAGCGGCAGGACCTTGTCCCGCAGGCTGGTCATCATCGTCGGCAGGCTGCCACCGGGCAGGTCCGTGCGGCCGATCGAGCCGGCGAACAGCACGTCGCCGGAGAGGCAGACCTGCTCGGCCTCCCAGGGCGAGCCGGCGCCGGGCAGCCGGAACAGCACCGAGCCGCCGGTGTGGCCGGGGGCGTGGTCGACGGTGATCTCCAACCCGGCGAGCAGCAGCGTGGCGCCGTCGGTCAGCTCGGCCACGTCGTCCGGTTCGCTGTACGGCAGCCGACCGCCGAACATCGCGGCCAGATCCGTCGACAGACCCTTCGCCGGGTCGGCCAGCATCTCCCGGTCGCCGGGATGCACGTACGCGGTGATGCCGCGCGCCCCGCAGACCGGCGCCACCGAGAAGGTGTGGTCGAGATGGCCGTGGGTGAGCAGCACCGCCGCCGGATGCAGCCGGTGCTCGGCCAGCGCCTGGTCCAGCTGGTCGAGCACCCCGATGCCGGGGTCGACGACGACGCACTGCTCGCCCGGCCCGGCGGCCACCACGTAGCAGTTGGTGCCGAACGCCTGCGCCGGAAAGCCGGTGATGAGCACGCCTCTCCTCTCCGTCGGCCGGCCCGCGCGGGCCGCCGGAATCGTCTCCGCGTCGAGCCTAGCCGCCGCGACACGCGGGACCGCCGGGGCACACCCGCCGGCCCCACCCAGGCCGCGACGGCAGCGATGATCTCCGATTGGATACGGAGCGGACCTCGTACAACAATTTCCCAGCCGATACCCGTACACTCTTGCGGGCGTGTGGCGTGGCGCACCGCAATGGCGCCCGGGTCCGGCACGCCCTCCGCAGGACACGTACCGACCCGCCGCACGGCGCAGGGACGATCAGGAAAGGGGAGCGCGGGTGGCCTCCAGCAGGGACCGGCAGCGCAAATTGGCGCGGGCGAAGCTCGACCGGCAGATGGCCCGGCGTGCCGCCGCGGCCCGGCGCAAGCGGCGGATCCGCGCCGGCGTGGGCGCCGGCCTCGCGCTGCTGCTCATCGCCGGCGGCTCGGCCTGGGCGCTCGGCGCCTTCGAGGGCGAACCGGAGACCCCGGAGGCCGCCGGCATCTGCACCTGGACCCCGCAGGACACGGCGGCCAACAGCAACCTCACCGACGTCGGTATGCCGGAGACCACCGACCCGCCGAACCGGGGGGTCCAGCCGATGACCATCACCACCAACCAGGGTGAACCGATCACCGTCGAGCTGGATCTGGCCGCCGCGCCGTGCGCCGCCGCCAACTTCGCCCACCTGGCCAGCCGCAACTTCTTCGACGACACGACCTGCCACGAGATCACCGACGAGGGCGCGATCCTGTGCGGCGACCCGAGCGGCACCGGGCAGGGCGGGCCGACGTACTCGTACTTCAGCGAGAACGTGCCGGTCTCGCCGCAGCTGGACCCGTCGGCCGACCCGACGCAGGCGCTGGCCGACCATCCGCCGCTCTACCCGGCCGGTACGGTCGCCGCAGTCGGCGTGCCGCAGGGCACCAACGGCAGCCAGTTCAAGATCTTCTTCGAGGACTACACCACCGAGTTCCCCTCGTACCCGATCATCGGGAAGGTGACCTCGGGGATGGACACGGTCGAGGCGATCGGCGCTCTCCCACTGGTGAACAACGCCGCCGGCGCCCAGGTGAAGCCGGAGACCGACGTGGTCATCCAGAGCCTGACCGTCGGCGAGCCGGTCGGGGCCGACGAGACCGAGGCGACCCCGGCGACCGACCCGAGCGCCTCGGCACCGGCCACCACCACCGACCCGTCGGCCACCGAGCCGGACGCGGAGGGCACCGACGGCACCGCCGGCCAGTCCTGACCAGACCAGACAACCCGAATCCAGGAGGATCCACCGTGACGTCGACCAGGGAGCGGCAGCGTGCCGCGGCTCGGGCCCGCCTCGAAAAGGAGATGGCCCAGCGCGCCGAGGCGGCCCGCAAGCGCCGCCAGTTGCAGGCCAGCATCGGTGCCGGCGTCGCCCTGCTGCTCGTGGCCGCGGGCACGGTGTGGCTGGTCGCCAGCCTCGGGGACGACGAGACAGAGACCACGCCCCAGGCCGACGGCGCCGACGCCGGCGTGACCTGTGTGTGGAACGAGATCCCCGCCGAGCAACGCCGTGAGACGACCGTGGACGTCGGCGTGCCGCCGACCACCACGCCGCCGGACACCGGCACCCAGGTAATGACCCTGGACACCAACTTCGGTGAGATCCAGGTGGAGATGGACCTGGCCGAGGTGCCGTGCACGGCGGCCAGCTTCAGCCACCTGGCCAGCCAGCAGTTCTGGGACAACACCAAGTGCCACCGGATGTTCCCCGGCATGCTGCAGTGCGGTGACCCGAGCGCCAGCGGCGAAGGCTACCGGGACACCGACGGCACCGGCGGGCCCGGCTACCAGTTCGCCAACGAGAACCTGCCGGTCGACGACCGACCCGCCTACCCGGCCGGGGTGGTGGCGATGGCCAACAGCGGCCCGGACACCAACGGCAGCCAGTTCTTCTTCATCTACCAGGACGTCGAGCTCAGCCCGGACTACACGGTGCTCGGCCGGGTCGCCGAGGGCCTCGACGTCATCCAGGAGGCCACCGAGGCCGGTCACGACGGCGCGTTCGACCCGTCCCCCGGCGGCGGCCACCCCAACAACGACATCCTGATCAACTCGTTGACGGTGAGCGAGCCGCAGTAGTCCACCTGGGCTCGGCGGCCGGCAGCGCCGCCGAGCCGGTACCAGTGCGCCAGGGCATCACCCGATGCCCTGGCGCATTGTTGTCAGGTGCCGGAGGTGACCCGGTAGGCGTCGAAGACGCCGTCGACCTTGCGGACCGCGTTGAGCAGGTGGCCGAGGTGCTTCGGGTCGGCCATCTCGAACGAGAAGCGGCTGACCGCCACCCGGTCCCGGGTGGTGGTCACGGTCGCCGAGAGGATGTTCACCCGTTCCTCGGAGAGCACCCTGGTCACGTCGGCCAGCAGCTTGTGCCGGTCGAGCGCCTCGACCTGGATGGCGACGAGGAACGTCGACGCCGAGGTCAACTTCCAGGTGACCTCGACCAGCCGTTCCTGCTGCGCCTTGAGCTCGGCCGCGTTGAAGCAGTCGTCGCGGTGCACGCTGACGCCGCCGGACCGGGTGACGAAGCCGAACACCGTATCCGGCGGGACCGGGGTGCAGCAGCGGGCCAGTTTGATCCAGACGTCGGTGACACCGCGTACCACCACGCCGGGGTCGGCACCGTTGTGCCGCGCCCGGGGCGGACGGGTCGCGACGGCCGACTCGGCCAGGTCCTCGGCGGCCCCCTCCTCACCACCGAGGCTCACCATCAGCCGCTGCACCACCGACTGCGCGGACACCTGACTGTCGCCGACCGCCGCGTACAGCGCGGCGACGTCGGCCAGGTGCAGGTCACGGGCGATCGCCATCAACGAGTCGGTGGTGAGCATCCGCTGCAACGGCATGCCCTGCTTGCGCATCGCCTTGGCGATAGCGTCCTTGCCGGTCTCGATCGCCTCCTCGCGGCGTTCCTTGTTGAAGTACTGCCGGATCTTGGTGCGGGCCCGGGGGCTCTTGACGAAGCCCAGCCAGTCCTGGGTCGGGCCGGCGGTCGCCGACTTGGAGGTGAAGATCTCGATGACGTCGCCGTTTGACAGCGTCGACTCCAACGGCACCAGCTTGCCGTTGACCCGCGCCCCGATGCACTTGTGCCCCACCTCGGTGTGCACGGCGTAGGCGAAGTCGACCGGCGTGGAGCTGGTGGGCAGCGGGATCACGTCGCCCTTGGGGGTGAAGACGTAGACCTCCTGGCTGGACAGGTCGAAGCGCAGCGCGTCGAGGAACTCGCTCGGGTCGCTCGCCTCCCGCTGCCAGTCGAGCAGTTGCCGCAGCCAGGTCATCTCGTCGATGTGCGCCGGCGGGCCGACGACGGTGGCGCCCTTCTGCTCCTTGTACTTCCAGTGCGCGGCGATGCCGAACTCGGCGGTGCGGTGCATCGCGTACGTGCGGATCTGCATCTCCACCGGCTTGCCGGTGGGCCCGATCACCGTGGTGTGCAGCGACTGGTACATGTTGAACTTCGGCATCGCGATGTAGTCCTTGAACCGGCCGGGGACCGGCTGCCAGTTCGCGTGGATCACGCCGAGCGCCGCGTAGCAGTCGCGGACCGTGTCGACCAGGATGCGTACGCCGACCAGGTCGTAGATGTCGTTGAAGTCCCGCCCCCGGACGATCATCTTCTGGTAGATCGAGTAGAGGTGCTTCGGCCGGCCGGTGACCTCCGCCCTGATCTTCGCGGCGCGCAGGTCGACCTGCACCTTCTGGGTCACCTTGCGCAGCTGGGTGTCGCGTTGCGGCTGGTGTTCCCCGATCAGCCGATTGATCTCCTCGTACCGTTTCGGGAACAGCGTGCCGAAGGCCAGATCCTCCAGCTCCCACTTGACGGTGTTCATACCCAGCCGGTGGGCCAGCGGCGCCAGGATCTCCAGGGTCTCCTTGGCCTTCTGCTCCTGCTTCGCCTTGGGCAGGAAGGTCAGCGTCCGCATGTTGTGCAGCCGGTCGGCGAGCTTGATCACCAGGACCCGGGGGTCCTTCGCCATCGCCACCACCATCTTGCGGATGGTCTCGGCCTTGGCCGCGTCGCCCAGCTTGACCCGGTCGAGCTTGGTGACCCCGTCGACCAGCAGTGACACCTCACCGCCGAAGTCGGCGCGCATCTCGTCCAGGGTGTAGTCGGTGTCCTCGATCGTGTCGTGCAGCAGCGCGGCGACCAACGTCGTGGTGTCCATGCCGAGATTGGCGAGGATGGTGGCGACCGCCAACGGATGCGTGATGTACGGATCGCCGGATTTGCGGTACTGCCCGGAGTGCCACTTGGAGGCCATCTCGAAGGCCCGCTGCAGCACCCGTGGGTCGGCTTTCGGGTGGCTCTGCTGGTGGGTGGCGATCAGCGGTTCCAGCACCTCGGGGATGTGCGGCGCCTGCCAGGGGGCGTTGAACCGGGCCAGCCGGGCCCGTACCCGACGCCCGGTCGGCGCCCCGTTGAACCCGAAACCGTTGCCGGCTGCTGCCGCGTCGGTGTGGTCGCCCACGCCATTCGCCGCCGGAGCTGCGGCGCCAGTGTGGTCGACCGCGCCATTCGCCGCGCCGTTGGCCGCCGCAGGTGCCGCGCCGCGTTCACCAGCGACATCGGGGCCGCCCGAATTGACGGCAGAGCCGGGTGCCTCGTCGTTGGTCACGCCCGCGGTGGGGTTGACCTCGCCAGTCGGATGCACAGTGCCCTCCATGGAAGGAGCGACGACGTCGGGGGACACCGGCCTCCCTCACCTCTGCCGGAACTCAGCCGACCGTATCGGGCTGAGCTGCTACCGCGCTAGCCAGGAGACAGCGCCCCTGACTGACAGGGACCGCAATATTACCCGTCCGGACGGTGCTGTGCCCGGCCGCCGAGCTACTCGGTCGGCCGGCTCACACCCGCCACATGGCGTGCACCGACCGTGACGCGAGCCGGTCCCGCCCGGCGAGGAAACCCAGCTCCAGCAGGACGGTGAAGCCCACCACCGTGCCACCGGCCCGGTCGACCAGGTCCAGGGTAGCGGCGGCGGTACCGCCGGTGGCCAGCACGTCGTCGACCACCAGGACCCGCTGACCGGCGGTGAAGGCGTCCTGATGCACCTCCAGGACCGCCTCGCCGTACTCCAACGCGTACGAGGCGGAGAACGATGCCCGGGGCAGCTTGCCGGCCTTGCGGACCGGGACCACCCCGGTGCCGGTGGCGTACGCGATCGCCGCCGCCAGCACGAACCCGCGCGCCTCGATGCCGGCGACCACGTCGAAGGAGTCCGCTCCGTGGTGGGCGATGATCCGGTCGGTGATCTCCCGGAACGCCGGCCCGTCGGCGAACAGCGGCATCAGGTCCTTGAAGACGATGCCGGGTTTGGGGAAGTCCGGTACGTCGATCACCCGACTGGCCACCAACGCGGCCGTCTCGGCACCGCTGTCCCCGACGAACACTGCCTCGGTCTCCGTCACCTTCCGCCCTTTCCGTGCCGGGTGGGACCGGTGGTGTTCCGGCGGCGGGTCGCCGCCGGAACACCACCGAGGGAATCGTCAGCGACGCTTCGCGCCGCTGGGGCGCTTACGGCCCCCGCCACCGGGCCGGCCGCCGCGACCGCCGGACTGACGCTTGCCGGCCGGCCGGGCACCGGCCTTCGGCGCGGTGCCGGCCAGGGCGGCGTCGGCGGCGGGCTCGGCTTCGACCGACTCGCCGGCCGCCGTCGTGGTCGTGGCACCGGCGCTGGTACGCGACCGCTTCGGTGCCTTGTCCGCCAGGGAGGACCGCTTGGCCTGCACCCGCTGGGCGTGCAGCTTGTACTTCGGCTCCTGCTCCTTGAGCACCGTCACCAGCGGCGAGGAGAAGAAGATCGAGGTGAAGAAGGCCGCACCCATACCGACGAACAGCACCAGGCCGAGGTCCTTGAGCGTGCCGGCACCGAGCAGCCCGGCACCGATGAACAGCAGACCACCGACCGGCAGCAGCGCCACGATCGACGTGTTGATCGACCGCATCAGGGTCTGGTTGACCGCGAGGTTGGCGGCCTCGCCGTACGTCTGGCTGCTGCCGCCGGTGACGCCCCGGGTGTTCTCCTGGATCTTGTCGAAGACCACCACGACGTCGTAGAGAGCGAAGCCGAGGATGGTCAGGAAGCCGATGATCGTCGACGGGGTGACCTCGAAGCCGGAGGCCGAGTAGATGCCGGCGGTCAGCAGCAGGTCGAGCACCAGGCCGGCGACCGCCGCGATCGCCATCCGGTACTCGAACCGCAGCACCAGGTAGATGGTGACCAGCACCATGAAAACCAGCAGACCGAGCAGCGCCCGCTGGGTGACCTGGCTCCCCCAGGCCCCACTGACCCGGCTGTCGCTGATCGCCGCCTGCTCGATGCCGAGCCGCTCGGCGAGACCCTGCTTGAACGCCTCGGTCTGCTCCGAGGTGAGCTCTGCGGTGCGGAACAGGTAGGTGGTGCCGCCGACCTCCTGGCCGGAGACCACCTCGAGCGGCTCCTCGGTGTCCAGTTCGGCGAGCTCGGCGTCGAGGGCGTCCTCGGCCTGCAGCAGGGTGCCGACACTCGCCGGCACCTGGAACTCGTTGCCGCCGCGGAAGTCGATGCCGAGGTTGAAGCCCCGGATCGAGAAGCTCGCGATCGACACGACGACGACCACCGCGGCGATCACGAACCAGGTGTTGCGCCGTTTGACGATCGGGAGGTTGGCCTCACCCCGGTAGAGGCGTCCAGCGAAACCGCTCATGTCAGGCCTCCTTGACGCGCGCGTTGCGGATCGGGGTCTCGTCCTCGGTCTTCACCGCGCGGCCGAGGCCACTGACCCGGGGAGACAGGAACGCCTTGGTCCGGGCCAGCATCGACATGATCGGGTGCCGGAACAGGAACACCACGACCAGGTCGAGCACGGTCGCCAGGCCGAGGGCGAAGGCGAAGCCCTTCACCGTGCCCACCGAGACGATGTAGAGCACGACCGCCGCCATCAGGGTGATGGCATTCGCCGAGATGATCGTCCGCCGGGCGCGCAGCCAGGCCCGGGGCACGGCGCTGCGCGGACTTCGACCCTCGCGTATCTCGTCCTTGAGGCGTTCGAAGTAGAGCACGAACGAGTCGGCCGCCACACCCAGCGAGACGATCAGACCGGCGATCCCGGCGAGGGTGAGGGTGAAGCCGATCTGCCGGCCGAGCACCACCATCGCGCCGAAGACCAGCAACGCCGACAGGATCAGGCTGAGGAAGATCACGATGCCGAGCAGCCGGTAGTAGAAGAACGAGTAGACCGCGACCAGCAGCATGCCGATCCCGGCGGCGAGCAGGCCGGCACGCAGGTGCTCGGTGCCCAGGGTGGCGGAGATGCTCTGCGCCTCCTGCTGCTCGAAGGTCAGCGGCAGCGCACCGTAGCGCAGGTTGCCGGCCAGCTCGTTGGCGGTGGCGAGGGTGAAGTCGCCGGTGATCTGCGAGTCGCCGGTGAGCACTCCCTGGATCTCCGGTGAGGAGATCACCTCGTTGTCGAGGACCACCGCGACCCGGCACTTGCCGTCCTGGCCGAGCGCGCTCGCGTCGCACTCCTGGTCAGTGTTGTTGAACGCCTCGCGGGTCAGCTCGGTCCAGGCGCGCTGGCCGGAGCCGGTGAAGTTCAGGCTGACCACCGGCTGGCCGGTGGTCTGGTCGAGCACGCCGCTGGCGTCGCTGACGTCGGTGCCGACCACCTTCGCCTCGTCCAGCAGGTACTTGACCAGGCCCTCGCAGGCGACGACCTGCTGGGACTCGTCGCGGATCGAGCCGGCCTGGCGCAGCAGGAGCTTGTCGCAGGTCACGTACGGCACGTTGAACTGCACACCGGCCGGCAGCACCCGGATCTCCGCCGGGGTCAGCTCGCCGAACGGGGCCAGGGTGTCGGCCAGCGTCGGGTCGACGCTGAAGTCGGCCGGCGCCTGCAGGCCGGTCGCCGCCGCCCAGGCCGCCTCGCCGACCTTGGCCTGGACCTCGGCGAGGTCGACCGGCCCGTCGGCGTCCGCGTCTGCGGCGGACGTCGGGGACGCGCTGGGGCTGGGGCTGGCCTCGGGGGTGGGGCTGGCGGAGCCGGTCGGGTCCGGCTGGGCCATGCCGCCCTCGCCACCGGCGGCCGGGCTCTGCTCGGCCTCCGCCTCCGCCTCCGGCGACGCCTCGGCATCGGGGGACGAACCGGGCGACGGCGACGCGTCGGCCCCCTCCTCGCCAGTGCCCTCGCTCGGCGTCGGGGACGCCTGCGGCTGAATCGGCTCACCCCCGTCGGCGGCCTTGAGCACCTTGCGGAACCGCAGCTCGGCCGCGTTACCGATCTCGGAGAGGTCGCGGTTCTGGCCGGGCAGCGACACGACGATGTTGCGGTCGCCCTCGGTGACCACCTCGGCCTCGGAGACGCCGAGGCTGTTCACCCGGTTCTCGATGATGTCGCGGGCCCGCTCCAGCGAAGCGGCCGGCGGCGCGCTGCCGTCCTCGGTGGTCGCCTCCAGGGTGACCCGGGTGCCACCGATCAGGTCCAGGCCGAGTTTGGGCTCCAGCCGGTCCTGCCAGCTGCCGCTGGCTCCGGCGAAGAACACCATGAGGTAGAGGACGGCGAAGATGAGCCCGAGTGCGGCGAGTTGCCGCCCGGGGCGCATCTGTCCCTGAGGTGGTGCCACGGCGGTCCTGTCTCCCTGCGCGGTTCGGCCGCTGGTGCCCCGGGCGGCAGCGGTTGGTGCCACTGGTGCGAGCGGCGGTGGGGTGGTCGTCGTACCAGCCGCGACCGTCTGGTCGAGCGGTCGTGACCGGCAACACAACGATCAGTATCGTCGATGTAACTCGGATCTGGCGACCCGGGGTGGCTCAGTCCTTGGTCGGCACCTCGTCCGCCGGGGCGGACTCGGTCGTCGCGCCGGCGTCGGTCTTCGGCACCACCCGGGCGATCGCCGGCCGGGCGTAGCGCTCGTGCACGCCGGGCGAGACCTCGAGCATCACCGTCTCGTCGTCCATGCTGGACACGGTGCCGTACAGGCCGCCGATGGTGACGACCTCGTCGCCGGTGGTGATCGACGACTGCATCTGCTCGGCTTCGCGGCGCCGCTTCTGCTGCGGCCGGATCATCATGAAGTACATGACGACGAAGAGCAGGCCGATCATCAGGATGGGCATGAAGCTGGCGCCGCCCGCGCCCTCTTGCGCCAAGAACACAACAACAACCTTTCGTCAGCCACTCGCGACGCCGTTACGCTCTGCGGAGGCGGGATCTCACGTGCCGTACAGACCGCGGCGAGTCTAGTCGCTGTGACTGTGAACTCCGTGATCGGCACGGATCACGTTCAGATCACGAGATAATCTAAGCCTCATCTGCGAATAAATCCGGCGGATTGGGCACCGCGCCGCCAGCCGTACCGGCCCGGGACTGAACACCCGGCACGGCCGGGCCGCCGAGCGTGCCCGGCGGCGGCACCCGGCCGAAATGCCGCCAGGTCGCCTCGGTCGCCACCCGCCCCCGGGGGGTACGGGCCAGCAGCCCCGCCCGCACCAGGAACGGCTCGCAGACCTCCTCGACGGTGTCCGGCTGCTCCCCCACCGCCACCGCCAGGGTGGACAACCCGACCGGGCCGCCACCGAACGAGCCGATCAACGCGGTCAGCACCGCCCGGTCCAGCCGGTCCAGACCCAGTTCGTCGACGTCGTACACGGCCAACGCCGCCCGGGCGGTCTCCCGGTCGACCACCCCGGCCGCCCGCACCTCGGCGTAGTCGCGGACCCGGCGCAGCAGCCGGTTGGCGATCCGCGGGGTCCCCCGGGACCGGCCGGCGATCTCCGCCGCCCCGTCCGGCGTGATCGGCACCGCGAGAATCCCCGCCGACCGGGTCAGCAGCACCTCCAGCTCGGTCGACTCGTAGAAGTCCAGATGCGCGACGAACCCGAACCGGTCGCGCATCGGCCCGGTCAGCAGACCGGCCCGGGTGGTCGCACCGACCAGGGTGAACGGCTCCACGTCCAGCGGGATCGCCGTCGCACCCGGACCCTTGCCGACCACCACGTCGACCCGGAAGTCCTCCATCGCGCTGTAGAGCAGTTCCTCGGCCGGCCGGGCGATCCGGTGGATCTCGTCGATGAACAGCACGTCGCCCTCGGCCAGGCTGGTCAGGATCGCCGCCAGATCACCGGAGCGTTCGATCGCCGGCCCACTGGTCACCCGGATACCCGAGCCCAGCTCGGCGGCGACGATGTTGGCCAGCGTCGTCTTGCCCAGCCCCGGCGGGCCGCTGAGCAGGATGTGGTCCGGCGGCGCCCCCCGGCCCATCGCGCCCCGCAGCAGCAGGTCCAGCTGGTCACGGACCCGGTGCTGGGCGATGAACTCGGCCAGCCGACGCGGACGGACACTGACCTCCGCGTCGCGTTCGGCGTCACTGGCGTACGCCGACACCAGGCCCTCGACGTCGTCACTCACCGGCTCTTACCCAACAGCCTGATCGCCTGCTTGAGCAGCACCGGGACCGGCGGCGGCGGGCCGTCCAGGCTCTCCGCCACGGCGGCCACCGCCTGGTCGGCCTGCCCGGCGGTCCAGCCCAGCCCGACCAACGCCTGCCGGACCTGCTCCGGCCAGGCCCCGGCGGTCACCCCGGCCGTGCCGTCGGCACCCACCGACACCGGCCCGACCCGGTCCCGCAGCTCCAGCACCAGCCGCTCGGCGCCCTTCTTGCCGATCCCCGGCACCCGGGTCAGCGCCGCCGTGTCGGCGTTCGCGATCGCCTTACGCACCGCGTCCGGGGTGAGCACCGACAGCACCGCCTGGGCCAGCCGGGGCCCGACCCCGCTGGCCGTCTGCAGCAGCTCGAACAGCTGCTTCTCGTCGTCGTCGGCGAAGCCGTACAGGGTGAGCGAGTCCTCGCGGACCACCAGGCTGGTGGCCAGCCGGGCCGGGCCGCCGGGGCGCAGGTTGGCCAGGGTGCCCGGGGCGCAGTGCACCGCCAGGCCGACCCCGCCGACCTCGATCACCGCGCTGTCCGGCGCGACCGCCAGCACCACCCCGCGCAGACTCGCGATCATCGGGCACCTCCGCTTCGGGCCGCCCGCTGTGCGGCGGCCAGCCGGTCATGCGTACCACCTCGCCAGATGTGGCAGATCGCCAGGGCGAGCGCGTCGGCGGCGTCCGCCGGGCGGGGTGGGCGGTCCAGCCGCAGCAGCCGGGTGACCATCGCGGTCACCTGGGCCTTGTCGGCCTGACCGGACCCGGTCACCGCCGCCTTCACCTCGCTCGGGGTGTAGGTCCGCACCGGCAGCCCGGCCCGCGCGCCGGCCAGCACGGCCACCGCGCTGGCCTGCGCGGTGGCCATCACGGTACGCACGTTGTGCTGGCTGAACACCCGCTCGACCGCCACGGCGTCCGGCTGGTGCTCGGCGACCAGGGCGGTCAGTCGCTCGTCGAGGCGCAGCAGTCGGTCCGGCAGGTCGTCGGCGGGGTCGGTCTGCACCACGTGGTACGCGACCAGCCGGCACGGCCGGCCCGGCACGCCCTCCACCACGCCGACCCCGCACCTCGTCAGGCCGGGATCGACCCCGAGCACCCGCACCGTAGTTCCTCCCCAGCCGACACCACCGCCACACGTACGTGTGTTCGACACCCTAGCCAACCGGCAGCGGGCCGGGACAGCCGACACGCGTACCGGAGCCACCCGGCCGGTACGTCAGTTCAGCTGTACGCCGATAACCGCGTTCTGGCTCAGGTCGACCGCGTACTCCAGACGCAGGCCGGTGGTGCCGGCCGGCACCTCGAACGGGACGTACCCCTCGGCCGAATCACCGGGGGCGAGGGTGACCGCGTCCGGGGCTTTCCCGACCTCGGCGTCGTAGAAGGACGGGGCGTAGGTTTCGTCCGACTCGTCGAGGAGGAAGAACTGCACGACGTTCGACTCCCAGGGATCGGCGTCGATGTTCTCGATCTTCACCTGGAGGTACAGCACCTCGTTACCCTCGCCGACCTCCCACAGTGGGGAGCCGGCGGCGGATGTGCCGAACGATTCGACGGTGAGCCTGCGGCCGTTGAGTTCCTCGGTGAACGGTAGTGGATCCGCCGCGGTGCTGGTGTCACCGCCAGCGTCCGCGCCGTCGGCCGGCTCGTCGGCCTGCGATGGCGCCGTTGTCTCCTCGACGCTCGACGACGGCGTCCCCTCCGTCGACGAACAGCCTGTGGCGATGAGCCCGAGAACGCCGAGCACGGCGATCTGGGCAACTGCGGCAGCGAGTTTCCTGTTGGCCATCGTGTCCTCGTTTCCGGCTCTGTTTGCGACTGGATCTGCGCACCCGAACCACGACAGTGGAGAGCCGCCGGCTCAAGTGATCTTTGACGTCCCCGTGACGCTAGGAGACGTTGTCAAACCGCGCGGCACCGAGCGGCAGGCAGTCGTGGCCACATTCGCGTATCCCGGCAGCGAGGGCGTGCAGCGCAAGACTCCGGTGTCGACCAGTTGGTCTCACCGGTCGAGTTCATCGAGGCGGTCGAGGTGGAAGCCACCGGAGGCGGCGATCTCCTGCAGGTCAGCCAGTGCTCGTCGCCGCCGTTCGCGGCTTGCTTTCACCACCTGTCGGAGAGCGTCGGTCACCGTCTCCCGCTCCGTGGTCGTGCCCAACGCGCCAGCGGCTTCCGCCAACAGGTCCTCATCAAGATGCAGGTGCGTCGCGGCCATGGACATCTCCCAGGAAAAGGTTCTCGGCACGGCCAGCAGGTGCACGTTGTGCCCGTGCCGGCTCTCGGGACCCCATAGTGCCTCCGACGGCTTGATGCCACAGGTGCATCAAGATGCACCTGTGGCATCAGGCTCAATGAGTGCTAGGCCCCGGGGCGTTCAGGAGGGACCCGGAAGCGTCGGGTCCCGAGGAGGGGCAGAGGAAACGATGGGACTGCCCGTCGCGAGTCGCTCGCGGCAGTAGGCGCACACCGGGGCGGGCGTCCTGGTGACCGCCCCGGGCTGGCGCAACGCGTCGCGGTACGCCCGCACGCTGGTGATGCTGCCGTGCCGCCGTGGGTCGTCGCTGACCTCCCGACCGTAGAGCGTCACCCACGAGAACCACTCCGGGGACGGCCATACCTCCTCAACCCGGAGCCGGACCGGGCGGTCAGCGTCCACGTGGTCACACTGCCGCAGCGCCACGAGATCCCCCGGGCACACCAGAGCTTCGTCGTCAGGCATCCTCCGACGCTCCGTACGACTCGGCGGACTCGTCACGGCCGTCGTGCGGGTAGCCGGCGGTCATCAGCCCGGAAAGATGCAGTACGGCGCGAATCCGCCGGGCATTACTCGGGTCCCACCGGTCCAGGATGGCGATCGCCCGCCGGAACGGCCGGCAGGGTCCGGGTACGCCGCCGCACCGGTGGCATTCCCCGGTGGTCCGGTTCGGGATGTGGGTACGGGCGGTCGAGTTCGCGTCGTGGACCGCCCGGGACAGCTCCGGGGACCGGGCGGCCACCGAGGACTCTGCCGACCTGGGCGGAGCAGGCGGGAGGGCTTCCGTGCTCTCCGTGCTCTCCGCGCTCGACGTGTCGTTCGGGTCGTGTTGGAAAGATCGATATCGCGCGAGGCGTGGTTCACCACCGAATCCGTCGTTCCTGATCATCCGTACCCCCTCGGGTGGAGTCGACCGGGTTGCACTTCCGTCGATTTCCACCCTGGACTGTTCCCGGCAGTAAGCGGAAGATGGTTTCGGCCACTGCGCGACGATGGCACACCTGTCGACCGACCATTCGGGGTGATAATCGTGAATGATCTACCTTCCCTTCCAGCTCGTCTGCGCGAGCTGCGGACCAGCCGCAAGATGGCTCAGGACCGGCTCGCGGCGGCGATCGGCGTGTCGAAGTCCCTGGTGCAGTCCTTCGAGTCGGGAAAGCTAGTGCCGCAGGAAGGCACAGCGGGGCGCATGGACGAGTTCTTCGGCACCGGCGATGAGATCCAACGAGCGGCCAAGGAGGAACGGGAGGACCGGCAGCCGTGGCTACGGTCATGGTTCGACCTGGAGCGGCGTGCGGCCCTACTGCGCTCGTGGGGGCCGATGTTGGTGCCGGGGCTGTTGCAGTGCGAGTCGTACATGCGCGCGGTTTTTTCCGCCGTGCCGGCGAACGCCGGGAAGGTCGACGGGCTGGTCGCCAAGCGGCGCGAGCGCCAGGCGGCCACGATCGACCGGGACGACCCGGTCGCGCTCTCCGCGATCATCGGCGAGGTGACCCTGCGGCGTGGGCCGCGTGACGTCCTGAAGGAGCAGCTCGGTCACCTCGTGGATGTGGGTCACCGACCGCACGTGCGGATCCGGATGATCCCCGCCGAGTCGGAGGGAATACACGTCGGGCTGTCCGGGGCATTCGTCATCGCCAGCATGCCGGACGGCCGCCGGTCGGCCTACATGGACGATCAGCTGAGCGGCCACGTGGCGGCCGCGCGTGGCGACCTCAGGCACCTGGAACTAGCCTGGGAGGAGATTGACGCGCTGGCCCTACCCGTGGTCCAGACCCGAGACGTGATCCTGAGGATGCTTCATGAGCACAAGTGAGCCGCGCTGGCGGACGAGCACCCGCAGCACCGGCACCGGCGAATGCGTCGAGGTCGCCGACAATCTTCCCGGCCGCGTCCACGTCCGGGACACCAAGAACCGCGACGGCGGCACCCTGACCTTCCACCCGGCCGCTTGGTCGGCGTTCGTGACGAAGGTGCGCGGCTGAGCCTGCACTCGAAGGCCGCAGGCCGGCCCGGAGCCCCGATCCTTACCGTGAGGCGGGATCAGGGCTCCGTCTTTCCCGGCGTCTCTCAGCGGAGCAACGCCACCACCAGCCCGGTTGTCGCCCCGATCAGCGCAGCTACTCCGGTGAGTACCCCGGGCAGCGTCTTGAGATAGTCGATGATCGTCCGGTGACGGCTCCGAGGATCAAAAACTTTTGTCATCGTTAAACTCCTGCGATAAAGTCACTACATGACTCCCTGTATTCGATCAATGAAACGGACCTTGACCGACCAACGGGGAGTCTGAACGGCGCTCGGGTCACATCCGAGCGCCGTTCGCTTTGAGGCGAGCGCGATGCGCCGCGACTCCCGTCGCACAGTCGCCATCCATTGGAGCCGTCGACGGCTCAAAAATCAAGGGTAAACCGACACAACATCCCCCTCGGCGCCAACAAGTTCTTAAATGCATCCCCCATTCTGCGGGTTGCATGAATTGCTGCACACGAGCTGGCTTGTGTATCCCTGAAGCCACAGGTCACCGTACCCACCGGGTGCTACCTGCGGATACGTGCCAACGCTGACCAGTGAGGATGGCATCTCCACACGTCTCAACGGCGGCAATCACTCCGGGACACCCTGTGCCGGGAAGGTGCCGCAGGTCAGCCCTCTCTTGGTCTCGCCGGAGACCCGAAGGGACTCTGATCACAACTAGCGTTGCCGCAGCTGTCAGGCGACCCGTTCCTGAGCCAACTGCGGCACGAAGCGGGCCACAGTCTCGAAGTCCGCATCGTGGTGAAGCACCGTCAACTTCAGACGAATCGCGGTGGCGATCACAAGATGATCGGCCACCGACACCCCTTGATGGGCGCTGTGGCTGGCGAGTTCAGTCCGCACGGCCCGTACGATCTGCCAGGCGTCGTCCGGTATCGGCACCCAAGGGTAGAGGTCGCGTAGCCCGCGTTCGGCCTGTTCGTACGCCTTCGCATCCGCGATGGTAAGCACTTCCACGAGCACCGGATCGCAGACCGCGATCAGGCCACGCGCAGCCAGGTCGTTCCAGTGCGGGTCGACCTGGCGGCGCAGCATCCGAACCAGGGCACTCGTATCGACCAGATACTTCACTGGTCGAGTTCGTCAAGCTGATCGAAGTGAAAACCCCCGGAGTCAGCAATCTCCTGAAGGTCAGCCAGTGCCCGCCGCCGACGCTCGCGGCTGGACTCCACCGCCTGCCGGAGCGCCTCTGTCACCGTCTCCCGCTTCGTGCCTGTGCCCAGCGCGGCGGTGGCTTCCGCCAGCAGGTCCTCATCAAGATCCAGCAGAGTCTTGGCCATGAGATACACCTCCCGGCCGATAATATATCGCAGCTGAGCGTATATCCTAGGCGACGAGAAGGTCAGCCGACGGCGGCCATGATTTCGTCGGAGACGTCGAAGTTCGCGTAGACGTTCTGCACGTCGTCGCAGTCCTCCAGGACATCGATCAGCTTGAAGATCCGCCGGGCGCCGTCCTCGTCCAGCGGCACGTTCATGCTCGGCACCAGGGACGACTCGGCGGACTCGTAGTCGATGCCGGCGTCGACCAACGCGGTACGTACCGCGACCAAATCGCCCGGCTCGCTGACCACCTCGAAGGCCTCGCCGAGGTCGTTGACCTCCTCGGCGCCGGCGTCGAGGACCGCGAGCATGACGTCGTCCTCGGAGTGCTCGCCCTTGGGGACGATCACCACGCCCTTGCGGGAGAACAGGTAGGAGACCGAGCCGGCGTCGGCCAGCGACCCGCCGTTGCGGGTCAGCGCGGTACGCACCTCGGTCGCCGCCCGGTTGCGGTTGTCGGTCAGGCACTCGACGAGCAGGGCGACACCGTTCGGCCCGTACCCCTCGTACATGATCGTCTGCCAGTCGGCGCCGCCGGCCTCCAGGCCGGAGCCGCGCTTGACCGCGCGGTCGATGTTGTCGTTGGGTACGGAGCTCTTTTTCGCCTTCTGGATGGCGTCGTACAGGGTGGGGTTGCCGGCCGGGTCACCCCCGCCGGTCCGGGCGGCGACCTCGACGTTCTTGATCAGTTTGGCGAACATCTTGCCGCGTTTGGCGTCGATGACCGCCTTCTTGTGCTTGGTCGTCGCCCACTTGGAGTGGCCGGACATGTGCACCTCCGTCGCTTCCCACCTGCGGGGTCAGCCTGCCGCGACGGCCATCTCCACGAACAGTCGGTGCACCCGACGGTCGCCGGTCAGCTCTGGGTGGAAGGCCGTGGCGAGCAGATTGCCCTGCCGAACCGCGACAATCCTACCTGTGGCCGCTCCGGCGGCTACCCGGCCCAGCACCTCGACGTCCTCGCCGACCCGTTCCACCCACGGCGCGCGGATGAAAACCGCGTGGAACGGCGGGCCGTCGACGCCGTCGATGGCCACCGGAGCCTCGAAGGAATCCACCTGCCGGCCGAACGCGTTGCGCCGTACCGCCATCGAGATGCCGGCGAAGGACCGCTGGTCGGGCCGGCCGTCGAGGATCTCGTCGGCCAACATGATCATGCCGGCGCAGGACCCGTACACCGGCATCCCGGCGGCGATCCGCTTGCGGATCGGCTCCAGCAGGTCGAACTCGACCGCCAGCTTGCTGATCGTGGTCGACTCGCCGCCGGGCACCACCAGCGCGTCGACCTGCTCCAGCTCCTCGGGGCGACGGACCGACCGGGCGGTGGCACCGCATTCGGTCAGCGCCCGCAGGTGTTCGCGGACGTCGCCCTGCAGCGCCAGCACGCCGACCCGCACCCGCGCGTCGGGAGCCGGCTGGGCTGCGCCGGTCACCAGCCGCGCTCGGCGAGGCGGTGCGGCACCGGGATGTCGTCGACGTTGATGCCGACCATCGCCTCGCCGAGCCCACGGGAGATCTTGGCGAGCACGTCCGGGTCGTCGTGGAAGGTGGTGGCCTTGACGATCGCCGCCGCCCGCTGGGCCGGGTTGCCGGACTTGAAGATACCGGAGCCGACGAAGACCCCCTCGGCGCCGAGCTGCATCATCATCGCCGCGTCCGCCGGGGTGGCGATGCCGCCGGCGGTGAACAGCACCACCGGCAGCTTCCCGGTCTCGGCGACCTCCCGGGCCAGGTCGTACGGGGCCTGCAACTCCTTCGCCGCGACGTAGAGCTCGTCGGGCGACAGGGAGGTCAGCCGGCGGATCTCGGCGCCGATACGCCGCATGTGGGTGGTGGCGTTGGAGACGTCGCCGGTGCCGGCCTCACCCTTGGACCGGATCATCGCGGCGCCCTCGGTGATCCGGCGTAGTGCCTCACCGAGGTTGGTGGCCCCGCAGACGAACGGCACGGTGAACGCCCACTTGTCGATGTGGTTGGCGAAGTCGGCCGGGGTGAGGACCTCGGACTCGTCGACGTAGTCCACGCCGAGCGCCTGCAGCACCTGGGCCTCGACGAAGTGCCCGATCCGGGCCTTGGCCATCACCGGGATGGAGACCGCGTCGATGATGCCGTCGATCATGTCGGGGTCGCTCATCCGGGACACGCCGCCCTGGGCGCGGATGTCGGCGGGCACCCGTTCGAGGGCCATCACCGCGACCGCCCCGGCGTCCTCGGCGATTTTGGCCTGCTCGGGCGTGACCACGTCCATGATCACGCCGCCCTTGAGCATCTCGGCCATGCCGCGCTTGACCCGGGCGGTACCGGTGACGGAGGCGGTGCCGGTGGCGGAGGCGGGCGCGACGGCACCCGGGGTGGCGGCCTGAGCAGCGGGGGTCTCGGACACGACGAATCGGCTCCTCGGCGAAGTACGCGACAGGGATACGTCTGGGATGCTACGCCCGCCGGCAGGGTCCACCGACAGCCAATCGACAACCCGGTGGCCTGCCCTGTGGCCCAGCTCACCGGGTTGGATCCACCACCCGCGCCAGCGTCGGATCGTCGATGTCGAAGTAGCGGGGTTCGTCGTGCCGGCGGCCGAAACGCAGCAGCCGCACCAGCGGCCGCCGGCGGGCCAGCAACGCGTCGCGGACCAGGTCGGTGTGCAGTTGACGGGCCAGCACCAGCCGGCGGCTGGCCACCACCACCGCCTCGGTCGCCGGATCCGGGCTGGTCAACGCCGTCGCCCGCAACTGCCGGGTGAGGTCGTTCTCGGCGGCCTCACGTTCCTCCGGCGACGCGGCGTCCAACGCGATCCGGGCCGCCGCGTACAGCTCCACCGCGTACTGCTCCTCGGCGAGCACCGCAGCGGCCGCCGCCCGGCGCAGCAGATGCGCGTCGAGCGCCCGGGCGGCCGCCGCCACCCGGACGTGCAGCCGGTCCACCCGGGCCGCGGTCCAGGTGAGGTACGCCGACAGCAGGACGACCGCGACGCTCACACCGACCACCCACCGCATTCCCGGCATCGTAGTGCCGTCGGCGCCGGGCCCGTGGACCCGATCATGGTGGCTCCGCCCACTCCTGGTAGAGCACCCGCCCATCGGTGGCTTCGATCGCGGCGGCGTACACCTCCAGCACCTGGCGGGCCACCGCGGGCCAGTCGAAGGTCGCCACCACCTGCCGGGCGTGGCCGGCGAGCGCTTCCCGGCGCGGCGCGTCGTCCAGCAGCCGGGCGACCGCCCCGCGCAGCGCCACCGGGTCACCGGTGGGGAACAGTTCCCCGGCCCGGCCGTCGTCGAGCACCCGGCGGAACGCGTCCAGGTCGCTGGCCACCACCGCCGCGCCGGCGGCCATCGCCTCGGTGAGGATCATGCCGAACGACTCACCGCCGATGTTCGGCGCGACGTAGAGGTGCACGCTGCGCAGCATCCGGGCCTTGTCCGGCTCCGACACCCGCCCGAGGAAGGTCACCCGGTCGCGCAGCCCGGCCGGGACGGCGGCGTACAGGTCGTCGGGCCGGCCCGGACCGGCCGCCAGCAGCCGCAGCCCGGGGCGGTCCGGGGCCAGCGCGACGAACGCCTCGCGGAGCAGGCCGAAGCCCTTGCGCGGCTCGGTGAACCGGCCGAGGAAGCCGAGCGTGCCGCCGCTGCCCGGACCGCAGTCACCCGGCCAGCCGGGCAGCGGCTCGGCGTTGGCGTACTTCGCCACCGCCACCCCGTTGGGAATCTCCACCGCGCCGCCGTCGAGGTGTTCGACCTGCACCCGGCGGGCCAGCGCCGACACCGCGATCCGGGCGGTGATCTTCTCCAGCACCAGCTGCAGCATCCCCTGCGCGGCGGCCAACGCCCGGGACCGGGTCATCGCGGTGTGGAAGGTGGCCACCACCGGGCCCCGGGCGCAGAGCACCGCGAGCAGGCTGACGCTGAGCGCGAACGGCTCGTGCACGTGCAGCACGTCGAACTGGCCACGGTTGAGCCAACGCCGGACCCGGGCGGTGACCACCGGGCCGAAACTCACCCGGGCCACCGAGCCGTTGTACGGCACCGGCACCGAGCGGCCGGCGGCCACCACGTACGGCGGCAGCGCGGCGTCCTCGTCCGCCGGTGCCAGCACGCTCACCTCGTGGCCGAGATCGATCAGCGCCTCAGCGAGGTCGACGACGTGGTTCTGCACCCCTCCGGGGACGTCGAAGGAGTACGGGCACACGATGCCGATCCGCACGGTGGCCCCCGCTCATCCCGGCCCGGTGGCCGCGCTGCCCGACCGGTCCCGGTCGGGGTCGGGCCGCTCGTCCAGCCACAGCCGCTGCATCATGTGCCAGTCCTGCGGGTGGCGGGCGATGCCGACCGCCAGCCGGTCGGCGATCTGCTGGGTCAGCAGGCGGACCCGCACGTCCAGCGGGCCGACCGACGGGTCGGGCAGCGGCACCGGCCCGTCCAACGCGCCGTGTGCGCGGTCCGGTTCGAACCACATGGTGGTGACGTAGAGCGGGGCTCCGGTACGCAGCGCGAGCAGCGCCGGGCCGGCCGGCATCCGGGTCCGGCCGCCGAAGAAGGTGACCTCGACACCTCGGGCGGACAGGTCACGGTCGGCCAGCAGCGGCACGACGTGGCCGGCGTCGAGCCGGTCGAGCAGGACGTCGAACGGTGGCCGGGGACCGCCGGTGGCCGGGATGATCTCCATGCCGAGGCGTTGCCGGACGGCGACGAACCGGTTGTAGACGCCTTCGGGTCGCAGCCGTTCGGCGACCGTGGTCAGCGGCCAGCCGTTGGCCGCCACCCAGGCACCCGCCGCGTCCCAGTTGCCGGCATGCGGCAGCGCCACCACCGAGCCGCGCCCGGCGGCCACGTTCGCGGCGAGCATCTGCGCACCGGCCAGGTGGAAACCGGCGAGCCGCTGCTGTCGGCTGAGGGACGGCAGCCGGAACATCTCCATCCAGTACCGGGCGTACGAACGCACCGCGTCCCGGGTGAGCTGGTCGAACTCGGCCGCCGGCAGATCCGGGCCGACCACCCGGCGCAGGTTGGCGGCGAGCCGGCGCACCGACGCCGCGCCGCGCCGGTGCGCCCGGTCGGCGCCGACGCGGAACAGGGCGGCGGCGGCCGGCCGGGGCAGCGTCCGGATCAGCCGCCAGGCCGCCGCGTAGCCGAGCTCCACCGGGGTCACGCGTCCACGCCCTGCGCCGTCTGCCGGGGGCCCGCCGCGGCGGCGGTCTGCTGGTGGACGTGGGCGATCCGCTGCCAGACCGTCACCAGCGACAGTGCGGCGAGCAACCAGAGCGCGGCCGGCAGCCCCCAGCTGACACCGAGGCCGCTGAGCAGGCCGCCGACGCCGACCAGGATCAGTCGCTCGGCCCGTTCGGCGACGCCGACGTTGCAGGTCATCCCGAGCCCTTCGGCGCGTGCCTTCACGTAGGACACGATGCCGCCGGCGACCAGGCAGATCAGCGCCGCGACCGCACCCGCCCGGTTGCCGCTGACCGCGAGCCAGTACGCCACCGAGCCGAAGATCGCCCCGTCGGCGACCCGGTCCATGCTCGAGTCGAGGAAGGCGCCGAAGGTGCTCGATCCGCCGCGTAGCCGGGCCATCGTGCCGTCCAGCACGTCGGTCAGGGCGGACAGCGTGACGATCACCAGACCGGTGATCAGGTGGCCGCGGGCGCCGAAGCCGATCGCCCCGACGAGCACACCGACGGTGCCGGCGACCGTGACCGCGTTCGGCGATATCCCTGCGCCGAGCAGTCCGCGGGCTACCGGCTCGATCACCCGGGTCATGCCCGCGCGGACGGACACTCTGAAGATCTTCGCCATGGCGGTCCCACGATAACGGTCGACGGAAAGGGTCGGCACGGTGGCCACGAACGTGAACCGGTGGCGGTCACCTCGCGCGCCGGACTTGTGTACGGCGCGTCGCGGGTGTGGGATCGACACGTGAACGTGAGCGAGCTCACCCGGGCACGGTTCACGTTACCGAGCAGGTCCCGCCCGCCTGAAGATGTCGCCGCGGATTCACCCCGCGGTCATCCTCTGCGGCCCCGGCCGAAGCCCAGCCGGCTTCGGAACGCCCAGCCGGGCCCGCAGCGCGGTCGCCCCACCCAGTCAGGCAGCCAGGAGGTGCGCAGTCATGGCGCAGAAGAACCACGACAGAGGGCCCGCCGGGTCCGTTGCGGTGGTCACCGATCCCAACCGGATCCGCAACGTGGTGCTGGTCGGGCACTCCGGTGCCGGCAAGACCACGTTGATCGAGGCGTTGCTGGCCGCCACCGGGACGATCAGCCGGGCGGGGCAGGTCCCGGACGGCACGACGGTCTGCGATCACGACCCGGCCGCAGTGCGCCAGCAACGGTCCGTCGCGTTGACCTGCGCGCCGCTGTTCCACCGCGACATCAAGGTCAACCTGTTGGACACCCCGGGGTACGCCGACTTCGTCGGCGAGCTGCGGGCCGGGCTACGCGCCGCCGACGCCGCGCTGTTCGTGGTCTGCGCGGCGGACGGGATGGACGCGGCAACCGCCACGCTGTGGGAGGAGTGCGCGGCGGTCGGCATGCCCCGGGCGGTGGCACTCACCCGGCTCGACCATCCGCGCGCCGACGTCGACGAGACCGTCGCGTTGTGTCAGCGGGTCTTCGGCGACAACGTGCTGCCGCTGCACCTGCCGATGCTCGCCGACGACGGGGTGGGCATCGCCGGGCTGCTGGACCTGCTCGCCCGGCAGGTACTGGACTACTCGACCGGCCACCCCCCGCAGGTGCGGGAGCCGGATCCGGAGCATCTGCCGGCGATCGCCGAGGCCCGCAACGAACTGATCGAGGGGATCATCGCCGAAAGCGAGGACGAGACCCTGCTCGACCGGTACCTCGCCGGCGAACAGCTCGACCCGAAGATGCTGGTCGACGACCTGGAGACGGCGGTGGCCCGGGGCCACTTCCATCCGGTGCTGCCGGTCTGCGCCCACACCGGGGTCGGGCTGGACGCGCTGCTGTGGCTGTTGACCGCCGCGTTCCCGGCGCCGCCCGAGCACACCCTGCCGGCGGTGACCGGGCTGGACGGCACGCCCCGGCCGCCGCTGGGCTGCGACCCGGCCGGTCCGCTGGTCGCCGAGGTGGTCCGGACCACCGTCGACCGGCACGTCGGCCGGGTGTCGCTGGTCCGGGTCTTCTCCGGCACGCTGCGCACCGACCGTACGGTGCACGTGGCCGGGCACGGCCTCAGCCAGCGGGGCCACCCCGACCACGACGTCGACGAACGGGCGGCGCACCTCTACAGCCCGCTGGGGGCCCAGTTGCGGGAGGTCGAGGTGTGCGTCGCCGGGGACATCTGCGCGTTGACCAAGTCGGGCAGCGCGGAGACCGGTGACACCATCTCCGCAGCCACGGATCCGCTGCTGGTCGAGCCGTGGGAGATGCCGGAGCCGCTGCTGCCGGTGGCGGTCGTCGCCCGTACCCGGTCGGACGAGGACGCGATGGCCCGCAACCTGGGCCGGCTGGTCGCCGGTGATCCGACGCTGCGGCTGGAACGCAACGCCGAGACCCGCCAACTGGTGCTCTGGTGCATGGGCGAGGCGCACGCCGACGTGCTGTTGGACCGGCTGCGCTCCGGCGGCGTCGAGGTGGACGTCGAGCCGGTGCGGGTGCCGCTGCGGGAGACGTTCACCGCGACGGCCCGGGGGCACGGGCGGCACGTGAAGCAGTCCGGCGGACACGGGCAGTACGCGGTGTGCGACATCGAGGTGGATCCGCTGCCGGAGGGCAGCGGGTTCGAGTTCGTCGACCGGGTGGTCGGCGGGGCGGTGCCGCACAACTACATCCCGTCCGTGGAGAAGGGCGTACGGGCGCAGATGGACCGGGGCGTGGTCAGCGGACATCCGGTGGTCGACCTGCGGGTGACGCTGGTGGACGGCAAGGCACATCCGGTCGATTCGTCGGACGCGGCGTTTCAGACCGCCGGCGCGCTGGCCCTGCGGGACGCGGCCGGCACCGGCCGGCCGACGCTGCTGGAACCGGTTGACGCGATCATGGTGCGGGTGCCGAACGGTGCGGTCGGGGCGGTGCTCGGCGACCTGGCCGGCCGGCGTGCCCGGGTGCTCGGCACCACCAGCGACGACGACTCCGGCGACCGGACGGTGATCCGCGCCGAGGTGCCGGCGACCGAGCTGCTGCGGTACGCGGTGGAGCTGCGCTCGATCACCGGAGGTGCCGGCACGTTCCGGCGGGCGTTCGCCCGCTACGAGCCGGCACCGACCAGCCGGTAACGGCCGGGCCGGGCGTGGCCGGTTCAGTCGGCCGGCCACGCCCCGCTGAACAGGTCACGGGTGTCGGCGAGCAGCTGCGGCAGCACCTTGGTACGGCCGATCACCGGCATGAAGTTGGCGTCCCCGCCCCACCGGGGCACCACGTGCTGGTGCAGGTGGGCGGCGATGCCGGCACCGGCGACACCACCCTGGTTCATCCCGATGTTGAAGCCGTGCGCGCTGCTCACGGCGCGGACCACCCGCATCGCGGTCTGGGTGAACTCGGCCAGCTCGGCGGTCTCGGCGCGGTCCAGCTCCGGGTAGTCGGCGACGTGCCGGTAGGGGCAGACCAGCAGGTGACCCGGGTTGTACGGGTAGAGGTTGAGCACGGCGAACACCCGCTCGCCCCGGGCCACCACCAGGCTCTGCTCGGCCGGCCGACCGGGGGCCAGGCAGAACGGGCAGCCGGTCGGCGAGTCGTAGCCGTCGTCGGGCCGGTCCGCACCGGAGATGTACGCCATCCGGTGCGGTGTCCAGAGTCGTTCCAGGCCATCCGGGCCCGGTTGTCCGGTCGTGCCAGTCACCCCATGATCGTACGGGCTCGGCCCGACCGGACTCACCCGACGGCGACCCGGCTCACTGCCCGTCGGGCCCCGTCGGGCCGTCGGACCCCGCCTGACCGTCGGTTACGGTCGCGGTCGGGTTGACGTTGGTCCGGGACCGCACCACGTCGACGACGTGGGCCACCGCCTCGGCCAACGGCACACCGTTACGCTGCGAACCGTCGCGGTAGCGGAAGGAGACGGTCCCGGCCGACACGTCGGCGTCACCGGCGATCGCCATGAACGGCACCTTCTGCTGCTGGGCGGTGCGGATCTTCTTCTGCATCCGGTCGTCGGAGAAGTCCACCTCGGCCCGGATACCCTCGGCGCGCAGCATGGCGACGAACTCGGCCAGGTAGCCGCCGTGGTCGGTGCGGATCGGGATGCCGATCACCTGCACCGGCGCCAGCCAGGCCGGGAACGCGCCGGCGTAGTGCTCGGTGAGGATGCCGAAGAACCGCTCGATCGACCCGAACAACGCCCGGTGGATCATCATCGGCTGCTGCCGGGTGCCGTCGGCGGCCTGGTACTCCAGGCCGAACCGCTTCGGCTGGTTGAAGTCCAGCTGGATGGTGGACATCTGCCAGGTCCGGCCGATCGCGTCACGGGCCTGCACCGAGATCTTCGGGCCGTAGAAGGCCGCGCCGCCCGGGTCGGGCACCAGCTCCAGCCCCGAGTCGATGGCCGCCTGCCGCAGGGTCTCGGTGGCGTCGGCCCACTCGGCCGGGTCGCCGATGAACTTGTCCGAGTCGTCGCGGGTGGACAGCTCCAGGTAGAAGTCGTCGAGGCCGTAGTCCCGCAGCAGATCGAGCACGAAGGCGAGCAGCGAGCGCAGCTCGCCGGGCATCTGCTCCCGGGTGCAGTAGATGTGCGAGTCGTCCATGGTCAGCCCGCGCACCCGGGTCAGCCCGTGCACCACGCCGGACTTCTCGTAGCGGTAGACGGTGCCGAACTCGAACAGCCGCAGCGGCAGCTCCCGGTACGACCGCCCGCGCGACCGGAAGATCAGGTTGTGCATCGGGCAGTTCATCGCCTTGAGGTAGTACTGCGCGCCTTCCATCTCCGCCGGCGGGAACATGGTGTCGGAGTAGTACGGCAGGTGCCCCGAGGTCTCGAACAGCTGGGAC
Source organism: Micromonospora sp. Llam0 (assembly GCF_003751085.1). NCBI lineage: Bacteria > Bacillati > Actinomycetota > Actinomycetes > Micromonosporales > Micromonosporaceae > Micromonospora > Micromonospora sp. Llam0. The sequence continues at coordinate 1,338,186 of NZ_RJJY01000001.1, read as the reverse complement.
TTGCTGATGTGCGGGGAGTAGACGAACTCGTACCCGGCCTGCTCGTGCCGGCGGCGCGAGTAGTCCTCCAGCTCCCGGCGGATGATGCCGCCCTTGGGGTGGAACACCGCCAGCCCGGAGCCGATCTCGTCGGGGAAGCTGAACAGGTCGAGGTCCGCGCCGAGCTTGCGGTGGTCGCGACGGGCGGCCTCGTCTAGCAGTTTCAGGTACGCCTTGAGCGCGTCCCGGGTCGGCCAGGCGGTGCCGTAGATCCGCTGCAGCTGCGGGTTACGCTCGGATCCCCGCCAGTACGCCGCCGCGCTGCGCATCAGCTTGACCGCGCCGATCAGCCGGGTGGACGGCAGGTGCGGACCCCGGCACAGGTCCGACCAGCAGGTCTTGCCCGAGGCCGGGTCGAGGTTGTCGTAGATGGTCAGCTCGCCGCCGCCGACCTCCATCACCTCGCTGGCGTCGAAGTCGGCGGTGCCCTTGACGTCGACCAGCTCCAGCTTGTACGGCTCGTCGGCGAGTTCCGCGCGGGCGGCGTCGAGGTCGGCGAACCGCCGCCGCCGGAACCGCTGCCCGGACTTGATGATCTCCTGCATCCGCTTTTCCAGCTTGTCGAGGTCCTCGGGCTGGAACGGCCGGGCCACGTCGAAGTCGTAGTAGAAGCCGTTGGTGATCGGCGGGCCGATGCCCAGCTTGGCCTCCGGGAACAGGTCCTGCACCGCCTGGGCGAGCACGTGCGCGGTGGAGTGGCGCAGCACGGCGAGCCCGTCCGGGGAGTCCAGGGCGACCGGTTCGACGCCGGTGTCGGCGTCCGGCGACCAGTCCAGGTCGCGCAGGGTGCCGTCGGGGTCGCGGACCACGACGATCGCCTTCGGTCCGTTCACCGGCAGACCGGCGGCGGCGATCGCGTCCGCGGCCGTGGTCCCGGCCGGGACCACGACGGGTTCGGCCTGGGGACTGGCTGCGCTTGCGGACACGACGGGCTCCTCACGGTCGGTGGATCGGTGCGTACGGTGGATCGGTGGATCGGTGGATCGGTGGATCGGTGGATCGGTGGATCGGTGGTCCGGCACGGGCCGGCCGGCGACGGTGCTCCGACGGCCCGGGCGGGCCCGGCCGGCCATGATGCTATCGCCCCCCGTCGGTGTGACCGGGTGTCGGTCCTGTTGCAACGCCTGACGTCGACCCGGTTCCGGCGTTAGATTGACGCCGTGGCTGCCACCGACATGGTCGGCGCTCTGCGGCGCCGGTACGACTCATTTTTCGCCAGCCGGCGGCCGGTGCCGTTCGCCGTACTGGACGTCGCCGGAACGGAGCACCGCTTCGGCCCGGGCGATCCGCAGTTCACCATCGCCGTGCGCCATCCCCGGGGCGCCCGGGCGCTGGCCGCGTTGGACCAGTTCGCGGTCGCCGTGGCGTACCTGCAGGGCTGGCTGGACGTGGAGGGTGACCTGTCCGCCGCGCTGCGGATGCGGGCGTTCTTCACCGATCTGCATCCGGTGGCCCGGTTCTCCGGTGTGTTCACCGGGCTGCTGCGCGGCCGGCGGGAGGACGACCGGCGGGCGATCTCCCACCACTACGACTCCGAGTCGGAGTTCTTCCTGACCTTCCTCGACACCCGGCACCGCTGCTACACGGAGGGCGTGTTCGCCGCCGACGACGAGCCGCTCGAGGACGCGATGACCCGCAAGATGGACCTGGCGCTGGAGGCGATCGGGGTCAAGCCGGGTGACCGGGTGCTGGAGGTCGGCGGTGGCTGGGGTGCGTTCGCCGAACACGCGGCCCGGCACGGCATCGAGGTGACCACCACGACCCTGTCGCGGGAGTCGGAACGCTACCTCGTCGACCTGTTCGAGCGGGAGCAACTCGACGTACGGGTGGTGCGTCAGCACATCTTCGGCTTCACCGACGAGCGTCGCTACGACGCGATCGTCAACATGGGGGTGACCGAGCACCTGCCGGACTACCGCCGCAGCCTGCGCAAGTACGCGGAGCTGCTCAGGCCCGGCGGGCGCGTCTACCTCGACGCGCTGGCGATGCGGCGCAAGCACGTCGCGTCGGCGTTCATGAAGCGCTACATCTATCCGGGCCGGTCCGCGCCGCTGCTGCTGCACCAGTATCTGCGGCACGTCGCCCGCTCCCCGTTCGAGCTGTGCAGCATCGCCGACGACCGGCACAACTACTACCTGACCTGCCGGGAATGGGCCCGGCGGCTGGACGCCGCCCGGGACGAGGTGGTGCAGCGCTGGGGGGAGCCGATGTACCGGCGGTTCCGGATCTTCCTGTGGGGGTCGGCGGCCGGCTTCGACACCGGGCTGGTGCAGGCGTACCGCTGGGTGTTGCGGCTGCCCTGAGCCGTCGCGGCCGGCGTGGGTCGCACCGACCGCCGTCGACGGGACCGCGGCGTACGTCGGGCTGCGCCACCGTGCGCGGCCGGCGCGGGCACCACCGACTTGCCAGGGGCAGTACGGTCGTGAGGTGGCTACGGTGCTCCTGGTCGAAGACGACCACGTTGTGCGCGGCGCCATGTTGCGCTCGCTGGCCGACCGCGGGCACGCGGTCCATGCGGTCGGCACCGCCCTGGACGCGTTACGCCGGGTCGCCGCGGAAACCCCCGACCTGGTGGTTCTCGACCTGGGTCTGCCGGACCTGGACGGGTCGGACGCGTTGCGGATGCTGCGCGGCATCACCGACGTGCCGATCATCATCGCCACCGCCCGCGACGACGAGCAGGCGATCGTCCGGCTGCTGCGGGCCGGGGCCGACGACTACATGGTCAAGCCGTTCACCGGCGCGCACCTGGACGCCCGGATCACCACGGTGCTGCGCCGGGCCGGCCGGGCGAGCCGGTCGGTGCCGCCCGCCGTGCACCAGGTGGGCGGGCTGCGGGTCGACGTCGGCGAACGCAGCGCCACGCTGGACGGCGAGGCCTTGGCGCTGACCCGCAAGGAGTTCGACCTGCTGGCCTATCTGGCCGCCCGCCCAGGTCGGGTAGTGTCCCGCCGGGAGCTGTTGGAGGAGGTATGGCGGCAGCCGTCGGTCGGCGAGGACCAGACCATCGACGTGCATCTTTATTGGCTTCGCCGCAAAATGGGCGAATCCGCAGCGAAGCCGCGCTACCTGCGCACCGTGCGGGGGGTCGGCTTCCGGCTGGTGGTACCGGACTGAGGTTGGCACTGGCCTACCTCGGGGCCGGCATGGCTTCGATCATCGCGTTGGTCTTCCTGATCCCGCTCGGCCTGCAGCTGCAGCGGGAGACCCGTGAGCAGGCACTGGCCGACGCGGCCCGGCGTGCCGCCGTGGTACGCGGCGCGTTGGCGGTCAGCAACGACCCGGAAGGGGTCCGTCGGGCCGTGGCCGGTCTCGGCGAGAGCACCGACCGGCAGCCGGTGGTGCACGGGCTCGACCCGGCCGGCACCGTACGGGCGACCAGCCAGCAGGTCACCGAGGCCGCCGCCGGCACCGGGCCGACGGTGGTGGCGACCGACGGCGGGGTGCTGCACCTGGAGCCGGTCACTGTCGGTGACGCGGTCACCGTCGTCGAGGTCTTCGTCGCCGACGGCGAGCTCAACCGGGGTGCGGCCGGCACCTGGCTGCTGCTGGTCGGCATCGCCGCAGGCCTCGTCGTCTGCTCGGTCATCGTCGTGGACCGGATCGCCGCGCGCGCTGTCGCCGCGGCGAAAGGGCTGGTCGAGGCGGCGATGGCGGTCGGTGACGGGGATCTGGCGGTACGCATCCAGCCTGACGGGCCGCGCGAGCTGGCCGAGGCCGGGTACGCGTTCAACCGGATGGCGGACCGGCTGGTCACCTCCCGTACCGACGAACGTGAACTCGTCGCCGACCTGTCCCACCGGCTACGCACCCCGCTGACCGTGCTGCGGCTGGACGCCGACGCGCTCGACTCCGACGACACCAGCGTCGGCTCGTTCAGCGAGGCCGAGCTGGACCGGCGGCGGACGATCCGCCGGATCCGTCAGGCGATCGTCACCCTGGAGGGCGAGGTCGACGTTCTGATCAACACGACCCGTAAGACGGTCACCCAGGAGGTCGGCCAGGGCAGCTGCGACGTCGCCGAGGTGGTCCGCGACCGGATGGTCTTCTGGTCGGCGTTGGCCGGCGACCAGAACCGGCCGTACAACGTGATCGGCGCGCAGCTGCGGACCCCGGTGCCGGTGCCCCGGGCCGAGCTGGCGGCCGCGCTCGACGCGGTGCTCGGCAACGTGTTCCGCTACACACCGCAGGGCACCGCGTTCGAGGTGGCGGTGTCCCGCCGGGACGGGTACGTGGCGATCCGGGTCGACGACGCCGGGCCGGGCATCGCCAATCCGGACCGGGCACTGCGGCGCGGGGCCAGCGACCAGGGCTCCACCGGGCTCGGCCTGGACATCGCCCGGCGGGTGGCGTTGCAGGCGAACGGGTCGGTCAGCCTGGACCGGGCCCGGCTCGGTGGGGCGAGCGTGGTGATGCTGCTCGCCGACGCCGAGGCCGCCCCGCCCCGCCCGGTGAGCCGGTTCGGGCTGGTCGGCCGGCTGGCCCGGGAACGCGACCGGGAGCGGGAGCGGGGCCGCACCCGTCGCCGGCCGACGCCGCGCTGACCGGCAGATCACGGCCGGGTCTTCGCCGGCACAAGTATTCCTTAGGTCTGGATTAACGTCGTTCCGCACGCCCCGCGCCGGATGGCAGCATCTGCTCCGAACCCATCGGCGTTCCTGGACGACTCACCCGCAGTACCGTCCCGAATCCCCAGTCCAGGGACGCTTGCGCGCGGCGGGGCCCGGTCCCCAACACCGACGTCCCGCCGCGCGCCCACCCTGGACAGAGGCAGGTCGACGTGTCACCGTCAGCCGCTGCGCCGCCGCCGGCCGCTGAGCCACCGTCGGGTACGTCCGCCATCGGGTCACCGCCCGCTGGGTCACCCACCGTCGACGAGGACGGGCCCGCGCCGATCACCGCCCGGCAGGTGCTGCGCTGGGTGACGGTGATCGGCGCGCTGGTGGTCGCGGTCCTCGCCTGCTGGCAGGACCCGGGCTACGCCGCCTGCGTCAGGTAGCCGTCGATCTCGTCCCGCAGCCGCCGCTGCTCGGCGGCCGGCAGGAACGAGGCGGTCACCGCGTCACGGGCCAGGCCGGCGAGCTGCTGCGGGCCGGCCCTCAGCAGGGACGCGGCCACCGCGTACTCCTGGTTGAGGCTGGTGCCGAACATCGGTGGATCGTCGGAGTTGATCGTCACCAGCAGACCGGCGGCGACCATGTCGGCGAGCGGGTGCGCGGCCAGCTGCGGCACCGCCCCGGTCCGCAGGTTGGACGTCGGGCACACCTCCAGCGGAATCCGCCGCTCCGCCAGGAACGCCATCAGCTCCGGGTCCCGCACGCTGGACGTGCCGTGGCCGATCCGCTCGGCGCCCAGTTCGCGCAGCGCGTCCCAGACCGTCTCCGGACCGGTGGTCTCCCCGGCGTGCGGCACCGAATGCAGCCCGGCCGCCCGGGCCTGGTCGAAGTACGGCTTGAACTGGGGCCGGGGGACGCCGATCTCCGGCCCGCCCAGACCGAAACTGATCAGACCGTCCGGGGCCTCGTCGAGGCAGATCCGCAGCGTCTCCTCGGCCGCCGGCAGCCCCGCCTCCCCCGGTATGTCAAAACACCAGCGCAGCTCGATACCGAAGTCGGCGCGGGCCCGTCGCCGGGCGTCCTCGATCGCCGCGCAGAACGCGGGCGCGGCAATGCCGCGCCGTACGTGCGAGTACGGCGTCACCGTCAGCTCGGCGTACCGGACCTGCTGGGCGGCCAACTCGCGGGCCACCTCGTGGGTGAGCACCCAGACGTCCTCGTCGTCGCGGATCAGATCGACCACGCTCAGGTAGATCTCGACGAAATGGGCGAAGTCGCGGAACACGAAATAGTCGGCCAACGCGGCCTCGTCGGCGGGGACCGGGGACCGCCCCTCGTGCCGCTGGGCCAGCTCGGCGACGATCCGCGGCGACGCCGACCCGACATGGTGCACGTGCAACTCGACCTTCGGCAGCCCGGCGATGAAGTCCGACAGCGCGGGCGCAGCCTCCGACAGCGTGGGCGGAGACGACGGTTGCTGGCTCACCGTGGCGTTCGACCTCCTCGGGGAAACGGACATCCCCGGCGGGGGCCCGGCTGCGCCGAGCGTACCGTTCGGGCGGTCGTCTAGGCTCGCCCGGTGGACAAGCGTACGTTTCCGCGGCTCGGCCGCACGGTAGGGACAATCGGCCTGGGCGCCTGGCAGCTCGGCGCCGACTGGGGGACGGTCAGCGAGGACGAGGCGGATGCGACGCTCCGCGCCGCCGTCGAGGCCGGCACCACCTTCCTGGACACCGCCGACGTGTACGGCGACGGGCGCAGCGAACGGATCATCGGCCGGTTCTTGCGGGAGTCGGCCGGCGACGATCTGTTCGTCGCCACCAAGATGGGACGCCGGGTAGCGCAGCACCCGTCCGCGTACGTGCTGGACAACTTTCGGGCCTGGACCGACCGGTCCCGGGCGAACCTCGGGGTGGACCGCCTCGACCTGGTCCAGCTGCACTGCCCGCCGACCGAGGTGCTGCGCACCGACGCGGTCTACGACGCGCTGGACACCCTCGTCGCCGAGCAGCGAATCGCCGCGTACGGCGTGAGTGTGGAGACGGTCGACGAGGCACTGGCCGCGATCGCCCGGCCGGGCGTGGCCAGCGTGCAGATCATCCTCAACGCGTTGCGACTCAAGCCGCTGGAGCGGGTGCTGCCGGCCGCTGCCGCCGCCGGGGTCGGGATCATCGCCCGGGTGCCGCTGGCCAGTGGCCTGCTCTCCGGCCGGTACGACGAGAACACCCGGTTCGCCGCCGACGACCATCGCACCTTCAACCGGGACGGCTCGGCGTTCGACGTCGGCGAGACGTTCTCCGGGGTCGATTTCCACACCGGGTTGGCCGCGGTGCGTCGGCTCGCGCCGCTGGTGCCGCCGCAGGCCACTATGGCCCAGTTCGCGCTGCGGTGGGTCCTCGACCAGCCCGGGGTGACCGTGGCGATCCCCGGTGCCCGCAACCCCGCCCAGGCGAAAGCGAACGCGGCAGCCGCGGAGCTCACCCCGCTGGACGACGCCACCCAGCGGGCGGTGCGGGAGGTCTACGACGACCTGATCCGGCCGCAGGTGCACCACCGGTGGTGACCCGCCGCCCGGCGCTGCGCACGAGCAGGGGCCCAGTCACGCACGAGCGAGGGCCCCGTTGTTCCGGCCGGAACAACGGGGCCCTCGCTACGACCTTCGCGGGTCGGTGCCAGCCCGACCGCCGGACGGCACCGGCGACCGAGGTCAGATCGGGCGGACCTGCTCGGCCTGCGGACCCTTCTGGCCCTGGGCGATCTCGAACTCGACCCGCTGGTTCTCCTCCAGCGTGCGGTAGCCGCTGGTCTGGATGGCCGAGAAGTGGACGAACACGTCAGCACCCCCGCCGTCGACGGTGATGAAGCCGAAGCCCTTGTCTGCGTTGAACCACTTCACGGTTCCCTGCGCCATGTGTATCTCCTTCTGAAACTGGCGGCCAAGCACGCCGTGCGGCCGGTTGGCCGTTTTCGAGCAGCGGCGCCTGAGGTGGCCCCCGGTGAAGGAGGACTTCTCTCAACCCACGCTGTCTCGCAACAGCGTGGACAGCAAACCACGTACGCAAAAACTTCGCACAGCCTACCTGACGAACGTCTCCGACATGTGACCTGAGACGCCGTTCACGCCCTCGTGGCGTGCCCGAATCTGGTCGTCACCCGGGCCCGACCCGGCCCGGCTGTCGCACGCCTGACCAGCGGCGGCGCTCACGACGGCCAACGGCCGGTGAGCCGGCGCACCCCGGTCGCGCCGCCGCGATCCACAGCGGCCCGGACGACTGAGAAGATCGCCCCCTGCAGTGCGGCGGCGGCCAGCACCTCGCCCCAACCACGCTCCTCGTCGATGGCGTTCGGCGCCTCGTCGTCGCCGGCGGCGAGCTTCCACACCTGCCGGAATATCGCCCCGGCCAGGGCACCCGCCGCCAGGCCGAGCACCAGGCCGACCGGCCGGTAGGCCAACTTGTTGACCGGTTTGCTCACCCGCGCCTCCCTCTCCTCGTCAACCACACCAGTACCACGGTCACCACCGTGCCGGCCACCACCAGGGCCGGCACCGCGACGGTACGCCGGTCGGGCCGGCGCGCCGTGGCCGCCGCCTGGCGGGCCGAGTCCCGCAGCCGCAGCCGGGCACGGTCGGCCCCCAGCCGCAGCCGGTTCTTCACGTCGGTCTTCGCAGCCAGCGCCTGCACCGTCTGGCCCAGTTCGGCCCGGGTCTGCCGGATCTCGGCCCGGAGCAGGTCGAGATCGCCGGTGCCGTTACCGGACCTGCCGTTGTGCGACGTCACGACTGCCGCCCCCGTTTCATCGCCGCACCGACCACCGTCACATCCGCCCGTACGCTGTCCGCCGCCGCCGTCGGCACCGGTGGCGCCGCCTGACGGACCTGCCGTCGCCCGGCGAGCGCCAGCACGCCCGCGATCAGGAACAGCAGCACCGCGACGGCCAGGGCGGCCAGCCACGGCGGCCAGGCCTGGGCGAGCAGCAGCACGCCGGCGGCGATCAGCACGCCGAGGCCGTAGAGCGCGACGACCCCGCCACCGCCGAACAGCCCGATCCCCAACCCGGCGTGTTTGCCCTTTTCGGTCAGTTCGGCACGGGCGAGCGCGAGTTCGTCGCGCACCAGTCGCGATATCTGCTCACCGGCCTGTTGCACGAGTTCCGCGGTGGACCGCTCGGCGGGCGGCCGGTGCAAAGTGTCGGCCATGGTGCCTCCTTTCCCGCTGTTCGCCGCTGTATGCCCGGCCCGGACCTTGGTCAATCCTGCTGGCGGTGATCCGCCGCGACGGGTTCCTCGGGTCCGACGAAGACCGACGCACGGGCGTCGCCCTCAGCGTCACCGCCGAACAGCCGGGCGTCGTCGGGTACCTCGTGCCCGCCGCCGGGGGTGGCCATAACCGGTCCGGCCGGGTGACGGCCGTTGCGCTGCCCGCCGGTGACCGGCCGGTGCCGCAGGTCCAGCCAGTCCAGCAGGCTGTCCCCGTCGCCGACCTCGGCCCGCCACCGGGGCAGCGCGGTCGGTCGCTGTTCGCGGACCCAGCTGGCCAGGTGTTCGCGGACCTGGCACCGCAGATCCCACAGGCTCGGCGAGTCGGCGGCGCTGACCAGGGCCCGCAGCCGGACCGTACCGCCGGTCGCGTCGGTCACCTGCAGCACACACACCCGGCCGTCCCACAGTTCGGTGCCCTCCACCAGCCGGCGCAGTTCCTCCCGCATGGCCTGCACCGGAACCGACCAGTCCAGGTCGAACTCGGCGGTGCCGAGCACCGCGGCCTTGGTCCGGGTCCAGTTCTGGAACGGCGTGGTGGTGAAGTAGGAGGTGGGCAGGATCAGCCGCCGATCGTCCCAGATGTGCACCACCACGTAGCTGAGGGTCAACTCCTCGATCCGGCCCCACTCACCCTCGACCACCACGACGTCGTCGATGCGGACCGCGTCGCTGAAGGCCAGCTGCAGCCCGGCGATGACGTTGCTCAGCAGGCTCTGTGCGGCCAGCGCGCCGACCACACCGATCACTCCGGCGGAGGCGAGCAGGCTCGCGCCGACACCGCGTACGGCCGGAAAGGTCATCAGCATCACCCCGACGGCGAGGATGACGATCACCGCGATGGTGACCCGGCGCAGCATCACCACCTGGGTGTGCAGCCGACGGGCGTGCCGGTTGTCCGGCACGTCGGTGCGGAACCGGGCCAGCGTGGTGTCCTCCATGGCCAGCAGCAGCGCCCCGACCAGCCAGGCACAAGCCGCGATCATCGCGAGGACCAGCAGGTGCAAGGTGGTACGCCGCCACGGCTCACCGACCGCGTAGCCGGTCGAGAAGCGGACCGCGAGCTGAATGGCCGTCACGGTGGCGGCCACCAGCGTCGCCCGGTGCGCGTGGGTCGAGACCTCGGCGAGCAGTACGGAACGTCGGCCGAGACGCCGGACGACCCGGTGGCCGATCGCCACCACGGTCACCGCGAGTACCGCCGCCGCGACCGTAACGAGCACCGTCCAGACAACCGGATGCACGGATGGATCCTCCTTCACATCGCCATCAATGGTGACAAAAGGTCAATGATGCCGGGTGAAGTTGGGTCATGCCATGGGCGGTATGTCACACCTTCCGGTAGCGGGACTGGGCGAAGCAGTAGACACCGAAGGCCGCGAAGCCGGCCGCCACCAGCGACAACAGGACAGACCCGAACGCCTGCTCGCGCAGGGTGTGCAGGGCTGCGTCCAGGCCCCGGGCCTGCTCCGGGTCAAACTGGACGGCAGCGGTCACCACCAGGGCCCCGGCGGTGCCGTAGGCGACGCCCTTGGCGACGTAGCCGGCCGTACCCAGCCGACAGACGACCGTCCACACCCGGGCGCTCATCGCCTGCTCCTGGTCGGCGGTGTCGGCGTTGGCGTTGCGGAACACCTGGACGGCGGTCCAGGCGAAGGACAGGTAGACCACGGTCCGACCGACCGACACGACCCGCTCGAACGTCCGCTTGTTGCCCCGCTCGGTACGGTGCCCGACGGCGGCTTCGATGCCCTGCCACACCGCCATCGCGGCCAACCCGACCGCGACGGCGATCAGCAGCACCCCGCCGAGCGGCTGCGCGGCGAGGGTACGCAGCGCGCCGGACTGGTCCCCGTCAGCGGCCGGACGGCCGAAGGCGATCTGCAGCGCCAGCCAGGCCACCAGCAGGTGCGCCAGGCCGTACCCGAGGAAGCCGGCTCTGGCGAGCAGCTTCAACGATCGACTGTTACCAACCTGGTGGGCGGTGCGCTGCGCATCCCTGGTGTTCGGCATGGCGCTCCATATGACCGGTCAGCGCCGCCACCAAACGTGCCCGACCGGTGGTCAGCCCAGCTGCCGGGCGACCCGGATCGCCACCTCCGAGTCGGTGACCCGCTCGAGGCTCACGTCGAACCCGCCGACCTCGCTGGCCTGCTCGCCGACGGTGAGGGTGACCTGCTCGCCGGCCACCTCGACGGTGACCCGGTCGCCCTCGGCGCCGATCAACCGGGCCTCGACGCCGAGAAAGCTCGCACTGGCCTCGACTCCCCGGGAGAAGGTCACCGTGCAGGCGTCCAGCCCGCAGTCGGTGCTGGCACCCTCGGAGCTGCAACCGGCGAGCAGCGCCGCGCCGAACAGCAGCCCGGCGGCCAGACCGGCGACCCGGGAGGTGGCGCCGGCCCGCCGACCGGATCTGGTGGATCGGAAGGCACGGGAAGCGGATGACAGCAGGGGTGCGATGGTCACCGGACAAGCGTACTTGGCGCTCGTGGCGGTGCCCCGGAACACTCAGCAGCCGCCTCGCCGGCCGGCGAGGCGGCGGGTCGACGGTTAGGCTCGAAGCTGTGCCGGCCTGCCGATGAGTCGGCCTTGACCAAGTCGGCCCCTGACCGAGGAGGTGTCCGACCGTGACAGTGCTGGTGGAGGACAACCCGGCGCGGAACCGGTTCGAGATCCTGATCGACGACGGCCTGGCCGGGTTCGCCAGCTACCGGCCGGGTCCGGCAACGGTGACCGTGACGCACACCGAGATCGATCCCGCGTACCGGGGACGGGGTGCCGGTGACGCCCTCGCCCACGGGCTACTCAGTCAGATCCGCGACCGCGGCGAGCGGGTGGTGCCCCAGTGCTCGTTCATCGCCGCGTACATCGACCGGCATCCCGAGTTCGCCGAGCTGGTCGCCGGTGACTGAGCGGCGCCGGCCCGGCAGGGCGCGTACGGCGGTCGCGGTGGTCGGCGTGCTGGTGCTGGCCGCAGCGGTGGTGGCGACGGGCGGCTGGCTCGGCTGGTTCAGCGACCCGACGATCTCCGACGCGCCCGAGGCGTCGGCCGACGTCGACGTCGTCGCGACCGGGCTCGCCGCACCGTGGGACCTCGCGTTCCTACCGGACGGCACCGCACTGGTGACCGAGCGGGACACCGCCCGGTTGCTGGCCGTGGACCCGCAGGGCGCCACCCGGGAGATCACCGGGGTCGACGGGGTCGTCCCGGCCGGGGAGGGCGGTCTGCTCGGCGTGGCGGTGTCCCCGCAGCACGCCACCGACGGCTGGGTCTACCTCTACTACACCGGCGCCGAGGACAACCGGGTCGTTCGGTTCCGGCTCGGGCCCGACGGCCCGACGACGGCCCCTGAGCCGGTGCTGACCGGGATTCCCCGGGCACCGACCCACAACGGCGGCCGGATCGCCTTCGGCCCGGACGGGATGCTGTACGTCGGCACCGGCGACGCCGGCGAGCGGGGAGCCGCGCAGGACCCGACCGGGCTGGCCGGCAAGATCCTGCGGGTGCGGCCGGACGGCACCGTCCCGGCGGACAACCCGCTTGCGGGATCACCGGTGTTCAGTTTCGGCCACCGCAACGTGCAGGGGCTGGCCTGGGATCCGGACGGACAGCTGTACGCCAGCGAGTTCGGGCAGAACCGGCATGACGAACTGAACCGGATCGAGGCCGGCGGCAACTACGGCTGGCCGGAGGTCGAGGGGGTGGCCGACCGGGCGGAGTTCGTCGATCCGGTGGCGACCTGGGCACCCCGGGACGCCTCCCCCAGTGGTCTCGCCCACCACCAGGGCCGGCTGTGGCTGGCGTGCCTACGTGGCCAGCGGCTGTACCGGGTCGCCCCGGACGGCACCGGCGCCGAGATGCTGCTCAGCCGGGAGTACGGCCGGCTGCGGCACGCCACGGTGGCGCCGGACGGCAGCCTGTGGGTGCTCACCTCGAACCGGGACGGGCGCGGTTCACCCACCGGCGACGACGACCGGATCCTGCGGATCAGCGGCTGACCGGTCGGCCGTAGGGTCCGGACCGGTCGGGCCAGGCAACACCGTCGGGCCCGGCACCGTCGGCCCCGGCACCGTCGGGCCCGGCCCGGTCGGACCCGGCGTGCCGGTCCTGGCCACCGGCGTCTGCCAACCGGCCAGCCGCTCGGCGGCGGCCCGGCTGTTCGCCCAGCTCGCCCCGTAGGTCGACAGGTGGACGTCACCGGTGATCCGGACCGGTACCCCCATCTCGACCACGACGGCGTCGGGCCGTGCGGCGAGCGCACGGTCGACCGCCACCGACATCCACCGATGCCGGTGCAGGTCGCGGACCACCAGGACGAGGGCGTGGTGACGGGCGGCGAGCAGCGCGGTGTCCAGCGACTCAACCGGTCGACCAGGAACGCCGGCCGCCGTCGACGGACCCGCCGACGCGTCGAGATCCCGCTCGGTCAGTCGGACGGTGAGCGTCCCGGGCCGCAGCGTGGCCAGCGCCTGGCCGATCCCCCACGGGGTCTCGGCCCCGATGGCGATGTTGTGCGCGGGCGCGAACTCCACCACGTACGCGGGCCGGGTCAGCGGCAGCCGGGTCCCGGCCCGGATCCGCAGCGCGCGCCGGGCGGCGGCGAGCCCGACGGCGGACCGCACCGGGCCGGGCGGCGCTGCGGCGGACGCCAGCGTGTCGGACCCGTTGCCACCCGGTACGGACCCGTTGCCACCCGGTCCGTTGCCGTCCGGTCGGCGGTGCCGCACCGACCAGTCCGCCAGTTGCCGGATCCGCTCCGCCGCCTCGGCCAGCCGCTGGGCCGGCAACTGTCCGGTGACGACCGCGTCGACGATCGCGTCGGTCAGTCGCCGGACGGTCTCCTCGTCGGCGTGTTCGCCGCCCACGCAGACCGCGTCGACCCCGGCGGCGAGCGCCCGGACGGTCGCGCCGGCCAGTCCGAAGCGCCGGGTCACCGCCCGCATCTCGATCCCGTCGGTGATCACCGCGCCGGTGAACCCGAGCCGGTCCCGCAGCAGGTCGACCAGGACCGCACGGCTGAGGGTGGCCAGGTTGGCCGGGTCGATCGCCGGGACGAGCAGGTGTCCGGTCATGATCGTCCGGGTGCCGGCGGCGATGGCGGCCCGGAACGGGGTCAGCTCCACCGCGTCCAGCCGGATCCGGTCGGCGTCGATGCGCGGTACGGCGGCGTGCGAGTCCACGTTGGTATCGCCGTGTCCGGGGAAGTGCTTGGCGCAGGCGGCGACTCCGGCGTCCTGCAGCCCGCGAATCCAGGCGGCCGTGTGCCGGGCCACCAGGTGCGGGTCGTCGCCGAACGCGCGTACCCCGATCACCGGGTTGTCCGGATTGGAGTTGACGTCGGCGACCGGGGCGTAGTTGACGGTGACTCCCACGCCGGCCAGCTCCAGACCGAGATCGTGGGCGACCCGGCGGGTCAGTTCCGGGTCGTCGACCGCACCGAGGGCCAGGTTGCCGGGTCGGGAGCTGCCGTGTCCGGATTCGATCCGGGTCACGTCACCGGCTTCCTCGTCGATGGCGACCAGCACGTCCGGCCGTTCGGCGCGCAGCGCGGCGGTGAGCGCGGCGACCTGTTCGGGGTCGCGGACGTTGCGGGCGAACAGCACCACGGCACCCAGCCCGTCGGCGACCCACCGGCGCACCCAGTCCGGTGGGCTGGTGCCGACGAAACCGGGCTGCAGCACGGTGGCCGCCATCCGCCGCACACTGGGACTGGAATCGACCATGCGGCTCATGTTCACATCACGGATAGTTTTAGTCAATAAACCTTCCTATTAACCGGGACCCGCGCTGCGGCGACGACACCGGTCCCGCCGTACGGCACGGTCTGTCGCGCGACGGCCCCGGTGTGGCACAGTGCGTAAGTGGTTCCGTTCGTCCAGTACGCCGCCGAGGAGACCAGCTGGCAGGACATCCCCGGTGTCCAGGTGGTCGGTGCCGTCCTCGGCGTCCTGCTCCTGCTCGCCGCGCTACGGGCGATGTTCGGCAAAGGGCGGTGAGCGGACACAGGTGGGACGGGGTCGACCGACCGTCGGCACGGCCACCAGGGCGGCTGCTCCGTTTGGCGGTGGTCACCGCCGGGTAACCACGGATTCCGATGAAGCTACCCCTGCACTCACCCCGGCTGCGCCGCGCGGCGCGCCAACGCTTCGGCTGGTCGGCGCTGCGGCCCGGCCAACTCGGCGCGATGCGGGCCCTGCTGAAGGGCCGCGACGCCCTGGTGGTGCTGCCCACCGGCGCCGGGAAGTCGGCCGTCTACCAGATCCCGGCCACCATGCTGCCCGGCCCGACCGTGGTGATCTCTCCGCTGCTCGCGTTGCAGCAGGACCAGATCGCCGCACTCAACCAGCGCGGCCAGGCCGAGCTGCGGGCGGTGCGGATCAGCTCCGCGGAGAGCCCCACTCAGCGACGGGCGGCGCTCGATGACGTCCGTCAGGGCCGGGCCCGGTTCCTGTTCACCACCCCGGAACAGCTGTGCGACCCGGAGCGCCTGGCCGAGGTACGGCGGTTGTCCCCAGCGCTCGTCGCGGTCGACGAGGCGCACTGCGTCTCAGCCTGGGGGCACGACTTCCGGCCCGACTACCTGGCCGTCGGTCACCTGGTGGAGCAGTTGGGTCGCCCCCCGGTGGTGGCGCTGACCGCCACCGCCTCGCCGCCGGTGCGCGACGACATCGTCCACCGGCTCGGGCTGACCGACCCGCACCTGGTGGTGGCCGGACTCGACCGGGGCAACCTGTTCCTCGAAGTAGCCCACTGCCCGACCGAGGACTACCGGTGGCGCCGGCTGGTCGCCCTGCTCGACGTGGAACAGCCGCCCGGGATCGTCTACGTGCCGACCCGGCGGGCCGCGACGGACCTGGCCGGTCAGCTCGTCGCCGCCGGCTACCCGGCCCGCTGCTACCACGCCGGTATGTCGGCCACCGCCCGGCAGCAGCTGCACGACGAGTTCCTCGCCGGACAGGTGCCGGTGATGGTGGCGACGTCCGCGTTCGGCATGGGCATCGACAAACCGGACGTACGGTGGGTGGCGCACACCGCGCTGCCGGACTCGCCGGACAGCTATCTGCAGGAGATCGGTCGCGGCGGCCGGGACGGCCGGCCGGCCCGGGCGCTGCTGTTGTGGCGGGCCGAGGACATCGGGCTGCAGCGGTACTTCACCACCAGCCCGCCCGACCAGGACGAGTTGCGGGACGTCGCCGAGGTGCTGGGCGCCAACCCGGCCACCCGCGCCGACCTGCGCCGCCGCACCGGGCTCGGCGCCCGCAAGCTGAGCCAGCTGCTCGCCCTGCTGGAGGAGGTGGGCGCGGCCCGTACCGTCGCCGGCACCCAGTCCGTCCGCCCCTTCTACGCGCCGGACCCGGCGCGGGCCGCCGCCGACGCGGTGGCGGCTGCTGAACGTCGCCAGACCGTGCAGCGCTCCCGTACCGACATGATGCGGGCCTTCGCCGAGGCGACGGGTTGCCGCACCCGGGCGCTGCTGGCCTACTTCGGGGAGCATGTGACGGACGTCTGTGGCCATTGCGACAGTTGCCACGCCGGGACCAGCACCGCCGACGACGGCGCCGCTGGCCCGTTCCCGGTACACAGTATGGTGCGACACGCGGAATGGGGGGCCGGCCTGGTGCTCGGGTACGAACAGGACCGGATGACGGTCCTCTTCGACGGTGTCGGCTACAAGACGTTGTCGGTGCCGGTGGTCAGCGACCAGGGTCTGCTGGCCGCCGAGCAGCGTTGAGGATCGCCACCGCCGGACACCGGTCCGGCGGGCAGCAGGTTGAGAGGGGCAAGAGCGTGACGGAACTGCCGGTGTACACCGAACTCGGGTTCTCCGACGAGGAATGGGGACTGCTGGTCGGGCTGCCGCAGGCGGTGCTGAACGCGGCCAGCGCGGCCGAGTCCGACGGAGGACGGCAGACCCGGGCAGAGAACGCCGCCGGGCTGGAGACGATCAGCGCCGGCCGGGAGTCGGCCAGCCCGCTGGTCACCGCGGTCGCCGGGGAACTGGTCAGTCGGGTCGGCGATCCGGAGACCGGCGAGGAGTTGCCGGTGATCGAACCGGCCGACCCGCAGGCGCTGATCGCCGACGTGCTGGCCCGGGCGCGTACGGCGGCCCGACTGCTCGCCGACCGGGTGGACGACGGCGAGGCCGGTGCGTACAAGCACTGGCTGGTCGGTATCGCCGAACAGGTGGTCGGCGCCGCGAGCACCGGCGGGGTGCTGGGCATCGGCGGCGAGACGGTGACCGAGTCGGAGCGGCGGTTCCGCGACCGGCTCGCCCACGTGCTCAACGACTGAACGGGGCTCCCGGTGTGCGGCCGGTTGACCGCCGCCAGTACGGTCTGGGATCGCGGGCCGCGCCGGCCCGGCGGACACCCCTCTCCCGGGAGCATCGATGGAGCTTCTGACCAGCCCCGAGTTGTGGATCGCGTTCGCGACCCTGCTGCTGCTGGAAGTCGTGCTGGGCATCGACAACGTCGTGTTCATCTCGATCCTCGCCGGTCGGCTGCCCGAGCACCAGCAGGCCAGGGCCCGCACCATCGGGCTGTCGCTGGCCCTGGTCACCCGGCTGCTGCTGCTCGCCTCGTTGTCCTGGGTGATCGGGCTGACCGCACCGCTGTTCGAGGTGTTCGGGCAGGAGATATCCGGACGTGACCTGATCCTGCTGCTCGGCGGGGGCTTCCTGCTGGTCAAGGCGACCTACGAGATCCACGAGCATCTGGAGGGCGCCGACCACGGGCGCAGTGGCAAGACCGTGTCGTTCGCCGCGGTGATCGCCCAGATCCTGGTGCTGGACGTGGTGTTCTCGCTCGACTCGGTGATCACCGCGGTGGGCATGGTCGACCAGCTGTTCATCATGGTCGCCGCCGTGGTGGTCGCGATGGTCATCATGCTGGTGTCGGCCGGGGCGGTCAGCGGGTTCGTCAACCAGCATCCGACGGTGAAGATGCTGGCCCTGTCGTTCCTGCTGCTGATCGGCGGCAGCCTGATCGCCGAAGGGCTCGGCCACCACATCCCCAAGGGGTACGTGTACGGGCCGATCGCGTTCTCCGTCTTCGTGGAGTTCCTCAACCTGCGGCTGCGGTCGCGCAAACAGGGGGCGGCACCGGTCAGCCTGCACCCGACGTTCGTCAAGGAGCAGCCGGCGGCGGCCGGCGGTACGGAAAGCGTCGGCGGCACGGACAGCACCGACCGGACCGGCTCAGCGTAACGGGAGCAGCCGGCGGACCGCCTGTTCAGCGACCGTCCGACTGGGCTCGCCGGTGTCGAGCCGGGCCACCCGACCCCGGTGGAACGACTCGACCACCCGGGGATCGACGTAGGAGGCGCGGGCCACGGTGGGGGTGTTGCCGAGCAGCTCCGCGACCTCCCGCATCACTGCGGCCACCGTCCGTCGGCGGGCGGCCGCCGAGCGCGGCACCCCGGCGGCCGCCAGCCGGGTCGCGGCGAGCACGGTGGCATGCCAGGTACGGAAGTCCTTCGCCGTCATCTCGGTGCCGCTGGCCTGCCGCAGGTACTCGTTGATCTCGTCGCTGTGCACGTCCCGCCAGCGCCGGCCGTCCCAGTAGCAGAACAGCCGCTGCCCGTCGTGCCGGCGGCGACGCAGCGCCCGCAGCACGGCACACACCTGCGCGTCGTCGATCCGCCGGACCTGTGCGACGCCGCCCTTGGCCGGGAACTCAAGGACCACGCAGCCCCGCTGCGGCCGGGCGTGTCCGGGGCGCAGCGTCGCCACCCCGAAAGTGGGCTCGTCGCCGGCGGCGTACTGGTCGCTGCCGATCCGGAACATCCCCAGATCCAGCAGGCGCACCAGCGCGGCCAGCACCCGTTGCCGGCCCAGACCCCGGCCACGCAGATCGGCGTCGACCCGGTGGCGCAGCCGGGGCAGCCGGTCGGCGACCCGCCGCACGTGCTGGAACTTGGCGACGTCCCGACGGACCCGCCACTGGGGGTGGTAGAGGTACTGCCGCCGGCCGGCCGCATCCACACCGACGGCCTGGATGTGACCGGACGGGTGCGGACAGATCCACACGTCCCGCCAGGCGGGTGGGATCACCAGTTCACGCAGCCGTTTCAGCTCCGCCGGGTCGGTGACCGGCTGACCCCGGGTGTCGAGGAAGGCGGTCCCCCGGCCCCGACGACGGCGCCGATATCCCGGTCGGTGCAGTTCACTGCGCCGCAACCGCATCGCGTTCCACCTCGCCGATCGCGGCGAGCACCTCGTCGACGCAGATGGCGACCATCGCCGGGTGCCAGTCGACCGCCGGTGCGTTGACGGCCGGTGCGTTGACGGCCGGTCCATCGGCGGCCGGCAGGTCGCCGGCTGCGGAGTCGGCGGCTGCGGAGTCGGCGCTTCCGGAGACGGCTGCCGGCTCCTCGGACCCGGCGGACAGCAGCGGGTAGTGGACCACCCGGTGCCGCGTCCGGTGCACCGGCGGACCCCAGCGGGCCGGCGACGTGGGACCGAACAGCAGCACCGACGGTACGCCGAACGCCGTTGCCAGGTGCCCCGCGCCGGTGTCGGCGGCGACCAGCAGCCGGGCGTGCGCCAGCAGGGCGGCGAACTGGTACAGGTCCATCCGCCCGGCGCAGACCGCGGTGCCGGGCAGCCCGGCACCGGCGGCGACCGCCTCAGCCAGCGGGCGCTCGGGTGCCGACCCGGTCACCACCACCCGGTGCCCGGCGGCGGTCAGCCGACCGGCCAGCTCGGCGAACCGGTCGACGGGCCACCGGCGGCGCGGGGCCGCCGCACCGGGGTGCAGCACGGTCACCCCCACCGGCACCCGGTCCGGTACCGGACGGGCCAGCAGCAGGTCAGTGGGGTCGCAGTCGACGCCGTACCAGGTGAGCAGCCGGCACCACCGCGCCACCTCGTGCTCGTCGTCGCGCCACGGCGGGCCGTCGTGGTGCGCCGCCGCCGGACACCGGTACGCCCACAACCGGCCCGGCCGCGTCGCGGCGAGCAGCCGGTGCGACTGCGGGCCACGGCCGTGCAGGTTGACCGCCCAGTCCGGGCCGCTGTCGAGCAGCGGCACCGCGTCCAGCCCGGACAGCGGCACCAGCCGGTCCACCGCGCCGGTCAGGCCGGCCAGCGGGGCGAGCCAGGTCGGCGCGGCCAGGGCGATCGTCTCGGCCGGGTAGGCGGCCCGCAGCCCACGTAGCGCCGGCACGGTGGTGGCCAGGTCACCGATGCCGAGGGCGCGCAGCACCAGGATCACGGGTAGGACGTCTCCCGGTCCGCGCAGATCACCATCTCGCGCACCGCGCAGCCGGCCGGCTGCTGCAACGCGAACAGCACCGCCGCCGCCACGTTGCCGGGGTCGTTGAGCGCGGCGTCGGCCGTCGGCCGGTACCGGGCCTCGCGCTCGTCGAAGAACGCGGTTCGCATCCCGCCGGGCACCAGCAGGGTGACGCCGACGGTGCCGGCGAGTTCGGCCGCCAACGCCCGGGTGAACCCGACCACCCCGAACTTGGCCGCGCAGTACGCGGTGGCGTCACCGACCGCCTTCATTCCCAGGGTGGAGGCGATCGTCACCACCGAACCGCCGGCCGAGGTCAGCCAGGGCAGCGCCGCCCGGATCACCGCGGCGGTGGCCAGCAGGTCGACCGTGACGACCCGTTCCCACACCTGCGCGGGGGTGTCGGCGAGCCGGCCCGGCACGTCCATCCCGGCTGCGGTGACCACCGCGCTCAGCCCGCCGACCTGCTCGGCGAGCCGGTGGGTGGCGGCCTCGGCGGCCCGGGTGTCGGCCAGGTCGCAGTCGAGCCAGGGCACCCCGTCCGCTGGCGGCTGCCGGTCGATGACGCATGGCCGGTAGCCGGACTTGGCCAGCAGGTCGACAACGGCTGCCCCGAGTCCACTCGCGCCGCCGGTGACCAGCACCACCGGGCTGCCGGGATGGTTCGTCACGATGATTCCTCCACAGTGGTGGTCGACGAAACGGGCCGCCCGACCTGGGCGGCGGCGATCATGCCAGTGGTGGAGCGGCCGTCGAGGTACGGCACGATCGCCGTCTGCCCGCCCCATCGGCGGACCACTTCGGCCTCGGGCAGATCCGGCTCGGCGGTGCCGTCACCGGCGTAGTCGCCGCCTTTGACCCAGATGTCCGGCCGCAGCCAGCTGAGCACCGCGTGCGGGGTGTCCTCGTCGAAGACGACCACCGCGTCCACACAGCCCAGCGCCACGAGCAGCCGGGCCCGGTCGTGCTCGCCGACCACCGGCCGCTGCGGCCCTTTCAGTCGGGCGACGCTGGCGTCGGAGTTGACGCAGACGATCAGGCAGTCACCCAGTTGCCGGGCGGCCTGCAGCGCCGATACGTGCCCGGCGTGCAGCAGGTCGAAGCAGCCGCCGGTGGCCACCACGGTGCCCCCGGCGGACCGTACCCGGGCGGCCAGTGCCCCGGCGGCGCGCGGACCGATCTGCTCCACCGACGCCGCAGCCAGTGCCCCGGTCTCCACCGGCACCGCGATCTGGTCGGGCCCGGCCAGCAGACGCCGCAGCCCGGCCGTACCGCCGTCGGCGACGTACCGGGACGCCTCGGCGACCGCCGTCTGGACCGCCTCGGACACCACGGCTCCGGCGGCCAGCGCCGTCGCCGCGGCGGTGGCGAACCGGTCCCCCGCGCCGCAGGTGTCCCCGTCGGTGCTGATCGGCGTCGGCACCATCAGCGGCACACTCCCGGCGTGGCACAGCAGCGCGCCGTCGCCGCCCATCGTCACCGCGACCGCCCCGGCCCGCCAGCGGCGACGCAGCTCGTCGGCGCCTCGCGCGGCGGTGGCCAGCCGGGTGTCCCCGCCCGGCTGCCCGGTCAGCTGGCGGACCTCGGCCTCGTTAGGGGTGATCAGCCGGGCACCGGCGACCGCCGCCGGGCCGCGCGGGTGCGGGTCCCACACCACCGGTGCGCCGGTCGCCGCCAGCGCCGCCCGCAGGCCCGGCATCCGCGCCACTCCCCGGCCGTAGTCGCTGACCACCACCGCCGCAGCCGCCGCGAGCACCTCGGCGGTGGCCGGCGGCAGATCGCCGTGCACCCGGCCGTCCCCGCCCCGGTCCAGCCGCAGCAGCACCTGCCCGCGGGTCCGCAGCCGGATCTTCTCGGCGGTCGCGCCACCCAACGGCAGCGGATGCAGGTCCACGCCGGCCGCGGCGAGCAGCGCCGCGAGCCGGCAACCGGCCGGGTCGGCGGCGAGCGCGCTGACCAGTACCACCGGGTGTCCCTGCCCGGCGGCGAGCACCGCGGCCAGCCCGGCGCCACCGGGCCGGTCGGTGACGTACCGCTCGTCGAGCACCGGGGCGGCGGCGTCCGGGCAGACCCGGGTGACCGCGCCGTCGACGTCCCGGTCGAGCAGGGTGTCGCCGACCACCACGATCGGGCGGGCGGTCACCTGACACCGCCGCGCACGTCCACCACCGGCAGACCGGCCGCCACGGCGGGCACCGTGGGCGCACCGGCGGGAACGTCGACCGCACCGGCCGCGGCGTTGCCCGCACCGGCGGGAACGTCGACCGTGCCGGTGAGACCGAGTACGCCGGGCAGCGTCTGGTCGACGTAGCCGCACAGCAGATGCGCGGTGACCAGATGCAGCTCCTGCACCACCTGCGGATCGGCCGCCGGCACCGCCAGCACCTCGGCGCACGCCTCGGCCAACGGGTTCGGCGCCGGGCCGGTGCAGGCCCAGCAGCGCAGCCCGACATCACGGCCGGCCCGTGCTGCGGCGAGCAGGTTGCCGCTGCGTCCACTCGTGGACAGCAGCAACAAGATGTCGCCTGGGCGGCCGTGGGCCCGTACCTGCCGGGCGAAGACCTCGTCGAAGCCGAAGTCGTTGCTGATCGCGGTGAGCGAGGAGGTTTCGGCGGTCAACGCGATCGCGGACAGCGGCGTCCGGTCGTCGCGCAGCTTGCCGACCAGCTCGGCGGCGAGGTGCTGGGCCTCGGCGGCGCTGCCGCCGTTGCCGGCGATCAGCAGCCGGCCGCCGTGACCGAGCGTCCAGGCCAGCTCGGCGCCCCAACGACCCAACCGGGCGGCCACCTGGCGGTACGGCAGCAGCGCCTCAGCCAGCCCGGCCAGGTGGGTGTCGATGAGCGAGGTCACGTCGGACATCGAGGTCACGTCGGACATCTCAGGCCACCACCCGGCTCGGCTGCCGCACCCCGCTGACCGTGCCGTAGATCGCGGTCAGCTGCGCCGCCGCGCGCTGCCACGAGTAGCACTGCCGCGCCCGGTCCAGCGCGGCGGTGGCGTAGGCGAACCGCCGGACCCGGTCGTTGAGCAACCGGCGCAACGCCATACCGAGCGCCCGTGGGTCCCGGGGCGGTACCAGATCGCCGGTGAGGCCGTCGACGACAGTGTCGGTCAGCCCACCCACGGCCGTGCCGACCACCGGCACGCCGCAGGCCATCGCCTCCAGCGGAGTGAGCCCGAACGGCTCGTACCACGGGGCGGCGACCAGCACGTCGGCCGACCGGTACCAGGACGGCATCTGTTCCCGGGGCACCCCACCGACGAGCCGGACCCGGTCACCGACCCCGCACGACTCGGCCAACTGGCGCAGCTGCCGGGCCTGCGGGTCGGTGTCCAGTTCGGCGGCCGGCGGGCCGCCCACCACGACGCACTCCGCGTCCGGTACGAGCTGCATGGCCCGTACGACGTCCTGGAAACCCTTGCGGGCCACCAGCCGGCCGACGGTCAGCACCCGAGGCCGGCCCTCGTCGCGCGGCACGGCCGGTCCGTCCGGGGCGAAGGTCCGCTCGTTGACGCCGGACGGCACCACCGACAGCCGGCCCCGGGGCACCCCCATCCTGATCAGCTCGGCGACCTCGTCCTGGGACTGCGCGACCACCCGGTCGACGCTGCGGCCCAACGCCCGCTCGTAGCCGATGCGCCGGGGCGGACTGGTGTCCATCGCGCCCTGGTGGCGGCGCTTGACCGTGCCCAGCGCGTGGTAGGTCTGCACCACCGGCACCCCGGTCAGCTGGCCGGCGTGCACCGCAGCCAGCCCGCTCATCCAGAAGTGCGCGTGTGCGACCGCCGGGATCCAGTCGTGGCTCCACTGCCCGGCCAGCCACTGGCTGAACTGCGCCATGTGCGGCAGCAGGTCGTCCTTGGCGATGTGCTCGGCCGGTCCGGCCGGCACGTGCACCACCGCCACCCCGTTGTCCAGCTGCACCAGTTCCGGCAGGTCCGGGGCGTCCCGGCGGGTGAACACCCGGACCTCGTGGCCGTCGGCGGCGAGCGCGGTGGACAGCTCCGCGACGTGCGTGTTCTGGCCGCCGGCGTCCACCCCGCCGAGCGCGGCGAGCGGGCTGGCATGCTCCGAGATCATCGCGATGCGCATAGCGCCTCCTCCAGCAGCTCGTCCCAGTCCGCGAGGAACCGGTCCAGTCCGTATCGGTCCTGCGCCGCGCGCCGCGCGCCGTCACCGAGCCGGCGGGCCGCGTCCGGCTCGTCGATCAGCCACTGGGCGGCGTCGACCAGGGTCTGCACCCGGGTGGCGAGCACCCCGGCCGACGGCGGTACCGCGGCGACCGCCTCGGTGGTGCCGAGGACGACCACCGGCATGCCCATCGACATCGCCTCGATCAGGCTCAGGCCGAGTGAGGTCCACCGGCACAGATGCAGGTACGCGCGGCGGCGGGCCACCTCGGCGTGCATCACCGACTGCGGTACGTCGTCGTGGACGGCCAACTGCCCGGCAGCCGGCCCGCCGAGCGCCTCGGGCAGCCCGGCGACCCCCATCCCGTACACGTCCAGCGGGGCGACCCGGGCGAACCGGGGCATCAGGTCGGTGCCGGTGACCCGGCGGCGGCGTACCGGCTCGTTGGTCACCACGGCGAGCCGGTCGAGTTCGCCGCTGTAGCGGGCGGCCGGGGCGACGATGCCGTGCTCGATCACCCGGGTCCGGGTGCCGCCGGTGTCCCAGAACAGGTCGTTGAAGTGGGTGACGTGGACCACGGTGAGGTCGTCGCGGTCGGCCATCGGGTGCCGGCTGGTCGGCACGTCGCCCTTTGGCGTGTTGTGTTCGACGTAGACCGCCGGCACGTCCCGACCGACGGTACGGCCGAGCCAGCTGGTGGCCAGGTCGAGCTCCTCGGGGCGTTGCAGGATCGCCAGGTCGACCTCGGCGGCGGCGAGCTGCCCGGGCCGGATCTCGGTGACGCCGTCCGGCCACGGGTAGGTGCGCGCCCGACCCAGCCCGTACGGCCCCCGGTCCGGGGTGACCGGCACCAGGTAGTGGTGCTTGCCGTGGACGAACGCGGTGGTCCACGATCCGTGGACGTGCCAGAGGAAGATGTTCATCCGGCCGTCCCGCAGATCAGGTCGACGGCCTCGACCACGCTGTCCGGGGAGACCGTCGACAGACACGGATGGCCCGGCACCGGGCAGCGGGCGGCCCGGGTGTTGCGGCAGCCGGCGACCGGGTCGCCGAGCCGGACCCAGGGCACCCGGTAGGGGCCCCACTGGCCGAACGGCACCGTCGGCGCGAACAGGCTGACCACCGGGGTGCCGACCGCCGCCGCGAGGTGTGCCGGCCCGGTGTTGCCGACGACCAGCGCACCGGCCTGCGCGATGATCGCGGCGAGCCGGGCCAGCGAGGTCTGACCACCGAGGTCGACGCCGGACCGGCCGGCGACCCGGTGGCTCAGCGCCCGCTCACCGGGGCCGCCGGTGACCACCACCCGGTGCCCGGCGGCGTGCAGCGCGTCGACGAACGCGGCGCACCGCTCCGGCGGGCAGGCGCGGGACTCGACGGAGGATCCGGGGTGCACGACGACGTAGCCCGGTGGTCCGGCCCGGTCCGGCTCCGGCCTGCGGTGGCACACACCCACGCCGGGCTCCTGCGGCGCCGGCCCGGCGGCCGGCCGCAGACAGCCCGGGCGCAGCCGCAGCACCGGTTCGTCGTCGCCGGGCAGCGTGAACCCGGCGGCGGCGGCCAGCGACAACGCGCGTTCCGGCTCCGGTACGCCCGGCGGCACCCGGTGGCGCACGTCGAGCAGGGTGCCGGGGTAGTCGTCGCTGATCGCCGCGATCCGGTCCACCCCGGCCTGCCGCAGCAGCAGCGCCAGCGGCAGCGGCGACTGGTGAAAGGAGGTGAAGATGATCGCCTCGTCGGCGCCGACCTCGGCCAACCGGTCCGTCAGCCGGGTCAGGTCGGCCGGGTCCACCGGCGCGGGATCCGGGTCGATCCACGGCAGCGGCCACTCGATCAGCTCGCCGACACCGGGCAGCAGTTCGGCGGCGGCCCGGCCACGTGGCCCGCAGAGCATGACCACCTCGTCCGCCCCGGCCGCCACGGCGCGGATCGCCGGCCCGGTGACCAGCACGTCGCCGACCGAGTCGGAGCGCACGACCAGAACCCGGCCGCCACGCCGGCCGGGCCCGTCGGGGGCAGCCGCCCGGTGGCGACGCAGAATGAGATCGACGGCGCCGGCCAGGTCACCGGCGACGGCGGGAGCGGCGGCCGTCTCCTGCGGTCGGGTCGTCTCGGTGGGTACCAGGATGCCGGTCGCGCCGGCGGCACCGGCGGCGACGATGTCCCGGCCGATGTCGCCGACCACGACGCACCGCCCAGCGGTGGTGCCCAGTTCCCGGGCGGCGGCCAGGACCATGCCCGGTGCTGGTTTACGGCAACGGCAGCCGTCGCCGTCGTCGTGCGGGCAGATCTGCCAGGTGTCGAACGGGCCGAGGAGTTCTTCGATCCGGTCGTGCACCCGACGCATGTCGTGGGCGGAGAAGTGGCCGCGAGCCAGGCCGGACTGGTTGGTGACGACACCGAGCCGCAGGCCGGCGGCGCGGAGCCGGTCAAGCGCGGCGCGGGCACCGCGCACCGGGCTGACCAGGTCCGGATCGCCGTTGTACGGCACGTCGTGCACGAGCGTCCCGTCACGGTCGAAGAGCACCGCGTCGAACAGTCCGCGGCCCCGACTGATGAGTTCGCTTCGCACCTGGCTCCGTTTCCCGGGTGCGGGGCGAGTAAACCAACCACGGCGTTCGTCCGGTCCGCACCATTTCGCCAGCCGTCGGGTTAGCGTGCCGCCCGCCGGGTATCCGGCTGATCGTGGCTGTCGTGCAGCGGGTGATCCCCGCCCCGCCGGACCAGGTGTTCGCCGTGCTGGCGAACGGCTGGTCGTACAGCGACTGGGTGGTCGGCACCGTGCACATCCGCGACGTCGACGAGCACTGGCCGCAGTCCGGGGCCCGGCTGCACCACACCGCCGGTCCCTGGCCGCTGTCGTTGTCCGACACCTCGACGGTGATCTCCTGCCAGCCGGGTGACGAGCTGACGTTACGAGCCGGGCTGTGGCCGCTCGGCGAGGCGACGATCGTGTTCCGGCTCGCGCCGACCCCCGGCAACGGCACCCGGGTCACCATCGCCGAGTCGTTCACCGGAGGGCCGCTGCACTGGATCCGTACGAAGCTCGACGATCTGGTCCTGCACCACCGCAACCGGGAGACACTGCGCCGGCTGTCCGACATCGCCACCCGGCAGACCGACGGGTGACGCCGGCACGCCACGGCCTGGGCCCGACGGACGGGTCCACGGCAGCAGGGCCCATTCAGGGCAGGTCCAGTCAGGGCAGGTCAGTGGACGGGTGCCGGACGGCACCCGCAGGGAGGTGATCGGAATGAGCCAGACCGTGATGATCACTGGCGCGAGCGCCGGCATCGGACGCGCCACCGCCCAGCGGTACGCACGCCGGGGCGCCCGGCTCGGGTTGCTGGCCCGCGGAGCGGCCGGCCTGGCCGCAGCCGCCGAGCAGTGCCGTGAGCTGGGTGCCGAGGCGGTGGCCACGTACCAGGTGGACGTCGCCGACGCCGCAGCGGTCGACGAGGCCGCCCACGACCTGCACCGACGCAACGGTGGCCTGGACGTGTGGATCAACAACGCGATGGTGTCGGTCTTCGCCCCGACCTGGGAGATCAGCGCCGACGAGTTCCGACGGGTCACCGAGGTCAACTACCTCGGCACCGTGCACGGCACGCTGGCGGCGCTGCGACAGATGCGGCCAGCCGGAATCGGCACGATCGTGCAGGTCGGGTCGGCTCTGGCATACCGGGGCATTCCGCTGCAATCGGCGTACTGTGCCAGCAAGCACGCCATCCAGGGATTCAACGACTCGCTACGGGCCGAACTGCTCCAGGCCAGCCCGGAGATCAAGCTGTCGATGGTCCAACTGCCGGCGGTGAACACGCCACAGTTCTCCTGGGTGCGCACCCACCTGCCCCGACACCCGCAGCCGGTACCGCCGATCTTCCAGCCCGAGGTGGCCGCTGCGGCGATCTGCTGGGCCGCCGACAACGGCAAGCGGGAGGTCAACGTCGGTGGCCCCACCATTCGGGCCCGGCTCGCCGACGTCATCGCGCCCGGGCTGCTCGACCGGCTGCTGGCGATCCGGCAGGTCGGCTTCGACTCCCAGCAGACCGACGAGGTCATCGACCGGGCGCGCTGGCGGGACAACGTGGACGCCCCGGCCGATGCCGAGGTCGACCACGGCGCGCACGGCGCCTTCGACGACCAGGCACGTCGGCGGTCGCTGGCGCTGTGGGCCGTGACGCACAAGCAGACCGCCACCGCCGCGGTCCTGGCCGCCGCGCTCGGCACCGCCCGGGCGATGGTCGGCAACGGGCCGGCCCGGCTGCGGGCAGCGGTCCGTCGACCGGTCGGGCGGGCAGCGTGACCGTCTGACACCACCACCGCCCGTTGGGCCGCCGGTCGCCGCCGTCGAACCGGCGGCCGTGGCACACAAGGGGGATACAGCCCGCCCGCCCACCGATGCATCATCGATCGCAGATGACGATCATGGGGCGGCGGCGACCGTCGCGCCCCGACCAGGAGGTGGCGGTCGATGTCAACCGATTCGAGCTGGGACGACTACCTGACCAGCGACACCAGCGCCGACGCCGGCACGACGGATTTCGCGGGCAGCTCGACCACGCTGCCCGAGCCGGTCGCCGACGCGGTGGAGACCCATCTGGACCAGGCCGTGGCCGACCAGGAGTGGTCCGACTGGCACGGCGACGTCAGCGATTCGTGGACCCAGTCCGCCGACGGTCACCTGCAGGACGCGGCGGACAGCGTCGCCGCCGGCTTCGACCCGACCGCCTCGCTCGAGGCGGCCGACCGGCAGTACTCGCTGGCCGCCGACGAGGCCGGTACGGCGAGCGACTACGCGGCCGCGACGGACTACAGCGTCGACGCCGCGGCCGCCGAGGTCAGCGCGTACGACAGCAGCACCAGCAGCTACGACACCGGCAGCAGCTTCGACACCGGATTCGGCGCGGAATGACCTGGGCAGACGGCAACGGCAGGGCGCCGGCCACCGGCATCGGCACCGGCGACGATCGGCAGGCCGGTCAGCTCGCCGCCGGAGCGGAACGGAGCGTCGCCGCCCCACTCACCGTCGTGCGGCAGCATCTGATCGCCGCCGTACGGAACCTGGGTTTCCAGCTCACCGCCGAGCAGCTCACCGTCATCCAGGCGGTACGCGGTTCCAAGCTCGGCGCGGTCACCTTGCAACCTGCCCGGATGCCGGTGCAGTTGCAGATCGGTCTGGAGGCCGGCCCGGCCGCCTGCCGGGTCACCGTCCAGGTGAACGACCGCTGGCCGGCCAAGGTCGGCCGTAACTGGGGTGCGACCGCCGTCTACCAGGACGTCTTCGGATCCGTCCTGGCCGCAGTCGACGCCGCTCTGGCCCGGCTCGACCCGGCGGCCGCCGGCGGCTTCGCCGACTGGTGGCGCAACACCGGTACCGGAGACGTCGCCGCCATGCAGAACGCCGCCGGGTGGGCGGCCCAGGCCGGCTCGTTGATCTCCCGCCACACCACCCGGTTCCTCGACGGGTCCGACCCGGCGAAGGGTGCCCCGGTGAGCCGGACCGGGGCGGGCACGTTCACCTTCGTCGCTGCGGATACGGTCGCCGAGGTGCCGACCCAGCTCGCCGACGGGATGCTCACCGTCGGCACCCTGATCACCAGCCGGCCTGGGCAGATGCCGGCGAACCTGGTCACCCAGATCCAGGGGCTGGTGTACCGGGTCGAGGAGTACATCGCGGCGGCGGCCGCCCCGGCCGGCGCGTCGACGCCGTTCCGGTTCACCGTGGATCCGGCCGACGTGCCGGTGGTGACGTTCCTGCATCAGCAGGCCCAGCTACGGGAGATGCTGCCGGTTCGGACGCTGTTGATCTGCACGACCTGCAGGCTGGAGAAGATCGTCAACCCCGAGCTGGAGCGGCTGCAGGAACGCAACCGCCGTACCCGGGACCTGGCGACCACGGTGAGCGCGGTGATCAGTCCGTTCGTGCTGGCCGGGCGGCTGGCCCAGACCAAGGGTCCGGCCTTCGCCTGCCCACGCTGCCAGGGTCTGTCGGCCGACGAGTCGGTGGTGACCTTCTGCCGGCAGTGCGGTGACCGGCGCACGGAGTCAGCACTGCGGTCCTGTGGCAAGTGCTCGTTCGACTTCCGGTCACTGCTGCCGAAGGCCCCGCTGTGGGTCGCGCCGACCGACAACGGCCCGGCCGCCACGCCCGCCGCCACGCCCGCTGTCGCACCGCCGACCGAGCCGGCGCCGCCGGCGTCGGCGTCAGCGCCGGCGCCGGCGCCGACGCCGGTCGAGGAGTCCTGGCCGCGTCCCCCCGGCCAGTGACCCCGGCGGTTCCAGCCGGAGATCCGACACCCGCACCGGGACCTGTCCGCGTCGCGCAGAGCAACCACAATATTTACTCTGGGTAGTCAGACGCGGACGGAGGTCGGCCGACGCCGGCCGCCGGTGAGCGGGAGGGCAGATGGCGTACTACCTGGCACCGTCGCTGCGGGTGCTGCGGAGTGAGATCGACGCCCGGTGGCCGGACCGGGACCGCCGGTCCGACGGCTGGATCGGTGACGCCGCGCACGCGGCCCGGACCTCGGACCACAATCCCAACGCGCGGGGCAGCGTCGACGCGATCGACGTCGACCGCGACGGCATCGACGTACCGGCGCTGCTGGCCGCGTTCCAAGCACACCCCGCCGCCCAGTACTGGATCTTCGATCGGCAGATCGCCAACCGCGCCACCGGTTGGAGCTGTCGACCGTACACCGGGAGCAATCCGCACACCGGGCACGTCCACCTGTCGATCCGGCAGAGCGCCGCCGCGGAGCAGGACACCACCGGGTGGGGTCTGCTGCCCGGCTCGGTCGGCCCGGTACCGCCGGCGCCGGCCCCACCCGGTCCCCCACCGGTGCCGGCACAACCGCCCCGGCGTCGACGGGCCCGGATGGTCATCGACTAATCGATCCGGCCACGCGGCTCGGCCACCGGCTCAGCGGTAGACCGCGCGCTGCGCCGCCGACACCACGGCCCCGTACATCCGCCCGGTCACCGCACGGTCGCGGGCCAGCGCCGCCCGCGCGGCGTTCGACCCGGGCGCGCCGTGCACCCCGCCGCCGGGGTGCGCCGACGCCGAGGCGAGAAAGAGCCGGTCGACCGGGGTGTCCGCGCGGCCCAAGCCGGGCACCGGCCGGAAGAACAGCTGCTGGTACGCGGCCGACGTGCCGCCACCGACCGCTCCCCCGACCAGGCTCGGATTGTGCTGCTGCAGGTCCACCGGACCGGCCACGTGCCGGGCTTGGACCAGAGCGCCGAAGCCCGGTGCCTGCCGCTGCAGCACCGCCTCCATCCGCGCGACATGTTCGACGATCTCCTCGGGGTGCCACCGGGTACGGTGCGGCAGGTGCGTGTACGCCCACAGCGACTCGGTGCCCGCCGGGGACCGCTGCGGGTCGGCGGTGGTCAGCTGACCGAGCAGCAGGAACGGGTCGCGGGGCACCTCGTCGCAGGCCAGCGCGGCGGCGTACCGGGTCAGGCCGTCCAGGTCGGCACCAAGGTGCACGGTACCGGCCCCGGCGACCGCCGGATTGCGCCACGGCATCGGGCCGGTGAGCGCCCAGTCGACCTTCACCGTCGACCCGTCCCACCGGAACCGGCGCAGGTCGTCGACCATCCTGGTGGGCAGCCACCGGTCGCCTACCAGGTCGAGCAGCAGTGCCGGAGCGGGAACGTCGGCGAGCACCGCCCGCCGGGCCCGCCACCGCCGGCCGTCGACGGTCCGCACGCCGACCGCCCGGCTGCGGGCGATCAGCACCCGGTCGGCGGCGGCGCCGGTGACCAACCGGCCGCCCCGGGAACGCAGCCGGCCGACCAACGCGTCGGTGATCCGCTGCGCGCCGCCCGCCGGCACCGGCCAGCCGATCTCCTGACCGAGCATGGTCAGCAGCCAGCCGTACACCCCGGAGGCGACGTCGTCGGGGGCCAGGTCGGTGTGCAGCGCGCAGCCCGCGAGCAGCGCCGGGCCGCCGGCCCCGGCGAAGGTCTCCCGGCCTAGTTGGCGGACCGGCAGCACCAGGCGCCGGGCCAGCCGTAACGATCCGGCGCTGCGGAGCCGGCGCAGCAGCGCGGTGCCGGCCCGCACCGGCGGGAACGGGGTGAACAGCGCGTCGATCAGCGGCGCCGACACGGCCCGCCACTCGGCGTACGCCGACAGCCAGCGCTCGCCGTCGCCGTCGGCGAACGTCTCCAACGACTCCGCGGTCCGCCGGGGGTCCAGGTTGACCACTGCCGCGCGGTCGTCCGGCAGCAGATGGGCGAAGACGTCCGGGGCGTGCCGCCAGCGCAGCCCGAACTCGGCCAGCCGCAGCTCCCGCAGCACCGGCGAGGCGAACCCGAGCGGATAGAAGGAGCTGTACAGGTCGCTGAGATAGCCGGGGGCAGTCACCTCGGCGGACCGGACCGCACCGCCGGGCGCCCCGGTCGCCTCCAGCACCAGCACGTCCCAGCCGGCGTCAGCGAGCAGGTTGGCGGCGACCAGGCCGTTGTGTCCGGCACCGATGACGACCGCGTCCGCCGTCTCCACATCCGTTTCTGCCATCCCCGCGCGGCTACCCCGACCGGGCGCGGCCAAACGTTTACCGGCGCGGCCTTCGGGAACGACTGCCGGATGTACGACGTGGAGCAGTTCATCGACGGCGTGTGGGGGCGGTTCGGCGACGGCGCCGAGATTGTCGTCGAGGACCCGTCCGAGGGCACCCCGGTCAGCCGCAGCCCGGTCGCCACCGAGGCGGACATCGGCACGGCGGTGAAGTCGGCCCGCGAGGCGGCACCGGGGTGGGCTGCGACACCGGCGGCGGAACGGGCCGCCGCGCTGCGGCGAATCGCGGACGCTCTGGCCGGTGCCACCGACCAGGTGGCCGAGGCGCAGAGCGCGGAGATGGGCAAGCCGTTGGCCGGGGCGCGGGCCGGGATCGCCACCGGCGTCGCGACGTTGCGGCAGTACGCCGAGCTGGGTCCGGTGCACCGGGGTCGGGCGCTGGCCGGCGACCCGGCGGCCCTGGATCTGATGGCGTACGTGCCGCGTGGGGTGGTGGCGGTGCTGACACCGTGGAACGACCCGGTGGCAGTGGCCTGCGGGCTGCTCGGCGCGGCGCTGGTCACCGGCAACACGGTGGTGCACAAGCCGAGTGAACGCTGCCCGGCGACCGGCGCGCTGCTCGCCCGGCTGGTCGCCGACGAGGTTCCCGACGGGGTCTTCGCCCTGCTGACCGGCGACGGGGGTGTCGGCGCCCGGATCGCCGCCGCCGACGGGGTGGACCTGGTCGCCCACGTCGGGTCGACCGAGGCCGGGCGGGCCGTCGCCGAGGCGTGTGCCCGGACCGGGGCCAAGGTGCTGCGGGAGAACGGCGGCAGCGACGCGCTGATCGTCGACGAGGGCGTCGATCCGCGATGGGCCGCGCAGCAGGCGGCGGCCGGCGCGTTGGCGAACTCGGGCCAGGTGTGTGTCAGCGTCGAGCGGATCTACGTGCACAGCACGGTGGCCGAGCCGTTCGTCGAGGCGCTCACCGGGCACTGCTCGGGGATGCGGTTGGGGCCGGCCCGGGACCCGTACACCGAGCTGGGTCCGTTGGTGGACCGCCGGCACCGCGACCAGGTGCATGCCCAGGTCTCGGCGGCGCTGGCGGCCGGGGCGACGGCGCGGTGCGGGGGCCGGGTCCCGGACGGGCCCGGTGCCTTCTATCCGCCGACGGTGCTGACCGGGTGCACCGACGACATGGCGGTGATGCGGCAGGAGACGTTCGGCCCGGTCGCCCCGGTGATGACGGTGGGATCGTTCGACGAGGCGCTGTCGCGGGCTGCGGCTTCCCCGTACGGTCTGTCGGCGACCGTGCTGACCCGGTCCATGGGCCACGCGCAGCGGGCCTGGCGTGAACTGCCGGTGGGCACCGTGAAGATCAACTCGGTGTTCGGTGGAGCGCCGGGCGGTGCCGCGCACCCCCGGCGCGGCAGCGGGGAAGGCCTCGGATTCGGGCCGGAACTGCTCGACGAGATGACCGTCGTCAAGGTGCTGCATCTGCAGGCTCCGGGTGGACCGGACGGCCGCTGGTGAACAGTCCGGCCCGGCCGGTGCGGTTACGCGAGATCCGGTTGACGACGTGGCGCGCCGTGCTGGTCGGCAGCGGACGACGGTTCGTCCGGGACAACTGCGTGGACTGGGCCGCCGCGTTGACCTACTACGGCGTACTCGCGCTCTTCCCCTCGTTGATCGTGGTCGTCGCGCTGGTCGGTCTGGTCTCCGACGGTGAGCGCACGGTGGACACCGTGGTCGGCCTGGCCGAGGATCTCGGAGCCGGGGCGGTGGTGGGGGACGAGGGTTTCGTCGACGTCGTCGACGGGGTGGTCGACCAGCGCGGTTCCGCGGGTGTGCTGCTCAGCTTCGGTCTGGTGGCCGCGCTGTGGTCGGCGTCGGGGTACGTGCGGGCGTTCACCCGAGCTGCGAACGCCATCTACGGGGTGGCCGAGGGTCGTCCCTTCTACCGGTTGCAGCCACAGCAGCTCGGGCTGACCGCCGCCGGGCTGGTGCTGCTCGCGCTGGTCGCCGTGATGCTGATCGTCAGCGGCCCGGTCACCGACGCACTCGGTGACCGGCTCGGCCTGGGCGAGGCTCCGCGTACCGCCTGGAGCCTGCTCAAATGGCCGGTGCTGATCGCCATCGTCACGGCACTCTTGTCTCTTCTGTACTGGTTCGCTCCCAACGTCCGCCAGCCGAAGCTCCGCTGGCTGGCCGTCGGCGGCGTGGTGACCCTGCTGCTGGCGGCGCTGGCTTCCGCCGGGTTCGGCACCTACGTCGCGTACTTCGGTTCGTACGACGTGACCTACGGCAGCCTCGGCGCGGTGATCGCGTTCCTGGTCTGGCTCTACCTGACCAACCTGGCGGTGATGCTGGGCGTCGAGATCAACGCGGAGGTGCAGCGCGGCCGGGCCGCCCAGGCCGGCGAGTCGGAACCGGCCGACCCGGTGCTGCCGCCCCGGACGCCGGTTTAGCCACGCCGGTCACGGGTAACCGAACAGCTATGGAACGCGGCAACAGCAAGCACAGTCCCCGGGTGGACGACAGCATGGCCCACGACACCCGTGGGACCACGCAGGGCACCACCGGAGGCCGGGCCGAGGAGTGGCACGAGGCGGAGCCCCCGGGCGAGGACCAGCCGGAGCCGACCGCGGTTGTGGCCGGCGACAACCGCTCCGGTACGCCGCAGGGCATGACCAGCGAGGAGGTTGAGCAGCGGAGCAGGCTGGGCCGCTACATCAACCTCTCGGCACTGCCCGGGGACCGCAGCACGCTGCGCGACAGCGCGCTGGAGAACGAGGCACCCGACGACGTGCTCGACGAGATCGATCAGCTGCCGCCGGGTCGCACGTTCCAGACGGTGTCCGAGGTGTGGGCCGAGCTCGGCCATGCCAACGAGACGACCCGCTGGTGACCGCGCCGTCCGTGGTCCAGCGGGAGTAGAGGAGGGACTTCAGATGGGAGCAGTGACCGAGTACGTCGACGTCGCGGTGCCGGTACGCGCCGCGTACAACCAGTGGACGCAGTTCGAGGAGTTCCCCCAGTTCATGGAGGGCGTCTCGGAGGTGACCCAGGTGTCGGAGACGCTGACGCACTGGACGACCGAGATCGCCGGGGTGTCGCGGGAGTTCGACGCGAAGATCACCGAGCAGATTCCCGACGAGCGGGTCGCCTGGACCGCGACCGGTGGGGTGAAGCAGGCCGGTGTGATCACCTTCCACCGCCTGGACGACGCCCACACCCGGGTGACCGCGCAGCTGGAGTTCGACCCGGAGGGGGTGGCGGAGCAGGCCGGCGACAAGCTGGGCATCGTGGACCGCCGGGTGAAGGGCGACATGAAGCGCTTCAAGGACTTCATCGAGAGCCGACACGGCGTGGAAACCGGCGCCTGGCGTGGCGAGGTCCCCCGACCGCAGCCGTGACACCTCGATCGAGCACCGCACCTCGAACAGCGCCCGCCGGCCGGCGGTGAATCCTCCCGAGCCGGCCGACCGGTGGGCCTGACGGCCGGGGCGGGTGGGCCGGTTCCGGCCCACCCGCCCCGGCCGCGTCCGGTGGGGCCGTTCGGCAGCGTCCGTGGGCCGTTCGGCCGCCGGCTGTGTTCGGCCCCCACGCCGTGTTCGGCGGCAGGTCTCTGTTTGGCGGCAGGTCTCTGTTTGGCGGCAGGTCTCTGTTTGGCGGCAGGTCTCTGTTTGGCGGCAGGTCTCTGTTTGGCGGCAGGTCTCTGTTTGGCGGCGGCCCGGCCGGGTAAAACGACCGACATGACTGATTCCGCGGACGACGTCTGGCGTGACGAGGACCGGCTGCCGGTCCGTGAACTTGAGCGGGCTGTCGCCGCACCGGCGGGCGACGGTGAGGTCGACGACATGACCGGCAACGACGCCGCGGCCGAGGAGGAGTTCGGCCACGGCGCTGAAGCGGTGGACCGTACCGCGGGCCGCCCGGGCGGGCCGGCGACGACGGACCCCGAGCGGCCGTACCGGCCATCGACCACCGGCCGGACCGGTCCGCATTGACGCCGGGCCGGGACCGGTCCGGTCGCTGACGCATCGGTCAGCCATCCTCGTCCGATCGGCTGACGGCGGTGGGGATCATCCGAGCGAGACTTTTCGGATGCGCCCCACCGCCTCCGGATTCCTCACGCCGCGCCAGCGACGCTGGGCCTGGCTCGGCTTCCTGCTGACCGCGATCCAGGCACCGGTCTCCGCCTATCTGCTGCCGGACGGCTCCTGGCTGTTCAGCGTCTGCGTGGCGCTGATGGTCGCGACGGTGATCATCGCCGATGACGCGGCCCGCCGCCGCCCGGTTCCGGCCGACAACCGACGCGTCGAGTAGCCGGGCGAGCACCGCACATGAGTCCGTTCCCCGCCGCCCCGCACGGCCTGCTGGCCGCCCCGGCCGCCCGAAGGGCGGCGCAGACCTCGTTGGCCGATCTGCACACCGCGCTCGGCGCCGCCGGCCTGGCCGCCGCCGCAGTCCTGCCCGGCCTGCTGGCTGAGCTCGATCAGCACGCCGCCGCGATCCGGGACCGGCTGTCCGCGGATCTGCGTCCGCTCAGCCCGGTGACGTTGGCCCGGTACGCCGACGGGGTGCGCGACGCGGCCACCGAGGCCGGCTGGCACCCCCCGGTGGTCGGGCCGGCCACCCAGTGGACGACGGTCGACTGGGTGACGTTGCGGCTGGTCGCCGTCTGCCAGCTGGCCGGGATCAGCGGCGCGACCCCGCGCTGACCCCGGCCCCGTACTGGCGGCTTCCCCGATCCGAGCGGACGATCAACCGCGGGACGTCCCGCCCGGTCCGGTCATGCCCCCGGGCCGGTTGGCGCCCGGCCCGGCCGCACCCCGGCCGCTGGCCGCCTCCCGCCCTCCGGACATCGCCGGCGCCTGCTGGGTCTGCGGGATCACCTGCGTCGGTTCGTTCATCCGGCCACCGGCGTCGTCCCGGCCGGCCTGGTACGCCTGGGCGCTGTCCCGCACCGCCTGCGACTCCTCCGCCATCCGGGTGAGCCAGCCCTCCCACCGTTGCTGCATGGGTCGGACCAGGCCACCGCCGACGCCGACGATCAGCACGCCGGCGATGGTGGCGAGCACCGCGATCAGCACCGGGGTGGTGACCGTGGTGGCGATGCCGACCTGGTTCAGCGCGGCGATGACGCCGAGCGCGACGATGAACACCGACGCGGCGGTGGCCAGCAGCCGGCCGTAGGACAGCCCGCCGAGCGCACCCGACACCAGGTCACGTACCGCGGTCGCGATGGCAGCGGCGACGACCACGATGACGATCGCGACGAACGCCCGCGGCAGCCACGCCACGACCGCGCTGATCAGGTCGCTGATCGGGTTCGGCCCCCAGACTCCGAACGCGAACTGCAGGGTGAACAGCAGCACCGCGTAGTACGCCAACCGGGCCAGGATGTCGCTGGCGTCGTACCGGGTCCGTTCCAGGGCCTTGCCGATGCCGCCGCGCTCCACCGCCCGGTCGAACCCGACCCGTTCGAGCGCCTTGTCGACGCCCTTCAGCACTGCCCGTGCGATCAACCATCCGACCACCAGAATCGCGATGAACGCGATGGCCCGGGGCACGAAAAGTATCACGGACCGCCACATGTCAGTCAGCGCGTTGCCGATGTCGACCTGCGCCGACGCGTACGTCGAGGACATCCGGTCCCCCCTTTCCGGCTCATCTACCGATGCGTCGCCTCGTTGTCGTACGGACGCGCTGCATCGCCTACCGCCGGCCCGCATACCCACCTAGCGCCGGTCCACGCCACCCGCCGACGGCAGCCCCCGGATAGGCTGCCACCCATGGCAGGCACCGCCGGGCAGACCCGGGACACCCCGTCGGGGGTGCCGGCTGCGCGTTCCGCCACCCCGGCCGGTACCAACCCGGACAGCGCCACACCGGCCGGGCTCGTCGACCGGCATGACTGGGCGAGAACGCCGCTCGGTCCGTCGGGCGGTTGGGATCCAGCGGTACGGGCAGCGGTCGAGCTGGTGCTCGCCTCACCGGTGCCGATGGCCCTGGTCTACGGCGACGACTTCCTGATGATCTACAACGACGCCTACGCGGAGCTGCTCGGTGCCAAGCACCCGGACGCGTTCGCCCAGCCCGCCGCCGCGGTGTTCGCCGACGCGTGGCACCGGCCGGGGGTCGGCGACGTGGTCGAACGGGTCTACCGCACCGGCGAGCCGTTCCTCGAGTCGGAGGCCGTGGCACCGTTCGGCACCGGCGAGTCGGGCCCGTTCGGCGCCACGGCCTTCACCCGTGGCTACTCCGCGGTCCGGGGCAGCGACGGGCGGATCGTCGGGATGCTCTCGGTCGCGACCGAGACCGGCACCATCACCCACCGGCTGCAGAGCCTCAGCGAGCTGACCTCGGCGTTGGCCGGCACGCTCACCCTCGACGACGTCGCCCGGGTCGCGTTGCGGTACGGCCTGGCCTCGCTCGATGTCGACCAGGTGGCGATCGGCATCGACGACGGCGGCGGATGGCGGGTGGTTCGCCGGGTCCGCGGCGAGCTGCTCGACGAAGCTGACGAGCGGCTGCCGCCGGTGTGGCGCCGCATCCCCCGGGACGCGGCCACCCCGTTGGCCACCGTCGCCGGCACCGGTGTGCCCCGGTTCACCGGGGAGGGCCGGCCACTCGCCCGGTACGCCACGGACCGGCACGACGAGCTGGTGACGGCGCTCGCCGCCCTGCCGCTGCGGGCCGGATCGCTGCGCGGTGGGATCACCTTCGGCTACCGCGAGCCACATTCGTGGGCGCCGGCCGAACGGGCGCTGCTCTCGGCGGTCGCCGAGCTGGTCACCCAGGCGGCCGAGCGGGCCCGGCGGTTCGAGACCCAGCATGGTACGGCTCAA
This sequence comes from Micromonospora sp. Llam0, assembly GCF_003751085.1. Taxonomy (NCBI): domain Bacteria; kingdom Bacillati; phylum Actinomycetota; class Actinomycetes; order Micromonosporales; family Micromonosporaceae; genus Micromonospora; species Micromonospora sp. Llam0. The sequence continues at coordinate 1,298,606 of NZ_RJJY01000001.1, read as the reverse complement.
CTGCTGCAACGCAGCATGCTGCCGGAGCAGCTGCCGGATCTGCCGCTGCTGCGGTTGGCCGCACGCTACGACCCGGGGGTGGACGGTAACTCGGCCGGCGGGGACTTCTACGACGCGTTCCGGCTGCCCGACGGCGGGTTGGCCGTGGTGCTCGGCGACGTCGTCGGGCACGACGTGCGGGCAGCGGCGCTGATGGGCCAGGTCCGGGCCGCGTTGCGCGGGCTCGCGCTGGCCGACCCGGAGCCGACAGCGGTACTGAACGGGCTGGACCGGCTGGTGCACAGCCTGGGCGCGGAGAGCCGCAACGAGGAGCTGTTCGTGACCGTGCTGTACGGGGTGCTGGATCCGGCGACCGGCAGGGTGACGGTGGCCAGCGCTGGCCATCCCGCTCCGCTGGTCCGACGCTGGTCGTCGACCACGGCGAGCGCCGAGTTCGTCCCGGTGCCGCCCGGGCCGCCGCTCGGTCTGGCCGGGCGACGGCGGCCGACCCGGGTCGAGCTGCGCCCCGGCGATACGCTGCTGATGTTCAGTGACGGCGTGGTGGAGCGACGCGGTCAGGATCTCGGCATCGGGATGTCCACTCTGGCCGCGGCCGTCGCCGAGGCCAGCACCAGCGATCCACGCAACCTCTGCGCGGTGGCCAGCGCGGCGGTGCCGGGCACTACCGACGACGACGTGGCGGTGCTCGCGGTGGAGCATGCGGCCGCGCCGAGCCGGTCGGCGGGGTTGCTGGTTCCTGCCGAGCCGATCGCACCGAGCCGGGTGCGGCACTGGTTGGCCGACCAGCTGGCCGGGTGGCAGGTTCCGGAGTCGGTGATCGGTCCGGCGGTGCTCTGTGCCAGCGAGCTGACCACGAACGCCCTGCTGCACGCCGGCACCGAGGCGCGGGTGGAGATCGATCTCAGTCAGGAACGGCTGCTCGTCTCGGTAGCTGACAGTGGCACCCGGGGCACGGTCAGTCGGGCGCACGTCGACACGTTGAGTAGCCGTGGCCGGGGCCTGGGTCTGATCGAGCAGTTGAGCGACACCTGGGGCACCGACCCCTCGGTACGCGGCTCAACCGTGTGGTTCGAGATCATGTTGCCGATTGACTCGTAACCCCGATATTTACCCACAGTGACATCAATTGGGCCATTCAGCTGAGTCGCGGCGGGCGTCTCCGTGGCGTAGGGTGACTGACTACGCCAATCGGATAAACGACGCGAAGAGGTACAAAGCGGTGCGAATCAGAGGCTACGCCACGGGAACCCCCTGCTGGTCCGAACTACGCACCAGCGACACCGCGGGTTCGAGCGACTTCTACCACGAACTGTTCGGATGGAAGCCGGTCGACCTACCGAACAGCAGCGGCGCCGAGTTCCACCTGCGGGACATGGCCGTCGCCGGGCTCGCCCCGGCCCTCGCCGAAGGCCGGCCGGCGACCTGGCTGACCTACCTCGCCTCGGACGACCTGGCCGCGACGGTCGAGAGCGTGGACGGGGCCGCCGGATCGACCCTCGCCCCGCCCGCCCCGGTCGCCGAGCGGGGCCACTGCGCCCTGATCGCCGATCCGCAGGGCGCCGTGTTCGGGCTCTGGCAGCGGGGTGCCTTCCCCGGCGCGCAGGTGACCGGCGAGCCCGGCGCCACCTGCTGGAACGAACTCGCCACCCGGGACGTGGCCGGTGCCAGCTCCTTCTACGGCTCGGTGTTCGGGTGGACCACGCGACCCAGCATCTACAGCGAAGGGTCCGGGTATCAGGAGTGGTTGCGGGAGACCTGCGAGGTGGCCGGGCTGATCGAGATGGGCGAGATGTACCCGCCGCAGGTCCCAGCGCACTGGCGGACGACCTTCGAGGTCGACGACTGTGCGGCGGCTGTGCAGCGCTGCCAGGCCCTCGGCGGGACGGTCTCCTTCGGTCCGTACCAGGCCGGTCCGGGCGCCTACGCCCAGTTGACCGACCCGTTCGGTGCCGCGTTCGGGATCATCGCGGTGCGTCCGGAGTTCCGCTCGCCGCTGGACTGACCCGGGCTGCCACTGGGTCAGATATTTCACTTTATGCCACCTTTGGCACAGTTGGCGTCACAGGCTCTTCACATCTCGGCAACATCCCCGTACGGTGGTCGATATCTATGGGAGCGCTTCCACTGAACGCTCTCAATATATCGTCCCTACCCGGAGGGAGCACGCATGCGCAGAAGATCTGCGCTCACCGCAGTCGGCACCGCCGCCGTCATGGCGTTCACAGCGGCCACCGCGGTCGGTGTCGGGCTGCTGCAGCCCACGGCCGCCCAGGCCGCCGATTCCGCCTTCTACGTCGACCCGGACACCTCGGCCGCTCGCTGGGTGGCGGCGAACCCCGGTGACTACCGGGCGAACGTCATCCGCGACCGGATCGCCTCGGTGCCCCAGGGCCGCTGGTTCACCCAGTACAACCCCAACGAGGTCCGCAACCAGGTCAGCGCCTTCGTCGGTGCCGCCGCAGCGGCCGGCAAGATCCCGATCATGGTCGTCTACAACATCCCCAACCGCGACTGCAGCAACCACAGCAGCGGTGGCGCGCCCAACCACAGCGCCTACCGGCAGTGGGTCGACCAGGTCGCCGCCGGGCTCGGTAACCGGCCCGCGTACATCGTGCTTGAGCCCGACGTGCTCGCCCTGATGGGCACCTGCATGAACGAGTCGCAGCAGGCCGAGGTACGCGCCTCGATGGCCTACGCCGGCCGGGCACTCCGGGCCGGATCGTCGCAGGCCCGAATCTACTTCGACGCCGGGAACTCGGCCTGGCACCCTCCGTCGATGATGGCCAATCTGCTGGTCGGTGCCGACGTGGCGAACAGTGCCCACGGCATCTCCACCAACGTGTCCAACTACCGCAGCACCAGCGAGGCGACCAACTACGTCAAGGCGGTCATCAACGCCACCGGCGCGAACCACCTCAACGCGGTGATCGACACCAGCCGCAACGGCAACGGCCCGCTCGGCTCCGAATGGTGCGACCCGGAAGGTCGGGCCATCGGCACGGCGAGCACCACCAACACCGGCGACAGCAAGATCGACGCGTACCTCTGGGTGAAGCTGCCGGGCGAGGCCGACGGCTGCATCGCCAACGCGGGCCAGTTCGTGCCGCAGCGGGCCTACGACCTGGCGATCGCGGCCGGACCCCCACCCACCACCGCACCGCCGACCACCGCACCGCCGACCACGGCACCCCCGCCGACCACGGCACCCCCGCCGACCACCGCTCCGCCGCCCACCACCGCTCCGCCGCCCACCACGAACCCGCCGGCCGGCGCCTGCAGCGTCAGCTACACCACGAACCAGTGGCCCGGCGGCTTCACCCGGGATATCCGGATCACCAACACCGGTGGCTCGGTCAGCAGTTGGACCCTCGCCTTCACCGCCGGATCCAACGTCAGCCTGAGCAACGGCTGGAACGGCGACTGGTCCCAGTCCGGCAGCCAGATCACGGTCCGCAACGCCGCCTGGAACGGCTCACTGGCCTCCGGTGCCACCGTCAGCATCGGCTTCCAGGGGACCTTCTCCGGTAGCACCCTGTCGCCGCTGAGCAACGTCACCCTCAACGGCGCGGCCTGCGCGAGCTGACGCACCCCGAATCAGGATCCGCAGGCGCACTTCGGCCCCTCCCCGCATCGGGAAGGGCCGAAGTCCGTGCGGGGACCGGGTTACCCGGGCGGCTCACCGGGCACACCCTCCGGGAAAGGAGGCGCGCTCATGACCAGATCCACGACGCGTACGGACAATCCGTCGCCGGGCATGTTCGGCGACACCGCCAACTTCCCGGCCAGCAACCTGCCGGCCGGACCAGCCGGACCAACCGCCGCGCCCGGCGCCGCTCCGCAGGACGGCGGTCCCGCGCGGACCAGCGTGACCGTCGCCAGCTATCCGGACTACGCCTCCGCACAGCGCGCCGTCGACCGGCTGTCGGACAACCGGTTCCCGGTGGAACGCACCGCCATCGTCGGCACCAATCTACGGCTGGTGGAGGAGGTCACCGGCCGACTCACCACCGGCCGGGCGGCGTTGGCCGGCGCGGGAACCGGTGCCTGGTTCGGGCTGTTCATCGGCCTGCTGATCGGCATCTTCGCGGTGGTGAACTGGTTGGGCATCATCGTCACCGCCGTCGTGATCGGCGCGGTGTGGGGTGCCGTGTTCGGTGCGGTGGCGCACGCCATGACCGGTGGCCGGCGGGACTTCTCCTCCCGCAGCCTGCTACAGGCCAGCCAGTACGGTGTGACGGTCGACGCCGAATACGCCGACCGGGCCCACCAGGTGCTGCGGGAGTCGAACCAGCCGGCCGGGCACACCTCCCGTTGACGAGGGCCGGTCCCCAGCAGGTACTCACGAACAGCGGGGCGGGACCAGCACGGGGGTGCTGGTCCCGCCCCGCCGTCTGCCCGTGCCTGCGGCACCCAACCACGTTGCTCTTCCCGGGACGGTGTTTGGGTGGGGCGGGCCGGGTACCCGGTTGCTGCGGCGACACCCGTAGGTGGCACGGGTTCGGGATTCACGGACGAGAGCTGCTGCCTACCGTCATTGTCAAGATGCCAGGGCAGCAGGCTGAGGAGGCACGATGAGCACCGAAATCGTCACCCCGGATCCCCAGCAGACCTACTCCGACCAGACCGTCCAGAGTGAACAAGGACTGCTACTCGCGGTCCTGGTGATGGTGGTGCTGGGGGTACTCGGGGTGTTCCTGGTCTCCTGACCCGCCATACCCGGCTGGCAGCACGTCGGCGAGGCTCAACGTGGCGGCTGCTGGCCGGTGCCGTGCGGAACGGTTGCCGCCGGTACCACCCCCAGTCGGCCCGCCTGATAGTCCTCGAACGCGGCGAGCAGCTCCGCCCGGGTGTTCATCACGAACGGCCCGTACCGGGCAATGGGTTCCCGAATCGGTAGGCCGCCCATCACGTACACATCGAGCTGCGGCGCGCGGCTGTCCTGTCGGGCGTCGGCTGCGATCCGCAGCGTGTCGCCCGGCCCGTGGACAGCCAGTTGACCGGTGTGCACGGGCCGCAGCTTCGGGCCGACGAACCCCCGACCGCCCAGGACGTACACCAGAGCGTTGAAGTCGGCCCGCCAGGGCAGGTCCACCTGCGCCCCCGGCTGCACCGTCAGATGGCTGATGGTGATCGGGGTGTGGGTGGAGCCGGGACCGTCGTGCCCGGCGACCGAGCCGGAGATCACCCGGATCAGCGCTCCGCCGTCCGGAGTGCCGAGCAGGGCGACCTGGTTGCCCCGGATGTCCTGGTACCGGGGCGAAGCGAACTTCTTCAACCGGGGCAGGTTGACCCACAGCTGGAGACCGTGGAAGAGCCCGCCGCTGACCACCAGGTGTTCCGGTGGCGCCTCGATGTGCAACAGTCCGGAACCGGCGGTCATCCACTGGGTGTCCCCGTCGGTGATCGTGCCGCCACCACCGTGCGAGTCCTGATGGTCGAAGATCCCGTCGATGATGTACGTGACGGTCTCGAAGCCGCGGTGCGGGTGCCAGGCGGTGCCCTTCGGCTCGCCCGGCGCGTACTCCACCTCACCCATCTGGTCCAGATGCAGGAACGGGTCGAGCTCGGTCATCGGTACGCCGGCGAACGCCCGACGGACGGGAAACCCCTCGCCCTCGAAGCCGCTGGGGGCGGTGGTGACCCGGTGTACCGACCGGATCGTGCCGGCGGCCGGGTCGTGGGCCGGCACCCGGGGCAGGGCGAGTACATCGTCGACGGTGATGGCGGGCATCGGGTCCTCGATTCCAGACTGCGGTACACGTGGCTCTGCCGGTAGGTGGGATGGGTGAGTGGTCGCCGACCCCGACCGGGTCACCGGTTGCAGCGTACGCTCTGATCAAGGGTTCAACCATCTGCCGGAAGTGACGGGGGTCGCCCTCGGCAGCCGGTGCGACGGTTGCGTCCGACGGGTACCAATGGGCAATGGGTGACCAGAGGGCGGCTCCGGCGGCAGGAGAGATCGGCTGCCGGCTCAGCTACCACATCGAATCGGCAGCCACACTGGTACTGCAGGTCACGGCGTACCGACCGGCACCGCCGCCCCGGTTGGTGGCGGGTACCGCGGACGGCGACGACGTTGCCGTGACGGAGATCGACGGGAGTTGGGCCGACGGCGGCCGCCAGCATCTGGTACGGGCACCGGTCGGAGATCTCACGATCTCGTACCGCGCGACCACGCTGCCGCGCCCGGAGTCGGACCCGGCCCCGGCGGCGGTCGGGTCGGCGGTCAGTCAGCTGGAACGCATCACCTACACCCGGCCGAGCCGGTACTGCCCGTCGGATCGGATGGCGGGATTCGCGGCCGCACGGTTCGCCGGCTACCGCACCGACGCGGACGGCGTCCGGGCGATCTGCGACTACGTACACAGCCGGACCTCGTACACGGCCGGGGCGAGCGGGCCCGGTACCGACGCCGCCGAGACGTTGCTGAGCGGGGCCGGCGTCTGCCGCGACTACGCGCACCTGACGGTGGCGCTCTGCCGGGCCGTCGACATCCCGGCGCGGGTGGTCGCGGTCTACGCACCCGGCCTTGCTCCGATGGACTTCCATCTGGTCGCCGAGGCCGCTGTCGGTGACCGGTGGTACGTCTGGGACGCGACCCGGCTGGCGCCCCGACCCAGCATGGTGCGGATCGCGACCGGCCGGGACGCGGCGGATGTCGCCTTCGCGACCGCCCTCGACGGCGTGTCGGAGCTGACCGGGATGTCCGTCTTCGCGGTCGCCCCGGGCGACCTACCGATCGACGATCACGAGGCGCTGGTGACGCTTCGTTGACCGTGGACGGGGTAACCGACGGCTGGAAGCGGTGCTCACAGGCAGAAAAATGTCCGACTTGATCGATTATAGGCGATAAATACATCGTACTTTCGGCTAGCTTTTGATTGACCGACCAGGTTAGCGTTGGAGGCCGAAAGACCCTAGCGGACGCATCCAGACGCACCACTTTCCATATCCGCGGACGAGGTGCAGGGAGGACCACCATGACCGCGACACTGACCGGACACCGCACGGTGACCGAGCCGACGACAGTAGCCGAGCCGAACACAGTGGACCGGACGATGACAGTGGACCGGGCGGCGACCACGCCGGCCACACTGGACCGTCGGACGACCGCGCCGGAGGACAGCGCGACCGAACTGCTGGCCGCGATGGCGGCGCTGCCGGCCGGGCACCCCTCCCGGGAGGCGCTACGCGACCGGGCCATCGAGGCGTGGCTTCCGCTGGCCCAGCACCTCGCCCAGCGCTACAGCGGCCGGGGCGAGCCGACCGACGACCTCGCTCAGACCGCAGCCGTCGGCCTGATCAAGGCCATCGACAAGTTCGACCCCGCGCGCGGCGTCGACTTCGCCGGCTACGCGATCCCGACGATCATCGGTGAGCTGAAGCGGCACTTCCGGGACCGGACCTGGGACATCCGGGTGCCCCGCCGGCTGCAGGAGCTACGGCTGAGCATCTCGGAGGCGAACAGCACCCTGCTGCAGACGTTGGGCCGGTCGCCGACGGTCGCCGACATCGCCGCGCACCTGCGGATCACCGAGGAGGAGGTGCTCGAAGGCCTGGAGGGTGCCCGCGCGTACAACGCGGTGTCGCTGTCCACGCCGACCGGCGACGGCGAGCGCGCCACCGAGTTGGCCGACATGCTCGGTGCCGAGGACCGCGAGTACGAGCTGGCGGAGCTGCGGGTCGCGCTCGGCCCGGCGCTGGCCACCCTCGACGAACGTGAGCAGCGCATCCTCACCCTGCGCTTCTACGGCAACCTGACCCAGTCGCAGATCGCCGATCAGATCGGCGTGTCCCAGATGCACGTGTCGCGGCTGCTCGCCAGGGCACTGACCAAGCTCCGCGGGCAGTTGCAGTCGACGTACTGATCGGGCCGATCGGCGGGCCGGCCGTCGCCGGCGCCGGTTGCGACCCACGCTGCAGGCTTTCCCATCGGCTGCGGCCGGCCCCAACCTCCCGGGCCGGCCGCAGCCGGCGTCTGGGCAACCGTCACTCGGCGATGTCGGCGGTGACCTCGGTGATGTCGCCGATCACCACGGTGATGTTGTCCGGGCCACCGGCCCGGATCGCCAGGTCGACCAGACGCTGCGCGCCCGCCTGCGGGTCCGCGTAGGTGGCCAGCACCTCGGCGATGCTCTCCGCCCGTACCACGTTCGACAGCCCATCGCTGCACAGCAGCCAACGATCGCCGGTCTGCGGCTCGAAGACCTGGTAGGCGGGGTTGACGTTCTCCCCCTGCAGCGCCTGGGTGACCACCGCCCGACGCGGATGGCTGGCGGCCTGCTCCGCAGTGATGACGCCCTCGTCGACCAGCATCTGCACGAATGTGTCGTCCCGGGTGACCTGCTCCAGCGCGCCGCCCCGCAGCAGGTAGGCCCGCGAGTCGCCGACGTGTGCCAGCGCGATCGCCGCGCCGGACCCGGCGAAGAGCAGGGCGGTCAGCGTCGTTCCCATCCCTTCCCGCGCCGGATCCTCGGCTATCGCCTGACGGATGCCGGCGCTGGCGGTCTCGACCGCCGCCTGGAGCCTCGGGACCAGTTCATCGTCCGCGACGGCCGCATCGAGCGGGGCGATCGCCTCGATCGCGATCTTGCTCGCCAGATCCCCGGCGGCCATCCCACCCATGCCATCGGCGACGGCGACGAGCCAGTCGCCGGCGTGCACGGAGTCCTGGTTCCCGCTCCGGATCAGGCCGCGGTCGGTCACCGCCGCGGAACGCAGCTTCAGGGTCATGGCTGGCAGCCTGCCAGGAACAGGGCCGAAATGTCTCTAGTAGATCAGCATGCAGATGTTAAAGATCATGGAGAATCGTGGTCGACAACCGGACGTAAACCAACAAATGGCGCATATTGGGCGTCCAGCATCCATTGCGCGGCCCGCCGCGCATGACGTGATTGACACACCGGTAACGCCCTGGCAACATCGTCTAGGATCAATGGGAGCGCTCCCAATCCTGCCTCCGGTGCAGTCCGGGAAGACCGACGTCAGGTCCGGCCCTCGGCTGCCCCGGCCAGGCAGTCCGACCCACGCGCGGAAGGAACCCCGTGACCCGATCCAGACGACGCCGGACGGTCGCGCTGCTCGCCGGCACCAGTGCCGGCGTCCTGGCGTTGACCACCCTGACCGTGACGACGGCGTACGCCGAGGAACGCGAACATATCGTCAACGGCACCTTCGACGACGGAACAGCCCCCTGGTGGGGTACCGAGAACGTCGCCCTGGCCGCCACCGACGGCGAGCTGTGCGCCAGCGTGCCCGGCGGCACCACCAACCCGTGGGACGCCAGCATCGGACACAACGGCATCGAACTCATCGACGGTGCCGCGTACCGGCTGGCCTTCACGGCCACCAGCGACGTTCCGGCGACCGTACGGGCCAACGTCCAGCTCAACGCGGAGCCCTACACCACCGTGCTCAGCCGCGAGCTCGACCTCGGGCCGGACGCCGAGACGTTCACCTACGACTTCACCGCCAATCTCGACTCGCCCGACGGCACCCTCACCTTCCAACTCGGCGGCGGCGCCGACGAGTACACCCTCTGCCTGGACGACGTCTCACTGCTCAGCGACGACAGCGCCGGTCCCCCACCCGGCGGGCCGGAGCAGATCACCAACGGCGACTTCAGCAACGGCACCGACAGCTGGATCAGCTACGGCACCACCGGCACCGGGGTGGTCGACGGACGGCTCTGCGCCACCGTCCCGACCGGGCTGGCCAATCCGTGGGACGCCGGCATCCTGCAGGAGGGCCTGCCGCTGATCGCCGGCGAGGAGTACACCATCGGCTTCACGGCGTCCGCCGAACCGGCCGCCGCCGTACGGGCGGTCGTCCAGCTCGGCGCCGACCCATACACCGGCTACTTCGGCCGCGACCTGGCGCTGACCGCCGAACCGTCGCGGGTCGAGGCGACCTTCGTCGCCAGCGAGGACACCGAACGGGCCCAGCTCGCCTTCCAGGTCGGTGGCAACGCCGACGAGTACACCTTCTGCCTGGACGACGTCTCGCTGCGCGGCGGCGAGGAGGAGCCGCCGTACGTGCCGGACACCGGCCCACGGGTGCGGGTCAACCAGGTCGGCTACCTGCCCGGCGGGCCCAAGAACGCCACCGTCGTCACCGACGCCACCGAACCGCTCGACTGGCAGCTGCACGACGCCGACGGGGCCGTCGTGGCCAGCGGCACCAGCACCGTACGCGGGCTGGACAGCGCCTCCGGCGAGCAGACGCACAGCGTCGACTTCTCCGCGTACCGGGGCACCGGCACCGGGTTCACCCTGGTCACCGACGGCGAGACCAGCTACCCGTTCGCCATCTCCGGCGACATCTACCAGCAGCTGCGCTCCGACGCGCTGCAGTTCTTCTACATCCAGCGCAGCGGCATCGCCATCGACGGGGACCTGGTCGGCGAGGAGTACGCCCGCCCGGCCGGCCATGTCGGCGTCGCCCCCAACCAGGGCGACATCGACGTGCCGTGCCAGCCCGGCGTCTGCGACTACCGGCTCGACGTGCGCGGCGGCTGGTACGACGCCGGCGACCACGGCAAGTACGTGGTCAACGGCGGCATCGCCACCTACCAGCTGCTCAGCGCGTTCGAGCGAACCAAGACCGCGCCCACCGCCGACGGCGGTGCCGGGCTCGGCGACGGCAGCCTGCGGGTGCCCGAGCGGGACAACGGCGTACCGGACGTCCTCGACGAGGCCCGCTGGGAGCTGGAGTTCCTGATGCGGATGCAGGTGCCGGCCGGTGAACCGCTCGCCGGGATGGCGCACCACAAGATCCACGACCGGAACTGGACCGGCCTGCCGCTGCAGCCCGAGGACGACCCGGAGCTGCGGGAGCTGCATCCGCCGTCCACCGCGGCCACGCTGAACCTGGCGGCCGTCACCGCTCAGTGCGCCCGACTGTACGCCCCGTACGACACCGCGTTCGCCGAGCAGTGCCGGACCGCGGCGACGACGGCGTACGCGGCGGCCAAGGCCAACCCGGACCGGATCGCCGACCCGGCCGACGGCAACGGCGGCGGCTCGTACAGCGACGGTGACGTCAGCGACGAGTTCTACTGGGCCGCGGCCGAGATGTACCTGACCACCGGCGAGCAGAGCTACCTCGACGACGTCACCGCCTCGCCGCACCACACCCGAAACGTCTTCGACGCGACCGGCTTCGGCTGGGGCTCCACCGCCGCACTCGGCCGGCTCGACCTGGCCACCGTGCCGAACGGGCTCGCCCCGCAGGAGCGGGACCGGATCCGCACCTCGGTGGTGGCCGCCGCCGACTCCTACCTCGCCACTGGGGACAGCCAGGCGTACGGCCTGCCGACGCCGGGCAACCGGGGCGCCTACTTCTGGGGCGCGAACAGCAACATCATCAACAACGCGGTGGTGCTCGCCACGGCGTACGACATGACCGGGGAGACCGGGTACCGCGACGGTGCCGTGCAGGCGATGGACTACATCTTCGGCCGCAACGCGCTGAACCACTCCTACGTCACCGGCTGGGGCACGGTGTACCCGCGCAACCAGCACAGCCGGATCTTCGGCAACCAGCTCGACCCGGACCTGCCGATCCCGCCGGCCGGGTCGATCGCCGGCGGCGCCAACGCCGGCCTGGACGACCCGTTCGCCCGGGACCTGCTGGACGGCTGCGCCCCGATGTTCTGCTACGTCGACGACATCGAGTCGTACGCGACCAACGAAGTGGCGATCAACTGGAACTCGGCGTTGAGCTGGATCGCCTCCTTCCTGGCCGACCAGGGCGACGCGGTGCCGGCACCGGCGCCGTTGAGCTGCCGGGCCGAGTACGTCAACTACGGCGAGTGGGCCGGCGGCGGAGGCTTCACCGCCCAGGTCGACATCACCAACACCGGGGACGCCACGGTCGACGGCTGGACGGTCCGCTTCGCGTTCACCGGTGACCAGCGGCTCCGGGAGGCGTGGATGGCCGAGGTCAGCCAGAGCGGGGCGACGGTGACGGCCCGCAGCGAGACCTACAACGGCCGGCTGGAGCCCGGCGAGACGGCGATGTTCGGGCTGAACGCCACCACCGCCGGCGGGGCCAACCCGGCACCGGAGCTGATCACCGTCAACGGGGTGGCCTGCTCCTGAACCTGTGCTGGTGGCTGACCCGCCGCTGCGCCGCGAGCGGCGGGTCAGCCACCGGTCGGCCGGCCCGCCGCTCGCCCGGCCGACCGGCGGACGGACCCGCCCGTCCCCGTCGCCCTCGGGTGGCCGACGGAGACCCGCCCGAGGGCCGGACGGATCGTCGCCAGCGGACGGTGGCCATCGGACGGCTGCGGGCCAGCTCCGACAGGTACGCCGTGGACAGGCCGGCGGCTCGGGCGACGTCCTGCAGGGTGCGGCCCTGGTCCTGCCGGAGCCGACGCAGCACCCGCCCGATGACCTGTCGCAGCAGCATCGAAGGTCTCCGTCCAGGCTCGCCAGGTCAGCTGGGGACGCCGCCGGTGGACAGCTGCGCCGTGGTGGCGATCACCTGGTCGATGATGCCGTACTCGCGGGCCTGCTCGGCGGTGAACCACCGGTCCCGGTCGGAGTCCCGCTCGACCTCCTCGCAGGTGCGCCGGTGTGGAACGCGATGCGCTCGATCGTCGTCCGCTTGATGTGCAGCATGTTCTCGGCCTGGATGGCGATGTCGGCGGCGGTGCCGCCCATCCCACCGGACAGCTGGTGCATCATGATCCGGGTGTGCGGCAGGGCGTAACGCTTGCCGGGCGCGCCGGCGCAGAGCAGGAACTGACCCATCGACCCGGCGAGACCGAGGCCGACGGTCGCCACGTCGTTTCCGATGTAGTGCATCGTGTCGTAGACGGCCATGCCGGCGCTGATCACGCCGCCCGGCGAATTGATGTAGAGGAAGATGTCGCGCTCGCTGTCCTCGGCGGCCAGCAGCAACATCTGCGCACAGATCGTGTTGGCCGAGGTGTCGTCGACCTGGGTGCCGAGAAAGATCACCCGCTCCTTGAGCAGTTGTTGGAAGACCTGGTCGCCGAAGCCGGTGGTCGCGCCGTCCGCAGCCATCGCGGGACTGGTGTGCCGCATCAGTGACGCCCTCTCGATCACGGTGATGATGGCTACCAGCATCGACCGGAGACGGACCGGGCCGCTGCCCTTTCTGCTGACAGGAGATCTGCTGTGAGCAGAAAGGGCAGCCGGCGACAATCCACTGTGGGTACGGCCCTTCGGCTGGACCGAAGGGCCGTACCCGGTTGTCAGTCGAGCAGTCCGGCCACCGTGCCGGCGGCCACCGTACGGCCGCCCTCGCGGACCGCGAAGCCGAGCCCGACGTCCATCGCGACCGGCTTACCCAGCTCCACCGTCACCTCGACGGTGTCGCCCGGCATGGCCATCGTGCCGTCGGCGAGCCGCACCGACCCGACCACGTCCGTGGTACGGAAGTAGAACTGCGGCCGGTAGTTCGCGAAGAACGGCGTGTGCCGGCCACCTTCGGCGGTGGTCAGCACGTACAGCCGGGCCCGGAACCGCTGGTGCCCGGCGACGCTGCCGGGCACCGCCACCACCTGGCCCCGCTGCACCTGGTCCCGCTTGACCCCGCGCAGCAGTACGGCGGCGTTGTCGCCGGCCTCGGCGGTGTCCAGCGACTTGCCGAACGTCTCCAGCCCGGTCGCCACGGTCGACAGGGTCGGACCCAGCCCGACCACCTCCACCGGGTCGCCGACCCGCAGGGTGCCCCGCTCGACCGCACCGGTCACCACGGTGCCCCGGCCGGAGATGGTCAGCACGTTCTCGATCGGCATCAGGAACGGCTCGCCCAGCTCGCGGGGCGGCACCGGGACGTACCGGTCGACCGCGTCGAGCAGCTCCACGATGGAGTCCACCCAGCGCGGGTCGCCCTCCAGCGCCCGCAGCGCCGACACCCGTACCACCGGCACCTGCTCACCGGGGAACCCGTACTCGGTGACGAGGTCGCGGACCTCGAGCTCGACCAGGTCGAGCAGCTCCGGGTCGTCGACCGCATCGGCCTTGTTCATCGCCACCACCAGGTACGGCACCCCGACCCGACGCGCCAGCAGCACGTGTTCGCGGGTCTGCGGCATCGCCCCGTCGAGCGCGGAGACGACCAGGATCGCCCCGTCCACCTGCGCCGCCCCCGTGATCATGTTCTTCACGAAGTCGGCGTGGCCCGGCATGTCCACGTGGGCGTAGTGCCGGGTCGCGGTCTCGTACTCGACGTGCGAGATGTTGATGGTGATGCCCCGCGAAACCTCCTCCGGCGCCCGGTCGATGCCGTCGAAGGACACGAACCGGTTGGCCGCCGGGTCCCGGTCGGCAAGAACCTTGGTGATCGCGGCGGTCAGGGCGGTCTTGCCGTGGTCGACGTGGCCCATGGTGCCGATGTTGAGGTGCGGCTTCGCCCGCACGAACTGACTCTTGGCCATGATGATCTTCCAGGGTGGGTGAACGAAACTGGCGGACGACGAACGCGGGGCGGGTGCCAGACCGCCCGACCGCGTCAGAACCACGCCGCCCGGCGCACCCGTCGACGGGCAGCGCCGGAGGACCGGGCCACCCTCCTCCATGGTTCTGCCGCAGCGGGAGGAGGGTCAGCCTCGGGTATCAGCCAGCCATGCGCACACGACGGCGGTGCCCGGCAGGTGAAGACCTGCGGGCCACACAGCGCCGACGGTGCCGAACATGGCGGTCACGCTAGCCGGCAACGCCGGACGAGGCCACCGAATTCCGGCTCACTCGAACAGCGAGTGCCGTACGCCCGGTTGCTCCCGCCGGCGGGCCCGGCGGCGACGCTGCACGACGACCAGGTCGACCACGGCGATCACGGCCAGCACCCACAGCACGATCGCGCCGGCGGTCAGGTCGGCGCGCCAGGCGAGCACCCCGAGCACGGTGCAGAAGACCAACCCGAAGCCGGCCATCGCCAGCCGCAGATTCAACGCGCTGTAAGCGTGACCGACGGTACCCCGGGCCCCCTTGGGCTGCGACTTCGTGGCCATCCCCGGGCTGTACCCGGCAGACACCGGGCCGTAACCTCGCCACCGACGCCGGCCCGCACCACCAGGTCGGGCTGAGCACCCCTACTCATCCGGACCGGCCCGGTCCGGCAGGAAGCTGAACCGATGAACGTTTCGTCGCGACCGGAGTGGCCCGTCGCCCGGGTCGGCATCACCGGGGTCGGCGTCAGCCTGCCCGACCGTACCCTCACCACCGCCGACCTGCAGGACCGCGTCGCCGCCGCCAGCGACGTCGTGCTGCCACCCGGGCTGTTCGCCACGATGACCGGGATCGGACAGCGTCGGGTCGCCGCAGCCGACGAGTACGCCTCGACCTTCGCGGTGCGGGCCGCCCGGCGGGCGCTCGACGCCGCCGGGCGCTCCTGCGACGACGTCGACCTGCTGCTGTTCGCCTCGGCCAGCCGGGACATGGTCGAACCGGCGACCGCGCACATCGTCCAGGCCGAGCTGGGCGGCTCGGCGCACGCGGTCGACGTCAGCAACGCCTGCAACAGCTTCATCAACGGCATCGACCTGGCCCGGTCGATGATCGTCGCCGGTCGGGCGCGGCGGGCGCTGGTCGTCACCGGCGAGACCCCGACCCGGGTGATGCGTCCCCGGCTGGACAGCATGGCGCAGGCCCGGTCGTCGTTCGCCGGCTACACCTTCGGCGACGGCGGGGCGGCGGTGCTGGTCGAGCCGGTCCGGCGCGGCGGGATCGTCGACGTCGACACCGAGACCCGGTCCGGGCACTGGTCGGTCGGTGGCATCTTCGGCGGTGGCTCCCGCCACCCGCGCGGTGACGAGCACACCTACTTCCACGGCGACGGGCACGCCCTGCGGTCGGTCTTCGAACGGATCGGCACCGACATCCTGGACCGGGTGCGGCGGCGCACCGGCTGGGACTGGGTCGACTACGAACGTGTCCTGGTGCACCAGGTCAGCGTGCCGTACCTGGAACGCTTCATCGAGGTCACCGGGGTGCCGAAGGAGAAGCTGGAGGTCACCGTCGACGAGCTGGGCAACCTGGCCAGCGCCACGCTCGGGGTGCAGCTGGCCCGGGTCGACGCCGGGCTGCGCAGCGGTGACCGGGTGCTGGCGATCGGTCTGGGTGGCGGGGTCAGCGTGATGACGATGGTCTGGGAGAAGCCTTGACCCGGGCGGTCGAGCAGCCACCCGCCGCACCGGCGGCGGCCGGCACCGGGCCGCTGTGGGTGGTGGTGCCGGCGTACCAGGAGCAGGCCCGGATCGGTGCGACGTTGGCCGCGCTGGCCGACCAGACCGATCGGGACTTCACCCTGGTCGTGGTCGACAACGGCTCCACCGACGGCACCGCCGCCGTGGTCGAGCGGTTCGCCGCGGCCGCGCCGTTTCCGGTGCGGCTGCTGCACGAACCGTGCAAGGGCGTCGGCGCCGCGGTCGACACCGGTTTCCGGTACGCCATCACGCACGGCGCCCAGTGGCTGGCCCGTACCGACGCGGACTGTCTGCCGCGGCCCGGCTGGGTGGCGGCGGCACGTGCCGGCCTGGCCGGCGGGGCCGGGCTGGTCTGCGGCGCGATCCGGGCCCGCCGCGACGAACACGGCCCGGTCGGCCGGGCCGGGTTCCGGGTGCTGGTGCTGCTCGCCGCGACGTTCGGGCGGCTGCGCCCGGCGCACCGACGCGCCGACGGCTACCTGGCGCCCTACCGGATGCACGCCGGCAACAACATGGCGGTCACCGCCGAGCTGTACCAGGCCTGCGGGGGCATGCCACGGCGGCCGTCGCCGACCGACCGGACCTTCCTCAACCGGGTACGCCGCACCACGTCGGCGATCATCCACCGCCGGGACATGGTGGTGGAGAACTCGACCCGGCGGCTGCGGGCGTACGGCCTGCGCCGCACCGCCGCCTGGTACCTGGACCGGGGTGCTGGCCCGTTGACCGAGGACCCGCGGTGACGCCGCCGACCGGGAAGGACCGCGACTGATGCTGGACCGCCTCGCCATGGTGCTGCGCGCCGACCCGCACCGACCGGCGGTGTTGACCGCCACGGCGTTGACCGGCCGGTCCCGGGTCCGGGCCACCACCGGTGACCTGACCAATCTCACCGACCGGTACACCGCCGCGCTGGCCCGGCACGGGCTCGCCGCCGGGGACACCCTCGGTCTGGCGGTACGCCCGGGCCCCCGGTCGCTGGCGGTGCTGCTGGCCGCGTACCACCTGGGGGTGCGGGTGGCGGTGCTGGATCCGACGGCCGGCCCGGATGTGCTGACCGCCCGGCTCGCCGTGGCCGAGCCGGCGTTGGTGCTGGCCGACGCGGCGGCGCAGGCGGTGGCCGGTTGGGCCGGCCCGCTGGCCCGCCGCGCGCATCTGGCGTTGCCGGACCTGACGCGGATCGCCCCGGTCCGTACGGTCGGCCGCCGGTTGCCGGGCTGCGCGCCGGCGCTGCCGGCGAGTGCCGGCCCGCCGCCGGCGGCGTTCGACGGCGACGGTGACGCGGTGATCGTCTTCACCTCGGGGACGACCAGCCGGCCCCGGGCGGTGGTGCACACCCGGTCCGGGTTGTCCGCCGGGATGCGAGCGGTCACCGGGCTGGTCGGCCCGCAGCCGGACGCACCGGTGCTGGGCGGCACGTTCTTCGTGCTGGTGCCGGCGTTGGCAGCCGGCGCGCCGGTGGCGTTGCCGGACCGGCCGCCGGCGCTGCTGGCCCGGCAACTGACCCGGCTGCGGCCGCAGGCGACGTACCTGACACCGCCGCAGCTACGCGCGGTGCTCGACCACTCGCCCCGGCTGACCGGGCAGGTGTTCAGCGGTTCGGCCCCGGTCAGCGCCGCCCTGCTGGGCCGGGTCAAGCGGGCCGGCGCGGACCGGGCGTACGGGGTGTACGCGCTGACCGAGCTGTTCCCGGCCGCCGCCGTGGAGGAGGCCGACAAGCGCGGGTACGCCGCCGACGGGGACCTGGTGGGCCGGCCGCTGCCCGGGGTGTCCGCCCGGGTCGACGACACCGGGCAGGTGTGGCTGTCCGGTGCGGGGCAGGCGGACCGGTACCTCGGTGAACCGCCGATGGCCGAGGTGGCCACCGGCGACGTCGGCCGGCTCGACGGCGACCGGCTGGTGCTCGCCGGCCGGTGCAAGGACATGGTGCTGCGGGCGGCGGAGAACATCTACCCGGGGCTGTACGAGCCGGCGTTGCACGCACCGGGGGTGGCGCTGGCGGTGCTGGTCGGCGTGCCGGCCGACGACGGTGACGAACGGCTGGTGGCCGTGGTGCAGCCGGAGCCGGGCGCCGACCGGGCCCGGCTGCGGGCGGCGTTGCGGCCGGTGCTGGACCGGATGGGGTCCGCCCGCCCGGACCGGGTGATGTTCGCACGGGTTCCGCTGGCCGGTCGGTCCCGCAAGCCGGACCGGCGGGCGGCGGCGCAGGTGGCGGCGCGGGTGGCCCGCGATGGTTGAGCCGCGCCCGGCCCGGCGGGGCCGCCGCCGGGACCGGTGGGTCTACCTGGGCAGCCATCCGGTGCTGTTCGCCCTGCTGGCGGCGACCCGACGCGCGCCGGTGCGCCGGATCGGCCGCATCGTGCTGGTGCACGACGCGGTGCCGTTCGCCGACGCGCTGCGTCGGGTCCCGTTGGACCGCTCGGCCGAGCGGACCACCGCCGGGGCGGCGCGGCGGGCCACCGGCGGCGACGGATTCCTGTTCGACCAGGACGGCGCCGGGCACCGGCGGACCCGCCGGGGTGCCGCGTCGGGGTTCGGCGCCGACGGGGTCGCCCGGCTACGGCCGGTCTGGTTGGACGTGCTGCGGCGGCGGCTGGCACCACTGGGCGACGGGGCCGAGGTGGACGTCGTCGACCTGGTGGCCGAGCTGTCCGGGGCGAGCACCGCCGCGATGCTGGACGTGTCGGTGCCGGCGCACGCGTTGACCGCCGCGGCCCGGTCCGCTGCGGCGCTCGCCGCCCGGGGGCATCTGCCCGGGCTGCGCTGGCCGGGCCGGGCCCGCCGGGACCGCGCCGCCACCGCGTCGGCCGCCGCCGAGCTGACCCGGCTGCTCGGCGGGCCGGCGGACGAGGCCGCCCGAGCCGGCATGCTGGCCGTCGCCTCGATCAACACGACGGTGGCGGCGATCCCCCGGGCCGTCGCCTGGTGCGCCGACGACCGGCTGTGGCCGGCGGCGGACCGCGCCGATTCGCGGACCGCGCTGGTGGCGGAGCTGCTGCGGGTGACCGCGCCGAGCCCGGTGCTGCCCCGGGTGGTGGCCGACGCCGCCGAACTGGCCGACACCCGGCCGCTGCGGGCCAGTACCCGGCTGCGGCCCGGCGACCGGCTGCTGCTGGTCGCCCGGCACGCGGCCCGCGCTGGTGCGCCGCACCCGGATCCGGACGCGCCGGTGCCGGCGGCGGTCGGCCATCTGGTGTTCGGCACCGGCCCGCACCACTGCCCGGGCGCCCGGCTGGCCCACGCCCAACTCGACGACGTGCTCGCCGCACTGGCGCCGTACCGGCCGGTGGTGACCGGGGCGCGGGTGGACCGGCGGTCGGCGCTGCCGGGCTGGGCCCGGTTGACGGTCCGGGCGACCCGGTGAACACCCGGCTGGCCGGGCTGCGGATCGCGGTGACCGGGGCCAGCGGCTTCTGCGGGTCGGCGGTGGCGCGGGCAGCCGCCGCAGCCGGCGCCGAGGTGGTGGCGGTGGGCCGCCGACCCGGCCCGGTGGGCCGGCACGTGCCGTGGGACGCCGGCCGGGAGCTGCCGGATCTGCGGGGCGTCGACGTCGTCGTGCATCTGGCGGCGGCGGTCGGGGATCCACCGGCCGGCGCGGCGGCGGAGGCCGCGTACCACGCGGTGAACGTGGCGGGCACGGCCCGGCTGCTGCGAGCGGCGGCCGACCGGCCGGTGGTCTGGGTGAGCAGCGCCAGCGTCTACCGACCGGGTCGGCATCGCGCCGCGATCCGGGAGGATCACCCGACCGACGGCCAGCGCACCGGGTACGGGCGGACCAAGGCCGACGGGGAGCGGCTGGCGCTGGCGGCCGGTGCGGTGGTGCTGCGGCCCCGGGCGGTCTACGGGGCCGGCGACCCGCATCTGCTGCCCCGGCTGCTGGCTGCGGTCCGACGGGGTCGGGTGCCGCTGCCCGGTCCGGACGTCGCGATGAGCCTGACGGCGGTGGAGAACCTGGCCGACGCGTGCCTGGCGGCGCTGCGCTGGCCACCGGGTCCGTACAACGTGGCCGACGCGGCACCGTACTCACGCGACGCCGTGGTGACCGGGGTGCTGGCGGCGGCCGGGCGGCCGGCGCGACCGCTGCGGGTGCCGGTGCCGGTGGCGCTGGGCGCGGCGGCGCTGGCCGGCGGCGCGGCCCGGCTGGGGGTGCCGGGCACCGGCCGACTGACGAGGTACGCGGTGGAGCAGTTGGCGTACGGCACGGTGCTGGATCTGGGCCGGGCCTACGGCCAGGGGTGGGTGCCCCGGCGGGCCCTGCCCGATTTCCTGGCGGAGCTGTCGATCGGTGCGGAGCTGTCGACCGGTGCGGCCCGGTGGCTGTCGCCAGATCCACGCCGACGCATATAGTTACCCTGCCGTCGCTTTCCGCTGCGTTGGAGGTCCGGATGCACCGACGTTGGGTGGCCGGTGCCGCCGCCGTCTGCGCCCTGGTGGCGCTGGCCTGCGAAGCCGGCGAGGACGGCGGCGAGCCGGGCGCGACCTCACCCCCGCCACCGAGCACCGACCTGCCGTCGTCGATGGCCGCGCTCGGCGACTCGATCACCGCCGGGTACGGATCCTGCGTCCTGCTGACCAGTTGCCGGCGCAACTCGTGGTCCACCGGCGACGGTTTCCGGGTGGATAGCCTCTACCAGCGGATCGCCGAGGTCAACCCGGCAATGAACGGGCAGGAGCACGACTTCTCGGTGCCGGGGGCGCGGGCGGCGGCGCTGGCCGACCAGGCCGCGTCGGCGGTGGACGTCTCGGCCCAGTACGTGACGGTGCTGATCGGCGCGAACGACGCGTGCCGGGCGACGCCACAGGACATGACCCCGGCGGCCGCGTTCCGTGACGACGTCGACCGGGCCCTGCGGGTGCTGGGCGACGGGCTGCCGCAGGCGGAGGTCCTGGTGTTGAGCATCCCCGACCTGTACCGGCTGTGGGAGATCGGGCACGGCGAGGAGCGGGTGGTGCGGGCCTGGGACCGTGGCGTGTGTCCGTCGCTGCTGGCCGATGCGACGGCGACCGACGAGGCCGCGACACAGCGCCGGGCGGCGGTCCGCGACCGGGTCGCGGCGTACAACCGGGAACTGGCCGGGGCCTGCCGGGCGCACGGCGACCGGTGCCGGTTCGACGACGGAGCGGTGCACGACACCCGGTTCACTGTGGACCAGTTGAACCGGCTGGACTACTTCCACCCGGACACCGACGGACAGAACCTGCTGGCCGAGGTGGCGTACGCCGCCAGCGGCCTGGCCGGGTGACCAGGGCCGCTGGCGGCGTACGACGTCGAAGGGCGTGACCGGTTCCGGTCGGTCAGCGGGTCGGTAATATCGGGACAGGCGATGCTCAGCGGGCCGCGAGGACTGCGGTGACCACGGCGTCGGCGGCGGCCTCATGCTGGGCGTAGTGCCCCGGATACGCCGAGACCTGCACCGCCTGGGCGGCGACGGTCAACGGCAGCTGTTCCCAGCCGGCTACCCGTTGCAGGGCGAGGTAGAACTGGGTCGCCGAGTAGGTGGGGTTCATCAGGTCGGCCACCGCGCCCCAGCCGGTGCTGGTGCGCTGCTGGAACAGCCCGACCGAGTCGTGGTCCCAGCCGGTGCCCTGGTGCGGGTAGTTCTTGGACTCCGGCAGCACCTCGCTGGCCCGGTTGAGCAGGGTCGACTCCTGCATCGCGGTGGCCACCGCGATCACCATGCCCCGGCGCGGCATCTGCAACGCCAGGCCGGCGTCGACGATGGCCGTGGCGTTGTCCATCTGCACCTGGGACAGTCCGGCGACCGGGGCGACGGTGGTCGAGGTCGGTTCCGGGGTGGGCTCGGCGGTCTCGGTGGGCTCCGCCGCCGCAGCGACGTCCGGGTCGGCCGGTGCCGGTTCGGTGGCCTCAGCGGCCCGGGCTGCCGCAGCAGCCGCCGGATCCCCGTTACCGGGCTCGGGACGCTGGGCCCGGGACGCACCGTCCGCGGCATCGGCCCGGCGCTGCAGGTCGGCCTCGGCGGCGGCCGGAGCCGGCCCGGTCGTCTCCGGTGCCTCGGCGGTCGACTCGACCGCCGCGACCACGCCGAGGGCGCAGACGACGGCGGCAGCCAGCGCCGTCCGGGCACCCGGACGGTGACGCAGGGTGGTTCCGAGCGATTGGAAGGTTGGCCGGGTGGAGTGTGGGTACGGCAGGGCGGGTAGCCGGTTGCGAAGGCGCTCCCACCGGGCGACGGCCCGGGTCGCACCGGTCGACGTGCTGTCCGAGGGGACATCAGCCAAACGGTCATCGCGACTCAGGGTGGTGTCCTCGCTCCTTGTGGTGTCGTCGTCAGGCATTCGACGAGGCTAGGCAGACCAAACCCCGATTACCTAGGGTGATTTTGTGATGGGTGCCACATTCTTTCGTCAGGTAATCGGACGATCCCTCAGCGGCGTCGGCACGACCGGCCGATCACGTCAAACCACCGGTAAACGAAATTTCGCTCTTCACCGTTTACTGCGGTATTTATCACCCATTAATTGATCACCTCCCGCCGCACCCCACCACTCCCCCGTCCGGCCAGCGGGCGTCATCCGTCCCGCCGGATGCGACATCCCCCGGACAGCCAGGAGCCGACCAGCAATAGTTGACTTGTCGTGTCCGCTACCGAACCGTAAGTAGTCCACCGTGTCGGATCGACGCCCGGAAACCGGAATGCGCCGGCATGGGACTAGCGTTGCCGCAATTGGAGATGCCGTACCCGCCGTACCGTTCTGAGGAGGTTGCGCCCGGTGCTCGACCCACACGAGCTCTACGACGTCGTCGACGAGGTGCCCGAGCTCGGTCAGCCGGTGCTGATCCAGGCGATGACGGGTTTCGTCGACGCCGGCAACGCGACCCGACTCGCCCGTGAACACCTGCTCGCCTCCCTCGAGCACGAGGTCGTGGCCACCTTCGACATCGACCAGCTGCTCGACTACCGGTCCCGCCGACCGGTGATGCTCTTCGTCGAGGACCACTGGGAGCACTACGAGGAGCCCCGGCTCGAGGTCCACCTGATGCGCGACGACGCCGGCACGCCTTTCCTGCTGCTCGGTGGCCCCGAGCCTGACCTGCAGTGGGAACGGTTCACCGCCGCGGCGATCGAGGTGAACCGCCGGTTCAACGTCGGCACCACGATCGGGCTGAACGCCATCCCGATGGCGGTGCCGCACACCCGGCCGACCGGGGTCACCGCACACGCCAGCCGTCGCGAGCTGATCAGCGGCTACGAACCCTGGCTGCAGCGGGTCCAGGTGCCGGGCAGCGCCGGGCACCTGCTGGAGTACCGCCTCGGTCAGCAGGGCCACGACGCGGTCGGCTTCGCCGTGCACGTCCCGCACTACGTGGCCCAGGCCGAGTACCCGGCCGCCGCCGAACTGCTGCTCAACTCCGTCTCCCGGACCACCGGTCTGCTGCTGCCCACCGAGCAACTGCACACCGCCGCCGAGGCGGTCCGGGAGGACATCGACCGGCAGGTGGCCCAGACCGAGGAGGCCGGATCCCTGGTCAGTGCCCTGGAGGAGCAGTACGACAGCTTCACCCGGGGCCGGGCCGGCACCAATCTGCTCGCCGAGTCCAGCGGGCCGCTGCCGACCGCCGACGAGCTCGGCGCGGAGCTGGAGCGCTTCCTCGCCGAGCAGACCCGGCCCGGTGACCTGCCCGGCTGACCGGCTCAGGGCAGCCCGCCCCGGCCGCCGCGCCGGGCCCCGGGCGATCCGCGCCCGGTCCGGTGCAGCCGGTCGGTGCTGTGGCACGCTGGCCGGGTGCGGATCGCCACCTGGAACGTCAACTCGGTCAAGGCCCGGCTGAACCGGCTACTCGGCTGGCTGGCCGACACCGCCCCGGACGTCGTCTGTCTGCAGGAGACCAAATGCGCGGCGGCCGCGTTCCCGACCGACGAGGTCGGTGACCTCGGCTACGCGGTCGCGGCGCACGGCGACGGGCGCTGGAACGGCGTGGCCGTGCTGTCCCGGGTCGGGCTCGACGACGTGCGGACCGGGTTCGACGCCGAGCCCGGCTTTCCGCTGCCGGAGGCCAGATCCGTCGCGGCGACCTGCGCCGGGGTCCGGGTCTGGTCGGTGTACGTGCCGAACGGGCGCAGCCCCGACTCGGCGCACTACACGTACAAGCTGGACTGGCTGGCCGGGCTGCGCCGCGCACTCGCCGCAGAGGCCGCCACCGATCTGCTGGTCTGCGGCGACTTCAACGTCGCGCCCACCGACGCGGACGTATGGGACCCGGCGGTCTTCGCCGGCTCCACCCACGTCACCCCGGCCGAACGGGCCGCGCTGGCCGACCTGCTCGCCCTCGGCCTGGTCGACGTGGTGCCGCAACCGATGAAGGGCCCGCACCCGTACACCTACTGGGACTACCGGGCCGGGATGTTCCCGAAGAACATGGGCATGCGGATCGACCTGGTCTACGCCAGCGGCGCCGTCAACCGGCGGGTCCGGGCCGCCTACGTGGACCGCGACGCCCGAAAGGGCCCGACCCCGTCCGACCACGCCCCGGTCGTCGTCGACCTGGACTGAGCCGCCGGTGCCGGGTCACTGACACCGGGCAGCCGGTGCCCGGTCGCCGTGGCTGACGGGGCATGTCGGCCACGGCGACCGGTCGCCCGGACCGGATCAGTCGGCCGGATCGGATCAGCGGGATTCGACCTGGCTGCGGTCGTCGGCCCACAGCACGTGGAAGCTGCCCTCGGCGTCGACCCGGCGGTAGGTGTGCGCGCCGAAGAAGTCCCGCTGCCCCTGGATCAGAGCGGCCGGCAGCCGGGGCGCGCGCAGCCCGTCGTAGTAGGCCAACGCGGAGGCGAACCCGGGAGCCGGCACCCCGACCTGCGCGGCGGTCGCCACCACCCGGCGCCAGCCCAGCTGGGCACCGGCCAGCGCCTCGGCGAAATACCCGTCGGTCAGCAGCGTCGGCAGCTGCGGCGCCGCGTCGTAGGCCGCCCGGATCTTGTCCAGGAACGCGGCCCGGATGATGCACCCGCCGCGCCAGATCCGGGCCACCGCGCCCAGATCGATGTCCCAGTCGTACTCGGCGCTGCCGGCCTGGATCTGGTGGAACCCCTGCGCGTACGCGACGATCTTCGACGCGTACAGCGCCTGCTCGACGTCGGCGATCAGCTCGTCGGCCGACCCGGCCCAGCTCTCCACCGGGCCCGGCAGGTCGGCGGCGGCGGCCCGGATGTCGGCGTGGCCGGACAGCGACCGGGCGAAGACCGCCTCGGAGATGCCGCTCACCGGCACCCCGAGGTCGAGGGCGCCCTGCACGGTCCACCGACCGGTGCCCTTCTGGCCGGCCTGGTCGAGCACGACGTCGACGAACGGCTTGCCGGTGACGGCGTCGGTGTGGCCGAGTACCTCGGCGGTGATCTCGATCAGGTACGAGGAGAGCCGACCGGAGTTCCAGCTGCGGAACACGTCGGCGATCTGCGCCGGGGTGAGCCCGCCAGCGCGGCGCAGCAGGTCGTACGCCTCACCGATGAGCTGCATGTCGGCGTACTCGATGCCGTTGTGGACCATTTTGACGAAGTGGCCGGCGCCGTCCGGGCCGATCCGCACGCAGCACGGCGTGCCGTCGACCTTGGCCGAGATGTCCTCCAGCAGCGGACCGAGCGCGGCGTACGACTCGGCCGAACCGCCGGGCATGATGCTCGGCCCGTGCAGGGCGCCCTCCTCGCCGCCGGAGACGCCGGTGCCGACGAAGTGCAGACCACGCTCCCGCAGCTCCGCCTCCCGCCGGCGGGTGTCCAGGAAGTGGGCGTTGCCGCCGTCGATGATCATGTCGTCCGGCTCCAGCAGGGGCGCGAACTCGTTGATCACCGCGTCGGTGGCGGCGCCCGCGTTGACCATGATCACCACGCGGCGGGGCCGTTCCAACGAGGCGACGAACTCGGCCGGGCTCTCCGCCGGCAGGAAGGTGCCCTCGTGGCCGAACTCGGCCATCATCTCCTTGGTCCGGCCGACCGACCGGTTGTGGACCGCCACCACATGGCCGTGCCGCGCGAGGTTACGGGCCAGGTTACGGCCCATCACCCCCAGACCGGTGACCCCGATCTGCGCCGTCTGGCTCATGACTCCTCCTCGGTGCTGCTGGGTGTGCTGGCTATCTTTCCGCCTTCCGGATGGCGGGACACTCCGGGGCGGCCGGCGGTGGTGGAGGCTCGTCCGCACGGGCCGCCCCGGAGCACGACCGGGGTGGGCTACAGCCGGCCGGCACCCACCCCGGCGGTCACCGGCACCGCGACATCAGCCACACCCCGCTATACGTGATCGCTGCGACGGCGGTTCACCCGTCCAGCCGAGGAGTCCCCCGCTCGGGCTGGCCGGCGGTGCCGCTGCACCTACCGTGCGGAGATGGTGGTGCTCAACGTGCCAGCGTGCGGGATCCGGAGCAGGTGGATGCGACGCCGGGCGTCGCGCAGGTACGTCGTGCCCGTCGAGTCGACGGTGGCGGCGAGCGGTTGCGCCCAGTCGACGCGAATGATCACCCGGCCGCGCCGGATGATCAACGCGCTCGCCGTGGCTGCGGTGTCGTTCGCGTAGGTGACCGGCGTACCGTCGGTGAACCGGACATCGTCGTCCGGGTGCAGGACGAGTGGAATCTGTTCGGTGACCGGGAACACAGCCCGCACCGTACGGGTGACCGCGCTTCTGGCGATGGTCAGGTCGGTGAGGATGCGCCCGTCCGGCAGTTGGTAGCGGACCAGCAGCGACGCGCCGTGCAGAGCCTGTTCGGTGCCGTCCCAGGTGCGGTCGCCGATCTGGTAGGTCCGGTCGAGGTGGCTGTGCGCGTCGGAGGTGCCGGCCGGCAGCACCGAGGCCCAGGAGTTCTGGTCGGTCTGTCCCGCGTGGACGACGGTGCCTGCCTGCGGATGCCACAGGAACCCGGTGCCGCCCCGCACCCGGGTGCTGGGGCGGGTGCCGAAGAATCCGCCGAAGTACCACGCTGGTTGACGGACGTAGAGGTAGTCCTGGTTGTGGGCCGGGTCGCGCCGTACCGTGGCGAAGTCGCCGCTACCCAGGTAGGGAACCTGCCGCAGCGCCTGCCTCTTGGTACGGCGCGACGGCAACGCCTCGCCGTACTCGGCGTGCGCGATGATCCGCGGGGACGTATCCTGCTTGGCCAGTCCCGGGGCCGGGCCGGGCCGGTGGGCCCACTCGCGCCGCGTCTCGGCGCGGTCCTCCCGCGTCGTGAAGAACGCACCGAGATCCTGGATCTCCGGCACGAAGAACGAGCCCAGGTTGGTGCGGTCGGGATCGGGGACGACGTCGTCGTAGTACGCCCTGCTGGTGCGGGACGACATCGCGTACCAGGTGAGCCACCCTGAGCCGTCCGGTTCCCGGAGCAGGTTGTAGCCGAACCATTCGGTGAAGCGCCGGGCCATGTCGAGAACGGTCCGGTTGCCGGTGAGGACGTAGATCTCCGCGATCTCCGGCAGCATCACCTCGAAGTTGTAGTCGATGTCCATTCCGGTCGGCTCGTAGAAGAAGCCGGCCGGGCTCTGCCCGTTCGTCGCCAGGTAGTCGATGCGCTCGCGCAGTCGCTGCTCCAGCAGGTCGTCGGAGAACAGCGTCAACGCCTTGGCCGAACCGGCCAGCCCCGCGGCGTTCTGGTTGGCGTACGGCACCGGGCCGCCGCCGCCCCAGATCGGGGTCGCCGGGTCGAGGAACCATCCCATCCCGGCGCGCAGCGCCGCCTCGATCTGCTGCTGGCGTGCGGGAAGCCGGCCGGCGCCGCGCAGGTGCAGCAGCGCCTTGGCCAGGTAGCCCATGCCGAAGCCGGTGGCGGCCTTCGAGCGTTCGTCGATGTCGTACTCCGGCCATGAGCCGTCCGGGTGCTGCAGCGCCAGGTAGTGACCGAGTGCGGCGTCCAGGCGTGCCTGCAGCGCGGGATCGCCGGTGTACGGGTTCCACCGGCGACGATTGGCCAGAAACCAGCTCAGCGTGTAGACGTGCTCCTGGACGCGCGCGTTGTACGCCACGTTGGGGCTGCGCCACCAGCCGCCGCCCATGAAGCCGTAGCTGTCCGGCTCGGCCGGGTCGTCGGCGATGTCGTTGGTCATGCCGGACAGGATCGCGAGATAGCCGGCGAAGCGCTGCTCCAGCGGTCGGAAGTGCCGCCGGACCGGAGCGTCCGGCGGCAGGGGTGCCAGTGGCGGCAGGTTGCCGGCCGTCGGGCTGACCACTCCGGCCGGGCCAAGCGGTCCGGCCGCACCGGCGAACGCGGCACCGCTGGCGGTGCCGGTCAGGCCGGCGGCAGCGCCGGCGACCGCAGCGGCGCCACGCAGCAGGGCGCGGCGGCTGGTCTCAGGGGTACGGGCCATGACACGGTCCTCCGGTTACCCTCAGTAACGCTGGCGCCCCGGTATGGACGCCTGTCGTTGATCGAGAAGTCAAGCCCCGGCTGGCGGACTCGTCAAGACGCTAATACGAATTATCAAGGCGACTCTCGGGGCGACGCCGCGCCAGAACGGCCGTCGCCGGGAGGAACGACCGCAGCTGCGGTTCATCACTGCGACACCTGCTGCGCATCGGCAGGAAACAGCTGAACACTCAGCGTGATGCCGCGACCAGGGTTGACCCCGCTCAGGTGTCGCGCACCTCGACCAGGGAGGCGAACACCACGATGTTGTCCGCGTACCCGATGCCGTCGCCCAGCCACTCGCCACCGCAGGTGATCAGCCGCAGGCCGGGCCGGACGTAGTCGCCGTACACCTGCTCGATCGGCAACTCGTCCTTGCCGAAATGCTCCACCGAGTTGACCTCGAAGACGGCCACCACCCGGTCCCGGCGGGTCACCTCGACGATCGCCCCCGGCTCGATGTCGGCCAGATCATGAAAGACCGACGGCCCGTCCCGGGTGTCGGCGTGCCCGACGATGATCGCCGGCCCGAACTGACCGGGCGTCGGCCCCCCGTCGTACCAGCCGGCCTGGTTGTGCCGGTGCAGCGCCGGTACGGCGATCGACCCGTCGTCGGCGAGCCCGACCGAGTGCACCGGGGCACGGATGTCGAGCGACGGGACGGCCATCCGGATCGGCCGACTCGGCTCCAGCACCGGAAACTCCCGGGGCGGCGGATTGTTGCCGCCGGCCAGGATGTCCCGCCAGTTGCCGTCGCCGCCGGACCCGATCGCGAAGAGCCCGAACAGCACCAGCACGATCGCGGCCGGCCCGGCCCAGCCCCGGCCACCGCCCTTCGCCACGCCCGTCCCCTGCCGCGCGCCCGGTCAGGCCGACCGGCGCCGACGCAGGGCCAGTACGCCGAGCACCGCACCGGCGCCCAGCGCGACCACACCGACCCCGGTCAGCAGGCCGCCGGCACCGTCGTCACCGGCGGTGCCGCCGAAGCCGGTGGCCGGGCCACGGCTGGGCCGGGTCGGATCCAACACGTACAGCGTGGTCGCCGCCGACCGGTCGTCCGGGCAGGTCAACCGCACCCGGTAGCTGCCGGCCTCGGTCTCGGCCGGCACGGTCACCGCCGCGGTGAGCTCGTCGAACTGCGGACGTACCTCGACCGTGCCGAACGCGTCGGACTCGACGGTGGCCGGCGCGGTGTTGTCGGTACAGCTGGCCCGGATACCCACCAGGTAACCGGACTCCACCGTGCTCGGATTGAGATCGACGAAAACGTCGGCGGCCCGGGCCGGGGCCGCGCCGAGCAGCCCGCCGACGACCGCGAGGGTCACACCGAGCCCTGCGGTGGCCAGTGAACGGCGTACGGACATCGGTCACCATCCTCTCCGCGACGCTGCCGGGATCCTCTCACCACGCAGCCCTGGATGACAGCCCGGACACGCTCGGTGTCGGATATAGGCTGTCGCCACGTGAGCATCCGCACCTACCACCCGCGCCGGGGACGGCTCAGCGGCCGGCACCACGACGCGCTCGACCGGCTGTCCGGCGCGTACCGGACGGTCGTCGCCGAGCTGCCGGCGCCGCTGGACCCGGCGGCGTTGTTCGGTCGTACGGCGCCGGTGGTGCTCGACATCGGCTTCGGCATGGGCGACGCCACCGCGACGATGGCGGCGGCCGACCGGGACCGCGACTACCTGGCCGTCGAGGTGCACACCCCGGGCATCGCGAACCTGCTGGCGCTGATCGAACAGCACGCGCTGACCAACGTCCGGGTCGCCACCGGCGACGCCCTCGACCTGGCCCGCCGCTGCCTGCCGGAACGCAGCCTGGACGCGGTGTACGCGTTCTTCCCCGACCCGTGGCCGAAGGCCCGCCACCACAAGCGGCGACTGGTGCGGCCCGAGCACGTGGCGCTGCTACGCTCCCGGCTGCGGCCCGGCGGACGGCTGCACTGCGCCACCGACTGGGCGCCGTACGCCGAGGCGATGCTGGCCACCCTGACCGCCGACCCGCAGCTGCGCAACCTGCACGACGGGTACGCGCCCCGGCCGGCGTACCGGCCGGAGACGAAGTTCGAACGACGCGGGGTCCGCGCCGGCCGACCGGCGCTGGACCTGGTCTTCGAACGCGTCGGGGGTACGCCCGACGGCTGACGAGCGTCACCCACGTTGGCGGCCGCCGGCGGCGGCAGGCAGGATTGACCGACATGACGCAGACCGCCCCGACCCTGACCGACCTGCTGCCGCGCGGCGCGGACCCGGACGCCGTCTACGAGGCGTTCGCCGGCTGGGCGGCCGGCCGCGGCCTGGAGCTGTACCCGCACCAGGACGAGGCGCTCATCGAGATCGTCTCCGGGGCGAACGTCATCCTGAACACCCCTACCGGTTCCGGCAAGAGCCTGGTCGCCACCGGCGCGCACTTCGCGGCCCTGGCCGACGACCGGGTCACCTTCTACACCGCGCCGATCAAGGCGCTGGTGTCGGAGAAGTTCTTCGCGCTCTGTGACATCTTCGGCGCGTCCGAGGTGGGGATGCTCACCGGTGACGCCAGCGTCAACGCCGACGCGCCGATCATCTGCTGCACCGCCGAGATCCTGGCCAACCTGGCGTTGCGCGACGGGTCGGCCGCCGACGTCGGCCAGGTGGTGATGGACGAGTTCCACTTCTACGCCGAGCCGGACCGGGGCTGGGCCTGGCAGGTGCCGCTGATCGAGCTGCCGCAGGCGCAGTTCGTGCTGATGTCGGCGACGCTCGGCGACGTGACCCGGTTCGTCGACGACCTGAGCCGGCGGACCGGGCGGGCCACCGCCGTGGTCTCCTCGGCGCAGCGGCCGGTGCCGCTGATGTTCACCTACGCGACGACGCCGCTGCACGAGACCCTCGAAGAGCTGCTCAGCACTCACCAGGCCCCGGTGTACGTGGTCCACTTCACCCAGGCGGCGGCGCTGGAGCGAGCCCAGGCGTTGATGAGCATCAACGTGTGCACCCGGGCGGAGAAGGACGCGATCGCCACGGCGATCGGCAACTTCCGGTTCTCCTCCGGCTTCGGGCGTACCCTGTCCCGGCTGGTCCGCCACGGCATCGGCGTGCACCACGCCGGCATGCTGCCCAAGTACCGCCGGCTGGTGGAGACCCTCGCCCAGGCCGGGCTGCTCAAGGTCATCTGCGGCACCGACACCCTCGGCGTCGGGATCAACGTGCCGATCCGCACGGTGCTGTTCACCGGCCTGTCCAAGTACGACGGGGTACGGACCCGGCTGCTCAAGGCCCGCGAGTTCCACCAGATCGCCGGGCGGGCCGGCCGGGCCGGGTTCGACACCCTCGGCACCGTGGTGGTGCAGGCCCCGGAGCACGTCATCGAGAACGAGAAGGCGCTCGCCAAGGCCGGCGACGACCCGAAGAAGCGCCGCAAGGTGGTCCGCAAGAAGCCGCCGGAGGGGTCGATCGGCTGGGGCAAGCCCACCTTCGAACGGCTGGTCGAGGCCGAGCCGGAACCGTTGACCTCCAGCTTCCGGGTCAGCCACGCGATGCTGCTCAACGTGATCAGCCGGCCCGGCGACGCGTTCGCCGCGATGCGGCACCTGCTCACCGACAACCACGAAGACCGGGCGGCGCAGCGCCGGCACATCCGCCGGGCGATCGCCATCTACCGGGCGCTGCGCGCCGGCGGGGTGGTCGAGCAGCTGCCCGAGCCGGACGCCGAGGGCCGCCGCGTCCGGCTCACCATGGACCTGCAGCTCGACTTCGCGCTCAACCAGCCGCTGTCGCCGTTCGCGCTGGCCGCGATCGAGCTGCTCGACGTGGAGTCGCCGACGTACCCGCTCGATGTACTGTCGATCATCGAGGCGACGCTCGACGACCCCCGGCAGATCCTCTCCGCGCAGCAGCACAAGGCGCGCGGTGAGGCGGTCGCGCAGATGAAGGCCGACGGCATCGAGTACGAGGCCCGCCTCGAACTGCTCGACGAGGTCACCCACCCGAAGCCGCTGGCCGAGCTGCTGGAGATGGCGTACGAGACGTACCGGCAGGGGCATCCGTGGGTGGCCGACTACGAGCTGGCGCCCAAGTCGGTGGTCCGCGACCTGTACGAGCGGGCGATGACCTTCGTCGAGTACGTCAACTTCTATGGGCTGTCCCGGTCGGAAGGTCTGGTGCTGCGGTACCTGGCCGACGCGTTCCGGGCGCTGCGCCAGACGGTGCCCGACGACGCCAAGACCGAGGAGCTGATCGACCTCATCGAGTGGCTGGGTGAGCTGGTCCGCCAGGTCGACTCCAGCCTGATCGACGAATGGGAGCGGCTGCGCAACCCGACCGACGACCCCGAGGCCGCGGTGGTCGCCGACGACCGGCCGCCGGCGGTCACCGGCAACCCGCGGGCCTTCCGAGTGCTGGTCCGCAACGCGCTGTTCCGCCGGGTGGAGCTGGCCGCGTTGCGCCGCTACGACGAGCTCGGCGAGCTGGACGCCGACTCCGGCTGGGACGCCGATGCCTGGGCCGACGCGCTGGAGCCGTACTTCGACGAGTACGACGAGATCGGCACCGGGCCGGATGCCCGGGGGCCGGCGCTGCTGCTGATCACGCAGGAGCGGGAGCGGTGGCTGGTCCGGCAGATCTTCGCCGACCCGGCCGAGGATCACGACTGGGGGATCAGCGCCGAGGTGGACCTCGCCGCCTCGGACGAGGCGGGCAGCGCGGTGCTGCACGTCACCGCCGTCGGTCAGCTCTGACGGTCGGCGTCGGTCAGCTCTGGGCGTCGGCGGTCAGCCCTCACCGTCGGCGTCGGTATCCCGCGCCGCCGCCGGCAGGTGGCTGTCCGGCCACAGTCCCGCGTACTCCAGGACAGACCTGACCCGCCGGGCCCGGACCGGATCCCAACGGTCCAGGACCGCGATCGCCTTGGCGAACGGTTCGCACATCGCGACGCCGCCGCACACCCGGCACTCGCCGACGCGGCTCGGCAGGTGGGTGGTGACGATGTCGCGGGCCCGGAGCACGACCGACTCGGTCGTGCTCCGGCGCGCCGACGGCGAGCGGTTCGGGTTCGGCCCGGTCAGTCGGCCGCGCGGCGGCGTACCGATCGAGGTGTACCGGGCCAGGCGCGGCGTTCCGCCGATACCGTCGTTTCGCATTTCGCGTTCCTCCTGGGTGGAGCTGTCGCCCTGATCGGGCCTCATCTGCTTCCACCCTGGACTGTTCGGACCGACCAGCGGAAGATAGTCGGCGACCGAGCGTAGCTGTCCGATGACTGGCACAAGATCAGATGGACCAGTCGCGGCAAATTGAGGGATGTGAAGGTATTGTGAGCGGGAGCGAATATCTGGTAGGCGAACTGCGGCGCGTCCGCGAAATGCTCGGCCTCACCCAGGAAGCGTGGGGCGAGCGCATCCACTTCTCGACGTCGCACGTCGGCTCGATAGAACGCGGCGAACGACCCGCATTGCCCGACTATCTGGGTGCTGTGGACCGGGCATTCGGCACCGCGTTCGTGAAATTCTATCGCGAATTTGTCGTCGGCGAACACGCCCCGGTCTGGTACCGGCCGTTCATCGAGCAGGAGGGCAAGGCGACGCTCATCCGGGTCTTCCAGCCCCTCGCGCTGCCCGGACTGCTGCAGACCGAGGCGTACGCCCGAGCCGTGCTGCTCGCGTACGGCGAGCGTGGCGAGGCGATGGACGTCGCGTTGGCCACCCGGCTCGGCCGCAAGGAGATCCTCTACCGGCAGCCCGACTCCTGCCAACTCGTCGCGGTCATCGACGAGAGCGTCCTGCACCGGCGGGTCGGCGACCCGTGCGTGATGCACGAACAGTTGACGGCGGTCGTCGCCGCCTGCGAGCAGCCGAACATCCGGGTCCAGGTGGTGCCGGCCGACGCCGGGGCGTACCCCGGGCTGGACGGACCGTTCGTCATCGCCACCGTGGACGGCAGATCCGTCGGCTACCTGGAAGGCTACCTGCAGGGCCGGGTGGTAGAAAATCCGGACGACGCGACCAGCCTTGAACGCACCTGGGAGAGCATCCGCGACTACGCTCTATCTGGCCCGCAGAGCCTAGAACTGATCATGAGGACGGCTGAGAGATGGACATAAGCACCGCGCCCCGGTGGCACAAGAGCACGCACAGCGACAGCACAAGCTGCGTGGAGGTCGCCGAGAACCTGCCTGGGCGGGTGCTGGTCCGGGACACCAAGGACCGCGACGGCGGCACCCTGACCTTCGCACCGGCCGCCTGGTCGGCCTTCCTCGACCTGGCGACGGCCGACCGGGCGGACGCACGTTAGCCGTGCTGCGACCAGAGCTGAGTGATCACTTGCGCGAAATTCGGCCGACACGCCGGTAGCTGCCCTGCAGCACGTCAAGTGATCATGACGGTGACCTCACTGGGCACGCCCGGCGATCGAGACGGACGCCTCGGCGGCAAGAACGGCGTCGGCCGGGCCCAGTGAGGTCACCAGCAACTCCCGATCGTCCGGCGTTGCCACTGAATCCGCGACGATGAACACCCCGTCGTGGACCACGGCGCGGACGGCCACGCCTCCCGGCGACCGCACCAGGACCGCATGCGCGTCCGGCAGGGGAACCGTCCCCACGTACGCCTCGAACACCTCGGCGACGGTGAACTGATCACCCCCGCCGCCGGCGCCGATGAATGCCTCGTGCTCGCCGTCGGCCAGGCGCTGCACGTACCAGCTGCCCGGTTTCACCCAGAGCCGCAACACGCGGTCGTCGCCGAGGTCGACGGTGTCCACGACGACGTGACCGGCGGGTGGCCGCCACGGCTCAGCCGGCCCCGGATCGTCGCGTGGCACCAGGCTGACGACCACAGCCAGCGCCAGCGCGGCACCGGCGAGACCGACGACGGTACGGATGTTGCCCCGGGTCGCCGAGCTGTCCATCTGTCGATCCTGCCGTCCGGCACTGTCTGGTGAAGACTCGTCAGGACCGACCCTCGGCACCGGCCGTCTCGGCCAGGAACGGGAGCATGAGCGCGACCACCTGGTCGGCAAACTGGGTGTGCGGGTAGTGCCCGGCTCCGTCGATCATCGCCACCGTACCCAGGCCAGCGGGCAGCGCCGCGACGATCGCTTCGCCCTCGGCACGCGGGTCGGCCCAGTCGGGGTCGAGCGTCCCTTCGATGATCAGTACCCGGCAGCGGACGTTGCCGAGCTGCGCACCGGCGTCGGCCGGGCTGGACTGGCCCATCTTCTGCAGCACCTTCATCCGGCCGGGCTCACGTAGGCGGGCCTCGGTCCGGGCCAGCTGCTCGGCCCAGTCGGCCGGCCGGTGCCCGGGGAAGGCGACGTCCAGGTAGCCGAGCCACTGTTTGACGCTGCCGAACACGCCCGCGCCCAGCAGTCGGGTCATGCCCTGCCGGTACCGCTTGACCCGCAGGTCACCGAGGCTGATCGACTGTTTGCGGGTGAACGGCGCGAGCTCGACCACGGCGGTGACCAGCTCGGGCGCGGTGGCCGCGGCGATGGTGGCCGCCCCGCCGGAGATCGAATGCCCGACCAGCACGGCCGGGCCGCCCAGGTGCCGGATCAGCGCGACCAGGTCACCGGCGATGTCGGTACGGGAGTACGACGGCCAGCCGACGCTGGACTCGCCGGTGCCCCGCAGGTCGGTGGCGGCGACCCGGTAGCCGGCGGCGACCAGCTGCGGGACGACGAACCGGTACGCCGTGCGGCTCTCGCCCATGCCGGGCGCGAGGACCACGAGTGGGCCGTCGCCGGTGACCTCGTAGGCGATGCGCCCGCCGTCGAGGGACAGGTACGCGGTCATCGCAACCTCCAGGCTGGTAGCTAAATTTAATAGCTCATAAGCTAATGACATTAGCCAATCTTGTCAACCAACGCCCGGCCCACACGATGCCGCACCGAGGCCACCGGGCGGCCACAAACGCGGCGCAGCGTGATCAAACACTGGGCGCAGCGTCACTTCTCGATTAGAATGGGTGTACTAATCCGGCTCCTGACCTGGGAAGGAATGCCGTGATCGCACCCCCTCCTGCCACCGCTTCGACCCCCACCGCAGCACCGACCAACCCGGCCCCGGTCCCGTACGCGACCCTGCTCGGTTTCACCCGCTATGTCGGGCAGTCCGGGCCGGCGAAGGCGTCCTTTGTCGGCGGGCTGCGCCGGCAGCGGGTCAGCCGCTCCGGGTTCAACCCGCACGGGCAACTGGTCAAGGCGCTCAAGGCCGACATCCGGTTCCGCACCGGCGGCAGCCACCTGGCCGCCGTGGTCGGGCAGGTCGCCCAGCGCTGGCAGCCGCTGTACGCGACCCTCACCCCGGGCGCGCAGCGCTACCTGGAGTCGCTGGGTGACCTGAGCCAGGTGGAGCTGGCGCAGACCCACGACGCGCTCGGCATGGTCGGCAACCTCCCCGTCAAGATCAACCCACACTTCGGCCTGCGGTACGCCGACGGGCACGCCGAAGCGGTCCGGATCCACTTCGACGACCAGCCACCCAGCCCCGACGCGTACACCGCGACCCTGCACCTGATGGCCCGGCACATGGACCAGGTGCTGCCGCGTGCCGAGCCGGTCCTGGTCGACCTGCGGCGCGGCACCACCTTCCGGCGTCCGGATGTCACCTCCCGCCCCGACCAGGTGGAGCGCTGGCTGGCCGGTGAGGCCGCCGCCTTCACCGCCATCTGGTCCACCGCCGGCTGAGCCGTCCGACGCATCGCCTCATGATGCGAACGCAGGGTGCGCCGGGGGTACGCCGCCACGTGCGGCGTATCCTCGGCCACCGGTGAACCTGTGGACCGAACTTCGCGCCGGTGCCGTCCTGTTCGAGGACGACGCCGCCCTGGTGCTGAACAAGCCTCCCGGTGTCGCGGTGATGGGCGAACGGCACGGCACCGACCTGGCCCGCCTCGCCGAGGAGGCCGGTGAGCCGGTCTTCCCGGTGCACCGCATCGACAAGAACACCTCCGGGGCGATCCTGTTCGCCAAGGAGCTGCGCCACCACGGCGACCTGACCCGGCAGTTCAACCGCCGTACCGTGGAAAAGGTCTATCTGGCCGTGGTGTCGGCCGCCGCCACCGATGCCGATGCCGCTCGCGCGCCGCTGCCCGACGTCGGCGTCGTCGACCTGCCGCTGAGCGTGGGCCGCAAGAACCGGGTCCGGGTCGCCGGTAACCGCGCCGACATCGGCTTCGACGCCGCCACCACGCGCTGGTCGCTCGCCGCCGGGGCCGAGTTCGACCACGTCAAGACCTATCCGTCGCA
This sequence comes from Micromonospora sp. Llam0, assembly GCF_003751085.1. Taxonomy (NCBI): domain Bacteria; kingdom Bacillati; phylum Actinomycetota; class Actinomycetes; order Micromonosporales; family Micromonosporaceae; genus Micromonospora; species Micromonospora sp. Llam0. The sequence continues at coordinate 1,260,853 of NZ_RJJY01000001.1, read as the reverse complement.
GAGCCGGATCACCGCCGTCACCGCCGGGTCCGACGGGGTCACCACCGGATCCGGTACGGCGGCAGCCGACGCCACGCACCGGCTGCTCGCCGTCGCGCCGCTGACCGGCCGTCGGCATCAGATCCGGGTGCACCTGGCCTGGATCGGCCATCCGATCGTCGGTGACCCGCTGTTCGACCGGGCCGCCGCTGCCAACGGCATGCGGACCCATCTGCACGCCTGGCGGCTCGGCTTCGACACCGCGGCCGGCAGGCGGGTCGACGTGACGGCGCCGCCGGACCCCGGCTTCTGGCAGCCGGTGTCCGGCGGCGCACCCGCCCAGCCCGAGCTGGACCGGGCGTACCAGCGGTTGCGCGGGTCCGGCTGACCTGGCGGACATCCGCGCCCCGCTGGCCCGGCAGCGCGTCCGGCGGCTGCGGCGAAACCGTCCGGTGGGGCGCTGCCTCCGGTGGCGGGTCAGCTGGTCCAGCCGCCGTCCGAGGTGATGACGGCACCGTTGACGTTGACCGCCTCGTCACTGCCGAGCCAGGCGACCAGGGTCGCGATCTCATCCGGCGCGGCGGTCCGGGTCACGTGACCGGCGAAGGACTTCGACAGCCGTTCGTACGCCCATTCGACCTTCGGTTGGGCGCTGCGGCCGATGTTCGTCTCCACCCCGCCGGGGCAGACAGCGTTGGTCCGGATGCCGTCCGCGCCGTACAGGAACGCCGTCGAACGGGTCAGTCCGATCAGGCCGTGCTTCGACGCCACGTACGCGGACCCGGCGACCGAACCGGTCAGCCCGCCGATCGAGGCGATGTTGACGATCGCCCCCTTTCCGGCCACCTTCATCAGCGGCAGCACGGCCCGGGTCAGCCGCATCGGGCCGGTCAGGTTGACTGCGAGCACCCGGTCCCAGGTGGCGTCGTCGAGCTCGGTCACCGGCAGGAAGAAGTCCATCACGCCGGCCACGTTGGCCAGCAGGTCGATCCGGTCGCCGGGCAGCCGGGTGACCAGTTCGTCGATGTCGGCCTGCACGGTCACATCGGCGGTGACCAGGTCGGCGGCGTGTCCGGCGGCGGCAAGCAGCTTGCCGGTGCCGTCCATCCCGTCGGTGTCGACGTCGCAGCCGACCACCGTCGCTCCTTCTGCGGCCAACCGCAGCGCCACGGCCCGACCGATGCCGGATCCGGCACCGGTGACCAGCGCGACCTTGCCCGCGTACCGCTGCTCGGTCATGGGTCCCACCTCCTGTGGCGGCGGCCCGGACCGGTCGCCCGGGCCCGCCCATGTCCACCCTTTCCCGGTGGGATCCTGGGCAACCAGGCCCAAGGTCACGACCTCTCGGGCCGACCGGCTCGGCCCCGACCTTCATGACAGCGATGCGCGCAGTCGAGGGAACCGTCATTGTCGTCAAACCGGCCCCGAGACAACCATGTGGGTGCCCTCGGCCGTGGCCACTCGACGCAGGCTCGCGCTCCTACGACCTCACCCAGATGATCGATTCCAAGGGGTCAGTGGTCGAATTCGGTCAGGGATGGGACCGGTCACGTCGTGGCGGCGGGGGGCTTGGTCGAGGCGACGAAGGTGGACCAGGCCGACGGGGCGAAGGTGAGCGTCCCGCCGGCACGGTCCTTGGTGTCCCGGACCAGGACCCGGCCGGGCAGGTTGTCGGCGACCTCGACACAGGCACCGCCGTTGCTGCTGCTACGGGTGGACGTGCGCCACACCGGCTCGCTCATGCTCATCGATCACTCTCAGAATCAGGTCACGGGACTGGTTACAGGGCAGTGCCCGCGCGCAGATCATCTCCCAGGCGAGCACCAGATGCCGGAGCTTGTCGGCGGTCTCGCAGACCCGCCCCGCCATCTGGTCGTCAATGTACGCCGCCGTTCCGCCGTCCGGCAGGGTCGCCAACACGAACGCACCGGCCAGCCCCGGATGCAGCCCGGCGGAGAACGGCAGGACGCGCACGTGCACGGTCTGCCGGTGGCCGATGTCGACCAGATGCTCCAGCTGGTCCTTCATCAGCGCCGACGGCCCGACCCGCAGCGCGGCCTCGCCGATGATGGCGGTCAACGGCACCGGATACGGGTTCACCCGCTCCAGCGCCGCCGTCTGCCGCTCCAGCCGCTCCCGGGTCATCTCCTCGATTTGCACCTCGGTGTGCGTGCCGGCGGAGATGACCTCCCGGGCGTACGCCTCGGTCTGCAGCAGCCCCGGGATGAGCGAGTGCTCGAACCACCGCAGCTGCACCGCCCGGGACTCGTTCAGCTTCCACGGGCGCATCCACGGGGCGACCGCCTCGCCGCGCGCCTGTTCGGCCAGCTGGCGCAGCTCGTCGCCGGTGCCGAGCACCCGGTCCAGATTCACCGCCAGGTCGTCGGGCGGCAGTGAGCGCCCCGTCTCGTAGTGGCCGATCTGCGATCCGGTCACGTGCACCTGTGAGCCGAGTGCGTCCTGCGACAGTCCTTTCTGTAAACATTCACGTGGTTCTCGAAGCGTGATGGTCAGTGCGGGCTGAGTGACGGGGCTTGGCTGGTTCGGCGGGGCCCTGTCCGATGTGGTTTCATCTTGGGTGTGCCGGCGTTGGGTGATCTTTCTCGTGAAGAGCTGATCTCGCTCGCTCGGACGCAGGCGGAGCGGATCGCTGCTCAGGACGTTCGGATCGCGGAGTTGACGGCGGCGAACGAAGCTCTTGCGGCGCGGTTGGCACGGTTGGAGCATCTGCTGTCGCGGAACTCGTCGTCTCCGCCGTCGAAGGACGACGATCCGGGTCGAACGCCACCGGCGGTCAGGAAGAAGCGGGACACTCCGGCGGGTACGCGGGGTAAACAGCGGGGTGCGCCGGGGTCGAACCTGGCCTGGTCGGATGCCCCTGATCAGCGGCGGGACCGGTTCCCCGAAGGCGTGTGCGGGTGCGGAGCGCAGTTGACGCACGCGCGGGATCTGGGTGTGGTGGACCGGTATCAGCAGGTCGAGGTCCCGTTGATGACCGCGACGCTGACCCAGTACGACCAGCACGCGGTGCGGTGCGGGTGCGGGACGTTGCACACCGCGGCCCGCCCGCAAGGCGCGGGAGCCGGTCCGGTGGGGTACGGCCCGAACCCGCAGGCGTGGGCTGTCTATCTGATGGTCGTGCATTTCATTCCGGTGCAGCGGTGTGTGCGGATGCTCCAGTCGTTGACGGGGGCGACACCGTCGCCGGGGTTCGTGCACGGCATGCTGAGCCGGGCCGCCGCGTTGACCAGTGAGGTCGACAAACGGATCCGAACGCTGATCACCTTGGCGTACGCGGTGTGCTGTGACGAGACGCCGCTGCGGGTCGGGCCGAAGGAGCCGAAGCCGGGCCGCAAGAAAGCGGACAAGTACCTGCTCGTGGCCTGTACCCAGTGGTGGACTCACTACCAGGTCGGTGATCGGGACCTGGCCACGTTCACCGCGTTCGTGGTCAAGGACCTGACCGCCTCGGTGGTCGTGCACGACCGCTACCAGAACTACGACTCGGCCGGGTTGGGCACCCTGGTACACCAGTTGTGTTGTGCCCACCTCCTCCGTGATCTCGACGGTGCGGCCGAGGTGTACCCCGACGCGGTCTGGCCGAAGCGGATCTCCGACGCCCCGCGTGCTCTGATCCACGAGACGAACGTGGCCCGGGAACAGAACCGGCCCGGCATCGACCCGCAGGTCAAGGCCAAACTGCTGTACAACCTGCACCACGGTGTCCTGGTTGGCCTGTGACACCACCACCACCACCGGCAACCGTCCCGGTGAGCGTAAAGCCCGCCTGCTGCTGGAAGTCTTCCGGGACCGTCGCGCCGACGTGCTGCGCTTCGTCGACGACCTACAGGTTCCGCCGACCTCGAACCAGGCCGAACGGGACCTACGACCAGCGAAGATCCAGCAGAAGATCTCCGGGCGGCTCACCAGCGAGCAACGCACGAAAGACCGCTACAGAATTCTCGGCTATGTGTCCAGCGCGGCGAAGAACGGCCTCGACAAGATGCAGGTCCTCCGCGACGCCATCCTCGGACGGCCCTGGATGCCCACGGGCACGGCAAAGTCGGAGGGTGTGCGGCTGAGGACTCCGCGTTGAGGTCCGGAGTGGATTTGACGGAACGGGCACGGCTCCGGTGATCTTGAGGTTGTCTACGCCTTCGGATCACCTTGTGGAGTACCGTGCCCGCGCCTGCATCATTGCTGATCAACGCTGTCCAAGGCCAGTCGGGCCAGAGGACACGGCCTGTCCTGTTGGGCCGTGACGGGCAGGAAAGCCTGGTGGCGGCGTTGTCGCGGGTTCCCGATCCGCGAGACGCGCGGGGTGTCCGGCATCGGCTTCCGACGGTGGTCGGGTTGGCCCTCGCCGCGGTCTTGGCCGGAAGTGTGTCGGCGTACGCGGTCGGGCAGTGGATCGCCGGATGTTCGCAGAAGACGTTGAAGGCGTTCGGTGCCCGGGTGGACCCGGCCACCGGAAGGTACGTCGGCCCGGACGAGAAGACGGTGCGGGGGTTGTGTGCCCGACTCGACGGTGACGCGTTGGACGCCGCCATGGGCCGGTGGCTGCAGCGCCGCGCGGACGCGGCGGCGCGGGCGAAAGCCCGGGTCGGGGTGCGGCCGTCGCGGGACCGTAAGGCCCGACGCCGGGCCAAGGCCGCTGGCCAGCGACGCCGCCGCGCCAGCGCGCGGGACCGTCACCGGCCACGGTTGCCGCAGGTCGCGGTGGACGGCAAGACCAGCCGGGGCGCGCGGACCCGCGACCGGGCGGCGCCGCATCTGCTGGCCGCGCTCACCTGCGCCGGGGTGGTCCTCGCCCAGTGTCAGATCCCGGGCAGGAGCAACGAGATCGCCGCGTTCACCGGGCTGTTGACGCCGTTGAACCTCGCTGATCACGTGGTGACCGCCGACGCGATGCAGACGCAACGCAAGCATGCCCGCTGGCTGCGGGAGGTCAAGGAGGCGCATTTCGTGTTCCCGGTGCTCGACAACCAGCCGACCCTGTTCGACCGGCTCAACGCGCTGGACTGGGCCGGGGTGCCGGTCACCGGGCGCAGTGTGGATGACGACCGGGGCCGCCACGAGGCACGTACCGTCCAGGTCATGCCCGCCCCGCCGGATCTGAACTTTCCGCACGTCGCGCAGGTGTTACTGATCGAGCGCGCCGTCACCGTGAAGGGCCGTACCAGCTACCAGGCGATGCTGTATGTCACCAGCCTCACCGCCGGACAGGCCGACGCCGCTGATCTGCTGGCCTACGTCCGTCAGCACTGGGGAATCGAGGTCCTCCACTGGGTGAGGGATGTGACCTTTCGGGAGGACGCTTCCCGGATCCGTACCGGCAACGCGCCGCGTGTCATGGCGACCCTACGAAACGTGTCGGTCAGCCTCCTGAGAATCCACGACACCACCAACATCGCCGCCGCCCTGCGCTACAACGCCCGCAACAACAGCCGAATCCTCAAACTCCTACAGCTCCAACCAGCCTAAACATCAACCCAGCCGACTTTGCCGTGCCCGTGCCCTGGATGCCGGACCTACCCGTACCCACCTGACCCCGACCCACCCAGGTAAACATCAGCCGGCGGCCACCAGCCAACCGGCCATCACGCTATGCCACCGCACGGAACCCTACGCCCACCACCTGAATGTTTGCTCCTTTCTCGGTCCGCCGCAACCGCAGGATATGCCGAAACTCATTCACGTTCGCCATCTGTTCCCCCACGCCGATGAAGTAGTGACCCTATTACCGCCACACATCTTCCTGGCCGGACGACAGATAGTCCAGGGTGGAAGTCAGACCCGGATGGAATGACCGGCAAGCGTTCCCTCCGGGGCACCCGAATCGCACTCTCCAACGTAGGGGGAACAGTGCCCAGGAACGACGGAATCGGCGGGACGCCCCGGCTCGCCCGGTACACCTCGATCGGTACGCCACGCAATGTCGACCCGACACCGAACCGGCCTCCGCTGCCGAAGCGAACCCCTGGGCAGATCGACCCGGACCGCGACTGGCCGTTCCAGCTCAAGGGCGCTCAGCCACGCTCCGCCGCGCTGGAAGCGGCCGTCCGGCAGGCCAACGAAACGGCCCGTACCCACATCCCGAACCGGACCACCGGCGAGTGCCACCGGTGCGGCGGGGTGGTCGCGCCGTGCCGGCCGTCGCTGCGCGCCCTCGCCATCCTGGACCGGTGGGACCCGAGCTCCGCGCGCCGCGTCCGGGCGGTGCTGCAACTCTCCGGTCTGATGCCGGCCGGCTATCCGCACGACGGCTACCCGCACGACGGCTATCCGCACGACGGCACCGACGACGACCCGCCCGGCGTAGACCACGACCCGCCCGACGACGACCCACCCCACGGCGTCAACGGCGAGTGAACCGCCGCCCGTAGACACCTCGGGGTGCTCCGCTCCCCCGCTCGCCGCGACCGGTCCCACGGCGGTCCTCTCCCCAGCCCCCGTCCGGGAGGGTCCGCCACGACGGCCGGTCCAGCGCGGCCGACCGGCCGCATTCCCTGCCCGGGAAGCACCACCGAATGGGCGGGCGACGGAGCACCCCGGGGCCGTTGCCGACGTCCACACGGTCCCTGGCGCATCGATGTGAGGCTGAGATACCTATTCCGCGCCGGATAACGTATCTCAGCCTCACATCGCGGGCGGGGAGCGGCGGGCAGAAAGCGACGGACAGCGCGCGGGGCAGTCGACGGCAGCGCCGTGGCCGGTTAAGCTCACCGGCAGCGCGCCGGGATCGCGCCGAGACTCGCCGGAAGGCTCGAAGCCACCCCACGTTCCTGGTTCGAGCGACGGACACCGCTGCTCTGAATCCGCCCGTGCGAGTCCGGGTCGCAGAGCGAGGTTCCCATGAAGACGCTCCCCGACAACCCACACCTGCACCACCTGCGGCAGCAGGCCAAGGAGCTGCTGGCCGGGCTGCGTGACGTCGATCCGACCGCGACCCTGGCCGACGCGCAGGCGTCGCTGGCCGGTCAGTACGGCTTCCGTACCTGGCCGGAGCTCAGAGCCGAGGTCGACCGGATGCGCGGGCGGGCCGACACCACCGACCCGGCACTCGCCCAGGCCATCGCGGACCGCTTCGGCCTCGGCACCGTCGCCGGCCCGATGCGCTCGCTGGCCCGGCCCGACGACATCGGCCGCCGCTGGTCGGTCAGTACCGACCGGGGCAGCTGGCAGGTGCGCACCATGGACACCTGGTGGCCGATCGTCGACGCCCAAACCGATACCGCGCTGCAGCTGGCCGCCGCTGCGGCCGGCGTGCTGCTGCCGGCACCGGTGCGCAGCCGCACCGGCGAGATCATCGAGTCGATCGGTGGGCACCGTTGGCGGGCGTACCACCAGCTGCCCGCCGGGCCGCCGCTCGCGCCACCGGTGAGCGCGGCCGTGGCCCACTCGGTAGGCGGGGTGCTCGCCGCGATCCACGGGCTCGAACTGCCGGTGGACCGGATCAGCCCGTGGCACGCCGTCCGACTGAGCAAGGTCAGCTGGGCCGACCTGGCCGCCGCCACGACCGCCACCACCAGAACCGCCGCAGCCGGCACCTGGCCTGCGGCGTTGCAGGCAGCGGTGCCCAACCTGGTCGACCTCGACAGCATCGGCCGGGACGAACCAGCGCCCGAGCCGGTGCTGACACACAACACGCTCGGACCGGCACAGACCCGGCTCGACCGCGACGGTCGACTCGTCGTGCTCGGTTGGGAGCATGCCGGTGGTCAGCCGCCGGCATGGGAGTTGGCCAACGCGTTGCTGGACTGGACTGTCGACCCGGCCGGTCAGATCAACGTCGCGGGCGTGCGGGCGCTGGTTGCCGGCTACCAGGACCGGGCTGGCCGGCTGCCCGCGCTGGAGCTGGCAAGCTTCCGGGGCGCGCTGACCAGTCTCGCGAACTACGTGTTCGATCAGGTGCAGGCGGCGTCGGCCCGCGACGCCGACGACCCGAAACCCGAGGATCGGCGGTACGCCGAGCGCAGTGTGCGACACGTGCTGTCCCGGCTTCCGACGCGTACGACGTTGGAGAGGCTGCTGAACGCGGTGGCCTGAACCAGGGACAGGTGGCCGGAAACCCAGGCGACCGGGCGGACAGCGGCGGGTATCGTGGTCATCGCCATGAACCCGCCCTCCCCTGCGCCGCCCCCCGCTGACCTGCTGAAACTCCTCCCCGACTTGACGCTTCGTGACGAGCGGCGGCTGCGGCGGCGCCTCGACGGGGTGCGCAAGGTCCGGGATCCGCAGGCCCGGCAGGCAACGCTCGACGAAATCGCCAGGGCGATCGCGTCGGCGCAGCAGGCGGTGCAGCGACAGCGGGACGCGGTGCCGCAGGTCAGCTACCCGGCCGGCCTGCCGGTCAGCGAACGCGCCGACGACATCGCGGCGGCGGTCCGCGACCACCAGGTGGTGATCGTGGCCGGCGAGACCGGCTCGGGCAAGACCACCCAGATCCCGAAGATCTGCCTGGAGCTGGGTCGTGGGGTGCGCGGGCTGATCGGGCACACTCAGCCGCGTCGGCTGGCCGCCCGTACCGTCGCCGACCGGATCGCCGACGAGCTCGGCACCACCCTGGGCGACGTGGTCGGCTACAAGGTCCGGTTCAACGATCAGGTCGGCGGCCAGACCCTGGTCAAGCTGATGACCGACGGGATCCTGCTGGCCGAGCTGCAGCACGACAAGATGCTGCGCCAGTACGACACGTTGATCATCGACGAGGCGCACGAACGCAGCCTGAACATCGACTTCATCCTCGGCTACCTCAAACAGCTGCTGCCCCGCCGCCCCGACCTCAAAGTGGTCATCACGTCGGCGACGATCGACCCGCAGCGCTTCGCCGACCACTTCAGCGAACCGGGTCGTCCACCGGTGCCGATGGTCGAGGTGTCCGGGCGGACCTATCCGGTGGAGGTCCGCTACCGGCCGCTGCTGCGGGAGACCGTCGACCCGGACGACCCGGACGCCACCCCGGGCACCGTGACGCTCGACCAGGTCGACGGGATCGGCGCGGCGGTGGAGGAGCTCGCCGACGAGGGCCCCGGCGACATCCTGGTCTTCCTCAGCGGCGAACGGGAGATCCGCGACGCCGCCGACGCGCTGGGCAAGCTGGTCGCCAACCGGCCCCGGCTGCGCGACACCGAGATCCTGCCGCTGTACGCCCGGTTGTCCGCCGCCGAGCAGCACCGGATCTTCCAGTCGCATCCGGGCCGGCGGGTGGTGCTGGCGACCAACGTCGCCGAGACGTCGCTGACCGTGCCGGGGATCAAGTACGTGATCGACCCGGGTACGGCGCGGATCTCCCGCTACAGCAACCGGCTCAAGGTGCAGCGGCTGCCGATCGAGCCGGTGTCGCAGGCGTCGGCCAACCAGCGTAAGGGCCGCTGCGGGCGCACCTCCGACGGGATCTGCATCCGGCTGTACGACGAGGCCGACTTCGAGTCCAGACCGGAGTTCACCGACCCGGAGATCCTGCGCACCAACCTGGCCTCGGTGATCCTGCAGATGACCGCGATCGGGCTGGGCGACATCGCCGCGTTCCCGTTCGTCGAGCCGCCGGACCGCCGGCAGATCACCGACGGCGTCGCGTTGCTGCACGAGTTGGGTGCGATCGAGCCGCCGTCGCCGGGCCTGCCGCCCCGGTTGACCCAGGTCGGGCGGCGGCTGGCGCAGCTGCCGGTGGACCCCCGGCTCGGCCGGATGGTGCTCGCCGCCGAAGGTAACGGCTGCGTCGACGAGGTCGCGGTGATCGCCGCCGCGCTGTCCATCCAGGATCCCCGGGAACGGCCGGCGGAGCAGAAGCCTCAGGCCGACCAGTCGCACGCCCGGTTCGCCGATCCGGAATCCGACTTCGTCGCCCTGCTCAACCTGTGGCGTTACCTGCGGGAGCAGCAGCGGGAACGCTCCGGCAGCGCGTTCCGGCGGATGTGCCGGGCCGAGTTCCTCAACTACCTGCGGATCCGCGAGTGGCAGGACATCCACAGCCAGATCCGGCAGGTGTTGCGGTCGATGAACGTACCGGTCGACCGGGGCGGTGAGCCGGCCGCGCCGGCCGCCGTACACCAGTCGTTGCTGGCCGGTCTGCTCTCGCACATCGGGGTGAAGGACCCGGCCAAGCCGGAGTACCTGGGTGCCCGGGGAGCCAAGTTCGCGGTCTTCCCCGGCTCGGCGCTGGCCCGCAGACCGCCCCGCTGGGTGATGGCGGCCGAGCTGGTCGAGACGTCCCGGCTGTGGGCCCGTACGGTCGCCAAGATCGAACCGGAGTGGGTCGAGGCGCTCGCCGGCCACCTGGTGAAACGCTCGTACAGCGAACCGCACTGGGAGAAGAAGCAGGCGGCGGTGATGGCCTACGAGAAGGTCACCCTGTACGGCGTACCGCTGGTCTCCGGTCGCAAGGTGACCTTCGGTCGGGTCGACCCGGCGCTGAGCCGGGAGTTGTTCATCCGGCACGCCCTCGTCGAGGGTGACTGGCACACGCCGCACCGGTTCTTCCACGACAACCGGGCGTTGCTCGACGAGGTCGGCGAGCTGGAGGAACGGGTCCGCCGCCGGGACATCGTGGTCGACGACGAGACCCTGTTCGAGTTCTACGACCAGCGGCTGCCGGCCGAGGTGGTCTCCGGCCGGCACTTCGACAGCTGGTGGAAGAAGGCCCGCCGGGACCGGCCCGACCTGCTCACCTTCGACCGGGACATGCTGGTCAACCAGGGCAAGGGCCGCATCGACCCGGCCGACTTCCCCGACGAGTGGCACTCCGCCGGGCTGGCGCTGCCGCTGACGTACCGGTTCGAGCCCGGCACCGGGACCGACGGGGTGACCGTCGACGTGCCGTTGGCGATGCTCAACCAGGTGCCGGACGACAGCTTCGACTGGCACGTGCCCGGGTTGCGCGAGGAGCTGGTCGTAGCCCTGGTCCGGTCGCTACCGAAGCAGCTGCGCCGCAACTTCGTGCCGGTGCCCGACTTCGCCCGCGCGGTGCTGGCCGCCATCACACCCGGCGCCGAGCCGCTGCTGGACGCGCTCGGCCGGGAGCTGCGCCGGCTGACCGGGGTGATGGTGCCGCACGACGCCTGGGACCTGACCAAGGTGCCGCCACACCTGCGGGTCACCTTCCGGGTGGTCGATGAGAACGACAAGCCGCTGGCCGAGGGGAAGGACCTGGCCGCGCTGCGGCGCGAGCTGACCACCGAGGTACGCAAGGTGGTGGCGGCCGCCGCGCCGGACGTGGAGCGGCGCGGGCTGCGCGACTGGAGCATCGGCACGCTGCCGCGCAGCGTCGAGCAGGACCGGGTCGGCTACCGGGTGACCGCCTACCCGGGGCTGGTCGACGAGGGTGCCAGCGTCGCGGTCCGGGTGTTCGACAGCGCCGCCGTCCGGGACCGGTCGATGTGGGCCGGCAGCCGGCGGCTGCTGCTGCTCACCCTGCCGTCCCCAGCGAAGTTCGTCTCCGGCCGGCTGTCCAATCAGGACAAGTTGGCGTTGAGTCGCAACCCGTACCGCAACGTGGTCGAGCTGCTGGACGACTGCGCTGGGGCGGCGGTGGACCTGCTGATGACGCAGGCGGGCGGGCCGGCCTGGGACGCCGACGGGTTCGCGGCGCTGCGCGAGCAGGTCCGCGCCGGGCTGGTCGACGTCACGGTCGAGATCGTGTCCCGGGTACGCCAGGTGCTGGCGGCGGCGTACGCGGTGCAGCAGCGGCTCGGCCGTACCACCGATCTCGCGCTGGTGGCGGCGCTCACCGACGTCCGCGAGCAGCTCGCCGCCCTGGTCTATCCGGGGTTCGTGACCGCCACCGGGTACGCCCGGCTGGCGGACCTGCCGCGCTATCTGACCGCGATCGAACGCCGGTTGGAGAAGCTGCCGCAGAATCCGCGCCGGGACCGCGACCAGCAGGCCAGGATCGACACGGTACGCCGGGAGTACCAGCAGATGCTCGACGGGTTGCCGCCGGCCCGGCACAACACCGAAGCCGCCCGGCGGATCCGCTGGATGATCGAGGAGCTGCGGGTCAACGTGTTCGCTCAGGCGTTGGGTACCCCGTACCCGGTGTCGGAGCAGCGGATCTACCGGGTGATGGACGAGGCCGAGCAGGCCGAGTGAGTCGGTCAGTTCCGTTGCAGGGTGAGCACGGACAGTCCGGCGACGGCGTCGATGTCGTAGCGGTCGGTCGCGCCCGCCCAGCCTTGGCCGGTGAAGACGGCACCGGGGGCGATACCGTCGTGGCTGCGGGTGTCGATGGTGGCGCTGGCTGCCCCGGACCCGAACCGGACCTGGGCCGGCGGCCCATCCGGGGCGTTGATCAGGAACTGGTTGGCGCCGCCGGTCATCCGCACCGGCAGGGTGCCGTCCGGCGCGGGCAGGGACAGCTCGATGCGGGCCGCCCCGCCGACGATGTCCACTCCGCTCAGCTCGGCACCGGTCAGGTCGATCGCGTGTTCCGCGACACCGCCGGTGAGCCGCAACTGCCAGCGCACCGACGAGTGCAGCTCGATGTCGACGACACCGGGGCCGGACTGGTCGTTCGGCACCAGGTGCAGCTTGATCCGGTTGCCGTCGGCGATCACCCGTGGTTGCACGTCGGCGTCGATCGGGGTCCGGACCCGGTACAGGTCACCGCCGAGATCAGCGGCCCGGATGTTGACCGTCGTGGTGCCGCTGACCAGGTCGAATTCGGCCTGCTGTAGCTCGCCGAGCGGGCCGGTCACCAGGCGTTCGGTGGCGGGTTCCGGGTCGACGGCGGCGGGGTCGACCACACCGGGACCGTCGGCCGGCGGCAGGGCGTCGGCGGTGGTGGTGTCCGATGTGGTCCGCAGCGCGTCGACGACGCCGGCCCCGACCAGCGCGGCGACCAGGAACAGCGCCACCAGCCCGGTGACGACCATCGCGAGTCGGCGCGGACTGCGACCGGTCGGCTCGGACGTGTCGGGTTCCGGGTCGAAGAACGGTACCGCCGGGGTGACCGGTTCCGGTCGGTCCAGTTCCCGGGCCAGCCACGGCGGCGGTGGCAACAGGCCCGGCGGCGCGGTCACCGGTTCGTCGTGGTCGAGGTGGTCGAGGTGGTGCTGCTGCTCCGGCTGCTCGTCGTCCGGTTCGCGTGGCTGGCCGGGAGCGGGACCAGGCCAGACCGTACCGGGCCGCTGCACTGGGCCGAGTTCGATCGCGGCTGGTTCGCCCCCCTGTGCCGGTCGCTGCATGACTGCCCCTCCTCGGCGTTCGCGGGCACGGCACACCGTTGTGCCCGTACAGCAGTACGCAGCCGGACGGTCCGCGGATCGGTGCCGGTGTCGAAAATTTCGCCCGCCGCCCACAGCCTGACCTTGGGCTCAGTGGTCGCTCATACTCGGTGGCAGGGCTCGCGTCCACCCCCGTCTACCGGCGCGGGCCCGGAGGATAGTAATGCGCATACAGGTCGAAACGAGCATCCCACCCGAACTCTCCGAACCGACCTGGCAGTTGTACACCACCGCGTTCGACGAACTCCGGGTCACCGCGGTCCAACGTCACGTGATGGACCGGGCCGAGTTCGACCAGGTGCTGAGCGACGCCCGGGTGCTGAAGTATCTGGGGCGCGACGACCGGTCCCCCGATCTGCTGACCGCGCTCGCCACCTTCACCAACGAACTGGATTCGATGCCGCTGATCTCCCCGGACTACTTCGCCCACCGCTGGCCCGACCTGTACGCGCAGCGCCGGATCTGGTACATCGGATTCTTCGCCGTCCATCCGCAGTACCGCGGTTGCGGCATCTTCGAGTCGGTGATCGCCGACATGTGGCAACGGGTGCAGGACAGCGACGGCGTCGCGGCGTTGGACATCTGCCGCCGCAACGACCAGATCGGGCTGGGCCGGGCGATCCATCAGACCCTGGGGTCGTTGACCGAGGGGGCGCGGGCGACCCGGCTGGACGAGCAAACGTTCTGGCTCTACGAGTTGCCGCCGCGTCCCTGAACCTGCCCGGCAGCCGGCACCGCCGGCCCGTCCACCGGGTCGGCGGGTCGGCTTGCCCACTGTCGGGCGAACTCAGCCGGGCCGACCGGCTCTCCCCACAGCCTGCCCTGCCCGAACAGCACGCCGAGGACGGCGAGCACGCCCTGCTGCAGCGGCGTCTCGACTCCCTCCGCGACCACGGTCAGGTGCAGGGCGCTGCTCATCGCCACCACCGCCCGGACGATCTCCTCGTCCTTGGCGCTCTGGCCGAGGCCGGCGACGAACGCCCGATCCACCTTGACCCCGGTGACCGGATGCTTGCGCAGATAGCCCAGTGCGGAGAACCCGGTGCCGAAGTCGTCGACGACGATCCGGATACCCCGCTGCCGCAGGTCTGCCAGCACCTGGCCGGTGACGCTGGTCGGGTCGATCATCACCGACTCGGTGATCTCCAGGACGACGGCCGGGGCCGGCACCCGGTGACGGTCGAGCGTGTCGTCCAACGCCCGGATCAGACCCGGGTCACGCAACTGGCGGGGCGACACATTGACCGACATCCAGAAATCCGCCGGCACCGTGCCGTCCGCCCGCCACTGCGCCAGTTGCCGCAACGACCGGTCGAGCACCCACCGTCCAATCGGTCCGATCAGCCCGGTGTCCTCGGCGATCGGGATGAACACCGCCGGTGAGATGTTGCCCCGGCCTGGGTGTTCCCAGCGCAGCAACGCCTCGGCGCCGATCAGGCTGCCGCTTTCCAGGTCGACGATCGGTTGGAAGGCGATCCGCAGATCGTCCTCGCTGAGCGCGATCCGCAGGGCCTGTTCGATCTCCACCCGCTCGCGGACCCGCTCGTGCATCGACGCGTCGAACATCACCCAGCGGCCGCGACCATCGGCCTTCGCCTGGTACATGGCCGTGTCGGCGTCACGCAGCAACGCGTCGGCGGTCACCGGCGGGTCGTCGCCCGCGCCACCGTCGTCGAGCTGGGTCCCGGCAATCCCGACCGAGGCGGTGATCACCGCCTCGACCTGCCGGATCCGCAGCGGTTCGTGCACGCAGTCGATGATCCGGTCGGCCAGCGCCACGGCCTGCGCTCGGCTGCCCAACTGGACCACGACGAACTCGTCCCCGCCGACCCGGGCGACCGTCGCCGCAGCCGGCAGCGCCGCCCGCAGTCGGGCCGCCACCTGGGCGATCAGCTGGTCGCCGGCGTGGTGCCCCCACGAGTCGTTGACCAGTTTGAACCCGTCGAGGTCGAGGAAGAACACCCAGACCCCGGTGTCCGCCGGCCGACCGGCGGTGAGCAGCCGGCGTACCTCGGCGGCGAGCATCAACCGGTTCGGCAAACCGGTCAGCGGGTCGTGGGTGGCGCGGTGTTCGTAGCGCCGTTGCGCGGCGGCGTACCCCTGGACGGCGGAGACCGCCCGCATCATCAGCAGCACCACCATGGCGGCACCGCCCACGCCGAGCACCAGCCGGTCGGCTGTCGACCGGCCGGAGACGAAGACGGTGAGCAGGGATGGCGCGGCCAGCGCCGGGCCGATCAGCAGCAGCCGCTGCCAGGACCACGCCTGCACCGGCAACCGGGCCGCCTGACCGAGGTCGACCACCGAGGGGTGCAGGGCGGCGGCGCCGATCAACAGGAAACCGAGCAGGAACGGCAGATCCAGCAGCCGGGATCCGGTGAGCTGGCCGGAGACTCCGATGATGGCGTAGAGCACGTCGCCGACCACCAGCAGACTCATGGAGGCGACCAGCAGCAGGTAGCTCGGCCGTCGCACGGCGGTGGTGAAGGCCAGGCTGACCAGCAGCAGGATCAGGATCACGTCGAAGATCGGATACAGCGCGGCCAGGGCGGAGACCAGGGGCGGACGGTCGGTGATGCTGCCCGCCGGCACCGCCAGCAGCAGTACGGAGCACAGCGCCGCGCCGATGAAGACGATCAGACCGTCGATCACCGCGTGCGACGGCAGCCGCCCCCGGGTGCGCAGCAGCCCGGCCAGGCCGAGCAGCATGAACAGGTAGCCCGGCACGGTGGCGGCGTCGGCGGTCAGCGCGTACGGCCCGTCCTGCTCGACCGCCCACGGCCGGGCCAGCGCTCCGGTGAGGAAGCACACACAGGCGACGGCGAGCATCCGCCAGGCCCAGCGCGGCTGGGCCCGGTGCCAGCGGGGGCCCAGGGTCACGGCGAGCGCGCCACCCACCCCGGCGACGGTGAAGGCCGGTCCGGCGATCAGCGGCGTGTCGAACGCCGCGTAGAGCGCGGCGGCGACGACACCGAACGCCAGGAAAACCAGTGCCGGCAACGACGACGACAAGGCCCGCCCCGTCCCCGGCGCGGCGGGTCGCGTCACGATGGCCCCTGCGCACATGTCATTCACCGGCTGATTCGTCGAACAGGCCGACACCATACCAAGGTGACGGGGCGGCCAGCCTGGTCAGGCCGGGTCCGCCACGGCGGGGCCCGATCGGTCGCGGCTGATGGTCGCCGCCGCACCGCCGACCAATCGTCCGCTTGGGGTACGGCGCGGGTAGATATCGCTGGTTTGACGTACGACGCCGGTGGATATCGTTGGCCCGGTGCCTGCCACCCCTCCCTCGCCGGGCCGGCTGCCGTCGCTGACCGGGCTGCGGTTCGCCGCGGCACTGCTGGTCTTCGGCGTGCACGCCTACTCGTTCATCCCGTTGGCTGACCCGCAGGACAGTCGGATCGCCGGCATCCTGTTCAACGGCGGTGACCTGGGCGTCTCGTTCTTCTTCGTGCTGTCCGGCTTCGTCCTCACCTGGTCGGTCCGCCCCGGTTACCGGCCGGGCCGGTTCTGGTGGGGCCGCCTGGCGCGGGTCTACCCGGCCCACCTGGTCGCCCTGGTGCCGGCCGTCGTCGGCATGGTGCTGACGGCCCGGCTGCCGGACATCTGGCCGCGGCTGCTGGCCTTCTCCGCGCCGCTGGTGCAGGCCTGGCATCCGTCGGACGTGTACTACCTGGGCATCAACCCGGTCACCTGGTCGCTCTCCTGCGAGATGGCGTTCTACCTGGCGTTCCCCCTGCTGTACGCGGGACTGCGCCGGCTCGGCACGACAGCGCTGCGGGTCGCCGCCGTCGCGCTGCCGGCCGCCGTCTGGCTGATGCCGGTGGTGGCCGACCTGCTGATCGCGGCGGAACACCGCCGCTGGTTCGTCTACATCTTCCCGCCGGTCCGGATGTTGGAGTTCCTGCTCGGCATCGTGCTGGCGCTGCTGGTGCGGCGCGGTGCCTGGCGCGGGCCGGGACTGCCGGTGGCCACCGCCCTGTGGGTGGCGAACTATCTCGCCGTCGAGTGGCTGCCGGCGCAGGCCCGCGACACCGCGGCGACGATCGTGACGATCGGCCTGCTGGTCCCGGCGGCGGCACTGGCCGATCTGCACGGCCGGCGGTCCTGGTGGCGGCACCGGGTCGCGGTCCATCTGGGCGAGGTGTCGTACGCGTTCTTCCTGCTGCATCTGGTGGTGATCGTGACTGTCATGCACCTCGTCGGCCGGGACCGGGAGTGGGCCACCGGGCAGGCGGTCGGGTTGACCCTGGCGTTCCTGGTCGGGTCCTACCTGTTGGCGGTGCCGCTGCACCGGTGGGTCGAGCTGCCGGCGATGCGTCGGCTCAGGCCTACTCCGCCTACTCCGCCAGCCGCGCCGGCAACGTCAGCCATTCCGGCTCCACCAGCCGGCCCGCTGACGCGGGGCCGGCAGCAGACCGAGCCGGATCCCCGGCGGCGCGCCCACACGGGTTGACTACGCTCGCCGACGGGGCGGTACCGCCCGCCGACGGGAGGCACCATGGACAGGCCATTGGGTGGGTTCGACGCGCAGCTCGGCGTACGGGCAGCAGAGGTGTCCGCGCAGCGGGTGGAGCTACGGCTGCTGGTGACCCCGGCGCTGCACCAGTTGTTCGGGATCGTGCACGGCGGGGTGTACTGCGCGCTGGTGGAGAGCGCGGCGAGCCTCGGCGCGGCAACCTGGCTCGGTGACGAGGGCCGGGTGGTGGGGGTGGCCAACCAGACCGACTTCCTGAAGGCGGCCTCCGGCGGGGAGCTGATCGCCGTCGGCACGCCGGTCCACCGCGGCTACAGCCAGCAACTGTGGCAGGTCCAGATCACCGACAGTGACGGCCAGCTGATCGCCCGGGGTCAGGTGCGCCTGCAGAACCTCCGTCCGGGCGGCGGCCGCCGCCCCTGACGCCGCCGGCGGCCCGCCCATCCGGCGCCAGCCCGCCCATTGCTGTGGCGATCCGGCGAACCGGACACCCCTCCGGCCCGTACACACTGGCAGGAGGCGATGAGACATGGGCATCATGGTCAACCCTGCACGCCGTGACACGACCGGTTCCGACCTCTACATCCTGCGCGGTCTGCTGTGGTGCGGTGACCGCCTGTTGATTCCGGCCAGCACCGACGACGACACCCGCCACTACGCCTGCCCCGACACGGAATGTGACCGTCCCCTGATCAACGCCGAGGAGATCGAACAGCAGGTGTGGCAACGGTACGTGCAGCTGAACGCCGACGCCGCCGACGTGGTCAGCCGCGACCAGCGGCGGTCGGCGCTGGTCGGTATCCTGGCCCGGATCACCGTCGGCACCAGTCTGGTGAGTCTGGACTACGGCTGGCGGGACTGACCGCCGCCGGGACCGTCGATCACCAACCGGACGGGTCGGTCACAGCACGAACGCGTCGGTCCACAGCTGCCCGGACCGGCCGGTCAACGCGCCCAGCAACGCGACTGCCTGGCCGTCGGTGAGGGAGGCGACGTAGTCGATGATCGCCCGGCCCTGAGCGGCGGCGACCAGGCCGTCCACCCGGCCGCGGGCCGGGGCGCCTGGGATGCCGATCAGGCCGCCGCCCGGGATGCCACCCGCCCCGGGTGGGGTGTCGCTGCCGACGGTCGCGGCCAACTCGGCCTCCGCCAGCTCGACCAGGTCGTGCAGCCGACGGGGCAGCCGCCCCTGCTCGTCCGGGTCGGTCACCCAGGCGTGCAGCGCGTCGACCAGGGTGGCCAGCAGATCGGCCTGACCGCGCTGGTGCAGCGCCAGGTCCGGCCGAGCGAGGACGAACCGGTGGTGCACGAACTTGAGCACCTGCACCTCGTGCCACTGGGCGGTGGCCAGCAGCACGTGGCCGGAACGTACCGGCGGGTCGGCGGTGACGCCGATCGCGCCGACCAGCCGCCGGGTCCACCGGGCGGAGAAGGTGCTGATGCTCTCCTCCGCTTCGATCGACCCGTCGAACGGCACCATCAGCAGGCCGTCCACCAGCTCCTGGCGGACGTGTTCGACGGCGGCGGCGAACGCCTCGTCGGAGGCGATCCAGCTGTCCTTGCGGTGCAGCTGGCGGCGGAGCCGCTCAATGGACCGGCCGGGGCGGTGCGCGCTGGCGGCGACCTCCGCGTCGGTGAGCTCCCGCAGCTCGGCGGCGGAGCGCTGCCAGGTGACGAGTTCCCCGGCGACCGGGCCCTGCTGCAGTACGCCGACCCGGTGGAAGTCCTCCACATCGTGGATGGCGTACGCGATGTCGTCGGCAGTATCCATTATCGACGCTTCGACGGTCTGCTGCCACGGCTCGATCACCCCGGCGAACGGTGCCCGGGCCTGCCGCAGGTCGGCCGCCTCGGTGGTGTAGGCACCGAACTTGACCGACCCGACCGCCGGATCGTCGGGCGCGACCGCGGCACCACGCGGCGCCGGGCGCAGCAGGCTCGGATGCGGCTGCGGATAGGTCCGCCGGGTCCACGGGTACTTGAGCATGGCGGCCCGTACCGCTGCGGTCAGGTCCAGACCGACGGCCGCCTCGCCCCGGATCTCGGTGCTGGTGACGATCCGGTAGGACTGGGCGTTTCCCTCGAAACCGTCCGGCAGACCGAGCCGGTGCCGGGCCACCCGGTCCAGCACCCGTTCACCGAGATGCCCGAACGGTGGGTGGCCGAGGTCGTGGGCGAGCGCCGCCGCCTCGACCACGTCCGGGTCGCAGCCGCCGAGCTCGTCGAGCAGGGCACGGTGCCGTTCGTCGGCCGTCAGTCGCTCGGCGACGGCTCGGCCCACCTGGGCCACCTTGAGGCTGTGGGTGAGCCGGTTGTGCACCAGCAGGCCGGAGCCGCCCGGGCTGATCACCTGGGTCACGCCGCCGAGCCGGGCGAAGAACGGTGAGGAGACGATCCGGTCCCGGTCGGCCCGGAACGGACTCGCCGCCAGATCGCTGGCCGCGGCGGCCCGTCGGCCGAACAGGCGGCGGGCGCGGAGGTCCCCGGCCGGCGGGGTGGCCGACCGGGTCGCTGCTGGTGCCGGGTCCACCAGCAGACGCTAACCCGGCGCCGGTGCCGTACCTGGTGCGGGGTGGCATTTCGGCACTGTCGAAGGAACATTCACCGGTTTCCAACAAAGGAATGGCTTGAGCTGATTGGTCCGGCGTCGTAAGGTTCCGCTTCAGCAAGGTCATCCATCCTTGCCGGGCCGTTCCAGCGGCCCTGCTCGGCTCGCGCACCAGAAACCGCCGCAGGGGACGACGATGCGCCGTGCTCGAACTCCGACGGAGTTGACGCTGACCGAGGAGTTCTTCCTGGTTGCGCTCGACGACAGCACCGGCCGGCCGATCGTCGGCCGGGATCTGCTCGGCGCCGGGCTCGCCGGCACCGCGATCGTCACGCTGATCCTCGCCGGTCGTGCCGAGATCCGCGACGACCTGCTGGTCCCGGTCGACGGGCAGCCGCTCGGTGACCCGGTCGCCGACCCGCTGCTGGCCGAGCTGCGGCTGGAACAACGCCAACCGGTGCCGGACTGGATCGCGTTGATGCGACCAGGGCTGCCCGGGGTGGTCGCCGAGGACCTGGAGACGATCGGCGTGCTACGGACCGAACTGGTCCGCCATCCGGTGACCCGCCGGATGACGACCCGGTTCCCGGCGATGGATCCGGTCCGGGCGGCCGGCCCCCGGGTCCGCCTCGGCCACGCCCTCGGCCGAGTCGTCGCGGTTGACGCCCGGACCGCCGCGCTGGCCCAGATCGTCCGCGCCACCGGCACCGAAGGCTGGTTCGTGACCATGTACGGGGCGACGGTGCGTCGCCAACTGACGGCCACCGCGAGCCGGCTCGACCCGCAGCTGACGGCGGTGGTCGAAGCGATCAACCACCCGGTTCCACGGTCCCGGCTGGCGGTGCGGCTGTGGCCGCAGCGGGACACGTCGATCGCCTGGTGACCTGCGCCGTCGACCGGGTCGCGTGGTGGCGCGACACCGGCCGCCGGTAGCCGGCAGAATGCTTCCCGGACCACCCACCGTGGTCCCCGGCACCGGCCACACGACGGGTGCCGGGCCACAGGCATCGGGCCGGGCGGGAGCACCGCCGCCGGCAGCCGGGGAGTTGGAGCGGGGCACGCGACGTGACCACAGCGATTGATCAGCGGATCGCCGAAGAACTGGGAGTACGGGCCGGGCAGGTGGCGTCCGCCGTCGAACTGCTCGACGGCGGCGCGACAGTGCCGTTCATCGCCCGGTACCGTAAGGAAGCCACCGGAATGCTCGACGACGCGCAGCTGCGTACCTTGGAGGAGCGGCTGCGTTACCTGCGCGAACTGGATGAGCGCCGTGACGCGATCCTGGAGTCGATCCGCAGCCAGGGCAAGCTCGACGAGGCGCTGACCGCGCAGATCATGGCGGCCGACTCGAAGGCCCGGCTGGAGGACATCTACCTGCCGTACAAGCCGAAGCGGCGGACCAAGGCGCAGATCGCCCGCGAGGCGGGTCTGGAGCCGCTGGCCGATCTGCTGCTCGGCGACCCGACCCAGGACCCGCGGACCGCGGCCGGCGGCTACGTCGACGCCGGCAAGGGGGTGGCCGACGCGGCGGCGGCGCTCGACGGCGCGCGGGCGATCCTGGTGGAACGCTTCGCCGAGGACGCCGACCTGATCGGTGGGCTGCGGGAGCGGATGTGGTCGCGGGGCCGGCTCACCTCCCGGGTACGCGAGGGACGCCAGAACGAGGGCGCCAAGTTCGCCGACTACTTCGACTTCGCCGAACCGTTCACCAAGCTGCCGTCGCACCGGGTGCTGGCCATGTTCCGGGGTGAGAAGGAACAGGTCCTCGACCTGACCATGGAGCCGGAGGAGGTGCCGGCCGACGCCGTCGCCGGGCCGAGCAGCTACGAGCCGATCATCGCCGGCCGGTTCGGCATCAGCGACCAGGGTCGGCCGGCGGACAAGTGGCTGGCCGACACGGTCCGCTGGGCATGGCGTACCCGGATCCTGATCCACCTCGGCGCCGACCTGCGGGTGCGGCTGTGGCAGGCGGCCGAGGACGAGGCGGTCCGGGTGTTCGCCGCCAACCTGCGGGACCTGCTGCTGGCCGCGCCGGCCGGCAGCCGGGCCACGATGGGTCTGGACCCGGGTATCCGGACCGGGGTGAAGGTGGCGGTGGTGGACGCCACCGGCAAGGTGGTGGCCACCGAGACGGTCTACCCGCACGAGCCGCGCCGGCAGTGGGACGCCGCCATCGACACGCTGGCGAAGTTGGCCGCCGCGCACCGGGTGGACCTGGTGGCGATCGGCAACGGCACCGCGTCTCGGGAGACCGACAAGCTGGTCGCCGACCTGATGGCCCGGCACGCCGATCTGCAGCTGACCAAGGTGATGGTCTCCGAGGCCGGCGCGTCGGTCTACTCGGCCTCGGCGTACGCCTCTCAGGAGCTGCCGGACCTCGACGTGTCGCTGCGCGGCGCGGTCTCCATCGCCCGCCGGCTGCAGGACCCGCTGGCCGAGCTGGTCAAGATCGACCCCCGGTCGATCGGGGTCGGGCAGTACCAGCACGACATCTCCGAGACGAAGCTGTCCCGGTCGCTCGACGCCGTGGTCGAGGACTGCGTCAACGGGGTCGGGGTGGACGTGAACACCGCGTCGGCGCCGCTGTTGACCCGGGTCTCCGGCATCGGTGCCGGGCTGGCCGAGAACATTGTGCTGCACCGGGACACGAACGGGCCGTTCCGGTCCCGGGAGGCGTTGAAGACGGTGGCCCGGCTGGGGCCGAAGGCGTTCGAACAGTGCGCCGGCTTCCTGCGCATCCGCGACGGTGACGACCCGCTCGACTCGTCCAGTGTGCACCCGGAGGCGTACCCGGTGGTCCGTCGGATCCTCGCCGACGCCGGCAGCGACCTGCGCACGTTGATCGGCGACACGAAGACGTTGCGCCGGATCAGGCCGGAGAAGTTCGTCGACGCCGTGTTCGGTCTGCCGACGGTCACCGACATCCTCGCCGAGCTGGAGAAACCGGGCCGCGACCCGCGGCCGGCGTTCCGTACCGCCACCTTCGCCGACGGCGTGGAGACCCTCGCCGACCTGCGGCCCGGCATGGTGCTGGAGGGGGTGGTGACCAACGTGGCCGCGTTCGGCGCGTTCGTCGACGTCGGGGTGCATCAGGACGGTCTGGTGCACGTGTCGGCGATGTCGAAGACCTTCGTCAAGGATCCGCGCGACGTGGCCAAGCCCGGTGACATCGTCCGGGTGAAGGTGCTCGACGTGGACGTCGCCCGCAAACGGATCTCGTTGACGCTGCGGCTGGACGACGAGCCGGGTGCCGGGCGCACCCCGGGGCAACGGGACGCAGCGGACGGCGGTGGCCGGGGCGGCGGCCCAGGCCGGGGCGGGCAGCCCCGGCAGCAGAGCCGCGACGGCAAGGGCGGCCGTGGTGGCCAGGATGGTCGCGGCGGCGGCCGGGGTGGCAAGGACGGCCGGGGTGGCCAGCGGGGCGGTGGCCAGCCCGAGGGTGCGCTCGCCGACGCGCTGCGCCGGGCGGGTCTGGCCTGACCGATCCGTATGTGAGGGGTCGGGGCGGTGCCCGCCCCGACCCCTCGCCGGTCAGGCTCCTCGCCGGTCAGACGCTCGACGAGTAGGTGAGGAAGAAGTTGTTCGGTGTCTGCGTGCCGGCGGCGTTGAAGCAGATCACGTTGCGGACCAACACCGTGTTGCCGGACAGCCCCCACGGTGCCTGCAGGTTGCAGTAGTCCGGGGTGGCGCCGAATGCGGTGACCTGCACGGTGGTCCGTTGGAAACCGACCGCCGGCAGTGTCACCAGGGACTGCCCGACCCCGGAGACCATGATCGTGTTGACCCCGCCGGCCGAGTTGAAGTCGGACGGCCCGCCCAGTGCCGGGCTCCACAGGTAGGCGAAGCGGGTCGGCGGCACCGCGCCGAAGACCGGTCGCTGCCGGTGGTAGGTCAGGTTGAACCAGCTGTCGGCCATCGAACCGCCGGCGTCGAAGCAGAACACGTACGCCACGATGGCGCCGCCGCTGGAGGTCCACCCGGCGATCTTGCACCGCCGGGGGCTGTTCGGGTGCTCGGCGGTGGCCTGCAGGTTGCCGTCCAGCAGGCCGGTGCCGAGTCCGTTCAGCCGCACCTCGTAGAAACCAGTGCCGATCTGGGTGACCAGGTTGCCGGCACCGGCCGAGTTGTACGACGACATCGGCGCGCCACCCGGGTCCGCCTTGACGTAGCCGAACGCGTCCGACCCGGGTGGCAGCACCCCGGAGGCGGCGGTGTAGTCGACGACGAAGCGGGAGTTGTCCGGCGCTCCGCCGGGCCGGTAGCACTGGACGACGACGATCTGGTCGGTGCCGGACGGGTAGTTCTGGAATGCCTGGCACCAGCGCGGGTCGTTGTCGACCGCGGTGACGTGGGCGACGCCGTTGGCCGAGGCGGTCAACGGGAACCGCACCCGGTAGCGGCCGAGGCCGATCTGGTCGACGCTCGCCCAGAGCGCGGGTGCGGTGGCCTTCCAGCCGCCCCACTGCCGGGTGGTGTCGAGGATGGTGCCGGGTGCCGGGGTCGGCGTCTGCAGATAGGCGAAGCCCCAGCGGTCGGGTACGGCTGCCTGGGCCGGCGCGGCGGTGCCGGCCACGGCGGCGGTGGCGGTCAGCAGCGCGGTGGCGAGCAGGGCGATGCCACGGCGGAGGTAGCCGGGGCGGTAGTGGGATCCAGTGAGGACAGCCACTGGTCCACCTCCATTCATGAGGAGCGATGTGCAATCAGCCTAATGAATACACAACGTGCCCGTACAGTTATTGACCGTGATCTGATTTGATGCGGCATCCGGTCCGGTTCACAATCCGGGAATCACCCGCCAGCAGCGACTTTTACCTGATCCGTACCGGAAACTGATGCGGCCGTTTTGCGGTCCCGCCATGATGAGCGGGTGACCGCAGCGCCGCAGCCGGACCGGGGACTGGTGCTCGTCGTCGAGGACGAACAGCCGATCGCCGACCTGATCCGGCTGTACCTCACCCGCGACGGGTTCGGCGTACACGTCTGCGCCGACGGTGACAGCGGGCTGGCCGCCGCCCGACGACTGCGCCCGGTGCTGGCCGTGCTGGACATCGCACTACCCGGCATCTCCGGCACCGAGATCTGCCGACGGCTGCGCGCCGACGACGACTGGACCCCGGTCATCTTCCTCACCGCCCGTGACGACGAGGTCGACCGGGTCGTCGGCCTGGAGCTGGGCGCCGACGACTACGTCACCAAACCGTTCAGCCCTCGCGAGCTGGTCGCCCGGGTGCGGGCCATCCGCCGCCGCAGCCTCGGCCCGCCCGGTGGCGAACCGGTCCGTACCGTCGGTGGCGTCACCCTCGACCCGGCCCGGCGCACCGTCACCGCCGACTCCCTCCCGGTCGCCCTCACCTCCACCGAGTTCGACCTGCTCGACCACCTGATGCGCCGGCCCGGACGGGTCTACACCCGCGAGGAGCTGCTCGCCTCCGTCTGGGGGTACGCCGCCCACGCCGGCACCCGCACCGTCGACGTGCACGTCGCCCAGGTCCGGGCCAAGCTCGGCACCGCCGCCACCGTTATCCGCACAGTGCGCGGCGTCGGCTACACCGCCGATGGTTGAGCCGGACCAGACCGGGCAGCGGTCCGGCTGGCGCCGGCTCACCGGCACGCTCACCGCCCGTACCGTCGGGGTCGCCTGCACGGTCGCCCTGCTGTCGGTGCTGGTCACCGCGGCGGTCGCCATCCCGCTCGGGGTCCGGGGCACGGAACGCGGCGCCCGCGCCTCGCTGGCCGCCAAGGCCGACCTGGTCGCGGCGGCCGTCACCGACGCGCCGGCCGGCACGCGGACGGCCCTCGCCGGCCGGTTGACCGGCGAACTGACCGACCAGGGCATCGACGTGGTGCTCGTCCGACCCGGCGAGACGCAGCCGCGACCGCTGCCCGGCCCGGTGGTCCGCCGGCTCGCCGCCGGTGAGCCGGTGACCGGCCGGCGGCCGACCCGCGTCGACGGCCGGCCGACCCTGATCGAAGGACGGCCCACCGGCGACGGCACGGCGGTGGTGCTGCTCCAACCGGTACGCCCCGGCGTCGGCCGCCTGGTCTGGAGCAATTTGTGGCTGGCGTTGGCCGCCGGGCTCACCGCCGGCCTGATCGCCGGGGTGCTGCTCGCCGCCCGGCTGTCCCGCCCGATCCGGGCCGCCGCCCACGCGGCGCAGCGGCTACGCGCCGGGGACCGCACCGTACGGGTACCGCTGGATCCGCCCGTCGAGGCCGAGCAGCTGGCCCGCGCGCTCAACGATCTCACCACCGCGCTCGCCGTCAGCGAAGCCCGGCAACGGGACTTCCTGCTGTCCATCTCGCACGAACTGCGCACCCCGCTGACCACCCTGCGCGGGTACGCCGAGGCGATCGCCGACGGCGTGGTGGACCCTGACGCAGCCGCGCGTACCGGGCAGATCATGCTCGGCGAGGCGCAGCGGCTGGACCGCCTGGTCGGCGACCTGCTGGCGCTGGCCCGGCTGGAAGCCTCCGACTTCGCCCTGGAGCTGGTCGACGTCGACCTCGGCGCGCTGCTCACCGACGCCGTCGACGCCTGGCGGCCCCGGTTCGCCGGCAACGGGGTGACGGTCGGCCTGACCCCACCGGCGACGCCGGTGACCGTCCACACCGACCCGGGGCGGCTCCGGCAGGTCGTCGACATCCTGCTGGACAACGCGCTGCGGGTGGTGCCGGCCGGCGGCACCGTACGGCTCGACGTACCGCCGGAACCGGCCAGCGGGCAGCCGGGCTACGCCGCCGGGCAGCCGGACTCCGTCGCGGTGCAGGTGCACGACGACGGCCCGGGGTTCACCGACGACGACCTGGCGGTGATCTTCGAACGCGGTGCACTGCACCGGCGGTACCGGGGCGAACGGTCGGTCGGCACCGGGATCGGGCTGGCGTTGGCCGCCGGGCTGACCCACCGTCTCGGCGGAAGGATCACCGCCGGCCACTCCCCCGGCGGCGGTGCCGTGTTCACCGTACGGTTGCCGCGCCGACCGGCCCGGTAGCTCGGCTGCCTCCGTCGGACCGACGACGACGCCGGACGCCTTACCTGATCCGAACATCGACCTGACGGTGGCTTCGTGTCGGTGGCCGATGCTGACCACATGAGAAAATCAGTTGGCACCAAGGCACTCACCGGCGCTGCAGCCGGCGCGGTCGCGTTGCTGACCCTCACCGGCTGTGGGTTCGGCGGCTCGTCCGACGGCTCCCGCGCCGCTGCGGATCCGCTCGCGGTCGCTGCGGTGGACACCGTCGACTACAGCGACTTCGGTCTCTCCGGCGACGACCGCCCCGGGTGGTGGGACGGTCGCCGTGGCCCGTGGGGGCGGCCCGGCCCGCGCGCCGGCTGGCTGCGCGGCCTCGGGGCGGGCGGCGCCGGTCTGCACGGCGAGATGACCGTACAGACCGACGACGGCCTTCGGACGCTCGTCGTGCAGCGCGGCACGGTGGGCTCCATCGACGGCACCACGATCAGCGTCGAGTCTGCGGACGGCTTCGTGCTCGACTGGACCTGCGCCGACGAGTGCCGGGTGGTCGACAACGGCGACGAGGTCGAGCTGTCCAGTCTCGACGTCGACGCCGAGGTCGGCGTCCGCGGACTCCGTGACGGCGAGGAACTGCTCGCCCGGATCGTGCTGCGACCCGAGTCGGACTGACCCGCACGTCGCAGTGGCCCCTGTAGTGAACCGCACCTGCTGGCACGCGGCCCACGCGGTGGACTCCGGTCCCACGGCAACCGCGTGGGTCGCGGTCCGTCCGGGCGTCGAGGGCCTCGCCGCGTGGGTCGCGGTCCGTCCGGACGTCGAGGGCCTCGCCGCGTGGGTCGCGGTCCGTCCGGACGTCGAGGGCCTCACCGCGCCGGTCCGGCACCCGCGTCGCAGACCCGCTTACAGCGTGATCTGCCAATTCTGCTGCAGGAACTGCCGCAGCGCCGCGACACCCGGATCCACCGCCGCCCGATACGCCACGGACCTCATTTCCAGAACGTCCCGGATTTCCTCGCCGTCCAGCACACCTACGGCATTGGTGAGATTCGTGACCTCGTACAGGTAGACGTTTCCGTTTTCGGTCTTGCCGTGCAGGACATGCCCGTGCTCGTGCCAGATCACCGCTGAGCGGTAAGCCACCGTACCGTCGAAAACCGCTTCCTGGATCACCAGCGTGTCGAGGGCGACGGTGCCGATGATCCCGTCCCAGGCCACATCGTCCTCGACGTACTTGCGGACCTCCGGCGCGGCCATCTGCTTCTTCACCCAGTTCACCTGAATGGCCGACTTCAGACAGATGGCCGGGTTCTCGGCCGTGCCGACGGACATCGACTGCGGAACGACAACGATGTTCACGCCGTTGGCGACCTGCCCCAGAATGGTGCCCGCCTGCTGCAGCATGGCGTTGCTGATCATGTGCCGAACTCCTGTCTCGATGGTTGTGGACAACCCGGTCAGCCCACGAGAAGCCCCAACACCCAACGGACATCGACAAGGGCGTGGGGCGCTGATGCGGAGCGAACAGACCGGATGGATTCACGTAGTGGTCGACCCGGACGTCGGGCGAATTCTGAATCCGCCTCGACAATAGTCGGACGGCGACCATGGTCGCCACGGTCGGCACGGTCCGGATCACGACAAGGACTGGATGCGCGGGCACCCGGCCGAGGCGGCATCGACGGCCCGCCGGTGGCATCCGACGTGCGGGATACGCTCCGACGATGCGGGTGAGCGGGCACGCTGCGGCGGCGGGCACAGCGGTGCCGATCGCCGCACCACGGCTGGTGGGACGGTCCGGTGAGCTGGCGGCGCTGGCCACGGCGCTCGCCCGCCCCCCGGCGGTGGTCCTGCTGGAGGGTGAGGCGGGGATCGGCAAGAGCCGCCTGGTCCGGGAGACGTCGACCACTGGGGCCGGTCCACGCCCCGGCACTCTGCTGGCGGTCTGCCCACCGCTACGCGAATCGCTCACCCTCGCGCCCATCGTGGACGCGCTGCGCGATGTCCGGCCACGGCTGACCGGGGTACGGCTGAGCGCGTTGGCCGGGGCACTGCGCCCACTCGTGCCGGAATGGTCGGCCGAGCTGCCGCCGCCACTGGACCCGGTGGACGACGCCACCGCAGCCCGGCACCGGCTGTTCCGGGCGTTGGACGAGCTGATCCGCGCGCTCGACGTCGACCTGCTCGTCGTCGAGGACGCGCACTGGGCCGACGAGGTCACCCAGGAGTTCCTGGTGTTCCTCGCCGCCCGACCGGCACCCGGCGGGCCGAGCCTGCTGGTCACCTACCGCCCCGAGGAGGTCGACGACCGGTCGCTGCTGCTGCGGCTGTCCCGGCCGGCGTCCGGCGGCGGCGCCCGGCTGCGGATCACCCTGGCGCCGCTGGACGTCGCCGACACGGCGGCGATGGTCTCGTCGATGCTGGACGGCAATCCGATGTCGACCGAGTTCGCCGCCTTTCTGCACCAGCGCACCAGCGGCGTGCCGCTGATGGTCGAGGAGTCGGTACGCCTGCTGTGTGACCGGTCCGACGTGGTGTTCCGGGACGGACGCTGGGTGCGGTTGAGCCTGAGCGAACTGCAGGTGCCGGCGTCGGTGCGGGACTCGACCCGGGAACGGGTCGGCCGGCTGACCCCGGCCGCCCAGCGGGTGCTGCGTGCCGCCGCCGTCCTCGGCGAACCCGCCGACGAGGCCACCCTGGCGGCCACCGCCGGCCTGCTGACCCGGGCCTGCCGGGCCGGGCTGACCGAGGCGGCCACCGCCGGTCTGCTGGACAGCGACGAGCGTGACCACCCCGGCGGCGGTCGGTGGCGGTTCCGGCACGCGCTCGCCGCCACCGCCGTCTACGAGGCTATCGTGCACCCCGATCGGCGTACGCTGCATCTGCGGGCCGGACAGGCGGTCGAGGGTATGGGTCCGCCGCCGGTCGCTCAGCTGGCCCGGCACTTCCGCGAGGCAGGCGACGTGGCGCGCTGGGCCCGGTACGCCGAGGCCGCCGCCGATCGGATGATCGCCTCCGGCGACCACACCACCGCCGCGGTCACCCTCGACGAGCTGCTGACCGTCGCGGAGCTGGCGGCACCGGACCGGGCCCGGATCGCCCGCACCGCCGCCGTCGCCGCGCTCGGCCGGCGCGAGCCGGTCGACGACGTCTACCACCGGGTGGTCGCCACCCTGCGTGCCGTGCTGGAGTCGACCGAGCTGACCGCGCGGCAGCAGGCCGACATCCGCAACCCGCTGGGCCGGCTGCTGATCATCGGCGGCGAGGCGCAGGCCGCGCTCACCGAACTCGGCCGGGCGGTGGAGTACCTGGCCGACCCGGTGGAGGCGGCCCGCGCGATGACCTACCTCGGCTGGGCGTACGCCGGCCCGTGGCCGGCCGCCACCCATCTGCGGTGGCTGCGCCGGGCCGCCGAACTCATCCCGCGGATCCCGTCCGCCGCCGACCGGATGTCGCTGGCCGGCAACCGGGCGGCGGCGCTGCTGATGCTCGGCGAGCCGCAGGCCTGGGAGGTGGTGGCCGGGCTGCCGACCGACGGCGCGTCGGCGGCCGAACGGCGCGACATCGCCCGGATCCACGCCAACGTCGGCACCGGGGCGCTGATCTGGGGCCGGTACGCCGAAGCCGGCCGGCACTTGGCGGTGGCGCTGACTCTCGCCGACGCCGAGGGTCTGGTCCGGCTGCGCTACAACATCCTGGTGGAACAGGCCAACCTGGACTGGTTCACCGGCCGGTGGGACGGCCTGGCCGACCGCGCCGCCCAACTGGCCGAGGCGGACCGGGACCGGCCAGGCGTCTACCTGGCGAGTCTGCGACTGGCCGGGCGCCTGGCCGCGGCCACCGGCCAGCCGCGCCCGGCCGAGCAGCAGTTCCAGGTGGTGCTGGACGAGGCGGCGCGGCAGGGCGCGGTCGACGACACGGTCGAGCCGGCCGCCATGCTGGCCCGGCTGTGGCTCGACGACGGGCAGGCCGACCGGGCGCTGCGGGTCACCGACGGTCCGATCGGCGCGGTCGCCGCCAAACGGGTCTGGGTGTGGGCCACCGAGATCGCCCCGGCGCGGGTCGCGGCGCTGCTCGCCGCCGGGCGGCCGGACGAGGCGGCCGGACTGGTGCGTCGCTTCGCCAGCGGATTACGCGACCGGGCCGCGCCGGGCCCGGCGGCCGCGCTGGCGGTGTGCCGGGCCGCGCTGGCCGACGCCGCCGGTGACCACGACCGGGCAGCGGCCGGCTTCGACCGGGCCGCCCGGGCATGGGCGGCGCTGCCCCGCCCGTACGACGCGCTGCTCGCCCGGGAACGGCAGGCGCTGGCGTTGCTGGCCGCTGGGCGGGCCGAGCCGGGACGGGCACTGCTGGTCGAGGTGTACGACGGGCTGGCCGGCCTCGGCGCGCGCGGTGCCGCCGACCGGGTTGCGCGGCGGCTACGCGAACACGGCGGGGAGGTGCCGCGCCGGTGGCGGGGCGGCCGCAAAGGGTACGGCGACCGGCTGTCCCCGCGCGAGCTGGACGTGGTCCGCTTGGTGGTGGCCGGGCACACCAACCGGGAGATCGGCCGGATCCTCGCCAAGTCGTCGGCCACGGTGGATCAGCAGCTGCGGTCGGCGATGCGCAAGCTGCGGGTGTCCAGCCGTACCGCGCTGGCGGTCGCCGCCGTGGAGGCCGGTGTCCTCACGGCCGACGGCTGAAACGGCCCGGCAACCCGGTCGAAACCGGATCGGGCACATCGACCGCGACCGGTCGATTCTTTGACGTATCTGCTGGATAGCTAACGATCCGCCGGCTCAGCAGCATGACTTGCATGCACGAGCCACCAGTGCGGTCCACGGATGACCCCGGACCCGAATCCGACCCCGAACCCGATCGACCCGTACCCGACGGGCCCGAGGCGGGCGCGGACGCGGCAGCACCCGACGGTGGCACCGGTACCTGCGCGACCTGCAGCGCGGAACGCCGTGACCCGTACCAACCCCTGTGAGGGGCACGGCGTGCCCACCCGCGTGGCCGATCCCACGGAAGGAACCCCCCCAATGAGACCCATCGCACGAGCGTTGTCGCTGGTGCTGCTGGCCGGTGTGGCGTTGGCCGCGCCGAACCCGGCGGCGGCGGCACCCCGGCCCGGCCCCGATCCGGGCGGTGACCCGGCGCGCGGCGTCGCCGACAAGATCCAGCCCGAGTTGGAGCGGTCGCTGCAGTCCGACGGCAGCACCGACCTGTGGATCCGGTTCGCCGAGCGGGCCGACCTGGCGCAGGCGCGGCAGATCGACGACTGGACGGCGCGCGGCGCGGCGGTCGCCGAGGCGCTGCGGACCACCGCCGCGACCAGCCAGACCAGCGTCCGGCACCTGCTCGACACCGAGGGCGTGACCTACCAGGCGTTCTGGGCCAGCAACGCGATCTACGTACGGGACGGCTCGTCGATGCTGGCCCAGGAGCTGGCGGCCCGGCCCGACGTCGAAGGCCTCTACCAGCCGGTCGAGTACCAGCTGATCGAGCCGACCCCGGACGAGCCGGCCCGCGACGACGCCGACGGTGACAGCGGAAGCGAAACCCAGGCCGAGGACGTCGAGTGGGGCATCGCCAACATCAACGCCGACGACGTGTGGGAGCAGTTCGGCACCAAGGGCGCCGGCATCACCGTCGCCAACCTGGACACCGGTGTCCAGTTCGACCACCCGGCGCTGGTCGCCCAGTACCGGGGCAACCTGGGCGACGGCACGTTCGACCACAACTACAACTGGTTCGACGCCGACAGCCGGTGCAGCGCGGCCCCGTGTGACCGGGGCTCGCACGGCACCCACACGATGGGCACGATGGTCGGCGACGGCGGCACCGGCAACCGGATCGGCGTCGCGCCCGAGGCGAACTGGATCGCGGCGAACGGCTGCTGCCCGAGCGACGCGGCGCTGGTCGCCTCCGGCCAGTGGCTGCTGGAGCCGACCGACCTCAACGGGCAGAACCCTGACGCCGGCAAACGGCCACACGTCATCAACAACTCGTGGGGCAGCCGGCAGCCGTCGGTGGATCCGTTCATGGAGGACGTGATGCTGGCCTGGGACGCCGCCGGCATCCTCGGCATCTGGTCCAACGGCAACAGCGGTGAGCTGGGCTGCCAGTCGGGCGGCTCACCGGGCACCCGGACGATCAACTACTCGGTCGGCGCGTACGACGTCGACAACGAGATCGCCTACTTCTCCGGCCGTGGGCCGGGCCAGGACGGCGAGTTCAAGCCGAACATCTCCGCGCCGGGGGTCGCGGTGCGTTCGTCCGGACCGGGCGACAGCTACTACAGCGAGAACGGGACCTCGATGGCCGCCCCGCACGTCGCCGGCACGGTGGCGCTGCTGTGGTCGGCCGCGCCGTCGCTGATCGGCGACACCGACGCGACGAAGCGGCTGCTGGACCAGACCGCGATCGACACCGCCGACCCGCAGTGCGGCGGCACCGGCGCGGACAACAACGTGTACGGCGAGGGCCGTCTCGACGCGCTGGCGCTGCTGGAGGCGGCACCGGTCGGTGACACCGGCACCCTGTCCGGGGTGGTCACCGACGCGGACACCGGTGCGCCGGTCGAGGGCGCGACGGTGACCATCGGCGGCGAGACGGTCCGGGAGCGGGTCACCGCGGCGGACGGCTCCTACTCGGCCCGGTTGACCGTCGGGACCTACCCGGTGACCGTCACCGCGTTCGGCTACGCCGAGCAGAGCACCGAGGTGACCATCCCCCTGGGCGGGACGACCGTCGAGGACGTCGCGCTGACCGCGCTGCCGACGATGACGCTCAGCGGCCTGGTCCGGGACGGCTCCGGGCACGGCTGGCCGCTGTACGCCAAGGTCAGCGTGGCCGGCACCGAGGTCAGCACGTTCACCAACCCGTTCAACGGCCGGTACCGGCTGGTGCTGCCGACCCACGCGACGTACACCCTGGTGGTGGAGCCGCAGTACGACGGTTACGGCACCGTCGAGCAGCCGGTGCAGGTGCACGGCGGCAACCGGACCATGGACGTGGCCGCGCCGGTGCAGCGGTGCGCGTCCGCACCCGGCTACGCCTTCTCCGCCGGGATCGGGATCCTCGGCGACGAAGCCGGAAAGATCGGCACCTTCCTCGACGACCAGGGCGTCCCGACCACCGAGGTCGGCTGGGACACCGACGTGTCCGGCTACGACGCGATCATCGTCAACCGGCCGAGCAACCCCGGCGAGGAGACGTTCCTGCGGTTCCTGGCCGACACCGACGCGGCCGGCGTGGGTGTGCTGTTCCTGGACACCTGGTCCAACGTGGGTGGTAACGGCATCTACATGCTCAGCCAGTACACCGGTAACCCGGGGGCCCGCAGCAGCGGCATCGTCTACGACACCGAGGGCGACCTGTCGTACCAGGTGATGCAGGAACACCCGGTGGTGGAAGGGTTCCCGCTCGGCGGACGGATCGCCTTCGACGAGACGGACAACTACTCCAAGTACTACGGTTTCTTCGACGCTTACGGCGGCGAGGGTCGGATGGTGGTCGCCAACGCCGTCACTTCGGAGGTCGGCACCGTCGGGGTCGGCATCGGGGTGCAGCAGCGGACGAACAACCGGCACGTGCTGCTGTCGATGCACGCGGCCAGCTACAACACCGGCCCGCAGACCTGGCACGACGACAGCGCCCGGGTCTTCAGCAACGCGGTGGACTGGATCGCCGAGACCGAGTTCGAGTGTGTCAAGGTCGAAGGCGGGCTGGCCGTCGGCTTCGTCCGGGACGCCAACACCGGCGCCGGGCTGGCCGACGCCGAGGTGACGCCGGTGGACGGCTCCGTCGGCACCCGTACCGTCGCCACGCCGCAGGACCCGGACCTGGACGACGGCTTCTACGCCCTGTTCTCCCCCGCCGGCCGGCACCGGATCACCGCCTCGGTGAACCAGTACGCGGAGCTGACCCGGTGGGCCGAGATCACCGAGGACTGGACCACCCGGCACAACTACAACCTGGCCGCCGGGCAGCTGACCGTCACCGGTACGCCGGTCGAGGCGACCGTGCCGCTCGGCGGAGCCACGACCGCCGAGGTCACCGTCACCAACACCGGCGGCGCGCCGGCCGAGGTGGAGCTGAGCGAACGGGCCGGTGAGTTCGAGATCCAGCGCGCCGACGGTTCACGGGCCGCGTCGCGTCAGATCGCGGCGGCCGCCGGGGCACCGACCCGCCGGATTCCGCTGGACGCGCCGATCGAGCAGCTCGCCGGTGCTGTGCCGGCGGCGGCGACGTTCGGGCCGGGTGCCGCGCCGGCGGCGACCCCTGCGGCCGAGCCGTGGCTCAGTCTTCCGGGGCTGCCCCGGACGGTGATGGACAACAGCGCGGTGACCGTCGACGGCAAGCTGTACTCGTTCGGCGGATCCAGCGGATCGTCGTCGCTGGAGGAGGGGTACGTCTACGACCCGGCCACCCAGGCCTGGTCCCGGCTCGACGACATGCCGTACGGTGCCCGCAGCCAGGCCGCCGAAGGCGTCATCGACGGCAAGGTCTACCTGGTCAGCGGGTGGAGCACCCTGAACACCGACACGCTGATCTTCGACCCGGCCACCGGTGGGTGGAGCAAGGGCGCGGACGTGCCGGCCGCGTCGGCCGCCGCCGGATCGACGGTGCTCGACGGCCAGCTGTACGTGGTCGGCGGCTGCACCACGACCAGCTGCGCCCCGTACGGCGACCAGGTGTTCCGCTACGACCCCCGGGCCGACGCCTGGGCGACCGTCGCCAACTACCCGATGCCGATCGCCTGGCAGTCCTGTGGCGCGGTCAGCGGTCGGATCGTCTGCGCCGGCGGGCTGTCCGACAGCCAGCCGGTGACCGCCAGCTACTCCTACGATCCGGCCACCGACGCGTGGACCGAGCTCGCCGACATGCCGGTGAACCTGTGGGGCTCGGCTTACCAGGCCGCCGACAACCAGCTGCTGATCTCCGGTGGCGGCACCGGCACCCAGGCGATCACCAACGAGGGGTACGCCTACGACCCGGCGACCGACGCGTGGTCGCCCCTGCCGACGGCGAACAGCCCCGGCTTCCGGCCGGGTAGCGCCTGCGGGCTCTACCGGGTCGGCGGGTCGGCGATCTCCGGATTCCAACCGACCAACACAGTGGAGCTACTGCCCGGCTTCGACCAGTGCGGGTCGATGACGGACACCGAATGGTTGACGGTGGACCCGGGCACCGCCACGATCGCCCCCGGCGAGAGCCTCACAGTCACGCTGACCCTGACCGCCGAGGTGGCCCAGCCGGGCGCCTACACCACCGGTGTCACCGTCTTCGAGGACACGCCGTACGCGGTGGACACGGTGCCGGTGACGATGACCGTCACCCCGCCGGACACCTGGGGCAAGATCACCGGTACGGTCTCCGCCGTGGGCTGCGACGGCGACCTGACCCCGATCACCGGGGCGACGGTGCAACTGAGCACGTGGACGATGGAGCTGCCGTTGACCACCGACGCCGACGGCGGCTACGCCCACTGGCTCGACCACCGGCACAACCCGGTCACGATGATCGTGGCCAAGGACGGCTACATGCCGCAGACCCGCCAGACCCAGGTCACCGGCGGTGACGTACGGGTCGAGGACTGGGCACTGCGCCAGGTGTGCGGCCGATCGGCGGGTGCGCTGGAGACCAGCTGACCCGTGACCCGGCTCACCGGTAGATGACCCGTCGACGGTGAGCCGCCCCGAGCGTACGCCCCGAGGTGACCCCTCGGGGCGTACGCCATTGTCGGCCGGCTCACCGGCTCACCGGCTTTCCTGCTCGCGCTTTCCTGCTCGCGGCCCGGCGGCGGACCAGCGTGGGCAGCCACGGCAGCACCGCCACGACGGACAGCAGCGCCACGCTGGACAACAGCGCCAGCAGCGGCAGCCGCCACGTCCAGGAGACACTGGCCGGCGGCGGCTGGCCGGCGGCGGCGACCCACGGCCGCGCGGACTTCGACCAGGCGAGGAACGCGTCACCGATCGGTATCAGCCCGAACGCGTACCGCCGGGTGGTCGGGGTGTCGACCGGCAGGCCGGCGAAGTCGCCGTAGCCGGCCAGGGCGCCGGCCAACGCCGCGTCGCCGTGCACCTGGGCCGCGCCGAGGGTGACCACGGTGGCCGACAGGCTCACCCCCAGCGGCAGCGGCCCGGAGTCGACGTCGGCCGGGCCGCTGGTGCCGGCCCGGTACTCCAGCACCGCCGGGCCGAGCCGCAGTGGCGCGGCCACGAACCCGTCCCGGAAGGTCAGATACTGCTCGCGGGCGAACGCCGGATCGATCTCCGGCAGGAACCGGTGGATCAGGCTCTGTGAGGTGCCCCGGGCCACCTCGGCCGGTGCGCCGGTCACCGGGTCGACCCGGTGCGGCAGCAGACCGGTTGCCGGGTCGAGACGCTGCCGTACGCCGGCCAGCCAACGCGCCACCGTACCGTCGAAGCGGTCCGGCAACAGACTGTCGTGCAGCCGCAGCGACGCCACCGCCACCGTGGAGTCCACCGGCCAGGCCTGTCCGTGGTACGCCGGCAGGTACGGCGACCCGGTGGTGTCGAAGGCCGCGCCGAGGTCGGCCGCGGCCTCGGTGAACCGGGCCAGCTCGGCCGGGTCCCGACCGTCCGGTGGTTGCAGGCTCAGCACGCCGCCGCGCAGCCAGTTCGTCCAACCCTGGTAGAACA
The DNA here is from genome assembly GCF_003751085.1 of Micromonospora sp. Llam0. Classification (NCBI taxonomy): domain Bacteria; kingdom Bacillati; phylum Actinomycetota; class Actinomycetes; order Micromonosporales; family Micromonosporaceae; genus Micromonospora; species Micromonospora sp. Llam0. Next base: position 1,222,997 of record NZ_RJJY01000001.1, on the reverse strand, counting down.
CGCCGTACGCCGGGGTCAGGTCGGCGGGAAACGGTGCTCGGCCGGCTGGTGACTCCAGTCTGGTCAACGCCCAGCGGGCCTCGGCCAGGGCCTCGGTCCGATCGCCGACCGGAGCGCGCAGCCCGAGGTCGACCCAGGCCAGCCCGTACAGGGCGTGGCTGAAGAAGTAGCCCTCCGGGAAGAGTCGCTGTGCCTGTTCACCGGCCCCGTCGTCCAGCGCCGCCCGCAGGAAGGTCAACTGTCGCCGTACGCCCGGGGGTTCCGCCTCGGGTCCGGCGGTGGCCGGTGCGACCAGACGCACCGCGCCGACCACCGCCGCCGATCCGACCAGTACCGCGACCATCACCCGCAGGGCCCGGCCGACGCCCGAGGTGGACGACGGGCCGGACCGACGACGCTGCTCGATCATCCGCCCATCCTGTCAACCGTGCGGACGCGCCCGGACCCGGCCTCAGCTGAGCGTGCAGGCCGCCGACACCGCGGTGTCACCGTCGCCGGAGGCGAGGAACCCGAAGCTGGCCGAGCCGCCGGCCGGCAGGCTGCCGTTCCAGCTCACGTTGCCGGCGGTGACCGTCGCCCCGGTCTGCGTGACGGTGGCGTTCCACGCCTGGTTGACCTGCTGACCGCCGCCGAGGGTGAGCGTCGCGGTCCACGCCGACGTCGCCGCCGAGCCGGTGTTGCGGACACTCACCTCCCCTTGGAAGCCGCCGTTCCACTGGCTGACCACCCGGTAGGTGGCCGTGCAGTCCCCACCGGGCGGTGGCGTGGTCGGCGTGGCCGTCGGGGTCGGGGTGACCGGTGGAGTGGTCGGGGTGACCGTCGGCGTCGGGGTGGCGGTGCCGAGGAGTCGCGCGATCGCCGGCGCGAACCGGTCGGCCATCTTGCGGAACCCGGCGTCGTTGGGGTGTACGCCGTCGCCGGTGTCGGTCGCGGCGTCGAAGCCGGTCCACTGGTCCACCACGGCGATCGGTGACCGGGCGGTGGTCAGGCCGGTGGCCCAGGTGGCGATCCGGTTGTTGAGCGTCACCGTGTCGGCCGGGCAGGTCGTGCAGCCGTGGTGCGGGATGATCTGCGCGACCAGGAGCTTGATGTCCGGGTTGTTGGCCCGCATCTGCCCGACCAGTTTGGTGAACGCGGCCATGATGGTGTCCATCGACTGCCAGCCGCCCCACAGGTCGTTGGTCCCCAGGTGCATCACGACGATGTCCGGGGCCGCCGCGTTCAGCCACGGCGGCAGTTGGTTGTTGTCGGCGATGCCGACCGCCGAGAAGCCGCCGTGGCCCTCGTGGTCGGGGTCGTAGGAGAAGCCGTAGTTGCAGCTGCCGCCGTCGGAGGCGCTGCCGACGAAGTCGATGTCGGTGTGCCCGGCACGGCGCAACTGGTCCCAGACAAGGGCCCGCCAGCAGCCGGGGCCGGCGGTGATCGAGTCGCCGAGCGGCATGATCCGGACCGGGTCGGCGGCCGACGCCGCAGGCGCCGCCGTCACCGCCAGGCCCAGGGCCATGGCGAGGGCGGCGAACAGCGAGCACACGAGGGCTCTTCGTGGCATGGTCTGCGTTCCTTTCGAGGTCACACTGGACCTGCCGGCCGCCCGGGCGGTGACCGCAGGTGCTGTGGGAGGACCGTCGATGGGAGCGCATCCCCAGCTTTGTTTAGCTTCCCGACTAAGTCAAGCAACACGTCGCACCGGCTACCGTGGTCGCTACGACGGTCGCGAGTCCGACGACGCGGGCCGCCGCACCCCGGCTCCTGCGGCCTCGGGTCGCGCACCGGCTGGAAAGGACCGTCCGATGAACCATGGCAAACGGATCCGTGACCTCCTGGACAACGGTGACCGGTCGCACAACCGCAGCGATGTCGACGCCGCCATCCGCGCCTACCAGGAGGCGTGCGGGCTGGCTGAGGCCGCCGTCGAGCGGGATCCGGAGGACGCCGACGCCCACGAGCTGCTGGCCCGGATCCACTTGACGCTCGGCGACTGGCAGACCCAGCGCAACGACCTTCAGGCAGCGGTCAAGACGCTGAAGGCGGCCGAGTCGACCTGGGAGAAGGCCGGCGCGCTGCGGTACGCCCAGACACACGAGGGCCTGCTCCGGATCGTCCCCGACACGGGCATCAGCGGCCTGCCCGGGGCGGACGGCGGCCCGGAGTTCGAGCGGGCGATCGCCGACGTAGCGATCGCCCGGGCCCAGGCGCACGCCGGGCTCGGCAATCTGTTCTCCGCGCTCGCCGACGCCCAGCAGGCACTGTTCACGTACATCGTCCAGGCCGAAGCCGGTCACCTGGCGTCTGACTTCGACCAGGCGTTGATCGCCGTGGCGGCGGCGGAGGTGCAGATGCGCGCCGGCGGCGACCCGGAAATCATCGCCGCGCCGCCGGATACGCGGTGTACCAGTACGCGCAGGGGTTCGTCGCACTGGAGCCATGGGAACGCGACCAGGCGCGGATGGAACATTGGCACGACTTCACGATGGCGGCCGAAATCGCGAACGTCGCCCATCTCGCGCTCGGCCAGCATGATCGAGCCAAGGCCGTACGCCAACTGATCGAGCAGTTTGGCGCGGTCCGGCACGAGTGGCCCGGGGCGGACCTGATCCGCCAACTGCGCCAGCGGCCGACGTTGCCGGCGGTGCTGGCGAAGGTCGCGCCCGAGCTGAACGCCCGGCTGCCGGGGTTGGCCGGAGCCAGCATGCCCCTCGTGCCGGTGCTGCGGGTCCGGCTGGAAAGCGCGCCTGACGTGGCGACCGAGCTGGCCCAGCTAGCCGAGGCAGCGCTCGACTGGGGCGACATCCATTCCGGGATGCGGCTCGCCCTGGACGCGCACCTGCTGTTCGCCGCGACGTCGATGCTGGGCACCAACAAGATGCGTTACCAGTTCCACCGGTACGGCGCGACCTGGGCCCGGGTGCTGTACCGGGCCGGCCGGCAGTGGTTCGATGACGGTAACGGCTCGGATGCCGCAGACGCGTCGGGTTGGTTGACCGGCGTGGCCGACATCCTGTTCATGCACGCTGTCTACGACGTGGAGATCCGGTCGCTGATCGCCACCTGGCTGCGGTGGCAGCACGAGCTCTACACCAGCCTTGGCGACACCGAGTCGGTGGCGAACGTCGCCCGGGCCACGGCCACCCTGGCGACGTTCGACACCGGAGGATCGCCATGAACCTCGAACTGTTCCTGTCGCTGTTCCTTCTCAGCCCGCTCGTCCTCGGGATCTGGCTGAGCGTCCAGCGCACCCGCAGACTCTGGCGGAGCACGCGCGCCACGGCGGCCCTGGTCGCCTCGGTCAACGAGCGCGGCTGGAGCTACCAGCAGCATGACCGCGAGTTGCTGAGCCGGTTCGGCAGCTTCCCGATCCCGGCACCGACCACTTGCGACGCGATCAGCGGACGCCACCGGGGGCGGCCGTTCTGGTGTTTCGAGCTGCGGGAAGTCAACGACTGGGGCAACGTGCAGGCGTGCCTGCGGGTCTTCGCGGTGGCCGTGCGGGAGTCCGGCCCGACCGTACAGTTGACGAAGACCGGTCAGGAGAGCCATCGGTACGACCTGACCGACACGACCGAGTTCACGACCGGCAACTCGCACATCGACGCCTGGTTCCGGGTCACCACCGACGACGTCGCGTTCGCCCGTACGCTGCTCAACCCGCAGATCGGGCGTTGGCTGGTGGAGCATCCGGACCGCCCGGTCCGCCTCACCGGTGACGCGCTGGTGACCTGGCAGGAGCGCCGGCTCACCGCGCCGTCGATCGAGCCCGCCCTGGATCACCTGTGCGATCTGGCCGACCACCTCCCCGGCTGACGCCGGGACTGGAGGAGGTCAACGCTCGTAGTGGTACCGGCAGGCGACGATCTCGACGTCCTCCTTGGTGATCCGGTACACGAGTCGGTGTTCGCGATCGATCCGGCGGGACCAGAATCCGGACAGCTCGCCACGAAGGGGCTCCGGCTTGCCGATGCCCTCGTAACCGTTACGCATCACGTCGGCGATGAGGTCGTTGATGCGTTTGATCAACTTTCGATCCGTATGGCTGAGGTACTGGGCCCATGCTGTCGCGGTGAAAACCAGTCTCACGCAACGTCCCGTACGGCGGTTGGATCGACGAGCTGCTGTTCCTGCGCGTCGCCGTTTTCCAGCTCTGCAATCGATCGCCGCAGGGCTGCGGCGTTGCTCGGGTTACGGAGAAGGTACTCGGTCTCCTTCATCGACTCGTACTCGGCGAGCGGCACGATGACGACCGGCTCATGACCCGACCGGGTCACCACGACCTCCTCGGCGTCGTTGACGACGCTGTCGAGCTCGGCAGCCAGATTCTGCCTCAGCTGGGTGAAGTTCACCGTCCGCATGATCACCTCCGCACAGGTACAGAAAATTGTACCTGAAGCGGCGTTTTGCTCATGCCCGACGGTCGGGTCGGTCGCCCGTCGCGTCGGCGATCATGCGGTGGCCCTGGGCTTCGAACCGCTCGTCGCCCACCCGGTAGGCCCACGCGGCGGTGCCGATCGCCTCCCGGACCTGGGTGCGGTGCCATGCGTCGGCCGTACGCGGGTCGGGGCCGTAGCCGTCGAGGAACGCCGTTTCGAGGGCCGGCGACCGGCGGAAGTCGTTGACGGCAAGCCGGGCGAAGTCGGTGTACGCGGGCCGCAGCGCCGCGCGGCCGAAGTCGATGACGCTGACCACGCCACCGTCGACGAGCCAGTTGCGCGGATGCCAGTCGCCGTGGGTGGGGCACCAGGGTCACCGACGGCGTCGGCCAGCTGGCGATCTCGGCGCGCAACCGCCGTACCGTGTCGTCGTCGATCCGGTGCGGGCCGGCGAGCCAGGACAGCGACTTGGCGTTCTCCCTCCGCTCGTGGTCGACGTCGGTGACGGCGGACTGGGCGTGCAGCATCGCCAGTAGTTCGCCGGCCTGCCGGTGGATGTCCGGGTCGTCGGCGTGCCCGCTGCCGAGCGCCAGCTCACCCGGCAGGAACCGGGTGACCAGCAATTTCGCCTCGGCGCTGCCGTACACCAACGTCGGGGCGCGGCCGATCCTGGTCCACGGGCGCAGCCAGTGCCGGTGGGCATGCAACTCGCGGGCGAGGTGATGGTCACCATCGCCGCCGGCCTTGACGATGAACCGCGATCCGGCACACGTCACCTCCAGGACGGTGGTCGCCACCAGGCCCCAGCTGTGGTCCCGCTCGACGCTCACGCCGGGCAGCCAGCGGTCCAACAACGACCGCTGCTGCCCGGTGAGCGTGCCGAGCGCCGGATCCACAGCCCCGGATCCTACGGGCGGGCGCGCAAACCTACGGGCAGGCGGCCACGTCGACGGCGCAGGGCTGACGACTGTCCGAGTGCGTTGCGCGTGTGTCACACCCGAGCCTGCCGAATACCGGCTTGTCAGTTCGTGCAGAGCGCGCTGACCGTGACGTTGTAGACGTGCCAGGATCCGTCCGGCGCGGTGAACACATTGCTGGCATTCGTCGCCCAGTTCGCACAGGCCACCCCGACGGCGAGAATGTCGGCGCGGGCAGCCTGGGCCCCGTTCTGGATTGCGCTGGTCGAGGTGGCACCGCTGCCTTGCCGGGTCGCCGAACGGGCAACGGTGTACGACGGCGGCGGCGGGGCCGGTACACAGTAGCCGGTGGCTGTCGCCTCGTAGACGTACGCCGAGCCGTCGGGCGCGGTGTAGAGGTGTCGCGGCGCGGAGACCGTGACATTGCTGCAGGTCTCGCCGAGGTTAGCGGCGAGCGAGGTGAGCGCCGCGCGGGCGTTGTTCGCCGCGTTCTGCTGGCCGGCGGCCGGGCTCGGCCCCCATCCGGTGGATGTCGCCGACCGCCACGTGGCAGCCTGCGCCGCTGTCGCCGGGACCAGGAAGAGCCCCATGGTGACAGCCAGAGCGACAACCGCCAGCCGGCGGAGAGACCGATTGATCAGTCCACCCATTCGCCTGTCGAAACCGTTCACGTGTTTGTCCCTTTCCGACCGTTATTCATTGCTTCAGGTCGATGCCTTCGACGCCATCTCCGTGATACTAGTCAATATCTTGGAAATCTCGAACAGACGAAGATGACTCGCCTTGATCAGAACCTCCCGGCAACCTGACCGACGGCTGGCACACTGATCACCCATAGATGACCGGGCCTGTCCACGGTTGACTTCGAGTGTGCTCGAAGTGGGAAGCTTCGGCCGTACCTGAGATCGCGGCGGAAGGAACGTACGGCGATGGAGAAGCGTAGCCTCGGCAGCATCGGACCGGTCAGCGTCCTCACCCTCGGCGGGGGTGGGCTGGGCCAGGTGTGGGGCGTCACCGACCGGGACGAGGCGGTGGCGACCGTACGGGAGGGGGTCGATGCCGGTATCGACCTGCTCGACGTCGCACCCGGCTACGGCGACGGCGAGGCGGAGCGGGTGGTCGGCGCGGCGTTCGACGGCAGTCTGCCGGCCGGCGTACGGGTCGTCACCAAGTGCGGGCTGGGCAACCCGGCCGCCGGTGACGTCGCGGCCCTGCTGGAGAAGTCCCTCGACGACAGCCTGCAGCGGATGCGACTGTCGTTCGTCGACGCGCTACTGCTGCACAATCCGATCGTGGCACAGGCCGCCCCGGGCACCACCGGGGTCACCTCCGCCGATCTGTTCACCGAAGCCGTCCGGCCGGCGTTCGAGGACCTGGTCCGGCGCGGCCGGATCGGCGCCTGGGGGATCACCGCCGTCGAGGAGCCGGACGTGATCATCCGGGTGCTCGGCGATCAGCCGTCCCCTGCGGTCGCCCAGTGTGTGACGAACCTGCTGGACTCCCCCGGCGATCTGCTGATGCCCGGCAGCGGGGGCTCCCGGCCACGCGACATCCTGACGGCCGCCGGCCGGCACGGCGTCGGAGTGATGGGCATCCGGGCGGTCGCGGCCGGCGCGTTCACCGACGCCGTCGACCGGGACCTGCCGCCGGAGCATCCGACCATGGTCGACTTCCGGCGGGCCGCGCCGCTGCGCGAGCTGGCCGGCGAGCTGGGTGAGTCGGCCGCCTCGCTGGCCCACCGGTACACGCTGTCGATGCCTGGCGTCGACACCGTAGTCCTCGGCGTGAAGAACCGCACCGAGCTGCGGGAATGCCTCGCGGCGGCAGCCGCCGGCCCGCTTCCGGCCGACCTGATGGCGACCATCGAGGCCCGCGTCGGCGCTCAGATATCCAGGTAGCGGGGCGGCACCGCGTCGGTCAGCCACACCCCGTTGGCGCTGCGATAGAAGAGGTGACCATCGCGGGCCATCGCCGCCGAATCGACGGTGAGGACCGCGACGCCGCCGGCCCGTCGGGCACCGACCCGGCGGGCCGTGTCGGTGTCCGCCGACAGGTGCACGTGGTGCCGCCGGGCCCGGTGCAGCCCGGTGGCCCGGATCGAGTCGAGCGCGGCGGCGGTGGTGCCGTGGTAGAGCCGTTGCGGCGGAGCCAGCGCGACCAGCCCCAGGTCGATCGGGACCGAATGTCCTTGGTTCGCCCGGATCTGCTCGGTGCCGTCGGGGTCGCGGCGCAGCGCGAACCGTTGTTTGCCGTCCCGCTCGACGACGGTGTCCAACTCCAGCCTGGTGATCCGCAGCGCGGCGAGCAGGTCCGTCACCCGGACCCAGCCGGCCGGATCCAGTTCGAGCGCGAACCGGTCGGGCGCGTGGCGCAACGCCAGCGACATCCGTTTACTCATTCTGACCAACATCTTGTCGTTCACACCGGCATTGTCGCCGTACGGCGCACCCGCCCGCATCGGCGTTTGCTGCCACCCGACGCCCGTGTGCCACGATGTCCGGCTGCGGATGCTCACTGGCCCAGCGGCCCTACCATCGGTCGGCGACGTTGCCGGGCTGTCCCAGCCCTCGCTCTCCGTCGTCGATGGAGGTTGTGATGGGCAAGGGCAAGCGCAATCGGAAGGCCCTTGACATCCTCGCCGCCCTAAACGGCGGCGATTCCAGCCACGCCGCGCGTGTCACGCGCGGTGTTCTGGTGGGTTACCGTTTCACCGCGCGGTGCCGGGACGGGTCCCGGTCCTACCCGCGCTCCACGGTCGTTGAAGTCCGCCTGCCCGGCGGCCTTGATGTTGATCGCGGCGTTGACGTCCCGGTCGTGGTGACCGCCGCACGGACAGACCCACGACCGGACGTTCAGCGCCATCTTCTCGTTGATCCGGCCGCAGTCGGAGCACATCCGGGTGGACGGGAGCCACCGGTCCACCCGGGCGAACGTACGTCCGTATCTCGCCGACTTGTACTCCAGCATGCCGACGAACGATGACCATCCCGCGTCGTGCACGGACCTGGCAAGCCGGGTCCGGCCGAGACCGACGACACACAGGTCCTCGACGTACACCGCTTGATTCTCGCGGATGATCGTCGTGGACAGCTTGTGCTGCCAGTCCCGCCGGGTGTCGGCCACCCGGGCGTGCGCCCTGGCGACCTTCACGACGGCCTTCCCACGGCGGTTGCTGCCCCGCTGTTTGCGGGACAGGGCCTGTTGCAGCCGTTTCAGTTTGCGGGCCGCGCGGCGCAGGAACCTGGGTGCGGCGACCTTCGTGCCGTCGGACATGACCGCGAAGTGCGTCAGCCCGAGGTCGATCCCCACCTCGGCGTCGGTCGGCGGCAGCGGCTCGTCCTCGCTGGTCTGCACGACGAACGAGGCGAAGTACCGACCGGCGGCGTCCCGGATGACCGTCACGGACGACGGGTCCGACGGCAGTATCCGGGACCAGCGGACCGTGAGGTCGCCGATCCTCGGCAGCCGCAGACGGCCGTTGTCCAGGACCGTGAACCGGGAGTTGCGGGTGAAACGGATGGCCTGCCGGTTGTCCTTACGGGACCGGAACCTCGGCTGCGCGACCTTCGCACCCTTGCGTCTGCCGGTGATCGAGGCGAAGAAGTTGCGGTACGCGGTGTTCAGGTCCGCGAGGGCCTGCTGCAACACCACCGCCGACACCTCGCCCAGCCACGCCCGTTCCGGAGTCGTCTTGGCCCGCGTGATGACCCGCCTGGACAGCTCGGCGTCCGACACGTACGGCAGGCCCTGATCGTGGGCGGTCTGCCGGAGGCGCAGCCCGTCGTTGAACACCACCCGGGCGCATCCGAACGCCTTCGCCAGCTCGATCTGCTGGCCGGGTGTCGGATAGACCCGGAACTGGTACCGGAGCTGCACGAACCACACGATATCACGTTAGTCTATGGCAGAAGTTGAGGGTATCCGTAACGGTAGGCACTGCGTCTTCGCGACGCATGTTCATTTGGTTTTCGTGACGAGGTTCCGGCACACGGTGTTCGCCGACCGTCACCTGACCCGCATGGAGGCGATCATGCGGGACGTATGCACGGACTTCGAGGCCGAACTGGTCGAGTTCAACGGCGAGGGCAACCACGTCCACCTGCTGGTCGACCACCCACCCAAAGTCGCCGCGGCCCGCCTGGTCAACTCACTCAAGGGAGTCCCGTCGCGCCACCCCCGGCAGGAATTTCCCGACCTCGCACGCCACTACCACCGGGCCAACAAACTCTGGTCGGGCTCGTACTTCGCCGGCTCCGTCGCCGGCGCGCCACCAAGCATCGTGACGCAGCACATCGAGCAGCAGAACCGGCCAGGTCAGGGCACTGCTCGGGCCTGGCGGCCCGCCCAGCGCGGGCCTTCACCCCCGGGCCTGAAGGCCGGAGCACTGGCCCGCATTCCGGTAGCGCCACGAGGGCCGCTGACGCCCGTCGCGCCCGGCGGGAGATAGCCGCGCTCGCAGTGGCCTTGCTCGTGGTCGGGCTGGGGCTGTTCGGTGGTTCGCTTGCCTACCGTTGGCATTTCTCGGCCGAGGCGGACCGGTTGCGTGGTGTGGGTGTTCCGGTCACCGCGTACATCACCGACCGGGCCGGTGGCGGGCGCGGTACCGGAATCGACCGGATCGAGGTCCACTACCTGTACGACGGGGCGCAGTACGGCGCGTGGATTCCCTGTGCTGGTGTGACCGGGTGTCGCAGTACGCCGGAGCGGGAGATGCCGGTCCTGGTGGACCCCGCCGATCCGCAGAGGTTCCTGGCGGAGAACGGGCACACCGACGGCTCGTTGTCGTTCCTGATGTCCTGGACCACGATCCCGCTCGGCCTGGTCGCGGCAGTCGCCGGTGCCGGTCTGCTCATCCTCATCATCCGGGAGAAGACAAGCTGAAGTGACCCGCGTTGCCGCTCCGGGGGAGGAACCTACGTGGTACGTGATTCCGTCGGAGCCCGCCCGACCAGGTGACCGGGGCCGAAGTGTCAGCCGGGTGTGATTACCTACCGCTATGCCGCACCCGATCATGTTCGACGACGCCGACCCGCTGCTCGCCGAGGTACGCCGGCTCGCGCTGGCCTTCCCCGACGCCGCCGAGAAGATCTCGCACGGGCATCCGGCGTTCTACACCACGAAGGTGTTCGCCTACTACGGCGGCTCGGTGAAGGTCGACGGCGTCTACCAGCAGCATGATCACTCCGTACTGGTGCTGGTGGAACCGGACGAGCGGGCGGCGCTGCTGGCCGAGCCTCGCTGTTACGCGCCGGCGTACCTGGCAAGCTCCGGCTGGGTCGGGGTGGACCTGGCCGACGACACCGACTGGGCGGAGATCGGCGAGCTGCTCGACGCCAGCTTCCGGCGGACCGCCGGACCCCGTCGGGTGGCCCGGCTCGACGCCCAGCCGACCCGGTAGCAGCCGACCCGACAGCACCCGATATCGATCACACAAACTATCCGGAATTTATCCGATCTCCATCATGGACTCCGATCCGTCGTACTGATAGAGGTAGAGGTGGCATTCGACGCACCGCCCCACCATCAGCAGATCGGGGATCCGAAAATGCACGAGGTGCACCGCCTGATTCGCACCCTGCGCACCGAGCGCGGGCTTTCCCAGCAGCAGCTCGGCGCGTTGATCCAGCTCAGCGCGTCGTCGATCGGCAGTTACGAGAACGGCCGCCTGGTCCCGGTGCAGCAGAACGCGAAGATCCTCGACGATGTGCTGGGCAGCGGCGACCGCGTGCAGCGCGCTTCCGCAGAGGCGCGCGGAATGTCCTTCGCCGGTTTCCTGCGCCCGTGGGCCGAAATGGAGGAGCGGGCCACCCTGCTGCGATCGTTCGAGCTCGCGGTCGTCCCGGGCCTGTTGCAGACCCGGGAGTACGCCGAACGACTGCTGCGCGTCGGCCCGGTCGACGACGTGCCGACCCGGCTGGCGAACCGGCTCACCCGCCAGCAGGTGCTCACCCGCGCCGACGACCCGGCCGAGTTCATCGCCGTCCTCGACCGCAGCGTGCTGCACCGTCAGGTCGGCACGCCGGAGCAGATGGCCGAGCAGCTGCGCAGTCTCGCCGAGGCGGCGGCCCGCCCCAACGTCTGGGTGCACGTGGTGCCGGGCAACGCCGACGCCTACCACGGCCTCAACGGCTCGTTCGCGATGGCGACCGTGGACGATCACGTGTTCGGCTACGTCGATTCCCACTTCGGCGGTGACGTGATCAGCAACCCGGCCGACGTGCAGACATTGGAGCGGTCCTGGGAAGGTGTCCGCAGTTATGCTCTGCCTGTCGAGGAATCCCACGACATGATCCTGAAAGCGGTGCAGACATGGAGCTGAGCACCACCCCTCGCTGGCGCAAGTCGACCCGCAGCAACCCCGCTGGGGGCAACTGTGTCGAGGTCGCCGACAACCTCCCCGGCCGGGTCCACGTCCGCGACACCAAGGACCGCGACGGCGGCACCCTGACCTTCGCCCCCGCCGCCTGGTCCGCGTTCGTCACCCTGGCCAGGACCACGTCCGTACGCTGACCGGCTCCGCCAACCACCGGCGGTAGCGCCGCAGCGACCGGCGTCGCTGGAGCTGCTCCTGGATGAGGGAAACGACCGGGTCCGCTCGGCCGGGGTCGGCGGATCCTCGCCCGACCTGGCGGAGCCGGCAGTGCACGACGGCCTGGGTGGCCGCCGAGGCCAGGTGCTTGTTCTTCCAGCGCGGGCCCGGCACCGCGACCGCTGCTTCCTCGCCGCGCAGCCAGCGCCGCGGCAGCTCCGGGTCCACAGCGAGCGCCGTCGCCACTCCGACGACCGCCGTGCCCTGGGCGCGTACCCGCTCGGCGACGGCGCGGCGGCGGACGCCGCCGGTGAGCATCACCGGCACCGGGGCCTGCGGGATGATCGTCGCGGCGGCGTCCAGGAAGTACGCCTCGCGGGCGAGGGTGTGCCCGTCCGCCGGGTAGCCGTTGGTGGCCAGGCTCTCCACCGAGCCGCCGGAGAGTTCGACCAGGTCGACGCTAGTGTCGGCGAGCATGCCGACCACCTGTCTGGCGTCGTCCGGGTCGAAGCCGCCGCGCTGGAAGTCGGCGGTGTTGAGCTTGACCGCCACCGCCGCGCCGTCGGGCAGTCGACGCCGGACCTCGGTAACGACGTCTATCAGCAGCCGGGCCCGGTTGAGCAGTTCACCTCCCCAGCGGTCGGTCCGCCGGTTGGTCAGCGGGGAGAGGAACTGGCTGATCAGGTAGCCGTGGGCGGCGTGGATCTCCACCCCGTCGAATCCGGCCTCGACGGCTCGCTGCGCGGTCCGGGCGAACCGGTCGACGACCTCGTCGATCTGTTCCGGCGTCATCGCGGTGGGTTGGGCGAAGAAGCGGGACAGCCGCCCGATGCTGACCGGTATGTCCGACGCCGACCAGGCCAGCCCCGGCATGTCCGCGTAGACGACCCGACCGGGGTGGTTGATCTGCATCCAGGCGCGGGCACCGCCAGCGGTCGCCGCCGCCGCCCAGCGCCGGAACGGTTCCAGCGGGGTACGGTCCGCGAGCACGACGTCGGAGGGGTCGGCGAGGGCCCGCTCGTCGACCATGACGTGCCCGGTGATCAGCAGCCCCGCTCCGCCGGCACCCCAGCGCTGGTAGAGCGTGGCGAGCTCGGTGCCGGGCAGCTGACCGTCGACGGCCAGGAACTCCTCCATGGCGGCCTTGGCGATCCGGTTCGGCAGGACCTGCCCGCTGGGCAGTTCGAGCGGTTCGGCCAGTTGGGTCATGGTGCGGCTCCTCAGCTTTGACGATATACTTCGAGACTCGAAGCGTTTCAGACCGTAATAGTTCGAGACTCGAAGCGCAAGTGGTACCGTCGGCCGGTGGACCACCGGGACCTCGTCGACGCCATCCGCGCCAACCACGAGATCTTCATGACGACCAGCGACCGGCTCGAACCCGCCCTGACCGCCCACGGGCTGACCAACGCGACCGCGCAGGCGCTGTGGGCGATCGACCCGACCGGACCAGCACCGTCGATGAAGACGCTCGCCGAGCGCCTGTACTGCAACGCCCCCAACCTCAGCTTCATCGCCAACCAGCTGATCGAGCGCGGACTGGTCGAACGCGGCGTCGACCCCACCGACCGGCGAGGCCGGGTGCTCGCCCTCACCGACAAGGGCCGACAGGTACGCCAGGAGATCATCACGGCGACGTTGGCGGCGAGCCCGTTCGCCGACTGCCCGCCGCAACTGCTGCACGAACTCGCCACCCTGCTCCGGCAGGTCGCCGACGGTCAGCCGGTAAGGAACCGGTAGGCGTTGCCGCCGCTCAGGGCAGCCCGCTGGTCGGCGGTGAGGAAGTCCGCCTTGTCGATCACCGCGCCGACCGGCCGTTCCCCCAGCGGGTAGGGGTAGTCGCTGCCCAGGAGCACCCGGTCGGCACTCATCGTGTCGACCAGCAGCCGCAGCGCCGCCGGGTCGAACACCACCGAGTCGACGTAGAACCGGTCCAGGTAGTGGCTCGGCGGGTGCGCCGAGCGGCCGCGTACCACGTCGCCCCGGCGGTGCCAGGCGTTGTCGGCGCGGCCCAGCCAGAACGGGAAGCTGCCGCCGCCGTGGGCGAAGCAGATCCGCAGCGTACGGGGCAGCTGATCGAAGCCGCCGCCGAGGATCAGCGCCAGGATCGACAGGTGGGTCTCGGCGGGCATGCCGGACAGCCAGCGGGCCATCCAGCGGTCCAGCCGTGGCCCGTCCGGCATGTCCCACGGGTGGACGAACACCGGCGCGCCGACGTCGGCGCAGTGTCGCAGGAAGGCGACGATGCCGGCGTCGTCGAGGTCACGGTCGCCGACGTGGTTGCCGATCTCCACCCCAGCGTGGCCGGCGGCCAGGCAGCGGTCCAGCTCGGCGCAGGCGGCGTCCGGGTCCTGCAACGGCACCTGGCAGAACGGGATCAGCCGACCGACACCGGCGGCGGTGACCTCCAGGGTCAGGTCGTTGAAGATCCGGGCCACCTTGACCGCCTGGTCGGCGGGCCGGTCGTAGGCGAAGAACACCGGCGTCGGGGAGACCACCTGCACGTCGACCCCGTCGACGTCCATGTCGGACAGCCGGGTGGCGGGGTCCCAGGTCTGCGGGCCGACCGGCCGGAACTCCGTCTGACCCACCATGATCATGGCGGCGCGTTCGGAGTCGACCCGCAGCCACGGCCAGCCGGTCCCGCCACAGGCGGCGGCGAGATCCGGCCAGCCCTTGGGCACCAGGTGGGTGTGGACGTCGATGGTCTGCCCGGCGTCGGTCACGGCGACGATCAGCCCTTGCCCGGATGCAGGGCACCGCACTTGTCGCAGGTACGCGCGGCTTCGTCGCCGTAGAAAGCGGTGAAGACCGGCGGCAGGTCGGCGACGATGTCGCGCACCTGCAACTCCACCTCGTGCACCAGGTTGCCGCAGTCGAGGCAGTACCACTGGAACTTCTCCAGGGTGCCCTCCTCGCGGACCCGTTCGATGACGACCCCGATCGAGCCGGCCTCCGGGCGTTGCGGCGAGTGCGGTACGAATCCGGGCAGCACCCACATCTGGCCTTCGCGAATGTGCACGGTCTGCGGCCCGTCGTCGGTCATCAGGTTGACGTGCATGTTGCCTTTGACCTGGTAGAAGAATTCCTCGTACGGGTCGACGTGGAAGTCGGTGCGCTGGTTGGGGCCGCCGACGACCTGCACGATGAAATCGTCGCCGGTGGGGAACAGCTGCTTGTTGTTCACCGGCGGCTTGAGCAGATGCTCGTTCTCACTGACCCAGTTGGGAAAGTTGACCGGTTCGGCGATGTCGCTCACGGGTGTCACTCCTTCCGGGTGGGGGCGTCGGCCGGTGCCACGGCGACAGCCTGGATCTCGATGAGCAGGTGCGGGTGCGGCAGTTGGTGAACGGCGACGGTGGTCCGGGCGGGTCCGGTGTGGTCGAAGTGTTGCGCCCAGACCTGGTTGTAGCCGCCGAAGTCGTTCATGTTGACCAGGTACGTGGTGACCGAGACCAGGTCAGCGAGGCTGGCACCGGCGGCGGCGAGCAGGTCGGCGATATTGGCGATCACCGCGCGGGTCTGTTCGCGGATGTCGAGTTGGGTGGTGCCGTATTCGTCGACGGTGGCCCCGGCGATGGTGTTGTCGGGGCGGCGGCTGGACGTGCCGGAGACGAAGATGAACCCGCCGGCGACCTTGACGTGCGGGAACGCCCCGCGTGGGGTGGCCTTGCCAGCGACCAGGTGCGCGGTCATCGCGTACCTCCGGTGGTGGTGAAGGCGGCGGTGCCGAGCCCCTGGACGGTGGCCCGCACGTGCGCGCCGGGGGCGAGCGGCACCGCGGCGGTGGCCGCGCCGGCCAGGAAGATCCACCCGGCCCGCAAAGCCGGGCCGTGCCGGTCCGCGAGGGCGATGCCGGCGGTCAGGGCGCGGCGGGGGTCGCCGAGGATGGCGGCGGTGGATCCGGTCTGCACCGTGCGTCCGTCGATGTCGAGGAG
Organism: Micromonospora sp. Llam0; assembly: GCF_003751085.1. Taxonomy (NCBI): domain Bacteria; kingdom Bacillati; phylum Actinomycetota; class Actinomycetes; order Micromonosporales; family Micromonosporaceae; genus Micromonospora; species Micromonospora sp. Llam0. Next base: position 1,207,249 of record NZ_RJJY01000001.1, on the reverse strand, counting down.
TACGCCGAGGTTGTCGACGCCGTCCGGGACCGGCTGCCACTGCCCGACGGTGAACAGGGCGGCCGAGGTGTTGTCGGCGATCACGTCGGGCAGCGAGAAGGTGAAGTTGGCGTACCGGGAGTCGATGACCTCCAGCGCGGGGGCGACGGCCCGCACCGCGTCGGTGAACGGCATCCCGGGTGTCGGCGGCCGGTCCAGCAGGAAGGCGATCTCCGGTTCGACCCGGGGGTGGATCAGCCCGGAGATGTCGACGCTGCCGCCGTCGGGTACCTGCGTGGTGTCGGTGAGTTGGCCGAGAATCGGGGAGTCGACGCCGACCTGCGCCATCTTCGCCCGGCTGGTCAGCCCCATCTTCGCACCGACGAGGCGTTCGCCCCGGCCGGTGCGGCGGGCGATCAGGGCCTGCTGCACCCGGTACGCGGCGTCAACGTCGACGCCGTGGGCGTCGGCGAGCTGCGGAATCGGGGTGCCGGTGACCGCCGCCTCGTCGAGCCGGGCGGCCAGGTCGGCGGGGTCGATGCTGGTGGCGGTCACGGGCGCTCTCCGTTGGCGAGGTCGAGGGCGACGTCGGTGATCATGTCCTCCTGGCCGCCGACCATCCTGCGGCGGCCGAGTTCGACCAGGATGGACCGCACGTCGAGGCCGTAGCGGTCAGCTGCGCGTTCGGCGTGGCGCAGGAAGCTGGAGTACACCCCGGCGTAGCCGAGCGACAGGGTTTCCCGGTCGACACGGACCGGCCGGTCCTGCAGCGGCCGCACCAGGTCCTCGGCGGCGTCCATCAGGGCGAACGTGTCGCAGCCGTGTTTCCAGCCGTGCAGGTCGGCCACGGCGGTGAAGACCTCGAGGGGGGCGTTGCCGGCCCCGGCGCCCATGCCGGCGAGGGAGGCGTCGACCCGGGTGGTGCCGTGCTGCACGGCGACGACGCTGTTGGCCACGCCGAGGGACAGGTTGTGGTGGGCGTGGATGCCGATCTGGGTGGCCGGGTCGAGGACCTGCCGGTAGGCGTCGACCCGGGCGGCGACGTCGTCCATCAGCAGCCGGCCGCCGGAGTCGGTGACGTAGACGCAGTGCGCCCCGTACGACTCCATCAGCTTGGCCTGCTGCGCGAGCCCGGCCGGGGTGTTCATGTGCGACATCATCAGGAACCCGGCGACGTCCATACCGTTGTCGCGGGCCCAGGAGATGTGCTGGGCGGCGACGTCGGCCTCGGTACAGTGGGTGGCGATCCGGACGCTGGTGACGCCGAGGTCGCGGGCGGCCCGCAGGTCGTCGATGGTGCCGATGCCGGGCAGCAGCAGCGTGGTCAGCGTCGCCCGGCTGATCGACTCGGCGGCGGCACGGATCCAGTCGGCGTCCGACGCCGCGCCGTGGCCGTAGGTGACGGACGAGCCGGCCAGGCCGTCGCCGTGGGCGACCTCGATCGCGTCGACCCCGGCCGCGTCGAGGGCGGCGGCGATCTGCCGCACCTGGTCGACGGTGTAGCGGTGCCCGATGGCGTGCATGCCGTCGCGCAACGTCACATCCTGCACGTACAGCCGGGTCATCGCTGAGCCCCTTCCCGGAGGGCGACCAGACGTTCCGCTGTGCGCAGCGCGGCCGAGGTCATGATGTCGAGGTTGCCGGCGTACGCGGGCAGGTAGTGCCCGGCACCGGAGACCTCCAGGAACACCGACACCTGGACACCGGTGAAGTGGCTGCCCAGCGCCGGCACGTACGCGTCGACCGGGTCGAACTGCACGGCCTGTTTGAGCCGGTAGCCGGGCACGTACCCGGCGACCGACGCGACCATGGCGTCCACCGATTCGGCGACCGCGCCGGTGTCGACGCCGGCCGGGATCAGGCAGTAGACGGTGTCGCGCATCAGCAGCGGCGGGTCGGCCGGGTTCAGCACGATGACCGCCTTACCTGTGCCGGCACCGCCGACGACTTCCAGGGCGCGGGCGGTGGTCTGGGTGAACTCGTCGATGTTGGCCCGGGTGCCCGGACCGGCCGAGCGGGACGCGATCGAGGCGACGATCTCCGCGTACGCGACCGGGGCCACCGCCGCGACGGCGGCGACGACCGGTACGGTGGCCTGCCCACCGCAGGTGACCATGTTGACGTTCGGCTCGGCCAGGTGCGCGTCCAGGTTGACCGGTGGCACCACGTACGGGCCGATCGCGGCCGGGGTCAGGTCGACCACGGTCCGCCCGTGCGCCTGCAGGATCTCGTTGTTGCGCCGGTGCGCGCCCGCCGACGTGGCGTCGAAGACGAGTCGCACGTCGGCGAACTCGGGCATCGCGACCAGGCCGTCGACCCCATCACTCGTGGTCGCCACGCCGAGGCGGCGGGCGCGGGCCAGCCCGTCGGATTCCGGATCGATGCCGACCATCGCCACCATCCGCAGCGACTCCGACAACCGCAGCACCTTGATCATCAGGTCGGTGCCGATGTTGCCCGACCCGATCACCGCCACTCCGACACCCATTACCGTCCCTCCCCTGACTCGCCGTCGCCCGACCGGCCGGCCGGTTTGGCGCTGAATCTGGTCCGTACCGTGCCGAGCCCGGCGATGCGTGCCTCGTACGCCGCCCCCGGGGTGACCGGCACCATCGGGCCGAGCGCGCCGGAGAGCACGATGTCGCCGGCCCGCAGCGGATCCCCTGCGGCGGCCATGGTCGAGGCCAGCCAGGCGACGGCGTGCACCGGGTTGCCGAGGCAGGCGGCCCCGGCGCCGACCGACACCGGTTCACCGGCCGATTCGAGCACCATGCCGCACTCGCGCAGGTCCACCGAGGCGGCCGGCACCGGCCGGTCGCCGAGGACGAACAGCCCGGACGAGGCGTTGTCCGCCACGGTGTCCACGATGGAGATGTCCCAGTCGGTGATCCGGGAGTCGACGATCTCGATCGCCGGTAGCAGGAAGTCGGTGGCCCGCAGCACGTCGACCACGGTCGCCGGCCCGTCCGGCAGATCCGCGCCGAGCACGAACGCCACCTCGGCCTCCACCCTGGGCTGGATCAGCCCGGCCAGGTCGACCTCGTCGCCATCCGGCACCGCCATGTCGGCGAAGAGCACCCCGAAGTCGGGCTGGTAGACGCCGAACGCGGCCTGCACCGCCGGCGACGTCAGGCCGATCTTCGCGCCGACCCGGCGGCGGCCGACGGCCGACCAGCCGGCGACGGTCGCCCGCTGCACCGCGTACGCGGCGGCCGCGTCGCCGGCGGGCAGCAGCCGGTCGCGCAGCGGCGGGCACGGCACCCCGGTGTCGTACGCCCCGGTCAGCGCCGCGACAGCGGCCTCGATGTCCACAGTCATGAGAAATCCACACAGACGTTTGTCAGTTCGGAGTAGAAGTCCAGCGAGTGCACGCCGCCCTCCCGGCCCACCCCAGAGGCCTTCACTCCGCCGAACGGGGTGCGCAGGTCCCGCAGGAACCAGGTGTTCACCCAGACGATGCCCGCGTCCAGTCCGGCACCGGCCCGGTGCGCCCGCCCCACGTCGCGGGTCCACACCGTTGCGGCCAGTCCGTAGTCGGAGTCGTTGGCCAGCGCGAACGCCTCCTCCTCGGTGTCGAACGGGGCGATGTGGCAGACCGGGCCGAACACCTCCTCGCGCACCAGCCGCGCCGAGGAGTCGAGCCCGGTCAACACGGTCGGCTGCACGTATGCGCCGCCATCACGGGGGTCGCCGAAGGCCGGCACGCCGCCACCGGCGAGGACCTGCGCGCCTTCGGCGCGGGCCAGGTCGTAGTAGCCGAGCACCTTGTCCCGGTGGCCGCGCGAGATCAGCGGCATCGTCGAGATCGTCTCGTCGGCGGGCCAGCCGTACCGGGCGTCGCGGGCGGCGGCCGCCAGCCGGTCGACGAACTCGTCGAAGACCGGCCGCTGCACGTACAGCCGCTCGGTGCACAGGCACACCTGGCCGCCGTTGGTGAACGACGACCGCACCGAGCCGGCGACGGCGGCGTCCAGGTCGGCGTCGGCGAAGACCAGGCCGGCGTTCTTGCCGCCGAGCTCGAACGAGACCGCCTTCACCCCGTCGGCGGCGGCCCGCATGATCGCCGACCCGGTCGCCGACTCACCGGTGAAGGTGATCGCATCGACGCCGGGGTGGGTGGTCAGCCACTCCCCCGCCGCGCCCGGCCCGAAGCCGTGCACCAGGTTGAACACCCCGTCGGGTACGCCGACCGCCGCCATCACCTCGGCGAGCAGCGTCGCCGACGCCGGGGTCTCCTCACTCGGCTTGACGACGACGGCGTTGCCGCAGGCCAGCGCCGGGGCGACCTTCCAGGTGAGCAGCAGCAGCGGCAGGTTCCACGGCACGATGACCGCGACGACGCCGACAGGTTTGCGGACCGCGTAGTTCAACGCCCGGCCGCCGCTCGGCGTGACCGTGGTGAACGACTCGGTCGGCGCGGTCGCGGCGATCTCCGCGAACGCCCGGAAGTTCGCCGCCCCGCGCGGAATGTCCAGGGTCCGGGCCTGGCTGACCGGCTTACCGGTGTCCGCGACCTCAGCAGCGACCAGGTCGTCGAACCGGCGGTCCAACTCGTCGGCCACCGCCCGCAACACCGCCGCCCGGTCCCGTTCGGCCATGCCGCCCCACGGCCCGCGCAGCGCCGCGCGGGCCGCCGCGACGGCCGCGTCGACCGTCGCAGAATCGGCCTCCGCCACCTCGAACACCGTCTCCCCGGACACCGGCGACACCTTCGCAAACCGCTTCCCGGTGTCGACGAACCGGCCGTCGACGAAGTTGCGCAGCAGGCCGGGACCGGCAGCGGCCGGCCGACCGGCGTACAGGTCGGGGTGCCACAGGGTCATGAGCGTCCCTTCCGGACGAGCCGGTGGACGGCGGCGCCGAGTGCCCCTACTGACAGCGCCGCCGTCCCGGCCACCGCCGCCGCCAGCAGCTGGTGCTGGCGGCGGACCCGACGCCTGACCTCGGCGTACGGGATGGTGGTGAAGGAGACCATTTCGTACCGGGACACGTAGCGCCCCGGCAACGCCCGTTCCAGGGCGTGTTCGACCTTGCGGAAGGTCTGGAACGTCGGGGAGGCGACCTTGTCGCGCATCTCGACGAAGTTCGCCAGGGCCATCTGGGCGATCGCTTCGGCGTTGTCCTGGCGGCGGGACTGGTACAGCGGCAGCGCCGCCGCCCAGTCGCCGCCGGTGTCGTCGAGGCAGCGGTCCAGCTCGACGACGTCCTCGAAGGCGCAGTTGGCGCCCTGGCCGTAGAACGGCACGACCGCGTGGGCGGCGTCGCCGACCAGCGCCACCAGGCCGCCGACCTGCCACGGGTCGCAGCGCACCGTGCCGAGCAGACCGACCGGGTTGTGCTGGTAGTCGTCCACCAGGTCCGGTGCCAGCGGCGGCACGTCCGGGTAGTGGGTACGGAAGTGCCGTTCGATCGCCGCCGGGCTGCTCAGCGAGGCGAAACTCGACGTACCGCCGGTCGGCCAGAACAGGGTGCAGGTGAAGGAGCGGTCCGGGTTCGGCAGGGCGATCATCATCGACGTGCCGCGCGGCCAGATGTGCAGCGCACCCGGGTCGAGGGCGTAGTCGCCGCCGACCGCCGGGATGGTCAGCTCCTTGTAGCCGTAGTCGAGGAAGTCGAGGCTCTCGTCGACCAGGCCGTGGGCGAGCAGTTGGCCGCGTACCGCCGAACCGGCGCCGTCGGCGCCGAGCACGACCTGCGCGTCCGCGCGGACCGTGCCCTGCGGCGTGTCGAAGGTCGCCTCGCCGGTGTCCGGGTCGAGGCCGACGAGCCGGTGGTCGAAGACGACGGTGACGCCGGGCGCGGCCTCGGCGGCGTCGAGCAGCGCGTTGTTGAGCGCGCCCCGGCTGATCGAGTTGATCGCCCGCTGCCCGTCGGCGCTGTACGGCTGGAAGTCCAGGTCTCCGTCGACCGGGTGGATCATCCGGCCGGGCATCGGCAGCGCGTCGGCGAGCACCTGGTCGGCCAGGCCGATGCGGCGCAGCGCGTCCAGGCCGCGTTCGGACAGCGCCAGGTTGATCGACCGGCCGCGTTCGGCGGTGCCGCGTCGCGGGTCGGGTCGGCGCTCGTAGAGGGTGACCGGCAGGCCGCGGCGGGCCAGGAAGCAGGCGAGCAGGCTGCCGGCCAGGCCGGCGCCGACCACCGCGACGGGTGCGCGTTCAGACATCGTCGCCGCCTTTCGCTGGGAGGGTCGCGGCGAGCGCCCGGGCGGCCCGCCAGCAGTCGTGGTACGTCGAGTACAGCGGTACCGGGGCGAGCCGGACGATGTCCGGTTCGCGGGCGTCGGCGATCACCCCGTGTTCGTGGCGCAGCCGGGCGGTCAACGCGTGCGCCCCGCCGCCGGTGGCACCCGCCCCGCCACTGATGCGCAGCGACAGTTGGCAGCCGCGTCGGGCCGGATCCCGGGGGGTGACGACGCTGACCGGCCGGCCCGGCAGGGTCTCGTCGAGCAGCTGTTCGAGGTAGCCGGTGAGCCGTTCGCTGCGGTCGCGCAGCGCCGCCATGCCGACCTTGTCGAAGATCTGCAACGAGGTACGGACCGGACCCATCGCGAAGATCGGCGGGTTGGAGACCTGCCAGGCGTCGGCGCTGGCCGGTGGCCGCGACACCGGGGTCATCTCGAACCGGGTGGCCGGCTCGGTGCTCCACCAGCCTTCGAAGCGGGCCAGCGTCGGATCGCCGTGGTGGCGTTCGTGCACGTACGCGCCGGCCAGGGCACCCGGCCCGGAGTTGAGGTACTTGTAGGAGCACCAGGCGGCGAAGTCGACACCCCAGTCGTGCAGCCGCAGCGGCACGTTGCCGGCGGCGTGCGCCAGGTCCCAGCCGACGATCGCGCCGGCGGCCCGGCCGGCGGCGGTGATCGTCGGGATGTCCAGCAGCTCGCCGGTGAGGTAGTTGACCCCGCCGAGCAGCACCAACGCCACCCGGTCGCCGTCGGTGCGCAGGTAGTCGACGACGTCGGCGGTGCGCAGGGTGTCCTCGTCGGGGCGCGGGCGCAGCCGGACCACCGTACGGTCGGGGTCGAGGCCGTGGAAGGCGGCCTGGCTGCGCACCGCGTAGCTGTCCGACGGGAACGCCGAGTCCTCGATGACGATGCGGGTGCGGTCGCCGGTCGGCCGGTAGAACGACACCATCAGCAGGTGCAGGTTGACCGTCAGCGAGTTCATCACCACGGTCTCGCTGGGCAGGGCGCCGACCAGTCGCGCGGCGGTGTCGGTGAGGAACTCGTGGTACGGCAGCCACGGCCGGCCGGCTTCGAGGTGGCCTTCGACGCCGAGCCGGGCCCAGTCGTCGAGGTCGTCGAGCAGCTCGGCGCGGGTGGCCTTCGGTTGCAGGCCGAGGGAGTTGCCGGCGAAGTAGGCGACGTCGGGGTGGTCGCCGCCGGTGGCCGGCGGGATGTGGAACAGGTCGCGGTGGCCCGGGTCGGCGGCGTCGCGGCGACGGGCGTCGTCCTCTGTGAACATGCGGCAGCCTCTCACATGCTGGTCCGGGCGGACCAGATCTCGGGGAACACCACCCGGTTCATGCTGCGTTGCAGCCAGGCCAGCCCGGCGGAGCCGCCGCTGCCGACCTTGGCGCCCATGGTGCGCTGCACCGCCTTGAGATGCTTGTAGCGCCAGTCGCCGAACTGTTCGGCGACCTCGGTCAACGCCTCGCCGAGCAGCCGCAGATGGTTGTCCGGGCCGTTGACCCGGTAGACCTCCACCCAGGCGGCCTCGACGGCCGGGTGCGGTTCGTGTTCGGTGGCGACGTCGCGGCCCAGCAGGTCGGCCGGGATGTCGTGGCCGGCGCGGGCGAGCAGGGCGATCACGTCGTCCCACAGGCTCGGCGTGTGCAGGGCCTGCTCCAGCTCGGCGTACACGTCGGGTTGGCGGCGGAACGGGCGGATCAGCGACGGGGTCCGGATGCCGAGGATGAACTCCAACTGCCGGTACATCGCCGACTGGAAACCGGAGCCCTCACCGAGCAGGTTACGGAACCGGTTGAAGTCGGCCGGGGTCATCCAGCGCAGCGTCTGCCAGGAGGCGTTGAGCCCTTCCAGGTGCAGGGCGGCGCGGCGCAGCGGGGCGAGCGCCTCCCACACCCGGTCGGCGCGGATCAGCCGTTGAGCGTGGCGCAGCTCGTGGCGGGTCAGCCCGAAGTACAGCTCCATGATCTGGCTGACCATCAGGAACGACATCTCGCCGGGGTCGTCGCTGAGGGTGCGCTGCAGGCTGTGCAGGGTGCTGGCGTGCACGTAGGCGTCGTACGGCACCCGGTCGCCGAACTCCAGGGTCGGCTCGCCGGCGTTCGCGGCGGCGCGGGCGTCGCGTTCGGCGGCGTCCACCGGCCGCACGGCCGGTGGGCTGGCCACGTCGGTGCTGTTCACGTCGGCTGCCCTCCTTTGCTGTGTCGCCCATGATTGCCGACTTGCGGTCCGCGGCTGAATACCGGATCAACGGCGGTACGCGGCCGCGACCTGCAGGTCCGTGGCTAGATTTGGGTGGTCGGTTAACGAAGGGAAAGTGTCCGTGGACGAGATGGATTGGGCGCTGCTGCGTGAGTTGCAGGCCGATGCCCGACTTTCCTTCAGCGAGCTGTCCCGCCGGGTGCACCTGTCGCCGCCGGCGGTGGCCGAGCGGGTCCGCCGGCTGGAGGAGTCCGGGGTGGTCAGCGGCTACCACGCGCACGTCGACCTGACCCGGGCCGGCTGGACGGTGATCGCGCTGATCCGGATGTCCTGCTACGGGTCGCACTGCATCCTGCGCGACCCGCAGGTGCCGACCTGGCCGGAGATCCTGGAGATCCACCGGATCACCGGCGACGCCTGCTCGATGCTGAAGGTGGCGGCGGCGTCGATGGACGCCTTCGAGGACGTGATCGACCGGCTCGCCCCGTACGGTCAGCCGTCCAGCACGATGGTGCTCTCCACCCCGCTGGGCTGGCGTCCGGTCACCGCCGCCGACTGACCGCGCTTGACGTCGGCTGGGCGTCGACAGAGCCGCGATTCTGTCAATTTCCGCCGGATACTGCGGTATGGTTGCGGGGTCATGCGCTAGGAGGCAGGTGCTGTGCTGATCCGTTTCGAGGCGGCGAACTTCCGCTCGATCCTCGGACCGGTCGAGCTGTCGATGGTCGCCGTCGACCGGGACCGGCCGGCGGTGCAGCGGGTCGACAGTATCGACGAGAGCCTGCTGCCGGTCGCCGCCATCTACGGTCCCAACGCCTCCGGCAAGTCGAACGTGGTCGCCGCACTCGGCTGGCTACGCGACGCGGTCGCCGACTCGCTGCGGTTCTGGGACGACGGGATCCCGGTCGAGCCGTTCGCGTTCGGCGACGGTCCGCGACGCCCGTCGGAGTTCACCGTAGAGCTGATCCTCGGCGGGGTCCGCTTCGAGTACGTCGTCGAGCTCGACACCGACGCGATCCGCTACGAAGGTCTGTTCCACTATCCGGAGCGCAAGCGGCGTCGGATCTTCGAACGCGAAGGCGACGAGCTGACGCTGCAACGGGGCCTCGGCCACCTGTCGGGCACCCGTGAGCTGCTGACCGCCCGTACTCTCGCCTTGTCAGCTGCCCGACGGTTCCGCGAGCCCCTCGTCACCGGCCCCGCCCACGCACTGTTGAACGTCCAGACACTGGGGCAAATGGCTCGGCGCCGCCCGTTCGTGAGGCGGGCGGCAAGCCTCTCGACCAGGTACTGGTTCGAGGAGACCGGCCCCGATCAGCTGCAACCCGCGTGGTTCGAGGACCTGCGTCCGGACCGGGCCCAGGCGTTGGCGCTGCTGCGGATGGCCGACCTCGGCATCGAGGACGTGCTGATCGATGACGGTGCAGCTGCTGATCAGGATCTGACACCGCCGGGCCGTCGACGACGGGTCCGGTTGGTGCATCGCACGGAAAGCGAAGCGGTCCCCTTGGATTTCGGTGCCGAGTCGGAGGGCACTCGTACCTGGTTCCAGCTCATCGGCCCGGTGCTGACCGCGCTGAAAGCAGGTTCCCTGCTGCTGTTCGACGAGCTGGACGCAAGCCTGCACCCGACACTGTCCATGCAGCTCATCCGGCTGTTCACCGACCCCGCGACGAACCCCTCGGGAGCACAGCTGATCTTCACGTCGCACGACACCAGCCTGCTCAATCACCTGAACCGGGACGAGGTCTGGCTGACCGAAAAGGCAGCTGACGGCGCGACCCGCCTCGGCGCGCTCGCCGAGTTCGCCGGCGAACGCGTACGCCGGTCGCAGAACCTCGAAAAGGCGTACCTGCACGGGCGGTTCGGCGCGCTACCCGACGTCGACCGCACCGAGATCCTCCGGGCACTCGGACTGATCGGCTGACCGGTGACACCGAGACGGACGCGGGCCAAGGACCTGCGACGGCGGACTGCGACCCGCCCCGAGCGCAGGACGATCGTCATCTTCTGCGAAGGCGAGGCGTCGGAGCCGGACTACCTGAACGCGCTCCGCCGGCTTCCGCACATCAGGGACAGCACATCGATCAACATCGAGATCGACCCGGAGCGAGGGGTTCCGCTGACCCTGGTCAACCGGGCGATAGAACGTAGCGGGGACGACGAGGTCGACGAATGCTGGTGCGTGTTCGACGTCGAATGGCCCAAGCACCATCCGCACCTCGACCGGGCCATCCGGCTGGCAGCGAAACACGGCATTCGACTGGCGGTCAGCAACCCGTGCTTCGAGCTGTGGCTCATCCTGCACTTTCAGGACCAGACGGCGTTCCTCACCACTGCTGAGGCCGAACGGCGTAGCCGCAAGCTCGACGGCCGTACCGGCAAGCGGATCGACCCGACGCGCTACCTGCAGCAACGGCAGGCGGCGGCACGACGCGCCGCACTGCTCGGGCGGCGGCACGACCGGAATCAGGCGACGTTCCCCAACGACAACCCCTCGTCGGGAATGTATGAACTGCTGAAGGCGGTCGAGCCGACCGCGAGCGGATCAGGGTGAACGAACGTCCTGGATCGGAGGCGACGGTGACGACACCACCGCAGGGGCCGTGGGTGCCGCTGGACCGGGCCCGGCAGCGGACCAGCATCAAGTGGCGGCTCTACCCGGCTGACGTGCTGCCGGTGTGGGTGGCGGAAATGGACGTCGACCCGGCCGGACCGGTCGTCACGGCGATCGACGCGGCGGTGCGTGCCGGTGATCTCGGTTACGCCACCGGTGCCGGTTACGCCGAGGCGGTCGCCGGGTTCGCGGCCGAACGGTGGGGGTGGGACGGTCTGGACCCGGCGCGCACGGCGATCGTGCCGGACGTGATGCTCGGCGCGGTCGAGATGCTGAAGCTGGTGACCGGGCCGGGCGACACGGTGGTGATCAACCCGCCGGTGTACCCGCCGTTCTACGGGTTCCTGCGCAACCTGGGTCGGCCGGTGCGGGAGGCCCCGCTCGGGTCGGACGGCCGGCTGGACCTTGACGCGCTGGCCGGGGCGTTCACCGCCGCCCGCGCGGGTGGCCGCCGGGCGGCGTACCTGCTGTGCAGTCCGCACAACCCGACCGGGACGGTGCACACCGCCGACGAGCTGGCCGCCGTGGCGGAGTTGACCGGCCGGCACGGCGTACGGGTGGTGGTCGACGAGATTCACGCACCGATGACCGCGTCCGGTGTGACGTTCGTGCCGTACCTGTCGGTGCCCGGCGCCGACGACGGCCTGACGCTGATCTCCGGCTCCAAGGGCTGGAACCTGGCCGGGTTGAAGGCCGCCCTCGCGGTCGCCGGGCCAGCGGCCGCGGCCGACCTGGCCCGGCTGCCGGAGGAGGTTGGCCACGGAGTCAACCATCTCGGGGTGATCGCGCACACGGCGGCGTTCCGCGACGGCGGCGACTGGCTGGACACCGTACGGTCGGCGGTCGACGCGAACCGGCGGCTGCTGGCCGACCTGCTCGCGGCGCAACTGCCGCAGGTGCGGTACCCGCCGGGCAAGGCGACCTTCCTGGCCTGGCTGGACTGCCGGGCGTTGGGGTTGGGTGACGACCCGGCCGCCGCGTTCCTCGACCGGGGGCGGGTGGCGTTGAGCGCCGGCGGGGATTTCGGCAGCGGCGGCGCCGGGCACGCCCGGCTGAACCTGGCCGCCGCACCGGAGACGATCACCGAGGCGGTACGCCGGATGGCGGCCAGCCTCGGCTGACCCCCTGGGGTTCCGCCGTCGGCTGTCGGTTGCCTTCTCACCGATGTCAAGGTTTAGCGTCGCGGCCACGGCAAGGACGGAGGTTCGGATGCTGATCGGCGAACTTGCGCAGCGGGCCGCGACGAGCGCCCGGATGCTGCGCTACTACGAGGCCCGGGGGCTCGTGTGTCCCCGGCGCTGCGCCAACGGCTACCGCGACTACGACGACACCGAACTGCGAGTGGTCGAGGAGATCAGGTCGCTGCTCGCGGCCGGCTTCGACCTGGACGACATCCGCCCGTTCGTGACCTGCCTACGGGCCGGGAACCCGACCGGCGACGTCTGCCCCGACTCGATCTCCGTGCTGAGCCGCAAGCTGACCGAGGTCGATGCCGCGCTGCAGCGGCTGGCCACCGTACGGGAGCAACTGCGACGCCAGCTCGATCGGACCCGGACGCATCGGCGACGGCAGTGAGGTTCGCGGTCAGCTACAGCACCCCGTTGCACGGCACCGACCCGGACCGGCTTGTCACATACGCCCGGCATGCCGAAGCGTGCGGGTTCGAAGCGTTGTACGTACCAGAGCATGTGGTGCTGTATCCGGGAGCGTCGGTCGGGCCGGTGCAGATCCCGCCGTCGCTGCCGTTCGCCGACCCGCTGGACCTGCTGGCGTTCGTGGCGGCGGCAACCGACCGACTGCTGCTCGGCACCGGCGTGCTGCTGCTGCCGTACCACCATCCGGTGGTGCTCGCCAAGCGGCTGGCCACCATCGACGCGCTGTCGAAGGGCCGGATGCGGCTGCTGACCGTGGGTCTGGGCAGCCTGCCCGGTGAGGCGCGGGCGATCGGTGTCGATTTCCGCTCCCGGGGACGGCGTGCCGACGAGGCGATCGACGTGATGCGGTTGTTGTGGGCCGGGGGCGAGGAAGGCGTCTCGTTCCACGGCGAGTTCTTCGACTTCGATCAGATCTGCAGCTTCCCGAAACCGTACGGGTCGATGTCGTTGCCGATCCACGTCGGCGGGTCGAGCCGGGCCGCCGCCCGGCGGGTCGGGCTACGCGGCGACGGCTACTTCCCGGGCGGGATGCTGACCCCGGACGAGCGGGCGGCGCAGTGGGGGTTGGCCCGCTCCGTCGCGGCGGACGCGGGCCGCGACCCGGCGGCGATCGAGTACACCCGGTGGGGGTCTATCGACATGCCGGCGGAGCGGGTCGCGGCCTTCGCCGAGCAGGGAGTGACCCGCATCGTGGTCGGCAGCGCCGCCGACGATCCGGCTGAGCAGCGGGACGAGCTCACCGAGTTCGCGGATCGGTTGGGCCTACGCCCGCCGGGGAGTCACCAGGGCTCGGGGATGTTCAGCGCCAGGCAGTTCTGGGTGCCGGGCACCGGCTGATAGCAGGCGGAGGCTTCCAGGTTGTAGGTGTGGTCGAACCGGCTGAACGACGCACTGCCGCCGTTGGTGCAGGTGCCGCTACTGGTGGCCGTCCCGCCGGTCACCCGCGCGGTCGCGCAGCCGACCGACGTCGCGGTCTTCTGCACCGTACTCAGCGAGGAGCGCTGGTCGGACGCCTGGTGCGAGCCGTACCCGACCAGCGTGACACCGGGCCGGGTCACCGCGTACTGAAACGCCGTCGAGGTGTAGTAGGACCAACTCGCCCCGGTGCCGACGGTCCGTAGCTCCGGGTCCCTGGCCGAGCCCGGGATGTAGAGGTAGTAGCCCTTGTCGTGAGTCGAGGTGCCCTCGATCATCCGGTAGACGATGACCAGCAGTCCCTGGCTGTAGCTTCCGGTGCTGTAGTTCAGGCTGCGGCCGTTGCCGCAGATCGTCTGGTCGACGAGGTAGCCGACGCCGTTGGCATAGAGCATCACCCGGGCGCAGCGCCCGTCGTTGGCGGTGTCCTGGATGGTTCCGACCGTGTTCGATGTGCCGGAGTAGTCGGTTGCGTAGCCGGTCAGGCTCACCCCGGGCAGGGTGCCCGCGTACTGGTAGGCGTTGGGGTGGTAGTAGCTCCACGAAGCCGACCAGCTGGCGCCCGAGGGCAGGGCGAGGGCGGGCGCGGCGGGCAGCAGCGTGGCGACCAGGGTGCCCACCAACGCGGCCACAATGTGGCACCGATCGTTCGTGGCCGGATTCGTTGCCTCATTGGTCCTCCCGACAGCCGACGTGGACGGTGGTCGATGTCGACATCAGGGTGCCGCAGCCACACCGTCGAACGCGAATGTCCGTCGTGAAGCGGACAGCCGTCCGCTCCACGATTGATTCACCGCGACGGATGCCCCATCCTCTCCTCACTCCAACATGAATCCACTGGGGAGGTACCCGTGATGTTGCACTATGCCCGAAGAACCCGCCTCGTTCTGATCCTGCCCGTCTCGGTGGCGCTACTGGTCGGCGCGGTCGCCGCTCTGCCAGTCGCCGCCAGCGCGGGTACGACAGCCAGTGCAGCCGATCGGCAGTACGTCGCGCTCGGCGACTCGTACTCATCCGGGGTCGGCGCGCCGCCGTACACCGACGGTGACTGCAAGCAGAGCAAGCACTCCTACGCGGCACAGTTCGCCGACGCCAACCGCGCCATGTCGTTCGGCTTCTCGGCGTGCAGCGGCGCGACCACCGACGACGTGATCGCCTACCAGCTGGGCTTCCTCGGGCCGGACACGAAGCTGGTGACCATCACCGTCGGCGGCGACAACCTCGGCTTCACCGCCACTTTGGAGAAATGCATCGAGGCGCTGCACGACAGCACCTGCAAGGCCGCCGTGGACGCGGCCGTCGCGATCATCGAGACGGCGCTGCCGGGCGACCTGAAGCAGGTGTACGGCGACATCGTCGCCAAAGCCCCGAACGCCAAGCTGGTGATCCTCGGCTACTCCCAACTGTTCGCGCAGAGCTTCTGCGTCGAAGCGCCGCTGGACGAGTATCGACGAAACTTGCTCAACAACGCGGCGGTGCAGCTCAACCAGGCCATCGAGAAGACTGCCAAGACGTACGGGGTGTTCGTGCCGGTCGACGACCTGTTCGCCAAGCACCGGGTCTGCAGTGACGACCCGTGGCTCAACGGCATCACCGCGGTCGAGGACGCGTTCCACCCGAACCTGGCCGGATACACCGACGGTTACCTGAAGGCGCTCGACGCCGTCCTCCACTCGACCGCCGCCACCCACTGACGTTCGCGAAGTGCGGCCAGGACACCCATCGGTGCAACGAAAGGGTGTCCCAGCTTCACCTCGATGCCCGGTCGACCAGCCGGGTCGCGTCGATCGGCGCGGCCCGGTCTGTCAGTCGGGCAGCTGTCAGGCGGTCTTCAGCAGCCGCACCGACACACCGGTGGCGGTATGGAACGGCTCGGCCGTGTAGCCGTCGATCCCGGTGACGGTGACCGACCCGAACGTGCCGACGAGCTTCGCGGCCCGCAGCACCGGCACCGACGCGTTCGCCGCCGGCGGGCGCTCCGGGTCCAGGGTCAGCACCAGGGCGGCGCGACCGTTGAGCGTCGCCGTCGCGTCGACGACCAGCGACGGCTCACCGCTGTCGGTCAGGTTCGCCGCCAGGGTCGCCTGGCCGGACTGGCTGTACTCGCCGCGTACCCACAGCTGGCCGGCGGTGCGGTCCAGCCGCAACGTGCCGCCGCGCAGCTCCACCGGGCCGTCGCCCAACGCCCGCGCGGACGCCGCCACCAGGGTGCCGTCGACCAGCCGGGTGCCGCCGACGTAGCTGTTCGCGCCGGACAGGGTCAACGCACCGGTGCCAAGCTTGACCAGCATGCCCTCGCCGTCGATGTCGTTGCGCCAGGCGTCGGCGGCGTGGAAACCGCCGGCGGCGGCGTCAATCGTGACCCGCACGGTCCGGCGTAGCGACCCGTAGCCGTCGGCGGCGGCGAACAGGTTCAGCCGACCCCACTGCTCCGGGCCATCCAGCAGCGGGTAGCCGCCCGGCAGCCCGGTGCTGCGCAGCACCTCGCGGCGCTGCTCGGCGTCCAGGTACGGCAGCCGGGTCTCGATCAGTGTCTCGGCGCCCTTCGGCACGGTGAACGGGGTGTCCTTACGGGCCTGCGGCAACATGTACGTCAACCGGGGCGTCACCTTCGCCAGGTTCGCCGCCCGGTCGGCGTACGGGTCGGTGTCCGGCCCGGCCGAGTGGGCGTACGCGTACAAGGTGTCGGCGCTCGTGCCGGTGCGGGCCTGGAGATACTCCGCGGCCTGGCGCCGGGCGTCGGCCTTGAGCTGCGCGTACGCCGGGTCGGCCAGCACGGCGGCGGCCAGCGCGGTGGCCAGGATCCGCCCACCGATCACGTCCACCGGCGAATGCATGCCGGCCACGATCCGGCTGTCCGCGACGTCACTGGCCCGAGCCAGCAACTCCTGGAACCGCTCCGGCACGGCGTACGCGAAGGCCAGCGCCGCCAGGTAGGCGGCATTGGCGTGGCCGCTGGGGAAACCGCCGTCGTCGGCCGGGTTCTCGGCCCGCTGGCGCAGCAGCTGCGGCACCACGGCGGTGTTCGCCGCGTACACCGGCACGCCCAGCACCGGGATACCGCCGGTCTCGACGACCTTACTGTCGTCGGTGAGCCGCCACGGTCGCGGATACTGGTTGGTGGACTTGCTCGGGTTGCTGGAGGCGTGCGGGCCGCGGATCGTGTTGACCAGCTGCACCACTGTGCCCAGCGCCGACGAGGTGGAGCCGGCGCCGAGCGCCGAGCCGGCTGGCGCACCCGGCGGCAGCGCGTCACTGACCCGGCCGGCCGGCACCCCGTCGGGGGCGGCGGTGATGCCGGTGACGGCGAGCGACCCCGCCAGGTACGGCTGCGTCAGCGGGCCGAGGCCGCTGATCGCGCTGTAGCTCTGGTGCTGCCGGTCGAAGACGTACGCCTGCTTCGCCTCGGCGTCGGTGCGCTCCTCGCCGACCTTCACCACGTAGCGGATGTTGGCCCGCAACACCTCGGCGCTGCGCGGTACGCCGTCGTCCCAGCTGCTGCCGGTGGTCCACAGCTGCTCGAAGCCGGCGAGGATCCGTACCGCCGCGTTGGTCTGCGGGGTCCGGTTGGCGCTGGTGTTGGTCAGGTAGTCGTCGACGAACGGCAACCCGGGGTAGCTGGGTGCCGGCGGCACGTTCCCGGTGACGGCCGCCGCTGCCGCTGCGGTGCTGGTCGCCGTGGCCGGGGCGGCTGACGCCGGGGCGGCGGCGAGCAGGCTGCCCGCTACCGGTAGGGCGGCGAGGGCGGCCGAGCCGCGCAGGAAGACGCGGCGGTCTATCGCATGGTGCTGTGCAGTCATGGCTGCTGACCCTGGCCAACCGCGATGAACGGGTCGGGGCCGGTCGGCCAACAACCGGTGGACTCAACCGATCATTAGCTGCGGAAGTGACGCGTCTCCCACCTGTACGCCGACCGCCGGTGACCTGCTGTCATGCGCCGACGCCGATCGGCTACCTCATCGGGTTGGACGGCGGCGGGACGGTGGTCAGCTCGCCACACTTGGGGCACCAGCGGCTCTTGACCCGGAACGAGAACAACCCAGCCAGGTAGCCGAGCACCGTGGCGCTGGTCAACGCACAGATGTCCATGATCGTCTGCCTTCCCTTGGATGAAATGGAACGTCTCTCTCGGAGGGATGGAACGGGATCGGGCCGGGTGGTTGCCGCCACCGGCCCGACCCCGGCTCTCACCGCCACCAGCCCATGAACCGCCAGTAGACGTCGCCGCAGCGGTCCTGCGGCAGGTCAGCCATCGCGTCCAGCAGGCACGTCGCCAGGTACACCGACAGCGACACCCGCGCCCCCGCGTACTCGGCCAGCAGTTCCCGCCGCCGCGTCCCGCACGGCCACGAAAGGCCACAGCCAGCGCAGATCCAGCTCGGCCGTACGGGTCGATGCGTCGTCACCGCGTCTCCCCCGGCCAGTGACCCCGGTTGATCGGAATCCGGTGCCGTGCCCGGCAGGGCAACACCGACCCGCACCGGCAGATCCGCCGCCACCTGCGCCAGGACCACACCGGCCGATGCCGGCGAGCCAGCGTCATCGCCGCCGCCACCAGGTACGACTCGTACGTGACACGCCCAGACACACGACCTCCCGCAAGCCCGAACCGCACTCCTAATTTGCAAGTCCAAAAACGATGGTACGTGTGAGGACACACTTTGGGAACCCACCCGGCACGTCCCACACCCACCGGGACAGCCGTCAGATACTCACCACCATGGTCAACCCGACGATCCAGCGCCGACGCCTCGGCAACGCCCTCAAACGCGCCCGCGAAGCCGCCGGCAAAACCCAGGACGAAGCCGCCAAGATCATCGACTCCTCAGCCAGCAAGATCAGCCGACTCGAACTCGGCCAGTCCGGCATCCGCCAAACCGACCTCACCCTGCTCCTCGACTTCTACGGCGTCACCCGCGACGACGCCGAACCCCTCCGCGACCTCGCACGAGCCGGCCGCCAACGCGGACGATGGAGCGGCTACCGCAACGTCATCCCCGATTGGTTCCGCCAATACCTCGACCTCGAAGCAGACGCCACCCACATCCGCTGGTACCAACCAGAAGTCATCCCCGGCATCCTCCAGACCGAGCCCTACATCCGCGCCCTCAACCAACGCACCCACACCGACGACCTCGAGCGACAGATCTCCGTACGACTCGAACGACAGAAGGTCATCGACCAACCCGACGGACCCCACCTCCACCTGATCCTCAGCGAGTCAGCCCTCCGCCGCACCCTCGGCGACTCGGCCGCCATGCACCAGCAGCTCACCCACCTCGCGACACTCGCCAACCGCCCAAACGTGACGATCCAGGTGTTCCCGTTCGACGCCCCCACCTACGAGACCTCGTCGTACAACTTCATCATCCTGCGCTTCGGCGAAGAGCTGGCATCCGAAGTCGTCTACCTGGAGACCCTCACCGATGCCGACTACCTCGACGGACCCGACTCCGTCCGGGCATACACTCGGCTCTGGGAACGACTCACCGCCGCCGCCCTCGGCCCGGTCGAATCCCGCACCCTCATCCAACAGATCGCAGACGACACCAGAGGCTGACCATGAACACGCCCCACCCCACCTGGCGCAAGTCCAGCCGCAGCGACAACAACGGCGGCGCCTGCATCGAGGTCGCCAACATGCCCCACACCACCGCAGTCCGCGACAGCAAAGACCAGGCCGGACCAACCCTCGCCTTCACCACTCCGACCTGGGCCAGATTCATCGACTCGATCAAAGCCGGCGAACACGGAGCGCTCACACCGGAGTTGCTGGGCTAGGACCTGCTCCACCAGATCCAGAAGCGGTCCGGCCGAAGCCGGACCGCACACACACGCCACGGCCCACGACCCCGCGCGCACACCGGTGACACCACGCCCCAGAACTCGACGAGCTTCCCCGGCTGCCGCCGTCGGTTGCCGCCGCAGCACTACGCCGAGCGCTGCTCCGGCATTTGCCGATCGACACCGGTCTCGCTAAATGGCAGCGGCAGTACACCGGCACGGCGGGGCGGGTGGAGAACGCGCAGGTCGCGGTATACCTCGCCTACGCCGCCCCGGGCGGTCACACGTTGATCGACAGGGAGGTCTACCTGCCCAAGGCATGGACCGACGACCCGGACCGGTGCGCCGCCGCTGGCGTCCCCGCCGATGTCGAGTTCGCGACCAAGCTCGTTCTGGCCCGGCGGATGCTCACCCGTGCCCTCGACGCGGACACGCCGGCGGCGTGGGTCACCGCGGACGAGGCCTACGGCGGTGACCGGCACCTGCGCCGCGGTCTGCAGGCCAGGGGGATCGGCTACGTCCTGGCCGTGGCGAAGAGCCACCGGGTCACCGCCCGTCCGGTCGACGGCCCACGGCGTGCTGACCGGCTCGCCGCCGACCTGCCCACCCGAGCCTGGAACCGCCTGCCCGCCGGCGTCGGGTCGAAAGGCTCCCGCTACTACGACTGGGCCTGGATCGCCATCACCGCACCCGCCGACGAGTCCCCCGGCCGGCACACCCTGCTGATCCGCCGCCGGATCAGCGACGGCGAGTTGGCCTTCTACCGCTGCTGGTCGGCCCGGCCCGTTCCGCTGCGCACGCTCGTGCGCGTGGCCGGGACCCGATGGTCGATCGAGACCTGCTTCCAGACCGGTAAGGCCATCGGCCTGGACGAGCCCCAGGTCCGCCGC
The DNA here is from genome assembly GCF_003751085.1 of Micromonospora sp. Llam0. Taxonomy (NCBI): domain Bacteria; kingdom Bacillati; phylum Actinomycetota; class Actinomycetes; order Micromonosporales; family Micromonosporaceae; genus Micromonospora; species Micromonospora sp. Llam0. Next base: position 1,187,023 of record NZ_RJJY01000001.1, on the reverse strand, counting down.
TGGCACGCCTGGCACCGCCACGTCACCCTCGTCATGCTCGCCCACGCGATCCTGACCGTGATCGCAGCCCGTGAACACCGTGACCGCACCGCAGCCGATCAGACAGTGATCGCGTTGACCCTGCCCGAGATCCGCCGTCTCTTCGCGAAGCTGATCACCAACACCGTCCACCCGATCAGCCACTGGCTGACCTGGTCACACTGGCGGCGTCGACACCAGGCACGCGCCCGGACCAGCCACTACCGCCGCCGCGACCAGGCAATTCATCAACCAGCATCTACAGAACGAACCCGGGCTGCCGTATTAGTTTAGGTATCCACCTCTCCCAATTCAGTCGGACTTTCTGGCTTATAGCACTGCGGTGGCTCATCCACACCACGCCAGAAGATCCAAAGGCGGCCACAGGTGTGACATTTGAATACCGGCCTGGACGCCACATAGACCTCCTCAGCGTCCACCAGGCCCTCGAATCGATCAAATTCAAGGTCCGAAATTATTTTCCACTCCAGCTCGTTAGGGATCGGCCCACTTGTTTGAATTATCGTGCCGCATATGCACAGAAATTTCGCCATCACGGCATCACCTCAATCTGACCCACACGCGCGCCCGTTCCCGCAATCCTGGCCTGGATATTGGCAAGCTGGTCTGCGGTAACGCTCGTTTGCGAAAGGTCAATAATAACGCCGCCACCTCGGACCTGACCACCCTTAGTAGCAACAGCGCTCACGATTCTGCTCACATTTCTCGTAGTGGGGGTGTAGACATCCCACTGTACACCGTCCACAAGAAGGTCACTTGTTGCAGTCCCCCTCGGACCAACCGGATCCCTAAGAACAACATTCCCTCCCCGGGCAGCCATGTACTGTGCGGCCGCCAATTCAGAGTCTGAAGGATCGGCAGCCGATACCCGAAGGGATCCCAAATTCGGGCCGGCGATTAGCTCACCGCAGTTATGTACGAGTACCGGTGCTGTGCCGGCGAACACATAGTACGTGTGGATGTCAGCGACGGTGAGGTTGTAAACCGTGGCGGGCCGCTGGCAGGCGACGATGTCGATGACCCGCAGGCGGGAGCCGTCCGAGGCCAGCAGTTCGTCACCCGGTCGTAGCCTGCTGGCGTCACGCCACGTCGCCTGACTGGCTACCCAAAACGGGTGACCGTCGGTAGCGGTAATGACCTCCGATTCCACTGACCTAAACTTTGGTCGTTTTGTGGGTAATAGCGCCGGTTTCGGGGTGGGTGTGGGTCGGGTGCGGGACGTGAAGAAGCTCCTGGTAGGACATGGATTGACTAGATCAACATGTTCCAACCAGGAGCTTCGGTGTCGAATTCTGCCATGCTGTCCGCCAGCGCGGTGCGACAGGCCGCCGATCAGCGGGAGACGCTGCGGGCAGCGGTGATCGCCGGGCCCGCCGGTGTCGGGACCCTCGACGAGCAGGTGACCGGCCGGTTGTGGCCACTCCTGGCCGATGCCGCACTGATCGAACGGGCGCGGGCCACGGTCGGGCACGTCGACGCCCGGCGGCGGGTGCTGACCGGAGCGGTCACGGTGATGATCGTGCTCGGGCTGTGCCTGTTCCGGCGGGAGAGCACATCGGTGGTGACCGCACGGGTGACCTCACGGCTCCCCCGGACCCGGGTGGAGGGCGCACCGACCGCCGCGGCGGTGTCGAAAGCCCGGGGCAGACTCCCCGCAGCGGTGCACCAGCGGGTGTTCACCGACGCCGCCCGGTCCACACCGACGTTCGGGCCCGAGTCGTACGCGTTCGGTCTGCTGGTCACCGCGATCGACGGCACCGTGTTCGACCTGGCCGACACGACACGGACACGGGCCGGGTTCACCACCCCGACCGGCGGCCGGTTCCCCCAGGCCCGGATGGTCGCCCTGGTCGCCTGCGGCACCCGCTGGATCCTCGCCGCCCGCATCGCCTCCTCCGGGACCAGCGAACAGGCCCTCGCCGACGACCTGATCGGCGAACTCCAACCCGGCACCATCAACCTCGCCGACCGGGGCTTCTTCTCCATGGACCGCTGGACGCGGGCGGCCGCCACCGGGGCGCACCTGCTGTGGCGGGTCAAGAACGGCGCCCGGAGCCTGCCCGCCCGACTGGTCGAGGTCCTCCCCGACGGCTCCGCGCTCGTGCAACTCGCCGAGTCCGACGCGATGCTGTCCCGCCGCCGCACCACCCGCGCCGACCGCACCCTGCCCCGACTCCGTCCGACACTCGCCCGTCTGGTCGAGTTCACCGTCACCACCCGCGACCGCGCCGGCCGCACCACCCACAGCCGCTACCGCGTCCTGACCACCCTGCTCGACCACCACCGTCACCCCGCCACCACACTCGCCGCGCTCTACGCCGAACGATGGCAGATCGAACTCACCTACGGACGACTGAAGACCACCCTGCGGGGACCCCGCACCCGACCACGCGGACACACCCCCGAACTCGCCTACCAGGAACTCTGGGCGCTACTGACCGTCTACAACGCCCTCGTCCGACTCGCCGTGACCACCGCCGTCGACCTGAACATCGACCCCGACGCGGTCAGCTTCGCCACCGTCCTCGCCCTGACCCGCGCACACCTCGCAAGCCAGGACCCCGCACCCTGCGTCAACTGCGGACACGACGACCCCGACCCCACCACCACCCTGCTCACCGCGATCGCCGCCCAACCCCACAACCGACACACCCGCACCCGCACCGGCCCCCGCACCAAACGACAACGACGAACACAACGCACCCGCGACGTCACCTACGAGATAACCATCACCCAGACCGACCTACCCAAAGCCAGCAAAACGGCCAAAGTTTAGGTCAGTGCCTCCGATTCCTGTCCATTGCCGCCGCAGAAGTCGAAAAGAAGACAGCGAATCCGGAGGAAACCAACCGACCCCGTTCACGCCTCAGCGGGGTCCGACGTCTCCCAGCGCACCTGATCACCATCCGGCAGTGGTCGGTGGCGGCGTAGGCATCAGCACTGTGCCCGAGCCAGCCACTACCAGGGCAGCCTCCAAGTCTGAAAGTACGGCTGGAGTAGCAAGTCAAGGTCCATCTATAGCAAATCCTCCAACACCCCGTCAAGCAACATCGGAGAGATTTCCTGAGCCATCATCACAGAAACAAGAAGGCTCGCGAGATGTCCGAAAACCACCGAGCTTGACCCAACAGATCCAAATGCCGCACAGTCAAGAGAGAGGATACCGGGACTCAAGGAGCCCTGCACAGAGAACCAGCTCTTCAGGCCAGATATTGCACCTTCGGCAAGGTGTCTCGGAAGCCCAACTCTAGGTGTTTCCAGGCTCCGCACAAGCGAGTCACGATATTCCAGCCCACATCCAGCAACATCTTCATCAATAGTGGCGGCACGGAGGACGAGCCGATCATCCGAAGTTGCATAATATGTACCCCCAAGAAGGCCATACTGCACATCGGCACCACGCGGGATCATAAGCTCGATCGCTGCAGACGATCTATATGGCCGCACATATCCCGGTACACAGACCGCCAACTCTGCAGGAGACACCTCCAAGCAAGCCGGCCGATCATCAAACCAGACACGCGCCTTGCGGTGATACCGAAGCGCGACTTCAATCATCCCAGCCCCCAAAACCTCTTATAGCCCGGAGAAAGCTGAGACGAAAACTGTGAAACGACTTCCGGAGGGTACACACTGAACGGCGAAACGTCGTACCTAGAAAAAGCGGCAGCATGTGCATCCATGTAGTCCATGCCCATCTTCATGAATTGCGACTCCGACAGTTCGTGCATATAGAAACTTGCATCTCCACCACTAATTCGAGTACCGCTTGCATTAGCTTCCCGAAGTCGAGAGATCATCGCATCATTTATATCAACTTGACCGAATTGCGACAGGTGCGCCTCCACTCTAGCAAGCCCACTATCCGAGACACGAATCTCCCGTCCGGACAACCGACCTAGCCCATTGCCAGATGAGGCAGAAACCCCAGTCGCGCCGTCGACAGAAGCGCCGGTTGGCGGCCCATCTGACCCTCTGCCGCCCCCCGAGCCAGAACCGGAGCCGGTGTTGGCTGTCGTCGGTTTGCCGGTTGAGCCACCAGCGGGCGCGTCCGATGATGGGGTATCGGATTTTGGCTTCACCGTCGGACCAGGCGCGTCAGGCGTGGAGGAACCTCCGAAGAGCTTCCCGACTATTCCTCCGCAGATACGGGTGGGGCAACCCGGAGTCAGGAACCCCACGCCTGCGGCCGCTGCACCACGGAGATCCCCTTCGAAAAGCGCCTTGCCAATAAGGTACCCATCGTAACCCGTTGAAATTCCGCGACAAAATCCACTCAGCGTACAGGCCACTTCCCCAGCAAGCTCTTCTTGCCAACTTCGCGGAGGTCCCATCTTGAGCTGAGCGCTAACATATCGACCAGCATCTGCCTTCGCCTGGCAATCGTATGGGCCAGTACCGTTGCAGTGGGTAGTTCGGATCGTGCCGCCCTTGACGCTCGGCCCGAGACCGTGATGACTGCCGTTGACGTGGGGATCGTTACCCACTAGGAAATCAGTGTAGATCATGCCGCTGGGGTCGCTGTAGGTTACTGGGCTGTTGTTCGCATAGCTGTAGGGGTTCCACTGCTGCGGATCGGTCAGGTCATGGACCGGGTCGACGCTGATGAACCGGCCGGCAACCGGGTCGTACTCGCGAGCGCCCAGATGCGTCAGGCCCGTGTTGTCGATGGTGCCACCGACGAAGCCCTTGCTGTTCGGCCAGGTCGGCACCGCCCCTCGGGGAGTGCCGTACGGGGTCTGGCGGCGGACGGTCAACGCCTGGCTGACCGAGTCGACTGCTATCGACGACGTGCCCTGGTGGTCACTGGCCAGCCACGACAACCCACTCATGGTCCGCGATCCGACGGTGGAGCCCAGGTGACTGTAGTAGCGGGTGGCGCTGGTCGAAGTCGTCGCCGAGTTGTAGCGGATCTCCTGGCCGGGGAGGTAGAGCGTCTTCCCGCCCGGATCACGACGGATCAGCCGGTTGCCGTCTGCGTCATAGAGGTAGCTGGTCGCTCCACTGCTGTCGGTGGAGTTGGCCAGCCGACCCTCGGAGTCCCATCCCAAGGTCTGAGTGCCGGAGGTGACGGTCGGCCGGGTCGCGGTGTTGCCCGCCGCATCGTAGGTGTAGGTGCCGGTCTGCGCCCCAGTGGTGGAGGCGAGGGCGTGTGGCCTGACCGCGCCGGCCGCTGGATAGTTGTAAGTGGTGGTGGCGATGCCACCGGTGGTGTGCACCGACTGGGTACGACGGTTGCCGACGCTGTCGAAGGTCCAGGAATGCCAGTACGGTGCCGGGCCGCCCAGGCCGGCAGCGGACGGGGCCGTGGCGCAGTCCGCCGAGCTCGGCGTCCAGGCCTGAGTGAGCCGACGCAGGTGGTCGTAGTTGAAGCACTGGGTGTCGTCGACCGGATCCTGGGCCTCGTCCCGGATGCTGGTGACGTTGCCCGCGTGGTCCTGGATGTAATGTATTTCGGCAATCCTATTCGGTGCGACGGTGTCTCGCTCGGTGATGGCCTGAGACATCCGGCCGGTTTCCACTTCGTAGGCAAACGCCCGTGATACACGTTCACCGAGGATGTCGTCGGTGTCGAGAGTGACCTGGGTCGGCTGACCGAAAGCGTTGTAGGTGGTGCCGGCGACGTACTGGCTCGACATGCCTCCATATTCAGTTTCGAGCCTTGTCGGCAGCCCGAGGTCGCTGTAGCTGTACAGCAGGGTCTCGTCCGGCAGGTCGTTGTTCGTTGACGGTAGACGTAGCGACGCCAGCGAGCCATCAACGTTCCAGGTCAGGAAGGTGTTGTAGATACCAGCCAAGCCGGTCTCGGTCGCGGGGATGGTCACCTGGGTGCCAGTCGGCTGGTAGCGATCGTTGTAGCCGGTCACCCGTACCTGGTAGAAAGCGCTGCCTTCGATCCGCGTGGACTGGGTCAGCGCGCCCTTGAGGATGGTGTCGTAGATCCACTGAGCCCGAGGCGTGCCGCCGATCTCGTCGTCGTAGACAGCTCGCTTGCGGTTCAGCGGGTCGTACAGGTAGGCGAGCTTCTCGCCACGGGCGTCGGTGCTGGTGGTGACCCTGCCTGCGTTGTCGTACGTGAAGGTGCTGGCGCCCTTGTCCGGGTCGGTAACCTGGGTCTGCCGGCCGCGGAAGTCGTAACCGTACGTCCAGTTGTTGCCGACGTTGTCGGTAATGCGCTGCAGCAGGCCCTTGCGATTGTAGTGGTACGTCGACGAGTCCCAGCTTCCAGCAGAGCCCGGGGTGGGGGTCGCGCCATGGTACTGACGCAGTTCGACGGTGCGTCCATGCGTGTCGGACAGCGTAGAGGTCGTGGTGCCGCCCTCGGGTGGCGTGACGTCGACCCGGTCGCCAGCGTAGTAGACGCTAGTGCGCCACCGCTCGTCCGCAAACGGTTGGAAGACCGCGGCTCGCATGCGGCCGGCGCCGTCGTAGACGGCTCGGGTCTGGGTGTACACGAACGCCGCTTCGGTCGCCGTGTAGAGGTTGATGCCGGGGAGGTCGGTACCGTCGTGGTAGGCGCCGTACTCCTTGACGACCCGGCCAGCGCTGTCGTAGAAGGTGTCCGTCAGAATTCGGCCACCCGACGGCGATGGCGTCTGCGTCTGCCGGGGCCGCAGCAGTCCGTCGTAAAGAGAATACGACGTGACGTACGCACCTTCTGCGTTGAGTCGAGACGATGCGACTGTCGTCGCCGCGTTGTTGCGGACGTGGTAGGCGTAGGTCGCGTTCGCCGACTGGGTCGCCTTGTCGCGGCCGGGCAGCCAGACCGATGTCATCCGGCCGATGCTGTCGTAAGCCATGTCGGTGCGTTTGCCGTTTGGATCGACCGTGGCCAGCGGCAGCCCCCAGGCCGGTGCCACGGTCGTCGTCGTGGCGTGCTGCATCGCGTTAGTGATGGTGACCGAAGTGACCGGCCCACCGGTGGCCGGCGTGTAGGCGGTAGTGGTCTGGGAGTTCATCGCGTCGCGGACGGAGATCGACCGACCATGGGCGTCATAGCTCGACTGGCTCACCGTGACAAAAGTCGATGCACCGTTGTTCCAGGCCGACATCTCGTCGGCCCGGGTCGCGAGCCCCCGGGTCGGTACCGTCTCAAACGCGTTGCCGTCGTATAGAGTGCGCATCTCCCCCAGCACGTCAGCCTCAGCGAGGGTGCCGCTGGTGACTGCGCAGCCGACAGCGTAGGACTGCACCCGGTGTGGACGGTCCATCAGCCAGTTCGACTCGTTGCGGGGCGTGTAGTCGAGCTTGGTGCACTGCTCGTCGCCGCTGATGTTCACGTCACCGTGATCATCGACGGTTGCCGCCATGCCGTGCAGGTCGTAGGTCGCCACCACTCGGGTTGACCTTTCGCCCCGGCCAGCGTCCAACGCCGTGTAGTAGCGGACCGAGCCCACCCGGGTAAACCGGGCCGTCACCGTCTGCCCGTTGACGGTCCGCGACGCAGTGACCGGCGATGCCCACGGATCATTCACCTGCCGGGACACCACCGCACCGCCAGGCCCGTTCAACGACCTGGTCTCCCTGGCCAGCCCGACGTACCAGTCCTCATCGTTGATGCCGTCGATAGTGACCGTCCGGGTCCCGCCGGCCGGGCCGGCCCGGTCGCCGTGCATGCCCTGGAAGAATCGGGTCTCGGTGTAGGTCTGCTCACCGGGGTCGCCGACCGTGACGCCCACCCGCTTGAAGCCACGGTAGCCCGACCAGGTGCGGCTGTCCGAATCGATCAGCCCGTCGTCATCGCTGTATCGCCAGGCCGCTCCATCGAGGTAGCTGTACGAGTAAACCGTGGGTGGGCTGCCCTGAGGTGGTCCGCCACCGGTGTGGTCAGTCTCGTAGATCTTGGTCACAACGTACTTCTGGAACCAGTCGGTCACCGGCTGCTGGTAGCCCTCCGGTGTCCAGAGCACCGGGTAGCAAAGCCGGGTGTTGGTGTGCGGCGTCGGCGTCTGCCCCGCGACACAGTCCTCTCCGGAGTACGTGATGTTGGTGGTTCCGCCGCTCTGATGACGAATCCGCGTGATGCGCAGCCAGTTCATTGCCGGTGCGAAGTCGTTGGTGTCGACCCGGTTTGCGAGCTGCACCTCGGTGAACTCGATCGCCGGCATGCTGATGGCCGCACCGACAAGACCCGTCTGAGTGATCGTGGACAGCCAAAGTCCTGCCCGGGTACCATCACCCGGATCCGGGAATGTGTGGGTGAGTGTCCACCGCTCGACGTTGTCGTACGCTCCGCCGGAGCGGACCTGGGTCGTAACACTGGCCAGTCGCTTGGTGCTCCAGAATGTCGGCCAGAGCACCTCGTTACACGATGAGCCCGTGCACTCCGAATCCCAGGGCGTGTCTGGCCAGTGCGCTTCGTCGTGCACGCCGCAATTGCTCAGACAGCGATCCGCCACCGCGAAGTCGACTCGCGCCGGGGCCGGGGTCGCAAACACTGAGTCGACCCCGCTGACCCGACGGGTACCGTAGTCGATCCGGTCGAGCCAGCCGCCCCGGTCATAGCTCGCCGCGTCAGTGGCGACGAGGTTACGCCCGTACTGGTTGGCCTCCTTGCTGTACCAGTAGGAGACTGAGTTCCCGTGCAGATCGACGATGTAGTCGAGATTCCACCGCCAGGTCTGCATGCAGTGTGAGTTGGCGAAGGTGGCGGCACGGCACGGCTCGTTCGGGTCGTTGCCGAAGACTGGAACGTTCCAGGCTGAGTTCGTGACCGGGTTACCCGACGCCCAGCCCGGCAGCCGGTTGACCCCGAACCAGTACTGGACCCCGTCTGTCGTGGTGAGCACCCAGTACTCGCCGTTGTTGTCACCGTTGGTCGCGCCGGTTTTCCGTTCGATCCGGGAGCCCTCGTCGTTGCGCAGGTGCCAACGGCTCTCCTGCGCGTTGTAGATCAGTTCTCCGCCGCGGCCGAACATCGACAGGACGGCGTTGTCGGTTTCCCAGCACAGGTCGCCGGTCTTGACGGTGTTGTTGGCCTGCCCGCCCATGTCGTTGGCGCACGCCCGGTACCGCCGCTCGATGAACCCGCCACCTGATGTGTCGAATCCTTCACCGATCCACGACGGCTGGTTGTTGGACGCCGCGTGACGACCGTCGACTGACTGCGACGAGTACGCAAGCGACACCGACGGAGCCAGACCGCCGGCCGCAGGCGGCACCCGCATCGGATGCGACCAGCTGAAGGTGCCGGAGTTGCCGCCGACTGCCCAGGTCGACGACGGCAGAAGCGAGGTCGCGGCCAGGTCCCCGGCTGGGCCTGAAGGTCCCGCTACCAGGGCGACCAGACTGCCGCTCGCCGCCAGCGGTACCGTTGCTGTCACCGTCGTAGCGGCCAGGTCGTTGCGGCCAGGCAAGGCATTGCCGGCGCAATCCCCCGCTGCGGAGGTCATCGCACAGTCCGGCATGCTGACCAGCCGCAGCCGACTCGCCCAGTCAGCGCCGTACGCTGTGGCGAACGCACCGTAGTCGACGCTGACCGACACTTCACCGTCGGTTGCGTCCCCTTCCGGTGCGAGCCGAAGAAGCACTCCTCGGACACCTGCCTGCACGGTCGCCGCTCGGTCCAGCACCTCGACCCGCACCCGCTCGGGCCGCCGCTCGGGCCGATTGCCCGCCGACCGGGCCGACCCGTCGTCGGACGCGGTCACCTGCACCGGCAGACCGCCGGGTCGCACCGTCATACCGCCTCGGGCCGCCACCAAGTCCGTGAAGGCGACGCCGCCGTCTGGCCAGACCGGTGCCGGTTTGTTGCTGGCTGGCGGCAACGGCTTGACCGGGTCCGGTTCGTTGGCCGCAACTGCGGCGACCGGAACACTTGGCACTTCCTCGACCGCCGGGGGCTGGGCGGCGTGGGCCGCCTGCGCAGTCGTGGCCGACGGCGCCTGCACCAGTAGATTCGCGGCCAGTACACCCGCCAGTGCAGTAGCGACGATCCACCGAAGTTTCTGGGCCGGGCTGCGCCGGACCAGTGGCAGCGAAAATGGGAGCAGGTCTTCCTGCACCGCGACCTCCGGGTCCTCAGAGGGATGGATCATACGAGTCAGGTCAGTGCGATCAGGACGTGGGAGCGGTGAACCGCAGGCCCACTCCGGGCCGGAGCACGGGTTGCCGGTACGTGTACTGGATCGCGGCGGTGCCGTCGGCGTTTTCGATGCCGATGGTGGCGCCGCCGCCACGTTCGAGGAACGTGCCGTCGTTGTCGGTGTAGGCGAAGCTGTAGCCGCCGGCTTCGTCGATGATGGCCTGGAAGGTGACGCGGGTACGGGGGTCCTCGTACGAGTGGACGTTGCGCCACTCGATGACGAACTGCCGGTTGGGCGCCGTGCCACGGACAGCAGTGCGGACGCTGGCATTGGCATCGACGACCCAGTCGTGCCAGAACGGGTACAGCGCGGCGTTGGGTTGCTCAGCGCCGGCGGGTGACGGGATCGGCCACGCGTCCGGTGCGGGCTCGCCGGGGTTGATGAAGCTGACCAGTCCGTTGCTGTCCACCCAACCGGTGGAGTACGTCTGGCCGTAGAGGGTCACTGGGAAGGGAAGTGCGACCGAGGTGTAGGCGTCGTCACCGGTCAGGGACAATAGGGTGCCGTTGGCGGCGGTGTAGGCGACGGGTTGCTCGGCCAACTGGTAGCCGCCGCCGGTAGCGGTGACGGCTAGGCCGAAGTCGGCGGTTACCTGGGTGTTGGTGCCGACCACCACTTGGCGCGCGTCCGACCCGCGGCAGGCGCCGCTCGGCACGGTGGCGATCGCGGCCCAAGTGCCGGCAGGCACCGCTGTGACCTGGTAGGTGCCGTTGGGAGCGGTGGTGGTCGTCTTGTCCGCGACCGCCACGGTGGCTCCGGCGACCGGTGTTCCCGCACAGGTGACGGTGCCGGCGACGCTGCCCAGTCCGGGCGGGTTGGGGGTGAACGTGATGCCCTGGCCGGAGGCAAGCCACGGCTCACGGAACAGGTACTGGAAGCCGATGGAGCCGTCGCCGTTCTCGATCCCGACGGTGCCCTCACCGCCGCGTTCGATCGACTTCGCTGGGTCGATGTCGGCGTATGCGAGCATGATCTGGCCGTTCTCGGAGAAGACGACCTCGAAGGTGGCCCGCGTGTTCGTGTCGCCGTAGATGTGGACGTTGCGCCACTCCACGACCCATTGCCGGTTCGGGGCGGTGCCGCTGATCCTGGTCGCAATCCGGGCCTGGGCGTCGACCACCCAGTCGTCCCACAGCACGTAGACCGCCGCGTTCGGTGAGCCATCCACCGCCGGCGACGGGATCGGGCCCGGCCAGGAACCGATCCAGCCGAAGTACGCCGGGTCCTTGAAGCTGATCAGGCCGTTGGCGCTGATCCACGCCGACGTGTACGACTCACCGTAGAGCTTGACCGGGAATGGCGGGTTCTTCTGCCATACCGTCTCGTCGCCCTGCCAGGCCTCGACGACGTCACCGGGGATGAAGGTCTGCGCTGCGGTGGTGCACTTGTAGCCGAACTCGTCGCCGTCGACCATCACCGACAGGTCCACGTCGGAGGTGCCGCCGGGGTGGTTCATCGTCTCTCGGGCGTACTGGCCGGCACACCGGTTGTCGCCGGTGGACGCGACGACCTTGTATTCGCCCACTGGAACGGTGGCGAACTGATAGCTGCCGTCGGCGGCGGTGGTGGCGCTGCGGTTGCCCGGGTTCAACGTCACCGTCGCCCCGGCCACCGGGGCACCGGTGACTGCCGTGGTCAGCACCCCTTGAACCGTTCCGGCCGGCGCCGGGGTGTAGGTGATCGAACTGTTAGCGGTCAGCGCGGCCTCGTGGAAGGAGTACAGCGCCGCCACCGTGCCGGAGGCGTTCTCCAGGCCGACCGTCGCAGCCGAGCCCTGCTGGATCGGGGTCGACATGGCCCCGTAGTGGAATGCGATCCTTCCGTCCTCGTGGAAGATCACCTCGAAGGTGATCCGCTGGGCGTTGGTCGGTCGGAATCCGACGTTGCGCCACTCGACCACGTACGACCGATTCGGTGCGCTGCCCAGCGTCTGGGTACGGATGCTGGCCGACGCGTCGACCTCCAGATCGTCCCAGAACGGGGCCACCACGGCGTTCGGCGCCGCCGTCGTCGGCATCGTCGGGTTCGCCCAGGTGTCCGGCTCACCGGACACGCTGCCGAAACTCACCAAACCGTTCGTGTGTACCCGTCCGCTGGTGTACGTCTCGCCGTGGAAGCGTACCGGGAACGGCAGGGTGACCATGGTCGCCGCGTCGTCGCCGGTCAGCGCCAGCGCTGTAGACGCGGCGACGAACCCGGACGACCCGGTGCTGCAGGCGTAGCCCAGGCCGCCATAGTCCGGACCCAGCTGCAGGTCAGACACCAGGTCGGCGAAGAGCTCCACCTGCTCGCGGACGACTGCGCCGCACCGTCCGGCCATCCGCACCTCGACGGTGTAGCTGTCCGCCACCAGGCCGGTGAAGTTGTACGCGCCACCGGCACCGGTCGTGGTACTGACCCCGGTCGGGTCCAGGATGACCGTGGCACCGACCACCGCTGCGCCGACGGCGTTGGTCAACGTACCGGACAGGCTGTGCAGCTCCAGCTCACCGACGGCGTCGGGGCGGGTGAAGGTGATCGCCTTGGCGCTCGCCAGTACCGGCTCGGCGACGGAGTAGTGCAGCCGGTCCTGGCCTTCGGGTGCCTCGATGCCGACGACCGCGTGGGCGCCCTGTTCGGCGGCGTTGTCGATCTGGTCGTAGTTGGTGGTCACGGTGCCGTTGGGGGCGAGGATCGCCTGGAAGGACAGCCGCTGCGCGGTGTTGCCCTTGCGGTGGACGTTGCGCCACTCGACGACGAACCGTTCTCCGGTGCCGCTTCCGGTGGTCGCGGTACGCACGCTCGCTGAGGCGTCAACGACCAGGTCGTCCCAGAACGGGGCGACCGCCGCAGCCGGCGCGACCGGAGCCGGCTGCTGGCCGCTGTACGGGTGCGAGCCACCGGGGTCGGTGAAGGAGAGCAACCCGTTGGTGTCCACCCACGCGCTTAGGTAGGCACCGCCGTAGAACGGGAACGCGAACGGCAGTTCCACGGTGGCAACGGCGTCGTCGCCGGTCAAGGTTAGTGCGCTGGATGCGGCGGTGAACGCGGTGGTCTGCTCGGCGCAGGTGTGGCCGAGATCGTCGCTGAACGCGGAGAGGAAAATGTCGAACGTTTCGTCCTGACCGCTGATCGTAATTGGTCCGCTAAACACCTCGCCGCATCGGCCGCCGAAGGTTGCGGTGATGGTGTATGAGCCGGGAGCGAACCCGGTCACCGCGTAGCTGCCGTCGGACCCCGAGGTGGCCTGGTGGCCACCAGGCTGCAGCTGGACGACGACGCCGGCCTGTGGGAGAAAGAATGCGTTCCACACCGTGCCGGACAGACTCGCTGCGGACGTCACCGTGAAAATGCCTTCGTTCACAGAGCTGACCCGGCCGCCGCCGTCGACCGCGACCGCGTAGACGGGCCGCTCCCCCATGACGCTGCCAACGTTGACGGTCACCGTCGCGCTGCCGCCTGCAACGGTCGCGTTCACCGTGCTGCCCAGCCCAGTACCGTCGATGCTGTACTGGAACGAGGTGACATTCGTGTCCCCACCCGCGTCAAGCTGGACGGTGAGCTGGCCGCCAGCACTGACGTCGCTGCCGTTGGGAAAGGTGACTGTCGGCGGCAGCGGTACGGCGAGCTCAGCGAGATTCGCCGGGGTCTCGACGAAGTTGTAGAAGCGCACGTTGTCGACGAGACCAGTGAAGAAGCTGTCGTCGCCGCCGTTCCACTTGCGTTTGCCAACGGCGACATCTGTCGTGGCGTTGAACCCCCCGACGAGGGTCGCGGTCGCGGTCTGGAGCCACTGACCTAAACTTTGGCCGTTTTGCTGGCTTTGGGTAGGTCGGTCTGGGTGATGGTTATCTCGTAGGTGACGTCGCGGGTGCGTTGTGTTCGTCGTTGTCGTTTGGTGCGGGGGCCGGTGCGGGTGCGGGTGTGTCGGTTGTGGGGTTGGGCGGCGATCGCGGTGAGCAGGGTGGTGGTGGGGTCGGGGTCGTCGTGTCCGCAGTTGACGCAGGGTGCGGGGTCCTGGCTTGCGAGGTGTGCGCGGGTCAGGGCGAGGACGGTGGCGAAGCTGACCGCGTCGGGGTCGATGTTCAGGTCGACGGCGGTGGTCACGGCGAGTCGGACGAGGGCGTTGTAGACGGTCAGTAGCGCCCAGAGTTCCTGGTAGGCGAGTTCGGGGGTGTGTCCGCGTGGTCGGGTGCGGGGTCCCCGCAGGGTGGTCTTCAGTCGTCCGTAGGTGAGTTCGATCTGCCATCGTTCGGCGTAGAGCGCGGCGAGTGTGGTGGCGGGGTGACGGTGGTGGTCGAGCAGGGTGGTCAGGACGCGGTAGCGGCTGTGGGTGGTGCGGCCGGCGCGGTCGCGGGTGGTGACGGTGAACTCGACCAGACGGGCGAGTGTCGGACGGAGTCGGGGCAGGGTGCGGTCGGCGCGGGTGGTGCGGCGGCGGGACAGCATCGCGTCGGACTCGGCGAGTTGCACGAGCGCGGAGCCGTCGGGGAGGACCTCGACCAGTCGGGCGGGCAGGCTCCGGGCGCCGTTCTTGACCCGCCACAGCAGGTGCGCCCCGGTGGCGGCCGCCCGCGTCCAGCGGTCCATGGAGAAGAAGCCCCGGTCGGCGAGGTTGATGGTGCCGGGTTGGAGTTCGCCGATCAGGTCGTCGGCGAGGGCCTGTTCGCTGGTCCCGGAGGAGGCGATGCGGGCGGCGAGGATCCAGCGGGTGCCGCAGGCGACCAGGGCGACCATCCGGGCCTGGGGGAACCGGCCGCCGGTCGGGGTGGTGAACCCGGCCCGTGTCCGTGTCGTGTCGGCCAGGTCGAACACGGTGCCGTCGATCGCGGTGACCAGCAGACCGAACGCGTACGACTCGGGCCCGAACGTCGGTGTGGACCGGGCGGCGTCGGTGAACACCCGCTGGTGCACCGCTGCGGGGAGTCTGCCCCGGGCTTTCGACACCGCCGCGGCGGTCGGTGCGCCCTCCACCCGGGTCCGGGGGAGCCGTGAGGTCACCCGTGCGGTCACCACCGATGTGCTCTCCCGCCGGAACAGGCACAGCCCGAGCACGATCATCACCGTGACCGCTCCGGTCAGCACCCGCCGCCGGGCGTCGACGTGCCCGACCGTGGCCCGCGCCCGTTCGATCAGTGCGGCATCGGCCAGGAGTGGCCACAACCGGCCGGTCACCTGCTCGTCGAGGGTCCCGACACCGGCGGGCCCGGCGATCACCGCTGCCCGCAGCGTCTCCCGCTGATCGGCGGCCTGTCGCACCGCGCTGGCGGACAGCATGGCAGAATTCGACACCGAAGCTCCTGGTTGGAACATGTTGATCTAGTCAATCCATGTCCTACCAGGAGCTTCTTCACGTCCCGCACCCGACCCACACCCACCCCGAAACCGGCGCTATTACCCACAAAACGACCAAAGTTTAGGTCAGTGCGGTCTGGAGCACACCGTTGACGTAGAGCGTCATCTGCTTGGTCGAGGCGTCGTAGACCCCGGCGAGGTGAGTCCACCTGCCTGCGGTGGGTGCCTCGTTGGACAGCACGCTGTACAGCGTGGGGTTGTCGACGTCGGCCGCCGCCATGGTGAATCGCCAGCGTTGGTTGCCGCCGGCGTAGCCGAGGTGGTACGCGGACGTCCGGGAGCCGTTCGCACTGACCACGGTCTGTAGGCCAGTTCCCGCGGTGGAGTTGATCCTGACCCAGGCTGCGACGGTGAAGCTCACATCGGTGCGGACCTGTGTCGAGACACCGGTGTCGGGGTGCGGCGTGCTGAGCGCGCCGGCCTTGGTGGCCGCTGCGGTGCCCGGCAGCGACAGTGCCGTACCGGTCCCGGACCGGCCGGCCACCCGGGTCGCCAATGCGCCGACGGTCAGGGTGTTGCCGTGGCCGGAGACGTCGGTAGCGGTTGCCCCGGTCTCCTCGAACGTCCACTCGGCGGCAGGGCCGGCGCCGGCCCGAACGCTGAATGTATACGACACGGGCGTGGAGAATCGGCCAGCGTGGTCCTTCGACCACACGTACAGCACGTTCACGCCGTCGTGCGGCGGCACCACGGTGACCGACGCGCCGTAGTCTGTCGTTCGTGCCGACATAGTCTTCGCCGCCGTCATCACAGCTGGGTCGAAGCTGTACGCGTACTCTTTGACCTCGAACGGGCGGACAGTCGGCGCGGTCACGGTGAACGTGCCAGGCAGACCTACGCCGCCGCGCGGCACGCCGTCATCGGGGTAGTTCGTGGAGTCGACGCTCGCCGGCGGTGGCGGCGGTGTCGCGTCTACGGTGAACTCACAGGTCCCGGACCACACCCCATGACGTGAACCGTCCCAGGTGCGGGCCTGCCACACGTAGCTCGTGCCGTCAGTCAATCGCCCGGACGGGATCGCCCGTGACACCGTCGACGGGTTCCCCGCCGACTGGGAGACCTTGTTCGTCTCGCTACGGGCACCGCCGACCGGCCACCAGTAGAAGTCGGTTGTCAGCGACTGCTGGTCAGAGTCCGGGTCGGAGTGCTTGGCCGCGAGGATCGGCGTGGTCGTCAACACGTACGGCCGTGACGCCCCGGTGGCGCAGGCCTTTCCATCGGACTTGCGGTCCGTCAGTGCGTTCGGGTCGGTGTTGTAGGTGATCGCCAGCTTCGGTGAGGAGTGATTGAACCGCTTCCACTGGTTCTTGGTGCCCTCGTCGACAGCCCGCAGACCTACGGTCAGGTTCGACCATTTACTGGACGCGGCCTTCGCCACCATTGACGTCACGTTGAACTCGATGGTGCCGGTGCCGAGGCAGCCGTGCGCAGCCCCATGCTTGCGGTTTCCCGAGGTCTGTGCCGTGTAGCTGCCGTTCCAGGTGGGCTGGTTGTTCCACGTCGTGCTCGACGAGATCGCCCCGGTCAGCCACAATTTCGCATTGCTCTTCGGGCTGCATGTCCACGCGTGCCGCTGCTCGACCCGAAACTCAGCCTTGACGATGTTCTTCCCTGCAACCTTTGATGTATTCATCCGAAAGAACGACCGGATGATGTAGTCGCTGCACCCGGAGCAGTCTTCGGTCCGCCCGGCACCCGCCGATCCGTATGTCGAACCGTTGTACAACGCCGACGAGTTCTGCCAAAACGAGCTCGACTTGTACTTGCTCCACACCGTCGTCCACGCGTTGCTGACGATCCCACCGGTCCAGGACGGGTCGATATAGATCGGTAGCTTTGTCCGTGGGTCGGTCAGCATCGTCTTGTCCGGCAGGATGGTCATCGAGTCCCCGTTGACGCGGACCGGCATCACCGCCCGATGGGCGGCCTCGGGGATGGCGGGCTGGTCGGGTGCGACCTCCGCGGTCGACGACTGATCCAGCTGCTGCTGCTCTGCTGAGTCAGTTTTGCGCTGCGGTGCGGACTCCTGCGTGTCCTTCTCCCGGGTGGCCCTCTCCGGTGCCGCGTCGGTTTCGGCCTCCGCGGACTCAGTGGAGTCCCACATCAGAGGTGCAGGCGCGGCAAATACGACGGCGCCTTTGTCGTCGCGGGCGGCCAGCCCGCCCGAGGCGGTTGCGCCCACCGTGACGCCCTTCGTCTCCAGCCCGAACCGCAGTGACGCGAGGTCCGGATCCGCCGCTGCCTCGCGGGAACGTACCACCAGCACCTCGGAGAAGCCCAACGGCTGCGCGGTCACCTGTAGATCGACGTCAGGCAGTACGTCCCGGTAGATTGCGGTCGCACCCGCCAGCTCGGGCTTCGGCAGCCGAGACGGCCAGATCATCGCCAGCTCTCGCTCGCCGTCCCGGAGCCGGGCAAGTGGGGCATCGCCGCCTCCGGAGAAGACCATCGGCAGCACCGTTGACCGTGGCGCCGGGCCGTTGGCCGTCATCTTGAGGGTGGTGTCGACTGGCACCCATGCGCTTCCCTTACGGACCCGGGCCGGCTCGATGGTCTGCTCCAAGGTCCGCGAACCGTCGACGTTGACGAAGGTCTGTGTCCACTCCGTACGCTCGGCGAGAAGCTCGACCCGCCGGCCACAGATCTCAACCATTCGCGTCGCCGAGGCTGCGTCTGCCTGCTCATCCACACAGGCCTGTGGCGGAGAGCTGGTGGGAGCAGCGGCCACGCGTGCCGGCACCGCCAGTCCTGTCAGGGCTACCGATGCGGCCATTGTCGCGGCCCAGTAGCGCCGCGAACCGCCCATGCGCACGCCTGCCATCCGGCACCCCCGTGATTGACGCCAGTCAGTGCCCGAACTATAAGGGCCCTGAACGATCGGCGTAAATGCCCGTCACAACCTGCAACCACAAAGCGGACACGGCGTACCCGTTCGACGCCAACGGGTAACGAACAGTGAGCACAACGAACAACTACTCAGCGCTACGACCCCGTAGCCCTCCTCCACGAGGTCCGGTCGGGGTTCCGGTTGGGGCAGTTAGTTCGATACCATCGAACAAGAATCGGCGCGGCCCGGCGGGCGGTCCGCGCGGGGGGTCTCGGGAGGTCCGGTGCGCAGGTCTGATCGCGTCGTCGCCGACGGCGACGCACGCCAGGATCTGGTCGGCGCCCGGATGCGCCAGTTCCGCAAGGAGCAGGGGCTGACCCTGCGCGGTCTGGCCAGCCGCGCCAACCTGTCGATCGGGTTCCTGTCCCAGGTCGAGCGGGGTGTCTCGTCGATCGGGCTGACCGCGCTCAACAGCGTCGCCGCCGCCCTGGACCGGCCGGTCGCCGAGTTCTTCAGCGCGGAGCCGACCGAAACCGCCGAGGACCCGCAGGGCAGCCTGCCGGTGCACTTCACCCTCACCCGGGCCGACAACGGTGCCACCGAGTACGTCTCCGGCCAGCAGACCTACCGGATGCTCTCCGACCGCGGCCCCAACCTGGTGCTGGAGCCGATGCTGGTGCACATCGCGCCGGGCGGGCGCCGCGAGGAGGCGTACGGGCACTTCGGTGAGGAGTTCGCCTACGTGGTCAGCGGCGAGTTGCTGTACGAGGTCGACGGGGTGGAGCACCGGCTCTACCCGGGCGACAGCCTGCACCTGCGGTCCAGCACCCCACACCGGCTGTACAACGACACCGACCAGGTGACCACCGTGGTGTCGGTGGTCACCCCGCGGCTGTTCTGACCGCCATGTTGCCCACTAGTGGGCAACATGTTCACTGACACGTCATAATTTCGGGTCAGCTGACCGGGTCCGGCCCGTCACCGGCCCGTCACCGGCCCGGGACCCGGTCCAGGATCCGGTCCACCTGCGTCATCGTCGCCTGCCAGATCGGTGCAGCCGGGTCGATCACCGAGAAGTGGTCACCCGGCTGCTCCAGCCAGCCCGGGTCCTCCCCGGCGGCCCGCGCCGCCGCTACGTACCGGCGGTTGAAGTCGATCAGGTCCAGGTCGTCACCGGCACCCTGGACGATCAGCTGTGGCACCCCGATCGGCAGCCGGGCCATCGGATCCGAGGCGGCGTACACCTGCGGCACGATGTCGTGGCCACCGCCGAGCGCGGCGGCGACCGCACCGGTGCCGACCTGCCGCCGGTCCCCTTCCGCCAGGTCCAGCACCCCGGCCAGGGAGACCGCCAACGCCACCGGCACCGGGCCGCCGTCGGCGGCCAGCCGCACCGCCAACTGCCCGCCGGCCGAGTGGCCGAACACCGCGACCCGGTCCAGGTCGAGCAGACCGTCCGGCACCGCGCCGCCGGTCAGCTCCGGCAGGTTGGCCAGCACCGCCAGCCCGGTCGCCACGTCGGCGGTGGTCGCCGGCCAGCCATGCCGGTCCGGCCGGCGGTACTCCAGGTTCCACGCCGCGTAGCCCCGATCGGCCAGGTCGACGGCGAGCGCGTCCATCAGGTCCGCCGCCCAGATCGACCGCCAGAAGCCACCGTGCAGCAGCACCGCCACCGGCAACGGCCCGGCGGACACATCAGGCGGATCGGCCGGTAGCCGCAGCTCGCCCCATTGTTCCGGGTCCGGGCCGTACGCGATCCGCAGCGCCGGGCGGCGCAGCCGGTGCACGGCGTGCCGGATCGCCCAGGCCAGCCCCCACACTCCCCGACCGGACAGATGGACCGAGCCAGGACCGGTCGGCTGCGGGTCGGTCACCTGCGGGTCGTAGTGGACGGTGCGTCCCGCCCAGCGGCCGTCGGCGGTCAGCAGTGCCCGTACCGCCGGGTCCGGGCCGGGCAGCAGCACCACCGCGCGCCCGCCGACGCTGCCGACACCGTCGAGCAGGCCGCGGATCTCGTCGGCGTCGGCGGCGACCACGAAGTCACCGACCACGCCGAGCCCGGCCGCTTCGGCGACGACCAGGCCACGCAGCAGCTCCGGGTCGACGGCCAGCCCCGGGCCGGCGACGACGAGTACACCGTCGACTGTCATCGGGAAGCCTCCCTACGTAGCAGCGGCAGCACCGCGCTGCCGAGCAGCTCCACGCCACGATCGTCGGTGAGCCCGTGCGGGGTGCCGAACTCGACCCGGCGCACCCCGGCGTCGATCAGCCCCTGTGCCTGGGCGGCCACCTGCTCCGGGGTGCCGGAGAAGGCGAACCGGTCCAGCAGGTCGTCGGGCACCAGCCGGCCGGCGTCGACGTCGCGGCCGGCCGCCACCAGCGACTTGACCTGTGCCAGCAACTCGTCCGGCACGGTCACGGTCGGGTCCAGGTCGGCGACCACCGCCAGGTACATCGCCACTTCGGTGCGGGCCTTCGCCCGCGCCGCGTCGCCGTCGGTGTCCACCACGGTCACCGCGCCGAACACGATGCCGACGTCGTCGACGGAGCGGCCGGCGGCGTCGGCGCCGGGACGCAGCCGGTCGCGGATCACCGGCACCATGTCCGGGTTGGCGCTGCCGCCGACCTTGATCTCGTCGGCGATCCGGCCGGCGAGCGCGGCACCGCGTGGCCCCCACGCGCCGAGCAGCAGCGGCGGATCCGGACGGTGCACCGCGTACCGCAGGGCGGTGTCCGGGGCCAGCCGGAACACCTTGCCGTCGAATCCGGACCGGTCGCCGCGCAGCAGCCGACGGATCACCTCGGCGGCCTCGGCGAGCACGGTCAGCGGGCGCGGCTGCTCGATGCCGACCGCGCCGAGCCAGGTGCCGCGGGCCAGCCCCAGGTAGGCCCGCCCGTGCGAGGCCAGGTCGAGCGCGGCGAGCTGGCCGGCGATCTCGTACGGCGCCATCGAGTACGGGTTGAGGCAGGCGGTGCCGAGCCGGACCCGATCAGTGGCGGCGGCCATCTCCAGCAGTGGGAAGATCGGCGGCTGGTACATCAGGTCACCGAAGACGCTCAGCACGTCGAAGCCGTACGCCTCGGCGGCGCGGGCCAGCCGGGCGTAGTCGCCGGCGCGTTTGTCGCTCTGCAGTCCGAGTCCAATTTCCACAGCCACGCGAACCTCCGATGATTCAGGTCAGGTCGGCCGAGTTCATCCGCCGCTTGCAGGTCCGTTCGACCCGCATGACCAGGCCCTCCTCCGGGTCCGGGCAGGCGAACAGGGTGTCGCGTTCCAGCCAGTCCCCCGGCGGCATGTCGCGCTGCTTGGCGGCCAGGAACGGCAGCACCGAGGCGAGCGCGTACACACAGAAGTGCTTCCCCTCCGGGATCTTCAGATGCGCGCTGTCGGTCAGGTCGAAGTGGTCGCCGACGGCCATCCCGCACACCGACCGGCCGGTGATCCGGTCCACGCTGACCCGCAGGTCGTAAACCTCCATGTCGCCGCCGGCGACACCTTCGCTGGCGGCACCGGTGCTCTGGTCGCTCATCACTGCTCCCTCGGGTCGATCCGGACGATGATCTTTCCGGTGGTGCGCCGGTCGGCCAGGTCGGCGAGCGCGGCCGGGGTGCCGGCCAGGTCGACGACCCGGTTCACCGGGGGCCGGACCGTGCCGGCCGTGATCAGGTCGAAGATCCGCTGGTACGCCTGGGCGACCGCGTCCGGCCGGGTCCACGGGTACGCCGAGCCCCAGGAGAGCCCGATCAGAGTGTGGTTGCCGGCGATCAGCCGCATCGGGTCCACCGGCGGCGGGTCGCCTCCGGCCGCACCGACCGCGACGAGCCGGCCCTCGAACGCCAGGCAGTCCAGCGACCGGGTGAACACGTCCCCGCCGACCGGGTCGACGATCACGTCCACGCCGGCGCCGCCGGTGGCGTCGCGTACCGCCTCGACGAAGTCGCCGACCAGGTAGTCGATGGCGACGTCGGCGCCGTTGTCGCGGCACAGCGCGGTCTTCGCCGGCCCGCCGGCGGTGCAGATCACCCGGGCGCCCCGGGCGGCGGCCAGCTGGGTGGCGGCGATGCCGACGCCGCCGGCTCCGGCGTGCACCAGCACCGTCTCACCGGGCCGGACCGCGGCCCGCTCCAGCGCGAACCAGGCGGTCTGGTAGGTGACCGGGACGGCGGCGGCGACGACCGGGTCGATGCCCGCCGGACGCGGTACGGCGAGCGCCGCGTCGATGGTGACGGTCTCGCCGAGCGCGCCGTGCGGCAACGCCGGGCAGGCCACCACGTCGGCGTCGGCGAGCGCTTCGGCGCCGGTGCCGGTGGCCACCACCCGGCCGGCCAGTTCGACGCCGGGGGTGAACGGCGGCGCCGGGCGGACCGGGTAGCTGCCCCGGCAGAGCATCACGTCGAGGAAGTTCAGCCCGACGGTGGCGATGGCGATCCGGATCTGGCCGGGGCCGGGTGGTGGGTCGTCGGGCAGGTCGGCGACGGTGAGCACCTGGTCGGGTTCGCCGTACCCGGTGGCGATGAGGCGTCTCATGCCGGGCCGCCGGCCGGTTCGAGGGCCGCTTCGCGGGCCGGTCCCGCCGGGTGGCGGACCAGTTCGGAGTGGTGGTGCACGATCCGCCAGCCGTCGCCGGTGCGGCGCAGTACGTCGGTGACCCGGCTGTGTTCGGCCGGCCCGCCGCCGGCTGGCACCGCGACCAGCACGTAGCGGGCCACCGCAGCGTCGCCCCACACGTCGATCCGCAGGTCCTCGGGGGCCAGCCGGTCCAGTACCGGCCGGGCCCCGGCGGCGTCGCGCTGGGACCGGTAGGCGTCCAGCTGGTCGCGGGTGCGCAGCGGGCCGGGCAGGTGGGTCTCCCAGGTGGTCACGTCGGCGTGCAGGTGCCGGTCGAAGCGGACCCGGTCGCCGGCGAGGAACGCGTCGTACATGTCGCCGATCGCGGCCGCGATCTCGGCGGTCTCCTGCTCGGACATGCTGATCCTCCAGTCAGTTTCCGGCCGGCGTGGTGCGGCGTCTGGACGGTGGACGGGCACCGCGTTCACCAGGCGGTCCAGCCGGTGCGATCGTCGCGGACCACCCGGCCGCCGGACATCACCCAGCGCACGCCCCGAAACGCGGACGTGTCGGCGACCGGGTCGGCGTCCATCGCCACCAGGTCGGCGTACTTGCCGGTCTCGACGGTGCCGAGGTCGGCCTCGGCACCGAGCCAGCGGACCGGGCCGAGGGTGCCGGCGTACAGGGCGCGGGCCGGGCCGATGCCGCTCTCCGACAGGTACTCCAGCTCCCGCACCGAGGCGTTGGTGCCCTCGAACTGCCAGAACGGCGGCATGTCGCTGCCGAGCAGCACCTCCACCCCGGCGGCCAGGGCCATCGCGTAGCTCTCCAGGTGCCGGGGTCCGGCACCGAGCGACCGGCACTGCATCCACTGCGGTACGCCGAGTTCGTCGAAGAACTCCTTGCACCGGGTGACCAGCAGGGTCGGCACCAGCGCGGTGCCGCGCCGTGCCATCCGGGCGGCCACCTCCTCGGTGAGCTGGTAGCCGTGCTCGACACAGTCCAGGCCCAGCTCGACGGCTTCGCCGATGACCGGTGCCGGGCCGGCGTGCGCGGTGACCTTGCGGCCCCAGGCGTGCGCGGTGTCGATGACGGCGGCCATCTCGTCCGGGAACAGCTGCCGGGTGTGGATCGACTCGTGCTCGCCGGCGATCCCGCCGGAGATCATCACCTTGATCAGGTCGGCGCCGGCCCTGATCTGGCTGCGCACGCCGCGCCGGAACCCGTCGGCCCCGTCGCATTCCAGGGTGTCGGTGCTCTCGTGGCCGTGCCCGCCGGTGCAGACCAGCGCCCGGCCGGCGGTGAAGATCCGTGGCCCGGTGACCCGGCCGGCGGTGATCGCCCGGCGCAGCGCGAAGTCGGCGTGGTCCTTCTCGGCGACGCAGCGGACCGTGGTCACCCCGCAGAGCAGGGTGCGCCGGGCCCCGTCGGCCATGTAGAGGGCCAGCTCGTGCGAAGTCATGTCCTTGACGCTCTGCCCGCCGGCACCGGGCAGCGACAGCGACAGGTGGGTGTGCATGTTGGTCAGCCCGGGCGTCAGGTACGCCCCGCCGAGGTCGACCTCGGTGACGTCGGCCTCGGCGCGGGCGGCGGCGGTCACCTCGGTGGCCGGGCCGACGGCGGCGATCCGGTCGCCGCGTACCCAGACGGCGGCGTCGGTGACCGGGCCAACGCCGTCAAGAATGCGGGCGTCGACGACGGTGCAGTTGGTCAGGACGGTGTCGACCGGCCCGGGGCGGGTGGCTGCGCTCATGTCGGCGTCCGGTCAGCGGAGGTGGTCATCGCGGGCCTCTCTGCGGGTGCGGGGACGGGTACGCCGTAGACGTCGCGGGCGGCGTCCGGTGACACGTAGCCTTCGGCGACGTCTTCGCGTACCGCCTCGGGGTCGCGTCGGCGCGGGTATCCGTGCCCGCCGCCACCGGCGGTGAGCAGGGTGACCCGGTCACCGGGTGCGACCGGCGTGCGTTTGGTGCTGACCCGCTGTTCCCGGTCGGTGCCGGGGTGGACGATCACCTGGATCGGGTCCGGCTGCCCGCCACCGTCCAACGCCCACGGCGCCGATCTGGTCTTCTTCACCACGGACAGGAATTCGCCGGCGGTGGCGAACCGGATGTCGCGGCGCAGTCCGGGTCCGCCCCGGTGCCGGCCGGCGCCGCCGGAGTCGGTGCGGATCTCCAGCCGTTCGAAGAACATCCCGGTGCGGGCCTCGAGCACCTCGACCGGGGTGTTGCGGGCCTGGGTCTGGCACAGGTGGTTGGCCGGGCCGATGCCGTCGTGGTCGGGCGAGGCGCCCCAGCCGACCGGGTCGTTGTTGCTGACCGCGTACAGCTGCCCGGTGTCGGGGTGGGTGCCGACCATCATGAACCCGGGTACGTCGCCACCGGACGAGGCGGCAAGCCGGTCCGGCATGCCCTGGGCCAACGCCCGGTAGATCAGCTCCATCGCCACCGTGCCGGTCCACTGGGTGAAGGTGGCGGCCGGGTAGACGGCGTGGAACAGGCTGCCCGGCTCGGCGACCACCCGCAGCGCGGTGAAGTGCCCGGCGTTGGTCTGCTCGGTCGGCGTGGTGAGCGCCTTGAACGCGACCCGGGCGGTGGCGATGGTCGACCCGTACGGCAGGTTCACCGGACCGGCGACGGCGGGTGACGACCCGGTGAAGTCCACCGTGCAGGTGCCGTCGGCGATGGTGACGGTGACCTGCATCTTGATCGGCTCGTCGGTGATGCCGTCGTCGTCGAGCCAGTCGACGGCGGTCCAGCAGCCCTGCGGCAGCGCGGCGAGCGCGTCGGCGGTGGACTCCTGGGCGGCGGCGATCGCGGTGTCGACGACCGTGGTCACGGTGGCCAGGCCGAACCGTTCGACCAGCTCGATCAGCCGGCGCTCACCGGTGCGCAGCGCCGCGACCTGGGCGTGCAGGTCGCCGATGACCAGTTCCGGCATCCGCGAGTTGAAGCGGATCAACTCGATGATCTCGGGCGCCGGTTCGCCCCGGCGGAACACCTTGGTGCCGGGGAAGATGACGCCTTCCTGGTGCATGTCGGTGGAGTCGAGCACGTAGCCCGGGTCCTTGGCCCCCAGGTCCATCCAGTGCGCCCGCACGCACAGGAACCCGACGAGCGTGCCGTCCCCACCGGAACTTTCTGGCAGGAAGACCGGGGCGAACAGGGTGGCGTCGTAGGCGTGCGCCGCGTTCCAGTACGGGTAGTTGAGCAGCACGATGTCACCGGGGTGCAGGTTCTCCCGGCCGACGTACTCGACGCCCTTGCGGATCGAGTAGTCGTTGGCACCGAGGAACCGACTCAGCCCGGTCGACTCGGCGACCAGCCGCAGCCCGGCGTCGTAGATGGAGATGCCGAAGTCGTACACCTCGTAGATGACCGGGTTGAACGCGGTGCGCACCAGCGCGGAGCGCATCTCCTCGGCGGCGGCCACCAGGTAGCTGCGCACCACCTCGGTCGCCGCGCCATCCACAGTGGCATTGTCAGTCATCGACGTCGACCCCGTACACCTCGCGGGCGGCGGCCGGCGACACGTAGCCTTCGGCGACGTCTTCGCGTACCGCCGCCGGGTCGCGCCGACGCGGGTCGCCGTGCCCGCCGCCACCGGCGGTGAGCAGGGTGACCCGGTCACCGGGCACCACCGGTGTCCGTTTCGTGCTGACCCGCCGTTCCCGGTCGGTGCCCGGGTGCACGATCACCTGGTTCGGGTCCGGCTGCGCGCCACCGTCGAGCGCCCACGGCGCCGACTTCGTCTTCTTGATCACCGACAGGAACTCACCCGGGGTGACGAACCGGATGTCGCGCCGCAGCCCCACGCCGCCCCGGTGCCGGCCGGCGCCGCCGGAGTCGGTGCGCATCTCGAACCGTTCGAAGAACATCCCGGTCCGGGCTTCCAGAACTTCGATGGGGGTCATCCGGCCGGTGCTGCCGGAGACGTGGGTGGCGGCGTTCATCCCGTCGTGCTCCCGGGTGCCGCCCCAGCCCACCGGGTCGTTGTTGCTGACCGCGAAGAGCTGCCCGGTGTCCGGATGGATGCCGACCATCATGAACCCGGGCACGTCGCCGCCGGACGAGGCCGGCAACCGGTCCGGCATGCCCTGGGCGAGTGCCTTGAGGATCAGCTCGACGGCGACGATGCCGGTCCACAAGGTGAACGTCGGCTGCGGGTAGACGGCGTGGAACAGGGTGCCCGGCTCGGCCCTGACTTGCAGCGGCGCGATGGTGCCGGCGTTCGACGGCTGGTCGGGCGAGGTCAACGATTTCAGGATGACCTTGCAGATCGCCTCGGTCGCCCCGTACGGCATGTTGATCGGGCCGGGCACCGCCGGTGACGAGCCGGCGAAGTCGACGGTGAAGGTGCCGTCCGCGATGGTGACGGTGACCTGCATCTTCACCGGGTCCTCGGTGATGCCGTCGTCGTCGACCCAGTCGGTGGCGGTCCACGAGCCCTGCGGCAGGGCGGCGAGGGCGGCCCGGCTGCGGGCCTCGCCGTCGGCGATGATCGCCTCGACGGCGGCGGCCACCGTGGGCCGGCCGAACTTCGCCAGGATCTCCAGGAACCGCCGCTCACCGGTACGCAGCGCGGCGATCTGGGCGTGCAGGTCGCCGAGCACCTCGGCGGGCATCCGCGAGTTGAAGCGGATCAGCTCGTGGATCTCGTGCACCGGCTCGCCCCGGGACACCACCTTCGTACCCGGGAAGATCAGCCCTTCCTGGTGCATGTCGGTGGAGTCGAGCACGTACCCCGGGTCCTTGGCACCCAGGTCCATCCAGTGCGCCCGCACGCAGAGAAACCCGACCAGGTCGCCGTCGGCGTCCGGATCGGCGTCGGCCGGGTCCGGCATGAACACCGGGGCGAACAGGGTGGCGTCCGAGGCGTGCGCGGCGTTCCAGTACGGGTAGTTCAGCAGCACGATGTCGCCGCGGTGCAGATTCTCCCGGCCGACGTAGGCGACCCCCTTGGCGAGCGAGAAGTCGTTGGCGCCGAGGAAGAACGTCAACCCGGTCGCCTCGGCGATCAGCCGCAGGTCGGCGTCGTACATCGACATGCCGAAGTCGTGCACCTCGTAGATCACCGGGTTGAACGAGGTGCGGATCAACGTGGCCCGCATCTCCTCGGCGGCCGAGATCAGGTAGCTGCGCACCACCTCGGCGGTGGCTCCGTCCAGCGTGGTCACTTCGCCTCCTCCAGGGTCACCAGCAGGTAGCCGTGCGGGTCGACCTCGACGTACTGGCCGCTGGGCACCACCGTGGTGGAGGTGCCCTCGTCGACCAGGGCCGGGCCGGCGAACCGGTCCCCCGGTGTCAGCTTCGCCCGGTCGTAGACGGCGAACGACGCCACCTCGCGGGTGCCGAAGTCGAACGCGTCGCGGTGGCCGAGCAGCGCCCGCGTCGGGTCACCGTCGCCGGCCGGCGGGCGGACCAGCTCCGGGCGGGTGGTCCGGCCGATGCCGCGTACCCGCAGGTTGAGGATCTGCAGTCGGTTGCTCATCGCGTGCCCGTACCGGGTGCGGTGCAGTTGCTCGAACGCGTCCCGGATCGCGTCGCGGTCCAGCTCGGCGCCGACGGTGACGATCAGGGTGTGTTCCTGCCCGAGGTAGCGCAGTTCCAGCTGGCGTTCCAGCACCGCCGAGCCGGCGTCGACGCCCTGCTCCACCAGGGAGCCGACCGCCTCGGCCTCGACCTCGCCGAACATCGCCTCCAGCGCGGCCAGGTCGACGCTGCCCTCCGGCGCGTCGGCGTCCAGGGTGGCCAGCACGGTACGGGAGAAGTCGTCGACGATGTCGGCCGACAGCATCCCCCAGGCGGAGAAGCCGGACGGGGCGAACGGCACCACCACCTCTCGGATGCCCATCTCGCGGGCCAGCAGCGGGGCCAGCAGCGGCCCGGCGCCGCCGAACGCGAGCAGTGAGAACACCCGGGGGTCGTGGCCGCGTTCCACGGTGATCTGCCGGACCGCGCCGACGGTACGGGCCAGCAGCACGTCGTAGACGCCGGCTGCGGCGGCGGTCGGGCTCAGCCCCAGCGGGGTGGCGATCTGCTCGTCGAGCGCCGCCCGCGCCGCCTTGGCCTGCAGACCCATGGTGCCGGCGAGGAACCGGTCTGGGTCGACGTAGCCGAGCACCACCGAGGCGTCGGTGACGGTCGGCCGCTGCCCGCCCCGGCCGTAGCAGACCGGCCCCGGGTCGGCGCCGGCGCTCTGCGGTCCCACCTTCAGCAGCCCCCGGTCCAGCCAGGCGATGGAGCCGCCGCCGGCGCCGATGGTGCGGATGTCGTAGGTCGGGATCAGCAGCGGGAAGTGCTCCAGCTGCGCCTCGTACGCGGCGACCGGGCTGCCGGCCTCGATCACGCAGGCGTCCAGCGACGTCCCGCCGATGTCGAAGGTGAGCAGGTTGTCCCGGCCCAGCGCGCCGGCCAGGTAGGCGGCGCCGACGATGCCGCCGGCCGGGCCGGACAGCACGGTGTGCGTCGGCGACTTCTTGGCCGTCGTCGAGGTCATCGAGCCGCCGCCGGAGCGCATGATCAGGAACCGGCCGGCGAAGCCCCGGTCGGCCAGCCCGGACTCCAGTTCGTCGACGTAGCGTTCGAAGATCGGCCGGATGTACGCCTCCAGCACGGTGGTGCTGGTCCGCTCGTACTCGCGGTGCTCGCGCACGATGTCCGTCGACACCGAGACGCTGACCTGCGGGTACGCCTCGCGGATGAGCGCTGCGGCGGCGCGTTCGTGGCTGGGGTCGATGAACGAGTGCAGGAAGCAGACCGCGATCGACCCGACCCCGTGCTCCTCGACCAGGGTGCGGGCGGCGGCCCGGACACTGTCCGGGTCGAGTTCGGTCACCACCCGACCCTGGTAGTCGAGCCGGCCGGTCACCCCGGCGGTGTACCGCCGCTTGACCAGGCTCTCCGGCCGCTCGTACTGGAAGTCGTACATGTGGTCGGCGGGCACGTTGCCCCGGCCGAGCAGGAAGACGTCCCGGAAACCCTCGTTGGTGATGATGCCGGTGGCCCCGCCCCGACGCTCCAGCACGGCGTTGAGCCCGAGCGTGGTGCCGTGGATGAACAGCTCCACCTGGGACAGGTCGGTGCCGAGCGCGGTCACCGCGTCCAGCACGCCCTCCCAGGGGCGGGCCGGGGTGGTCGACGCCTTGCGGAACCGGACCTGGTTGGTGCGGGTGTCCAGCTCCATCGCGTCGACGAAGGTGCCGCCGATGTCGACGGCGAGCCGGATGTGCGGTGCGGGCATCGTCTCAGGTCACCTTTCGGATTCGGTCAGCAGGTCGGGGATCTCCGGGGCCCGCCAGCAGGCCGCCCGGCTGCGCCCGTACGGCCGCAGTTGCTGCTGTTCGGTGCGGCACCGGCCGGTGACGAACGGGCAGCGGGCGGCGAGCGGGCAACCGGCGGCGGCGTCCGACTCGTCGAGGTCCTTGAGCAGCTCGACCCGGCCGCCGCCGAACCCGGCGCCGAGGCTCGGCGCGCTGGACAGCAACGCCCGGGTGTACGGGTGCGCCGGGCTGGTGAAGACCTCGTCGACCGGCCCTTCCTCCACGATCCGGCCCAAATAGAGCACGATGACCCGGTCGGCGAAGCCGCGTACCGTGGCCAGGTCGTGGGAGATGAACACACTGCCCCGGTCCCGGTCGGCGGCGACGTCGCGGATCACTTCCAGGATCTGCGCCTGCACGGTGACGTCCAGCGCCGACGTCGGCTCGTCGAAGACGATCAGGTCGGGGTCGCCGACCAGGGCGCGGGCGATGCCGACCCGCTGCGCCTGCCCGCCGGAGAGTTCGTGCGGGCGGCGGCCGAGGATCGACCGGTCCAGCTCCATCCGGTCCAGCGCGGCACCGACCCGTTCGGCCCGCTGCTGGGCCGGTACGCCGAGCGCGCGCAGCGGTTCGGCGATGGCGTCGGCGACGGTGCGGCGCGGGCTGAGCGCGCCGAACGGATCCTGGAACACCATCTGGGCGCGGGTCCGCAGGGTGCGCAGCGCCCGGCCGCGCAGCTCGGCCATCCGGGCGCCGCCGATCTCCACGGTGCCGCTGGCCGGCTCGACCAGCCCGAGGATCAGCTTGGCCAGGGTCGACTTGCCGCAGCCGCTCTCTCCGACCACGCCGAGCGTTTCGCCGGCGGCGACGGTCAGGTCGACGCCGCGCAACGCGTGGTGCCCGCCGCGACCGAACCGGCTGCGGTAGACCACGTGCGCGTCGTCGATGCGCAGCACCGTCCGCTCGGTTGCGCCGACCGGGTCGGGGGCGACCCTCGTCGCGGTGCCGGTCGACCCGGTACCAGTCGACGGTGCGACGACGGCCGGGTCGGTGACCAACGGCCCGGTCTGCGGGTGGAAGCAGGCCAGCGTCCAACCGGCCGTACCGCCAGCGGCCGGATCCGACGCGGTCGTACGGCCGGCGGCGCGGTCCGACGCGGCTGCCGGCACGGCGCCGGTCGGCGGACGCTGCGCGGCGCAGCGGTCGGTGGCGTGCGCGCACCGGGAGACGAACGGGCAGTCGTCGGGCGGGGCGGTCAGCAGCGGCATCCCGCCGGCGGTGGCCCGCACCGGGCGGCCGTCCACGTCGGGCACCGAGGCGAGCAGCGCCCGGGTGTACGGGTGGGCCGGGGCGCGCAGCACCTGCGCCGCCGGGCCGCTCTCCACGACGGTGCCGGCGTAGAGCACCACCACCCGGTCGCAGACCTCGGCGATCGAGGCCAGGTCGTGCGAGATGAGCAGCACCCCGCGCCGGTCGGTGTCGGCGGCCTGGCGGAACTGCCGCAGGATCTCCCGGGCCAGGGTGACGTCCAGGCCGGTGGTGGGTTCGTCGGCGATCAGCAGGCCGGGCGCGCAGCCGGTGGCCAGCGAGATCATCACCCGCTGCGCCATCCCGCCGGACAGTTCGTGCGGGTACGCGTCGAGCCGCCGCTGCGGGCTGCGGATGCCGACCGCCGCGAACAGCTCCCGGGCCGTCTCGCGGGCCTGCTGCCGGGTCATGCCCTGATGGGTGGTGAGCCGGTCGGTCAACTGTCGACCGACGGTACGGGTGGGGCTGAGCGCGCCGCGCGGGTTCTGGAAGCAGATCGCCGCGCCGTGGCCGCGGTGGCGGCGCAGCTGCTCCGGGCCGAGCCGCAGCACGTCGACCGGGGCGCCGGTGTCGCCGCCACCGTCGGCACCGGCATCCCGCCCGTCGGCGGAGTCGCCGGTGGCGTCGCCGCCGTGGAAGCGGACCCGGCCGGTGGCCTGCGCGCCACCGGGCAGCAGGCCGACGATCGAGCGGGCCACCATCGACTTGCCGCCGCCGCTCTCACCGACCAGGCCGACCACCTCGCCCCGGTCGACGTGCAGGCTGACCCCGCTGAGCGCGGCGACCTGCCGACCGGGTCGGCGGATCAGCACCGACAGGTTCTCGATGGCGAGCAGGTCCCGGGTGATCGTAGTCGGGTCCATCGCGGTCACCGCCGTTTCGCTTCCGCGCGTTCCTGCAGCCCTTCGCCGAGCAGGCTGAAGCCGAACACGCTGATCAGCAGGAACAGGCCGGGTGGCACCGAAGTCCACCAGCGGCCGGCTACCACGTCCGGCGAACCGAGACTGATCATCGACCCCCATTCGGCGGTCGGTACCGAGATGCCCAGCCCGAGGAAGGACAGCCCGGCGAGGGTGAGCATCGCCCAGCCGCAGCCGAGCGGGGCGATCACCCGTACCGGGGTGAGGCTGTTCGGCAGCACGTGCCGCCACAGCACCCCGAGGTGCGACGCGCCGGAGGTGACCGCGGCGTCGATGAACGGCAGTTCCCGTACCGAGCGGACCTCGGCCCGCACCAGCCGGGCGTAGCCGGGGGCGTTGACCAGGGCGATGGTCAGGATCAGGTTGACCGTGCCGCCGCCGAGCAGGGCGGCCACCGCGAGGGCCAGGATGAAGGTGGGGAACGCCTGGAAGATGTCGAGCAGCCGCATCAGCACGTCGTCGACCCAGCCACCGAAGTAGCCGGCGACCAGGCCGAGGGTGGTGCCGGCGAGCACGGCGAGGGCGACCGCGGCGACCGCGATGCCCAGGTCGAGCCGGCCGGCGTGCAGCAGCCGGCTCCACACGTCCATCCCGTTGATGTCGGTGCCGAGCGGGTGGCTGCCGCCGGGCGGCAGCAGGGTGCCGGCCGGGTCGATCTCCTGCGGGCCCCACGACGACAGCAGCGGTGCGGCGATCGCGGCCAGCGCCACGACCGCGAGGATCGTCGCGCCGACCGAGATCAGTACGGTCGCGAACCGGCCGCCCCGGGCGGTGCCGGCGGCCACCACCGGGGCGGCGTCGTCGGCGCTGTCCGCCGGTCCGCCGGCCGCGCGCAGGTCAACCATCAGATCTTCACTCTCGGGTCGAGGATCGCGTGCACCACGTCGGCGATCAGGAAGACGAGGACGTAGCAGACCGCGATGAGCAGTACGGAGGCCTGCACCACCGGGAAGTCGCGGTAGAGCAGCCCGCGCAGCGCCCACTGGCCGAAGCCCTGCCACGAGTAGACGTACTCGATCAGCACGGTCGACCCGATCGCGGTGCCGAAGACCAGGGCGGCCAGCGACGGCAGCCGGACCAGGGCGGAGCGCACCAGGTAGCCGCGGCGCAGCAGCCGGTCGCGCAGCCCGTGCGCGGCGGCGGCGGTGTACGCCTCGGAGTGCAGCACCTCCAGCGCGGAGGCGCGCACACTGCGCAGCAGCGGGGCGACCACCACGATCGCCAAGGTGGCCACCGGCAGCGCCAGGTGGGCCAGCGCGGAGGTGAACGCCGGTCCGTTGGCGGTCAGCGCGGCGTCGATCAGCTCGGCGCCGGTGATCGGGGTGAGGTTGGTGTCCGGGTCGACCCGGCCGCTGGGGGCCGGAAACCAGCCGAGCATGCTGTAGCCGACCAGCACCAGCACCAGGCCGAGCCAGAACTCCGGCACCGAGTTGCCGATCAGGGCCAGCACCCGGATGCCGTGGTCGGCGGCCCGGTCGGCGCGGCGCGCCGACCAGATGCCGCCGACCACGGCGATGAGCACCGCCACGGCGACCGCCAGCACCACCAGTTGCAGGGTGGGCCCGACCCGCAGGGCCAGCTCACCGGCGACCGCGTTGCCACTCTGGATCGACGTGCCGAGGTCGCCGGTGAGCAGCCCGCCCAGGTAGTCCAGGAACTGTTTCCACAGTGGCTGGTCCAGTCCGAATCGGGCCCGGGCGGCGGCGGCCTCGGCCTCGGTGGCGTTGGGGCCGAGGATGGTCCGGATCGGGTCCCCGGGGAGCACCCGGACCAGGACGAAGGTCGCGACGACCACGCCGAGCAGCACCGGTACGAGCTGCAGCAGCCGGCGGGCGACGAAGCGGGCGATGCGCATGAGGGGTGGTCGCCGCCGACGGTCAGGCCGAGGCGCTCAGGTAGCGCAGCCGGGCCAGCCCGTCCATGGGCTGGACCCAGCCGCTGACCGCCTCGCGTACCGGCAGGTTGAAGTTGGGCTGGCAGAGGATCACCCAGGGCACGTCGGCGGCCAGGATCTCCTGTACCCGCAGCCAGAGTTCGTTGCGCTCGGCCGGGTCGACGACGGTGTGCGACCGCTCGTAGATCTCCTCCAGCTCCGGGTTCACGTAGTTGGAGTAGTTGAGGTTGGCGCCCTCGACGAAGCTGGTGGCCAGCATGTACTCGACGTCGTTGACCCACAGCTGGCCGGCGGTGATCTGCAGCGGGATGTTCTTCTGCTGCCGCCGCTCGGCCAGGGTGGCCGGGTCCAGCGGGACCAGTTCCAGCTCGATGCCGACCTTGCGGGCCTCGCTCTGCACCAGGACCGCGATCTGCTGCTGGGTGTCGTTGTCGGTGGCGTAGACCAGCTCGGAGCTGATCTGGTCGACCCCGGCGGCGGCGAGCGCGGCGCGGGCGGCGTCCGGGTCGTAGCCGTACGGGTAGCCGCGCTCGTCGTAGCCGGGCATGTCCAGCGGCACCAGGCTCTTCGTCGGGCGGGCGTCGCCGCCGTACACGTTGTTGATGATCTGGTCGTACGGCACCGCGTGGGCGAGGGCCTTGCGGACGTCGACGTTGTCGAACGGCGCGGTGGTCACCGACATCTGGATGGCGACCTGCTCGTTGCTGGCCGCAGAGATGACCTTGACGCCGTCGGTGTTCTTCAGATCCGCGATGTCACGTTGGCCGATGCCCAACGCCACGTCGATGTCGCCGGCCTCCAGCTGGAGTCGCTGGTTGGCGGCGGCCGGGACCACGGAGATCCGGATGGTCTTGGTCTGCGCCGGGTCCGGCCCGGGGTACTGCTCGTTGGCGGCGAGCACGATCTCCTGGCCCTGCACGGCCCGCTCGACGTTGAAGTAGCCGCCGGTCGGGGCATTGTTGGCGAACCACTCGGCGGCCCACGGGTCGGCGTCGGTGGCGTGCTTCTTCGCCTCTTCGGAGTCGAAGACGTACAGCGAGATCGCCTGGATCTGCCGGGTCAGCGCGCTGGGGAACGCCTGGGTGAACTGGACGGTGTAGTCGTCGACCACGGTGACCTGGTCCGGTTCGGTCAGGCCGATGGTCCGGTAGATGCCGGCGACGTTGGCCTGGGCGGCGAACGCCCGGTCCTTGGACCACTTGACGTCGGCGGCGGTCATCTCGTTGCCGCTGGCGAAGGTGACGCCCTGGCGCAGCTTGAGGGTCCAGACGGTCTGGTCGGCGTTCGGCTCGAACGACTCGGCGAAGGTCGCCATGACGTTCTCGGTGTCGAGGATCCGGGAGCCGTCGACCTCGGTCACCCCGTAGTCGATCATGTACGGGAAGACGTTCTTGTACAGCATGAGCGCGACCGGGTCGAAGCCGACGAAGTCCTGGTCCCAGCTGCTCAGGTAGCTGGAGACGGCGATCCGCAGGGTGTCGGCGGAGGCGCCCGGGGAGGCGTCGTCGGATCCGTCGGTGCCCGAGCCGGAGGCACAGGCGCCGGTGGCGAACAGGAACGCGCCGATGCCCCCGAGCTGGAGCACCGACCGGCGGGAGAGGGCGGGCGGGGCGGATCCGCCCCGCGGAGAGGTACCAGCCATGGGAGAAGTCCTCCGTCGTGAACGGCGAGGGTGACCTTGCATTCAGGTAGCTGTGCGTTCAGGTAGCGGGTGGAGCGGCGAGCGGGCCGCGAAGTACGGCGCACCACCTCCGTGTTCTATCAGGCTGAACGTTCGTGAACAAGAGGTGAAACCAGTTCACCGTGACTTTCTCGGCATGTGGCGGGGTAGAGCAGCCAAAAGGCCGAGGCCACCAGCGCAACTTGTTCACAAGGTTTCACACACCTGATACACAGCACCGCTCCGACCACCCGCAGGTGATCGACAAAAGTTGATGCTGGGCCTAAGCTGCCAGATTGACCTCTGGTAGCGCTCCCAAGCCGTCCCCTGCCGGAGGCGCACCGAGAGGAGGAACGGTCATGCGCCGCTCTACCGCGAGCGTACTCGTCGGGGTGGCCGCCCTGACACTCATCGCCGCCTGCACCCCGCCCCCGTCAGGGTCCCCCGGCACCCCGTCGGTCCCGGGCGTCGACACGCCGACCGAGACCCGCGAGCCGATCCAGGTCAACGTCGCCGAAGCACTCGACGTCGCTCAGCAGGAGTTCGACCTGATCGCCGGCGGCGACTGGTCGGGTGCCTGGCAGCTGTGGACCGCCGAGGCCCAGCAGTCGGTGCCGGAGGACGTGTTCGTCGAGACCAACGAGACGTGCCCGGTGCAGGACGGCGTCGAGTTCCAACTGCAGGAGGTCACACCGGTCGACGAGACGGCCGTCGACCTGACCTGGCGCCGTGACGACACCGTGGGCAACAGCTCACTGCGGTTGGAGCAGGACACCTGGCGGTTCGACCCGGGCGGCGGCGTGCTGGTCGAGTACGCCTCGGGTGCCGCCGACGCGATCGAGAAACGCCGGGCGGCCGGCAACTGCCCGTCCTGACCCGATAGGCGGTTGCCCGATCTGAGAGGCGGTTGCCCGGTCCGGTGGCGCGGACCCCGACCGTGCTCCGGACCGGGCAACCTGTCGCGGCTCACCGCCGTCAGCGGCGCCGCTTGTTCCGGTGCAGCGCGTCCCCGGCCTGCCGCAGCAGCTTCGAGGTACGCGACGACGGGCCCCTACGGGACTCCACCACCGAGCTGAGCTTGCGCGCCCCGGCCGCCACCAACGGCACGGCGACCGCGACGACCGCCCAGCGCTTGATCATCCTGCCGACCATGGTCGCCTCCTTGCGGTCGGGCGTCGACACCCGGCAGACACATACCCAGCAGTCCGCTCCGCTAAGCCTGACCCGGACCCGATGACCGGCGGTCACCCAAACGCCCGGGTGAGCTGGCCCCGCTATAGGTTGGACATCGACAGAGGCCGGTCGCCGGGCGACACTGCGGTGTCCGACGTACCGGGCAGTGCACACTGGTCGACACGGACTCACACGGGAGACATCTGGTGATGCACGCAACATCCGCCGACGTCGTGGTGGTCGGCGGTGGGGTCGCAGGCCTGACTGCGGCACACGATCTCCGTCGGTCCGTCCAGCGGGTGCTGGTTCTGGAGGGTGGCGAGCAGATCGGCGGGCGGGTCCGGAGTGTGACCGTCGACGGCCATGTGATCGAGGCCGGGGCTGCCTTTGTGACGCCCTTCTACGTATCGACGCTGCGTCTGATGGATGAGCTCGGGGTGTCAGGGCAGCTGTCCGAGCACGACCAGGGCACCTACGTCGTGCGCGACGGTAGGCTGCGCCCCATCCTCCCCGGCTCGAAGCTGCTGGCGGGCAGCGCCGTCGGCGCGTCGGCCAAGCTCCGTCTGTGCCGCTTCGCGGGCGGGCTCGCGGCCCGGTGGCGGGCCCTCGACATCGCCGACCTGGCCCGCGCCGACCACCTGGACGTGATGTCCTGCGCGGACTTCCTACGTCGGCGGGTCGGCAGCGAGAATCTCGAATACCTGTTCGGGCCGCTGCTGCGGGGCATGCTCTACTGGGACGCGGAGACGACGAGCTATCCGGTCCTGCTGGCGATCCTCAAGGCCCACGCGACCGCCGGTGCCTCCCGTCGCATGCGTGGTGGCCTGGCCCGGTTCCCGCAGGCACTGGCCGCCGGGGTGGAGGTCCGAACGGGTACCACTGTCCGGCGGATCAGGCGCAAGGCCTCGGGAGACTTCAGCATCGAGGCCGACACCGGCGGTGGGATCACGACGTACCGGGCGCCCGCGGTCGTCTGTGCCACCACGGCGGGCGCGGCGGCGACGATCATACCGGACCTGCCCGAGCCGGACCTCGCCTACCTCCGGTCCATCTCCTACGGTCGCACCGCCGTACTGACATTCGCGGTCAGGGCGGCCGGCGCGGCCTTTCCCGATGGTTCCGTGCTGTTCCCCGCCGCCGAGGCGCCCGAGGTCGTGGCCGTCAACGCCTATCTCAGGCTCGCCCCGGCCGACGGCGCGGACGAGGAGAGGCTCGTGCACGTGTACCTGTCGGGCGAGGGTTTCGATCGGCACGCCGACCGGCCCGACGACATCCTGGCAGAGGCGGTGGTCGGCCGTATCCGCGAGGTGTTGGGCCCGGCCGAATGGCTGCGCGGTGCCGAACTGCGCAACGTGCAGCGGTGGGAGCGCGCCCTGCCACGTTTCGACGTGGGTCACGTCCGTCGTACCCGGGAGTTCACCGACGCGCAGCCGGCCCTGCCGGGCCTGGCGTTCGCGGGCGACTACCTCGGTGGGCCCTACCTGGATGGTGCCGTACGCAGTGGCCTGGCCGCAGCGCGCCAGCTACGCACAGCGGTCTCGACGAAGGAGCCGGCCTGACCGGGCCGGTCGGGGACCCCGCTGCGCCCGGTCATCCGTCGGCGAGTCCACCGCGATGAGGGCCGACTCGACCGAGACGTCGACCATCCATTCGACCGCCGCTCGGAACGGTGACGGCGCGGCCAGGTCGAACAGCATCCGGTTCGCGTGCCGGCCCAGTTCGGTGACGTGCGAGTCGTACCGTTCGGCTACGGCCGTGCGCGTCAGCTCGCCCCGCAGTTCGGTGCGGGCGTCCAGGTCGAGGCGGGCCCGCTCGCTCAGCCGGCGGATGTGTTCCTGGTGGTCGCCTGGCGCGCCGGCGAGCGCGTGGGCGAGCAGCAGTGTCCGGGTGCCGTTGGCGAGATCCTCGTCGTCGCGGACGTCTTTCAGCACCGACCTACGGTCGTTGGCCAACTGCCGCAGTACACCGTACCGGCGTCCGAACTCCCGCCAGCTGGTCACCGCCGCAGCGTCGACGCCCGCCAGGAGGGCGGTCATCGCAAGGTCCCGGCCACACGCGGAACCGGACTTGCCGGAATAGCTGCGCATCACATCGGTGAGGGAATCCGCGTCGATGACCGAGGAAATATCGGCCAGTTGGCCGTTGGCGGCATCAAGGTTGCCGTCGGTGAGGTGACCGATCCACGCCATCCGCACCTCCGCCGTCAGGTCCTGCCGCGCGATCAACGCCAATGGCAGCAGGGTCAGGCAGGCGATACTCGCGATCATGGCTTCGTTCGGGGACATGCCGACCCGCTCGGCATCGAAATGACCGTCGTTGAGGTCGTCGAAGATGTCGGCACCGGTCCACCACAGCCGTGCCAGGACGCAGACCGGCACCGCGGGAAGGGGATCGCCGGTGATGGCTCCGAGCACCGGCAACGGAAGCAGCCGATGAATGCTGACGTTCTTGTAGTCGGCCTCCAGCAGCCGGATCACCGAACCCGCGAGCTGCGGGTTGTCCTTGCACACCTCGTCGACGAACGCGGTCGTCTGCTCGACGACGTGCGCCCGCTGCGCTGACAGCGCCTCGTACGTCGGTGGCGGATCCGTGATTCCTCGCACGGCGGGCTCCTCCTCGGTTGGTCGACGCTGCGGCCCCGTCCCTCGACGGCAGGAGCAGACTACGAAACCGATTCGCCCGAAACTTGAGGAAGTTCTCACGAAATGATGAGGATGCCGGGTGGCGTGATCCAGCTCAACACGATTTGACGTAACGGGAATACGACACGCGACATATTGACCCGTAGCTCAGACGTCTTGTGATTGCTGGCAGCTCGGGTCAGCCGGTGGTGGGCAGACGCCGCACGGTCGACGCCGATCCGGTCGGCTCGTCGCCGGCCGGATCGGGGTCGACCACCAGGAACAGTTCCAACCGGTTGGCGCCGGCGACGAACAGCCGCTCGTCCGGGATCAGGCCGACGAACCGGAGCTGACCGGCACCGTCGCGGGCTGTCTGGACCACGGTGCCGACCCGCCCGTTCAGCGCGACCGCGATCGGGGCGCCGACCGGCACCGACTCCGGCAGGGTGCCGTGCACCAGCGCCGGGATCTTGCCGCGCTCGGCCCGGACGTCCTGGTACTCGGAAAGATTCGTCACGGTCGCCGGCGGGCCGGTGCCGACCACCGTCAGATCGTCGACCGCCGCGCCGATCAGGTCCACCGCCGGCAGCGGCGGGAACACCGGCCGGGCGCTGGAACCCGCCCGTACGGCGGCGAAGTGGGCCGGGCCGTCGATCGTCACCGGCTCACCCGGTCGCGGGTCGAACCGCTTGTCGGTGGTCTCCCGCTCGCCGTGCAGCGCGGAGATGCCGTCGGTACGCCACGGCATCTGCACCCCGGCGTGGTCGGCGACGGTCGGCAGCAGGTCGACCTGCTCCCAGTTGCGGTCGTCGATCCGCCCGGCCTGTTGGCCGGGCTCCTTGACGAACAGCGGCACCCAGGCGAGTTCGGCGGCGGCGGTGAACTGGTCGTCCATCTCCCGGCCGGTGATCCCCTCGCTGAAGCTGCCCCCGTGGTCGGAGGTCACCACGATCAGCGCGTCGTCGTAGAGGCCGTTCGCGCGCAACGTACGCAACGCCTCGCCGATCAGCAGGTCGGTGTAGCCGACCTGCTGCAGGTGCCGCTGATGGGTGAGTCGGGCCCACCAGGGTCCGTCGTACGGCAACCCGCCCGGACCGTCGTACCGCATCCCACTCGGCAGATAGGTCCACGGCGAGTGGGGCATCAGCAGGTGCAGGAAGTGCAGCGTCGGGGTGTCCCGGGGCTGCAACGAACCGAGGAAATCGGTGAACCGGGCCGGCTGGTTCTCCTTCAGCCGGCTCATCCGGAACTCCGGGCCGGCGTCCGGGGACTTGTCGTTGGCCCGGATGTCGTCGGCCACCGTCGGCTCGCGGAAACTCGCCGCCGGATCGTCCAGCGAATCGTCCGGTGAGATCAACTGGCCGTACAGTGCCGCGGTTTCCCGCAGCATCACCGGCAGGCTGCCCCGGTCCTGCCCGGGACGTCCCCGGCAGTGCTGCGGCGGGCAGAGCTGGGTGACGTTCTCCCAGGCCTCGATCTGGTAGGCCGGTCCGAGCAGGGTGAACAGGTTGTCCGGGTGCTGCGAGTAGTGCGGGGTCAACTCCCCGGTCGGGTACCGTCCGGTCAGCATCGCCGGCACCGCGTTGACGGTCTTACCGCTCACCGTGGTGGCGTTGCGGTACCAGGTCGAGCCGGCGGCCAGCTGGGCGAAGTTCGGCACCAGCCCGGCGTCGATCTCACCCCGCTCGTCGAGCAGCGACATCAGCGGGAACTCGTCGAGGATGATCATGACGACCGGCGGGTGGGGACCGATGCTACGCACCGGCGCGCCGGACGTCTCCCGGCCGAGCAGCACCGCCGACGACGGCGAGGCGAAGACGAACAGCGACACGAACGCCAGCGGACCGACCGCGGCGACCCGCAGCACCTGCCGGGCGACCGGCGACCGGGCGTACCCGGCCAGCAGCACCGTGGCGACGACAGCGGCGAGCACCACCAGCAGCGGGCCCCGCACATCGATCAACGCCTTACCGATCTGCACCATGAGCAACACGGTCAGACCGCCGAGTACGACCAGATGAGTCCATCGCCGCACCGCCGGCCCGGCCAGCCCGGTCAACCAGCCGAGAGCCCACAACAGCACCGGTGGAACCAGCACGATCACCGCGACCAGGGTGAGTACGGCGGCCGGTCCGGCACCGTGGAAAAAGAAGAAGTCCGGGCTGCGACCGATCACGTCGAGCAGCGGCTGGGCCACCACGAGCCCGCAGAGTGCGATCAGCTCCACCAGGGCGGACCAGCCGGACACCCGTCGGGAGTCCGGCTTCGGGTCGTCGGCACCGGCGCCGGGCTTCGTCTGGGTCACCGTGCACTCATACCACACCGGGCCGCGTCGACTGCCAGCGCAGACGACCGTACGGCTGGTTGTGCAGAAAGGCGCGCGAACCAAAGGAGAACTTAACATCTATGAATCTAGATTGCCGGTGATCACCATGGCATGATCAGCCGAACGTTGTCTTTTGCTTCCAATCAGTCACCAGTCGACCCGGTGGACCCTGCGGTCAGGTGGCGGAACGGAGATCGTGTGCAGGTGATCGCATGACGGGTCCGACACCCCGACCGGGTGCCTCTCCCGCCCCGATGCGTCCGGTCGCGGCGCTACGCGTCCTGCCCGGGCTGGTCCGCGACCCGCTGCGGACCCTCGTCGGGCTCGCCGCCGACGCCGACGGCGGCATCGTCCGGCTCTCCGCCGGACCGGTCCGGCTCTACCTGGTCAGTGACCCCGCCCAGGTGGCGCACGTGCTGCGTGACAACGCGGCCAACTACCTACGCGACGGCCGTGGCCTGCTCTGGCGGCCCATCCTGCGGTTGTTCGGCGACGGCATCCTCAGCGAGGGTCCGGTCTGGTCGGACAGCCGCCGTACGCTGCAGCCGCTGTTCACCGCACGACGGCTGGACGCCCTCACCGACGACCTGGCCACGGCGATCGCCGACGCGACCGGGCCGCTGGCCGACGCGGCCCGCCACGGACGCACCGTCGACATCGGCGAGGAACTGTCCCGGCTGGTCTGCCGCGCCATCGTCCGGGTGATGTTCGCCGACCGGTTCACCACCGATCAGGCCCTACGGATCGCCGCGGCCCAGGACACCATCGCCACCGCCGTACTGCCGAGGCTGCTCCTGCCGTTTGTACCCAACTCGGTCCCGCTGCCCCGCGACCGCGCGTTCCGCCAGGCCGTACAGACCATCGACGACATCGTGCTGCCGGTGGTACGGCAGGCCCGGGCCGACGGCGACGACACCGACGATGTCGTCGGGACCCTGGTCCGCGCCGCCGCCCGCGACGGCCGCGCGTACGAGGAGGCGCAGATTCGCAACGACACGGTGGCCATGTTCGCCACCAGCACCGAAACCACCTACGGCGTACTGACCTGGCTCTGGCCGCTGCTGCACCGGCACCCGGCGGTTGCCGACCGGCTGTACCGGGAAATCGACGAGGTGGTCGGTGCCGGACCGGTCCGCCGCGAGCACCTGCCACGACTGCGCTACACCCGGATGGTGCTCGACGAACTGCTGCGGCTGTACCCGGTGGCCTGGCTGATCCCCCGTACCGCGCACGCCGACGACGTGATCGACGGCGTCCGCATCGAGGCCGGTGCGCAACTGGTAGCGAGTCCGTACCTGACCCACCGGCTACCCACGGTCTGGCCGGATCCGGACCGGTTCCACCCCGACCGGTTCAACCCCGACGCGACGGACGACACCGGCACCGATCCGTCGACGACGGCACGGCGTCGGCACCGGTACGCCCACTTCCCGTTCGGCGGCGGGCCGCATCAGTGCCTCGGCCAGCACCTGTTCTACCTGGAGGCGTCGCTGATCGTCGCCACGATCCTGAGCCGGTTCCGGGTGCGGGTGCCGGACGGCCGGATACCCACGCCGCAGGCCGGGGCGTCGGTACGGACCGACGCCCCGGTACGGGTTCGGATCGAACCGGCCGCCCTCTCCCGGACGGTCTGATGCACACGGTGTCCTCATCGGCCGCAGCGAACCTGCAGAGCGCGGCCGAAAACGGACGGATCTGCGCTGTCGCGATCCACGGTCAGCGTGACCTGACCGAACACACCCGGGCCTACCCCGGTCTGTTCCCGGCCCGCCCGTTCGACCCGGCGGTCAGCGCCGCAGTCTCGCTGGCCACCGCGTTCGCCGCGCCCTGGTGCACCCCGGAGCAGCTACGGCTGGCCAACCGGACCGCGCTGTGGGTGTTCGCCGCCGACTGGTTGATCGACTACCGGGCGACGACCGACGACGAGATCGTCGCCCTCGTCGACCGGTGCCGTGCGGTGGCGTACGGCGCCGCGGCCGGACCCGACGACGAACTCGGCCGGTTCCTCGCCGACATCGTCGCCGAACTCGACCAGGCACCCGCCTTCGCCTCCCGGCGGGACCGCTGGTGGGCCGAACTGGACCGGACGCTCACCGCGATGCACCGGGAATGGCGGTGGAAGGCGGCCCGCCGCGCCGCCCCGGCGGAAGCCGGCCCGACCTTCGCCGACTACCTCGACAACGCGGACAACTTCGGGTCGACCTTTGTCAACGTGACGCACTGGCTGCGGCTCGGCGACGGCCCGACCCTGGCGCACCTGACCGAGCTGATCACCGTCAGTCGGGAGGTGCAGCGGGTGCTCCGGCTGGTCAACGACCTCG
Organism: Micromonospora sp. Llam0; assembly: GCF_003751085.1. Classification (NCBI taxonomy): domain Bacteria; kingdom Bacillati; phylum Actinomycetota; class Actinomycetes; order Micromonosporales; family Micromonosporaceae; genus Micromonospora; species Micromonospora sp. Llam0. The sequence goes on along the minus strand of NZ_RJJY01000001.1, from coordinate 1,142,705 downwards.
CCTCGATCAAGCGGGACACCGCCTGGGGTGATCTCAACGCGCTGCTGCTGACCGCCGACCGGGGTGTGGTGGAGGACCAGATCGGACATCTGGTCGACCGGTGCCGCGACCTGCTGCGGCCGTTGGAGATCCGCTGCCCCAACCAGGCCGCCTACCTGTCCCGGCAGCTGGGGTACACCAGCGGCTTCTACCGGGTCACCGACTTCTGGGGCGAGCTGTGACGGTCACCGGAAGCCGGGCCGCGCCCGGTGGCGGACCCGCCACGACCGGCCCGGTCCCGGCCCGTGCCCGACGGTACGCCGGCCACGTCACGGACAGCTGGGACCGGGCGGCGCAGGAGATCGTGGACCGGCTGCCCGGTCAGCCCTGGGGCCGCACCGACGTCTCCGTCTACGAGACCGCCCGACTGGTCAGTTTCGCCCCCTGGCTGACCGGGCACCGGGCCCGGGTGCGTCATCTGCTGGCCAGCCAGCAGCCGGACGGCAGCTGGGGCGGTCCGGGCGGCTACGCGCTGGTCCCGACGTTGAGCGCCGTCGAGGCGCTGCTCGGCGTCACGGCCGTACCGACGCTCCGGTCCGCCACCACGCCGCTGCCGGCCACCACGCCGCTGCCCGCCGCGACGGCGCGGGGGCTGACCGCCGCGCACCGGATCCTCGCCGCGACGACCGGCGGGACACTGCCCGACACCCCCGCCGCCGACCTGATCGTGCCGGCGCTGGTCGACCGGATCAACCAACGGCTACGCCGCCCCGGCCCGCCAGCGAGCGACCCGGCCGCCGACGCCCCACTACGGCTGCGGGGTGAACTCGGCACCGGCCGGCTGGACTCGGTGCGCCGGCTGTCCGCCGGTGGCCGGCCGGTGCCGACGAAGCTGCTGCACGCGTACGAGACCTTCGCCCACCAGGCGGCACCGCTGGGCCGTCCAGCGGTGGCGCCCGTGCCGGCCCACCCGCTCGTGGGGTCCGGGACAGGTCGACCGGCCGGTACGGTCGGCGGTTCGCCCGCCGCCACCGCGGCCTGGCTCACCACCATCGACCCGGTCCGCACCGAGGTCGACCCGGCGCCCGCGCGCCGCTACCTGGAAACGGTGGTACACGAACACCACGGCCCGGTGCCGTGTGCCACGCCGGTCGCCGTGTTCGAGCGAGCCTGGGTCCTGACCACTCTGCTACGCGCCGACGTCGCCGTGCTGGTGCCGCCCGAACTGCCAGGGTCCCTGCGTGCGGCGCTCACCCCGGCCGGAGCGGCGACCGGGGCAGGCCTGCCGCCGGACGCCGACACCACCGCCGTGGTCCTGCACTGTCTGGCGCTGCTCGGGCAGCCGGCCGATCCGGCGGTGCTGCTCGACTTCCGGGCCGGCGACCACATCGCCACCTGGCCGGGTGAGGACGGCGCCTCGGTGACCACCAACGCGCACGCCCTCGACACCCTCCTGGCGCTCGGTGGTGGACGCCGCGCCGCCGACCTGGACGCACTCCGCCGGTCGATCAGCGCATGGCTGTGCGACCAGCAGCAGCCCGACGGCTCCTGGCAGGACCGCTGGCACGCCTCGCCGTACTACGCGACCGCCGCCTGCGCGTTGGCGTTGTCCGCCGCCGGCACCGGGGCCCGGCCGGCTGCCGCCGTACTGCGGGCGGTGGACTGGGTGCTGCGCACCCAACGGCCAGACGGCTCCTGGGGGCGCTGGCACGGCACCGCCGAGGAGACCGCGTACGCGGTACGGACCCTGCTCGCCACCACCGACCCGCCCAGCGACCGGATGCTGCGGGCCGCCCGTCGGGGCGCCGCCCATCTCGTACCGTCCACCGCCGACCAGGGGCCGGCCCTCTGGCACGACAAGGATCTCTACCAACCGGTCACAGTGGTCGCGGCGGAGATCGTGGCCGCCGGGAAACTCGCTCACCGGGCACGCGTCACCGGCGCCAACAGGCACGCTTGAGCACCGGACCGCGACGCTGCTAGCGTGCGCCGTGCCCATGCGCTCATGAACAGGCGCGGCACAGTCCGCGTATGTACGGCCAGGAGTAGCAGGCAGATGACAAGACATTCGCAGGTCAGGCCGGGGACGGTGTAATGGTGTCACGCGGATTTCACCTGCGTACCAAGATTGTCGCGCTGCTGCTGTCACTCAGCGCGCTGTGGGCATTCGCCGCATGGGTGACCCTGCGCGACGGCCTGAATTTGTTGTGGGTGCAGACCTATGACAGCCAGATCTACCAGCCGAGCGAGCCGTTGCTGCTCGGGCTGCAGTCCGAGCGACGGCTGGCGATGGAATACCTGGCCGGGCCGACTGACGAACGCCGTAGCGAACTGGTCGAGCTCCGCGAGGCGAACGAACGGCTCGCGGACGAATTCCAGGCATCCGCCCAGCACTGGTGGGCGGACCTCGCGGCCGGCGCCGACCTGGAACAACAGGTCACCGACACCGTACGGTGGCTGACCGAGCTGCGCGTCACCCGCGACGCCGTCGAGGCACGGGAAGTCGACCGGGGCAGCGCACACGGGGCCTACACCAACACGATCGCCGCGTTCTTCCAACTGTTCGGTGCGCTGGGCAACCTCGACGAACGCGACATCGCCGACGACACGGCGACCCTGACCGATCTCAACCGGAGCCAGGAACTGGTCGCCCAGCAGGATGCGCTGATCGCCGGGGTGATCGTCGCCGAGCGGTTCACCGCAGCCGAGCACACCCGGTTCGTGCAGTTGGTCGGCGCACAGGAATTCCTCGTCGACGCCACCGTGGTGAACCTGCCGGAACCGGACCGGGCCCGGTACGCGGAACTGGTCGACAGCGACAGCTACGAACGTTTCCGGGACGCGCAGCAACGGATCGTCGCGAGCGGGCCGTCCTCCTCGTCGGCACCCTTGACCGAGGCGCAGTGGCGGCCCGCGGCCGACGCGACCATGTCCGATCTGCACACGATCGTGCTGGCTGGTGGCGACGACCTCGTCGACCGGGCCGTGCCGGTGGCGCTGCTGGTGCTGCTCCGGCTGCTGCTCGCGGCCGGTCTCGGCATGCTCGCGGTCGTCGCGTCGATCATCATGTCGATCACCACCGCACGGGCGATCGTCGCCCAACTCGAACGGCTCCGGGACGCGGCGCACCGGCTGGCCGAGGAGCGGCTGCCGGGCGTGGTCGACCGGCTCGGCCGGGGCGAGGAGGTCGACGTGGCGGCCGAGGCACCGCCGCTGGAGTTCGGCAACGACGAGATCGGGCAGGTCGGCCGCGCGTTCAACCGGGTGCAGGAAACCGCCGTCCGCACCGCCGTGGAACAGGCCGAGCTGCGGCGCAGCGTACGCGACGTGTTCCTCAGCCTGGCCCGCCGGACCCAGGCGCTGGTCCACCGGCAGCTCACCCTGCTCGACTCGATGGAACGCCGGGAGGAGGACGCGGACAAGCTGGAGGAGCTCTTCCGGGTCGACCACCTGGCCACCCGGATGCGGCGCAACGCGGAGAACCTGATCGTGCTCTCCGGCTCGACACCCGGCCGGACCTGGCGCCGCGACGTGCCGATGGTGGACGTCGTCCGTGGCGCCATCGCCGAGGTCGAGGACTACACCCGGGTGACTGTCGCTCCGATCGGGCAGGTCTCGTTGGCCGGCCGGGCCGTCGCCGACGTGATCCACCTACTCGCCGAACTCATCGAGAACGCGTTGTCGTTCTCCCCGCCGCACACCACCGTCCAGGTCAAGGGGCAGTTCGTCGCCAACGGCTACGTGGTGGAGATCGAGGACCGCGGGCTGGGCATGAGCGACGACGAGCGGGCCGCCGCAAACGAACGGATCACCGAGCATCCGGAGTTCCGGTTGTCCAGCACCGTCCGGCTCGGCCTGTACGTGGTCAGCCGGCTGACCGAACGCACCGGCATCCGGGTGCATCTGAAGGAGTCGCCGTACGGCGGGTCCACCGCTGTCGTGCTGATCCCACGGGAACTGGTGGTGCCGGGCGACGAAGCCACCGACCCGGATCTGCGCTCCAGCGGCCGGCTCCCAGCGGCGGTGCCTGCTGCTCTCGCCGCGTCCGACGCCGCCGAGACGCTGCCCCTGACCGCCGCAACCGGCCCGGGTCGGGCCGCCGAGCGACGTTCCACGGTGCGGGCGGTCGCCCAGGTGGCCGCCACCGCCCGCTCCGAGCCCGTACCGCCACCGGACGGCGACCCGCCGACCGCACCGACGACGGCGACAGGTGCGGCACTGCCGACTGCGGCATCTGCGGATCGTCCGGCCGGGTCGGTGGAGCCCGAGTCTGACCAGGTCCGGTCCGCCCCGACAGCCGGTCCGCACACCTCGACGTACACCCCGTCCGGGCTACCGGTCCGGGTACGCTCCACAGCCGCCGGGTCCGCCGGTGGACCGGGCGCGAACCCGCCCGACAGGTCCCAGCGGGACAGGCACCCGGACGACGGGCCGGCCGATCCGCCCGCCCGCCCGGCCGAGCAGGTACTGCGGATGATGAGCGCATACCAGAGCGGGACGAGACAAGGTCGGTCGGACGCGGCGCGACTGCCTGACGCGCCGCCGCCGGAGGATTCCGCGACAGCGCCGCAACGACAGTCACCGGCCACCGCACCGGTCAGCGACGACCGGAACCCACCATCGGCGTGAGCCTCAGCGCTAGGGCTGGCACGAACAGGAGAACCACTGATGCAGCAGACCGCCTCGATCGCGGACCTCACCTGGTTGCTCGACGATCTGGTCGGTCGGGTCAAGCAGGCCGAGCATGCGATCGTGCTTTCCGTGGACGGCCTTTTGATGGCCTCCTCGGCCGGCCTGGGACGCGACGACGGCGAGCACCTCGCGGCGCTGGCCGCCGGAATTCAGAGCCTCGCCCGCGGCGCCGGCAAACGGTTTCGCGGTGGACCGGTCCGACAGACCATCATCGAGATGGAGTCCTCGTTCCTGTTCGTCACGGCGGCCGGCCACGGTGCCTGTCTCGCCGTACTGGCCAGCGAGGAGACCGACGTGGGACTGATCGCCTACGAGATGGCGATGCTGGTGACCAGGGCCGGCAAGTACCTGGCCTCCCGCACCCGCCCGGCCGAGAACCACACAGAGAAGTGACCCGGCGACGATGAGCCAGTCCGACGAATCCGGTGAGGACCGGTGGATCGACGACCACGCCGGGCCGGTGGTCCGGCCGTACGCCATGACCGGCGGCCGCACCCGGCCACGCCGCGGCCGGTTCGACCTCATCTCGTTGGTGCTGGCCAGGCCACGGACCCCACCGGGGGAAGCCGGTCTCGGCCCCGAGCACCTGGCGATCCTGGACCGCTGCCGCGAGCCGCTGTCGGTGGCCGAAGTCGCGGCCTACCTGGATCTGCCCCTCGGCACCGTCCGGGTCCTCCTCGGCGACCTGCTCGAACACGCGCTGGTCGAGGTACAGGAACCCCGTTCGGCGTCGAACCCGACTGACGACAGCGTATTCGAGGCGGTTATCAATGGACTACGAGCGCTCTGATCCGGCCGGCAACAGGCCGATCGCGCCGACTGCGGTGAAGGTGCTCATCGCCGGCGGTTTCGGGGTGGGCAAGACGACCCTGGTCGGCTCGGTCAGCGAAACCCGGCCACTACGCACCGAAGAACTGCTCACCGAGGTCGGGGTCGCCGTCGACGACGTCTCCGGCGTGGAGGAGAAGACCACCACCACGGTGGCGATGGACTTCGGCCGAATCACCATCAGCGAAGACCTGGTTCTCTACCTGTTCGGCACGCCCGGCCAGGAGCGCTTCCTCTTCGTCTGGGACGAACTCGCGATGGGCGCGCTCGGTGCGGTGGTTCTCGCCGACACCCGACGGCTGGCCGACTGTTTTCCGTCCATCGACTACTTCGAGCAACGGGGCACCCCGTTCATCGTCGCGGTCAACTGCTTCGACGGTGCCCGGCAGTACGCGCTCGGCGAGGTCCAGTTGGCGCTGAACCTCGATCCGGACGTGCCGGTGGTGCTCTGCGACGCCCGGCAACGGAAGTCCGGCAAGGAAGTCCTGGTGAAGCTACTCGAACACGCCCGGGATCACTCGCGCCGGTCGGCCGCCGTCGGATAGCCGCCGGCTCGACCGACCTCCGGCACCGGCCGGCGGGACTTCCGGCCCTGCCGCCCTGCCTGGGAAGACCCTGACAATTATCGTGTCGGACAGAGCGCCGGACACCGACACCGATCAACGACAGGGGAGGGATCGAGATGGCACGCACCACGCACCCGGCACCAGCCACGACCGACAGGGGATCCGCCGCCACGCCCGCCGCAGCCCGGTTCGGCGAGGTGGTCTGGGCAGTGACCAGACTGGCCCTCGGATTCGTCTTTCTCTGGGCTTTCCTCGACAAACTCGCCGGCCTCGGCAAGTCGACCCCCAGTGAGCGCGCCTGGATCAACGGCGGATCCCCGACCACCGGGTACCTCAGCAACGTGGAGGGCCCGTTCAGCGGATTTTTCAGCGGCATGGCCGGTCAGGCCTGGGCCGACTGGTTGTTCATGGTCGGCCTGCTCGGCATCGGCGTGGCGTTGATCCTGGGCGTCGGGATGTGGGTCGCCGCAGTATCCGGCTCGTTGTTGCTGACCCTGATGTGGCTGGCGGCGCTGCCGATCGCCACCAACCCGTTCCTGGACGACCACCTGGTCTACGGCCTGGTACTGCTCGGTCTGGCCGCGACCGGCGCCGGCCTACGGTACGGCCTGGCCGGCTGGTGGCGAAACCTGCCGCTGGTACGGCGCAACGCCTGGCTCCGCTGACCCGCCCGGGTCAGTCGACCGTCACGGCCCCGCTGAGTTCACTCAGCGGGGCCGACCGCTGTCCGCGCAGTTCGACGGCAGGGAATGTACATGAGCGCCGGCTGCGGTGATCACCGCAGCCGGCACCCACGTCCATCAAACGGCAGCTACCGAGCGTCCGAACCGGACACTCACCGCTCCTGCGGTCGTCGCCTGAACCAGGCGATCGTCACTGCTCCTCTATCCTAGAGAGCCGCCGTCGGTTCGGTAATGGATTGTGGGCCATCCCACGTGGCGGTGGGCGCCCAGTGCCACAGACCGGATGATCAGTGACCCCGCCGGGACAGGCATTGACCGCCGCGCCCGGATGCTGGTTTTCCTCGACCGGCCACCCCCCTGGCCAGCGCCAAATGGTGTCCGGAACGAGATCCGGACCCGGCGAACGCCGGCCGCCGGACCACCGACAATGGCCGAAGTGTTGCGGAATCGATGGCCAATGCGTCAGACTCAATTCCGAACACGGCCGTATCCCGAGGAGTGAGCATCTGTGGCCAAGAAAGTCATTACTCTGCTGACCGACGACCTCGACGGCAGCGAGGCCGACCGGACGGTCGAGTTCTCGCTGGACGGTGTCAGTTACACCATAGATCTGTCCGAGAAGAACGCCGGCAAGCTGCGCAAAGCCCTGGACACGTACATCGCCGCCGGCACCCGGGTGAGCCGCAGCAGCGCCGGCGGTCGCGGCGGCCGCGGGAGCTACTCGGCCGCGCCGGCCCGCTCCGACCGCGAGCAGAACCGCGCCATCCGCGAATGGGCGGCCAAGAACGGCTACCCGGTCTCCGAACGCGGCCGCATCCCGGCAAACGTGATCGCCGCCTACCACAAGGGCTGACCACCCGTCGGGTACATTCCCGGCAGAGGTGCCCACGCGTCACTCGGGCAGCTAGGTTATCGGCGCCGGCGGCGCCGCCGGACGATTTCGTCCAGCGGCAGGGCGGACATCCGCCGGCGCCACCGCCCTCCTGGTCGGATGACCGGGAGGCACGCGATCAGTCGAACGACACATGGTCGAACGCGAACTCACCACTCATCTCGGCACGGCGGGACAGCAAGGCACGCAACTCGCCAGCTAGCTCGTGACGCTTACGCAACTGCGGCTCACCGAGCTCCAGGGTGGTCAACCGCTCCCCGACGGCCGCCGCCGCCAGGTCCTCAGCGAATCGTCCGGGCGCTATCCCGCAGTGCAGCCGCTGCGGCCAGATCCGTACCCTTTCGAACAGCAGCCCGCCCTCGCCGGCAGTCAGCCAGGCCCAGCCCTCCGCGACACCGTCCTTCCACTCGACGTGCAGGCCACGCAGGAGCGGATCGGACAGCTGCCGGCTGACGAAGGCCTCCACCGCCCGGACGCGTGCCACCGCGCCCAGATCGTTGACCTGGCCGGTCCGACCGTCCGGCAACCGGCCGACGATGTCCCGGTAGCTGATCTCCCCGACGATCTCGCCGGACCGCAACCCGGCCGTGCTCTGTTGGAACGTCCGTGCGTCGAGCACGTACTCCACCACCCGCCGGCCCGGACCGGTCGCTGTCAGCGCCGCCGACTCGACCCGCAGCACCGCCAGGCCCACCGCCTCACATACGGCCTCGGTCATCCGTTCGTCGCGTCGCTGCTCGGCGGTCCGGTCGGCGGGGTCGACGAAGTCGACCACGAAGACCGGACGGTAGTCGTCGGCGCCACAGACCACGAAATCGAACCGGGCCCGGGTGGCCACACTCCACTGCCGGGTGGTGACGCCCGGCGGACGTCCACCCACCAGCTGCCCGAGCCGCCGGCCCGGCGCGATGACACAGCCGGCACGGTCGAACAACTCGCCGCGTCGAACGCCCGCAGCGTGATCCGCGCAGCTGAGAATTGGGCGCAGCCAGGGCTCCCGGCCGCCGTCGTCGTTGATCAAGGTCGTGTCCTTGGCTTCCTCGTCACGCCGCGACCGGCGAGGCCTGACCATGCTAGACGCCCGCCGGCCAGCGACGGACGGCGGCGGTACGCGGTCAGCGCGGCGACAACCGTACGGGGTCAGCGCCGCCGACGCACCGGCTCGGCGGATGTCAGCCGCAACGCGAGCTCTGGACAGTTCGCCACCGCACGGTCGGCGTGCCGGCGCAGCTCGGCAGGCACCGCCGGCTCCCGACTGCCGTCCCGGGAGATCGGGAAGCCCCAGTCGTCACGGGTCAACAACTCGGGCAGCAACTCGATGCAGAGACCGCGACCGTCACAGCGAGCCCAGTCAATCTGCAGCCGTGCACCGTGCGGATCGTTCACCTGTCGTCACTCCTAACGGCGCCACCCGGTGAAGACCGTGTGTGGGTCATCCTCACGATAGCCGCCGGAGTCACCGTACGGCGGGATGGCACCGGCGTCGGGCGATCGCTGGTCGACGAAGTTGCCGCCGACGTCGGGCGGCCAGCCCGGCGGGTCCGCCGGCTGGAAGACCGATCCCGGCTTGCGGTACATGTCCAGCAGGCTGGACGGTACGGAGGCGGTGGCCCGCCCGCCGACGTAGGTACCGACCGGGTGCTCTGCCTGACCTGCCGCCGCAGGCGGGCGGTCCCACACCGCCCCCCTGGGCGGCCGGTACTCGTCAGGTGGGTGACCGGCAGGACCGGCCGACGGATAACCGGCAGGCGCGTGGGCGCCCGGCGGGTCGGCGCGGTGCCAGTCGCTCGGCGTACGGACGGCCGCCTCGCCGGCTGCGGATCCCGACCGCCGGTGCGAGCCGCCGGGGGCCCGCCGCGCTGGTCGAGCAGCGTCGTCGGTGGCCCGCCGACGCGACCGGGGCCGCACCCACAGCAGCACCCGCCAGCCGAGCGCGCCCAGCACGGCCGCCAGACATCCGGCGTTGACCGCCGCCATCCAGGTCTCGCCGCTGTCCGTGCCGGTTCCGACCGAGTGGCCGAGCGCGGCCGGCCAGGCGGCGTACGCCAGCCAGTGCAGCACCCGCCACAGCCGCACGCCGATCCGCCGACGCAGCAGACTGGTCACCACCAGCACCAGCATCACGTCACTGGCGAGGGTGCCCAACCCCATGTACAGCGGCCGGTACTCGGCGCCGAACGGCACGAACAGGTCGTACACCCGGAGCTTGGCGTACGGGTCGAAGAGCAACGTGACCACGTGGACCGTCAGCAGCCCGACCGCCAGCAGCGCCGCGTTGCGGTGGACCAGACTCACCGCGAACCGGGGCAGGCCGAACACCGGTCGGCCCGACCTGCTGCCCACCCCCAGCACCACGACCACCGACAACAGGACGAGCGCCGTCACCCCGGTGCCGCGCGCGACGAACCACCCTGCCTCCGTCACTGTGTCTCCTCCTCCGCAGACCAGCCTCCGACGGTCCGCACCGTGCCGTCCCCGGCCACCAGCCGGGCCGGTGCCCCGAGACCTGCGAGCCACCGGTCGGCGGTCGCACCGCGTACCAGCGCCGCGGTGCTCAGCGTGTTCGCCCGCACGCAGTTGTACGCCGCCACGGAGACGCTGCGCCACACCCGGCCCGCCGGGGTGCCGGTGCGTGGGTCGACGATGTGGTGCATCGTGGCGTCTCCGGCGGTCCACTGCCGGCTCACCGTGCTCGAGGTGGCCACCGCGCCGCCGGCCGGCAGACCGATCACGCACGCCGGATCCGATGGACGGTCCTGCACCCGGATCCGCCAGCGCCCGCCCGGGGCCGGCCCCGCAGTGGCGATGTCGCCGCCGAGGGCGACCAGCACACCGACCCGACACCGGCGGGCGACGTCCCGGGCACCGCGGTCGGCCGCCCAGGCCTTCGCGGTCGCGCCCAGGTCCAGCTGCACCCCGTCCGGTACGGTCAGCTCGGTCTCGTCGAGCCGGACCTGACGCCAGTCCGCGGGCGGCGGGACGGTCCGTGTCACGGCGGGCCGGCCGTGCAGGGTCACCCAGCGCAGATCCGCGTCGTAGCCCAGCCGGCACAGTGCCGACCCCACGGTCGGGTCGACGTCGCCGTCGGTCTCGTGGGCCGCCCGCAGCGCCACCGACACCAGGCCGGCGAGCAGCGGGCTGATCCGCACCGGCGTTGCTCCACTGCGGCACGCCCGGACCAGTTCGGAGTCGGCGCGGAACCGGCTGCAGGCGGCGTCGACGGCGGCCAACACGTCCTCGACGATCGTCCGGGCCGCCGGTACCGCCGCAGGGTCGCTCACCACCACCCGGGCCAGCGTCCCCCACACCTGCCACTGTGCACAGTCGGGCCCGACCGGGAGGGTCTCCAGCAGCGGCATCGCCTCACGACCCGCCGGAGGTGGCCTGGCCGGGTTCGCCACCACCGCCGGTCACCGGCGGAAACTCCGCCGTCGGCGGGGCCTGGTCGACCGGCTGGTCCGGTTCGGTCGCGCCGCCCGGGGCGGCCTGCCCGTCGCCGGCCGTCGCCGCCGGATCGGTACCTGCCTCGCCCGGATCGGTACCTGCCTCGTCCGGGTCAGGCTGCCCGTCGGCGCCGGCCGGTTGCGGCGCGGTGCCGCCCTGTACGCTGCCCGCTGGCGTGTTCGCGTCCTGGTCCGCTGTGTGATCGGCGTGCGCCACCACGGCGACGCCGAGCGTGCCGGCGATGCTCGCCACGGCCAGCCCGCCGGTGATCATCGTGACCCGTCGCAGCCCCAGCTCCCGCTCCCCCACGTGGCCTCCCGAATCGCCGTGCTCGGCGGACCACCCGCCGTCAACCCGGGATACGGCTCGGACGGATGCCCGGTTCAACCGACTGGGCACACACCCCCGGCGGGTCCGCCAGGTTTTACCGGCGGCGGATTTACAGCGCCGATGATCGATGACACCGTGTCCACAGCGGAGGGCGCCCGCCCCTGCCACGGGTGGACGGCCGGACCGGCGGCCACCTGTCGTCAACGGAGGGAAACTGGATGTCGACAAGGACAACGACGAGGTCCACAGCGGCAACCCTGATAGCGGCGGCAGCGGCACTGCTGATGATCGTCGCGGCGGCACCCGCCAGTCAGGCGGCGACGCCGCACTTCGCGCACCTCGACCCGGGCGGCGCGCCGGCACTCACCGAGAAGGTCCCGGTCAACGTGGTCTTCCTCGGCTACAGCCGGACGCAGGTGGACCGGTCGACGTACCTCGACGAACTGCCGCAGCGCTACGAGCCGGTGGTCCGCTCCCGGCTGTGGTACGACCAGGTCGAGAAGCTCGGCCTGACCTACACCTACGACTACCACGTCCGGTACGCGAACAAGTGGTACGAGGACCGGTTCTTCGCCGAGTTGGAGCGGCTGGCCACGCCCGCGCCGCTCACCGCCTACCAGGAGCTCTACAACGAGCAGCAGGGCAACGTCGCCACGATCACCGACAACCACCACATCGACGCACCGAGCGTGGAGCGGTGGCTGGCGCTCAACCCACCGGCCGGCGTCGACACCCGGCGCAACACCATCTTCTTCATCAACTGGTTCGGCCGGTCGGACTTCAAGTTCCACGTCTACACCAAGACCGACGAACCTGACCCGGACACCGGGCACAACTTCGGCGCCGAGCGGGACAGTCGGAAGATCTCCGCGTGGGGCGGCACCACCGCCGACGACGAGGAGAACGGCCTCGGTTCCACCCGCCGGGTGTGGTTCCACGACCTGTCGGCCGGGCCGGAATCGTGGACCGAGAACTGGAACGTCGACGATCCCGACCTCGACGGCAATGGCGTCGAGGACTACCGGATGCCGCCGGTCTGGGAGTACGCCGCCGACGGCTACCGCTCCCCCGACGCGCTCGCCGGCGACCTCGGCCTGATCACCCGGTACGTGGCGATCAACCTGCTGTTCACCACGTCGCCGCTGTACCCGGCGGAGCTGCCGAGCACCGAACCGCCGAAGTCGATCAACATCGACAGCAACGTCTACGAAGGCTGGGACGGCGTCGACGCGTCCGTCCGCTACATCGACGAGGAGCTGCTGCAGCTGGAGTTGCGAAAACTGCGGTGGCGCAACGTGCTGGACTACGACGGCCAGAACCTCGCGTTCGAAGGTGACGCCGAACGCTGCTACTACGCGGTGATGATCGACGACGAGTCCTGCTACCCGGAGCTGGGCTACCCGCCGTTCGCCAACTTCTATCTGCAGAACAGTTTCGAACTCGACCGGGTGCTCGACGATCAGGACCGGGTCGACTACGAACTGCCGGTGTTCAGCTACGCGTTGCCGGCCGGCACCCCGGTGCCGGCGCTGGGCTTCGCCGACGACAACTACACCGACGGTACGCAGTCGTACGTCTTCGCGTTCGTCTCCCCGGAGATCGTCGACGCCGGCTACGGTCTGACCACCACGCTGATCCACGAGGTGGGACACCACCTGGGGATGAGCCACCCGCACGACGGCTACGACAGCGAGACCGGCGTCGACTACGGCCCGGAGGACGACTTCTTCTTCGCCTGGTCCGGCGACCAGGTCAACTCGATGATGAGTTACATCGACCTGAACTGGGACTTCAGCCAGTTCGACCGGGACAACAGCGACCGGTTCCTCACCGCCGCGTACAACGAGGCGGCGAACCGGCTCGCCGAGTCGGTGCTGGACGGTCCGCACCCCGGCCGGGCCCACCGTGACCTGCGGGCCGCCGACCGGCTGATCGGTGCCGCCGAGCACGCGCTCGCCCGGCACGACTACCGGCGCGCGCTGGTCCTCGCCGAGCAGGCGTACGGGAAGGTCGTCGACGCCGCTGGACGGGCCGGAGTGCCGGCCGGGACCGTGGCCGAGCAGATGTCTGCCCGGGCGCAGCAGACCCGGGCAGCTGCCGAGGTGACCGGACCGCACGAGTTCATCGACACGTTGGGCCCGGACAGCCCACGTAGCCAGCCCTGACCAGCAGGTAACTGGTAATCAGGAGCCGGGCGGCCCAGGCCGCCCGGCTCCTGCTCTGCTCGCGGACTGCGGCTGCTTCACCGGTGCCGCCCGAAGGGCGGGCCGCCGCCGCGCAGGGTGAGCCGGCACACCGCCTGCAGAGCATCCTAGGACGAGTTCACCTACCGGTCAGACGGTGCAGTCCGGGCTGATCGCCGTCGGGGCCCGGCTGGTCGCCACCAACAGGCCGAAGGTGGTGGTCCCGTCCGGTTCGACCATGCCGTTGTACGGCGCGTTCCGCACCTCGACGGCAAACCTGTCGTCGCCGGCCTGTCCACCCCAGATCGACTGGATCCGCTCGTCGCCCGGCCACTGCCAGGACACCTGCCAGCCATCGATCGACTCGGTGCCGATGTTGCGAACCGTGACCGTGGCGATGAACCCACCGATCCAACTGGCGTCCACCACGGTGGACGCGACGCAACCCGTCACCGGCAGGGTTCGAGCGGGTCCACCGAGCACGTAGGTGTCTCGCCGACCGTCGGCGTCGGTGAACCGGAACCAGTATTCGGTGTCCGGCGTCAGCCCGTCGATCGTGACGTCGCCGTTGTGTTCCGGCCCGGACACGTTTTCCGCCACCGGGTCGCGCCATTGCTGCGCGTCCGTCCGACTGGTGAACAGAGTCACCGTGACCGGCGGAAGGTAGCCACACGGCGGGCCGACCAGAAGCATGAAATAGCTCACGGTCACGCTGGTCTGGGTCACACCGGCGACCAAACCCGTCAGCGGCAGTGCGGGCGGGCACACCGGGGTCGGTGTCAGGGTGGGAACGGTCGCGGGCCGGGGCTCCGCCTGCGCCGGGCCGGCCCAGCCGGCGATGGTCACGATCGAGACGGCGAGCATGGCACCGATCCGGTGCAGCATCAGAGAACTCCTTTGATCTGGTCGGGCGTCGGCCACCGTCGTCCTGACGGCGGCCGACGCCCGGGTCGTGAGGTCAGGTCACAGCGGCGGGTACGCGTTGGCCATCAGCTCCTGGAACTGAGCCGAGAACCAGTGCCCGGAAACCGGCGCGTCCGGCAGCGCACCACTCATGTTGTTGTTGTTCCGCGGGTTACCCGTGTACGTCGGGTCACACATCCGGTCGAAGCCCTTACCCTCGTCGTTCGGGATCTCCGAACTCGAACCGTCCGACTCACCCGGCGGCTTGATCCACACGTACGCGTCGATACCCGACGCGGGCGCCGCGGTCGGACGCTCACCCAGACCCGCACCCGACTGGTTGCACCAGTTCCCCTTGTGGATCCGCCGGTCGACCCGCGACTCGTCGATCCGGGTGTTCAGATCACTGGCACTGCTCGGCCCGGTCGGCCGAGACGCACCACCCCACCCGTTCCGCGACGTGTCAATCAACATCCCCACGCTAGAGGAGAAGCCTTCCTGCACGAGCCGCTGCCGGAACGCCTGCGCGAACGACAACTCGTCGTTGTAGTAGTTCCAGTCGATCCAGTTCGACTGCCGGGTGGTGCCGTCAACCGTGATGTACGGCTCCTGCAACGCCGAGAAGTTCGCCGTGTTGGTGGCGAAACCGTGCACGTCCGACGGCGAGGCACCCGACGCGTTCGCAGCCTCCGCGATGATCTGCGCGCTCGGACCGAAGTTACTGTCCCAACCGAGCCAGCCGTGGTGACCCGCGTCCACGTAGTTGTACACGTTCGGCACCGCACCGAGCTGCGCCAGCGCGTAGCCGACACCATTGACGTAGTTGCCGTTGGCCAGCATCACGTCACACTCCGGAACAGCGGTCTCCCGACCACTCACGTTCGTGACCAGGTTCGGCAGCGAGTCGATCTCGATCACCGACACGATCCGCAGGTTCCGGTACTCCGCCCGACCCATGATCTCCGCGATCGGATCGATGTAGTCGTCCCGGTACGCGTCGATCTCATCCGGACCCAGCTCACCGTTGGACGCCAACGCCGAACAGTCCCGACCCGGCAGGTTGTAGATCACGATCTGGATCGCCAACGACCGGCTGCCGTTCGCCGCGTCCTGCGCCACCGCCTCGTCCAGGTGGTCGGCCAGACCCATGTCACCGGTCGTCGGGCTGTTGTTGCCGTAGATCGCACTCGTCCGGTCCAGCCAGACCGCGGTCGGCTGATCCGCGATCCGGCTACCACCCGGCTCCGCCGCCGCGTTCGCACTCCAGATCGGGTTCACGTACACATCCGCACCCACGTACGGGTTGTCCACCCGCGGCCCACCCGTCGGCGGCGGCGTGGTGACCGGCGGCGGCGCGGTGGTGACCGGCGGAGGTGCCGTGGTGACCGGCGGAGGTGCCGTGGTGACCGGCGGCGGAGTCGTCGGGCCGGTGCCCCCGTTACACGCCACCCCGTTCAGGGTGAACGCGGTGGGGCTGGAGTAGCTGCCGGTCCACCGCCCGTTGAAGCCGATCGAGGTGGACGCCCCGGTGCCCAGGTTGCCGTTCCACGAGGCGTTGGTCGCGGTAATCGCGCCAGAGCTGCCGCTCCAGTTGGCCGACCAGCCCTGAGTCAGGGTCTGACCGGACGGCAGGGTGAAGCGCAGGCTCCAGCCGTTGACCGGATCCTGCCGATTGTTGATGGTGATGTTGGCGGTGAACCCGCCCGCGCCGGAGCCTTCGTTCCAGGTGTTGGCCTGGTAGGTGACGTTGCAGACCACTGCGGCGTGGGCAGCGGTGGTGGGGATGATCAGGGCTGCGGCGACCAGCACGGCGGCACCGGCGGCGGCCAGCAGACTACGGCGTACGGTGCGTCTCGGGACGGATGACATCGCGTTCTCCTACAGATCCGCAGGGCTGCCACCACGGGCCGACGTGTCGACTGTCGACCGGGTCCGGCCCGGTCTGGGTCGGACGGTGCGGGTCACACGGGTCGAGGACGGTCGACGTGGTGGGCTGGGGAGAGGAGTGCCCGGCGCCGGACGGTGGTCACCCCCGGCTGTCCCCTCGGTCTGAAACGAGCCGCTCGCGTTGGCTCCCGGTGCGGCTGAGGCGAATTCTGGCACGCGACAATGATCGATACAATCACCGGTTCAGCCGGCACCGGCCGCAGCGAATCCGCTCGACCGGGTTGATGTCGTCTGCGAGCATGATCGCCGTGACCAAGCTGAACCAGATCATCGCGGTGGAGAAGGGCGTCAAGAGCAAGTCCTTCGCGGAGTTGACCGAGGCGCACCACGTGGTGCAGAAGCAGCCGCTGCTGTCCGGCATCTCCCGCACCTACCAGCCGAAGGACGAGGAGGGTGAGCAGTTCCCGCCCGAGTCGACCCGGGTGCAGGTACACGCCGAGCAGGTGCTGCGGGACGTGGCGAAGACCCTGACCCGGCTGTTCGACGTGACCGCCACCAAGGACTGGGCGAACACCCGGGCCACCGCCGATGTCGTGGTCGACGGCCGGACCCTGGTCACCGCCGCGCCGGTGTCGTACCTGCTGTTCCTGGAGAAGCAGCTGGTCGACCTGCACACCTTCGTCAAGAAGTTGCCGGTGCTGGACGCGGCCGAGTCGTGGAGCCGCGACGAGTCGACCGACTCCTGGCGTAC
Organism: Micromonospora sp. Llam0; assembly: GCF_003751085.1. Classification (NCBI taxonomy): domain Bacteria; kingdom Bacillati; phylum Actinomycetota; class Actinomycetes; order Micromonosporales; family Micromonosporaceae; genus Micromonospora; species Micromonospora sp. Llam0. The sequence goes on along the minus strand of NZ_RJJY01000001.1, from coordinate 1,125,567 downwards.
CGAACCGGTGCGTACGGTCAAGACGAAGAAGGTGCCCCGCAACCACGTCAAGGCCGAGGCGACCGACAAACACCCGGCGCAGGTCGAGGTCTACTACGAGGACGTACCGGTCGGCTACTGGACGACGGTCAAGTTCTCCGGTGCGCTGCCGGCCCGGCGGGTCAACGAGTTGCTGGACCGGATCGCGGCGCTGCAGACCGCGGTCAAGTTCGCCCGCGAGGAGGCCAACGGCGCCGAGGTCACCGACCAGCGCATCGGCGACACGGTCTTCGGTTACCTGTTCGGGTAGTCGCGGAACACCTGCTGTTGGATACCATCACAGTCTCCCCCGGACTGAGCCCCGGGGGTGGCCGTCAGCCGGGTTCACACCGGCTGACGGCAGAGGAGCACCAAGCTGAAGCTGACGACGAATCTGACGAAGCGGTCCCAGTGCGGGTTCGAGCCCCGCCCCCGGTACCAGCCACACCGGGGTGGCCCAACTGGCAGAGGCAGCCGCCACACACTCAGGCTCTCGCTCCACGCTCAGCATTCGCCGCCGGTCGTCAGGTCGAGGAGGGACGGACAGGGACAGCTGGATGCTGGTTCGATTCCAGCTCGCGCCTCCAACGCGGCGCGGTAGTTTAAGGGCAAAACCCGGCGTCATGAAGAGTGATCCGTCCCTTTTAAACGTGCTGACGACAGCAAATGGGCGGCAGCCCAGAGGCCCGGAGACAGGACAGCTCTCCGGGCCTCGCCATACCCTGACCGGGTCACCGGTGGACCCAGCGTCGATAGGCACCCAGATCGACGTTACTGCCGCAGACGACCGTGACGACGTGCCGCCCGGCGAAGCGGTCGCGGTCCTCCAGCACGGCGGCGACGCCGAGTGCGGCTGACGGCTCGACGATCAGTCCCGGATGCTCGAGCAGCAGCCGCATGCCCGCGACGATCGACGACTCGCGAACGAGTACGGCGTCGTCAACCACCGTGACGAGGTCGGCCAGGACCGCTGGGATGGGGAGCCGGCCGGCGACACCGTCGGCGATGGTGTCGACCGACTCGGTGGTAACGACCCGCCGTTCATGCCAGGACCGGGTCATCGCCGACGCGCCTGCGGGCTGCACGCAGATCACCTCGACGCCGGGGGCCAGGGCCTTCAGAACGTAGCCGACACCGCTGGCCAGCGCACCGCCGCCCAGGGAAAGCAGCACAGTGTCGAAGTCGGGTACGCCGCCGACCAGCTCAACGCCGATCGTCGCGGCGCCCTCACAGGTCTCGACGTCCAAGCTGTCCTCGACCAGCCGGGCGCGGCGCCGTCGCGCGACACGCGCAGCCCGCTCACGAGCCGCTTCGAAGTCGCCGTCGACCAACTCCAGCGCGGATCCCAGCGCGCGGATCCGGTCGAGCTTGGCCACCGGCGCCGACCGCGACGCCACGACCGTGACGTCCAAACCGCGGTGGCGTCCGGACCAGCTGAGCGCCAGACCGAGGTTACCGGCGCTGGCGCACACCACGTCGGTCCGGCCCTGCCCGGCCAGCCCGCTCGCCACCAGTTCGGCGCCCCGGGCCTTGAAGCTGCGGACCGGGTTCGCGGTTTCCAGTTTGATGCTCACGGTGCAGCCGAGCTGGCGTCCCAACGCGTCGCACCGGTACATCGGCGTATCGAGGAACACGGGGTCGATCACCTGGCGTGCGGCGTGGATCCGGTCGAGATCGAGGCGTGTCCTGGGCACGGCCGGGACGATACGCCACGGCGGGGCTCCGGCACCGTCCCCCTCAGCTCACGTCCGGCCGGAATGTTGATCGACGACAGACAATTTACAACCCGGTCGGTGCGCCGTATCGTCCATTTCATCGGACGACAGCGCGGGGGATGTCTGAAATGATTAGTTCCGGCACGCCATGGACCAGCCTGGCGGACAGCCATGTACTCGCGGCCCAGCAGTGGGTCAACGCCACCTATGCCGGCGCGCCGGGATACCTCAGTTGCCCGGAGGACGGGCGCACCGGCTGGCCGACCGTGCTGTCGCTGACCCAGGGGCTGCAGTACGAGCTCGGCATCTCGCCGACGGTGCAGAACTTCGGGCCCGGCACCTTCGCCGCGGTCCGCACGCGCAACCGGCTACCGGCCGAGGAGACCAACACCAACCTGGTCCGCATCTACAACGCCGCGCTGTGGTGCAAGGGTTACTGGGCCGCCACCGACCAGGGGATCTGGACCGCCGACTCGGAGGATTCGTTCAGTCAGCTCTACGCCGACGCCGGGCTGTCGTACGCCGGGCTGTCGGCTCGTCGGGCGATGTGGCCGCATGTCGCGCGGGCGATGCTGCGGATGGACCAGTTCCATCTGGTGCCGCAGGGGGACAGCGTCGTCCGGGGCATCCAGCAGCGGTTGAACTCGCGCTACGTGGCCGGCGTCGGCATTCCGGCGATGAGCCTGGTGCCCTGCGACGGGATCTACTCCCGGGACGTGCAGCAAGGGCTGATGATGGCCATCCAGTACGAGGTCGGCATCCCGCTGGGCTCGATCAACGGCAACTTCGGCCCGGGTACCCAGGCCGGGCTGCGTGGGGTCGGCTCCGGCCGGCTCACCGGTGATCTTCGGTACCTGTTCCGGTCGGCCTGCTACGTCAACTCGCCGACCCTGCTGCCGGGCGATCCGCAACTGCCGCTGGCGTACCACCCGCAGGACATCGACACCGATGTGGAGACCGCCACCCACCTGGCGTGGCTGCGCGCCTTCCAGCGTTTCTCGCAGATCCCCGAGAGCGGCACCAACGACTACACCACCTGGGCCCAGCTGCTCGTCTCCTGCGGCGACACCGGCCGGTCCGCCACCGGCTGCGACTGCATCACCGAGATCACCGCGGCCCGCGGCGAGCAGCTCGCCGCAGCCGGCTACCGGATCGTCGGGCGGTACCTCGACGAGCACCTGCCGCCGTCGGACCCGTACTTCCTGGACAAGGCACTCAAGCCCGGTGAGCCGCAGACCATCCTGGACGCCGGGCTGCGGTTCTTCCCGATCTTCCAGTACAACGGCACCCAGCTGGTCAACTTCACCTACCCCAAAGGGTACGACCAGGGCCGGATCGCCCATCAGAAGGCCGTCGAGCACCGGATCCCCGCCGGTACCTGCATCTACTTCGCGGTCGACTTCGACGCCCTGGACGTCGACATCGACAGCGGGGTCAAGCCGTACTTCCAAGGGGTGAGGGCGGCGCTCGCCGAGTTGGGCGACCGCTACCAGTTCGGAGTCTACGGCTCGCGCAACGTCTGCAGCCGCGTCTCGCAGGAGGTCGGCGCCCGATGGTCGCTGGTTTCCGGGATGTCCTGGGGCTACTCCGGCAATCTCGGCTTCCCGCTGCCGGCGAACTGGTCGTTCAACCAGATCCGCGAGTACCAGTTCGCGCCCGGCTGGGGGCTGGACCACGACGTCTGGCGGGACGGAGCCGATCCGGGTGTCGCCGCGCTCGTACCCGGCAGTGAGTGAGGAGCCCGACATGATCAGCAGACGTGTCCTGCTCGGCGGCGCTGTCGGCACCGGCGTGTTCGCCCTGACGCCCACCGGCGCCGCCCACGCGACCGATGTCGCCGAGGCGCGAAACGAGATTCACGGCGTGTCCGCGAACGGCTGGCGGATCGATCCGGCTGCCATCGGTGTCCACCGGATCGAGGGTTCCACCGCCTCGGTGGCGCTGCGTCACGGTCTCACCGCCGTGGTGCTGCTGCACGTCGCCCGCCGCTGGCACTACGAGATCGGCCCGGTCGACACCGGCGAAGGCGGCGGCGTCGCCGGCTACGCTGCCGACCGGGCGGCACGCATCGCCTTCGAGTCCAACTACCTCTCCGGCACCGCGATCGCCCTGCACCCGGCCGCCTTTCCACTGGGCGGTAGCGAGTCGCTGTGGCCGCATCAGGAGGCGGTCGTGCGGGACATTCTCGCCGACTGCGAGGGCACCGTGGCCTGGGGCGGTGACCTGTCGCCAGCGACGGCCTCGCACTTTCACGTCACGGCCCGGCCCGGTGGCCGGGCTCTGACCCGGGTCGCCGCCCGGCTGAGGCCCGGCGTCCACGTTGCGCGTCGGACACCTGCGGTCGTCGCCGGGTAGGCCGGCGCCGACGTGCCCGACCGAGGGTGGCCGGTCACACCGGCCACCCTCGTCGGGTAGGGGTCAGTCAGTTCACGGGCAGGGCTGCCAGGCCAGGTGGTACATCGTCTCGATGCTGCCGTCCGTCGAGTCCATGGTCAGGAAGCTGACGTCCGTCGACGATCCCTTGCTCAGGCGCAACTCGGTGTTGATGTTGAGGTTGCGGATCTCGCCACACGGATGCCAGACCACGGAGGCGATCGGCACCTCGTCGCTCACCATCCAGTTGTCGTCCAGCGGAGCCGGAATCGGATGGCTGCTGAAGGTGCCCTGAGTCATTCCCTGGAAGTAGTAGTTGGCCCGCTGCGTGGCGATGGCACCCGGGCTGAGCAGCCCGTAGCCGCGGTAGTCCACCTTCACGATCGCGAAGGTGTAGCCCGCCGGCGCGTGCACCAGCACGTTGAGCTGGCAGTTCCGGCGACCTTCGGTGACCGAGATACCCGGACCCGCCTGTACCAGGTAGTCGCTGTAGATGGTGGTGAAGGCGGTGTTGTCCGGCGAGACGGCGACGTCGGCGGTACCCGGCCGACAACCGGAACCCGCCATCGCGACCAGATCGATCACGACATGGTCATCCGGTGGGTCATCCAGGATCCCCTTGGCGGACGCGGGTGCGCCCGAGATCAACGATGAGGCGAGCAACGCAAGCACCACGCCGCCACGCGTCAGCAGTTTGCGCATGAAACCTCCTCCGATGTGTGATGCGACGATGCGTGCGCAACAATCTACGTACAGACATTGATGGTTGTCAACGTAAATTTAATTGCCACGGAGAGTTTCAGAAATTGATCGCATGCCGTCTCGCCACCGACCATCCCGACCCAGTCGGCGGAGCAGGCGGCGACCGCACCAACCGCGCAAATCATCCACAAACATCCCAAAAGGTCGACCCAATTGCCTCCAATGACCGGCTAGTTGATCCCACCGAAACGGGCACACGGCACGCGACCTGGGCAGAACCAATATCAACACATCGACTCTGGCAGATGCTTGCATGAATCGATGCTCGTCGCTATCATCCTTTCGCAGGACGCCCCGCCGAAAAACCCTGGACCCAATCCCCCATGATCCAAAGGGTCCAGCGGACAAAGATCAACGGCGCGGTTGTTCCGCAAAGTCGTGTGTGCCCCAGCCGTCATAACCTGAACCCCGAGGGGAACGGAATGAAAAGAAGCCTCACCGGCGCGAGACACGGAATGTTCGCCGCACTCGGCACGGTTCTCGCGCTGACCCTGACCGCTCCGGCCCATGCCTCTCCGGCGACGTCGAGCGCCGTGCCGGACAGCGACATCACCGTGGAGGTGGTGGCCGCCAGCGGTTCGGGCTGCGCGCCCGGCACGGCCAGGGTCGTCGCCAACCCCGACAACACCGGGTTCCGGATCCGCTACTACGACTTCCTCGCCACCGTCGGTGACGGGGCCGACCCGACGGACAGCCGGAAGAACTGCCAACTCGGTGTGCTCGTCAAGGTGCCGGCCGGCTGGACCTTCGCGGTCGCCACCGCGGACTACCGGGGCAGGGCCCGGATCCCCAGCGGGGCGACCGGCCGGCAGCGGACGAACTACTACTGGCAGGGTTCGTCCGACAACAGCCGTACCGACGCCACGTTCGGCGGACCGTACAACGGCTTCTGGGCCACCGCGGATCACGCACCGGTGCTGTTGTACCTCCCCTGTGGGCAACAGCGGGTGCTGAACATCAACACCGAGCTGCGAGTGGACGCCGGCACCTCCAACGGCCAGGCCAGCATGTCGATGATCACGACCGAAGGCAACGTCGACACCCTGTTCAACCTGGACTGGGTCAGGTGCTGACCACCTGATCCGCCAGCGGATCAGCGCCGGGCGCGGGCAGATCGATGCCCACGCCCGGCGCTGTCGTACGCGGTGCCGGACTCGGGCTCGAACCCGGAGCGAGCAGCGCGGGCAGTCCGGTCAGCGCCGGCGAACTGGTCAGCGCGGGCAGTCTGGTCAGCGCCGGCGGCGACCCGGTGGGCGCGGAGAAAGCCGTCGACAGCCGCCGACCAGGGAAAGCCCTCCGCCCGGCGACGGGCCGCCGCGCGGCGCGCCGCCACCGGTCGGCCGGCCAGTTCGCAGATCGCGTCCGCGTACTCCTGCCCGCCGCCGGCCACCGCCAGCCCGGCGTCTCCGATCACCTCCGGTAGCGCGCTCTCCGCGGCGACCACCACCGGGGTTCCGCTGGCCAGGGCTTCCAGGGCGGCCAGCCCAAAGGTCTCCACCGGCCCGGGTGCGATCACCACGTCGGCACTGGCCAGCAGCCGGGCGACCTCGTCGCGATCGCCGACGTAGTTGGCGAAGTGCACGGTCAGCCCGGCCTCGACGGCGTGTGCGCGCAGACCCGCCTGACGAGGGCCGGTGCCGACGATCACCCCGACGGCGGGTACGCCCCGGTCGCGCAGCGCGGCCAGCGCCGCGAGGACCCGCTCCGGGCACTTCTCGGCGGACAGCCGGGCGCAGTGCAACACCAGCAGTTCACCGTTGGGCGCGTACCGCTCGCGTACCGCCTCGTCGTGCCGACGGGGATGGAACTGGTCGAGATCCACCCCGAGCGGCACCCGGGCCAGGTTGTCCACCCCGATGCGGGTGAACTCGCGCGCTGCCCACTCGGTGGTGCACACCACCCGGTCGTACGCGGCGGCGGTCGCCGCGTTGAGCCGGTCGGCGATCCGCTCGGTGATCCGGTCGGTCAGCTTCGCCGGGCCGGCGGATCGGACGCCGAACGGCAACCGCAACAGGCCGTCGAGCGTCTCGTGGGAGACCATCAACGCGGGTACGCCGTGCTGCCGCGCCCACTGTCCGGTCCACCGCAGCGTGGTGCGGTCGGAGACCTCCAGCCGGTCCGGGGCGAGCTCGGTGAGCAGGCGGCGTACCCGGGAACGGCCGAGCAGCACCCGGTAGCCGCCGGTGCCGGGCACCACCGGCCCGGCGACGGTGATCACCCGCCCCTGCGCGGTGTCCTCATCCGCGTCGGCCGCCCCCGGCACCACCAGCACCGGCTGGTGGCCGGCGGCCAGGTAGCCGGTGCCGAGTTCCCGCAGCGCGGTCCGTAACCCACCGGAGCTGCCGGTGATGAAATTCGCCAGCCGAACGATCCTCATGATGCCGTCACCATCCGGCCAGCATGGCAACCGCCGAGCGGCGGGCAGGGCACACGATCATGACGTGTCGGCGAATTGTGCCCGACGGCAAGCTTCGTCGTCGCCGGTCACCGACGGGCGGTGGCCCGGTCAGGACCAGCCGTAACCGGCACGCAACGCCTGACACACCCGGTCGAACCGGCCCCGGTCGAGGATGGCACCCTCACGCCGGATGCTGTCCTCCCGCATGGTGAGCACCCGGTCGAGCCGGATCCAACTCGGCCGGCCGTCGTCGCCCCAGGTGCCCAGCGACAGCCAGTGCCGCTGCCCGTCGCGGTCGGACTGGCTGGACAGCATCAGCCCGAACAGGGTGCGGCTGCGCCGGCCCACCACCAGGACCGGGCGGTCCTTGCCCTGCCGGGGGTCATCCTCGTACGACACCCAGGTCCAGACGATCTCGCCGGGATCAGCGTGTCCGTCCAGCTCGGGGGCGTACGACAGCTGCCGCCGCTGCAACGCGGCCACCTGCCGGCGCCGGGCCAGCTTCGCCGGTGTCGGGTGCCGTTGCGCCGGTACGCGTTGACCGGCCAGCCGGCCCACCGTCGCGGTCACGCCCTGCCACAGTCTTCCCACGACCGACGACCCTATCGGTAGGCGACACCAGCGGTGCGCGACAGGCTCACCCCGCCGCGCACCGCTGGCCGGCTTCCGGTCAGTCGGGGTCCGGTCAGCCGAGCATGCCGAGGACGGTCCGGGCCTGGTGGGTCAGCGCGGCCTGCGCCGTCGCGTCGACCCGGTCGCGCCGGTGCGGATGCGCCAGATGGTGCACGAAGCGTTGCAGGGCCCGCGTCGCCTGGCCGGTGCGGCCCCGGTCGAGGTGCCACTGCGCCTGATGCAGCGCGGCGGACAGCCGGTGGGTGACCGGTCCGGTGATCGCGCCGTCGCGGCGGAATCCGTCGTACGCGGTCCGCAGCGCGGGCAGGCTGCCCGGTGCCCAGAGATCCGGCACCGGCACCTGGCCGAAGTCGGTGTCGGCGGCCAGGTAGAAGCCGGGGTACGACGGCTGGTTGTAGGTGGTCTGCTGGCGGGCCACCTCGGCGCGGTACTGCGGGTCGTGCATCAGGGTGTACATCTTGCGGTCGGTCACCTCGGTGCTCAGGTGGATCCGGATCGCGGTGCTGTCGACCGTCCGTAGCAACAACTCCTCCCGCCAGTCGCCGAAAACGTCGGCGACCAGGCCCGGGTTGCCCTTGGTGTGGTTGTTGGTCCGGGTGCCCTCGGCGGTGAGCAGCCGACCCCGGCGCCAGTCGTCGATCGTCGGGGTCTGGTCGATGGCGCCGTCGACGATCTGGGTGGTGCCGTCGGCCGCCCACCGGATGCTCATGTTGGTGCCGGGGATCTGCGGGCCGAGCGGCTCGCCGGTGGCGGTGTGCAGACCGAGTCCGCTGACCGCCCACACCTCGTGGCCGGGGCGCTCCGGGTCGACGTCCCCGACCATTCCCCGGCCGGTGTCCACTCCGGAGTACGCGCCGAAGATCACCTCACCGGTGGCGGCGTCGAGCAGGCCGTGCCCGTACGGCGCCCACCGCCCGCCCTCGAAGACCAGGTACGCCTCCAGGCCGGGGCGGTGCGGGTCGATGTCGGTGACGTGCATGGCGTCACCGTGACCGAGCCGGGCCATCGTGCCCGGTGCCGCGCTGCCCGGTGGCAGCTGCGCGAACGCGCTGTACAGCAGGCTCCCGTCGTCATCGATGGTGGCCGCACCGTAGACGATCTCGTGCCGGCCGTCGCCGTCGACGTCGGCCGCGCTGATCGAGTGCTGCCCCTGGGTGGTGATGGTGGCGAACTCGTCGTCGGTGCCGTCGCGGCCGTGCGGCGAGTCGTCGAACGGGTTGGTCATCGGCGTCCAGCCGCTGTCGACGTACCACCGCTCGGTGAGCCGGCGCCCGTCCCAGTCGTAGGCGACCAGGGTGGATCGGGTGTAGTAGCCGCGGGCGAAGACCGCCGACGGCCGACGGCCGTCCAGATAGGCCACCGCGGCGAGGAACCGGTCGACCCGGTTGCCCGGCTCGATGCGCGACATCGCGTAGTCGCCCCACATCAGGCCGTCGTCGTGCCGGCCGGGCTGGTACCGGACGGTCTGCAGCTCCCGCCCGCTGGCGCCGTCGAACACGGTGAGGTACTCGGGGCCGTCGACGATGAAGCCTTCGAACGCGCGCAGGTTGTTGCGGGCACTGCGGGCCGGGGCGTAGACGTCGACGAAGTGGTCGGCGAGGGCCTGCGCGTCGGCCCGCGACAGCGGATAGTCGTACGCCGGTTCGATGCCGAACGCCGCTTCCAGGGTGGCCGGCCAGTTGCCGGCGACCACCTCCGGGTGGGCGTGCCAGCCCTGGAACATCGCCACCAGGTGGTCGTGGTAGTCGGCGGCGGACATCCGGTAGTCGTCACGGTGCGAATAGCCGGCCCGCCGGTCGGATTCCGGCATGGTGACGTAGCGTTCGTCGGCGACCCGGCCGTCGGGCCGGTAGCTGATCGTCCTGGTGCCGGGGGCGGTCTTGAGCATCATCTCCGAGCGGCCGTCGCCGTCGAAGTCGTAGACCAGGAACTGGGTGTAGTGGGCGCCGGCCCGGATGTTGACCCCGAGGTCGATGCGGTGCAGCAGGGTGCCGTCCAGCCGGTACGTGTCGAGGTAGACCGGTCCGGTGTAGCCGACCTGGGAGACGTCCTTGGAGTTGGACGGGTCCCATTTGACGATGAACTCGTACCGTCCGTCGCCGTCGACGTCGCCGACGCTCATGTCGTTGGCGGAGTAGGTGTACGCCTCGCCGGCCGGGGTGACCCCGTCGGCGGGTCGACGCAGCGGCAGGTCATGGTAGGGCTGCGACCACGGGTGCACCGGATCGCTGCGGTCGACCTCGACGCCGTCGACCACGGCGGCGACCTGGTAGCCGGCACCGGTGACGGGGTCGGTGTCCAGGTAGTTGGTGCTGTCGGTGACGGTGGCCAGCCGCCGGCCGTCCCGGTAGACATGGAAGTCTGCCCCGGTCATGCCGGTGGCGGCGGAGCCGGTCACCTCGTGGCCGAGCAGCCGCCAGCTGAGGAAGACGCCCTGGTCGGTGGCGGCGGCGACCAGGCCGCGGTCGAGATGCTCGAGTTGGACGGCGTCGGGGTGGCCGCCTCCGGTCGGTACGCCGGTCGGCTCGCCGGCGGGGCCCCGGACATCGTCGGTCCGGTCGGCGGGCGCGGCGCCGGCCGGTACGCCGAGGGCCAGCGTGCAGACGGTGGCGAGCAACGCCGCGGCGGTGGGTGGACGGTGCGGACGGCGACGTCGGGTACGACGGTTCATACCGGAATCTCCTCGGTCGACGGGCGGCGCGGCCGGCTCTGGCCGACCGGCCGGCCCGGTGACGGTGTCAGGCACCCGTGACAGTTGAATGAAACGATACAATCCACTGAAGGCTATGGATATGTTCGGCAGCGTGTCAAGGAGAGAACCCGGGAATGAACCGTTCCATCCGGACCGAATCCAGCCCGATGTGGACCACGGTCACCTGAGGTCATCGAGTTGTGGCCCCTGCAGCGATCGACTAGGGTCGGTGCACCGATCCGCAGCCAGTCGCGGCACCATCCGGCGGCACCACGCAGTTGGCGATGTGCACCAGCCCCGACGTGCACCATCCCGTCGACGCAACCCGGCCCGTCAAGCCCGTAACGGCGACAACGAGGTAGGAGACAGACGGTGAATCCCTCCCCAGCGTTCCCGCACCGGCGGCGATCCGCGCGTACCGCCCGGTCGGCCGGGCGCGCGACGAGCCTCGCCGCCGTCGCGGCGCTCGCGCTGGCCGGCTGCTCGGCCGGCGAACCCCTGGAGACCGACGACGGGCCGGCCAGCTCCGACGGCACCCTGGTGGTGGCCATCTCCAGCGAGCCGGACAGCCTGGACGTGCACGTCTCCACCGCGTCGCCCACCTTCCTGGTAATGGAGAACGTCTACGACACCCTGGTGGAGCCGGCCCCCGACCTGAGCTTCCAACCCGCGCTGGCCACCGAGTGGGAGGTCAGCGAGGACCTGCTCACCTGGACCTTCCAGCTACGCGACGGCGTCACCTGGCACAACGGACGGGAGTTCACCGCCAGCGACGTGGTGGCCAGCTTCGAACGGATCACCGACGCGGAGACCGCCGCCAACGCCTGGCGGTTCGAAACCGTCGACGAGGTACGCGAGGTCGACGACCGTACGGTGGAGTTCGTCCTCAACCAGCCGACCCCCAACCTGCTGGCCAACATCGGCGGGTTCAAGGGGATGGCGATCGTCGCCCCCGAGCTGATCGAGGGCGACGGGCTGACCACCGACGCGATCGGCACCGGCCCGTTCCGGTTCGTCAGCTACACCCCCGGTGACCGGATCGTGCTGGAGGCCAACCCGGACTACTGGGGCGACGGCCCGTACGTCGACCGGGTCGAGTTCCGGTTCGTCTCCGAGCCGACCACCGCGCTGACCAACCTGCGCACCGGAGCCGTGCACCTGACCAACAACGTGCCCGCCCAGGAGATCGCCACCCTGCGCGACGATCCCGACGTCGAGCTGGGCCAGCAGGCCAGCAACGACTACTGGTACTTCACCTGCAACTTCGACCGACCGCCGTTCGACGACATCGACGTACGCCGGGCGCTGTCGTTCGCCATCGACCGCGAACAGGTCGCCCAGGCCGCCTTCTTCGACGCCGCCACCCCGGTGCAGTCGGCGATGCCGCCGGGCAACTTCTGGGCCACCGACTACGCTCCGTTCAGCCACGACCCGGACCAGGCCCGCGAGCTGCTCGCCGACGCCGGCGTCACCGACCTCACCGTCGATCTGATGCTGACCAACGAGTACCCGCACACCCTGGCGGCCGCCGAGGTGATCGCCAGCCAGTGGCACGACGTCGGCGTCAACGCCGAGATCCGTACCCTCGACTTCGCCAGCTGGCTCGACGAGCAGGGCAACGGCAGCTACGACTGCTACGTCCTCGGCTGGCTGAACAACCTCGACGGCGAGTACGCCTACTACGCCCAGCACCACTCCGCCGGCTCGTTCAACTTCCACGGCTACGCCAACCCGCAGGTCGACCAGTACCTCGACCAGGCCCGGGCCAGCGTCGAGGACACCGAACGGCGCGACCTCTACCACCAGGCGGCCGAGCTGATCATCGACGAGGTCAGCTACGGCTACCTGTACAGCCCGCAGGCCACGCTGGCCTGGGCTCCCGGGGTGTCCGGCGTGGAGATGCACCCGGACGGCAAGACCCGGCTGCGGACCGTGCGGTTGGCCGACTGAGCCGGCGCGATGGCGCGTTTCCTGCTGTGGCGGGCGTTGCAGACGGTCGTCGCGATGCTCGGGGTCAGCGTCGCCGTCTTCCTCATCGTCCAGCTGGTGCCGGGCGATCCGATCCGGCTGGCCCTGGGCACCCGCTTCGACGAGGAGCTGTACCAGGCGATGCGGGCCCGTGCCGGGCTGGACCAGCCGCTGCTGACCCAGTACGGCCGTTGGCTGGTCCGCGCGGTCACCGGTGACCTGGGGGTCAGCTTCCGCAGTGGTGAGCCGGTCACCCGGCTGCTGCTGGCCCGGCTCGGCCCGACCAGCCTGCTCGCCGGCGCGGCACTCGCCGTCGCGCTGGCGATCGCGCTGCCGTTGGGCATCGTCTCCGCGGTGCGCTCCGGGTCGCTGGTGGACCGGATCGCCACCGGGTTCAGCCAGCTGTGGATCTCGGTGCCGGACTTCTGGAGCGGGATCATGTACATCCTGCTCTTCGCGCTGCTGCTGGGCTGGCTGCCGGCCTCCGGTTACGTGTCCCCGTTGGACGACCCGGTCCGGGCGGCCCACCACCTGGTGCTGCCGGCGATGACCGTGGGGCTGATCTCCGGTTCGGTGCTGACCCGGTTCGTCCGCTCGGCGGTGCTGGAGGCGCTGCACCAGGACTACGCCCGTACCGCCCGGGCCAAGGGGCTGTCCCGCTGGCAGACGGTCCGCCGGCACGTGCTGCCCAACGCCTGGATCTCCATCGTGACCGCCGTCGGCCTGCAGCTCGGTTTCCTGCTCGGCGGAGTGGTGATCGTCGAGGTGATCTTCGAGTGGCCGGGCCTGGGCCGGTTGGCGTACGACGCCGTCGTCCGACGTGACTACAGTCTGCTGCAGGGCGCGGTGCTGGCCATCGCGCTGATGTTCCTGGTGGTCAACTTCCTGGTGGACCTGCTCTACGGCTACCTCGACCCACGGGTACGGCGCCGATGACCCGCCGACTGGTCCTGTTGCTGCTGGGCAACCGGCTGGCCCTGGCCGGGCTGCTGGTGCTGGCCGTGCTGGCGACGGTCGCCGTGGTCGGTCCGTGGCTGGCCCCGTACGACCCGAACGAGGTCGACGTGCCGGGCCGGCTGGCCGCTCCGTCATGGTCGCACCCGTTCGGCACCGACAACCTCGGCCGCGACGTGCTCAGCCGGGTGCTGGTCGGTGCCCGGGTGTCGCTGCAGGTCGGGTTCGTCGCGGTCGGCATCTCGCTGACCGCCGGGCTGCTGATCGGGCTGGTCGCCGGCTTCTACTCCGGCGCGACGGACGCGCTGCTGATGCGCACCATGGACGTGCTGTTCGCGTTCCCGGCGATCCTGCTGGCGATCGCGGTGCTGGCCATCCTCGGCCCGGGCATCACCAACGCGATGATCGCCATCGGCATCGTCTACACGCCGATCTTCGCCCGGATCGTGCGGGCCGCGACGCTCGTCGTCTCGGCCCAGCTGTACGTCCGGGCGGCCCGTGCCGTCGGCGCCGGCGACCTGCGGATCCTCCTGCGCCACGTGCTGCCGAACATCGCCGCACCGGTGATCGTGCAGACGTCGCTGAGCCTGGCGTTCGCGATCCTGGCCGAGGCGGCGCTGTCGTTCCTCGGTCTGGGCGTGCAGCGACCCGATCCGGCCTGGGGCCGGATGCTCGCCGAGGGCCGCGACTTCGTCAGTCAGGCACCGTGGATGGGCATCTTCCCCGGTCTGGCGATCTTCGCGACCGTGCTGGCGTTCAACGTGGTCGGCGACGGGCTGCGCGACGCGCTCGACCCTCGGCAACGGTCGGTCATCGAGTCGAGGGGGCGGGGCTGATGGCCGGCGACCCGGTGCTGTCGGTACGGGACCTGACGGTGCGCATCGGCACCCGGCGGGGCGTGGCGAGGGTGGTCAACGGGGTCAGCTACGACGTGCACCCGGGCGAGACGCTGGCCATCGTCGGCGAGTCGGGGTCCGGCAAGTCCGTCGCCGCGCTGGCGGTCCTCGGCCTGCTCGACGAGGCGGCCACCGCCACCGGGCAGGTGCTGCTGGACGGCGTGGACCTGCTGGCCGCGGGCGAGCGGCAGCTAAGACGGATCCGGGGCAACGAGATCGCGATGGTCTTCCAGGACCCGATGACCTCCCTCAACCCGGTCAAGACGATCGGGTCGCAGCTGGTCGAGCCGATCGAGCTGCACGGGGTGGCCACCGGCGCGGCGGCCCGCGACCGGGCGGTGCAGCTGCTCGAACAGGTCGGCCTGCCGGACGCCCGGGACCGGCTCGGCGACTACCCGCACCGGTTCTCCGGCGGGATGCGCCAGCGGGTCATGATCGCGATGGCGCTGGCCTGTGAGCCGAAGGTGCTGCTCGCCGACGAGGCGACCACCGCGCTGGACGTCACCACCCAGGCGCAGATCCTTGAGGTGGTCGCCGGGCTGCAGCGACGGCTGGGCCTCGCAGTCGTATGGATCACCCACGACCTGGGGGTGGTGGCCGGGATCGCCGACCGGGTCGCGGTCATGTACGCCGGCCGGATCCTGGAGCAGGCACCGGTCGACGAGCTGTACGCCGCGCCCCGGCACCCGTACACGATGGGGTTGTTGGCGGCGGTGCCCCGGGTCGGCGCCGACCGACCACGCCGGCTGACGACGATCCCCGGGCAGCCGCCGGATCCGACGGCGCTGCCGCCGGGCTGCGCGTTCCATCCACGCTGCGGCTACCGGCACGATCCACGGGCGGCCACCGAGGTGCCGCCGCTGCGCGCGGTCGGCCCGGGTCACCAGGTGGCCTGCTTCTACGACGTCGACGGTGGCACCGCCACCGGTACGGGCGGTGGGCATGACTGAGCAGCCGCTGTTGAGCGTGACCGACCTGCGGGTGCACTTCCCGGTCGCCGGTGGCGGGGTACGCCGCCGGCCGGATGCGGTGGTCCGGGCGGTCGACGGGGTGAGCTTCACCGTGGCGACCGGCGAGACGCTGGGGCTGGTCGGCGAGTCGGGGTGCGGCAAGAGCACCACCGGGCTGGGCCTGCTGCGACTGGTCGAACCGACCGGTGGGCGGGTCAGCATGCGGGGCACCGACGTCACCACGCTGCGTCGGCGGGACCTGCGGGCGATGCGCCGGCAGCTCACGATGATTTTCCAGGATCCGTACGCGTCGCTGGACCCCCGGATGACGATCGGCTCGGTCGTCGCCGAGCCGTTGGCGGTGCACGGTCTGCACCGGGGGTCGCGGGCCCGCCGGCACCGCGTCGGTGAGCTGCTGGAACTCGTCGGCCTCGACCCGGACCACGCGCACCGGCACCCGCACGAGTTCTCCGGTGGGCAGCGCCAGCGGGTGGGCATCGCCCGCGCGCTGGCCTGCGAGCCCGAGCTGATCGTCGCCGACGAGCCGATCGCCGCGCTCGATGTGTCGATCCAGGCGCAGATCATCAACCTGCTGGAGGACCTGCGCGACGAGCTCGGGCTGGCGTACCTGTTCATCGCCCACGACCTGGCCGCGGTCGGGCACCTCAGCGACCGGATCGCGGTGATGTATCTCGGCCGGATCGTGGAGGTGGCCGACCGGGCGACGCTGTTCGCCCGGCCGGCACACCCCTACACCCGGGCGTTGCTGTCCGCGGTGCCGCTGCCCGACCCGGTCGCCGAGCGGTCCCGGGAGCGGATCATCCTGCGGGGCGCGGTGCCGTCCGCCGCCGACCCACCGAGTGGCTGCAACTTCCGGACCCGCTGCCCGGCGGCGTTCGACCGGTGTGCCGTCGACGACCCGGTGCTGACCGTGCGCGGCGACGGCCACCTGGCCGCCTGCCACCTGCCGGACGACGCCACCGGCTGACCCGCACCCGCGGCGGTGCCGGTGCCGGACGGGTGGTAGGGCGACCCGGGTGCCGGTCAGTCGACGCGGGCTGCGGCCTCGGCTTCGGCCAGCCGACGCCGCAGCTGGTCGCGCTCGGGGTCGGTGCCGGCCAGGTCCACTGCCTGCCGGTAGGCGTCGGCCGCGTCGGCGTGCCGGCCGAGCCGGTGCAGCAGGTCGGCCCGGGCCGCCGGCAACGGGTGGTACGCCTGAAGGCGCGGCTCCGTAGCCAGTTCGTCGAGCAGGGCCAGACCGGCGGCCGGTCCGTCGCGCATGGCCACCGCCACCGCCCGGTTCAACGCCACCACCGGCGACGGCGCCACCCGAAGCAGTACGTCGTAGAGGGCGACGATCTGCGGCCAGTCGGTGCCGGCGACGTCGGGCGCCTCGTCGTGCAGCGCGGCGATGGCGGCCTGCAGCCCGTACGGGCCGGGTGGGCCGCCGGTCAACGCCGTACGGGCCAACGCGCAACCTTCCCCGATCATCGGTCGGTCCCACCGACGCCGGTCCTGCTCGTCGAGGAGCACGGGCACCCCGTCCGGGCCGGTCCGGGTGTGTCGGCGGGCGTGCACCAGCAGCAGCAGGCCGAGCAGTCCGGCGGTCTCCCGTTGCGCGGGCAGCAGCCGGTGCAGGATGCGGGCCAGCCGGATCGCCTCCTCGGCGAGATCGAGGCGTTGCAGATTGGGGCCGGAGCTGGCCGCGTAGCCCTCCGTGAAGATCGAGTACACCGCCTGCAGGACACCGGGAAGGCGCTGCGGCAACTCGTCGACACCGGGCACCCGGAACGGGATACGCGCGTCGCGGATCTTGCGTTTCGCCCGGACGATCCGCTGGGCCATGGTCGCCTCCGGCACCAGGAACGCCCGGGCGACCTCGGCGGTGGTCAGCCCGCCGAGGCAGCGCAGGGTCAGCGCCACCCGGTCCTCCTCGGTCAGCGCCGGGTGGGCGCAGGTGAAGAACAGGGCCAGCCGGTCGTCGGGCAGGTCCCGGTCGACGTCGGCGGCCGGAGCCGGGTCGGCCCGGTCAGCCTCGGCCTGCAGCACCGCGATCCGCAGGGCCAACGTCCGGTCGCGCCGGATCCGGTCGACGGCCCGGCGGCGAGCGGTGGTCAGCAGCCACCCGCCGGGGCGGGTCGGCACCCCGGAGACCGGCCAGTGCGTCAGCGCCGCCTCGACTGCCTCGGCGGCGGCCTCCTCGGCCAGGTGCAGGTCACCGAAGCGGCGCACCAGGGTGGCGAGCAGCCGGCCGTGCTCCTCGCGGAACACGGCCGCCACTGACGCGCGTACCGCCGCCGGGTCCGTTTCCAGGCCCCGGCCGGCCAGGTGGTGCCGCTGCTCGCCGCCGACCATCCGGTGTCAGAGCCCGAACTCGGCGACCGGACGCACCTGCACCGATCCCCCGTCCCGGGCGCCGGGTGAGCGGGCCGCCCAGTCCAGCGCGACGTCCAGGTCCGGTACGTCGATGATGTCGTACCCGCCGAGCACCTCACGGCTCTCGGCGAACGGACCGTCGGTGACGATCCGTTGTCCGTCGGCGTCGACCTTGACCGACGTGCAGGTGGTCAGGTCGGCCAGGGCGTTGCCGCTGACCCAGATGCCGGCGTCCTTCATCTGCTTGTCGTAGGCGATCCAGTCCTCGACGGTGCACTGCGGCACGGCCTGGTCCGGGCCGTCGGTCGGCGGGCCGACGAACAACAGCATGTACTTCATGTCAGGCTCCTCGCAGGTAGTGGTGTTGCCGTACGCCATGACGACGATCGGCGGGCCACCGGATCGACAGCTGATCCTGCGAAACCTGCCGTGGCCGGCGACCTACTCCGAGTCGGCCAGGATGGCGTACAGCTTGCGGCGGGTCTCGTCGAGTACGGCCAGGGCCCGCTCCCGCTGCTCGGCGGTGCCGTTCATCATCACGTGTCGCAGCGCGTGCAACGTCTGCATACCGGATTCGCGCACGTCGTGCCAGCTCTCCACGGTTTCCGGGGCGAGCTGCGTCCACGGCGCCTGCTCGGCGGCCTGCTCGGCCTCGGGGCGGCCGGCGTCGGTCAACGCGTACTGCCGGCGGCTGCCGCCGGCCGCGTCCACGGTCCCGACGACCAGTCCTTCGTCCTCGAGCAGTTGCAGGGTGGGGTAGATCGATCCCGGGCTCGGTCGCCAGGCACCGCCGGTGCGGGAGTCGAGTTCCCGGATCATCTCGTACCCGTGCATCGGTCCTTCGACGAGCAGGGCGAGTACGGCGGCGCGCACGTTCGGCCGGCGGCGGCCGCGTCCGCCGCTCCGGCCCTGCCACGGGCCGCCGCCCGGCCCGGCGCCGGAGCCGGGACCAAAGCCAGGGCCGAAACCTGGGCCGGGGCCGGGGCCGAACGGCGGGAATCCGAATCCGCCCCGCATCCACGCCTGCGGTCCGCCGTGGAATCGGTGGTGGAACCTCATGTCTGCCTCCTACGATGTCTTGTCGATACTCTCACGATATATCGCCAATCCGTCGACGACAACACGGGATCGCAGGAGTGGGTACAGCCAGGTTCCACCGGACGACGCCGGCCGACGCCGGACACTCGGCCGGCCGTGGCCACGAACGAGCTGGTGCAGAGCTACGGCTGCGGGAGCGTGACCGGGCGGGCCGGGCCGGGGTCACCGCTGACGACGTGCCGTCGAAACGTGGGATGGGTCAGCACGAAGGCCGTGACGGAGGCCATCACCGCAGCGCCGATCAGTACCGGCAGCGGGGCCCAGACGGCGTACAGCGCCGTACTGGCGGTCGGCGCGAGCACGAAGGTGAGCCCGTTGGTGGCACCGATCACCCCGGCCAGCCCGCCCTGCTCGTCACGGCGTACCGCCAACGTCGGACCGGCGACGTAGCCGGGCATCGCGATGCCGAGACCCAGCCCGATCATGGCCATCGCGGCGACCAGGAACCCGACATGCGTGTCGGGCACCAGCAGAACGAACCCGACCAGCCCGACGGCCCCGCCGACCCGCAGCAGCGTCGCCGGCCGCCAGCCGCTGCGCGGCACCACGACGGTCTGCGCGAACGCCATCCCGACACCGGCGGCGAGCAGTGCCGCACCGGTGATCAGACCGGTCGCCTCCGCGTCCAGCCCGAACCGGTCCTGGACCAGAAAACCGCTGACCACCTGAACGAAACCGAGCGCGGTGAACATGCCGAACCCGGCGAGCAGGTACGGCCACACCCGGGCGTCGAACGGGCTGACCCGGACCGGCTTCCCGATCAGCTCGGTACGGCTCTCCCGGCGCAGCCGCACCGCGACGACGGCCAGCCCGACGGCGAGCAGCACCGGCACCACCACCAGCGGAGCCATCAACCCGAAACCGGCGAGCAGCCCGCCGACCAACGCGCCGGCGACCATCGCCCCGCCCTGCACCGCCCCGATCCCGGCCATCCCTCTGACCCGGGCGGACTGGTCGACCGTGACGTCGGCGATGTACGCCTGTGCGGTCGGCGGCACGGCGGCCATCGCGGTGCCGAACCCGACGCCCCGGAACACCACGAACAGCAGGAACAGCGTGGTGCCGGTGACGACGCCCCGCATGCCGAGGTCGGCGAGCAGGGCGAACAGCGCCATCGTCAGAGTGGCCAGGGTGAACGCGGCGACCAGCACCGGCTTGCGCCCCCACGACTGGGACCGACGTCCCCACAGCTGGCTGGTCACCACCACCATCAACGCGGAGATGCTGATGGTCACCCCGACCTGCCACTCGGCGAGGCCGATCTCGCGGGCCAACGGGGCGATGATCGGGTTCATCGACATCTGGCCGAGGAAGACCAGGAAGACCGCCCCGAGCAGCAGCGGGATCTGCGGCCGCGGGACCTCGGCCGGCCTGTCGACGGGGACCGTGCCGGGTGAGACCATCCGGCCACGCTAGCCACCGGTGATCATCGGCACCAAGGACGCCGATCACACCTGCCACCCCGGCGGTGACCTGCCCAGACGTCGGTGGTCGTCACACCTGGCTGGTTACGTCCGGTTCGTCGCCGACCAGCCTCCCCGGTCCGGTCTGCGGTGAATGCACCGTACCCGGACCGGGGTCGGACCTTGGTCGGGTCTGTCAGTCGGCGTCGTCCCCGCTCGCGGCGGCACCGCGGGACGGCAGCGCCACGGTACGCGGCAGCAACTGCGCGGTGAGCAGGGTGGACAGTGCCGAGGTGTCCGCGCCGCCGGTGCCGTCGGTGCGGACCACCACCGGCTGCGGGGCCTTGCCGGCGAGCGCGGCACCCACCTCCAGCCGGCGCAGCGCCAGCTCGTACTGCAGCACCGCCCGGTTGTCCCGGTACGCCTGGGCCAGCCGGCGTTGCGCCTTGGCCTCGTTCTCGGCGGCGATCAGCCCGCTGCGACCCCGGGTCTCGATCTCGAACCGGACCCGCTGCGCGTTGGTCTCCTGCTCCTCCAGCAGCTGCGCGACCTGCTCACGGGCCTTGTTCAGAGCCGCCTTGACCTCGACGAACCGGGCGTCGCGCACCTTCTTGGCCCGCTCGATGTCCATCTGCAGGCTGTCGATGCGCCGTTTGCGGGTCAGCCCCCACTCCTGCTCGTACGCGGCGTGCTCCTTGGCGACCCGCTCCCGGGTGGCCAGGTGCTGCTGGTACTGGGTGGGCAACTGCACGTCGGGGATGTTGCAGCCGGTGATCCGCACGCCGTAGCGGGACAGCTGCCGGTTGAGCAGTTCCTGCATGTCGGCGACGTCGGAGCCACGCAGGTCGTACGCCCGTTCGGTCTGCACCTGGCGGGCCCGCTGCCGGATGGCGTCCTGCACGGCGCTGGACAGCACCAGGTCGAAGTTGCCGGCGCCGATGGCCCGGACGAACAGCACCGCGTCGGTGATCCGCAGCTTCATGAAGAACTCGATCGAGCGCAACGGCACGTTCTCCCGGGTCGGGCAGGCCATCACCGGCGCCGAGTACGGGATCTCGGTGGCCACGTCGACGACGAAGTCGACCCGCGACCACGGATGCCACAGGTAGTGCCGGCCCGGTTCCAGGGTGCGCACGACCGCCCCGTAGCGGGTCAGCACCCCGTGGGTGCCCTGTTCGATCTCCACGATGGAGGACCGCCACCACCAGAGCGCGCCGAGCAGCAGCAGCACCACGCCGGCGAGGTAGCTGGCGGTGGCGATGGCACCGTACGCGGCACCGACCAGCCCGTCGGCCCCGTTCAGGGTGAACATCACGCCGGACAGCAGGGCGAGCAGGCCGAGCCAGAGCGGCACCATCCACCCCAGCCGTCGCCGGTGCTTGGGAATCACCACCGGCACGAGGCTGCCCGCGTCACCGCCGCGCAGCAGCTGGGCGAGCTCGCTCCACGGTGCCACCGCCTCGGAGATGACCGACCTGCCACCACTGAGTTTGCTCATCACCGCTGTGCCTCCGTCTCGTCGTCGGTCGGCTCCGGGGCACCGGGGACCAGGGAAACGCCGGCGTCGGTGCCCGGAACGGTCGGCTGATCGGCCGCGCGCAGCGCGGCGATCTCCGGCTCTCGTTCGGCGATCCGGGCGGCGACCTCGGTCAGCCGGGTACGCATCGTGGCCATGTCGGTCTCGCTGAACAGTTCGGCGCCCCGCTCGCCGACCAGTTCGCGGGCCAACTGCAGCAGGTCCACCCCGACGGAGCCGTCCGGGTCGCTGGAGCCGCCGATGCGCACCAGCCGGGGCAGGTGGTCGGCGACCTCCTCCAGGGTGTCCAGCACTTCCCGCTGGTAGCGGTAGTCGAGGATCTCCGGCGCCTCGGCGGCGGTGACTGCCCGGATGTCCAGGGCCTGCGCCTCCAGCAGGGCGGCGTTGGCCCGTGCCTCGGACTCGGCCTGCACGTACCGCTGGCGGGCCAGCGCCTCGGCGCGGTTGGTCTCCCGCTCCACCGCGGTGTCCATCTGCGCCTGGTACTGGGCGATCTCGGCCTGGATGCCGGACAGGGTCTCGTGCAGGGTGGCCAGCTCCTTGGTCAGGTCGCCCTCGTCCTGCTCCTTGCGCAGCTGCAGCGCGTACTGGTGGGTGTAGGCGTCCTTGGCGACCCGCACCATCTCGGGTGCGGCGAGGTCCATCCGGTACTCCCGGTCGGACGGCTCGGCGTGGGTGATGTTGGCGTTGGTCAGCTCGACCGCCGGGAGGAACTGCTGGTTGAGCTGCTCCAGCAGGCGGCCGGTGTCCTCGCCGACCATGTTGTAGATGTCGGCGGCCTGCTGTTCGTAGATCAGGCTACGGATGGTTTCGCTGACCGCGTTGCTGAGCTTCTCCTCGAAGCCGCGGACCGCGCCGAGGGTGTAGACGAACTCCACCGGGTCACTGATCCGGAACTGGATGAACAGGTCGATGGACGCCTTCACGCCGCCCTTGGTCGGGGCCTCGCGCACCGGTGCGTTGAACGGGTATTCGCGGGTGGTGTTGACGATGTACGACACCCGCTTCCACGGGTTCAGCAGGATCACCCGGCCGGGGCCGACGACCTGCTCCAGTTTGCCGAACCGGGTGATCAGCGCGGCGCAGCCGTCCGGCACCATCACCATGCCCTGGCGCCACCAGACGAAACCGACGGCGAACAGCGACAGCACCCAGTAGTGGATGCCGAACAGCGGGTTGAGCAACAGGTTGCCGCCGGCGACCGAGACGACCGCGGAGCCGAGCACGCCGAGCACCAGCAGCAGCGACACCGGCAGCATGGTGATCAGCGAACGACCGCGCGGAATCACCATCGGGCAGATGACGTGCGCCGCCCCGCCCTCGCCGCGCCGCTGCTCGCTGCGGTTGAGCACCTCGCCCGCGTCGTCCAGCGGCACCCGGCGCTGCTCCATCACGGTGTCGATGCTGCCGCCGAGGTCGCGGGCCGCCGGGAAGTCGACCGGATCCATCCCGTCCCCGGCCGGCTGACCCCCGCCGGCCCCACCGGACCCACCGGTCACGGCACCGCCACGGCGGCGCAGCTCGGCCATGGCCATCTGGCGAGGATCGTTACCTTCGGCTATCGCATTGGCGGCGTTGCGTATACCTTGTTGGACCCGTGACACGGTTCCCCTTCCGCAGATCTCCGTCGGCGCCCGGCTCGGCCAGCTCGGCGCACCGGTCCCGCGAAATGCTAGCCACCCAGGTCAACCAGGGTGACGCTACGCCGGGTCGGGCACCGACGCCGGGCGTACCGGCAGCAGCAGGTCGGCGACGGGCAGCCGGTGCCGGGCGGCGCGTTCTCTCGCGGCGAGCGGCTCGTCGAGTTCGATGGTCGCCGCCCGGCGGCCGACCGCGACGACGACCAGCGGGGTGAGCGCCGCCGTGGGCAGCAGCGCGGCGACCCGTTCGGCGTCGAAGCCGCCGAGCTGGTGCACGGCGAGCCCTTCGTGCTGGGCCTGGATCGACAGGTGGGCGACCGCTTGTCCGGTGTCGTAGGCGGCCCACGGGCGGGTCCCGCCGTTGTCGGCGACGGACTGCGCGGCCACCACGATCAGCGCGGCGGCGGCGTGCGCCCAGACCCGGTTTCCCGGGTCGAGCGCGTCGAGCAGGCCGGCGTGGGCGGCGTCGCCACGGCGGACCACGCCGAACCGCCAGGGTTGGCTGTTTCCGCAGCTGGGCGCCCAGCGGGCGGCTTCCAGCAGCGCGGTCAGCTGCCGGTCGGTGAGCCGATGGTCCGGGTCGAAGGCGCGGGGGCTCCACCGGTCGGCGAGTAGCGGGTGCAGCGGCTCGGCCGTGGTCGCGGTCTTCGAGAATTCGGACACCAGGTGCTCCTGTCAGGGTCGAGGTCGAGGTCGAGAGTCAAGTGTCGAGGATAGAGTGTCTGCGGCCGGCGGCCGTACGACGATCCACAGGTGACCGGCAACCCATTGCATCGATCAATGTCGCTTTTAGGCCTAGTCTGGGTCGACACATGTGGTGCCGTACGTCCGCGACGCCACACCCGGCCACCCCGAAGGAGGCAGCTGATGCCTGCCGCACCCCGCCCCGGAGGACACCCCCGCCGACGGCGCCTGGTCCGCACCGCCTGCGCCGCCCTGTCCGTCCCGCTCATGCTGGTCGCCGCGCTCACGCTGGCCACTCCGCCGGCCGCCGCCGCGCCGGTCACCGTCGCCAACGGCACCCAGTTCACCGACACCACCGGCGCCGGCGTGCACGCCCACGGCGGCGGCATGATCAAGGTGGGCGGGTACTACTACTGGTTCGGTGAGAACCGCCACGACGACCACACCTTCCGGTACGTCTCCGTCTACCGGTCAACCGACCTGCGCACCTGGGAGTTGCGCAACCACGTGCTGCGCCAGTCCAGCAGCCCGGAGCTCACCGTCGCCAACATCGAACGCCCCAAGATCCTCTACAACGCGACCACCGGCAAGTACGTGCTCTGGATGCACTGGGAGAACGGCGTCGACTACGGCCAGGCCCGGGTGGCGGTGGCCACCTCCGACACCGTCGACGGCAACTACACGTACCTGGGCAGTTTCCGGCCGCTCGGCTACGACTCGCGGGACACGACGACGGCACCGCGTACCTGATCTCCTCGCCCCGGGTCAACGCGGACCTGAACATCTACCGTCTCACCCCCGACTACACCGGCGTCGCCGCCCTGGTGCAGACCCTGTGGCCCGGCAACTACCGGGAGGCGCCGGCCATGTTCAAACGCAACGGGGTCTACTTCCTGGTCACCTCCGGTGCCACCGGCTGGCAGCCCAACCAGGCCCGGTACGCCACCGCCGTTGACATCCTCTCCGCCCTAAACTGAAGGACGGAGATTCCCTCCACGCTGCGCGTGGAACACGCAGCGTCCGGGTGGGTTACCGCTTCACTGCGCACCGCCGGGACAAGTCCCGGTCTTACGTGCGCTCGACGGTCGTTGAAGTCCGCCTGTCCGGCGGCCTTGATGTTGATGGCGGCGTTGATGTCCCGGTCGTGGTGACTGCCGCACGGGCAGTCCCACTCCCGGACGTTCAACGCGATCTTCTCGTTGATCCGGCCGCAGTCGCAGCACATCCGGGTGGACGGGAGCCACCGGTCCACCCGGGCGAACGCGCGCCCGTACCGCTCCGCCTTGTACTCCAGCATGCCGGTGAAGGCGGCCCAGCCCGCATCGTGCACGGACTTCGCCAGCCGAGTCCGGCCGAGACCAACAACGCACAGGTCCTCGACGTACACCGCTTGGTTCTCGCGGATGATCGCCGTGGACAGCTTGTGCTGCCAGTCCCGCCGGGTGTCGGCTACCCGCGCGTGAGCGCGGGCCACCTCGATCACGGCCTTCTTGCGGCGGTTGCTGCCCCTCTGCTTGCGTGAGAGTGCCTGCTGCAACCGCTTGAGCTTGCGGGCCGCGCGGCGCAGGAACTTCGGTGCGGTCACCTTCGTGCCGTCGGACATGACCGCGAAGTGGGTCAGGCCCAGATCGATGCCGATCTCGGAGTCGACCGGCGGCAGCGTCTCGTCCTCGCCGATCCGCACGACGAACGAGGCGAAGTACCGGCCCGCTGTGTCCTTGATCACGGTGACCGAGGTGGGATCCGACGGCAGGCCGCGCGACCAGCGCACCGGAACGTCGCCGATCCTCGGCAGCCGCAGGCGGCCGTTGTCACAGACCTTGAACCGGGAGTTCTCCGTGAACCGGATCGCCTGCCGGTTGTCCTTACGGGACCGGTACCGGGGCGGGGCCACCTTGCGGCCCCGGCGTTTGCCGGACAGCGAGTTGAACAAGTTGCGGTACGCGGTGTTCAGATCGGCGAGGGCCTGCTGCAACACCACGGCCGACACCTCACCCAGCCAGGCCCGGTCCTCGCTGGCCTTGGCCGCTGTGATGACCAACTTCGACAGGTCGCCGTCGGAGATGTACTTCTCGCCCGCCTCGCGGGCCTGCTGACGCAGCCTGAGTCCGTCGTTGAAAACCACCCGGGCACACCCGAACGCCTGCGCCAGCGCGGTGCGCTGGGCGGCGTCCGGGGTGATCCGGTAGTTGTAACGGAGCTGCACGGCCATCACTGTATCATGTTGGTTTATGGTCGAACTTCAAGGCGTCCGCACCGGCAGGCACTGCACTTTCGCGATGCATGTCCACTTGGTTTTCGTGACGAAGTTCCGGCACAACGTGTTCGCCGACCGGCACCTGACCCGGATGGAGGCGATCATGCGAGACGTGTGCGCCGACTTCGAGGCCGAACTGGTCGAGTTCAACGGCGAGAACAACCACGTCCACCTGCTGGTCAACTTCCCGCCCAAGGTCGCCGTGGCCAGGCTGGTCAACAGCCTCAAAGGGGTCTCCTCGCGCCGCCTCCGGCAGGAGTTCCCCGACCTGGTGCGCCACTACTACCGGGCCAACAAACTCTGGTCCGGCTCGTACTTCGCCGGGTCTGTCGGCGGCGCACCCTTGAGCGTCATCAAGCAGTACATCGAGCAGCAGAACCGTCCCGGTCAAGGCACTGCTCGGGCCTGGCGGCCCTCCCAGCGCGGGCCTTCACCCCCGGCCTGAAGGCCGGAGCACTGGCCCGCATTCCGTAGCATCACCGGCACCTGGACCGCGCCGACCACGTTCGGCGACAGCATCACCTACGGCTCCCAGCCGGCCTACGTACTGCCGGTGCAGAGCACCGCCACCACCTCGTACCTGTACCTCGGCGACCGCTGGGCCAGCGCCTGGGATGGGCGGGTCAACGAGTCCCGCTACGTCTGGCTGCCGCTGACCTTTCCGTCGAATACGTCGCTGAGCATGAGCTGGCATCCGCAGGTCAGCATCGACACCGCGACCGGGCAGGTCGTCGGTGTCGGCGGCGGGTACGCCTACGAGACGCTACGGGCCCGGCACAGCGGCAAGTGTCTCGACGTCGCCGGGTACTCCACCGCCGACAGCGCCCGGGTGATCCAGTACACCTGTGGCACCGGCGGCAACCAGCAGTGGCAGCGGGTCGGGGTCTCCTGAATCTGCGCCGTGTCCGCTGCGGGACCGGCCGACGGCACCGCCGCCCGGTTCCACGGAGCGGTACGGGTCAGTCCCGCAGCGGGTACGGGATGAAGGTGCTGCGGTTCTCGTCGACGTCGAGCCGGCGGCTGATCGGCGGCGCGGCCCGCTGCGGGCAGGTCATCCGTTCGCAGGTCTTGCAGCCGGGGCCGATCGGGGTGGCGGCGTCGGCGGCCTGCAGGTCCATCCCGGCCGAGTAGACCAGCCGACCGGCGTGGCGGGTCTCGCAGCCCAGGCCGATCGCGTACACCTTGCCGGGCTGGCCGTAACCGCCGTGGTGGCGGATGACGGTCCGGGCGATCCACAGGTAGCGCTGGCCGTCCGGCATCGCGGCGATCTGGGTGACCACCCGGCCCGGCGAGCCGAACGCCTCGTAGACGTTCCACAGCGGGCAGGTGCCGCCGGTACGGGAGAACGGGAACCCGGTCGCGGACTGGCGCTTGGACATGTTGCCGGCCCGGTCGACCCGGACGAACGAGAACGGCACCCCGCGCGAGCGGGGCCGCTGCAGGGTACTCAACCGGTGGCAGACCGTCTCCCAGCCCATCGCGAAGTGCTCGGTGAGCAGGTCGATGTCGTAGCGGCGGGTCTCGGCGGCGTCGAGGAACCGCTCGTACGGCAGGATCAGCGCGGCGGCGAAGTAGTTCGCCAGGCCGACCCGGGTGAGGATCTGGGTCTGCACGTCGTCGAACCCTTCCTCCTCGATGATCTCGTCGATCACATCGGCGTACTCCAGCAGGGCGATCTGCGCCGCCATCCGGATCGCCTCCTGCCCGGGTCGCAGCGAGGTGGACAGGTGCAGGGTGCGGGTCTGCGGCCGGTAGCGGTGCAGCTCGCCGCCGAGGGAGTCGGCGTCGTCGCGGGAGATCCGTACGCCGTGCCGCTGCGCCAGCCGGTCCTGCAGCGCCGCCCGCGCCTCGCCCCGGCGGATGCCGATCTGGTCGGACAGCCGCTCGGCGGCTTCGTCGACCGCAGGGACGTAGTTCTGCCGCCGGTAGAAGAACTCGGTGACCTGGTCGTGCGGGCTGTGGCCGATCCGCTCCCGGTCGCCGACCAGTTCGGAGAGCTGCTCGTCGGCCTGCTGGTAGCGGCGGTGCAGGTCGAGCACGGCCTCGGCCACCTCGGGCAGCCGGGAGGCGAACTCGGTCAGGTCGCCGATGCCGGCGCGGGAGCCGAGCGCCTCGCGCAGCCCGGCGACAAGTCGTGGGGTGTCGTGCGGGGCGAAGCTGGTCGGGTCGACGCCGAAGACCTCGGTGATCCGCATCAGCACCGCGACGGTCAGTGGCCGGGAATCGTGTTCGATCTGGTTGAGATAGCTCGCGGATATGTTGAGTTGTCGGGCCAACTCGGTCTGACTGATTCCCCGGTCCTCACGCATCCGACGCAGTCTGGCACCGGCGAAGGTCTTGGCGATCGCCCTCACCTCCACGCTCGTCCCCGCTGCGATCTGCCAACGTTAACACGCGCCCGGCCAGCATTAGCAGGCCTGCGAAGGGGCGCTTTCGCAAGTTGGCAAAATGGGCCGACGACTTTTCAATAATTGGCTGATTCCGTCTCTCGACCAGTCGCCGGCGTCATGTGACCGTTGGTCGCACGCCACCCGAAGGAGACGAAGATGCACACCGCAGTGGAGACCGTGCAGAGCGCAGTGGATCAGTTGCGACACGAATGGGACACCGCCCCGCGCTGGCACGGGGTTCGGCGTAGCTATCAACCCGCCGACGTGGTGCGGCTGCGCGGCGCCATCACCGAGGAACACACCCTGGCCCGGCACGGCGCCCGGCGGCTGTGGCAGCTGCTGCACAGCGAGGACTACGTCCACGCGCTCGGCGCGCTCACCGGCAACCAGGCGGTGCAGATGGTCCGGGCCGGGCTGAAGGCGATCTACCTGTCCGGCTGGCAGGTGGCCGCCGACGCCAACCTCGCCGGGCACACCTACCCCGACCAGAGCCTCTACCCGGCGAACTCGGTGCCGGCGGTGGTCCGCCGAATCAACAACGCGCTGCTGCGGGCCGCGCAGATCAGCACCGCCGAGAGCGGCGCGGACGGCGCCGGACCCGACAGCGCCGGGCCGGGCGGCGCGGGCGGCCCGGCGACCGACTGGCTGGCCCCGATCGTCGCCGACGCCGAGGCCGGCTTCGGCGGCGTGCTCAACGCGTACGAGCTGATGACCGCGATGATCGCCGCCGGCGCGGCCGGGGTGCACTGGGAGGACCAGCTGGCCGCCGAGAAGAAGTGCGGCCACCTCGGCGGCAAGGTGCTGATCCCGACCGGGGCGCACATCCGTACCCTCGAAGCCGCCCGGCTGGCCGCCGACGTCGCTGGCGTGCCGAGCGTGGTCATCGCCCGCACCGACGCGCAGGCCGCCACCCTGCTCACCACCGACATCGACGAACGGGACCGGCCGTTCGTCACCGGCGAGCGCACCGCCGAAGGCTTCTACCGGGTGCGCAACGGCATCGAGCCGTGCATCGCCCGGGGCCTGGCCTACGCGCCGCACGCCGACCTGCTGTGGATGGAGACCAGCACCCCGGACCTGGAGGTCGCCCGCCGGTACGCGGAGGCGATCAAGCGCGAGTACCCGGACCAGCTGCTGGCGTACAACTGCTCGCCGTCGTTCAACTGGCGCAAGCACCTCGACGACGCGACCATCGGCAAGTTCCAGCGGGAGCTGGGCCACATGGGGTACAAGTTCCAGTTCATCACCCTGGCCGGCTTCCACGCGCTGAACTACTCGATGTTCGACCTGGCCCGCGGCTACGCCAGTGACGGGATGAGCGCCTACGTGTCGCTGCAGGAGCGCGAGTTCGCCGCCGAACCGGCCGGCTACACGGCGGTGAAACACCAGCGGGAAGTGGGTACCGGCTACTTCGACCTGATCTCGACGGTGCTCAACCCGGCCGGCGAGACCACCGCGCTGCGCGGCTCGACCGAGGAGGAGCAGTTCGCGTGAGGTACGAGATTCTCGGTCCGATGGCCGACCGGTTCGACGAGGTGCTCACCGCCGAGGCGCTGGAGTTCCTGATCGCGCTGGACGGCGAATTCGCCGCCCGGCGGGTGGCGCTGCTGGACACCCGCCGCGCCCGGCGGGCCCGGTACGCCTCCGGCCAGCTGCCCGACTTCCTGCCGGAGACCGCACACATCCGCACCGACCCGACCTGGCGGGTCGCCCCGCCCGCACCCGGGCTGGTCCACCGGCGGGTGGAGATCACCGGACCGACCGACCGGAAGATGACCGTCAACGCGCTGAACTCGGGCGCGAAGGTGTGGCTGGCCGACTTCGAGGACGCCACCAGCCCGACCTGGCGCAACGTGATCGGCGGGCAGCTGAACCTGATGGACGCCCTGGACCGGCGGATCGACTTCACCGACGAGCGCGGCAAGCAGTACGCCCTCGGCGAGGATCTGGCCACGATCGTGGTCCGTCCGCGCGGCTGGCACCTGGTGGAGAAGGGCATCGTGGTGGACGGCCGGCCGATCTCGGCCAGCCTGGTCGACTTCGGTCTGTACTTCTTCCACTGTGCCCACCGGCAGCTCGACGCCGGTGCCGGGCCGTACTTCTACCTGCCGAAGCTGGAGAGCCACCGCGAGGCGCGGCTGTGGAACGACGTGTTCGTCTTCGCCCAGCGCCGGCTCGGCCTGCCGCCGGGCACCATCCGGGCGACCACGCTGATCGAGACGATCACCGCCGCGTTCGAGATGGAGGAGATCCTCTACGAGCTGCGGGAGCACTCGGCCGGGTTGAACGCCGGCCGGTGGGACTACATCTTCAGCGTGATCAAGAACTTCGGGCAGTGGCCGGACTTCGTCCTGCCGGACCGTGCCGAGGTGACCATGACGGTGCCGTTCATGCGGGCGTACACCGAACTGCTGGTGCGGACCTGTCACCGGCGCGGCGCGCATGCCATCGGCGGGATGGCCGCCTTCATCCCCAGCCGGGATCCGCAGGTAAACGAGGCCGCGCTGGGCAAGGTGCGGGCGGACAAGCAGCGCGAGGCCGGTGACGGCTTCGACGGCTCCTGGGTGGCCCACCCGGGTCTGGTGCCGACCTGCCGGGAGGTCTTCGACGCGGTGCTCGGCGACCGGCCGCACCAGCTCGACCGGTTGCGCGACGACGTGGCGGTGACCGCGACCGACCTGCTGGCCGTCGACAAGACGCCGGGCCAGGTGTCGGCGGCCGGGGTGCGCGCCAACGTCGCGGTGGCGCTGCGGTACGTGGACGCCTGGCTGGGTGGTGCCGGCGCGGTGGCGCTGTGGAACCTGATGGAGGACGCGGCGACCGCCGAGATCGCCCGCTGTCAGGTCTGGCAGTGGCTGCACCACGGCACCCCGTTGGCCGACGGCGGGTGCGTGACCGAGGACCTGGTCCGGTCGCTGCTCGCCGAGGAGCTGGCCGACCTGGTCGACGGGCGGGACGGTCCGGACCGCGACCGCGCCGAGGCGGCGGCCCGGATCGTCGAGGAGACGGCGCTCGGCGAGGACCTGCCGGCGTTCTTCACCACCGAGGCGTACGCCCGGCACCTGTCCCCCGCCGGCACGGTGGACCGGCGCTGACGCCACCCCCGCAGTCGTCGCGGGTCACCGACGCGCCGCCGGGCTCACGGCGGCGGACCGGCAGCTGGTACGGGCTCAACGGCGCGCCCGTACCGGCTGCCGGTGGACTTCTGTCCTCATCGGTCACCCGTCCGCCGGCCCGAGGTAGGCGGACGGGTAGCCCGGTCACCCCGTTCGTCGGGAATCGCACCGACCCCCGCGCGTCGCGTTGCGGTCACCTCGAGTTCGCCGGAAACATGCGGCCCCTGTCCGACCGGAAGGAGCCGCAGTGGAGGTACTGAACAAGATCTGGCGACGTGTCAGCGGGAACGACCCGGCGCCGGACGGACGTCGACCCGGGCCCAACGCGACAGCTCTGGTTCCCCGGCCGCGCTCCGCGCCGCCACTGTCCGCTGTCGGTTTCGCGGTGGTCGATGTCGAGACGACCGGCCTGTCCACGTCGCGGGACCGGGTGGTCGAGGTGGCCGTCGTCGCCACTGACCTGTCCGGGCAGATCGTCGACGAGTGGACGACGCTGGTCGACCCGCAGGGTCCGGTCGGCGCCACCCGGATTCACGGCATCACCGCCGCAGAGGTCAGGCGAGCGCCACGGTTCGGCGAGATCATCGGGGAGCTGAACGCCCGGTTCGCAGGCCGCGCCCTGGTTGCCCACAACGCGCGGTTCGACCTTGCTTTCCTCGCCAGCGAGTACGAAAGGGCAGGTTGGACGATGCCCACCTGCCCACACCTGTGCACAATGGAAATTAGCTGGGACCACCTTCCCGACTTGCACCGTCGCAGGCTGGCCGACTGCTGCGAACGAATCGGCGTACCGCTCACCGACGCACACTGCGCGCTGGCGGACGCCCGGGCAAGCGCCGCACTGCTGCGGTCGTACCTTGCCAGCGGCGCCGGCCACTCCCGGCGCCCTGACCACAGCCGGGTGCCCACCAGTGCCGTTCACGTCGAGTGGCCGCAGATTCCACGGCTGCCGGTCGAGGTGGCCCACCGGCGTCCGGCCGGCCCCGCCGCCGTGCCGGCCCCACCCGGCGCGCTCGCCGCCCTGCTCGACGATCTGCCGATGTCGTCGGCCGTCGAGCCAGGTGCTGCCACGAGCACGACCGCGTACCTGGAACTGCTCGCCCAGGTGCTGGAGGACGGCGTGCTCACCGAGGACGAGGCCGCCGCCCTGGCCGACCTCGCCGGCGCCTACTCGCTCACCCGGCCCCAGGTCGAGGCCGCACACCGGGGGTTCCTGCTCGCCCTGGCGCACCGGGCGGTCGCCGACGGTACAGTCACCCGCGACGAACGGCAGGAACTGCTCGGCACCGCCGGGCACCTCGGGCTGCCGGAGAAGATCGTGAAGACCGTGCTGGACGACGCCCGGGCCGCCCTCGACGAACAGCGCGGGCAGCTCTGCCGCCCGCTCCCGACGAACTGGCCGCACGGGGAGCCGCTACGCCTCGGTGACGGCGTCGCCTTCACTGGATGCGACGATCTGGTCCGCGCCCGCCTCGAAGGCCGGGCGAGAGCGGTCGGCCTGCGGGTCACCGGGGCGGTGTCGGGCAGAACCGCGATCCTGGTCACCGACGGTTCGGCTCCGTCGACCAACAAGTCGGCGGCCGCCCGGCGGCTCGGCACCCGGATCGTGCATCCTGACGTCTTCGCTGAGCTGATCGAGTACGTCCAGCCTGCTACGACGCCGCGGCATGGCGGTCGGCGTCCGGGGACGCATCCCCGCTGACATCGTGGCGGCGTACGTCGCCGCTCACCGCCAACAGCCCTAACTGCGGCCGGCAGCGGTCTGCCGGGACGCGGCATCACCTCCCTGGGTCGGGGTGTCCGCTGAGCTTGATGCCAGAGATGCATCAGCATGCATCTGTGGCATCACCCTCGGCGGCACCCTGGGATTCCCGCAAGTCAACCCGAGTACGTCGCTGACCCGCCAGCCGTACCTCTGCCTGAGTATTTTTCACGAGAAAGACGCCGAATTCGAAGATCAATTCCAGGGCGGCCTCACCTCGTCTCCGGCATCTGCGAATACTCGCGTTTGCCGAACAGATCCACCTACTGGCAACATCGATAGAGTGAGTCCACCGTCGATGGTGTCGCCTGCCGGTCCCCGTCTCGCCGAAAATGTCGGCTGAGAGCATGGGCGGGTCGCCGGACGCCATGGCCACCCCGCTCTGGGACGCCGAACACCCGGTCCTGGAGATCATCCGGCAAAGGCGTGCTTCCCGCAGCCGGCCCGGCGCCCGCGATCCCGGTGACACGGCGAAGGTCGGCCTCGCCGTCGAGGGCGGCGGGATGCGCGGAGTCGTCTCCGCCTCGATGCTCGCGGCGCTGGAGGACCAGGGTTTCAGCGACGCGTTCGACGCGGTGTACGGCTGCTCGTCCGGCGCGGTGAACAGCGCCTATTTCCTCGCCGGCGGGACCTGGTACCCCGTTTCGATCTACTACGACGACCTGACCAGCCGCCGGTTCATCGACTTCGCCCGCGGCCTGCGTGGCGGGAACATCCTCGATCTCGACTACGCGTTCGGCGAGGTCGTCGAGATCATCAAGCCCCTCGCCTATGATCGCGTTCTGGCAGCCGACGTCCAGTTGCACATAGCTATTACCGACGTCGATGCAATTTCTACCCGGCTGATATCCGATTTCACCGACCGAGCCGACCTCAAGGCCGCTCTGCTGGCCTCCGCCTGGCTGCCGATCGCCGTACGGGGAACGGCGCAGTTCCGGGGCTGGCGGGCTCTCGACGGTGGCGTGGTCACCGCGCTGCCGTTCCGGCTCGCGCTACGCGACGGATGCACCCACGTGCTCTCCCTGAGTACCCGGCCCATGCGCAGCGGCAACGGCGGGCTCGGTCTGCAGCACCGGTATACCCACCGCTACCTGGAAAAGATCAAGGAAGGGCTGGGCGCCGCCTACCTGGCCTCGGTCCGGCAACGGCTCCGCGACCAGGTCGACCTCACCGCCCGGCGCGACACCGCGAGCCAGCTGCCGCCGTACGTCCTCGACCTCGCCCCGTTGCCCGAGGACACCGAGGTCAAGCGGCACGAACTGCGCTCGCATCTGCTGATCAGCGCGGCGCGCCGGGCGTACTCCCTGATGTACTGCGCGGTTGAGGGACGACCGGTGGATCTGCTCCGGTCGGGGCGACTGCACGCGGTGCCCCGTCTGATGGTCGTGGACCAGCGCTGATGGCCGGCCGACCGACCCTCGACCAGTTGGTCGAGGAGCTTTCCCGACCGCCCACGCCGCCCGGTCCGGACCTCGACCGGTTGGCGAAACTGCTGCTGCCGGCCGGCGGTGAGACGGCCGCCGGGCGGCGGACGACTGCGACGAACCGACCGACGGCCGATGACCTGATCTCCTGGCGGGCGCTGCTGCGTGACGTTCCGTTCGACCAGCGGTCCTTCGACGACCGGTTCCGCCCGGGCAGCTGGAAGGCGGTCCTCGACGGACTGGCGCGGCACTGCGACCGGCTCGCCGAGGGTGCCGCCGACCTGCCGGCGCCGCGTCGGCAGACGGTCGGCTTCCTGGCGCTGCTGTTGATCACTCTGACCGGCCTGGCCGAATCGAGTGACCGCCGAACCGCCGCCGCGCCGGCCCGGGCGGGTACCACCGACGGGAGCGCACCCCCACCCGGCCACGACTGTCCCGGCGTGTGCGGGCGTCTCGTCCGGCAGCGGCCGGTACGCGAGACGATCCGCGAGCTGTACCGGCCGGCCGGCGGACCGCTTCCGGACCAGGCCGGTGAGGATGCCGTCGCGGGGTCCGAGTGGACCGCCGGAGTCGACTTCGACACTCTCGAGTTCCACGAACACGGGACCACATCGGTGATCCTGCGCGGGTCCGGCACGCGACGGGGCGGGCTGCGTCGACCCTTCGCCCTCAAGTTGATCCTCTACCCGTACCTGAGGATTCCGCGCATCGCGAGCACGACGAAGGCGTACGCCGGGCTCTACGATCTCGCCGGTGCCCAGGCGGAACATCTGGTCGCGGTCTGGGCCAGCTCGCACAGCTGGATCCTGATGGACTTCGTCGCCGGGCGTCCGCTGCACGAGGTGTGGCGGGAACGCACCGCGCGACGCCGCACCGCGCGACGTGTCCGCCCCGGACGGTCGGCGACACCCGGCGACGACCAGGGCCTCGGCGAGGCCTCGGTCGACCGGTTCGCGCTCCTGGCCGACCTGCGGGACTACGGCACGGCCGCCTTCCTGGCGCTCGCGGAGCTCGACCGGTTTCTCAACGCCGGCAACCACCCCACCGAGCCGACCAGGCGAGGGCACGGCGACCTCGCCCCGTCGAACATCATGGTGACCTACCGGGACGGCCGACCCGTTTTCCGGCTGATCGACATCGGCGCGAACTACCTGTACACGTACGCCTTCGGTGCGCTCGAAGGCCCGGACGGACAGTTCGTCGCTCCCGAGGTCAAGGCCGACGGGACGGCCGGTGACAAGTCCGACGTCTACTCGCTGGGCAAGTTGCTGACCATGTTCGGTGGCGGGGAACCGGGTGATGTCGTTCCGGACGAGTTCTACGCCCACGCGCCGCTGCTGGCCCGGTTCATCGAGGACCTCATCGACACGCACCCGGACCATCGGTTGCTGCTGTTCTCGCCGGACACCGACCCCGGCGAGCTGCACGCCGCAGCCGGTGAAGAACAGCAACCGGCACCGGACGTCTCCCGGTACGCCCGACTCCACGACACGTTCACCGCGGAACTCGACGCCGAGGCGGCCCGGACGCCGCCGACCGACGACCGGCTGGTCCGCGGCACCTGGGAACTGTTCCAGACCCGACTCACCCTCGGACTGTTCCGGCCACTCGCCGGTGCCCCCGGTCAGCTGCGTCGCATCTACCGGACCCGCCGGGGTGAGCCGGGTGCCGCCGGCCGCGCGTCGGCCCTCGCGGCGGCCCGGTTGCTGGCCTGGTCCTGGCTCTCCTCCGTGGCCTGGGCGGTAACCTGCGCCATCACCCTCATCTGGATCATCCGGCAGTTCGACTGGTCCTGGGGCAACCGGATGGTGGAGTCCCTGCAACGGATGCTGGGCGGCTCGGAGGATCACTTCCCGGTCCTCGACTCGCTGCGCGCTCCCGGGTACTCCATACCGGACATCGAGGCGAACGCGCCGGCCCTGCTGGTCGGTCTGACGTACGCGATGGTGTCGGCGAAGTACTACCACAACATCTTCGCCGGCATGAATCCGCTGGCCGCCGGCTGGCGGGCCGGCGGCCTCACCGTCCGCGCAGCAGTCGCCCAGTTCGCCATCCGGATACAGACGGTCACCGGCGCCGTCCTGGTGTTGCCGATCGTGCTCTACGACCCCCGGCTGTGGCCGATCAACAGCGCCATCGGCCAGACCCTGTCACTGTTCACGAACAGCGCCGTCCTCCTGTTCGCCCGGCGTGCCCTCACGGATGCACGTCGACGGGGGTTGAGCACCGTGCCGTCGAGCGACGCGAAGGTCACCGGGCTCGCGTCGTTCGCGGAGTGGACGCCGTCCTCGCTGTTCTACGCGGGGATCGTCTGGACGATCGGCCTCGCGGTCTACCAGGGCGCGCTGCAGGACGTGTACGTGTACGCCCTGTCCGTGGCGTCGATCAACCTCTTCCTCTTCTACATGATCAAGTGTGGCCGGGGGGCGGCCGAGGTCAGGACCGCGCTCACCCGGGCCACCGGGGCGGCCGAGCGGCTGCGGTGCCTCGCCCTCGCCCACCGCGACGACCATCGGGTGTAGCCGAGGTCAACTCAACCGGTCGCACCCCAGCGCAGCGACAGACCGGTGACCGCCCGCTCGGTACGGATCTCCATCATGCTGCCGAGGATGGTGGCCCGGTCGACAACGACGGCGCTCGTGTCGACGGCGTAGGTGATCCGGTCGCTGACGAACACGGCGCTGCCGGCCGGCTCCTTCAGCAGGGGCGCGACGACGGAGTCGAGCAGGCCGGGGTGAACCGTCTCGGCCGCCCTGGCGACCGAGACGCCGATGTCGGCGAGAGCGCCGTACAGCGACTCGGCGGTGAAGTCCCGGCCGCGGAGCCGGTCGGCGTGCGGTTGGCGTACCCAGGAGACCTGGTGGATCGCGGGGCGGCCGGCGAACTCACGCAGCCGCTCCAGCCGCAACGCGCTCTCGCCCGGCGCGATCCGCAACTGGGCTGCGGCGCGACCCGACGCGCGCCGCACCGACCGGGCGAGCACGGTCGTGCGTACCGCGTGGCCCTGTCTGACCAGGTCGTCGGCGAAACTGTGCAGCGAGCCGAGTTCGTACGCCAGGTGCGGCGGGGCGACGAAGGTGCCCCGGCCGGGCTGTTGCACGATCAGCCCGTCGTCGCTGAGCCGACGCAGGGCCTGGCGCAACGTCATCAGGGTGACGCCGTACGCAGCGCTCAGCTCGCGTTGCGGAGGCAGCGCCTCGCCCGGGGGGTACTCGCCGCCCCGGATCTTCGCCGCGAGGTCGGTGGCGATGGCCTGGTACCTCGGGGCGGGTCCAGGGCTCGCGGTCACGGTCGTCACGCTCCTGCTCGGTCACGCTCTGGTCCACCGCCCACCGCCCGGAGGCAGGTCCTGGTCGACGGCGCGGCGCATCCGGGCGAGGTAGCTGCCGACATCGTACGGGCTGGCTCCGTCCAGCACCCGACGCATCAGCGCGGCTCCGACGACGACACCGTCGGCGGATCGGGCGGCGTGCGCGGCGTGCTCCGGAGTGGAGATGCCGAATCCCACCATGACCGGCCGGTCCGTGGTACGCCGTAGCCGGTCGACAAGTGCCCCGGCGGAGTCGGCGACCGTGGTCCGCTCGCCGGTGGTGCCCATCACCGACACGGCGTAGACGAAGCCCCGGCTGCGCTCGGCGATCTGCGCCAACCGGGGCGGCGGGGTGGTCGGCGCGGCCAGCAGGACCAGGTCGATGCCGGCGGAGGCAGCCGACCCGGCCAACTCGTCGGCCTCGCCGAGCGGCAGGTCCGGCACGATCAGGCCGCTGACTCCGGCGTCGCGCAGCGCGGCGCAGAACCGCTGGGAGCCGGCGTGCAGGACCAGGTTGTAGTAGGTGCTGGCAACCAGCGGCACCTCGGTCGCGGCACCGGCGAGGTCGTCGAGGATGCCCCGGGTCGTCGCCCCACACGCCAATGCCCGGTGGGTCGCCTCCTGGATGGTGGCACCGTCCAGGGTGGGGTCGGAGAACGGCAGACCGACCTCGACCGCGTCGGCTCCGGCCTCGACGAAGGCCCGCAGCTGGTCGAGCCAGGTCGTGGTGATCCCACCGGTGACGTACGGCATCAGCAGTTTGCGCCCGGCGGCCCGGCGCCGCCGCAGCCGGTTCTCAAGCGTCATGCCGGGTCACCGGGGGTCGGACCGTCCTTGAGCGTCGAGACGTCCTTGTCGCCGCGCCCGGAGAGGGTGAGCAGGACGGTCGCGCCGGGTGGCAACTCACCCGCGCCGGCCGCGCGGACCACCCAGGCGAGCGCGTGCGCCGATTCCAGTGCCGGCACGATCCCCTCGGTACGGGCCAACCGGACCACGGCGGCGGCCGCCTCGTCGTCGGACACCGTCTCGTACCGGGCGCGACCGAGATCGCGCAGGTGGGCGTGCTCGGGCCCGACGCCCGGGTAGTCGAGTCCGGCGGCGATGGAGTGCGCCTCGACGATCTGGCCAGCGTCGTCCTGCAGGAACCGGGAGCGGCATCCGTGCAGGACGCCGACCCGGCCGAGAGCCGCGCCGGCGCCACCGGCCGCTTCCACCCCGACCAGCCGGGCGGACGTGTCGACGAAACCGGCGAAGGTGCCGGCGGCGTTGGAGCCACCGCCGACGCAGGCCACGACGTAGTCCGGCACCGCGTTGGCCAGCTCGCGGGCGCACTGGCCGCGCGCCTCGTCGCCGATGACCCGTTGGAAGGTCCGCACCATCCACGGATACGGGTGCGGACCGATCACCGAGCCGGCGCAGTAGTGCGCCTCGTCGGTACGCCCGACCCAGTAGCGCATGGCCTCGCCGGTGGCGTCGGATAGAGTGCGGCTGCCGGTGCCGACCGGAACCACGTCGGCACCGAGCAGTTGCATCCGGAACACGTTGAGCGCCTGCCGTTCGATGTCCCGCTCACCCATGAACACGGTGGCTCGCAGGCCGAGCAGCGCCGCTGCGGTGGCGGTGGCGACGCCGTGCTGCCCGGCACCGGTCTCGGCGATCAGGTGCGACCGGCCCATCCGACGGGCGAGCAGCGCCTGACCCAGCACGTTGTTGATCTTGTGGGAGCCGGTATGGGTCAGGTCCTCCCGCTTGAGCATCAGGTGGACGCCGAGTTCCGCGGAGAGGCGTAGCGCCGGCGTCAGCGGCGTCGGTCGCCCGACGTGCACGGTCAGCAGGCGGGTGAGGCTGTCCCGGAAACCCGGGTCCGACCATGCCTGCCGGAACGCCTCCTCCACCCGCCGGCAGGTCTCGACCAGCGACTCCGGCACGTAGCCGCCGCCGTAGCGGCCGAACCGTCCGGTCGGACCGGGGTCACCCATCCCGGCGGTCCTGGACCTTTGCAGTACGTCGGTCACGATGCCACACCTCTCCGTCTGTCAGCCGTCCGGGTCGCCCCGACAGCTCTATAACTGCTGGACGCTGTTCTAGAACAGTAGCAGCTGTTACCGCTCACACCGACTCCACCGACGGACCAAACGTCTCGGGCAGGCGGGCGGCCGGTGAGCCACCGTCTTGGGCCGACCCGGTCGGCACGACTTGACGGCCACCATGTTATCGATCACAATCGATGCCTACGAGGGTCGGCGCCGGCGACTCACCGGGCGAGTCCGCCGCAGCACCACGCTCGCGTGCAAGCCTGCCCACTCGTCATGGGCGAAATCCGTACCCGATCGAAATGTGCCCAAGCCGGACTGTGGGGTGCCGCCCGTTCCCGGCGCCCATATCCACCCCGGCCTGGCAAGAAATCAGAAGGGAGTTGCGATGTCAAGAAGCCGGGCCTTCTCCGGACCTCTGCTCCTCGCGGCGCTACTCGCGATCACCGCAGGCGGCGTGGCACTCGGCGGTTCCGCCAGCGCCGAGCCCAGCGACACCGGTTCAGCCCAGGACTCAGGTGCCGTGTCGGCCGCCGGCGTCGGCATCGCCGCAGCGAGCGCCGGATGCGGCCGAAACCCGACGCTGGGCAACGGCACCCACACGGTCCAGAGCAGCGGCCGCAGTCGCAGCTTCATCCTGCGGCTGCCCGCCAACTACGACAACACCCGCCAGTACCGGCTGATCATCGCCTACCACTGGCGCGGCGGCACCGCCAACGACGTCAACTCAGGTGGCAGCAGCGGCGCCGCCTGGGCGTACTACGGCCAGCAGCAACTGTCGAACAACAGCGCGATCCTGGTCGCCCCGCAGGGGATCGACAACGGCTGGGCGAACCCCGGTGGCCAGGACGTCACCTTCTTCGACGACATGGTCCAGCGGATCGAGAGCGACCTCTGCGTGGACACCACCCAGCGCTTCGCCCTCGGCTTCAGCTGGGGCGGCGGGATGAGCTATGCGCTCGCCTGCGCCCGGCCGAACGAGATCCGGGCCGTGGCGGTCATCTCCGGCGGGCTGATCAGCGGGTGCAGCGGTGGCACCCAGCCGGTCGCGTACTTCGGACTGCACGGCATCACCGACAACGTCCTGCCGATCTCCATGGGACGGTCACTGCGCGACACGTTCGTCCGCAACAACGGCTGCACGCAGCAGAGCCCTCGGGAACCCGGGCAGGGCAGCCGGGCGCACATCACCACCGCCTACCCGGGCTGCCGCTCCGGGTACCCGGTGCAGTGGGCCGCGTACGACAACGGCCACACCCCGGGCCCGGTCGACGGCACCTACACCGAAAGCGGCGTCAACACCTGGACCAAGGGTGAGATCTGGCAGTTCTTCTCCCAGTTCCAGGGCGGCCAACCGAACCCGACGACGCCGCCACCCGGCCCGACCACTCCCCCGCCCGGCCCCACCACGCCGCCGCCGGGCCCGACCACGCCGCCGCCCGGCAACGGCGGCTGCACCGCGACCGTCTCGCTGAACTCCTGGACCGGCGGCTTCGTCGCCACCGTCCGGATCACCGCCGGCTCCGCCGGCACCAACGGGTGGACCGTCACGATGACCCTGCCCGGCGGCGCCAGCGTCACCAACACCTGGAACGCCAGCGCCAGTGGTAGCACCGGCACCGTCCGGTTCACCAACGTCAGCTACAACGGCCAGCTCAACCCCGGCCAGGTCACCGAATTCGGCTTCCAGGGCAACGGCAGCGGAACCGG
The DNA here is from genome assembly GCF_003751085.1 of Micromonospora sp. Llam0. Taxonomy (NCBI): domain Bacteria; kingdom Bacillati; phylum Actinomycetota; class Actinomycetes; order Micromonosporales; family Micromonosporaceae; genus Micromonospora; species Micromonospora sp. Llam0. The sequence continues at coordinate 1,083,468 of NZ_RJJY01000001.1, read as the reverse complement.
CATGACCCCCACCTGCTCCGCCAACTGAACCACCGCTGGCCCGGCCCCGACCCGTCCCGGGGCCGGGCCAGCGGCGCGGCGCCGACGCATGAGCGGCGCTGAGCGACACCGGCACCTGAGCAGCGCTAGCGCTCAAGCAGGGAGCGCAGCACCTTGATGATCTCCTCCGGTGCCTCCTCGGCCATGAAGTGTCCGGCCGAGGTGGTGCGGTGCTCCAGGTTGTCGGCCCAGGTACGCCACAGCGCCGCCGCGTCGAACCCCAGTGCGGCGCCCCAGTCCTGCTGCACGACGGTGACCGGCATGACCAACCGGTTGCCGGCCGCCCGGTCGGCCTGGTCGTGTTCGATGTCGATGCCGGCCGAGGCCCGGTAGTCGGCGACGATCGAGGCGACCGCCTCGCGCGAGGCCCGCAGGTACTCCGCCCGCAGCTCAGCGGGGATGGCCTGCGGGTCGCGGGTCCACAAATCGAGGAAGTACCCGAAGAAGGCGTCCGCGCTGGCGCCGATCATCTGCTCGGGCAGGCCGGGCGGCTGGGCCATCAGGTACAGGTGGAACGCGACCGCTGCGGTGGAGCCGTGCAGTACGTCCCACATGTCCAGGGTCGGCAGCACGTCGAGCGAGGCGAGGTGGCTAATCCGGGTGGGATGGTCCAGGCCGGCGCGGATGGCGACCAGGGCGCCACGGTCGTGTCCGGCCAACGCGAAGCGTTCGTGGCCGAGCTCGCCGGCGAGAGCGACGATGTCGGCGGCCATGGTCCGCTTCGAATACGTGTCCCGGTCGACCGCCTCGGGTTTGTCACTCGCGCCGTAGCCGCGCAGGTCAGGCGCGATCACCGTGTGGTCGGCGGCCAGGTCGACGGCGACGTGGCGCCACATGGCGTGGGTCTGCGGAAAGCCGTGCAGCAGCACGATCGGACGGCCGGTGCCGCCGACCGCCACGTTCAGGGCCACGTCGTCGTCGACCGCGACCCGCTGGTAGTCGAAGCCAGGGATGGCGAATGTCATGATTGTCCCTTTCTGGTCGGTGCCGGAATCCAGCGTGCCGGGCGCGGATGAGCAACCGATGAGCGCGATACGTTGAGCGCAGACGCAGAAGGGCGGTCCGATCAGTGCAGGTCAGCTTCGGTGTTCTCGGCCCGGTCGTCGCCTGGGACGACGTCGGCGCGCCGATCGACCTGAAAGGGCCGAAGCACCGGGCGGTGCTCGCCCGGCTCGTCGTCGCCCGGGGCCGGGTCGTCCCGGTCGACCGTCTCGTCGAAGACCTGTGGCCGGAGCCCGCCCCGGGCGCGGTGAGCGCCGTACGAACCTTCGTCGCGGCGCTGCGGCGCGCGCTGGAGCCGCACCGGCCACCACGTCAGCCGGCTCGGCTGCTGGTCACCGAGGGCTCGGGGTACGCGCTGCGGCCGGCGCCGGACGCGGTCGACGCCTGGCGGTTCGAGAACACGGTCGCTACCGCGTCCACCGCTGCCCCGCACCCGGCGCTCGATCAGCTCGACCGGGCCCTGACCTGGTGGCGCGGGCCGGCGTACGCCGGTTTCGACGACGAACCGTGGGCGCAGGTCGAGCGTTCCCGTCTCGACCAGCTCCGGCTCAACGCCGTCGAGCAGCGGGCCGAGGCGCTGCTGGGCCTGGGGCGGGCCGCCGAGGCCGTACCTGATCTCGACGCCCACGTCGCCGGGCATCCGTGGCGGGAGGAGGCGTGGCGACTGCTGGCACTCGCCCTGTACCGGGCCGGCCGCCAGGGCGACGCCCTCGCGGTCCTGCGCCGGGCCCGCCGGCTACTGCTGGACGAGCTCGGCATCGACCCCGGGCCTCGGCTGCGACAGCTGGAAGCCGACATCCTGCGCCAGACCGAACGGGTCGACGACGGTCCCGGTCCGACCGCACCCGAACGGCTCTGGGCGGAGGCCACGGCGGCGTACGACCGTGCCGTGCCGGCCGATTCCGGGACCCGGCTGGAGTCGACGGTCGGCCTGCTGCGCAGCCTCGCCGTGACCGGGGCCAGCGGCCTCGAAGCGGCGCGGCGGCAGCGGATCACCACCATCACCGTGGCTGAACAGTTGGCCGATCCCGAGCTCACCGCCCAGGTGATCGGCGGGTACGACGTACCCGCGATCTGGCCCCGCTCGGACGACCCGGCGCAGGCGGCGCAGATCGTCGCGGCCGCCGAACGGGCCCTGGCCGCCGCTGGCCCCGGCCTGTCCGACGCCACCCGGGCCCGGCTGCTGGCCACGGTCGCGGTGGAGTCACGCGGTACGCATGCGGCACGCGGACCCGAGGCGGCCCGGCAGGCGGAGCGGATCGCGCGCCGGCTGGGCGACCCGGCCCTGCTGGCGTTCGCGCTCAACGGCGTGTTCATGCAGACCTTCCACCGGACCGGCCTGGCCACCGAACGGGACGAGATCGGCGCCGAGCTGGTCACGCTCTGCACCCGGCACGGTCTCGCGACGTACGAGATCCTCGGTCATCTCGTCCGGTTGCAGGCCCGCGGCGGGCTCGCCGACTTCGCCGCCGCCGACCAGCACGCCACCGCCGCGGACCGGCTCGGGCAGCGACACGACCGACCGCTGGTCGGGGTGTTCACCGGGTGGTACCGGGCGCTGCGGCTGGCCGCGACCGGGTCGTCGTCGGCCGCCGCCGAGGCCGCCTACCGCGACGCGGCGGCGCGGCTCGCCACCGCCGGCATGCCCGGCGTCGAGCATGGCCTGCTCCCGCTGGCGCTGCTGTGCCTGCGGGTCTGGCGAGGCGGGGCGATCCGCTTCGACGACGACACCGACTGGGGTCCCTACCGACCGTGGACGCGCCCGCTCCTGCTGCTGGCCGGGGACCGGCCGGCCGAGGCCGCGACGGCGCTGCGGCAGACCCCGGACCCACCGCGTGATCTGCTGGCCGAGGCGTTGTGGTGCCTCACCGCGCGGGCCGCGATCGCCCTCGACGACCGTACGGTGATGCGCCGCGCCCGGACCGCACTCGCCCCGGCCGTCGGCGAGTTGGCCGGGGCCGGCAGCGGCATGCTCACCGTCGGCCCGGTCGCCCGTCACCTCGACGACCTCGACGCGGCCCTGCACCGCACCCGATGAGCCGGCTACCACTGAGCCGGCTGGCATCGATGGCGGTCACGGCCGTGCGGTGAATCCTATCGACTGCGTGCGTACGCTCTGCCACACTCCGGACATGGACCACCACCCCCCGACGAACACCACGGCACCCCGTCACCTGCCCACCGCCGAGCTCACCGCCGGGCTCGCCGAGGTGGCCCACTCCCCACGCGGCTCCGGCACGTTGGACCTCGTCGTCCGCCGGCCGGCCGTCGACGAGCGGGAACTGCTGGCCGAAGGGACGCTCGACATCACCGACGGGCTGGTCGGCGACGGCTGGGCGCAGCGCGGCAGTTCGGCGACCGGCGACGGTTCGGCCCACCCGGACCGGCAGCTCACCGTGATGAACTCCCGGTTCGTCCGGCTGGTCGCCGGCGACGACCCGCAGCACTGGGGGCTGGCCGGCGACCAGCTCTTCGCCGACCTCGACCTGCACACCGACGCACTGCCCGCCGGCACCCGGCTGGCGGTCGGCGACGAGGCGGTCATCGAGGTGACGGCCGAACCGCACACCGGGTGCGCGAAGTTCGCCAACCGCTACGGACGCGACGCGCACAAACTGGTCTGGGGTGAGCAGGGTCGCCAGGCCCGGCTGCGTGGCCTCTACGCCCGCGTCGTGGTCGGTGGCGTCATCCGGCCCGGCGACCAGATCCGGGTACTCGGCACGGCCGACGCCACCGAGGGAACCTCCATGACCCTCAACCCGCCGGTTTAAGGGTCATACAGGTTCCCTCGTCATGAGGTGCCGGTCGTCAGCCCGATCGCCGTCGCCAGCCGGGCGACGCCGGCAGCGTCCGGCCCGCACCGGGCGATCTCAGCCACGAGGGTACGGGCGGAGGGCCGGCAGCGGATCTCAGCCGGTGCGACGCGGTCCGCCTCGACGAGCCAACGTCCTGCCCCGGTGAAGTCAGCGACGTCGAGGTACGCCCGCGCCGTGTCCACCAGGTACGCCGCCCGATGCTCCGCCGGCAGCCGTAGCCAGCCGTCGTGACGGACGATCGTGGCGTGTCGGTTGACAGCGTCGGTGGCGTCCCCGAGGTCGACGGCCGCCGTCACCCGGGCGCAGTCGACGGCCGCCGGGCCGAAACTCGCCTGCCGGTAGTCCAGCCCGTCGCCGATCCGGCCAGCGACGTCAGCGGCTCGGCCGAGCAGCTCGTCGACGCTGCGGGTTTCGCCGCAGCCGGCGGCGGCCAACCCGGCCTGCAGCAGCAACGTCCCGTACACCGTGCCGCACTCGACCGATGCCGCCGCGATGCGGTCGGCGGCGGCGACCGTCGTCGTCATCGCCAACCGGTCCTGGCCCAACCCGCGCAGCGCCTGCCCGAGCGGCACCGCCGCCGACCCGGCCAGCACCGAATCGCTGCCGGCGGTGGCAAGCGCCCGATCGGCCGCCAACCAGGCCAGCTCGGGTTCGCCGACCTTGACCAGCACGAGCGCGATAATCCGGTACGCCCGCACCAACAACTCCGCCCCCGGCCCAGGCCGGGCGGCGTGCAACCGGCGGGCGGCGTCCAACAGCTCCGGCGTCATCCGCAGCAGCCGGGGATAGTCCCCGTGCTGGTACGTCAACCACGCATGCTCCACCCGCCGCGTCACCTCCTGCTCCCCCGCCGGTCCGCTCTCGACGGCGGTGAACACGCCGTAGCTGGCCAGCGCCGCCCGGACCGCCGCCACCCCGCCGACCGCCCCACCGGCCTCCGATGGCCGGTCCGGGCCGATCAACTCCGCCGGATCCACCCGCAACACCTCGGCGACCTGCCGGATCAACGAAAACCGGTCCAACCGCCGGACACCACGCTCCACCTTCTCCACCCAGCTCTTCGACCGGCCGATCCGATCGGCGAACACCTGCTGCGTCATCCGCCGCCGCACCCGCCACAGGGCGACCCGACGCCCCACCGCCACACTCACCGCCGCCCACCCGCGTCGATCCAGGTCCCGTCGATCCAGGTCCACGACACGAAGCGTTCGTACAACTCGGCCGGATCGGTGATCCCAGCCTCCTCGGCGGCCAGGGTCAGCAGCTCACCGACGTCGACCGACAACGCGACCGGCTCCCCGACGTACGCCTCGGCCAATTGCGTCCGGCCCGGCGGACACGGCCAGGGCGTCCCGTCCGGACAGACCGCGCAGCACCACGACGGCCGCACCGGCTCATGCACCGGCCCACCGCCGGCCCGGGGCTTCTTCACCGCAGGTAATGCCGGCCGGCGTTACCACCCCGGCGATCCGCGCGGTCGGTCCGGGTCGCCGGCCGCCGGTCCGACGGCGGCACCGTCCGATCGGCGAACCGCCGCCGACCCGGCACCGGATACACCACATCCACCGGCACGTCCGCACGCTGAAACCACTTCCCGAACACGCTGCCCCCTCAACAAGCGTTGGAAGGGCGGCGACCCGAGGTGGCTCTCCACGTCAACCCCGAGCCGCCGCCCAGCAGGCGGGCCCGACGCGCGAAAAGGGCGATCACGGGATGCGACGTCGGGCCCAGCTAACGCGAGGCCGCGCCACCGCCGAACTCACCACCCGGTACGGGAAGCGATGGCACAACCTCTGCAAGCAGCCTGCCCGTCACGCAAAGTGAAGGTCTACAGTGTGCGCGTCTTACCGGCGTCCGCAGACCGGCAGACAGCGGTCAGCAATCGATCTCTTGCTCGACCTGTGCCACTTCCCCGGCGAGGCGCTTCGCCCCCGTTGAGTCGGCAATCTCTCGCGCCTCCGCGATCCACGATGCAGCGACGTCGCGGTCGCCCGCCGCGACATGGGTCGAAGCCAACTGGCAGACGTACCAGCCGATCCAGTCTGATCGGCGAACATCGCCTGAGAGCTGGTCGAGTCCGTCCGTCAGCAGGTCGGCCGCTCGGTCGAACCGGCGCAGGTACTGCTGTGCCAAGCCACGCTGCATCGAGAAGAAGGTCGGGTCGTAGAAGTACAACCAGTCCGGCTCCCGATCCCGTGCGTCAGCAGCCCGAAGCGCCAGCTCCTCAGCACGGTCAAGTTGCCGATCGGTACCTTCGGCGTCACCCAGGATCGCTAGTCCACGCGCCTCCTGCTGGGTCGCAAGCGCATGTACACCAGGACTCGCCGGTTGCCACACAGCAGCGCGAGAGAGTTCCACCATCGCAGCCGTCTCACCGCGGACCCATGCAAGGTGGCCACGCATACTCAGCACGGTGGCCGTCAGGTGCGGATTCCCTGCTTCCGTCGACCACTCCATCGCCCGGACGTACCAACTACGACCGGTAGCGTGGTCGCCAGTGGTCGCGGCGAGCCAGCCGCCGAACTGAGCCCACTGTCCAGCGACATCGACGAGCCGCGACCAGTGCTTGTCGTGCCGGGCACCGTTGACGAGTTGTTCGATGGCTGATAGTTGCGCAAGCACCGGTCTGACCACGGCCACTGACCCGACCACGTCTTCGAGACGCCGCTGATGAGCAAGCACCGCCGCCAAAGAGCCGATCGTTCCCGCGTCGATCCGACGCGGTTGGGTGATGGCAGCGCGGAGTCGCTGCTGCTCATCCCCCGACAGACCCGCCGGATCATCACGCACCATCCCGGCGAGATGTCCACCCGCGCCCAGCGCCTCATCGAGACGCACCATCAGATCCGGAGGCGGCGACTTGCGTCCCTGCTCGATGTCATGCAGGTGAGATCGGCTTGAGTACGCCCGCTTCGCAAGATCACGCAGGGAGAGGCCAGCCTGCTCACGAAGCGCACGCAGGGTAGCTGGCAGACGTGGATCGACAATCCGCGGCATGACGGTCACCACCAAGATCGAAAACGTCGGCGGCCTCCGTAAGTAGATATCCACAACCGCCACCAACCCAGACGATACCCCCGACGGGGCTCGCCGGACGTACCCGCGAGGCGTCAGCGGAAACGCCTAATCCGAATCCCTGGCGGCGGTGTACCGATCGCTTTGGCTCCCCCACGTAGGTCTACCGCCAGCTTTCGACCCGCAAGTGGTGCGAGGTCGACGGAAGACAAGAGCACATCCAACTGACGCAACCTTGGCAGTGATGCGAGGGGGCGCAAACCGTTCGCCTCACCTTGAACCCCAATCTCCAATCGACGAAGGGCAGAAAGATCACCCAACGATGTCAAATCCTTAACCCCAGTTGCACCGAGGTAGAGATACTCCAGTTCGACTAGATTCCGCAAGGGTGAAGCTTCACTCAGCCAACCACACTCCCACAGGTCCAGACTCTTCACTCGCGGCACAGTTTCAGTCAGCGCCGAGAGTCCACCGACAGGTTCCAGGGAACCTGTTACAGAAAGGCCGTAGAGGCTCTTTAAACCCCGAAAGGTGAGACATCAACTCGACCCAGCAAATGCAGACTAGGACTCCGCCTAGATTAACCAAAGACGGAAGTTCGAAAACAAAGTTTACATCCGTCAGCCCAGATTTATACAAATGCAAGGAGGCCAGGCCCACCAACTGCCTCAAGGGTGAAAAATCTAGCTCTCCCGAAAGATCAATGAGCACCCGGCGAGATAAATTCGGGAGGCCACAGAGAGGGGTGAGATCGACATTCATCGGCGATGCTGACAGGTCAAGTTCATGAAGTTTCCCATGCTCCACGAGCTCAACCAACTCCCCCAAGAAGCCACCATTTAGAGTCAAGGAAACGAGGCCCGGCACATCGCGTAGCTGCCCGAGTTTGACCAGGTAAGGCAGACGAATCGTCGTGAATTTGTGATTCTTAAGAGATGTAAGCCAGGGCAGCAAGGACGAGTCCAAGACCTGCACATGACCATTGTCGAGCGGGGCCTCGGCGAGGATATTCTGGGCGTACTCCTTTGAGTCGAAGAACGACCAGACCGAGATGAGTTCCCGTTGCACTCGAGGACGCGCCTCCATGACGAAGCCAGCCAGGAAGTCCGGGGCACCGGGTCCGTTGATCAGAGCTGCCGTGCGGGTCAACGCGGCGGCCTGCGCCTCGGTAAGTTGGCCGGGGCCAGACGGTAGTTCGCGAGCAGCGGTTCCCCGACTCCGGCGAGTGACTGTAGGCGAATTTCCGGCGCAGGACACTAGCCCAGGTCCATCACCGGCATTCCCCGCCGACGTCGAGGTCCACCACCGCCCTGGTTTGGGTGGGGCCGATGGTGAACGTCGCCGTGCTGCCGCCGACGCTGACGGTGTAGTCGCCGAAGAAGCCCTCGATCGCGACGGTGCCGTCGGCACCGGTGCGCATCGCTGTCGGCGCGAGCCACCACTCCCCCTTGATGAGGGCTTCGAGCGCGTCGTACGACGGCTTGCGGCTGCCATCGGCGCGGATCAGCCCCGCCGGTGCGCCGAGCCACGCGCCGTTGTCGGTGAGGCCCCAGTAGGTGACGGACTGGACCGCCGGGTGTGCGACCAGCGACCTGTAGTGCCGCACGATCTCGTCGGCCTGCCGCGCCTCGCCCTCCGGGGTCGTCGGCCATTCCGGGGTCTGATAGTCGTTGAGGTCTTCGATCTCGGGTGGCATGAGGTGGCCGGAGACCAGCGTGGTTTCGGTCATGTGCAGCGGCAGGCCGTACCGGGCGAACCGGTCGAGCGTGTGGCACATGTACTCTTCACCACGGTACCCCTGGTGCATGTGGGTTTGCAGCCCGATCGCATCGACGCGGATACCGGCTTCGAGGACTTCCTCGATGAGGCGTTCGTATGCCGAGGTAAGGTCGAAGTCGTTGAGCACCAGCGTGGCCGCAGGGTTGGCCGCACGCGCCTCCTCGAACGCCATCCGCACCATGTAGATCCGGCCACGGGCGTGGGCGAGCGGGGTAATCGCGTTCTCCCCGTTCTCGAAGACCGGCATGATGACGGCCTCGTTGATGGCGTCCCAGACGTCGATGGTGCCGGCGAACCCGCCGACCACGTCGCGGATCCGGGCACATAGCAGCCGTTCGACCTCGTCGAGGTCGAGGCCGAGCAGCCACGGCGGCTGCACGGTGTGCCAGACCAACGGATGGCCCTTGACCGTGACGCCGCGCTCAGCGAACCACCGCGCCGTCTTCGTAAGCCGTTCCGCGTCCGTGGCGCCGCGCCAAGGCTCGTAGCTGCCCCAGTAGAACATCAGCGTCGCGGTGTTGAACAGGTTGAGCCATAGGCCGCCCAGCTGCTCAAGGGCGGTGTGGTCGGCGCCGCCAGGGCCCATGACGGCCTCCGGATGGGGGCCGCCGACCAGCTCGACGAAGTCGACGCCAATGTTTCCGAACGCGAACGCGTGCCGCTGCTGGGCTACCGTGACGGCTTGATCGGCCAACAACCGCCCGTCACGCCCGCGGACGGTGAGCGTCACGCTACCGGTACGGTGTCGCATCTGTCCCTCAGACATGGCATGTAACTGTATCGCGCCGGTACGGCTCGCGGTGGTGGTCGATGACCGTCCAGTGTCCTGCGCCGGAAATTCGCCTACAAAACTGGGCGAGTGACTCGAGGATCTCCTCGGCGGTCTTGGTCCAGGTGAACGGTCTCGGGTTGGTGTTCCAGTCGGCGATCCAGGAACGGATGTCGGCTTCCAGGGCTTGGACGCTCTTGTGGACGCCGCGCCGGATCTTCTGTTCGGTGAGGTGGCCGAACCAGCGTTCGTCGGGTAGCCCCGGCGCATTGCTGCGCCGGGGCCCCCTCAGAACCGGCCGTGCCCGCTTTCCGGGCAACCGGCTCAAGCAAGCCCTGGAGGCTCGCGGGTGGGCGGAAGTGCTGGGCTGCCGTTGCTGGTGGTCCGGCGGTGGCAGTGGGTGTGTATGAGGCGGTTGGCGACGCGTTCGTCCGGTGTTCCCGCTCCCCAGACGGTGACCGCGTGTCTGCGGACCGCTCTGCGGGTGGCGGTGAGCCATTGTTCCCACTCACGTGGGCTTCGCGGCTCGTGGTCGGCGTGCAGCAGCAGGTCTCGGCAGATCGGACACCGGCCGTGCTGGGCTCGCAGGAGCCGTTGCGTGGTGATGTCCACCGGGAGATTGCTGCGGCGACGCCGCCGGGTCCAGTAGTCGGTCAGGGTCGGGTCGTCGGGTGACGCCGTCCCTGCGACCATCCGGTGCCGGACAATCGGAGTCCAGGCGAACTTGCGCAGGTAGTAGCCGGTTTCCCGGCTCCCGAATACCCACCTGTCACGCCGGGACGAGTTGAACTCGCCGAAGTACCGGGCTACCACCCAGCGTCTCGGCTTGTTCGCGTGGGTGAACCTGGCCCACTTGTAGACCAGTTTCCACGCGTGGGCGTCCAGCGCGTTGAACACGCGTTTGGACACCCCGATCCGGTAGTAGGCGCACCATCCGTTGATGATCGGGTTGAGCTTGCCGATCATCGCGTCGGCGTTGGACCCGCGCAGGGCCCGCACCTCCACGGACAGGCGTCTGCGGATCCGTCGCACCGCGTCGTTACTCGGCTTGGTCAGCAGCTTGCCGTTGGGGTAGCGGCGGATGTTGAACCCCAGGAAGTCCACGCCCTCGGTCAGGTGCGTGATCCGGGTCTTGTCCTCGTTGAAGACCAGACCCCTGGGCGCCAGCCATCCGGCCAGTGCCGCCTTGACCTGTTCGGCCTGCTCACGGGAGTGACACAAGGCGATCAGATCGTCGGCGTAGCGGACCACGACCGGGCAACCGTCCATCGTCTTCCCGGCACGGGTGCCGGTGACGTGGTAGCGGACCCCGGCCGCAACCTCCATGCCGTGCAGAGCAACGTTCATGAGCAACGGACTGATCACCCCGCCCTGGGGAGCGCCCTCCCCGGTGGGGGTGAACCGGCCGTCCTCGACCACGCCCGCTTTCAGCCACTGCCGGACCAGTCCCCGTCCGGGGAACCAGCCCAGCGACCGGCAAATGTGGTCGTGGTCGAGCCGGTCGAACGCCGCCGCCAGGTCGGCGTCGAGCACCCACAGCCGTTTGGCGTCGGTGCGGCTCGACGTCGTGTGGATGGCCACGATGGCGTCGTGGCAGCCACGACCCGGTCGGAAGCCGTAGGATTTCGGCTCGAACCGGGCCTCCCATTCGGGCTCCAACGCGTTCACCGTCAGGGCTTGCAGCGCCCGGTCAGCGATCACGGGAATCCCGAGGCCGCGACGGCGGCCGTTGCTCTTGGGCACATACACGCGCTTGACCGGCAGGGGAGTCCACGGCTTGGCGTCGTTCTGGATCCAGTCGGCCAGTTCGGCCTTCTGCTCCCCAGTCACCACGACCTGCCGGTCCACCCCGGCCGTCCTGCGACCAGCATTGCGCTCCGTCACCCGCCGCACCGCCACCACGGCGTTGCTGCGCGAGCGGAGCATCAACTTCTGCAAGTTCCGGACCTTCTTCAGGTCCCCGTCCCGCGACGCCGCGAAGATCCGCTGCCGTAGCCGCCGTACGTTGTCCTCGCAGGTCCGCCAGTCGATGGCGTCCCAGCCAGCAGGATCGTCCTCCGGTCCGTTCACGTCGAGAGCCGCCATCGCCAAAGCGAAGGCATGAGCTGTCATCGTGTCTAACTTGCCCTTCGGTTCCGAAGCTGTGGTCAGCAGTAGCTCCGCAGGCTCACCCGACCCGCGTCAGCGCCCTTTCAGGCCAGGGCACATGCCCTTATCCGGCCGGTTATCCGGCGACCGCTGGCGGAGGAGCCAGCATCACCGCCGCCGGTTTCCCGCTGCCTTTCGGCCACCGGCATTCGCTTCTCGGGTCGTCCTGCGCCCGCTGGGACATCGTCCGCCCTCACAGGCGGCCTACCAGCCGAATCACTGTCCGTCTGGACCCCATCGGGGTTGTCACGTTCCGCATGAGACAGATACGACCGGGTAGGGCGCCCTCTGAACCCCGGGGACGGTGGTGCGCTCCCGCCCGGCTAGATTCCTCCGAGCGGCACCTGCCGCCTTGCAACGGCTGGCCCCTGTCTCCCGCTGGCGCGTCCCATCGAGCGGAAGTGCCTATGACGAGGCGTCATCGAGGGTTCACTTGCGTTCACCCGTCCGGTCTTCCCCAGCCGGTAACCCCTGGATGGAACAGGAGTCCTTGGGCCCTTCCCCGGGCTTCGCACCCCGCGGTTACCCGCGACGCACGCCGAGGCGGGGACGGTCCTTGCGCACGGGACCGGACACTACATCCGCGACGTCACGCCGCACCCCCTTCGATGAGTGTCGCTGTACTCATGCGACTTGCGTGTCGCACCACCATATTCAGCCAGGATGCGTGTTTCGGGGTGTAGGTCACGGTGAAGCGCGGGTGCGCGGCCAGCCAGGCCCGGGTGGCTTTCGAGGTGTGGCTGGAACCGTTGTCCAGGACCAGGTGGACACGCAGGTGGTCGGGCGTGTCCCGGTCGATGTCGGTGAGGAACGCGAGGAACGTCTCCGAGTCGTTGCGGTCGATGATCTTCGGCCGGACCGTGCCGTCGGCGATGGTGAACGCGGCGAACAGGCTGGTGACGCCGTTGCGGGCGTAGTCGTGGGTGCGGCGTTCCGGCATGCCGGGCATCATCGGCAGCACCGGCTGGGATCTGTCGAGGGCCTGGACCTGGCTCTTTCTCGTCGACGCAGAGCACCACGGCCCGCTCGGGCGGGTTGTGGTACAGCCCGACCACGTCGACGACCTTCTCGATGAACAGCGGGTCGGTGGACAGCTTGGACGTGTCGGCACGGTGGGGCTTGAGGCCGAAGTCGCGCCAGATCCGCCCGATCGTGGACTTCGACAACCCGGACCTGTCCGCCATCGACCCGCGGGACCAGTGGGTGGCGTGACGTGGAGTCTGTTCCAGGGTCGCGACCACCACATCCTCGACCCGGTCAAGGCTGATCGACGGCGGGCGGCCCGGCCGTTCCTCGTCCACCAGGCCGTCCAGGCGTAGTTTCAGGAAACGCCGCCGCCACTTACCCACAGTCGACAGATGCACGCCGAGACTCGACGCGACGTCAGTGTTCGACGCCCCTTCGGCGCACGCCAGGATGATCCGTGAACGCATCGCCAGAACCTGTGACGACGTCGCCCGCCGTGACCAGCGGGTCAACGTCGCCCGTTCTTCGTCGGTCAGCGTCAGCGGCGGGGTGGGACGACCAGTTCTCGGTATCCCCCCACCCTACCCACTTATCAGGCGAATTTCCGGCGCAGGACACTGGCCGCCCGTGCCCCGTACCAACGCTCCATCGCCGACCTGCGGGCCGAAGGCGTCCGGGTCATCTCCGGCCCGGACGACGACTGGACACCACACCCACCAGGCACCAGGCACCGGCACCGGCACCGACCGACCGACCGTGTTCCCGTGGAGGAAGGCGTTTCAGCTCGCCACGCAGACGCGCCCGAAAAGGTTGAGCAGTTGACGACGAACGCGGTACCGCTGGCGCGATGAGGTCAGCCCTGCCAGACGGCTTTGACGTTGCAGAACTCGCGGATGCCGTGCACCGACAGCTCCCGGCCGTACCCGCTGGTCTTGATGCCGCCGAACGGCAGCTCCGGGTAGGACACGGTCATCCCGTTGACCGTGACGCTGCCGGCCGCCAACTCATCGACGCAGCGGCGCTGCTCGGCCGGGTCGCCGGTCCACACCACCGAGCCGAGCCCGAACGCGGTGCCGTTGGCCACCTCGATCGCCTCGTCGAGGGAGTCGACCGGGTAGATCACCGCGACCGGGCCGAACGACTCCTCGGCGTACAGCCGCATGGTCGGGTCGACGCCGGTCAGCACCGTCGGCGGGTAGAACCAGCCCGGCCCGTCCGGCAGTTTCGCGCCGGTCAGCACGGTCGCTCCCCGGGCCACCGCGTCGTCGACCAGGTCGGCCACGTCCTGCCGGGTCTGCGCGGTGGCCAGCGGCCCGACCTCGGTCGCCGGGTCGGCCGGGTCACCGACCACCAGGGCCGCCATCCGGGCCACGAACTCGCCGGTGAACTCGTCGAGCACCGCCCGGTGCACGATGAACCGTTTCGCCGCGATGCACGACTGCCCGTTGTTCTGACAGCGGGCCCGCGCGGCGACCGCCGCCGCCTGCGGCACGTCCGCTGACGGCAGCACGACGAACGGATCCGAGCCGCCCAGCTCCAGCACCGTCTTCTTCAGCGCCTGCCCGGCGGCGGCGGCCACCGCCCGCCCGGCCGCCTCACTGCCGGTCAGGGTCACCGCCGCCACTCGGTCGTCGCGGATCACCCGGTCCACCGCCGACGCGCCGATCAGCAGGCTCTGGAACGCCCCGGCCGGGAAGCCGGCCCGGGTGAACAGCTCCCCCAGGTAGATCGCGGTCTGCGGCACGTTGGAGGCGTGCTTGAGCAGGCCGACGTTGCCGGCCATCAGCGCCGGTGCGGCGAACCGCAGCGCCTGCCACAGCGGGAAGTTCCACGGCATCACGGCCAGCACCACGCCGAGCGGTTCGTAACGCACGTACGCGCTGCGCGCGCCGACCGCCGCCGGGTCGACCGGCTCGTCGGCGAGCATCCGTTCGGCCTGGTCGGCGTAGAACCGGCAGCCAGCCGCCGACTTGCGCACCTCGGCCAGCGCCGCGCCGATGGGTTTGCCCATCTCCAGGGTCATGGTGGCGGCCAGGTCGGCGCCGTCGGCGTCGAGCAGGTCGGCGGCGGCCCGCAGCCAGGACGCCCGCTGGGCGAAGCTGGCGGCCCGCATCGGCGGCCGGGCGGCGTCCGCCGCCGCGAGGGCCTGCTCGATCTCGTCGTCGCTCATCGACGGGTACGTGCGTACGGTCTCGCCGGTGGCTGGGTTCACGGTGGCGATGGGCATAGTCAACGGTTCCTGTTCGTCGTCGGGTTCGTCGTCGAGCGAGAGGTTTCCAGTTCCGCGCGTACGGCACCGAGCAGCGCGTGGGCGGCGGCCGGTGTGATCCGCGCCGGGTCGTGCACGATGCCGACGGTGCTGACCGCGCCGATGGCCAGCATCGGCTGACCACTGTGGCGCACCACGGTGGGTCGCTCGACGGGCGCTCCGACGCTGACCACCGCCGCCAGCCCGGCCGGCAGCTGCGGAACCTCGTGCAGCAGGCCGGCGGCGGCGCTGTCGCACAGCGCGACCGCCGGTGCCGGTTGGTCGCCGGCGGTGCCGGACGGCCCCTCGGTCAGGCCGTCCGGGTCGGCGAGGCGGCGGGCGAGGGCCGCCGGGTTGAGGTCCCCGGCGTCGGGCAGCACCCGTACGCCGCGCCTGCCGTCCGCGCCGTCGACGAGCACCGCCAGGTGCCGTCCGTCGGCGTCGGCCAGCGGGGTGCGGCGCAGCGCCCGCAGCAGCGCGACGGCGGCGAGCGGCCCGACCGGACGATCGTCGACGACGCCGAGCTGGGCTTCGACCAGCGCGGCTGCCACCGTACGGCCGGAGCCGGCCGGCGGCACGACGGCGGTGGTCGGTACGGCGGCGGCCGCAGCTGCCGACGGGGTGACCGGCCGGCCGGCGGCGGCGAGCACGTCGGCGGGGCGTACCCGACCGGCCGGGCCGCTCCCGCGCAGGCCGGCCAGGTCGACGCCGTGTTCGCCGGCGAGCCGCCGCACCCGGGGGCTGTGCTGCTGGCGGGTCACGACTGCAGCGCCTTCTCGATGGTCTGCCCGATGCTCTCCACCGACGGAATGACCAGGTCCTCCAGCGAATCGGCGGACGGCAGCGGAATGTGCGGGGTGGTGATCCGCTGGACCGGCCCGTCCAGGTCCCAGAACGCCTCGTCGACGGCGATCGAGGCGATCTCCGCGCCCCAGCCGAGCAGCCGCGGGTTCTCCTCGACGGTGAACAGCCGCCCGGTGCGGTGCACCGAGTCCAGGATGGTGGTCATGTCCAGCGGCACCAGCGACCGGACATCGATGACCTCGACGTCGATGCCCCGGCCGGCGAGTTCGTCGGCGGCCTGCAGCGCCCTGGGCACCATCAGGCCGAGGGCGACGACGGTGGCGTCCCGGCCCGGCCGGCGGATCTTCGCGGTGCCGAGGGTGTCGACGATCTCCCCGTCGGGCACCTCGGCCCGCCCCGAGTACAGTCCCTTGTGTTCGAAGAACAGCACCGGGTCGTCGCTGCGGACGGCGGCGGCCATCAGGCCGACCACGTCGGTCGGGGTGGACGGGCTGACCACCTTCAGACCGGGTACGGCCATCGCCCAGTTCTCCACCGACTGCGAATGCTGGGCACCGAACCGCAGACTACCGCCGTTGCCGGACTTGATCACCAACGGCAGGCTGACCTGGCCGTTGGTCATGTACCGGGTCTTGGCGATCTGGTTGACCACGATGTCCCAGCAGACCGCGAAGAAGTCGGAGAACATGATCTCGGCGACCGGGCGCAGCCCGGTCATCGCCGCACCCATCGCCGCACCGAGGATGGCCTGCTCGGAGATCGGGGTGTCGACGACCCGGCGCGGCCCGAACCGGTCGAGCAGCCCGGCGGTCGTCTTGAACACCCCGCCGGCACCGGCCACGTCCTCGCCGACCAGCACCACCCGCTCGTCGCGGTCCATCTCCTGGGCGATGCCCCGGGCGACCGCCTCCCGGTAGCTCAGTTGCGCCATGACGATCCTCCATCCGCCCACAGCTCGGTCATCGCGCTGCCCGGTGGGGGCAGCTCACCGGCGCTGGCCTGCTCGGTCGCCTCGTCGACCGCGTCGGCCACCTCCTTGTCGATCCGGTCCAGCTGCGCCGGGTCAACGCCGAGACGCCGCAGCCGGCCCCGGTAGATCGCCACCGGGTCGTACGCCTGCCAGGCCGCTACCTCGGCCGCCGGCCGGTACTTGCCCGGGTCGGCGCGGGAGTGCCCGCCGTGGCGGTAGGTGACCGCCTCCACCAGCGACGGTCCCGCACCTGACCGGGCTCGGGCCAGGGCGGCCACGGCCGTCTGGTAGACCTCGTCGGCGTCGTTGCCGTCGATCTCGATCGGTGTCATCCCGTACGCCGCCGCCCGGTCGGCGGCCGGCCGGCGCACCGCGGTGATGTCACTGGTGACCGTGTACTCCATGTACAGGTTGTTCTCGCAGACGAACACCACCGGCAGCCGGTAGACGGCGGCGTAGTTGAGCGCCTCGTGGAACGCCCCGATGTTGGTGGTGCCGTCGCCGAAGAAGCAGACCGCCACCTGCCCGGAGCCCCGGTACTGGGCGGACCAGGCCGCGCCGTTGGCGATCGTCAGGTGCGCGCCGATGATCGCGTACGAGCCCAGCATGCCGTGCTCGACGCTGGTCAGGTGCATCGAGCCACCCTTGCCGCCGAGCAGGCCGTTGGCTCGGCCGAGCAGTTCGGCCAGCACCGGGGTCATCCCGACGCCCCGGGCCAGGGTGTGCGCGTGACCCCGGTAGGTGGCGAAGCTGTAGTCGTCGGGGCGCATCGCCACACCGAACCCGGCGGCGATCGCCTCCATGCCCAGCGACAGGTGGCTGGTGCCCTTCACCAACTGTTGCATGAACAGGTCGTACGCCCGTTTCTCGAACTGGCGCATCTCCTGCTGACGCCGGTACAGGTGCAGCCGGGTGTCCAGGTCGATCGGCGCGCTGTCGTGCCGGGTCACGTCGCCCGGCGGCAGGACGGCGTCGTGCTCACCGTACGGGTGGTGCTGCAGTGGCAGGGTCATCGGTCCGCTCCGTCCTCGCCGGGCCGGTTGTTGACGTGCGACTGGCTGTGCCGCTGCAGCGGCAGCGCACCGCCGGTGGTGAAGTAGCGCTGGCCGGCGACGAGCAGTTGTTCAGCCGGAAACTTGGTGATCACCTCGGCGCCGTCGGCGGTAACGACCAACTCCTCCTCGATCCGGGCGGCGCCCCAGCCGTCGGCGGCCGGCCAGTAGGTCTCCAGCGCGAAGACCATGCCCTCCTCGATCACCTCGGGGTGCTCCAGTGAGACGAGCCGGCTGAAGATCGGCTTCTCCCAGATGGACAGGCCGACGCCGTGGCCGTACTGCAGGCCGAACGCGGCCTCCTCGTCGGCGAAGCCGAACTCCTGCGCGGTCGGCCAGACCGAGACGATGTCGGCGGTGGTCGCACCCGGCTTGACCAGCTCGATCGCCCGGTCCATGTAGTCGCGGCAGCGCTGGTAGGCGTCGACCTGCGCGCGGGAGGCGCTGCCCACCGCGAAGGTGCGGTAGTAGCAGGTGCGGTAGCCCATGAAGCTGTGCAGGATGTCGAAGAACGCCGGGTCGCCGGGGCGGATCAGCCGGTCGCTGAACACGTGCGGGTGCGGCGAGCAGCGTTCCCCGGAGATCGCGTTGACCCCTTCGACGTGTTCGGAGCCGAGGTCGAACAGCTTCTTGGCGACCAACCCGACGGTTTCGTTCTCCCGTACGCCGGGGCGCAGGAACGCGTACAGGTCGTCGTAGGCGGCGTCGACCATCGACGCGGCCGTGGTGAGCAGGCTGATCTCGTCGGGGGTCTTGATCCGCCTGGCTTCCAGGAAGATCTGCTGGCCGTCGACGACCTCGATGCCTCTGGCCTGCAACGCGGTCAGGATGGGCAGTTCGAGCAGGTCGACGCCGAGCGGAGCGTCGGTCAGTCCGTACCGGTCGAGTTCGGTGTAGATCTTGTCCGCGACCGCCTCGGCGACGCCGGCGTCGGGGTGGAAGGCGCCGCGCAGCACCGAGATGCCGGCCCGCGCGCCACTGGTGCCGGCGGCGACGCCGCTCGCGTCGCGGTAGTCGAGCCACGGCGCGTACAGCTCGTGGTGGCGGGCGGCGGAGCCGAAGTCCCACAGAACGGGCTCCCCGCCGCGCGGCAGCAGCGCGAACCGGATCAGCTTGTCCATCGCCCAGGTGCCGATGTGGGTGGCGGTCATGTAGCGGATGTTGTGGAAGTCGAAGGTCAGCAGCGCCCCGACCGAGGACGCGTCGAGCTGGCGGCGCAGCCGCGCCAGCCGCTCGCGGCGCAGCCGGGCCGGGTCGACCCGGGCCTCCCAGTCGACGACGTTCAACCCGAAGGTGGCGGTGCTCATCAGGTGTTCCTCTCGTGCGGCTGGGGGTCGTCCAGCGACGGTGACTGGTGATCGGCCAGGCCGGCGGCGGCGGCCTGGATCTCGTAGAGGGCGAGCAGGTCCTTCTCGCCGTGCCCGTGGCCGATGGCCTGCTGCACCAGCTGGTGCACCATGGACACCACCGGCATCGGCACCTGGTGCTCGCGGGCGGCGGCCAGGCCCAGGTCGAGGTCCTTGCGCAGCAGTACGCCGGTGAAGGTGGGCGTCCAGTCCCGGTCGGCCAGATCGGGGGTACGCTGGCGCACCCACTCGGAGCCGACGACGGCGTTGCCGAGGAAGTCGAGGAACGCCCGCCGGTCGGTGCCGGCCTTCTCGACCAGGGTGGTCACCTCCACCAGTGCCTGCGCCAGCGCGCCCAGGTAGAGGTTGTGGGCCAGCTTCACCAGCCGGGCCTGTTCCCGCTCCCCGGCGTGCACGACGATCCGGCCGACGGCCCGCAGCAGCGGCTCGACGTCGGAGAAGGTGTCCGCCGGCCCGGAGGCGACCAGGCAGGCCCGCCCGGAGCCGACCACCTCCGGGTTGCCGCTGATCGGCGCGGCGAGGAACGCCACGCCGGCCCGGGCGCAGAGCTCGCGGGCGGCGGCGGAGGCGTCGACCGCGACGGTGGAGCAGTCGACCACGGTCCGCAGTCCCCCGTCGGCTGCGGACAGCAGCCCGTCGCCGGGGTCGAGCACGGCGAGCAGGTCCTCGGAGGAGGACACCGAGACGAACACCACCGGGCAGGCGGCCAGTTCGGCGAGCGTCGCCGCGCGTACCGCTCCCTGCCCGACCAGCAGGCCGGCCTTGGCCGCAGTGCGGTTCCAGACGGTGACCTGGTGGCCGGCGTCGATCAGCCGCCGCGCGATGGCGGTACCCATCCGCCCGGTGCCCAGTTGGCCGACCCTCATCGCGGAGCCGTCCCGGTGTCGGCCGGCCCGGTCCCGCCCGCGCGCGGGTCGACCCGGACTCCGGCGCAGAGTTTCCGGTCGAGGTACTCCCAGTCCCGGTTGAACCGGTACGAGTGCTGGGCGGGCGGCTGCGGCGACTGGGTCTCGATCCACCGGGTCCGCCCGTCGGTACGGTTGTAGAAGGCGTGGTCGCAGCCGGAACCGGTCCACAGCACGTCACCGGGTTCGAGGCTGAGTTCGACGCCGCCGCCCACCACCGCCTCGGTGCGCCCCTCGGTGAACACGTACGCCTCCTCGAACGGATGGTCGTGCGGGTGGGCGACGGCGGTCGGCTGGTACTCGACCATGAACATGGTGTGCAGCTGCGCGCCGACCCGCTGGTCGGCGAGCATCCGGATACCGATGCCGCTGTACGCGAGCAGCGCGGTGGCCATGCTGGCGGACACCTCCGGGGCGTTCGGGTCGCTGCCCCGCGCCAGCCGGCTCAGGTCCATCGAGGAGCTGTCGAAGCGGAAGAAATGCCGGTTGCGGGGGTCGCGCAGGTCGACCCCGCCGGGCTCGCCGCCGAACTCGCCGCCGGTGAGCTCATCGGGGACGAAGAAGGTGTCCCGGCGGTGGTCGCCGGGCAGCAGCCGCACCGGCGCGGACATCTCCAACCACCGGGCACCGGCGCGCCCGGCGGTGAGCCGGTGCGCCACCGCCACCGGCACCAACGCGCAGTCGTCGGCCCGCAGGGTCAGCCGCTGGCCGAGCATGGTCAGGGTCAGTTCACCGGACCAGATCCACAGACTCTTCTCGTACGAGTGGACGGTGGCCGCGATGGCGCCGCCCGGGTCGAGGATGCCGGTGCTCATCGTCATGTGGTGCGAGCCGGTCTCCCGGCCGATCAGGTCCTGGCGGCGGAAGCCGGTGCTGTGCCCGGCGTACCCGGGCGGGATGACCGCCCCCTCGTCGTCCATCCGGGTCACGTGGTACATGTGCTGATCCCCGTACATGTGCTGATCCCCCTTCTTCGTACGCGGGTCTGCCGGCCCCGGTCGGGCCTGCCGGCCTCAGCCGGCGGCGAGCGCGACGACGGCCCGCCGACGCCGCCGGTTGCGCAGCAGCGGCAACGACGCGGCGGCCACCACCAGGACGCCCTGGATCCAGAACTGCCAGGCAAGGCTGAACGACAGGAAACTGATCGCGCTGGTGACGGTCTGCAGGAACAGGGCGGCAGCGACGGTGGCCAGCGCCGAGCCGGAGCCGCCGAAGATGCTCGCCCCGCCGAGCACCACCGCCGCCACGGAGGCGAGGGTCAGCGCCTGGCCGACGGCGGCGTTGCCGACCCCGGTCTGCGCATACAGCACCACCCCGCCGAGCGCGGCCAGCGCGCCGGCGATGGCGTACCCGGTGAGTTTGGTCCGGATGGTGTCGACGCCCATCCGCGCGGCCCGCACCGGGTCGGAGCCGGTGGCCCGCAGCGCCCGGCCGAGGCGCGAGCGGCGCAGCAGCAGGTGCCCGGCGACGCCGGCGGCGACCGCCACCAGGAACGTCAGCGGTACGCCGGCGATCGTGGTGCCGAGCAGGGTCCGCAGCGCGCCGCTGGCCGCCCCGCCGGGCAGCGGCCGCAGCAGCTGCGCCATCCCGAGTACGCCGATCCCGGTGATCAGCGTGGCCACCACCGGGGGCAGCCCCACGGCGGTCACCAGGGTCCCGTTTATCAGGCCGACCAGGATGCCGGCGCCGACAGCCGCGACGATCCCGATGGCGAAGGCGGCGGGTGCGCCGTCGGCGAAGAACGACACGACGACCACCGCGACCGCCACCGTCGAGCCGACCGACAGGTCGATCCCGCCGGTGATGACGACGACCAGTTGGGCGAGACCGACCAGGGCCAGCGACGCGGCGGCGACCAGCAGTTGCTGCAGGCTGATCAGGCTCAGGAAGGCCGGCGACGACGCGGCGGTGACCGCTGCGCCCACGACGGTCATCGCCAGCACCGCCAGGGTCTGCGTCTCGCCGCCGAACAGCCGCCGCCGGGGCGGGCGGGTCCGGTTGGCGCCGTGCTCGACCGCCGCTTCGGTGGCGAGTACGGCGGCGCCGGTGACGTGCCGTTCGGAGAGGGTGTCGGCGGCCAGTTCGGCCTGCACCCGACCCCGGGAGAAGACCAGCACCCGGTCGCAGAGCCCTTCCAGCTCGACCGCGTCGGTGGACAGCACCACCACGGCGGTGCCGCGCGCG
This sequence comes from Micromonospora sp. Llam0, assembly GCF_003751085.1. Taxonomy (NCBI): domain Bacteria; kingdom Bacillati; phylum Actinomycetota; class Actinomycetes; order Micromonosporales; family Micromonosporaceae; genus Micromonospora; species Micromonospora sp. Llam0. The sequence goes on along the minus strand of NZ_RJJY01000001.1, from coordinate 1,061,404 downwards.
GCCAGCTCGCGCAGCACCCGGTAGATCTCCACCCGGGCGCCGGCGTCGACACCCTGGGTGGGGTCCTCGACCAGCAGTACGGCGGGCTCGCCGAGCGCCGCCCGGGCCAGCAGCGCCTTCTGCTGGTTGCCGCCGGACAGCGCGCCGACCGGGCTGTCCAGGGTGGCCGTCTTGACCCGCAGCGACGTCACCGCGGCGGCCACGGTCTGCCGCTCCGCGCCCCGCCGGGGCAGCACCTTGCCGATCGACACCGCCGGCAGGTGTGTGGCGGCCACGTTCTCCCGGACGCTGAGCTGGCCGAACATCGCTTCGGCGAGCCGTTCGCCGGAGAGGAAGACGATGCCGTGGCGGGCAGCGGCGGCCGGCCCGGTCAGCCGTACCGGTCGGCCGTCGACCGCCACCCGGCCGCTCGCCGGCACCAGGCCGGCGAGCGCCCGCAGGAACTGCCGCTGCCCGTTGCCTTCCACCCCGGCGAGGCCGAGGATCTCACCGCGGTGTACTCCGCCGTTGACGCCCCGGAACCCGGTGCCGGTGAGACCGTCGAAGGTCAGCAGCGACGAGCTGGCGTCGGTCCGCCCGGCTGTGGGCAGGTCGGCTGTGGGCAGGTCGGCTGTGGGCAGGTCGGCTGTGGGCAGGTCGGCTGTGGGCAGGTCGGCTGTGGGCAGGTCGGCTGTGGGCAGGTCGGCTGTGGGCAGGTCGGCTGTGGGCAGGTCGGCTGTGGGCAGGTCGGCCTTTGGCGGGAAGGTGGTCTCCAGCGAGCGCCCGACGATCAGCTCGACGATCTCCTCGTCGGTCTGTGCCCCGACGTCGCCGCTGTCGACCACCCGGCCGTCGCGCAGCACGGTGAGCCGCTGCGCGATCTGGCGGATCTCCGGGATCCGGTGGGTGATGTAGACGACCGCTCCGCCGGCCGCGACCAGCCGGCGGACCTGTTCGAACAGCCATTCGGTCTCGTCCGGCCCGAGTGCCTCGGTGGGCTCGTCGAGGACGAGCACCTGCGGTTCGCTGCCGAGCGCGGCGGCGATCTCGATTAGGTGCGCCTGGCGTGGGGTGAGGTCGGCGACCAGGGTGGCGGCGTCGATGGGCAGGCCGAGTTCGTCGAGGTGGCGGCGGGTCCAGGCGGCCACCTGGTCGACGCCGGGCCGGACCCGCTCGGGCAGCAGCATCAGCATCGACTCGGCGACGGTGAGGCTGCCGACGAGCACCGGCGTCTGGTAGACCAGCGCCAGGCCGTCGGCACGGGCCAGCGCCGGGGTCAGCCGCCGGTGCTCCCGCCCGAGCAGGGTGATGGTGCCCGAATCGGGGGCCACCGCGCCGGCGGCGACCCCGACCAGGGTGGACTTGCCGGCCCCGTTCTCACCGAGGACGGCGTGCACCTCGCCGGCCCGCACGGTCAGGTCGACCCCGTCGAGGGCGCGTACGCCCGGATAGGTCTTGACGATCCCGCGCAGGGTCAACACGGTGTCGTGGCGGACCGACGTCGTCATCGCGGTCAGCCCTCGAACAGCGCGGCGAGGTCGTCGGCGGACAGCTGCGACGAGGGTGAGGCGCCCGGCGGCAGCGCCGGCTGGCAGGCGTCGGCGGGGGTGACCGCGCCGTCGGCTGCTCCGGTGGAGTCCTCGTAGAGGCTGAGCTGGATCAGTGACGGTTCCTGGTTGTCCAGGCCGTTGATCTGCGCGAGCGCCTTGCGCAGCCCGACCCGGCCGATCCAGGTACGGGCCGACACGGTGGCCAGCTCGAAGTCCGGGTTGTCGGTCTTGGCGTCGTCGAACAGGCAGCTCAGTTCGTTGTCGTCGGTGGTGGCGATCGGCACCAGCGGCCGGCCGGCGCTCTGGAACGCCCGGATGGCGCCCATCGTGGCGGTGCCGTAGTCGCTGATCACGCCGTCGATCTGCGGGTACCTGGCGAGCAGGCCGGCCATCGCCTGCTGGGTCATCGCCGGGTCCCAGTTGGTGGTGACCGGTTCCGGGGTCAGCACGTTGATCTGCGGGGCGGTGGCGAAGACCTCGTTGATGCCTTCGAGTTCCTGCTGGCTGACCGCGTTGCCGGCCGGGCCGCCGAGCAGGACGACGTTGCCGCCCTCGGCACCCAGCCGGTCGACCATCCACTGTGCCCACAACACGCCGTCGTGCCGGGTGTCCCAGTCGACGTAGTCGAAGTAGTCGGTGCCGGGCGTACCGGTCGGGTCTGCGCCGATCGGGACGACGACCACACCGGCGGCGTGGGCGGCCTGGATCGCCGGCAGGTGCGACGCGCCCGGTCCGGCGGACGGGACGACGAGCAGGATGTCGACGCCCTTGGCGGTCATGCCGGTGATCGCCGACAGGGTTGCCTGCAGGTCGCCGCGGCCGGCGGCGTACTCGACGCCCTCGATCGCCGGGCACTTCTGGGCCTCGTCCTCGACCTCGGCGCGCAGGATCCGCGACCACGAGTTGGTCCCGAAGCCGTCGACCAGGCCGACGGTGACCGGTTCGTCGCCGCAGACCTCGCTCATGTCGATCAGGTCGGACAGCGGGCCGGTGTTGCCGATGGCGACGGTGCCGCCGTCGGTGCCGGTGTCCTCGTTCGGGGCGGCGGTCGACGAGCAGGCGGTGACGGTGAGGCAGGCGGTGGCGAACAAGGTGACGGCTGCGGACCGCCGGTGGCGGCGCAGGTTGGTTGTTCGGATCATCGGGATTCTCCTGACTTGATGATGGATCAGGATCATGAAATAGAGTGAAAATTCATCTTGATATGGCCGCAATGGGCCGGCCGACGGAGGTCTCCACCGACGGGGTCGGTTCGTCAAGGTAGGTCTTTGTCCGCTGGTCCGGTCGCGCTACCCGCTGGTCCGTCTGATCGCCCGTTGGCGCAGTCGCGCCGCGAGGCTGAGTTGGACCACCACACCCACGCCGATGATCACGGCCTGGACGATGTTCTGGATCGCGGCGGTCTGGCTGTACGTCTGCACGAGTTGGCTGAGCTGGCCGAGGAACAGCGCGCCCAGGGCGGTGCCGACGAGACTTCCCCGGCCGCCGGTGAGCGCGGTGCCGCCGAGCACGACGGCGGCCACCGACGGCAGCAGGTAGCTGTCCCCCGCGCTGAGCGTGGTGGTGCGCAGGAAACCGGCGAGCAGCACCCCGGTGGCCCCGGCGAGCAGCCCGGACAGCAGGTAGGCGGCGACCGTGTAGCGCCGGGTGTTGATGCCGGCCGCGTGCGCGGCCCGCCGGTTCGCGCCGACCAGCTCGAACCGGCGGCCGATCACGGTGGTCTTGAGGACGAGTTGGGCGACGACGACCAGTGCCACCGCCAGGTAGAGCAGGTTGGGCAGGCCGAGGGTACGGCCCACCGCGAAGCCGGCGAACGACTCGGCGACCTGGGCGCTGTAGCCGCCGGACAGGTACTGCACGAAGCCGAGCAGCACCGCGTTCATCGCGAGGGTGACGACCAGTGCGGGCAGCCCCAGGTAGGTCACCACGAGCCCGCTGGCCAGTCCGGCGACCGCCGCGACGAGCAGTGCCAGCCCGATCGCCGGGGCGAGCCCGAGAGCGTCCGCGCCGCCGTAGCGGGCGACGACGAGCGCGCCGAGGGCGATGCCCCCGGCCACCGACAGGTCGAGGCCGGCCTGCTGCACGACCAGGGTCTGGCCGAGTGAGACCACCATGGTCAGCGCGGCGAACGGCAGCATGGCCAGCAGCGCCGTACTGCCGACACTGGCCGGCGAGATGATCGCGCTGGCGGCGAAGAGCACCACGACCGCGGCCAGGGCGCGGCTCGCGGGCCAGCCGGCGAGTTGCACCCGCAGCGGGTCGGCCAGCCGCACGGCCGGTGTCGTCGGTGTCGGCGGTGCGCCCGCCACGGTCTGGATGCTCATGCCAGCAGCAGCTTCGGGTCGGGCTGCCAGCCGCCGCCGATCTCCGCGCCGTCGAGTGAGGAGATGACGTGGTCGCGGGAGGCTTCGGCGAGACCGCGCAGCCGGTCGAGGTCCACCCCGACGAGTTTGCCGTCGCGCTTGACGAACCGGCCGGCCACCAGCACGTCGCGGACCATTCCGGGGTGGGCGGCGTAGACGATGGAGGCGACCGGGTTGTTCATCGGCATCGTGGCGAGCGTGTCGCCGGCCAGGATCACGATGTCCGCCGCCTTGCCGACCTCCAGCGAGCCGGTCACCGCGTCCAGCCCGTTGGCCCGCGCGCCTTCGATGGTGGCGAAGCGCAGCACGTCGGCGCAGGACAGCCGGACCCGCTCGGGGGCCTCGCCGGCCGCGACCGCGGCGCTGTTGTCGGTGGCCCGCTGCACGGCGAGGGCGGTACGCATGGTGGTGAACATGTCGCCGCCGATGGAGCTGCACACGTCGACCGACAGTGACGGCCGTACGCCGAGGTCGAGCAGCCGCCCGGTGGCCGGCCAGCCGTGCCCCATCTGCATCTCCACGTCGGGGGCGATCGACGCGGTGCCGCCGGTGTCGGCGATCAGCCGCAGCTCGTCGTCGGCGAGCGTGTTGCAGTGCACGTAGGTGACCTGGTCGCTGAGCAGACCCTCGCCGTTCATCTGGTGGATCGGTTTGATCTTGCCCCAGTGTCCGTCGCCGACGTGCACCGAGATCCGCAGGTCGAGTTCGCGGGCGAGCTGGAAGTCGCCCTTGGTGACCTCCAGGGTGCTGAACTGCGGTCCGCGCAGCGCCAGCCCCATGGTGACCAGGCCGGTGTTGTCGGCGAACCGGCCGGCACGCAGCCGACGTACGTCGGCCTCGGGGTGCGGGACCGGTGAGGGCATCTCCCCGCCCCACTGCTGTGCGCCCCCGCCGTGGGCGAACACCGCGCGGAGTCCGGCGTCGGTGAGGGCGTCGACGGCGGCGTCGGCGTGGTCGGGGGTGAACAGGTTGTGTGACCAGTCGAGCAGGGTGGTGACGCCGGCGTCGAGCGCTTCCAGCGCGCCGATCAGCGTTCCGGCGTAGGTGTCCTCGGGCCGGAAGTAGCGGCTCAGCCCGATGTGCAGGCCGACCAGGTACTGGTCCAGGGTCCAGTCCGAGGCGATGTTGCGGACCACCGCCTGCCAGGTGTGCCGGTGGGTGTCGACCAGACCGGGCATGACGATGCGCCCGGACACGTCCACCCGCTGTGCGTCGCCGGCGGGCAGGTCACGGCCGATGGCCGTGATCACCCCGTTGTCGATCAGTACGTCCGCCGGCCAGAGCACCTCGTCTGACCCGGCGCACGTGACAACTATTCCTCCCGTGAGCAGGACGCTGCCTGTCATCGGTGCCGTCCCTTCGTCGAACTACGTGAACGTCTTGAAACTCAGGTGACTCGTCCAGGAAATGTGTCTGCCCAGGATGAGACGCACACCACGCCGGTGTCAAGCCTCAATCAACACTTCGTTCAACAACACTCACCGAAATCCCGACATCAGCTAGCCGACACCGGGCGTGATCGGGTAGATTCACAGAGATCTACTGATTGGGCTGTTTGGGGTGGCTTGACATTGTCTGAGGCGGAAGACCTGGGTGGGCGGATCCGCGCTGCCCGCCAGGCACGCGGTATGTCGCTGCGGGCGCTGGCCAAGAAGGTCGGCGTCTCGGCGAGCATGCTCTCACTGGTGGAGACGGGCCGGTCCCGCTCCTCGGTGAGCACGCTGTACGCGATCGTCGAAGCTCTCGACATGTCGATGGTCGACCTGTTCGACACCCCGCCGTCGCCGAACGGTTCCGCACCGGTTCCCGCCGCCGCCACCATCGAGGCCCGGCTGGACTCCGAGGTGGCGATCGTGCGCCGCGACCAGGGACGACGGATCGAAATGGACAGCGGTGTCGTCTGGGAGCAACTCGGCCCGGCGACCGGGTCCGGCACCGAGTTCCTGCGGGTCACCTACCCGCCGGGAGCGAAGTCCAGTGTGTCCGGCCGGTTCCAGCGGCACACCGGCCACGAGCACGCCTACATCATGGACGGTGAGCTGACCTGCCAGGTCGGCTTCCAGGAGGTCGTGCTCGGCACCGGGGACAGCATGGTGTTCGACTCGTCCCGCCCGCACCTGCTGGAGAACCGCAGCGACCAGGACGTGCACGCGATCTGGTTCATCGTGCGCCCCCGGCCCGACTCCGGACCGTGAGCGTCGGACGCCCACCGACGGTCACGCCACTGCGGCTTCAATCCGCGCCACCGCGCTCGCGACGCCGTCCTCGGCCGTGATCAGCCGCCCCAACCACGCCGCCGCCTCCTGGACATCGGCGTCGGTGGTGACCTGCCGGATCGCGGCGGCGAGCCGCTGCACGGTGAGCGTGGACTGCGGCACCGGGGCGCTGCCCGCGCCGAGCGCGGCGACCCGCCGACCCCAGAAGAACTGGTCCAGGATGAACGGGCAGATCACCGACGGTCTGCCCGCGCGCAGCGCCGCGGCGGTGGTGCCGGCTCCGCCGTGATGCACCACGACGGACACCCGGGGAAACAACCAGTCGTGCGGAGCCTGGGTGATGGGCAGGACGGTGTCCGGCAGGTCCGCCGCGTCCAGTCCGCCCCAGCCGGTGGAGACGATGCCGCGTACGCCGGCCAGGCGCAACGCTTCGGCGACGGCGCGGGTGAGGCGCTGCGGGTCGCGCCCGGCCATGCTGCCGAAGCCGACGTACACCGGTGGGTCGCCGGCGTCGAGGAAGTCGACCAGCTCGGCCGGTGGCTGCCAACCGGTGGCGCCGTCGAGGAACCAGTATCCGGTGAGCTGGGCGTGCCCGGGCCAGTCGGCGGGGCGCGGCAGGACGTGGCCGCTGATGGCGTGCAGCACCGGGATCGGTCGCCCGTCGGGCAGCCGGGTGGCCAGGGCCGCGCCCCTGGTCCTGCCCAGCCCCAACGTCTCCTCCCGGAAGGTGTTGACCATGCCGTCGTACATCCGGTAGCCGGCACCGGCGAGCCGGTAGGTGAACCGGTTGTACGGGCGACCGAGCGGCAGCGCGGGCATGCCGATCATGGGGAAGTCGCCGGTCGCCACGGACATCGGTACGGCCAGCGCCTGCACCGCCGGCACGCCGAGTTTCTCGGCGACGTGCGGGCCGGCCAGCGCCTTGGGATGGTAGACGATCACCTCCGGGTCGGCCTGGCGGGCCGCCTGCCAGACGTCGGCCAGCAGCCCTCGGTTGATCGGGTTGGCCTGCCGGGCCAGTCTGATGTTGGTCTTGATCGAGCCGAGAAGTCCGGTGGTGTCCTCCATCGCGGCGCGGCCCGCCGCCGAGTCGAGCAGTTGCAGGATCTCGTCGCCGAGGTGGCCGTACGCCACGCCGTGGTCGGTGACGAAGGACCGGAACCTGGCGCAGGTGGCCAGGGTGACGTCGTGGCCGGCCGCCCGCAGCCCGGTGCCGAGCGCGAGATACGGCTGGACATCACCGCGGGATCCGACGGTGACGATCAGGACCCGCACCGTCACACGTCCCTTTTGGTCTGCCGGCGGAACTCCTCCATCAGGGCCGGCACCCGTTCGATCATGAACGTGTAGAAGTCGCGGGTGCTCCGGAGCCGGTCCGCCTCCGGGGCGTCCGCGTCGCCGACGAGGTCGATCCCGCGCTGCATCAGATCGGCGAAGGTGCGCATCTTGTCGGTGGGGTCGATCGCCCGGGCGAAGGCGTCCGGCTGTATCTCGTACGCGTGGCCCCGGCCGCTGGTCGGCACCCGGCGCACCATGCCGGACTGCTCCAGCGCCCGCATGCCGGCCGAGACGGAGGCCTTGGACAGCCCGACCGCCTGGCACAGTTGCGCGGTGGTCTGGCCCGGCGGGTCGCAGATGAGCAGCCAGCCGAGCAACTTGCCGAAGGCAGGGGTGGTGCCCATCTGAGCGAGGGCGACACCGACCTCTTCGGCGTACCGCCGCCCGGCGTCCGGGTCCACGCGCATCTCCTTCGGCACCGGGGACGCCCCACCACGGGACATCATCATCACGAACGTTCAGGACTTCCCGAACGTCAACGGTAACACGGCTGCTGGTGGCGCGATCCGCAGCGGTCCCACTCAGCTCAGTGGCGGGCGAGTGCCTGGTCGATCAGTTGCTCGCTGTCGGCCCAGAGCTGTCGCGCCCGGGCGACGTCGTACGACTCGGGTGAGGACGGGGCGATCTTCGGACCCTCCAGGTAGGCGCCGGTGGTGCCGTCGAACCGGGCGTCGCTGACCAGGTCGGCCAGGTGCCGGGCGGAGGCCCGGGAGCTGCGCGCACCGGGCAGCAGCGCGCTGATCAGCGGGGCGGCCATCCGGAAACCGGTCCGAGCGAGCGTCGGGTAGTCGCGGGAGAGGCTGGTGTCGGGCATCAGCCCCGGGTCGTACGCGTTGACGCTGATCGGCCGCCCGTCCAGTCGCCGGGCGAGCTCGTAGACGAAGTAGATGTTCGCCAGCTTCGAGGTGGAGTAGCGGACCCGGCCCGCCGTCGGGGTGGCGTCGGCGTCGGACGGGTCGGCGAGTTCGCGGGCGCTCGTCCAACGCGGCTCCGGGAAGCCCATGCTCTTCTCCCGCCAGTGGGTGCCGCTGCTGACGATCGCAATCCGGGCCCCGGCGGCCAGGTCGTCGAGCAGCCCGGTGACGAGCAGGTGATGACCGAGGTGGTTGGTCGCGAAGGTGAGCTCGTAGCCGTCGGCGGACCGGCGTACCCCGTCGATGACCTGGATGCCGGCGTTGCCGACGATGGCGTGCAGCGGCGGACGCTGCCCGGACCGGCGCAGTTCCTCGGCCGCGTCGGCGACCGATCGCAGGTCGGCCAGGTCGATCCGGAGCAGTTCGAGGCTCGCTGCAGGGGTCCGGCGACGGATCTGCCGGGCCGCCGCTTCTCCCCGGCTCTCTGCCCGGTGACCGAGCACGACGTGCCAGCCCTGGGCGGCGAGCCGCCCGGCGACGCGCAGCCCGAGGCCGGTGGTGGCCCCGGTGATGACGACGGTTCTCATCAGAGTGAACCCTTCGACAGGTTGACATTGTCAACCTGACCTTACGTCGCCCAGGTTGACAGCGTCAACCTGATCTAGGATCGGGCGATGAGCACCCGGGACGACCTGGTCGCCGCAGCGACCGCACTGCTCGACGAGGGCGGCCCGGAGCGGGTCACCCTGCGGGAGGTCGGACGTCGGGCCGGGGTGTCACACAACGCGCCGTACAAGCACTTCACCGACAAGCAGGCGCTGTTGGAGGCCGTCGCCATCCAGGAATTCGACCGGCTCGAACGGGTCATGACGGCGACACCGACGCCACGGACCGAGGCCGCCGCGCTGCTGCGACACGTCCTGCTCGACTACGTACGCTGGGCACAGCAACATCCGCGACGGTTCGCGCTGGTCTACGGGTGGTCGATGCACGCCTCCGCCGACCTGCACGAGCGGGCCGGCGCCACCTGGCGGCGACTCGTCGAGCTGACCGCCGAAGCCCAGGCGGCCGGGGCCCTGCCCGCAGGTGACCCGGAACGGGCCGCCGCTCTGGTCCGCGCGCTGGCGCACGGCGCCGCCGATCTGTCCATCAGCGGCCACCTGGCGGCCGACGGAAAGGGCCGCGCCAGCGCCGAGGACCTGGTCGAGGACCTGCTCCGGGTGCTACGTCAGGCCGGGCGGTCGAGCTGACGTTCTTCGCTCAGGATCGGTTCGCGGCGTACAAGCGGTCCAGGTCGACGAGCTGGATGCCGGGGTCCGCGGCCGCCACGGCGCGAAGGTCGTCGGTGAAGCCGCCTCCGTTGAACAGCAGCAGCCGGCACCTGTCGGCCCGGACGCTGTCGCGGCCACGCAACAGGCTACGGATGTGCGCCAGGCGTTGCAGGTGCCCGGTCCCGACGGTCTCGTGCCACTTGGCCTCGCCGATCGCAAGGAGTTCCTCACGGCCCTGCTCGTCGCGGCCGAACACCGCCACGTCCACCTCGTGCCGAGTGCGGTCGGCGGGGTCGTTGACGACCCCGGCAGCCACCCGGGTCGGAAAAGCGCCAAGTGCGTCCGGATCGGCTTCCCAGCGGGTCCATTCGCGGCAGATCGTCTCGAAGTGCGGGCCGACGACCTTGCTCAGGAATGTGCGCTGCAGCCGGGGCCAGACCTGCCGGGACCGGCCCGTGCGCTCCAGGTCGCCCCACGCCGGCCGCATCACGGCGTGGTAGAAGACGAGCAGCGGCTCGGCGATCCGGTAGACGCCCCGGTTGCTCTTGAACGCGTCGGTCTCCCGCACGACCAGGCCGACGTCCTCCAGCACACCCAGCGGATGGGCCAGGTCGGACGGCTGCCGACCCAGGAAGTTGGCGATCTCCCCACGCCGGGTACGACCGTCCGCGATCGCCGCCAGCACCGAGTGGTACAACGCGGGGTCGCGAATGTCCGGCTCCTCCGCCAACAGGTAGCGGGCCTCCCGGAACAACGGGCGAGCCGGGTTCAACACGGCCCGCACCACCCAGTCGTCGAAATCATCCGGACCGGCCGGCGAGTCGTCCTGCGTGAACTCGTGCCGATAGGCGGGGGTGCCGCCGACGATCGCGTTGACCAGCAGGGCGGTGCGTGGGTCGGCGATCCCCCAGAACCGGGCCGCTGCCCGGTAGTCGAGCGTGCGGACCACCAACTCCAGGCCGGCCCGTCCGCGCAGCGGCGCGGTGCCGGCCAGCAGGCCGCCCATGAACGACAGCGCCGAACCGCACAGCAGCAGCCGCACCTGGGTGTTCGACCGCTGTCCCGCCGGGTCGAGCGCCCGCTGGATGATCGAGGGCAGCGCCGGGCTGACTCGGGCCAGGAACGGAAACTCGTCGATCACCACGGGAAGTGGCCTGGCAGGGGCGAGTGTCATCGTCCGGGTGACTGCCTCGTCCCAGTTCGCAAACCGCAGCGGCGTCGCCTCACCCAGATAGCCGCCGAGCGCCTCGCCGTACTGGCGCAACGCGTCAGCCTCGGACGACTCCGTGGCGGTGAACATGAACCCGCCAGCTACCCGTACCAGCGCGTCGAGCAGGAACGTCTTGCCCTGACGACGACGACCGGAGACCACTCCCAGCGTCGCCCCGCCCTGCGGCAGGCGCGCGAACCGGACCAACTCGTCCCACTCGACGTCACGGTCGAAGATCTCCGCCGGCTTCTCCACCCCACCACCCCGTCACACCAATGTAAGTGTAGTTACTATAACTATACTTACATCTTGGGTGGCCCGTATGGTCACCCCTTGACCCGCTGACAGGAGAGTCAATGACCGAGTTCCACGACTGGGACGACGTCCGCAGCGAACTGCACGATGGGGACGATGCCGCGCTGGCGACGGAACGCGCGCGTACCGAGGCATGGATCAGTGCCTTCCACCTCACCGAGGAACGCGGTGACGCAGCCCGCCCGCCTGACGCCGACGAGGGAACCTGCATTGTCGTGAAACCGGCGGGTTGAGGGTCATACAGGTTCCCTCGTCACGGAACGCCGGTCGTCAGGCCGAGGGCCGTCGCCAGCCGGGCGACGCCGGCCATGTCCGGCCCGCACCGGGCAATCTCCGCCACGACCGTACGGGCGGAGGGCCGGCAGCGAATCTCAGCCGGTACGACGCGGTCCGCCTCGACCAACCACCGTCCCGCCGCCGTGAAGTCACCGACGTCGAGGTACGCCCGCGCGGCGTCCACCAGGTACGCCGCCCGATGCTCCGCCGGCAGCCCGCGCCACGTCTGCCGCCCGGCGGCTGCCTCGTGTCGGCGTACCGCCTGCCGGGCGTCGCCCGACTCCACGGCCGCCACGACGTGCGCCAGCTCGACGGCCGCCGGGCCGAAGCTCGCCGTGCGGTAGTCCAGCCCGTCGCCGATGCGGCCAGCGACGTCAGCGGCCCGGCCGAGCAGCTCGTCGACGCTGTGGGTCTCGCCGCAGCCGGCAGCGGCCAACCCGGCCTGCAGCAGCAACGTCCCGTACACCGTGCCGCGCTCGACAGACGCCGCCGCGATGCGGTCGGCGGCGGCGACCGTCGTCGTCATCGCCAACCGGTCCTGGCCCAACCCACGCAGCGCCTGCCCGAGCGGCACCGCCGCCGACCCGGCCAGCACCGGATCGCTGCCGGCCACGGCAAGCGCCCGATCGGCCGCCAACCAGGCCAGCTCAGGTTCGCCGACCTTGACCAGCACGAGCGCGATGATCCGGTACGCGCCCACCAACAGCTCCGCCCCAGGCGCAGGCCGGGTGGCGTGCACCCGGCGAGCGGCGTCCAGCAACTCCGGCACCGTCCGCAGTAACCGGGGATAATCCCCGTGCTGGTACGTCGACCACGCATGCTCCACCCGCTGCGTGACCTCGTGTTCCCCTGCCGGTCCGCTGTCGGCGGCGGTGAACACCTCGTAGCTGGCCAGCGCCGCTCGGACCGCCGCCACCCCGTCGACCGCCCCACCGGCCTCCGCTGGCCGGTCCGGGCCGACCAACTCCGCCGGGTCGACCCGCAGCACCTCGGCGACCTGCCGGATCAGCGAGAACCGGTCCAACGTCCGGACACCACGCTCCACCTTCTCCACCCAGCTCTTCGACCGACCGACCCGGTCGGCGAGCACCTGCTGGGTCATCCGCCGCCGTACCCGCCACAGCGCGATCCGACGCCCGACGGCCACGCTCATCGCCTGCCACCCGCGTCGATCCAGGTCCACGACACGAAACGCTCGTACAACTCGGCCGGGTCGGTGATCCCGGCCTCCTCGGCCGCCACGGTCAGCAGCTCACCGACGTCGACCGACAACGCCAACGGCTCACCCACGTACGCCTCCGCCAACTGCGTCCGACCCGGCGGACACGGCCAGGGTGTCCCGTCCGGACAGACCGCGCAACACCACGACGGCCGTACTGGCTCATGCACCGGCCCACCGCCGGAACGGGGCTTCTTCACCGCAGGAAGTGCCGGCCGGCGTTACCGCCCCGGCGCTGCGCCCGATCCGTCCGCGTCGCCGGCCGCCGATCCGACGGCGACACCGTCCGATCGGCAAACCGCCGCCGACCCGGCACCGGATACACCACATCCACCGGCACATCCGCACGCTGAAACCACTTCCCGAACACAACGCCCCCTCAACGAGAGTTGGAAGGGCGGCGACCCGAGGTGGCTCTCCACGTCAACCCCGAGCCGCCGCCCAGCGGGCGGGCCCGACGCGCGAAAAGGGCGATCACGGGATGCGACGCCGGGCCCAGCTAACGCGAGGCCGCGCCGCCGCCGAACTCACCACCCCAATGCGGGAGGCGACGGTGCAACCTCTGCAAGTAGCCTGCCCGGCACATTCAGTGAGGTCTACTGGTCAGCCGTTCGCCGGCCGCTTGCGAACAGCTTGACGCAGACGCGCCGACCCGGTGGCGTCGGCGACCACAGCGACTTCGTCCAACGCCTTCGTCGCCGCTTTCCGGTCGCCGATCGCCGAGTGCACGTCGGCCATCGCGAGTAGATAGTCACCGGCCCACTCCGCATGCCGCTGCTCGTAAGGAAGGGCAGCAAGACCAGCGGTCAGGTCTGCGATCGCGGCATCGGCGGCATGCCGGTCAACGCCGGAATGGATCGCGTGTACGAGGCCGCGTTCCATTGTCAGGAAGGCAGACGACCGGTAGTAGTGCCACGGCGGCGGGTCGTCGCCGCTGATCTCGAACTCCGCCCCGAGTTGATCAGCTTCTCGGATTGTCTCAGTCGCTGCTTGCCGGCCGTCCACGTGCGCCACGGCCCGAGCGAGCTGAAGTGTGTCATAGACCCGCTCACCGATATAGACCTCGGCGCCGCCAGCAAGCGCTGCTCTGGACAGTTCCGCAGCTTCCGCCGGACGCCCGCACAGTTCCGCCAGATGTCCCTGGAAGCTGATCACGAGAGCGGTCAGGTCGACGTCCCCCGAAGCCACTGCCGCCGCTTCGGCCTGAGCGAGAACTCGACGGGCTTGCGCGTACCGGCCGAGGGTCATCTGCAGCCATCCGACCAGTTGCGCGGACTGTGCGACGACATGCAGCAGCCTGGCTCGACCAGCCCCGGTGGCGCTGGAAGCCAACTGCTCGACCGCAGCCATGTGCGCGGCTGCGGCGTCAACGACCGCAGCCGACCCGACGACATCTTCGAGATGGCGATGTTGGGCGAGGATCACTGCCAGCGCCTCTGCTGCGGCGGCGCTGGTGTCGCCGGCCGCGAGACGGGAACGCTGGTCGTCGTCGAGTTGCCCGGCATCATCGACGACGAGTTGCGCCAGCCGGCCGCTCGCGCCGAGAGCCACGTCGAGGTGCCTGGCGACCTGGATCGTCGGTGTCTTGCGGCCAGCCTCAAGTTCGCACAGGTAGCTGGACGAGTAGGCGACCCGTCGTCCAAGTTCCCGATAGGAGAGACCAGACTGCTTACGCAAGGCACGCAGGGTGGTCGGCCAGCGCGGATCAACGATGATCATCGTCGTGGCTCCCTAGCGGCGGCGTGGAGGGGCGCGGTCGAACCGAGCGCCACCACGTCGACCGTACCCTTCTCTTGACACGATCCCCTTTCGAAACACGGTTCACCAGGGAGCACGTCAGCGGAGCCGCATCGGGTGCCAGCGCCAGCAGCGGGGTCGGCCAGGTCGGCTCACCGTATTGTGTCGATGACCGAGCGCACCTGCCGGGCGTCGTAGCCGAGATCCACCACCATGAGCACGCCGCAGACGATCACCATGGCACCACGGCAGATCATCTCCGGCTCAAACGACGACTGACACCACACTCGGCAGAGCCGACAGATTGGAAGCGTGTTCCCGTGGCGGCGGCATTTCAGCTCGCCACGCCGTGCGCGGTCGGGTCATCCGCCCTCGGTCCAGTAGCGGTTCAGCCGCTCGACCGCTTCCGCCTTGCTCATCGCTGCGACCACTGACTCGTCGAGGCCCACGCGGGTGATCAGCAGATAGACGAGATCGGCAGGAAGCGCCTCGGCGGGCGGCTCGGGTATCCCTCGATCGGGCCTGACCCCATCCCGGACGCAGCTCCAAAACTCCGGCTCTGAGACATGAAGCTGGTCTCGAAGGATGTGACTCCAAAGGCTTGACCCGTATGTGCTGCGATCCACTGGGTGCGAGATCCGGGTCCGCAGGATGCGACCGTCAGGCAAAGCGAACTCGTAGGTGACGTGATGGGTGCCCGTGCGGCCGCGGGCGTCACGCACCCGCTTCCATCCTTCGGTATCACAGAAACTTTCGTGGTCCTGACGAGTGGGCGGCGGCCAGGTCACCGGCCGGCCCCCGCAAGCCAGTCCCGCAACTGATCATCGTCACTAAGACTGATCATCTGTACCAGCGCCCAATTGTTCCGGTGATTCGGAGCGTCGAGCAGGCGCTCCTGCCAATCCTCGGCGTACTCGCGCAGCGCCACGATCATCTCGGTGATCGCCTCGTCGAACGTCGCGCCGTCCGCCGCGATGGGCAGGCCAGGGATGAAAACCGACCATCCGCCCGCTTCAGCGACGACCTGCGCGCGGGGCATGCTGAGCGATGCTAGGGAGGAGCGAAGACGTTCAACATCCACCACGGCTGTCCGCGCCGCATCCCGCCTGACCGTAGCCACGCGACCCCGCTCGGCCGCATCCAGCAGATCCTTCAAGTGCGCGCGAGCCTCGGTGTAGCTGTCATAGTGCGTGATCGACATCGGGCCACCTTCCTCGTGCTCCTAGACAAGCGTGCCGCAGGGAAGGGCGTACGTCAAGTACGTCACGTACTCGACGCCAGCGCGGCACGGCTGTTGACCCAGACGACCAGCAGCGCGCAGCCGGGCAGCGTCGCCAACGCCAGCAGCGGCGCCTGGTTGACCGACAGCAGGGCGGCCAGCAGCACCACCAGGCTGAGCAGGCTCAACGGGGCCCGCCGTACCGCCGACCAGGCCGCGGCCCGGACCGCCGCACGGACGCCCAGGCCCGGGGCCAGCTCGACCAGGGCCAGCAGCAGGACCGTCGTGGCCAGGACCACGACGGCGGTGACGACCAGTAGTGGTACGAGCACCGCCGCAGCGCCGGCGTCGTGCAGCCAGACGATGTCGGTCACCAGGACCGCCACCAGCGCTGTCGCCGCCGCCCAGCGCCGCGTCGCTGCGGCGAAGTTCCGCCGGTACGCGCGGAAGTACTCGCGTACGGGTGCCCGGTCGTCGTTCTCGGCCTGCCGCAGGTAGCCGAACGCGGCGGCGACCGCCGGCCCGACGCTGACCGACAGCAGCCCGAAGAAGACCGGGTATCGCCACGGCTGGGCGACCACGGCGAGCGCGACCAGCAGCGGCAGGTTGGTGATGGCCAGCCCGAGGTTGACCACCAGCACCCGGTGCACCAGCGACCAGATGACAGACCAGGTGTCCGCGCCGACGTTGACCCGCGCGGTCAGCGACGGCCGCAGCGGCTGCCGGGCCGGTTGGCGCATACCGGCCGCCGTCATTTCAACCCACTCGTGGCGATGCCCTGCACGAAGTAGCGCTGGCCGAACAGGAAGACGACCAGGATCGGCAGGATCGACAGCACCGAACCGGTCATGATCATGGCGTACTCGGCCTCGTAGAGCCCGATGAAGGTCCGCAGCCCGATCTGCACGGTCCACAGGTCGTTGCTGGTCAGGTAGATGAACGGTCCCATGTAGTCGTTCCAGGTGTTGACGAAGGTGAGCAGCGCCAGGCTGGCCAGCGCCGGCTTGGACAGCGGCAGCACGATACGCGCCCAGATGCCGTACTCGTTGAGGCCGTCGATGCGGGCGGCCTCGGTCAGCTCGTCGGGGATGGTCAGGTAGTACTGGCGCATCAGGAACACGCCGAACGCGCCGAACGCCTGCAGCAGGATCAGCGACAGGTGGGTGTTCACCAGGCCGAGCCGTTCCATGATGATGTACTGCGGCACCATGTACGCCTGCCAGGGCACGGCGATCGTGGCGATGTAGGCGAGGAACAGCAGGTCGCGGCCCGGAAAACTGATCTTCGCGAAGCCGTACGCGGCGAAGCTGCCGGTGAGCACCTGCAGGAACGTGATGGTGACGCTGAGGAACATCGAGTTGTACAGGTAGGTTCCGAGCGGGATCCGGTCCCAGATGCGGACGTAGTTGTCGAAGTGGAACTCCTGCGGGATCCACTGGATCGGCACCGTCAGCACCTGTGAGTCCAGCTTGACCGAGGAGACCAGCATCCAGGCGAACGGCACCAGCACGGCCAGGCCGAGGACGGTGAGCAGCACCTGCAGGACGGCCCGGCGCAGCACGGCGAGGCTCATCGTTCCCCCCTCCGCTGCAGCTGGAACTGGACCACGGTGATCACCAGGACGACCACGAACAGCACCATGGCGATCGCCGACGAGTAGCCGAACCGGCCCTGGGTGATCCCCTCCCGGAAGATCAGCTGCGACAGCACCAGCGTGGCGCGGCCCGGACCGCCCTCGGTCATCACCTGGATCAGGTCGAACACCTTGAAGCTGGAGATGGTCAGCATGATCAGCACGAAGAAGGTGGTGGGGCGCAGCGACGGCACGGTGATGTGCCGGAACCGCTGCCAGGCCGACGCCCCGTCGGTGCGGGCCGCCTCGTACAGCTCGGCCGGGATGGTCTGCAGCCCGGCCAGGTAGAGCACCATGTAGTAGCCCATGTCCCGCCACACGCTGGTGATGATCACCGCCGGCATCGCCCAGGTCGTCGAGGTGGTCCAGCCGGGTGGGTTGTCGACGCCGATCGCCCGCAGCAGCTGGTTGACCGGCCCGGCGTCGGGGTTGAACAGCATGTTCCACACCACGGCCACCGCGACCAGCGCGGTGATGTAGGGGAAGAACAACGCGGTACGGAAGAACCGTACGCCGCGCAGCGCCCGGTTGAGCAGTACGGCGAAGCCGAGCGCGGCGACCAGGGTCAACGGGATGTGCCCCAGCGCGTAGTAGGTGGTGTTGTACAGCGCGGTCCAGAACGTCTCGCTGCCTACCATCCGGCGGAAGTTGTCCAGCCCGACCCATTCCGGGGTGCTGTAGGAGTTCCACTCCATGAAGGCCAGCGCCAGCGCGGCGACGACGGGCACCAGGGTGAGCGCGGCGAAGCCGATGAAGTTCGGCAGGATGAAGCTCCAGCCGGCCAGGGTGTTGCGTCGGCGCAGCCGACGGGCCGCCCCGGTGCCCGGCGGCGGACCGCCGGGCACCGGGGTGCGTACGGTGTCGATCGGGGTGTGGATCGCCATGACAGGGGTCAGTCGACCTCGGAGGTGACCCGCTTGCCCATCTCGGCGATCCCGTCGTCCACGGCCCGCTCGCCGATCATGATCAGCTCGTGTTCCTCGGTGAGGATGACGTCCACGTCGGAGGACTTCTCGCTGACCGGCATCTCCAGCACGACCTCGTCGGGCTGGAACGCCGCCTGGGCGACCTCGTCGTTGGTCATGCCGTCGACGCCGAAGTAGGTCTCGGTGATCGTCTCGTCGGAGTAGGCCGGGTAGACGCCGATGCTGGCGATCGCCGCCGCGCCGTCGGGGCCGGCGGCCCAGGCGACGAAGGCCCGGGCGGCGTCGGAGTTGCGGGCCTTGTTGTTGACCGCGAACGCGGTCGGCGAGCCGAAGGTGGTGACCGGACCGCCCTCGGTGACCTGCGGCAGCGGGGCGATGCCCCAGTCGACGTCGATGCTGCCGGCCTTCTTCTCCTCGATCAGCCGGGCCGCGTACCAGGTGCCCATCGGCAGCATCGCGGCCTGCCCGGTGGAGAACATCGTGTGGTACTGGACCTTCTGCGTCGACGCGGTCGCCCACGGCATGGTGGCGCCGGCGTCCTGCAGGTCGAGCACCATCTCGTAGCGGTCCTTGAGGAAGCCGTACTCGCCGCCGATCAGGTCGCCGCCGCTCTGCGCCGCCGCCGTCGAGTGGATGATGGAGCGCCAGGTGTGGTGGTAGGTGCCGTAGACGGTGTCCTGGCCGCTGCCGGTGGTCAGCTGCTTGGCCAGGTCGGCGTACTCGGCCCAGGTGAGGCTGGTCAGGTCGGCGCCGGTGTCGGCGAGCAGCGCCTTGTTGTGGTACAGGACCCAGAAGTCCTGCCGGTACGGCAGCGCGAAGTAGTCCCCGTCGAGGTTGAACGGCTCCAGGCTGAGGTACTTGCTCTGGTCGAGGTCGGCGGCCTCGTCGGCGACCGACGCCAGCTGGCCGCGCAGCGCGTAGCGGGAGTAGTCGGTGACGTTCTTCATGGTGAGCACGTCGGTCTGGTCGCCACCGGCGAGCATGGTGGTGACCTTCTCGGCGTAGTCGTCGGCGAGGATGTCGACCGGTTGCACGTCGATGTCCGGGTGGGCGGCCTCGAACCCGTCGATCAGGGCGGCGAACTCGGGGGTGCTGTCGTAGTTCCACAGGGCGATGGTGAGGATCTCGCGGCCGTCGTCGCCGACGGCCGGCTCGTCGCCACCACCGCAGCCGGCGGTGACGAGAACCAGTGCGGCGGTCGCGGCGGCCAACACTCTGCCGAGGTGTCGGTTCATCCTGCCGGTGTGTCGGTTCATCAGGTGACTCCTTTTGCGGAGGGTGCGGGGTTTCACGGGGGTGCGGAGCCCGGCCGGTCAGGCGTGCAGCGTGAACGCGTCCGGGGTGACTTCGGCGTGCAGCGGTTCCCCGCCGGTCCAGCGGGCCAGTTCGTCGAGGGTGTGGTCGGTCAGCCGGTGGATCTCGGTGCCGAGGGAACCGGCCAGGTGCGGGCTGACCATGACGTTCGGGCTGCCACGCAGGGCGGCGTCGACGGGTAGCGGTTCGGGGTCGGTGACGTCGAGGATCGCGTACAGCCGGCCGGAGCGGCATTCGGCGGCGAGCGCGGCCGGGTCGACCAGGCTGCCCCGGGCCGTGTTGATCACGGTCGCGTGGTCGGGCAGCAGCGCGAGTTCGGCCGCGCCGATCATTCGGTACGTGCTGGGCAGTTCCGGCGCGTGCAGGGTGAGGATGTCGCTGTGCGGCAGCATGTCGGCCAGCTCGACCAGGGTGCCGCCGGCCAGGGTGACCTCGGCCGGGTCGGCGTACGGGTCGGCGACCAGGCAGCGGGCCGAGTCGAGGCAGCCGATCAGGTCGACGACCCGGCGGCCGATCCGGGAGAAGCCGACGACGCCGATGGTGCGCCGGTAGTTGGACAGGTCGCCGTGCCCGTGGTGGTGGCTCCATCCCCGGTACGCCCGGTCGGGGTCGGCGGCGATGAACGGCACCTTCTTGCCGGCGAAGATGATCGCGGCGAGGGTGTACTCGGCGACCGGCACGGCGTTGGCGTCGGCGGCGGTGCTGACCTGGATGCCGCGCCGCCACACCTCGTCGGTCACCAGTGACCGGACGCTGCCGGCGGCGTGGAAGACGGCGCGCAGGGCGGGCGCGGTGTCCAGGCGCTGCCGGGTCAGCGGGGGTGCCCCCCAGGACGTCACCAGCGTCTCGACCGTTGCCAGCCGGGCGCGTACCGCCGGCGAGTCGAGTTCGTCGGCCCAGACCGGGTCGGCCAGGGCGACGAGACGGCCGAGGCGCTCCAGCCGTGGCTCGTCGAAGTGGGCCCGGTAGGAGTCCCGGTCCATCACGACGAGCGCCTGCGGCGGGGTGTGCACCGTCAACGTGTCTCCTCGGGTGGCGAACCTCCGGCCGACGTCCGACGTCGTGGGGACCTGCTGGATTCGCCGATGTGACATGGTTAACCTGCAGTGAACATGCTCGCTACCAGCCGATCTCATTCGGTCGGAAACGTTCGCGAACGAACATGGACGGGAGTGCCCATGCCGGCGGATCGGATGTTCAACCTGCAGCGCCGGGAGCGGCTGCTGGAGGAGTTGCGCCGACACGGCTCGGTACGGGTGGCCGACCTGGCCCCGCTGCTCGGGGTGAGTGAGCTGACCGTACGCCGCGACATCGCCGCCCTGGCCGAAAGCAACCTGCTGACCAGGGTGCACGGCGGAGCGACCCTGCCCACCCAGCTCGGGCCGGCACCGCGACGACCCCGGGTCGCGCCGACCCGGTTCACCATCGGCATGGTGGTGCCGTCACTGGACTACTACTGGCCGCAGATCGTCACCGGCGCCCGCAGCGCCGCCGCCTCGCTCGGCGTTCACATCCAGCTGCGCGGGTCGAGCTACGACCCGGCCGAGGACCGCCGGCAGATCACCCGGCTGATCGACGCACAGCAGGTGCAGGGTCTGCTGCTGGCACCCAGCCTGGACACCGACGGCGCCGCCGACATGATCGCCTGGATCGGCAACCTGCCGGTGCCGACGATCCTGGTGGAACGGCAGGCCCCCCGGTGGACCCCGACCCTGCGCCAGCTCGAATGGGTCCGCAGCGACCACGCCCTCGGCCTGGAGATGGCCGTACGGCACCTGCACGAGCACGGACACCGCCGGATCGGCCTGGTGCTGTCCAAGGGCAGTCCCACCTCGGCCCACCTCGCCCAGGGCTGGGCGCTGGCCTGCGCGGACCTCGGCCTGCCCGCCGACCTGGTGATCCGGGAGGCGGTCGCGTTGGACGCCCCGGGGCACCGGGGGATCATCGGCGACGTGCTGCGGCGGTGCCGCCACGAAGGCGTCACCGCGCTGATCGTGCACGGCGACCCGGACGCCATGTCGGTCGCGCAGTACTGCGCCGAGCAGGGCGTGCCGATCCCCGACCAGCTCGCCCTGGTGTCCTACGACGACGAGGTGGCGCACCTGGCCGAGCCGGCGCTCAGTTCCGTGCGCCCGCCGAAGAACCAGGTGGGCCGGGTAGCGGTCGAGTTGATGGTGGCCCGGCTGGTCGAGGGCCGACGCCGACCGGTGCAACGGGTGCTGATCACTCCCGAACTGGTGATCCGCGACTCGTCCACGCCCCGGCCGCCGCGCTGATCTCACCCCGGCGCGGCCGGCAGCAGCATCGTCGAGGTGTGACCGTCCGGCCAGCGGATGTCGATCGTGTCGCCCGCGCCGCCGGCCGTCACCGCAACCACCGGCACCGCCGCGTCGGCCGGGTCTCCCCCGGGGTCGGCCGGATCAGATCCGGTGCCGGTCAGGGTCACGGCGGCGACGTGCACCCGGCCGGGCACCGGCGCGGCGGCGGTCCGCAACACCGGCACCGCCACCCGATCACCCAGCGGCGAGCTGGCCTGCTCGCGGCGTACCTGCGCATGCTCGAAGCCGGCCACGCCGACCAGCCGGGACGTGACCGCGGCGCCGGCCACGACGGACACCGGCGGGTCGTCGCCGGTACGCGCCGACGGCGGTACGTCACCGGCGACCGGCCAGCCGCTGACCTCCAGCACGGTGCCGCCGTCGAGACCGTCGGCGGAGTCGACCCGGGCCAGCCGTACCTCGGTCGGGCCGCGCACCGCCGAGGCCATGGTGACCACCGGACCCCGACGCAGCCGGCCCCGCCGGCCGGACCCGTGGTCCGGGCCGGTGTCGTCGGCGGTGTCGACCCAGTGGGTGTCGGCCCGGGACACCGCCCAACCGACCCCGTCGACCAGCCGGCAGTCGACCGTCACGAACCCGTTGCGGTGACTGCGTCGGCCGGTCGCGTCGACCACCGTGACCGAATTGTCCGACGGGTCGCCGATGGTGGCCCCGGTCAGCGGCGGCATCGTCGCCGTCGAGTAGCCGAGCCGGGCGTACAGCGGCGAATCGGCGCGCTCGTCGCCGGGCACCGAGTGGTCGGTGCCGTGGTTGACCACCCGGACCACGCCGTCGCGGCGGGTGCCGGCGACCAGCCAGCCCGGCGTCGGCAGCGCCACCAGCAGGTCCGCCCGCTCGACCGGCAACGGCCGCTCGGTCGCCGTCCACACCGGATGACCGGCCGGCAGGGCCAGCCCCAGCATCCCCTTCGCCGCCCAGTACGGCGACCCGGGCCCGGAGTACGACTGGGCCATCGCCGGCCACTCGTGGTGCCAGCCGATGGTCAGCAGGCCACGCCGGTCCGGTGCCCCGTGGTCGTGGAAGTGACCCAGCAACCCGCTGGCCGCCCGCCGCAGCACCCCCGGCGCCACGTCGGTCGCACCGGTCATCGCGCCGACCCACAGTGGTGCGGCCGCCGCGAACCGGTACGCCAGGCTGCGGCCCTGCATCAGCGGCGACCCGTCGGCCCCGATCAGCCGGACCGCGTCGTCGAGGAACGCCGCCAGCCGTTGCCGCCACGCCTGACGCAGCCCGTCGGGGCACAGCTCACCGGCCTGATCGGCCCAGAGCAGCGGGTACACGTGCAGCGCCCAGCCGACATAGTGGTCGTAGGCGCGTTCCGGGCCGTCGGAGTACCAGCCGTCGGTCCGGTACAGCGACTCGTGCACCCGCAGCCCGGACTCGATGTCCTCAGTCGACCACGGCCCGCCGACCGAGCGCAGGAACGTCTCCACGACGATCTGGAACCACACCCAGTTGATCGGCGGATACGGCTGACCGACGACAGTCGCCAGCCAGTCGACGGTCCGTTGCCGGGTCGCCTCGTCGAGCCGGTCCCACAGCCAGGGCCGGGTCAGGTGCAGCCCGAGCGCGATCGAGCAGGCTTCGACCTTGGCCTGGTCCAGCCGGTCCGGCCGGGGCCAGGCGGTCGGCGAGGTCGGGTCGGTGCCGGCGCGCAGCCCGGCCGCGTACCAGTCGGCCAGGCCGTGCGGGTCGGCGCCGGCCCCGCCGCGCAGCCGGACCGCCGCCAGCAGGAACGACCGGGCGAACGCCTCCAGCGAGTCGCTGTCCGGCCCGTAGGCGCTGGACCGGCCGGGCAGGTCGATGCGGGCATGGTCGGGTGAGGCGTACGGGCGCAGCGCCAGCAGCATCCGGTCGGCGGCCGCCGCCCAGTGCGCCCGGGTGTATCCGGTGTACGGCGACAGCCGCCGGTCATCGGCGACCTCTTCGTCGGTAATCATTCGGTGCCTCCGTTGACGGTCACGGTCACGGTCACGGTGACGGAACCGGTCCGCTGGGCCGGCAGGGTGAGCACCAGCCGGTGCACGGCGTCGCCCCAGACGTCGCGCAGCAGCGGGTCGTCGACCGGCTGCCGGTCCAGCCGGCCGACACCGAGCTGCGCATCCCAGGCCAGCACGAGGATTCCGCCGGCCAGGGTCCGTACGGCGAGCCGCCCGGCGGTGTGGGTCAGCGGCTCGCCGGCCACAACGTGGTGCAGCCGCAGGCCGGTGGGGTCGTCGACCTGCCACCGCTCGGTGACGGCCACCGCCGCCCGGCGGCGGTCCAGCCGTACCTGCCGCCGCCAGGACCGGCAGCCGGCCTCCGGCGGGTACGCGCCGGCCAGGTCGAGCCGCAGCACGTCGGCGTCGACGCCGGTCTCGACGGCGACCGACGAGGCCCGGAAGTCGCGGCCCGCGGCCTGCCCGTGACCGCCGACGACCGGCAGGTTGTGCCATTCGCTGCGGGTCACCCACTGCTCGTAGCGGCGGTCGGTGAAGGAGATCGCGGTGTAGGTGGGCTGGCCGAGGTCGATCAGCACCGGTGCGCCGTCGAGCGCGACGAGGTACGAGCCGACGTCGTTGTGGTTGTGGTTCTCGTCGTTGTGCCCGCCCTTGACCGCCACGGTCAGCCCGCGTGGGCTACCGGCCCGCTCCCGGCTGACCAGCAGTTGCAGGTCGGGCAGCCAGCTGGTGGCCGGCAACGGCGGCGCGGTCGGCAGCTGCGAGGTCCACTGCGGGTCGGCCAACCCGAGCACCGCCCGACCCAGCCCGGCGGCGACCGTCACGGCCGGTTCACCGGGGGTACGGTGGCTGGCCGCGAAGTCGATCACCTGCTGGTCGCCGGTGGCCCGGCCCCACCGGTGCGGCACCTGCCACGCCTGCGCGGCGCTCGGCCGGGCCGGCCCGTCGCCGACGTTGACGTACCAGCCGTCACCGAGGGCCACCCGGTGCGGGTAGCGGGCCAGCGCCGGCAGCGGCGGCCACCCCCACGGGTCCAGCCGCCCGCCGAGGACCCGGTCGAGCAGGTCGAGCGCTTCGGCCAACCGGGCCGGGCCGTTCCACCAGTACGCGTACCCCTCGTCGCAGCCGCCGTCGGCGGGCAGCGAGCCGAGGTAGCGGTCCAGTCCGTCGACCACGAGGTCGACCGTTCGGGTCCGGGCGTCCGGGTCGTCGACCAGGAACAACGCGGCGGCCAGCAGGTGGCCGTGGATCCACGGGTTCCAGTTGTGCAGGTGCCCGTCCAGGCCGAGCCAGTGCCAGTCGCGGCTGCCCAGGAACGGCTCGACCACCCGGGCCCGGGTTTCCCGGCGGATCCGTTGGCGCAGCCCCGGAGTGCGCTCGTCGAGCGCCGCGCCGAGGATCAGGTCGGCCCAGGCCAGCACGGCGACCGTCTCGGCCGCCCCGAGGTCAAGGAACGGCCGGTCGACGTCGGGCACCACCCGACCGGCCTCGGCGGCGAATTGCTCGTGCGCCGCCCAGCACCAGGTGCTCTGCTCGCACAGCTGCAGCAGCCCGTCGGCGGCCTCGTCGAGGTAGGGCTGGCCGTGCAGCGCGGCGGCCAGCGCGGCCGTGGCGGTACGCCGCCGCAGCTCGCCGGCGGGCTGCTCGTACGCGGTCCGGACCCCGTCGCGCCAGTAGCGGGCGTAGTCGGACAGCAGCAGTCGGGGCCAGTCGGTACCCCGGTCGGCCTCGGCGGCGGCCACGATGGCCCGCTCGGTGACGTCGTCGACGTGCGGCCAGGCCGCCCGACCGGTGTCGCCGATGTCGAACGCCTGCCGGGCCTGGCCGAGAGCCGTCATCCGGGTCGACTGCCCGAGCGCGGCCCACCGTCGGGCGAGCGGCCCCGGCTCAGCCGTCACGACGGTCCGCTGTGGTCAGATGGGTGAGTGCCGCCGCCTCGGTGGCGACCCGGGCGGGGTCGTCGTCGACCACGAACTCCAACAGGGCATCAAAGTCGCGGCCGGTACCGCGCAGCAGCCCGAAGACGTCGCGCCAGAGCCGGTCGCGGGCGGTCAACGGCAGCCGCTGGTAGCCGGGCCACCAAGAGAAGACGTGCACCGCGCTGATCCAGGGCAGCACCTGCCGCAGGTCGTCGAGTGCGGCGGCGTCGGGCAGGTCGAGCGGCGGCTGCCAGTACGTGCGTACGGCCGGATGGTCGACCTCGGCGAGCAGCCGCAGCGTCGACGCGGCCGTGTCGGTCAACGTGCCCGAGTGGTATTCGAACGCGAGCTCGACCCCGACGTCGGCGGCCTGTTCGGCGGCGGCCCGGGTGGCGGTCACGACCGCGCGGCGCTGGTCGGCGCTGGCCTGCGCCGAGCCGAGGTCACCGGCCCAGATCCGGACGCGGGGGGCGCCGAGCGCGACCGCGCTGGCGAGTACGGCCGGGAAGTCGTCGGCCGGGTCGGCGCCGGCCCGGTGGTAGGAGCCGTACGAGGCGACCGTGACACCCCGGTCCCGGCCGGCATCGCGCACGTCGGCGGCGACCCGGACCTCCCCCGGCGGTACGTGCACGTCGGCACCCCACTCGATGCGACGCAGGCCGGCGCGGGCGGCGACGTCGAGTACGGCGAGCGCCGACTCCTGCCGCAGGGTGACCGAACACATGCCGCTGTGGATCTTCGGGCTCGTCGCCAGCACACGCCCTCCTCGGTGGGTCGGCAAGCGCTTTCCGCGCGACCCTAGAGCAGCGGTCCGGACGAGCGCAACAGCCTCACCGGGTCAGCCCGAGCATCGCGGCCAACCCCGCCACGCCGTACTGAGGCCAACCGATCGTGCCACCACGTAGCACCTGGTGCCACATCATGTTAGGGTCCGGGTATGGCAGCGGAACTGACGCAGCGGGATCTTCGGGCAAGATCCGGACAAATCATGGACGCCGTCGCGCATGGCGAGTCGTTCATCGTCACCCGCAACGGCACCCCGATCGGGGAGCTGATCCCACTGCGTCGGCATCGAGTGGTGACGCGGGAGCAGTTCGCGGGGGTGTCTGCGAACGCGCCGGTGATAGACGCGGCGCGGTTCCGAACTGATCTGGACAGCGCAATGGACAACGGGCTTCAGGACCCTTATGAATTCTGAAGTGCACGGGCTGCTCGACACCAACATACTGATCCTGCGCCGACAAATCGACCATACCCGACTTCCGGATTCGATGTCGATCAGCGCAGTCACCCTCGCCGAGTTGTCGGCAGGCCCACATCACACCGACAACCCAGTAGAGCGTGCGCGCCGGTTGGACGTGCTCCAGCGGGCCGAGTCGGAGTTCGACCCGCTTCCGTTCGATGCGGAGGCGGCCCGGGCGTTCGGCAGAGTTGTCGCAGCCGTACTGGCCGCAGGGCGCAAGCCGAGAGCACGTACGGCAGATCTCATGATCGCGAGTATTGCCATTGGCAACCGCCTACCGCTCTACACCACAAACCCCGACGACTTCGCCGGCTTGGATGGTCTGGTGACGGTGGTGTCGGTGCCAGTGCCGAACTGAACGGCAGCCGTCGCTGGTCCGCTGCTCCTTGATCCGGGCTGGTCACCAGCAACTCAGTCTTACCGGGTCAGCCCGAGCGTCGCGGCCAACCCGGCCACGCCGGCAGCCGGCGGCGCGCACCGGGCGACCTCGGCGACCACCGTACGGGCGGACGGCCGCAGCCGGACCTCGGCGGACGCGACCCGGTCGGCGTCGACCAGCGACCGGCCCGCCGTGACCAGGTCACCGGACTGCAGTGCCGCCCGCGCCACGTCGACCAGGTACGCCGCCCGGTGCTCGGCCGGCAACCCGCGCCAGCCGGGACGCCGCACGAGCGCGGCATGCCGGCGTACCGCTTCTTCCGCCTCGCCGAGGTCGGCGGCCGCCACCACCCGGGCCAGCTCGACCGCCGTCGGCCCGAACCCGCTCCGCTGGTGGTCATGACCGTCGCCGATCTGGTCAGCGACGTCTCCGGCCTGCCCGGTCAGCTCCCGCACGGCGGCGGCGTCGTCGCATTCGGCGGCGGCCAACGCGGCCTGCAGCAGCAGCGTGCCGTACACCGACAGCCGCGGCGGCGGCCAGTCACCGGCAGACTCGGCCGGGTCCGTCGTGGCGGCCGGGCCGGCCGGGTCGAGTCGGTGCGCGGCGGCGATCGTCGCCGACATCGCCAACCTGCCCTGGCCCACCGCCCGCAGCGTCTGCCCCAGCGGCACCGCCGCCGTCGCCGCCAGCAGCGGATCACCGGCGGTCGACGCGACCGTCATCGCCCGGTCGGCCGCCAACCAGGCCAGGTCGGTTTCGTCGAGCTTGACCAGCACCGACGAGGCGATCCGGTACACCTGCACCAGCGGTTGCCCGCCACCGACCGGGTCGGCGGCGTGCAGCCGCCGCGCGGCGGTGAGCAGGTCGGGCAGCATTCGCAGCAGCTGCGGGTAGTGGGCGTGCCGGTACGCCAGCCAGGCATGCTCGACCCGCCGGGTGGTCGCTCCGACATCCGGCGGTGCCGTGCCGGTGTCGGCGACGGCAGCAACGCCGAAGATGTCGTAGCAGGCGAGGGCGGCGCGCACCGCCTCCACCCCGGGCACCGCCGAACCGACTCCCGGTGGCGGGGTCGTCGACCCGGCCGCGCCGACGAGTTCGGCCGGGTCGACCCGCAGCACCTCGGCGATCTGGTGGATCACCGAAAACCTGTCCAACCGGCGGGCACCGCGTTCGACCTTGTCGACCCAGCTTTTCGACTTGCCGATCCGGTCGGCGAACACCTGCTGGGTCATCCGCCGCCGGGCCCGCCACTGCGCCACCCGGCGACCGATCGGCAGGTCGTCACGGACCCGTACGGCGCCACCGTCGACCGTCACCGCCGCTTCACCTCGGATGCCGGCGCGGCCGCGCCGGCGAACGTCCACGAGACGAACCGTTCGTGCAGCTCCGCCGGGTCGACGATGCCGGCCTCGTCGGCGGCGCGCGGCATCATCGCCGCCAGGTCCGCCGCCAGACCGATCGGGTCGACGGCGTACGCCTCGGTCAGCTGCACCCGCGCCGGGGAACACGGCCACGGCGTGCCGTCCGGGCACACCGCGCACGTCCACGCAGGCCGACACGGCTCATGCGCCGGCTCGTCCAACCCGGGCGGCCGCAGCGGCTCCGGCGACTCCGATGCGGTCACGGCAGGTAGTACCGGCCGGCGTTACCGCCACGGCGCTCCGCCCGATCGGTACGGGTGGCGGGCCGGCGGTCCGGCGGCGCGCACCGGTCGGCGTACCGGCGACGACCCGGCACCGGGTAGACCACGTCGATCACGACGTCCGGCCGCTGAAACCATTTTCCGAGCACGATGTCCCCCTCATGGCATGTGGAGGGCGGCGACCCGGGGTGGCTCTCCGTGTCGACCCTGGGCCGCCGCCGCTAGGCGGGCCCGACGCGCGAAAAGGGCGATCGCGGGTACGGCGTCGGGCCCACACACCACGCTATGAGCAGGCCGGTCATCCAAGAGGGACAATCTGTACCCCAGGTACAACTACCAATCGATTCCCATCGCCAGCGCGAGTTCCCGGGCGTCCTCGCCCACCACGCCGGTTCGCCCTACCAATTCCATGGCCATGCCCCGGGCGTGCGGCTGGTGGCGGACAGTTTCTACCGACTCGCGCAGGGCCCGGCCCAGAAGATGCACCACCGCTACCTCGTCCCGTCGCATCAGATGCGCCCGAGCGGCGTCGATCAGTCCACCGGACCGCCGGGTCCGTGACGGCAACGCCGAGTAATCGACCCCCGTCGCCCGGCGCACCGCCTCGCCCGGGCGTGCAAGGTCGATTCCGATAGTCACCCCGAAAGCGTCGACGACCACCGAACCGAACATCAACCACGGGTGCACGTACCCGGTACCCAGCCGACGTGCGACGGAATCCGCCGAATCCCAGTAGCGCCAGGCCTGCCCGGCCCGGCCGGCTCGTGCATGGCCCAGGGCCAAGCCCAGCTGCAACTGTCCCCACCTGGCTAGTTGATCGTCACCACCGCTGCCGTCCAACAGATCGAGAGCGTCCACGAGCACCTGCTCGGCGGCGTCGGGCTGCCCATCGGAGCGATACACGTGGGCGTAGTACCAGGCGGCAGCAGCTATCGCGCCAGGGTCGTCCGCATCCTGGGCAGCCAGCATCGCCCGGTCGGCCGCCAACCAGACCAGCTGTGGCTGTGGCTGGTGCGCCGCGTACAACTGCACCAGATGGTAGACCCGAGCCAGTTCGGTCGCAGCCTGTCGACGATCGGCGCCGTCGAGAAGACGTGCCGCGAGCCGGGCATCGACAAGGAGCCTGGGCAGCAGCGCGGCAACCGCAGTCCGCTCAGCACTGGCGTGATGCCAGGCGGTCCACGCCTGGTCCACCCGAGCACGAAGGGCAGCGGCCGCCAACGGATCACCGACCGGAAGGGTGGTTCGGTGCATTGCCGCAGCAATGCTGTCGATGGCGGGGTGGCCGGCACGGGTGACTGAGGCTACAGGAAGAGACTGATCTCCCGTCAGCACGGACAGGTCGTCGATGTCCAGGACTTCCGCGAGCCGCAGCAGCATCGGCAGCCGGGGTGTAAGCAACCGACCGGATTCGAGGGCCTTGACCCACTCGGCACTACGGCCGACGAGGCCGCCGAGCACGGCCCGGGTCTTACCGCTGCGTTCGCGAAATGTCCGCAGCCGTGATCCGAACGTATCCATGATGTCTCCCCAGGTAGAGGCTGGGCGGCGGCGCGGTCGGGGCCTCTACCTCCCGGCGCGCCGCCATGCCAGACGGTACCTGGTCCCGCGTCGCCGCAGTCAACACCGCTCGTCGTGATTGCCGGCGCTCACGGCGAGCTACGCGAGCAAGCCAACCTTCAGCGCAAGGTCACGGGCCTCATCCCGCATCGCCCGTGGCCCGTCGAGCAGGTCGAGGGTGATCTGCCGGGCGTAGCCGTTGAAGCGAATCGTCTCCGGTGCCGACTCGTACGCCTGCCGCAGAGTTGCCACAGCCGCCTCAGTGTGGCCCTTGCCGTGATGACCACGGGCTACCTCTATCAGATGTCGGGCTCGACGCGGCCGCGACGGGATTGCCGCAGGATCGATTCGTCGTGACTGCCGCACCGCCTCGCCGGACTTCTGCAGCTCCACCGCCACCGTCACCGCGTGAACGCCCATGATGATCTGGGAGAACGATGTCTGCTGCTGGTAGAAGGTCTGTGGAAGTCGCTGAGCAACCTGGTCTGCGCGGTCCCAGTAACGCCAGGCACGGCCTTCCTCGCCGGCACGGGCGGCGGTGTAGGCGGCCTCGAAGTTCAGCGCTCCCCACAGCGCGAGCAGGTTCGCGCTCGACTCGGCCACCTGCGGTTCCAATGTCGAAACGACATCCAGCGTCACCGCCATTGCGGTGTCCCAGTCCCCCGCGTCCCGGTGCACCTGGCACAGGAACCAGCCAGCGCACGCCAACGCTTCGGCATCTCCCGACTCCTGAGCCGCGACCATCGCACGGTCCGCGACGCGCCACAGGAGTTCCGCCGCAGGCTGGTAGGCCAGGAACATCTGCGCCAGCCCTAGCACCTCAGACAGCAGCGCCTGCGCCTGCCGTCGCTCGTCGCCCTGGTACGTCAACGCCGCACGCTGCGCGTCCCGCAACAGCTCCGGCAGCAGAGCACCGAGCACCGTACGGTGGTCGGCCGCCTGATGGCGTGCCCGCCACGCCGCCGCGAGACGTCCGCGGATCTGATGCAACGACAGTAGTGGTGCGATGTCGTTGGACAGAGCCGAGCGATTCACGGCGTCGCGGACCGACGCCAATGCTGGATGCTCCGGCCCATTCACCGCAGCTGAGCGGCCGCCCAGCTCCCCGACAAGCGCGGATACATCCACCTTCAACACACGGGCGATGCGGTCCAGCATGTGTACGCGCGGCGGCAGGATCCGATCGGTTTCCACTGCCTTGACCCACTCGGCGCTGCGACCGACGAGGCCACCAAGCACTGCTCGGGTCTTACCGGATCGCTCGCGGTAGACCTTCAGACGCTGCCCGAAGGTCAACCCAGGCATGGGGTCCATCCCGAACCTCCTCGTCGCACGGAAACGCGATCACACCCCGGATCACACCTCCTGCCACGCTACTGGTTCTCACCGCGTCGGATAACCAGCTACGACAAGATGAGTAGTTACCGATTTTTCTATCAAAGGGATCCACCGCGATCTCCTCCAGATCAGAAGAGCCCGACTGGACCCGCCCCGTACCTGGGCACCCCGCAATCCCGATCCGACCAGCGGATGGCAACGACCAGCCACCCGGTCGACCACCCCGCAGGACTGGCTGCCGCAGCTGGGGCCACGCCACCGCAACCGGTGACGCCCAGACGGGCGGGGATCGGATGCTGGTCAGCTGACTGGGCGTCGGCGTGTCGAGTCGACCAGGCGTAGTGGATCAACGTCAACGCCCGACGCGGACGCCACCAGGATGTCTGCAGCGGGAAGTTGTTGGCGGCCGGGCAGCGCCGTGCTCCCAGCTGTGTCAGATCCCACGAGAGGGGAGAGCACAGTGAACAATCGACTGGTACGCCTGGCGCTGGCCGCGCTGGTGGTGGCGGGCAGCACCCTGGTCGGGGTGGCGGTGGCCGCTCCGGCGTCGGCGGTGCCCGGCCTGGTCTTCGTCAGCGGCGTCAGCGCGCTCGACTCGACCAGCAGCAAGGAGGCCCTCGCGGTCTGCCCGGCCGGCACCCGGATCCTCGGTGGCGGCGGCTACGTCAACGGCGGCGGCCGGCAGGTCGGGTTCACCCGGCTGCAGGCGCTCGGCAGCAGCGACCGGTTCGCCGCCGGTGCGGCGGAGAACGGCGCCTACGCCGGCAACTGGCGGGTACACGCGTACGGCATCTGCGGCCGGGCCCCGGCCGGGCTGCAGTACGTCAGCTTCCAGACGGCCAGCAACTCCGACAGCTACAAGGCCGCGACGGCGAGCTGCCCGGCCGGCAAGCAGTTGATCAGCGTCGGTGCCCGCACCCTGAACGGTGCCGGCAACGTGGTGATCGACGACCTGCGGCCGAACTCGGCGCTGACCAGTGCCACGGTCACCGGCTACGAGGACGAGGCCGGCTACGCCGGCAGTTGGAGCCTCTGGTCGTACGGTGTCTGCGCCAACCCGCTGCCCGGACTCCAACTGGTCACCGCGACCGCGGCGGTCAACTCGGCCGACAAGGTGGTCGGTGCCTCGTGCCCGGCCGGTAAGCGGCTGCACGGGTTGGGTGCCGAGATCACCGGCGGGGTGGGCCAGGCGATCCACGCCGGCGTCTACCCGGACGCCGCGCTGACCAGCGCCGTCGACATCTCGCTGGAGGACCCGACCGGCATCCCCGGCAACTGGTACACCCGCGCGTACGCGATCTGCGCGACCTGACCGGTCACTGTCGATGATCACCGGGTGCGGCCGACCCGTCGGGTCGGCCGCACCTCACCTGCCGCAGCGCCCGGACGGCGGGTTCCGGCACCGGGAACGCAGCACCGGAAGCAGCACCGGAGCCTTGTGGTCAAGATTATGGTCAACTAGAATTCAGGTCATGACGATTCTTCCGCTCAACGAGGTCAAGACCCGGTTCTCCGCGATCGCCGACGAGGTCGCGGCCACCCACGATCGAGTCGTGGTGACCCGGAACGGCAAGCCCCACGTCATGGTGATCTCCGTAGACGAGTTCGAGTCTCTCCAGATGACCCGCGAGATCCTCGCGACACCTGGCGCGCTCGAGGACATCAGGGAAGGCGCGAGGGACATCGAGGAGGGTCGCTACCACACACTCGCCGATGCTCGGGTAGCGCTTGAGGCTCGGCGCCGCGACGAGGCTGACGAGTTGTGAGCGATCGCTATGACGTACGGCTGTCACCAGGGGCGTCCCGCGCGTTGCGGGTTGGACCACCTCGAGGTCTCCCGGAGGCCGCTGCCTTCGCTGTATATGAATTCCTTGACGGGCCACTGCGGGAGGACCCGTGGCGCGTGTCCAAGCCTCTACGAGACGAACTAGACGGCTTTCGAGGAGCACGTCGGGGTGAATACCGTGTCGTCCTTTCCGTCGACGAGGAGCACAGGATCGTCAACGTCGTCCGGATCGACCACCGCACGAACATCTACCGATAGCAGTCGAAACATCGAGCCCAAGACCAAACCTGGTCCGGGGACCGCGCCGCCGGACCAGCGCCCTGCCCGGACGTGTCGCTGACGATCCGCTGACGGACAAGGAGCCGAGGTAAGCCAGTCAGCAGTAGAGGCACCCCGGTCCGGGGTGCCTCTACTGGCTGTATAGATGGTGGGCGATACTGGGATCGAACCAGTGACCTCTTCGGTGTGAACGAAGCGCTCTCCCGCTGAGCTAATCGCCCTCAGCGCGGATGACTGTACCCGATCGTCCCGCCCGGGCGCACATCCGGGTCGCGGTCGGCTCAGTTGGTGGCGAGGTAGCGCAGGAAGCTGGCGATCACGTCGATGCCGAGGCCGATCTTCAGCGAGACGACGACCACGACCGCGACAAAGACGAGGCCCACCCCGGCGATGCCGAGCCGCACCGGCCAACTCTGCCGGGTCGCCCACCGGGTCCACCCTTGGACATGGCGTCGGGCGAAGGCGAGCAGCCGCTTGGCCCAGTGGAACTCCACACCCCAGACCGCCAGTCCGCCGAAGACGATCAGCCAGCCCGGCCCCGGCAGCGGGATCAGCACCAGGCCGAGGACGACAATCAGGGCTCCCAGCAGACCGACGCCGACCTTCAAGGCGATCCGGCCGGTGGGATTGGAGCGGATCAGGGCGAGGGTCACCCGGATCCGTTGGCGAAACCCGGACAACGTACGCGGTGCCTCCGGTTCGGGACGATCGGTGACTGCGACCGGAGCGCCGCTCCCACCCTGACGTCCGATCGGGTCACTCCCCACCTGGTCTCCCCCCGACTCGGCGCGTCCGACAGTCTCATCCGCCGGGTCGTACGGCGCATGACCCGGTGTTGAATTCTCGGTCATCCGCTTGGCGGAGGAGGGTTTTATGGCCATTTTGCCCCTCATTGTCGCCCGCCCCGTCACCACAGGGCACCACTGGACGTTACCGGAGTGAGTCGACGTCTGAACCACCCGACGCCGGGCACGTCCCAGTACCTCAGCAGATCCGGACAAGTTATCTAAAAAGGACTTTTTTAGTGCATCCCGGAACCGCTTCCCTCTACTGGGTGAGATCAGCGATAGACGGAGCGTAGTCAAATGCAAGGCCGGAGTATGGGGAAAGCGGGGCGGGCGTCCCGCAGCGGTGCCGGGGGGAGAACGTCCATGAGTGTCATCCGACCAACGACCGTCGAGGTCGAGACGTCACTACGGCTCATCGCGCCTGACGCTACCGCGCTGCCGGTACGAGCCAGCCTGCGTTACGAACCGAGTGATCCGTACGCGGTCCATGTGCTCTTCCACGCGGAGTCAGCCGGCGGTGAAGCGGTCAGCTGGTCGTTCGCCCGCGAACTTCTGGTGACCGGTCTCGACGAACCGGCCGGGATCGGCGACGTCCGGGTCTGGCCCTGGGCGACTCCCCGGGGCGACTTCGTCGCGCTCGCGCTGAGCTCCCCGGACGGCAACGCGCTGTTCGAGGTGCCGCGCAGCGTGCTGGTCCGTTTCCTGCGCCGCACCTACGTCGTGGTGCCCCGCGGTCGCGAGTCCGACCACCTGGACGTGGACACCGCGGTGAACCGGCTGCTGGCCGGGCGCTGATCGGAACGGCCGGCCCCGCCGGACCCGGCGGGGACCACGGCTGTTTCGCGTGACGGGAGTACGGCGATGCGCCGTACTCCCGCCGCTGGTGTGCCCCGGCGCAGGCCGGGAGGTCGGGATGGATGCGCCCGGCCACCGAGGTGCGGTTGCGGCGCGCTGCGGTTACCGTCGAAACCGATGGTTCAGCCCGATCAGCTCGCCCGCCGGATGTCCGACCCGGATCCCCGGGAGCCAGCGATCAATGCGACTACTCTCAGTGACAGTCCGACTGCCGCCGAATCAACCCGACCACGGCTGCTCCCCCACGACGAACTGCTACTGGTCACCGCCGGTCACGGTAGCCACGAGATCGACTTCGTCGCGTACCCGTGCCGACCCGGCACCTTGCTGTGGGCCCACGCCGGGCAGGTCGTCCGGGCCGGCGGACAGCACGGTCTGGACGCGATTCTGGTGCGATGGACCGCCGCACCAGGCATGCCGGACCGGCCCACCTCCCTCGCCCACTGGCAGCTCACCGGCGAGGACGCCGACGCCATCATCAACGAGGTCAGCCAACTCGTCGTGGACAGCCAGCGGCCCCAGCGGACGGCGCTCGTCGACGAACTCCTCCGCCATGAACTGCGGGTCCTGCTGCTGCGGATCGCTCTGCTGCCGTACGGCTCCCCGCCGGCGTTCGGTGCCCCCACCGCAGATGACCACCCCGGTGACGATCCCGCATCGGCGGACGAGGCACCCGGGGCCGGCTCGTCGAGGTGGGACACCTTCCGGCGGTTCCGAACCGAGGTGGAGCGGGACCACGCGCGCAGCCGACGGGTCGAGGAGTACGCCGAACGGCTGTCCTGCGCGGTCCGCACCCTCACCCGGGCCAGCCTCACCGTGACCGGGCGGACCGCCAAACAGGTGATTGACGACCGGGTGGCCCTGCAGGCCAAACGGTTGCTCGCGGCGACCGACCTGCCGGTGGCCCAGATCGGTGCGCGGCTCGGCTTCCCCGAGCCGACGAACTTCGGCCGTTTCTTCCAGCGCGAGGTGGGGTGCAGCCCGGGGAGCTTCCGCGCCGACCTGCGGGAACGCCCACCGGTGACCGACCGGGTCGCGGCAACCGGCATGATGGTGGCGTGCAGATCTCCGCGCGCGGCGACTACGCGGTACGAGCAGCGCTGATCCTGGCTGCCGCGTACCCGACGCTGATGTCCACCCAGGCGATCGCCGCCGAGCAGGACATGCCGCGCAAGTTCCTCGAGGCGGTGCTGGCCGATCTACGCCGAGGCGGGGTGGTCCGGGCACAGCGCGGCGCGGAGGGTGGCTACACGCTGAGCCAGCCGCCCGGGGACGTGACCATCGGCATGATCCTGCGGGCGGTGGACGGGCCACTGGCGGGGGTACGCGGGCTACGTCCGGAAGAGACCCGGTACGCGGGCGCCGCGGAGAACCTGCCCCGGCTCTGGATCGCGGTACGCGCCGCGTTGCGCGAGGTGGTCGACGAGGTCAGCCTCGCCGAGGTGCTCACCGGCCGGATGCCGGCGCACGTCCGCAAACTGACCCTGAAGCCGGACGCCTGGGAGTCCCGCTAGTCAAGCATGTGGACGGTGGGTTTGCCGCTCGACGCGGCAGGGAACTGACCAGCCCACCTGCTGACTGCCGATGGAGGGAGCGCAAGCGATGGGCGTGATGTTCCGCAAGCGGAAGCGGTTCGGCCCGCTCCAGTTGAACTTCACCGAGAACGGGTTCTCGTCCTGGACCATCCGGATCGGCCGATGGTCGTGGAACTCGCGGGCCAAGAGGCACCGGTACGACCTGCCCGGCCCGTTCTCGTGGAAGCAGGACAAGTCGCGTAGCTGAGCGGCGCTGGACAACGAGCGAAG
Organism: Micromonospora sp. Llam0; assembly: GCF_003751085.1. Classification (NCBI taxonomy): domain Bacteria; kingdom Bacillati; phylum Actinomycetota; class Actinomycetes; order Micromonosporales; family Micromonosporaceae; genus Micromonospora; species Micromonospora sp. Llam0. The sequence continues at coordinate 1,024,111 of NZ_RJJY01000001.1, read as the reverse complement.
GCTCGGCGGGATCGCCCCGCCGGGCCGAGGTACGGCGTACCACTGCCATCTGCCTGCTGATGGTCCTGCTCTACTACCTGGTCCCGGTGGAGCCGGGGGTGACGGGGATGCATCTCGCGGTCCGCGCCGTGATCACCGTCGTCGGCGTGGCACTGGTGACCGCGCTGGTGCTGCGGCAGATCCGCGACCAGATCACCGCCGATCCGTCCGACGTACGCCTCACCCGGCTGGCGATCGCACTGGTCGGCGGAGTGATCGTGTTCGCGCTGGCCGACCTGGTCATCTCGTTCAGCGACCCGGACCAGTTCGTCGACTTGACGACGAAGACCGACGCGCTCCACTTCGCGATCGGCACGCTCACCACCGTCGGATACGGCGACGTGCACGCCGAGGGCCAACTCGCCCGCGCGGCGGTGGGCGTCCAGATGGTGTTCAGCGTCGGGGTACTCGCCACGGCGCGTCGCTGCTGGTCAGGCGGTGGACGGAGTACGCCCGCCGGCAGCCGGGGCGGTCGGGGTGATCTCCACGTCGCCGGCCAACCGTCCGTCCGCCGGCCGGCGCCGCACCTGGTCGGCGGCGAGCAGACCGGCCAGCGCCCGGTTGGCGTCGGCGGCCCGGTGGACCGTCCCGGTCACCGTGAAGCTCCGCAGCTCGGCGACGGTCCGGGAACCGCACTCGATGAGATGGGCGTACAGCCGGTCCTGCAGCGCGGCGAGCCCGTGGTCCGGCTCCTGCCCGGCGACGGCCGTTGCCTGCGGATCGTCGGCGGTACGCAGCCCCCACCCCGCCGGACCGACCTCCCAGAGTGCCTCCTTGAACGCCTCGATCCGTTTGCCGGACCCGGTGGCGAAGGCGACCGGGTACGACGTACCGCCGTCGACCTGCCCGGCCGCGCCGGCTGGCACCAGCTCGACGACGCTGACCAGCGGAAAGCCGGCTGCGGTCAACGCCGGGTGCAGCTCAGCTGATGAAGCCGCTCCGACCACCAGCAGCTCGGCCGGGCGGCCGGCCGTCGACGCACGCCACACGGCGGGTCCGGGCAGCGGGCCACCGGCCAGGTCGAGGTGGCACAACAGCGGCGCGTTGGCGGCCGCGGCGGCGGTCACGGCCACCGGGAGTAGCTCCGGACCGCCGGGCAGCAGATGGGCCGTCACCGCCGCCGGCAGCCCGGTCGGGTCCGCCTCGGCACCGGAGGAGGTTACGGTGACGACCGTCAGGTGCCGGCCGGTGACCAGTTCCGGGTGGTCGGCGACGGCGCGCAGCGCGGCGTCCGCAGTCGCGCCCGCCGGACCCTGGTACGCCTGAACGAAGGTGGCGCGGCGGGCCTGGCGCAGCGCGGCGGGAACCCAGGTGCTCAGGTGGCGGAGCAACAGGTCGCGCGGGACCCGGCCCGCCGGCTCGGCTGTCATGGCGTCCGTTCTACCGGCCCGGGTCACGGCCCGCACGGGCGGGGCCGACCCGGCTACCAAGATGTGGGCCGGCTCAGCCCGGCACCGAGACGCCGACGCCACCGCGGGTCCGGGCCCCGTACCGCTGCTTCTCCCGGGTCAGGTCGAGCGGCCGGATCCGTTTGCGGGCGGCGAGCGCCTGCTCGTCGAGGCGGTCGGCGGGGACCAGCCAGACGACCTCGAACTCCAGCCCGTCCGGATCCCGGCCGTACAGGCTCTTGGTGGTCCCGTGGTCGGAGGTGCCGACCAGGGCGCCGGCGGCGGCGAGCCGGGTGGCGAGCAGCTCGAGCTCGTCGAGCGTGTCCACCTCCCAGGCCAGGTGGTAGAGGCCGACGGTGCCGCGACCCGCGCCGGACGGTGCGGCGTGCCCACCGATCTCGAACAGGCCGAGGTCGTGGTCGTTGGTGGAGTCGGGTGCCTGCAGGAAGGCCGCGCCGGAAAAGCCGTCGGGGGTCATCGGCACGACGGAGAACCCGAGCACGTCCCGGTAGAACGCCAGGCTCCGGTCGAGGCTCGAGATGTACAGCACGGCGTGGTTGAGACGGTGGATTCCCATGTGATGAAGGCTAGCGCGAGTTAGTTCAACGCTCAACCATTGCCGGTATGATGGTGGTCATGACCCGCTGGCTCGACGACGACGAACAGCGCACCTGGCGCGCGTACCTCTACGCCACCAGGACGCTGGCCGCGACCCTGGACCGCGAACTGCAGGCGAACGCGGGAATACCGCACGCGTACTACGAGATCCTGGTCCGGCTCTCCGAGGCACCCCAGCGCACCCTGCGGATGAGCGAGCTCGCCGACGCCACCGACTCCTCCCGCAGTCGGCTGTCGCACGCCGTGTCCCGGCTGGAACAGATCGGCTGGGTCCGCCGCGAGGAGTGTCCGACCGACCGGCGCGGTCAGTTCGCGGTGCTCACCGATCCCGGCTTCACCGCCCTCACCGCCGCCGCGCCCGGCCACGTCGACGCGGTCCGGCGACACCTGTTCGACCAACTGACCCCCGAACAGGTCGATCAGCTGCGGATCATCAGCGAAGCGATAGTCAAGCATCTGGCCGGTAACAATCCGCCATCATGAGCGAACTGTCCCACATCAGACCCTTGTACAGACCGTCGTCGGACACGCACGATGGGACGTGTCTCTCGGCCTGGGCGAAATCACCACGCAGGCGCACGGCCTGATCAGCGTCGGCGACCTGCCGGGCGCGCGTAACTTGCTGGCCACGGCGTTGGCCGACACCGACCCGCGTCCCACACACGCCGGCACCGAACAGGCAGAGGCCGCCGGCCTGCTGGCCCGGGTGACGGTCGCGCTCGGCGAGGCACCGGCGGCCCGGGCGTGGGCGGCGTACGCGTACTCGGCGAACCAGCGGCTGCACGGTACGGCGGACGAACGGACCATCGGGGCCGCCGCCACCCTCGCCGCCGTCCTGCACCGGGTGGGCAGCGACGCCCGCGCCGCGCACCTGTACCGCGAGGTGATCGACGAACTCTGCGCCATCGACGGCCCCGAGTCGCTCCGGGTCCTGGCCGCCCACGCGGACCTCGCCACCGTCGAGTTCGCCCGTGGCGAGTGCGACATCGCCCGGGACCGCCTGGAGGATGCCTGGGAACTGCACCGCGAGGTGTACGGCGAGGGGCATCCGGCCGGGATCAAGATGCTCGCCCGGCTCGGCGCGATGCAACGCGACTGTGGCCGGCTCACCGAGTCCGACGTCAGCCTGTCGCTCGCCATCGATTTGTGCCGCACCCGCCTGCCGGCGGACCATCCGCTGGTCGGGCAGGTCGCCGCGCTGGCCGAGGCGCCGGCGGATCCGGCGCACCGCTGTGGCGGGCAGGGGCCGGTCGACGACGGGCCGAACGGCACCGACGGCCCGGATCCGGACCGCAGTCCGGACGACAACGGCGCCCCAGGCCCGATCCGTCGGTCGGACGACAATGGCGCCCTGGGCCCGATCCGTCGGTCGGACGACAACGGCGCCCTGGGCCACGACGGCACCCTGGACCAGGACAGCTGGCCGCCCGGCACCAGGCCGGCCGGTGGACCGGCGGCTCCGGCTGCCCCGGCGGCCGATCCCGCCGGGCGTGACCGGCTTACCGGTCCGGCCTGGGCCGAGCCCGGCTGGATCGAGCCGGAACCACCGGTTACTGAGGTAGCCGACCCCCGCTGGTCGGCGGCGTTCTGGGCGGAACCGAGCGCACCGTCGGCGACGCCGCCCGCCGACCGGTCAACCGACGACGAGGCGGACGGCCATCGGGACGGACGGCACCGGGCCGACCCACCCTGGCTCGACCCGCTGGACCAACCGCTGGACCAATCGGTGCCCGACCCGGCGGCCGAGCTGGACAGCGGCCGGCCGTGGACCCAGCACGGCTGGATCGAACGGGAGCCGGCGGGCGGCGACGCCGACGACCCGCTCTGGTCGCCCAGTGGTTGGCTGGCCGACGACCCCTCCCCTGCCGGGCAGAACACGACCGGGCAGAAGCAGGGCGGCGAACAGCGCCAACCGGACGAACCCGACCCGGCCGACGGCCGGCCCGCCAGCATCCCACCGCCCCGGGTGCCGATCGATCTGCCACCGTCCGGCTCCGCCGACCAGGACGGGTCACCTGGCATCTGGCTCTTCGACGAACCGTGGTGGCCGCCCGAGCAGTCCGGTGCCGGCGACGACGATCCAGCCGCTCCGGGTCGCCCGGACGGCCCAGATCGCGCTGACGAACCAGATCGCCCGGACGCCTCGGACGCCGCCGGCCCGGTCAGCCCGTTCGGGCCGGTCCGGTTCCGGCAAGCAACCGGCCCGTCAGCGGCCGACAGCTCCCCAGCCGGCAGTTCCATGAGCGACCCGGCGGCCGTGCCCGGCGAACCGGCACCACCGGAGACCCCTGCCTTCGTACCCAACCCACGGGTGCCCAACGGGGCAGGCGCTCGACCGGAGCCGGCACCACCGGTGCACGACGAGGGCTACGCGGGCCCGGACGCCTCGGTCGATGCCGACTCCGCGGTCCGGCACGTCGAGGTCGCGGACGGGCCGGGCACCGGAGCCACAGACCGACCAGCCGCGAGCGTCACAGCCGGTGGAGCCGGCACGGGCCGAAGCACCGGGACGCTGTCCCGGCTGCCGCGGCGCGAACTCAGCCGGATACCGGACCGCCGCAGGAATCTTCCGGTCCGGCGGCAACGAGGACAGTTGGTGCCGGTACCCAAGCCGGTGGCGACCGCTGCCCGCCCGCGCGGGCCGATGCTGGTGTTCACCGGCGTGGTGGTGGTCCTGCTCGGCGCGGCGGCGGTAGTGGCCGGCGTCAGCCTGGTCGACGAGACGCCCTCCGGGCCGACCGGGGCACCGGCCGAGGTCAACCCCCCAACGGGTACGCCGACCAGCGCCACGCCGCCGGCCGCACCGGGTACCGCGCCCGGCGGCGTGGGCCTGCGCGACAACCGGGACAGCGTGACGTTGACCTGGACCTACCCGGCCGGTGCCGAGGGACAGGTGCTGATCTCCGGGGGAAGCAGCGATCAGCAGCCCCGGGCCTTCATGACGTTGCCGGCGGGTGCGGACAGCTTCGTCGCGTACGGGCTGGACGAGTCGATCGACTACTGCTTCACGGTCGCCGTGGTCTACTCGGCCGACGTGATCGGGCAGGCCGACCCGGTCTGCACGGACCGGGCAGCGAACGCCCGGTGACCTGTCCGGTCTATTCCGGGCCGGGCTCGTCGTCCACCGGGTCTGCCGGGAGCAGGACCCGGACCTGAAGTCCGGTACGGCGGGCACCGTCGCATCCTGCCGCAGCAGCGTCGCGTCCCGCCGCGTCGTCCGCCCGCACCGCGTCGTCCGCCCGCACCGCGTCGTCCGCCCGCACCGCGTCGGCCAGCTCGACGGTGCCGCCGTGCCGGCGGACCAGCTGCGCGACGATAGCCAGGCCGAGCCCGGCGCCACCGGCGTCGCGGGCCCGCGCGTCGTCGAGCCGGGTGAACCGGTCAAAGACCCGTTGCCGGTCGGCCGGTGGGACGCCCGGACCGTCATCGGTGACCAGCAGCTCGTGCCAGTGCGGCCCGGCCGGTCGGGCGGTCACCAGCACCTCGGAACGGGCGTGCCGGACCGCGTTGTCCAGCAGGTTGGCCAGCACCCGGACCAGCGCGTCCGGGTCGCCGGCGATCCACAGCGGCCGGTCCGGCGGCACCACCCGCACCGGCGGTCGTGAATATCGGGCGGCCACCGTGGCTGCCAGCTCGCCCAGTTCCACCGGACCGACCGGGCCGAGCACCACACCGGGCTGGTCAGCCTGCTGGTCGGCGCGGGCCAGCAGCAGCAGGTCGTCGACCAGTCGGCTGAGCCGTTGACTGTCCGCCAGCAGGTCGTCGGCGACCGCCGGCCAGTCCGTCCGGCTCCCGAGCCGCTGCGCCACCTCAAGTTGCGTACGCAGGCTGGCCAGCGGACTGCGCAGCTCATGGGCGGCGTCGGCGACGAAAGCGCGTTGCCGGGCCCGCGCGGCCTCCAACCGGTCGAGCATGTCGTTGAGGGTGACCGCCAGCCGGTGAATCTCGTCGCCACCGCCGGGCACCGGCAGGTGTCCGGCCTGGTCGCCACCGGTGATCTCGGCCGCGCCGGCCCGCAGCTTCTCCACCGGCCGCAGCGTCGCCCCGACGGCCCGCCAGACGATCACCGTAACCGCGGCCGCCAACAGTGGGAACGTCATCAGCAGGATCACCCGGACCAGGGCGACGCTGCGGTTGAGGTCGGCCATCGACCGGGCGACCAGCACGGTACGCGGCTGCGCCGGCCCGCCGGCCGGTTGGGCGATCACCCGGACCGGGCCGCGCAGACCGAGCCGGGAACCCGGCACGGTGACCGCCCCGGTCGGGTCGGCGGCAAGCTGTTCCCGCTCGCCCGCGTAGAGCATCGGGACGAGCCGGTCGGCGCCGATGGACGCGGCGCGTATCCGTCCCCGCTCGTCGACGATCTGCACCCGTACGTCGTTGCCGGCCACCGGCAACGGGTCGGGCACCGCGTCGGCGGCCACCAGCTGGGCGATCGCGTCGGCGGTGGTCCGGGTGTCGGCGTCGGCGCTGCGTTCCAGTGCCAGCGCGAGAACGGCGGTGAGCCCGATCGCCCCGGCTGCCAGGCCGGCGGCGAGACCCAGCACGCTGATCGCGGTCAGCCGGGTACGCAGGCTGAGCCGGACCCGCAGGTACACCCGCCACCGACCGGGATGCGCCACCGAAGGTCGCCGCCCGGTCACGGGACCAGCCGGTAGCCGGCACCCCGGACGGTCTCCAGCCGATCCCGGCCGATCTTGCGGCGCAGGTACCCGATGTACACCTCGACGGCGTTCGGCGCGGTGTCGACGCTGGCCTCCCAGACGTGGTCGAGCAGTTCGATCTTGGAGACCACCTCGCCGGCCCGCCGCATCAGGTACTCCAGCAGGGCGTACTCACGGGCGGTGAGCGCCACCTCGGCGTCGGCCCGGGTGACCCGTCGCCGGGCCGGGTCGAGGCTCAGGTCACCGGCGGTGAGCACGGCGGGCCGCTGCGGCGCGCCGCGCCGCAGCAGGGCACGCAGCCGAGCCAGCAGCACCACGTACGAGAAGGGCTTGGTCAGGTAGTCGTCGGCACCGCAGTCGAGGCCGTCCGCCTGGTCGTACTCGCCGTCCTTCGCGGACAGAATCAGCACCGGCAGCCAGTTCCGCTCGGCACGCAGTTGGCGCACCACCCGGTAGCCGGACAGTCCGGGCAGCATCACGTCGAGGATCATCGCGTCGTAACCGCCGTGCCGGGCCAGCTCCAGCCCGGCCGGCCCGCTCGCGGCGACGTCCACGACGAAGCCTTCCTCCTGCAGGCCACGCCGTAGGGCGTCGGCCAGCCGGACCTCGTCCTCCACCACCAGAACACGCACCCGGTCAAGGGTGCCATCATGGGTGGGCGAGCGGGTTACCCGTGACCGTCGTCGCTGAGCGTGTTCTCAGCTTGGCCACCGGCTCTCAGCAACGTCTCAGTACACCCGGCGCACGATGGGTGGCAGGAGGTACGAAGATGTCGGTATTCACATCCCGGCCGGCGATGCGCTGGCTGGTCCCCACCGCGTCGGCGGCGGTACTCGTCGGCGGCGGCGTGGCCGTGGGGGCGCTCGCCGCGTCCGCTGACCCGGTCCTGCCGCCGCGCAGCGCCGAGCAGCTGCTGGTCGACCTGCAGACCGCCGAGGTCGACGGCATGTCCGGGACGGTCGTGCACCGCGCCGAGCTGGGCCTGCCGGCGGCGCTCAACCTGGCCGGCCAGATCGGCGCCGGCAACGGGCTCGGTTCGCTGATCGACGGTACGCAGACCCTGCGCGTCTGGTACGCCGGTCCGGATCAGGCCCGGCTGGCGATGGTCCGCACGCTGGGCGAGACCGATGTCATCCGCAACGGGCGGGACGTCTGGATCTGGTCCAGCCAGGAGCAGCAGGCCACCCACTTCGAGCTGCCGGCCGAGGGCGACGCCGACGCGGCGGACGAGCGGGCCGGCACCGATCCGGCGCCGGAGCTGCCCGTCACCCCGCAGGCGGCGGCCGACGAGGTGCTCAAGGCGATCGACCCGAGCACCGAGGTGTCGGTGGGCCGCTCGGCGGAGCTCGCCGGGCGGACCGCGTACGAGCTGGTGCTCACCCCGCGCGACGAGGACTCGCTGGTCGAGGAGATCCGGATCGCGATCGACTCGGTGGAGTACGTGCCGCTGCGGCTCGCGGTCTATCCGGTCGGTGCCGACCGGGCCGCCATCGAGACGGCGTTCACCCAGGTCAGCTTCGACACACCGGATGAGGAGCAGTTCGTCTTCAACCCACCGCCGGGCACCGAGGTGATCGAGGCGGGCGAGGACGATGTCGCGGCGCCGGGTGACGGTTCCCGGGGTCCGGATCAGCTGCCGGGCGACGCCGAGACGGACGGCATGCTGGAGGAGCTGACGCAGGGCTGGGCGGACAGCGAGGACGCGGTCCGTACGGTCGGCAGCGGTTGGGGCACCGTCCTGGTGGTCACGCCGCCGGCCGAGGCGGCAGCGGCGGCCGAAGAGCACGCCGGGGACTCCGCCGAGGGCGCGCAGGTCATGCAGATGCTGGGTGACCTGCCGGCGGTCGACGGGCCGTGGGGCAGCGGCCGACTGTTCTCCAGTGCGCTGTTCACCGCGTTGATCGCCGACGACGGCCGGCTGTTCGCCGGCGCGGTGACTCCGGAGCGGCTGTACGAGGTGGCGAACGAGACCCGCTGACTTGACCGGTCCACTACCGGCGTCGACCCCGGATCACCGGGCGTCGACGCCGGTAGCGGCGTTTGTAGGGCCTGATCAGCTAGAGCTATCGACCGATACCGGGGCCGGAATAACTTAACCGGTTGCGTAGCGGGAACGCGCCCGTCTACTCTGATGCCTGCGCGAAGGGCCGGGTAGTCGCCGACACCGTGCTGGCCAGGTCAGCCGGTGTCTTTCGTCCCCGTGGGTCACCCACGGGCCGCTACCCGAGGTAGGTCATGAAGACACGTCTGAGCGTCGCAGCCGCGGCGCTGCTCGCCCTGGTCACGTCCGTCGTGGTGCTGGTCCAGCCCGCGCACGCCGCCGTCGGCCTGCACGTCAGCGACGGCCGGCTGGTCGAGGCGAACGGCACTCCGTTCGTCCTTCGCGGGGTCAACCACGCACACACCTGGTACCCCAGCCAGACCAGCTCCTTCGCCAATATCAAGTCCCTGGGCGCCAACGCGGTCCGGGTGGTGCTCAGCAACGGCCACCGGTGGACCCGCAACGATGCCAGCGACGTCGCCAACGTCATTTCGCTGTGCAAGGCCAACCGGCTGATCTGCGTCCTGGAGGTGCACGACACCACCGGGTACGGCGAGGAGGGGGCCGCCGCGACCCTGTCGTCCGCCGCCGGCTACTGGATCAGCCTGGCCAGCGTGCTGCGCGGCCAGGAGAACTACGTCATCATCAACATCGGCAACGAGCCGTTCGGCAACAGCGGCTACCAGAACTGGGCCAGTCACACCACGAGCGCCGTGCAGCGGCTGCGCGACGCCGGTTTCGAGCACGCGATCATGGTCGACGCGCCGAACTGGGGACAGGACTGGACCTTCACGATGCGCGACAACGCGCAGTCGGTGTGGACCGCCGACCCGGCCCGCAACCTGATCTTCTCGATCCACATGTATGGCGTGTTCGACACCGCCGCCGAGATCAGCGACTACCTGGGCCGGTTCCGCTCGGCCGGTCTGCCGATCGTGGTCGGCGAGTTCGGGCACAACCACTCCGACGGCGACCCGGACGAGGACTCGATCCTGTCGTACACCTCCCAGCATGGCATCGGTTGGCTCGGTTGGTCGTGGAGCGGCAACAGCGGCGGCGTCGAATACCTCGACATGGTGAACAACTTCGACGTCAACAGCCTGACCACGTGGGGGCAGCGGCTGTTCAACGGCAGCAACGGGATCCGGGAGACCGCGCGGGAGGCGACCGTCTACAGCGGCGCAACGCCGCCGCCGACCACCGCACCGCCCACCACGGCACCACCCACCACCGCACCGCCCACCACTCCACCACCGGCTGGGGCGTGCACCGCGACCTACCTGGTGGTCGGTCAGTGGCAGGGCGGTTTCCAGGGCGAGGTACGGGTGACCGCCGGCGGTTCGGCGCTCAGCGGCTGGCGGGTGAGCTGGACGTTCGCCAGCGGCCAGTCGGTCAACCAGGCGTGGAACGCCACCGTCACCGGCAACGGGGCGAGTGTCTCGGCGACCAACGTCAGCTACAACGGCAACCTTGGCGCCGGGCAGAGCACGACCTTCGGCTTCATCGGCAGTTGGAGCGGCAGCAACCCGGTGCCGACGCTGTCCTGCGCCGCGCGGTAGCCGCAGCCGGCCACCGCAGGTGTGACCGGTGGCCGGGCGGGTACCCGTCCGGCCACCGGCACACCCGGCGCACTCACCTGAGACGGCTGGCGGCTGGTGTGCGCACTGGCAAGTCGCTACGAGCTGGAGGTTTACGGTGAGCGAAGGTCCTCGTCTACGGGTGGGCGCGTACGCGGTGATCGTCCGGGACTCGGCGGTGCTGCTGAGCCGGTTGTCCGAGGCGTCCCCGGTGTTCGAGCCGGGTGCCTGGCATCTGCCGGGAGGTGGTCTCGATCCGGGCGAGCAGCCCGGCGAGGCGCTCACCCGGGAGTTGCAGGAGGAGGCCGGGCTGGAGGTGATGTCGTCGCGGTTGCTGGACGTGCGGTCGTACCTGGCGCACCGCAACGGCATCGACTGGCACGTGGTCGGGCTGCTGCACAGCGCCCGGGTCGGACCGGGCGAGCCGGTGGTCACCGAGGTCGGCGGCAGTGCGGACGCCATCCGGTGGGTGCCGATCGACGAGATCGACCGGCTGCCGCTGTCGCCGCCCACCGCGGACGGGCTGCGGATGGCGGAGCTGCTGCCGGTGCCGGCGTAGGAGTTCGTCGCCCGGGGCGTAGCTGGTTGGTCGTCAGGCATGGTCACCGGTCCGGTCGCAGCCGTCACGGCCTCGGCCGGGCCGGTGCCGACCGGATGTCGGCTGGCCGCCCGCCGCGTCGGGTGCACATTCGCGGCGGGCGGCCCGTAGCCGCCAGATGACGAGCGCCCCGAGCGCCAGCACCGCGACCACGACGGCGGCCGCCCGGCCGGCGAATTCCTCGATCGCGGCGTACGAGGTGCCGGCCAGGTAGCCGATCAGCACCGTGCCGATCCCCCAGACCAACGCGCCCACGACGTTGTAGAGAAAGAACCGCCGGTACGGCATGTGTGCCGCGCCGGCCAGGGCGGGCATCACCGCGTGGAAGAAGGTCACGAACCGGCCGACGAAGACCGCGGTGCCGCCCCGTACGGCCAACTGGTGTTGCGCCCGCTGCACCCAGGCCTGCCGCTTGCGCAGGAAGCGCATCCGCAGCAGCCGCGGCCCGAGGGCCCGGCCGATCAGGTAGCTGGTGGTGTCGCCGGCCACGGCCGCGCTGACCACGACCACGGTGATGCCGGGTAGCGAGATGGTGCCGAGGCTGGCGGCGACGCCGCCGAGCACCGCGGCGGTCTCGCCGGGGAACACGAAGCCGACGAACAGCGCGTCCTCGGCGAAGACCAACAGCCCGACCAGCAGGTAGATCAGCGCACCATCCATCGACAGCAACCGCTGCAGCCAGTCGCTCAGCACAGCACCCCCCGCTCGCGGGGGGCTGCGGACCCGACGTTAGCAGTTGCGGGGCGGCGCCCGTGACGGTCCGACGGATGCGGCGCCGGGGCGTCACGGGCGTACTCCCCACCACAGAGAGGTGACACCCCGATTCTTAACCGGTTAAGCACTACGCTACGCGCGCCCGGCGAACGCCGTCAAGCACACACGTGGTCGTCAGACCACAGACAGTCGCGAGCCGGCGCAACGCCGACGCCGCCAACCGGACCGGCAGGCGGGTCAGCCCGCCGTCGCCAGCCGCACCATCGTCCAGGAGACGGACGGCAGCATCACCGACAGCCGTCCCTGGTCGACCGCCGGGCCGGGAAGGGTCTGGGGGCGGACCCGGTCCGGTTGGGCCGAGGTGTTGGCGGCCCGCACGTCCGGGTCGGTCAGCACGCACTGCTCGACGACCCGGTAGCCGGGGAATGCCCGCAGGTCGATGTCGAGCACGAGGGACTCCCGCTGCCCACGGTTGACGGCGAAGATCACCAACTGATCCGCATCGTCGTCGTGGGTGGCCACCACGTCCAGCAGCGGCACCTCGCCGTACCGCGCGGTCTCGACGACCGGCCCGGTGCCGCACTCGACCCGCAGCACCGTCCCCCGAGCGTGGCAGGCGGTGTACGCGAACGGATAGAAGATCGTCTGCCGCCAGGCCGGACCGCCCGGCTCCGCCCGGATGGCGGCGATCGTGTTCACCAGCTGGGCCTGGCAGGCGGCGGTCACCCGGTCGCTGTTGCGCAGCAGGGTGATCAGCGAGGAGCCCACAACCACGGCGTCGGCGACGGTGTAGTCGTCCTCGCTGAGCGACGGTGCGTGCACCCACTCGGTCGGTACGCCCTCGGCGAGGAACCGGCGCATGTACCAGACGTTCCACTCGTCGAACGAGATCTGCATCCGCTTGCTGCTACGAGTCTTGGCCCGGACGTGATCACAGGTGGCGACGATGTCGCCGATGAACCGGTCCATCTCCACCGACGAGGCCAGGAAACTAGCCAGGTCCCCGTCCTGCTCCTCGTGGTAGAGGTGCGCGGAGACGTAGTCGACCTGGTCGTAGCTGTGCTCCAGGACGGTCGCCTCCCAGGCCGCGAAGGTCGGCATGGCGGGACCGGAGCTGCCACAGACGACCAGCTCCAGGTCGGGGTCGATCATCCGCATCCCCCGGGCCGTCTCGGCGGCCCGTCGCCCGTACTCGTCGGCGGTCTGATGGCCCAGCTGCCACGGCCCGTCCATCTCGTTGCCGAGACACCACATCCGGATGTCGTACGGGACCTGCCGGCCGTGCGCCCGGCGCAGATCGGACAGCTGGGTGCCACCCGGATGGTTGGCGTACTCCAGCAGGTCCATCGCCTCGCGGGGACCCCGGGTACCCAGGTTGACCGCCAACATCGGCTCGACCCCGGCGGCCCGCGCCCAACTGACGAACTCGTCCAGCCCGAAAGCGTTGGTCTCGATGCTGTGCCAGGCCGGGTCGAGGCGGGTGGGACGCTGGTCCCTGGGCCCCACTCCGTCCTCCCAGCGGTAGCCCGAGACGAAGTTTCCCCCGGGGTAGCGGACCACCGATACGCCCTGCTCCCGGACCAGGTCGAGCACGTCACGGCGCAATCCGCGCTCGTCGGCGGTCGGATGGTCGGGCTCGTAGAGCCCGGTGTACACGCACCGGCCCATGTGTTCGACGAAGGATCCGAAGGTACGGCGCCGGACCGGTGCGACCGCGAACGCCGGGTCGAGGTGCACCGTCACCGGGCGGGGCACTGCCGGGTCGACCATCGCCATCGAGACGTACCTCCGCAGAATGTGCACGGGTGCGGTCGCGGGGCGACCGGCCACGGGCATCGACGGTCACCCGCCGGCACCCCAGGTTGTCGGACGCTAACATGCGCGACGCTGCCCTGTCTGCCGGCAGATTCGGCTACGGGGCGGGCGCGGCGGTTGCCGCAGAGTACGGGGCGGGTGCGTCGGGCTCAGGGTTTGCGGGCGACACCACCGACGAAGGTGTGGTAGGTGTCGGTCTGCTCCGACGGCACGTCGTCAGGAGCCGGACGCCACTCCGCAAGGGGCACCAGACCGGGTTCGAGCATCTCGAAGTCGCCGAAGTACGCAAGGATCTCGTCGCGCTGGCGCCACCGGCCGGTACCCAACGTCTGGTTGAAGATCTTCTCGACGACGAGCGCCTTGCGGGCGGCCTCCGGCTGGCTGTCACCCGGGTTGTGGAAGTGAGACAGGGCCAGGTAGCTCCCGCTCGGGATCGCGTCCCGGTAGACCGTCGCCACCGCGGCTGGATCCTCGTCGTCACCGAGGTGGTGCAGGATGCCGAGCATCAGCAGGCCGACCGGCTGATCCAGGTCGATCATCGACTGTACGTCGGGATTGGCCAGGATCTGCCCCGGGTCGCGGGTGTCCGCCTGGACGACGGTGGTCATCGGAGAGCTGTCGAGCAACGCCCGACCATGTGCCAGCACCATCGGATCGCTGTCCACGTAGACCACCCGCACCTGCGGGTCGATCTGGTGGGCGATCTCGTGCACGTTGCCCTGGGTGGGCAGGCCCGAGCCGATGTCGAGGAACTGCCGTACGCCGGCCTCGGCGACCAGATGCCGCACCGCGCGGCGCAGGAAGCCGCGGTTGGCCCGGGCCGCCAGCGGACCATCGGGGGTGACCTGCAGCGCCATCTGGCCGGCCTGGCGATCGACCGCGAAGTTGTCCTTGCCGCCGAGCATGTAGTCGTACACGCGGGCGACGCTGGGACGGGTGGTGTCCACCCCGACCGGGGCTCGTTCCTCAGTGCTCACGGCGGAGACCTCCGGGGGGTGCGGCCGACCAGGATCTCGTGGTCGGCTGGGAGCGCTGCCATGGTGGAGTCTAAAGGATGCCGACTATCACCGACGGCCCGCCCGGTGCGGGTCGTCAAGCCGCCGGCCGCAGGGCGTTCAGCACGGATCGTTCCAATGTAGTCGTCTCGACCCGAGCGGCGACAATGGCCTCGCCAGGACCGACGGCGATCTCCTGCCATGACCAGCCGTACCGGCGCGCGTCGTCGACCTGGATCACTTCCAGGGTCTCCAACAGCCGACGCAGCGCGCGGACAGCCCGCAACCCGACCCGACGGTCGGAACTGGCGGCTGCGGCGGTGGGCACGGCCACCACACATCGATGCCGCGCGGCCTAGCGCATCTCGTCGGCGAGGGCGAGCACTCGGTCGACCGTCAGCTCGTCGAGGCGGTCGACGACGAGCGTCGCGCCGGCCAGGGCGTCGGCCGCCGGCGGGTACCCGGGGTGCGGCACCGCGACCACCACCAGGCCGGCGGCCGCGGCGGACCGCAGCCCGTTGCTCGAATCCTCCACCGCCAGGCACCGCTGCGGCGGTACGCCGAGCAGCCGAGCCGCCACCTGGTAGACCTCGGGGTCCGGCTTGCCGGCCGCGCACTCCTCGGTCGACAGGGTCGCCCGGAACGCGTCGGTGAGCCCTGCCGTGGCCAGCACCTGTTCGATCAGGCGGCGGGGTGAGGAGCTGGCCAGCGCGAGCGGGAACCGCCCGGCGAGGTCGCGGACCACCTCGGTCGCGCCCGGGATCAGCGGCAGCTCGGCCCGGTACCGCGCCGCCATGGCGTCGATAACCTCGTCGGCGACCCGGTCGGCGCCGCGCCCGACGCCGAGGTCCGCGTCCAGGTAGCCGGCCCACTCCGGGGTGCTCATCCCCATCAACCGCTGCTGGGCGTCCGGCAACCACCGACCACCGGCCCCGGCCACGTAGTCGCGCCGGACCCGCTCCCAAACCGGCTCGGTGTCGATGAGTACGCCGTCCATGTC
This sequence comes from Micromonospora sp. Llam0, assembly GCF_003751085.1. NCBI lineage: Bacteria > Bacillati > Actinomycetota > Actinomycetes > Micromonosporales > Micromonosporaceae > Micromonospora > Micromonospora sp. Llam0. The sequence continues at coordinate 1,008,662 of NZ_RJJY01000001.1, read as the reverse complement.
GAACACCACTGCGGAGATCATGATCCCATCCTGCCCGGTCGACCGGAATCCGCCCGCAACCGGGGTCACTGAGCGCTATCCTCGCAGGTGAGCTCCCTTTTCTCGATCCGACCCGGGTCGCTGCAGCGGCCCACTCACCGGACAGCAGCGGTGAAAGGAGCAGTGATGTCGGAGCACGCCGCGCCGGCCCGCGACCGGATCGTGGCCGGCGTCCACGACTCGGCATCCAGCTGGGCCGCCGTCGCCCTGGCCGCCCGGGAAGCCGCCACCGCGCACCGGCCGCTGCGGCTGGTGCACGCCCTCAGCTGGATCCCGGACGACCTGTCCGGCGGCGACGAACCCCAGCCGGACGCCTACCAGCTCGTCGAACGCGCGGTGGAGATCGCCACCCGGACGGCCCCCGGAATCGACGTCGTCACCGAAGTGTCCGAGAACGCCCCGGCGACCGCGCTGCTCCGGGAGTCCCGGATGGCGTCGCTGGTCGTGATCGGCGACGGGGACCTGGCCCGGTGGACCTGCCTGCCGCTGGACGCACTCGCCGTACAGATCGCCGCCCGCGCGGACTGCTCGGTGCTGGTCGCCCGGGCCGGTTCCGAGCCGGCCCCCGAGCCGGCCGCGCCGGTGCTGGTCGGCGTGGACGGCTCGGCCGGCTCGGAGCGGGCGCTCGGCTTCGCCTTCGACGCCGCCGCGCAACGGGGCAGCGACCTGATCGTCGTACGCAGCTGGGAGAGCGAGTCGAGCTGGGCCGACGCCTCGGCGGCGACCGCCGACGAACTCGCCGCGGCGGTGACCCCGTGGCGGGAGAAGCATCCCGATGTCGCGGTCCGCCAGCAGGTGGTGAACGGGCCGCCGGCCCGGGTGCTGATCGAGCGTTCCGCCCAGGCCGGGCTGGTGGTCGTCGGAGCCCGTGGCGACCATCCGCTGCGGGTACCGCTCGGCGCGGTCAGCCAGGCGGTGCTGCACCACGCCGGGTGCGCGACGGCGATCGTCCGCGAAGGTGGCCCCCGGCCGCCCGCCGGCGACTGACCGGGACCTATGCCCTGGGAGGTGGCCCGACCGGCCCTGCCCCGCCCGCACCGACCACTGCTACCACGGAAGGAGAGAGATTCGCCAACCAGTGCAGGAGGCGGGCGCCATGCCGAAATTCGTCTACGACTTCATCGAAGGTAACCGCGAACTCACCGACCTGCTCGGCGGCAAGGGCGCCAACCTGGCGGAGATGACCCGGCTCGGCCTGCCGGTACCGCCCGGCTTCACCGTCACCACCGCCGCCTGCCGCGTCTACCTCGCCGACGGCACACCGCCGGCCGGGATGTTCGACGAGGTCAACCGCCACCTCCGGGGCATGGAGGCACGGCTGGGCAAGCGGCTCGGCGACCGGCACGACCCGCTGCTGCTCGCCGTCCGGTCCGGTGCCCGGTTCTCGATGCCCGGCATGATGGAGACCGTCCTGGACATCGGGTTGACCGACGCCACCGTGCACGGCCTCGCCGCGCAGAGCGGCGACGATCGCTTCGCCTGGGACTCCTACCGCCGGCTGGTGCAGATGTTCGGCCGGACCGTGTTCGGCGTGCCCGACGAGCTGTTCACCGCCGAGTTGGAGACGGTGAAACGGACCGCCGGGGTCACCGCGGACTCGGCGCTCGGCGCCGACGACCTGCGCGCCCTGGTGGAGGCGTACCAGAAGGTCTTCCACCAGCACACCGGCCGGGACTTCCCGCAGTCGCCGCACGAACAGCTCGACCTGGCGATCCGGGCGGTCTTCGAGTCGTGGAACGCCGAGCGCGCGGTGCTCTACCGCCGGCAGGAACGGATCCCGGCCGAGCTGGGCACCGCGGTGAACGTGATGGCGATGGTGTTCGGCAACCGGGGCCCGGACTCCGGCACCGGGGTGGCGTTCACCCGCGACCCGGCGACCGGCGCGCGCGGCGTGTACGGCGACTACCTGGCCAACGCCCAGGGCGAGGACGTGGTGTCCGGGGTCCGCAACACGGTCCCGTTGCAGGAACTGGAGCTGATCGACCCGCGCAGCTTCCACCGGCTGATGACCATCATGGACACTCTGGAGCACCACTACCGCGACCTGTGTGACGTCGAGTTCACCATCGAACGTGGCACCCTGTGGATGCTGCAGACCCGGGTCGGCAAGCGGACCGCCGAAGCCGCCTTCGTCATCGCCGCGCAACTGGTCGACGAGGGCGTCATCGACCTCGACGAGGCACTCGACCGGGTCACCGGGGCCCAGCTCGGTCAGCTGATGTTCCCCCGGTTCGACCCGGCCGCCGCGCCCTCGCCGCTCGCGGTCGGCGTACCGGCCGCTCCGGGCGCGGCCGTCGGCCGGGTGGTGTTCGACTCCGACGCGGCGGTCGCCGCCGCCGGTCGGGGCGAGCGGGTCATCCTGGTGCGTCGGGAGACCAACCCGGACGACCTGCCCGGGATGATCGCCGCCGCCGGCATCCTGACCAGCCGGGGTGGCAAGACCTCGCACGCCGCCGTAGTGGCGCGCGGCATGGGCCGTACCTGCGTCTGCGGTGCCGAGGCGTTGACCGTCGACCCGGTGGCCGGCGAGATCACCGTCGCCGACGGCGCCGGGGCGGCGCCGACCGTGCTGCACGCCGGGGACCTGATCTCGATCGACGGGGCGACCGGCGCCGTCTACGCCGGCGCCGTCACGGTCCACCCGTCACCGGTGTTGCGCTACATCGAGGGCGAGCTGGCACCGGAGTCGGACCCGCTGGTGTCGGCGGTGCACCGGCTGCTGGGCCACGCGGACGTGGTGCGCCGGCTCGCGGTGCGGGCCAACGCGGACAGCGCCGCCGACGCCCGCCGGGCCCGGGCGTTCGGTGCCGCCGGCATCGGCCTGTGCCGGACCGAGCACATGTTCCTCGGCGACCGCCGGGAACTGGTCGAACGGCTGATCCTCGCCGAGACCGACGCCGACCGCGACGCCGCGCTGGCCGCGCTGCGCCCGCTGCAGCGGCAGGATTTCGAGGAGTTGCTGGCCGAGACGGACGGCCAGCCGGTCACCATCCGGCTGCTGGACCCGCCGCTGCACGAGTTCCTGCCCGCCCTCGACGAGTTGGCCGCCCGGGTGGCCCGGGCCGAGGCGCTCGGCGAAGACCCGGGGCACGACGGGCGGCTGCTCGCGGCGGTCCGTCGGATGCACGAGGCCAACCCGATGCTCGGCCTGCGCGGTGTCCGGCTCGGCCTGATGGTGCCGGGTCTGTTCGCCACCCAGGTGCGGGCGATCGCGGAGGCGACCGTCGTCCGGCTGCGGGCCGGCGGCGACCCCCGTCCGCAGATCATGGTGCCGCTGGTCGGCTCGGTGCAGGAACTGGAGGCGGTACGGGAACAGGCCGAGGCGCTGCTCGCCGACTTCGACGGCCTGCCGCCGATCCCGGTCGGCACCATGATCGAGGTACCGCGAGCGGCCCTCACGGCCAGCGCGATCGCCGAGGTGGCGGACTTCTTCTCGTTCGGCACCAACGACCTCACCCAGCTGGGTTGGGGCTTCTCCCGCGACGACGTCGAAGGGGTGTTCTTCGGCCGCTACCTGGAGCTCGGCATCTTCCCGGTGTCGCCGTTCGAGTCGATCGACGCCGCCGGTATCGGACGGCTGATCCAGATCGCGGTCGCGGACGCCCGGGCGACCCGGCCGGACCTGGAGATCGGCGTCTGCGGCGAGCACGGCGGCGACCCGGACTCGGTGCGGTTCTTCCACGACGCCGGGTTCGACTACGTCTCCTGCTCGCCGTACCGGGTGCCGCTGGCCCGGCTGGAGGCCGGACGGGCGGCGGTCCGCCCAGCTCACCGGTCCGACACCCGTTGACCGCTCGCCCGGTGGGTCGGTGTGCGGGCACCGGCCCACCGGGCGCCGTCGAGGAGGTCCACGATGATCACCGTCCCGGTCGGCCGTACCCGGTCGACGCCCGCATCCGGTCCGACGGACCGCGCCGCCGGTGCGCAGTCCGGTCCGTTCGGCCCCGTGATCGGCACCGGCGGCACCGATCCGGCCGTGCTCATCCCGGTGAGCAGCGGCGGCCGGCCGCTCGGCGTGTTCGTGTGCACCGCCGGCCGGGTCCGCTACCGGCCGGTGGTCGCCGCCGACCGGGTCGCCGCTGCGGCCGCGGCGGTGGCGGTCGCCGCGGTGGGCGCTGCGGCGGTCGCGGCGGTCGCTCGCCGCCGTCCCGCCGCCGTCGGTACGGTCACCATGGGACCGGGCGGCTGGGTCAGTTTCAAGGGACTGCCCGGTCCAGCGCCACGGGTCGTCGCCGACGGCCGTCGGCCCTGGTGGGCCCGGCTGCTACGGGCCCGGCGGTTGAGTCGGTGAGGTTGCCCGCACGGTCGGTACACCGCGGTCCGGCATGGTCGGGGACGGCAACCATGTGGACGATGTTCACGTATTGGTACTCATATGATTACCCTGTGACAACCCCCGACACGTGGCGCCTTCCGCCCTGGACCCTGCTCAGCAACCACGGACACGTCCTGCTCGCCATCGCCCGCGACCCACGGGCCCGGCTGCGGGACGTGGCGGCGCGGGTCGGGATAACCGAACGCGCGGCGCACACCATCGTCGCCGACCTGGAGGAAGCCGGATACCTCACCCGGCACCGGGTCGGCCGGCGCAACGAGTACACCGTCAATCCACACGTACCGTTCCGACATCCGGCCGAATGCGACCACCTGGTCGGCGAGTTGCTCGCGCTGTTCACCGGCGGCGAGCCGGCTGCGGCCGGACCGCCGCCGACGGTACCGCCGCCGGCCGGACCACATCCGACGCCGGCCGGTCGACCTACGGGACCCCAGTCCCGCAACGGCGGGTCCTTCGCACCTGTCCCCCACCCGTCAACGGAGGTGGACTGTAGTCAGGTTCAACTGAAGGAGTGAGGATCATGAGCGCCAGTCACCTGATCGTCGTCGGTATCGACGGCTCCGAGGGCAGCCGCCGGGCTCTCGACTGGGCCGCCAGGGAAGCCGCCGAGCGGGGCGGCGCGCTGCGCGCCGTCGTCGCCTGGCGGTGGGACGGTGGAACCGCGGTCAGCCCCATCGAGGAGCGGCAACGCGCCAGCGAACTGCTGGACCAGGAGATCGCCGCGCTGACCGCCCGGCTCGGATCGGCGACGCCGGTCGTCGGCGAGGTGGTCGAAGGCCGCGCCGCCGACGTGCTGGCCACCGCCGCCCGCGGCGCGGATCTGCTGGTCCTGGGCAGCCACGGCCACGGCCGCCTGCAGCACACCGTCCTCGGCTCGGTCAGCGAGGAGTGCATCCGCAAGGCCACCTGCCCGGTCGTGGTGATCCCCGTCCCCGCGCTGGTCTCCTCGGCCACCGACACCACCAGCTGAGCCGGAGGTAATCGCCATGGTCAGGCCGATCGTCGTCGGCTACGACGGGTCGTCCAGCGCCGACGCCGCAGTCAGCTGGGCGGTCGCCGAAGCCGTCCGGACCGCCACCCCGGTAGTCCTCGCGTACGCGTTCGAGTGGCCGACCGGGGCCGGGCCGCTGGTCCCCGTACCGGCAAGCTGGCCGAACGCGGCATCCCGGCGCGACGCGGAGACGATGCTGCGGGTGGCGGCTGCCGAGGCCGCCGAGACACACCCGGACGCCGACATCGGCACCGTCGTCCTCGACGGACCCGCCGCCCTACGGCTGCGGGAGAAGTCCCGGGACGCGGCGTTGCTGGTGGTCGGCAACCGGGGGCACGGCGGCTTCGCGGACCTGCTGCTCGGGTCGACCAGCGTGGCCGTCTCCACGCACGCGCACTGCCCGGTGGTGGTGGTCCGCGGCGCGGCCCACCCGACCGCCCCGGTGGTGGTCGGCGTGGACGGCTCCGAGCCGTCGCTGGCCGCGCTGCGCTTCGCCGTCGAGCAGGCGGCCAGCCGGGCGGTGCCGCTGCGGGTGCTGCGTGCCTGGCACCCGCCGGCACCACGGTGGCAGCCGCCGGCCTTCGACCCCCGGGAAATCGTCGCCGCCGAGCGTGCTCTGCTCGACGACGAGCTGACCGGGTGGCGGGAGAAGTACCCCGAGGTCACGATGACCGCCGAGGCGGTCGTCGACAACCCCGGCCGGGTCCTGGTCGACGCATCGCGTACCGCCAGCCTGGTCGTGGTCGGCTCACGCGGCCGGGGTGGCTTCACCGGCCTGCTGCTCGGCTCGGTGTCGCAGCAGCTGCTGCACCACAGTCACAGCCCGGTCGCGGTGATCCGCGACTCCATCCCGGCCGACGCCCGCTGAGTGGGCGCGCCGACGCCCACCCCGCCGACGACAACCGCGCCGACGACAACCCCCGCCCGGCGGGCCGTCCCCGACCCGCCGGGCACATACCCCAATGGAGGCTGACGTGTTCGCCGAGCAGATCCGCGATCCGTGGCGGACCTTCCAGGGACGACGGTGGCGGGACACGATCGACGTGGCCGCCTTCGTCCAGGCCAACTACACGCCGTACACCGGCGACGCCGGATTCCTGACCGGCGCGACCGACCGGACCCGGGCGGTCTGGGACCGGCTGCGCGACATGTTCGTCGAGGAACGCCGCCGGGGTGTCTACGACATCGATGCCGCGACGCCGTCCACCATCACCGCGCACGCCCCCGGCTACATCGACAAGGACCGCGAGCTGATCGTCGGCCTGCAGACCGACGCGCCGCTACGTCGGGCGATCATGCCGCACGGCGGGCTGCGGACGGTGGAGAACGCCCTCGCGGCGTACGGCTACCCGGCCGACCCACAGGTGCACCAGATCTTCACCACGTACCGCAAGACCCACAACGACGCCGTCTTCGACGCCTACCCGGCCGACGTGCTGCGGGCCCGTCGCTCGCACATCGTCACCGGACTGCCGGACGCCTACGGGCGGGGCCGGATCATCGGTGACTACCGGCGGGTCGCCCTGTACGGGGTGGACCGGTTGATCGCCGAACGCCGGGCCCACCGTGAGGCGCTGGATCTGGTCCCGTCCACCGACGACGTGATCCGCGACCGGGCGGAGCTGGCCGAGCAGATCCGGGCCCTCGGGGAGCTGGTCGAGATGGCGGCGGCGTACGGCTACGACGTGACCCGGCCCGCCGCCGACGCCCGGGAGGCCGTCCAGTGGCTGTACTTCGCCTACCTGGCCGCCTGCAAGGAACAGAACGGCGCGGCGATGTCACTCGGCCGGACCGCCACGTTCCTCGACGTCTACCTGCAGCGCGACATCGACGCCGGACAGCTGACCGAGCTGGCCGCGCAGGAGCTGGTCGACGACTTCGTGATCAAGTTGCGGATCATCCGGTTCCTGCGCACCCCCGAGTACGACGAGCTCTTCTCCGGCGACCCCACCTGGGTGACCGAATCGCTGGGCGGGACCGGCGCCGACGGGCGGACCCTGGTCACCCGGACCACGTTCCGCTACCTGCAGACGCTCTACAACCTGGGACCGGCGCCGGAGCCGAACCTGACCGTGCTCTGGTCGCCCACGCTGCCCGAGGGGTTCAAGAGGTTCTGCGCCCAGGTGTCGCTGGACACCAGCGCCATCCAGTACGAGAACGACGACACGCTGCGGTCCTGGTACGACGACGACACCGCGATCGCCTGCTGCGTGTCGGCCATGCGCGTCGGCCGGGACATGCAGTTCTTCGGGGCCCGGGCCAACCTGGCCAAGGCCCTGCTGTACGCGGTCAACGGCGGCCGTGACGAGGTCACCGGCGAGCAGATCGCCCCGGTCAGTCAGCCGGTCGGTGGGGAGATCCTCGACTACGACGAGGTCCTCGCGGCGTTCGACCGGACGTTGGACTGGCTGGCCGCCACCTACGTCACCGCGCTCAACGTCATCCACCACATGCACGACCGGTACGCGTACGAACGGTTGCAGATGGCGCTGCACGACTACCCGGTGCACCGGTTCCTGGCCTGCGGGATCGCCGGCCTGTCGGTGGCCGCCGACAGCCTGTCGGCGATCCGGTACGCCCGGGTCAAGGTGCTGCGCGACGAGACCGGACTGGTGGTCGACTACGTGGTCGACGGTGACTACCCGGCCTTCGGCAACAACGACGACCGGGTGGACGAGATCGCGGTCTGGCTGGTCGAGACGTTCATGGCGAAGCTGCGCCGGCAGCCGGCCTACCGCGAGGCCGAGCACAGCCTGTCGGTGCTGACCATCACCTCGAACGTGGTGTACGGCAAGCACACCGGGCACACCCCGGACGGCCGGCGGGCCGGCGAACCGTTCGCCCCGGGTGCCAACCCGATGAACGGCCGGGACCGGCACGGGCTGGTGGCCGCGGCGATGTCGGTGGCGAAGCTGCCGTACGACTGCGCCCGCGACGGCATCTCGCTGACCACCACGGTGACCCCGGCCGGCCTGGGACGCACCCCGGCGGAGCGGGTGGCCAACCTGGTCGGTGTGCTGGACGGCTACACCGACGCCGGCGGCTTCCACCTCAACGTCAACGTGCTGGACCGGGCCACCCTGGAAGACGCGATGGCGCACCCGGAGCGGTACCCGCAGCTGACCATCCGGGTCAGCGGGTACGCGGTGAACTTCGTGCGGCTCACCGCCGAGCAGCAGCGCGAGGTCATCTCCCGGACGTTCCACGGAGGGCTGTGAGGTGACCACCGGGGCGGTCCACTCGTACGACGTGTCGATCGGGGTGGACGGCCCCGGTACCCGGTTCGTCGCGTTCCTCGCCGGCTGTCCGCTGCGCTGCCAGTTCTGCCACAGCCCGGACACCTGGTTCCGGCGCGCCGGCACCCCGACCACCGACGACGCGCTGGTCGCGCAGGTACAGCGCTACCAGCGGTTCATCTCGGTCGCCGGTGGCGGGGTGACGCTCAGCGGCGGCGAACCGCTGATGCAGCCGGACTTCGTCCGCGCGGTGCTGCGCCGGTGCCACGACGCCGGCCTGCACACCGCGCTGGACACCTCCGGATTCCTCGGCGCCCGCGCCGACGACACGCTGCTGGACGCCACCGATCTGGTGCTGCTGGACATCAAGTCGTCCGATCCACTGACCTACCGTCGGGTGACCCGCACCGGACGGCTCGACCCGACGCTGCGGTTCGCCCGGCGGCTGGCCGACCGGGGCACCCCGATCTGGGTCCGGTTCGTGCTGGTGCCGGGGCTCACCGACGCCGAGTCGAACGTGGCCGGGGTGGCCGACGTGGCTGCCGGCCTGCCGACCGTGCAGCGGGTCGAGGTGCTGCCGTTCCACCGGCTCGGCGCGCACAAGTACGCCGAGCTGGGGCTGGACTATCCGCTGGCGGCGACGGCACCGCCGGACGACGCGCTGCTGGACCGGGTGCGGGGCCAGTTCCGCGACCGAGGGCTCACCGTCTACTGACGAGGTCGCCTACCTGACGAGGTTCACCTTCTGGCCGGGCTCACCGGCTACCGACCCGGTCGCTGTGGGCCACGGCGACCGGGCGGTCGGCCCGCCACGCCGGTGACCAGCGGAACCGGTGGGTGACGCCACGCCAGCCACCACCGGACCAGCCACCGCCGGCTGTCGCGCCGGCCAGTTCGGCAGCGATCTGCCGGACCTGGCGGTAGCCGGTGGCCATCAGGAAAGCCGACGCCCGGCCGTAGCTCTTGATGCCGACGACGAAGTAGCCGGGCTCGGGATGGCGCAGCCCGTCGACTCCGGGTGCTGGTGCCGACCACCCGCGGGCCGGCCCAGGGTCGAGCAGGGCGGCCAGGCCACGGCTGGTGCCGAGCACCGGGTCCAGGTCGAGACGGAGCTCGGCGGCGACCCGGTGGTCGGCGCGGAAGCCGGTGGCGACGACCACCCGGTCGGCGACGATCATCCGTCCGTCGCGGCTGGACAGCCGAACCGGGCCGAGGTCAGACAGCTGCTCCACCCGGTGGGTGACGAACCCGGCCTCCAGGGTGATCCGACCGGCGTCGACCAGCTGGCGCAGCCGGGTGCCGATCGCGCCACGTGCCGGCAACGCGTCGGCGGCGCCCGGGGCGAAGACCGGATCGACGCTCACCCGGCGGACGGCCCAGGTGATCCGGGTGCCGGGCCGCTGGTCGGCCAGCTCGATCAGGTCGAGCAGGGTGGTGGCGGCCGAGTGTCCGGCGCCGACCACCACGGTGTGCCGGCCGGCGTGTGCCGGCCGGTCGACGCCGAGCACATCGGGCAAGGCGAAGTCGAGATGCGCGGCGGCGGCCGGTTCGCCGATCGCCGGCAGGCCCTCGCCACCCAGATGGTTGGGGGTGTCCCAGGTCCCCGACGCGTCGACGACGGCGCGGGCGAGCTGTTCGGTGCCGTCGGCCAGACGGGCCACGAACGGCGCGCCGACGCGTCCTGGGCCACGCAGCCGGTCGATGCCGAGCCGGGTGATCCCGGTGACCCGGGTGCCGTAGCGGATCCGGTCGGCCAGCACCGGCAGCTTCGCCAGCGGCAGCAGGTACTCCTCGATCAGTTCGGCCCCGGTCGGGTGGTGCCCGGGTTCGGGCACCGACCAGCCGGCGGCGTCGAGCAGTCGGCCGGCAACCGGGTCGATGTTGTCCCGCCAGCTGCTGAACAGCCGTACGTGCTGCCAGTTGCGGATCGCGGTACCGGCGGCGGTACCCGCTTCCAGCAGCAGCGACGGGACCCGGCGCCCGGCGAGGTGGGCGGCGGCGGCCAGTCCGACCGGGCCGGCGCCGATCACGACCACGGGCAGTTGCCGGGCGGCGTACTCGATGCTCATCTGTCTCCTCTCGACGTGGTGGCGGCCAGCCGAGACGCAGCACGCAGCGGGGACGTCCGGGAGCCCGGCCCGTCACCCCATCAGCTGAATCGATGCCTGCCGAGACAACGCCTCATGCTGTACCGCGCCCTGAGCTCCGGCTAGGCGGACACGCTTCCAACGACCACCCCGCCGCAGGTGCTCGCACACCGGGTCCGATTACCGACCGGTCACTTCGCCGATGGCCGTTGCCCGCCACTACCGGGCCGGCCGCCGGCCGGCCGGGGCGGATCCACCTCGGTGGCCGGCGGGTAGGCGTACAACTCGGTGAGCCGGGTCCGGGCGGCGTGCAGCCGGTCGACCACCACCCGCATGAAGCGGGTGGTCAACTCCCGGCCCAGGGCGTCGTCCTGGCTGATCAGCCGGCGGATGCCTGCCGCGTCGAACTCGATCGTCAGGGTCTGGTCCACCGCAACCGCCCCGAACTCCCAGCGGTACGGTGGGAACAACCACGACCAGCCCAGCACGCTGCCGGCCGCGACCGTCTCGATGTCGATCTCGCCACGGCCCGGCACCTGGAAGTTCAGCGCCACCTGACCGGTCCGCAGCAGCCAGAACCGGTCCGCCGTGCGCCCCTGCTGGAAGATCCGCTGCCCGCTGTGCCGGACCCCGGGGCGGGCCTGGTACGACAGCCGCTCCAGCCAGGGCCGGGGCAGCCCGGCCAGGAACGGGTGGGCGTCGAGCAGATCGATGGTCCGGATCATCGCTTCTCCGTCCGCTCACGGACACGTACCACGGACATCCATCGCAGCCGACGGCCGGCCGTGGGCGACAGGGTCGGAGGTCCCGCCCGGGTGGGACGCAGTGCCCGTCGGCAAGCGGCGCAACGCCCCTGCCCCGAGGGACCGATCCGGACGAGAGTGGAACCGAGTGAGGCGCGACGTGCAGAAGGGGTGGTGGGCGGCGATGAACGCCGGATGGATCAGGAACGGGCGGCCCGGTCCGCTGATGACGGCCTGCCTGGAGGCCGCAGCCGCCGCACCGTCGGTGCACAACAGCCAGCCGTGGCGGTTCCGGCCGCACCCGACCGGCATCGAGGTGCTCGCCGACCGGCGCCGACAGGTCGACCTGGTCGACCCGGCCGGCCGGGAGTTGACCATCAGCGTCGGCGCCGCCGTGTTCAACCTGCGGGTGGCGATGCTGGCCCACGGTCGGATACCGGTCATGCGGCTGCTGCCTGAGCCCGACGATCCGGATCTGCTGGCCCGGATCGCGGTCGGACCGCCGACCGAGACGGACGAGACGGTACGGCTGCTCGCCCGGGCCGTCGCGCACCGGCGCACCAACCGACGCCCGTTCGCCGACCTGGCGGTGCCCGGTGAGGTGCTCGACGAACTCGCCGCCGCCGCCCGGACCGAGCACGGCCGGCTGGCCGTCGTCGACCCGATGATGCGCTCGTCGGTGCTCGCGCTGATCGGCACCGCCGAGGACCGCCGCCGGGTCGACCCGGCGTACTGGGCGGAGCTGGAACGGTGGACCCGGGACCGACCGGGCCGGCTCGACGGCGTACCGCCGCAGGCCTTCGGACCCTGGCCGGTCCCCCGCACCGTGCCGGTACGCGACTTCGGACTGGTCTGGCCGGCCCCGCGACGGCGGGTCGCCGCGTTCGAGGAGGACCCGGTCCTCGCCGTGCTGTACACCGTCGGCGACAGTCCGCGGGACTGGCTGCGGGCCGGGCAGGCGCTGCAGCGGGTGCTGCTCACCGCGACGGTACGCGGCCTGGCCACCACGCTGCTGACCCAGCCGCTGGAGTTTCCCGAACTGCGTGACCTGCTCGGCCGGCAGCAGGACGGACGGCGGGCGCAGGCGATCATCCGGATCGGCTACGGACCGCTCAGTCCACCGGTGCCCCGCCGGCCGCTCGCCGAGTTGCTCGAACCCGCGCCGACCCGGGCGGTCGACACGGTGGGGGTGGCCGGTGCCAGTTGACACGCGACCGATCGTCGATCCGGGCGTAGCCGCCGTCGATCCAACACCCACGGGCGATCCGGGTGGGCTCGACGCCGCCGAGGTCGCCCGGCGGGCCACCGGGTACGGACCGAACGTCGTGCCGGGCGGGCCGGACCGCACCGGGCTGGTCCGCCGGGTGGTCCGTCAACTGAGCGACCCGCTGGTCGTGCTGCTGCTCGCCGCCGGGGTGGTCACCACGGCACTCGCCGACTACCCGAACACGGTGGTGATCCTGCTCGTCGTGGTGGTGAACACCGGTATCGGCGTGGTGCAGGAGGTCCGGGCGGACCGGGCGATCGCCGCGTTGGACCGGCTGGCGGCACCGGTGGCCCGGGTGCGGCGCGACGGAGCCGACCGGGTCGTGCCGGCGGCCGAACTGGTCCCGGGCGACCTGGTCAAGATCACCGCAGGCGACATCGTCCCCGCCGACCTGCTCCTCACCACCGCGACCCGGCTGCGCTGCGACGAGTCGACACTGACCGGTGAGTCGGTGCCGGTGCGGCACGACGACGGTGACCCGGCCCACGCCGGCACCGTCGTCGTCGCCGGCCGGGCGACCGGCATCGTCACCCGGACCGGCGCCGACAGCGCGTTGGGGCGGATCGCGACGTTGATGCGGCGCACCCACCCCGGGCCGACGCCGCTGCAGCTGCGGCTGAACCGGCTGAGCCGGGTACTCGGGGCCACCGCCGTGCTGTTGTCCGGCCTGGTGTTCCTGATCGGCCTGGGCGGCGGGCGGCCAGTCGCCGACCTGGCGGTGACCGCGGTGAGCCTGGTCGTCGCGGCGGTGCCGGAGTCGTTGCCGGCGGTCGTCACCCTCGCTCTGGCGCTCGGCGCGCACCGGATGGCCCGGGCCCGCGCAGTGCCGCGACGGCTGCCGGCGGTCGAGGCGCTCGGCTCGGTGACCGTCGTCGCCGCCGACAAGACCGGCACCGTCACCGAGGGGCGGATGGCCGTGCAGCGGGTGGTCACCCCGGTCGCCGAGTACACCGTGGACGGAGTTGGCTACCGGCCGACCGGGCGGATCGTCCGCCGCAGCGCCGACGGCACGGCCGGCGTACCGGTCGGCGTCGCCCCGGACGACCTTCGAGGGCTGGCCCGGGCCGGGCTGCTCTGCAACGACGCGGAGCTGACCGCGCCGGACCCGGACGACGACGCAGCGGACCACAGCCCACAGCACGGCGGCGGGTCGGACCGCAGCCGGACAGACAGCGGCCGGACGGCGCACTGGCGGGCGGTCGGAGATCCGTTGGAGGCCGCGTTGGTCGCCTTCGCCGGCCGGACCGGTCTTGACGCCGACGAGATCCGCCTGGCCTGGCCGCGGGTCGCCGAGCACCCGTTCGACCAGACACACCGGCGGATGACCACCGCCCACCGCACCTGTGACGGCCGGTACCTGGTCGTCTGCAAGGGCGCTCCGGAGACGGTGCTGACCCCTGAGGTCACCGCCGCCGATCCGGGGCAGCTCACCGTACTGCTCGACCAGGCCCGTCGACTCGCCGACGCCGGGCTGCGGACCCTGGCGGTCGCGGCGGCGGTCGAACCGGACTTGCCCGACCTGGCCCGTCCCACCGGGTTGCGGCCGCTGGGGCTGCTCGGAATCGGTGACCCGGTACGGGCCGACGCCCCCGACGCCGCCCGGACCTTCGCCGCCGCCGGGATCCGGCTGCTGCTGGTCACCGGAGACCATCCGGGCACCGCCGCCGCCGTCGGCGGCCGGTTGGGGATCTGGTCCGCCGGTGACCCGGTCGCCACCGAACCGGCCGCCCCGGAGCAGGCGCGGGTGTTCGCCCGCATCCAGCCGGAGCAGAAGCTCGACGTGGTCGCCGCGCTGCAGGCCCAGGGACACGTGGTGGCGATGACCGGGGACGGGGTCAACGACGGCCCGGCGCTGCGCCGGGCCGACGTCGGGGTGGCGATGGGCGGCGGCACCGACGTCGCCCGCCAAGCGGCCGACCTGGTCCTGGTCGACGACAACCTCGGTACGGTGGCGGCCGCCGTCGGTGAAGGGCGGCGGATCTACGACAACGTCCGGCGGTTCCTGCGGTACGCGCTGGCCGGCGGGGCGGCCGAGCTCGCGGTGATGCTGCTCGGCCCGCTGTTCGGGCTGGCGCTGCCGTTGCTGCCCGGTCAGATCCTCTGGATCAACCTGCTCACCCATGGCGTGCCCGGCGTGGCGCTGGGCGCCGAACCGGCCGAACCGGACGTGCTGCGCCGGCCGCCCCGACCGCCCACCGAGTCGGTGCTCGGCGCCGGCCTGCTCGCCGGGGTGCTCACCACCGGCGCGTTGATCACAGCGGTCACCCTGGCGGCCGGTGTCGCCGCGTACCACGCGGGCCGACCCTGGCAGACGATGGTCTTCGTCACCCTCGGGCTGGCCCAGTTGGGCGTCGCGCTCGCGGTCCGGGCCCGCCGGGGTACGGCGGCGGAAGGCCCGCAACGGGGTACGGCGGCGGCCGGCGCGCGGCGGCGGATGGCGAACCCGGCGCTGGTCTTCGCGGTGGCCGGGGCGGGTCTGCTGCAGCTCGCCGGGGTCTACCACGGCCCGCTGCGGACGCTGCTGGGCACCGAGCCGCTGGCCCTGACCGAGTTGGCGGCCTGTGCCGCTGTCGCGGCGCTGCCCGCACTGGTGTTACATCTGTCCCGGAGCGGGAACGGACGTGGTTCGGGTCCGGATTCCCCGCGCCCCGTCGGCCACGAGCCGGCGGCGGAGCAGACCTGACCAGGAGGCAGCAGATGGACGAGGCGACCACCAACGGGACCGGCAACGGGACCGGGACCACCGTCGACACGGCGGCGGCCGGCGTCGACGCCGCGACCGCCGACCGGCCGTTGGCCGCCGTGCTGGCCGAGGCCGCCGCGGCCGCCGGCTACGCGCCGTCGGTGCACAACACCCAGCCGTGGCACTGGCGGGTCCGGCCGGACAGTCTGGAGCTGCGCGCCGCCCGGGAGCGGCAGTTGCCGGCCACCGATCCGGACCGCCGGTTGCTGATCCTCAGCTGCGGTGCCGCGCTGCACCACGCGAGGATCGCGCTCGCCGCCCAGGGCTGGACGGCCCAGGTGCAGCGGTTGCCGGACCCGGCCGAGGATGATCTGCTGGCGGTGCTGCGACCTACCGAACGGATCGCGGTCCAGCCCGACACCGTCCGGATGTTCCAGGCGATGCAGGTGCGGCACACCGACCGCCGGCCGGTCAGCGACGAGCCGCTGCCGGTCGCGGCGGTCACCGCGATCACCGCCGCGGCCGGGGCCGGGGTCCGGCTGCAGATCCTCTCCTCCGACCAGGTGATGCTGCTCGCCGCCGCGGCCAGCCGGGCGGAGGAAGCCGAGTCGGAGGACCCGCAGATCCGCGGCGAACTCGACTACTGGACCGGGCTGGGCACCCCGCCCGGCACCGGACTGCCCGACGAGGTCCTGCCGGAACGCGCCGCGCAGACCACGGTGCCCGGACGCGATTTCGGCCGGGCCGGCACCCTGCCGGTCGGCGGCGGGCACGACCGGGCCGCCGTCTACGCCCTGCTCTTCGGTGACGACGACGAGCCGGCGTCCTGGCTGGCCGCCGGCGAGGCGCTCTCGTCGGCCTGGCTGACCGCGACCGAGCTGGGCATTTCGGTGGTGCCGCTGAGCGGGGCGGTCGAGGTGGCCACCACCCGGCAGACGTTGCGGCACATCCTCGCCGGGCTCGGCTACCCGTACCTGGTGCTGCGGCTCGGCATCGCCAGCCCGGACCACGCCGGCCCGCCGCACCCGCCGAGGATGCCGGCGGCGCAACTGGTGGACACCAGTGAGGTGAACACCGCGAAACCCCACGCCACGGACGAGGAGGGGCGATGAATCCCGAGGGACCCGTACTGGTCGGTGTCGACGGTTCGGCGGCCGCGGTGCAGGCCGCCCGGCTGGCCGCCCGGGAGGCCGAGATGCGACGGCGCCCGCTGCGGATCGTGCACGCCTTCGTCTGGCCGGCGTTGCAGGCACCGATGGCGTTGGCACCAGCGGTGCCGCCGGAGGGCGAGGTCGAACGGTACACCCGGGAGATCGTCGACGAGGCGGCCCGGGCGGCCGCCGACGAAGCGCCGCAGATCGAGATCGCCACCCAGGTGGTCGACGGGGCCGCCACCGTGGTCCTGCTCGCCGAGGCCCGCTCCGCCGCGCTGGTCGTCCTCGGCGACCACGGGTTCGGACCGATCTCCGGTGCGCTGATCGGCTCGGTCGCCTCCCAGGTGGCGACCCACGCCGACGGCCCGGTGCTGGTGGCCCGGGGCGACTGCGACCGCAGCGGTCCGGTGATCGTCGGGGTGGACGGCTCCGAACTGTCCGCACAGGCCGTCGAGTTCGCCGCCGAGGCGGCCGACCTGCGCGGTACGGAGCTGCTCGCGGTCCACACCTGGACCCATCCGCCGTCGATCGGCCCGGGCGACATGCAGCCGCTGGTCTACGATGCGGCGGCGCTGCGGGCGGAGGAGGAGGCAGTGCTCGCCGAGTCGGTGGCCGGGGTCCGCGAGCGGCATCCCGACCTGACCGTACGGCAGCTGTCGGTCCAGGGTCGGGCGACCAAGGTGCTGACCGAGGAGTCGGCCCGGGGTCAGCTGCTGGTGGTCGGTGCCCGCGGGCGGGGTGGCTTCACCGGGCTGCTGCTCGGCTCGGTGAGCAACGCCCTGCTGTACCGCAGCCAGTGTCCGCTGGTCGTGATCAGGCCGCCCCGGCACTGAGCGGAGCCGGTCTGAGCGAGCCGGTCCGGCGACGGGCCGGTTAGCATCGTCGCTGTGAGCGCCGCGAACCCCCCGTCGGACGAGCACCGCGACGCGCCGTCGCTCGGCCTGACCCCACTGTCCCGAGTCCGACTGGACCAGCTGCTGCAGGAGATGCTGGACCGGGTCGGCGAAGTCGTCACCAGTCGGGAACGGCTCCGTGCGTTGCTCGACGCGGTGGTCGGCATCGGCACCGATCTGGAGCTGCACAGCACCCTGCGGCGCATCATCGAGGCGGCGTGCGGGCTGGCCGGTGCCCGGTACGGCGCCCTCGGGGTGATCGGCCCGGACCGCCAGCTGGTCGATTTCGTCACCCACGGCATCGACCCACAAACGCACGCCGCGATCGGGGACCTGCCGCACGGTCGGGGCGTTCTCGGCCTGCTCATCGACGATCCGGCACCGCTCCGCATGCCGGACATCACCAAGCATCCCCGGTCGTACGGGTTCCCGCCGCACCATCCGCCGATGCACAGCTTCCTCGGGGTGCCGCTGCGCATCCGCGACCAGGTGTTCGGCGACCTGTACCTGGCCGAGAAGCAGGGTGCGGCCGAGTTCACCGAGGACGACGAGGAGATCGTGACGGCGCTGGCAGCCGCCGCCGGTGTGGCGATCGAGAACGCCCGGCTGTACGAGTTGGCCAACCGGCGCGAACGTTGGCTGGCCGCCACCGCGGAGATCACCGGGGTGCTGCTCGGCACGGTGCGCCGCACCGACGCGCTGACCCTGGTGGCCCGGCGGGCGCGCGAGGTGGCCGAGGCGGAGATGGTGCTGGTCCTGGTCAACGACGACGAGGCGGCCCAGTTCACGGTCGAGGTGGTGGACGTACCGCAGGGATCGACGTCCGGGCTGGTCGGCGCGGTGCTGCCGGCCGACGAGACCAGCTTCGCCGGCGCGATCACCAGCGGTGAGCCGATCATGGTGGAGAGCCTGGCGAAGGCGGCGCCGTGGCCGGCACCGGTCACCGCCGGACCGGCGATGATCTCTCCGCTGACGGTCGCGGAGACGCTGCATGGGGTGCTGGTGGTGGCGCACCGCGCGGACGCGGCCGGGCCGGCCGACGGGGACGCGACGCTGCTGGCCAGCTTCGCCGGTCAGGCGGCGCTGGCCATCGAGCGGGCCCGGGCGCAGGAGGAACGCGAGCTGCTGGTGGTGCTGGAGGACCGGGAACGGATCGCCCGCGACCTGCACGACGTGGTGATCCAGCGGCTGTTCGCCACCGGGCTGCAGCTGCAGAGCAGCATGCCGCTGTGCAGCGGCCGGCCGGAGATCGGCAAACGGATCAACACCGCTGTCGACGATCTGGACTCCACCATCCGGGACATCCGCCGGGCGATCTTCGAACTGCGTACGCCGATGAGCGCGGCGCTGCGCACCGAGGTGCGCGAGGCGGTCGACCTGGCCGCCGAAGGGTTGGGCTTCCGCCCCGCCCTGCAGCTGGACGGGCCGGTGGACAGCGCCGTGCCGGACCAGATCCGTCCGGATCTGCTGGCGGTGCTGCGGGAGGCCCTGTCCAACGTGGTACGGCATGCCGGAGCAGGCCAGGTCGTGGTACGGGTGTCGGCACTCGAAGGTGAACTCGCGCTGACGGTAACCGATGACGGCGTCGGAGTGGGCCCGGCTGCGGCCCGGGGCGGGCTGGTCAACATGCGGGAACGTGCCGAACAGCGCGGCGGAGCCTTCTCGGTGGCCGCCGGGGATCCGCGCGGCACCATCCTCACCTGGAAGGTCCCGTTACGGGACTGACCCCACCCGGAATGGTCCCGTTACGGGACTGACCCCACCCGGAATGGTCCCGTCGGTGTCAGTGACGCGGGCCGAGCAGCCGGGTGGCGAGCACCGCCGCCTGGGTCCGCCGTTCCAGGCCGAGCTTGGCGAGCAGGCTGGAGACGTAGTTCTTCACGGTCTTCTCGGCAAGGAACATCTTGCCGGCGATCTCCCGGTTGGTCAGCCCTTCGGCGACGTACTCCAGGATCCGGCGTTCCTGCTCGGTGAGCGACTTCAGCTCGTGCGGCTCCTCGACCCCGCTGCGGATCCGCTCCAGCACCCGGCGAGTCACCGCCGGGTCGAGCAGCGACTGGCCGGCCGCGACCCGGCGCACCGCGTCCACCAGATCGGTGCCCCGGATCTGCTTGAGCACGTAGCCGGCGGCACCGGCCATGATCGCGGCGAAGAGCGCTTCGTCGTCCTCGTACGAGGTGAGGATGAGCCCGTTGATGGACGAGTCGACGGCCCGCACATCCCGGCAGACGTCGATGCCGTTGCCGTCCGGCAGTCGGGCGTCGAGGATCGCCACGTCCGGGCGCAGCGCCGGGATGCGCCGGGCCGCCTCCTGCGCGGACCCGGACTCGCCGATCACCTCGATGTCACCGCTGCTCTGCAGCAGGTCGGCGAGGCCACGGCGGACGACCTCATGGTCGTCGAGCAGGAAGACGCGGATCATCCCCTGTTTCTACCCTGTCGCGGGGTGTTGCGACCAGGGACCAAAGTCCCGCGCGCCGGGGCCAGTCGGGGCCCGGTGGGGCGAGCGGGCCCGGTGGCCCGGAGGAATCCGGGACGTACGACCCTGCCGGTGCCGGCCCGGACCGGGCACCGTGTAGTCATGCTGACCACCACGTTCACCATGGCCCAGCTGCGTACCGCGGTGACCGCGGCGGTCCGCGCCCCATCGCTGCACAACAGCCAGCCGTGGCGGTTCCGGCTGGTCGGCGGCGCGATCGAGCTCCGCCTCGACCCGGACCGGCTGCTCACCGCCTGCGATCCGACCGGCTGGGCCGCCCGGCTCGGCTGCGGCGCCGCCCTGTTCAACCTGCGGCTCGCCCTGGCCACCACCGGCGCACCGGCCGAGGTCCGGCTCCGCCCCGAGCCGGCCGACCCGTGGCTGCTGGCCCGGCTGGTGCCCGGACCGCCGCGGCCGGCCACGCCGGCCGAGTCCCAGCTGTACGCCGCGGTGCCACGCCGGCACAGCAACCGGCTGCCGTTGCGGCCGGACCCGGTGCCGCCGCCGGTGCGGCGGCGGCTGATCGAGGCGGCCAGAGCCGAGGGCGGCTGGCTGGAGCTGGTGGTCGGCTCAACCGCCGTCACCGCCGTCGCGGAGATCGCCACCAGCGCCAACCGGGTGCTCGACCGGGATCCCGGGTACCGGGCGGAAGTCGCGCGCTGGACCCGGCACTTCCCGGCACCGGACGGGGTGCCGGCGGCCGCCGGTGGACCGGTCGCGGAGCCGCACGACCTGCTTCCCCGACGACCGTTCGGCAGTAGCCGCCGCGCACCGGGACGCGACTTCGAGTCCGAACCGCTGGTGGCGGTGCTCGGCGCGACCGGCAACACGCCGAGCGACCAGCTGACCGCCGGGCAGGCGCTGCAGCGGGTACTGTTGACGGCCACCGACGCCGGCCTGGCGGCGTCGATGCTGTCCCAGCCGATCGAGGTCGCTCAGGCCCGCGAGCAGCTCCGGCTGGCGCTCGGCCGGTTCGGAACACCACAAATGGTCATCAGGATCGGATACGGTCAGCCCGGCCGACCGACGCCACGTCGGGATCCGGCCGACGTGATCGACACGGTCCTGGAGGAACGATGAGTGACCCGATCGTCGCAGGGGTGGACGGATCACCGGCCAGCCTGTGCGCCGCCCGGCACGCCGCCGAGGCCGCAGTCCGGCACGGTGCGCCGTTGGTGCTGGTCCACGGCTATCTGCACGCCTTCGGGTACGGGATCCCGATCAATCCGTACGACGGCGAACTGCCCGGGCCGAACGAGGAAGGTGAGCGGATGCTCGCCGAGACCGCCGCGCAACTGCGTGCCGAGCGACCCGGGATCACGGTACAGACCCGGCAGGTGGCGGCCGGCGGGGCACCGACGTTGATCGAGGAGTCCCGGCACGCGGAGCTCGTCGTGGTCGGCAGTCGGGGCCTCGGCGGCTTCACCGGGCTGCTGCTCGGCTCGGTCAGCTCACAGGTGGCCGGGCACGCGCACTGCCCGGTACTGGTGGTCCGCCCACCGGACGCGCCGGTCGAGGCGGACGGCCCGGTGCTGGTCGGCGTCGACGGGTCGGCGCACGCGGAGCAGGCCCTGCACGCGGCGGCCGACGAGGCCGCTGCGCGCCGGGTCGGGCTGGCCGTACTCCACGTGTGGTGGCCGAGTCCGATGCGGGACAGCACCGAGGTCGCGGCACCGGCCGACGGTGCCCGCCGGGAGGCCAGCGAACTGCTCGACGCCGCGGTCACCGCGGTCCGTCGGCGCCATCCGGACCTGCCCATCGAGCAGCGGCCGTTGGAAGGGGTCGAGGCGGACGCGGTGATGGTCGAGGCGAGCCGCAAGGCCGGTCTGGTGGTGGTCGGTTCCCGCGGCCGGGGTGGCTTCACCGGGCTGCTACTCGGCTCGGTCAGCCAGACACTGGTGCACCACGCGCACTGCCCGGTGCTGGTGGCCCGCCCGCACTCGCACCGCTGACCCGGCCCGCCCGCCGGGTCGGACGGCCCGGCCGCCTGTCAGACGGTGTAACGCAGGATCGCGCCGATGCCGTCGGACACCTGGTCTGCGAGCTTGTCCGGCACCACCACCAGCCGGGCGCCGCCGGCCAGGGCGGCCCGCACGGCGGCGTCACCCAGCGGCACCTCGACGGGGTCCGTCACTCCGAAGACGGCCAGCGCGCCGGCCGTGGCACCGACCTGGTCGGGCTGCGGGTCCGGCGTACGCCGAACGGGCCGTCACCTGCGGGCCGTCGACCAGCAGCAGGGTGTCGACCTGGCGGCGGGCCAGCGTCGCGAGCGTGTCCGACGCCCCGCCGGCGGCCCGGTCGGCCTGGCCGATCTCCCGCCGGTACGCCGCCACGGCGGCGGCCACGTCGGCGTCGGCGATGCCTTCCACCACGTCGACGGCCTGTTCGACCGCGGCGTCGGTGGTGTCGTAGGCGCCCTGCACCTCGTGCAGCAGCTCGGCGACCCGGGTCGGTGCCTTGTCCCGCAGGAACTGCACCGCCCGGACGTCCCCGGTGACCACGACCGCCCAGGGGCGGACCTCGTCGACCAGTTCGGCGAGCCGCTCGGCCACCAGCGTCGCGTTGGCCTCCCAGCGGTCCTCGGCCCGCTGCTGGTACCGCCGCTGGGACCAGCCACCCGGATGGGACCGGGTGATGTGCAACGTCTCTCCGGCGACCGTCTCGGTCACCTCCACACCGTCCGGCTGCAGGGCGACGATCTCGGCACCGACCCGGTCGGTCGCCACCACCAGCACGGGAAGCTGCCGCTGCTCCCAACGCAGCAGCGGTAGCAGATGCGCGACCGGACCGTAGCTGGCGATCTCCCGCTCCGGTGGTTCCGGCAGCTGGCGTACCAGCCGTACCTGGTCGGCGTCGGCGATCACCACCAGGGTGTCGCCGTCGGGATAGGCCCGCCCGGTCAGCCCGCCGATCACGTCAAGCAGGTGGTCGGGCGCGCCAGCCTCGGCCAACCGCCGACGCGCCGCCCGCCAGCGCAGCTGGACCTGCTCGGCGGTGTCCGGGGCCCGACCGCTGGTGTCCAGGTAGAGCGACACGAACGGGCCGGGGGCGGCGGCCAGGTCGACGAGGGTGGTACGGGGCGTGGTCGAAGTCACCGTTGGTCCTTCCCTTGGTCGTACGGGCTCGGGCAGGTCGTTACTTCGTGGTACCCGGTCGCCGGTCCGGCTACTCCCCCGCCCCGTCGCCGGCGACCGTGCGTGCCAGACGGGTCGGTGCCCGCGCCGGTCAGTGCCCGCGGCCGAACGCGTCGACCACACCCCAGCGACCGGGAATGTCCAGCAGCTCGATCCGGCCGATGTCCCGCGGCAGGTGCGGGCGGACGATCAGGTGTTCTCCCTTGGGGTCCAGGCCGAGCATGGAGCGCAGGAACATCAGCACCGCCCCGGCCGACCAGGAGTGCGGGCTGCAGGCGGCCGGGAACTGCACCGGGTACTTGGTCAACGCCCGGTCGTATCCGGTGAACGCGCCGGGCAGCCGGCCGTCGAAGAACTGCGCGGCCTCGATCATCGCGCCGGCGACCTTGGCCGCCTCCTCGTCGAAGCCGTAGCGACGCATCCCGCAGGCGATCAGCGAGTTGTCGAACGGCCAGATCGTGCCGTTGTGGTAGCCGACCGGGCTGTACCGTCCGTCGCCTTCGGCGAGGGTGCGGATGCCCCAGCCGGAGAACAACCGGCGGCTCATCAGGTGGCCGACGACGTGCCGGGCCTTGTCCGGGTCGGCGATGCCGCTCCACAGCAGATGCCCCATGTTCGAGGCGTAGGCGTCGATCAGGTTGCCGTCGGCGTCCATGCCGAGCGCGTAGTACCTGCCGTCGGGGATCCAGAACTCCTGGTTGAACCGCCGTTTGAGCTCAGCCGCCTCGCGTTCCAGCCGGTCGGCGTACGCCGCGTCGCCCCAGATGTCGCGGGCCAGCCGGGCGCCGCGCCGTTTCGCGTCGTACGCGTAGCCCTGAAGTTCGCAGGTCGCGCGGGGGCCGACCGGCAGCCGACCGTCGCGGTAGGAGATGGCGTCGGCGGAGTCCTTCCACCCCTGGTTCTGCACCCCGAGGCGCTCGTTGCGGCAGGCGTACCAGATGTAGCCGTCGCCCATGATGTTGCCGTACGCATCAATCCAGTCCAGGGCGAGTCGGGCGTGGAACTCGAGCTCCCGGACCAGGTCCGCGTCGCCGGTCCACCGTTCGTACTCGTCGAGCACGATGATGAACAGCGGGGTGGTGTCGGCGCCACCGAAGTAGGGGCACGCGGCGATCTCCTCGTAGCCGGCGCGCTCGCCGTACCGGAACTCCTGCATGATCTTGCCCGGCTCCTCCTCGGCGAAGTCGTCGAGCCGGCTGCCCTGCGCGTCGGCGAGGGTATGCAGCACACCGGGGGTGAGCTGCGGAGCGAACGGCAGTGCCTGCAGACAGGTGATGAGCGCGTCCCGGCCGAACAGTCCCATCAGCCAGGGCAGCCCGGCGGCGAAGGTCATCTCGCCGCGGGTGTTGCCTCGGTAACGCAGCGCCGCCAGGTCGGTGAGGCTGCGGCGGTACGCCTGGTCGAGACTTGCCGAGTCGCAGGTGAGGGTGGGCGCGGCGGCCAGCCATTCGTCGAGTGCCTTGCCCATCTCCACCTTTGCGGGGGTGTCGTAGGCCGGCACCGCTTCCCGGATGTCCCGTCCTTCGGCTCCCCGGCTCCAGAGCACCACCTGGAATGTGGTGTTCCAGGCGTCGTGCGGCCCGACCCGGATGTCGAAGGTCATGCCGTGGTCGTCGACGGCGGCGTCGGCGCTGCTGGAGACGACCACTTCACGTCGCTGGTTGTCCCGCTGGTAGTGCAGGCGTAGCGTGCCTTCCTCGACGGCAGCCGAGATCTTGCCCTTCTTCCGTACGTCGGCGACTTCGGTGATGTCCGCGAAGTCGGTGCCGATGTCGAGGCGGATCCTCAGGTCAACCGGCACTTCCTGGTGGTTGAGGACGGTGAGCTGCTCCAGGAACAGGCCGCCGCCGACCGACCGCTGCCGGATCACCGAGAGGTTCGCGTCCACGTAGTGGGTCGGCTCGCCGGGCACCAGGAAGTACCGCGACTCGAAGTACTGCAGGTCGTCGACCGACAGCGCGGTGAGCCGCTCGCCGTTGACGGTGAGGTCCCAGGTGGAGAGCACCCGCGTGTCGAACGCGAAGAGTCCGGTCGGCAGTTCATCCGACGGCAGGATGTCCCCTCGACCGTCGCTGATCATGAACATGATGCCGTCGAGGATGCTGGTGTAGCTCAGATTTCTCACCGTGCTCTCCCCCAGCCCTGCGCCAACTGCCGGGGGTCACGGGCACCGACCATGTCGGGCAGCAGCCACTCGAAGGCGGGCACCATGGTGAAGTCGCCCTCGATGGTGAACGCGTACCGGACGAACGTCGCAGTGAGTCGTTCCTCGCCGCGCAGCAGCCGCTCGAACAGTGGGCCGTCGATGACGGCGACGCAGTCCGCGTCGGCACCGGACTGTTCGGCCTGTACTCTGCCGCCGGCCGCGAAGCGCAGCAGCCACTGCTCGGTGTGGTCGCGGTAGCGCACGTCGAACCGCAGCGTGCCGTCGATCGTCGGCGGCAGCCGGGGAGCGCCTGCGTCGAGACCGGCGAAGAAGGCCTCCGTGGTCGCTGACAATCCGCCACCTCCGTCGTCCGCTACTCAGCGAGCTTCCCGGCCCGGCCGGCGGGGTGCGGGTGGTTGCGCCGGAAATCACCCGGCAGGGTGCCCGGCGACGGCATCGCTGCGGCCCGCGCGGATACCGAGTTCCGGCCGGTCAGCGTGTTGACTTGATCGTCTCATGTCAATACCCTCCGAGGAAAGCGCTTTCTCCTGCCACGGCAGACCGGCCGTGGTCCGTCCCCGGAGGTATCGCACCAGATGACCAGAAGCACCGCCGCCCCCGGCGGCACCCGCCAACGCCGACGGATGGCGATCGTCGCCGGCGCCACCGCCGCGATCACCGCGGCCGCCATCGGCGCGATCGGCGTCACCACCGCGTCGGCCGCCACCGTCGACACCAACACCACCTACGTCTTCGTAAACCGGCACAGCAACAAGGCGATGGACGTCTACAACTGGGCCACCAACGACGGCGCCGAGATCCGCCAATGGACCCGCAACGACCAGGCCGTCCAGCAGTGGCGCTTCGTCGACGCCGGCAGCGGCTACTACAAGATCCGCTCCGTGCACAGCGGCAAGTACCTCGAACTACCCGACGCCAACGACGGCACCCGGCTGGTGCAGAACTCCGACAACGGCACCACCCGCCAGCACTTCCGCCTCGCCGACTCCGACAGCGGATACGTCCGGTTCGTCAACCGGCACAGCAACAAGGTGATCGACGTCTGGGAGTGGTCCACCGCCGACGGCGGCTACCTCGCCGGATACAGCGACCTGAACGGCTGGAACCAGCAGTGGCAGCTGCACACCGTCGGCGGCGGTAACCCCGGCCCGACCCCACCGCCGGGTCCGACCCCGACCGGCATGGTCGGCTGGGCCACCCACAACGGCGGCACCACCGGCGGCGGCAACGCCGGCGCCACCACCGTCACCACCGCCGCCGCCCTCGAATCCGCCGTCGGCTCCTCCACCGCCGCCGTCATCCGCGTCTCCGGCACCATCAACTGCTCCGGCATGCTCCGCGTCCGCTCCAACAAGACCATCCTCGGCGCCGGCAACTCCGCCACCATCTCCGGCTGCGGCCTCAACATCAACGGCGACCGCAATGTCATCATCCGCAACATCAACTTCCGCAACTGGAACGACGACGCCATCAACGTCCAGGAATCCGCCACCAACATCTGGATCGACCACAACAACTTCACCAACGGCTACGACGGCGCCGTCGACATCAAACGCGGCTCCGACTACATCACCGTCTCCTGGAACCGCGTCTTCGGCCACGACAAGTCCATGCTCCTCGGCCACTCCGACAACAACGCCGGCCAGGACGTCGGCCACCTGCGCGTCACCTACCACCACAACTGGTTCGACGGCTCCGGCACCCGTCATCCGCGGGTCCGGTTCGGCAACCCCGTCCACGTGTTCAACAACTACTACTACAACAACGAGTACGGTGTCGCCTCCACCATGGATGCCGGCGTCCTCGTTGAAGGCAACTACTTCGAAAACGTCGACGATCCGACCCTGGTCGGTTACGCCGCCTCGGACCCCGGCGACCTCGTGCAACGCAACAACCACTTCGTCAACTCCGGCAGCCCGCAGTCGGCAGGCAGCACGTCCGGCATCCCGTACGGCTACACGCTGACCACCGCGAGCCAGGTCAAGTCCGTCGTCACCAACGGTGCCGGCACCGGCCGGATCGGTCTCTGACCGTCCGGTGGCAGGGACGGCCGGTCCGCACCACCGACCGTCCCTGCCACCGGCGACCGGCAGGGCTCCACGACAGGCGACGACGGACGGGTTTATCCAGGAGTCGCAAGACGAACGGATGCACCAGGGCTGGTCGGAGTCGCACCGGCGAAATCCTGGCCGGCCACGAGCCGATGCGAGTCAGGGGACGGCGCGACGTTCCATGGCTGGCCGACTCCGCTCACCGCCCGGCCAACCGGCTGTGGCACACCGATAAGGTGCCCTTGTGCATAGTCGACCCCCAGGTCGCGTAGGACGTCGAGAACAGCGTCGCGCTCGACGTACTCGGCAGCGGTCAGGATGCCCAGCTCGCGACAGGCGGCCAGCAGCGACCTGACCAACGCGCGGTCGGTGGACGACGTGTCGATGCTCTGAATGAAACCTCCATCGATTTTGACAAGATCGATTGGGAAGTACTTGAGGTAGGTGAACGAACCGTATCCCGCGCCGAAGTCGTCCAGCGCCACCTGGCAACCGATCTCCTTGATGCCGTCTGCGAACCGCCGGGCGGCGGTCAGGTTGCCGATCAATGCGGTCTCAGTGATCTCAAAGGTCAGCTGTTCCGGCCGTACGCCGAGCCGGGTGACCAGATCGTCGATGCAGCCCAACAGTGCCAGATCACCGACCGTGCGGCCGGAGAGGTTGATTTGGTAGTGCGCAGTTTGCGGGCCGTCTGCGATCGTACGCAGCGCCCGCTTGACGACCCACTCGTCAACCGGGAGCATCTCGTCGATGTGCTCGGCAACGTCGAGAAACGCCGACGGCGGTGCGGGACATCGAGTGCCGTCCAGGACCCGTAGCAGAACCTCGTGCCGGGTGACCTGGTTCAGGTGCAGGTCAAGTATCGGCTGGGCGTAGAGGGTGAAACGATCCTCGGTGACCGCTGTCCGCACCCGGTCACGAGAGGTGATCCGCCGTTCCGCCTCGGGCACCGGCTCGCCCCGCACGCGGAGCGGGTCGCCGGACAGGACCGCCTTACGCCACCCGTTCTCTGCGTCGAGCAGCAGGTCGAATCCGGTAGTCCTGCTCAACTCGTCATAGCACACCAGTCCGCCATGCACGGTCAGCCGGAGTCGACGACGGCCCACCACGACATCCTGCTCCCGCAACCGGCCGATGAGACTCGCTGCATTGGCTTGCGCCACCCGCATCGAGGTCCTCGGCATCAGTACGGCGAATTCGCTGGTCGCGGTCAAGGCACAGACATCGGTGCGTCGCATGGTGTCAGTAATGACGGTGGCGACCACGCTGGCAAGCCGGTCCTGCTCGGCAGGCTCAGTGATGGTGGTGGAGCCGGCAGGCTCGACCGCGAGTACCAGCAGCGCCCCGGACCCGACTGCGACGGCGTGATCGACCTCGTCGAGGAACCGCCTACGGTTGAGCAGTCCGGTACCGGCGTCACGGTCGTTGCCCATCACCGAGACCGCGTCGTCGCGACGCTGTCGGCGACGGCGCTCACGACGGGCGACGTGTTCCGCAGTGGTGTCCTCTACCTCGCCGGCCACACCGATCGGCGTCCCGATCCGGTCGGCCACAATCTGAAGGTGCACGGTTACGTACCGGACCACTTGGTCGGCTCTGACCACCCGGAAGGCATGCCAAGCGGGCTCCTGAACGGACCACACCTGGTCGAGCGCCTGCTGAAACTCGGTGAGGTCGTCGGGGTGGATCTGGTCGTACAGTGAGCGCCGGGCCGGATGGTGCGTGCCGGGCGGTCGGCCGAGGATCAGGGACAGTTCCGGCGACCACGTGAGCTGCCCTGTGGACGCAAGCCAGGTAAAGGTGCCGAGTTTGGCGATCTGGGCGGCCCGCAGCACCCGACGCAGCTCGTCGGCGTTCGTCGCCAAAGGATCCTCCCAGTCGAGGTCCTCGACCGGGTCACGGCCCTCCGCCCGGGCGCGGGTGTATTCCTGGGAAACTCGTCGTGCGGTACGCCGGGCCTGCGCCGACTCCAGTTGGCTGGGCGGACAATGAGCGGCCAACCGCAGGAGGCTGTCAAGATCCATCGGGCCCGCCTTCCCGCCGTGCTGGAGAATCTGCTGTCTCGACGAGTTGCCGGAGCTGCTGGTGTGCGCGGCGCTTGTAGGTGCGCACTGTGTTGACAGTCAACCCCAGGATTCCAGCGATCTCCTCAGCCTTCCATCCGTCGACGTCGAGCTGCGTGATCGCCGCCAACTGACGCGGCAGCCGGCGCAGCAGCTGCTGTAGCACGAGTCGCGCCTCGTGACCGTCGGCCGGCGCGGCCAGCCGTTCGGGCGGAACGTCGTCGAGGCCGATCGACTCCCGATGGTTCCGGCGCTCACGCAGCTTGCGTTCCTTGATGATGGCAGCCTTGAAGACCCATGCAACCGGTTTGTCATAGTTTCGGATCTCCGCCCAGCGGCCACGGGCCGCCAGGAACGCCTCTTGAACCGCGTCATCGACCAGGTCACTCGCTCGGCAGTAGCTGAGCAGGAAGCGGCGGACCTTCACGAGGTTCTCTTGACAGAAGATGCCGAAGGTGGCGTTCAACTCGGCCTCATCGGCACCACCGGCGCCGGCGTCCCGCTCCGGCTCGATCGGGCGCGCGGCCATCTCCGTGCCGGTCATCCGAGATCCTGCCGATCGGCATCGTCGGTGCCGCGACGGGTCGTGATCCGACGGTCACCATCACGGTCGCGCTCGATGATGGTGAGTTCGGTGTGCGCCCCACCAGCAATATGGATGAGGCCGGCAGCACGGGCCCGAGTCCGCGCCGACACCTCCCGCTCCATCGCCAACCGGGTGCGATGCCGAAGGTAGCTGCGGAGGATTCCCGCAACCGCCGCCACCCCCACCAGGATCATCGCCACGGTGACACCACGCTCAGTGTCCACGCTGCCTACCAGATCGATCAACGTATCCCCCTCTTCGACCCGCCGCCTCACTGCATATAACTCCCCGTCAGCGAGCAAAATCGGGATGCCGAATCACACGAAACCTCGGAGGTCCCGAACTCGACCCGCCCCACCTGGGACACTTCATCCGATCATCCCATCGATACCACCAGATCAGCCGACGAGCCGATCGGTGACATATCGATTACTTATAGTGACAAGCAAGTCGTCATGGACGAACTACAGCTCGTAACGGTCACGCCACCTGCAACCTCGATCCGACAGGCTCTCGCATCCGACATCCATTGACAAAGATCAGTCTCAATGTGATCCTCAGGTGGGACAACTTCGGGAGCCGACAGCTACGGCGGGGAGCAGGGCAACTCTCCGCAGGACCGTGCTGAGTAGCGACGGCCACGCGCCCCTTGCGGGCAACTATCCGTGCTTGCCTAACGCGCCGAACTCCGGCGCGCACCAACCGATGTTGGAGTCCGTAATGCCCACTCTCACCACCGCCGGTCGCCGACCACTGGGGCTGTACGCCCTGGTCGTCGCTGTCGCGGCCGCGCTGCTGCTCACCACCGCGCTGGCCAACGTCGCCTCGGCGCACGGATCGGTCGTCAGCCCCGCGTCCCGTGCGTACGGCTGCTTCGAGCGCTGGGGCGACCGCCACATGGCGCCGGAAATGGCCACCGAGGACCCGATGTGTTACCAGGCCTGGCAAGCAGACCCCCAAGCCATGTGGAACTGGAACGGCCTCTTCCGCGAAGGCGTCGGCGGCAACCACCAGGGCGCCATCCCGGACGGTCAGCTCTGCAGCGCCGGACGCACCCAGAACGGCCGCTACAACGCGATGGACACCATCGGCAACTGGCAGGCCACGTCGATCAACAACTCGTTCAACGTCCGACTGTTCGACGGGGCCAGCCACGGTGCCGACTACATCCGGGTGTACGTGACCCGGCAGGGCTTCAACCCGATCACCCAGGCACTGGGCTGGGGCGACCTGGAGCTCGTCGCCCAGATCGGCAACACGCCGGCGTCGCAGTGGCAGAGCGCCCCCGACGGGGTGCAGATCGACATCCCGGCGACCGCCCCCGGACGCTCCGGCCGGCACATGGTCTACACCATCTGGCAGGCCAGTCACTTCGACCAGTCCTACTACTTCTGCAGCGACGTGAACTTCGGCGGCAGCAACCCGCCGCCGACCACCGCCCCACCGACCACGCCGCCGCCGACCACCGCCCCACCGACCACGCCGCCGCCGACCACCCCACCGCCGACCACGCCGCCGCCCGGTTCGGCCGGCTGCACCGCCACCTACAGCGTCGCCTCGACCTGGTCCGGTGGCTTCCAGGGCGACGTACGGGTGACCGCCGGCTCCTCGGCGATCAGTGGCTGGACGGTGACCCTGAACTACCCCAGTGGGCAGACCGTGCAGCAGGCGTGGAACGCCACCGTCTCGGCCAGCGGCTCGACGGTGACCGCCCGCAACGTCAGCTACAACGGCAGCCTCGCCGCCGGAGCCAGCACCAACTTCGGCTTCATCGGCTCGTCTGCCGGCGGCACACCGTCGGTGAGCTGCACCGCCTCCTGACCTGACAGTCAACTGGCTGCCGGCCCGGCCGGCCCTCCCACGACGGCGGTGCGGTGTCGCGGATCCGCGACACCGCACCGCCGTCGTCGCGCTTCCGGCAAGATCGACATCGGTCGAGGGAGGTTGACCACATTACACGTTGGAAACAGTAGGTAACACGGACATGATTGTCTGTGACTGCCGGCGTCGATACAGTCGTAGCTTCCCGAAGCCGGGAAGCACCAGGTCACCGCCGGTCGTCCGGACCAGCCGTGCGCTCCGGAGTGGAACCGACCGCGCCGGGAGCCGGTAGCGCAGGGAGGATCAGCCATGTCAGGAGTCGTCCGCGCCGCCATCGTCCAGACCGCATGGACCGGCGACAAGGAATCCATGATCAAAGCGCACGAGGAGTACGTCCGGCAGGCCGCCGCCCAGGGCGCCAAGGTGATCTGCTTCCAGGAGCTGTTCTACGGGCCGTACTTCTGCCAGGTGCAGGAGAGCGAGTACTACGCGTACGCCGAGTCGATCCCCGGGCCGACCACCGAACGCTTCGCCGCCCTGGCCGCCGAGTACGGCATGGTGATGGTGCTGCCGATGTACGAGCGGGAGCAGGCCGGCCTGCTCTACAACACCGCCGCCGTGATCGACGCCGACGGCAGCTACCTCGGCAAGTTCCGCAAGACCCACATCCCCAACGTCAAAGGGTTCTGGGAGAAGTTCTACTTCCGCCCCGGCAACCTCGGCTACCCGGTCTTCGACACCGCAGTCGGCCGCATCGGCGTCTACATCTGCTACGACCGGCACTTCCCGGAGGGCTGGCGGGCGCTCGGGCTGGCCGGCGCGCAGATCGTGTTCAACCCGTCGGCGACCAGCCGCAGCCTCTCGTCGTACCTGTGGAAGCTGGAGCAGCCGGCCGCCGCCGTGGCCAACGAGTACTTCATCGCCGCGATCAACCGGGTCGGCGTCGAGTCCGACTACGGCGACAACGACTTCTACGGCACCTCCTACTTCGTCGACCCGGAAGGCAAGTTCGTCGGCGACACCGGGGACCCGTACCAGCCGGAGTTGATCGTCCGTGACCTTGACCTCGGGCTGATCGAGACGGTCCGCAACCGCTGGGCCTTCTACCGCGACCGCCGCCCGGACGCCTACGGCGACCTGGTCCAACCCTGACCCGGCGGAGGAAGCCATGAGTCTGCTGATCACCGGCGGCACCGTCGTCGGACCCACCGGACCGTACGCCGCCGACGTGCTCGTCGACGGCGAGACGATCGCCGCGATCTTCGCCCCCGGCACCGGGCCGGCCGACGGCGTCGACGTCCTCGACGCCAGTGGCAAGTACGTCATCCCCGGCGGCGTCGACGTGCACACCCACATGGAGCTGCCGTTCGGCGGCACCTTTGCCAGTGACACCTTCGACACCGGCACCCGGGCCGCCGCGCACGGCGGCACCACCACGATCATCGACTTCGCGGTGCAGCGGGCCGGTGAGGTGGTCGGCGACGGGCTGGCCGCCTGGCACGCCAAGGCCGAGGGCAACTGCCACGTCGACTACGGCTTCCACATGATCATCGGCGGGGTGGACGACGAGTCACTCAAGGCGATGGACTCCCTCGTCGCCACCGAGGGGATCACCAGCTTCAAGCTGTTCATGGCGTACCCCGGGGTCTTCTACAGCGACGACGGGCAGGTCCTGCGGGCGATGCAGAAGGCCCGCGACAACGGCGCGATGATCATGATGCACGCGGAGAACGGCATCGCGATCGACGTGCTCATCGGTCAGGCCCTGGCCCGCGGTGAGACCGACCCGATCCACCACGGGCTGACCCGCCCGGCAGCGTTGGAGGCCGAGGCGACCAGCCGGGCCATCGCGCTCGCCGGGGTCGCCGCCGACTGCCCGCTCTACATCGTGCACCTGTCCGCCAGCGAAGCCCTCGCCGCCGTCGCGACCGCCCGGGACACCGGCCGCAACGTCTTCGCCGAGACCTGCCCGCAGTACCTCTACCTGACCCTGGAGGACCAGCTCGGCGCGCCCGGCTTCGAAGGCGCCAAATGGGTCTGCTCCACCCCGCTACGCAGCAAGCACGAACCCCACCGCGCCGACCTGTGGCGTGGCCTGCGCACCAACGACCTGGCGGTGGTCTCCACCGACCACTGCCCGTTCTGCTTCAAAGACCAGAAGGAACTCGGCCTCGGCGACTTCTCCAAGATCCCCAACGGGATCGGCGGCGTCGAACACCGGGTCGACCTGGTCTACCAGGGCGTCGTCGACGGCAAACTGTCCCTGGCCCGCTGGGTGGAGACCATCGCCACCACCCCGGCCCGGATGTTCGGCCTCTACCCCCGCAAGGGCGTCATCGCCCCCGGCTCCGACGCCGACATCGTCGTCTACGACCCGGCCGGGCGGACCACCATCTCGGCGGCCACCCACCACATGAACATGGACCACTCGGCGTACGAAGGGTTCGAGATCACCGGCAAGGTCGACAGCGTACTGTCCCGCGGCACCGTCCTGGTCAGCGGCGACGGGGCGTACCACGGGCGCGCCGGCCACGGCCGCTACCTGCGCCGTGGCCTGTCGGACTACCTGGTCTAAGGGGGTACGCCAGATGGACTTCGGCGTCGTGTTCCAGTGTGACCCGCCCGGCCGCGAGCTGGTGTCGTTGGCCCAGCAGGCCGAGCAGGCCGGCTTCAGCCACGTGTGGACGTTCGACTCACACGTACTGTGGCAGGAGCCGTTCGTCATCTACAGCCAGATCCTCGCCGCCACCTCCTCGGTGACGGTCGGGCCGATGGTGACCAACCCGAGCACCCGGGACTGGACCGTCACCGCGTCGATGTTCGCCACCCTCAACGAGATGTACGGCAACCGTACGGTCTGCGGCATCGGCCGGGGTGACTCGGCCGTCCGGGTCCTCGGCGCCCGCCCCACCACCCTCGGCGAGCTGCGCGAATGCGTCACCGTCATCCGCGACCTGGCCGCCGGGCGCACCATCCGCTACCGCGACCGGGACATCACCCTGCCGTGGGTCGACGACGGGGCGCTGGAGGTGTGGGTCGCCGCGTACGGACCGAAGGCGCTCGCCCTGGCCGGCGAGGTCGGCGACGGCTACATCCTGCAGCTCGCCGACCCGGACATCGCCGCCTGGATGATCGGCGCGGTCCGGACGGCAGCCGAACGCGCCGGCCGCGACCCGGACGCGGTCACCTTCTGCGTCGCCGCCCCCGCCTACGTCGGCGACGACCTGGCCCACCAGCGGGAACAGACCCGCTGGTTCGGCGGAATGGTCGGCAACCACATCGCCGACATCGTCGCCCGCTACGGCGGCGACGGCGCAGGCGTGCCGAAGGTGCTCACCGACTACATCGCCGGCCGCCAGGGCTACGACTACGCCGAACACGGCCGCGCCGGCAACACCCACACCGATTTCGTACCGGACGAGATCATCGACCGGTTCTGCCTGCTCGGGCCGGTCGACGAGCACCTGCGGCGGCTCGCCGAGCTGCGTGAACTCGGCGTCGACCAGTTCGCCGTCTACCTGCAACACGACGCCAAGCAGGAAACCCTCGCCGCGTACGGCGAGCAGATCATCCCCGCGTACCGCCAGGTGGTCGCGTCTTGACCAGCGGTCCGACCAGCGGCTGGGCGCGCCGGGCGGGCGTCGCCGGCACCGCGCTGGGTGCGCTCGCGCTTGCCGCGGCGGCCTGGGAAGGCTACAAACTGGTCGGCAACCCCGACGGCACCGAGGTGTACGGCGTACCGCTGCTGCCGCGCGCCGACGACGCCGCGATGCCGCACCTGGCCGACGTGGTCGCCGGCCTCGGCACCGTCGACGCCGCCGCCGGCCAGCCGGTGTGGCGGGTGGTCGTCGACGCCTGCCTGTTCACCCTCGGAGTGACCGGCGTCGGGTTCGCCGCCGGCACCCTGATCGGGCTGATCCTGGCGGTGGCGATGCAGCGGTTGCGGATCGTCGAACGTGGACTGCTTCCGTACGTGGTGCTGTCGCAGACCGTGCCGTTGGTCGCCCTCGCCCCGGTGATCGCCGGCTGGGGCGGGCGGCTGTCGGTCGGCACCTACCCGTGGCAGCCGTGGATGTCGGTCGCGGTGATCGCCGCGTACCTGGCGTTCTTCCCGGTCGCCGTCGGCATGCTGCGCGGCCTGCAGTCGCCGCCGGCCGCCGGGGTCGAGCTGATGCGCAGCTACGCCGCCGGCTGGTGGCGCACCCTGTGGAAGCTGCGGGCACCGGCCGCGCTGCCGTACCTGTTCCCGGCACTGCGGCTGGCCGGGGCCGCCGCCGTGGTCGGCGCGGTCGTCGGGGAGATCTCCACCGGCACCCGGGGCGGCATCGGCCGGCTGATCCTGGAGTACTCCAGGCAGGCGACCAGCGCCCCGGCGAAGGTGTACGCGGCGATCCTCGGCGCCGCCGCGCTCGGCCTGGTCGTCGCCGCCACGGTGACCCTGCTGGAGGTCGGACTGACCCGGCACCAGCGGCGGGTGGCGGTGACCGGATGAGCGCCGAGCACGCGGTGACTCTCAGCGGGGTCGACAAGGTCTTCAACGCCGGCCGGGCCGACGCGGTCACCGCACTCACCGCAGTGGAGCTGACCATCGGCCGGGGCGAGTTCGTGTCGCTGATCGGGCCGTCCGGCTGCGGCAAGAGCACCCTGCTGCGGCTGATCGCCGACCTGATCACCCCGACCGCCGGCACGGTCACCGTCAACGGCAAGGCCGCCCGACAGGCCAGACTGGACCAGGAGTACGGCATCGCCTTCCAGCAGGCCGGACTCTTCGACTGGCGGACGGTACGGCGCAACGTCGAACTGCCGCTGGAGTTGCGCGGGGTGCGGCGGGCGCAGCGGCGGTCCCGGGTCGACGAGATGCTGGCCCTGGTCGGGCTGGCCGACTTCGCCGGCCACTACCCGGCCCAGCTGTCCGGCGGCATGCAGCAGCGGGTGGCGATCGCGCGGGCGCTCGCCGTACACCCGCCGTTGCTGTTGATGGACGAACCGTTCGGTGCCCTCGACGAGATGACCCGCGAACGCCTGCAGGACGAACTGCTCGGCATCTGCGCCCGCACCGCCACCAGCACCGTCTTCGTCACCCACTCGATCTCCGAGGCGGTGTACCTGTCCGACCGGGTGGTGGTGATGTCGGCCCGGCCGGGCCGGATCACCGCCGTCGTCGACGTCGACCTCGGCGAGCGCACCGAGCAGACCCGGCAGTCGGCGGAGTTCTTCGCCGCCGTCACCGAGGTCCGCCGGGCGCTGCGCGGCACCGACACTCCGGCTGTGGAATCGGCGGTGCCGTGACAGCGTTGCGGGCGGCCGGGCCGCCGATCGCCGTCGGGCTCGCCGGGCTGGCGCTGTGGGAGGCGACGGTACGGCTGGGCCGGGTCGCCTCCTACGTGCTGCCCGCCCCGTCGGCGATCGCCGAACAGTTCTGGGCCAGCCGTACGGTGGTGCTGACCGCCGGGCTGGCCAGCGGCACCAACGCGCTGATCGGCCTGCTCGCCGGGGCGGCCCTCGGGGTGCTGGTGGCGTTGACGGTCAGCCGGCTGCGGCTGCTCAGCGAGGTGTCGGTACCGCTGGCCGCGCTGGTCAACGCGTTGCCGATCATCGCGCTCGCCCCGGTGCTCAACAACATGTTCGACGCGGCCAGCAGCGTGCCCCGGCGGATCGTCGTCGGATTGGTCGCGTTCTTCCCGGTCTTCGTCAACACGCTGCGCAGGCTGCGCCAGGTGCAGCCGATCCACCAAGAGCTGATGGCCAGCTACGCCGCCGGTGGCTGGACCTTCGCCCGACTGGTCCGGCTGCCCGGCGCGCTGCCGTTCGTCTTCACCGGGCTGCGTCAGGCGTCGTCGCTGGCGGTGATCGCGGCCGTCGTCGCCGAGTACTTCGGCGGCCTGCAGGACGGGCTGGGGGCACGGATCACCTCGGCGGCGTCGCTCACCGCGTACCCCCGGGCCTGGGCGTTCGTCGTCGGCGCCTGCCTGCTCGGCCTGGTCTTCTACCTGGCGACCCTGCTGCTGGAACGCCTCGCGATGCCCTGGCGCACCCGTACCTCGCCGTGAACCCTGGCGCTTCCGTCCCGCGCCGTAGTCCCCCGCTACATCATCGCGACCAGGAGGAACGACGGAGATGAGAAGACGGTTGGCCGCCGCGGCGGCGCTGACGGGTGCCGCGCTGCTGATCAGCGCCTGCGGTACGGCGGATGAGGAACCGGACGCCGGTGGTGGTGCCACCGACGGCACCACCACGGTGAAGGTGCAGTTGCAGTGGTTCTTCCAGGCCCAGTTCGCCGGCTACATCGCCGCTGTGGAGCAGGGCTTCTACGAGGAGGAGGGCCTCGACGTCGAGTTGATCGAAGGCGGGGTGGACATCGTCCCGCAGACGGTGCTCGCCCAGGGGCAGGCCGACTACGCCATCGCCTGGGTACCGAAGGCGCTCGCGTCGCGGGAACAGGGCGCGCAGATCACCGACGTCGGGCAGATCTTCGCCCGCTCCGGCACCTACCAGGTGGCGTTCGCCGACTCCGGCATCACCGGACCGGCGGACCTGCGCGGCAAGAAGGTCGGCAACTGGGGCTTCGGCAATGAGTTCGAACTGTTCGCCGCGATGACCCAGGCCGGGCTGGACCCGGGTGCCGACGTGACCCTCGTGCAGCAGCAGTTCGACATGCAGGCGCTGCTGCGCGGCGACATCGACGCCGCCCAGGCGATGAGCTACAACGAGTACGCGCAACTGCTGGAGGCGGAGAACCCGGACACCGGTGAGCTGTACACGCCGGAGGACTTCACTGTGCTCGACTGGAACTCCGTCGGCACCGCGATGCTGCAGGACGCCATCTGGGCCGACACCGCCAAACTCGACGACCCGGCGTACCAGGAGCAGACGGTCAAGTTCCTCACCGGCACGATCAAGGGCTGGGCGTACTGCCGGGACAACCCGGAGGAGTGCCGGGACCTGTCCGTCGCGGCCGGGTCGACGCTGGGTGCCAGCCACCAGTTGTGGCAGGTCAACGAGGTCAACAAGCTGATCTGGCCGTCGAGCGGCGGGATCGGGCTGATCGACGAGGCGGACTGGGCGCGTACGGTCGAACTGTCGCTGGCCACGAAGAACCAGGACGGCCAGACGGTGCTGACCGCCGAGCCGGAGGGGTTGGCGTACACCAACGACTACATCAACCAGGCGCTCGAAGCGGCGAAGGCGGACGGCGTCGACGTCACCGGCGCCGACTTCACCCCGCTGACCGTTACCCTCAACCCCGGCGGCGCCTGAGCCAGAGTCGGTCGGCAACCCCGCCACTCCCCCATGATCAGATGACGAAAAACCGGGACGGCACCGGCGTGTCGCCCGGTTTTTCGTCATCTGATCTTCCTGCCGCAGGTGGACAGGCCGCGTGCTGGTCAGAATCGGCGGGTGATCTTGGCTTTGGCGATGTCGGAGCCGGCCTTGGCTGCTTTGACATACCAGAGGCGGGCGAGTTGCTCGTCGCCCCGGCGTCCGTACATCGCTCCGAGGTTGTGCATCGCGTCGGCGTCGCCGGTCCTGGCCGCGCGCTGGAACCAGTGCTCGGCCTCGCCGTCGTCGCCCCGCAGTTCCTGCAAGTGTCCGAGGTTGGACATGGCGCGGGGATCGTCGTGGGCGGCGGCCTGTCGGTACCAGCGTTCGGCCTCGGTCACCTCGTCGCGTTGCGCGAGCAGCC
The DNA here is from genome assembly GCF_003751085.1 of Micromonospora sp. Llam0. Classification (NCBI taxonomy): domain Bacteria; kingdom Bacillati; phylum Actinomycetota; class Actinomycetes; order Micromonosporales; family Micromonosporaceae; genus Micromonospora; species Micromonospora sp. Llam0. The sequence continues at coordinate 969,248 of NZ_RJJY01000001.1, read as the reverse complement.
ACGCCAGGCTCGTCATGCTTTGGACGTGCCCCGCCCGTGCGGCACGTGCGTAGAGCTCTTCGGCTTCGGCGTACCGTCGCTGGTGTTCGCGGACGGCACCGAGGTTGCCGCAGGCATTGACGCTGCCCGCGTCGATCGCCTTGCCCAGCCACACGTCCCCTTCGACGTCGCCGCCGGGTCGCTGGCTGAGCATCCAGCCGAGACTGTCCATGCCGTCGGGATCGCCGGCGGCGGCCGCGCGCCGCAGCCAGGGTTCCGCCTCCGCCGTCATCGCCGAGGCCGCCAGCCAGGTACCGGCGAGTGCCATCTGGTGGGTGTCACCGGTGACCGCAGCGAAGAGTAGGTCCAAGCCCTCGCCCGTCAGCATCTGTTGCAGTGCGGGCCATGCGGCATCGTTCTCCGCGGCCACCGCCCGGATCAGCCAGGGCGCCGCGCCTTGTCGATCTCCGCGACGCAGGTGAACGGCCGCGAGGTTGTTCATGGCCTCGGCGAACCCGTCATCGGCGGCCCGCCGGAACCAGTGTTCGGCCGGGTCGGTCTCGGCCCGCTCCAGCAGGAGGGCGGCCAGGTTGTTCATCGCCCGGTGGCTGCCTTGCTCGGCGGCGGTCCGGTAGCACTTCTCGGCCTCCACGATCTGGCCGCGCCGCTCCAACCACTCGGCCAGGACCCCCCAACCGCCCGATCCGACCGACGTGGCCGCGTCACGAAGCCGCCGCCCGGCCTTGTCACCGGGAAGCAGCTCACCCAGCCGCGCCGCTGCGGTCGACCGAGCGAGCGGGTCACCGTCGGCGCTGACCGCCCGGTCGTACCACGGCTCGGCATCCTCCACCTGGTGCAGCCGGCAGTAGTCGCCGATGGCCAGCAACACGGCCGGATCACGGCACTCAGCAGCGGCCGCCCGCCACCGGACGCTGTCGTCGGGACTATTGCGTCGCGTGCAGACAACCGACCAGAGGAACATCCCCAGCCCGTCCCCTGCCTCGGCCGCCCGCCGCCACAAGTCCGTGGCCCGCCGGTCGCGGACCGGTCCGCCCGGCAACAGGTAGGCGAGCAGACCGCCGTCACCATGGCCACTCCCACGCACGGCAATGTCGGCCCGCACCATCCCCAGACTCACCATCGCGGTGGCCTGCCCGGCTTCGGCGGCCCGCTCGAGCCAGCCCTCCGCAGCGGGCAGCTCGCCCTCCTGGGCGAGCAGGGTGCCCAGGTGCGTCATCGCGACGAGATCACCGAGGGTGGCGGCGTTGCGCAGCCACTGCTGGGCTTCGGACCGCCGACCCCGTACCAACAGCCACTGCGCCAGTTCCACCATCGCGGCGGAATCATCCAGCGCCGCCTGCTCCCGGAGGCTGGCCTCCAGGTTCATCGTCGGCCTCCTCGGGTCGCTGTCGCGCGGGCACCAACGCCGACAGGTAGGGACGTGCGCTTGGGCATAGCAGCCTCCGCTGGATGCGACACACGATGAAGGTAGCGGATTGTTCAACAATCCTGCAATACTAGATCGATGGTTGCTCGTGTCCTGCGTGACTGGATCGTTGAACGATCCGACCGTTTGTATCCTCCAGTGGTGACATCTGCGATGCGTGACGACTGGGTCGCCCGGCTGACTGACGACCGCACCCGCCTCGACCTGGGCGGCTACGGCGAACGGGTGGCGGACGTCCTTCGTGAACGGATCACCGAGGGCGTCTTCCCGCCCGGCGTACGGCTGAGCGAGAACGCCCTGTGCGAGGCCCTCGGCGTGTCCCGCAACACCTTGCGTGAAGCGTTCCGGCTGCTGTCGCACGAGGGCCTACTCACGCACGAGTTCAACCGGGGCGTCTTCATCCGGGAGCTGACCGCCGCCGGCGTCCGAGACATCTACGCGTTCCGCCGGATCATCGAGGGTGCCGCGATCCTCGCCGCCGCCGACGCGCCACCGGGCGCGCTGGACCGCGTCGGCGAGGCGGTCGAGGCTGCCGAGAACGCCGCCGACGCTAGCGACTGGACGCAGGTGGGTACGGCGAACATGCGGTTCCACCAGGCCATCGCCGACCTGGCCGGCAGCAGCCGCCTCAGCCAGACCGCGCGTCGCCTGCTAGCTGAGCTACGCCTGGTGTTTCTGGTGGTCCCCGCCGCGCAGGCGTTCCACCAACCCTACATCCGGTACAACCGGCAGATTCACCAGCTGCTCGTCACCGGCGAGTTCACCGAGGCCCATCGGGTCCTGACCGCCTACCTCGACGCCGCCGAACGCCAACTCCTGGACGCCTTCCCTCCACAGCGGACCGGCAGCGCTCCCCCGGCCGGCTCCGGCAGCACGGCTCCTAGGGTCGCCCGGAGATGAACATCATCCTGTGGGTGCTGCAGTGGATACTCGGCGCGGTGACACTGTCGTCCTTCCTGAGCATGTTCTATCTCGTCCGCCGAGGCCACGCCCGCCAGCCGATCGGGGCGGCCGCGATGGCGACGTTCGGGTTGTGCTGCGGCATCGGAGTCGTGCTGCCCTGGCTGACCGGCCAGGCGCGGATCGTGACCCCGGTCGCCGCCATGGTCATCGCGCTGGTCACTGTGTTCGACAGTCTCACCAACCCGATGGACGCGTCCGACGTCGCATTCAATACGGCGGTTCTGGTGATGGCGGTGACCGTCGCGGCCGGCCGGTTGCACGACCTGAGCCCAGACACCAGCCCGACGCCCCTCGGATGGGGCTTCCTCCTCGGCGGGACCGCCCTTGTAGTGTTCGCCATCTGGGGCACCCAATACGACGTGTCACCGGCAATACGCCGGACGCAGGCCCTCACCGGACTCGCCGGCGTACTGGCCGGCCTCATTGCGTTCGCCGGCCTCTGAGCGCGACGACCGAGCGTCGATCATCTGCCCGCCAACACCCCAAGATCAGTTGATGTAAAACCGGGTTTGTGCCGGCGTGTCGCCCGGTTTTTCGTCAACTGATCTTCGCAACCGGCGACAGGATCGAGGCCAGATGGGCAGCGGCTACACCGACCAAGAGGGGCGCGACACGGGAAGGACAAGGCCGTCCAGTACGATCCACTGTTACAATCCACTGTACTGACTCAGCATGATGGCTACGGGGCGAGGCATGCACGATGTCCGGTCTGCTATGTCGCACCGACTTGAGGGGCCTCGCGTTTTCCGGACAGTGGTTCGGCCGGGTTCTTTCACGCCGCGATTTGAAGGTTCTCGAACTCTGCGTGGACTTCCCGGGGAGGTCGGTAGCCCACCGCTGAATGCAGACGCTGACGATTGTACCAGAATTCGATGTAGGCAGTAACGTCCCGACGTGCCGCCTCACGCGTGGGATACTTCACACGCGACACGCGTTCGTTCTTCAGTGCACCGAAGAACGATTCCGCCATCGCATTGTCGAAACAAATTCCGGTCCGGCCAGCGGATCGCCGCAACCTCAGATCCCGAAGCGTTCTGCCGTAGTCGTCCGACATGTAGTTGCTGCCCCGGTCCGAATGAAAGATGGCGTTCTTTCTGAGTTCGCGATTCCGGGCGGCGTTACGGATGGCGCGGGAGATCAACGGCGTCTGGTAGTGGTCGTCCATCGCGTACCCGATGACTTCCTTCGTGCAGCAGTCGATGACGGTCGCCAGATACAGCCACCCCTCGCCGGTCGGGATGTACGTGATGTCGCCGACGAGCTTCTCCCCAGGCGCGTCGGCGGTGAACTCCCGGCCGACGAGGTCAGGCACCGTGCCGGACGACGACTGGGTGAGTCCCCACCGCCTCGGGCGGGGCTGGCACGGCACGAGCCCGAGCTCGCGCATCAGCTGGCGGACGAGTTCCGGCCCGGCGGACACGCCCTGGCGCCGCAGTTGCGCGTGGACACGTCGATGCCCGTAGGTGCCGTCAGACGCGGCGAACACCTCCTCGATGGCCGATCGAAGGTGGGCGCGGCGGGTGGCGGTCGCGGAGTCGGGGCGGGTTCGCCATTCGTAGTATCCGGACCTGGACACGCCGAGTTGTTCGCACATGAAGTCGACGGGGTAGGCGTACTTCGCGGTGTCGAGTCGCATCGTCTCGATGAACTCGTACAAGCTCGTTACCGAGGGTCCTTCGCGAAGTACGCCGCGGCTTTTTTCAGGAAGCTGTTCTCCATTTCGAGTTCCCGGTTGCGGCGTTCGAGTTCCTTCAGTCGAGCGCGCTCGTCGATGCCGATCTGTGGGCTGTTCTGGGCGCCGCTGTTTTCCCGCCGGTACTGGCGGACCCAGGAACGCAGCGTCTCCGGGTGAACGTCGATCTCCCGGGCAACCTGCGACACTGGCTTGTTCGACTGTAGAACGAGTTGCACTGCTTCTTCACGGAACTCTGGGGTGTATGAGCTTATGCGTGCCATCGCGCTTCTTCCCTCGACTTTCCTAACAGGGTAACCTTATTGGCTCCCTGTCCGGAATCCTCGGGGCACCTCAGAGGTGTTCCTGGCGCATCTGAGCCTCGATCCACCGACGCGGTTGCCGCTAAATGTTGGTTGAACATTTCTGTATTGGGGTGGTGGGGCGGGCGTGAGGGAGTCGCCGATCACGTGATCGGCTTGCTCCGAGGGTGAGGGTTCGAGGTGGAACGGGGATTGTGGCCTGTGGTCGGGCCGCCTGGTTTCGGCTGGTGGGGTGTGGTCAGCCGGGTGCCGGCTGGACGGCGGTGAACAGGTTGTCGAACGCCGCCTGCCAGGGCCAGTACTCGGGCAGGTGTAGGTGGATGGTGCGGGCCCGGTGGGCGAGGCGGGCCGCGACGGTGATGATCCGGGTCCGGATGGTGGCGGGTCTGGCGGTCGACCAGGTGCCCGCGGCGAGGTGTCCGGCGGCGCGGGTGAGGTTGTGCGTGATCGCGGCGCAGGTCAGCCAGGCGTCGTTGGCGCTGAAGTGTCCGGAGGGCAGGTGGGCGAGGGGCCCGGCGATCAGGTCGGCGTTGACCTGCTCGATGATCGCGTGTTGCCGGTGCTGGGCTTCGGCCTGGACGAGGGTGTACGGGCTGTCGGTGAACACGGCGTGGTACCGGTAGGTCGGCAGGAGTTCGTCCTGGCCGGGGATCTGTTGCGGGTCGTCGCGGCGGACGCGGCGCACGATCAGCCGGGCGGTCGCCTCGTGTCGGGTGCCGGCGAACGCGGTGTACGTGGTTTCGGCGATCTGCGCGTCGGAGATCCACCGGCCGGCGTCTTCGTCCCAGACGGCCTGCGGATAGGTGATGTCGACCCACTGGTCGGCGGCGATGCCGTCGCACGCGGCGCGGATCTTCGGGTCGATGCGGCAGGTGACCGAGAACCGCACGCCACGACGCCGGCAGCCGCTGATCACCGTCTTGGCGTAGAACGCCGAGTCCGCTCGCACCATGATCTCCCCCGAAGCGCCGCATGCCCGGGCGGTCGTGATGGCCTCGGCGATCATGGTGGCGGCGCCCCGGGCCGAGCCGGCGTTACCCGACCGCAGCCTCGTGGCGGCGATCACCGGCGCGGACAGCGGGGTGGACAGCGTCGCGACCAGGGGGTTGTAGCCGCGCAGGTAGACGTTGTAGCCGCCGACCTTGGCGTGGCCGAACCCGATGCCCTGCTTCTGCTTGCCGTACACCCGCCGCAGCATGGAGTCGATGTCCACGAAGCACAGGGTGTCGGCGCCGGTCAGGATCGGTGCCCGGCCGGTCAGACCGATCAGGGTGTCGCGGGCGGCGGCCTGTAACTGCCGTACGTGCCCGTGGGTGAACGTACGCAGGAACGACCCGAGTGTCGACGGCGCGTACACGCCGCCGAACAGCGACCGCATGCCGCCGTGCCGGGCGATGTCGAGGTCGTCGATGCTGTCCGCGCCCGCGAGCATCCCGGCCACGATCGTGGCGACCTTGCCGGCCGGGTTCGCGCCCTTGTCCGTCGGTAGCCTGACCCGGTCTGCGACCGCGTCGTGCAGACCGGCCTGCTCGGCAAGGCGCATCACCGGAACGAGACCGGCACACGACACCAGATTCGGATCGTCGAACGTCGCGCGCACCACCGGCGCGTCCTGGCGTATTCTCACCTGCGAGGTGCCCTCTCGAACCGAGTGATAGAAGCGTCAGAACTCCTATCCTTCCAGTTCAGAGGGCACTTTCTGTAGCCGGGGTCCTGCCGGTCAAACCTTCATCGGTGGATCGAGGCTGAGCGTGGTGGGTCGTTCGCCGAACACGGTCGCGGCGTACGCGCACGATTTGCGGGATTTCGTGGAGTGGCTGGGCCAGGCCGGGCTGGACTTCCGGAGGCTGAGTTTGGAGGAGTTGACCGGGTTTTTCGGCTGGCTGGCGCGGCCGGTGCCGGCGCGGACGCCGGGGGTGTTCATGTTGCCGGGTACGCCGTCGGCGGTGGAGCCGGCGACGCTGCTGCGTAAGCGGGCGGCGCTGGCGAGTTTCTACCGGTTCCACGCCCGTCGGGATGGCTCGGTGCCGGCGTTGCTCGGCGAGTTGGTGGGGCCACGGGCGACCGGTCCGTTCGTGCCGATGCTGGCGCATACCCGCCGGGGTCGGCTGGGCGCGGAGGCGTACAGCCCGGTGCGGATTCCGTTTGTCCGCAAGTCGCCGGTGGAGTTGCCGGAGGGTCAGGTAGCGCGGCTGGTTGCTGCCTGTCCGCGTCGCCGTGATCGGTTTCTGCTGGTCTTGTTGGATCAGACCGGGTTGCGGCTGGGTGAGGCGCTGGGGCTGCGGCACGCGGATCTGCGGTTGCGCGCTGGGGAGGTCGCGGTGGTGCCGCGCGAGGACAACGTCAATGGGGCGCGGGTGAAGGGGTTGAAGGCGCGGGTGGTGCCCGCGCCGCTGGTGGTGTTCGACGCGTACGCCGATTATATGGAGGCGGAGTACGGGACGTTGGACTGCGACTTCGTGTTCGTGAATCTGTTCCGCCCGCCGTTGGGTGTGCCGATGACCGCTGACAGCGTGGCCAAGCTGGTGGCCCGGCTGCGGGCGCGGACCGGGATTGCCGGGTTCTCGCCGCATGTGCTGCGGCATGGGTACGCGACGAGGCTGCTGCGGGCTGGGGTGCCGGTCGAGGTGGTCGCCGGGTTGCTCGGGCATGCCAGCGCTACCACCACGTCGCAGACCTACAGCCACCTGACGGTAGAGGATCATCGTCGGGCCTTGATCGCCGCCGGGGTGCTGGTGTGACGGGCCGCGAGCCGGCCGGCGCTGGTGCGTTGGAGCGGGTTGGGCTGCTGGAGCGGCTGATGCGGGCGGTGCGGCCGGAGTTCCGCGCTGATGTGTTCCGCCCAGGCCGCGACGACGCGGTGTTCGTGCGTGGGGAGTGCCGGTTGGTCAACTGCCTCAACATGGTGGGACATCCGGTGCGAGGGCTGTGCGACAGTCACTACCAGAGGTGGCTGCACGATCCGCACCGGGGCGGGTGGGAGGACTGGCTGGCAGCCGAGGACGAACGGCTGCTGCGTCGCGGTGTCGCGCCGGTCTGCGGGGTGTCGGGCTGCAACCGGTCGACGACGCAGAATGGTCTGTGTCAGCGGCATCACCGCCAGTGGGCGAGGCGGGGTCGCCCCGAGCAGACGGCGTGGCTCGCTCAGGTTGACTACACGCCGACCGAGTTCGGGGAGGCCGACTGCCAGTTCCCCGGCTGTCCTCGGTGGGCGGAGAGCGCGGCGATGCCGTACTGCCATCACCACTACGCGCGGTGGAAGGTGGCGGGGCGGCCGGATATGGCCGGCTGGTACGCGGGGTTGGCCCGCGAGGCTGTCGAGCGGCAGGTCCCGCACGTGAAGCTGGGTCGGCTGGGTCGACATGCGCGTCTGGAGGTGCAGTACGGGCTGCAGTGCCGTCACGACGAGGCGGTCAAGCGCACCCCGATGTTGCAGGTGACCACTGCGGTCAAGCACATCGTCGACGCCGGGGTGACCAGTCTGCTGGATCTGGACGAGCCGGGTTGGCGGAAGGTTTTCGGCGCGGGCCGGCGCATCCCGTGTGGGCAGCGGGATTACGCGTCAGTGTCGCTACGGTTCGTGCTGGACACCCGGATGCGGCTGATCCAGTTGCTCATCGCCGACGACCCGTGGGCCGACCAGTATCCCCGTGACACGTGGGACCTTCGGCTGTTGGGTATCCCTGCGGGCCAACCGCGTCTCATGCACTTCGGAGGGATTCCGCAGCTGTGGCTACGGGGCGTGGCCAAGCGGTGGTGTCGGTGGCGGCTGGCCCGTGGCGTCAAGGCGTCCACGGTCGCCCGCAACGCGATCGGCGTGGCGTGTTTCGGCCGGCACCTCGCCGCCCATGCCGGCTCGCAGGCGCGGCCGGCCGACCTGACCCGGGAACGTATCGAGTCGTGGCTGCCCACGGTGGCGGTGCGAGATCACGTCGGGGCGCTGTCGGTGTTCCTGCGTGACGTGCACCGCCACGACTGGCTGCCCGACCTTCCGGCGGGCGCGTTCGTGTTCACCGATGACGCCCCGCCTCCCAGACCGGCCAAGCCCCGCTTCATCAGCGAGCACCTGATGCGGCAGTTGGAAGCTGAGTCCAATCTCGCGCTGTTCGACGGCGACGACGCCCGCCTGGTCACCCGCATCCTCATCAATTGCGGGCTGCGGCTCAAAGACGCCCGCCGGCTGCCGTTCGACTGCGTGGTGCGGGACAACACCGGAGCCGGCTACCTGGCATGGGTCAACCACAAGATCCGTGAGAGGGTCGCGTTCTTTCCGATCAGTGACACCCTCGCCGGGCAGATCGCCGACCAGCAGCGGCGGGTGTTGGACCGCTATCCGGCCGGCTGCGGGTGGCTGTTCCCGGCCCGTAAGGTCAACCTCAATGGCAGCCGGCCGATGCCGGACATCTCCTACCGCGACTACCTCAACACCTGGCTACGGCGCATCCGGCTCGTCGATGAGCACGACCGGCCCACCTCGGTGACTCCGCACCAGTTCCGACACACCGTCGCCACCAGGCTCATCAACGCTGACGTGCCGCTGCACATCGTGCAGCAACTACTCGACCACATGTCCCGGGAGATGACCGCTGTCTACGCCCGGCTGCATAACAAGACCCTGCGCCGGCACTGGGAGAACGCCGTCAAGGTCAACGCCGACGGGCAGACCACCGTGATCCCCGCCGACCATCCCCTCGCCGACGCCGCGTGGATGCGGCTGTCCATGGTCCGGGCGAAGGTGACCCTGCCCAACGGCTACTGCGGTGCCCCGGTGCAGACCGACTGCGAGTACGCCAACCCGTGTCTGGACTGCCGGTTCTTCATCACCACTACCGACTTCCTCGACCAGCACCGCCGCCAACGCGACGAAACCACCAAGCTTATCGACGACGCGCAGCGTTCCGGCCTGGCCCGCATCGCTGAACGCAACCGGCGCACCCTGGGCAAGCTCGACGCCATCATCGACGCGCTGGAAACCTCGCAGCCGGGGCAGATCGTGGCCGGCGGCGTCGTGGAAGACCTCGGGGAGGTCCTGGATGCCGCCGGCTGACCACGCCACCGCCCTCACCCGGGCCGCGCGCCTGCGGGCCGAACAGGCCCGTGCCCGCGCCGAGAAGGCTCTGGCCGCCGCCGGCCGCACCGGCCGCACCGCCACCGTCGCCGGCCTTGCCCACGCCGCGGGAGTGTCCCGGTCCTGGCTCTACACCCAACCCGACCTCATCGACGCCATCCGGCAACTCCAGCAACGCCATCCCGCCCCCGAGCGCACCGGCCCACAACCGGCCAGCATCGCGTCTCTGCGGCACCGGCTCGACACCGCGCTGGCACGCATCAAGCAACTCCGCGCCGACAACGCCGACCTGACCCGACAACTGGAAATCGCGCACGGCGAGATCCGGCGTCTGCGCCACACACCCGCGCCGGCGAGGGAGCCGTGATGTTCATCTACCGACTGACCGAACCCATCGACGTCTTCGATGGGCTCACTCCACTGCCGGACTGGCTCAACGGCGCCTCCCCACACGCAACCCAGTGGGCGCTGCAAGCCGTTCTCGCCCTCGCCGATGCCGCACCCAACATCGGCTGGCACGGCGACATGCGCCACCTGCCCTCCGTCGGCGTCATCCCGGACCCGCCCGCCGTCACCGCCTACCTGGTCGTCAAACAGGACGACAACGGCACCACCTTCATCGTCACCGCCAGCGACACCACATGGCTGGACAGCCACGCCGCCGCATCCGCGCATGTCGACCCCCGTGCTATCGGCACCTGGACCCACCCGACCTTCGACGACATCAACATCCCGAACGCCCCGCAGACGAGGCAGGATCCATGAGCATCGCCAGTCGAGTCGAAGACGCCGAACACCTGTGGGCAGCAGGCCGGCGCGAGGGCGCGCTGACGATCGCTCTCATCGCGTTCGCCGCGACGGCCCGACGGCTACACCCGAGGCCAGCATCCGACCGGGCCGCGTTCGAGAAGCTGTATCAGGACAGCATGACCGTCCACCTTGAGATCGAGTTCCGCGGCGAGTCCTGGCCCGTGCAGACGATCCTCTACAAATGGCTGCGCTGCGAACTGGTTCACGAAGGCGGCCTCCCCGTCGACGTGGAGTTCATCGACGACGGCGACGGCCTTATGCCGATGATCCGTGCGGGCGGCCCACCCGATTACAAGCTGCTACTCGGCAACGGCTGGTACGACTTCCTGATCGAGACCGTGGTCGCACACCCCACCAACGCCGGCCACTTCCCCTGGCGCGACGACTGGCTCCAGACGGCACGGGCCGCTCGAACTCCTCACCCACCGTCTTGAACCCAGCGATCACCCCCATTCCGGGCGCGCGATCAAACCCCCACCGCCGCGAGCCCAACCTGCCGACGCCCACCTGGCCCGTCGTGGACATGTCCACGACAGGAAAGCCCTGGTAAACCCAGCACACCAGGTCACAAGCTCCAGATAATCGCCAGCTCGTGCATGTGCGCGAACGAGATCGTCCCCGCGACGACGGCCAGCCCCGCGACACACACCACGGTCACGGCCGTCAGGATCCGATCCGTACGGCTCCTCACCACGACCACCCACTCTCAGCCTCGGCCTCGGTCGTGAGCAGCCGCAGCGCGGACAACAACGGCGACGCGTTCCGCACCGTCATCGCGATGTCGCTGTCACCGTGCTGGACGTGGAGATAGGTCTCGCACGGCCACGGGGCGACAGCCTGCGTCAGATACGCCTCCCCGGCCTGCGGCGCGAGGGCTATCGCTGTGGTCAGATCGAGACGGACCGGTGCCGATAGGTGCCGCCCTGCGGCACCGGGGCGGTAGCCCTTGCCGGACAGCGCAGCCGCATCAGCTGTGCATCGGGCGCGGTCACACCAGGCAGGATGCCGCTGGTCAGGGCCGGTTTCGGTAGATCCAAGATTCTTCTGGCTTCTTACGCTCACTGACTGCCCGGATCCGGCAGGCCCAGCACCTGCTGGAAGCCACCGACGACGGGGTGGAGCGGATCGGTCGCCGGGTCGGCTTCGGCTCGTCTACCGCGTTCCGCGACAGCTTCAAACGAATCGTCGGCACCAGCCCGTACGCCTACCGCAGCGCGTTCCGTCGCCCCGTCATCGCGGCGACGTACGGTCGATGATGCGTCATTGTCAGGCGGACCGGCCGTAGTATCGGGTCAGGAGGTGCGGCAATGGCGAGAGCAGAAGGTGCGCCGGTTGGCTCGCGGTACGTCGACCAGCGGCACTACCTCGTCCCCGCGCGCATGACCGATCTGCGGGGACCAGTGGGTGGTGTGGTGACGCTTGATCGCTGGCTGGACTGGTCCAGTGACAGTGTGTGGCAGGCGCGGTTTCCGGAACTCGCCGCCCCGCCGCGGACGCTGGCCGGCTGAGCGTGGAAGAGGTCCACCTCCACAAGACATCGCAGCGATGCGCGGGCGATTCGCGGATTGGCGGAAGCAACTCCTCGCCGAGCCGCAGGAGCCCACGTAGCAGGGGTCGAGGATGTTGCCAGTCAGAGACTGCTCGCCGGTGGGGCTCAACTGGGTGGCAGTAGCGACGGTCGGCGGCGGGCGGCGAGGTCCTCGACCCAGCCGAGGGCCAGTACCACCGCGACCAGCAGCACGGTGCCGACGCCGAGAATGGCCGCCTTGCCGACGTAGAGGCCGGTCAGAGTGAGCAGCCCACTGGCGGCGTACAGCACCGGCAGGTGCCAGACGTAGATGGTCACCGCCCGAGCGTTGACCATGCGGATCAACCGGGCCAGCCACGGCACCTGCGTGAGCCAGTCCAGCCGGGGTCGGGCCCGCATCAGCAGCAGCACCACCGCCCAGCCCCACATCATCGCGCCGAGCCGGTCGTCCTCGCCCCGCTCGGCCAGCCACATCATCGCGCCGATCGCCAGCCCGCCGACGCCGAGCGCGTACCACCTCAACGGCACCCGGTCGAGCAGCCCGGTGTGCCGTGCGTAGCCGACCAGCCAGCAGGTCCCGTACGCGGCGGTGGACCAGAACACGTCGGTGACCGGGTTCATCTGCAGGTCGACCAGCGGCGAAGCGAACAGCACGGCGAACGCGGACAGGGTCAGCAGCGCGCCGACCGGCCAGCGCCGGAACGCCCACCACAGCAGCGGGGAGAGCAGCACCAGCCAGAGGTAGGCGCGGATGTACCACAGCCCGAGCGAGAACGGCCCGCCCCACTCGCTGGACGGTGGGTTGCGCAGCGGGGCCACCCACCAGGCGGCGTCCAGCAGGCTGGGCCGCCAACCGACCAGGACCATCAGCGGTACGGCGACCGCAGCGAGCGCCCACAGTGGTGGCAGCAGCCGGCGCAGCCGGGAGCCGACGACCCGCAGCGGCGCACCCCGGTCCAGCGACACGGCCGTGAGGTAGCCGGCCAGCGCGAACATCACCGGCATCGCCGGGAACGCCAGCGGCAGCCAGGTCAGCCAGAGCGTGTGCAGCAGGTAGACCCGCAGGATCGCCAACGCCCGCAGCGCGTCGATGTACGGGCTGCGCTCACCGGAGCGGGCCGACGCGACCGTCGGGGGAGCGACGTCGGGGTCCCGGTCACCGTCGCGGTCACCCAGGAGCCCGCTGACACGCATGAGCGCCGACGCTAGACCGGAAACCTCGGTACCCACGCAACGCCCGGTTGCCGGTTGGCGACGATCCGGTTAACGCCCGGCGGCATCTCGTGCCGTACCGACAATCGGCGGCTTTCCATACCGACAACCGGCGGTCCGGTCCGGCACTCGGTGGTGCGGGGCGTCGCTCGGACGCCCCGCACCACCGGGCGACCTACCGCTGTCGCACCGTCAACTCCACCGGCACCGTCGGCACCGGGTACGGGGTCTGTGCCCGCAGCGCCAACGTGGCGGTGTACCGGCCGGGCCCGTCGACCCCGGTCGCGGCGTCAGCGGTGAACCGCAGCGTGACGGCCTTCGACGCGCCCGGCGCCAGCGTGAAGCTGGCCGGCCGTACCCGCAGCCAGGGCACCTCGGCCGGCGGCGCGCAACCGTCCGCCCCGGACCACCGGGAGATCGACGGCAGCGCCGCCCACTGCGGCGACATGCCGCCGATCGCCAGCCCACCGCAAGCACCGGCACCCCGGAACGCGGCCTGCCCGGTCGGTGCCAGCTCCTGCCAGGCGTCGGCCACCGGGTCGTACCCGATGGTCCGGTCGGTGATCTCCCCGGCGGAGAGCATCCCGCCGGCCAGCACCAGGCGGCCGGCCGCCACCGAGTACGCCATGCTGGTCACGTGCTCCGGCATGGCCGCGCGGGCCGACCAGCGGTCGGTGTCCGGGTCGTAGGCGACGGTGTCGGCGTAGTCGCCGTCGTGGCTGAACCCGCCCGCGCAGTAGATCCGCAGGTCGATCGCCCCGCAGGCATGCCACGCCACCTCGTGCGGGTAGTCGGCGCGGGCCCGGAACGTGCCGGTCACCGGGTCGAACGCCAGCACGTCGGCCGACGCCCGGCACAGCTCGTCCCGGCAGCCGCCGACCAGGTAGATCAGCCCTTCGACGACCACCGCCGCGGCCGCCGCCCGAGGCGCCGGGTTGGTCACCCCGGCAAGCGTCTGCCACGCCCCGGTCGCCGGATCGAACACCTCCACCGCCGACTGCGGCCGGAACTCGGTGTCCCAGCCGCCGAAGACGTACACCTTGCCGTCGACCGCCGCCACCGCCGGCTTGCCCCGGTCGCGGGGCAGGTCCGGCAGCCGTTGCCACGAGTCGGCGGCCAGGTCGTAGGCCCACGCCTGCCGGGTGGTGCCCAGGTGTGTGCCACCGCCGATCGAGTAGACCGTGCCGTCGAGCACCACGGCGGCGTTGTCGGACAACCCGTCCGGGGCGTCTGCCAACCGCTGCCACGGCGGCTGCCCGGACAGCGGTGGCGTCGCCGACGCAGCGGGCCGCTCCAGCACCTCCACCGTCACCGGAGCGGTCCCGGTGTTTCGGACGGTGAACTCCGCGCTGCCGCTGCCGCCGTCCGTCAGCTCCGCCGCGACCGGTGCGCCGGAGACCGCCAGTTGTCCGCTGCGCAGGTCGAAGTCGACCCGCCGGGCACCGCCGGCGATCACCGACGCGGTCCGCTTCCGCTGCTGGTACGGGGCCGCCTCGGCGGCGAACGACCGCTGCTGCCCGGCCCCGCTGGCGAAGAACCAGTAGAACCCGTCCGGCACCGTCTCGTCGGTCGGGGTGGCCGCCGACGTGCCGTACTCGTCCGGTTGTCGCGGGTCGGCGATCCGCGCCCCGACGACCGGCGCCCCGGTGTTCGCGTCGCTGGTGAACCCGGCGATCAGCCCGCCGTCGACCGGCGTGCAGGTCCGGTCGACGATCGCCACATCGTCGATCTGCCACCACCAGCTGTACCCGCCCCGGTAGCGGAACCGGACCTGCACCTGGTCGGCGCCGGCGACCGGGGCCAGCGGAATCTCCACCAACCGTGGCCCGCGCACGCTCTCGGTCACCTGGGAGACGTTGACCCATTCGGTGCCGTCGGTGGAGACGTCGATCGCGGCGACGTCGCCGTTGCCGGCGATCCGCGCGTCGGTGTGGAACCGCAGCACCGGTGCCGCGATCTGCGAGATGTCGATCATCGGCGTGTGCAGCAGGGTGTCCTGGCTGCGGCCGACGCCGTGGCCGTCGCTGTCGACGATGGCGAACCCCCCGGCACCGCCGGTCAGGTTCCCCCGCTGGTGGTGGTCGGTGAAGGTCCAGCCGCCGCCGTCGGTGCGGTCCACGATGGTCCAGCCGGCCGGCTCGGTGGCGAAGTCGGTGGTGAAGACCGTAGCGCCGGTGTCGGCCGTGTAGCCGGGGGCGGTGCAGGCGATCTGCGCCGCCACCGCCAGGTTCGCCCTCCGGGCCTGGCCGCCGACCGCCACCTCGGTGGTCACCGTCCGGTAGCCGGGGTACAGCGGCGTCACCGTCAACTGGTACGTGCCGTGCCGGGGCACCGGTACGGCGTACCGGCCGCTGGTCGGGTCGGTGAAGACCGGGTGGCCGGGCCGGCCGGCGATCTCGATCCGTGCGTACAGCGGCCAGCCCTGCCCGGAGCCGTCGGTGACCCGACCGGAGAGGGTGACCAGCGGCACCGCGTCGAGGGCGACGTCCAGAGCCACCGGTACGGTGCCGACGGTCACCGTCAGCGACCGGGTGGCCCAGCCGAACCCGGACACGGTCACGGTATGGGTGCCGGCCGGCAGGTACGTCGCGTACCCGCCGGTGGGTCCGGTCTGCACACTGCGCCCGGCGACTGTCACGGTCGCCCCGGCGACCGGGGAGCCGTCCGCCGCGTCGGTCACCGTGCCGGTCAGCCGGCCGGTCTGCGCGCGCGGTGACTGCGCCACCAGTTGGTACGCGTCCAGCCGGCCCTCGCCGGCCAGATTGTTGTCCGCGACGCTGCCGCCGCATTCGGTCGCGTCGACGTCGATCGCGGTACGGTCCAGCAAGGCGACCGTCGCGTCAAAGTCGTTACGCAGCGCGGGCGCGGCCGACCACAACAGTGCGACCGTGCCGGCGACGTGCGGCGCCGCCATCGAGGTGCCGTCGGCGGTGCCGTACTGGCTGCCCGGGACCGCCGAGACGGTGCCCACGCCGGGGGCGGCGATGTCCGGTGTGATATGGCCGTCCACCCCGGACGCGCCCCGGCTGGAGAAGCCGGCGATCGTGCCGTCGACGTCGTGCGCGCCGACGGTGTAGACGCCCGGGTAGTCGCCGGGGGAGCTGGCGGTGTTGCACGCCGGCCCGTCGTTGCCGGCCGAGAAGACCGGGAAGATCCCGGCCGCCCGCCACGCGGTCACCACCTGCTCGTACCAGAGGTCGGCCTGGCCACCGCCCCACGAGTTGTTCACAATGTCCGGCCGCAGGTCCGGGCGCGGGTTCTCGCCGTTGCGGTCGGTCGGCGCCAGCACCCACTGGCCGGCGGCCAGCAGTGCCGGGTCGGAGCAGGTCCGGGCCTCGCAGCCCTTCGCCGCGATCCACCGCGCCCCCGGCGCCACCCCGATCCGGGCCCCGGCGCCGTCGTCACCGACCATCGTGCCCACGGTGTGGGTGCCGTGCCCCTGGTTGTCGCAGGGCGTCCCGTCCCCGCAGATCCCGGTCGGGTCGAACCAGTTGTAGTCGTGGTCGAATGCGCCGTCACCGAGGTTCCCCCGGTAGCTGGCGGCCAGCGCCGGATGGTCGAACTGGACTCCGGTGTCGATGCTGGCGATCACCACGGTCTCGCCGCGTACGCCGAACTCCGACCAGACCCGGGGCGCGCCGATCTGCTCCACCCCCCACGTGGTCCGCGGATCGTCGGCGACCGACGGCTGCGTGACCGGCTCGATCAGCTCGTGGCTGCGCAGCGGCTCCACCCGCGCCACCTCCGGCCGGGCGGCGATCGCGTCGACCAGCGCCCGGTCGCCGGTGACCTGCACCGCGTTGGCGATCCAGAAGCTGGTCTGCGGCACCTTGCGCCGGGCCAGGTCCGCGGTCAACTCCCGTTGGCTGCGCTCGGCGACCTCGGTCAACCGCTCGTACGTGGCGACGGAACGCCGGGCCCGGTCGCTGATCCGTGCCGCCGCGTCCAGGGTCGCCTTTTCCCGCAGGTAGACCATGAAGCTGGTGGTGCCGTCGGCGGCGAGGTCGGCCAGCAGTTCGGCGCTGACCGCCGCTGGGGCGTCGCCGTTGCCGCCGACCGGGGCCGCCGACGCGGCCGTGGTGGCGGCGGTGACGCCGAGCACGACCGCCAGCATCGCGGCGACGTACTGGACGATCGTGGTGGCGTACCGGATACCCGCTGGTGGCGGGCCGGTCCGTCCAGGTGGATGGATCATGGTTCTCCTCACAGTGGTGACAGGCGGATCCCGCCTGCCGGCCATGCTCGGCGTCACGATGACCAGCTGGAAGCACCAAGTTGGGCAATTGCCGGACAATACTGGGACAGTGGGCGGCGCTGGGAGGGCTCCCACGTGGGGCGTTGACGTGGGGCGGTTCAGCAGGTTGGCTGGCCCGGGGACACCTGGGGGGAGAATCGGTGACGGGTGGCGAGGTGCCGTTGGTGGTGTGCGTGTCCACGGACCGTGCGGTGCGCGAGCGGCTGGTTTCCCGCGTCAACGACCTTGGCGCCGTGCTGATCGTCAACAACCTGACCGAACTGCGGGCCATGTTGCCACCGGCAGCCGAGGAGCAGCCGACTACGGCTGCCGATCCGCCGCCGGCCGGGCTGGCCCGCGTCGGTGACCTGCGACTCGACCCGGTCTCCACCGAGGTCACCTGGCGCGGCGAGGCGCTGGCGCTCACCCGGTTGGAGCGGGAGACCCTGCTGCGGCTGGCCAGCCCACCGCTGCGGCTGTGGACGTACCCCCGGCTGTTCGAGGCAGTATGGGGTGGGGCCTACCTGGGCGACCAGGCTGCGCTGCACGCCACCGTGAAGCGACTGCGTCGCAAGCTTGTCGCACTGCCGAGCGGGCCGCGGGTGCGCACCGTCCGGGGCGTCGGCTACCACCTGGTGTCTGGGTAGCCGGCTCTTGGCGTCAGTGCGCGGGTCTGCCCGTCGGTAGCTTGCAGAGCGGGTCCCCGGAGGCGATGTCGTCGAGCGCCCGGTGCAGTTCGGTGATGCGGCGCTCCGCTTCGGCGACGAGCGCCCGGGTGAGCCCCTGCCAGTCGGCCTCGGTCGGGTTGGCCGGCAGCGCGGCGAACAGCGCGACGATCTCCTGCACGCTGAGCCCGACCCGCTGGGCCACCCGGCAGATCCGCACCACGCACGGGGCGAACTCGTCGTAGCGGCGTTGGTTGCCGCTGGTGCGGACCGAGGTCAGCAGCCCTTGGCGTTCGTAGAACCTGATAGCCGAGGTCGCCACTCCGCTGGCTGCCGCGACCTCACCTACGCTCAGGGTCGCCGGGGAGACGGTGGTGTTGGACATGGGACACATCGTCGCTTGACTTCAACCAATGTTCAAGTTCTAGCGTCGGTGGCATGGAAACGGACAACGTCGCTGTCCCGAGCGGACCGCTGCGGGTAGGCGTGATCGCGGGCAGCACCCGGCCCACCCGGCGGTCGCCCGCCATCGCCCAGTGGGTGGCATCGGACAGCAGCCAGCCGGATCTCCGCCTGGAAGTGGTCGACCTGGCCACATTCAACCTGCCGATGCTGGGCGAGCCGCTCGCGGCCGTCTTCGGCACCTACGAGCACGACACCACGCGTCGCTGGGCCGCAGCGATCGCCGGCTACCACGCGTACGTCATGGTCGTCCCCGAGTACAACGCCTCCTTTCCGGCCGTACTGAAAAATGCGCTGGACCACCTGTATGCCGAGTGGAACGACAAGCCGGTGGCCTTCGTCGGCTACGGGATGTCCGGCGGTGGCCGAGCGGTGCAGCAGCTGCGCCAGGTGGCCGAAGAGCTGCGGATGCAGCCCGTCGCGACGTCGCTGTACCTCTCGCCGCACCAGGTCGTCGACAACCGGTACGCGGCCAGGGCCGGCGAGGCCGAGGCCCGCGCCGGCATGCTGGCCGAGCTGGCTCGGACGCTGCGGGCCGCGCCCGCCCGTGCCGGCGGGATCACCAGATGAGCGCCTCCGAATCGACTGCGGCCATCGACTGGCTGGCGACGCAGGCCCGACCGATGCGACCGTACGGCGACGCCCCGTGGCGAGACGTCGTGACCGAACTCGCCGACGACCTTCTCCCGAGCCAGGCGGACTGCGAGGCGGCTGCCGCGCCGACTGTCGTCGGACTCGCGTCGACCACCCGCGAGAGCGCCGAGGTCTGCGAGCTGCAGGTCGATCTGCTCCAGGCGTTGGTGACCCGAGGGGTGCGTACCGTCGTCCTGCAGGACACCACCGAGATCGGCGAGCGGCTCGACCACTGGGCCAGGACCGGCGAACGGTCAGCGAACGGTCCCGAGGCGATCCTGGCCGATGCCTGGGGTCCGTTGCGCAACGAGTCGGTGCGTCGTGCGCTGCTCTGGCTGCGTGCCCACAACGCCACCCATCCGGCAGACCCGGTGGAGATCCGCGGGGTCACCCGCCCCACGGCGGTGCCCGCCGACTACGACCGGGTCCTCGCCCTGACAGCGGGCACCCGAGACCACGAGCAGATATCGGGACTACTGGCGACGATCCGGGTCGCGCACGACGGTGGCGAACACGTGGAACGCGCCCACGGCCGGTGGACCGGCGCGCCCTTCGTCGACCTGGCCCGGCAGGCCCGTACCGCGACGGCGGCGGTGCTCGGACCCGGCTCCGACGCCGGGACCCGGGCGCTCGCGGCGCTCGACCGCATCGTGCGATTCCACGCCACCTCCCTCAGCCAGGGCCACGACGGCGACGATGAGGAGGCAGCTGCAGCGGACCAGCTGGTCGACCACCTGCGGGCCACCGGCCGGCGAGCCGTCGTCTGGGACGGGATCGGCCATCTTGCCGCCCGGGGGACCAGCTTCGGCTCCCGACTCCGTGAGCACCTCGGGGCGCGCTACCGCTGCGTGCTGACCACCTTCGGCTCCGGCCGCATCCGGGACCTGCGCCTGCCGGCGCCTCGCCCCGGCAGCCTGGACCAGACGCTCGACCAGGTCGGGGCCAGGCTGGGCACGGGGTACGCCATCGACCTGGCCGCCGCTCCGAAACCCGACGCGGTCCGCCGGTGGCTGGCTGGCCGGCACGCCGTACGGCTGATCTCGGGCATGTACCACCCCGACGAGGACGAGCGGCACTACTTCGCACTCGACGACCTTGGTCGATCCGTGGACATCCTGCTGCACCTGCCGGAGATCAGCCCGGTCCGGTACGTCGAGTTTCCAGAGACGAAGGACTGAGCTGCTCAGACCGTCCGCGTGGCGATCATGCGGGCGCAGTCCAGCGACTCCAGGTGACTGGTATCCACCTCAATGTCGTAGCCGACTCCCTGGTGGACGATCTCGGCCTGCGACGCTGCCATCCCGACCACCCGGTCACCACGGGCGATCTCCCTCGCCGCCGCGATGTCCCCAGCGCACCGCACCCCGACCCACAGCACGGACAGGCCGTCCAGGTACCGGCGGGCCTGCTCCTGGGAGGCACCGCCGCCCAGAAACACCTCGTCGATGATGACCCGTGCCCCGGCCCTCGCCATCGCCGCGACACCCACCCGCCAGGCGTGCTGCATCTCGTCGAAGCCGTCGCCGAGGATGACTTCGCCATGAGCGCCGAACGTCACCATGGCCGGCGGCAGCCGCTCGATCAGGTCGTCGATCCCGAGGCTGATCCACGGGTCGGGCAACAGGTGCTTGAGGCACCGGACGATCCCGGACTTGCCGGAGCTGGACCCGCCGTTGAGCACGATGACCTGCGTCGCCATGTGATCGGTCACCTTCTCCGCTGGGCTGTGCGGTGCCGTGTTCGACTCTATCGAAGGTCCGACCGAGCGGCCCGGCAACAGCCCTGCCGTCATGGCCACCCTGCACAACGCCCCATCGCTTACCACCGCTCCCGCAGCCATGCCAAATGGGTACAAGCTGTTCCATACACTGTGATAGCTTGCGTCGATGAGTTCGACATCGGAGCGTGCCGCACCTGGATCTGGACACTTGGATCGCGTCGCTGACTACTACGAGGACAACACGCGTCGGTTCCTCCTGGTTGCCGAGAGCCCAGGCAGTGACGCGATCCACCGTGGCGTGTGGACGCCGGATGTCGCCAACGTGGCTCAAGCCGTGGACACCGTCAACCGCCTGACGATCGAACGTTTGCGTGGGCATGTCCCTCAGGGAAGCGCAAGGGTGCTTGACCTTGGCTGCGGCGTCGGTGGGACGATGGTCCGCTTGGCCCGCGAGGTGGACGGGATCATTTCCGGGGTGACCATCAGCCGAGTGCAGGCCGAGATCGCAGCGAAGCGGTTCGCCCGCGAAGGACTGACCGACCGCTGTCACGTGCTCTGCGCCGATTTCGCCGAACTGCCCGCGGAACCACACTACGACGCCATGGTCGCGGTAGAGGCGGTCGTTCACTCGCCGTCGCTGGCGAACCTGCTCCCGTCCCTGGCGGATCGGCTGCGCCCTGGCGGTCGCCTTATCCTGTGCGACGACTGGATGACCGACAAGGATCGCGGGCTCGCCGCTCGCGAGCGCTGTCTCGACCAGTTCCGTGCCGGGTGGCGTATCGGAAGTTTGCATACTGTGGCCGAGCTGGTCGCTATGTCTGAGCGCGCTGGCCTACGCCTGGCCGAGGACATGGATCTTACTTCATATCTGCACCTCGGGCGGCCACGCGACCGCGTGGTCAAGGTGGCAGTGGGCGCCACAGCCATGGTTCCACGGCTTCACAATCGTCTTGTTGAGATCCCCTTCTGGGCCAACATGATTGGCGGGTCGGCGTCGCAAGTTGGATTGTCGCAGCGTTGGCTGGAATACCACTTTATCGTGCTTGAAAAGGCATGAGTTCAGACCGCGTTCTCGTTCTCTCTTGACACCAGGCCCACCCTGCGACCGGCGACGGCGATCGACCCCCGATCGACCCCCAGGGCCCGCCGCCAGCGGGACGAACGGCAGCGCTGTCGGCCGGGGTCTGTCAGGCGGGCGGGATTTGCATCTGGTAGGTGTGGCCGGTGGAGCGGCTGGTCACGGTACGCATGACGGCGTACTCGACGGGTTGGCCGCGCGCCGCCTTTGACCTTGCGGTTGTCGGCCAGTGGGGTGCCGGCGGCGATGGGTTCCGGGTAGTAGGAGTCGGCGAGTTCGACGGGGCGATTGTCTTCGAGGATGAGGCGGCGGCGGACGACGGCTCGTTCGCCGGTGGCGAGTCCGAGCGCGCGTCTGACCTGTGTGTCCACGTCGATGGTCTCGACGCCGAGAAGCTGTTGGGTGCCGACGCGTCCCCGGCCGGCGGCCTCGGCGGACCACGCGTCGTGCTGCTGCGCGACGAGGTACGGGTCTGAGCTGCTGGTCCAGCCCTGGTCTGTCATGGGGCCGGTGCTGGTGCGTGGGCTGTTTCCCAGAGGTGGTCGACGTGGTTGGCGTACTGGTCGAACAGGCCGCCGGGGCCGCGGCGGCGGATGTGCAGGGTGGGGGAGGCGTGTCCGAGTTGGTCGGCGAGGTGGGTGCTGACGAGGGCTTCGTCGTCGAAGATCCAGACGGACAGGCTGATGTGGCGGTCGGTGTGGCGTACCTGTGGGGTGGGTTCGATCTTGGTGAGTTCGGCGGTGGTGATGTCGATGCGGGTGGAGATCGACAGGGCGGCGTCTTCGATGCGTTCACGCTCGTGGGTGACGGGTGAGTCCTTGAGTCCGAGGAGGAAGCGCAGGTCGAGGCCGGATGCGGCTTTGTTGCGCAGGGTGGGTGTGATGCCGGGGACCTCGGTCCAGAGGAAGTACGAGGTGTAGCCGGCGCACCAGATGCGGGACGTGGCGCGGTGGATGAGGTCGTTCCAGAGTTCCCGGGGGACGGCTGAGCGTGTCGGCCATGCGGCGCGGATCTCCCGGTCGTATCCGCGTTTGAGCAAGCCGGACCAGATCACGTCTTCATCTTCTCTCAGCACCTGGGCGACCTGCGAGCGGTGGCGGGGGTGAGGTACGCGACCGCCGAGCCACCGGGCGACGGTCTTCGGGTCGACTCCCACCTTGCCGGCCAGGGTCGCGGGCGTCATGCCGGTCCGGCTCATCGCCACGTGCAGCGCTGTGTTCATGGTTGATCACTCCCGGGACGTTTATGAACGTGCCTAGGCTACCTGACGCAGAGGTCCCGACATCCCCTCCACACAGGAAGAGTCCACAGAAGATCCTTCAACAGTCCTCCGTGCGAAGGGGAAAGATCTTGACCAGGAACCAAACTCCCGGCAGTAGGTATGGCGTGCCACCGTACGTCGTTCGCAATGAAGGCCCGACGCCGAACCGGCCGCCGTTGCCCCGGCGGCCGCCGGGGCAGACTTACATCGGGCGGGACCCACGGTTCCGGCTGCTGGCCGCGCGTGAGGTGGCACCTGCGCCGGATGCTGAGCCTCGATCCACCGACGCGGTTGCCGCTAAATGTTGGTTGAACATTTCTGTATTGGGGTGGTGGGGCGGGCGTGAGGGAGTCGCCGATCACGTGATCGGCTTGCTCCGAGGGTGAGGGTTCGAGGTGGAACGGGGATTGTGGCCTGTGGTCGGGCCGCCTGGTTTCGGCTGGTGGGGTGTGGTCAGCCGGGTGCCGGCTGGACGGCGGTGAACAGGTTGTCGAACGCCGCCTGCCAGGGCCAGTACTCGGGCAGGTGTAGGTGGATGGTGCGGGCCCGGTGGGCGAGGCGGGCCGCGACGGTGATGATCCGGGTCCGGATGGTGGCGGGTCTGGCGGTCGACCAGGTGCCCGCGGCGAGGTGTCCGGCGGCGCGGGTGAGGTTGTGCGTGATCGCGGCGCAGGTCAGCCAGGCGTCGTTGGCGCTGAAGTGTCCGGAGGGCAGGTGGGCGAGGGGCCCGGCGATCAGGTCGGCGTTGACCTGCTCGATGATCGCGTGTTGCCGGTGCTGGGCTTCGGCCTGGACGAGGGTGTACGGGCTGTCGGTGAACACGGCGTGGTACCGGTAGGTCGGCAGGAGTTCGTCCTGGCCGGGGATCTGTTGCGGGTCGTCGCGGCGGACGCGGCGCACGATCAGCCGGGCGGTCGCCTCGTGTCGGGTGCCGGCGAACGCGGTGTACGTGGTTTCGGCGATCTGCGCGTCGGAGATCCACCGGCCGGCGTCTTCGTCCCAGACGGCCTGCGGATAGGTGATGTCGACCCACTGGTCGGCGGCGATGCCGTCGCACGCGGCGCGGATCTTCGGGTCGATGCGGCAGGTGACCGAGAACCGCACGCCACGACGCCGGCAGCCGCTGATCACCGTCTTGGCGTAGAACGCCGAGTCCGCTCGCACCATGATCTCCCCCGAAGCGCCGCATGCCCGGGCGGTCGTGATGGCCTCGGCGATCATGGTGGCGGCGCCCCGGGCCGAGCCGGCGTTACCCGACCGCAGCCTCGTGGCGGCGATCACCGGCGCGGACAGCGGGGTGGACAGCGTCGCGACCAGGGGGTTGTAGCCGCGCAGGTAGACGTTGTAGCCGCCGACCTTGGCGTGGCCGAACCCGATGCCCTGCTTCTGCTTGCCGTACACCCGCCGCAGCATGGAGTCGATGTCCACGAAGCACAGGGTGTCGGCGCCGGTCAGGATCGGTGCCCGGCCGGTCAGACCGATCAGGGTGTCGCGGGCGGCGGCCTGTAACTGCCGTACGTGCCCGTGGGTGAACGTACGCAGGAACGACCCGAGTGTCGACGGCGCGTACACGCCGCCGAACAGCGACCGCATGCCGCCGTGCCGGGCGATGTCGAGGTCGTCGATGCTGTCCGCGCCCGCGAGCATCCCGGCCACGATCGTGGCGACCTTGCCGGCCGGGTTCGCGCCCTTGTCCGTCGGTAGCCTGACCCGGTCTGCGACCGCGTCGTGCAGACCGGCCTGCTCGGCAAGGCGCATCACCGGAACGAGACCGGCACACGACACCAGATTCGGATCGTCGAACGTCGCGCGCACCACCGGCGCGTCCTGGCGTATTCTCACCTGCGAGGTGCCCTCTCGAACCGAGTGATAGAAGCGTCAGAACTCCTATCCTTCCAGTTCAGAGGGCACTTTCTGTAGCCGGGGTCCTGCCGGTCAAACCTTCATCGGTGGATCGAGGCTCAGGGCAGAGCAGGAGACGAGGACCGGAAGCGGGTGACCGAAGTCAGGGGGAAGCTTGTTCGTGATCTATGGGGTTCAGGGACCCGCTGCTCTCCGCTGGGCGGCAGTCGGAAGCACAGCGGAAGGAGTGGCTATGTCCGTGCTGGTGGCGTTCTCGGTGACACCGTTGGGCGTAGGTGAGGACGTGGGTCGGATCGTCGCTGAGGGCATCCGTGTGGTCCGGGCCTCGGGCTTGCCGAACCAGACCGATGCGATGTTCACGTTGGTCGAGGGGGATACGTGGGATGAGGTCATGGGAGTGGTCAAGCAGGCGGTGGAGGCTGTGGCCGCGTTGGCGCCACGGGTGAGTACGGTAGTGAAGGTCGATTATCGACCGGGTGTTTCTGGGGCGCTTACCGGAAAGGTCGAGGCGGTGGAACGGTACCTCAGCGAAGGCGTCGGCGAGTGAGAAGACCGCAGTGTCGGCGCTCCAGCGCGGTGCAGTCCACCCGCTAAGAATTCGACATTCCATCCAGGAGTTCTGCGCATTCTCGTGGTCCTGGTAGGTTACGCGCTGCGTTCGGGGTTGCAGCAAAGAGGCTCTTCGAAGTTAGGCGGGGTTGAGGTGGCCGCGGCTTTTCCGGGTGGTCGCGCAGCGGGTTCGTAGGCGTTGGTTGATCGGGTTGCGGAAGCCGTAGGCGTCGCGGGCGACGGTCTTGATGACCCGGTTGGTGCCTTCGGAGCCTGCGTTGGTGATGCCGGTGTGCAGGAACGCGAGGATCTGGGGCCACCAGATCTCGATCGTGGTCGCGAGGCGGGCGAGTTCGGGTAGATCGCTGTCGGCGCAGCGCTGGTAGAAGAGGTGCAGCAGCCGGGCGACGTGTTCCCGGTCCGGGTGGGTGCGGGCCAGGGCCAGCAGGTCGAGGAGGTCTTCCTTGGCGTTCCACGCGGCGAGGACCGGCACGCTGATCCCGGCGGGTATGCCCGGCGATCTCGTCGCAGAGCGTGTCGACGCGTTCCGCGCGCATCCGCCTCGCGAACCGCTACCCGTCCTGGTCGACAAAGTCGACGGCTACATGAGCCTGGCCCGGGTCACCAACCGGATCTGGCCCGTGCTGTTCTGGCTCCACTCGACCGTACGGGAACGCCACCTACACACCCGGCTCACCGACGCCGGTGTGGTGTACCCGGTGGCGACCGCAGCCCGCGACAGCGCCGCACAACGGGCCACCGCCACCAGTCTCGGGGTCCTCACCGACGCCTGGCTGCTCGTGTCGATCGCGCTCACCGCGATCGCCGCCGCGCTGCTGGTGCTGCGGGTGCTCCCCCGCCAGCAGGCGCTGCTGACCGAGACCGACACTCCCGGCGACGACCCAGAGCCAACGACGACGTCAGCGACCGCCGCCCCGGCCCGGCTGGCCGCGTACACCGGGGTGTTCAACCTGCTCTGGGCGACCGTCACGGTGCTGATGATCGTTCGGCCCGGCTCGACCACGGTGGTGTGATCGTGTCAGCCAGTCTGCGACTGCTGCACTGACAGAGGGGTTGCGGACGTGTTACGGACCCAGTATGTTATCGCTAACATAGACCAGCCTGCATTGAGTCTGACTCGGTTCCGCGCGGCTCGGCCGCCTCGACGCGCCGGACTTCGGGGAACCCCGGGAGCGCCCACCCAGCCCGCTCCCCACCCCACACCCGATGGAGCCACCATGCCTTTTCCAGATCTGAACCGCCGCCAACTGCTCCAAGCCGCCGGTGCCGCCACTGTCGCCTCGGCGGTCGGTCCGATGGTCGGAATGTCCGCAGCCGCCGCCGAGGTCGCCCCGGTCCGTCCGGACATCGGGGTGTCCGCGTATCCGTTCGAGATGGGTCAGGTGCGGCTGACCAGCAGCCGTTGGCTGGACAACCAGAACCGCACCCTGAACTATCTGCGCTTCGTCGACGTGGACCGGATGCTCTACGTCTTTCGGGCCAACCACCGACTCTCCACCAACGGAGCCGCCACCAACGGCGGCTGGGATGCCCCGAACTTTCCCTTCCGCTCCCACATGCAGGGGCACTTCCTCACCGCCTGGTCGTACGCCTACGCCGTCACCGGCGACACCACCTGCCGGGACAAGGCCAACTACATGGTCGGCGAGTTGGCCAAGTGTCAGGCCAACAACGGCGCCGCCGGATTCAACACCGGATACCTGTCCGGCTTCCCCGAGTCCGACATCGCCGCTCTCGAATCGGGCGGCTTCGTCGCCGTGTCGTACTACTGCATCCACAAGACGCTGGCCGGGCTGCTCGACGTCTGGCGCTACATGGGCAACAACCAGGCCCGAGACGTCCTGCTGCGGCTCGCCGGCTGGGTCGACTGGCGGACCGGCCGGCTGAGCTACAACCAGATGCAGACGGTGCTGAACACCGAATTCGGCGGCATGAACGCCGTGCTGGCCGACCTCTACCAGCAGACCGGCGACGCTCGCTGGCTCGCCACCGCGCAACGGTTCGACCACGCCTCGGTCTTCAACCCGCTCGCCGCCAACCAGGACCAACTCAACGGCAAACACGCGAACACCCAGATCCCGAAGTGGGTGGGTGCCGCGCGGGAGTACAAGGCCACCGGCACCACCCGCTACCGCGACATCGCCAGCAACGCCTGGAACATGACCGTCGACACGCACACCTACGTGATCGGCGGCAACAGCCAGGCGGAACACTTCCGCCCCCCGAACGCCATCGCCGGGTACCTCGCCAACGACACCGCCGAGGCGTGCAACACGTACAACATGCTCAAACTGACCCGCGAGCTGTGGCTGCTGGACCCGAACCGGGTGGCGTACTTCGACTACTACGAGCGGGCCCTGCTCAACCACCTCATCGGCCAGCAGAACCCGGCCAGCAACCACGGGCACGGCACCTACTTCACCCCGCTGCGGCCCGGCGGTCGCCGTGGCGTCGGCCCGGCCTGGGGCGGCGGCACCTTCAGCACCGACTACAACTCGTTCTGGTGCTGCCAGGGCACCGGCATCGAGACGAACACGAAGCTGATGGACTCCATCTACTTCCACAACAGCACCACGCTGACCGTGAACCTGTTCCTGCCGTCGGTGCTCAACTGGTCCCAACGCGGGATCACCGTCACCCAGACCACCAGCTACCCGGTCAGCGACACCACCACCCTCACCGTCACCGGCAACGTCAGCGGCTCCTGGACCATGCGGGTACGCATCCCCGCCTGGGCCAGCAACGCCACCATCAGCGTCAACGGTGTCGCGCAGAGCATCGCCACCACGCCGGGCACCTACGCCGCGCTCACCCGCTCCTGGACATCCGGTGACGCGGTCACGGTACGGCTGCCGATGCAGGTCGCGGTAGAGCCCGCCAACGACAACCAGAACGTGGTGGCGCTCGTCTACGGCCCGGTCGTGTTGTCGGGAAACTACGGCAACACGACCCTGAGCGCTCTCCCCTCGTTGAACACCAGTTCGGTGACCCGGACCAGCACCAGTTCGCTGGCCTTCACCGCCACCGCCAACGGCGCCACGGTCAACCTCGGCCCCTTCTACGACGCCCAGGGTCACAACTACACGGTGTACTGGAACCGCGGCGGTGGGGGCACCGATTCGAGCGCCAGTTTCCGCCTGGCCAACGCGGCCAGTGGACTGGTGCTCGGCATCCAGAACATGTCGACCGCCGACGGCGGCCTGGCATTGCAGTGGGCCGACAACGGCACCGCCGACCACGAGTGGCAGTTGATCGTCGACGGGACCGCCCTGCGGTTGCGCAACGTCCACAGCGGGAAGGTGCTCGGCGTACAGAACATGTCCACCGCCGACAACACTCCGATTCTGCAGTGGGGCGACACCGGAACCGCCGACCACCGGTGGACCATCGTCGATGTCGGAGACGGCTCGCACAAGATCCGCAACGTGCACACCGGGAAGCTGCTGGCCATCCTGAACGGCTCCACCGCCCAGGGTGCCCGGGCGGTCCAGGATCCGGACAACGGCACGGCGGACAACCAGTGGCGGTTCCTCCCCACCGGTGCCCGGCGGATCCAGAACCTCGGCAGCGGCCTCGTGCTCGGCGTACAGAACATGTCCACCGCCGACGGCGGCCTGGTCATCCAATGGGGCGACACCGGCACCGCCGATCATCTGTGGACCGCCATGATCGACACGGGTGGCTACCTGCGCCTGCGCAACTCCAACAGCGGCAAGGTACTCGGCGTGGAAAACGCCAGCACCGCCAACGGTGCCCGGGTGCTCCAGTGGGCCGACAACGGCACCAACGACCACCGGTGGCGGCTGCGGTACGGAGCCAACGGCTACTTCCGGATCCAGTGCGCGAACGGCGGCCGGGTCCTCGGCGTCAGCGGCGCGTCCACCGCTCAGGGGGCCCAGGTCATCATCTGGGACGACAACGGCACCAACGACCACCTCTGGCGGTTCGTCTAGCAGCCCGGGGCGGCGTTCAACGGATGGCGTCGTCGGCGAGCCGGGCGTGCACGCCGACGACGCCGTTGACGATCTGCGTGACCCGTACATCGACGACGACGCTGGCCAGGGCGACCGCGTCGCCCCGGGACAGCTCGTGCCGGCGGGACATCAGGGTGATCATCGCGTCGAGGGCGTCGGCGGTGGCGGCGTCCAGGGTGTCGCCCAGGCCGAGAGTCAGCCAGGCGCCGTCGACCCGGGCCACCGGGCCGGTCAACGGCTGGTCGTCGACCAGGTCGAAGGTGAGCTGGACCCGGTCCATCGGGCACTCGATCGCCGTACCGCAGATCTCGCCGTCGCCCTGGGCGGCGTGCCCGTCGCCGACGGAGAACAGCGCGCCGCCGACGGTGACCGGCAGCAGCAGGGTGCTGCCGGCGACCAGGTCCTTGCAGTCCAGGTTGCCGCCGCAGCGTCGGGGCGGGATCGTCGAGTGCTCGCCGGGCTGCGCCGGTGGCATGCCGAGCACGCCGAGGAAGGGCCGCAGGGTCACCGTGTGCCCGAGCTGGTTGCGGCCGGTGCCGGCGGTCGGATCCAGCTGCCAGCTGTGCACCGTCTCGGTGCCGGCGATCCCGTACCGCTCACTGTGCGGGGTCAACGCGCTGCCGGCCAGCGTGGTGCCCCACTCGGCCGGCTGCACCTCGTCGACCCGTACCGACAGGGTCGTCCCGGGCCGGGCACCGCGCACCGCGACCGGCCCGACCAGGGCGTGGCCGAAGCCCGGCCGGTACGCCGCGTGCCGGGGCCGTTGGTCGTGCAGCCCGCCGGCGTACGGACCGGCCGACCACCAGCAGTCCAGGGTACGGAAGGTGACCGTGTCACCGGGGTCGATGGTGAGCACCGGCGGATAGTCGGGTGAGAAGTAGCCGTGCAGGGTCCGGGCGTTCGGCTCCAGGGTGTGCCGCATCGCCGCAGGTTACCGCCGCCGGTCCAGGTAACGCAGCGACCGGCGCAGGTAGCTGCGCGGGTTGGTGTCCAGATGCCGGGCCCAGCGGGGCGGCAGGTCGTCGCGCAGCCAGGCGTACCGGCCCAGCGCGTAGCCGTACATCGGCTCGGTGAGATAGCCGAGCCGGCTCGACTGCCAGCCGCCGGCCCGGCCCCGGTAGTCGAAGGCGGCGTTGGCGGTGAAGATGCCGAGTCCGAAAAAGACGGTGGTGAGGTCGGTGAGCGGCTCGTGGTCGGCGGCGTCGGGCCGGTGCCGACCCTCACCGATCAGGCGTTCATGGGCCAGCTCGTGGGCGATGGTGGCGACCAGCGCCGTCGGCTGGCGGGCCTGCGCCCCGGCGATGGTGATCACGCCCCGGCCGCCCCGGCGTACGTAGTGCCCGGCGGCACCGGAGCTGGTCGACGCGTACGCCGGCAGCCCGGCCAGCAGAGCGGCCTCGGTCTCGTCGACCCGCTCGTAGACGAACTCGATCCGGTCGGGGTCGACGGCCATGTGTCGCGCGACGCGGTGCAGCACGGCCGCGACGTCGGCCTCGCTGCCGTGGTAGGCGCCGGGAAAGAACTCGTCGGTGGGCAGCACCACCGGTCCGCGCAGCGCCGGCTCGCCGAACTCGCGGATCAGCCAGGACAGCGACTCGTCGATCCAGTCCCGCTCGGTCTCCCGGACCGGGCACGCCGCGCTGAACAGCATCGGCACACCTCCCCGTACGGTTACTGCCGTCAGGATCCCCGACCGGGGGCGGCGGCGGGTGCCCGGCGGCGGTCGGATAGGCGACAGCGGGTGCGACCCGGCCACCGGCGTATCGTCGGGCGCTGTGACTGGCGTGCCCTACTCGTTCTGCTCATCCTGCGGTGCCCGCTACCCGGCCGACGCCGACTGGCCCCGGTCCTGTGACCACTGTGGGCAGCAGGTCTGGCGTAACCCGACGCCGGTGGCGGTCGCCGTGGTTCCGGTGACTACTCCACAGGGGATCGGCGTGGTGGTGCAGCGACGCGACATCGAGCCGGCGCGCGGCGAGCTGGCGTTGCCGGGCGGGTTCATCGAGTACGGCGAGGACTGGCGTACCGCGGTGGTCCGCGAGCTGCGCGAGGAGACCGGCCTGACCGGGCGGGCCGACCAGGTGCGACTGTACGCCGTACGCAGCGTGCCGAGCGGCGCCAGTCTGCTGATCTTCGGGGTGCTGCCGCCCCGACCGGCGCAGGCGTTGCCGGTGTCGGCGGCGACCGAGGAGGCCACCGAGTGGCTGGTGGTGACCGAGCCGGTCACGTTGGCGTTTCCGTTGCACACCGAGGTACTGGCGCGCTACCTGACCGATCCGACGGACCCGGCGCCGCTCGGTACCCTGTGGGCGTGAGCGACCTTCCTGACCGGCTGCCTCCTGACGGGCTGCGGGCCTCCGACGCCGACCGCGAGCAGGTGGCGGAGGTGCTGCGGGCCGCAGCCGCCGAGGGCCGGATCGATCTGCCCGAGTTGGACGAACGGCTGGGCCGGGTGTACGCCGCCCGGACGTACGCGGAGTTGGAGCCGCTGACCCGGGACATTCCCCGTGCGGTGTCCGACGCGGTGGCCCGGCGGGGCGATCACGGCCTGGCGCCGTCGCGTCCATCGCAGTGGGCGGTCGCGGTGATGAGCGGTTTCGACCGGCGCGGCCGGTGGGCGGCACCGGGAATTCTGCGGGCTTTCGCCTTCTGGGGCGGCGGCCGGATCGACCTGCGGGAGGCGCAGTTCGACGCGAACGCCATCCGGATCCGGGCCTGGGCGATCATGGGTGGCATCGAGATCGTGGTGCCCGACGATGCCGAGGTGTCGATCTCCGGTGTCGGGCTAATGGGCGACTTCGGGCAGCGGGCAGCGGGGCTGGGCGGCCCCGGCGGGCCGAGGATCCACATCAACGGGTTGGCGTTCTGGGGCGGTGTGACGGTCAGACGTCGGGGCCGGCCGGGACGCTGATCGCGGCGACGATCAGGCCGTTGCGGGCCAGCCACCGGCCGGTGAACCCGGGCAGCGGCGTGCCGTCGGGCAGCGGAGGGCCGGGCACCAGCAGCCGGGCGGTGAAGTCCCCGTCGGTGACGGTGCCACCAGACCCGGGGGTGGCCGCGCTGCCAGACCCGGGGGTCGCCTCGACGTACGCCTGCTCGAAGCCGAGCCAGCGTTCCGCCAGCGGATACCACGCCTTGTAGACGGCTTCCTTGGCGCAGAACAGCAGCCGGTCCCAGTGCACCTGCGGGTGGGTGTCCCGGCGGGCGGCGAGCCAGGTGAGTTCGTCGGGCACGGTGATGCTGTTCAGCACTCCGGAGGGCAGTGGCTCGTGCGGCTCGGCGTCGATGCCGACCGCGGTCAGGTCGACCGACCGGGCCACCACCGCCGCGCGGTAGCCGGCGCAGTGGGTGATGCTGCCGACCACCCCGGCCGGCCAGCGGGGTTCACGGCGGGCGCCGGACGGCACCGGTACGCCGGGGAAGCCCAACTCGGCGAGGGCTTCGTGGGCGCAGCGGCGGGCGGTGCCGAACTCGCGGCGGCGCTTGTCCACCGCGTTGCCGAGCACCGCCGACTCCTCGGGGAACAGGGTGACCGGGACGCTGTCGTCGAACGCCTCGCGGGCGACCGCCGTGGTTGGCAGCAGTGCCTCGATCATCCCGCTCCGCCCTCCGTCACCGCCGTGGCAGGTGGTCGGCTGTCACCGGCAGACCCGCCATTCGCCGTTCTCCTGGACCAGTCTGACGGCCTCCTGCCGCTGCGCGCCACCGTCATAGGTGACTTCGACGGTGACCGTGCCGGATGTCCGCCCGTTGGTGGTCGACACGTTGACGCCGACGATGTCGTACCCGGCGATCTGTCCGGCGGCGGACTCCTGCCGGACGTACTCCGTCTCGGACAGGGTGTCCCGCCGGTCCTGGCACAGTCGCTGGTAGGCGCCGGCGTAGTCGCCGGCGGACAGCGCGTCGAAGTGGGCGGTGGTGGCGTCGCGGGCCGGCTCGGTGGCCGCTGACACGGTCCGGTACAGCCAGAAGCCACCCCCGGCGACGCCGACGCAGCAGAGCAGGACGACGGCGAGCACGACAGCGACGATGATCACGGTCGTCCGCCGGCCGCGGCTCGGCCCAGCGGGTGACGGCGGTGGTGGCGGCCCCGGCGGTTGGTAACTCATGATCCGGATGCTAAAGGCCGCCCGCCACCTGACAGACGGGGGCGGCTACCCCGCGTGGGACCGGGCGAGACGCCGGTGCTGCTGGTCGTCGGTACGCCGGGCGAGTGCCCGCAGCTCAGCGGGACCGCTCTGCGGCTGGTGGGCGCACCAGGCAGTCAGCAGCCGGTCGGCGCTGTCCGGATCGCTGTCGGCGGCGACCGCCACCACCACCTCCGCTGTCTCGTCCAGCAGCTCCGCCACGGTCGGCACCACGACGCCCTGTTCGCGCAGGTGGTGCCCGACCAACGCGGCACCGAGCGGCGTCAGGCTGATCTCGTCGTCGGTGAGCCGGACCGCGCCGAGGTCGGCCAGCTGCGCGAACAGCCGGTCGGCGTCGTTGTGGGCGAGCCGGCGCCACGCCCCCTGCCGCTCCTCGGTGCCGCCATACGGCACCAGCATCGACTCCTCCAGCGCCTGGTACAGCAGCTCACGCAGGGCCGGGACCGGCAGCGGTCCGGCGGACGAGTAGAGGGCGAGCGCCGCGACGTCGACGGCGTCGTCGAACCGCCACCGCATCAACGATTCGCTCCAGCCGCTGCCGCACACCGCCGCCCCGATCTCGGGCAGCGCCGCGTACAGCCGCCGGGCCAGGGCGAGCGGGTCGGTCAGCAGCTTCGCCGCGCTCTTGACCGGAACGAGCCGTCCCTTGACCGGCCGGACCACCCGGGCGGCCCGGGCCCAGGCGACGACGACCGAGAGCCCGTACAGCTCCTCGCTGCTGCGGGTCTTGAACACCCGGTCACCGATGGCCGGGTCGATCACGTCTGCGGTGCCGAGCAGCGGGATCAGTTCCCGGGCGTCGGCCAGCCGCAGGTTGCCGTTCGGGGTCAGGGTTCGGCCCTGGCCCACCCAGGCCACGAACTGCCGGACCCGGTGCAGGATCGTCGACGATTCGGCCG
Source organism: Micromonospora sp. Llam0 (assembly GCF_003751085.1). NCBI lineage: Bacteria > Bacillati > Actinomycetota > Actinomycetes > Micromonosporales > Micromonosporaceae > Micromonospora > Micromonospora sp. Llam0. Next base: position 934,739 of record NZ_RJJY01000001.1, on the reverse strand, counting down.
CCGGGCGCAGCTCGGCGTCGTCCGGGACGACCACCAGTGGCAGGGTCGGTGGGCGTTGGGCGCGGTCGGACGCCGCCAGGTGGTTGGCCATGATCTGGTTGAGCAGGTCCCGGTCGACGGGGATCCGGCCGGCGTGCACGTCGGCGATGAACGCCTGGGCGGCCGCGTTGTCGGTCGGGTCGACGCCGTCGCGCATCATCCGGGTGGCCCAGTACTTCGCCGGACCGTAGCGCCGCTCGTCGGCCAGCGCCTCGGCGACCGGTCCGGTCAGCTCGTCGAGCGTCTTGTGCAGCAGGTCCCGGTCGGCGCAGTGCCGGTCGGCGAGCCCTTCGTCGAACAGGAAGTCGACGAATCCCCGTACGCTCGGTACGACGGCGTCCCAGTCGTTCGGGTGCATGGTGACCTGTCGGGGAAACCAGTCGAGCAGAGCGGCGGTGAGGTCGTCGGGGTGCCACCGTCCGAGCAGACCGTCACCGTGACTCCACCGGTACTCCAGCAGTGTCTCGATCACGAACGGGTCGAGCCCGGTGCGCCGCTGCCGACGCGCCCACTTCCCGACCTGGCCGACCAGCCGTTCCCGGGCGGGGTGGAAGGTGTCGGGTTCGGCTGACGTGTAGACCGTCCTCATGCCGCGCGACCCTACCGTCCGCCGCTGCCGGTGGCAGAAGGGCCGGGTCGGCGTCGCGGTCGGCCGAGGTCGGGCCCGCCGGGCAGGTGCACCCTTGACGACGAGGCACGAACCGGTTAACACTCTCGCAACCGCCGTGTCACGGCGACGAATCGGGCGCTCTCGGACCCGGGCGTCGCCTGCCGCGCATTGTTAACGCTAACAAGAGCTGATACCGAACATCCGACAACAAATTGGATGCCTCCCAGGAGGAGACAGTCATGCCGCAGCGGGCTCGACCGCGTACCGCCGGACCGCGACGAACAGCCCTGGCGTCGCTCGCCGCCCTCGCCCTCACCGCGGGTCTGCTGGCTGCCGGGCCGACCACCGCCACCGCCACCGCGGCCGGACCGACCGACGGCCTCGTCCTGTGGTACGAACTGGACGCCACCGCCGGAACCGTCGCCACCGACACGTCCGGCAACGACCGGCACGGCACCGTGCACGGTGCCGCCGACTGGTCCGGCGCCGACGGCCTGGGCCTCAACGGCAGTGACACGTACGTGGACCTGCCCGACGACGTGCTGCGCGACCTGACCTCGGTCACCGTGGCGATGGACGTGTTCATCGACCCGACCCAGGTCACCCCGTACTTCATCTTCGGAATGGGCAACACCAGCGGCGGCACCGGCGACGGCTACCTGTTCGCCACCGGCGACCAGTTCCGCGCCGCGATCGCCAGCGGCAACTGGTCCACCGAGCAGAACACCCGGCCGAACCCGGCCCGCAACCTCGCCCGGGGCGTCTGGAAACACCTCACCTACACCCAGACCGGCAGCACCGGAGTGCTCTACGAGGACGGCGTCGAGGTCGGCCGCAACACCGCGGTCACCATCACCCCGGCGTCGATCGGTGACGGCACCACCACCGCCAACTACATCGGACGCTCGGTCTACACCGGCGACCGCCACCTCGCCGGCCGGGTGCGTGACTTCCGCGTCTACGACCGGGCGGTCACCGCCGACGAGGCCGCCCAGCTCGGTGCACGCGCGGCGGCCGCGGTCGTCGCCCACGACGCGGCCGCGCTGGACCTCGGTGACACCAGCCGGATCACCGCCGACCTCACGCTGCCGGCCACCGGGCCGGGCGGCTCGGCCATCGACTGGGCCTCCAGCGACCCGACAGTGGTCGCCACCGACGGTACGGTGACCCGACCGGCCGTCGGCGAACCCGACGCGCGGGCCACGCTCACCGCCACCCTGCGCCGGGGCACCGTCACCGACACCCGGAGCTTCGAGGTGACCGTACCGGCCGAATTCGACGACGCGCGGATCGTCGCCGACGCCGCCGCGGCACTGACCGTGCACGACGTCGACGACGTACGCGGAAACCTGACCCTGCCCACGACGGGCGCCGACGGAACCATGGTGGCCTGGGCGTCGGACGACCCGGCGGTGATCGCCACCGACGGGGTGGTCAACCGACCGGTACCCGGTGACGCCGGCACCACCGTCACCCTGACCGCCACCGTCACCCGCAACGCGGCCAGCGCCACCCGCGAGTTCACCGCCACCGTGCCGGCGCTGCCGGCACCGGCCGACCGCACCGGCTACCTGTTCAGCTACTTCACCGGCGAGGGCACCGCCACCGGTGAGCAGGTCTACTTCGCGCTCAGCCAGGGCAACGACCCGCTGCACTGGCAGCAGCTCAACGACGGCCGGCCGGTGCTCACCTCGACGCTGGGCGAGCAGGGCCTGCGGGACCCGTTCATCATCCGCTCCCCGGACGGCGACAAGTTCTACCAGATCGCCACCGACCTGCGGATCCACGGCAACGGCGACTGGGACGGCGCGCAGCGCCACGGCAGTAGGTCGATCATGGTGTGGGAGTCCACCGACCTGGTCAACTGGACCGACCAGCGACTCGTGCAGGTCTCCCCGGACACCGCCGGCAACACCTGGGCGCCGGAGACCTACTACGACCCGACGATCGGCGCGTACGTCGTCTTCTGGGCCTCCAAGCTCTACTCGGCCGACGACCCGGACCACACCGGGAACACGTACAACAAGATGCTGTACGCCACCACCCGCGACTTCCACACCTTCTCCGAGCCGCAGGTATGGGTCGACCCCGGCTACTCGGTCATCGACTCCACGGTGATCGACCACGACGGCGTCTACTACCGCTACACCAAGGACGAACGCAACAACTCCTCGTCGACGCCGTGCAGCAAGTTCATCCTCGCCGAGACGGCGACATCGCTGCGCGACACCGGCTGGGACTTCCTCGCCGACTGCATCGGCCAGGGTGCGATGTCCCAGGGCGAAGGCCCCACCATCTTCAAGTCGAACACCGAGGAGAAGTGGTACCTGTTCATCGACGAGTTCGGCGGACGCGGCTACATCCCGTTCGAGACCACCGACCTCGCCTCCGGCGAGTGGACACCGTCGAGTGACTACGCGCTCCCGACCAGCCCACGCCACGGCACCGTACTGCCGGTCACCCAGACCGAGTACGACGCGCTGCTCGCCGCGTACGGTCCGGACCCCGGGCCGGAACCGCCGGCCGACGGGCTGCTGCTGCGCTACGAGTTCGACGAGACCGGCGGCAGTGTCGCCACCGACTCCTCCGGACAGGGCCGGCACGGCCGCTACGAGCGGAACCCGGCGTTCGGCACCGGCGTCGACGGCGGCGGCTCGGTCAAGTTGAGCGGCGGGGCCAGCGGCTCGACCACCGCGCCATACGTCACCATCCCCAACGGGGTGTACGCCGGGGTCGCCAGCACCACCGTGGCGACCTGGGTCAAATGGGACGCGTCCAGCACCGCCAACCAGTGGATCTACGGCCTCGGCCCGGACAGCAACCGGTACCTGTTCGCCAGCCCGCGCAACGGCGGCGGCGTGCTCCTCTCGGCGATCACCACCGGCAGTTGGCAGGCCGAGAAGCAGCTGCGCGCGTCGTCGACGCTGACCGGCGGCGAGTGGAAACACCTGGCGGTGACCGTCGACTCGGGCAGCCGTACCGCCGTGATGTATCTCGACGGCGTCGAGATCGCCCGCGCCACCGACGTGGCCGTGCGTCCGTCTGACCTGCACGACCCGAGCCGCGACCACGCCGGATACATCGGACGCTCGCTGTACGCCGCAGACCCGTACTTCGCCGGCGAGGTCGACGACTTCCGGATCTACGACCGGGCGTTGACCGCCGACGAGGTGTACGCCCTCGGCGGCGACCCGGCGGCGATCACCGACGCCACCGTGGCGCAGCTGAAGGTGGACGCGATCGTCGACGCCGACGACCGTCGGGTGATCCTGCCCGTCCACCCGGACACCGACCTGACCGCCCTGGCACCGGAGTTCACCCTCGCCCCCGGCGCCACCGTCGCACCCGCGTCGGGCACCGTACGGGACCTGAGCGCCCCGGTGACGTACACCGTCACCGGGGCCGACGGCACCACCGCGACCTGGACGGTCGAGGCCCGGCTGATGCGCAGCCCGGTCCTGCCCGGCCGGTACGCCGACCCGAACATCGCGGTGTTCGGCGACCGGTTCTACCTGTACGCCACCACCGACGGTTTCGCCGGCTGGAGCGGCACGACGTTCTCCGTGTTCTCCTCGGCGGACCTGGTGAACTGGACCGACCACGGGGTCATCCTGGATCTGGAGTCCGACATCTCCTGGGCGGACAACAGCGCCTGGGCGCCGACGATCGCCGAACGCGACGGGAAGTGGTACTTCTACTTCAGTGGTGGGAAGGCCACCGGCGACACCGGTAAGCACCTGGGGGTCGCCGTCGCCGACTCGCCGACCGGGCCGTTCCGCGACGCGCTCGGCGAGCCGCTGGTGCCGGCCGGCACCTACCCCGGTCAGATGATCGACCCGGCGGTCTTCACCGACGACGACGGCCGCTCCTATCTGTACTGGGGCAACGGCGCCTCCTACCAGGTGCCGCTGAACGACGACATGGTGTCGTTCGACCCGGCCCAGGTACGCACCTACCGGCCGGACGGCTACAACGAGGGCACGTTCGTGATCGAACGTGACGGTCGCTACTACTTCATGTGGTCGGAGAACGACACCCGCAGCGAGGACTACCAGGTGGCGTACGCCGTCGGTGACTCGCCGATCGGGCCGTGGGGTCCCCGGCAGGGCGTCATCCTGCGCAAGGACCTGTCGCTGGGCATCAAGGGCACCGGCCACCACTCGGTGGTGCGGGTCCCCGGCACCGACGACTGGTACGTGGCGTACCACCGGTTCGCCATCCCGGACGGCGACGGCACCCACCGGGAGACGACCATCGACCGGCTGGAGTTCGCCGACGACGGCTCCATCGTCCCGGTGCTGCCGACCCTGGAAAGCGTCACGCCGATCCGACCGATCAACACCGCTCCGGTCCTGATCGCGGTCACCGGGCCGGCCGGGCCAGTGACGGCCGGCACTGAGGTACGGATCACCGCGACCTTCACCGACTCCGGCGCGGACGACACGCACCGCTGCGTGGTGGTCTGGGGCGACGACACCGTGAACGCCGGCACGATCGACGGGTCGGCCTGCGTCGCGACGCACACCTACGCCGAACCGGGGGTGTACCGGCCGACGGTCACGGTGATCGACGACCGGGATGGCGCGCACGCCCTGGCCGGCGGCTATCTGGCGGTACGCCGGGCCGACGGCGGGCACGTCGCCGGCTCCGGCTGGATCACCTCACCGGCCGGGGCGTACGTCGCCGACGAGCAGGTGGCCGGGCGGGCCGAGTTCGGCTTCGTCGCGGCGGCCGGCCCGGACGCGACCGGACCGGGGACCACCGGGCCGGGCCCGGTGGCGCTGCGGCTACGCCTCGGCGAGTGGGAGTTCGCCGCGACCAGCCACCGGGGGTACGTGGTGGACGGCCCGCAGGTGCGGTTCAACGGCCGGGGCACGGTCAATGGCGCCGGCGACTACGAGTACCTGGTCGGGTTGAACGACAAGGCGCTGCGGGAGCAGGGCAAGGACCGGTTCTGGATCCGAATCCGGCGGGCGGACACCGGGACCGTGGTCTACGACAGCCGGATCAACGCCGCCACCACCGCGCTGGGCGGCGGTGCGGTCGTCGTCGACGTCCGGTAACGCGGCTGGGGCGCCACCCGTACGGGTGGCGCCCCAGCCTGCGGGCTTCGGCCGGTCACTTGGCCAGCGGCTGTCCCTGCTTGTCGGTGAACTTGCCGATCAGGATGACGATGAAGTCGATCAGCGCCCAGAGGCCCAGTCCACCGAAGGTGACCAGCATCAGCACGCCGGTACCGATCTTGCCAACGTAGAACCGGTGCGCTCCGAACCCGCCGAGGAAGAAGCTGAGCAGCACCGCGACGAGCCAGGACTTCTGCTCGGTGGCCGGTCCTGCCATGGTCTGCGACATCGGATTCCTTCCGAATTAGACGCCCGGCCCTGCGTACCGTGGGCCGGGGTGGGGGTGAGTCGTCGTCCGGACCGTCGGATCTGGACGACGACTGGGCAGGTTACCGCAGCACGGCGCATCAGGCTGTCCCGGGCGGCGGCCACGACCGGGCTGCGCCGGCACCGCCGATGGCCCACGTGGACGGTCAGCGGCGCAGCTGCGCCCTCACCCCGGCACCGTACGGCGTCGGCCGGCCATCGTAGCCACGGATCAACGGCGGAACGTCGCCGTATCCGTCGGTGTGCCACACCGATCCGAGGAAGCCGAGCCTGCGGTCGTCGAGCCAGTCGATCACCTCGGCGACGAACCGGTGCCCACCGGTGTCCTCACTGACCTCGGCGGCGACCACCGGCACCTCGGCGGCGACCGGCGTGACCTGCTGCTGCCAGCAGTCCGGTGTGGCGCACACCGCGTCGTCGTCGACGTGCCAGGCTGCGACGAGGTTGCCGCCGGCGTACCGGTCGTCGAGCGGGTAGGCCAGCCAGCCGGACAGGTCGTTGCCGCCGTCGAGGCCGCCGACCAGCAGGGCGTTGTGGCTGCCGGCGAAGTGCCGAATGTTGTAGATCAGGGTGTCCGCTCCGAACTCCGGCCAGTCGGGCGGCAGGCCGGCCGACGGCCCGCCGTCACGCCATGCCTGCCAGGCTGTGTCGGGCGGTAGCTCGCCGACCGCCGGGTACGCGTCGCCGTGCAGGTCGAACAGGATGCTGTTGTCGTCGTCGAAGTGGGCGGCGACGTCCACCCAGAACGTCCGTTGCAGTGCGGTCGCCGGGCCGTGCCAGGCCAGGATCGGGGTGATCCCGTGCCGGACGAGCCGCTGCGCATACCCGGCGATCGCGTCGCGATAGACGGCCCCCCGGAAGTCCGGCGGGACCGGGTCGCGACCCAGCCAGCATTCGGGGTCGAGCAGGATCCGCACGGCGTTGATCCGCCACCGCCGCATCGCCCGCACCGAGGCGTCGTCGACCGGACCGTGGAAGATCCCGGAGCCGTCGCGGCACAGTGTCTCGGCGCCGGCGCGGACCACGCCGCGCAGCTGATACGGCCTGGGCTGCTGGTCGACGGTGACCAGTTGGTTGCCGGCCACGGTCAGCACCGGGGCGTAACCGGGCGGTGCGGGGCTCACCACCCGGACGCCGCGGACCTCGGCGGTGGCGTGGGCGCCGGTGTCGTCGTAGGCGGTCGCGGCGATCCGTGTCCCGTTGGTCGGCGGGGCACCGTGCCAGGTGAAGGCGTACGGGGCGGTGGTGTCGGTGTGCAGCAGGGTGCCGGCGGAGCGGAACTCGACCCGGGTGATCCAACGCCCGGCGGCGGCGGTGACGTCGACCGCCACCGGGATGGGGCCGGTCGTGGCGAAGATCTGGTTCATCTGCGGGCTGCGCAGCGCGACGACCGGCGGGAACGGATCGGCCGGCGGGACGCTCGGGCTCGGCGGGACGCTCGGGCTCGGCGGCAGGTCGGGGTCCATGTTGCAGGTCTGGCCGTTGAGGTGGTAGCTCGTCGGTGGCGGGTTGGCCACGGAGTAGCTGCCGCTGAACTGCACCTGCACCGAGTCGCCGGTGTCCAGGTGGTAGGCCCCGGCGTCGGAGCGCAGCTCGTACGGCCAGGCGAGCGGGCTCAGGACGAGACCGGGCGGCACCTGCCGGTAGGCGGAGTTGATGGTCTGTCGGGCGCCCGGGGTGAAGGTGAGTCGCCAGGTGGAGACCGGCGGACCCAGGTTGGTCAGTGTCATCCGGGCGACGAACCCGGTCGACCATTCCCTGACCACCTGGTAGTCGACCGTGCAGGAGAACGCTGCCTGGGCGGGCCGCGACACGAGCCCGAGCGACCCGCCGGTGACCGTCAACAGGCAGGCGATCGCCGCCGTGATGCAACGTCGCATGGGTATCCCCCGGATCTTGGAAACAACCGCCGACAGCACCCACAATTGATCGCCGCATATCGATCTGTCAACCTTGTTGCGCTTATCTGCAAATTGCGCTGGTGAGCACCAAGAATCACCCTCCGTGCCCGGCTATGGTTATCAGGGCCGCCGGGACGAGGCGCGATTGACAGACGGGGAGACAGCCGATGACGCCGCGTGCTCACGCGTTCTGGCTGCGTACCCCGGGCACCGGCGAGATCCGCCCGGTCGAGGTCGGCCCGCCCGGCCCCGGCGAGGTCCTGGTGCGGACCCGGTTCACCGGGCTCAGCCGGGGCACCGAGACGCTGGTCTTCCGGGGCGCGGTGCCGCCCAGCCAGTACGCCGCGATGCGCGCCCCGTACCAGGACGGCGACTTCCCCGCCCCGGTCAAGTACGGCTACCTCAACGTCGGGCAGGTCGAGCAGGGCCCGACCGCGCTCGTCGGGCGTACCGTCTTCTGTCTCTACCCGCACCAGACCCGCTACGTCGTGCCGGCCGACGCGGTCACCGTGGTCCCGGACACCGTGCCGGCCCGCCGCGCGGTACTCGCCGGCACGGTGGAGACCGCGGTCAACGCGCTGTGGGACGCCGCTCCCCTGCTCGGTGACCGGATCGCCGTGGTCGGCGCCGGCATGGTCGGTGCCACCGTCGCGGCGCTCGCCGCCCGGTTCCCCGGCGTACGGGTCGAACTGGTCGACGTCGACCCCGCACGAGCCGCGACCGCCGCCGCGCTCGGCGTCGGCTTCGCCCACCCGGACACCGCCACCGACGGGTGCGACCTGGTGTTCCACGCCAGCGCCACATCGGCCGGGCTGGCCCGGTCGCTGGAGTTGCTCGCCGTCGAGGGCACGGTTGTCGACCTCAGCTGGTACGGCGACCGCCCGGTCACCGTGCCGCTCGGCGAGCACTTCCACTCCCGCCGGTTGACCGTACGCAGCAGCCAGGTCGGCCGGGTCGCCCCGGCCCGGCGCGAGCGGCACGGGTACGCCGGACGGCTCGCTCTCGCCCTGGACCTGCTCACCGACGAGAGGTTCGACACGCTGCTGACCGGCGAGAGCGACTTCACCGACCTGCCCGGAGTGCTGCCCCGGCTCGCCGCCGGCGAGTTGCCGGCGTTGTGCCACGTGATCCGTTATCCGACTGGAGGATGAGAAATGTTCAGCGTCACCGTCCGTGACCACATCATGGTCGCCCACAGCTTCACCGGTGACGTGTTCGGCCCGGCGCAACGGCTGCACGGTGCCACCTTCGTCGTCGACGCCACGTTCAAGCGCACCGACCTCGACAGCGACAACATCGTCGTCGACATCGGCCTGGCCACCGAGCAGCTCAAGGCCGTACTGGCCGAGTTGAACTACCGCAACCTCGACGACGAGCCGGCGTTCGCCGGGGTCAACACCTCCACCGAATGGCTGGCCAAGTTGATCGCCGACCGGCTGGCCGACCGGGTGCACGCCGGCGACCTCGGTGCCGGCGCCCGTGGGCTGACCGGAATCGGCGTCACCCTGCACGAGTCGCACATCGCCTGGGCGAGCTACGAGCGGGCGCTCTGACGTCGATGGTCGTCGTGGTACTGCCCGGCAACGTGGCCGATCCGACCACCCCCAGCGGCGGCAACGCCTACGACCGGCAGGTCTGCGCCGGTCTGGCCGCGACCGGATGGCCGGTACGCGAGATCGCACTTCCCGGTGACTGGCCGCGCCCGGACCGGACGAGCCGCAGGGCGCTCGCCGACCTCCTCGCCACCCTGGCCGACGGCGCGGTGGTGCTGATCGACGGTCTGGTCGCCTGCGGGGTGCCCGAGGTGATCGGACCGCACGCCGACCGGCTGCGGCTGGCCGTGCTGGTCCACCTGCCACTCGCCGACGAGACCGGGCTGGACCCGGCCGAAGCGGCCGCCCTGGACCTGGCCGAACGCGCGGTGCTCGGCTCGGCGGCGGCGGTGATCGCCACCAGCGACGCGACGGCACGCCAACTCGCCGCCCGCCACGGCCTGGCCGCCGACCGGGTCCGGGTGGCGGTGCCGGGTGTCGCACCGGCACCCCTGGCCAACCGGGACCCGGCCGGCCGACGGCTGCTCTGCGTCGCGTCGGTCACCCCCCGTAAAGGCCACGACGTGCTCGTCGAGGCGCTCGCCACCGTCACCGACCTCGACTGGGAATGTGTCTGCGTGGGAGCGCCGACCGCCGCCGCGTACGTCGACCGGGTCCGGCAGCGGATCGCGTACCACCGGCTCGGGGACCGCGTCACGCTGGCCGGGCCCCGGGCGGCGGCGACGTTGGCCGGTACGTACGCCGACGCCGATCTGCTGATCCTGCCGTCGCACGCCGAGACGTACGGCATGGTGGTCACCGAGGCGCTGGCCTGTGGCATCCCGGTGCTGGCCAGCGACGTCGGCGGGGTGCCGCAGGCGCTGGGTCGCACCGGGGCGGGTGAGCGCCCCGGCCGGCTGGTGCCGCCCGCCGACCCGGCGGCGCTCGGTGCGGCGGTACGCCGCTGGCTGACCGACGGCGGCGAGCGGGAGCGGTTACGGGCGGCCGCCGTCGCGCGCCGGGCCGGGCTGACCGACTGGGCGGACACGGCCGCCAGGGTCGGCGCGGTCCTGCACGAACTGGGTCGTCGCTGACGGCGGCGCGCCGGAGCGGCGTCGCTGGCCAGCGGAGGGAGACTTCATGGAGACGATCGAGTCGGCCGGGTACAGCCCGGCGTGGTTGGGGCTGCGGGAGCCTGCGGACGCGCAGGCGCGTTCGGCGGAACTGGTCGCCGAGGTACGCCGGCTGCTGACCGGCGCTGCCCGCACCGAAGTACACGACCTCGGCTGCGGCACCGGGTCGATGGGCCGGTGGCTGGCCCCGCAGCTGCCCGGCGTCCAGCACTGGGTGCTGCACGACCGCGACCGCGAACTGCTGCGCCATGCCGAGGCCCGGATGGCCCCGGCGGCGGCCGACGGCGCGCCGGTCACCGCGACGGTACGCCGCGACGACGTCACCGCACTCACCGTCGACGACCTCGCCGGCGCCGACCTGGTCACCGCCTCGGCCCTGTTGGACCTGCTCACCGCCGACGAGGTGGACCGGCTGGCGGCGACCGTCCGGGCGGTCGCCTGTCCGGCGTTGCTGACCCTGACCGTGGTCGGTGAGGTACGGTTCGATCCCGCCGACCCGCTCGACGGGGAGCTGACGGCCGCGTTCAACGACCATCAGCGGCGGCACAGCGCGGGTCGGCCGCTACTCGGCCCGTCGGCGGTGGAAGTGGCGACCGAGGCGTTCACCCGACACGGAGCCACCGTGCTGGTGCGGCCCAGCCCGTGGCGGCTCGGCCCCGATCAGGCCGAGCTGACCGAACGGTGGCTGGACGGCTGGATCGCGGCGGCGTACGAGCAGCGGCCGGAGCTGGCCGCCCGGCCGGGGGGCTACCGGCGTCGCCGGCTCGCCGCTGCCGCCGCCGGTGAGCTGGGGGCCACCGTGGAACACCGGGACATCTTGGTCGTGCCCGGCTGAGGTTGGCACAGCGTACTTCCGGTGCCGGGCAGGTGAACCGGAGGCGACACCGCCGCGTATCTGTCGGCGGAGGCTCATCGAGGGGGGCACGTAATGCACAGGGCGAAGAGCCCGCTGCGCACGGCCGGCACCGGCCGTGACGCACAGTGAAGGGCAAGGTCTGGGCCTGGCTACGACTGACCGGTGGGGTGACCATCCTCGGGCTGCTGGCCTGGCGGCTCGGCACCAACGCGTTCCTGGACGGGATGCGGGTGATCGATGCGCGGGTGCTGCTGCTGGCGGTCGGGATCGGGCTGTTGACCACGGTCTGCAGCGCTTGGCGATGGTGCCTGGTCGCCCGGGGGATGGGGCTGGCGCTGCCGCTGACCGGGGCGGTCGCCGACTACTACCGGGCGATTTTCCTCAACGCCGCGCTGCCCGGTGGGGTGCTGGGTGACGTGCACCGCGCGGTCCGGCACGGCCGGGAGGTGGCCGACGTCGGCCGGGGGGTACGCGCGGTGGTGCTGGAGCGGACCGCCGGTCAGCTGGTGCTGTTCGCGGTCGCCGCGGGTGTGCTGCTGACGCTGCCGGTGCCGGCACCCGCGCGGCTGGTCACCGCGGCTCAGGTGACGGTGGCCATCGTCGCGGCGGCCGCGCTGGTGGTGGTGCTGTTCGTGGCGGTACGCCGCCGTCGGCCACGGGTCCGTCGAACGGCCGCCGCCGGGTCCGGCGGGTCCTGGTGGACCCGCGCGGTCGGGCGGACCGTGGCCGACCTGCGCAGCGGTCTGCTGGCCCGACGGACCTGGCCCGGGGTGGCGTTGCTGTCGGTCGCCGCGCTGGCCGGGCACCTCGCCACGTTCCTGGTCGCGGCCCGCGCCGCCGGGTCGACGGCTCCGCTGCACCAGCTGGCACCGTTGATGGTGCTGGCGCTGTTGGCGATGGCGGTGCCGTTGAACGTCGGCGGCTGGGGGCCCAGGGAAGGGGTGACCGCGTGGGCGTTCGGTGCCGCCGGGCTCGGCGCGGGACTCGGGTTGACCGTCGCGGTGGTGTACGGCCTGCTGGCGTTGACGGCGAGCCTGCCGGGTGCCGGGGTGCTGGCGGTCCGCTGGTTGCGTCGGCTGCCGGCGGTCCGGCAACGGCCGCCACTGCGGCTACGGCTGCGGCTGCGACTGCGACCACGTCCGGCGACGTGACGACCCGCCGGGCCGGTCGGCTACTCCTCGCCGAACCGGGACGACAGGGCGTAGCGCAGCAGGGCCACGTCGCCGATCTGGCGGACCTCGACCAGCGTCGCCCGCCGGTCGGCGTGCCACGGGAAGCTGCCGTCGCCGACGAACCGGGGTGCCCGGGAGTCGCCGACGAAGATCGGGGCGACCACCAGGTGCAGTTCGTCGGCCAGGCCGGCGGTGAGGAACTGGGTGTGCACCCGTCCGCCGCCTTCGACCATCAACCGGCCGACGCCCCGGACATGCAGGTCACCGACGACCCGTCGCAGATCGACCGGGTCACCGCAGTCGACGACGGTGGCGAGCCCGGCGAGCCGGCCGCGGGCGCTGTCCAGGCTCGCCGTGGCGCAGTACACGACCTTGTCGACGTCGCCGACGGTGAAGAACCGCGCCTGCGGGTCGAGGTCGGCGCTGCCGGTGACGGTGACCTTCATCGGGGTGGGTGGGTGGCCGGCGGCCACCCGCCGACGCCGACGGTCCGCCGACCGGACCAGCAACCGAGGGTCGTCGCGGCGCACCGTGCCGGCCCCGACCAGGATCGCGTCGCAGTCGGCCCGTACCTCGTCGACCCGGTCGAAGTCGGCGTCGTTGGACAGCAGCAGGCGCCGCCCGCTCGCGGTGTCCAGATATCCGTCGATCGACATGCCGCAGCTGAGCAGGACGTAGGGTCGCTCAACCACTGATGGCACCTCCTCGACGACCGAAAGATAGCCTGCATGCGAGGCCGGCACACATTCTCCCGTACGGCTCACGTGTCGGTGCCGGCCGGACCGGTGCCGACGCTCTGCGCAGCACATCACCGATAGGACGTACGATGCTTGAACCGCCGCCCCACGCTCCGGTCAACGGTAAGCTCGCCGCCACCAACGGGCCGGGTCCCGCGCCGACGGCGACGGTCCGCCGGCAGGTGACGGTGCCGCTGCGGTTCGCCGACGGCTACACCGCCAGCGCCCGGGTCTTCACCTTCGACGGTCTGACCGACCGACGCGAGCACGTGGCGCTGGGCCTGGGCGACTGGGACCGGGCGTTGGACCGGGCCGCCGACGGCGGCGACCCGCCACTGGTACGCCCGCACAGCGAGTGCCTGACCGGCGACGTGTTCGGCAGTCAGCGGTGTGACTGCGGCCCGCAACTGCGTGAGGCGGTGGAGCGGATCGCCGCCCACGGCGGCTTCCTGCTCTATCTGCGGCAGGAAGGGCGGGGCATCGGGCTGTACGCCAAGCTCGACGCCTACGCGCTGCAGGACGCCGGGCTGGACACGTTCGAGGCGAACGTGGCACTGGGCCGAGGCGAGGACGAACGCGACTACACGGTCGCGGCGCAGATGCTGCTCGCGCTCGGCGTGCACCGGGTGGCCCTGCTCAGCAACAACCCGGACAAGGCTGCGCAGCTCACCCGGCTCGGGGTCACGGTGACCGAGCAGGTCCCCACCGGTGTGCACGTCTCCGCCGCGAACGTCCGCTACCTGGCCGCCAAGGCGAACCACGCCGCGCACACCATCGACCTGTCGGTGACCGACTGACGGAGCCGGCGACACTCGTGGACGGTCAGTACAGGTAGGGCCAGCCGGCCGCGTCGTAGCCGATCCGGTTGATGCCGAGCAGCGCGGCACCGTTGTTGGCGTAGTAGTGGTAGAGGAGGTAGTCGCCGTCGGCGTCGGCGAGCACCGCCTGATGACCGGGTCCGTTGACGCCGCCGTGGCCGGCCAGGATCTGGGTGCCGCCGCCTGCGGTGAGCAGGTTGCCGGACCGGTCGGTGAACGGACCGGTGACGCTGGTCGACCGGCCGACCATCACCCGGTACGTGCTGGCCGCACCCTGACAGCACCGGTCGAAGGAGACGTACAGGTAGTAGTGGCCGCCCCGGTTGACCAGCGTCGGTGCCTCGATCGCGCCGCCGCCGCGGCCGGCGAGGCTGTGCATCGCCGAACCGGACCGCCGGCCAGTGTCGGGGTCGAGGGCGATCATCTTGATGCCGGACCAGAACGATCCGAAGCTCAGCCACCAGCGGCCCTGGTCGTCGACGATCAGGTTCGGGTCGATGGCGTTGAAGGTGTCCGAGCTCTGTGACTCGACGATCAACCCCTGGTTGGTCCAGCTGCCGGAGGCGCCGGTGGAGCTGGTGGCCAGGAAGATGGCGGACCGGTTCGACCCGAACGTCGACGCCGAGTAGTACAGGTAGTACCGGTTGTCGTGGAACGACAGGTCCGGGGCCCACAGGTTGCGGCTACCACCGGTGTACGGGGTGGTCCACGGCGCACCGCCGGGGAAGACCGACCCGGCGTTGCGGAAGCTGACCCGGTCGGTGGACGTCTTCAACGCCACGTCGTTGCCGGTGTGCGCCATCAGGTAGCCGCCGGTCGGCCGGCGGATCATGCTCGGGTCGTGCACCCCGGTGTCCCCGGTGACCCGCATCGGGTCCGGGTAGGAGCCGGGCGGAATGCCGGGGGTGGGGGTAGGTGTGCCGGGGGCGTCGACCCGGACCAGCTGCCACTGCTGGTTGGTGCCGCTCCAGTCGGTCCACTGGCTGATCCGGGCGCCGTCGGCGGTCGAGCGTTCCCACACGTCGAGCGCCTTGTCACTGTTGCGGTTGATCAGCCGTACGTGGCCGGCGTCGGAGTCGGCGAGCCGCCACTGCTGGCTGGCCCGGTCGACGTCGCTCCACTGGACGACGTCCGCGCCGTCGGCCGTCGACGAGTCGCGCACGTCGAGGACCTTGCCGCTGTGCCGGGACCGGAGCCGGTAGTGGCCGTTGCCGGCGTCGACGAACCGCCACTGCTGCCAGGCTCCGTCGTTGCGCGACCACTGCACGATCCCGGCACCGTCACCGGTGGCCCGCTCGTACACGTCGAGGGCCTTGCCGCTGTGCCGGGCGACGAGCACGTACCAGGCGGTGGTGTCGACGGTGGCGGCGGAGGCGCCGGGCGGCGCGGCGGCGATCGCGCCGCCGGCCAGGAGTACGCCGACGGTCAGCCCGAGAGCGATGAGCGAGGCTCGCCTGCGCCGGGAAGGGGTGTGCCGTGACCGGGACCGGGCTGCGGTCGACACCGGACAAGCCGGGGGTGCGGGGAACGTGGACATGGCAGCTTCCTTTCATCTGGCCGTCGCGATGTCGGCCCTGACCGAGCGCCGGCCGGGCGGACTCCCCCGCCGCGGCCGGCGCATCCGGACGCTCAACCGGCTGGCTCAGGCAGCCGGCTCAGCTGGTCTGACACGCGGTCCCGTCGAGTCGGAAGTCGGTCGGGCCGGGGTTGCTGCCGCTGTAGGTGGCCTGGAAGCCGAAGCTGACCGTACCGTTGGTCGGCAGGTTGGCGTTCCAGGCGGCGTTGCGCGCGGTCACCGCCTGACCGGACTGGCTGATCTGGCTGTTCCACCCGTTGGTGATCTGCTGGTTGCCGGCGAAGGTCCAGGTCAGCGTCCAGCCGTTCAGCGGCGCGCCGCGGTTGGTGATCCGTACGTCTGCGGTGAACCCGCTCCCCCACTGGTTGACCTGATAGGAGACCTGACAGTTGCCGCTCGGCGGCGGGGTGGTCGGCGGGGCCGTGGTCGGCGGCGGTGGCGTGGTCGGGGGTGCGGTCGTCACGGGTGGGGTGGTCGGCGGGGCGGTGGTGGGTGGCGGGGTCACGGCGTCGCTGGGCGGGAAGCGCAGGATCCGGTCGTCGTCGGCGGCCGGCAGTCCGCGACCGTCCCGGTTGCTGGTGGTCACCCACAGCCAGCCGTCCGGGCCGTACTCCACGGTACGTAGCCGACCGTAGCTGCCGAGCAGTTCGGCTCTCGGGGTGCCGACGCCGCCGGACCCGTCGAGCGGCACGTTCCACAGCCGGTTGCCGCGCAGCGTGGCGACGTACAGCCGGTTGCCGACGATCGCGGCGCCGCTCGGCGAGGCCTCGGCAGGAGTCCAGACCAGCAGTGGGTCGCGGAACCGGGGATCGTTGGCCCGGCCCTCGACGATCGGCCAGCCGTAGTTTCCACCGGCGACGATCAGGTTGATCTCGTCCCAGGCGTTCTGCCCGAACTCGGTGGCGTAGAGCCGGTCCTGGGCGTCCCAGGCCAGCCCCTGGACGTGCCGGTGGCCGAGGCTGTAGACGAGCGACCCCGGGAAGGGGTTGTCGGCCGGAGCGCCGCCGTCCGGGCGCATCCGCAGGATCTTGCCGTTGCGGCTCTGCTGGTTCTGCGCGAGCGAGGTCTGCCCGGCGTCGCCGACACCGGCGTAGAGCATGCCGTCGGGGCCGAACGCGATCCGGCCGCCGTTGTGGATGGATGCCCGGGCCAGCCCGGTGAGGATCGGCTGCCGGTTCTGCGGTGCGGTGAGCCGGAACCGGACGATCCGGTTGTCGGTCGCGGTGGTGTAGTAGACGTAGACGTAGTCGTCCTGCGCGAAGGTCGGCGAGACCGCGAGCCCGAGCAGACCACCCTCACTGACCGGGGTCGCGTCGGGGATCGTAACCACCGGCTGTGGCTGCTGCCCGGGCCGCACCCGGACCACCTGACCGGTGCCGCGCTGGGCCACCAGCGCGCTGCCGTCGGGCAGGAAGTCCATCCCCCACGGCACCTGGAGTCCGGTCGCGGCCACCGCGGGGCGGGAGAAGTCGAAGTCACCGAGGGCGGTCGTGCCGATCGGGTCGGCTGCCCGGTCATCGGCGGCCGGAACGGCCCCGGCCGCCGCGGCGACGCCGACGCCTGTCGCGACAAGGCCGGCGGCGAGTACGGCCCCCAGCACGGTTCTGAGCTTCATGGGCACACACCTCTCAAACTGAGCGATGCATGTCAATGTATCAATCTGATTGCCCGCGTCGGGCGAACTGGTCACGCAGGACCGACTTGGCGAACTTCCCCGTCGCCGTCTTGGGAATGGCCGGCAACTGCCAAACCTGATCGGGAATCCACCAGGAGGCGACCCGTCCGGCCAGATGCGACCGCAGATCGGCCACGTCGACACGGGCCCCACCGGTGGTCACCACGCAGGCCAGCGGGCGTTCGCCCCACCGGTCGTCCGGTACACCGATCACCGCCGCCTCGACCACCCCGGGGTACGCCATGATCTCGTTCTCCAGCAGCACCGACGAGATCCACTCGCCGCCGGACTTCACCAGGTCCTTGGTCCGGTCGACGATCCGGACGTAGCCGTACCGGTCGATCGTCGCGACGTCGCCGGTACGCAACCAGCCGTCGTCGGTGAACGCGTCGGTGCCCGCCCCGGCACCGAAATACCCGGACGCGACGGTGGGCCCGGCCACCTGCAGCTCGCCGGGGGTCGTCGCGTCGTGCCCGACCCGCTCACCCGCCTCGTCGACCAGCCGCAGTTCGGTCAACGGCACCGGCGGTCCCGGCGTACCGAGCAGCGCCACCTCCGCGTCGGGGTCGAGCCCGTCGTGCACGGTCGCGATCCGCGAGCAGGCGACCAGCGGGCTGGTCTCGGTCATCCCCCAGGAACTGGTGATCGGCACGCCGGTGCGCTCGTACCAGGACCGGGCGAGGGTGTCCGGGACCGGGCTTCCGCCGGACACCACCATCCGCAGGGCGGCGAGCTCCGCCCGGTCGACCAGCGGCAGCAGCGCACGCCAGATCGCCGGTACGCCCGCGGCGAAGGTCACCCGGTGCCGGGCCAGCTGGCCGGCGAGGGCCTGCGGGCTCATCGCCGGGCCGGGCAGCACCAGGTCGGAGCCGGCGAGCATCGCGGCGTACGGCAGTCCCCAGGCGTTGACGTGGAACATCGGCACGATGGGCAGCACGACGTCCCGCTCGCTGATGGCGAAGTTGTCCACGCCGAGCAGCAGCAGCGCGTGCAGGACGATCGACCGGTGGCTGTACAGCACCCCTTTGGGACGCCCGGTGGTACCCGAGGTGTAGCACAGGCTCGCCGCGTCACTTTCGTCGACGGCGGCCGTCGGCACGCCGTCCACGCGCCGGTCGATCAACGTCTCGTAGTCCAGGATCCGGGGATCGTCGGGCAGCGGCGCCGGGCCGCCGTCGTCCATCACCACGACGTGGCGCACGGTCCGGAGCCGGTCCATCAGCGGCCAGACCACCGGGATCAGGGACCGGTCCACGAACAGGACGTCGTCGGCGGCGTCGGTGACGATGTACGCCAGCTCGTCGGCGAACAGGCGGTGGTTCAGGGTGTGCAGGACCCGGCCACTGCCCGGTACGGCCAGGTACAGCTCGACGTGCCGTTGCGAGTTCCAGCCGAAGGTCCCGACCCGGGCGTGGCGGGGCACCTGGATCTCGTCCAGGGCGGCCGCCAGCCGCCGGGACCGGTCGACCACGTCGCGCCAGGTGGCCGTGACCTCGCCGTCGACGGTGCCGGTGACGACCCGCTTGTGGGCGAACAACTGCTCGACCCGGCGCGACAGCGACGAGATGTCCAGCGGTCGGTCCTGCATCAGAGCGCGCATCGGGACCTCCAGCACTATCCGCGACCGCCGTCGGCACCATCGAGGGCCGGGACGGTCTGCGTACGGGGTGGATTCGGGCCGCCGGGGGCGACCAGTTTCAGCGCGAGGTCGGCGTAGAAGTCGCCGAGCTGCTCGGGTGAGTCGGAGCCTTCGAGCCGGTACCACCGGACCAGGTCGATGCTCAGCGACAGCATCGCGCGGGTGACCCGTTTGACGTCGACCTGAGCGAACGATCCGTCGGTGACGCCGCGGGCGACGGCGTCGCGGAAGAACTCGTTGGTCTGGTGCCGCAGTTCGAGCACCTCGGCGTAGTGCTCGGCGGTGAGCCCGGCGAGCTCGTACTGGCTGACCCGGGCTGCCACATGGTAGCGGGCGTGCCACGCGGTGTAGCGCGCGACGATCGCGCGCAGCCGCTCGGCGGAGGGTTCCACGGCGAGCACACCCGGTTCCTGGATGTACGCGAGCACCCGCTCGTGCCCGGTCCGGATGATCTCGAACAGGACCAGCTCCTTCGACGGGAAATGAACGTAGAGGGCGGCCGGGCTGAGCCCGACGCCCTCGCTGATGTCCCGCGTGGTGGTCGCGTGAAACCCGTTCGACGCGAAGCAGCGCACCGCCGACGTCAACAGTCGACGGGGCACCTCGCCGAGCCCGCCGCTCCACAGCTGCGGGGAGTCGTCCTGCAACCGGGGATCATCCGCCAGGTCCTGGGCGGTGAACCGGGCCTGCCGTTTCGCCATGCGTGACCGTCGCCTCCTTCGTGCCCGGTCGGGCCGCACCGCTGTGGTCGGCGTCCGGCAGCGGTACGGACGCCGAGGTCACAGGTCCGGTCTTACCAGGTGTGAGCCTTGACACCAGCCACTCTACTCGGTGACTATGCGCTTAGTAACCTGCTGGACCGAATCAGAAATCCACCGGATACCTCCGAGAAACGCCTTTCGCCAGTTCCTTCGCCCCCCGCATCCCGAAGGAGAACGCATGTTCCGCACCAGAACCCCGCGTACCAGAACATCCCGCGCGAACACCCTGCGTACCAGAACACTGCGCACCGGCCTCGCCGCCAGCGCTCTCGGCTCGGCTCTGCTGGTCGCCGCCTGCGGCGGCGAAGCCGGTACGTCGTCCGGCACCGACGGGTCGGCACCGCTCGCCGGCAAGACGGTCGCGCTGCTCGGCTACGGCGACAGCAACCCCTGGGGCGCCTACTTCAACGACGTCTTCGCCGACGAGCTGGCGTCCACCGGCGTCGAGATCACCGACATGACGACGATGGACCCGGGCACCCAGGTCCAGAAGTTCAACCAGGCCGTCGCCCAGCAACCGGACCTCATCGTGGTGTCGATTCTCGACACCCAGGCGATGGTGGTGCCGATCCAGAAGGCCAAGTCCGCCGGTGTGCCGGTGCTCGCCTTCGACGGACCACCCGATCCTGCGGTGGCCGACGACGTGCTGTCGGTGCTGTCGGACAACGAGAAACTCGGCGAGTACGCCGCGGAGAACATCATCGAGGGGCTCCAGGCCCAGGGACGCGACTCCGGCAAGATCATCGTGCTGACCGGCACCAAGTCCATGCTCGTCACCCAGCACCGGATGCGCGGCTTCAACCGGGTCCTGGCCAACGCCCCGCAGTACGAGGTCATCGACGAGCAGGACGCCAACTGGGACCCCCAGCTCTCCGGCACGATCGCCCAGCAACTGCTGGCCAAGTACGGCCGTGACGGCGTACAGGCCGCCTACGGCATGGCGGACTACATGGCCCTGCCGATCATCCAGGCCGCCAAGCAGGCCGGCATCCCGGTCGGCGGCGAGGACGGGCTGATCGTCACCGGCAGCAACTGCTTCCGGGCCGGCATCGAGTCCATCCGGGCCGGCGAGCTCTACGGTACGGCCACCGAGGATCCGGGCACCATCGCCGTGCAGACCGCCGACTACGTGGTGCGGTACCTGACCGGCCAGAACCCGCCGCAGAGCGAGATCGTCCAGGAGGAACGCATCACCGCCGAGAACGTGGACGAGTTCGCCGAGCAGTGCAGTCACGTATGAGCGGGTCGTCCACCGACCGGGCCCTCGGCGGCAGCCGGCTGCGTGTCGAGGGCCTGGCCCGGTCCTTCAACGGCGTACCCGCGGTCCGGGACGTCTCCTTCGTCCTCGGGCCCGGCGAGATCCTCGGCCTGTGCGGCCACAACGGTGCCGGCAAGAGCACCGTGGTGAAGATGATCTCCGGACAGCTGGCGCCGGACAACGGTCGGATCGTCGTCGACGACACACCGGTCGAGCTGCGCAGCAGGCAGGCCGCGCAACGGCTGGGTGTGGCCCTGGTCGACCAGGAGCTGAGCGTCGTTCCCGCGTTGACCGTGCTGGAGAACGTCCAGCTGGGCGACATCGGCACGCCGTTCGTCAACCGGCGGCGGTCGGCGGTGAACCGCTGCCGGCGGATCCTCGACGACATGGGCCTGGCGCACATCGAGCCGGACCAGTTGCTCTCCTCGCTGAGCATCGGCGAACGGCAGCTGATCGAGATCGCCCGGGCGCTGAGCCAGAACGCCCGGCTGGTGATCCTCGACGAGCCGACGGCCACCCTGAGCGACGCGGAGAGCGCGCCGGTGTTCGCGGCGATCCGGCGCGTCGCGGCCTCGGGCTGCGCGGTGGTCTTCGTCTCCCACCGGTTGTCGGAGGTGCTCCAACTCTGCGACACGGTCACCGTCCTGCGCGGTGGCGACACCGTCGCCACCACCCCGGCGGCGGAGCTGACCGTCGACGAGTTGATCGTACAGATGCTCGGCGAGGCACCGCGCCGGCTCGCCACCACCCGGGCGCCCGACGACGATCCCGGGCACGCGCTGCGGATCGACCGGCTGAGGGTGCCGGGCCGGGTGGTGGACTTCACGCTCACCGCCCGGGCGGGGCGGGTCTACGCCCTGGCCGGCCAGCTCGGCAGCGGCGCCTCGGACGTACTGCGCGCCGTCGCCGGGCTGCACCCGGCGGCGACCGGGGTGGTCGAGCTGCACGGCCGGCCCGTCCCCATCCGGGATCCGGTCGGATCGGCCCGCCACGGTGTCGCGTTCGCGTCCAACGACCGCAAGTCGGAGGGCCTGTTCCTGGACAAGTCGATCACCTGGAACCTCGTCGCGACCCGCCTGCCGAGCCTGGGGCGCGGCGGCGTCCTGCGGCCGGGACGGGAGCGCCGCGCCGCTCGTTCCCTGGCGCAACGTTCGGGTCTGCCACCGGACCGGCTGGCGGAGCGGGCGGTCGCGTTCAGCGGGGGAAACCAGCAAAAGGTCTTCGTCGGCCGGTGCCTGGCCCGCGACGACGGGTACGCGCTGCTGCTCGACGAACCCACCCGGGGAGTGGACATCGGCGGCCGCGCGGCGATCCACCGGCTGCTGCGCCAGGCCGCCGAGTCCGGCCTCGTGGTGATCTTCGCGTCGACCGAGATCGAAGAGCTGCTCGAACTGGGCGACGTGATCGTGACGATGCGCGACGGTCGGATCGTGAACCGCTACGACGGCGACGTCGACGGGACAGTGCTGGTCCGGGACATGACCCATGGGGCGGAGGACGAGACATGACGGATGCCGACACCGCCACCGCCACCGCTACCACCGACACCGGCGGCAGCGGCACCGCCGGCGGCCGGACCGGTGCCGCGACGCGTCCGACGCGACCGGGGCCACTGACCGGGCTGCTCGCCGTCGCGGTGCCGTTGCTCGTCGTCGTCGCCGTGACGACCGACCGGTTCCTGACGGTCGACAACGCCCGGGCCATTGTCGCCTCGGCTGCTTTCGTCGGCATCACGGCCATCGGGGCGACGCTGGTGATGATCGCCGGATCGGCGGTTTCGCTGGCCACCTCGCAGACCGCGACCGTGGTGGCGATGGTCTTCCTGGCCACTCAACGACTCGGGCTGGCCACCGCGGTGCTGATCGCGATCGCCTGCGGCGTGGCGCTGAGCGCCGCCCAGGGCGCCGCCGTCGGCTTCGGGCAGGCCAACCCGATCGTGCTGACCATCGCCGCCGGGTTCGCCATCGGCGGCGCGGCGACCTGGTTCAGCGGCGGCACTCCGGTGTATCCCGCGAACCGCGCGTTCGAACTACTCAACGCCACCCCGCTGGGCCTGCCGCTCGCCGTGTACGTGCTGCTGGTGGTGACGGTGCTCGCCCAGTGGACGCTGCGCCGCACCACAGCCGGCCGGCAGATGTACCTGATCGGGGAGAACCGGGCCGCCGCCCACGCGGCCGGCCTACCGGTCGGCCGGGTGATCGTGATCGCCTGGGCCTTCTTCGGTGCCTGCACCGGCCTGACCGGGATGTTCCTGGCGTCGTTCAACACCTCGGCCACGGTGAACCTCGGCGGCACCCTCACGCTGGACGCCATCGCGGCCGTGCTCGTCGGCGGCACCGCGATCGCCGGCGGCCGCGGCTCGGCGTTGCACACCCTCGGCGGCGCGGTGCTGATCTCCGTCATCTCCGACGTGCTGCTGCTACGTGGCTACTCCACCGGCGTACAGACCCTCGTGAAGGGAGCCCTCGTGCTCGCCGTCGTCGTCATCGTGCATCTGCGCAGCACCCGGGGGGCACGATGATCCGCCGCCAATTGTCCCGGCCGGACCGGCTACTGCCGGCGGTCTCGCTGCTGGTCGCGCTGTCCGCCTTCGCCTGCGCGCCGCTGCTAGCGGCCGGCCGTTGCGGCTGTTCGACGGGTACAACGCCCTGCAGGGCTTCGCGCAGCTGGGCCTGCTGGCGCTGGCGATCGGGATCACCATGATCGTCGGCGAGTTCGACCTGTCGGTGGTCGGGACGTACGCCCTCGGCGGGATGGTCGCCGTCGGCGCGGGAGTCGCCTCCCCCGCCCTCGGTGCGCTGGCCGCCGTGGCGGTCGGCGCGGCCGTCGGCGCGGTGCAGGGCGGGCTCATCGCCTGGTTACGCGTACCGTCCATGCCGGTCACCCTGGCCACCTACATCGCGCTGCTCGGGCTCACCCACGTACTGTCCGGCGGGCTGAGCCGGACGTACCCCAACAGCGCGGCGACGCTGTGGGTCGACCAGACCATCGCCGGGGTCTTCTCGCCGCGCAGCCTGCTGACGCTGGCCGCGTTCGTGGTCGCCGCCGTCGTGCTCGGCTGCACCCGGCTCGGCCGTGAGCTACGGGCGATCGGCGGTGACCGGCGGGCCAGCCGGGTCGCCGGGGTCCGCGTCGACCGGCGGATCGTCGCGACCTTCACCGTCTCCGGCATGCTCGCGGCGCTCGGCGGTGCCCTGCTCGGCTACAGCTTCGCCTCGGCGAACCCGGACCCGGGGCTGCAGCCGCTGATCCTGGCCGCGGTCGCCGCGCTGCTCGGCGGGGTGTCCCTGGCCGGCGGACGCGGGACCCCGCTCGGGCTGCTGGCCGGTGCGCTGTCGATCGCGGTGCTGGCCCAGATCGTGGCGACCACGGCGCTGCCGGACTTCTCCACCCAGCTGCTCTACGCGACGCTGCTCGCCGTCATCGTCGCCGTCGAAAGCCCCGGCCTGCACCGGGCGGTGGCCCGGGCCCGGGCCCGCCGGGCGGACGCGACCACCAACCACCCCGTTCGACCCGAGGAGCTCTCATGCCCGAAGCCGTGATCGTCGCGGCGGCCCGCTCGCCGATCGGCCGTGCTCGCAAGGGCTCACTGGCCGGGATGCGCCCGGACGACCTGACCGCGCAGCTGGTGCGCGCCGCGCTCGGCCAGGTACCGGCGCTCGACCCCGTCGAGATCGACGACCTGCTGCTCGGGTGTGGGCTGCCCGGCGGCGAGCAGGGCGACAACATGGGCCGGGTGGTGTCGGTGCTGCTGGGGCTGGACGACGTCCCCGGTACTACCGTCACCCGGTACTGCGCCTCGTCGGTGCAAACCACCCGGATGGCGCTGCACGCGATCCGGGCAGGCGAGGGCGACGTGTTCGTCTCGGCCGGGGTGGAGACGGTGTCCCGCCACGACCGGGGCACCTCCGACTCGTGGCCGGACACGCACAACCCGGCCTTCGCTCCGGCCGAGGAGCGGACCCGGACCACCGCCGAAGCCGGTGCCATCTCGTGGACCGACCCGCGCGAGCAGGGTCTGCTCCCGGACGTCTACATCGCGATGGGGCAGACGGCCGAGAACCTGGCCCGGGCCAGGGGCATCGGCCGCGAGGAGATGGACCGGTTCGCCGTCCGCTCGCAGAACCTCGCCGAACAGGCGATCGGCAGCGGCTTCTACGCCCGGGAGATCACGCCCGTGACGCTGCCGGACGGTTCGGTGGTACGGGCCGACGACGGCCCCCGCCCCGGCGTCACCTACGAGGCCGTGGCCGAGCTACGGCCCGCGTTCCGGCCCAACGGTCTGGTGACGGCCGGCAACTGCTGCCCGTTGAACGACGGTGCCGCGGCACTGGTCGTCATGTCCGACCGCCGGGCCCGCGACCTGGGGATCACCCCGTTGGCCCGGATCGTCGCCACCGGCGTCACCGGCCTGTCCCCGGAGATCATGGGTCTCGGGCCGGTCGGCGCGTCGCAGCAGGCGCTGCGCCGGGCCGGCATGACGATCGACGACGTCGACCTGGTCGAGATCAACGAGGCGTTCGCGGCGCAGGTGATCCCGTCGGCCCGGGACCTGGGCATCGACCCGTTCGGCGACAAGTTGAACGTCCACGGCGGGGCCATCGCGATCGGGCATCCGTACGGCATGACGGGGGCCCGAATCACCACGACGCTGCTCAACGGGCTGCGCGCCACGGACTCCGCCATCGGGCTGGAGACGATGTGCGTCGGCGGTGGCCAAGGCA
This sequence comes from Micromonospora sp. Llam0, assembly GCF_003751085.1. NCBI lineage: Bacteria > Bacillati > Actinomycetota > Actinomycetes > Micromonosporales > Micromonosporaceae > Micromonospora > Micromonospora sp. Llam0. The sequence continues at coordinate 908,918 of NZ_RJJY01000001.1, read as the reverse complement.
TGGCGATGATCCTGGAGAGGCTGTCCTGATGTCCAACCTCACGTTCGACTTCACCGGCCGGACGGTCCTGGTCACCGGGGCGGCACGCGGAGTAGGGCGGGCCATCGGCGAGCACTTCCACCAGGCTGGGGCGGCGGTCTACCTGGTCGACCTCGACGCGGCGACGGTGACCGACGCCGCCAAGGAGATCGGCGCGACCGGGCTGGCCGCCGACGTCGCCGATACCGGTCAGGTCACCGAGGTGGTGCACCGGGTCGTCGCGGAAACCGGACGGATCGACGTCCTGGTCAACAACGCCGGGATCCTCCGGGACGGGATGCTGTGGAAACTCGACGACGACGACTACGAGTCGGTGATGGCCGTGCACGCCGGCGGGACGTTCCGGATGACCCGGGCGGCGGTCCCCCACTTTCGGAGACAGGGGGCGGGACGGGTCGTCAACGTCACCTCCTACACCGGGCTGCACGGCAATCCCGGCCAGTCGAACTACGCCATGGCCAAGGCGGGGATCATCGGCTTCACGAAGACCGCAGCGAAGGAGCTCGCCCGGTTCGGGGTGACGGTCAACGCGATCTCACCGAACGCGCAGACCCGGATGATCTCCGCGATTCCCCCGGAGAAGCTGGCCCAGCTCACCGCGACGATCCCGATGGGCCGGTTCGCCGACGCCACCGAGATGGCCGCCGCGACCGCGTTCCTCGCCTCCGACGAGGCGTCCTACATCACCGGCGTCGTGTTGCCCGTCGACGGCGGACTGTCGCTCTAGCAACCATAGAAACGGAGAGGACGGACATGGCAGCGAAGTTCAGCACCGTAGCCGACGGGTTCCACTTCCTGGAGGCACCGCGGTGGCGCGACGGACGGCTCTGGTTCGTCGACTTCTACGGACACCAGGTCCTGTCGATGACCGAGGACGGCTCGGACCTGCGGCAGGAGGCGCAGGTGCCGCACCAGCCCTCCGGGCTCGGCTGGCTGCCCGACGGCCGGCTGCTGGTCGTCTCGATGCGCGACCGCAAGGTGCTGCGTCGGGAGCCGGACGGGACGCTGTCCGTGCACGCCGATCTGAGCCGGTACGCCACCGGGCACGCCAACGACATGGCGGTGGACGACCGTGGAAGGGCCTACGTGGGCAACTTCGGCTTCGACCTGATGGCCGGCGAGCCGCTGAGACCGACCGCACTGCACCGGGTGGATCCCGATGGCACCGTCACCCAGGTGGCGGACGACCTGTGGTTCCCCAATGGAAGCGTACTCACCGACGACGGCGTCCTGCTGGTGGTGGAGACGTTCGGCAACCGGGTCACCGCCTTCACCGTGAGCGACGACGGGGCACTCACCGACCGGCGGGTGTGGGCCGAGTTCGGGCCGCTGCCGACCGACCGCCAGGTCGAAGCGGCACTCACCCAACTGCGCGTCGCCGGCGACGGCGCCTGCCTGGACGCGGCTGGTGGGCTGTGGATCGCCGACGCCACCGGCGACCGGCTGGTCCGGGTGGTCGAGGGCGGGACGATCACCGACGAGCTCACCCCGGGCTCGGCCGTCTACGCCTGCGCCCTCGGCGGCGCCGACCGTCGGACGCTGTTCGCCTGCGCCGCACCCGACTTCCACCAGGAGGCCCGCGCGGCCGCCCGGCAGGCGCGCATGCTCGCTGCCCGGGTCACCGTCCCGGGCCGCTGAGCAGGTCGACGGGTGGTGGTGGCCCATCTCCGTCACCTGTTGACATTCCGGCGAACTCCGGCCGACACTTCAACCAATGATTGATGGTTATCGATCAAATCGGCGGGTTCCCGACGCCGGTGCCGATCGAGCGGGAGAAGAGGTCGATCGATGAGCGAGACACCCGGTGCCAGCTTGACGAGCAGCCGGATCAGGCTGCTGGCCAGCGCCGCCTGCGCCGCACTGCTGGCGGTCACCGCGACCGGGCCGGCCGGCGCCGCCCACGCCGACGAAGCCCGTTCCCGCCCAGTGGTCACCACCAACCAGACCGGCAGCCACGACGGCTACTTCTACGCCTACTGGAAGGACATGGGCGACAGCACCATGGTCCTGGGCCCGCAGGGCCAGTACGGTGCCCGGTGGACCGGCATCAACAACTGGTTCGGCGGCAAGGGCTGGGCTACCGGTGGCCGACGGACCTTCAACTACTGCGGCACCTTCCACCCGGGCGGCAACTCCTATCTGGCGCTGTACGGGTACACGACCAACCCGCTCACCGAGTACTACGTGGTGGAGAACTGGGGCACCTACCGGCCGAGCGGTACGCCGATGGGCACCGTCGTCAGCGAGGGCGGCACCTACGACATCTACCGGGTCCAGCTCGGCGTCGGCAGCACGCCGTACTACCGGTACTACAGTGTCCGTCAGCAGAAGCGCTCCAGCGGGACCATCGACACCGGCGACCACTTCGACGCGTGGGCCCGCGCCGGCATGCACCTCGGCACCACCATGGGCTACATGATCATGGCAACCGAGGGTTACCAGAGCAGCGGGTGGTCCCACGTCACGGTGGACAGTGTTCCGACTGGACGGTGTGCTCCGGCGCCTCAGGTGCCGCGGTGACGCCGCCCGACCTCCCCTACCGGCGTTCGTAGGAGATGATCCCGTCCGGCGAGAACCCCCGTCAGCGTGGCCGGGACGCCAGGTCACGCCGGTCGGCCCCGGTGTGGCGGAGACGGTTCACGTCCACCCTCACTCGAACACCACGTTCACGTTCAGCAGATTCTCGGCACCACGGATGCCCTGGTAGAGGGAGACACACGGGCTCGTCCCGCTGCTACGAACGGACGGGTTGCCGTACGCCACGCGGCTTGGGCGCCTACTCCCGGGGCGGACGGGCGACACGTGGCACCCGCTCAGCTCACCGACAGGGTGACGAGCTGTCCCCGATGGTCGCTCATTCCCCGGCTCGGCGCCATCCGGTAGTCGTGGACCCGGACCGGACCGGCGGTGAACGCCCAGTCCAACCGCCACAGCGGGGTACTCCCGTCCGGCCAGGAGACCGGGTGGATCTCCCGGCTGGCGGGGAGCGCGTCCCGCAGCCGGCAGCCGAGGGCCCGCAACTCGCCCATCGCCGACGTCGCGTTGAAGTCGCCGGCCAGGAGCACCGGTGCCGGGTTGCCGGCGAGGTCGGCCGCCACCGCCCGGTGATGGGCCTGCCGACGGATCTCCTGCGCCCGCATGAAGGCGGTGAACTCGCGCTGTCGCGGATCCATCGAGACGTCCAGCTGCACCGGGATGTGCACGTTGTACGCCGACAGCACAGACCCGCCCACCAGCAGGTCGGTCCGCAGGATCTTGTGCCGGTAGTAGTCGGCGAAGTCGGAGCCGGGTGGCGGACCGCCCAGCCGTCGGTCGGTCAGGTACGGCGTGGCGTCCAGCGCGTGTTCGCGCACCACCGGGTACCGGGACATCGTCAGCAGCTCGCCAACCGCGACGATCTCGTAGTCGGGGAACCGTTCGCGCAGCTCGGCCCGGTGGTCGACGCGGACCGGCCGGTGCCCGGCGAGATCCCAGCCGACGTGCTCGCTGAGCAGGTAGACGTCGGCCCGCTGGTCGGCCAGGTAGGCGTAGAACCGCTCCGGGTCGTCGCCGTCGTGCCAGTACTCGGTGTTCCAGGCGAACACCCGAACCGCATCGGCGGTGACCGGCACGTCGGCGCCCCCGCGCCCGCCCGGCAGGGCGTACATGTTCAGCCCGGCCAGGTCGGTGCCGAGCGCCAGGCAGCCGACGAGCACCAGGGCGAGCCGGGCACGGACCGGTCGGGCGAGCAGGACCAGCGGCACCAGCAGCAGCGGCACCGCGACGAACGACAGCGGCGGCATCAACTCGAACGGACGCCACCACCACTGCGTTCCGGTGAGCCACAGGAACACCGCGAGGAACAGGCTCCACCCGGCGACGGTGGCGAACACCAGCCGGGTACGCAGCGGCCAGCGGGGCTGCCGGCGCCCGGCGGCTCCACGGGTGCCGGCACCGGGCACGTCGGCGGCCGGGATGTGGCCCGGCGCGCCGGCGTCGGCGGCCGGGTCGGCGGCGGTGATGCTGGTGAGCAGGTGGCTCATGCCGGTGCCCCGGTCGCCGTCGGGGCGGCCGGCGCGGTGGTGGACGGCCACTGTGCGTCGTACAGCCGCCGGAACCGGCCGGAGATCAGCCACTGCAGCGCGCCGACCGCGATGCCGCTGGAGATGGCCACGTTGGTCGCGAACGCGACGGCGGTGAAGACCGTCAGGAAGCCCGGGCCGCGTCGGCGCAGCACGTAGCGGTACATCGCGGCGTCACCGGCGACCATCAGCGCGCCAAGCGCGCCGACGGCCGGCAACGCCCACGGGGTCAGCAGCGTCAGCGGCAGGACGGCCAGGACGCCGAGCGCGGCGATGGCACTGAGCGATCGCGAGGCACTCTCGAAACCCTTGGCGAACCGTCGGCGCCGGGCGAACAGCGGCACCCGCAGCCGCGCCCGCCGGAACAGCTTGCGCATCAGCGGCAACAACTTGTCGTCGTCGTCGTGCCAGCCACGGACCGCTTCGGTGACCCGGATCCGGTAACGGGCGGACATCCGTTGTCCGTAGTCGACCTCCTCGGTCTGGCGCAGCCTGGGGTTGAACGGACCGACCTCGTCGAAGACCCGCCGGGGAATCGCGGCCAGCGACGAGAACAGGAAACTGACCTCGCCGAGCGAGGCCATCCGCCAGCAGTACGCCTGGAGCACCCGGCACTGCTCCACCACACTGTCGCAGATCAGCGGATCGTCCTCGTAGATGCCGCAGACCGCACCGTACTCGGGATGTGCGCGCAGTTCGGCGACCGCCGTCCCGATCGCGTCCGGGCGCAGCGCGACGTCCGAGTCGACGAAGAAAAGGATCTCGCCCCGGGCAGCGGCGGCGCCCATGTTACGGGCCACCGCGACGCCGCTGTTGCGCGCAGTCTGCAGCACCGTGACGGCACGGCGTCGGGCGATCGCCAACGAATCGTCGGTGCTGTGGTCGTCAACCACGATGATCTCAGTTGGACGGTACGTCTGGTTCAGCGCCGCGTCGATGCACCGGCCGAGGGAGTTGCCGTAGTTGTAGTTCGGGATGATGACGGAGACGAGCGGGTCGGACATCTGCTGATCCTTTTCTCTCTGGGGCGGAAGCCCGGCCACGGTCAACGCAGCCGGGCGGTGAGATCGAGCGGCACGGCGTAGTGCGCGGCAAGCAGCGTGCCGGCCAGCAGCACGCCCCACAGCAGGGCGTTGACGAACATGACCCGGTCGCGGAGCAGAATCCGGGTCGGTTCCCCACCGTCCCCGTTGACCACCAGGACCTGCAGGTAGCGGGCGACAGCGAAGAACGCGAACGGCACCGAACCGAGCAGGGCCAGGTCGGTGTACGGGTCGGCCACCGTCTCCTGCAGGGAGAACAGAAAGGCGACCACGGCCAGCACCGCACAGAAGACGATGAGGTAGTCCAGGTACTGAACCGAGTACCCGCGCAGCGATGGCCGGTGGTCGCTGCCGGCGACGGTCACCTCGTGCCGCCGCTTGCCGAGAATGAACAGCAGGCACAGGGCGAAGACCGCCACCAGCAGCCACCGGCCGACCGGTGTGCCGACGGCCAGCTGGCCCTGGACGACCCGCAGCACGAAGCCGACCGCGACCACGCACACGTCGACCAGCGGCAGGTGCTTCAGGCCACGGCTGTAGGCCAGGTTGAGTACCAGGTAGCCGGCGATCGGCCACCAGACGACGGCCGGCCCGAGCAGCACCGCGGCGGCCAGCAGCACCGCCAGGGCAAGACCGACGGCGTACGCGACCGGGACGCTGATCCGACCGGCGGCGATCGGCCGGTGGCGCTTGGCGGGGTGGGCCCGGTCCCGGCGCCGGTCGTAGACGTCGTTGCCCACGTACACCAGGGACGAGGCGAGGGTGAACAACACGACCGCCCAGCCGATCCGGGCCAGCGGGCCCGGCCCCAACTCAGGTGCGTCGATCAGAGCGAGCGGTACCACCAGCAGGTTCTTCGCCCACTGGTGCGGACGGATCAGGGTGATCAGGTCGGTCAGCAGGCCGGGCCGGGTGGCCCCGGGGGGCGGTGGGGTCGGGCCGGGCCCGGCGGTCGGGCCGGTGCCGACGGGCTGGTCGATGGCGATGGTCACGACGAGCTCCGGTGGGTGTGGGAGGCGCGGGGTGAGCTACCGACGGTTCAGAAGACGGCCTTGGCCAGGCTCAGGACGCCCTGTTTCCACGGATCACGGCTGGTGCGACCGGCGGACGTGCCGGCGGCGGGCGCGGCGGAGCGGGTGGCCCGCCACCAGTGGTACGTACGCAGGATCGCGTCGCGGTTGGAGTACCGCGGCTGCCAGCCGAGGACCTCACCGGCCTTGTCGATGCTGACGTACGAGTCGTTGCACAACTTGTGGACGAGCCGCCCGTACACCGGCGACAGCCGCAGCCGTTCGAGCAGTCGTAGGACGGCGACGGCCGGGCGGGCCGGGATCGGCACCACCCGCCCGCCGTGCCCGGCCGCGTCGAGCACCGCCTGGAAGTCGTCCCGCAGCGTGCCGAACTCGGCCGCGCCCAGGTTGAACGTGTCGTTGGCGCGGTCGGCGGGGGCGTGCAGCACGGCGGTGACCGCGTCGACCAGATCCTCCACGGCGAACATCTGGATCCGCACGTCGCCTCGGCCGAGCACCGGAAAGTTCCGGCCCTCCTCGGCCCATTCGAACAGCATCGCGAACAGGCCCATCCGGCCGGGACCGAGGAAGGTCTTCGGTCGCAGCATCGGTACGCACATCCCGCTGGCCCGTGCACGCTCACCGACCTCTTCGGCGGCGGCCTTGGCCCGGCTGTACGGGTCGACCGGACTGCGTGGGTGGTCCTCGGTGGTGGGCACCTGCGCGGGTAGCCCGTACACGGCGGTGGTGGAGATGTGCACGACCCGGTCGGCACCGACCGCTCGGGCGGCGTCGAGCACGTTGCGGGTGCCGTCCACGATGATCGACCGGATCTCCGGTTCCGGGTAGCTGGGCAGCGCCGCGGCGGTGTGCACCACCACGTCCGTACCGCGTAGCGCCGCGCGGACCCGGGCTGCGTCCCGGACGTCGGCGGTCAGGTAGTCGACGCCGGGCACCGGTTCGGCCGGTGGCCGCAGGTCGACGCTGCGTACCTGCCAGCCGTCGCCGGCCAGGGACCGCACCAGGTTGCCGCCGAGCATGCCGCTGCCGCCGGTCACGGTCACCGTCCCGGCTGCGGCCCCGCTCACCACAGCGACGACACCTTCTCGGCCACGAAGCGGGCCAGCAGCCGGGTCATGCCGAGTGAGAGAGTCCGGTCCAGGCAGTCGAGGAAGTGCTCGACCTCAGCTGGTTCGACGACCAGCGGTGGCCCCACCACCAGCGGGTTTCTGCCGTTGAGCGTGTAGTAGCTGTAGATGTCGTGGTCGCGGTAGAGGGCGTTGATCACCGCGCAGGTGACCAGCTTGGTGCCGAACTGCGGGTCCTTGGCGAGCCTGCCCGGTGCGACCTTGGCGACCAGATCGAGCGAGCGGGCGCTGTTGAGGAAGACGCCCCAGAGCGCCCCGGCACCCCGTACCTCGGTCACCACGTCGGGGTGTTCCTTGGCGATCCGGTCCAGTCCCGGCGCGAGCACCCGCTCGATGGCCCGCGCCCGGGCCGGGAAGTCCTCGTCGACCGCCACGTTGATCGCCTCGATCGCGGTCGCGGTCTCCTCGCCGAAGCCGTAGTAGGTGGTGCTGGTGCTCTGCAGCAACGCGTCGTTGAGGCTGCCGTACGCCTTGGTGAAGATCGGCCGGCGGGCCACGTACGCCGAGATCGACGACTTGCCCCCGCCGAAGGACTTCGAGGTGGTCACCACGTCGGGGACCAGCCCGGGGTAGCGCATGAAGTGGAACATGGTCCCGGTCTTGCCCCAGCCGGTGTAGATCTCGTCGAAGATCAACACGATGTCCTCACGGGTGCACAGCTCACGCAGGCCGCGCAGGAACTCCTCCGAGCACCACCGCATCGTCGAGGCGCTGAACGGTTCGATGAGGATGGCGTACACGTCGCTGCGGCCCTTGCGGTCGCGGCTGGCCTGCACCGCAGCCCGCACGGCGGCCAGGTCGTCGTAGTCGAACGACACCACCCCGGGGATGCCGGGGAAGGTGAAGTGGTTCTGGGTGCTGCCGGTGAGGCTGCCGGAGCCGAGCAGCTTGCCGTGAAAGCTGATGTCGCTGCGCAGGATCGTGTTGCGCCGCCCGCCGTGGTACTTGTACGCCAGCTTCACCGCGCCCTCGACGGCCTCCGCGCCGGAGTTCGGCAGGAACGACATGTCGAGGTCGCCGGGCAGGATCGCGGCCAGGTTGTGCGACAACGCGGCGAGGTACGGAGAGAAGTAGGTCTTGTGCACCTCCATCCGCTGCCGCTCGGCGAACCGGCGTCGGGCAGCCAGGATGCGCGGATGGTTGTGGCCGTGGTTGAGCACCCCGACGCCGCCGGTGAAGTCGAGAATCCGCCGGCCGTCGCGGGTGTGGATGTAGGCGCCTTCGGCCCGGTCGGCGAGTTCCCGGCCGAACCCGAACGAGGTCATCAGACTGACCTGGCCCTTGTTCACATGTCGGCGGTACAGATCGTGCACCTGCTCGACGCTGAGCTGTTCGGCGTCGTCGATGGAGAACAGTGGTGGCATCTCGCTGGGCCCTTTCTCTTGCGATCGCGGCGAGCAGGTGCGCGCCGATGGCAGGCGGTGGCGGACAGTCGCGGGTCAGAACGAAGCCGGGGCCGTGGACCGTTCGGCCCGGGTGTCCGCCGACGTGGCGGCCGCGCGTGCGGCGCGCCGGTCGTGCAGCGCGGTGCCGAGCAGGGCGGCCCCGGCGGTGAGGATTTCGGCGAGAGTGCAGAGCACCCGGCTGGCGATGGCGGTGGTGACCGCCGCCGGCAGCGGTAATACGGTGGTCAGGGCGGCGATCAGCAGCACGTCCCGCACCCCGACGCCGTCCGGAACGAACACCGCCAGGGTGCCGGCCACGCTGGCGATCGCGAAGGCTCCCAGCGCCACTGGCAGCGCCCTGACCGGCGCGGCACCCAGCAGGGTGGCGACCAGCCAGACGTGCACCCCGAACAGCACCCACGAGGCCGTCTGCCAGCCGATCGACCGCCGTAGGTGCTCCGGCCTGGCCATCCGCGCCGGCTGCTGCCGACGGGCCAGCCGGGCCGCCACGGCGACCACCCGGTCGATCAGCACCGGCCGGACGAAAAGCAGCACGAGCAGTGCGCCGAGAGCCGGGAACCACCAGAGGGAGTGGACGCCGAGCAGGGCCGGCGCGACCAGCAGGCCGACGGCCCCACCGCTGAGCAGCACCACCACCACGTTCACCAGGTAGATTCCCGCCATCCTGGGATGGCTCACCCCGGCCCGCTCGCCGAGCTTGAGCAGGGCGAGTAGTCCCCAGACCCGGCCAGGCAGGAACTTGCCGAGGAAGCCGACGAAGAACATCCGGACCCCGGCGGTGACCGGCACCGGTGCGCCGGTCGCGGAGATGGTCAGCAGCCATGCGCGGGCGGCGCAGAGCAGGCCGCCCGAGGTGACCGCCAGCGCCACGGCCAGCACCGGCACCGTCCGCGGGCGGGTCAGCTGGCCGAGCGTCGACCAGTCCTGGTCACGTAGTGCGAGCGCGACGGCGACGCAGACGGCGGCCACGAACGCCCCGACGACCAGTCGCCCTACGAGCCGGCGACCACGCCGGGCAGTGATGGGGGCCGGCTCTCGGCCGGCGGAGGCCGGCTCGTCTTCGGCCATGACGGACTGCTCCCTTCCTCGCGTCGGGCGACTCGTCGGTGGGCTGCCCGCTGAGGGCCGACCGTGGGCCCACCTGACCCACGACAACGACGGCCGTCGATGGATCGACGGTAGGGGCCGGCCCATGGGCCGGCCAAGGTGGCAGAGCCCCATTCGCTGGCAGGTTCCATGAAGGTGGCGGCGCCGGCTACGACCAAGGACGCGCGACGCCTCGACCAACGGCGCGTACGGATGCAGCCGGGATGCAGGCGCACCGCCGGGTCGGACGACGCGCGGGCCGGCGCAGGCTGCCAGACGAGGTTTCGCCACCTTCCCCGCAGCACGACAAACTGGCCGACCAAGTCCGACGGAGGAGGATTCCAGTTGATTTATATCGGTAAATTACTAAAACGATGTTTATGGTCTGCATACATCTTGACCAGAGGCCACATCCAAGCGGCCTGAGCAGGGTTTATCCAATCCCGACACGCAAAACCCGGCAAGGGGTGGATGTTCCAGTCGGGAGCGCTATCATAAGTCTCCGTGACAGGCGTCGACGGGGAGGCCTCTTGACAACTGGGCGTGACGCGGACGCGGCCCGTAGCCCGGACACCACGGGGATCCTCGACGAAATCTTCGTCGCGTTCACCACGGCGCTACGGCAGCAGGGCAACCAGTTGATCAGCCGGCCGGAGGTCGTCGAACAGCTCGCCGGCCAGGTCGCGTCGGTCCTCGACGACGTGGCGGCTCAGCTCGAACTGCCGGACGCACCCCGGGTAGCGCTGACGGGCGAGGCTCGGCTGTCCAGTGTCGAAATCGGTGCGCAGCGGGCCGAGCACGGCATCCACCCGGTGGAGTCGCTACGCGCCGCCATCACGTTGTTCGAGGTCGGCCTGCCGATCATCAATCGCGAATTCGACCCCTCCGACAGCATCAGCGCGACCCGGATCAGCAATCTGTTCCATAAGGCGATCATGGCGCGGGTCGCCATCGGTTCCATGTCCTACGTGACGTTCCTGATGGCAAAACTGCAGGAGTCCCGGCAGGAGGAGCGAAGACGGATCGCTCGGGAGTTGCACGACCGGGTGCTGCACGGCATGAGCCTGACGCTGCACCGGCTGGACCTGAACCGGCACTACGCCGAGCACGACCAGGCGCGTGCGCGGGCCCATCTCGACAGCGCGGTCGAGTACCTCGGCGAGGCGGTGCGTACCGTGCAGCAACTGTCCGCCGAACTCCGCTGTTGTGTCGGCGAGGAGGGCCTCGCGAGCGCGCTGCGCGACTACCTGAAGGTGACGACACCACCATCGGTACGGGCCTCGCTGCGCATCACCGGCGACGCCAAGGCCCTACCGCCGGACACCACCGAGGAGCTCTACCTGATCCTGCGCGAGGCGGTCCGCAACGCGCTACGCCACGCAGCGCCGAGCCAACTGGACGTCACCGTCGACGTAGCTGCCACCGAGGTGCGCGCCGTGGTCTCCGACGACGGACGGGGCTTCGACCCGGGTGGACCGGACCGGGCCGGCGGCGGACTACCGTCGATGCGGGAACGGACGTTGCTGCTGCGAGGACGACTCGCCGTCGTCAGCGAGCCAGGTAAGGGCACCCGAGTCGAGGTACGGGTCCCGCTGCTGGAGAGCGGGCTTTGACCGCCCCGGACCGGCAGCAGATCCGGGTCTGTCTCGCCGACGACCACACGCTGATGCGCGACGGCATCCGCGAGATGCTCTGCACCGATGCCGGATTCACGGTCGTCGGCGAGGCATCGACCGGGCCGGAGGCGGTAGCCGTGTGCGTCCGGTTACGACCCGACGTCCTGCTGCTGGACGTCGAGATGCCCGGCCTCGGCGCCGCCGCCGTCGTCCGCCAGGTCGGCCGGGCTGCCCCGCAGACCCGGGTCGTCGTGGTGACCATGCACGACGACCCGGACCTCGTGTCCGAACTGCTGGCGGCCGGCGCGGTCGCGTACCTGCTCAAGACGATCCTGCGGGACGAACTCGTCGCCGCCGTCCGGTCGGTGGTACGCCGGCCCGTGCAGAACGTCCTGCTGGCGGTGTCCCGCGCAACCGTGGAACGGCTCGACCGGCAGCGACCGCGCGCCACGCCACCGTTGACCGATCGGGAGTTGGAGGTGCTGCGGTTGACCGCGGACGCGCTGAGCAACGCCCAGATCGCCGGGCGGCTGGGCATCACGGAGGCTACCGTCAAACGGCACCTGACGAACATCTACGCGAAGCTGCACGCGGTGTCGCGGGTCGACGCGGTCCGCAAGGCCACCGCGGCGCGGCTGATCAAGCCGGTCCCGCAGGCACCGGTCAGCTGACCGAGCTCGCACGCCTCGCCGGGTTTCGGCGCATCCCCGTCGCCGTCGCCGATCGGACGCCCGACGCACGGACCGGGTTCCGTATTGGCTCAACACCGGATCGGGTCGGCCGTTCACGGTGTCACAGCACGGTGGGGCCGGACGTCCACATCGGCCGGGGCAACCGAACTGGCGAACGCTGGACTCTGCGGAGGCCGACCGTGACAATGTCGACATGGGAGACTTCCGATCGTCGGCGACGGACCGGTACCGATGACATCCTCCACCGAGGTCGCTGGCGCGGACGGCACAGGCAAGCCAGATGTCGTGGACCATCAAGGAAAAGCTGAGACGATCTGGACCGGGCCCGGTGACTTCGGGCAGCCTGCCGCCTATGACGCCAAGACGGGAGTGGCTGCACCGCTCCTGGCCGGCTTTTCGCTAGCGCTCCTCGGCGTCGTCGCACAGGCGCCCACCTCATTTCGATGGCCGGGCGCGACGCTCACCACCCTGGTCGTGGTCTGCGCCGTACTGGTGATGTGCGTTCAGTTCGGCTTCCGTGGACGCGCCGTCCTCTACTCGAAGGCCGATGTGGAGGCGTGGGGACGGCTAACCACCGTACTCGCTCCCCCTGCCGAGCAAAGGCTGCGCGCCCGCGTGCAACGCAACGACATGCTGCGGTGGCGGCGCTGGCATCGGCGCACCCAGTTGTCATACAACGCCGGAATCGCCCTGTTGTTCATCGCAATCGCCTTGGCTCTAGCGCCCCCCGAGAGCTACGGCGGGAACACCCCGCTGAGCGCAGGGGAGGCAGCGTGGCGCTGGGCCGGGACCGGGCTGGCCGGTTGCGTGTCCCTTGCCGAGATCATCTGGACGGTACGCGACGAGGTCCTGCTGCACCGGCGCCGCCGCGCGGCTCATTCCGACCAAGAGCCCTGACGAGTCCCGCCGACCCGATAGGAGACGTCCGTGACCCTACCCAGCCGCGGCGATGAGCCCTTGTCGCCGCAATGCCCACACGGAGCAGTTGCCTTCAAATGCGACGTGTGTAACCCCCCGAGACCCGTCCCCCGGCCGGATCGAGATCGCGATGAAGGAGCGGCGCCGCCTCCGCGCCGCAAAGACGGCCGTTGAGGTCGTCGCTGATCCACAGCGCCATGCTGCAGATCGACCAGAGCCACGTCGCGCTGCGGACCGATCGTGGCACCACGACCGCCGCGCATCGCGGAATCACCGAAGGTATCCGTAACGCGGTCGCCGACCTTCGACGAGCACGTGCTCGGCACATGCGAACGGCCGGTGTCGACGACGACCACCAACCATCGGTCACCGAACTGTTGAAGGTCGCGGCCGAACGGCTTGCCGAGGAGTTCCTGCCTGCGCAGGTGAACACAGTTCTGTCGCAGGCAATCACCGGCGCGGAGTCCGACGGAGCCGCGCTTCGGCTCGGCCTGCTGTTGTCGGACGACCTGGCTGCGGCCGGCGGAGGCCAACTGCCGTGGGAGGCGCTGCCGGAGCTACGTTCCAGCGTTCCGCTAGCTTGATTTTTAACCCGTCGGTGGCGGGCGCCGGTTGCTCCTGTGAGGATTCCGGCGTGTCGGGCTGACGTGGGAACGGCCACCGTTGATGATCTTCGGGTTCCCTGGCAAGGACGCGAGATCAAGGCGGTGGCCGTGGCCACGATTTTGGACCATCTGAGTGGGCTGGTGTTACCCGGCTCTGTCTCGACCGGGCCGGTGAGGGATCCGGCGGAGGTGTTGGCCGGGTTTCGGCGGGACTTCCACCAGGCCCTGTCACGGCGGTCGGATGCGTTGTTCGAGTTGACCGACGCGGTGTTGTGCGCGGATGGGCCGGTGCGGTCGTTGCCCGGGTTGTCGCTGGTAGCGGAGTACCGCCGTGGGCACGGCGCGTTGTACGACGCCTTGGCCGCCGGGCGGGTTGACGTGCAACGGCTGCGTACGGCGGTGGCGGCGGTGCCGCCGCCGCGGGCGGCTGACGGGCGGCTCGTCCTGGCCGTGGATGTGACGTGCTGGCTGCGGCCGGAGGCGCACACGTCGCCGGAGCGGATCCTGTGTCACACCTACGGCCGTGGCAGGGACCAGCACATCGGAGTTCCGGGCTGGCCGTATGCGTTCGTTGTGGCGTTGGAGACCGGCCGCACCTCGTGGACCGCACCGCTGGACGCGGTCCGCTTGGCTCCGGGTGCGGATCTGGCGGCGGTGACCGCCGCCCAGTTGCGGGACGTGGTCGGCCGGTTGATCGCCGCCGGCCATTGGCGGCCCGGCGATCCGCAGGTCTGGGTGGTGATGGACGCAGGCTACGACGCGGCCCGCCTGGCCTGGCTGCTGCGGGACCTGCCGGTGCGCGTCCTGGCCAGGCTGCGCTCGGACAGGGTCCTGCGCCGACCCGCGCCACCACCGCTGCCCGGCCGGCGGGGCCGGCTGCCCCGCCACGGCGCCGAGTTCATCTTCGGCGACCCCCGCAGTTGGGGTGCCCCGGATGTGACCACGGTGACCGATACCCGCCTCTACGGCACCGTCACCGCCCGAGCCTGGCACCGCTTGCATCCGAGACTGACCCGCCGCGCGGCCTGGACCGACTGCCCTGCACTGCCGATCCTGGAAGGCACCGTGATCCGTCTCGACGTCGGGCGGCTGCCGTCGGGCGCGACCGCGAAACCGGTATGGTTGTGGTGGTCCACCGGTATCGACCACGAGCCGGGCCACGATCCCAGCCCGGATCCGGCGATGATCGACCTGTTGTGGCAGGCGTTCCTACGCCGCTTCGACATCGAGCACACGTTCCGGCTGTTCAAGCAGACCCTCGGCTGGACAGTGCCGAAACTGCGCGACCCGCACGCCGCCGACCGGTGGACCTGGCTGATCATCGCCGCCTACACGCAGCTGAGGCTGGCCCGGCCACTGGCCGCCGACCTGCGTCACCCATGGGAACGACCAGCGCCACCCGAACGGCTCACCCCATCCCGGGTCCGCCGCGGATTTCGGCACCTACGTCCGACAAGCACCTGCCCCGCCAGCGCGCCGAAACCCACCCGGCCAGGCCCCGGACGACCACCCGGCACACCCAACCGTCACCCCACCCGCCGCTACGACGTCCACACCGTCACCAGCAGCCAAACCGGGAAGACGACCTCCAGAAAGAAAAAATCGGCCAATCCCAGACCACGCCGCACAGGTTAAAGATCAAGCTAGGGCTGCACCGCAGTGTGCACTTCTATCGGCACAGCGGGGCGCCTTCCGTCCGTCCGCTGCCCGGTCCGCTGAGGATCCTGATCGCTATCGCGTCACCGCTGACCGGTGGCGGCCAACTTCTCGACTACGAGCGGGAACTGCGAGCGGTCATCGAAGCGGTCGGGCAGGCTCGGACCTACGACGCCCAGGTCAAGGAGGTACGATTTGCCACGATCGGCGCGATCGCCGCAGGCCTGCGCGACCACCTCCCACACGTGCTGCATGTGCACGCACACGGTTCCCCTGGCCTGTTGCACCTCGAAGATGACGCGGGCGACGCAGTCGCGGTGACATCGTCGGTGTTCCTGCAAGCTTGCGCCGCCGAGGCACCGCTACCTCCGATCATCAGCCTCGCCTCCTGCCAGGGCGATGTATTCTCCGAGCCATTTGGCAGTTCCTTCGCCAGCGCCCTGTCTTCGGGCGGCGTCCCGGCCGTGGTCGCGACCCAGGGCACGCTTTCCGACCGGTTCTCCACACACTTCTTTGCGCAGGTGTACGCTGAGCTCGCCAAGGCTTCCCACCCTGACCTGGTCGCGGCGATCGCTGTCGCCCGCCGTAGCGTCCAGGAGACCCTGCAGGCCGCAACGAACCCGGTCGATCGCGTGGTGGCAGGACTCGACGAGTGGTCAGTGGTGTCCCTACTGTGTGGGGAACCGGTGGTGGCACCACTCTCCGAAGGTGCCTCGACCACCGCTCCCGGCAGTCGAGTGTATGGCACCGACCAGACCAACGACAGGTTCGTCGGGCGGCGATGGGAACTACGGAAGATTCCCGGCCTCCTGGCGGGCGATGGCAGCGACGAAGCCGATATCGCCCCTGCCGCCAATGGCATCCTCTTGTACGGCCTCGGCGGCCTCGGCAAGAGTGCCCTGGCCGCTGCTCTGGTCGACCGGGCTACCGAGCTCCGAGCCGGACTGAGGACGGTAATCCTCAGCGGCTGCGTCGATTCCGGATCCGTGATCACTGCGGTGGCAGGAGCCGGGCAGACCGAGTCAGCGAACAGGGCACCGACCCTTCTCATTCTTGATGATTTCGACGAGAATCTGCGCTCCGATCCCCTCGATACCCTGCCGGATGGCACTTCGGTCCCGCTTTTATGGCGCATCGCTGATCCGTCGCTGGACGACCTCCTAGTGCAGCCCCGCAAAAGTTCTTGATGGGTCATGCTGCCTTGAGAGGGCGGCCGTCGTAGGTCCAGCGGAAGGGCTTCGCGGTCCGGTTGTAGTGGGTGAAGTACTTGATGATCTTGTTGGCGAGGTGCTCGCGGGAGGTGAACTCTCCCCGGCGTAGCAGTCGCCGGGTCAGGATCGAAAAGACCAGTTCGTCGGGTAGCCCCGGCGCATTGCTGCGCCGGGGCCCCCTCAGAACCGGCCATGCCCGCTTTCCGGGCAACCGGCTCAAGCAAGCCCTGGAGGCTCGCGGGTGGGCGGAAGTGCTGGGCTGCCGTTGCTGGTGGTCCGGCGGTGGCAGTGGGTGTGTATGAGGCGGTTGGCGACGCGTTCGTCCGGTGTTCCCGCTCCCCAGACGGTGACCGCGTGTCTGCGGACCGCTCTGCGGGTGGCGGTGAGCCATTGTTCCCACTCACGTGGGCTTCGCGGCTCGTGGTCGGCGTGCAGCAGCAGGTCTCGGCAGATCGGACACCGGCCGTGCTGGGCTCGCAGGAGCCGTTGCGTGGTGATGTCCACCGGGAGATTGCTGCGGCGACGCCGCAGGGTCCAGTAGTCGGTCAGGGTCGGGTCGTCGGGTGATGCCGTCCCTGCGACCATCCGGTGCCGGACAATCGGAGTCCAGGCGAACTTGCGCAGGTAGTAGCCGGTTTCCCGGCTCCCGAATACCCACCTGTCGCGCCGGGACGAGTTGAACTCGCCGAAGTACCGGGCTACCACCCAGCGTCTCGGCTTGTTCGCGTGGGTGAACCTGGCCCACTTGTAGACCAGTTTCCACGCGTGGGCGTCCAGCGCGTTGAACACGCGTTTGGACACCCCGATCCGGTAGTAGGCGCACCATCCGTTGATGATCGGGTTGAGCTTGCCGATCATCGCGTCGGCGTTGGACCCGCGCAGGGCCCGCACCTCCACGGACAGGCGTCTGCGGATCCGTCGCACCGCGTCGTTACTCGGCTTGGTCAGCAGCTTGCCGTTGGGGTAGCGGCGGATGTTGAACCCCAGGAAGTCCACGCCCTCGGTCAGGTGCGTGATCCGGGTCTTGTCCTCGTTGAAGACCAGACCCCTGGGCGCCAGCCATCCGGCCAGTGCCGCCTTGACCTGTTCGGCCTGCTCACGGGAGTGACACAAGGCGATCAGATCGTCGGCGTAGCGGACCACGACCGGGCAACCGTCCATCGTCTTCCCGGCACGGGTGCCGGTGACGTGGTAGCGGACCCCGGCCGCAACCTCCATGCCGTGCAGAGCAACGTTCATGAGCAACGGACTGATCACCCCGCCCTGGGGAGCGCCCTCCCCGGTGGGGGTGAACCGGCCGTCCTCGACCACGCCCGCTTTCAGCCACTGCCGGACCAGTCCCCGTCCGGGGAACCAGCCCAGCGACCGGCAAATGTGGTCGTGGTCGAGCCGGTCGAACGCCGCCGCCAGGTCGGCGTCGAGCACCCACAGCCGTTTGGCGTCGGTGCGGCTCGACGTCGTGTGGATGGCCACGATGGCGTCGTGGCAGCCACGACCCGGTCGGAAGCCGTAGGATTTCGGCTCGAACCGGGCCTCCCATTCGGGCTCCAACGCGTTCACCGTCAGGGCTTGCAGCGCCCGGTCAGCGATCACGGGAATCCCGAGGCCGCGACGGCGGCCGTTGCTCTTGGGCACATACACGCGCTTGACCGGCAGGGGAGTCCACGGCTTGGCGTCGTTCTGGATCCAGTCGGCCAGTTCGGCCTTCTGCTCCCCAGTCACCACGACCTGCCGGTCCACCCCGGCCGTCCTGCGACCAGCATTGCGCTCCGTCACCCGCCGCACCGCCACCACGGCGTTGCTGCGCGAGCGGAGCATCAACTTCTGCAAGTTCCGGACCTTCTTCAGGTCCCCGTCCCGCGACGCCGCGAAGATCCGCTGCCGTAGCCGCCGTACGTTGTCCTCGCAGGTCCGCCAGTCGATGGCGTCCCAGCCAGCAGGATCGTCCTCCGGTCCGTTCACGTCGAGAGCCGCCATCGCCAAAGCGAAGGCATGAGCTGTCATCGTGTCTAACTTGCCCTTCGGTTCCGAAGCTGTGGTCAGCAGTAGCTCCGCAGGCTCACCCGACCCGCGTCAGCGCCCTTTCAGGCCAGGGCACATGCCCTTATCCGGCCGGTTATCCGGCGACCGCTGGCGGAGGAGCCAGCATCACCGCCGCCGGTTTCCCGCTGCCTTTCGGCCACCGGCATTCGCTTCTCGGGTCGTCCTGCGCCCGCTGGGACATCGTCCGCCCTCACAGGCGGCCTACCAGCCGAATCACTGTCCGTCTGGACCCCATCGGGGTTGTCACGTTCCGCATGAGACAGATACGACCGGGTAGGGCGCCCTCTGAACCCCGGGGACGGTGGTGCGCTCCCGCCCGGCTAGATTCCTCCGAGCGGCACCTGCCGCCTTGCAACGGCTGGCCCCTGTCTCCCGCTGGCGCGTCCCATCGAGCGGAAGTGCCTATGACGAGGCGTCATCGAGGGTTCACTTGCGTTCACCCGTCCGGTCTTCCCCAGCCGGTAACCCCTGGATGGAACAGGAGTCCTTGGGCCCTTCCCCGGGCTTCGCACCCCGCGGTTACCCGCGACGCACGCCGAGGCGGGGACGGTCCTTGCGCACGGGACCGGACACTACATCCGCGACGTCACGCCGCACCCCCTTCGATGAGTGTCGCTGTACTCATGCGACTTGCGTGTCGCACCACCATATTCAGCCAGGATGCGTGTTTCGGGGTGTAGGTCACGGTGAAGCGCGGGTGCGCGGCCAGCCAGGCCCGGGTGGCTTTCGAGGTGTGGCTGGAACCGTTGTCCAGGACCAGGTGGACACGCAGGTGGTCGGGCGTGTCCCGGTCGATGTCGGTGAGGAACGCGAGGAACGTCTCCGAGTCGTTGCGGTCGATGATCTTCGGCCGGACCGTGCCGTCGGCGACGTTGAGCGCCGCTATCAGGGAGACGGTGCCGTGGCGGCGGTACTCGAACTCGCGGCGTTCCGGACGCCCCGGTCCGGCGCGGCGGGTGCCGTATCTGCGGGACCTGGCCTGGACGCCGGTCTTCTCGTCCACGCTCAGCAGGACCGTGTCGGCGGGTATCGCCTGGTAGAGGGCGCAGATCTGGGCGGCGCGGGTGAAGAAGCCGGGGTCGTCGGGGCGGTTGAGCCAGCCCTGGACCCGGTGGGGTTTGATGTCGGCGGCGGCCAGGATCCGCCCGGTCTGGCTCGGTGAGATCGCAACACCGTGGTGCCGCCGGATGTGTTCGGCGATCAGCCGGTGGGTCCACTGGGCGTCGGTCTCGGGTGGTTCGCTGGTCGCGGTCGCGATGATCAGCAGGTGCACGTCGATGTCGTAGACCGGTGGGCGTCCCTGCCGGGGACGGTCATCGAGTGCCCGCATCCCGCGGGTGTGGTAGTCGGCTCGGACCTTGCGGACGGTGGCCGGGGTGCAGCCGACCTGTAGGGCGATCTGCGCGTTCGTGACCTTGGCGGCTGCGGCGAGCAGGATCCGGGCGCGGCGGACCCGCCGGAACTGTCCGCTGGTCTGTTGGCTGATGCGGGTCAGGGCCCTGCGGCGGCGCCGGGTCAGCCGTACCGGGTCGGTGCTGGTCGGCCGGGACATGACCGAATCCCCCCATTCCATGATCGACAAGAGGTGGCGGTCATGGACGATGCCGTGGTTCGGGTGTGTCGGCGCGTGACGACACACCCGGACTTGATCACACTGGACGTCGTGTCCGTACCCGGAAAGCGTGTCAAGGACGGCCTCGCCGCCGATCTCGACCATCACGCCTCGCTCGTCTGGCCCGGGCTGGAGGAAGTCACCGTGCGCTGGCGCGGCGGCTACGGCTACGTCACCGCCTGGACCAGCGAGGACGAGGGTGTACCCGTGTGTCGCCTGGAGTACCTCGGGTTCGACGACGTCTGGGGTTTCGCGCTCCACGACCCGGCGACCGACACCTATACCGACAGCCTGTTACCCGACGGACAGCCCGAAGGCAGCCCGCAGGATGCCCTCGACTGCGCTGTACGCCT
Source organism: Micromonospora sp. Llam0 (assembly GCF_003751085.1). Taxonomy (NCBI): domain Bacteria; kingdom Bacillati; phylum Actinomycetota; class Actinomycetes; order Micromonosporales; family Micromonosporaceae; genus Micromonospora; species Micromonospora sp. Llam0. Next base: position 888,419 of record NZ_RJJY01000001.1, on the reverse strand, counting down.
TCACCTCACCGGCATCGCCGACAAGCCCATCGACGAAGACGACTAGATTCGCTGCCCGCACAACCCGTCAAGAACTTCTGCGGGGCTGCACTAGATCTGGGTTCTGCTCGTAGGCGCGCACTAGCGGGCGCTGGGGAGACATTCCCATTCGGTGTAGCAGCCGCCCAACCGAGGGAAGGGATAGCGACACACCGAATTCTCGCTCTATAAGGTCGGCCACGATCTTGCGGGTCCACAGCCCAAAGTCAAACTCCAGCTGTTGCGGGTTCTTCTTCAGAAGAGCATACAGTCGCGCTTCTTGAATTCCCGAGAGTTTCGGTGGTCTACCTGTCCCCGATCTCACGGCCAAGGCTTCGGGCCCGCGATCACGGTAAGCTGCAATCCATCCGAACACCGTAGACCGGCCACAGTCCAGCGCCGCCGCTATCTGCGCAACGCTCGCTCCGTTCTCGGCCATACGCAAAGCGATCTGCCGAGTCTGTTCCAGCTCAGCCCTTGGAATCCGCTTTTCATCTTTCCTCGACACCAAATCAGGAGATCACAGATCAGGGCTTGCCGCAATACCTGACACTCTTTTGACTCCAGTAAGTTATGAACTGGTTAGTAGTTGCTGCCCCGGTCCGAATGAAAGATGGCGTTCTTTCTGAGTTCGCGATTCCGGGCGGCGTTACGGATGGCGCGGGAGATCAACGGCGTCTGGTAGTGGTCGTCCATCGCGTATCCGATGACTTCCTTCGTGCAGCAGTCGATGACGGTCGCCAGATACAGCCACCCCTCGCCGGTCGGGATGTACGTGATGTCGCCGACGAGCTTCTCCCCAGGCGCGTCGGCGGTGAACTCCCGGCCGACGAGGTCAGGCACCGTGCCGGACGACGACTGGGTGAGTCCCCACCGCCTCGGGCGGGGCTGGCACGGCACGAGCCCGAGCTCGCGCATCAGCTGGCGGACGAGTTCCGGCCCGGCGGACACGCCCTGGCGCCGCAGTTGCGCGTGGACACGTCGATGCCCGTAGGTGCCGTCAGACGCGGCGAACACCTCCTCGATGGCCGATCGAAGGTGGGCGCGGCGGGTGGCGGTCGCGGAGTCGGGGCGGGTTCGCCATTCGTAGTATCCGGACCTGGACACGCCGAGTTGTTCGCACATGAAGTCGACGGGGTAGGCGTACTTCGCGGTGTCGAGTCGCATCGTCTCGATGAACTCGTACAAGCTCGTTACCGAGGGTCCTTCGCGAAGTACGCCGCGGCTTTTTTCAGGAAGCTGTTCTCCATTTCGAGTTCCCGGTTGCGGCGTTCGAGTTCCTTCAGTCGAGCGCGCTCGTCGATGCCGATCTGTGGGCTGTTCTGGGCGCCGCTGTTTTCCCGCCGGTACTGGCGGACCCAGGAACGCAGCGTCTCCGGATGAACGTCGATCTCCCGGGCAACCTGCGACACTGGCTTGTTCGACTGTAGAACGAGTTGCACTGCTTGTTCACGGAACTCTGGGGTGTATGAGCTTATGCGTGCCATCGCGCTTCTTCCCTCGACTTTCCTAACAGGGTAACCTTATTGGCTCCCTGTCCGGAATCCTCGGGGCACCTCAGGTGTGTCCGCTCTCGCGCACACCGGCATCGGTATCCTCCGGGCTCGGCAGGGCCGCTACGTCGAGGCGATCAGGCACCAGATCGTCGCGCTGAGCAAACGTTCCGCCCAAGGCGAGTCCTTCCGGGAGAATGCCGAGGAGCTATATGAGATCAGGGTCCGGATCGGCAGGAAAGCCTTCGCCGACGCAGCGAGAACTCTCGTCAACGAAGACTCCATGACCAATCTGACCGAGATTCTCGATGCGCGACCTCCCGACACGCCCAGCCGGGGACTGCCCGGTCGCCCCGGCTCGGTATGACTGACCCCCCTGTTGTACGGATCATCCGGGGGTGTTGTCGCCGGGCCGGGCGGCGTCGGCGGATTCGCTGCCAGGAACCCGGCCACCCGTCCGTGGGTAGCTCTCTCCGACCAGACCGGCCTGCGTGACGCGCAGCAGCAGGTCCGAGACTCGGCGCCACCACCTATTGCCGGTTCCGCCGTACCTTGGCCGCACCCCACCCAGAGAAGCAGCGTGGTGACGCGAGCAGACCGGCACAGAGTGGCACCTCCGTCAGCCGATCGCCACCGTTGACCCGACCGGGAGGGGACCCGTACCGCCCGAACCGTTGCCGGGTCTGGCAAGAACATTCGACCTTCGGGTCCGCGATGGTGCCGGGCATTCGGCAGCCGTAGGTTGATCACCGAACCCGAGAACAGGAGGCGGTGTCGGTGGTCGAGGAATCCCAGTGGATGGCCAGTCCGCGAACGGGGCCGCATCGCACCTTCGCGCACGGCTGGGTCGAGTTGCTGACCGGCCGGGACGGTCGACTTGACCTGGTCGAGGGCCGGCAACTCCTCGACCCGGTGACCGGTCGGGCCGGCCGGGACCGCTCGGGCCGGCATCGCTGGGAGGTCACCGCCCTGGCCGCCGGTCGTCTGCATGGCAGGGACGTCGTGGTGTCCGGCGACCGCCTGGGTACGGTCTGGGTCCGCGACGGAGTGTCCGGCGCCCCGGTCGGTGAGGTGTTACGCACCGACGGGAGGGTGACCGCCCTCGCGATCGGCGACCACCAGGGGCGGGCGGCCGTGTTCGTGGCCGGCAACGACAGCGCGTGGGGCCCGGATGCCGCGATGATGCTCACCGTGTGGGATCCGGACACCGGTGAACGCACGCACGCGTACGGCGACGCGAAGGACGCCACGGTCCGTGCCCGGTTGGTCGACGGGCCGCCCGCGCAGACCGCCATTTATGCCCTGGTCACGTTCGCCGGGCGCATCGTCACGGTGGAGGCTGCCGGGTCCGGGCTGTGCGTGTGCGAGCCCGAGACCGGCTCGCCGGTCGGGCCGGTGTTCGGCGATGACGAGCCGTTCCGGATAGCGGCGACGACGGTCGACGACCGGCTCCTGGTGGCGACGTTGAAAAAGGGACGTGTGCGGGTGTGGTCCGCCCGCACCGGGGAGCCGGTCGGACCGCCCCTGGAGCCGCCGACCGACGACCCCTTCTGGGAGGTGTGGTTGGGGCCGGTGGCGGGTCGGCTGACCGTGTTCGCCCAGACCGACTCAGGGAGCGTGCGGGCTTTCGCCCCGGACACTGGCGAACCGGCGCCGGTTGCGGTGGTCGACGGGCTCCACGTGGCGTCGATGCTCGTGACGGAGCTCGACGGACACACCACGGTCGTGTCAAAGGACTACAACAACTCGTACTCCTCGCCAGTGCTGGTGTGGACCGTCCCGTCCGCCGGCGCACCGGAACTGGTCGGCCGGTTCGGGTCCAACGCCAGCCATGTTGTCCTCGCTGCCGCCGCAGGCAGGCCGACCGTGGTCACCGGTGCCGTCGACGGTGGCGTGCGCCAGTTCGACCTCACGACGGGAGTGCAGTCCCCCAGCCTCTACCACGGCTGCGACGCCAGCGGGCCGATGGTCGTGACCGAGGTCGACTCGCGGCCGTTGCTGGTCGGCGGCGGCTCCGACGGGCTGGTCTGGCTCTGGGACGCGGTGAGCGGCACACCGCTGGCGCGCAGGCCCCTGCCCGACACCGAGAACGTGACGCACCTGGCGGCCGCCCGGTGGTCGGGCCGCACAGTGGTGGTCGTCGGTGACGCGTTCTGGAAGGGCGACACCTACTACCAGCGGGTCCGGCTGTGGGACCTCGCCACCTGGGCACCGATCGGCACGCCGCTGACCGTCGCCGGAACCTACGGGCACCTGACCTGCGTCGCCGTCGGCGATAGCCTGCTGGTGCTGCTCGCCCCCAGCTCCGACGAGCCCCTGATCCGCTGGGATCCGGCCAGTGGTGAGGTCCGTGAGGATCGGCATCGGACCCAGGTCACCGCGCTCACGGTGGGAACGGTCGCCGGGCGGACGGTCGTGGCGACCGCCGAGGAGGGCCGGGGCGTACGGGTGTGGGACGCGGCCACCGGCGACGACCTGTGCATTGTCACCGGCCATCCGGGACCGGTGTCCGCCGTCGGCATCGGCCGGGTCGGCGCCCGCGCCGTCTGCGCCACCGGCGGTCATGACGGCACCGCCCGGGTCTGGGACCTGGCGAGCGGAGCGCCGCTGGGCGAGCCGTACCTGGTCAGACACAACCCCGACTGGGTCCACGACCCGCAGACCGGTCGATGGGGTGAGGAGATAAACAACGCCGGTAGGTACGCGGTCCATGCCGTGGTGGTCACCGACTGGGACGGGCGGCCGGCGCTGGCGGCCCGGGCGGTACGGCAACACGCCGCGGACGGGCCGGTGCTGTGGTTCCTCAACGACCCGCCGACCCCGACCGGACACCGCTTGGAGATCACGTGCATCGCCGCCGGAACGGTCGCCGGCCGGGCCGTCTTCGTCACCGGCAGCCTGGACGGGAGCCTGCTGCGGTGGGACGCGGCCACGGGGCGGCTCACCGGTGAGCCGCTCACCGTGGGCACCCCGCACCCCGCTCCGATCACCTGTGTGGCCCTGGCCGAGGCCGGCGGCCGCAGCGTCGTCGTGGCCGGCGACAAGAGCGGCGAAATCCTGCGCTGGGACGCCGCCAGCGGTGAACGGCTGCCGCCGCTGGGTCGGTTCGCCGGCCCCGTCCACGAGCTGTCCGTGGCCGGGCACGACGGACGCGTCCTCGTCCTGGCCGGCGGCAGCGACGAGGACCACCGCGACGACATCGGCGTCGGCATCGAGGAGGACCAGGACGAGGACGCCTTCGGCATCTCGTCCGAGGTTGAATTCGACAGCGAATTCTTCGACAGCGCCAATCCCCTCACCGTGTTCCGCTGCTGGGATCTCGGCACCGGCGAACCGTACGGCGAGACGCAGCGGCTCGCCAGGTACTGGTACCTGGTTCGTCAGGAGCTGACGGTGGTCGACGGAAGGTTCGTCGCCGCGACGTTGATCAGGGATGCCGTGGTCGACACCCCGGGCGGCTGCGGCGTGTGGGCGTGGGACGTGCAGACCCGCCAGCGGGTCGGGCCGACCCACGGGTGCCTGGCGGAGGATCACCCCGCCTTCGCGGTGGCCTTGGTGGACGGTCGAGCCGCAGCGGTGTTCACCGAGGACATCTACTCCGACCCCGACGATGAGGCGGAGGAACCGGAGCGCGGTCTCCAGGTGCGTGACCTCGCCACCGGCGAGCGGCTCGGCCCGACGTTCCGCGACCACGAGTGCGGCGACTCGCAGTACGCGGACGCGGTTACCTCGTTGGTGCACCGGGGGCAGCCCGTCGTCTTCAGCTCCTGCGCCGGGACCCTGCGGGGATGGGATCCCCGCACCGGTGAGGCGATCCCGCCGAACCCCATCGCCGAGGTGCGGCTGTACTCCCTCGCGGCGACGGTCGTCGCCGGGGAACCGATCGTCGCCGGATACGGCTTCGAGGACACTGCACCACAGATCTGGAGCGCGGTCTCCGGCAGGGCGATCCGCTGACCGAGCCACGGTCGCCCGCGCGTCGGATCCAACAGCTGCACGCCCGGATCACCGCACCTGAACAGCGCAAACACCTCGGCCGGCGGGGATCATGGATCCGGTGGTACGTCCTCCGAGGCTTCATGCTGCTGAATCAGGTCCAGGCTTGTTCGAGTGCCAGAGCCAGTCGCCTGGTCCATTGCTCGGCGGTGCCGGTGATCGCGGGGTACTCATCGGTGAAGTTGGTCCAGTCGACTTGCCAGGACAGCACCGTCTCGGCCGTGAAGGTGTCCGCTTCGACGCCAAGCTCCGGCCTCATGAGCCGCCGGACCAGATGCTGGTCGACGGTGGTGTGTTCGGCGAGCAGGACCGCGTCGTACAGGTCCTTGCCTTGGGGCCACATGTCGGTAGCCAACCAGAGCAGCTTCCACGCCAGCGACAGGGAGGCGGACGCGGCCAGGATCGGCTTGCCCACCCCGGGAAGCGCCACCGCTTCCGGCGGGCAGGGCAGTTGCTCACCGAAGACGACGTCGATCTGCACCTCACCATCTGGTAACCCCGGCGCGACGAACGGAACGACGAGGCGGCGTCCGTCGGCACGTTCGTAGGTCCAGATCTCCGACTCGGCGATCCGCTCTGGTCGCAGCCCCGGACCCGGGTCCGCTCGGAGAGCGCTCCTGATGTCGTCGAGCAACACGCGGGCATCGGCACTGTCGCTGGTGACGGTGTGCGGGGTGACGACGAAGTCGAGATCGCGAGGCTCACGGGCATCATCACCGAACCAGGCGGCCATGGTGACGCTCCCCCGCAGCACCAGACAGCCACCCGCTGACGTTGTCGCGATAGCCGTCAGGACGTGGTTCATCGCAGCACGCCGGGCATCAGCCCACCGCAGACCGACACTGTCCACCGCGAAATCCGGTTCAGCGGTGCGGTAGGCATTCGGGTACTGCTTGAGTGCCGGGTCGAACACCGCCCTCTGACGGACAGTCGAACTGGCCGGTACGGGCAGGTACGTCGGTGGGAAACCCGGGGAACCCGCCGGAGCAGATCGCATCTCGGCCTCACGCGCCTGGACCCAACCGCTCGCAGTCCGCGTCGGCAGGTCCAGCCAGCCCTGGTCGTGGTGGAGGTCGCTGTCGAACACCACGTACTCCTGCTCCACCCTGACAATCTCGTGTCCGGCAGCGTTCAACGCCTGGAGCAGCTCATCCAACCGCTGCTTGGCCGTAATGAGGCCGACACCGTGGCACCGCTGGTTGACGAACCGTTCCTGGGCACCGTCCGCCGTCTCCCGACGAGCGTTACGTGACAGCCGCGCCCCGTACGGCACGACAAGGTCAGTGATAGCCGCCAGATCCGCCACCGTCGTCCTGGTCAGCAGCAGTTTGACGTGATGCTCAAAGTACCGGCCCGGCGGCTCGGCCACCGCCTGTTCATCCGACTGCGGTACGCCGACGCACCACGGCGCCGCCTCGATCTTCGAACGGCACGGGTACACGCCCGCCTCACGCAGATCGCGCTGCCAACGCTGCACCGACGCACGCTGTTCGACCAGGGTCCCTTGCCCGGTCAGGGTGATCATCGGTTGAGACGTGAACCTGCCACGGTCGAGTTCGATGTGGACGAACTTCAGGCCGTGCTGCGCAGCGAACGCGGACAACTTCTCGGCCTGATGGGCGTACACCGTAATGTGGATCTCGAAGTCCCCCGCCACATCCAGCACCGGCGCAGTCTATGGCACGCCCACCGGACGGCCCAACGCGTTCCGGGACCAGCACCGGCGGCGTCGCGCCGTAGAGTCGCACCGTCGCCAGCGGCTGCAGACAGCCGCGCCCGGCCCGACGCCCAGGGTGCCGCACCTCAACGGCGAACAGACATCCCGGAAGCTGTAGCTGAGATTGGCCTCCGGTGGAGGTCTCGTACCCGGCAGCGGCCAGGGCGACCTCGACGGCGTACCCGGACGGGCGACCATCGGCGGCGGCGAGCAGCTGCGTAACGCCCTTCTCCGGGTCTAGGCGCGCGACGACCCGGGGCGGTGCGGCCCATCTTCATGTCGATCTTTCGCACGAGTCGACCGCGCCGCCCCACCTGACCCGCCTCTCCCCGAGGTCGCCCAAGCCAAGCCCCGTGGAGCAGGACAACCGGTCGACGGAAGCTGTTACCCCTGGGGCGCGGCCCCGATCCCCAGGTGAGGGCCGGGACAGCAGCAGGCCCGTTACCGGATGTCCGACAACGGGCCTCGTGACGTACATGTATATCTGGTGGGCGATACTGGGTTTGAACCAGTGACCTCTTCCGTGTCAACATTGCCCGGACAGCGGCCGCGACCTGCCCAAACGCGGTTTTGGCAGGTCACGGCGAGTCCCTTGAGCGCCGTTGACATCCGTTCGACGCCGTTCACGCCCGGCCGCCGCACCCCATGATCCAACCCGCCAGGCAGGGCAGCCGGGAGCACCGCACCCGCGACTTCCCGATCACCCCGACGAACATCGCGGAACGCTCCCCCACCCAGGCGAATCACCACACCTGACCAGTGCAAACACCTCGACCGGCGGGAGCACTCACACCGCCACCACGTGTCGACGACGCACTGATTGAGGCGGCGTTGCCAGCTGTCGGACTCACTTCTTGATGATCAAGCCGCTACTTCGAGTGTCGGCGACGCGACAGCTCGGATGACTTCTTGTCATGTCGACAAAAAGCTATGGTCGAGTGGTGCCCGATGACATATGGGAACCACCCCGGATCCTGCTCACCGTCGATCTCGTGATCCTCACCCTGCGCGATGGCCGTCTACACCTGCTTCTCGTGCGGCGCGGCGTCGAGCCGTTCGCTGGGCAGGCGGCGCTGCCTGGTGGATTCCTCGCCGATGAGCGCGAGGACATCCTCAGCGCTGCCCGCCGGGAGCTGCGGGAGGAGGCGGGGCTCACCGACATCCCGCACCTGGAGCAGCTCGGTACATACGGCGACCCCGACCGTGACCCTCGTGGACGCGTAGTCTCCGTCGCCCACCTCGCCGTCGTGCCGCGCCTTCCCGAACCCATCGCCGGAACCGACGCCGCAGCCGCCGAGTGGACGCCCGCCGATGACGTACTTGCCGCGCGGGTACCGCTTGCCTTCGACCACCTACGCATCGTCGTCGATGGGGTGGAGCGTGCCCGTTCCAAGTTGGAGCACACAGGGCTCGCGACGGCTTTCTGCCCGGAGGTCTTCACCCTCACGGAGCTGCAGCAGGTCTACGAGGCCGTCTGGGGCACGCCGCTCGACCCTCGCAACTTCTACCGCAAGGTCCAGGGCACGAAGGGCTTCGTGGTCCCCGCCGGCCCGCCGCGCGCCACGGGCACCGGTCGCCCGGCCCGCGTCTACCGCGCTGGTCCGTGCCAGAACCTCTACCCACCCATGATCCGCACAGCTTCGGCCGTCACACCCGGAGGAAATGAGAGATGACCAGACCCGTGGTCGTGCTCACCGCACTGGACCTCGAGTACAACGCAGTCCGCGAACGTCTCACGAAAGTCGAACCCCACGTACATCCGATGGGCACGCGATTCGAACGTGGCACAGTGACCGGAGGCTCCTGTGAGATCATTCTCGGCCTTGTCGGCAAGGGCAACCACCCCTCCGCCGTCATCGCCGAGCGCGCCATGACCGAGTTCGATCCGGAAGCGGTCATCTTCGCCGGTGTGGCCGGGGCGCTCTGGCCCTCCGTCGGCCTCGGCGACGTCGTCGTGGCCACCCACGTGTACGCCTATCACGGCGGCACCAGTGAGAGCGACGCGTTCCGCACTCGACCTCGTGTGTGGGAGATCCCCCATGTCTGTGATCAGCTCGCCCGGCACCTTGAGCGGGAGCGGCGCTGGGCACGGGGCCTCGCCGGAGGAGTGCCCCAGGTGCGGTTCGGCCCGATCGCCGCTGGAGAGGTCGTCCTCGATTCGGCGTCCTCGCCCGAGGCGACGCTTATCCGTGATCACTACAACGATGCGTTGGCGGTGGAGATGGAGTCCGCCGGGGTCGCCCAGGCCGCCCACCTGAACCGCTCTCTGCCGGCCGTCGTCGTCCGCGGTATCAGCGACCGTGCCGACGGGACCAAGGTCCACACCGACGGCGAGAACTGGCAGCCGCGTGCCGCCGCCAACGCCGCGGCCTTCGCCCTCGCGCTCGCTCAGGAGCTCGGGGCGCAGTATGGCTCTTCCCCTCGCCGTCCTCGGAAAGAAGCAGGTGATGCGTCGATGTCCGGCTCTGTCAGAAACGTCGCCAAGGGCAACGCCCACGTCGGATTTCAGGCACATACCGTTCACCACGCGACCGTCTACGGCGCGCCGGGCGGCCCCGGCAGGGAGACATTCCACGACCAGCTCGCAGACTTGCGCGCCGCGCTCCGTAAGTGCCATGAGGCGGGTGACGTGGACACGGTCACGTACCGCGCTGCGGAGCAGGAGATGGATGCCGCCGCCGCAGAGGTTCCTCCGGCCGACGACGAGGCACGCAGTCGTGCGACCACCGCCCTGCGGAAGCTGCGCGGCCTGCTGCTGGACTGGACGGATCTCGCCACGCGGGTCGCGGGGCTCATAGCGGCTCTGCGGGCCCTGTCATGAGCGCCGGACCGCAGGAGAAGGCGTTCATCAACGTCGCCGACGGCGATGCCCGGGTCGGGTTCCAGGCCCAATGGGTCCACATCGAAGGCGGGTACCACGTCAGCGAGGACGACCCGCCTGAGCGGCAGTTCGAGGTCGGCCTCCACTACCTGGAGATTAGCGCGCCGTCCAAGGCGAGGGAGCTGATCATGAAAGCGGTCGCCCGGGGCTACAAGTACTCCCGCGCCTATTTCTACCTGGCGCTCGCACTGCTGAGCGGCCGTACCGTGCAGAGCCTGACGGACCAGGAACTCGCACAGTTGGCACAGGTGCGCCGTTGGGCGACACAACGCTCCGAAGATCCCTGGGCTCGGGGCATCAATGTCGTCGGCTCGCTGCTGGACTCGCTGCCGCAGACCACGGCGGAGACTCCCGACCCGGCCGAGATCGGTGCGGTGGTCAAGGAGTTCGAGTCGCTCGACCCGTCCCTACAGGAAAGCATCCTCAACCATCTCGAGGTCTTCCTAGCCGGCCCGCACCAGGACTGGACCTGGGAGAAGACGTTCGCGGCCGCGCGGCGCGACAGGACGGCCAAGGACCGGGCGCAGCGCGTCTGGAAGTTCTTCCAGCCCAAGCCGGTACGTCCTCGGCCGGTTCCGCCGCCCCCGCTCCGCACCGACGCGGCGGACTTCCTGCGCGCCATCGGCGGCTCGGCGCTGCTCCTCGTCACGGGCCTATTGGTGATCAACTACGCTTTGGCGCACTCGTGGCCCCGCTCGGCCGGCTACCTGATGATGGCTCTTGGAGCCGCCGTCGTGACGGTCCGGGCGGGATTCACGATCAGACTGGCTCAGCATCGACGGCGGATGGCCCGCCAGCGTCTCACCTTCACACCTCAGCGTGTTCCCGCACAGTCCGACCGGTTCGCCTCAGCGATGGACTCCCTGTTCGACCGCTACTTCGGACGTTACCTGCCGCAGGGTCTGGCCCGGGAGACGTGGCTGGCGGAGACGGCGGGCATCCGGCAGTCCCTGCGCAACGAGCTGGTCGAGCTGTACCGAGAGCAATCGGTCGACGCCAAGCGGCTCGCCTGGCTAGTGAGATTCCTCGCCAGCGACGTCAAACGGCTGTGGCTCAGCGGTGAGCTCACGACGGATCCCGACAACTCGCGAGTACCGCCCTCGACCTGGGCCGCCTTCGGCGCCGCCCTGTTCGCCCTGGTCATTGCCGGGCCACTTCTCCTGTGGCAGGCACTCGTCGAAGCACCGTTCACGACGGCGATCGCGACGATCGGCGTCGTGGCCGGGGCTCGCCTCGCCATCCAGGGCTGGCATGCCATCCTTCTCGAGCGCCACCGCTACCGTGACGACCTGGTCCGGGTCCGGCACGACTATGAGGACCGGTGCGCCGCGTACGACAGGTGGGTACGCAAGTTGGAATCGAAGCCGACCGACGCGGAGATGGCGCACTGGCTCGACTGCGATCGCAAGATCCTGGTCCAGGACACGCTGCGGCATTACCGCTTGGCCGCGCAGGACGTGATAGCGCACGCCTTCATCGAGGCACCCGTGCCCGGGTGCAAGCGGGCCCGAGTCAGCAAAGGACCATGGCGCTACTCGCGATACAAACTTCTCCTCTTCCTGCTCACCAAGGACGGTGTACGCCAGGTCACAGTCACCCTCGACTTCGAGGCAGCTGGATTTGGCGATCAGCAGCGCCTCACATACCAGTACAACTCGGTCGTGGCGGCACACGTCGTCGATGCCCGCAACGGCGAGAAAAAGCTCTCCCTGACCCTGACGAACAATCCCCGGGACGAGCTGACGATCAATGGTGAGTGGCCAGGCATGCCGGAGCTCGGCGACGACGACCGCATCGCCTCCCAGGTCTCCCTCGACGCCTCGGGCCTCGATCGCACCCTGCATGTACTGGAAGGCATCGCCGCCGAAGGCAAGGAGTGGATCATCCAAGAAAACCGCCGGGAACGCGCCGGCCTACGACGGCTCGTCGCGGCGATGGAGGACTGACCCACGCGGCGCTGGCCACTTCAGGGGTCACGGCCAGCACTCAGGCTCGATCACCGCACCCGTAGTACATGGAATTCCGCCGAGTAGCCCGGGGGAATCTCACCCCCGGGCCCTCACAGAACCGTACGTAACAGTCGCCCGTTATACGGCTCTTGTCGCTCTGGTCACCAGACCGTGGGAGCGTGGGTGACCCACGCCCAGTGGGCGAAAGCCCTCGGGCGTTTCTGAACGGCTCTGTTCCATGCCGACCGGGCTTTCCTCTTGCCCCGCAACCGTTTGTACTTTCGACGGACCCACCGCAGCAGGTAGGCGTTGATACGTTCCAGGAGGGGATACAGGGCCGATCGGTAGAACGCCCCGTAATAGTCCATCCAACCCCGTACGATCGGGTTCATCCAATCGGCGAGGTCCGCTTCGGTTAGGCATGTGCGATGGTGCAGCCGCCAGGACCGCACCTGGGCACTGATCTTCTTCAGGGCCTGGCTACTGATCGCCGGCAGGAACGACAGGAACATCGCTCCTTCCTTTGTTCGCGCGGAGCGTCTCCGGAAGCTGTAGCCGAGGAAAACGAACTCGGTGTGCTCGGATGAATCTGCACGCCGGTTGTCGTCCTGACAGTAGACGATCCGGGTCTTCTCCGGGTGTAGAGCAAGCCCAACCCCAGTCATCCGTTTCGTGATCTCGGCCAGCACGTATTTAGCTTGCCGTTCACTGACGCAGTGCACGACCACGTCATCCACGTAACGCTCGAACCGGACGACCGGGAACACCTTGGCCATCCACGCGTCGAACGCGTAATGGAGAAACAGATTAGCCAGGACCGGTGAAATCGCGGACCCTTGCGGGGTACCACGATCTCTTTCCTGTAGCACGCCGTCGGGTAGTTGCAGTGGCGCCTTCAACCAGCGTCCCACATACAACAGAACCCAGGGCTTATCAGTATGCGCGGTGACTGCTTTTAGTAGCAGTTCCCACGGAACCGTGTCGAAGAACTTCCGGATGTCCAGATCGATCACCCAGTCGTTCTGCCAGCACCGCCTACGGCAAACAGCTACCGCGTCGACCGCCGACCGCCCAGGCCGGTAGCCATACGAGTCAGGGTGGAAGATCGGTTCGACCCGCGCTTCCAGCTCCCGCGCTGCCACCGTCTGCGCGATCCGGTCCGCGACCGTGGGCACGCCTAAAACCCGGACGCCTCCCCCAGTCCTGGGAATTTCCACCGCACGCACCGGAGGCGGAAAGTATGTTCCCGACGACATTCGATTCCAGATCTTGTACAGATTGTTCTTCAGATCCTGCTCGAAGTCCGCCAGGGACACCGCATCCACGCCCGGGGCACCCTTGTTCGCTTTCACCTTCTCGTACGCCTCCCAGACAGCCCGCTTCGAAATCATGAACGGCTTGCCCAGTGCTTTCAACTCATCCACGCGACTCCTCCCAACCACAAGGCTGGTTGATCGAGTAAACCAGTCACGAACGACCCGACCCCTTCGCTCCACCCCTATTACAGGAGCTTCGCCACTACTACGAGTCGGTCCGCCAGCGCGATCGGCAACGGTACTCAGTTCCTCACGGCTTCGGGCCGCCCGGAACGCTCCCTCTCACCCGCCCCAGCAGCGGCGGGTAGTTTCCTCACACGCCTTCTCCCGTTCCGCACGAAAGCCGCAGGTCGGGCTCGCGTCGCCTGTATGCCGGACACCGCCTGGCCAGTAAACTGGTCCCCGCCAGACTCATCCCGGGATCGCATTGACACCCCGGTTTCGATGTCGCCTTCTAATTTTCGACACGTCATCAGCGATTCGCTTTCGCTCGCCTTCCCGACCCCCACCTGACATCTCGAATGGATGCCTTTTCCCCATCGTTCACCACAACAGTCTTCAGCTAATGCAGCATGAGGTGGTTTGAAGCCTCCCCCAGCAGAGCGACTCCGAAGGGCCAAACCTTCATCTTCCGTACAGCATCGCCGCAAGACAGATATTCCTACATATTCCTGTCCTTTCGCGTTCGGGACACAACAATGCAGTTTATTTGGGGGCGGAGTCAAACGGTCATGGCGACACCCGGTAAAATGATCTTGGGTGTCGAGTGATTGGGTGGTAGATGAGCGGGTCTTCTCCGTTGACGGTTGAGGAGCGAGAAACGATCTCGCGGGAGTTGATCCGGGGCGGTGATTCGACGTCAGCTCGGGCCATCGGAAGGCTGCTCGAGCGGCACCATTCGACGATCGCTCGGGAGATCGCGCGGAACGGCGGATCGTTGGATTACCGTGCGGTCGAGGCGCGGGCGCGTTGCGACGAGAATCGGCTACGGCCGAAGCCACGTAAGCTGGAATCTTCGCAGCGGTTGCATGACGCGGTCAACGACGGTTTCGCGGAGAAGTGGTCACCGCGGCAGATCGGCGAGAGGTTGCGTGTGGATCATCCTGATGACCCGGAGATGTGGGTGTCGCACGAGACCATCTACGAGTGCCTGTACCTCCAGGCGCGTGGGGAGCTGCGGACGCAGCTGAAGCTGGCTCTGCGGCGTGGTCGTACGCAGCGGGTGAACCGGTCGCGTCCTGCGGTGGCCAGGGGTTCTATCAAGGACATGGTGAACATCAGCGAGCGGCCGGTGGAGGCTGAGGACCGGGCCGTTCCCGGCTTCTGGGAGGGCGATCTGATTATCGGGAAGGGCAACAAGTCCCAGATCGCCACGCTGGTCGAGCGGACCACCCGTTTCGTCATGCTGGTGCGGATTCCGTTCGACCGTACCGCTGACCGGGTCGCTTTTCTGCTCGCGGCGAAGATGGAGACGTTGCCGGAGTTCATGCGTGGGAGTGTGACCTGGGATCAGGGGAAGGAGATGGCTCGGCACGCTGATTTCACGGTTCGCACGGGGATGCCGGTGTATTTCTGTGACCCGCACTCGCCGTGGCAGCGTGGGAGCAACGAGAACACGAATGGTCTGCTCCGGCAGTATTTCCCGAAGGGTACGGATCTTTCCTTGCACACTCAGGAGGATCTTGATAGAGTCGCCGCAGAGTTGAATGGCAGACCGCGTCAGACGTTGAACTGGCTGAAGCCGATCGAGGTTTTCAACGATCTGGTTAAGAATGCAGTGTCGCCATGATTACTTGACTCCGCCAGGTCTTGCAAGTTTCGGCGCGCAAACTGCGACGCGACTAGTCAGGGCTGCCCGCATTCACCCGGAATATCAACTTTGTCCACTTAGTGAATCTACGTCGAGTGAATATTGCGGCAATTCGTGCATACTACACCTAATGCCCCAGTAGGGAGTGGGGTGGTGGGGAGTCTGCCGAGGACGGGTACGGGGGGCAAAGGCTTCGGCGTACCGGACACCGGCGCGTCCGCCGTGGAGGCGGGCCAGGGTTTCCGCCATGGGGCCGAAGTGTTCGGTGATGGGCTGGGACTGGTGTACGGCGAGCGCTGTGGTCTTGGTCCGCCAGGCGGGGGTGATGTCGATGAGCGTGGGCAGATGGAGTGGGTGTCCGTGACGGTCGAGGTTGTGGTAGCTGTCGCAGGTATAGACGGCGTGCGGTCTGCCGGTGCTGATAACAACGTCGGGTAGCGCGGTGAACAGCGTCTGCGCGGCGTGCTGGTGCTCGGGGTGGATGTCGTCGGGGTGGGTCATGACGGTGAGGATTCCGCCGGTGGGGGTGGCTACCACAGTCCGAGTTCCTCAACGATGTCGGCTGGTCGGGGCAGTGCGGGGCTGGCTGTGCCGGTCGGGTGGTGGGGCAGGTCGAGGGTGGTGGTGAGTCGGATGAGGTCGCGCCATTTGAGGGCGAGGTCGTACTGCTCGGCGACGGTTCGGCCGCGGCCGGTGGCGAGCCGCCCTGAGGCGGGGAGGTCCTCCAGGTGGAGTCCGCCGTCGAGGAGTCGCGCGGCGGTCTTGGCACCGATGCCGTGGACGCCGGGTATCTCGTCGGCGGGGTCGCCGGCCAGGGCGCGGAAGTCGGTCCACTGGTCGGGGGTGACCTGGTGGCGGGCGTACACCTCGTCGGGGGTGACGAGCCGGTGGCCGGCGCGGAAGCGGGTGTTGAGGACCTGTACGCGGCCGGTGACGAGTTGGTAGTAGTCCCGGTCGCGGGACATGACGATCACGGATCGCGGCGCAGGCGTGGCGTGGACGAGGGTGGCGATGACGTCGTCGGCTTCGGCGTGTTCCAGCTCGATCCAGCCGATGCCACAGCTGTCGAGGTCCCGCTTGACGTCAGGCAGGAACCGCAGCGGTAGAAGGGCATCGTCGTCCGTGGGCCGGCTGGCCTTGTACCCGTCATGTTCCTGCCGGCGTGCCCGCGGGCCGTGTTCGCCGTCCCAGACGACGATGACCTCGGGGCTGCCGCCGGGAATCTCGTTGCGGATCGCGACCCGTAGCAGAGCGAAGAAGGCGAACAGCCCGGTGAGCAGGCGGGTCTTGTCGCGGGAGTAGATCGGTGCGGGGAAGCCGAAGGTGGCTCCCCACAGGAGGTTGTGCCCATCGACGAGCAGCAGCGGCGGGGCGGCTGCAGTGTCGGCGGGGATCGGGAGCGTTGGCTGCATGGGGCGACCGCCCATCAGCTCACCACCTTCAGGAGTTGGCCAGCGATGTGGGCGGGTCGATAGTCCCGCGCGCGGTAGTAGCCGACCCTGGAGATGCGTTCGTAGCGTACCGGTTCGTGCAGGAGCTGGTCGGCGGCGCGCCACAGCCCGGCGTGGCCGCTGGCCTGCTCGACGATGACGCCGCCGTCGCCGTCGCCGATGAGCGTCGGGAGGTGGTCGACGTCGAGGGCGATGACGGGAGCCCTGACTCAGGCCGCGTCCAGCCCGGAACCCGACATCAACCGTGTTCAAGACCAGTAGCCTGCTGTGGGCGGCGCGGGACCATGTCGATCTCCCGCAAGAGTCGACCGCGCCGCCCACCACCCGAGTTCGCCCGTCGCGTTGTCAGTCGCCCTTCATGCCCGCTACCTCCAGCTGTTGTTCTTGCAGACCCCGCCGTTGGAGCAGGACAATCGGTTAACGGAAGCTGTCACTCCTGGAGAGCGGCCCCGCTCCCCAGGGGTCCCCAGGCAAGGGCCAGGACAGCAGCAAACCCGTTACCGGATATCCGATAACGGGCCGCGTGACACGCTTGTATAGCTGGTGGGCGATACTGGGTTTGAACCAGTGACCTCTTCCGTGTCAAGGAAGCGCGCTCCCACTGCGCCAATCGCCCTCGTTGTGACGAGGTGGAGACGGGATTTGAACCCGTGTACACGGCTTTGCAGGCCGTTGCCTCGCCTCTCGGCCACTCCACCGAGGTTGCCCCCGACGTGCTGTGGTGGCATCTCCGAGCGGACGACGGGACTCGAACCCGCGACCCTCACCTTGGCAAGGTGATGCGCTACCAACTGCGCTACGTCCGCTTGTCTCAGCTGGCCTTCCCGCCCTCGGGCGTTCCTGCCAACGGATGGAAACTTTAGCCCAGCCGTCGCGAGAGTGCCAACTCGGGGGGTGGCCGGGCGCGTCCGAGGCACGATATCTGACAAAGTTCACATACCTCGCCACCAGCCCCGGGCACCGTGAAATCGATTCGCCTTACCCGATCCCGGCCCCTTCCTGAGTCAGGAAATTGACTGGTAACTCATCGTATCGATGATAGTGCGTTACCGTGTTCGCCGTGACAAGACGCTCGGCCGAAGTACGCCTTGACTCGCTGCTGCGTACCGCCTGTGAGGTGATCGTGGAGCGTGGCCTGGCCAACACCCGCACCGCGGACGTGGCGGAAGCCGCCGGGGTGAGTCAGGCGCTGGTCTTCTACCACTTCTCCACCAAGGACCGGCTGCTCGCCGAGGCGTTCGCGTACGCCGCCGAGCAGGACCTGGCCCGGCTCGACACGGTCGTACGGTCGTCCGCCGAGCCGTTGGAGAAACTGAAGAGGATCATTCGGCTGTACGCCCCGACCGGTAAGTCCAAGGCGTGGACGCTGTGGATCGACGGTTGGTCGGAGTCGCTGCGTACCCCCGCCTTGAACCGGGTGTGCCGCAACCTCGACCTGCGCTGGAAGGAGGCGCTGATCAAGGTGATCGCCACCGGGTGCGCCGACGGCACCTTCCAGTGCCCGGACCCGAAGGGAGCGGCCTGGCGGATCAACGCGCTGATCGACGGTCTGGCGGTGCAGGCCGCGATGCACGACCGGGTGGTCTCCCGCCGCCAGCTCACCGAGTGGATCCGGCTGGCCGTCGCGCGGGAGATCGGCCGCAAGCCGGAGGAGCTGGCCTGATCGTCGGCCGCGTCGAAGCGTTTCACACCGCTGCTTGACCCGCTGGGCAGACCGCCCGGGCCGGCGGCACGCACCGCAACGGCGTGCGGCTGACCGGGTGCTGTCCGACCACGGCGGCGGGCGGATAATCACCCGGGAGCGGCGGCTCTGACGTGACACCGGTGACCGGTGGCCGCCCGCTGAGAGGAGGCCGGGGTGCCGGGAGCAGGGATCAGCATCCGGGACGTCGCCTCGCGGGCCGGCGTCTCCGTCGGCACCGTGTCGAACGTGCTCAACCGGCCGGACATCGTCGCGGCCGGCACCCGGTCCCGGGTGCTCGCCGCGATCAACGAACTCGGCTTCGTCCCCAACGACGCGGCCCGACAACTACGCCGGGGCCGGGGCCGCACCTTGGGCCTGGTGGTGCTGGACGTGGCCAACCCGTTCTTCACCGACGTGGCCCGGGGCGTCGAGGACGCCACCAGCGGTGCCGGCATGCCGGTGATCTTCTGCAACAGCGACGGTGACGCCGGCAAGGAGAGCGCCTACCTGGACCTGTTGGAGGAGCAGCGGGTGCAGGGGGTGCTGATCACCCCGGTCGACGACGCCAGCGACCGGCTGCTGCGGCTGCGCGATCGCGGCGTACTGGTGATTCTGCTGGACCGGCGGTCCCGCCGGCCGGACCTCTGCTCGGTCTCGGTCGACGACCGGCTCGGCGGCGAGCTGGCGCTGCGCCATCTGATCGACGCCGGACACCGGCGGATCGCGTACGTCGGCGGGCCCGCGCATCTGGAGCAGGTCCGGGACCGGTACGCCGGCGCGGTCCGGGCGCTGACCGAGGCCGGGCTCGACGAACGGCAGCTGCGCCGGTTCGACACGCCGAGCCTGACCGTGGCCGCCGGTCGGGACGCCGCCGCGCGGATGCTCGGTATGCCTCGCACCTCCCGGGTGACCGCCGTGTTCTGCGCCAACGACCTGCTGGCCCTGGGGGTCCTGCAGGGACTGACCCGCCAGCAGGTACGGGTGCCCGAGGACATCGCGCTGGTCGGCTACGACGACATCGAGTTCGCCGCAGCGGCGGCGGTGCCGCTGTCCTCGGTACGCCAGCCCCGACAGCGGCTCGGGCAGACCGCAGCGGCTCTGCTGCTGGAGGAGGCGACCAGTCCGGACTCACACCGCCACCGGCAGGTGGTCTTCGAGCCGGAGCTGGTGGTCCGTGAGTCCAGTCAGGACACTCGCAGCACCCGGTTGGACGGCTGATCCACGACCTTGACAGCCCGGTTTGGTCGCTCGTATGTTTGGGCCGGCTGTTGAAACGGTTCATTCGGGAGGCGTCGCACAGGCACCGCCGGCCCAGCCGCTGCTGCCGGCCCAGCCGCCGCGATCGGCCGGCGACCCGACTTCGTACCAGAAACGAGGGATATGACCCGCCGGATCAAGGACGCGCTGCGGGAACAGCGCATCGAGGTGCCGTCCTGGGCGTACGGCAACTCGGGCACCCGGTTCAAGGTGTTCAACCAACCCGGGGTCCCCCGTACCCCCGAGGAGAAGATCGCCGACGCGGCCCAAGTGCACGCGGTCACCGGCATCGCCCCCACGGTGTCCCTGCACATCCCGTGGGACCGGGTCGACGACTACGCCCGGCTCGCCCGGCACGCCGCCAACCTGGGGGTACGGATCGGCACCATCAACGCCAACGTCTTCTCCGACGACGACTACCGTCTCGGCAGCGTCACCAATCCCGACCCCCGGATCCGCCGCAAGGCCATCGCACACCTGCTCGACTGTGTCGACGTGATGGACGCCACCGGGTCGACCGACCTGAAGCTGTGGTTCGCCGACGGCACCAACTACCCCGGCCAGGACAACATTCGTGTCCGGCAGGACCGGCTCGCCGAGGCGCTCGACATCACCTACGCCCGGCTCGGCGACCAGCAGCGGCTGCTGCTGGAGTACAAGCTGTTCGAGCCGGCCTTCTACACCACCGACGTGCCGGACTGGGGCACCGCGTACGCGCACTGCCTGCGACTCGGCGAGCGGGCCCAGGTGGTGATCGACACCGGCCACCACGCCCCGGGCACCAACATCGAGTTCATTGTGGCGTTCCTGCTGCGGGCCGGGCGGCTCGGCGCCTTCGACTTCAACTCCCGGTTCTACGCCGACGACGACCTGATGGTCGGCGCCGCCGACCCGTTCCAGCTCTTCCGGATCATGTTCGAGATCGTCTCGGCGGACGCGCTACGCCCGGCCAGCGGCATCAACTTCATGCTCGACCAGTGCCACAACATCGAGCCGAAGATCCCCGGTCAGATCCGGTCCATCCTCAACGTCCAGGAGGCCACCGCCAAGGCGCTGCTGGTCGACACGGCGGCACTGGCCGCCGCGCAGTCCACCGGGGACGTGCTGGGCGCCAACGCCGTGCTGATGGACGCCTACCACACCGATGTCCGGCCGTTGCTCCGCGAGCTGCGCGCCGAGCAGGGCCTGGACCCGGATCCGATGGCCGCCTACGCCCGCAGCGGGTACGCCGAACGGATCGTCGCCGAACGGGTTGACGGCCAGCCGGCCGGCTGGGGGGCCTGACGTGGCCGGACAGCCGCAGACCGCCGGACAACCGCAGGCCGCCGGGCATCCCGAGGTGTCCGCGCTGCTGGCCCGCGGCCACCGGCTGGGCGCCGACCGGCGGACCACGAACTACGGTGGCGGCAACATCTCCGCCAAGGCCACCGCCGACGACCCGGTCACCGGCGACCCGGTCGAGCTGATGTGGGTCAAGGGTTCCGGCGGCGACATCGGCACGTTGACCGCCGCCGGGCTGGCGGTGCTGCGGGTCGACCGGCTGCACGAGCTGGCCGGACGCTACCTGGGCCGGCGACACGGCAAGCCGGTCGGGCCGCAGCGCGAGGACGAGATGGTGCCGGCGCTCGACTACTGCCTGCACGGTCGGGGCGGCGCGGCCCCGTCGATCGACACCGCGATGCACGGCCTGATCGACGCCGCCCACGTCGACCACCTGCACCCGGAGGCCGGGCTGGCCTTCGCCACGGCGGCCGACGGGCCCGACCTGACCCGGCGCTGCTTCGGCGACCGGGTGCTGTGGGTGCCGTGGCGGCGGCCCGGCTTCCAGTTGGGCGTCGACATCGCCGCACTGGCCCGGGACAATCCGCAGGCGATCGGCGTGATCCTCGGCGGGCACGGGATCACCGCGTGGGGGGCGACCAGCGACGAGTGCGAAGCCCGGTCAATGGAGATCATCTCCGGCATCGACCGGTTCCTGGCCGAACACGGCCGTCCGGAGCCGTTCGGGCCGGTCCGGGACGGGTACGCGGCGCTCGCCGCCGACCAGCGGGCCGCCCGCGCCGCCGCGCTCGCCCCACTGATCCGTGGCCTGGTCAGCACCGACGGCCGGCAGGTCGGCCAGTTCAGCGACGACCCGACGGTGCTGGACTTCCTGTCCCGTACGACGCTGGCCCGGCTGGCCGAGCTCGGCACCTCCTGCCCGGACCACTTCCTGCGGACCCGGGTCCGACCCCTGCTGTTTGACCTGCCGGCGGACACCCCGCTGGCCGAGGTCCGCGACCGGCTCGGTGAACTGCACCAGCGGTACCGGGACGCGTACCGGGCCTACTACCAGCGGCACGCCGGGCCGGACTCGCCGCCGATGCGCGGCGCCGATCCGACGATCGTGCTGGTGCCGGGGGTCGGCATGTTCAGCTACGGGCGGGACGCCGCGACGGCCCGGATCGCCGGTGAGTACTACCGCAACGCGGTCGAGGCGATGCGGGGCGCCGAGGCGGTGTCGACGTACACGCCGATCGACGAGGCGGAGAAGTTCCGCATCGAATACTGGGCGCTGGAGGAGGCGAAGCTGCGTCGGCTGCCGGCACCCCGGCCGTTGGCCGGGCGGGTCGCGCTGGTCACCGGCGGCGGGTCGGGCATCGGCGCGGCCACCGCCCGTCGGTTGGCCGGCGAGGGCGCCAGCGTGGTCGTCGCCGACCGCGACGGCGCCGCCGCCGCCGAGGTGGCCGGCGGGATCGGCGGGCCGGACCGGGCGGTGGCGGTCACCGTGGACGTCACCGACGCCGGTGCGGTCGAGGCGGCGCTGGCCCGTGCCGCGCGGGCTTTCGGCGGGGTCGACCTGGTGGTCAACAACGCCGGGTTGTCGCTGTCCCGGCCGCTGCTGGAGACCACCGACGACGACTGGGACCGGCAGCACCGGGTGATGGCGCGGGGGTCGTTCCTGGTGTCCCGGGCCGCCGCCCGGATCATGGTCGACCAGGGTCTCGGCGGCGACATCATCTACGTGGTCAGCAAGAACTCGGTGTTCGCCGGGCCGGAGAACGTCGCGTACGGCGCGGCCAAGGCGGATCAGGCGCACCAGGTGCGGCTGCTCGCCGCCGAGCTGGGCGCGCACGGCATCCGGGTGAACGGCGTCAACCCGGACGGCGTGGTCCGCGGCTCGGGGATCTTCGCCGCCGGCTGGGGTGCCCAGCGGGCCGCCGTGTACGGCGTACCCGAGGCGGAGCTGGGCGCGTTCTACGCCCGCCGCACGCTGCTGCAGCGTGAGGTGCTGCCGGAGCACGTGGCGAACGCCGTCTTCGTGCTGGCCACCGACGAGCTCTCCCACACCACCGGCACCCACCTGCCGGTCGACGCCGGCGTGCCCGCGGCCTTCCTGCGGTGACCACCGACCAGGCCGCGGTGGCCGCCGTCGATCTCGGCGCGGCCAGCGGCCGGGTGATGCTCGGCGAGGTCGACCCGGACGGTGTCACGCTGACCGAGGTGCACCGGTTCGACAACGACGCGGTGCAGGTGGCCGACACCCTGCACTGGGACGTGCTGCGGCTGTACGCACAGACGCTGACCGGGTTACGGGCGGCGTTGGCCCGCCGGGCCGACCTGACCAGCATCGGCGTCGACTCGTGGGCGGTCGACTACGGACTGTTGGACAGCGGTGGTGCGCTGCTCGCCAACCCGGTGCACTACCGGGACCGGCGCACCGACGGGGTCGCCGACCGGGTGGTCGCCCGGCTCGGCGCCGACCGGCTCTACCGGGCCACCGGCGTCCAGCAACTGCCGTTCAACACGCTGTTCCAGCTGGTCGCGGCCGCCGACACGCCGACGCTGGCGGCCGCCGACCGGCTGCTGATGATCCCCGACCTGCTCGTCTACTGGCTGACCGGGCAGGTCGGCACCGAGGTCACCAACGCCTCCACCACCCAACTGCTCGACGTACACACCCGCCGCTGGGCGACGGACGTGATCGCCGACGCCGGCATCCCGCAACGGCTCTTCGGGCCGCTGCGCCGACCGGGTGAGCCGGCCGGAGAACTGCGTCACCAGGTGCGCTCCGCGATCGGCGCCGACCGGCCGGTGCCGGTGACCACGGTCGGCTCGCACGACACCGCGTCGGCGGTGGTCGCCGTACCGGCGGTGGACGGGTCGTTCGCCTTCATCTCGTGCGGCACCTGGTCGCTGGTCGGGCTCGAACTGGCCGCGCCGGTGCTGTCGGCGGGCAGCCGGGCGGCGAACTTCAGCAACGAGGCGGGCGTCGACGGTACCGTGCGGTACCTGCGCAACGTGATGGGTCTCTGGCTGCTGCAGGAATGCCTGCGGCACTGGCGGGAGCAGGGCCGGCCGGTGGGGCTGGCGGCCGTGCTGGCGCAGGCCGCCCGCCAGCCGCCGCTCGCCGCGGTGGTCGACCCGGACGACCCGGCGTTCCTGCCACCCGGTGACATGCCGGCCCGGCTGGCCCGGGCGTGCGCGGGCACCGGTCAGCCGGTGCCGGACTCGCCCGCCGCCGTGGTCCGCTGCGTCGTCGACAGCCTCGCCCTCGCCCACCGGTCGGCGCTACGTCAGGCGGCCGAACTCGCCGACCTCGAGGTGACCGTGGTGCATCTGGTCGGCGGTGGGGCCCGCAACGAACTGCTCTGCCAGCTCACCGCGGACGCCTGCGGGCTGCCGGTGGTCGCCGGCCCGGTCGAGGCGACCGCGCTCGGCAACGTCGTGGTGCAGGCCCGAGCGGCCGGGGCGGTCCGGGGCGGGCTCGCCGAGCTGCGGGCGTTGATTCGGCGCGGTCGTCGGCTACGGACGTATCTGCCCACGGCGGCCGGTGCCAAAGCCTGGTCGGCGGCGGCCACCCGGGTCGGCCTGCCGGCCTGAGCCGAAGCGACCGGTCCGGCCGGCCCGGCCCGGCGGGCTCCAGCCGCCGAACGCCGCCGGACCGGCACCGCCGAACTGTGGTGCCCCGGTACCCGCACCGGCGCCGGCCGGCACCGCGTCGTCGGGGTCGGCGAGGCCGCGCATCAGCCGGGCCCGGACCCGCAGCAGCAGGCCGAAGCCGACGAAGACCATCGCGCCACCGGCGACGAACCAGGCGACCGGGATACCGGAGGCGTCGCCCGCCGGGATCGCGTCCACCGGCTGCGGGCCACCACCACCGGTCCCGGCCGGTGCGTCGCCGTCCGGCACCGCAGACCCGGGTTGGTTGTCCACCGGCTCTTCGGCCGGCGCGGACGGCTCAGGATCCGAGCCACCGGGCTCGCCGACCACCGGCAGGGTCGCCGCAGTGTCGGCCAGCAGCTGCGTGTTCTCGTCGTACGCCTCGACGGTGAAGGTCACCTTGCCCTCGGCGTCGTCGGCGAAGCTGAACTGGTAATGCGCGGTGACCGTACGGTCGGCGCAGAGGATGCCGGGGTCGAGTTGCACGTCGGTCAGCCGCGCGTCGTCACCGTCGGTCTGCACGTCGACCGCGAACGCCGCGCCCTGCTCGACCCGGGCCGCCCGGATCTCGTCGAGGCCGACACCGTCCGAGCGCAGCACCAACGACCAGCGGACCTTCTCACACTCACCGCCGAGGTTCCGGCTGATCACCACGGTCATCTCGACCGGCCCGGCACCGGCGACCGCCTCGTCCGGCAACTCGGTGACCTGTGCCCGGTAGCCGCCCTGGGCGAACGCCGGTGTCGCCGCGGTCAGCACCAGTCCGGCCGCTGCGGCCAGCCCGACCCCGACCCGGGCCGCGATTCGCCCCACCCAGCTCACCACCTTCTCCGGGTTGCCACCCGGCATCCGTCGCCGTGTCCACTGGCCACGGTACGGCCGTACCGGTGGACCGGACAGGGTCCGTTCTTCTCACCCAGTGCGAACTGAAACGGGTTAATTCACCACCTGTGGTGAACCGGTAACCGCCGGCCGCGACCGGCGCCTACGGGCCGGCCGGGCACAATCCGGATGGTGACCACTGATCTGTCGAGCGCCGAGCTGTCGACTTTCGTCCGCGCCCATGCCCGGCTCGCCCCGGTGGCCCACGTGCCGGAACTGCGGCTCTACCAGGCGGCCGAGCCGATCGGCCTGTGGGAGCTGACCGAGGGCGAGTTCCGCAGCGAACAGCCGCCGCCGTTCTGGGCGTTTCCCTGGGCGGGCGGCCAGGCGTTGGCCCGGTTCCTGCTGGACCGTCCGCAGACCGTCGCCGGCCTGCGGGTGCTGGACCTGGCCAGCGGCTCCGGGCTGGCCGCCATCGCGGCGGCCAGGGCCGGGGCGGCGACGGTACGCGCGGTCGACGTGGACCCGGTGGCCGGCGCCGCCGCCGGGCTCAACGCCGCCGCGAACCGGGTACGGCTGGACGTCGCCGTCGCCGACCTGCTCGACGGCGACCACGGCGACGCGCAGGTGGTGCTGGCCGGTGACGTGTTCTACAGCGAGGCGATGGCCGCCCGGATGCTGCGCTTCCTGCTGGGCGCCGCCGCCGACGGGGCCCTGGTGCTGGTCGGTGACCCGGACCGGGCGTACCTGCCCCGGGAGCGGTTCACCGAACTGGCCGACTACCAGGTGCCGGTGCCACCGGCGCTGGAGAGCGTGCGGGTCCGGCGTACCCGGGTCTGGCGGCTGCGCCCGCCGGTTCGCCGGCCGGCGCGGGCGCTAGCGTGACCGGGTGCTGTTCCGCAACTGGGAGAGGGTCGACGACCGGTGGCCGCCGGTGGTCCGGGTCGCCGACCACACCGGTGCCCCGCACCTGCTGGTGACCCGGCACGCCCTGGTCCGTCAGGTGCTCGCCGATCCGGCGACCTTCCGGCCGGACAACGCACTGGACGCGGTCACCCCGGTGCCGGTCGCCGCGCTGCGGGTGCTGGCCTCGTACGGTTTCCGGCTGCCACCGACGCTGGCGAACAACGGCACCGCGAGCCATCCGGCGATCCGGGCGGTGGTCGCCGAGGCGCTGCACCCGACCCGGGTCGCCGCCCAACGGGACTGGCTGGCCGGGCTGGTCCGCGAGCGGGTGGCCGGGCTGGCCGCCACGCTGGCCGCCGGCGGCCGGGTCGACCTGTACGCCGGGCTGGCCGCCGACCTGCCGCTGCTGGTGCTGGCCCGGCTGGTGCAGCTGCCACCGGCCGCGACCGACACGGTGAAACGGTTCGCCCGCGCCGCGCTGGAGCTGTTCTGGGCCCCGGTCGACGCCGGCCGGCAGCACGAGCTGGCTCACACGGTGGGCCGGTTCCACACGGTGCTGCGCGACTTCGCGGCGACCGGCGGCGGGCTGGCGAAGTCGCTGCGCGAGGTCGGGCAGCCGGTCGACTCGGTGGTCGGTGCGCTGTTCTTCCTGCTGGTCGCCGGGCAGGAGACCACCTCGCAGTTCCTGACGCTGCTGCTGCACCGGCTGGCCGGCGAGCCGGCCGTGCTCGCCGGGCTCGCCGACGGCTCGGTCGACGTCGACGACGTGGTCGAGGAGGGGCTGCGTCTGGTGCCGCCGATCGTGACCTGGCGGCGGCGGGCCGCGCTCGACACGACGGTGGCGGGCGAGCCGGTGCCCGCCGGGTCCAGCATCGTGCTCTGGCTGGCCGCGGCCGGCCGGGACCCGGCCGTGGTGGCGCGGACCGACCAGTTCGTCCCCGGTCAGCCGGGTTCCCGCCGGCATCTGGCCTTCGGCGCGGGGGCGCACCGCTGCGTGGGGGCACAGCTGGCCAGGATGGAGTCGGCGGTAGTGGTCGAGCAGGCGGTGCCGCTGCTCACCAGCGCCGAGGTGGTCCGGGCACCGTGGTCACCGGACAACCTGTCGTTCCGGATGCCGGACGCGCTGGTGATCCGGCGGCGGCCGCCGGACACCCGGCCGCCGCCGGACACCGCCCCGGCGGGCTGACGCTGCCCCGCGCGGGGCCGGGTGGTCAACTGGTCTCGTCCGCCCACGCCCGCCAGTCGTCCAGTACGCCGTACAGCGCCGGGGTCAGCCAGCCGGGCGCGGAGCGGCGGAACACCCCCGGTTCGAGGGTGCCGGCACCGTCGGGCACCGCGCCGACCATGGTCGGCACCAGTTCGCTCAGGTTCGCCCAGTGCACCAGTTCGGGCTCGGCCGGCCAGGCACCGAGCACCACGCCGGCGGGGACCGCCCGGCGGTCCAGCGCCTCCAGGGTCAACGCGGTGTGGTTGAGGGTGCCCAGCCCGGCCCGGGACACCACCACCGCCGGCGCGCCGAGCGACACCGCCAGGTCGGCGATGGTCCACGGCTCACCGGAGGGTCGCAGCCCCATCGGCACCAGCAGCCCGCCCGCCCCTTCGACGAGCACCAGGTCGTGCTTGTCGGCCTCCTCGCGTACCGCGTCGACGGCCGCGTACAGCTCCAGGGGCTCGGCCGCGGCGACCCGGGCGGCGGCCAGCGGGGCCAGCGGCTCGGGGTAGCTGGCGATGGTGCGTACGGTTGCCGGGTCGGCCAGCCGGGTCACCACGTCGGCGTCCGACGGCTCGCCGGTCGCCGCGCCGGTCTGGCCTGGTTTGACCATCGCCACCCGCAGGCCGGCGGCCTGGGCGGCGGCGGCGATCGCCGCGGTCACCACGGTCTTACCGACGCCGGTGTCGGTGCCGGTGACGACCACCGCACCGTGCCAGCCGGTCACGGCGCGCACTCCACGATCACGTCGAGCGCCCGGTCGAAGTCGGCCCGGGGGATCCCGACGTTGACGGTGATCCGCAGCCGGGACCGCTGGTCCGGGGTGGACGGTGGCCGGAAGCAGCCGACCGCGACTCCCCGGTCGCGGCAGTCCCGGGCCCAGGCGAGCGCGGTCTCCGGGCCGGGCGCGCCGATCGACACCACCCCGCCGGCCGGTGGCCCGCCGACGTCGAGACCGGCACTGGTGAACCGGCCCACGGCGGCGGCGACCCGGCCGGTCAGCTCGGCCCGCAGCCGCGCCCCGTCGCGGGCCAGCGTCAGCGCGGCGTGCGTCCCGGCGGCGACCGCCGGGGCGAGCGCGGTGTCGAAGATGAAGGTACGCCCGGTGTCGACCACGTGCCGGATCAGCGGCTGCGGCCCGGCCAGCACTCCCCCGGCACCGCTGAGCGCCTTGGACAACGTGGCGGTGACCACCACGTCGGGTTGGCCGGCGAGCCCGGCGGCGGCGACGCCGCCGGTACCGGCCGGCCCGATGACACCGAGCGCGTGCGCGTCGTCGACCAGTAGCAGCGCACCGTGCCGGCGGACGACCGCGTGCAACGCGGCCAGCGGCGCCAGGTCGCCGTCGACGGAGAAGACCGACTCGGTGACGACCACTGCGGGCCGCCCGGGGTGGGCGGTCAGCACCGCGTCCACGGCGGCCGGGTCGGCGTGCGCGACGACCTCGGTCTGCGCGCCGGCGAGCCGGCCGCCGTCGATCAGCGAGGCGTGGTTGTGCGCGTCGCAGACCAGCAGGGTACGGGGCCGGACCAGCGCCCGGACCGCGCCGAGATTGGCCAGGTAGCCGGAGGAGAAGACCAGCGCCCGGTCGGTGCCGAGCCAGTCGGCCAGGTCGGTCTCCAGCGCGGCGTGCGCGTCGGTGGAGCCACGGACCAGCCGCGAGCCGGTCGCGCCGAGGCCGTACCGGCGTAGGGCGTCCGTCGCCGCCGCGACCACCTCGGCGTGGGTGGCCAGCCCGAGGTAGTCGTTGCCGGCCAGATCGGTCAGCGGGTCGTCGGCGGTACGGGGGTGCAGCTCGCGGGCCAGCCCGGCCTTGGCCCGCAGCTCGGCCCGCCGCCGCAGGCCGTCCAACCAGTCCGCCACGGGTCCCCCTCGTCGTTCGCGCCGCCTTGTAGGGTACGACCATGTCCGACATCCTCGACCTAGCCCGCGCCCAAGTCCTGGAGCGTGGCGTCGGCCTGGACGAGGCCGGGGTCCTCGCCGTGCTGCGGCTGCCCGACGAGCAGGTCCCGGCCGCGCTGCAACTCGCCCACGAGGTGCGGATGCGCTGGTGCGGGCCGGAGGTCGAGGTGGAGGGGATCGTCTCGCTCAAGACCGGCGGCTGTCCGGAGGACTGCCACTTCTGCTCCCAGTCCGGCCTGTTCACCTCGCCGGTACGGGCGGTGTGGCTGGACATCCCGTCGCTGGTCGAGGCGGCGAGGCAGACGGCGGCGACCGGGGCCACCGAGTTCTGCATCGTGGCGGCGGTGCGGGGGCCGGACGCCCGGCTGATGCGGCAGATGCGGCAGGGTGTCGCCGCGATCCGGGCCGAGGTGGACATCCAGGTCGCGGCGTCGCTCGGGATGCTGACCCGGGAGCAGGTCGACGAACTGGTCGACATGGGGGTGCACCGGTACAACCACAACCTGGAGACCTGCCGCTCCTACTTTCCGAACGTGGTGACCACGCACAGCTTCGAGGAGCGGTGGGAGACGCTGCGGATGGTGCGCGACTCCGGTATGGAGGTGTGCTGTGGCGGCATCCTCGGGTTGGGTGAGACGATCGAGCAGCGGGCCGAGTTCGCCGCGCAGCTGGCCGCCCTCGACCCGCACGAGGTGCCGCTGAACTTCCTCAACCCACGGCCCGGTACGCCGCTGGGCGACCGTCCGGTGGTCGACGCCCGGGACGCGTTGCGCGCAATCGCCGGCTTCCGGCTGGCGATGCCACGAACAATTCTGCGGTACGCCGGCGGCCGGGAGATCACTCTCGGCGATCTGGGCACCCGGGACGGGCTGCTCGGCGGCATCAACGCGGTGATCGTCGGCAACTATCTGACGACTCTGGGGCGCCCGGCGACGGAGGACCTGGCGCTGCTGGACGACCTGAAGATGCCGGTCAAGGCGCTGTCCGCGACGATCTGAGAGTCGGCGTGGAGGCGATCTGGTGCGACCGGTGCGGTGCCGGGACGGGCACCGGCAACCACGACGGCTGCGCGGCGGCGCGGGCCTGGGAGCCGCCCCGCTTCTGTACCAGGTGCCGACGGCGGATGAAGGTGCAGGTGCTGCCGGCCGGTTGGTCGGCGCGGTGCGTCGAGCACGGCGAGGTCCGGCCGAGCTGACCGGCCCGGCTGGGCCGCCCCGGCGGCTGGGCCGTACCCGTCAGCGGCACCGACGCGGCGGCTCGTCGCCGACCGCGCTGGCCGCCGGCGTCGCCACCTCGCAAAGTCGGGCCGCGACCCGGTCCGGGTCGAGGTCCCACACCTGGCCCGAGGTGTCGGTCGAACCGCTGACCAGCAGCCCGTCGCGGGTGAACGTGATCGCGTTGACGTTGTCGACGTGCCCGACGAGCACCGCCGTCAACGTGCCGCCGTCGACCTGCCACACCCGGACCAGGTCGTCGCTAACGGCGGTGGTGACCAGCCGTTCGCCGTCTGGGCTGAAGGCCACCCCGGACAGCCTGGTGGTGGGGATGTCCACTGTGCCGACCAGGTCGAGTCCGGCGACGGTCCGCAGCTCGACCTGACCGTTGCTGCGGGCCACCGCGACCAGGTCTCCGTCCGGGCTGACCGCGAGGCCGGTGAGCTGAAGGTCCGCGATGACCGCCCGGTCCCTGCCGGACAGGTCGGCGGCGTGCCACGATCTGAGCTCGGCCCCGGTCACCGCCTCGTCGCTGCTCACCACACCCTGGTTGGCGGTCGCCAGCAGCGTGCTCCCGTCAGCGCCGAAGCCCAGCGCGCTCACCGCGCCACCGGTCGGCAGGAAGGTCGGCTCGGCGTCCCGGTCCAGCCGCCAGACCAGCACCCCGTCGTGCTCGCCCGCCGGGTCGAGTACGGCGACGGCGAGCAGCCGTCCGTCCGGCGAGTACGCCGGATGTCTGGTCGTCCAGCCGTCCCGCCCGGCGGCGGTGCCGTGCGCGACCAGCTCACCGGCGACGGTGTAACGCAGCATACCGCTGCCGGCGGTGCTGACGGCGAACGTGCCGTCACCGGCGACCGCGACCCCGGTGACGGTGTCAGAGGCGCGGACGGTCGCCCGCACCGCGCGGGTGCCCAGATCCCAGATCCGCACCACGTCGTCGCCGGCGGCGGTGACCGCCCGGTCCGCCGCCGGGTCGACCGCGACGAACTGAACCGACTGCGGATGCCGCAGCAGCACCCCGGTGCGCCGGAACAGCACGGTCGGGGCGTCCGGTCCGGTGACGGCGACGGTCCGGCCGTCGGCGGCCACCGCCACGTCGGCGACGACCCGGCCGACGTAGCCGGTGAAGGCCGAGGAGACCACCCCCGTACTCAACGCCCAACTGTCGATCCGACCGGTGCGCCACCCACCGGTGGTCAGCAGCGAGCCGTCCGGGGTGACGGCGAGCGGCACCGCGGCGCGAAACGGCCCGGCTTGCAGGGCGGTGCGCTCGCCGGACGTCACCGACCAGCTGTTCAAAGCCCCGTCGGGTCCGCTGGTCACCAGTACGTCGTCCGGACCGAAGGCCACCTGCTGGGCGGCGGGCAAGGTCCGGATCAGGGTCCGGCCGGTCAGCCGCCAGACCTGGGTGTCACCGTCGGTGGGGTTGGCGACGGCCAGCAGCGTACCGTCGGCGTTGACGGTCAGGTCGTAGCCGAGCATCCCGGTCGGCAGCGACCACCGCAGTTCGCCGGTGGTCGCCGACCAGCCGCCGATCTGCAGCTCGGGCGACAGGTCGGCGCCGAGTCGTCCGGCGACGACGGTGGCGCCGGTGGGCAGCCAGCCGAGCGCGCCGACCGCCGGCAGGGTGTGCCGCAGCTGACCGGTCGTCACGTCCCAGATCCGGACGCCGTCCCTACTGAACGAGCCGGAGGCGAGGAACCGGCCGTCCGGGGAGAAGGCCAGGGACACCACGCCGGCGTCGGTGGCG
Organism: Micromonospora sp. Llam0; assembly: GCF_003751085.1. Classification (NCBI taxonomy): domain Bacteria; kingdom Bacillati; phylum Actinomycetota; class Actinomycetes; order Micromonosporales; family Micromonosporaceae; genus Micromonospora; species Micromonospora sp. Llam0. The sequence continues at coordinate 856,120 of NZ_RJJY01000001.1, read as the reverse complement.
TGTCGCAGTTCGACGTCGCGCTGGCGCAGGGTGGCGACGTCCCAGAGCCGGACCAGACCGTCCTGGTGTCCCACCGCCGCCACCGTGCCGTCCGGGCTGACCGCGGTGGACAGCCCGCCGGGCCCGGTGCCCAACGGCCCGATCGTCCCCGCCGCCTGCGCGGACAGCAGCGCACCGTACGCCTCGACGGTGGGTGCCTGGTCCCAGGCGTCCAGCGCCCTGCCTACGGCGAGCAGGTCGTCGTCGGCGGCCGCGGCGATCTGCGACTCGGCGGCCAGCTGTCGGGAAGTCGCCTGCCGGCGTTGGTCCTCGGCGGCGGCCTGCCGGTTCACCGCGACCAGCCCGCCGGCGACGGCGAGCAGCAGCGCCGCCGCGAGACCCACGGTCAGCCGGCGCAGCCGCCGTACGCCGCGCAGCCGGGCCAGTTCGGCGGCCTCGGTGGCGGCCACGCTCGCGGACAGGAAGTCGACCTCCGTCGCGGACAGGTCGTCGCGGTCGACCTGGTCCCGCACCAGCGCCAGCCGGGTGCCGCGCAACAGCAGGTCGGGATCGCGGCCGGCGGTCCGCCAGTCCTCGGCGGCGACGGTCAGCCGCTGCCGCCGGATCAGTTCGTCCCGTGCCTCGGCGAGCCAGCTGTCCAGGCGCGGCCAGTTGGTCAGCAGCGCCTCGTGGCTGATCTCGACGGTGTCGGCGGCGACGGTGACCAGCCTGGCCCGGACCAGCCGGGACAGCAGGTCGGCGTCGAACAGCCGGCTGGCGCCCCGACGGCGGGCCACCGCCCCGGTGTCGGTGACGGTGACCAGGCGCAGCATCGCGGTCCGCAGCGCGGCGCGGCCGGCGGGTTGCAGGTCGAGGTGGATCCGTTCGGCCGATTCGGCGACGGCGCGGCGAATCCCGCCGGTGGCCCGGTAGCCGGCCACGGTCAGCCGCCGCCCGTCGCGCCGCTGCCAGGTCGCCCGCAGCGCGTGGCCCAGCAGCGGCAGCGCCCCCGGGTCGTAGCCGGCCGGTGCCGTCGCGTTCAAGTCGGTGAGCAGCAGCTCGACCAGCCCGGGTTCGATCTCCAGGCCGGCCCGCGTCGCCGGCTCGGTCACCGCGCGACGCAGTTGGTCGGCGTCCATTCGACCGAGGACCAGATGTCCGGCGGCCAGTGCATGTGCCAGCGGCGGCAGTTCGGCGCAGTCGGCGTAGAAGTCGGCGCGGACCGCGATCACCACGACGGCCGGGGCGGCGGCGGCCAGCGCGGTCACGAAGGCCAGCCGGTGGGCCGGGTCGGCGCACTCGGTGAACAGCTCCTCGAACTGGTCCACCACGATCACCAGCCGACCGTCGGCGGGCGCGGCCCGGGCGGCGAGCGCACCGAACAGCTCCGGGGCCGCGTGCACCCGCGACGCCGGCAGGTCCGCGGCGTCCGCGCCGGCGGCGACGAGCGTACGGTCGACCAGCTCGTCCAACGGCCGGGCGCCAGGTGTCATCAGCAGCCATGGCCACCGGTCCGCCGGACCGAGCGCACCGGCGGCGATCGCCGGCAGCACCCCGGCGCGCAGTACCGACGACTTGCCGACCCCGGACACCCCGGTGACGATCAGCGGTGGACCGCCCACCGCCTGCTCGGCGAGGCGGCTGAGCACCTGCGCGGTCTGCTCCTGCCGGCCGTGGAACCAGGGCGCGTCCTCCGGCTCGAAGGCGGCCAGGCCGGGGAACGGGCACACCTGGTCGTCGGTCGCGTCCGGCCCAGGGGCTGACCGGTCCGGTTCCACCTGCGGTTCGGCGGGTGCCTGCACCCGGCTGCTCAGCTGGGTGATGGTGAGCAGTTGCCGGCGTACCCGGTCCATCTCGACGCGCTGCTCATGGCTGCGTTTCGCCAGTTCGCGGCGGATCTCGCCGAGCACGCGGTGGACGTCGGTCAGCATCCACCGCAGCGCGCCGACGTCGTGGCCGAGGGCCTGGAACGTGGCGGCGAGGTCGTCGCGCAGCTGCGCGTCGGTCTCGGCCGCGGTGGCCAGCGCCACTTCGACCGCGTCGATACCCCGCAGCAGCTCACCGAGTTCGGCGCGGATCGCCTGGGACTGTTCCCCTTCGTCGGCGAGTCTGTCCAGGAGCTCCTCGGCCAGCGCCTCGCGCCACTGTGCCTCGGTGGCCCGCCGGCCGCGCATCCGGTCGGCGGTGTCGACCAGTGCGTCGGACAGGTAGCCGCCGCCGATCTGGCCGAGCTGTTCGACGGCTGCGGCGAGCAGTCCGTTGGAGCCGATCCCGGCGGCGATCGGCGCCAGCGCCGAGGCGGTGAGGAAGGCGAGGATGCCGTACGGGGTGGCGTCGCTCAGTCCTGCCCCGGAACGCCGTGCGGCGGCGCGGACCCAGTCACGGATTCCGCGTCGGGCCCGCGCCGTGGCGTCGCCGTCCCGTCCGGCATAGCCCGAGCCGGCACCGTCGGCGTCGCCCGCAGCGGCACCGTCCTGATCGGCCATGCCCGTCCTCCTCGCCCATGCGTCGTTGCACAGTGAACAGCAGCCGGGCCGACGAGCGGCGAAGACGCGCCGCAACGCGGCAGTCGCCGACCGCGACCCGCCGCGTCATGCATCCCGACGGCACCATAACGTCAACTAGATATCCATGATGATGGGTATCTAGACGACTACTCCTAGCAAGAGAGTAGGGGGTGAAGCTCGGCCCACCCGCCGTCGAGGCGGGCGGGGCGGGCCAGACCTGTCGAAGGGGACGTCCTGTGACCATTTCCGCAACCCGGAAAACTCTCACCGCTGGGCTGGCCGCGCTGCTGGCGCTGGTCAGTTGGCCGGCAGCGGCCCAGGCCGCCGGACCACTCGGCGAGATCCGCCGGGCCGGTGGCACCACCGCCATCCCGGACAGCTACATCGTGGTGCTGGACGACGCCGCGGCCACCGCGCCGACGGCCCGGCGGCTCGCCGACCGGTACGGCGCTGACGTGCAGCATGTGTTCGACACCGCCGTCGAGGGCTTCACCGCCCGGATGAGCGCCACCGCCGCCCGCCGGCTGGCCGCCCACCCGGCCGTCGCCTACGTCGAGCAGGACCACACCGTCGCGCCGTTGACCGCCGGCGTCCAACTGAACCCGCCGTCCTGGGGACTGGACCGGATCGACCAGCGCAATCTGCCGCTGGACAACCGCTACGCCTATCCCACCACCGCACCCAACGTCCACGCCTACGTCATCGACACCGGTATCCACCGAACCCACAGCGACCTCTTCGGCCGGGTCAGCACCGGTTTCGACGTGATCGACGGTGGACCGGCCGACGACTGCAACGGCCACGGCACGCACGTCGCGGGAACGATCGGCGGCAAGGCGTACGGCGTCGCGAAGGCCGTCCAACTGGTGCCGGTACGGGTACTCAGCTGCAGCGGCTCGGGGTCGATCTCCGGGGTGATCGCCGGAATCGACTGGGTGACCGCCAACGCGATCAAACCCGCGGTCGCCAACATGTCGATCGGCGGCGGTGCCAGCAGCACGCTGGATGCCGCAGTCGTCAACTCGATCCAATCCGGCGTGACGTACGCGGTGGCGGCCGGCGGCTCCAACACCAGTGCCTGCAACACCTCACCGGCTCGGGTGCCGGAGGCACTGACCGTCGCCGGTACGACGATCACCGACGCCAGGATGAGTTCGTCGAGCTACGGCTCCTGCCTGGACCTGTTCGCACCCGGGGCGAGCATCACCTCGACCTGGCACACCGACAACTCGGCGATCCGGGTACTCAGCGGCAGCTCGATGGCGACCGCGCACGTCACCGGCTGCGCGGCACTGGTCGCCGCCAGGAACCCCTCGTGGAGCGCGGCGCAGGTCGGAAACTACCTGGTCCGCAACGCCACCACCGGTGTCATCACCGACCCCGGGGCGGGCAGCCCGAACCGTCTCGTCTACTGCGCCGGCTGACCGCCGGACCGACCCGTGAGAAGGAAACAGACGATGGCAACGACCCTCAGCGCGCACCCGCACACCCGTACCGGCAACACCACCGACCGCCGCGGCACCGGCCGCCGGCTGCTGGCCACCGGCCTGACGCTGATCCTGACCACCGCCGCGCTGGTCGCCGGCACCGCGGCACCGGCGCAGGCGGCCACCACCCCGGGCATCGACGTCTCGCACTGGCAGGGATCGATCAACTGGACCAGCGTGCGCAACAGCGGCATCGAGTTCGCCTACATCAAGGCCACCGAGGGCACCAGCTACAAGGATCCCCGGTTCAACACCAACTACGTCGCCGCGTACAACGCGGGGGTGATCCGGGGTGCGTACCACTTCGCGCTGCCGGACCGGTCCTCCGGTTCGGTCCAGGCCAACTACCTGGCCAGCAACGGCGGCGCCTGGTCGGCGGACAGTCGGACCCTGCCGGCCGCGCTGGACATCGAGCACAACCCGTACGGCGCGATGTGCTACGGGCTGAGCCAGTCGGCGATGCGGAACTGGATAAGCAGCTTCCTGAACACCTACCGGTCGCGCACCGGGCGGTACGCCGTCATCTACACCACCACCAGTTGGTGGAGCAGTTGCACCGGCAACTGGACCGGACCGTGGAGCAACCACCCGTTGTGGCTGGCCCGGTGGGCGAGCAGCCCTGGCACCCTGCCGGCCGGCGCGCCGTACTGGTCGTTCTGGCAGTACACCGCCAGCGGTAGCGTCCCCGGCGTCTCCGGCGCGGTCGACCGCAACCACTGGAACGGCACCCGCGCCCGGTTGGTGGCGCTGGCCAACAACGGCTGACCCTGCTCGCTGGCCCCGGCTGGACCATCCGGTCCGGCCGGGGCCAGCGACCTGCCCGGCCCGGCACCCCCGGCGGGGCGGCCGTCACCCGGGGCGGCGCCGGTGGTCACAGCGGCGGAGCGGGCGGCACCGGGTTGCGCCGACCGCGCAGCGCCAGGTCGAACAGGATGATCACCGACAGCACCAGGTTGGCGCAGATCGCGACCAGCAACGCCGGTCCGGCCAGCAGCGCCGGCACGGTCAACGCCAGCAGGAGCACACCCGCCAGCAGCGGCCAGGCGACCCGGCCGAACACCTCGTACTCGAGCCTGCTGCGGCCCAGCAGGAAGATGACCGGTCCACCGATCATGATGGTCAGCCAGTTGACCGGAACCGGGTCGGTCGGGTGTTCGATGATGAACTTCGCGCTGGTCGCGGTGGCCACCACGCCGGCGATCATCAGCAGATGGGTGTACGGCGCGGAACGGGTGAACCGCCCCGGGTCGCGGGCGGCCTCGATCGCGTCGGTCAGCCGCGCCCCGGCGCAGTGCACGTAGATCCGGAACAGGATGGTCGCGCTGGCGAAGGCCACGACGAACCCGGCGGCGCTGACCGGGGTGACCTCGCTACGGCTCGACGCCAGCCCGGCCACCAGGATGATGTCGCCCAGGGCGATGATGAAGAACTGGTGGTACCGCTCGGCCAGGTGCTCGGCGGTCGGGTTGAACTGGGCTGCCGGGATTCGCCCTCGGCGGGGTGCGGGATAGCCGAGCGCGAAGACCGTGTAGTCGATGGCCAGCCCGACACCCCAGAGCGCCACCCGGGCGGTCCCGTCGGCCAGCGCACCGGCCAGCCAGGGAACCGCCGAGACGGCGAACCAGCCCCAGATCCGCACCGCGCGCTGCCGGGCCATCTGGTCGTGCAGCGCGACGAAGAAGAACAGGCCACGGCCCAGATGGATCGCCACGTACGCGCCGGCGAAGATGGCCGCGCGGTCCTCGAACGCTGCCGGCAGAGCCGCCGCCATCAGCAGGACGCCGAACATGATCCCGACCGTGACCACCCTGATGGCCCGGCTCTGCGGGTTGTAGAGGTCGGTGACCAGGGTGGTCACCACCCACACCCACCAGACGGCCAGCAAAAGGATCGCCGCCTCGACGACGCCCAGCGGACTCAGGTGCTCCGCCAGGGTCTCCGACAGCAGGGCGAGTGCGACCACGAAGGCCAGGTCGAAGTACAGCTCCAGGAAGGTGGCGCGCCGCGGTGCCTGCTCGCCACGGAGCAGGCTGCGCGGGTCACCGGCCGCCGTCACGACCGCACCGGGTAACGGGCCGACCGGCCGGCACCGACAGACCAATTGAGCGACATATCGGTCTTATCGTACGGCTTCGGTCTGCCGTCACCGACCCGATCGCGGTGACCGGCCCTGCCGTGTCTGGGCCGGTCACCGCAGGTCAACCAGCCGAGATCAACCGGCCGTACAGGCCAGGCCGTTCACCGTGAACGAGGTCGGCCGGGGGTTACTGCCGGAGTGGGTGCCGTTGAAGCCGATGCTGGTGCTCGCGCCCGGCGCCAGGCTGCCGTTCCAGGCCGCGTTGCCGGCACTGACCTGGTTGCCGCTCTGCGACCAACTGGCCGACCAGCCCTGGGTCACCTGCTGGCTGCCCGGGAACGCGAACCGCAGCGTCCACCCGTCGATCGTCGACGCACCGGTGTTGGTGATCGTCACCGATCCGGTGAACCCGGTGGACCAGTCGTTGGTGGTGTAGTCGACCCGGCAGCCGAGCACCGGCGGGCCGCCGGTCGGAGTGGGCGACGGTGACCCGGTCGGAGTCGGACTCGGAGTCGGCGGGACCGACGGCGACGGGGTGGGCGAGAGGGACGGGGACGGGGACGGCGAGACCGACGGCGTGGGGGTGGGCGACGGTGACGGACCATCCGGCTCCTGTCCCCAGATCAGCGTGCCCGCTTCGTAGAGCGGGACCGCCCGGTTCGGCCCGGCGGCAGCCTGGTAGGACGGGTCGTTCGCCGGGTCCCAGGTGCCGCCCTCGGCCACCCCGATCTTCAACTGCACCTCCATCCGGTGCGCCGACTGACCGGCCGGCGCGATGGTGTGGCCGGAGCAGTCGACCTCGACGTACCACAGGTCACCCGAGTGCTGCCGGGCCTCGGTGGGTTTCGGGCACCCCTGGCTGTACGGGCTGCTCACCTGCAGCGCACCCGCACCGTCCCGGACGAAGTAGTACCGCAACGTCGCGCCGGTCAACGCCCGGGCGGGGAACGCCGACTTGTTGTAGATCATCACCTTGACCCCGGTCGACCGGGTCTCGTTCTGCATGATCGTCGTCTCGACGGAGATCTCGTCGATGTCCGGCGTCTCCGGCTGCGGGAAGTCCGGCAACGGCGTGCCGCCGTACTCCTGGTGCAGCCGGGCCAGCGCGGAGGTGAAGCCGGCGTTGTAGTCGGTGGCGACTTCGTTCATGACGTAGTCGTCGCGGCGGTCGGTGTAGGCGTCGTCCGGCGCGGACGGACCGCCCACCAACGCCCCGTACAGCACGTGCCGGGTCTGCTCGGGCACCTGCATGCTGTCCCACCAGGAGCCGTGTGCGGTGCGGTGGTGCGGGTTACGCGGCGAGTTGTCGCCGAACCCGATCACGTAGCTGGAGTTGCGCGGGTTGTCGCCGAGCGCGTAGTCGATCTGCCGGACGGCGAAGTCGTGGTAGCGGGTCCGGCGGGTCGGGTCGGTGATGTTGTCGCTGTAGACCAGCGCGGCGAAGGCGGTGTTCGCGGCGTAGCGCAGCGCGCCCCAGGTGTCGAGGACCGCCATCCCGCCCGGTGAGGTACGCACCTTCTCGCCGTTGACCCCGACGGTCCAGTAGTCCAGCCACCGGTTGGCGTCGTCGACGTACTTCTGCTTGCCGGTCAGGTTGGCCAGCAGCACGTACCCGCCGAACTGCTTGTTGTCCCAGGCGAGGGTCCACTTGTAGGCCCGGGTGTCGGTTTGCGGCTCGGTGCCCAGGTCGTCGTACTCGGCCTCGGCCTTGGCCAGGTAGGACGCCTCGCCGGTGGCCCGGTGCAGCCAGATGGCGCCCCAGACCAGTTCGTCCTGGTATCCGCTCCACGACCGGTAGAAGCTGGTCGCGTCGGTGATGCACTCGTGGTACGCCTTGCGCACGGTGTCGGCGAAGGTGTAGAGCTGCCGGGCGTGACCGACCAGGATGTCGGCGTACGCCGGGTCGGTGGGTCGGAAGACCATCGACGACGCGGCCATCGCGGCCGCCGTCTCAGCCGCCAGGTCCGAACCGCCACAGCTGGCATCGATCTTGTACGCCGGACGCGCCATCGGCATCACCTCGGCCGGACCCCACCACTTGTGGTCGTCGTCGCCCTTGCCGACCTGGCCGTAGAGCACGTTGGGCGACGGATGCGCCTTGATGAAGTAGTCGTTGACGAACCGTAGATTGTTCAGCAGGTGCGGCAGCTGCCCGGAGCTGGTGTAGCCGGCCCGGTACTCGACCGCACCCCAGGCCAGCATGGTGGTGGTGAAGGCCATCGGGAAACCGAACTTGACATGGTCCCCGGCGTCGTACCAGCCGCCGGTGAGGTCGAGGCCGACGTCCGCCCCGTCGTCGAGTGCCGAGTCCGCCCGCCAGGAGACCCGGTTCCACTGCGGCAGCGGCCCGGACTGCTGCGCCTCGTAGAACAGCAGCGACTTCTGCAGCGCCTCCCCGTAGTTGAACGGTGGCGCCGCAGCGGCGCCGGGCCGCGGGACTGCGGCCGTCGCGGCTGCGGCGGTGAGCAGGATGGCCATGCCGGTGGCCGCCAGCCTGCGCCGCCAACGGGTCCGGCCGGCCGGCCGATTGTCTGCGCGCACTACACTCGCTCCTGTCCGTGGAGCCGCGCGCGGCAACGCGTCGTGGAGGACACCGAGGGGCGGATGTGGGCGCATCCGCCCCTCGCCTCATACCGGTCGCGCGGTCGCGGCGGTCAGCGGCCGGCCCTGCCGGTGGGGTGCGGGGCCAGCCGGTAGATGGCGGTTGATGGTTCTGGGCTGATGGTTTCTTCTGGGCTGATGGTTCACCGGGGTCACGGCGCCAGTCGGCACCGACGCGATGGGAGCGCTCCCATCGACAAGGAGCGATCGTCACGCGTACCGCTGATTTAACCGCCTCGGCCCGGCTTTGGGAAGCCCGTATCCACGACCAACCGACACAGGCAAAGGGGCGGGGTCTCCTCCTGCCGTCCTACAGGAGGAGACCCCGCCGTGCCACCCGGGACCTCGCGTCCAACGCACCGGACCCGCACCAGGACCGGGACGTCGGGGCAACCGCTTAGGTCGTGGTGGCGGGAGTCGGTGCCGAGATGTCGACCGGCCGATCGACCAACGGCACCGTGACGCTCATCATTTCCCCGTCGCGCTCGACCGGACCCGGCCGGTGCAGCCGGGCCAGGGTACGCAGCATGCCGAGATCATTGGCGGCGACGTGTGCCACCAACGCCGCCTGCCCGGTCCGACCGGCGTGGCCGGCCAGCCGGCGCAGCAGCGCCGTGCCGACGCCACGCCGACGCCACCCGTCCTCGACCAGCAGGCCGACCTCGCCGAGCGCACCCTCGACGATCAGTTGCCCGGCACCGACGATCCGGTCCGCCGCCGCGCTGGAGTCGACCGCGACCAGCAGCACCCCCCGGGGCTGTTCCAGCATCCGCCGCAGCCGGGCGGCGACGACCTCGGGCGGTCGGCCGAGAAGACCGGGCGTACGGCTCTCCGGCGAGCACCGGTCCACCATCGCGTGCAGCGCGTTGAGATCGTCGGAGACCGCCGGTCGCAGCAGCAACTCGGCACCGTCCGGCATCATCAGCGTCACCTGATCGCCGGTCCGCCGGTTGACCGCCGCCGCCAACTCGACCAGGGCCTGCGCCCGGGCGAACTCGGCCGGGGTGAAGCTCGGCTCCCGCCGGACGACGTCGTAGCAGCCACCGGCCGGATCCGGCAGCCGCATCGTGTCCGTCGACCGGGCGGCCACCTGCGAAGCTGGCGCCGGCCGCCAGGTCACCGAGCCGGCACCGAGCAGGGTACGCAGCACGTCACCGAGCGCCTCCGGATCGCGGACCAGCCGGTTGGCCAGGGCGAGCGCCCGGGTGGGCTGGTCGGCCAGGCCCCGGGCCTCGGCTCGGGCGGCCCAGGCGTCCCGGCCCCGGCCACGCTCCACGGCGGCGACGAGATCTTTTTCGGTCATCGCGTCGGGCGCGTCGACGAGAAAATCGTCGACCGCACCGGCCTCGGTGGTGTGCACCTGGACGGCGAGGATGTTGACCGCGCGCAAGGCCAGGCTGGCGGTCAGCACGGCCAGGTAGCCCGGCCGGTCGTCGACCGTCGCTCTGATCCGCCACAGCGCCATGGCTGCTCCTCTCCCCAGGTGCTCGGTGCCCGCTTGGTCAGCGCCGCACTGCGCCCGTTTCCTACCTTGCCGCCGCGCTGTTTCCCTCAGGTTGCCCGGCGGTGACTTCTCGCGGTGCCGTCTGCGACCTGCGTCTCACCTTCTGGCGGCGACCGGATCGGCGGTCACCAGATCCAACCGGTCGCCCAGGATCACCGTCGCCGCCCGGACCAGCTGCGCGATCCGGTCCACCTCGGTGACGTGGAACGCGGCCGCCGGCAGGCCGTCCCCGTCGACCCGGGACACGATCAGCACCAGACCGGCCCGGCCGAACGGCACCGAGGCGTACCGCACCCCGTCCGGGCCATCCATCGGCCGGGCCCGCAACGGAGTGACCTCAGGCAGCCGCAGCGGCACCGGCGCCCGCCAACTCGCGTAGGCGACGGCCGGTTCGCCGCCCGTAGGAGGCTCGTCCACCGGCACGGTCAGGCCGGTCATGAAGTCATCGTCGGGCAGTTGGCCACCGTCGAACCGCGACTCCGCACCGGGCGTCGGAGCCGGCCCGGCCAGCCCGGCGGACTGCGCCGTGGCGGCGCCGGCCGGCGGCCGGGACGCACTGCGGATCGCCCAGTCGGCCGGCACCACGGCCGCGGCCGCCCAGTCGGCTGCCAGCAGCCCTGGCACCGCGTCAACCAGCGTGGCCAGGCCGTCAACCGGGTTGGCGGCGACCTGGGCGAGCAGTTCGGCGTCCTGACCTCCGGTCACCGGAGTACCGATCGCCCGCCAGACGCCGTCGACCTGTACGCCGGGAATCGCGGCCAGTCCAGCGAGCAGCCGGTCGACCCGGGCGGCGCCCGGCCACACCACGGTGAAGTCGTCCACCGCCCGACCGCCCAGCCGCTCCAGGACGGTCACCTGGACGATATCGGCGCCCGCGACACCGAGCGTGCGGGCCACCTGGCCGAGTGCACCGGGCCGGTCCGGCAGGGTCACGCGAACCCTCAGCAACATGTCAGTCCTCCCGTAGCGCAGGCCGGCCCCTCCCCCGGTCGAGAACCAGCCTGCCCGATGACCATTTCATCCCTGTTGCGATGACATGACTCGGCAGGAAAACCGCTGGAGAACAGGGTTGGACACGCTGCACCATCACCCGTTCGGATGATCTTCACCCGGTCGGGCGGAGTCGCTGACAGGCCGACGCACGATCAGGCCGACGCACGATCAGGCCGAGTCGCGGGCCACCATGTGAGTCTCCAGCAGGACGTACGGGACCTGCAGCTCGTCGTGCCGGATCCGGGACAGCAACAGTCGGGCCATCTGCCGGCCCATCTCCTCCACCGGCTGAAAGACGGTGGTCAACGGCGGATCGGACTGCCGGGCGATCGGGGCGTCCTCGAAACCGACCACCGCCACGTCGTCGGGCACCCGGCGGCCGGCCTCACGCAACGCCCGCAGAGCGCCGCAGGCCATCAGGTCGGACGCGACGAACACCGCGTCCAGATCGGGATGGCGCTCCAGCAGCTGGCGCATCGCCGCGGTGCCGCTGCCCTCGCTGAAGTCGCCGTACGCCACCAGGGATTCGCCACCCGGTGGGCCGCTGTGCCGAATCGCCTCGTGGTAGCCGGTCAACCGGGCGACGCCGACCCCCATGTCCTGCGGGCCGGCGATGGTGGCGACCCGCCGCCGGCCGCCGGCCAGCAGGTACTCGACCGCCAACCGGGCGCCACCGGCGTTGTCGACGTCGACGAAGTAGGCCGGACGCGCGTCCGGATGCAGCATCCGGGCCGGCCGCCCGCCCAGAACGCTGGGCAGACCGCGCTGTTCGAGCAGGGTCGGCAGCGGATCCGCGTCGTGCAGCGACAGCAGCAGCACGCCGTCGACGTGCTGGTTGGTCAGATGGTGCTCGACCCGCTCCCGTTCGGCGGGTGACTGGGCCATGGCCAGCCAGAGCTGCATCGGGGTGTCGAGCAGCCCGGAGCTGATGCCCCGGACGATCCCGGCGAAGAAGGGTTCACCGAAGACCCGCTCCTCGGATTCGGAGACCACCAGCGCGACCGAGTCGGTCCGTTGGGTGACCAGCGCCCGGGCTGCCCGGTTCGGCACGTACCCCAGCTCGGCGATCGCCTGCTGCACCGCTGCCCGCGCCTCGGGGCTGACCTGCGGCGAACCGTTGACGACACGGGACACCGTGCCCCGGCCTACCCCGGCACGCGCGGCGACCGCGTCGAGGGTGGGCCGCCCGAGTGACCGGGTGCGCTGGGTTGTCATCGTCTGTTCCTCCGACCCTTGGGCCGCCGGCGCCGGTCCCGGCGGGGAACCGGCGCCGCGCGGCCCGTTATTGCTGGCTGACCACGCCTATTGTGCGGCCAGACCGTTACGTCGGATCACATCGGCGTACCACCTGGCGCTCGACTTGGGGATTCGAAGCTGGGTGTCGTAGTCGACGTGGATCATGCCGAAGCGCTTCGAATAGCCCCAGGCCCATTCGAAATTATCCATCAAAGACCATGCGAAGTAGCCCCGCACCGGCACTCCGTGGGAGATTGCCTCGTGACAGGCGCGCAGGTGAGCGTCGAAATAGGCCAACCTGTCCGGATCATCGACTTTGTCGTTGACGACGTCGTCCACGTAGGCCGAGCCGTTCTCCGTGATGTAGATCGGCACCTCGGGGTACTCGCCGTTGACCCGGCGCAGCACCTCCACCAGGCCGGGGGCGTCGACCTCCCACCCCATGTCGGTCACCGGGAGCCCCCGGGTGACAAATCGGATCCGCTCGCTACCCGGCCAGCAGGACGGCTCGTCGGCCCCGTCCGGCGCCGGCGCGCCGCTGACCACGTGCCGGCTGTAGTAGTTGATGCCGAGCACGTTCAGCGGGGTGGCGATGACGTCCAGGTCGCCCTCGCGGACGTGGGCCAGATCGGTCACCGGTTCCAGGTCCGCCACCACGTCCTGCGGGTACCGCCCGAGCAGGATCGGGTCCAGGAAGATCCGGTTGGCCAGACCGTCGATGCGCCGGGCCGCGTCGACGTCGACCGCCGAGTCCGTCTCCGGCGACACCGCGTACAGGTTGAGCGTGACGCCGAAGTCGTGGTCCGGCCGGGCCGCGCGCATCGCCTGCACCGCCAGACCGTGGCCGAGCATCAGGTGGTGGGCGGCCCGGACCGAGTCGGCACCGTCGGTGATCCCGGGGGCGTGCACGCCCGAGCCGTACCCCAGGAAGGACGAGCACCACGGCTCGTTGAGCGTGGTCCAGTACCGCACCCGGTCACCTAGCGCCCCGTGCACCAGCTCCGCGTAGTCGGCGAACCGGGCCGCGGTGTCCCGGGCCGGCCACCCGCCGGCGTCCTCCAGCGGCTGCGGCAGATCCCAGTGGTAGAGGGTCAGCCACGGCTCGATGCCCTGGGCCAGCAGCTCGTCGACCAGCCGACGGTAGAAGTCCAGCCCGGCCTGGTTGGCCGCGCCGGACCCGTCGGGCTGCACCCGTGGCCAGGACACCGAGAACCGGTACGACCTGAGGCCGAGCTCGGCCATCATCCCGACGTCCTCGCGGTAACGGTGGTAGTGGTCGCAGGCCACGTCCCCGCTGTCCCCGCCGAGCACCTTGCCCGGAGTGTGGCTGAAGGTGTCCCAGATGGACGGCTTGCGGCCGTCGATGTTCGCTGCGCCCTCGATCTGGTACGCCGCGGTGGCGGCACCCCAGAGGAAACCGGGTGGAAAGAGTAGCTGCCCGGAGCCTTCGCGGAACTCGGCGGTCTGCGGACTTGCTGCTTTGGTCACGACTTGACGGCGCCTTCCATGATGCCGCCGATGATCTGGCGGCCGAAGAGGATGAATACAACGAACAGCGGGAGCGTCGCGATCAGCGTTCCCGCGAAAATCTGGGAATTGTCGGCGAAGTACGCCGAGTTCAGGCTGCGCAGGGAGATCTGCACCGTCGGGTTGGTCGGGTCGGCGAGGACCACGAACGGCCAGAAGAACTGGTTCCACTGCTCCATGAAGGTCAGCAGACCGAGCACCGCCGCCGCCGGGCGCAGCGCCGGCACGACCACATGCCAGAAGATCCGCCAGGTGGAACAGCCGTCCACCCGGGCCGCCTCGATCAACTCGTTGGGCACCGCCTGTTCGGCGTACTGCCGCATCATGAAGATCCCGAAGCCGCCGATCAGGAACGGCACGATCACCGACGGCATGCGGTTCAGCCAGCCGAGCTCGGACATCAGGATGTAGAGCGGGAGAACGCCGAGCTGGATCGGGATCATCATCGAGGCGAGCACGACGAGCAGCAGCGCGTTCTTGCCCCGGAAGCGCAGTTTGGCGAAGGCGAAGCCGGCGAGCGAGCCGAAGAAGACGGTCGCCACGGTGATGGTGCCGGACACCAGGACCGAGTTCATCAGCCCTTTGAGGATGTTGGCGTCCTGATTGGCGAGCACCCGGCCGATGTTCTCACCGAGGTTGCCGCCGGGCAGGAACGGCGGCGGCCAGGCGTTGGCGGCGTCGTTGGTCCGCGACGCGATGACGATCATCCAGTAGAACGGGAAGAACGACAGGAGCACGCCCAGGATCAGGCCGAACCAGGTCAACGGGCTCGCCTTGAACAGCCGCTCCGAGGTCGACGACGGGCCCTTGCCGCGCTTGGGCTTGTTGGCCACGGGTTGCAGGGTTGCGGTGGTCATCGCGCCTCACTTGTCCGAGCTGATCCGGCGGGCCAGCAGATAGTTGACCAGCGACATGAACGCGATGAGCAGGAAGAGCAGCAGCGATACGGCGCCCGCGTAGCCCCACTGGAACCGCTGGTTCATGACGTCGAGCAGATACATGGTGATCGTCTGGAACTGACCCTGGGAACCGCCGGAGATGCCGCCGGGTCCGCTGGTGAACAGCAGCGGCTCGGTGAACAGCTGCAGTCCGCCGATCGTCGAGATGATCAGGGTGAAGATGATGGTGGGTCGCAGCTGCGGCACGGTGATCGACCAGAACTGCCGGGTCCGCGAGGCACCGTCGAGCGCGGCGGCCTCGTACATGTCCTTCGAGATCGCCTGCATCGCGGCCAGGTAGATCAGCGCGTTGTAGCCGATCCACCGCCAGTCGACCATGGTGGAGATGGCGAACCAGGACCCGAGCTTGCTCGCCCGGAAGTCGACCGGTTCGACGCCGAACAGCGACAGCAACCAGTTGACCAGGCCGAAGTCCCGCGCGTAGATCATGGAGAAGATCAGCGCGACGACCGCGGTCGAGGTGATGATCGGCATGGCGATGGCCAGCCGGAAGAATGTCTGTCCCTTGATTCGCCGGTTCAGCGCGTTGGCCAGCATCAGCGCGATCAGCAACTGCGGGACGGTGGACATCAGGAACATGCCGAACGTGTTGTAGACGGCGTTCCAGAACTGCGGGTCGTCGGTGATCAGCCGGACGAAGTTGTCCAGGCCGACGAAGGTGATCTCGGCGTTGAGCGGCGACCGGTCGGTCAGCGCGATCCAGACGGTGTAGACGATCGGGTAGACGCCGAAGATCGCGAAGATCACGAAGAACGGCAGGACGTAGAGGTAGGGGGAAAGTCTGAGGTCCAGTCGGGTCAGCGAGCGGCGCCGGGCCGCCCCACCGCCGGCCGGACCCGCCCGGTGGCCGCGCGGCTGCGCCGACGCGGGGGTGTCTAGCTCCAGGCTCATCGGGAAAGTCCTTCAGTTGTACGGCGGCCGGCCGACGTCGGCCAGGGAGGTCAACGCGCCGCTGGCACCGCGACGCGGCGGGTGAGATGGCGCCGGCAGGTCCTGCCGGCGCCATCTCACCCGTTTGTCACACCGCTTTACCGGCCGGCGGCCGTGCCGTTCGTGATGGCGTCCTGCCACCCCTCGTCCGGCGACTGGCCCTGCTCGACCGCCCGCAGTGCGTTCTCCACCGCGGTACGGACCGCCTGGTTCTTCGGGCCGAGGTAGACCGGCTTGAGCTCACTGGCACCGGCGGCGAAGATCTCGCCGGTCGGGGCGTCGGAGAAGTACTCGTTGACCGCCTCGGCGACCTTCGGGTCGGCCAGCGCCTGCGGCGAGGACGGCAGGTTGCCGACCGCTTCGAAGGCGGCGATGTGGCCATCCGGGCTGGTCAGGTACTTGACCAACTCGGCGGCGGCGGCCTGGTACTTGCTGGAGGTCGGCACCGCCAGGAACGAACCGCCCCAGTTGCCGCCGTTACCCGGCGCCTTGGCGATGTCCCACTTGCCGGCGGCCTCCGGGCCGGCCTGGCCCTCGATGACACCGGTCATCCAGGCCGGGCAGGCGATGGTGGCGAAGGTCGCGTTCTTGAAGCCGGCGTTCCACTCGTTGGAGAACGACTGCAGGTTGTTCGACAGCCCGGCCTCGATCATGTCGGTGGTGAGGTCGAACGCCGCCTTCACGTCCGGGTTGCTCTCCATCACGAACTGGTTGCCCGTGTCGTAGTAGGTGTACCCGGTGCCCGCACCGGCGATCTGGCTCAGCACCAGGTTGTAGAAGCTGGTCGCCGAGTCGACGAACGCCTTGTCCGGCGTGGCCTCCTTGAACTCCTGGCCGACCTCGATGAAGTCGTCCCAGCTCGACCAGAGCGCGCCGACCTCTTCCCGGTCGGTCGGCAGACCCGCCGCCTCGAACAGGTCCGAGCGGTAGCACAGCGCCATCCCGCCGACGTCGGTGCCGAGGCCGAGCACCTTGCCGTCGGGCAGCACGCCGGCTTCCCACTTCCACGGCAGGAAGTTGCCCTCGAGCTCGTTGGCGCCGTGCTCACCGAGGTCGACGAACTTGTCGGCCTGGGCGAAGAACTGCGACATCGTGCCCTCTTCGATCGCCACCACGTCCCCGGCGCCGGAGCCGGCGGTGATCTGCTGGGTGAGTCGGGTGTTGTAGTCGCCGAGGCCGAGGCCCACGCCTCGCTGCTGGACAGTGACGTTCGGGTTGTCGGCCTCGTACTGCTCGATCAACTCGTCGTATCCGAAGCCTGCGTCGCCGAAGATGTCGACGACCAGGGTGATCGGGCCGTCCGGATCTGAATCGGCGTCGTCGGAGCCGCAGGCCGTGGCCGTCAACATGACAGCGGAGGCGAGTGCGACTGCGGCGTACCGCCGGAGCGTGACGCTCATCCTGACCCCTCTCAAGGTCGCTTTCGTGGTGGGGGGTGACCGTGTGGTGTCCGCCGCGACAACGGGAACTGCGTTGGCGAAAGGGGTCCGTCGCCGGGGAGCGGGCACTGCACGACCGCGCTCCGCGGTTGGTCAAGCAAGTGACGTGGATCTCACTCACCCCGGCCGGGAGCGCTCCCATGAGATTGCCGGGAGGTTTCGGAGGTGTCAAGGGGCCGATGGGAGCGTTCCCATTTCGTTACTGCCGGATCCCGGGTGCTCCCGGGTCAGATTCGGGTCGGCCCGGCCGACCGGGTGGTCAGGCCGCCTGGTGGTCAGGTCAGCCGGCGCAGCAGGGTGGTGACCCGCGCCGGGTCGAACCCGAACCGATCGAACGTCGCGCTCACCCAGTCGGCCATCTCGGCGTGCCGCGGATGCGCCGGATCGGCGATCGCCGCCCGGAACTCGGTGTACCCGAAGGCACCACCGACGTCCTCCGGGGGGCACGCCTGGTCCCCGTCGGCACAGAGCGGATAGCGCACGTCCGGTTCGGGCGCGGTGACGTCCTCGACGACGACGTCGTGCTCCCACCAGTCACCGAAGTCGTACGTGTAGCGGAACCGGGCCCCCTTGGTGGCCACGGCGTCCAACCGGGTGTCCAGTTCGTCACGCAGCAGCAGTTCGCCGGCCGGATCCGGCTCGCCGTACTGTGCTCCGTTGATCTCGAACGAGTGCAGGTGGCAGTCGCGCCAGCCCATCGCGTGCTGAATCACCCGGTGCACCCGGTCGAGCGTGTACCCGCCCGGCACCTGGACGCGGCGCCATACCGGCGGCGCGATGTCGGACAGGGTGACCAGCAGGTGGAAGATCTGACGGGGCATGGCCGCCCTTTCTCTGACCTAGGCTCGAACCCATGATCTGCGCTGCGTGCCGGAGAGGCCAGCACGATGGGTGTCGGGGTGGTAACTGGCGCGACTGCCAGCACCGTACCCCCGCTCCGACCCCACCGGTCACCGGTCCGGCCGGCGAGTGACCGACCACCCACCGGCCCCGGACATGCCGGCTCTGGACCCGTCGGCACCGGACCCGCCGGTCCGCAGGTTCGGGCCACAGCCGGCCGGGTCCGCGCTGGACGACCCAGCCCTGATCGAGGCGTACGCCGTCGCGGCCCACGATCACCTCAGGGTGAACTTCGTGACCAGCGTGGACGGGGCGGTCGCGGTGGCCGGCCGGTCCGCCGGGTTGTCCGGACGCGCGGACAAGCGGGTCTTCGGCGTACTGCGGATGCTCTGCGACGCGCTGCTGGTCGGTGCCGGCACCCTGCGCCAGGAGCAGTACCGGGCGCTGCGGCTGGACGACCGGCGCCGCCGCTGGCGCCGGCAGCACGGTCTACCCACCCACCCCACCCTGGTCGTCGTCTCCGCCTCGCTCGATCTCGACCCGGACCAACCGGCCCTGGCCGACGCACCGGCGCGGCCGATCGTGCTCACCACGACCGACGCGCCGGCCGACCGGCGACGTCGACTGGCCCGGGTCGCGGAGATCGTCCCGGCCGGCGAGCGCGCCCTCGACCTGACCGCCGGGCTGAGCCAGCTGCGTGCCCGCGGCCACCGTCGGCTGCTCTGCGAGGGCGGCCCGGTGCTGCTCGGTTCGCTGACCGCCGCCGACCTGGTCGACGAGCTCTGTCTGACGGTCTCCCCACTGCTCGCCGGCGCCGGTGCCGGCCGGATCAGCGCGGGTCCGGCCAGCCCGGTGCGGCAGCTACGGCTGGGCCAGGTGCTGGTCGCCGACGACGGCACGCTGCTGCTCCGCTACACCCGGGCCGCTACGCCCGGGCCGACCCGACCACCATCGACGGTCACCACAAGTAAGGACACGATCACCTGAAGGCGGCGGATCCGGTCGACCGAAACCCACCACCGGGGAATTCGGCCGGCCGGGCCGAGTCGGATGCCGTACTGGTCGTACCCGTGGGGCAGGATGCAACCCGTGGGCACGACGCAACCGGACTTCAGCGACCAAGACATCACTGTGAGTGACACAACACCGGAAGGTACGCCGGTGGGCCGGGTGCTGGGTACCGCCGACGCCACCCCACTGCAGTTCTGGACCGCGGTCGGCCCCGGCAGCTACCTGCAACTGGACGACGTCGTGGTGACCCGCCGCGAGCTGCCGGGCGCCGAGCCGGTGACCATCGCCGGGGTGGTCACCCAGGTACGCGCCCGCCACGAAGGGGCGCAGTTCGACTCCGACGTGTTCGCCATCGCCGACGGCACCCTGCCCGCCCAGGTGCAGGAGGCCGCCGAGGTCACCGCCACCCGGGTCGACCCGGAGATCTACGTACCGCCGGAGCCGGGTGCCCCGGTGTGGCGGGCCGAAGGCGACGCGCGCGCCCGAGCCCTGCACTTCGACCGGATGGAACGCCGGATCCCGATGGGCACCGGCCGCGACGGGGTGCCGGTCTACCTCAACGCGGACTTCCTCGACGGTCAGCGCGGCGCGCACGTGTCCATCTCCGGCATCTCCGGCGTCGCCACCAAGACCAGCTTCGCCACCTTTCTGCTCTACTCGGTGTTCCGCTCCGGCACGCTCGGCGGCGACGCGGTCAACGCCAAGGCGCTGATCTTCAACGTCAAGGGCGAGGATTTGCTCTTCCTCGACCATCCCAACGTCCGGCTCGATGAGGCGACGACCGCCGCGTACGCCAAACTCGGCCTGCCTGCCGGCGCCTTCCCGGACGTGCGGGTGTACGCCCCGCCGCGCGCCGGCGACGCCTCCGGCACCCCCGACGTGACCAGCCGGCTCACCGGCGTGGACAGCTTCTACTGGACGGTCGCCGAGTTCTGCGACCAGCGGCTGCTGCCGTACGTGTTCGCCGACGCCGACGACGAGCGCCAGCAGTACACGATGGTGGTGCATGCGGTCACCGCGTACCTGCACCGGCACGCCCAGCCGGCCGACGGCGGCATCAGCCTGGACGGTCGGCGCGTGCACTCCTACCCCGACCTGGTCGACCACATCGTCGACCAGCTCGGCGACGAGGAGACCCGGGCGGCGTGGGCCGGCTCGGCGGTCGGCATGGGCACGGTGAACGCCTTCGCCCGCCGGCTGATCAGCAGCAAACGCGACCTGGCCCGGCTGATCCGCGGCGACCTGGCCACCCGCCGCCCGCACCAGATCAACACCGCCGAGAGCGCCCAGGTCACCGTCGTCGACCTGCACAACCTGCCGGACCGGGCGCAGCGGTTCGTGGTCGGCGTGACCCTCAAGGGCGAGTTCGAGCGCAAGGAGCGGGCCGGCACCGCCAAGCCGTTGCTGTTCGTCGTGCTCGACGAGCTCAACAAGTACGCGCCCCGGGACGGCTCGTCACCGATCAAGGAGGTGCTGCTCGACATCGCCGAGCGGGGCCGGTCGCTCGGGGTGATCCTGATCGGTGCCCAGCAGACCGCCAGCGAGGTGGAGCGGCGGATCGTCACCAACTCGGCGGTCCGGGTGGTCGGCCGGCTGGACCCGGCCGAGGCGTCCCGGCCGGAGTACGGCTTCCTGCCGGCGGTGCAGCGGCAGCGGGTGCTGCTGGCCAAGCCGGGCACGATGTTCGTCAACCAGCCGGACATCCCGGTCCCGCTCTGCCTGGAGTTCCCGTTCCCGGCCTGGGCCACCCGCTCGTCGGAGGCCGGCGACGCGCCGTCGGGCACGCTGCGCTCCATCGTGCAGGCCGCCGACCCGTTCGCGGTGGTCGGCGGCCGGTCCACCGCCGACGACGACATCCCGTTCTGACCGTTCTGACCCCGAGGTCGAGGAGGTTCCCCCGGATGCGGATCCTGCACACCTCCGACTGGCACGTCGGCAAGATCCTCAAGGGACAGGCCCGGTTGCCCGAGCAGATCCAGGTGCTCGCCCGGGTGGTCGAGATTGCCCGTACCGAACGCCCGGACCTGGTGATCGTCGCCGGTGACCTGTACGACACCTCCGCTCCCGGACCGGACGCCACCCGGGTGGTCACCCGGGCGTTGACCGCGCTGCGCGGCACCGGTGCCGACGTGGTGGCGATCGGCGGCAACCACGACAACGGGGCCGCACTGGACGCGCTGCGGCCGTGGGCCGACGCCGCCGGCATCACCCTGCGCGGCACGGTCCGCGACAACCCGGACGAGCACGTGATCACCGGCAACACCGGCGACGGCGAACGGTGGCGGCTGGTCGCGCTGCCGTTCCTGTCCCAGCGGTACGCCGTCCGGGCCACCGAGATGTACCAGCTGACCGCGGCCGAAGCCAACCAGACGTACGCCGACCACATCGGACGGGTGCTGGCCCGGCTCACCGAAGGGTTCGGTGAGCCGGGTGTGGTCGACCTGATCACCGCCCACCTGACCGTGGTCGGCGGGCGGTCCGGCGGCGGCGAGCGGGAGGTGCACACCGTTCTCGGGTACGCCGTACCGGCCACCGTCTTCCCGACCGGGGCGCACTACGTGGCGCTCGGCCACCTGCACCGCGCCCAGCAGCTTGAGGCGCCCTGCCCGGTACGCTACAGCGGCAGTCCGCTGCCCATCGACTTCGGCGAGGAGGACAACGTCGGGTCGGTCAGCATCGTCGACGTCACCGCCGGCACCGCCGCCCGGGTACGCGAGGTGCCGGTGGACGCGGCCACCCCGCTGCGCACCGTCCGCGGCACCCTCGACGAACTGGCCGCCGGCGAGTACGGCGACGCCTGGCTGCGGGTGTTCATCCGGGAGGCACCCCGGGCCGGGCTGCGCGAAGAGGTGCAGGCGCTGCTGCCCCGGGCGTTGGACGTGCGCATCGACCCGGAGTTCACCCGGTCCGCGTCCGCCGCCGGCGCGACGCACACCCCGCAGCGGGCCGGCCGGGCACCCGGGCAGCTGTTCGCCGACTACCTCGACGCGCGCGGGCACGGCGACGACGACGTACGGACCCTGTTCGACACGCTGTACGAGGAGGTGACCTCGTCGTGAGGCCGCTGCGGCTGGACCTGGCCGGATTCACCGTGTTCCGAGTGGAGACCACGGTCGACTTCACCGACGCCGACTTCTTCGCCCTCGTCGGGCCTACCGGGTCGGGCAAGTCCAGCGTCCTCGACGCGATCTGTTTCGCCCTGTACGGCGTGGTGCCGCGTTGGGGCAGCAGCCGGGGGATCGCATCCGCGCTGGCGCCGTCGGCCACCGAGGCCCGGGTACGGCTGGTGTTCGAGAGCGCCGGCAGCCGCTACGTCGCCACCCGGGTGATCCGTCGCGACGCGCGGGGCGCGGTCAAGACCGGCAACGCAGGCCTGCAGTTGATGCCGCCCGGGTTCGACGTGACCCGGCTGGACACCGGGATGAGCCCGGACGATCTCGGCGAGGTGCTGGCCGGCACGCCCGCAGAGATGGAGCAGGCCGTGCTGGACGCGGTTGGGCTGCCGTACGAGCAGTTCACCACCTGCGTACTGCTGCCGCAGGGCCGGTTCGCCGACTTCCTGCACGCCAAGCCGGCCACCCGGCAGCAGATCCTGGTCAACCTGCTCGGGCTGCACGTCTACGAACGGGTCCGGGAGCGGGCCACCGCCCGGGCGGGGGCCGCCGAGGCGGCGGTGGCGGCGGTGGACCAGTTGCTCGGCGGGCTCTCCGACGCCGACGAAGCGGCGGTGGCGGCCGCGGCGGGTCAGGTCGACGCGATGCGGGCGTTGGCGACCTCGGTCGACGCCACGCTGCCCCGGTTGACGCAGGCCCAGCAGGCGGTGGCGACCGCGGCCGACCAGGTGACGGCCCTGGACGACGAGATCGGGCTGTTGGCCGGCGTCGCCGCCCCGGCGGCCGCCGCCCGGCTGGCCGATCAGGCGGCGGCCGCCCGGGTCGCCGCCGCCGACGCGGACCGGGCCGTCGCCGACGCCGAGGAACGCGAGGAGAAGGTCCGCGCCGAGCTGGCCGCCATCGGTGACCCGGCCGACCGGCGGCTGCTGCTGCAGACACACGCCGAACGGGACCGGGTCGCCACCGAATCGGCCGAGCTGGCTCCGGCGCTCGCCGCCGCGCAGGCCGAGCAGGTCGCCAGCCAGGCGGCGCTGCGGTCGGCCCGGTCCGCCGCCGAGGCGGCGGACCTCGAGTTGGACCGTGCCCGGCAGGCGTACCAGGAGGCGCAGTCCGCCGACCTGGCCGCCGCGTTACGCCACGATCTCGTCGCCGGGGCGGACTGTCCGGTCTGCGCCCAGCCGGTGAGCACGGTGCCGCCGGTGCCGGCCGGGTCCCGGGTCGCCGAGGCGAAGTCCGCCGGTCAGGCCGCCCGGGCCGCCGCCGATCAGGCCCGCCAGGCGGTCGCCGACGCCGAGCAGTCGCTGCGCGGGGTGGATCGGGCCGTCGACCGGGCCAGGGTGCGGGCCGAGCAGCTGACCACCCGGTTGGCGCAGCTCGACGCCCGGTTGTCCGACTCGCCCGGCGCCGACGCGTTGCGCACCGACCTGGGCACGGTCGACCGGTTGCAGCGCGCCCTCGACGACGCCGGTGGCCAGGTCCGCCGGGCCCGGGAGGCGGCCCGTCAGGCGCAGCGCGCCGCCGTGACCGGCGAACAGCGGCTGCAGGCCGGCTGGCGGGAGTTCGACGCCGGTCGGGACGCCGTCGCCCGGCTGGCACCACCGGCCGCCGACCGCACCGATCTGGCCGCGGCGTGGGCGCTGCTGACCGACTGGGCGCACCAGTTGCTCGCCGAGCGCCGTACGGCGCGGGCGGAGGCGGACGGTCGGCTGGCTTCGGCCCGGGACGCGGCCAGCGGCGTCGCCACCGACATCGACGAACTGTTCGTCGCCGCCGGGATGTCACCGCCGGCCGGTGCCGATCCGGCCGGCTACCGGCAGGCGGCCGCGCTGGTGGTCCAGCGGGCGCAGACCGACCACGAACGGGTCACCGAACGGTTCGCCCAGGCAGGTGAGCTGCGCGGCAGGCGGGCCGACCAGGAGCGGCAGGCCCAGCTGGCCCGGACGTTGGCCGGGCACCTGCGGGCCAACAACTTCGAGCGGTGGCTGCTGGTCGAGGCGCTGGATCTGCTGGTCGACGGCGCGTCGCGGATCCTGCGGGAGCTCTCCTCCGGTCAGTACGAGCTGGTGCACGACGCCGGTGAGTTCTTCGTCGTCGACCACCACGACGCCGGACTGCGCCGCGGGGTACGCACCCTGTCCGGGGGGGAGACCTTCCAGGCGTCGCTGGCGCTCGCCCTGTCGTTGTCGGAGCAACTGGCCGGGATGTCGGCCAGCGCCGCCAGTTTGGAGTCGATCGTGCTGGACGAGGGCTTCGGCTCACTGGACGCGGCCACTCTGGACACCGTCGCCGCGACCCTGGAAGGGCTCGCCGCCCGGGGCGACCGGATGGTCGGCCTGGTGACCCACGTCCCGGCGTTGGCCGAGCGGGTGCCGGTCCGGTTCGAGGTCAGCAAGGACGCCCGTACGGCCCGGGTCCGGCGGAGCGGGCTGTGACCGCGACCGTGACGGGCCGGCCGGCCACCGGGGTCCGCTGGTTCGTCGAGGGCTGGCAGCCCGGCTACGGCACGTCGTTCGAAGCACCCGAAGCGGGTGCGCCGGGCGGGAACGACGACGGGTCGGACGGCACCGATCTCGCCGTGGAGCTGGATCCGGCCGCTTGGCAGGCGTTGCGGCAGCCGGCCGAGGTGCGGGCTCCGGACGTGGTGCTGCTGGTCGACGGGGTGCGTCGGATCGACGCCTCGTTGTGGAGCGACGAACCGGACGGGGTGTCCTATCCGGCGATTGCCGCCTCGTACGCGGCCGGTGTGGTCCGCTGCGACCTGCGGCGGGGGGCGGCGACGTTGGCCGGAGCTCGCCCGGAGCGAGGGCTGTTCACCCCGAGCGCCGCCGCGACCGACCTGACCGTCGGGCAGATCCGCTACCCGGCGCGGCGGGTCGACCACCCGGATCCAGCGACGTTGCCGCAGGTGGTGCAGCCGGCGCTGGCCGCGCTGGAAATCGCCGTCTCCGAGCAGGCCCGCGCCGACGGCCCGGACGACCCGGCGGATCTGCTGGTGGTGGACGGTCCGCTGCGCGGCCGTCAGCTGCCGAACACCGTCGGCTACATCAAGTCGGTCAGTAGGACGTACCTGCCGGCCAACTTGCTTCCGGTGGTGACCGGGCTACGACCGGCCGAGCGTAGCCCGGTGTTCCGGCACGGCACCCGGTGGCGCAGCTACTCGTGGTATCTGCGGCTGCCGGGGCCACGCGGCGCGCCGTGGGCGGGCATCGTCCGGGTGGAGTGCCGGCCCGACCTGACGCCGCAGGCGGCGATCGCGCTGGCCGACCTCTCGCTGGCGACGCTGCCCCGGTTCGCCTCCGCTCCGTACAAGGACCCCCGGGCACCGCAGAACCTGGTGCCGATCGCCGGGCTGGAGCGACGGCTGCGGGCGATGCTCGGCGACGCCCGGCTGCTGCACCGGGCGCTCAGCCTCTCGGCGGCCGGGCAGGAGAGTACGGCGTGGCGGTGACCGGCATACTGTGCCGGTGGGCCGTATCCGCAGGACAGCGCCGCCCGCGGTCCAGGTAGACACCGGCACCGCGCGGCTCGTCCCGGACCCGGACCGGCGGCGGGCGTACACCCTGCTGTTGGACGGCACCCAGCAGTCGCACGTCGATCTCGACGATCCGACGCACCTGGAGTTCGAGTACGTCCGCCGGATGGCCGCGGCGATCGATCTGGCCGCCCCGGCCGGTGCCCCGCTGCGGGTGTTGCACCTCGGCGGCGGTGCGCTGACCCTGCCCCGCTACCTGGCCGCCACCCGGCCCGGGTCGAGCCAGCGGGTGGTGGAGATCGACGCCGCGTTGACCGAGCTGGTCCGCCGCGAACTGCCCTGGCCGGCCGACCGCAATCTGCGGGTCCGGGTCGGTGACGCGCGGGCCGCCGTCGAGCAGGCCCGGACGGACAGCTACGACCTGGTGGTCGCGGACGTGTTCGCCGATGCCCGCACCCCGGCGCGGCTGACCTCGGTCGAGTTCGTCGCCGAGGTCGCCCGGGTGCTCGCGCCCGACGGCCAACTGCTGTCCAACGTGGCGGACGGCCCGCCGCTGGGCTGGGCTCGCCGGCATCTGGCGTCGGTACGGCAGGTGCTGCCCGGCATCTGCCTGATCGCCGACGCGGCGGTGCTGCGCCAACGCCGGTACGGCAATCTGGTGGTGGTCGCCGGACGCGCCGTACCGGCCGTCGGGGAGCTGGCCCGGCGGGCCGCCGGTGACTGGTTTCCCAGCCGGGTGCTGCACGGTGCGGCGCTGGACCGGTTGATCGCGACGGCGTCGCCGATCGCCGACGCGACCGCGCAGCCGTCGCCGCCGCCACCGGACGGAATTTTTCCCGGCGGGCGTTGATCCGTCCGCCGGCCGGCTCCGTACCTCGGGGTGGGCCCCCAGCCGCGGGCCATGTCGACGTCGGATGGAGGTCCTGCGATGTACGCGGTCGCCAGCGGCTGGCAGGCGGAGAGGATCCGGCCGGGTCTGACCGGCAATGGTTCGGCCATGGCCCGCAGCACGCAACGTTGGCAGAGCATCGACGGGAGGGCGGCCGAGCGCGATGATGAGCCGGTGACGCCACGGACCGCAGGAAGCCGGCAACAGGCCGGGACGGCGGAGTCCAGCCACGGGGACGATCTCGTCCGCACACTGTACGCAGAGCACGCCCGGCCGCTGCTGGGATTCGTGTTACGGCTCACCGGGGGGGACCGGCAACGAGCCGAGGACATCGTTCAGGAGACACTGCTGCGGGCGTGGCGCAACGCCCACCGGCTCGGCGCGCAGGGCCAGGCGTCGCTGCGACCGTGGCTGGTGACCGTCGCCCGACGCATCGCGATCGACGACCACCGCAGCGAGAAGGCCCGCCCGACCGAGGAGTACGACCGGGACCTGGAGAGCTTCGCCGAGTCCGACGGCACCGATCAGGTGCTACGGCAGATGACTGTCGCCGACGCGTTGCGCACGCTCAGCCAGCCGCACCGGGAGATCCTGGTCGAGACGTACTTCCGCGGCCGCACGGTGCCGGAGGCGGCAGCGGAGCTGGGGCTGCCACTGGGTACCGCCAAGTCGCGGGTCTACTACGCGCTACGAGCGCTACGGACGGCGCTGCAACAGCGGGGGGTTACAGAATGACACGGTCCGCCCACTGGGACGTCGGAGCGTACGCGATCGGTGCGCTCGACGCCGACGACGTCGAACTGTTCGAGGAGCATCTCGCCGGCTGCTGGGCCTGCGCGGCGGAGCTGGAGTCACTCATTCCGATCGTCGGGTTGATGTCCACCGTCGACATCGACCAGTTGGAGGACAGCCCCGTCCTCCCTCAGTCCGGCCCCACCGGTGTGAACCGGGCTGGTGGGGCGGACGACAGCGACGGCGGCGCGCCGGTGCCGATCCGGCAGACCGTGCGGTCCGACGTCGACCAGCTTCGCGGCCCCGGTCAGGTCCGTCCGCTCGGCCGCGCCGGTAGGTCCCGACGGCTGTTCGCCGGCCGCCCGCTGCAGATCGCCGCCGGGTTCGTGCTGATGGCGACGCTCACCGGTTTCTCGTTCTTCGCCGGATCGGCCTGGTCCGGCGGGTCGGCGACACCGCAGGCCGGGCCGCAGACGTCGGTCTCGGCCAGCCCGTCACCGGTCGATCCGCAGTCCGGGGTCGGTGGTCCGGAGGTCACCGGCGAAAAGTTCAACGCGGTCGACCCCACCACCGGAGTGGAGGCGGACGTGGTGCTGGAGGAAGCCGCCTGGGGCACCCAGGTGTCGTTCGCGCTGCGCCGCGTACCGGGCCCGATGCAGTGCCGGATCGTGGTGCTGCGGGCTTCCGGCACCGCCGAGGTGATCTCCACCTGGAAGGTGCCCGACGCCGGGTACGGCACCGCGGAGCAGCCCGCGCCGTTGCTGCTGAGCACGTCGACGGCGGCACCCCGGGACGACATCGAACGGATCCAGTTCCAGGCGGTCGACCAGTCCGGGGTCGCTACCGCGATCGTCACCGTACCGGTCTGAGCAGTACCGGTCTGAACGGAGGTCGACGTCCATTCCTGACGTGCGCCACGAACGGGCGTCGCGAAATCTGCGCCAGCAGATCCGACGTACGTGCAGCCCGTGGGTTTCCGAGTTTACGGACACCCACGGGCTGTTCTGTCTCTGATCGTCGTTGCGCGCCTGTCTCTGCCCGTGACCGGCGCGCATTCTGCTGCTGATCGGCACGACAGCGGCTGGCCGCACGCAGCACACGACGACCCGGTTCAACGCCGGGCTGTGAAATTGTGCACTCAGCAATACCGATCCAATCCAAGATGTGCTGCGTACTCCTTGATGAAGCCCGATGTGGACGAATGAGGGAGGGCACGTGGCACTGGGAAAGCGGACCGTCATAGTCGCAGGCGCGCTGGCGGCACTCGTGTTGCCGGGTTGCGCCCCGGCAGGTTACAACCCGGACGACTTTGGCGGCGCTCAGGCCCAGCCGGTCGTCAACGCGGCGAACGCGGCGTCGGCCGCGCCCGAGCCGGTGGATACCGAGGACATCGCGGTCGAGGTCGCCGACGAGGACCTCACCAAGGAGCTGGTCGGCAAGGCCGTCGACAAGATGGGTGACGTGGTCACCGACGAGGACGGCTGGCTGCTCTACCGCTTCGAGGAGGACTCCAACAACCCGGCGACCTCGAACTGCGAGGGTGACTGCGCCAAGATCTGGCCGCCGGCGCTGACCGACGGTGACCCCATTCTGTCCGGGGTGGACGAGGAGCTGGTCGGCACGGTGAACCGGCCGGACGGCACCCGGCAGCTGACCATCGACGGCTGGCCGATCTACTACTACGCCGGTGACGAGAAGCCCGGTGACTGGAAGGGCCAGGGTGTCGGCGGCACCTGGTACGTCGTGCAGCCGGACGGCACGAAGAACCTGGAGTGTCTGCCGGAGGGCACCCCGAAGCCGATCGCGGTGCCGGACGGCGACGGCCGCGACAACATCAAGGGCCTCGACGACAGCAAGGACTCGCAGAGCGAGGACTCGGACAGCTTCGGCAGTGACTCTGAGGACTCGGGCGACTACGACTACTGACTCTTTCAGGCGCCCGTGAATCGCGGCGGCCGGTCGTTGCCAGGGAGGGCGCGGCCGGCCGCCGCCACGTTTTCCGGTGGATCCGTCACCGGCGCCTCGATCCGGTTCTTGAAGCCCGCATTAAGTGCCTCCTAAGTGTTCCGTAGTTGCTCCAAGGATTGTTGACTGTTGTGGAGTGACATCCATACGGTCGACGGCAGTGGCGAACCACAGCCATCACCAACTGCGTTGCACCCGGACGACCAATTGGCGTTCGACGAAAGAGGTGGCACCACGTGAACAGCTCACAGCGCCGCAGGCGTACCAGCGACCAGCCGGCACGCCGGGGCAGATCGGCGGGCAGCACCCGCAACCGCGTCATCGCGGTGACCACGATGTTGGCGGTCTTCGGCGGCGTGGTAGCGGTGACCCAGATCTCGTCCGCCGGGACCCGCGGCGACCGGGACCGGGACCGTGGTCGCGACCGAGCCGCCGCCGTCTGCGTAAGCCCGAGCGAGTCGGTCGACCCGGCCGACACCGGGACCACCGTGGACAGCAACGGCGTACGGCACCACTGGGGCGACGGACAGCGCGGCCCGGACCAGTGCCAGGACTCCCCCGCCCCCGGCGAAGAGACCGACGCGCCGGCTGATCCGCCGGCCGGGTTGGAGATCCTCGGCGACGACTGCACCGACAGCTCGTTGGCCCCGCACGAGGGTTTCCAGGACGGTGAGCGGTGTGTCAGTACGGCGTTCGGCGAGGTCGGCGACGCGGACACCAACCCACAGCTGATGATCATCTCGTCGCCCAACCGGGTACGCGCGAACAAACCGTTCACCCTGCGGATCAGCACCCGCAACCTGGTACGCGACCGGTTCCTGCCGGCCGGCCAGGGCGGCTACTACCTGGAAAGCTCGTTCCTCACCGAGGACGGCCTGACCCGGGGTCACTTCCACACCGCATGCCGAATGCTGACCAGTAAGCGCACCGCTCCCGAGCCTGGCCCGGTGCCGGCGTTCTTCGTGGCCACCGAGGACGGTCGGGGTGGTGCCGGCGCCGACGTGGTCACCGTCGAGGTGCCCGGCCTGCCCGGACCAGGCATCGCCCAGTGCGCGTCGTGGGCCGGCGACGGTTCCCACCGGGTACCGATGATGCAGCGGGCCAACCAGATCCCCGCCTTCGACGTGGTCCGGGTGGTCGTCACCCGATGAGGTCGGCCGGCACCGGCGGTCGCCGCCGGTGACCTGGTACGGCGATCCGACGCCGGGACGAGCAGCGGGCTCGTCCCGGCGTCGATGTTGTCCGCCGTTGCTGGCACAGTGACCGGCATGGTCGTGCAGAGATGGGCGTCCGAGGGCACGCCGGAGCCGGCCGGGGCCGCGCCGGAGCTGACCGGTGCCGCACCGGCACGGGTCCGGGTGCTGCGGCCGCCGGACGGCTACCAGTTGGCCGGCTCGGTGCGGCCGCTGGCGATGGGACGGCACGACCCGTGCGCCCGGTGGCTGGCGGACACCTTCTGGTGGACCGCCCGTACCCCGGCCGGCCCAGCGACCCTGGCGCTACGCCGACACGGCGGCGAACTCGTCGCCGCCGGCTACGGACCCGGCGCCAGCCAGATCTGCGACATCGCCGACGCGGTCGCCGGGCTCCGCGATGACGTGACCGATTTCCTGCCCCTGGCCCGCCGGCATCCGGTCGTCGCGGCGGTGGTCCGCCGCCACGCCGGCGTCCGGCTCCCGGCCACCGGGCAGGTGTTCGCCCGGCTGCTGCGGGCCGTGCTGGAACAAAAGGTCACCGGCGCGGAGGCGTACCGCGGGTACGCCGCGACAGTCCGCCGGTTCGGCGTACCCGCTCCCGGCCCGGTCGCCGATCTCTGGGTCGCCCCGGAGCCGACCGCCCTCGCCGCCGCGCCGTACTGGTCGCTGCATCCGCTGGGCATCGAGCAACGACGGGCGCAGGCCCTGTGCGGCGCGGCGGCGGTCGCCGACCGGCTGTCGGACAGCGCCGACCCGCAGACGGCCACCCGGCGGTTGACCGCGCTGCCCGGGATCGGCCCGTGGACCGCCGCCGAGGTGGTCCGAGTGGCGTTCGGCGCGGCCGACGCGGTGAGCGTCGGCGACTACCACCTGCCGAACACGGTGGCCTGGGCGCTGGCCGGCGAGGCCCGCGGGACCGACACCCGGATGCTCGAACTACTGGAGCCGTTCCGGGGGCACCGCGGTCGGGTCTGCCTGCTGCTGGAGCTGGCCGGGGTACGGGCGCCCC
The DNA here is from genome assembly GCF_003751085.1 of Micromonospora sp. Llam0. Lineage (NCBI taxonomy): Bacteria > Bacillati > Actinomycetota > Actinomycetes > Micromonosporales > Micromonosporaceae > Micromonospora > Micromonospora sp. Llam0. Next base: position 824,654 of record NZ_RJJY01000001.1, on the reverse strand, counting down.
GGTTCGGGCCCCGGGCCCCGGTCCGCTCCTTCGCCGGCTACTGACCCGCCGCCTACCGAGCCGCCGCCGGTCGGCGCGTCGGCGGTCTCAGCGGGTCAGCCGGCGCAGCGCGGTGCCCAGCCGGTGGGCGTAGGCCCGCTGTGCCAGCGCACCCAGTGGGCCGGCCAGCCGCATGATCGGCGCCACCGGTCGGCTGAACGCCACCACCGACAGCCACACCCGGTCGCCGTCGCGGTGCACCAGGAACGCCTCCTCGCCGCTGGCCGGATGGCCGGGCAGGGTGCCGTACGCGAATCCGGCGAGGTCCGGCTCGTCGACCGCCCACACCACCGCGCACGGCGCGGCGATCCGCAGCGGTCCGACGCCGAGGCCGACCGTCACCAGCACACCGGCCTCGGCCCGGGGAGCCGACGCCGTCACCCGGGCACCGGCGGCCCGGTGCATCCGCCAGGTGAGTACCGCCTCGGCCGCCGCCGGGAAGCTGCCCGGCCGCAGTCGGGTACGGGACCGCAGGTGACGGTAGCCGGCGGGCAGCGGCGGTACGGCCTGCCGGACCGATCCGGCCTGGTCGCGCAGCACGGCGGTGGCACCGGCCTGCGGGTAGGTGAAGCTGGGCATGCGTTCCGCCTTCCCCGTACGGTCACCGCGGCGGCGGCGCCGACGAGCGGAGCAGGACACCGGCCAGGACAGCCGGTCCGGTCACCTGGATTGTCCTCCGATCGACCGTTTGTCGCTGCGGTAATCAGCGGTATGGTCTGCCACCATGACAGCGTTCACACCGGTCCTGCCCGAGCTGACCGCCAGCTACCTGCGGACCGGTCTGCACCAGGTCAAGGGCTGGCTGAACGTCTCGACCGCGGTGTACCTCAGCGGCGTGCAGGCCGCTCAGCGCGGGGCCGGGGTGAACGGCGACGTGGCCGAGATCGGCATCCACCACGGCAAGTCGTTCCTGTGCCTCGCCCTGAATCTGCCAGCGGATCAGCGGGCGGTCGCCATCGACGTCTTCGACGACCAAGCCGCCAACCTCGACCAGTCCGGACGCGGTGACCGGGAGATCTTCGAGCAGAACCTCGCGACCTACGGTGCCGGCGACAACGTCGACATCGTGCAGTCGTCGAGTCTCGACCTGGAGCAGGCCGGCTTCGTCGCCGCCGGGCGCCGCTTCCGGATCTTCTCCATCGACGGCGGCCACACCGATCTGATCACGGTGAACGACCTGCGAATCGCCGAGCGGACCGTGATCGACGACGGGCTGGTGGTACTCGACGACGTCCTCAACCGGCACTGGCTCGGCGTGATCACCGGCCTGTTCAGCTACCTCGGCGACGGCGGCAGTCTGGTGCCCGCCGTGTTGGTGCCCAACAAGCTGATCCTGGCCACCTCGGCGGACCAGGCGAAACACTGCCGGGCGATGTTCGCCGAGCAGTTCCCGGACGGGCTGGAGAAAGCCGACGTACCGCTGGCCGGCCATCAGATCGACGTCTACGGCGACCGCCCCTGGCTGGTACGCGGCGAGGACGGCCGCAGCGAGCCGGTCACCGGTCACGAGTTGATGGCGACGATCACCGCGGCCCGGCTCGCCGAGCTCGAACAGCAACTGCGCTCCGCCCGGGCGGAGCTCGACACCACCCACCGCCAGCTCGACACCACGCACCGCCAGCTCGCCGCGACCCGCCAGCAGCTACGGGCGGCGGCCCAGCCGTTGTACCGACGCGCGGCACGCCGGCTGCCGTGGCTGGCCCGCCCTGTCCGGCCGGTGTTCCGCCGGGTCCGTGCCGTGGTCCGGCGGTCCCGCGGATCGTCGGACCGGGATGGTTCACTGGGTGGGTGACTTTCCCGATCGCCCTACCGATCGAGCCGATGCTGGCGAAACCGGTCGCGACACTGCCGGTCGCCCCGGGGATGAGCTACGAGCCCAAGTGGGACGGCTACCGCTGCGTCATTTTCCGCGACGGTGACCAGGTCGAGCTCGCCAGCCGCGGCGGCAAGACGCTGACCAGGTACTTCCCCGAGGTCATCGAGCAGGCCCGGCAGCAGTTGCCGCCCCGGATCGTGGTGGACGGCGAGTTGGTGGTGATTCGGGCGGAGACCGGGCGGTCCCGGCTCGACTTCGACCTGCTCGGCCAACGGATCCATCCGGCGGCCTCCCGGGTACGGCTGCTCGCCGAACAGATCCCCGCCTCCTTCGTCGCCTTCGACCTGCTGGCGCTGGGCGACGAGGTCCTGCTCGACGAGCCGTTCACCACCCGTCGGGCCCGGCTGGCCGACACGCTGGCGGCGGTCACCGCACCGGTGCACCTGACCCCGGTGACCACCGACCCGGACACCGCCCGTCGCTGGTTCGAGATCTTCGAAGGCGCCGGCCTCGACGGCGTCATCGCGAAACCGGCGGAGCTGCGCTACGAGCCGGGTAAGCGGACGATGTTCAAGGTCAAGCACGGGCGGACCGCCGACGTGGTCGTCGCCGGCTTCCGCTGGCACAAGTCCGGCCCGGTGGTCGGATCGCTGCTGCTCGGGCTCTTCGATGACGCTGGGGTGCTGCACCACGTCGGCGTGTGCGCGTCGTTCACCGCCGCCCGACGCGCGGAGCTCGTCGACGAGTTGGCGCCGTTGCGCACCACTGCCGCCGACCACCCGTGGGGGTCGGGTGACGACGGCTCCGGCCAACGCATTCCGGGCGCGCCGAGCCGGTGGAGCGGCGGCAAGAACCTCGAGTGGCAGCCGCTGCGACCCGAACTGGTCGCCGAGGTCGCCTACGACGCGATGGAGGGCGACCGGTTCCGGCACACCGCACGGTTCCAGCGCTGGCGTACCGATCGGGAGCCGGCCTCCTGCCGGTACGACCAGCTGGACCGGCCGGTCCGCTTCGACGTGGACCGGGTGCTGGCCGGCGACCCGACCAGCACGCGGTGAGCCGACGCCGCCGGATCCCCGCGAGCCGGCGCCGCTGGCAGGCAGATAGCCGGCGCCGCTGGCTGGCCGCTGTCGCGGCCGTCGTGGTCGGTTCGCTGCTCGGCCTGACCGGGTGCGCGGCGGCGCGGCCCGACCCCGGAGCGACCGGCGGGCCCGACTCACCGCCGCACTGGCAGCCCTGCCCGGAGTCGACCACGCAGCGGTACGGACCACCACCCGACGGGCTGCGCTACGACTGCGCCACGATCGACGTACCGGTCGACTGGGCCGCCGGTCCCGCCGCCGGCACCCTTGCGGTCGCGCTGATCCGGGCCCGGTCGGGCCGGCAGCAGGACCGCATCGGCACCCTGGTGGTCAACCCGGGTGGGCCCGGCGTCTCCGGGGTGGACGCCGCCGCCCGGTTGGCCCTGGGCGAACGGCTCGGCGGCCTGCCGGAGACGGTGCTGCGCCGGTTCGACGTGGTCGGCTTCGACCCACGCGGGGTGGGCCGCTCCGCTGCCGTCGACTGCGTCGCCGACAGCGACTGGGACGCCACCTTCGGGGCGGACCCGGATCCCCGTGACCCGGCCGCCTTCGCCGAGGCCGCCGCGCTCAGCCAGCGGATCGCGGCCGGCTGTGCGGCGCGCTACGGTGAGCGGCTCACCGCGTACTCCACCCATCAGACCGCCCGGGACCTGGACGCGGTGCGGGCGGCGGTCGGCGACGACCAGCTGACCTTTCTCGGCTACTCGTACGGGAGTCTGCTGGGAGCCACCTACGCGCACCTGTTCCCGCACCGGGTCCGCGCGCTGGTGCTGGACGGCGCGGTCGACCCGGGGCAGGACCCGGTCGCCGGGTCGCTGAGCCAGGCCGCCGGCTTCGAACGGGCGTTCGCCGCTTTCGGGCGGTGGTGTTCCGGCGACCCGGCGGACTGCCCGATCAGCACCGACCCTTCCGGCACCCTCGCCGAGGCGATGGACCGGGCCCGGCAGGCCCCGGTCACCGGGGCGACCGGCCGGGCGGCCACCGCCGGCTGGATCTTCTACGCCGTGGTCGCCTCGCTGTACGACCGCAGCGGCTGGCCACGGCTGGGCCGGGCGCTGGCCGAACTGGGCGACGGCGACCCAGGCCCGGTGTTCGACCTCGCCGACGGCTACACCGGTCGCGGCGACGACGGCCGGTACGGCAACCTGTTCGCCGCGAACCTGGCGGTCAACTGCGCCGACGCCGAGGTGCCGCTGGACGCCGACGAGATCCGGCAGCTGCAGCAGCGGTGGCGCCGGCAGCATCCGACGTTCGGTCCGGCGCTCGCCGTCGGCCTGCTCGCCTGCGCCAACTGGCCGGCCGCAGCCGACCCGTACCCGGTCGGGCCGGCGCTCGGCGCCGCGCCGATCCTCGTCGTCGGCACCACCGGGGATCCGGCCACCCCGTACGAGCAGGCACCCCGGCTGGCCGAGTCGCTCGGCACCGGGGTGCTGGTGACCCACCAGGGCGACGGGCACACGGCGTATCCGCACGTGGCCTGCGTGGCCGACGTGGTGGACGCGTACCTGATCGATCTGACGGTGCCCGACGACGGCCTGACCTGCCCGTCCTGACCCGGCCCGGTGGACGGCGCCGGTCGCCGTCGCCGGTGGACGGCGCCTGGGCCCGAGCGGGTCAGTCGCCGGTCACCGGGCGGGCCCGGGACGGCTGCACCCGCATCGGTTCGCCGGGCATCTTCGGATGGTCCGGCGGGTACGGCATGTCACCGGCGCCGTCGCGGTCGTCCCGGGCAGCCCACTCCAGCAGCGGGGTGATGTCCCACGGCGTGTCGTCGATCCCGGCATGCGGGTCGCCGACGGCGGCCAACCGGGGCGGTACGGTGCGCAGGTCGAAGTCGTCCGGCTCGACCCGGGTCAACTCGTCCCAGGTGACCGGGGTGGAGACGGTGGCGCGGGCGTTCGCCCGCAGTGAGTAGGCACAGGCGATGGTCCGGTCCCGGGCCATCTGGTTGTAGTCGATGAAGACCTTCCGCCCCCGCTCCTCCTTCCACCAGGACGTGGTGACCAGGTCGGGCCGGCGGCGCTGCACCTCGCGGGCGAACGCGATCACCGCCCGGCGTACCTCGGTGAACAGCCAACGCGGCTGGATCCGCAGGTAGACGTGCACCCCGCGGCCGCCGGAGGTCTTCGGGTAGCCGGTGGCACCGAGCTCGTCGAGGATCGCCCGGACCTCGCCCGCCGCCGCCACCGCGTCGGCGAAGTCGGTGCCCGGCTGCGGGTCCAGGTCGATCCGCAGCTCGTCCGGCCGGTCCACGTCGCCGGCCCGCACCGGCCAGGGATGGAACACCACGGTGCCCATCTGCGCGGCCCAGGCGACGTGGGCCAGGTCCGCCGGGCAGAGTTCGTCGGCGGTGCGGCCGCTGGGAAACTTGATCTCGGCGGTACGCAGCCACGGCGGCACGCCCCGGGCCGGCACCCGCTTCTGGAAGAACATCTCGCCGTCGACGCCGTCCGGGAACCGCTGCAGCGTGGTGGGGCGGTCGCGCAACGCGCGCAGGATGCCGTCGCCGACGGCCAGGTAGTAGTCGAACACGTCCCGCTTGGTGTACCCCGGCCCGGGGAAGCACACCCGGTCCGGGCTGCTCAGCCGCACCTGGTGGCCGGCCACCTCGACGGTGGTCGCGGCCCGGGAACTCCGGCTCTGCCCTGTCACCCTTCGACCTTAGGCCAGCCGGCCGGTGATCGGCGGCCGGCGGCACCGGACCGCCGTACCGTAGGGGCCATGACAGACGACAAGGCGTCCCTGCCCCGCACCGACGAACAGTGGCGGGCGCGGCTCAACCCGGAGGAGTTCCGGGTGCTGCGTCAGGCCGGCACCGAGGCGCCCTGGTCCGGCGAGTACGTCGAGACCACGACGGTCGGCACGTACCACTGCCGGGCCTGCGACGCGCCGCTGTTCACCAGTGACACCAAGTTCGACTCGCACTGTGGCTGGCCGAGCTTCGACGAGGCGATGCCCGGGTCGGTGCGCTACATCGAGGACCGGTCGCACGGCATGGTCCGCACCGAGGTGCGTTGCGCCACCTGCGACTCGCACCTCGGGCACCGGTTCGACGGCGAGCGGTACACCCCTCGCAACGCCCGCTACTGCATGAACTCGGTGGCGCTGCGACTGGAGCCGGCAACCGACACCGCCCAGGGCTGACGGCCCGCACCGGTTTCGCGCATTTCCCAGCATTTCGGTCGCAGCATTTCGGCGATTCGCCCGTCCCGGCCCGCGCCGATGCCGCACCCTGCGAATGAGGCTGACGTTGGGAGAAGCACCATGGCGACCTGTGAGGTCTGCGGCAACGACTACTGGCTGGCGTTCGACATCCGCACGGTCAGCGGGGACACCTACACCTTCGACTCGTTCGAGTGCGCGATCCAGCTGCTCGCGCCGATCTGCGAACACTGCCAGTGCAAGATCGTCGGGCACGGGGTCGAGGTGTCCGGACGGTTCTTCTGCTGCGCCCACTGCGCCCGCACCGTCGACCAGGAGCAGGGGGCCGCGGTCCGCGACGCGGTCGGCAGCCGGCCGGGCTGAGCCGCGTATCATCCGTCAGCGTGCCCCCCGAAACTGGCCTGACGCCGCACGTCGCGCACACCGCCGAGCTGCCACCGTTGGTGCTGTACCAGCTGCTCAAACTGCGGGTGGACGTGTTCGTGGTGGAGCAGCGGTGCGCGTACCCGGAACTGGACGGCCGCGACGTCGAGCCGGGTGCCCGCCAACTGTGGCTGTCCCGGGGTGACACGGTGGTGGCCTGTCTTCGGCTGCTCGACGAAGGGGGCGGCGGCGCGGCACCCACGGCCAGGATCGGCCGGGTGGCCGTCGCCGCCGCCGAACGCGGCCGGGGTCACGCAGGTCGGCTCGTCGAGGCAGCGTTGCGGCTCGCTGCGGGACGGCCTTGCGTGCTCGACGCTCAGGCTCACCTGACCGGGCTGTACGCGCGGTACGGGTTCGTCGTCGTCGGGCCGGAGTACCTCGAGGACGGCATCTCGCACGCGCCGATGCGCCGTCCGGCAGATCCGGACGGCGTACTCAGCGGGACCTGATTGACCGGACGGTCCGCGCCAAAGACCGGCGACCGGATGGACGTGTCCATCGCGGCCGCCGGCCCGGTCCGCCGTACCCGTCACCGGGTCAGCGGCCCTTTCACGGGTCAGCGCTGTCGCTCACCCGAGTTCCGCCAGGCGCTGCCGGCCTTGGCCAGCCCTCGGCTGACTACGTAACCGATGGTCAGCAGCGCGACGTACAGCCATGCGGTGCTGGCCGGGAAGGGATCCCCGCCACCAGCGGTACCCTGCACGCCGTCGATGTCCGGGTTGATCACCTGGGAGGCCAGCAGTACGCCGGCGACCGCGATCAGGTAGACATAGAACTCGGTGCTCCGGAACGCCGACTTCGTCTCGGTGCCCGGGGTGATCGCCGGACGCATCCCGGCGTTCATGTCCATCTGGTGTGCCTGACCGTCCGCCATCGGCTGCCCGGCCATCGGCCGGTTCACGGCGGTGGTGTTGCGGGTCGGAGCTTGCGTACTCATCACACCCTCCTCCGGATCAGATGAGTGGTCCTTCTCCGGTCCGGTCGACCCGGTCGGGCTGACCGGTCAACCTCGGGGGGCAGTGGATGGGTACCCGGGCCGGCACCTGCGGAAACCGCGCCGGTCGGACCGGTCCGGGTCCCACCGGCGACTGCGCGCGGCGGTGAGCGACGCGCGCGCTCACCGCCGAGGCGTCATCAGGGCAGATTTCCGACCAGGTCGGCGACGGTACGGTGCCGTCCGGTGAAGAACGGCACCTCCGCGCGGACGTGTCGGCGCGCCGACGAGGCCCGCAGGTCGCGCATCAGATCGACGATCCGGTGCAGTTCGTCCGCTTCGAAGGCGAGCATCCACTCGTAGTCGCCGAGCGCGAAGGATGCGACGGTGTTCGCCCGGACGTCCGGATACGGCCGGGCCATCTGCCCGTGCTCGGCCAGCATCGCCCGGCGCTCCGCCTCCGGCAGCAGGTACCACTCGTACGAGCGGACGAACGGGTACACGCAGATGTACGCCCGGGCCGGCTCGCCGGCCAGGAACGCCGGCACATGGCTCTTGTTGAACTCGGCCGGGCGGTGCAGCGCCAGCTGGGACCAGACCGGGGCAAGGTGCCGGCCCAACGCCGTCCGGCGCAACCGCCCGTACGCGTCCTGCAGTTCGTCGCTGTCCGCCGCGTGCCACCAGATCATGATGTCGGCGTCGGCCCGCAGCCCGGCGACGTCGTAGGTGCCCCGGACGGTGACGTCCTTGGCTGCCAGCTCGCCGATCAGCGACTCGACCTCACCGATCATGTCGTCACGCAGCGCCGGCAGCCGCTCGGCGACCCGGAACACCGACCACATGGTGTACCGGATCGTCGAATTCAGCTCACGCAACCGCGCCGCGTTGGTCTGCTCGTCGCCACTCATCGGCGTACCCCTTCCAGGTTTGTCAGGATCTCATCGGCGGCGTTCTCCCCGGACCGCACGCACACCGGGATGCCGATGCCGTCGTAGGCCGCGCCGGCCAACGCCAGCCGGTGCCCGGCGGCCCGCAGCGACCGGCGGGCCGCCGCCACCCGGCTCAGGTGCCCCGGCGGATACTGCGGCAGCGCGCCACCCCACCGCTGCACGTGCGACTGCACGGCGGCCGGCTGCCGGACGCCGGTGAGCCGGGTCAGCTCGGTACGCACCGCGTCGACCAGCTCGTCGTCGGAGCGTTGCAGCAGCCGCTCGTCGCCGTGGCGGCCGACCGAGGCACGGACCACGGCCAGCCCGTCCGACCGTCGCAGCTGGGCCCACTTGGTGCTGAACAGGGTGACGGCCTTGGTCATGGTCCGCTCGGTCGCCGGCACCAGGAAGCCGGAGATCTCCGGCAGTTGCGGCTGCGGCACCGCCAGGGTGACCAGGGCGATGCTGGCGTACTCGAGCGCGCCGACCCGGACCGCTGCGGCGGAGTCGACCGCGGCGAGCAGCCGGGCCGCCGGCCGGGCCGGCACCGCCAGCACCACCGCGTCGACGTCGACCCGCTCGGCGCTGCGGGTCGGCCCGACGGTCAACCGCCAGCCGGCCGCCGAGGCGGCCAACTCCCGTACCACCGCCGAGGTTCGCAACCGGACCTCGGCTGCGCCGTCGGCGGCCGACAGCGCGGCCCGGACCGCCGCGACCAGCCGACTCAGCCCGCCGTCGACGGCGGCGAAAACCGGCGCGCCGGCCGCCGCCGGTGGCCGGGCGGCCAGCGCCGCCCGGACCGCCGCGACCAGGGTGTGTTCCGTGCGGGCCGCCGTCGCCAGCCCCGGGATGGTGGTGGCCAACGACAAGGTGTCGGCCCGGCCCGCGTACACCCCGCCGAGCATCGGGTCGACCAGTTGCTCGACGACCTCGTCACCCAGCCGGCGACGGACCAGCTCACCGACGGCGACGTCCTCGTCCGGCTGCAGCAACGGCCGGCCCTGGTCGGCATCGCGCTCCGGTTCGGCGCGGGCCACCCGGGCCACCGCCGCGAGGTCGCCGGGCACGCCGATCAGCGTCCCGGCGGGTAGCGGGACGAACTGTCCGCCCCGGGCCAAGGCGGCCTGGCTGACTGCCGGGTGACGCAGCTGGTCGCCGAGGCCGACCCGGCGGGCCAGCGTGACCGCTGCGGAGTCGCCGCCGGCCGGATCCCGCATCAGGAACGCCTCGGCGCCGCGTTCCACCGGCAGCCCGGCGAATTCCCCGGTACGCAGCTTGCCGCCCAGCTCGTCGGACTGCTCGAAGACCGTGATCCGGGTCCCGGCGGGTGCCCGGTCGCGCAGCCGCGACGCCGCGGCCAGCCCGGCGATCCCGCCACCCACCACGGCGATTCGCCACGGTTGCTGCATACCGTCACCTTGCCACCCGGGCAGTCCGGTCGGCCGGCCGGCCCGGTCGGGTGTGACGCGGTCAGCGCTGCGACGTCTCGTGCACCAGCTCGACGACCCTGGTCAGCACGTCCGGGTCGGTCTCCGGCAGCACCCCGTGACCGAGGTTGAACACGTGTCCCGGGGCGGCGAGTCCGTCGGCCAGCACCCGCCGGACCTCGGACTGCACCACCGGCCACGGCGCGAGCAGCAGACACGGGTCGAGGTTGCCCTGCACGGCGCGGTCCGGACCGATCCGCACGGTCGCGGCGTCCAGCGGGGTACGCCAGTCCACCCCCACCACGTCCGCGCCGGCCTCGCCCATCGCACCGAGCAGTTCGGCGGTCCCCACTCCGAAATGGATCCGGGGCACGCCGGCGTCGGCCAGGCCGTGCAGCACCGCTGCGGAGTGCGGCAGTACATGCCGGCGGTAGTCGGCCTCGGAGAGCGTCCCGGCCCAGGAGTCGAACAGCTGGACCGCGGCGACACCCGCCGCGACCTGCACCCGGAGGAACTCCAGGGTGATCTCGGCGAGCCGGGCGCAGAGCGCGTGCCAGGTCTGCGGATCGCCGTGCATCAGGGCCTTGGTCCGCCCGTGGGTTCGCGACGGTCCGCCTTCGACCAGGTAGCTGGCCAGGGTGAACGGCGCACCCGCGAACCCGATCAGCGGGGTCGCGCCGAGCGCGGCGACCAGCAGCCGGACCGCCTCGTCGACGAAGCCGACGTCGTCGGGGGTGATCCGGCGGAGCCGACCGACATCGGCGGCGCTGCGAACCGGTTCGGCGATGACCGGCCCGGTGCCGGCGACGATGTCCAACTCGACGCCGGCCGCCGCCACCGGAACGACGATGTCGCTGAACAGAATCGCGGCGTCCACGCCGTGCCGGCGCACCGGCTGCATGGTGATCTCGGCGACCAGGTCCGGCCGCCGGCAGGACTCCAGCATGCCGATGCCGCTGCGCAGCTGGCGGTACTCGGGCAGCGATCGACCGGCCTGGCGCATGAACCACACCGGCGTGTGCGGCACCGGTTCCCGGCGACAGGCCCGGACGAATGCGGAGGTGGCCAGCGGGGCCGGGACGGGTGTGTCGGGTGTCGCGTCGTGGGCGGCGTTGCCCGGCGTCGTCGTGGTCATCGGCGCCAATGGTGCCACGGCTGCCCGGCAGGTCGGCAGCCGCCGCCCCGATCGGATCGGGGCGGCGGCTGCCGATCCGGGGCCCGGCGAAGCGCTGTCGTCGCGGTCACCGCCACTGGGCCCCGGCGCGCCGATCCCCATCTGGTGGGAGCGCGGCCTAGGCTTTTGGCCATGGCCCCCCTTACCGCGTTGCCCGAGGCGTTCCACCGCGCCGTCGCCGGACTGCGCGCGGTGACCCCTCGGGAGGAGATCCAGATCGAGGAGGTCGGCGCCCCCCAGCGGCTGGCCCCGTACGCGTTCGCGTTGAGCGCCACGGTGCTGCGCGGCTCGGACGAGGTGGCCACCGGCCGGTTGGTCCTGCTGCACGACCCGGACGGACACGACGCCTGGCAGGGCACCCTGCGCCTGGTCACCTACGTCACCGCCGACCTGGAGGTCGACCTGGTCGCGGACCCGCTGCTGCCGACCGTCGGCTGGACCTGGTTGACCGATGCGTTGGACGCCCACGGGGCCGCCTACGGCGCGCTGGGCGGCACGGTGACCCAGACCTGCTCCACCCGGTTCGGCGAGCTGGCCGGCCCGCCTGCGGGCGGCGACATCGAGATCCGTGCCTCGTGGACGCCGTCGACCACCGGGCTCGACGCGCACCTGAGGGCCTGGTGTGACCTGCTGGCGTCGACCGCCGGCCTGCCACCGCCGGGGGTGACGGTGCTGCCGGGCGGGCGGCGGCCGGCCGGCACCGCCTGACGCGATCAGCAGATCTCGAACACGTCGCAGGCGGTACGGATCGGCACAGCCAACCCGATCCCCTCGGCGTCGCGCGCCTTCGCGGTGGCGATGCCCACCACCTGCTTGCTGCTGTTGATCACCGGCCCGCCGGAGTTGCCGGGGTTGATCGGAGCGTCGAACTGGATGACCGGGCCGGCGCTGTCGTCGGCGTCCCGCAACGCGCTGACCACCCCGGTGGTCACCGAGTCGACGAGCCCGAGCGGTGCCCCGACGACTACGATCTGCTGGCCGGACTTGACCTCGTCGGGAGCTGGCGGCAGGCCGGGGAAGGAACGGTCGGTCCGCAGCTGCGCCACGTCGCTGTCCTCGTCCACCGCGACGACCGCCGCCTCGATCCGTTCACCGTCGCGCTCCAGAAAGACGCGCCGATTGCCGGCCAGATAGCTGGGCTCGACGACGTGGTAGTTGGTCAGCAGGTCGGTGCCGCCGCCGGCTGACTCGCCCACCGCGAAGGCCGTGCCGGTGAACCGTCCGGCACTGACCCGGAAGACGCTGGGCAGCACCGCCGTGGCGATCGCCTCCGGGTCGAAGGCCGCACCGACCTGCCGTTCCAACTCGGCGGCGCGCGCCTCGACCAACTCGAAGCGGTCGGCGTCGGCGCCCTGCGCCCGGGCCAGCCGCTGGTCGACCTCGGCCAGTCGGGTGGTCAACTGGCGGATCTGGTACGTCTGGAAACCCGCCAGGCCGGCCAGGAGCAGGACCAGCAGCAGCGCGGTCGCCCCTGGCCATCCCCGCCGGACCGGGGTGACCCGGCGGAGTTGGTCGGCCGGCGGCGCCCACGAGCCCGGACGGTCCGAGGTCGCCTTGGCCGGCGACCAGGACGTCGACAGGTCGGGAGCAGGGGGCGGCTCGCTGACGGCATGAGCTTCCTCGGCCGGGTAAGCGTCCTCGGCGGCGTAAGCGTCCTCGGCGGCGTAAGCGTTGTCGGCGGCGCCGGCCGCCGGCAGCGCCTGCGCCTCCGGTGCGGCGTGCCGCGGACCGGGGATGTCCGGCACAGCGACGGAGCGCGGATCGTCGTACCCACTGGTCATCTCGTGGCAGCCTCTCCTTCAACGCGGCAGCCGGCCCACCTGCCGCTGAGCGGCGTAACGACCGTACCGGGCAGTACGGTGTTTGTCGTCACCTCTCGCCCGGTGATCACACGATTGCCACCCGTTGGACACATCACCGGGGTGTCGCCGGTCAACTCGACCGGCCCGCAGCCGACGCGCCGGTGACACCTCGTGCGGCCGGCGGCAGGCCGGGCACTAGGGTTGTCAGGTGACCGACGAATCCCCCCTGCGCCGTCGGACCGCGCAACGCCCAGCAGGGAGCGAGCCGCACCACCCGCTGGCGCAGCCGCCGGCGTCCGATGTCGTGGGGTCCGACTCCCCGCCCGGCGGGCCCGTTGCGCTGACCGCTCCCCGCGACGGCACCCCTGCACCGGTGGCCGACGACGACGCTCTCGCCGAGGCCGTCGCCCGGTTCGCTGCCGGCTCCGGTCCGGTCGCCATCGACGCCGAACGCGCCTCCGGATACCGCTACACCCAACGTGCCTATCTGGTGCAGTTGCGCCGGGCGGGTGCCGGTACGGCGTTGATCGACCCGCTGCCGCTGCCGGAGCTGGGCACGCTCGACGCCGCGATCGCCGATGCCGAATGGGTGCTGCACGCCGCCAGCCAGGATCTGCCCTGCCTGGCCGATGTCGGGCTGCGCCCACGCCGGTTGTTCGACACCGAGTTGGCCGCCCGGCTGGCCGGCTACGAGCGGGTGGGGCTGGCCGCGCTGACCGAGGCGCTGCTCGGCTTCTCGCTGGAGAAGCATCACTCCGCCGCCGACTGGTCGACCCGCCCGCTACCGGAGTCGTGGCTGACCTATGCGGCGCTCGACGTCGAACTGCTGGTCGAGCTGCGGGACGTACTCGCTCTGGAGTTGGAACGCCAGGGCAAGCAGCAGTGGGCGGCTGAGGAGTTCGCCGCCCTGGTCGCCTGGGGCAGCCAGCCGACCCGGGTGCGGCCGGAGCCGTGGCGGCGGACCTCCGGCATCCATCGGGTACGCGGAGCGCGGGCCCAGGCCCGGGTACGCGCGCTGTGGCAGGCCCGAGACGACGTCGCCGCCCGCCGCGATTCGGCACCGGGCCGGGTGCTGCCGGATTCGGCGGTCATCGCGGCGGCCGAACTCGACCCCCGGGACGAGCGGGCCCTGCTGGCGTTGCCTGGTTTCAACGGACGCTCGGTCCGGCGGTTGGCGCGAATCTGGCTGGACGCACTGGACATCGCCCGCGCCCTGCCCGACGACGCCCTGCCGACCACGCCCCCGGTCGACGGCCCTCCCCCGCCGCACCGCTGGGCGGAACGGGACCCGGCGGCCGCGGCACGGCTGGCCCGTTGCCGGGAGGTGGTGATCCGGACGGCCGCGGCGAACCTGCTGCCACCGGAGAACCTGATCGCGCCGGACTCGGTCCGCCGACTCGCCTGGACTCCGCCCGAGGAGATCACCGACGAGTCGGTGGCGGCGACGTTGCAGGGGTTCGGTGCCCGCACCTGGCAGGTGTCGTTGATCGTGGCGGAGCTGAGCGCCGCGCTGCGGGACCCGCCGCAGTAGGCCGCCGCAGTAGGCCGCCGCGGCGGGTCGCTCGCTCAGTCGTCGAGCACCTGGTCCCGCCGCGCCGACCAGGCCAGCGAGTGCCGGATCCCGTCGGCGATGGACAGCTCGGGCTTCCAGTCGAGTAGCCGACGCGCCCGGACGCTGCGGGTGTACGAGCCGGCGGCGTCACCGGGGCGGGGCCCGGTGTCCCGGACCCGCAGCGGCTGGTCGACCACCGAGCGGAAGGCCTCGACGAACTCACGCACCGTGGTGCCGTCGCCGGTGCCGAGGTTGAGCACCTCGTAGCGACGGTCGGCGCCGACCGGCAGGATCTCGTCGAAGTGGCGCAGCGCCTGCACGTGCGCCCGGGCCAGGTCCCAGACGTGGATGTAGTCGCGGATTCCCGAGCCGTCGCGGGTGGGCCAGTCGACCCCGGTGATGGTGAACTCGGCCCCGGTCTGCACGGCGGTGATCAGCTTGCCGAGGACGTGGGTGGGCTGGCGGATCTGCAGGCCGGTACGCAGCTGCGGGTCGGCGCCGATCGGGTTGAAGTAGCGCAGCGACAGTGCCCGCAGCGGCATGGCGGCGGCGCAGTCGGCGAGCAGCATCTCCATCACCGCCTTGGTCCGCGCGTACGGGCTGGTCGGCTCGAGCGGCGAGGACTCGTCGACGGAGAAGTCCTCACCCGGCCGGTAGATCGACGCCGAGGAGCTGAACAGGTACCGCTCGGCTCCGTTGCGGGCCACGTGGTCGATGAAGTCGATCGACTTCGCGACGTTCTCCCGGTAGTAGCGCAGCGGTTCGGCGACCGATTCGGGCACCACGATCAGCGCCGCGGCGTGCACCACCGCGCTGATGTCCGGGTGTTCGGCGAAGATCCGGTCGATCAGTGCGCCGTCGGCGATGTCGCCCTGGTAGAAGATCCGGTCGCGGGTGAACTCGATCCGCCCGGTGCTCAGGTTGTCCAGCACCACCGGCTCGATGCCGTCGTCGAGGCAGGCGGAGGCGATCGTACTGCCGATGAAGCCCGCGCCTCCGGCGATCAGAACCTTCACCGTGTCTCCTCTGTTGGGTTGTCGTCCGTCTGGGGTTGGTCGTCGGTCGCCCGTCCGGCGGGTCGCGAATGTCCGGTGCGGGCGGTGGCGCACGATTGACAGTCACGGTACCGGAGCCGGATCGCACCGAACCGGCGGAGGCGACCCCCGCCGGTGGCCCTGGTGTGTCCCGGGCCACACCAGGGCCACCGGCCGACAATTGTTACCGACAAGTAGCATGAAGGTCTGCCCCGCGTACCCAGGCCGGCAAGGAGGCCCTATCGTGCCGCGTGAAGTCCGGGACGTCGTCTTTGTCGACGGCGTCCGTACCCCGTTCGGCAAGGCCGGCGGGATGTACGCCCACACCCGTGCCGACGACCTCGTCATCCGCTGCATCCGCGAACTGCTGCGGCGCAATCCGCAACTGCCCCCCGACCGGGTCGAGGAGGTAGCCATCGCGGCGACCACCCAGACCGGGGACCAGGGGCTCACCATCGGTCGCACCGCCGCGCTGCTGGCCGGGCTACCCAAGACGGTGCCCGGCTTCGCCATCGACCGGATGTGCGCCGGCGCGATGACCGCGGTCACCTCGGTAGCCGGCGGCGTCGCGATGGGCGCCTACGACGTGGCCATCGCCGGCGGCGTCGAACACATGGGCCGGCACCCGATGGGCGAAGGCGTCGACCCCAACCCACGCATCCTGGCCGAGAAGCTGGTCGACCCGTCCGCGCTGATCATGGGCGCGACCGCGGAGAACCTGCACGACCGGCTGCCCGGCATCACCAAGGCACGCGCCGACGCCTTCGCCCTCGCCTCCCAGGTCAAGACCGCCAAGGCGTACGCCAACGGCAAGCTGCAGCCCGACCTGGTCCCGGTCGCGGTCCGCGACCCGGAGACCGGCTGGGGGCTGGCAGTCGTCGACGAGGCCCCCCGGGAGACCTCGCTGGAGAAGCTGGCCACCCTCAAGACCCCGTTCCGGCCACACGGCCGGGTCACCGCCGGCAACGCCGCCGGGCTCAACGACGGCGCGACCGCCAGCGTGATCGCCGCCGAGGACGTGGCCCGCGACCTGGGTCTGCCGGTGGCGATGCGGCTGGTCTCGTACGGCTTCGTCGGCGTCGAACCGGAGGTGATGGGCGTCGGCCCGATCCCGGCCACCGAGAAGGCGCTGCGGCTGGCCGGGCTGGGCATCGACGACATCGGCCTGTTCGAGCTGAACGAGGCGTTCGCCGTCCAGGTGTTGGCCTTCCTCGACCACTTCGGCATCGACGCCGACTACCCGCGGGTCAACCCGTGGGGTGGCGCCATCGCCATCGGGCACCCGCTGGCCTCCTCCGGCGTACGGCTGATGACCCAGCTGGCCCGGCAGTTCGCCGAACATCCCGAGGTGCGCTACGGGCTGACCGCGATGTGCATCGGCATCGGCATGGGCGGCTCGGTCATCTGGGAGAACCCGGCCTGGACCGGCCCGGCACAGCAGGGAGACGAGAACTGATGCTGCACAACCCCGACGAGGTGGTCACCCGGGCGCTGGTCCGGCAGGTGAACGTACCCGGACTGGACCGGCCCGCCGCGCTGATCACCCTGGACAACGGCCTGGACCACCGCAAACCCAACACCCTCGGGCCGGCCGGGCTGGCCGGCCTGGACGCGGCGATCACCGAGGCGCTGGCTGGCGAGCCGGCCTTCGTGGCGGTCACCGGCAAGCCGTACGTCTTCTGCGTCGGCGCCGACCTCACCGCGATGCCGCAGCTCGTCGACCGTGAGCAGGCGCTGGAGATCGGCCGGACGGGCCACCGGATCTTCGCCCGGCTGCGCGACAGCGCGATGCCGACCTTCGCGTTCGTCAACGGTGCCGCGATGGGTGGCGGGCTGGAACTCGCCCTGCACTGCCACTACCGGACGCTGTCCGGCGGAGCCGGTCCGCTGGCCCTGCCGGAGGTGTCCCTCGGTCTGGTGCCGGGCT
The DNA here is from genome assembly GCF_003751085.1 of Micromonospora sp. Llam0. NCBI lineage: Bacteria > Bacillati > Actinomycetota > Actinomycetes > Micromonosporales > Micromonosporaceae > Micromonospora > Micromonospora sp. Llam0. The sequence goes on along the minus strand of NZ_RJJY01000001.1, from coordinate 807,353 downwards.
GGGGAGGCACCCAGTTGCTGCCGAACCTGATCGGCATCCCGGCCGCCGCACAGGTGATCATCCAGAACCCGTTGACCCAGAACAAGATGCTCAAGCCGAAGCAGGCCGCAGAGATGGGCATCGCCGACGTGCTGCTCGAACCGGCCGACTTCCTGGAGCGGTCCCTGCAGTGGGCGGCCGGTGTGGTCACCGGCGAGGTCACCGTCGACCGCCCGGAGGTCGACCGGGACATGTGGGACGGGGTGCTCTACTTCGCCCGCCAACTGCTCGACCAGCGGTTGCACGGCGCGGTACCGGCCGCCTACCGGGCCCTCGACCTGCTCACGCTGGCCAAGGAGACCCCGTTCGCCGATGGCACGGCCGCCGAGGACGAGGCCCTCGCCGACCTGATCCTGTCCGAGGAGCTGCGCAGCGGGCTGTACGCGTTCGACCTGGTCCAACGGCGCGCCAAGCGGCCGGCCGGCGCCCCCTCGGCGGACCTGGCCCGGCCGGTCACCAAGGTCGGCGTCGTCGGGGCCGGGCTGATGGCTTCCCAGTTGGCGCTGCTGTTCGCCCGCCGGCTGCAGGTGCCGGTGGTGCTCACCGACCTGGACCAGGCCCGGGTGGACGCCGGGCTGAGCTACGTGCACTCCGAGATCGAGAAGCAGGTCGGCAAGGGCCGGATGGACACCGGCACGGCGGCGAAGCTGCTGGCGCTGGTGAGCGGGTCGGTCGACAAGAGCGCCTTCGCCGACGCCGATTTCGTCATCGAGGCCGTCTTCGAGGACCTCAAGGTCAAGAAGCAGGTGTGGGCCGAGGTCGAGGCGATCGTCGGCCCCGAGACGATCCTGGCCACCAACACCTCGTCGCTGTCGGTCTCCGACATGGCCGCTGACCTGGCCCACCCCGAACGGGTGGTCGGCTTTCACTTCTTCAACCCGGTCGCCGTCCTGCCGCTGCTGGAGATCGTCCGCGGGGAGCGGACCGACGATGCGGCCCTGGCCACCGCGTTCGCCGTCGGCAAGCAGCTGCGCAAATCCTGCGTGCTGGTGTCGGACGCCCCGGCCTTCGTGGTAAACCGGCTGCTGACCCGGTTCCTCGGCGAGATCTTCGCGGCGGTGGACGCCGGCACCCCGCCGGAGGTCGCCGACGCCGCGCTGGATCCGCTCGGCCTGCCGATGCGGCCGCTGGCCCTGCTGCAGCTGGTCGGCCCGCCGGTGGCCCACCATGTCGGCGGTACGTTGCACGCCGCGTACCCGGACCGGTTCACGGTCAGCGACAACCTGCGGCGGATCGCCGAGTCCGGGCTGCCGCTGATGGTGGACGACGAGATCAACCCCGAGATCGGCAAGCTGCTGGAAGTCGGGTCGCAGCCGTTGACCGACGAGCAGGTCCGGCAACGGGCCCTCGACGCGTTGGCGCAGGAGGCCCGGCTGATGCTCGACGAGGGTGTGGTCGCCGAACCGCAGGACATCGACCTGTGCCTGATCCTCGGCGCGGGATGGCCGTTCCACCTCGGCGGGATCACCCCGTACCTGGACCGGACCGGCACCTCGCAGCGGGTCACCGGCCGCCGGTTCCTGCCCGCCGGGGTGGCCAGCGGCTCAGCCGATTGACAAAACGGAACGGGATGTCGAGGCCGAAGTTCGGCTCGACATCCCGTTTTTCGCCTCAGGCTTGCCTACATGCAGGACAGATTCCAGACCTACTTGTAGGACAAGTTCGTCTGACCCTCGATCACCCGGCCGGCGATGTACAGGTCCCCCCCGCGAGTCGAGAACTGCGATGATCTTCTTTTCACTTCCGTAATGGGTGGTGAAGAAGATCTTGTCCGCTTCCTGCGAGGTCGAATAGTTCGTGTTGACCGAGAGCTCGATACTGACCGGCGAACTGATCACGACATCCTTTTTGGGCGAGTGATCGTAGACCTGGTTCTGCCGGAGCCGGATGCGCCCGGGGGTGTCACCCTCGTCCCAATCCGTTGCGAGTCCAAGATCGACGTCGGGCATCGGATCTCCTTTCGTTTGCCCGGAATCCCTCCGGTAGGTCAACCCAACTGGACAACCGCATCGGAGTCGATGCACCTCAGCCATCGACGCGACCAATTTCCCCCACCCGATCCGGCGCCAATTCAATGGTATGACAACCACAACCCCGTTGGCTAGACACAAAATTTGTCAGCAAAGCCGACCAACACCTTCACCTTAATGCAATTTCCACGACACCCAACCCCCACGAACCGACCACTTCGCCCCAAAATGACTGGCCAGCCTCGCAACACCTGTTAATTCGAGAGGATGATTCATATAATCGGTTCCGGCAAAACCTAGTTATCGGGACCAAAGTCAAACCGATGGTGGTCAAATGAAACATTGCTGACACCCCGCCTCGCGGGTGGGCCCGGAAGGTCAGGGCGCAGTGGGCAGTCAGTTCCGACGTACCGGCGAGGCGGCCACCGGCAGTGGCGTGTCAGCAGCGGGCAACATCAAGGTGACTTCAAGGCCGCCCCCGGGTTGGGACACGGCGGACACCGTACCGCCGTGCGCGTCGGCCACCGCCCGTACGATCGACAGGCCCAGGCCGGAGCCGCGCGCCCCGGTCCGTTCCCGGCCACCCCGGCGGAACGGCTCGAACAGGCCCGGCACGTCGGCCTGGTCCACCTCGAAGCCGGTGTTGCCGACCAGCAGGTAGACGTGCGACCCGTGGCTGCCGGTCCGCGCCCACAGCCGACCGTGCAGGTGGTTGTAGCGCACCGCGTTCTCGATCAGATTGCCGGCCAACCGGTCCAGCAGGCTGGGGTCGCCGATCACCACCGCCGGGTCCAGGGCGGTACGGACGTCCAGCTTCAGCCGGCGGGTCTCGGCCTGCACGGCCGACAACGCCGCACAGACCCCCTCGGCCAGGTCCCGGGGCACCTTACGGACCAGCCGCCGCCCGGACTGCGCCTCGCTGCTGGCCAGCACCAGCAACGCGTCGAACAGCCCGTTGGCCCGCTCCGAGGCGTCCCGGACCACCGTCGCCATCCGCCGGTACTCGGCCAGATCGGCGGTATCGTCGGCCATCGTCACGTCGATCTCGGTGCGCATCACCGCCAGCGGGGTACGCAGCTCGTGCGAGGCGTTGGCGACGAACCGCTTCTGGGCCTCGAACGACGCGCTGAGCCGGTCCAGCATGTCGTCGAAGGTCGCGGCGAGCTCAGCCACCTCGTCACCGGTGCCGGAGTAGCCGATCCGCTGGTCCAGGGTCTGTTCGCCGAGCCGCCGGGCGGTCGACGTCACCTGCTGCAGTGGACGCAGCGCCCGGCCGACGACGGCGTACGCACCGACCACCCCGACCACGCTGATCGCCAGCAGCGCGACCAACGCCTTGGCCAGCAGCTCACGGGACGCCCGCTCGACGATCCCGTCCTGCCAGGCTGCCGCGTCCATCTCGCGACCGTCGGCGAGCACCACGGTGGTCCCCGGCACGAGCTGGTCCGCCGGTCGCAGCGCGTCGGTGACCAGCAGCCAGGCGAGCAGTATGAAGACGGCCAGCGAGCCGACCAGCAGGACGGCGTTGAACAGAGTGAGCCGCAGCCGCAGGGTCGGCCGGGGCATACGCAGCGTCGGCCAGCGTCGACGCCTCGGGTCCACCGCCGACGCCGCCGGGGCAGCAGATCCGGGCAGCCGGTTCACTGGTACGCCTCGTCACGCGGCTCCGGCCCGGTCACGCGGTACCCGGCCCCGACCACGGTCTCGATCAGCGGGGGTTCCCCGAGCTTGCGGCGCAGCGTCATCACCGTCACCCGTACGGTGGTGGTGAACGGATCGGTGTTGGCGTCCCAGACCCGCTCCAGCAGCTCCTCGCTGGACACCACCGCGCCGCGCGCCTTGACCAGCTCCTCCAACACGCCGAACTCCTTGCGGGTGAGATCGACCGGCTGGCCGTCCCGGGTGGCCACCCGGCGGGCGGGGTCGACGGTCAGGTCGGCGACGGTCAGCACCGGCGGGGCCGCCGGGGTGGCCCGCCGGCCGAGGGCCTGCACCCGGGCGACGAGCTCGGTGAACGCGAACGGCTTCGGCAGGTAGTCGTCGGCGCCCAACTGCAGACCTTCGACCCGGTCGGCGACGGTGCCGCTGGCGGTCAGCATCAGCACCCGGGTGAGAGCGCCGGAACTGACCAGGTCCGCGCAGATCTGGTCACCGTGCACGCCGGGCAGGTCGCGGTCGAGCACCACCACGTCGTAGCGGGTCACGAAGGCCATCTCGTGTCCGGCGGAGCCGTCGTACGCCACGTCGACCGCCATGCCCTGCCGACGCAACCCACGGACGATCGCGTCGGCGAGGTTGCGCTCGTCCTCGACCACCAGTACCCGCACCGCGACCTCCTGTACCCGTCCGGTCCCACCCTGCGCAGGCCCGCGTTAAGCCTGCGTGAAGCGGCGGGATGAATCACAAACTAGTCGAGTCGCCCGTCGACGCTGGGCACCGATCCCGGCACCCACGACCCACCGGTCACCATGAAAGCACTGTCCGCAACATTTCCGGTAACTCGAGTGGTTCGTCAAGGTGCGTTGGACTCGCGAGACGACGGTTGGGTCGGCGACGTATCGGCGATAACGGGGCCGCGAGACGAGCCGGCCACCTCCGCCGCCATCTCGAACGGCCACCGACTGTCCACCGCGACCACGAGCAGTCACGGCCGGAAACTACCGCTTGCCAACACCGGAAGTTTCTGAAAATCTAGATACATCGATTGGTGTGTTAACGCTAACACCCATCTGCCCTTGGAGGACATGTTCAAAAGAATGCGGATATGCCCGATTCATCGGCTTGGCGCCTCAGCACCGAGGCGCCCGAACGCCCGCGCCGACTCACCAACGTGCTCAGGTGCCCGACGCCGGCAGAGGTCGGCACTCTCCGTCGCTACCGGGGTGGCCGGCCGTCCAATCAGCGTCACCAACCGTCCCCTGCTGGCCACGGATACGCATCGCCGCTGGCCAGCTCGTACCTGAGGAGTGACACATTGTCCTACTTCCCTGTCGGAGGATCAGCATGATCTCCCAGACCCGTCCTGCCCGACGTCGGTTCCGAACGCTCTGGGCATCCGGCATCGCCGCACTTGTCGTAGTCCTGACCGTGTCGTTGATGCCGAATCTCGCCAGCGCGGCCGAAAGCACCCTGGGGGCGGCCGCGGCCCAGTCCGGCCGCTACTTCGGCACCGCCGTCGCCGCCAACAAACTCGGCGACTCGACCTACGTGAACATCCTCAACCGGGAGTTCAACAGCGTCACCGCCGAAAACGAGATGAAACTCGACGCCACCGAACCACAACAGAACCAGTTCAACTTCACCAACGGCGACCGGATCGTCAACCACGCCCTCTCCCGCGGCATGGCCGTCCGCGGCCACACCCTCGCCTGGCACTCCCAGCAACCCGGCTGGATGCAGAGCATGGAAGGCAACGCCCTCCGCCAGGCCATGCTCAACCACGTCACCCGCGTCGCCTCCTACTACCGAGGCAAGATCCACTCCTGGGACGTCGTCAACGAAGCCTTCGAAGACGGCAACTCCGGCGCCCGCCGCAACTCCAACCTCCAACGCACCGGCAACGACTGGATCGAAGCCGCCTTCCGCGCCGCCCGCGCCGCCGACCCCGACGCCAAACTCTGCTACAACGACTACAACATCGACAACTGGTCCTGGGCCAAGACCCAGGCCGCCTACAACCTCGTCCGCGACTTCAAACAACGCGGCGTACCCATCGACTGCGTCGGCCTGCAGTCACACTTCAACTCCCAGTCCCCCTACCCCTCGAACTACCGCACCACCCTGTCCAGCTTCGCCGCCCTCGGCGTCGACGTACAGATCACCGAACTCGACATCGAAGGCTCCGGCAGCAGCCAGGCCAACGCCTTCCGCGGCGTCGTCAACGACTGCCTCGCCATCGCCCGCTGCACCGGCATCACCGTCTGGGGCATCCGCGACAGCGACTCCTGGCGCAGCTACGGCACCCCACTACTGTTCGACAACAACGGCAACAAAAAGCAGGCGTACGACGCCACCCTCTCCGCACTGAACAGCGCCACCCCGGTACCGACCACCGCACCGCCGACCACCGCACCGCCGACCACGCCACCACCGAACGGACCGATCGACCCGAGCGCGTACTACGAGGTGGTGAACCGCAACAGCGGCAAGGCGCTGGACGTCTGCGGGGTGTCCACCGCTGACAACGCCTGCATTCAGCAGTACGCCAGGTCGGGTGGGAACAACCAGCAGTGGCAGTTCGTCGACTCCGGCGGTGGCTACTACCGGCTACGTGCCCGGCATTCAGGCAAGGTGCTCGACGTCTACAACTGGTCGACCGCCAACGGCGCGGCCATCGTGCAGTGGAGCGACCTCAACGGCACCAACCAGCAGTGGCGGGTAGCCAACTCCGATGGCGGCTACATCCGGCTGATCAGCCGACACAGCAACAAGGCCCTCGAGGTACAGGGCGCGTCGACCGCCGACGGTGGCGCCGTGGTGCAGTACGACGACTGGGGCGGCGCCAATCAGCAGTGGCAGTTGATCCGGGTCGGCGGCAATCCGAACCCCAACCCGACCACCGCTCCGCCGACCACCGCGCCGCCGACGACCCCGCCACCGACCACCGCACCGCCGACCTGCAATCTGCCGTCGACGTACCGCTGGACCTCCACCGGAGCACTCGCCCAACCCCGCTCCGGCTGGGTGTCGTTGAAGGACTTCACCCACGCCCCCTACAACGGCCAACACCTCGTCTACGCCACCAACCACGACTACGGCACCAGCTGGGGCTCCATGAACTTCGGCCTCTTCTCCAACTGGAACCAGATGGGCTCCGCCAGCCAGAACGCCATGCCCTTCTCCGCCGTCGCACCGTCGCTGTTCTACTTCGCCCCCCGCAACATCTGGATCCTCGCCTACCAATGGGGCGGCCCCGCCTTCTCCTACCGCACCTCCACCAACCCGGCCGACGTCAACAGCTGGTCCGCCCACCAGACCCTCTTCACCGGCAGCATCAGCAACTCCGGCACCGGACCCATCGACCAGGCACTCATCGGCGACGACCAGAACATGTACCTCTTCTTCGCCGGCGACAACGGCCGCATCTACCGCGCCAGCATGCCCATCGGCAACTTCCCCGCCAGCTTCGGCTCCAACTACACCACCATCATGACCGACACCACCAACAACCTCTTCGAAGGCGTCCAGGTCTACAAACTCCAAGGCCAACAGCGCTACCTCATGATCGTCGAAGCCATCGGCTCCCAGGGCCGCTACTTCCGCTCCTTCACCGCCACCAACCTCGGCGGCACCTGGACCCCCCAAGCCACCAGCGAAAACAACCCCTTCGCCGGCCGCGCCAACAGCGGCGCCACCTGGACCAACGACATCAGCCACGGCGAACTCATCCGCACCAACGCCGACCAGACCATGACCATCGACCCCTGCAACCTCCAACTCCTCTACCAAGGACGCTCCCCCAACTCCGGCGGCGACTACGGCCTCCTGCCCTACCGCCCCGGCGTCCTCACCCTGCAACGCTGACCCACCACACCACACCACACCACAGCATGACGGGCGGGCCCGGCATCCACGCCGGGCCCGCCCGTCATGCCGCACGGTGGGCGTAATCGGATACGGGTCAGCTGACTCGGCGTCGGCGTGTCGAGTCGATGAGGCGAAGCGGATCAGCCCCGAACGACAGCCGGTCGCTGGGATCCGCAGGCGCGGCTGTCGAGGGAACCCGCATGGACCCTGATGGCTTATTCGGCCGTGTACCCGTCTCCTTCGGTGGGTCAGTAGGGTTGTTGTGGTCATGTCGATGCAACCGAGGCCGTGGCCAGACGTTCCGGAGCAGACCGCGCGGATGGCGCGGGCGGCGTTCCGGAAAGGGAACCTGGCGACGCGGATCCGTGACGAACTCGGCCAGGTGTACGAGGACGCCCGGTTCTCGGCGGCGTTCGGGCTCCGGGGACGGCCGGGGATCTCCCCGGCACAGTTGATGACCGCCAGCGTGTTGCAGTTCTCGGAGAACCTGACCGACCGTCAGGCCGCCGACGCGGTCCGGGACCGAATCACCTGGAAATACGCCCTCGGTCTGGAACTCGACGATCCGGGTTTCGACCCCACCGTCCTGTCGGAGTTCCGGGACCGGCTGGTCGCCGGTGACCTGACCAGCCTGGCCCTGGACGCCCTGCTGCGACGCCTGGCCGGGCTCGGACTGGTCAAGGCCCGGGGCCGCCAACGCACCGATTCCACCCACGTACTCGGCGCGATCCGCGACCTCAACCGCCTCGAACTGGCCGGAGAGACACTACGGGCGGCGTTGGAAGCCCTCGCCGCGGCGGCACCGCACTGGCTCACCTCGGTCATCGACGATTCCTGGACCGGCGTCTACGGCACCCGCGTCGACAACCTACGCCTGCCCGAGAGCCAGACCAGACGTGACGAGTTGACGGTCCGCTACGGCATCGACGGCTACCACCTGCTCGACGCGGCGCACCACCCGGACGCACCGGAATGGCTGGCACAGATCCCAGCGACACAGACGTTACGCCTGATCTGGATCCAGCAGTTCTACCGCGACACCGACGGCGCCGGACAGGAGGCGCGACGGCGGGAACACGCCCCGGACGGGGACGGTGTCCCGCCCGGCAGAGACCGCCTCATCTCCCCATACGACCCGGACGCCCGATACAGCGTCAAACGCGACACCGGCTGGGGCGGCTACAAGGTCCACTTCACCGAGACCTGCGACCCACCGACCGGCACCACCGGCCGGGAAACCGGACGCGGAGAACACCCGAACCTGATCACGAACGTGGCCACCACCACCGCGACCGTCCCGGACTCGGCCATGACCGCCATCATCCACCAGCGACTGGCCGACAAGGCACTGACTCCCGCCGAGCACCTCGTCGACTCCGGATACCCGTCCGCCGAGATCACCGCCGCCCGCCGCCCGCCGGCACGGGATCACCCTGACCTCCCCGATGCTGATCGACCCGTCCGCGCAGGCCCGCGCCGGGCGAGGCTACGACAAAGCGGCGTTCACCTTCGACTTCGACACCCGCCACGGCGTCTGTCCCCAGGGCAACACCAGCACAAGCTGGTCACCCTGCCGACAACGCGACACCGACACCATCGTGGTGTCCTGGCCGAAGAGCGTCTGCCAGCCCTGCCCCACCCGCCAGGAATGCACCCGAGGCACCCGCCGCCAGATCACCATCCACCCCCGTGACCTACACGAAGCCCTCACCGCTGCCCGCATCCAGCAGAACACCTCCGAGTGGAAGGCCCGCTACGCCGTCCGCGCCGGAGTCGAGGGCACCATGCGCCAAGCACCCATGTCACCGGGATCCGTACCGCCCGTTACCGAGGCCTGCCCAAGACCAGACTCGAACACACCCTCACGGCCACCGCGATCAACATCATCCGCCTCGACAGCTACTGGACCGGACACCCCCTCGACCGCACCCGGACAACACACCTCCAACGCCTCGACTTCACCCTCGCCGCCTGACCTACACCGAATAAGCCATCAGGGTCCGCATGACCGTCAAAACCGGCCGGGTGAGGGTCATGCGGGTTCCCTCGCCGTCATGCTTCGTCAGACCGAGCTCGCGAGAACCGGTGCGCGAGCGGCTCGACGCTCAGCCGCGCCGGCCGGCACCACGACGGGTCGCGGACCGCTCGACGGAAACGTCACCGACGAAGCCCGTGCTGGCCGGCGGATCGTTGTCCGGATCGTCCAGCCCGGAGATCCAGCCGGTCACGTCGCGCGCCACGTCCTGCGCGGTCAGCCGCAGATCGGCGAGGATCTGCGCCCGGCTGCCGTGCGGATGCCAGTCGGTCGGTACGCCGAGATCACGCAGCGGCACCGGCACGTCGGCATCGCGCAGCGCCTTGGCGACGGCGTCCCCGACACCGCCGGTGCGTACCCCGTCCTCGACGGTGACCACCAGGCGGTGTGCGGCGGCGAGCTCGACCAGCTCGGCGGCGACCGGACGGACCCAGCGTGGGTCGGCAACGGTCACCCCGTAGCCCTGCTCGGCGACCCGGGCCGCCACGTCGACACCGAGGTGTCCAAACGCGCCGACGGCGACCAGCAGCACGTCGCGCCGGCCGGACTCGACCAGCACGTCCACCCCGCCGACCCGGCGCACCGCCGGCAGGTCGGCGGCGACCGAACCGGTCGGGAAGCGCACCAGGGTCGGGCCGTCGTCGACCGCCACCGCCTCGCGCAGCTCCTCACGCAGGGTCGCCGCGTCCCGGGGGGCGGCGATCCGCAGCCCCGGCACCACCCCGAAGACCGACATGTCCCAGATGCCGTAGTGGCTGGGCCCGTCCGGGCCGGTCACCCCGGCCCGGTCCAGCACGAATGTCACCGGCAGCTTGTGCATCGCCACGTCCAGCAGCACCTGGTCGAACGCCCGGTTGAGGAAGGTCGCGTAGACCGCGACGACCGGGTGCAGTCCACCCATCGCCAGCCCGGCGGCCGAGGTGGTGGCGTGCTGCTCGGCGATACCGACGTCGTACACCCGGTGCGGGTACTTGCGGGCCAGCGACGCGATGCCGGTCGGCTCGGCCATCGCGGCGGTGATCCCGACGATGTCGGGCCGCTCGTCGGCGACCGACACCAACTCGTCGGCGAAGACATGGGTCCATTTCACCGCCGGGGCGGCCAGCAGCTTGCCGGTCTCCACATCGAAAGCGCTGCTCGGACCGTGCAGGCAGTCGGCCTCGTCGTCCTCGGCCGGGCGGTAGCCGTACCCCTTGCGGGTGACGACGTGCACGATCACCGGCGCGCCGAAGGTCTTGGCCCGGTGCAGCGCCGACTCGACGGCGGCCAGATCGTGCCCGTCGATCGGGCCGACGTACTTGATGCCGAGATCCTCGAACATGGTCTGCGGCGCGACCGCGTCCTTGATGCCCTTCTTGACCGCGTGCAGCACCTCGTACATCGGTCGGCCGACCATCGGGGTGGCACCGAGAGTGTCCTTGACCAGGTCGAGGACCTTCTCGTAGCCCGGGTTGAGCCGCAGCGCCGCCAGGTGGTCGGCCAGACCACCGATGGTCGGCGCGTACGACCGGCCGTTGTCGTTGACCACGATGACCAGCGGGTTGCGGGCACCGGCGATGTTGTTCAGCGCCTCCCAGCACATGCCGCCGGTCAGCGCCCCGTCGCCGACGACGGCGACCACGCTGCGCGCCTCGCCGCGCAACGCGTACGCCTTGGCCAGACCATCCGCATAGGACAACGCGGTGGAGGCGTGCGAGTTCTCGATCAGGTCGTGCTCGCTCTCGGCCTGACTCGGATAGCCGGACAGGCCACCGCGCTGGCGGAGCTGGTCGAAGGCGGCCTGCCGGCCGGTCAGAATCTTGTGCACGTACGCCTGGTGACCGGTGTCGAACAGGAACCGGTCCCGAGGTGAGTCGAAGACCCGGTGCATGGCGATGGTCAGCTCCACCACACCGAGGTTGGGTCCCAGGTGCCCGCCGGTGCGGGACACCTTGGCGACCAGGAAGTCACGGATCTCGGCGGACAGCACCGCCAACTCGTCGGCGGAGAGCCGCTTGACGTCCTGAGGTGTGCGGACGGTGGCCAGCAAGCGGCCGTCGGATCCTGCCTCTACCTGGCTCAATTTCGCTCCCAACTGCCCGGCGCGCGCCGATGTGCGGCGCTGGGCGGCTACCCGGCGGCGGCGTACGCTCCGGCCCGCGTACGGCGTCCGCCCATGACCGCAGAGTCTATCGGGATCGCGCCGCTGCGCAGCGCCGCCGACCGGTCGACGTGCGGCCTGCCTGAGGCCGGGTACGGCCCGTCGGCGAGTCCGGCCAGGGTCATCGGCCGGCGGCTGGGGTGAGCAGGGCGACGCACTCGACGTGCCGGGTCATCGGGAAGCAGTCGTAGCCGTGCAACGCCGTCAACGACCAGCCGAGGTCGCGGAAGGTGCGCACGTCCCGGGCGAGCGCGGCCGGATCGCAGGCGACGTAGGCGATGGCCCGCCGGGTGGCCGCTGCGACCCCGGCGACTACCCGGGCGCCCGCTCCGGCCCGGGGTGGATCGAGCACCACCAGGTCGACCGGTCCGGTGATCCGGCGGCGGGTCAACGCCGTCTCCACCCGGGCCGCGACCACCTCGATCCGGGGCAGGTCGGCCAGGTTGAGTCGGGCCGCAGCCACCCCGGCGGGCGACGATTCGACCATCGTGACCCGCCCGTGCGGCCCGGTCCGGCCGGCCACCGCGGCGGCGAACAGACCGGCACCGCCGTAGAGGTCCCACGCTGACTCGCCGGGACGGGGACCCAGCAGGTCCAGCACCGAGGTGACCAGGGTGTCGGCGGCCGCCGGGTGCACCTGCCAGAACGCCCCGGCCGGCAGCCGCCAGCGGCGGCCGGCAGCGGATTCGGTGACCTGCGTCACTGAACCGGGCAGCGCCTCGGGCAGCGCCTCGGGCAGCGCCTCGGGCAGTCCCGACGGCGCCCCGGCCCCGGCGCCGGACGCCCCCGCCGACCGAGACGACCCGCCGGCCGGGATGACGACGACCTCGCCGGCAGCCGACGCGACCACCTCGACCGCGTCGACGACCGGCCACCGACGTCCGCTGGCCGGCAACACCGGTGCCCCCTGCACGGCCGGGTGGGCGATCAGACAGCGGTCCACCGGCACCACCTCGTGTGACCGGTGTTTGAGCAGGCCGGCCCGGTCGGCGGCGTCCACGGTGTAGCGCACCCGGGTCCGCCAGCCGAGTGGTCCGCCCGGCAGCGGCCGGACCCGCGGCGCCAACCCGTCGACCTCGGCCCCGGTCAGCCCACCGAGTCGCAGCAGTTGCTCCCGGACCACCGCCTCCTTCCAGGCCAGCTGCCCGGCCACGGTGACGTGCTGCAGGTCACAGCCGCCGCACCGGCCGGGGCCGGCGTACCGGCAGGGTGGCTCGACCCGGTCCGGGGCCGGTTCGTGCACGGTCACCGCGTCACCGCGCAGGTAGCCCCGGTGTGTCTCGGTGATCTCGACGGTGACCAGTTCGCCCGGCAGGGCGTGCCGGACGAAGACCACCTGGCCGTCGACCCGGGCGACGCAGTGCCCGCCGTGTGCCACGGCGCCCACCCGTACCGTCGTCCGGTCGCCTTCCGCCAGGTCGGCCTGTGCTGGACTCACCGCCCGTGCTGAACTCACCGCGTCACCGGTCACCGCGTACCTGCCCCTCCGACGCCGGCCGTTGGCCGCTTGACCCGGCGGGATCCGCCGGCACCGTCGGCCCGGCCGGATCGGACGCGACAGCCAGATCGTCCGGGTCGATCGGGTCGATCGGATCAGTGGGCATCGGGCGCGGACCGCGCGCCGGGCCGCGGCTGAGCGACTCGTCGTACCGGTCCAGGTCCCGGCCGATGCTCGATGCCAGCTGCCATGGGACGCTGGTCACCATCACCCCCGGTTCGAACAGCAGCCGGCCCTTGAGCCGCAGCGCGCTCTGGTTGTGCAGCAGGTTCTCCCACCAGTGGCCGACCACGTACTCGGGAATGAACACGGTGACCACGTCGCGCGGCGCGTCGCGGCGCACCGACTTGACGTAGTCGATGATCGGCCGGGTGATCTCCCGGTACGGCGAGTCGACCACGGTCAGCGGCACCGGCAGCTCACGGCGGTCCCACTCGGCCTGCACCGCGCGGGTGTCCGCGTCGTCCACCCGTACGGTGAGCGCGGCCAGCGAGTCCGGGCGGGTGGCCTGGGCGTACGCGACCGCCCGCAGCGTCGGCAGGTGGACCTTGCTGACCAGCACAACGGCGTGGTTGCGGGCGGGCAGCACCGGACGGCCCTCGGCCGGGGTGAGTTCCCGGGCCACCGTGTCGTAGTGCCGGCGGATACCCAGCATCAGCGCGTACACGCCGGCCATCGCGGCGATGGCGATCCACGCGCCGAGGGCGAACTTGGTGACCAGAACCACGACCAGGACGGCACCGGTCAGCGTCATGCCGAACCCGTTGATCGCCCGCGCCCGGTGCATCCGACGGCGTGCCGCCGTGTCCCGCTCGGTGCGCAGCCGCCGGTTCCAGTGCCGCAGCATGCCGGCCTGGGACAGGGTGAACGAGACGAACACCCCGACGATGTAGAGCTGGATCAGCCGGGTCACCTCGGCCTGCAGCACCACGGTCAGCACGATCGCGAAGCCGGCGAGGAACAGGATGCCGTTGCTGAACGCCAGCCGGTCGCCCCGGGTGTGCAGCTGACGGGGCAGGTACCGGTCCTGGGCGAGAATCGAGCCGAGCACCGGGAAACCGCTGAACGCGGTGTTCGCGGCGAGGAAGAGGATCAGCGCGGTCACCCCGGCGGCGAGGAAGAGCAGCACACCGGAGCCGAAGACGGTCTCGGCCAGCTGGGCCACCACCGTCTTCTGCACGTAGCCGTCCGGGCCGGACTCGATCTGCAGCGCCGGGTTCTCCACGAACTGCAGCCCGGTGAGTCGGGCCAGCCAGATGATCCCGGCGATCATGGTCACCGACAGCGCGCCGAGCAGCACCAGGGTGGTGGCGGCGTTGCGGCTCTTCGGTGGGCGAAACGCCGGCACCCCGTTGGAGATCGCCTCCACCCCGGTCAACGCCGCGCAGCCCGACGAGAAGGCCCTCAGCAGCAGGAAGGCCATGGCGAAGCCGGTCAGGTCGACCCACTCGGCGGCGATGACCAGGTCCGCGCTGGGCGCGCGCAGGTCGTGACCGAGGATGAAGATCCGGATCAGGCCGGTGGCGATCACCGCGGTGATCACGATGACGAAGCCGTACGTCGGGACGGCGAACATCCGCCCGGACTCGCGCACTCCGCGCAGGTTGAGGGCGGTGAGCGCCACGATGGCGGCCACCGCCACCGGCACCTTGTGCTCGGCCACGAACGGCAGCACCGAGCCGAGGTTGGCCACCCCGGAGGCGACCGAGACGGCGACGGTGAGTACGTAGTCGATCAGCAGGGCGCTGGCCACCCCGACGCCGAACCGAGGGCCGAGGTTGACGCTGGCCACCTCGTAGTCGCCGCCGCCCGACGGGTAGGCGTGCACGTTCTGCCGGTAGCTGGCCACCACGGTGACCATCACCACCGCCACCGCCAAAGTGACCCACGGCGAGTAGACGAACGCGGCCGCCCCGGCGATGGACAGGGTCAGCAGGATCTCGTCCGGCGCGTACGCCACCGAGGAGAGCGCGTCGGACGAGAAGACCGGCAGCGCCACCCGCTTGGGCAGCAGGGTGTGCTGGAGCCGGTCGGACCGGAACGGCCGGCCCAGCAGCAGCCGTTTGATCAGGGAGGTCGGACTGGCCACAAGCGCTAAGGGTACGGCCGTCCGGCTCCCGACGAATCCGGGTGGCTGATCACGCGGCCCGCCCGCCGGCACGGTACGGTCGGCGCGTCATCCGGCCGCCGCGTGGCAGGCTGGCAGGTGAACGTGGGTCCGCTCCGGCCAGCGTTCGACAGATCGCCCTACGGGAGGTCTCAGGTGCACGTCGTGATCATGGGTTGCGGCCGGGTCGGCTCGACCCTGGCACACAACCTGGAGGACCGCGGCCACTCGGTCGCGGTGATCGACAAGGACGCCACCGCGTTCCGTCGGCTGCCCAACGACTTCGCCGGCACCCGGGTCACCGGCTCCGGCTACGACCGCGACGTGCTGCAGTCGGCCGGGATCGAGCAGGCCGATGCCTTCGCCGCCGTCTCCAGCGGCGACAACTCCAACATCATTTCGGCCCGGCTGGCCCGCGAGACGTTCGGCGTGTCCCGGGTCGCCGCCCGCATCTACGACCAGCGGCGGGCCGAGGTCTACGAACGGCTCGGCATCCCGACGGTGGCGACCGTACGGTGGACCGCCGACCGGATGCTGCGCCACCTGGTCCCCGAAGGGCACCTGGAGATCTTCCGGGACCCGACCAGCACGGTGTCGATCGTCGAGGTGCCGCTGCACCGGGAGTGGATCGGCCGGCCGCTGCAGGCGCTGGAGCGGGCGGCCGGCACCCGGGCGGCGTACCTGATGCGGTTCGGTATCGGCACGCTGCCGACCCCGTCCACCGTGCTGCAGGAGGGTGAC
Organism: Micromonospora sp. Llam0; assembly: GCF_003751085.1. Taxonomy (NCBI): domain Bacteria; kingdom Bacillati; phylum Actinomycetota; class Actinomycetes; order Micromonosporales; family Micromonosporaceae; genus Micromonospora; species Micromonospora sp. Llam0. Next base: position 791,297 of record NZ_RJJY01000001.1, on the reverse strand, counting down.
CAGGTCTTCATGCTGGTCACCGACGACATCGCCGACGCCGTCACGTTGACCGCCAGCAGCCTGCCGGAAGGAGCGCGGTGATGCGGGTGGCCATCGCGGGTGCCGGCAACGTCGGCCGGTCCATCGCCCAGGAACTGATCGGCAACGGCCATCAGGTGACCCTCGTCGAACGTAATCCCGCGCTGTTCCTGCCGGACCGGGTGCCGGCGGCCGACTGGGTGTTGGCCGACGCGTGCGAGGTGGCCAGCCTGGAGGACGTCGAGCTGAGCACGTACGACGTGGTCGTCGCGGCCACCGGTGACGACAAGGTGAACCTGGTGGTCTCGCTGCTGGCCAAGACGGAGTTCAGCGTCCCCCGGGTGGTCGCGCGGGTGAACCGGGCCGAGAACGAGTGGCTGTTCACCGAGCAGTGGGGCGTCGACGTGGCGGTCAGCAAGCCACGGGTGATGGCGGCGCTGGTCGAGGAGGCGGTGACCGTCGGCGACCTGGTCCGGCTGATGACCTTCCGGCAGGGCGAGGCGAACCTGGTGGAGATCACCCTGCCGACCGACGCCCCGTACGTCGGACACGCCGTCCGCACCGTGCCGCTGCCCCGCGACTCCGCCCTGGTGGCGATCGTCCGGGGCAAGCGGGTACTGACCCCCGGCCCGGACGACCCGCTCGAACCCGGTGACGAGCTCGTCTTCGTCTGCACCGCTGAGGTGGAGGACGACGTCCGGGCGGTGGTCCTCGGGGCGGACAGCGTGGCCCGCACCCGGCGCGGCGAGCAGCCGCCACCGCCGGTCCGCAGCGAGCAACCGGCACCGCAGGACTGAACCCGGCCGGGCCAACGGACAGGCGGCCGGGCCAACGGACAGGCGGCCGTCAGTTCGAGGCGGCCAGCACCGGTCCGGCGTCGTGGCGCTCACGATTGACCCGACGGACCACCCAGATGGTGATCGCCAGCAGCACCGCGTACGGCGGATAGCCGAGCAGCAGCCGGGACACGCCCAACGCGGTCTCCATCGAGGCCAGGTAGAAGCCGGCCTGCACGCCGACCTTGAGCAGCCAGACGACGCCCCAGAGCACGGTCAGCCGGTTGAAGGTGCGGATCAGCACCGGGTCGGCGCGCCACTCGGACCGGCCACCTGCCGCGAGCACCGACCAGATCCAGCCGACCAGCGGCTGGCGGATCACCACCGAGCCGAGCAGGGCCAGCCCGTAGCCGATGCCGTACAGGATGCCCGGCAGGTAGAAGTCGCGTTCCTCGCCGGTCCGCCAGGCGAGCAGAGCACCGATGCCGATGCCGAACAGCCCGTTGACCGCGTGCCGGATCGGACGGCGCTGCAGCAGCCGGACCACAGCGATACCGACCGCGACACTCACCGCGGCGATCAGCGCCACCGACAGGTCCCAGATGACGTTGCAGACCACGAAGACGGCGATCGGCACGCTCGACTCGACGAGCCCGCGCCAGCCACCGAGCTGCTCGGCCATCTGCTCGGTGATACTCGGCAGGCGTTCCTCGTCGTCCTTGCCGACTGCCGGGGGTTGCTGTCCAGAGGTCATTGGCACCGCCTTCCGTCGTTGGTGGCGGCACCGGACGTGACCGGCCGGCTCACCGGGGGGATTCCAACTCGTAGTACGGGTTGTAGATCACCTTACGGTCGTCGCGGACCGCGACCCGGCCGCGGGCGGTGAGCTGGCGGCCCGGTTCGATGCCGGCAATCCGTCGCCGACCCAGCCAGACCAGGGTGACGACGTCGCTACCGTCGTAGAGGTCGGCCTCCAGGGTCGGCAGGTTGGTCCGGGGGCAGTAGACCACGGTACGGAGCCGGCCGGAGACCGAGACCACCTCGCCGCGGTGACACTGCCCGGCAGGGGTGGCTCCGCACTCGGCGCTCTCCCGCTGTAGCTGTTCGGCGTCCAGCTCGGCTTCGGTGGCGGCGAGCCGGCGTAGGAACCGGCGCAGCGACGGGCGGCGTTCATCGATCGCCATGACCGTCTGCCCCTCCTCGGCGTCGCCGACGCGGCGCGGATCCGCGTCGGGTGCGGACCGCCCCACCAGGGTACGCCGCGACCGGTACCGGCCAACTGGCCGGTACGCCCGGCCCATCGGTGCCGCTACGGCGCGGCCGGGTGCGCTACGCCGTGGCCGGCGGCGACTGCCGCGACTGCTCGGCGAGCTCGCGGGGCAGCCGCAGCGGCAGCGGTTCGCGTACCGGCTTGGCCTCCTGGCCACGGTCGACGACCAGACCGTGCAGCACCTCGGTGAGCGTCGCGGCGGCCGCCGGGTCCACGGCGGCCGGGCCCTGGAACAGCGCCCGTACCATCCAGCGCGGTCCGTCGATGCCGACGAACCGCAGGTCGGTGCCGCCGTCCGGGGTACGCACCTGGGCCACCAGTTCGGGGCCGTACTCGCCGGTGGCCTCCCGGATGCTCGCCCCGTCGCGGCGCAGCGACTCGGTGATCTCGACGCGCACCTCGTCCCAGATGCCCTCGGTTCGCGGCGCGGCGAAGACCCCGAGCTGCAGCGCGCTGCCCCGGTTGGCGAGCACCACCTGCTGGATCGCCCCGTCCGGGTTGGCCTGGACCCGGACCTCGACCCCTTCGATCGCGGGGATCTGCAGGCTGCCCAGGTCGAGCCGGCGGACGCCGGTCGGTGCCTCGGTCACGTCGTACGGGCCCTGCGTCGGGTTGCCGGGCGCCAGGTCGTCGGTCTCGGGACCGACGGGTCCGTCCTGGGCGTGCCGGCCGCGCCCGCGGCCGCGGGAGAAGACCACGATGCCAACCTTCCGTATGCGCTGTCGCTGGTCAGCGGGTTGCCGGTTCGGCCGGGGTCGGCTGGGCCACGACGGACAGGCCGGCATGGCCGCCGGTCGAGCCGTGTCCGGCGGAACCTCGCGCCGAGTCGGGCAACTCGTCGACGACAGAGAATTCTGCTGTTTCGACGCGTTGTATCACAAGTTGCGCTATCCGGTCACCTCGGCAGATCCGGGCCGACCGGGACGGATCGTGGTTGATCAGGTTCACCAGGATCTCACCGCGGTAGCCCGCGTCGACCGTACCGGGGGCGTTCAGCACGGTGACGCCCAGCCGCGCGGCGAGGCCGGAGCGGGGGTGGACCAGCCCGACGTACCCGGCCGGCAACGCGACCGCCACCCCGGTACGCACCAGCGCCCGCGCGCCGGGATCCAGGTCGGCGTCCTCGGCGGCGAACAGGTCGGCCCCGGCGTCGCCGGGATGGGCGTAGCCCGGCACCGGCAGACCCGGATCGAGCCGGCGGACCGCCACCCGCACCGTGTCAGACATGAACCCCACCTCTCCGCCACCGCCGACCGGGACGACTCCTGCGCGCCACAGGCCGCCGAACACACCCCGCTGCTGGGCCCGTACCCTCGGACGACGTGGCAACCGCTTCCGCCGAACCCGACACACCGTACCGGGCCGTGGTGCACTACCGGGAGCGACTCCGCCTGCCGTGGTGGCTCTGGGTGGGTGGATCGGCGCTCGCCGCCTTTCTGGCGGCCGAGGTCTGGATGGGCACCTCCGGGGTCCGGGCCTGGCTGCCGTTCAGCGTGCTGCTGCCGTCGACCGTCGCCGGCCTGTGGTGGCTGGGGCGGATCCCGATCCGGGTCACCGCGGACGAGCTCCAGGTCGACGACGCCCGACTTCCCCTGCGGTACGTCGCCGAGGTCGTCGCCCTGGACGGGGACGGGCGCCGGGAACTGCTCGGGGTAGGCGCCGATCCGCTGGCGTTCGTCATCCAACGGCCGTGGATCGCCAGCGCCGTACAGGTCGTGCTGGACGATCCGGCGGATCCCACGCCGTACTGGGTGGTGAGCACCCGGGACCCGGTCCGGTTGGCCGGCGAGATCCGCGCCGCCCAGCAGAGCCAGGCAGCCGGTGCGACCGATGGCGGTGCGACCGGTGACCGCCCGACCAGTGACGGCGCGACGGATGGCGGCACCACCGCCGACCCGCCGAACAGCTGAGACGCCCGGGTCATTCGGGCCGTGGGCGCACGCCCCCGATCGCCGGTGGAGCCGGCGGATGCATCAGACCGAGCGCCCGCCGCTGGCTACCCAGGTCGGCGCGTACGCGGTCGGCGAGTGCCCGGGTCGCTCGACGGTTGAGGTAGCTGGCCACCGCCGCGCCGGTCAGGAACGGGCCGAGGGTGGTGAGGTTGCGGCCGAACCGGCGAAGCAGCAGATCGCCCAGCTCGCGACGGGCGGCGGTGCCGAGCACCGCGCCCACTCCGACACCGGGCACCATCGGGTTGACGCCCCGCTGGTTGGCCCAGGCGTGGATCATGTTGACGGCGCGCTCCGTGCCGGCGCCGGGCACCGGCACGCCGTACACCTGGTGCAGCTCGCCGACCAGTTTGAGCTCCACGGCCACGACGGCGACCGTCTCGGCCGCCAGCAGTACCGGCGCGGACAGCAGGGTCGGGGTGGCGGTCCACTGGACCGCCGAGACGCCGCCACCCGCCGCGCCGATCCCGGCGCTGGCCCGGCCGGCGTTGCGGATCAGCCGCTCGGCCAACTCCTCGTCGTCGAGGCCCGGATGGTGCCGGCGCAAGGTGGCCAGGTCGCGGACCGGGAGGTACGGGGCAACGTCGGTCACCGCCTGGACCAGCCACCGGCCCGCCGCCGCCGGCTTGAACAGCTCGGTCACGCCGCGTCGACGCAGTTGTTCGACGAGCCGCCCGAGCAGGCGTCGCCGGTCGACCGGCGGGGTCGCGTCCCCGGTCAGTTCGGCCACTGTGGCCGCCAACCGGTCCGTACCGGCCCGGTCGCCGTCCGGCGCGGAACGGTCAGGATCGGTCATGCTGCCTCCCGGGCCGACGGCCGGACGCGGTCACGGCGACTGCGGCGACCTCGTGTCGAGGTCGCCGCGTGTCCTCCTCTTCCCCCCGAGTGTCGTCAGGTGCACTCGCGACAGATCAGCTCGTTGTTGCGCTCGACGGCGAGTTGGCTGCGGTGGTGGACCAGGAAGCAGCGCGCGCAGCGGAACTCGTCCGACTGCATCGGCAGCACCTTCACCGTCAGTTCCTCGTCCGCCAGGTCGGCGCCAGGCAGCTCGAAGCTCTCGGCCACCTCGGCTTCGTCCACATCGACGGCGCCCGACTGTGAGTCGACGCGCCGTGCCTTGAGCTCCTCCAGGCTGTCCTCGCCGAGGTCGACCTCGTCGCGACGCGGAGCGTCGTAGTCGGTGGCCATCGGTTCACTCTCCCGTATCGTTCAGTCGCTTCCGGTGATAACGCCGGACGACGGTATTTCGGTTCCCATGCGGGCCCTGGTGGGACCGCATCCCGGCGAAACGTACCGTTTTGCGCCGTTTTGCGGTTGCCGCAGGAAACTCCCCCCGCGAGCGCGGTACCTTACCCCTCTCTGGCCGACGCATGTATACCGCCCTTGTGGGACTGATGTACGCCCAGACACCGAAAGTTGTTCCCAGTGTGACTCAGGCGACACGAAGATAGGGGTACCCGCCGGCCGATCGGCGCCGGCACGCCGGCCGGACGGCGAGCTGTTTACCGTGCCGTCCGGACAACCGCTAACCTCGGCGGGCATACTCGGTACTCACCGGTGCGGCGGGCCGACACCCGGTACCGCCACACCTCGCAGGGGGCCAGATCCATGAGCTTTGCGCGCGTGCGAGCGCTTGTCGTCATCGGCGGACTTGTCGTGTTCGCCCTGGTCTTCGTCATCGTCGCGATGGTCCGCGACAGCCAGGGGGGCGAGGCCACCGCGACCACCTGCCCGGACGGCTGGGCCCTGGCCGACGTCCAACTGCGGGAGGCCAAGGACGTCCGGCTCAATGTCTACAATGCGACCGACACCAGCGGGCTCGCCACCAACATCGCCGATGATCTGAGCAACCGCAACTTCCAGATCGAGGAGGCGGCCAACGACCCGGAGGGCCGGCGGATCGATGACGTGGCCGTGCTGCGGTACGGCCCCGAGGCGGTCGGCTCCGCCCACCTGATGCGCGCCTACTTCCTCGACCAGGCCAGGACCGAGTACGACCCGGCCCGCGAGGACGACATCGTGGACGTGGTCATCGGCAACGCGTTCCGGCAACTGGCGACCACCACCGAGGTGAACCAGTCACTGGCGGCACTGGGCAAGCCGGTACTGCCGCCGCAGACCTGCGCCGCACCCGAGGACTGACCGATCGCGGCCGGACTGACCGTTCGCGGCCGTCACGGTCCGCCGGCGGCGTCCAGCCGGATCAGGTGTCCCTGCAGCGCCGGGAACAACGCCGGCGGGGCGGCCACCACCATCTGCGGGCCGACCGGAGCCCCGGCCAGTCCAGCGACCAGCAGACCCGCCTCCTCCGCCACCAGGCCCCCCGCCGCGTGGTCCCAGGGGTTGAGCCCTTTCTCGAAGTACGCGTCGACCTGGCCCTCAGCGGCCAGGCACAGGTCGATCGCCGCCGCGCCGAACCGGCGGATGTCCCGCACGTGCGGTATCAGGCCGACGAGCACCTGCGCCTGGTGCACCCGACGCGCCGAGTGGTAGCCGAACCCGGTGGCGACCAGCGCCTGGGCCAACTCCGACTGATCGGAGCCGGCCAGCCGCTGCCCGTCGCGGTAGGCGCCGCCGCCGCGCACGGCGGTCCACTCGGCCCCGGTGGCGGCGTTGCGTACCACTCCCGCGACCACCTGGCCGTCGACCTCAGCGGCGAGCGACACGGCGTAGTTCGGCAGCCCGTACAGGTAGTTCACCGTGCCGTCGATCGGGTCGAGGATCCAGCGCACCCGGCCCCCGGCCGGGGCGGAGTCGCCGTACTCCTCGCCCAGCACGGAGTCGGTCGGGCGCCGCTCGCGCAGCGCCGCGACCGCCTGACGTTCGACCGCCCGGTCCGCGGCGGTGACCACGTCGGTCGCGGTGCTCTTGGTGGCCAGCCCGGAGACTCCGGCCCGCCGCATCTCCGCCGCGGTACGCGCCGCCGCCCGGGCGACGTCGACCGCGATCTCCAACAGGTGGTCCGGTTCGGGTGTCCGCTCCGCCATCGTCTCCCCTTCTCCGCCGTACGCCCGGTCGCCGACCCCGCTGGGGACCTGCGAGGGGCCGGCCGGGGACCGGGTGGCCACCTCGGCCGGGTGGTCAGCGAGAATCACCCGTACGGCAGGGGTAACATCCTGTCAAAGTCCACGTTCGTCCCATGTCGGTGGCCCCCGACCGGCGGCTGGCTCGCGCGTGGCGGGATGATCCCCACAAACGGCGTTACAATTCACGCCTGCCCTCGTGTCACGGTCAACCGGTTCGGCCGGTGGAGCGGTCGCGGGGGGGGACACAATCACAACCGGCACGTCGCTCCGCGCTGCGGTGGCCGGTCCGGCCGTGCTCGTTCATCGCCTCCGGAAGGTCATTCGTGACAGAACTCCGCCACACCGGCGCCGACGTACGCTCGCTAACCGACACCCTGATCGCCCATGCCGAACAGGCCGGTGGTCAGCTAACGTCGGCCGAGGTCGCACGGACGGTTGAGTCCGCCGAAGTGACTCCGGCCCAAGCCAAGAAGATTCTCCGCGCGCTCGCCGACGCCGGCGTCACGGTCGTCGTGGACGGCTCGGCCAGCACCCGCCGCCGAGTCGCCGCTGCCCGGTCCGCCACCCCGGCGTCCAAGGCCACCACGGCCAAGACCACCCGTCGGGCCCCGACCGCCCCGAAGCAGGCGCCGGGCCCCGACGAGCCGGCCCCGGCGGTGGCCGTGCCGGCGAAGAAGGCCACCACCCGCAAGGCCACCACGGCGGCGGTGCCGGCCGCAGCGCAGAACGGCACCCCGGCCGAGGAGCCGGCGGCCAAGCCCGCCGCGAAGCCCGCGCCGAAGAGCGCCCGGACCCGGGCCGCCAAGGTGGCCGGTGGCGCCGCTCCGGCCAAGGCCGCCGGTGCCACGCCGGCCGGCAAGGCCCCGGCCAAGGCGGGCAAGGCCACCGCGAAGGACGGCGGCAACCCGGACACGCCGGACGAGGAGATCGATCCGGAGACCCTGGCGGCAGAGATCGAGGATGTCGTGGTGGAGGAGCCGGCCGAGCTCGCCCAGGCGGCCGAGGCCGACGCCACCCGGGACAACGACTTCGAGTGGGACGACGAGGAGTCCGAGGCGCTCAAGCAGGCCCGCCGGGACGCCGAGCTCACCGCCTCGGCCGACTCGGTCCGGGCGTACCTGAAGCAGATCGGCAAGGTGCCACTGCTCAACGCCGAGCAGGAAGTCGAGCTGGCCAAGCGGATCGAGGCCGGGCTGTACGCGGCGGAGCGACTGCGGGCCGCCGACGAGAGCGACCAGAAGATGCCCACCCAGCTGACCCGGGACCTGGGCTGGATCTCCCGGGACGGGGAGCGGGCCAAGAACCACCTGCTGGAGGCGAACCTGCGGCTGGTGGTCTCGCTGGCCAAGCGGTACACCGGTCGGGGGATGGCCTTCCTCGACCTGATCCAGGAGGGCAACCTCGGCCTGATCCGCGCGGTCGAGAAATTCGACTACACCAAGGGCTACAAGTTCTCCACCTACGCCACCTGGTGGATCCGCCAGGCCATCACCCGCGCCATGGCCGACCAGGCCCGCACCATCCGGATCCCGGTGCACATGGTCGAGGTGATCAACAAGCTGGGTCGTATCCAACGCGAGCTGCTGCAGGACCTGGGCCGTGAGCCCACGCCGGAGGAGCTGGCCAAGGAGATGGACATCACACCGGAGAAGGTGCTGGAGATCCAGCAGTACGCCCGGGAGCCCATCTCGCTGGACCAGACCATCGGCGACGAGGGCGACAGCCAGCTCGGTGACTTCATCGAGGACTCCGAAGCCGTGGTAGCGGTGGACGCGGTCTCCTTCTCGTTGCTGCAGGACCAGCTGCAGCAGGTGCTGCAGACCCTGTCGGAACGCGAGGCCGGGGTGGTCAGGTTGCGGTTCGGTCTCACCGACGGGCAGCCGCGGACGCTGGACGAGATCGGACAGGTCTACGGGGTCACCCGGGAACGGATCCGCCAGATCGAGTCCAAGACGATGTCCAAGTTGCGACACCCGTCACGTTCGCAGGTGCTCCGGGACTACCTGGACTGACCGGTTCAGGACAACCCAATGTGTAACTTTGGTCACTTGGCGTCTACCAAACCCAGGTCATCCCGGCGTTACCCGGCGGTGATCGTTGACGTGGCACCCTTGGTTCACGGCACACTGTGCCTACCAGGTGTGAGCCCGGTCCCCCGGGGGCACATCGGGAAGGCGGGAACCCCCGCCGGTGTTGGACGATGGGTGACAGACCGAAGAGTGTGTTCATCGGTGACGACCAGAGGAGGAAGGCGATGACCCCGACTCTCACGCCTCCGGAGACGGTGGATGCCCTAGGCGCCGATGAACGGTGCGACCGGTGCAACGCGGCCGGCAAACTACGGGTGACCTTGGCGGGCGGCAGCGAGCTGGTGTTCTGTGGGCATCACGCCAACAAGTACGCCGACGATCTCGTCAAGATCGCGGTGCAGTTCAAGGCCGACCCTGAGTTCACTTGGCGTGGCGCCGATCTGATGGCCAACTGACACGACGAGACCACCTGGACAGCGACGGCTGGGCCCCACCGGACGGTGGGGCCCAGCCCTTCTTTTTGCCCGCGCCAGCTGCTTATTCAACCAAGTTGTTGCGAAGCTGCCCGGGATCAGCATAACCTCTTGTTCAACCAGAAGGTTGAACAAGAGGGAGGTGCCGGGTGAGCGAGGACCAGTTGTCGCGGGTGTTCGCGGCGCTGGCCGATCCGACCCGCCGGGACATCGTCACCCGGCTGACCGACGGCGACGCCACCGTCAATCAACTGGCCGCGCCCTACGACATCTCGGTGCAGGCGGTCTCCCGGCACATCAAGGTGCTCGAGGACGCCGGCCTGGTCAGTCGCAGCCGGGACGCCCAGCGGCGACCCTGCCACCTGGAAGCCGAGGTATTCGACCTGATGTCCCGGTGGCTCGACCGGTACCGCCAACGGGCGGAGGAGCGGTTCAGCCGGCTGGACGCCGTACTGGCGACACTGGATGACGAGCGGACCGACCGGGAAAGCACCCACGGAATCGACCCTGAGCAGCAAGGAGCAGCGTGAAAGCCACGACCACGACCGACGACGACCCGACCACCCGTACCCGCGTCGAGGCGCACCCCGACCTGCCCTGGATCCGGATCATCCGCGACTTCGCCGCGCCCCGGGCCCGGGTGTTCCGCGCCTGGATCGACCCCGACCTGGTCACCCGGTGGCTCGGCCCGAAGGACCTGGAGCTGCGGATCGAACACTGGGACGGCCGCACCGGCGGCAGCTACCGCTACGCGAACTGGCGCGACGGCGAACAGATCGCCGGGTTCTACGGTTCCTTCCACGAGGTACGCCCGACGAGCGGCTGGTACAGACCTTCACCTACGACGGGGTGCCCGACGGGGTCAGCCTGGAGACCGCCACCTTCGAGGACCTGCCGGACGGCGGCACTCGGGTCACCGTACTCTCGCTGGTCGAGAACCTGGTCGCCCGCGACCAGATACTGGCCAGCGGGATGGAGCACGGCGTCCGCGAAGGGTACGAGAAGCTGGACCAACTGCTGGCGACCGGCTGACCGGGACCTACCCGGGTCACAGCGTCTGCACCATCGCGATCCGCTCCTCCAGCTGCTCGATGGTGGCCTGCGCGCTCGGGGGACCACCGCACCGCCGCCGCAACTCGGCATGGATCTTGCCGTGCGGCAGCCCGGTGCGGTGGTGATGCGCGGCGACCAGGGCGTTCAGCTGACGACGCAGGGCGATCCGCCGTTCCCCGGCCGTCGGTAAACGCTCCGCCGGCCGGGCGGCGGGCACCGGTTGATCCGTCGACCGGGCCCGCCGCTGCGCCGCGATCTGCTCGGCCTGCCTACGGTTCAGCAGCACCGTGACCTGATCGGGGGTGAGCAGGCCGGGCAGACCGAGGTACTCCTCCTCCTCCAGGGTGCCGGCCTGGGCGCCGGTACCGAACGAGGCGCCGTCGAAGATCACCTGGTCCAGCTCGGCGGTGGCGGACAGCGCCTCGAACCGCTTCTCCAGCTCCCCGCTGGCCTGCTCGTTACGCTGGGCGCGCTCCAGCAGATCGTCGTCGAAGCCCTCCCGCTTCTTGGCCGCCCCGATCACGTGGTCCCGCTCGGCCTCCATCTCGCTGGCCAGCCCGAGCAGGTGCGGCACGCTGGGCAGGAACACCGTCGCCGACTCCCCCGGCCGGCGGGCCCGGACGAACCGGCCGATCGCCTGGGCGAAGTACAGCGGCGTCGAGGCGCTGGTCGCGTACACGCCGACGGCCAGCCGGGGGATGTCCACTCCTTCGGAGACCATCCGGACCGCCACCATCCAGCGCTGCTCGGACCGGGCGAACGCGGCGATCCGGGCTGACGCGCCAGCGTCGTCGGAGAGCACCACCGCGGCCTTCTCCCCGGTGAGCCGCTCCAGCAGCCGGGCGTACGAGCGGGCCGCCGCCTGATCGCTGGCGATGACCAGACCACCGGCGTCGGACATGCCGCCGTCACGCAGGAAGGTCAGCCGGGCGTCGGCCGCGCGCAGCACGGCCGGCATCCAGTCGCCGGCCGGATCCAGCGCGGTCCGCCAGGCCTGGGCGACGAGGTCCTGGGTCATCGGCTCGCCCAGCCGGGCGGCGAGTTCGTCCCCGGCGCTGGTCCGCCACCGGGTCTCCCCCGAGTACGCCAGGAACAGCACCGGCCGGACCACCGCGTCGCGCAACGCGTCGGAGTAGCCGTAGATGCTGTCCGCCCGGGACCTCGGCAGGCCGTCGCCGCCCGCTTCGTAACGCACGAACGGGATCGGGTTGTCGTCCGAGCGGAACGGCGTACCGGTGAGCATCAGCCGGCGGACCGCCGGCTCGAACGCGGCCTTGATCCCGTCGCCCCAGGACCGGGAGTCACCGGCGTGGTGGATCTCGTCGAGGATGACCAGCGTCCGCCGGGTCATCGTGCGCCGCCGGTGCACCTGGGGGGCCATGCCGACCTGGGCGTAGGTGACCACCGCGCCGTGAAAGTCGGCGGCCGAGTGCAGGTCGGCGTTGCGGAACGCGGCGTCGAGCTGAATGCCGACCCGGCCGGCCGCCGCCGCCCACTGGGTCTTCAGGTGCTCGGTCGGCGCGACCACGGTGACCGCCTCGACGGTGCCGTCGGCCAGCAACTCGGCCGCGATCCGCAGCGCGAACGTGGTCTTACCAGCACCCGGCGTGGCGACGGCGAGGAAGTCCTCGCTGCGCCGGCGCAGATACTCCACCAGTGCCCGACGCTGCCAACCGCGCAGCGTCGGGAACGTGTCGACCGTCGGCGTGGTGGTCGGCACGCATACCCCTTTCCCCCGTGACCGGAATCCGGTCGACGGCCACGAAAAGGCCCTCGCGGCCGGTGGACGCGAAGGCCGATCGGAGTCCGGCTCAGCCGGTCATCGACTCGTAGATCTCCTTGCACCGGGGGCAGACGGGTGATCCGGGTTTCGGCGTACGGGTCACCGGGAAGCGTTCGCCGCACAGTGCGATCACGAAGGTGCCCATGACGGCGCTCTCGGCGATCTTGTCCTTGCGGACGTAGTGGAACATCTCCGGGCCGTTGTCGGCGTCGGCATCCTTGACCTCGGGACGCTCAAGAACCTCGGTAGTCACGTCGTCTCCCACCTCCAGGCTGAGAGTTTGGCAGTTTGTGGCGTACGGGTCCAACGTCCGGCGCGACCCCCGCCCCGTACCGTGGTGATCATGGCAGAATCCGCAGGCCGCACCGGGCCGTTGCACTACGACATCCAGTACGGCGCCGAGGTGGCCGACGCCCGCCGGGACGGACGGGCCATCGTCGCCCTGGAAAGCACCATCATCGCACACGGCCTGCCGCGACCCGACAATCTGCGGGTCGCCCGCGAGATCGAGGCCGCGGTACGGGCCACCGGCGCGGTACCGGCCACCATCGGCATGCTCGGCGGGCGGCTGGTGGTCGGCCTGGACGATGCCGAGCTCACCCGGCTGGCCGGCTCCGACACCATCGCCAAGCTCTCCGCCCGGGACCTGCCGCTGGCCGCGGCGAGCGGCGTGGACGGGGCGACGACGGTCGCCGCCACCAGCGTGGTCGCGGCGGCGGCCGGCATCGGCGTGTTCGCCACCGGCGGGCTCGGCGGGGTGCACCGGGAGGCGGCGCAGACCTTCGACGAGTCGGCCGACCTGGTCACCCTGGCCGGTACGCCGATCACCGTGGTCTGCGCCGGGGTGAAATCGATCCTGGACGTGGCAGCCACCCTGGAGCGGCTGGAGACCCTCGGCGTGGCGGTCGCCGGCTACCGCAGCCGGCGGTTCCCCGGATTCTTCGTCACCGACAGCGGCCACGACCTGCACTGGTCGCTCGACTCGCCGGAACACGTCGCCGAGGTGATCCGGGCCCGGCGCCGGCACGGCCTCGGCGGGGGTGCGCTGGTGGTGGCGAACCCGCTGCCGCCACAGGAACAACTGGATCCGGGTCTGCACGACACCACGCTGGCCACCGGGCTGGCCCGGATGGCCGAGGCGGGCGTCACCGGCAAAGAGGTCACCCCGTTCCTGCTGGCGCACTTCCACTCGGCCACCGCAGGGGCCAGCCTGGCGGTGAACATCCGGATCATCCTGCGCAACGCCGACCTCGCCGGGCGGATCGCCGCGGCGGCGGCGGTGGCGGAGGCCGCCCACGCGGCCGAGTTCGCCGCCGCCGCAGAGCCGACCGGCACGGCGGGGTGACCGGCCGCAGGCTGACCGGCGGCGGCCCGGCCCCTGGCCGGCCGCGCCCGGGCCGGGTCCTGGTCGTCGGCGACCTGGTCACCGACGTGGTGGCCGTGCTCACCGCACCGTTGGCGGCCGGTTCGGACACGGCGGGCGGGATCCGGTTCACCGGCGGCGGCCAGGCCGCCAACACCGCGGCCTGGCTGGCCGCGCACGGCGTACCCGTGACGTTGGTGGCGGCGGCGGGCGACGACGACCTCGGGGACATCCGGCTGGCCGAGTTGGCCGCAGCCGGGGTCGACCTCGCGGTACGGCGCTGCCCGGACACGGCGACCGGCACGGTGATCGTGCTCGCCCACGGTGAGCAGCGCTCGATGGTCGCCGACCGGGGCGCCAACCTGTCGCTGCGGGCCGGTGACGTCGACGACGCCGTGGCGCTGTTCCCCGACGCGACACACCTGCACCTGTCCGGCTACCCGCTGCTGCACCCGCGCAGCCGGCAGGCCGGCCGCCACGCGCTGGTCGCGGCCCGGTCGCGCGGCATGTCGACCAGCGTCGACGCGGCGTCGGCGGCTCCGCTGCTGGCCGCCGGACCGGCGAGGTTCCTCGACTGGGTACGCGGGACCGACCTGCTGCTGGCCAACCTGGACGAAGCCACGGCGCTGGGGCTGGCCGACGGACTGCCGACGCCAGCGCCGGTCCGGCGGCTGGTGGTCAAACGTGGCTCCGGCGGAGCCGTCTGGCACGAGCCGGCAACGGTGGTGTCAGCGGCGGTGGTGTCAGCGGCGGCACCGACCGTGCCGGTGGTCGACCCCACCGGCGCCGGTGACGCCTTCGCCGCTGGGCTACTCGCCGCCTGGCTCGCCGGCGATGATCCGGTGACCGCGCTGGCCGCCGCCGGACGGGCGGGCGCGACGGCGGTCGGGGTGGTCGGTGCCCGGCCGGTTCGCCGCGTCGGGTCAGGGCTCGACGTCGATGACGCGGACCGGTGACGGCGTGGTCGGCACCGCGCCGACCTGCGCTGGGCCGCTCCGGGAAGCCGGTTGGTGCCGCTGGTCGCGCATCCGGTGCCGGTCCTTCGGCGGCCGGTCGTTGGCGAGCAGCACGGCCAGCCACGGCACCAGGATCATCCCGACCGCGCAGATCGGCAGCCACAGCCAGAGCAGCGGCGCCTCGCTGGTCACCAGGACCGCGCCGACGATCAGACAGACGCCCCGGATCGACATCATCAGCACGTACCGACGTTGCCGGCCGCGCAGTTGGTCGCCCGGGCTCGGTTCGGCGTCGGTGATCACGGTCGGTTGCCCAGCGGTCCGTCGCACCGTGCCTCCTCGTGTCGCGTACCGCCATCGTCGCACCTGCCGGCGCACGTCGCCGAACGCCCAGCCACAGACGTGACCGACCTACCGGCCGGCGGACATGCCTGGCGGGACGCGGCGGGTCAGCCCTTGGCCGCCTTCGCCGCCGCCTTCATCTGCTGCTTGTGTTCCCGTACCCGGACCAGGGAGTCCTCGTCGACGATGTCGGCCACCGAGACGTGCACCCCGTCCCGGCCGAACTCGCCGGCCGCTTCCCGCCAGCCCGTCGGCTGTACGCCGTACCGCTTGCCGAGCAGCGCCAGGAAGATCTGCGCCTTCTGCTTGCCGAAGCCGGGCAGCTCGCTGATCCGGGCCAACGCGGTCGCCCCGTCCGGGGCGTCGGTCCAGATCCGGGCCGGGTCGTTGTCGTACCGGTCGACGACGATCCGACAGACCTGCTGCACCCGCGCGGCCATCGCCTTCGGGAACCGGTGCAGCGCCGGCCGCTGGGCGAAGACCTCGATCAGCTCATCGGGGTCGTACTCGGCGAGTTCGCGGGCGTCCGGCTGGTGCCCCAACCGCAGACCCAGGTCGTACGGCGCGGAAAAGGCGCGCTCCAGCGGCACCTGCTGATCCAGGACCATCGCGACGACCAGCGCCAGCGGGCTGCGCCGCAGCAACTCGTTGGCGTCCGCGTCGATGGGCAGCGAAAGGCTCATCCGCGTATCCTGCCGGATCGGAGCAGATCGTCCGGCGACGACCCGCCCCGCCGGGCAGGATGGGCCAGGATTAGTCAGGCGACCGGGCAGGATGGCAACGTGACCGACGACATGACCGATTATCCCGCGCTGCTCGACGCGGCCGGGATCGACCAGTTGCGGACCGCGCTGACCGCGGCCCGGTTCACCTCGACCGGGATCGCCGAGCGGCTGGGGCCGCAGGCCACCTCCGCGGTGGCCCGCAACGATCACCGGGCCGCGCTGCGGCGCACCGCCGACGGTGATCCGCTCGCCACGCTGATCCGCCTGTTCGTCTGCGCCCAGACCGAGCCGGCCGACACGGTCGCCGCCGCACTGGCGCCGCTGCCGCTGGCCGACGCGCTCGCCGCCGGACTGGTGGAGCAGTCACCGGACGGACCCGGACTGCGGCAGGGCGTCGACCTGGAGCCGTACGGCGACGCCTGGTGGGTGATCTCGGACGTGCCGTCGCACCTGCGGGCGGGTCAGCCGCTCGCCGCCGATCATGTCCTCGGCATCGGTGGCTCGTCGACCACCCTGGCCGGTGCGGTGCACCGGCGGCCGGTCGGCGCGGCGCTGGATCTCGGCACCGGCTGCGGCGTACAGGCGCTGCACCTGGCCGGTCACGCCGCCAGCGTCACCGCCACCGACCTGTCGGCCCGGGCGCTGCGGTTCGCCGCCACCACCGCCGCGCTCAACGGCCAACGGTGGGAGCTGCTGCACGGTGACCTGACCGCACCGGTCGCCGGTCGCCGGTTCGACCTCGTGGTCAGCAACCCGCCGTTCGTGGTCGGGCCGGGCACCGCCACCCACACCTACCGCGACTCGGGCCGGATCGGCGACGGCATCTGCGCCGAGCTCGCGGCCGCCGCCCCGGACCTGCTCACCGACGGCGGCACCATGCACTACCTGGCGAACTGGATGCACGTCGCCGGGGAGGACTGGACCGAACGGGTCGCGGGCTGGTTGGCCGGCACCGGGCTGGACGGGTGGGTGATCCAGCGGGAGGTGGCCGACCCGGTCTCCTACGTCAATCTGTGGCTGGCCGACGCCAGCGAGGGTCCGGACGCGCACCGGGCGGCCGCCTGGCTCGACTGGTTCGACGCGCAGAAGGTCGAGGCGGTCGGCTTCGGCCTGGTCACCCTGCGCCGCAGCGGACACGCCGATCCGGTGGTCCGGGTCGAGGAGCTGCGCCAGCAGGTGACACCACCGCTGGGTGACCGGGTCGACGAGTGGTTCGCCCGGCAGGACTGGCTGCGCGCCCGCGACGCCGCCGGTCTGCTCGACGCCCGTTACCGGGCCGCCGACGGGCTGCGGCTGCAGCAGGAGGCCGGCATCGGGGACGACGGCTGGGCGGTCGACCGGCAGACCGTCACGTTGACCGGTGGGCTGCGCTGGACCGAGGAGATCGATCCGCTGGTGCTGGCGGTGGTCGGCGGGTGCGACGGCCGGTTGCCGATGCGCGAGCAGTTGTCGCTGCTGGCGCTCGCGCACGACGTACCCGAACAGGAGCTCGCCGAGGCCGCTACGCCGGTCCTGGCCCGGCTGGTCGAACGCGGCATCCTGCTGCCGGGGTGACCGGCGGCGGTGTGGTCGGCTGACCGGCCGGCCGACATCACGGGCTGACCGGCCGGTGTGGCAGGCTGGCCGGTGTGCGGGCGGTGGTGCAGACGGTCGGTCGGGCCTCGGTGACGGTCGACGGCGAGGTGGTCGCGGCGATCGGCCCCGGGCTACTGGTGCTGCTCGGGGTGACCCACACCGACACCGGCACGACCGCCGCCGAGATGGCCCGCAAGATCTACGAGCTGCGGATCTTCCCGCCGGATCCGGACGGTGGCGGCACCGCCGAGCGCTCTGCCGCGCAGCTGGCCGCGCCGGTCCTGGTGGTCAGCCAGTTCACCTTGTACGGCGACGCGCGCCGCGGACGACGGCCGAGCTGGTCCGCCGCCGCCCCGGCGGAGCTGGCCGAGCCACTGGTGACGGCGGTGGTCGAGGCACTGGCCGCGCGGGGCGCGACGGTACGCACCGGACGGTTCCGGGCGCACATGCAGGTGGAGAGCGTCAACATCGGACCGCAGACCATCCTGCTGGAACTGTGACGTCACTGTCAGCAACCGCCAGCCGGTGTACGGCAACGGTCAGGTCCCGAATTCATGCCACCTGGCCCCCGGCTAACCGTGACTTCACGCCCTACCCGGCAAGCTGGTTGTCACCAGCGGCACTCCGCTGCTGGCTCACCACTTGTCGACGCGGGGAGGCGACTGAGAGTGGTCACACGTACCATCGAAGACGACATCGACACCACCGTCCAGGTCACCACCGACGGTCAGCACGACCTTGACGCCACCGACGACCGCGGCGCTTCGGCCGATCTGGTCCGCGCATACCTGAACGGGATCGGACGCACCAAGCTGCTCACCGCCGTCCAGGAGGTGCTGCTGGCCAAGCGGATCGAGGCCGGGCTGTTCGCCGAGGAGAAGCTCGCCGGCCCCGGCCGGCTGTCCGCGCAGCTGCGCGCCGACCTGGCCGTCGTCGCCGCCGAGGGCCGCGCCGCCAAGGACCACCTGTTGGAGGCGAACCTGCGGCTGGTGGTCTCGCTGGCCAAGCGGTACACCGGTCGGGGGATGGCCTTCCTCGACCTGATCCAGGAGGGCAACCTCGGCCTGATCCGCGCCGTCGAGAAATTCGACTACACCAAGGGCTACAAGTTCTCCACCTACGCCACCTGGTGGATCCGCCAGGCCATCACCCGTGCCATGGCCGACCAGGCCCGCACCATCCGCATCCCGGTGCACATGGTCGAGCAGGTCAACCGGATGGTACGGGCCCGTCGTGACCTGTCGGCGACGCTGGGGCGGGAGCCGACGATCGGCGAGATCGCCGCCGCCATGTCGGTGCCCGAGTTCCAGGTGATCGAGCTCATCTCCTACGACCGGGAGCCGGTCAGCCTGGACCAGACCGTCGGCGAGGACGGCGAGAGCGCCCTCGGCGATTTCGTCGCCGCCGCCGATCCGCGCGAGCAGGGCGGGGAGTCCGCGTCCGAGGGCAAGCTACGCAACGAGGTGGAGATCGTCCTGTCCACCCTGTCCCAGCGGGAGCAGGCGGTGATCCGGCTGCGGTTCGGTCTGGACGACGGCCGGCAGCGCACTCTCGACGAGGTGGGCCGGGAGTTCGGCCTGTCCCGGGAGCGAATCCGGCAGATCGAGAAGGTCACGCTGCTCAAGCTGCGGCACCCGTCGCGGGCGCAGCGGCTGGAGACGTACGCCGGCTGACCGGGGGGACGGCCGGCTCATCGGGGGCGGCGGCCGGTCGGAGCAGAGGCTCCGGCCGGCCGCGCGACGTCAAGGCGGTCGATCGAAGTCAAGGTGGCCAATCAGAGCCGGCGCGGTCAGAGCCGGCGCGGGCCGGTGTCCGGGCGGGCGTCCGGCGGACCGAGCACGACGCTGGCGTGCAGCACCGCCAGCCCGTCCGGCCGGGCCAGCACCGGGTTGAGCCGCAACCGGTGAACCGCCGGCTGCTCGTCGGCGAGCCGCCCCACCCGCAGCAGCAGATCGACCAGGGCGACCCGGTCCACCGGACCGGCGCCCCGGTACCCGGACAGCAGCGGCGCCGCCCGGGGTTCGTCGACCAGCCCGGCCGCGTCCCGGTCGGTCAGCGGCGCGGCCCGCCAGGCCCGGTCACCCAGCAGATCGGTCGCCACGCCGCCCAACCCGAAACCGACCACCGGGCCGAAGGTGGGATCGGTGGTCGACTCGACCACGCAGGCGACGCCGGGCGGCACCATCCGTTGGATCAGCACCTGTGCGCCGAACTGGGCCGCGACGTCGCGGTAGGCCCGTTGCACCGCGTCCACGGTGGCCAGATCCAGCCGTACCGCGCCGAGGTCCAGCCGGTGTCGCAGGCCGTCCGCGGCGGCCTTGACCACCACCGGCAGGCCGAGCCGCCGCGCGGCGGCCACCGCCTGGTCGACCGAGGCGGCCGGGAGCGAGTCGAGCACCTCGATGCCGTACCCGGCGAGCAGCCCGACCGGGTCGACCGGGTCGACGGTCAGCGCGGCACCGGCCGCGGCCGGGTCGATCCCGGCCAGCTCCGGCACCGTGCCGGGTGGCTCGCGCAGCCAGTCGGCGTAGTCGGCGACCCGGGCCAGCGCCCGGACCGACTCCTCCACCGACGGGTAGGTCGGCACCCCGGCCGGCGGCTGGCCGACCAGCAGCGTCGCGACCGTCGGCTTGTCACCGGCGAGCGCCACGCTGGCCAACGCCGAAGTGAAGTCGGCGTCCTCGTCCGCCAACTGGTTGGGCAGCGGCGGCGCGAACACCACCACCAGGGCGTCGACGGCAGCGTCGATGGCGGCGTCGGCGAGCACGTCGGCGAACTCGTGCGCGCCGGCTTCGGGCGCGACGGTACGCGGGTAGCCGGCCGCCACGGTGAGCCGCTGCGCCCGGCAGGCCGCCGCGGCCAGCATGGTCAACGCCGACGAGTTGCCGACCACGGCCACCCGCCGGCCCACCGGCAGCGGCTGGTTGGCCAGCAGGGTGCCGACGTCGAACATCTCCGCGACCGTGTCGACCCGGATCACCCCGGACCGGGCGAACAGCCGGGTCAATGCGGCGGCGTCCGGCCCGGCCGTGACGCCCCGCCCCGCCCCGGTGTCGGCGCTGGAGGCACCTCCAGCGCCGACACCGGAGGCCAGCGCCACCACCGGCTTGGTGCGCCCGATCCGGCGGGTCAGCCGGGCGAACTTGCGGGGATTGCCGAACGTCTCCAGGTACAGCAGGATCACGTCGGTGCCGGGGTCGTCCTGCCAGTACTGCAGTAGGTCGTTGCCGGAGACGTCGGCCCGGTTGCCGGCCGACACGAACGTCGACAACCCGAGCCCACGCCGGTCCGCCTCGGCGAGCAACGCCACGCCGAGCGCACCGGACTGGCTGAAGAAGCCGACCCGGCCGGCCGGCGGCAGCTGCGGCGCCAGCGTCGCGTTGAGCCGGATCCGAGGGTCGGTGTTGGCCACGCCGAGACAGTTCGGGCCGACCACCCGCAGCCCGGCCACGTGCGCCGTACGGATCAGTTCCCGCTGGGCGGCGGCGCCGGCCGGGCCGGACTCGGCGAACCCGGCCGAGATGACCACGACGCCGTGGGCGCCGGCCGCGGCGGCGTCGGCGACCACGGCCGGCACCGCGTCCGGCGCCACCGCGACGACCGCCAGGTCGACCGGGTGGCCGGCGTCGGCCGCCCGACGGTACGCGGGCAGCCCGCCGATGCGGTCCACCGCCGGATGCACCGGGACCACGTCCCCGGTGAACCCGCCGTCGCGCAGGTGCCCGAGGACGGCCGCGCCGACCCCCTGGCCGGTGGCGCTGGCGCCGTAGACGGCGATCCCCCGCGGGGTCAGCAGCCGGGCGATGGACCGGGCCTCGGCGCTGTGTTCGCGGCTCCACTGCACCTGCAGGGACGCCTCCGTCGGGGCGATCGGGAAGCTCAGGTGGACCACGCCGTCGGCGTACCGGCGGCGGACCTGGAAGCCGGCGTCGGCGAAGACCCGCAGCATCGGCGCGTTGACCGGCAGCACCTCGGCGACGAAGGAGGTGACGCCTTCGGAACGGGCAGCGGCGGCGAGGTGCTCCAGCAGCACCGAGCCGACGCCCCGGCCCTGGTGGGCGTCCTCGACGACGAAGGCGACCTCGGCTTCGGGCGAGCCCGGACCCATCCGGTCGTAGCGGCCGACCGCGAAGATCCGGTCACCGGAGACCACCACGAACGCCTCCCGGTCGTGGTGGTCGACGTTGACGAAGCGGTCCAGGTCGCGGTCGGGGATCCGCGGGTACGGGGAGAAGTACCGCAGGTAGCGGGTGCGGTCGGAGAACCGGGCGTGCATCGCGACGATCGCGTCGGCGTCGTCCGGGCGGATCTGCCGCAGGTGGACGGTGGTGCCGTCGCGCAGCAGCACGTCAGCCGATCGGTCCATGGTCAGTCCCGGGGGTCGTGCGGATCGAGTCCGTGCAGGGGGAAGACCGCCCGGCGGGTCGCCATGATCGCCCGGTCGATCGGGTCCGGTTCACCGGCCGGCTGCCACGGCTGGAAGTCCAGGTCGGCCTCGTCGGTCATCCGCAGCGGGACCTGTCGGCCGGGGCAGCGGGCGGCGGCCAGCTCCCGCCACCGGGGTGGGGTCAGCGTGGCCGGGTCGATCGGCGCGCCGGTGGCGATCGCCAGCAGATGGGTCCAGGCCCGGGGCACCACCTCGACCAGGGCGTACCCGCCGCCGCCGGTGGCGACCCAGCGGCCGCCGCAGTGCTCGTCGGCGAGGGCCCGCAGCGCCAGGTACGCGGCCCGCTGGCCGTCGACGCTGAGCCCCAGGTCGGCCAGCGGGTCGAGCCGGTGTGCGTCCGCCCCGCACTGGGTGACGAGCAGCTGCGGCCGGAAGGCGCGCAGCAGCGACGGCACCACGGCGTGGAACGCGCGCAGCCAGCCCCGGTCGGCGGTGCCGGACGGCAACGCGACGTTCACCGCGCTGCCCTGCGCGGCGGGGCCGCCCACCTCGTCGGGGAATCCGGTGCCGGGGAACAGCGCCAGCGGCGTCTCGTGCAGGCTGACGGTGAGCACCCGCGGATCGTCGTAGAAGATCTCCTGCACCCCGTCGCCGTGATGCACGTCGATGTCGACGTACGCGATGCGTTCGGCGCCGAGGTCGAGCAGCCGGGCGATCGCCACCGCCGGGTCGTTGTAGACGCAGAACCCGGCGGCCCGGCCGGGCATCGCGTGGTGCAGCCCGCCGGAGACGTTCACCGCTCGCCGCACGTCACCGCGCCAGACCGCCTCGGCGGCGGCCATCGTGGCACCGGCGACCAGCGCGCTGGCGTCGTGCATCCCGGCAAACGTCGGATTGTCCGGGGTGCCGAGGCCGTACCCGGAGAAGAACGGGTCGTCGTGGGCGACCCGGACGGCGTCGAGGTAGTCGGCCCGGTGCACCCGGGTGAGCGCCGCGTCGTCGGCCGGCTCCGGGGCGAGCAGCCGCACCCCGGGGCGGTCCAGCAGGCCGTACTCGCGGGCCAGCGCGATGGTCAGCTCGACCCGTACCGGGTCCAGCGGATGGTCACCGAGGTCGTACGCCAGCAGGCGCTCGTCCCAGACCACCAGCGTCGCGTCGGTACCGCCCGCCGCCCGTGCCTGGCTCGTCCCGTCCGGCATCTGACTCGTCCCGTACGACATCTGGCCATCGTCGCACGCACCCGCCGGCCCCGCGCCCGGCCGCCCTGGGCCGGATGGACAGCCCGGCCGGCAGCGGTCCGCGGGTCAGCCGGGCTCCGGCCCGGTGGCGACCGGCCGGGCCGGGTCGGTGGTCCACTCGCTCCACGATCCGGGATACAGCGCCGCGTCGGTGCGGCCGGCGCGGTGCAGGGCGAGCACCGTGTGCGCGGCGGTCACCCCCGATCCGCAGTACGCCGCGACCGGGGCCTGCGGGCGCAGCCCGGCGCCGGTGAACCGGTCCCGCAGCGTCCCGGCGTCACGCAGCAGCCCGGCGTCGTCGAGGTGCAGCGTGGTCGGCAGGTTGACCGCGCCGGGGATGTGCCCGGCGACCGGGTCGACCGGCTCGTGCTCGCCCCGGTACCGGGCGTCGGCGCGGACGTCGATCAGCAGTCCGCCCTGCCGGGGTAGCCGGCCGGCGGCGTCGGCGTCGAGCACCGGCATACCTCCCAGGCGTACGGTCAGGTCGCCCGGCGGCGGTGCCGGCACGTCGGTGGTGACCGGTTGGCCGCCCGCCAGCCAGGCGGGGTAGCCGCCGTCGAGCACCCAGGTCGGCCGGTGCCCGGCCCAGCGCAGCGTCCACCAGGCGCGGGCGGCGGCGAGGCCGTCGCCACCGTCGTATACGACGACCGGCCACCCGGTGCGCACCCCGGCCCGGCGCAGTGCCCGCTGCAGCGACGCCGGGTCGGGCAGCGGGTGCCGGCCGCCGGTGCCCGGCGGGCCGCACAGGTCCGCGTCCAGGTCGACGAAGACCGCGCCGGGCAGGTGGGCGGCGACGTAGTCGTCGCGGCCCGGCGGGCCGATGAGCCGCCAGCGCACGTCCAGCAGGGTCGGCGGTCGCCCGCTGGCCAGCGCGGCGGCGAGCACGGTGACGGCGACGGTAGGGTCTGCGGTATCGAACACCATCCCAGTCAACACCATGCGGGGCTACGCCTGTCCCCTGCCGATCGTCCGTTCCGGCTGGTTATCGGCGCTGCAAGGTAGGATTGAACACTGGAGGGCAGCTGACCGTGAATGATCTTGTCGATACCACAGAAATGTATCTGCGCACCATACTTGAGCTCGAAGAAGAGTCGGTGCCGCCGCTGCGTGCCAGGATCGCCGAGCGGCTGCACCAGAGCGGCCCCACCGTCAGCCAGACGGTCGCCCGGATGGAGCGCGACGGGCTGCTCACCATCGAGGACGACCGTAACCTGCGACTCACCGAGCTGGGCCGGGCCCAAGCGGTCTCGGTGATGCGCAAGCACCGGCTCGCCGAGTTGCTACTGGTCAACGTCATCGGCATGCCCTACGAGGAGGCCCACGAGGAGGCCTGCCGCTGGGAGCACGTGATGAGCGACGCGGTCGAGAAGAAGGTCTACGACCTGCTCAACCGACCGACCCGGTCGCCGTACGGCAACCCGATCCCGGGCCTGGACGCGCTGGGTGACGGCCCGACGGAGCTGGCAAATCCGGACATCAGCCCGGACACCGAGCGCAACCTGGCGTTCCCCGGCCTGACCGGCACGGTCGTGGTCCGTCGGATCTGCGAGAGCGTGCAGACCAACGCCGACGTGCTGCGCCAGTTGCACGCCGCCGGGGTGGACCCGGGGGCGACGGTCACCGTGGCGCAGGAACGCGACGGGGTGACCATCGACCGGTCCGGCGACAAGATCCACCTGCCGCGCGAGGTCGCGTCCCGGGTGTTCGTCGCGGCCGCCGACCACGGACGGTCGCTGGCCGGCGCGGCCGCCTGAGCACCAACCGGCCGACTGAGCACCAACCGGCCGACTGAGCACCAACCGGCCGGCGGTGCGCCACGCACCCCCGGCCGGTCACTTCTTGCGGTTGTCGTGCACCACCCGGGCCAGCTCGACCATCTTGGGCGCCAGCTCCACGGCAGACAGCTCGTCGTCACCTGGGGCGAACGTCCAGCGCAGGCTGATCAGCTTCGGGTCCCCGGTGATCCAGTTGACCTCCAGCGCCGCCCCGTACCCGGTGTCCGGGTCCGGCTTGACCGGGATCCAGTAGGCGGCCTTGCCGAGATCCTTGATCTCCTTGGCACCGACCGGGGCGACGTCGTCGGCGAAGACCGACGCGCTCGCTTTGGTGTCCGAGATGGAGACCATCAGGTCGGGCAGCGGCTCCTCGGCCGGCCGCAGCACACACGACTGCGTCTTGTCGTGCTTGTTGGCCGCCGCCACCTCGAACCGGAACCCGACGGTCTGCTCGACCACGTCGAAGTCGAACACCGTGCACGCCCCGCCGGACTCGGCGGCCGGCGGACGGGGCACCTCCGGGTACGGCTCGACCGGGCTCGGCGACGGACTGGCCTGGGCCGGGTCGTCCGGGGCGGGGTTCTCGGTGGCCACCGCCCGGTCGGAGCAGCCGGCGGCGAACAGCAGCAGGATCAGCCCGGCGCCGGACAGACGCAGCCGAACGCCCACAGTGACCTCCCACGGTCAGGCCGGTCGAAAAAGGCGGATTGTTCGTCGCACACCGTACGGCTTCCGCGGCCGCCGCGAAAGCCCGCCATCCGCACCGACCGCGCCGCGTGGGAAATCCCCGGAATCACCCCAGATACGGGCAGTGCCGGCAACCCTGGTCACAGCAGGTGCCCCGGCGGGCCAGGAACGCCGCGGTCAGCACGAACAGCCCGGTGCCCGGGTCCAGGTAGCCGGCCTCGTCGGCGTCGAGCGCCGCCGCGTGTACGGCCAGCACCGCCGCCCGGTGCGGGTGGTCGGCCGGCAGCCGCGCCGGATGCGGTTCGGTGAGCGGGCGGTCCGCCAGTGGCAGACGCCGCCCCCGCTGCCGTGCCATGCCGGTGACCTTACGCAGGCCGTCGGTGTGGTAACACTCGTGGGTCCCACCCACGCCTGCCTGACTGAATGGACCGCTGATGACCGCGTACGCCCTGCTGATCCACCCGTCGGCGAACCGGGTGTACGCCGAGTCGGCGGTCGGGCTGGCCGCCGCCGAGCTGGCCGTCTTCGGCGACCGGGCGCTCGGCGGCCGGGTGGGCGACGTCGCGGTCACCGCGATCGGCGGGCTGCCGTACGTCACCTTCACCAGCCCCGACCTGACCGACCGGGACCTGTCCGTGCTGGCCAACCTGTCCGCCCGGTACGCGTTCTTCGCCCGCGACGGCGACCTGCTGCGGCCGCTGGAGGTGACCGGCCGGGACCGTTTCGACAGCGACCTGATCACCATCCCGAAGTACGCCGGCAAGACCAACGAGCAGTTCACCAGGCTGCTGTTGAACGTGACCGTGCTGGCCACGACTGACCGGGCCGGCCCACTCGGCCCGGACTCGCCGCCGCTGCGGGTCCTCGATCCGATGTGCGGCCGGGGCACCACCCTCAACCAGGCGATGATGTACGGCTGGCACGCCTCCGGGGTGGAGATCGACGGCAAGGACTTCGAGGTGTACGCCAACTTCATCCGTACCTGGTTGAAGCACAAGCGGCTCAAGCACTCGGCCGAGATCGCCCCGGTGCGGCGCAACCGGGCCGTGCTGGGCCGACGGCTGGCGGTCACCCTCGCGGCCAGCAAGGAGGACCACCGGGCCGGGCGGACCGTCGACCTGACGATGGTGCACGCCGACACCCGCCGCAGCCGGGACGTGTTCCGGGCCGGCGGCTTCGACGCGATCGTCACCGACGCGCCGTACGGAGTGCAGCACGGCACCCGCGGTCAGGCGGACCGGTTGACCCGCGATCCGCTGGGTCTGCTGGCCGAGGCGCTGCCGGGTTGGGTGGCGCTGCTGCGCCCGGGCGGGGCCCTCGGCATCTCCTGGAACACCCTGGTCGCAGCCCGCGACGATCTGGCCGCGCTGCTGGTCAAGGCAGGCCTGGAAGTGGCCGACGGTCCGGGGTACGGCGGTTTCGCCCACCGGGTCGACCAGGCGATCGTCCGGGACCTGATCGTGGCCCAAAGAGCCTGACAAACGCCAATTCCTGACACGATCGACAGTTTGTCAAAAACGGACAACATGATCGGCAATGTGACCAAGATCACACTTCGATATCGACAGCTCTCTTCATTGCCCTGCCGCTCCTTGCTATTTTCTGAATAGCACTTGCCGGCAAGCAGAGCGCGCACCACCGGAATCACCATCTGACAAAGTGTCGGCTCAGCAAACCACAGTTTGTCCAGCATCCGACGCCAGCGCCACAGAAGCGCCGCCCGGTGACCCACGGGGGATTATCGTGACTTTCGAGCTGTGGAATCCCACCACCTACGACGCGCTGCGGCGCCAGCTCATCCCGTCGTTCGACCTGCTGTACGGCAGCGCGTCCAGCGCAGTGCAGATGTCGGTGCCGGACCGGCCACAGATCCTGGATCTGGGCGCGGGGACCGGGCTGCTCAGCGCCGCCCTGCTCGCCCGCATCCCGGATGCGACCATCACTCTCGTCGACCATTCCGAACGGATGCTCGCACAGGCCAGACAACGGTTCGACGGTGACGGCCGGGCCATTTTCGCTGTTCAGGGCCTGATGGATCCGTTACCGACGGGACCGTACGACGCAGTCGTTTCCGGCCTGGCGATCCACCACCTCGAACACCACGACAAACAAACGCTGTTCGGTCGCCTTCCCGCCATTCTGCGACCGGGTGGGATCTTCGTCAACGTCGAGCAGGTCCTCGCGCCCGCGCCGCGACTGGAGGAGATGTACGACCGGCAGCACGAAAGCCACGTACACGCCGCAGGAACGCCCGCCGACGAATGGGCGGCCGGCCGCGAACGGATGAAGCACGACATCTGCATCGACGTCGGAACCCAACTCGGCTGGCTCCGCGACGCCGGCTTCGACACGGTGGACTGCCTGGCCAAGGACTGGCGATTCGCCACCTACGCCGGATGGCTGGCACCGTGACCGCTGTCGGGCTCTACCAGGCCGTCCGCGACGTGGCCGGCCGTCGACCCGGCGCCGTGGCGGTACGCACCACCGAGGGCGCTTCCGTGACGTACCGCGAACTCGTCGAGTCGACCGACCGGGTCGCCGCCGGCCTCGCCGCGCACGGCGTCGCTGCCGGCGACACCGTCGCCGTGGTGCTGCGCAACAGCATCGGCTACGTCTGCCTGATCCTGGCGGTGGCTCGCCTCGGTGCCCGCTACGTACCGCTGATGGCGAACTTCGACGACGCCGGGGTACGGACGGCTCTCGACCGGGCCCGCCCCGCACTGCTGGTCACCGACGGACACCGCCGGACGCCCGCCGACGGCCCGGCAACGGTCGACCTCGACACGCTGACCGCCGCGACGCCCCGGCCGGAGCCCACCGCGGACCACGCCGCAGGCTCCACCGCCGCAGCGGCCACCGCCATCTTCCGGCTGCTGTGGACCTCGGGCTCGACCGGCTTCCCGAAGATGATGGCCTGGCGGCAGGACCGCTTCGTCACCGAACGACGCCGCTGGCTGGCCGACACCGGGATCCGCCCCGACGACGTCTTCTTCTGCCGCCACACCCTCGACGTGGCACACGCCACCGACCTGCACGTGTTCGCGGCGCTGCTGTCCGGCGCACAACTGGTGCTCGCCGACCCGCACGCGCCGGCCGGCACGCTGCTGGCCCAACTGGCCGCCCACCGGGCGACCGTGACCAGCGCCCTGCCGCAGCACTACGCCGATCTGGTGGCCGCCGCCCGGGGCCAGGGCCGGTTCCCGCTGCCGGCGCTGCGCCGCCCCCTGTGCGGCGGTGCCTATCTCAGCCCGGCGATCATCCGGGACGCCGCCGACGTGCTCGGCGTGCACATCCGGCAGATCTACGGCTCGACCGAGTTCGGCCTGGCGCTGGGCAACATGGACGACGTACCGCAGACCGACACCGCCATGGTCCCGGTCCGTGGCGTCGGCACCCGGCTGGAAGCCTTCGTGCCCGGTCACCCCGACGTCGGGGAGCTGGTGCTCTATTCGGACTGCACCAGCGAGGGGTACGTCGACGCGCCGCAGGCCAACGCGCGTACCTTCCGCAGGCCCGAGTTCTGGACCGGGGACGTCGCCGAACGCACCCCGCAGGGCGGCTACCGGATCCTGGGCCGGGTGTCCGAGACGCTGGCCACCCCGGCCGGGCCGCTGCCGGCGCCGGTACTCGACACCGAACTCGCCACGGCCGAGGCGGTGGCGCAGGCCGTCAGTCTGGCCGTGCATCCCGGCGACTACCGCGAGGCGGTCGCCGTGGCCGTCGTCGCCGCCGACGGGCACTCCGGCGACGAGGCCGTCAAGGCCGTCGAGGAGTTGCTCGCCGGGCACGGGCTGACCGGTTCGGTGCACCCCGTCGCCGCGATTCCCCGTACCCCGGTCGGCAAGATCGACAAACCGTTGCTCCGCACGCGACTCGGGCTGGCCGGGGGCAGCCGATGACCCGGCACCTGGACCACGGTCCCGGACCGGCCCCGGTCACGCGCGGTCACGGACCGGCCCTGGTCATGGTGCCCGGGCTGGCCGCCACCGCCGCGTTCTTCTCCGCCGCGGTGACCCGGCTCGCCACCCGGCACCGGGTGGTGGTCGTCGAACTGCCCGGACACGGCGACAACGCCACAGCCGACCGGCCAGCCAGCCTCACCCGCGCCGCCGAGGACCTGCACACCACCATCGAGAAGCTCGACCTGACCGACGTCACCCTGCTGGGCTGGTCGCTCGGCGCGACCGTGGCCTACGGCTACCTGGAGCAGTTCGGGGCCGCCCGGACCCGTGCCCTGGTGTCGGTCGAACAGACCCCACGGCTGCTGCGCGACGACGACTGGCCGTACGCGGCCTTCGGCAACCTTGATGCCGCCGGGGCCGACGCCGTCCTGGCCAGCGTGACCGACGACTACCCCGCCTTCGCCGCCGGGCTGGTGCACGGCTCGTTCGCTGCCGGCACCGACCCCGACCCGACGACGCTGGCCGGCCTCGTCGACGAGACCCGCCGGTGCGGCCCGGACGCCGTACGGGCGCTGCTCGCCGAGGCACTCACCGTGGACTGGCGCGACCGACTGCGCCGGATCACCGTACCGACCCTGCTCGTCCACGGAGCGCACAGCCAGGTCTACCCCGGTGACGTCGGCCGGTGGCTGCGCTCGGCGATACCGGCGGCCCGGCTGGAGGTGTTCACCGGCAGCGGCCATCTGCCGTTCATCGAGGAACCTGACCGGTTCGCGGACCTCGTGTCGGCCTTCGTCGACCACCCGGCGGCTACCTGAGCCACCCGCCCGGGACCCCGCCGAAGCGGCCCACCGGCCGAAAACCCGCACCAGACCGCAAGGGAGAGGGCCTTGACCGATCGCACGGCCGCGCCCAGTACGGCGCGGCGCCTCAGCTGGATCTACCCCGATCGGGGCACCGCCTGGCTACGGCAGGCCGAGCAGGAGGCGGTCTGGGGGCCGTACCAGGCGATCGCCGCCGACCTGGGCCTGGAGTTCACGGTGAACAAGCCCGAGGAGGTCGCGGTCGACGCGACCGACCCGGGCCAGCCCAAGGTCTACCTCGACGGTGCGCCGGTCACCCCGGCCGACACCATCTTCGTCACCTCGCTGTACTCCCTGCCGCACCAGACCCAGGACGTATGCAACCAGGTGTTCCTGTTCACCATTCTGGAACGGCTCGGCTTCTACCTGCCGATCCCACCGGCGCTGTCCTACATCGGCGAGGACAAGCTGGCCAGCGTGGTGCACCTGGCCGGCAGTCCGATCCCGCTGCTGCCGACGATCCGGGTGGGCAGCGGCCGGGAGGCGATGGCCGGGCGCAGCGACGCCGCGCTCGCCGCGCTGCCGTTCCCGTTGATCGTCAAACCCGCCTACTGGGGCATGGGCCTGGGCATCTCGGTGGTGCACAACATGAACGACCTGAAGGGCCTCATCGGACTGGCCGGTGGCTCGGACACCGCGCTGGTCGCCCAGCCCTACCTCAAGGTGGTACGCGAACAGCGGGTGTACGTCGTCGACGGGCAGGCACACACCGTGCTGTACGGCTACAAGGACGGCTACTGCCTGTCGGTCACCAAGGCCAGCGGCGGCCGGCACGAACGCGGCTACTCGGCCCTGCCGCCGGAGCTCGCCAACACCGTCGCGTACGTCGCCGAACGGCTGCCCACGCCGTACTTCACGCTGGATTTCCTCTTCGACGGCGAGCGGCACTGGGTGTCGGAGATCGAACTCGACGGCGCGGTCGCGTTCAACGGCATCCCCGACCAGGACGCCGCCGCCCGGGCGATCGTGCGGGCCCGGTTCGAGGCGTACCTGGCCGGGTTCGCCCGGTGGCAGGTCCGACCGCGGGCGGAGCCGGCGATGCGGCGGCACGGATGATCGGCGCGGTGCCCTGGGACGAGCTGCGCGACCAGGCCCGATGCAATGCCGCCGCCGTCGGCGGCGGCGCCGTGCCGGACACCGCGACCGGACTCGCCGACCTGCCGGTCACCGGACCGGACGAGATCTTCGCCGTCTCCCACGTGGTGACCCGGCAGACCGGTGGCCTGCTGCTGTCCAGCGGCGGCACCACCGGGCAGCCCAAGCTCACCTACGTGGCGTACCACCAGGCCCTCGACCGGCTGCTGCGGCAGTGGCGACCGCTGGTCACCGGCGACCTGCTGCTCAACCTGTTCACCCCCGGCCGGCTGTGGGCGTCGCACTACTACATGCAGGCCCTGGCGCAACGCTGCGGCGCCGACGTGGCACCGTTCGGCCCGATCACCCCGGAGGAGGTCGACGGCTGGCTGCCGACCCTGCGCCGGCTCGGCGTCAACGC
The DNA here is from genome assembly GCF_003751085.1 of Micromonospora sp. Llam0. NCBI lineage: Bacteria > Bacillati > Actinomycetota > Actinomycetes > Micromonosporales > Micromonosporaceae > Micromonospora > Micromonospora sp. Llam0. The sequence goes on along the minus strand of NZ_RJJY01000001.1, from coordinate 759,611 downwards.
GGTCGCCGGCACCCCGACGGCCCTGGCCGACCTGGCCCGGGGTGTGCTGGACGCGGGCGCGACCACCCCGGTCCAGAAGATCATCTGGATGGCCGAGCCGTGGACCGAGGAGAAGGTGACCATCGTGCGGAAGGCGTTCCCTCAGGTCCAGCTCTGGGGCAACTACGGCTCAGTCGAAACGTACGTCATCGCCACGAACACCCCGACCTGCGACACCTCGGTGCTGCACCTGATGCCCGACCAGGTGCTCGAGCCCGACGACGACGGCGCCCTGCTGTCCAGAGTGGGTGACGGCTGGACCGTGCCGACCGTGCGGTACCGGCTCGGCGACCGGCTCGCGGCGGCGACCTGCGCCTGCGGCGGGCCGGACGGGCTGCGGGTGCTGGGCCGCGCCGACGACGCGATCAAGCTGCACGGCGCGCTGGTCGGCATCGGCGCGGTGCTGGAGATCGTCCGCGCCGCACCAGGGGTACGCGACGCCCAACTGCAGCTGCGGCGGGCCACCGGTGAACGTCACTCGGTCGGCGCGGTGACCGTGCACTACACCGGAGACGCCGACCCGGCGGCGGTACGCACCCGGCTGCTGCACCAGTTCTACGACCTGGGCGTCGTCGCCCAGCACCACCCGGCGGCGATCGCCGTCGAACAGGTGCCGCAGCTGCGCCGGGTGGACCGCACCAACAAGATCCCGCCGATGATCTGGCTGGAGCCGAGCGAATGACGACCGTGAGCGAGCCGAAGCTGCTGACGAAACTGCGCGGCAACCCGTGGGCGGTGCTGGCCGTCCTGTCGTTGGCGTACTTCCTCACCCAGCTCGACGTGGCGGTGCTGGCCGTCGCGGTACCCAGCATCATGGCCGATCTCGACGCGTCGGCCGACCAGGTGGTGTGGTCGCTGAGCGCCTACATCTTCCTGCTGGCGATGGCCCTGATCACCGCCGGCCGGCTCGGTGACCTGTACGGCCGCCGGCGGATCTTCCTGATCGGGGTCGCCGTCTTCACCGCCGCCAGTGTCGCGGCCGGGCTGGCGCAGGGGCCCGGCCAGCTGATCGCCGCCCGCGCGGTGCAGGGTCTCGGCGCGGCGCTGCTCACCCCGCAGACCCTCGCCCTGCTGATGGAGGCATTTCCCCCGGACCGGCGGGGCACGGCGTTCGGCATCCGGGGCGCGGTCGGCGGGATCGCCGCGATCAGCGGACCGGCCGCCGGCGGGGTACTGGTCAGCACCCTCGACTGGCGGTGGATCTTCTGGCTGAACGTACCGCTCGGGTTGCTGATGCTCGTGGTCGGCCGGCTGGTGTTGCCCGAGGTCGCCGACCGGGTCCGCCGCCGGCTCGACGTGACCGGTGTGGTGCTGGCCTCGGCGGCGCTGTTCTGCCTGGCCTTCGGCATCAGCCAGGGCGAACGGTACGGCTGGAACGGCGGCATCTGGGCGACGCTCGGCGGGTCCGGGCTGTTCGTGGTGGCCTTCCTCGCGCAGCAGCGCCGCCGTCAGAACCGGGAGCCGCTGGTGCCGTTCACGCTGTTCCGGCGACGCAACTTCCCGCTGATGAACGGCTTCTCGCTGACCACCTCCGGCACCGTCATCGGCCTGGTGCTGGTGCTGTCGCTGTACTTCCAGCAGGTGCTCGGCCTCGACGCCTGGGCCGCCGGGCTGATGATCGTGCCGGCGTCGCTGTTCTCCACCCTGCTCGACCCGGTGGCCGGCAGACTCGCCGACCGGGTTCAGGGCCGCTACCTGCTGCTGGCCGGGGCTGCGGCCACCGTCGCCGGCATGGCGTGGGCCGCGATCGAGATGCGCGACGGTGCGACGTGGACGGCGTTCGTCGCCCCGATGTGCGTCATCGGTGTCGGTAACGCGTTCCTGTTCACTCCGCTGGCGGTGGTCGCGTTGTCCGATGTCGAGCAGCAGCAGGCCGGCGCCGCGTCCGGGGTGCTGATCACCTCGTTGCAGATCGGTTCGATGCTGGGTGCCGCGGCCGTCGGCACCCTGCTGCACAGCCAGATCGGCGAGGTCGTCACCGTCGGGGCGGCCCGCGCGGCGATGCTGCTGCTGGCCGGGGTGGCCGTGCTGGGCGGTATCGCCTGCCTGGTCGCCGGCCCAAACCTGACCAGGACGACATCGCAACCGTGACGGCGGTCGTCCCCGACCTGACCGTGGCCCACTGACTTCGCGGCCCGGTGACTTCGCGGCCCGGTGACGCCTCGGCGCGACGTGACCCGTCAGACGTGGACCACCACGACCCGCTGCTCCTTCGGCCGGTCCAGCTCCTCGACGAGGCGGTTCATGTCGTCCGGGTCGCTGGTCAGCAGCACGACGGGACGCGGCATCTCCAGAGCGGTAACGGCAACCACCGCGTCGATGGCACAACGGTGCCCCGACAGCCCGGTCGCTCCGAGAAGTTCACCTGCCCGCCTGCCGATCTGCGGGCTCACCGGCTGCACCACGATCCTCGACAGCACCCGGTGGAGGCGGGCATCACGCGGCCCACCTCGGAGGACCTCCGTCAGCGTGACAGCACTCGCTACGACCTTGGCGCCGCGTTCCCGGGCCGCTTCCAGGAAGGCTCTCGACTTGTTGTCGCCCTGTGCGAGCTTGACGAGGCCTTCGCTGTCGAGTACCAGCGTGCCACCTGTTCCTACCGCCCGTCTGGCCATGACGCCCTCGCCTCGTCCAACGCGTCAGGTGGCACAGGGCCATGCTCCGAGCGAAGAAGATCCGAAAGCTCCCCGATGAGATCCAACTCAAGCTGTCGAGCGACCGCATCGGTCACGTACTGGCTGAACTCCCCCCGGCCCACCCGCTGCTGCACGGCGATAGTCAAGTCTTCCGGCATCGACACACTCACCTTGCGTGCGCGGCCGACCAACCGGAGCCTGCGGCCAGCGCCGGACGCCTCGCCCACGACGGCTGCTTCCAACTCAGCCAGCAGGTCGGGCGACGCCGCCCCAGGGTCACGAATCGCCTCCAGGATCTCCGGGAGCATCAGACGTAGGCGATCCGCAGGGTCACCCGCGCCCGGCGGGAGCGGTCCGACAGCCATACGGCCGATGCTACCAGCGGTAGGAACCTTGCGCCGTCACCATCGATGCGGACGAGGATCAGGGGTAGCGGTTGGGCTTGCCTCTATTACCGCCACTATCAACGTATAACGCATAGGGGGTCTTGCGGCAAGACCCGGGTCGCAGCGCACAATCGCGTTCCTACGCCAGTTCTCCGGCATTTTTCGCCGACCGCTGGACGCTGCGCTTTTCATCCGACGCTTTTCATCCGACCCGAGAATGGAGTTGATCGAGGTGCGCCCGCTGACCACCAGCGCTTTCGATCTCCCCGACCGGCTGCACGCCAAGGCCGACCCGAAACTGATCGCCGACGACGAGCGGCATTTCGCGGCCGTCGCGCACCGCCTCAACCAACTGACCACCGACCTGTCGGAACGGCTCGACGCGGCCCGTAAGGCACCGGCCGGCAAGGGCCAGCGGGCGGTGGACCGCGACCAGGAGGTCCGCCGGCTCACCGTACGGCTGCGGGCACTGCGCCGGTTCGGCCTCGACCTGTGCCTCGGCCGGATGGTCCCCGACGCCGGTCGCGGCGCCAACGACGGCGGCAGCGGCGGCAGCGGCGGCAGCGGCGGGCCGGTGTACGTCGGACGGCAGGGCCTGACCGACGACGCCGGCCGTCAACTGCTGCTCGACTGGCGCTCCCCCGCCGCCGAGCCGTTCTTCGGCGCCACCCACGCCGACCCGATGGGCCTGGCCAGCCGTCGGCGCTACCGCTGGACGCTGGGCCGGATCAGCGACTACTGGGACGAGGTGTTCGCCGCCGACGCACTCGACGGGCACGCCGCCCTCGACGACCAGTCCGCCTTTATCGCCAGCCTCGGCGGGCACCGGTCGGACCGGATGCGCGACGTGCTCGCCACCATCGCCACCGACCAGGACGCCATCATCCGCGCCGGCTCGGCGGGTGCCCTCGTCGTCGACGGCGGACCCGGCACCGGCAAGACCGTCGTCGCCCTGCACCGCACCGCGTACCTGCGCTACCACGACCCCCGGCTGGGCCAGCGTCGCGGCGGCGTGCTGTTCGTCGGCCCGCACCAGCCCTATCTGGCGTACGTCGCCGACGTGCTGCCCAACCTCGGTGAGGACGACGTGCAGACCAGCACCCTGTCAGACCTGGTCGCCGAGGGTGCCACCGCAGCGGCCGAACCGGACCCTGAGGTGGCCCGGCTCAAGTCGTCGGCACGGTGGGAGGCGGCGGTCGAGGCGGCGGTCCGGTTCTACGAGGAGCCGCCGCAGACCGCGACGACGGTGGCTACCGGTTGGACCGAACTGGCCCTCACCCCGGACGACTGGGCGGACGCGTTCGCCGCACCCGGGCCGGGTGTGCCGCACAACGAGGCCCGTGAGCAGATCGTGAACGAACTGCTGACCATCCTGGTCGGCCGCCACGACGGCGACGAACCGGACGACCAGGTGCGCGCCGCGCTGGAACAGAACCGCGCGCTGCGTACGGCGGTCAACCGGGCCTGGCCGCTGCTCGACCCAGCCGACATCGTCGCCGACCTGTGGTCGGTCCCCGCCTACCTGCGCCGATGCGCGCCCTGGCTCGACCCGGCCGAAATCCGTACGCTGCAGCGCGCCGACGCACGGGCCTGGTCGGTCGACGACCTGCCGCTGCTGGACGCGGCCCGGCTGCGCCTCGGCGACGCGCAGGCGTCCGACCGCGAGCGGCGGCACCGGGCGGCGGTGGCCGTCGAACGGGTCCACCGGGCCCGGGTGATCGACGATCTGCTCGACGCGCACAGCTACGACGACGGCGAAGGCGTCCTGGCGATGCTGCGCCACCAGGATCTGCAGGAGACGCTGATCGACGAGGCGGGCCGGCCGGACGCCGACCCGGACGCGCTGGCCGGCCCGTTCGCGCACATCGTGGTCGACGAGGCGCAGGAGTTGACCGACGCGCAGTGGCAGATGCTGCTGCGCCGCTGTCCGTCGCGCAGTTTCGCCATCGTCGGTGACCGCGCCCAAGCCCGGCACGGCTTCACCGAGTCGTGGCCGGACCGGCTGCGGCGGATCGGCCTAAACCGGGTCGAGGTCGCCACGTTGACCGTCAACTACCGGACCCCGGCCGAGATCATGGCGTACGCCGAACCGGTGATCCGCGCCGCGTTGCCGGACGCCAACGTGCCGACCTCGATCCGGCACGGCGGCGTCCCGGTCGCGCATCGGCCCGTCGCGGCGCTGCGCGAGGTCCTGGAGACCTGGCTGGCTGAGCACGCCGACGGCACGGCCTGCGTGATCGGCGTGGCGCCGGTCGACACCGACGCCCTGCCGGCGACTCCCCGGGTCCGGTCGCTGACTCCGGAGCTGGCCAAAGGGCTGGAGTTCGATCTGGTGGTCGTGGTCGACCCGGCGTCGTTCGGCGACGGCGTCACCGGCGCGGTCGACCGGTACGTGGCGATGACCCGAGCCACCGGGCGACTCGTCGTGCTGGCCGACCACGACCGATGACAGCGGACCTGGTTGCTTCTTCGGAGCTGCGGCCTACTCTGGGCCACCGAATGGACGCAACCCCGGCAGTTGTTGTGTGGGGCGGCCGGCGAGGGCGTCGCTGGTGAAGTCGCGCCAGACGGCGGCCGGCATCGAGGCACCTTCGATCCGGTTGTCGTCGCGGTCGCGCAGCGGCCCGGGTTCGGCCCCGCCGATCCAGACCACGCTGGCGAGTTCGGCGGTGTAGCCCGCCATCCAGGCGTCCTGGTAGTCGCTGGTGTCGGCCCACTGCTGGCTGCCGGACTTGCCGGCGGCGGGCCGGCCCGGCGAGTGGCCGTTGTACCCCACCGTGACAGAGAGGATCCGGTTGACCATCCCGGCCTCGTACGGCGTCAGCACCTCATCGCCCTCGGGCACGCTGGTCGCCAGCACGCTCGCGCCGTTCGCCGCCGTGACCGATTCGATGAAGTAGCGCTCGTGCCGAAACCCGCCGCTGGCGAAGGTGCCGTAGACGGTGGCGAGATCCGCCGGCGCGACCGGATAGCGGCCGATCGAGATGTCCGAACGGGTCTGCCCCGGGCGGGGTTCGCCCTCGACGTCGACCAGCGCTTGCTGGTCGACGTACTGCCGAGGGATGCCGAGCTGGTACGCCAACTCCCGCACCTGCTCCGCGCCGATCTGCTCGGCCACGGCGTAGAACGGGGTGCTCAGCGACTGCATCATGGCCTGCTCCAAGGTGCAGTCTGGGCACTGGATGTCGTCCCGGTTGTACAGTGGCACGCCGAGTCGGCCCGGGAAGTTCTGCGGCGAGGTGCCGTCCCAGGTGTGGAAGAGGTCGATGCCGTTATATAGCGCCGTTGCCAGCACGATCGGCGCAAAGGTCGCCGCTGGCGGGCGTGGGGCGACGGCGAAGTCGTACTGGCCCTGCTCCTCTGCGCCGTAGTAGGCGCGCACCGCGCCGCTGCCCGGATCCACCGCCACCAGCGCCGCCCGCAGGTCTTCCGGCTGGCCGTCCAGGTGGGTCTCGATCTGGGCGAGCGCCGCCGGCTGGGCGGTGGCGTCCAACGTGGTCACGACGGACAGACCCGCCGTGTACAGCGACTCCGCCGCGATGCCCCGGCGGGACAGTTCCTGTTCCACCCGGTCGAGCACGAGGCCGTTGGGTCCGGTGTTCAGCGCCGACGGCGGGCTGACCTGCGGATACTCCGGCGTCTCGGCGAGCCATCCGGCGTCGCGGGCAGCCCCGACCACCCACGTCCAGCGGTCTCGGGCGGCCTCGGCGTCGTTGGCCGGGTCGAAGCCGTACGGATCCTTGATCACCGCGGCGAGTACCGCGCCCTGGGCGGCGGTCAGTTTCCGGGTCGGCACCCGGAAGTAGGCGTGCGCGGCGGCGGTGATCCCGTACGCACCCCGCCCGAAGTAGATCGTGTTGAGGTACCGCTCGAGGATCTCGTCCTTGCTGAGCCGGCGCTCCAACTTGATGGCCATGGCGAACTCGCGGGCCTTGCGGTCCAGCGACACCTCCTGGGTCAGGAACGCGTTCCGGGCGTACTGCTGGGTGATCGTCGAGGCTCCCTCACGCTGGCCCTTGACGTTCGCCACCAGCGCGCGCAGCACGCCGCGGATCGAGACGCCGGAATGCGCGTAGAAGCCGCGGTCCTCGGCGGCCAGCACGATCTGTCGTACCGGCTCGGGCACCTCGTCGAGGGAGGCATCGGTACGGCTGGTGACCCCGATCCGGGCCAGTACCGTCCGCCCGTCGCTGTAGTAGAGCGTCGACGCCTGCGGCTCGACCGGGTCGGCGGGCAGATCGACCGACTGTACGTAGACCGCTACGGCGATGCCGGCGGCGATCGCCCCGGTCACCAGCACCCCGGTGGTCCGGCACAGCGCCCGCCACCACGTGTGCCGCCGCCACAGTCGGGTCAGCTGACGCCTGATCGGCACGCCGCGCCCGGCCCGGCGGTGGCGGCCGGTCCAGGATGCGGAAGGGCTGGCGTCCTTTTCGTCGCATGACTGATCGTCCACACCGATAAAGACGGCGATGCCCCACGTCGCCGACGCACCTTGATCGAGATCCTGGGGTACGTCAGGTCCGGGCTCTGATGCCGTCCAGGGCCATGGTCAGGACTCGGTCGCGCTGGGCCTCCTGCACGAAGTTTGCTCCGCTGACCCCGTTGACCAGGAACAGCACGTCGTCGAAGGTGACGTCGGCGCGGGCCGCTCCGGCGCGCTGGGCGCGTTCGAGCAGCGGACGACCGGCGGTGTGGATGATCTCCCGGCCGGAGACGAACATCGCCTCGTTGTGGGCGATCGCGTCGTACACGGCCTTCTTGGTCGTGGCGTAGCTGACGAACTGGCGCAGCCAGCTCTCCAGCGCCGCCCAGGGGTCAAGGTGCGCGAGGTCGGCGGCGGTCCGGGCCAGGGTCTGCACCTCGTCGAGGTACGCGGCCTCGAACAGGTGCTGGCGGGTCGGGAAGTTGCGGTAGAGGGTGGCGATGTTGACGCCGGCGCGTCGGGCGATGCCCTCCAGGGAGGCGCCGGAGCCGTCGGTGGCGAACGCCTCGCGGGCGGCCGCCAGGAGGGCGTCGAAGTTGCGGCGCGCGTCGGCCCGCTGCGGCCGGCGCACGGTCATGCGCGGCTCGGACCCGGTGGCGGCCATCACAGTCCCTTCGGCGGTACGCAGTAGCGAAACGCAGGAATCCCTGCGCTAAAGTCAAGGAACCCCTTCGGTACGCGGGGCTGTTCCCACTCTAGCCAGCGGCGGTCACCCGACCCCGCAGCTCCCCGACAGTCAGGAGCCACGATGAGCACGATCGGTTTCATCGGCAGCGGCAAGATCGGCGGCACGCTCGCCCGGCTCGCCGTGGACGCCGGACACGACGTCGTCCTCAGCAACAGCCGGGGCCCGGACACCCTGCGCGGCCTGGCCGCCCAGCTCGGGCCGCAGGCGCGCGCCGCCACGCCCGGCGAGGCCGCCCGGGCCGGCGACGTCGTCGTGGTGACGACCCCACTCAAGGCCTACCGCGACGTCCCCGTCGCGCCGCTACACGGCACGGTGGTCATCGACACCATCAACTACTACCCGCAACGCGACGGCCACTTTCCCGAGCTCGACGCCGGCCGTACCACCACCGGCGAACTGCTCCAGGCCCACCTGCCCGAGTCGTTCGTCGTGAAGGCGTTCAGCAACATCTTCTTCAAACACCTGGCCACGCTCGGCCGGCCTGCCGGCGCCGCCGACCGCAGCGCCATCGCGATCGCCGGTGACGACCCCACCGCGAAGGCCACGGCCGCCGCCCTCATCGACACCCTCGGCTACGACGTCCACGACGCGGGCGCCCTCGCCGACAGCCGCCGGTTCGGCCCCGGTACGCCGGCCCACCACGCCTACCTCGACCCGGACGGCATGTTCGCCGCCCCCGGCCGGCCGGCCGACGCCGCCCGGATCGCCGCACTCCTCGACAGCAACTGACCGGCCACCAGCCGCTACGGAGCCCCGATGAAAGCAGCAGTCGTCACCAGCTACAACGCGCCACCGCGCTATCAGGACCACGACGAACCACGAGTGCCCGGCGAACACGAGCTGGCACGCTGAACTGTGCCATCGCGTCCTGGCTCGCGCTGGGCCGACGGATCACCTTTCGCCAGGGCCGCAACGTCATGGTCGTCGGCGCCACCGGGGGCACCGGGCAGATGGCGGTCCAGGTGGCCCGGCTGTTCGGCGCGGACCAGGTGATCGCCGTCGGCCGGGACGCCGGACGCCTGGCCGCCATCCCCGGTGCCACCGCCACCGTGCTGCTCGACGACCCCGAGCAGATTCGCCGCGTCGGCGCCGAGGTCGACGTCGTCCTCGACTTCCTCCGGGGAGCCCCGGCAACCACCACGATGGCTGCCCTCGCCGCCGGGCGCACCGACACGCCCGGCAAGACCCTCACCTGGATCAACCTCGGTGAGATGGCCGGACACGAGACGCCGGTGCCAGCCGGGCTCCTGCGATCGTCGCGGCTGGAGCTGATCGGCAGCGGTCAAGGGTCGCTGAGCACCGCCGAGATAGCCGCCGATCTGCCCGCCGTGGCCGCCGAGATCGCCCGCGGCACCTTCGCCGTACCCGCCACCGTCGTACCGCTGCACCGGGTCGAGCAGACCTGGCCGCTGCCCGCTGACAGCAGCACCCGGATCGTGTTCACCCCCGACGGGTGAGACCGCCGCCGACCGGCGGTAGATTCGGCGGTCGATGGCCACCTGTGACGATGTCCGCCGGGCGCTCGCCGCCCTCGCCGACCCGGGTCGCGCCGAGCAGACCCGCCGGTTCCTGCAGATCCGACCCGGCGGGTACGGCGAGGGCGGCCGGGCGATCGGCGTACCGGTGCCGGACCAGCGTCGGGTGGCCGGCCGGTACTGGCGTGACCTGTCCCTGGCCGAGACGACGCGGCTGCTGACCAGCGAGGTGCACGAGGAACGGCTGACCGCGATCTTCATCCTGGTGCGCATGTTCGACAAGGGCAGGCAGCGGCAGCGGGCCGCAATCTTCGACACCGTGCTGGCCCACACCGACCGGATCGACAACTGGGACCTGGTCGACTCGTGCGCCCCGTACATCGTCGGGCCGTGGCTGCTCGACGCCGACCGCGCCGTGCTGGACCGGCTGGCCGCGTCGGAGCTGGTCTGGGACCGACGGATCGCGATCATGGCGACGTTCGCCTTCATCCGGGCCGGGGACTTCGACTGGACGTTGCGGCTGGCGCGACAGCTGCTGCACGACCCGCACGACCTGATCCACAAGGCCGTCGGCTGGATGCTGCGCGAGGTCGGCAACCGCGACCGTACGGTGGCCGAGCAGTTCCTGACCCGGCACCAACGGGACATGCCGAGGGTGATGCTGCGGTACGCGATCAAAAAGTTCGAGCCGCAGCGCCGCGCGGCGTACCTCGCCGGCACGGCCTGAGCACGCCTGTGTCCACCTCACCTGCCCGGCCCGACTTCCAGGGCGTACGGCTCGCCTACGACACCGTGGCCCGGGACTACGCGACCCGCATGCCGGACACCCACGCCGAGGCACCGCTGGACCTCGCCATGGTCGACGCCTTCGCCGAGGCGGTGCGGGTCGGGTCGGGTGACGACCCGCTGGTGCTCGACGCGGGCTGCGGTGCGGGGCGGATGGGCCGCTACCTCGCCGACCAGGGCTGCCAGGTCGTCGGGCTCGACCTGTCACCGGGCATGATCACTATGGCCCGCCGCGATCACCGGGACCTGCTGTTCGCCGTCGGCTCGCTGGCCGACCTTCCGTTCCCGGGCTCCCGGTTCGCGGGCGTACTGCTGTGGTATTCGACGATCCACACGCCACCGGCCGGTCAGGGCCGCGTCTTCGCCGAGGCCGCCCGGGTGCTGCGCCCGGGCGGCCACCTGCTCGTCGGATTCCAGGCCGGACACGGTACGCGCGACGTCGCCGCGACGTACCGCCGGTTCGGCCACGAGATCGTGCTGGAGCGGCACCTCGTCACCGCGGACCGGGTGGCCGCCTGGATCGAGGCGGCCGGGCTGCGCGAGGTGTGCCGCCTGGTTCGTCGCGCCCGGGGTGCCGAACGCGACGACCAGGCGGTCATGCTGGCAACGGTGCGGTGACCCCCGGCTGCCCGCCCGGCCCCGTGGTCCGAGCGGGCAGCCGACGCTGTCGCGGCGTCACTCGCAGAAGACCTTCACCTTGGCGTCGGGCTGGTCGACGTCGACGGTGAGGTCGTCGAGCTGCTCGACCAGGTCCTCGATGTGCTGCGGCTTGAGCTGGGTCAGGTCGATCGGCACCCCTGACTTGCCCAGCTCGGCGTTGACGTGGGCGAGTGCCTGCGGCGGGATCAGGCTGGTGAGCCGGACCCCGGCGCGCAGCAGCTGCAACGGGACCCGGACGTTGATCCGGCCCGGCCCGTCACCGCCGGAGCCCTCGGCCGAGTCCACGACGACGCGCAGGTACTTCGGTCGGGTCTTCGGACGGGTTGCGCCGGCAGGCGACGGCTCGGGCTGCTCCCGGTCGAGGGCGTCCATCAGCTGCTCGGCCTCGGCTGCGGTGATCTTCCCTTCGGCCAGCATCTCCAGGATCTGGCGGCGTTGTTCGTTCATCTCGTGCTTCTCCTTCGCTGTCATCTGACACTCACCAGCAGGGCCGTGCGGCCCTGTGCGAACTCGACGCGGGCGCCGGGCAGCGCCCACAGCAGACCTCCGGCGGCGCGCAGCGCACCGGTCGGGCTGACCCGGTAGACCAGGCAGGCGACCAGGCCGCCCAGCAGGGCCACCAGCAGCAGCGGCGACAGCACCAGCAGCACCAGCAGGACCGGGACGTACAGTCGCCGCCTTCGGCCGTCGCCCTGACGCCAACGCACCGTCACCAGCTGCGGCATCATCGGGGCCCTTCCAGCTCGGCCAACGCCTGCCGGACGTCGATCTCGCCACGGCGCAGCCGGTCGACGATCTCGGCGCTGGCCGACACCGGGCCGGTGTCGGCGATGTCGAGCTGCTCGACGAAATCGAGCTGCTCGGCGATCCGGTTGAGCCGGGACTTGACCGTCGGGTAGCTCACCCCGAAGATCCGCTCCATCTCCTTGATCGACCCGTGCGACCGGACGAACGCGGCGACGAAGACCTGGTCGTCGACGCTGAGCTGGGCCAGCTGCGGCGGCTCGAACTGGCCCTCGACGGCGACGCCGCTGCCGGCCAGCCGCACCCGCTCGACCACGAACGGTTGCCCGCGCGTCAGGTCGGTCAACTCCTGCCAGTCCACTGCTCGGCTCCCCTGCTCTCGGCGATGTGCTCGCCACTCATTTGTACCTCACTTTTCTCGTCCACACCATGACTTGATCTTGATTTTCTTGATGTTGATCTTGATTTTTCTTATTTTGCCAGCTCATCGACCTGATCGACCCGCGTCGGCGGTGGGCGGTGCCGTCGAAGGGTTGTCGCAGCCCCACACATGCGACTGGCGGCGGACCCACCCACCGGTCGGACGCGCAGGACGCGTCGACAGGTGAGGGATCCGCCGCCAGTCGCGGGCAGCGGGTCGAAGACCCCAAACGGTTACGGGCTGGAGCAGCTCACCGCCGGGCTCGACGCCGAGCCGGTGCCGATGAACCCGAAGGTCGCCGTACCGCCGGCCGGCAGCGAGCCGTTGTAGTCGACGTTGCGGACGGTCACGGTCGACCCGCTGACGCTCAGCGCACCGTTCCAGCTCTGGCTGATGCCCTGACCACCGGCGAGGGTCCACCGGGTGGTCCAGCCATTGATCGCCGAGCTGCCGGCCCGGACGGTCACCTCACCCTGGAACCCACCCGGCCACGAGCCGATGGTCTGGTACGTCGCGGTGCACGCACCGGTCGCGGGCGGCGAAGTCGTCGGCCCCGGCGGCGGAGTCGTCGGACTCGGCGGTGGTGTGGTCGGGTCCGGACCCGGCGGGGCACCGAACTGGGTGAAGAAGTCCCAGGTCTCCCCCGGCAGCCAGGTCCGGGTGCCACTGTCACCGGGAGCACCGTCCTGCGGCGCGGCGATGTGGCCACCGTCGAACGCCGCCCACACCACGGGGTAGCCGGCGCGGCAACCCGAGTACGCGGTGGTGCGGTGGGTCAGGCTGCCGACCGCCGGCTCCGGCGGATTCTGCGGCGTACAGCCGTTGTTGCGGACGAACCGGTCCCGCATCGACCGACCGCTGGCGATGACGTCACTGACGCCGTGCGCCCCGAAGTACGCGATCGGCTGGGTGCCGCCACTGCATCCGCTGAGTTCCCGGGGCGGACCGTACAGCGCCACCGCGCGGAACACGTCGGCCCGTGCGCAGGCCAGGGCGTAGCTCATCGCAGCGCCGTAGCTGAAGCCGAGGGCGAACCGCTGCGTCGTCTCGATGCACAGGTTGGCGTCGAGTTGGCGCAGCAGGTCGTCGACGAAGGTGACGTCCATGCCGCCGGTGTTGGCCCAGCCGTTGTCGATGCCCTGCGGGGCGACGAAAATCGTGCTGTTGTCGGCCAGCCGACGCAGCCCGTAGTAGGACCAGACGTCGCGCTGCACGGTCTGTCCGGTGTCGACGTCGACCGCCGTACCGCCCCACCAGTGGAAACCCAGGACCAGGCGGTACGGCTGATTCTGCTGGTAGTTGTCCGGCAGCCGCAGGATGTAGCTGCGGGTCCGGCCGCCGCTCTGGACCGTACGGGTGCCGCTGGCCAGCCCCGGCGCGCGGCCGCAACCGGCCGTCCCGGCGGTGATGCCGACGGCGTCGCCGGACGCGACGGTGATACCGACAGGGCCGGCGGCGGACGTGCGGGGGGCGGCGGCAGCCGCCGCACCTACGGTGGTGACGGCGAGCGCCGCGACCAGCAGCGCCGCGACACCGACCGGTCGGAACAAGGATCTCGGTCTACGCATGACAAATCTCCCAACGACGCGGTGAGTGGGTACCGGTCCGTCGGCTACGCACGGGCCCAGCGCTGGTTGGCGTTGCCGTGGCAGGACCAGACGATCACCGCCGTGCCGTTGGCGGTCGCATTGCCGTTGACGTCGAGACACAGCGACGGGAACTGGACGTTGCTCACCGTCCCGTTGCCGTTGAGGGTCCACTGCTGGTTGGCGCCGCCGTGGCAGTCCCAGACCACGACCCGGGAGCCGTTGGTCGCGTTGCTCGGGATGTCCAGGCACTTGCCCAGCACGCGCAGGGTCTGGCCGTCCTGGGTGATCTGCTGGTTGGGGTTGCCGTGGCAGTCCCAGATCAGCGCGCCGGTGCCGTTGGCGGTGTTGGAGTTGTCCAGGTCGAGCCAGCGGCCGGACGACTCGCTGCGCAGCCGGAACGTGGTCGGGGTCGGCGGGTCGACGGTGCCGCCGCCGCTGACCCGGTAGACCACCGTGCCGTGCGCCGGGACACTCGCCGAGATGTTGCCGGAGGTGGTCGAGGTGCCGTTGGTCCAGGCGTCCAGCAGGGTGAACGAGGAGCCGGACTTGCCGATCGCCGCCGCCGTGGTGGAGACCGTCGTGGTCGAGTTGCCCTGGTTGAACAGGGCGACGGCGACGTCGCCGTTGGCCAGCCGCTTGGCCAGCACCCGGCGGGTGCCGTCGTGGGAGATCTGGACCGCCTGCAGCCCGAGGGAGTCCTGGTTGATCGCGATCAGATTCTGGTTGCGCAGGATGTTCAGTGTCGCCGTGCTGGCCGATCGCAGGTCGTTGCCCATCATCAACGGCGCGGCCATGATCGCCCAGAGCGCGAAGTGGCTGCGCATCTCGGTGTCGGTCATGCCGCCGTTGCCGATCTCCATCATGTCCGGGTCGTTGAACCCGCCGGGTCCGGCGTACCCGGCCAACGGCACGTTGACGTCGACGATGTTCTTGACGCCCATCGGGTAGCCGTTGGTCTGGCCGCTGTCCCAGGTGTTGGTGATGTCCTCGGTGGTCCGCCAGAGGTTCGCCACGTCGCTCCAGTTGCGCTGCGGCCCGGTCTTCTCGTGGATGCTGTTGGAGTTGATGCTGTAGACGATCGGCCGGCCGGTGGCCGCCAGCGCGTCCCGCATGATGCTGAACCGGGCCACCTGGTCATTGATAGTGCCGGTCGGCGAGCACCAGTCGTACTTCAGGTAGTCGACGCCCCAGGCGGCGAACTGCCGGGCGTCCTGGTACTCGTGGTTGAGGCTGCCGGTGGCGCCGGGGAACGATCCGAAGTACTGGGCACAGGTCCGGTCCAACGGCACCTGGTAGATGCCGAACAGCAGGCCACGGGAGTGCAGGTAGTCGCCGAGGGCCTTCATGCCGCTGGGGAACCGCTCCGGGTGGGCCTGCAGGTTGCCCTGCGCGTCCCGGTTCGGGTTGAACCAGCAGTCGTCGACGACGACGTACTTGTAGCCGAGGTCGCGCAGGCCGTGGTTGACGATGGCGTCGGCCATCTGGCGGATCAGCGTCTCGTTGATGTTGCAGCCGAACGTGTTCCAGGTGTTCCAGCCCATCGGTGGGGTGCGGGCGACCCCGTTGTCCAGCGCCTGTGCCGGGGTGGGGGCTACGCCTTCACTCGCCACGGTCGTCGCGAGCGTCATCGCGAGCACGCCCAGGACCGCAGTCAGCCACTTCTTGGGTTTCCACACGTGCATCTCCTTGTCTACCGGTGTCGACCGGTGGCGGATGGACATCGCTACGGCGGTCGGGCAGCCGGCACCGGAGGCGGGACGGCCGTCACCGGCGTTCGGCCGGTGGTGCGGCCGGTGACCTGCAGGCCGTCCCGTCGGGCGGGTCCGGTCGGCTCCCGTGGTACGGATGCCGGGCGACGTCACGAAGGTGTCAGCAATGTTAACGCTGACATCGGTCAGTGTAAATGAGTTGTCGCCGCCGGCGTCGCTTCGAACCGATTCGCACCTTCGTCGAACTGTTTCCGCCCGGTGCGCCGGCCCGCGCGACGTGCCGCCTGGGCCCGGCAGCCGTATCGTGGTTAGCGATCACATTTGCCACGATGACCGATGATCAGGCGGTGACGAACCCCGCCGCGTCGTCGGCGAGCCCGACGCCGTACTCGTTGATCACCCCGCCGCTGTTCGCCGCACTAACCCACTGCCCGCACGTACCAGGTGCCGACGTCGGTCTGGCTGGTCGGTGGCGCCGGTCGGGCGAGAAGTCTTGACTGATGCCGTACGGCCAGATAACGATGTTGGTAAATATCGATGCTTACTTGGCTCCGAGGCCGCCACGACGACGTGCAGCAGCAGTGGCGCACCCACAGCCAGCGGTCTGGCAGTTCCGTCCACCCTGGCGCGGCACCGGCGTGTGGTGGCGGTCGTCCCTCGACCGCACCCACCCCGCCGGCTGCTTCGCGCCGCCTCGCACAGGGAGAAGCACGCGAAGATGAAAAACGTCCCCCCGCAACTTGAGAGCCGCCGACGCGGCCGGCTCCGCAGAATGCTCATCAGCGGTGCCTGCGCCGTAGCGTTGGTCACGACCGGCACCGCCGCACTCCTGGCCAGCCCCGCCCACGCCGAAGCCGACCGGCAGGTCTGCTCGAACACCACCGGCACCCACAACGGGTTCTACTTCTCGTTCTGGAAAGACAGCGGCGACGCCTGCATGGTGCTGCGCGAGGACGGCCGGTACTCCAGTTCGTGGGGCAGAAGCACCAACAACTGGGTCGGCGGCAAGGGCTGGGCCACCGGCAGCCGCCGGACCATCAGCTACTCGGGCAGCTACAACCCGGGCAACAACAACACCTACCTCGCTCTGTACGGATGGACCCGCAACCCGCTCATCGAGTACTACGTGGTCGAGAACTTCGGCAGCTACAACCCGAGCAGCGGCGCGCAGCGGATGGGCTCGGTCACCACCGACGGCGGCACCTACGACATCCTGCGCAGCCAGCGGGTCAACGCGCCGTCGATCGACGGCACCCAGACGTTCTGGCAGTACTGGAGCGTCCGGCAGCAGAAGCGCACCGGCGGCACCATCACCACTGCCAACCACTTCGACGCCTGGGCCCGGGCTGGTCTCAACCTCGGCAGCAGCTGGGCCTACCAGGTCATGGCGACCGAGGGCTACCAGAGCCAGGGAAGCTCCGACATCACCGTCTGGGAAGGCGGCAGCGGCAACCCCGGCAACCCGTCCAACCCACCGTCCGGTTCCGGGCAGATGATCGTCGGTCAGCAGTCCGGCCGGTGTCTCGACGTCCCGAACGCGAGCACCACCAACGGCACCCAGCTGCAGCTGTACGACTGCTGGGGTGGCGCCAACCAGCGGTTCACCCAGACCTCAAGCAGGCAGCTGACGGTGAACGGCAAGTGCCTGGACGCCTCAGGTGGAGGAACCAGCAACGGCACACCCGTGATCATCTATGACTGCCACGGCGGCGCGAACCAGCAGTGGAACGTGTCCAACGGCACCATCACCAGCGCGCAGTCAGGGTTGTGCCTCGATGCCGGTGGCAGCGGTAACGGGGCAATGATCCAGCTGTACAGCTGCTGGAGTGGGTCGAACCAGCAGTGGAGCCTGCGGAACTGACCCCTCGCCTCGGGGCCAGGCACTGACGAGTCTGGCCCCGAGGCAGGTGCCTGGGCCGGCGGGGCGGGCGGTCGCGGTCACCGCCGGCTCCGTCGGCCGTGCCGGCTCGGTCGGTCGTGCTGACTGTGCCGGCTGCTTCCGTCGGCGGCGGCAAGATGCCGCAACAGCTCGTTGACCCCCGGCGGTACGGGGGTGAGCAGTTGCCGCAGTTGCCGTCGGGCGGTCAGCGTGTCCCCGCCGAGGATGTGGCCGCCGAGTCCGGTCGCCAGGCAGAGTCGGGCCAGCGTGCTGTCGTGTGTGTTGAGGCGGGTGCGGCGGCGTACCCGCATCGTCAGCCGCGCCCACGGCCAGGCCGCGACGTTCGTGTCGACCGGCGGGTAGCCGGTGTGTCGACGCAGCCAGCGGCGGACCGTGCGGGGTCGCACCGTCCCGGCGACGGTGAGCCGGTCGGCGACGCTGCGGTACGCGTGCCCGGCGAGCCGGTCGATCCAGGCGGCCGGCGGGTGCGGTGTGTCGGTGTCGATCCAGCGAAGCACCGTGCGGCCCCACGGGTCGACGGCACCCGGCGCGGCCGTACCGGTGACGACCTTGCCGGTCGCGGCGACCGTGACCGCGCCGACGTAGGCCAGGTCGGCGAGCATCGCGGCGGCCAGCCCACGCCCGACGGTCCGGGCCGGCACGCGCAGTCGGCCGGTGACGTCGTCGTGGGCGATCAGGAACAGTTCGTCGGCGAGCCAACCGGTCGGCGGCAGCGGTACGGCCGGTTCCGCCAGCGGTGTCGCTGCGGGTGATGTGGTGGACCAGTCGCGGGTGCGGGTGCGGTAGACGGTCACCGGGCGGCCCGCCTCGTCCAGGCCAGGAACCGGGTGAACAGGTCCCCCGGGGTCGCCTCGTCGGGCAGGTCGGCGATCGCCTCGACCATCCGTTCTGCCGCGTACATGCTGCGCGAGATCGGGTCCAGGTTCGCGGTCAACTCGGCCCGCGCGTACTCGCACGGCCAGTCGACCTGCGGCCCGCACCCCGAACAGGACCACACCGGCCGTACGGGCACGTGCAGCACGTCATCCAGCCCGGTCACCGGTGCTGCGCCCCGGCCTGGTTGCGGTGCCGCCGCCCGCGCACGCTCGACTGCGACGGCGGTAGGGCTGGCGTGGTGCCCCAGGTCCGCTCGATCGGCGCGGTGCAGTCCGGGCAGGTCAACGTCTGCCCGCACACCGGACACCACCGGTGCCGACACCGACACAACACGAACCCACCCACCACGCCGACAAGCCCAGCCAGCACACCGACCACTGTTGTGAGGAGGAGGCACAAGAAGTTCTCCAATCTCCGTACGGACTTGGGCTTGCCGCCGCCAGCGACGGGGGGACACCGGCGGCGGCAAGCGGTTCGTGGCGCTGGGCGGACGCCGATCGAACCCTGAATACAGTGGACGTCGCGGTTGCCCCGGCAGAAGCGGTAAAGGAGGGGAACTGATACGCGTTCCCGGGAAGAGAATTGGGAAGAGGGATTCCCACCCGGGCCGTGAGCCTCGGTCAGGGGGAAGTACGCTCGGCTGGCCGTGACGGATCGGGTCAATGCCTCTACGCTGGGCCGTGGGCCGATCGTCCGGACGGGGGTACGCCGATGAACGAGTTGTTCCGCGCCGCGAGGGAACGGCAAGGGCTGTCGCGCCGGGAGCTTGCCGATGCCGTCAACGTTGTTCGGCACGGCGATCCTGAGCGGGCCGCTCGGGCGGCTTTTGACGCCAACCATGTGGGAAAGATCGAGACCGGCAGAGTGCGTTACCCGGACAACGAGCTGAGACGCGCTTTGCGGAGCGTGCTCAAGGTCAACAGTGACGAGGAGCTGGGCTTTCGCCCGCATCGCCGATTGCGGAACAGTGGCAGCACATCAGCAGCGGGATCGTGTGGCCCGGCGGCGTACTCCACACCCACCAGCCAGCTGGCAGCTGAGCTGCGACGGCGACAAATGTTCACCGCCGCTGAAGCGGCGGGTAGCGCCGGAGTGGATCTTGCGCAGTTGCGGAACGCTGTCGGCGCGGCGCACCTGGCCTACCAACGGGCGGAGTATGCCGACCTGGTGAGACTGCTGCCTGATCTCGTTCACCGAGCGGACGGTGCCGCCCGGCGTGGTGCGGAGCAGCACCGCGCACTCGGCATCCTCGGGGCAGCCCATCTGGCGGTGTCCAAGCTGGCCCTCAAGCTCGGTGATCCCGCCCTCGCCTGGGTAGCGGCCGACCGGGCGCTACGCAGTGCGCAACAGGCCGGTGCCGACAACCTCGCAGCAGCCGCCGCCTATTCGGTGGCGTGCGCTCTGCTGGCCTCCCCGGGGCACGTCGCAGACGCAGCAGACGCAGCGGCTGAGGGACTCGCCCGGATACCTGACCGGTCCAGCCCTGCAGCCTTGTCGGTGAGCGGATCATTGACGTTGCTGCTGGCGCTCGTCGCCGCACGGCGCGGCAAGACGAAGATCGCGCTCGGTCACCTGGACGACGCAGCGGTTCTGGCCGACCAGTTGGGGAAAGACCGGAACTACTTCTGGACCGGGTTCGGTCCGACGAACGTGCTGATCCACCGGGTGACCACCGCCGTCAACGTTCGCCAGTTCAACGCTGCGGTCGAGCTCGGAGAACGCATCGACACGTCGACCCTCCCGCCATCGCTGGTGAGCCGGCGGGCTCAGGTCCACATCGACCTGGCTGCGGCGTTCACCGCGCAGCCGGGCGGCGACCCATCAGCGCTGCTTCACCTTCTGGCGGCCGAGCGCACTGCACCTCAGATCTTCCAGGTGCACGATCAGACTCGCACGCTGGTCACCACCATGCTCGCCAGGGAACGTCGCGCTGCCACACCCGGCCTACGCGCCTTGGCGGTGCGCGCCAGGATCGATGCCGACTGATCATGGCCGGCATCGAAAATCCGACGCTGTACCTGGTCTCCTCCGGCGCTCCTCCGATTCGCAACATCGACGAGTGCGTCGCTCTGCTGCAAGCCGATGGATGGTCGGTATGCCTGGTCGTCACGCCTACTGCGGCGACCTGGATCGACACGGACAAGCTCGCATCCCAGACAGGTTTTCCGGTCGCGTCACGACTTCGCACCCCTGACGAGCCGGGAACGCTGCCGCACGCCGACGCCGTCGTGGTAGCACCGGCGTCCTTCAACACGATCAACAAGTGGGCCAGCGGGATCAGCGACAACCTGGCCTTGGGCATCCTAAACGAGACGCTTGGTGCCGGGCTGCCGATGATCGTTTCGCCGTACGCCAAGCCGGCCCTCACCCAACATCCCGCCTACCGAGCCTCCGTCCAGACTCTATTGAGCCTCGGCGTGCACTTCACCGAGACCGAGGCCCTCAAACCTGAGCATGAAGGCAGGCAGTTCCGCTGGGATGTCATTACCGAAGCGCTTCGTACGACCAGGCGCTCCCATGGATAGAAACGTCCCGTGGCGAACAGGGCCGGACAAGCAGCGCATTCGTGAGCAGGTATGGGCTGCGCTGGAGCGCCACGAGGCGGTCGAGCCGGGAGTCGCGGGGCACATCCCGGCGTTCATCGGCGCAGAGGCTGCTGCGGCCCGCCTGACGGAGCTGCCCGCCTGGCGGGCAGCCGCGATCTTGCAGGCGAACCCGGATCGAGCGCAGTTGCCCGTACGCGCGATGGCGCTCACCGCAGGCAAGACCATCTACATGGCCGTACCCAACCTCGCCGCTGTTCAGCCGTTCTACGTTCTTGACCCGGCCATACTTCCCCTGCCTCCGGCCCAAGCCGCCGCCCATCAGGCCGCCGCAACGTTCGCGCCGACCGTGTCACCTGATGACATGCCGCAAATTGACCTCGTCGTCTGCGGCAGCGTTGTCGTCAATCCTTCCGGTGCCAGGATCGGCAAAGGTGCCGGCTATTCCGACATCGAACTCGCACTACTCGCCGAAGAGGGCCTGATCGGTCCGCACACCGCCATCGTGACCACCGTCCACGCGCTGCAGATCGTGGACGACGATCTACCAGAAGCCGAACATGACTTCCGCGTGGACTTCGTCGTCACCCCAGACGAGATCATCTCCTGCCCACCGGCTGTTCGCCCACCCGGATTGCTCTGGAACAACCTGTCAGCAGACAAGATTGCGTCGATCCCGCTCCTGGCTCTCCGGGTTGAATCGGAAGGCCGCAGCGCTCGGTAGAGCAGTACGCTAACGAGAGGTGGTCCGCTCGACCACAGGCTCGCGAACCGGAGACAGGCGCTTCATGAATGCCCTGTTGATGGCTGGATCGCGGCCGGCGACGTAAGAATCGATCGGCTGATAGCCGAGCTCGACGAAGAAGGTGAGCGCAACGGTGTTGCGGACCCCTGTTTCGAGGACTGCCCGCCGCGCGCCCCACCCAGCCGCCTGATCTTCGAGGCGGCTCAACAGCGCGCGGCCGACCCCGAGGCCCCGCGCCCCTGGGAGGAGGAATGTCTTCTTGATCTCGACCGTTCCGGTCTCCGGCTCGTACCACCGGAAGCCGCCGCAGCCGATCGGGCCGCCCGGACCGTAGGCGACGACGAAGGCACCGTGCGGGGCGATGTACGCCGCCGAGTCAAGCGTGGCCGGTTCAGCGAAGCCGTACCGACCAACCTGCTCCTCGTAGAAGCAGCGCAGCAGGAGCACCACGTCCGGGTGCTGCACGCCGCGTTCAAGCAGGGCAAACCCGTCGGCAAGCGTTGAGTGTCGATTCCTCACGTAGTCGATGATGCCGTATCAATCTCCAGAAGCAGCTCGGCGACCGGTGCGGAGCGGTTCGTGGCGGTCTGCTCCGCGAGGACAACAGACCCTGCCCTGTCTCTGCGGTGAGCTGCTCAGTTCCCTCCGCCCCCGCTCTCGTCTAACAGCCGAGCCTACAACCGGTTTGAAACGGGGAACGCCTCGGCCACCAGAACCCCGCGTGTCGGTGTTCCCAAAGGAACCTACCGAGTGAGCAGTGCCGACCGCTGCCCCGCACAGGCAAGGCGGTAAGATTCACGAGGTTCACGATCTTGTGCGGGTAAACATGGGATGTCGAGCCCCAGAAGGAGCACTTGCACCTGATCACCTGGACTACGCCGTCAATCTGGAGCGCCAGTGACTCGTCATACATCCGACACCGCATTCTCCGTCACACCCCGCAGGAAGCAGTTCGCATCAGTCCGCACGATGACGGAGAGTGTCGCTAGGTCTGACGTACACGCTCAGCGGCGTGCAGGCACACGGGCAATCGGGGCCATCATGGGCACCATCCTCCGGCAACGTAGTTGCGCTTCGACCCTAGACCTGGCCTCCAGCCGACCGACTAAGGCGTCTGCCACTGGAAGCCGTCAGTGTGTGCCATCCCACACAGTTTGCCAGTAGACCGAATTGGGGCATTTAATGAATAAGGTGCAGATCTCACTGTTGGTGACCTGCCCCAACCTGGACGCCGACGGCGTGGCGGACCTGACTACCAAGTTGCGCCGAGAGATCCTTGAGGCTGATATCGACAGTGTCGAACCGGCGACTGCAGGCAAGGCTCCAGGTGGGGCAAAGTCCGATGTCCCGGTCGCCATCGGCGCACTCGTCGTCACGCTATCCCCCACCGTGGTGGATAGCTTGATGAGCGTCATCGCCTCGTGGCTGAGTCGCCAACCGAACGACGTAGTGATCGAGGTAGACGGACACCGATTTGAAGGACAAGTCTCCAAGACACAGCGGGATAAGCTCGTCGCGGCGTATCTGCGGCGTTTGGAGATCAAATCGTGACAGAAACACCACGACGGCGCAGAGCACTATTGGTCGGCTGTGGCACCTTCGGCGATCCCTCGTTGACGCAGCTCAGATCCCCGCGTTGCGATGTCGAGAAGCTAAGTCGAGTATTGCAAGATACCGGGTACGGGCAGCAGGTAGCAGGTAGCAGCAGAAATTGATTGCACCGCCCGGGAAGCACAACGCGCCGTGGAGGCTTTTCTGTTGCAGGCGCGCATCGACGACGCGCTGAACCTGATCTATTTTTCATCACACGGGCTACCCGATCGGCAGGGCAAGCTTTACTTCGCTTTCTCCGATACAGAGAAGGAGTATTTAAGCTCGACTGCTGTAGCCGCAGAATGGGTACGCGATCGCATCTATGAGAGCCGTTCGAAGTCCACGGTTGTGCTGGTCGACTGCTGCTTCAGCGGTGGCTTCATTTCGGGTATGCAGGCGCGGTCCGGAGCCGAGGCCGACATCGACATACTCGTTAGAGGTCTACCAGAAGGCAGTGGCGTCGCGGTGCTGACCGCTTCCGGCGAGCGGGAAGTCAGCTTCGAGGACATCCATTCAGCGGTGGTGCTACCGTCCTACTTCACAGAGGCGGTGATCGCCGGAATTGAGACCGGCTCTGCGGATCTGAATCGCGACGGCCGAATCACCGTTGATGAGTTGTACGAGTACGTCTACCATCATGTGGTAAGCGGACCGTCGCCGCAACGTCCACGCAAGCTTGGAATGGGCGAGGGATCGTTGGTCATAGCCGAAGCGCAGGTGCTCCCAGTGCCCGTCAAAGAGGAAGAAGTGGCTAGCGAAGCCCTCACTCCGGTCGTGCAAGCGCGCGGCGTCCTCGGTTATGCGGCGTTCGATGGTCAGTGGGTCGTCATCGGAAAGGACGGATTTGGACAGGCCCTCAAAGGCGAACGGCGGTTGCACGTCAGTCAGCTCGCCGGAGTGGCGTTCAAGCCCGCAACGAGCTTGCATTACGGGTATCTGCAGGTGATCCAGAAGGGGGTTCAGCCGGTGCCGATTGTCCGGTTCGGGCCGGGCGCTGGACGGCCTCCGATGGAAGACGGAGCATCGATCTCATTCGCCAGGGCTGTAAACAATCAGATGCAGCAGATCCGCGAGGGGATCGAGGCGGCCATCGGCAGTCCTGTGGGGGGCGTACGCGCATCACCGGACAAGGAGACTGCTTGGGCGCCGTTCGGCCGTGCTCTACTCTGGGCGCTCGGGCTCTTCGCGGTGTTCCTTGAGGTGGTCGTGGTGGCCGCGACAGTCACAGACGGCTGGGATTACCAAACTGCTGGAACTTCTATTGTGGCGAACCTACTCACTGGCCTCGCTGTCTTTGCAATCGGCCGGGTCCTGTACGTCAATCACCGTCGATGACAGGGAGGTTGCAGCCCGTCGAGAATCGCGCTCAGAAATCGATGATTTCCTATATAGTGACGTCAGACGGATACCGGGCAGACTCCATAACTCGTTGCGGAACCGCCACATCCATTAACCGACACACCGTCCGATACACCCGAATCGCACAGAATAGAGACACCTATCCAACCCGCCCGCGTAAACCTCCCTTGATATGGCCTACTGGGATGGCGGCGCAAGCGGCGAGAATCGCTTAAAACGATCTCACTCGCACCGAAAGCGAGGTCTGGATGTACTTCAGCGACTACTTCGGAATCGAGAACCCGGACGAACACGATTGGTTTGATCCTACATTAGAGCGCGACACCCTGCTCTTCGTCGATCCGTTCCTTCTCTTTAGCGACACTGAGGAGAAGTGGCGCAAGTCGCATGATCGCCTCATTGAACATTTTCAGGATGCGTTTGAGCTACTCGCCCAGACCGGGATGAATCGACAGCATCAGTACTACAAGCGGGTCCTTATCCTCATGGAGTCTAAGGAGCCGAAGGAGTTTCGGCTCGGGTTTGCGACCAAAAAGGGAGTCGATGGTAGTGGCTCCGGGAAGTGGCTGGCCTCACAGATAGTAGAGGCGATGGGTGAGGCCATCAAGCGCGGCCTGAGCGAGATCGAGCACTTTGAGGAGCTGGGCATACTCGTAGAAGGAATCGACAAAGACCGAATTTCAGACCTAACGTGCAATCTCTTAAAGCCCGAGTTCATTGAGTACACGCAACACATCTGCCACAGTCTCGGCATCGCGATGCGCGAAGTAGAAGTTCCGCACAGCAAGTTCGACGAAGGACGCCGGCGGTGGATGTCCTCGACACACTTACTGCCGACAGACCAGAAAAACAAGGCAATCATTTTGGTCCCGAAGCGTTTCCTCCGCGAACTGCCCACCTTAAATGGCTGGGACTGGGTAGATGAAGACTCCATACGCGATGACCTGAACATCGATATTGCGCGGAACATCAGAAAGTCAGATATCGTTGCACTTGCCAGAAAAAATCCTCAGGCACTACGTGCTTGGATCAGAAGCAAGGCATCTTCCACAGTCCCCGATCCGTACGACGTTCTGCATGACCCAAAGTTGCTCGTCAAATGGCGACGCGCCGCCACCCAGGCTTTGGCCGCCGAGCCGTTCACCGGCTTCCCGCCAGTCCGAACAGAGGACGACCTCATTGAGTTCGTTCGGTTCGGAGTCGAGAAGTTCCGCCATTGGGCGGAAGAAAAAGGTGGATGGCGAGTCTTTTGGCAAGACGCAACCTACATAAATGCCATTCCAGAGCCTTCAATGCAGCTTCTTTTCCTTGCGGTCATTGATAGCTATTGCGAGATGGCCGGCATACAGGTGGACCGAGAGGTCGAAACCGGAAGGGGTCCAGTTGACTTTACTTTCAGCGGCGACCGACGCATGCGGGTAATCGTGGAGATGAAGAGGTTGACTAGTGGCAAATTTTGGCATGGTCTTCAGACTCAATGGTCTTCAGACTCAGACGCCCGTTTACATGAACAGCCAACGAGTACGGCGCGCCATCTACCTTGCCGTAAGAGACTCAGACACGCCGAACATGAGAAAACGCTGGCGCTCCATGGCGAATGAAGCAGCCCTAGTAAGTGACAGGAATTCGGTTCAAGTACTCGTTGAAGGTGTAGACATCCTTCCCAAGGATTCCGCGAGCAATGCCAAGTCGTAGTCGGGGATCTCACGTGCTGGGTGAGCCGCGCAGGTAGGTGAGGACGGCGGAGACCCGGCGATCCGAATGCGGGTCGAGCGGGAGCTTCGCGAAAATGTTGCCGATGTGTTTGCGTACCGCTGCCTCGCTGACGAACAGTTTGCCGGCGATCCCGTGGTTGGTGTGGCCTTCGGCCATGAGCGCGAGCACTTCGCGTTCGCGTTCGGTGAGGCCGGCGAGTGGGCCGTCGGCCCGCCGCAGTCTGACGAGCTGGCGGACGACCCCGGCGTCGACGACCGTGCCGCCGGCGGCGACCCGGTCGATGCTGTCCAGAAAGTCGCGTACGTGGCCGACCCGGTCCTTGAGCAGGTAGCCGATCCCCCCGCCGGGGGTCGAGTCGAGCAGCTCGCCGACGTAGGCGTCGGCGACGTAGGCCGACAGCAGCATGATCGCGATGCCGGGTTGAGCGGCCCGGATCGCCGCCGCCGCCCGCAGTCCCTCGTCGGTGTGGGTGGGTGGCATCCGGATGTCGGTGACGACGAGGTCGGGGTGGCAGTTTCCGGCGTACGTGAGCAGGGCGTGCGCATCGGCGACGGCCGCGACGACCTCGTGGCCGGCGCGTTCGAGGATCCGCACCAGCCCTTCCCGGAGCAGGGCCGCGTCCTCGGCGACCACGATCCGCAGCGCGTTCTGTGGCGGTGTCAGTGGATCGGGCACGTCATCCTGACCTGGGTCGGGCCCCCGGTGGGGCTGGTGATGTCGAGTTCGCCGTCGAGGGCGTCGAGCCGGGCGTGCAGTCCGGCGAGACCGGTGCCGGCCCGTGGGTCGGCGCCGCCGACGCCATCGTCGACGACCGAGACGATCAGCGTGTGGTCCTCGATCCACGCGTGCACCTGCGCCGATCGGGCGCGGGCATGGCGGGCGACGTTGGTGAGGTTCTCGCTGACGAAGAAGTAGGCCGCGGCCTCGACCGGGGGCGGGAGCCGGCCCTCGACGGCGAGCTGGAGGTGGACCGGGACGGGTGACCGGCCGGCGATCTCGTGCACGGCGGCGGCGAGCCCGTGGTCGGTCAGTACCCGGGGATGGATGCCCCGGATCGTGGTGCGCAGGTCGGCGAGGGCCTGCTCGGCCTGCTGGTGCGCTTCGCGGACGAGATCGAGGCCGGGGCCGGCGGGCAGGTCCAGTTCGGCGCTGCCCAGCGTCATGGTCAGGGCGACGAGGCGCTGCTGGACGCCGTCGTGGAGATCGCGCTCGATCCGGCGGCGTTCGGTTTCGAACGCGTCGACCAGCCCGGTGCGGGACCTGCGCAGCTGCTGGACCGCTTCGGCCAGCTGTGCCTCGGGCGGGTCCAGCAGGTGCCGGACCAGTGCCGCCTGGCCGCAGGCCAGCACGGTGGCCGCGTAGATCAGCAGGACCAAGGTGACGAGGCCGGCGGGTGCCACGGCCCATGCCTCACCGGTGGTGTCGACCCGCCACCCGGCGATGTCGATGGTGCCGGAACGGACCAGCAGCGGGGCGATGAGCAGCAGCACCGGGACCGTCAGCAGGATCAGCAGCACGGCGTCCACGATCCAGAACACCGTCGTGAGCAGGACCGTGACGCCCGTCTCCGGCCAGGACGCCCGGCCGCCACGCTCCGGGTCGCGTAGCGCTGGTGGCTGGTGCACCGGCCGCCCGGGGTAGATCAGCCGGATCCGGCGCCGCTCACCGGCGGCGGCCAGGTGGACCAGCACCGGAATCCCGGCCAGCACGAGAAGTCCCGCGATCAGCACGACAGTGGCCGCACCCACCGCGACCACCACGACCAGGACGGTCAGCCAGGCCAGGCCGATCGGTACGGTCGTGGCCAGGTACGCCAGTGAGCGCCACGGCCACACCGACGCCAGGAACCGTGCGGGGTGTCCGCGTACGGCGGTCCAGGCGTCGCTCACGGGTCAGACCCTACGGATCGCGTCGGCCGCGCGGGGTGGCGCACGCGCTACCCCGCAAGTCGCGTCCGAGCCCGTGTGCTGGCTGTGCCCGCCGGGTCCACTGAGGGCATGAACCAGGCAACTCCGGCGGCCGTCACCCTCGACGGTCTCAGCCGTACCTACCGCTCCCGTGCCGGCTCGGTGCATGCGCTGCGCGGTGTGACCCACGTGTTCCAGCGCGGCACGTTCACCGCGATCATGGGGCCGTCCGGCTCCGGCAAGTCCACCCTGCTCCAGCTCGCCGCCGGTCTCGACCGGCCGACCGGTGGACGGGTGACCGTCGGCGACACCCGGCTCGACAAGCTGACCGAGACCGAGTTGACCCGCTTCCGGCGTACGGCGATGGCGTTCGTCTTCCAGTCGTACAACCTGCTCGACGCGCTCACCGCGTTCGACAACGTCGCACTTCCGGCCCGGCTGGCCGGGCGCCGTGCCGATCCGACCACGGTACGGACGGCGCTGGCCCACGTCGGCCTCGCCGAGCATGCCCGACGCCGGCCGTCGGAGCTGTCCGGCGGTCAGCAGCAGCGGGTCGCGATCGCCCGGGCGCTGCACGGCCGGCCCGAGGTGCTGTTCGCCGACGAGCCCACCGGCGCACTGGATCGCGGCACCGGACGCGACGTGCTCGGGCTGCTGCGGTCGCTGGCCGACGGCGGCCAGACCGTCGTCATGGTGACCCACGACCCGCTGGCCGCCTCGTACGCGGACGGGGTGTTGTTCCTCGCCGACGGGCAGATCGTCGGTCACCTCGCCCGCGCCGACGCCGGCCAGATCGCCGAGACCATGAACGACCTGGAGCGGCGATGATGCGCGGCCCGACGATGCTGGCCCTGGCCCGGCAGACCGTCCACCACTCCTGGCGCGGCTACCTGGGGGCGTTCGTCGCCCTGCTGTTCGGGGTCGTGCTGATCTCCGTCACTGTGACGCTCATCGGGAGCATCGACGCCACCGACGGCCGGCCCGGCACGAGCGCCGACGAGCGTGCCCAACTCGACGGCCTGGCCGCGATGTTCGCGATGATGTCGACGATCTCGGCGTTCATGGCGCTGTTCGTGGTCGGCAGCACGTTCGGCTTCGTCGTGGCCGGCCGCCGCCGTGAGCTCGGCCTGCTGCGGCTGGTCGGTGCGACACCACGACAGGTACGCCGGCTCCTGCTGGGCGAGTCCGTCGTCGTCGCGGCCGCGGCCACCACGGTGGGCTGTCTACTCGGCACGGTATCGGCTCCGGCCGTTCTCCGGCTGGTCCGGGCGGTCGGGATCACCACCCTCGACCTGCAGGCCCCGAGCCCGTGGATCGCCTGGGTCGTCGCCGCACCCACCGGCGCGGTGGTCGCGCTCCTCGGGGCCTGGCAGTCCTCGCGCCGGGCAGCCCGGATCACCCCCGTTGCCGCGCTACGGGAGGCCGCGGTCCAGCGGACCCGGCCCAGCGTCGTCCAGTTCGTCGTCGCGACGCTCTGCTTCGGTGGCCTGGTGGCCACCGTCGTGGCCGCCGCCGACCAGCCGCCGCTGTTGTCGATGCTCGCCTCCATCCTGCTGCCCGAGGTGGTCGTGATCGGCCTGATGTGCATCGGACCCGCCGTCATCCCACGGCTCGCCGCCCTGCTGGCCCGTCCGTTCGTCGGCTGGGACGTGACGGCCCGGATGGCCCGCGACGAGGTACGCGCCGCCGCCCGCACCACCGCTGCGGTCGCCGCCCCGGTGCTGGCCATCTCCGCTATCGCGGGGTCGCTGCTGCTGACCCTCAGTTTGAGCGTCGACTGGGCGACCGCGCAGAACCGGGCCCGGCTGCACGCGCCGCTGGTCGTCGAGGTGGGCAGCCCTGCCGCGGCCGCGTCGGTTGCGGCCGACCGGACCGTCGCGACTGCCGACGTACGCCGGCTGGCGATGCTTGCGCACGACGACGACGGCGGCCCTGGCGAACCCGACCGGGTCGAGGTCGTCGACCTCGCCACCGCGTCGGTCGCCCGGGGGCTGGCCGCCATGCGTGGCACCCTCGACGACTTCCACGGACGCGCGGTCGCGGTCACCGCCACCTGGGTCACCGACGGCGGCGTCGGCCTGGGCGGCACCCTTCCGGTCTGGATCGACGGCGAGCGGATCCCGTTGCGGGTCGTCGCCGTCCTCCCCGACGCACCCGGTCTGTACGTGGAACTCGTCGTCCCGGCCGAGCTGATCCCGCCGGACAGCATCCGGATCACCGGGACGGTCTTCGTCGTCCCGCGCGGCGACGCTGCCGCGACGCGGGAATCCCTGCGGCGTACGCTCGCCGGCACCGGGAGCCGGATCGTCGACTCCGGCGACTGGGTCGACGCCATCGCGGCGCGGACCCGCGAGTCCAACAATGTCGGCCTGATCATCCTGCTCGGCCCGGCCGGCCTGTACGCCGCCATCGCGATGGTCAACGCCACTCTCATCGGCGCGTCCCAACGGCGCCGGCAGCGCGACCTGATCCAACTTATCGGTGCGAGCCCCGACCAGGTCAGACGAGCCGCCATCTGGCAGGCGGCTCTCGTCTGCGGCACCGGTCTGCTGCTGGGCGGCGGCACCATGGCGCTGATGGGCTGGCTCGTACGCCGCGCCACCATGGCAGATCTGGCCGGCATCGCCGCGCCCATCACCATCCCATGGCTCCCGCTGCTCGGCATCGGCGTCACCTGCCTGCTGCTCGCCGCCGCGGCGGCGACAGCCGGCATCCGTACGCGAAAGCCACCGCACCTTGCCGACGACCCGGCCTGATCTTGGCGACCCACAGTGGCACGGGCGGTCAGGTTGGTTCTGCCGACAGGGAGGTGCGCCGCTGGGACGACATGACGAGCGAGTAGACCTCTTCCCGGAGTTCGCCGAAGATCGCCGTCTGTTTGGTCGCGATCTGGTCCCGGGGCCGGTCGAGTGGGACCGGCAGGTCGGCGACGACGGTGGGTGGTGATCACGTTCCCCACGCCGACCGCGCCAGTTGGAGCACATCAGTGGCGACGGGTCATGATTTCGGTGCCGAGGACGGTCAGCAGTCGCAACTTGTCGGCTGCTTCGCTGCCAGGTGCCGCTGTGTAGACGACGATGCGCAGGTCGGCGCCGTGCGCCGACAGCACATCGCAGTCGAGTTCGACTTCGCCGACGTGCGGATGGTCGACGGTCTTCCGCTCGCTCCTGTGGTGCGCGACAGCGGAGCCTTCCCACAGTCGCGCGAATTCGGGGCTCGATGTCCGCAGCGTGCCGATCATGTCCGTCAGTTCGCGGTCGGCGGGGTAGCGCGTCGCCACGTCGCGCAGGTCGGCCACGAGCGACGCCTTGTGCACCTGCGGGTCTGGGTGCCGCACGCGTCCCGTGTCGTCGTGGAAGGTTCGCCACACGATGTTCGCCGACCGGAGGTCGCGGCCGTGCCAGTCGTCGCCGGTCAGCGCGGCCCACACATCGTTGTGCTCGATGAGGGTCCAGGCCGCGTCGAAGACTGCGACCGGGGTGTCGGCGAGACGGTCGAGCACGCGCTGCACGCCGGGGCCGATGTGCCGGGGCACCAGTCCGCCCGGTTGGGACGCGTGCCCCGCCAGGCGGCAGGCCAGTTCGTACTCGGCGTCGGACAGGCGCAGCGTTCGTGCGAGCGCGCGCACGATGGCGACGCTGGGATGCGCGCGGCCCTGTTCGAGGCGTTTGATGTAGTCCGGTGAAACGCCAGCGAGCCAGGCGACCTCCTCGCGGCGCAATCCCGCCGTCCTGCGCGTGCCTGGCCTGAAGGGCAGGCCCACGTCCGCCGGCTGCAGGCGGGTACGCCAGGAGCGCAGCAGCGCCGCAAAATTCGGTGCGCCGTTCATCACCCCATTGTCGGCCTCCTGCCCGGCCTTCGGTCACTGCGTGGGGGGCCCGAAGTGGGCCAGGCTGCCACCCCGAACCGGTGCCAAGGTCGACCCATCGCCGAAACACGGCCGAAGGGAGGGACCCAGATGAGCACTACACCGCAGAACGCACCCGTCGCGCTGGTCACCGGCGCCAACAAGGGCATCGGCCTGGAGACGGTCCGGCGCCTGGTCGAAGCCGGGTACCGCGTCTATCTGGGCGCCCGCAGCAAGCAACGGGGACAGGCCGCCGCCGAAGCCGTCGGCGCACACTTCCTCGAACTCGACGTGACTTCCGACGCGTCGGTCCGTCGCGCCGTCGCCGTTGTCGATCAGGCCGACGGGCACCTCGACGTGCTGGTCAACAACGCCGGTATCACCGGTCGGGTGCGTGACCCTCACGACTACACCGCCGACGACATGACCGAGGTGCTGCTCACCAACGTCGTCGGCTACGTCCGCCTCATCCATGCCTACCTGCCGCTACTCGAGAAGAGCGACGCCCCGCGGATCGTCAACGTCGGCAGCGGTCTGGGATCGTTCGGGCTCTTCCACGACATGACTCGCATCGAGTCGCGGGCGGGCACGCCGCTCTACGCGGCGTCGAAGGCAGCAATCAACATGCTGACCGCTCGCCTGGCCCGGCTCCTGCCCCACATCCGCATCAACGTCGCGGACCCCGGCATGACCGCAACCGATCTCACCGGCGGCGACGGTCACTCGGTCCACGACGGCACCGACGCCATCCTCGCCTTCGCTCTCGGCGCACCCGGCGGCCCGAGCGGCACCTTCGCCGATCGCGACGGCGAACTGCCCTGGTAATCACCACCACCCTGAAAGGAACGCACATGTATCTCATCACCGGAGCAACAGGCAACATCGGCGGC
Organism: Micromonospora sp. Llam0; assembly: GCF_003751085.1. Taxonomy (NCBI): domain Bacteria; kingdom Bacillati; phylum Actinomycetota; class Actinomycetes; order Micromonosporales; family Micromonosporaceae; genus Micromonospora; species Micromonospora sp. Llam0. The sequence continues at coordinate 726,616 of NZ_RJJY01000001.1, read as the reverse complement.
CCGCTTGCACGGCAGCTGCACGAACAGGGCCACCCGGTCCGAGTCCTGGTGCGCGACCCTGCCCGAGCGGCCGACCTGCCGGCCGAGATCGAGCGCGCCGTCGGCGATCTCGACAACCCCGGCGACGTGGCCAACGCCGTCAAGGGCGTGGACGCCGTCTTTCTGATGCATGTGGGCGGCGGAACCGACCAGACCAAGATCATGATCGACGCCGTGCGCAACGCCCGCAACACCAGGATCGTCCTGCTGTCCTCGGTCGGTGCACGGCTGATGCCAATCAGCGACAATCCCGTCATCGGCGGAGCCCTCGCGGCGCGCGAGGACCTCATGCGCGAGTCCGGGCTGGGCGTCACCTACCTGCGCCCCAACGGCTTCGCATCCAATGCCCGGTGGTGGCTGGACGGCATCCGCGCTGGCAAGGTCGTCGACCCCACCGGGGATGGCCGCCTGGCGGTCATCGACCCCGAGGACGTCGCCCGCTGCGCCGCCGTCGTGCTCACCGAAGACGGGCACGTCGGCAAGGGCTACACCCTGACCGGGCCAGAAGCAATCACCTCTCGCGAGCAGGTGGCCGCCATCGCCGAGGTGACCGGCCAGACGATCGACTTCCAGGAAGTCACTCCGCACGAGTTCGCCCAGGCGCAGATCGCCAACGGTGTGCCCGCTGAGCAGGCGCAGGCATTGGAGCATCTGAACACGGTGTTCCGTAAGGGTCGCGCCGCCTACGTCACCGACGATGTGCAGAACCTCACGGGCCGGGCACCCGGGACGTTCCGCGACTGGTGCGAACGCAACGCTGACGCATTGCGCTGATGCAAGACCCCCGTGCGACAGGACCCCTGGACATCACGCAGAATTTTCGCCGCCCGCATCGTCTTGGCGACACGACAAATGTATGGACCTGCTGTCCTTGCCTCACCCGAGGCAAGGACAGCAAGGCCGGCGGCGGTCATCGTGTACCGCAGCGGCCCGGTCAGGCCGAACCGCACCGCCCCGAGGTGCAGCACCATCGTGCGGACGGTGAGCCGCTGCGCCACCTGCCGGCCCCGGGGTAGAGGACCGGTGTCACCGGTGATCGAGGTGCGGGAACTTCAATCGGTCCGGGTACGCAGGCTCCACGCAAGAGCCGGGATCATCACCGCAGCGGGGACGATGTGCAGCCCGAGCAGGGCGACGGTGGTGGCGACGTCCGCCTCGACGAGGAACGGCGGGACGAGTGAGACCACGGTCAGCGAGGCTGCCGTCCAGACGAACCGCTCGGCGGGGCGGGCGCTCCACAGAAGAATCGCGGCGGCGAGAACGACGCCAATGATCGAGAAGAAGCCGGTCACCACAGCGAACCCGGCCAACGGGATCGCCTCGCCATCAGCGGAGACCTCGAAGTCGACACCGACCACCCGGGCCACCGCGGCGGCGACCGTGGTGACCAGCACGGCTGCGAACGTTGCGGCGAGGCCGGTGCCGGCGAGCCGGCGGAGTCGTCGACCAGTGCTGGTACCGCTGCGGGCGGCGGCCGGACGTGCGGGTACCCCGGTGTCGTTCATGTCGCTTCTCCGTCATTCGGTTCCGGCAACTGGAGTCCGTGCTGTGTCGACAGGCGCCCGGAACTACTGCGTGCCGTCTGCCGGCAGACGCTCCGGCAGCCCGAGCCGCAGGAACTGGTCGTCGTGGAAGGTGACGATCTCGGTGATCGCCCCGCCGATGACCCGCAGAACGTCGATCGTCAGCGGCAGGTACACACCTTCTTCTTCCCGCCAGAGGTAGAACCCGATGGCGGGCTGCCGGTTCACCGACGTCCGGACGGCGCGCAGGCGGCCCAGGTCCTCGAAGCCGTCCTCGATCCAGCTGTCCACGACCGTGTCGCGGCCGACCTGCAGACCCGGCGTCGGCGGCATCGAGCAGCGGACGTCGTCACGCAGCAGCGAAGTGAGCGCGGGGATGTCCGTGGCCACGCTGGCGTCGGTGTAGCGGCGCACCAGCTCGCGCGTACCGGCGTCCTCCGCGCCGCCGGTCCAGTCCTGCCGCTCGACGGGCAGGTGGCCCCGCATGCCAGCGCGGGCCCGCTGCAGCGCGCTGTTCACGGAATTGACCGAGTCACCGAGCAACTCCGCGACGTCCTTCGCCGGCCAGCCCAGCACGTCCCGCAGAATCAGCACGGCCCGTGGACGCGGCGCGAGGTGCTGGACCGCGACCAGGTACGCCAGCTCGATCGTCTCCCGCGCGACAGCGACCGCCTCCGGCTCGTCGGCGTCGCCTGCGGGCAGCTCGTCGAGCAGCCGGTCCGGGTACGGCTGCAGCCACGGCACCTCACCACCGGTCGCCGGCTCCGGACGGCGCTTGGCCAGCAGATCCAGGCAGGCGTTGGTCGCGATCCGGTACAACCAGGCCCGCACCGTCGACCGCCCCTCGAAGGTCTCCCATCGCCGCCAGGCCCGCAGGAACGTCTCCTGCACCGTGTCCTCGGCATCCTCGAACGACCCGAGCATCCGGTAGCAGTGCACGTGCAGCTCCCGCCGGTGCCGCTGCGTCAGCTTCGCGAACGCCGGTTCGTCGACCTCGCCCAGTCCGCTGCCGCCCAGCTCCGCCAGCCGCGTGTCCGCACCCATCCCGTCATCCTTCCGCCTCGTCGTGTCTTCTCGCAGGTATGACGGGTGCGGGAGCGGAAACTCATCACCGACGAGCCGACCGCAGCGTGTGCGCGTACCGCTTGCCCGGCCAGCGCGACGGGCGGTCAGGTCGGTTCGGCCGACAGGGAGGTGCGCCGTTGGGACGACATGACGAGCGAGTAGACCTCTTCCCGGAGTTCGCCGAAGGTCGCCGTCTGTTTGGTCGCGATCTGGTCGCGGGGCCGGTCGAGTGGGACCGGCAGGTCGGCGACGACGGTGGACGGACCTTGGGACAGGACGATCACCCGGTCGGACAGGTACACGGCCTCGTCGATGTCGTGGGTAACGAAGAGCACCGTCGTCCCGGTCTCCGCCCAGATGGTGAGGAGCAGATCCTCCAGGCTCGCCCGGGTCTGGGCGTCCACCGAGGCGAACGGCTCGTCCATGATCAGCATTTCGGGCCGTACGGCGAGTCCGCGCGCGATCGCCACCCGCTGCTGCATGCCGCCGGAGAGCTGCCACGGATACAGGCCGGCGGCGTGGGCCAGACCGACCATCTCCAGCGACTGCCGTACCCGGTCGCGGATCTCGGCACGGGGCAGCCGCCGGTCCCGCAGCGGAAGAGTGACGTTCTTCTCGACCGTCAACCAGGGAAACAGCGACCGGCTGTAGTCCTGGAAGACGACCGCGACGCCGTCCTGAGGGCCCGACATCGTCTCCCCCCGGAAGACGACCTCCCCGGTGGAGATGGGCAGCAGCCCGGCGATGCACATCATCAGTGTCGTCTTGCCGCAGCCGGACGGGCCGACGACCGAGACGAACTGGCCGGCGTGCACCGCGAACTCGATGCTGCGTACGGCCAGCACGTCCCCCTTGCGCGAGGGGTAGGACTTGCCCAGCTCGCGGACGTCGAGCACGGGCGTCGCGCTGCCCGGGTCCTGCTGGTGGTGCGGGATCGTCACCGGTTCCATCCGGTCCTCCTCTGCGTTGTGCCTGGTGTGGTCGACCGACCGGTCAGTGGCGTTCCGCGCCGTCCGGCCGCACGTTGCGGTGCCAGCTGAGCAGCAGGCGTTCGACCAGGGCGAAGACGGCGTTGAAGAGGATTCCCAACAGCGCCAGGAGCACGATCGCCGACCACAGTTCCGGGAACCGGAACAGCCGCTGCTGGTTGACGATGTAGAAGCCGAGCCCGGCGGTCGCGGCGTAGAGCTCGGAGACCACCATGAGGACCAGCGCGATACCGATGCTGATCCGCAGGCCCGCGAAGATCGCTGGGCTGGCGCCGGGCAGCAGCACCTGCAGGAAGTAGCGACGCCGGGTCAACCGCAGGCTCTTCGCGGCGGTGACCGCGGTGCGGTCCAATCCGCGGACCCCGTCGTAGGTGTTGATGAGGATCGGCCACAGGCAGCCGAGCCCGATCAGGAAGACGTTCATGCCGCTGGTGATGCCGAAGACCACGATCGCGATGGGCAGCAGCGCGGTCACCGGCACCGACATGCCGAGCCGGATCAGCGGGTTGAAGAACGCGCCGGCGGGCCGCCACACGCCGATCAGGATGCCGGCGCAGATGCCGACCGTGGCGGCCGTGCCGTAGCCGAGGCCGAGTCGCACCAGGCTGGGCAGCACGTCGGTCCGGAACTGTTCACTGAGGAACAGCGACGTGGGCGAGGAGGAGAGCCAGGTGTCGACGAAGGCGACGAAGATCTGCGACACCGGTGGGATGAACAGGGAACCGGCGAGTCGGGCGGCGACCTCCCAGACCACCAGGAGCAGGGCGAGCAGCCACAGCGACCGTACGCCACGCCCCACCGCCAGTGCCGAACCGACCAGGCTCGGCCGCGTCACGTCGTTGGTGCTCATTTCCCGCCCTCCCGTTGCGCCTGGCCCCACGGCACCACGAGGCGTTCGGCCAGGTTGAAGCCGTAGTAGAGCAGCATTCCGAGCACTCCTACGAGGAGAATCCCCGCGTAGACGAAGTCCGGGCGTTGCGCCTGCTGATAGGTGGTGATCACGTTTCCCACGCCGCTGGTGGCGCCGAGCAGCTCGGCCGAGAGCACCACGATCAGCGCCGTCGAGCTGGCGACCCGCAGGCCGGTGGCGATGGAGGGGGCCGCCGACGGCAGCACCACCCGGCGCAGCAGCCGCAGCCGTCCCCAGCCCATGCTGCGACCGGTGGCCAGCATCAGCGGTTCGGTGTCCCGGACGCCGTACATGGCGTTCAGCAGAATCGGCCAGAAGATCGCGTAGATCGCCAGCGCGACCTTCATCTGCGTACCCAGCCCGAACAGCAGGATGGCGATCGGGAGGAACGCCGAGGAGGGGATCGACCTGCCGGCGTGCACGACCGAGGACGCGGGCCGGTTCAGGGCGGAGAAGTAGCCGAGGGTCAGACCCAGCGGGATCCCGACGGCGCTGGCGGCGACCATGGCGATCAGCCAGGCCCACAGGGTGTGCCCCACCTCCGTCAGGAAGGTGGGGTCGACGAGGAGCTCGCCGACCCGCAGCAGGGTGGTGCCGGGGTACGGCAGGGAGTCCGGGGACACCGCACCGCTGCGGACCACCAGGTCCCACAGCACGAGCATCGTCGCCACGCCGGCCAGCCCGATGACCCAGTCGGGTACGGGGCGCCTCCGGCGGGCCGGGGTCGGCCCGCCGGAGGGCGGCGTAGGACGGACCGTCGACTCGACTGTCTGGGTCACACCGACGCCAGTCGCCATGTCACGTCTCCCTTCCGCACGTTGCGTCCTTGTCTGGAAGCCGGCTCAAGTCGGCTCAGGAGCGGGCGAAGTCGGCGACCAAGGACTCGAGGTCGGGCGTCTCCGGCATCAGCTTGAGGTCGACCATCTGCTGGGCCATCTGCTCCAGGGCGGCCATGTCGACCGCCGGCTCCAGCTTGTTCTGTGGTTGCGCGGCCAGGGTCTCCGCCGGGACCTTCTGGCACTCCGACAGCAGCTGGAACGATTCGTCGGTGTTGGCCGGGTCCTCCAGCTGCTGCATGGTCTCGGTCAGGGCTTCGTGGAAGCGCTTGGCCGCGTCGCTGTCTGCCACGAATTCGTTCGCGGACACGTACGTGGCGATGTAGGTCTTCTCGATGCTGGCGAAGGGGTCGGCCAGGCTCCGTACGGTGTCGTTGTTGTCGCCCAGCAGCGAGTAGCCCAGCTGCGCCGCGTCCACCCGGCCGTTGAGCACCGCCGGGATCTGCTCGGCGAACGGCAACGCCACGAAGCTGACGCTGTCCGGCTCCACCCCGTTGGCCTTCAACCAGTTCGAGGTCACGATCTGGTTGATGCCGTTGATCTCGTTGACGGCGATCTTCTTGCCGATGAGATCGGCGGGAGCCTCGATCGGTGAGTCGTTGCCGACGAAGACGCCCTGCGCGGGCTCGGCCGGCGGCAGTGCGTTGACGTTCGCACCGGAGACCATCTGGATCGGGAAACCGGTGTTGTAGGCGTTGATCGCCGTGTAGCCGTTGACGTAGCCGAAATCGGCTGCCCCGGAGAGCACGGCGGCCACCGCCGCCGAACCGCCGCCGGCCCGGACCAGTTCGACCTCCAGTCCGTGCTTGGCGTAGATGCCCTTGTCTATCGCCCAGGTGTTCCAGATCTCGCACCCGAAACTGGTGACGGAAACCTTGGTGTCGCCACCGGCGGTGCCGGCGGAGTCGTCGTTGCCACCGCAGGCGCTCATGAGGAGCAGCGCGGCGGAGACCGCCACCGCGCCCAAGCGTCGTGTGCTCATGTCACCACTCCTGATCTTGTGTATGCAGCTGAGGTCGCCTGACACCGAAACCGGTGACAGGGCTGATGCAGCGAAGGAAGCAGATGGTTTATGGGGTGTTCGCGGGTCTCACCGTCGCGGGCGGATCCGCTCGGTGTGCCCGGAAGATCCGTCTCGCCGGCTCTGCCGACGAGATTGGTCTGGCAGGTAGTTCATGGCATCGCCGAGCTGGCGTGGCCGTCACTCGGTCCGGCCTGGCGTCCGGCTGCACCCCAGCAGCGCCTGACGCTCTCACCGACTTGCAGCGAAGGTACGGGCCGACAAATCCCATGTCAAGATGCGGGATGCGATCTCGCGTAGTGGGGTCCACAGGCTCGAGAGAACCAGTGTCATCAGTTATCACTCGTGTCACATGGCGATACGCCATCCCGTTGACAAGACGTGCGGCGGCGGCTAGCTTCGCCAACAGATTGCGCGGTGAATCCGTCGACCCCGGGAGTGGACATGAGCTGGGAGAAGCCCGTCGCGGCCGTACCAGCCATCACCCGTGCGCCGATCGGACACTGGAAAGGCCCAGAGTTCCCCGCGATCCGCCCCGGCACCGGTGCCGGCAAGGCCCTCGTACCCTTTTAGGCCGCGACCTCGCCCACTGGCACCACTATGCCCAAAATCGGGCACGGTGGCGTGGCGCGATGGCGTTCGGCTCATCCGCGGGTAGCGACCTGTTCATCGGTGGTGGCCGAAGGCCCGCGTGACGCGGCAACTCCCATCCCTGTCTCCTCCAGTCCGAGACGGCCCTGACGCACGAGCTCGACTTCACTCCCGCACCCCAGCCGGGCAGCTGAAGCGATGCTCGTACCCCAGCGCACGGCGGCCGGCCTCGGCGGAGCACCTGTCCGGGCAACCGACACGTCCGGACATCGGAAAGGACACACCTGACGATGACCACTGTCCCCATACTCAGCCCCGTCACCGCCCCGTGCGCCTGGCGGGGCGACCAGCTCTCCGCCAGTCGAGAGTGGATATATTACCTGAACGGCGCACAGATCAATGAGCTTGAGCAGGTCGGTCGCCGTTTCGTGGCCGACGATCCCGATCTGCGCACCGTCACCGCAGCCGAATACCCGCTCCCGGTCACCGCCGACGCGATCACCGGGTTCGGCCGGGAGATGGACTCCGGCCGGGGCTTCGTCCTGGTCCGAGGACTGCGGATGGACGACTACGACGACACCCTCGCCGGGGCGATCTTCTACCTGATGGGCCTGCACCTCGGCGTGCCGATGCGGCAGAACGAGCTCGGCGACCTCGTCGACCACGTGATCGCCACGTCCGACAAGACCCTGCAGGACCGCAGCGCCCTACCGTCGCGCGTGCGGGACCGGCTGCCCTTCCACTCCGACAGCTCCGACGTGGTCGCGCTGATGTGCCTGCGGCCCGCGAAGGAAGGCGGCGCGAGCAGCCTGGTCAGCGGGGCCACCCTGTTCAACGAGGTGCTGCGTCGGCGCCCCGCCCTGGCTCCGCTGCTGCTGGAGCCGTGGTACTTCGACTGGCGCCGGCAGGACCCCGACGCGCCGGCCGACTGGTACACCTCGCCCATCGTCAGCTGGACCGAGGGCGTGTTCAGCATGTACGCGGGCAGCGGCATGATCAAGGCCGCCCAGGACTACCCGGACGTACCGCCGTTGACCCCGGAGCAGCTTGAGGTGCTGACCCTGCTCGACGACATCAGCCAGGAGCCCGGCGTCGCCCTCGACATGGACTTCCAGCCCGGCGACATCCAGTGGCTGCTGAACTACGCCGCACTGCACTCGCGGACCGAGTTCGTCGACCACCCCGAGCCGGGACGGCAACGCCACCTGCTCCGGCTGTGGCTCAAGCGGGAGACCGGCCGCCCACTCGTGCCGAACTTCGGACGGCACGTGGTGATGGACCGTACCGAGACCCGGGGCGACGCGGAATCGAGCAGTTCGGGACACTTCACGATCACGAAGGCGGCGATCCCCCGACGGGACTGGGGCGTCTGATACTCGGGTAGCGGCGCACCAGTTCGCGCGTACTGGCGTCGTCCTGCCCGCCGGTCCGGTCCTGCCGGTCGGCGGAAGGTGGGCCCCGCGTACCGGCGGGCCCGCTGCGGCGGAAGCCGATCGCAGCCGCAAGATCAGATGACGAGAATGCGGGCGCTGGTCGGCGTGCCGCCCGATTTTACGTCAACTGATCTTGGCGACCGGCAGTGGCACGCCCGCTCCCGGTGCCGGTGGAAGTGCCACCGGCACCGGGAGCGCGGTCAGACCGGCAGGGGTGTGGCCGCGCCCGGGGTAAGCCAGTGCAGGTTGCGCCGTACCGGATCCGGGGCGGCGGTGAACGCGGTCTCGACCATCGCGCGGCCCTCGGTGAAGTGACCCGGCCTCCGTAGTGCACCGGCACCACCTGCGCCTTGGCCAGGGCGTGCCTGCCCCGGAGTATCGGCCACCGCGTGACGCGACGTCGTCGTGAACAGTCACCCGGACGCGTCGGTCAGGTGCCGGACGCCCGCGTGACGGACTGTCCACATGGGTCCGAGCTCCACGGCTGCGATGCGTAGCGCGGCGGCCCGCAACCCGGCGCCCCGACGCGACACCCGCCGACATTCTCGACCGGATCGACACGACGTCGCCGGGATGCTCGGTCAAGGACAGCTTCGCCACCCTGGACCTCACCCCGGACGGCTTCGTCGAGCTGTTCACCGCCGAGTGGATCCACCGGCCGGCGGGGCTGCCCGCGCCCGCGCGCACGGCTTCGCCCCGATCGGCACCCTGCGGATCTGGCTGCACCAGCCCGGCCAGCCATGATCACTTGGCGAAGAACCGGCCGACACGCCGACACGATCCCAGCAGAGCATCAATGATCTTGGTTGTGCCTAACCTCGGCCGGTTGCCAGACTGGTCCGGTGCCGGTCTCCCTCTGGCGAAACCGCGACTTCCTTCTCCTGTGGACGAGCCAGGTCGTATCGACGCTCGGCACCCGGATCAGCGGCCTCGCGTACCCGCTGCTGGTGCTGGCCGTCACCGGCTCACCGGCGCAGGCCGGCCTGGTGGCGGCCGCACAGGCGGCCCCGTTCCTGATCTGGTTCCTGCCGGCGGGTGCCCTGGTCGACCGCTGGCCCCGCAAGCGGATCATGCTCGCCGCCGACGCCGGCCGGGCGGTGGCCCTGGCGTCGGTCGCGGTGGCCGTCGCGCTCGGACGGATCACGATCGGTCACCTCATGGTCGTGGCCTTCGTCGAGGGGACGCTGTACGTCTTCTTCCTGCTCGCCGAGACCGCCGCCCTGCCGCACGTGGTGCCGAAACCCCAACTGCCGACGGCGATCGCCCAGAACCAGGCCCGCGACCAGGGTGCCGACCTGGCCGGCCAGCCGTTGGGCGGGCTGCTGTTCGGGCTGGGCCACGCGGTGCCGTTCGCCGCCGACGCCGTGTCGTACGTGCTGGGGCTCTCCCTGGTCGCCCCGATCCGGCGGCCCTTGGAGGAGACCCGGGTAGCGCAGCACCGCCACCTACTGGCAGAAATCTCCGAAGGCGTCCGCTGGCTGTGGCGCCAGCACCTGCTGCGCGCTCTCGTGGCGATCGCGTCGGCCGGCAACCTGGCCTTCAGCGCCCTCAGCCTGGCTGTCATCGTGCGCGCCACCGACCTCGGCGCATCCCCGACCGGCGTCGGTGTCCTCCTCGGTCTCTTCGGCGTGGGCGCGATCGCCGGTGCCCTGGTGGCCCCGCCGGTGCAGCGTCTCGTCGCCCCGAACGTGATCATGATCGGCGCGCTCTGGTGGTGGGTCGCGCAGATGACGGCGTTGGCCCTGGCCCCGACGGTGTTCGCGCTGGGCGCGGTCTACACGGTCGGCGCGCTGGTGGGCCCGATCTTCAACACCACCAACGCCGCCTACCGGTACGCCCTGACCCCCGACCGCCTCCAGGGCCGGGTCAACGGAGCCTCCCGGATGATCGGCTGGGGTGCCCGCCCCGTGGGTGCCCTCCTCGGCGGCATAGCGCTGGAGACCCTGGGTGCGGTGCCGACCTTCGCCGCGCTGGCGGCATGGCTCGCCGTCGTCGCGGCGGCGTCGACGACGAGCCGGCAGATCAGGCAGGCCCCGAGACCGGAAACGCTCACCGAACAACCCTGAGGCGGACCGTCAGCCGAACCCTCAGCCGAACCAGGTCAGGCTCTGGCCGTGTGGCCGGGTCCAGGCCAGCGGGCGGCCGTCCAGGGCCAGCACGTTGTGCAGCGTGTCGTCCGGTGGCGGCGGCAACGCGTCGTGGCGCAGGATGTCCGGCCCCTCGTTCGCCAGCCAGTGGCCGGGCAGGCCGCGTACCAGGTCGACGAAGGCCGACCGGCGCGGTGCCGGCACGTGGTAGAGCACGGCGGTGTGGAACACCACCAGCGTCGCGGCCGGCGGTGCCGACGCGGCCAGCGCCGGCAGGTCGTCGACCAGGTCGCCCCGGACCAGCAGCGGCGGATCGGCCGCCGCGACGGCCGCCGCGGCCGCCAGCCGGGCCCGCCGGTGCTCCTGCTCCGGCCAGATCAGCGCGTCCAGCCAGGCGACGTCGTCGGCGTCGGTGACGTCCAGCGGGGTCAGGTCCAGCCCGGCCCGCCACACCACCTCCGGCCGGGTACGCGGCGGCGTCAACCCGGTCGTCGCGCAGTCGAGCACCGGCTCGCCGTCCCCCACGGTCGGTCCGCCGTCGTAGCGGTAGGCGTACCGGTCCGGGTAGAGACACAGGCCCGCCGACGCGCCAACTTCGAGAAGCGCCAGCGGCTGCGGCAACGCCGCCAGCACCGGCAGCAGTACGGCGCACCGCCCGGCCTCGTTGGTCTGGGTGAGCCGGCGACGCATCTGCGCCTCGACCTCCGGCCAGCGCGCCACCGTGAAGTCGTGGAACGCGGCCGGGTCGTCGACCGGCCCGCCGAGCAGCCGGACCACACCGAACAGCAGGTTCGGCTGCCGGGTCGGTGGCGGCAACGAGTCGAGCAGCGCCAGGAGATCGTCGTCGCGGGACACCGCGTACGCCAGCCGCTCGTAGCTGGGCGACACCCCGGACGCCTGCCGGCGGGCGAAGTCGACGTACACCTCGGCGGTCCCCACCGCCAGATGATCGCCCCGCCGAGGCGGTGCCGTCATCAGCCAGACCGCGAACGGGGAGCCGGATCACATCCGGCTCCCCGTGACACGTGTTCGATCAGCTGCAGCCGGAGGTGGAGCCGCAGCCCTCGCAGACGTAGCAGCTGCCGGCCGGGCGCATCTTGGTGCCGCAGGTGAAGCAGAGCGGCGCGTCGGCCGCCTTGCCGATCACCGCCTCCAGCAGCTCCGTCGACGAGTGCACCGACGCCGGAGCCGGCGTACTCGCGGCGGCCGGCTCGGTCGCCGTACCGCTGCCGGAGTCGGCCGACGACGGCGCCGACGCCTCCGGATGCTTCGGCTCGACCGGCGCGGACATCGCCATCTCCGACAGCTCCGACGCCGCGTTCTCCGCCTCCGCCTCGGCCCGCATCTGCGCGGTCCGCTCGGCGGCGGTGAAGATGCCCAGCTCGGCCCGCCGGTCGTACGGCAGGAAGTCCAACGCCAGGCGACGGAAAATGTAGTCCATCACCGACGCGGCCATCCGCACGTCCGGGTCGTCGGTCATGCCGGCCGGTTCGAAGCGCATGTTGGTGAACTTCGCGACGAACGTCTCCAGCGGTACGCCGTACTGCAGGCCGATCGAGATGGCCACCGAGAAGGCGTCCATCACCCCGGCCAACGTCGAACCCTGCTTCGACATCTTGAGGAAGACCTCGCCGAGGCCGTCGTCCGGGTACGACGAGGCGGTCAGGTAGCCCTCGGCACCGCCGACCGAGAACGACACCGTCTCCGACGGGCGCTTCTTCGGCAGCCGCTTACGCACCGGGCGGTACTCGACGACCTTTTCGACGACCTTCTCGATCACCTTGGCCTGCTCGGCGGCGGTCTCCTTGGCCTTGTCCGACTTGGCCGCCGACAGCGGCTGGCCCACCTTGCAGTTGTCCCGGTAGATCGCCAGCGCCTTCAGGCCCAGCTTCCAGCCCTCGAAGTAGATCCGCTCGACGTCGGCGACGCTCGCCGACTCCGGCATGTTGACCGTCTTGGAGATCGCCCCGGAGATGAACGGCTGCACCGCCGCCATCATCCGCACGTGCCCCATCGGCGCGATCGACCGCTCCCCCATCGCGCAGTCGAACACCGGGTAGTGCTCGGTCCGCAGGCTCGGCGCGTCGACCACGTGCCCATGGTCGGCGATGTGCTCGACGATCGCCTCGACCTGCTCCTCCGGGTAGCCGAGGCTGCGCAGCGCGCGCGGCACCGTCTGGTTGACGATCTGCATCGAACCGCCGCCGACCAGTTTCTTGAATTTGACCAGCGCCAAATCCGGCTCGACGCCGGTGGTATCGCAATCCATCATCAGACCGATGGTGTTGTGACTGACGAACCCGCCGGCGACGTAGGTGACGTTGGCTGGCACCGACAGGTCGTACGTCGGCTGCACGCCACCGTCCTCGTTCGCCGTCACGGTCTCGTACAGGTAGCCGAGCGCGTGCCCGAGGCGGTCGTCCAGTACCTCGCCGTAGATCTCGCCGGCCAGCGTCCGCGAGACCCCGCCGGTTCGGGCCAGCGACTGCATGACCGCACCGCGCATCGGGTGTCCGGCCGGAACCAGCAGATCCCACAGCTCACGCGGCAGGTGGATACGGTCCCGGTTGCCGGTCTGCTGCGGCGCGGCGACGATCTGCTCCGCCTTGCGGGCGCCGATGAAGCCGATCGTCTCCTCGTACCGGATCGCATGGTCGGTATTGCGCAGCCGCACCTGCCAGATGTCGCTGCCCATGCCGCTGCGGGTCCGCCGGGTGGTGGTCGCCATCCCGAGGGTCAGCAGCAGGGTACGGATCTCCGCGGCGAACGACTCGGTGGACGTCGACACGGACGGCACTCCCTCGATCACCGTCCCGTCGGCCTCGAACAGGCCGCGCAGGAACGCGGTGTAGACGGTGACGTCGTTGGTCTCCAGGATCGCCGACGGCACCCGGGGCGACCAGCCCTTGCCGGTGTGTTCCGGGTGCGGCAGCGTCTTGGCGAACCCGGCTGCCTGCCACCAGCGAGCCAGCCGCACCGAGGAGAAGACGACCTCCTGGTAGCCGGTGCGCGCCGCGACCTCCGGTTCCAGCCCGAACAGGCCCTTGCCGAGCACCCGCAGCCGTTCCACCACGTCGAGGTCGGTGTCGGCTACGGCGAACCGCAGCCCCTTGGCGTGCAGGCTGCCGTCACCCATGAAGTAGCCGACCAGTTCGGCCAGCTCGGCGTCGACCGCGTCCGGCACGTACAGTCGCCGGTCGCCAGCGTAGTACGCCTGGTCGAGCACCGGCAGCGGCACCCGACGTGGCTCGCCGACCAGGGTGCCGAGCTGCACCGGTACCAGGTCGCCGGGGGCAACCTCGGCCATCCGCTTCCAGACCCATTCGCCGGTCGCCGGTTCCACCACCTTGACCCGGTGGGCCAGGGTGCCCTGAATCTGGTAACCGCCGTTGGTGACCACCCGGCGAGTGGGCTCCTCACCGTTGACGAAGAACTTCGTCGCCTGGCGGGCTCCCTCGTCGGTCGACACCATCATGTCGAGGTCCTGCCAGCGGTCGCCGTAGACGTCGCCAATCTCACCGAGTCGCATCAGCCCACGGTCGGTGGTCACCATCGTGTCCGGGGTGAGGCAACCGGTGGGCGCCAATACACTTGCCTGGGAATTGCGCCAGCCGTTCTTTTCGCCGATTTTGTTGCCGATCTCCCATTGCCGGGCGGCTTCCCGGGCCAGGGCGGTGGCGGTCGGTCCGGTCGGGCGGATCTCGTCGCTGGCAGCGGCGTGCTTGCGCATCACCCGCTTGTGACCCTCGGCGTTGCGGGCGTAGCCGTCGTAAGCGCCGACCACGCCGGCAAGTTCGGCCGAGCGGCGGTACGCCGTACCGGTCATCACCGAGGTGATGGCGGCGGCGTAGGACCGGCCGGCTTCCGAGTCGTACGGCAGACCGGAGGCCATCAGCAGGGCACCGAGGTTGGCGTAGCCGATGCCGAGCTGCCGGTACGCCCGGGTGGTCTCGCCGATCTTCTGCGTCGGGAAGTCGGCGAAGCAGATGGAGATGTCCATCGCCGTGATGACGAACTCGACGGAGCGGACGAACTTCTCCACCTCGAAGCCGCCGTCGGCCCGCAGGAATTTCATCAGATTCAGCGACGCAAGATTGCACGACGAATTGTCAAGGTGCAGGTATTCCGAGCAGTTCCGGACGACCACGCCGTTGGCGATGTACGAGTGGTTGCGCGGTTCGGACAGATTGTAGGTGGTCTCAAAACCGTCGAACTCGCGGCTGACCAACTTCGCCGTCTGATCCGTCCGGTAGAACCGGTGCTGTTCGAGCCAACAGGCCACCCGCTGCGCCTTGGCCTGGTGGTCGAACCCGATCCGGCTGGCGAACAGGCGGATGTTCTCCCCACTGATCCGCAGGTCGTAGAGCTGCTTACCGTGGTACTCGCGCTCGTCGCCACCGTTCGTGGTGTACCGGAAGGTGGTGTCACCGGCCTTGCGGGTGGCGTAGATCCGGCTGCCGATGCCGAACCCGCTCAGCAGACGCTGTGCCTCGCGGAGCAGTTCGATCGAGACCGCGCCGAGCCCAACGTAACGGGTGCCGTTGGCGGTCTCGGCGGCGCAGCCGTCCGCGTCGAACAGCCCGCGCAGGAACGCCGCCTGGATCTCGGGCGGCGCCTCCAGCACCGACGACGGCAGTCGCTTGTCCACGGCGCGGGCAGTGCTCACGCCGAGCCCGGTCAGGAAGTCGACGACGGCAGTGCGGTTGCTGCGCAGCTGCACGGTGCCGTTGGGCATCTGGACCGGGTCGAATCGCAGGCCGACGATGCTTTCCAGCACCGTCTGGTGCCGCTGGAGGATGGCCTCCGGATCGGACTGGCTGTAGATCCAGCTGGCGCCGGGGTTGTCACCGCGTACGCCCGGGGTGCCGTGGCGAACCGAGCCGTCGCCGACCAGCCAGCCGAGCAGGTGCGCGAAGTCCTCGGTCCACTTCTCCGGCAGCCGGGACTCCCGCTGCCACTTGGTCGGCACGACGTCACCGGGTGACACCCGGGCGTCCGCGCGCATGCGGAACTCCCAGGACGCGGCGGTCGCCGGGGTGGGCTGGTTGAGCGGCAGGATCTGGTCGTCCGGGGTGAGGTCCTTGGCCTCGACGTACCCCCGGTTGGTGGTCCAGATCCGGTGGTTCGGGGTGCAGCGCAGCACCATGCCGTTGCTGAACTCGAGCCGGGTGATCTCGTTCGTCCCGGTGATCATGACCGCTTCGGGGCTGGTCAGCACGACCTGGTCGGCGGGGGCGTCCGGGTTGGTGGCGTCGTGGGTGTAGACACCGAACGATTCGCCCTGCCGGCTCCGGTCGATGAGTGCGTCGAACCGGATCAGGCCCTTGTCGGTGTGGACCAGGGTGTCGCCGGTGAAGCAGGGATTAGACGCAGTGATGCGTCCGCTCTCCGGGCAGGTGTGCCAGTCGTTGATCGTGTCGTCGTACTGCAGACCCGGGTCGGCGCATTCCCAGGCGGCCTGAGCGATGGTGCCGAACAGCTTCTTGGCGTCGACGGTGTCGATCACCGAGCCGTCGAGCCGGGCCCGCAGGTCGAAGTTGCCGCCGTCCTCGTACGCCCGCATGAACTCGTCGGAGACCCGGACCGAGTTGTTGGCGTTCTGGTACTGGACGCTGACGATGTCGGCACCGCCGAGGTCCATGTCGAACCCGGCGTCGCGCAGCGCCCGGATCTTGTCCTCCTCGCGGGCCTTGGTCTGCACGAACTCCTCGATGTCGGGGTGGTCCACGTCGAGGATGACCATCTTGGCGGCCCGGCGGGTGGCGCCGCCCGACTTGATGGTGCCGGCCGAGGCGTCGGCGCCGCGCATGAAGCTGACCGGGCCGGAGGCGGTGCCACCGCTGGACAGCAGCTCCTTGGAGGAGCGGATCCGGGACAGGTTCACCCCGGACCCGGAGCCGCCCTTGAAGATCAGCCCTTCCTCTTTGTACCAATCGAGGATGGAATCCATCGAGTCGTCGACGGCAAGGATGAAGCAGTTGTGCACTCGCAGGTTGTCGGAGAGGTACTCCCCCGACTCGGTCTGGATGTCGTAGACCTCCATCGCCCCGAGCGGTTCGACCCGGTCGATGACGAGGCGTTTCGTCGCCTTGGCGGACCGGCCCACCTTGGCAAAGCTCTCCTCCAGCTTGCCGGACTTGCGGGCGTCGACGAACCCGATTTCTGCGGCGAAGGTGTCCCGGTCGCCGTGGTTCTGGATGCGCAACGACCAGGTGCCGTGCCGGTTCGGTCGCGGGTCGGCCTTGAAACCGACCCGGGCGAAGATCCCGAAGCGCAGCAGCAGCCGCTGCAGCCCGCGAATCAACCGCTCGCCGATCATGTCCACGCCGACCAAGGTGGACGCCTCACGCGCCGAGACATAGCCCTCTGCCTGGAAGATGCTCTTCAGATAGGCGGCGACGACCGGCAGCGGCGCGGTGAACAGCGTTGCCGGCACCTCCATCTCGGTGCCCCGGGCAAGCAGGCCCCACTTGTCGATGAACGGGCGCAGATTCTTCCCGTACAACCGGGTCCGCCGGCAGTCGAGGGTGACGTCCTGGGTGACGACGCGGCGTTCATGGCGGTGCGCGCCAGGGAAGACCTGGTCGATCGCGGCGACGACCCAGCTGAGTTCGTCGTCGTTGACGGTCATCGCCTCGATCGTCAGCGACCGGTTGGTGCCCTGATCGTACTGGCCGACGAAGCCGTCTGACTGCAGCCAACCGGCCAGCGCGGCCTCGTGGACGTCGCCGGGGTGGAACTCCGCCTCGCCGTCGCTGCCCCGCCGGTGCCATTCGAGAGTGTCGCCAGCGACCAAGGTGCCGGCTTCGACGAACCGACCGGTGCCCTCGCCGGTCGATTTCCAGACCAGGTGGTCTGCGGTGACGTCCAGGGTGTAGCCGGCTTTGGTGTGCAGGCGCAATACGTCCTTGATGCCATTGGCCTGGACCGCGAGAATTCGGGTCAGCCCGTGTGCGTCGTAGACCTTGGCTCCGACGGCGTTTTCCTCGACCAGCTTGCCGATCGGGACGAGGCCGGCCGGCGTGCTCACGAGCGAGTGGTACGGCTGGCACGCTGATACCTGCTGGGGGGATGCGGTGCCGACGTTGAACCAGACCGGCGAGTTGAAGCTGAACACCTGGTGCAGCAGCATCCAGGTCAGCTCGTGCTCGAAGATCTCGGCGTCGCCCGGGGTGGCGAAGTAGCCGTGCTGCTCCCCCGCCGCCCGGTAGGTCTTCACCACCCGGTCGATCAGCTGCTTGAGCGACCATTCCCGCTGCGGGGTCCCCACCGCCCCACGGAAGTACTTGGTGGTGACGATGTTGGCCGCGTTGACGCTCCACGACTCCGGGAACTCCACGCCGCGCTGCTCGAAGTTGACCGTGCCGTCGCGCCAGTTGGTCATCACCACGTCGCGGCGCTGCCAGGTCACCTCGTCGTACGGGTGCACACCCTCGCTGGTCCACACCCGCTCGACGGTCAGGCCACCCGCGCCGGCCTTGGCCCGTACCCGCGCGTTGGAGCCCGCGGCCGACCCGGCCTTGCCGTTCGCCGACCCGGCCTTGCCGTTCGCCGATCCGGCCTTGCCGTTGGCCTTCGCCGTGCCGTTGGCCGAACCCGCCGCGCCGTTGGCCTTCGCCGTGCCGCCGCTACCGCTACCGCCTGTCTTCGCGGTCACACCTTCCCCCGCCATCTGATCGCCCCCTCAGGCTCTCGCGCAGCGTCGTGCCACGCGGTCGTTTCCGTCTTGCCGTTCAGCTTTTTTCTCCGGCCGTACCCGCCGGGACCGGCGGTCGGCCGTACGCCTTGCTGTTTCCGGGTCGTCGCGGGCCGGTCAGCCGGGCCCGGCCCCGGCCGCCGCCGGGGTCGTCGCGGCCTCCCGCGCCCCGGCTGCGGCCCGCAGCGTCTCGATCTCGCGTTCGAAGTCGTCCAGCGAGTCGAAGGACCGGTAGACGCTGGCGAACCGCAGGTACGCCACCTCGTCCAGCTCGCGCAGCGGCCCGAGGATCGCCAGCCCGACGTCGTGGCTGGGGATCTCGGCCGCGCCCTTGGCCCGGACGGTCTCCTCGACCTTCTGGGCCAGCAGGGCGATGGCGTCGTCGTCCACCGGTCGGCCCTGGCATGCCTTGCGCACCCCGCCCATGATCTTGGATCGGCTGAACGGCTCGGTGACGCCGCTGCGTTTGACCACGGCGAGCACCGCCTCCTCGACGGTGGTGAACCGTTTGCCGCACTCCGGGCAGGACCGGCGGCGGCGGATGAGCTGGCCGTCGTCGGCTTCCCGCGAGTCGACCACGCGCGAGTCGGCGTGCCGGCAGTACGGGCAGCGCATGCCGATGTCCCTTCCGTCGAGCCGCGAGGTCGAAAAGGGCGCGCAGTGGTCACCGCGGGTTACCACGGGTACGCCGGGCCGGCCTGCTGGAGACGTTGCTCTCAGTCAGGAGACCCAACCTGTGGACAACTTACGCCCTTGTAACTACTAGATGTTGGGGTCGACGGTAGGCCGCAAGCCCGGCTCGGTCAAGTTGACCGGCACCCTTCGGCGCGTCGTCACTCTGCCAACACCGATCCCTGCCCGAGGGTTACCGCCCATGCCACTACCGAAGTTCGATCGAACATCCGTACGATAAACTACTTCCAGGACGACACGCGACAACATCTCGTACAGATGTTTGAACCTGACCGGATCTCTGGTTACCGTCTTGGTCGACACCAATGGTGCCGATCAGGACGCGATCTGACGGCCGGGGAGAGGACGGATGTGTCGAGCGACGACAGGGCGGGCCCGCCTCAGCAGAGTAGCGGCAACGGCGGCGCGGCAACGGTCAACGCCGGCGCGTCGGTACGTGGACGGCGGGGCAGCCGCTCCGGCGAGTCCCGGGTGCGCGCCGTGACGCCGGTGGTGAGCGCCTTTCCCGACCCGGTCAACGGCGAGTTGACCGCCCGGCAGCGCCGGATCCTGGAGTTCATCCGCAGCTGGGTGGACCGGCACGGCTACCCGCCGAGCGTGCGGGAGATCGGCGAGGCGGTCGGACTGGTCTCCCCGTCCAGCGTCGCCTACCAGCTCAAGGAGCTGGAGCGCAAAGGCTTCCTGCGCCGGGATCCGAACCGTCCCCGGGCGGTCGACGTGCGTCCGCCGCACGACGCCGCCGACGACGAGGCCGAGCGGGCGCTGCGGCCGACTCCGGCGTACGTGCCGATGCTGGGCCGGATCGCCGCTGGTGGGCCGATCCTGGCCGAGCAGGCGGTGGAGGACGTCTTCCCGCTGCCCCGCGAGCTGGTCGGCGAGGGTGAGGTGTTCATGCTGCAGGTCAAGGGCGATTCGATGATCGACGCGGCGATCTGCGACGGCGACTGGGTGGTGGTACGTCAGCAGCCGACCGCCGACTCCGGGGAGATCGTCGCCGCGATGATCGACGGCGAGGCCACGGTGAAGACCTACCGACGGCGTGACGGGCACGTCTGGTTGATGCCGCACAACGCCGCGTTCGACCCGATCCCCGGTGACGAGGCCACCATCATGGGTCGGGTGGTGGCGGTGCTGCGCCGGGTCTGACCGGCTGACAGCAGACCTCGGCAGGGTGTCAGCACAGCAGCGGGGTGTCAGCCGCGCCACTCGTCCGGGTGCTCGGGGGCGGACCGGCCGTAGACGCCGGGTTCCCGCTCGCCGCGCCCGGCGGGTGGGCGCGGCCCGCTGCCGGCTCGCGGCTGGTCGTATCGGTCGGCCGGGTAGCCGTCGCCCGGGTAGTCGCCGCCGAGGTCCCAGGAACCGCCCGGGTCGCGCGCGTCTCCGCGATCGGGTGATCGGCCGGAGTGCCCGGCGCCGCCGTAGACGCCGGCCGCACCGGGCCGGGCCGGTGGCACCGGTTTCGCCGCCCCGTACACCGCTCCGGAGTCGACCCCGCCGGCCGGGCGGTAACCGCCGGTGTCCGGCGGCGGTGCCGCGGCCCCGTACACGCCGGCCCGGCCACCGGTGGCGGGCTTGGTTGCGCCGTACGTGCCGCCGCCGGCGGCGGGCGGTCTTGCCGCCGCCGCGCCGTAGACACCGCCACCGCCTGGACCGGCCGGGGCGGCTGACCCGGCGGCGGGTTTCGCCGCGCCGTAGACACCGCCGGCTTTGCGGCCGGCCGGGGCCGGTCCGCCACCGGGCAGCGCGCCGCTGCCCAATGTCCCGCTGGCGTAGGCGCCGCTGCCCAGCGAATCGCTCGCGTACGCGCCGCTGCCCAGCGAATCGCTCGCGTAGGCCGCAGCGCGGTCCCGGTCCCCCGGGGCGCGGTCGGACCGGTCCGGGTCGCGGTCGGCGCGGCCCACGCCGCGTCCGCCGACCCCCGCCGACCGCGCCGCCCGCCGGGCCCGGACGATGCCGAAGATGCCGAGCCCGACCAGCAGTGCGCCCAGCACACCGACCGCCGCGATCAGCAGGTTGATCTCCTGCAGGCTGATCCGGTTGAGCCAGGACGGTCCGTCCCGGCCGCTGCCGCCGCCGGTGTCGTCGACCTCGGCCGCGACCTCGGTGCTCGGGGTGTAACGCAGGATCTCCACCGGGGTCCCCTCGTCGAGAGTGGCGACGTCGGAGACGGTGAGGAAGGTGGTGCCGTCCGGCGAGTAGGCGATCGACTCGCCGAACGGGTCGGTGAGCGGGGTGGCCCGGGGACGTTCGGTGGTGAGCGTCGTGACGATGTCGCCGTCGGCCGGCAGGTCCCACTCGAAGGCGTCGGCGTAGGTGCGCAGGGCAATCCGGCTGCCGTCCGGGGATCGGGCCGCGCCGGTGACGGTGAGCCGGCCGGCGGCGGCGAACAGGTTCGGGGTGCTGGTGGTGGGCAGTTCGAGTTCGCCGGCCCGCTCCATTGGTACCGGGTCGGTGTTGTCGCTGCGAAGTTGTTCGACCGGTCGGTACAGACCGGACGGGCCGGTCTCCTTGGTGATGATCAGCGGAGTGCCGTCGTCGGCGATCAGCAGCGCCTCGGCGTCGTGCGGGCCGTCCGGGTAGCTGAGCCGGTGGATGACCGGCTGGGCGGAGCCGTCTGCCGGCAGGGACCACAGCGCGATCGTCGCCCGACGTTCGTCGGCGGTCGGGTTGTCCCCGACATCGGCGATCCAGAGGGTCTGCCCGTCCGGGGAGATCGCCAGGTCCTCCGGGTCCAGCGGCGGCGTCGGGTACTGGACAGCGTTGGCGACGTCGCAGGACGAGTCGAGGAAGAACACCCGCTCGTTACTGTCGATCTCGGTGCTGTCGTTGACCACGACGTAGCCGTCGGCGGTGGCGACGAGACCGGAGAGCTCCCGGAGCCGCTCGTCGGTGATCTCACAGACCGGCTCGCCCGGTGTCACCTGCTGGGCAGCGGGTGGGGCCGGGTCCTGGGCGGGCAGGGCCATGGCCGGGCCGGCCGGAGCCAGAAGGTGGATCGTGAGTAGTCCGACGGCGATCGTGGCCGGGGTCAGGAGCCGACGCATCCGACGAGTGTCGCACGCCGGCCTGAATCCGACTGTTACACCGTGATCAATCACGTGAAGTCTTCGGCGGATCACTGAGTTTGCGGAAGGAATGTCACTCGCCCGGGGTGAGGAACGGTTGGAGTTCGGCGGCGAGCGCCTCGTCGACCCGCGCCTGCAGCAGGGTACCGGCGGCGGTGTGCCGGGTGCCGAGGACCTCACCCCGGTGGTGCACCCGGGACACCAGGTCACCCCGGTGGTACGGCAGCATCACGCTGACCTGGACGGCCGGTCGCGGCAGGCGTTGCTCGATCGCGGCGCGCAGGTCGTCGATGCCCCGGGCCCGCCGGGCGGAGACGAAGACCGCGTCGGGCCAGAGCCGTTTCAGCCGCAGCAACTCCTCCTCGCTGGCCGCGTCGATCTTGTTGACGACCAGCAGTTCGGGGCGGCGGTCGGCGCCGACCTCGGCGAGCACCTCGCGGACCGCGCGGACCTGTTCCTCGGGGTCGGGATGGGCACCGTCGACCACATGCACCACCAGGTCGGCCTCGGCGACCTCCTCCAGGGTGGAGCGGAACGCCTCGACGATCTGATGCGGCAGGTGCCGGACGAAACCGACGGTGTCCGACAGGGTGTAGACTCGGCCGTCGGCGGCGTGCGCCCGGCGGGTGGTCGGGTCGAGGGTGGCGAACAGCGCGTCCTCGACCAGCACCCCGGCACCGGTGATCCGGTTCAGCAGGCTGGACTTGCCGGCGTTGGTGTAGCCGGCGATCGCCACCGCTGGCACCGCGTTGCGGGTGCGGCGGGCGCGTTTGGTCTCGCGTACCGTCCGCATGCTTTTGATTTCCCGCCGCAGGCGGGCGATCCGGGTGCGGATCCGGCGCCGGTCGGTTTCCAGTTTGGTCTCACCGGGGCCGCGCAGGCCGACGCCGCCGCCGGCGCCGCCGCCACGGCCGCTACCGCCAGTCTGCCGGGACAGCGTTTCGCCCCAGCCGCGCAGCCGGGGCAGCAGGTACTCCAGCTGGGCCAGCTCGACCTGGGCCTTGCCCTCTTTGCTCTTGGCGTGCTGGGCGAAGATGTCCAGGATCAGCGCGGTCCGGTCAATGACCTTGACCTTGACTTTCTGCTCCAGGTTGCGCAGCTGTGACGGGGAGAGTTCGCCGTCGCAGATCACCGTGTCCGCCCCGGAGGCGAGCACCACGTCGCCGAGTTCGCCGACCTTGCCCCGGCCGACGTAGGTGGCCGGGTCGGGCCGGTCGCGGCGCTGGATCAAGCCCTCCAGGACCTGGGACCCGGCGGTCTCGGCGAGCGCGGCGAGCTCGGTGATCGAGTTTTCCGCGTCGGTCACCGTCCCGCTTTCCCACACTCCCACCAGCACCACGCGCTCCAGCCGCAGCTGGCGGTACTCGACCTCGGTGATGTCGGCGAGTTCGGTGGATAGCCCGGCGACGCGGCGCAGCGCGTGCCGGTCGGCCAGCTCCAGGTCGCCAACGGTGGTGTCGTCGTCTGTCGGCTCGATCGGGCCGTTGGGGCCGGTTCGGCCGTTGGGGCCGGTTCGGCCGTCCGGGCCGGCGGCGGTCGACAGGTGGAACGGCGGGTGAACCGTCTCCTCGGCACGAGATGTACGCAAAAGCTGCCTCCTCAGGACTCGATCCTGACACGCCGACGGCCGCGCCGCACCTACATATCAGGACGCGGGCTGCCCCCGCGGCCGGTACCGGGCCGGTTCGCGCCTGCGCCGGCCCGTTCGCAGCCGACGCCGGGCCGGGGTGAGGGCCGCCGTGACCTGCGGCTGAATGGCTACGGCACGCCGTACGCGGGGCGGAGCGGGCGCGGGGCGGATCACGCGCAAGAATGGTGCAGCGGCCCAGTCCGGCCGCCCCACCAACGACGGAGGGATCCCGTGGCGACCACCCGCCTGCCCAGTGCCGGCTTCTCCATCACCATCCGGATCAGCATTCCCGCCGACGCGTCGGCGATCGGCCGGTTGACCACCTGTGTCGGCGAGGCTGGTGCCATCGTCACCGCTCTCGACGTGGTCGACTCCGACCCGGTCAGCGTGGTGGTCGACCTGACCTGCGACACGGCCGACGCGGCGCACGCCGACGACGTGGTCAAGGAGCTCGAGGCGCTCGACGGCGTCGAGGTCCGCAAGGTGTCGGACCGGACGTTCCTGCTGCATCTGGGCGGCAAGATCGAGGTGGCCCCGAAGGTGTCGCTGCGTAACCGGGACGAACTGTCCCGGGCGTACACGCCGGGGGTGGCGCGGGTGTGCCTGGCGATCGCCGACAATCCGGCCGACGCGCGCCGGCTGACCATAAAGCGCAACACCGTGGCGGTGGTGACCGACGGTTCGGCAGTGCTCGGGCTGGGCAATCTCGGTCCGGCGGCCGCGCTGCCGGTGATGGAGGGCAAGGCGGCGCTGTTCAAGCGGTTCGGCGATGTCGACGCCTGGCCGGTGGTGCTGGACACCCAGGATCCGGACGAGATCGTGTCGATCGTCCGGGCGATCGCCCCGGGCTACGGCGGGATCAACCTGGAGGACATCGCCGCACCGCGCTGCTTCGAGATCGAGTCGAAGTTGCGGGAGCTGCTCGACATCCCGGTCTTCCACGACGACCAGCACGGTACGGCGATCTGCGTGCTGGCCGCGTTGACCAACGCGCTGCGGGTGGTCGGCAAGCAGCTCAGCGACGTACGGGTGGTGGTCTCCGGGGCGGGCGCGGCCGGCACCGCCATCATCAAGCTGCTGCTGCGTCAGGGCGTCGGGGACGTCATCGCCTACGACCGGCCGGGGGCGCTGCACCGAGGGCTGAGCGGGCTGAACCCCACCTGGCAGTGGCTGGCCGAGCACACCAACTCGACCGGGTACGCCGGGGATCTGCCCGGCGCGCTCCGGGGCGCGGACGTGTTCATCGGGGTAAGCGCGCCGAACCTGCTGACCGGTGACGACATCGCCACCATGGCGCCGGACTCGATCGTGTTCGCGCTGGCGAACCCGGATCCCGAGGTGGACCCGCGCGAGGCCCGCCGGCATGCGGCCATCGTCGCGACGGGGCGGTCCGACCAGCCGAACCAGATCAACAACGTACTGGCGTTCCCGGGCGTGTTCCGGGGCATGCTGGACGCCCACGCGGAGACGTTCACCGACGACATGGCGTTGGCCGCGGCGCGGGCCATCGCCGACGTGGTGGGCGAGGATCGGATCAACCCGACGGTGATCGTGCCGAGCGTGTTCGATTCCCGGGTGGCGCCGGCGGTGGCCGCTGCGGTCCGAGCCGCGGCGCAGGCCTCGGACGCGACCGCGCAGCCGGCCGTCGTCGCGCAGCCGGCCGTCGTCGCGCAGCCGGCCGTGGCCGAACAGCCGGCCGTGGCCATCACCGCCCCGGCCGGTGTGCCCACCATCCAGCAACGGTCGGCGGCGGCCGGCAACTGACCCTGGGCGGCCGGCGGCGCCCGGACCGGGTTCAGCAGAGCCGGCGCCGCTCAGCTCCGCGGAGCGCGCAGCGCGGCGTGCGCCGCCCGGACCAGGTCCGGGGCGGCGCCGCTCGTGTTTTGACCATCGGGGGGATTCGTGGTGGTCGAGGTCTAGCGGAACGGGGAGGACCCTGTCCATGATCTGAGTTCTCACACAAAGATCATCAATGGGCAGGGTCCTCGATGAGAAGCGTAACGGCTACCGGTGCCGGTGACAGCGAGCTGGGCCGGATCTTGTTGGACTCCTGGCGGCGGGAGCTGTACGAGGGTGTCCTCGCGTCCCGGTCGCGGACGATGTTCACACTGGTCGACGAGTTGGCCGCCGATCAGGGCCGGTGTGGCTGTCCGGCGCATCTGTCGCTGGGCACCGTCACCGGGCACGCCGCCGCGTACCGGGCCCTACGCGACGGCGAGATCGACACCGGCCGGGCGTTGCGGGCGGCGTGCCGGATCGCCGCGCGGTCCGGCCTGCCCCGGGTGTACGCCGTCGACACCACCGCGTGGCCACGGCCGAACGCCGCCACCAGCCCGGACCGGCAGCCACAGTACACCCCGGGCGGCCCGCGCGGCGCGGCGCTGATCAAGACCGGGTGGCGGTATCAGCATGTCGTCCGGTTGACCCTGACCCCGGACTCGTGGGTCGTGCCGGTCCTGGCCGACCGGATCGCCTCCGACGACGACCTGGTCGAGGTCACCGTGGACCACATCGCCCGGGTCTGCGCCACCGACGGCGCCCGCCCGGCCGATCCGTCGCTGTTCCTGCTGGACTCCGGCTACCCCGCGGCCCGGATCACCCATCTGCTACGCGAACGCGGGATTCCCGCGGACGTCCTGGTCAGGCTGGCGACCTCGCAGACCATGTGGACCAGACCCGAACGCCGGGCCGCGCACCCCCTCGGCGGCCGGCCCCGCCGGCACGGGTTCCGCCTGGCCCTGCGCCAGCCCGACCTGAACCCCGACGCCGGTGTCAGCGGACCACTCGACATCTACGGCACCGTCACCGTCCGAGCCTGGCACCAGGTCCACCCCAAACTCACCCGCGCCAGCCGAGGCTTCGAAGACCAGCCCACCCTGCCGATCGTCGAGGGCAGCGTCCTACTCGCCCGGGTCCAGCACCTGCGCCCCAGCCGCCGCGCGGGCGACCTCGCGCTCTGGTACTCCGGTACCCGCCGTGACCTGCTCACCCTGGTCATGACCTACCTGACCCGCTTCGACATCGAGCACTACCTCCGCTACCTGAAGACCACCGCCCACGCCCCGGACTTCCACCCCCGCCAACCCGACACCCTGACCACCTGGCTCCGCCCGCACTCCTACGCCTACCTGCACCTGTTCTGCGCCCGTACCCACCTGACCCACCACCGGCTGCCCTGGGAACCCGCCACCACCACGACACCGACCCCCGGCCAGACCCGCCGACAGGTTTCGCCCGCTCTGCGCAACGCCTGGCAACCACCAGGCCACCCGAAACCCGGCCACCCCGGCCCCGGACGCCCCGCCGGCAGACGCCGCAGACGCCGCACCCGCTACCCCGTCATCCGTAGGAACGCCATCCACAAGGGCAAATAACAGCCCTCACCCACACCACCACGAACACACCCACACCACACCGCCAGACCACCCTGCCCACAGAGACCCTGATGGCTTATTCGGTGTAGGTCAGGCGGCGAGGGTGAAGTCGAGGCGTTGGAGGTGTGTTGTCCGGGTGCGGTCGAGGGGGTGTCCGGTCCAGTAGCTGTCGAGGCGGATGATGTTGATCGCGGTGGCCGTGAGGGTGTGTTCGAGTCTGGTCTTGGGCAGGCCTCGGTAACGGGCGGTACGGATCCCGGTGACATGGGTGCTTGGCGCATGGTGCCCTCGACTCCGGCGCGGACGGCGTAGCGGGCCTTCCACTCGGAGGTGTTCTGCTGGATGCGGGCAGCGGTGAGGGCTTCGTGTAGGTCACGGGGGTGGATGGTGATCTGGCGGCGGGTGCCTCGGGTGCATTCCTGGCGGGTGGGGCAGGGCTGGCAGACGCTCTTCGGCCAGGACACCACGATGGTGTCGGTGTCGCGTTGTCGGCAGGGTGACCAGCTTGTGCTGGTGTTGCCCTGGGGACAGACGCCGTGGCGGGTGTCGAAGTCGAAGGTGAACGCCGCTTTGTCGTAGCCTCGCCCGGCGCGGGCCTGCGCGGACGGGTCGATCAGCATCGGGGAGGTCAGGGTGATCCCGTGCCGGCGGGCGGCGGGCGGCGGTGATCTCGGCGGACGGGTATCCGGAGTCGACGAGGTGCTCGGCGGGAGTCAGTGCCTTGTCGGCCAGTCGCTGGTGGATGATGGCGGTCATGGCCGAGTCCGGGACGGTCGCGGTGGTGGTGGCCACGTTCGTGATCAGGTTCGGGTGTTCTCCGCGTCCGGTTTCCCGGCCGGTGGTGCCGGTCGGTGGGTCGCAGGTCTCGGTGAAGTGGACCTTGTAGCCGCCCCAGCCGGTGTCGCGTTTGACGCTGTATCGGGCGTCCGGGTCGTATGGGGAGATGAGGCGGTCTCTGCCGGGCGGGACACCGTCCCCGTCCGGGGCGTGTTCCCGCCGTCGCGCCTCCTGCCCGGCGCCGTCGGTGTCGCGGTAGAACTGCTGGATCCAGATCAGGCGTAACGTCTGTGTCGCTGGGATCTGTGCCAGCCATTCCGGTGCGTCCGGGTGGTGCGCCGCGTCGAGCAGGTGGTAGCCGTCGATGCCGTAGCGGACCGTCAACTCGTCACGTCTGGTCTGGCTCTCGGGCAGGCGTAGGTTGTCGACGCGGGTGCCGTAGACGCCGGTCCAGGAATCGTCGATGACCGAGGTGAGCCAGTGCGGTGCCGCCGCGGCGAGGGCTTCCAACGCCGCCCGTAGTGTCTCTCCGGCCAGTTCGAGGCGGTTGAGGTCGCGGATCGCGCCGAGTACGTGGGTGGAATCGGTGCGTTGGCGGCCCCGGGCCTTGACCAGTCCGAGCCCGGCCAGGCGTCGCAGCAGGGCGTCCAGGGCCAGGCTGGTCAGGTCACCGGCGACCAGCCGGTCCCGGAACTCCGACAGGACGGTGGGGTCGAAACCCGGATCGTCGAGTTCCAGACCGAGGGCGTATTTCCAGGTGATTCGGTCCCGGACCGCGTCGGCGGCCTGACGGTCGGTCAGGTTCTCCGAGAACTGCAACACGCTGGCGGTCATCAACTGTGCCGGGGAGATCCCCGGCCGTCCCCGGAGCCCGAACGCCGCCGAGAACCGGGCGTCCTCGTACACCTGGCCGAGTTCGTCACGGATCCGCGTCGCCAGGTTCCCTTTCCGGAACGCCGCCCGCGCCATCCGCGCGGTCTGCTCCGGAACGTCTGGCCACGGCCTCGGTTGCATCGACATGACCACAACAACCCTACTGACCCACCGAAGGAGACGGGTACACGGCCGAATAAGCCATCAGGGTCCACAGAACGGTCAAAACACGAGGTGCGCCGCCCGGACCAGGTCCGGGGCGGCGCCGTCGAGCCAGCGCACCCGGGCGTCGCGGCGGAACCAGGACCGTTGCCGGCGGACGAACCGGCGGGTCGCCCGTACCGTGTCCGCTCGGGCCTGTTCGTCGTCGTACTCACCGTCGAACATCCGGAGCACCTGCTGGTAGCCGAGCGCCCGGCTGGCCGTACGGCCGTCCCGCAGGCCCTGCCCGAGCAGCGCACGGACCTCGTCGACCAGGCCCTGCTCCCACATCCGGTCCACCCGGCGGGCGATCCGTTCGTCGAGCCGCTCGGTGGGCAGGTCGACACCGAGTTGTACCGCGTCGTAGTACGGCACCGGCTCCGGCAGGGCGGCGGTGAACGGTTGCCCGGTCAACTCGATCACCTCCAGTGCCCGGACGATCCGTCGCCCGTTCCCGGGCAGGATCGCGGCGGCGGCCGCCGGGTCGGCGGCGGCCAGCCGGGCGTGCAGCGGAGCCGGGCCGGCCTCGGCGAGTTCGGCTTCGAGCCGGTCGCGCAGCGCCGGGTCGGTGCCGGGGAAGTCGAATTTCTCCAGCACCGCCCGCACGTACAGGCCGGAGCCGCCGACCAGCAGCGGCAGCCGCCCCCGGCGCAGGATGTCGTCGATGGCGGCGCGGGCCAGCCGCTGGTATTCGGCGACGCTGGCCGGCGCGGTGACCGGCCAGATGTCGAGCAGGTGGTGCGGTACACCGGCCCGTTCGTCGACGGTGAGCTTGGCGGTGCCGATGTCCAGCCCCTGGTACAGCTGCATCGAGTCGGCGTTGACCACCTCGGCGCCGAGTTGCTCGGCGAGGGCGATGCTCAGCGCGGACTTGCCGGCCGCGGTCGGGCCGATCACCGCCACCACCCGGTCCGGGCGGATCGTCGGTGGTCGGCGCGGCCCGGTGCCGCGGCCGTTGGTCAGTTCCGGTCCCACGAGGCGACAAAGTACGCGACGCCGTACGGTGCGGCGTAGTAAGTGAGCCGGCCGGTCCAGTCGATCACATCGCCGGCCGCAACGGTGCCGGCGGCCACCTGCCAGGCGGCCCGGCCGGCGACCCGCAGCGAACCGGTCAGGGCCGGGTCGAGACGGGCGATGGTCCGGTGGTCGGCCGCGGCCAGGGCGGCGGCCACCTCGTCGTCGAAGGGTTCCGCCCGGTCGTCCTGGTAGCCGGGCGAGGCGGGACCCCGGCAGGCGGAGCCGTCCCCCATCACCAGAGCCGCCCACGGTCGGTCGGCGGCCCGGCGGCCCGCTGCGGCGGAGCCGGCGAGCAGCCGCCCGCGCCGTCGGCACTGTCCGGGCGGCGTGCCGGCGGGGACCGCGACCATCTCGACCGCCGTACGCGCGGGGTCGACGCCGGCGCGGGTGAGCAACCACGTCGCGACGGTCAGGCTCAGCGGCAGGCGGCCGGCCCCGGTCGACGTGGCGCCGAAGGCTGGGGACGCCGGATCCAGGGGCGCGCCCAGGGGTACGTCGACCGCTGCCCCCCAGGGTCGGAAGCTGGCGGACAACGGTGGCCGCCAGACCCGCTCTGTCGGATCGGGATCGGTGGACGGATCGTCGGTGCCGATGACCACGATCCGCTCGGCGGAGCAGTCGACCAGTGACCGGACGGCGTCGGTGGCGGCGTACCGCAGCTCGTCGAGCTCGGCGGCGGCCCCGCCGGCCAGTTCGGGAACGATCACCGGCGGGTGTGGGCAGAAGGCGACGCGCAGCGGGGGCACGGCGTCCACGGTAACCCGTGACCCCAGTCGCGCCACGCAGTCGGCCAATCACCTTGAGTGTCGAAATTTGGCCCCTTTGGCACCGACTCGTGGGCCAACCACCGACAAGGACACCGTATGGTCACGGTCGGCGACAGGCGCTCGACGCCGGCAGGGTTGGACCTGTGACAATGCGCGGGGGAAACTTACCCGCAACCTAACTGCGCCGTGGCGGCGTCCATCGGGACATCTCGATCCTGCGACGCCGGGAGAACGAGGATGGGCACATGAGCGACTGGACTTCCTTCGGACGGGTTGATGCGGACGGCACGGTCTACGTCAAGACTGCCGAAGGGGAGCGCGCGGTCGGGTCCTGGCAGGCTGGAGCGCCGGAGGAAGGCCTGGCACACTTCGCCCGCCGGTTCGCCGACCTGGTGACCGAGGTCGATTTGACGGAGGCCCGGTTGCAGTCCGGTGCCGCCGACGCGACGCATTCGCTCAGCACGATCCGACGACTGCGCGGGTCACTGGCCGAGGCCCATGTGGTCGGCGATCTCGATTCGCTGGCCGACCGGCTGGACAAGCTGGCGACTCTCGCCGAGGAGAAGGCGGCGCAGGCCAGAGCGGCCCGCGACGCCGCCCGCACCGCCGCGCTGGCCCGCAAGACCGAGCTGGTCGCCGAGGCCGAGCAGCTCGCGGCCGAGTCGACCGGGTGGAAGAGCACCGGCGACCGGTTCCGGGAGATCCTCGACGAGTGGAAGACGATCCGCGGCGTCGACAAGAAGACCGACGGGGAGCTGTGGAAGCGGTTCGCGGCCGCCCGGGACGGGTTCACCCGCCGGCGCGGCGCGCACTTCGCCACCCTCGACGCGCAGCGCAAGCAGGCCCAGTCGGCCAAGAACGAACTGGTCGCCGAGGCCGAGGCGCTGGCCGAGTCGACCGACTGGGCCAGCACCGCGAGCCGGCTCAAGGAGCTGATGGCCGAGTGGAAGGCCGCCCCACGCGCCTCGAAGGAGGCGGAGCAGAAGCTGTGGGAACGGTTCCGTTCGGCGCAGGACACCTTCTTCACCCGCCGCAGCGAGGTCTTCTCGGCCCGCGACGCCGAGCAGCGCGCCAACCTGGAGCGTAAGCAGGCGCTGCTGACCGAGCTGGAGGCCCTCGACGTCGACGCGGATCCGCGTACCGCGCAGGCGAAACTGCGTGAGGTGCAGGGCCAGTGGCACGACATCGGCCGGGTGCCGCGCGAGGCGGCGTCGGGCCTGGACCGTCGACTGCGGGCGGTCGAGGACCGGGTACGCGAGACGATGGACTCGGCCTGGCGGCGTACCGAGCCGTCGGCCAATCCCCTGTTGACCCAGATGCGCGAGCAGGTCGCCGAGGCCGAGCAGCGGCTGGAGCGGGCCAGGGCGGCCGGTGACGCCAAGCGGATCCGCGAAGCGGAGAAGGCACTCGCCGGCAAGCGGCAGTTCCTGGAGCTGGCGGAGAAGGCGGGATAGCCGGCCGGTGCCGGGACGGACGTCCGCCGCCCCGGCACCGGACGCGGGTGACCGGGCCCCGGTCGCGTGGCGCGGCCGGGAGGCGGCGCGTCCCGGATCAGGCGCCGGCTGACGGGGATCAGCGGTCGCAGGCCGAGGCGGCCACCGGCGCCGGGGGTGGGGCGCCCACCGTCGGCAACCCCAGCAGCACCCCGGCGGTACGCGGCGTCTGCCCCGCCTCGTACGCGTCACCGGCCCGGGTCCGGCGGTGGGCGACCGGCTCGCCGTCGGCGTTGAGGTGGTGCGGTGCCGCGTAGCTGACGACCACCTCGACCAGGTCGCCGGGGCGGACGCGCCCGGCGAGCCGACCGGCGTCGAAGTGCACCAACCGACCGTCCCGGGCCCGGCCGGACAGCCGCCCGGTCCGCCCGTCCTTACGGCCCTCGCCGACCGCGACCAGCACCTCGACGGTCTGGCCGAGCAGCCGACGGTTCTCCGCCCAGGTGATCTCCTCCAGGCAGGCGATCAGCCGGTCGTAGCGCTCCTGCACCACCGGTTTCGGCAGCTGGCCGGGCATGTCGGCGGCCGGCGTGCCGGGGCGTTTCGAGTACTGGAAGGTGAACGCCGAGGAGAACCGGGCGGCCCGTACCACGTCGAGGGTGCGTTCGAAGTCGGCGTCGGTCTCACCGGGGAAGCCGACGATGATGTCGGTGGTGATCGCCGCGTCGGGCATCGCCGTCCGTACCTTGTCGATGATGCCGAGGTAGCGGTCGGCGCGGTAGGAGCGGCGCATCGCCCGCAGCACGGTGTCTGAACCGGACTGCAACGGCATGTGCAGCGAATGGCAGACGTTGTCGGTCTCGGCCATCGCGGCGATCACGTCGTCGGTGAAGTCCTTCGGGTGCGGGCTGGTGAACCGGACCCGTTCCAGCCCGTCGATCCCGCCGCAGGCGCGCAGCAGTTTGCCGAACGCGAACCGGTCGCCGAACTCGACGCCGTAGGAGTTGACGTTCTGGCCGAGCAGGGTCACCTCCAGCACGCCCTCGTCGACCAGGGCCCGCACCTCGGCGAGGACGTCGCCGGGTCGGCGGTCCTTCTCCCGGCCGCGCAGCGACGGCACGATGCAGAAGGTGCAGGTGTTGTTGCAGCCGACGGAGATCGACACCCAGCCGGCGTAGGTCGACTCCCGCCGGGTCGGCAGGGTGGAGGGGAAGACCTCCAGTGATTCGAGGATCTCGACCTCGGCGGCGGAGTTGTGCCTGGCCCGGTCCAGCAGGGTCGGCAGCGCGCCGATGTTGTGCGTGCCGAAGACGACGTCAACCCAGGGGGCCCGGCGGACGATCTCGCCCCGGTCCTTCTGGGCGAGGCAGCCGCCGACCGCGATCTGCATCTGCGGCCGCTTCTCCTTGACCGGTCGCAGGTGACCGAGGTTGCCGTACAGCCGGTTGTCGGCGTTCTCCCGCACCGCGCAGGTGTTGAAGACGACGACGTCCGGATCGTCGGCCTCCCCCGCCCGGACGTAGCCGGCCGATTCCAGCAGGCCGGAGATCCGTTCAGAGTCGTGCACGTTCATCTGGCAGCCGTAGGTGCGCACCTGATAGGTACGCGGGTGGCGGGCATCTGCTGCGCTGGTAGTCATGACAACAGACAGCGTAGCCGGCCGACCGCCACCGGGATCACGCGGCGAGTGTCGGGGCCACCGAGTCGGGACCCCACCGCGAGCCGCCGCAGAACAGCCTGGCCCGGCAGCCGGGGTCGGTCAGGCTGCACAGCCGCAGGTTGGTGCGGCGGTCCCCGACGCTGGTCGGTTCGATGTCCAGGTGCACCGGGCGGACCGTGCCGTCCGGGGACACCATCAGGTGGCGGGTCGCGTCGAGCGTGTCGTCGGCGAGTACGCAGCGACGTCCGGTCCGGCGGGCGAACGCGGCCAGCACCCGGTGCTCGGGAGGGTCGAGGGGCGCGGCGTAGCAGTCGACGTTCACCGGAAAATCCCCGGCCCCGCGCCAGACGTCGCAGAGGACCACGCCGTCCGGGAACCGCTCCGTCGAAACGCCACCCAGCGTCACCACCGGACGGCCGATGATGGCCGCGAGAGTGGCTCGGATCTGGCCCGGGGCGAGCGGTCCGTCGACGGACCAGTTCCACAGCGTGGTGCAGAACGGTGCAATCGCCATACGATCATGTTGCCCGGACAGCCGACGGCGCGTGGGGTGTGTTACCGCTCCGTGACCATTCGAGTTGCCTTCCGACACATCGCCCCGCCTAAAGTGGCGGGACGGACGTGAGGTGACCTCGACCGATCGTCACGACGAGGTCGGTGCATGGACAGGGACGGTGCATGACAGTGACAGCCAGTGAGCCGCTGATCGTGCTCAGCGGGGTCAACAAGTGGTTCGGTCCGCTGCACGTGCTCGACGACGTCGACCTCTCGGTCGACCGCGGTGAAGTGGTGGTGGTGATCGGGCCGTCCGGCTCCGGCAAGTCCACTCTGTGCCGCGCGATCAACCGGCTGGAGCCGATCAGCTCCGGGACCATCCTGTTCGACGGCCGGCCGCTGCCGGCGGAGGGCCGGGCCCTGGCCCGGCTGCGCAGCGAGGTCGGCATGGTGTTCCAGTCGTTCAACCTGTTCGCGCACCGGACGATCCTGGACAACGTCACGCTCGGCCCGGTGAAGGTACGCCGGGAGAAGGCGTCGGTGGTCCGGGAGCGGGCGCTGCAGCTGCTCGACCGGGTCGGCATCGCCAACCAGGCGGACAAGTTCCCGGCCCAGCTCTCCGGCGGCCAGCAGCAGCGGGCGGCGATCGCCCGGGCGTTGGCGATGCAGCCCAAGGCGATGCTGTTCGACGAGCCGACCAGCGCGCTCGACCCGGAGATGGTCGGCGAGGTGCTGGACGTGATGACCTCGCTGGCCGCCGAGGGGATGACGATGGTCGTCGTCACCCATGAGATGGGCTTCGCCCGGCACGCCGCGAACCGGGTCATCTTCATGGCCGACGGGCAGCTGGTCGAGGACGCCCCGCCGACCGAGTTCTTCAGCAACCCGCGCAGCGACCGGGCGAAGGACTTCCTGTCGAAGATCCTCACCCACTGACATGTCGACCCACTGACATCCCGCTCGGAGACGAGTTTCATCCACCGTGGAGCTGGCCGCGACCCGGCGGGCTTCCCATCGCAAAAGGAGAACACTGAGCAATGCGTATCTCACGCATGGCGGCGGTAGCCGCATCGGCCGCGCTGGCGGTGTCCATGGCGGCCTGCGGCGACAGCGGCGGGGACGGCACCGGCAGTGAGAACCCCGACGTCGCGACGCCGAGCTTCGAGGCCGGCACCACGATGGCCGAGCTGAGCGAGGCCGGCACCATGACCGTCGGCACCAAGTTCGACCAGCCCGGCTTCGGCCTGCAGGGCCTCGACGGCGAGCCGGCCGGCTTCGACGTCGAGATCGCCAAGCTGATCGCGGCCGAGCTGGGCATCGCCGCCGACGACATCGAGTACGTCGAGGCGCCGTCCGCGGTCCGCGAGGAGCTGCTGGAGCAGGACCGGGTGGACATCGTGGTGGCCACCTACACCATCAACCCCGCCCGCAAGGAGCGGATCGACTTCGCCGGCCCGTACTACGTCGCCGGCCAGCACATCATGGTCCGCACCGACGACGACTCGATCACCGGACCGGAATCGTTCGAGGCCGGCGACAAGAAGGTCTGCTCGGCGCAGGGTTCGACCCCGGCGGAGAACATCCAGGAGTACCTGGCCGACGCCGGCGAGCAGCTGGTGCTCTTCGACGTCTACGAGAAGTGCGTGGACGCGCTGCGCGGCGGTCAGGTCGACGCGGTCACCACGGACAACGTGATCCTGCTCGGCTTCATCGCCGACAACGAGGGCGACTTCAAGCTGGCCGGTGAGAAGTTCACCGACGAGCCGTACGGCATCGGGGTGAAGAAGGGCGACGACGCGTTCCGCGACTTCATCAACGACACCCTGGAGAAGATCTACGAGGACGGCTCGTACGCGCAGGCGTGGGAGTCCACCGCAGGCGAGTTCGACGACAACACCCCGACCGGTCCGGCGGTCGACCGCTACTGACCGTCGACGGTCGCACCTGATCGATCCCGGCCGGCCCGGCGCAGTCAGCTCCGGGCCGGCCGGTCGCCCAGGCGGACGGTTCGCAGAAGGGTCTTTCGTGTGAGAGTGCTCGTCGACCACTTCGACGTGTTCGTCGGAGGTTTCTGGCTCACCCTGCAGCTGTGCGTGCTGTCCGCGACCGGCGCCCTGCTGATCGGCACGTTCGTCGCGATCCTGCGGATCTCGCCGGTGCCGCCGCTGCGCTGGCTCGGCGGGGCGTACGTGACGGTGCTGCGCAACGTGCCGCTGACCGTCGTGATGTTCTTCTCGGCCTTCGGGTTGCCGGCGCTCGGGTCGAACGCCGACTTCCTGCGGATCCCCGGGCTGAGCACCGTGTTCAGCCGGCTCGGCATCGACCTGCCGTACTTCCGGTTCGCGATCATCGCGCTGAGCGTCTACACCGGCGCGTTCGTCTGCGAGGCGATCCGCAGCGGGATCAACGCGGTGCCGCCCGGCCAGGCGGAGGCCGCCCGCGCGATCGGCCTGACCTTCACCCAGAATCTGCGGTACGTGGTACTCCCCCAGGCGTGGAAGGCCGCGATCGTCCCGCTGGGCAGCGTCATCATCGCCATGATCAAGAATTCGGCGCTGGCCGGCTTCTTCGGGGTGGTCGGCGACCTGTCCAACTCGGCGCAGAACCTGACCAGCGCCCTCGGCGAGCCGATCATCCCGGTCTTCGTCGGCATCTCGATCGGCTTCCTGATCATGACCGTGCCGCTCGGGCTGCTGCTCGACCGGGTCGAGGCCCGCCGGGCGGTGGCCAGATGACCATCCCGTCCCCCGCGAGCGCCGCAGCCGTCACCGGAGGAACCACGCCATGAGTCAGCAGCAGAGCGTGCTGTACGACGCCCCCGGACCACGGGCCAGGCGGGTCACGCTGATCGTCAGCGTGCTGTCGGCCGTCGCCGCCGTCATCGCCGGCTACTTCCTGGTCTACCGGCCGCTGGCCGAACGCGAGCAGTTCACCATGGAGAAGTGGGGTCCGCTGATCGACCCCGGCAACGAGGTGTTCGGTCAGGTCTGGACGCTGCTCGGCGAGGGTGTCACCGCCACGCTGACCGCCGCCGGGCTGGCGATCGTGCTGTCGTTGCTGTTCGGCACCGCGCTGGCGGTGCTGCGGATCCAACTGAAGGCGTTGCTGCGCCGCCGGTTCACCGGGCTGGCCACCTCCTTCGCGCTGGCGCTGCGGGCACTGAGCTGGCTGCTGAACCTGGTGACCCGGTTCTGCGTCGAGGTGTTCCGCGGCCTTCCGGTGGTGATCACCATCTTCTTCGTCGCCCGGGGCCTGCCGGATCTCGGGGTGGAGATCGTCCTCCCGTTCGGCCACGAGATGCTGCCGTACCTGGTGCTGGGCCTGACCATCTACAACGGTGTGGTGATCGCCGAGATCCTGCGCTCCGGGATGGAGGGTCTGCCGTCGGGGCAGCGCGAGTCCGCCGCCGCGATCGGGTTGACGTCGTTCCAGACCACCCGGATGATCCTGCTGCCGCAGGCGTTCCGGATCATGCTGCCGGCCCTGATCAGCCAGCTGATCGTGGTGCTCAAGGACACCTCGTTGGGCTTCATCATCGGCTACCAGGAGACGCTGCTGGTCGGCCGGACGATCATCCAGAACCTGCGTAACCCGATCCAGGTGTACCTGGTGATCGGGGTGCTGTTCATCGCGGTCAACTACGCGCTGTCCAAGCTCGCCGAGTCGGTGCAGCGGCGACTGGCCCAGGGCCGGCGGACCAGCACCGCAGCCCAGCCGCCGACGCCACCGCCGGCATCGACGTTGGCCGGCCAGCAGACCGCCGCCGGCACCGGCGGCAGCGCCACCGGCACGGCTACGTCGGACACCGCCTGACCGGACGGCCCGCCCGCTGACCGGCCGTCCGGGCGGTCAGCGGGCGATCTCGGTGACCCGGGATTCTCGGACCACGGTCACCCGGATCTGCCCCGGGTAGGTCAGCTCCTCCTCGATCTGCTTGGCCACGTCACGGGCCAGCACCGCGGCACCGATGTCGTCCACGTCGTCCGGCTTGACCATCACCCGGATCTCCCGGCCGGCCTGCATGGCGAAGACCTTCTCCACGCCGATCTTGCCGGCGGCGATCTCCTCGATCCGTTCCAGCCGCTTGACGTACGCCTCCAGGCTTTCCCGCCGGGCACCGGGACGACCGCCGGAGCACGCGTCGGATGCCTGGGTGAGCACCGCCTCGACGGTCTGCGGCGGCACCTCGTTGTGGTGCGCCTCGATGGCGTGCACCACCTCTTCGGATTCGCCGTACTTGCGGGCCAGGTCGGCACCGATGAGCGCATGACTGCCCTCGACCTCGTGGGTCAGCGCCTTGCCGATGTCGTGCAGGAAGGCGCACCGCTTGATCAGCGGCACGTCCAGGCGCAGCTCGGCGGCCATCACCCCGGCGATGTGCGCGGTCTCCACCAGATGCTTGAGCACGTTCTGGCCGTACGAGGTCCGGTAGCGCAGCCGGCCCAGCAGGGTGGCCAGCTCAGGGTGGATCTCGGTGATGCCGACGTCGACGAGCGCCTCCTCGGCCGCCCGGTGGCACAGCTGCTCCACCTCCTGCCGGGCGGTCTCGAAGACCTCCTCGATCCGGTGCGGATGGATCCGGCCGTCGAGCACCAGCTTCTCCAAGGTGAGCCGGCCGGTCTCCCGGCGCACCGGGTCGAAGCAGGACAGCAGGACCGCCTCGGGTGTGTCGTCGATGATCAGGTTGACCCCGGTGACGGATTCGAACGCCCGGATGTTGCGGCCTTCCCGCCCGATGATCCGGCCCTTCATCTCGTCGCCGGGCAGATGCAGGACGCTGACCACGCTCTCTGCGGTCTGTTCGCTGGCGACCCGCTGGATGGCGTCCACCACGATGTGCCGGGCCCGCTGGTCGGCGGTGTTGCGGGCGTCGGCCTCGATGTCGCGGACCAGGATCGCCGCCTCCCGTTTGGCCTGGCCCTCGATCGCTTCGACGAGCTCGCCGCGGGCCGCCTCGGCGGTCAGCCCGGCGACCCGTTCCAGCTCCCGCTGCCATCGTTCCTCGGCGGCCGCCAGGTCCGCTTCCCGGGCGGCCAGGGCGGCCTTTCGTTCGGCGAGTTCGGCGGCGGTGGCGGTCAACCGGCGGTCCCGCTCGGCGACCCGGTCGGCTTCCTCGGCGTGCTGACGTTCCCGCTCGTCCATCCGCTGGCCGCGCCGGTCCAGCTCGGCGGACTGCTCCTTGACGGTCCGGGAGAGCATCGCGATCTCCCGTTCGCCGCTGCGCCGGGCTGCGGCCCGGACCTGCTCGGCCTCGGTTTCGGCCTGCCGGTGGGCCCGCTCCAGGATGGTGTCCGCCTCGGCCCGGGCGGCGTCGAGCACCCGGCGGGCCTCGGCCCGGGCGGCGGTCGCTTCGGCCTTGGCGGCGGCGGCGTCGGTACGGGCCGCGGCGGCGGCGGCCTTGGCCTGCTCGACGGCGGAGGACGCCTCGTCGGCTGCGGTACGCAGCGCGGCGAGGGAGCGTTCCTGCCGGTCGCGGGCGGCGACGAAAGCCGGGTCCTCCTCAACCGGTGTCGCGGCCGCCGGTGTGGTGAGCCGGCGCAGCGCGCGGGCGCCAAGCGCGAGGCCGGCGAGCACCAGGCCGGCGAGCACGACGACTGCGGCGAAGAGCAACCACTCCAGCCCGGTCATGCCGACCCTCCGGGCCTACCGACACTCGCGTGTCCCGCCGGCTTCCTGCGCTGCGCCACGACCGCCTCCAGTCCGCCGTCGGCCTTCCCGGAGGCTTCTCGCTCCGGCCGGGGCCACGGCTATGGGAACGCCCGACCGTGGCGGCTGACCAACGACCAGACAGCACCTACGTGGGTGCGGGCACGACAACGGCGAAGCGGCCGTTGCGCGTGCTGTCGCCGCCGGACCGGCCTGTCCGGTTGCGGCATGTCTGGCTACTGAACTGCTGCTGCGAAGTGATGCCGTACTGTTATGCGATCTATGTTGTGCGGTTAGCCTGCGACGGGTCGGTTGTTCGTCTGTAACGCGAGGCTAGGTCGCGAGGGGCCGTTCGGTCAAGAAGTCATGATCAGACCGACAGCGGAACGTAGGGCATCGGCGCGCTCACAGGCAGCATATCGCGCTCAGGACGCGTCGGGATGAGTCGGAAATTTGGCACATCCCGCAGGGGATGGCGTCCCGTCAGGTGGACCAGGGCTGCTCGGCATCCGGGTCGGGAACCTCGCCGATCAGTACCTCGGCATCCACCGTGTCGGTGAACTCGGCCGCCTCGGCGGACCGGGCGGCCAGCGCCTCCCGGACCACCGGAACGGCCACCCCCGCCGAGTAACCCTTGCGGGCGAGCATCGCGACCAACCGCCGGAACACCACGTCCGGAGCACCCCGGGCGGTACGCAGCTTGCGCTCGACGAGCTCCGCCGCGGTGGCCCGCTCGGTCGACTCGTCCAGCCCGTCCAGCGCGTCCCGGGCGATCTGCGGATCCACGCCGCGCTGACGCAGCTCGGCGGCGAGGCTGCGCCGGGCCAGCCCTCGGCCGTGGTGCCGGCTGGTCACCCAGGCCTGGGCGAACGACGCGTCGTCGATCATCCCGACCTCGTCGTACCGGTCGAGGACCGAACTGGCCGTGGCCTCGGAGATGCCGCGTCGCCGCAGCACGGCGGCGAGCTCCGCCCGGGTCCGGGGGCGGACGGCGAGCTGGCGCAGACAAATGTCCCGGGCCTGCTGCGCCTCGTCTACCGGCTGCCCACCGCCGCCAGCGGCGGACCCGGTGGCATGGTCGGTGGACCCGGCCGCCTCGGCGGCGCGGCCCGCACGGGAGGCGCGGGGACGGGGCGGAGCCGCATCCCAGCCCCGTCCCGTCCGTGCGCCGCGTCGTCGCCCGGCCATCCGGATCAGAAGTCGACCGGCGGCAGCTCGGGCCCGCCGGCCTCGTCGGCACCGAGCGCGCCGACGCCGAGCTTCTCCAGGATCTTCTTCTCGATCTCAGCCGCCACGTCCGGGTTCTCCCGGAGGAACTCCCGGGCCTTCTCCTTGCCCTGACCGAGCTGGTCGCCCTCGTAGGTGTACCAGGCGCCGGACTTGCGGATGATCGACTGCTCGACGCCGACGTCGATCAGCGAACCCTCCCGGGAGATGCCCTTGCCGTACATGATGTCGAACTCGGCCTGCTTGAACGGCGCGGAGACCTTGTTCTTGACGACCTTGACCCGGGTCCGGTTGCCGACCACGTCGGTGCCGTCCTTGAGGCTCTCGATCCGTCGCACGTCGAGCCGCACCGAGGCATAGAACTTCAGCGCCCGGCCACCGGTGGTGGTCTCCGGCGAGCCGAACATCACGCCGATCTTCTCCCGCAACTGGTTGATGAAGACCGCGGTGGTGCCGGTGCTGTTCAGCACACCAGTGATCTTGCGCAGTGCCTGGCTCATCAGCCGGGCCTGCAGACCGACGTGGCTGTCCCCCATCTCGCCCTCGATCTCGGCGCGTGGCACCAGGGCCGCGACCGAGTCGATCACGACGATGTCCAGCGCGCCGGAGCGGATCAGCATGTCGGCGATCTCCAGCGCCTGCTCACCGGTGTCCGGCTGGGAGACCAGCATGGCGTCGGTGTCCACGCCGAGCGCCTTGGCGTAGTCCGGGTCGAGCGCGTGCTCGGCGTCGATGAACGCCGCGATGCCGCCGGCACGCTGGGCGTTGGCCACCGCGTGCAGGGCGACCGTGGTCTTACCGCTGCTCTCCGGGCCGTAGACCTCGACCACCCGGCCCCGGGGCAGGCCACCGACGCCGAGTGCCACATCGAGCGCGATGGAGCCGGTGGGGATCACCGCGGTCTGGATCACCGGCCGCTCACCCAGCCGCATCACCGAGCCCTTGCCGAACTGTTTGTCGATCTGAGCCAGCGCCAGATCGAGCGCCTTTTCCTTGTCTGGCACTGCCGCCATTGCTGCCACCCCTACGTTCGCCGACTTCCCAGGCGTCCTGGCCGAGCTTCTCGTCACCCGGGTCACGCTAGGCGCTGGGTCCGACAGAAAACAGCCGACGGGCCGCAACCTGTGGATGAGCGCCTAGCTGTGGACAATAGCCGAACAGATGTACGAGTGGAAAACCAGACACGCCCACGAATTTCACCACCCAAAGCAGCCCTTCGACCGCACAGAGTAAATGCAGCTACGCAGACCCACGCCCGTCAAGTAGAGGTACGACCGACAGGCAGAGGTACGACCGACAGGCCGGCGACGCGCTCGGGCTGGCTCCCGGGATACCCCGAGATGCTTTTCAGGTTGATGCCACAGGTGCATCTTGATGCACCTGTGGCATCAAGCCCAACCAGCACCCCGGAACCAGTACAGTGACACGATGCACATCGACTGAGACTTTCCGTAATCGACAGATCGAGAATCCCAACTCGACCGACACTCACCGTCCGCTCGCGCAACCGGCGCAGGAGTCAGCGCAACCGGCCGGGAACCCGGTCGGGGTACGCGGCGCAGACCGCCCGCCAGACCACCACCGTCTCCTCACCCGCCGCCAGCGCCTGGGCGATGGTGCGTCCACCCAACTGGGCCAGCACCTGATCGGTGGCGATGCTGCGGGCGTACGCGGGCCCGAACGCCTCGTCCAACCGGCCCCAGAAGTCCGTCAACCGCATCCTGCCTCCCTACCGCTTCGACGGAGCCGGCACCGGGCGCAGCACCAACCCCAGCAGCGGCACCGTGGCCAGCGCCGACAGCAACGTCAGGACGCCGTAACCGGACAGCCCGACGATGATTCCGCTGACCGCGCCGGCGGACGCGCCGGCCAGACCCATCACCAGGTCCGACAGGCCCTGGACCGACGGACGGACGTCGACCGGCACCGACTCCGACAGCAGGGTCGAGCCCGCGACCATGGTGCCCGACCAGCCGAGCCCGAGCAGCACCAGCCCGATCACCAGGCGTACCGGGTCGTGGCCGGCGGTGCCCGCCACGGCGCACGCGGCCAGCAGCAGCCCGACCCCACCGAGGATCACCGGCCGGCGACCGGCCCGGTCGGTGAGCCAACCTACCACCGGCGACAGCCCGTACATCCCGGCGATGTGCAGGCTCAGCACCAGCCCGACGGTGCGCAACAGGTCGTCGCCGGAGTGCCCCATCCCGATGTGGACCGGCGTCATCGCCATCACCCCGACCATCACCAGGTGACCCACGGCGACGGCGCAGACACCGAGCCGGGCGGCGGGTCGGACGGCGACCACAGCGAACGCGGCCCGCAGGCCTCGGCCGGACCCGGCCCGCAGGCCTCGGCCGGACCCGGCCCGCAGGCCCCGGCCGGACCGCACCGGGGCGCTCGCCGCGGCGGGACCGGCGATCCGCCGGGCGGTCAGCAGCGGGTCCGGTCGCAGCAACACCAGCACCAGCAGCGCGGCCAGCAGGAACGCCAGTGTGCTGACGGCGAACGGACCGGCCAGCGGCGGCAACCCGACCCCGCTGGCCGACCGGTCGGCCAGCCCGGCAAGGTTGGGGGCGGTCACCGCGCCGACCGTGGTCGCCCAGACCACCAGTGACAGCTGCCGGCCCCG
The DNA here is from genome assembly GCF_003751085.1 of Micromonospora sp. Llam0. Taxonomy (NCBI): domain Bacteria; kingdom Bacillati; phylum Actinomycetota; class Actinomycetes; order Micromonosporales; family Micromonosporaceae; genus Micromonospora; species Micromonospora sp. Llam0. The sequence continues at coordinate 682,939 of NZ_RJJY01000001.1, read as the reverse complement.
ACGGCGCGGCTCGGCGAGGTCGACCGCCGCGTACCGGGCCTGCAGGCCGGCGGTCGTCGCCCCGCCGAACAGGACCATGCCGACGAACAGCAGCGGCACCCAGCGCACCGCGGCGGCGGCCACCACCAGCACCGCCCCGGTCGCACCCGTCAGGTAGGCGAAGACCAGGCCGGGTCGGCGGCCGTGCCCGTTCATGACCCGGACCACGGGTACGGCGAGCAGCGCCCCGCCGACCACCGCGGCGCTCTGCGCCAGGCCGGAGACGGTCACCCCGCCGAGCTCGGCGGCGAGCAGGCCACCGACCGAGATCCCGATGGTGACGCCTACGCCGCCGATCATCTGGGTACCGGCGAGCAGCCGCAGCGTACGGCGTTGGATGCGGGTGACGTCACCGGATGGCGGCGGGTCGGTCACCGACGGCGGTGCGGTGAGCGCGGTCATCGGCGTACCGCCGGGGCCTGGCTGCCCCGACCGGCGAGCAGTCCACGGACGACGCCGAGGTCGGTGACCAGCCCTCGGAAGGCGATCTGCTGGTCGTCGGCGCGCAGCACCGCCGAGGGATGGATCGTGGCCACCAGCTGCGCCGGGCCCACCGGAAACTCCTCGGCCCGTTCGGCCGAGGCCGGCCACGGCAGCGGTACGCCACGCGAGCGGGTCACCCGGAACGCCGGGCCGAGCAGTGCCCGGGCCGCGGTCGCGCCGAGCACCACGACGACGTCCGGGCGCAGCATCGCGAACTCGGCGACCAGCCAGGGCCGGCAGGCCACGATGTGCACCCGGTCCGGGGTCTGGTGAATTCGTCGACCGCCGCGCGACACGAAGCGGAAGTGCTTCACCGCGTTGGTCAGATAGATCTGGTCGACCGGGATCCCGGCGTCGTCCACCGCCCGGCGCAGCAGCCGGCCGGCCGGGCCGACGAACGGCAGCCCCTGGCGGTCCTCGACGTCCCCGGGCTGCTCGCCGACCATCACCACCCGGGCATCGGGGTTGCCCCGACCGAAGACCACCTGGCTGGCGGGCTGATGCAGTTCGCATCCCTGGCAACCGGGGGCGGCAGCGCGCAGGTCGGCGAGGCTACGGGCACCGGTGGGGACGTACCCAGCGGCTCCGACGGTGGTTTCGTGCACGGTCACGGGTCCTTCCTACCCGGTTGCGAATTGACCGGTGCGCCTGGGTTGACCGGTCCGGGTACGGCCCGCGTACCTCACCTGCCGACCCGGGCAAGTCCCGCTGGACGCAGTGCGTCGCGTACCGCCGCGGCGAGCTCGCCGGCCCGGTCCTCGTCGAGACCGCTGACGGTGATCCTGATACCCGGCGCGCTGCGTAGCCGGTGGCGGGCTCCGGCCGAGACGGCGAATCCGGCTGCCTGCAGCGCGGTCACCACGTGGGTCTCGTCCGTCACCGGCACCCAGACGTTGATCCCGCTGCTGCCGTGGCTGGCCACGCCGTGGCCGGCGAGCGCGGCCCGCAGCGCCTCCCGACGGCGCTGGTAGGCCCGGCCGGCCTCGGCCACCGTGGCGGCGACCGAGGGGTCGCGCCACAACTGTCCGAGCAGCCGCTGCAGGACCGTGGAGACCCAGCCGGAACCGATACGCATCCGACCAGCAACCCGGCTCAGCGTGGTCTCGTCGCCGGTCACCAGCGCTGTCCGCAGGTCCGGGCCGTACGGCTTGCTGGCGGAGCGGACGAACGCCCATCGGGGTGTCGCGCCGGCCAGCACGTGCGGCGGACCGTCGGAGAGCTCGGCGGCGTGGTCGTCCTCGATGAGCAGCACGTCGTCGGTCTCGCGCAGCAGCCGTCGCAGCCGGTCGGCCCGGTCCGCGTCCAGGGCGGCGCCGGTCGGGTTCTGCGCCCGGGTGGTGACCACGATGGCGGACACACCGGCGGACAGCGCCGCCCGCAGGCCGGGTTCGGTCGGGCCTCGGTCGTCCACCGGCATCGGCACCGGGGTGAGGCCCAGTGCCGCGATCAGGTCCAGCAGGTTGGCCCAGCCGGGGTCCTCCACCGCGACCCGGTCGCCGGGGCGCAGATTGCCGGCGAGCAGGCGTTCGATCCCGTCCAGCGCGCCACTGGTGACGGTGAGACCGGCGGCCGGCAGGCCGTCGTCAGCCAACCGGACCGCGGCGAGCGCGGCGAGGTCGGGCAGCAGGCCGGCGTCGGCGTAACCCTGCCCGGACGAGGCGTCGGCCAACTGCCGGGCGACCGCGGCGAGATGCGTCGCCAGCGGCGGCAACAGCCGTGGATCCGGCTCACCGGTGGACAGGTCCAGGGTGCCCGGCGGGGCCGGCACGGACGGGCCGGGCCGGGTCACCGCGACCGGCGGGCGGGCGCGGACCCGGGTGCCGCGTCGGCCGTCGGTGTCGACGATCCCCCGCTGGCGCAGCGCCTGGTACGCCTTCGCGACGGTGGCCGGGCTGACCTCGAGTGCGTCGGCGAGCGCACGCACCGCCGGCAGCAGGGCGCCAGGTGCCAACGCACCAGTGCGGACACCGGTCTCGACGCTGGCCGAGATCTCGGTCGCGGTCGCACCAGTCGGCTGGTATTGTTCTGCCACAATTATCGAATTGTACTAGAACAATCTCGGGAGATCAAATGTATCCCGCCACCGCCCGGACCACCGCCGCCCGACACCTCAACCGGGTCACCTACCAGCGCACCGAGGCACACCGCATCCTCGACGAGGCGTACCACTGCTGCTTGGCGTTCGTCGTCGACGGCGCGCCTCGGGCACTGCCCACCCTGCACGTACGCGTCGACGAGACCCTGTACCTGCACGGCTCCACCGCGAGCACCCCCCTGCTGGCCGCCCGCGACCGGAAAGGGCTCGCCGTCTGTGTGGCCGTCACCCTGCTCGACGGGCTGGTCTACGCCCGCGCCCAGGCGCATCACAGTGCCAACTACCGATCAGTCGTCGTGCACGGCACCGCCCGGCTGGTCAGCGACCCGGCCGACAAGCGGCGGGCACTCGACGCCCTGATCGACAAGGCGGCCCCGGGCCGGGTCGCGGACAGCCGGCCGCCGACGAACCGGGAACTCGCGCAGACAGCGGTGCTCGCCGTCGCTCTCGACGAGGTGTCGGTCAAGGTCCGCGCCGGTGACCCCGTCGACGAGCAGGCCGACCTGGCGCTGCCGTACTGGGCCGGGGTGCTGCCGTTGCGCACCGTCGCCGACCCGCCGCGGTCCGCCGCCGGAGTCACCCGGGCGGTGCCGAGCTACCTCACCGCCGCGGCGCCAGCGGCCACCGCCCCGACATACCCGGACACGGTGCCGAAGCGCACACCCTGACCGGCCGAATATCCCTCGCCCGGCCGCTGGTCCAGGTAGCAGGATGTCCCCCATGCTGGGCATCACCGACATCTGGACGTACGTCCTGGGCACCGTGGCGATCATCCTGCTGCCCGGGCCGAACTCGTTGTTCGTCCTGTCCACCGCCGCCCGGCGCGGCGTGCGGCACGGCTACCGGGCGGCCGGCGGCGTCTTCCTCGGCGACACGGTGCTGATGGTGCTCTCCGCAGCCGGGGTCGCCTCCCTGCTCAACACCCATCCGGCGGTGTTCACCGTGATCAAGTACGCCGGGGCGGCGTACCTCGGCTATGTCGGTGTCACCATGTTCCGTGGTGCCTGGCGGCGCTGGCGACAACGTGACGACCCGGCCGCGCCCCGGCTGGTGGACGCCGCCGAGCCGGCGGCGGTCCGTCGTCCGTTCCGGCGGGCGACGGTGATCAGCCTGCTGAACCCGAAGGCGATCCTGTTCTTCGTGTCGTTCTTCATCCAGTTCGTCGACCCGGCGTACCCGTACCCGGCGCTGTCGTTCCTGCTGCTCGGCGCGATCGCCCAGCTGTTCAGCGTCATCTACCTGACCGTGCTGATCTTCACCGGGACGTACCTGGCGATGCAGTTCCGGCAGCGGCGCCGGCTCGCCGCGACGGTCACCAGCGGGGTGGGCGCCCTGTTCCTCGGCTTCGGGGTCAAGCTCGCCACCGCCAGCGCCGGAGCAGCCTGACCGCCGGAGCCTGACCGCCGGAGCAACCTGAGCGCTGGTCGGCGCGACCGCCATCGTCGGCGCGCCGGTCAGCGCATCCGCCGTCCCCTCGGGACGGTGTCGGTCTCGTCGTCGAACTCGCCGATGACCTCCTCCAGCAGGTCCTCCAACGCCACGAAGCCGATCGGCCGGTCGGCCCCGGCACCGTTGGTGACCAGCGCCAACTGCACCTGGTCGGCGCGCATCGCGGCCACCGCCTCGGTGACGGTGGCCGTCGCCGGCAGCAGGAACGGCCGGCTCATCAGCGACTCGGCGGTCGGCGCGCCGTCACAGGTGTTCGCCCGCACCGCGTCGCGTACGTGCACGATGCCGATCAGATCGCCGGCCTCCCCGCAGACCACCAGGCGGGACCGGCCGCTGCCCCGGGACAGCTCCTCCACCCGCTCGGCGGTGTCCGTCCGGGCCACCGCGACGACCTGGTCCACCGGCTGCATCACGTCCCGGACGGTGGTGCGTTCCAGCTGGAGCATCTTGGCCAGCAGCTCGTGCTGGTCCGCCGGCAGCAGGCCGTGCTCCCGCGACTGTTCCAGCAGGATGCGCAGCTCGTCCGGGCCGTGCACCTGGGCCAACTGGTCCTGCGGTTCGACCCGGAACGCCCGCAGCACGGCGTTGGCGATCGCGTTCAGCCCGGACAGGACCGGCCGGGACACCCGGGCGAACGCCCGGAACGGCAGCGCCAGCAGCAGCGCCGACCGCTCCGGGTGGGTGATCGCCCACGACTTCGGTGCCATCTCGCCGACCACCAGGTGCAGGAAGACCACCAGGGCGAGGGCGAACAGGAACGCGACCAGGTGACTGGCCGCGTACGGCAGGCCGGCCCGCTCCAGCAGCGGCGCCACCAGCCGCTCCACCGCCGGCTCGGCCAACGCGCCAAGGCCGAGGGTGCAGACGGTGATGCCCAGCTGCGCCCCGGCGAGCATCAGTGACAGCTCACGGGAGCCGTCCAGCGCCGCCCGGGCCGCCCGCGAGCCGCCCGCCGCGGCCTGTTCCAGCCGGTACCGCTTGCTCGCGACCAGGGCGAACTCCGCAGCCACGAAGAACCCGTTCAGGGCGAGCAGCACCAGTGAGGTCAGCAACGCCCACCCGGTGCTCACCCGATCACCTCCAGCCGTACCGAGTCGGGCACGTGCCGGTCGACGGAGATCACGTGCAGCACCGCCCGCCGGGTCGGCTGGTGGCCGTTGCCGGCGGCCGTCTCGTCCAGGCTGATCGAGATCTGGTCGCCGACCTCGGGCACCCGGCCCAGCTCCCGCATGACCAGGCCGGAGAGGGTGTCGTACTCGGGGGCGGTCGGCAGCTCGACCCCGGTGGTGTCGGCGACCTCGTCGATTCGCCAACGGGCCGGCACCAGCCAGGATCCGTCCGGCTGGCGGGCCGGGGCCGGCTCCGGCGGATCGTCCTCGTCCCGGATCGGGCCGACCAGCTCCTCGGCGATGTCCTCCAGGGTGATCACCCCGGCGAAGCCGCCGTACTCGTCGACCACGCAGGCGAGCTGCCGGTGCCCCTTACGCAGCCGGTCCAGCACCGCCGGCAGCGGCAGGGTCTCCGGCACCAGCAGCGGGGGGACCATCACCGCCGCGACGGTCGTCACCGCCCGCCGCGACGGCGCTACGGTGAGCACATCCGCGATGCTGGCGATGCCGACCAGGTCGTCGACGCCGTCCGAGCCGTGCACCGGGAACCGCGAGTGCCCGGTGTCCAGCAGCTCCACCAGCCCGGTCAGGGGCGCGTCGACCCGTACCGTGTGCACGTCGACCCGCGGCACCATCGCCTCGCCGGCGGTCAGCTGCCGGAAGTGCAACCCTCGGTCGAGCAGCGTCGACATCGCCGAATCGAGGTGCCCCTCCTGGCGGGACTCGGCGATGATCTGGCCGAGGTCCTCGGCGGTGGCGCCACTGGGCAGCTCCTCGATCGGTTCGATGCCGACCCGCCGCAGCAACCGGTTCGCCGCGATGTCGAACATCCTGATCAGCGGCCCGGCGACGGCCAGGTAGATCAGGGTCGACCGGCTGAGCGCCCGGGCCAACGTCTCGGCCCGGGCGAGGGCGAGGTTCTTGGGAGCCAGCTCACCGAGAACCATCTGCACCACGGTCGAGATGATCAGCGCGAGCCCGACCGAGATGGTCAGGCTGGCGGCCGGCGGCACGCCGACCCCGCCGAGCAGCTCGGACAGTCCGGCGCCAAGGTACGGCTCGGCGACGTAGCCGACCAGCAGCGCGGTGACCGTGATCCCCAGCTGAGCGCCGGAGAGCATGAACGACAGCCGGCTGGTCACCCGCAGCGCCCGGGCGGCGGCCGGGTCGCCCCGGTCGGCCAGGGCGCGGAGCCGCCCCCGGTCGACGGCAACGTAGCCGAATTCCTGGGCGACGAAGTACCCGGTCGCGACCGTCAACACGGTGATCAAGAAGAGACCGAAGACGATCAGCACCGTGGGCTCAGCGCTCCGGCGACCGGCGGCCGGAATGTCGGCAGCCGGGTGCTACCCGGCTGGCTACTGCTGCCCTCCTGGGCAGGAGCGTCGGTCATGGCGGGATTATATAGTGGCCCGCCGCTGCCCACCGGTTCCGTCGCCGCCGGTGCCGTCGACCGACATTCCGTCCGCCTCGTCGGTGACCAGCAGGTCCCGCCGGACCAGATCGGCCCGGTAGGCGGCCCGGCCGATGATGTGGGCCGCGACCGGCGCGGTCGCCATCTGGAAGACCGCCACCATCAGCAGAGTGGCCAGCTCGGTGCCGCTCTGCAGCCGCAGCGCCAGCCCACTGAGGACCAGCAGCAGGCCGAGAACCTGCGGCTTGGTCGCCGCGTGTATCCGGGCGGCGACGTCGGGGAAGCGCAGCAGGCCGATGCTGGCGGCCAGGCTGAGCAGCGCGCCGCCGATCAGCAGCGTGCCGGACAGTACGGTCAGCACCCCGTTCACCGTTGCTCCCGTTCGGCGGCGGCCACCGCGGGCGGGCGGGCGGCGACGAACCGGACGATGCTGACCGAGCCCACGAACCCGAGCAGGGACAACACCACGAGCACCGGCAAAGTGGTGGCGTGCCGATTGACCGCCGCCTCGGCGGCGAGCCCACCGACGATGATGGCGATCAGCACCTCGGCGGCCACCACCCGGTCGAGCAGCGTCGGACCACGGATGATCCGCCCGACGGTCAGCAGAGCCGCTACGGCCAGCAGGACGGTCACCACAACAGCCACGAAGGTCATCGGTTCTCTCCGTTCCCTGGGCAGGGATCGTTTCGCAGATGGGGGTCGTCGGCCGGGCGGGGGTCGTCGAGATGCCGTACGTCGTCCGCCGAACCGACGGCCCGGACGATCCGCTCCTCCAACGCCAGCACCTTCCGCCGGGCCTGCTCGACGTCGTGGTGGTCGACGACGTCGAGCACGTGGACGTAGAGGGTGCCGCTGGCCGGGTCGGCCTCGACGATGAGGCTGCCCGGGATCAACGACAACGCCTCCGCGGTGAGGGTCAGGTTCAGGTCCGTCCGGACCCGTAGCCGCACCGCGATGACCGCGCTGCGCGGCGTGTGCCCGAACCGGACGGCGGTCCAGGCCACCTGCGCGCTCGCGGTGAACAGGTCGACGACGAACCGGGCGAGGAAGCGCAGCACCGCCAACGGCCGGATCCGGCCCTCGAAGGCGACCGGCGGTAGCGGAAAGACGGTGACCACCACCAGCGCGACGACCGTCCCACCGAGCAGGTTGCCGACGGAGAACCGCCCGTAGAACAGGTTCCACAGCACCACCAGAGCGGCGACCGCGACGATCTGGGTACGCCAGCGCGCGGCCCTGGACACCGGACTCATCGGGCTCCTCCCTGTGGGAACACCGCGTCGACGTACGGTGTCCGGCTCACCAGATTGGCTGCCGCCTCGGTGCCGACCTGGTACAACGGTCCGGCCAGCGCGGTCAGTGCCAGTCCGAGCAGCACCAGTGCGGTGGTCGCGCCGACCAGCAGGGGCGGCATCGGTTCCACCGACCCTGGGCCGTCGGCGGCGAGCGGGGTGGAGGCCGAGTCGGTGGACGGCACCCGGACACCGGACACCGCCCGGGTCGCGGACGGCACCGTCGCCGGCTGCGCGGCCGCAGCAAGTGCCGGTACCGTCGCCGGACCGCCCGCTGTGGCCTGCGGGGCGGTCTTGCGCCAGAAGGCGAGATTCCACACCCGGGTCACCGCGTACAGGGTGAGCAGGCTGGTCAGCACGGCGCTGGCGACGACCGCCCAGACCAGCGGGCCGCCGTCGGCGACCCCGGCCCGCAGCAACCCGAGCTTGCCGAGGAACCCGGAGAACGGTGGTATGCCGGCCAGGTTCAACGCCGGCAGAAAGAACAGCGCGGCGAGCAGCGGCGCGGCCCGGGCCAGCCCGCCGAGACGTTCCAGGTTGGTGCTGCCGCCCCGGCGCTCCACCAGCCCGGTCGCCAGGAACAGCGTGGTCTGGATGGTGATGTGGTGCACCACGTAGAAGATCGCCGCCGCCAGTCCGGCGGCGGTGCCGAGCGCGATCCCGAACAGCATGTAGCCGATGTGGCTGACCAGGGTGAACGACAGCAGCCGCTTGATGTCCGACTGCGCGACGGCACCGAGGATGCCGACCACCATGGTCAGCAGCGCGACCACCAGCAGCAGGTCGCGGGTGCGGCCGCCGGGGAACAGCAACGTCTCGGTACGGATGATCGCGTACACGCCGACCTTGGTCAGCAGACCGGCGAAGACGGCGGTGACCGGAGCCGGCGCGGTCGGGTAGCTGTCCGGCAGCCAGGCCGACAGCGGGAAGACGGCGGCCTTGATGCCGAACGCGAGAAGCAGCATCAGCTGCAGCACCAACCGCAGGTCGTCGGGGAGTCCGTCGAGCCGGTCGGCCAGCTGCGCCAGGTTCACCGTGCCGGTGGCGGCGTAGATCAGCCCGATCGCGGTGAGGAAGATGACCGAGGAAAGGATGCTGACCACGACGTACGTCGTGCCGGCCCGGATCCGCACCTCGGTGCCGCCCAGGGTGAGCAGCACGTAGCTGGCGCCGAGCAGAATCTCGAACCCGACGTACAGGTTGAACAGGTCCCCGGAGAGGAATGCGTTGGTCACTCCGGCGGTGAGAATCAGGTACGTCGGGTGGTAGATCGCCACCGGTGTGCTCTCCCGGCCGTCGGCGCGGCCTTCGCCGATCGAGTACAGCAGTACGCAGAGCGTCACCGCAGTGGAGACCACCAGCATCAGGGTGGCGAGTTGGTCGGCGACCAGCACGATGCCCAACGGCACCGGCCAGCCGCCCACCCGTACCACCTGGGGTCCCTCGATGTGGGCGGTGATCAACAGGGCGAGCGCGACGCCGAAGGTGACGGTGAGGGCGGCGACGCTGGTGGTCCGCTGGGCACGCGGATGCCGGGCCAGCACCAGGGTGATTCCCGCGCCGAGCAGCGGGACGATCACCGGCAACGGCACCAGGAAGCTCACGGGTCGCTCCGATCGAGATCGCCGGCGCGGGCCGGGGCGGTACGGGGGGCACCGATCGCGTCGATCGGGTCGGTGTCGCGGTCGTCGCTGTCCTCGGCGTCGTCGTCGGCGTTGGGCCCCTGGTCGGCCAGGGCGCGCTGCACGATGAGCCGGTCCTCCAGGTCGTCCTGGACCTCGTCGTGGCCGAAGAGCAGCCAGCTGCGGTACGCCATGGCGAGCAGGAACGCGGTGAGCCCGAGCGTGATCACGATCGCGGTGAGGATGAGCGCCTGCGGCAGCGGGTCGCTCATCTCCTCGGCGGCGGTGACCTCGGCGATGGGTGCCCCGCCGGGCCGCCCACCCAACAGGATCAGCAGGTTGGCCCCGTTGCCGAGCAGGATCACCCCGAGCACCACCCGGGTGAGACTGCGCTCCAGCAGCAGCGTGACGCCGGCGGCGAAGAGCACCCCGATGGTCAGGACGAGCACGATGTTGGGCGGCATGTCAGCTCCTTCCTCCGGCGACCCGGTCGCCGCCGGCACCCGGCGCGGTGGCTGTGCCGCCGGCGGTGGCAGCGGCGGCGAGCTTGCCCTGCGGGGTGTCGTCCACCTCGACGTCCGGTTCGGCGGACCGGGCGATCTGCCGGTCGACCTCGGCACCGAGGCTGCGCAGGATGTCCAGGACCAGACCCACCACGATCAGGTAGACGCCCACGTCGAAGAAGAGCGAGGTGACCAGGTGGACGTCGCCGATCACCGGCAGGTGCAGGTCCACGATGGCGCTCTGCAGCACGTCGGCGCCGACCAGGATCGGGCTCAGCCCGGCCCCGATCGCCAGGAACAGACCGACGCCGAGCACCAGCCCGGCGTCCACCGGTGCCGCCTCGTTGAGTTCGTGGCGGCCACCGGCGAGATAGCGCACCGCCAGCGCCAGCCCCGCCACCAGCCCGCCGGCGAACCCGCCCCCGGGTGCGTTGTGGCCGGAGAAGAGCAGGAATATCGAGTAGACCAGGATGGCGTGGAACAGCAGCCGGATGACGACCTCGAAGATGATCGACCGGCCCCGCGCGGTCTGGGTCGCGCCACCCCGTAGCCAGATCCGCTGGCGCCGGGACCGGGCCGGCGGGGACGGGCCGCCCGGCCGGCCACCGTGGCCGGCTGCGGTCGCGGCGCCGACCCGGCGCGGACCCGGCCCGGTACGCGGCCGCAGGAACACCAGGCTGGCCACGCCGGTCGCCGTGACGACCAGCACCGAAATCTCCCCCATGGTGTCCCAGGCCCGGATGTCGACCAGGGTCACGTTCACCACGTTGCGCCCGCCGCCGTACTCCACCGCCTGGTCGGGGAAGGCCTCCGAGACGGGTGCCGCGTCCCGGTTGCCGACCGCCGCCATCGCCATGCCGGACATCACCACGCCGACGACGACACCGAGGGCGATCCGCGCGTACCGGCTGGAGCGCAGTGGACGTTCCGAGAAGTAGATCGGCAGTCGCCGGACCACCAAGACGAACACCACGATGGTGATCGTCTCGACCAGGAACTGGGTGAGCGCCAGGTCGGGCGCGCCGTGCAGGACGAACATCAACGCGGTGCAGTACCCGGTCACCCCGGCCAGGATGACGGCCTTCAGCCGGCGTTGCGCCCGGACCGTGGCGATCGCGGCGACCACCAGGACCGCGGCCACCGCGATCTGCACCGGCGTGTCGTACCAGCGCCACTGCCCGGTCCACGGCCGGGTCACCAGCAGCGCCCCACCGGGCACGGTGACCAGCACCAGCAGGATGATGCTGAGGTACTGCGGCAGCGATCCGCGCTGGGTGGCGCCGGTGACCTCGACCGAGATCCGGTCCAACAGGTGGGTCGCCTGGGCGTAACTGGTCGCCCCGTCGGTCGGGGCCCGCAGCCGCCGCTGCACGGCAGCCACCCGTTCCCTGGCCAGGAACAGCGCGGCGCCGCCGACGAGCGCGACCAGGGACAGCCCCAGCGCGGGGGTGAATCCGTGCCACAGCGCCAGGTGGTAGTCACCCGGGCCGAACAGCCCGGCGTACGGGGTGAGCACCGTGTCGACGACGCCGGCCGCCGGCCCGAGCAGCAGGCCGAGCAGCGCCAGTACGCCGACCGGCAGCATGAACACCGGGCCGACCGGCGCGGCGGCGGTCGGCTCCCGACCGGGCTTGCCGGCGAACGCGCCCCAGATGAACCGGGCGCTGTACGCGGTGGTGAGCACCGAGCCGAGGACGATCAGCGCCAACACGACCGGGTCCGGTGCGAACGCCTCCAGCACCGCTTCCTTGCCGACGAAGCCGAGCAGCGGCGGCACTCCGGCCATCGACGCGGCGGCGAGCGTGGCGGCCACGGCGACCGCCGGCATCCGTCGACCCAGCCCGCTCAACTCGGTGAGGTCGCGGGTGCCGGCGCACCGGTCGACGATGCCGACCACCAGGAACAGGGTCGCCTTGAACAGGGCGTGGGCGAGCAGCATCGTCGCCCCGGCCAGCGCCGGGCCGCGTTCACCCGCGCCGGTCACCACCACCAGTAGGCCGAGCTGGCTCACGGTCCCGTACGCCAGCAGCAGCTTGAGGTCGGTCTGACGCAGCGCCGCCCAGCCGCCGACCAGCATGGTGGCGGTGCCGGTGGTGACGATCAACCAGTACCACCAGGGGTTGCCCGCGTACACCGGTGACAGCAGGGCCACCAGGTAGATGCCGGCCTTCACCATGGCGGCGGCGTGCAGGTAGGCGCTGACCGGGGTGGGCGCGGCCATCGCCGACGGCAGCCAGAAGCTGAACGGGAAGATCGCCGACTTGGACAGCGCGCCGACAAGGACCAGCATCAGCGCGACGGCCAGGTAGCCGCCCACCGGCGGCGGGCTGGCCGCGATCTGCGACCAGCTGTAGGTGCCGGCCTGCTCGCCGAGCATGATGAACCCGACGAGCATCGCCAGGCCGCCCAGGGTGGTCACGATCAGCGCCTGGGCGGCGGCCCGGCGGCTGGCCCGCTTCTCCGGATGGTGGCCGATCAGCAGGTAGGAGAAGACGGTGGTCAGCTCCCAGAAGACGTAGAGCAGGATCAGGTCGTCGGCGAGGACCAGACCGAGCATGGCTCCGGCGAATCCGACGAAGTTCGCGGTGAACCGGCCGAGGCCGGGCTCACCCGGCGCGAAGTAGCGGGCACAGTAGATCAGGACCAGGGCTCCGACGCCGCCGACCAGCAGCACCATGAGCCAGGACAGGGTGCCGACCCGAAACGCCAGGTCGAGGCCGAGCTGCGGCACCCACCGGTACGTCTCGTCGAGCGTGGCACCGTCGCGTACCGCACCGGTGTTGGCCAGTGCCCAGCCGGCGGCGGCGCCGGGCGCGGCGGCCAGCAGGTAGCAGGCACGCGGACCCCACCAGCGGACCAGCACCGGCGCCACGAGCGCCGTCACCAGGTGGACGATCAGCAAAACCAGCACGCGCGGCTCCAGGTAGGTGTCGTCGCGGGCCCGCCCGTCGGCACGGGTCCGTTGCCGGGCGCGCCCGCCCGGTGGGAAAGGACCGCCGGACGGCGCGTCGCGGCCGTGGCGGGGGGGGTGACGTGGCAGTGGCGGAGGCTCGGGACGTCCGGCCTGGGCTCCGCCCGGGTCGGCGGCCCGGCTCAGTCGAGAATGGGCAGGTGTGCGGCTGCGGTGGTCAGCGGCGCGGCCGCGGTGGTCAGCAGGGCCGCCGGCCGATCGGGTGGCGCCCGGCTGGAGCAGGGCCGGGTGCCGCGGCGCAGGAGCGGGTCGGCGGCCGACGACCAGGCGTACTGGCCGGTGGCGGATGGCGCGGCGGACCAGGGTGGCGGGGTGACGGCACCGGTCGGGGTGCCGTGGTCGTCACCGGCTGGGCCGGGCCGGGCCGACACGCTCTGCTGCTGCCGGTGGTCGGCGTCGTCGACACAGTTGCGACCACCGGGCGAGACGGTCTGGTGCAGCAGCGCGGCTCCGATGGAGGCCGGCCCGGCGGCGACGGCGACGGCTGGTACGGCGACCGAGGCGGCACCGTGCACGGCGGTGACGGTCAGCAGGACGAGTAGCACAACGGCGATCCTGCGCGGATCCGGGAGGTGGCGCAGCTGTGCCATCCGTGCCCCCTCCGCTGTCGACGCCCGCCAAGCCTACCGGTCTCCCGGTGACGGCCGCCTGGCTGGCCGGGCCCGCCGGCCGGTGGCCGGGCCTGGACGTCGCCGGTTTCCGGAGTCTGGATGGTAAGCGATCAAAGCGGATTTGGTGATTACCGTACGGTTACCGTCATGTGCCAGCTGGTTCGGTGGGAACCGTCGCCGTCGCCGGCGCGGCGGGCCTCGCCGGGCGAGCCGACGCCGCCGGTCCGGCAGGTGCGGTCACGTCGGCGAGCGGCAGCAGACCTCGTCGGCTGGCCAGCAGCATGTGGTAGTGCACGGTGGCGCGTACCCGCGCCCGGTCGGCGGCGCTCGCCGATCCGCTGTCGACGACCAGGGCCCGCAGGGTGTCGGCGAACCGGTCCACCGCCGCCGGGTCGAGCCGGTGGTGCCGCAGCCGCAGCAGCGCCACCAGTCCGTCCACCTTCCGGAGAAGAACCTCCGTGTCGTGGTGGAGGCCGCGCTCGACAACGGGCATGGAGGTACTCCTTGAGAGATCGGATAATGACGGAAAGTTACTCCATAACTACTAAGTCGGGCAAGCCAGACCTGCCGGTTCCACTCGAATTTGTGGATCCGGGTCGCCCGGGCGGCCCAGCTTCGTCGTACCCGGCGGGCAGGATGGTCCACGCTGGCAGCCGGACGGACCGATGGAGGGACCAGCGATGACCGCGGTGTTGGAGCGCTTCGGGGCAGCCACCCGGGAGTGGTTCTCGGCCGCCTTCGCCGCGCCGACCGCCGCGCAGACCGGCGCGTGGGAAGCGATCAGCGACGGCCGGCACGCCCTGGTGGTCGCACCCACCGGATCCGGCAAGACCCTCGCCGCGTTCCTCTGGTCGCTGGACCAGCTGACCCGCTCGCCCGCTCCGGACGATCCGCGGCTGCGATGCCGGGTGCTCTACCTGAGCCCGCTCAAGGCACTCGCGGTCGACGTCGACCGCAACCTACGTACCCCGTTGGTCGGCATCGGCCAGGCCGCCGCCCGCATCGGTGCACCGGCACCGCAGGTGACCGTCGGCATCCGCACCGGCGACACCCCGGCCGATCAACGACGCGCCTTCCTCCGACAACCGCCGGACATCCTCATCACCACTCCCGAGTCGCTGTTCCTGCTGCTCACCTCGTCCGCCCGGGAGTCGCTGCGCGGCGTGCACACGGTCATCGTCGACGAGGTGCACGCGGTCGCCGGCACCAAACGCGGCGCGCACCTGGCGTTGTCGCTGGAGCGGTTGGACGCGCTGCTGCCGGCGCCCGCCCAGCGGATCGGCCTGTCCGCCACGGTCCGGCCGATCGAGGAGACCGCCCAGTTCCTCGGTGGCCGTCAGCCCGTGCAGGTGGTCGCCCCGGCCACGGCCAAGACCATCGACGTCAGCGTCCAGGTGCCGGTGCCGGATCTCGACCAGCTGGACGAACGCGAGGCCGCGCAGGAGGACTCCGATGGTCCGCCGCCGGCCGGCCGGTCGATCTGGCCGGCGGTCGAGGAACGCGTCTTCGACCTGATCCGGCGGCACCGGTCGACCATCGTGTTCACCAACTCCCGGCGCTCGGCGGAACGGCTCTGCGCCCGGCTCAACGAACTCGCCGCAGACCGGGCGGACGGCACGGACCAGCAGTCCGGCCCGCACCGCGCCGACAGCAGCGGTAGCGGTAGCGACCGGCGGTCCGGCACCCGGATGCCGGCGGAGATCATGGCCCAGTCGGACACCGCACACGGCGCTCCGGCGGTGATCGCCCGCGCCCACCACGGCAGCGTGTCGCGCTCCGAACGGCAGCAGATCGAAGAGGCGTTGAAGTCCGGTCAGCTGCCGGCGGTGATCGCCACCTCCAGCCTGGAGCTCGGCATCGACATGGGTGCGGTCGATCTCGTCGTACAGATCGAGGCACCGCCGAGCGTCGCCGCCGGCCTGCAGCGGATCGGCCGGGCCGGGCACCAGGTGGGCGCGCTGTCGCACGGGGTGATCCTGCCCAAGCACCATGGTGACCTGCTGGCCTGTGCGGTGGTCAGCGAGCGGATGGCCCGCGGCGCCATCGAGCAGCTGCGGTACCCGCGCAACCCACTCGACGTCCTGGCCCAGCAGATCGTCGCCATGGTGTCGCTGGATCCCTGGCCGGTGGACGCGCTGGCGACCCTGGTACGCCGCGCGGCCCCGTACGCCGAACTGCCCGACTCGGCGCTGCACGCGGTGCTGGACATGCTCTCCGGCCGGTACCCGTCGACCGCGTTCGCCGAACTGCGGCCCCGCCTGATCTGGGACCGCGACGCCGACCTGCTCACCGGGCGACCGGGCGCGCAGCGGCTGGCCGTCACCAGTGGAGGCACGATCCCGGACCGCGGCCTGTTCGGTGTCTTCCTGGCCGGCGCCGAACGGCCCGTGCGGGTCGGCGAGCTCGACGAGGAGATGGTCTACGAGTCCCGGGTCGGCGACGTCTTCCTACTCGGTGCCACGTCGTGGCGGATCGAGGAGATCACCCCCGACCGGGTGCTGGTCACCCCCGCCCCGGGCCAGGCAGCCCGGATGCCGTTCTGGAAAGGCGACCAACCCGGTCGCCCGGTCGAGCTGGGCCGGGCGCTGGGCGCCCGGCTGCGCCAGGTCGGCCGGCAGGACCCCACCGCCGCCCGCGCCGGCCTGCTGTCGTCCGGTCTGGACGACTGGGCCACCGACAACCTGCTGCGCTACCTCGACGACCAGCGCGCCGCCGCCCGGAGCCTGCCGGACGACCGGACGGTCGTCGTCGAACGGTTCCACGACGAGCTCGGCGACTGGCGGCTGGTCGTGCACAGCGTCTTCGGTGCCCAGGTCAACGCCCCATGGGCACTGGCGATCGGGCACCGGATCAGCGAGCGGTACGGCGTCGACGCCCAGGTGCTGCCCGCCGACGACGGCATCGTGGTCCGCCTGCCCGAGATGGCCGACACACCACCCGGCGCCGACCTGGTCGCCTTCGCCAGCGACGAGATCAGCCAGCTCGTCGAAGCGGCCGTCGGCGGGTCGGCCCTGTTCGCCGCCCGGTTCCGGGAATGCGCCGCCCGGGCGCTGCTGCTGCCCCGCCGGGATCCGCGCCGCCGGCAGCCGCTGTGGCAGCAGCGGCAACGCGCCGCCCAACTGCTCGACGTGGCGCGGGAGTTCGCCGACTTCCCGATCACCCTGGAGGCGGCGCGGGAATGCCTGCGGGACGTCTTCGACATGCCGGCGTTAGCCGGGCTGATGGGCGACCTGGCGGCACGGCGGCTGCGGCTGGTGGAGGTCGAGACACCCCGACCGTCGCCGTTCGCCCGTTCCCTGCTGTTCGGCTACGTCGGAGCGTTCCTCTACGAAGGGGACCTGCCGCTGGCCGAGCGCCGGGCCGCCGCGCTGAGCCTCGACTCGACGTTGCTCGGCGAGCTGCTCGGCCGGGTCGAGCTGCGGGAACTGCTCGACCCGGCGGTGCTCGCCGAGACCCACCGGCAGCTGCAGTGGCTGGACGGGCACCGCCGATTGCGCGACGCCGAGGACCTGGCCGAGCTGCTGCGGGTCGTCGGCGACCTGTCCGACACCGAGTTGCAGGACCGGCAGGTCGACCCGGGCTGGCCGGCCGAGCTGTCCCAGGCCCGGCGCGCGCTGCGGGTGCGAATCGCCGGGCAGGACCGGTGGATCGCGGTGGAGGACGCCGGCCGCATGCGCGACGCGCTCGGTGTCGCGCTGCCGGTCGGCGTCGCGACGGCGTACCTCGCCCCGGTGGCCGACCCGCTCGGCGACCTGGTCGCCCGCTACGCCCGCACCCGGGGGCCGTTCGACACCGCCGCCTGCGCCGCCCGGTTCGGGCTGGGTGCCTTCGTCGTCGAACAGACCCTGCGCCGGCTCACCGCGACCGGGCGGATCGTGGCCGGCGAGTTCACCCCGGACCGGGCCGGCACCGAATGGTGCGACGCCGACGTGCTGCGGTTGCTGCGGCGCCGGTCGCTCGCGGCGCTGCGCCGCGAGATCGAGCCGGTGCCGGCGACCGCCCTGGTCCGGTTCCTTCCCCGATGGCAGCAGGTCGGCGGCCCGGGTCGCGGGGTGGACGGGGTGGCGGCCGCCGTCGAGCAACTGCAGGGAGCGGCCCTGCCGGCCGGCGCGGTGGAACGGCTGATCCTGCCCGCCCGGGTGGCCGACTACTCCCCCGCGTACCTGGACGAGCTCTGCGCCTCCGGCGAGGTCACCTGGTCCGGTGCCGGCGCGGTCGGCTCGGGTGACGGCTGGATCCGGTTGGTGTTCACGGAGACCGCACCGCTGCTGCTGCCGCCGCCGGACCCGGCGCTGGCACTGACTCCGGTGCACGAGGCGGTGCTCGCCGCCCTCGCCGACGAGCAGGCGCTGTTCTTCCGGCAGCTGGCCGACCGGGCCGGCGCGGCACTCGCCGACACCGCTGGCGTCGTGCCCCCCGCCGACACCGCTGGCGGGGCGCCCACCGACCATGCCGATTCGGCCGGGCGGATCGAGACGGCGATCTGGGACCTGGTGTGGGCCGGCTGGCTGACCAACGACACACTGGCGCCGCTGCGGGCCCTACTCGGACCACGCCCGGCGCAACGGGTACGCACCGCCGCCGGGCCACGGGGTCGGGCCCGGCGGGTCGGTCGGGAGTTCGTCGCCCGTACCGCCGTGCCACAGCTGGCCGGTCGGTGGTCGCTGCTGCCGCCGCGTGACCCCGACCCGACCCGGCGGGCGGCGCTCGCCGCCGACGTGCTGCTCGAACGACACGGGGTGGTGACCCGGGGGGCGGTCGCCGCCGAGGGACAGCCGGGTGGGTTCGCCGCCGTGTACCCGGTGCTGACCGCACTGGAGGAACGCGGCGCGGCCCGCCGGGGCTACTTTGTCGACGGGCTCGGTGCGGCCCAGTTCGCCGTGCCCGGTGCGGTGGACCGGCTGCGGGAACTCACCGGCTCCGATCCGCCGCACCGCCGGCAGCCCGAGGCGGTGGTGCTGGCGGCAGCCGATCCGGCAAACCCGTACGGCGCGGCACTGCCCTGGCCGCAGCGCCCGGTGGACAGCGCCGACGAGTCGGCGGCGGGGCACCGACCCGGGCGCAAGGCCGGGGCGCTGGTGGTACTCGTCGACGCGGCGGCGGCGCTCTACGTCGAACGCGGCGGTCGCAGTCTGCTCTGCTTTACTCAGGACGGACAGCGGCTCGAGGCGGCGGCCCGGGCGCTGGCCGGCGCGGTGAGCTCCGGGGCGCTCGGCACCATCTCGGTCGAACGCGCCGACGGGGAGCGGGTGCACAGCTCCCCGCTGCGGACGGCGCTGGCCACCGCCGGCTTCCGGGCCACCCCACGTGGACTGCGGTTACGCGGCTGATCGGGGACGTCGGTCCGGGCACCGCCGGCACCGGCGGGTATGCCCGGGTGCGCACGCCGACGGCGGTGCGTTGCCGGCGGACCGTCGACGGGGTACCTCAGGCACATGCCCGAAACGTTCCTGTGGAAGGCTTAGCGGGTGGTCCCGTACTCCGTCGACAGATGCCCCTGCTGTGGTTACCGGACCGGATGCACCACCTGCCCCGTCTGCTTCTGGACCGACGACGGCCAGGGCGATGGCGACGCTGAGGTGGTGCGTGGCGGGCCGAACGGCGACTTGAGCCTGTCCCATGCCCGGCTCAACTTCGCGATCTACGGGGCCAGCCATCTGCGGTACGCCGACATCGTCCGGCCTCCGCGTCCCGACGAGTATCCGTAGCGATTCCAGTGATCCGCCGGGTCAGGAATGGGCCGACATTCTGCTACGGTGTCGGCACCCTGTTACCGCAGCGCCACAAACCGCACTCCTGCCGCAGTATGTCAAGTGGCCAGATTCGCACTGGGTGAACAACCCCGTGACCTCGATGTTGAACCGGGAGCATCAGCCGAACGGACGATGCCGGCGAGTCGAGTCAGATTAGCCACAGGAAACGATTAAATGCTTCTTTTTTTCTGCGGATTCCAAGCCAGCAGCATTGACGCGCGGGCGGTATTCGACATAACGTTCTGATCGATCATCAACCGCTCTGTCGACCCCACTCGGAGGTTGAGACACTATGGCCCGGGCACGATCTGCGGCACACACCCCACGCCGGCTGACAGTGGTCCTGGTGGGTCTCGTCGCCGGGCTGCTCGCACTGCCCGGCGTCGCGCTCGCCCAGCCCTCCGGGGCGACCCAGCTCGCCGCCACCGACATCCAGCTGCTCAACGGGGTCCGGCTCGCCGGGCTGTGGGAGATTCCCGCCGGTCAGCTGGCGGCGGAGAAGGGCAGCACGCAACGGGTCCGCGAGGTCGGCGCCGCGATCGCCGAACAGCACGTCGAGCTCGACCTGCTGGTGGTCGAGGCGGCGAACAAGCTGGGTGTGGAGCTGCCCACCGACCCGACCCCCACCCAGCAGGGCTGGGTCAACGAGATGAAGACCTCGGAGGGCGCCCGGTTCGACCGGATCTTCGTCGAGCGGCTCCGCGCCGCCCACGGCAACATCTTCCCGGTCATCGGTGCGGTCCGGGCGAGCACCCGCAACGACGTTGTCCGGCAGCTCGCACAGGACGCCAACGGCTTCGTCCAGACCCACATGTCGCTGTTGGAAAGCACCGGTCTGGTGCGCTACGGCGAGCTTCCCCCGGTGGCTGTGCCGGCACCGGCCGACGACAGCCTCTTCGCTGCGGTCCAGGCCAATGCGGAGCTCAACAACGGTGTCAACTCGACGGCGATTTGGGTGGTGCTGATCGGCGCGCTGGCGCTCGGCACTGCCGCCACCTTCGCCGTGTTCCGACGACGGTACTGACCGTTATCGTCACCCCGACTGCCTGGGCCGGATGTCTGCGGCCCAGGCAGTCGGCTACTCGGGCCCGTTCGGTCGCGACCTGCGGCAGGATTGTCGTCGTGCCTGAAGGCGACACCGTCTGGAACACCGCCCACCGGCTGCGGGAGGTGCTGGCTGGCCGGCGGCTCACCGGCAGCGACTTCCGGATCCCCCGGCTCGCGACCACCGACCTGTCCGGCCGGACCGTGCTGGACTGCGTCAGCCGTGGCAAGCACCTGCTGCTGCGGCTCGCGGCACCGGACGACCGGCGGTACACCCTGCACTCGCACCTGCGGATGGACGGCAGTTGGCGGACCTACCGGCTCGGTCAACGCTGGACGGCCCGGCCGGCACACCAGATCCGCGTGGTGCTGCGCACCGGTGAGTCCGTCGCCGTCGGCTACCACCTGCACGAGCTGGCCCTGGTGACGACGGAGCGGGAGCCGGAACTCACCGCCGGGCTGGGGCCGGATCTGCTCGGTGCCGACTGGGACCCGGCCGAAGCGGTCCGCCGGCTCGCCGCCCGGCCCGAGACACCCGTCATCGAGGCGCTGCTCGACCAGCGCAATCTCGCCGGAATCGGCAACGTCTACGCCTGCGAGTTGCTGTTCCTGCGTGGTGTCGCGCCCGGTACACCGGTCCGCGAGGTGCCGGACCTGGCCGCCGTCGTCGAGCTGGCACGCCGGCTGCTGGTCGCCAACCGGGGGCGGGCCAGCCGCAGCATCACCGGCCTGCCCGGGGAGGCCAGCTACGTGTACGGCCGCTGGCGGCGGCCGTGCCGCCGCTGCGGTACGGCAGTGCGTCGGGTCGAGCCGGCGGCGGGGCGGGTCACCTACTGGTGCCCGACGTGCCAGCCGGGTCCGGTGGCTGCCGCAGCTCCGCCAGCCCGGCGGCGACCCCCCGCAGCAGGTCACCGGCCTCGGTGAGCCGGCTCACCGACGGATGCTGCCCGACCGCCCGACCGTCCTCGGCGACGTAGTTGGCGGCCGCCGCGACCAGACCTTCGTAGGCGACGGTGCCGGCTTCCAGCTGCTCGACGAGCACCCGGTGCGAGTTGGCCAGCCCGGCGTCGGCCGGAGCCAGCCGTACCGCCTTCTCCACGCTGGCCACCCGGTACGCCAGGTCACGCAGTGACTGCTCGGCCACCGCGGCTTCGAGCTGGGCCGACTCGCCCGGCCCGGTCAACCGCGGCACCAGCCCGGCGAGGGTCCGCGCGGCCCGGTCCAGCCGGGTCCAGACGTCCGCCGCCGCCGTTCCGCGCAACGCCAGCAGCGCCTGCTGTCGGCGTACCTCGCCGACGGCGGCCCGGCCGAGCGGAATCCGCTCGACGGTGGCGACCAGCTTGAGCCGGGCCTGCTCGGCGGCGATGGCCGGATCCGGCGCGGGGGGCGGCGGTTGCGCGGTCAGCGCCCGCAGATCGGACCAGCGCCAGAAGGCCAACGCCGTGCTGGCGCCGGCCGCCGCCGCCCACACCGCGTCGACCGGGCTGACCCCCGCGTACGGCAGCAGGACCGCCGCCGCGCCACCGAAGCCGCCAGCAAGCACGGTCCACCGGCGGGCGCCCCGACGCAGGCGACGCAGCCTGCGGAAGTAGCGAGTCCGTGGATCCACCACCGCTGCTCCTTCCCGCCCCTCGGCCAGCCCGATGGTCAGCCGGCGGCGGAGGCGTCACCGGTGTTCTTGTCCTTCGCCATCGAGGCACGGAGCTGGTCGAGGCGGGCGACACTGGCGTTGTCCGCGCCGGCCATGCTGTCCGCGCCGGCCGGGGTCTGCTCGACCGCCGGCCCCGGCTGTGCCCCGGCGAGTTTCTCTCCCGCCATGCTGGCCCGGATCTGATCCAGCCGCGACGAACCGGCCATGTCGAGGGTGGACTTCTGCACCTCGAGCATCCGCCCCTCGACGGAGTTGCCGGCCAGCTCGGCCCGGCCCATCGCGGTGGCGTAGCGCTGCTCGATCTTGTCCCGCACCTCGTCGAGCGACGGCGTGTTCTTCGGCGCGGCGAGCGCCGACATCGACTCCAGCGACGACGCCACGGTCTCCTGCATCTTGGCCTGCTCGAGCTGGCTCAGCAGCTTGGTCCGCTCGGCCAGCTTCTGCTGCAGGATCATCTGGTTGTTCTCCACCGCCTGACGGGCCTGGGCAGCGGCGGCCAACGACTGGTCGTGCAGGGCCTTGAGGTCCTCCATCGACTGCTCGCCGGAGACCAGCTGGGTGGCAAGAGTCTGGGCGGTCTGCTCGTACTTGTTCGCCTCCGCCTCGTCGCCCTCGGCGCGGGCCTTGTCGGCCAGCACCAGCGCCTGCCGGGCCATCCCCTGCAGCCGCTCGACCTCGCTCATCTGCCGGGACAGCTTCATCTCCAGTTGTCGCTGGTTGCCGATCACCGCAGCGGCCTGCTGAACCAGTGCCTGGTGCTGGCGCTGGGCGTCCTCGATCGCCTGCTGGATCTGCACCTTGGGGTCGGCGTGCTCATCTATCTTGGCGCCGAACAGCGCCATCAGGTAGCGCCAACCCTTGACGAACGGGTTCGCCATCTCTGCGGTATCCCCTCACTATCGGCGCGAACGGTCAGGCGGTCACGGCGACCCGACCCGGGCGGTACGGTGCTCCGGCGCCCCTACCATCGTCCCAGGCCGTCGCCACCGGGTCAGCCGGCGTCGGTGGGATCCGGCAGGGTACGCCGGTTGAGGGTCAACCTTAGTGTCCCGGATCCAGCGGTGGCGAGCCCTGGACCCGGCCGCCCGCGGCAGCCCGATCCGTGGTGACTCAGGCGGCGCAGACGACGTCACGGTCCCGACCGCCGGTGTTCGGCACCCGCCGGGAGGCCCGCAACGTCGCCTTGAGCGGCGAGTCGCTACGGACCGAGACGGTCACCCCGCCCTCGGTGGCGACCTGGTGCACGGCGGCGTCGCTCCGCTCGGCCGTACCGACGGCGCCGTCCGACGCGGAGCGCAGAACCTCGCTGCGGCTCGGCCGCTCCTTCAGGGACCGCTCGGGCGACGTCGGGGACTGTTCGGGGAACGGAACCAGCAGGCCCTGCCGCTGCTCGGCGACAGCGACGGTGTGACTCACGTCACGTAGCACCTCGGACAACTGAGCGCCCAGCGCGTCGCAGATCGCAGCGAGCAGCTCACTCGAGGCTTCCTTCTGGCCGCGCTCGATCTCGGAGAGGTAGCCGAGGCTGACGTTGGCGGCGGTGGAAACCTCGCGCAGAGTCCGGCGCTGACCCTGCCGGCGGGCACGCAGCGCGTCACCGATGACGCGGCGTAGCAGGACCATCGCACCTCCCCCTGTCCGGGACCGGCCGGCGAGTGCCGGAGGCTTCCCGTAACCTTATCCGTTCGTCACCCGATCGACACCCCACCCGAGGGCACGAATCGGGCCCGGCAGGGCGATCAGGGTCAGATGTCAGTTATATCCGCTCAGCGTCCCGGGTGTCCCCCGCTCAGGGCCGCGTGGCATGTAGTTGCGTCGTCAGCAGTCGCAAGGCAGCAGTCACGCTCGACCTGCGTACCGCGTCTCGACCGCCACCGAGGTCCAACCGCCGGACCTGATGTACGCCAGCCGGACCGGCCAGGGCGACGTAGACCCGGCCGACCGGCTTGCCGCCCTGCGGCTGTGGGCCGGCCACCCCGGTGGTGGCCAGCGTCCAGTCGGCGGCGCACCGGACCCGGGCACCCCGGGCCATGGCGACCGCGACATCCGGGTCGACCGGTCCGCGGTCGGCGAGCAACCGCTCCGGCACCCCGGCCAGCGTGCGCTTCAGGTCGGTGGCGTACACGACCAGCCCACCGCGGAAGACCAGGCTCGCCCCGGCGACTTCGACCAGGGCGGACGCCAGCAGCCCACCAGTGAGCGACTCGACGACCGCCAGCGTCTCACCCCGCTCAGCCAGGGCGTGCACGACCGCCGCCGCCGGGCTGCCGCTGGCCGACCGCCCCATGCCGAGATCGCCGCCGTCCGGCGGCGGCAGCCGCCCGCCCGCTGGCAGGCCGGCCGGAGAAGTTCGGTCCGACCCGGCCGGCGTCACCGATCCGGCCCGGTACGGCGCAGCCGCAGCGCACGGACCAGGTAGTCCAGCCCGGTCGCCACGGTGACCAGCAGCGCGGCCGCCATGATCCACGGAGCGACCGCGGCGAGCACCGACGGCAGCGGCAGCAGGTACCAGACGATCGCCGTGATCTGCAGCGCCGTCTTCGCCTTGCCGCCCCGGCTCGCCGCGATCACCCCGTGACGCAGCACCCAGAACCGGATCAGCGTGACCCCCCACTCACGCACCAGGATCAGCCCGGTCACCCACCAGGGCACCAGGTCGTACCAGGACAGCAGGACCAGCGCGGTGCCGGTCAGCGCCTTGTCGGCGATCGGGTCCGCGACCTTGCCGAACGACGTCACCAAGGCGTACCGGCGGGCGATCCAGCCGTCGATCAGGTCGGTCGCCGACGCGACGACGAACGTCAGGCAGGCGGCGACCCGCCAGCCCGGATGGGTCATCCCGGAGAGAACCACGAACACCACGAAGACCGGCACCAGCACCATGCGTAGCCCGGTGAGCGCGTTGGCCGCGTTGACCACCGGCACCGCGGCGACGGCGGTACGCGGACCGGCGGAGGCGCCCGGCTCGGTCATCTGCTCACCCGACCGCGGCGGACAGCGGCCGGTCGGCCGTACCGGACGAGAGCACGTCACTCGGCACCGCCACCAGGTCGACCCCTTCGGTCCCGGTCACCGTCGCCCGGACCAGGTCGCCGGGGCGCAGCATGGCGAGCTCGACACCGGCTCCGGCTCCGGCACCGGTGGCGGCGGCAGCGCCAGCCACCAGGGTCGTCGAACCGTCCACCTCAGGTGCCTGGTGCGCGGCCCGGCCCTCCACCAGCCCGTCGTCGACGCTGTCGACCAGCACCTCCACCGTCGTGCCGACGCGTTCCTCGGCCCGCTGCGCGCACAACTCGTCGGCCAACGCGCAGATCCGGTCGTAGCGCCGCTTCACCGTGGCGGCCCGCACCTTTTCGGGCAGTCCGGCGGCCTCGGTACCGTCCTCGTCGCTGTAGTCGAACACCCCGATCGCGTCCAACCGGGCCGCGGACAGGAAACGGACCAGTTCGTCGACGTCCGACCGGGTCTCGCCGGGGAACCCGACGATGAAGTTGCTCCGCGCGCCGGCCTGCGGCGCCAGTGACCGGGCCGAGGCCAGCAGGTCGAGGAACCGCCCGGTGGAGCCGAAGCGCCGCATCCGGCGCAGTACCGGCTCGCTGGCGTGTTGGAAGGACAGGTCGAAGTACGGTGCCACGCCGGCCGTGGTGGCGATCGTCTCGATCAGGCCCGGACGGGTCTCCGCCGGCTGCAGGTAGCTGACCCGGACCCGGACGATGCCGTCGACGGCGGCCAACTGGGGCAGCAGCTTCTCCAGCAGTCGCGGATCGCCCAGATCCTTGCCGTACGAGGTCGAGTTCTCGCTCACCAGTACCAGTTCCCGAACGCCGGTGCCGGCCAGCCACTCGGCCTCGGCCAGCAGTTCCTCGGGACCGCGGGAGACGAACGCCCCCCGGAACGCCGGAATGGCGCAGAATGCGCACCGACGGTCACAGCCGCTGGCCAGTTTCAGCGACGCCACCGGGCCGCTGGCCAGCCGACGCCGCAGGACCGGGCGAAGGTGCGCGGGGGTGTGCTCGTCGACCGTCGCGTGACCGGGCACGACGACACCGGAGCGCTGCCGGGACACCGGGGTCAGCGGCAGCATCGTGCGGCGGTCCCGCGGCGCGTGCGCGGGCAACTGCTCGCCGGCCAGCACCGCCCGCAGCCGGCCGGAGATGTCCGGATAGTCGTCGAACCCGAGGACGGCCTGCGCCTCCGGCAGGTGCTCGGCGAGCTCCCGGCCGTACCGTTCGGCCATGCAGCCGGCGGCCACCACCTTGGCCCCGCCGTCGGCGGCGTCGAGCAGCGTCTGCACCGAGTCCTGCTTGGCCTTCTCGACGAAGCCGCAGGTGTTGACGAGCACCACGTCGGCGCCGTCGGCGTCGGTGGTCACCTGCCAGCCGTCGGCGTCCAGCCGAGCGGCCAACTCCTCCGAGTCGACCTCGTTGCGGGCGCACCCCAGGGTGAGCAGGGCGACGCGCCGGCCGGGCGGTGGGGCAGAAGGCGGGGGAAAAGCAGACACCTGACGAGGGTACCGGGCCACCGGCGGGCAGCGGCCCGGCGGCGCGGCGCGGAACGATCCGATCGGTCAGCCCGACCGGGCCAGTGCGGTCAGCTCGCCTCGACGGCCCGCAGACTCGCCAGCGCCTCCTCCAGCTCGTCCGGCTTGACCAGAACGTCGCGGGCCTTGGAACCCTCGGACGGCCCGACAATGCCCCGGGTCTCCATCAGATCCATCAACCGGCCCGCCTTGGCGAACCCGACCCGCAGTTTGCGCTGCAGCATCGAGGTCGACCCGAACTGCGAGGTCACCACCAGCTCGATCGCCTGGACCAGCAGGTCGAGGTCGTCGCCGACGTCCTCGTCGATCTTCTTCTTGTTCTCCTGGGCGGTGGTGAGCACGTCGGGGCGGAACTCCGGCTCGCGCTGTTTCTTGCAGAAGGCGACGATCTCGTCGATCTCCTTCTCACTGACCCAGGCGCCCTGGATGCGCAGCGGTTTCGACGCACCCATCGGCAGGAACAGGCCGTCGCCCCGGCCGATCAGCTTCTCGGCGCCCGGCTGATCCAGGATGACCCGCGAATCGGACAGCGACGACGTGGCGAAGGCCAGCCGGGACGGCACGTTCGCCTTGATCAGGCCGGTCACCACGTCCACCGACGGCCGCTGGGTGGCCAGCACCAGGTGGATGCCGGCGGCCCGGGCGAGCTGGGTGATCCGTACGACCGAGTCCTCCACGTCCCGGGGGGCGACCATCATCAGGTCGGCCAGCTCGTCCACGATCACCAGCAGGTACGGGTACGGCCGGATCTCCCGCTCGCTGCCGGGCGGAGCGGTGATCTCCCCGGCCCGTACCTTGCGGTTGTAGTCGTCGATGTGCCGGACACCGTTCGCGGCCAGGTCGTCGTAGCGCATGTCCATCTCGCGCACCACCCACTCCAGCGACTCGGCCGCCTTCTTGGGGTTGGTCACGATCGGGGTGACCAGGTGCGGGATGCCTTCGTACCCGGTCATCTCGACCCGCTTGGGGTCGATCAGCAGCAGCCGTACCTCGTCCGGGGTGGCCCGGCTGAGGATCGAGATGAGCAGCGAGTTCAGGCAGGACGACTTGCCGGCGCCGGTCGCCCCGGCGATCAGGATGTGCGGCATCTTCGCGAGGTTGGCCACCACGAAGCCGCCCTCGATGTCCTTGCCGAGCGCCACCAGCATCGGGTGGTGGTCGGCACCGGCGGCGCGGGAGCGCAGCACGTCGCCGAGCGACACGTCCTCCCGGTCGGTGTTCGGGATCTCCACGCCGACCGCGCTCTTGCCCGGGATCGGGCTGAGGATCCGCACGTCCGGTGACTTCACCGCGTACGCGATGTTGCGGGAGAGCTGGGTGATCCGCTCGACCTTGACCCCGTGGCCGAGCTCCACCTCGTAGCGGGTCACCGTCGGGCCGCGGGTGAACCCGGTGACCGCCGCGTCGACGTCGAACTGCTCGAACACCCCCTGCAGCGCGGCGATCACCTCGTCGTTGGCCTTGCTGCGGGTCTTCGCCGGCGGCCCGGTCCGCAGCAGCTTGGCCGGCGGCAGGCGGTAGTCCCCGGACAACCCGGTGATCGCCAACTGCTCGGCGCGGGTCGGGGTCGGGGAATGCTCCGGCGGCTCCGGCGGGTTGCGGGTGGTCGGCACCTTCGCCGCCGGCCGGCGCGGCAGCTCCATCGTCTCCTGCAGATCGAGCGGCTCGGCCGGGGCACCATCGGCGCCGGCCGACGGTTCCGGCAGGGCGTCGGCCGTCCGGCTGGCCTGCCGGCGGCGCGGCGGTCGGCGGCGGGCCCGCTCCTCGCCGGCGGTCTCGTCGTCCCCAGTGTCGGCACCGGCCGGCACCGGGTCGGGCTCCGGGTCCCGCCCGGTCACCACCCCGGCGAGCAGGCCGAGCCGCTCCGGGATCCGGTTGATCGGGGTGGCGGTGACCACCAGCAGACCGAAGATCAGCAGCAGGATCAGCAGCGGCACACCGACCCAGTAGCTGACCGTGTGCTCCAGTGCCGTACCGACGCCGAGTCCGATCAGCCCGCCGGCGTAGTCACGTTGCAGATCGTCGTCGGGACGTTGGCCGATGTGCAGCAGCCCCGCCGTGGCGACCAGCATCGCCGACCAGCCGACCAGCCCGCGGCCCCGGGGTTCCGGCTCCTCCGGTGGGTCACGCATCAGCCGGACCGCGCCGATCAGCAGCAGCAACGGCACGGCGACCGCGATCGCGCCGACGAACAGCCGCATCATGTCCGCGACGCGGACCCCGAACGGACCGGCCGCGCCGAACCAGATCGCCATCGAGGTGAGAATGGCCAGGCCGAGCACGAACAGCCCGGCACCGTCGCGCCGGTGCTCCGGGCTCAACTCCCGCGCGGTGGCCGCCCGGCGACCGGCGGTACGCACCGCCCAACCGACGCCGTGCGCCAGCCCCATCCAGGTGGCGCCGACGGCGCGACCGACCAGGACTGCCGGCGAGTTGCGGGCCGGCCGCCGACGGGCCGTCGGGCGCTTGCGGGCCGGGGTCCGGGCACGGCCGGCCGCGGCGGCGCGGCTGGTCGACCCGCCGCGCCGCCGACTCGCCTGGGAGGTTCGGCCGGCCATAGAGTCCCACGGTAACCCCGCCGGCATACAAACCCTCGCTTTTCCGGGTCGTGTCCGAGCCACGCGGGGCGGCGCGGCTGTGCCACCATTCCGATCGGCCCCTACTGTCCCCCCGGGGCCACGACGACGCCGTCCACCGCCGGACCCCCGTCCGGACATCGCCGGCCCGTCCGCGCGCCGGCCCCGGCCGGGGCGCGGGGCCCGCCGTCCGACGTGCCGTACCGAAAGGACCACCGCATGCCCCCGCCGGACCCAGACGACCTGCCCGACGCGCCCTCCGGCGGTGGTGCGATGCAGGTGCTGCGGCCGCTGACCACCGCGATGATCGCCGAGACCCTCACCGCCCGCGGTTACCACTTCCAGGCCGACAACGACGGCGACCTGGTCGGCCGGTGGAACGACAACCTGATCGTGTTCTCCCGGCTCGGACCCAACGGCGAGGTGCTGCGGGTCCGGACCATCGCGTCGACCCTGTTCACCGTGGACGACGTGCCCGCGCTGTACGCCTTCTGCAACGAGTGGAACCACGACCGGCTGTGGCCCAAGACCTTCGTCCACGTCGACGACGACGGCACCGCCCGGGTCTGCGGTGAGCTGATCACCGCGTTGGAGCGGGGAGTCAGTGCCCCGCAGCTCGACCACCTGCTCGACTGCGGGATCGCCACCGGCTGCCAGGTCTGCGACGCCGTCGCCGAGTTGGCGGGCTGACCCGGATGGAACACCGCTTCCAGGTCGACCTGCGCGGCATCGTCGACCTGCTCAGCCACCACCTGTACGCCAGCCCTCGGGTGTTCGCCCGGGAGCTGGTGCAGAACGCCACCGACGCGATCACCGCCCGGCGCGAGGCCGAACCCGACTGGGTCGGCGGCACCGTCCGGATCGAGCCCACCGCCGACGGTGGCCTGCGGGTGCACGATGACGGCATCGGCCTGACCGAACCGCAGGTGCACACCTTCCTGGCCAGCGTCGGGCGTACCTCCAAACGAGACGACCTGGGCTTCGCCCGGCAGGATTTCCTCGGCCAGTTCGGCATCGGCCTGCTGTCGTGTTTCATGGTCGCCGACACCGTCGAGGTGGTCACCCGGTCGGCCCGGGGCGGACCGGCGGTGCGCTGGACCGGGTACGCCGACGGGCGCTACACCACCGAGGTCGACGACGCCGCCCGCGGACCGGTCGGCACCACCGTCACGCTGCGCCCCCGCGCCGACGCCGGGCACTGGCTGGCCGCCGACCAGGTCCGTGACCTGGTCCGCGACTACGCCCGACTGCTGGACGTCCCGGTGCTGTTCTGCCCGCCGGCAGGCGAGCCGGTCCGGCTGACCGAGCCGCAGGCCCCGTGGGAGGTGGTCCACGCCGACCCGGCGGCCCGCCGGGAGGCGCTGCTGGACTACGGCGCGACGCTGCTCGGTGCCCGGCCGATGGACGTGATCGACCTGCGGGTGCCGGAAGCCGGGCTGGTCGGCGTCGGCTTCGTGCTGCCGTCGCCGTCGACGGTCGGCCAGGGCGGCCACCGGGTCTACCTGAAACGGATGCTGCTCAGCGACGACGCCAGCAAACTGCTGCCGGAGTGGGCGTTCTTCGTCCGCTGCGTGGTCGACACCTCGGTGCTGCGCCCGACCGCCAGCCGGGAGGCGCTCTACGAGGACGACCTGCTCGGTGCGGTCCGCGACGGGCTCGGCGGGCAGATCCGCAGCTGGCTGCTGGAGCTGTCGGTCAGCCAGCCGGAACGGCTCGCCGCTTTCCTGCGGGTGCACCACCTCGGGGTCAAGGCGCTCGCCGTCCGCGACGACGAGATGCTGCGGCTGGTCGACTCGTGGCTGCCGTTCGAGACCAGCCGGGGGATGATGCCGCTGCGGCTGTTCCGCCAGCATCTGGCGATGATCCGGTACGTGGAGACGGTCGACGAGTTCCGGTCACTGGCCGCGATCGCGTCGGCCGCCGGTACGCCGATCGTCAACGCCGGCTACGCCTACGACGCGGAGATCCTGCAGCGACTTCCCCGGCTGGACCCGGCGATCCGCACCCGCCGGCTGGACCCCGGCGAGCTGGCCGCCCGGTTGGAGAGCCTTTCGCCCGGACAGCTGGCGGTGGCGGAGACCTTCCTGGCCACCGCCCGCACGGTGCTGACCGAACTGGACTGCGTACCGCAGCTGCGGCAGTTCGACCCGGTCACGGTGCCGGCCCTGTACGTCCTCGGCCAGGCCGCCCGCGAGCAGGACAGTGTGCGCCGTGCGGTGGCCGGCTCCGACGAGCTGTGGTCGGAGGTGCTGTCCGCGTTCGCCGACGTCAACGTCGACCACCGCCCGGAGCTGGTCTTCAACTGGCGGCACCCGCTGATCCGCCGGCTCGCCGGGCAACCGGCGGGAGCGGCGCTACGCAATGCCGTCGAGGCGCTGTACGGTCAGGCGCTGCTCGCCGGTCACCATCCGTTGCGGGCGGTGGACAGCGCCGCACTCAACCGGTCCTTCCTGGCCCTGCTGGACCGGGCCTTCACCGATCCGGCCACCGGGCCGGACACCCCCGCCGAGGAGGCACCGTGACCGCCGAGGAGCTGGTCCAGGCGCTGGACGAGGCCACCGACCTGCCCGACGGCGACGGCAAGATCGCCGAGTTGGAACGGATCGCCGCGCACGCCGACGCGGCCGGGCAGGCACGGATCGGCTTCGACGCGCGGATGGCGCTGATCGAGACGTACAACCATCACACCGAACGCTGGCGGATGCTGCCGGCGTTCGGCTGGTGTCTGAACACCTTCGACCGGCACCCGGAGCTGTTCGAGCCGTGGGACGCCGAGCTGCTGCGCTGGTACCACAAGTGGGCGGTCGCGACGCTGCGCGGCACGCCCCGGGTGGGACTGGCGCAGACCCGGGCCGCGCTGGACGACATGGAGCGGCGGTTCACCGCCAGCGGGCAGAGCCTGCAGGCGGTGTACAACCTACGCTGCAAGATCGCCGACCATGTCGGCGACGAGGCCCAGGCCCGGCAGTGGCTGGACCGGTGGCGGACCGCCCCGCGCGACGAGAACAGCGACTGCGCCGGCTGTGACCCGTCCCGCCAGGCCGAGCTGCTCGCCGGCTGGGGTGAGTGGGAGGCGGCGCTGAAGATCGCCGAACCGGTGCTCAGCGGCGCGGTCGGCTGCACCGAGCAGCCGGAGAAGGCGCTGGTCGCGGTGATCATGCCGTACCTGCGGCTGGGCCGGTACGCCGACGCGGCGCAGGCGCACGTCCGGGCGTACCGGCGGCACCGGCACGAACGCGACGCCTTCCCGTACCTGGCCGAGCATCTGCGGTTCTGCGCATCGGTCAGTCAGCACCAACGTGGCCTGGCGATCCTCGGCGAGCATCTGGAGTGGTTCGACCGGCCGTACGACGACGCCTCGGCGATGGAGTTCGCCGCCGCCGGTGCCCTGGTCTGCCGGCTCGCGGCCGCCGCCGGCCACGGCGACGAGACGATCCACCGGCCGGAGTACGGCGACCGGCCGGCCGCCGACCTGCCGGTGGCCACGCTCGGCGCGCAGCTGGCCGCCACCGCCACCGAGCTGGCGGGCCGGTTCGACGCCCGCAACGGCACCGACCACCAGTCGCGGCGGATCGCCGGCTGGCTGGCCGCCGAGCCGCTGACCGACGCTGTCGAGCTGCCGGCCGATCAACCGGCCACCGGCGGCGAGGTCGGCGTACCGCCGGCCGGCGGCACCCCGGACGTGGTCTCGCCGTTGACCCTGGAGGGCATCACGGCGGCGCTCAACGAGCGCGGTGACCGGTACTTCGTCGACGACGACGGGGTGGTCGGCGGCAAGTGGGGACATGCGGTGATCCACTTCGAGCGGCTCGGCGAGCAGCAGCGGGTGCTGCACAGCCGGGTGCTGGCCGACCGGCGGCTGCCGGCGGACCGGCTGGCCGAGGCGTACCGGTTCTGCAACTCGTGGAACCACGACCGGCTGCTGCCGAAGGCCTACGTGCACGACACCGGATCCGGCGAGCTGATCCTGGCCGGCGACGTCAGCACCGACCTGGCGTACGGGGTCAGCGGGGCGCAGCTCGCCGCGCTGGTGAACGCGGCGGTGATCACCGGGGCGCAGTTCGCCGACGCCGTCGCCGAACTGCCCTGAGCACCCCGGCCCAGCTGACCGCGACGACCACGGCCAGCACCAGCCGGGCCGCCCAGGCGTACTGGTCGGGGTAGATCACGCCGGTCAGGTAGCGCTCGACGAACCCCTCGTCGAAGCCGGCCTGGCCGGCCCGGCGGCGGGACCAGTGCTCGGCCACGGTGAGCGGGCAGCTCAGGTTGGCCGCCACCACCAGCACTCCCCAGCCCGCCGCGGTCAGATGCAGCCAGATCGTCCGCGGCCACCGCCAGGCCAGGAACCCGCCGACCGCCAGGTAGGCGAGGAACCCGAAGTGTGCCGTCAGGATGACGACGGTCAGCAGCTCGTAGCCCATGGTGACCTCCCCGTAGGCCAGGCTACGAGCGCCGGTCGGCGGCCGACAGGGTACGCGTACTCAGCGGCGGGACGTGGGTGTGCGCCGTCCCCGGGGAGGGCGGCCCCCGGGGACGGCGCGGCGGGTGGCGGTCAGTTCACCGAGAACCCGAGGAGGTAGCCACCCACGCCCCGACCGGACTGCACCCGGTACCGGTAGGCACCGGCGGGTCCGGAGAAACTCAACCGGGTCACCGTGGCGCCGACGCGGTCGCCCCGGGCGACCGTACGCCAGCCGTCGGCGGTGAAGCGTTGCAGCGTAAGCCGGAAGGCGGCGCCGGCCGGTGCCTGCAGGCAGGCGCTGTGCCGTCCGGCCCCGGCCCGGAAGAACCGTCCGTCGGGCTGGATCTGTCGGCCACCGGCCCGGGTCAGTTCGCCGTCACGCAGCACCGTGTGGTCGGCGCACGGGCTCTGCGGCGGGTCCGCCGGCTGGGTCGGCGACGCCGTCGGTACGGCGGTCGGCGCGCCGGTCGGCGGGACCGCACCGTCCTCGGTGGTGACCAGGGTCAGGTTGTTGACCTGCAGGATCTCGGCCAGCGGCTGGAAGAAGGTGACGCCACCGGAGCGGCAGTTGCCGGAGCCGCCCGAGGTGACACCCTGCGCCTGGTCGCCGGAGAGCCAGGCACCGCCGGAGTCGCCGGGTTCGGCGCAGACGTTGGTACGGGTCAGCCCGCTGACCGCGCCCTCCGGGTAGTTGACCGTGACGTCCTTGGCCCGGATCACGCCGCACCGGGTCCCGGTGGTCGATCCGGAGCGGCAGATGCTGGCCCCGACCGGCGCTTCCACGCTGCCGGCGACCGGCAGGTTGTTGCCGTTGAAGTCGTTGACCACCGGCTGCGGTGTCCAGTCGTCGTCGACCGCGACGAAGGCCCAGTCGTCGCCGGGGAACGACGACGCCTGGAACACGCCCTGCGCCTGCTGGTTGAATCCGGTGGTGGTGTCGCCGGGACGACCACAGTGACCGGCGGTGACGAAGCCGCCGACCACGGAGAAGCCGACCGAGCACCGGCCGCCGGCACCGATGAAGTACGGGTCGCCGCCGCGTACGTCGAACAGCGGTACCGGTGCCTCGTCGGAGGCGTCCACCCGGACCGCGTCGGCCGGCACTCCGGCGGCGGCGGCGAAGTCCCGGGCGGCGGGCTGCGCGCCGGGCCGGGCGAGCAGCACCACGGTGTTGTCCGCCAGGTCGACGTACCAGCCGGCCAGGTCGGGGCTGGCGGCGTCGCCCACCCGGTCCAGGCTCTCCTTGACGCCGGTCAACTGCTGCTGGCTGCGGGCCACCAGGCGGGCCTCGGCACCGGCGGCGCGGACCCGGTCCACCTGTGCGGGGTCGGTCACCGCGACGACGAGGTCGGCGCCGTCCTGGCTGATCCACGCGCCCGCGTACGCCGCGTCGAGGTCGGCCCGCAGAACGTCGACGGTACGGGTGGCCCAGCGTTCGGTGGCCAGCCGGGTCCGGGCGTCCGCCGCACTGACGCCGAGGTCGCGACGCAGCGCGGCGACGAGGTCGTCGTGCGCGGCGGCCGGCTGGCCGTCGGTGCCGGCCGGCTGGCCGGTGGCGGTGCCGGGGTCGCCGTCGGTCGGGTCGTCGCCGGCCACGGCCGGCAGGGTCACCGCGGCGAGCAGCCCGACCGCGGCCACGGTGATTCCGGCGGTGACGATCCGTCGGCGTCGCATCCGTACCTCCTCTGCGGCTGGCGTCGGGTCGACGCCGGCAGGTGGTACGGAGGACACCGGTCGATGGATCGACCCGTACGGATGCCGAATGTCACAGCCGGGTTGGTGAACCGCCCGGGGCCGCGCCGCGTACCAACTCTCGGCCGAGTCGGTGGGAGGCGGCCTCCACCCGCCTCCTACCGGCCGGCGAAGTCGCCTCGGTTGACCCCGCGCAGGAACCGTCGCCACTGCTGCGGGTCGACATCCAGCCAGGGCCCGTCCGGCTCGGCCGAGTCGCGCAGCGCCACGTCGCCGGAGGCGGTCACGGTGGCTTCCAGGCACGCGTTGGTGTCGCACTGGCTGCTCCGCCACCAGCCGCGATATGTCCGCATCATAGCTTTTTCTCCGCTTCAGACATTATGCCGATTATTCGGCATTTGCCTGGGTTAACGCGGCACCTGGCCCGGGCGATACGCGACCGGGACTCACCCACCGACGGACGGGGCCTGCGCGGCCGGCAGATCGGCGGTCAACGCCGCAGTCCGCTCGGTGATCAACCGGGCCGAGGTCGCCTCGTCGTGCGCCGAGTCCCAGATGTGCGCGAAGTAGCCGCGGTGCCGGCCGATCCGCTGCGCCGCATGGACGATCTCGTCCAGCAGGAGGCCCTCGCGGTAGAGCAGCGCGTTCTCCTCGTCGCCGAAGTCGAGCAGCGTGAACGGCGCCAGCATCGCCATGATCGCCGCGTCGGCGAACGGAACGATCCGCACCCGCACGTTCGGTCGCCGCGCCACCCGTAGCAAGGCGGCGAACTGCCCGGCCATCACCCGCGGCCCACCGATCGTGCGCCACAGCACCGACTCGTCCAGCACCAGGTGGAACTCCGGCGGATCGGGTCGGTCCAGCACCTGGTCCCGGCGACGCAGCCGGGCCTCGAGCCGCAGCGCCCGGTCGGCCTCCGGCAGCTCGCTGCGCCAGAAGTTCAACACGAACTCGCCGTACTCGCGGGTCTGCAGCAGGCCCGGGATCAACGTCGGCTGGAACACCCGGATGGCGCTGGCCTCGCCCTCCAACTGCAGCAACTGCAGCATTGCCGGAGTCAGGTGCTCCCGGTAGCGCGGCTCGTCCCACCAGCCCCGCAACCGGGAGGTACGGGCGTCGCGCAGCAGCCGCTCGGCCCGGTCGGCGTCCACCACGCCGTACAGCCCCAGCAGGGCCCGCAGATCGGTGGTGGAGACCGAGACGCTGCCCTTCTCGATCCGGTTGACCTTGGAGACCGACCAGTCGAGGGCGTCCGCCACCTTGCCCTGGGTCAGCCCGGCCGACTCCCGGGCGCGGCGCAGCGCGAGTCGGAGCCTGCGCCGCGCCGCCGCAGGGGACTCGCCGGAGCCGGGATCGCCAGGCACGCCAGCCTTCTCGTCACGACAGTGGGTAACTGTCCGACCAGTATGCCCGCCAGCCGGCTTCCTGGTCAGCCCCGGCGACGCTCAGGACGTCTTCAAACCTCCACCACGGTCGGTACGATCATCGGCCGACGCCGGTACGCGTCGTTGACCCAACGGCCGACGATCCGCCGGACCACCTGCTGCAGCTGGTGCGGATCGGTGATGCCGTCGGCGGCGGCCCGACCCAACGCCTCGGTGATCAACGGAACGACCGCGTTGAACGCCTCCGGATCGTCGGAGAATCCCTTCGCCGACACGGTCGGCCCACCGACCACCTTGCCGGTCACCGAGTCGACCACCACGGTCGCCGCGATGAACCCGCCGTCGCCGAGGATCCGCCGCTCGGTCAGCAGCGACTCGCCGACGTCGCCGACCGCGAGACCGTCCACGTAGACATACCGGCTCTTGACGTGCCCGACCAGGGTGGCGTGCCCGTCCACCAGGTCGACGACGTCGCCGTCCTCGCAGAGCACCACCCGCTGCGGATCGAGACCGGACTCGATGCCGAGCCGGGCGTGCGCCCGCAGGTGCCGCCACTCGCCGTGCACCGGCAGCAGGTTGCTCGGCCGCACCACGTTGAGCAGGTAGAGCAGCTCCCCCGCTGGCGCGTGCCCGGAGACGTGCACCTTGGCGGTCTCCTTGTGGATCACGGTCGCCCCGGCCCGGGCCAGCTGATTGATCACCCGGTAGACCGAGGTCTCGTTGCCCGGCACCAGCGAGCTGGCCAGCACCACGGTGTCGCCGGACGCGACGGTGATGTGCCGGTGGTCACCGGTCGCCATCCGACCCAACGCGCTCATCGGCTCACCCTGCGACCCGGTCGACATCAGCACGATCCGGTCCGGCGGCAACGCCGTCGCCTCGTCCAGCCCGACCACCAGGCCGGGCGGGATCCGCAGCAGGCCAAGGTCCCGGGCGATGCCCATGTTGCGCACCATCGACCGGCCGATCAGCGCGACCTTGCGGTCGTACTCGTACGCCGAGTCGATCACCTGCTGCACCCGGTGCACATGGGAGGCGAAGCTCGCCACGATGATCCGACCGGTGGCCTTGCCGAAGATCGAGTCGAGCACCGGCCCGATGTCGCGTTCCGGGGTGACGAAGCCGGGGGTCTCGGCGTTGGTCGAGTCGGACAGCAGCAGGTCGACGCCTTCGGCACCGAGCCGGGCGAAGCCAGCCAGGTCGGTGATCCGCCCGTCCAGCGGCAGCTGGTCCATCTTGAAGTCACCGGTGTGCAGCACCAGCCCGGCCGGCGTACGGATCGCCACCGCGAGCGCGTCCGGGATGGAGTGGTTCACCGCGAGGAACTCGCACTCGAACGGCCCGATCCGCTCCCGCTGACCCTCGCGTACGGTCAACGTGTACGGCTCGATCCGCCGCTCGGCAAGCTTCGCCTCGACCAGCGCCAGGGTGAACTGGGAGCCCACCAACGGGATGTCCGGCTTGTGGGCGAGCAGGTACGGCACCGCGCCGATGTGGTCCTCGTGACCGTGGGTCAGCACGATCGCCTGAACGTCGGCGAGCCGGTCCAGGATCGGGGCGAAGTCCGGCAGGATCAGGTCGACCCCGGGCTGCTCCACATCCGGGAAGAGCACCCCGCAGTCCACCACCAGCAGCTTGCCGTCGAACTCGAAGACCGTCATGTTGCGACCGATCGCGCCGAGCCCGCCCAGCGGGATCACCCGCAACCCGCCCGGCGGCAACTGCGGCGGCAGGTCCAACTCCACGTGTGCCTGGCTCACGGCAGCTCCAGTCCGGCGTCGGCGCAGTCGGCCCGCAGCTGGTCCAACTCGGCGTCGGTGGCCTCGACCAGCGGCGAACGCACCGGCCCGGCGGGCAGGTCGAGCACCCCGAGCGCCGCCTTGACCAGGATCGTGCCGGGGCTGCGGAAGATGCCGGTGAACAACGGCAGCAACCGGCGGTGCAGGGCCAGCGCGGCGGCGTGCTCGCCGGCGACGTACGCCTCGATCATCTGTTTGGTCAGCGCACCGGTCAGGTGGGTCGAGGTGCCGACCAGTCCGACCCCGCCGATCGCCAGCGTCGGCAGGGTGAGCGCGTCGTCACCGCAGTAGTACGCCAGGTCGGTGCGGCCGGTCACCCAGGAGGTGGCGGCCAGATCGCCCTTGGCGTCCTTGACCGCGACGATCCGCTCGTGCTCGCCGAGCCGGGCCAGGGTCTCGCTGCTCATCGCGATGCCGGTGCGGTGCGGGATGTCGTACGCCATCACCGGCAGCCCGGTCGCGTCGGCGACCTCGGTGAAGTGCCGGACCACCCCGGCCTGCGGCGGCTTGTTGTAGTACGGCGCGACCACCAGCAGCCCGTGCGCGCCGACCTTCTCGGCGGCGACCGCCAACTCGACCGTGTGCCGGGTGTCGTTGGTGCCGACACCGGCGACCACCCGGGCCCGGTCCCCGACGGCGTCGATGACGACCCGGAGCAGCTGCTCCTTCTCGACGTCGGTGGTGGTCGGCGACTCGCCGGTGGTGCCGCTGATCACCAGGGCGTCGTTGGCCTGCTCGTCGACCAGGTAGCTGGCCAGCCGGGCGGCGCCGTCGAGGTCGAGCGAGCCGTCGTCGTTCATCGGGGTGACCATGGCGGTCAGGAGTCGCCCGAACGGGGTCGGTGTCCCCGCCCCGGGACCGGCTAGGTGGTGCTGCGTCATACGGACAACCTATCGGACGGCCGCACCGCGTTCTCAGCGCTGGTGGTACGGGCCGGCGGACTACTCCCCCTGCCGGGTGTACGGGCTCGCGGCGACCTCGCTGCCGTCCGGCAACCGGCTGATCTCGAAGTCGGCGAAGACGCTCGGCGCGACCCGCTGCAGCTGCCGCAGGCACTCCACCGCCAACTCGCGGATCTCGACGTCGGCGTGCTCGGTGGCCCGCATCCCGATGAAGTGCCGCCAGGCCCGGTAGTTGCCGGTGACCACGATCCGGGTCTCGGTGGCGTTCGGCAGCACCGCCCGGGCCGCCTGCCGGGCCTGCTTGCGGCGCAGTGTCGGGTTGGGTTCGTCGGCGAACCGCTTCTCCAGGCCCTCCAGCAGCTCGGTGTAGGCCCGCACGCTCGCCTCGGCGGCGGCGACGAACTGCTGGTGCAGCTCGGGGTCCTCGGCGATCACCGCCGGCTCGACCATGGCCGCGTCGCGCTCCGGCACGTACCGCTGGGACAGCTGGGAGTAGGAGAAGTGCCGGTGCCGGATCAGCTCGTGGGTCAGCGACCGGGAGATCCCGGTCAGGTAGAACGTGACACTGCCGTGCTCCAGCACCGACAGGTGCCCGCTGTCCAGGATGTGTCGCAGGTAGCCGGCGTTGGTGGCGGTCGCCGGGTTGGGTTTGCGCCACGACTGGTAGCAGGCCCGGCCGGCGAACTCGGCGAGGGCCTGACCGCCGTCGGCGTCGGTCGACCAGTCGACGTCGGCGGGCGGCTGGAACTGGGTCCAGGCGATCAGCGTGACCTGCGGCGACACGATTTCCGGCATTTCTCGGACTCTAGTTGCCGGCCGGCACCACGGGCAAACACGGCGTCCATCGGGCGGGCCGGCCCACTGGGCGGGCCGCAGGACGGCCGCAGTGGTCAGACGTAGAACCAGCTGAACGGCTCCCACGGCAGGTTGCGCAGCACCGAGAACGCCAACCAGACGCCCAGCGACCAGCCGACCGCCGTCGGGCTGAGCGACAACTGCGGCAGCCGCCACCGGAACAGCTGCTGGCCGACCCAGGCCAGGTAGACGTAGAGCAGGAACGGAACGGCGAAGACCACCAGCAGGTGGTGCCGGGCAGCAGCGCCGAGATCACCGTTGAGCAGGTACCAGACCGCCCGGGTCCCGCCGCAGCCCGGGCAGTCCAGCCCGGTGGTCAGCTTCAGCAGGCAGCTGGGCGCCGCCTCCGCGCTGCTGGTCGTCGGATCGGTGATCACCGTGTAGCCGGCGGCCGCGCCGATACAGCCGAGCACCGCCAGCGGGGCCAGCCAGCGCGGCGACCGCGCCCAGAGCCGGTTGACCAGGCCGGTGAACCGGTCCGGTTGGGCCTGCGGCTGGTACGCGTACTGCTGGTGATCGTGGAAGTGGGCGTCGGGGTACGAATAGGCGTCGCCGGGCGGTGCCGGACCGTCGCCCGGTGGGGTCGGAGCGTCGCCGACGGGCCGCTGCACCGCCACGCCGTCTGGACCCGCCATCCGTCACGCCTCCCTCGATGCCGACCGCCCCACCGTACACCGGCCGGTCCCGCCGGCTCAGCCCGACGACCACGCCGCGCACCGGCGGCGCTCAGCCGACGACCACGGCGCGCGCACCGGCGGCGCCCAACGCCCGGGTCAGCGGCCCGGCCAGGTCGCCGGCGGCCGGTGCCGCGACCTGCGACAGGCCGAGCCAGCCGGCCATCCGGGCCAGCTCGCCGGCCAGGGCGGTCGCGGTCTGCTCCGGATCGGTGGTGGCACCCGGCACCGGCCAGGCGGCCGGCACCCGCAGCACCCCGGCGGCCCGGTCCGCCTTGAGGTCGACCAGCGCGGTCAGCCGGTCGCCGTCGAGGAACGGCAGTACGTAGTAGCCGTGCACCCGCTGCGCGGCCGGCACGTAGATCTCGATCCGGTACCGCAGCCCGAACAGCCGCTCGGTGCGGGCCCGCTCCCAGACCACCGGATCGAACGGGCTGAGCAGCGTGGCGGCCCGGATCCAGCGCGGCAGCCGGGCCCGGTGGTGCAGGTAGGCGGGCTGCGACCAGCCCTGCACCCGGACCGGGCGCAGGATGCCGTCCGCGACCAGGTCAGCGACGACCGGCCGGACCGCCGCCGCCGACAGCCGGAAGTAGTCACGCAGCTCCGGCTCGGCGGCCACGCCCAGGCACCGGGCGGCGACCTCGACCAGCTGTCGGTGCGCCTGCGCCTCACTCGGCGTCGACGCGGCGACGACCCGGGGCGGCAGCACCCGCTCCGGCACGTCGTAGCGGCGGGCAAAGGTGCTGGTCCGCCCGGCGGAGCTGATCTCGCCGGCCCAGAACAGGTACTCCAGTGCGGTCTTCACCGCCGACCAGTTCCACCCCCAGTTGCCGCTCGGCCGCATCGTGTCCTGCTCGATCTGCGCGGCGGTGACCGGGCCGTGCTCGCGGACCTCGGCGAGCACCCGGGCGACCAGCTCAGGCTGCTCGACGGCGATCCGCCGGATGCCGCCCCAGGCGTCGTCGCGGGCGCGGGCCATCCGCCAGCGCAGTGCCGGCTGCAGGTCGACCGGGATCAGCGACGCCTCGTGACCCCAGTACTCGAACAGCTCCCGGGGAGCATGCGCGGCGGCCCGGTCCAGCAGGTCGGTCGGGTACGGGCCGAGCCGGCTGTACAGCGGCAGGTAGTGGGCGCGCTGCAGGACGTTGACCGAGTCGATCTGGATCAGGCCGACCCGGTCCAGCACCCGGCGCAGGTGCCGCCGGGTCGGCACCCCGGTCGGCGCGGGGTCGGCGAAGCCCTGGGCGGCCAGCGCGATCCGGCGGGCCTGGGCGAGCGAGAGACTTTCTGGTACGGGCATCGCCAGGCAACCTACCGCCCGGGTACGACATCGTCGGACGGTGCTGGCTGGCCCGTAGCCGGGGCGGCCGATCGGGCCCGTCCGCCCCGGCGATTCTCAGCGACCACACACAAACGCCAGGCATAGTGGGACGCTCACCGGTCGTCCTGGAGGTCTGCCCCGATGGGTCCCCTGCTCGCACTCCTGAGTCTGCTGCTGCTGGTCTTCCAGTTGCTGCTCGTCGCCCGCGCGATCCTCGACTGGAGCACGGTGCTGGCCGGGCCGAGCCCGCGCGACTCGCTCCGCTCCCGCGCGACCGCCGCCCTGCACACGGTGACCGAGCCGGTGCTGGCCCCGGTCCGGCGGGTGCTGCCGCCGTTGCGCGTCGGCGGCGCCGCCATCGATCTCTCCTTCATCGTCGTCTTCGTCGCCATCGCGCTGATCCGGGTGCTGCTGCCGTGACCCGGCCACCGGTACGGCGGTCCCGGTTGCCGACCAGGACCGCCGTACCGGTCAGCCCTGGTCCGCCCGGTCGACCGCCATCTCCTGGCGCATCGACTCCCGCAGCTCGCGTTTGCGCACCTTGAGGCTAGGTCCGAGCGGCAGCGAGTCGACGTACCGCACGATCCGGGGATACTTGTGCCGGCCGAGGTGGCCACGCGCCCAGTCGACCAGCTCGGCCTCGGTCGGCACCGGGCCGGCGGTGCTGTCCGGCACGACCACCGCGCAGATCTCCTCGCCGTGCCGGGCGTCGGGTACGCCGACGACCGCGACCTGGCCAACCGCCGGATGTCGGGCCAGGACCTCCTCGACCTCCCGGGGGTAGACGTTGAAGCCACCCCGGATCACGATTTCCTTCTTCCGGTCAACGATGAAGACGAACCCGTCGGCGTCCTTGCGACCGAGGTCGCCACTGCGGAACCAGCCGTCCACGATCGCCTCCTCGGTGGCTTCGGGACGGCCGAGGTAACCGGCGAAGACGTTGTGTCCCCGGATCACGATCTCACCGAGCTCGCCGACGCCCAGCAGTTCGATCCGGTCCGCCAGCTCCGCGCGGGCGATCTCCACCTCGACCCCCCAGACCGGGTGCCCGACGCTGCCCGCCCGGGTGCCGGACCACGGCTGGTTGGTGGTGGCGGTCGGAGAGGTCTCGGAGAGCCCGTACCCCTCGTAGATGGTCGTCCGGAACGCCGTGTTGAAGCGTTCCAGGACCGTGGTCGGCAGTGCCGCCCCGCCGCTGATGCACAACCGCAGGCTCGGCAGCACCTCCCGGTTTCGGGCGGCCTCCAGCAACGCGATGTACATCGTCGGCACGCCGTGGAAGACGTCCACCCGTTCCCGGACCATCAGGTCGAGCGCGGCCGGACCACTGAACCGGCTCAGCAGCACCAGGGTCGCGCCGA
Organism: Micromonospora sp. Llam0; assembly: GCF_003751085.1. Classification (NCBI taxonomy): domain Bacteria; kingdom Bacillati; phylum Actinomycetota; class Actinomycetes; order Micromonosporales; family Micromonosporaceae; genus Micromonospora; species Micromonospora sp. Llam0. The sequence goes on along the minus strand of NZ_RJJY01000001.1, from coordinate 639,333 downwards.
CCCGGAAGGTGCCGTTCATCGCGACGGTCTGGCCGAAGCTGTGGAACAGCGGCAGGCAGCCGAGGACCACGTCGCTGGCACGGGCCTCGTTGGCGTCGAAGGCGTTGACAGTCGCGTTCATCACCAGGTTGAGATGGGTGAGCAGGGCGCCCTTGGCGGTGCCGGTGGTCCCACTGGTGTAGAGGACCACCGCCGGGTCCTCTGCCGACCGCGTCCGGTACGAGGGCAGTGGTGCCAGGCCGTCACCGATGTCCTCCAGCCGCCGCAGGTCCGACCCGGGCGCCGCCGGACCGACCGTCACCACCTCCACCCCGGCAAGCGTGGCCGCGGCGGCACCGAGCGCCAGCAGCGCGGTGTGGCAGACCACCAACGTGACACCGCTGTCGCGCAGCACGTACCCGGCCTCGGCCGGGGTGAGCAGCAGGTGCACCGGCACGACCACCGCGCCGGCCGCCAACGCCGCGTAGTAGACGCGGGGGAAGTCGGCCACGTTGGGGGCGAACAACGCGATCCGGTCGCCGGGTCGCACGCCCAGCTCGGTAAGGGCGGCGGCGTGGCAGCGGGCCTCCAGCCACAGCTCGGCGTAGGTGATCCGGGACGCCCCGTCCACCACCGCGACGGTGTCCGGGTGCCGCCGCGCGCTCTCGGCCAGCACGGCGGCCAGCGACAGGGCGGTCACCGGGACGCTCCGGTCAGCAGCCGGCTCACCGTCTCGGCGACGCAGACCGGCTTGCCTGCGGTGTCGGCGGTCACAGTCACCGCCATGACCACCTGCACGCCGCCGTCCACCGGGTCGACCGCGGCGATGACGGCCTCGGCCCGTACGGCGGATCCGGTGCGGACCGGAGCCGGGAACCGGACCTTGTTGAGCCCGTAGTTGACGGCCGTCCGCACTCCCTCCACCTGGTAGAGCCGGCGCATCAGGGCCGGGATCAGCGACAGGGTGAGCAAGCCGTGGGCGATCGTGACGCCGTACGGCCCGTCGGCCGCCCGTTGCGGGTCGAGATGGATCCACTGATGGTCGTCGGTGGCGGCAGCGAACCCGTCGACCCGGGTCTGGTCGACCGGGAACCAGTCCCCCGGTCCCAGCGATTCACCCACGGCCGCGGCCAGGTCCTCGGTGGTGGCGAAGATCCTCATGCCAGATGCCCTCCCAACATGGTGTAGCCGCGCAGCAGGTCGCGGGCGATGATCAGTCGTTGCATCTCGTCGGTGCCCTCGAAGATGCGGTAGAGCCGGACCAGCCGGTACCACCGCTCGATCGGCAGCTCACGGGTGTAGCCCATGCCGCCGTGGATCTGCAGCACCCGGTCCACCACACGGTTGACCATTCCGGCGCCGTAGAGCTTCGCCATCGAGGAGGCGTGGCGTGGGTCGAGACCCGCGTCGACGGTCCAGGCGGCCCGCAGGATGAGCCAGCGGGCGGCCTCCAATTCGGTCTCCGAGTCGGCGATCATCCAGCTGATCGCCTGGTTGTCCCCGATCGGTCGGCCGAAGGTGTGCCGGGTGGTAGCGTGGTCGATCGCCATCCGCAGGGCCCGTTCGGCGATGCCGACGGCGTGTGAGGGGATGGTGTAGCGCCCCTTGCCGATCCACTCCATGCCCAGCCGGAACCCCTCGCCGACCGCGCCGAGCACGTTGCGGCCCGGGACCCGCACGTCGTCGAAGATCAGCGCCGCCGGGCCGCCCTCGCCCATCGTGGGGATGAACTCCGAGCGCCACCCCATCGCCCGGTCCACCAGGAACGCGGTGGCCCCGCCGGCGCGGACGTCGCGTTCGGGATCGGTCACCGCGACGACGATGGCGAAGTCCGCCTCGTTGCCCCCGGTGATGAAGGTCTTCTCCCCGTTGAGCACCCAGTCGTCGCCGTCGCGGCGGGCGCGGAACCTGATGTTCGCCGCGTCGGAACCGGCGCCCGGCTCGGTGATCGCGAAACAGCTGGCGCGCTCCCCCTCGATGGTCGGGAGCAGGTACTCGCGCCGCTGGTCGGGGTCGGCCCGGAACAGGATGTTGTCCGCCTCGCCGCCGAACCGGAACGGCACCACCGTCCGGCCGATCTCGGTCCAGATCAGCGACTGCATGACGGCCGGCAGGTCCATCCCGCCGTACTCCTCGGGGGTGGCCAGGCCCCAGAAGCCGAACGTGCGGGCCCGGCGCTGCAGCTCGCGCAGCTCGTCGCGGGGCAGCCCGGGCTGGTGCGCCCGCTCGCGGCGCAGCAGCTCCGACTCCAGCGGCACCACCTCCCGGGTGATGAAGTCACGCGCCGTGTCCCGGATCGCCCGTTCCTCAGTGGAAAGTCCGAAGTCCATGTCCGCTCCTTCGCTGCGCCGGGTCTAGCGGGCGCCGCCGTTGACGTAGAGGGTCTGCCCGGTGACGTACGAGGCGTCGTCGCTGGCCAGAAAGGCGATGACCGAGGCGATCTCGGCCGGCTGGGCGACCCGGCGCAACGGGATCTGTTCGGCGGCCCGCTGCTGGTGGGCGGCCGGGTCGCTGCCGGTGCGGACCGCGGTGGCCGCGGTCATCGGGGTCGCCACGTACCCCGGCGCGACCGCGTTGACCGCGATGTCGAACGGGCCGAGTTCCAGCGCCAGGGTGGCGGTGAGTCCCTGTACCCCGGCCTTGGCCGCCGCGTAGTTGGCCTGGCCCCGGTTGCCGAGCGCGGACCGGCTGCTCAGGTTGACGATCCGGCCGTACCGGGCGGTGACCATCTGCCGCTGGGCCGCCTGGCAGCACAGGAACATGCTGGTCAGGTTGGCGGCGAGCACCGCGTCCCACTCCTCGACCGGCATCTTGAACAGCAGGTTGTCGCGGGTGATCCCGGCGTTGTTGACCAGCACGTGCAGGCCGCCGAAGGTCTCCACGACCTGCGCGGTCATCGCCTCCACCGCGTCGGCGTCGGTGACGTCGCAGCCGATCGCGACGGCCCGGCCACCGGCTGCGGTGATCTCGTCGGCGACGGTCCTGGCGCCGTCGGCGACGAGGTCCACCACGGCCACGGCGGCTCCTTCGCCGGCGAGCCGGTGCGCGGTCGCCGCGCCGATGCCCTGGGCGGCGCCGGTCACCACGGCGGTGCGGTCGGTGAATCTGGACATGGTGCTCCCTGGTTCAGCTGGTGGACGGTGGGTGCGAGAAGGCGTTCACGCCGGTGAGGGCGCGGCCGATGAGCAGTTCCTGGATCTGGCTGGTGCCCTCGTAGAGGGTGGTGACCCGGGCGTCGCGCAGGTACCTGCCGACCGGGTACTCGTCGATGTAGCCGTACCCGCCGAGCACCTGGATCGCGTCGTTGGCCGCGTCGACCGCCGCCTCGCTGGCGAACAGTTTGGCCATGGACGCCTCGGTGGCGAACGGCTCGCCCCGGTCGATCAGGTCGGCGACCCGCCAGACCAGCAGCCGGGCGGCATCGGTCCGGACCGCGATCCCGGCGAGCAGCCGTTGGACCAGCTGGTGGCCGGCGATCGGCCGGCCGAACTGGGTCCGCTGGCCCGCGTGACGTACCGCCGTGTCCAGGCAGGCCCGGGCGAGGCCGACGCAGCCGGCGGCGACCGACATCCGGCCCTTGGTGAGGGCGGTGAGGGCGATCCGGAAGCCGCCGCCGACCGGGCCGAGCCGGTCTGCGTCGGACACCCGGACCCCGTCGAGGGCGAGCTCGGCGGTTGCCTGTCCACGCAGGCCGAGCTTGCCGTGGATCTCGCGGCGCTGCAGGCCGGGGGCATCGGTGGGGACCAGGTAGGCGGTGATTCCCCGCGGGCCGGCCCCACCGCTGCGGGCGAACACCAGGGCGACGTCGGCGGTGGTGCCGTTGCTGATGAACATCTTGCTGCCGGTCAGCAGCCAGTCGTCGCCGTCGCGCACGGCCCGGGTGGTCAGCGACGCGGCGTCCGAGCCGACGTCCGGTTCGGTCAGCGCGAAACAGCCCAGGGCCGTTCCGGCGCACAGCCGGGGCAGCCACCGGGTCCGCTGCTCGTCGCTGCCGTGGCCGGCGATGGTCTTGGCGACCAGGCCGAGGGTGACCGAGACGATGCCACGAACGGCAGCGTCCGCCCGGCCCAGTTCCTCCAGGACCAGGCAGTACGACAGGTGGTCGCCGCCGGATCCGCCATCGGACTCGTCGATGGTGAGGCCGAGGAAGCCGACCTCGCCGAGCTTGCCGACGATCGCCGGGTCGACCGCCTCCTGGCGGTCCCAGTCGGCGGCGTACGGCGCCACCTCGCGGTCGGCGAACCGCGCGGCGAGTTCGCGCAGCGCGGCCTGTTCGGCGGAGAGGCGAAGGTCCATGGGCATTAAACTAGCGCTGCAAGTTTTATTCCGTCCAGACCCGCTGTGGCAGAGTTCGTAGTCGATCAGGAACCCGTCGCCCGAGGAGATCACCCATGCCACGGCCACGGCAGGCGCTGCTGAGTCGGGAACGGATCATCGAGACGGCAGCGGCGCTGATCGACGCGGACGGGCTGGCCGTGTTCTCCACCCGCCGCCTCGCCGCCGCGCTGGGGGTACGCGGTCCGTCGCTCTACAACCACTTCGCCACCAAGGACGAGATCATCGACGCGGTGGTGGACAACGTCACGACCCGGGTGGATGTCTCGTTCTTCGGCACGCTGGACTGGCGGGAAGCGCTGCGCCGGTGGGGGTACTCGTACCGGGCGGCGCTCGCCGCCCATCCGAACATCGTGCCGCACCTGGCTCAGGGACCCGGCCGTCGACCGGCCTCGCTGGCGATGGCCGACGCGGTCTACGGTGGACTGGTTGCGGCCGGTTGGCCGCCGGCCCGGGCCACCCACATCGGTGCCCTGATGCGCTACTTCGTGACCGGTTCGGCACTCGGCTCGTTCGCGCGCGGCTTCGGCGAGGACCCCGCGTTCTACGCCGAGCAGTACCCACATCTCGGCCAGGCCCACCGGCTCCCCGAACACCAGAAGCAGGTCGACGAGGGCGCCTTCGCACTGGGGCTGGAGGCGCTGATCGACGGGCTCGCCCGGACCTACGAGCGCACGGTCGGCCCACTGCCGCCCCTGTCGCCGATCGACGAGACGTACTAGAGTCAAAAACTTGCAGCGCTAGTTTTTGCTCCGGAGGTCACGATGGTGGAGGAACGGACCGACCTGTACCTCGCCGGGCGCTGGGTCACCGCCGCGACCCGGGAACGCCTGCCGGTGCACAACCCCAGCAGTGAGGAACTGATCGCCACCGTGCCGGGCGGCACGGCAGCCGACGTGGACCGGGCCGTCGCCGCCGCCCGCGCCGCCTTCGACGGCTGGGCCGACACCGCACCGCAGACACGGGCCACCTGCCTGCGCCGGCTGCACACCGCGCTCACCGCCCGCACCGAGGAGATCACGCACACGGTCGCCCGGGAAGTCGGCACCCCACTGCGGGTCGCCGCCCGCGTCCAGGTCGGCCTGCCGCTGACCGTACTCGCGGGCTACGTCGAGCTGGCCGCCCGGCCGCCCCGGCCCGAGACGGTCGGCAACTCGCTGGTGCTGCGGGAACCGGCCGGGGTGGTCGGGGCGATCACCCCGTGGAACTACCCGCTGCACCAGATGATGGCCAAACTCGCCCCGGCGCTCGCCGCCGGATGTCCGGTGGTGCTCAAGCCGAGCGAACTGACACCGATGGTGGCGTACCTGCTCTTCGAGGCGATCGACGAGGCCGGCTTCCCGCCCGGGGTGGTCAACCTGGTCACCGGCACCGGTCCGGAGGCCGGCGCGGCACTCGCCGCACATCCCGACGTGGACGTGGTCTCGTTCACCGGCTCGACCGCCGTCGGCCGGCACATCTGCCACCTGGCCGCCGACCGGATCGCCCGGGTCACCCTGGAACTGGGCGGCAAGTCCGCCAACGTGATCCTGCCCGACGCCGATCTACCGACCGCCGTCCGGGTCGGAGTCGGCAACGCCCTGCTCAACTCGGGACAGACCTGCACCGCCTGGTCCCGGATGCTGGTGCACCGGGACCGGTACGCGGAGGCGGTCGACGAGGCCGCCCGGGTCGCGGACGGGTACCGGACCGGCGACCCGTTCGACCCCCGGACGCGGCTGGGTCCACTCGTCTCGGCGACCCAGCGGGACCGGGTCCGCCGCCACGTCGAACGCGGCCTCGCCGACGGCGGCCGGCTGGTCGCCGGCGGGCCGGACGCCCCGCTGCCGGAGCGCGGCTGGTTCGTCGCCCCCACCGTGATCGCCGACGTCGACCCGGACGCCCACCTGGCCCAGGAGGAGGTCTTCGGGCCGGTGCTGGCGATCCTGCCGGTCGACGACGACGAACACGCCGTCGCGGTCGCCAACAACTCCCGGTACGGGCTGGCCGGCGCGGTCTGGTCGGCCGACGAGGAACGGGCGGTACGCGTCGCCCGACGGATCCGCACCGGCATGGTCGACATCAACGGGGGCGCGTTCAACCCGCTCGCCCCGTTCGGCGGCTACAAGCAGTCCGGTCTCGGCCGCGAATTCGGCACCTACGGGCTGGACGAGTTCCTGCAGACCAAGGCGATCCAGCGATGAGCGCCGGTCCGGCCGGCGACGTGGCGACGTCGGGATCCCCGGTACGGGCGGTGGTGGCCCGGGCCCCCGGGCAGCCGCCCCGGGTCGAGCGGATCACGCTACCGCCGGTCGGCCCCGGTCAGGTCCGGGTCGGTATCCGGGCCGCCGGTGTCTGCCACTCCGACCTGTCCATGACGAACGGCACCATCACGCCGGAGTACCCGCTCGTACTGGGGCACGAGGCGGCCGGCGAGGTGCTCGAGGTCGCGGCGGGGGTCGACCGGGTCGCGCCCGGCGACCCGGTGGTGCTCAACTGGGCACCACCGTGCCGGCGGTGCTGGTACTGCCAGCGCGACGAACCATGGCTGTGCGAGCGTGCCGGTGCCGCCTCAGTCCCCCGGGGACGCACTGCGGCCGGCGAGCAGCTGCACGTCACCCTCGGCCTCGGGGCGCTCGCCGAGGAGGTGGTCGTCGGCGAGCAGGCCGTCGTCGGGGTGCCGGTCGGGCTGCCGTACGAGGTCGCCGCGCTGCTCGGCTGCGCCGTGCTCACCGGAACCGGCGCGGTACGGCGTACCGCCGGGGTCCGGGCCGGCGAGTCGGTCGCGGTGATCGGCCTCGGCGGGGTCGGCCTGTCGGTCGTCGCCGCGGCCCGGGCGGCCGGCGCGGCACCGGTGCTCGCCGTCGACCTCGCCGCCGCCAAGGCGGACCTGGCCGTCGCGGCCGGTGCCACCGACTTCCTGATCGCCGACGCCTCGCTGACCCGGGCGATCCGGGCCCGCACCGACGGCCGCGGCGTCGACCACGCCATCGAATGCGTCGGGCGGGCCGGCACCATCCGGGCCGCCTGGCGCGCCACCCGGCGCGGTGGCCAGGTCACCGTGGTCGGGATGGGGTCGGCCGACGACACCGTCGGGCTCTCCGCCCTGGAGATCTTCCATTCGGCCCGTACCCTGCGCTCCTCGGTCTACGGCTCCTCCGACCCGGACCGCGATCTACCCGCGCTGGCCCGGGATCTCCTCGCCGGCGACCTCGACCCGGCCGTCCTGATCACCGATCGCACCGACCTGGACGGTGCCGCGGCGGCGTTCGCCCGGATGGCCCGGGGTGAGGGCGCCCGCACCGTGGTCCTGCCCTGACCGCGCAGGGCCTGCCCTGACCGCAGCGGTGCCTGCCATGATCACGCCGGTGCCGGCCGCGCCGGGACGGTCAGGGCGCGGACCAGCTCGGTACGGGACCGGACGCCGAGCCGGACGTAGACGTTGCGCAGGTGGTGGTCGACGGTCCGGGTGGACAGGAAGAGCCGTCGGGCGATCTCCCGGTTCGTCGCCCCCTCGACGACCAGCTCGGCGACCCGCAACTGCTGCCCGGTGAGCAGTCCCGCCGCGTCGACGGATGCCCGGGGCGGCCCGGCCGGCGACACCGGGGGCGGTTCCGCGGGCGACACCCGGGGCGGCCCGGCACCCTCGCCCGCCGCGCGCAACTCGGCTGCCGCCTGGTCGGCCCAGCTGGTCAGGCCCAGCCCGAAGAAGGTGTCGTGGGCCCGGTGCAGATGTTCGCGGGCGGCCCGGGGGTGCCGGGATCGGCGCAGTTCCCTGCCGAACAGCAGCTCCGTACGGGCCCGCTCGAACGTTGCGGCACCCGCCGGGTGCAGCCGCAGCGCCGTGCGGTACCAGTCCCGCGCGGACTCGCCACCGCGCGGAGCGAGCAGTGCGTGGCAGCGGGCGGACAGCGCCCGTCGGACCGGGTTGGCGGTGCTGGCCGCCCAGGCGTCGAACACCGCCAGCACGTTGCGGGCCGTCCGACGCTGCCCGGGCAGCTGCGCGGCCGCCTCCATCAGGTACGGGGCCGCCATCACCTGCACCAGCACCTGTCCCCGGCCGGTGCCGGGGTGGGCCAGGCCCAGCAGCCGGGCCAGGGCCGGTTCGGCGTGCCCGGCGGTCAGCTCAAGCACGGCCAGTGCCCACTGGGCCAGAGCCTGCGGCCGGCTGCCCGGGTCCTGGCCCTCCGTCAGCTCGCCCAGCTCCCGGATCCGGTCCAGGCAGCCGGCCCGGTCCGCGCGTACCGCCGACAACACGGCCAGCAGACCCAGGTGGATCGCGGCCCAGTTCCGCTGGCCGGTCGACCGCGCGGTCCGCAGCCCGTCGCGGGCGCTCGCGGCCGCCGCGCCGTGCCGGCCGAGCCAGTACTCGGCGCAGGCCCGCAGCTCCAACGCCCGGGGCAGACCCGAGTGCTCCCCACGGCCACGGGCCGCCTCGACCGCGTCGTCGGCCAGCCGGTGCGCCTCACGGTCGGCGGCGAGCAGGTGCGCGGCGGCTGCGGCGCAGTTCAACGCGGCTGGAGTCCGCTGCGGCCCGGTGAGCCGGATCCCGAGGTCGACCGCCCGGCGCAACGCGGGGACCGCGTGGTCGTGCGCGCCGCTCAGCGTCGCCGCCGTCGCGACGAGTTGGGCCGCCATCACCTCGACCTCGGGTGGGTCGTCCGCTCTGGTCAGCGCCTCGGCCCGGCGCGCCAGGTCGACGTAGCGGTACTGGTCACCGAGGTAGCCGATCGCCTCTCCCGCCCCGGACAGTGCCGCGACGGCCGACGCGCGGTCGTACGGAGCGAGCCGGTGGGCCGCCGCGAGCAGATCCGGTAACGCCCGCGTCGGCGCGCCGCACCGCAGTTCGATCTCCGCGCGGAGCAGATCCGCCCGACCGGCCGACGCTTCCCGACCGGCCGACGCTTCCCGACAAGCCGGCGCCAACGGGTTGGTGGATGCCGGCAGGTCACGCAGGAGCTGACGGGCGCGCGCGGGTTGTCCCGCCGCCCAGGCGAAGCCCGCGGCTGCCAGCAACCGGGCACCGCGGGCCGGCTCGGGGCCGAGCCGGGCGGCCCGGTGCAGCGCGTACGCCGCGCTCGCGCGGTCCTCGCCACCGTCGAACGCCGCGCGTTCCAGCTCGTCGGCGAGGTCAGGGGCCGGCCCGGCGGTCGCGTCGGCGAGGTGGACGGCCCGGCGCAGCCGGTGCTCGGGTCGGTCAAGCAGCCCGGCGAGCAGCTGGTGCCCGGCGTGCCGCTCGGCCAACGGCGCGGTTGCCACAATCATGGCGCGGGCCAACCGCTGCGGGAACGTCACCGTCTCACCGTCGACCCGGACCAGTCCGGCGCGCTCGGCCGGTGCGAGATCACCGACCCCGGTGCCGGTCGCCGCCGCCACCCGGGCCAGCAGCTGCCGGTCCGCGCGCTCGTCGAGGGCTGCGACGAGCAGCAGTCGACGGGTCCGGTCCGGCAGGTTCGCCAGTCGGGCACGGTAGGCGCGACCGAGGCCACCGTCGGCCGGCAGCAGGTCCGGCACCGGCTCGTCCCCGCGCAGCTGGCCTGGTCCGAGGGCGGCGGCCAGGTCCACCAGTGCCTGTGGATTGCCGCCGCCGGCGGCGACCAGGGCGGTGAGCACGTGCCGCGGTACCGGCACGGGGAGGCGGTCGGCGAGGACGGCCCGGCTCTGGTCGTCGTCGAGTGGCCCGAGCCGGTGGCCGGGGACGCCGGCGACCCCGCAGGTCCCGGTGAGTACTCCGGCGACCGGGCGGCCGGCCAGCCGGCGGGCGACGGCGGTGAGCACCTCGGCGGTGCCCGGGTCGCCCAGATCCAGGTCGTCGAACGCGTAGAGCAGGACACCGTCGGCCGCCACCACGGTCAGCAGTTCGCGTACGGCTATCGCCAGGGCGAGTCGTCGTTGCTGCGGGCAGCCGTCGCCGGCCAGCACCGCCCGCAGCAGCAGCCGGTGCCGGTCGGCCAGGGCGGCGACCTGGTCCCGGACCGGGTCGAGGAGGCGGTGCAGTCCGGCGTACGGCAGCGTGGCCTCGTCGGCGACGCCGGCCGAGATCAGCAGGCGCCAGCGGCGGGGGCGGATCCGCCGGACGGCCTCGTCCAGCAGCGAACTGCGGCCGGAGCCCGGCTCACCGTGGAACAGGACGGCCGTCCCCTGGTGCCCGGCCGCCGCCGACAGCAGGCGGTCGAGGGCGCGACATTCCTCGGCCCGCCCCCACAACCCAGATTTTTGCACTGGGGATGCAGTAAACATGAGGTCAGTGTCGCTGATGTGTAACCGACAGGAAAGAGTCGGGAAACATCAGGGTGAATCGCCGGAGCCGGTCGACAGCAACGCGCCGACCGTCCGGGCCATCACCGCCCGGGCCTGATCCACCCCCAGTCCGAGCCCGTCGCGCAGCATCGACCACGCCGACCACATGCTGGCGACCGTCACGGCCTGCACCAGTTGCTCACGGCCCGCCCCCGCCCGGTCAAGCTCCACCGCGAAGAGCTGCTCGACCTCCGCCCGGACCCGGTCGATGTGCTTGAGCCGGTTGCGGTGCAGCTGCGGGGAGAGCGGCTCACGCATCTGCGCTGCCCGGGCCGAGGGCGCGATGAGCTGCAACAACCGGGCCCGCTGCCGGCAGTACGCGTCCACCCGCTTGGCCAACGGCAGGTTCGGCGAGATCGGCCGGTACGCCGCCTCCTGCTGCCGCAGCACCTCCTCGCCACTGGCTTCGAAGAGGGTTTCCATGTCCTTGAAGTTGGTCCACAGGGTCCGCAGCGAGATCCCGGCCCGTTCCGCGATCCGTTCCCCGGTGGGCCGCAGGTCGCCCTCGGAGATCAGCGCCAGATGCGCCTCGACGATCGCCGCCCGGGTCCGCTCCGCCCGGGCGCTGCGCCCGTCGACCCGGCCCGGCGCCTCGGCGCCCCTGCCCATCACGCCTCCTTCGACACCCGCCGCCGGACCACCCGGCACTGCCTCACGCCCGTCGGAACCGGCCGGGCGCCCGGTGGGCTTCCCCGGCCGAGTTTAGACACGCCGCGCGTCGCCGCCGTGGCGCCGTAGTTCGTGCCGGGCCAGCGACTGCCGGTGCACCTCGTCCGGGCCGTCGGCCAGCCGCAGCGTCCGGGCCCGGGCCCAGAACCGGGCCAGCACGGTGTCCTGGCTGACCCCGGCCGCGCCGTGCGCCTGCACCGCCCGGTCGACGACCCATTCGGCCACCGCCGGCACCACGATCTTGATCCCCTGGATCTCGGTGTGCGCCTGCCGGTTGCCGACCGTGTCCATCAGCCAGGCGGCCTTGAGGACCAGCAGCCGGGCCTGCTCGATCCGCACCCGGGCCTCGGCGATCCAGTCCCGGATCACGCCCTGGTCGGCCAACGGCCCGCCGAACGCCCGCCGGCCGGCGACCCGCCGGCACATCAGCTCCAACGCCCGCTCGGCCATCCCGAGCAGCCGCATGCAATGGTGGATCCGGCCCGGCCCGAGCCGGGCCTGGGAGATGGCGAAACCGGAGCCCTCCACGTCGATCAGGTTCGCCGCCGGCACCCGTACGTCCACGAAGTCGATCTCGGCGTGGCCGCCGTGCTCCCGGTCCTCGTACCCGTAGGCGGACATGCCCCGGCGGACCGTGACGCCCGGGGCGTCCCGCTCCACCAGCAGCTGGCTCTGCTGCCGCCGCACGGGTGCGGCCGGATCGGTACGCCCCATCACGATGAACAGCTCGCAGCGCGGGTTCATCGCCCCGGTCACGAACCACTTGCGGCCGTTCACCACGTACGTCTCACCGTCGCGTTCGATCCGGGTGGCGATGTTGGTCGCGTCCGACGAGGCCACCGCCGGCTCGGTCATCGCGAAAGCCGACCGGATCCGCCCGTCGAGCAGCGGCACCAGCCAGCGTTCGCGCTGCTGCGGGGTGCCGAACCGGGCCAGCAGCTCCATGTTGCCGGTGTCCGGCGCGGCGCAGTTGAGCGCGGCCGGTGCCAGCGAGGGCGACCGTCCGGTGAGCTCGGCCAGCGGGGCGTACTGCAGGTTGGTCAGGCCGGCACCGTACTCGCCGGGCAGGAACAGGTTCCACAGCCCACGGCGCCGGGCCTCGGCCCGCAGCCGGTCCAGCACCGGCGGCGGCTCCCACCGCCCGGGTGCCTCCCGCATCTGACGCTCGAACTCCTCCTCCGCCGGGTGGACCCACCCGGTCATGAAGTCGCGCAGCTCGTCCAGCAGCCGGTTGGTGGTCTGGTCGTAGCCGAAGTCCATCAGCGCCTCGCCAACTCGCGTAGTCCCTGGGTGACCAGCGGAAGAACCCGCTCGCCGACCGTGTCGAATCCCTCGCCGATGGTCTGGCCGCGTACGTAGCGGTAGTGGACACCCTCGAGGATGACGGCGAGCTTGTACGCACCGAAGGCGAGGTACCAGGGCAGGTCGTCGAGGGACCGGCCGCTGCGTCGGGCGTACCGGGCGGCCAGCTCGTCGGTGCCGGGCTGCCCCGGCACCCGGACCCGCCCGGCGTGCACCAGGGTCAGCCCGAGGTCGGTCAGCGGGTCCCCGAGGGTGGACATCTCCCAGTCCAGCACCGCCCGGATCGCACGCCGACCGCCCGTCGTACCCTCGGCCGGACCGTGACCGCCGGCTGGACCGTCGTCCGCCCGCAGATCGTCCGCCACCACGTCGTCCGCCCGCAGATCGCCGGCCACCACGTTGTCCGCCCGCAGGTCGCCGTGCAGCACGGTGCCGGGCCCGGCGGTCGGTACGGTCGCCGCCAGCCGGGCGTGCAGCTCGTCGACGCCCGGCAGGTCCCGGCTGCGGGAGGCGTCCAGTTGCCGCTTCCAGCGGCGCACCTGCCTGGCGGCGAAGCCGGCCGGGACGCCGAAGTCGGCCAGCCCCACCCCGGCGGGGTCGACCGCGTGCAGGTCGGCCAGGGTGTCGACGAGTGCCAGGGCCAGCGTGCGGACCCCCGCCGGCCCGAGCCGGGCCAGCTCCGCTGCGGTGCGGTGGACCGGCCCCGGCACGAACTCCATGAGGTAGAACGGCGCACCGACCGGGCCGGGATCCGGGCAGTGGTGCAGTATCGCGGGGACCGGCACCGCGGTGGTCGCGAGGGCCCGCAGCACCCGGACCTCCCGCCCCATGTCGTGCGCGGTGGCCAGGACGTGTCCCAGGGGCGGACGACGGAGTACCAGCGTCCGTCGCCCGTCGCTGACCCGGTAGGTGAGGTTGGACCGACCGCCCGCGATCACCTCGCCGGTCAGCGCCCCGCCGAACAACCCCGGCCCGGCCCGGTCGAGGTGGGCGGCGAGCCGGGTCAGGTCCAGGCCCGGCAGCTCAGTCATCGGGCGCACCGTCCGCCGGTCGCGGCACCACACCGGGCAGGTCGCCGCGTCGCTCCAGCTCCCGCTGTGCACGGTTCATCGTCCGCAGCCAGCGCTGTGGATCGGCGGCCCGGCGGGCGTGGTACGTGGCGACCTCCGGATGTGGCAGGACCAGGAACCGGTCGTCGGTGAGGGCCTGTCCGACAGCGTCGGCGACCTGTTCGGGGGTGACGGCGTCGTCGTCGAGCTGGGCGGCGGCCCGGTCGCCGCCGGCCGCCAACATCGGGGTACGCACCCCGCGCGGGCAGAGCAACTGGACTGTCACGCCGCAGTGCGCGTACGTGGCCCGCAACCATTCCGCGTAGCCGACGGCGGCATGCTTGGTCACCGAGTACGGAGCGTTGCCGAGCATGGTGAGCAGGCCGGCGGCGGAGGCGGTGACGAGCAGCCGGCCACGGCCGGCGGCGAGCCACCAGGGGAGCAGCTCCCGGGCGGCGTACACGTGGGACATCACGTTGACCTGCCAGGCGCGGTGCCAGACCTCGTCGGTCGGCTCCCCCGGGCCGCCGCCGGCGACACCGGCGTTGCCGCAGTACAGATCGATGCCGCCGAGATGTCGTCGGGCGTAGCCGACCAGGGCGGACACCGCCGCCGGGTCCGCCACGTCGGCGGGGAAGGCGGCCGCGCCGAGTCGGGTGGCGACGGCGCGCACGGCGTCGGGGGCGATGTCGTTGACGACGACCCGGGCACCGCCGGCGGCGAACCGGGCGGCCAGCGCGGCACCGATGCCGGACCCGGCACCGGTCACCACCACCCGCGCACCGGCGACGGCCAGTCCCGGTCCGCTCACCCGGTGGTCCGGCCGGCCAGCGAGATCCCGCCGTCCACGACCAGGGTCTGGCCGGTGATCCAGGCCGCGTCGGCCGAGGCGAGGAAGGCGACGGCACCGGCCACGTCGGTCGGCTCGCCGAGCCGACGCAGCGGGTACGCCCGGGCGACCTCCTCCTCCCGCCCTTCGTAGAGGGCGGCGGCGAACCGGGTCCGGACCACGGCGGGGGCGACGGCGTTCACCCGCACCGACGGGGCGAGTTCGACGGCGAGGCTGGCGGTGAGGTGGTTGACGGCGGCCTTCGTCACGCCGTAGAACGCGATGCCCGGCGACGGCCGCAGCCCGGCGATCGACGAGACGTTGACGACGCAGCCGCCCCGGTCGGTGATCCCGGCGGCGCAGACCTGCTGCACCCAGCCGAGGGTGCCGAGCAGGTTGACCTCCAGCAGTTTGCGGGCGGCCGCCAGGTCGAGCCCGGCCAGCGGGCCGTGGACCGGATTGATCCCGGTGTTGTTGACCAGGACGTCCACCGGCCCGAAGGTCTCGGTGACCTGACGCACCGCAGCGGCGCGGTGGTCCGGATCATCGGTTCCGCCGGGGACCGCCACCGCGTGATCCGGACCGCCGAGGGCGGCGACCGCCTCGTCCAGGGCGCCGGCCCGCCGGGCGGTGAGGCCGACCCGGGCACCCTCGGCGACCAGCCGTCGGGCGATGGCCAGCCCGATCCCCCGGCTGGCCCCGGTCACCAGCGCGACCCGCCCAACCAGCCTGCCCCGAATTTCACTCACAGTGCGGATAGTACGAGAGGGACCTTCGCCTCGTCAACAATGAGATATCCCATCTGAACAGCCACCAAATGGCTGCCATACGCATTGACATCCAGACAACACAGAAGCACTGTCAGTGCATAAATAGCGCCACGCGAAGGAGTCCGCCATGCCCGACGCAGTGATCGTCGCCGCCGCCCGCTCACCGATCGGGCGGGCCACCAAAGGTTCGCTGCGGGACCTGCGCCCGGACGACCTGGCCGCCACCATCGTCCGGGCCGCACTCGACCAGGTCCCCGAGCTGCCCGCCGACCAACTCGACGACCTGATGCTCGGATGCGGGCAGCCCGTCGGCGAGCAGGGACACAACCTCGCCCGGGTGGTCGCCACCCTGCTCGGCCACGACCAACTGCCCGGCACCACCGTCACCCGCTACTGCGCCTCGTCCGTACAGACCACCCGGATGGCCCTGCACGCCATCCGGGCCGGCGAGGGCGACGCCTTCGTCTCCGCCGGCGTGGAATGCGTGTCCCGGTACCCCGAAGGGCAGCCGGACGTCACCAACCCGGCGTTCGCCGGGGCACGGGCCCGTACGGCAGCGCGGGCCGGCGCCGACGCCCCACCCTGGCGGGACCCGCGCGACGACGGCGCGCTGCCCGACGTCTACATCGCCATGGGACAGACCGCCGAGAACGTGGCCCGGCTGCGCGGGGTCAGCCGGCGACGCCAGGACGAGTTCGCGGTCCGCTCGCAGAACCGCGCCGAGCAGGCTGCCGCGAGCGGGTTCTGGGCCCGGGAGATCACCCCGGTCACCGTGCCCGACGGTACGGTGGTCACCGCCGACGACGGGCCACGGCCCGGCGTCACCCTGGACGCGGTGGCCGCGCTGGCCCCGCGGTTCCGTCCGGACGGTACGGTCACCGCCGGCAACGCCTGCCCGCTCAACGACGGAGCCGCCGCCCTGGTGATCCTGTCCGACACCCGGGCCCGCGACCTCGGCATCCGGCCGCTGGCCAGGATCGTCGCCACCGGTCTGAGCGGACTCTCGCCGGAGATCATGGGTCTGGGGCCGGTGGAGGCGTCCCGGCGGGCACTGGCCCGGGCCGGCATGTCCATCGACGACATCGACCTGGTGGAGATCAACGAGGCGTTCGCCGCGCAGGTGGTGCCGAGCGCCGAGGAGTTGGGGGTCGACTGGGACCGGCTCAACGTCAACGGCGGCGCGATCGCGGTCGGACACCCGTTCGGCATGACCGGTGCCCGGCTCACCACCACGATGCTCAACTCGCTGCGCTGGCACGACCGGCAGACCGGGCTGGTGACCATGTGCGTCGGCGGCGGCCAGGGCATGGCCCTGATCATCGAACGGCTGGCCTGACCGCCGCCGCAGGTGACTCAGGGCGCCGACGGGATCCCGTCGGCCGGCGGGGTGGCCGACTCGCCGGGGTACTCGTTCACCGGACCGTCGGCCGGATCCGTCTCGTAGGTCGGCCCGAAGTACTCCTGCGTCCCACCGTTGACCCGGGTCAGCCGCTGCCCGCCGTACCCGGAGTGATCGGTGGCGGAGAAGCGCAGCGGGGCCAGTCCCGGGCCTTCGAAGCCACCCCGCTCGACCGCCTCGACCAGCGCCGTACGGGTCAGATCGGGGCCGGCCGCCTGGAGCGCCTGGACGAAGAGGTAGCCGACCGCCATCCCGTACACCGTGTTGCCGTCGAACGGTGCGTCCGCGTTGTACTTCTCGTGGATCTGGCGGAACAGCACGATCCACGGGTTCGTCTCGTCGTTGTGCATCGGCAGGTAGTTCACCCCGATCAGGCCCTCCAGCAGCCCGGCCGCCTCACCGAGTTGGCTGGCGAGCGTCAGGTAATCGGCGCCGACGTTCGAGACCAGCCACTGCGGTTGGAAGCCGATCCGGGCGGCGGTGCCGATGGCGAGCGCGGTGAAACCGGGCACCGTCGCCAGGATCACCACCTGACAGCCGGCGGCCTTGAGCGCACCGATCTGTGGTGCCACGTTGGTGTTGCTGGTGACGTACGTCTGCTTGTCGGTCACCGGGCCCAGGATCTTCTCCACCCCCACCAGGCTGTCCCGGCCGAAGTCGTCGTCCTGGCCGAAGAAGCAGACCGTACTGCCGGCGAAGTTCTCCGCCACGTGGCTGGCCAGGATCTTCCCTTCGACGATGTAGTCCGGGTTGAACCCGAAGGTGCCGGGATACTTCTGCGGCTGGTCCCAGGTACGGCTGCCCGAGGCGACGAACAGGTCGGGCACCCGGTTGGTGTGCAGGAAGTCGAGCACGCCGGTGTGGGTCGGGGTGCCGAGCCCGTTGAGGACGGCGAAGACCTCGTCCCGCAGGACGAGTTCCCGCACCACCTGCTGGGTGGTGGCCGGGTTGTAGCCGTCGTCCATGATCTTGTAGTCGATCTTCCGGCCGTACACCCCACCGGCCTCGTTGACGTGCTCGAAGTACGCCCGGGTGGCGGGCGCGATCGTGGAGTATCCGGCCGAGGCCGGCCCGGTCAACGGCATGTGGGTGCCGACCACGATCTCGGTGTCGGTGACCCCGGGCGTCGCGACGCCGGAACCGTCACCGGGATCGGCGCCGCAGGCGGCGAAACTGAGAAGCAGGGTCAGGGACGCGGCGGACGCGAGGCCGCGGCGAAGGGTGGGTGACATCGACGGACACCTCTCTCGGTGTTGGCGTGATCGTGACGGTGCGCTTGATCGGTGCGGGTCAGTGCAGGTGCGGGTCAGTGCAGGTGCAGGTCAGTGCAGGTGCGGGTCACGGACGGTGCGGTGGTCGGGTGGTCAGGTGGTCGGTGGTGCCGCCCGATGCGGCAGCCGGGTCCACGCGGCTTGGGCCAGCCGGGACAGGTGTCCCTGCACCCCACCGGGTGCGACGATCACGACGAGGACGAGGGTGAGCCCGAAGATCGCCAACGGCAGGTTGCCCTCCATCCGGTGCGCCAGCGCCGGTGTCAACGGCAGCGCCTCGGCGAGGCTGTGGGTCAGCTCCGGCAACGCCACCAGCAGCAGCGCGCCCCAGGCTGCTCCGGCGAGCCGGCCGAGCCCACCGACCACCACCGCCGTCAGCAGCGAGAGCGACAGGGCCAGCGAGAACGCTCCCGGGGAGACGTTCTGGGTCAGCAACGCGAGCAGCGCCCCGCCCAGTCCGGCGGCGGCGGCGCTGACCACGAAGGCGAGCACCCGGATGCCGGCAACCGGCAGGCCGGCCAAACCGGCGGCGACCTCGTCGTCGCGGACCGCGCGCAGCAGCCGGCCGTACCGGCTCCGGACCAGGTTCGTCAGCAGCAGCAACGCGAGCAGGGTCACCGCCGCCACCAGCCAGAGCTGCCACCGCTCGTACGGGAAGTACGGCCCGAGGACGGCCGGCGGTGGCGCGAGCGGCACCGCGAGCCCCTGCTCGCCGTTGAAGACCCCACTGAAGGTGACCGTCAGCGCGGGCACCGCGATCGCCACGGTGAGCGTGACGCCCGCCAGGTAGGGACCCCGGATGCGGGCGGCCGCCACCCCGATCACCGCGCCGAGGGCGGTGGTGACCAGCACCGCCGCCAGCAGCGAGATCGGCAGCGCGCCGCCGCCGGTCAGGCCGCGCTCGGCGAGGGCACGCTGGCTGAGCGCCAGGCTGTAGGCGCCGACCGCCATCAGCGCACCGTGGCCGAGGGAGAGCTGCCCGTTCAGGCCGGTGAGGACGGTCAGGCCGGCGGTGGCGCAGAGGAAGGCAGCCACGGTCGCGGCCTGGAACAGCCGGTACGGCTCCAGCAGGTAGCTCGACGCCAGCACCGCCAGCACGCCGACGGCGAGCAGGCCGAGGTGACGGGGCAGCGTGTAGGCGCTCACACCTGCCTCGCCGTCGCCGTGGCGAACAGTCCGCCCGGTCGGATCAGCAGCACCGCCAGCAGCAGTGTCAGGACGGCGAGCGGGGTGACGTCGCTGCCCGCGTAGCCGCCCACGTAGGACAGGGCCAGACCGACGGCGAGGCCACCGACCACCGCTCCGGGTGGGCTTTCCAGGCCACCGACCACGGCCGCAGTGAACGCCGAGACGAAGACCAGGTCCATCGCGTTCGGGTGCAGGCCGAGCTCGGTGGGGACGACCAGCATCGCGGCGAGCGCCCCGACGGCCGACGCGAGTGCCCAGCCGAGGGTGAGCATCCCGCCGACCCGTACCCCGAGCAACCGGGCGACGTCCGGGGCGAAGGCCGCCGCCCGCATCCGCAGGCCGACGGCGGTCCGGGCGAAGATCCACGCCAGCGCGACCACGACGACCCCGACGGCGCCGAAGACGAACAGGTCGTACGGGGAGAGCAGGCGCAGCCCACCGACCGTGACGGCGGAGCGGGACAGCGGCGTCGGCGCCGGACGGAACTCGTTGCCGTACACGATGCCCAGCCCGGCCTGGATGACCAGGACCAGCCCGAGCGCCACGATCACCGGGCTGAGCGGGGAGGCGTGCCCGACGTGGCGCATGACGATCCGCTCGACGGCGGCGCCGAGCAGCAGACCGGCGGCGATCGCGGTCAGGAAGCCGATCCAGTACGAGCCGGTCGCGGCGGCGACGCCGTAGCCGACGTACGCGGTGGCGGCGGCCATCGCGCCCTGGGCGAAGTTGACCGCCCGGGCGGCCCGCCAGATCAGGACGAGGGCCAGCGCGAACGCGGCGTAGACCGCGCCTCGCGACAGCCCGTCGAGGGTGAGGAAGAGGAAGCGGTCCAACGGGGCCTCCTGGTGCGGTCGGAGATCCGGGATTCGGCGGTCAGAAGCCGAGATAGTGGTGGCGCAGCGATTCGTCGTCGCGCAGTCGGGCGGCGGGAGCCCGCACGACGATCCGGCCCAGGGACATGACCACCGCCTCATCGGCGACGGAGAGTGCGCCGTGGACGTTCTGCTCGACGAGCAGGACGGTCAGTCCGGTCTCGTCCCGCAGCCGCCGGAGCAGCACCATGATCTGGGTGATCACCCGGGGCGCCAGGCCGAGTGACGGTTCGTCGAGCAGCAGCAGCCGGGGACGGGCGACGAGCGCCCGACCGAGGGCGAGCATCTGCCGCTCCCCGCCGGAGAGCTGGTGGCCGTGCCATCGGCGCCGCCGGGCCAGCGGTTCGAAGAGCTGATAGACCTCGTCGAGGGCACGGGCCGCGTCGGCCCGGTCGCGCCGCCAGAGCCCACCGAGCCGCAGGTTCTCGTGGACGGTCAGCTCGCCGATCACCCCACGCCCTTCCGGCACGTGCGCCATGCCCCGCCGTACCACCTCCTCGACCGGTACGCCGCGCAGGTCCGCGCCGGCGAGCACCACCCGTCCCGCGCTCGCCGGGACCATGCCGCAAAGGGTCCGCAGCAGCGTCGTCTTGCCGGCGCCGTTGGCGCCCACCACAGCGACGATGGTGCCGGTGTGGATGGTCAGGTCGACGTCCCGCAGCACCGGCACGGCCCCGTACCCGGCGGCCAGGTCCCGGACGGTGAGCAGCTCCTCGGCGGTCACCAGGTCACCGCCCGTCCGCTGTCGCGGGCGGTTGCGGTGCCGCTGCGGAGCGGGGTCCGGGTGTGGGTGCCGGGTCGTCGACCGCCGCGCCGAGGTACGCCTCGACGACTGCGGGAGCGGTGCGGACCTGCTCAGCGGTGCCGGTCGCGACGACCCGGCCGAAGTCCAGCACGACGACCTGGTCGCAGGTGGACATGACCAGGTCCATGTGGTGCTCGACGAGCAGCACCGAGCAGGGGTCGACGGCCCGACCGGGCAGGTCGCGGATCAGGTCGGCGAGTTGCCTGACGTCCTCGTCGCCGAGCCCGCCGGCCGGCTCGTCGAGCAGCAGCAGGCGGGGCCGGGCGACGAGCGCCCGGGCCAGTGCCACCCGCTGGCGGACCGCGAACGGCAGGGTGCCCGGCAGCCGTGCCGCGTGTGCGGCGACGCCGAGCCGGTCGAGGGCGTTGAGCGCCTGAGCACGCAGCCGCCGTTCGTCACGGTCGGCCCGGGGCAGGGCGAACAGGGCGGCGAGGAAGCCGGTCCGGGCGCGGTGGTTGGCCCCGGTCATCACGTTCTCCAGGACGGTGAGCCCAGCGAAGAGTCCGGTGCCCTGCAGGGTGCGGGCGATCCCGAGTCGGGTGAGCCGGTGCGGGCGGGGCCGGAACGGCTGCCCGTCCAGGGTCATGGTGCCGACGTCCGGCGAAACGAATCCACAGACGACGTTGAACAGAGTGGTCTTGCCTGCGCCGTTCGGGCCGATCACCCCGGTCACCGTGCCGGGTGGCACGTCGAGGGAGACGTCGTCGAGGGCGGTGAGCCCACCGAAGCGCACCCCGACGTTTCGCAGTCCGAGTCCTCGTCCCATCGCCCGTCCCTTGGCCGGGGGCATTAATTACACTGACAGTGTACGTTTTTGGATCACCAGGTCAACACCCACGAAGCAGTCGTGTAACCTGGTTGGAACCATGTTGAGGACTTGGGTCGGTCATCAGAGGATGGCCAAAGATCATGCATTACTGATGCATGATCTTTGACTCGACGGCGGTCGTGGGCTGGCCGGTCAGGCCGGCCGACCGGGCCGGGCACGACCGGTCAGGCCACGACCGGGCCGGGCAGGTCGACCAGCCGGGCCAGCGCCGCGCGGTGCCGGTCGGGCGTACCGAACATGACGGCGTTGCTCTTGGCCCGTTTCAGGAACACGTGGGCCGGGTGCTCCCAGGTGAACCCGATGCCGCCGTGCAACTGCACGCAGGTCTCCGCCGCGGTGACCGCGACCGCCGAGCAGTGCGCCGCGGCGACGGCCGCCGCCAGCTCCGTCTCGGCGTCAACGGGCGCCGGGCCCGGTGGCTGCGTAGCCGCGACGCGGTCAGCGGCGTACCGGGCCACCGCCCGGGCCTCGGCGATACCCACCCAGACATCGGCCAGCCGATGCTTGACCGCCTGGAACGAGCCGACCGGGCGACCGAACTGGAACCGCTCGCGGACGTAGCGGACCGTACTGTCCAGACACCACTCGGCGACCCCCACCTGCTCCGACGCGAGCATCGCCGCACCGGCCACCAGCCCGTCGCGTACCGCCACGACTGCTGCCGAACCGTCGGCGAGCCGGACCGCCGGGGCGGCGGTCAGGTCGACGTCGCCGAGCGGCCGGGTGCCGTCCAGCGATACCACCGGGGAGATCCGCACTCCCGGGCCGGAGGCCCGGACCGCGTAGAGCCCGTCCCGGGCCGGGACGAGCAGCAGATCGGCGGGGAGCGCGTCGGCGACACCGGCCACCACGCCAGAAACGGTCGCCGCGCCGGAGCCCGCGCCCGGTGCCGCCGCAGGCCCGACCTCGACCGTCGGCCAGTCGTCCCCTGGCGCGGTGGACACCGGCACCACCAGTACGGCACGGGTACGACCGGCCGCGACCGGGGCGAGCAGATCGGTCGCACCGCAGCGCAGCAGGGCCCGGGTGGCGACCACCGCGCTGCCCAGATAGGGCACCGGCGCCACGGCCCGGCCCAGCTCCTCCAGAACCACGGCGACCTCCCGAAGACCGGCGCCGGCACCGCCGTACTCCTCGGGCACCGCCAGTCCGACGACGCCCAGCTCGTCGGCGAGCCGCTGCCAGAGTCGCGGGTCGTACGGCTCGTCGGAGGCCAACCGGGCCAGAACGCGCCCGGTCGGGTTGACCGCCGCGCACAGCGCGCGGACACTCGCCCGCAGCGCCTCCTCGGTCTCGTCGTAGAGCAGATTCGTCATCGGTCCACCCGGGGTTCGCTCGGCAGGCCGAGCACCCGCTCGGCGATGACATTGCGCAGGATCTCCGAGGTTCCACCTTCGATGGAGTTGCCGCGGGCCCGCAGGTAGCGGTAGGTGGCGGTCCGGCCGAGCAGGTCCGGCTCCTCGGGGCGGCGCATCGTCCAGTCGTCGTGCCGCAGGCCGGCCGCGCCACGTACCTCGATCTCCAGGCCGCTGATCAGCTGGTTCAGCTCGGCGAAGCTGAGCTTCACTGCGGAGCCCTCCGGTCCGGGCTGCCCCGCGACCAGTTGCTGACGCAGGCGCAGCGCGGTCAGCCGGGCCGCCTCGGCTCGGACCCACAGCCGCAGCAGATCCTGGTGCGGGCCGGTACGCCGAATCTCCGGTTGCCGGCGCCACGCGTCGGCCAGAACGCCGATCATGCCGCCTTCGCGGGCCAGCGGCCGGCCGCCGATGGCGACCCGCTCGTTCATCAACGTGGTACGGGCGACCTGCCAGCCCTCGCCGACCTCACCGATCCGCATGGCGTCGGGCAGCCGGACCCCGGTGAGGAAGACCTCGTTGAACTCGGCCTCACCGGTCATCTGGCGCAGCGGACGCACCTGCACTCCCGGTGCGGTCATGTCACAGACGAAGTAGGTCAACCCGGCGTGGCGCCGGCCGGTGGAGCTGGTGCGGGCGAGCAGGATCGCCCACCGGGCACGGTGGGCGAGCGACGTCCAGACCTTCTGACCGTCGACCAGCCAACCGTCGCCGGACCGCTCGGCGCCGGTCGCCACCGCGGCCAGATCGGAGCCGGCGTCGGGCTCGCTGAACAGCTGGCACCAGATCTCCTCACCGGTCCAGAGCGGGCGCAACCAGCGCCGCTGCTGCTGCGGCGTACCGTGCCGCAGCAGCGTCGGCGCAGCCATCCCGAGGCCGATGCTGTTGCGGCGTGGGCGGTTGTCCGGGGCACCCGCCCGGGTGAACTCGTCGTCGACGACCGCCTGCAGATGCCAGGGCAGGCCCAGCCCGCCGAGGCCGACGGGATGATGCACCCAGGCCAGCCCGGCGTCGAACCGGGCCCGCAGGAAGGCGGTCCGGTCCCCGGTCCGGTCGTGCCGGCGGAGGAACCCGGCCACCACGCCACGCAGCTGATCCGGGTCGCGGAGCTGGTCCGGGTCACGGAGCTGGTCCGGGTCACGGAGCTGGTCGGTGTCGGTGTCCGGCACGGCAACCTCCGAGAATAGTTTTTGCACTCCGGATGCAATTTAGCCGACAGGTCGCGGACACGGAAGCGGCACGGGGTGACGGAAACGGTGCGGGGTGGTCGCCCGGTCGGCGACCACCCCGCACCCCGCCCGCCGGCCGGCCGAATCAGAAGGGACAGGTGCTGCGGTACTCCTCGATCGCCAGACCCGACGGCCCCGGGCAGAGGAACTGCGTGTACCGGGTGTCGTCGTCCACGAAGCGTTTCAGCCAGGCCACCCCCTGCTTGGCCAGCTCGGTGTTCGGGACCTGTGGGAAGAGATGTCCCTCTCCGTTCAGCTCCAGGTACGCCTTCTCCGTCCAGGCCGGAATCGAGTCGTAGAAGGGCTTCGCGTGGCTGTAGACCGGGGCGATCGTGTCGTACTCGCCGCCGACGATCAGCGTCGGCACTGCGACGGTGGTCCAGGTCTTGTCCGTGTTCCACGGTGCGATCGGCACCGCGGCCCGTAGCGACGGCCGGTCGACGGCGGCCTCCAGGCTGCCCCCGCCGCCCATGGAGTGACCAGCCACCGCGAGCCGGTCCGGGTCGATCCGGGTCCGCACCGGGCTCCGGTCGACCAGGTAGTCGAGCGCGGCCAGCAGCTGGCGACCCCGGCTGCCCGGCTGGTCGAACCGGCTCTCGGTCTCGATGCCGATGACCACGAAACCGTGGGAGGCGATCCGCGGGCCGAGCCAGGCAAGACTCGACCAGCTCGCGGTGTAGCCGGGCGAGATGGCGACCGCGCCGAAGGTTCCCTCACTGGTGGTCGTCGGATAGTAGATGACCCCGCCGTCGAAGCCGCTGACCAGCGACGAGACCGACTGTTGGCTGGTGGCGAACGGGCCGCGGCTGGCCTCCAGGATCGCGTGCGTGGGTGCCGGGCCGCGCTGGTACGGGTTGGTCTGCGCCTGCGCCGGGGCGGCCGCCGCGACACCCGCGACGGCAACCAACGCGACGGTCAGGCAGAGCCGGGTCACGAAGCCCGGGACGGGACGCGCACCGCTCATGATGGTGGGACGCATGCCAGATCCTCCTCAAGGACGGAAGGCTATCGACACACATCAGTCTCTGTGGCGCCGTCCGCGTACCGCATCGGTAGAATCACCAGCCTGCTCGCTGGAACGTTGTGCGGTCGTCGTCACCTGCCCTAGCGTCGCGTCATGGCTCCCAGCTGGACATTCGCGGTCGCGCGCGACGACCTCACCCGGACCGTCCTGGTCGACAGGCCGGCACCCGACCCCGCCGATGGCGAAGCGGTGCTGCGAGTCGACCGGGTCGGGGTGACCGCGAACAACGTGACGTACGCGGTACTCGGCGACACCCTGCGCTACTGGCGGTTCTTCCCACCCGAGCCACACGGGCTGGGGCCGGACCACGGACTCGTTCCGCTCTGGGGATTCGCCGAGGTGGTCGCGTCGAGGGTCACCGGGGTGACCGCCGGCCAGCGGCTCTACGGCTACCTGCCGCCCGCCCGCCACCTGGTCGTGCGTCCCGGCCGGATGGACCCGACCGGGTTCCGCGACGTCAGCGAACACCGAAGCGACCTCCCGTCGCCCTACAACGCGTACCGGCTGACCACAGGCGACGAAGCGTACCGCGCCGACGAGGAGGATCTGCTGATCCTCTACCGGCCGCTCTTCTTCACCTCGTTCATGCTCGCCGACCATCTCGTCGACAACGACTGCCACGGCGCCTCGACCGTGGTGCTCTCCTCCGCCTCCAGCAAGACCGCGTACGCCGCCGCGTTCGAGTTGCGGGACCGCGGCCCGCGGCTGGTCGGTCTCACCTCACCCGGAAACGTCGCCTTCACCGAGTCACTCGGCTGCTACGACCAGGTGCTGCCGTACAACGGCGTGGCCGCGCTCGACCGGGTACCGACCGTCTATCTCGACCTGTCCGGCGTACCGGCGACCCGCGCCGCCCTGCACGCGCACCTCGGCGACCGGCTCGTCCGGGACGTGGCGGTGGGTCTGACCAACCAGACCCCGAACGCCGACGCCGCCGGCGAGGTCTTCTTCGCCCCGGCCCAGATGCGCAAACGCACCGTCGACTGGGGTCGTGACGGCCTCGACCGGCGCTTCGCCGACGCCTGGCGGCGGTTCGCCACCATCGTCACCGGATGGGTCGACATCAGGGTCGGCCACGGACCGGATGCCCTGTGCAGCACCTGGCTGGAGGTCCTCGCCGGCCGCACCCCGCCCCGGGTGGGCCACGTGGTCCAGCTCTAGCCACGCTCCGACCACGCTCTAGCCGCCGCTGGCCGCACCCGCGTCCGGCGCCGGCCGACACCCGGCCGGCGCTGCTGGACGTCGGTTGTGAAACAGGATAGAAATCCCCATATGCCAGAAGTCAGGCAGGAGACTCCGGAGGACGCCGAGGCGATCGCCGGGGTCCACGTGCGCGCGTGGCAGGCCGGCTACGCGGGCCTGATCCCCGCCGACGTGCTCGACCGGCTCAACGTCGCCGCCTGGGCGCAGCGCCGCCGCGACGTCGGCACCGCCGACCCGGACCAGCCGTTCCGCACCCTGGTCGCCACCGAAGGCGAGCAGATCGTCGGGTTCAGCACCTACGGCCCGTACCGGATCGACCAGGACCGGGACCAACTCGATCCGACGTACGGCGAGATCGTCAGCATGTACGTCGACCCCACGCACTGGGGCACCGGGGTCGGCCGCGTCCTGCTGTCCGCCTCGATCGCCGGGCTGACCGGGCAGGGCTGGCGCGCGATGCGACTGTGGGTGCTCGACGGCAACCAGCGGGCCCGGCGGTTCTACCAGGCGGCCGGGCTGCGCCCGGACGGGGAACGCAGCGTCTACCAGGTGCCCCGCTCACCGGGGCAAAGCCCGGTCGGGCTCGACGAGGTGCGCTACCTGGCCCGGATCGCCGGCAACCGGATCCTCACCCTCGCCAGTTGACCGAGAATCGGAAAATTCGATCCGAGCTACGTGACTTCGGCGAAGGCACGGATCTCGGTCCGCAACTGATCGGCCTTCCGAGTCCCGGTGAATCGCTTGGCACCGAGCATGTCGGCCATGCGTCCGATACGTTTATTGATCCACGAAATGCGGCGCTCCCGTGGAAGATTGAGCACTGGACGAACGACTGCCGCAGCTTCGTCCAGTTTGCCGACCTTCAGGTAGGCGGTGCCCTGATAAACGCGCGCCAGCGCTTCGTCGTCTAGCGATCGATCCTCCTCCGAACCGTTCTCCCAAAGGCGAATTGCCTCGGATGCTTCCCGGGCTGCCCGGTCTGCGTCCGAGGCTTCATCCAGCCAGATCAGGCTGCTGCCGGCATAATAGTGCTGCTTGGCCTCGCTGAAGTCGAATATCCCGCGCTCCGAGGCTCTCGGGATCAACTTCTCCCGCTCATGTTGCACTTGGTCGAGGGCTCGGTTGCTGCCTGCCGAGTCCCCAAGGTTCGCCTTGCACTGGGCGTACCCGCATAGCAGGCGAAGTCTGCTTGCGCTGGCAGCTGAGTGCGCGAGCCCGTCCGCGACGTACGCAAGGGCTTGGCTATAGCTGCTATCAAATCTGGCTATGAGGCTCTGGGTTCCCCGCGCCCAGGCTCGGAGCTCACGATCACCCGAATTTTCGGCGCATACCAGCGCCGCATCCGCATGTGTCATCGCTACCGCCGACTCTCCCAGGTCGAGAGCGGCGTAGGCAAGAATGCCTTGAAGGCGACCAGCTATCTGATACAGGTCGGCCAGCTCATTCGGCCGGTATTGGCGGCTTCGCAGGCGGCGTAGGACATCGCCTCGCAATTCTACTGCGGAACGCAGCATCGGCGCTGGAGCGGCGCCAAGGTATGCGATCGAAAGCTGGGTCGCGGCTTGCTCTAGATCGGTCAGGTCCATGGACTCTTCCACGGCTGCGATCATATTCAGCGAGTCTTTGGTCGAGGCGGTCAGCAGCCGCCCTGTCGCCAGCGCCTTTCGTCGCTCTTCGGCTGCGTCTCGCCATGCTGCCACCAGGAAACCATTAGCGTCTAGTGCCCGGTCGGCGAGTTCGGCGAACTGCCGTTCAGGAAACTTGTCACCTTGTTCTACTTTCCCGATGTAGCCGCGATTGAACCGGATCCGTTCGCCAAGATCCCGAAGCGACCACTCGCGACCGACCCGGAGTGTTCGGACCGCGCTACCGAAGTGAGTCGGGTCGCTTTCGCCGGTAGCCCCTGACTGTGGTGTCATCGC
The DNA here is from genome assembly GCF_003751085.1 of Micromonospora sp. Llam0. Taxonomy (NCBI): domain Bacteria; kingdom Bacillati; phylum Actinomycetota; class Actinomycetes; order Micromonosporales; family Micromonosporaceae; genus Micromonospora; species Micromonospora sp. Llam0. The sequence goes on along the minus strand of NZ_RJJY01000001.1, from coordinate 611,024 downwards.
GGCCTCCCACTGTCGCCCGTCGCTGTCTACAGCCTTCAGGCGACAGATTACCTCTGCAGGTTGAGGTTGGCTTCGTCCAGTGTGGGTTTGACGCAGGCGGACGACATGTCGTTGATCAATCACCTCGTACATCGACGCCGTGACGCTTGTTGTGCTGCGCATGAAACCGCTGTACCGAAGTCGATCAAGGGGCCGTTGGAGGAGCGTTGTGGATTTTGCTTGCGACCGTGGCCGGTCTTCTCGCTGGCGTGGTGGGTGGGTTCGTGTTGTGTCGGTGTCGGCACCGGTGGTGTCCGGTGTGCGGGCAGACGTTGACCTGCCCGGACTGCACCGCGCCGATCGAGCGGACCTGGGGCACCACGCCAGCCCTACCGCCGTCGCAGTCGAGCGTGCGCGGGCGGCGGCACCGCAACCAGGCCGGGGCGCAGCACCGGTGACCGGGCTGGATGACGTGCTGCACGTGCCCGTACGGCCGGTGTGGTCCTGTTCGGGGTGCGGGCCGCAGGTCGACTGGCCGTGCGGGTACGCGCGGGCCGAGTTGACCGCGAACCTGGACCCGATCTCGCGCAGCATGTACGCGGCAGAACGGATGGTCGAGGCGATCGCCGACCTGCCCGACGAGGCGACCCCGGGGGACCTGTTCACCCGGTTCCTGGCCTGGACGAGGCGGGCCGCCCGGTGACCGTCTACCGCACCCGCACCCGCGACTGGTCCACCACATCACCCGCAGCGACACCGCTGGCGGAACCGGCCGTACCGCTGCCGCCGACCGGTTGGCTCGCCGACGAACTGTTCCTGATCGCCCACGACGACGTCACCGGCCGACTGCGCGTGCCGGCCCGGACCGTCGGGCGTGGGCTGGCCGCCGCGATGCTCGCCGACCTGGCCTACGTCGGCGCGGTCACGGTCGCCGCGACCGGCAAGGTCGTCACCGGTACGGCCGCGCCGGGTGCCGTCGACCCGTGGGGCCGTACGGTGCTTCGCTGGATCGACACCGACACACCGCACCCGCCGGCCGCCTGGATCGACCGGCTCGCCGGGCACGCGTACCGCAGCGTCGCCGACCGGCTCACCGTCGCCGGGCTGGTCCGGCCCCGCACGGTCCGCCGCTGGCTGCGTCGACACACCGGCTACCCGCCGGTCGACACGAACGTCGCGGCCTGGCCGTGGGCGCGGCTGACGATGCGGGTACGCCGCCGCACCCGCCTCAACACACACGACAGCACGCTGGCCCGACTCTGTGTCGCGACCGGACTCGGCGGCCACATCCTCGGAGCCGACACGTCGACCGCCCGACGGCAGCTCCGGCAACTGCTCACCCCCGTACCACCAGGGGTCGACCAGCTGCTACGGCCGCTCGCCGCCACCGACGGACGAAGCCGGCACAGCCAACACGGCCAACGGGGCCAGCACGACCGGCGGAGCCGGCGGTGACCGCACCCGGACCGGCCCGGCCGGCCAGCCCGGTGCGGGTGCGGCGGGCCGGGGTGGACGACGTACCGCGCCTCGCCTGGGTGCTGGTCGACGCGTTCGTCGACACCCCCGACGCCCGCTGGCTGATCCCCGACCCGGCACGGCGGCGCGACGTCTACCAGCGGCTCAGCCCCGGACTCCTGACCCAGGCGATGGCCGCCGGCACCGTCTACAACGATCGTCAACCTGGCCGGGACGGCGCTGTGGCTGCCGTACCCGATCGCCCACACCACCGACCGGCAGGCGGCCCCGCAGCCCGCGACCTCTACCTACGCCACGGCTACCGACCCACCACCCGACACCCACACCTCGCCGCGCGATGAGCCCGTGCGCGGCCTCGAGGTGACGCTGACACACGTCATCTTCGCGTCTTGACGTGCGTCAGCCTCACCTCGATGTGATCGGTCGACCGCTGGCCGGCGCCGGCCAGCGGACGGACCGGTCCAGTTCGCGTACCGGCAGGAACAGCAGGAGGCCGAGGCTGACCCACACGTACGCGTTGCTGCCCACGAAGCCGGCCAGGTTGGCGGCGTCGGACTCGCGCCAGATCCACACCAGCCGGCTGATCAGCAGCAGATAGCCGACCGTGGCGAAGCCGAGCAGCGCCCGGCGCCGCCGGCTGCCCCGCGACGCGGCGAGCCCGTTGTCCACCAGCAGGATCAGCGCCGGCAGCAACCACACCAGATGATGCACCCAGGTGACCGGGCTGACCAGGCAGCCGACCACGCCGGTCAACGCCAGCCCGGTCGCCTCGTCACCGGCGGCGACCGCACGGCGGCACCGCCACGCCCACCAGATCAACGTGACCAGCACCAGCACCAGCCAGGCGACGGTGCTCGGATGCAGCGGATCGATCCGGGCGACGACCCCGCGCAGCGACTGGTTGGAGACGAAGTCCAGCGCACCGACCCGGTCGGTGTTCCACAGCGCCTGCGTCCAGAACTCCCGGGACGCGTCCGGCGCGACCGCCGCCGCGACCAGGGTCGCCACGGTCGCCGTACCGGCGGCGGTGACCGCCGCCCGCCACCGCCGGGTGACCAGCAGGTAGACGATGAAGATGCCCGGGGTCAGCTTGATCGCCGTGGCCAGGCCGACCCCGACCCCGGCGAACCGGCGCCAGCGCGGCGGCACCGGCGACCCGGCCGCGACCAGCCACAGCAGGTCGGCCGCGACCAGGACCAGCAGCAGCGTGTTGACCTGGCCGAAGTTCACCGTCTCACGCATCGGCTCGTACGCGGCCACCAGGCAGACGGCGACCGCGAAGGCGAACCAGCGGGTCCAGCCCTCGCGGCGGGAGATCGGGTCGACCAGCCACCACAGCACCAGCGCACTGGTCACCACGGCGAGCGTCACGCTCACCACGATCGCCAGATGCCACGGCAGGACCGCCATCGGCGACATCACCAGCGCGGCGAACGGCGGGTAGGTGAACCCGTACTGGCTGAACGGCTTCATGTGGTCGTAGAGTTCGCCGCCGTCGCGCAGCCAGTGGTGCATCGCCCCGTAGTAGACCTTGAGGTCGAAGAAGCCGTGCCGTTCGGCGGCGACGGCGAGGAAGCCGGCGACGACGACCGCGAGCACCGCGACGATCGCCACCCGCCGACCGGTGCCCCCGGCGGCCCGCTGCGGCATGGCCGCCCCCCTGTCCGTACGCTGACCACTCATGGCGCTCGGATATGTCCGTCCTGCCCGACCGGGCGACGCTGGTGAGATCGCCCGCATCCAGTTGACCACCTGGCGGGTCGCCTACCGGCGGCTGCTGCCCCGCCAGGTGCTCGACGAGGTGGACGAGGGCTGGCTGGCGCAGCGGTGGGACGCCGCGATCAACGATCCGCCGTCGCAGCGGCACCGGGTGCTGGTCGCCGTCGAGCAGGCCGAGCAATCCTATCTGGTGGGCTTCACCGCGTCCGGTCCGGCCGACGAGCAGGCCCTGGCTCCCGAGGAACCGGCCGAGGCGCTCGGTGACCGGGTCGCCGCCGTCACCGACCTGCTGGTCGAGCCGCGCTGGGGCCGGCGGGGACACGGCAGCCGACTGCTCGCCGCCGCCGTGGACCTGTGGCGCACCGACGGCTTCGACACTGCGGTCGCCTGGGCGTACGAACGGGACCCGGCGACCCGCAAGTTCCTCGGCTCAGCCGGCTGGGAGCCGGACGGGGCGACGCGGGCGTTGGACGTGGCCGACATGCTGGTGCCGCAGCTGCGGCTGCACGTGGCGGTCCCACCGGCCGCCGAAGAACAGTGACCCGGCCAGCCGAGGAGTAGTTGTTCGGCCAGCCGGGCACCCACCAGGGCTCAGTCGAGCAGGCTGTCCAGCCCGACGGTCAACCCGGGGCGGCGCGTCACCGCCCGTACCGCCAGCAGCACCCCCGGCATGAACGACGCACGGTCGTAGGAGTCGTGCCGGATCGTCAGGGTCTCCCCCGCCGTGCCGAACAGCACCTCCTGGTGCGCGACCAGACCGGCGGCCCGTACCGAGTGCACCCGGATCCCGTCGATGTCCGCGCCCCGCGCGCCGGGCACCTCGGCGGTGGTGGCGTCCGGCATCGCGGCCGACCCGGCGGCGGCCCGGGCCGCCGCGATCACCCGCGCGGTGTGCCCGGCGGTGCCGCTGGGCGCGTCCACCTTGGCCGAGTGGTGCTGCTCGATGATCTCGACGGACTCGAAGTGCCGCGCCGCCTTCGCCGCGAACTGCATCATCAGCACCGCGCCGATGCCGAAGTTGGGGGCGATCACCACGCCGATCTCGGGCCTGTCGGTCAGCCAGGAGCGGACCTGGTCGAGGCGCTGATCGGTGAACCCGCTGGTCCCCACGACCACGTTGATCCCCTGGTCGACGCACCAGCGCAGGTTGTCCATCACCGCGTCGGGGTTGGTGAAGTCGACGACCACCTCGGCGGCGGCGTCCGAGGCGTCGGACAGCCGGTCGCCCTCGTCGATCGTGGCGACGAGGGCGAGTCCGTCGGCCCCCTCGACCGCCCGGCAGACCTGCACGCCCATCCGGCCGCGGGCCCCGAGCACGCCGACCCGGACCGGTGCGGCGGACGACCGGGCGGCCACCCCGGACCTACCCGGGGAAACTGTCACATTCGTACCGTCTTCGCTCACCGGCACAACCTATCCCACCGGCGGGGACTGCGGTCCGGCCAGCGCCCTACCCCACCGGCGAGGACTACCGGCCGGCCAACGTCGCGGACTCCACCGGGCCGATCACCGCCAGGGACATCGGTCGGGTGAGCAGCTCGGCGGCGACCGCGCCGACCTGTTCGGCGGTCACCGCCGCCACCCGACCCAGCAGCTGGTCCACGGTCAGCTGCTCGCCGTAGAGCAGCTCCCCCTTGGCCAGCCGGCCCATCCGGGATCCGGTGTCCTCCAGCCCCAGCACGTACCCGCCCCGGCTCATTCCCTTGCCCCGGGCCAGCTCGTCGGAGCTCACCCCGTGCTCGACGACCGCCGCCAGCTCCGCCCGGACCAGCTCCAGCACCTCGTCGACCCGGCTCGGCGCACATCCGGCGTAGACGGCGAAGGTCCCGCCGTCGGCGTACTGGCTGGCGTACGAGTAGACCGAGTAGGCGAGCCCACGGCGTTCCCGTACCTCCTGGAACAGCCGGCTGGACATGCCGCCACCGAGGACGTTGTTCAGCACGCCGAGCGCGAACCGGCGGTCGTCGCCGCGACTGATACCCGGGCCACCAAGCACCAGATGCGCCTGCTCTGTCTCCTTGCGGCGCAGCATCACCCGGGGCCGGCGGGTGCGTACCGCCGGGGTGGCCGGGCGCAGCGGCGCCGGAGCACCGGGCCGCTCGGCGTCCAACGGACTGCCCCGCAGCGCGGCCCGTACCTGGCGGACCACCGCCCGGTGGTCGAGGTTGCCAGCGGCGGCGATCACCATCGCCCCCGGGGTGTAGCGACGCCGGTAGAAGTCGTGGATCTGCCGGCGGGTCAACGCCGAGATCGTCGCCTCGGTGCCGGAGATCAACCGGCCGAGCGGGTGCGGTCCGAAGACGGACTCGGCGAGCAGGTCGTGGACCTCGTCGTCGGGCTCGTCGTCGTGCATGGCGATCTCTTCGAGGATCACGCCACGTTCGGTCTCCACGTCGGCCGGGTCGATCACCGAGTTGGCCACCAGGTCACAGACGACGTCAACGGCCAGTGGCAGGTCCTCGTCGAGGACCCGGGCGTAGTAGCAGGTGTACTCCTTGGTGGTGAACGCGTTCGTCTCGCCGCCCACGGCCTCGATCTGCGAGGAGATCTCCCAGGCGGTACGTCGCTTCGTCCCCTTGAACAGCAAATGTTCCAGAAAGTGCGAGGCACCGGATCGGGCCGGGGTCTCGTCGCGCGAGCCGACCCCGACCCACACGCCGAAGGAGACGCTGCGCATCGCCGGAATCGCCTCGGTGATCACCCGCAGCCCGTTGGGCAGCACGGTACGGCGTACCGTGCCGCCCAACGGGTCGGCGGTAAGTGTCCGGGTCACCGGCCGGGACAGGCCCCGGCCGGTGACCGGTTCGGTCCTGGCCATCTCGGCCGGCGTCAGCTGTGCCGGTTACGTCGGCGGCGCTCGCCGCCCTCGCCGCCGTCGCCCCGGCTGGGGCCCCGGTCGGCGCGGTCGCGGTCACCACGGTCACGCGGCCCACGGTCGCCACGGTCGCGGCCACCGGGACGCTCGCCGCCGTCGGACGCGGCCGGCGCCTCGGCACCCTCCGGACGGACCTTGTCCAGGTAGATCTTGCCGCGGGCGTCGATGTCGGCGATCTGCACCTCGACCTTGTCGCCGACGTTGAGGTGGTCCTCGACCCGCTCGACCCGCTTGCCGTCGCCCACCTTGGAGATGTGCAGCAGGCCGTCGCGGCCGGGCAGCAGCGAGATGAACGCGCCGAACGCGGCGGTCTTGACGACCGTGCCGAGGAACTTGTCGCCGAGCTTCGGCAGGGTCGGGTTGGCGATCGCGTTGATCCGCTCGACGGCGGCCTCGGCGGCCGGCCCGTTGGTGGCGCCGACGTAGATGGTGCCGTCGTCCTCGATCGAGATGTCCGCGCCGGTCTCGTCCTGGATCGCGTTGATGGTCTGGCCCTTCGGGCCGATCACCATGCCGATCTTGTCGACCGGGATCTTCACCGTGGTCACCCGGGGGGCGTGCTCGCTCATCGCGGCCGGGCCCTCGATCGCCTGGCGCATGACCTCCAGGATCGTCATCCGGGCCTCGCGGGCCTGCTGCAGGGCACCGACCAGCACGTCGGACGGAATGCCGTCGAGCTTGGTGTCCAGCTGCAGCGCCGTGACGAACTCCGGCGTACCGGCCACCTTGAAGTCCATGTCGCCGAACGCATCCTCGGCACCGAGGATGTCGGTCAGCGTCACGTAGCGGGTCTGCCCGTCGACCTCGTCGGAGATCAGGCCCATCGCGATCCCGGCCACCGGTGCCTTCAGCGGCACCCCGGCCGACAGCAGCGCCAGGGTCGAGGCGCAGACCGAGCCCATGCTCGTCGAGCCGTTGGAGCCGAGCGCCTCGGAGACCTGACGGATCGCGTACGGGAACTCCTCGCGCGTCGGCAGCACCGGCAGCAGGGCCCGCTCGGCGAGCGCGCCGTGGCCGATCTCGCGCCGCTTCGGCGAACCGACCCGGCCGGTCTCACCGGTGGAGTACGGCGGGAAGTTGTAGTTGTGCATGTAGCGCTTGGATTTCTCCGGCGAGAGGGTGTCCAGCATCTGCTCCAGCCGGAGCATGTTCAGCGTGCTGACCCCGAGGATCTGCGTCTCACCGCGCTCGAACAGCGCCGAACCGTGCACCCGGGGCAGCACCCCGACCTCGGCGGTGAGCGGGCGGATGTCGCGGGGTCCACGACCGTCGATGCGTACCTGCTCGCGCAGCACCCGGGCCCGCACCTCGGACTTGGTCAACGACCGGAAGGCCGCACCGATCTCCTTCTCCCGGCCCTCGAAACGCTCGACGAGCTCGCCGGCCACCTTGACCTTGATCCGGTCCAGCGCGTCCTCACGCTCCGCCTTGACGGCGATCTTCAACGCCTCGGCGACCTCGTCACGGCCGGCGGCCACGACCGCGTCGTAGACGTCGTCACCGTAGTCGAGGAAGACCGGGAACTCGGCGATCGGCTTCGCCGCCACCTCGGCCAGCTCGCTCTGCGCCCGGCACAGCTCGCGGATGGCCGGCTTGGCCGCTTCCAGCCCACTGGCCACCACGTCCTCGGTGGGGGCGGTGGCACCGCCGGCTATCAGCCCGAGCGCGTGCGGGGTGGCTTCGGCCTCGACCATCATGATCGCGACGTCGCCGTCGGGCAGCGCCCGGCCAGCGACCACCATGTCGAAGGTGGCGCGGGCCAGCTCCTCCAAGGTCGGGAAGGCCACCCACGCGCCGTCGACGTGGGCGATCCGGGTCGCCCCGATCGGCCCGGAGAACGGCAGGCCGGACAGCTTGGTGGACATCGACGCCGCGTTGATCGCGATCACGTCGTACGGGTGGGCCGGGTCCAGCGCCATGATGGTGGCGACCACCTGGACCTCGTTACGCAGGCCCTTGGCGAACGTCGGGCGCAGCGGCCGGTCGGTCAGCCGGCAGGTGAGGATCGCCTCCTCGCTGGGCCGGCCCTCGCGGCGGAAGAACGATCCGGGAATCCGCCCGGCGGCGTACATCCGCTCCTCGACGTCGACGGTGAGCGGGAAGAAGTCGAGGTGCTCACGCGGCTGCTTGCTGGCGGTGGTCGCGGAGAGCACCACGGTGTCGCCCAGCTGGGCGATCACCGAGCCGGCGGCCTGGCGGGCCAGCCGACCGGCGGAGAAGGTGATCTCGCGGGTGCCGAAGGCCCCGTTGTCGATCACGGCGGTACTGCGTTGGGTGCCGAGAGTGTGCTGCTCGGTCATGGTCGGGTCGCGCTCCTTTACGCGTCGTGGGGCCACGACCTCGGGGAGCTGCCCAACCGGCCGGTCATCGATCGAAGCGCCCGGGGGAGCCGGCCTGATGGCCGGCTGGCCCGGGGGCCACTACCGAGGACCGGTACGTTGACCGGCTCCCTTCGACGGGTGGGTCGTGGTGCCCGGTGTCGAATGGTGGTGACGCGGCGCGGCGGGGCCGCGGACGGCCCCCGCCGCGCCGCTACGTCACCGCCGCAGGCCGAGCCGCTCGATGAGCGACCGGTAGCGGTTGATGTCCTTCTTCTGCAGGTAGTTGAGCAGCCGGCGGCGCCGGCCGACCAGCAACAGCAGACCACGACGGCTGTGGTGGTCTTGCTTGTGCACCTTGAGGTGCCCGGTGAGGTCGGCGATCCGCTTGGTGAGCACCGCGACCTGGACCTCCGGCGAACCGGTGTCCGCGTCGGCGGTGGCGTACTCTTCGCGGATCTTGCGCTTGGCTTCCTGGTCGAGCGCCATGGTCTCCCTGAATCTGTGTGGGGTCGTCCCTCGCCTCGCACCCGCGGCGTCGTGCAGGCAGGCGAGACGAATCGTCGGTGGTCCGACGCTGCGTTCAGGCTACCAGCCGGCCGGAACGGTGGCCGGCAAGGCCACGGTGCGTCGGATCGCCGCTGCCCACCGGGGTCGCCGACGCCGGGTCAGGCCCCGCTCGGCGGCCCGCGCCGGGCCCCACTCCCCGGCTCGGTCAGACCCCGAGCACCGTCCGGACCTGAGCGACGTCCTCGTTCATCTGAGTGACCAACGGACCGACCCCGTCGAAGCGGCGGGTCTCCCGCAACCGGGCGACGAAGTCGATCGCCACCTGCTCTCCGTAGATGTCCCGGTCGAAGTCGAGGACGTACGCCTCCACCCGGCGGTCACGGCCGGCGAAGGTGGGGTTGGTGCCGATGGACGCCGCAGCCGGCAGCCCGGGGCCTCCTCCGCTGAGCCCGTCCGGGCGGACCGGGCCGTCCGAGCGCACCAGCCGGGCCGCGTAGATGCCGTCCGCCGGCACCGCCGCGTACCGCGGGGTGAGCAGGTTCGCGGTGGGGAAGCCGATCTCCCGGCCACGCCGGTCGCCGCGGACCACCACCCCTTCGAGCCGGTGCGGCCGGCCGAGCGCGGCGGCGGCGGCGGTCACGTCCCCGGCGTCGATACAGGACCGGATGTACGTCGACGAGAAGACCGTGCCGCTGTCGGTGACCAGGCTGGCGTCCTCCACGGCGAACCCGAACCGGCGACCGAGCCGCGCCAGCAGCGCGACGTCCCCGGTGGCCCGGTGCCCGAACCGGAAGTTCTCCCCCACCACCACCACGGCGGCGTGCAGATGCTCGACCAGCAGGTCGTGGACGAACTGCTCGGCGGTCAGCCGGGAGAACTCGACGGTGAACGGCAGTACGCAGAGCACGTCCACGCCGAGCGCTTCGATCAGCTCGGCCTTGCGGGCCGGGCCGCTGAGTACCGCCGGATGGCTACCGGGCCGCACCACCTCCGCCGGATGCGGGTCGAAGGTCACCACCACAGACTGGATACCGAGGTCACGGGCCCGCTTGACGGCGTGCCCGATGGTTGCCTGATGCCCGCGGTGGATGCCGTCGAACACCCCGATGGTGACCACCGCGCGGCCCCAGCCGCCACTGGCCGCCTCGACTCCCCGCCACCGCTGCATGATGCCTCCCGCCTGTGCCGCCAAGGTTTGCCCAACCGGGTGACCGGCCGGGTTCGATGCTGTCACGCGGGCGCGAGCACGATCTCCGCCCGGGCCCGGCCGTCACGTTCCGACACCACCGCGAGCAGTTCGCCGTCCCGGGCGTAGACCGCGTACGGCCCGGGTCGCCCGACCGGTGCGATCGGGCCGCCGTGGCCGAGCACCCGCGCCTCCTCCGCGCCGACCTCGCGGCCGGTGAGGAAGCGGCTGGCGGCGGTCGCCATGGGCAACTGCACCACGTCCGGTGCCCGGTCCTCAAGCTCGGCCAGGGTCGCGGCTTCGGCCGCGGTGAACCCACCGACCGCGGTCCGGCGCAGCGCGGTGAGGTGCCCGCCGACGCCGAGCGCGGCCCCCAGGTCCCGGGCGATGGCCCGGATGTACGTGCCGGACGAGCAGGACACCTCGACGTCGACGTCGACGCTGCCGTCGGTCGGCGGGTGGACGGCGACCGGGTCGAGGCGGGAGATGGTCACCCGGCGGGCGGCCAGCTCGACCTGCTCACCGGAGCGGACCCGCCGGTACGCCCGCTGTCCGTTGATCTTGATAGCGCTGACCGCGCTGGGCACCTGGTCGATCTCCCCGGTCAGCGCGGACAGCCCGGCCCGGATCCGCTCCTCGGTGACACCGTCCACCGGTGACCGGCCGGTGACCTCCCCCTCGGCGTCGTCGGTCACCGTCGACACGCCGAGCCGGATGGTCGCCGTGTAGGTCTTTCCGACGCCGATCACGTAGGTGAGCAGCCGGGTGGCCCGGTTCACCGCGACCACCAGCACGCCGGTCGCCATCGGGTCCAGGGTGCCGCCGTGGCCCACCCGCCGGGTGCCGGCCAGCCGTCGGATCCGGGCGACGACGTCGTGCGAGGTCATCCCGGCCGGCTTGTCGACCACGATCAGTCCGTGCGTACTCACGACTGCCAAGCCTGCCAGATCCCGATGCGCCGTGGCGATCAGGTCCGGCCGGCCGGCACGCCGAGTACCGTCCACCGCGGCGACCTCAGCCGGTGGACCAGCCCGACCAGCCGGACCAGCATGAACACCGCCAGCCCGGCCCAGATGCCGGCGAGGCCGAGGTCGAGCAGGTAGCCGGCCCAGATGACCGGCAGGAATCCACCGAACGCGCCACCGATCGTGAGGTTACGCAGGTAACGCAGATCACCCGCCCCGATGAAGACTCCGTCAAGAGCGAAGACCACCCCGGCCACCGGCTGCAACGCCACGAACCACGGCCAGATGACCATCGCCTGGTCGTGCACCCCGGGGTCGGGGCTGAACCAGCCGGGAATCACCGGAGCGCCGACGGTGAACAGTGCCGCGAATCCGACGCCGGCGAGGAGGCCGAACAGCACCAGCCGGCGGGCGAGCAGCCGGGCGCCCGCCGCGTCACCGGCGCCCAACGCCGCGCCGACCAGCGACTGCCCGGCGATCGCCAGCGCGTCCATCGCCAGCGCGGTGAAGAACCACAGCTGGATGGCGATCTGGTGGGCGCCGACCTGGACGGTGCCGTACCGGGCCGCGACCGCGGTGGCGGACAGGAAGCTCACCTGGAACGCGGCGCCTCGGATCAGCAGGTCACGTCCGACGGTGAGGTGGGTCAGCAGGAGGTGCGGCCGGGGGCGCAGCGGTGCCCCGGCCGTCGCCAGCGCCCGGACGAAGAGCAGACCGCCCAGGGTCTGCGCGACGACGTTGGCCACCGCAGACCCGGTCAGCCCCAGTCCCAGCGGGTAGACCAGCACCGGGCAGAGCACGGCGGAGACGACGTTCGCCGCCAGCACGTACCGCACCGGACGGCGGGTCTCCTGCACACCGCGCATCCAGCCGTTGCCGGCGGCGGCCAGCAGCAGACCCGGCGCGCCCCAGGCGGCGATCCGCAGCCACTGCTCGGCGGCGTCGGCGACCGAGCCGTGCGCCCCGGCGAGCCCAGCGGTGATCGGACCGGCCAGGATCTGCAGCGCCACGGCGAGCAGCAGTCCGGCGCACACTCCGAGCCAGGACGCCTGGACCCCCTCGGCCAGCGCGGCGGTGCGGTCACCGGCGCCGTAACGGCGGGCGGCGCGGCCGGTGGTGCCGTACGCCGCGACGGTGCCGAGCCAGGCGGCCACCGACATCACCGTGCCACCCACCGCGACGGCGGCGAGGGCCACCGGCCCGAGGCGGCCGACGACGGCGGTGTCGACGAGGACGTAGATCGGCTCGGCCGCCAGCACCACAAAGGCGGGCAGTGCCAGGCGCACGATCCGTCGGGTGGAGGCCGACCGTGGTTCGGCTCCCGGGCCTGGTTCGGACGCCGAGCCTGGTTCGGACGCCGAGCCTGGCGGTGGAGACGGTGGCGCGGTGCCGGAGGTGGCCATCGACGTACAGCGTGACAGCCGATTGGTAAGGAGCGCTATTGCCTAGATCACTTACCTAGGCGGATCACCGCACACCGATGCGACGGACGACACCGACCCAGGCCGCGCGATTCGTGCGACGGCGCGGCCGGACGCGACCCACAGACGTTACTGGCGGGTGTCCATCGACATCTGCAATGCCCGGCGGGCCTGCTCGCGCGCTTCGTTGACGGATTCGGGCTTGGGCTTGCTGGGCATGACGCCACGACCTTCCCACAGGTTGACACCGGATTGCCGACGACGGCACCTCCGGGATCACCGGGGCCGCGACCAGGCGGACAGGCGGCGGGCAGGTGTGGCCCGCACCACACCCAAATTATCGTTCAGGTCCACATCCTGCGCACTGTTCCCACAATGCGAGAATGATACATTCGATCATCTCGATCACCGCGCGAAGAAGTGCCAGCCGACCCACCACCAGAATCCGAAGACCCCGATCCGGCCCACCGGCACCCTGCCCACCTCGTACTGCATCACGTACGCGCAGACGTCACCGAACGTCGGAATCCGCGAGCCCGGCCGCCGGGCGAGCACCTCCAGCAGCCCGAACAACGCCAGCGCGACGACGAAACCGCCGATCACCGCCGCCCGGGTGGCGCTCATCGCCGCACCAGCACCCAGAACGCGGCCAGCCAGCCGAAGTACGCCGCCGACCGGGCCGCCTGCCCGTCCAGCACCGGATCGGCCAGCTTGGAGAAGGTCGGGAAATCGTCGGTCGAGCCCATCGCGAACGTGGCGCCCTCGACGACGGTGAACATCGCGACCGGCACGATCCACCACACCGCACCGTCACCGAGTCGACGTGGGGTCGGCCGCCGGGGCACCCGGTGCGACAGACCGAACCAGATCAGCGCCCCGCCGGTGCCGATGGTGTACAGGTTCGCCGCCGTCGAGAACGACGGCAACTGCCCGCCCACCAGCGACAGTACGGCAATGACCGGGATCGAGACGATCGGTCGGTCCCAGGCCCGCGGCACCTCTGCGGTGAGCTCAGACGACTGCTCCATCACCCGATTGTCCCTGGTCGGTGACGACGAGTGAAGTGTCTGTGTGGGCAGCCGGGGCCCGGTCGGCGCGACCCGGCAAACGTGGACACCGGCCCGCGCCCGGGTCAGCGGTCGGGGTCACTCAGCCAAGCTGGGCGCGGATGGCGGCGATGACCTCGTCGGCGCTACCGACGCCGGTGAAGCCGGCGGCGAGCCGATGCCCACCGCCGCCGAGCGCCACCGCCACCGCACTCACGTCGACGCCGCCCTTACTACGCATCGAGACCGCCCATCCGGTCTCGCTCACCTGCTTGAGCACGCAGCTCACATCCGCCTCGACCGTGCACCGGACCGAATCGATCAACGCCTCCAGCACGTACGGCGGCTGGTCGTAACGTTCCAGATCGGCCAGGGTGGCATGGGTCCAGACGAGACCCTGGCCGCCGGCTGCCGCCGGCTCCAGGACGCTACGTTGCAGCACCGCGCCGAAGAGCTGGACCGCCCCGAACGGTCGGCTGTCGAAGACCCGCCGGGAGACCTCGGCCGGGCTGATGCCGGTGGCCAGCAACCGGGCGGCGAACTGGTGCACCGCCGGGGTGGTCATGTCGAACCGGAACGACCCGGTGTCGGTGATCAGCGCGATGTAGAGACACTCGGCGATCTCCCGGTCCAACGGTACGCCGAGCCGGCCGAGCAGTTGGTCGACCACCACCGAGGTGGCCGCCGCGGTCGGGTCCACCAGATGGATACCGCCGAACCGGGTGTTGGAGGCGTGGTGGTCGACCACGATCGCCGTCCGGGCCGTCATCCGATCGGCGAGGGTGTTCAGCCGGGACGCGCTCGCCACGTCGAAGCAGAGCGCCAGATCCGGATCGGCCCACGCCTCGTCCGGCTGGACCAGCAGGTGGGAGCCGGGCATTCCGCGCAGGGAGGGCGGCAACTCCTGGTTGCCGGGAAACGCGGCCTGCACCGTGCAGCGGCCGAGCCGGGTCAGGCCCAGCCCGAAGCCGAGCATGCTGCCGAGCGCGTCACCGTCGGGGTTGACGTGGCACAGCAGCAGGACCCGTCCGCCCGGCGGGACCGCCCGGACCGCGGCGACCGCCGCCGCCCACTCGTCCCCGGTCGGCCCGGCCGCCTGATCGGCGATCGGCGGGCCGGCCGGGGACGGAACGCTGATCATCGGGGTCGCCCGTCCGGGTAGGGCTGGCCGGACCCGGCTGCGTCGGCGGTCGCCGCGCCCCTCGGGGCCCCGTCCGGCGCGTCCTCGTCGTCCGCTGCGTCCTCGTCGTCATCCGACTCGGCCCGGTACGGCTGGGCGTCACCGGCGTACTCGGCGTTCGCCGCCAGCCGCTGCACCTCGGCGTCGGCGCTGCGGGCCGCAGCGAGCAGATCGTCGATGTGCTTGGCGTGCTCCTGCACGTCGTCGAGGACGAAGGTGAGCGTCGGTGAGTGGCGCAGCCCGAGCGCCTTGCCGACCGTGCTGCGCAGCAGCCCGTTCGCGCTGTCCAACGCCGCCCTGGTGCCGGCCTGGGCGGCGGCGTCACCGAGGACCGTGTAGAAGACCGTCGCGTCGCGCAGATCAGCGGTGATCCGCGCGTCGGTGATGGTGATCATGCCGAGTCTGGGGTCCTTGATCTGGGTACGCACTACCGAAGCCACCAGCTCGCGCACGCGCTCCGCGTGCCTGCGCACCCGCGCCGGGTCCGTCATCTCTACCTCCGCGGTGTCCGGTCAACGTGTCGACCCTACCTGTGCGCCGTACGCCGGACCGGTCGGTGCGCATCCGTGCCGGACCGGTCCGTGTCAAGGATCAGTCGTCTGCGCCGTAGAGCCGGCGCCGGACGGAGAGCAGCTCGATCTCGGGCCGACCGGCCACCGTCCGTTCGCAGTTGTCCAGTACCTCGCGTACATGCGCCGCGTCGGCCGCGACCACGGCCACCGCGATCTCCGCCCGGCCGTGCCGGTCGAGCGCGCCGACCTCGGCGGCGGAGACCTCGAATCGGCGCAATGCGGCGACGATCGGGCGTACGTAGGAACGTTTCGCCTTCAGCGACTGGGAGTCGCCGGGCAGCAGCATGTCGAAGATGGCGGTTCCGGTGAACATCGTCCCGAAGGATACGCGGTGACCGGCGGACTCGACCGGCACCCGACGCCGACAGGCGGTCGGCGACCGGTGCAGTTCACCGGTTGCCGGCCGCCTGTCGGCGTGCTGCGAGCCCTACGCCGCGCGGATCAGGTGCGTACCTTCTCCCGCATCTCGAAGGTCTCGATGATGTCGCCCACCTGGATGTTGTTGTAGTTACCCAGGGTCAGACCGCATTCGAAGCCCTCGCGGACCTCGGTCGCGTCGTCCTTGAAGCGCTTGAGCGAGCTGATGGTGACGTTGTCCGCCACCACCGCGCCGTCGCGCAGCAACCGGGCCTTGGCGTTGCGTCGGATGATGCCCGAACGGACCATGCAGCCGGCGATGTTGCCGATCTTGGACGAACGGAACACGTCGCGGATCTCCGCGCTGCCCAGCTCGACCTCCTCGAACTCCGGCTTGAGCAGGCCCTTGAGCGCCGCGTCGATCTCCTCGATGGCCTGGTAGATGACGGTGTAGTACCGAATCTCCACGCCTTCGCGGTCGGCGATCTCCCGGACCTTGTTGGAGGCCCGGACGTTGAAACCGATGATCGTCGCCGCTTCGGCGGACGCGCTCGCGAGCATCACGTTGCTCTCGGTGATCGCACCCACACCCCGGTCCAGGATCCGCAGCTGGACCTCGTCCGGGATGTCGAGCTTGAACAGTGCGTCCTCCAACGCCTCGACCGAGCCGGAGACATCGCCCTTGAGGATCAGGTTGAGCGAGGTCTTCTCGCCCTCCTTGATCTGCTCCATGAGCGTCTCCAGGGTGGCCCGGCCGCGCGAGTTCGCGAAGCTGGCCGCCCGCCGTCGGGCCTGCCGCTGCTCGGCGATCTGCCGCACCGTCCGGTCGTCCTGCGCGGCGAGGAAGGTGTCGCCGGCGCTGGGCACCGCGGTGAGGCCGAGCACCAGGACCGGTCGGGCCGGGCCCGCCTCGGCGACCTGGTTGCCCTTCTCGTCGAGCATCGCCCGGACCCGGCCGTGTGCGCCACCCGCCACGATCGAGTCACCGGTACGCAGGGTGCCCTTCTGTACCAGTACGGTCGCCACCGCGCCCCGGCCCTTGTCCAGGTGCGCCTCGATCGCGATGCCCTGTGCCGGGCCGTCGGTCGGAGCGGTGAGCTCGAGCGCCGCGTCGGCGGTCAACAGCACCGCCTCGAGCAGCTGATCGATGCCGATGCCCGGCTTGGCCGCCACGTTGACGAACATGGTCTCGCCGCCGTACTCCTCGGCGACCAGACCGTACTCGGTCAACTGCTGGCGAACCTTGTCCGGGTTGGCCTCCGGCTTGTCGATCTTGTTGACCGCGACCACGATCGGCACGTCGGCCGCCTTGGCGTGGTTCAGCGCCTCGATGGTCTGCGGCATGACTCCGTCGTCGGCCGCGACCACCAGCACCACGATGTCGGTGACCTGCGCACCACGGGCACGCATGGCGGTGAACGCCTCGTGACCCGGGGTGTCGATGAAGGTCAACGCACGGTCCACCCCGTCGTGCGGCACGTGCACCTGGTAGGCACCGATGTGCTGGGTGATGCCGCCGGCCTCGCCCTCGACCAGGTTGGTCTGCCGAATCGCGTCGAGCAGCTTGGTCTTACCGTGGTCGACGTGACCCATCACGGTCACCACCGGCGGTCGGGTGACCAGCCGGTCGGAGTCCACCTCGGCGTCGAGGTCGATGTTGAACTGCGCGAGCAGTTCGCGGTCCTCGTCCTCCGGGCTGACGATCTGCACGTTGAACCCGAGGTGCTCACCCAGCAACTGCAGCGTCTCGTCCGAGCAGGACTGGGTGGCGGTGACCATCTCGCCCAGGTTGAACATCTCCTGGACCAGCGACCCCGGGTTGGCGTTGATCTTGTCAGCGAAGTCCGACAGCGAAGCCCCACGCGACAGCCGGACCGCCTGGCCCTGGCCGCGCGGCGCGCCGGAACTCATCGTCGGCGCGGAGAGGTTGTCAAATTCCTGTCTGCGCTGCTTCTTGGACTTGCGGCCCCTGGTCGGGCGGCCACCAGGCCGCCCGAAGGCACCCGCGGTGCCGCCACCACGGCCGCGACCGCCGCCACCGGGCCGACCCCCGCCACCGGCAGGGGCACCACCACGGAAACCGCCGCCGCCACCGGGACCACCCCGGTAACCGCCGCCGCCACCGCCGCCACCAGGGCCGCCGCGGTAACCGCCGCCACCGCCGCCGCCACCGGGACCACCCCGGTAACCGCCGCCACCGCCGCCACGGCCGCCGCCACCGGGACCACCGGGGCGACCGGCGCCACCGGGACCACCGGGGCGACCCGGGCGCTGCGACGGCATCGACGCCGGACTCGGCCGCGGCGGCATCGACGCCGGACTCGGCCGCGGCGGCATCGACGCCGGGTTGGGCCGCTGGCCGCCACCGGCGGCGGGTCGTTGCCCGCCACCCTGGCTGATGCCGAACGGGTTGTTACCGCCCCGCGCCGGCGGGCGGGCACCCGGCCGACCGGGTGCCCCCGGCGACGGCGCACCGGGCGCCGACGGCCGACCGCCGGTCGAGCGACCGGCTGCCGGGCTACCCGGACGCGGCGGCACCGACCCCGGTCCGGGCTTGGGTCGGGGACCGCCGTCCGCCGGAGGCTCCCGCCGGCCGGTGTCCCGCTGCTTCGCCGCCTGCTGGGCGGCCTTGACGTTGGCCTCCTGCTCGGCCTTGAGCGCTGCCGCCCGCGCCTCGGCGGCGGCCACCTCGATGTCGTGCGCGCTCGCTGGCTTGGCCACCGGGGCCGCCGACGGCGGCGGACCGGGCACCGGGGCCTTGGGGCGCATCGACGACGGCGCCGCCGGCCGGCGCGGTGGCGCCGGCTTGGCGGAGACTCTCGGCTCGGTGCTGTTCGCCGGCGACGCGGCCGGCCGGGCCGGTGCCGACGGCGACGACTGGGACGCCGCCGCGAACGCACCACGGAGGCGTCGGGCCACGGGTGCTTCCACCGTGCTCGACGCGGATTTCACGAACTCGCCCATCTCCTTGAGCTTGGCGAGAACGGTCTTGCTTTCGACCCCGAGCTCTTTGGCGAGCTCGTGTACGCGGGCCTTGCCTGCCACTGCACTCCTCACTCCGAGGTCGTGCGGGCAGCACCCGCAGCGACCTCACTCGTGCACTAGAAGCCTGCTCATTGCTGGGACTTCATCGTGTGCTCATGTCGGTCGTCCTACCTTGCTGTGCGACCCTCGTCCGGCCGGATGACCGGACGTAGCGGTTGACGTGCTGATGTACTCGGCCAGCTCCCCGGTGTCGACGACACCGGGGACCCGCAGCGCCCGCCCGAAGGCGCGACGCCGCTGCGCCAGCTCCAGACACGCCGGATCGGGATGCAGGTGCGCACCCCGCCCCGGTAGACCACGGATCGGATCAGGTCGCAGGCGCGACACGTGCTCGCCTCCAACTACGACAACCCGTAGCAGCTCGTGAACCGGTGCACGTCGTCGGCAGCCCACACAGGTGCGCACCGGCAACGCACGTCGTACCACGAGAAAAGTCTACCCCGACGCGCCAGAGACTGCGCCGCCCGGTTCGGGGGCCGGGTCCCGACCGGCGGAACCGGCCTCGGTGTCCGGCCGGATGTCGATCCGCCAGCCGGTCAATCGGGCAGCAAGCCGGGCATTCTGCCCTTCCCTGCCGATGGCCAGCGAGAGCTGGAAGTCCGGCACCGTCACCCGGGCGGTACGGATGGCTGCGTCGACCACCTCGACCCGCAACGCCTTCGCCGGCGACAGCGCGTTGCCCACGAAGGCGGCAGCGTCGTCGGACCAGTCGATGATGTCGATCTTCTCGCCGTGCAGTTCGCTCATCACCGCCCGCACCCGCTGGCCCATCGGACCGATGCAGGCGCCCTTGGCGTTGACCCCGGAAGCGGTCGACCGTACCGCGATCTTGGTCCGATGGCCGGCTTCCCGGGCGATCGCCGCGATCTCCACGGTGCCGTCGGCGATCTCCGGGACCTCCAGCGCGAACAGCCGCTTGACCAGGTTGGGGTGGGACCGGGACAGGGTGATCTGCGGCCCCCGGAACCCTTTGGCCACATGCACCACCACGCACCGGATCCGCTGGCCGTGCGGGTAGCTCTCGCCCGGCACCTGCTCGGCGGCGGGCAGCACCGCCTCCAACTTGCCCAGGTCGACGGTGACGATCCCCTTCTCTTTACGCGCCTCGTGCGCCTGGATCACCCCGGTGACGAGATCACCGTCGCGCCCGGCGTACTCCCCGAAGTGAACTTCGTCGGTCGCTTCCCGCAACCGCTGCAGAATCACCTGTTTGGCGGTCATCGCGGCGATCCGCCCGAAGTCATGCGGCGTGTCGTCCCACTCGCGCAGCACCGCGCCCTCGGCGTCGAGATCCTGGGCGTAGACCAGCGCCATCCCGCTGCGCCGGTCGATCTCGACCCGGGCATGGGTCTGCGCACCCTCGGTGTGCCGGTACGCGGTCAGCAGCGCGGCCTCGATCGCCGCGAGAATCGTGTCGAACGGGATCTCCCGCTCGCGCTCCAGTGCGCGCAGCGCCGCGAGGTCGATGTTCACCTCTCCTCGTCCTCCACTTCGTCGTCGTCGGACGGGTCGTCGACATCCGCCGGGTCGTCGTCGACGACCTCGTCGAGGCGGTTGAACTCCACCTGGACCCGCCCGGGGCCGAGGTCGTCGTAGGGCCACCGCTGGACGCCGCCGTCGACGTCCAGCTGCACCGATTCGTCGTCGGCGGTGATGATCCGACCGGTCAACTGGCGCTGGGCCACGGTCACCCGCACCAGCCGGCCGGCGTTGCGGCGCCAGTGCCGGGGCAACCGCAGGGGGCGGTCCACTCCGGGCGAGCTGACCTCGAGCTGGTACTCGCCGGCGATCAGCTCCACGCCGGCGACCGACTCGGCCTCGTCCAGGGCCGCCGAGACCGCACGGGACACCTCGGCCACCGAGTCGAGCCCGACACCGCCGTCGGCATCGACGATCACCCGGACCAGGTGTCGACGACCCACCCGGGAGACCGAGACGTCCTCCAGATCGAAGCCGGCGGCCCGGACCACCGGCTCGACGATCGCGCGCAACCGGTCACGCCGGGCCGCAGCCGGGACCTGGGGCCGTTGCGTGCCGTCCGCACGGGGCCGGGTGGTGGCGGCCCGACGGGCGCGGGAACCGGGTGACCTGCCACCGGCACGGTCACGCTGTGTCATCTCCGCACCCTTCCACCGTTATCTTCTTCGTTGGCCGCTCGACGCGACACCAGCGGTGCCGCCGGATGTTACTCCGCCACGACTGGGCAGAGCGTAACGCGCGGCCGAGGCGATCGACCCCCCGGCGCACCGAGGAAACCGGACACCCGACCGCAGGCCGATACGGGTAGCCACCCGGGACAGCGACGACCACGTTGAGTCGCGACTGCAGGACTTTCCGGATAGGCTCTCGCCCGCCGATCCCCGGGAGGCGTGGACCGAGTGCGACGCCGATGGTGTTGACTGGTCCGGTGTTCGCGAACCAACCAGGCCGGCGGGCGATCGGCAGGACCGCGCACCCGGCCTCCTCTCCGGTCGTCGGCTGCAGCCGACGCGGAGTGATCCGGGGTGCCGTCGGTGCCGCTGTCGCCGTCGCCGTCCCCGCCGGGCTGGCCGGATGCGGCCTGCTCGGCGGTGAGCCGGAGCCCGAACCGGAGCCGGATCCACTCGCCGGCCTGCTCGCCGCCACGCTGGAGCTGGTAGGTCGCTACGACGCCGCGATGACCACGGCGGCCGAGCTCGGCCCGCTGCTGACCCCGGTCGTCGCCACCCACCGGGCGCACGCCGAGGAGCTCAGCCGGCTGACCGGGATCGCCCTACCGGCCCCGACGCCCGCTGATCCCGGCGGCCAGCCCACCGACCCGGGCTCAGCCGTACCGCCGGGCACCGTACCGCCGGGCACGGCCGCACCGGGGGCCGGCACCTCGGCCCCGCCGGTCGACCGGGCCGCCGTACTCACCGCGTTGCGGTCCGCGGAGGAGGCTGCCGCAGCCGAGGCCGCAGCCGCGTGCCACACCGCCGCCGCCGACCGGGCCGCGCTACTGGGCTCGATTGCCGCCGCCCGCACCTGCCACCTTGAGGTGCTTCGTTGAGCGTGGATCACCGGATCAGAAGGAGCAGCGACCGTGGCTGACGGGTGGGAGCAGGCACTCGCCGCCGAGTACGCGGCGATCTTCGCCTACGGCGTACTCGGAGTCCAGCTCGACGGCGACGCCGCTGGCCGGGCCCGGGACGCCGAGGCCGCCCACCGGGACCGGCGCGACCAGCTGATCCTGCGGATCGGCGCCGCCGCACCGCCGGTCGACCCGGCCTATCAGCTGCCGTTCCCGGTCACCGACGCGACCAGCGCCCTGCGGTTGGCCGCCGAGGTGGAGGAGCGGGCCGCCGCCGTCTGGCGGGCGGTGCTGCCGGTCACCTCCGGCGCGGACCGCGAGGCGGCGCTCACCGTCCTGATCGAGTACGCGGTCCGCGCGACCCGCTGGCGACAGGCGGCCGGCGTCACCCCGGCCGTACCGACCTGGCCGGGCCGGCCCGGCTGAAGCGAGCCTGACGCGCGACCGGAAATCCCGCGACCGGAACCGCGATTCATGATCCCGGTTGCCGCCCACCTACCCGGTATGCATACTCAGCTGGCATGTCGATCCGCCACGGGCTGCTCGCGCTGCTCGACCGGGGCCCGATGCACGGGTACCAGCTCCGGGCGGCCTTCGAGGAGGCCACCGGTGGGGCGTGGCCGCTCAACATCGGACAGGTGTACACCACGCTCAGCAGGCTGGAACGCGACGGGCTGGTGTGCGCGCTGGCGGGCAACGCGGCCAGGCAGCGGCCGTTCGTCATCACCGACGCCGGCCGGGACGCGCTGACCACCTGGTTCAGCAGCCCGGTCAGCCGCGTCGACCAGGGCCGCGACGAACTGACGGTGAAGATCGCCCTCGCGCTGAGCACGCCCCGGGCAGACGTACGCGGGCTGGTCGCGGCGCAACGGGCGGCAACCCTGGACGCGGTACGGGAGCTGACCCGTGCCCGAGCGAGGTCGGCCGACGTCGACCGCGTCGGCCGGCTGGTGCTCGACGCGATGCTGTTCCGGGCGGAGGCGGAGATCCGCTGGCTCGACCACTGTGAGACCAGTCTGCTGGGCCCCGGTCCGGTCAGGGCAGGGTGAGGATCTCGAAGCCGTCCTCGGTGACCACGATCGTGTGCTCGAACTGGGCGGTCCACCGGCGGTCCTTGGTGACCACCGTCCAACCGTCCCGCCACATGTCGTACTCGTGCGTGCCAAGCGTGATCATCGGCTCGACGGTGAACGTCATCCCCGGTTCCATCACGTCCGTGGGTCGTGGACTGTCGTAGTGCGGAACGTACAGCCCGCTGTGGAACGCCTCACCGATGCCGTGGCCGGTGAAGTCGCGTACCACGCCGTAGCCGAACCGACGGGCGTAGGACTCGATCACCCGGCCGATCACGTTGATCTGCCGCCCCGGAGCCACCGCCCGGATGCCCCGCATCATCGCCTCGTGGGTCCGCTCGACCAGCAGTTGGGCCTCCTGCGAGACCTCGCCGACGCAGAAGGTCGCGTCGGTGTCGCCGTGCACCCCACCGATGTAGGCGGTCACGTCGACGTTGACGATGTCGCCGTCGGCCAGCACCGTGGAGTCGGGGATGCCGTGGCAGACGACCTCGTTGAGGCTGGTGCAGCAGGACTTGGGGAACCCCTTGTAGCCCAGGGTCGACGGGTAGGCGCCGTTGTCACAGAGGAAGTCGTGCACCACCGCGTCGATCTCGTCGGTGGTCACCCCCGGTTTGCAGTGCTCACCGGCGAGCTGCACGGCCTGGGCGGCGAGCCGACCCGCCACCCGCATCCGCTCGATCGTCTCCGGAGATTGGACGTGCGAGCCGCGCCAGGGCGCGGGCTGCTTGCGACCGACGTACTCCGGCCGGACGATGTGCGCCGGCACCGGCCGCCACGGCGAGATCTTTCCAGGGGTCAGCGGAGCGCGGACGGAGGTCATGCGTCCAGCCTAGCGCCGTCGGTGCCGGCCCTACCGGCCGGCGACCGGGCCGCCGCGAACACGCTGAGCAGTCGACCGTTTACCGCCGAATCTTGCTGGATCCGCACAGTTGTGCCATCTTTACGTTCGTGGATCAGCAGGGTCCGGAGCAGCTCTTCTCCGCCACCAGTGACCTGGACGGTGACCGCCTGACGGTCACCGTCACCGGCGAGGTGGACATGGCCACCGCAGAGCACATGTACCGGGCCGCGATCCACGAGGACGCCGGCAAGGTGACCCTCGATCTGCGTGCGGTCTCGTTCTTCGATTCGGCGGCCATCCACGCGCTGCTCCAGCTCACCGACCACTACCCGCAGGCGCTGACGGTGCTGCCGTCCCGGCAGGTCCGCCGGGTCCTGGACATCTCCGGCCTCGGCGGACAGCCGTGGCTGGCCGCCGGCTGATCCCGACCGGCAGCCTGGTCCGGTCGGGTCAGGCCAGCTTCGGTCGGGGAGCCAGTCGACGGCGCAGCGTGACCTCGCTGCCCTGCCCGTCCCGGTCGATCCGCAGCTCGGCCAGGGCTGCGATCAACGCCAGTCCCCGACCGCGGAACCCGGTGGCGGAGGCCTCCCGCCAACCGCCGCTGTCCCGCACGCTGGCGACCAGGTCGTCCCCGTCGATACCGACCTCCAGCCAGATGTCCGACTGGGCGGGGGTGACCGGGTGCTCGATCGCGTTGGCCGCCGCCTCGGAGATCGCCACCGTCAGATCGAACTGGTCGGTGTCGCCGATCCGGTGCGCGGCAAAGAAGTCCGCCAGCCGTCGACGCAGCAGCGCCAGTGCCCGCGCCTGCGCCGGCAGCCGCATCCTGAGGCGGTCCAGCTCGGTCGCCTCCAGCACCAGCACCGCGACGTCGTCGCGACGGGGCCGGCTGGCCACCCGGCGCAGCAGCCGGTCGGCGAGCTCCTCGACGTGGTCGCCGCCGGCTCGGGCGTCGGCCCGGACCTGGTCCAGCCCGGCGTCGATGCCCACGGTGCGGTCCTCGATCAGCCCGTCCGTGTAGCAGATCAGTCGGCTGCCGACGTCGAGCCGGTCGGTCACTGTGCCGTAGCGGCTGTCCCGGATCGCCCCGATCGGTGGGCCGAGCGCCCGGTCGTGCAGCAGCTCGGCCGTTGCGCCGTCGGCCACCACCGGTGGCGGATGGCCGGCGCTGGCGTAGCGCAGCACACCGCTCGACGGTTCGAACCACAGGCAGACCACGGTGGCGAGCGAACGCCGGCCCATCGTCGTGACCAGCCGGTTCAGCCGGGTGAGGGCGTCACCGGGCGAGAAACCCTCCAGCAGGTAGGCCCGCAGCGCGTTGCGCAGCTGACCCATGTTGGCCGCCGCGTTCACACCCTTGCCGACCACGTCCCCGATCACCAGAACCAGCCGGCCACCACCGACCTCCACCATGTCGTACCAGTCGCCGCCGACCTCCGCCTCGGCGTTGCCGGGCAGGTAGCGGCTGGCGACCAGCGCGCCGGGCACCCGGGGCAGCGCCTGGGGCAGCAGGCTGTGCTGCAGGGTGCTGGCGATGCGGTGTTCCGCCTCGTACAGCCGGGCGTTGCCCAGCCGCAGCCCGACCATCCGGGCGAACTCCGCCACCGCCGCCTCATCGGTGTCCGGGTCGGCGCCGGCACCGTCGAACGGCCAGACCGACAACTCGCCGAGCCGTTGCCCGTCGGCGCCGATGAACGGGGTGGCCGTTTCCGGGTCGGCGGAGGGCTGGCCGCCGCCGTCCGCCTCGTGGCGGGCGCCCGGGGCGGTGGCGACCACCTTCGACGCCCGCACCAACCGCTGCACGTGTTCGACCGCGACCCGCAGCACCTCGTTGGTGGTCTGCGCGGTGTTGACCGCGACGGCGGCGTCGGCGAGGGCCCGCAGTTGGTGGATGATCCGGCCCCGCAGCTGACCCAGCTCGACGTTGGCCCGCACCCTGGCGACGAGTTCCTGCGCGGCGAACGGCTTCACCAGGTAGTCGTCGGCGCCGGCGGACAGCCCTTGCACGGCGGCGTCGGGCCCGGCCCGGGCGGAGAGCACGACGATCGGCACATGCCGGGTCCGCCGGTCCGCACGCAACGCCGTGACCAGGCCGAAGCCATCCAGTTCCGGCATCATCACGTCGGTCAGGATCACATCGAAGGGGGTACGGGTGGCGAGGGCCAGCGCCGCGGCGCCGTCGGCCGCGGCGACCACCTGCCAGTACGGTGCCAGCAACCGGGTCACGTGGTCCCGCAGGTCGGCGTTGTCGTCGGCCACCAGGACCCGCCCGACGGGCTGATCGACCCGTGGCTGCTCGGTCACCTCCCGCGCCGGCCCGACGCTCCACCGCTGCGTCTCGGCCAGGTACAGCTGTCTGGTGTCGCCGGCCGAGTCGCGCCCGGCCCTCCGGTCGGAGTCCTCGCCGGGCGTCCGGTCGGCGACCTGGCCGGCCGGCGGGGTCGGCCCGACGCCGACCGGAATCTCGACGGTGAAGGCACTGCCCTGACCGGGTTCGCTGCAGACCGCGACGGTCCCGCCGTGCAGTTGGACGAGCTCACGGACCAGCGCCAGCCCGATCCCGGTGCCTTCGTGGCTGCGGGCCCGGGTGCCGGCCACCCGGTGAAACCGCTCGAACAGGTGCGGCAGGTCGGCGGCGGGAATACCGACCCCGGTGTCGGCGACGGTGAGCTCGACCGACGTGCCGAGCGCCCGCAACCGCACGGTGATGGTGCCGTCGAAGGTGAACTTCACCGCGTTGGACAGCAGGTTCAGGACGACCTTCTCCCACAGGCCCGGGTCCACCTGCACGGTCCCGGGCAGCGGTGGGCACTGCACGACCAGGTCCAGCCCGGCCCGCTGGGCGGCCGACCGGAACGTGCTGGCCAACCGGTTCGTCAAGTCGGCCAGGTCGACCGGCTGCAGCGCCGCCCGCGCCCGGCCGGATTCCAGCCGGGAGAAGTCCAGCACGGTGTTGACCAGCTTGAGCAGGCGCAGGGCGTTGCGGTGCATCATCTCGGCCCGCTCGCGATGTGCCACCGGCAGGTCCACGTCGGCGAGCTGGTCCTCGATCGGGCCGAGCAGCAACGTCAGCGGAGTCCGGAACTCGTGACTGACGTTGGCGAAGAAGTCGGTCTTGGCCTGGTCGATCACGGCGAGTTCGGCGGCCCGGGCCCGCTCGTGCAGATAGGCCCGCTGGGTGGTCACCGCGCTGGAGATCTGGGTGGTGAGCAGATCGAAGAAGTCGCGGTAGTCACTGGTGAACGGCAGGTGCCGGCTGCGGCCGAGGACGAGGGCACCGACCGGGTCGGTCGCCGCACAGATCGGCAGGACGAGCACCTCCGGCGCCGCGGTGTCCGGTGGTACGGCGACGAAGTCCGCCGCCCGGGCGGTCCGCGTGGTACCGCTGTGCAAGGCGTCCAGCAGCGCGGACGGGGCATCGCCCGGGCTCGGATGCGGCGGCGCGGTGACGGTCTGCGCCGCGACGCCGGTGCAGCCGGCCAGCCGTGCGGAGTCCGCGTCCGATCCGAGGTAGAGCAGGGCGAACGGGATGTCGCCGCGGCAGGTGTCGAGCACCTCCAGCACACCACGGCGTAGGTCGGCCTGGCTCTGCAGGTCGGACAACCGGCTACCCAGCCCGGTCAGGGTACGCATCCGACGCTCGCCGAGCACCCGCCCGGTGGTCTCGCTGACGATGCAGAAGACACCCCCGACGCTGCCGTCCTCGACCCACAGCGGGTCGTAGGAGACGTCGAAGTAGGTCTGCTCGAGGAAGCCGTGCCGTTCGAGCAGGAACGGATGGTCGGTGCCACGGTAGGCGGTCCCGCTCTCGACCACCCTGGCGAACAGCGGCTCCAGCACGTCCCACAGCTCCGACCAGTGCTCGGCGGCGGGCTTGCCCAGGGCGGCCGGATGCTTCGCGCCGATGGTGGGCAGGTAGGTGTCGTTGTAGAAGGCGCGCAGCTGCGGCCCCCAGTAGAGCACGATCTGGGCCTGCGACGAGAGCATCATGCCGACCGCCTGGCACAGACTGGCCGGCCAACTGTCCAGCGCGCCGAGTGGGCTGCGGCTCCAGTCGCGCTCCCGGATCAGCCGGTTGGTCTCGCCGGCCCGGTCGAGGGCGGCGGCGAGCAAGGCGGGGACGGCCGGTCGAGGAGCCGGCACCGGTGGGGCGCCCACCGACCGATCGCCCTCTGTCATCGCTGGCCACCCTCGCTCGTCGAACCCGTCACCGGCCGTCGACACCGCGTCCATTTGCGGAGTCCCGCCACGCCCGCCGGCCAGGCCGGGCCCGGTCGTGCGGCGTGGGTCGCCTCCTACCCCGGCGCCGCTCGAACGTAACGTGTGGTCGACTGGGGCGGTCAGGAGAAGGCGGGCAGATCGTCGATGCTGGTCGCGTTGCGGGTCGCCCGGTACTCGGCGAGGTCCTCGGCGGTCCGCCGGGAGTTCGCCCGGACCAGCAGGTCGCGATCCCCGCGGTAGTCCATCAGCGGGACGCCGTACCCGCAGGAGTCACTGATCCGATGGACGTCGACGGACACCACCGCGCCGACGCCGTGCAGCCGGACGACCAACGGCGGACCGTCGAAGGCACAGAACATCACCGTGATCCGCCCGTTGTCCCGCACGTGTGCCACAGTTTCGGCACCGCTGCCGTGGTAGTCGAGGTACCCGACCTGATGTTCACCGAACACCGCGAACGCGCCCCGCATCCCCTTCGGCGACACGTTGACGTGTCCCCGCCCGTCGGAGGGCGCGGTGGCCACAAAGAACATCGGCTGAGCTTCGATGAAGTCACGCAGCCGACCGTCGATGGCGGCGTGCAGTCTGCCCGTGCCACCAATCGTCGCACGTCGGAATCACCCGTTGACTTGGAGTGCGCTCGAAGAAATAGCGTGCCGTGGGTGGCCAGGGGGTCGGTGCGGCGCGGTCTGTCACCGGACCGCCCGGTCGGGACGTCATGCCGGGTACGGGCGCCGAACCGGCGCCGGCAGACATGGCCAGCGGCATCGGAGAGGCGGTCACCGTGGCAGGTGAGATGAGGCGACTGCTGGAACAGGAGCTGGCCGCCCGGCCGGCCCCACCGATCGGGGATCTGGTCGCCGAGTCGGTACGCCTGGGGCGGCGGCGCCGCCGCAACCGACGGGCCGCCGGCGTGGGGATCGCCGCCGCCCTGGCGACGGGTGCCGTACTACTGGTTCCGGCGGTGGTGGGGGTCGGGCTGCCGGTGCCGGGCGGTGAACCGCCCGACGTCGGTGCGCCGGGCGTCGGTCAGCCGGTGGCACCGGCCGGGTCGGTCACCCCCAGCGCGGGACCGGCCGAGGCGACGAGCATCGCAGCTGCGCCGCCGGCCACCGGGGAGCCGACGGTCCGGTCCGGATGTGACGTCAACGGCGGCACGGCCACGGTCACCGCACTGCCGGCCGCGCCCACCGAGGTGGCCAACTGTCCGGTCGCCGAGGTGTGGGACCTCGACATCCCGCCGGTCGCTATCGGCGACACCGCGCCGGCCACCGCGGAGGGTGCGCTGGAACTGCTCACCCGGCTGCTGCCGGACGGCCGGATCAGCGGGTACGCCAAGGGAGACCCGGCCGGGTCGGCGGGCGCGGTGGCGGTGCAGCTCCAGCTGGACCGGGGAGACGGACCCCTGCTGATCCGGTTCTCGGTGTCGTCCGACCAGTTGCCCGCCGACGCGCTGGCGGCGGGCTGCGCCGCCGGCCAGATCTGCTACCCACTGGCCGACGGCGGCACGGTGACTTTCGACGATGTCTCCGACGCCTGCCTCGGTGGCCGCTCGGTGCGGTACCACCGAGCCGACGGCACCCTGATCCAGCTGGATCTGGCCCGATGCCGCGGTCGCCCGGCCCGGAGCACTCCGCTACCGACGGCGTTGACCGGTCAGGAGGCCCTCGCCGTCGTCCTCGATCCGCGCTGGGGTACCCGGCTGCCGGCGGACCTGGTACGCGAGGGCCTCGTCAGGTTCGGCGAGCTGCCCGTGGCCGGCACCCGCTGACCGGCCGACCCTGTCGCCCGCACTACTGTTGACCGATGGCCCGTCTGTCGCCAGGTGACCACCGTCCGGAGCGGGACCGTGACCCCGCAGGTCGGCCACGCAACGCCCGGCCGCGCGACGAGCTGGGTCGGCCGTTGCCGCCGGGCGCGTCGGGCGTACCGACCATGCCCGACGACCTGGTGCTCACCCCGCACGACGCGCTCGACGAGGCGCAGCGGCTGCTCGACGCCGGCCGGCCGTTCCACGCCCACGAGGTGCTGGAGTCGGCTTGGAAGGCGGCACCGACGGTGGAGCGTGAGTTCTGGCGCGGGCTGGCGCAGCTGGCGGTCGGGCTCACCCACGCGCGGCGGGGCAACCCGGCCGGCGCGGCGCGGCTGCTGGCCAGGGCAGCGGACCGGATCGCGCCATACGCCGGGCAGCGGCCGTACGGTGTACCCGTGCCGGATCTGGTGCGGTTCGGCCGGGACACGGCCGACCGGCTCGCCCACGACGCAGCCGTCGACCTCACTGTCCGGCTACGGGCCGATCCGGGCCACGCGACAACCGCTCGGTGATCTCCCCGGCCGGCACCGGACGACCGAAATGCCAGCCCTGGGCCTGGTCGCAGCCGAGTGCCACCAGCCGGTCCGCCTGTTCCCCGGTCTCCACCGCCTCGGCGGTGACCGTCAGGTTGAGCGCGTGGGCCAGCCGGACCAGCGCGTCGACGATCCGCTCGTCGCGGTCGCCCTCGGGACCGGCGACCCGCATCCCTTCCACGAAGGGACCGGCGAGTTTGAGCACGTGGATCGGCATCCGCCGCAGGTAGGCGAGGTTGGAGTAGCCGGTGCCGAAGTCGTCGATGGCCAACCGGACACCAAGCCCGGCCAGCCCGCGCAACGCCGGCAGCGGCTCACCGCCGGTGGCCATCACCGCGCTCTCGGTCAACTCCAGCTGCAGTAGCTCCGGTGGCAGACCGGTCCGGGTGAGCACCCCGGCCACCTCCCCGACGAGCTGCGGGTCGCTGACCTGACGGGCGGAGATGTTGACGCTGACCACGATCGGAGCCCGCGGGTGCTCGGCCCGCCACCGGCACGCCTGCCGGCACGCCTGTTCCAGCACCCATCGGCCGAGTCGGACGATCAGCCCGGTCTCCTCGGCGAGGGCGACGAACCGGTCCGGCCCGAGCCGACCGAGCGTCGGATGCTGCCAGCGGATCAGCGCCTCGACGGCGGACACCGTCCGGTCGGACAGCCGGGTGATCGGCTGATACTCGACGATGAACTCGCCACGGTCCAGCGCGGCCGGCAGCGCGGCGGCGAGCGCCGAGCGGGTGACGTCGCGAGCGCCGCGTACCGGGTCGAAGACGGCCCACCGGCCTCGCCCGTCGGCCTTGGCCCAGTACAGCGTGGTGTCGGCGGCTTTCATCACCTCGGTGGGGGTGGTGCCGGCCGTGGGCGAGGCGACGACCCCGATGCTCGCCGACACGGTCAACTGGTGCCCGTCGACCTGGATCGGAGCGGCCAGCGCCGCCAGCGCGGCCTGGGCGACACCGACCAGTTGCGGCGTGCCGGTGCAGTGGGTCACCAGGATCACGAACTCGTCACCGCCCATCCGGGCGACCAGGTGCCCGGAGTCGGCGGCGCTGTCGGCGAGCCGCCGCGCCACCACGGCGAGCAGTTGGTCGCCGACGTCGTGACCGAGCCCGTCGTTGATCGACTTGAACCCGTCGAGATCCAGGAAGCAGACGCCGACCTGTCTGTCCGGGTCGGCCAGCGCCCGGGCGAGCCGGTCGAAGAAGAGCACCCGGTTGGGCAGCCCGGTCAGCGGGTCGTGCTCGGCCTGGAAACGCAGCCGTTCCTGCAGCTCGTACCGGTCGGTGATGTCCTCGACCATCGCGACGGTGAACCGGGGTCGGCCGTCGTCGTGCCGGATCAGCGACACCGCGAGGTCCGTCCAGATCGGTGCGCCGTCCTTGCGGTAGTAGCGCTTCTCCACTCGGGCCCGGTCGTGCTTGCCTTCGATGAGTTCAAGGTAGAACTGGTACATGCCGGGCGCGTCGTCCGGGTGGAACAGCTGCCCGACGTTGATTTCCCGCAGTTCCGCGATGGTGTAGCCGAGCATGTCGGCGAACGCCTGGTTGACGTCGATGATCCGCCCGTCGAGGTCGGCCAGCCCGATGCCGATCGCCGCGCCGGTGAATACCGCCCGGAACCGGATCTCGCTGTCGCGCAGTGCCTGCTCGGCCGCGTCCCGGGCGGACCAGGCCGCCTGCCGGATGCTGGACTGCTGCGCGAAGGTCCGGTTGCGCAGCGCCCGGGCGTACCCCTCGGCGAGTGCGCCCTGCAGGTGGCTGATCCGTTCCCGGGCCGGTACCGATGTCGCCAGCTGCGGCAACACCTGCGGCAGGAAGTCCTCGCCGAGGGCCTGGACGGTCCAGCCCAGCACGGCCGGCTCGGTCAGGTGGCCCTCCACCAGCCAGCGCCCGACGTCCCGGCCGGCCTGGCCGTCGAACGTCCCGGCCAGCACCGCCGCAGCCAGCCGCAGCGTGTGCCCGTGCAGGATGTCGGCGGTCTCGGCGCAGCTCAGCGGCAGATAGCCGAGCCCACCGGCGGCGGTCGTCCAGTCCTGGGCGAAGCGTCGCGCGCCCTCGGGATCGGCACCGCCATCGCCCGTCTCGGACGTCGCCATGGTCAGACCGCGGCGGCGTCCAGGCGGGCGACGCCGCCGAAGGCGCCGAACCGCTCCGGGTGGGCGTCCACGTCGGCGGCGGTGTCCGGCCGCCACAGTGGCAGGTGGACCACTCCTGGATCGACGATGGTGAAGTCACCAAACATCGCGGTCACCTCGGCTCGCGAGCGCAACGTGATCTCGGTGTCGGTCCGGGCCGACAACCGCTGCGCGGCCAGCACTTCCGGCGGCTGGTCCTCGTAGGTGGCGTGGGAGATCACCAGGTAGCTGCCGACCGCCGCGGTCGCCCGCAGCCGCCGCAGGACGCCCTGCGGATCGTCGGCGTCGGGCAGGAAGTGCGCTACCCCGGCGAGCAGGACGCCGACCGGACGGGTGAAGTCGATCAGCCCGGTCGCGGCGGCCTGCGCGCAGATCGCCTCCGGTTCGCGCAGATCGGCCTGCAGGACCGCGGCCTGCCCCACTCCGGCCAGGATGCTCCGACTGTGCGCCACGGCCACCGGGTCGATGTCCACGTACACCACGGTGGCCGCCGGGTTGACCGCGTGGGCCACCTCGTGGACGTTGCCCACCGTCGGGATGCCGGAGCCGATGTCCAGGAACTGGTCGATGCCATCGGCGAGCAGCACCCGCACCGCCCGACGCAGGAACGCCCGACCGGCCCGCATGGTCTCCGCCAGGTGCGGCGTCATCGCGGCGATCTGCTCGGCGAGTTGACGGTCCACGTCGAAGTTGTGGGCCCCGCCGAGGAAGAAGTCGTACACCCGGGCGGCGCTGGGGCGGCTCAGGTCGACTCCGGCCGGGACTCCACTGGCCTGCTCCGTCATCCTGCCTCCAGCTCGTTCGCGACGTCCGCGTCGGCCCAGCCGTGACGGGCGGGTCGGCACGGGCACCAGCCGTCCGCACCGGGCGCCGGCCCATGCTAACGCCGCGACGGTGGAATGTGCACCGTTGGCAGGTTCACGACATTGCCCTGATCCGGCCCGACACCCGCCCACCGGATCGGCACTATCTCAGCTGGCCGACTCGAGCAGCAGCGAGATGCCCTGCCCGACCCCGATGCACATGGTGCACAGCGCCCGGTCGGCGTCGCGGACCCCGAGCTCCAGCGCGGCGGTCAGCGCCAGCCGCGCCCCGCTGGCCCCGAGCGGGTGCCCCAGGGCGATCGCCCCGCCGTTCGGGTTGACGTGCTCCGCCTCGGCCGGCAGACCCAGCTCCCGCAGCACCGCCACCGCCTGCGCGGCGAACGCCTCGTTGAGCTCCACGACGTCCACCTCGGACAGCTCGACACCCAGCCGACCGAGCAACCGGCGGGTGGCCGGCACCGGCCCGATGCCCATCACCCGGGGCTCGACGCCAGCGGTGGCCGCGCCGGCCACCCGGGCCAGCGGGGTGAGACCGTACCGCCGGACGGCGGCGTCACTGGCCACCAGCAGCGCGACCGCGCCGTCGTTGACCCCGGAGGAGTTGCCGGCGGTCACCGTACCGTCGGCGCGGAACGGCGTCGGCAGGGCGGCCAGCTTCTCCAGCGACGTCTGCCGGGGGTGTTCGTCGACCGATACGGTCACCGTGCCCTTGCGGCCCTGCGGCACCTCGATCGGCACGATCTCGGCGGCCAACCGGCCGCTCCCCTGGGCCTGGGCGGCCCGCTGCTGGGACCGCAGCGCGAAGGTGTCCTGCGCGGCCCGCTCCACACCGTACTCGGCGGCCACGTTCTCCGCCGTCTCCGGCATCGAGTCGGTGCCCCAGCCGGCCCGCATCAGCGGGTTGACCAGCCGCCAGCCGATGGTGGTGTCGTGGATCTCCGCGGTACGCCCGTACGCCGTGGCCGCCTTCGGCAGCACGAACGGCGCCCGGCTCATGCTCTCCACCCCGCCGGCGACGACCAGGTCCGCCTCGCCGGCTACCACCGAGCGGGCGGCGATCGCCACCGCGTCCAGCCCGGAGCCGCAGAGCCGGTTCACCGTGGTGCCGCTGGTCCCGGTCGGCAGGCCGGCCAGCAGCGCCGCCATTCGGGCCACGTTGCGGTTGTCCTCGCCGGCCTGGTTGGCGCAGCCGAGCACCACGTCGTCGACGGCGTCCCAGTCGACCGATGGATGCCGGGCGACGAGTTCGCGGATCACGTGTGCGGCCAGGTCGTCCGGACGCACCGGGGCGAGCGCCCCGGCGTACCGGCCGAACGGTGTGCGCACCCCGGCGACGAGATAGGCGACGGGCATCTCGGTTCTCCTCGAAAAGGTCAGGGCCGGCGGAAAGGGTCAGGCCCGGCCGGCCTGGGCGGGTGGTCGCTGCCCCCGCTTGGCCGCCTGGATCTGCTCGTAGACGTGCCCGCGCAGCTGGGTGAAGCGCGGCTCGGCGCGGGTGTGCAGCTGGTCTCGGGCGTCCGGCAGGTCGATCCGCAGGCTCTCCTGCACCACGGTCGGCGACGAGGACAGGATCAGCACCCGCTGCCCCAGGTAGACCGCCTCGTCGATGTCGTGCGTGACGAACAGGATGGTCACCCCGAGCCGCTGCCACAGCTGGCGGATCAGGTCCTCCAGGTCCGCGCGGGTCTGGGCGTCGACCGCCGCGAACGGCTCGTCCATCAACAGCACGTCCGGCTGGTACGCGACCGCGCGGGCGATCGCCACCCGCTGCTGCATGCCGCCGGAGAGCTGCCACGGGTAGGCGTTGTGGGTGTCGGCCAGACCGACGGCGGCGAGCGCCTCATCGACCAGTTCCCGACGCCTGCCCCGGGCGATGCGCTTCTGCCGCAGCGGCAGTTCGACGTTGTCCCGCACGCTCATCCACGGGAACAGGCTGCGCCCGTACTCCTGGAAGACGACCGCCATGCCGGGCGGCGGCCCGGTGATCGGCCTGCCGCGCAGCCGGACCTCCCCGGAGGTCGGCGGCAGCAGCCCGGCCATGCACTTGAGCAGGGTGGTCTTGCCGCAGCCGGAGGGGCCGACCAGGCAGACCAGGTCGCCGTCGTCGATGGTGAAGGTGAGGTCGCGCACCGCCTCGACCTGGCGTTGCCGCCCGTCGTAGACCTTGCGCAGGCCCTGGACATCGAGCATGGGCTCGTTACCTCTCTATCGTTTCCGGCGCCGCCACGCCGGGCGGCCGCGCCGGGCAGCGGGTCAAGAGCTGCGCTGCGCCTGGCGCAGGCCGTGGTACCAGGCCAACGCCCGCATCTCGACGAAGCGGAAGAGCACCGACAGGGCGAAGCCGAGCAGACCGAGCAGCAGGATGCCGGTCCACATCTGCGGGATCGCGAAGGTGCGCTGGAACTGCACGATGGTGAACCCGAGACCGTTGCTGGCCGCGAACATCTCGCTGATCACCATCAGGATGATGCCGATCGACAGGGCCTGGCGCATGCCGGCGGCGATCTGCGGGCTGGCCGCCGGCAGCACCAGGTGCCGCAGCCGGGCCGGACCGGTCAGGCCGTAGGAGCGGGCCGTGTCGGAGAGCACCTCGTCGGTGGCGCGCACGCCCTCGACGGTGTTGAGCAGGATCGGCCAGACGCAACCGGCCGCGATCACCACGATCTTCATGGTGTTCTCGATGCCGGCGAAGAGCATGATGATCGGCACCAGCACCGGCGGCGGGATGGCCCGGAAGAACTCCAGCACCGGTTCCAGCGTGGCCCGCACGGTGCGGATGCTGCCGACCAGTACGCCGAGCGCGACGCCGACGAGCACCGCCACCGCGTAACCGGCGGCCAGCCGCAGCAGGCTGGGCAGCACGTCGGCCCGCAGGCGCTCGACGGTCCAGGTCTCGGCGAAGGTGCCGAGGATCTTGCTCAGCGGCGGCGCGTAGAAGCTGGTGCTGCCGGCGCTGCTGAACCACCAGACGGCAAGCAGCACGGCCGGCAGCGCGACGACCAGCCCGGCCCGCTTCAGCACCCCGGTCACACGATCACCTCGCCGCGCATCGACTGGTGCCAGGACAGTGCCCGCCGCTCGACCGCCCGGGCGATCAGGTTGATCCCGACGCCGAGCAGCCCGGTGACCACCACCAGGGCGTACATCAGGTCGACCGCGCCGGAGGTCTGCGCGACGGCGATCCGGTTGCCCAGCCCGGGTGCGCCGATGACCAGTTCCGCGGTGATCGCCAGCACCAGGGCGACCGCGGCGGCGAGCCGCACGCCGGTCATCACGTACGGCAGCGAGGTCGGCCAGATGACGTGGCGGATCCGGGCCCACCGGCCGAGGCCGTAGCTGCGGGCGGTTTCGTCGGCGACCGGGTCGACGTCCTGTACGCCGTACAGGACCTGGACCAGCACCTGCCAGAACGCGGCGTAGACGACCAACAGCAGGGTGGATTCCAGACCGGTGCCGTAGAGCAGCACGGCGAGCGGGATCAGCGCGACCGACGGGATCGGCCGCAGGAACTCGATGGTCGAGGCGGTGACCGCGCGCAGCGCCGGCACCGAGCCGATGAGTACGCCGAGCACGATGCCGGCGGTGACCGCGATGGCCAGGCCGATCGCCCAGCCGGTCAGGGTGTCGCCGAGCGCCGACCAGAAGGCGCCGTCGCCGAGCAGCTCGACCAGGGCGGCGAGAATCTCGGTGGCCGGCGGCAGGTAGCGCGGCGAGACGAGCGGGGTCGACGGGAGGACCTGCACCAGGACCAGCAGACCGGCCAGGCCGGCGACGCCGAGCAGCGCCGTCGGCGGCCGACGGCGCCGGCTCGGTACGGCCCGGTGGGCTGCTGCTGACGTGCCCCGGTCGGGGCCGGCGGAGCCGGCCCCGACCGGGGTGTTGTCGACCGCTGTCACGGCAGCAGCGCGTCCAGATCGGGCTCGGACGCGAAGACACCGTCGGCGAGACCGAGCTCGGCGACCCGCTCGATCGACGCCCGGTTGATCTCGGCCGGCCACATCGGCAGCGTCATCGCGTCCAGGATCGCCTGGTCGATGTCGGTGTAGCTGCGCAGCACGGTACGCACCTCGTCGGGGTGTGCGTTGGCGTAGGACAGCGACTCGGCCATCGCCTCCTGGAAGTTCTCGACCAGCTCGGGGTTCTCCTGGGCGAGCTTGGTGCTGGTGAAGTAGACCGCGACCGTCAGGTTCGGGGCGGTGTCGACGAAGTTCCAGGCGACCACCCGGCCACCGGCGTCCTTGGCGATGGCGAGCGACGGCTCGACCATCCAGGCGGCGTCGACGTCGCCGTTGGCGACGGCGGCCGGCATCTGCGGGAACGCCATCTCGACGAACTCGATGTCGTCCGGGTTGCCGCCGGCCTTGCGCACCGACTCGCGGACGCTGGTGTCGCCGATGTTCTTCAGCGTGTTCACCGCGACCTTCTTGCCGGCCAGGTCGGCCGGGGTCTGGATCGGGCTGTCCTCGCGGACCACCACGCCGCCGAAGTCGGCCTCGGGGTTGCCGGTCGAGGCCACGCCGTTGGCGACGATCTGCACCGGCACGTCGGCGGTCTGCGCGCTGAGCAGCGAGGTCACGTTGCTGAAGCCGAACTGGAACTGCTCGCTGACCACGCCGGGGACGATGGCGGCGCCACCTTGGCCGCTCTCCATGGTCAGGTTGATGCCGCGCTTGGCGAAGAAGCCTTTCTCCTCACCGAGGTAGATCGGTGCGACGTCGACGATCGGGATGATGCCGACGGTGACGTCGGTGACGTCGTCGGTGCCGCCGGCCTCGTCGGTGGACGAGTCGGAACCACAGGCGGCGGTGACCAGCAGCGCGGCAGCCAGGGTGAGGGCGACGAGGGGCCGTCGCATGGGACCTCCAGGGGATGGGTTTGAGGTTGAGTCGGTCAGGGGTGTTCGCTGACCGAACGGTGGTTCTTATGATGAACGTACGGCCCGCCGAGGGCTCACGTCAATGTCACATATCGGAAAAGTCCCTGCCAATCCGGCAGGTGGAGGGAGCGTCGTGCGAACCCAGGTTGGCATCATCGGAGCGGGACCAGCAGGCTTGATGCTCTCCCATCTGCTGCATCTGGAGGGTATCGACTCGGTCGTGCTGGAGACCCGCAGCCGGGCGTACGTGGAGAGCCGGGTCCGGGCCGGGGTGCTCGAACACGACACGGCGCAGCTGCTCGCCGACACCGGCGTCGGTGCCCGGATGCGCCGCGAAGGACTCGTGCACACCGGCCTTGAGCTGCGCTTCGAGGGCGTCAGCCGACGAATCGACCTGGCCGCGCTGACCAGCGGGCGAGGGATCACCGTCTACGGTCAGCAGGAGGTGGTGAAGGACCTGATCGCCGCCCGGCTGGCAGCCGGCGGTGAGATCCTGTTCGATGTCACCGACGTCGAGCTGGCCGGGATCGACAGCGATGCCCCGGTCATCCGGTTCGCGCACGAGGGCACGATACGCGAACTGAACTGCCTGGTGGTTGCCGGATGTGACGGTTTCCACGGGGTCTCCCGGGGCAGCATCCCCGCCTCGGCCCGGCGCACCGTCGAGCACACCTACCCGTTCAGCTGGCTCGGGGTGCTGGCCCAGGCCGCCCCCTCGGCGCACGAGCTGATCTACGCCCAGCACGAACGCGGGTTCGCCCTGCACAGCATGCGCAGCCCCGAGGTGACCCGGCTCTACCTGCAGGTGCCCAACGGGACCGAGCTGAGCGACTGGCCGACCGCGCGGATCTGGGACGAGCTGCACACCCGGCTGGCGACCAACGACGGCTTCACCTTGAAGGAGGGCCCGATCCTGGAGCAGGGGGTGACCCCGATGCGCAGCTTCGTTACCGAACCGATGCGCTACGGCCAGCTGTTCCTGGCCGGCGACGCGGCGCACATCGTGCCGCCGACCGGCGCGAAAGGGCTGAACCTGGCGGTCGCCGACGTCCGCTTCCTGGCCGAGGCGCTGACCACCTGGTTCCGTCAGGGACGCGGGACCGGGCTGGACGAGTACTCGGCCCGGTGCCTGCGCCGGATCTGGCGGGTCCAGCACTTCTCGTCCTGGATGACCGGGCTGCTGCACCGGCCCACCGACGCCGACGAGTTCAGCCACCGGCTCCAGGTGGCCCAACTCGAGTACGTGACGACCTCCACCGCGGCGGCGACCACCCTGGCGGAGAACTACGTGGGGCTGCCGCTGGACTGGAGCAGCCGCGTTGACACGCCCGCGACCCCGGCCGTACCGTTCGCTTAGCGAACTTTTGTTCATCACACGCACCGGGAATGATGCATGGCTGAAATTTCCTCGCTGGCTGACGCTGTCGCCGACCTGGTCCACGACGGCGACAGCGTCGCCCTGGAGGGATTCACCCACCTGATCCCCACCGCGGCCGGGCAGGAAATCATCCGACAGGGCCGACGCGACCTCACGCTGATCCGGATGACCCCGGACGTCGTCTACGACCAGCTGATCGGCGCCGGCTGCGCCAAGAAGCTGATCTTCAGCTGGGCCGGCAACCCCGGCGTCGGTTCGCTGCACCGGTTCCGCGACGCCGTGCAGCGCGGCTGGCCCCGACCACTGGAGATCGAGGAGCACAGCCACGCCGGGATGGCCAACCGGTACGTCGCCGGCGCCGCCGGCCTGCCGTTCGCCGTACTCCGCGGCTACGTCGGCACGGACCTCGTCGACCGCACCCCGACCATCGCGCCGATCAGCTGTCCGTTCACCGGCGAGGTGCTCACCGCCGTACCGGCGCTCAACCCCGACGTCGGCATCGTGCACGCCCAACGCGCCGACCGGCACGGCAACGTGCAGATCTGGGGCATCACCGGGGTCCACAAGGAGGTCGTGCTGGCGTCCGCACGGTCCCTGGTCACCGTCGAGGAGATCGCCGACGAGCTGACCCCCCGCCCCGGCGCGGTGGTGCTGCCCGGCTGGGCGGTCACCCGGGTCGCCGAGGTGCCCGGTGGGGCGCACCCGTCGTACGCGATGGACTACAGCGACCGGGCCAACGACTACTACCAGCAGTGGGACGAGATCAGCCGGGACCGGGAGACCTTCACCCGGTGGCTCGACGAACACGTCCTGGCCCCGGCGGGGACCGATCCGACGTACGGTGGTGCCGAGTGAACGAGCCGCAGTCTGTCGAGGGGTTCACCCGCGACGAGATGATGACCGTCGCCGCCGCCCGGGCGCTGCGCGACGACGCCCGCTGCTTCGTCGGCATCGGCCGGCCCAGCACCGCCGCCAACCTGGCCCGACGGACCCACTCCCCCAACCTGGTGCTGGTCTACGAGTCCGGCACCATCGGCGCCAAGCCCGGTCGGCTGCCGCTGTCCATCGGCGACGGGGTGCTCGCCGAGACCGCCGACACGGTCGTCTCGGTGCCGGAGATCTTCAACTACTGGCTGCAGCCCGGCCGGATCGACGTCGGCTTCCTCGGCGCGGCGCAGATCGACCGGTACGCCAACATCAACACCACGGTGATCGGCACCGACTACACCGACCCGAAGGTACGGCTGCCCGGCGCGGGCGGAGCCCCGGAGATCGCCGCCTCGTGCGGCGAGGTGATCGTCATCGTGCCGCAGAGCCGGCGTACGTTCGTCGACCGGGTCGACTTCGTCACCTCGGTCGGCTTCGGCGCAGGCCCCGGCGACCGGCAACGCCTCGGCCTGCGTGGCCGGGGTCCCACCCTGGTCATCACCGACCTCGGCATGCTGCGCCCGGACCCGGCCACCTGCGAGCTGACCCTCACCCAGCTGCACCCCGGCGTGGGCGTCGAGCAGGCCGTGGCGGCCACCGGCTGGCCGCTGAAGGTCGCCGCCGACCTGACCACCACCGACGAACCCACCCCGCAGGAGCTGACCGCGCTGCGCCAACTGCTGAACCCCTGACCCCGGCGGGAAGAGCTGACCAAGGAGGCACCGTCATGCCCGACACCACGCCCGTACGGGCCGACCGCCCCGGCGGGCTGCTCCTGCCGCGCTACCGGCGCGACGACGCCGCCGTGCACCCGCCGCTGCTCTCCCCCGGCTACAAGTCCACCGTGCTGCGCGCCCCGGCCGAGTCGCCGGTGCTGCTCCCGCAGACGCTCACCGAGATCACCGGCCCACTGCTCGGCGAGGGCCGGGTCACCGCAGCCGACGCCGACCTGAGCCGCAGCGGCGACGGCGAAGCGCAGGGGCAGCGGATCGTCGTGCACGGCCAGGTCCGCGACAGCGACGGCCGGCCGGTGCCGGACACCCTGGTGGAGGTCTGGCAGGCCAACGCCGGCGGGCGCTACCTGCACAAGCTCGACCAGCACGACGTACCGCTCGATCCGCACTTCACCGGCGTCGGCCGGGCGATGACCGACTCGATGGGCCGCTACCGGTTCGTCACCATCAAGCCCGGCGCCTACCCGTGGCGCAACCACGTCAACGCGTGGCGGCCGGCGCACATCCACTTCTCGCTGTTCGGTCGGGCCTTCACCCAGCGGCTGGTCACCCAGATGTACTTCCCCGACGACCCGCTGTTCGCCTACGACCCGATCTTCAACTCGATCCCCGACCCGGCCGCCCGGCAACGGCTGATCGCCAGCTTCGACCTGGCCAACACGGTCGAGGAATGGGCGCTCGGCTTCCGGTTCGACATCGTGCTGCGCGGCACCGAAGCGACCCCGATGGAGGAATCGTGACGACCAGCGTGACCGCGTCGGACTGGGACCGGCAGACCGGGCTGACCCCGGCGCAGACCGTCGGGCCGTACCTGGGGATCGGCCTGCCCTGGCCGGACGGGCCGTTCGTGGTCGACGAGACCGACCCGGCGGGGATCTGGCTGCGCGGCCGGCTCCTCGACGGCGCCGGCGACCCGGTGCCGGACGGTCTGATCGAGACCTGGCAGGCCGACCCGCAGGGCCGGTTCGACCATCCGGACGATCCGCGCGGCGCGGTGGCCGGGTTCCGCGGCTTCGGCCGCTGCCCCACCGACGAGACCGGCGGGTGGGCGGTGCGCACCCGCAAGCCAGGGCCGGTGCCCGGCCCGGACGGGCAGCCGCAGGCCCCGCACGTCGCCGTGTCGGTGTTCGCCCGTGGCCTGCTGCACCGCGTCGTCACCCGGATCTACTTCCCGGACGAGGCCGACGCGAACGCCGCCGACCCGGTGCTGACCGGGCTGCCGCAGGCTCGACGCGGCACGTTGATCGCGACCGCCGGGCCGGACGGCTACCGGTTCGACATCCGACTGCAGGGCGAGCATGAAACCGTTTTTTTCGCCGTCTGACCCGGAGTCCACCATCGACGGTCGGCGGGCCGTCGACGACGAGGTGCCGGTCGACGATCCCGAGCCGGTCGGTCTGTTCGACCCGCTGCTCGCCGCCGGCGGGGTCCGGGCCGCCGTCGACGACCGGGCCTGGCTGCGCGCCATGCTCGACGCCGAAGCTGCGTTGGCCCGCGCCCAGGCGGCCTGCGGGTCGGTGCCGGCGGCCGCCGCCGAGGCGATCACCGCCACCGCCCGCGACCACCGGTTCGACCCGGCGGCGATCGGCGCGGGTGCGACCGGCGCCGGCAACCCGGTGGTGCCGCTGGTCGCCGCGTTGCGCGCCGCTGTCGGACCGGACACCGCCCGGTACGTGCACGCCGGGGCCACCAGCCAGGACATCCTGGACACCGCCGCCATGCTGGTCGTCCGCCGGGCGCTGGGGCCGATGCTGGACGACGTACGGCGGGCCGCCTCGGCCGCCGCCCGGCTGGCCGAGACGCACCGGGACACGCTGCTGCCCGCCCGGACCCTGCTGCAGCAGGCGCTGCCGACCACCTTCGGACTGGTCGCCGCCGGCTGGCTGACCGCGCTGGACACCGCCGCCCGCCGGCTGGGCACCGTCCGCGACGAGGTCCCCGCCGTCCAGCTCGGTGGCGCCGCCGGCACCCTGGCCGCGTTCGGCGCCGCCGGCCCGGCCCTGGTCGACCGGCTCGCCGCCGAGCTCGACCTGGCCGCCCCGCCGCTGCCCTGGCACACCGACCGGAGCCGGCTGGCCGAGCTGGCCGGCGTGCTCGGCGGCACCGCCGGCAGCATCAGCAAGATCGCCCGCGACGTCACGCTGCACGCCCAGACCGAGGTCGCCGAGTTGGCCGAGGAACGCCCCGGCGGATCGTCGACCCTGCCGCACAAACGCAACCCGGTCGCCGCCGTCACCGCCGTCGCCTGCGCCGGCCAGGCCCCCGGTCTGGTCGCCACCCTGCTGGCCGCGATGACCCAGGAGCACCAGCGGGCGGCCGGCGGCTGGCACGCCGAGTGGCGGGCGCTGAACCACCTGCTGGAGTCGGTCGGCTCGGCCG
Organism: Micromonospora sp. Llam0; assembly: GCF_003751085.1. Taxonomy (NCBI): domain Bacteria; kingdom Bacillati; phylum Actinomycetota; class Actinomycetes; order Micromonosporales; family Micromonosporaceae; genus Micromonospora; species Micromonospora sp. Llam0. The sequence continues at coordinate 567,593 of NZ_RJJY01000001.1, read as the reverse complement.
CCTACTGGCTGCGTACCTGCCTGGAAGGGCTGCGGGTGGACGCCGTACGGATGCGGGCCAACCTCGACCTGACCGGCGGGGCGCTGCTCGCCGAACGGGTCAGCGGGGCGCTGGCCGGGCAGCTCGGCCGGCACCGGGCCAACGAGATCGTCAAGGTGGCGGTCACCAGCGGGCCCGCCGCCGGGCTGGCCGAGCGGCTGGCCGCCGACCCGCAGGTGGGCACGGTACTCAGCCGGGCGCAGCTGGCCGAGCTGCTCGACCCGGCCGGCTACCTCGGCGCGTACGGCGAACTGATCGACCGGGCGCTGCGCGCCCACCGCAGCCGACCGACTCAGGAGGACCGCTGATGACCGCCGACAGCCACCCGGTGGCGGTCGACCACGAGATCGTCGGACCCGACGGTGCGCCGGTGGTGCTGCTGGCCAACTCGCTGGGCAGCACCCGGGCGATGTGGGATCCGCAGGTGCCGGTGCTCACCGGTGCCGGGTTGCGGGTGCTGCGCTACGACACCCGGGGGCACGGCCGCTCCCCGGTACCGCCCGGTCCGTACAGTCTGGACGATCTCGGGGCCGACGTGCTCGCCCTGCTGGACCGCCTGGAGCTGGACCGGGTCCACGTGGCCGGGGTGTCCCTCGGCGGGATGACCGGGATGTGGCTGGCCGGGCACGCCGCCGCCCGGGTCGACCGGCTGGTGCTCTGCTGCACCTCGGCGCTGCTCGGCCCGGCGCAGGCGTGGGCCGACCGGGCGGCCACGGTGCGGGCCGAGGGCACCGGGGTGGTGGCCGACACGGTGGCGGCCCGCTGGTTCACCCCCGGGTTCGCCGTACGGCGACCCGACGTCTTCGCCGCCGCCCGCGAGATGATCGCGGCCACCCCGGCCGAGGGGTACGCCGGATGCTGCGTCGCGATCGGACAGATGGACCTGACCGGGCTGCTGCCGAGGATCACCGCGCCGACCCTGGTGATCGCCGGAGCCGACGACCCGGCCACCCCGCCGTCGCACAGCGAGACGATCGTCGCCGGCATCCCCGACGCCACCCTGCGGATCGTCGCCGACGCCGCGCATCTGGCCAGCGTGGAGCAGGCCGAACAGGTCTCCGAGCTGATCCTGACGCATCTCACCGGACAGGAGGTGACCGGCGATGCCGACCGACCCGCCGGCTGACGCCACGACCCCGTCGCCCGATCCCCGGCCGTCGCCGTCGTCGGATCCCCGGACCTCGCCGTCGCCGTCGCCGTCGCCGGATCCGAGGTACGACGCCGGGATGGCGGTACGCCGGGCGGTCCTCGGCGACGCGCACGTGGACCGGGCGGTGGCCAACACGACCGAGTTCACCGCCGACTTCCAGGACTTCATCACCCGGTACGCGTGGGGCAGCGTCTGGACCCGCGACGGGCTGGACCGGCGGACCCGCAGCTGCGTCACACTCGCCGTACTGACCGCCCTGCACTGCACCGACGAGCTGGCGATGCACGTGCGGGCCGCGCTGCGCAACGGGTTGACCGCGCAGGAGATCAACGAGGTGCTGCTGCACACCGCGGTCTACGCGGGCGTGCCGGCCGCGAACAGCGCGTACGCGGTGGCACAGCGGGTGCTGGCCGAGAACCCGGAACCGGATGGTCGGATCCCCGACACCGTAACAAGATCATCGGCGGATCCGGGCACGGTGGAACCCGGTTAGGGTTCGGCGACCATCACCTCAGGAGAATCATGACCGAGCATGGGCGGGAAGCTCATTTCGTGCAGTCGTTGGAGCGTGGCCTGGCCGTGATCCGCGCCTTCGACGCCCAGCATCCTGAGTTGACACTCAGCGAGGTGGCCCGGATCTGCGACCTGACCCGCGCCGCCGCCCGCCGGTTCCTGCTCACCCTGGTCGACCTCGGCTACGTCCGCACCGACGGGCGGATGTTCTCGCTCACCCCCCGGGTGCTGGAGCTGGGCTACGCCTACCTGTCCAGCATCTCGCTGCCCGAGGTCGCCGAACCGCACCTGGAACGGCTGGTCGCCCAGGTGCACGAGTCGTCGTCGGTGTGCGTGCTGGACGGCGACTCGATCGTCTACGTCTCCCGGGTGCCGACGTCGCGGATCATGACGGTGTCGATCAACGTCGGGACCCGGTTCCCCGCGTACGCCACCTCCGTCGGCCGGGTGCTGCTGGCGCACCTGCCCGAGGAAGAGGCGATCATCCGGCTGGAGCGCAGCCGGCTGGACCGGCTCACCGGCCGTACCGTCCACACCATGGCGGCGTTGCGGGCGGAGCTGTACCGGGTCCGCGCCCAGGGGTACGCCATCGTCGACCAGGAGTTGGAGGAAGGTCTGCGGTCGGTGGCGGCACCGATCCGGGACCGGGCCGGCACCGTGGTCGCCGCGGTGAACATCTCGGTGCACGCCAGCCGCAACACCGTCGAGTCGATCCGCCGCGAACTGCTGCCGCACCTGCTGGCCACCGCCGCCAAGATCGAAGCCGATCTGCGGATCGCCGCGCCGGGCCGGGCCACCCGGCTGCCCGGCGCCTGACCGCGCCGCACCCGCCAGTAGGTTGTCCGGGTGGCGGGGCTGAAGACGACACGGGTGCAGATCTGGACCGACGGCGCGTGCAGCGGCAATCCGGGGCCGGGCGGTTGGGGTGCCCTGCTGCGCTACGGCGAGGCCGAGAAGGAGCTGTGCGGCGGTGAGGCCAGCCCGACCACGAACAACCGGATGGAGCTCACCGCCCCGATCCGGGCGCTGGCCGCGCTGACCCGGACGTCCACCGTCGACCTCTACACCGACAGCACGTACGTCCGCAACGGCGTGATGTCGTGGATGGCGAACTGGAAACGCAACGGTTGGCGTACCAAGGCGGGCGAGCCGGTCAAGAACGAGGATTTGTGGCGGGAGCTCGACGCGGCCGTCGCCCGCCACCACGAGGTCGTCTGGCACTGGGTGAAGGGCCACGCCGGCCATGTGGAGAACGAGCGCGCCGACCGGCTCGCCGCGCGCGGTCAGCGGGAGGCGCTGGAGGCCGCCGGCGTCCCGGTGCCGCAGCCGCGTCGCCGCACCGCACCGCACCGCAGCTGACCGACCATGTTTCGGTGGACGGCGGCAGGATAGGCGTCATGGAGATCGAGGTACGCCCGCGACGGTGTTCGAGCGGGGTGTCGTGCACCACCTGCTCGCCGGTGCCGGCTTCCGGTACCCCAGGGTATGTCCGATGACGTGATGCCACAGGTGCATCTTGATTCACCTGTGGCATCAGGCCGCCGAGCGCCTACGTCCCGAAGGGCTACCTGATCACATGCCGTTCACGCCCACGCTGTACCGCATTCCGACGCCGCCACCTGGCCAGTTGAGCACGATGCCTCGGCCGCGCGGCGACGACTGGCTCGAAGACGAGATGGCCGCTCTCCGCGTCGCCGGTGTCGACGTCCTTGTCTGCCTGCTTACCTCTGCGGAGGCCGTTGAACTGGGCCTGTCCGGAGAGGGCCTCGCCGCCGTCCACGCCGGGTTGGAGTTTCACGGCTTCCCGATCGATGATTTCGGCGTTCCCGACCATGCGCTGACACGGCCGCTGCTCGACCTCCTGCACAGCCGGCTCAGGAATGGGCGTCACGTCGCGGTGCACTGCCGCGCAGGCATCGGACGGGCCTCACTGATCGCAGCGGCTTGTCTCATCCGGCTGGGCACCGACCCTGGCAGGGTCTGGCAGATCATCGGGGAGGTCCGGGGCGTGACGGTGCCGGAGACCGACCAGCAGCGACGCTGGCCGGAGCAGCTCGAACGATAGCTTGACCACTACCGCATGCATTTCCTTGGTGGCGGACCCGGCCGGTCAGCTGACCGGGAACTCCTCGGTGCCCAGCACCCGCAGTAGGTCGAGGCGCTCGCGGGACTCGGCGTCGGCCAGTGTCAGTACCACCAGCTCCTGACCCAGATCCGGGGTCACCAACGTCTCGCAGTCCAGCACGATCGCTACCCGGCCGCGATGATGGCCAACCTCGGCACCGGCAAGTCGTACAAGTTTTAGGTACGACAGTGGTACGGTATTTCTGTACCGGCTGGAAGGAGCGCAACCATGTCCATCAGCGCAAGCGAGGCGCGGCAGCGCCTGTTCCCCCTCATCGAGCGGGTCAACGACGACCACAACCCGATACGCATCAGCTCGCGCAGCGGGGACGTGGTGCTCATGTCGGCGGAAGACTACGACGCCTGGCAAGAGACCGTGTACCTGCTTCGGTCTCCCGCGAACGCGAGGCGGCTCATGGAAGCTGTCGCCCGGGACCGAGCGGGCGGCCCCTCGATCGCCAAGACCATGGATGAGCTACGGGAGATGGCTGGGGGCGAGGAGTGAGGGGGGTCAACTTTGATCCCGACGCATGGGAAGACCTGCTCTTCTGGCTCGCCTCGGATCGGAAGAAGGCCCGCCGGATCACCCGCCTGATCGGCGAGATCCAGCGTGACCCGTTCACCGGCGTCGGCAAGCCGGAACCCCTGAAAGGCGACCTGTCCGGCTACTGGTCACGGCGCATCGATGACGAACACCGCCTGGTGTACCGGGCTGACGAGAAGGAAGTAAAGATCATCAAGGCCCGGTACCACTACAGCGACTGACCGGTCTCGCCGTGGCCGGGCATTGCACGCTGACGACAGCCTCCAGGTGCGGATGTCGTCGCGGGTGAGCCCACACCTCCCGACGCGACAGGGCTCGACGGAACCCAGGGGGACCCGGGGTTCCGTCGTCACCGTCAGCGTTCAGCTGTCGGCCAACACAGCCACTCGAACTGGTGGTCCGGGTTGTCGATCGCCTGCTCCAGGGTGGCATTAGCAACGGTGATCTCGCCGTTGGTCTTCGGCGAGATCGAGCACATCATCACCGGAATGTGGACCGTAAGACGGCACACGCCGTGCAGGACTGGCTGCTGGGGCAGGAGCGAAACCTGCGGGTCTTGTAAGTGACGGACACTGATGGGTGCGTTCGCTTGGGATGATGACCGAGTGCGAACCCCTTCGTCCGGACGACTCGTCGCCGCCGGGATCCTGGCCCTCACCGCACTTCTCCTGGGCGGCCTCGCCGTAATCCTCAGCCGCCTCGGCCTGGAGCGCGCCGATCAGCTCGCGAGCGTCGTCGCGATGTTCATCGGGGTCCTCGCCTTCGGCGCGGCCGTAATCGCTGTGCGTCAGGGCCGGACGATTACGTCACCGGTGCGGACTCGGAGGCAGCGGACCGCCTGGGGCCGCCGTCCGCTCCGCGACGATGTGTGGCGGCTGCTCCAGGACATCGAGGCCGCCGCCGACCGGTCACCGAGCCGGCTGTTGCGCAACCGGCGGAACGAGGTGTCCACCGTCTACGTTCAGCAGCGGGTGGAGCAGCCACAGTCCGCTGAGAGCCGCGCCGACGAACGGCGGCGCCGGCTGAGCCGTTTCGCCGACGAGCGGCTGTTCCTTCCGTTCGACGAGCGCCCTCGGGTGATACCGGTGCGCCGTCCGCTGGAGAAGGTCTTCGACCAGCACCGCCATCTGCTGATCGAGGGCGGTCCCGGCACCGGCAAGTCGACAACGGCGGCGCAGATCTGTCGTCAGCTGGCCAGGGCCTGGCTGCACGCCGACGAGCACGGGCGTCGGTTGTCGGCGAAGCCGCTGCTGCCGCTGCTGGTCACGGCGAGATCGCTGGCCGCCCACGCTGGCCAGAAGTGGCCAGAGGCACTGGCGGCGGCCGCGTCACAGGGCCTCGGCATGGCCGCCCGCGACTCGGTCGATCCGGCGCTGCTCGCTGGTCCGGTCGACGGCGCCGAGTGGCTGATAGTGATCGACGGCTTGGACGAGGTCCCGAGCGATGAGCGGGAGACTTTCATGGCGGTGCTGTCCGGATGGACGACCGCCGACGACCGCCCGTGGCGTCTGCTGATCACCACCCGGCCGCTGGCCGGGCACGCCACGGCGATGCTCGGCGCTGGAGCGATCGGCCACTACACGCTGCTGCCGTTCGACCGGCGGATGCTCGCCGAGTTCGCCCATCGCTGGTTCGGTCCGTCGCCGGAGGGCGCCGATCAGGCCACTGGCTTCCTGTCTCAGGTCGCATCGGCCGGTCTACACGAAGTGGCGGCGGTGCCGTTGATGGCGACCATCGCGATCACTGTGTACGCGGACGATCCTGACTCCCGCCTGCCTCGCAACCGCCACGACCTCTACGAGCGTTACCTGCACTGGCTCCGGCAGCACAACGCGGCCCGCCGTACCTCGGCCCGCACCGCACTGATTACCACGCTGGACGGTGACAGCGACAGCTCCGAGCTGGTTGCCGCGCTCTGCGACCGCACGGACGACCTGGTCGAAGAACTCGCGGTGGTACGGGTGCGCAGCCGCCGCTCGCTGGTCCTGACCGCTATGGAGTGGCTGCGCCGCGAGGCCGGTCCGGTCAGCGGCAGACCGCCCGAGGACATGGCGGAACTCATATCCGAGGTGCTGCTCAGCACGGGACTGCTCAGCTTCCGGGACGCAGGACCGGACTTCATCCACCTGACGTTCGCCGAGCACTTCGCCGCTCGGCGGTTCGCCGCCGAGCTGCCGGACCGTTTCGGCGCGGACGACACGGGATGGCGCCGCGCGCTGCACCTCGCGGTCCGCGACGAGCCGGGCGCGATGGCGGTACTGATCAGATGGACCAGGTTCCATCCAGAGGACGGGGACCTGCTGAGCTGGCTGCTCAGCGGTGGGGCAGCCGAGCGGGCCACCGCGGTGCGGCTGGTCGCCGAAGGCGCAGCGGCCTCCGACCCGCAGCTCGCCGCATGTCTGGACTCGCTCCCCGACCAACTGTGGGGGGCTTCGCCGCCCGAGGCGGTCGAACTGGTCGCCCCGCTACGCCGCTTCCCAGTCACCCCGGTCCTCGTCGGCTGGCTCACCCGGCACGTCGAAATCGCGGAGCCTGGCTCGGCGGCGTGGGCCGCCCTCGCCGCCCTGCTCGCCGACCGGGATCGTTCACGACGGCCGGCGCTGGAGGCAGAACTGTTAGCCGAAGCCGGCGAGGGCGGTTCGTTGACCGCGCGGCTGGCCTCGGTGATCGCTCTGGAGAACATCGGCTCGGACCAGGAGGCGGAGCTCGCGGGGCTGCTGGCGGACGCTCTGCCGAAGGCCGGCGGCACCATTTCGCAGCGGGTCGCCGTCGCGAGCCACCTCATCGACCGGGAAGGCGATCCGAGGGACCGGGCGCTCCAGCTCATGCGGGAAACCCTCGGCGATGTCGCCGCGCAACCGTCCGAACGACGGGTGGCGGCGGAGGCCCTGGCCGAGTGGGACGACGCATCCCGTCAGCTGATCCTCGCCGAGCTTCGCTTCACCCTCGACAAGCCGGACCTCAACGTCTCCGAGCTGACCAGGACAGCGGAGACCATACTCGCCGTCGATCGAACCTGCCGGGCCGAGATCGCTGGTCGCTGCGCGTATTTCCTGTCCGAGATGAACATCGAGGACGGCAAACGAATCCAGGCCGCGCGACTGTTGACCGAACTGGGGCCGGAGTATCGCCCGGACGGGATCCGGTGCCTGCGCCACCTGTCATCCGCTGACGACGTCGATCCTGACATACGCATACAGGCTGCCGTAAGCCTGGCACGAGTAGGCGAGGAACACTGGCCCGAGGTGGTCGAAGCGATATGTCGCGCGCTGTATGACAGCGGCAGGTCGACCCGAGGTTTCGTGCCATATTGGCTTTTGCGGGAGATCGAACGTGACCTGCGGGATCGGATCGCGGATGCGATCGAAACCCTGACCGACGAATCAACGCTCGACACCGCCGAGGTGTCCCGCATCCGAGCTTCAGCCGTCGACCTCGACCCTCGTTTCCAGCCCGATGCGGACGACGTCCTGCGGGTCGCCGCCGGCCGCTCATGGACCGTCAAGGAGACAACAAGCCTCATCGCACTGTCCAGCGACTGTTCTCTGCCAGTCGCCGCCGAGTCCGATCGGCAGTTGAAACGGCTTCTTGCGAGCCCTGAGGTCGATCTGCCCGATGAGACCGTGAGCGCCACGGCGCGCTACATACGCGCGTATCGTCCCGACCCGGTTGTCGAGTCGTTGCTCCAAGGATTGATGGTCGGGTCGTCGACACGGGTGCAAGCACGTCTCGATGCGGCGCTTGCCCTGATGGACAACCCCTTGCACAGTGCCGCAGCGACGAAAGCTATTCTCGATGTCCACGTCCCGCCCTCGCAGCGGCGGTGGCTGTTCAATGCATACAGCGAGCTGGTCAGCCGGCACGCTTCCGCCCTCGGGGTCCTGGAGTCATATGCGCGAAATCCGCACATAAGTCCGACATGGCGAGTCGACGTGATCCCGCTACTCATCGACTGCGCGCCTCAACGGGCGGCGGAGTGGCTGGCACTGTTACGGGACATGCTGTCGGAGCGGACCAACGACCTACAAGATCGTCGCTGGATCGCGATCAGCCTCGCGGAGAACCGAGCGGTGGCCGATGCCGCTCAGGTGTTGGAGCCGGCTGCGGCAGACGTGCACGCCCCGAACGAGGAACGCGTCAACGCCCTTGCCTGGCTGGCGCAAACCGAAACGAACGGAACCGGCAGGTACCGCACCGGGCTGCTGTCGTTCTTCTCCGACCGATACGAGCCGATCGAGTACCGGGTACAGGCGCTCCAGGTACTCCTGCACCACGGGGACGACCGGCACGTTCCCCCACTGCAGCTGGCAGACGATCTGCTGTGGACCACACTTTCTTCCGTCTACGACGCCCAACGCACAGCCGAGATTCTGTTCCGCTCGCAGTGGGGGCGCGACACGGCCGTGCAGCGGGCGCTCGGTGACCTACTTCTTCGATCGCTGGCGCGGCCATATCCTCTCAGCGGCTATGTCCCGCCCGAGACCGGCCGTCGACTGGCCCGCATCGACGGTGCCGAAACAGCGGTCCGGGCCGCCCTGGCGGCCCGGCCGCCGACAACGGCGGCGGTCACCACCGCCGTCATGGCCTTCCCGGAGGAGGAATCCGCAGCGCTGACCGGCATCCAGCGAATTCTGGACGAACCCGCCGCGACGCCGAAGGACCGAGCCCGAGTTCTGGAACTGCAACTCGACCTGTCGCCGGCGCACCGCATACCCGCTGTAGAAGTACTTCATGCCGCGCTGTGCCCGCCGCATGACGACCTGGTGCCACCACCGATCGATCCGATCGACGCCGCCCGGTTGCTCTACCAGGTCGTCCACAGCAGAGCCGAGGCCGGCGCGGCGCTCGCGACGGTCGCCGGCGACAGCAAGGAGACCTGGCGCCGCCGCCGCGAGGCCCGAGCCATCCTGGCCAAAGACGGCGGCCCGCACGGACTCCGGCACGCCGACCTGTCGTTCCTCGCGGAGTCGTGTGACGACCGGCTGTCGTTGGCTGACCGCTGCGCCGCCCTGGTGCGGCGAGCAGACGAGGTGCCGGGCACCACGGCGGACACCCTTGACCGGCTCCGCAGCATGCTGACCGCCGCCGACAGCAGGACCACCCGGACCACCGTCCAACTGGCCATAGCGACAATCGATCCGGAGCAGGACGAGCCCTTCACCGAACTCCTCGCGCTGCTGACCGCCAGCGACACCCCCTTTGACACCGTCATCGAGATCACGCAAACGCTGGCTGCGGGCACGCCCGTTCAGCGACTTCGCGCTGGCCTGGCGACAGAAGAGATCCTCAAACGTTCGGAACCCACCCCGGCGCGCCGGGCCGCGCTGCTCGCCCTACTGGCTCGGATGCTCCCGGACACCGTACGCAGAGTGGTGACCGAGGCGACCGGCATCGCCGCCGACCCCGACCTGCCCCCGATCGTCCGAATCCGAGCGGCCGCCATCCTGCTAGGCCTCGAATCGGGCACCGCCGCGCGGCCGGCACACGACGTGCTCCACGACCTGCTGGACAACCCAGGCACGCCCGGCTACCTCCGGGTGCTCGCCGGTCAGACCTTGCTCGACGCGCCCGGACCGAAGCGTGCGGAGACCTGGGCACGCCTTCTGCAACTGGATGCCGCCCCGGACGATCGCCTGGCAGCAGCTGTCGCGGTGCTGCGCACCGACGGTCCGGAGCCGGCCGTTCGCCTATGCCCGCGGGAGCCGTCGGCGTCCATGCGCATGCAAGAGCTGCTGGCGCTGCCGGGCGCCAAGCCGTACACGATCCTGACCGCTGCGCGGGCGCTCGGCAGCACGGGAGTCTGGGCGGACCACGCAGCCGCCACGACGACGATGCGCCAGCTGGCCGACAACCCGGCAGCACATCCGTACGTGCGGTTCATGGCGCTGGCCGCGATCCCCGAGATGGACTTCGCGGAAGCGGGCACATGCGCCCGCCGCCTGCTCAAGGTGATCAGCGACGACGAATGCCCGTTCGATCACCGGCGATGGGCGGCCGAAGCCTTGGCCGAGACGGTGCGTTCACACCAGCGCACCGCCCGCGAAGCACTCCAGACGCTCGACCGCGACCACCTCGACCCGCGCGCCCGCCGCCGACTGCACCGGTCCGTAGCTTCCATCGCCAACGGCTCGGGCTGGATCCCCCAACAGGGAGACCAGTCATAGCCCACCCCGGCCCGGCCTGCTGCCTGGTAGCCGACGAGCGGCGGCGGGCTCGGAGGTACGCCCGGCGGCTGGGTGCGGCTCAGCGCTTGACGGTGGCGACGAAGGCGGACCAGGCGGGCGGGTCGAAGGCCAGGGTGCCGCCGGTGCGGTCCTTGGAGTCGCGGACCAGCACCCGGCCGGGCAGGTTGTCGGCGACCTCGACGCAGTTGCCGCCGGAGGCGTTCGAGCGGCGGGACGTGCGCCACATCGGCTCGGTGGTCATAGCTCCCTCAACTGTTGCCTGATCAGATCCCGGGACTGGGCCGCGTTCAGGGCGAGCGCGTTGACAGTGTGCCACGCCCGATCGAGCCCGGTCACCCGCGCCGGCGCGGTGACAAGCCGGCCCTCGAAAATATCCTCCATGTATCCAGCGAGTGCGCCGTTGTCGAGCGAGGCGAGCACGAACGACACCGACCGGCCGATGTGCATGCCGACCCCGTCCGGCACCACGTGCACGAAGGTCCGGTGGCGCTCCGAGTCGGCCAGCAGCCGCTCCAGCTGGGCCTTGGCCATCGCCGGGTGGGCCGAGCGCAACGCCGCCACGTCCATCATGAACACGCAGATCGCCGGGTCCTCGCGGCCCAGCACGACGGACTGGCGCTCCATCCGGACGGCGAGCTGCTCGTCGACCTCGCGCTGACTGCGCAGGCCGCTGTCCAGCACCGACCGGGCGTACTCCTCGGTCTGCAGCAGGCCAGGGATGAGGGACGCTTCGTAGTACCGCAGGGCGGTGGCGGACTCCTCCAGCTGGACCCACGGGCGGAACCAGACCGCCTGGGCCATCCGACGCCGCTCCCGCTCCAGCTCACGGGCCTCGGCCGCCTCGGCCGCCGCCTTGCGGACCCGGTCGCCCGAGCCGAAGAACTGGTCCAGCCGCGCGGCGGTGTCCGGTTGCGGGACCAGCCGGCCCTGCTCGAAGGCGGCGATCAGCGAGCCGGAGACCAGGATCGCCTCACCGACCTGATCCTGGGTGACGGAGCGTTCGCTGCGCAGCTGACGGAGGATTTCCGGAAGTGTATTCACGGTGCACACCTTTCGGATACAGGTGATTGTTCGGCAGATGGGTGCGGATTGCCGCTGACCTATCTTCCACTGACCGGCTGGAGAAGTCCAGGGTGGAGTGGAGTGAAATTCCACTCGACACTCCACCCGGGAGGTCAACGGATGCCAAGAAACGACGGGATCGGCGGACTACCGCGGCAACTACGCCGGCTGCCCGGCAACGCCGGCCCGCAGCACACCACCGCACACGATGACGTGATCACCCACGCCCGACGCCTGGTCACCCGGCACATGCCCCGCCGCAACGACGGCTGTCTGCCGTGCGGGCAGGTGTACTGCCGGCCGTTCCGCAAGGCGCTGGCCTACCTCGACCGGCACCGGGATCCAGCGGCCAGAAGGGTCCGCGCGGTACTCCAACTACACGGCCTGCAACCACCGGAAATGGTGCCGGAAAGGATGGACGACAATGAGCAACAGTGATCTTCCGGTCGAGGTCGGCGACGTGATCAAGATGTCGGAAACCGATTACCGGTACGGGATCGGCGCGCTCCGACTGCGGGTGCAGCACGTGGGCGACGTGTCGATCGAAGACGGGATTCGATGGGTGCAGCTGATCGGCGCACAGATCAATTACGACGGCCGGGACGGCGTCACCCGACACATCCAGGCGCGGCTGGTGGCGCTGCTGCGGCCGGGGGCGGTGATCCGGCCGGTCCGGCACACCCGGCCGGCACCACCGGCACCACCGGCACATCCGCAGCCACGTGAGCCGTGACCACGTGACACCGTAAGCAGGTGAGGCGTACCAGGTGGTGGGCGGTCGGGGCGGCGGTCGGCGCGGTCGGCGGGGCGGTGACCGTGACGGTCGCGGTGGTCGCCGGTCCCGGTCCGGGACTGCGCGGGTACGTCAGCGAGTCCGGGGTCGGCGAGGGCGGCTATGTAGTGGCGTACCAGTCGGGGCTGCTCGCCCTGGCGGTGAGCCTGCTGCTGCTCGCCGGGGCGCTGCGCGCGGTCCGCGCCGCCGCCTGGCTGCTGGTCGCGGGGGCCGGTGCGACGACGGTCTCGGCGACCGTCTCCTGCCGGGACGGCTGCCCGCTGCCGCCACACGATCCGGTCACCGTGACCGACCTGGTGCACGGCGGGGCCAGCATCGTCGCCGTCGCCTGCTGCGTCTTTGCGATGATCGCCGTGTTCTGGTCGCCGGTGTCGACCTACCCGCTGCGTCGGCTGGCGCTGCTCGGGGCCGCCGCCGCGCTGCCGCTGTCCGCCGCCGTCGGGCTGAGCATGCTGCTGATCGGCGGCGGGCTGCTGGTCGGCACGCTGGAGCGGCTGCTGTTGCTGCTGATCGTGGTGTGGTGCGTGGCGACGGCAGGACAGGTGATCCGCGATCCGACCTACTCCGATTGCAGAAATTACGTAACTACGTAATAATGGGATGATGACTGAGCCGGAGTTGACCCAGCGGGTCGCCGCCCTGGAGCGGACCGTGCAGGACCTCGTCACGCGTCTCGCCACCGCCGGGCCCACCGCCGGGCCCACCGCCGACCCCGGCACCGGGCCCGACACCGCCGGGCCGGACACCGGCAACCCGTTCTGGGCGCTCGACGGGCTCAAGGCCCAGGTCGGCGGCACCCCCGGCGCGGTGCTCTACACCGGCACCGTCACCCTGCCGACCGGCGAGCACTACGACTGGCAGTACGGGCACACCGTCGACGACCTGCTCGACGCCGACTGGACCGGGTACGCCGACACCCTCACCGCGCTCGCCCACCCGGTGCGGCTGCTGCTGGTCCGGCAGATCCTGGCCGGCACCCGGACCGTCGCCGCCCTGGCCGAGGTCGACGGGCTCGGCACCACCGGTCAGCTCTACCACCACCTGCGGCAACTGGTCAGCGCCGGCTGGCTGCGCACGTCGGCCCGGGGGCAGTACGCCGTACCGCCGGAACGGGTCGTCCCCCTGCTGATCGTCCTGTCCGGAGCACACCGGTGACCCCGGTCCGTACCCGCGCTCTGATCGTCGCGGCGGCCGTTGCCGTCGTCGGCGGGCTGCTCGCCGCGCTGATCGCGCCGTGGCCGGCCCGCCTCGGCGACGCCGACACCGGTGACCTCGCGCTCGCCGCCGAGGTCCGCGCGGTGATCGACGACCCTGGTGGCTACCGGGGTCTCGCGGTGGCCCGGATCAGCGACGGGCAGGTACGGGTCGCCGGACTCGGCGACCGTACCTCCGGTCTGGCCGGCCGCGACGGCGAGCCGGTACGGCCGGACACCCCGTTCGAGATCGGCTCGATCGGCAAGACGCTGACCGGGATGCTGATGGCCGACCAGATCAGCGACGGGCAGGTCGACGGCGACACGACGCTCGCCGAAGCGCTGCCCGGTCAGGAGTTCGCCGACCCGGCGGTCGGTGAAATCACCCTGGCGGAGCTGGCCAGCCACCGGTCCGGGCTGCCCCGGCTGCCGACAGTCGGGCCGGCCGCCACGCTCACCATGACGCTGGGGGCGCTGCGCGGCACCGACCCGTACGCCGGCCTGGACGTCGACCGGACCCGCGCGGCGCTGACCCGCGCCCGGGTCGGTGACGGTCGAGGCGAGGTGCACTACTCCAACTTCGGGGCTGCGCTGCTCGGCATCGCGCTGGCTGAGCAGACCGGGAGTGTTGGAGAGGCCGACGCCGGCTCCTACCCGGCGCTGGTCGAGCGGCGGCTGTTGGACCCGCTCGGCATGGGCGACACCGGCTACTCCCTCGACGGGGCCGACCCGCCGGCCGGTGCGGCGACCGGATCCACCGCCGGTGGCCGCACCACCGACCCGTGGCAAGGCTCCGGGCTGGCCGGCGCCGGCATCGGCCTGTGGTCCACCGCCCCGGACCTGGCCCGGCTGGTCACCGCGCTGCTCGACGGCTCCGCGCCCGGCGCGGACGCCGCCCAACCCCGGTTCACCGCCGACGACGACACCCGCCGGATCGGCTACGGCTGGTTCACGACGACGTACGACGGTCGGGCGGTCACCTGGCACAACGGCGGGACCGGCGGTTTCCGCTCGTACGTCGGTTTCGACCCGGCCACCGGCGACGGCGTGGTGGTGCTCGGCAACACCGACAAGGGTGTCGAGCCGATCGGGCTGGCGCTGCTCGGGGTGGCCGGCGACAGCGACGCCGCCGGGGCCGGGCCGCTGCTGATCGGCGTCACCGTGGTGTTGCTGCTGGCCGCCGCGGCCACCCCGGCGGCGACCGCGTTCGGCGGCCGGCGTCGGTGGCTGCCGGTCACCGACCGGCTCAAGGTGATCGGCTCGGCGTCGACCGCGCTGCTCTACCTGCTGATCGGGTACCTCGCCGGTGCCTGGCACGACGTGTGGGCCGGCTGGTGGGCGGTGGCCGCCGGGCTCGCCGCCGGTGGGGTGGCGGCCGGTGTGCTGCGCTGGCGACGGCTGCAGGTGACCGGGTCCGGCCGGCCGTGGCTGCGCTGGACCGGGCTGGTGGCCACCGTCACCGTCACCACCGTCGCGCTCACCCTGACCCTGCTGCTGGCCTGAGCTCAACCGGGCGCTGCGCCGCCGGACCGGGTCAGGTGCCGGGTCGTGGCTGCTGGTCAGGTACCGGGTCGTAGCGGCCGATGGCGGCGCGGGCGGCGACGGCCAGCAGGTCCAGGTTCCCGGACCAGCCTTTGATCTTGGTCGGCACCGCTCCCGCCGGGTAGGCCCGGGTCACCGGCACCTCGCAGACCCGCAGCCCCAGCCGGGCCGCCCGCACCGGCAAATACGCCAACAGCTCGTACGCGTCGAACACGTCCCGGAACACGCCGACCCGGGGATCGGCGAGCAGCCGGGCCGAGTGGCCCCGGAAGCCGTTGGTGGTGTCGGTGTACCAGGTCCGCGCGCCGGCCGACAGCATCGGTGCGTGCAGCAGCCGGATGCCGAGGTACCGCGCCCAGGGCGTGTTGACCGCCACGCCGCCCGGGACGAACCGGGAACCCTGCACGTAGTCGTACCCGGCGTCCAGCCGGTCCCGGAACCGGCCGATCGCCTCGACGCCGTCCTTGCCGTTGCCGTCCACGGTGACCACCCCGTGGTAGCCGTCGTCCAGGGCTGCGGCGAAAGCCATCCGCAGTTGCGCGCTGAGCCGGCCCGGACCGCGCTTGACCAGCACCGACCGTACGCCGTGGGCGGCCAAAAAGTCGTCGGCGAGGGAGCCGTCCGTGCTGCCCCCGTCGGCGATCAGCACGTCCAGGCCGTGGTCGTGGTCGTGCATCCGGCGCAGCTGCGCCCGCAGCCGTTCACCTTCGTTGAGCACCGGCACCACCACCGCGTACCGGCTGCGCCGGGGGGCGAAGTCGCGTCGGTCGTGGTGCGGGATCCGCCGGTCGTGGTCCCGGGAGAGCGCTGGTACCTGGTCGTCTGGCACCTGGTCGCCCGGGACGTCGAGCTGTCGGATGCCGGTCATGGCCGATCACCGCACAGTGCCACGGCGTACCGGGCAGCGCGCTCGACGGCGGCGACCGGGTCGCCGTCCGACGGGCGCATCTCCACGCTGAGGTACCGGTCGTAGCCGACGGCCCGCAGCGCGGCGACGAAGTCGGCGTGGGCGCGGTCCGGGGTACCGACCGCCGCCAGGTCGGGCTCGCTGAGATGGGCGTGGCGCAGCAGCGGGGCGAAACGGTCGACGCAGGCCGCCGCGTCGTCACCGGCCAGCGCCATGCAGGCGGTGTCCAGGTGCAGCCGCAGCCCCGGCGAGTCGACGGCGGCCACCAGCCTCGCCGCCTCCTCCGCCCGGACCAGGTAGTCGGCGCCGTACTCGGCAGGGTTGGCCTCCAGGCACAGGCTCGTCCCGGCGGCGTGTGCCCGGCGGGCCAGCCGGCCGAAGACGTCGGCGGCGATCCGGTCCGCCATCTCGACCGGCAGGCCGTCGCGGCGGCGGTTACGCGGGCTACCGAAGACCAGGGCGGTGGCACCCATCGCGGCACACAGGTCGATCACCCGGCACAGGTACGCGACGAGGTCTTCGCGGCGCGGCCCGAACACCGTCAGCTCGGGGCGTCCGTACAGCAGCGACTGGGCCGCCACCACCGGCAGACCGGCGCGGGCCCATGTCCGCCCGTACGCGTGTGCCTGGTCGAGGGAGACCTCGGTCAGGTCCGGCCAGATCTTCGTGGGTGCCACCTCGACGCCGGCCACTCCCGCGTGGCGCAGCAGGTCGGCGACCTTCTCGTCGTCGGTGGGCTGCCAGGCGATGTTGCTGACCGCCACCTTGATGGTCGACTCGGACATCACGCCGCCACCCGCTCCCCGGCCGGGCGCACACCCGCCGCCTGGCTGTCGGCGAACTCCCGCAGCCGGGCGATCGTCTCGTCGCGGCCGCTGACGTACGGCCCGTCGGCGCCGAACACGGCGGCGTGCCGGGTACGCATGTCGTAGTCGACCCGGGCCACCGTGTCGCAGATCAACGTGCGTCCGAAGACCTGCTGTGCCACGGTCTGCGCGGCGAGCGGCTCGGTCGCCAAGTTGACCACGCTCAGCCCGGCGGCGACGGCCCGGTCCAGGTCGGCGGTGAGTCGCCGCAGGTCGTAGAACTGGAACGTCGAGTCGCGGTGGCAGAACTCCTCGGCCCGCCCGGTCGCCAGGTCGTAGACGAGGTTCTTGCGCAGGTCCGGCCCGAACAGGGCGGGCAGCCGGACCACCAGGCTGCGTGGGTAGTGCCGCTGGACGAACTGTTCCAGCTGTCGCCGGTTGCGGCCGTACGCCTGCGGGTGGTCGGCAGGTTCGACGGACGTCGCCTCGTCCACGCCCTGCGGCTGCGGGTAGACGTCGATGGTGGAGATGAGGACGGCCTCGTCGGCTGTCGTGGTGCGCAGGTGGGTGGTCAGGGCGTCGATCGCGGCGCGGTCGGCGTCCGGGTCGGCGTTCGCCCGCCATTTGACGCCGGGGGCGGCGCTGATCACCAGCCGGGTGAACCGCTGCCCGTCGATTGCCGCGACGGTGGCCCGGTTGACCTTGAGATCGTAGCCGCGTTGTCGGGCCAGGTTGCCGCCGACGAAGCCGGTGTGGCCGACCAAACCTGTGAGCATGACTCACCTCTCGTTAAGCGACAAATCGTGACAAGATGGATGCTAGCTTTCTGCCGTGAGCAGAGGGGGCATTTCTGTTGATACGCTCGTATTCGGAGCGGGAGTCTTCGGCCTGTGGGCCGCCCGGCGGCAACTCGCCCACGGCGGTTCCGTCGCCGTGGTCGACATCGACCGGCGCCCGCTGCTCCGCGCCAGCCTGATCAACCAGGCCCGAGGGCACAACGGCTACCACTACCCGCGCAGCGTGTACACGGCCCTGCGGTCAGCCAGCTACTACGAACGGTTCCTGCGCGACTTCCCCGCCGCGGTCAACCACCGCTTCCGCAGCGTGTACGCGATCGCGGCGGAAGGTTCCTTCGTGGACGCCGCCTACTTCGAGAAGTTCTGCGCCACCGTCGGCGTACCGGCCAGCCGGACCGACCCGGCGGAGTTCTTCCTGGGCGGCACCGTGGAGGCGGCGTACGAGACCGACGAGTTCAGCTTCGACGCACCGGCGCTGCGCGCCGCGCTGCTGGCCCGGCTCGACGCCTACCCGGGCCGGCTGCGGTGGTTCCTCGGCGACACCGCAGTAGAGGCGGGACGAGACGGTACGGTCTGGCGGGCCACGCTGCGGTCCGGCACCCAGGTGGAGGCCGGCGCGGTCGTCAACGCGACCTACGCCGGCACCAACGCCCTGCTCGCCACGTTCGGCCTGCCGCCGGTGCCGCTCAAGTACGAGCTGTGCGAGATGGTGCTGGTCGACGCTCCGGCTCACCGGGACGTGGCGGTCACCGTGCTGGACGGTCCCTTCTTCTCGCTGATGCCGTTCGGGCACACCCCCTGGCACAGCCTCAGCGCGGTGGCCTACACCCCCCGGCTGACCAGCACCGACACCCTGCCGACCTTCCCCTGCCAGCGCCGGACGCCGGGCTGCGCGCCGGCCGCCCTGGCCAACTGCGGGACATGCCCCGCCCGGCCGGCCACCGGCTACCCGTACACGCACACCCTGGCCCGCCGTTTCCTGCCGGCAGCCGGACAGCTGCGCCGGGTGGAGAGCCTGTGCGCGGTCAAGACCGTGCTGCGGACGGCGGAGGTCGACGACTCCCGGCCGACCCTGATCCGGACCGAGAGCGAGCACCCCCCGTTCGTCACCTTGTTCAGCGGGAAAGTCAACACGATCTACGACCTGGATGAGGCGCTGTGGCGTACCAGACCTTCGTGAGCTTCGTGCTCTACTGCCGCGACGACCCGGATCTGGACCGCTTCCTGGCGCAGCTGGGGCCCAGGCTCAACGAGCACTACGACCTGCACGAACTGGTGGTGGTCGACGACAACTCCAGCGTCGACCCCACCCCGTTGGTGCGCGAGTACGCGGACCGGTACCAGCTCAACGCGGTGGTGGTCCGGCTGGCCCGGCGGCACGGCGTGGAGGCCGGGATGAAGGCCGGGCTGGACCGGGCGATGGGCGACTGGGTCTTCGAACTGGAGAGCCCGACAGTGGACTTCCCGTTGGACACCCTCGCCCGGATGTACGAGCGCGCCACCACCGGCGGCTACGACATCGTCACCGCCAGCGGCGACGACGGGCCGCTGCGCAGCCGGGTGTTCTACCGCCTGGTCAACCGGTACAGCGACCTCGACACCCCGCTGCGTACCGAGCGCCTGAGGCTGACCTCCCGGCGCACGCTGGCCGCGATGCTCGCCATGCGGGAAAAGGTCCGCTACCGCAAGGCCCTGTACGCGATCCTCGGGCACCGGCACGAGCACCTGCGGTACACCCGGACCACGGTGGACACCGCCGCGCGCCGGCGGCTGGACCGGGAGACGTCGAGCCTGGCCTTCGACATCCTGCTGTCGTTCTCCGACTTCGGGCCACGGGTGGCACACCGGCTGTCCCTGACGTTCGGCGCCCTGTCGCTCGCCGGCATCGCGTACGCGGTCGCGGTGTTCCTCGTCAAGTCCGACCCCATCGAAGGCTGGACCACCCTGGCGATCCTGGTGGCTGGCGGATTCACCGGCCTCTTCCTGATCCTCGGGGTGCTCGGCGAGTACCTGGCCCGGATCCTGGTCGAGGTGCGGGCCCGGCCGATGTACGCGGTCCGCGACGTGGTGGTGTGCCAGCCGGCCGAGACGCCCGGCCGGACCGCCGGACCGCCGGGGCCGTACCTGCACGAACAGGTGACCGGCGCACCGACCCGTCCGGCCACACCGGACGACCGTACGGCGACGATCGGAGTGGGCGCATGAGCACGCTCACCCGGCTCACCGGTCGACCGGTCGGCGAACCGGTCAACGTCAGGCGGCGCCTGTCGGTGCCCGGCTGGCTGCCCGCCGCCGGCTGGGCGGCGCTCGTCGGCGTGCTGGCGTTCCTGCTGGTCTACTACTGGAACGGTCCGCCGTACAACCCGGACTCGTGGCGTTACTACGAGCTGTCCCAGACCCTCGGCGGCGACTTCTTCCGGATCACCTCCCGGCACAGCTACCAGTCGACCGAGCCGTACTCGATGGGCTGCGGTCCACTCTGGCCGATCCTGGTCGGCATCACCGCCGCGCTGACCGGCACCGGCCCGCAGGCCGGTCTGCTGGCCGCCGCCGGATGCGTGCTGGCCATGGCGGCGGTGCTGTCCGTGCTGGGCCGACGCATCGGCGTACCCGGACTCGGGCCGCTCGTCACCGTGGGTCTGCTCGGCTTTGTGCCGTTCCTCGACGAGATCCTCACCGCGCGGACCTTCCCGTTGGCCGGGCTGCTGCTCAGCCTGCTGATCCTCGCGCTGGTCAGCACCGACCGGCGTGCGGCGCTCGCCTGGCCGGCCGCCGGTGCCGCCGCCGGCGGCCTGGTGCTCACCCGGCCGGACACCCTACCGGCGGTGCTGCTCCTGGCGGTGCTGCTGGTCGTGATCCGCCGCCGGGACTGGCGCTGGCTGCTGCCGGCGGGCCTGGTCTTCGCCCTCGTGATGTCGCCGTGGGCGGTCTACGGGCTGACCCACTTCGGCACGCCCTTTCCGGCGGACAACCGGATCATCGCGATGGCCGTGCCGCAGCTGTACGTCACCGACGTGATCGACCTCGATCAGCTTCCGACCGCCACCGACGACCCGCTCGGCTGGCTGGCCCGGCTCGCCGGCAACGCGCCGGCGGCGGTTCTGCAGGCGGCCAAGGCTGCGGTGTGGGCACCCACTGTCGTGGCCACCACCGTCGCCGCCGGCCTGCTGCTGTTCCGCGGCCGCAGACGGCTGCGCGGTGGGCCGCGATGGTTGCTGGTCGGCTTGGCCGCGCTGGCCGCATTCACCGCACAGGTCGCCTTCTCCGAGATCAGCACCGGCTACCTGAGCCGACGCTATCTCAGCCTGGCCGTACTGCTGATGCTGCTGGCCGCCGTCGTGCTGATCCTCCGGGCCCCGGTCCCGGCCCGGCTGGCCGGGCGGCGGACCGGGCATGCCGTCGGCGTGCTGCTGCTGACCCTGCCGGCCGGCTGGGCACTCGGATACCAGCTCACCACCGTGCCACCGGACCCGGACAGTCTCACCGGCGGCGTGGTCGAGCAGGAGCTGCGGCGCTGCCGCAGCGACGGCACGCTGACCATCGTCACCAGCACGGAGGTCGGCCGGCACAGCGCCCTGACCGGCCGACCGACGGCGTTCTTCCCGGACAACTTCGCCGACATCCCGGTCGCGCAACGGCGCGACTGGATCGCCACCTGGGGAATCGACCAGCTCTACCTGCTGCCCCTGCCGCCGGACGCCGATCCGCAGACCGTCCAGCGCCACGACGAGCCACGGTCGTTGCTCGCCACCGCCGCCCGGGTGACCCCGGATCCGTGTGCCTCCGTGGGCCGGCTCTACCGGGTGTCACTCGACTAGCCCGGTCAGACTCGACAGCCCGGTCAGTCTTGACCAGCCCGGTCAGTCTTGACCAGCCCGGTCAGAACAGCACGGTGGCGAAGGAGCCGACCCGGCGGAAGCCGCACCGGTCGTAGACCCGGCGGGCGGCGGTGTTGTAGTCGTTGACGTACAGGCTGACGGTCGGGGCGACCCGGCGCAGCGCGTCGCGCACCACCGCCGCCATCGCCGGGGTGGCCAGCCCCCGGCCGCGCCACACCGGATCGACCCAGACCCCTTGGACCTGCGCGGTGTGCCGGGTGACGACGGCCAGCTCGGCCTTGAAGACCACCGTGCCGTCGACGATCCGGGCGTATGTGCGACGGGCCCGGACCAGCTCGGCGACCCGCCGCCGGTAGCCGCGCCCGGCGTCCTCGGCGACCGGGGAGACGCCGACCTCCTCGGTGTACATCGCCACCGCCGCCGGGAAGAGCAGGTCGACCTCGTCGGGCCGGACCAGGCGTACCCCCGGGTCGGCCGGCACCGCCGGCGGCCGGTCGGCGATCAGCAGCGGCTGGTCGGCGCGGATGTCCCGGGCCGGACCCCACTGCCCGCCGAGCCGCTCCCACAGCCCGAGTACGGCGTCGGCCCGGCCGACGATCGACGAGCAGACCCGTTCCTCGATGGCGAGCCGGTCGGCGAACGCCGCGACCGCGGCCGGTGAGGCGTGCACCGGGGTCAGGTGCCCGCCGAGCCAGCACAGCGACTCGAGTTGGCGGCGCGGCCCGTAGCCGAAGACCCGGCCGTCCGTACGCCACCAGGCCAGCCCGCGCGCGGCGATCCGCTCCGCGACCTGCGGCGCGGCATAGGGGTCGAGGTCGAGGATCCGCTCCACCGCCCCACGCTCGGTCTCCCCGAGCTGCCGCACCGGCACCGTCAGCACAGTTACCAGCCTGCCAGATCCGATGCCGCCCGGCAGACCCGATCCGGGCACGGATGGTCAGGCGCTGCCGCGCACCGGGGGGTCAGGCGCTACCGCGCACCACCAGTTCGGTCGGCAGGATCACGGCGGCGTGTGAGTCGCCGGCCAGGTGGCCGAGCAGCAGCCGGACCATTTCGGCGCTGATCCGCCCCAGCGGCTGGCGGATGGTGGTCAGCGGCGGCAGCGACGCGGTGGCCACCTCGGAGTCGTCGAAGCCGCCGACGGCGACGTCCTGCGGCACCCGCCGGCCGGCCCGGTGCAGCGCGGCGATCGCCCCGGCGGCCATCAGGTCGGAGCTGACGAAGACCGCGTCCAGGTCGGGGGCCTGGCGCAGCAGCTGCTCCATCGCCGCCTCTCCCCCGGCCCGGGTGTAGTCGCCGGTCACGACCAGCCGGGGGTCGGTGTCACCCAGCACGTCGTGGTAGCCGGCGAGGCGTTCGACCCCGCCCGGGGTGTCCAGCGGGCCGGTGATGGTGGCGATCGTCCGGTGCCCCCGGGACCGCAGGTAGGAGACCATCTGCCGGGCACCGTCGCGGTCGTCGGCGGCGACATAGCTGACGTCACGTTCGTGGCCGAGTGGTTTGCCGCAGACCACGAACGGCAGCCCGCGCCCCTTCAGCTCGTCGATCAGCGGGCTGCCGGCGTGGGTGGAGACCAGCAGCGCGCCGTCGACGTGGCCGGCGGTGACGTAGCGGCCGACCCGTTTGCGGTCCTCCGAGGTGCCGGCGATGGTCAGCAGCAGGGTGATGTCGCGTTCGGCCAGCGCCTGGGTGCAGCCGCGCAGCAGCGCGTTGAAGTTCGGGTCCTCGAAGAGCCGGTCCTGCGGCTCGGACAGGATGAACGCCACCGAGTCGGACCGCTGGGTGACCAGGCTGCGGGCGTGCTGGTTGACCACGTACCCGGTCTTGCGGATGGCCCGTTCGACGGCCTCGGCGGCCGGGCCGCTGACGTTGTGCCCGCCGTTGAGCCACCGCGACACGGTGCCCCGGGACACCCCGGCGACCGCGGCGACGTCGTCCATGGTGGGGCGGGCCCGCTCGGGGCGGGCCCGGTTACGCTCGGTTCCGGCCACAGTCACATTGTCTTCCTTGGGCCTTGATCGATCTCACGCCCGATCGACTTCATGCCTCGATCGCGCTCATGCCTTGATGGATCCGGACAGCAGGTCGATCCGCCAGTACCGCTGCAGGGAGAGGAAGAGCGCCACCAACGGGATGATCGACAACAGCGATCCGGTGATCACCAGACTGTACAGGGCCGGGGTGGTCGAACCCTGGTTCAGCAGGGTGTACAGGCCGAGGGTGACGGGGAACTTGTCGTCGTCAGCGAGCATGATGAACGGCAGCAGGAAGTTGTTCCAGATCGCCACGAACTGGAAAAGGAACACCGTGATCAGGCCGGGGACCATCATCGGCACCGCGATCCGGCGGAAGATCCGGAACTCGCCGGCGCCGTCGGTGCGGGCCGCCTCGATCACCGTGTCCGGCACCGCCGCCGCCGCGTAGATCCGAGCCAGATAGATGCCGTACGGGCTGATGATGCTGGGCAGCAGCACCGACCAGTAGGTGTCGGCCAGCCCCACCTTGGCCAGCAGCAGGTACTGCGGCACGGCGAGGATCACCCCGGGCACCAGCACCCCGGCCAGCAGCATGTTGAAGATCGCCGACCGGCCGACGAAGTCGTACTTGGCCAGCGTGTAGCCGCTGAGTCCGGACAGCGCCGCCGAGGCCAGGGCGCCGACCCCGGCGTACAACGCGGTGTTGGCCACCCAGCGCCAGAACTGCCCACCCCGGTACGCCGACAGCTCGGCGATGTTGGCGAACAGCGCGTCGCCGGGGGCGAAGGTGAAGGTGCTGAACAGGCTCGATCCGCTCTTGGTGGCGGCGACCAGTACCCAGGCCACCGGCAACAGGCAGTAGACCGCGCCGATCAGCAGCACGATCGTCGGCACCAGTTGCGGTCGGGGCCGGTGTGGTCGGCGGCGGCCGGCGGCCGCGGCCGGTTGCGGATGGGCGGTCGCCATCACCGCTCCTGACCGAAGGCCCGCCGCTGCACCAGCCGCAGGAAGCCGAACGACAGCACCAGGGTGGCCAGGGCGACGATCACCGAGGTCGCGGCGGCGGCGTACCGGTCGTCGGTGGCGAACGCGTCCCGGTAGATCTTCATCAGCGGGGTCCAGGTCGACGAGATCGAGTTGGTCAGCGGGCGCAGCGTCATCGGTTCGCTGAACACCTGCAAGGTGGCGATCATGGTGAAGACGGTGGTCATCACCAGCGCCGGGACCAGCAGCGGGATCTTGATCCGCCAGGCGATCTGCAGTTCCGAGCAGCCGTCGATGCGGGCCGACTCGTACAGCTCCGGCGGGATCGCCCGCAACGCGGTGAACAGCACGATCATGTTGAACCCGACGCCACCCCAGAGCGCGATGTTGACCACCGCGTAGAAGACGGTGCCGGTGCCGAGCAGGTTCGGCTCGGGCCAGCCGAGCCGGTCCAGGGTGTCGTTGAGCGGGCTGGTGGCGGGCAGGTAGAGGAACCCCCAGAGCAGGCTGGCGATCACCGCCGGGACGGCGTACGGCAGGAAGATCGCGACCCGGCTGACGCGTTGCAGGCCGACCCGGGGGCGGTCCAGCAGCAGGGCGAACAGCAGCGCCAGGCCGAGCATCACCGGCACCAGCAGCGCGCCGTAGCCGAGGACCCGGGCCGCTCCGGAGAGCAGCGCCGGGTCGCCGAGCGCGGCCCGGTAGTTGTCCAGTCCGGCGAAGACCTCGGTACGCGAGCCCCGGCCCAGGCCGAGGCCGGAGACCTGCACCTTGCGCAGGCTCAGGTGGACGGCGTACCCGATGGGCAGCAGGAAGGTCAGCACGAACAGCGCCACCGCCGGGGTGAGGAAGACGTACGGCACCGCCGTACGCCTTCCCCGGCGGCCGCCGCCGCGGGCGCGGGTGGCCAATGGCGTCACTGAACTCATCCGGCGCTCATTCGGCGATCGAGAAGCCGTTGTCGCGCATGTCGTCGACGGTCGCGGTCTGCATCGCGGCGACCGCGTCGACGAACGGCGTACCGTCGGTGATCGCCGCCGCGAACGAGTCCATGTACGTCTGGTAGGTGACGTTGACGTTCGGCCCCCAGGTGAACCCGGCGGCGGTGTCGGCGATCTCCTGGGCGAGGGGGTAGAAGTCGGGCTGGTTGGCGAAGAACGCCGGCGGGTCGGCCAGCGCCGGGCCGGTCTGCGCGTCGCGGGCCGCCGGGTAGATGGCGGATTCGCGCACCAGCAGTTCGGTGGCGGCCGGGTCGGTGTTCATCCAGGTGGCGAACTCGACGGCGGCCTCCTTGTGTGGGGAGGCCTCGGTGACGCCGGTGGACGAACCGCCCCAGTTGCCGGTGACGTTCTCCCCTGCTGTCCACTGTGGCAACGGGGCCATCTCCCACCGACCCTCGGTGTCGGCGGCGTTGCCGGCCAGCACCCCAGGCCCCCAGATGGCGCTCGGCCAGGCCAGCAGGGTGCCGTCGTTGAGCGCCTGGTTCCACTCCGGGGTGTACATCGGCTGGTCGTTGACCACGCCCTCGGAGACCAGCCCGCCCCAGAACTCGGCGACCTGCCGGGTGGCCGGGTCGTCGACGCTGACCCGCCACGCCTCGCCGTCGATCGCCCACCAACCGGCACCGGCCTGCTGGGCCAGCCCGGCGAACCAGCCGGGGTCGTTGGCGGAGAACGTGGTCAGGTAGTGGTCGGTGGTCTGCGCCCGCAGGTCCCGGGCCGTCTGGGCGAACTCGTCCCAGGTGGCCGGTACGGTCAGGCCGTACTGCTCGAACAGGTCGGCGCGGTAGTAGAGCATCATCGGCCCGGCGTCCTGCGGGATGGCGTAGACGGCGTCGGTGCCGAGGGTGACCTGCTGCCAGACGCCGTCGGCGAACGCGCTCTGCGCGTCACCGGCCAGCTCGGCGATGTCGGCGAGCACGTCGTTGCTGACCAGGGTGGGCAGTGACTGGTACTCGACCTGGGCGAGGTCCGGCGGGTTGCCGGCCTGGTTGGCGGTGAGCAGCTTGGTGACGATGTCGCCGCCACCGGCCTGCTTGCTCAACGTGACCTGGACGTCCGGGTTGTCGGCGTTCCACGCGTCGACGACCTGCTCGATGTTCGGGGCCCAGGACCAGAAGGTCAGCTCGACCGGGCCGTCGTCACCGGAGTCGGTCCCGCAGGCCGCGACCAGGCTGGCGGCGAGCGTCGTGACCATTATCTTCGCGCCGAGGGAGCGTCCCATCTCAACCTCTCATCGTTCGCCCGTGTCATCGGATGGTGACCAGGAGGAAACATCTGTGAGCGCTCACAGTCTTGGCGCCGGTCAATCGTGTGTCAAGAGCCACATCGGGGCTGCAATCGCTGCTGTGGCGTGTGCGATCATGCCGATGTCGGGTTGGGAGCGCGTACAGTTTCGGAGCGTCACATGGTGCAGAGACCACTGATCCCCCGGCTGGACCGGCTGGCGTACGGCGGGGACTACAACCCCGAACAGTGGCCGGCCGAGGTCTGGCCGCAGGACGTGGCACTGATGCGCGCCGCCGGGGTCAACCTGGTGAGCGTCGGGATCTTCTCCTGGGCGCTGCTGGAGCCGGCCCCCGGCGAGTTCGACTTCGGCTGGCTGGACAAGGTGCTGGACCTGCTGCACGACGGCGGGATCGCCGTCGACCTGGCCACCCCGACCGCCGTACCGCCGGCCTGGCTGCGTCGCGCGCACCCGGACACCCGGCTGGTCGACCGCACCGGCGCGGTGCTCGGCGGCGGCGCCCGGCAGTCGTTCTGCCCCAGCTCACCGGCGTACGCCCAGGCGGCGGCCCGAATCGCCGAGGCGATCGCCACCCGGTACGCCGACCACCCGGCACTGGCACTGTGGCACGTGCACAACGAGTACGGCGGCGCCAACGCGCTCTGCTACTGCGCCGGCTCCACCGAGGCGTTCCGCGACTGGCTGCGGGAGCGCTACGGCGACGACCTGGCCGCGCTGAACACCGCGTGGGGCACCAGCTTCTGGGGGCAGCGCTACGGCGACTGGGCGGAGATCGAGGCACCGACCGCCGCACCGACCGCGGTCAACCCGGCCCAGCAGCTGGACTTCCTGCGGTTCTCCTCCGACGCGCACCTGGCCAACTTTCGCCGCGAGCGCGACATCCTGCGCCGGCACACCCCCGACGTGCCGGTGACCACCAACCTCATGCTGGCCAACTGCAAGACGTTGGACTACTGGCGGTGGGCCGACGAGGTCGACGTGGTCGCCAACGACCACTACCTGCAGGCCGAGCGGGCCGACAACGCCATCGAGCTGGCGATGTGCGCCGACCTGACCCGTTCGGTGGCCGGCGGCCGGCCGTGGCTGCTGATGGAGCACTCCACCTCGGCGGTCAACTGGCAGCCGCGCAACATCGCCAAGCGCCCCGGTGAGCTGGCCCGCAACAGCCTCGCCCACCTGGCGCGCGGAGCCGAGTCGGTGCTGTTCTTCCAGTGGCGGGCCGCCCGGTTCGGGGCGGAGAAGTTCCACTCGGCGATGGTGCCGCACGGTGGCACCGGCACCCGGATCTGGCGTGAGGTCGTCCAGTTGGGCACCGAGGTGCTGCCCCGGCTCGACGAGCTGCGCGGCACGACGGTGGTCACCGACGCGGCGATCCTGTGGGACTGGCAGTCCTGGTGGGCCGTGGAGCTGGAGTGGCGCCCCTCGGTCGACCTGGACTTCCGGGAACGGGTCGAGACCTGTTACGAGCGGCTGTGGCGCGACCGGTTGACCGTCGACTTCGCCCACCCCGAGGCGGCACTGGACGGCTATCCCCTGGTGGTGGTGCCGAGCCTGTACCTGACCACCCCGGCGGCGGCGGAGAACCTGCGCCGCTACGTCGCCGGCGGCGGGAGTCTGCTGGTGTCGTACTTCTCCGGCATCGTGGACGCCACCGACACCGTCCACCCGGGCGCGTACCCGGGCGCGTTGCGGGACCTGCTCGGGTTGACCGTGGACGAGTTCCTGCCGCTGCGCGCCGACGAGTCGGTCGAGCTGGGTGAGGGCCGGACCGGGCCGGAGCAGGGCCTGACCGGGCCGGACGGCCGGTTGACCGGTGACGTGTGGGCCGAGGCGGTGGAGCTGGCCGGGGCCGAGGCGGTGCTGCGCTACACCGACGGTCCGGCGGCCGGGGGTCCGGCGGTCACCCGGCACCGGTACGGCGCCGGCACCGCCTGGTACGTCTCCACCCGCCTCGACGCCGCCACGCTCGCCCCGGTCATGACCCAGGTGTACGCCGACGCGGGCATCGCACCGCCGGCCGACGTCCCCGACGGCGTGGAGCTGGTCCGCCGGACCGGGCCGGCGGCCGACTACCTGATCGCGATCAACCACTCCGCCGACGACGCGGTACTGACGGCCGCCGGGACGGAGCTGATCACCGGCGCGAGCTGCGCCGGGACGGTGACGGTGCCGGCCGGGCAGGTGCGGGTGGTACGCCGGGGGTGACGACACCTCTTGACAGGGATCGGCGGTGATGATTCTGTGAGCGCTCCCAGTATTACATCGTTGTGACGGGCTCACATCGGGCGCATCACCACTCCACAGCAGACCGGTGCGGCCGTAAGCGCTCCCAGAGCTTGTCCCTGTCGAGGAGGGCGCAGACATGCGCATCCGCAGAACCCTGGCCGCCGTGGTCGCCCTGGCGACCGGCGACGGCTGGGAGGACCAGGCACTGTTCGACTACTCCGGCAGGGCGCTGCCCGGGCTACGGGTCTTCGCCGACGTCGTGGCACGTGACAAGGGAGGCAAGCGATGACCATCCGTACCCGTAGATTTTTCGGACGCGCGGCGCTCGCGCTGCTCACGGTGGCCGCAACCGGCGCGGCCGCGTTCGGTGTCGGCCTGGTCGGCGGTACGCACGGAGCCGCGCACGCCGCCACGACGCTGACCAACGGCGGATTCGAGGCGGGCGGCGGCACCCAGACCCCGTCCGGCTGGGGCGAGTACTCGTGGTCCGGGCACACCAGCGCCAGCTACACCGAGTGGGGCGGACGCTCCGGCAACTACCGGCTGTCGCACTGGGCGTCGGGTGCCTACCAGGTCGAGACGTACCAGTATCTGTCCGGGCTGGACAACGGCGCCTACACGGCACGGGCCTGGGTGCGCTCCGGCGGCGGGCAGTACGAGGCGTTCATGGCGCTGCGCAACTGCGGCGGCGCCGAGGCCCGGGTCACCATCCCGACCACCGGCAACTGGACGCAGATCTCGGTCTCCACGACGGTGACCAACGGGCAGTGCACGGTCAGTTTCGTCTCCAACGCCCGCGCCGGGAACTGGATCAACGTGGACGATGTGGAGTTTACCGGCGGGTCGACCGGCGATCCGGGCGTACCCGGCGGGTTCATGGTCGGCGCCGACTTCTCGACGCTGGCCAAGAACGAGGACCGGGGCGCGGTCTACCACGACGCCGCCGGCAACCAACGGGACGCGGTGCAGCTGCTGCGGTCGGCCGGCGTCAACTACGCCCGGTTGAAGGTGTGGGTGAACCCAACCGACGGCTACAACAACAAGGCCCGGGTGCTGGCGATGGCCGCCCGGGCGAAGGCGCAGGGAATGCGGCTACTGGTCGACTTCCACTACTCCGACACCTGGGCCGACCCGGGCAAGCAGTACAAACCCCGGGCCTGGGCGAACTACAGCGTCAACCAGCTGCGCGACGCGGTCTACAGCCACACGTACGACGTGTTGAGCGCGCTGAAGGCGCAGGGCACCACCGCCGACATGGTGCAGGTCGGCAACGAGATCAACGACGGAATGCTGTGGCCGGAGGGTCGCAGCAGCAACTGGGCCAACCTGGCGACGTTTCTGACCGCCGGGGCGCAGGCGGTCAAGGCCGTCGACGCCAACACCCGGGTGATGCTGCACCTGGCCGAGGGCGGCAACAACAGCCAGCACCGCTGGTGGTTCGACCAGGCCACCTCGCGCGGCATGCCGTTCGACGTGATCGGTGTGTCGCACTACCTCTACTGGCACGGTTCGATCACCAGCCTGCGCACCAACCTCAACGACCTGGCGGCGCGCTACCAGCGGCCGGTCGTGGTGGTGGAGACCGCGTACGGGTTCACCACCGCGCAGCAGGACCACGAGCCGAACATCTTCAACGCCTCGCTGGCGGCGGCCGGCGGCTACCCGGCGACCCCGCAGGGCCAGGCCGACGCGCTGCGAGCCGTCTTCGACGCGGTCAAGGCGGTGCCGAACGGGCGCGGCCTGGGCGTCTTCTACTGGGAGCCGACCTGGACGGCGGTCTCCGGTGCCGGCTGGGATCCGGACGACCCGTCGTCAGGCAACGGCTGGGAGAACCAGGCGGTGTTCGACTACTCCGGCCGGGCGTTGCCGGCGCTGGCCGTCTTCGGCCAGGTCTAGCCGGGTCCAGCCGTTGCGATCTAGAAGGATTGTGGTCGATATAGCGGCCAGATCCTTCTAGATCGCTGCTGGATCCGCCACGGCACCACCACCGGCCCCGCCGGTCTACGGAGCCGCCCGGCTCACCCGGCCAGCGCGACGGTCCGGCCAGCGGATGCGCAAGGCGATCCGTCGTTCTAGTTTCGAGTAATGAGCCACTCACGAGGAGTGCGACGCGCCGCCATCGGTCTGCTGGCCACGGCGTCCATCCTGATCGGAGCGGGATGCACTGGTGGTACGGACGAACGACTGGTCGTCTTCGAGGAGCAGATCGTCCCGATCGTCATCGAAGCCGGCAAGGCGGGCGCTAAAGCGTTGCCACCGCCGTACGGCCAGGTGGTGCTGGTCGGAATCTTCGCCACCGAGCAACTGCTCGAGGAGCACGCTAAGGACCAGGACGTGACGTACCTGCTGATCGAGCAGGTCATCGACGGCGAGCAACAGATCAGCGTCTTCCAGATCGACACCAACCGCAAGCTCAAGGTGGCGATGAACGGCAGCTTCATCCAGGAGATCGAGCGTAACCAGATCAGGATCACGGTAGATCCGGAGGTCGAGAGCACGATCGTGGTGACCGACGCGCTCACCGACGACGTTGTCGAGGTGGAGGGCGAGTTCCGGATCTACGGCAACGACCTGGTCACCTATGGTGACAACACCAAGGCCCACTACGACCTCGACTCCGGACAGCACGGTGACCCGGACACCGATCCGGCGTACGCGGAAGTCGTCGACATCAGCATGCCAGACGTCATCGGCATCGGCGCCCACTTGCGCAACGGCGCGCGGATCGCCGACTGGCAGTCGGGCACCCCGAGCTTCGCCGAATGCTCGTCGCTGCCCGGGGACCGCTGGAAGGACCGGATGCGCGCCAGCGGCGGCAACTTCTGGAAACTACGACCGACGTTCTGCATCCGCACCAGCGACGGCCGGTACGGCGTACTCAGCATCAAGATCGACCAGTCGATGCGTTACGTGCTGTGGAAGACCCCGGGATCCGACGTCGAGGAGTGATCACCGATGCAGGTCCGGGCCGCTGACGATGGTCCGCTCATGGCACAACTCATAGTCCTCACCGGCCCGATCGCGGCCGGCAAGAACACCGTCGCGGAGCTGCTCGCCGACCTGCTGACCGACGCCGGGCGTACCGTCGTGGTCGCCGATGTCGACGAGGTCGCCGCGATGGTCCGCCGGCCCGGCGCGGGCGCGGCCGGATTGTGGTTCGCCGCGCACGAGGCACACGGCGCGCTCGTCGGCCAGTGGATGCGCTCGGCGGTCGACTACGTGATCGCGGTCGGACCGTTCCACACGGCCGACGAGCGGGCCGCGCTCACCCGGATGCTCCCGGACAGCGCGGCCGCTCTGTGGGTGGTCATCGACGCCCCGGTCGAAGTGACGTTCGCCCGGGCCCAGGCCGACCCGACGCGCGGGCTGTCGCGCGATCCGGGGTTTCACCACCGGGCGCACAACCGCTTCCGGCAGTGGCTGCCGATGATCCCGGCGGACCGGGTTTTCGACTCGTCTCGGCTCGGCGCCGGGCAGATCGCCGCCGCCATCGCCGAGTCGCTGCCGCCCCGGTGAATCCAACCCATCGGAGTCAGCAGCCGAACGGTACGGTACATCGATCTCACGACGACCCGCGACCACGGCACCGGTGCCGTCAAACGTCGCGGAGGCGCAGCGCCACGTGGCTGGCGGCGCCGGCGCCGGCAGCGGCGAGTGCCAGCAGCCCCAGTCCGAGTCCGGGGGCGACGCCGTCGACCGGGACGACGGCGTACGCCGCCTGCCCGGCGGTGACCGGCCAGTACCGCGAGAACCAGTCACCGAGGGCCCCGGGCAGTCCCGGCCCGAGCGCCGGCACGAGCAGGAGTGCGCCGACGAGCGCCGCGAGGCTGGCGGTGGTCGACCGGGTCAGGCTGCCCACGGCGACCCCGAGCAGGCCGATCAGCGTCAGGTAGAGCGTGCCGGCGACGAGTGCGCGGACGACACCCGGGTCGCCGGGACCTGCCGCCGGGAGGCTCGCACCGATGAGCACCACCTGTACGACGCCGAAGCTGAGCACCGTCGTGACGAATCCGACGACGAGCGCGACTGCGGTCACCACGGTGGCCTTGGCGGCGAGCAGGCGCGACCGGGCGGGGACGAAGACGAGGCTGGTTCCGATCATGCCGGTGCCGTACTCGGGCGTGACGCTGAGCGCGCCCAGCATGCCGATGATCAGCTGCGCGAAGAGGAAGCCCCGCAGGCTCGTCGCGGTCGGGTCCCAGCCGTCGGGCAGGTCGGCCGGCGACCCGCCGAGCAGATCGGAGATCCCGAGAACGCCGAGGACCGCTGCGGAGGCGACGGTGCTCAGCGCCGCGATCCAGGTACCGCGGACGCTACGGACCTTGGTCCATTCGGAGCGGAGCAGGTTCATGCCGCATGTCCTTCGTACTCGGTGACGTCGTGGGTGAGCCGGAGGAAGACGTCTTCCAGCGATTCGCGCACCCGGGTGAGTTCGTCGAGGACGATCCCCTCCGCGGCGGCGATCTTGCCGACCGTCGCGGTGTCCGCCCCGGTGACGACGAACGAGGACGCCGGCCCGGGGGTGTAGCTGATCCCGACCCGGTCCAGCGCCCGAGCGAGCTCGGCCGGTGACACGGCCCGGACAGTGACCGCCTGCGTCGTGTTGGCCCGGACGAAGTCGTCGAGGGCTGCCTCGGCGATCAGGCGGCCCTGCCCGACGACGACGAGGTTGTCGGCAGTGAGCTCCATCTCCGACATGAGGTGGCTGGAGAACAGGACGGTACGTCCCTCCCCAGCGAGATCGCGCATCAAGGTACGGATCCAGCGGATGCCTTCCGGGTCGAGGCCGTTGAGCGGCTCGTCGAGCACCAGGACGCCGGGGTCGCCGAGCAGAGCCGTAGCGATGCCGAGCCGCTGGTTCATGCCCAGGGAGAACTCGCCGGCCCGGCGCCCGGCGGCATCCGTCAGTCCCACCAGATCGAGCACCTCGTCGACCCGCTCGCGGCGCAGGCCCATGGTCTGGGCGAAGGCCAGCAGGTGGTCGGACGCGGTGCGGTGCGGATGCACCGCCCGGGCGTCCAGCAGCGCGCCGACGGTGCGCGCCGGGTCATCGAGGTCGGTGATGTGCCGGCCGCCGATGGTGATGGTGCCGGCGGTCGGCGTGGTCAGGCCGAGCAGCATGCGCATCGTCGTGCTCTTGCCCGCCCCGTTGGGGCCGAGGAACCCGGTGACGACCCCGGGCTGGGCGGTGAAGGACAACTGGTCCACCGCAACCCTGGTGCCGTACCTCTTGGTCAGTCCGTGCGCCCGGATGCCGACGGCCGGCGTCTCCCGGGATCTCGACCTGTTCGCTGGCATGTGCCTCCCCCTCGGAAACTAAACTACACCGTTTAGTGTAGTTAACCGGGGCGGCGACGGCGAACCCGGTCGGGCTCAGAGCTCGAACGGCACGCCGATCGCCTCGGCCCAGCCGCGGATCCGCTCGTCGTACCCGGTGAAGTTGCGGCAGCGGAGCGCTCCGGTCGGCGTGAAGTGGCGGGATCCGGCGAGCCCGAACTGCCGCAGCACCTCGACCACGAACGCTCGGGAGACCTTCGTCAGGTCGGCGGACAGGCAGGCGGCGAGGTCGACCGGCCGACGGGCGGGCTCGACCCGGGCCAGCCGACGGCCCGCTGGCGCGTAGCCGTGATCGCCGTGGTTCCACACCTCGTACGGCACGGCGCCGCCGCCCGGTCCGTACGAGGCGATGCTCAGCTGGACCACGGCGTGGCCGGGGGCGCCCGCGTACTCGGCGTAAGCTGCCGCCAGCCGCAGCGTCGCGACGGTGAGCCAGGCCAGCGCGCCCTCCCCGAGCGCCCAGACCTGTGCGCCGTCACCTGGACTGTCGCGCAGCGCACCCGCCGCGAGCGCGAACAGCGACGAGCCGTCCGCCTCCAACGCGCAGTGGTACCTGACGGCTGGTCCCGAGGCCGGCCCGGCCGCCGGCCCCGCCGTCAGGTGCGCCGACGCGAAGGTGACACCGCCGGACCGCAACTGCGGCTGGTCGACGCCGATGGGAATGGGTGCCGGCCAGACCGCCACCTGGCGTCGCACCCAGAATTGCAGGTCGTCGCCGGTCTGGGCGACAGGGCGCGACGACCCGCCAGCGGATGTCGCGGGCGCCGTCGCCACGACGATCCAGGGCCCGTCGGCGGCGAGCTCCGCCGGCATGTTGTCGACCAGGCACGCCACGCGCCTGAACCTGTCGTCCATAGTCCCACCTCCCTGAAACAAAGCACACTAAATAGTTTACTTATCGCCTGGCAAGTGCACCTGCCGGTGTGGATAGCGCCGGCTGGGCGTACGCTGTGACCGTGCCGAGGGCTATCGCGGACGTGCAGACCCCCGGCCGCCGACGGCGGTCCGAGGGCAAGAAGGCCGCGATCCTGGACGCGGCCGAGACCCTGTTCATCACCGAGGGGTACGAGCGCACCAGCGTGGACGCGGTCGCGGCGCGCGCCCAGGTGTCCAAGCGGACCGTCTACGACCACTTCGGCGACAAGGAGACCGTCTTCCTGCGAGTGCTCGAACGAGTGAGCGACGCGCTGGTGAGCACCGTTCGTGCCGCGATCGACGAGGAGCTGACGGTTGGGCGCGACCTGCGTGAGGCACTGACCGCCTTCGGGCACCGCATCGTCAACCAGACCTTCCCCTCGTCCGACTATGTCGCCTTCCGCCGGCTGGTCTCCCAACAACGGTCGGTTCCGCGCCTACCGGAGACGGTGCGTGACCGCCCCGAACGGATGCTCGAGGATCGGTTCGCCGGACTGGCCGCCACGGGCGAAATCCGGGCCCCGGACCCCCGCCTCGCGGCGCGGCACTTCACCGCCCTGACCATCAGCCTCGCGCTGGAGATGGTCGCGGACCAGCGGCAGCAGGCGGAGGCGGCCGAAGCGGCGGAGCTCTCGGCGATCATCACCGACGGGGTCGACGCCTTCCTGCGCGCCTACCGCTGACCGACACCCGCTCACCGACACCGCTGACCGATCGCCGGTCACGCACCGTCGGCGCGCGCGGTCGCGTAGTCGATCAGACGCCGGATCCCCTCCTGTACGTCGTCCATCGACGCCGCGTACGACACCCGGATGGCATGCCTGCCCCGCCCGGTCGGGTCGAAGGCGATCCCCGGCACGACCGCCACGTGCTCGTCTTCGAGCAGCCGCAGGGTGAAATCGTCAGCCGGGCCGAGCTGTTCCGGGTAGGTGAGATACAGGTAGAACGCCCCCGACGGCCGCCCGACCCGCAGGATCCGCTGCCGCCCCAGCAGTTCCAGGGCGGCCGCGCGACGGGCCGCGAACGCCCGGCGCATCTGCTCCCGTTCGGTCGCGGTGTCGCGCAGCGCGACGATCGCCGCGTCCTGCAGAAAGGTCGGCGGGCAGGTCGTCGTGAACTGCCGGACCCGCAGCGCCGGCGCCACCAGCGGCGCCGGCCCGGCGAGCCAGCCGAGCCGCCACCCGTCCATCGCGTACGCCTTCGCGAACCCGCCGACGGTGATCGTCCGCTCGGCCAGATCGGCCACCGTCGCGACGGGAACGTGCCGGGTGCCGTCGTAAACGAGCTCGCGGTAGATCTCGTCGGCCAGGACCAGCACCCGGCTCCCGCGCAGAATGCCGGCGAGGTGCGCGAGCCGACCGGGGTCGACGACCGCGCCGGTCGGGTTGTGCGGCGTGCACGCCACCACCATCCGGGTACGGGGCGTCAGCAGCCGGCGCACCCGCGCCGGATCGAGGACGTGGTCGTCGTCCGGGTCGAGCGGGAGGAACACCGGCGTCGCCCCGGCCAGGCGCACACATGCCTCGTACGCCGGCCACGCCGGAACAGGCACGATGACCTCGTCACCCGGGTCGCAGAACGCCATGACGGCGAGGAACACCGCCTCACTCGCACCGATGGTGACCAGGATCTCCGACCCAGGGTCGTAGCGTGGGCCGCCGCAGGCGGCCAGCGTCGCCGCGACCGCCGCACGCAGTTGCCACGAACCGGCGTTCGGTCCGTAGTGCACCCGCCCGGCGGCGAGCGCCGCGCCTGCGGCGTCCTTCACCACCTGCGGGGTGTCGAAGTCGGGCCGGCCCATCTCGAGGTGGATGACGCGGTGCCCGCGCGCCTCCAGCTCCGCGGCCAGGTCGAACACCACCCGGATACGCGATGGAACGATCGCCGCCAGCCGGTCGGCCGGCCGGGTGAGCGACGAGGTCGCGGCGAGTGGCGGTGTCACCGCGTACCTCCACCGGCACGGATGCGCAGCGCCTGCAGGTTCGCCAGTTCGTGCACCCCCCACCGGCCGAGCTCCCGTCCGTACCCGCTGGCCTTGACGCCGCCGGTAGGCAGCCGCGGGTCGGTCGCGGAGATCGTGTTGACGAAGACCGCGCCAGCCTGAATCCGGGCGCTCACGGCCATGGCGTGGTCGTCGTCAGCGCTCCACACGCTGCTGCTGAGTCCGTACCGGGAGGAGTTCGCCCAGGCGACCAGCTCGTCGTCGTCCGCGCCGGTGGTGATCGCGCCCAGCGGCCCGAAGGTCTCGTCGCTCAGCAGGACCGAGTCGCTCTCCACCTCGATCACCGACGGTGAGAACCAGGCGCCCGCAGCAGCCTCCGGCGCGGCGACCTCGGCGAGGATCCGGCCGCCGGCCGCCAGCGCCCGGCTGCGCTGCTCGCGCAGCGAGTCGCGCAGGTCGTGCCGGGCGAGCGGACCGACGTCGGTCCGCTCGTCGGCCGGATCGCCGACGACCAACCGCGTGACCTGCGGCACCAACGCGGCCACGAACTCGTCGTACACGTCGCGGTGGACGAGGATCCGCTTCGCCGCGATGCAGCTCTGGCCGTTGTTGAGGAACCGGGACTCGACCGCCGCCGCTGCCGCCGCCGGGATGTCGGCGTCGGCGAGGACGATGAACGGGTCGGATCCGCCGAGTTCGAGCACGCACTTCTTGATCGCGGCACCGGCGCGGGCGGCGACCAACGCCCCCACCCGGTCGCTGCCGGTGAACGTGACGGCGGCGATTCGCCGGTCGGCAATGAGCTCCGACGCGGTCGCCGGGCCGACGACGACGGTCTGCAGGACGCCGGCACCGAAGGCGTCCCGGAACACCTCCGCGACCGCCATCGCGCTGCCGGTGACCGACTCGGCGTGCTTGAGCACGACCGTGTCGCCCGCCCCGATCGCCGGCAGCATCGCCCGGATCACCTGCCACCACGGGTAGTTCCAGGGCAGGATGCTGAGTACGACGCCGATCGGCACGACCCGCACGACGGCGGTGTCGCCGTCGATGTCGAAGGTCTCCGGTCGGAGCATTCCGGGCAGTTGGTCGGCGTAGAAGCGGCAGGCGCCGACGCACTTGTCGATTTCGGCTCTGGCCTGCCGGATGGGCTTGCCCGTCTCGAGGGTGACGAGCGCGGCAAGGGACTCCCGCCGGTGCGCCAGGATGTCGCCCAGCCGAGATATGGCCGCGCACCGCCGCTCGACACTCGACCGGCCCCAGGGCGAGCCGGCGGCGGTGTCGAGCACCCGGTCGATGTCCTCAGGCCTGGTGTACGGATAGCGGTCCAACTCCTCGCCGGTCGCCGGATTCACCGTGACGACGCCGGCGTCCGCGCCGGTCCCGCCCGTCACGCCGGTCCCGCCCGTCACGCCGGTCCCGCCGGTCACGCCGGTCACGCCGGTCCCGCCGGTCCCGCCGCGACCTCGGCGGCTGGGTACGTCTCACGCAGCCAGCGGGTGAACCGGTCGGTGATCGACACCGGATCGATCAGCAGCTTGGCGACACCCTGCGCGTTACCCGGCTCGATCCGGGCGTACAGGAACCCCGGTCCGGGCACCGCGAGCAGTTCCGCGAAGGCGGCCGTCATCCCGGCGACGGTGTCCGCCGTACGGGTGGTCCATCCCGCGGCGGCGGCCAGCCGCTCCAGATCGATCTTGGCCGAGTACGTCGGCAGCGCACCGGTCGACCCGTACACGCCGTTGTCGAGCAGCACCAGCAGCAGGTTGACAGGCGCGAGGTAACCGCCTGTGGCGAGCACGTTCGGGTTCATCAGCAGCGAGCCGTCCCCCTCGATGCCGACGACCTTCGGCGCCGCCGGAGGCAGACTGAGTGCCAGCCCGGTCGCCACCGACCCGACGAGGCCCATCGCGTCGAGCAGGTAGAGGTGGTTGTCGCTGTCCTTCACCGCGGCCAACTCGCGGCTGGTCGCCGCGCACGTCACGACGACCGGATGCCGGTCGGTCAGCTTCGCGAGTGCGTCGAGTGCGTCGATCCGTCTCATCAGGCGACCTTCCCGTCGGTGTTCCAGAAGGACCCGAGGACCACCACGGGTCGATACGTCATGACGGCGAGCGCCCCGGCCTCCCGCACGGTGTCGCGCCAGTCCTCGGCGCCACTGCGCCGGTCCAGTTCGATCACGGGTACGCCGGCCGCGCGCAGGATCGCCGGCATCGGCTGGCTGATGGCGTGGATCATCGAGTTGTACTCGCCGAGGCTGCCCCGGGTGTTCGCGAAGACGAGCAGCGGCAGATGGTAGGCCAGCGGGAACGTGGTGAGGGCAGTGAGCGCGTTGCCGAAGCCGTTGTCCTGCATCACGACCACGCCGAGCCCGCCGGTGAGGGCGACGGCGCCCAGCACCCCCATCGCCTCCTCTTCCCGGGACAGTGGCGTGACGCGCGGGGAGATCCCGTCCGCCCCGCCGTCGGTGGCGACCAGCGCGCCGATGATCGGCGCCACTGTCACCGAGGGGACGTAGCCGACCCGCGTCGCGCCTGCCGCCCAGATGCCCTCGGCGACGGCTGCTGCGTATGACATCGAATGATTGTTCCTTCCAGGACGGTTGAGTGGTCGGGTGTGGACGGGCGGATCGGGAGGTGAGCGGGTTCAGGGTGAGCGGGCGAGCGCACGGGAGAGCAGGGCCGGGTCGATGTTGCCGCCGGAGACGATGGCGACCGTGCGCCCGTACCGGTGCGGGTCGGCGAGGTAGGCGGCGGTGCTCAACGCACCGCTGGGTTCGGCGACCAGGTGACCCCGACGTGCCAGGGTCGCCACCGCGTCGAGGATCTGGTCCTCGCTCACCGTGACGATCTCGTCGACCGTCGCCTGGATCAGCGGGAAGGTGACCTCGCCGAGGACGGACGCGCGGGTCCCGTCGGCGACCGTACGGCTGGTGACCTCGGCATCCCACTCGACGCGACGCCGGTTGGCGAGCGAATCGCGGGCATCGGCCGCCAGCTCGGGTTCCACCCCGACCACCCGGGTGCGCGGCGAGCGCGCCCGGACCACGACGCCCACCCCGGAGATCAGCCCGCCTCCGCCGACCGGGACGAGCACCGTGTCGATGTCGGCCAGGTCGTCGAGTATCTCGATGGCGAGGGTGCCCTGCCCGGCGATCACGTCGACGTGGTCGTACGGCGGGATGACCGTCAAGCCGCGCCGCGCCCGCAGCTCGGCGGTCGTCAGGTCGCGCCCGTCGGCGGCGACCGTGACGATTTCGGCGCCCAGCGCCCGGGTGGCCGCCACCTTGACCTCGGTGGCGCTTCGCGGCATGACGATCACGGCGGGCACGCCGGCTGCCCGTGCGGCCCAGGCCACGGCCTGGCCGTGGTTGCCGCTGGAGTGGGTGAGCACGCCCCGGGCCCGTACCTGCGGATCGCACCGGCCGATCGCGTTCAGCGCGCCGCGCAACTTGAACGCCCCGATCGGCTGCAGGTTCTCGGCCTTGAGCCAGAGGTCGCCGGGTGCCCAGGTGGCCTGGAGCAGCGGCGTCCGCACGACGTCGCCGGCGATCCGGGTCCGCGCGGCGACGACGTCGCCGATCGTCACCGCGAGACCCGACGCCGTCTCGGCCGCTGTGCGGGACGCGGCGCCCGGCCGCTGTCCGTCCCGCACGGCGATCGCGTCGAGTTCGACCCGGGCCCGGTACGGCAGCTCCGCGACGGCGATGCAGGTACGGGCCGGGCGTGGTTCGGGCAGCGTCTCCTGGTAGATCGCGTCCATGGCGTTGCGGTCGTCCATCGACGCCAGGTAGACGGTGACCTTGGCAAGGTGGCTGAAGTCCAGCCCGGCGGAGGCCAGCTTGTCCCGCAGGTTCGCCAAGGCCTGCCGGGTCTCGGCGACGATGCCCCCTGGAGCGAGTGCACCGTCGGCGATCCCCAGCTGGCCGGAGACGAAGACGAGTCCGGCCGGGGTCTGCCGCACCGGGCTGTACGGGTGCCGCGCCTGGGCGGGGCTGGTGGGTGCGGTGTCGGTCACCGTCGTCCTCCTCGAAGTAGCCGGTTGGTCGTCAGATGTGGCTGACCGGGACGCCACTGACGACATGGCCGCGCAGTCGGCGGACGAGGAAGACGGTCGGGATGCCGGCCAGGACGAACGCCCCGGCCGCGACGGCGATGTAGGTGTGCACGCCGAGCGAGGAGTTGACGGATTCACCGTCGACGACGATGCGGGTCGCGCCGAGGATCGCGGAGCCGATGAAGTTCATCGTCACCGCGCCGACCGCGACCATCACCATGACCATGCTCGACACGGTGCCCTGCCGCTGCGGCGGCGCGAGGATCGATCCGAGGTTGAACCCGGAGGTGACCAGCGACCCTGCGGTCAAGCTCAGCATGAACGAGCAGACCACCGCGATCGGCAGGCTCGCCGCACCGGCGAGGAACATGATCACCGTCGCTGCCGTACCCGTCACCACCCCGGCCGCCAGGGTCCAGGCCGGGCCGACGCGGGTGGCGATCGAGCCGGCCAGGATGCCGC
Source organism: Micromonospora sp. Llam0 (assembly GCF_003751085.1). NCBI lineage: Bacteria > Bacillati > Actinomycetota > Actinomycetes > Micromonosporales > Micromonosporaceae > Micromonospora > Micromonospora sp. Llam0. Next base: position 525,954 of record NZ_RJJY01000001.1, on the reverse strand, counting down.
CGAGCATGATGCCGATCGACGGGATGCCGAACATCAGGCCGAGGGCGGCGGGCGCGGAGATCCCGTAACCGAGACCCTCGTCCGGGGAGACCTCGATCAGCAGGCTGAACAGCTGCAGCATGCTCTGGTACGCGCCGGTGCCCATGACGACCACCAGCAGGCCGAGCCCGAGCGGCAGCGAGATGCCCCGGATGTCGATCACCGGTTCCGGCTTGCGGCTCAGGACGAAGAACCAGGTCAGCAGGGCGACGATTCCGGCGGCGAGGACGGCGAGCGGGAAGATGCCCAGCCATCCGAACACCTGCCCGAGGCTGACGTAGACGAGAACGCCCGCGATGCCGCCGCCGAGTACGAGTGCGCCGACGATGTCCACCGTGCCCGGGGTGGTGCTCGGGGTCTTCGGCAGCACCGTGCGTACCAGCACTGTGGCCAGGCCGGCGAATGTCGCGGAGATGACGAACACCACCCGCCAGCCGAAGACATGCAGCGCCGGTTCCAGGATGAACGGGGTGACGATGCCGAAGACGGCCGAACCGGAGGTGACGATGCCGGTCACCACCATCGCGAACTTCGACGCGCAGATGTCGCGGATCAGCGCGACCGTGAGAAACAGCGCGCCGACTGCGGCACCCTGCAGGACCCGCCCGAGGACGAAGACGCTGATGTGCGGCGCGAACAGGCATACGACACCGCCAGCACCGGCGACCAGCAGGGTGATCACCAGGATCTTGCGCTTGCCGTAGATGTCGGCGCTCTTGCCGAGCAGCGGTGCCCACATCGCCCCGGCGAGCAACGCGCTGGAACCGAGCCAGGCGAACTGCGTGGTGTCGAAAGCGGCGCTCAGCTGCGGCAGGACGAATGTCGGCGACGCGATCACGCTGTCGACCATGACGTTCACCAGAATGAGGATCACGACGTAGCCGACGACCCGCCCGGTCCAGCCGGTGTGCAGATCGGTCCTCGGTCTGTCTGTGTCGGTGTCGGTGGCGGTGTCTGGCATCTATGTCTCCTCTGTCGTCTCGCTCCTCGGACCGGGTGTGGTTCGCTCCTCGGACACGGAATGATCGGAAAGCGTGATCTTGCGGATGACCCCTTGCTGGGCGACCAGCGCGATGTTCTCGGGCGTCGACAGGCAGGCGATCTCCCGCAGTGGGTCCTGCGTGCACAGGACCAGATCGGCGACGTACCCGGGTCGTAGTGCGCCGAGGGAGTCGCCGACGCCGAGGAGTTGGGCGCTGGTGGACGTTGCCGACCGGATGGCGTCCATCGGTGACATACCGAGCTGGACGAGACACCACAGCTCGAAGGGGTTCTGCCCGTGCGGACTGATACCGGCGTCCGTCCCGGCGGCGATGGTCACCTTCCGCGCGATCGCCTGCGCGATGTTCGCCTTGGTCTGCTCGTTCCAGCGCAGCTTCTTCTGGTACCGCCACGGCACGGTCCGGCCCGGATCCAGTGGCTGGAAGACGGTGGACAGGGTGGGTACGAGGAACGCGCCATGCTCGCCGAGCAGGTCGCACCCCTCGTCGTCGATGCCGTAGCCGTGCTCGACCGACCGGACTCCGCCCCGGATGGCGGCGAGCACGCCAGCGCGTCCCTGAGCATGCGCGGCGACTGGACGCTCGCGGTGCCGGCGCCCTTCGTCGACGGCTGCGGCGATCTCCTCGTCGAGCAGGTCCTGATCGTCGGGATCGTCGTGGGCGCTGCTCATCCCGCCACTCGTACAGATCTTGATGAGGTCGGCACCGGCCCGCAGCACCCGGCGCGCGGCCTTGCGCACGCCGGTCACGTCGTCGGCGATCTCGCAGTAGTCGAGCGCGAGATCCCGGCCGCTCGGCAAGGTTCCGTCGGCGTGGCCGCCGGTGTGGCTGATCACGCCGACCGACGTCTGTAGCCGGGGACCGGCGATGAGCCCGGCCGCGACGGCGTCGCGGAAGCCGGCGGGCAGGCCGCCGAGGTCGCGTGCGGAGGTGATCCCGGCGTCGAGCGTGCGACGGAGCCGCTCGCTCGTGCGCAGGACGCCGAGGACCGGGTCGGTCAGCATCGCCACGTCGACGAGTGACCGGTCGGAGGCGATACCGAGGTGGGTGTGGCAGTCGAAGAGTCCGGGCAGTAGCGTCCCGCCCCGGCCATCGACGCTGCGTACGCCGGGGCGTGCGGCAGGTGCGCCCGCCGCCGGTCCGGCGTACGTGATCCGGCCGTCGTCGCCGGCTTCCAGCACCGCGTCGTCCACGGCTCGCGGGCTGATGCCGTCGATGAGCCGTACGTTGTGCACCCGCAGTGCCGCGCCGTCGTGGAGTCCCACCCGCCGACCTTCCTCGTTCGTCTCTTGTTAGCTGTCGGGTGACCGTTCGTTTCGTTTGACCATCGCCACGGTAGGGTGATCCTTCCTTCTCGCCTCCGAACTGCATGAAATCTCCATCTACCGTCTCTTGGTTGCAGGAAAGGATCGGTGGACAATGGCGCATTCGCCCCTCGACGAGCTCGATGTCGCAATCGTCGACGCGGTGCGGTCGGCTCCCCGGGCCAGTTGGCGGGACCTCGGCGACGTACTCAACGTCGACCCGGCGACGGTGAGCCGGCGCTGGGCGCGGATGGAGTCCGAGGGCGTCGCCTGGGTGACCGCGCATCCATCGGGGCCCGCGACCCCGGCCTGCGCCCTGGTGGAGATCGACTGTGCCCCGGGACGGTCGACCGAGGTCGCACGGATCCTCGCCGAGGACAACCAGGCGGCGACCGTGAAGGTGACCAGCGGCGCCCGGGACGTGCTGATGCTGGCGCAGGCCCCGGATCTCGACTCGCTGTCGGGCTACCTGCTGAACCTGGTCCGGGGCACCAGCGGGATCGTCCGGGTCCGCAGCCACGTCGTCACCCGTTCGACGCTGGAGGCAAGCCGGTGGCGGGAGGGCGCGCTGACGTCGGAGCAGCGGAGCCGGCTCGACGTACGGACGACACAGCGCTCCGACGACGCCGAGGTCCTCGCCGCCGCCGACATCCGGATCATCCGGGCGCTGCAGTCGGACGGCCGGATGTCGTTCGAACGGCTCGCCGGGCACGCCGGCGTCGGGCCGGTGGCCGTACGCCGACGGTTGTCCCGGCTGCAGGAGGCCGGCCTGATCACCTTCCGGTGCGACGTCTCCCGCCACCTGTCCGGCCGCTCGGTCTCGGCGGTGTACTTCGGGTCGCTCGACGTGCAGGATCTGCGGGCCGCCGAGGAGCGCATCCGCACCTTGCCGGGGGTCCGTGCCTCGACGTTCGTCGCCGGGCCGTTCAACGTGATCGTCGACGCGTCGCTACGGTCGATCGCGGAGGTGCACGACCTGGAGTGGCGGATGGGTCAACAACTGCCGGCGCTGCGCGTCCAGGACCGCTCGGTCGTGCTGAACATGACCAAACTGCTCGGCCGGGTCCTGGACTCCGAGGGCCGGTCGGTCCGCTCGGTGCCCCTCCATCCGGACGCGGCGGCCGCACGGTAGGTCGACACCCCTCCTCAAAAGCACACCGAGTGGTGTAGCTTACGGGCCCAGGTCACCCCCACGACACACGGAGGTACGGGCAGATGGCATTCGATCCGGCCGAGCACTGGCAGGGCTACCTCGCGCCACCCACGTTCGCCGAGTACTCGGCGCGCTACGCGGACTTCTTCCGGATGCGGCGCGAGGACGGCATCATCGAGGTCCGCCTACACACCGACGACGGGCCGTACGTGCACACCCACGCGGCGCACAACGTGTGGCAACGAGTGTGGCAGGAAGTCGGCAACGATCCCGCCAACCAGGTGCTCATCATCACCGGTACCGGCGACAAGTGGATGACCGGCAACCCGAAGGGGCTCAACCCCGTCCCCGCCGCGGACCTCGACCCCGACCACATCTACCAGCGGATGTCCGACGGTTGGAAGCTCATCGAGAGCTTCGTCAACAGCATCGACATCCCGACGATCGCCGCAGTCAACGGCCCGGGTGTACACACCGAGTTCGCGATGATGAGCGATGTCACCTTCGCCGCGCCGGACGCCGATTTCCTGGACCCGCACTTCTGGCTGGGTTCCCCGCCCGGCGACGGTCAGGGCATGGCGTTGGAGGCGCTGATGGGCGCCAAGCGCGCGGCGTACCACATCTACGCAGCCAAATCGATCCCTGCCGACAAGGCCCTCGAATGGGGGATCGTCAGCGACGTTCTCCCCCGTGACCAACTCCTCGACCGCGCCTGGGAGTTGGCCCGGTTCATCATGAAGCGGCCCCGTTACACCCGATGGGCCACCCACAACATCGTGTCGCGGCACTGGAAGAAGGCGGTCACCGAGGACTTCGGTTTCCACATGGCGCACCAGATGCTCGCCAACGTCGCCAGCAAGTCGGTGGTGCCCGACCCGAACCTGCTCGCCGACGCCGCGCCGTGGCTGGCCGGCCCGCGCAGCGGCTCCGGAGACCCCACGTAGCCGGCCCAGCGCAAACCCCGCGCAAGGTCGTGGGTGGTGGGTGCGCCACGGGACCTGGCGCACCCACCGACAGTGATCAGTCGATGCTCACCAGATCCGTAGCTCGTACACCCGGACCGCGGTGCCGAAACTGGCGCCCTTCCACTTGTTGAGGGTGATCGTGTAGTAGCGCCCACCCCGCTCGTAGTTGACCGTCGCCTTGTTGTTGCCGGTGCTGAACCCGACGACGCCGGGGAGATTCACCGCCACGGCACCGGGGTTGGCATAGCACCGGGGGGTGCCGAAGCCACCGCCTTGATCGATGCTCAGTTTGAGAAAGTCGGTACGGCTGCCACAGCTGACCTGGTTGATCGCCATGGCCGGACTCGCCGGCAGGGCGAAGGTCAGGGCTACGACGGCCATCAACCCGACGGCGATCTTCTTGAAGCTCAACCTCATCTGGCTCGGTGTCCCTTCGGTGTCCGATGTACGTGCATAGTCAGAACGACGCGCATCGCCACAGCGTTCACCAGACTTCAATGAATTCTCGGGAGGTCCGGGGACCAGCCGGATGACTTCCGCAGCGTCCTCACGTATGGTCCGTCGCGGCACGAGGAGGAACCCCGATGACCGAACCGGCCGGCCGCGCCAGCTCCCGATCACTGACCGCTCTCGTCCTGGCTGGAGCGCTCTTGCTCGCCGGCTGCGCCGGGCGACCCGCCGCCCGGCCGGACCAGGCGTCGGCGACGGCCGAGCCCGCACAGAGCACGCCGCCGACGACGGCCGCGTCAACGCCAGGAGCCGCGCCGACGGCCGCGTCGACGGCGGAGGCGTCAACGACGGAGGCGACGACGGCGGCGGACCCGGTGCGCACCGTCCCCGGTACGGCAGGCCGTGCATCGACCGCGCCGCCGCAGCCGGCACCGGTGTCATCGGCGCGCAAAGGGGTGGGGGTGTGGGACTTCCCCGGAGTGAGCGAAGCGCTGACGAACTCCAAGGCTGGTTGGTACTACACCTGGAGCACCCAGCACCCGGGCATCCGGACCCCGGCCGGGGCGACCTTCGTGCCGATGATCTGGGGTCCCGGCAGCGTCAACCCGACGGAACTTGCCCGAGCCAAGCAGGCAGGACCGTACCTCCTCGGCTTCAACGAGCCGGACCTGGCCGAGCAGTCGAACATGACGGTCGAGCAGGCACTGGAGCTGTGGCCGCAGCTGGAGGCCACCGGCAACGTCCTGGGCAGTCCGGCGGTGGCCTGGGGTGGTGCCGACGCCGGCGGCTGGCTGGACCGGTTCATGTCCGGAGCGAAGCGACGCGGCCACCGGGTCGACTTCATCGCCCTGCACTGGTACGGCGGCGACTTCGCCACAGGCAACGCGGTCAACCAGTTGAAGCAGTACCTCGAGGCGGTGCACCAGCGGTACGGTAAGCCGATCTGGTTGACCGAGTTCGCGTTGATCCGATTCGGCGACGGTGGCCCGCAGTTTCCGAGCGAGCAGCAGCAGGCCGCGTTCCTGACCGCGGCGGCCGAGATGCTCGCCGGCCTGCCCTATCTGCAGCGGTACGCATGGTTCGGACTGCCCGCCACTGACCGGGACCGCACTGGTCTGTTCACCAGCGGCAACCAGCCGACTGTGATCGGTCGGGCGTTCCAGTCCGCCCGGTGAGCCACCGGCAAGGTGGGATGGTGGGTGCGCCACGGGACCTGGCGCACCCACCCGACGGCGGTCAGTCGATGATCACCAGATCCGCACCTCGTACACCCGCACCCGGGCCCCGCCGAAGCTCATGCCCCACCACTTGTTCAAGGTCTCGCTGTAGTACCGGCCGCCTCGCTCGTAGTTGACGGTCGCCTTGTTGTTGCCGGTGTCGAACCGGTAGACGCCGCTGATGTTCACCGCCATCGCTCCGGAGTTCGCGAAGCACTGGGCGGTGCCGACACCACCGCCGAGATCGACGTGCAGGGTCAGGAAGTCGGTCCGGTTCCCGCAACCGACCCGGTTGATCGCCATGGCCGGGCTCGCCGGCAGGCCGAAGGTCAGGGCGGCGACCGCCAGCAGCCCGACGGCGAACTTCTTGAGACGCATCCTCATCCGACATGTCCCTTCTGGATGATCAGCACCGCGGTGATCGCGCAGGCGGCACCTGCCGTCCGATGTGCGGTGTCGCCATGAAGACGATCCAGGGCAGCCGATCGTTCACCGGTCCGGAGGGAATCTGGGGATCACCATCGACCGAGTTACCCGTCGGCCCGGCTGAGCGTTTATCTACCTGTCGCCTGACTCGAAGACCATGGACGGGAGCGCCGGTGGAACTGCGACGATCACGCCCGAGCCGGCAGCTGGCTCAGCAGGTGCTCGTGGTCGTGCTCGCCCTGCTGTGTGTGGTGCTGGCCGCCCGGGGTGCGTACGATGCCGGGCTCACCGGTTTCGGATACGCCCGGTCACCGGGCCAGCTGGCAGCGGACCGGCGCCTGCACCACGACTTCGAGAAGATCCGCCGCGAGTTCGTCGCGACGGTGCCGCCGGGCAGTCGGGTGCTCATCGATCCGCCGCTCGAGCATCTCTGGCTGCAGCGTTTCAGTGAGTTCACCGCGCTGGCCGGAGGCACCGTGGTCACCGACCGCCGGGACGCCGACTACCGGGCAAGCCTCGTTCACCGGGACACCCCGGTGGGACGCCGGTTCGACGTCGAGCTGACGTTGCTCGAGCCGACGGTGCTCCAGCCGACGGTGCTCGACTGATGTCCGCCGTTCACCTGCTGACGGTCGCGCTCATCGTGGCAGCCGGACTGCCGCTGGCGTTCACGATCGTCCGGTCAGCGCCCGCCGCCCTGCTGCTCGCTCCGCTCGCCACCGCTCTGGTCAGCACGGTCGCGGTGGTGCTGATGCTGGTCTTCGGCGCCGGTTTCCGCAGCTGGCTGGCAACGGCCTTCATGATCACCTGGGCGGTCTGCGGCTGGCGGCTATGCCGGCCCCGGTGGCTGCGCCGGAAACAGCCGGCTCCGCCCGCCGCACCGTCGCCTGCCGGCGCACCGTGGTTGGCCGTCGGCGTCACGGCCGGCGTTCTCGCCGTACCGTTCCTTCTCGTCCTGCACCCGCCGACAAGTTGGGACGCGCACTCGATCTGGTGGCTGCACGCCGGGTACTTCACCTACGACGCGGAGATCGCCCGGACGGCGATGGCCAGCCCTGGCTTCGCCTTCTCGCACACCGACTACCCGCCACTGGCCTCCGCACCGGTCGCTGCGGCCTGGACCCTGTTCGGCCATAGCTACCGGACCGCGCAGTTGGTGTCGGCCCTGACGACGTTCTCGGCGGTCGCCGCCACCGTCGTGGCGGTCGCGACCGCCTTCGCCCGGAGCCGGCCCTGGCTCGCCTGGTCCGCCGGGGTCGCGGTCGGACTGGCGACCTGGGCGACCGGAGCGGAGTACGTGGCCGCAGGTTACGCCGACGCCCTGTGGTCGGCGTGTCTGGTCGGTGCAGCTGCGGCTCTGCTGCTCGGCCGCGATCCGTTCGTCCGTCCCGCACTCGGGCTGGTACTGCTGACCGCCGCCGTCCTCAGTAAGAATGAAGGACTGGTGGCCGGCGGCATCCTCGCCGCCCTGGTGACAGTCCGGGAACGCCGCGGCCTCGGCCGGGCCTGGCTGGTCTGGCTGCCGGTCGGGTCGGGCCTGGCCTGGGTCGGGCTGTCCCGCCTGGCGGGTTCCACATCGGACATCGAGCAGGCCGAGCCGCTGGGTAACCTGTTCGGCGACACCGCCAGACTGACCAGCCGCCTGCACCCCACCCTCGACGCGCTGTGGGAAACGGTCGGTCCGCTGGTGGCGGTGGCCGTCTGCTGCTCGTTGGCCGGGGCCCTGCTGGTCCGTCGGCGACGGGCCGCGTCAGGGACCGGGTCGGACCTGTGGATCTGGCTGCTCAGCTGCGGGTACACGGCGACGCTGGTGGCCACCTACGTGACCGGGCCGTCGGACGTCGACTGGTGGCTGGGCGCGTCGGCGGACCGGGTCACCGTCCCGATCGCCATGCTCGCCTGTCTGAGCGCCGTGTCCTGGCTGCTGGCGGCCGTGAGCGACCGCGACGGGCCGGCCGGTACGCCGGAGCGGTCGGGAGAGTCCTCGGCCGGTGACCACCCGCCTGCGGCCGCGGCTTACCAGGCGGCCGGGGCGTAGTCCTTCAGGAAGCAGCCGAACAGGTCCTCGCCCTGCTCGCCACGGACGATCGGGTCGTACACCCGGGCCGCGCCGTCGACCAGGTCCAGCGGTGCGTGGAAGCCCTCGTCGGCCAGCCGCATCTTCGTCGGGTGCGGCCGTTCGTCGGTGATCCAGCCGGTGTCGACGGCGGTCATCAGGATGCCGTCGGTCAGCATCTCCCGCGCGCTGGTCCGGGTCAGCATGTTCAGCGCGGCTTTGGCCATGTTGGTGTGCGGGTGACCGGGCCCTTTGTAGCCGCGGCTGAACACCCCTTCCATCGCCGACACGTTCACCACGTACTTGCGCCGGGCCGGCGCGGCAGCCATCGCCGGGCGCAGCCGGCTGATCAGGATGAACGGGGCGACGGAGTTGCACAGCTGTACCTCCAGCAGCTCCACCGCGTCGACCTCGTCCACCCGCTGCACCCAGCTGTTCACCGGGTCGAGGTCCGGCACCAGCCCACCGGCGTCGATCGCGCTGGCCAGGGCGATCCGGTCCGGGGTCGCCGAGCCGCTGGTCAACGCCAACGCGGTGAGCGCCTGCGGGGTGATCGCCGACGACTGCGGCGGTCCGGCGATCGCCGTCGCGGCGGTGCTCCGGCCACCGGCCGAGGAGAAGCTGACGATCTCTGGCAGCGGCCCGTCGGGCAGCGGCGCCGATTCGGCGGCGACCAGATGGGCGTACGCGCCGGGGCTGCGCCGGACGGTCTGCGCCGCGTTGTTGATCAGGATGTCCAGCGGGCCCTGCGCGGCCACCGAGTCGGCGACCGCGATCACCTGGGCCGGGTCGCGCAGGTCGACGCCGAGGATGCGCAGCCGGTGCAGCCACTGGTCGCTGTCGTCCATGGCGGCGAACCGGCGGGCGGCGTCCTGCGGGAACCGGGTGGTGATCGTGGTGTGCGCGCCGTCGCGCAGCAGCCGCAGCGCGATGTACATGCCGATCTTGGCCCGGCCGCCGGTGAGCAGCGCCCGCCGACCGGTCAGCTCGGTGCGGGCGTCACGGCGTTCGTGGTTGAGCTTGGCGCACGGCGGGCAGAGCTGGTGGTAGAACGCGTCCACCTCGCGGTAGCGCTCCTTGCAGATGTAGCAGGCGCGGGGCTGGCGCAGGATGCCGGCGGTCGCCCCGACGGTCGACGACACCAGCGGGATGCCCCTGGTCTCGTCGTCGATGCGCCCGGGTGCCCCGGTCGCGGTCGCCGCGGTCACCGCCTGGTCGGCGGCGAGGACGGCGTCGCGTCGCTCGGCCCGCCGCTGCCGCTTCACCGACTTGTACAGCTTCGCGGTGGCCCGCTGCACCCGTACCACGTCCGGATGGTCGGACGGCAGCGCCGCCAACGCCTCGATGACGTCGAGGCAGACCGCCAGTTGTGCCGGGTCGACCCCGGTCGAGGCCGACTCACCAAGCGGCCGTACGTCGTCCACCGTCATTCCCGTACCTGTCTCGTCCCTGGAGCGTCACCGATGCGACCTGAAACTCTACGCACCGGGCCGGATGGGCCGCGAGAGCCGCCGCACCGGGGACAGCGGCGTTGCGCACATCGAGGAACCTCTGTCGTCGGCGAAACCGGCGATTGACGACATGATGTGACCCAGCTCACCCGAGATGGAAAACCACGGTGGGGACGCGGATCGTCTTGCCTGTTGTGAGACGGAGCTTGGACGCACTCGACGAGGGTGAGCTGCTGCGCCGCATCGCCCGGGGCGATCGGCGGGCCTTCGACGAGCTGTACCGCCGGACGTCGCCCTGGTTGACCGCGCGGCTGCGCCGGCGGTGCGCCGACGACGACATGGTCGCCGAGGTGCTGCAGGACACCTACCTGGCGGTATGGCGGTCGGCCGGCAGCCAGGCTCAGGACGCGGCGAAGGGCAGCGCGGTCGGCTGGCTGTGGACCATCGCCGCCCGCCGGCTGGTCGACGCGTTCCGCGCCCGCGCCCGCCGGGAACGGGTCCCGGCGGTGCAGACCGCCGCCACTGTCGCCCCAGCTGCCGAGGACGAGGCGCTGGCCGGCCGGATGAACGCCGACCTGGAACAGGCGCTGCTGGCCCTGCCGGCCAACCTGCGGCAGGTACTGCGCGCCATGGTGCTCGACGGTCTGACCACCCGGGAGACGTCGGTGCTACTCGGCATGCCGGAAGGAACCGTGAAGACGTACGCGCGGCGGGCCCGGATCGCGCTACGGGAGGCGTTGTCATGACCACCCACCCCACCCCGACCCTGATCTCCCGCTACGCGTCCGGTGACCCCCGGGTCGACGACGCGACCGTCTGGGCAGTCGAAGCCCACCTGGAGTCCTGCGCACCCTGCCGGACGCAGCTGTCCGACACCGTCGGCCCGGCCGACCGGCAACTGCTCGACCGGGTGGCCGTCGGCGTCGCAGCCGGGATCGAGGCCGGCCCGGCACCGGTACGCCGGCGCCGGCTGCGGCGTTCCGGGGTCGCCACCCGGATCCTCCCCTGGCTGGCCACGGCGGTCGCGTTGATGCTGATCGCGGTCCTGTTCGAGACCACCTTCGCCAGCCTGCCCTCGCTGGTGCTGCTGGTCGCTCCGGTGGCTCCCCTGCTGCCGGTGGCCGCGGCGTGGAGCCGCCGAACCGACCCCGCCTGGGAACTGATAGCGACGATGCCCCGGACCGGGCTGCCGTTGCTGCTGCGCCGCACCCTCGCGGTGCTGACCGTGGTCGTGCCGGTGCTCGCGGCGGCCGGCTGGTCGACCGGGCAGTCCCCCGCGCTGTGGCTACTGCCCGGTCTGGCCTTCACCGCCGGCGCGCTGGCGCTGGGCGGGCTGGTCGGAGTGGACCGGGCCGCGCTCGGGTTGACGGTCCTCTGGTCGGTAGGAGTGATCCTGCCCAGTCTGGTCGGCCGGCAACTCCCGGTCATCCTGGAGTCCGGCAGCTGGCCCGGCTGGGCGGTGGCCACCGTGGCGTTGGTGGCCGTTGCGGCCGTACGGGCCGGCGACCACAACCGGCTACGCCTCGGCCGGATCTCGTCCGACCGGTCCTGACTCCGCGACGCCGGCCGGTCGGACGCACGGTCGGCCGGTCGGCTCACATCTTCCCCACCTGGCGGTGATCCGCCAGGCACCATGAGTTCCCACCGAAGGAGAGATTGATGATGCGTGCGGTCAGCGCGGCAGAGACCGCACCCCCCACGTACGCGTGGGCGGTGCACGCCGAACGTCTGGTCGTCCGGGCCGGCCGGCACCTTGCCGTCAACGGGCTGGACCTGGCGTTGGGCACCGGCGTGCACGGCCTGCTCGGCCCGAACGGCGCCGGGAAGACGACCCTGATGCGGGCCCTCGCGACGGTGCTGAAGCCGGCCGGCGGCCGGCTGACCCTGCTCGGCGAGGACGTGACCGGTCGGGCGGACCTGCGTCGGGTTCGGCAGCATCTGGGCTACCTGCCGCAGCATTTCGGCTTCTACCCGCGCTTCACGGTGCGGGAGTTCGTCGAGTACATGGCCTGGCTGAAGGAGATGCCGAAGGCCGCCGTTCCCGGTGCCGTGCAGCGGGCCGTCGACCGGGTCGGGCTGACCAGCCGGGCCGACTCCAAGTTGAAGACGCTCTCCGGCGGGATGCTGCGCCGGGCCGGGATCGCCCAGGCGATCGTCAACGACCCGGAGGTGCTGCTGCTCGACGAGCCGACCGTCGGGCTCGACCCGGAACAGCGCCTGGACTTCCGGGAGCTGCTGCGCGAGATCGGCTCGGACAGCTGCGTGCTGGTCTCCACCCACCTGGTCGAGGACGTCGCCGCAGCCTGCACCGACGTGGTGCTGGTCAACGAGGGCCAGCTGGTCTGGCAGGGCACCAGCGGCGAACTGGCCGCGCAGGGCAGCGCCGGCGACGCCGGGGACAGCGCCACCGAACGCGGCTACTCGGCGCTGCTGCGCGCGTACCGAGGGAAGGTGCCAGCATGACCGGGCGAATCATGAAGACGGAGCTACGCCGGTCGGCCGTACCCGGCATCGCCCTGCTGCTCCTCGTGGTCGGCGCGGTGTTCACGCTGACGTCGACCGAGTTCTTCGCGGGACGGTGGACCCAGCTGGCCCTCTACAGCCGGGGATCGCTGCTGTTGCTGATCCCGCTGGCGCTGGCCGGCGGCGCCTGGCTCGGTCGCCGCGACCGGCGCAGTCGCGTAGGTGAGTTGTTCGCCACTACGGTGCGCCCGCGCTGGCAGCGGATCCTTCCGCTCACCGTCGGGTTCGCCGCCACCATGGTGGTGGTGTACCTGCTGGCCGCCGCAGTCGGGGCGATCTGGGTGGCACCGACCGCTGCCTACCTCTCCCCCACCGTGTTCGGCATGATTGCGGTCGGCGCGCTGGGCATGGTCGCCGCCAGTTGGCTCGGCATGGCCGCGGGTCGGGCCGTGCCCCGGATCGTCACCGCGCCGGTGCTCGCCGTCGTCGGGTTCGCCGTGGTGGCGCTGCTGCCGGATTTCGTCTCGATGTCGGGCTACGACGCCAACTTCGTCAAGGCCCGCCCAGATCCGTCCGCGTTGCTGCTCACTCCGGCGTTCCCTGGCGGCCTCGACGACCTGCAGACCCTCCCGGCCTCGGTCAGCGCGCTGCAGGCCATGTGGTTGGCCGCGCTGTCCGGCACCGCGCTGCTGCTGATCGGCGCCGCACGCCGCAGCGTACTCGCCGTTGCGGTGCTGCCCGCGGTGCTCGGCGCCGCGGTGGCGGTGCCGCTGCTGCCCACCGGCGGCTACTACGGGGCGGCTGTCGTCGACCCCGCCGCCGCCGAGCTGGTCTGCGACGACGACGGCCCGCCGGTATGTGTCCGCAAGGTGCATGCGGCGCTGCTGCCCGACCTCGTCGGGCCGGTCCGCGAGGTGCTCGCGCTCGCGGCGGCCAAGCTGCCGAACCCGCCGGTACGCGCGGAGGAGACCGCGCGAATGGACGCGTACGCGGCACCGGAGCAGCCAGCGGTGCGACATGACGCGGACACCCTGGTCTTCAGGTTCCCCAGCATCACCTCGAGCGGGAAGGTCGATCTCAGCGACGGGGACTTCCGGACGGACTTGCTGGCGTCGGTGTGGTCGCAGGAGTGCCGCGACAGCGGCGGCGCAACCGGCCAGGTGGCTTACGCTGTCGACTATGCGCCCTTCCAGCCGGAGGCGGTGGCGACGGCCTGGCTGACCGGCGGGCCGCCGCAGCCGCAGGACTGGTGGCGGCCCCAAGACCAGCAGAAGATCGATGCGGCGCACCAGGCGCTGACCGCGCTGCCGGCGGATCAGCAGCGCCAACTCGTCGGGCAGGCCCGCGCGGCGGCCCTCGTCTGTGACTACGACCGGTTCGAAGCGCTCCTGATGGCGGGCGACCAGTGAGGTTCGTCAGTCTCTACCTGCGGTCGCGCCGGGTGCCCCTCGCCGCGGTCATCGCGATCGGCACCGTCGCGCTGACCTGGGTCACCTGGCCGCACTTCTCCGACGGGCAGACCGTCAACACCCGGATGATCAGTGTCGTCGTGCTGATCGCGGCGGTCGCGCTCGGCACCACGCTCAGCGGCGCCGACGACACCCTGGACCACTCCGCCTCGGCCCGCTGGCCGGTCCGCCGCGCTGTTCACCTGCTGCTGACCGCCGTCGCGGTCGTCGCGCTGCTGCTGGTCACCACGATGACCGAGGCCCGGTTCGAGCCGCTCGACGTGGTGGTACGCAACACGGCCGGTCTGCTCGGGTTGACCGCGCTCTGCGCCACGCTGCTCGGTGCCGCGCTGTCCTGGATCGCGCCGCTGACCTGGACCCTGATCGCGATCATGCCGTGGATGGGGCCGAGTGAGCAGCTGCGGATGCAGGTGGGCGCATGGCTGATCCAGCCAACCGGGACCACCGCCGCCACAGTCTGCGCGACGCTGCTGGCGCTGGCCGGGCTGGTGGCGTACACGGTGCGTGGCTGCCCGCTGCGGCCCGCAGCGGAGACGCTGCCGGACCACTGACCGACAGGTCGACTGGTCGACCGGCGACTGACCGGCGGCGGTTTCCCGCCGCCGGTCAGCGGTGGCCGGACAGCAGCTGCGAGTTGTACCTCTCGGTCGCCCGCAGCGCCAGGACCGGGCCGGCCACCAGATAGGCCACCCAGGTCATCGGCAGGGTGATCCAGCCGATCACGATGAACGTGAGCAGGACGTTGATCCAGAAGAACACCCAGAACGAGACCATCAGCACGATGCCGGTCGCCATCTTGCCGGCGTAGATGTTGCCGATGCCGAAGATCCCGAACAGGCCGGGCACCAGTTCCAGGGCCACGGCCGCGCCAGCGGACTTCGGCACCGCCGGGCCCTGGCCCGGAACGGGGGCGTAGCCGCCCGGCTGGTACGGCTGCCCCTGGTACGGCTGCCCCTGGTACGGCTGCCCGGAGGCCGGCATCGGCTGCTGCGGCCCCGACTGGTAGGGGTTGGGGTAGGTCACCGGCTCAGTCTCCCAGCTCCGACGGAGATCAACACCGTACGTTCGGTCGCCCGCCGCCGGTCTTCCGTCGCTGCTCAGCGGCCAGCCGGTGGCCGGCCGACCGGGTCGTCAGCGGATCGAGATCAGCCGGATCGCGGTACGCAGCAGTACGACCGCGGCGCCAGCCACCATGACCATCCCGATGCCGGGCATCAGCTGCCCCCAGCTGTCGGTGGTCGAGCTCAGGTAGATCAGCCGGGCGGCCTGCCAGCCGATGATGACGGCGACCGCCAGCCCGGGCAGCAGGGCGTGCGCGATGGCCACCTTGCGGTACGGCAGCAGCGCGCCCGCGACGGCGATGAAGCCGGCGGACAGCGTCCACAGGCCGGGACCGGCGGTGCCGGAGAGCGACCCGAACGGGGTGATCACCCAGGGGAGCAATGAGCCGACCAGCGCGAGCAGGCCGCCGACGATCATGCCGAGGCTGCCGGCGTGCAGGATGCGCCGACGGGCAGGGGCGGCGGTGGATGCGGTGTCAGCCATGTCCGGATGCTAGGCCGGGAACCCTGGTGTGACCCAGCCGGCAATCGGTGAGTGGTCGGGCGGGGCCGCTGGACGGCCAGATAGTCACCACAAAACGTGCGAACCGGGCGACGCTCCTCCGCTCGTCCACACCTGCCGACCGCTCGCAGGCCCAGGTAGACCGTTCACCGCCCCAACCCGGCGTAAGGCAGATCAACTATTGCCTGTCCGGGCCGGGTCACGTTCTCTTCCCAGATTAAGGGTGTGACCGACCGCACAAGCCGTCGGCGGTCTCGACCGACCAGCGCGGAGGTGCGGATCGGACAGCGGCACAGCTGCGGCGCGGCGACCGGCAGGTCGCCCGCCATGGCCCGTCACCTGCCGTTCCCATAACGACTAGGAGGCCCCACAGTGACTGACGTGACCCCCGATAAGAACGCCGGTGGCGGGGAACCGCCACCGACGACGTCGCCACCGGACAACGGCTGGCGCCAGGAGTACTGGCGCAAGAATCTGCGCCTCATGGTCATCCTGCTCGCCATCTGGTTCGTCGTCTCGTTCGTCTTCGGAATCCTGCTGATCCAGCCGTTGAACAACATCGAGATTCTCGGTTTCCCACTGGGGTTCTGGTTCGCCCAGCAGGGATCGATCTACACGTTTGTGATTCTGATTCTGGTCTACGCCAAGATGATGGACCGGATGGACGACCAGTTCGGTGTCAGTGAGCGACAGGCGGAAGGGGGAGAGAAGTGACCCAGATCCAGGGCTGGACGCTCGGCTTCATCATCCTCACCTTCGCTCTCTACCTCGGCATCGCCTGGCGCAGCCGGGTCAAGGAAACAACCGGCTTCTACGTGGCCGGTCAGGGAATCCCGACCGTCGCCAACGGTGCGGCCGTCGCCGCCGACTGGATGTCGGCCGCGTCGTTCATCTCGATGGCCGGTCTGATCGCGTTCCTCGGTTCGGACGGTTCCATCTACCTGATGGGCTGGACCGGCGGCTACGTACTGCTGGCTCTGCTCATCGCCCCCTACCTGCGTAAGTGGGGCAAGTTCACGGTCCCGGAGTTCGTCGGCGACCGCTACTCGGAGACCGTACGGACGATCGCCGCCGTGGCCGCGATCATCATCTCCTTCACGTACGTCGTCGGACAGATGCGCGGCGGCGGCATCGTGTTCAGCCGGTTCCTCGGGCTGGACATCACCGGCGGTGTCATCGTCGCGGCGCTGATCATCTTCGCGTACGCGGTGCTCGGTGGCATGAAGGGCATCACCTGGACCCAGGTGTCGCAGTACACGGTGCTCATCATCGCCTACCTGATCCCGGCGATCGCGGTGGCACAGCAGATGACCGGACTGCCGATCCCGCAGGTCACCTTCGGTCAGATTCTCGGCGAACTCAACGCACTCAGCACCCAGATGGGGCTGAGCCAGTTCACCGAGGCGTTCTCCGCCAGACCGCAGATCGACGTGTTCCTGGTGACGATGTCACTGATGATCGGTACCGCCGGTCTTCCGCACGTCATAATCCGGTTCTACACGACGAAGACCGTCCGGGGCGCCCGCTACTCGGCGTTCTGGGCGCTGTTCTTCATCGCGCTGCTCTACACCACCGCTCCGGCGGTGGGCGCGTTCACCAAGCTGAACCTGCTGCAGGACGTCAACGGCGTAGCGGCGGACTCGTTGCCCAGATGGATCGAGAACTGGGCGGCGACCGGGCTGGTCTCGGTAAACGAGAACGCGCAGACGATCCAGACGGTCAGCAACAGCCCGACGTCCGGGGCCGACCTGATCGTCAACAACGACATCCTGGTGCTGGCCAGTCCGGAGATCGCCGGCCTGCCGGCACCGATCGTCGGTCTGGTGGCCGCCGGCGGCATGGCGGCCGCGATGTCGACCGCCGCCGGTCTGCTGCTGGTCATCTCCTCGTCGTTCTCGCACGACCTGTACTTCCGCCGGGTGAAGCGGGACTCGACGGACAAGCAGCGACTGCTCGCCGGCCGGATCGCCATGGGCCTGGCGGTACTGATCGCGGTCTACGCCGGTATCAACCCGCCGGCGTTCGTGGCCCAGGTGGTGGCGTTCGCGTTCGGTCTCGCCGCCGCGAGCTTCTTCCCGATCATCGTGCTCGGCATCTTCTGGAAACGATGTAACGCGACCGGTGCCGCGGCCGGCATGGTGTCCGGTATGGCGTTCACCGCCACGTACATGATCTACACATTGGAGGTGTTCGGCACTTCGGCGAACCCGCACATCTTCGACATCAGCCCGGAGGCCATCGGCACCATCGGTGCGATCGTCAACTTCATCGTCACGATCGTCGTGTCGAAGATGACGGCACCGCCGCCGGAGGAGATCTCCGAGATGGTGGAGAGCATCCGTTACCCGGCTGCCCGCCGCACCGTGCCGGCCGGCTCCACCGGCGACTCGGCCTGATCCGGACCGTCTTTCCGATCCCGGACAGCCCCGGAGGGCGGGCCCCGACAACGACGTCGGGGCCCGCCCTCCGGCCAGGCTCGACCGGCGGGCGGGTGGCCGGCCCTCCGGCCGGTCTGGCCGTCAGTTCCGGTGCGGGCGTCAGGTTTCGGCGGCGCCGGCCGCGACCTCCCGATGCACCACGTCGAGCAGGTGCCGCTTCATCTGGTTGAACTCCGGTGAGGTGACGTCCCGCGGTTGCGGCAGGTCGATCGAGCTGACCTCGGCGACATGGCCGGGTACGCCGTGGTTGGGGCCGCCGCTCATCACCACCACCCGGTCGGCGAGCAGTACCGCTTCCTCCACGCTGTGGGTGATGAACAGCACGGTGGACCGGACCTGTTGCCAGATCTGCAGCAACGACAGCTGAAGTTTCTCCCGGGTGAGCGAGTCGAGCGCGCCGAACGGCTCGTCCATCAGCAGCACGGCCGGATCGTTGGCGAGCACCCGGGCGATCGCCACCCGCTGCTGCATCCCGCCGGAGAGCTGGTGGGGGAACCGGTCGGCGAACTTCCCCAGCTGCACCAGCTCCAAGTAGCGTTCGACGACGCGGCGGGTCTCGGCGCGGCTGACACCGCGTTGCCGAGGGCCGTACCCGATGTTGCCGGCTACCGTCAGCCAGGGGAAAAGCCCGTAGTCCTGGAAGACCACTCCCCGGTCGGGTCCCGGAGCCCGGACCGGCCGGTCGCGTACGGTGAGCGACCCGGCGGTGACCGGCTCGAAGCCAGCGACCAGCCGCAGCAGCGTGCTCTTGCCGCAGCCGCTGGCACCGACGATGCAGACGAACTCGCCCTCGGCGATGTCCAGGTCGATGTCCCGCAGGGCTTCGACCGTTCGGCCGCGGCTACCGGGGTACGTCTTGCCGAGTCCTCGGCAGGAGACCGCCGTGGTGACCGGCGCGGTCACCGGGTCGGTGGCTGTCGGCATGGTTCCTCCTCGTTGCTGGTGGATGGCCGGCTCAGCTGCTGCCCAGCGGCCGGTTGCGCAGGGCCAGCCGCCACAGTGCGGACATGCCCTTGTCGGACAGGAACCCGGCAAGTCCGATGACCAGCATCCCGGTGATGATCAGATCGGTCCGGCTGACCTGCCAGGCCTGGGTGATCAGGGCGCCGAGTCCGGTCTGGACGCCGACAGTCTCACCGACGACCACGATCACCCAGGCGAACCCGAGCCCGATCCGCATGCCGGCGAAGACGCTGGGCAGGGCCGCCGGAAGCACCACCTGCCAGAGCACCCGGTGTCGGGCGGTGCCGAGCATCGCGGCCGCCTCCAGCAGTCGCGGCGGCACGTTCCGTACCCCGGCGATCGTGTTCAGCAGCACCGGGTAGAACGTCGCGATCACGATCAGGACGATGGCGCTCTTCGAGCCGATGCCGACGATCACCACCATCAGCGGCGCCCACGCGGTGACCGGAATCGGTCGCAGCAGGTTGACGGTGGGGTCGAGCAGCGACGAGAGTCGCGGTGACCGTCCCATCAGAACGCCCAGCGGTACGGCGATCAGGCAGGCGATGCCGAAGCCGGTGAGGACTCGGCGGGCGCTCTGCCAGATGTGCTCACCCAGCGGGGCGTCGAAGGCGAGCCGACCACCGAGGAGTTCGCCGAACTGGGTGAAGACCTCCACCGGGCCGGGCAGGTTGGCCACCAGGTCACCGCGCACCACGAGTTCCCAGAAAATCAGCAACAGCACCGGTACGGGGATCGCCAGCGCGACGGTACGCCAGTTCCGCAGCTGGTTCACGAGTTGCCTCCAGTGCTGTTCGGTCGTTGCCCGGTACTCACATCAGCTCCTGCACGAACGACGGGTCGATGAAGCGCTCGTAGTCGGGCTCGCCCTGGATCTGGTCGAGCTCGAACTGCTGCTCGCCGAGGACCCGGGTCTGTGCCTGGTAGTCGTCGTCGATCTGCCAGCGCAGCTCGATGTTGGGCACGGCGAGTTCGAGGGACTCGGCGCTGAATCCGTACTTGTCGACGACGGCCTCGGCCCAGACGTCCGGGTTGTCGCGCATGTATTCGGTCGCCCTGGCGTGCACCTCGACCATGGCCTGAACCAGCTCGGGATCGGCGGCGATCACCGACTCACTGGTCGCCATGATGATGTTGATCTTGCCCATGGCGGTGTCGTACGGCTTGGTCACCACCACTGATCCGCCCCGCACCAGGGCATCCGACGGACCGGTCTCGGCACCGGAGAACGCGTCGATGTCGCCCCGGGCCAGCGCCGCCGGCATGTCGGCGAACTGCACGTTGACCAGGTCGACGTCGGTCGCCGGGTCGATACCGGCGTCGGTGAGGGTGAGCCGCAGCAGGATGTCCTGGGCCGACCCGGGTACGTAGCCGATCCGCTTGCCCCGCAGGTCGGCGACGTCGCCGATGCCGGACTCCTCGCCAGCGACGATCGCCGAGCCGCCGTCGGCCGCCGCGGCGACCACCACGACCGGCTCGGCGTTCGCCGCCCCCTGCAGCGCGGCGGTGATGCCGGTGACGCCGAACGTGAGATCCCCACTGACCACCGCATTCTTGATCTCGGTGGAGTTGGCGAACGGGACGATGTCCAGGGTGACGTTCTCCGGAAGGAACCGGTCGTAGAACAGCGGATGGGACAGGTGCGGCTGGCGCAGCACCCCGACCGTGACGCTTCGTTGTTCGCCCTCGAGCGCGACAAGGTCGGCCGGATCGACCGGCCCGCCGGCCGTACCGCCGCCGCCGTCACCGCAGGCGGTGAGCGCGAGGAGGGCCGCCGCGACCAACGCCAGTCGCCGGGGTACGGGTGTCCAGAGGCGCATATCGGCTCCCCAATCATCAGGCAACTTGTTGCGTCCTATAGGACGGCCGAGGTGTTTCCGCAAGGTATCGACCCCATTACGGGCCGGTCAGACCTCGGTTCGAGGGGTCAGAACACGGAGCGAGGGGCCGAGGTGCGGGGGCGAGGGACCGGAGCGCCGGGACGATCTCGGACCGACCGAGTGAGGCAGCTCCGGATGTTCCTATAGGGTTCGGGTAGCACTGGGCGCCCGACGGGGCCCACAGCCGTGAGGAGCATCCGTGACCGTTGACGTGGAACCGGGCGGACACGCGGAGCCGGGCGGGATAGCCGCGTTGCCCCCGTTGCGCCGCACCGAGCGGGCCGGACACACCGGGGACCAGGTACGGGACCTGCTGGAAGAAGCGATCCTGGCCGGGGTCCTGGCACCCGGCACCCATTTGAACGCCGAGGCGCTGGCCAAACAACTCGGCGTCAGCCACATCCCGGTCCGCGAGGCGCTCCGGTCGCTGCACGCCGCCGGCTGGATCGACACCCGCCCCCACCTCGGCGCATTCGTTCGGGCCCGCACCGAACAGGAACTCGCCGACCTGTTCGAGCTACGTCTGCAGCTGGAGTCACACGCCGCCGTGCTCGCCGCCGAACGACGTACCTCGGCCCAGTTGGACCAGCTCGACGGCATCCTCAGCCGGCAGCGGGCGGCCGTCGATCCGTTCGCTCTCGGCGAGATCAACGCCGTGTTCCACGTAGCGGTCGCCGAGTGTGCCCAGAACCAGTTCCTGATCGACTTCGTCCGGACCCTCAGCATCCGGACCCGGTTCTACTTCGCCACCGTTGCGCCGCAACGCCGGGACGACTCGCTCCGTGAACACGGCGAGATGGTCGACGCGATTCGTCGGCGCGATGCGGCCACCGCCGGACGCATCGCCCACGACCACGTGTTTCACACCCGCGCCGACGTGCTCCGGGCGCTACGCGGCACACCCGCTACGGCGCCCGGCTGACCAGGTCGGGCGGAACCGGCCCGGCGGTCGAGGTTCCGGCGATCTGCTCCGGTGCGGGGCGCTGGTTGCCAGAGTTGGGGCGTGCACGACGACAGCCCGCACCCGCATCCGACCGCCGGCGGTCTCCGCCTGGTGCGCCGGAATCCGCTGGTCGCCGGCGACGTCAGCTGGATGGAGCTGTTCGTCGACCTGTTCTTCGTGTTCGCTTTTCTGAAGGTCACCAACTTGATGGCGGCCGATCTGACTGCGGTCGGCATGCTCCGCGGGGTTCTGGTGATCCTGCTGCTCTGGCACTGCTGGACCCCGTTCGTCTGGCTCGGCAACGTCGTCCACCTGGACCGGGGCGGCATGCCACTGATGGCGGCCTGCATCGCCACCGTCCTGCTGGTGATCGGCGTATCCGTACCAGAGACGTTCGTCGACCTGCCGGGCAGACTGCCCGGACCGGTCATCGTGGTGGTCGGCTACCTGGCGATCCGGGTCAGCGTGCTCGCGGTCCTCACCCGGTCCCGCTGGTCGGAAGGTCCGGCCGGCCGACGGCCGGCCGCGATCGCCTGGTTGACGCTCGCCGCGTCCGCGTCGGTGCTGCTGACCTCCGCGCTGCTGCCGCCGCACCTACCGGCCCGGTTCGACGCCGACCTGGTACGGCTGGTGCTGTTTGCCCTGGCCCTGGCCATCGACTTCGTGGTGCTGACCGCGGTCGGCCGGGGCAGCTGGCAGATCGTCTCCCCGTGGCACCTGGCCGAACGGCACGCGCTGATCGTCCTGATCGCGCTCGGCGAGACGATCATTTCGATCGGCACGGGCGGTGGGGTCGGTGCCGACATCCAGGTCACCTGGCCGTTGCTCGCCGCCGCCACGCTCGGCCTGGTCGTCGTCTCCGCCCTGTGGTGGACCTACTTCGACCTCGCCAAGATCCTCGCCGAACATGCTCTCTCCCGGCGATCCGGCGTCGACCAGACCCGGATGGCCCGGGACGTGTACAGCGGCCTGCACCTGCCGATGATCGGTGGGCTGATCTTCTTCGCCCTCGGGCTCAAGCATGCGATCATCACCATGCCCGGCGGCTCCGAACACCCCTGGACCACCGCCGAGGTGGTCATCATGTACGGCGGGGTGCTGCTCTATCTGCTGGCGCTGGTCGCCTTCGAATGGCTGTCCGGACGCCTGCTCGGCCGCAGCCCGATCCTCGGTATCGCCCTGCTGCTGGGCTTGCTCCCGGTAGCCACTCAGGTCTCGGCGTTGGGCGCGTTGGCACTGCTGGCCGTCGGTGTCGTGGCGATGCTGATCGCCGACCGGACACTGTTCCACCGCCGGCACACTCAACTGCACCGGCTGGCCGAGTCCGAGACGTCCCGGCTACACGGGGTCACCCCCCGGGAGCTCTTCCTCGACCTGGTCTTCGTCTTCGCGTTCATTCAGGTCACCACGCTGATGACCCGTAACGCCTCGGCTTTGGGCATCGTCCGAGGGCTGACCCTGCTGGCGCTGCTGTGGTGGGCCTGGACCTCCTACTCCTGGCTCACCAACGCGGTCCGCAACGAGACGGTCCTGGTCCGGTTCACCACGGTCGGCATCGCCGCCTCGATCCTGGTGATCGGCATCGCCACCCCGCAGGCGTTCGAGCCGGCCCCGGGCAGTCTGCCCGGTTCGCTGATCATCGTCGCCTGCTATCTCGCCGCCCAGCTCATGCAGACCGTGCTGATCCTGCAGGCGTCGCGCACCGAGCCGGTGCTCCGGGCGCTCGCACGGCAGAACGCCGTCCCGTCCACGGCCGCATTGCTGCTGCTCGCCGGGTTCGCCGTGGTGGAGTTGGCGACGTCCGACCGGCTGGCCGGGACCCCGGCCGTCACGCTGCTCTGGGTCGCCGCGCTCACCATCCAACTCGCCGGCAGCTACCCCACCGGGGTGGACTCCTGGCGGCCCCGCTCCACCCGGCACTGGGTGGACCGGTACGCGCTGATCATGCTGATCGCGTTCGGCGAGACGATCATCTCGGTCGGTCTGGCCGTCGCGGACCAGCCGGTCTCCACCACCGTCATGGTCATCGTCGTCACGGCGGCGGTCGCCGTCGGCGCTCTCTGGTGGCCGTACTTCACCACGATCGACTCGGCCCGCCTCGCCCTGGAGGCGCGGGCCGGCGTCGACCGGGCCAAACTCGCCCGGGACGGGTTCACCTACCTGCACCTGCCGATGGTCGCCTGCATCATCCTGATCGCGTACGGCCTGCATCAGGCCGTCGTGCCGCACGATGAGACCGGCATCCGGTTCGGCCACTACGCCTTCTACTGGGGGGTGGGGTTCTATCTGCTCGCCAACCAGGTGTACTGGTGGCGGACCTGGCGCGCGCTCAGCTGGTACCGAATCGTCAGCGCCGTCGTGGTCATCGTGCTGGCGTTCCCGACCGCCGCACTGCCCGCCGTCTGGACGCTGCCTGCGCTGACCGTGTTCGGGCTGATCTCGGCGGCTGCCGAGTTCCTGCGGGTCGGCGATCTGCGGACCCGGCCGCCCCCGCCGACCCGCTGACCCGCTGTCCTTCGACGGGCGGTCGGCCGTGGACCGGCGACCTCTACTGGCCGACCGCCCCGTCGACGCATTCCCGCAACAGGTCGGCGTGGCCGTTGTGCCGGGCGTACTCCTCGATCATGTGGGTCAGCACCCAGCGCAGCGAAATCGGGCCACGCCGGCCCGAGCCGGTGACGTCCAGTCCGGCGGCGTCGGCGACGAAACGCCGGGCGTACTCGACCTCCTCCCGCCACGCCTTCCACGCCTGGGTAACCGCCGCCGGGTCTGCGACGGCAGCGTCGAAGTCGTCGTTGGGCGCGGCCTCGGAGTAGAAGCGGGGCGGCGCGTCCTCGCCGGCCATCACCTGCCGGAACCAGTACCGTTCCACATCGGCGAGGTGCCGGACCAGACCGAGCAGCGACAGCGCCGACGGCGGCACCGACCGCCGGGCCAACTGCTGTGGGTCGAGTGCGCCGCACTTGAGCTCCAGGGTCCGGCGGTGCCAGTCGAGGAACCCGGTAAGGGTGGCCCGCTCGTCGCCGAGCACCGGCGGATCGGTTCGGGGGTCGGCGTCCGGATCGGTGAACATGTCGATCGTCATGTCGGCCATCATCGACGGACTGCTTCGGTACGGCCAGCGAATTCCGGCTCTGCTGGGTGCCGGGCCGGTGGGTGCCGCCGGGTGTCGGCGGCACCCACCGGGTACCGGAGGGATGTTACGAGGTGGTGCCGGTCACCGCCGAGCCGTTACGCACGACGGTGTAGGTGACCGTCGTGCCGCTCCAGAAGTGGAAGGTGAGCGTCACCGGGGAGCCGTCGTTGACCTCGGCGAAGAAGTCCGACGTCAAAGTGATGGTGTTCGCGGCGTAGTTCGGACGGAAGGTGACGTCGAACTCCTTGTACGACGTCCAGTTGTGCGGGCCGGCGTTGGAACCGTCCGCGTACCGCGCCTCCATGGTGGCCAGTTGATCACCACGGAAGGTCGTCGGGATGTCGAACGAGGAAGTGGTGCCGCTCGCGTTGGCCAGTACCGGCGGATCGGACGAGATGATGTTGATCCGCCATGGCACGCCGGACGAAAAGCGGGCGTGCAGGGTGGCGTTCACCCCGTACGCCCGGTTGCCGACCAGGCGGGTGACGGTGGACGCGGGCAGCGTCAACTGGTTGCCGCTGACCGTGTAGTCGGTCCCCCGGACCAGTTCGGTGCTGCCCTGCCGCAGCCCCTGGAAGGTCAGCCCGTTGAGGTTCAACGCGAGGGTCTTGGCGGTGACGCCGCCGGTCCGCGGCACGAAGATCATGTCGCTGGCCGCGGTGCCGGAACGGGTGGTCCAGGCCGACTTGATCTGGGCGATCAGCTCCGGGTCACTCCACTGGAAACTGGTCCGGCCGAGGTGCTGGCCGTTGTCCCACAGCTGGGTGGCGATGCCTCGGGTCCGGGTGTGGTAGCCGAAGAACTCGAAGAACTTCAGCTTCTCGCCCTGCTGGATGGTGCCGGTGTGCCGGTCGAAGCCGAGCAGACCGAACTCGCCGATGACGACCGGGATGCCCCGGGAGACGAAGGTGTTCTGTACCCGGTTGAGCGAGTCGATCACGTCCTGCTGGGCGGTGGCGTCGAACCGGTAGCCGCCCGCGACGTTGACGCTGAACGGCCAGTACCCGTAGTAGTGCACCGTGGCGATCAGGTTGGGGTCGTCCAGCGCGGTGAACGTGCTGGCGAGCTCGTCGAGCCGGGCCTGGTCGGACGAGGTGTGCAGGGTCGGCAGGATGAGAATCCGGGTGGCGTTGTTGCCGCCGGAGTCCCGGACGATCTGGTGGAACCTGCGGTTCAGCTCGTCGAGCAGCTGGGCGTTCTGCGCGTCGCCGGAGCTGTTGCTGAACTGTGGCTCGTTGACGCTCTCGAAGTGCAGCTTCGGCGACGAGTCCCGGAAGGTGTCGGCCAGCTGGGTCCACAGCGCCGAGTAGCGGGCCAGGACGCCGGTGCGGTTGCTGGGCATCGTGTTGATCCACTGCCACGAGTCGTGGTGCAGGTTGATCATCACGTACAGGTCCTCGGCGAGGGCCCAGTCGACGATCTGCTTCACCCGGGCGAGCCTGCTGGGGTCGATGGTGTAGTTGGGTGCGCCACCGTGGTGGTGCGTCCAGGTCGTCGGGATCCGGATGCTGTTGAAGCCCTGCGACTTGATGGTGCGGATCAGGTCCCGGGTGACCAGCGGGTTGCCCCATGAGGTCTCGCCGCTGCCGCCGACGTTGTCGCCGGTCGCGTCGAGGGTGTTGCCCAGGTTCCAGCCCGGCTGCATCGCGTCGACGACGTCCTGCGGGTCGCCCGGCGGACGCGGGGTCGCGGTCGGCGTCGGGGACGGCGGCGCGGTGGTCGGCGGTGCGGTGGTCGGCGGCACCGTCGGCGACGGCGGGTCGGTCGGTGGCGGCGTGGTGGGTCCGACGCTGCCGGTGCAGGTGACACCGTTGAGCGCGAACGACGTCGGCGCGGTGTTGCTGCCCGACCAGGAACCGTTGAAGCCGAACGAGACGGTCGCGTTGGTGCCGAGGTCAGCGTTGTAGCTGACGTTGGTCGCGGTGACCTGGCTACCCGAGCTGGTGACGGTGGCGTTCCATGCCTGGGTGACCTGCTGTCCGGACGGGAAGGCCCAGGTCAGCTGCCAACCGTTGATCGGGTCGCCCAGGTTGGTGACGTTGACGTTGGCGGTGAAGCCGCCGGGCCACTGGGCGGGTGCCGAGTAGACCACCCGGCAGCCGGCAGCCGCGTGCGCGCTGGCCGCGACGGCGACGCTACCGCCGACCAGTGCGGCGGTCACACCGCCGGCGATCAGGCCGGCACGCCACCGTCTGCCGCGAGCCGTCGTTGTCTGTTGAGTCATGTCGCTCCTCGCCGTGGGGTGCCTGCGGGTCAGGCACGGAGGGACGGGCACCGGCGGTCGCAACGAGCAGCCAGCACCAGCGAAGTGGCCGCAGACTAAGTCGGGAGTCTAAACTTTGTCAATCGGCGCAGGCCGATGTGAACACCGGGCGGTGGCCTGCCCCGGCCGACCAGCCGATACCCGTATAGGCCCCCTGACCAGCACAGAAGATCCCGCTGGCGGATTCGACGTCCGCCAGCGGGATCAGAAACAACAACCGGCCCCGGGCCGGCGCGCGTCACGCCTCAGTGCACCGTGACCGTCGGCCCGGGGAGAAGGTCACGCATCTCCGCCGGCAACTCGGCGCCCATCTCGTCGGCGATCCGCAGCGCCTCCTCCACCAGGGTCTCCACGATCTGCGACTCCGGCACCGTCTTGATCACTTCGCCCTTGACGAAGATCTGGCCCTTGCCGTTGCCGGACGCCACCCCGAGATCGGCCTCCCGTGCCTCACCCGGCCCGTTCACCACGCAACCCATCACCGCCACCCGCAACGGTGCCGGGAACCCGTCCAGCGCGGCGGTCACCTGGTCGGCGAGGGTGTACACGTCCACCTGCGCCCGTCCACAGGACGGGCAGGAAACGATCTCCAGGCCACGCTCACGCAACCCGAGCGACTCCAGGATCGCCGTACCGACCTTGATCTCCTCCACCGGCGGCGCGGACAGTGACACCCGGATGGTGTCGCCGATCCCCTCGGCCAGCAGCGCGCCGAACGCCACCGCCGACTTGACCGTGCCCTGGAACGCCGGGCCGGCCTCGGTCACCCCGAGGTGCAGCGGGTAGTCGCACTGCTGCGCCAGCAACCGGTACGCCCGGATCATCACCACCGGGTCGTTGTGCTTGACCGAGATCTTGATGTCCCGGAAGTCGTGCTCCTCGAACAGCGAGCACTCCCACAGCGCCGACTCGACCAGTGCCTCGGCGGTCGCCTTGCCGTGCTTGGCCAGCAACCGCTTGTCCAGCGAACCGGCGTTGACGCCGATCCGGATCGGCGTCCCGGCCGCCGACGCCGCCTTGGCGATCTCGGCAACCTTGTCGTCGAACTGCCGGATGTTGCCCGGGTTGACCCGCACCGCCGCGCAGCCGGCGTCGATCGCCGCGAAGACGTACTTCGGCTGGAAATGGATGTCGGCGATCACCGGGATCTGCGACTTGCGGGCGATCGTCGGCAACGCGTCCGCGTCGTCCTGCGACGGCACGGCGACCCGCACGATCTGGCAGCCGGACGCGGTCAGCTCGGCGATCTGCTGCAGCGTGGCGTTGACATCCGAGGTCACCGTGGTGGTCATCGACTGTACGGAGACCGGCGCACCGCCACCCACCGGCACCGGACCGACCATGATCTGCCGGCTGACCCGGCGCGGCGCCAACGGCGGCGGCGGCACTGCGGGCATGCCCAGACTGACAGCGGTCACTTCTCAACTCACCTCGAGAACAGCGTGATCGGGTTGACCACGTCCGCGGTGATGGTCAGCAGCGTGAACGCGCCACCGATCAGCAGAACCGCGTACGTGACTGGCATCAGTTTGAAATAGTCGACCCGCCCCGGATCGGGCCGGCCAAGCACCGCGTACAGCCAGGACCGAGCCTTCTCGAACCAGGCGATCGCGATGTGCCCGCCGTCCAGTGGCAGCAGCGGCAGCAGGTTGAACACCCCGACGAAGAAGTTCAGCGAGATGAACAGCAGCACGAACAGCTCCCACGCGTCGTTGGCCACCGCCTCCCCGCCGAGCCGGCTGGCGCCGACCACGCTGATCGGGGTGTCGATGTCGCGCTCCGCGCCGGTGATCGACGCCCACAGCGCCGGGATCTTCTCCGGGATCCGCATCATCGCCTCGACCGTGCCGACCGCCATCTGGCGCAGGTAGTCGCCGGTCGCGCCGAACGCCTCGATCGGCCCGTACGTCACCATGCCCGGCTTCTCGATCCGCAGCCCGACGCCGAGCGCGGCGACCGTGCTCAGCGGGCCTTCGTCGGTGCCCAGCTCGGGGCGCTGCACGGCGGCGAGCTCCGCCTCGACGGTGCCGGTCGTCCCGTCCCGCTCGTAGCGGACGGTCGCCGGCCCCGGATCGGCACCCCGGATCGCCTGCAGCATGTCACCCCAGGTGTCGACCGGGGTGCCGCTCACCGCGAGGATCCGGTCACCGTCACGCAGGCCCGCCTGCGCGGCCGGGCTGGCCGGGTCGCCGGCCTCGCAGGCGCGGGCCACGTACTCGACCACCACGCAGTCGGTGACCGCGACCACCGCCGGCTCCTGGCGGGCCTGCTCCTCGGTGGCGGGGAAGTCCGGGTTCGGCAGGCCCATGAAGACTGCCGCCAGCCAGAGCGCGACGATCGCCAGCCCGAAGTGGGTCACCGACCCGGCGGACATCACCACGGTCCGCTTCCACACCGGGAAACGCCACATCACCCGGGACTCGTCGGCGGGTGACACGTCGTCGTCCTGCGGGGTCATGCCGACGATCTTGCAGAAGCCACCCAACGGGATGGCCTTGAGTCCGTACTCGGTCTCACCGCGCCGGAACGACCAGATGGTCGGGCCGAAACCGACGAAGTACCGGGTCACCTTCATCCCGAACTTCTTCGCGGTCACCATGTGACCGGCCTCGTGCAGGCTGACCGAGATGAGAATCGCGAGGGCGAAGAGAACCACCCCGAGCAGGTACGCCATCAAGCTCCCTCCGCCGACGCACCGATCAGCTCCTGCGCCCGGGCTCGCGCCCAGGATTCCGCAGCGAGCACATCGTCGACCGTACCCGGTTCGCCGAAGTCCGGTGCCGACTGCAGCACCCGCTCCACCGTGTCGACGATGCCGAGGAACGGTAGCCTGCCGGCGACGAACGCCGCCACGCACTCCTCGTTCGCCGCGTTGTAGACCGC
Organism: Micromonospora sp. Llam0; assembly: GCF_003751085.1. Lineage (NCBI taxonomy): Bacteria > Bacillati > Actinomycetota > Actinomycetes > Micromonosporales > Micromonosporaceae > Micromonospora > Micromonospora sp. Llam0. The sequence goes on along the minus strand of NZ_RJJY01000001.1, from coordinate 495,891 downwards.
CGGCCGGCACCGGCCGTCCGCGCCGGCCTGCTTGGCCAGCGCCACCGCCGGGAACGCCGTCTCGTCGAGCGGGGCGAACTCCCAGCTCTGCGCCCGGGTCCAGTCGACCGGGGCGGCCGCCGCCGGCACCCGGGCCGGCCAGCCCAGGGCCAGCGCGATCGGCAGTCGCATGTCCGGTGGACTGGCCTGGGCGATCGTCGAACCGTCCACGAACTCCACCATCGAGTGGATCACCGACTGCGGGTGGACCACCACCTCGATACGCGGGTACGGGATGCCGAACAGTTCGTGCGCCTCGATGATCTCCAGGCCCTTGTTCACCAGCGTCGCCGAGTTGATCGTGATGACCGGGCCCATGTTCCAGGTGGGATGGGCCATCGCCTGCTCCGGAGTGGCCTCGGTCAGTTCGGCACGCGGCCGCCCCCGGAACGGGCCGCCGCTCGCCGTCACCACCAGTTTGCGCACCTCGTCGGCGGTGCCCGAGCGCAGACACTGGGCGAGCGCCGAGTGCTCGGAGTCCACCGGGACGATCTGGTCCGGGCGCTGGATCGCCGCCCGTACGATCGGACCGCCGGCGATCAGCGACTCCTTGTTGGCCAACGCCAGGGTCCGACCGGCCCGCAACGCCGCCAACGTCGGGGCCAGCCCCCGGGAGCCGTCCACCCCGTTGAGCACCACGTCGCACGGCCACTCGGCGAGTTCAGCCATTGCCGACGGGCCGGCCAGGATCTTCGGGATCCGGAACCCACCGGTCGGGTAGCCGCGCCGGGACGCCTCGGCGTAGAAGGCGAGCTGCAGATCCTGCGCGGCCGAGGCCCGGGCCACCGCCACCACCTCGACCTGCAACTGCAGTGCCTGTACGGCGAGCAACTCGACGTTGCCGCCGCCGGCGCCGAGCCCGACGATCCGGAACCGGTCAGGGTTGCGGGCGACGATGTCGACCGCCTGGGTGCCGATCGAGCCGGTGGAGCCGAGCAGGACGATATCCCGTGGGGAGGAAGTCACCGGCCCATTGTCCCGCAGCGGCGCATCCGCCCGGCCGCCGGGCGCGCCGCCGGGTCGCCACAGGGCCACCGGATCCGCGCCGGCCGCCGGGGCAGCGGACACCGCGTCACCGTACGTCGTCGTCGGCCTCGTCGAGCAGATCGGCCGGATCGATGGAAAACTCGAACGGCTCCTTCATTACAAAGGTGGTCCCGGCCGCGGCCGCCGCCACCGGCCGGTACTCCCCGTCGCTCAGCTCGTGCAACGCCAGTGCCGGCACCCGGTTCCGGAAATCCGCCCGGAGAAAGAAGGGCACACCGGCTGCGGCGTACTGCCGTGGTCGGTCGATCACGTCCTTGCGCCGGTTGCCCTTGGAAACGATCTCGCCGAGCAGCACGGCTTCCGAGATGGGCATCGAGACGTGACCTCCACCAGGTGAGCGGAGCACCACGATGTCGGGAATGTACAGGTCGTCGCCCGAGACGACGTTGACTTCGTGGTACAGCCAGAGCTTCGCCCGGCGAGCTGCCTGCTTCAACAGGTACGCCAGATCCAGCTCGATCGTCTGATGGTCATACCCGGCGTGTGGTGTCACGATCACGCTCCCGCTGAGAACCTCGACCTTGGGACCATTGGTCTCCGGCAACAGGTCAAGGGCGAGCTGCGCGGTCCACGGCTCGTCGAAATCGCCGAGTACGTCGAACGACGGCTCACGCGGCGGCTCCGGATCGGGCACGAATGCCGGCTGTGCCAACGTGCTCACCCCTTTCCGCGGGACATGATGCACCGACCAGACTAGCCGCGCCGCCCCGCCACGGCGGCGCGCCGGGCCATGTCGGCTAGCCGACGGCGCCGGACCGGACGGGGGCCACCGCCGTACGGGAGTGGCGACCGCTCCGGTGGGGAAAGCTAGGGGACGTGGTCTCCCGAGTTCGCCGGCTGGTTCGGGCAGCGCTGCGGCTCATCCGGGCAGCGTTCCGGCCGCTGCGTGGGCGGGACCTGTCGCTGCACGCCGCCTCGATCACCTTCTTCGGCGCGATCGCGGTCGTCCCGGTGGCGCTGCTGGCGATCTGGCTGACCGGTCTGTTCGCCGGTACGGGCCGGATCCGGCGGCTCACCGACCCGGCGATCGACACCCTGCCCGGACAGCTCGGCGCCGACCGGGCCGCCGCCGCCCTGATCGACGCCGGCCTGCACCTCACCCCGGTGCTGGCGCTCGCCGCGCTGCTGCCCGCCTCGCTGTACGGCGAAGGGCTGCGCCGGGCGTTCGTGTCGGTGGCGCCACCGCCGGAGCCGGCCGAGTCGATGGTCGGCTGGCGGGGTCGGGTGCTGCTGCTGCCGCTGCTCGGCGCGGCACCGGCGCTGATGCTGCTGGTGCTGCTGGCCCTACCGTCGGCCGCCGGGCTGTTCGCCCGGGGCGGCTGGGCCGGCGCGCTCGGGGTGGTGGTGTCGTTCCTGTCCGTCTGGCTAGGGCTGAGCCCGGTGCTGGTCTGGGTGTTCCGGGTGGTCGGGCCGGGCAAACCGGACTGGCTGGCCACCGTCGCGGTCGGCTCGTTCACCGCCGCCAACCTGTCCGGTTTCCTGCACGGATTCATCCTGTTCTGCTCGCTGCCGCTGGACCTCGGGGTGCCGTTCGGCGGGCTCGACCAGGTCGGCGCGGCGGTCGCGGTGCTGCTCTGGCTCTACCTGCTGCACGTGATCGTGCTGGCCGGCTACTCCGCCACGCTGGCGTTCAGCCGGTGGCGCCGTCGGCACCGGCACCGGAGCCGACCGACGCCAACTGCGGCTGCGCCGGGGTCTCGTGCAGGCCGAACCGGCGGTACAGCCGGCCCAACGGGCCCGGCGCCCACCAGTTCCACCGACCCAGCAGCCGCATCGTCGCCGGCACCAGCAGTACCCGCACCAGGGTCGCGTCGACGACGATCGCCACGATCATCCCGACCCCGATCAGTTTGATGAACGAGATGCCGCCGGTGGCGAAGCCGGCCACCACCACGATCAGCAGCAGCGCGGCGGCGGTGATGATCCGCCCGGTGTGCTGCAGCCCGGCGGCGACCGACGCGGTGTTGTCGCCGGTGCGGTCCCACTCCTCCCGCACCCGCGACAGCAGGAACACCTCGTAGTCGGTGGCCAGCCCGAACAGCACCGCCAACATCAGGATCGGGTTGGTCGGGTCGATGAACCCGGTCGGGGTGAAGCCGAGCCAGTCGGCGAAGTGCCCGTCCTGGAACACCCAGACCACCACGCCGAACGAGGCGCCGATCGACACCAGGTTCATCAGCACCGCCTTGACCGGCAGCACCACCGAGCCGAACGCCAGGAACAGCAGCACCATCGTGGCGGTGGCCATCAGCAGCGCCATCCACGGCAGGTAGCTGCCGAGGCTGTCCAGCATGTCGATGTCGGCGGCGGTGCGGCCACCGACGAGGACCTCGGCCCCGGCCGGGGGCGGCAGGTCCCGGATGGCACGCACCAGCGCCTCCGCCTCGTCGCCGGTCGGCTCGCCCAGGTAGCTGACCCGAATCAGCGCCGAGGTGTCGCGTACCGCCGCGATCTGGGCACCGGTGGCACCCGGCAGCCCGGCGACGTCGTCGGCGAAGGCCTGCGCCACGTCGGGCCCGGCACCGGAGACCAGCACCTCGATCGGGCCGACGCTGGCACCGTCGGGGAACTCCTCGGCGATCGTCTCGGCCACCACCCGCGACTGCGCACCGGCCGGCAACACCCGCTCGTCGAAGCCACCGAACTCGGCTCGCAGGAACGGGGTGGCCAGCAGCAGCAGCCCGACCACCACGACGGTGGCGTAGCGCACCGGACGCCGCATCACGCTGCGGGCGATCCGGGCCCAGGCACCGGCCCGGACGGCCTCCCCCGGCGGTGGCGGCACCGACCGGCGCCGCCACGGCAACGGTACGGTGAGCGCGTTGATCCGCGGGCCGAGCACCGCCAGCAGGGCGGGCAGCACGGTCACCGAGGCGAGCATGGCGACCAGCACGGCGGCCATCCCGCCGAAGCCGATCCCGGTCAGGAACGGCTGCGGGAAGATCAGCAGGCTGATCAGCGAGGTGCCGATGATCAGGCCGGAGACCGCGACGGTACGCCCGGCGGTGGCGACGGTGCGCACCAGCGCTTCCGGGGTCGGGTGACCGGCGGCCAGCTCCTCCCGGAACCGGCTGACCACGAACAGCGCGTAGTCGATCGCCATGCCCAGCCCGATCAGGGTGATCACGTTGATCGCGAACACCGAGACCTCGGTGACCAGGGTCAACGCCCGGACCGCGACGAACGCGCCGAGGATGGCGAGCACGCCGACCAGCAGCGGCATCGACGCCGCGACCAGCCCACCGAAGATCAGCACCAGCAGCACCAGCAGGATCGGCAGGGCGATCAGCTCGGCGCGGGTGATGTCCCGGATGGTCTGCTCGTTGGCCTGGTCGAGGAACGGCACGGCACCGCCGGTCCGGGTGGTCAGCCCCGGCGCGTCCAGCAGCGGCCGGATCTGCTCGAAGGCGGCGGTCTTGGCGTCCTCGTCGTCACCGGCGAGCTGCACCAGGGCGTAGGTGGCCCGCCGGTCGGTGGCGACCAGCGCCGGCGACTCGGTGTCGTAGTAGCTGGTGACACTGGTCACCTCCGGCCGGATGGCCAGCGACTCCAGGGTCTCGGTGACCGGCTCGCGGAACGCCGGGTCGTCGACGGTGGCCGTGTCACTGCGGTACAGCACCAGCACGTCGACGTCCTGGTTGCCCAGCTCGGCGTTGATCCGCTCCTGGGCCTGCGTCGACTCGGCCGCCGGGTCGGCGAAACCACCACCGGAGACCGCCCCGAACAGGCCGGTCCCCCAGGTCACCCCGACGACGACCAGCAACGCGGCGGCGGCCAGCACCACCCATCGCAACCGGACCACGGTCCGTCCCCACCATGCGAACACGTCTCGACTATCGCAGGCCCATCATGGACGCCGCACGGCGACTAGGGTCGGGACATGGGTACGTCACATCCTCTGCCGACCCGGGCCGACGTGGTCGTCATCGGATCCGGGCACAACGGTCTGGTCGCGGCGGTCCTGCTGGCCCGGGCCGGGCTGGACGTGGTGGTGCTGGAGGCGGCCGAGGTGATCGGCGGCGCCACCCGCACCGAACAGCCGTTCACCCGGGTGCCGGGGCTGCGCCACTCGACCGGCTCGTACCTGCTCGGGCTGATGCCGCCGGAGCTGCTGGCCACCCTCGACGTGACGATCCCGGTACTGCGCCGCGACCCGCACTACTTCCTGCCCACCCCGGGTGGGCCGGGGTCGCCGTACCTGCTGTTCGGCACCGACCGGGCCGCGACCCGGGCGCAGATGGCCGCCACCTTCTCCCCCGCCGACGTGGCCGCCGACGACGCCATGCAGGCCGAGCTGGCGGCGCTACGCGACGACCTGGCGCCGGCCTGGCTGGCCGAGCCGCTGCCGGTCGAGCAGACCGCGCAGCGCTTCGTCCGCCCGGCGCTGCGGCAGGTCTTCGTCGACCTGGTCCGCGGCTCGGTCGCCGACTACCTGGCCCGCTTCGAGTTCCGCTCCGAACTGCTGGTCGCCATGTACGCCGTCACCGACGGGCTGAGCGGGCTGACCGCCGGGCCGGACGACCCGGGTACCGGTCACAACTTCCTGGCCCACAACATGTGCCGGTTGCCCGGCTCGGACGGCACCTGGATGATCGCCGCCGGCGGGATGGGCACCGTGTCACGGACCTTCGCCGACGCCGCCCGGGCCGCCGGAGCGCGGATCGTCACCGACATGCCGGTCACCGGCATCACCGTGGACGCCGGCAACGCCAGCGGCGTCGTCGTCGCCGACGGCCGGTCGGTCGCCGCCGAGGTGGTGCTCGGCGCCTGCGACCCGTACCGGCTGCTGGAGCTGGCCCCCGACGGCGCGCTGCCGGCCGAGTTGACCGACCGGATGACCGCGACCCGCCGGCCGGGCAGCACGTTGAAGGTCAACCTGGCGCTGACCGGGCTGCCCCGGTTCAGCTGCCTGCCGGACGACGCGCCCAGCCCGTTCGGGGCCACCATCCATCTGCTGCCCGGGTCGGCGTCGCTGCTGCCCGGCGGCGACGGCGAGTCGCCGATGACGGCGCTGCGGGCGATGTGGGCCGATGTGCGGGCCGGCCGGCTACCGGCCGAGCCGACCATCGAGTGGTACCTGCACACCACCGTCGACCCGTCGCTGCGCGACGCCGCCGGGCACCACTCGTCGGCGCTGTTCGTCCAGTCGGTGCCGTGGCAGCCGGCGGGTTCATCGTGGTCGGCCGAGCTGCCCGGGTACGTCGAACAACTGCTGGCCGTCTGCGACCGGTACGCGCCGGGTACCAGCTCGCTGGTCGCCGACGCGGTACCGCTCGCCCCACCCGGTATCGAGGCGCACTTCGGCATCACCGGCGGGCACATCCACCATGTGGACAACACCGTGTCGTTCACCGACCGGATGCCGTACGCGACCGGGCTGCCCGGCCTGTACGCGGGCAGCGCCGGCTGCCACCCGGCGGGCAGCGTGATCGGGGCCGCCGGGCACAACGCCGCCCGGCGGATCCTCACCGACCTGGGGCGCGGTGAGCGCTAGCTTGATCTTTAACCTGTGCGGCGTGGTCTGGGATTGGCCGATTTTTTCTTTCTGGAGGTCGTCTTCCCGGTTTGGCTGCTGGTGACGGTGTGGACGTCGTAGCGGCGGGTGGGGTGACGGTTGGGTGTGCCGGGTGGTCGTCCGGGGCCTGGCCGGGTGGGTTTCGGCGCGCTGGCGGGGCAGGTGCTTGTCGGACGTAGGTGCCGAAATCCGCGGCGGACCCGGGATGGGGTGAGCCGTTCGGGTGGCGCTGGTCGTTCCCATGGGTGACGCAGGTCGGCGGCCAGTGGCCGGGCCAGCCTCAGCTGCGTGTAGGCGGCGATGATCAGCCAGGTCCACCGGTCGGCGGCGTGCGGGTCGCGCAGTTTCGGCACTGTCCAGCCGAGGGTCTGCTTGAACAGCCGGAACGTGTGCTCGATGTCGAAGCGGCGTAGGAACGCCTGCCACAACAGGTCGATCATCGCCGGATCCGGGCTGGGATCGTGGCCCGGCTCGTGGTCGATACCGGTGGACCACCACAACCATACCGGTTTCGCGGTCGCGCCCGACGGCAGCCGCCCGACGTCGAGACGGATCACGGTGCCTTCCAGGATCGGCAGTGCAGGGCAGTCGGTCCAGGCCGCGCGGCGGGTCAGTCTCGGATGCAAGCGGTGCCAGGCTCGGGCGGTGACGGTGCCGTAGAGGCGGGTATCGGTCACCGTGGTCACATCCGGGGCACCCCAACTGCGGGGGTCGCCGAAGATGAACTCGGCGCCGTGGCGGGGCAGCCGGCCCCGCCGGCCGGGCAGCGGTGGTGGCGCGGGTCGGCGCAGGACCCTGTCCGAGCGCAGCCTGGCCAGGACGCGCACCGGCAGGTCCCGCAGCAGCCAGGCCAGGCGGGCCGCGTCGTAGCCTGCGTCCATCACCACCCAGACCTGCGGATCGCCGGGCCGCCAATGGCCGGCGGCGATCAACCGGCCGACCACGTCCCGCAACTGGGCGGCGGTCACCGCCGCCAGATCCGCACCCGGAGCCAAGCGGACCGCGTCCAGCGGTGCGGTCCACGAGGTGCGGCCGGTCTCCAACGCCACAACGAACGCATACGGCCAGCCCGGAACTCCGATGTGCTGGTCCCTGCCACGGCCGTAGGTGTGACACAGGATCCGCTCCGGCGACGTGTGCGCCTCCGGCCGCAGCCAGCACGTCACATCCACGGCCAGGACGAGCCGCCCGTCAGCCGCCCGCGGCGGCGGCACCGCCGCCACCGCCGTACGCAGCCGTTGCACGTCAACCCGCCCGGCGGCCAAGGCGTCGTACAACGCGCCGTGCCCACGGCGGTACTCCGCTACCAGCGACAACCCGGGCAACGACCGCACCGGCCCATCCGCGCACAACACCGCGTCGGTCAACTCGAACAACGCATCCGACCGCCGTGACAGGGCCTGGTGGAAGTCCCGCCGAAACCCGGCCAACACCTCCGCCGGATCCCTCACCGGCCCGGTCGAGACAGAGCCGGGTAACACCAGCCCACTCAGATGGTCCAAAATCGTGGCCACGGCCACCGCCTTGATCTCGCGTCCTTGCCAGGGAACCCGAAGATCATCAACGGTGGCCGTTCCCACGTCAGCCCGACACGCCGGAATCCTCACAGGAGCAACCGGCGCCCGCCACCGACGGGTTAAAAATCAAGCTAGTCGCGTCGCGGCGGACGTTTCGGGTGCTAGGCCTGCGCCGCCGGCTCGCCGGCCGGGGTCTGCGACTCCACCGGTGCCGGGGTGCCGGCCCGCCGGGCCCGGATCTCGTGCCCGACACTGGTCAGGCATCGCCCGCTGGTCAGGTCGAACCGCCAGCCGTGCAGCTGGCAGGTGAGCTGGTCACCGTCGATGATGCCGAACCGGGTCAGGTCGGCCTTCAGGTGCGGGCAGCGGCGCTGCACGATCCAGTCACCGATCTTGACGTCCTCGGCGTCCGGGCGTTGCTCGGCGTACCAGCCCTCGGCGTACTGCAGCCGCTCGGTGGACAGACACTTGAAGAACGCGTACACGAACTCGTTGTACTGGCCGATCCGCGCGGCGGAGAACCGGCAGGACAGGAACAGCGAGTTGACCCAGTCGACCTCGCCGGTGTGCAGCAGGTGCTCCACCAGGGCCCGCTCGGTGCGGAACCGGTAGCGGACCTTCTCGTCGGCGTACGGCCGCACCTGCTTGCCGGGAAAGTCCACCACGATCGACTCGACCGACTCGCCGTCGTAGTCGACCAGGTCGAACCGGACCGGGCCGCCGACGCCTTTGGCCAGGTAGACCGACTCCTCCAGCAACGGCTCGATCCGACGTTTCATCTCGGCCAGCACGTCGATCTCCGGGTGCCGCCAGGAGGCCTTCTCGGCCTCGATGACCGGGCGCTTGCGCTCCCGCATCTCGACCAGGTGGGCCTGCTTGTTGGCGAAGAACTCGTCGACCGGCTGCGGGTGGCTGGTGCGGCAGTCGTCGGCGGTGACTTCGGCGACCGAGCCGGGCAGCAGCACCACTGCGTTGGTGCCGCCGACCTTGGCGTACTCGGACAGGAAGACCTGCTGGTCGGGGAAGATGTTGCCCTCGTCGCCGTGGATGTCGTTGAACTGCCACAGCGCGTCGTCGAGGAAGCAGGGCGGCCCGGCGATCGGGAAGACGTACGACGCCTTCAGGTCGTCGATGTACCGCCAGGTGCGGTCGAACTGGCGCTCCCGCTTCTGCTTGCCGAACGCGGTCTTGGCGTTGGTGGGCAGCTCGTAGACCATCGGGTACCAGATGGCACCCGAGAACTGCAGCAGGTGGGCGTGCACGTGGCCGAGCGCGGCGAAGACCGACAAATCGGTGGGGCGGGCGTCGTTCTGGTTGAGCAGCCGGACGCCGTCGTGTTCGACCCACAGCGACGAGTCACCGATCGGGCCGTCGGTCGGGCTGGTCAACGCCTGGATCATGACGTTGAGGCCGCCGTCCAGCTCGACCACCTCATTGGTCTTCGTCCGCAGGAAGCTGGTGAAGCCGAGCTCACGCAGCTCGTCCTCCAGCTCCGAGGTGGGGTACTCGGGCAGCAACACGGTCGCCTTCTTTGACACGAAGCGCTTCAGGTGCGCCGCGTCGAAGTGGTCCCGGTGCAGGTGGGAGACGTACAGATAGTCGACCTGGCCGAGGGATTCCCAGTCCAGCTGGGAGTTGTCCGGGAAGGGGAACCACGAGGCGAAGTAGGCCGGGTTGACCCACGGGTCGCACAGGATGCTGCCCGCAGCCGTGTCGATCCGCATACTGGCGTGCCCGGTACCCGTCAGTCGCACCGTACAGACCCCCTCGGTCACAAGCGATGTGTACGCCGCAGACGCTACCGGAGGCAGCAGTCGACCCGTCTGGCGACGTCCGGATCCGCTGGCTCCCGGCTCTGCCTGCCCGGATCACCCGGCGCTGGCGCGGATCCCCTGGCGGGGTCCCGATGCCGCGCCCGCCGGCACCATGCCAGACTGGGCGGGATCCATGCGAGTGACCGGGCTCCGTTCATCGGAACGGACCGGTTCGAGAAGGAGGACCAGCCGTGGCCGGAACCGAGCCGGTGACCTCACCCGACCAGCACAAGCCGGGCCATCGCAAGTTGGGGCGGATCGGTGCTGTCGTTTCGGCGTTGGTGTTGCTCTCCATGCTGATCGGCAACCATGAGGGCCGCGTCGAGGACATCTGGCTGATCGGACTGGCCGTCGGACTGCTGACCATCGTCGTCGGCGACGCCGTGCTACGACGCAACGGCCTACGATCCTGACCGGTGCCGGGCTCGGCCGGTGACCGCTGGCGCTGATCCGGCCGGGGCGGCCGCAGCCGGCGGTCAGCGGCCGCGCTGCAGGATGTCCTGCACCTCCTTCAGCGCGGCGTCGACCTCGGCCTCGAAGTAGCCGCCGGTGACCAGCCCGAACTGCACCGTGTCGAGTTCCGCCGTGTCCACCGGCATCGGTCCCCGACCGGCCATCGCGGTGAGGATTTCCTCGAACAGCCGGTCCACCTGCGCCGGGTCGTAGCCGCTGCCGAACCGGCGTACCTGGAAGGTCCGCCGGATCTGGTCCACCCGCTGCAGGCTGCCACCACCGGACGGTCCCGCCGGTCCGCCCGGCACGGGGCCGGGGCCGCCCGGCCCACCCGGGTATCCGCCGACACCGGGCTGACCCGGCATCGCCGGATGGCCGCCCGTCATGCCCGGGTGGCCACCGCCGGGAGGGCCACCCATGCCGGGGTGGCCGCCTGCCATCCCCGGGTGGCTGCCCGGGGAACCGCCCATGCCCGGAGAACCGCCCATTCCAGGATGACCGGGGTGTCCACCCGGCGGCGGACCGGACGGGCCAGATCGCCGATCCGGGAAGTAGATCTCGGCCGTCATGTCGGCCTTGCCGTGCCGGCCCTGCTCGAAGCCGTCGAACCGACCGTCCGGGCCGGGGCCGAATCCGCGGTGCGGCCCGCCCGGAGCCGAGACCGGCGGGCCGCCGGCCGGAGCGCCCGGCGGGTAGCCGCCCCGGGGGTCCTCGTAGCGGCCGTAACTTCCGGTCGGCTGGTCGGCATAGTGACCGTACGGATCGGGGGCCGGCCTGGGCTGACCGGGCATCGGCCCAGGCTGACCAGGCATCGGCCGCGGCGGCAGCGCGGCGGCGGCCGACGGCACCGGGCGATCGTCACGCCCGGCCGGGGTCAGCCGGTCGGGCCCGCCAGCACGGGTGTCCGCGCCACGACCGGCCGGGCCGCGCTCCTCCAGCTCGGCGAGCTGTCGTTCCACCCGGTCCAGGTGCAGGTCGACCTGCCATTCGTCGTAGCCGTTGAACCGGACTCTGAATACGACATCGTGCACTTCCTGCGCGGAAACCGGTGACCCGACCGGCTCGCCGGCGAGTGTGGCCTCGACACGGTCGAGGAAGGCATCCACTTCGTCGACCTTGTAGCCCCGACGAAGCGCCCGGCGCCGGAAGCGCTGTCCCTGACTCGCCACTACGTCTCCTGATTCACTCGCTGATCACACCGGTAGCTCATGACGCCGTCTCAGCGGCCGCAAGCTGCCCGCATGCTCCGTCGATCTCCCGGCCCCGGGTGTCGCGCACGGTCACCGCGACACCGGCCGTACGCAGCCGACGAACGAATTCCCGCTCGACCGGCTTGGGACTGGCGTCCCAACGACTGCCCGGAGTCGGATTGAGCGGAATGAGATTCACGTGGGCCATGCGACCAGCCAGCAATCGACCCAGTAGATCGGCTCGCCATGGCTGGTCGTTCACATCCCGGATCATCGCGTACTCGATGGACACCCGCCGGCCCGTACGGTCCGCGTATTCCCACGCGGCGTCCAGGACTTCGGCGACCTTCCACCGTTGGTTGACTGGCACGAGTTCGTCGCGCAGATCATCATCGGGCGCATGCAACGACAGCGCAAGAGTCACCGATAGGTCTTCCCCGGCGAGACGCCGCATTGCCGGCACCAGTCCGACGGTCGAGACCGTCAGGTGCCGCTGTGACAGGCCCAGCCCTTCCGGTGATGGCGCGCAGAGCCGTCGGACGGCGGCGATCACCCGGCCGTAGTTGGCCAACGGTTCGCCCATCCCCATGAAGACGACGTGCGACAGCCGGGGCGGTGAACCGGTGACGCCACCCGCCGCGGCCACCCCCGCGAGGTGGACGACCTGGTCGACGATCTCAGCGGTGGACAGGTTTCGAGTCAGCCCGGCCTGACCGGTGGCACAGAACGGACAGGCCATCCCGCACCCGGCCTGGCTGGACACGCAGACGGTCACCCGGTCCGGGTAACCCATCAACACGCTCTCCACCAGGGCTCCGTCGTGCAACCGCCAGAGCGCCTTGCGGGTGGCGCCGCTGTCACACGCGCTTTCGCGCACCGGAGTGAGCAGGGTCGGCAGCAGCCGCTCGGCGACCCCGGACCGGACGGTGGCCGGCAGATCCGTCATCGCCTGCGGGTCCCGGGTCAGCCGGCCGAAGTAGTGGGTGGAGACCTGCTTGGCCCGGTACGCGGGCTGACCGAGCCCGGCCAGCAACGTCTGCCGCTGGCCGAGGTCAAGATCGGCCAGGTGCTGGGGCGGCAGGGCGGGGCGACCATCGGACGCGGCGGTCACCGGACGGCTCGGGGTCAGCGGCAGGCTTCTCATGGCAGGACCAGTCTCCCACGATCCCGCCGTGGCCGGCTCGCCACGGTGGGCGGATCGACCGGCCGCCCCTTCTGATCGACCGCTCAGCCGGCCAGGGCGATCAACGACAGCACGAGGTAGGAGACCGGCAACGCGAACAGGATCGAGTCGAGCCGGTCCATCAGCCCGCCGTGTCCGGGTAGCAGGTTGCTCATGTCCTTGACCCCGAGATCCCGCTTGAGCATGGACTCGCCGAGGTCCCCCAGCACGGCCGCGACCGACACCGCCACGCCGAACAGCGCCCCCCACAGCGGCATGACGTCGAGCAGCAGAAAGAGCAGCACCGCGCTGCCGATCCCGGCGGCGGCCACCGACCCGGCGAAGCCTTCCCAGGACTTCTTCGGGCTGATCGTCGGCGCCATCCGGTGCCTGCCGTAGAAGACACCAGCGGCATAGCCACCGGTATCGGAGAGGATCACCGCGCCCAGGGTGACCAGAATCTGCAGGTCGCCATCCGGCCGACTGGCCAGCAACGCGGCGAAGCCGCCGAGAAACGGGACGTAGACCGCGATCAGCGTGGCCGTGGCGGCGTCCCGCTGATACCCGGACGGTCCGTCGCCCAGCCGCCAGATCAGCATCGCCAGGACCGTCACCAGCAGCCCGAGCGCCAGAGCGTCCGGGCCGATCCGCCAAGCCAACACGGACATCAGCGCGCCACCGGCGAGCAACGGAGTCGTCGGCGGGCGGGCGCCGCTGGTACGCACCGCCCGGATCATCTCCCAGGTGCCCAGGCTGACGGCGGCCAGCAGGACGACCAGGAAGGCTGGCCGCCACAGGAACAACGAACCGAGGACCACGACGACCAGCCCGAGGCCGACGCCGATGGCGGCCGGCAGATTACGGCCCGCCGACGGCCGGCGGTCGGCCGACGGCGATGCGTTCCCGGCCTCGCCGGACGGGTCCTGACCGGCCCGACGGGGGTCGATCGGCTCCGACACCGGCTGATCCGGGTCGGAGCGTTCGGTCGCCGGCCGGGCCGGACCGACCCGGCCGGATCGACGGCGTCGTGCGCCGGCCCGCCGGCGCGCTGCCGAACTGTCGGATTCCGCCTGCGGGGCCGGGTCCGTCGACGGCTCTGCCTGCTCGCCGTCCGGGTACCCGGTCGACCAGTGCCCGGTGCCGTGACCGTTACCGGTCGACGCACCGGTCTGCGGCAGACCACCGTTGCCGAGGCGGGGACCGGCGTACGGGAATTCCCCGGTACCGGTGTACGGCCCGGTGGGGACGGGACCGCCGTGGGCCGCACCGCCGTACGCGGTACCGCCGTAACCGGGGCCGGGCAATCCGTTCGGGCCGCCGTACGGCTGGGACCGCTCGGCCAGCGGGTAGCCGTTACGGGTCTCCGGAGCTGACGGTTCGGGCGCGGCGCCGGGGTGCCGCGCCCTCGTTCGAGCGTCCGGTTGATCGCCGCCAGCGGTCTCGGGGTAGGACATCAGACCTCGAGCAGCTCGGTTTCCTTGTGTTTGACCAGATCGTCGACGCTCGACACGTACCGGTGAGTGAGATCGTCCAGCTCCTTCTCGGCCCGGCGTCCCTCGTCCTCGCCGGCCTCGCCGTCCTTGACGATGCGGTCGAGTTCTTCCTTGGCCTTGCGGCGGACGTTGCGGATGGCGACCTTGGCGTCCTCGCCCTTGCCGCGCGCCACCTTGATCATCTCTCGCCGACGGTCCTCGGTCATCTGCGGCAGCAGGATCCGGAGCTGGGTCCCCTCGTTGTTGGGGTTGACTCCGAGGTCCGAGTCGCGGATCGCCTTCTCCATCGCGGCGAGCTGCGACATGTCGTACGGCTTGACGATGGCCATCCGCGGCTCGGGCACACCGACGGATGCCATCTGGGTGATCGGCGTCGGGGTCCCGTAGTAGTCGAGCACGATGCGGGAGAACATCGCCGGAGTGGCCCGACCGGTCCTGATCGCGCCGAGCTCCTCCTTGGCGTGCTCGACGGCGCGCTCCATCTTCTCCTCTGCTTCGAGCAGAGTCTCCTCGATCACCTGTTCCGTCGCCTCCTTCTGATGGTCCGGTGTCCCTGCTGGCACCTGCCGGTACGGATCCGCCGCGCGGCCCCGCCGGTCAGGTAGTGATCAAGGTACCGATGCGCTCACCGGCGACCGCGCGCACGATCGTGTCGTCGCCCTGCGCGCCGAAGACCAACATCGGCAGGTCGTTGTCCATGCAGAGGCTGAACGCCGCAGCGTCGGCGACCCGCAGCCCGCGCCGCAGCGCCTCGGCGAAGGTCACCGTGTCGAGCTTGCTGGCGGTCGGGTCGGTCCGTGGATCGGCGGTGTACACCCCGTCAACGCCGTTCTTGCTCATCAGCACCACGTCGGCGTGGATCTCC
Source organism: Micromonospora sp. Llam0 (assembly GCF_003751085.1). Taxonomy (NCBI): domain Bacteria; kingdom Bacillati; phylum Actinomycetota; class Actinomycetes; order Micromonosporales; family Micromonosporaceae; genus Micromonospora; species Micromonospora sp. Llam0. The sequence goes on along the minus strand of NZ_RJJY01000001.1, from coordinate 480,796 downwards.
AGGGCACGCTGCGCCGAGACGGTGTCGGTGGAGAAGTACGGCATCCCGGCACCCGCGCCGAAGATCACCACACGGCCCTTTTCCAGGTGCCGGATCGCACGCAGCGGGATGTACGGCTCCGCGACCTGGGCCATCGTGATGGCGCTCTGCACCCGGGTCTCGACGCCCTCCTTTTCCAGGAAGTCCTGCAGGGCCAGGCAGTTCATCACGGTGCCCAGCATGCCCATGTAGTCGGCCCGGGCCCGGTCCATGCCGCGCTTCTGCAGCTCGGCACCGCGGAAGAAGTTGCCGCCGCCGACCACCACCGAAACCTGGACCCCGAGCCGGGAGACAGTCGCGATCTGCCGGGCGATGTCCTGCACCACGTCCGGGTCGACGCCGATCGCTCCGCCGCCGAATACCTCACCGGACAGTTTCAGCACCACCCGCCGGGACCGCCCGGGTGGGGGCGCGGTCGGGTCGTCCGCCGCCAGCGTGTGTCCACTCATTACCTGCGTCATCCGACCCGCCCTTCGCTAGCTGCCCTCAGCGCCGCCGTACTCACCCTCGTGCTCACACTACGGAACGAGGAGGCCGTGGTGCCTGTCACGTACACCAACGGCCTCCTCTGTCGATCGTCTCGATCCTCACCGGGGACCGGGCTGCGCCGGTCGCCGACCGGCCGGCACGCCGGACACCCGGCCCGGACCGGCTCAGGCCTGGCCGACCTCGAACCGGACGAAACCAGTCACGTCGATGCCGGCCTCGGCCAGCACCTTCTTGACCGTCTTCTTGTTGTCCGCCACCGAAGCCTGCTCCAGCAGGACGAAGTCCTTGAAGAAGGCGTTCACCCGACCCTCGATGATCTTGGACATGGCCGCTTCCGGCTTGCCCTCCTCGCGGGCCGTCTGCTCGGCGATCCGGCGCTCCGACTCGACCGTCTCCGCCGGCACCTCCTCACGGGTGAGGAAGCGCGGCCGCATCGCGGCGATCTGCATCGCCACACCGCGGGCGTCGGCGTCGGCCGCCTCGTCCTCCTTGCCGGAGTACGCCACCAGGACGCCCACCTGCGGCGGCAGGTCCTGCGCCTTGCGGTGCAGATAGACCGTGACGGCGCCGTCGAGCCGGGCGAACCGGTTGAGCACCAGCTTCTCGCCGATCTTGGCGGACTGCTCCTGGACCGCGTCAGCGACCGGCCGGCCGTCCGGCAGGGTGGAGCCGAGCAGCGCCTCCGCGTCGGTGGCCTTGATCTGCTCGCCGTGCTCGACCAGCAACTGCGCGAAATCGATGAAGTCGGTGTTCTTGGCGACGAAGTCGGTCTCGCAGTTGAGCTCCAGCAGCGCCGACCCGGCGTGGGCCACCAATCCGTTCGCGGCGGTGCGTCCGGCCCGCTTTCCGACGTCCTTGGCACCCTTTATCCGCAGGATCTCGACGGCCTTGTCGAAGTCGCCCTCGGCCTCCTGCAGTGCCTTCTTGCAGTCCATCATGCCGGCGCCGGTGAGGTCGCGGAGCTTCTTGACGTCCGCGGCGGTGAAGTTGGACATGACTCTCTCTTCAGTCTCGTCAGACGGCTTGGGTGGTCGTCATTCCGCAGCGGCGGCAGCGGGCTCGTTCTCTTTGCCGGCCGAGGGCTCGTTCTCCTTGTTGGCCGGCCCCTCGAGCAGCTCGCGCTCCCACTCGGGCAGCGGCTCGTCGGTGGCGACGGCGCCCGGCTCCGGCTTCTCCTCGGCACCACGCGACTTGCCGGAACGGGCGATCAGACCATCCGCCACGGCGGCCGCGACGACCCGGGTGAGCAGCTCAGCTGAGCGGATCGCGTCGTCGTTGCCCGGGATCGGGAAATCGACCTCGTCCGGGTCGCAGTTGGTGTCGAGCACCGCGATCACCGGAATGCCCAGCTTGCGGGCCTCGTCAACGGCGATGTGCTCCTTCTTGGTGTCGACGACCCAGATCGCCGCCGGCACCTTCTGCATGTCCCGCAGGCCGCCGAGCGTACGGCTGAGCTTGTCCTTCTCCCGGGACAGCTGCAGGGTCTCCTTCTTGGTGTAGCCCTGCGCGGTGCCGGTCAGGTCCAGCGCCTCCAGCTCCTTCATCCGCTGCAGTCGCTTGTACACCGTCTGGAAGTTGGTCAGCATGCCGCCGAGCCAGCGGTGGTTGACGTACGGCTGACCGACCCGGGTCGCCTGCTCGGCAATGGCCTCCTGCGCCTGCTTCTTGGTCCCGACGAACAGGATGTTGCCGCCGTCGGCCACCGTGTCACGGACGAAGGTGTACGCCTTCTCGATGTAGTCGAGGGTCTGGCGCAGGTCGATGATGTAAATGCCGTTACGCTCAGTGAAGATGAACCGCTTCATCTTCGGGTTCCAGCGCCGGGTCTGGTGCCCGAAGTGCACACCGCTCTCCAGCAGCTGACGCATGGTCACCACAGCCATGGTGTCTTCTCCCTGTATGTCCCTGGTTGTCACGCCGGCCGGCGGCCGGGCGTCCTGGCGCCCGGTCGGCGGTCATGGTGGGCCTGAGTGATCAGGACCAGGGGACCGTCGCCCCCACGGCTGACGCCGGGGAGAAGGGCGCGCGAGGTCGACCGCGCGAGGCGGTCGCCGGTTGTCAAGTGTACGCCCTGCGCCGGGTCGCGACCCGGCCAGCCCGCACGGTTCAGCCCGCGAGTCCGGCCACCACGAACAGCAGCAGGCCGACCAGCAGATGCGCGGTCGGCGGACGCAGCCACGCCTCGACCGGGGAACCCACCTTGGTCGCCCCGGTGGCCAGCGCGTAGAGACCGATACCGAACGCGGGCAGTCCGATCATCAGCGCCGTACCGGCGACCACCGCGCCGACCTCGGCCGGATCGGCGAACGCTCCGTCCAGCAACAGCCGCAACGCCGGCACCTCGAAGATCATCACCAGGACGGCGAACAGGATCCCCAGCGCAGGACGTCGACTGCGGTACACCCCGTCGCTGACGACACTGCCCGCCGGTGCCCGCCGGCCGCCGTACTCCCCCATCGACGGCGGATCACCGGCCGGACGGGGGGTGACCGGCGGCATGAGCCCGGTGGGAATGTCGACCGAACTGGCCGACTCATCCGGCCGCGCCTCGGACCGCCGGCCGGGGTCGGACCGCCTCGCGGACTCGGACCGTCGGCCGGAATCGACCGCCAGACCCGGCTCAGGCCGGGGCTCCGGGGTCGCGAACGGTGGACCGCTCGCCGACCCGGGAGGTGCCGACGTCGGCGGAGCAAACGGCGGCGCCGAGGCCGGCGGAGCAAACGGCGGTGCCGACGCCGGAGCCCCGTACGGCGGTGCCGACGCCGGTTCCGGCACCGCGCGCCGTCGGCCCCCTTCCGTCGTATCCGCCCGGGCAGCCCGGGCGGCCCGCAGTTCGCCGGTACCGTCGCCGCTGGCGTACCGGCTGGTGCCGCCGAACGGATCGTCACCGAGCCGGTCGCTGCTCGACTCGGTGGATTGCCAGGACGGATCGACGTAGGTGCGCTCGGAGTACCACCGGGGATCGGGGTCGTCCGGGTAGTTTCGGTTCGGGTCCACGGACAGGGACCGTATGTCACCGCAACCGCCGCCGCCACTCGGGTCCGCTCCACCGACGTCCCGGGCGATCTTGTACCGGTGCTGGTCAGACCGGCGCTAGCAGGTCGGCGGCCGGCGCCGTCGCGGCGTCCACAGCATGCCCGTCGTCCACAACCACGGCGTACCGCACCGGGCATGAGCCATCGCCACCGGGCACTTTGCCGGCCATGACCAACATCAGGCAGGCCGTCGGCGCCTACGGCGAACGCTGCGCGGTACGGCACCTCATCGACGCCGGGCTCGTCATCGTCGAACGCAACTGGCGCTGTACGGCCGGCGAGATCGACATCATCGCCCGGCACGCCGACACCATCGTGTTCTGCGAAGTGAAGACCCGACGCAGTGGCCGCTACGGCACGCCGGAGGAGGCGGTCACCACGGCCAAGGCCCGGCGGATCCGCCGGCTGGCCGCCGGCTGGCTGGCCGCCAACCCGGCACATGGCCGGCGGCCGGTGCGATTCGATCTGATCTGCGTGACCGTCGGTCGGTCCGGCGCGGCCCAGGTCCGGCACCTGACGGCGGCCTTCTGACCAGCGTCGCCCGCCCCGTGGGCACCGCCCGGCAGCCGCTGCCTAGCATCCGGCGTCAACCGGTCGCCGCGTTGTCCACAGCAGGACCTTCGTCCACAGGCGCGCCCCTGCCCGGCCCAGCCACCCGGGTGGTCGACGGCGACCGTCGAGCCATGAGAAACGACATCCACCGCCCGCCACCCGCCGACGACCGACCACCCTCCACGACGGATGGCTCATCGTTGGGGACCGGGCGATGAGCTACGCGAAGGTGCTCTGCGTCGGCCTGGTCGGCGTCACCGGGCACCTCGTGGAGGTGGAGGCCGACCTCGCCGCCGGGCTACCGGCAGTGATCATCTCGGGGTTGCCGGACACCACCCTGCACGAGGCACGGGACCGGGTACGCGCCGCGATCGTCAACTCCGGGCAGCACTGGCCGAACCGGCGGATCACCGTCAACCTGCTGCCGGCGACGCTGCCCAAGATCGGTTCGGGGTTCGATCTCGCCGTGGCCACCGCGTTGCTCGGCGGCACCGGAGAGCTGCCGCTCGCCCCGGTCGACGGGGTGGCGCTGCTCGGCGAGTTGGGTCTGGACGGCACCGTACGACCGGTGCGCGGGCTGCTACCCATGGTAGTGGCGGCGGCCCGGGCCGGGGTGACCCAGGTGGTGGTGCCGGCCGCGAACGCGGCCGAGGCGGCGGTGGTGCCGGGGGTGCGGGTGAAGGCCGTCGACACGCTGCACCGGCTGATCGCGTTCATCCGCGGTGCCGGCGAACTGCTCGATCCGCCGCCACCGAAGCCGGGCACCGTCCAGGCCGGCCCGGACCTCGCCGACGTCGCCGGGCAGGCGTTCGGCAAGCGGGCCTTGGAGATCGCCGCTGCCGGCGGCCACCACCTGGCGCTGATCGGACCGCCCGGTGCCGGCAAGACCATGCTGGCGGAACGGCTCCCCGGTCTGCTGCCGCCGTTGGACGACGCGGCGGCGCTGGAGGTCTCCGCGCTGCACTCGATCGCCGGAGTGCTGCCACCGGGCAGCGCGCTGCTACGCCGACCGCCGTTCCAGGCCCCGCACCACTCGGCGACCGTCGCATCGCTGGTCGGCGGCGGTTCCGGGCTGGCCCGCCCCGGCGCGGTCTCGCTGGCTCATCATGGTGTCCTGTTCCTGGACGAGGCACCTGAGTTCCACGGCCGGGTGCTGGATTCGTTGCGGCAGCCGCTGGAGAAGGGGCGGGTGCTGATCACCCGCGCCCTGGGGGTCACCGAGTACCCCGCCCGGTGCCAGCTCGTGCTGGCGGCCAACCCGTGCCCGTGCGCCCGGCCGGCGGGCGATCAACTCTGCGAGTGCCCGCCCGTGGTACGCCGCCGCTACCGCAACCGGCTGTCCGGTCCCCTGATGGATCGCATCGACCTGCAGGTGAGTCTCACCGCGCTGCGGGCCGTGGACCTGATGACGACCCAGGCGCCGGCGGAACCGACCGCGACGGTCGCCGCCCGGGTGGCCGCCGCCCGCGAGGCCGCCCGGCAGCGCTGGGCCGGCCAGGGGTGGCGGACCAACTCGGTGGTCCCCGGGCCCGCGTTGCGACGCCCGCCGTGGCGGCTGCCCGCCGGTGAGACCGCCGCGCTGCGCCGGCGGCTGGACGTCGGTGCGATCTCCGCCCGGGGCTTCGACCGCATTCTGCGACTCGCCTGGTCCATCGCGGACCTGGACGGACGGTCCCGGCCGGACTCAGCCGACATCGACGAAGCCATCCAGCTGCGGACGGGCGAGCTGTGATGCCGGGCACGGAACCGGAGCCGGCCGGCAGCCGGCTGGCCCGGATCGCGTTGACCTGGCTCGCCGAGCCCGGAAACGAAGCCGTTCACCGGCTCGTCGGAGCGGTCGGCCCGGTCGAGGCGCTGGCCCGGCTGCGCGGCGGGCGGAGTCCGGACGACTCGACCCGCACGGCGAGCGCCGCCCGACTGGCGACCGCCGATCCGCTGCAGGTGGCCACCGCCGCCCTCGACCGGGCGGCGCGGGTCGGCGCCCGGCTGGTGACACCGGAGGATCCGGACTGGCCGAGCCAGGTCGAGGACCTGACCTGGCTGGCCCGTCGCCCCGGTGGGGGGTCGGGCGACACCGGTTTCGGAGGTTCCCGGAGCGGCGCACCACCGCTGGCCATCTGGGTCCGCGGGCCGTGGCCGCTCGCCGAGGCGCTGGCCCGGTCGGTCGCCGTGGTCGGTTCCCGGGCACCCAGCGAGTACGGACGGCACGTCAGCATGGAGTTCGGCCACGGCCTTTCCGAGCAGGGTTGGACGATCGTCTCCGGAGGGGCGTACGGCATCGACGCCTGCGCCCACCGCGGTGCACTCGCCGCTGGCGGCTGCACGGTGGCGGTGCTGGCCTGCGGGATCGACCGGCCGTACCCCGCCGGCAACACGGCGATGTTCGACCAGATCGCCGAGTCCGGGCTGCTGGTCAGTGAATGGCTGCCCGGCGCCGAGCCGCTGCGGCACCGGTTCCTCACCCGCAACCGGTTGATCGCCGCCGCGACGGCCGGGACCGTGCTGGTCGAGGCCGGTGCCCGTAGCGGGGCCGCCCAGACGGTCCGGCGCGCGTTGGCTCTGGGCCGGGCGACCATGGTCGTGCCGGGGCCGATCACCTCCGCCGTGTCGGTCGGCTGTCACGAGATTCTGCGCGACCACCCGCAGGCCCGGCTCGTCGCCGGGGTCGCCCACGTGCAGGAGGAGATCGGCCGGATCGGTATCGACCTGGCACCACCACCGCGCGGGCCCGAGCGTCCCCGTGACTCGCTCGACCCCCAGGCGGCGCGGATCCTGGAAGCGGTTCCCGGCCGCGGCTCGGTCGACCTGGACGAGCTGGCCGGCCGGGCCGGCGTCGACATCCGTACCGCGATGCGCACGGTCTCCGCCCTGCAGGCCCGGGGCCTGCTCACCGGCGCGGATGGCCGCTACCGGTTGCCGCCCCGGTCCGCCACCAGGGTCGGTCGGCGTGGCGACTTGACCGATCGGGCCGCCGGGCCGACGGTCGGGAGGTGAGCGACGACGGCAGCCGGGGCACCGCCGCGCGGCACGCCGGGTTGCCGTCCGGCCTGCGCGACGCCGTGGACGCCTTCGCGCGGCACCTCGCTCTGGTCGACAACCGTTCGGCCCACACCGTGCGGGCGTACGTCGGTGACGTCGTGTCGCTGCTCGACCACGCCGCCCGGATGGGGGTCCACTCCCCCGCCGGGCTCGACATCACGGTGTTGCGCAGCTGGCTGGCCCGGCAACGGACGTTCGGCGCCGCCCGGGCCACGCTGGCCCGGCGGGCGGCGGCCGCCCGCGCCTTCAGCGGCTGGGCGCACCGCAGCGGGTTGACCGGCGCCGATCCCGGTGCGGCGCTGGCCAGCCCTCGACCGCACCGGACGCTGCCGGCGGTGCTGCGCGTCGAGCAGGCCACCCAGCTGATGCCGGACGGCGACGGCACCGACTCGCAGGCTCAGTCGGCCGGGGAACAGACCCGGGAACCGACCGGCACCGGTCCGGACGGCCCGCTGCGGCTGCGCGACCGGCTGGTCCTGGAGCTGCTGTACGCGACCGGGGTCCGGGTGAGCGAACTCTGCGGGCTCGACCTCGCCGACCTCGACCCGGGCCGACGGGTGCTCCGGGTGCTGGGCAAGGGCGGCCGGGAGCGGACCGTGCCGTACGGGGTGCCGGCCGGGGCGGCGATCCACGACTGGCTGGCCCGGGGGCGACCGACGCTCGCGTCGCCCCACTCCGGCGAGGCGCTACTGCTCGGCGCGAAGGGTGGCCGGCTCCAGGCCACGGTGGTACGCCGGATCGTCGCCGCGGCTGCCCGCGACGCGGGCGTACCCCGCGTCACCCCGCACGGGCTGCGCCACTCCGCGGCCACCCACCTCTTGGAGGGTGGCGCCGACCTGCGGTCGGTCCAGGAGTTACTCGGGCACGCCTCGCTGGCCAGCACCCAGCTCTACACCCACGTGTCGGTGGAGCGGTTGCGGGCGGCGTACCGGCAGGCACATCCGCGGGCCTGAGGCTGCCAGCCGGCCCGGCGGACGGGCCGCGCACCGGAGCGGTCCGGGGCGGCGGCCTCGCCTAGGATGTGCCGTTGACATCTCCCCCTGCTGAAGCAGGGAGATCCAACCCTCACGGGTTGAGTTTTCTGCTTCGCCGACCACAGCCGACCCGAATCAACGGCAAGGGACGGGGTACCGCCCATCGGTCTTACACAGTCTCCACAGACGTCACTTCCCACCAGCCCGGCGATAGGCCCGACCGGCTTGGTCGTCACCGGAAGGGCAACACCACGTTAGCACACCTGTCCGTACGCCGGGTGCCCTGGCGCGCGAGTAGTGGACGTCGATCCGCCTCGGCGGCGAATCGACTTTCCCTGTCCTGCTCCGCAGGAGTCCGTTTCCTCCCCGGCCGGAAGGCCGGAGTATCCACGGAAGGCATCTGATGAGCGGCGGCCTGGTCCCACCCGAACCGCTACCCGGCGCACGGATGCTGTTCTCCCTCGACCCGGCGGTCACCCACCTCAACCACGGCGCGTTCGGCGCGGTCCCGGTCTCGGTGCAGCGGGTGCAGCAGCGGCTACGCGACGAGATGGAGGCCGACCCGCAGCGGTTCTTCACCCAGGGTCTGCTGGATCGGATCGGCCACACCCGCCGCCATCTGGCCGCTTTCCTCGGCGCCGACCCGGAAGGCGCCGCACTGGTCGACAACGTCACCGTCGCCGCCGCGACCGTGCTGCAGACGCTGCGTCTGGGCAGCGGGGACGAGGTGCTGTTGACCGACCACGGGTACGGCGCGGTCGCGCTCTCGGTCGAGCGGGAGTGCCGGCGCACCGGCGCGACGGTACGCGTCGTAGCGGTGCCGCTGGGGGCACCGGCTAAGGAGGTCGTCGAGCGGCTGCGCGCCGCGCTCCGGCCGGGCCGGACCCGGCTGCTGGTGGTCGACCAGGTCACCTCGCCGACCGCGCAGGTGTTCCCGGTCGCCGAGATGGTCCCGGTGGCCCGTGACGCCGGCGTACCGGTCCTGGTCGACGCCGCCCACGTACCGGGGATGCTGGCGGTCGAGGTCGACCGGATCGGCGCCGACTTCTGGGTGGGCAACCTGCACAAGTGGGCGTTCGCGCCGCGCGGCACGGCGCTGCTGGCGGTCGCGCCCCGATGGCGGGAACGGCTTGAGCCGCTGGGGGTCTCCTGGGAACAGGAATCCGGGTTCCCGTCGCGGGTGGAGTGGCAGGGCACCCGCGACTACACCGCGTGGCTGGCTGCGCCGGCTGGCCTGTACGCGTTGCGCAGCCTCGGCCTGGACCGGGTCCGGGCGCACAACGCCGCGCTGGTCGGCTACGGGCAGCGGACCATCGCCGACGCGCTGGGTGTGCCGCAGCAGCGGCTGCCGGTACCCGATCCGCACCGGCCGGAGTCGGCCCAGCTGGCCATGCGGCTGGTCCCGCTACCGGCCGGCGTGGCCGACAGCGCTGTCGCAGCGGCCGCGCTGCGTCGTCGGATCGCCGACGAGCTGGCCACCGAGGTGTCGGTCGCCTGGTGGTCCGATCGGGCGTGGTTGCGAGTCTGCGCTCAGGTCTACAACCGGGCAGCAGACTACGACCGGCTCGCGGAGCTGCTGCCCGCGCTGCTACACCGGGCCGGCTGACCCGAGCGGCAGCAGGCGGACCCGTCCGTTGCCGAGCAACAGCAACGGATCGAGGTAGCTGCCGTCCGTCAGCCGCAGGCCCCAGTGCAGGCACGCATCGGCAGGACAACCCGGATGGCCTTCGGTGACGGTGCCGATCGGACGGCCTGCCCTGACCACGGTGCCGACGGCGAGCCAGCCGTCCACGGGTTCGTAGGTGGTCCTGAACCCACCCGGGTGACTGATGCTCACCACACCCCGGTCGACGATCCGACCGGAGTGGCTGACCGTGCCGGCCCCGGCGGCGTACACGGTGGCGCCGACGTCGGCGGTGAGATCGACGCCCCGGTGTCCGCGCCCCCACGGCACCGGGGGCGGGTCGAACCGGTGGCTCAGCGTGACGGCGCCGGCCAGTGGCGGGTGGAACCGCGGGTCTGCGGCTGGGCGCGCGGACCCGGTCGGTGGTGGCCCGGGGGCGGCGACGAACGCCGTGGCGGGGACCGCGGGCGCGGTGCTGAACAGGATCGTCGCGACCAGCATCGGCAGGAGCAGGAATCTCATGCCGACAACCTGGCACCCGACCGGGGCAGGGCCTCGACGGAGGACGACAGACTGTGGATGCTGGCTCAGCTGTGGAAAACGAAACTTCGTCGCGGTCGATCTGCTATGGACCGGCCATTGAAGTCAGCCGCTGAACCCGGAATCTGCCGGTAGTGAGATTTCCGGCTTGTCCAACTCTTCCACATTTACATCCTTGAACGTCATTACTCTGACGTTCTTCACGAAACGGGCAGGACGGTACATGTCCCACACCCAGGCATCGTGCATCTCGACCTCGAAGTACACCTCGCCGTCAGAATTGCGCACGTGCAGGTCGACCTGGTTCGCCAGGTAGAAGCGACGCTCGGTCTCGACGACGTACGAAAACTGGCGGACGATGTCGCGGTACTCCCGGTAGAGCTGCAGCTCCATCTCTGTCTCGTACTTCTCGAGATCCTCGGCGCTCATCGCCATCCGCCTTCCATGACCACATCTTCCCCCAGTAGCGCCGGTTGGCGAAGCTGCTCGTCCAACGCCACGCCGACGGTACCCCGTACGGGGTCCGGACGCCCCATCGGCTCACGGATGCCGATGCCGGCCGAGCCGGTTCCATCGGCCCGGTCAGCTTCGGCGGCCGGTCGGCGGGAACGGGGCGGACTCGCGGACCGACCGGAGGCGGCCGCCACGTTGACGTACGAGAACCGGTGCTCGACGCACGGCCCCTGCCGACTCAGCGCGGCCTGATGCTCGGCGGTGGCGTAGCCCTTGTGCTCGGCGAAGCCGTAACCCGGAAACCGCCCGTCGAGCTCGACCATCAGCCGGTCCCGAGTGACCTTCGCGAGCACACTGGCCGCCGCCACGCAAGCCGCCACCCGGTCGCCCTTCCACACCGCGAGCCCGGGCGCACCGAGCCCGTCGACGCCGAACCCGTCGGTCAACACGTATTCGGGTGCGGGACTGAGCCCGGCCAGCGCCCGGCGCATCGCGGCGAGATTGCACACGTGCAGGCCCCGACGGTCGATCTCGTCGGCCGAAACGACCACGATCCGGTGGGCGAGTGCCCGGTCACGGACCGAGGCGTAGACCCGCTCCCGCGCCGCCGGGGTGAGCAGCTTCGAATCGGCCAGCCCGTCGATCTCGCCCCGCCGGCCCGGCGCCAGCACCACCGCGGCCGCCACCAGCGGCCCGGCACACGCACCCCGACCGGCCTCGTCGGCGCCGGCCACGTGAGCGAATCCGCGCCGTAGCAGGGCCTGCTCCAATGCGTAGAGCCCGGCGTCACGGCGCACCACGGTACGCGGTGGAGTCAGCACGGTTCGGCCTCTCCCGTCAGCCGGCGCAGCAGGGTCGGCAGCTCCGGCGGATAGACCCGTTCCGGGGTGGCCGCGAGCTCGCCGACCGGCCACCACCGGTGAGCGTCGATCGTACGGCGTTCGATGTCGTCGAACCCGCTTGTGTCCACCTGCCAGTTGGGCACCCTCAGCAGGAAGAAGTGCTGTTCCTGGCGGTACCACCGGCCGTCGAACGGGAACTCGACGGTTTCCTGCCAGACCGGCGCGCCCAACTCGGTCGGTGTCACCCGCAGGCCGGTCTCCTCGGCCAACTCGCGGACCGCGCCGTCGACCGGGGTCTCGCCGGACTCCAGTCCACCGCCGGGGGTGAACCAGTACCGGTGCCCGGGACGGGCCGGGTCGTACCCACGTAGCAGCAACACCCGACCCGCCGAGTCGACGAGCAGGACCCGGGCCGCGTACCGGTTGCGCGCCGGCTCCGGCGCGCGGTCCACCGTCAGCTCCGCGTCGGTCACCCGACCAGAGTAGGAGAACCAGCAGACCGGCACGACACGTGGGCCACAGCCACCGCCGACCACACAGCCCGCGACGCCGCCGACCACACCGTCCGGGTCGGCGTGACCCGACCGGTCACGATCCCGAGCTCGGAACGGTTTCGAACGGCTCCGGCACGGTGAGCCAGGTGGCCCGGTCCAGTGGCCAGAAGACGGTGAACGCCCGACCGACCACCGCGTCCTCGGAGATGGTCGCGTAGTCGATGTCGCCGCTGCGGTCCCAGTGCTCCAGCGAATCGCCCGAGGCCGACCGGTGGTCGCCCATCACCCAGAGCCGTCCTTCCGGCACGGTGATGTCGAACGGACCGACCGCAGCGGGATCGCTGATCCCACCTTCGGAGTAGATGTACGGCTCGTCCAGCGGCTGGCCGTTGATGATCAACCGCTCCTCGGCGTCACAGCACTCGACCCGGTCTCCGCCGACCCCGATGACCCGCTTGATGAAGTCCTCGCCGTCCGGGTTGCTGCTCCACTCCGGTGGTGCCCGGAACACGACGATCTCGCCTCGCTCGGGCGAGCGGAAGTGGTAGACGACCTTGTTGACCAGCACCCGGTCGTTGATGTCGAGGGTGTGCTCCATCGACGGCGACGGGATGTAGAAGGTCTGCAGGACGAACGCCCGGACCAGGACCGCGACGAGGACCGCCACACCCAACAGGATCGGTAGTTCACGCCAGAAGGAATTGGGCTTCTTCTCGGTCTGCTCGTCGATCACAACCGGAGCCTACGACGTCTGGCTGAGAACAGCGGCACGGAGCGCGAAGCGAAAAGTAGCGGAATCATCACTGGCAGCACAATCACCAGGTCACCGGAGGTATCGGGAACGTCCGCTGGCTGATCGACCGCCGCCGGGGTCGGAGCCGTCGGCGGCAGGCTGTCGAAGGTGTCCGGCACGGACAGTCCGTCCCAGCGGTCCTGAGGCCAGACGATCACGAACGCCCGGCCGATGACGTTCTCGATCGGCACCGGACCCTGGCAGCGGGAGTCCTGTGAGACCAGTCGATGGTCACCCATCACGAACAGGTGTCCAGGCTCGACCACGACCTCAGCGAACTGCCGGGATCGGCACTCACCCGGGCTCGGTGGGACGTCCAGCGGTGAGTCCTCCAGGACGTAGCCGGCCTCGTCCAGTGGCTGGTCGTTGACGGTCAGCCGGCCCTGGTCGTCGCAGCAGCGAACTCGGTCGCCCGGCACGCCGATCACCCGCTTGATGAAGTCCTTCTCGCCGGGCCGACCAACCCCGACCAGATCGCCAACGGTACGGCCAAGCTTGGCGGCGAAACCGAGGTCGGGGTCGTCGGTGTGCTCCGGTGCCCAGTCGTTGGTGCCCCGGAAGACGATGACCTCGCCGCGCACCGGATCCCGGACATCGTAAACGACCTTGTTGACTAATACCCGGTCACCGACCAGCAGCGTGTCCTCCATCGAGCCGGACGGGATGAAGAACGCCTGGAGCAGGAAGGAGCGGATCAACACCGCCAGGCAGAAGGCCACCACCAGCAGCAGCGGCAACTCCTGCCACAGTGGCATCTGCCGACGCCTGCGCTGCACCATCTGCATGCCGGACCGGCCCGACCGACGCGGGCGCGCCACCGGCCGGCCGTCCCGACGGTTGCGCTGCGACCGCGCCCCCGCCGAGGCGCGCCGCTGCCACTGCTCCTGGTCTCCTTGTGGATACACGCTACGCATCTCCCCGGTCCCGAGACACGGCGCTACCGCCCACGGCGCCTCTCGTCAGGCGCCACGAGCGGTAGCACAGTTGGCTCCCGCCGCCGCGACGGATGCCGCAGATGTAGCGCTCCCCATCAATCACTACCGCAAGGGTAGTTGGCGAAAGCTCCCAGCGGCAGTCCTGAGATCGGGAACCGGGATCAGCGGGCTCAGCTGGCCTGCTTCTCCCGCTTCTCCTTGATCTTGGCGGCCTTGCCACGGAGTTCTCGCAGGTAGTACAGCTTGGCGCGACGGACGTCACCACGGGTCACCATCTCGATCCGGTCGATAGCCGGGCTGTTGACCGGGTAGGTCCGCTCGACTCCGACACCGAAGCTGACCTTGCGGACGGTGAAGGTCTCCCGCAGGCCGGCACCCTGCCTGCGGATCACCACGCCCTGGAAGACCTGCACCCGGGAACGGTTACCTTCGACGACCCGGGCGTGCACCTTGAGCGTGTCACCGGCGCGGAAGTCCGGAAGGTCGGTCCGCTGCGACTGGGCGTCAAGAGCGTCCAGCGTGTTCATCGCTGCATCCTTGGGCTACTCAAGGCGCACCGTCTCGCGGTGCGCGGATGGATGATTCTGATCCCGGGCCGGAACGCGCTACGCCTCAGCTTTCGATGCCTCAACGTTCGACGCCTCCCCGCTGGCGGGATCCTCGCAGCCGGACACGCATGCCCGTCTGCGGCAACCCCACTACTCTGCCACATCACCGGCCGGCAGTTGAAATCCGGCCGCCGCCAGCAGTGCAATGTCTTTTTTGTCAAGTTTTCCGGCCGGCAGTCCGGCGAGCAGATCCGGCCGACGCGATGCCGTACGGAGCAGCGCCTGGTCCCGCCGCCACCGGGCGATCCGGCCGTGATCGCCCGATCGTAGTACCTCCGGCACCTCGCGTCCCCGCCACTGCGGCGGCTTGGTGTAGACCGGCCCCTCCAGCAGCCCGTCCGAGTGGGACTCCTCGACGAGTGATCCGGCGTTGCCGAGCACCCCGGGAATCAACCGGGTCACCGCCTCCAGGATGGCCAGCACGGCGACCTCCCCGCCGAAGATGACGAAATCGCCGAGGGACACCTCGGTCACCGGCAGCGCTGCCGCCGCCTCGTCGATCACCCGCTGGTCGATCCCCTCGTAGCGGCCACAGGCGAAGATCAGTCGAGGCTCGGCGGCCAACCGCTGCGCCATCGCCTGGTCGAACCGCTCCCCCACCGGGGTCGGCACCACCAGCCGCGCGGGCGGCTGTCCGGCGGCGGTCAGCTCGTCCAACGCCGCGCCCCACGGCTCCGGGCGCATCACCATCCCGGCGCCACCGCCGTACGGGGTGTCGTCCACCGTCCGGTGCACGTCGTGCGTCCAGCGGCGCAGGTCGTGCACCTCGACACTGAGCAGGCCGGCCCGGCGCGCCCGGCCGATCAGCGACAGGTCCAGCGGTGCCAGGTAGTCCGGAAAGATCGTGACGACGTCCACCTGCAGCGGCACCGCGCCGGATGGCATCGGGGCGCTCACAGGTCGAGCAGGCCGGGTGGGGCGTCGACGACCACCCGCCCACCGGCGAGATCCACTTCCGGCACGATCGCCCGGACGAACGGCACCAGGGCGGACCCGCCGCCGGGCCGGCGGAGCACCAGCAGATCGGATGCGGGCGCGTGGTCGATCCGGGCCACCTCGCCGAGAACCTCACCGGACGGCGTGACCACCGACAGGCCGACCAGCTGGTGATCGTGGTACTCGTCCGGGTCCTCCGGGGTAGCGATGTCGCTGCTGTCCACGCAGAGCAGTACGCCCCGCAACGCCTCTGCGAGGTCGCGGTCGACAACCCCGGTGAACTGCACCAACGGTCGGCCCTGATGCCAGCGGACCGTCTCGATGGTCAACCGGTCAGGGACGCGGACCAGGGTCGCGCCGGGCGGTGTCGGCTGCTGCGGTTCGCGGGCGGCCGGCACCGCCGCCGGATCGGTGATCAACACCGATCCGGCGGCGAACCGGGTCTCCGGCTCGTCGGTCCGGACCTCGACCGTGACCTCGCCACGGATTCCGTGTGGTCGGCCGATCCGACCGACGATCAACAGCATCAGTACGAGTCGACGATGTCGACCCGCACGCCGCGCCCGCCGATCGAACCGATCACCTGTCGCAGCGCCTTGGCGGTGCGCCCGCCGCGGCCGATCACGGTGCCGAGGTCCTCCGGGTGCACCCGTACCTCCAGGCGCTTGCCCCGGCGCGAGTCGACCAGCCGGACCCGTACGTCGTCGGGGTGGGTGACGATCCCCTTGACCAGGTGCTCCAGCGCGGGCCGGAGGACCATGTCAGGCCTGCTCGCCGGAGCCGGCACCGCTGGGCTCCTCGGTCTTGGCCGACGCTTCGGCAGCCGCCGGCTCGGACTTCGCTTCGGCCTTCGGCGCAGACTTCGCTTCAGACTTCGCTTCGGCCTTCGGCTCGGACTTCTTCTCGGACTTCTTCGCCGGCTTGGTCGGCGTGTCCGCGACGCCCGCGGCGGCCTTTGCCTCCGCCTCGTACGCCGCCTTGCGGTCGGCCCGCTCGGGTGCCACCAGCAGCGGCGGCGGGGCGGGCAGGCCCTTGAACTTCTGCCAGTCGCCGGTCTTCTCCAGCAGGCGCTGGACGGCCTCGCTCGGCTGAGCGCCGACCGAGAGCCAGTACTGGACACGGTCCGAGGTCACCTCGATGACCGACGGATCTTCCTTCGGGTGGTAGATCCCGACGAACTCGATCGCCCGCCCGTCGCGCTTGGTACGCGAGTCGGCGACGACGATGCGGTACTGCGGGTTGCGGATCTTGCCCATCCGCAGAAGCCGGATCTTTACGGCCACGGTTTGTTCGCTCCTGTTGCGATCTTCACCGGCCCCCGAGGGCGGTGCGCGGGTGAACGCCGACCGGCACAGTGGGGTTGGGCCAGAGGCAGCTCGGGTGGACTGGCGACGTGCCCGGGTAGAGGGCGCCGGACACGTACCGGATACCAACACGCTATTGTGCCAGACCCGTGGCGCACCGCCACACCCGGTGGCCCCGGTGGGTCGCCGCCGGCCAGGCCTCCGGCGGTCAGCCGGCGGCCGGCGGGCGGTCCCAGCCGGGCGGCAGCTCGGCCGGCGGCGCCCAGGCCGGGTCCGGCCGGAAGTCGCACCAGGTGCCGTCGAACGGAAAATCCCCTGCCTCGGCGATCTTGATCACCCGCCGCCCCTCGGCCCGTACCGCCGCCTCGTCACGCACCCAGTAGTGCTCCGGGAAGGCGAGCCGCTCGGCGAACTCGTCCTCGTCCTTCCAGACCCAGCTGCGGTCCGGGCGGACCACCACGTCGAGGTCCTGGTCGACCACGTCCACCCCGGCGAGGTCGCCGTCGGCCCAGCGCACGCCGGGCTCTTCGAGGTTGACGTACCAGTTGAGGAAGTTCCCGGCGTCGTCGCGGAACCACCAGACCGAATGGGCGGCCCCGGCGGGCAGGAACTTCAGCACCGGTGGGCCGAGCCAGCGGCCGTGCTTGATCCGGTACGACCGGGTGATCCACTCGGTGAACGGCATCGCTCGCATGCCACGGCCGTCGTCGGCCACCTCGTTGACCACCGGCGACCCCCGGTCGACCCAGACCAGCAGGCCCCGCTCGTCGTCGACGACGACCCGGGCCGGACGGACCCAGCCGAGCCGCCCACGTCGCACATTCCGATGCATGATCAACTGACCCGGCTGAAACCGCATGCTCAACTCCCTCGCTCACCATGCCCAACGACGGCGGCACCGCCCACGAACGGCCCGACGACGGCACCCGCACGAACAGCCCGACGGCGACACCGCCCACGAACGGGCGACACCGCCCACCGACGGCAGGGCGGGGCGTCAGTACGAGCGGGCCAGCACCGCGACCAGGTCGGGCTCGTCGTCGGAGTCGGGCACCGAGCCGTCCGGACGCAGCAGGCAGCGTACGGTCACACCCTGCGCGTTGACCTCGGCCTCGCCCGCCGGGCCGACCACCGACCAGGGCACCCTGGCCCAGCCGGTCGCCGCGGCGGCGACGGCGTCAGCGAGGGTGCCGACCTCGACGGTACGCGCCTGACGCAGCGCCAGCGCCTCGTCGTACAGCCGCTGCTGGTCGGCGTCGAGGGCGTCGCGGACCGCGCCGACCACGTCGGCGACCGGCACCGGGGTCTTCGACCCGTCGGTACGCCGGACCAGCACCGCGTTGCCGGCGGCCAGGTCTCGCGGGCCGACCTCGACGCGTACCGGATAGCCCTTGAGCTCGGCGTCGACGGCCCGGCGGCCGAACGGGGTGTCGACCCGGTCGTCCAGACCGACCCGTACGCCGGCGTCGCGCAGCGCGTCGCGCAGTTTGGCCGCGGCCTCGGCGACCCCGTCGCCGGCCTTGACCACCATGACGTACGCCTGGACCGGGGCCAGCCGTGGTGGCACCCGCAGCCCGTTGTCGTCGCCGTGCACCATGATCAGCCCGCCGAGCATCCGGGTGGAGACCCCCCAGGAGGTGGTCCAGGCATGTTCGACCGCCCGCTCAGCGGAGGTGTAGGTGATGTCGAACGCGCGGGCGAAGTTCTGCCCGAGCTCGTGCGAGGTGCCCAGCTGCAGCGCCTTGCCGTCGGCCATCATCCCTTCGAGGGTGTAGGTGCTGGTGGCCCCGGCGAAGCGCTCCCGGGCGGTCTTGCGCCCGACCAGCACCGGGATGCCGAGCACGTTGACCATGAAGTCCTCGTAGACCTCGTGCAGGATCCGTCGGGCGTAGGCCCGCGCGTCGGCTTCGTCGGCGTGTGCGGTGTGCCCCTCCTGCCAGAGGAACTCGCTGGTCCGCAGGAACACCCGGGGGCGCAGCTCCCAGCGCACCACGTTGGCCCACTGGTTGAGCAGCAGCGGCAGGTCCCGGTAGGAGTCGACCCACTTGGCCATGAACTCGCCGATCACCGTCTCACTGGTCGGCCGGACCACCACCGGCTCGGCGAGCTGCTTGCCGCCGCCGTGGGTGACCACCGCCAGCTCCGGGGAGAAGCCCTCGACGTGTTCGGCCTCGCGGCGCAGGTAGCTCTCCGGGATGAACAGCGGGAAGTACGCGTTCTCCGCGCCGGCCGCCTTGATCCGGTTGTCCATCTCGGACTGCATCCGCTCCCAGATGGCGTACCCGGCCGGCCGGATCACCATGGTGCCGCGCACCGGTCCGTTGTCGGCGAGCTGCGCCTTGGCGATCAGATCCTGGTACCAGCGGGGAAAGTCCTCCGCACGAGGTGTGAGCACGCGGGCCATGACCGGACATCCTATGCGCCGCCGGTGACGGCTGCGCGCCGCACCCGCCGCAGCCGACTCAGGGCCGCCCCGGCGACTAGGTCAACGCGGCACCGGCGACCGGGTCAGCGCAGCACCCGCCCACGCAGGATGATCCGCTCGGGTGCGCGGACCACCCGCAGGTCGGCACGCGGGTCCGCCGGGTACACGACCAGGTCGGCGAGCCCGCCCTCGACCAGGCCAGGAAAGCCGAGCCAGTCCCGGGCGCCCCAGGAGGCGGCGGCCAGCACCGCCTCGGCCGGCATGCCCGCCTCGGTGTGCAGGGTGAGCATCTCGTCGGCGGTCCGGCCGTGGGCGATGCCGCCGCCGGCGTCGGTGCCGACGAAGATCGGTACGCCGGCTTCGTGCGCGGCGCGTACCACTTCGGGGAACCTGTCCCGCAGGCTGATCATGTGGGTGGCGTACCGGGGAAACTTCTCCCGGGCCCGGTCGGCGATCCCGCCGAACGTCGCGATGTTGATCATCGTCGGGATCAACGCGGTCCGGTGCCGGGCCATCTCGTCGATCAGGTCGGGGCTCAGCCCGGTGCCGTGCTCGACCGAGTCGACCCCGGCCCGGACCAGGATCCGCACCGCCTCCTCGTCGAAGGTGTGCGCGGCGACCCGGGCACCGGCCCGGTGCGCGGTGGCGATGGCGTCGGTCATCGCCTCCGCCGACCAGGCCGGGGCGAGGTCTCCGGCGGACCGCTCGATCCAGTCGCCGACCAGCTTGACCCAGCCGTTACCCGCCTTGGCCTGCTCGGCCACCGTGTCGGACAACTGCTCCGCCGGCACCTCGACGCCGATGTCACGCAGGTAGCGCCGGGGTGGCGCGACGTGCCGGCCGGCGCGGGCCAGCCGGGGCAGTTCCGGTTCGTCGTCGAGTTGCGGGTACGGGTACGGCGACCCGGCGTCGCGCAGCGCCAGCACACCGGCGTCCCGGTCGACACCGGCCAGCCGGCGGGCGTCGTCGAGCGAGCCGATCGGTGCCCCGCCGAGGGCGATGCCGATGTGGCAGTGCGCGTCGACCAACCCGGGCAGGATGAAGCCGCCGTCGACCACGGTGGTCGCACCGGGCACCGGGTGCAGCGTCACCCGGTCGCCGATCAGCCACAGGTCCCGGGTCCGGTCCTCGGGCAGTACGACCCCGCGGACGTGCAGCGGCACGGGCGCGGGGTCGACGACGCTCAGCCCTTCTCCCGCTTGTTCAGCTTGTTGAAGTCGATCTTGGGGAGCTTGAAGCCGGGCGGCAGACCGTCGCCGCCGCCCAGCGCGTTCGGGTCGAGGCCGGGCGGCAGTTGCGGCATGCCGCCCGGGAAGCCGGCCGGCACCCCGCCGCCGCCCCGCTGCCGGGCACCGCCGCCGCGGTTGCCGCCCTTGTTCCCCTTGCGCTTGTTCTTCGGCGACTTGGTCGCCTTACGCCGCCCGCCACCGGGCAGACCCATCATCCCGCCCATCTGCTTCATCATCTTCTGCGCCTCGGCGAAGCGGTTGAGCAGCTGGTTGACGTCCATCACGGTGACCCCGGAGCCGTTGGCGATCCTGGCCCGGCGCGACCCATTGATGATCTTCGGATTGGTCCGCTCGCCCGGGGTCATCGAACGGATGATCGCGGTGACCTTGTCGAAGTGCTTGTCGTCGACCTCGGCCAGCTGGTCCTTCATCTGCCCCATGCCGGGCATCATGGCCAGCACGTTGGCGATCGGCCCCATCCGGCGCACCGCGATGAGCTGATCGAGGAAGTCCTCCAGGGTGAACTGCTCGCCGCCCATCAGCTTGGCGGTCATCTTCTCCTTCTGATCGGCGTCGAAGGCCTGCTCGGCCTGCTCGATCAGAGTGAGCATGTCGCCCATGCCGAGAATTCGGCTCGCCATCCGGTCCGGGTGGAAGACGTCGAAGTCGGACAGCTTCTCACCGGTGGAGGCGAACAGAATCGGTTCGCCGGTGACCTGCCGGACGGACAGCGCCGCACCGCCGCGCGCGTCGCCGTCGAGCTTGGACAGCACCACGCCGGTGATGCCGACGCCGTCGCGGAACGCCTCGGCGGTGCGGACCGCGTCCTGACCGACCATCGCGTCGATGACGAAGATGACCTCGTCCGGGTCGACCGCGTCGCGGATCGCGGCGGCCTGGGCCATCATCTCGGCGTCGATACCGAGCCGGCCGGCGGTGTCGACGATGACGACGTCGCGCGCCGACCGGCGGGCGTGCTCGATCGACGCCTTGGCGACGGCCACCGGGTCGCCGACCCCGTT
The DNA here is from genome assembly GCF_003751085.1 of Micromonospora sp. Llam0. Lineage (NCBI taxonomy): Bacteria > Bacillati > Actinomycetota > Actinomycetes > Micromonosporales > Micromonosporaceae > Micromonospora > Micromonospora sp. Llam0. The sequence continues at coordinate 459,463 of NZ_RJJY01000001.1, read as the reverse complement.
GCCCGGCTCCGGGGCGAAGACCTCGACCCCGGCCCGACCGCCGAGGACCTGCAGCTGGCCGACCGCGTTCGGGCGTTGCAGGTCGGCGGCGACCAGCAGCGGCTGGTGCCCCTGCGTCTTGAGCCAGTTGGACAGCTTGCCGGCGAGGGTGGTCTTGCCGGAACCCTGCAGCCCGGCCAGCATGATCACCGTCGGCGGCTGCTTGGCGAACCGGAGCCGGCGGTGCTCGCCGCCGAGGACCCCGACCAGCTCCTCGTGCACGATCTTGATGACCTGCTGGGCCGGGTTGAGCGCCTGGGAGACCTCGGAGCCCCGGGCGCGCTCCTTGACCCGGCCGATGAACGCCTTGACCACCGGCAGCGCGACGTCCGCCTCCAGCAGCGCCAGCCGGATCTCCCGGGCGGTCGCGTCGATGTCGGTGTCGGTGAGCCGCCCCTTGCCCCGGAGCTTGCCGAAGATCCCGGACAGTCGATCACTCAAAGTGTCAAACACGACGCAACATCCTGTATGTCGATCCGGCAGGGCAACTCACGGCGGTGTCGGGACGTGACTCCACCCGACCTGGCAAGCCTAGCCGCCGCCCGCACCGGCCGCTTCCGCCACTCCAGCGCCCGCTTCCGCCACTGCGCCGCCCGGTCATCCGGCGGCGGCCAGCACCGCGGCTTCCAGCCGGGCCCGCTCGGCGTCGTCCGGGCCGGCACCCACCAGGTAGAAGGCGTCGACCACGTCGCCGCCCAGGGTGGAGATCCGGGCCGCCCGCACCTGGGCGCCGGCCTCGTCGAGCGCGCTGGTCACCCGGTAGAGCAGACCGGCCGAGTCGGCCGCCCGCAGCTCCAGTACCACGGCGTCGGTGGCGGCCTCCCGGTGCCACACCACCCGAGGGTCGGCCCCGGTCCGGCGGGCGGCGAGCGCCCGGCCCCGCAGCCGCTGGGTGACCGACACGTCACCGGTGACCGCCCGCCGCAGGTCGGCAATGAGCGCGATGGTGTCCGGCGGGGTGCCGTACCGGGGCTGGACCCGGAACTCGACCAAGGCCCGCCCGTCGACCGTGGAGGCGTCGGCGGTCAGCACGTCCAACCGGTGCAGGGCCAGGCAGCCGGCGACCGCGGCGAGCAGGCCGCGCCGGTCCGCGGCGGCCACCGCGACTCGGTCGTCACCGTCGATGTGTACGGCCGGCAGCGGACCCGCCACCAGCGCCGGATCGGGTCGCGGCAGCTCGGGCAGCACCCCGGTGTCCAGCGCGGTGTGCACCCGGCGGACCAGTTCGGCGATCAGCCGTCCCTTCCAGTCCGACCAGGCCGCCGGGCCGGTCGCCAGGGCATCCGCGCGGGCCAGCCCGTGCAGCAGGCCGAGCGTGGTGGTGTCGCCCACCGCAGCGGCGACCTGGGAGATCGTCACCGGGTCGCTGAGGTCACGCCGGGTGGCCACCTCCGGCAGCAGCAGGTGCAGCCGGACCAGCTTGTCGATCATGTCGACGTCGACCGGCGGCAGCCCGATCCGGGCGGCGATCCGCGCCGCCACCGGCGCGCCGACCGTACTGTGATCGCCGGGCAGTCCCTTGCCCACGTCGTGCAGGAAGGCGCCGAGCAGCAGCAGATCGGGGCGGTCCACCTCGCGGGTGAACGCGGTCGCCTCCTGTGCCGCCTGAACCAGGTGCCGGTCCAGGGTGAACCGGTGCACCGGGTTGTGCTGCGGCAGGCTGCGCATCCGGGGCCACTCCGGCAGCCAGCCGTCGACCAGCCCGTACCGGTCGCAGGTTTCCCAGGTGGGCACCAGACCGGGACCGGCGCCGAGCAGGGTGATCAGCGCGGCCCGGGCCGCGTCCGGCCACGGTGCCGGCAGCGGCGGGCAGTACGCGGCAAGCCACTCGCAGGTCGCCCGGGCGATCGGCAGCCGGCTGGTGGCGGCGGCCGCCGCGACCCGCAGCGACAGGCTGGGGTCCGGGCGGGCGCCGATCGCCGTCCGGGCGAGGACCAGTTCGCCGTCGTGTTCGACCACGTCGCGGGCCACCGGCCGGCGCACCGGTGGTCCGCCGCCGCGCCGCCGGCCCGAGCGCAGCCGCTCGGCGCTGCGCCAGGCGTCGTCGAGGGCGTGGGTGATGGTGCGGGCGTCGGAGGCGACCCGGCGCAGCAGGGTGTCCGGGTCGTCCAGGTCGAGCAGGCCGGCGACGGTGGCGCGCTCCTGGGCCACCAGCCGGTCGACCCGTCGACCGACGGCGACGTGCAGCGCGTCTCGGGTGTCCAGCAGCCGCAGGTGGGCCGCGCGGGCGGCCGGGCGCATGCTGTCGGCGATGCCGGCCAGCGCGATGCCGCGCAGGATCCCGACGTCGCGCAGCCCGCCGGCGGCCTCCTTCAGGTCGCCTTCCAGCAGGAAGGCGAGCTCGCCGTGGGTACGCCAGCGGGCCTCGGTGACCTCGCGCAGCGCCGGCAGCTGGCGGACGGCGGTGCGCCGCCACTGGTCGGTCGCGGCCGACTGCAGCTCGGCGGTGAGCTCCCGGTCGCCGGTGACGTGCCGGGCGTCGAGCAGGCCGAGCGCGACCTTGACGTCGTCGTGGGCGACGGACAGCGCCTCCGGCAGGGTACGCACCGAGTGGTCCAGCCCGAGGCGGGCGTCCCAGATCGGGTACCAGAGGCGGGCGGCGATCTCGTCCATCCCGGCGACGCCACGATGGAGCAGCACCAGGTCGAGATCGCTGTACGGGGAGCACTGCAGCCGGCCGAGTCCGCCGACCGCCACCAGGGCGATACCGGTCAGCCCGGCCGGCATCAGCGAGGTCAGCCAGACATCGAGCGCCGCCGCCCGGTCCACGCGGGCGGCGGCACCGATGCCGTCGGACAGCGACGGGCCGGGGCCGGCCGCGAAACGCTGCCGGACCCCGACTCCGTCGGTCATGCGTTCTCCTCTACCCGGTTCAGCGGGCTCGCCGGCTCAGAGCGCGTCGAGACCGCGCTCACCGGTGCGGACCCGGATGACGTCCTCGACGGCCGTCACCCAGACCTTGCCGTCGCCGATCTTTCCGGTACGGGCCGCCGTGACGACCGCGTCGACGACCTTCTCGACGTCGATCTCGTCGGTCAGCACCTCGATCCGGATCTTCGGCAGGAACTCGACGGTGTACTCGGCACCCCGGTACACCTCGGTGTGGCCCTTCTGACGTCCGTACCCCTGGACCTCGCTCACGGTCAGCCCGGCGACGCCGAGGGCGTGCAGGGCCTCCTTGACCGCGTCGAGCTGGTACGGCTTGATGACCGCGGTCACCAGCTTCATGTCTAACCCCTCCATCAGGGAACGTTATCCGGCGACCTTTTCGCTGACCGGAGCGGACTCGCCCGAACCGGCGGGCGCCTTCCCGATGCCGGCGGCGGCGAAGCCACCACCCGAGGTGCTGCTGAACTCGTACGCCGCCTCCGCGTGCTCGGCGGTGTCGATGCCCTCGACCTCGGCGTCGGCGCTGGCCCGGAAGCCGATGGTCTTGTCGATCGCGAAGCCGATGATGTAGGCGACGACGAACGAGTAGACCAGCACCGCGACCACACCGAGCGCCTGCAGACCAAGCAGGTCGATGCCACCGCCGTAGATGAGTCCGGCGTTGCCCTCGCCGGCGAGCACCTCGACGGCGAGGAAGCCGATCAGCAGCGAACCGATGATGCCGCCGACCATGTGCACGGCGACCACGTCGAGCGAGTCGTCGTACCCGAGCTTGTACTTCAGGCCGACCGCCAGGGCGCAGACGGCACCGGCGATGATGCCGAGCGCGATCGCCCCGAGCGGCTCCAGGAAGGCACAGGCCGGGGTGATGGCGACCAGACCGGCGATGGCACCGGACGCGGCACCGAGGGTGGTCGGCTTGCCGTCGCGGAACCACTCGACGACGATCCAGCCCAGCACGGCGGCAGCGGTGGCCACCTGGGTGTTGATGAAGGCGACGGCGGCGGCGCCGTCGGCGGCGACCGCCGATCCGGCGTTGAAGCCGAACCAGCCGAACCACAGCAGGCCGGCGCCGAGCAGCACCATCGGCAGGTTGTGCGGCTTGAACTTGTCCTTCGGCCAGCCGACCCGCTTGCCCAGCACCAGGGCCAGCGCCAGCGCGGCCGCACCGGCGTTGATGTGCACCGCGGTGCCACCGGCGAAGTCGAGCACGCCCAGCTCGCCGATCCAGCCACCGCCCCAGACCCAGTGCGCGACCGGGAAGTAGACCAGGGTGGCCCACAGGCCGGCGAAGAGCAGCCAGGCGCCGAACTTCGCCCGGTCCGCGATCGCACCGCTGATCAGTGCGACGGTGATGATCGCGAACATCATCTGGAAGACGACGAACAGCAGGTCCGGGATGCCGCCCTCGCTGCCCGACTCGAGCATGCCGCGCAGGCCGGCCATGGAGAGGTCACCGGTGACGCCGCCGACGTCGGTGCCGAAGGCGATGCTGTAGCCGTAGAAGACCCACAGCAGGCTGACCAGGCCGATCGCGCCGAAGCTCATCATCATCATGTTGAGCACGGACTTGGACCGCGTCATGCCACCATAGAACAGCGCCAATCCGGGCGTCATGAGCAACACCAGGGCGGCTGAAGTCAAAATCCAGGCGGTGGCACCAGAATCTAGTTCCGGCACGCTGCCTCCTCTCAGTTGGAAACATAACCGGCTCCAAGAGGCAGCATCGCCCGCTCGCCGGTTGCGCGAAGCTTGCTGGGCAGCTGTTTCACGCAGGGTGCCCGTGCCGTTTCCAACACGTGACGGGTTGTTTCCAACATGTGAAGAACACTTCACTATCGCCAGATCAGGCAGGGTCATATCAACCGAATAGCCACCGCCGGCTGTCCGGAAGACGACAGAACTCGTCACCCGTACCCGGACCACTGCCGCCCCGGCCCGCGACCGGTCAGCGCAACCGGCACTCGCCACCTGTCAGCGCAACGCGTACTCCAGGATGTGCCGTTCGTAGTCGAGCAGCCGCAGGTCCCGCATCGGCCGGCGGAGATGGCCCTTGTGCACGATCCGGACAAACGCCGGATCTCCGGCGGCGGCCATCCGCCGGATCCCCTCCACATGGTCGACCACCCGCTTGCGGATGGTCCGGACCAACCGGTGCCGGTCGCGGGGGATCAGCCCGTACGCGTCGGCGAACAGCCGCAGCCGACGCGGCCGGTCCGGGTGCCGCCAGCCCAGCGTGTAGGAGTCCCGGTCGGAGAAGAGCGGCACCCAGGTCCACGCGGCATAGGCCACGTCGTAGATCCGCGCCCCCGGCGACGCCAGGTCGAAGTCGATCAGGGCGAGGGTGCCGTCCGGACGCCAGATCACGTTGTGCGGGGCCGCGTCGTGGTGACAGATCACCTCGGTGTCCGGCGGCGGCGGGCCGAACGAACGCCAGACCGCGCTGCGCGGCGGATTGAACCCGTACTGGGCGTCGTGGAACATCCGCAACATGGTCGCGACGGTGACCAGCGCCTCGTCGCTGACCCAGTGCGGCGCCAGCGGATACTCGCCGCACTCCCCCTCGACGTAGGAGAGGACCTCGCGGTTGCGTTCGTCCATGCCGAGTGCCCGGGGCGAGCCGGTGAACCCGACGTACTCCAGATGCCGCAGCAGCGCGTGCACCGAGGGGGTCCACGGCCCGACGTTGCGCCGGACGGTGTCGCCGACCCGCACCACGGTGCTGACGTTGCCGCCGCGCAGTGGGATCTCCTGCTGGGTCACGTACGGTCTCCCGAGACGTGGCTCCTGATTGCGGTACGTCACCCGAGGCTACGCATCCATTCCACGTGGATCGGCGCCCATCAGGGCGTCGACGAACTGCGCCGGATCGAACGGGGCGAGGTCGTCCGGACCTTCGCCGAGACCGACCAGTTTGACCGGAATGCCGAGCTTGCGCTGCACCGCGATGACGATACCGCCCTTGGCGGTGCCGTCGAGTTTGGTCAGCACCACCCCGGTCACCTCCACCGCCTCAGTGAACACCCGGGCCTGCTCCAACCCATTCTGCCCGGTGGTGGCATCCAGCACGAGCAGTGTCTCGTGCACCGGACCATGCTTGCTCACCACCCGCTTGACCTTGCCCAGCTCGTCCATCAGACCGATCTTGTTCTGCAGCCGGCCGGCGGTGTCGATCAGCACCGCGTCGATCTTGGTGTCGATGCCCCGCTTCACCGCGTCGAAGGCGACACTGGCCGGATCCGCGCCCTCCGGGCCGCGGACCACCTCGGCACCGACCCGGGAGGCCCAGGTGGTCAGCTGGTCGGCGGCGGCGGCCCGGAACGTGTCGGCGGCACCCAGCAGCACGGTACGGCCATCGGCGACCAGCACCCGGGCGATCTTGCCGCAAGTGGTGGTCTTCCCGGCCCCGTTGACCCCGACGACCAGCACCACGCTCGGCTCGCCGCCGGTGTTCAACGCCCGGTCGAGCTGCGGGTCCAGCGCGGCGACCAGCTCCTCGGTGAGCAGCGTCCGCAGCTCGGTGGCGCTGCGGGTGCCGAGCACCCGGGTACGCTCCCGCAGCCGGTCGACGATCTCCCGGGTCGGCTCGATGCCGACGTCCGCGGTGATCAGGCTCTCCTCGATCTCCTCCCAGACCTCCTCGTCCAGCCGGTCCCGGGAGAGCAGATTCAGCAGCCCCTTGCCGAGCAGGCCCTGCGACCGGGACAGCCGGGTCCGCAGCCGGACCAGCCGCCCGGCGGTCGGCTCCGGGCGTTCCAGGGTCGGCGGGGCCGGCGCCACCGGCTCCGCGGGTGCCTGCTCCGGTTCGGCCGGCGGCGCGACCGGGCGGTCCTCGACGGCGATGCCGACCGGACGCTCGCCGTCGACGTCGGCCGGTGGGCGCTCCTGCGGCTGGTCGCCGCCGAGCGCGGTCGGCGGCGCCGGCGGCAGCGGTGGCTGCCGGCGCAGCCGGGGCACCACCAGCCCGAGACCGGCGAGCAGCAGCACACCGAGCAGGATCGCGGCGAGGACGAGGTAATCCATGCGGAAATCCTGACAGATGGCCGCGACCGCGTCCCGCCCACCGCACCCATCGGTGACACCCACCCCCCGGTACAGTGTCGCCGTTCGGCGACCAACCCCCGCCACCTGTGTCGCCGGCCGGCTACCACACCCCCAGGAACAGGTCGGGGAACTGGGTGACGGGCCTGCACGCGGGGTACAAAAGAGGCCGTCCCGCGTCCCTCGCGAAAGGTCGACCATGTCTGCACACCAGTTCGGCAGGGACCACCGGTGACCGACGGCACAGCCGCCGACGGACCGGACCCTCAGCACCGGCCGGCGGTCGGCCCCAGGCTGCTGATCGGGCCGTTGCTGCGCCGGGTGGTCGGCGGGCAGGCCACCATCTGGGTGGAGACCGACGCGCCGGCCACGGTACGGGTCGCGACGACGGGCACGGCGGAGGGCACGGCCCACACCTTCAGCGCGTTCGGGCACCACTACGCGCTCGTGGTGGTCGACGGGCTGACCCCCGGCTCGAGCCACCGCTACGAGGTCTTTCTCGACGAGCGGCGGGTCTGGCCGGAACCGGACTCGCCGTACCCGGGCAGTGTGATCCGGACCCGGCGGGCCGACGACGGCACCCAGCCGGTGCGGTTGATCTTCGGCTCCTGCCGGGAGACCACCCAGCACTCCACCGCCCGGCGGTTGCCGCCGGACGCGCTCGACGCGTACGCCCGGCGGCTGGCCGGCCTGGACCCGGCCGGCGACGACTGGCCCGACCTGCTGCTCCTGCTCGGCGACCAGGTGTACGCCGACGAGACGTCGCCGGTGATCCGACGGTTCCTGCGGCGGCGGCGCCGGCACCGTGGGCTACCGCCCGGCGCCCCCGCCGACCAGGTGGTCAGCTTCCCCGAGTACACCCGGCTGTATCTGGAGTCGTGGCGGGACCCGGAGATCCGCTGGTTGCTGTCGACCGTACCCAGCGTGATGATCTTCGACGACCACGAGGTGATCGACGACTGGAACACCTCGGCCGTCTGGCGGACGCGGATGCGCGGCGAGCCCTGGTGGCCGGAGCGGATCAGCAGCGGACTCGCCTCCTACTGGGTCTACCAGCACCTGGGCAACCTGGCCCCGGACGAGGTCGCCGCCGACCCGGTGTTCCGGGCGGTCACCGCCGCCGACGACGCCACCGATGTGCTGCGCGGGTTCGGTGCCCGGGTGGACGCCGAGGCGGACGTCGCGCACGACCCGCAGCGCTGGTCGCAGGTGCAGTACCAGTGGAGCTTCTCGCTGGACGTCGGCCGGACCCGGGTGATCGTGCTGGACAACCGGTGCAGCCGGGTGCTGCGGCCGGGGGAACGCAGCATGTTGCCGGCCGGTGAGTGGGCCTGGCTCACCGACCGGGCACACGGCCGCTACGACCACCTGGTGGTCGGCGCGTCGCTGCCCTGGCTCATGCCGCCCGGCATCCACCACCTCGAGTCGTGGAACGAACGGCTGGCCGAGTCGCCCCGGCGGTGGGTCGCGGCGGTGTCGGAGTGGCTGCGCCAGGCCCTGGACCTGGAGCACTGGGCCGCGTTCCGGCGCTCCTTCGACGACCTCGGGCAGTTGTTCGCCCGGGTCGGCACCGGGCCGGGTCACCCGCCGCCGGCCTCGATCAGCATGCTCTCCGGCGACGTGCACCACTCGTACGTGGCGCGGGCCGTCCTGCCCGGGCGGGTGACCAGCCCGGTACACCAGCTCACCTGTTCACCGATCCACAACCAGGTGCCGGCGCTGATGCGGCCGTTGATGCGGTTGGGCTGGTGGCGGGGGCCGACGGCGGCGCTGCGGGCGCTGGCCCGCTCCGCCGGACTGCCGAGGCCGTCGGTGCGCTGGCGCAAGCTGGACGGCCCGTACTTCGGCAACGCGGTCAGCACGCTGCTGCACGACGGCGCGACGGCCGAGGTGACGCTGGAGGGAACGACGACCGACGGCGCGCTGCGCGAGGTGGCCCGCCGCCGGCTCACCGATCCGGCGGTGCAGCCGGCACCTCGGCCTCCCCAGCAGGCTGCGGGGCTTCCGCAGTAGGCTCCGGCACGCTCGGCCCCGGCACGCTCGGCCCCGCCGGCCCCGGCACGCTCGGCGGCGCCTGCGCCGGCGACTCGTCGGCCGACTTGAGCCGCTGGCTGATCACCTGGGTGACACCGTTGCGCATGGTGACCCCGTACAGCGCGTCGGCGACCTCCATGGTCCGCTTCTGGTGGGTGATGATGATCAGCTGGCTGCGGTCCCGCAGCTGGGCCATCAGCGTGATCAACCGGCCGAGGTTGACGTCGTCCAGCGCCGCCTCCACCTCGTCCATGATGTAGAACGGGCTGGGCCGGGCCCGGAAGATGGCTACCAGCATGGCGACGGCGGTCAGCGACCGCTCCCCGCCGGACAGCAGCGACAGCCGCTTGATCTTCTTGCCCGGTGGCCGCGCCTCCACCTCCACCCCGGTGGTCAGCAGGTCGTCCGGGTCGGTGAGCACCAGCCGCCCCTCGCCACCCGGGAACAGCACGGTGAACACCTGCTCGAACTCGCGGGCCGTGTCGGCGTACGCGCTGGAGAAGACCTCCAGGATCCGGTCGTCCACGTCCGCGACGACGGTGAGCAGGTCCTTGCGGGTCGCCTTCAGGTCCTCCAACTGGTCGGAGAGGAACTTGTACCGCTCCTCCAGCGCGGCGAACTCCTCCAACGCCAGCGGGTTGACCTTGCCGAGCAGGGCCAGCTCCCGTTCCGCCTTCGCCGAGCGCTTCTCCTGGGTGGCCCGGTCGAACGGCACCGGCTGCGGTTCCGGTTTGCCGTCGGCGGCGGCCGCCGCCAGTTGGGCCTGGGTGGGTGGCACCGGCTGGTGCGGGCCGTACTCGGCGAGCAGGGTCTCCACGTCCAGCGAGAAGTCCTCGGCCGCCTTCGCCTCCAACTGCTCGATGCGCAGCCGCTGCTCGGCGCGGGCCACCTCGTCGCGGTGCACGGCGCTGGTCAGCCGCTCCAGCTCGGCCCCGAGCCGCTTTGCCGCGCCGCGTACCTCCTGCAGCTCGGCCTCCCGCGCGGCGCGGGCGCTGGCGATCTCGTCACGGGCGGCGGCCGCGTCGACCATCGAGTCGGCCAGCCGGGTCAGCGCGAACCGGGCCCCGGCGGTGACCGCGCGGGCGATCTGCGCGCCCCGGGCCCGGGCGGCCCGGCGGGCGGCGGCGCGTTCCCGCGCGGCCCGCTCCGCCGCCGCCTGCCGCAGCAGCGAGTCCGCCCGGCCGGCGATCGACGACACCCGCTCCTCGGCGGTACGGACGGCGAGTCGGACCTCCATCTCGTTCTGCCGGGCACCGGGCAGCATCGCGGCGAACTCGTCCCGTTCGGCGGTCGACGGCTCCTCGTCGATCGGGGTCGCCTCGGCCAGCCGCAGCCGCTCCTCCAGCTCCTCCAGCGCGGCCAGGTCGCGGTCCCGGGCCTCGGCGGCCTTGTCCCGGGAGGCGCCGAGCCGCTCCGCCTCGGCCCGTGCCGACCGGGCCGCGGCGCCGAGTTCGGCGAGCCGGCGGGCGGCGGCGTTGCGTTGCCCCTCCGCCTGTCGCCGCTCGGCGGCGGCCTGCGCGACCTGCTCCTTGAGGCCGGCCGCCGCCTCCCGCGCGGTGTCCAGCTGCCCGCGCAGCTCGGCGACGGTGGCTTCGGCGGTGAGCCGGTTGCTGCGGGCCTCCTCGACCGCCGCCTGCACCTCGATGAAGCTGGGGGCCTTGGCGGACCCGCCGGCGGCGGCGTAGGCGCCGACGATGTCGCCGTCCGGGGTGACCGCCCGCAGCTGCGGATGGTCGGCGACGGCCGCGGTGGCCGCCGCGAGGTCGCCGACCAGGATCACGTCCCGCAGCGCCCGGTGCAGCGCCGGGCGGAGCTCGTCGGGGCAGCTGACAGCGTCCGGTGCCCAGGTCGCCCCAGGCGGCATGGCCGGCCGCAGGGTGTCCGGCGAGCCGATCATCCCCGGCCCGGCGGGTCCGGCGACCAGCAGGCTGGCCCGGCCGGAATCCTGGATCTTGAGCAGCCGCATCGCCTCGGCCGCCTCGTCGACGCCGGTGACCGCCACCGCGTCGGCGAGACCGCCCAGCGCGGCGGCCAGCGCCGCCTCGTGTCCGGGCGCGACGGTAAGCAGACCGGCCAGACTGCCCAGCAGGCCGGGCACCTGATCGGCCCGGGCCAGCAGCGCCCCGGCACCGTCGCCCCGGCGCAGCCCCATCGCCAGCGCGTCCTCCCGCGCCTGCCAGGTGGCGGCCTCCTTCTCGGCCCGGCGCTCGGCGTCGGACAGCTGCCGTACCTGGGCGGCGGCGGCGTCGTGCGCGGCGACCGCCTCGGCGTGCCGGGCGTCCAGGTCGGCGTTGTCCCGGTCCGCCTCGGTGGACAGCTCGGCGGCCGCGTCCAGCTCCTGCTGGGCCTGGTCGGCGCGGGCCTGCGCGTCGGCGTGCGCGGCGGTGAGCCGGGAGATCTCGTCGGCGGCGCTGGAGGTACGGGCCCGCGCCGAGTTGACCTGGCCGGTCAGCCGGGCCAGCCCTTCCCGCCGGTCGGCGATCGCCTTGGCGGCGGCGACCAGCGCCCGCTCGGCCTGGGTCAGCTGCGCCTCCAGCTGCTGGCGGCCCTCCACCGCCTCGGCGAGGCGGATCTGGTCCTCGGTCAACGCGGCCCGCAGCTCCTCCTCCTGCTCGCGGACCCGGTGCGCCTCGTCGGTGAGCTGGTCCGGGTCACGCCCGGGTCGCTCGTCGTCGGGCACGCCGGACAGGTGCCGCAGCCGTTCACCGGCCAGCTGCTCGGTCGAGCGGAAGCGTTCCTGCAGGGCGGCGAGCTTGTACCAGGTGTCCTGGGCGGCGGCGAGCAGCGGCGCGTCCTCGGCCAGCGCCGACTCCAGCTCGGCCAGCCGGGACTGCACCTCGGCGTGTTCGGACTCCACCTCGGTACGGCGCTGCCGCAGCGCCGTCTCGTCGGCGATCTCCTTGTCGAGGGTGGTCCGCAGGGTGGTCAGGTCGTCGGCGAGCAGCCGCAGCCGGGCGTCGCGCAGATCGGCCTGGATCCCGGCGGCCCGGCGGGCCACCTCGGCCTGCCGGCCCAGCGGTTTGAGCTGGCGGCGCAGTTCGCCGGTCAGGTCGGTCAGCCGGTCCAGGTTGGTCTGCATCGCGGTCAGCTTGCGCAGCGCCTTTTCCTTGCGCTTGCGGTGCTTGAGCACCCCGGCGGCCTCTTCGATGAAGGCCCGCCGGTCCTCCGGCTTGGCGTGCAGTACGGCGTCGAGCTGGCCCTGGCCGACGATGACGTGCATCTCCCGGCCGATGCCGGAATCGGAGAGCAGTTCCTGGATGTCGAGCAGCCGGCAGTGGTTGCCGTTGATCTCGTACTCGCTCTCACCGGAGCGGAACATCCGGCGGGTGATCGACACCTCGGTGTACTCGATTGGCAACGCACCGTCGGTGTTGTCGATGGTCAACGTGACCTCGGCCCGGCCCAGCGGGGCCCGGCCGGCGGTGCCGGCGAAGATGACGTCCTCCATCTTGCCGCCCCGCAGCGCCTTCGCGCCCTGCTCGCCGAGGACCCAGGCGATGGCGTCGACGACGTTGGACTTGCCGGAGCCGTTCGGGCCGACCACGCAGGTGATCCCGGGCTCCAGCTTCAGGGTGGTGGCAGAGGCGAAGGACTTGAAGCCCTTCACCGTCAGACTTTTGAGATGCACGGTCCGATTCCTCGTCCGACGGGTCGCCGTGCGGCCGTCAGTGCTGGTCAGTACCGCACAGGCTAACCCGTCGGTCGGACGGTCACCGGATCCGACGCGGTCCGGGCGCGGACGCGGTCCGGGCGCGGCCCGGACAAAAAGCTGCGCGCCGGCACTTGAGTGTCGGCGCGCGGTGGGTGCGTGCGATCAGTGGTACGTACGGTCACTGGCGGCGGGCGCCGGCCTGCACCGGCGCCCGTAGAGATCAGGTGAGCGCTGGCTCGGGGATCCGCAGCAGGTCGTCGCTCTCGGCGACCGCTGCGGCGAGCCGGTCGTTCTCCGCCCGCAGTCGGGTGATCTCGAACTCCAGTGCCTGTACCGTGGCACGCAATCGGGTGACCTCGTCGAGCAGGCGCCGGTCGGGTGCTGCACCAACGTGGCCGTAGAGGGCCTTCGCCATTTCGTCTCCTTGTAATGCGCTGCCGGAAAGGCCGGCCAACGCGCGCCCGTGAACCCTCGTGTCGGTCAACCCCCGGGCATGCGGGGGCGCGACTGGGCGCGACTGGCGACACCCCCATGGTCCGCCGAAGTCGCCGCTTCGTCAAGTTCCACCAGACGAGGATCCCCACCTCCTCCACCGAATCTATCGCCCAAAAGGTACGAAGAGCGGCGGTTTAGCGGCACAGATCACAGTGTCACCGGCAGAACCTCAGCCGGACAGCTGTCCGCCTTATCTCTTCCTTAGCGGGATCGCCGGTTTGTCTTAGCAGCGTTGCCGGGCGCCGCCGAACGCCTTAGCGTCGCACCCGGCACAGCGCCCCCGGTCCCACCGGACGCGGCCCGCTGGCCGACCACCCACCTGCGGAGGCAACGACCTTGTACCGGCGCAACGACCGGGTCGATGGATCCATCCCCGGCGATCCGACGCCGCCCGCCGGCCACACCGCACCCGGTGACGCCGGCTGGAACACCGACCGGTTCGGGCAGAGTTCCTGGCGTGACCACCTCGACGCCGGCTGGCGGCCCGGCCCTTCGTCGGCCGACGACCACCCGACCGCCGGCCGGTTCCCCGGCGACGGCGGTTACGGCGACGGCGGTTACCCGGCGTACGGAGCGGACCGCCACGGGCAACCGCCACACGACGGGCAGCCATACGCCGGGCAGCCGGCGTACGACGGAGTGGACCACGGCGGCTACCCCGCCGACCCGGCCGGACCGCTCCCCGGCGGAGCCGGCTACCACCCGCAGCCGTACGGCCGACCCGCCGACGACGGGTACGACACCCACCTGATCGCCCGCCCGGACGGGCCGGGGTACGCGGACGGGCCAGGCTACGCCGACGGACCGGGGTACCCCGTCGCTCCGCACGGGTACGACGGCGCCGCCGACAGCGACGCCCCGTACGACGAGACCGGGACGCACCGGTACGGCGTGCTGCGGGACCTGGCCGACGACGTCGACGGCTGGCCCGGTGGCGACGTCGGCTGGGCCGGTGGCGACGATCGCCGGGCCGACGACGACCGGGGACCGGGCGAGGACCCGACCGACACCGGGCCGCTGACCCGCGCGGCCCGCCGGCGGCGATCCGACGCGCGCGACGACTCCGACCCGGAGGCAACCGACGGCCGACGGCGCCGGCTCGCCGTCGGGCCGGTCACCCTGGCCACGCTGGTCGTCGTGCTGCTGGTGGCGATCGGTGGCGGCGGCGCGATGCTGCGCGCCGGGTTCGGCGACGACTCGACCGACGGCACCGACGACACCGTCGTGGCAACGGATGTCGATTCGGTCACCGACCCACTCACCGAACAATCCGCCGGTACGGAGGACCCGCAGATCGGCGAGCCGGAAGTGCTCGACGCCGAACTCGGTGCCGCCCCGACGCCAGCTGCGAGCCCCGCACCGCCACCGCCGACCTCGGCCGCCCCGAGCCCACGTCGCAGCACCGCCGCCCCGGAAAGCTCCCGGCCGCAGCGCACCACCGCCGCGCCGGCGAAGACCAGCGCCGCGCCGCAGCAGACCGCCACCGGGGACACCAGCCGGCAGCAGCAGGTCCTGGTACTGGTCAACGCGGCGCGCGACGACAACGGGTGCGGCGCGGTGACGATCAACAACCAGCTGGCCGAGGCGTCCCGGCTGCACAGCGAGGACCAGGCGGCCAACAACGAGATGTCGCACGACGGCAGCGACGGCAGCGACCCGTGGGAACGCGCCAAGCGGGCCGGCTACGAGCAGGCGATCGGCGAGAACGTGGCGGCCGGCTACCCCACCGCCGAGGCGGTGATGGAGGGCTGGATGAACAGCCCCGGCCACCGGGCCAACATCCTCAACTGCGACGCGGTCGCCATGGGGGTCGGCACGGCCACCTCGTCGAACGGGACCCTCTACTGGACGCAGATGTTCGGGGCGGAGCGCTGAGCTGACGTCGGTCAGCGGCGGACGGCCCGCGGCCTGGGTTGGCAGCGGGGACAGCTGAACGACGACCGGTTCATGAACGACTCCCGGCGGATCAGCGCCCCGCACCGGGCGCAGGGCTGGTCCTCCCGCCCGTACACGTTGAGCGATCGGTCGAAGTAGCCGCTCTGGCCGTTGACGTTGACGTAGAGCGCGTCGAAGCTGGTGCCGCCCTCGGTGACCGCCGCCCGCAGCACGTCCCGTACGTGTGCCAGCAGCCTGGTGACCGTCGCGGGCGGCAGCCGGTCGGTCGGCCGGGTGCCGTGCAGACCGGCCCGCCACAGCGCCTCGTCGGCGTAGATGTTGCCGATCCCGGAGATCAGCGACTGGTCCAGCAGCACCCGCTTGATCTCGGTACGGCGTCGACGTACCGCCGCGACGAAGGCGGTGTCGGAGAAGTCCGGGTCGAGCGGATCCCGGGCGATGTGCGCGATCTCCGCCGGCAGCTCGGCACCACCGGCCGACACGGCGAGCCCGCCGAACGTCCGCTGGTCGACGAAGCGCAGCTCCGGGTCACCCTCGGCGAACCGGAAGCGGACCCGCAGATGCGTCTCGTCCGGGGTGTTCGCCGGCTGCAGCAGCAGCTGACCGGACATGCCGAGATGGCCGACGATCGCGTCGCCACTGTCCAGCGGCAGCCACAGGTACTTGCCGCGGCGGCGGACGTCGAGGATCCGCCGGCCGGCGAGTACGGCGGCGAAGTGCACCGGGCCGGGCAGGTGCCGGCGGATCGCCCGGGGGTGGTGCACCTGCACCGTGTCCAGCCGCCGGCCGATCACCCAGCCGGCCAGCCCTTGCCGGACCGTCTCGACCTCGGGCAGCTCTGGCATGACAGGCCTTTCCCCGACCGGTGCCGGTGGTGTTTGCGTGCTCAGACCTGGGCGGGCGGATCATCGTCAGCGTTGTTCTCGTCGACGGCCGGATCAGGTTCGTCGACGGCCCGATCGGGCTCGTTGGCGGCCGCAGCGGTGCCGGCGACTGCGGTGGAGTCCGCCATCTGCGCGGAGAGTGTACGCCACGCGGCTTCGGCGGCCCGCTGCTCGGCTTCCTTCTTGCTGCGCCCTTCGGCCCCGCCGTAGCGCTGCCCGGCGACCACCACCCAGGCGGTGAAGGTCTTGGCGTGGTCCGGACCGGCGTCGTCGATGCGGTACTCGGGCACGCCCAGTCCGAGCGTCGCGGTCAGCTCCTGCAGGCTGGTCTTCCAGTCCAGCCCGGCACCCCGGCTCGCGGAATCCGCCATCAACGGATCGAACAGCCGGCGAATCACGATCGACGCGGTGTCCAGCCCGTACTGCAGGTAGATCGCGCCGAGCAGCGCCTCCAGGGTGTCTGCCAGGATGCTCGCCTTGTCCCGCCCGCCGGTGCTCTCCTCCCCCTTACCGAGCAGCAGGTACGGGCCGAGCCCCTGCGGGCCGAGGGACCGGGCCACCTCGGCGAGCGCCCGCATGTTGACCACGCTGGCCCGCAGCTTGGCCAGTTGCCCTTCCGGCAGGTCGGGGTGGCTGTGGAACAACGCCGAGGTGATCACCACACCGAGCACCGAGTCGCCGAGGAACTCCAACCGCTCGTTGGTGGGCAGACCGCCGTTCTCGTACGCGTACGACCGGTGGGTCAACGCCCGTTCCAGCAGGTCCGGTTCGAACGCCACGCCGAACGCGGCCTCCAGGTGGGCCACCGGCGGACGACGGAACTGGTTGTTGCTCATGGCGATACCTCGTCCTGTTCTGCGATCAGCCGGGCGATGTCGTCGAGCATCCGGGCGACTGTCGCGGTCACCCGGCCACGATGCAGTCCGGCGGCGAGGGTGATTCCGGCGGCGATGTCGCCGCCGCTGGCGGCACCGTGGCAGACCACCACGGTCCCGGCGACGCCGAGCAGGGCCGCCGCCCGGGGCGCGATCCGGCCCGGCTCCGGGCCGCCGGCCATCGCGTACGCGCCTTCGATGCCTTTGAGCAGCACGTTGCCGGTGAAGCCGTCGGTGACGACCACGTCGATGCCGTCGCCGAGCGTGACGTCGTGCCCTTCGACCAGCCCGACGTACCTGCCGTCGGCGGGCACGGTGAGGCTGCGCAGCAGCGTGTCGGCGGTACGCCGGACCCGGTCGCCCTTGCCCGGCTCGGCGCCGATCGAGAGCAGTCCGACCCGGGGCCGGTCCAGGCCGAGTCGCGCGGCACCGTAGGCGGCGCCGAACAGGGCGTGCTGGGTCAGGGTCGCCGGGCGTGCCTCGACCGTGGCACCGACGTCGAGCAGCACCACCGGGCCGGCGACCGCCGGGATGGTGGCGACCAGGGCCGGCCGGCGTACCGTCGGCCAGCGGCCGAGACCGAGCGCGGCCGCGGTGACGATCGCGCCGCTGGACCCGGCGGAGATGAACGCGTCGGCCGCGCCGTCGGCGACGGCGGCCATGCCGGCCAGGATCGATCCGTCGGCCCGGCCGGTGTCACCCGCCAAGCGTACGGTGATCCGGCTCCGCTGCTCGTCGGGCAGCGCGACGCGAACGTCGTCCGCCGCCTCTGGCGGGCCGACGAGCAGGAGCTGGAGATCGGGATCGGCGCGGCAGGCGCGCAGAGCGCCGTCAACCACGACGGCGGGTGCCCCATCCCCGCCGAGGAGGTCGACGGCGATCCGCGAGATGCCGGTCCCGGAGTCAGCGCCGGCCGGTGCCGGCCGACCGGCCCGCTCCCGGGACGAGGCACCCGGCGTTCGCCGGGAGGTCCGCGCCGCCCGGTCGGAGACCGGCGGCGTCACGACGACCGAATCAGACCTCGATGACCTGGCGGCCGTTGTAGGTGCCGCAGACGGTGCACGCGGTGTGCGGCAGCTTCGCGGACTTGCACTGCGGGCACTCGACGGTCACCACCGGCGTGGTCTTCCACTGGGACCGGCGGGAACGGGTGTTGCTGCGGGACATCCGGCGCTTGGGAACGGCCACGGCTCTTACTCCTCTTGGCGGGTCAGTTGCGACAGGCCGGCCCATCTCGGGTCGACCTGTTGGTGGTTGTGGTCGTCCGGCAGCTCGTCCCAGTGCACCCCACAGTCGGGGCACAGCCCAGGGCAGTCGCTGCGGCACAGCGGGGTGGTCGGCAGTGCAAGCACCACCGCGTCCCGCAGTGCCGGCTCCAGGTCGATCAGATCGCCCTGCAACCGGCCCACCTCGTCGATGTCGGTCGTCTCGTCCGTGGTGCTGTTCTCGTACGCGTACAGCTCCTGGATCGGGACGGTCAGCGACTCGCTGATCGGGCGCAGGCACCGCCCGCACTCGCCGGAGACCGGCCCGGAGACCGTCCCGGAGACGAGCACCCCTTCGGAGACCGACTCGAGCCGCAGATCGAGGCTCAGGTCGGCACCTTCCGGTACGCCGTTCAGCTCCAGCCCGAGGTCCGCCGGCGCGGGCACCACCCGGCTCACCGTACGCAACGCGCCAGGGCGACGCGGCAGTTCCCGGGTATCGAGAACCAGCGGCGACCTGGGGTTGAGTGTCTTCGACGAGTGATTGCGCATAGTTGGACTCCGGCCTGGTAGAGGCCGACAAAACAGGTTACCCGAGCAGCGGCGACGGCGTCGAACCGGGGCACCGGTCGGCCAGGCGGGCGACGGCGGTTCAGCAGGGCGAGCGGTCAGGGGCGAGCAGTCGGTCAGAAGGGCAGTGGGCGTTCGTTCTCCTCACCGGAGAAGGTACCGATCTCCCGCAGCGCGTGCATCTTGTCCCGGCCACGCTCTATCGAGGCCAGCGCCCGGGTGAGGAACTGCTCGAAGTTGGCCAGCGCGGTGTCGACGTAGTCGTCGACCTCGGCGCGCAGCCGCTGCGCCTCGGCGCGGGCCTCGGCGACGATCCGGGCGCCTTCGTGCTCGGCGGAGACGGTGATCTCGTTCACCGACACCAGCCGGGCGTGCTCGGCCTCGCCCTCGCTGATGATCCGGTCCGCCTCGCGCTTGCCGGCGTCCATGATCTTGTCGCGTTCCTCCAGCAGCGCCGCCGCCCGGCGCAGGTCGGCGGGGAGCTCGGCCCGGAACTGGTCCAGGACGCCGATCATCTCGGCCCGGTCGATCATGCAGTTGTTCCGGGACATCGGCACGGCCCGCGCGGTCTCCACCATCGCGATGATCTCGTCGATGCGGTCGAATGGATCCACCGGCATCTCACTCCCTGTTGTCGGAGGGTCGACCCACCATGATGGCAAGGCCGGACCAGAACGTCATCATCCCAACTGCCGGACCGGTCGGCGCTCCATCATGATGCGACCCAGGACGACATGTGGTCCATCCCACCCCGGGGTCCGGCGCGTCGCAACGCGCTGCGACGGGGCGGAGCGGGGCGGGGCGGGGCGGTTCATCGCGGCCGGGTCGGCCCGCCCGGAACTGCCGGGCCGGCCCGTTTCACACCTGCTGGGTCGGTGGCGCGGCGACCCGGGCGAGCAGCCGGTCGTGGACCGCCTCGGGCAGGTGCGCCGAGACGTCACCGCCCCACTTGGCGACCTCCTTGACCAGGCTGGAGGAGAGGAACGAATAGAGCGGGTTGGTCGGCATGAACAGCGTCTCCACCCCGGCCAGGCCGATGTTCATCTGCGCCATCTGCAGCTCATAGTCGAAGTCACTGACCGCCCGCAGGCCCTTGACCACGACGGCCGCCTCCTGGGCGCGGCAGAAGTCCACCAGCAGGCCACGGAACGACGCGACCCGAACGTTGCGGTACGACCCGGCCACTTCACGGAGCATCGATATCCGCTCGTCGATGGTGAACAGGCCAGCCTTGGACTGGTTGATCAGGACACCCACGATGACCTCGTCGAACAGCCGGCTGGCCCGGCCGATGATGTCGAGATGTCCGTTGGTGACCGGGTCGAAAGAGCCGGGGCACACCGCTCGTCTCATGATCGCCGACCGTACCAAAGCATGGTCTCGCCGTAACGCCGCCCGCGCTCGGCAGTGACGCCTTCCACCCAGGTCAACGCCGGTCCCCGGGCCGAACGCTCGATCACCACGACGGCGTCCGGGGCGAGCCAGCCGCCGGCGACGAGACTGTCCAGGACGGTCCGGAGTTCGGCGTCGGTCACCGCGTACGGCGGATCGGCGAAGACCACGTCGTAGCCGCCGCCGTCCGGCGGCGTGGCCAGCGCGGTCGCGACCTTGGCGGTGATCAGCCGGGCGGCGGCGCCGGCCCTCAGCGCGGCGATGTTCGCCCGGACGGTACGGGCTGCCCGCGCATCGGACTCGACCAGCAGTACGTGGTCGGCGCCCCGGGACAGCGCCTCCAGACCCACCGCGCCGCTGCCGGCGTACAGGTCGGCGAAGCGCACCCCGACCAGATCGGTCATCGTGCCGAGGGTGCTGAACAGGGCTTCGCGGACCCGGTCGGAGGTGGGCCGAGTGTTCGCGCCGGGCGGTGCGGCGATCCGCCGGCCGCCGAGCCGACCGGAGATGATCCGGGTCATCGGCGACGTGCTCCCACGGCAGCCGGTGCGCTCATGCCCGGCACGCTACGCGATCAGCCGAACCGGCCGAATGCCGACCCGGACGGCTGAGTCCCTTCTCGGATGACCAGGCACATCCCTTGTTGCCGCAGAAACAGTTGAGGCGAGAAAGGCCACCCGCGAAGCGGGCGACGAACACGTTGCGTCTATCAATTGTCTCGGATCGACAACATCATCCTTAGCCGGACCTGTGGGTCACCACGTCAGTTCAGGAACAGCTAAGGTCAGGCGCTGTGCCGGTGGGACAACGCCGGACACGACGCACGACGCGGGACGTTGTCGCACCAATCATCGACTGCACCTCACCAGTCAGGTTGCGCACGCCCGCGCCGGGCCCCTGAACCCCTCACTCGGGAGTACCTGTGAACCGTCTGAAGTCTCCGCTTCGGCGCGCCCTGGCCATCGCGGCCGGCGCGACGATCGGCCTGGCCAGCATCGCCGCCTTCGGTGCGCCTGCGGCCGCCACCGGCAACCACAAGGAAAATTTCAAGCTGTTCGTCGTGACCGTCACCGGCGAGGCGACCTGCGACGCGGAGACCGGCAACTGGCTGGTCGGCTGGACCGTGAGCCAGAACAAGCTGGAGAGTGAGGAGCTCGCCAAGCAGGACTTCCAGGTGAAGCGGGACGCGACCGTCAAAGAGATGAGTCTCTCCCCGGACGGCACCACCCTGGACGGGTTGGCCAAGGGAGCGGTCATCCCGACGGCCGGCGAGGGCGAGCTGACCGGCACCCAGGTCGTGCCGGGCGACTCGACCGAGGCCACCCTGTCGGTCACCGCCAAGTGGAAGTTCCGGCTGGGCGGGAAGGTCGAGCGGACCGCCGTCGGTTCGGTGACCTTCGACGGCGAGTGCACCAAGCCCACGCCCAACCCGTCCGCGACGTTCGCGTCGGCCTGTGACGGGTCGGTCGTCGTCACTCTGGTCAACGGCGACGGCGGCACCGCACCGGCCAAGTTCACCGTCACCGGCGCGGCCGACTTCACCGAGTCCGTCACCGTGCAGCCTGCGGAGAGCACCACCGTCACCGTTCCGGCGGAGAACGCCTCCTCGATCGTCGTGACCGAGGAAGGCTCCGAGGAGCCGCTCGCCGAGAGCGCCTGGACCGAGCCGGAAGACTGCGTCGAGCCCGCCGATCCGGAGGGCACCGTCGAGTACACCTGCGACCAGATGATCTTCACCCTCACGAACCCGGAGGACGGCGAGAGCATCACCGTCACCTTCACCCCGAACGAGGGCGAGGCGCAGGAGCTGACCGTCGAGCCGGGCGAGACCGGCAGCGTGGCCTTCGAGGCGTTCGACGGGCTCAAGGTCACCCCGAGCGGTGACGGCCTCGAGACCGTGGAGCCGTTCGTCTGGGAGCAGCCCGAGGACTGCGACGAGGACGGCGGAAGCGGCGCGGGCGACGGTGACGAAGGCTCCCTGCCGGTCACCGGTGCCGCCGCCGGCGGTCTCGCCGCTGGCGCCGTCGCGCTGCTGGCCATCGGTGGCGTGCTGTTCTACCTGGCGCGTCGTCGGCGGGTCACCTTCACCGTCTGAGTCAGCCACACCTGGTCGTGACTGACTGACAAGTCATCCCCCCGCACCACCCCGAGGAAGGGCGTCGACCATCCCCCCGGTCGGCGCCCTTCCGCCTGCCTGCCCTTGCCGTCTGCCGACCCTGCCACCGGTCCGCCCGTAAACCGTTCCCTGGCCGGGGTCAGCCCTTCTCCAGGTACTCGGCGCGTTCGGCGTCGACCAGAGTGCCGACGGACGCCGCCAGCGCCGGATGCCGGGTCAGCTCCGGGTCGTCGCCGAGCAGGTCGATCGCCTCGGCACGGGCCTGACCGATCAGGTCGGCGTCGCGCAGCAGCGACAGCAGCCGCAGATGGGACCGGCGACCCGACTGGGTCGCGCCCAGCACGTCACCTTCGCGGCGCTGCTCCAGATCCAGCTCGGCCAGCCGGAACCCGTCGGTGGTCGACGCGACCGCGTCCAGCCGCTCGCGGGCCGGCGTACCGTCGGCGGCGTCGGTGACCAGCAGGCACAGCCCGGCCGCCGAGCCCCGACCGACCCGGCCGCGCAGCTGGTGCAGCTGCGACACCCCGAACCGGTCGGCGTCCAACACGATCATCACGGTGGCGTTCGGCACGTTCACCCCGACCTCGACCACCGTGGTGGCGACCAGCACGTCGACGTCACCGGCGGCGAAGGAACGCATCACCGCGTCCTTGGCCTCGGCCGGCAGCCGACCGTGCAGCACCTCGATCCGCAGCCCGTGCAGCGGCCCGTCGGCGAGCAGCGGCGCCACCTCGGTCACCGCCAGCGGCGGCCGCCGCGCTGCCGCGTCCGCGCCGCCAGCGGCATCACTGCCGGTGGGATCACCGCCGGACGACGGTTCCTCGTCGGAGCCGCCCGCCGGGCCGGCGACGTCACCGATGCGCGGGCAGACCACGTACGCCTGATGGCCGGCGGCCACCTCCTCGCGTACCCGCCGCCAGGCCCGCTCCAGGAAGGCCGGCTTCTCCGCCGCCGGCACCACGTGCGAGACGATCGGCGACCGGCCGCCGGGCAGCTGGGTGAGCGCGGAGACCTCCAGGTCGCCGTACACGGTCATGGCGACCGTCCGCGGGATCGGGGTGGCGGTCATCACCAGCACGTGCGGCGGCTGCTCGGCCTTGGCCCGCAACGCGTCGCGCTGCTCCACCCCGAACCGGTGCTGCTCGTCGACGACGACCAGGCCCAGGTCGGCGAAGTCGACGCCCTCGTACAGCAGGGCGTGGGTGCCGATGACGATGCCGGCCCGGCCGTCGCGGACCTCGTCGAGGGCGGCCCGGCGGGCCGCCGCACCCAGTGACCCGGTGACCAGCGTCACCCGGGTGCCGGCCGGGTCGCCGTCCAGCTCACCGGCCCGCCCCAGCGGGCCGAGCAGCTCCTGGATGCCCCGGTGGTGCTGGGCGGCGAGCACCTCGGTCGGGGCGAGCAGCGCCGCCTGCCCGCCGGCGTCGACGACCTGCAGCATCGCCCGCAGCGCGCACACCGTCTTACCGGAGCCGACCTCGCCCTGCAGCAGCCGGTGCATCGGATGTGCGGTGGCCAGGTCAGCGGCGATCTCCTCACCGATGCGCCGCTGACCGTCGGTCAGCTCGTACGGCAGGCGCGCGTCGAACACGGCCAGCAGGCCGGCGTCCGCGCGGGGCCGGGGCCGCGCCGGCCAGTCGGCGGCGCGCAGCTTGCGCTGCACCAACGTCAGCTGTACGGCGAACGCCTCGTCCCACTTGAGCCGCCGCCGGGCCTGGAACAGCTCGGGTTCGTCGGCCGGGCGGTGGATCTGCCGCAGCGCCGGGTGCAGGCCGAGCAGGTTGCGGCTGGCCCGTACCGCCGCCGGCATCGGATCCTCCGGTGGGGTGAGCACGTCCAGCACGGTCCGTACGCAGCGGGCAATCACCCAGGTCGGTACGGCGGCGGCGGCCGGGTAGACCGGGATCAGCGCCCCGGCGAACTCCTCCACCGGGTCCTCGGCGGCCACCTCGCCGTCGGCGGCGCCGTCGCCGAGCAGCACGTACTCGGGTCCGTTGAGCTGGCGCACGCCCCGGAACTCGGTCACCTTGCCGGCGAACAGCCCCCAGCGGCCCGGTTTCAGGTCCCGTTCCCGCCACGCCTGGTTGCCGAAGAAGGTCAACGTCAGGGTGCCGCCGGTGCCGTCCTCGACGACCACTTCGAGCAGCTTGCCGCGCCGTTGGCGCATCGGCCGTACGGTGGTCCGCCGCACCTGGCCCAGGACGGTGACCTGCTCCCCCACCTCCAGCGAGCGGATGTCGGTGTGTTCGCCGCGCTGGTCGTAGCGGCGCGGGAAGTGGTAGAGCAGGTCCCCGACGGTGTGCAGGTCGAGGTGGTCGGCCATCGCCTTGGCGGTCTTCGCGCCCAGGTTGACCTTCAGCGGAGTGTCCATCGTGCACGGCTGCGTCATCCGGCCTCCAACAACGGCTGCGTCATTCGATCCCTACCAGCAGCGGGTAGTGCGGCTGCCCGCCGACGAAGGTGTGCACCTCGACGAACGGCCAGCAGCGGGCGACGTGCGCCGCCACCGCTTCGCCCAGTCCGTCCGGTGCCTGCTGGCCGACGATCAGGGTGACCAGTTCACCGCCGCCGCCGAGCAGCTGGTCCAGCAGGTTGCGGCAGGTGCCGGCCAGGTCGGTGCCGATCAGCAGCACCTCCCCCTCGACCAGGGCGAGCACGTCGCCGGGGCGGCAGCGGCCGGCGACGGTGAGCGCTTCCCGGGCGGCGTGGCAGACCTCGGCGTACCGGCAGGCTCCGGCCGCCTCGGCCATCGCGATCACGTCGTCGTCGAAGCGGCGTCGCGGGTCGCGGACGGCGAGCGCGGCGAGGGCCTGCACCGGTGACCGGGTCGGCACGACGGCGACGGTGACGCCGCCGGCCTCGGCCTCCCGGGCGGCGAGGCCGGCGACGGCCTGGGTGTCCGGGTCGTTGGGCAGCACCACCACTTCGGCGGCGCCGGTGCGGCGGATGGCGTCGAGCAGCTCGGCGGTGGACGGGGAGCCGCCGACCACGCCGGCACCCTCACCGGTGAACAGGGCGGCGAGGCCGGTGCCGGCGGCGACCACCACGGCGGCCCGGCCGGCGAGCGGCGGCGCCGGCTGGTCGGCGAACCGGGTGACCGAGATCTGGTACGGGCGACCAGCGGCGATGCCGGCCTCGATGGCGGCGCCGATGTCGTCGACGTGCACGTGCACGTTCCACACCGGATCGTCCCTGTCGTCATCGTCCCCGTCGCCGTCCCCTGCGTCGGAGCCCCCGTCGTCATCGCCTCCTGCGTCGGAGCCGACGACGACCAGCGAGTCGCCGATCTCGGCGAGTGCGGCCCGCATCCGGTCGACCGCCCCGGCCGGCGCTTCGAGCAGGAACTGCACCTCGTAGGCGTACCCCTCGGAGCCGGCCCCACTGTGGGGGTCGGCGGCGGGCCCGGCACCGCCGGGGTCACCGGGTACCCGGTAGGCGGGATCGCCGGTGTCGGCCGCAGGATCGCCGGTGCGGTCGGTGCTGTCGGTGACCGGGGTGCCGACCACGGCGGCCAGCGCGTCGAGCAGCAGGCACAGGCCGCGACCACCGGCGTCGACCACCCCGGCGCGGGCCAGCACCGGCAGCTGGCCGGGGGTCGCGGCGAGGGCGTCGCGGGCGGCCGAGGCGGCGGCCCGTACCACGGTCGCGAGGTCGTCGGAGCCGGTCCGGTCGGCGGCCCGCGCGGCGGCGGCGACCACGGTCAGCACCGTCCCCTCGACCGGGCGGGCGACCGCCGCGTACGCCGCGTCGGTGGCGGCGGTCAACGCCGACGCGAGGGCCCGGCCGCGCACCACGGCGATGTCGGTGAGCGCGTCGGCCAGCGCACGCAGGATCTGCGAGACGATCACCCCGGAGTTGCCCCGGGCACCGAGCAGCGCGCCCCGGGCCATCAGCCGCAGCACCCGCCCATGCGAGGTCTGCTCCCCCTCGGAGGAGTTGTCCAGGTCGAGCGCCAGGGCATGCTGGGCCGAGGTGAGGGTGAGGACCAGGTTGGTGCCGGTGTCGCCGTCCGGCACCGGGTAGACGTTGAGCGCGTCGATCTCGCCCTGGTGGCGACGCAGCGCGGCCAGCGCACCCGAACACCACCGGCGCACGGCGGCGGCGTCAAGGGTGTCCAGCACGGCGATGAGCCTACTGGCGCACGCCGACAGCCGCCGTGAAGACGACCCGGGTGCGGCCGGGCCGCCGGCAGCGGACCGGTCGGGGCAGGGCGATTGGCCGCCCGGGTGGTCGATCGGGTAGCCTGGCCAGGTTGTCTGGGCGTGGTGTGTCCCGGCGACCGGCGACCTGATGAACGACAAATCCCCAGGAGTATCCCGTGGCTAGCGTGTGCGACGTCTGTGGCAAAGGGCCGGGCTTCGGTCACAACGTGCCGTGGTCGAAGAAGAAGACCAACCGCCGTTGGAACCCGAACATCCAGACCGTTCGCACCCCGGCCGGTGGCGGCAACACCCGCAAGGTGAACGCCTGCACCTCCTGCCTCAAGGCCGGCAAGGTGGTCCGGGGCGCCTGACCGCGCCGCCCACGACCTCGACGTTTCAGCAGCCGCCGGACCCGATCGGGTCCGGCGGCTGACTGCGTACGGTCACCAGTCGGGCGGTGAGCGCCCGTCACCAGTCGGCGCTGAGCACCCGGCCGAAGGACAGGCAGCCCGGCGAGTCCCGGTAGTAGCCGAAGTTCGGGATCCGGGCGTACCCGCTGCTGCTGTAGAGCGCGATCGCCTCGGGCTGCTTGTCGCCGCACTCCAGGATGACCCGGCGGCGGCCCTGGCCGGCGGCGGAGCGTTCGACGGCGGCGAGCAGCGCGCGGGCCACCCCGCGCCCGCGGGCGGCGTCGGCGACGTACATCCGCTTCAGCTCGGCGTCCTCGCCGGAGGTGCCGTGGCTGCGCCAGCCGGCGCAGCCGGCCGGCGCCCCGTCCAGGTGGGCGATCAGGAAGGCACCGCCGGGCGGGTCGAAGTGGGCCGGGTCGACCGGGGTGTCGTCGCCGGTGCCGCCGTAGCGGGCACCCAGATCGGCCATGGCGGCGGCCACCAGGCGTTGCGCCACCGCGTCGGTGTAGCGGACCCGGCGGATCTCGACGCCGGCCTGAAGCAGATCAGTCACGCGGTAAAGCGTAGTGCGGTCACCGGCGGTGGCTCAGCGGTGACCGGCGCGGCCTCACTGGAAGTGTTCCCAGCCGGCGACGCCCTGGTAGGGCTGGCCGTCGACGGTGACCCCGGCGCCCTTGACCACGTGGCCGACCCGCCGCCAGCCCTTCGGTAGCGGCAGATCCTCGGGGAACGTCGCGGCCAGGGCGTGGTCGTCACCACCGCCGAAGATCCACTGGTACGGGTCGACGCCGAGCGCGTTGGCGGTGTCGCGCATCTGCGGCGGCACCTCGAAGGCGGCCCGGCGCAGGTCGATACCGACCCGGCTGGCGGTGGCGACGTGACCCAGGTCGGCGATCAGCCCGTCCGAGATGTCGATCATGGCGCTGGCGCCGACGTTCGCGGCGGCCGGGCCGGCGGCGTACGGCACCTCGGGGCGTCGGTACGCCTCCACGAGCAGCTTCGGTGACCGGAAGCCGCGGGACAGCACCGTGTAGCCGGCGGCGGCGTAGCCGAGCCGGCCCGCGATGGCCAGCACGTCACCGGCGTGCGCTCCGCTGCGCAGCACCGGGGCGGCGCCGTGCAGGTCGCCGAGGGCGGTCACCGCGATGGTCAGGGTCGGGCTGGCCGACATGTCGCCGCCGACCACGCTCGCGCCGACCTTGGCCGCCTCGTCGGACAGGCCGACCGCCAGGTCCTCGGCCCAGCCGGCGTCGGTCTCGGGCGGGGCGCAGAGCGCCACCAGCAACGCGGTCGGCACCGCCCCCATCGCCACGATGTCGGCGAGGTTCGCGGCGGCCGCGCGGTGCCCGACGTCGACGGCGCTGGACCAGTCCCGCCGGAAGTGCCGGCCCTCGACGAGCACGTCGGTGGAGGCGACCACCCGGCCGTCCGAGGCGGCCACCACGGCCGCGTCGTCGCCGGGGCCGAGCAGGGTGGCGGCCCCCGGGTGCAGCCGCGCGGTGACCCGGGAGATGAGCCCGAATTCACCGGCCTGTGCCACATTCACCGGTCCACCTCGATCATTGTCGTCTCCACTCGGGCACCGTCATGAATCCGGCCTGCTCCGTACGGTAGTTTCACGTTCGAGCCGCTCCCGGGCGGCGGATAGGAGTCGGGTCGTGGTCCAGGCATACATCCTCATCCAGACCGAAGTCGGAAAGGCACGCGACGTCGCCGACGCGATCGCGGACATCTCCGGCGTGGTCCGGGTGGACGCGGTGACCGGGCCGTACGACGTGGTCGTGCTCACCGAGGCGCACACCGTGGACGAACTCGGGACGATGATAGTCAGCCGGGTCCAGATGGTGCCGGGCATCACCCGGACCCTGACGTGTTCGGTGGTACGACTGTGACAGGTGGGCCGGACCGGACCACCCGGCAGGCGGCGATCTGGGCGACCGTGGTGGCGTTGCCGTTGACCGTGATCGTGGCGCTCGCCGCGTTCAGCCGGCTCGCCCCGACCGGGTCCGACGACGACCCGGGGGCCGCGGCGGACCCGTCGACGTCGGCGTCCGCCGCTGTCGCGCCGGCGCCGACCACGCCGGTGCAGATCGCCGCCGCGACGTTGGACGAACGCGCCGAGATCGTCTGCCGGGCGCTGATCTCCCAACTGCCGGGTACGCTGCGCGATCTGCCGCAGCGGCGGGTCACCGACGGCGCCGAGCAGAACGCGGCGTACGGCGAACCGCCGATCACCGTCGCCTGCGGGGTGCCGGCGGCGCAGTTCCCACCGACCGACCTGGTGTACGCGCTGGACGGGGTCTGCTGGCACGCCGCCGAGCAGGCCGACGCCACCGTCTGGACCACCGTCGACCGGGAGATCCCGGTGCGGGTGAGCGTGCCCGGCTCCTACGACGAACCGGGCCAGTGGGTGACCGCGTTCGCCGACCCGCTGATCGAGACGGTGCCCAGCGACGCGGACGCCGCCCCGCGCGGCTGCCGCGCCTGACTCTGGGTCCGGTCCCCGCTCTGGTCCGGTCTGGTCGGGTCCGGTCTGGGGTCCCGGCGGTCGGTCAGCGCAGCCCGGTGCCCCGGCTGAGGGCGGTACGGATCAGCCGGTCCACCAGCTTCGGGTACTCCAAACCGGCGGCCGCCCACATCCGCGGGAACATCGACGTC
Source organism: Micromonospora sp. Llam0 (assembly GCF_003751085.1). Lineage (NCBI taxonomy): Bacteria > Bacillati > Actinomycetota > Actinomycetes > Micromonosporales > Micromonosporaceae > Micromonospora > Micromonospora sp. Llam0. Next base: position 430,165 of record NZ_RJJY01000001.1, on the reverse strand, counting down.
GGGGTGAACCCGGGCATCGTGTTGATCTCGTTCAGGTAGATCTGGTCGTCGTCGGTGACGAAGAAGTCGACCCGGGCCAGCCCGGCGCAGTCCAGCGCGGTGAACGTGCGGCAGGCGTAGTCCTGCACCTGCCGGGTCACCTGCTCCGACAACCCGGCCGGGATGTCGTACTCGCAGGAGTTGTCGAGATACTTGGCCTCGAAGTCGTAGAACTCGTGGTCGGTGACCACCCGGACCTCGGCCAGCAGGGACGCCTCGGGGCCGCCGCCGGCCTCGCCCTCGATCACCCCGCACTCGACCTCACGGCCGACGATCGCCGCCTCGACCAGCACCTTCGGGTCGATCTCCCGGGCGGTGGCGACGGCCGCGTCCAGGTCGGCCCAGTCGGAGACCTTGGTGATGCCGTACGACGAACCGGCGCGCGACGGCTTGACGAACACCGGCAGGCCGAGGCGCTCCTTGTCGGCGTCGCTGAGGCTCACCCCGGGGCGCAGCACCGCGTACGGGCCGGTCGGGATGCCCTCGACGGTGGCCAGCTTCTTGGTAAACTCCTTGTCCATCGCGGCGGCCGAGGCGAACACCCCGGCCCCGACGTACGGGATTCCGGCCATCTCCAGCAGCCCCTGGATGGTGCCGTCCTCGCCGTACGCGCCGTGCAGCGCCGGGAAGACGACGTCGACGCCGGCCAGGGCGGCGGCCGGGCCGTCCGCCGGGTCCAGCACCATGATCCCGTTGCCGGTCGGGTCGGCGGGCAGCACCACGGCCGAGCCGGACCGGTCGGTGATTTCCGGCAGTTGCCGGTCGGTGATGGCCAGCTGGCTGCCGTCGCCGGTGGTGAGCACCCACCGCCCGGCGCGGGTGATACCGACCGGGACGATCTCGTACTCGTCGGTGTCCAGGGCGGCCAGGATGCTGCCGGCGCTGACGCAGGAGATCGCGTGCTCGGTGCTGCGGCCGCCGAAGACGATGGCGACGCGGGTCTTGGCTGGGCTGGTCACAGGGGTGCCTTTCGTTCGCGGCCTGCACGCGCCCGCCGGGCATGGTCGGGGGAGCCCGGCGGTACGCGGTTCACGTCTTCGCGCTCACGCGGCTGACCCTACTCTGCGTACCCGCCCACCGTGCCCTGACCGGCCCGGGATCCTCCTGATGATGCAAGGAGTAACGGCCGGGTAGCTCACACCGTTTAGCAGCGACGATCGGCTCCGGCGGGATCGACTCGGAGCGCCTCTGCTGACAGTTGCACCGAGCCCACCGTCGCCGCACCTGTTGGCAAGCCCGGACGGGGCGGTCCGTTCCGCGCGGGGACGCAGGCAGAGACGTAATGCAAGCAGCTTCGCTCACCCTCACGGCATCCAGTCAAGACTGGTCTGACCAGCTACCGACCCACCTTGCCCAGATCGCCGCTCTCCTGATCCCCACCCGACGCGAATGCACCTGCCCCGCCCGGTCAAACGCGCCCGCCGCAACCCGCACCGGGTCAAGAAGCCCGGCGAAACGGTCTGCATCCGCCACCAGCTTCCAGATCCACCGGGCCCAGCCCCACCAATATAAACTTAGGCTACACAACATTGGGCACAGGGGCAGTCCCGCAACCAACTCCGGGTGACCCGACTACAGCATCACCCCGACCGGACGTGAATTCGCCGACTCTTCAAATCCCAAGTCTCTTATCAGCACTTACCACAATGTCAAGGAATCCATTAACATTAAGATCACTTCCCGTAATATTAATATACACAATAAATTCCCCGTATCGCGCCCAATAAGCCCAGATCGCACATTGTCCTGAAGATGCATGCGTCGAATCAATGTCCACGCAAAACAGATCGAACGAGTCTGCACCCAGGTCACGCAGCGCAGACACACCTATTACCTTGTTCGGAAAATCAGATTCGAAGTTAATCCTAATTGATGACCAATAATACCATCTTGCAACAATCGAGCTAGGGTATCGCTCCACTTCTTGAAGATAATACTGCCCCCCCTCATCGACACCACTGGCCTGCCACACAGACACGAAAGATGAGCTACCAACACCTTCGGTAGCAACCTCCCAGTGAAGTTTTTTCAGGCCCGGCAACGTTACAGGCGAAACGGTTAGCTTGGGTGCATCAACAGGCCCCACGGAGACAAAGAGTTCCAAGACCCCAGCAGTCACAACTGCAAGCACGACTAGAGATAACAGCAACAACCTCCCACGCCAGCCCACAAATCGACCAGAAGTTAACTTGACATTCATATTGCACCCCAGATTCCCTTACCTCATCGTACCATCACCGGCACGTAGATAATCTTCTCGTCGTGCCATGATCGCATCGTAGATAACGAGTGTGCTCAGCTCGGACGGATCATGACTATCAAAAAGGTCTATACCAATCTGCATAGATATCAGGTCAGACTGATCAGATCTCCCAGTCCAAGGATTAGTGGGCAGATTGTTGACAGACAAAAGTAGATCAGTATCAATAGATGCCATACGGCCAACATATCCATAATGAACGTTCGAAAATATATCTAGATAGAACATCGCGCCCGTTCCAACATCTTGGGCGTACTCACTCGGAGCCCACATTTCCCGAATCTCCGCCTTATGGTCCCATTCGGCCCCGGCGCGCACCAGCCGATACCAAAGCTCTAGTGCCTGCAGTGCACTAGAGGTATTGCCACACAAATCGAACAGCCGATGGAGAAGGTTGCAGCCCTCCCCCATCCACCAGCTGATTTGCTGGACATCCGCACTGGCAGAGTTTGTCTGAATCTCACTCAACGTCAACTGGAGTGCCGAGCAAAGATTTCCGTTCCGATCCCGCACACACGGATCCCTAGACCCTAGATCTGCACGCTTCTCACACTGTTTAACAGTCATGCACGAATCAGCATACCGCGTCGGCACCTTGGGTTGCTGATCAGCTGCACTGGAAGAGTCATGGGCACCGCAGCCGCTGTAGCAGGTTTCATCTCTTGGATCGCCATCAATGGTGTAGCCACCGCCCGCATTTGGCGTCGCTAGCTGATTGCAGCCAAGATCACCACAGACACGTAAACCGCTTGGATCCGACCAGGTGATGGGATTACCGTTCGAGTAGGAATACCCGTGCATTTGCTGCGGGTCAGTCAGATCCATGATCGGATCGACAGAGATGAACCGGCCGTTTTCCGGCTCATACTCTCGTGCACCGATATGCGTCAAGCCGGTCGGATCGATGTCCCCACCGACGAAGCCCTTCAGGTTCGGCCAACCCGACACACTGCCACGAGGCACGCCATACGGCGTCTGGCGGCGATGCGTAACGGCTTGACCACCGGTCGGGGAAATGGAAATCGACTGCGTCGACTGGTGATCGGTAACCAGCCACTTGAGACCAAAGGCATCACGCATCGCGAAAACGCCATCGACGTAACTGTAGTAGCGGGTTGCCGACTTCGCTCCCGTTGAAGTCGTGTACCGGATCTCCATTCCGGGCAGATACAAAGTCTTCCCGGACCCATCACGCCGGATGATCCGATCACCGTCGGCGCCGTACACGAACTCATGCTGTTCGCTGCCGTCAACCAACTCCGCCAAGCGGCCTTCGGTGTCCCAGTCAAGACTCTGAGTCCCAGAGGTAGGACTAGGCCGAGACACCGTGTTGCCGACATCATCGTAGCCGTACGAACTGACGCTACTCCCGCCCGGACCCGATGAGGTGACCGACTGCAACGCGTGCGGACGCACGCCACCAGGGGCGGGATACGAATATGTCCGAGTCGTGTCACCACCACCGGCGTGCGACACTTCCGTCAGCCGGTTGCCGATGTCGTCAAAAGTCCACGAGAGCCAATATGGTGCCGGCCCGCCCAACGACCCTGTACTCGCAGCGGCAGCGCAGTCATCGGCGGCGGGCGTCCATGCCTCCACCAGACGACGCAACTCGTCGTACTCAAAACACTGAATGTCCGAGGTCCCACCGTCCGGCACGTCAGCAACCCTCGTGACGTTACCAGCCGGATCATAGCTATACCGCACATCAGACACGTACTGCGGCGACGTCTCCCGGACAGTAACCGACTGCGTCAACCGCCGAGTCGCATCATCGTAGTCGTACCCCCGCTCCACCCACCCCGTGCTGTTCTGCCGGTACCGGATCAGAGTCGGCTCACCCAGCGCCGTATACGTCGTCTCCTGTACATACATGTCGTTGCCGGCGGTCGTGAGCCGCTCGACGAGGCCGGTCACCGCATCGTACACGTACCCCAGATTCTCGTTACCCAGACCAGTTCCACTTCCGCCGGGGTAGGTGTCCGACGCCGGACTGCCGTCGACCTTGTAGGAGTGCAGGAACGTGTAAATCCCAGCGAGCCCCGTCTCCGCGGCCGGCACGATGTAGTCCTCACCATGCGGCTGGTACAGCTCGTTGTAGCCACGAACCCGCATAATGTAGGCCGACCCGTCGACCCACCGGTTCGCGGTATGCAACCGACCCTTGCCCCCACCCACCGTGTCATAGGTCCAGGTGGCCCTACGGGTGGCGGTCGAAACGACGTCGTCGTACACACCGGTCTTTCGGCCGAGCACATCGTAGCTGTATGCCAGCACGTCGCCGTTGGGTGCGGCTCTTTTGGAGTGATGGCTGGTCATCCGGCGAGGGTGTAGCCCTCCCGTTGTTGCTGGTATCTGTTCTGGTGTATGCGTTGGTGTTCTTGTTGCAGGTGGAAGGCCCAGTAGGCGTTGAAGTCGCCGTTGGCGGATACGGCGCGTAGCTTGAGGATGGCTTCGGCGGTGTCCAGTCCCCAGCGGGCGCCGGTGATGTCCATGCGGTCCTTGACCAGATGCCGGCAGGCGCCCTCGATCACGCCGGTGGCGATCGGCCACCCCGCAGCCAACGCGGTGTGGTAGTCCAGGTAGGGCTGGTGGCGGGTCAGGTAGTCGGCGCACTCGTCGGCGCCGGCGCGTTCCCTGGCCGAGTATCCGTACCGGGTGGCCCGCCGACGGATCCCGGCCGCGACCTGCCCGGCCTTGCCGGACAGGATCTTGACCGCCTGCTCGCCGACCCACGCCTCGGCGGCGGGGTCACCGGTGTAGAAGAACGCCCACGCCGCTTTCCACACGTACTCGAGCACGTGGACGAAGTCCAGCACGATGTGGACCTTCACCTGGCGGCGGTCCGCCTCGGCCCGGACCGCGTCGATCTGGGCACGGTTACCGTCAACGAGCACGACCCAGGTCCGCGCCTGCCGCGGGTCACGGCGACACGCCTCGTCGAACCCGGCGGCGACGACCGGGGCGATGTCGTCGACCACGGACGCCGTCAACCACCTGGCCTGGGCGACCGGACCCCGCCGACGCCGGCCGTCGTCACCGGTGATGATCTCGGACGGGGTACGCGGCACCGGCGCCGCGTCGTAGACCACCGCCAACTCCGCCATCCGTTTACGGCCACGTTTCTCTCCCGGCGACAGCCGGGTGGTCAACCTACGGCCTGTCCGGGCGGCGGCCTTCGCGGTGGCGTCCCGTAACGCGGACGGGATCATCACGACACCCTTACCGTCGAACGACAGCACCAGCAGCCAGCCATCGCCGACCGGCCGGTGCGATCGGGTGTCGTAGAACGCGGCCACGTCCACAGCGGCGGCCACCGCCAACTCCTGCACCTGCCGTTTCCCCACACCCACCCCGCACGACCGGTCGATCGCGGCGACCGCGTCGTCGAACGATCCCCGTACCGACTCCACCGCCGCCAACCGGCGCAGCCCGTGCGAATGCCTCTCCACCGGCAGGTTCAACACCGCGTCCGCCGGATACAGGTTGGCCACTCCCGACGCCCGGTACGCCATCCTGGTCACCGTCACCGCACCGAACACCGTGCCCAGCCCCCGACCATGCCCCACCTCCACCCGGGAACGGACCACCTCATCGGCACCGACCACCCGTTCCCGGCGCACCTCCCGCGCCGCCCGCAGATCCACATGGTCCTGCAACAACAACCGCAGCAGCTCACGACCCCGCACCGCGAGGCGGTCCTCCAACTCGGCGTGCGTCAACCCGTCACTGTCCGAGCCGGCCAACCCCTCCACCAACTCCTCGAAACACTCCCGCGACCGGTCGAACGCCCCCGCCACCACGTACCCTGACACCCGGGCTCCTTCTTCGGTTGTGGATCTAGACCACCCATCAACCTACGAGAAGGAGCCCTTCAACCTTCCAACCGACCCAAACACCCCCGCGACCACTCCCCGCAACCACTCCGCGACCATAGGCAATCACCGCCTCACTCCAGAAGAGCCGCACCCGTCGCCGTTGCCGTTCGTCGTGCTGGTCACATCACTGTAGTCGTTGTAGACATGCGTAGTGGTGCCAGCGTCCGGGTCCACAGCGGTTTCTTGACGACCTCGGACATCGTAACCGTAGGTCCAGCTGTTCCCCGCTGGATCAGTCACCTCCACCAACTGACCCTTCGCATCGTACTCGTAGCTGGTAGCAGCGAAGGCAGCTGCGGTTGTGGATCCTTTGTGCTGACGATTCTCAACCGTGTTTCCACGGGCATCAGAGATCATGGTGGTCGGTGTGCCGCCGGCCGGCGGATCGGTGTAGACGCGGTCGCCGCCGTACGAGGTGGTAGTACGCCACTTCTCGACACCGCTGGACTTGAGGATGACGGCGGTGGTCCGCCCGGCCCGGTCGTACTCGGTCACCGTCTGGCTTTTCGCCTCCCAGTCGTACACCGACCGCAGAGTAGTTCCGGGGTTGACCGAATCGTCGTAGTAGAAGGCGTTGTTGATCCGTGACCTGCCCGCCGCGTCGTAGACCATCTCGGTGAACATCGTACCGGTACCGGACTTCGCCGGCGCCTGCGTCTGCCGGGGCCGGAGCAGTCCGTCGAAGAGCTCGTAGCTCGTGATGTAGTTGCCCGCAGCGTTCAGCTTGTGGGTGGTGACCGCGTTGACCCCGCCGGTCCGCCGCAACAGGTAGGAGTACTCGATGTGCGGGTCGTCCCCGTCGTCTCGGTCCTGGTTCGGCAGCCAGACCTTGGTCAGCCGCCCCAACGCGTCGTACGCAAGCTCGGTACGGCGGTTGTTCACATCCACCGCGGCCACCTTGGCGCCCCACGCCGGATCGATCTCCTCGGTCGAGATCCAGCCGAGCGGACCGGTGGTGGTGACGTGGGTCAGGGGACCGCCGGTGGACGGCGTGTACCCCGTTGTCGTCTTGTTGTCGCGCACGTCCCAGCTCTCGATCACTCGGCCATATGCGTCATGCTCCGCGCGGCCGGACGTCAGCCACGTCGTCGTGCCGCCACCGGTAGGCGCCCAGTCCTTGAGCACCTCGGTCCGGGTGATGTCGCCCTTGGTCGGCGCGGCCCCGTACGTCTGGCCGTCGTAGCTGGTCCGCGTATCGCCGATGACGTGCGCGGTGGTTGTCACCGGCTGGCCGCACGCCACCGCGAAGCTCTGGTTACGCCCGACCAGGTCGAGGATGTTCGCTGCAGTGTTCCGGTTGTAGGTGACCTTCTGGCAACGTTCGTCGCCTGGCACGTCGGTCGCGCCGTTTGCCGTGACCTCACCCAGGTCGTTCACCTGGGTGACCATTCCATAGCCGTCAAAGGTGTTCTCCACCTTGGTGGTCCGCCAGCCACGGCCCTGATCAAGCATGGTCGAGGCGTAGGCGGTAGCGACGCCCGTGTAGCGGGCGTCAACGGTCGAATCACCGATGGTCCGGGTGGCGGTCGCGCTGGACTGCCAGGGCACGTTCACCGTCTTCGAGAGCGGGGCGGTCGTCACCCCGTTGTAGATCACCTGTTCGCGCACCAGCCCAGCCCAGACGTCCTCGTCGTTGACCGAACCGCCGATCGAAGCCGGCACCTGCACGCTACGCGTACCGCCCGACGGCGACGACCGGTCACCGTGCAGACCGCGCAGGTAGGTCGTCTCGGTCAAGGTTTGCTGCCCCGGAGCACCGGTTCGCGCACGGACAGTCGAGTAGCCGCGATAATCCGACCAGGTGCGGTAACCGTCCTTGCTGAGCCCGTCATCCTTGGTGTAGCGCCAAGCCGGGTTGCCGAGGTACTCGTAGGCGGTGACCACGTCCACGCCGCCGCCGGTCTGATCGGATTCGGTCACCATCGTGACCAGATATTTGTGGAAATAGTCGGTCTCGGTGCCCCCACCTGCCGCGTCGCTGATGACTGGGTAGCAGCGCAGCGTGTTGGTGTGCGCGGCCGAGGGCATCGGGCCACCGGGCTGGCACTGCGGTGAGGTATAGGCGATCGAGATCCGACCACCGGCTTCGGTCCAGATGTCACTGATTCGCTGCCAGTTCATCGCTGGCTTCCCATCACCGGAGGAGTCGACCCGGTTGGGCAGCTGCAGCCAGTCGAAGCTGACCTCGGGCAGACTTATCGACGGGCTGGCGGCGTGACCGGTATGCACGATTGAGTCGAGCCACAGCCCGCGCCGGGTGCCATCTCCGGTCGGCGGGAAGTCGTGGGTCAACGTCCACGAGTCGACTGCGCGATAGCTGCTGCTGCCAGAGTCCCACACCTGGGTCGTCACGGACGCGAGCCGGCTCGTTGACCAGAAGGTCGGGGTGTACAATCCGGCGCAGGTGGATCCGGTGCACTGCTGGTCCCACGGCGTGTCCGGCCAGTTGTTCTCGTCGTGCGTGGCGCACGACGAGGTCACGCACCGGTCGTCGCTGTCGAAGACCACCCGCGTGGGCGAAGCCGTGCTGCTGTACACCGTGTCCGTGCCGCCTCGATTGTGGGTGCCGTAATCGATCCGAGCGAGCACTCCGGCGCGGGTGTAGGTCACGGCGCTGGCGGCGGTGAAGTTCCGACCATACTTGTTCGTCTGCGGGTCATACCACAGGGACATGGTGTTGCCGTGCGGGTCGACCACGTAGTCGAGGTTCCACCGCCATGCCTGGTTGCAGAAGGACCCGCCGAACGACGACGCGTGGCACGGGTCACCGGAGTGATTGCCGGCGACCGGCACCGTCCAGACCGAGCGGGTCGTTGGCTTGCCGGTCGTCCAGCCGGAAAGCCGGTTCAGGCCAAAAAAGTACTGCACGCCGTCCGCAGCGGTGACCTTCCAGTACTCGTTGCTGTTGTCGTCGTTGGTGGTGTTGGTGAGTCGCTCGACCTTGGAGCCGTCGTCCTGCTTCGGCTTCCAGACACCGCTACTACCGTCGCGGATCAACTCGACCGAGCTGCCGTTGAGCGACAGTACCGCGTTGTCTCGAGCCCAGCACAGGTCCCCCGTGGCCACGGTGTTGTTCGCCCCGCCGTCCATGTCCTGCGCGCACGGACGATAGCGCCGCTCGATGAACCCTGGTGAATACTCGAAGCCCTCACCGATCCAGGACGGCTGGTTGTTGGTCGCTTCGCTACGCCCGTCAACAGCGGAAGAGGAGTACGCAAGGGCCGTGCTGGGTGCCGGACCGCCAAGCGACGGCGGCACACGCATCGGATACGACCAGGAGAAGTCGCCCGATCCTCCGCCAGACGCCCAGGTCGACGATGCCTGCAGCTGAGTAGCGCCATAGTCACCGGCGGCGGACGACGAGTCAGCCAGCAGCGCGACGACGGTGGAGGACCCCGGACGGCCGGCTCGGCCGGAACCGCCCTCGCCGATGGTGATCTCCGCGGTCACCCGCTGATCACCGACGTGGTTGCGGGAGGCCAGCGGGCGTGCACCGCAATTGGCCGCAGCCGGATCGGTCAGCGCGCAGGCTGGTAGCTCGACCAACCGTAGCCGGGTCGACCAGTCCGCGCCGAAAGCGCTGGCGAATCCGGAGTAGTCCACCGAGACGACCACTCGACTCGACCCAGCCGTCCCGTCGATCTGGCTGAGTCGCATCAGGACGCCGGCCCGATGCCAGTCTCGCCGGGTTGTTGCCCGGTCGAGCAGATCGACTCGAATCGGCCCCGGCTCGGCAGTCTGGCTGCCTGACGCCGGGACAGGAGTAAGCCAGACTGGGGCTTCGGGCACCCGCACCTGGGTCGGCCTCACCGGCTGGCCCAGCCGCCGAGCCTGTTCCCGGGTCATCATCGCACCGGCCAGGTCGACCTCGCGTACGCCTGGCTTTGGCCAAACTACTGGCGTTGGCTCGTAGCGTTCGTTGCTGGATCGGTCCTCGCCGTCCTGGCGGGCCGGAACGGCGAATGTGTCCACCACCGACAGCTGATCCGGTTGCAGATTTACCGACGCAGCTGCAGCCGCGTCGCGCGCCGGGGGTGCGACGGCGACCAGTGAAACAGCTACAGCCACTGCGAGAAGCGCCATTCCCGTCTGGCGCGCCCGATGCCGGCGTGTCGCTGGGCGAGGCAGGGTGGTTGACACTACGACCTCCGATACAAGCCGATGTCGGAAGGAGGGGAGTCGGATCATGAGGTGGCGCCGTACAGATTGCCGACCTCGCGGGCACTCACGCTGCCTGCGTAGACCGACACCTGGTCGATGCTTCCGGGGAAGAAGTTGCTCAGGGCCCCGTTCCAGCGTTCCCTGGCAAGCGTGAGGGCACCGGTGGCAGACCACGTCATCGGCGCGCTGAGCTGAACTGGTCCGGTGGTCTGCCCATTGACATAGAGGCTGATGGCACTGGTGCCTGCGTCGTAGACGCCCACCAGATGGACCCACTCACCCGGCACTGGCGTCACCGGCGAGGTCGCCAACGCCAAGGCCGGGCTGTCGGCGGCGTCGCTGCCCCGCATCCAGAAGCCCCATTGCTGGTCACCCGCGTCATAGCCGAGCACGAACGCTTCTACCTGTGCCCCGCCCTGGGCAACCGCAGCCGCGTTCTCTGTCGGCAGCGGATCGGACGGATCGCCGTCGAGTTGCACCCATGCCGAAACAGTGAACGACTGATCGGTCCGGACGACCGGTTGCTCGATCAGGGTGTAGGGGCACTGACCTAAACTTTGGCCGTTTTGCTGGCTTTGGGTAGGTCGGTCTGGGTGATGGTTATCTCGTAGGTGACGTCGCGGGTGCGTTGTGTTCGTCGTTGTCGTTTGGTGCGGGGGCCGGTGCGGGTGCGGGTGTGTCGGTTGTGGGGTTGGGCGGCGATCGCGGTGAGCAGGGTGGTGGTGGGGTCGGGGTCGTCGTGTCCGCAGTTGACGCAGGGTGCGGGGTCCTGGCTTGCGAGGTGTGCGCGGGTCAGGGCGAGGACGGTGGCGAAGCTGACCGCGTCGGGGTCGATGTTCAGGTCGACGGCGGTGGTCACGGCGAGTCGGACGAGGGCGTTGTAGACGGTCAGTAGCGCCCAGAGTTCCTGGTAGGCGAGTTCGGGGGTGTGTCCGCGTGGTCGGGTGCGGGGTCCCCGCAGGGTGGTCTTCAGTCGTCCGTAGGTGAGTTCGATCTGCCATCGTTCGGCGTAGAGCGCGGCGAGTGTGGTGGCGGGGTGACGGTGGTGGTCGAGCAGGGTGGTCAGGACGCGGTAGCGGCTGTGGGTGGTGCGGCCGGCGCGGTCGCGGGTGGTGACGGTGAACTCGACCAGACGGGCGAGTGTCGGACGGAGTCGGGGCAGGGTGCGGTCGGCGCGGGTGGTGCGGCGGCGGGACAGCATCGCGTCGGACTCGGCGAGTTGCACGAGCGCGGAGCCGTCGGGGAGGACCTCGACCAGTCGGGCGGGCAGGCTCCGGGCGCCGTTCTTGACCCGCCACAGCAGGTGCGCCCCGGTGGCGGCCGCCCGCGTCCAGCGGTCCATGGAGAAGAAGCCCCGGTCGGCGAGGTTGATGGTGCCGGGTTGGAGTTCGCCGATCAGGTCGTCGGCGAGGGCCTGTTCGCTGGTCCCGGAGGAGGCGATGCGGGCGGCGAGGATCCAGCGGGTGCCGCAGGCGACCAGGGCGACCATCCGGGCCTGGGGGAACCGGCCGCCGGTCGGGGTGGTGAACCCGGCCCGTGTCCGTGTCGTGTCGGCCAGGTCGAACACGGTGCCGTCGATCGCGGTGACCAGCAGACCGAACGCGTACGACTCGGGCCCGAACGTCGGTGTGGACCGGGCGGCGTCGGTGAACACCCGCTGGTGCACCGCTGCGGGGAGTCTGCCCCGGGCTTTCGACACCGCCGCGGCGGTCGGTGCGCCCTCCACCCGGGTCCGGGGGAGCCGTGAGGTCACCCGTGCGGTCACCACCGATGTGCTCTCCCGCCGGAACAGGCACAGCCCGAGCACGATCATCACCGTGACCGCTCCGGTCAGCACCCGCCGCCGGGCGTCGACGTGCCCGACCGTGGCCCGCGCCCGTTCGATCAGTGCGGCATCGGCCAGGAGTGGCCACAACCGGCCGGTCACCTGCTCGTCGAGGGTCCCGACACCGGCGGGCCCGGCGATCACCGCTGCCCGCAGCGTCTCCCGCTGATCGGCGGCCTGTCGCACCGCGCTGGCGGACAGCATGGCAGAATTCGACACCGAAGCTCCTGGTTGGAACATGTTGATCTAGTCAATCCATGTCCTACCAGGAGCTTCTTCACGTCCCGCACCCGACCCACACCCACCCCGAAACCGGCGCTATTACCCACAAAACGACCAAAGTTTAGGTCAGTGGGGTGTAGGGGTCGGCCGTGGTCGCATACCCGGAATCGCCGTCGAACCAGGCGGCGTCGTCCTGATCCTGACCGTCAGTAGTGAACGCCGATGATGGTGGAGCAGCGTCCCATCCGCGCAAATAGATGTTGCGGCCCCAGTATTCCAGGTCAAGCGCCTGGTCACACCAGCAGTCCGCAGTGCCGGAAAAATCCCAGAACCCGACCCTGGGCGGGGACAGTACGCCGTTGCTGAACGGGACGCCCGCAGTCGGATCCTCGTTCGTGCCGTATAGATCGTCCGGAACCACTACTCGGTCCCAGATCCGCAGATCTGTGACCTCGCCACGCCAGGTGTCGGTCGGCGCTCCGTACCACAGCGCCCGACCTACCACGAGTGAACCTACAGCCGTCCACGGTGTCGCGGCTCGGCTGGTCTCCGCCGCCAGTTCACCGTTTACATAGAGACGCATGATGCCGAGCTCAGCGTCGTGGACGGCGGCAAGATGCGTCCATTTCCCGACGTCCGCAGCGGTTATCGGCACTACCGAGTCCGCTCGATGGTTGGAGCCGGTGGCGGGCGAATCGCCCATCATGAACGACCAGTATGGCACCGGCGGACTACCGAGATAACGGATGCCGAGATAGAAGCCGCTGAAGTCACTGTCGTCCTGACTGACCGCCGTGCGGTTTCCGGTGGTGAGTGCCGACGCTCGTACCCATGCCGTGACACTGAACGACTCAGCGGTATCCAACTCCGGCACGTTCGCCGTCGCGGTGCCATATATGTTGGTGGGCGACTCGGTCACGCTGTCGAAGAACGGAACACTCTCGCCGATCAGTCGGGTGTCGCTCGGCCATGTAACGTCACCCGCAGCGACAAGATCGCCGGAACTTCCCGTGATGTTGCTGAGACCCCGGTTGTTGATGGTATCCATCGGCCAGTGCCCGATAGGCGTCGATGGTGCCCCGACTAGGAAGGAGTAAACGCTGGTCGGGCTCGGCGTGCCGGCGCTGTCCTTGCTGTAGACGTGTAGGGCGTTGTAGCCGTACCGGGGTGGCGTGAGCGTGAGTGTGTGGGAGGCACCCGGGGAAACTGAGACAGTTGTCCCAGGTGGGTTACTCCAGCCATAGACATAGGTGGTCACGTCTGTGGCGCCGGCGGTGAAGGTGAATGTGCCGGATTCTCCGGGACCGCCGTGCGCTGTCGGCCCGGACGGGTAGGTGGTGGAGCTGATCCCCGGGGCTGGCGGCGCGCTGGCGTTGACGGTGAACTGGCAGCTCGTGGACCAGTCGGAATCGGCATGACTGTCGTTGGCACGCACTCGCCAGGCGTACGTTTTGCCTTCGGCCCCCGCCCCGAGATTGAGGGTGACCTCGCCGAAATTGTTGGCTGGACGCGACGGGCCGGTGACTAGGGTGGCTCCGCCACCCACTTGTCTCCACTCGAACGTGCCGACCAGGGTGTCCGATCCGTCCGAGTCGCGATACCGGGCACGCAGCGTCGGCGACGTCGTGCCGACGATACCGTTGCAGGCGACCGCCGACGTGGTCAGTTCGGTCGGGGTACCCGGTCGGGAGTTGTAGTTGACGATCAACCAGCTCTGGTCGACGTAGAACCTCTTCCACCTGTCCTGGTTCCACTCATACTGCCCAGAGGGGTTACAGGCGCACAGCCCGACGGTGTAGCCGCTCCACTGCTGGTTGACCGAGTACTGCACGTCGTTGGTCACGGCGGAACCGCCGAACTCGACGTTGACGTCGTCCTGGATCACGCCGCACCCGCCGGCCTCGTTCGCGTTCGCGTCCTGCGCCCCGAGGTAGGCCGACGTTGGAAGTGGACGTGCGCCCCAGGACATCCGCGGTGTGTTGTTGATCCCTGCTGTCCGGAAGAGATGCACCCAGGTTGGCGAGCAGGACCAGGAGTGGTCGAGGCGCATACGCACCTCGGCGGAGAGGATCTGCTTGCTACGAACTGGCCAGATGTTGAAGCGGAAGTAGGACCGGTAAAGGACGTCGTCGTACGGATTCCGCCCAACCCACGCCTGGTTTTCCACATCCCAGTTGTTGTTGCTGTTGTTCGCGTACGCCCATGAGGTGCTCTTGTTGTCGAATGCCGGATCGATGAACACCGGGTAGGTCGTCTCCGGGCCGTTCAGCACCGCCGGGTCCGGCAGGACTTCCAGGTCGCCAGCGACAACGTCCACGTCGATCGCCGCCTTGGCGGCGGCTGGACCGGGGCCGGCAGCGGTCGACGGCTCCGGAGGTTCTGCAGCAGCAGTAACGGCGCCGCGTCCGCCGTCGGTTACCTCGCCGCCGTTTGCCGGGTCGACCGACGAGTCCCACATCGACGCGGTCGGGGTGACCCCGACCGTCCGCCCTTGGGAGTTGGCAAGTCGGAGCCCGCCATCGGGCAGCGGCTCCGGAGCAATGTCACCACCGAGGATGTAACGCACTCGGGCCAAGTCCGGGTGGGCTGCCGCTTGAGCGGTCTTGACCTCCAGGACGTGCTTGAAGCCTGTCGCCGTGGCCATCACATGCAGGTCGACGTCCGGTAGAACCGAGGCGTACACAGCCGTGTCAGCTTGCACGGTCGGCGTAGGAAGCGTATCAGGCCACGACAGGGTGAGGTCTTCTCCGTCGACCTGCAGGGTTACCAGCGGGGCCGTTCCGCCACCGCTGAATGTCACGTCGGCAGTCGTCGCCGCCGGGGCGAGCCGGCCATCCGGCTGCGCCGCCAAATCGGTCGATACCGGCACCCACGAGTCGGTCCCGGTCCGGATCCGCTGAGGCACGACGGCCGACTCCAGCGTGCGGGTGCCGTCAGGTTCCACGTAGACCTGGGAATACTCGTCACGCTCATCGAGGGCCTCGACACGGGCGGCACAAGCACGCGCGATCCGCTCGGCCTCAGCCGACGTGGCGACCTGGTCCACGCACTGGGGCTGAGGCGGTTCGGCTTCCGCAGGCGTAGACGAGAGCACAACCACACCAGCCAGCATCAGCACGATAGCCGCCAGGGTCCGCACCCAACGTCGGTGCGGGGTACTCGAACGGGTCAGGACAGGCGGTGTCACGCTGACATCCACTAAGACTCCCGTGACTTGATCGCGGTCTTGGGCAAGTTCTGATCGAGGCAGCATCGCTACCGCTGATGCGCCGAAGCGGGCTACGTCAGTGGATGCGGTTCGGTGTCAACCAGGCCGGGACGGGGCCCTGAGTCGGCTTCGATTCGGCTCAGCGTCAGTGCGGCGGCTGTGGCTGCTGCGGTGGTGGTGGCCAGGCTCTGTGGCCAGCGATGTCGTGGGCGGCTCGGACGGGTCGGCGGCGTCTGGGCAGCATCCACTAGGGACCCCCGTGGCTATGCGTCATGTACGTCCGACCCTAGATATCCATGTCCGTATCTGTAAAGGGGGCATCACGATCCGCTACCACAAACCTCCCTCACCGGACATCGAGCAACACAGGGTTATCAGTCGGGTACGACCGGCCAGGCGTACAACTCTGACGAAATCCCGTCGACGTTGAGCCGAGCCACCCGTCCACCGATCGACGGAGTTCATAAGTCCACTAGTGACGGCAGGATGGGTCGGGTCGAGCATCCCAGGAGGTGGTAGCCATGTCCCCGTCCGTGCTGAACTCGTCCGTACCGCGCCGACGACTGGGCCGGGAGCTGCGTCAGCTGCGCGAGCGGCTGACCCAACTGCCGCAGACGTCGGTCGCCAGCGAGCTGGAGTGGTCGGCGACGAAGCTGTGGCGGATGGAGCGCGGCGAGGTCCCGGTCCGCTCCGGCGACGTCGTGCTGCTCTGCGAGTTGTACGGCGTCGACGAGGAGACCACCGAGATCCTTGCCGCGTTGGCGACCAAGACCAGGGAGAAGGGCTGGTGGCACGACTACGCCAGTCTGCCCTCCTGGTTCGAGCTGTACGTGGGCCTGGAAGAGGCCGCCAGCCGGATCCGCGTCTATCAGAGCCAGCTCATCCCGGGCGTGCTGCAGACCCGGGAGTACGCCACCGCAGTCTTCACGAAGGACGTCGACGGCGTGCCCCGTCACCAGATCGCCGACCGGGTCGCGGTGCGGCTGGGCCGGGCCCGACTACTGACCCGGCTGGAGCCGCAGTCGCCGGAGTTCGACATCGTCGTCGACGAGGCGGTGCTGCGTCGCGTGGTCGGGTCGCGCCAGGTCATGGCGACACAGGTGCGTCGGCTCGCCGATGCCGGCCGGCTGCCGAACGTCTCCGTCCGGGTCCTGCCGTTCTCGTCCGACCTGCACGCCGGGGTGCTGACCGGCGGACTGTTCACCATCCTGGACTTTCCCGAGCAGTACGAACCCACCACCGTCTACCAGGAGTCGATCACCGGCGCGCTCTTCCTCGACAAGCAGGCCGAGTGCGACCGGTACGCTTGGGTCTACCACGACATCCGGTCGGCCGCGTTGAGCGAGGCCGAGTCACGGGCGCTGCTGCTGGACACGGCGAAGGAGTACGAGCCATGACCGACCTGACCGCTGCCACCTGGCGCAAGAGCAGCCGATCGAACAGCCAGGGCGACTGTGTCGAGGTCGCCGACGGGCTGGCCGGCGTGATCGGCGTACGCGACTCCAAGGACCCCACCGGCCCGGTCCTGACCATCTCCTCCGCCAACTGGTCGGCCTTCCTCACCGCCACCAAGACCGGCACCCTCACCGCCTGACCGCACCCCGCCAGCGCGCTGGCGGGGTCCAAACCGCACCTCGGTGGACTCGTCGCCGACCAGAATCGTCCCGCCGGGCAGCGACCAGTTGCCGGAGTCGGCGCGTCGGTGCAGGAGCCCCCGACCGCGACCGTCGGTGACGATCGCCGCACCACCGGAACGATCCTGTTCGCCCTCGGCGCGGCCGGGTCGCGGTAGTAGTCACGGCGGCGGGTCACGACACCTCCCGATGCGACCTTGTCGATGCCGTAACCAGAGGAAACTCGGCCAGACCATGGGTAACCCGACTATGCAATAGCCCTGCCGGGTCGCTGTTCAACGCCTCATGGGAATATCGCTCGAACGTGCACGATAAGGGGAGAACCGTCCTCCACTGCCACGTAAACCTGCATGTCTTTCATGCCCCGCCTTTTCGTCGCAGGAAGAACTACGCCACCACTGTTCACTAGATTGACATAATTCCCAACCCCGTACGGATGACCGCTAGCGTCGTAAGCCCAGTATGGCGGAGGGAGAAAACCTTCTGTCAAATCATCTGATGTCATCCCAAGCGCATCGAGGAAACTATCCAGACAATCGACTGACGTTGAAATTCGCAGTATCAGATTTCGACCCCAGTCATCTTCCTCGGGAGCATCCCAGAATCGAACATCAGATAAAGCGCAATGGGGTAATTTCAAGTCGTAGTCCTTCAGCGACTCCTCTAGCGAACTAGCCGATCGACTACCCGGATAAGATCTTCCGTCCTTCGAGACAGTGAACTCGTCGATCGAACTACAACCAGCCAACGTCAGGGCAGCAAGGACGATTGTCACCGCAGCCGATAAAGATGATTTACGCAGAGCTCCACGGAAAGCCCTGGCTGGATACTTCAGCACGCAGCAACGAACAGGACCAACAATCATCACGCACACGCCTGACCCAGGAGCAGTATGGCTACCACCAAAGGATTCGACATGACCGCACCCCTGTCACAGATCTCACCAGTCTCGAACCTCCACCGCGTCCTTTGAACGCTGAGGGCACCACTCAGCACCGGTCCGTCACCCGCCTCACCGTACTCGGATCTCGGATCATCGTGGCGGACACCACCTGCGCAGGTCGAACAGGTCTCTCGCCACCAGGCCGAACAACTTCGGTCCACGTTCGAAGGGGTTCATGGCGGCCAGTTCGGGGATCTGATGGATGTGACGGTACAACGAAAGGACAGAGAGCGAGTGCGTAATAATCGCAGCAAAGACCACCACGAAAATGAATTCGATCGCCGTCCTGAACACTGCCACCGGCCCACCCAGCAGGATCGCCAGGACCGAGACACCGACGATCAGGAACGCGAGCAAGGCGATCCTCAGGGAACGGATCGCCCGCCAGTAGGCCTGGGCCTCCCGGACACGCCGCACCGGATCGTCGGCAGCTCTCACCAGTACCGTACGTCCAACGCGTCCTTGAGCACTGACGCATCGAGGTCGAGCATCGGCATCCTCCATTCGAAGTGGGCCAGGTAGCGCAGCGGCAACGTCACGATCAGCCCGAAAACGATGACGATTGGCAACACGAACCAGACCTGCGGCCAGATGAAGAAGCAGGGCAACGCCACGGCCGCCAAGCGCAGAAACCAGGCGCTCAGCCGGTACACCGCCAGTCGCCGGTAGCCGGACGGCGGACTGCCACCCGGCCCCGTCACCCGGACCCCACCTTCCACCCGCTGGCCGTCACGTGGCCAAGTCTGCCAACCGACATCCAGAACGGTACCGCACGGTACAGTTCGGCACATGACAAGGATTACCCTGCGGGAGTTCCGAGACGGTGCGGGCCGGGTGCTGGACGGGGTGGAGCGCACCGGGGAACCGGTCGTCATCACCAAGTACGAGCGGCCCGTTGCTGTCCTGGTCGGCATCGACGAGTGGGAGGAGATCGAGGCGTTCCGGGATCGCCGGGATGCTGCGGCGATCGCCCGATCCCGTGCCGAGGGGCAGTTCGTGCCGTTGTCGGCGGCCCTGGAGTCGCTCGGGGTCGATCCTCGGGAGGTCGAAGCGTTGCTGGCCGACCGCACCGATGGTGCGGCAGCGTGAAGGTCGCCGTCGGGCACCGAAAGGACGTCTACCAGTAGGCCGCCAGGGCCCGACACAACATCTGCCGTAGCGGATCAGTTGGTGGCGTCCAGGGTGGCGGTGATGTCGCGTACCAGGTCCATGGTGTCCTCGACGCCGCAGGAGAGCCGGACGAAGCCCGGTGACGTGTCGTCGCCCCACTGGGCCCGCCGGTCGGCGGCCGTGTGCAGACCACCGAACGACGTGGCCGCCGACACCAGTTTCGACGCGGTCAGGAAGCGGCCCACCCGGTCGGCGTCGCCCAGGTCGAACGACACGATTCCTGGGATGCGCCGCATCTGGGCTGCCGCGACCGCGTACGACGGATCGATCGGCAGGCCGGGCCAGCGTACGCCGGTGACGTCACGGCGCCCGGCCAGCGCGGCAGCGACCGCTTCCGCGTTGGCTGACTGGCGGGCCAGCCGCAGGTCCAGGGTGGCCAGTGACCGGTGGGCGAGCCAGCAGTCGAACGGCCCCGGCACCGACCCGGTCAGCTTGCGCCACCGCTTCGCATCGGCCAGCGCCGCCGCCGAGCGGGTGGCCAGGTAGCCGAGCAGCAGATCCGAGTGACCGGTCAGTGCCTTGGTGCCGGAGGCGACCACGATGTCCGCACCCAGGTCCAGCGGCCGCTGCCCGAGCGGGGTCGGCGCGGTGTTGTCGACAGCGACCAGCGCGCCGGCGTCGTGCGCCGCCGCCGCGAGCGCGGCGACGTCGCAGACGTCCAGCCCCGGGTTGGCCGGGGTTTCCAGCAGCACCAGCCGCACCCCGGCGAAATCCGGGTACGGTCCGGCGGTCGCCATCAGCCGCACGGTCACGCCGATCGGCTCCAGCACCGTGGCGGCCAACGCCCGCACCGTGTAGTAGCCGTCGGCGGGCAGCAGCACCGTGTCGCCGGGCCGCAGCGCGGTCAGCAGCAGCGCGGTGATCGCCGCCTGGCCGCTGGCGAAGACGAGCGTGTCGCCGCCTTCCAGGTCACCGATGGCCGATTCGAGCGCCCGCCGGGTCGGGTTGTCCTCCCGGGCGTAGCCGTCGCGGTCCGGCGACGGCCCGGTCACCGGGTCCAGGTGGTACGGGGCGGCGAACACCGGGCCGGGCAGGAACGGCTGGCCGGGCGTCGGCTCGGGCAGCCCCGCGGCGACACACCGGGTGCCGTCGCCGTACCCCGGGTCGCGGGAAGTGGCGGTCATGACGTTCATCCTCACCGACGTCGCCGGCTGGCGGCAGAGCCTATTCCGGTTTCGTGGCCCGCGTCATCAGCAGCGTCAACGCGGTACGCGGGTCCAGGCCCTCGTGGCAGATCCGTTCCACCTGCTCGGTGATCGGCATCTCCACCCCGTGCGCGCGAGCCAGGTCCCGGATCGACAGGCAGCTTTTCACCCCTTCGGCGGTCTGCCGGGTGGCGGCCTGCGCCTGTTCCAGGGTCTCCCCCCGGCCCAGGTGCTCGCCGAACGTCCGGTTGCGCGACAGCGGCGACGAGCAGGTGGCGACCAGGTCACCGAGGCCGGCCAGGCCGGAGAAGGTCAGCGGGTCGGCACCGAGCGCCACCCCCAGCCGGGCCGTCTCGGCCAGCCCTCGGGTGATCAGGGTGGCCTTGGTGTTGTCACCGAGGCGCATCGCGGTGGCGATGCCGTACGCCAGGGCGATCACGTTCTTCACCGCCCCGCCCAGCTCGCAGCCGATCACGTCGTCGTTGGTGTACGGCCGCAGGTAGCCGGTGAGCATCGCCTGCTGCACGGCGGCGGTCCGGCCAGCGTCGGTGCCGGCGACGACGCTGGCGGCCGGCTGCTCGGCGGCGATCTCGGCGGCCAGGTTGGGGCCGGAGACCACCACCACCCGGTCCGGGCCGACCCCGGTGGTCTCGACGATCACCTCGCTCATCCGTTTGGTGGTGCCGAGTTCGATCCCTTTCATCAGGCTGACCAGGGTCGCGTCGGGGCCGATGTGCGCGGCCCAGTCACCCAGGTTGCCGCGCAGCGTCTGCGACGGTACGGCGAGCACGACCAGCCCCGCGCCCTTGATCGCCTCGGCGGCGTCGCTGGTGGCGGTGACCCGGTCGGGCAGCCGCACCGCCGGCAGGTAGTCGGGGTTGGTGCCGTACTCGCGGATCGCGGCGGCGACCTGCTCGCGCCGGGCCCAGAGGACCACGTCGGCGCCAGCGTCGGCGAGCACCTTGGCGTACGCGGTCCCCCACGAGCCGGCACCCAGGACGACGGCCCGGCCGGTCCCGGTCACTGTCCCGGCTCCGGGGTGCCGGTGGACCGGTTGTTGCGGCGGGCGCTCGGGGTGTACAGCGGCGGCGCCTCGCCGCCCCGGATCTCGGCGACCATGTCCCGCAGCCGCAGCATCATGGTCTCGGTGATCTCCTCCAGCACCGCCCGGGTCGGCTCGGCCCCGGCCCATCTGCTCAGGTCGAAAGGTTCGCCGGCGATGACGGTCACCTTCCGGCCGGGCAGCAGGTTCAGTTTCCGGGTCCGCGGGTCGTACATCTGCTGCGGACCCCACATCGCCACCGGCACGACCGGGGCGCCGGTGGTCAACGCCAGCCGGGCCGCGCCGGTCTTGCCACGCATCGGCCACAGGTCCGGCTCACGGGTGGTCGTCCCCTCGGGGTAGATCACCAACGCGCCGCCTTCGTCGACGCCGACGATCGCCGCCTCCAGCGACTTGATCGCGTCGACGCTGCCCCGGTGCACCGGGATCTGCTTCACCTTGAGCAGCCAGCGCCCGATGACCGGGATGGTGAACAGGCTGGCCTTGCCGAGGAACCGGGGCCAGCGGCCGGCCTCGTAGAGGTAGTGACCGATGACCATCGGGTCGGCGTGCGACATGTGGTTGGCGACGACGATCACCCCACCGGTGCCGGGAATGTGCTGCATCCCGGACCAGGTCCGCTTCGTCCATACGAGCAGGGTCGGTTTGACCACCATCACGATGAAGCGTCGCCAGAAGCCCAGTTTCCGCCGCGCCACCCGATCCTCCTCGTCACCACACCCTGGCCACCACCCTGGCCACCACCGGGTCACCACACCCCGACCGCCGTCTTGCCGACCGACGCAGCGAATCATGCCCTGTCCGACCCGGCCAGAGCCAATGCGAGCCCAGCCGGCAGGATGGAGCGGTGCGGAACGCGACCTGGTCGGTGGTGCTGCCGGTCAAGCGGCTCGCGGTGGCGAAGAGCCGGCTGCGGGGTGCGCTCGACGGCGTACCGCATGAGGAGCTGGCGCTGGCCCTGGCCCGCGACACCGTCGCCGCCGCGCTGGCCTGCCCGCTGGTCGCCGAGGTGCTGGTGGTCACCTCGGATCCGGCGGCCACCGCCGCGTTGGGTGGGCTCGGTGCCCGTACCGTCGCCGACCCGGAGCTCACCGGGCCGGAGCTCGGCGCACCGGAGGTGAGCGGGCTGAACGCGGCGGTGACGCACGGGGCCGCGACGGTCGACGCTGGCCGGCCGGTCGCCGCGTTGACCGCTGACCTGCCGGCGTTGCGCCCGGCGGAGCTGGCCGCCGCCCTCGACACCGGCACCGGCGCTGTCCTCGGCACCGTCAGCGCCCTCGACACCGCCGCCGGGGCAGGCGTGGACCGCTGGTTCGTGCCGGACGCCGCCGGCACCGGCACGGTGCTGCTGGCGGCCGCCGTCGGCACCGCGCTGCGGCCGGGTTTCGGCGCCGGATCGGCGGTACGGCATCAACGGTCGGGTGCCGTCCGGTGCGGCGGGGACTGGCCGACGCTGCGCCGGGACGTGGACACCGCCGCCGACCTCGCCGACGCGGCCCGGCTCGGCCTGGGCCGGCACACCGCCGCCCTGTGCCCCAGCGGGTACCGTGCTGGCATGCGACACAGGTCGGTGAGCTGAGATGCAGGGCACGGTGGCGACCTTCGATCCGGCGACCCGCAGCGGCACGGTGCTGCTCGACGACGGGGCGGAGCTGGCGTTCCCGGCGGCCGCGTTCGATGCTTCCGGGTTGCGGCTGCTGCGGCTGGGTCAGCGGGTACGCATCGAGCGTGACGAGTCCGGGCACGTTAACCGCGTCACGTTGCCCACATTCGGCTAGCTGGAGCCGGGCGAATTCATGTCAAGTTCACCGTGATCAGGTCATGATTACCGGGTGACGCCCGCCCCCTCCAGGCGCGCCGCCGCCCGTCCGCGCCGCGCAGCCGACCAGCCCACCGCTGACCAGCCCGCCGGCACCGACCAGTCTGCCGCCGACCAGCCCGACGGCGGCGCGACCGCGACGCCCCGGCCGGCCCGCCGTCAGTCGTCGACCGGCGCCGCCCGCAAATCGGCAGGCGGCACCGCCCGCAAGTCGACGGCCGGCACCGCCCGCAGATCCACGGCCGGCAGCGCCCGCAAGTCCGCGGGCGGTACCGCCCGCCGACGGACCAAGGCGGCACCGGAGGCGGCGCCCCAACCGGCACCCGAGAGCGCGGAACCGGAGGCGGTGGCCGCGCCGGAGACCACCGAGCCGGCGCCGCAGGCGGTGGCCGAGTCCGCAACCAACGCGCCAGCCGCGCCGCTGCCGGTGCAGGCCCCCGACCCGGCCAACCCGGTGTCGGACACCGCCGAACCGGCCGAGCCGGACGAGCCGGCCACCCTGGCCCGTCAGCCGCTGCCCGACGACCGCTTCCTCAACCGGGAGCTGTCCTGGCTCGACTTCAACGCCCGGGTGATCGAGCTGGCCGAGGACCCGCAGACGCCGCTGCTGGAGCGGGCCAAGTTCCTGGCCATCTTCGCCAGCAACCTCGACGAGTTCTTCATGGTCCGCATCGCCGGGCTGAAGCGCCGGCTGCAGGCCGGGCTGCCGGTACGCGGCGGTGACCGGCTGCCGCTGCGTACCCAGTTGGAGCTGATCGGGGCGAAGACCGCCGGCCTGGTCGCCCGGCACGCCCGGTGCTTCACCGAGGAGGTCCGGCCTCGGCTGGCCGCCGAGGGCATCCACCTGATCCGGTGGAGCGATCTGAGCACCGGTGAGCGGGAAGGGCTGCGCACCTACTTCCGGGAGCACATCTTCCCGGTGCTGACCCCGCTGGCCGTCGACCCGGCGCACCCGTTCCCGTACATCTCCAGCCGGTCGTTGAACCTGGCCGTCGCGGTCCGTGACCCGGACGGCGGTCCGGAGCTGTTCGCCCGGATCAAGGTGCCGAACAACGTGCCCCGGTTCGTGGTGGTCAGCCAGGAAGGGCTGGGTGCCCGGTTCCTGCCGGTCGAGGATCTGATCGCCGCCCAGCTCGGTCAGCTGTTCTCCGGCATGCAGGTGGTGGAGTGCCACCTGTTCCGCGTGACCCGCAACGCCGACTTCGAAGTCGACGAGGACCGCGACGAGGATCTGCTGCAGTCGCTGGAGCGGGAGCTCGCCCAGCGCCGGTTCGGCCCGCCGGTGCGGCTGGAGGTGGCCGCCTCCATCTCCGACCACATGCTCGACCTGCTGGTCCGCGAGCTCGACATGGACAGCCACGACGTGCTGCGGGTGCCGGGGCTGCTGGACCTGTCCGCGCTGTGGCAGGTTTACGAGAGCTCCGACCGGCCGGACCTGAAGGACCGACCGTTCGTGCCGGCCACCCACCCGCGGCTGGTCGAGGGCGAGGTGCCGCGCAGCGTCTTCGCCACGTTGCGCGACGGCGACATCCTGGTGCACCACCCGTACCACTCGTTCTCCACCAGCGTGCAGCGGTTCATCGAGCAGGCGGCGGCCGACCCACTCGTCCTGGCGATCAAGCAGACGCTGTACCGCACCAGCGGTGACTCGCCGATCGTCGACGCGCTGATCGAGGCGGCCGCCGCCGGCAAGCAGGTGGTGGTGCTGGTCGAGGTGAAGGCCCGGTTCGACGAGCAGGCCAACATCGGCTGGGCGCGGATGCTGGAACGGGCCGGCTGTCACGTCGTGTACGGCCTGGTCGGGCTGAAGACCCACTGCAAGACCGCCCTGGTGGTACGCCAGGAAGGCAACCAGATCCGCCGCTACTGCCACATCGGCACCGGCAACTACCACCCGAAGACGGCCAGGCTGTACGAGGACTTCGGCATGCTGACCGCCGACCCGGAGGTCGGCGCCGACCTGACCGACCTGTTCAACGTGTTGACCGGCTACAGCCGGCAGACCGCGTACCGGCGGCTGCTGGTCGCCCCGCACGGGGTGCGCAGCGGGCTGATCGAGCGGATCGGGCGGGAGGTCGCCCATGTCCGCGACGGCCGGGGCGGGCTGGTCCAGATCAAGGTGAACTCGCTGGTCGACGAGGAGCTGGTGGACGCGCTGTACCGGGCGTCGCAGGCCGGCGTACAGGTGGATCTGCTGATCCGGGGGATGTGCACGCTGCGGCCCGGGGTGCCGGGGCTGTCGGACAACATCCGGGTCCGGTCGATCCTCGGCCGGTTCCTGGAGCATTCCCGGGTGTTCCGGTTCGGCAACGACGGCGACGTCGAGTTCTGGATCGGGTCCTCCGACCTGATGCACCGCAACCTGGACCGCCGGGTGGAGGCGCTGGTGCAGGTGACCGACCCGGTGGCCCGCGCCGAGCTGGACCAGCTGATGAGCGACGCGTTCAGCCCGGACTGCGAGTCGTTCGAGCTGCACCCCGACGGCACCTGGAGCCGGCACCGGTCGACCGACGAACGGCCGCTGGTGCATCTGCAGGAGCGGCTGCTCCGACGATTCATCGGCACCGGCAAATAGCTCCTGCTGCCGCCGGCGGTCGGCGGGCCGGCGACGCCCTGTCGACAGCGGCGGCCCCTGGTCGGCGGCGCTAGGCTGGCCCGATGGTGGAGGAGGAACGCAAGTACGAGGTCGAGCCGGGTTTCACCGTGCCGGACCTGTCCGGCTGTCTGCCGGACGGTGGCCGGCTGGTGCAGCAGCCGGCGGTGAAGCTGACCGCCACCTACTACGACACCCCGGATCTGCGGCTGGCCCGCGCCGGGGTGTCGCTGCGCCACCGGGTGGGCGACTC
Source organism: Micromonospora sp. Llam0 (assembly GCF_003751085.1). Classification (NCBI taxonomy): domain Bacteria; kingdom Bacillati; phylum Actinomycetota; class Actinomycetes; order Micromonosporales; family Micromonosporaceae; genus Micromonospora; species Micromonospora sp. Llam0. The sequence goes on along the minus strand of NZ_RJJY01000001.1, from coordinate 403,952 downwards.
GAAGCCGTGGACGGTGAAGCTGCCCGCCGACGCGCCCGGCGTACGGCATGAGATCAGCCGGTCCGGCAAGCGCGGCAAGCCGCCGACGGAGCTGGTGTGGCTGGTCACCGCGTACTCGCGGGGGGTGGAGCTGACGCCGGCCGCGACGGTGCGCACGGTACGCACGGTGCTGGAGTTGCGCGACGCCGACGACGCGCTGCTGGTGGAGCTGGCCGACGACGCGGTGTCGGTGTTGGACGGCAAGACGGTCCGGTCGCGGTTCCGCGAGGTGGAGGTCGAGCTGAAGGCCGCCAAGCGGTCGCTGCTGGACCGGGTCGAGGCCGACCTGGTCGCGGCGGGGGCGACCGCCGGCGGGTTCACTCCGAAGCATGTACGGGCGTTGGGCGCGGCCGCCGCCGGGCCGGCGGACCTGCCGGCGGTCGAGGACCTGCCGGCCAAGCCGACCGCCGCCGACGTGGTCACCCGGGCGGTCCGCGACGGCGTCGCCCGGATCGTGGCGCACGATCCGCTGGTGCGGCTGCACGCCCCGGTCGGCGACGACGACACCGCCGTGCACCAGATGCGGGTGGGGTGCCGGCGGCTGCGCAGCGACCTGCGGACCTTCCGGGCGTTGGTGGACCGCGAGTGGGCGGGTGCGCTGCGCGACGAGCTGAAGTGGGTCGCCGGGGTGCTCGGTGGTGCCCGCGACGCCGAGGTGCTGCGGGACCGGTTGCGGCGTACCGCCGGGGCGGACCCGTTGGCGCCGCTGCCGTCGGCGGCGGTCGAGCTGATCGACGCGACGCTCGCCGACCGGCAGGCGGCGGCACTGGCCGAGGTGGACGCCGCGCTGCGCTCCGACCGGTACGTTGCCCTGGTGGAGATGCTGGTGCAGGCGGCCCGGGAGCCGCGACTGACCGAGGCGGCGGCCGGCCCGGCTGCCGAGGTGCTGCCTCGGCTGGTGGCCAAGCCGTGGCGCCGGTTGGCGTTCGGCGGCAGCGGCGTGGACGGTGCCGCCGACCTGACCCTGGACGCTTCCGACGAGCGCTGGCACGCGGTGCGGATCAACGGCAAGAAGGCCCGGTACGCGGTGGACGCGGTGGCGCCGGTGATCGGCGGTGGCGCGGCGAAGCTGGCGAAGGCGTTGTCGAAGGTGCAGAACCTGCTCGGCGAGCATCAGGACGCGGCGGTGGCCGCCGAGACCTGGCAGGGGGTGCTGGCCGAGCATCCAGACGACCACGAGTTGGCGATGACCGTCGGCCGGCTGGTCGAGCGGGAGCGGGCCGCGATCCGGGCGGCGCGGGCGGAGTTCGCCGCCGCCTGGGAGCGGGCGTCAGCGGGGCAGCGGACGAAGTGGCTGCCGTGACCGAGGTCCGGGCCGCCGGCGGGGTGGTGTGGCGGACCGACGACAGCGGAGCGGTGCAGGTGTGTCTGGTGCACCGGCCCCGGCACGACGACTGGTCGCTGCCGAAGGGCAAACTGGAGCCGGCGGAGCATCCGTTGGCGGCGGCGGTGCGGGAGGTCGGTGAGGAGACCGGGATCCGGGCGGTGCCGCAGGTGCGGCTGCCGTCGATCCGCTACACCATGCCGGACGGCAACCTGAAGGTGGTCGACTACTGGTCGATGCGGGCGGTCGAAGCGTCGTCCGGGCCGGTGCCGGTCGACGCCGCCGACGAGGTCGACGAGCTGTGCTGGCTGCCGTTGGCGCAGGCGCGGCAGCGGTTGACGTACCGGCACGACGTGGGGGTGCTGCACGGGTTCGCGCAGTTGCCGCCGGTGACCGCGACGCTCACCCTGGTGCGGCACGCGCATGCCGGCAGTCGGGACACCTGGCCGGGTCCGGACAGTGCCCGCCCGTTGGACACCGCCGGGCTGCGGCAGGCGCAGGCGTTGGCGGCGTTGCTGGTGCTGACCGGGCCGTGTCGGGTGCTGTCGGCGTCGCCCCGGCGGTGTGTGCAGACGGTCGCCCCGCTGGCGCAGGCGCTGGATCTGCCGGTCGAAGTGGAGTCGGTGTTCGACGAGCCGGCCGCCGGCCAGCAGCCGGACGAGAACGCGTTGGCGGCGGCGGGCCGACTGACCGAGTTGGCGGCGGCCGGTACGCCGGCAGCGGTGTGCAGTCAGGGCAAGGTGATCCCGGCCGCGTTGACGGTGCTGACCCGGCGGGCGGCGGCGGATCACCGTACCGCCAAGGGCGGCGGCTGGTTGTTGTCGTTCGCCGGGGAGCGGCTGGTCGGCGCGGACCGGCTCTAGCAGTCCTGTCCGATACGAAGGCGCCCACCGCCGGTACGGCGGTGGGCGCCTTCGCGCTGCTGCTGTCCGGCCGGTGTGGCCGGACGGCTCAGCGGGTGGTTTTACGGGCGGTGGACTTGCGCGCCGGGGCCTTCTTCGCCGTCGACTTCTTCGCCGCCGCCGACTTGGCCCCGGTCGACTTCGCCGCCGTCGACTTGGCCGCGGTGGACCGCGTCGCGGTGGTCTTCTTGGCCGCGGACTTCTTGGCCGGCGCGGCCGCCGCGGACCGGGTGGTCTTGGCGGCGGCGGTCTTCTTCGCCGTACCGCCGGCCGCCCGCTTCGCCGGCGCCTTGGTGGCGGTCGCCTTGGCGGCCGTACCGGTGGACTTCGCCGCGCCACGGGCGGTGCTCTTGGCCGCCGTGGACTTGGCCGCGGTGGCCTTCGTCGCCGTGGACTTGGCCGCGGTCGACTTGGCCGCGGTGGCCTTCGGCGCCTTGCCGCTTGCCACCATGTCCTTGAAGCCCGCGCCGGGCCGGAAGACCGGCACCGAGGTCTTCTTGACCTTCACCGACTCGCCGGTACGCGGGTTGCGCGCTGTTCGAGCCGCGCGGACGCGCTTCTCGAACACCCCGAAACCGGTGATACCCACCCGGTCGCCCTTGGTGACCGCCGATTGAACCTCGGCCAAGACGGCGTCGAGCGCCGTCGTCGCCGTCTTGCGGTCTCCCAGGCGAGCAGCGAGCGCATCGATGAGCTCTGCCTTGTTCACGAGTTCCCTCCCGTATGTGCAACTGGACTCAACGAGCCATTCTGCGCGCACGGTATGCCCTGTACCGGCAGGACACAAACATCTGCCGGAAAAAAGTCCTTGTGTCGTAACGGATTCGCCCCCAACCGGTGGCCCGGGTCGGCCGGTTGGTATAGCCGGACGGTTGGCAGGCCACCGGATGGGGGCGGAATCGGCGTCGGGAACCCGTTGGGAAGGGGCCGGCTCGACGGTTGTGCGCTATGCCACGACGGGCTTGAACGACAACCGCCCGCGCTCGTACTCGGTGATGGCCGACTCGTGACGCAGGGTCAGTCCAATGTCATCCAATCCCTCCATCAGCCGCCACCGGCTGAAGTCGTCGATCGGGAACGACCAGCCGGAGGCACCGGCCCTGACCTCCCGGCTGGCCAGGTCGACGGTCACCTCGGCGGCCGGGTCGGCCTCGACCAGCGACCACAATTCCTCAATGGCGGGCATTTCCAACTCGACCGGCAGCAGCCCTTCCTTGAGCGCGTTGCCGCGGAAGATGTCGCCGAAGCGGGGGGACAGCACGGCCCGGAAGCCCCAGTCCCGTAGCGCCCACACCGCGTGTTCACGCGATGACCCGGTGCCGAACTCGGGGCCAGCGACGAGAATGGATGCTCCGGAATACGAAGGATTGTTCAGAACGAATCCCGGATCCTCGCGCCAGGCATTGAACAGACCGTCGGCGAAGCCGGTCCGGGTCACCCGCTTGAGGTACACCGCCGGGATGATCTGATCGGTATCTACATTAGATCGGCGCAGCGGGACGGCGGTCCCGGTGTGCACGGTGAACTTGTCCATGTCGTGATCCCGTCTCGTGGTGCGTGTCCAGCGGCGGTCAGTTGAGGTCCGCCGGCGCGGCCAGCCGGCCCACCACGGCGGTGGCGGCGGCCACCGGCGGCGACACCAGGTGGGTACGCCCGCCCCGGCCCTGCCGGCCCTCGAAGTTGCGGTTGGAGGTGGAGGCGGAGCGCTCCCCCGGCTTGAGCGTGTCCGGGTTCATGCCCAGGCACATCGAGCAGCCGGCGAACCGCCACTCGGCACCGGCGTCGGCGAAGACCTTGTCCAGCCCTTCGTTCTCGGCCGCCTCCCGGACCTTGGCCGACCCGGGCACCACGAGCATCCGTACCCCGTCGGCGACCTTGCGCCCGCGCAGCACGTCGGCCGCGGCCCGCAGGTCCTCCAGCCGGCCGTTGGTGCAGGAGCCGACGAAGACCACGTCGACCGGCACGTCACGCAGCGCGGTGCCCGGCCGCAGGTCCATGTACTCCAGCGCCCGGTGGGCGGCGACCCGCTCCGCGTCGGTGTCGAACTGCTCCGGGTCGGGCACGACGGCGCTCAGCGCGGCACCCTGTCCGGGGTTGGTGCCCCAGGTCACGAACGGCGTGATCTCGCTGGCGTCCAGGATCACCTCGGCGTCGAACGTCGCCCCCTCGTCGGCGGCCAGACTGGACCAGTACGCCACGGCGGCGTCCCAGTCGGCACCCTGCGGCGCGTTCGGCCGGCCCTTGAGGTACGCGAACGTGGTCTCGTCCGGCGCCACCATGCCCGCCTTGGCACCCCACTCGATGGACATGTTCGCCACCGTCATCCGGCCTTCCATGGAGAGCCGGCGGATCGCCTCGCCCCGGTACTCGACCACGTAGCCGCGACCACCGCCGGTGCCGACCTTGGTGATCAGCGCCAGCACCAGGTCCTTGGCGGTGACCCCCGGGCCGAGTTCGCCGGTGACGGTGACCGCCATCGTCTTCGGCCGGGACTGCGGCAGCGTCTGGGTGGCCAGCACGTGCTCGACCTCACTGGTGCCGATGCCGAAGGCGAGCGCGCCGAACGCACCGTGGGTCGCGGTGTGCGAGTCGCCGCAGACGATCGTCATGCCGGGCTGGGTCAGGCCCAGCTGCGGGCCGATGACGTGCACGATGCCCTGGTTGTCGTCGCCCAGGGCGTGCAGCTTGATGCCGAACTCGGCGCAGTTGCGGCGCAGCGTCTCGATCTGGGTACGCGACGTCGGGTCGCTGATGGTGAGCAGGTCGCCGCGCCGGCTGTTGAACGCGGGGTCGGCGTACCCGGTCGGGGTGTTGTGGTCCTCGGTGGCGAGGGTCAGGTCGGTCCGGCGCACCGGCCGGCCGGCCATCCGCAGCCCGTCGAAGGCCTGCGGACTGGTGACCTCGTGCAGCAGGTGCAGGTCGATGTAGAGCAGGTCCGGCTCGCCCGCGGCGGATCGCACCACGTGCGCGTCCCAGACCTTCTCGGCCAGGGTCCTGGGCGATGTCGGCTTCGAAGTGGCTCCCACCATCTGGACATCCTAAATTCTGGGAGGTATGTTTCGGCTTGTGGGACACAGTATGAGCGGTGTCGGCGTTCTCGACAAGGCGGTGGTGATCCTCGCGGCCTGCGTGGACGGCGCCAGCCTGGCCGAACTCGTCGACCGGACCAAGCTGCCCCGGGCCACCGCGCACCGGTTGGCGCAGGCCCTGGAGATCCACCGGATGCTGGTCCGGGACACCCAGGGGCGGTGGCGGCCCGGCCCCCGGCTGGGTGAGCTGGCCAACGCCGCGCCCGACGTGCTGCTGACCGCCGCCGAGCCGCTGCTGGCCGCGCTGCGCGACGCCACCGGCGAGAGCGCACAACTCTACCTGCGCCGGGCCGATGAGCGGATCTGCGTCGCCGCCGCCGAGCGGGCCAGTGGCCTGCGCGACACCGTGCCGGTGGGCTCGGTGCTGCCGATGACCGCCGGGTCCGCCGCCCAGATCCTGCTGGCCTGGGAGCCGCCCGAGGCCGTCATGCCGCTGCTGCCCCGTTGCAAGTTCACCGGCCGTACGCTCGCCGAGGTGCGCCGGCGTGGCTGGGCGCAGAGCGTCGCCGAGCGGGAGGCCGGGGTGGCCAGCGTCTCCGCGCCGATCCGGGACCGCACCGGTCGGGTGATCGCCTCGGTCAGTGTCTCCGGGCCGATCGAGCGGCTCGGCCGCCGGCCGGGTGAGCGGCACGCCATGGCCGTGGTCCGCGCCGGGCAACGACTCTCCGGGCTCTGAGCCGCTCCGGAGTTTCTGAGCCCCCGCGTTTCCGGATCCCGGCAAGTTCGCGAATACCCGACGCAGGCCGGGCCATGTCCGGCATGATGGTCAGCGGCGACGGCAGGTGACCGGGCGGCAGGTGACCGGACCGGTGCCGACGAAAAAGGCGCCCTCGCGGAGGAGGGCGCCTTGAGCGCTGTAGCCCCGACCGGATTCGAACCGGCGCTACCGCCTTGAGAGGGCGGCGTCCTGGGCCGCTAGACGACGGGGCCAGAACTTTCCTGGTGCAAACTACCGTTTCGTGCTGCTGTGTCCTGTTGGACACGGTGCCGAACTCTAACAGAGACCAGCACCCCGACGCCATCTGGAGCCTTCCGGCGTCGGTGGCTGGGGTACCAGGACTCGAACCTAGACTAACTGAACCAGAATCAGTCGGGCTGCCAATTACCCCATACCCCATCGGTGCTCGCTGCACCGGGACAGAACTCTACCTGACCCCATGGTGCGCGCCAAATCGGGATACCGCAGCGGTTTGCCTCAGTCCGCCGCGACCACCGGGTTGGCCAGCTCACCGATGCCCTCGATCCGGACCGACACCGTGTCGCCGGCGGTCAGCTCGCTCACCCCGGCCGGCGTCCCGGTCAGGATCACGTCACCGGGCAGCAGCGTCATCACGTGTGACACGTACGACACCAGGGTCGGCACGTCGAAGACCATCTGCTTGGTCCGGCCCAGCTGGCGTACGTCCATCTCGTCCGGCTTCGGACCCACCTCGCAGCGGACCTCCAGGTCGGTGACGTCCAGCCCGGTGACGATCCACGGGCCGATCGGGCAGAACGAGTCGAAGCCCTTCGCCCTGGTCCACTGGCCGTCCGACCGCTGCAGGTCCCGGGCGGTGACATCGTTGGCGCAGGTGTAGCCGAAGATCGCCCGCTCGGCGGCGGCCCGGTCGGCGCGCCGGGCACCGGGCGGTCCGATCACCACGGCGAGCTCCGCCTCGTGCTCCACCTGCCGGGACTGGGCGGGCAGCCGGATCGCGTCCCGTGGACCGATCACCGACGTCGACGGCTTGAGGAACAGCAACGGCTCGGCCGGCACCTCGGCACCGTGCTCGGCGGCGTGGTCGGCGTAGTTGCGCCCGACGCACACCACCTTGCTGGGCAGGATCGGCGACAGCAGCCGGACGTCGGCCAGCGCCCAGCGCTGCGACGTGAAGGTCAGCTTGCCGAACGGGTGGCCGTCGACCTCGGCGACGGTCAACGCCTCGGGGCCGGCTCCCGGCTCCCCCTCGACGACCCCGAACGACATTCCCTTGCCATGGGCGAAACGAGCGATACGCACCCGGTCAATGTATCGTCCCGCGCCTGCGCCGCCCCGCCGGTCACGGCAAAGGGCGACAACCGTCACGGCGAGGGCGACAACGGTCACCGCGAGGACCGGGAATTTAGCACCGGTCACCGGATCAGGTGGCGGAACCGCGCTTTACCGGCCGGACGGCCGGTGCCGGCCTACCGTTCGGGTCGGGGGCGGAAACGAGATGGTGATGTCATGGTGGCGACACGCGCTGCGGGCCGGGCTGTTCGGCGCCGCTCTGGTGGTCGGCGGGGGGATCCTGGCACCGGGTGCGGCCCCGGCGCGGGCCGAGTGGGCTGCTTCGGCACGGGCCGAGGGGCAGGAACTGGTCGCGGTGACGATCAACGAGATCGGGCAGAGCGCGGCGACCTACCGGGTCGAGGCGGTCAACCGTACGGTGTCCCCGGTCGACGTCACCCTGCGGATGGCCGTACCGAGCACCACCTCGGTGGCCACGGTCGGCGCCGGCGGCCGGGTCGACGCCTCGGAGATCACCTGGCAGTTGAGCCTGCCGGCGAACAGCGGGCAGACGGTCACCGCGTCGTTCCGGCCGGGCGGCGCCGGCACCGCGCAGACCTTCCCGGTCTGCGCGTACCAGCGGGACACCGCACGGCCGTACGACTGCGCGAGCGCCCGGTGGACCCCGACGGCCGGCATCGAGGCGGCGGACCCGGCCTGGTGGCAGCGCCCGTCGGTGCCGCTGATCGGTGGGCTGTCCGCACTCGTCGTGGTGGCGATGATCGGGTACGGGTGGCGGCGCCGACTGCGGGAACGTCGGGTCGACCGACGCCGGGTGGTCACCCCGGCCGGGCGGCGGGTGCGGTTGCCGGCGGCGGCGGCCGTGCCGAAGCGCCGCTGGCGCCCGGCGACGCCGCTGGTGTTCGGCCTGCTGCTGGCGATGCTGACCGGGCTGGCGGTGGCGGCGGTACGCGCGGTGAGCTACGGCACCGAGGTGCTGGACCGGGCCAACCAGCCGGCCAGCGGGTGGATCGGCGCGCCACCGGCCGGCGGGTTCGGAGTGCTGCTGACCGAGGCCGCCTTCGAGTTCACCGTCTTCCGGATGGCCTGCGCGCCGGCTGGTGGGCAGGACCGGCGGTGTGTCGCCACGGTCGGGTTGCGCAACCGCAGCGACACCGAACAGTTCTGGTACGGGCCGTTGCAGCGGGCGTACCTGCCGACCGGTGACTGGGTCGGGGTGGACGAGGCGGCGACCCGGCAGGAGAACGGCAGCCGGGACGTCTTCGCCGAGCCGGTGCCGCCCGGCGGCCGGATGCTGGTCCCGCTGGCCTTCACGGTCAGCGGCGAACTGATCCCGGTCCGGTTGGAGCTGCGTAGCGGCGCGTTCTCCGCCGGGGTCGCCGTCGGATGGACCTGACGGCTCGACCCCGGCAGCCCGGGCTGACGGGCTGACGGGCTGGACCCGGCAGGCGGGTTCAGGACAGCCCGAGCGGGTGCATGCCGACCAGCATCGCGAACCGGTGCCCACCGGTGGCGGTGCCGTCACGGGCGACACCGGCCTGCTCGAACCGCCGCATCAGGGCCTGCAGCTCGTGGCGGAACTCGGCGATCCGGTCCACCGGGATCTCGGCGACTCCCCGGCTGAGCATCATCCGGACCGGGTCGGGCGCCTCGCTGCTGCCGGAGATGGTGCCGGCGTTGAGTCCGGCCTCGATCTCGTCCTTGATCTGGTCCAGCAGGGTGGCCACCACCTCGTGCACCGAGCTGGGTTCCTCGCCGGAGCGCCGGTGGAAGGTCAGATTGAGCTGGCCGGCACCGTACTGCTTCTCGATGATGCCGTTGACCACCCGGGTGTCCCGGATGTGCAGCAGCTGGTGCTGTTCCAGCTGGTTGATGTGGTAGTAGATCTTGGTGGGCGCGACGCCCACGATCTTCGCCAGCTCCTTGGCGGTCCAGGTCCGCTCGGGCTCGGACATCGCGAGCTCCAGGACCCGCATCCGGATGGGGTCGGCGAGCGCCTTGAGGGTAGCCACGTCCTCGATCACCCGGCTGGCCATCAGCTCAGTCACCGCAGACCTCCGTTCAACCAACGTTCCACGGTTGATTCTACCCCGACGATTGACTTCCATCCGTCGCTCAGCTTATTTTGAACGTCAGCAAGATCGTATCACCCCCGATTTCCACCGACTCACCCGCGCGGGCCGGCACCACCCCCACCTGCCCGCGTCACCCCACCTGCGCCGCCACTTCCTTCGCCACCCCCTGCCCTTTTCCGGAGGTCGACCGTGCCCACCAACCCCTTCTTCGCCGTCGTCGCCGCGATCGCCATCGCCGCCCCGGCCACCCAGGCCGCCGTCGAAGCCCAGCAGCCGGACGAGACAACCAGCCAGAGCATGGTCGTCTTCGAGCTGCCCACCGAGAGCACCGGCATGCACGACGACAGCTCCAGCGTCAACTTCGCCTGTGCCTTCAACTGAGCCGCGGCTCTCACCAGCACCGGACCCGGAGCGACCGCTCCGGGTCCGGTGACGTTGCACCCCACGGTCGACCGCCGCCCACTCCGTCACCCCGGTAGCCCCCAGTAGCCACTCGTCGAGACCTCCGAAAGGCCCGTCATGGCCCAGCCCGACCTCGTGCTCAGCCGCTACCTCGTGTTCAGTCCGACCACCTACCGGCACCCGTCCGGCCGGCAACTGCGCGCCGTGTTCCACACCGGACGGGCCCGTACCCTCCTGCTCGACACCGACACCACGCGGGCCCTCCTGGACGGCCCCGGCCCGGCCGGCCTGCCCGCCGACGAACAGGCCCGGCTCGCCGAACTCGGCCTGCTGGTGCCCGCCGACGCCGACGAGACCGCCGCGACGATCGACGCCGGCGCGCAGGCGGCCGACGACGCCCGGCACCGGCAGTTCGTACTGATGCCGACCGGCTACTGCAACATGGGCTGCGACTACTGCGGGCAGGAGCACCGGCGGGACACCCCGGCCACCCGGCCGACCCGGCACCGCGACGCCATCGCCGCCCGGGTCGAACACGCCATGGCCAGCGGCGAGCACGACACCGTGGTGGTGCGGTGGTTCGGCGGCGAACCCCTGATGGGGTACGCGGTACTCCGCTCGCTGTCCGCCCGGTTCGTGGCCGCCGCCGACCGGCACCGGGTCGGCTACTCGGCGATGCTGGTCACCAACGGTGCCCTGCTCGACGCCCGCAAGCTGCGTACCCTGCATCTGGACTGCCGGGTCGACCGGATGGAGATCACCATCGACGGGCCGGCGGAGGTGCACGACGCCGCCCGGCCGTTGAACAGTGGACAGAGTTCCTTCCACCGGATCACCACGGCGCTGCGTACCGTGCTCACCGATCCGGAGCTGGCCGGGCTGCAGGTGACCGTACGGACCAACATCGGCCGGCACAACGCCGACCGGGCCGACGAGTTCGCTGCGGCGATGCGCGACGCCGGCCTCGCCGACCCCCGGATCCGGTTCTACCCGGCGCCGGTGCACTCGTGGGGCAACGACGTCAGCGAGGTACGGCTGCGCCAGCAGCAGGCCGCCGAGACCGAACTGCGCTGGTACGCCGCCTACCTCGCCGCCGGACTGCACTGCCGGCTGCTGCCCACCCACCCGGTACGGGTGGTGTGCACCGCCGTCTCCCGGCACAGCGAGGTGATCGCCCCGGACGGGCGGATCTACTCCTGCACCGAACAGCCGCTGGTGCCCGGCTTCACCGAACAGCATCTGGACACCGTGGACCGGGCACCGGTCGACCAGCTGCGGCCGACCGGCCAGTTCGACGACTGGTACACCGGGCTGCGCGCCGGCGAGACCGGCTGCCAGGGCTGCCCGATCCTGCCGGTGTGCGGCGGCGCCTGCCCGAAACTGTGGCGGGAGGGCACCGCACCGTGCCCACCGATGAAGGAGAACCTGGCCGGCCGGATCGACCTGTTCGTCCGCTCATCCGGCCTGCTTCCCGTCTGACCCGTCGTCGCCGGCCCGGTCCGCTGGCGCCACGTCGTCGCCGGCCCGGTCGGCCGGCGGGAAGTCCCACCGCAGCGCCAACTGCGCGGCCTGGAAGTACCGCTCCGCCCGGCCCTGATCGGTCCGCTGGTTGACCACCCGGATCATCCCCTCCTCGGACAACACCCGCAGGTGGTAGTGCATCAGGCTGAACGTGATGCCCAGCTGGTGGGCCAGTTGGCGGGCGGACAGCGCCCGGTCCGGCTCGGCGGTGAGCACCGCGAGCACCCGCAACCGGATCGGATCGGCGACGGCGCGCAGCTGATTGACGCCGTCGAGCACCCGTACCGCCGGGGTCGGCGGATCGGTGCCGCCGGGCGGTCGCGCGGACCCGGGTTGCCGTGGCACACTGGACACAGCCCCCGACGTTCCCTGACGGTCGGGGGCTGCACCGTCTGTAAAACTGGCACCGTCTGTGAACCTGGCACCGTCGGCCGGTCGCGGGCTCACCGCGCACCTCCCGGGAAACGACCCACCGGCAGCAGGTAGACCAGCACGTCGTCGATGCCGTCCAGGCCGAGCAGTTCGTGGGCGACGTCGTCGTAGAAGCCGCCGATCATGCCGAGCGCCAGCCCGCTCGCCGCCGCCACCATCGACAGCGCCTGCGCCAGGTGACCCGCCTCCGCCACCGCGAACCGCAGCGCCCGCATCCCGTAGCGTTCCCGCAGCTCACCCAGCTGCACGTAGAGCCCGAGCAGGGCCGGCACCTCGGCCAGTTCGATCCCGCCGACGTCGAGGGCGTCCGCCCCGAACCACATCGACGACGCCTCCAGCTCCGGCACCGACGGGGCCGGCCCGAGCCGCCACAGCTGCCGGTCGAGGTCGTCGACGTGGTACGCGCCGGGGGCGACGCCGTCGACGTCGCGCACGATCAGCCGCATCCGCGCCGCGTACGCCGCACCGGCGCTCGGGTACGGGCGGTGGGCGTAGTCGTACAGGTCCCCGTTGGACAGCGGCACCTGGCTGCGGTGGGTCACCCCGTGCGCGCTCCACACCAGGGTGCCCAGCTGCTCGGCGGTGACCGGCCCGGTCAGCCGCCCCCGACCGGAGACCCGCCGGCGCAGCACATCAGCGAGCGCGGCACGCGGCGGGTCCCCGGCGGGCAGAGGAACCGGCCGGCCGCCGAACCGGAACGGGGTCCCGCTCCGTTCCGAGACGGCCTCGCGCGGCCTCTGCGTCTGCAACATTCCCGGCAGGAACTTGCTCGCCTCGTGGTAGCGGCGGTCGGCGGCCGCCGCCCCGTCGGCGAAGAAGTCCGCCGGCCCGCCCGGCGCCAGCGCGGTCCCGGCGACCAGCCAGCACACCGACCGCTCCTCGTCCGGCAGGATGCCCAGCCGGTTGAACAGCATGTGCAGCTGGGAGCCCCACACCCAACGCCACCGCTGGTCGGCCGGGCCGGCGGCGGCCGGCCCCTCCAACGCGTCCCGGGCGGCCCGGACGACCTGCGCCCAGTACCCGGCCGGCGACCGCTCCCCCGCCAGGTCGGCGGCGGCGTCGGTACGCTGCGCGTCGACCCGGGCCACCGTCCGGTCCCACCGGCGGCGCAGCGCGGCACCCTGGCTGGCCAGTACCCGGGCCGCCTGCCCCTGCACCGCCGCGGCCGGCAGCATCGCCACCTCGTTCTGCCACCGCCAACCGGCTGCGTGGCCACGCAGCCACCGGGCGGCACCCAACTCGTCCAGGCCCAACGCGGCGGCGGTCGCGGTGGCCAGCTCGGCGGCGACGGACAACCGGGCCGGGCCGGGCGGGACCGCGCCGACGATCCGGGCGGCGATCTCGCTGGACCGGCAGAAGACGTCCTCGGCGACCAGCAGTGCCTGCGGTCCGCCGTACCGGGCGGTCTCCGGCCGGTACGGGATCTCCCGGACGTCGCCGTGGTCGTGCCAGCCGGCGGCCGACCGGGCGGCGCTGCCACCCAACCGCCGGTAGTAGTTGCCGCTGTCCATGGTGAACACCTCGTACGGCGCCTGGCCGGCGAGTTCGGCCAGCTCCGCCCGCAACCGGTCGCCGACGCCCGGCAGCGGGTCCCGAACTCGGATCCGCAGATGCGGCCCGCCCTCCCAGTAGCGGATGTAGAACCAGTCGGCGATCGCGCCGTCGGCGCGCAGCCGGGCCAGCAGCGGCGCCACGGTCACCGCCAGGAAAGTGTCCAGGTCGGCCGGCGACCAGTAGGCGAAACAGTGCAGGCCCACCCAGGTGCGGGTGGTGGTGGCGGTGATGGTCGGGGCGGTCACGGCGACACCTCCGGGTTGCTCAGGTCGTAGGCGAAGTCACGCACCCGTGACCGGCCGATCAACAACAGGTAGATCAGGTCGTGCCCGGCGGGCAGACCCGCGGCCGCCTCGGCGGCGGCCTCCCGCACCGCGCGTACCGGCCGGCAGAACAGGCCGACCTCGGCGGCGGCGGTGCCGACGTGCTGGGCGGCGGCACCGGCCGCGTGCAGCAGCCGCCGGTACGCCGCCGGGCCGCCGACGCGGACCGCGGCCGGCACGTCGGCGCTGACCAGCCAGGCCAGCGGCATGCCGGCGACGTCGACCTCGGTACGCGGATAGCTGTACGCCCGCTGCACCTGCCCGGTCGCGTCGCCCGGCCGGGTCGGCTGCGGCGCAGCAGCCCCGCCTCGGCCGGTCGCGGCCGGGTCGAGGCGGTACCAGCCGGCCGCCCGGTCGGCGACGTTGCCGACCGCGAGGGTGTGCCGCAGGCGCACCCCGGTCACCGGTGACCCGGCCGGCGGCCGGTACGCGGCGGCGACCAGCCGCTCGAACGCCTCCGCCGGCAGCGGCCGGGGGTCCGCGCCGAACCCGCGTGGGCTCAGCCCGGAGCTGCGTACCGCCCGCAGCCGGTGCCGTGACCAGGTGGGGGCGGTCGACGGTCCGAGGGTGACGGTGAGCCAGGGCCCGCAGGTGGCGGTGGCGGTGGCGCTGGCGGTGGTGCCGGCGGCGTACCGCAGTCCGTGGCCGGCGGCGGCCTCGGCGAGCGCGCCGGCGACGTGACCGGCCTCCAGCGCGGCCAGCGCCTCGGCGAGCCGGCCGTAGCCGGCCGGCATCCGCGTCGGCTGCTCCCGCAGCACCAGCTCGACCGCCCCGTCCGGCGCTGCGACGGGCGACTCAGCGGACGTCGGATACAGCAGTTCGCGGACCGGGTCGACCAGCCAGTCGACGCCGTCGTGCCGCAGCAGCACGTCGACCAGGTGCGCCGCCCGGGGCGACGGGTACGCCCGGTGCTCGTTGAAGCCGTTCCACGGTTCGAACCGGCGCGGCGCCAGCGCTGTACCGAGTGTCCGGACCAGCCGGGCACCGGTCGGCCCGGCGACGGCGGCCAGCTCGCCGAACGACACGGCCGGGCCGGTGGGCCGGCGACGGTACGGCCGCGCCGACGCGGGCCGGACGTCCTTGCCGGGGCCGTGCGCGTACACCTCGGCGAGCGTGGCGGTGAGCTGACTGGTGGTGAGCTGCGTAGCGCTGGGCTGATCGGCGCTGACCTGACTGGCGGTGAGCTGACTGGACGACATGGCCGACCTCACGGGAACGGGTGCGGATAGAGGGGCAGGTCGGAGTAGTCGAGTGGGGACGGCAGCCGGCCCAGCTGGGCCGGGACCCGCAGCAGCCGGTCCAGGCCCCGGGTGCGGTGGTGCACGTGGCCGAACGTCATCGGCAACGTGCCGGGGACGATCACCTTCGCCGAGTGCAGTCCCAGCCGGTCCCGGCTCGCCGGGTCGGTCTGGTCCACCACGATCACCTCCAGGCCGTCCGCCGCCCACCGCTCGACGGTCTCGCCGAGCAGCGCCGCGAGGTCGGTCACCGGGGCCGGGCGGCCCGGCCAGACGTCCCGCCAGTGCGCCGGTGCGTCGCCGGTGAGCAGGAACTCGTACCGCTGCCGGGCCTGCGGCAGGGTGTTCACCGCGACGTGTTCCTCCAGGCCGGTGACCAGCCGGGGGTCGTCGAACATGGCCTGCAGCCGATCCGGGTCCAGATGGCCGGGTTTGTTGCGGGCCACCTCGGGCAGGCTGAACACGTCGACCACCGCCTCGGCCGCCGCCGATCGCAGCGCCGACCGGGGGTCCGGATGGGCACCGGCGGCGAAGAACGCCTGCGGGGCGCCGCTGGTCGGGTCGCGGTGCAGCACCAGGGCCAGCACGGTCGGCACCCCGAGGTCGTTGGTGGCGTCGAAGAACAGCAGGTCGTAGCCGACCGTGTCGAGCCGGTCGACCAGGTGCGGCAGCACCGGGTCGTCGTCGGGTACGGCGACCGGCCGCAGCGGGGTCCGCGCGTACCAGGCCATCAGGAACGCGTCCCGTTCGGCGACCTCGTACATGCCGTACAGCGCGGCTTCGACGGCGCTGTTGCCCAGCCCGCAGCCGTTGGAGCTCTCGTAGAGGAACCGGGGGCCGTCGCTGCGGTGCAGTCCCCAGTAGGCGACGTGCTCGGGTACCAGCAGCGGGCGGCGGCGGCCCAGCGACCAGCCGTGCACCCAGCGCACCCGGGTCTGCGGCGTGTACGGCACCATCCGGAACGCCGGGTGGTCGTAGTGCGCCGGGTCGTGCAGGCCGAGCCGGGCCGGGTCGACCGCCCGGTCCGGGCCGAGGTCGACGAAGGCCGCTTCGACGGCGGTACGCCGCCGGTGCGGCCGCATCCCGGTGGCCCGCTCGACCGCCTCGAACAGGGCGATCCGCTCCGACTCGGCGAAGCTGCGGGCCCGGCCGTAGCCGGCCTCGCGGACCGCCGTGTCGCTGGACAGTTCGCTGGTGCTCAGCGCCATCGGCGACCGCTCGGTGCGGATCATGTGGGCGACCGGCCCGTGCCGCCAGTCGAACAGTTCGGCGCGCAACGCGGCCCGGCTGGTCCGTGGGTTGTCGCCGCGCAGCGAGTACGGGTCGCTGGTCGGGGCGGCGGTCAGCGGCACCTCGGCACCGTGCGGGGTGTCCAACGGCACCGGCCGGCAGATCCGGCAGCCCTGCCGTCGGGGCCGGACCCGGTGGCTGCTGACAGTGGCGTGGTCGGTGCGGATCGCCACCACCGTCGCGTCCAACCGGCCCGGGTCGGTCAGCGCGTCGCCGACCGTGCCGGCCACCATCGGCAGCAGGCTCGGCGGGATGACTCCGCCCTGCCGCAGCTGCGGGTCCCGGCTCGGCACGCCCGGCCCGAACACCCGCAGCCGGGCCTGCTCGGCGCAGGCCAGGCAGGTGCCGGCTCTCGGCCGCAGCACCGGGCCGACCAGCACCAGGCCGCCGTCGAGACGGACCGGGACGACCGTCGCGGCGGTCTCCCAGGCCCGGCGGCTCAGCTGTGCGGCCAGTGCCGGGGTCCAGTGGTCCAGCAGGACGACCGCGGTCCGGCCGCCGGTGCCGCCTGGCGCCGCCACCGCGTCCAGCGCCGTCGCGGCGTCCAGCACCGGGACGGTCGGGTGACCGGCGGCGGCCAGCGCCGCCGCGAGATCGTCGGTCGGGGTCGCAACGGTACGGGTCGACATGGTTCAGGCTCCTCGGCTCGCGGTGGCGGAGTCGGCAGTGACGGAGTCGGCAGTGACGGAGTCGGCAGTGACGGAGTCGGCAGTGACGGTGGTCGCGATCCACCGGAGGCCCTGCGCCACGAAACCGGTGACGGCCAGCGCGTGGACGACCGAGTCGGCGTCGGGGTGCGCGTCGGCGGGACCGGTGCCGGCGGTGACCGGCACCACCGGCCGCCCGGTCAGGGTCGCGCCGTCGGCGGTGAGCGCGGACCGCAGCGCCGCCTGCAACCGCTCCTCGTTGTCGATCACCCCGGCCGGCCAGTACCAGCTGTCGTCCGTCCACGGTGCCAGGTGCTGGTCGGCCGGCCGCCAGGTCGGTGCCGCGCCGGTCAGGCTCGCCGGCCCGGCCGGCACCTCGACCCCGGCGGCGCGGGCCTGTGCGACGCCGGTGGCGGCCAGCGCCGCCATCGCCACCGCGTCGGCGGCGGTGGCCTCCACCGCCCAGGCCAGCGGCCCGGCGTCGGTGACGATCTCGGCGTGTACCGCGCCGGCCGGCAGCCGGCGGGCCACCGCCCGCGCCGGTACGGCGAACCGCAGGGTGAGCGCCTTCCACCAGCGGCGCGCCGCCGGTTCGCCGGCCCACTCGGCCTCCGGCACCGGGTCGGTGTCGAGTCGGCTGTGTACGGCGTGCACCAGTCGGCGCAGCGCCGCCCCGCTGGCGTGCCGGGCGTCGACGCCGATCGCGGCCGTCTCCGTCCAGCGGACCGCTGACCCGGCACCGTCCCCGGCACCGGCGTCCCGCGCGTCGCCGTCGCCGCGCGGTGCGCCGAGACCGAGGACGGTCTCGGCGTACCGCAGGGTGGCGTCGACCCGGGCGGCGTCGGCGGTGGCCGCGACCCCCAGCGCCGGGCCGGCCAGGGCCAGCATCGCCGGCAGTTGCGGCAGGTCGCCGGGGACCGCCGGCGGCAGTACGCCGAGCTCCGGGTCGCTCAACGCTGCCAGCCGCAGCCCGACCGCGTCGATGTCGGCCGGCCCGCCGGGCAGCGGCACGCGGGCGGCCGGCAGCCACGGGTGGTATGTGGCCCGGACCGGGTCGAGTCGGGCGACCAGGACCGACGGGTAGTGCGGCCCGGGGGCGGCCGGTTCGCCGCCGGGCAGGGTGGCCGCCTCCTCGGCCGGGTCGGGCAGGCCGGCGACGGCGCAGACGATGCGGTGCGCCGCGGCGGCCCCGATCAGCGCGGCCAGGGCCGGTGCCACCGGCCCGTCCGCCAGCGCCGGGCCGGTCTCGCGGGACAGTCGGGCCGCGACCGCCGCGCCGTGGGTCAGCGCCTGGTCCGGCCGGTCGACCGGGGTCACGTACCCGATCTCCGGCAGGCAGCGGGCCGCGACCGCCGCCTCGCCGGCCCGTACCACGGTGTCCTGGGTGGTCGCGTCGCCGACCGGGTCGACGGCCAGGCCGGCGCCGGTCAGCGTGCGGGCCGCAGACGTCGCCACCGCACCGGTGCCGGCAACGGTGACGGTGGTCGACCGCAGCCGCTGCCAGGCCGCCGCCGGGTCGGCTGCCACCGACTCCAGCCAGCGGGCCAGGTCGGCCGGCGGCAGATCCGGTTCCTCCCGGTCGCCCCAGCCGGCCGGCACCTCGACCAGCATGTCGTGTTCCCGCAGTTGGTCGAGGAGCAGTCGGATGACCCGGTCCACCTCGGGCCGTCCGGCCGGCTGTGCCAGCCGCTGCGGGGTCAGCCCGCCGGCCAGGTGTCGGGCGAGGACCTGCCACACCTTCCACACCCCGGCGCCGCCGCTGACGGTGAAGCTCGACGACCAGCCGCGTACGTGCACTCCGGTGACGGTCGGGGTGGCGAACACCACCGGCCGCAGCCGCACGACGATCTCCGCCGCCGACGGCACGGCGCGTTCGGCCACGGCGGGGTGGGTCACGGTGAGGTCGGCGGGACCGGCTTCGGCGGTCGAGGGCCGAGGGCTCATCACGCCACCTCCTGCGCGGTCGCGGCCAGCCTGGTCAGGTAGCCGTTGATCCGTTCCTGCCAGGTGATCCCGGTGATCCGCTCCGCCGCCCGGCTCAGCAGGTAGGCGGCCAGATAGCGCTCGGTCGGCCGGACGTCCAGCAGGCCGAGCAGCAGGTAGAGCACGTTGGTGGCGAACCGGTAGGTGACGAACTCCCGCTCGTACGGGACCCGGTCGAAGTCGATCTGCCGCAGCAGCTGGTGGTACTCGCTGTACTCGGTCCGGTCCGGATGCCAGCGCCGTACCGTGTCCGGGTCGCCGATCTGCTCGGCCCGGTCGAGGTAGCTGAACGCCGGCACCCGGGGCAGCTCACCCCGCTGGTACGCGGCCCCGGTCACCTCGGCGGCGGACACCGTCCACTGTTCCCACCCGCGTTCGGCCGGGTCCAGGCCCGGACCCGACTCCGGCCCCGAGCCTGCCGCGTCCGTCGGGGCGGCCAGCCGGGCGACCAGGGCGGTCGCCGAGTCGGCGGAGCGCCGCCACTGGGCGTCGAACGCCGCCCGTGCCCGGCCGTCCGGGTCGTTGAGCACCAGGAACTCCTCCAGGTGCGACAGGAACGACTGGTGACCGTTGCCGAGCCCGAGCGGATAGCGGCTGGCGTGCAGCGCCATCGCGGTCAGGCAGGTCCGTACCCGGGCGGCGGCGCTGTCACCGGCGGCGGCCAACCGGTCGGCGGCGGCGCTGACCGCCGGCACCCCGAGGCGCAGCAGCTCGGCGCGGCACTCGACGGCCTCAGCGGAGCCGAACAGGGTGGCCATCGCGCTGTCGTCCACCGGCTCGACGCGGACCGTGTTGTCCGGGTGGATCGGCTGGTACGGCGGCGGCACCAGTTCGATCCGGCCGGCCTGTTCGGCCTGTGCCAGCAGGTCGGCGACGCTGATCTGCTCGGTGCTGGGCCGCTCGGCGAGGTGCCCGCGCAGCCGGTGGGCGACCGCGGCGGCGACCACCGCCAGGTCCGCCGGGTCGCCCTGGTCCCGGCGGGCCAGCCGGATCCGCAGGTGCGGGCCGTGCAGCCAGTGCCGTTCCAGGTGTACGGCGACCCCCTGCCCGGCGGCCCACCGGGCGGCCGGCAGCACCGCCGAGCGCAGCAGCGGCAGCTTGGTCGGCGAATAGTAGTAGCTGACGATGTCGAGGGCGTCAGTCATGGCCGCCCCACCCCTTCCGATAGGTTTCGGCGACCAGCTCGACGACCCGCCCGTGCGGGCTGCCGCTCCCCGGCACCGGCAGCGCCTCCTCGATCCGCACCGGACCGTCGTGGCGGCCCAGCAGCCGGGGCAGGTTCCGCAGGTGCAGGGCGTTGTCCAGGTCGACGTACTGCGGTTTCGGCAGCGACAGGTAACGCTGGTAGTCGTCCGGGCCGCCGCGTACGTCGACGCCGGCGGCGGCGACGAACACCTCGGCGGGCAGGCCGAGCCGGGCCCGCCAGCTGCTGACCGCGTCGAACGGCACGTCGCCGTCGGCGTCCAGGTCGGCGCGCAGCCGCTGGGCGGCGTCGGTCGGCAACGTCCAGGACCGCCGGCTGAGTACCAGGTCGTGGTATCGCAGCCGGGTCCGGTGCCGGGCACCGGCCAGTTCGCCGGTCGGGGCCAGCAGGCCGGGGCCGACCAGTCCGCTGCTGAGGTCGAAGTGCAGCGGTACGGTCCGGTCCGGCATCACGAACGGGACGAGGAACCCGAGGTAGAGCACGTCCAGGTCGGCGCCGGTGTCGTCGCGGACCAGCCGCACCTGGTCGGTGACCGGGTCGTGGCGCAGCCCGACCCGGTCGGCGAGCAGGTCGGCCCACCGGCCGTCCTCGCCCACCTCGTGGTCGACCAGCAACGGGTGCAGGTTGGCGTTGAACCCGGTGACCGGGCGGAACTGCGCCACCTGGGCGTGCCGCCCGGCGGTGGCCCGGATCTGCGCGGCCAGCTGCGTCTTCGCCTGCGGTGCCACCAGGTCCAGGAACCGGCTGGTGAACCGGCCCCAGCCGGCGTACACGTGGTTGAGCACCAGCAGGTCGTCGTAGTCGCGGCGGGCCGGCTGGACGAAGAACGCGTACGAGGCGGGCCGGGCGGTGACCCAGGCCGGCAGCGCCGCAGACGCGTCCCGGACGATCTCCTCGGGCAGGCTGAACTCGACCGCGTCGGTCGGCGCCGCCGCCCGGATCCGGGCCAGCAGTCGGGCCCGGATGTCGGCCAGCTCCCGTAGCGCCGGGGTGACCAGGTCGGCGAACTCGGGGTCGGGGTTGATCACCCCGGACGGCGAGACCAGGTTGTACGCCCGCCACACCTGGCTCATCTCGGTGGAGAAGTCGGCGGCGCGCTCGCAGCGTCCACCGACGCCGTACCGGGCGACGAAGCGGTCCCGGACCAGCCGACGCAGCGGCAGGTACTGGTCGAACAGTTCGACCAGCCCGGCCAGCCGGGGCAGCCGGTCGGCGGCGGCACGTCCGTAGGAACGGCCCAACCGGACCGGTTCGGGCAGCGCCACGTCCTCGGCCAGTACCGGCGCGTCGTACCAGGGCAGGCCCACCGCCTGGTACGCCGAGCGCCAGGTGTCGCGCAGCCGGCCCAGGGCGGCGGCCCGGTCACCGGCCGCGACGGCTCCGAAGCCGCTGGTCTGCTCGTCGATCGCGACGAGCAGGTCGGCCAGGTCGCCGCGGTGGTGCCGGTCCAGCCAGTCGGCGAGGTGCCGTACCGCCTGCGGGTCCTGCGGGTCGACGGGTTCGACGGCGAGCAGCAGCCCGGCGTCGAGCACCTGCCCGACGTAGCGGGTCGCGGCGGCGGTGGTCCGCGGCGGACCGCCGGGCAGCCGGCGGGCCAGTTCGGCGACCAGGTCGCCGGGGGTGACGCCGGCCGGCCCGGCGGCCCGGGTCCGGTCGAGCAGCAGCCGCAGCGGTCCGGTGCAGGCGAGCTGCACCTCCTCCTCCAGCACCGAGATGACCCGGTCGACGCCCTGCACCGGGCGGTCCCGACGGAACGTCAACTGGTCACCGGTGACGGTGATCGCGGCGGCCAGCCGGTGCGGCACCGTGTCCCGCAGCCCGGGGTCCGCGATCACCGCGGCGAGCAGCCGGGCCAGCAGGGTCCGGTTGGCCTGGGCGACGGCCACCGGCTGCCCGCCGACCGAGGCCGCGTCGTCGGCCGGTACGGCACCGCCGGCCGATTCTGACGCCCCGGTCCAGGTGCCCCAGGCGACGTAGGTGAACCAGGACAGCGGGCTGGTCTTCGCGGTGGCCCGCAGCGCGTAGCGCAGCGCGTTGGGTTCGGACTTGCGGGCCCGGCTGTCCGGGTTGGCCCCGCTGGCGGCCGCCCGGTCGATCCCGCGTAGCAGGTCGGCGCCGGTGAGGGTGACCGCGCGGCGCAGTGGTTCGGCGGCGCAGACCTCGGCGAGCGCGGCGCGTTCCGCGCCGAGCGCGCCGGTGGCCAGCTCACCGAGTTCGGCGCGCACCTGCGCGGCCTCGCGCATGACGGCCAGCCAGGCCGGCAGGTCGGGCACCCGGTCGAGCAGGCCGCCGAGTTCGGCGACCCGGTCCGGCCGGGGCAGCCGTCCGTTGTGCACGTCGCGGCGCAGCGGCAGCACCGCCTTGCGGTGGAAGTCGGCCGGGTGTCCGTCGGCGCTGGCGTAGAGCGCGTCGGCGAGCCGGGGGGCCAGCTCGGTGATCCGCGACCGTAGCTCGACCAGCCGGCGCAGCGCGGCACGGAACTCACGGGCACCGTCCGGGGTCGGCGGGTACGGCAGCGCGGCCAGCCGGACCAGCGCGTACGGCGCCAGGGTGGGGTCGGTCGCCGGCCGCCGGTCGGCGGTGGCCGGGACGACGGCGGCCTCGCTCATCCGTACCGCACCCCCTCGTCGCGCCGGAACGCGGCGCGGGCGAGCAGGGCGAACAGGGCCGTCCAGCCCAGCAGCAGGAAAGCGATCCAGCTCGGCCCGATCAGGTGGTCGGCCCGGTCGATCAGCGCCAGCACGAAGTACTGGTACTGGTAGGTCGGCACGTACGGCACCACGGCGTGCAGCGCCGATGGCAGGAAGTCGATCGGCACGAACAGCCCGCCGAAGAACGCCAGCAGCATGAACAGCAGGTTGGCCAGCATCATCGCCGGCTGCGGGGCGAACCGGTAGCCGATCGCCATCCCGAGCAGGCCGAACGGGACGGCGCCGAGCACCACCGCGCCGAGCCAGACCGGCCAGGCCACCAGCGGCAGCCGCAGGTCGGTGGTGAACGCGGCGACGACCAGCAGCGGAATCCAGCTGACCACGTTGAAGCCGAGGACGTAGACCAGCCGGCCGGCGAACCGGGTCAGCGGGGACAGTGGCAGCAGCCGCAGCCGCTGTTCCCACGGGTTCTCCCGGTCGGCGGCGACGCCGGCGGCGAGCGAGGCGACCGTGACGTTGAGCGTGGTGTAGAGCAGGAACGGGGTGATCGCGTATTCGCTGCCCAACCCGAGGTCGGCGAAGCGGTTGGCGTTGACCAGCCCGAACAGCAGGAAGAAGACCAGCGGGAAGCCCAGCGCCGGGGCCCAGTAGGCGGGCATCCGCAGCGTGTCGAGGGCGTGCGCGCGGGCGTGCAGCAGGACGTAGCGCATGTCAGGCCACCTTCTCGGCAACGCGGATCCCGGGCCGGGTGACGGCACCCGGGTCGGTGGACCTGCTGATCGTGCGGATCGCTTCCTCCAGGCCGACCCGTTCGACCCGGATGCCGGTGAACGGCACCTCGGCGCGGACCAGTGCCCGGACGGTGGCGTCCGGGTCGGCGGTGTAGATGTGGGTCCGGTTGCCGACGGTCTCCACCCGGTCGGCGGGACCGGAGACGGCGATCGGCGGCAGCGCGCCGGCTACTTCGATGTCGACCAGGTGCAGCCCGACCTCGGCGACCACCTCGGTCACCGCACCGGTGCGGGCGATCTGCCCGCCGGTGACCACCACGACCTGTTCGGCGAGGTGTTCGGCCTCGGCCATGTCGTGGGTGGTGAGCAGCACCGCGCTGCCGGTGGCGGCGACGTCGGCGATCGCGGTCCACAGTCCGTCGCGGCTGTCGGCGTCGAGGCCGGTGGTCGGCTCGTCGAGGAAGAGCAGTTCGGGGCGGCCGACCAGGGCGGTGGCCAGGGCGACCCGGCGGCGCTGGCCGCCGGAGAGGCTGCCGCACCGTTTGGTCAGGAACGGGCCGAGGCCGAGCTGGTCGACCAGGTCGGCGCGGGGCACCGGGTCCGGGTAGTGGGCGGCGACCAGGGCGAGGGTCTCGGCGACGGTGAGCCGCCAGGGCAGGGCGGTCCGTTGCGGGGTGAGGCCGAGGCGGCCCTTGATCCGTACGTCGGCGGGGTCCCCGCCGAGCACCTCGACCCGGCCCGATCCGGGGCGGCGCAGACCGGCGAGGATCTCGATCATGGTGGACTTGCCGGCACCGTTGGGGCCGAGCACGGCGGTGACCCCGGCGGGCACCACGAGGGAGACCGCGTCGAGCGCGACCACCTTGCCGTACGTCTTGGTGACGCTGTCGAGACGGGCGAAGACTTCCACGAGCACTCCTTGGGCATGTGACGCGCGGAGGGGGCGCACCGCGCCCCCTCCGCTCGATCGAACTGACGTGATTCGCCCTGCCTCGGCTACCGGCAATCCCTGACACTGCCGGTGGTGCCCTCGGTCGGGGCGGTGGTTGGCGTCAGAGCGCCGACTGCTCGACCTCGGCGCAGGAGGCGCAGCAGGAGCTGGCGCCGCAGCAGGAGCTGGAGCTGCAGCTCGACGAGCCGGAGGAGGCACCGGTCTCGGGCAGCGCGGCCGAGTCGCGGATGGAGCTGACCGACAGCTCGTCCAGCTCGAGGTCTTCGACGTCGATGATTTCGTCGGACATGTGATGCACCTTTCGGAGAGGTTCGCCCCGCACGGTCGGCGAGGACGTCGGTGACCGGCGCCGACGGTGGCGCCGGTGGATCAGGTGACGTAGCAGCAGGAGCAGGAGGCCCGACCGCCGTCGCCGGCCGAGGACGCCCCGGTCTCGGGCAGTGCCACCGAGTCCCGCATCGCGGTGACGGTGAGTGGCCCGAGGTCCAGCCCGTCCACGTCGATGTCCAGGTCGTAGTCCTGGGTGGCATCCCAGGTCGTCGACAGTTCCGCCAACATCGCGCACCTCCTTGTCGGCCCGGGAGCCGTTCGCTGGGCCGCTCCTTGACTTCCACCTGACGTTCTAGCTTGTTGCTGCGCTTGAGATTAGTTGAACGTCTAGGTCCGGTCAACCATTGGAGTTGGCTGAATTAGGGCAGCGGTCAGCAGCCGGCCACGATTGGCACAGAAAGCTGATGGAGGGTCGGAAATGTCAGTTCGGCTGATCCGACTGACCAAACCCATCGAATCGGGCGATACACCGCAACAGGCGGTCCCGCAGTCCTGCGGCCCGCTCGGCGAAATCCCGCTGCATCGTCACGTACTCGACCCGACCCGCCGCAGTCTCGATCCGCACCGGCGGGTAGCCCAGCTCCCGCAGGTCGTACGGACTGGCCCGCATGTCCAGGTCCCGGATGTCACGAGCCAGCTCGAAGCAGTCCACCACCAGCTCACCGGGGACCAGCGGACTCAGCCGAAAGGACCACTTGTACAGATCCATGTTGGCATGCAGACAGCCCGGTTGTTCGAAGTCGGCCTGGTTGGAGCGCTGCGGGGAAAGCAGGTTCAGCGGCCGCGCCGTCGGCGTGAAGAATCGGTATGCGTCGAAATGGCTGCACCGGATCCGCTGGCTGTCGACGAACTCGGCGACACCGGCCGGACTCATCCGCAGCGGCCACCGGTGGTGGCGAACCTCCTCGGCGGGCTGCCGGTAGACCATCGCCCACTCGTGCAGGCCGAAGCAGCCCAGGTGCGCCGGCCGGGCCGCGGTGCGGGCCAGCAGATCCCGTACCCAGATGACGAACTCGCCGCGCCGGGCCAGCAGCCCGGCGGTGTCCACTGTGACCGCCACCCCGTCGCCGATCGGGACCGCCCGGTAGTCCCGGCCCCACTGCGTCGGCTCGGTGTCGGCGAGCCGCACCCCCGCCCCCGGATGCCAGCGACGCAACTGCGCCGGCCGGTACGCGTAGTAGGTGAACAGGAAGTCCGCGACCGGATGCGGCTCACCCCTGCGGCGGCGCTCCAGGTGCCCGCCCACCAGCCGGTCGACGCGCTCGGCGTGCGCGTCGCGGCGCCGGGTCCAGGTGGCCCGGTCGAGCAGGGTGTCGGTCACCACCCGACCAGGGTAGGCCGGCCCGGGTAGGCCGACCCGCCAGGTCCGGCCCGGTCAGTCCCCGGCGGCCGGCTCGTCGTCGGCCGGCTCGTCGTCGACCCGCCCACCGGACCGCAGCACCGCGTCCGGCCGGCAGAGCACGCTCACCCGGTAGGACAGCCCCAGGTTGGACCAGATCTCACCGCGCAGGGACAGGCAGATCCCGACGCCGGGTTCGCCGTCGGGGTGCTCGAAGAAGTCCACCGTCGGCGCGGCGAGCGCGCCGACCAGCCCCTGAGTCTGCCGGGCGGTGGCGGCCACCTGCACCAGCCCGCCGGTCACCTGGATCTCCACGTCGTCCAGGGCGTCGACGGCGTACCAGTGGGTGTCCGGCAGGAACAGCTGCACGTCCACGCCCCGGCGGGTGTAGTCGGGGCCGGCCAGGCCGGTGTCGTCCGCCGGGCGGTCACCCAGCCACGCGGTGCCGGCATAGTCGGTACGCAGCCGCTGCGTCTCGGAGCGCCACTCGGTGACCAGGGTGTCGAGACGGGGTTGGGCGGCAAGGTGGACAGCTGCTTCGATCACCCCCGGGACCCTAGCACCGTGGCCGGGTCCCGGGGTCCCTCCGGTGCGCAGTCCAGTGCCTGGTCGACTACCAGGTCCAGCGGGGTGGCCACACCCGTGTACCAGGCGACGTCGAACGAGTCAGCGCTCAACGCACGCCGGGCGGCGGCCAGGGCGGCGTCCCGCCGCCGCTGCACCGCCACCGGCGCGACCAGACCGAACCGGTACCGCAGCGAGTCGACCGCGGCGAGGATCCGTACCGCCAGGGCCGGATCGTCGTCGACGGTCACCTCGGCCACCGTCTCCAACGAGGTGGACAGGTCCGCCCGGTCGCCCAGCTCGAACCGCCGTTCCAGGGCCGCGACGAACAACCGCAGCGCGGCCGGCCGGTCCCCGCCGGCCAGCTCGCACTGGCCGAGATGGTGCAGCGCGACCGCCTCGCCGAACAGGTCCCCCAGCCCGGTGGCCAGGTCGAGCGCCTCCCGGGCCACGGCGGCCGCACCGGCCGGGTCCGGCCGGGCGAGCAGGATCTCGGCCAGACAGGTCAACCCGAGCAGTACGCCGCGACTGTTGCCGGCCTCCCGCTCCAGCGCCAGGCACTGGTTGATGTGCCAGTCGGCGTCGGCGATGTCACCGGCCCGCAGGCAGACCTTGGCGAGGTTGCCGAGCGCGATCGCCATGCCGGGCTTCGCCCCGAGCTCGCGCCACACCTCCAGGCCGTACCGGAAGTGTTCGCCGGCCTCGTCGTACCGGCCGGCGAGCATCGCCGCGACGCCGAGGATGTTGCGGGCCTGCGCCACGCCTTCGGCGTCGCCGGCCTGCTCGGTGAGGCGCAGGCACTCCCCGCCGAGTCGGGCGGCGGTGGCGGTGTCGTCCTGGGTGGCGGCCAGCACCGCCGCCGGATAGAGCAGCTGGCGGCGGTGCTCCACGGCCAACCCGGCAGGGGCGCAGAGCAGCCGGTCGAGCCACTGGCGGCCGTCACGGATCTGGTTGCCGTTGCGCCAGTACCGCCACAGCCCGAGGCACAGCCGGGTCGCGGTGACCAGGTCGTCGGCGGCGAGCGCATGCTCCAGCGCGGCCCGCAGGTCCGGGTATTCCTGGTCGAGCTCGTCGGCCCAGCGGCTCTGCTCCGGCCCGGCCATCCCGGCGGCCGCCCGATCCGCCAGCCCGGCGCAGTACGCCAGATGGTTGCGCAGCTGCCGGGCCCGCTGCCCAGCGGTGCACAGCTGCCGGGCCCGGGCCTGGATGGTGTTCAGCATCGCGTACCGGCGGGTCCCGCCCCGCCCGGTCACCGCCACCACCAGGCTCTTGCGGACCAGCGCCTCCAACGCTTCGGCGACGTCGTCGACGGCCACCGGCCCGGCCCCGGCCGGCGACCCCAGGCCGGCGACGGCGGCCACCGCAGCTGCCGTCGGCTCGGCGGTGAAGACGGCCGCTGCGGTGAAGACGTCCCGGTGCGCCGGCTCCAGCAGGCCGAAACTCCAGTCGACGGTGCCGTGCAGGGTCCGCTGGCGGGCCGGCCGGTCACGTGGCCCGGGGCCCAGCGGGTCCAGATGCGGGCCGAGCCGGTCCAGCAGCGCCGCCGGGCTCAACTGGTCGGTACGCGCGGCGGCCAGCTCGATCGCCAGCGGCAGGCCGTCCAGCCGCCGGCACAGCTCGGCGACCGCCGGCAGCGCGTCGGCGGTCAGCCGGAAGTCCGCGTCGGCCGCCCGGGCGAGCTGGTCGAACAGGGCGATCGCCGGATGCTGCGCCACCGCGCGGGCGGCGGCCGACGCCCCGCGCGGCAGGTCGTCGAGCCGGGGCAGCGGCAGCGGCGGCACCCGGTAGACCTGTTCGCCGTAGATCCCCAACGGCTCCCGGCTGGTGGCCAGCACCCGGACGCGCCCGGCGGCAGCCAGCAGCTGGCCCAACGGCGGGCCGGCGGCCAGCGCCTGCTCCAGATTGTCCAGCACCAGCAGCAGCTCGCTGTCCGCGAGGTGGTCGACCACCGCGTCCAGCACCGACTGCCCGGCGCGCACCGACATGTCCAGCGCGGCGGCCACCGCGGTGAGCACCTCCGTCGCGGTGCGGCAGGCCGCCAGCGCCACGAAGCACACTCCGTCGTCGAACCGGGCCGCGACGCCGGCGGCCACCGACAGCGACAGCCGGGTCTTGCCGATCCCGCCGGCCCCGACGAGCGTGACCAGCCGGCTGGTCGCCAGCAGCGCGTCGATCCGGGCGACGTCGCGGTCCCGGCCGATCAGCGGGGTCAGCGGGGCCGGCAGCCGTACCCGCCGCCGTGGCCGGCCGAGCAGGTCCGGGCTCAACGTCCAGCCGCCGGTGCCGGAACCGACCAGGCCACGGCGGCTACGCACCCGGTCGAGTTCCCGGTCGGCGGCGGCCGGCAGCCCACCGGTCTGTCGGACGAACCAGTTCACCAGGGTCCGGCTGGGTTCGCCGCGCAGCGCGGTCCGCAACCAGATCCGGGTCGTCGTCGGCGACCACGGGGCGAGCTCGATCTGCTCCAGCTCCGGCAGCTGCACCCCGGACGGACCGACACCGGGCAGCGGTCCGGGGCCGGTCACCGAGACCGGCTCGCCGGCACCGGCGGGACCGGACGGCCGGACCGGGCCGGCCGTCTCGGTGCTGGCCTGGACCAGCCCGAGCACGGCGGGCAGCAGCCGTGGGCGGGACCAGACCCGCAGCAGCTGCGGGACCCGGTCGACGGCGGCCAGGTCGGCGATCAGCAGCACCTGGTCGGCGAAGACCGGCAGCGGCAGGGGCTCCGGTTCGGGCGGCACCGTGACCACGGCGAACCCGCGCAGCGCCGCCAGTCGGGCGGTCTCGGCGAGAAAACGGGTGTGCCCGGCACCCCGCTGCCCGTGCACCCGGGCCGAGCCGCGGCCGGTGACCCGCAGCCGGGTCAGGAACTCGTGGGTACGGCGCAGCGCCTCGTCGCGCTCCCACAGCCGGGAGCCGCTGTCGTCGGCGATCTCCACGTCGTCGGCGACGGCGCTGTCCCGCCCTCGCCGTTTCGCGAGGTAGTTGCGCCGGTCGGCGTGGTCCAGCAGGTGCTCGGCGGTGGTGCCGTCCGCTGGTGCGCTCGCCACCCCGAGGCTGACTGTCAGGTGCAGCGGCGGATCCCCGGGAAACTCGGTGCTGCGGATCCGTTCGGTCAGCCGCAGGGCGAGCCGGACCGCCTCGGTGCGGTCGGTCTGCGGTAGTACTACGACGAATTCGTCGCCGCCGTAGCGGAACAGCACATCCTGTGGCCGGCAGGTGGCGCGTACCCGCTCGGCGAGCTGGCGGAGCACCCGGTCGCCGCGCAGATGGCCGTAGACGTCGTTGACCGTCTTGAAGAAGTCGACATCGAACAGGAACACCCCGCAGGGATGCCCCGCCCGACTCAACTGGCGTCTGAGGAATGGATCAAGGGACGCGCGCGGACGGGCTCCCGTGACCGGATCGGTCGCCGCCACGTCGTACTTCTCACCGCCCTCGTCACCACCGGCGTGCCGGGTCACCGGACCCGCCTGCCGCGACCTGGTGGGCCGACGGGCGTGTCGGCTTGGTTAACGGCGCCCTCCACTTACGGCACCACCGAACTGGATGCTATCCGTCGGTCACCGGGCATGGGAGTCCACCGGCCCGACGCACGTCCTGCACGATAGGGGGATGTTCGTTCTCAGCCGAGAGGTTTCTGCTACGTAACATGTCCACCGTGGTGCCGGGGACGCGTCCCTATCGGATGGACCCACCGGTAGCCATGATCTTGTTATTCGTCAGGAGGATCGCACCGGTGCCGACGATGAGCGTTGCGCGCGAACAGCGCAGATACCGAAAACAAATCGCTGCACTGTCGACGGTCGTGGCGCTCGCCGCCGCCATGGCCGGCGGGCCGGCGACCCGGCCGGATTCCGTACTGGCGACCCGGCCGGGCACCGTACCGGCCGGGGACTTCGCCAGCCTGTGGAACGGCTCCCCCGGCATCGGCCAGGGCACCTCGCTGGCCGACGTCCGCAGCGTCGTCGGTGCGGACACCTCGGCGACGGCGGCACTGGACGGCACCGGGATCGGCATCGCGATGATCGACACCGGGGTGGTACCGGTCCCCGGCCTGCCGGCGAACCGGCTGGTCAACGGCCCGGACCTGTCCTTCGAGTCGCAGGCGACGAATCTGCGCTGGCTCGACACCTACGGGCACGGCACCCACCTCGCCGGTGTACTGATCGGCGACGATCCGACCAGCGGCGCGCGCGGACTGGCACCGAAGGCGAAGCTGACCTCGGTCAAGGTCGGTACGGCCAACGGCGCGGTCGACGTCTCACAGGTCATCGCGGCGGTCGACTGGGTCGTCGCCAACCGCGACCACGACCCCACCCATCCGATCCGGGTGCTGAACCTGGCGTACGGCTCCGCCGGCAACCCGGCCTTCTGGACCGACCCGCTGCACTTCGCCGTCGAACAGGCGTGGCACGCCGGGATCGTGGTCGTGGCGGCCGCCGGCAACGACGGCAACGGGTTCGGCCGGCTGGACAACCCGGCGACCAACCCGTACGTCGTCTCGGTCGGCGCCAGTCTGACCAAGGGCACCCTGACCACCGCCGACGACCAGCTCGCGCCGTTCACCAACCTCGCCACCGCCGGCCGGCAACTGGATCTGCTGGCCCCCGGCGAATCGGTGCTGTCGTTGCGCAACCCGGGCTCCAACATCGACAACCACTATCCCGGCGCCCGGGTCGGCAGCACCCTGTTCCGGGGCACCGGCACCTCGCAGGCGGTCGCGGTCACCTCGGCCGTCGCCGCGCTGCTGCTGCAGGCCAAGCCGTGGCTGACCCCGGACGAGGTCAAGCAGGTGCTGGTGGAGAGCGGCACCTTCCTGCCCACCGGTGGGGGCGCGAACCTGGGCCTGCGCAGCATCAACCTGCACGCGGCGCTGACCTACACCCCGGTGTGGCAGCCGCAGCAGTGGACCCGGTCCGACGGCAGCGGCCCGATCGAGGCGTCCCGGGGCACCAGCAAAGTGGTCCGCAACAACGTGACGTTGCAGGGCGAGCAGAGCATTTTCGGCCCGTTCAGCAGCCCGGCCTGGGCCAGCCAGTCCGCGGCCCGGACCGCCTGGTCCGGCGGTGTCTGGCTGGGCCACCGGATGGCCGCGGA
Source organism: Micromonospora sp. Llam0 (assembly GCF_003751085.1). Lineage (NCBI taxonomy): Bacteria > Bacillati > Actinomycetota > Actinomycetes > Micromonosporales > Micromonosporaceae > Micromonospora > Micromonospora sp. Llam0. The sequence goes on along the minus strand of NZ_RJJY01000001.1, from coordinate 372,272 downwards.
CGGCTGGACCGGCACCTCCTGGGCCAGCCGCACCTGGGGTGGCGCGACCTGGACCGCACCGTCCTGGGACGGCTCCGGGTCGTGGGTGGACCCCGCCTGGTCGAGCCACTTCTGGTCCACCGGATCGTGGACCCCGGGTGACTGGGGCTCGCACTTCTGGTCCACCGACAGCTGGGCCAACGCCTGCTGGTGCTGACCGGGCCCGTACCGGATCAGTCGGGATCGCCGCGGCGCAGACGCTTCGTCTGCGCCCGGCGTTTCTTGTCGCTGATCCGCCGTTCCTTCGCCGCCCGCGACGGCCGGGTCGGCCGGCGCGGCGGTGCCGGCGGCGCGATCGCCTCCCGCAGCAGAGCGGACAACCGGTCCCGGGCCGCGGCCCGGTTCGCCAACTGGTTGCGGTGCTCGCTGGCGGTGACCGTCAACACCCCGCCGACCAGCCGGTTGGCCAGCCGCTGCACCGCCCGCTGGCGCAGCCACGGCGGCAACGCGGTCGAGCCGGCGACGTCGAACGACAGCTCGACCCGCGAGTCCGCGGTGTTGACCCCCTGGCCGCCAGGACCGGACGAACGGGAAAACCGTTCGGTCAACTCGCCCGCCGGGATCACCACCGAGTCGGTGACCCGCATCTCCCCTGCCGCCATCATCCGACAGTACCGCCGCCCTCAGCGCCGACCACCGGGGCGGCGGTCAGCCGCCCCGCCGGATGATCTCGTCGGCCGTCTGCTCGGCCCGGTGGATCGGAATGGCGAACCCGATGCCGATCGACCCGACACCCTCCAACGTCGCGATCGCCGTGTTCACCCCGATCACCTCGCCATCGACGTTGACCAACGGCCCACCCGAATTGCCAGGGTTGATCGACGCGTCGGTCTGCACCGCGGTCTGCCGCCCGCCGTTGCCGAGCATCACCTCACGGTCCAGGGCGCTGACGATCCCGGCGGTGACCGTGCCGGACAGGCCGAGCGGGGAGCCAACCGCCAGCACAGACTCGCCCACCTGGGTGGCGCCGGGCTGGGCCAGGGCCAGCGGACGCAGCCCGGCGGACGACGGCACCCGCAGCACCGCGATGTCGCTGCCCGGATCCCGGCCGACCACCTCGGCGACGAGCCGCCTGCCGTCCTGGGCGACGATGCTGACCTGGTGGCCGTTGAGTGGGGTACCCGGTTCGCTGTCGCCGTCCAGGATGTGGTCGTTGGTGATGATGTGATGCTGGTCGTCGATCGCGAAGCCGGACCCGCCGGAGATCATGCTGCCCCGTTCGACCTGGACCGACACCACGCCGGGCAGCACCTTGGCCGCCGCAGTCACCAGATCCGGCGGCACCCCGGGGGTGACCGACGGCGACGGCAGCGCCGCCGGCTGTCCCGCGTCGCCGCCCCAGCCGGCGACCACCGCGCCGGCCAGCCCGCCGGACGCCGCCGACAGGGTGAGCACCGCGGCGGCGGCCAGCAGCCGGCGACGCCACCGTCGCGGCGGGGTCGGTTCCGGCGGTACGGCGGAGCCGTCCAGCCCTGGCCAACGGTCCGCGTCCGGCGAGACGAACCACGGGCCACGCGGCTCGCCCAGCCCAGTAGGCACAGTCATCGGGCTCCTCCTCAACAGGTCCAGGTCGGGTGGCGCGGGTCAGGGCTGCCAGGTCGGGTGGCGCGGGTCAGGGCAGCCGGGAGAACCACAACAGCGACGTCCCGGCGGCGGCCACGGCGAGCAGCAGACCGAATCCGATGAACCGGGCCGACACGTCGGCCAGCTCCAGCCGGTAGCCGACCGAGGTGCCGATGTCGGCGTAGACCGCGCTCAACTGCTTGCTGCTGGCCGCTTCGTGGTAGGCGCCGCCGGTCAACTCGGCCACCGCTTCGAGGCTCTCGCCGTCCACCGGCACCCGCAGCGGCCGGCCGCCGCCGTAGTCGATGTAGCCGGCGGCGGTCCCGACCGAGATGGTGTCGATCGGAATCCCGGCCTCCACCGCCTCGGCCGCCGCCGACTCCGGCGACCGCCCGGACGTGTTCGCCCCGTCGGACAGCAGCACGATCCGGGCCGGTGGGACCTCCTCGGCGGCCTGCGCGTCCAGCGACCGGATCGCCTCCAACGACGTCTTGATCGCCTCGCCGATGGCGGTGCCCTGGGCCCCGGTGATCCCCTCGGCGAGCCGGTCGATGCCGGCGCCCAGCGCCTCCCGGTCGGTGCCCGGCCCGACCAGCACCGAGGCGTTACCGGCGAACGCCACCAGGCCGACGTTGAACTGCGCCGGCAGGTCGTCGACGAACTCGTGCGCCGACCGTTTCGCCGCGCCGAGCCGGTCCGGTCGTACGTCGTTGGCCAGCATCGAGGTGGACACGTCCACCGCCACCATCACCGTGGCCCGTTCCCGAGGCACCCGGACCTCGTCCATCGGCCGGGCGAACCCGGCCACCAGCAACGCCAGCATCGCCAGGAACAGGCCGGCCGGCAGGTGCCGACGCCAGGCCGGACGCTGCGGTGCCACCCGGTCCAGCAGCCGCAGGTTGGTGAACCGGACCGCGTACCGGGCACCGCGCCGCTGCATCAGCAGGTAGCCGCCGGCCAACGCGAGAACCGCGGCGAGCAGCCACAGCCGCTCCGGGGACTGCCAGGTCATCAGTTTCCTCCTGCCGGTACCGGGGCGGGACGGACCGGTGGGCAGCCGGCCAGTTGCCGTTGGCGGTGCACGTGCCGGACGATGTCGGCCACCCAGTCCCGGTCGGTGCGCAGCGCCAGATGGGCCGCGCCGGCCCGGCGGATCGCCCCGGCCACCTGGCTGCGCTGCTCGGCGGCGGCCTCGGCGTACCGTCGCCGCAGGTCCTGGCTGGCGGTGCTGATCTCCCGGCGGCGGCCGGTCTCCGGGTCCTCGACGGTGATCACCCCGACGTCGGGCAGGTCGAGTTCCCGGGGGTCGGTCACCTCGATCGCCAGCACCTGGTGCCCGGCGGCGAGCCGGCGCAGCGACCGTTCCCAGTCCGGCCGGCCGGCCGGGTCGTCCGGCAGTCCGTCCAGGAAGTCGGAGACCACCACCGCCAACCCGCGCCGGGTGGCGGCCCGCCGGAGCCCGTCGATCCCGTCGGCCAGCGGCGGCGGCGCGTCCCGACCGGACCCGCCGGCCGGTACCCGGGGCGCCGCGAGCAGCGCACGGAGCAGATGCAGCAGATGGTCCCGGCCGGTCCGGGCCGGGAACCGGCGAACGCCGCCCGCCCCGATCAGCTGCGCCCCGACCGCGTTGCCGGTGCCGGCGGTCAGGAAGCCGACCGCGGCGACCGCCGCCACCGCCAGTTCCCGCTTCTCCAGCTCGCCGGTGCCGAAGTCCATGCTGGCCGTCCCGTCGACCAGCAGCCAGCAGGTCAGCTCCCGGTCGGCGTCGACCTCGCGGACGTGCGGCACGGTGGTCCGGGCGGTGACCGCCCAGTCCATCCGGCGTACCTCGTCCTCGCCGGGCCGGTACTCCCGGCTGCCGGCGGGTTCGCTGCCGGCGCCGGGCAGCAGACCCAGGTGCTGGCCGTGCAGCAGGCCGTCCAGCCGCCGGGTGACGGTCAGCTCCAGCCGGCGCAGCGTCTCCGGTGGGGTCAGCTCCGGCAGGGTGGCCGGGCCGAGCAGTCCGTCGCCGGTCACGCGACGGCCGCCAGTCCGGGTCGCTGGTCGTGGGCCGGCGCGATCCGCGGCGGCGGGACCACCTGGATCAGCCGGCGGACGATCGACCCGGCGTCGACGCCGTCCGCGACCGCGTCGAAGGAGAGCACCAGCCGGTGGGCGAGCACGTCGGTGGCGAGTTCCCGGACGTCCTCGGGCAGCACGTAGTCGCGGCCGCGCAGCAGTGCCAGGCCCCGGGCGGCGGCGACCAGGCCGAGGGTGGCGCGCGGGCTGGCACCGTACGCCAGCAGCCCGGTCAGCTCCGGCAGCCCGAACAGTTGCGGGCGGCGGGTGGCCAGCACCAGCCGGACGATGTACTCGGCGAGCGCGTGGTGGACGAACACCTCCCGGGCCTGCTGCTGCATGGCGCACAGGGTGGCCGCGTCCAGCACCTGGCGGGGCTGCGGGCGGTCCACCCCCATCCGGTAGAGGATGCCGAGCTCCTCCTCGTCGGTCGGGTAGTCGACCACGACCTTCATCAGGAACCGGTCCCGTTGCGCCTCGGGCAGCTGGTAGACCCCTTCGGACTCGATCGGGTTCTGGGTGGCCAGCACCAGGAACGGGTCCGGCACCGGGTAGCTGCGGCCGCCGATCGAGACCTGCCGCTCGGCCATCGCCTCCAGCAGCGCCGACTGCACCTTGGCCGGTGCCCGGTTGATCTCGTCGGCGAGCACCAGGTTGGCCATCACCGGCCCGAGTTCGACGTCGAACGACTCGGTCGACGCCCGGTAGATCCGGGTGCCGACGATGTCGGAGGGCACCAGGTCGGGGGTGAACTGGATCCGGGAGAAGCTGCCGCCGACGGCGACCGCGAGGGTCTGCGCCGCGAGGGTCTTGGCGATCCCCGGTACGCCCTCCAGCAGGCAGTGTCCGTTGGCGAGCAACGCGGTGAGCAGCCGCTCGACCAGCCGGTCCTGCCCGACGATCACCCGTTTGACCTCGAACAACGCCTGTTCCAGCGCGGCCGCCGCCGGAGTGGCGTCGGCTGGCTGTTCCGTACTGACTTGTGGCTCGGTCGTCGTCATCGCGCACCGTCCTCGACGCTGGTCGCCAATCGCCGGTCGGCCCCGCGGTGCGGGGCCACTGCGGCGCCGGCCGGGGGGTGCCCCGAATCGGGCCGTTCTAACGCCGGGATCCGTCTCCGACCGGGTGATTGACCGGCCGGGGGCGGTCCGTCCGACACCGGACCGGGGTGGCCCGTCCACACCGGGACACACCGGATACCGTTCCGGCGTGAGCGCGCCGCAGACCAGTCCCACCCCGCAACCGGCCAGCACCAGACGCCGGCCGGCCGGTTGGCTTATGTGGCCGCTGGTGCTGCCGGGGCTGCTCTGGGCGGTGCTGCGGCTGGCCGGCTGGGAGTACGGCCCGCTGGTGCAGCTGCTCGCGTTCACCCCGTACGTGGCGGCCTGGACCGTTGTCCCGCTGGCGGTGGCGGTCTGGTCCCGGCGGTGGTGGGCGAGCGGCGCCGCGCTGCTGGCGGTGGTGCTGCTCGCCGTCGCGGTGCTGCCCCGGGCGGTGCCGGACGGCGGCCGAGCCGCGACCGCCGCCGACGGGGTCACGGTCCGGGTCGCCACGGCGAACCTGCTGGCCGGGGCGGCGGACCTGACGGTGCTGATGGAGTTGCTGCGCCGGGAGCGGGTGGACGTGCTGGCGATGCAGGAGTTCACTCCGACCGCCGAGGCCGAGCTGGACCGGCTCGGCGTCGGTGACCTGTTGCCGTACCGCCGGGCCGATCCGGAGGTGGGGACCACCGGTTCGGCGGTCTACGCGCGCTGGCCGGTCACCGACGACGGGGTGCGACGCAACGTGGGCGGCTTCGCCCAGTCGTACGGCACGGTCCGCCCGCCGGGCAGCGGTCCGGTGCTGGTCGAGTCGGCGCACCCGATGGCACCGTTCGCGCTGCACACCCTGTCGTCGTGGCGGGCCGACCTGGCCGGGCAGCCCCACCCCGATCCGCAGGGCCCGCCCCGGATCCTGGCCGGCGACTTCAACGCCACCCTGGACCACGCGGCGCTGCGCCGGCTGATCGCCGCCGGCTACGTCGACGCCGCCGACGCGACCGGCGACGGGCTGGTCGGCACCTGGGGGCCGTACGACGGCAGCCCGATCCCGCCGGTGACGCTGGACCGGGTGCTGGTGGACGACCGGATCGGGGTGCGGTCGGTGGCCGTGCACCGGGTGCCCGGCAGCGACCACCGGATGGTCGTCGCCGGGCTGGTGCTGCCGGCCGGGTGACCTGATCCGCCGGCCCGGGGCCAGGGCAGGTCACCGGTGGCCCCGGGGGCCGGGCGGGTCAGACGGCGGTGGTGGTCCGGCTGCGGGCCAGTCCGTAGGTGAGCGCGTCGACCAGGGCGTGCCAGCTGGCCTCGACCACGTTCTCGTGCACCCCGACGGTGGTCCAGTCCCGGGCGTTGCCGTCGACCGTCTCCACCAGCACCCGGGTGATCGCACCGGTGCCCTGGCTGCCTTCCAGGATCCGCACCTTGTAGTCGGCCAACCGGAAGTCGGCCAGGTCCGGGTAGTGGCTGCGCAGCGCCACCCGCAGCGCCTCATCGAGGGCGTTGACCGGGCCGTTGCCCTCGGCGGTGGCGATCACCCGCTCGCCGCGTACCCGGACCTTGACGGTGGCCTCGGAGACCACCGCGCCGTCCTCGCGGTGCTCCACCAGCACCCGGTAGGACTCCAGGGCGAACGGCCGGGTGGTGACGACGCCGGTGTCGGCGGCCAGTTCGGAGCGCACCAGCAGCTCGAACGACGCGTCGGCGGCTTCGAAGGACCAGCCGCCGGCCTCCAGTTCCTTGACCCGTTTGGTGACCCGGGACAGCGCGTCCGGATGGCCGGCCAGGTCGACACCGAGTTCGCGGCTCTTCAACTCGATGCTGGCCCGGCCGGCCATCTCGGTCACCAGGATCCGCATGTCGTTGCCGACAACCGACGGGTCGACGTGGTTGTACAGCAGCGGATCCACTTTGATCGCACTCGCGTGCAGCCCCGCCTTGTGGGCGAAGGCGGCGGCCCCGACGTAGGCCTGGTGGGTGTCGGGGGCGATGTTGGCGATCTCGGCGATGGCGTGCGAGACGCGCACCATCTGTTCCAGGCAGCCGTCCGGTAGGACCGGCAGCCCGAGCTTGAGTTGCAGGTTGGCGACGACGGCGAACAGGTCGGCGTTGCCGGGGCGTTCGCCGTAGCCGTTGGCGGTGCCCTGGAAGTGCCGGACGCCGGCCTCGACGGCGGCGATGGTGTTGGCCACCGCGCAGGAGGTGTCGTTCTGGCAGTGGATGCCGAGCCGGTCGGCGCTCAGCCCGGTCCGGTCGACCAGGTCGGCGATCGCCGCGCCGATCTGCGACGGCAGCATGCCGCCGTTGGTGTCGCACATCACCACGACCTCGGCGCCGGCGGCGGCCGCCGCGCTGACCACCGAGGCGGTGTACGCCGGGTCGTGGCGGAAGCCGTCGAAGAAGTGTTCGCAGTCGAGGAAGACCCGCCGACCCTCGGCGACGAAGTGCGCGACCGTGTCGGTGACCATCGCCAGGTTCTCCGCGCCGGTGGTGCGCAGCGCCCGCTCGACGTGCCGGATGTCGGACTTGGCGACCAGGCAGACCGCTGGCGTCTCGGCGTCCAGCAGGGCCCGTACCTGCGGGTCGTCGGCGACCTTGACGCCGGCCTTGCGGGTGGCACCGAACGCGACGAGTACAGCGTGCCGCAGGTCGAGTTCGGTGCGGGCTCTGCGGAAGAACTCGGTGTCCTTCGGCATCGCACCGGGCCAGCCGCCCTCGATGAAGCCGACGCCGAAGTCGTCCAGCAGCCGCGCGACGGCGAGTTTGTCGACCACCGAGTAGCTGATGCCCTCACGCTGCGCACCGTCGCGCAGAGTCGTGTCATAGACCTGGAAAGTCATTTCGATCCTTTCGACGGACGTCCCGTACCACCCGCTGCTCGCGCCGGGCCGTCCTCACCCGCTCGTCCGGCCGACCTCGTACGGCCAACAAAAAGACCCCCCGCGGATGCGGGAGGTCTGCGCGCTCGGCGGACGGTTGCCGGGCGCGCTAGCTGCCAATAATGAGTACGAGGCGAGTCACGCAGGGTACTTTGCCACCGACCGCGCCCGGACCGGTAGTCGAATCCACATCGCGGGACAGCGGGATCGTTCGAGGTCAGGTGTACCGATCGAGCGCCATGGGTATTCCTGGGACGACGACGCAGTCAGTTCCGCCGAGCGAAGGAGTGACCTCCGATGGACAGGCTCGATCCGCAACACACCGCGCTGACGGGGCCGGCCGGTGGTCAGGGCGACGTCGTGGGCGGCACCCCGGCCGGCACGTTCGACCCGTGGCGTTACCGCGACGACGCGGGGGTCGACGGGGCCAACCTGGCCGGCTACCACGTCGAGGCGACCGACGGCGGCATCGGCAAGATCGACTCCGCCACCGAGCAGGTGGACGGCAGCCATCTGGTGGTCGACACCGGGCCGTGGATCTTCGGCCGGAAGGTGATGCTGCCGGCCGGGGTGGTCAACCACGTCGACCACGACGCGCAGAAGGTCTACGTCGACCGCGACAAGGGCCAGATCAAGGACGCCCCGGAGTACGACGAGACGAGTGCCGCGGATCCGGCGTACCGCGACAAGCTGAGCGCCTACTACGGCGGCGCCACCGGCACCCCGGTCCCGCCGATGGCGCCGGGCCGGATCATCTGACCCGGTGACGAACCACTAGCTTGATCTTTAACCTGTGCGGCGTGGTCTGGGATTGGCCGATTTCTTCTTTCTGGAGGTCGTCTTCCCGGTTTGGCTGCTGGTGACGGTGTGGACGTCGTAGCGGCGGGTGGGGTGACGGTTGGGTGTGCCGGGTGGTCGTCCGGGGCCTGGCCGGGTGGGTTTCGGCGCGCTGGCGGGGCAGGTGCTTGTCGGACGTAGGTGCCGAAATCCGCGGCGGACCCGGGATGGGGTGAGCCGTTCGGGTGGCGCTGGTCGTTCCCATGGGTGACGCAGGTCGGCGGCCAGTGGCCGGGCCAGCCTCAGCTGCGTGTAGGCGGCGATGATCAGCCAGGTCCACCGGTCGGCGGCGTGCGGGTCGCGCAGTTTCGGCACTGTCCAGCCGAGGGTCTGCTTGAACAGCCGGAACGTGTGCTCGATGTCGAAGCGGCGTAGGAACGCCTGCCACAACAGGTCGATCATCGCCGGATCCGGGCTGGGATCGTGGCCCGGCTCGTGGTCGATACCGGTGGACCACCACAACCATACCGGTTTCGCGGTCGCGCCCGACGGCAGCCGCCCGACGTCGAGACGGATCACGGTGCCTTCCAGGATCGGCAGTGCAGGGCAGTCGGTCCAGGCCGCGCGGCGGGTCAGTCTCGGATGCAAGCGGTGCCAGGCTCGGGCGGTGACGGTGCCGTAGAGGCGGGTATCGGTCACCGTGGTCACATCCGGGGCACCCCAACTGCGGGGGTCGCCGAAGATGAACTCGGCGCCGTGGCGGGGCAGCCGGCCCCGCCGGCCGGGCAGCGGTGGTGGCGCGGGTCGGCGCAGGACCCTGTCCGAGCGCAGCCTGGCCAGGACGCGCACCGGCAGGTCCCGCAGCAGCCAGGCCAGGCGGGCCGCGTCGTAGCCTGCGTCCATCACCACCCAGACCTGCGGATCGCCGGGCCGCCAATGGCCGGCGGCGATCAACCGGCCGACCACGTCCCGCAACTGGGCGGCGGTCACCGCCGCCAGATCCGCACCCGGAGCCAAGCGGACCGCGTCCAGCGGTGCGGTCCACGAGGTGCGGCCGGTCTCCAACGCCACAACGAACGCATACGGCCAGCCCGGAACTCCGATGTGCTGGTCCCTGCCACGGCCGTAGGTGTGACACAGGATCCGCTCCGGCGACGTGTGCGCCTCCGGCCGCAGCCAGCACGTCACATCCACGGCCAGGACGAGCCGCCCGTCAGCCGCCCGCGGCGGCGGCACCGCCGCCACCGCCGTACGCAGCCGTTGCACGTCAACCCGCCCGGCGGCCAAGGCGTCGTACAACGCGCCGTGCCCACGGCGGTACTCCGCTACCAGCGACAACCCGGGCAACGACCGCACCGGCCCATCCGCGCACAACACCGCGTCGGTCAACTCGAACAACGCATCCGACCGCCGTGACAGGGCCTGGTGGAAGTCCCGCCGAAACCCGGCCAACACCTCCGCCGGATCCCTCACCGGCCCGGTCGAGACAGAGCCGGGTAACACCAGCCCACTCAGATGGTCCAAAATCGTGGCCACGGCCACCGCCTTGATCTCGCGTCCTTGCCAGGGAACCCGAAGATCATCAACGGTGGCCGTTCCCACGTCAGCCCGACACGCCGGAATCCTCACAGGAGCAACCGGCGCCCGCCACCGACGGGTTAAAGATCAAGCTAGGGCGTGTATCAAAGTCGGTCACAGCCACTCGTTGATCGCCGCGACCTGCACGGTCGCCTCGTACCGGACCGCGAGCTTGTCGTAGCGGGTCGCGACGGCACGGTTGCGCTTGAGCCGGTTGATCCCGCACTCGACCGCGTGGCGCTGCTTGTAGATCTCGGGGTCGAAGGCCGGCGGCCTGCCGCCCTTCGACCCCTTCTTCCGCCGGTTGGCGTCCTGGTCGGCCTTCGACGGGATCGTCGCGGCGACACCCCGTCGACGCAGGTAGGCACGGTTCGCCTTCGACGTGTACGCCTTGTCCGCCAGCACCCGGTCCGGACGGGTCCGGGGCCGACCGGCCCCGACCCGGGGCACCCGCACACCGTCGAGGACCGTCGTGAACTGCGGGCTGTCGCCACGCTGCCCGCCGGTCAGCACGATCGACAGCGGTTTCTGTCCCTGTTCACAGCCCAGGTGCAGTTTCGTGGTCCGTCCGCCACGGGAACGCCCCAACGCGTGGTCGTCGGGTTCCGACCCGGTACCGCCGGGTGGTTCGGCCTGCAGATCCCCCTTTTACGCGCTCCGGCGGCGTGCTGGTGCGCTCGGCTGATCGTGGAGTCCACGGACACGTCCCAGACGATCCGTCCCGCCGCGTCGGCCAGGGCCTGCAACGCGGTCAGGATCCTGGCCCAGGTCCCGTCGCGCTGCCACCGGCGGAACAGGGCGTACGCCGCCGCCCAGGAGCCGTAGTGGTCGGGGATGTCCCGCCACGGGGCGCCGGCCCGTGTGCGCCACCGGATCGCGTCGATGAGCTGCCGTTTCGTTGATGCGGGCGGTCGGCCCGGTCGGCGTGCGGTGGGCAGGAGAGGCTCCAGGACTGCCCACTGCGCGTCCGTCAGGTCGTGCCGCCTCGTCACCGCTACGCTGGTCACGAGGTCTCCGTGTTGATGGTTCGTCTTGGTCGATAAGCCATCTACCGGAGGCCTCGCTGTTTACCGGGCAGCGACACGCCGGAAGTTCGTCACCCGCCCACGGCCGACTTTGATACACGCCCTAGCTTGATTTTTAACCCGTCGGTGGCGGGCGCCGGTTGCTCCTGTGAGGATTCCGGCGTGTCGGGCTGACGTGGGAACGGCCACCGTTGATGATCTTCGGGTTCCCTGGCAAGGACGCGAGATCAAGGCGGTGGCCGTGGCCACGATTTTGGACCATCTGAGTGGGCTGGTGTTACCCGGCTCTGTCTCGACCGGGCCGGTGAGGGATCCGGCGGAGGTGTTGGCCGGGTTTCGGCGGGACTTCCACCAGGCCCTGTCACGGCGGTCGGATGCGTTGTTCGAGTTGACCGACGCGGTGTTGTGCGCGGATGGGCCGGTGCGGTCGTTGCCCGGGTTGTCGCTGGTAGCGGAGTACCGCCGTGGGCACGGCGCGTTGTACGACGCCTTGGCCGCCGGGCGGGTTGACGTGCAACGGCTGCGTACGGCGGTGGCGGCGGTGCCGCCGCCGCGGGCGGCTGACGGGCGGCTCGTCCTGGCCGTGGATGTGACGTGCTGGCTGCGGCCGGAGGCGCACACGTCGCCGGAGCGGATCCTGTGTCACACCTACGGCCGTGGCAGGGACCAGCACATCGGAGTTCCGGGCTGGCCGTATGCGTTCGTTGTGGCGTTGGAGACCGGCCGCACCTCGTGGACCGCACCGCTGGACGCGGTCCGCTTGGCTCCGGGTGCGGATCTGGCGGCGGTGACCGCCGCCCAGTTGCGGGACGTGGTCGGCCGGTTGATCGCCGCCGGCCATTGGCGGCCCGGCGATCCGCAGGTCTGGGTGGTGATGGACGCAGGCTACGACGCGGCCCGCCTGGCCTGGCTGCTGCGGGACCTGCCGGTGCGCGTCCTGGCCAGGCTGCGCTCGGACAGGGTCCTGCGCCGACCCGCGCCACCACCGCTGCCCGGCCGGCGGGGCCGGCTGCCCCGCCACGGCGCCGAGTTCATCTTCGGCGACCCCCGCAGTTGGGGTGCCCCGGATGTGACCACGGTGACCGATACCCGCCTCTACGGCACCGTCACCGCCCGAGCCTGGCACCGCTTGCATCCGAGACTGACCCGCCGCGCGGCCTGGACCGACTGCCCTGCACTGCCGATCCTGGAAGGCACCGTGATCCGTCTCGACGTCGGGCGGCTGCCGTCGGGCGCGACCGCGAAACCGGTATGGTTGTGGTGGTCCACCGGTATCGACCACGAGCCGGGCCACGATCCCAGCCCGGATCCGGCGATGATCGACCTGTTGTGGCAGGCGTTCCTACGCCGCTTCGACATCGAGCACACGTTCCGGCTGTTCAAGCAGACCCTCGGCTGGACAGTGCCGAAACTGCGCGACCCGCACGCCGCCGACCGGTGGACCTGGCTGATCATCGCCGCCTACACGCAGCTGAGGCTGGCCCGGCCACTGGCCGCCGACCTGCGTCACCCATGGGAACGACCAGCGCCACCCGAACGGCTCACCCCATCCCGGGTCCGCCGCGGATTTCGGCACCTACGTCCGACAAGCACCTGCCCCGCCAGCGCGCCGAAACCCACCCGGCCAGGCCCCGGACGACCACCCGGCACACCCAACCGTCACCCCACCCGCCGCTACGACGTCCACACCGTCACCAGCAGCCAAACCGGGAAGACGACCTCCAGAAAGAAAAAATCGGCCAATCCCAGACCACGCCGCACAGGTTAAAGATCAAGCTAGGCGCGGGTGGCCGGCACCACGTGGTGCCGGCCACCGCACCGTTTACCGGTGTCGGTGAGGCTGGCTACCGTAGAATCCATGACTGCCGCCGCCACCCGCTCGCTGGCCTTCGCGACCATGTTCAACTTCCGCGACATCGGCGGCTACCTGGGGCTCGACGGCCGCACGGTCCGCTGGCAGCGGATCTACCGGGCCGACTCGCCGCACCGGCTCGACGGCGACGACGCGGCGGCGTTCGACGCGCTCGGCGTCCGGACCGTGATCGACCTGCGCCGGCCGCACGAGGTCGAGACGTACGGACGGATCCCCCCGGCGGACGGCTTCGAGTACCACAACATCCACCTGCGGCACCAGGACTGGGGCGAGATCCCCTACCAGCCGGAGCAGGGTGCCGCCCGCTACCTGGCCGACCGCTACCACGATCTGACCGAGCAGGCCGCGGACGGCTTCGTCGCGGCGATCTCGCTGCTGGCCGAGGCGCGGACCGCACCGGCGGTGGTGCACTGCATGGCCGGCAAGGACCGCACCGGGCTGGTCTGCGCGATGACGCTGTCCCTGCTCGGGGTCCGAGACTCGGTGATCGCCGAGGACTACGCGTTGAGCAACGCCGGCAGTGAACGGCTGCTCGCCTGGCTGCGCACCCAGGCCGGCAACGACCATCTGGTGCCGGTGCCGTTCTTCTCCTGCCCGGCCGAGGCGATGCAGACGTTCCTCACCGAGCTGCGGCAGCGACACGGCTCGGTCGGGGGGTACCTGCGCAGCGCCGGGCTGCCCGCCGACCGGATCACCGAGCTGCGTAACCATCTGTTGACGCAGTGACCGGGGCCGAGTCGACGCGGTGACCCGGGCCGGGCCTGGGTCACCGCGTCACGGCCGTGGTCAGAACACCCGGTGCACCCAGCCGTCCGGGTCGGTGCCCCGGCCCCGCTGCAGGTCCACCAGGCTCTGCCGCAGCGCCATGGTGACCTCCCCGGGCCCGCCGTCGGCCACGGTGAAGTCTCCGTCGGCCGAGCGGACCCGGCCGATCGGGGTGATCACCGCGGCGGTGCCGCAGGCGAACGCCTCACGCAGTCTGCCGCTGGCCGCGTCAGCCTGCCACTGGGCCAGGCTGACCGGCTGTTCCACGACCTGGTGACCGGCCCGGCGGGCCAGGGTGATCACCGACTCGCGGGTGATGCCCGGCAGGATCGCGCCGGTCAGCGGCGGGGTGACCAGCGAACCGTCGTCGTAGACGAAGAAGACGTTCATGCCGCCGAGTTCGTCGACGTACTGCCGCTGCACCGCGTCGAGGAAGACCACCTGGTCGCAGCCGTGCTCGATCGCCTCCGCCTGGGCCACCAGCGAGGCGGCGTAGTTACCCCCGCACTTCGCGGCCCCGGTGCCGCCCGGAGCGGCCCGGGTGTAGACCGACGACGCCCAGACCGTCACCGGTTTGACCCCACCGGAGAAGTAGGAGCCGACCGGTGAGGCGATCACCGCGTAGAGGTACTCGCGGGCCGGCCGGACACCGAGGAAGACCTCACTGGCGAACATGAACGGTCGCAGGTAGAGACTGCCGTCGTCGCCGGACGGGATCCACTGTCGATCAATCGTGATCAGGTGCCGCAACGAGTCGAGGAAGACCTGCTCCGGCAGGGCCGGCATGGCCATCCGGGCGCCGGAGGCGATGAACCGCGCCGCGTTGGCGTCCGGCCGGAACAGGGTCACTCCCCCGTCCGCCGCGTGGTAGGCCTTCAGTCCTTCGAAGATCTCCTGGGCGTAGTGCAGCACCGCGGTCGCCGGATCCATCGGGATCGGCGCCCGTGGCTCCACCCGGGCGTCGTACCAGCCCTTGCCCTCGGCGTACCGGACGGTGACCATGTGGTCGGTGAAGATCTGACCGAACCCGGGATTGGCCAGCAGCGCGGCGCGTTCCGCGTCGGCTACCGGGTGTGGATTCGGACGGATCTCGAATTCGAGTTTGTCACCGCCGATCATCGGGCTGACCTCCATGGCGAGAAAACGACGAAGCTGTGTGTCATGCAACTTACCCCGAACGTTCGTTCAGCGGGAACCGGCGCGACGGCCGGTAGGTCCGCCGCCTGGTGATTGGCCGTCGGCAGGGGTGCCCACGGCGAAGGTACGGTCGGTACGCCAACCGGCGCCGGGCAGACGACTCGGACTGCACAGCTTTGCGCGGTCGACGGCGCCGTACCGTACTGACGGCTTGGCGGGTGACGGGCGGACCCGCGCCGCCGACACGCGTGGTGTGGGCGGACGCCGGTCCGCGCGGTCGGGCGCGCGGTGCGGCCCCGGCAAGGGTCGACCGGCGCGGTACGCGGGTCGACCGGTTGGGCTCAGCCCACGGCGTGGGCGGCCAGCCGATCGCCGATCTCGGCGGTACGCAGCGTGGCTCCCGGAGCGCGGGAGGCCAACTCGGCCGCGACCGCCCTGGCTACTCGCTCGGCCGACTCGGGGTGACCGAGGTGGTCGAGCAGCAGCGAGGCGGACAGCACGGCGGCCACCGGGTCCGCGACGCCCTTGCCGGCGATGTCCGGCGCGGAGCCGTGCACCGGTTCGAACATCGACGGGTAGCGGCGTTCCGGGTTGATGCAGCCGCTGGCCGCCAACCCGATGCCACCGGTCACCGCAGCGGCGATGTCGGTCAGGATGTCGCCGAACAGGTTGTCGGTGACCACCACGTCGTACCGCTGGGGCTGGGTGACCATGAACATGGCGGCGGCGTCGACGTGCTGGTACTCGGTCTCGATGTCCGGGAAGTCGGCCTTGACGGCGGCGAAGGTCCGCGACCACAGCGACCCGGCGTGGGTCAGCACGTTGGTCTTGTGCACCAGGGTGACCTTGCGCCGCTCCCGGCGGGCAGCACGGGTGAAGGCGTCCCGGATCACCCGCTCCACCCCGTGCCGGGTGTTGAGGCTCTCCTCGGTGGCGACCTCGGCGGGGGTGTCGCGGTGCATCGTTCCGCCGGCCCCGGTGTAGAGGCCCTCGGTGCCCTCACGGACCACGACGAAGTCGATCTCGCCCGGCTTGACGCCGCCGAGCGGGCTCGCCGTGCCGGGCCAGAGCCGGGACGGACGCAGGTTGACGTACTGGTCGAAGGCGAACCGCAGCTTGAGCAGCAGGCCGCGCTCCAGCACCCCGGGCGGGACGCTGGGGTCGCCGACCGCGCCGAGCAGGATGGCGTCGTGACCGGCGAGTTCGTCCAGCACCGAGTCGGGCAGCACCTCGCCGGTGCGGTGGTAGCGGGTGGCGCCGAGGTCGTACTCGGTCGCCTCGACGCCGGGCAGCACCGCGTCGATGACCTTCCGGGCCTGCGCGGTCACCTCGGATCCGATGCCGTCGCCGGCCACGACCGCGATCCGCGCCATCGCCACGTCAACTCCCTCGTCTGCTCCTCGACCGCCTAGCGCACGTTAAGCGATCGTCCCGGAAATCGGTACGTCGGTCCCAGAATACGGACTTACCCGCTGGAACACGGGGCCGGCCCGCTGGTCGCGGCGCCACGCGCCGCCCAGGGAGCACACAGCCGGGCTTAACCCCCTACTTACCTCGGGCGGCTACTGTAGGTGAAGACCGGATCCGGGCACCGGCGAAGGAGAATCCACCATGCTGGCGTACCGCGCCGCCCAGCCGGAACCCCCCGATCTGCGGATCGGTCCGACGCCGAGAGCCGGCACCTCGACCGGGCCGTCGCGCACCCCGACCGGGCCGGCCGGCACCGCGGCGCCGGCCGACGACACCCGCCCGGCCGGCCAGCTGGTCGCCCGGCACACCGTCGCCACTTCCACCACCGAGTACCAGCTCGTCCTGGTGGGCAGCGAACGGATCGGCCGGCGCGGGCTGAGCGAGGCGATCGGCGACGCGGTCGCGGAGCTGCGGGCGATCGACGTGACGTACAGCCCGCTGCGGCCGAACAGCCTGGTCTCGCTGCTGCGCCGGGGTGAGGTCGCGGCCGAGGTCTACCCGCCGCTGGCCGACATCGTACACCGGTGCGAGGCGATGCGGGTGGCCACCGAGGGCTGGTTCGACCCGTGGGCGGTGCCCGGTGGGTTCGACCCGGCCGGCATGATCAAGGGCTGGGCCATCGAGCGGGCCGCTGGCCGGTTGCGCGCCGCCGGAATCACCGACTACGCCGTGGTCAGCGGCGGTGACCTGGTGGTACGCGGACGCGCCCCGCACGGTGGACCGTGGCGGATCGCCCTGCAGCAGCCGCTGTCCGCAGGCAGCGGCGACGGCCCGGCCGGCGCCACGCCGGGCAGCCCGCCGACCACCGTGACCATGGTCGACGGAGCGATCGGGACAAGTGGACTGACCGCTGGTCGCGGAGAGGTCATCGACCCGCACACCGGGTCCGTCGTGGAGCGGGACAGCGCCGCCATGGTGATCGGCGCGGATCTCGCGGTGGCCGACGGCTACGCGACCGCACTGTTCGCCGCCGGCCCCGCCGGCCGCGACTGGTTTCCCACAGTGGACGGCTACCACGTGCTGGATCTGGTCGGCGACAGACGATCGGCCCCTGGCGCGGCCCACCCCCGTGATCTCGGCAAGTGACCACGGGGGCGGGCCGGCGACACGTGCGCTCGGCTCGCGCACCGGGGGCGCAGTCACCCGGGAGACCACGGGCCGGCCGGAACGTCACCCGAAGACGCGACCGGCGCCGGAGCAACTCCTGAGCAACCGCACCGCCACGCTATCGATTCCACACAACCGGGCGCAAGGTTCCAATTCCTCTGACATTGCTTGTCGGTCACGGCACTGGGTGGAATGATCCCCCTGATGGATGGCACGCTGTGCGGCGTGACATTCGATCTAGTCGTATGGGCGTTGGACGATCAGTCCACCTCGGCGGACGTACACGCCGCACACGAACTGTGCCGGCAGGGTGAGCACGCCGACGGTGAGACCGACCGCCGGATCACGTCCTTCCACGCCGCGCTGACCGCCAGTTACCCGGATCAGGGTGCCGCTTCCACCACAGAAGACTGCCCCTGGGCAAAGGTCCCATTACATACCGCAACCGACCACGTCGAGATGAACCTGCGTCAGACCTGCGCCGACGAGGTGCTGCTCACCATCGAACGGCTGGCTCAGGAACACGACCTGCTGCTGCTCGATCCGCAGGACGGCTCGGTCTACCCGCCGCCGGCCAGCGCGTCGACCCGCTGAGCGGGCGGCGGTTCGGGGACGCTGATCCCCGAACCGCCGGAGCCGGACGACACGTCCGGCAGGTCACTCCTCGCGCAGGTCCACCGCGCTGGCCGCGGTCGCCCCGATCGAGCTGGCGGCATTGTGCAGCGACTCCGCGCCGACGGCGGAGTCGACGGTGAGGGTCATCAGCGCCTCGCCACCGGCGGACCGCCGGGCCACCTGCATGGCGGCGATGTTGACATTGGACTCGCCGAGGATCGAGCCGATGGTCCCGACCACGCCCGGCCGGTCGGCGTACCGGAAGAAGAGCAGGATGCCCTCGGCGGACAGTTCGAGGTCGAAGCCGTCGACCTCGGTCAGCCGGACCACGTCCCGGCCGGCGGACTGCACCACGGTGCCGGAGACGCTGGCCGTACCGCCGTCGGGCAGCACACCCCGGACGGTGACCAGGTTGGGCTGGTCGGCGGTGTCCGGGTGGGTGACCAGCTCCACCTCGACGCCCCGGTCGGCGGCCAGGTGCGGCGCGTTGACGTAGGTGACCTGTTCCTCGACCACCGAGCTGAACAGCCCCTTGGTGGCGGCCAGCTTGAGCACCGACACCTCGTTGCCGACGACCTCGCCGCGTACCTCGACGGTGACGCTGGCCGCGACCACCCCGGCCACCGCGGTGAACACCTTGCCCAGCTTCTCGGCCAGCGGCAGCAGCGGCCGGACGTCCTCGGCGACCACCCCACCGGCCTGCACGTTCACCGCGTCGGGGACGAATTCACCCTGCAGCGCGAGCTTGACGCTGCGGGCCACGGCCAGACCCGCCTTGTCCTGCGCCTCGGCGGTCGAGGCCCCCAGGTGCGGGGTCGCGACCACGTTGTCGAAGGCGAACAGCGGCGAGGAGGTGCACGGCTCCTTCGCGTACACGTCGACGCCGGCACCACCGACCCGGCCCTCGGCCAGCGCGTCGGCCAGCGCCTGCTCGTCGACGAGGCCGCCACGGGCCGCGTTGACGATCCGGACCCCGGGCTTGACGATCGCCAGCTCCTTCTCACCGATCAGGCCGAGCGTCTCCGGGGTCTTCGGCAGGTGGATCGAGATGAAGTCGCTCTCCCGGAGCAGCTCTTCCAGCCCGACCAGGCGAACCCCGAGCTGCGCCGCGCGGGCCGGCTGGATGTACGGGTCGTACGCGATCAGCCGGGTGCCGAACGCGGCGATCCGCTGGGCGAACAGCACGCCGATGCGGCCGAGCCCGACCACGCCGACGGTCTTGCCCTGCAGCTCCACGCCGGTGTACTTCGACCGCTTCCACTCGCCGGCCTTGAGCGCGGCGCTGGCGCTGGCGGTGTTGCGGGCCACCGCGAGCAGCAGGGCGATCGCCTGCTCGGCCGCCGAGACGATGTTGGAGGTGGGTGCGTTCACCACCATGACGCCTCGGGCGGTAGCGGCCGGTACCTCGACGTTGTCCAGGCCGACGCCGGCGCGGGCGACCACCTTGAGCAGGGGCGCGGCGGCCAACGCCTCGGCGTCGATCTGGGTGGCGCTACGCACGATCACCGCGTGGGCGTCGGCGAGCGCGGCGAGCAGGGCGGGACGGTCCGTGCCGTCGACATGGCGGACATCGAAGTCATGAGCGAGTACGTCGATTGCGGCGGGCGCGAGCTCTTCAGCGATCAGTACGACAGGATTCATTGGTCCTCAAAGTCGTCCGGGACGGGTATCTGCGGCGGTGGGGCGCCGCTCTGCGCCCTACGCTCCCCCGCCCGGGTGTCGCGCCGGCACGGAGGCGGCCTACCCGCGATCGTAGGCGCAGCCGTGGACGGCGCGGCTCGGGGCCGGGGGTGAGGGCCCTCACAAATCAGACCTAACACCCGCCCCCGGCCAACCGACGCCGTACTCCGCCCGCCCGCAGCGACCCGCCGCCCCGCTCAGTCGGCGTAGCGACCCACTCGGCCGGCCCCGGCCCGGACCCGGTCAGTCGGCCCGGCCCGGACCCGCTCAGCCGGCCGGTGCCGGGCTGACCGGATGACGGGGGATCCGGCCGCGGACGATGCCGCCGTCACCGATCTGCCGGAACGTGCCGGCCTCCGCCTCCAGGGTGTCGTAGAGCAGGTCGAAGGCGAGCGAACCGACCGGCGGATAGACCCGTTCGCGGGGCGGCTCGGCACCCGGCGACAACGCCCCCTGGTCGATCATGAACTCGAGGATCGCCTCACGGACCGCCGGCAGGCACACCGGGGAGTGGTACAGCACGTTGAGTGCCTGCATCCGCATGCCCTGGACGTGCTCCTCGCCCTTGTTGTCGTGGAAGTGCGGGTTGCGGGTCTCCACCTGCAGCACCGGCACCGAATGCGCCATCACTTCGGGGCTGTCGGTGTCCAGGATGCCGCCGAAGCGTTCGAACAGGTCGACGTACTCGTACGGCTCGACCGCGAAACCGCCGGCCAGCCGCAGCCGCAGGCCGAGGTCGAGGCTGAGCGCGTGTTCGCCGGCGTTGCCGGTGGCGATCACCTCGGTGCCGAAGCCGGAGTACTCGGCGATCAGCCGGTTCAGGAACCCGTTGGTGATCTCCGAGCTGCGGCCCCGGCGGCTGAAGAACAGTCGGCCGTCGCGCAGCTTGGGCTTGGAGTGCCAGGAGATCCGGACCATCGAGTACGGGCTGTCGGCCAGGTGCAGGCCGGCGGCGTACACCTTGCAGTATTCGTGGACCGCGCCGGGGACGTAGTTGTCGGCGTCCACGTAGCCGACGTACCGGCGCCCGGTGAGCGCGGCGATCGCCATGCCGATCAGCATGGCCTCGCCCTTGCCGGTGCGGATCAGCCCGCTCTCGTCGATCAGCTCCGGCATGCCAGCGGCCTTCAGCGCCGCGGCCAGCCCTGGATCCCGTTGGTGCACGGTGATCGCCGGCCGGTCCGCCGACCGGCAGAACTGCTCGACGGTATGGGCCTCGATTTCATAACGGTCCACCGGCTGCCGGCCGCTGTTCGAGACGAGCACGATCAGGCAGTCGTGCGGGATACCGGAGAGCACTCCTTCGATCACCCTGCGTGTTTCATTCATGCAGGGTATGACCACCACCATGTCCCGCTCGACGGCCCGGATGTCCTCCTGGGAGACCAGCCCACGGCCCCGGTCACCGGCGACATCCCCCGAGTCCAGCTCGATGACACGCTGAAGCTCATGGATGCGAACGGCCCCGAAGCGCTCCGTGCGGTGCGATTGCTCCAGACGCATGCGGGGCACATTACCCGAGGCGGCCATTAACTACCTGTAACCGTAGGTCAATTATCGGCGTCGGAAACCAACTACCCGAAACCGACCCCAAGCCGCAATCTTCCGGTAACGAAACTCGCCCCGAGATAGGCGCAGAGCCCATCACCGATCACTGTCAGTGATGGGCTCTGTCCGGCGTCAGGCGGTCTCGGTGATCGGCCGGTCGACCCAGCTCATCATGCCGCGCAGCTTCCGCCCGGTCTCCTCGATCGGGTGCGCCGCGCCCTCGGCCCGCCACTTGGCGAAGTTCGGCCGGCCCGCGTCGTCCTCGGCGATCCACTCCCGGGCGAACTCCCCGGACTGCACCTCGGCGAGGATCTTGCGCATCTCCTCCTTGACCCGGGCGTCGACCACCCGTGGGCCGCGGGAGTAGTCGCCGTACTCGGCGGTGTCCGACACGCTGTAGCGCATCCGGGCGATGCCGCCCTCGTACATCAGGTCCACGATCAGCTTGAGCTCGTGCAGGCACTCGAAGTAGGCGATCTCCGGCGCGTAGCCGGCCTCGGTCAGCACCTCGAACCCGGTCTGCACCAGCGCCGACGCGCCGCCGCAGAGCACCGCCTGCTCACCGAACAGGTCGGTCTCGGTCTCCTCCTTGAAGGTGGTCTTGATCACGCCGGCCCGGGTTCCGCCGATCGCCCTGGCGTACGCCAGGGCGAGGCCGAACGCGCCGCCGCTGGCGTCCTGCTCGACCGCGACCAGGCAGGGCACGCCCTTGCCGTCGACGTACTGCCGACGGACCAGGTGCCCGGGGCCCTTCGGCGCCACCATCGCCACGTCCACGTCGGCCGGCGGGGTGATGAACCCGTACCGGATGTTCAGGCCGTGGCCGAAGAAGAGCGCCTTGCCGGCGGTCAGGTTCGGCGCGATCGCCTCGGCGTAGAGCGACCGCTGCGCGGTGTCCGGGGCCAGCACCATGATCACGTCGGCCCAGGCCGACGCCTCGGCCGGACCGAGGACCCGCAGCCCCTGCTCCTGTGCCTTGGCCCGGCTCTTGGAACCCTCCGGCAGGCCGATCACGACGTCGACACCCGAGTCGCGCAGCGACAGCGCATGGGCGTGGCCCTGGCTGCCGTACCCCAGCACGGCGACCTTCCGCCCCTGGATGACGGCCAGGTCGGCGTCGTCGTCGTAGAACACCTCAGCGGTCATGACTTCCCTCTCGTGTGCCCGGCCACGGTGGCCGGCTTCTCCTCGGGCGGCAGCTGCCTGCCGCAGGTCATCAGGGCCGGCAGCCGATGCTGTCGGCCGGCGGGTCAGGCGGCGCGCAGCGCCGGCCCGGTGGTGATCGACCGGGAGCCGCGCCCGATCGCGACCAGACCGGACTGCACCATCTCCTTGATGCCGAACGGTTCGAGATCGCGCAGCAACGCGTCCAGCTTGTCGGACGTGCCGGTGGCCTCGACGGTGAGGGTGTCCGGTGCGACGTCCACCACCCGGGCGCGGAACAGGTTCACCGTCTCCAGCACCTGCGACCGCATCGCGCGGTCCGCGCGGACCTTGACCAGCAGCAACTGGCGGGCGACCGACACCGCCGGGTCGAGTTCCACGATCTTCAGTACGTTGACCAGCTTGTTCAGCTGCTTGGTCACCTGCTCCAGCGGCGACGAGTCGGCGTCGACGACGATGGTGATCCGGGAGACCTCGGGATTCTCCGTCTCGCCGACCGCCAGTGAGTCGATGTTGAACCCGCGCCGGGAGAACAGTCCGGACACCCGGGCCAGCACCCCGGGCTTGTTCTCCACCAGCACGGAGAGCGTGTGCTTGGTCATTTCTTCCTCGTCATCATCGGATGGGCCGGGTCGTGACAGGTCGTCGTCACAGGTCGTCCTCGTCGAAGGTGGGCCGGACGTCCCGGGCGAACATGATCTCATCGTTGCTGGTGCCGGCGGCGACCATCGGCCAGACCATGGCGTCCTTGCCGACCACGAAGTCGATCACGACCGGGACGTCGTTGATCTCCATCGCGGCAGCGATGGTCTTGTCCACGTCGGCGGCGTTCTCGCAGCGCAGCCCGACACAGCCGAGCGCCTCGGCGAGCTTGACGAAGTCCGGGATGCGGTGCTTGTGGGTGCCCAGGTCGGTGTTGGAGTAGCGCTCGTCGTAGAACAGCGTCTGCCACTGCCGGACCATGCCCAGGTTGCCGTTGTTGATCAGCGCCACCTTGACCGGGATGCCCTCCAGGGCACAGGTGGCCAGCTCCTGGTTGGTCATCTGGAAGCAGCCGTCGCCGTCGACCGCCCAGACCACCGTCTCCGGCTGGCCGACCTTGGCACCCATCGCGGCCGGGACCGCGTACCCCATGGTGCCCAGCCCACCGGAGTTGAGCCAGGTGTTCGGCTTCTCGTAGGAGATGAACTGGGAGGCCCACATCTGGTGCTGGCCGACGCCGGCGACGTAGATGGCGTCCGGTCCGGCCAACTTGCCGAGCCGCTCGATCACGTACTGCGGGGACAGCGTGCCGTCGTCCGGCTCGTCGTAGCCCAGCGGGTAGCGCTCCCGCAGGTCGTCCAGCTGCGCCCACCAGTCGCTGCGGTCGCCGGCCGGGCCGGCGGAGCGCGCCGCCGGACGGCCGGTGGGGACGCCCCGCTCCGCCGCCGGGTACGCCTCGATCAGCTCGTCGATGACGTGCCGGGCGTCGCCGACGATCGGCACGTCGGCGGTGCGGTTCTTGCCGATCTCGGCCGGGTCGATGTCGGCGTGCACCACCGCCGCGCCGGGGGCGAAGGAATCCAGCTTGCCGGTCACCCGGTCGTCGAACCGGGCGCCGAGCGCCACGATCAGATCCGCCTTCTGCAGCGCGTACACCGCCGCGACGGTGCCGTGCATGCCGGGCATGCCCAGATGCTGCGGGTGCGAGTCGGGGAACGCGCCCCGGGCCATCAGGGTGGTGACCACCGGGATGCCGGTCAGTTCGGCGAGCCGGCGCAGCCCTTCGGTGGCCTGCGCCTTGAGCACGCCGCCGCCGACGTAGAGCACCGGGCGGCGGGCGCCGGCCATCAGCCGGGCCGCCTCGCGGATCTGCTTGCCGTGCGGGTGCAGGGTGGGCCGGTAGCCGGGCAGGTCCAGCGTGGGCGGCCAGGCGAAGGTGGTCGGTGCCTGCAGCACGTCCTTGGGGATGTCGACCAGCACCGGTCCGGGCCGGCCGGTGGCCGCCAGGTGGAACGCCTCGGCCAGCACCCGGGGGATCTCCTCGCCCGACTGCACCAGGTAGTTGTGCTTGGTGATCGGCAGGGTGATGCCCTGGATGTCGGCTTCCTGGAAGGCGTCGGTGCCGATCGACGGGCGGGCCACTTGGCCGGTGATGGCCACGATCGGCACCGAGTCCATGTACGCGTCGGCGATCGGGGTGACCAGGTTGGTGGCGCCCGGACCGGAGGTCGCCATGCACACCCCGACCCGACCGGTGGCCTGGGCGTAGCCGGTCGCGGCGTGCCCGGCGCCCTGCTCGTGGCGGACCAGGATGTGCCGCACCGTCGAGTCGTACAGCGGGTCGTAGGCCGGCAGGATCGCCCCGCCGGGGATGCCGAACACCACGTCGACGCCGAGTGCCTCCAGGGACCGGACCAGGCAACCCGCGCCGGAGACCGGCACCGGCGGTGCCGGCGGCGGGGTCACGGCGTTGGCGAGGGTGGCCGGGGTCGGCGCGGCCGCCGCGGCCGAGTGCGCGCGGTGGGCGAGGGTCTCGGGCGTGGGTCTCGTCATGACGATTCAGGCCTTCAGCTCAGTGGTCTCGTGACATGGGTCTCGGTGGCGTATCCGGCAGATGGGACCGATCGGCCGGAACCGGCAGGGATTTGGCAATAAAAACGGCCCTCGTGCAGATGCACGGGGCCAGCGCACTCTCGATCGGAGAGTGCGCTCAGGTAAGTACTCGAGACGACAGAGTCAGCGACATGGGGCTAAGCCTGACGCATCTCACGCGATGAGTCAACTGATCTCACATCCTGGGCGGGTAACGGCGCCGCACCGGCGCTGGCCTGCTGATCTTCGCCGGGACGGCGGCGGCCGCCGATTCCACGCCGGTTACCGGACGACGTCGCCGCCGACAACATCGCCTCCAGATGCTCGGCCGGCACCCCCCAACCGAACAGCGCGCCCTGCCCGAACCGGCAGCCCGCCTCCACCACGACGGCCAGCTCGGCCTGGTTGGTCACCCCCTCGGCGATGACCTCCAGACCCAACTGGTGCCCGAGCCGCATCACCACGTCGACCATCGGCGCGAACGCCCGCCGACCCGGCAGCGGCGGCGCGACCGGCCCCTGCTCGGCCACCAGACTGTGGTCGATCTTGAGAATGTCGATCGGCAGGTTCCGCAGCTGACCGAGCGACGAGTAGCCGGCACCGAAATCGTCCAGGGCGATCCGTACCCCGGTGGCGCGCAGCGCCTTCAGCCGGCGGATCAGCTCGGCGAGGTCCCGGGCGACGGCATGCTCGGTGACCTCCAGCACCAGGCGTTGCGACGGCACCCGGTGTCGTCGCAACGCCTCGTCGACCTGCAGCACGTACTCCGGGGCGTGCAGCTCGTGCGGCGACACGTTGACCGACACCCAGACGTCGTGCCCCTCGGCCAGCCAGCGGGACAGCTGCCGGCACGCCTCGTCGAGCACCCAGGCACCCAGCCGGCTGATCATCCCGCACTCCTCGGCCAGCGGGATGAACTCGTCCGGTGGCACCTTGCCCAGCTCCGGATGGTGCCACCGGATCAACGCCTCGGCCCCGACCGGCCGTACCGACGGCACCGCCACCACCGGTTGGAAGGCCAGCCGCAGCTCGCCGCGGTCGATCGCGCCGCGCATCTCGTGCTCCAGCCGGACCCGGCGACGCTGGGCCTGGTCGTAGGAGACGTCGTAGCGCTCCACCCGGTTCTTGCCCCGCTGCTTCGCCGAGCGCAGCGCCAGGTCCGCGTTGCGCAGCAGCGCCGGAGCGTCCGGCGCGGTCGAACAGCAGGCCATCCCGATGCTCGCCGACACGTAGATCGGACCCTTGTCGTGCGGGTACGGCTCGTCGAGGGCGCGCAGGATCCGGACCGCGACCCGGTGCGCCTCGTCCGGGTCCGGCAACGACAGCAGTACGGCGAACTCGTCGCCGCCCAGCCGGGCGGCCAGCCCCGCCCCGGCCAATTCGGCGACCAGCCGCCGGCCCACCTCGATCAGCACGGCGTCACCGACGTCGTGACCCCGCATGTCGTTGACCGTCTTGAACCCGTCCAGGTCCAGGGTGAGCAGCCCGCCGGGACGCCGATCGGCGACGCAGTCGTACAGCTCACGCAGCAGCGCCCGCCGGTTGGCCAGCCCGGTCAACGGGTCGGTGTGCGCGAGGTTGCGAAAGTGCGCCTCGCTCGATGCCAGCCGGGCCGCGTACCGGCGCACGTCGAGCAGTGCCAGGTACTGCCGGCCCACCAGGATGAAGCCCTCCAGGCTGCCGACCGCCACCGCGATGGTGGTGAACTCGCCGCCGCTGGCCACGTGGTAGAAGCCGGCGGTGGCCATCACCACCATCGGCAGGAACGCGTACCCCGCCCCGCGCGGCACCAGGCCGGCCGGCGCGCTGCCGCCGCACCCCGGCCGTCCCCCACCGAGCCAGACCAGCACCAGCCCGACCGGCAACCCGACGGCACCGGCCAGGACGAGCCCCACGCCGTACTGGCAGATGCCGGCCGCCGCGCCGATGCCGCTGAGCCCGATCAGCACGGTGCCCGCACCGCCGAGCAGCGGACCGGTCGGATGCCGGCCGCTGTGCAGCGCGGTCATCACCGCCACCCCGGTGATCGCGGCGACCGTCGCGGTAGCCAGCAGGATCGCCGGGCAGACGGCCGGGGTGGCGGTGCCCAGCAGCCGGGTCGGTGGGGCGACCAGCACCCAGCCGGTAAACCACAGCGCCGCACCGACCGCCAGGCAGTCGAGCAGGTGACGGGCGGTCGGCGCGGACCGCCCGGCGATGTCCGGCAGCCGCAGCAGGCCCCAGATAAGCAGCAGCCCGCCGAGCGCGCAGCCGACCGCGACGACCGTGGCGAGCAGACTCCGCTGCGGCTGCTGCCGGTCCCACTCGGCGGCCATCGCGACGGCACCGGCCAGCCCGGCTAGCACACTCAAGGTGGTCATCCCGGCACCGACCGCGAGCAGCCGGTGGGCCCGGCCGGACGACCCGTCCCGACGCCGGGCCACGACGAACAACCATCCAGCGCCCAGCGCAGCCGCGAGCCCACTCGCCAGCGCGAGCGCCTGCATGCCCGAGGGGAGGTGCACGGCACAACTCTGCCGGATCAGCACCGGCCCGTGGTGCCGGGGTGCGGGTTTGCCGGCAGCAAACATCCCGACACGTGAAACGCGACACGACTGGGGCCGCCGGCCCGGCAACCGTGGTGTAACACTTGTCGAATGCCTGAGCTGCGGTCGAGGACCTCCACCCACGGTCGGACGATGGCCGGCGCCCGGGCCCTGTGGCGGGCCACCGGGATGACCGACGACGACTTCGGCAAGCCGATCGTCGCCATCGCCAACAGCTTCACCCAGTTCGTGCCCGGCCACGTACATCTGAAGGATCTCGGCGGGCTGGTCGCCGACGCGGTGGCCGACGCCGGCGGGGTGGGCCGCGAGTTCAACACCATCGCCGTCGACGACGGCATCGCCATGGGCCACGGCGGCATGCTCTACTCGCTGCCCAGCCGGGAGCTGATCGCCGACGCCGTCGAGTACATGGTCAACGCGCACTGCGCCGACGCGCTGGTCTGCATCTCGAACTGCGACAAGATCACCCCGGGGATGCTGCTCGCCGCGCTGCGGCTCAACATCCCCACCGTGTTCGTCTCCGGCGGCCCGATGGAGGCCGGCAAGACCGTCGCCGTCGAAGGCGTCGTGCACGCCAAACTCGACCTGATCGACGCCATGATCGCCGCGTCGAACGACAACGTGACCGACGCCCAGCTCGACACCATCGAGCGGTCCGCCTGCCCGACCTGCGGCTCCTGCTCCGGCATGTTCACCGCCAACTCGATGAACTGCCTCACCGAGGCGGTCGGGCTGGCGCTGCCGGGCAACGGCTCGGTGCTGGCCACCCACGCCGCCCGCAAGTCGCTGTTCGTCGAGGCCGGCCGGACCGTCGTGGAGATCGCCAAGCGGTGGTACGACGGCGACGACGCCTCGGTGCTGCCCCGCGCCGTCGCCAGCCGGGCCGCGTTCGAGAACGCGGTGGCCCTGGACGTGGCGATGGGCGGCTCCACCAACACGGTGCTGCACCTGCTGGCCGCCGCCCGCGAGGCCGAGCTGGACTTCGGCGTCGCCGACATCGACGACATCTCCCGCCGGGTGCCCTGCCTGGCCAAGGTCGCCCCGAACACCCCGAAGTACCACATGGAGGACGTGCACCGGGCCGGCGGCATCCCGGCGATCCTCGGCGAACTGGACCGGGCCGGCGCGCTGCGCCGCGACGTGCACGCCGTGCACTCGCCGTCGCTGACCCGGTGGCTGGCCGACTGGGACATCCGGGGCGGCAGCGCCACCGACGAGGCGGTCGAGCTGTTCCACGCCGCCCCCGGCGGGGTGCGTACCACCGAGCCGTTCTCCACCACCAACCGATGGTCCAGTCTGGACACCGATGCGGCGCAGGGCTGCATCCGCGACGTGGCCCACGCGTACTCCGCCGACGGCGGCCTGGCGATCCTGCACGGCAACCTGGCCCCGCAGGGCGCGGTGGTCAAGACCGCCGGGGTGCCCGACGACTGCCTGACCTTCCGCGGCCCGGCCAAGGTGTACGAGTCGCAGGAGGACACCGTCTCGGCGATCCTGGCCGGCGAGGTGGTCGCCGGTGACGTGGTGGTGGTCCGCTACGAAGGCCCCAAGGGCGGGCCGGGCATGCAGGAGATGCTCTACCCGACCTCGTTCCTGAAGGGGCGCGGCCTCGGCCGGGCCTGCGCGCTGATCACCGACGGCCGGTTCTCCGGCGGCACCTCCGGGCTGTCCATCGGGCACGCCTCCCCCGAGGCCGCCTCCGGTGGGCTGATCGCCCTGGTCGAGCCGGGCGACGAGATCGTCATCGACATCCCGGCCCGCAAGCTGGAGCTGAACGTGCCCGACGAGGTGCTGCAGGCCCGCCGGATCGCCCAGGAGAAGCGGGACCGCCCGTACACCCCGGTCGACCGGCAACGGCCGGTGTCGGCGGCGCTGCGGGCGTACGCCTCGATGGCCACCTCGGCCAGCGATGGCGCCTACCGCCTCGTCCCGGAGTGACCCACCGTGACCCGCCGCCGCTTCGGCGACGTCTGCGCAGCTCACACCCGTTCGTCGAACATCTGTGCGATGATGGCGCGGTGGCGGGTGAGGCCAGCATCCTGCACGCCGACCTGGACGCGTTCTACGCCTCGGTCGAGCAACGCGACGACCCCCGGCTGCGCGGCCGGCCGGTGATCGTCGGCGCCGGTGTGGTGCTGGCCGCCAGCTACCAGGCCAAGGCGCGCGGCGTACGCACCGCGATGCCCGCCCGGCGGGCCCGGCTGATCTGCCCGGAGGCGCTGGTCGTGCCACCCAGGATGGCGGCGTACACGGCGGCCAGCCGGGCGGTGTTCGAGGTGTTCCGGCAGACCACGCCGCTGGTCGAGCCGCTCTCCATCGACGAGGCGTTCCTCGACGTCGGCGGGCTGCGCCGGCTCGTCGGGGCGCCGGCCGACATCGCCGCCCGGTTGCGGGTCGCGGTCCGCGACCAGGTCGGGCTGCCGATCACCGTCGGGGTGGCCCGGACCAAGTTCCTGGCCAAGGTGGCCAGCGGCGTCGCCAAACCGGACGGGCTGCTGGTGGTGCCGCCCGACGAGGAGTTGGCGTTCCTGCACCCGCTGCCGGTCGAACGGCTCTGGGGCGTCGGCCCGATCACCGCCGGCAAGCTGCGCGAACGCGGCATCACCACGGTCGGCCGGGTGGCCGGCCTCGGGGAGCCGGCGCTGGTCAGCATCGTCGGCGCCGCCGCCGGCCGGCACCTGCACGCCCTCGCCCACAACCAGGACCCGCGCCGAATCCAGACCGGCGTCCGACGCGGCTCGATCGGCTCCCAGCAGGCACTGGGCCGGGCCAGCCGCGACCCGGCCGACGTGGACGCGATCCTCGCCGGGCTGGTCGACCGGGTCGGCCGACGGATGCGGGCCGCCGGGCGCACCGGCCGGACGGTCACCCTGCGGCTACGGTTCGGCGACTTCACCCGGGCCACCCGCGCCCACACCCTGCCCCGGGCCACCAACCAGACGTCGACCGTCCTGGACACCGCCCGCGATCTGCTGGCCGCCGCCGGACCGATGATCGGCGAGCGCGGCCTCACCCTCCTCGGCGTCTCGGTCGGCAACCTCGACGACGGTCAGGCCACCCAGCTGACGTTGCCACTGGATCCGGCCGACGCCGCGCCGGAGGCAGCAGCACCGCAACCCAGGGGTCGGCAGGAGAGCCTGGACGCCGCGCTCGACGCGGTCCGCGACCGGTTCGGGTCCAGCGCGGTCAACCGGGCGGTGCTGCTCGGCCGCGACCTCGGCCCCGCCGCCCCACTGCTGCCGGACTGACCCGGCCACCGGCGCTGGCCGGTGTCAGGCCGGTGACTCGGTCGGCGCCGGTCGGTCGGTCGGCGCCGGCCACAGCTCGACGGCACCGGCCGCCGCCTGCCGGATCAACTCGCCGGAGACCTCCACCCGGCTGTGCGGGATGTCCCGCGCCGGCCAGGCGCACTCCACCGTCACCGGACCGTCCGGCGGCAGCGGCCACACCCAGAAGCGGGCGTCGTGCCGCTGCCGGTCGGTGCTGGCGACGACGGGCGACAGCAGCGGGCCGGTGGGTTCGCGGTCGGCCGGCAACGCGCTCCGGTGCAGGCTGCTCAGCACCGTACCGTCGGCGAACCGGACCATCACCTGCAAGCCGCCGACACCGTCGACCGGGGTACGCGGCCGGGGCGGCCCGGACGCACCGGCCGGCTGCCGCGCCGGGTCGGCGGCGGTGGTCGGGTCGACTGCGGTGGCCGGCTCCGGGGCCCGCAGGACCGCGCTGATGTCGAACTCGAAACCCGTCGGGTACGCCAGCACACTGGTCAGGATCACCGCGGCCTGGTCGCTGCGGGCCAGCAGCAGTTGCCCGGCGACCACGCCACCGAGCACGGCCACCGGGCGAGCCAGCCACGGCCGGGAAGCATCAGACGCCGGTACGGGATCTGCCGTTTCCATCGGTAAACCATGCCATGGATCGACCCTGGCCCACGTCACCGCACCGCCCGTTCCGGCGACCCCACCGGCTGAGGTCGGGTCAGCGGATCCGCTGGCTGAGGATCTGGCCTGGCCACGGGCCCGCCGGCCGGTCGACGGTGAACGGCTCGGCGGCGGTGAACCCGGCCCGCTCGTAGTAGCGCACCAGCGCCCGGTCATCACCGGCGTAGCAGTCGACCCGCAGCAGCGTCGCGCCGCGCTCGGCGGCGATTTCCCGGGCCCGGTCCAGCAGCGCCCGCCCCACTCCTCTGCCGGCCCACGACCGGTCGGTGACCAGCAGGTTCACGTACAGCTCGGGTTCGTTGACCGGCGGCACGTAGGACCGGGCGGTGCCGACGGCGAGCGCCCCGATGACCCGCTCGCCACCGTCGCCGACCGGCACGCAGGCCAGCACCAGGCCGCTCTCCTTCGCCCACCCGGTGACCATCGCGATCCGGCGCGGGTCGGTCGACTGCGGTTCGGTCCCCCACTGCCCGGTGCGCCCCCGCTCGGCCAGCCACTGCACGGCACCGTCGATCAGGTCGAGGACCGCAGGAACGTCGGCCTGTGTACCGGCCCGGTGGTAGACCGATGCCCGATCCTGGTCGCCGTCTCCGCCGTCGGGGTTGCGCTGCATGCCGGACATCCTGCCGGTTGGACCGGCGTGCCGTCGACTGGTCAGGACTTCGGTCACAGCGACTTGCCTGTCGCGGACATCGACAGGCGAAAGCTCTCGGCGGTCAGAGTTTCGCGACCATGCGCCCGAGGGCATGCGGCGCGATCCGAAGCAACGTCGGCATCAGCTTCGTCTGGCCCGGCAGAGCCATCGGCCGGCGCCGCCGCAGCGCTTTGAGCGTGACCGCCGCGACCTCCGCGGGCGGCAGCTTCGCCCGCGCGAGGTCGGCGTTCATGGCTGTGTCCGTAGCTGGTGGGAGCACCTCGAGCACGTGGGTGCCGTGGGGTGCGAGTTGGCGGCGCAGCCCGTCCGCGAAGCCGTGCAGTCCGGCCTTGACAGCGCCGTAGGTCGGGGCGCGGGATGGCGAGACCAGGGCGAAGCCCGACGTCACGAACACGATCGCGTCCAGAGCTGGCCAGCGCCGCAACGCCTCGCCGGTCAGGTGGATGGGTGCCCCGAGATTGAGGTCGATCTCCTGGTCGAGCGACTCAGTGGCGCCCCCGGCTGCGGTGAAGTCCCGTTCGACGAACGTGCCGGCGTTGTTGATCAGCACGTCGAGCCGGCCGAACCGTTCAGTGACCGCGTCGAGCATCGCGGCTCTCGCCGTCGGGATGGTCACGTCGGCCCGCACGGCCAGCGCCTGCGGGTGTGCCTGGCTGAAGCGGTCGAGGGCCGGCTGCGAACGGCCACACACGGCCACGGAAGCTCCTTCGTCCAGGAAGGCCTCCGCGAGACTCAGGCCGATACCCGACGTTCCGCCGGTGACAAGAACCACTTTTCCCACTGTCTACCTCCACAGATTTCGGTATCGCTCGGTACCGAATACCACGGTAGCACTTCCGAACCGATTGGTACCGAAGGGGTAGGCTGGAGCCATGCAGAGCAGGCAGAAGGTGCCGATCGGCAGGCCGAGAGGGTTCGACGCCGACGAGGCCCTCGAACAGGCGGTCTTGGTCTTCTGGGCGCAGGGCTACGAGGGCGCCAGCCTCGACGATCTCACCGGCGCGATGGGCATCACCCGCACGAGCATGTACCGGGCCTTCGGTAACAAAGAGGATCTGTTCCGCAAAGCGCTGGAGCGTTACACCGAGGGCCCGGCAGCCTACTTCGCCCGGGCGCTGGGGCAATCGACAGCCCGGGAGGTCGCCACCACGTTCCTCGGCGGTGCGGTGCGGTCCACCACCCGGCCGAATTGTCCCGCCGGATGCCTCGGAGTGCAGGGCTCCCTGGCGGCCGGCGAATCCGGTCGTCAGGCCCGCGACACCCTCGCCGCGTGGCGGGAGGAGGGCACCAGCCATCTGCGGGACCGGTTTCAGCGGGCCGTCGACGAGGGCGATCTGCCGGCCGATGCCGAACCCGGCCTGCTCGCCCGGTACCTGATGACCGTAGCCAACGGGATCGCCGTTCAGGCCGCAGGCGGCACCGCTCGTGACGAGTTACAGCTAGTGGCCGACATGGCTCTGCGCAGCTGGCCTCCGGGCACCTCCTGACCGCGGCCAGCAGCAGATCGGCACGCTGGCGCGCAGTACTCGGTGACAGCCTGGTCAGATCGGCACCGGACACGGGTTGGCGACCGGGTACGGTCCGGCACCGGCCCGCCGCCCGTCGGCTGCCACGACGACGACCTGCCAGTCGACCGAGGGTACGGCCACCTGCCCGACCTGCCCGGTCGCGGTGCCCCCGGAGACGGTCATCGCCACCTCGCCGCCCCGCGCCGGCACCCCGCCCGGCGCGGCGATGCCACCCGGACCGCCGGCACCGGGGCCGGAAGTCGACTCCGGGTCGGATCCAGGCTCGGTCGTCGGATCCGTCGGCGGCGGCTGCGTAGACCCGGCCGCGCCGCTGGTCCAGATGAGCACCGCCGACTCGACGGTGCCGCCGGTGACGGTGGCGACCACGGTCAACTGGTAGCGGCTGGATCCGGTGCAGGAGACCCGCGCCTCGGCCTGGACCGTCAACGGCAGCGGCCCGGCGGAGCCGGTCGGCTCCGGGCCGCCGCCGGCCGACGCGGTCGCCGTTGGCATCGTCGGTGCCGGTTCGCCCGGGGTGGCCGTCGGCTCGCTGCCCGCCGACGGTGTGGTCGGTGGCGCGGCCAGACCTGGCGACTCGGCCGGCGCAGACCGGGCGGTGTCGTCGACCGTAGCCAGCCGGGGCACCACCACGGCACCGCCGATCAGCAGGGCCAGCACGGCGGCCGCCGCCAGGCCGGCCAGCAGCCGACCTCGACGCGGCTCGCCCCGGCGGGGAAAGCCGGTGGCCGGGTCGAACCGGCCGGCCCGCTGCTCGATCCGCGCCCGGGTTGCTGCCTGGCCGGCGTCGGCGCTGGTCAACTCCAGTCGGGGCCAGAGTTCCGCCGGGACGGCGAGCATCGGCAGGGTCGCGTACGCGGAGAACAACGCGGCCGGGCTGACCTGCCGGCGGCGACGGTCGGCGCAGGTCGGGCAGGACTCGATGTGCCTGCTGACCCGTTTGCGTAGCAGCACGGTCAGCGTGCCGTCCCAACCGCGCAGCAGCTCGCCGAGGGTCGGGCAGTCGTCGGCGCCGGTGCGGGCCACCAGCAGCGCGCCGATGGCCCGTTCCAGTTGAGTCCGGGCCCGGGACAGCCGGGCGTGCGCGTGGCTGTCGGAGACCCCCAGTACGGCACCGACATCGGCGGCGGACAGGTCGTGCCGGATGGCGAGCTCGATCACCTGCCGGTCACCGGGGTTCAGCCCGGCGGCCGCCGACCGGACCAGCTCCCGCAACTGTTCGGCACCGAGCCCGGTGACCGGATCGACCGGCGTGGCGGGCAGCTCACCCACGTCGTCCAGCGGCAGCTGCCGCCGCTGGCCACGGATTACCCGCAGGCACTCGTTGCGGGCGATGGCGTACAGCCAGGGGCGCAGCCGCTCCGGGTCGCGCAGCTGCGCCGCCCGCTGACCGGCCAGGACGAACGTGTCGTGGACGGCGTCGGCCGCGCCGTCGGCGTCGCGCAGCAGGAACCGACAGTACGTGTACAGCCGGTCGGCGTACACGCGGTAGGCACGGTCGAGGCCGCGCGGGTCACCGGCGACCAGCGCGGCCACGATGGTGCGATCGTCCACCCGGGCAATGCTAGGCGGCGCGGTCGAGGACGGATCGTCACTGTCGCCAATACTCCAGTTGGTAGCGCGACGGGTCGGGCTGCCCGTTGCCGTGGCCGATGAGGCAGAGCCGGGTGTTGTCGGCCGCGACCAGCCGGGCCCGTTCGGCGTCGGCCGCGCTGGCCAGGAAGAGCAGCGGGGTGGCTGCGGCCCGCAGCCCCCAGCCGCCGCCGTCGGGTCCGTGCACCGCCAGCTCCGCCGGGTCGTACGTGATGCAGTCGAAGTGCGGCGCGGGGCCGAACGGCAGCCCGGACGGGCCCTGGAAGTAGGTGATGATGTGGCGGTGCCGGTCGGCGCGGTCGTTGCCCCGGCCGATGAAGCAGAGCCGGGTCCAGTTGCGCGCCACCTTGACGCCGTCCTCGGCGTCGGTCTTGGTGGCGAAGAGCTTGATGGCGTGGCCGCCGTCGCGCATCCGCCACGCGTCGCCGCTCTGCTCGATGGTCAGGTTCGCCGGGTCGTACGTCACACAGTCCTCGGCGGCCGGCTGCACGGGCGGTGCCGGTTCACCGCCGTCCCCGCCGTCACCGGAATCCTCACCGCTGGGGTGGTCAGCGTCGCTGCCGGTGCCGCCGCCACCCGGATCGCTGCCGTCGCCGGGGTCGGCGCCGTCGGTCTGCGGCTCGCCGTTGCCGGCCGACCCGCTGCCGCCGACCCCGGTCGGCGCGCCGCCGAGCCCCGCTGCCCCGGACACCTCGCCGCCGTCCGGCACTGCGCCGAACCGCCCCGACCCGGACGGGCCGCAGGCCGCCAGCACCGCCGCCAGCAGCACGCCCAGGACGGCGGCGGCGACGAACGTGACGGTGCCCCACCGCCAGGTCGACCGCCGGGCCAGCACCCCGAACTTGGTCGTGTAGATCATCTGGTCCTCCAGCCTCTCCGTGCCGGACGGGTCGATGCCCCACCCGGGTCCCGGGTCCGGCCCGGGTCGCGGCCCCGCCTTGATTGCGGGGCGTCCGGCGAGGTGCCGGACATGGTTGAGAGGCGGCGGCCGGCCGAGGACCAACAACTTCTTCGCCGGCTTGTCAGGCGGATGTGCGGCCGGCGGGTCAGCCGGATGTGTGGCTGACCTACCGGCGGAGTCCCCGGCCCAGCTCTCCCCGGGACCCAAGGTGTCTCCGCGAGCTTGATGCCACAGGTGCATCATGATTCAGTTCTGGCATCAAGCTCGACGAGCATCTCCGACCCGGAACAGAATTGGACGAAGATGATCAATACAATTTTCGTCTCCACCCTGGACTAGATGGGCATGACGGGAGAAGATACCGGCACGCAAGGCAGTCGTTTCCCAGTAGGACGCTGCCCCCGATACGGGCCGGAAGGATGAGCAGTAGTGAGCAGCAACGGCATTCCGCAGGTGCTCAGGTTTCTTCGTTCACTCAACGGCGGCATGACGCAGGAGCAGTTGGCGCAGCGACTCAGCGTCTCGACATCGCTGATCGCCAAGTTCGAGACCGGTCGACAGATACCGATGCCCGACACGGCAGACAACATCGATCAGGTATTCAGCAGCGCCCCACTGGTCAAGGAGTTGGCCGAAAACGCCCGCAAGAGCATCCCGCCAGACTGGTTCCGGGCGCTACCGGAGTTGGAGCAGGAGGCCTCCGCGATTCGGCGGTACGAGTGCCAGATCATCCCTGGGCTGCTCCAGACGGAAGCGTACGCCCGAGCCATCCTGCACAGCGGTCTGCTGACTCCCGCAAAGGCCGACGAATACCTTGCCCTCAGGATGACGCGACAGGCCGCCGTGTTCGAGCGGGAGGAGCCGCCGGTGTGTCAGTTCATCATCGACGAGGACGGGCTTCGGCGGGGAGACCCCGTGATCATGCGGGAGCAGTTGGAGCACATCGCTGAGATGAGCACCCGGTCGCGGGTGCTGGTGCAGGTAACCCCGGTGTCCGCCGGCTTGCATCCCGGGCAGAGCGGGCCGTTCATGCTTGCCAGCATGGCCGAGACCGGCGGCACCGTCGGCTATGTCGACGACCAGTTGGAGGGACGCCTGGTGACCGATCCGAAGCGGGTTGCTGCCCTCGAACAGGCCTGGCAGGCTCTGAGTGGTGTTGCGTTGCCGCGCGACCAGTCGCGAGACATGATCTTGAAGTTGGTGAAGGAACTATGACCGAGCCGGCGTGGCGCAAGTCCAGCCGCAGCAACAGCAACGGAAGTGACTGTGTCGAGGTGGCGGACAACCTCCCCGGCCGCGTCCTGGTCCGCGACAGTAAGGACCAGGGCGGTCCGACGCTCGCCTTCGGCCCGACCGCCTGGCGGTCGTTCGTCGCTGAGGCACCCACGCTCCGCTGAGCCGCAGAGCCGCCGGACCAGCGAGTTAGCAACGACGTGGCGAGCCCCGGCCCCACGCCGACGGGGGCCGGGCTCGACGCGTACCGCAGACCGCGCCGTCCTACTCGACCCGGACGTTGTCGATGTGGACGGAGCCCGGGTTGACGTAGACGTAGAACTCCCGCACGTCGGCCAGCGCCTCGGCGTCACACGACATCTCGGTCAGCAGGTCGATCTCGGCGGTGCCGGTCCAGTCCTGGTTCAGCCAGGTGAACGTCGACTGGCACCAGGTGTAGGACGGACCGGTCTGCACGGCGATCGCCGCGTTGGTGCCCACCGACGGGTCGGTACGCAGGTCGTACTTGAGGGTCACCCGGCCGGACAGGTCCACCGGTTCGGCGAACGACGTGCCGAACCAGCCGCCGGTGACCGAGTCGACCCGCAGCCCGTACACCCCGTCGGTGGCGAACGCGTCCGACTGGGCGACGCTGCCGATGCCCGGCTCCCACGACGGCGGTCCCCACCCGTCGGTGCCGGTCTCGAACGAGAACAGCGTCTGCACCCCGGCCGGGTCCGGTTTGACGGTGACCACCAGGTCGGCGACGTTCGAGACGCGCCAGGCCCGGTCCCACACCCGGTAGTGGGCGGTGGCCCGGCCGGCGAAGCCGTCCGCCGGGGTGAAGCTGACCACCCCGTCGTCGCCGAGGGTGAACTCACCGCCGTCGACGACGATCCGGCGCTGCTGGCCGCGTACCGTCGGGTCCAGGTCGATGGTGGCGGCGCGCACCGTACCCCGGTGGGCGATGTCGTTGGCCGCCGGCCGCAGCGTCGCGACCTGGCCGAACTCGACGGTGCTGGTGTCGTGGTCGGCGACCGGCGGCCACGGCCGCTTGTCGCCGCGTACCGCCGCGCCCGCGTTCGACAGCGTGGTGCAGACCGGGCTCGGGCAGTAGACGGTGTATCCGTCGTAGTCCGGGTAGCGGCTGCCGTCGTCCTGCACGCCGGAGAGGATCCAGTAGAGGAATCCGGCTGTGCCGCCGGCGATCGCGGTGTCGGTCCACTGTCGGTAGACGACGTTGCGGGTCGACTTGTCGTGGATGCCGAACTCGCCGAGCATCACCGGCTTGCCGACC
Organism: Micromonospora sp. Llam0; assembly: GCF_003751085.1. Classification (NCBI taxonomy): domain Bacteria; kingdom Bacillati; phylum Actinomycetota; class Actinomycetes; order Micromonosporales; family Micromonosporaceae; genus Micromonospora; species Micromonospora sp. Llam0. Next base: position 333,712 of record NZ_RJJY01000001.1, on the reverse strand, counting down.
TTCTTCGCAGCGCGCGCGTGCCGGGTGATCCACTCGTTGCCCCAGGCGGCGTCCTTGCCCCAGTGGTCCGGGTAGAGGTGGTAGGAGACGACGTCGACCGTCGGCAGCCTGCTCAGCGCGACGCTGTCGACGCCTTCGCCGCAGTTGGTGGTCCAGTCGCCGCTGGTCGGATCGTCGCAGAAGAAGCCCTCGTCGCCGACGCTGACCAGCTGCCGGGGCGCGACCGACTTGACGTGCCGGGTCATCTCGTCGGCCCAGCCGGTCAGCGTGTCGGTGGTGCAGTCCGGTGACGGCGGGTAGACGCCGGAGCCCTTGCAGCGGGGCTCGTTGCCCAACTCCCAGGTCATCACCGTCGGATCGTCGCGGTACCTGACCCCGGTGATGGTGTTGGTGCGGTTCAGCACATGGCTGATCCAGTCCTTGTACCAACCACGGATCACCGGGTCGGTGTAGAACTCGTCGTGGTACTGCCCGCCGCGCCAGCGGACGTACTGGTCCATGCCGCCGAAGTCGCGCCAGTTGTTGGTCAGCGGAATCACCAGCTTGATGCCGGCTTCGCGGGCGGCGGCGAGGACGTAGTCGAGGCGTTGCAGGCCGTCCGGGCCGTCGTTGTACGCCGGCCGTTCACCGTCGAAGTACTGGAAGTAGACGCCGTCGGCCGGGCCGGCGACCGAGTCGGAACCGTCGGCGTTGCCGATGTCGAGAAATCCCCAGGTACGCAGCACGGTGAACCCGGCAGATTTCGCGTCGGCGAACACGTCGTCGACCATCGTCGGCGACTTGTACATCAGGTAGTAGTTGTTGCTGCCGGCGAACCGGAACTTCCGGCCGTCGAGCTTGAGGTCGTCGCCGTGCCGGGTAACGAATCCGGCGGTCGGCTGACCAGGCGTACCGGGATGGTGGGCCGGCGGTGCGGCTTGGGCCGGGACTGCCGCTACGGTGAGCAGCAGCCCGGCCAGTGCCAGCAGCAGGCCGGCGGAGCGTGGGCGCATTACGGGGTTCTCCTTGACCGTGGAGCGGTGGAGGTCACTGACGCGCGGCGGCCTCCAGGGCGAGTGCGGCGGCACCGAGCAACCCCGCGTCGTTGCCGAGACTGCTGGTGTGGATCCGGACCCGGCGGACGAAGTCGAGCCCGGCCAGCTCCGCTACGGCCGCGCGCAGCGGAGCGAAGAGCAGGTCACCGGCGGCGGCCACCCCGCCGCCGATGACGACGTCGCCGAGCTCGATCAGCGCGGTGGTGGAAACCACCGCGGCGGCCAGCGCGGTCGCGCCACGCCGGAAGGCGGCGACGGCGAGCGGTACGCCGGCCCGGGCGTCCTCGGCGAGGGTACGGGCGTCGCCCGGCCGGTCCCCCGGTGTCCAGCCCTGGTCGACGGCCCAGCGGACCATCGCCGGACCGCTGGCGATCGCCTCGACGCAGCCTCGGCCGCCACACGGGCAGGGCGGGCCGGCCATGTCCACCACAATGTGTCCGATGTGGCCGGCGTTGCCGCTGCCGCCCGGGTGGACCCGGCCGTCGATGACCAGTCCGCCGCCGACGCCGGTGGAGACCACCATGCCGAGCAGGGCGCGGCCGGGGTAGCCGCCGCGCCAGTGTTCGCCGAGCGCCATGCAGTGCCCGTCGCCGGCGAGCACCGCCGGCCGGCCCGGCAGCAACGGCCGCAGCGAGTCGAGGATGCCGAAGTCGCGCCAGGCGTGAATGTTGACCGGGCTGACGGTGCCGGCGGCCGGGTCGAGCGGGCCAGCCGAGCCGACGCCGAGCCCGGTCAGCGTGGCCGGGTCCCGGTCGCCGACGACCTGGCGGACCACCCGGTGCAGGGCGGCGGTGACGGTCGCGGTGTCCCCGCCGGCCGGCGTCGGCACCGCGCCCTGCACGGCGATGGTGCCGTCGGGTTCGACGACGGCGGCGGCCAGCTTGGTGCCGCCGACGTCGACCGCGAGAACCGGGCCGGGGGCGCGGTCGGCCACTGACGGGCCGGTGCTCATGCGCCGGCCGCCGGGTTGTCGCTGACGATGCCGATGTCGTTGACACAGCGCAGCACCGGCCGGCTGGTCAGCGCCGCCGGGTCCAGCTCGGCCCCGGTGCGGACCACGAACTCCGTCGACTCGCCGGGCAGCAGGGTGACCAGCGCCCGGTCCACCTCGGCGGCCGGGTCGAGCCGGTCCGGGTAGAGGGTCAGGTCACGCAGGACGGTCCGGGCGGCGACGGTGACCCGCAGCCCGCCGTCGGTCGGCTCGACCGCCGCGTCGTACCCGGCCGCCGGGTAGTTGATCTCGTTGTCCTCGGCAAAGAACCACCAGGCCCGTTGCCCGGCCGCGTCGGCGAGCAGCAGCTCGCGGCGCGGGTCGCCGGTGGCGGTCAGGTCGGCGGCGAGCGGCACGGTGACCGCCGAGTGGGCCGGTACAGCCAACTGGTAGCCGACCTTGGCCAGTGTCTCGCCGGCCAGGGTGAGCCGGGTGACGTCGGCGTGCGGGTGCCAGTCGGCCCCGGTGTCGTTGACCGCGACCAGGGCGAGCCCGCCGTCGCGGGGTTCGATGGTGAGCAGCCGGTCGGCGTAGGCGTCGCGCAGCGCGTACCACAGTGGTTTGCGCCGGCCGTCGCCGTCGACGGCGGCCCACGAGGTGACCGGCCAGCAGTCGTTGAGCTGCCACAGGATGGTGCCCATGCAGATGCCCCGGTGGGAGCGGAAGTGCCGCACCCCGACGGCGATCGCGCGGGCCTGGTTGACCTGGGTCAGGTAGTGCCAGTCGTCGAAGTCGCGCCGCGCCGGCAGGTGCGCGTCGAGGCCGCGTTGAAGCTTCAGGTCGCCGTCGACGGCCTTCTGGTGGTGGGCCATGCCGGGCGAGTCCGACGCGAGCGGGTCGTCGCTGATCGCCCGGCGCAGGGTGGCGTACGCGGGTGGCCCCTGATAGCCGAACTCGGCGAGGAACCGGGGCACGTACCGCCGGTACTTCAGGTAGTCGTCGGTGTTCCACACGTCCCAGATGTGCATGGTGCCGTGCGCCGGGTCGTTGGGGTGCAGGTCGTCCCGGCCGGAGTACGGGCTGCCCGGCCAGTACGGTCGGGTCGGGTCGAGTTCGGCGACGATGCCGGGCAGCACGTCGAGGTAGTAGCCGAGCCCCCAGGTGCGTCCGTCGAGGATCTCCTGCCAGCCCCAGTCGTGCCAGCCCCAGATGTTCTCGTTGTTGCCGGTCCACAGCACCAGGCTGGGGTGCGGGGTGAGCCGGGCGACCTGGTAGCGGGCCTCGGCGGCGACCTCGCTGGCGATCGGCTCCTCCTCCGGGTACGCGGCGCAGGCGAACAGGAAGTCCTGCCCGACGAGCAGGCCCAGCTCGTCGGCGAGGTCGTAGAAGTCCTCGGACTCGTAGCGTCCGCCGCCCCAGATCCGCAGGAAGTTGACGCCGGCGTCGGCGGCCTGGCCGAACCGGCGGGCGTAGCGGGCCCGGTCGACCCGGGTGGGGAACGCGTCGTCGGGGATCCAGTTGACGCCTCGGACGAAGACCGGCGTCTCGTTGACGACCAGGGTGAACGCGCTGCCGGCGGGGTCGACGGTGGTGTCCAGGCGGACCGACCGGAAGCCGATGTGCCGCTGCCAGGTGTCGAGTGTGCTGCCGTCGGCCCGGTGCAGGGTGACGTCGAGTGCGTGTCGGGCGGGTTCGCCGTACCCCCGGGGCCACCACAGCTCGGGCTCGGCGACGGTCAGGGTCACGACGGCGCTGCGCTGCCCGGCCGGGACCACGGTTTCGGCGCGGGCGCCGACGACGGCGGCGACCAGGGTGATGTCCTCGTCGGTGTCACGTTCGACCTCGACGTGCAGCTCGACCTTCGCCTCGGCGCTGCCGGTCGGGTGGTGGGTGACGGTGACCAGCGGGCGGACGGTGGCCAGCCGGGCGACGGCCCAGGCGTGCAGGCCGATCTCCTGCCAGATCCCGGCGGTGACCAGGTTGGGGCCCCAGTCCCAGCCGAAGTTGCAGGCCATCTTGCGGATGAAGTTGAACGGTTCCGGGTAGGCGTTGGGCCGGTCGCCGAGCCGCTCACGCACCGCCTCGGCATGCCGGTACGCGGAGTCGAACCGTACCCGCAGGGTGTTGCGCCCGGGGTGCAGCGCCGCGCGGGCGTCGAACCGGTAGCCGCGGTGCATGTTGGCGGTACGGCCCAGCTCGACGTCGTTGACGGTGACGGTGGCGACGGTGTCGAGGCCGGCGCAGACCAGGTCGACCCGGGGGTCACCCGGGTCGACCCAGTCGAACGTGGTCTCGTAGACCCAGTCGGTCCGGCCGATCCACGACAGCCGGGTCTCGTTGTCGTCGAGGTAGGGGTCGGGGATCAGGCCGGCGGCGAGCAGGTCGGTGTGGACGCAGCCGGGTACGGCCGCGGGGACGCTGCGGTCGCCGACGCCGTCGGGTACGTCGGACCCGTCGGCCGGTAGTACGGTCCAGCCATCGTGGAGCGGTCGTACGGTGTTCATGCCATACCTCACTAGTGCTGGAGCGGGACTGGGCCACGGTACGGGTCCGCGCCGGGTCAGTTCTTGACGGCGCCTTCCATGATTCCCCGGACGATCTGCCGACCACCGATGAAGAGCATGATCAACAGCGGGATGGTCGCCACGAACGCACCGGCGAGCACCCGCCGGTACAGCACGTAGTTGCCGCTGGCCAGGTCGGACAGGGCCACCATCGACGTCGGGTAGTAGGTGCCGCCGAGAGTGATCAACGGCCACTGGAAGTCGTTCCAGGTGGCCACGAAGGTGAGCAGGCCGAGCACGGCCATCGCCGGGCGGACCGCCGGCAGCACCACGCTCCAGTAGATCCGCAGGGTGGTGGCGCCGTCGATCCGGCCGGCCTCGATCAGCTCGTCGGGCACCGCTTCGAGGATGAACTGCCGCATGTAGAACACACCGAACGCGGTGACCAGGCCGGGCACGATGACCGCGACCAGGGTGCCGTTCCAGCCGAGTTCCCCCATCAGGATGTAGAGGGCGACCACACCCAGCTGGTTCGGCACGGTGAGGGTCAGCACCACGACGACCATCAGCGCGTTGCGGCCGGCGAACCGCAGTTTGGCGAAGGCGAAGCCGGCCAGCGAGCAGAAGAACAGCACCGAGAACGTCACGATCGACGAGACGACGAAGCTGTTGCCCAACGACTGGACGAAGTAGACGTTCTTGAGAGTGAAGACCTCGTTGACGTTGTTGAGCAGTTGGCCGCCGGGCAGCAGCTGCGGCGGAATCTTCGCCAGGTCGGCGTCGGTACCGCTGGCGATCACCACCATCCAGTAGAGCGGGAACGCGGAGAACAGGATGACCAGGCTGAGGAACAGGTAGTTCCAGAAGCTGCCCGGCGTACTGGCCGGGGGACGGCCGACGGTGCTGGTGCTCATCTGCGGCCTCCGCCCAGCCGGTTGGCGACCAGCGCGTTGACGACCGCGATGATCACGATGATCACGAACAGTGCCCAGGACATCGCGGCGGCGTACCCGAGGTTGAGGTCCTTCCAGCCGACCTTGTAGATCAGCTGGGCGATGGTCTGGAACTGGCCGTTGGACCCACCGGTGGCGGCCTGCGAGTTCTGCTCGAACAGCATCGGCTCGGTGAACAGTTGCAGCCCGCCGATGGTGGACAGGATCACGGTGAAGACCACCACCGGCCGGATCATCGGTACGGTGATCCGCCAGAGCTGCCGCCACGGGCCGGCGCCGTCGACCGCCGCAGCCTCGTAGATGTCGCGCGGGATCGACTGCATCGCGGCCAGGTAGATCAGCGCGTTGTAGCCGATCCACTTCCAGTTGACCATGGTGGCGATGGCGACCCACGACGCGGCCTTGCTGGACCGCCAGTCGATCGGCGCCTCGCCGCGCAGGTTCAGTACGTCGAGCACCCAGTTGGCGATGCCGAAGTCGCGGGCGAAGAAGACCGCGAACAGCAGCGTCGACGCGGTGATCGGGGTGATGTACGGCAACAGGATGCCGACCCGGAACCAGGTCTGCGCCCGCAGCTTGCGGTTCAGCAGCGACGCGATGATCAGGGCCAGGAACAGCTGCGGCACGGTGGACAGCACGAAGATGCCGAACGTGTTGTACAGCGCGTTCCAGAAGCTGTCGTCGGTGAACAGCCGCCGGAAGTTCTCCAGCCCGGCCCAGCCGGTCAGGTCGGCGTTGTCCAGCCGCCAGTGCCGCAGCGCCACCACGCCGTTGAAGATGATCGGGAAGAGCCCGAAGGCGATGAACAGGAGGAAGAACGGGGAGATCAGGATGTACGGCATGTACCGCATGTCGAAGCGGAGCACGCGGTTGCGCCAGGTCGGCTCGGGTGGTGGCGCCGGTGCGGCACGGGTTGCGGACATGGTTTGCCTCCAGGTTCAGCCGCACGCGCGGCTCGCGGCCCGCGAGCGGCTACGCGTTCGCCGCCTTTTCGGCTTCCGCGATGGCTTCCGTCCACGCCTCGTCGGGCTTGCCTTCCAGGTCACCGCTCTGCAGCCGGTTGAGGACGTTCTCCACCGCGACCCGGACCGGACCGTTCTTACGGCCGAGGTACTGCGGGGTGAGGTTGGCGGCGGTCGCGGAGAAGATCTGGCCGACCGGCGCGGCGCTGAAGAACGGGTTGGAGAACTCGACGATCGCCGGGTCCTCGTAGAGCGCCGGCTGCGACGGCAGGTTGCCGACCTTCTTGAAGATCTCGATCTGCTGCTCGGGCTGGATCAGCCACTCCAGGAACTTGTACGCCTCGTCGACGTTGCCGCCCTGCGCGGGGATGGTCAGGAACGAGCCGCCCCAGTTGCCGCCGCCACCGGGGATGGCCGCCACGTCCCACGTGCCGGCGGTGTCGGGAGCGGTGTTCTGGATGTGGCCCATCATCCACGCCGGGCAGGCCAGCACGGCGAAGTCGCCGTTGACGAAGCCGTTGTTCCACTCCGGGGAGAAGGCGGCGAGGTTGGCCGACAGTCCGGCGCCGACGACGGCGGCGGCGGTGTCGAAGGCGACCTTCGGACCGCCTTGCATGGCCAGGTTGTCGCTGGTGTCGAAGAGGCCGACCGGCTGCTGGCCGAGCACCGGGTTGAAGATGTTGGTGGCCGAGTCGACGAACTTCTTGCCGCTGGCCGCGACGTACTCCTCGCCGGTGGCGACGAACGACTCCCAGTCGGGCCACAGGGCGGAGACCTCGTCCCGGTCGGTCGGCAGCCCGGCCGCCGCGAACAGATCGGTGCGGTAGCACATGGCCAGCCCGCCGACGTCGGTGCCGAGGCCGATCTGGGTGGTCCCGTCGGCGGACAGGGTCTGCTGCCACTTCCAGTCGAGGTAGCGTCCCTCGTACTGGCCGGCGCCCTTGTCCAGCAGGTTGACGAACTTGTCGGCCTGCTCGCGGAACTGGACGACGAACCCTTCGTCGATGGCGGCGATGTCGGCGGCGCCGGACCCGGCGATGAGCTTCTTCTGCAGGTCCTCGTGCTGGGCGTTGTACTCACCGGAGTTGAGGTTGATCCGCACGCCCGGGTTCTCCGCCTCGTACGCGGCCTTGAGGTCGTCGAGGCCGAAGTCGCCCCAGAACGCGATGGTCAGGGTGGTGCCGCCGTCGTCGCTGCCGCCGCCGGGTTCGCCGCTGCAGCCGGCGATCAGCAACGCGCCGACGGCGCCGACCGCCGCGGTACGTGTCCAAGGGGTCCAACGCCGCTTCATCCCATCCTCCGAACACAATTGGAGACGCTCCCAACATCGAGGAACGTCGACTGAACCGGGTAAGTTAGGCCACGGTACGAGCGACTTCGACGCATGTCAATGGCTGGTTACCGCCGCAGCCAACCCGTAACCTCGGTGTCCTCGGGCGGGGTGGCCGCCGGGCCCGGCCGACGCCGGATATCGTTTCGGGCAGCAGACTTAACCGGGCAAGGCCAGCCGAAACGAACCCGAAGGAGCGCCGCCGGTGAAACGGCCGACCATCGCCGACATCGCCCGCCGAGCAGGCGTCTCGAAGGGCGCGGTCTCCTACGCGCTCAACGGCCAGCCCGGGGTCTCCGAGGCGACCCGGCAGCGAATCCTCGCCATCGCCGCCGAAATCGGGTTCAACCCCAACAGCGCCGCCCGCGCCCTCTCCGGAGCCACCGCCAACGCGGTCGGCCTGGCGCTGAGCCGCCCGGCCCGGATCCTCGGCATCGAGCCGTTCTTCATGGAGCTGATCAGTGGCGTCGAGGCGGAGCTGTCCGCCCGGTCGTACGCGCTGACTCTGCAGGTGGTGGCCGACACCGAGGCCGAGATCGCGGTCTACCGGCGCTGGTGGGGTGAACGCCGGGTGGACGGCGTGTTCCTCTGCGATCTGCGGGTCGACGACGACCGGGTGCCGGCGCTGGAGAAGCTGCAGCTGCCGGCGGTGGTGATCGGCGGCCCCGAGCACACCGGCTCGCTGCCGAGCATCTGGTCCGACGACGCGTCGGCCCTGGTGGAGACGGTCGAGTACCTGGTCGCGATGGGGCACCGCCGGATCGCCCGGATCGGTGGCCTGCCCGGCCTGCTGCACACCGAGATCCGCGCGGGTGCGTTCACCGACGTCTGCCGCCGGCTGGGTCTGGACCAGTGCGTAACGGTGCCGTCCGACTACACCGGCGAGGAGGGTGCCCGAGCCACCCGGCGACTGCTCAGCACCGCGGCCCGGCCCACCGCGATGATCTACGACAACGACGTGATGGCGATCGCCGGTCTGGCGGTGGCCCAGGAGATGGGGCTGGCCGTGCCGGGCGATCTGTCGATCGTGGCCTGGGACGACTCGCCGCTGTGCCGCCTGGTGCATCCGCCGTTGACCGCGCTGGGTCGCGACATCCCGGCGTACGGTGCGCACGCGGCGCGGCAACTGCTGGCGACCATCGCCGGTGAGCCGACGCAGGCGTACCAGGACGAGACGCCGCACCTGACCCCACGCGGCAGCACCGCGCCGCCGCGCCACGGCTGACCTGCCGCTGACCCGCTGAACCGATTAAGTTTCCGGAGCGTTAAACGGTGCAAAAACCGGCAAATCTCGCCCCGTACCGTCGGGGTCCGCCGGACCCGCCGACCACCGCGGGTTATGCTCGGACCGGTCACGCGACTGGCGCAGCGAAGGTGGAACCGACCACCGGGGAGCGACCACCGACGTGCGCCGCGCGCCTGGGTGCACCGTCGACGGCACCGTCATGCCCGGGTCGCCCCGGACAGCGGAGCCGCCCGACCCCAGGAGGGCACGTCGTGCACGTACCGCAGATCCCGCAACTGACCGCCACCGACCCTGAGCTCGCCGCCCTCGTCGAGGGTGAGGCCCGCCGCCAGCACGACAAGCTGCGGATGATCGCCTCGGAGAACTACGTCTCCGCCGCCGTGCTGGAGGCCAGCGGCACGGTGCTGACCAACAAGTACTCCGAGGGCTACCCGGGCCGGCGCTACTACGAGGGCCAGCAGTTCGTCGACCCGATCGAGACGCTCGCCGTCGAGCGGGCCAAGACGCTGTTCGGGGCGGCCCACGCCAACGTCCAGCCGTACTCGGGCTCGCCCGCCAACCTCGCCGTCTACCTCGCCTTCCTCTCCCCCGGCGACACCGTGATGGGGATGTCGCTGCCGATGGGCGGGCACCTCACCCACGGCTGGTCGGTGTCGGCCACCGGCAAGTGGTTCAACTCGGTCCGCTACAACGTCTCCCGCGACACCGGCCGGATCGACTTCGACGAGGTACGTGACCTGGCCCGCCGCGAACAGCCGAAGGTGATCTTCTGCGGCGGTACGGCGGTGCCGCGGACCATCGACTTCCCGGCCTTCGCCGAGATCGCCCGGGAGATCGGCGCGGTGCTCGTCGCGGACATCGCACACATCGCCGGCCTGGTCGCCGGCGGCGCGCACCCCTCGCCGATCGGCCACGCAGACGTGGTCACCACCACCACCCACAAGACGCTGCGCGGCCCGCGCGGCGCGATGATCCTCACCACCGAACAGCACGCCGCCGCGATCGACAAGGCAGTCTTCCCCGGCCTGCAGGGCGGCCCGCACAACCACACCACCGCCGGCATCGCTGTCGCGTTGCGCGAGGCCGACACCGACGACTTCCGCCGGTACGCCCACCAGGTGGTCGCCAACGCGAAGGCACTTGCCGCCGCGCTGGTCGACCGGGGCTTCGAGCTGATCTCCGGCGGCACCGACAACCATCTGATCCTGGCCGATCTGACCGGCAAGGGCGTCGCCGGCAAGCCGGCCGCGCAGGCGCTGGACCGGGCCGGGATCGAGCTGAACTACAACACGGTGCCGTACGACCCGCGCAAGCCGTTCGATCCGTCCGGCATCCGGCTGGGCACCGCCGCGCTGACCACCCGCGGGCTGACCGAGGCGCAGATGCCGCAGGTCGCCGCCTGGCTGGACGACGCGGTGACCGCAGCGGTCAAGGACGACAGCGCCGCCCTCGACCGGATCGCCGGGGAGGTCGCCGACCTGCTGGCCGGCTACCCGATGCCCGGTTACGCGGCCTGATCTGCGCCCACCCGCGCCTCACGGCCGTCCACCCGCGCCCGATCTCCGTTCATCCGGGTCAGTGCGACGGGGTGGGGAAGTCGGCGATGTACGCCTCGGTCCGCTCCGCAGGTGCGGGGCGGGCCAGGGCGTACCCCTGACCGAACCGGCAGCCGGCCCCCTGCGCCTGGCTCACCTGACCGTCCGTCTCCAGCCCTTCGGCGACGATTTCCAGCCCGAATCGCCGGCCCAGCCCAGCCACCGCTTCCAGCATCGGGTGGACGGTGTCCGGGCCGGCACCGGCGTCGGCGACCAGCGACCGATCGATCTTGACGACGTCCAGCGGCAGCCGCCGCAGCTGGGCGATCGACGCCTGACCGGCGCCGAAGTCGTCCAACGCGATCCGCACCCCGTGCGCCCGCAGGTTCGCCAACTGCGCGAGAATCCGCAGATTCTCGGCGGCTGCCAGCTCCTCCGCGACCAGCGACTCGGCCACCTCGACGACGAGCCGCTCCGGCCCGACGCCCTGAGCGGCCAGCATGGCCATCAGGTCGGCCACGAAGGTCGGCGCGGCCAACTCGGCCGGGGCGACGTTGACCGACAGCCACAGCCCGTGCCCCTCCCGTGACCAGGACGCCAACTGCCGGCAGGCGGTGGCCCGCGCCCACCGGCCGATGTGGCCCAGCAGCGACAGTTCCCGGGCCACGGCGAGCAGCTCGGCCGGCAGCACCGTGCCGAGCACCGGGCTGCGCCAGCGCAGCAGCGCCTCGACCCCCACCGGTTTACCGTCGACCAGGTCCACCACCGGCTGGTACACCACGTCCAACTCGCCCCGCTCGGCCGCGCCCGGCAGCTCCCGCTCCAGATCCAGCCGCCGAACCAGCTGTTCCTCCAGGTAGGAGTCGTACCACTCGACCCGGTTGCGACCGAGCTGGCGGGCCCGGCGGCGGGCCAGGTCCGCCCTGCGCAGCACATCGTCCGCCCCGGCGCCGCCGGCCACCTCGGCCATGCCGATGCTGGTCTGCAGCGCAACCACCGCGCCGGGCAGCTGGCACGGCTCACGCAGCGCCGCGACCAGCCGCGCACCGGTGCCGTACGCCAGCATCGGGCCGGCGACGGTGATCACCGCGAACTCGTCGCCGCTGAGCCGGGCGACCACGTCGTCCGGCTCCACCGTGTCCCGCAGCCGCCGCCCCACCTCGACCAGCACCGCGTCGCTGGCCTCCCGCCCGTACTGCTCGTTGACGCCGAGCAGCCCGTGCAGGTCGATGATCAGCAACGCACCGGGGTGGCCGGGCAGGTCCCGCTGGTTGGCGATCTGACGCATCAGCTCCCGGCGGTTCGCCAACCCGGTCAACTGGTCGGTGAAGCCGAGCTTGTACAGCCGCCGCTCCAGGTGCACCCGCTCCCCCACGTCGCGCACGTGCACCACGAGCGCCCCGACCTCGGGCACCGTCCGCTGGTCGGACACGGTGGACTCGGTGTCCCGCCACCGACCGTGGCCGTCGCGCAGCCGGGCGGTGACCAGCGGGGTACGGCCGGCCGGCGCCAGCCGACCGGTCACCACGCCGGTCAGCACCGTGATCACCTCAGGGACGTCCTCCGGATGCATCAGCTCGATGAACGGTCGGCCGAGCACCTGCGCGTCGGCCAGCCCGAACAGTCGCGCGGCGGCCGGTGACTGCCACCGCACCCGCAGGTCGTCGCCGAGGGTCAGGGTGAGATCGTTGCCCCCGGAGACCAACGACCGGAAATGTGCCTCCTGGATGCTCAGTCGCCGGGCATAGGACCGCACGTCGGCCGCGGCCATCATCTCCCGGACCACCAGGGTCGGGATCACCGCGAGGCCGAGCAGGACCGACGTACGGTCGAACGACCCCTGGGTCGCCACGTGGTACACGGCGGCCAGCGCGGCCACCACCGCCGGTACCGTCAACAGTGGATACGCGGTGAGCCGGCCGCGCACCGGGGTGGCCCCCGGCCGCGAGCCCGCACGCTGCGCCCCGATGACCAGCAACAGCATGCCGCCGACCGCCGGGGCCATCGCCAGGCACCAGAGCCAGCTCGCAGTGCCGTACGCGAAGCAGACCGTCGAGGCGGCCAGCCCGATGAGCACCGCGCCGGAGCCGCCGCCGTAGTACAGCACCGCCGGACGCTGCCTGCGTACGGCCAGCGCGGTGACCGCGATGATCGACCCGGCCCCGATCACGCTCAGCTCGACGAACAGCACGGCCAGCGGCACGGTGTCGACCGGCGACAGCAGCCATCCGGCGAAGATCAGGCTGATCCCCAGGCTCAGCCCATCGACCACCCGCCGCAACCGCAGCCGCCAGTTCTCGGCGACGCCCGGCAGCAGCAGGATCGCCGCGAGGTGACCGGCCAGGGCGAGGATCAGCCCGCTGAGCGCCAGGCCGGTCCGGGCCGCCGGCGGGCTGAAGGCGGCGACGCAGACCGCAGTGGCGCCGCCGACGCTGGTCACGGCGAGCAGGCCGGCTCCGCGACAGTCCCGGAAGTCGCCGGTACGGGCGTGCGCGGTGACAGCCAACCGCGACAGCCGCCAACCGGGCATGCCGACGCCGAACAGCACCGCGCCGAGCACCGCGACCGGGGCGGTCAGCAGGCCGGCCGCGCCGGCGGTCAGCAGCAGCGCGGCGGCGCCGGCCTGTGCGGGCAGGGTCCAGCCGGGGGGTTCGGCCCGATGTGGGCGGGGACGGGGACGGGGTGGTTCGGGGAATGCCTCGGGCACGGTGGCCGTCGCCTCCACGGAAGGGGTCGGGGCACAGCCGGGCCGGTTCGGCCCTCTGTGCCGGTCACAACGAACCAGTCCGGCGCTGGGTTACGGGGCGGTCGCCCAGAGATTTCCGTCGGGTTTCCGCGCCGGTGCCACCCGACCTACCCGGCAGCCGACACCCACCGGCCGGATGCCAGGATTGTCGGATGAGTCGCAGGGTAACTGTCCGGTTCCGGCCGCACCAGGCGATCATGCTGGCGGCGGTGATCGCGTTCGTCGGGTCGCTGCCGTTGGCCAGTGCCCGTTGGTATCTGCTGCCGGTCCTGCTGCTGCCGCTGGCGATCGCGATCTGGGCGGTCCGCTCCGGAACTGACGCCGACCCGGCCGGGCTCCGGGTGCGGGCGCTGATCGGCCAGCGCCGGATCGGCTGGTCGCGGGTGGCCGAGCTGGCGGCCGACCCGCATGGCCGGGCGGTGGCCCTGCTCACCGACGGCGAACGGATACGGCTGCCCGCCGTACGGGCCGACGACCTGCCCCGGCTGATCGCCGCCAGCGGACAACCGCTCGACCCGGCGACTCCGCCAGCACCCGCGACTCCGCCGGCACCGGCGGCCGACGCGACCGGCCCGACCGGCGAACCGACCACGCCGCCGACTCAATAGCCGTCCACCACCACGTTGTCCAGCGGCTCGCCCGCGGCCAGCCGGGTGACCTGCCGACCGGCCAGGGCGTACGCGCGCGGCAGCAGACCACGTACCGACCCGGCGATGTGCGGACTGATCACCACGTTCGGCAATGTCCATAGCGGATGATCTGCAGGCAGCGGTTCGGGATCGGTCACGTCGAGCACGGCGCAGATCCGGCCGGTGGACAGCTCGGCGGTGAGCGCCGCGGTGTCGACCACCGGACCGCGGGCGGCGTTGACCAGCAGCGCACCGTCACGCATCGCGGCCAGCGTGGCCGCGTCGACCATCCCCCGGGTCCGATCGGTCAGCGGCACGATCAGCACCACGATGTCGGCGTGCGGCAACAGGGCGGGCAGCTCGTCGACGCCGTGCACCTGTTCGGCCGGCCGAGCGGTCCGGGCCACCAGCGTGAACTCCACCTCGAACGGGTCCAGCCGGGCGCGCAGCGCGGCACCGATCGATCCGGCGCCGACGATGAGGACCCGCTTGCCGGCCAGCTCGTCGGTCGGGGCGAACCGCTCGTACGACCATTCCCCGCGGGTCTGCGCCCGGATGAAGCCGGCGAAGTCGCGGACGTGGGTGAGGATCGCGGCGGCGATCCACTCCGCCGTCGACGAATCGTGCACCCCGCGCGCGTCGCAGAGCGTCAAATGCTCCGGCAGCCGCCCCACCCAGGCGTCGGCACCGGCGGACAGCAACTGCACCACCTGAAGATCCGGCATCTTTCCGGCCAGCTCCGCCGCTCCGGGCCTGGCCAGGAACGGCGGAACCCAGAACCGCACGCCAGCCGGGTCGGACGGCAGCCGGGTGATGTCGGCGGCGACCTCGACGGTCACCTCGTCGGGCAGCCGGCCGAGCAGTTGTCGGCCGTGCGCGTGGGGGATCCAGACTTTCACCGGTCCGACGATAGCGGGCCATCCGGGTCCGGTCCGCCCAGGCCGGGCATCCCATGATCATCCGGTACGAGGCCGGTCAAGGCACGGACACCCACCTACTTGCGAGTACGTTACTCGTTCGACAATCCACTTTATCGATCATGCTGCATCGTTCTATATTTGTAGCCAAATTCCTGGCACCCGGACGCATGGCAACCATCGGTATGCACGAACAGGCGAGAAAGTGAAACTCGATCGCATTCCGCCGACTCCCACCGTCGTCATTCCTGACTCTCGACCCGAGGAGGAAGCGATGGACAGCCGCCCATCGGAAATGATCTCAGACCCTGTGTTCGCCGATAGAGCGAACCGTCGCCGGTCGACGGTCGGCGCCGTTCTGGCAGCGGCGCTGGCCATGGTTCTGGTGATCGGCAACACCTCCGGCGCCGACGCCGGAGCCCGACAGGCTCCGGACGAGATCGGCGGCGTCACCGCCATCGCCGCCGGCTGGGGGCACAACCTTGGCCTACGCCCGGACGGCACCGTCATCGCCTGGGGCTGGAACGACTCCGGGCAACTCGGCAACGGCGACCGCGGCTGGTACCAGAGCGAGACCCCGGTGCAGGTGTGTGCCGTCGGCCAGACCGCACCCTGCACCCAGTTCCTCACCGGCGTGATAGCCATCGTGGCGGGTGAGTACTACAGCCTTGCCCTGCTCCGGGACCGGACCGTCGTCGGCTGGGGCGACAACACCGCTGGGCAGCTCGGCGACGGCACCACCGACATCCGCACCAGCCCGGTACGGGTGTGCGCGGTCGGCCAGGTCGCACCCTGCAGTCAGCTGCTCAGCGGGGTCCGAACCCTGGCAGCAGGCGAGTCACACAGCCTTGCCCAGTTGACCAACGGCGCTGCTGTCGCCTGGGGCAGCAACTATCTCGGGCAGCTCGGCGACGGCACCACCACCGACCGCCTCACCCCGGTACGCGTATGCGCGGTCGGCCAAGTCGCACCCTGTAGCCAGTTCCTGACCGGAGTCAGGTCCCTCGCGGCCGGCCGGCTGCACAGCCTGGCGGTGGTGGACAGCGCGCTGGCGCTCGCCTGGGGTCGGAACTATTCCGGGCCCCTCGGCGACGGCACCACCATCGACCGCCTCACCCCGGTACGGGTGTGCGCGGTCGGCCAAGTCGCACCCTGCAGCCAGTTCCTGAACGCGGTCCGGGCCGTGGCAGCTGGCCATGGGCACAGCATGGCGCTGCTCGGCAACGGCAGCGTCGTCACCTGGGGCGGCAACTCCGGAGCGCTTGGCGACGGCACTACCATCAGGCGCCTCACCCCGGTACGGGTGTGCGCGGCGGAGCAGATCGCGCCCTGCACGCAGTACCTGTACGGGGTCCGGCACATCGATGCCGGCTCGGGCTACAGTTTGGCGCAGCTGAGCAGCGGTGGTGTGCTGGCCTGGGGCTGGAACAGATGGGGCCAGCTCGGTGACGGCACCTACTACCTTTTTCGGCTGACTCCGACCCGGGTGTGCGCGGTCGTGCAGGTCGCGCCCTGCACGCAGTACCTGTCCCTGATCAGGGCCATCGCCGCCGGGACCGATCACAATCTCGCACTACAGGTCGACTACACCGTGGTCTCCTGGGGCGGAAACTACTACCCGGAAATCCGCTCGTAGCCGGTGCCGTTGGGGCGGGAGCGGCCCGGTCGCGGACTCCTGCCACGACCGGGCCGCTGTGACTCTGGCCGGAACCGGTGGCGGTCAGGCCGGCTCGTAGGTCATGCAGTCGGCCGTCTCCCGGCTCGGCCCGACCCGGATCGCCGGCGCCCGGCACTCCAACTCGGCGTTGAACCGGCAGTCGGCACGCTTGCAGGCACCAACCTGGGCGATCACCGCGTCGAGGCCGCCCTTGGACGAGATGTCGAAAAAGGTGGTGCAGCTGGCGCTGTCCGCCTCGGTGCCGATGGTGATGGCGAAGGCGTGACAGCCCTCGTGCTGGTTGTACGCGCACTCCACGGCGGTGCACTCCTGCACCCGGGGCATCTCCATCATCGCGGTCATGGTGGTCCTCCTAGCTCGGCAGCATCCGGCAGTGGCAGCGTCTAGCCACTGTGGGAAAACCGTAGTCCACTGCGATCGAATATATGGCGCTTATTCATTTCTCGCAATTTTGGGAACCCTTACCTAACACCATCCGAAGTCATTTCGGATACCCTTGCCTAACCACCCGGGGGACGCCGTCGGATGCGGATATCCGGCAGCGGGCTAGTCTGGTGCGGGTGAACGCTCGCCTGCCGTACCGCCGATCGTCGCGCCGCGCGACCGCCGCGACCGCCGCCGCCAGCCTGACCGCCCTGCTGCTCGCCGGCGGCTGCGCGTTCGGCGAGCCGGAGCCGGACCAGGCCGGCGCGCCCCCCACCTTCCCCGCCCCCACCGAGACGCCGACCGGCGGCGGCGTCGACCAGCAGGTGGCCGTCACCGTGCTGGCCAGCGGGCTGGCGGTGCCGTGGGGGGTGGCGTTCCTGCCGGACGGCGCCGCGCTGGTCACCGAACGGGACAGCGCCAAGATCCTGCAGGTCGGGCCCGGTTCGAGCCCGGACGGGCTGGACGTCACCGAGATCCAGACCATCGACCAGGTCGACGGCGGCGGCGAAGGCGGCCTGCTCGGCATCGCCGTCTCCCCCGAGTACGCCACCGATGAGACGGTGTTCATCTACTACTCCACCGCCGAGGACAACCGGATCGCCCGACTGACCCTGGGCGGCGAACCGGAACCGATCGTCACCGGCATTCCGCTCTCCGGCATCCACAACGGCGGCCGGCTCGCCTTCGGGCCCGACGGCTTCCTCTACGCCACCACCGGCGACGCCTCGGACACCGGCCTGTCCCAGGACCAGGAGAGCCTCGGCGGCAAGATCCTGCGGATGACGCCGGGCGGCGAGCCGGCCCCCGGCAGCCCGTTCCCCGACTCGCTGGTCTGGTCGCTGGGCCACCGCAACGTGCAGGGCATCGCCTGGGACGGCCAGGACCGGCTGTACGCCACCGAGTTCGGCCAGAACCTATGGGACGAGATCAACCTGATCGAGCCGGGCGAGAACTACGGCTGGCCACAGGTCGAGGGCGAAGGCGACGACGGGCGATTCGTCGACCCGCTGGTCGTCTGGCCGACCGAGGAGTCCTCCTGCTCCGGGGCGGCCGTGGTGGAGCGAATCCTGGCCGCCGCGTGCCTGCGCGGCGAGCGGCTGTGGCTGGTCGAGCTGACCGAGTCCGGTACGGTGTTCGGCCAGCCCCGCGCGCTGCTCACCGGGGAGTACGGTCGGCTGCGCACCGTCGTGCAGGCACCGGACGGCTCGGTCTGGGTGACCACCTCGAACCAGGACGGCCGGGGCGAACCGGCCCCGGAGGACGACCGTATCCTGCGGCTGGTCTTCGCCGACGGCGGAGCCGGGCGCAGCTGATCCACCCGCCTCCCCACCATCCATCAGGCAGGCATGATCTCACCATGAGCGACGAGCAAACGGCCGACCGGAGCCGTCCCGGCCAGCAGCCGGGCCGACCGGATCAGCAGCCCGGCCGACCCGGGCGACGGCTGGCGCGTGCCGGGCGGCGGCTCGGCTCCGTCAGCCGTACCGCTGGTCGCGGATTCGGGCGGGCTGCCCGGTCACGGGCTACCCGGCGGATCGGCGTGGCGCTCGCAGTCGCCGCGGTGAGTCTGGCCGGGGTCGTCATCGGCGTCCTGCTCGGTGCCCGCGCCGACGTCGACATCGGCCCGTTCCGGGCCGAGATGTCGGTGACCCCGGCGATGGACGGCGGCACCACCATGGCCATCCCGCCGCTCGGCGCGCTGCACGTCGACAGCCACGAAGGGCCGGTCCAGCTCTCCATCCGGCTCGGCTCCCTCGACCAGGTCCGCACCCTCGCCCTGCTCGACGACCCGAACGCGATCACCCGGGCCAGTCAGACCGTGGTCGGCGACGTCACCGAGGGCGTGCTGCGGCTCGGTATCCGTACCATCGCGGTCGCCGTGCTCACCACCTTGATCCTCGCCGCGCTGGTCTTCCGCGACACCCGCCGGGTCGCCTGGTCCGGCACCCTGGCGCTGCTGATCACCGGCGGCAGCATCGGCGTCGCGGCGGCGACCATCCGGCCGGAGTCGATCGAGGAGCCACGGTACGAGGGTCTGCTGGTCAACGCCCCGGCGGTGGTCGGTGACGTGCAGCGGATCGCCACCAACTACAGCCAGTACGCCGAGCAGCTGCAGCACATCGTCAGCAACGTCAGCCGGATCTACACCACCGTGTCGACGCTGCCCGTCTACCAGGCGGCCGAGGGCAGCACCCGGGTACTGCACGTGTCGGACATGCACCTCAACCCGACCGGCTGGTCGGTGATCCGCACCGTGGTCGAGCAGTTCGACATCGACGTGGTGATCGACACCGGGGACATCACCGACTGGGGCAGCGAGCCGGAGGCGAACTACGTCGCCTCGATCGGGCTGCTGGAGGTTCCGTACGTGTTCATCCGCGGCAACCACGACTCGATCCGCACCCAGGAGGCGGTGGCCGGCCAGCCGAACGCGATCGTGCTGGACAACGAGGTCACCGAGGTCGCCGGGCTGACCATCGCCGGCATCGGCGACCCCCGGTTCACCCCCGACAAGCAGACCAGCCCGGCCGACGGCGGGCTGTCCAAGCCGGCCACCGACCAGGTGATCGGGGTCGGCGAACAGCTCGCCGCGACCATCCGGGGCACCGACGAACCGGTGGACATCGCCCTGGTGCACGACCCGGTCTCGGCCGGCCCGCTGTCCGGCACCACGCCGCTGGTGCTGGCCGGGCACACCCACAACCGGGAGGTCCGGATGCTCGCCGAGATCCCCGGTGAGCAGCCGACCCGGCTGATGGTGGAGGGTTCGACCGGCGGGGCCGGACTGCGCGGTCTGGAAGGCGAGGAGCCGACGCCACTGGCCATGACGGTGCTGTACTTCGACGCCGAGCACCAGTTGCAGGCGCACGACGACATCCGGATCGGCGGCACCGGCCAGGCCCAGGTGACCCTGGAGCGGCACGTCGTCGCCGGCCCGGAACCCGAGCCGGATCCGTCGGCGTCGCCGTCCGGTTCCGCGGTACCGGATCCGTCCGCGACCCCGACTACCACTCCGTCCACGGTCCCGGAACCCAGCCCGTCCTGACGCGCGCCCACCCCGCTCGACGCCCGCCCACCCCGCTGGACGCGCGCCCACCCCGCGATCTAGAAGGATTTGGCCGGTATATCGACCACGATCCTTCTAGATCGCGTCCCGTCAGAGCCTCACCGGCTCCCCGGCCCGCGCCGCAGCATGGTTCGCGCCGCCTATTTTTGTGGATCTGAGGTACCGGTGGAGCCTGATGCCGGAGGTGAATCAAGATGCACCTGTGGCATCAGGTCGCCAAAGGGCACCTGGGCCCCAAGGGCCGGCCCTGGCCGGATGACCGCGCCGGGGCGGCGCAGCGCCGCCGCGCGGACCATCACCATCATCATCTGGCCGTCCCGGTTGCCGTGCAGTCGGGTGCCGAGCAGGTGAATCCATTCGATGTTCGGGTGGGCGGCATCGGCGCGGACATGGATGACCCGCAGCCGCAGCACTCCGTCTCCGTTGAGATAGTCGGACGCGCCGATCTCGATGGTGTCCCACGGCTGCACCAGGGGCGATTTCCCGGTCTCAGTCATCGCTGCCTGCCCCGGTGGTCGGGCCGGCGGTGAGCCAGATGCCGACCGAGGCGAGCAGCCGACGAATGGTCCGGGCGGCGTCACCGTCGTACCGGTCCAGGTAGGCCACCGCGAGCCGCAGCGCCGGGCAGCCGACGGTGCCGCAGCGCGGGCAGCCGGAGACCGGGTCGGGCAGGTGCATCGCGGCCAGGTGGCGGGCGCGGGCGATCACCGGGTGGTTGACGTAGCCGGGCACGGCACTGCCGGTCGGCACCGACATCCAGCCGAGTACGCCGTGCCGGCGCACCGCACCGGGCTGAGGAACCACGTCGGGTTGACGAACCGCGCCGGGTTGATGCACCACACCTACCGAGCGCAATTGATCTTTGCCATTCATCTTTGCGCCATGTGTCCCCCATCGGGACAACGATGGACGCCTTTTAGAATTTCCCACTCCTCCACCCTGGACTTCTGCACCTCCTCTATGGAAGATGGGATTCGACCTCGTAGCAACAACATCCGTCACGGGGCAACCCCTGCCCACCACAAAGCAATTCTGTAGAGAGCTGGAGGAAACGAATGTCTGGAGCAGCGAGCGCATATCTGATAGCGGAGCTCCGCCGCCGCCGCGAGTTGGCCGGGCTCACCCAGGAGCAGTGGGGCGCCGCCCTGCACTGGTCGGCCCAGCACGTCAGCGCGGTCGAGCGCGGCGCCCGGCCGATCCGGCTCGACTACCTGGCCACCATCGACCGGGTCTTCAACTGCGACTACTCGACCCTCTGGGAGCTGCTGCTGCGCACCGAGCGGGCCCCGGTCTGGCTGCGCCCGTGGCTGGAGCACGAGCGGGAGGCGATCATGCTGCGCTGCTACGAACCACTGCTGGTGCCCGGCCTGCTGCAGACCGAGGCGTACGCCCGCATCATCCTCACCCACGCCGGGGTGGCGATCGACGACGTCGACACCACGGTCGGCGACCGGCTCGGCCGGCAGGAGATCCTGCACCGGGCCGAGCGGCCGTGCCGCTTCGTCGGGGTGATCGACGAGGCGGTGCTGACCCGGGCGGTCGGCGGCCCGGCGGTGATGCGTGAGCAGGTCCTGGCGCTGATCGCCACCTGCGACCGGCCCAACGTCTCGATCCAGGTGGTGCCGGCCGGGGTCGGCGCCTACCCGGGGCTGAACGGCCCGTTCACTCTGGCCAGCCTGGACGGCCGGGCGGCGGGCTTCGTCGACGGGCCGTTGGAGGGCCAGACCATCGAGTTGGAGGCCGATCTGACCAGACTGGAGCATGCCTGGGAGTCGCTGCGGGAGTACGCTCTGCCCAGCGAGCAGTCCGTGGCGTTGATGCAGGAGGCAGCCGACAGATGGGCATGACGACCGATCCTCGACCGGCCTGGCGGACCAGCAGCCGCAGCAACGGCACCGGCGGCAACTGTGTCGAAGTCGCCGACAACCTGCCCGGCCGGGTCCTGGTCCGCGACAGCAAGGACCGCACCGGCGGCACCCTCACCTTCTCCCCCACCGCCTGGCAGACCTTCGTCAGCCGCACCGGCCGGTAGCCCGACCGCCAGGCCGCGCAGCAGCCGGTGCGACCACTGACAGCCGAGTGACACAGGAGGTACCTCGCCGCGACGGCGTGAGGTACCTCCTGTGTCACTGAGCAGAGGCCAGCCCTGCGGTGGTCAGCCCTGCGGTGGTCAGCCCTGCGCGCCGAGGCGGGACAGGATCAGCTCCCGGACGGTACGCGCGTCCGCCTGGCCCCGGGTCGTCTTCATCACCGCGCCGACCAGCGCCCCGGCCGCCGCTACCTTGCCGTCGCGGACCTTCGCCGCGATGTCCGGGTTGGCGGCGATCGCCTCGTCGACGGCGGCGGTCAACGCACCGGTGTCGGAGACGACGCCGAGACCCTTCGCGGTCATCACCTCGGTGGGCGTGCCTTCTCCGGCAGCCACCGCCTCCAGGACCGTACGGGCCAGCTTGTCGTTGAGCTTGCCCGAGTCGACCAGCCCCTGCAGCTCGGCGACGTGCGCCGGGGTGACGCCGAGCGCGGTCAGCTCCACACCGGACTCGTTGGCCCGGCGGGCCAGCTCACCCAGCCACCACTTGCGGGCACCGGCCGGGGTGGTGCCGGCGGCGATGGTCTGCTCGATCAGCTCGACCGCCCCGGCGTTGACCACCGACTGCATGTCGTGGTCGGTCAGCCCCCACTGCTCCTGCAGCCGCTTGCGGTGCACCCGGGGCAGCTCCGGCAGGGCGGCCTTCAGCTCGGCCACCCAGGCGGCGTCCGGGGCGAGCGGCACCAGGTCCGGCTCCGGGAAGTAGCGGTAGTCGGTGGCGGTCTCCTTGGACCGGCCCGACGTGGTGTCGCCGCTGTCCTCGTGGAAGTGCCGGGTCTCCTGCACGATCCGGCCACCGGTGTCGAGCACCGACGCCTGGCGCAGCATCTCCGCGCGTACCGCCCGCTCCACCGACCGCAGCGAGTTGACGTTCTTGGTCTCGGTGCGGGTGCCCCACTCGGTCTGCCCGACCGGGGTCAGCGAGGTGTTGACGTCGCAGCGCAGCGAACCCTGCTCCATCCGTACGTCGGAGACGCCCAGCGAGCGGATCACGTCCCGCAGCTCGGTGACGTACGCGCGGGCCACCTGCGGTGCCCGGTCACCGGTGCCGGGGATCGGCTTGGTGACGATCTCCACCAGCGGGATGCCGGCCCGGTTGTAGTCGACCAGCGACTCGGTCGCCCCGTGGATCCGCCCGGTCGCGCCGCCGACGTGCAGCGTCTTGCCGGTGTCCTCCTCCAGGTGCACCCGCTCGATGCCGATCCGCACCGTCTCGCCGTCGACCTCGACGTCGAGCCAGCCGTCCACGCACAGCGGCTCGTCGTACTGGCTGATCTGGTAGTTCTTCGGCATGTCCGGGTAGAAGTAGTTCTTCCGGGCGAACCGGCACCAGTCGGCGATCGAGCAGTTCAGCGCCAGCCCGATCCGGATCGTCGCCTCGATCGCCGCCTTGTTCGCCACCGGCAACGAGCCGGGCAGGCCCAGGCAGACCGGGCAGACCTGGGTGTTCGGCTCGGCGCCGAACCCGGTCGGGCAGCCGCAGAACATCTTGGTGTTGGTGCCCAGCTCGACGTGCGTCTCCAGGCCGATCACCGGCTCGTAGCGGGCGACGACATCCTCGTACGTGGGCAACGCGGTCGTGCTCATCTCACAGCTCCAACTCTCGGCGCGGCACCGACCGCACCAGCCTAGTGTCCACCTGGGTTCCGCTCATCGACCCGGCCGGTAACCGAGCGCCACGAGAGCCTGCCGGGTGTCGTCCCACCATCGCCGGTACGCCGGCACCTGCTGCAGCCTGTTCAGATCGACCAGCTCGCCGAGCTGGCCGAGGTGGTCCCCGACTGACCTGCTGACCCGACGCATCACGTCGTTGAGGATCTTCTTCGGGTCGTCGATCTGCTCCACCTGACGTGGACGCCCAGGCAGGCCCATCTCGGTATCGGTCCACCGGACGCCGAGGGCGTTGCGCAGTGCCTGCCCGTCGGCGAGCAGCCATGCCTCGGTTTCCCGGACCGGCACCACCGCGACGAGTTGCTCCCGACGGTCGGCCCAACGCTTCCGGAGCGGTTCCACCCACTCCCGGTGTACCCGTTCGGCGTTCGCCCCCTGGTCGCGGTGGAAGAAGACAATGGTGAACCCACCGTCGCTGCGGTCGACCATGCTGACCACATCATCGATACCTGCCGGCGCGGTCCGGTCCCGCAGCGGTTGTACGTCAGCGACGTACACCGTCTCATCGAACTCGTTCAGGCACAGTTCTTCCAACGAGCGCGCCAGGAGGCGGGGCAGGAAGCGGTCATCGCTGAGACCTTCGGATATCAGTGCGGTCGAGAGGTAACGCATCAGCGGTCCAGCGTCTCCAGAACCTCGAATTCGGCGATCTCGGCCTTGCTGACCACGCCGCTGGGATCTTCGAGATCCAGCGCCAGCTCATCGCTACCGATGCGACGGCTCCGGGTGATCCGGCTGCGCGGCTCGCCCCTGCGCACCCGGGTCACCACGTCCAGGTAGACCGCATCGAGCCGTCCTCCGTCCTGGCCGCGTTCCAACGCCCGCAGGATCGCAGGCGAGTGGCTGCTCAGAATCAACTGGGTCAGGCGATGGCCGTCCGCTTCGTCGCGCGGCTCCAACGACCGTTCGACCAGGGCCCGCAGATACCGCACGAACTGGGCAAGCCGCTGCGGGAAGATGCCGTTCTCCGGCTCCTCGAAGCAGATCAGCCCGGCCCCACGCGGATCGTAGAGCGCGGCGAGCAGCGCGATCGCCCGCAGCGTCCCGTCGGACGCGACCCGGGCCGAGAACGGTGCCTCGTCGCGGGTGACCACTTCGACCTGACGCTGCCGACGCGCCTCGTCCTCGGCGAGCCGGA
This sequence comes from Micromonospora sp. Llam0, assembly GCF_003751085.1. Lineage (NCBI taxonomy): Bacteria > Bacillati > Actinomycetota > Actinomycetes > Micromonosporales > Micromonosporaceae > Micromonospora > Micromonospora sp. Llam0. Next base: position 308,856 of record NZ_RJJY01000001.1, on the reverse strand, counting down.
CCCCAACTACTCCCGGTATCACTTCGGATACGTCGGCGGAGAGGTCGTTCAACGCGCCCTCCGGCCGGTCCTCGGTGCCCGTCGCGGCGGCCAGGTAGCGCAGTGTGTTGGCCAGGTGGGCACCGTTGGGCGCAAGGCTGTCCAGGTCGTCATAGGAATCCGGGGTACGCAGAGCGCTCGGGTCCAGATGCAGCAAACGCCACGACTGCAGCTCCCGCTTCAGCGCGTACAGCAGCGGGAAGTCGGTGGCGGTGGTCAAACTGGACAGCACGGTCGCCGTCGCCGCCGTCGCCGGCAACCTTCGTTCACGGCCCTTCACCGCTGGAGAAAGGCTGAAGACAGCGCGCCCCTGCTCGTCGCGCTCGGTCTCCAGCAGCTCCCGGCCACCGCCGCGGTAACTGGCCACCTGCTTCCATCGCGGGATCAAGGCCCGCAACGCGTCGTCGTCGGACTTGGAGATCCGGTACGCCGCCTCCCGCAGCACGTACGGTCGGCGGGACCCGCCCGGACCGGCCGACCGCAGCTCGATCGCCAGCTCGTAGCGCAGCCGGGAGTGGTTGACCTCGGCGGTGTCGCCGAACGCGTCGGTCACCGACGGCCCCAGCAGCACCTCGACGGCGAAGGTCATCACCGGCATCTGGGTGCCGTCGGTGTGCCGATGGAACAGATCGGGAACTTCCCCGCGCATCTGCTGAGCGGCCTCCAGCAGCGCATCATCGGCGAGCCGGGACAGGAACTGGATCGCGTCGAACAGGTTCGACTTGCCGGCCGCGTTCCGCCCGATGATCACGAGAAACGGCGGCACGTCCAGCGTGAAGTCGCGGAACGACTTGAAGCCGTCGATCTCGATCCGGGTCAGCACGTCGCGGCTCAGAGCTCCGGCGGGGTGAGGGTGCCGACCGCCGACTCCAGGGCCGCCGCGACCCGGTACATCCGGTCGTCGGCCATCGTCGGCGCCATCACCTGCAACCCGACCGGCAGCCCGTCGGCCAGCCCGCACGGCACCGAGATGGCCGGGCCGCCGTACAGGTTGGTCGGGATGGTGAACAGGTCGGCCAGGTACATCTGGTACGGGTCGGCGGTGCGCGCCCCGAGCGGGAACGCCACGAACGGCGTGGTCGGCGAGATCAGCACGTCGACCTGCTCGAACGCGGCGGTGAAGTCGCGGGTGATCAGGGTACGGACCTTCTGCGCCTGCCCGTAGTAGGCGTCGTAGTAGCCGCTGGACAGCGCGTACGTGCCGAGCATGATCCGCCGCTTGACCTCCGGACCGAAGCCCTGGTCGCGGGTCAGCGACATGACCTCTTCCAGCGACCGGTTGCCGTCGTCGCCGCTGCGCAGCCCGTACCGGACGCCGTCGTAGCGGGCCAGGTTGGACGAGCATTCGCTCGGCGCGATCAGGTAGTACGCCGGCAGCGCGTAGTCGAAGTGCGGGCAGGAGACCTCGACGACCTCGGCACCGAGCTTGGTCAGCGCGTCCACGGCGTCGCGGAACGCGGCCAGTACGCCCGGCTCCACGCCCTCGCCGGTGGCGAACTGGGTGACCAGGCCGAGCCGGACCCCGGTCAGGTCTCCGGAGGCACCGGCGCGGGCCGCCTCGACGACCGGCGGCACGGCGGCCGGGATCGAGGTGGAGTCGCGCGGGTCGTGGCCGGCGATCGCCTCGTGCAGCATGGCGGCGTCGAGCACGGTCCGGGCGCACGGGCCGGGGGTGTCCAGCGAGGAGGAGAAGGCGATCAGCCCGTACCGGGAGGTGCCGCCGTAGGTCGGCTTGGCGCCGACGGTGCCGGTGACCGCGCCGGGCTGGCGGATCGAGCCGCCGGTGTCGGTGCCGATCGCCAGTGGAGCTTCGTAACCGGCGACCGCGGCCGCGCTGCCACCGCCGGATCCGCCGGGGATCCGGGTCAGGTCCCACGGGTTGTACGTCGGCCCGTACGCCGAATACTCGGTCGACGAACCCATCGCGAACTCGTCCATGTTGGTCTTGCCGAGGATCGGCATGCCGGCGGCGCGCAGCCGGGCGACGATCGTCGCGTCGTACGGTGGCCGCCAGCCGTCGAGGATCTTCGACCCGGCGGTGGTCGGTACGCCCTTGGTGGTGACGACGTCCTTGACCGCGATCGGTACGCCGGCCAGCGGGCCGAGCGGCTGCCCGGCGGTGCGGGCGGTGTCGACGGCCTGCGCGGCGGCGAGCGCACCGTCGGCGTCGACGTGCAGATAGGCGTGCACCCGTTCGTCGACGCCGACGATCCGGTCCAGGTGGGCGCGGGTCACCTCGACGGCGCTGGTGTCGCCGGCGGCGATCAGCCCGGCCAGCTGCGCGGCGGTCATCCCGGTGAGTTCGGACATGACTCAGACCTCCTCGTCCAGGATGCGCGGCACCCGGAACCGGCCGTCCTCGGCGTCCGGGGCGGCGGCGAGCGCGGCGTCCCGGTCCAGGCCGGGGACGACGACGTCGTCGCGCAACACGTTGGTCAGCGGCACCGAGTGCGAGGTGGGCGGGATGTCGTCGGCGGCGACCTCGCCGATCCGGGCGACGGACTGCAGGATGACGTCGAGCTGGCCGGCGAACGTCGCCAGTTCGTCCTCGGTCACGGCCAGCCGCGACAGTCGCGCCAGGTGCGCGACCTCCTCGCGGGAGATGGCGGCCATCTGCGCCCCCTTCGTACGGTGATCGAACGGTTGGCCCGGATCCTCGCGCTGCGCGCGCACCGGGCCGGACCCGACGAGTCTATTTCTCCGGCGGGCCGGCCGAGTCATCGGGCGGGCCGGGCGGGTCTGCCGGCGCGTCTGGGGAGTCGTCGGACGGGCCGGGTGGGACGCCGCGCGGGCCGGGGACCAGCGGACGGTACCGGGCCAGCCAGCTGACCAGCTCGTCGGCGGGCATCGGCCGGGCGTAGAACCAGCCCTGGGCGACGTGGCAGCCGAGCGCGGACAACCGCCGCCAGGACGCGTCGTCCTCGACGCCTTCGGCGACCACCCGCAGCCCGAGCGCCCGGGCCAGCTCGATCACCGAGCGGACGATGGCCGCGTCGTCGGTGTCGGCGGCCATGCCGAGGACGAACGAGCGGTCGATCTTGACTTCGGACAGTGGGAGCCGGCGCAGGTGCTGCATGGACGAGTAGCCGGTGCCGAAGTCGTCCAGGGCGATCGCCACCCCGATGGCATCCAGCCGGGAGATGGTGGCCAGCACCCGCCGGGGGTCGGCCATCAACGCCCCCTCGGTGATCTCCAGCTGGAGCTGGTCCGGTGACAGGTTGTAGCGGGTGAGCCGGTCGGAGATCTGGTCGGCGATCTCACCGGTGTGCAGGTCCCGGACGCTGACGTTGACTGCGGCGCGCAGGGTGACCCCGGCCGCGGCCCATTTGGCGATCTGCTCGACGACGTCGTCGACGACCCGGCGGGTGAGCAGGCGCATCACGGCACTCTGCTCGGCGACCTTGATCAGCTCTTCCGGGTCGACCATGCCCCGGCGCGGATGCCGCCAGCGCAGCAGCGCCTCCACCCCGACCACCTCGCCGGTCGCGATCTCCACCTGCGGCTGGTAGTACATGGTGATCTCGCCGACGTCGTCGACTTCCCGGCCGGGGTCGGCCGCGTGCGCGCCGTTGACGTCGAGCACCCGGCGCAGGTCGGCGAGGAGGCTGAGCCGTTCCGGCGTGTTGTGGTCCGACTCGGCGGCGTAGACGGCGGTGCCGTCACCGGTGTCCTTGGCGTCGTACATCGCGACGTCGGCGTGCTGCAGCAGGGTGGCGAAGTCCCCACCGTGCTCGGGGTAGAGGGCGATGCCCACCGATCCGCCGACGTCCAGCGGCAGCCCGTCCAGGGCGACCGGCTCGGCGAGCGCGGTCACCACCTGTTCGGCGATCTCCCGGGCCTCGTCCGCGCCGGTGAGCCGGGTGGCCAGGATGGCGAACTCGTCACCGCCGAGCCGGACCACCAGGTCCTGCGGCCGGACCACCATGGCCAGCCGCAGCCCCACCTCGACCAGCAGCCGGTCGCCGACCAGATGCCCGAGCGCGTCGTTGACCCGTTTGAAGCGGTCCAGGTCAAGCAGCAGCAGTGCCATCCGGGAGTCCGGCGCACCGCGCCGGAGCGCGTCGGCGTGTGCCGGCACCTGATCGGCGATCTCGACGATCAGTGCCTTGCGGTTGGCCAGCCCGGTCAACGGGTCCAGCCGGGCCGACCGTTCCTGCTCGCTGGCCAGCGCGGCCATCCGGTAGACCGCGTACAGCGGCACCAGCACCAGTGGGATCAGCGCCGGGTCGACCTGCCCGGCGACCACCAGCACCGGCCCGAGCAGCAGCAACGATCCGGTGGAGGACAGCTCGAAGCCGATGCCACGGCGGGCCGACCGCCACCACCGGCCGCCGAAGCGCAGCCGGATCGCCAGGGTGACCGTGCTGTAGTTGACCGCCGACCACGCGGCCGCCGCGCCGACCGCCACCGCGACGTCGCTCCAGGCCAGCTCCGCGGTGCCGGCGAAGACGCCCGGCCCGGCCAGCCCGGCCACCGCCGCCGCGGCGGCGAGCGCCAGCGCGTACTGCGAGCTGTTGAACAGGGCCCGCCACGGCACGTGCCGGGCCCGCCAGGCGAAGACCGCCACCGCGACGGCCTGCACCGCGACCGCCGGACCGAGGCCCCAGGCGAGCAGGATGGCGAAGGTGAAACAGACCGACGGGAAGACTTCGGATCGGCGCCGCCGGCCCGGTGGGGTGAACGGTCGGGCGTCGCCGACCACCGCGAGCAGGGCCATCAGCCAGAATGCCGCCGGCAGGTCGGAAATCTGGGCGGGCAGGTTCAGCAACGGTACGGCGCAGACGGCGAGCGCGGCGGCGGTCACGCCGCCGACAAAGCCGAAGAACCCGGGCGCGCGTTCCGAAGGAACGGAGTTCCGCAATGCCGCGGCCTCCATCTGCCCTCCCGTCGCGCTCCCGTGGCCCGCTTCGCCGACTCAGCATGAGCCGCGCGTCCCGCCGACGTCCTACACCTTAAGGACGGACGGCCGGCGGGGCAGGAGCGAAGCGCGGTCGTGACTGATTTGAGACGCGGTCGGCGAATGCCCGATGCGGGGATTCCCGGCCGCGTAGAGAAATGGCGTCCGCCAATTGTCGGAGCTCCGGCGATGGTCCGGGCCGGCCGGCGCCGGGTCGCCGCTAACTGGCGACGGCGGGCTGGTCCGGTTCGTTGACGGCGACCGCCCGGGCCGCGTCCACCCCTTCCTCGAGGAGCACGCCGAAGCCTGCCTCGTCGAGCACCGGGACACGCAGTGAGACGGCCTTGTCGTACTTCGATCCCGGGCTGTCGCCGACCACCACGAAGCCGGTCTTCTTCGACACCGACCCGCTGACCTTGCCGCCACGGGACTGCACCGCCTCGGCCGCCTCGTCGCGGGAGTAGCCGGCGAGCGAACCGGTGATCACGACGGTGACGCCGACCAACGGGCGCGGCACCTGGTCGTCACCGGCTTCCTCGACCATCCGCACGCCCGCCGCGCGCCAACGCCGGACCACCTCCTGAGCGTGCGGGGCAGCGAACCAGTCGGCGGCGGCTGCGGCGATCACCGGACCGACCCCGTCGACGTCGACCAGTTGCTCCTGGCTCGCGGCGGCGATCGCGTCGATCGAACGGAACTCGCGGGCCAGCGCCTGGGCGGCGACCGGGCCGACGTGCCGGATGGAGAACGCGACGATGATCCGCCACAGCGGCCGTTGTTTGGCCTCGGCGAGGTTGACCAGCAGTTTCTTCGCGTTCTCGGTGAGCTCCCCGCTCTGGTTGCAGAAGAACTCGACTCCGGACAACCGGTCCGCATCAAGATCGAAAAGGTCGCCGATGCTCTGCACGGCACCGGAATCGACCAGGGCGATCGCGGACCGCTCCCCCAGCGCCTCGATGTCGAGAACACCTCGACCGGCGATGTAGTCCAGCTTGCGGGTCAACTGTGCCGGGCAGTCGAGATTCGGACACCGGATATCGGCGTCACCTTCTTTTTCGTAGCGCAGCTCGGTGCCACACTCCGGGCACTCGGTCGGCATCACGAACTCGCGCTCGGCACCGGTCCGCAGATCGACGACCGGGCTGACCACTTCGGGTATGACGTCGCCCGCTTTCCGCAGGACCACCATGTCGCCGATCAGCACCCCTTTGCGGGCCACCTCTCCGGCGTTGTGCAGGGTGGCGAAGCCGACCGTCGAGCCGGCCACCTTGACCGGGTCGAGCACCGCGTACGGGGTGACCCGCCCGGTCCGCCCGACGTTGACCTTGATGTCGAGCAGCCGGGTGTTGACCTCCTCCGGCGGGTACTTGTAGGCGATCGCCCAACGCGGGGCGCGACTGGTGGAGCCGAGACGGCGCTGGACCGACACCTCGTCGATCTTGACCACCACGCCGTCGATCTCGTGCTCCACCTCGTGGCGGTGCGAGGCGAAGTGGGCGATGAAGTCACGCACCCCGTCGCGGTCACCGACCACCTGCCAGCGTTGGCTGATCGGCAGCCCCCAGTCGGCCAGCTGCCGGTACGCGTCGGACTGGCGTACCGGCTCGAATCCCTTGCGCGCCCCCAGACCGTGCACCACCATGCGCAGCCCGCGTCCGGCGGTGATCCGGGGGTCCTTCTGCCGCAGGGAGCCGGCGGCGGCGTTACGCGGATTGGCGAACGGCGCCTTCTCCTGGGCGACCAGGCTAGCGTTGAGCTCGTCGAACGCGGCCACCGGGAAGTAGATCTCGCCGCGCACCTCCAGCAACTCGGGCGCCTCACCGGTCAGCCGCTCCGGGATCTGCCGGATGGTCCGCACGTTCGGGGTGATGTCCTCGCCGACCCGGCCGTCGCCCCGGGTGGCCGCCCGGGTCAGCACGCCCCGCTCGTAGGTGAGGTTGACCGCGAGGCCGTCGACCTTCAGCTCGCACAGGTAGTTGACCGGGCCACCGGCGTCCCGCTCGACCCGGTCGACCCAGGCGGTGAGCTCGTCGTCGTCGAAGGCGTTGTCCAGGCTCATCATCCGCTCGGCGTGGTTCACCGGGGCGAACTGGGTGGCGTAGGCGTAGCCCACCCGCTGGCTGGGCGAATCCGGCGTGCGCAGCGACGGGTGCCGCTCCTCCAGCTGGTTCAGCTCCCGGATCAGCAGGTCGTACTGCCCGTCGGAAATCTCCGGCGCGTCGAGGACGTGGTAGCGGAACTGGTGGCGATCGATCTCCTCGGCGAGCGTGGCGTGCCGCTCCCGGGCGGCCGCGTCGGGCTCCTCACCGGCCTGCGCCTGCTGGGCGGCGCTGACCTGCTGCGGAACGACTTCCTCGGACACCGGCTGACCTCCGTGTTCAGATCTACCTGCGCACCGTATCGGTCGGCACCGACATTCGCGGATACCCGCCGGCGGGCCGGCCGCAGTCACCCGCGTGCCGGGCCGACTGCGGTCACCCGCGTGCCGGACCGGTCACTCGCCCTGGACGAGGTTGAACACGGCCACCCCGGCGCACCACAGGAAGCACAGCACGAAGACCACCACCAGCACGGCGACGATCAGCCCGCGGTACATCCGCCACCAGCCGCGCCGACCGGCGGCCGGGTCACCGTCGCTGTCACCGTGGTAGCTCATCGCCACCAACGGTAACCGCTGTTTCCCACCCGGCGCGCCGTTCCGCCGGCCGGGATCAGCCCACGGCCAGCCGGGATCAGCCCTCGGCCAGCCGCCGGCCGGCGTCGCGGCAGGCGGCGAGCGCCGCCCGGGCGTACGGAACGGTCGCCCCGGCCAGCCCACACGCCGGGGTCACCACCACCTGGGCGGCGGCCCGCTCCGCCGGGAAGCCCAGCTTCGACCAGAGGGTACGGACCTGTCCCGCCGCCCGCGCCGAGGTCGGTGCCGCCGCGCCGGCCGCTTCCCCGGTCGCCGGCACCACCCCGGCGAACAGCCCCATCCCGGCGTCGATCGCCTCACCGACCGGGTCCAGGTCGGTGAGCAGGTCCAGGTCGGCGGCGACCGCGACGGCTCCGGCGGCCCGCAGCAGACCCACCGGCACGCCGGCGGCGCAGCAGTGCACCACCACCGGCACACCGACGCCGGAGATCACCTCGGCGAGCAGGTCCCGGACGGTGCCGGCGGCGACCGCCCGGTAGGTGTGCAGACCGCTGTCGGTCCGCAGCGTCCCGGCCAGCACGGCGGGCAGCGAGGGTTCGTCGAGTTGCAGCAGCAGCCGCGCACCCGGCACCCGGCGGGACACCTCCGCGACATGCTCCCGCAGGCCCTCGGTGAGCGAGGCGGCCAGGTCACGTACGGCACCGTGGTCGCGGACCAGCCGCCCGCCGAGGCCGACGTCGAGGCTGGCAGCCAATGTCCACGCCCCGGCGGCCTGCAGCTTGACCGGCCCGGTGTAGCCGTCGGCCTGCTCGGTCAACTGGTCGAGGTCCCGTTCCCGCAGGTCGAGTGCGCGGCGCAGGTCCCGGCCGGGTCGGGCGGCGACCCGCCACCGACCGGCGTACAGCTCGACTGGCAGGTCCACCAGGAAGGTGGCACCGCGCCCGATCATCTCCGCCCCCGGCCCACGGGCCGGCAGCTCGGGCAGGTGCGGCAGGCCCGGCAGTTCACCGAGGACGATCCGTTGCGCCTCGGCGACGTCGGTGCCGGGAAGCGATCCGATCCCGCTGGCGGCACCCGGCGGCCAGGGCCACGGTGTGTCCGCCGCCGGGGCGGCCGGCGCCGGTTCCGGCAGGTCGTTCGCGTCGGTCACGGCAGGTCACTCGCGTCGGTCACGTCCGCCGACTCTACCGGTCAGCCGACTCCACCGGTCAGCCGGCGATGGTCGCCGAGCCGAGCACCACGTCGCCGGCCGGATCGGGCCGGTAGGCGACCATCGCCTGGCCGGCGGCCACCCCCCGGACCGGTCGGTGCAGCTGAGCGTGCATGCCGGCGTCGGTCAGTTCGACCACCGCCGGAGTGGTCGACCCGTGCGCGCGCACCTGCAGCATCGCCTCGACCGGGCCGGTCGGCCGGTCCCCGCCGATCCACACCGGGCGGACCCCGGTCACCGCGTCGACGTCCAACGCCTCGGCCGGGCCGACGGTCACCGTGTTGCTCGTCGGAGTGATCGACAGCACGTAGCGGGGTCGACCGTCCGGCGCGGGCACCCCGATGCCCAGGCCACGCCGCTGGCCGACGGTGAACGCGTACGCCCCGTCGTGGCGGCCGACGACCGCGCCGGTCGTCGCGTCGACCACGTCGCCAGGGGCGTTGCCGAGCCGGTCGGCGAGGAACCCGCGGGTGTCGCCGTCGGCGATGAAGCAGATGTCGTGCGAGTCGGGCTTGTCGGCCACCGCCAGCCCGCGCCGCGCCGCCTCGGCCCGGACCTGCGCCTTGGTGGAGTCGCCGAGCGGGAACATCGCCCGGTCCAGCTGGGCCCGGTTGAGCACGGCGAGCACGTACGACTGGTCCTTGGCCACGTCGACGCTGCGGCGCAGCAGGCCGTCGGGGCCGAGCCGGGCGTGGTGGCCGGTGACCACCGCGTCGAACCCCAACGCCACCGCGCGGTCCAGCACCGCCGCGAACTTGATCTTCTCGTTGCAGCGCAGGCAGGGATTGGGGGTACGCCCGGCGGCGTACTCGGCGACGAAATCGTCCACCACGTCACTGTGGAACTGCTCGGCCATGTCCCAGACGTAGAACGGGATGCCGATCACGTCGGCGGCCCGCCGGGCGTCCCGGGCGTCCTCGACGGTGCAGCAGCCACGGGCCCCGGTGCGGTACGTCTGCGGGTTGCGCGACAGCGCCAGGTGCACACCGGTCACGTCGTGCCCGGCGGCCACCGCCCGGGCGGCCGCCACCGCCGAATCGACCCCGCCGGACATCGCCGCCAGCACTCGCACCGTACCCATCTCCTGCCTGATCGTCGCCCGCACGCTCGAGGGTAGTCCCGCAGCCGTACCGGGTCAGCCGGCGGCGGGCGGCGCCGGCTTCGTGCTGCGGACCGCGCCGGCCCGGCGGGCCCGCTCGACCGCACCGGGCAGGGCCGCCACCAGCGCGTCGACCTCGGCCCGGGTGGAGTCGTGGCCCAGGCTGAACCGCAGCGACGAGCGGGCCCGCTGGTCGTCGTCGGCCATCGCCAGCAGCACATGCGACGGCTGCGCCACCCCGGCCGAACAGGCCGAGCCGGTCGAACAGGCGATGCCCTGGGCGTCGAGCAGCAGCAACAGCGCGTCGCCTTCACAGCCGGGGAACGAAAAGTGCGCGTTGCCGGGGAGCCGGTCGGCCGGGTCCCCGTTGTAGATCACGTCCGGCACCACCTGGCGTACCCGGCCGACCAGGTCGTCGCGGAGCGCACCGACCCGGGCCGCGTGTTCGGCCTGGCGTTTCACCGCCACCTCCACGGCGACCGCGAACGCGGCGATCCCGGCGGTGTCGAGCGTGCCGGAGCGGACGTCGCGTTCCTGGCCACCGCCGTGCAGCAGCGGGGTGCAGGCGACGTCCCGGCCGAGTAGCAGGGCACCCACGCCGGCCGGGCCGCCGAGCTTGTGTCCGCTGACGGTCAACGCGGCCGCGCCGCTGGCGGCGAAGTCGACCGGGACCTGGCCGACCGCCTGGACCGCGTCGGTGTGCAGCGGTACGCCGGTCCGCGCGGCCATCGCCGCGACGGCGGCGACCGGTTGCACGGTGCCGACCTCGTTGTTCGCCCACATGACGGTGACCAGGGCCAGCTCGTCTGCGACGGCGTCCAACTCGGCCTGCACGGTGGCGGCGTCGACCCGACCGGTGGGGCCCACCGGCAGCCAGGTCACCTGGGCCTGCCCGTGCTCGGCGAGCCACTGCACGGCGTCGAGGACGGCGTGGTGCTCGACGGTGCTGGCCAGGATCCGCCGCCGGGCAGGAGCGGCCGCCGAACGTGCCCAGAAGATCCCTTTGACCGCGAGGTTGTCGCTCTCCGTACCGCCCGCGGTGAAGATCACCTCGGACGGCCGGGCGCCGAGGGCGGCGGCGACCCGCTCGCGGGCCTCCTCGACCGTACGCCGGGCTGCTCGTCCGGCGGCGTGCAGTGACGACGCGTTACCGACCCGACGGGCGGTGGCGACGTAGGTCGCCACCGCCTCGTCGAGCATAGGCGTGGTCGCGGCGTGGTCGAGATATGCCATCACCAGCAAGCGTATCCGCCGGGTCGGGTCCGGCGACGAGGCGGCCGGACCCGCGGCTGGTCGACGTCTCGGCGGAGGAGTACGACAACGATCCGACGCACTCCGGGCAGAGCCTGCTGCGCGGCACCCTCTCCGGCTGAGGTCGACGGCGGGTGGCCGGGACCAACTGGTCCCGGCCACCCGCCGTCGACGGATCACGTCACTTGCGCTTGCGGATCTCCTCGGCTGCCTGCGGGACCACCTTGTTCAGGTCACCCACCACGCCGAAGTCGGCGAGTTCGAAGATCGGCGCCTCGCCGTCCTTGTTCACCGCCACGATGGTCTTCGCGGTCTGCATGCCGGCCCGGTGCTGGATCGCACCGGAGATGCCCAGCGCCACGTACAGCTGTGGGGAGACGGTCTTGCCGGTCTGCCCCACCTGGAACTGGTGCGGGTAGAACCCGGAGTCGACCGCGGCCCGGGAGGCACCGACCGCGCCGCCGAGCAGGTCGGCGAGCTCCTCGACCAGTTTGAAGTTGTCGCCGCTGCCGACCCCGCGCCCACCGGAGACGACCACCGACGCTTCGGTGAGCTCCGGCCGGGAGCCGGACTGCTCGGCGACCCGCTCGACCACCTTGGCCAGCTTGTCGGAGTCGGTGACCTGCACCTGCAGCTGCTCCACCTGCGGGGTGGCCGGGGCCGGTTCGGGCGCCACCGAGTTGGGCCGCAGCGTCACCAGCGGCAGGCCCCGGGTGACCCGGGAGGTGACGATGGTGGAGCCGGCGAACGCGACCTGAGTCGCGGTGCCGTCGGCGGCCAGGTCGACCACGTCGGTCAGCAAACCGTTGTCCAGCCGTACGGCGAGCCGCCCGGCGATCTCCTTGCCCTCCTGGGAGGAGGCGAGCAGCACCGCGCCGGGCTGCACCCGGCCGATCAGCTCGGCCAGCACGGTCACCTTCGGGGCGACCAGGTAGCCGTCGATCTCCTCGCTCTCGGCGGCGTACACCTTGCTGGCGCCGTACTCACCGAGCTTGTCGGTCATCGCGGCGGCCGCGCCGGGCCCGCCGAGCACCACTGCGGACACCTCGCCGCCCAGCTTGCGGGCCAGGGTCAGCAGCTCCAGGGTGACCTTCTTGACGCCGAACTCACCGGTGGCCTCGACGACAACGAGAACCTCAGCCATGTCAACCTCCCCGCTCACACGAACTTCTCGGACGCCAGGAACTCGACCAGCCGTACGCCGGCCTCGCCGTCGTCGACGACCTTCTCTCCGGCCGACCGTGGCGGGCGCTTGTGGTGCTCGACGACCTCACTGGTCGCCCCGTCGAAGCCGACCTCGCTGGCGGCGACGCCCAGATCGGCCAGGGACATGCTCTGTACCGGCTTCTTCTTGGCCGCCATGATCCCCTTGAACGAGGGGTAGCGCGGCTCGTTGATGGTGTCCCACACCGAGACCACCGCCGGGGTGGCGGCGCTGACCACCTCGTAGCCCTCTTCGTTCTGCCGTTCGACGGTGAGCGTGCCGCCGTCGACGGTCAGCTTGCGGGCGCCGGTCAGCGCGGCGATGCCGAGCCGCTCGGCAAGCATGTGCGGCATCACCTGCACCCGCCCGTCGGTGGACTCGGCGCCGCAGAGGATCAGATCCGCCCCGAGGGTGCCGAGCGCCGAGGCGAGGACCTTGGAGGTAGCGACCGCGCAGGAGCCGTGCAGGGCGTCGTCGACGACGTGCACCGCCTTGTCCGGCCCCATCGACAGCGCCTTGCGGATCGACTCGGCCGCGCGGTCCGGGCCCATGGTGAGGATGGTCACCTCACCACCGTTGGCCTCCCGCAGCCGCAACGCCTCCTCGATCGCGTACTCGTCCATCTCATTGATCACGTTGTTGGCCGACCCGCGGTCGACGGTGTTGTCGTCACCGCGCAGGGCGCGTTCCGCGCCGGAATCGGGCACCTGCTTGACGAGTACGACGATGTTCATCGCGCTTCGACACCCCTCCTGTAGGTGGTGCTGCTCTACCACTCTCGGCGCAGCCTGCCGCTTTCCTTAACGATCGGTCAACCGAGCATCGCTGTGGAATGCCCCACCCGCTATGTTACCCGCAAGTAGCCAAGGGCCAAACGGCCCCGCCGACAGGCCGGCCGGACCGAACGACTGCCCTGGTCAGCAGGGGGACGGACCGGTCAGGAGGGAGTGGCCAGCGCCTGCCTGATCTTGGAGATCATCGCCGTCTCCGCCGGGTCGACCCCGGACGCGGCCCGCGCCACCCGGTCGACCGCCTCGGTCACCGCCGCCCGGTAGTGCTCCAGGTCGTGCGGGGCCTTCGCGGTGAGTACCGCGACCGACTGCCGCAGCGCCGGTAGCACCAGCTGCTCCACCGCCTCCGGGCTGTCCCGCGCCAACTTGGGCAACTCGCCGCTGGTCAGCACGTCGTTCACCAGACCCGACGTCCCGGCGAACACGTCCGAGGCGGCGAAACTCTCCCGGACCATCGACACCAGCCCCGGGTCCGCGGCCGACACCAGGTAGACGGCGCCGAAAGCGCCGGTCTTCAGCGTGCTGCGCTCATCATCGGTCAGCTCGGCCACAGACGGTGAGTCTAGCCGGCGATAATGATCCACGTGTGGAGTGCGCTGCGCCGGTGGTTCGATCCCCAGGAGCTGCGCCGGGTCGGCACCGCGCCCGACTACCGGTTCTCGCTGGCGAACGAACGGACCTTCCTGGCCTGGATCCGGACCGCCCTGGCGTTGGTCGCCGGCGGCCTGGCCATCGCGCAGTTCCTGCCTGAGCTGTCCGTGGTCCACATGCGGGAAGGGCTGGCGGTGACGCTCCTGCTGCTCGGCGGGACCGTCGCGCTGCGGGCCGTCGACCACTGGGCCCGTACCGAGCGGGCCATGCGGCTGGGCACCGACCTACCGGCGTCCCGGTTTCCGGCGTTCCTCGCGATCTGTGTCGGTGTCGGCGCAACCGCGTTGACCGTCGTCGTACTGGTCGAGGCGGCCAGTGGCTGATCACACCGACCCGCCGGCCGACGAGTCCGGCCCGCCGGCCCGCGACCCCGGACTGCAGCCCGAACGGACCCGGCTGGCCTGGCGGCGGTCGGCGCTGGCCCTCACCCTGGTGGTGGCGCTGACCATGCGGCTGGCCGTTGAGCGGGGTGGAGCAGCCACGCTGCTCGGGCTGTTCGCGGTGGTCGGTTGGGCCGGGCTGATTGGCTACGCCTACCGGCACGCCAGTGGCCCACGACGTCCGGCAGCCGGACAGATCAGTGCGGAGGTGCCCCTGCTGGGGCTGGTCACCGCCGGTTACGCGGTGCTCGGCGCCATCCTGATCCTCAGCTGACTAGGCTCAGCCCGCCGGGCGGGGCATCATTGCGGGATGGCCCGCGTGTTCATCCTGCTCTTCATGCTCCACGTCGTGCTCATGGCGGTGGCGCTGATCAGCTGCCTCTCAGCGGAGAAAGGTGACGTCCGCGCCCTGCCGCGCCTGCTCTGGGTGCCGGTCATCATCGTCATCCCCCTCCTCGGGCCGGCCGCCTGGTTCCTCAGCCGCCGGCCCGGCTTCGGCAGCCCGTCACCGCTCGGCGGCGTCCCCCGACCGACCGGCACCCCGCCACCGCGCAACCGCCCGGCGGCCCCCGACGACGATCCCGAGTTCCTGCGCGCACTCGACGCCGAGAAGTCGAAGCAGGATCGCGAGCTCTTCGAACGGTGGGAGGAGGACCTGCGCCGCCGGGAGGACGACCTGCGCCGCCGAGACGCCGCAGACCCCCGGGAGGACCGCCGGCCCGAGTCAGGTGCCTGACCCGGGCAACCCGAGCGGCACGCCCGTAAGGTCGTCAGGTCAAACCCGACGCTTGAACCGGGCGAGCGCCAGCGGCGCGAACACCGCCGCGATGCCGGCTGCCCAGAGCAGCGAGTAGCCGACCGGGCCGGCGGCGGGCGCGCCGCTGAGCAGGCCACGCAGGCCGTCGGCGAGGATCGTCACCGGGTTGACATCGACCCAGGCCTGCAGCCAGCCTGGCATGGTCTCGGTGGGCACGAAGGCGTTGCTGGTAAAGGTCAGCGGGAAGATCACCATGAAGCCGAAGATCTGCACCTTCTCCGGCTCGCTGACCATCACCCCGACCAGCACCGAGATCCACGACGCGGCCAGTGTGAAGGCCAGGATCAGCGCGAACGCGCCGAGCAGGCCGACCGGACCACCGTCGACCCGGAAGCCGAGGATCATCCCGACACCCAGCAGCAGCACCACCGACCAGGCCTGCTTGACGGTGTCGGCCAGAATCCGCCCGGCCAGCGGCGCCCACCGGGCGATCGGCAGCGACCGCAACCGGTCGAACACCCCTTTGGTGAGGTCGGTGTTCAGCCCGAACCCCGTGGTCATCGTCGCGAAAAGGGCGTTCTGCACGATGATTCCCGGCAACGCGAAGGTCAGGTATTCCCCTGGCGTGCCGGCGATCGCACCGCCGAACACATAGGTGAACAGCAGCAGGAACATCAACGGTTGGATGCTGAGATCGAGCAGTTCCATCGGGTTGTGCTTGATCTGCACCAGGCTCCGCCAGGCCAGGGTGCCGGTATGCCGCAGCCCGGCCACCGGGCTGACCCACTGGTGCCGCCCAGGCAGCTCGGGCGTGGTGACGGTGGTGGCGGTCAACGGATTCCCTCCATGGTGGCGGCGGTCGGCTGTGCTCCCGTACCGGCCGGCCCGGTCGCCGGTGTCGGCCGCTCGCCGGAGCCAACCTCCGAGCCGCCGGAGCCGGCCGCAGACCCGGTGCCGGCCGGCGAGCCGCCGGAGCGCGGATCGGCCCGGTGGCCGGTGAGCGACAGGAAGACCTCATCCAGGCTTGAACTGCGCAACGCCAGCTCACCGACCTTCACCCCGGACTCGTCGAGCCGGCGGACCACCGCCGGCAGCAGGTCTGCATCGGCGGTGCTCACCGTCACCGTGGTCTGGGCCAACGACGGCTCGTTGCCGGACAGCTCCCGCAGCGCGGTCAGCACCGTCGGCAACTGTTTCGGATCGGTCGGGCGCACCGCGAGGACCTGGGCACCGGTCTTGGCCTTCAGCTCCTCCGGCGTACCGCCGGCGATCACCCGACCGTGGTCGACCACGGCCAACTCGTCGGCCAACTGGTCGGCCTCCTCCAGGTACTGGGTGGTGAGCAGCACCGTCACGCCACCGGCGACCAGCCCACGGACCAGCTCCCACAGCTCGTTGCGGCTGCGCGGGTCCAGCCCGGTGGTCGGTTCGTCGAGGAACAGCACCTGTGGCCGTCCCACCAGGCTGGCGGCCAGGTCGAGCCGGCGGCGCATACCGCCCGAATACGTCTTGGCCGCGCGATCGGCGGCGTCGGTGAGCTGGAACTCGGCCAGCAGTTGCCGGGCGCGGGAGCGCGCGTCCCGCCGGGACGCCCCCAGCAACCGACCGATCATGATCAGGTTTTCCATACCGGTCAGCGTCTCGTCGACCGAGGCGTACTGCCCGGTCAGCCCGATCGACCGGCGGACCTGGTGAGCCTGACCGACCACGTCGAAACCCTGCACCCGGGCGTGCCCGGCGTCCGGCCGCAGCAGGGTGGCGAGCACCCGGACCGCGGTGGTCTTGCCGGCACCGTTCGGCCCGAGCAGCCCGAACACGGTGCCGGTGCGGACCGCGAGATCCACCCCGGCCAACGCGGTCGTCGGGCCGAACCGCTTGACCAGGCCCTCGGCCCAGATCGCGTGCGACATCCTCGCTCCTGTCGTTTGTCTGCAGACCCCACAATGAACGACAGGACCGACATTCCGCCAAGCATTTGCCGACCAGATCGGGTCGGCGATCCGTCAGAGCCAGGTTCGACCAGCGCTCAGACCGGAGTTCGACAAGCGGTCAGGCCAGGTTCGACGAGCGCGGATAGGCGTCGTCCGGGTCCGTCAACACATTGACCAGGTACGGCGCCCCGGCGTCGAAGGCCCGGCGCAGTGCCGGACCGATGTCGCCGGCCTTGGTGACCGTCTCCCCCGCGCCGCCCAGCGCCCCGACGATCTCGTCGTAGCGCAGCCCCGGCTGCAGGTCGGCGGCGACGTCGTAGCCGTACATGGCGCGCATCGGGTGTTTCTCCAACCCCCAGATGCCGTTGTTGCCGACCACGATCACCACCGGCAGCTTCTGCCGGGCCAGCGACTCGACGTCCATCAGCGAGAAGCCGGCCGCGCCGTCGCCCATCAGCACGCAGATTTGCCGGTCCGGGTAGGTGAGCCGGGCACCCATCGCGTAACCCATCCCGGTGCCGAGGCAGCCGTACGGGCCAGGGTCGAGCCAACTACCGGGCACCGACGGCTCCAGGTAACGGCCGGCGTACGAGACGAAGTCACCGCCGTCGCCGATGGTCACGGCGTCCGGGTCGAGCACCGCCCGCAGCTCGCCGTAGATCCGCGACGGGCGGATCGGGTCGGAGTCGGCGGCGAGCTCGGCCGCGTCCCGCGCCCTGGCCTGCTCCTCGGCCGCGCGCAGGTCGGCCAGCCAACCGGTGTGGTCGGCCCGGTCGCCGGAGTGGTCGGCGAACGCGGACAGGATCAGCCGCAGGTCACCGGCGGGCGAAACGGCCGGCTGTACGTGGGTCGCCCGCTGACTCGGCGCGTCGACGACGTGCACCACCTGGGCGGTGCCGAAGTCACCGAAGCTGATCCGGAAGTCCAGCGGGGTGCCGACCACCACCACCACGTCGGCCCGGCCGAACGCGACCCGCCGCGCCTTCGCGAAGGCCAACGGGTGGCCCGGCGGCAGCGACCCACGCCCCATGCCGTTGGTGAAGACCGGCACCTGCAGCGCCTCGGCGGCCTCCCGCAACGCCGCGACGGCGTCTCCGGCGTACACGTCGGAGCCGGCGACGATCACCGGACGGTCGGCGGCGGCGATCAGCCGGGCCGCGCGGGCGACCTCGTCCGGGTCGGGCTCGACCACCGGCACCGCGCCGGCGGTCGGCGCGGTCACCTCGGCGGTCGAGAAGATGACCTCCAGCGGCAGGTCGAGGAAGGCCGGGCCGCGGTGCGGGGTGAGCGCGGCGGACAGCGCGGCACCGACCGCGGCCGGTACGTCGTCGGTCGCGGCGACCGTGGCGGCGTGCTTGGTGACCGGGGCGACCAGCGGTACATGGTCGATCTCCTGCAGGCTGCCCGACCCCCAGCGGAACGCCGGTGCCCGGCCGCCGAGCACCAGCACCGGCGCGGCGTTGAAGAAGGCGCTGGTCAGACCGGAAATGCCGTTGGTGACTCCGGGGCCGGCGGTGAGTGCGGCCAGCCCGGGGCGACGCTGCAGTTTCGCTACCGCCTCGGCGGCGAAGACGGCGGTCTGCTCGTGCCGTACGTCGTAGATCGGAAAGTCGGCGGCGTGCGCGGCGTCGTAGATCGGGAAGATGTGGCCGCCGGAAAGGGTGAACAGCTCGCGTACGCCGTACGCCTGCGCGGCGGCCAGCGCCAACGTCCCGCCGTGTCCCTCGATCCGTTCCGCCATCGTCGCTGCCTCCCGTCGCCCGGGCCCGCCCGGCCGGCGCGCCCCCGAGCAGGTTACCGCCCGGTCACTTCGTTCGGCATCCACGTGCGACCGGCACCGCCGGCACCGCGCCGGTTGAGGGTCCGGCGCTTCGGCCGGTCGAGGGCCGGTACCGGCTAGCGACCGGTGAAGTCGGGCTTGCGCTTGGCGACGAACGCCGCCATCCCCTCGGTGCGGTCGTCCGTGGCGAACAGGCTGGCGAACAGTTGACTCTCCCAGGCCAGGCCGGAGGCGAGGTCCATCTCCAGGCCCCCATCGATGGCCAACTTGGCCGCCTTGACGGCTTGGGCCGGTCCGGTGACGAACGGCCGCACCATGTCGAGTGCCGCCGCGTACACCTGGTCGGCCGGGACGACGCGGTCGGCCAGGCCGATCCGCTCGGCCTCGGCGGCGTCGACCATCCGTCCGGACAGGATGATGTCCTTGGCGCGGGCCGGGCCGACCAGCCGGGCCAGCCGCTGGGTGCCGCCGGCACCCGGGATGACCCCCAGTTTGATCTCCGGCTGGCCGAGTTTGGCGTCCTCGGCGACCACCCGCCAGTCGCACGCCAGGGCCAGCTCGCAGCCGCCGCCGAGGGCGTAGCCGGTGATCGCGGCGACCACCGGCTTCGGGATCCGGGCCACCGCGTCGAAGGCGCTGGACAACTGCGCCGCCCGCGCCGCCATGTCCACGTACGACATGTCGGCCATCTCTTTGATGTCGGCGCCGGCGGCGAAGACCTTCTCTCCGCCGTAGACCACGACCGCCCGGACCCGGTCGTCGTCGGCGACGGTACGCGCGGCGTCGCGCAGCTCCTCCTGCACCGCCGCGTTCAGCGCGTTCATCGGCGGCCGGGCCAGCCGAAGCGTGGCTACCCCCTGCTCGACCTCGACCAGCACCAACTCCGGCACGGCGGACCTCCCCATCGACGTCGCGTTCTGGGACAGCCTACGGGGACCGTCGGAGAGTGGGTAACGTGATCCACAACGTGAGGGAGGCAGGCGGATGATCACCTACTACGATGACAAATCCGTACGGATCACCTCCACCGAGATCCGGGTGGACCAGCGACGACATCCACTCACCCAGGTGCACCGGATCTGGCAGCGGCGGGGTGCCCGTTCGTGGAGCGCCCTGGCCAGCCGAGGGATGGTCGGCGTCGCCTTCATGGCCCCGGTGGCGACCGCGATCATCGGGCTGGCCGCCGCGTTGACCATCGACGCCTCGCCGACCGTCACCATCGCGCTGATCGGCGGATCGATCCTGGTCGGGCTGGTCATCGTGCCGATCGCGGACCTGCTGCTCGGGCTGCTCGACGACTCCTACGACCGGGGCGCGCACCTGCTCGAACTCTGGGCCGACGTGCGGGGCACCCCGGTGCTGCTGGTGTCCGACCGGGACGCGCTGCGGGTGGGCCGCATCCACCGCGCGCTACGCCGTGCGGTCGAGGCCGCGCTGGCATCGTAAGCGTCTGCCCCGGCCCGAAGCACTCCAGGCCGAGCCATACCGGGCCGAGCCACACCTGGCCGAGCCGTACCGGTCCGAGCCGCTCCGGCCCGACCGGCGCTGCCCCGGCCCGCGCCGGGTGCCGCCGACCGGCGCGCCAGCGGTGGTGGCCGGCGCGCCGCACAATAGGGAGATGCCACTGCCGCTGCCGTCCCCGGCGAGTCTCATCGCACTGACCAGATCCACCGTCGGGCAGGTCGCCGGTGCGGTGACCGGCGCGGCCGGGCGAGCCACCGGCCAGGCCGGTGAGGTGGCGACCCGGATGGGCCGGCTCACCTCCGAGTACGCCGCTGTGCCGTCGCGCGCGTTCGCCGTACTGGATGAGATCGAGGCTCTGGTGCAACGGGTCGGCACCGTGGTCGACCGGGTCGAGGTGCTGCTCGACCGCAGCGAACGGGTGGTCGCTGAGGCCGAGGAGGCGACCCTACGGGTGGAGACGATCGCCACGGCGGCGACCGACGCCGTGGCGGCCGCGACCCGGGTGGCGGCCGCCGCGCAGACGCTGCTCACCGACGCCGACCGGGTTGCGGTGGGGGCCAGTCGGGTGGTGGGGCGCAGCGAGGAGATCGCCGACCGGTCGGTCGAGCTGATCGGCGAGTACGAGCCGGCGCTGCGCCGGGGTGCCCCGATGGCCCGGCACTTCGTCGAGCAGTTGAGCGAGGACGAGGTGGACGCCGCGGTCCGGCTGGTCGACGAGCTGCCCCGGCTGACTCAGCATCTCAAGGCCGACGTGCTGCCGATCCTGGCCACCCTGGACCGGGTCGGGCCGGACATCCACGACCTGCTGGAGGTGACCCGGGACCTGAAGTTGGCGGTGGCCGGCATCCCGGGGCTGCGGATGCTGCGCCGCCGGGGCGCGGACCGGCTCGGTGAGGACGAGGCCCTGCCGTCGGGTGAGTAAGCGCCAGGACAGCGCTAGGACGCCTGGCGGACGGGCATCTCGGCCAGCCAGACGTCGGCCAGGTCGCCGAGGGGGACGTCGAGGGCCTGGCTGAGCCGGACCACGGTGCCGAACGCCGGTGCCGGAAGCCGGCCCGCTTCGATCTTGCGCAGCGTCTCGGGGGAGATCCCGGCCGCCAGCGCCACCTCGACGAGGCTGCGGCCGGCCCGCGCGACCCGCAGCGCGGCGCCGAGTCGCTGGCCTGCGGCGATCTGTTCGGCGGTGAGTGGTTGGCGAACCATGCCCAGCAGGATAGCCGCCCGGAGCGCCCTCGATCCGGCGTGGTATAAAAATACCGCAGAGGGAGAGGGAGTCTGTCGTGATCGAGCTCAAGTCCGCCCAGGAGATCGACCGGATGGCGGTGACCGGGCAGTTCGTCGGCGAACTGCTCGCCGAACTGAGCGACGTCGCCGCGGTCGGCGTCAACCTGATGGACATCGAACACCACGCCCGGCAGCGGATCGCCGAACGCGGCGCCGAGTCCTGCTACTGGGACTACGCCCCGTCGTTCGGCCGCGGTCCGTTCCGCAACGTGCTGTGCCTGTCGGTCAACGACGCGGTGCTGCACGGCCTCCCGCACGACTACGTGCTGCGCGACGGTGACCTGCTCAGCATCGACATGGCGGTCGGCATCGACGGCTGGGTGGCCGACTCCGCGGTCTCCGTCATCGTCGGCACCCCCGATCCGGCCGATCTGCGGCTGATCGAGGCGACCGAGGTCGCCCTCGCGGCGGCGATCGCCGCCGCCCAGCCCGGCGGCCGGCTCGGCGACGTCTGCGCCGCGATCGGCGACGTCGCCGGTTCGTACGGCTACAGCGTCAACGGCGAGTTCGGCGGTCACGGCATCGGCCGCACCATGCACGAGGACCCGCACGTCGCCAACACCGGCCGCGCCGGCCGTGGGATGCGGCTCGATCCCGGCCTGACCATCGCCATCGAACCCTGGTTCTGTCACTCCACCAACAAGATCAGGTACGACGAGGACGGCTGGACGATCCGCTCCGCCGACGGCTCCCGTACCGCCCACTCCGAACACACGGTCGCCATCACACCGTCCGGGCCCCGGGTCCTGACCGGTCGCCCGACCCCCTGACCGGAGCAACACGGTTTCTAAACGTTCTGTTGAAAACGTTCAGTTGACATCGGTGCGTTGGCGTGATTGAGTCGACACTGTGACCACCGAAGACCTGTTCACCCCGCCCGACGCGGCACAGTCGCGGGCGCACCGCCGGCACGCGGCCCTGCTCAGGATCGCCGGACGACACGCCGACACCACCGCGCGGCGGCACCGCCACCTGCACCCGCAGATGGTCGACCCGTACGAGGCGGTACGGCTGGCACTCAGCCTGGCCAGTGGCGGCGCCAAGGCCGACCCGGACGAACCGGATCTGGACCGCAGCGACCTGATCGCCGCGCTGACCCTGGTCGCGCCGGTCCGCGCCGACCTCGACGCCGTCGAACTGGGCCTGTTGGAGGCCGCCCGAAGCCGGGGACTCACCTGGCAGGCGATCGCCTTCGGGCTCGGCCTGGGCACCGCGCAGGCCGCCCGGCAGCGCTACGACCGACTCACCGGACGCAGCAGTCCGGCCGGCGAAGCCGACTGATCAGTGCGGGTGCCCTGCCCGGTGCCGAGCACTCGGCCGGCACCGGGCAGGGACTCGCTGGCCGGCCGGGTCAGGCGTGGACCAGCCCTGGTCGACGCAGATCCTCGACGTCGACGACCTCCCGGCCCAGCGGCCAGAACGCCGCCGGCACCAACTTGAAGTTGGCGATGCCGAACGGGATGCCGATGATCGTCAGACAGAGCGTGACGCCGGTGACGATGTGGGTGAGCGCCAGCCACCAGCCGGCCAGCACCACCCAGAGGATGTTCGCCAGCCCGGAGCCGATCCCCGCCCCCGGCTTCGCGACCAGCGTCCGGCCGAACGGCCAGAGGGAGTAGTAGGCCAACCGCAGCGACGCCACCCCGAACGGGATCGTGACGATCAGCACGAAGCAGATGAGGGCCGCCACCGCGTACCCGAAACCGAGCACGATACCGCCGCCGAAGATGAGCCAGAGCAGGTTGAGAATGACTCGCATGTCTCGATGATCCCGCATCCGCGCCACCCGGCACCGGCGGTTCCGCGATCAGCGGTCAGCCGTCAGCCGGTCGACCGGCCAGGCAGGCGGTCGGCCAGTTCATCCGGGCGGTCAGCCGGCCAGGGCGTCGATCTCGGCCCGCTGCGGCAACGACACCGAGGCCCCCAACCGGCGTACGCAGGCCGCACCGGCCGCCGACGCCCACCGGACCGCGGACACCAGCTCCCGTCCCTCGCCCCAGGCGACCGCGAGCGCGCCGGTGAACGCGTCACCGGCGGCGGTGGAGTCCACCGTCTCGACCGGGAAGGCCGGCACGTGGTGCACCGTATCGTCGCGGTCGGCGAACCAGGCGCCTTCGGTGCCAAGGGTGAGCACCGCCCGACGGACCACCGTCAACAGCGCCGCCGGGTCCTCCCGCCCGGCGCCGACGATCGCCCGCGCCTCGGCCTCGTTGACCACCAGCAGATCCACCGCGTCGAGCAGCTCGGCCGGCAGTTCACGGGCCGGGGCGGCGTTGAGGATCACCCGGGTGCCCGCCTCGCGGGCCGCCGCCGCGGCGGCCAGCACCGTCTCCAGCGGAATCTCCAACTGCGCCACCAGCACGTCGGCGTCCCGGACCGCCGCCAGCTCCGGCTCGGTGAGCCCACGGAACGCCGCGTTGGCACCCGGGGTGACGACGATCGCGTTCTCACCGGCCGCGTTGACCATCACGACCGCGACGCCGGACGACCCGTACACCACCCGCAGCTGGCTCGTGTCCACCCCGGACCGGGCGATCCGGCCGGTCAGGGTGACGCCGAAGGCGTCCGAGCCGACCGCGCCGAGAAACACGCAGGCGCCACCGGCGCGGGCCGCCGCGATCGCCTGGTTGGCGCCCTTGCCGCCGGGCACCGTGACGAAGTCGGTGCCGAGCAGGGTCTCCCCCGGCGACGGCAGTCTCGGCGCGGTCGCGACCAGGTCCATGTTCGCGCTGCCCACCACCGCGATCCGCGGCGCTGTCACGACGTCCTCCGCTCAGGCGGCCCGGGCGGTGTACCGCTGGCCCGTCCGCTCGACGACCAACGGCACGCCGAACGTCTCCGACAGGTGCTCGCCGGTGACCGTCGCGGCCAGCTCGCCGGCCGCGACGACGGTGCCGCCGCGCAGCAGCAGGGCGTGGGTGAAGCCCGGCGGGATCTCCTCCACGTGGTGGGTGACCAGCATCAACGCCGGGGAATCCGGGTCCTGGGCGAGGACCCCGAGCCGGCCGACCAGCTCCTCACGGGCACCGAGGTCGAGCCCGGCCGCCGGCTCGTCGAGCAGCAGCAGCTCCGGGTCGGTCATCAGCGCCCGGGCGATCTGCACCCGCTTGCGTTCACCTTCGGAGAGGGTCCCGTACTCGCGCTGCGCCAGCCCGGCCACACCGAACTGGCCGAGCAGTTCCTGTGCCCGGCCCACGTCGAGCTCGTCGTAGCGCTCGCGCCACCGGCCGACCACCGACCAGGCGGCGGTCAGCACCACGTCGAGCACCCGCTCGGTGCCGGGAATCCGTTCGGCGAGCGCGGCGGTGGTCAACCCGATCCGGGTCCGCAGCTCCGCCAGGTCGGTGCGCCCCAGCTGCTCGTCGAGGACGCGGACGGTCCCGGTCGTCGGGTGCAGCCGGCCGGCGGCGAGGCTGAGCAGGGTGGTCTTGCCGGCACCGTTCGGGCCGAGCACCACCCACCGCTGGTCGGGCTGCACCCGCAGGGTGATGTCCTGCAACAGGGCCGTGCCGGAGCGGGTCACGCCCACTGAGTCGAGCTCGATCACCAGGTCGTCAGCAACGGTAGGCACCGGACCATCCAATCACGCCGGGGGTGGTGCCGCCCCACCTGGCCGCGCCGGGGTGGCCGGCACCACCCGACGGGCTGCTCAGGTCTGCGGCTGGACCGCCGTGGCAGCACAGCGGTTCCGGCGACGGGGTCAGGCCACGGTGGATCCGAAGACCTCGTCGCGGGCGGCGTCGAGGGCGGTCCGCAGGGCGCCCTGCAGCACCGGCTCCTCGGTCAGCTCGGTGACCACCACCCGGGGGGCGACCAGGGTGATCGCGGCCACTTCGTGCTGCACCCGTTCGGCCAGGGCGCTGCCGCCGGCCTGGCCGACCTCGCCGGTCAGCACGACCAGCGGCGGGTCGAGCACCACGCAGCTGCTGGCGACCCCGAGCGCGAGCCGGCGGGCCAGCTCGTCGAGCAACGGCCCGCCCCGGGTGCCGGCGGCGATCGCGGCCCGCACCGCGTCGCCCGCGCTGGCCGCCCGGAACCCGTGTTCGCGGGCCACCGCGCGGACCGCGTCGGCGCCGGCGATCTGCTGGAAGGCCGGCTTGGCGCGGCGGGAGACGTCGCGCGGGATCGGCGCGCCGGGCACCGGCAGGTAGCCGATCTCACCGGCCGCGCCGGTGCTGCCGTGGTGCAGCCGGCCGCCGAGCATGATCGCCAGGCCGACTCCGACGCCGGCCCAGACCAGCACGAAGTCGGGCACGTCGCGGGCGGCGCCGGCATGCGCCTCGGCGACCGCGGCGAGGTTGACGTCGTTTTCGAACACGACCGTGGTGTCCAGGTCCTCGCGCAGCGCGGCGAGCAGGCCGCGGTGCCAGCGCGGCAGGTTGTACGCGAAGGTGATGTCGCCGTTGGCCGGGTCGACCAGGCCGGGTGTGCCCAGCACCACCCGCCGTACGCTGGCCAGCTGGGTCTCGGCGCTGCTGGCGGCCTGCACCACCGCGTTGTGTACCACGCCGACCGGGTCATCGGTGTCCCTGGTGGACTGCTCGACCCGGCCGATCACCGATCCGGTGATGTCGGCACAGGCGGCCACCACCCGGTCCGGTCCGACGTCGACGCCGACGACGTGCGCGCTGGCCGGCTGTACGGCGTACAGCTGGGCGTTGGGGCCCCGGCCACCGGCCTGTTCGCCGACCCGGGTGACCAGCCCGCGTCCTTCCAGCCGCTCGACCAGCTGCGACGCTGTCACTTTGGACAGTCCGGTCAGCTCGCCGAGCTGTGCCCGGGTGAGTGGTCCGCGGGCGATGAGCAGCTCCAGCGCTGCCCGGTCGTTGAGCGCTCGCAGCAGCCGGGGCGTGCCGGGCAGGCGCGGGGAACCCATGTGGTCGTCCTCTAGCATTTAGGAAAGTTAACTATTATCTTGGCATCCGCAACGGAAGTAGCCGTAGCGTAGTCGCCGGTGACACCCTCGGCGGTCGGACGACCCGGCACTCACCGGCAACGAACAGCGCCTCCCCGGTGCGCCACTCGGACCGCGGAGACGCCACGGAGGGGGAGAACATGCCGAACGACCCGGCGCTGCGGCGACTGGCGCTGCGCACCCTGCTCGCCGCCTACCCCGGCACCACCGTCCCGCAGTGGGCGGTGGACCTGGTCGGCGACGGGCTCGCCGGACACACCCTGTTCGGTGGCAACGTGGACCGACCCGAGCAGTTGCGGGCCGCCACCGACGCGCTGCGGGCCGCCCGGGCCGACGTGCTGGTCGCCATCGACGAGGAGGGCGGCGACGTGACCCGGCTGGCGCACGCCACCGGCAGCCCGTACCCCGGCAACGCGGCGCTCGGCGCGGTCGACGACCCGGCGCTGACCCGGCAGGTCTACCGGGCGATCGGCGACGAGCTCGCCACCTGCGGGGCGAACCTCGACCTGGCACCGACCGTCGACGTGAACACCGCCGACGACAACCCGATCATCGGCACCCGGTCGTTCGGGGCCGACCCGGCGCTGGTCGCCACGCACGCGGCGGCGGCCGTCGCCGGGCTGGCCGACGCCGGGGTCGCCGGCTGCGCCAAGCACTTCCCCGGCCACGGCGCCACGGTCACCGACTCGCACCTCGAACTGCCCACTGTCGACGTACCGATGGCGGTGCTGCGCCGGCGGGACCTGCCGCCGTTCGCCGCCGTGGTCGAAGCCGGCACCCCGGCGATCATGACCGCGCACATCCGGGTCCCGGCGTTGACCGGCGACGCGCCGGCCACCTTCAGCCGGGCCGCGCTGACCGGCCTGCTCCGCGACGAGTACGGCTTCGCCGGGGTGATCGTCACCGACGCGCTGGAGATGCGCGGCGCCACGCTGGCCGCCGGTGGGATCGTCCCGGCGGCGGTCGCCGCCCTGGCCGCCGGTGCCGACCTGCTCTGCATCGGCGCCCGGGTCGACCACGCACTGGTCGAACGGGTCGCGGCGGGCATCGTCGCCGCGATCGGCGACGGGACGCTGCCGGTCGGCCGGGTCGAGCAGGCGGCCGACCGGGTGACCGCGCTGGCCGCCGTGGTCCGGCCGGCGGCGGATGGAACCGCCGGCCCGGCCGATCTGGGGTACGCCGCCGCCCGCCGCGCCGTCCGGGTGGAAGGCACCCTCGACGGGCTGGCCGACGCACTGGTGGTGCAGCTGACCGCCGGCTCGACGATCGCCGAGGGCCGGGTGCCGTGGGGCCTCGGACCGCACCTCGGCCACGCCCGGCAGCTGCGGGTGGCACCGGCCGAGGTGACCGCAGAGCAGGTCGCGGCGGCCGCCGACGGCCGGCCGTTGGTGCTGGTCGGCCGGCACCTGCACCGGGTTCCCGGTGCCGGTGACCTGATCGAACGGCTGGCCGCCCGGCACCCGGTCGCGGTGGTGGAGATGGGCTGGCCGTCGGCCTGGCGCCCGGCCGGGGTGCGTGCCTTCGTCACCACGTACGGTGCGAGTCACGCCAACGGCCGGGCCGCCGCCGAGGCCCTCGGCCTGGCCGCCTGAGTACGCCGTCGGAGCACACCGTCTGGCGGTGCGCTCCGACGGCCGTGGATCAGTAGCGGTAGTGCTCCGGCTTGTACGGGCCGGCCACGTCGACGCCGATGTAGTCCGCCTGGGCCTTGGTGAGCACGGTCAGCTTGGCGCCGAACGCGTCCAGGTGCAGCCGGGCCACCTTCTCGTCAAGGTGCTTGGGCAGCACGTACACCTGCTTGCCGTACTCGCCGATCTTGGCGTACAGCTCGACCTGGGCGATGACCTGGTTCGAGAAGGACGTCGACATCACGAAGCTCGGGTGGCCGGTCGCGTTGCCGAGGTTGAGCAGCCGCCCCTCGGAGAGCACGATCACCGCGTGGCCGTCCGGGAAGCGCCAGACGTCGACCTGCGGCTTGACGTTGATCTTCTCGATCCCGGGCACCTTCGCCAGGCCGGCCATGTCGATCTCGTTGTCAAAGTGCCCGACGTTGCCGACGATCGCGTTGTGCTTCATCCTCGCCATGTGGTCGGCCAGGATGATGTCCTTGTTGCCGGTGGTGGTGATGAAGATGTCGCCGCGGTCGACGACGTCGTCCAGGGTCACCACGTCGAGGCCGTCCATCGCCGCCTGCAGCGCGCAGATCGGGTCGATCTCGGTCACCACGATCCGGGCCCCCTGGCCGCGCAGCGACTCCACAGCACCCTTGCCGACGTCGCCGTAGCCGCAGATCACCGCGAGCTTGCCGGCGATCATCACGTCAGTGCCCCGGTTGATCCCGTCGACCAGCGAGTGGCGGATGCCGTACTTGTTGTCGAACTTGCTCTTGGTGACCGAGTCGTTGACGTTGATCGCCGGGAAGAGCAGGTTGCCCTCGCGGGCCAGCTCGTAGAGGCGGTTCACGCCGGTGGTGGTCTCCTCGGAGACCCCGATGATCGGCTTGGCCATCTCGGTGTACTTGGTCGGGTTCGCGGCCAGCGAGCGGCGCAGGGTCTCCAGGATGATGCCGTACTCGACCGAGTCGGTCTCCGAGGTGGAGGGCACCGCGCCGGCCTCCTCGAACTGCTTGCCGAGGTGGATCAGCAGGGTCACGTCGCCGCCGTCGTCGACGATCGAGTCCGGGCCGCTGCCGTCCGGCCAGGTGAGCATCTGCTCGGTGCACCACCAGTACTCGTCGAGCGTCTCGCCCTTCCATGCGTACACCGCGACACCCTGCGGGTTGTCGACCGTGCCGTTCGGGCCCACGACGACCGCCGCGGCGGCCTGGTCCTGGGTGGAGAAGATGTTGCAGGAGACCCAGCGCACGTCGGCCCCGAGCGCGGTCAACGTCTCGATCAGCACCGCCGTCTGCACGGTCATGTGCAGCGATCCGGCGATCTTGCGGCCCTTGAACGGCTGCTGGGCGGCGTACTCACGGCGCAGTGCCATCAGCCCGGGCATCTCGTGCTCGGCGAGCTCGATCTCCTTGCGACCGAAGGTCGCCAGGGACAGGTCGGCGACCTTGAAGTCGCTGACCGATCCGGCGCTGTCGGCGGTCAGAGTGACGGTCACTAGAACTCCTCGGGTTTCAACGGATGCGTCCGTCCTGCCGGACACGGCACGCACGACACCCGTCCACCATACGGCCAGGGTGGCGCGTTTCCCGACCCGAGGGCTCGGCCGCAGTCAGTCGCGGACGAGGCCGCAGTCAGTCGCGGGCGAAGCCGCGGTCAGTCGCGGGCGAGCGCGAAACCGACCGTCGGACCGGCACCGCCGCCGTAGGCGACCTGGATGAGCAGCGCGGCGACCGGCTCCAGGTAGCGGGCGCTGGACAGCGGGCCGGCGTCGACCGTGTCGAAGCCCAGCTGGGTGCCGAGTTCCTGGACGGTCTTCTTGGCGGCCAGGTCGTCGCTGGCGACCGGCACCGACTGCCGTACGCCGCCGAGCACCGGCCGGGCGTGGTTCGGGGCGAGCACGGTGTTGAACGCCTTCACCACGTTGGCCGCCGGGACCATCGCGGCGACCTGCTCGGCGGCGGAGGTGTCGTGACCGATCCGCAGCGACATGTGGTCCGGGCCGAGCGGATTGGTCACGTCGATCACGGTGCTGCCGGCCAGCGCGTCGGCGACCGGTCCGGTGAGCGTGTCGCCGATCCCGGTGTACGGCACCGCCAGCACTACCAGTTCGGCGTCGGCCGCCTGGGCGGCGTCGCCGGCGGTCACCCCGGTGCCGGCGGTCGCCTCGGCCAGCCGCGGCGAATCCGGGCTGGACGCGGAGATCGTCACCTGGTGACCGACCTCGGTCAGCCGCCGGGCCAGGGCCGAGCCGACGTTGCCGGCGCCAATGATGCCGATGTCCATCATTCTCTCCCTCTCCGACGGGTCGCCACTGTCGATCGGGTACCCGCCCGCCCGGCACGGAAACAGCGGACCGGGTATAGGTAGCAGCGCTATCTAGACCCGTCTTTCGCACATGCGGTTGGGTGGTCGTCGGTCATGGCCAGCGGGGTTGGGTGGGGTCGACGTGGAGTAGTCGCAGGAGTCGGGTTTGTAGAGGCCCGGGTGTGGGGATGGTGGCTGCTTCGTTCGGGGGCGCGGGGATGAGTCGGAGTTCGCCGAGTGCTTGCAGGATGAGCCGTCCGGTGGGCTTTCGTGGGCGGCGGTCGTTGATGTAGAAGCCACGTATCTCGGTGTCGGGGGCGAGGTTGCGGCGGACTTCGCGTTCGATGAGGCAGAAGATGAGCAGGGCCAGGCAGATCACGGTGATCAGGGCGGTGATCCGGCGGTTGTTGCGTAGGAAGATCGGTGCGACGGCGAGGGGGCCTTTGAACTCGCTGTAGCGGCGTTCGACGGTGGGTTGGTCCTTGTAGCGCAGGAACACGTCGGTGGCGTCGATGTCGGCGGGCAGGTTGGTCAGCAGGGCGTACCAGCCGTCGGCGGCGGCTTCGGCGTCGAGGGCTGCCTGGTCGAAGGTCCAGGCGAACGTCGGTTTGCCGGTGTCGTCGGTGGTGATCGTGGTGTGCAGGTGTGCGCTGATGCGGCGGCGGCGGGCGATCGCGGTGGCTTTGGTGGTGACGGCCTCGATGGTGCGGTGGTGGCGGGTGCCGGCGGTACGGGTGAGGGTGTCCAGTTCGGTGCGGGCCTGGGCGAGTCTGAGCGCGCGGGCCTTGGCCTGGGCGGTGGCGTTGGCGGTGGAGTGCACCAGGATCCGCCGTAGGGTGTGTACCGGGTCCTTCTTGCGGGGGCCGGTCAGGTCCATGGTGTCTTCGTCGACCCGGTAGGTGCACCGTTCGGTGTGTGGTCTGCCCTCGTCGCGTTCGGCGACGTAGTCCACGATCGTGGCCCGGGACGGGTCGAGGCCGGCGAACAGCCCGTCGGGGACCCGGGACGCGGCCAGGGGCGCGATGAAGGTGACCTGCTCGGTGGTCATCGCGGTGACGTTGGGGTAGGAGATGAGTTTCGAGTCGCCGACCAGCAGGAAGTTGCGGGGTGTGGCCAGGGCTTGCAGAGCGCGCATGGTGTCGGTGACCTGGGCGATCTCGGCGGCGTTGCCGTCATAGGTCCGGCTGAGGACGGGGACGGCGCCGTCCGCGGTGACGGCGAGGCCGGCCTGGATCTGTTTGAGGTCGGTGCGCCGGTCTTTCGGGTGGCCGTAGGCAGGGGTGGGGTACTCGTCGTCGACGTGGTCGTATGCGCCGTACAGCGAGATCGAGGTCATGTCCCAGTGGCAGCGGGTGACGTCGATGCCGAATGCCGTGATCGCGGTCGCGCCGATTGATCCGACGACCTGGTCGGCCTGATCGGCGAGGGCGTCCAGGGCCCGGCCCAGCCGGTCGTCGTTGAGCAGGTCGGGATCGATGTCGTAGACCTCTTCCACCGCCCACGCGTGGGCCCAGTCGGCCACGGCGACCATCGCCTTCGGACTGGTCAGCCGGTTCGCGATCAGCGCCTCGATGACCTGCCCGTGGCTGATGGAGGCGACCTCCCGTATCGGGCAGGCCCGGTCCACCACACCCGCGATGTCCAACCGGCGGGAGAAGTCCGCGATGACCGGCAGCGACCCCAGCTGCTTCTCCACCCGACCCGTCGCGGCGACCCGCGTCCGAGGCCGCCGCGCCACCCGTCGAGGCCCACCAGATCTACTCATGGATCAGCAACGAACCAGCCGCACGCCCGCAACGCAAGTCACTCAACCGCATGTGCGAAAGACGGGTCTAGATAGCGCTGCTACCTTTCTGGCCGTGGATCAGGAACGGCGGGGCCAGTGGCTGCGCGGGGTGCTCGACCTCTGCGTGCTCGCGGCGCTGCACCGGCACGAGTCGTACGGCTACGAGCTGGCCCAGTCGCTGCAGGCGGCCGGACTCGGGCCGATCAAGGGCGGCACCCTCTACCCCGTCCTGCTCCGGCTGCAACGGACCGGCCTGGTCGACGCCCGGTGGCGCGCCGGCACCAGCGGTCCGGCCCGCAAGTACTACCGGCTGACCGAGTCCGGTGCGCGGCGGCTGCGCCAGGCCACCTCCGACTGGCGGTCCTTCGCCACCGGCGTCGACACGATCCTGCCGGAGGTGACCACCTCGTGAACCAGCAGACCTGGCTGGCCGCCCTGACCGGCGAGCTGCACCGGCACGGCGTCGACCACGAGTTGGCCGGACACGTCGTCGCGGAGGCCGCGGCCCACCTGTACGACAGCGGCGAACCACCGTTGGCGGTCTTCGGCACCCCGGCCGAGTACGCCACCGACGTGGCACGCAGCGTAGGCGGGCCAGCCCAGCTGCCGCGCCGGGTCCACCCGGGCCCGGTCCGGCTCGACGTGCAGGACGTCACCAAGCTTTGCTGACCATCGTCGGGCTGCAGATGGTGATGGACCCGGCCAGCCCGGCCGCACGGGCACTGCCGTTCTGGTTCAGCCGGGAGATCGCCACCTACGCGATCGACCACACCGACAGCGGCTACCTCGGCCGAGGGCTGCTGCACGGCGCGGTCGTCGCGGTCACGATGGTCGCCCTGGTCGCGATCGCCACCGGGGTACGGCTGCGCCGCCGACCCCACCTGCGGTTCGGGTGACAGATCTGCACCCGGTCAGCGGCCGACCGGGTGCACCAGCTCCGGCGACGCGGTGTCCAGCGGCACCGCCGCCGGCGGCACCAGACCGAGCTGCACGCCCTGGCGCGACAGCAACGACTCCAACGTCCAGTCGGCCGCCACCCGGATCCGGTTGCCCGGGATCGACGCCAGGTGGTAGCCCCGGGTCACCGCCTTCGCCAGCGGGCCGGAGATCGGCACGTGCAGCGGGTTCGCCGCCGCCTGCGCGCCGCCGAGGTCGACCACGAACCCGAGATCCTTGTGCCGGTACGGGCGGAACGAGCCGTGCCCGTACGACGCGGCGACGTTCTGTGCGGCCAGCTTGCCCTGCCGGACGGCGTGCTGGGCGGTCATCGGGGTGACCTCGCCCGGCCGGTTCGGGTCGGGCACCGCGGCGGCGTCACCGCACGCGTACACCTCCGGATGCTGCGGTACGGCGAGGAACTCGTCGACCACCAGCCGGCCCTTCAGAGTGGTCAGTCCCAGATCGTCCACCACCGGGTCGGGTCGCACCCCGACACACCAGATCAACGACCGGGTCGGGATGAACTCCCCGTCGGACAGATGCACGCCGTCGCTGGTCGCCTCGCGGACCGAGGTGCCGAACCGGGTCTCGACACCCCGCGCGTCGAGGACCTTCTGCGCGGTGACCGACATCCGCTGGTCCAGCTCGGGCAGCACCCGGTCGGCCAGGTCGAGCAGCAGCCAGCGCACCTGCTGGCCGGCCAGTCGGGGATGCCGGCGGACCAGCAGGTCGGTGGCGCTCACGCAGTGCGCCGCCACCTCGGTGCCGGTGTATCCGGCCCCGACCACGACGAAGGTGCATCGGGTGGCCCGCTCGGCCGGATCGTCGCTCAGGTCGGCGAGTTCGATCTGCCGGGTGAGGTGGTCGCGCAGGTAGAGCGCCTCCGGCAGGGTCCGGAACCCGTGCGCGTGCTCGTTGGCGCCGGGGATCGGCAGCAGCTTGTTGACGCTGCCGATGGAGACGATCAACCGGTCGTAGCTCAGCTCGGCCCGGTCGCCCTCACCGTCGACGTAGCAGATCCGCCGGTCCGGCAGGTCGATCTGGTCGATCTCGCCGAGCACCACCCGTACGCCGGGCAGGGTGTCCGGCAGCGAGACGGTGACCCGGCGCGGCTCCAGCACACCCGAGGCGACCTCGGGCAGCAGCGGCACGTACAGGAAGTAGTCGGTCGGGTTGATCAGGACGATCTCGGCGGACCCCCGGGCCAGCCGGGACAGGGTACGGGCCGCCTGGTAGCCGGCGAAGCCGGCACCCGCGATGACGATGCGTGGTCGCTTCATGCTGATCTCCGATCGGGGTGGGTGGGCGCAAGCGGGTGTCCCCGTGTCTGCCGGACCCGGGCGCCGGGGAAACGGGGCAGACCTGTCGGGGACACCCACCAGAGGGTTCCGGCACCGCTCACCGGCCCGAGGGCGCGGCGGCGGGCCCGGTGGTCAGTTGTTCGGGTCGTCGGTGCTGATGTCGGCCAGCACCGAGTCCGGTTCCCACTCGACGGCGAGGTCACCCATGGAGACCACGCCGACCAGGCGGCCGTCGTCGACCACCGGCAGTCGCCGTACCGAGTAGGTCCGCATCAGCTCGGCGGCCGCGACCGCGTCGTCGTACGGCGACACGACCACCACGTCCTCGGTGATGATCTGGCTGAGCTGGGTCATCGACGGATCCATCTCGGATGCCACCGCCCGGACCGTAATGTCCCGGTCGGTCACGATCCCCTGGATGTCGCTACCCTTGGTGACGATGATGTCGCCGATGTCGGCGTCCCGCATCTGTCGCGCCGCCGCCGTCAACATGTCACTCGCGTCCATGGTGAACGGCCGGGCCGTCATGAACTCTCCGACGGTCGTCATCGCGCACTCCTCTCGGTGTCGGCGCCGTCTTCGGGGTACCCGGGGCCGGGGACGGAAAACCAGCGCCCTCCCCCGGTCGGTGGGATCGGCTACGCTCGCAGGTCGGAACGGCTGCGCCGGCACGAGGTGCACGGGCGGGCAGGCCGGGTAGGGAGCACGTCGTGTGGGCACGCCGGGTCAGCTGGCGTAAGCCTCTTTCGCCGGATTCGCGGGTGCCGCACCCGGCCGACCGGTCGTTGCTGCACCGCACCGAACGCTGGCGCGGGATGCCGCTGGCGTTGGCGCTGATCGCGGTCATCACCGTCATCGACGTGCTGACCCAGACCAACGCGGTCGTCCTCGGGTTCCTGTCGCTGGCCCCGCTGCTCGCCGCCGCCGTCGAGAAGACCCGACGGACCGCGCTGGTCACCGCGGTCGCCTGCGTCGTCGCGTTGGTCGCCGGGCTACCCAGCGGCATGTTCGGCAGCCTGGACCATCTGCTGCGCAGCAGTGTCGTCTTCGCGGTCGGCATCGTGTCGATCTACGTGGCCCGGTCCCGGAACCTGCGGGAGGCCCGACTGCGCCGGATGACCGAGATCGCCGAGGTCGCGCAGCGGGCGGTGCTGCGCGCACCGCCACCGCAGCTGCGCGATGTCGCCCTGGTCGCCCGGTACTTGTCCGCGTCCGAGGCGGCCAATGTCGGCGGTGACCTGTTCGCCGTCGTGGACAGCCCGTACGGGACCCGGATCATCATCGGGGACGCGTGCGGCAAAGGCCTGCAGGCGGTCCAGATGTCGGCCACCGTGATGGGTGCATTCCGGCAGTCCGCCTTCGTACAGCAGGAGCTGTCCGCCGTCGCCGCCGACCTGGACCAGGCGGTGTACCGGGACGGGATGGGTACTCGCCAACCGGCGCAGTTCGTCACCGCCGCCCTGGTGCAGCTCACCGACGACGCGCTGACCGTGATCAACTGTGGCCATCCGGCGCCGGCGCTGCGTACCGCCGACGGGACGCTGGAGATCCTGGAGCCCGGTGACCGGCACCCGCCGCTGGGGCTGCGCCGCGACGCGCCGGAACCACTCCGGGTGACCCGGCCGTGGCAGGTCGGAGACCGGCTGCTGCTCTACACCGACGGGTTGGTGGAGGCCCGCAACGGCCACGGTGAGTTCCTCGCCTCGGACCGGGTGACCGCGTGCCTGGAGCTGCCGGACCGGCAGGAGGTGCTGGACCGCGTCGTCGCCGAGCTGCAACGCCACGCCGGCGGCCAGATCAGCGACGACGCCGCAATGCTGCTCACCGAACGGGTCGCCGCCGACTGACGACCCGTTCCGGCGGTGTGACGGTTGATCGGTCCGGTGACAGCTGGCTCAGGCCGCCGTGGCGATCAGCAACTCGGCGATCTGCACCGCGTTCAGGGCGGCGCCCTTGCGCAGGTTGTCGTTGGCGCAGAACAGCGCGAGGCCGTGCTCGACGGTCTCGTCGACCCGGATCCGGCCGACGTACGTCGGGTCCTGGCCGGCGGCCTGCAGCGGCGTCGGCACGTCGGACGGTGCCACGCCGGGCGCGTCGGCCAGCAGCTCAGCCGCCCGCCGCGGGTCGATCGGCCGGGCGAACCGGGCGTTGATCTGCAGCGAGTGGCCGGTGAACACCGGCACCCGGACGCAGGTCCCACTCACCCGCAGCTCAGGGATGCCGAGAATCTTGCGACTCTCGTTGCGCAGCTTCTGCTCCTCGTCGGTCTCGTCGGAGCCGTCGTCGACGATCGAGCCGGCCAGCGGCAGCACGTTGAACGCGATCGGCGCGGCGAATGACCGGGGCGCCGGGAACTCCACCGCGCCGCCGTCGAAGGTCAGCGCCGCCGCGCCCTCGGCCACCTTGCGGACCTGCTCGTCCAGCTCGGCGACGCCGGCCAGGCCGGCACCGGAGACCGCCTGGTAGGTCGAGACGACCAGGCTGACCAGGCCGGCCTCGTCGTGCAGCGGACGCAGCACCGGCATCGCCGCCATCGTGGTGCAGTTCGGGTTGGCGATGATGCCCTTCGGGCGGTCGGCGGCGGCCTGCGGGTTCACCTCGGCGACCACCAGCGGTACGTCGGGATCCATCCGCCAGGCCGACGAGTTGTCGACCACCACGGCGCCGGCCGCCGCGACCCGGGGCGCCAACTCCTTCGACGTGGCCTTGCCGGCGGAAAAGAGCGCGATGTCCAAGCCGCGGTAGTCGGCGGTGGCGGCGTCCTCGACGACGATCCCGCTGCCGCGCCACGGCAGGGTCCGACCGGCCGAGCGGGCCGAGGCGAACAACCGCAACTCGTCGACGGGCACCGCCCGCTGCTCCAGCACCTGCCGCATGACGCCACCGACCTGCCCGGTCGCGCCGACAATTCCGATCCTCATGTCGCAACCCCGATCCTCATGCTGCGAAGGTTACCGACGGGCCGGGCCGGGACGGAACCGAGTTGTCCGGCGTCACCTTCCGACCCGTCGGCGTACCCCCGCCCGATCAGTTCAGGTACGCGCGGTCAGTTCAGGTACCGGCGGGCCAGCTGCGGCTGCCGCCACATCGGCCAGAGCAGCGGACCGCCGTCGGGCAGATGGAACGGGGCCGTGGCGGTGAGCCGGTAGCCGAGCCGGGCGTACAGATCACGGGCCCCGGGGCTGCTGGCCACCACGTAGGCGGCGCTGCCGGCGGTGTCGAAGATGGCGTGCCGGTGGTTCAGCAACGCCGTACCGAGGCCGTAGCCCTGCCGGTCCGGAGCGACCCCGAGGTACGCCAGGTAGTGGTGCTCGCCCACCGGGTGTCGTTCGGCGAGTGCGTTGTCCAGCAGCCGGAACCGGTAGGCGTACTCACCGCAGGTGTCGTCGAGCAGCTGCTCGTACTCGACCGGGTTCGGCAGGATCAGGCTGCACGGGCGCCACACCGCCACCGCGCTGTAGTCCTCGGTCCGGTAGATGCTGCCCTGGCGCAGCCCGTAGTCGATCAACGCCGGGCAGAACCGCTGGTAGACCCGGCGACGGGCGACCGGGTCCGGGATCAGCCAGGACGACTCCGGGGTGTCCAGAAATGCCTCCACCAGTGTCTTGGCCACTTGCGGGGTATCGGTGTAGGTCGCGTACCGGATCATCACCGACGTGTGGAGCTGGGGCATCAGCGCTCGCCTCTCTGCGGCACATTGCGGACACCTGGGTACAACGGACGACACACCGTCGCGGGTTCGAATGTATTTGCCCGCCTACCGACCGCGAGCCGGTAGGCGGGCAAGGCGACGTCAGCGTGTGCAGGGCACGCAGTACCGGGCGTGCGGCAGGATTTCCAGCCGTTCCCCCGCCGCATCGGTCGCAGCGGCCGTAGCGACCCTCGGCGATCCGGTTCAGCGCCTCGACGGTCTGGTCGTAGCCGCGCCGGGCGGCGACGACCAGCGCGGTCCGGGTGTGCGCTTCGCCCGGGTCGCCGGTGTCGGCGGTGAGTTCGGTCAGCTGTGCCCGGTGTGTGTCCAACTGGTCGGCCAGTTGCACCCGTGCCTGTTCGATCCACTCGTTGCTGCGGGTGCCGTGCAGTTCGGTGCCCATCGGGTCTCCCTCAATAGAAAAAGGGCCGAAGCTGATCCGCTTCGCCCCTGGTGGCCGTCGTCGTGGTGGTGCGACGGCCGTCCGGAGGACCCCTGCCGGTAGGGCGCGGCAGGCCCGGCCGGCCAGCCGCACCGGGCACGACGGCGCCCGGCACGACGGCACCAGGCACGACGGCGCCCGGCACGACGGTGCGCACGCCGATCGGAGCCGTGACAGTCACGGCTCCGTCGCGCTGCGCAGGAATGATCATCCGGCAACCATAGGACGCCTCGACAGGAAAGCCAACACGTTAACCGCCTAACCGGACATACCAGACGGCCGGCGCGGACCTGGCGGCCCTGACGGACGCGATCTAGAAGGATCGTGGTCGATATACCGGCCAGATCCTTCTAGATCACGGGGTGTAGGTAGGTGCGGGCTCGGGGTGCGGGTGGTGGTTGTCGGCGGTTGCGCACCTGAACTAGTCTGAGATACAGCTAGTTGAGAAGCGACTTACATCCGGATGCGAACTAGTCAGAGCAGGGAGGTACGCGATGGGCGGCGCGACCGATCCGGCCGCGAACTGGATCCGGGCCGGACTCGGTCTGGCGATCATGGCCGCGCTCACCGAAGGCGACCGGCACGGGTATGCGCTGGCACAGCGGCTCGCCGAGTTCGGGCTCGGCCCGATCCGGGGCGGCGCGCTCTACCCGGTGCTGAACCGGCTGGAGTCCGAAGCGGCGGTGCGCTCCGACTGGCTGCCGGGCGAAGGCGGCCCGGGCCGGAAGGTCTACGCGATCACCGAGGCCGGTCGACAGCGGCTGGCGGACGAACGCACCCGATGGGGCGAGTTCACCGACGCGTTCGACCGGCTGCTCACAGCGACCAGCAACGACAACGGCAGCGGAAGCGGCAGCGGCAGCAGCAGCAGCGGCAGCGATGGCGGAAGCAGCAGCAGTGGCAATGGCGGTGGCAGTGACGACCAGCAACACCTGACGCAGGACAGCGACTGGGGAGGACGACCGACATGACAGAACCGACCGCGACGGCAGAACCCTTCGAGCGGTGGGAGATTCCCGCCCGGTTCGCGCTGAGCGACCGGGGTGTCGGGTACCACCTGGCGAACCCGATCATCGCCGATGTGCAGGCACACTGCGCGTACACCGGTCAGAGCCCGTACGACGCGTTCGGGTCCCCTGAGGAGTTCGCCCTGGTCGCGGCGGCGGAGCAGCCGGCACACCTACGCGAGAACCCGGACCGCAACGGCCTGACCCCGGGCGACTACCTGTCCGGCGGCCTGATGAGCCTGGGGCTGATCGGGCTCGGTGGGTCGCTGTTCTACGCCGTACTGGAACAGACCCTCAGCTTCCCGGCCAACCCGGCGGTGTCGACCGGGACGGCCCTCCTCGGTCTGGCGGTGTTCGTCGTCCGCGGCGTACCGGGCGCGCTGCGCGCCGCCGGCCGGCCACGGCTGGCCACCGCGTCGTTCGCCCTGGTCGCACTGCTGGCCGGGCTCGCCGTGACGGCGTTCTTCGCGCTGCCCCGCGAGCCGGTGTTCCGCGTTCCGGTCTTCGCTCTCGCCGGGGTGTCGCTGCTGGTACTGCTGTGGCAGCTACGCGGGCCGGCCAAGCCGCGTCAGCCGATCGTGCACACCCCGCCCACCCCGCGTACGGCGGGGCACGACAACGACGAAGCGGACGTGGACGCGTGGTTCCGCCGGCTCACCGGCCTGCTGGTCGGCCGCTACGACCTCACCCCGCAACGGGCCGGCGAGTTGGCCCGGCAGGCCCGCAACCACCTTGTCGCGGCCCCGGGGACCATCCCGGACAGCGAGTTCGGTCCGGTCGAGGAGTACGCCCGGGAGCTCGCCGACCACGAACCTCAGCGACGCGTCCCGTTCTGGCGCACCGCACCCGCCATGCTGATCGGCAGCCTCGCCGGGCTCAGCCTCACGGTCAGCGCGTTCCTGGCCTGGTCCGCCCAGGGCCACTACTGGGCGGCGTACGGTGTCGCCCTGCCTGCCGCCCTCGGGTCGGCGTGGTACGCGGGCGTGTACCTGCTCGGCACCCTGCGCCTGCTGCGACGGCGCTAAGCCTGGCACCCCGACAGCAGCACCCACGGCAACCTGCCCCGCCCGGCGAGGATCAGTCGGCGTCGTGCAGCTCCCCCAGTCCGGAGGCGGTCAGTTCGTCGCGGATCTTCGCCGCGTCGCCCTCCACCACCAGGGTCAGCCCTTCGGCCTGCAGGTGGGTGGCGGCGGCGACGGAGACCTGCTCGACCGTCGCCGACAGCAGCTCGTCGCGCAGCCGGGCGTGGTAGTCGTCGGGCAGCCCGTGCACGACCAGGGTCGCCAGGGCGCTGGCGATCGCTGGCGGGGTCTGCAGCTCGACCGAGAGCTGGCCGGCGCGCCACGACCGGGCCACCGCCAACTCCTCCTCGGTCACCCCGTCGGCCTGGGTACGGGACACCTCACCGACCGAGTCGATCAGGGCGGGCGCGGTGACCCCGGTCTGCACACTGGAGCTGACCGCGAAGCGCCCGAACCGGCGGGACATCCCGAAGTCCGACCGGATGCCGTACGTGTAGCCGCGTACCTCGCGGATCAGGTGGTTGAGCCGGGACGTGAAGGCTCCACCGAGGACGGTGCTGGCCAGGGTCATCGGCACGTAGTCGGGGTGGGCCCGGTGCGGCGCCGGGTGGCCGAGCCGCAACGTGGACTGCACCGCGCCCGGCCGGTCGACCAGGATGATCCGCCGATGGTCCCGCAAGGTGACCGGCAGCGGCGGTCCGGGCTGCGACGGCGATCCGGTCGCCCCGGCGAAGGCGGCCACGCCGAGCGCGTCCAGGTCGATCAGGTCCAGGTCGCCGGCGACCAGCAGGGTGCCGGGCCGGGTGAACCAGGCACTGTGGAAGTCGACGACGTCCGCCACGGTCACCGCCGCCACCGATTCGGGATCGCCGCTCATCGGCCGGCCGTGCCGCTGATCGGCACCGAACAGGTCGGCGCGCAGCGCGGCTTCGGCCCGGGGCCCCGGGTTGGCCCAGTACATCCGCAGCGCAGTCGCCTCGTCGTCGCGGACCCGTTCGACATCGGACGGATCCAGCCGGGGGGTCCGGACCGCCTCGGTGAGCAGTTCGACGGCCGCGCCGAGCCGGTCGGTGCTGACCTGCACGCCGATCCGGAACGAGTCCCAGTCGGCGGAGATCGACAGCTCGGTGCCGAGACTTTCCAGGACCAGGGCGTACGCGGCCGAGTCCCGGGCCTCGGTGCCCTCTTCGAGTGCCTTGGCGAGCACTCCGGCCAGCCCTTCCCTGCCGACCGGTTCCCGGCTGGCGCCGGCGTCCAGCAGCAGGGTCGCCACCGCCAGCCGGTGGCCGGGCAGATGGGCGGCGACGATCTCGCCACCGGCCACGCTGCGCCGGACCACGTCCGGGAAACGGTACGGCCGGGCGGCGCCCGGTCCGGGACGCTGCGCGATGATCGTCACTGGTCGCCCTCCGGCAGGTAGCTGAGCTGGACCCGGTTGTCCGGCCGCAACAGGTGTGCGGCCTCGTCGTTGACCGCCTCGGCGGTGACCGCCAGCCAGCCCGGCAGCCGCTCCCCGGCGCGGGCCGGGTCACCGAACTGGGTGGCGTAGCGACCGAGCGTGTCGGCCCGACCCTCGAAGCTGGCGACCTGACGCCACCAACCGGTGGTGAGCAGCGCCTTGGCCCGGTCGACCTCAGCGTCGGTGACGCCGTCGCGGGCCACCTCGTCGAGCACCTCGATCAGGCCGTCGGCGAGCCGCTGGGCGGTCACCGTCGGCTGGGCGGTCGCCGTGATGATCAGCGGCGCGGGCGCGTGCGCCAGGTCGACGCCGTACGCGCCCAGGTAGTCGGGCTGCGCGATCCGGGCACCGTCGGCCAGCCGTTGGTAGAGCCGGCTGCCCCGGCCACTGCCCAGCACCGTGCCGAGCACGGTCGCCGCGTCGTAGGCCGGGGTCCCGAACGGGTGGGTGCGGTAGGTGAGGTAGTGCCGGGCGGCCGGCACGTCGGCGGTGACCGTCGCGCTGACCGGGCCGGCCAGCGGCGCCGGCGTACGCCCGTCCGGCGCCGGCGGGATGTCGGCCCGCGCGGCGATCCCGCCGAAGTACTTGTCCGCCAGGCTGAACACCTCGTCGGCGTCGGTGTCGCCGACCACGGTCAGCACCGCGTTGTTCGGCGCGTAGTACATCTCGTGGAACGCCTGGAAGGTGGCCAGGTCGGCGGCGTTCAGGTCGTCCATCGAGCCGATCGTGGCGTGGTGGTACGGGTGCCCCGGCGGGTAGAGCAGGGGCAGCAGCCGCAGCCAGGCGTCGCCGTACGGGACGTTGTCGTAGCGCTGCCGCCGCTCGTTCTTGACCACCTCGCGCTGGTTGTCCAGCGTCTCCTGGGTCAGCGCCGGCACCAGGCCGCCCATCCGGTCGGCTTCCAGCCACAGTGCGAGGGCCAGATGCTCGGCGGGGACGGTCTCGAAGTAGTTGGTCCGGTCCGGGTTGGTGGTGGCGTTGAGTGAGCCGCCCGCGCCCTGCACCAACTTCATGTGCTCGGTCTTGGCGACGTTGACCGATCCCTCGAACATCAGGTGCTCGAAGAGGTGGGCGAATCCGGTCCGGCCGGCGGGCTCGTGACGTGAGCCCACGTCGTACCAGAGATTGACCGCGACCACCGGTGCGCTGGAGTCGGGGCTGACGACGACCCGCAGGCCGTTGTCCAGCCGGGTGGTCTCGATCGGCCAGGGGTACCCGTTGGGCGACATGCGCCCGACGTTATCCGATCGGGGCCCCGGCCGGCCGCACCGGGCCGGCCGGGTGCCGTCGCTCGCCGCCCGGCGCTTTCGGAATCAGCCGGTGCCGTCGGAGTCAGCCGGGCGGCTCGCTGCCCGGCTGCGGACGCGGCTGCTCGCGCCGGTCGGAGTCGTCCAGAATGGCGGCGGCCTGCCGCACCGGGTCGTCGCTGCCGGCCGCCTCCTCCTCCGGCAGCAGGTGGCCGGCGCGCGATTCGATCCGCTCCGCCTCGGTTTCGACGTCGGCTGCCGCCTGGCCCGTGGTGGCGGCGCCCGGTGGTGGTGGGCCGGTGAACGGGTCGTCGTCGGTGTCAGTGTTCATGGGCCGGTTGGTTACCCGGGCGGCGGCCGAGTCATGCATGCCGCCCTCCACGCAGGTCAGGAACGGAACGGGCCGCGTACCTCGTAGGTGATGCCGCCGGAGGACGCCCCCGAGGTGCCGCGCTGCGACGAGAAGTACAGCCGGCCGCCGGCCGGGGCGAACGCCGGACCGCAGATCTCCGACGACGACTGACCGCTGATCCGCAGGAACGGCGCAATCCGCTCGTCCGGGGTGATCAGGCAGATCTCCATGTTGCCGCCGTCCTCGGCGACGTACAGGTCACCGCCCGGCGTACCGACGATGTTGTCCACGCCGGTCAGCGGCGGAGTGCCGGAGACCAGCGAGTCGTCGTAGGCCAGATCGATCCGCTGGCCGACCGCGTCGTACGCCCAGACCCGGTTGTCGCCCTTGGTGGTGAACCAGCAGACGCCGTCGGCGTAGTGGCATCCTTCGCCGCCGTTGAACCGTTTCGCGCCGGAGACCTGGAAGCGGGTGGCGATCGGGCCGCCGTCCGGGTCCGGCACCCGGGCCCAGCTGACCGGCCCGCTGGTGCCGCTGCCGGCCACCAGCACCTCCAGGGTGCCGGTGGACAGGTCGCCCCAGGTGTCCGGCCGGAACCGGTAGAAGCAGCCGTTGCTCTCGTCCTCGGTCAGGTAGATCACGCCGCGGACCGGGTCGGCGGCGGCGGCCTCGTGGCAGAACCGGCCCATCGCCGGGCGCCGGACCGCGCCGGTGCCACCCAGCGGGTACGTCTCGTAGACGTACCCGCGGGCCACCTCCTCGCAGGAGAGCCAGGTGCCCCAGGGCATGGCGCCACCGGCGCAGTTGCGGTTGGTGTTCGCCAGGATCCGGTACGCCGAGACGACGTCGCCGCTGGCGTCGAACCGGATCGCCGAGGCGCCGCCGGTGCGGGAGATCTCCGAGTTGGAGACGTACACCCAGCCGGTCCCGGCGGCGAAGCAGGCACCGCCGTCCGGTGCGTCGTGCCAGACGTACGAGGTGTCGCCGACCCGCTGCCGGGACCGGGCCACGACCCGGCTGGTGAAGCCGGCGGGTAGTGCGATGCCGTTGGCGTCGGGGCTGCCGAGTGGCCCGTACGGGCTGGCGCCAGGTTGCGCCGGTGCGGCGAAGGCGCCGGTCCAGAGACTGCCGGAGAAGGCGGCGGCACCAGCGCCGACCACCGTGGCACGCAGTACGCTACGACGATCCATCTCGACCTCCATCGATGCTCGTGGCAATCGATGAAGCTAGATGGCGCTGGTGGCCACGGATGTCGACCGGGGTTAACGGGTGGCGAGGACCGGCCGAAGTCCGGTGGTGGCACCCGGCAGGGGGTGGCACTCAGCGGCCGATCCGGTACAGTGTGCGTCGT
Source organism: Micromonospora sp. Llam0 (assembly GCF_003751085.1). Taxonomy (NCBI): domain Bacteria; kingdom Bacillati; phylum Actinomycetota; class Actinomycetes; order Micromonosporales; family Micromonosporaceae; genus Micromonospora; species Micromonospora sp. Llam0. Next base: position 264,051 of record NZ_RJJY01000001.1, on the reverse strand, counting down.
GACGCGCACGTATCGATGGTTTAGGCAGCCGGCCCTGGTGCCGGTGGCTCAGCCTTGACCTGACGTCACCCCACCAGAGCCGGCCAAGGGCAGCGGGCATCGAGCCCCCTGCCCTTTCGTATGCCAACGAGCAGCCGGCTCGGCTGGGGGCGCCGGCTCCCCAGGGAGGCTGGCGGAAGGAACCGACACCACATGAGCACCTCCATCGGCCGCGTCGCCGATCAGCGCATCGACCGGGTCGTGCCGCTCACCACCCCGGCCCTACTGCACCACGAGCTGCCCCTCGACGACCAGCTCACCGCGCGGGTGCTGGACGGCCGACGAGCCGTCGCCGGCGTGCTCGACGGACAGGACGACCGGCTGCTGGTCGTGGTCGGCCCATGTTCGGTGCACGACCCGGCCGCCGCCCTGGAGTACGCGCACCTGCTCGCCGCCGCCGCGCAACGGCACGCCGACGACCTGTTGATCGTGATGCGGGTGTACTTCGAGAAGCCGCGGTCCACGGTCGGCTGGAAGGGTCTGATCAACGACCCGGGCCTGGACGGATCCGGGGACGTCAACTCCGGGCTGCGGATCGCCCGCTCGCTGCTGCTCGAGGTGCTGCGGGCCGGGCTGCCGGTGGGTTGCGAGTTCCTCGACCCGATCACCCCGCAGTACATCGCCGACGCGGTGGCCTGGGGGGCGATCGGTGCCCGCACCGTGGAGAGCCAGGTGCACCGGCAGCTGTCCTCCGGGCTGTCCATGCCGATCGGCATGAAGAACCGCCCGGACGGCAGCGTCGCCACCGCAGTGGACGCCATCCAGGCCGCCGCCGTGCCGCATGTCTTCCCCGGCATCGACATGTCCGGGACGCCGGCGATCCTGCACACCCGGGGCAACGCCGACTGCCACCTGGTGTTGCGCGGCGGTGCCGGTGAGCCCAACTACGACGCCACGTCGGTGGCCGCCGCGCTGGACCTGCTGCGGGCCGCCGGACTGCCGCAGCGGCTGGTCATCGATGCCAGCCACGGCAACAGCGGCAAGGACCACCGCCGGCAGCCGCTGGTCGTCGAGGACGTCGCCGGGCAGCTCGGCGCCGGGCAACGGGGCATCGTCGGGGTGATGCTGGAGTCGTTCCTGGTCGCCGGCCGGCAGGATCTGGACCCGACCAGGGATCTGGTGCACGGACAGTCGATCACCGACGCCTGCCTGGGTTGGGACCAGACCGCCCAGGTGCTGGGGCGGCTGGCGACAGCGGTCGGGGACCGCCGGGCGGCGCTGGCCGCCACGCAGCGGTAGCCCGCAGCGCTCGGCGCTGACCACGGCGCGACGGCCGGCCCCGGGCCGAGCCCAAGGGGTGGCCGGTCGCCGGGCGCGTGGTCAGCGGGTGGCGCGACCCGGGGCGTCGGTCAGCGGGTGGCGCGACCCGGGGCGTCGGTCAGCGGGTGGCGCGACCCGGGGCGTCGGTCGGCCGGTGGCCGGCCACCCGGGCGGCGATCCAGACGAAGAACACCGCCAGCGCGACCTGGATCGCGTGTCGCAGCCAGTCGATCCCGGCGGTCTCGCCGATGCCCAGCCAGGCGGCGATCACCCCGCCGAGCAGGGCGGCGGCGATTCCGACGCCGATGGTCAGCCAGACCGAGATGTTCTGCCGCCCGGGTAGCAGCAGACGTCCCAGAGCGCCGATGATCGCGCCGGCGACGAGCGCCCACAGAATGGTGCCGATCATGAGTCCACCTCCTGGCCCGAGCGTAGGTGCCTGGATCGGACCTGGAGGGCGGAACGCCGACGGTCGGCAGGATGAAACCGGCGGTACGGGTCGGTACGTGGACCGTCGTTTGCCATGCCGCGTGCGGGGTAGCAGGCGGAGGTGACCGATGAGACGGGCCGTGCCGAGCTGTACGCGCTACTCGACGACATCTACCTCGGCAAGGAACGTGTGAGCCGGGCCGAGATCGCCCGTCGGGCGGTCGCCGCCGAGCTACCCGCTCACCTGCTGACCAGGATCAACGCCCTGCCGGAAGGCGAATACGCCCAGGACGAGGCGGAAGAGGTCCTGCACTCCTCCACGGAAGGTGCCTGATCACCGATGGACGAGCATCAGAACCGGCCGGCCGCCGCACTCGGCCAGACCCCGGACGGCCAGCCGCCCGAGGACGACCCGGACTTCGCCGGCGAGCACGACGACACGGCGGTCTCCCACGACATCATCGAAGGAACCGACCGGGACCGGGAGCCGGAAACGCCCCGCGGCTGGTCCGGGATGGAGAAGCCCGGGTTCACCGCCGACTGACGGTCAACCGGCGTTGAGATTGTCGGTGACCGCCCGGACCAGGCTGGTCAGCGTCTCGTCGGCGAGTCGGGTCAGCTGCTCGTGCGGCAGGTCGGAGTCCAGTTCCAGGCGGAGCATGGCGCCGCCCGCCTGCACCGGGTACACCTGCACAACGGCCGCCCACGGGCCACCCGCGGTCGACCACCGGGCCTGCAGGTGGTCGCCGTGGGCGGGTTCCGCCGGCACCTGGCGCAGCGGCCCTGGCAGCCAGGCGGCCCGGCGGTCGGGGTCGGTCGCGGTGCCGAACGCCACCTCAGGGGGCGCGGAGACACCGCGCTCGGCGTAGGCGGGCACGACTCAGCCCCCGTCCCGCAACCGGGCGGCCTCGACCTCCCGGCCCGGGTGCCGGGTGAGGTACTCGGTCTCCAGGTCGGCGGTGCGGTGCAGATGGTTGGCCAGCGCCGCGTCGGTGCCGTGCCGCAGCGTGTCCAGCCGGGTCCGGTGCAGGCTGCCGATCTCGCGGAGCAGTTCGTCGTCGGCCAGCTCGACCGGGTCGATCCCGGTTTCGTCGACCGTGTCGACCCAGGTCTCGGCACCCGGCTCGGTCGGGGCCGACCAGGGTCGGGTGGCACCGGGCGGATGGTCCGGCCGGGGTTCGAAGGGCCGACCGGCCGCCGCCGGGGAGTAGCTGCCGTACCGCGCTGAATCCGTCATCTCCGGCCTCCGGGGAGTCGACGAGGCATTACCGTCGTAGGGTTCCCCTGCCGGCCGGCGGCAAACACCGGGCGGCCGGCTTCCGGGCGGCCGCGCACCTGACTACGACGGCTCGTCGGAGAAGCCGACGACCGGCCGGTACGCTTCCCTGCATGCGGCAGCTGTGGACCCCGGCGTGGATCCTGCGGCACCTGGCGGCGGTGGCGCTGGTGGTGGGCTTCCTCGCGCTCGGCTGGTGGCAGATCAGCCGGGCCGCCGCCGGCAACACGCTGAGCTGGGCGTACGCGGTGGAATGGCCGGTTTTCGCGGCGTTCGTGGTGTTCATCTGGGTCCGCGAGATGCGGCTGGCCCGCCGGTCCGTACCCGGCCCGGACTCCCTACCCGGCCCGAACCACGGGTCGCCGTCGCCGCAGAGCGGGTCGCCGGAAAACGCGCCGTCGCGGGAGGAGGCGTTCGGCCGGCCGGTACGGGTCCGGTCTGCCCCTGGCGTGACCGCCACCCCCGGCCCGGACGACCCGGAGTTGGCCGCCTACAACGACTACCTGGCCTGGCTGAACGCGAACCCGCACGCCAGGGCCGGCGACTACCCGGGCTGACCGGAAGAGAGAAGGACGGACGACAGTGTCAGGCGCACTCACCCGGTACCGACTGATCGCGTACGTGGTCGGCGTGGTGCTGATCCTGCTGATGGTGATCGGCATGCCGTTGAAGTACCTGTTCGACCAGGCCGTCGTGGTCGAGACGATCGGGCCGGCGCACGGGTTCCTCTACATGGTCTATCTGGTCGCCGTGTTCGACCTGGCCCGGCGGGCCAACTGGTCGCTCGGCCGGATCCTGGCGATCATGCTGGCCGGCACGGTGCCGTTCGTGTCGTTCTACGCCGAGCGGGTGGTCAGCCGCTGGGCGGGCGTGCAGCCGCGTACCGAGCCGGACAAGGTGTTCACCGGCTGACCCCGGGCGGGCGGTGACTGGCTGACGGCGCCCCGGCCGGGCCGGCACCGTTGTCGGGCCGACCCGGCCGGGGCGTACGGCCGACATTGTCGACGGCCGTGGACCCGGGCCTCGTGCGGCGTCGGATCAACCCGTGGTGTGGCCGCCGGCGCTGGTCGGCGCACCGGGCAGCCCGGCGACGAACGCCGACCAGGCGGCCGCCGAGAATTCCAGGTGTACTCCGGGGTCGGTGGAGTTGCGCACTCCGACCGCCGGGCCGATCTCGGCTACCTCGACGCAGGTCGTCGCCTCGCAGCGGCGGCTCTTACGCCACGCCGGACCGGCAGTGCTGATCACAGTCACCCAGACTCCTTAATAGGATAAATCGGTAGATTTGCCATCAGAGTACGCAGGCAATCGGGCGGACTGTACCAGTTCCCGATCTTGCCGACGCGACTGGGCGACACCGGGAAAATCGGCGGAACCGCCGTCCGGACCACGCGGAGTGGCCGGCCGTCCATGCGGAGGGGCCAGCCGTCCTTAGCAGACCTGACGGCGGCGGTGTAGCGTGCAACAGGGTGGCAACCAGCCAGGTGGCACTCTGCTAGGCACTCTCCCCGGAGCGTTCCCATGCCTGCCCGACACCAGGGCCCGACCATCGGGCGTCGCCGGCTGCGTGCGGCGCTACGCCGGGCACGCGAGGCCGCCGCGCTGACCCAGGACCACGTCGCCGCTCAAATGGACTGGTCGCTGTCGAAGCTGATCCGGATCGAGTCGGGGTCGGTCAGCATCTCGACCAACGACGTCAAGGCTCTGCTGGACCTGTACGGCGTACGCGACCAGCAGCAGGTGCAGGATCTCGTCGAGTTGGCCCGGGCGGCACGACGGCGCGCCTGGTGGAGCGGATACAAGGACCGGGTGCCGGCCGCCTACGCGGCCTACATCGGCCTGGAGGCGGAGGCGTCGGCACTGCGCTACTTCCAGCCGATCAGCTTCCCCGGCCTGCTGCAGACCGAGGAGTACGCCCGCGCGGTGATCCCGGCCGACGGCCCGCACCACGTACCGGCGGCCGAGATCGAAGGACGGGTGCAGATCCGGCTGGCCCGCCAGCACGAGGTGCTGTTCGGCGCGGATCCGCCGCAGATCGAGGTGATCATCGACGAGGCGGCGCTGCGCCGGATGACCGGCGGCCCGCGGGTGCTGCGTGAGCAGCTCCAGCACGTGGCGAAGATGTCCGCGGCGCCTCACGTCACGGTCCGGGTGCTGCCGTTCACCGCCGGGAGCAACACGGTGCTCGGTCCGTTCGTCATCCTGCACTTCGCCGACCAGGCCGACGCCGACGTGGTGTACGTGGAGAGCGCTCTGGTCGAGGAGGTCATCGACCGGGCCGACGAGGTCCGGCCCTACCAGCATGTCTTCGACCGGCTACGGGCGGAATCCCTGTCGCCGGCCGACTCGGTGGCGATGCTGCACGACCTCGCCCGTCGGCTGGACGGACCGGACGCGGGCTGATCGACGTCGACCAGCCCGCCGACGACCGCCGCGGCGGTCGGGCCCGCTCACCGCTGGTCGGGCACCCACGGTTCGATGGTGACCGGCTCGGACAGACCGGCCAGCCGGGACATCTCCCGGGCCCGCATCAACGCCCGGCTCACCTGGCCGTACTGGCGTTCGTCGTCGGTGCTGAACAGCAGCACCAGCAGTCCCTGGTGACGGCCCCAGAGTTCGTACGCCCGTGGCCGCAACCGGTCACCGAGCCAGGCGACCGACACCGGCACGAACGCGGCCGCCAGCATGGCGAGGTAGGCACCCGCGCTGACCTCGTCCAACCCTCGGGTGTAGCCGACGGTCACCGCGACCACCACCAGGGTCACGGCGGTCACCGCGATCACCCGGCCGGTGAGCCGGTCACGGGCGCCTCGTGCGGTCCGGAGTTCGGTGAGGTCGCGGACGGCGAACCGCCGGCCGGCCACGACGAACCATTCACCGGTCACGCAGATACCGGGCTGCCGGTAGAAGGTCCGTCCGACACTGGAGCCGGACGGGGCGGGCGCCGGGGAACCGCGTCGGGGTGGGGTCTGGCGAGTAGCACGCATAGCTGCCTCCGAAGGGCTCGTGCGGCGCTGACCTTGCGGGTCCATTGTGCAAACAGCAAGCTACTCGATGGAAGGTAGTCATTCTGCCACCTAGCAGAATGACGTACGGCAGGCCGCATCCTGGATGGCGAATCAAACCTTTCGCACCCATTTATCCGGATAGCTGGCTAACGACAACCGCGCAGACCGACTAATGACACATTAGTCGCAATTGATCAGCCGTTGTCCAACGACGACGCACCGCAGTCGACCGATCACGCGAAGGCAAGGAAAATGTTGCCCAGAGCAGCCAACCGTCACATCAAGTAACCGTCAACGAGCCCCGCCCAGTTTCATGCCACGGATCACGATCGCAGCACTTCCGGGTCGCAACCCTTGCGGCTAAGTTGGACCGGCTGGTCCGGTCGCCAGTCGCCGGGAAGCGGTGACGCCGGTCCAGTGCCGCCGAATCGCCGTCCCGAGATTACCTGGCGTTACAACCAGTGATCTCACGGTCGCGATCCGGGGACCCACCGGCAACTGGGGTGAATCCGCGGTCCACCGCGGTAGGGCGAACTTCCCGCCCGAATCCGTCAGCTAACCCGGTAGGCGGCGAGGAAGAAGGGTTCTGCGTTCTTGTCAACAGCGCGGATTCTGCTGCGCACCCTGATGCTGGCCGGCGTGAGCCTCGGCCTGGTGGTACCGGCGACCGCCGCGACCGCCCAGCCGACGGTCAGCGAACTCACGCAGCAGATCGACAAGGAATCCGAAGAGCTGGCCAAGGTCGTCGAGTCGTACAACCGGCTCAGGGAGGAGGCCAAGGCCACCCGGGCGGCGGCCGAGGAGATCGACGCCAAGCTCGGCCCGCTGCAGGCCGAACTCGCGGCAGCGCAGACCGAGGTCGGTCAGATCGCGGTCAACGCGTACAAGACCGGCGGGTTGAGCACCGCGAGCGCCCTGCTCGACAGCTCCTCCGGCAGCTTCATCCACCGGCTCGGCACTCTGGACCACCTGGCCCGGGACCGGCAGCAGCGACTCACCGAATTCACCAGCACCCAGCTGACCTACCTGGCCGAGCAGGAGAAGCTGCAGGCGGCCCTGGAGAAGCAGGACGCCCAGGTCAAGGAGCTCGCCGACCGCAAGAAGAGCATCGAAGCGGACATCGACGAGCTGATGGACAAGCGGGAACGGGCCTACGGTGCCGCGAGCGAGACTGGCTCGTCGTACACCGGGACCGTCCCGTCGGTGTCCGGTGCCGCCGGCTCGGTCGTCGAGTTCGCGTACGGGGCCATCGGCAAGCCGTACGTCTGGGCCGCCAGCGGCCCGAACGGCTACGACTGCTCAGGTCTGGTGCTCGCCGCCTGGCGTACCGCCGGCAAGAGCCTGCCGCACAACGCGGCGATGCAGTGGGACGTGGTCGCGAAGATCAACCGTGGCGCGCTGCAGCCCGGAGACCTGGTGTTCTACAACGGTCTCGCCCACGTCGGCCTGTACGTGGGCGGCGGCCAGGTGATCCACGCACCCACCTTCGGCCGCACCGTCGAGCTGGCCAGCGTGGACATGATGCCGCCGTACGGCTACGGCCGGGTCCGCTGACCCGGCAGGTCGCCCGACACTGACGACGGCCCGGCATCCGCTAAGCGCGGATGCCGGGCCGTCGTCAGTTCGTCGGCGGGTTGTCAGCTCGTCGCGGGGGGCAGTTCGCGGCGGATCAGGTCGCCAGCAGCCGGTTGGTCAGGCCGCCTGCAGCCCCTCCGCCCGGGCCAGCTCCCGCAGCCGGCCCAGCGCCTGGATCTCCAGCTGACGGATGCGCTCGCGGGACAGCGAGAAGCGCGACGCGACCTCGGTCAGCGAGTGCTCCCGCCCGTCCTCCAGGCCGTACCGGGCCCGCATGATGCCGGCGGACCGGTCGTCCAGGTGGTTGAGCAGGCCCTCGATCCGCTGCCGCTCCAACCCGGTGAGCACGATGTCCTCCGGCGACGGCGCGTCGCTGTCGGCCACCAGGTCGCCCAGGTTGGTGTCGCCGTCGTCGCCGACCGGGGTGTCCAGCGACACCGTGTCCTGCGACCACCGCACCAGCTCGTGCACCCGCTCGACCGGTACGCCGAGCGAGGCGGCGATCTGCTCCGGCTCGGGGTCCGAACCGAGCTCGCGGGTCAACTGGCGGGCCACGTTGCGCATCCGGTTGACGTCCTCGACCAGGTGCACCGGAAGCCGTACGGTCCGCTCCTGCTGGGCGATCGCCCGGCTGATCGCCTGCCGGATCCACCAGGTCGCGTAGGTGGAGAACTTGAAACCACGCTCGTAGTCGAACTTCTCCACCGCACGGACCAGACCGGTGTTGCCCTCCTGGATCAGGTCCAGCATCGGCATGCCGGACCGGACGTAGCGGCGGGCGATCGACACCACCAGACGCAGGTTGGCCCGGATGAACAGGTCCTTGGCCCGCTCACCCTCGACGACCAGCCGCTCCAGCTCCTCACGGCTCACCCCGGTCCGCGGCACACCCTGCTCCAGCAGGTGCTCCGCGTACAGGCCGGCCTCGATCGACTTGGAGAGGTCGACTTCCCGGGCCGCGTCGAGCAGCGGCGTGCGGGAGATCTCATGCAGGTAGACGCCAACGAGGTCCCGCTCCTCGGCGACCTCGTCGGTCCGCAAAGCCATCGTCTTCTCCACGTTGCTCACGGTCCCCTCGTTAACCCCACGTCGTGCTCTGTCACCTGCGATGCGCATCTCCATCAGCCTCTCCCCCGTCACGTCCGCCTCCGATCCGGCGAACCTGATGTGGCAGGCCCCGCCGTATGGCGCCGACACCTGCACAACAGATGAGACGCGTCAGGGATTCCGTCTCGTGAGTCGAAGCTGACACGATTGCCTGAATAATTGCTGTGAGCGGGATTGGCGTTTCCTGCCAGGCTCCTCGATCGCCGCGCTGCGTCGGGCCGGCCGACTGCCCGATTCGCTGAGGTCGGCGGGGTGTGGCAGGCTCCCAGCACACCACGACACCGGGCAGGGCGCAGCGATTCCCGTCACTACCCCTCCTGCGATCCTCGTCACTGCCCGCCGGTCGGCTGGTCCTGGCCAACGCCGGTCGGTTGGTCCTGGCCAGGAATACGGCCCGAGCGGGGTGCGCGGTTCATCACCGCCCGACAGACACCGGCCACCGGGTCACGACGCACGCGAATCATCCGGATCCGGCCGCCACGACGCGCCGGCCGCACGGCCGTCGGCCGGCCGCCAGTCGGTCAGCCGCTGCCGGATCACCGCAGCGACCTGGGCGGCCGTGCCCCGGGCGTCGATCACCACGAACCCGGCGGCCTCCGGCAGCGACCCGTAGGCGGCCGCGCTGGTCGCCAGGAACTCCAGCGACTCGTGGTCGGTGCCCCGGGCGTCGATCCGCCGGGCCGCTTCGGCGGGCGGCAGCCAGAGCAGGAACGTCACGTCCGGTCGGGGAAACACCCGGTACGCCAGCCGGGCGAGCCGTTCCCAGCGGCCGGCGCCGTGGGTGCGGATGCTGGCGTACTGGCATACCGCGTACCGGTCCATCACCGCGATCGCCCGGCGTGAGCCGAGCACCGACCGGGCGATCGCGAGCCAGCGCAGCAACGCCTCCAGGAACATCAGCCCACCACGGCCGACCATCCGCCGGGCGTCCGGGCGTCCGAGTCGGACTGCGAACCGGTCGAGCCAGCGTCGGCCGCCAGCGTTGCGCCAATACCGGGCGGGCCGGCCGGCAGTGGTCAGCGCCTCGGCCAGCAGGTGCGCCTGAGTGGTCTTGCCGACCCCGTCGATGCCCACCAACGCGATCCGTCGCAGCCCGGCCGGCGGCGACCAGGCCGGATCGGCGTCCACTGTGCTCCCTGCGGTGTCCGGTGGCGGGCATGGCGGCACGGCTGACGACGTGGACTGTACGGGCGACGGCTGGCGGGACGCTGGCCGGGACGGTGACGGTGACGGTGGTGGCGGCGCATGGGTCACTGTGACGAGCACCTTCCCAACGGTAGCGAGCACGTGCACGTCGCCACCCCGTTCACCCCTTGAGACGCGCTGTGCCTGCAGGCACGAACCGGCCGGGAACGGGTAGGCCACCGACGGGCACCGGACGACAGCCAGGAGGTGGGGAAATGACCCGGACATCGGGGCAGTCGACGCGACAGACCGGGCCGGACCGGCTCGACGGCTACACCGAGGCGGCGGTGCAGCGGCTGCTCAGCGAGCACGCCGACATCGCCGAGCAGGGGGTGGGCGTCTCCCGCCGGGACCACAGCCTGGTGTTGTGCGGGGAGGTCGAGAGCGCCCACCGGCGGGCGGAAATCGTCCGGCTGGTGGCCGAGCGCTTCCCCGGCGTGCGCCTGATCGTCGACATCGTGGTCAGTCGGACCACCGCGCCCACCGAGACGGAGGAGTTGTCGTGATCCGCGTCGCGGCCGTCGGAGACGTGCACATGGACAGCGACGTGCTGGGCCGGTTCCGGCCGGCGTTGGCGCAGCTCGGCGACCGGGCCGACGTCCTGCTGCTGGCCGGCGACCTGACCCGGCACGGTACGGAGTCGGAGGCGCGGTGCGTGGCCGACGAGTTCGGGGGTCTGGCGGTTCCGGTGGTGGCGGTGCTGGGCAACCACGACCACCACTGTGATCAGGTGCCGCGGCTGGTCGGGATACTCAGCGACGCCGGGGTCACGGTGCTCGACGGCGACGGCGTGGTGCTGGACTGCCCCGGAGGCCGGCTCGGGGTGGCCGGGGTCAAGGGGTTCGGCGGTGGGTTCGCCGGGCGGTGCGCGAGCCGGTTCGGCGAGCCGGAGATGAAGGCGTTCGTCGCCACCACGGCGGACGCCGCCGATCGGCTACGGGCGGCGCTGGTCGGCCTGGACTGCGACGTACGGGTGGCGCTGACCCACTATTCGCCGGTGCCGGAGACGCTCACCGGCGAGCCGCCCGAGATCTACCCGTTCCTCGGCTCCTACCTGCTGGCCGAGGCGATCGACGCGGCACCGGCCGACCTCGCGGTGCACGGCCACGCCCACTTCGGCACGGAACGGGGCACCACGCCCGGTGGGGTACGGGTCCGCAACGTCGCCCATCCGGTGATCAAACAGGCGTACAGCGTCTATTCGCTCGCCGGGTCGGTCGCTTGACCAGACCGGTGAAGGTTTCCGTCGCCGGGCGCAAGGGTACTCAGCGGCCATGGAGCTACTACTCTGGATTCTCGCAGTCGTCCTGGTCGTCGCCGGCGTTCTCGCGCTGTTCCGCCGGCAACTGCTCTGGGGCATCGTGCTGATCGTCGTCGGGCTGCTCGTCGGCCCCGGTGGCGTAAGCCTGTTCGCTTGACGGTGCCGGGCGTACCCCCGGCCCCCTCGACCGACATCGACCTGACCACATCGACCCCGCGCCTGCCGGGGCCGCCGGACCGGCCCGGTCCTCCCCACCGCGGACCGGCGACGGCGGCCCCGGCCTGATCTGTCGTCCCCGGAGTCGCTCCGCGCTCCCTGACCTGCTGTTCCCTGGAGTCGCCATGCGCTCGTGGTGGGGTTTCCCGGTGTTCCTCGGCCTGGTGGCGGCGGCCGCGGCGGTCGGGGCGTTCGCCGCCCGTGACGCCGGTTCCCGGTACGCCGAACTGGTCCAGCCGTCCTGGGCACCGCCGTCCTGGCTGTTCAGCCCGGTTTGGACGGTCCTGTACGTGCTGATCGCCGTTGCCGGGTTCACCGTCTGGCGGCGGGCCGGTGTCGGCCTGGCGATCGCCAGTTGGCTGGCCCAGCTGGTGCTCAACGCCGCCTGGACACCGCTGTTCTTCGCCGCCGGCCGGTACGGTCTGGCGTTCGCCGAGATCGTGCTCCTCTGGCTACTCGTCGGCGCCACCGTGGTGCTGTTCTGGCGGGTCTGGCGACCGGCCGCTCTGCTGATGGTCCCGTACTGGGGCTGGGTCACCTTCGCCGCCGCGCTGAACCTGTCCATCTGGCAGCTGAACAGCTGAGTAGCGGGTCAAGGTTTCCGAATCGTTACTGGCTCGTAGCTGGTCAGGACTGGACGCGCTTCCATTGCAAGCGCTTACATGTGAGGACGCCCAGACAAGCAACCGACCGGCGCAGCCAGACCGCGGGGACGCGGGGGCCCGCCGGCTAGGAAGGGAGAACGCTCCATGGCGGTCTTCACCAGACCACGCCAGGTCTTCGCGCTCGCCAGCGTGCTCGGTCTGGCCCTCGCCTCGACGGCGTGTAGTTCGGAGAGCGGCACCAGCGCGGACCCGGATTCCGAGGAATGCGCCCCATACAGTGACTACCAGGGCAACGACGGCACCGAGGTGACGATCTACGCCTCGATCCGTGACGCCGAGGCAGACCTGCTCGAGCAGTCCTGGAGCGAGTTCGTCGACTGCACCGGCATCGACATCCGCTACGAGGGCAGCGGTGAGTTCGAGGCCCAGCTGCAGGTGCGGGTGGACGGCGGCAACCCGCCGGACATCGCCTTCATCCCGCAGCCCGGCCTGCTCGGCCGGTTCGCCGAGGCCGGCCAGCTGCAGGCCGCGTCGGACGAGACCCGGGCGATGGCCGAAGCCAACTACAGCGAGGACTGGCTGGCGTACGGGACGGTCGACGGCACCTTCTACGGCGCCCCGCTCGGCTCCAACGTCAAGTCCTTCGTCTGGTACTCGCCGAGCATGTTCGCCGACAACGGCTGGGCCGTGCCGGAGACCTGGGACGAGCTGATCGCGCTCAGCGACGACGTCGCCGCCACCGGCACCAAGCCGTGGTGCGTCGGGGTCGAGTCCGGTGACGCCACCGGCTGGCCGGCCACCGACTGGATCGAGGACATCATGCTCCGGACCCAGACGCCGGAGGTCTACGACCAGTGGACAACCCACGACATTCCGTTCAACGACCCGCAGGTCGCCGAGGCCGTCGACCAGGCCGGCTCGATCCTCAAGAACGAGGAGTACGTCAACGGCGGCTTCGGTGGCGTCTCCAGCATCACCGCGACCGCGTTCCAGGAGGCGGGCGTGCCGATCCTCGACGGTGACTGCGCGCTGCACCGGCAGGCCAGCTTCTACGCCAACCAGTGGCCGGCGGGCACCGAGGTGGCCGAGGACGGCGACGTCTTCGCCTTCTACTTCCCGACCAACGACCCGAGCGCCGGCCAGCCGGTCCTCGGCGGTGGCGAGTTCACCGTGGCCTTCGCCGACCGGCCCGAGGTCCAGGCGGTGCAGACCTACCTGGCCTCGCCGGAGTACGCCAACAGCCGGGCCTCGCTCGGCAACTGGGTGTCGGCCAACACCGGGCTGGACATCGCCAACGTGGAGAACCCGATCGACCGGCTCTCCGTGGAGATCCTGCAGGACGAGAACACCACGTTCCGCTTCGACGGGTCGGACCTGATGCCGGCCGCGGTCGGCGCGGGCACCTTCTGGCGCGGCATGGTGGACTGGCTCAGCGGCCAGAGCACCGAAGAGACCCTCGACTACATCGAAGGCTCCTGGCCGACCAGCTGACACCACGCGGCCGGCCCACCCACGAGCACACGGGGGTAGGCCGGCCGCACCATAGCTGGGTCCGGTCGACGATCCGTTGGGAGGGCGGATGTACTTCGACTTCGCTGAGCAGTACCCGAAGCTGTTGATGCTGCTGTACGGCCTGATCGCGTTCGTGGTGATCGTCGGCGGCATGCTGCTGTTGCTCGACGCGGTGCCGAGCTGGTTCGCCCGCCGACGGGAGCAGCGGCTGCTCGCGGCCGGTGCCGGCGGCGGATCGGTGCCGGTCGGCCGCCCTCGGCGCGGCGGCGAAGGCCTGTTCGGCCTGTTCTTTCTGCTGCCAGCCCTGCTGCTGCTCGGCATCGGGCTGGTCATTCCGGCGCTGCGCACCACCGTCCTGTCGTTCATGGACGGACGCAGTGAGAACTGGGTCGGCCTGGAGAACTACCGGTGGATGTTCTCCCAGGACGAGATCGTCCAGGTGCTGACCAACACCCTGATCTGGGTGATCCTGGTGCCGACGGTGGCGACCGCGATCGGCCTGCTCTACGCCATCATGGTGGACAAGGCCCGGTTCGAGGCGCTGGCCAAGTCGCTGGTCTTCATGCCGATGGCGATCTCCTTCGTCGGCGCCAGCATCATCTGGCGGTTCGTCTACGCCTACCGGGGCGGCGAGCAGGAACAGTACGGTCTGCTCAACTACCTGGTCACCCTGTTCGGCTTCGAGCCGCAACGCTGGCTGCAACTGAACGCACCACTGAACACGCTGCTGCTGATCGTGGTGATGATCTGGATCCAGGCCGGGTTCGCGATGGTGGTGCTCTCCGCCGCGATCAAGGCGATCCCGGCCGACATCATCGAAGCCGCCCGGCTCGACGGGGTGAACGCCTGGCAGATGTTCTGGCGGGTCACCATGCCGAGCATCCGACCGGCGCTGATCGTCGTGGTGGTGACCATCTCGATCGCCACCCTGAAGGTCTTCGACATCGTCCGGACGATGACCAACGGCAACTACGACACCGGTGTGATCGCCAACGAGATGTACAACCAGGCGTTCCGCTACGGCCAGAACGGCTACGGCTCGGCCCTGGCGGTGTTCCTGTTCGTGCTGGTCATCCCGATCGTCATCTACCAGATCCGTAACCTGCGCAAGCAGCGGGAGGTGTGACACCCATGACCACCACCACGCCCCCCGTGGCCGCCCCGGCCAGCAGCGGGGAGGAACGGCCCCGTACCCGGGTCGGCCGGGTCCGCAAGCGGCTCAACACCCCGACGGCGACGATCGTCGCGATCGTCATCGCGGTGATCTGGACCATCCCGACGTTCGGTCTGTTCGTCTCCTCGTTCCGACCGGCCGAGGAGATCCGGACCACCGGTTGGTGGACCTTCTTCACCAACCCGCAGGTCACCCTGCAGAACTACCAGGACGTGCTGTTCGGCAGGTCCTCGTCGTCCGGGCAGTTGTCCAGCTACTTCGTCAACTCGCTGGTGATCACCATCCCGTCGGTGCTGTTCCCGCTGGCCTTCGCGGCACTGGCCGCGTACGCGCTGGCCTGGATCAACTTCCGCGGCCGGGACCTGATCTACATCTGCATCTTCGCGCTGCAGATCGTGCCGCTGCAGATGGCGCTGGTGCCGTTGCTGCGGTTCTTCTCGCAGGGCACCACGATCGGCGGCGTCACCATCACCCCGCCCTGGGGGCTGGACAGCTACGAACGCTACGTCCAGGTCTGGTTCGCGCACACCTGCTTCGCCCTGCCGCTGGGGGTGTTCCTGCTGCACAACTTCGTGTCCCAGCTACCCAAGGACCTGATGGAGGCGGCCCGGGTCGACGGGGCCAGCCACCCGAAGATCTTCCGGACCATCGTGCTGCCGCTGATCGCCCCGGCGCTGGCCGCGTTCGGCATCTTCCAGTTCCTCTGGGTCTGGAACGACCTGCTCGTCGCGTTGATCTTCGCAGGTGGCGAGAGTCGGGTGGCACCACTGACGGTACGGCTGGCCGAACTCGCCGGCACCCGAGGTGACCAGTGGCAACGCCTGACGTCCGGTGCCTTCGTATCGATCATCGTGCCGTTGATCGTCTTCCTCTCCCTGCAGCGGTACTTCGTCCGAGGGCTGCTGGCCGGCAGCGTCAAGGGCTGACCGCGAAGGCGACGCCGGCCGCGACCGCGCGGGCGAGGTGATGATCCATGACCAGAATCGACGACGTCGCCCGGCTGGCCGGGGTCTCCACGGCGACCGTCTCGCGGGCCCTGCGGGGCCTGCCGACGGTCACCGAGGCGACCCGGCTGCGGGTCCTCGACGCCGCCGCGCAACTCGGATACATCGCCTCGCCCAGCGCGTCGCGGCTGGCCGGCGGCAAGACCCGGGCCGTCGCGGTCGTGGTGCCACGGATCACCCGCTGGTTCTTCAGCACCGTCGTCGAAGCCGCCGAGGACGCACTGCAGGAAGCCGGCTACGACCTGCTGCTCTACAACCTCGGCGGGCGGGAGAACGCCCGGCAGCGGATGCTGCACACCGCCAGCCTGCGCCACCGGGTGGACGCGTTGATGCTGGTCGCCACCCCGCTGCACCGGTCCGACTTCGCCGCCATCTCCGCGTTGGGCATGCCCGGGGTCACGGTCAGCTCCGGCACCGGCGTACCCGGCTGGCCCAGCATCCGGATCGACGACGTGGCCGCCGCCCGGACCGCCACCGGCCACCTGATCGGACTCGGGCACCGGCGGATCGCCCACATCTCCGGCAACTCCGGCGAAGAACTGGCCTTCACCGCCCACCTGGACCGCCGCCGCGGCTACCGGGAGGCGCTGGTCGCGGCCGGCCTCACCCCGGACCCGGCGCTGGACGTGGAGGGCGACTTCACCATCGCCGGCGGCGGGTCGGCCACCACCGAACTGCTGCGCCGCGGCCCGCTGCCGACCGCGATCTTCGCCGCCTGCGACGAGATGGCGCTCGGCGCCATCGCCGTACTGCGCCAGGTCGGGCTGCGGGTGCCGGCCGACGTCAGCGTGATCGGCCTCGACGACCACGACGTGGCCCGGGTGGTCGGGCTGACCACCGTCGCCCAACCCGCCGCCGAGCAGGGCCGGCTGGCCGCCGGTACGCTGCTCGGCCCGCTGGCTGCCGGTACGCTGCCCAGCCCACTGGCCGGCACCGCCGCTGCGCCGACCGACACGGTGACCCTGCCCACCCGACTGGTGGTCCGCGAGTCGACCGCGCCGCCCCGGGAAACCGGGTAACCGCACCGGCCGACCTGGTAGACCGACGTACAAGGCACCGGTAAGCCTGCTGCCAGGGACGTTCCTGGCAGCTGGAAAACCCCGCCAACCGAGCTGAGCTGAGGAGCACAACTGGTGAACACGCCATCGACCCGTACCCGTGACGGTGCCGGCACCGAATGGTGGCGGGAGGCGGTCATCTACCAGATCTACCCACGGTCGTTCGCCGACTCCGACGGCGACGGCATCGGGGACCTGCCCGGCGTCGTCGACCGGCTGGACGACCTCGTCGCCCTCGGCATCGACGCGATCTGGCTGTCTCCGTTCTACCCGTCGCCGCAGGCCGACGCCGGCTACGACGTCGCCGACTACCGCGACGTCGACCCGATCTTCGGCCGGCTGACCGACGCCGACCGGCTGATCGCCGAGGCCCACCGCCGAGGGCTCCGGGTGATCGTCGACCTGGTGCCGAACCACACCTCGTCGGCACACCCCTGGTTCGTCGAGGCGCTCGGCGCCGAGCCGGGCAGCGCGGCCCGGGACCGGTACGTTTTCCGCGACGGCCGCGGCCAGCACGGGGACCGGCCACCGAACAGCTGGCGGTCCGTCTTCGGCGGCCCGGCCTGGACCAGGACCGACAACCCGGACGGTACGCCGGGCCAGTGGTACCTGCACCTGTTCGACGCCGGCCAGCCCGACCTCAACTGGGACTCCGAGCAGGTCCGCGACGAGTTCGTGGCCATCCTGCGGTTCTGGCTGGACCGGGGCGTCGACGGCTTCCGGGTCGACGTGGCGCACGGCCTGGTCAAGCAGGCCGACCTGGCCGACTGGCACTACCCGGAGGAGACCACCTCCGGCGACCACGTCGACCAGCCCCGTCCGCCGATGTGGGACCAGGACGGCGTACACGAGATCTACCGGCAGTGGCGGTCGGTGCTGGACGAGCACCCCGGGCAGCAGATCCTGGTCGCCGAGGCGTGGGTGCAGCCGGCGGAGCGGCTCGCCGCGTACGTCCGACCGGACGAGATGCACCAGGCGTTCAACTTCGAATATCTGGAGGCGGCGTGGACCTCCGACGCGCAGCGTACGGTGATCGAACGCTCGTTGGCCGCCACCGACAAGGTCGGCGCGCCCACCACCTGGGTGTTGTCCAACCATGACGTGCTGCGCCACGCCACCCGGCTGGCGCTGCCGATCGGCGCGGCCCGGCCGCGCGGCATCGGCGCGAACGACCCGCAGCCGGACACCGCGCTCGGGCTGCGCCGGGCCCGCGCCGCCACCCTGCTGATGCTGGCCCTGCCCGGCTCGGCCTACCTCTACCAGGGTGAGGAGCTGGGTCTGCCGGAGCACACCACGCTGCCCGACGAGGTCCGGCAGGACCCGACCTGGCGGCGTACCGACCACACCGAGCGCGGCCGGGACGGCTGCCGGGTGCCGATCCCGTGGGAGGCGGACAGCCCGTCGTACGGGTTCGGGCCGACCGACGCCAGCTGGCTGCCGCAGCCACCGGTGTGGGCCGAGTACGCCCTCGACCGGCAGCGCGACGTGCCGGGGTCGACCTACGAGCTGTACCGGACGGCGTTGCGGCTGCGCCGCGACCTGGGGCTTGGTGCCGGCCGGCTGCGGTGGCTGGAGTCGCCGGAGGACGTGCTCGCCTGCTGCGTCGACGAGGTGACCGTGGTGACGAACTTCGGTGCCGAGCCGGTGTCGCTGCCGCCGGGCACCGAACCGCTGATCGCCAGCGGTCCGTTGAACGGCAGCGGACGGGTGCCGACCGACGTCACCGTCTGGGCCCGGCAGCGCGTTCGCTGAGCAGGGTGTGCACGTCGGCGATGTCGCCCGGTGCGGTCCGGGACGCCAGCCAGTACATGATCCCGGTCGGGATGAAGAACAGCTGGAACACGGCGAGGCCGACGGCGTAGTTCAACGGCGGTGGGACGACACCGCCGACGGCCCGCAGGGCGACCGGCAGCAGCGCGTTGCCGGTCGCCCGACCGACCCCGTTGACCAGGTTGCCGAGGCTGTAGACGGTGCCCCGGTGCTCCGGCGGGTTGACGTCGGCGATCAACGCGAACCAGTTCGGCGAGTTCGCCGACGTCAACGCCAGGGCGAGCAGGGCGGTGAGGAAACTCAGCCCGATCGTCGGCTCGGTGAACACGCCGCCCAGCACGGCGGCGGTCACCGCACCGGCACCAGCGCCGTCCGGCACGTCGATGCGCATCGGCACGAAGAACAGCACCAGGTAGAACGGCACCGCGGCGAGGATGCCGACCGCCGCGACCAGGGCCCGACCCCGAGGGGTACGCCGTTGCAGCCGGTCGCCGACCAGCCCACCGACGATCGACAGCGCGCCGCCGAGCTGGAACAGGGTGGCGAAGACACTGCCGACGATGATCGCCGTACCGGCGGTGTAGCCCTGCTCCTCGGCGCGGGCCCGGAACAGCGCCGGCAGCCACACCAGCGAACCGAACGCCACCTGGGCGGTGAGGCCCTGCGCCACCAGCCAGACGTTGGTCCGCCGTCGGGCGATCGTCGGCAGATCGGCCCGGCTGATCCGGTGCTCGTACTCGCCGCCGGCGGCGAACCGGCCGGCCAGCTCCGGCTGGCTCTGCCCGCGCCGCACGTCGACGGTGAACAGGTACGCGACCGTGGCGGCCAGCCCGGCGGCGGCCAGCACCAGGAACGGCCGCCGCCAGTCGACGTGCCCGAGCAGCCCACCGAGCAGGGTGCCGGCGAGGGTGCCGACGCCCTGCGACAGCCCCCAGAAGCTCATCACCAGGCCCCGCCGGCCGGGGGTGATCAGGTCGCTGACCACGGAGAAGCCGACCGAGGCGACCGCGCCGAGCCCGACGGCGGCGACGAGCTGCGCGGCGAAGAACAGCGGGTAGCTGCCGGCGAGGGCGGTGCCGGCCGCGCCGAGGCCCCAGATCACCGTACCGGCCATCAGCAACGGTTTGCGGTCGCCGTGGTCGCCGACGTACGCCCAGCCGACCGCGGCGATCGCGCTGATCAGGAAGGTCGCGGCGGTGACCGCGCCGATCGCCCCTTCCGGTACGGCGTACGTGTCGGCGATGCTGCCGTACAGCGGCGGGACCAGGCCGATCGCCACGTTGTCCAGCGAGGCGAGCACGATGAACACGACGACGCTGTAGATGCGGTGCGCCCGCCCACCGGTCAGCGTCATGCCGCCGAGTATGGGTCAGCGCGCCCGCCTGCCAACGGTCGGGCCGGGGCTTCCTGCCACCTGTTACGCGCCCCGACGCGACGTGCATAATCGAGCGCGCGTTGACAATCATCGTCGACTGTTCTGCACCGCCTCGACGATCTCAGACGTCAGTGGACCAATAGATCGGTTCCGGGTCTTGAGCCGCTGAACGATCTCAATGTTCGTCGAACTTCCGGTGATCTTGATCGGTTGGCGGGCGACGTAGGCCGACGGCGACTTGCTGGCTGCCGCCGCCCGCTCCTTGATCGGCTCGGCGGAATCATCGGACATGGTTCGGATATACAGCGTGGCGACGAAGGGTGGCTAGCGCATTGCCAGCTCGCCGCAGGTCACCTCGGACCGCACGTCATGATGCGCGGGACACGCCCTGGTCCGGGGTTCGGTCGACGAGGCGGAACGAGGGCAGGTCGCGTCGGCGGATCAGCCATTCGGCGACGATCACGTTGGGCAACCAGGACAGGAACGGCACGGCGGCGTAGGCGGTCTCGAACAGCAGGTCCGGATCCGCGTCCGGCCCGGCGAACGGCAACTGTACGGCGAGGAGGACGCCGACCCACGAGCGCAGGGTGACAGCGGCGAACGTCAACGCGTAGTTGCGAATCATCCAGGCCTGGTGCTGGCGCAGGTCCCGCCGCCGCGCGGTGTCGAAGCCGCGCCACGCCGTGAATGCCCAGAGCAGCGCGACTGCGCCGAACCCGAAGAAGCCGACCATCCGGGCCTGGTTGAACGGCAGCATCACCAGCGCGCTCACCGCCGCGACACCGACGGTGAGCAGGTACACCACGCCGACCGAGCGGTGGGCCACCGGCCAGCGGCGGCGCAGCCGCTGGGAGAACTGCCACGGCCCGAGCAGCAGCGCAAGCGAGCCGAGGGCGACGTGGACGAAGAACGCCACCCGGACCGGCAACGGCGCATCCACATAGGTGCCGGCCAGCCCGGCACCGTCATCGGCGAGTGCACGCAGGTCAGCGCTGGCGTAGGTGTACAACGAGAACCCGCCGATCGCGAGCGAGGTCAACAGCACCGCCGTCCAGCCGGTGCGGGACCGCCGCACCGGCCTGCCGCTGGTCGTCCGCACCGGTGGTGACGCCACCACTGCTGTGTCGCTCATGACCGCCCCCAGACGAGTATGTAAGTGCCATTCACAATGTAAGTGACATCAACATACGGCCTGATGTTAATGTCGTCAACATGGCAGCTGGGGCCACTCGCCGGACGTACCACCACGGAGCGCTACGCGATGCGCTGCTCGCCGGCGCGCGGGAGTTGCTGGCCGAACGCGGCGCGGAGGGCTTCAGCCTCAACGAGCTGGCCCGGCGGGTCGGCGTCAGCTCCGCAGCGCCGTACCGGCACTTCACCGACCGCGAGGCGCTGCTGTCCGCGCTGCGTGACGAGGGGTACGACGCGTTCGGTGCTGCCCAGCGCGCCGCCGCCGCGCAGGCAACCGACCCCGCCGACCGCATCATCCGCCTGGTCGCCGCGTACCTGCGCTTCGCCGAGGAGAACAGCGCAATCTTCGGCATGATGTTCCGGCAGTGGTCGTGGGCCGAGGTAAGGCCTGACACCTTCGCGCCCCTGGTTGACGCGGTAGCCGAGGCGCAGGAGGCGGGTTTCCTGCCCGCCGGTCAGTCCGCCACCGCGCTGGCCCGCACCATCTGGTGCACCGTCCACGGCCTGACCACCCTGCGTCTCAACGGTGGCCTGACGAAACTCGGCCTGGACGCCCCGACGGACCAGCTGATCCGGGACACGTTCGCGGCGATCCTGCGCGACCCGGCCGGCTGAGATTGACGTCAACGAGGTGACGCTGACGCACGTTATTTCGCCAATTTAACGTGTGTAAGCGTCACCTCGCGAACGCAACAGAGCCCCGGGACCCTTGCGACTGGGGCGGGGTCCCGGGGCTCTGTGTGCTCCGGCTACGGAAAGCGGATCGTTGCAGGCTCAGGCGTACTTCTTCGCCAGCTCGACGAAGCTCGACCAGGACGACGGGGCGAAGGCCAACGTACCGCCGTCGCGGTTCTTGGTGTCCCGGACGTAGACGCGGCCCGGTAGGTTGTCGGCCACCTCGACACAGTTCGCCGAGTCGGACCTGGTGCTCTTGCGCCAACGCGCCTCGGTCAGCTCCATGTCTCGATCGCCTCCATGATCATCTCGTGGGACTGCTGGCCGGGCAGAGCGTACCCCCGGATCGTCTCCCAGTCCTCTTCCAGCGCCTCGGTGGCATCCGTGGCCTCGATCAGCCGCCCCTCCAGGTGGCCTTCGAGGAAGCCGACCGTCCGGCCGTCCACGGTCGCGAGCACCATCGGCCCGAGCACCCCTGGATAGCCTCCGGTGGTGAACGGCACGATGTGTACCTGCACGTTCTGCCGTTGGTTGGCGTCGGCGATCGCCTTCAACTGGTCGCGCATCACCTCCGGCCCGCCCACCGACCGGCGCAACACGATTTCGTCGAGCACCACCACCAGTCGGCAGGCGTTGGTGGCCCGGGTGACGATTTCCTGGCGGTCCAGTCGGGCGGCCAGGGTCGGCTCAAGCTCCTCCGGCTTGGTGTTGAGCGCCTGCAACAGGGCACGCGCGTACGCCTCGGTCTGCAACAGGCCGGGCATCACCATCGGCTGGAAGATCCGCAGCAGTTTCGCGCGGCCCTCGTACTCGACGAACGGTCGATACCACACCGGGGTCCACTCGCCACGGATGAACTCCCGATAGAACTTCATGAACGCGGTGCCGTACACCCGGTCCACCGCGCCGAGGTAGTCCGGCAGCGCCGGCCGCTCGCCGCGCTCCACCGCGCCGACGTGCGACGCCGAGAAGTGCAGGCGCTCACCCCAGGACTCCTGGGTGAGCCCCAGCATCTCCCGGACACGACGGAGGTCCTCTACCAGATACTCGCTCGCAGACATAGCCTTTCACGTCCCCCAATTCATCACGGCGCACCACTGACCGGTGCCGGACATTCCCCGGAGTCACCCGCGTTGATCAATTGCCACCTGGTCGCTCCCGGGCTTTTCCCATCTTCTGTGGTGGGGGGCTGATAGTCCAGGGTGGAAGTCGGCGAACACCACAGTCGACTGGACTCGGAGGAAAAATGTCGATCAGGAATGACGGCATTGGCGGGACTCCCCGCCTCGCCCGGTACATCACGTTCACAGCAGCGGACGATGCGGCACCCACACCGGGCCGGCCGCCGCTGCCGAAGCGGACCCCCGGGGAGACCGACCCCGATCACGACGGGCGGTTCCAGCTCGCCGGCGCGCGCGGCGTGGCTGCCGCCCCGTACGGTGCGGTCGACGACTCCCGGAGCGCGGACCGCACCGGCCGGGCGGCCCGCTCCCCCGCGCTGTCCCGGGCGATCCACGACGCGAACTCCACCGCCCGCACCCACCTGCCGAACCGGACCACCGGCGAATGCCACCGGTGCGGCGGCGTCCCCGGGCCATGCCGGCCGTTCCTGCGGGCGATCGCGATCCTGGACCGGTGGGAGCCGGCGAACGCCCGACGAATCCGCGCCGTCCTGCACCTGTCCGGACTGATGCCGGCCGGCTACCCGCACGACGACAAGGACGAAACTGCCGAGTCGTACGGAGCACTCGACGATGCCTGAGCCGACCCCGCTGGCGTGCCCCGGTGATCTGGTGGCGCTGCGGCAATGTGACCACGTGGACGCCGACCGCCCCGTTCGGCTCCGGGTGGTGGAAATCTGGCCGTCGCCGGAGGAACACTCGTGGGTGCAGATTGACGGCTGGGAAATCGACCCTGACGACACTGACCGCGACGGCAAGGCGGTCAGCGTACGGGCATACAAGGATGCGCTGCGCCGGCCCGGCGCGGTCACCACGGTAGACCGGGGGTAGCCAGCCAATCCCCGATAGGCGCCCCCGGGGCGCAGCATTCCCCACCGCTCCCCGCTAGCCGGACCAGGACGGACGCCCGGATCCCATCCCCGTGATCCGAGATCCGCGCCTGAGGCCGGCACCCGGACCCAGGGGTCCGGCAACCCCTGCCCGGGGACACTGGACGGGAGATCCGGAAGCTGCGCCCCGGGGGTCAACACTCCCGACGAGCAGCTCGGCTTTCGATTGCGATGCGCGCGTCCCAGCGACCGACCGCAGACCACTGCGGTCAAGCCCGACAGCTCAGGGCCCGGGCCGCCACCTCTTCAGGGCAAAAAGGTCAACCGCGACCATGCCGAACAGCTTGGGCCCACGTTCAAAGACGTCCATGCCCGCAAAATGCGGCGTTTCTTCAATACGGCGGTGCACCGGACGGACAGAAAACAGCCCCAGGATAATTCCGACACCGGCCGTCAAGATCAGCCCAAAGAAAATTGACCTCAGCACCTCGACCGACCCTCCCAGTAACAGCGCCAGAATCACGGCAAAGACAGCCAAGAATACAAGAAGAAGAAGCCGCATAATGATCAACGCACGCCAGTACGCCCAGGCTCCGCGCACACGCCAGGCAGGATCATCTGAGGAACCCACCATTCAATCAACCTCCCAACCCAGAGTAGACGGTCTTCATGCCGGCTAGGACAGCCGGGCCCGAGGCCAAGCCGGCACAACTCCAGGCGCCCGGAGCACACATTGTCCCAGCCCGTTGCACTCAGCGGCGCCACCCCATCCGCCACAGGTCGGATACCAGATGGCGCAAAAATGGTAGCTGCCCATCAATCTGCATTCCAGAATTCTCCTGTACCAGCGCAGAGAACCTTGTCAGAGGAACAAACGCCGTTGCGATCGAAATTACACCCCCAAAAACACAACCCGCCACCAAGATACCAATGGCCTCAGACGCGACCACCAGCTCCAATATCAAAATCAGGAACAGGCCAGTCAGGAAGAACATAAAAAATGCCCTGATCGACCAGATCATCACCCTATACGTGGTCGTGCTACGATATTCGCCATCATGGGCATCTGTCATCGAGTTGTCACCACAACTTCCAGCGCTTAACAATCCAGGTTCAGAGCTACACCACCCTCACCGTACAGCCAACGCCGTACAGCGACTGTCCTGGAACGATGGCGACGCCGTCCGTCGGGACAACAGGACCGCGAGAGAGCGGAATACAGCGATGTCAGCCGGCGGTGGCGGCGGGTGCGGTGCTGGTGAACGGGGTGGCTTGTCGGTGGCGGCCTTGACGGCAATGACAAGGACGAAACCGCCGAGCCGTACGGAGCCCTTGACGATGCCCGAGCCGACACCGCTGGCGTGCCCCGGTGATCTGGCCGCGCTGCGCCAATGTGACACCTGGACGCCAACCGCCCCGTCCGACTCCGGGTAGTGGAAATCTGACCGTCGGCCGAGGAACACTCGTGGGTGCAGCTCGACGGCTGGCAAAAATCGACCCGACGACACTGACCGCGACGGCAAGGCGGTCAGTGTCCGCGCGTGCAAGGACGCGCTGCGCCGACCCGGCGCGGTCACCAACGTAGACCGGGGGTAGCCAGCCAGTCCTGATTCGACGGCGACGCCGTCCAGACAACAGGACCGTGAGACAGCGGGGTGCGGCCAGCCGCGTCAGCTGGCGGTGACCCGGTTCAGGACGTGGTCGCGGGCGTCGGCGTACCGGTCGCGGATGGCGGGCACTGCGTCGGCGGCGTACTCCTCGGTGTCGGCCGGGGTCCAGTCCGGCGCGTCTGGGGTGCCCAGCGCCAGCCAGGCGGCCTGCCGGGCGGCACCGTCGGCGACGTACTCCCCCGGCGGCGGCACCAGCACCGGGCAGCCGAACACCTCGGGCGCGATCCGGCGTACCGCCGCAGAGCGCGCCCCGCCGCCGACCAGAATGACCCGGTTGACGGCCGCGCCCTGGGCGACCAGGGCGTCCAGGCCGTCGGCGAGCGCGCAGAGCATGCCCTCGACGGCGGCCCGCGCCAGGTGCGCTGGGGTGCTGGTGGCCAGGGTGAGCCCGTGCAGCGAGCCGGTGGCCGTCGGCCGGTCCGGGGTGCGTTCCCCTTCGAGGTACGGCACCAGCACCAGCCCGTCGGCGCCGGCCGGCGCGCTCAGCGCCAGCTCGGCCAGCCGGTCGTGGTCGACGCCGAGCATGGTGACGGCGGCGTCGAGCACCCGGGCGGCGTTGAGGGTGGCGACCAGTGGCAGGAACCGGCCGGTGGTGTCGGCGAAGCCGGCGACCGTGCCGCTGGGGTCGGCGGCCGGGGTGTCGGCGACGCTGAACACGGTGCCGGAGGTGCCGATCGACACGATCACGTCGCCGGGGCGGGCGCCGACGCCGAGCGCGGCGGCGGCGTTGTCGCCGGCCCCGGGGCCGAGCGGGGCGCCGGAGCGCAGCGCGCCGGCCGGGTCGTTGGGGCCGAGCACGGTCGGCACCAGCGGCGTCCGACCAAAGGCGTGTTCGAGCAGGTCGGGGCGGTACTGGCCGGTCGCGGCCGACCAGTAGCCGGTGCCGCTGGCGTCGCTGCGGTCGGTGCGCAGCGCGGCCAGGTCGCCGGTGCCGGCCAGCCGCCAGGTCAGCCAGTCGTGCGGGAGGCAGACCGCGGCCGTACGGTCGGCCGACGCCGGCTCGGTGCGGGCCAGCCAGCGCAGTTTGGTGATGGTGAAGCTGGCCACCGGCACCAGGCCGACCGCGTCGGCCCAGGCCTGCCGCCCGGCGGTGCCGCCGCCGAACTCGTCGATCAGTTCGGTGGCGGCACCGGCCGAGCGGGTGTCGTTCCACAGCGGAGCCGGCCGGACCACCTGGCCGGTCTCGTCCAGACAGACCATGCCGTGCTGCTGGCCGGCGACGGCGGCGGCGGACACGTCGTCCAGCCCGCCGGCGGAGTCGACGGCCTGTTGCAGCGCCGCCCACCAGGCGTCCGGGTGCACCTCGGTGCCGTCCGGATGCGCCGCCCGGCCCTCACGGACCAGCTTGCCGGTGTCCGCGTCGCGGATCACCACCTTGCACGACTGGGTCGACGAGTCGACGCCGGCGACGAGGGTCACGGCTGGTCCTCCAGGAGGGGTCGGGCGGGGTGGGCGGGGGTCAGCTGGTGGTCAGGAACGGGCGCCGAGCAGGTGCTCGACCGCGAGCTGGTTGAGCCGTACGAAGTGGAAGCCCTGCTCGGCGACGGCCTCCGGGTCGAAGTCCTCGAAGCTGGCCCGGTCGGCGAGCAGATCGGTGTAGGTCTCGCCCGGGTTGAGGGTGGGCACCGCCAGGTCCGGGACCTTGCTGGCGGCCAGGGCCTCCTGCACCTCGGGGTCGGCCCGGAACGCGGCGGCCCGCTCCTTGAGAAGCAGGTACGTGCGCATGTTGGCGGCGGCGGAGGCCCACACGCCGGTGTAGTCCTCGGTGCGCGAGGGCTTGTAGTCGAAGTGCCGGGGGCCGTCGTAGGCGGGGGTGCCGTCGGGGCCGCCGTTCTCCAGCAGGTCGACCAGGGAGAACGCGTTGAGCAGGTCGCCGTGGCCGAAGACCAGGTCCTGGTCGAACTTGACGCCGCGCTGGCCGTTGAGGTCGATGTGGAACAGCTTGCCGTGCCACAGGGCCTGGGCGATGCCGTGGGTGAAGTTGAGCCCGGCCATCTGCTCGTGGCCGACCTCGGGGTTGAGCCCGACCAGCTCCGGGTGGGCCAGGCTGGAGATGAAGGCGAGGGCGTGGCCGACGGTGGGCAGCAGGATGTCGCCGCGCGGCTCGTTGGGCTTGGGCTCGATGGCGAACCGCAGGTCGTAGCCCCGGTCGACGACGTACTGGCCGAGCAGGTCGACGGACTCGCGGTAGCGGTCGAGCGCGGCCCGGATGTCCTTGGCGTGGTCGTACTCGGCGCCTTCCCGGCCGCCCCACATGACGAAGGTCTTCGCGCCGAGCTCGGCGGCGAGGTCGATGTTGCGCAGCACCTTGCGCAGCGCGAACCGCCGGATGGAGCGGTCGTTGCTGGTGAAGCCGCCGTCCTTGAAGATCGGGTGGCCGAAGAGGTTGGTGGTGACCATCGGCACCACCAGGCCGGTCTCCTCCAGGGCCTTGCGGAACCGGGCGATGTGCTGGTCGCGGCTGGCCGCGTCGGAGCCGAACGGGACCAGGTCGTCGTCGTGGAAGGTGATGCCGTACGCGCCGAGGCTGGCGAGCTGGTGCACCGCCTCGACCGCGTCGAGCGGGCCACGGCTGGCGTCGCCGAACTGGTCACGGGCCTGCCATCCGACGGTCCAGAGCCCGAAGGAGAATTTGTCGGCCGGTGTGGGCTGGACTGTCATGGTGACCTCCGCGTAACGCGACAGATTTGTTTAGTGATTGAATTATTTTCCTGCCGTGTGGCATTGTCAAGGCCATGCGCACGCCAGAATCCCCGCTACGCCAGGCTGGTCTGCGCGAGCACCATCTCGGGCTGGTGGCCCGCCAGGTCGCCGCCGCCGGTCGCCCGCCGTCGCGCGCCGAGATCGCCGCAGCCACCGGGCTGACCCGGGCCACCGTCTCGGCGCTCGTCGACGAACTGATCGGCGGCAACCTGCTCACCGAGGTGGCGCCGGTGCCCCGGACCGGCGCCGGCCGGCCGGCGACCGGGCTGGCACTCGCCGCCGACGGCCCGGCCGGTCTCGGTCTGGAGATCAACGTCGACTACCTGGCCGCCTGCCTGGTGGACCTGTCCGGAACGGTACGCCACCGGGCGGTGCTGCCGGCGGATCAACGTCCGCACCCGCCGGAGCTGGTGCTGACCCGGCTCGCCGCGCTGGCCGGCGAGGTGCTCACCGCGCCGCAGGCACGCGGGCTCCCGCTGGCCGGCGCCGCGCTGGCCGTACCCGGGCTGGTGACCGGGGACGGGCTCGTCCGGCTCGCGCCGAACCTGGGCTGGCAGGACGTCGACGTTCCGGCCGTGCTGGCCGCCGACGGCGGCCCGCTCGCCGACGTACCGCTGACCGTGGACAACGAGGCCAACCTCGCCGCCCTGGGTGAGTTGCACGCCCGCCACGGCGAGCCGGCCGACTTCGTCTATGTCTCCGGTGAGATCGGCATCGGTGCCGGGATCGTGCTGGACGGCCGCCTGTTCCGGGGCACCCGGGGGTGGAGCGGTGAGCTCGGCCACCTCGCGGTCCGCCCGGACGGACCGAGCTGCCGCTGCGGGGCACGCGGCTGTCTGGAGCAGTACGCCGGACAGGAGGCGATCCTGCGCTCGGCCGGCCTGGCCGGGCAGGGACTGACCGCCACCGAGGCGCTGCGCCAGGTCGCCGAGCGGGCCGCAGGCTCCGAGCAGCAGGTCCGCCGGTCGTTGACGGCGGCGGCCGGCGCGCTCGGCGTGGTGCTCGCCGGGGTGGTCAACCTGCTGGATGTGCAGACCATCGTGCTCGGTGGCATCTACGCGCCGCTGGCCCCGTGGCTGTCGCCGGTCGTCGAGGCGGAGATCGGCCGGCGGGTGCTGACCGTCGGCTGGTCGCCGGTGACCGTCCGGGCCTCGCTGCTCGGCGCCGAGGCGGCGGCGACCGGCGCGGCCGGCGCGGTGGTCCGGGCGGTACGCGACCACCCGGCCCCCTGGCTGACCGCCGGCTGACGCCGACGGCCAGATCGGCATGCGTCGCGATCAGGGCCAGTTGGTGTCAAGGCCCAGGTCAGTACGCGCCGCGGCCGTTGACGACCGCGCCGAAGGTCTTCCACAGGATGGTCAGGTCGCTGGCCAGCGACCAGTTCTCCACGTAGTAGAGGTCGAGCCGGATGCCGTCTTCCCAGGACAGGTCGGACCGGCCGCTGACCTGCCACAGGCCGGTCATCCCGGGCTTGACCAGCAGCCGGCGGGCGACGTCTCCGTCGTAGCGGGCCACCTCCGACGGCAGCGGCGGTCGCGGACCGACCAGGCTCATGTGGCCGAACAGTACGTTCGCCAGCTGCGGCAGCTCGTCGAGCGAGTACTTGCGCAGGAACCTGCCGACCCGGGTGATGCGCGGGTCGTCGCGCATCTTGAACATCAGCCCGTCGGTCTCGTTCTTGGCCGCCAGCTCGGCGAGCAGCTTGTCGGCGTCGACCACCATCGTGCGGAACTTGTAGACGTGGAACTCCCGCCCGCCCTGGCCGACCCGGACCTGCTTGAAGATGACCGGCCCCCGGCTGTCGATCTTGATCGCCAGGGCGAGCAGGGTCAGCACCGGCAGCAGCAGGGTCACCGCCAGCAGCGACACCGACCGGTCGACGAAGCCCTTGACCAGCTTGCGGGTGCCCCGGAACTCGGGTGCCTCGACGTGGATCAGCGGCAGCCCGGCGACCGGCCGGGTGTGGATCCGCGGACCGGCCACGTCGGTCAGCGCCGGGGCCAGCACCAGGTCGATGCCGGTGCCCTCCAACTGCCAGCCGAGCCGGCGCAGCCGGGTGGCGGTCAGCTCCCCGGACGCGGTGACCGCGACGGTGTCGGCACCGGTGGCGGCGGCGGCATCCGGGATGTTGCGGAACGAACCGGCGACCGGCACGTCACCGAGCCGCTGCGGCACCGGGGCCAGCAGCGCGTCCGGGATGCAGGCACCGACCACCCGGTAGCCCGCGTACGGTTCCCGCCGCAGGGTGTGTACCAGCTCCAGCACGTGTGGGGTGTCCCCGACCACCAGCACCTTGCGGAACCACCCCGTCCCGGTGGCCCGCTGGCGGTGCAGGTACTTACGGGCGCCGAACCGGCCGGCGACCAGACCGACGGTGCCAACCGCGAAGGCCACCGCCAGGAAGCCCCGGCTGATTCCGACGTTGGCGACGTAGCCGATGATCGCCACGGTGCCGGCCAGCCGCAGGCTGGCGGTGATCACCCGCCGGTACTCGTCGGCGCCGTAGCCGAGCACCCGGTCGTCGTAGCAGCGCAGCAACTTCAGCGAGGCCAGCCACGCGATCATCAGACACGGGGTCGTCAGGACGTACGGTAGGTCCGCTCCGGTGGCTTCCTCGGCGCCGAAACGCACCAGGTAGCCGGCCAGCACGGCGGCGCAGAGCACGCCGATGTCAAGGGCGGCGATCGCCCGAATGTAGGCACGCTGTCGCGCGTGCAGCACTGCAGTGGGCGCTCCCGGTGGGGATTCCGGTTGCACCACCGCAGCGTTGACCAAAGTCGCCGACGTCACTAGCCCTCCCCAGCTCGCTCGAGTCGACGCAGACCCCGGGCACCTCGCTGGCCCGTCGTTGGTACCGGTGGTGCCGCGGCACCCCGATATCTTGGCCCACCATCCGGTATGGCCGAAGCTTGCGACAGATTACCGTCAGTTGGCCAGGGGGCTTCCACAATAGAGGTACAATATGGAGCCATTTCACAACCCTCAGTCACTCGGTGGCTCGACAAATCCTCTCGAACCCCCACATCACCGACTCAGCGCACGGTTGTCGGGCGGAGAGCGATCGCCTTGAGCAAAATGTCACCGATGTTGGCCGGATCCTCGGTTACGAACACCCCGCCGCCGGTGGTATTGGTGATCGACTCCAGTTCCTCCTGACTCACCCCGTCGCCGATGCCGACGTAGATCACCTGGATGGGCCGCTGTGGATCAGCCGCCTCGGCCAGCTCGGCCAACAGCTCATCCTGGGTCAACCCGCTGTCGTCCTCGTTCCTACCATCAGTGAAGATGACCACCGAGTTGACACGCCCGGCTGCCCATTCGTCCTGCACCGCCAGATAAGCGGCGAGCGTCGTGTCGTACAAACCGGTATTTCCGTTTCGCTTCGGCACGACCTCCGACAGCGACGCTTCCAGCTCCGCCCGACGACTACTCAACGGGCTGATCGGCACGAGTTCCCGCCAGTCCTGCTCGCCGTCCAACTCGGTGGAGAAGATCCATAGTCCGAGGGCCCATGAATCGTCGAACAGGCCGAGCCCTCGGCGGGCCGCCTCCCGGGTGAGATCGGCCCGGGTGACGTTGTCCGCAGTGGGCACCGGCTCCAGCATCGAACCGGAAACGTCGATCACCGCGAGCATCTGGGCGGGCAGGGTGACCGACGTCCAGGTGGCGAGGGTCCGGTCGATCACCACCGGGTCCAGGCCACCGGCCGCCGTACCGCCGGAGTCCGGGGTGACGGTCGCCGGTGCGGTGCCGGCCGGGCTGGGTGCCCCCTGAGGCGCGCTGAAACCGGCCCCCCAGGTGCCATCCGGCGCCCGCAGCCCCTGGTCACCGAGCCGTTCCCGGAACCCGGCACCGGTCAGCACCGAGTAGAAGCCGGCCGCGGCGGCGGCCTTCGCCGGGTCGGCGCCGGGCAGCACCGCGTACGGGTAGTCGAGCGACATCGGCGCCGGTTCCAGGTACAGCGCCGCGAGCGCGATCGGCGGCTGCGCGGCGTTGTACTCGATCACGTCCTCCTCGGACAGGGCGGCGGCACCGAGCGCGGAGGCGACCGACGCGGGATCGGCCGAGCGCGGGAAGCGCGCGATCAGGTCCTCCCGCAGCGCGGACCGGCCGGTGGCCAGGGCGCGCAGCGCCGCCGTGGTCGCCTGCTGGGCGTTCGCTCCCGCCTCGCCGGCCGCCTCACCGAGGGCGAGCAGGCCGGACAGGCCGGCCGCGTCGCGGGTCGGTTCGACGATGCCGGTCCGCAGCTCGGTGCCGGTGGTGATCTGCTGCAGCAGGTCGGTCCAGGTCAGCTGCTGGTCGGGCCAGCCCAGGTTGGTCGCCACCGGCTCGGGCATCGCGACCACCACCGGGCTACGGGCCACCGACTCGTTGTTGGCCGGGGTGAACCCGGGGGCCAGCGAACTCAGCCGGAGCAGCCAGGTGGACGAGTCCGGCACCCACACGTCCGGCGCGATCGCCGTACCGCTGGCCTGGCCGACCCCGGCCAGCGCGACACCGTGCTGCCCGGCGACCACAGCGGCCACGTCGACCGGGTCGGATGCGGTGACCTCGACCGCGACGCAGGTGTCACCGACCGCGCCACTGTCGGCCCGCCACCGGTCCGCCGCCGCCTGCACGGCCGGCGCGATCTCCGGTGTGGCGGAGACGACCAGCGGCAGCGCCCCGGAGCAGGACGGGGCGGTGAGACGTTGGTAGCCGAACCAGACCCCGGCGGTGACGACGACAAGCGCCATCGCCGCTGCGATGGCGCCTGCTCCGCGAACCCGACGTCGCATTCGATGGCGGCCTGGCACGGTCCCATACTCCGGATGCGCAGGCCAGGGTGCCAGGTACGTTCGGACGAAAGTTACGGAGGAGAAACACTTGAATGGAAATTGGTGACTTCAGGTAGCCGCTCCGCTTCCTTACGTTTCGAGAAGACCGGCATGACCCCGTCTGCCTCGGCAAACAGCCCGCGCCGTCATGAGACGGACATCAGCCGCAGGGCCTCAGAAACCCGGCAGTACGCAGGTCGGCGTCGGCGCCGGCGCCGGGTCACCGACCGGGTTCGGCACCCCGTCGGCGGAGTCGATCACGAACACGCCCACCGAGTCCGACCGCTCGTTGGCGACGTACAGATGATCGCCGACGATCGCGAAGTGGCGCGGCCAGCGGCCGCCGGACGACACCTCGGCGACGTACCTCGGCTGGTCGGGGACGGCCAGCGAGAAGACCGCGACGGTGTCCGGGCCACGGTTGGCGACGTAGAGGAAACGGCCGCCCGGCCCGACCGCGATCTCGGCGGGCTGCGCCCCACCGGCCGCACCGCCGGACGACTCGCTCGCCGGCACCCGGGCACGCTCGGTCAGCCCACCGGCCCCGTCGATCTCGTACGCCGTCACGCTGGCATCCAACTCCCCCACCAAGTACGCCCACCGGCCGTCGGGGTGCCGGGCGAGATGCCGAGGGCCGCTGCCCGGCGTCGCCGCCATTGCCGGGTCCGGCTCGGTCAGCGTGCCGGTCGCCGGATCGAGCAGGTAGCGGTGCACGGCGTCGGTGCCCAGGTCGACGACGTACAGTCCGGCACCGTCCGGGTCCGGGGAGACCATGTGGGCGTGCGGACCCTCCTGCCGGTCGGGTCGGGGCCCGGTGCCCGAATGCGTCTGCAGATCGGTACGCGGCAGTAGCGCCCCGTCGTCGTCGACCGGATGCACCGCGACGCTGCCGCTGACGTAGTTCGCGCTGACCAGATGCCCACCCGTCGCGGCGAACGCCAGGTGGCACGGGCTCGACCCGCCGGTGGACCGGCTGCCCAGCGGGCGCAGCCGGTCGCCGTGGACCGACCAGGCGCTGACGGTGCCCTCGTCCAACTCGTTGACCGCGTACAGCACCGGACGGTGCGGGTGCCGGGCGAGGAACGACGGCGAGGCGCACTCGGCGGCCAGCGTGGGCTCGCTGAGCTGGCCGGTCGCCGGGTCCCGGCGGGCGACCATCACCCCGGCCCCGTTCCCACCGCCCTCGGCCGTGTAACAGCCGAGGTAGATCGTCTCTGCCGCCGGATTCGGCTCCGCTACGCGCACCGGACTCCCTTCCGCCGTCCGCGTCGGCCTGGCCCGGCTGGAACCCGGGCCGCCGACGTCGGACACTCGACTCAATCCGTACGATCCTATAGGATCTTTGATCTACCCGCTGCCGGGCCGGGCGACCACCCGACCGGCCACCTGCGGGTCGAGCACCGAGGAGGGTCCCGTGCGGCCAGCGCGTCGTCTCACCCTCACCGACGACGTGTACGAGACCGTCCGCGCCCAGGTGATGGACCACGTGGTCGCCCCGGGCGCCCGGATCAACATCGACGCCCTGGCCCGCGACCTGCAGGTCTCCCCCACCCCGGTACGCGAGGCGCTCGCCCGGCTGGAAGCCGACGGGCTGGTCCGTAAGCGCCCGCTGGTCGGATACACCGCCACGCCACTGCTTACCCGCGACGAGTTCGACGAACTCGTCGAGATGCGGCTGATCCTGGAGACCGCCGCCGCCCGACGGGCCGCCGCCCGGTCGGCGTCCACCGAGCCGGCCACGCTCGACCTGCTCCGCGCGGCCGCCGACCTGCCCGGTCCGGTGCCCGGCGCGCAGGGCTACGCGAGCATCGCCGCCTTCACCGCCCAGGACGCCCGGTTCCACAACCTGCTCGCCGAACGGTCCGGCAACCGGATGCTGCACGACGCGGTCGTCCGCCTCCGACCGCACCTGCACCTGTTCCGGCTGCACTTCCCGCCCACCCACTACCGCACCAGCGGGGCCGAGCACCACCGGATCGTCGACGCGGTGGCGTCCGGCGACCCGGACCGGGCCGAGACAGCGGTACGCGAGCATCTGCTCGCCGCCCGGCAGCGCCACCTCCCCTTCTTCCGGCAGGGCTGAGCCGATGCGCGTCGCACTCTTCGTCACCTGCGTCAACGACGTGCTCTACCCGGGCACCGGGCGGGCCGTCGTGCAGTTGCTGGAGCGGCTCGGGCACACCGTCGACTTTCCGCTCGACCAGAGCTGCTGCGGGCAGCTGCACGGCAACAGCGGGTACCGGGCCGAGGCGATACCCCTGGTACGCCGGTTCGTCGAGACGTTCCGCGACCACCCGGTGGTGGTCGCCCCGTCCGGTTCGTGCGTGGCGATGGTCCGCGACGCGTACCCGCGACTGGCCGCCGACGACCCTGCGCTCGCCGCCGCGGTCGACCAGCTGCGACCCCGGGTGTACGAATTGTCCGAGCTGCTGGTCGACGTGCTCGGCGTCACCGATGTCGGAGCCGCCTTCCCACACCCGGTCACCTACCACCCGACCTGCCACGGGCTGCGGATGCTGCGGCTGGGTGACCGGCCGCTGCGGCTGCTGCGTGCGGTCCGCGGGATCGACCTGCGCGATCTGCCGGACGCCGAGGAGTGCTGCGGTTTCGGCGGTACCTTCGCGATGCGCAACGCCGCCGTCTCCGGCGCCATGCTGGCCGACAAGTGCCGGGCGGTACGCGGCACCGGCGCCCACTACCTGGCGGCGGCCGACAACTCGTGCCTGGCCCACATCGGCGGCGGGCTGACCCGGTCCCGCAGCCCGGTACGAGCGGTGCACTACGCGCAGATCCTGGCCGGCACGGCGGAGGAGCCGAATTGACCAGCACCAGCACCAGCGGCACCAGCGGCAGCGGCAGCAACGACAGCGGCAACGTGACCGCCCGGCTGCCGTTCCCCACCGCGGCCGCCCGCGAGCTGGGCAACGCCCAGCTGCGGGCCAACCTGCACCGGGCCACCCGCACCATCCGGGGCAAGCGGGAACGGATGGTCGCCGAGCTGCCGGACTGGGAGGCGCTGCGGGTCGCCGGGGCGGCGGTCAAGGACGACGTGCTGGCTCGCCTGCCCGAACTGCTCGAGGAGTTCGAGGCGGCGGCCACCGCCGCCGGCGCCCAGGTGCACTGGGCACGGGACGCGGCCGAGGCGGGCCGGGTGGTGACCGACCTGGTCCGGCGGACCGGCGCCGACCAGGTCGTCAAGATCAAATCAATGGCCACCCAGGAGATCGGACTCAACGAGACACTCGAAGCGGCCGGCATCGAAGCGATCGAGACCGACCTCGCCGAGCTCATCGTCCAGCTCGCCGGGGACACGCCGTCGCACATTCTGGTCCCGGCGATCCACTACAACCGGACCCAGATCCGGGAGATCTTCGCCCGCCGGATGCCCGGCGTCGACCTGGCCACCCTCACCGACGACCCGCCGGCGCTGGCCGAAGCGGCCCGCCGCCACCTGCGGGAACGGTTCCTCTCCGCGCGGGTGGCGATCTCCGGGGCGAACTTCGCGGTGGCACGCACCGGCACCCTGGTCGTGGTCGAGTCCGAGGGCAACGGACGGATGTGCCTGACCCTGCCGGAGACGATGATCTCGGTGGTCGGGGTGGAGAAGATCGTCTCGACCTTCCAGGACCTGGAGATCTTCCTGCAGCTGCTGCCGCGTTCGTCGACCGGCGAACGGATGAACCCGTACACCTCGATGTGGACCGGGGTGACCCCCGGCGACGGGCCGCGGCAGCTGCACATCGTGCTGCTCGACAACGGCCGGGCCGACACCCTCGCCGACCCGGTCGGCCGGCAGGCACTGCGCTGTATCCGCTGCTCCGCCTGTCTGAACGTCTGCCCGGTCTACGAGCGGGTGGGTGGTCACGCGTACGGGTCGGTGTATCCGGGGCCGATCGGGGCGATCCTCTCCCCGCAGCTCACCGGCCCCCGGGCCGGAGCGAACCGGACCCTGCCGTACGCCTCGACCCTCTGCGGCGCCTGCTTCGACGCCTGCCCGGTACGCATCGACATCCCGCAGGTGCTGGTGCATTTGCGCCAGCGTGGGGTCGACGAGGCCCGCCGACGCCCGTCCGCCGAGCGCGCCGCGATGGGCGCGATGTCGTGGGTGATGCGCGACCGCCGACGGTACGCCGCCGCGCTGCGCGCCGCCCGCCGGGCAGCCGCCCCGGTACGGCTGGCCGCCGGACGGCGCGGCACGGTCCGCCGGTTGCCGTGGCCGTTGGCCGGCTGGACGGCCAGCCGGGACGCGCCGGTGCCGCCCCGGCAGAGTTTCCGTGACTGGTGGCTGACCCGCCCCGACGGCGGAACCGGGCCACATGACGACAGCGCCGGGCCGCACGAGGACGGGAGGACGCGCAGTGGCTGACGCCCGTACCGAGATCCTGGCCCGGTTGCGGGCGGCGCGGGACCACCGGCCGGTGCCGCTGCCGGTACGGGTGCCACGCGACTACCGGACAGCCGACGCGGAACCGGCCGGCACAGAACCGGCCGACGCGGAACCGGCCGCTCTCCTGGTGGACCGGCTGGTCGACTACCGGGCGACGGTGCACCGGTGTGTACCGGACCGGTTGGCCGACCGGATCGCCGAGGTGCTCGCCGGGGTGCGCCGGGTCGCGGTACCGCAGGACCTGCCGGACGGCTGGCTACGCGGCTACACCGGGGAGGTGCTACGCGACGGCCCCACCCGGCCACTGTCCGTCACCGACCTGGACCAGCCCGGCCTGGCCGCGCTGACCGGTTGCGCGGTGGCGATCGGCCGGACCGGGACGGTGCTGCTGGACACCGGCCCGGCGCAGGGCCCACGCCGGCTCACCCTGGTGCCCGACCATCACGTCTGCGTGGTCCGGACCGACCAGGTGGTGGCCGGGGTACCGGCGGCGCTGGCCCGGCTGGCCGTCCCGACCCGACCGATCACGCTGATCTCCGGACCGTCCGCCACCAGCGACATCGAACTGAACCGGGTGGAAGGGGTGCACGGGCCGCGCCGGCTGGACGTCGTGCTGGTCGACACCGGCCGGCAACCGGCGGCAGGTCAGCCCGCCGGCACCGGCTGACCGCGCAGGTACGCCACATGCTCGACCAGTGCGATCAGCACCGTCTTGCCCGAGCCACGGTTGCGGGCGTCGCACAGCACGATCGGCACATCCGGGTCGAGGTCGAGCGCACGGCGCACCGAGTCCTGACTGAACTGCTGCGCCCCCTCGAAGCAGTTGACCCCGACGACGAACGGCGTGCCCCGCTGCTCGAAGTAGTCGACCGACGGGAAACAGTCGGCGAGCCGACGGGTGTCGGCCAGCACCACCGCACCGAGCGCGCCGAACGCCAACTCGTCCCAGAGGAACCAGAACCGGTCCTGCCCCGGCGTACCGAACAGATAGACCTGCAGATCATCGTTGATGGTGATCCGGCCGAAGTCCATCGCGACGGTCGTGGTGTTCTTGCCCTCCACCCAGGACGTGTCATCGGTGCCCAGGCTGGCGCTGGTCAGCACCTCCTCGGTCTGCAGCGGCCGGATCTCACTGACCGCGCCGACCAGGGTGGTCTTCCCGACGCCGAAACCGCCCGCGATGAGTATCTTCAGCGCGAGTGGGACCCGCCGGGAAGGCTGATGCCAGTTAGAGCGCACGGAGTCCATTGACCACCGCCTTGAGTATGTCGTCGTGGGGGTGAGCGGCCGAAGCCGGGGGTTCGTAGAGGGCGATCAGTCCGGCGGCGAGCAGGTCCCCGAGCAGGACCCGGACCACGCCGAGCGCGAGATCGAGGTCGGCAGCCAGGTCGGCGACCGAGACCGGCTGCTGGGCCAGCCCGACGATGCGCCGGTGTTCCGGCTGCAGCGGGGCCTCCCCGTCGGTGCCCTCCGGTGCTTTCGCCACCACGAAGGCCAGCAGGTCGAAGGTGGCACCGGTCGGCCGCACCCGCCCCCCGGTCACCGTGTACGGACGGACCACCGGGCCGGCGTCGGAGTCCAGCCAGTCGTGGGGTCCGGCCGGATCACCCCGCATCGGATTGCGCCGCAGGTGTCCGGCTCGGTGCGCTGAGGGTCTGCCCGACCCGGGTGACCAGCATCGCCATCTCGTACGCGATGAGGCCGATGTCCGCGTCGGCCGCGGCGAGCACCGCCAGGCACGCCCCGTGCCCGGCCGCGGTGACGAACAGGTACGCCGACTCCATCTCGATCACGGTCTGCCGTACCGGGCCCGAACCGAAGTGCCGGCTGGCGCCCTTGGCGAGGCTCTGGAAGCCGGCGGCCATCGCCGCCATGTGCTCGGCGCCCTCCCGGGTCAGCCCCCGCGACGCGCCCATCAGCAGCCCGTCGGCGGACAGCACGACGGCCTGCTGCGCGGTCGGGACCCGGTCGACGAGGTCGTCGAGCAGCCAGTCGAGGTTCATCGCATGCCGCATGGTGTGCACAGCTACAGCTCCCTCTCCGACTCTTCCGTCGCCGGGGGCGGCAGCACCGCGCCCGGAGGCGGAGTCGCGGTGCCCCGGACCGGGCCGGTCGGCCCGGTCGGGGACGGTTCCGATGCCACGGCAGCCGGCTCGTCGCCGGGACCGGGGGTGCCGTCGCCCGCCGGCGGCACCGGGCCGCCGTCGGCGATCGACGTCGTGTCGCCGGTGCCACCCG
This sequence comes from Micromonospora sp. Llam0, assembly GCF_003751085.1. Lineage (NCBI taxonomy): Bacteria > Bacillati > Actinomycetota > Actinomycetes > Micromonosporales > Micromonosporaceae > Micromonospora > Micromonospora sp. Llam0. Next base: position 224,505 of record NZ_RJJY01000001.1, on the reverse strand, counting down.
GCTGCCCGGCCGCCGGCAGGCCGGCCGCCTGCCGGCCCCGGGCGGTTCCCGCCTGCAACGCGGACATCAGGGACCGCACCTCCTGCGGGGACCGTTGCGGGGCTTCCCGCAGCGGCTGACCGTCGGCCCCGGGCGAATCGGGCGCCTGGCGCAGTTGGGGCGCCAGGCTGGACTGGCGTACCCGGCGCGGCAGGCCGTCCTCGGTGGTCGCGCCCGCGCCACTGGACCGCCGGGTCGGCAGGGTGGTGGGACGGCGGCGGGCCGGCAGCTGCACCCCGGTCGGTTCCGCCGCAGGCTCGGCGGTCGGCCGCCCGGCCACCTCCGGTGCCGGGCCCGGCCGGAGGGTGGTCAGCGCTTCCGGCTCGGGGCCCGGCCGCACGGTGGCCAGCGCGTCCGGCGCGGGAGTCGGCCGGACCGTGGTCAGTGCGGTGGGTGGCCGGCCGGACGGCAGCGCCAGCACCTCGGACTCGGGCACCACCAGCTCCGCCGGGATCAGCGTGACGGCGGTGATCCCGCCGAACGGTGACGGCCGGAGCCGGACCCGTACACCGTGCTTGGCCGCCAACTGGGCGACGACGAACAGGCCGAGCCGGGCGCTGTTGTGCGGGTCGAAGTTCGGCGGCTCGGCGAGGCGCTGGTTGGCGTCCTCGATCGTGTCCGGTTCCATGCCGAGGCCCCGGTCCTCGACCTCGACCGCGTACCCGTTGGGCAGGCTCTGGCCGATGACGGTGACCCGGGTCTGCGGCGGGGAGAAGGACGTGGCGTTCTCGATCAGCTCGGCCAGCAGGTGGATGACGTCGCCCACCGCTCGGCCGGCGACCGCTGCTGCCTCCACGGTTGTGACGTGCACCCGGGCGTAGTCCTCGACCTCGGAGACGGCACCCCGGATCACGTCGACCATCGGCACCGGGTTGCGCCATCCCCGGCCCGGTGCGGCCCCCGCGAGGATCACCAGGTCCTCGGCGTGCCGACGCATCCGGGTCGCCATGTGGTCGACCCGGAACAGGTCCTCCAGCTCCGTCGGGTCGGTGCTGCGCCGTTCCATCCGGTCCAGTACGGCCAGCTGCCGGTGCAGCAGCGTCTGGCTGCGGCGGGCGATGTTGAGGAACGTCTCGTTCAGCCCGCGACGCAGCGCCGCCTCCTCGACGGCCGACCGGACGGCGGTCCGCTGCACCTCGCTGAACGCGTGCCCGACCTGGCCGATCTCGTCGGCGCCGTACTCCAGCGGCGGGGCTTCGGTGACGACGTCGACGTCCTCGCCGCGCCGTAGCCGGGCGACCACCCCGGGCAGCCGCTCGCCGGCCAGCTCCAGGGCGGCGGCGCGCAGCCCGGTCAACCGGTGGATCAGCGACCGGCCGACCCGCAGCGAGATGACCACGGAGACGATCACCGCGGCCAGGCCGACCAGGCCGGCCGCGGCGAGCCGGGCCAGAATGGCGATCGCGGTCGGCATGCTGCGTTCGGTCAACGCGGCGGCGGCGAGCAGCTCGAACTCGCGCAGCTGCTCCTGGACCAGCTGGTAGCTGGCCCGCCAGCGGGACTCGGAAACCGGCAGCCCGTCCTCGGCCGGCCCGCCGGCGATCAGCGTGTCCTGCATCTGCCGCAGCCCGGTGTAGTCGTCACCGGCGGCGAGCTGGTGGTAGGTCCGGCTGTCCGGGTCGGGCAGCTCGGCCACCGCCCGGTCGAACAGGAACCGTTGGTTGGCCACGATCTGCACCAGCTGCAGGTGGCCGGCGGCGGTCAACTCACCGGCAGCGAAGGCCCCGGCGAGCAGAGCGTCGGTCCGGCCGAGCAGGTCGCGGCCCAGCCCGATGTCGGTCAGCGCCCGCGCCTGCCGGTTGATCTCGTTGTCCGGCAGCCCGGCCAACGCCCCGAACATCTGGAACGCGGTGTCGACGATGCCGCTGTAGAGGCCCAGCGCGCCGGCTGCGTCCATCTCCCGACGCTCGATGAACCCTCGGCCGGACGGCAGCAGTTCCAGCTCGGACAGGGTCGCCGCGATCCGCTCGTCCAGCACGGACGGATCCGCCGGCGGCTCGTCGCCGCGAGCGGAGCGCCGGAACTCCTCGACCGCCGCGTCGGTCGCCTCCCACTGGGCCCGCAACTGCCGCAGGTCACCGGCGCGCAGCGCGTTCTGACCATCGGCGCGGGACAGGTACACCACGGAGAGTCGGCGTTCCCGCTGCAGCTCGACCATCACCGCTTCGCCGGGGCGGCCGACGTCGTCGAGCAGTGCCTGGGCACCCAGCAGGCTCAGCGCCGGGCCGACGGTCAGCGACGTCGCGAAGATCCACAGCGCCAGCAGCGCGGCGATCGGGACAGCGACCAGCGCAACGATCTTCGAGCGGATCGACCAGTTGCGGGTATTCATCAGACCTCGCCGGCGCGGTGGTGGCTGAGCTGGCGCGGCGGATGCGAACCGACCGGTCCGGGTGAGTGGACGGTCAGTCGTGTCCGGCGCCTCCGGAAGGATACGTAATTAACGGCTCAGGCACTACCAGAGGCACTCAGCGGTCGATTGTGGGCACGGAGCGTACCGAAAGCGGCCACATACGGCGGCATCCACGGTCGTCGTCGCGACCTGCAGCGGACCACCCCGGCGGCCGATCCGGATCAGATGCCGGCGAGATCGTCAAGGAAATGTGACAAACCTGGATTGAGGATCCCGGTCGAGCGGGAATACCAGGGCGAGAAGGAGGAACAACCATGTCGCCCATCGAGATCGTCCTCATCGCCGCCGTACTTCTCGTCGTGCTCGCAGCGCTCGCCCTGCTCTGGACCCGGTGGCGGCGGCGCCACGACCTGCGTGGCACCTTCGGTCCGGAGTACGACCGGGTCGTCGCCGAGCAGGACAGCCGCAGCGCCGCCGAGCGCGAGCTCCGACAGCGGGAACGCCGGCACGCCGAGTTGACCCTGACCCCGCTGTCCGAAACGTCCCGCGCCCGCTACGCCGCCGCCTGGGCCGACGTGCAGACCCGGTTCGTCGACGCGCCTGGCGCCGCGGTCGGCGACGCCGACGAACTGCTCACCCGGCTGATCGCCGAACTCGGCTACCCGACCGGGGACTACGACGAGCAGGTGGCTCAGCTCTCCGTGGAGCACGCCCGTACTCTCGGCAGGTACCGCGAGGCGCACGAGATCCATCTGGCCAACGAGCGCGGGGAGGCGAGCACCGAGCAGTTGCGTCAGGCCGTGGTGCACTACCGGGCGCTCTTCGCCGAGCTGCTCGGCGAGGACCCCGTACCCACCACGACCCCGACCGAACAAGCCTCGACCCCGACGGAAGCTTCGACCCGCTGAGGAGAGACACCATGGCCCGCACCGATCAGTGGCACGACGAACGTACCGAGGTCATCACCCCGCACGGCGGACCGGGCCGTCCGGACGCCGGTCACGACCGCGACGGGTACGTGGACCCGGACCGTACCGAGGTCGTCTCCGGCATGGCGACGCCCGACCGGGACGAGCCGGTCCACCACGAGCCGGTCGAACAGCCGACCGCGTTCGGCGCCGCCACCGTCGGCGGCGCGGTCGCGGCCTCGGCGATGGCTGGCCCGGAGCGGCTGCACGAGCCGCGCGACCCCAGCGACGACGACACCGTACGGGTGGGCGACGGCGGCGAACCGCAGCAGACCGGGCAGCCGGTGCCGGCGGGACAGCCGGTGCCAACGGGGATCTTCGCGACGGAGCAGGCGGACGCGTTCCGGGACCGGTGGCGGGACGTGCAGCTGCGCTTCGTCGACGACCCGCACGCCGCGGCGGGCGAGGCACAGAACCTTGTGACCGAGGCCGTCGAGGCGCTCACCGCGGCGTTGACCGCGCAGCGCGACGAACTCGGCGGGTGGACCGACGCCGGTCCGGAGGACACCGAGCAACTGCGGATGGCGGTCCGCCGCTACCGGGACCTGCTGGACCGGGTGCTGTCGCTCTGATCCGTCGCCAGGACCCGACCTTCCCGATCTCAGCGACCTCCGGCGCCAGCTGCGCCGGAGGTCGCGCATGTCCGCACGTCGGCGCCCCGCGCATATCCGCCCCTGCCCCGGGTACCCCTGTCCTCGACGGCTCCGACGGGAGGGGGCAACCATGACGGACCGGGACCATGCGATCGGCCGGGTGCCGCTGGAGGAGGAACCGGCGGTGGTAGCCGCTGTCGAGGACGACACCACGGTGCCGCTGCTGGTCACCGATCCGGACACGGAGCAGGACGGTCCGGATTTCCAGCCACCGGACGGCAAGGCCGGTCCGGTCCGGGTGCGGACCGGTGCCGAGCAGCCGTGGGACGCGGAGGACCTCGCGGTGGCCAAGGGTGGTGACGGCAGCCCGGAGCAGGTGGAGCGGGCGCGTCAGGAGCTGGAACACGACGGCGCTGCGGCGGTTGAACGCACCGTGCCCTGACCGGAGGGATCCGGAGGGCCACTCAGAGACCGATATGGGGCGGGGCCCGGTGCCGTGTCCGGCACCGGGCCCCGCTCAGCGTTACGCCCAGCCTTACGACAACGGCGGGTACGCGTTCGCCATCAGCTCCTGGAACTGAGCCGAGAACCAGTGCCCGGAAACCGGCGCGTCCGGCAGAGCACCACTCATGTTGTTGTTGTTCCGCGGGTTACCCGTGTACGTCGGGTCACACATCCGGTCGAAGCCCTTACCCTCGTCGTTCGGGATCTCCGAACTCGAACCGTCCGACTCACCCGGCGGCTTGATCCACACGTACGCGTCGATACCCGACGCGGGCGCCGCGGTCGGACGCTCACCCAGACCCGCACCCGACTGGTTGCACCAGTTCCCCTTGTGGATCCGCCGGTCGACCCGCGACTCGTCGATCCGGGTGTTCAGATCACTGGCACTGCTCGGCCCGGTCGGCCGAGACGCACCACCCCACCCGTTCCGCGACGTGTCAATCAACATCCCCACGCTAGAGGAGAAGCCTTCCTGCACGAGCCGCTGCCGGAACGCCTGCGCGAACGACAACTCGTCGTTGTAGTAGTTCCAGTCGATCCAGTTCGACTGCCGGGTGGTGCCGTCAACCGTGATGTACGGCTCCTGCAACGCCGAGAAGTTCGCCGTGTTGGTGGCGAAACCGTGCACGTCCGACGGCGAGGCACCCGACGCGTTCGCAGCCTCCGCGATGATCTGCGCGCTCGGACCGAAGTTACTGTCCCAACCGAGCCAGCCGTGGTGACCCGCGTCCACGTAGTTGTACACGTTCGGCACCGCACCGAGCTGCGCCAGCGCGTAGCCGACACCATTGACGTAGTTGCCGTTGGCCAGCATCACGTCACACTCCGGAACAGCGGTCTCCCGACCACTCACGTTCGTGACCAGGTTCGGCAGCGAGTCGATCTCGATCACCGACACGATCCGCAGGTTCCGGTACTCCGCCCGACCCATGATCTCCGCGATCGGATCGATGTAGTCGTCCCGGTACGCGTCGATCTCATCCGGACCCAGCTCACCGTTGGACGCCAACGCCGAACAGTCCCGACCCGGCAGGTTGTAGATCACGATCTGGATCGCCAACGACCGGCTGCCGTTCGCCGCGTCCTGCGCCACCGCCTCGTCCAGGTGGTCGGCCAGACCCATGTCACCGGTCGTCGGGCTGTTGTTGCCGTAGATCGCACTCGTCCGGTCCAGCCAGACCGCGGTCGGCTGATCCGCGATCCGGCTACCACCCGGCTCCGCCGCCGCGTTCGCACTCCAGATCGGGTTCACGTACACATCCGCACCCACGTACGGGTTGTCCACCCGCGGCCCACCGGTCGGCGGCGGAGACGTCGGCGGCACCGTGGTAGGCGGCACCGTGGTGGGCGGCAGCGTCGTGGGCGGCGGGGCGGTCGTGGGCGGCGGCGCGGTGGTCGGCGGCGCGGTCGTGACCGGCGGCTGGCTCGTCGGCTGGGTGGTGCCGTTGCAGGCCACGCCGTTGAGGCGGAACACCGTCGGTGCGGTGTTGGTGCCGGAGTAGCTCGCGTTGAAGCCGGGGTTGACGCTGGCGTTGGTGCCGAGTGAACCGTTCCACGGCGCATTGCGCAGAGTCACCCGCGTACCACTCTGGGTGTATTCGCTATTCCACGCCTGAGTGATCTGCTGGTTGCCGGAGTAGTCCCACTCCAGGGTCCAGTTGCTCAGCGGGTCACCGAGGTTGGTGACGGTCAGGTTGGCGGTGAATCCGGTGTTCCACTGGTTGACCGAGTAGTCGACACGACACCCGGCGGCGGCGCTGGCCTGGGTGGCCGCGACGACGAGCACACCGGAGCCGAGTACGACCGCGGCGGCCGCGGACAGGCCGCGACGCATCCGCGAGCGCCCAGCGCCGCGTAGTGGGTTCAGGTTCATGCGGAGTTGTCTCCTCGCGACATAACTGGTCACCGGCGCATCGGCCGGGACCCTGGTGAGGTCGGTGCACCACCTGTCGTCGGACGGACGACTCGGCGGTCGGATCGCCGGTCCGGAAGATCCGGTTGCCCTCGGCGAACAGGTGTGCTTGGCTGGCTCCGCAGCGCCAATCGATCATTATCATGTCATGGGAACGCTCCCACCGCAACCGCCCGGAAACCTGCCGGTGACGATCCCCCACCCGGTCCCCGCCCGGCGCGGCTCAGCGCGCACGCCCGGCATCACCTGATGCCGGCCCTGGTCGGAGCGACCACGCAACGGCGGATGTGACCCAGCCCACTGACCCGCGCGGCGCCCGAAATAACCGGCATATCAGGTTGTTGACCCCCGGTGATGGACCGCTAGTCAGTCCGGGCGGCTCGCGAACGGCCCCGCGTCGCCTGGTGTCCCGCACCCTCCCCCACCCCCCGGAGGACACCGGCATGTCCGTCTTCGCCAACACCCGCGTGCACCCGACCCCGCCGACGCCGCACCCGACCCCGCCGCACCCGGCCCCGCCGACGACCCGGCCCGGCCCGCACCTGCCGTCGGTGACCGTCGTCATCCCCACCATCAACGAAGAGCGGAACCTGCCGCACGTCTTCGCCCGGCTCCCCCGCGACGTCGACGAGGTCATCGTCGTCGACGGCGGCTCGGTCGACCGTACGGTGCAGGTCGCACGGGAACTCTGGCCGGCGGTGCGGATCGTCCAGCAGACCCGTACCGGCAAGGGCAACGCCCTCGCCTGCGGTTTCGCCGCCGCTACCAGCGACATCGTGGTGATGATCGACGCCGACGGGTCGACCGACCCGGCCGAGATCCCGCGCTTCGTCGCCGCGCTGCTCGCCGGTGCCGACTTCGCCAAGGGTTCCCGCTTCCGCGCCGGTGGCGGCAGCCACGACATCACCCCGCTGCGCCGGCTCGGCAACGAAGGCCTCAACGGCATGGTCAACCTGCTGTTCGGCACCCGGTTCACCGACCTGTGCTACGGCTACAACGCCTTCTGGCGGCGGGTGGTCCCGACGCTGGACCTGCCGGACCCGACCACCCCCCGGCCCGCCGACGGCGGCAAGCTGTGGGGCGACGGCTTCGAGATCGAAACGTTGATCAACGTACGGGTCGCCGCCCACGGGCTGCGGATCACCGAGGTGCCGAGCATCGAGCACCTGCGGATCCACGGCGAGAGCAACCTCGACACGGTGCGCGACGGCACCCGGGTGCTGCGCACCATCCTCAGTGAGTTCGGCCGCGAACGCCGACTGCGCCGGACCCGCCGGCAGCACCGCCGGCAGCAGACCGCCGCCGTACCGGTGACCGTCGAGGAGGGCTGAGCGATGCGTCGACCAACCGTCAGCGTGGTGGTACCGACCCACCACCCGGACCGGCTCGCCGGGCTGCGGACCGCCGTCGAGTCCGTCCGCCGGCAGGACCTCGCCCCGGCCGAGATCATCGTCGTGGTCGACCACCACCCGGCGCTCGCCGACCGGATCCGCCGGGAACTGCCTGCGGTGACCGTGCTCGGCAACGCGTACCAGCGGGGTGTCTCCGGCAACCGCAACACCGGTGCCCGGCACGCCGGCAGCGACCTGGTGGTGTTCCTCGACGACGACGTCGTCGCCCACCCAGGCTGGCTGGCCGGACTGGTCGCCGCCTTCGCCGACCCCAAGGTGGTCGGGGCCGGCGGCGCCATCGAACCCGCCTGGGAACGGCACCAGCCCGGCTGGTTCCCCGCCGAGTTCCGGTGGGCGGTCGGCGGCTCGTACGCCGGCCAGCCGGTCCGGCCCGGACCGGTGCGTAACGTCTGGTCGGCCAGCATGGCGGTACGCCGCGACGCGTTCCTCGCCGCCGGCGGCTTCCGCACCGGCTTCGGCAAGGTCGGCAACCGGGCACGGCCCGAGGACACCGAACTCTGCCTGCGGATGGCCGCGGTCACCGGCGGGCAGTGGTGGTACGTGCCGCAGGCGGTCATCTCGCACGGCGTACCCGTCAGGCACAGCACCTTCCGCTACTTCCTGCGCCGCTGCCACGCCGAAGGCCGCGGCAAGATCATGATGGCCGGGCTGCTCGACGGCGCGCCCAGCCTCGGCGCCGAGCAGGACTACCTGCGCCGTACGCTGCCCGCCGCGCTGCGCCGGGAGATCGGCGCGGCCCTGCGCGGACGCGGCCACCGGCACGCCGCCCGGGCCGGCGCCATCCTCGCCGGCACCGCCGCAGCGGCCACCGGCGCACTGACCGAACTCGCCGGCCGCACCACCCAGACTCCGTCCCCACCCCCACCGATCGGAGCCGCCCCATGAACCCGCGTACCTCCGTGCACTTCCCGGCCGGCACCGCGGACCGGATCCCGGCCACCGTCATCGACCTGGAAATCACCGACCGGCTCCCCGACGTCCCCGGGACCGACCCGGCCGGCCGCCGGGTGGAACGCGCCTGGCTGCTGGTCCGGCAGTTCACCCAGCCGATCGGCGCGCTGCTGCTCGACGTACCGCCGCACGGGCTGACCGCCGCGGACCTCGCCGCCGCCGTCGACCGGGAGATCCCCCCCGCCGACCGGCCCGAACCCGGCTACCTGACCCGGCGGGCCGAGGTGCTCGACGACGCGCCGCACATCACCGTGGTCGTCTGCACCCGGGAACGGCCCGCCGGGCTGGCCCGCACCCTGGACAGCGTGCTCGCCCAGCAGTACCCCCGGTTCCGGGTGCTGGTGGTGGACAACGCGCCGGTCAGCGACGCCACCGTCCGGGTGGTCGCCCGGGCCGCCGACGGCCACGGAGCACCGGTCGACTACGTCCGCGAACCCCGGCCCGGCCTGTCGCACGCCCGCAACCGGGCGCTACGCGCCACCATCGGCGAGATCGTCGCCTGGATCGACGACGACGAGGTGGCCGACCCGCACTGGCTCGCCGAGATCGCCCGCGCCCTGGCCGACCACCCGCAGGCCGACGCGGTCACCGGGGCCATCGTGCCGGCCGAGCTGGCCACTGACCCGCAGCTGTGGTTCGAGCAGTACGGCGGGCACAGCAAGGGTCGTGGCTTTACACCGGACGTGTTCTCCCCGGCCACCGCACACCGGCAGAGCCCGCTCTACCCGCTGCCGCCGTTCGGCGCCGGCGGCAACATGGCCTTCCGGCCCGGTGTGCTGGAGCGCATCGGCGGCTTCGACACCGCGCTCGGTGCCGGCACCCCGGCGATGGGCTCCGAGGACACTCTGGCCCTGATGCAGGTGCTGGTCGCCGACGGCACCGTCGCCTACCAGCCCAGCGCCCTGGTCTGGCACCACCACCGCCGTGACCTCACCGGGCTGCGCAACCAGCTGGTCGGCTACGGCACCGGGCTGACCGCCGCCTACACCAGCCTGCTGCTGCGCGAACCGCGGCTGCTCGGGCCGCTGCTGCGGCTGGCCCCGACCGCGCTGCGCGACACGTTCGGCGGCGGTGGCGGGCAGCGGCTGGCCGGGCTGCGCGACGACTTCCCCCGCGAGCTGGTCGGCGCCAACCGGCGCGGGCTGCTCGCCGGGCCGGTCGCGTACCTGCGCAGCCGGATGGCCGACCGGCGGCTGCGCCGTCGGATGCGGGGCTGGCCGTGACCGCCGCGGGCACCACCGTCCCACCGGCGGCGGCGGTGGTGGTGGTGGTGGTGGTGGTGGTGGTCCGCCGGCCGGCGCTGCTGCGCAGCGCGGCGGCGCTGATGACCTCCACGGTGGCCAGCGCCGCGCTGGGGTTCGTGTTCTGGGTGGTGGCCGCCCGCTGGTTCGCGCCGGAGGCGGTCGGGCGGGCGTCGGCGGCGGTGTCGGCGATGACGCTGCTGGCCGGGCTCGCCCAGCTCAACCTGATCAACCTGTACGCCCGGTTCCTGCCCGGTGCAGGTCGGCACACCCGCCGGCTGGTGCTCGCCGGATACGCCGCGTCAGCGGCGATGTCACTGCTGCTCAGCGGCGGGTTCCTGGCCCTCGGCATGGGCACCGGCATCATCGGCCCGGCACCGACGCAGCGGCTGTTCTTCGTCGCCGCCGTGGTCGGCACGGCGATCTTCTTCATCACCGACGGAGTGCTCACCGCGCTGCGGCGGGCCGGCAGCGTACCGGCGAAGAACGTGATCGCGTCCACCGCCAAGGTGGCGCTGCTGCCGCTGCTGGCCGGCACCGCCGCCGGCGACGGCATGCTGGTCGCCTGGTCGGTGCCGATGCTGGCGACCATGCTCGGGGTCAACTGGTGGGTGCTGGCCCGGCTCGCCCCGGCACACGCCCGCACCGCACCGGCGGCCCCCGCCCCGGCCCGGCGGGAACTGCTCGGCTTCGCCTCCGCCGAGTACGTCAACGGGCTGCTCACCAACGCCGTCGCGTACCTGCCGCCGGTGCTGGTGGCCAGCGTGCTGGGCGCCACCGCCAGCGCCTACTTCTACATTCCGTGGGTGATCGGGGTGGCCGGTAGCACTCTGCTGTGGAACGTCGTCACCTCGTTCGTGGTCACCGCGTCCAGCGACGCGACGGCGGCCCGGGCACACGTCGACCGGGCGGTCCTGCTGGTCGCGGCGGTGGTGCTGCCGGGTGCGGCCGTGCTCGCCGGGGCGGCCGGGCCGCTGCTGCGGCTGCTCGGCGGGCAGTACGCCGCCGAGGGCGCCGACACGCTGCGGCTGATCGGGCTGTCGCTGCCGTTCACCGGGGTGATCCTGCTCTACTGCGCATTCGCGATGATGGAGAAGCGGATGTGGCCGGTGGTGACCGTCCAGTCGATCGGCATCGCCGCGTTCCTGCTGGTCAGTTGGGTCGGGTTGCCCCGGGTCGGAATCATCGCGCCGGCCGCCGCGCTGTGTATGGCACAGGCCGCGGTCGCGATCGTGCTGCTTCCCGGGCTGATCCGCCGCTACCGGGCCACCGGCGACGCGACGAACGCCCCGGCCTGGGCCCGACGTACCGCCGAGTCCGAGACCGTTACCGCCGACACCGGAGGTGCCGGATGACCGATCTCGCCCTGCGTCCCGTCCGCCCGTTCCCCGAGCCAGCGGCCGTGCCGGCCGCCCCGGCTGCCGAGACCACCCCGGCCGGTGCCGCCGGCCGGCGTGGCGACACCGCGACGGCCGGCGACACCGGGCCAGCCGCCGACACCGCGCCCGACCCGCGTGCCGGCCGGACCGGTCAGGCGTGCACCGGTCTGATCGTCGCGGTCCTGGCGCTGCTCGGCCTGGCCGCCGGCACCCCGTGGCAGGCCCCGACCGCGGTCGCGTTCGCCGCCCTGGGCCCCGGTGCCGCGCTGCTCAGCCACCTGACCGTCCGGCCGGCGGCGACCCGGTGGGCGACGACCGTGCTGGCCAGCCTGGCCGGGTACGCGGCCGTGGCCACCGGAGCGGTCTGGGTCGGCTGGTGGCAGCCCAGGCTGGCCGTCGGCGCGATGGCGGTGGCGGTGGCGGCCGTCAGCGCCGCCGGCCTGCTCCGGGCCGCGCGAGCGGGCCACGGCCTCGGTTCCCGCCCCGGGCCGGTCCGACGGTCGACCCTCGCCGGGCGGCCGACCCTCGCCGGGCGGCCGGCTGTCGCCTGGTGGCCGCTGCTGGCGCATGCCGTAGTGATCGGTGCGGCGTTGGCGCTGTGGTGGATCGCGGTGTCCCGCACAGATGTGACGGAGGTGGGCGGTTTCGGGCTGCTGGGCACCGTCAGTCCGTTCTTCCTGGCCGCGCTGGCGCTCACCGTCGCCGGCTTCGTCGCCGCGCTGGCCGGGCTGCGGCCAGTCGCCGACCGGCCTATCACGCCCGACCGGACGACCGCGCCCGACCGGGCGACCGGGCGCGGGCTGGCCGTCGCCGGCTACCTGGTGCTGCTGGTCGTGCTGCTGCACGGCACCACCCCGCTGCTGCTCGACCAGCCGCAGTACGCCTGGACGTACAAGCACCTCGGGGTGATCGACCTCATCGCGGCGGGCAACCCGGTCGACGCGGCGACCGACATCTACCAGCAGTGGCCGGCGCTGTTCGCCGGTGCCGCTCAGCTCGGCGCGGCCGGTGGCATCGCGCCGGCCACGCTGGCCGACTGGTCACCGGTTTTCTTCAACCTGGCCGCCGCCCCGGTGCTGTACGCCATCGCCCGTACCCTCGCCGACGACCGGCGGGTGGCGTACCTGACCGTGTTCGGGTTTTTCGCGATCAACTGGGTGGAAGAGGACTACCTGTCCCCGCAGGCGTTCGGTTTCCTGCTCAGCCTCGGGGTGCTGCTGATCGTGCTGACCTGGCTGCGCTCGCCGGCCGGTGCCAGCGCATCGGACCGCCGCGCCGGACCGGACCGCCGGGTCAGGGGCTGGGCGACAGGGGCTGCGCTGGCGCTGCTGGCCGTGCTCACCGCCGCCCACCAGCTGTCGCCGTACCTGGTCGTGGCGCAGGTGGCCGTGCTGGCCGCGCTGCGGCTGGTCCGGCCCCGCTGGCTGCCGCTGGCGATGGGCGCGGTCGTGCTCGGCTACCTGCTGCCCCGGTTCGGGTTCGTGTCGGCGGCGTTCGGCGTCTTCGACGGGTTCGACATCTTCTCCAACGCCGCCGGCAACGCCGAGAGCTGGGGTTCGACCGGGCAGGCGTTCTCGGCGATCGTGGTCCGTACGCTCGCGCTGACCGTCTGGGCGCTGACCGTGCTGGCGGTGCTGGCGTACCGTCGCCGGCTGCGCACCGTGCTGGTGCCGGCGCTGCTGGCCGCCACGCCGTTCGTCCTGCTCGCGGCGCAGAGCTACGGCGGCGAGGCGATCTACCGGGTGTTCCTGTTCTCCGCGCCGTGGTGCGCTTTCCTGATCGCCCGCGCGGTGGTCGACCGGGCCGACCGACGTCTTGACCGCGCCGACCGACGTCTCGACCGCGCCGACCAGCATCAGGTTGGCCGGCGTCGGCGTCGGCGGTGGTGGCTGGGGCCGGTCGCGGCGGTGGCGGTGGCCGTGGCGCTCGGCGGCTTCGCCCTCGGTACGGTGCAGGGTCGGCACGGGCAGCTGGCCGTGGACCGGCAGACCGCCGACGAGGTGGCCGCCGCCCGCCAGCTGTACGCGACCGCCGAGCCGGGTGCCACCATCGCGGTCGCCACGTCCAACTTCCCCAGCCGGCTGACTGCGGCGTACCCGGGATTCAACACCGACGTGCCGGCCGGCGAGCCGGACCTGGTGGTCGGTGCGCAGCTGCGCGGCGCGGCGCTGGACGGCGAGCACCTGCCGGCGATCGAGGAGTTCCTCGGCTCGTTCACCGGCGACCCGGCGTACCTGGTGGTCAGCGACGGGATGCGGCGGCAGTCCGACTACTTCGGCTACTTCCCGCCCGGCTCGTTGGACCGTCTGGAACGGTTGCTCGACGGCCGGGACGGCTGGTCGGTCTTCCAACGCAGCGACGACGTCACCGTCTACCGGTACGCCGGGTGACGGGCCGTCCGGCCGGATGCTCCGCCGGACGTCAGGCGGGATGCTCCGCCGGACGTCAGGCGGGATGCTCCGCCGGACGTCAGTCCGGAGCGTAAATGGCGACCCAGTCGATCTGCAGGTTCACCACGTCCGGTGTGGTCTCGTCCGGGCAGGCCTCCCAGGTGTGCCCGCAGTACCACGCCTGGCTCTGCAGAGCCAGCGCCATCGGCTCGTCCGGAACCTGGTCGCCGGTGATCGTCGCCCACGGCTCACCGTCCAGGGTGTAGACCAGCCGGTCCGGCGTCCATTCCAGACCGGCGGTGTGCCAGCGGGTGAAGTCGCCGCCGACGTCGTGCCCGATCCGGTCGCCGGTCACCGGATGCAGCACCCCGTACATCCGGTCCCGGCCCTTGCCGTTGTCCTCGGCGATGTCGATCTCCGGCGGGTAGACGTTGTCGCCCGGCCAGAGCAGCAGCGCGTACGCGATCCCCGTGCCCTGGTCCATCCGGAACCGGATGTCGTACCGGCCGTAGCTGCGGGTCACCGCCCGCCGGTTGGACACCCCGCCGGTGACGTAGATGTTGTCCCGGCTGGCTTCCCGCCAGCCGCCGATGGTGAGCATGCCGGCGCCGACCGACACGTGGCCGGGGTCGAACCAGCCGCCCGGATCACCGTCCGGCTGCCCGGAGTAGGCGAACCAGTCGTCGCTCAGCTCGGTGCCGTCGAAATCGTCGACGAAGATCTGCCGCCAGCCGGGCAGATCGCCGGAGGGCAGGGCGATCCCGGACGGGTTCGTCGTCCGGTCGCCGCCGGCCGCGGTGGGTGGCGGCCCGGCCGGCGGCGGTCCGCCGCCGGAATCCGGCTGACTTGTCCCGTCGGGCTGGTCCGGCTGACTGGTCTGGTCGGGCGGGTCCGGCTGGTTGGCGCGGTGCTGCAGCAGCGGGACCAGCACACCGAGGGTCAGTACCAGCGCGGCGAGGCCGGCGGCGACCGCGAGTGGGCCGCCGCGCCGCCACCGACGGCGGGCCGTCACGTCAACTGCCGGCCGGCCCGCCGGGCCACCCGCCGGGTCAACCGCCAGGCGGGCTGGGCCAGCCGTTTCGCCTGCGGCACCATCCGGGGTCCGCCGGTGCGGACCAGGTCGAGCAGCGCGGCGCCGTCGTGGTCACCGGTCGGCAGCAGCCGGGGTACGGCGAGCCGCCGGTCGCCCGGCCGGTACCGCCGTCGGCCCACCTCGCACGCGTTGTCGTGCCCGGCCCGGCGGACCGCCGCCCGGACCCGCCAGTCGTGGTAGCCGTGTGGGTAGCAGAACGACCGGACCGGGGTGCCGAACCGCTGCTCGAGACGGTCCCGGGCGACGATGATCTCGTCCACCGCCCGCTGCGGCGGCAGGACGTCGAGCGGATGGTGCAGCAGACCGTGTGAGCCGATCTCGACCCGGCCCGACCCGGCCACCTCGTCCAACTGGGTCCAGTCCAGCAGCGGGCCGAACTCGTCGGCCCACTGGCCCAGCCAGTCGGCGTACTGCCCGAGGTGCCCGACCGACGGGTAGAGGGTGGCCCGGGCGTCCGCGGCGTCGAGCAGCGGCAGCGCCCGGGTGAGGAAATCGGCGTACCCGTCGTCGAAGGTGAGCGCGACCATCGACGGAGCCGGCCGGTTGCGGTCGATCGCCGCGTCGTCGAGCAGGTCGAGCGCCTCGCTGAGGCCGACCATCCGGTAGCCGGCGTCGGCGAGCGCGGCGAGTTGCTCGGCGAACCGGGTCGGTCCGACGGCGAGCGACCGCAACGGCCCGCGGGCCGCCGAAGAGATCGAGTGGTACATCAGCACGGGCAGCGCCGGTCGCGCGGCACTCGGGCGTGCCGCGGAGCTGTACGCCGGAGGCTCGGACCCGGTCATCCGGGGTGTCTACCCGGCCTACGCGGGGCAAACCTGCTTCTCGCCGCTGCTCCTTGTCGCCGGCCGTGCTCGGCGGTGACCGCCGAACCGGCCGTGGCTGAACTGGCTGGGGTCGGAGTTCGCCAGGGCAGCCACGGCCGGTGGTCGTTGGTCCGGCACTGGGGAGCATTGGACCAGCTGGAACAGCCGTGAAACTTCCGGGATCTGTCCGGTATTTTCGGCTGTTCTGTCGGTCAGGCTACGGCCGGACGGTACAGCGGTCAATCAATGCCGAGGGTTACCAGGGTGCTGTCCAGTGGACGGTCCCGTGGCGGTCATCGGCGCGGTGGTACGGCGAGGCCGAGAGTCGCCCGGACCGCGTCGTATGCCGGCTTCGGCTGGTACTCCTCGTCCAGGATGTTCGCCGCGCCTTCGCCGTCGAACCAGTCCGGGACCCAGGAGTACTTGTCGGTGAAGCCCCAGAAGGTGAACGAGTTGCACCGGTCCGCCAGCAGGCAACCCTGCAGCAGGGTGTTGTAGCCCTGTGCCTGCGACTGCAGCTTGATCACGTCGGTCGGCATCGGCATCCGGACGTCCGCTTCGGTCACCGCGGTCTCCAACCCGAGCGCCTCGAACCGGCGCAGGTTCTCGGCGACGGCGGTTGCCGACCAGAAGCCGTACTGGATTCCGAGATGGCCCTGGATCCCCATGCCGTGCACCGGAACCCGTTGCCGGCGCAGCTCCCGCACCAGGTCGTAGTAGGCGGTGCTCTTCGCGCTGATGCCCTCCACGTTGTAGTCGTTGAGGAACAGCTTGGCGGTGGGGTCGGCCCGGTGCGCCCAGCGGAACGCGTCGGCGATGTAGGACGGCCCGAGCTCGCGCAGCCAGATCGAGTCCCGCAGTTCGGCGCTGTCGTCGAAGATCTCGTTGGCCACGTCCCACTGGTGGATCCGGCCCTTGAAGTGGCGGACCGTCTCGGTGACGTGCTGGCGCAGGATCTGCCGCAGCTCGGCGGCGTCGATCTCACCGGACTCGACGCCCTCGGTCAGCCAGGCCGGGTTCTGGTTGTGCCAGACCAGGACGTGCCCACGGACGACCTGCTTGTTGCGGCGGGCGAAGTCGACCAGCTCGTCGGCGGGCCCGTAGTCGCGCTCGCCCCGGACCGGCTCCAGCGTCTCCCACTTCATCACGTTCTCGGCGGTGACGCTGGAGAACTCGGTGGCGATCCGGTCGCGGTAGGTCTCGTCCTCGGCCAACGCGGTCATGTTGACCGCGGTGCCGACCTGCAGCTTGTTCCACTTGGCCAGGCCGCGCAGGGACTGGTCGGAGATGGGTGGGCCGCCGGCGGGCGGGCGGCCGGAGTGGGAGGTCGCGGAAGCGCTGGCACCAACCGTAGCCATCATGGCCACGGAGAGTACGCCAGCGGCGAATATGCGGGTCGCCTTCATGGCATCCTTCCGGGACGGTGCGGCGGAAGCACCCGGGACGCGAGGCCGAAAAGCCCCCGAAACCAGGACGGTGGTTTCCGGAATACTTCCGTAAGTTGATTGGAACCTATGGCCGCCGGAGGCCATAGTCAACCCTGGATGCGAAGCTGGCAGGCCGGGCAGGCCGGGCAGGCCGGAGGACGCCGTCAGGCGGCGGAGTGCGGCCAGCGGGTCAGTCGACCCAGCCACACTTGCGGGAGAACCGCAGCAGGTGGCCACGCAACTCGACGATCTGCGCACCGGTGAGGTACGGCGCGTCGGACAGCAGCAGCTCCGTGATCCGCTGCAGGTACTCCGGCTCGGAGAAGATCTCGCAGAGCTCGTCGTCGCCGCCCTCGCCGGAGGTGCCCGCCGGCCGGCTGACCGCGCCGCTGGCGGAGCCGGTGGCGTCGTCGATGATCTCGACGTCGTACGCCTTGGGACCGCGACCGCCGTCGATCACTTTGAACGACACCCGGGTGCCGGTCGCCACCCGAATTCCCCGTTGCGTGAGCTCACCGGCGTGCACGAAAACGTCGTCGCCACCGTCGTCCGGGGCGATGAACCCATAGCCGCGCCCCTCGTCGAACCTGACCACCCGGCCGGCACCCATACCGCAGCCTCCTCACCGACCCCGTTCGCGACCGCTACGGCACCCAACCACTGGGCACCCCGGACCACGGCACCCCGGACCACCACAACCACGACCGCAACCGACACGTACCCAGCACCATACCAAGCGCAGGCATGGATGCCGGGTACGTATCGTCACACGGGTGCCGGCCCGGTCAGCTCGCCGTGCAACTCACCGCAGGTGTGCTGTTGGTGCCGTTCCACGAGCCCAGGAAGCCGAAGCTGGTGCTCGCTCCGGCGCCGAGTGCCCCGTTGTAGGCCACGTTCCGGGCGGTGACCGAGGCCCCCTGGCTGGTGACGGTGGCGTTCCACGCCTGACTGACCGTCTGACCGTTGGCGAAGGTCCAGCTCACCGTCCAGTTGCTGATCGGTGCGGACCCGGCGGTCACCCGCACCTCACCCTGGAAACCGCCCGGCCACTGGCTGGTCACCGAGTACGTCGCCGTACAGCCGGCGCCAGGGGGTGGCGTGGTCGGCGGCGGCGCGGTCGTGGGCGGCGGTGGGGTGGTCGGCGGCAGCGTCGTGGGTGGCGGCGTCGTTGGCGGCGGCGTGGTCGGGGGTGCGGTCGTCGGCGGCGGCGTGGTGGTCGGTCCGCCCCAGCCGGCCGTGGAGTCCAACCAGGCCGCCCGCTGCAGCGTCCAGTCCCGCATGTAGTCGACCTGACCCCGCCAGGTCGGGGCGGTCGGGGTGAAGAAGAACCCGATCATCGGTGAGGTCAGGTTCGGCCACCGTTGGAAGTTCCGTTGCGCACCGTTGGTCAGCGGTGCGGCCAGGGCGTCGATCCGGGCCCGCAGCGACGCGTCGGAGAGCAGACCGCGCCGCAGCGACTGCCAGCGCAGCCGTACCTCGTTGACGAACGCCGGGTCACGCATCAACTGGTTGAACCAGTCGTTCGCCACCGGCTGGCGAATCTGCTGGTACTGCCAGCCGGCGGTCTGGTCGTTCTGGAAGAAGCCGCCGACGCCGAAGGTCAGGTCGTAGTCCCACAGCGGCCCGGCGAAGATCTTCGTGTCGCGGTCCTTGTAGAAGTAGGCGCTGCGGATGTACGCGTCCATCTCCCGGCTGAGCTCGTTGAGGATCATCTGGTCGATGAACGTGTCGACCTCGATGTACGCCCGGTAGCCGGTCTCCGGGTCGGCGAAGTTGGGTGCCCGCAGCACATCGTGGAACTCCTGCAGATAGCTGCGCAACCAGTCGGCCTGCTCGGGCTGCAACGGGTCGGGGTCGGCGACCTCCAGGTAGTTCCAGCAGGTGGCGGCCGGCCCGGTGCAGGGCAGCGTCGGCTCCTCGGCGGCCATCCACTCGAACTTCCAGATGTAGCCACCGGTGATCTTCGGCAACGTCCGGTCGTCCTCGTCGAGTTGCTTGAGGTCGAGCCGGACCTTCGAGTTCTTGATCGTCTCGACGATCATGTAGACGCCCATGTAGTCGTCGTCGCCGACCGGGGTGGCGTCGGTGTTCCGGTAGAACTCCACGAAGCGGTAGCGCGGGGCGTACAGGCCCATCTCCCGGCCCAGGTCGTAGACGAACGCCTCGCGGATCAGCGACTTGTCCGGGAAGGGGCCGCGCAGCACCCAGTCCGACTGGGCGGGCATGCCCAGCACCGGGTAGTCGGCGTCATCGTCGTCGTTGTCCCAGAACTCGAGCCGGTACGGGGTCTTCTCGAACGTCGACGACGACTGGCCACGCAGCTTGAACCCGGCCCGGGTGGCGACCGCCGGGGCACCGTCCAACGCCGTCGTGCCGGCGCCCGGGTCGAAGATCATCAGGGACGAGTCGAAGTACTCGCGGGCCGGCCGGCCGGCACCGTAGGTGTCGACCACGACCACCGGCAGGTCGTGGTTGGTGGTGACGGCGCGGGCGACGTACATCGCGGTGCCGGGCGCGCCGGAGGCCGTGCCGCCGACGAACGCCTGGGCTCGCAGCTGGGTGGTGCCGGTGAAGCGCAGCGCGGCACCGGAGTAGAGCGTGGACTGCGCCGTCGGCAGCTGGCCGTTCGTGGTGTAGCGGATCTGCGCGCCGCTGACCGTGGTGCTCAGCGACACCGCGACCTCGCCCTGGAAGGCGCCACTGGGCACCGAGAACTGGATGTCGCCGACCAGGTCGTCGGCCGCGTCGGCGGCCGCAATCTGGTCGGCTGCGGTGAACGGTCCGCTGCCCGTCTTGTCGACGCCGGTACCCGGGTCGCTGCCGGCGACCGGCTCGGCACCGGCCGGCGGCGAGTGGGAGACGAGCAGCCCGGCGACCAGGGTGGCCGCGACCGCGACTCCCACGGCGCGGACGGCCGCCGTCGCGGCTCCGGTGCTATGGACGGTTAGACGCACGATGCCTCCTGTTCGATGTGGTGTACGACGCTCGGCGTCAGGTGCGTCGCCGGGCCCGACGGCCGACCCGACGACGCGGAGATGCCGCAGAAGTGCCGACGCAGGGTGCGTCGCCACGGGCCGTCCGGCAGGTCCGGCCGCAGCGCGGCCAGGCCGGTGGCGTACTTGGAGATGCGCATCGGTCGGATGCCGCCGCGCCACAGCAGCCGGTCGGCGGCCGCGGCCGCGGCGCTCGACTTCGTCTCGACGACGGCGAGCTGCGGCAGCGTCAGGCTCGCCGACCCGCACTGCCAGCGCAGCTCGGTGTCGATGGTGACCCGGCTGAAGCTCCGGTTGGTGGTGGCCGGCAGCAGCAGCGTGCTGCGCCGGTAGCTGGTGACCAGGGTCGGGGCGAAGTCGCCGTCCGCCGGGATCGCCTCCCGGGAGAGCACCTCGTCAACGAACTCGCGGCCAGGAGCGACCGTGCTGCGGTCCTGCGACCGGTACGGCAACCGGTGCTTGGTGATGCTGTCCCGGGCACCGTTGATCTTGACTTCCAGCCAGCAGTCGTCGGAGTCGAGGTAGGTGCGGGTACGCACCTTGAACCGCCGACGACGGCGGTAGGCGGCACAGTGGTAGCTGGCCAGCCAGGGAGTGTCGAAGTAGACCGACTCGTAGCGGAACGACCGCTCGGCGTCGATGTCCAGCACCCGGGTACCGACAGGCAGTTGGCTCAGCAACGACGGCAGTGCGGTCAACGGCACGACGTACTTGCGGTCCACCCTGGTCTGCAGCGCGGCGCACTCGATCAGCTCGGCCAGGTCGATCGGAGCCATCTCGCCGAGTGCGGCGGCGATCGCGAGCGTCGTCATCGGCCCGCTCCCGCCGCAGCCGGAGCACCCGCCGCGGCCGGAGCGGTACGCCGCCCGGCCAGCGAGTACCGTACGTCCACGATGGTCGTCTCGTTGACCAGGTCGAGCCGTTGGATGGTGGCGCCGTGCACCCGGGCGCCGAGCAGTTGCTCCAGCTGCGCGACCAGGGCGACCTGGTCGGTGACCGCAGAGTCGAGCACCATGATCTGATGGCGGTAGTGCCGCAGCAGCCGGGGGTGGTCGCCGAGGAACATCACCGCCAGGATGAGGGCCATCAGGCCGGCGCTGAGCCAGATCGAGGTGGTGCTCAGCGCGCCGAGGATGCCCAGCGCCAGGGCGGAGAAGTAGTAGGCGACCTCGTGCTGGTCCAACTCCGTCGAGCGCAGGCGGATGATCGACAGTACGCCGAACAGCGCGAGCCCGAGGCCGAGCCCGGCGCCAACGTTGCTGGCGCTCAAGGCACTCGCCACTGCCAGGACGCCGACGTTGACCCCGAGGTAGGCCACGACGAGGTCCCGACGGCGGTGGCGCGGGAAGTAGAGCCCGAAGACGAGCAGCGCCACCGCGCCGATGTCGATCGCGAACAGGACGAGCTGCGTCATCTCGTTCGTTCCTCCTGGGTCGCTGTCGGACGCCGACGCGCCCTGCCTGCCGTCCACACCGCCCCGGCGGGCAGGCATGGATGGCGGGCGAACAGCGCCGGAATTTCCGGTAAACTTTCGGGAACTCTCTCGAAACGGTAGCCATCCCATCGAGAGACGTCAATGCCTATTGGGTGTGGTCTGGGTAGGGGTGTCGCCACTGCCCGATTCGGACTCCGGCAGCCGCCGTCGAACGCCGGCACGAAACCCCTGGTACGGACGGGCGGTGGCCGCCTGGCCGGGTGACACCCATACCCGGCCAGGCGGCGTAACTTTCAGCCCCGGGTCAGTCGTGCCGCAGCGTGACAAAGAACTGGCCGGCGGCGCGGCTCAGCGCATCCGGGACGAGGCGGACGCCGTAGCGGCCGCGCTGCTACCGGGCCGACCGGCTGGTGCCGCGTACCCGGTCGGTCTCCGGAGCGTCGACGGGGTCTGGGTCGACGAGCCGTACACCTACAGCGGACCGGATCTCTTCACAGAACAGTGACTCACTTGGTAGCAGGTCGACAGTTGCTACGAGTCCTGTTCGGGCTGCTCAGCCACGAAGACACCGATGCCCGTTCGCCCGACAAGCTCATCCAGTTCGATCATGGAGTCGACGGCACGGCGGACGGTCATGTGACTGGTGTCGTACTCGTCGGCCAGCAGCCGGACCGACGGAAGCTTGCTGCCCGGCGGGTAGATCCCGGCCCTGATCTTCGCCCGCAGATCATCCCTGATCTGGCGCCAAAGCGGCTGGGCGTACGGCATAGGTACAGCCAAGCAACCATCCCGCCCTCCGTCCTCGGCATCCCCTTGCTATCTTTACAGGCTTTATAGGTCTGGTAGGCTCGCCGTCGTTGTCATCGACGTTCGGGGGGAAGTCGTGGAGCAGCGGAGCAGGCGGGGGGCGAGTGGCGCCTCGGCAGGGCGGCAACGCCACATCAGCTGCCGGGTAGACGAGCCGTACACCTACAGCGAACCGGATCTTCACAGAGCGATGGGCACCGAGCGGCCGACCCGGCCGGTTACCCCTCGGTGTCGTGCAGGTCCGGTCGGTGCTGCTTGATCCACCGCTCGACGTCCTCGGTGCGCCAGATCCGACCTACGGACAGCACCACCACCGGGTCAGGAAACGACTTCGAGTTGGTGATCTGGTAGGCGCGGGTACGCGAGACGCCGAGCATCTCCTGCACCTCCTGGCTCGCCACCAGTCGAAGCTCTCCCATACCGCCACGGTAGGAGCATACGAACTGAACACATGTTCTCTGAGCATGTGCACTCTATCGATGCTCTCAGCATGTAAGCTCATCACTCGAGTAGTACTCGACGTTCGGGGAGGAAGTCGTGGAGCAGCGGAGCAGGCGGGGGCGGGTGGTGCATCGACGGGGCGTACTCGTGGAGCCGTGGCAGGTCAGGGCGGTGCAGTTTGGCACGCGGTGGCGTGGGCTGGACCCGGCGGCGGTGTACGCGTACCTGCGGCAGGTCGCCGACGAGTTGGACCGGCTGACCCGGCAGGCCGCCGTGGACCGTGCCGAGGCCGACCGGCTGCGCGAAGGTCTGCGGCAGTGGCGGCAACGCCACGTCGGCTGCCGGTTCAACGACCCGCCCGCCGGCGTCTACCAGTCGGAGCACCAGCGCCAGACTGGCGGCAACGGAGGTCACTGGTGAGCGACGAACCGCGCTGGACCATCCACCTGCCGACCCGACTCACCAGCATCGAAGCCGCCGCCCGGTTCGCCGCCGCGCTGCGGGACTCGCTGGCCCACCTCGACGTCGTCGACTTCGCCGACACCACACTGTCGGCCACCGACCGCCCGTCGCTGCGTACCCGGGTATGGGGTGACCCCAGCCCGGATCCGGCCGGCGGCCACCCGGTCAGCGACCGCACCGCGCCGGCCGATGACTGACCCCGTCCCCCGCCACGTCGAGATCGACCACCTGACGGAGCTGGTCGACCGGCACCCACCGCGCGCCGGCGACTGCACCTGCGGCGACCCGCTCACCGCCACCGGGCGCTGCTGGCGCGCCGACGTCGCACTCACCCGGCTCCACGACCTCGGCGTCCACATCGTCGCCGTCGACCAACCGGAGGATGCCGGATGAGCCTGCACGTCCCCACCCGCCCCAGCTGGGCCTGCGCCGGCTGCGGCCACGCCTGGCCGTGCTCGGACAGCCGGCAACAACTCACAATCGAGTACGCCGACGCCCGCGTCTCCCTGTCGATCTACCTCGCTACCAACATGGTCGAGGCGATGACCGACCTGCCGGCCGGGCACGGTGGCGACCTCCGCTGGCGTTTCCTCGGCTGGCTGTGATGTCGATGTCGATCCTGCGCCCCGGCGACGAACCGATGCACTACGACGACGGCTCACACCGCTGGATCCCACCCGACCCGGACTACGACCAGGCGACCTGGGACAACCAGGTACGCGAACACCAACACCAACACCGGCAGAGCCCGGATCCGCCCCTGCCCCGCTACCGTCTCATCCGGAGAACCGCCGCCGGGTGAGTCAGCCCGGCCATACGCCAGCGGTAGGAAGGTGATCGACATGGCTCAGGCTGCGATCGCGCGACGAGTGTCTGCCGCCCGCGCCACGACCCTCGCTGGAGCGTGGCCGGCGGCAGCGGCCGCTGTCGGCACCCTGGCCGCTGTGCTGGTGCTGGCCCGCCAGGCCCGCCCCGTCGTCGAGGCCGCCGCCTGGTCGTGGCGCTTCGCCGAGCGGGCACCGACCACCATCATCGGCCCGATCGGCACCGCCCGGCTGGCCGGCTGGGCGCTGCTGGTCGCGGCGCTGGTCGCCGGCTGGCACGCGGCAGCGGCGCTCGGTGCGGGCACCGCCGTCGCGGCCGAGCTGGCGGTGCTGGTCACCGGGGTACGCGACCATGCCGCGCCCGGTTGGCACCTCCTGCTCGCCGTGGTCGTCGCCGTACCACTGTGCGGGTCGCTGCTGCCAGCGACCAGTGGTGGCCGCGAGCAGCGACCGCTTCCGGGCCGGTTCTGGGCCGCAGCGGCCGCGATGGGTCTGTGTGCATCGCTCAGCGCCGCTGGCGCGCCGCTGGTGGCGGATCGATTCGGCGATACCGTGGCGATCCGCACCATTCCAGTGGCGCGCATCGGGTTCGGCGCACTGACGTTCATCGCACTGCTCAGCCTCGATCCACCGACGCGGTTGCCGCTAAATGTTGGTTGAACATTTCTGTATTGGGGTGGTGGGGCGGGCGTGAGGGAGTCGCCGATCACGTGATCGGCTTGCTCCGAGGGTGAGGGTTCGAGGTGGAACGGGGATTGTGGCCTGTGGTCGGGCCGCCTGGTTTCGGCTGGTGGGGTGTGGTCAGCCGGGTGCCGGCTGGACGGCGGTGAACAGGTTGTCGAACGCCGCCTGCCAGGGCCAGTACTCGGGCAGGTGTAGGTGGATGGTGCGGGCCCGGTGGGCGAGGCGGGCCGCGACGGTGATGATCCGGGTCCGGATGGTGGCGGGTCTGGCGGTCGACCAGGTGCCCGCGGCGAGGTGTCCGGCGGCGCGGGTGAGGTTGTGCGTGATCGCGGCGCAGGTCAGCCAGGCGTCGTTGGCGCTGAAGTGTCCGGAGGGCAGGTGGGCGAGGGGCCCGGTGATCAGGTCGGCGTTGACGTGCTCGATGATCGCGTGTTGCCGGTGCTGGGCTTCGGCCTGGACGAGGGTGTACGGGCTGTCGGTGAACACGGCGTGGTACCGGTAGGTCGGCAGGAGTTCGTCCTGGCCGGGGATCTGTTGCGGGTCGTCGCGGCGGACGCGGCGCACGATCAGCCGGGCGGTCGCCTCGTGTCGGGTGCCGGCGAACGCGGTGTACGTGGTTTCGGCGATCTGCGCGTCGGAGATCCACCGGCCGGCGTCTTCGTCCCAGACGGCCTGCGGATAGGTGATGTCGACCCACTGGTCGGCGGCGATGCCGTCGCACGCGGCGCGGATCTTCGGGTCGATGCGGCAGGTGACCGAGAACCGCACGCCACGACGCCGGCAGCCGCTGATCACCGTCTTGGCGTAGAACGCCGAGTCCGCTCGCACCATGATCTCCCCCGAAGCGCCGCATGCCCGGGCGGTCGTGATGGCCTCGGCGATCATGGTGGCGGCGCCCCGGGCCGAGCCGGCGTTACCCGACCGCAGCCTCGTGGCGGCGATCACCGGCGCGGACAGCGGGGTGGACAGCGTCGCGACCAGGGGGTTGTAGCCGCGCAGGTAGACGTTGTAGCCGCCGACCTTGGCGTGGCCGAACCCGATGCCCTGCTTCTGCTTGCCGTACACCCGCCGCAGCATGGAGTCGATGTCCACGAAGCACAGGGTGTCGGCGCCGGTCAGGATCGGTGCCCGGCCGGTCAGACCGATCAGGGTGTCGCGGGCGGCGGCCTGTAACTGCCGTACGTGCCCGTGGGTGAACGTACGCAGGAACGACCCGAGTGTCGACGGCGCGTACACGCCGCCGAACAGCGACCGCATGCCGCCGTGCCGGGCGATGTCGAGGTCGTCGATGCTGTCCGCGCCCGCGAGCATCCCGGCCACGATCGTGGCGACCTTGCCGGCCGGGTTCGCGCCCTTGTCCGTCGGTAGCCTGACCCGGTCTGCGACCGCGTCGTGCAGACCGGCCTGCTCGGCAAGGCGCATCACCGGAACGAGACCGGCACACGACACCAGATTCGGATCGTCGAACGTCGCGCGCACCACCGGCGCGTCCTGGCGTATTCTCACCTGCGAGGTGCCCTCTCGAACCGAGTGATAGAAGCGTCAGAACTCCTATCCTTCCAGTTCAGAGGGCACTTTCTGTAGCCGGGGTCCTGCCGGTCAAACCTTCATCGGTGGATCGAGGCTCAGCCTCGTCGCGGTGCTGGCATTGCCGGTTGCCGTACGCCGCCGGGCGGTGGTGCTGCTCGCGACCGTGGCGGCCCTGCTGGCGACGACGCAACTCGGCTATGACGAGGCATTCATGTCAATGATCGACTACCCGGTCCTGCGTGACCAGCCGGCTACGGCGTTGGTGCTGGCCGCCGTGGCAGCGACCGTGGTACTGGCGCTCGGCACGCTCGCGGTGCGTTCACGGGAAGGAGCGAGCAGGTGACACCGAAACCCCTTGGCGATGCTCGGCGGGATCTCGCGGAGATGCTGCCCTGGGCGAGATCTCTCCCGGACTCCGAGGTCGACCAGCTGATCGCGGAGTTGGGCGCCCTGGCTCGGGACGGAAGAACGCTGGCGGCGCTCGACTCAACGGCCACTCTGCTCACGCAGTGGCGGCATACGGCGGAGATATACCGCGACCAGGCACTGCTGGAGATCATCAGCAGCGAGCCGAAGGGCGACTTCGGGACGGTCGAGCGCCCGGAGAGCGCCCCAGATCATCATCCATCAACTGTAGTTTCGTGCGACGGGGTCGCGTGAAACTACAGTCTTTCTGTAGTTCCACGCGAGGGTCACCGCTCTCCTCGGCGCCAAACCGCCTGGGCGGGGATCGTCTGGCACTGTGGCAGCGGCTACGCCGACTGGCCATCGAGCAGCGTGAATGGTTCCCATCACGATGTGAGGCTGAGATACGTTATTCCTGCCGGGTAAGGTATCTCAGCCTCACATCGTGGCGTGCAGTCGGATCGGTGACGTAACCCATCGCCGGGACAGCAAAGCGCGAACACAGACGGCACAGTAGTCCGATGCCCCGTGTCGCCCGGATTCCTCGCGAGTTGCGCCTGAGACCGTTCTCTGGCAGCAACGCGGTAGCCGCCGGGCTGCTCACCAAACGCAGTCTGACCGGCCCCGCCTGGCGTCGGCTCTTTGCCGACGTGTATGTCCAAGCAGCAGCGTTCGACGATGGCGACCACCGGATGTGGTGCGAGGCGGCGGCGGTGAAGATGCCTGCGGGCGGCGCGGTCAGCGGCCTGAGCGCCGCGTACCTCTGGGGTGTCGACCTGCTGCCGCGCCGCAGCCCGGTGCACGTCACCTTGCCCCGCTCGGCGCGGCCCAGCCCCCACCCGCGGTTGGCCGTCGCCCACCGGTCACTCGGCCGCGAGGACGTGACACGACTGTTCGGCGGGATACCGCTGACCACTGAGGTCCGTACGGCGTTCGACCTGGCCAGATCGCTGCCGCGCGCCGACGCGCTGGCCGCCGTTGACGCGCTACTGCACAGCCGGGTGCTGCGCCGCGAAGCACTGGCACGCTACGTCGACTTCCACGCCGGCCTGCCCGGCGTGCGGCGGGTACGGGAACTCCTACCCCTCGTCGAGGCGCTGAGCGAGTCGCCGATGGAGTCGCGGCTGCGCCTGCTGCTGCACGATGCCGGCCTGCCCCGCCCGACGTCGCAGTACGAGATCCGACTCCCCGCCTCTGATCTGACGCCGGACGCCAGAACTGGCGCAGCGGCAACTGATGCGAGGCGGCGCGGGCGTCTCCTGGCCCGGGTCGATCTGGCCTATCCGCAGTGGCGGATCGCCATCGAGTACGAAGGTGATCACCACCGGGAGCGGGCGACGTTCCGCCGCGACGTGGGTCGCTTGAACGCGCTGCGGGCAGCCGGCTGGCTGGTGCTGCGGTTCACGGCAGACGACGTACTCCGACAAAAGGACCAACTAATCCGAACTGTCCGGCAGGCCATTGCCGAACGAAGCTGACCGCCGCTGCCCTCCCCCACGATGTGAGGCTGGGATACCTGACCCGGCTCGGGTTAGGTATCCCAGCCTCACATCGTGACACCGACTCGACCGCCTCCGGTGGCCCGAACGTCAGCGGTGCGCGACGTGGCGGATCACCCTGGCCTGTAGCTGGGCGCGGACGCTCAGCTCCGCCGCTTTGAACGCGTGCTCCTGGGTCATGGCGTTCTCGGTCCGGTGCAGGCAGTCGAGGATCAGCTGGCCGAAGTACGGATAGCCGACCTGACCGGCGGCGACCAGGTGGTGCTCCCCCGTGCCGTCGACGAGGAAGACGTGACCGGGGCCGGAGTCGGAGTCGGTCGCTACGTTGACGTATTTGCGCAGCTCAAGATAGCCGTCGGTGCCGAGAATGAAGGTGCGCCCGTCACCCCAGGTGCGCAACCCGTCGGGAGTGAACCAGTCGACCCGGCAGTAGCCGGTCGCGGTGCTGTTCAACACCAGGCCCAGTTCGCCGAAGTCGTCGAGCTCCGGGTACTGGGGGTGGTTGAAGTTGCCGACGGTGGAGTGGCTGATCTCGGCGTCGGTCGAGCCGGTGAAGTACAGCATCTGTTCGACGTTGTGGCTGCCGATGTCGCAGAGGATGCCACCGTACTTCTCCTTGACGAAGAACCAGTCCGGGCGGCCGGCGGCGGACAGGCGGTGCGGCCCCAGGCCCATGACCTGCACCACCCGGCCGATGGCACCCCGGTTGACGAGCTGACCTGCCAGCACCGCCGCCTCGACGTGGATCCGCTCCGAGTAGTAGACCGCGTACTTGCGTCCGGTGCGCGCGGTCGCCTCGCGCGCGGCGGCCAGCTGTTCCAGGGTGGTGAGCGGGGCCTTGTCGGTGAAGTAGTCCTTGCCGGCCGCGATGACCCGCAGGCCGAGGGCGCACCGTTGCGAGGTGACGGCGGCACCGGCCACCAGGTGGACCGCGTCGTCGTCGAGGATCTCCGCCTCGTCACGCGCCACCCGCGCCTGCGGAAACCGCTGACGGTACGCGTCGACCTTGGCCGGGTCGGGGTCGTACACCCATTTGAGGGTGGCACCGGCGCCTAGCAGGCCGGTACTCATGCCGTAGATGTGCCCGTGGTTGAGACCGATCGCGGCGAAGACGAACTCCCCCGGTGCCACCACCGGGGCCGGCACGGGATCCGGAGCGTACGTCGCCCCGCTGACGGTCGTCACGTGTCCGTCTCCTTCAGTTGTCGTGGTCGGCCGTGCCGCCGACGGTAATGGCACCGGGCAGGTCCCGCACCGCGGCGGTCTTCTCGAAGAACCGCGGCGCACGCCGTACCAGGGTGCCGCGGTGGCAGTAGGGATCGTTCGGGGACAGCGGGAGGGTCACCGGTCGGCGTTCGATCCCCGACTCGTAGATCGCCGTGACCAGCTCGACCGCGTTGCGTCCGTCGGTGCCGCTCACCGCAGGTGCCGCCTCTTCGCGGACCGCGTGCAGGACGTCGCCGATCTGGCCGGTGTGCCCGACGTGCGCCAACGGGCGGTGCGCCTGCGCGAGAGCATCGATGTCGGCGAGCAGGTCCGGGTTGCCGCCCGGCGTGGGGAACCCGTTCGGTGCACTGGTCTCGGCCACCGTCCGCCACGGCTGGGAAACCCGGGCGTACGCGCCCTGGACGACGATCTCCTGTTCTTCGCCGTGGTGCACCACCGAGCTGGTGAGCTGGGCCAGCGCCCGGTCGTACTGCAGGATCGCGACGGACAGGTCCTCGACCTCGGCGTTGTCGTGCTGCGAGTTGACCAGCATCGCGGTGACCGCCGACGGACGGCCGAGCATCCACATGGTCAGGTCGATGTGGTGGATGGCGTGGTTGAGGGTGCAGCCACCGCCCTCGGACGCCCAGGTCCCCCGCCACCACAGGTCGTAGTACGGCCGCCCCCGCCACCAGGACGAGTTGACCTGCACGTGTGACACGGGCCCGATCAGACCAGAGTCCAGCACCGCCTTCAAGGTGGCCATGTCGTCGCGGAACCGGTACTGCGCGACGACCGACAGCAGCTTGCCCGACTCCGTCGCGGCCGAGATCATCGCGTCGCACTCCTGCAACGACGGAGCCATCGGCTTCTCCACCAGGACGTTGACGCCCGCGCGCAGGGCCGCGATCGTGAGGTCGGCGTGCGTCGACGGCGGCGACGCGATGCTGACCAGGTCCAACTCCTCGGCGGTGAGCAGGGCCCCGGCATCGTCGTAGACGCGGGCATCGGTGAGATCGAAGGCCGTCCTGCACTCCTGCGCCTTCGTCAGGGTCACGTCGCAGACGGCGGTGATCCGGCAGTCCTCCCCGAACTCCTGGTAACCGGCGATGTGCGTACCGGCGATGCCGCCCGCACCGATGATTCCCACCTTGAGCATGCCGTCCTCCATCTCGTACGGGTCACGCGAGCCACCGATCGGGCGTCTCGTCGGTGCCGCGTACCACCGCGGTGGCTGCTCCTGCGGGTCTCCGGAACCCATCACCCAGTCGAAAACGATCAACGGTATTGACTGACATGAAGATCATACACAATAGAAAACCGGCCTTGACCGTCGACCGGGTCGATCCCTAGTCTCGATAGCAGACGGGGACATCACTGTGATCACCTTGAGCCGTACGGCTTGGAGAAGATCCCATGAGTCTCGCAGCGGTCCGTGCCCGACTCCAAGACGTTCTTAAGGATCTTGCCGCCGAGACTCAGCGGTTGGCGGTCATTCGCCGCGATCTTGAATTCTCTCGATCCCAGCTGGAAACGATCACCCGCAACAGCCGACATCAAGCCGTAGCCGACACGATCCTGACCATCACGACTTCGATCCGACGAATCAGCGAAGCCGAGAAGCTTTCTCATGCCAGCGCCTTGGGAGTCGTCGCCTACGGGCGAATCCTCGGATTCGATCTAGCCGCCGGGGTTGCCACGGGCACGGCAAAGTCGGCTGGGTTGATGTTTAGGCTGGTTGGAGCTGTAGGAGTTTGAGGATTCGGCTGTTGTTGCGGGCGTTGTAGCGCAGGGCGGCGGCGATGTTGGTGGTGTCGTGGATTCTCAGGAGGCTGACCGACACGTTTCGTAGGGTCGCCATGACACGCGGCGCGTTGCCGGTACGGATCCGGGAAGCGTCCTCCCGAAAGGTCACATCCCTCACCCAGTGGAGGACCTCGATTCCCCAGTGCTGACGGACGTAGGCCAGCAGATCAGCGGCGTCGGCCTGTCCGGCGGTGAGGCTGGTGACATACAGCATCGCCTGGTAGCTGGTACGGCCCTTCACGGTGACGGCGCGCTCGATCAGTAACACCTGCGCGACGTGCGGAAAGTTCAGATCCGGCGGGGCGGGCATGACCTGGACGGTACGTGCCTCGTGGCGGCCCCGGTCGTCATCCACACTGCGCCCGGTGACCGGCACCCCGGCCCAGTCCAGCGCGTTGAGCCGGTCGAACAGGGTCGGCTGGTTGTCGAGCACCGGGAACACGAAATGCGCCTCCTTGACCTCCTGAGGTGCCCCGAGGATTCCGGACAGGGAGCCAATAAGGTTACCCTGTTAGGAAAGTCGAGGGAAGAAGCGCGATGGCACGCATAAGCTCATACACCCCAGAGTTCCGTGAAGAAGCAGTGCAACTCGTTCTACAGTCGAACAAGCCAGTGTCGCAGGTTGCCCGGGAGATCGACGTTCATCCGGAGACGCTGCGTTCCTGGGTCCGCCAGTACCGGCGGGAAAACAGCGGCGCCCAGAACAGCCCACAGATCGGCGTCGACGAGCGCGCTCGACTGAAGGAACTCGAACGCCGCAACCGGGAACTCGAAATGGAGAACAGCTTCCTGAAAAAAGCCGCGGCGTACTTCGCGAAGGGCCCTCGGTAACGAGCTTGTACGAGTTCATCGAGACGATGCGACTCGACACCGCGAAGTACGCCTACCCCGTCGACTTCATGTGCGAACAACTCGGCGTGTCCAGGTCCGGATACTACGAATGGCGAACCCGCCCCGACTCCGCGACCGCCACCCGCCGCGCCCACCTTCGATCGGCCATCGAGGAGGTGTTCGCCGCGTCTGACGGCACCTACGGGCATCGACGTGTCCACGCGCAACTGCGGCGCCAGGGCGTGTCCGCCGGGCCGGAACTCGTCCGCCAGCTGATGCGCGAGCTCGGGCTCGTGCCGTGCCAGCCCCGCCCGAGGCGGTGGGGACTCACCCAGTCGTCGTCCGGCACGGTGCCTGACCTCGTCGGCCGGGAGTTCACCGCCGACGCGCCTGGGGAGAAGCTCGTCGGCGACATCACGTACATCCCGACCGGCGAGGGGTGGCTGTATCTGGCGACCGTCATCGACTGCTGCACGAAGGAAGTCATCGGGTACGCGATGGACGACCACTACCAGACGCCGTTGATCTCCCGCGCCATCCGTAACGCCGCCCGGAATCGCGAACTCAGGAAGAACGCCATCTTTCATTCGGACCGGGGCAGCAACTACATGTCGGACGACTACGGCAGAACGCTTCGGGATCTGAGGTTGCGGCGATCCGCTGGCCGGACCGGAATTTGTTTCGACAATGCGATGGCGGAATCGTTCTTCGGTGCGCTGAAGAACGAACGCGTGTCGCGTGTGAAGTATCCCACGCGTGAGGCGGCACGTCGGGACGTTACTGCCTACATCGAATTCTGGTACAATTGTCAGCGTCTGCATTCAGCGGTGGGCTACCGACCTCCCCGGGAAGTCCACGCAGAGTTCGAGAACCTTCAAATCGCGGCGTGAAAGAACCGGCCGAACCACTGTCCGGAAAACGCGAGGCCCCTCAGGCCTTACGGTCCCGCGACGGCCGCACCCCGACCCGGGCTTTCGCCCGCGCCGCCGCGTCCGCGCGGCGCTGCAGCCACCGGCCCATGGCGGCGTCCAACGCGTCACCGTCGAGTCGGGCACACAACCCCCGCACCGTCTTCTCGTCCGGGCCGACGTACCTTCCGGTGGCCGGGTCCACCCGGGCACCGAACGCCTTCAACGTCTTCTGCGAACATCCGGCGATCCACTGCCCGACCGCGTACGCCGACACACTTCCGGCCAAGACCGCGGCGAGGGCCAACCCGACCACCGTCGGAAGCCGATGCCGGACACCCCGCGCGTCTCGCGGATCGGGAACCCGCGACAACGCCGCCACCAGGCTTTCCTGCCCGTCACGGCCCAACAGGACAGGCCGTGTCCTCTGGCCCGACTGGCCTTGGACAGCGTTGATCAGCAATGATGCAGGCGCGGGCACGGTACTCCACAAGGTGATCCGAAGGCGTAGACAACCTCAAGATCACCGGAGCCGTGCCCGTTCCGTCAAATCCACTCCGGACCTCAACGCGGAGTCCTCAGCCGCACACCCTCCGACTTTGCCGTGCCCGTGGCCGGGGTTGCCCGCCCGACCAGCAAGGACGGCCATCATGGTGCGTCAACCGACAGCACGTCGGCCGGACGCAGCGAGACAGCCGGAGCCAAGGCTCCCCAGTGGCTCCAGGACGCGAGCCGGCAACTCCCACGTCGCGGCAGGAAGGGTCCGACTCATGGTCTGCTCTACGATGCGAGTGGTAAGCAGATGATTTCACCGCCGTTGACACAGGGAGGAGGAGCCCTCCGCAGCGGCGGGGCGCCAGACGCTCGGGCAGGAATCCGGGCAGACTGGCACGCATTGGCGCAAGTCACTCGTGAACACGTCGAAGCACACGCTGCCGCCGTCCTCCGTAAACCTGGCAGTCCCACCGAGGCGACGCTGGTAGTAAACAAGCCGAGTTGCGTAACCCGGGGCGAATACGTCGGATGTGACGAGGTTCTGCCCGGACTGATACCCGAAGGGAAGCGACTGGCCGTGTACCTGTGGACGGCGACAGCGCCACCTTGCAGCGTGTCTACACCGGCACGGGGAAAGGTATCCGGCGATGAGCTACGTGGTGTCGTGGGACGGGCCGTCCGTGGAGGAGCCCGATCGCGGGCGCGAAGTCGAGGTGTCGACCGTCGAAGAGCTCGACATGGTCCTCGACCAGGTGCACCGACAGGCCGCCGAGGACGGCGTCGCGTACGCGGTGCAGATCCACCGTCCCACCCGGCATGGCGCGATCATGATCGGCGTCGGGCATCCTGACCGGTCCTTCGTCGACTGGCTGGACCGCAGTCAACCGCACGGCACCGGCAACCGGTACGCCGTCGACCCTGACGTCGAACCTGCGGACGCCCCGGTTGCCTTCGACGTCTACGGCGACTGGGCCGAGCTGCCGCCCATACGTACCAGGATCGCCACGGCACAGGCCCGCGAAGCAGCCCGCCACTATCTACGCACCGGGGAGCAGCCACCCTTGCACTGGCTGGGTGGCTGAACGACGCACGGTACGGGTGGTGGGGCGTCCGCCCGGTCGGACGCCCCACCACCGCGGCGCACGTCAGGCGACGGCGCAGGGAGTGCCGTTCAGGGTGAACGAGCTGGGCCTACCACTGTTGCCGGAGTGGGTGGCCTGGAAGCCGATGCTCTGTGAGCCGTTCGGCGGGATGGTGGCGTTGTAGGACATGTTGCGGGCGGTCACCGCGCCGCTGGTCGGCGAGTACGTCGCGTTCCAGCCGGAGATGATGGTCTGCCCGGACGGCAGGGTGAACGCCAGGGACCAGCCGTTGATCGCGCTGCTGCCGGTGTTGGCGATGGTCACCGAGGCGACCAGCCCGTTGTTCCACGCGTTCACCCCGTAGGTGACCCGGCAGGCCCCGGACGGCGGCGGCGTGGTCGGCGGTGCGGTCGTCGGTGGCGCGGTGGTCGGCGGTGCGGTCGTCGGCGGGGCCGTGGTCGGCGGCGCGGTGGTGGGTGGTGCCGTGGTCGGTGGGGCGGTCGTCGGTGGGGCGGTCGTCGGCGGAGCGGTCGTCGGCGGAGCGGTGCCGTCCAGGCCGAAGAAGCGGATCACCTGGGCGGCGTCGACCGGCAGGTTGTGCCCGACGCCCTGCATGCTGATCGCCTCGACCGGGGCCATCGGGCCGGAGCTGCCGTACCGGGTGCGGGTGTAGTTGCCCTGCGGGCTGTCGGTGTAGGTCGGGGTCTGGCTCAGCCCGTGCACATTGGTCCACTGCTTGATCTGCTCGGCGAAGTTCGGGTAGCGCAGCGTGTCGTCGTTGGTGCCGTGCCAGATCTGCATCCGGGGCCACGGTCCGGAGTACCCGGGCAGGCTGTTGCGGACGGCGTCACCCCACTGCTGGGGGGTACGGACGATCTGCCCGCCGGAGCACTGGCTGTTCCACTCGGAGCCGCCGGTGGTGGCGAAGCAGGTGAACGGCACCCCGGCGAAGGACGCACCGGCGGCGAAGACGTCCGGGTAGACGCCGAGCATCACGTTGGTCATCATCGCGCCGGAGGACGTACCGGTGGCGAAGATCCGGTCCGGGTCGGTGTTGTAGCGCTGCTCCACGTAGCTGATCATCGACCGGATGCCGACCGGGTCGCTGCCGCCACCGCGGGTCAACGCCTGCGGCGAGTAGACGTCGAAACACTGGCTGCTACGGGTGACCGACGGGTAGATGACGATGTAGCCGTACCGGTCGGCCAGGGACGCGTACTGGGTGCCGGAGTAGAACGCCGGTCCGGTGCCGGTGCAGTAGTGCATCGCGACCAGGATCGCCGGACGGGGTGCGACCTGGTCCGGCACGTACAGGTACATGCGCAGGTTGCTGGGGTTGGTGCCGAAGTTGGTGACCTCGGTCAGGGTGGCCGCCGAGGCGGGTGCAGCGAAGGTCAACGCGGCCGCCGCAGCGGTGACGGTTGCTGCGGCGGCGGCCAGCATCTTGGCCATGAGTCTCATGTGGTTCCTCCGGAACGCACGCAGGATGGGGTCCGACGCGGGGGCTGCCCAGGCTCCCGCTTTACTCCGGCTCGAAACAGTTACTAGTATCGATAGAAACGGTTCGAGATTCAAGGTCGGCGTCGGACCGGCATCGAGAGATCTACATAGAAGCGCTTCGACACCTCGTAGCATGAGCCGGGCGATGCCCCAGATCAAGCGGAAGGTTGGCGACGGTCGTGGACCACGCCCCGACACACCCGGACAACCCACCGGCGGCCGGCAGGCCGCCCGAAGGTCAGCGACGCGGACGCCGCCGTGGCGAGCTCTCCGTCGCGACGATCGCCGAGCTGGCCGGCGTCTCGAAACCCACCGTCTCGAAGGTGCTCAACGGACGGTCCGGAGTGGCACTGGAGACCCGCCGCCGGATTGAGGCACTCATGCGCGAGCACGGCTACCAGCGGCCCGGCTCGGCCTCCCCGACCGCTGGCATCGAGGTCGTCTTCTACCAGCTGGAGAGCCACCTGGCGATCGAGATCCTGCGCGGGGTGGAGCTGGTCGCCCGGACCAACGAACTCGCCGTCGGGTTCACCGAGGTGCAGGGCCGCACCGAGCCGGGCCGGTCCTGGGCCGAGCAGTTGCTGGCCCGCCGGCCGGTCGGGGTGATCGCCGTCTACTCCGCGTTCACCCCGGAGCAGCACGCCCAACTCGCCGCCAGCGCCATCCCCCTGGTCGCCCTGGACCCGGTCGGCGAACCGGCCCACCCGACCCCGTCGGTCGGTGCCACCAACTGGAACGGCGGCATCACCGCGACCCGCCACCTGCTGGACCTCGGGCACCGCCGGATCGCCGTGATCAGCGGCCCACTCGACATGCTCGGAGCCCGCGCCCGGCTGGAGGGCTGTCGGGCGGCGATGGCGGCCGTCGGCGTACGGCTGGACGACGATCTGATCCGCAGTGGCCGGTTCTTCTACGAGGACGGCGAGA
Organism: Micromonospora sp. Llam0; assembly: GCF_003751085.1. Classification (NCBI taxonomy): domain Bacteria; kingdom Bacillati; phylum Actinomycetota; class Actinomycetes; order Micromonosporales; family Micromonosporaceae; genus Micromonospora; species Micromonospora sp. Llam0. The sequence goes on along the minus strand of NZ_RJJY01000001.1, from coordinate 187,605 downwards.
CGCACGGCCGGGACCTGCTCGACCGGCCTGACCGGCCGACGGCGGTGATCTGTGGCAACGACCTGCAGGCCCTCGGCGTCTACAGTGCTGCCTGGCGGCTCGGCCTGCGCATCCCGCAGGACCTGAGCGTGGTCGGCTTCGACGACATCGACAACGCCCGCTGGTGCTGCCCGCCGCTGACCACCGTGCGCCAGCCGCTGGACGAGATGGCGTCGACCGCCGCCGGGATGGTGCTCGCGCTGGCCAACGGTGGCGTGTTGCCGCAACACCGGGTGGAGATCGGCACTACTCTCGTCGTCCGGGGCAGCACCGCCGCGCCGTCGACCGGAAGGTGACACGTGAACTGGACGCTCGAGGTGGTCGTGGTCCCGGTTGCGGACCTGGACCGGGCCAAGGACTTCTACGCCGAACAGCTCGGCTTCGCCGTCGACCACGACACGAAGATCAACGACGAGGTACGGATCATCCAACTGACTCCGCCCGGGTCGGGCTGCTCCGTGGTGATCGGCAAGGGCGCCGTACCGGACATGCCGCCCGGTTCGCTCCGTGGCCTACAGCTCGTCGTCGCCGACCTCAAGGCCGCGCACGCCGAGCTCAGCGGACGCGGTGTCGCGGTCAGCGACATCCAGGTCCTCGGCGAGAATCCCCATCCGGTCCCCGACCCGCTGGACAACGTCGGCTTCTTCTACTTCACCGACCCGGACGGCAACGGCTGGGCCGTGCAGCAGATCTCCAGCCGGGGCTGACTCCAGCCGGGGCTGACTTAGCCGGGCTGACCCCCGCCGGCCAGCTACCGCTACGACTCGTCCGGCACCCGGATCGAGCCGCGATGCCACATGGCCGCCCAGAAGACCGGATCGGTGAGATCGGTTCCGGCCATGGTCGCGGCGTGGCCGGCCGCCCCGGCCACCGGGCCACGCCGGTCGGGGTCGAGCATCCACCGCCGTACCGCGGTGACCGCCTCGGCCGCCGGCAGCCGCTCGTCAATCAGCTTGCCATGCAGGACCGCGAGCATCAGCGCCGCCACCGGCCGCGGCACCGGCCACGACCAGCCGATCACCCCGGTCAGCCCGGCGGCCAGCAACGCGTCCGCCAACCGGATCGCGGCACCGGGGTCAGCGGCGGCCGGCAGGAGCGCAAGACCGCCGGGTGAGTCCACCGGACGGCGCCGCCCCTGCTGCCGAATGCTCTCGGCGGTGAGCACGGCTGGCTCGTCGGCTGTCCCCAGCTCCAACGCGGGGCCCGCGCCGCCGTCGTACCCCGCGCCGCCGTCGTACCCCGCCTCGGCGTCGACCAGACCGCAGTCGAGCTGCAGCAACCCGGTGCCGGGACCGTCCGGGCCGGGCAGCCAGGCGAGCAGCTGGGCCGGCGTACCTGCCCCGTCCGACTGCTCGACGACCCGGCCCAGCCCGACGGACCGTGGGTGGAACAACCGGCGCAGCTCCATCGCCTCGACGCTCGCCCATTCCCGGTCGCCCCGGGGGTTGGCGACGAAGACCGGGGTGTACGTGGCTGGCAGCCGCCGCCGCCCGGCCAACTCGATCACCTGTCTGCCGGAGGCGACGTACGACATCGTCAGGTCCGCGACGAGGTGGCGGCCGGCCTCGTCGCGCACCGCCGACCACGCGTGCCGGGCCAGGTCGTCGGGTACGACCAGCAGTACCCGCCCCGGTACGGTCCGCTCGCCGAGCGCCGCCCGCAGGCAGGCACCGAACTCGCCGCCCGGCAGGCTTCCCGGCACGCCGCCCGGTCGATCGGGAAGCGGCACCGGACCGGCCAGGTCGACCCGGGCCGGCTGCGGACGGAGCAGGAGCAACCCCACCCGGGGTACGCCGGGCCGCCCCCCGGCCGGCAGTGGGCAGAGCTGCACCAGCAGGTCGGCTCCGAGGTCGCGGGCCCCTGCGGCGACGGCACCGACCGACGGCGGCTCCGCCGCCGGGGCCGCGTCGACGGCGGGCACCCCGTCGGTTGCAGGCATCGAATCGGCGGGCCCGAGCACCCCGGGCAGCCAGCCACGCTGGTCCAGCAGCACACCCAACGCCTGCTGGACGACCGCAGCCACCGGGTGCGCGGCCGACAGACCGGCCGCGGCCGTCAACAGATGTCCGGCCGCCACCGACAGGTCCGTGCCGGAGTCTCCGGTTGGTCCGGCGGGATCCTCGCCGGTCCAGGTGTCGTCCCCCCAACCTCCACCGTCGTCGTCGCGGTTCCGCAGAAACAGCGTGGTGGCCAGCAGCAGACGGTCGATCGCGGCGATCACCGGGTCGGATTCTCCTTCGCCGACCAGGGTGGTCGCCAGCGCTGCCGCCCGGTCGATCAAGGTCGTCGCCGGCACCGGACCGTCGGTGCGCCACAACGCTGCCGTCAACTTCAGCACGGTGTCGTCCTGCGACGTCCCGGCCTCCACCGGCGCCGCCTCCATCGGTGCCTCGTCCACCGGTGGGACGGCGGCCGTGCCGGCCAGCGTCGCCAGCAGCTCGTGCCGCACGGCGAGGAGGTCGAGCGCCGCGACGGGGATCGGCTGCACAGGCGGTGCCGGCGACAGGTCCTCATCGGCCTCGCGGCTGCGTACGACCAGGGTCGGGAAGTCCTGTGGCGACACCTGGGCCAGCAGGTCGGCCACCGAAGGCCACGGGTCGGGCAGGTGGCCGCCGGCATGCGCCGGCCCGCCGCCCGCCGGCCCTCCGCTCAGCAGCCCGGCGGGCAACCCGCCCGCCGGCTGCTGGGCGTCCTTGTTCAGCTGCTGTACCGCGGCCATCGCCTGCGCCAATCGGGGGAAGTCGATGTCGCCGAAGCCTGAGCCCAAGGACTCCAGCAGGTCCCACCACGCCTGCGCCGTCGTCAGCAGCGGCGTGACGGCGGCGGTGAGCTGTACGTTGGCCCCGTCCAACTCCTTTGCGGCGAGACGCAGCAGTTCGACGGTACGCCGGGCGACGGCCCTGGCCTCAGGGGAAGCCCCGGAGTGGAAGGCCGATCCACCCCGTTGCGCGGCCTCGAAGCGGCCCACCGTCTCGAACAGGTAGTACTGCGCCAGGCTGAACCGGTACATCGCCAGCGCGGTCGGCGACTGCTGCGGATAGCTGAGCGCCTCCTCCAGAAAGGCGACCGCCTGCTCACGGTCGGCCGAGGACCGGGTGTGTGCCCGGTCCCGGACCGTCAGGTACAGCCCCAGTACCCCGGCGTACGGATAGCGTTGCGGATCGTCGGACTCCAGACCCGTGTAGATCTCCCGCCAGGCGTCGATGGCGGCGGTCAGATCGGGCAGCCCCGCCGGGTTGCCCGGGCTGAGCCGGTACCGGCCGATGTGGGCGGCGGCCAGCTCACGCAACACGCTGCTCCGCTCCGGCCCGGACCGGGCCGCCAGCGTCGCCTGCAGTCCGGCGATGACCTCGTCGTACGTCGACACCTTGGTCCTCACTCTCCGCCAGTGCCCGCCCGCCGGTCGGCGCCGACAGGGCGGGATCCCTCTCTCAGTGACCCCAGTGGGTGAAGCCGGCCCAGGCGACGACCGCCGCCGGATCCGACACCCGCAGCTGCCGGCGCAGCACGGCCGGCATGGCATCGGGCGGCCGCCGGCCCGGGTCGAGCATCCAGAGCTGCGCCTGGCGAAGTGCGTCCCGGACCGTCCGCCGCTCGACCATCAGGAAGTGGTGGAACATGAACATCAGCACCGACGTGGCGCCGTCCGGAATGCTCCACTGGGTGGACAGCACGGCGCGGGCGCCGACGGCCAGGAAGGTGGTGCCCAGGCTGTACGCCTCGTCGTAGCCACGGCCGGAGACACCGGTACGGCAGGCGGCCAGCACGACCAGCCCGATCTGCCGGTCCGGACGTAGCGCCAGGCTCGCGATGATCTCCTCGGCGCTGAGCCGTTCCCCGTCCGCCAGCAGCAGATAGGAGCTGGCCACCCCGGGCTCGACCTGGATGACGCCGTGACAGGCCAGGTGCAGCGTCACGCCGTCCGCCGCAGCGGTGGACAACAACCAGTCGCGGACCTCGGCCTTGCCGCCCTGACCCGACCGGCTCACCGAGCCGTCCGGCCGGCGTCCCACGTACCGTCCGCCACGGTAGAAGGACTGCTGGACGGCGTACGCCTCGGCCCGCGCGTACGGCAGGTCGGCCGCCTGGTCGGCGGTGTCCGGGTCGCCGACGATCAGGCCCACCGGACGCGCCGGTACCGGTGGCCGCGCCGCGATCTCGCAGAGCATCCGGGCGGAGACCGCCTGGGAGAACTCGGCCAGTTCGAGGGCGTACACCCCGTCCGGGCGGCGGGCCGCCTGCCACGGGACGCGGGTCAGCTCCCCGACCGGGATCAGGACCAGCCTCGGAGGCCGGGCCGACGCGGCCGACGCTCGCCCCGGCGGGCAGTTCGCCAGCACCGGACCGACCGCCGCGTACCACGCCCAGTCGCAGAGCGCGGCGAGGCTGTTGCCGAGCCGGGCATCCGCCTCCTGCACCTGCAGCTCCCGGTGTGGCTCGGCGAGGGCGGCCGCCCGGTCGGTCACCGCGCGCAGGTAGTGCTCGACGTCGGGTGGCCGCTGCGTCACCAGGTTGGGCAGCAGGACCGCCAGCGGCGGCCCATCCACGGGCACGATGACCGCCATGCCGAACTCGGGAGCAGGCGACGGCACCAGGTAGACCAGTGCGTCCAGCTCCAGCACGGCCAGCGCCGAGCGGATCTCGGCCGGCGCGGGCGGGCGCAGCAGCGCCGCGCCGGCCCGGTCCCCGGGGCTGTCGGTAAGCGCCGTCAGCACCTCCCGACGCAGCTCCGCCGGCGCGCCGTCCAGCCCTGCCGGGTCGGTGGCGGCCAGCCATCGTCGGGCCAGGTCAGCGCGGCCCGCCCCGGCCAACCGGTCGCCGACCGAACGCAGTTCGGTCGCGGAGTGCAGGATGAGTCCCCGCCCCGACTCCAACGCCCGGACCGCCTCAGCGATCGAGTCCTGGGCCACGTACCGGCGGGCCAGGTCGGCCGCTTTCCCCGCCGCGTACCGGGCGAGTTCCGCCGCAGCGGTGACGTCGGGCTGTAGGAGCACCTGCCAGGCGTACCGGTCCAACCCCGCCAGCTCGGTCTGCCGGGCGTCCGCCCACTGTCCCCGGTGTTGTTCGGCCGCGCCAAGCAGCTCACCGACGACCGGCCACAAGGGATGCTGCGGTCCGCCGGCCAGCCGCCGGGCGGCCGCCAGCGTCTCACGGGCCGCAGCCCAGGCGTCGGCGGTGCCGGCCTGTTCCGCCCGGCGGAACAGGCCGACTCCGGCAAGGGCGGCGTAGGTGGCCGCGTGGAACGGCGATCGAGCTGACGTGGCGGCCGCTGCGGCGTGGAACTCGGCGACCGCCTCGTCGAGCCGGGCCGAATCCGTCGCGCTGGTCATCAGCAGCGCCAGGCCGTAGAGCAGACGGTCCGATTGCCGCGGGTCGCGCCCGTACGGCGGCCTGGCCCGCGCCCGCAACGGTGTCAGCTGCTCGTCGGTGAGCCCGGCGGCCGCGTCCCACTGCCACTGGTCACCGGTCATGCCGGCCAGCAGCGTGGCGACCAGCTTCGCATCCGACGCCACGGTCCGCTCCTCGGCGCGGGTGCCCGGCTGGTCGAGCAGGTCGTGCAGTTGTTCCAGCGACCGCAGGAACTCCTCGTCCCGGCCCGGCCCGCTGCTCGCCGCCATGGCCAGCATGATCTGCTGCGCCCGCAGCTGCCGATCGAAGCCCGGCAGATCACGGGCCAGGAGGGCGTCGATCTCGTCCCGGCCCCGACCGGGCCGGTCCGCTGTCGAGTCGCCGTCATGGACCGCCCGGGCGGTGGTCAGCACCGACCGCACCGCGTGGTACAGGATCCGGACGCCAGGCGATCCGGCCGCCTGCGCACCGAGCACGTCCAGCTCGCGGAGCAGTTCGCCCGGATGCTGCCCCTCGGCCGCCGAGTGCCGGTGGGCGACGGCCCGGATCCGTTCGACCAGCGCCGCGTCGAACTCAGCGGCACCGTCCGGTCGCCCTGCCATCGCGGTCATCACGCCCTCCCATTGTCGACTGACGGACCGGATGGTCCACCGGCCGCCGGCGTCGACGCCTCACCTGGCCGGCGGCTCGCACCGCCGGTGGCCTATCCCGGCAGCGGCAACTGTCCACCCAGGCCGCTGTAGAGCATCAGCACCGCGATCACCCCGCAGAGGAAGGCCACGATGGAGGTCTTCCTGCGCCCGCCGCGCCGGGCCCGGAAGCCGAGGTAGAACGTCGCTGCGATCGCGACGCTGGCGAGCAGCCACCACGGTGCGGTCACCGGACCGAGCGGCACCGGTTCGGGCCGCGCCAGCCAGCAGGCGAGCGCACCGCAGACCACCGCGACCGGCCCGCTGCGCACGTCCAGCGTCTGTCGCCGACGGAGCTTCCGCTGCCGGTCCTCCTCGGCCTGACGGATCTCGCGGTCCGCACGCTGCCGGGCCGTCCGGTCGGCGGCCAGCGGTGCCATGTGCAGCAACATGACGTGGTGGGCGGGACGGGACTCCGCCGGAATGTCCTGGTCGGCCAGTGCGGCGAACCGCGCCTGCTCCCGGGCGTCCGGATCGGCCGCGGCGGCCTCGGCCTGCCGGGCGTACATCTGGTCCTGGCCGGGAAAAGCGGCCAGCAGCAGCATCGCCAGGTACATCCCGCGTTGGGACTTCGTCAACGACGGATCCAGTTCCCGGGCCCGGAAGGTGAACCCCTCGCCGAGCCGCCGCCACCGGGCGTCGACCAGGGCGTAGCCGGCACAGCCGGGCCGCCCGTCGAGCACGGTCAGGATGCCGTCCTCATGCAGCCCGACGATGATGTCCCGGGCCGCGCCGGGGCCTTCGATCGCCTGCTGGGCCAGCTGGACCAGGTTGTCCCGGTCCATTGGGCGCTGGCAGTAGACGGCGACCCCTTCCGGGTCCAGAGCGTGGATCAGCCGGGTGACCGCCCGGTCCGGCCGGCTCGGCTCGTCCAGCGCCCGTACCGCCGCAGTCAGCTGGCAGGTCGCGGCCCAGTCCCGCAACGCCAGGAACTGCGGGGTCCGGTACGCCTGCCCGGCGAGTACCCGCCGGGCGTCGGTCCACCGGCGCCGGAACGCGTCCGCCAGTTCCTGCGGCGAACTGTAGGCGGTGTCGGCGAAGACGTAGACCGGTCCGCTCGGCCCGGCGACGGCGGGTGCCGCGCCGGCGCACCACCGGCGCACCTGCGCGGCACCCCAGCGCTGCTCCGGGGCGCGGGTCAGCAGGCCTCGACACAGCAGCAGCCATCGCTCGTCGCGGATCAGACTCAGGTCGATCTCCCGGACGGCCACCTCGCGGGCGATCATCCGGTCGTCCATCCAGCTGCCGTCCAGCCGCTGGAACGGGTGCTGCCCGGTGAGCAGTTCCACCAGGAGAATCCCGAGCGCCCACCAGTCCAACCCGGCCCAGGTGTCGCCGGCGGCCGCCTCGGGAGCGGCGTAGGCCAACGTACGGGAGGTGGTCTGGCGCATCTCGTGGGTCGCCGCCACCATGGTCGTCAGACCGAAGTCGGCGAGGACCAGATCGAGCGGTTCGACCGAGCGGACCAGGACGTTGTCCGGTTTGAGATCCCGATGCACCAGATGCAACGAGTGGACGTACTCCAGCGCCGGAAGGAGCTGGTCGAGCACCTGGCGGACCTGCCCGTCGGTCCACGGCCCGGGACGGTCACGACGCAGGTCCGCCAGCGACCCGCCGGCCGCGTACTCCAGGACCTCCCAGAGCACGCCGTCGCCCCGCCCCCAGTCCAGCAGGCCGATCAGGTGCCGACGGTCCGCCCGCCGCAGGATGTCCAGGGTGGCGGTGTCGACGGCGTCACCGCGACGGTAGATCCGGATGACCGCCGGTGTGCCGCTGGTTCGGTCCCGGACCAGCATCAGGTCCGCCTCGCCGCCCGCGGCGAGGTCCCGGTCCGGGAAATACCGGTCGAGCAGGGCCGGCGGCAGGTTGACCCGCCGGTACCGTCCGGTCGGCTGGTCGGGCGTGGTCGCGGGCTGGTCGACCGTCGTCGCCGGAAGATCGTCCCGGCTGGTCGGCGGGCTCAGCGGTTCGGCGGCGCGCTCGATGCCCGCTTCACTGTGCATGTCGTCCACGGCTACTCCAGGATCGTGACGAGCAGGGCGGAAACGTTGTCGCCACCGCCCGCGTCGAGGGTGCGGCGCAGCAGGTCCCGGACGACGTCGTCCGGTCGACCTCCGCCGGTCAGGCAGGTCTCCACGTCGTCCAGCGGCAGGTAGTCGGTGAGCCCGTCGCTGCACAGCAGGAAGCGGTCCCCGGCGACGGTCGCAAGCCGCTGTACGTGCGGATGGATCGGGACCCGGGTCAGACGCCCGCCGAGGGTCTGGGTCACCCGGCCGGTACGTACCGCCGGGCCGGGCACCGACGGCGGCGGCGAGTCGTCCTGGGACAGCTGAACGAGGAGGCCGTCGCGCAGCAGGTAGCAGCGGCTGTCTCCGACGTTGACACAGGTGGCGTTCTCGCCGGACACGGTGAGCAGAACCACGGTGGTGCCCATCGCGCCCGGTGACGGAGGCTGCCCGGACCCGGCGTGCAGGTCGGTGTCGGCGTACAGGTCGGCGTCGGCACGGTGCACGGCGGCCACGATCGCCGCGGAATCCGCGAAGGTCGGACTCGCGTCGACGATCACCTGGGCGGCCAGCCGGGACGCCCGGGCACCGTCCGCGTGCCCGCCCAGCCCGTCGGCGACCAGGCAGGTCACCGGACGGGTCGACGATACGGTCAGGCGCACCGGCTCACCTTCCGGCACCGCCGACAGGAAACCGGCGACGGCGATGGTGTCCTCGTTGGCGGGACGCACCCGACCCCGGTGGGTCACCCCGACCACCTCGACCCGGTTCACTGTTCGGGCCGCTCTACCCGCACCACGAGCGTGGCGGCGAACCGGACCCGGTCTCCGGGCCGCACCGGGAACGGTTCCCCCGGGGCGATCCGCTGGTCGTTGACGAAGGTGCCGTTCACCGACTGCAGATCGGTCACGGTCAGGCCGGTTCCGGCGGAGCTGATCTCCGCGTGCCGGCGGGAGACGTTGCCGTAACTCGTGAGTTCCGTGGCGAACGGTGAGCTCTCCCGGCCGATGGCGAGGGTGCGTCCGGCCGCCAGTTCGACCGCTCCCCAGGGGAAGGACAGCACCGCCGCCGCCTGGTCGACCGCCGTGGCCGGGCTGGTCGCCGGTCCGTCGCCGGCGGGTCGTACGGCGACCGCCGGGTCGGCCGGCTCAACCGACGTGTCGGCCGGCTCCTGCGCCGGTTCGTCGGCCGGCAGCGGCTCCAGCGTCAGCAGGCAGGTGGGACAGTACGGCGGCCCGTCGGTGACGACGCGGGAGCAGCCCGGGCAGATGAGCTTCGGTGTCATTGCAGTCCGATCTGGTAGGTGTCGTCGCGCCGCTGCAGCGAGGTCACCACCACCCGGTCCCCGCGCGGGTGGTCTCGGCGGAACAGCTCCCGGGCCAACGGGTTCACCAGCGCGCTCTCCAGGTACGACCCGATACCCCGACCGCCGAAGGTGAGGTTGGCGGTGGCCCCGTCGAGCAGTTGCCGCCGTACCGGGTCGGCGAGCTCGAGCTGGAGCTGATGCTCCTTGCGCAGCCGCTGCGCGATGTGGTCGAGCAGGACGGAGAAGATCTCTTCGGCGGCGGTACGGGTGATGAAGTTGAACACCACGATGTTGTCGCCCAGCCGGTTGAGCAGCTCCGGCCGGTTGAGTTCGCTGACGAAGTGCCGGTTCACCGCGGCGCGGACCCGCTGTTCCAGCTCCTGGCGGGGAAAGGCCCGGCCACCGGCTTCGGCGGCGGCGTGCAGCGCGTACTCCTGCTCGGAGACACCCAGGTTGGAGGTGAAGACCAGCACGGTATCGGAGAAGTACACGGTGGAGCCGCTGGCGTCGGTGAGCCGGCCGTCGTCGAGAATCTGCAGGAACTTGTCCAGGATCCTCGGATGGGCCTTCTCCACCTCGTCGAACAACAGCAGGCTGAACGGCCGTTCCCGTACGGCGTTGGTCAGTTCGCCGCCCGCGTCGAAGCCGACGTATCCCGGCGGGGCGCCGATCAGCCGGTCCGCTGCCTGCTCGGCGGAGAACTCGCTCATGTCGAACCGGGTGTACGCCCGCTCGTCGCCGAAGATCTGCTGGGTGAGCTCCTTCGCCAGTTGGGTCTTGCCCACCCCGGTCGGCCCGGCGAAGAACAGCACCCCACGCGGACGCGACGAGTTGCCGGCGTGCGCTCCGGACAGCCCCAGCACCGCCCGGGTCACGATGTCCACCGAATGCTGGATGGCCTCCCGCTGGCCGCGCACCCGGGCGCCGATGGTGCCGGTGGCGTCGCGCAACCGGTCCCGCAGATGCGCCTGCCGCCACGGGTTGTCGTACACGCCGACCCGGTAGCAGCGGACCGCCTCGTCGATGTCGTCCAGCCTGGTGCCCATCCGCATGGCCAGTCGGGCGATCGCCATCATGCTGCGCAGCGGCATGTCCTGGGTCAGCTCGGCCAGCCGCTTCTCCACCTCCCGGCGGTCGTCCGGCCCGGCCTCGGTGTATCCGGGTAGGACGCCGGCCAGCAGGGTCGCTGCGGCCTGACGGACGCCGAGGTCGGGCAGCGGCACGGCGATCTTGCGGATGTCCTCGTTGCCGGCGGTCAGCCACAGCGGCAGGTCCCGTTCGTTCTCGACCACCCAGATCACCGGGTTGTAGAGCGGTCGCGGGTCCGGCGGGGCCGGCCTGGGGTAGACCGAGCGGGCCAGCCGCAGACACCGGGCGAAGAAGTGGTGCTCGCCCGGCTCCAGCCGGTTGGCGTCCAGCACCAGATGGGAGGCGTAGTCGACCAGCACCGCCTGCCGCTGCTGCGCCTCGGCCGTCTGGGTGAGCAGGTCCGCGACGCGGTCGAGGTCCGGCCCGGCACCGCGCCACGGGCCGATCTTTATCGCCGGTGGACGTGCGGCAGAGCCGGCCGCCGGGTCCGCCGTACCGTCCCGGCCGTCGGTGGTGGCGGAGACGTCCGGTTCGGCCTGTACGCCCACGCCATGGATCGCGTCGGCCACCGCCAGAGTCGGGTAGCCCTCGGCGCGCAGCATCCGGTGCACCGCCCGCCGCAGGTCGCACAGCTCCGGTCCGGACCGTCCCGGCAGCAGGAACTGGTCCCGTACGTTGCCGTAGAGCACCATCTGCGAGTTGATCGACAGTGCGGTGCTCACCCCCCTCAACCAGACCGGGTACGTCCGGTCATCCCAGCCGGTCATGGCCGCCGCTCCCGCAGGCGCGGCTGGTGTCGCCGGTCGCGGCGCGAGCGGTCGGCGCGGTCGAAGGGGTACGCCTGCCCGTCGACCGGGTGTACGTGCGGGCCGCTGTCCGCGCCGCGATCGTCGACCCGTACGTCGAATCCGCGTTCCTGCAGCGCGGGTGTCAGCGCGGCGACGGAGGTCTGCCACTGGTCGCGTACCGCCGGACCGAAGTCCGGCTCGCTGTCGCGCGGCGCGACCAGGTCGAGGTGCAGGTCCTGTCGCCGGGGGGTGTGCGGGTCGCCGGGGCGTTGGACGACCCGGACGGCGAGGTCCTGCCAGTCGGGTCGGGTGAGGTGGGCCGTACCGTCGCCGGCGAGCCGGTCGTCGAAGCCCTGCTCCGCCGTGTAACCGAGCTGCTGCAGCGACTCCCGCACCGACCAGGCGGTGTAGGTGCGGGTGGTCGCCGTCTGCACGTGGTCGGCGGCGGCGCGGGCGTCCGCCAGGGCTGCGTCGATCGCCGCGGTCAGGCCAGGCCAGTCGGGTCGGGGGTCGTCGGCTGCGGCGGCGAGCCGGGCGTGCATCACGGTGACTGCCGGGCCGACCCGCTCCCGCAGTGGGGCGGCGAGCGTGTCCAACCGGGCGCGACGGGCCGCCACCTCCTGGTTCGCCTTGTCCACCGAGTGCCGCAGGTCGTCGAGCAGCCGCCGGGCGGTGGCTGGGGACGGTGCCCGCAGCGCCTGCTCGGCCCACTGCTCCAACTGCCGTACCGCCACGTCGGACGCTCCGGCGTCGAGTCGGGACAGTATCCGGTGCAGGGATTCACCGAGCTCGGCCAGCTCGGTCATCCGTTGCCGACCGGGCCCGGGTGACCCGAGCGCCGGGTCCGGGCCCGGGTCGGTGCGGGAGGTGACCGCACCGTCGGCGATCGCCGCACGCACCCGGGCGACGATCCGGCGGGCGCGGGCCGCGCCCAACTGCGCGTGCAGGGTCTGCTCCGCCGCTGCGGTCCGGGCCAGCAGGTCGTCCGCCAGCGTGTCGGCCCGGGCCAGGTCGGCACCGGCGGAACGGCGTGGCAGCTCCGACGGCAGATCGATCCCGGACCCGAACTCGGCGCGGGCCCGCTCCGCCCAGCGTCGCACCGCCTGGTACCGGTCCGCTGCCCGTTCGATGCGGAAGTTCGCCGCAAGTACGCGTTGTTGCCGTTCGATCAGCGCGTCGGCGGCCCGCCCCACCGCCCAGGTCATTCCGACGGCCAGCCCGGCCACGGCAACCGGGCCCGCCGCCGAAGCGGCGACCAGCCCGACCTTCGGGGCGACGAGCCCCAACTCAAACCCGCACGGCACGTTCCGCTCTCCTGATCAGCGCGTTTCTGCCCGAGTTCACCCGATGCCGGCCGGAATAGCATCCCGGTCGTGGCCGGGACAGGCGAAACCGGATGAGTATCGATCGAGATTGCCAAGACTGGCACGGCGTACTACCAGGGCACAATCGTCCGGCCGGCGGCTACGAGTAAGCACAAGTACGTAGCCGATGTCATCGGGACGGCTCATATCCGTACCACTCCATGATCATCACCGTCGGCGCTGCACAAAAAGATCTTGACGGATTCGCTGGAACCTACGAAAACCGGAACGAAGAGACTCCGCACGCCGCTGACCGGGTGCTTCTCGTACGTACTATTACTCTTCATTCCACTGAACGGCCACTTCCGACGGAACGCAATTCATCGAGATACTGCGAAGGTGACCCAGGACCCTTATCGCCCCGACCAGGACCGATACCTCGTCGAGCGCCCCGACCGAGCCGAACCGTACGAGCCAACGGCCACCGCCGGAAGCGACGGCAGCGGACCGCCGCCACCCCGACCTGATCTACCCGCGCCAGTGCCGGACCCCTATCAGCCTCGCCCACTCGAGACGCCTCCTCCCCCGGGCGGCCCGCCCCCGGCGCAGATCTACGTCGTGGCCGGGCCGCAACAGCCGAACTACGCGGCGATGTTGGCCATGAAATCGAGCGGGACCGCGGTCGTGCTCGAAATCGTGCTCGGCTTCCTCGGCCTCTTCGGGGTCGGCAACATGTACGCGGGCCGCACCGCCCTCGGCCTGATCATGATGATCTCCTACTGGGTGTTCCAGGGCATCAACATCCTGCTCACCTTCCTCCTGATCGGCTGGGTGACCGGTTTTCTGACCTGGCTCACCTACACCATCGTCGGCCCACTGCTGGCCACACAGGGCGTGGAACAGCACAACCAGCGGGTGCTCGCCGCGCAGACGCCGCGCCCCTCGGCACCCGGCGGTCCGGCACCCGGCTCCGCCGGATGGCAGTGACCAGGCGACCGTGACGCAACGGTCCGGCGGATCTCTCCGGCACCCAGGCACCCCGCCTCGGGTGCCGGCCACGTCGGTGACCAGGTGATTCCGCCGCCAGCCGAACATCTTCTTTACCAATAGAAGCGGATCAATTACTCTCGGTGTGGCACGCGACCCGATCGGGGTGGTTGTGAACACGCCACATGTACCTGCCTTCGCCGCTCACCAGCCCACCAGGGCCGTCGAGTTGCACGACGACGGTGGCCCGGCCCAGGTCCTGGCCTGGGACATCCGCACGGGCCGACGTCAGATCCGCACCGCCGCGCCCAACGGGGTGTCCGCCTGCGACATCGAACCGGACGGCCGGCACTTCTGGTGGTTCGACGCAGACCGGACCGGCGTCGGTGTCTGGCGGCGCCAGCCGGTCGACCCCGATCAGGAGACAACCGGTCGGCGTCTCACCGGCCAGAAGACAACCGGTCGACCCGCAACCGGCCCGCCACCGCTGGCACTGACCGGGCTGCCACCGGGCCGGCAGCACGGCATCGCCTTCGACGCCACCGGCCGCCGCGCCGCCGTCTGCGTCGGAACCGGCCCACAGACCCGCTGCTACGTCGGAGAACCGGGCGGACCGGGCCACCTGGTGGCGGTCGCCGCCGGCTACACCACCCTGGTCGACCTGACCGCCGACGGACACACCATCGCGCTCGCCGCCCGGGCCGACGCCACGACGGCGATCAGCGTCGTACGGCTCACCGACGGACGGACCGACACCGTCGCCGGCAGCGACCAGCAGCGGATCTGGGCACTGGAGTTCCGCCCCGGGCACCGGCCCGAGCCGGAACTGCTGATCGTCGTCGAGACACCGGACCGGTACCAGATCGGCAGTTGGCGGCGCGACCGCGGCGTCGAACTGTACCGCGAACTGTCCTACGACTCGGAGATCACCGCCCACTGGTACGGCGACGACGGGCGGATCCTCGTCCAGCACGACCGGGCCGGGCGCAGCCGGCTGCTCCTGGCCGACCCCGAAACCGGTGAACAGACCACCGTCGCCACCCCAGCCGGCACCGTCCTCGACCTGGCCGCCGCCCCGGACGGCGCCATCCACTACGTCTGGACCAGCGACTCGGTGCCACCCCGCCGGTTGGTCGCCCACCCCGGTACGGCCGCACCGCATCCGGCCAGCCGGCCCCGGCCCGCCCGACCCGCTGCCCGACCCGCCGCCCACCCCGCTGCCGTCCCCGGGCGCACCGAACTGTGGACCGAGCAGCCGTACGGGCAGATCCACAGTTTCCTGGCCACCCCGCCCGGCACCGGGCCGTGGCCGACGCTGTTCCTGGTGCACGGCGGGCCGTACCTGCACGACCGGGACGCCTACGACCCCCGGGTGGAGCTGCTGGTCCGCGCCGGCTACGCGGTGGCCCGCACCAACTACCGGGGATCGACCGGGTACGGGCCACGGTGGCAACGGGACTTCGACCACCGGGTCGGGCTGGCGCAACTCGACGACCTGGCCGCCGTACGCCGGAAGCTGATCGACCTCGGCGTGGCCGAACCTGGCCGGACCGGGCTGTGCGGCTACTCGTGGGGCGGCTACCTGGTCCTGCTCGCGATGGGCGTCGCGCCGGCCGACTGGGCGGTCGGACTCGCCGTCTGCCCGATCGCCGACTACCCGGCGGCCCACCGGGGCGCCACCGCAGCGCTGCGCGAGGTCGACGACGAACTGTTCGGCGGCGGGCCCGAGGACGTACCGCAGCGGTACCACGCCGCAGACCCCACGACCTACCTGGACCGGGTCCGCGGACCGCTGTTCATCGCCGCCGCCACCGACGACGAACGCTGCCCGCCGGACCAGATCCGCCGCTACGTCGCCGCGCTACGGCACCGACGGGTGCCGCACCGACTGCACTGGATGCCCGGCGGCCACCACGGTGACGCCGCCGGGCAGACCCGAACCTTCGACGAACTGCTCCGGTACGCCGACACGGTGTTCACGCCGACACGGTGCCACGACCGGACCGAAGCCGGACGACCGCAGTGGACGGTCGCCCGTTCCTGACAGCCAGCCAGGGAGGGAGGTGAATGGTATGAAGCGACGCAGCGTACGTCACGACCCGATCACCACCAGCGAGCGGGAGCGCGGGGCGGTCATCGTCAAGATGCTCCTCGACATGGACCGGGCAGTCCCGGCCAGGCGGCACGACGTGACCGAGGCGGCGGCCGACAAGGCACCCGCCAGCGAGTGACAGGTCCGTACTGACCGCACGATCGACGGCGTCGTTCCGGAGCGAAAGCGCCTGCCGCTCCGGAACGACGCCCACCACCGCCGGAAAGGGGCCGGAAGTGAAAGTCGTCCTGCTGCACATGCCTTGGGGGTCGATCGACGTGCCGTCGCTGGCGTTGGGCATCCTGCGGGCGGCGGCCAGCCGGGCCGGCCACGACGTGCAGGTCCGCTACGCCAACATCGACTTCGTCGACTGGGTGATTGGGGTCACCGACTTCACCCTCGCCGACTACCGCTACTTCTCCGAGTCCTCCTACTTCCTCGGCGCCGGGGACTGGGTCTTCTCCGGGCTGCTCGACGACGAAGAGCGGCCGTTCGACCCGTACGCCCGGCTGCTCACCGAAGGTGGCTCGGCCGACACCGAGATCGCACTGACCCGGGCGATGCACCGGCTGGTGCCCGGCTTCATCCGCGAGCTCGCCGCCGAACTGGCCGCCGCCGCCCCGGACGTCGTCGGATTCACCACCACGTTCCAGCAGAACGCCGCCAGCCTTGCCGTCGCCCGCCTGGTCAAGCAGGTGCGGCCCGACACCCGGATCGTGTTCGGCGGGGCCAACTGCGACGGTCCGCAGGGAGCGGCGCTGCACCGCAACTTCCGCTACGTCGACTACGTGGTACGCGGCGAAGGCGAGGTCGCCTTCCCGCAACTGCTCGCCGTCCTCGACACCGCCGACGCCGCCGACGGGTCCGGGCCGGTCGGCTCATCCGGGCTCGCTGACATCTCCGGGCTGTGCTGGCGCGACGCCGAAGGCGTCGCCCGGGCCAACCCGATGTCGTCACGGCCGCTGCCGCCCGCCGACATCGTCGCCCCCGACTACACCGGCTACCTGGACCGGCTGGACGCGTCGACGGCAGCCGACTGGGTGGCTCCCAGGCTGGTCGTCGAAGGCTCCCGCGGCTGCTGGTGGGGCGAGAAACACCACTGCACGTTCTGCGGACTCAACGGATCGTTCATGCAGTTCCGCAGCAAGAGCCCGGCCCGCTTCCTCGACGAGGTCCTCGACCTCGCCCGACGCCACCAGCTGCTCGACTTCATCGTGGTCGACAACATCCTCGACATGTCCTACTTCGACTCGGTGCTGCAGCGCCTGGCCGAATCGGAGTACGACGTCCGCCTGCACTTCGAGGTCAAGGCCAACCTGCGCCGACGACACTTCCAGCAGCTCAACGACTCCGGCGCGGTGCAGGTCCAGCCGGGTGTGGAGAACCTCAGCAGCCACGTGCTGCGGCTGATGGACAAAGGGGTGACCGGCTGCCAGAACGTGCGGGCGCTGCGCGACGCGCAGAGCGCCGGTGTGACGGCCAGCTGGAACTACCTTTACGGGTTCCCCGGCGAGACGGCGCAGGACTACACCGGCGTCATCGACCAACTGCCGGCACTGCACCACCTGGAGCCGCCGATGGGGGCCGCCCGGATCGCCATCGAACGGTTCAGCCCGTACTTCGACCGCCCCGAGCTGGGATTCGCCACCCTGCGACCGGCACCGCAGTACGCCGAAATCTACCGGCTGCCCGAGGCGGAACTCGCCGACCTGGCGTACATCTTCACGTCGATCCCGCAGGGCATCGACCGGGCCCGGGCCGACGACCTCGACGCGGCCCTCGCCACCTGGCAGGCGCAGTACCCGGTCAGCCGACTCACCTGTCAGGAACTGCCCGACCGGATCGTGCTGGTCAGCCAACGCGCGGCCTACGACTGGACGGTGCTGGAGCTGACCACGGCACCGGAGATCGCCCTGTTCCGGCTGCTCGATCAGCCGCGTACCGCCGCCACCCTCGCCGCCAAGGTGCCCGGCGGGGCGGCGGCGGTCGGACCGCTACTGGACCGCTGGACGGCGCTGGGCATCCTGTTCCACGACGACGGATACCAGGTGCATCTCGCGGTCGAGTCCGACAACCAGGTGCTGGCCCGGACGGACCACCGCCGGACCGCCGCCGCCGCTCGGCACAGCGAGGAGGAGCCGCATGCCGTCGTCGTCGGCTGACGTCACCACCCAGACCAGCCCGACCAGCCCGCCCGGGTCAACCGGCCCGACCGACTGGACCGGATGTGCGGTCGAGATCGCGCTGTCCCGCGACTACCTGCCCGACGCCGCCCAGGTCACCGGGATGTCGCTCGGCGCCCGGCGGATCACCGGCGCGTGGCGGCCGCTGGTGGCGGAGCTGCACCGGGCCGGCGTCCGGCATGCCCGGCTGCCCGTCCCGGTCGACCTGTGCCCGGACGCCGGGGCCGCGTCCGGCCGCGCCCTGGTGCTGCTCAGGGAGCTCACCGCCCACGCCGTCGCGGTCGACTGGGTGGCCCGCTGCCACGACGGCTGCGCCGGTCAGGGCATGTTCGACCATCTGTACCCGCCGGACCGGGTCGTCGGCGCCGTCGGCGCCGACGACCCGGCGGTACGCGGTTGGCGGGACTCGTTCTTCCTCGGCAAGTGCGTGTTCCGGCGCGGGCCCGGGTTCGTCGAGGTCCGGGACCGGCGAGCCGGCGCACTGGAGCTGTTCACCATCGACGAACCGGAACATCTGGTCGCAATCGGGCAGCTGCTCGAAGGGGTACCGGCCGGGCAGGTGCCCGCGCCGGTACGGCGGGACCTGGCCGACGCCCGGCTGATCGCGGCCCAGGCCGGACAGCTGTGGTGGCTGCCGACCCCGGCGTACCGCTGGCCGTTCCCGGCACTGGCGATATGAGCACCACCCCGGTTTCCCTTCACCAACCGTCTCCGCGAGGAGGGACATGGACACCGTGACCGGTACGGCGACGCAGCCCGAGGTGCCGTACATCGCCGACCCGTACCCGACGTTGGCCCGGATCCGGTCCAACGGTCCGGTGTCGATCCTGCACAGCGACGAAGGGCTGCCGATGTGGGTGATCGCCCGCTACCGGGACGTGCGGGCGGCGCTCGCCGATCCACGGTTCGGTCAGGACGCCCGCCGCGCTCAGACGCTCGCCGACAACCGGGTCGCCGGGGTCACCCTCGGCGGTGACGTCGTCCACATGCTCAACAGCGACCCGCCGGACCATACCCGGCTGCGGCGACTCATCCATTCGGCGTTCACCGCCCGGCGGGTGGCCGCGATGCGGCCGATGGTGGACCGGAT
The DNA here is from genome assembly GCF_003751085.1 of Micromonospora sp. Llam0. Classification (NCBI taxonomy): domain Bacteria; kingdom Bacillati; phylum Actinomycetota; class Actinomycetes; order Micromonosporales; family Micromonosporaceae; genus Micromonospora; species Micromonospora sp. Llam0. The sequence continues at coordinate 168,683 of NZ_RJJY01000001.1, read as the reverse complement.
CACCGCGTCGCTGCTCGACGGCATCGCCGGACGTCGGACGGTGGACCTGGTGAAGGACTTCGCCTTCCCGCTGCCGATGCTGATCATCTGTGAGCTGCTCGGCTTCCCGGCCGAGGACCGTGCCGCGTACCGCGCCTGGTCGACGGCGATCCTCACGCACAGCGACGATCCGGCGGACTTCGCCACCGCGCTCGGTGAGATGACCGACTACATCAGCGGGCAGCTGCGGCACCGGCGGGCCCATCCCGGTGACGACATCCTGACCGGCCTGCTGGCCGCCCGGGACGCCGGTGAGCTGACCGACGACGAGATCGTCGGAATGGTCTTCCTGCTGCTGATCGGCGGTCACGAGACCACCGTCAACCTGCTCGGCACCGCAACCCTCGCCCTGCTGCGCAACCCTGACCAGCTCCGCTGGCTGCTGGCGAACCGGCCGGCGCTGCCGGCCGCGATCGACGAGTTTCTGCGGTACGAGTCGCCGGTCAGCATGGCGACGCTGCGGTTCACCACCGAGCAGGTCGACATCGACGGGGTACGGATTCCCGCAGGTGAACTCGTGCTCGTCTCGCTCGGCGGCGCCAACCGGGACCCGGACCGGTTCCCCGACCCCGACCGGCTGATCCTGGACCGGGGCGACACCGGGCACCTGGCGTTCGGCCACGGCCTGCACCGCTGCCTCGGCGCGTTCCTCGGCAAGCTCGAAGGCGAGCTGGCGCTCGGCGCCCTGCTGGACCGGCATCCCGGGCTGACACTCGCCGCCGACGAACACGAACTACCGTGGCGGAACACGATCATGCTCCGCGGGCTGGAGTCGCTGCCGGTGGCCCTCGGTGACTGACTCCGTGACCGACTCGGCACCGGCGGAGGCGACCGCGACGGTGGCCCGGCGGTTCCGGCCGAAGCTCAGTTTCGCGCCGCTGCGCTCGCGCGGCTACCGCCTGCTGTTCGCCGCCGAACTGGTGTCCGTGTTCGGCGACGCGTTCCACGCCGTCGCCCTGCCGTTCCTGGTCTACCAACTCGGCGGTGGCGGGCGGGAGCTGGGCCTGCTGGTCGCCGGGTACGGGGTGTGCCGGCTGGCGACGACACCGCTGGGCGGGATCCTGTCCGACCGGATCGGGCCGTGGCGGGTGATGCTGATCTCCGATCTGAGCCGGGTCGTCTTCACCGCCGGCATCGTCGCGGCCGCCGTCGCCGACGACCCGTCCGTACCGGTGATCGCGGTCCTGGTCGCCGGCACCGGCCTGGGGGCCGGCCTGTTCCAGCCTGCCGCCTACGCGATCACCCCGCGGCTGCTGCCGGCCGATCAGTTGCAGGCCGGCAACGGGCTGCACAGCACCGCGAGCTTTACGGCCGGGATGATCGGTCCGGGGGTGGCCGGGCTCGTCGTGGCCGTGCTCTCCCCGGCGGTGGCGTTCGGCGTGGACGCGGCGACGTTCGCCGTCTCGGCGGTCTGCCTGGCGATGATCGGCGGCGTCGCGCGGGGCACGGTGCCACCGCCACCGCCGCCGGCCGACGACGGCCCGCAACCGGGCAGGGCGGGACCGGACGGTGGCGCACCGCCGTCGGACGCACCGCCGGTCGGGTTCTGGCGGCTGCTACGCGAGTCGGCGCTGCTGCGTACCGTGCTGCTGGTGACCGCCGCCGCCAACCTGACCGTCGGCGGCATGGTCCGGATCGGGTTGCCGTCGCTGAGCAACGGCGAACTGGCCGCCGGCGCGGGCGGGCTGGGTGGGCTGCTGGCCGCGTTCACCGCCGGCTCGCTGGTCGGTGGGCTGTTCTCCGCCGGACTGGCCGGGCTGCCCCGGCGCGGCGCGACGGCGATGCTCGCCGGCATGGTGCTGGGCCTGGCGATCGCCGTCGTGCCGTTCGCCGGCTACCTCGGCGCGGTGGTGGCCCTGGTGGTGGCCGGTCTGGCCAGCACCGTCACGAACGTACTGGTGATCACCACCATGCAGCAGAGCACCGCGCCGCACCTGCTGGGCCGGGTGATGAGCGCGATCGTCTTCGCGGCTCTGAGCCTGTTCCCACTGTCCACGGTGACCGCCGGCCTGGTGGTCGACCGGTACGGCAGCACGGCGGTCTTCCTGGCCTGCGGGGCGACCCTGCTGGCCGCGTTCGCTTTCGGCCTGTCCCGCCGCGAGCTGCGCCAGGGTTGACGGCGGGACGCCTCCGCCCCCCGGGCTGGTGACCAGGTCACCAGTTCACCCGCCGAATCAGTGCCCAGTCGTGATCGTCGTTGCCTCTGCAGACAGTCACTTCTATGTGTTCGTCCAATCCACCGGTCCCGGTGCCGCGCACGTCGAGGCAGAGGTTCGAGGCGGTGTTGATCAGCCGGTAGAACTGGGTGTCGCCGGACCTCACCGTCGGCTGCAGCCGCCAGTACTGGTTCTCGTCGTCGAAGCAGCCGGTCTCGTACACCCTGGTTCCCGCCGGGACCGAGCCGAGGCCGGGCAGGTCCAGGCAGTACTGGGAGGTGATGCTACGAACCCAGTACAGCTGGTTGCCGGCGGAGTCGGCCCGACGCGGGACGAAGGCGTACTCCTGGTTGTCCTGACTGTGCACGTAGCAGAGGTTCTGCAGGACCGGTCCGTCGCGTGGCCCGGGGCCGATCCCCGGGATGTCCAGGCACATCTCGGTGGCCAGGTTGTAGACGAAGAACGGGCCGTACGGACGGTTGGTCCCGTCGGCGTCCTTGGCCTTGACCGGTGGCTGGTCGGAGGCGCTCGGCGCCGGGGCGCTCGGTTTCGGCGTCTGCACCGTCGGCGCAGGCTGCGTGGTCGGTGCCGGCGGTGCGGTCGGGGCGCCAGTGGTCGCCCCGGGCTTGGGCTTGAGCGTCGCGGCCGGGCTCGCCGACGGGGAGGCACCGGCCGGCGGGGCCAACCTCGGGTCCTTGGCGTACTCGCTCTCGAAGCGGCTCACCTGCTCGGCGAGGGCCAGGATCCCGTCACCGCCCGGCACCTCGGCCAGTGTGCGTACCGTCGGGTCGCCGTGCAGGAACGCTGCCAGAGCCAGCGGGTAGTCGTCTGGTCCGGTTCCGGGTATGGCCTCCAGGAGCGCGCACATGGCCTGGCCGAGAGCCGGAACCGCCGAGGCCGGGGTCCACGGCGACGCCGTCGCCGACGGCGGTGCGTAGGTCACCCACATCTGGGGGAGGAACTGCGCGATGCCCTGCTCACCCAACGGGCCGAGCCGCTGCGGGTCGAACGCGGAGGTCGCCATGAGCTGCGCGGCGACCCGAGCCGGGGGCAGCTGCGGGCAGACCGCGCCAGCAGCCTGGATCAGCTCGAGATAGGCGTCCGGCACCGGCGACGGCGCGGCACCGGTGGCGGACCACACGACGGCGGGTACGAATGTCTCGGGCGCCGCGTCACCACTGCCACCGAACTCCGGCTGCAACGCGTACCAGATGGCGTACCGCTCCACGGTGTCGATGTACTCCTGGGCGCCGGCCGGGACGTCACCAGCGTCGACGACCGGCTCCATGCCGACCCAGTGCGCCGCCAACGCCAGCTGCCACCGGTCGCCGTCGATCTGCAGCACCCGGAGCTGGCCGACCAGCTGGCACATGTGGTGGGCGAGGGCGGTGACGCTGGCTTCCCGGTCAGCCGGCCGCGCCTCCTCCCAGGGGGCCCACTTCTCCCACACGGTGGGCACCAGACCGGCGACGCCCTGACCACCGACCGACCGCACCGCCTCGACCGGCATCCCCGAGAACCGGGACGCGACCATCACCTGACCGGCGAGCCGCGCCGGGGTCAAGGTGGGACACGACTTGGCGGCCTCGGTCAGCAGGCGAAGATCCGCGTCGGACACCCTGGTGCCGGGCAGCGGCTCACCGGCGTCGGCCGGGCTGGGTGCCACCGAGGCGGTGAGGGCAACCATCGTGACCAGACCCATGACCGCCCCCATGAGAATCCGGAACTGACTCCTCATCGGGATACTCATCGATTCACCTTGTTCGGCACCGATTCCACACCTTTCAGCCAGCACCAGATGTCGGCCGGCACCGGATAGAGGCACCGTCCGAGCCCGATACAAGGGCACAGAGTGCTCATGGTGGATCATTCGCATGATACGTGCGGGCGAACAGAGGCAGAGATGATCGAGGTGAATCCCTAGTGATCAGCTGGCCAGCACCGTCACGAACGTACCGGTGATCACCGCCCGCGCCGGGCCGGCCGACGAGGTGGTGGTCCGGGTACGGACCGCAGGGCCTGCCGCAGGTAGACCAGACCGTCGAGCGCGAGCCGGTCGGGCGACGGGGCGAGGGGCCGCCAGATCGACGCGGCGGTCGCGATCGTCTCGTTCTCCGGGGTGAACGACTCGATGCAGATCGCGCCCCGGTAGCCGGTCGCGGCCAGGGCGGCGAGGAACCGGGGCCAGTCCAGGTGGTCCGCGCCGGGAGCCCCCCGGTCGGTGCCACTGACCTGTACGTGCTTGATGTACGGCCCTGCGGCGGTGACCGCCGCGTACGGATCGGCCTCCTCGATGTTCATGTGGTACGTGTCGATCATCAGCCCGACGTTCGGCGGTAGGCCGTCGATCAGCTCCACCGCCTGATCGATCGTGTTGACCACGCTCGTCTCGTACCGGTTCAGCGCTTCCACGCCGATCGTCACGCCGTGTGCGGCGGCATGGTCGGCGACCGGCGCCAGCGACCGGCGGAAGTCGGCGTAGCAGGCGGCGCGGTCGGCCGGGGTCATCCGCCAGGTCCGACCCACCGAGGCGTAGACCGGCCCGCCGACGGTCGGCGCGCCGACGGCCACCGCGCTGTCGACGCAGCCCTTCAGGTAGGCCACTGTCGCCTCGACCACGGCCGGTGGGGCGTCGACGAGTTCCCTGCCGGGTGGGGTGACCGCGCACACGCCCGCCGCGGTCAGCCCGTGTCTGGCGAGCAGGTCCCGGGTACGGTGCGGGTCCCAGTCGCCGGGCTGCTCGATCGGCAGTTCGACCGCGTCGAAGCCGAACCCGGCGATCCGGGGCAGCAACTCGGCCAGGGCCGCGTCGTCCACCGGCGAGGTCCACACCCAGGGGTTCACCCCGATCTGATACACCGGGCGCCTACTTCCACCGCTGGGGGTAGCCCGGCAGGCCGGTGCAGCCGCACATCGCGTAGTGCAGCGGTGGCATGTCCGGGTCGAGGTAGCTGTCCAGATTGTCCTCGGTGATCGTCGGCTGCGGCAGCTTCCACGGGTTGGACACCTGCTGGCCGTCGAGGATGCGCAGGGCGGCGATCACCGGGGTACGCCACTGGTAGGTCGGGTAGGTGGGTGCGATCGCGGTGAGGCCGTTGTCCTTCCACATCCGCAGGAAGTCGAGCTGGTCCTCGCCGTTGATGGGTGGCACCGGCTGGCCGGCGTCCTGGAACGCCTCGACCGCGGCGACGGCGACCGCACCGGCGTCCATCCAGACACCGTCGATCGTGCCGTACCGCTGGATGTAGTCGTCGACGATCTTCTTGGTCTTCGCCGGGTCGCCGTCGGTGAACTCGACTCCTACGACGTCGACCTGCGCCTGGTCGAAGACGACCTTCGCGGCGGACCAGCGGGTCTCCAGCACGTCGACGCCGGGCAGGATGCGCAGGGCGAGCAGCTTGCCGCCCGGGTCCATTTGCTGGCTGACGAACTCGGCGCCGACGTGGCCGAAGCCGTACCCGCCGATGGGGTTGATGAACGTGACGGGACAGTCCGTGTCCACTCCCCGGTCGAAGACGACGACCGGCAGACCGGTACGGCAGGCCGCCTCGACCGCCGGGGTGAGCGTGGCGGTGGTGTTCGGCGAGACGATGAGCGCGTCGCAGTCCTTGCCGAGCAGGTCGTTGATGTCGGCGATCTGCTTCTGGTCCTTTCCTTCGGCGTCGATGTGGACGAACTCTTCGATCAGGTCCGCCTGTGCCTCCACCTCGGCCTGCATGGTCTTGAACCCGACCTGCCGCCACGGGTTGTTCAGCGCGGCGTTGGAGAAGCAGATCTTGTACGGGCCGGCCTTGGCGTACTTCGCGGTGTCCACCATCGTCGGGTCGAGCACCTGCTCCCACGGCTTGTCCGCTGGGCCGGTCGGAGTGGCGTCGAGGAGCGCCAGCTCGTTGTCGTAGTCGGCCTGCACGAAGAACTTCGACTGGTCGCCGGTGCCTGTTGCCGGCGCCGACGACCCGCCGGTACTGGCTACGGTCGGCTGGTCCGTTGCGCAGCCGGCGAGGGCGAGCAGAGCCACCGCGGACAGCGCGGTCAGGCGACGTTGCACCAGGATCCCCTATCTCGACGAGGAACGTCGGGTAGCGACCGCCACGGCGAACAGGATGATGGCGCCCTGGACGGTCGGTCTGAGTGCGCCGGAGACGCCGTAGAAGTTCATGAGGGCGAACAGCAGTTCGAGGGTCACCGCGCCGAGCATCGCGCCGACGACCGACCCACGGCCGCCGCCCAGCGCGACCCCGCCGAGGACGACCGCGGTGATGGACCCGAACTCCAGGCCGGCGCCGGCCTGGAAGGAGACGCCGCTGTAGCCACCGATCAGGATGGCGGCGACGGCTGCCGCGAGGCCGCTGAGGATGAAGGCGATGGTGCGCACCCGCCGGACCCGCACCCCGCTGAGGTGCGCGGTGCGTGGGTTGTCCCCGACGGCGATCAGGATCCGGCCGAAGTCGGAGCGGGTCAGCAGCACGGCCAGCGCCGCGAGGACCAGCAGGATCATCAGGGAGTACGGGACCCGGCCCAGTGCCGGCACGTCCTCGACCGCACGCCGGCCGAACTGGCGGAACTCTTCGGAGAACCCGCCCTTGGGTGCGCCGTCGGACCACAGGTAGACAGCGCCCACCAAAATCAGGAACATGCCGAGTGTGGTGATGAACGAAGGCACCCGCAGGCGCGTCGTGATCAGGCCGTTGACCAGCCCGACGAGCGCACCACCGCCGAGCAGCACCAGCACCGCCGGCCAGGTCCGGGCGGGATCGCTGTCGATGATCCGGGCGGCGACCACGACCTGCGCGGTGACCAGGGCGCCGACCGACAGGTCGAATTCTCCGGAGACGATCACGAAGTACTGCCCGGCGGCGAGCAGGATGATCGGCGCCGACCGGCCGAGGAACGACATCAGCGACGCCGGAGCCAGGAAGTCGGGCTGCCGGACGGCGACGAGGATCAGCAGCACCACGAGTATCGCGAGGATGGGCAGCACACCGCCGGCAGCTGCCCACCGCGGCGACACGGGGCGACGCTGGACGATCTGCATGATCACCAGGCCGCCTTTCGCAGCGTCCGACGGGCGTAGACGGCCACGGCGACGATGATGACGGCGCCCCGGATCACCTGTTTGAAGAAGGCGTCGACCTCAAGCTGGTTGAAGATGGCGTCGATGCTGGCGAGCAGCAGTACGCCGCCGACGGTGCCGATGACTCCACCGCGCCCGCCGGCGAGGGCGGTGCCGCCGATGACGACAGCGGCGATCGACTCCAGGTCGTAGAGGCCCTCGGTGCCCACCCGGGGCGCGCCCGAGCCCAGTCTGCTGGCCAGATAGATCCCGGCGAGCCCGGCGCAGAGCGAGCAGATCACATGGGCGGTGACCAGGACCCGGTCGTTGCGGACGCCGGAGAGTCTGGCGACCTGCGGGTCGCCGCCGACCGCGACCAGGTGGTGGCCGAACCGGGTCCGGGAAAGGACGAACCAGCACGCCCCGGTGACCGCGATCAGCAGCAGGAAGGACAGCGGAACGGGACCGACGCGCTGATAGCCGAGGGTCTGCACGAGCGCCGGCGAGGTGCTGCCGGCCGGGCCGTCGTAGCCGTTGTCGAGGTAGCCCTTGAGCAGCAAACCGACGCCCAGGGTAGCGATGAACGCGTTGATCCGCAGCCTGGTGACGAGCAGTCCGTTGCACAGCCCGATGGCGGCGCTGACGGCGAGCGCCAGGCCGATGCCGGGCAGCAGCCCGCCGTCCCGGCCGTTCATCGTCTCGGCCGCGACCAGGGTGCTGAGGCTCACCACGTACGCCACGGAAAGGTCGAGCGAGCCGCCGAGCACGACCAGGGTCTGGCCGACCGCGACCAGCCCCAGCCCGGCGGCGACATGGAGCAGGCTCACCGTCGTCGACTGGTTGAACAGCTGGCCTCCGTCGATCGTGACGACCAGCCAGCCGGCGGCCAGGGTGAGGGCCAGTGCCACGAAGACGCCCGGTACGGACCGGCGAGCGGACCGCAGTGCGGGGGCGGTCACGCGGGCGTCTCCGGCCCGGTCCCGACCGCGAGGGCGAGGACGTCGGGCTCGGTCGCGCCGGCGGGCAGCTCACCCGCGATCCGACCGTCGCGCATGACGATCATCCGGTCGCTCATGCCGATCAGCTCGGGCAGATCGGATGAGATCATCAGCACGGCGGCGCCGTCCCGGGCGAGCCGGCGGACGAGATGGTGGATCGCCGATCTGGCACCGACGTCGATGCCGCGGGTCGGTTCGTCGAAGAGCAGGACCACCGGGTCCGCCGCGAGCCATCTCGCCAGGACGACCTTCTGCTGGTTGCCGCCGGACAGGAAGCGGATTTCCTGGTCCTCGGTGGCGGCCCGGACGTCGACGGCGGCAAGCAGCGCACGGACCCGGGCGGTACGGCCCGGTCGGCTAGCGGCCACGGCCCGGACCGCGAGCAGCGCGTTGTCGAGCACCGACTGTCGGGCGACGATGCCCTCGCCCTTGCGGTCCTCGGTGACGTAGGCGATGCCGGCCCGCGTCGCCGAGCGTGGGGAGCGCAACCGCACCGGTGCGCCGTCGATCGTGATCTCCCCGGTGGTAAACGGAACCGCCCCGAACAGCGCCCGGGCCAGCGCCGAGCGCCCCGAGCCCTGGAGTCCACCGACGCCGAGCACCTCCCCGGCGCGCAGTTGCAGATCGATGTCGCGCAGTTTCCGGTTCCCCGCACCCCGGACGGCGAGCCGCACGGGACCGCCGCCGGTCCCGGCCCGGTCGGGGTAGAGAGTGGACATCTCCCGACCGACCATGAGCCGCACCAGTTCCCCGGCCGTGGTGTCGGTGGTACGCAGCGTGTCCACCCGGCGGCCGTCCTTGACAACCGTGATCCGGCTGGACAGGTCGAAGACCTCGGTGAGCCGGTGCGAGACGTAGAGCAGACCGATCCCCTGGTCCTGCAGCCGACGCACCAGTCGGTAGAGCAACTCCACCTCATGGTCGGCCAGGGCCGCGGTGGGTTCGTCCATGATGAGCAGCCGGGCGTCGAGGGCCAGCGCCTTGACGATCTCGACGACCTGCTGCTGCGCCACGCCGAGGCGCCCCACCGGGGCATCGACCGGCAGCGCCCGCTCGCCGACCGTGGCCAGCAGTTGCTCGGTCCGGCCGCGCATCTGTCGACGGTCGACCAGACCGCGACGAAGCGGCTCGCGGCCCAGGAACACGTTCTCCGCGACGGTGCGCTCCGGCAACAGGTTGAACTCCTGGTGGATGATGCCGATCCCGACCCGCTGGGCGTCGCGGGGACCGGCGAACACGCACCGTCGTCCAGCGAACTCGATGAAACCCTCGTCGGGGGCGTACCCGCCCGAAACGATCTTCATGAGGGTGGACTTCCCGGCACCGTTCTCGCCCACGACTGCGTGGACTTCGCCCGGCGCGACATCGAGGTCGACACCGTCGAGGACCCGCGTCCCGAGGAAGGACTTACTGATGCCCCGCAGAGCGAGCAGCGACGCTGGGCGTCGATCCACCATCGTCGAAGATCCTTACGGATAGTACTTTTCGCGGGCGTCGCCTCGGCTGGCGTTGATCACCTTCCGTCAATACAGTGACGCCGCCTTCAACACTCGGAGCAGGACTCGGTGTTGTCGTGCTCAAGTTTTCCTTGACACACCCGAAACATCACACGTATGAAGATAGGTGCTTGGGAATGAGTTCGCAATCCCCCGAGCTCGCAGCAGCTTCCGGCCGTCCGCTCGGCCGTGACGTCGCTGCCCAAGAGGGCTGCCGGGCCACCAGCGCGCTGAAGGGCATCAGCGTGTGTTGTCGTTAACATCGATGATCAACTAACCGACCAGCACCAACTGACCGCTGGCAGACCACAGGGCAGACCCCACCCGCTCCTCACGCTGCGTTAGGTTCGGCGTACCAGGTGCCGGAGTGACGGGCGGCACGACGCCGCCGACCGGACCCTCGCGCCTTCGCACCTTCAGGAACCGTCCGACGTGTGGTGGGAGGTGGCCGGCCCCCGGTCGCACCCCACTGTTGCCCGCCCCCAACGAGGAGACGGCATGCGTCGCAACACACCCATCATCGGATTGATCGCCGGCCTGATACTGGCGGTCGCGCTCGTGAACCCGGCGTCGGCGGCCCCGACCTTCCGCGCCCTGCTGTTCAGCAAGACCGTCGGGTACCGACACGACTCGATCCCCGCCGGGATCGCCATGTTCCAGCAGCAGGCGGCGGCCAACAACTTCGAACTGGTGCACAGTGAGGACTCGAACGTCTTCACCCCGGCCAACCTGGCGACCTTCGACGTCCTCATCATGTTCCAGACCTCCGGCATGATCTGGACCTCGGCCGCCCAACGCCAGGCCGTCGAGGGGTACCTCGCCAGCGGCAAGGGCATCGCCGCCGTGCACAACGCCACCGACATGAACATCGAGGGCGAGTATCCGTGGTGGGACCAGACCGTCAACGGCGGCGTACACATGACGGAACACTCCCCCGGGGTGCTGCCGGGCACCGCCGTCGTCGCCGACAAGCAGCACCCGTCAACGACCAGCCTGCCGGACCGCTGGAACCGCAGCGAGGAGTGGTACAACTTCAACGCCAACCCGCGGGGCGCCGTACACGTCCTGGTGACCGCCGACGAACGGACATACAACCCTGGCTCCCAGGCGATGGGGCCGGACCACCCGATCTCCTGGTGTCGTAGCGTCGGAGGCGGTCGGGTCTGGGCCACCGCCATGGGACACGCCATTGAGTCCTACAGCGAGACCCTCTTCCGTGATCACGTACTCGGCGGCGTGAAGTGGGCCGCCGGCAACGAGCCCGGCGACTGCGGCGGCACCGTCTGGAACAACTTCGAAAAACGCACCCTGGACAGCAACACCGTCGACCCGATGGCACTGGCGGTCGCGCCCGACGGTCGCGTGCTCTACGTCCAACGCGGCGGCCAGGTGAAGATCTTCAAGCCGAGCACGAACAGTACGGTCACCGCCGGCACCCTCAGCGTCTACACCGGCGGTGAGGACGGCCTGACGGGAATCGCACTGGACCCGGACTTCGCCAGCAACGGGTACGTCTACCTGTACCATTCGCCGGCGAGCAGCTCCACGGACATCAACCGGGTGTCCCGGTACACCCTGACCGGCGACACGTTGAACATGTCCAGCCAGGTCACCATCATCGACATCCCGGCGTACCGGGACCGGACGTTCGCCGAACCCGGCCACACCGGCGGGTACATCAGCTTCGGCCCGGACGACAACCTCTACATCGGCACCGGCGACGATGTCGCGCCGAACCTCGACCCCAACTGGCAGGGCTACGCCCCACTCGACTGGCGGCCGGGCCGGCACATGCTCGACGCCGCCCGAACCGCCGGCAACACCAACGACCTGCGCGGAAAGTTGCTGCGCATCCGACCGTCGGCCGGCGGCGGCTACAGCATTCCGGCGGGCAACCTCTACCCCCAGGGGACGGCGTCCACCCGACCGGAAATCTACGCGATGGGCTTCCGCAACCCCTTCCGCTTCTCGATCGACCCGGCCAACGGCTGGGTGTACCTGGCCGACTACGGACCCGACCGCAACCCACCCACCACCAACCGCGGTCCCGAGGGTCTGGTCGAACTGAATGTGATCAAGTCGCCCGGCAACTACGGGTGGCCGTTCTGCCACGGCGACAACCAGCCCTACGCGCCGTACAACCCGGACACCGGCGCCGTCGGCGCGAAGTTCAACTGCGACGCACCGGTCAACAACTCGCCCAACAACACCGGCCTGACCAACCTCCGTCCGGTCGTCGCACCCAACATGTGGTACGGCTACGGCACCTCGCCGACCTTCCCGGAGCTCGGCGCCGGTGGCTCCGGGCCAATGGGCGGGCCGGTCTACCGGTACGACGCCGCGAACCCGTCCGACACGAAGTTCCCGCCCTACTACGACGGCGTGCACTTCTTCTACGAGTGGTCACGCAGCTACGTCAAGGAGGTGCACTTCGACTCCGCGACAGCGGTGACCCGTACCAACCCGTTCCTGCCCGGCGCGGAGTTCAACAAGCCGATGGACCTGGAGTTCGGCCCGGACGGCTCGCTCTACCTGCTGGAGTGGGGCAGCAACTTCGGTGGCGGCAACAGCGACTCCGGCCTCTACCGCATCGACTACATCCAGGGCGGGAGGTCACCGATCGCCAAGGCAACCGGCAACCCCACCAACGGCTACGCCCCGCTGACGGTCCAGCTCAGCAGCGCCGGATCGGCCGACCCCGACCCCGGCGACACGATCAGCTACCAGTGGACCTTCGGCGATGGCGGCTCGTCTACGGCGGCCAACCCGTCGCACGTCTACACCAGCAACGGCAACTACACCGCACAGCTGACGGTCACCGACAACACCGGCCGGACCGCCTTCGCCAACGTGAACATCACCGTCGGCAACAGCGCACCGGTGGTCACCATCACCGCCCCGGCCAACGGCGGCATGCTGACCTTCGGCGACCAGGTCGCGTACACGGTCGACGTGTCCGACCCGGGCGGCGCACCGGTCGACTGCGACGACGTGTTGGTCAATCCGGCGCTCGGTCACGACGACCACGAACACGACACCACGGACTACCCGGGTTGCTCCGGAACGATCCCCACCGAGCTGCTGGGAGGGCATCCCGACGGAGCCAACCTGTTCTACGCGCTCAACGCCCGGTACACCGACGACGGCGGCGACGGAGGGGCCGCACCGCTCACCGGCTACGCGAAGGTGATCCTCCAGCCTAAGAACAAGCAGGCCGAGTACTACAGCAGCCAGTCCGGCACCCGGGTCATCGATCAGGCCGGGGCGGAGAGCGGCAAGCGCATCGGGGACATCTCCAACAACGACTGGGTGGCGTTCACCCCGATGAGCCTGTCCGGTATCACCGACGTCAGGTACCGGCTGTCGTCACCGTCCGGCGGCGGCTCGATCGAACTGCGGGCCGGCTCGCCGACCGGCACACTGCTGGCCACCACACCGGTACCGGGCACCGGCGGCTGGGACAACTACCAGTCCACGTCCCCGGTGAACGTCACCGCGCTCGCCGGCACCCACACCCTCTACATGGTGTTCAAGGGAAGCTCGAACAACTGGTTCGACCTTGATTCGTTCACCTTCGACGGGGCCGGGGTCGGCCAGCCGGACGATCCGCCGGGTGACGGGGTCGCCGGCCGGACATGGACCATCGCCGCGCAGCACAGCAACAAGTTGATGGACGTCAACGGCGTCTCCACCGCCGACGGCGCTCAGATCCACCAATGGGCGGCGACCGGCGGAGACAACCAAAAGTGGCAGGCCGTGGACGCCGGTGACGGTGCGGTCTACCTCAAGGCCGTCCACAGCGGCAAGTGTGCGGAGGTCATCGGCGGCTCCACCAGCGCGGGTGCCTTCCTCCAGCAGGCGACCTGCACCAACAGCAGCCAGCAGCGGTTCACCGCGACCCCGACCGGCACCACCGGGGTCTACACGGTGCGCAGCGTGCCGAGCGGGCTGTGCGTGGACGTCAACGGCGCCGCCACCGCCGACGGCGCACGCCTCATCCAGTGGAACTGCCACCAGGGCCTCAACCAGCAGTGGCGGTTCAGCCCGGCCTGACGCACCGCGGCCGCCGTAGTAGTGCGTGAGGCGGTCACCTACCGGACACCGAACAGCCGCCACTTCCAGGTACCTGGAAGTGGCGGCTGCCGTCCGGCTTCAGCGGCGAGCCGGGATCGGGGTCAGGAGAACTGTGCGAAGAAGCGCCAGATCTCGCCCTTGGTCCAGGTCGTCACGCCGCTCTCGGCGTACGTCCCGTCCACCGGGCCCGGCATGTGCCCGTTGTCGAACGCCGCCCACTGCACCGGATACCCGGCCCGGCATCCCGAGTACGCCGTGGTGATGTGGGTACGGCTGCCGGCACCCGGCTCCGGCGGGTTCTGGAAGGTACATCCGTTGTTGCGGACGAAGGTGTCACGTAGCGAACGGCCCTGGCCGATACTGAGGACGTTGTCCGAGATGCCGTGCAGCCCGAAGTACGCGATCGGCTGGCTACCGCCGCTGCACCCGCTGATCTGCGCCCCGGAAATGACCGCGACGGCCCGGAAGACATCGGCCCGCGCGCAGGCCAGGGCGTAGCTCATGCCGCCGCCCCAGCTGAAGCCGAGCGCGAAGCGCTGTCGCGGGTTGACACAGAGGCCACTCTCGATCCGCCTGATCATGTCGTCGACGAACCTGACGTCCTCACCGCCGTTGTTCGCCCAGCCGTTGCCGAATCCCTGGGGTGCGACCAGGATCGCGCTGTTGTTCGACTGTTCCTGCTGGCCGTAGTAGGACCAGGCGGCCCCGCTGGTGCCGCCGGACGAGATGTCCTGCATGGTGCCGCCGCGCCAGTGGAACGCAAAGATCAGCCGGTACGGGTTGTTGCTGTTGTAGTTGGCCGGCACCCGCAGGATGAACTGGCGGTTCTGGCCGTTGCTCTGGATCGTGTGGGTGCCGCTGGACAGCGTCGGGGCCGTGCCGCACCCGCTGTCGCCCGGTGGCGGCGGGTCACCGCCGCCGTCGACGCGGACCAGCTGCCACTGCTGGTTGGCGCCGCCCCAGTCGTCGTACTGGACGATGTTGCCGCCGTCGGCGGTCGAGGCGCCCTGGACTTCGAGGGCCTTGTTGCTGTGTCGGCTGATCAGTCGGACGTGACCGCCGTCGGAGTCGGCGAGGCGCCACTGCTGGTTGGTGCCGTTGTGGTCGGTCCACTGCACGATGGCCGCGCCGTTGGCGGTGGACCACTCGTAGACGTCGAGAACCTTGCCGGACAGGCGGGACTTGAGCCGGTAGTAGCCGCCGCCGGAGTCGACGAACTGCCACTGCTGCTGGTTGCCGTCGTTGCGGGTCCACTGGCTGATCCGGGCCCCGTCGTCGGTGGCCAACCCGTACACGTCCAATGCCTTGCCGCTGTTGCGGTTGACCAGCACGTACCACGCGCTGGTGTCCACCGTGGCCGCGGCGGCGGGCGCCGCGTTCACGGTAATGAGCGTGCCCGCCGTCATGACCACGGCGGCTGCTGCGGCCACCACCGACCGCCAACCACGTCTCGGCGGAGCATCCGGACGCGCTGCACTGACAGACTTCATGATCCACTCCTTTGATCGGATCACCCACGAGCGGACGGATGCGCGTGGGCGTTCAAGGAATGTGCCGGCGCCCAGTGGTGGTGACGTCAGCACGTGGGATGTCGCACGGAAAGAGCCCGTGCGCGGTGCGGCGCGCTGAGCCCACGATCGAAGCAGGCCCCCGCAGACCGCGGCGGTGCGTCATCAGGCTCCCGGCAGCCACCCGACCCGCTACCTCAGAAGTTAACGCTCACGACGTCATACGTCAAACGACCGACGTCGATAGTCTCGGCTCTCTCGCCAGGCCGCTCGGGACATTCGACCTGGGCGAGACGCATGTCCTTCTAGGACAAGGCTCGGATCGGTCGGGCACCGAACGGACAGCCGACCAGCCGGCTGGTCCACGATGTTGCCGATCACAGCGCCGCTTCCCGGGCGGGACGGGCTCACCACGGCACGGCACGTCGGGCGCCCACACGGCACGGCACGTCGGGCGCCCACACGGCGCCACCGGACGCCGCTCAGCCGAGGGTCATCGGCACCCGGCTGGTCTCGTCCGCCACCACAGTCACCCGCTGGGCCGCGGCGACGTCCTCGCCCGGAATCCGTACGGTGAACTCGTACTCCCCCGGTGGCAGATCGGTCCAGGTGTACTCGCCGCGTGCGTCGGTCATCCGGGCGATGTCCTCGGACAGTTCTGCGGGCATCGGCCAGTCGACCGTACGGACCTCCACCGGGATCACCGGGAGCGGTTCACCGGCCGGACTTCGCACCTCGATGATCGCCGTACCGCGGCCGGCGGCCGAACCCGGCGATGCCGAGGGCCCCTCCGGCGATCGCTGGTCCGAAACAGGGGCGTCCGGGCTGGTCGGCGCCGATGGTCCGGGCGAACTCGATGATTCAGTCGCGCAGCCCGCCACCAGCAAGCTGACGAACAGCACCGGCAGAAGCGCACGTCGTACTGACTTCATGGCCAGTCCTCGTTTCATGGCCAGTCCTCGAATCGCGTCATTGTTCGATCACACAGAGTATCAGGACTCTAGGTGAAGTGCTGCCCGTCGCGCTGCGCCGACCCCGCCCGGCGACCGGGTTGTGCGGTCACCGGACGGGGCCGTCGACTTCGTACTACAGGTCGCGCCAGTATATGAAGTTGTTGAACACGGGCTCGGTGATCCGCGGTCCGCTGTTGTGGTTGTTGTTCGGCGCCCCGCTGCCGTGCAGGCCGTGCGCGTGTACCGCCACGGCACAGGGGCCGCAGTCGGTCACGGAATACGTGTAGACGGGTCCACCGCTGTTACCGCCGACCGTGTCGTGAAGGTAGAACAGCTCGGTGGACTGGGTCACCCGGATCTGGTCGGAGCTGGCCCACTGGGTGCCGAAGGCCTTGTCCCCGCTGTAGCCCCGGTTGTAGGTCGAGGTGCCGTTCTGGCTGGCGGAGGTCCACATGAAACCAAAGGTTCCGGTGCTGTTGCCGACCGTGCAGTTGAGTTTCATGGCACCGTAGTCGTAGCCGTTGGTGAAGCTGTTCACCCATCCCGCGACCGAGTGCAGGCTGGCCACGCTGCACGAGCCGTACGGCGTGGAACTGCCGTCGCGTCCCGGCCAGACGGTGAACTCGTTGCGCGGGTACCACGCGGTGCCGTTACGGGGGTAGACGCAGTGTCCGGCGGTGATCAGTGTGTCGGCACCGATCATCCAACCGGTGCAGTGTCCCCGGGTGACCCCACCGGAGGTACGGGTGATCTGGACCGTGGAACTCGCCGGCCACCAGTCCGCCGGGGTCGTCTGGTACCGGTTGTCCGTACCGATGATGCTGCTGACGCCGATCTCGCCCGGCTCGGTCTCACCTTCGATCTGGGCGGCGGGCACCCGGTCCGTCCCGTCGGCACCGCGTCGCGCGGTCGGACGGGTGGCCTGGACCGTCGTCTCGTCGATCCGCTCGGCGAGGACCGCCGGGTTGATGGTCTCGCCGGTGTCGGAGACCGGGGTGACCATGTCGACAGTGCTGCTGGGTGCGGCCGCGGCGGGTGTCGCCGCGGCAGCCAATGTCAACGCCGCCGTGGCGACGAGGACACCGAGCGTCCGGTGTGCCTTCTTGTCCATGGAACCTCCCGATGATGAGGTGGGTGTCCGGTGGTCTCTGCTCGGACGTGCTCCCATAGATGAATCCTCATCGCCTTCTCCCGGCTGGCGAGGCTTCTGTCCATGAACTGCCAGTTGTTCGACGACTGTCGATGTGATCATCGAGCGGCACGCAGCGGTTCACGGTCGGCACGATCAGATAGCCGACAGACGCGCCCGGCCGCATCGACGATTCCGTAGCCTTCTCGTCGCGAAACAGGAGGAGGCTGCGTGTCGCAGGTACGTGTCGAGGTCACTTTCACACCACTGACCGGTGATGACGATTTCGTTCTCGACCAGCTCACCGAGGAGCTCGCGGACGATCTTCGTCAGGTCGGGGACGTACGGCGCGTTCCACTCGCCCCCGGTCCGGCGAGCAAAGGCGTCGCTGAGCTGGCACTGGCAGCCGTCACCGTACTGACCAGCGTCGACCCTTCCTACGTACAGTCGCTGGTCGATGTGACCGTGGCATTCCTGCAACGCCACACCGGCCGTCGCGTCCAGCTCCGCGTCGGCGACGTCGAGTTGACGATCGACCAGCCCACCCGGGGAGAAACCGCCGAACTGATCGAGACGGTACGGGCCGCGATCGAAGCCGGCCACCGCTGATGGGCCGGCACGCGCTGCTGCTCGGCACGGCCAGCTACCACGCCGACCGGCAACTCCCGCCGCTGCCCTCGGTACGCCAGGACGTCACCCAGCTCAAGACGCTGCTCGATGGCAGCGGCGGCTTCGACACCGTCGACGCTCGACTGGACCTACCGGTCGCACACCTACGCCAGGTCGTCGAGGACTTCTACGGCCGGTGCGGCAGAGACGACCTGGCCCTGCTGTACTACTCCGGGCACGGCGTGCTGCACGAGGACCGGGAGTCGCTGTTCCTCGCCGCCACGGATTCCCACGCCGGCCAGTTGCACGCCACCGCCTTCGACGTCGACGGCACCCTGCGGCATCTGCTGAACAGCACCAAGGCCAGTCAGAAGGTCGTCCTGCTCGACTGCTGCTTCTCCGGAGCCTTCACCGCACGGCACCGGTTCCGTGGCGGCGTACGTGAGGAGCCGCGCCGGGGCAAGCGCGAACGGGGCACCTTCATCCTGACCTCCAGCACCCACATGAAGGCATCGAAGGCGCAAGGAGCCGACCGGCCGTCGGTGTTCACCGAGGTGCTGCTCGACGGGCTGCGCGGCGCGGCCGACGGGTCCGCCGACGGCTGGGTCACCACCAACGACCTCTCCCGTTACGCGATGACCGAGATGGCCCGACGTCGGCAGCACTCACCGGTCGAGTCGAGCGAGGGGGTGACCGAACCCATCCGGCTGGTCGCCGCGCCGGACTCGACGGCCGCCCGGGCGCAAGCTGACGCCGGCCCGGCGACCCCCGCCGACGACGCCCCGTTCGACGCCGACCAGTGGCGCCGTCTGATCACCTACTACGTCAACTGCATGGAGCGCTCGGCCGTCCTACGGTCCTTCATCGATCCGCAGGCGGTCAGTACGTACACCCCGGCACCGGCGGGTGCCGAGGCCGTGTTCACGGCGACCTCGCCGGTCCGGTTGACCGGCCGGGCGTCCGCGTTGGCCGCCCGGGCCCGCGCCGACGGCAAGGAGTTGCAGTACGGCTATCCGGTCGTCGCGGTCCGACCCACCAGGCAGCAGCCCGTACGGCTGACGCCGCTGCTGATCTGTGACGTCACCGTCGGCACCAACGACGTCGTGCACGCCGCCTTCCCGCCACGGCCCGGCCCGGCACTGCTCGACCTGCTGCAGTTGTCCGACGTGGAGTCCGATGAGCTGCTGCAACGGGTCGGACAGGTCTTCGCCCCTGGCGACCCGGCGGCCCTCACCGCCACCGTCGACCTGCTGACGAAGACGTTCGGTCTGACTCCGGTGGCCGACCTCGACCCGATGGCGCTGGTCGGCGCACCGCGTCCCGGGCCACTCGACCGGGTACAGAACGCCGCGCTGCTCTACTCCGTCGACGCCTCGGCCTCACCACAGCAGCAGCTCGTCGCCGATCTGCAGAGCATGATCAAGAATCCGCGGCTCATCGACCGGACGGCGTTGGCAACCCTCGCGGCGGGCCCGGGCGAGGAGGCTCCGGTATCGATCACGACCGTCGCGCTGGCCCCGGCCAACGAGGCGCAGGAGGAGATCATCCGGGCCGCGATGTCGCAGCCGTTGACCGTCGCGCAGGGTCCTCCGGGAACCGGGAAGAGCCAACTGGTCACCGCGCTGCTGGCCACCGCCACCGCCGCCGGCCAGAGTGTGCTGATCGGCTCCACCAGCAACCAGGCGGTGGACGCGGTGATCGGCCGGGTCGGCGAACTGGTCGGCCCAGGGCTGGTGCTACGCACTGGAAACAAGGAGCACCGGCTGCAGGAGCCCAAGCACATCGCCGACCTGATCGCCGCGTACCCGCCGGCCGAGAGCCACCTGGCGCCCGACGATCGGACACCCCTGTACGAACTCCGCCTGATCTCCGACGAGATCAGCAGCCTCCGGCAGAGCCTGGACGATCAGCGGCTGCTCGAACGTGACCTGGCCGACCTCGCAGCCGAGCGCCGGCCGGGGCCGCGCCACGAACACCGGACCGGCCACGAACACCGGGCCGACCGCGACGCCGCAGCGGTCGGGCTGCCGGACGACGACGACGCGCTCGCGCAGCTGTACCGGCTCACCGACCGTGCCCTGACCAGCCGGTGGCTCGGCTGGTGGTACCGCTGGCGGCTACGTCGGCACGGCGCCGGCGACCCGGGTACCATCCGGGCCCTCGGTGAACGTACCGTCATCGAGCTGCGGTGGCGGGATTGCCGGCGACAGGCCGACGCGCTGCCCGATGCCGACACGTCGTGGCAGCGGTTGACCGAACTCATCGGCGTCGAGCGGCCCCGGCGCAGCATCGAACTGCTGCGCGCCCAGATCGCCCGTCGGGTGACGTCGGGGGCCCGGCTGCTGCAGAACCGGGCCGACGAGATGGCCAGAGCCCAGTCCGACAGCTGGGCCTACTTCCCGGAGCTGCTCCGGGTGCTGCCGGGCTGGGCCGTCACGGCGTTGTCCGTGCGACGGTTGCGGCGGGAACCGGCGATGTACGACCTCGTCGTGATCGACGAGGCCGCGCAGTGCACCGTACCGGCGATCCTGCCCATGCTGTACCGCGCCAAACGGGCACTGATCATCGGGGATCCCCGGCAGTTGCCGCCCGTCGTCGAGCTTTCCGACACCGACGATCGCACCGAGCAGGCCAAGGCCGGGCTCGGCGCCGGATGGTTGGACACCCGCCGGCTGCGCTACGCACGCCATTCGGCGTACGACGCGTTCGCCGCCGCAGCCGGCACGGCCTATCTGCTCGACGAGCACTACCGTTGCCACCCGGACATCGTCGACGCCCCCAACCGGGAGGTGTACCAGGGCCGGCTCACCGTGTTGACCGATCCGGCCCGGCTGACCGCTCCCGCCGAACCGGCCGTACGGTGGCGCGACGTGCCGGGCACGTTCAGCTACGGACCGACCGGGTCCGGGCGCAACGACGTCGAGATCGCGGCGGTGGTGACCGAAGTGGCCGAACTCCGCGCGGCCTACCCGGAGGCATCCATCGGAGTGGTCACACCACTCGCCGCGCAGCAGCGCGGCCTGAAATCCGCGCTGCAGGCCGCCGGCCTGACCGAGAATCTGCTCTGCGCGACCATCCACCGGTTCCAGGGCAGCGAACGCGACATCATGGTCGTCTCGCCGGTCGGTGCCCACGGCATCGGTGACCGCACCCGGGACTGGCTCGCCCACCAGACGAACCTGTGGAACGTCGCCATCACCCGGGCCCGATCCCAGCTCGTCGTCGTCGGCGACCGGTCGTGGTGGTCGGGTCAACGGGGCCTGCTCACCGCCGTGGCCCTTGGCCGCACGTCAACAGCGGAGCTGCCGGACGCCGCCCCGGGGCCCGCCGATCAGCTGCACCGTGCCCTGGGCGAGGCCGGGGTCGCCGTACGACGGGACGTCGCCCTGGCCGGGCAGACCGCCGACCTCGTCATCCGCCAAGCAGGTCGGGAGATCGCCGTCTACGTCGACGACCCGGCCGGCGATCCGTCCGGTCGCGCCCTGCGCAAGGTCCTTGCCCGCCTCGATGTCGCCGCCCACCACGGCACCGTCCGCCGGGTGCCCGCGTGGCGTTGCCTGGCCGAACCGGAGCAGGTGGCTACCGAGCTGTCCGAGCAGCTCCGTCAACTCAACCTAGCCGGCCGATGATCGAATCCGCACTCTGCCACGTTCAGGTACGCCCCGAACGGTCCACGGCCTTCGGCGTCCGAACGTCGGCATCGTCCCCATCCGGGCCGGAGATGTCTCGGCCGAGGCCCCGGCGGATCGCGGTCTCCACCGGTGAGTACGCGCCGTCGGCCCGCTCCAGTTCGTACGCCGCAGCCGGCATCAGCGGTGGCTGGGCCATGAAACGTGGCCGCACCCCATGGTGCGGCTGCGCCGCGTGCACCAGGAAGGGATGGCACAGGTAGACATCCCCCGGGGATCCGGTGGCGAGGGCGAGTGGCCGGTGGTCGGACGCCGCCACCAGATCGGGTGCAAGGGCCAGACCGCTCGCTCCGTCCTCCCCGTACCTCTCCAGCACCTTCGGCACGTCAAGGTGCGAGCCGACCCGGATCCGGGTCGGGGCGTCCTCCACGCCGACCTCGCTGAACAGGAACAGCATCAGCAGCGCCCGGCCCCGGGAGCGCACATTGGTGAAGTACCAGCTCTCGCCCTCGGGCAGGTAGCTTCCCTCGATGTGCCAGCCCGCGTCGTCCGGCTCACTGTCGTGCGGGAAGCGCAACGGGAACGCGCCAAGCGAGTAGCGCGGCTCCCAACGTCCTTCGCCGACGAGCAGGTCGTACGCGTGATGCAGGTCAGGCGAGTTGGGTGCGGCGGCGAACGGGCCCTGCGCCATGCCGGTCACCCAGTGCACGGGCTGCGTCCACGTCGCCGGATCGTCCGGTTCGCAGCCGGTCTCGCGCCACAGCAGCCGCGCGCAGTCCGCGGCCACGCGCGGCGCGACGGCGCCCGCCAACTTCACGAAACCATCGCGGAGAAAGCGGGACACCAGGGTCGTGTCGTCCATGCCCCCATCATGCGACGGCACCGGTCCCGACCACCCGACATGTACTGCACCGCTTCTGTCGGGAGCCACCGCCGACATCGGGCGTAGTTTCCGGCCCGTGGGTCTGCAGGTGAGTAGCCGCAATGCGCGGTTTCAACAGTGGGAAGCTCTGCTCGGCAACCGGAGCAAACGGCAGCGTCGCGGCGAGCTCCTCGTGCAGGGCGTACGCCCGATCACCATGGCCGTCGAACACGGCTGGCAGATCCGCGAGCTGCTGCACGACGACAGCTGCCGCCTGTCCGGCTGGGCACGCCGGACGCTGGACACGGTCCGGGCCGAGAAGATCGCCGTCTCCCGGGAGCTGATGCACGAACTCGGCGGCAAGGCGGACACTGTCCCCGAGTTGCTGGCCGTGGTCGCGCTCGCCGAGGACGACCTGCGCCGGATCCCGGTCGGACCAGCCATGTACGTCGTCGTGTTCGACCGGCCCACCAGCCCCGGCAACATCGGGACCCTGATTCGCTCCGCGGACGCGTTCGGCGCCTCCGGGGTCATCGTCACCGGCCACGCGGCCGACGTGTACGACCCGAAGGCGGTCCGGGCGAGCATCGGCGCGCTGTTCGCCCTGCCCGTGGTCCGGGTGCCCACCCACCAGACCGTTCTGTCCTGGGTCGCTGACATCCGCGCCGACGGCATCGACCTCGGCATCGTGGGAGCCGATGAGCACGGCGATCGGAACGCCGCCGACCACGACTTCACGCGACCCACGGTGACGGTGATCGGCAACGAGACCAGCGGCATCAGCGCCGGCTGGCGGACGGCCTGCGACCAACTCGTCCGGATTCCCATGGTCGGCTCCGCCAGCTCACTGAACGCGGCGAGCGCCGCGACTGTCGTGCTGTACGAATCGGCCCGGCAGCGAGCTGGGGACGCCCGTACCGCACCGTTGATCCTTTGCCGGGCGGACGGCGGCCACCCGTAGCATGAGCAGCTATGACTGACACCTCAGCGGGCTTCGCCGTGCCGTCGGCACCGTCGTTGAACGGGCTGGAAGACAAGTGGGCGCGTCGCTGGGAGGAGCAGGGCGTATACCGGTTCGACCGGTCCGCCGACCGGGGCGGGGTGTACTCCATCGACACGCCACCGCCCACGGTCAGCGGGTCGCTGCACGTCGGTCACGTCTTCTCGTACACGCACACCGACGTCATCGCCCGGTATCAGCGAATGCGGGGCAAAGCGGTGTTCTACCCGATGGGCTGGGACGACAACGGCCTGCCCACCGAGCGCCGGGTACAGAGCTTCTTCGGGGTGCGCTGCGACCCGTCCCTGCCGTACGACCCGGACTTCACCCCGCCCGAGCAGCCCGGCAAGTCGGAGATTCAGGTGTCCCGGCGCAACTTCATCGAGTTGTGCGAGCGGTTGACGGTCGCCGACGAGCAGGTGTTCGAGCAGCTGTGGCGGCGGTTGGGGCTGTCCGTCGACTGGCAGCTGACCTACCAGACCGTCGACGCCGACGCGCGGCGGGTGTCGCAGCGGGCGTTCCTGCGCAACGTCAGGCGCGGCGAGGCGTACCTGTCCGAGGCGCCGACGCTGTGGGACGTCACGTACCGGACCGCGGTCGCGCAGGCGGAGCTGGAGGACCGGGACCGACCCGGCGCGCAGCACCGGGTGGCGTTCCACCGGCCGGACGGCAGCCCGGTGCACATCATGACCACCCGACCGGAGCTGCTGCCGGCATGCGTGGCGCTGGTGGCGCATCCGGACGACGAACGGTACCGCGACCTGGTGGGCACCACCGTCCGTACCCCGCTGTTCGGGGTCGAGGTCCCGGTCACCGCGCACCGGCTCGCCGCGCCCGACAAGGGCACCGGCATCGCCATGATCTGCACCTTCGGCGACCTGACCGACGTGCTGTGGTGGCGCGAGCTGCAGCTGGCCACCCGGCCGGTCGTCGGCCGGGACGGCCGCGTCCTGGCCGACCCGCCACCCGGCCTGGACGACCCGCCGGGACGCGCGGCCTACGCCCAGCTGGTCGGGGCCACCATGCACACCGCCCGGGAACGGGTGGTGGCGCTGCTGCGCGCTGCCGGGAACCTGGTCGGCGAGCCGGAGAAGATCACCCATCCGGTGAAGTTCTACGAGCGCGGCGACAAGCCACTGGAGATCGTCACGACCCGGCAGTGGTACCTGCGCAACGGGGGCCGGGAGACCGACCTGCGGGACGCCCTGTTGGACCGGGGCCGGCAGCTGGCCTGGCAGCCGGAGTACATGCGGGCCCGCTACGACAGCTGGGTCGGCGGCCTGACCGGAGACTGGCTGGTCAGCCGGCAGCGGTTCTTCGGCGTGCCGATCCCGGTCTGGTACCCCCTCGACGAGCATGGCGAGCCGGTCCACGACCAGCCGATCCTGCCCGACGAGGCGACGCTGCCGGTCGACCCGAGCGTGGACACCCCGCCGGGCTACCAGGCCGCGCAGCGGGGAACCCCCGGCGGGTTCGTCGGCGACCCGGACGTCATGGACACCTGGGCGACGTCCTCGTTGACGCCGCAGATCGCCGGCAAGTGGGGCACCGACGACGACCTGTTCCAGCGGGTGTTCCCGATGGACCTGCGGCCCCAGGCGCACGAGATCATCCGGACCTGGTTGTTCTCCAGCGTCGTACGGTCGCATCTGGAGCATGACGGCCTGCCGTGGTCGCACGCGGCGATCTCCGGCTGGGTCCTGGACCCGGACCGCAAGAAGATGTCGAAATCCAAGGGCAACGTCGTCACTCCGTTGGCGCTGCTGGAGGAGTACGGATCCGACGCGGCTCGCTACTGGGCGGTCAACGGCCGGCCGGGCACCGACACCGCGTTCGACACCGGGCAGATGAAGGTCGGTCGCCGGCTGGCGATGAAGATCCTCAACGCCAGCCGGTTCGTGCTCGGCCTGGGTGCTCCGGTCGAATCGGCCACCGTCATCGAAGCGTTGGACCGGGCGATGCTGGCGGAGCTGGCCACCGTGGTCGACGACGCCACCGCCGCGCTGGACGGCTACGACTACGCGCGCGCCCTGGAGCGCATCGAGCAGTTCTTCTGGCGGTTCTGCGACGACTACCTGGAGCTGGCAAAGAGCCGGGGGTACGGCGAACGCGGCTCCGCCCCGGCCGAGTCCGCCCGCACCGCGCTGACCACCGCCCTGGCCACGCTGCTGCGACTGTTCGCGCCGTTCCTGCCCTTCGTCGCCGAGGAAGTGTGGTCCTGGTGGCGCACCGGAACGGTGCACCAGGCTGCCTGGCCGACGGGTGCGGAGCTGCGCGCTGCGGCCGATGGTGCCGACTCGACCGCGCTGACCGTCGCCAGCCAGGTCATCGCCGCGATCCGCAAGGCCAAGTCGGAGGCCAAGCTGTCCATGCGGGCGGACGTGTCCAAGGTCCTGGTCCGGGCCGAGCCGGCGATGCTGGCCGCGCTCGGCGGCGTCGTCGAGGATCTGCGTGCCGCCGGCCGGGTCGCGTCGCTCGACACGGAGGAAGCCGACGAGCCAGGCCTGAGCACCCAGGTGACGGTGTAGCTGAAGGGCTTTCGACGACCACCGGGCGCGCCAGGCACAATCGCCGGGTGATCGCGAGCGTGTTCTTCGATGTGGGCGAGACCATCGTCGACGAGTCCCGGGAGTACGGGACCTGGGCGGACTGGCTCGGCGTACCGCGCCACACCTTCTCCGCCGCCTTCGGGGCGGTGATCGCGCGCGGCCTCGACTACCGGGAGACGTTCCAGGTGTTCCGGCCGGGGTTCGACCTGGCCGAGGAGCGGCAACGCCGGACGGCGGCGGGGCAGCCGGAGTCCTTCACCGAGGAGGACCTGTATCCGGATGCCCGGCCGTGTCTGGCGGCGCTGCGCGAGTCAGGGCTGCATGTCGGCCTGGCCGGTAACCAGACGGCACGGGCGGAGACGATCCTGCGGGTCCTCGACCTACCGGTGGACGTCATCGGCACCTCGGACGGCTGGGGCGTGGAGAAACCGTCTACCGCGTTCTTCGACCGGGTGGTCGCCGAGGCAGGTTGCCAGGCCGGCCAGGTGCTCTATGTCGGGGATCGGTTGGACAACGACATCCGGCCCGCGCAGCAGGCGGGGATCGCGACTGCCCTGATCCGTCGCGGCCCGTGGGGGCACATCCTCGACGACCAGACGGTCATCGACCGTTGCCTGTTCCAGCTCGACTCGCTGGCAGAGCTGCCCGACCTCGTCCGCAAGCACAACGAGTCAGCTCGCTGACTATCCCGAGAGCGCGGCCCGGCCGGCGGTGAGAGCGGCGACGCGTTCGTCGAGCAGTGCGCCGTGTCGGCTGTCGCCGAGCGTCGGACGGACGGCTCGGACCCGGTCGAGGCCGGTGCCGTACCAGTCGGTGTGTAGGGCGTCGATGGCCTGGTTGAGGTAGTCGGCGGCGCGGTCGCCGTCACCGCCCTGCGCGGTGGCCATGTCGGCGAGGACAACGCTGCGCTGCTTGGCGCTGGTGCCGGTGAGCGTGGCGAGTGCCTGGTTGAGCTGTCCGGCAGCTTCGCTGTGGTCGCCGCTGGCGAGGGCGGCGTACCCGGCGAACGAATGCAGGCGGCCGTTGTCGTAGAAGTCGAGCCACTCGGGTGGGGTGGAGTTGCCGTCGACCGCGCCCGCGGCGAGGTCGATGTGGCGGCGGCTGGCCGCCGCCGCTCCGGCACGGGCCTCGACCTCCGAGGCGACGCAGTGCAGCCAGGAGCGGACCATGGGGCTGACGCCGTGCCAGGTGTGTTGCAGGGCAGCGTCGATCAGCGGGCGGGCGTTGGCCGGTTGGTGGCCGAAGGCGGGGATGAACGCCATGTGGCCGAGGACGGCGGCGGCCAGGGCGTGGTCGCCGGCCTCGCGGGTGGCGGCGAGGGCGACGTCGTAGCAGCGTTCGGCGATGGCGGGTTGGCTGAGGTCGAAGAAGGCGAGCCGGGCGGTGAGCAGCGCGGATTTCGCGAGCGCGCTGGCGAGACTGGCCCGGCTGGTACCGGTGGCGGCGGCGCGCAGGAGTCCGACGCCGAGCTGGGTGTGGGCGTAGGCGGCCTCGTAGAGCGGCCGGGCCGGGCTGGTCCAGTACAGCTCACGCTGGCAGCGCACGATCTGCTGGTACGAGTCGGGGTCGACGGTCCTGCCGTCGGCGCGTGCGGCGTCTGGATCGAGGGACAGCAGGGGTGCGACCAAGGGCAGCATGCTGGCGCCGACGAGAGCGCGTAGTACCGATGCGCGGTCCCATCCGTTGCTGTTGTCGTCTCCGGTGAGCATCTCCCACAACCTCCTGAACTCGTGCAGTGTCTCCGCGTCCGGTCGCACGGCAAGCTCGTCGGGGGTGAGCAGACCGAGGTCGCTTGCCGGCTTGCCGAGGATCGCGACCAGGTGCTTGCGGTAGCGCGGGTCGGGCCACCGCTCGCCGATCTCCCAGCGTCGGACGGTGTTGGCGTTGAGCCCGGTGTCGGTCTCGCCCGCGCGGCTCATCTCGGCGCGGATGTGTTCGGTGATCTCCTCGTAGGACCAGCCGCGTTGGAGCCTTTCCCACGCGAGCCGCCGGTTCGGGGGGTAGCGCCGTCCCGCCATCACGTACCTCCGGGCTTCACCTGTCGACATGGATCACGCTAGCCACTGCGGCTACGGGTCGTCACTAGCTGGTCGCGATTGGACGGGTAGCGGACGGTACCGGTCACCGCCTACAGACGGTTCGCTGATGCCGAGCATCGAATGACGCCGCTTCCTGGCGCCACCGGTGCTCACCGACCCGATCCGTCAACGGCATGAGGTTCATGGTGGACACATCGATCAGATTCGAGAACGCGTCACCTCGGCAGGGCCAGGCTGCCGCCATGGCGGTCGGTTTCGGTTCCGCGAGGTTGATTCCTCATCCGCGTACCGCCACTGGGGCTGCGCGGGTGGGTGACTGGCGGGGTGCTCCCAGCCGCCGCCTCGCGGTGGCGGACCCGCCGGCATCGCGGCGGGTCCGCCACTTCGGCGGCCAACGCCGGCGACCCGGCGGCGGGTTTGCCCGACTCAGGCGCGGCGCGCACAGGTCGGGGGCAGGACCGCGATGACGATCTACCTCTCCCGTAACGCCGCGACGACGGCAGTTGTCGCCGGCACCGTCAGGTCGAGCGACGGCGGCTCGCCGATCGCGGGAGATGGCCCCGCCGCGCCCAGCACCGATCCTCCGCTGTTCACCCACGTCTGGCAGCGGCTGTTCGAACAGAGCGTGCGGAAGGAGCGACGCCGATGATGTCCCGCGTTCTGGTCACCGGAGCAGCCGGCTTCATCGGCTCGCACCTGGTTGACGCGCCGCCGGTCAGCGAAGTCAGGGGCGTCCGCCTGCATCAGCGGAGGCTCGGTGAACTGTGATGCATCGACCGATCTCGACCCTGCGCGGCACTCTGACTCACTCTACGGCCGTGGAGCTGTACCAGCGCCACCACGCCACCACAGCCAGAACGTGCTCGACCCGTGGCAGGACTGCGCCATGCCCGGTACGGGCATCCGCCGCGTCTGTCATCGTGGCAGCCGGGGACGACCCTGATCGATATCCCGGCTCGCCACCGCCTTCTGCTGGCCGCGAGCCGGACGCGGGACAGCTGCCGCCGGATCGCACGGGTTGGGCAGTCGCTGGGCGCAGCCGGGCGCTCAATCCCGAGGATCTGCTCTATGACCGCGATCATCGAGGTCGTTGAGGTTTAGGCATGTATGGCGTAATTGTCCAGCAAGGAGGATTGTGGTGACGCTGACGTCCAGTGCGGCTGGGCTGCCCAAGCGGTCATCGGGAGCACCAAGGGACCTGGTTCTTGCAGGGCATTGCCTACGGTTCACCGCCGACGCGCAGGGCCTGACGGATGACGCACTGGCGGTGTTGGCCCCGCCATGTTCAATGGCGGAGCCGTCGGCTACGAAACCTGGTTGGTCGGTCCACATCGCGCTTGCCTCGGTCAGCGCTGGTCGCCGCCGTGGCCATCCGGTCCTTTCATGGTCTGACATTGGCCGGCGGCTGGAGCTCGTCGATGTAGCGGGCGGCCGTCTTGTCCTCGCCGGCCAGTATCGGCAGGGCTCCGCTGAGACTCTCATTGAGGTAGACGCCCAGTCGTAAACATTCACGTGGTTCTCGAAGCGTGATGGTCAGTGCGGGCTGAGTGACGGGGCTTGGCTGGTTCGGCGGGGCCCTGTCCGATGTGGTTTCATCTTGGGTGTGCCGGCGTTGGGTGATCTTTCTCGTGAAGAGCTGATCTCGCTCGCTCGGACGCAGGCGGAGCGGATCGCTGCTCAGGACGTTCGGATCGCGGAGTTGACGGCGGCGAACGAAGCTCTTGCGGCGCGGTTGGCACGGTTGGAGCATCTGCTGTCGCGGAACTCGTCGTCTCCGCCGTCGAAGGACGACGATCCGGGTCGAACGCCACCGGCGGTCAGGAAGAAGCGGGACACTCCGGCGGGTACGCGGGGTAAACAGCGGGGTGCGCCGGGGTCGAACCTGGCCTGGTCGGATGCCCCTGATCAGCGGCGGGACCGGTTCCCCGAAGGCGTGTGCGGGTGCGGAGCGCAGTTGACGCACGCGCGGGATCTGGGTGTGGTGGACCGGTATCAGCAGGTCGAGGTCCCGTTGATGACCGCGACGCTGACCCAGTACGACCAGCACGCGGTGCGGTGCGGGTGCGGGACGTTGCACACCGCGGCCCGCCCGCAAGGCGCGGGAGCCGGTCCGGTGGGGTACGGCCCGAACCCGCAGGCGTGGGCTGTCTATCTGATGGTCGTGCATTTCATTCCGGTGCAGCGGTGTGTGCGGATGCTCCAGTCGTTGACGGGGGCGACACCGTCGCCGGGGTTCGTGCACGGCATGCTGAGCCGGGCCGCCGCGTTGACCAGTGAGGTCGACAAACGGATCCGAACGCTGATCACCTTGGCGTACGCGGTGTGCTGTGACGAGACGCCGCTGCGGGTCGGGCCGAAGGAGCCGAAGCCGGGCCGCAAGAAAGCGGACAAGTACCTGCTCGTGGCCTGTACCCAGTGGTGGACTCACTACCAGGTCGGTGATCGGGACCTGGCCACGTTCACCGCGTTCGTGGTCAAGGACCTGACCGCCTCGGTGGTCGTGCACGACCGCTACCAGAACTACGACTCGGCCGGGTTGGGCACCCTGGTACACCAGTTGTGTTGTGCCCACCTCCTCCGTGATCTCGACGGTGCGGCCGAGGTGTACCCCGACGCGGTCTGGCCGAAGCGGATCTCCGACGCCCCGCGTGCTCTGATCCACGAGACGAACGTGGCCCGGGAACAGAACCGGCCCGGCATCGACCCGCAGGTCAAGGCCAAACTGCTGTACAACCTGCACCACGGTGTCCTGGTTGGCCTGTGACACCACCACCACCACCGGCAACCGTCCCGGTGAGCGTAAAGCCCGCCTGCTGCTGGAAGTCTTCCGGGACCGTCGCGCCGACGTGCTGCGCTTCGTCGACGACCTACAGGTTCCGCCGACCTCGAACCAGGCCGAACGGGACCTACGACCAGCGAAGATCCAGCAGAAGATCTCCGGGCGGCTCACCAGCGAGCAACGCACGAAAGACCGCTACAGAATTCTCGGCTATGTGTCCAGCGCGGCGAAGAACGGCCTCGACAAGATGCAGGTCCTCCGCGACGCCATCCTCGGACGGCCCTGGATGCCGGACCTACCCGTACCCACCTGACCCCGACCCACCCAGGTAAACATCAGCCGGCGGCCACCAGCCAACCGGCCATCACGCTATGCCACCGCACGGAACCCTACGCCCACCACCTGAATGTTTGCGCCCAGTCCTGAGGGGCCTCGCGTTTTCCGGACAGTGGTCCGGCCGGTTCTTTCACGCCGCGATTTGAAGGTTCTCGAACTCTGCGTGGACTTCCCGGGGAGGTCGGTAGCCCACCGCTGAATGCAGACGCTGACGATTGTACCAGAATTCGATGTAGGCAGTAACGTCCCGACGTGCCGCCTCACGCGTGGGATACTTCACACGCGACACGCGTTCGTTCTTCAGTGCACCGAAGAACGATTCCGCCATCGCATTGTCGAAACAAATTCCGGTCCGGCCAGCGGATCGCCGCAACCTCAGATCCCGAAGCGTTCTGCCGTAGTCGTCCGACATGTAGTTGCTGCCCCGGTCCGAATGAAAGATGGCGTTCTTCCTGAGTTCGCGATTCCGGGCGGCGTTACGGATGGCGCGGGAGATCAACGGCGTCTGGTAGTGGTCGTCCATCGCGTACCCGATGACTTCCTTCGTGCAGCAGTCGATGACGGTCGCCAGATACAGCCACCCCTCGCCGGTCGGGATGTACGTGATGTCGCCGACGAGCTTCTCCCCAGGCGCGTCGGCGGTGAACTCCCGGCCGACGAGGTCAGGCACCGTGCCGGACGACGACTGGGTGAGTCCCCACCGCCTCGGGCGGGGCTGGCACGGCACGAGCCCGAGCTCGCGCATCAGCTGGCGGACGAGTTCCGGCCCGGCGGACACGCCCTGGCGCCGCAGTTGCGCGTGGACACGTCGATGCCCGTAGGTGCCGTCAGACGCGGCGAACACCTCCTCGATGGCCGATCGAAGGTGGGCGCGGCGGGTGGCGGTCGCGGAGTCGGGGCGGGTTCGCCATTCGTAGTATCCGGACCTGGACACGCCGAGTTGTTCGCACATGAAGTCGACGGGGTAGGCGTACTTCGCGGTGTCGAGTCGCATCGTCTCGATGAACTCGTACAAGCTCGTTACCGAGGGTCCTTCGCGAAGTACGCCGCGGCTTTTTTCAGGAAGCTGTTCTCCATTTCGAGTTCCCGGTTGCGGCGTTCGAGTTCCTTCAGTCGAGCGCGCTCGTCGATGCCGATCTGTGGGCTGTTCTGGGCGCCGCTGTTTTCCCGCCGGTACTGGCGGACCCAGGAACGCAGCGTCTCCGGATGAACGTCGATCTCCCGGGCAACCTGCGACACTGGCTTGTTCGACTGTAGAACGAGTTGCACTGCTTCTTCACGGAACTCTGGGGTGTATGAGCTTATGCGTGCCATCGCGCTTCTTCCCTCGACTTTCCTAACAGGGTAACCTTATTGGCTCCCTGTCCGGAATCCTCGGGGCACCTCATCCCAACGAACAAGGTTGCTGCTGCCCTCCGGGGACGAACCGAGCCGGCGGTGGCCGGACTGGGTTGGCCGGATGTTCTTCGGAACGCGCTTACTCGCGGATGGTTGGTACCTGATGCACGCTGCGGCCGTAAGCGTCGACACGGACGTCGGTCCTCAGGCGGTGGTCTTTCTTGCCGGCTCACATGGCGGCAAGTCGACGCTGGCACACCGGGCGTCTGTCGAGTTGTCCGCCAAGTTCATGTCCGACGACCTTGTACTCCTCCGCCCCAGTTCCGGCGGCGTGATCGCGGTCGGCTGGCCAACCCGAGTCAGTATCCCGTTGGAACTTTTGAACACCATGACACACGAGAGGCCCACCACTGCGACTGCGCTCAACACCTTCGGGAGTAGCTCTCGACGGCACCGGTTGGTGCTCAGCCCACCCGAGTACGCTTCCATGTTTGACATCCAGCGGACCGGACCCACGATGGTGGGTGCGGTCGTCGTGGTCAGTCCAACCAGTGCCACCTCCCCGGGGCGGCACGGGCTGGAGGTCGATGGGAATATCGGCGTAGACCGGCTCGGGTCAGCGCTGACGGTCGCGACTCAGATTCCCGCTCAACGGTTGATGATGCTCGACCTTCTCGGTGTCGCTGGGCCGCCAGCGCAGCTGCTCCGGTCAACGGAGATCGGGCAGGCCGACTTGCTCGCTGCGCTCCGCAGCGCCGAGGTTGCGGTAGTCGGACTACGCGTACCGGACATGGCGCGGTTGCCGTCGCTGCCAGTATGGGATGCTCTCGCCGCCCACCTCCCCTGGATCATGGGGAGTGCGTCGTGACCATCCGTTGGGCTGTTCACAGCGGTAGCAACCGGTTGGTGGTAGCAGGACCACCCCACCTGGGCCGGTGGTGGCCCACGCTCTTGGCGCAGATCCCCACTGCGCGCAGCGAGCCAATCGAAGTGGATAGCGAGAACACGTCGCTCACCCTTGCTGACGCGACCACCCAGGCCGACGCCCGGCGCACCATCAACGCCAGGTTCCATGCCGAGCACCTCTACGACGACACGCTGAGCGTGCACGGTGTCGCCGTGGCGAAGGCGGGCCACGCGATGCTGCTGATCGGCGACTACGGCGCCGGAAAGAGTCTCTCTGGGCTGGCCATGATCACGTCGATGGGCTGGTCTCCCCTCGCGGGGGACACCTGCCTCGTGAGGCTGAATGGCCAGGGCAGCTTCGACGTGGTCGGCGGCACCCGCGCGTATGTGCTGCGACGATCTGCGATTGAGCGGTGGTTCCCCACCTTTGTTCTCGGCCAGCCGGATGACGAGCGGGTAGATCTCGCCGCGAGCCTTCCCAGTGACGCCAGCAACGCGGTCGCGGATCTTGCGGGCATCGTGATGGTGGCGGTGGATGGCAACAGCTTCGGGTCACCACCGGCTCCTTGTGGGGAACAGGTGGCCGCGAACGCGCTGTACCGGGCGAGCGGGCACCTGCTGAGCAAGATCCTGGACGACGCGGCGGCGGACCCGTTGTCGCTTCTGGAGGACCCCGAGTTAGCCCGCCGTCGACTGCGGCTGGTGCGTCGGCTGGCATCCACCATTCGTTGTTGGTGGGTGCGGGGCAGCCCAGGCGACATCGCGGCGGCGGTTGATGCCATGCAGCGTGAGGAGGATCGGCGGTGAATACATTAGCTGTGGCAGCGGTGGCGCTAGATTTCGGCGGCACGCTCGCAACTCCAGGGGCGTCACCGTGCGGCCGCGACGTCGTGGCCGTGTTGGAGTCGCGGTTTGGCTGGCCGAGTCCCGCTGGGCTTGACGTCGCGGTCGACGAAGTGCGTGCCGAGGCGAAGGCGGCATACCGGCAAGGTGTCCAGACACCGTGGGAGACGATTCTCGCGGATGCCTGGCAGCGCGTGAGCGCTCAGCCGCCAGACCTGGACGCGGTGGTTGACGCGCTGTGGGAGTCGGTGCCCGACGCTGTCGTCGATCCGCGTGCCGCCGCTGCGGTCCGGACGCTTCGCCGCAGCCAGCGGGAGCTGGTCCTGGCTTGCAACACTCAGCGCCCGATCGCCCACCGGCGACGGACGCTTGCGGTCGCCGGCTTGGTGGAGCATTTCGATGCCCTTGTGCTGTCCAGCGACATCGGGTTCACCAAGCCCGATCCCCGCTTCTACGCTGCGGTGGTCGACGCTGCCGGAGGTGTACCGGAGGCAGTGCTGTTCGTCGGCGACACTCTCGACAAGGACGTCGTCGGCCCGCGTGCCGCCGGGATGCGGGCTGCCCTGGTGTGCGCCGGGGAACCGCCGCCCGGCCTGCCCGAGGACGTTCCGGTCATCGCGCACGTGGCCGAGCTGCCAAACCTGCTGGAGCGATGGCCATGATCGATCCGAAAGGTATAGGTGCTCGGATCATCTTCCGGCGGGGTACCGCCATTGTCGTGCCGCGCGTGCCCGCGAGGCAGGGTTGGCTCGCGGCTCGGTACAGCGTGGTCAGCCCTGGGACCGAGCTGCGGCATCTTCTCGCCACAGCTGATGAAGACGATCATGCTGCCGGGTACATGACAGTCGCCGATTCGCTGGATGGTGGGCAGCTACTGACACCCGTGCCTCACGGTGCTGACGCCCAGCCTGACGACCACCGCGCACTGCCGATCCCGACGGGGGCCAGACCCGAGCACGTCGCAGTTGCCCGGTTCCAGCTGATAGCGGCTCTTGGCCTGCGCCGCTGGATGTCGGACGACCGCGCCTCGGAGCCCGTTGTAGTCATCGGCGGCGGACCGGTCGCCCTCGGCTGTGTGCTGGAACTCAAGCGCCGAGGTGTGGCGCAGGTGGTGGCAGTTACCCGGCATCCGCGACCGGCTGCGGCGGTCATACCGGACGTGACCATGCTGACCGAGCCGCCCGGGGTAGCGACGCAGACTTTTGTCATCGACTGCACCGGGCGTCCGACGCGAGCGCTGGCCATGGTCACCCCGGGCGGGCTCCTTGGCTTGCTGGGCACGCCGGGAGACGCGGCGGACCTGTCTTCCGCTGCCGTGCACCGGCAAGGCGTTGCTGTGGTGGGCATGCATGAACTTGCCGGTCACTCGGACCAGGCGAGGCGGTCGGCATCCGAGACCGTGCTGGGTTGGGTGGGCGACACGGTCGACATCGACGCAGTGCCGCGCTGGTTCGCCCGGTTTCCGGGCGAGCTGGCCGGTCCGTTCTACGCCGCTCTGACCGGCAATCGGCGCTGTACTGCACCGTTCGTGATCCTGGAGTGGTCGTGACCAGTTCGACGCCGACAGCCGTCGGCCTCTACAGCATCGGAATCCGTGGCGTCGATCCGGAAGCCCTACTCGCGCTCGCGGTGGGTAAGTAGTCCCAAGTCTCGTGGGTGACGCGGATAGGTGGGCATACCGACGGCCGGCGCGGCCGGTTGTGGTGACGGCGCCGTTGTGGTGGTGGTGGTGGTGGGTGTCAGCCGGTCGGTGGTGGCTGGGCCCAGGTGTGCAGGTCGGCGGGAGACGCGGTCCAGGGTAGGAATCGTTCCAGGTCCGGGCCGGTCAATGGTGTGCCGCCGTGGTGGCCGCAGGCGTCGAGGTAGGCGGTGAGGTAGGTCAGCGGGTTGAGGCCGGCCTGTTCGGCGGTCGCGGTGACGGTCCAGACGGTGGCCGCGAGGCGGGCGGCGTCGTCGGTGCGGGAGCCGTAGGCGTTCTTGCGGGTCACGACCGGTCTGCGGAGCGCGCGTTCGCTGGCGTTGTTGTCCAGGCTGATCATGGGGTGGTCGCGGTGGGCGGTCAGGCCGTCCCATTCTCGGTCCAGGGTGGCCAGGGCCTTCTTCGCCGGCTGTTGCAGCCCGGGGCTGGCCATCTGTGCCTGCCGGGCGGTGTCGATCGCGTCCAGAGCGGTGTCCCAGGCGGTGTACGCGTCAGCCAGCCGCGTGGCGGCTTCGGTCGCGGCGCGTCCGGGCGTGGCGGCCGTGGACGCGTTCCACGCGTCGGTCAGTTCGTCGTGGGCGTGGTAGAGGGCCTTGATCCGGTCCAGCCAGTCGCGGGTCCAGTACCCGAGTTGGGTCGGGTTCGCGTCCCCGGCGCGCACGAAGTACCGGCGGATGTGCGCCCAGCAGTACAGGTTGGTCAGACCGTCGGTCCTACGCCCGGCCGAGGCGTAGACGGTGTAGAAGTCACTGGAGACGACCAGCCCGCGCGGCCCGCCGTCGTCGTGCGGGGTCAACTGCCCGGTGTCGGGGTCGATCCCGGCGTGCCGGGCCAGCACCACCCCGGCGCGGGTCGGGTCCATCACGAAACAGGTGGTGTCCGCGCCGATGAACACCCACAGCCACCAGCGGGCCGGCCCGTCACCGGTATCGGGGGTGAACACGTGCCACGAGGTTTCATCAGCGTGCAGATGCCACGAATCACGGTTACGGGCGACGATCGCCTCTTGCAGCGGCGCGAGCAGCGCCCCGGCCGCCGTGCAGGTCCCGACCAGCGTCGACCCGCTGACGTCAGCCCCGTGACGGGCCAGCCCGGCGATCAGGGAGTTCTGGGAACGCCCGGCCACATACCGTTCGACCAGCAGCATCGCGATGAAGCCGTTACCGAACCGGCCCTTCCCGACCGCTTTCGGCGGCCCGGGTGCGGTCACCGTCCTCGCTCCCGCACACCGGCAACGCCGCCGGTACCGGCGGCGGCGGTGTACCACCACCCGCACCGTCACCCGCCAATCGACCTGCTCGAAGGCGTGATCACCGAACGCCTCGAACGGCGACGAACAATCCGGGCAGCAGTACCCGCCCCCGGTGAAGTCCCACAGCACCTCCACCCGCGGCAGGTGCGAGTAGTCCCTACGGCCGGCCCGGCCACCCGGCCCCCGCCGCGTCGCCTTCCCCGACTGCCGCCCGTCAGATTGACCGCCATGTCCACCCTGGCCGTCACCGTCACCGTCGACCGGCGACGACGGCCGGACCCGCTCCGACGAACGGCCGAACACCAGCCGCTGCAACACCGCCAGCTCCGCCGACAACCGCTCGTTCTCCGCCCGAAGCCGCCCATTCTCCGCCCGCAACTCAGCGTCCTCGGCCCGCAACTGCCCAGCCAACCGCTCCCACCGCTCGTTGGCCTCCACCACCCGAGCCAGCACATCCCGCAACCCGGCGTCAGCATCCGCCTCCACCGCAGCACCCACCGAAACCGTCACAGCCACCAACCAACACCATCACAGCCGCCCGACCACGCACCAACTGTCCGACTTACACACAGTCACCCACGGGACTTGGGACTACTTACCGCGGTGGAGCACGAGGTTCCGTTCTTGCACCTGCGCGGCGGCCCGCGCGGATTCGACCTGGCCAGGCGTGACACCGCCACGCTCGATCGGTGGGCTCGCTGCTCCCAGGTCAGCGTGCCGATAACCGTTGTCACCGCAGATCTCGATCTGATCGATTTCGCTCGGCCGGGCACTCCTACGTACTGGCGGGCCAGCGCCGAACTCAGCCAGCTGGGCCACGCCGCGTCCGTACTGCGAGCGCACGCGGTTCGCCTGCTCGCCAGGCATCACCTCGACCAGCGGCAGTGGGCCGACCTGGCGGTGCCAGACCTCGCCGCCCGCCACGGGCTGACGACGCTCATCGAGCTACATGAGCCAGCGTGGTTCACAGATCATTCAGTCGATGCGCTGGTTACGCACCTCGAACGAACCCCATGGCTCGCGTTGCTGATGGACACGGCTCAGGTCCAACAGGCGTGGCGGCGTTCCGAGGATCCCGACAATCTCGCCGCTCAGGTGTCCGTCCTCGCACCGCGCACCCGCGTCATTCACATCAGCGACAGTGACGATCATGTGCCCGGTGCCGGCTACGAAATCGTGGCAAAGACGTTCGGGCACCTGGAGAACGACAGCCCGGTCGAGATCGCCTTCGAATGGACCGGCGCCGACCGCAGCCCGCAGGTCTGCCTGGACCGCTACCGCCGCGCCGTTGCCTGGTGGCACTCCCGCTCGGAGGCAAACCTATGACGTCCGCACCGACCGCGATGCCTCGCCGATGGGTCATTCCCACGGACTACCCACGCTGGCCGAGCCCGTACTTTGCTCACCTCCACCGCTACGCCCCGATGACGCTTCCGTTGGCCTTCCGTCCGGACCTCGCCAGCGTCAACGCGATGCAGCCGCCCGGCGTACTCAACCTGCACCGGCTCAAACGGCTCTACCAAGATCCGGCCCAGGGGGCACGTACACCACAGGCTGCCGAAAGGTTGTTGGCGACCCTGGCCGGTCTGCGGCAGGCCGGCTGGCGCGTGGTCTGGACGGTCCACAACCTGAAACCGATCGACGGCGACGCGGCGACCGACACCGATGACACCGTGACCCGGGGTGTCCTCGACCTCGCCGACATCGTCCTGTGCCACACGCACGCAGATGCCACCACGCTGCGCCCCCGCACAGACGCGGACGTGCGTGTGGTCGGCTGGGCCGGGCTGGACGACCCGAGCGAGCGCCGAGCGGCGCGGTCTCCGAGCTGGTGCAGCACATGCGTGACCAGTCCCTGACGTTCCTGCTACTGGGCCACCTCACCCGGTACAAGGACGTACCCGCCACCGCTGCGGCCTTCCTCGCTCACACCACCCGCGCGAGCCTGGTAATCGCCGGCGCCAGCCGCGACCCAGCGATCTCGGCCGACATCAATCGCGTCGTCGCCGACGCCGAAGGCCGAGCCATCTGGTATCCACACCGCGTGCCACCTGAGCAGGCCGGCCACCTCTACGCTGCCGCAGACGCCGCTGTCTGCCCGTACCGCAGCGATGACGGCTACGACTTCTTCTCGGAGGTTCTGCACCCCAGCTCGGTCACCACCGCCATCTGCTATCACCTGCCGGTAATCGCGCCCGATCTACCCGCCGTCGAGGAAATCACCCGAGACCGTCCCCGATGGCTGACACCCGCCGAAGGCGACCTCGGACCCGCGATGGCCGCAGCGGAAGCCGCTCTGATGACACCACGACGTGCCGTCGAGCGGAAGGCCCCCAGGCCGCCGAGCAGCTCAGCCGGCCGGTGGAAACGCACCGGCCAGATCTACGAAGCGCTCGCCAAAGAACTGCTACCGGACCAACCCTCCGCACCAGCCGCGTCCGGTTGCCCACCACACGAAGACGCGACGGGAGAGTCCCTCCGATGACCGAACTCACCAGCGAACCCGCACGCACGATCGCCGACCTTCTCCTGCGCCGCTACGGACTCGCACCGGCCCGTCTGGCCCAGCTACCCACCCCCCTCTCTGTCAGGCTGAGTTGAGACAGGCCGTCTACCAGGGGATACGCTCCCCGGGACGGGTCTGAGGGGAGTTCATCAGCATGGCAGACAAGTCCATCGGTTCCGGCGATCTGGACGCCAAGCCGGTTCGTCGGACATTCACCGCAGAGTTCAAGGCCAGGATCCTCGCGGAATACGACGCGGCCCCCGACGCCACGGCCCGGGGTGCGATCCTGCGCCGGGAACGCCTGTACGGATCACACATCCTGGACTGGCGCAAGGCCCGTGACGCGGGCGCAGCGGCAGGCCTGACCGACCGACGCCAGTCCACCGAACGGACCCGGAAGAACACCGAGTCAGCCGAACTCGCCCGGCTACGTCGACAGAACGCCCGCCTCGAGATCGAGCTGACCAAGACACGCACAGCACTGGACATCATGGGAAAAGCGCACGCGCTCTTGGAACTGCTCTCCGAGAGCGCGGACACCGCGACACCCCCGCCGGCCTCGGCGAGGCGCACACCGCGCTGACACCACTGTGGGGCACCGCTGCGGCGTGCCGACTGACCGGCCTGTCCCGAGCCACCATCTACCGCCACCGCGACCCGACACCGCCGAAGCCCCGGACACCCCGCAGACCATCACCGTCCGCACTGACCGAAACCGAACGACAGCAGGTCCTCGACCTGCTCAACAGCCCGCCCTACCAGGACCTGGCACCCGCACAGGTATGGGCACGCGAACTCGACGAGGGCCGCTGGTGGTGCTCCGAGTCCACCATGTACCGAATCCTGCGCGCCGCTGGACAGAACGGCGAACGCCGCAACCAGGCCACCCACCCGGCCCGCACCAAACCCGAACTCGTCGCCGACGCCGCGAACCAGATATGGAGCTGGGACATCACGAAGCTACGCGGACCCGTCAAAGGCGTCTGGTACCACCTGTACACCGTGATCGACATCTGGTCCCGCTACGTCGTCGGTCACCTGGTCGCCACGCACGAGGACGGCCAACTCGCCGAAGCGCTGATCGCCGACGCCGCCGCCCGCGAACGCGTCGACCCCGACCAGCTGACCGTGCACGCCGACCGGGGCGCGGCGATGACCTGCAAGACCATCACCCAACTCCTCACAGACCTGAAGATCGGCCGCAGTCACAGCCGACCCAAGACATCCAACGACAACCCGTACATCGAGGCGAGCTTCAAGACCCTGAAGTACGACCCCACGTTCCCCGACCGGTTCGGGTCGATCCAGCACGCCCGGCAGCACTGCGAAGCCTTCTACACCTACTACAACCACGAGCACCGGCACTCCGGGATCGGCCTGCACACCCCCGCCTCGGTGCACCACGGCACCGCTGGACAGATCCGTCAGCAACGCCAGCACACCCTCGACGCCGCCCGTGCGGCTCACCCACACCGGTTTGGCCGCCGCCGACCCCAGCCGCCCCGCCTACCGGACCGGGCATGGATCAACAAACCAGACAACACCGCCCCCGACCAGAGCACCACCCCGCCCACGACCACACACCCAGCAACACAAAGCTAAGAAAAATCAAGAAGCTGTCTCACTTGCCTTGACAGGCTCCGCCATCGGGCAGGGAACAACCAACTACCGGGCGACGTGCGTAGGCCAAGACGTCTTCGTCAAGAACTATCCACCCGGCACGGACCTGGCCGGCGAAGCCGCCGCTATCGAGCTGTCGGCACTCGCCGAGCGCCACGGCACGCCGGTCGCCGGGCTGCTCCGTAACCACGCCGGAGACCCGATCGACGCCAGTTCCCTGTACGCGGTATCCGTGTGGGAGTGGATGCCCGGGGCCGTCGTCACCACGGACCTGACAGCGGGTCAGGCGCTCGCCGCTGGCACGACCCTTGGTCGTATCCACGCCGCCTTCGCCACCCTGCCCGCCAGCGCGGGACCATCGCCGCAAGCACAGAACTGGCTTGCCGTCGACCTCGTCGGTCTGGCAGCAACCGTCGACCGTCTCATCGACATCGCCGAGGCTCGCATCGCGGCCGGTCCTGCCGACCCCTTCGATACCCAAGCCGCCCGCACGCTCGCCGAGCGACGAGATTCCATCGCCGACATTCCCCGGCTCATGAAGGACCTGCCCAAGCTCACCACCCAGATCCTGCACGGCGACTACAGCCCAGTGAACCTGATCTTCGATGGCGACCGGCTTTCCGCCGTGATCGATTTCCGGCCGCCGGACCCGTTCTTCGTCTCCTACGAGGTGGGCCGGGTGGCGTTCTACCCCAACACGGTCGCCACGACGGCAGATTGGCTCACCATCGCGCGAACGCTGATCGAAGGC
This sequence comes from Micromonospora sp. Llam0, assembly GCF_003751085.1. Lineage (NCBI taxonomy): Bacteria > Bacillati > Actinomycetota > Actinomycetes > Micromonosporales > Micromonosporaceae > Micromonospora > Micromonospora sp. Llam0. The sequence goes on along the minus strand of NZ_RJJY01000001.1, from coordinate 126,559 downwards.
TACGTGCGGACCAACCCCACGGTGACCGACGACGACATCCGGTCCTGTGCCCGGGTCGCGCTGCTGCAACTGCTCACCAGCCTGTACGGAGTCAAGCAGCACTACCTCAAGCCTGGCCTGTTCCAGGACGCCCTCGACGAATTCTGGCTCCTACGCCACCGCGTGTCGGGGTACGGCCTGGAGTGCAAAGGCAAGTACGGCCACACGTACACACCGTGACGGCAAGATCTGCGCCGTACCAGGCGTTACTGTAGCCCGTCTGCGAGGTACCGCGACTTCAAGATCCCTACCGCGCAGCTTCCCCTCCTCGCCGCTGCGCGGCTGCGGTGCGGGTCGGCTTGCTACCGATGACAACGTCTGGCTGCGGCTGCGTGCCGAAGCTCTTCCATGCTCACGGCCCGCTGCCAGAAGCACGCCGGTCCCGGCTGCCTCTGCAAGGTCTGGAGGCACCTCGGCTGGGGCCATCCAACTTTGTTGATCATTTGTCCTTGCAGGGGTACGACAAGTTCTGCACACCTAGCCGTACGCGCCTATGTAGACGAGCTTGTACCCCGACACCGCGCAGCGAGCGTCCTGCTCGACCACCAGGCCGACACCGACGCTCTCCTCCACGACATCATCGCGGACCGCTGACACCAACCACCTCCTCACAGTGAGGAACATGATGACCACCCAGAACCCCCCACTCGGCCGGAACTGGCACGTCCTACATGGCCCAGTGACCCCGGAGGAGTTGCGCGCAGCGCTGGGACAGATCGCCTCCGTGCACGGGCTCCTCGTCACCCACCCACAGCCCGACACGGCAGTCCTCCTGCGGGAGGACCAATCAGTGAATGTCGCCGTCCGCTGGCGCGACCATCTCCCACAGGCCCCGGACAGCCAGGCCCACAACCTGGCCTCGTGCATTCACGGGGTTTGTGATGGGTGCGTCCGGGCCGTCCCCGGAGTGAGGAAGGCGCCGTCCTGACCTGGGACGATATCGATTGAGAAGATCATCAATCGTCCAGGGGAACGGCACCTTCGCAGTGAAGCGTAGAACATCGGGCAGGTTGCAGAAGAAGAACAAGCGTGCCGTCGAGCTGCGGCGTCGGCGTGAGCTGGAGAAACGCACGTCACGGTGGACCGTCGGGCTGGCGGTGTCCGGGTCGGTGTCCGGGCTGCTGCCCACGGCCGGGGTTCCGCTGCTGCGGCTGCTGGCCGAGGAATCCGGACTGCGCACGGTGCTGTCGAAGGCGTTGCATCGCACCGGGTTCAGCCCCGGCTACGACCGGGGTCAGGTCGTGACCGACCTGGCGGTCGGGCTTGGCCTGGGAGCGGTATCGGTCACCGCCGCGGCCGGCGTACTGCAACAGGCGGCCGTCGCCTGCGGTCCGGTCCCGACCGCGGTGACCGCCTGGCGCGTGGTCGAGGAGCTCGACGCGGCCATGCTGGACAAGATCGCTACCGCGCGGGCCGTGCACCGGCGTCGGGTCTGGGCCGCCCTGGCCGCCCGGCCAGAGGGTTTCCCCTGGCTTCAGGTGGCGGGCAAGACCTGGACCGGGTAGATCGTGATCGATGTGGATGCCTCCCTGGTCGAGTCGCACTCCGACAAGCAGGGCGCGGCACCCACCTACAAGAAACACATCTTCGGGCTCCACCCGCTGATCGTGTCGGTCGCGAACACCGGCGAGATGCTCACCGTCCTGCTACGCGACGGGAACTCCGGCAGTAACACCGTCGCCGATCACCTCACGGTGCTGGCTGACGCGGTCGCGCAGATCCCGGCCCGCTACCGCAGGCAGATCATCTTCCGGGCCGACGGGGCCGGCGCCACCAAGGACCTGCTCGCCTGGATCAAGACTGAGGCCGCCGAGCACGGCTACACCTGGCATTACAGCGTCGGGTTCGACGTCACCGCCCCGGTACGCGAGGCGATCTGCCAGGTCCCGGCCGACGTGTGGGTACCCGCACTCACCCCTACGGGCAAGGTCCGTAAAGGGGCGTACACCACCGAGATCACCGGGTTACTGGAACTCGCCGACGGCTGGCCGGCCGGCATGCGGATCACCGCCCGCACCGAGCCGCTGCATCCGAAACACCGCAAACAGGCCAGCGAGCAGGAGAAACGACGTGGTCAACGGTTCCAGGCCGTCGCCACCGACATCCCCGGGCAGCAGTACCCGAAACTCGACGCGTTCCACCGCAACCACGCCGGAGTGGAAACCGTGATCAAAGATGCGAAAAACCTCGGACTACGCCGGCTGCCGTCCTACTACTTCACGTTCAACCAGGCCTGGACCATCATCGTCGCGATCGCCGCCGACCTGCTCGCCTGGCTACGCCTGCTCGCCGTCAACGACCACGACACCCTGCGCCGAGCCACTCCGAACACCCTACGCACCACACTGCTCGGCATCCCCGCCCGGCTTGTCCACACCGCCCGACGGCGCCTCATCCGCCTGCCCGACAACCACCCCCACACCGCCGAGTACACCCAGGCCTGGCAGAAGATCCGTGCCCTGAACCCCAGCGGCTGACCCCGCAACCACCGCCCCGACCAGACGAAAGGCCCCGAACCCCCGCCCACAGGGGACACCACGGGCACACCCGGTCACCCCGGCCGGGTCCTCACTACGCCCGAAACCCGAAACACCACCCAAAACAGCGACAATCATCTATCAGTAGCCCAGACCTTCAAGATCGTGAAGGATCTGGGTCGGTCAGCTCCTATAGCAACATCCGCGCCAAACGAGGGCGCTGCGAGTCCAGATTGCCCACTGTGATGGCCGGATGGTTTCGTGGTCCTACGATTGCGATCCAAGGAGTACTGTCAACCCACGTCTTCGCTCCGGCAGGACCAATCGGCCAATCGTGACCTCATTTCCGAGGAGAGCGTGCCATGCCGCGACAGCTCGTTGTCGTCGATCCGGCCTTCGGGCCGCGCTTGAGGTCGCTACGCGAGGAGCGAGGCCTGTCGCTTCGCCGGCTCGGGCAGCTGGTCCACTGCTCCCACGGATACCTCTGGGATCTCGAGGCCGGCGGCAAGCGGCCCAGCGCGTCCGTGGTGGCGCTGCTCGACACGGCGCTCGGTGCCAACGGCGAGTTGTCCGCCTTGGTGAGCGCGGTGTCGGCTGACAGAGGCGAACTGGTCGTGGGTCCCGCTGAGGCGGGCCCCGACGCGGCGGTCGGATTAGACTTTCCGCAGGACTGGCGACACGGCGCGGAGGTCGCGGCAGAGCTGTGGCGGGGAGATATGCAACGGCGAGATCTCCTGATAGGTACGGGATTCAACGCGGCGGCGTTCCTGACGCCGGCGCTCCGCTGGCTGACCGCTCGGCTCGAAGAGGAGCCCGTCGGCCACGGTGACAGACTCGTCGGTGAACCTCACGTCGAAACCATTCGGCACATCTCCGGCGTCTACCGGTCGCTCGACAACCGTTATGGTGGCGGCCACGTCCGTGACGGGTTGGTCCGGTTCCTTGATACCGAGGTGGCTCCGCTCTTGCGTGGTCGGTACGACGCCCGTACCGGTATCGCGCTGTACTCGGCGGCTGCCGAGGCCACCCAGCTCGCGGGCTGGGCCTCGTACGATGCTGGGCTGAACGGCTTGGCGCAGCGGTACATGGTCCAGGCGCTACGGCTCGCCACAGCCGCTGGCGATCGCCCGCTGGGCGCGGAGATCCTGGCGGCGATGAGTCACCAGGCGGCCTACCTGGGGGCGTCGGCAGAGGCGGTCGACTTGGCGCGTGCCGCAGGTCGCACGGCGGCCGAGTCCGGGATGGCCGCGATCCAGGCGGAATCTGCGGTGCTGGAGGCGCAGGGCCACGCCGTGGGCGGTGACGAGGCGGCGTGTACGGCAGCGCTCGACCGCGCTGAACGCGCCTTCGACCGCGCGGAGAACACGAGCAACCCACAGTGGATCGGCTACTTCGACGAAGCGTATCTCTCGGCCAAGTTCGGACACTGCTTCGCCGCGCTCGGCCAAGGCAAGCTCGCGGCCCGGTTCGCGGTGCGGTCGTTGGAGATGGACGGCACCGCCTATGCCCGCGGCAAGCAGTTCAACCTGGCATTGTTGGCGCTTGCCCACGTGCAGTCCGGTGAGCCGGAGCAAGCCGGCGCGGTGGGGGTGCAGGCAGCACAAGCCGCTGAGAGTCTGAGCTCCGAACGGGCGCGCGCCTACCTCGCCACTCTCGCGGACCGCCTCACGCCGTACGCCGGGCTGCCGACGGTGCAGGAGTTCTCTGTGCGCGTACGGCCGCTACTCCGAGCCGCCTAAATTCGCCCTGTCGCTTTGGCCAGCAGCACGGCGAGCAGACCGGAGACAGACCCCGCACCGACGATCTCCCCGGCGTGGATTCGTTGCTCCACCTCGGCCAGCGGGATCCAGCCGATTCGCGCGGTCTCGTTGATGTCAGGCGCGGTGCCCGTGGGGTCGGCCCCTCGGGACAGGTAAATGATGTTCTGCTGGTCGATCGTGCCGACCATGGGCTGGAAGCCCAGCAGCGGCTCCATGGTCCTGGGCCGCCAGCCGGTCTCCTCCTCGACCTCCCGCGCCGCGCAGACGGCTGGGTCCTCGTCGTGGTCAAGATAGCCGCCCGGCAGCTCCCAGACCCACCGGTCGATGATGAACCGGTGCCGCCACATCATCAGCACGCGGTCGGCGTCGTCCAGGACGATCACCATCGCGGCGGACGGCACTCTGAGTACGTACTGCTCGAACCGGACACCGTCGGGTAGTTCGACGTCGGCGACGCTCAGCACGGCACGCCTCGTGTCGTCGATGACCCGCTCGTCGTGGATGGTCCACTCACTTGCCCGCCGAGCACCGGTACTCATATGCCGCACCCTATCGCCGCTTCGCTGGCCCCCGCGCGCCATGGGTGCCCGGTGTCGGCTGACACCGGCTGACGGAGAACCACTTCAGCTGATCTATCGGCGCGACCAACCTGTTCATCGAGGGATGCGAACGGCGAGCCGTTGAGTCCCGGTGACGGCGACGGCAGGCGACGTCGATGGAAGCGACGCGCACGACGTGCCCGCCACACCACCCATTGACCAAATGACCTTGGAGGAACCGTGGCGACGTATCTCGGCGGCGGGCAGCTGGAGGAGGCGCAGGCCGCCCTGACGCAGCACGTGGTTTCGTGCGCCGATGGGAAGTGCCTGGCATGCGGAACGCTCGGACCCTGCGCGGCGCACGAACAGGCGGCACGGGTGTTCAGCCTGTCTGCACACCTGCCCCGGCGTACGCCTGGAGCGTCTCGTCCTGAGCTGTCCGGTGCCCGCACGGCTGGCTCGACGAGCTCGTGGTGGACCAAATGAGCGCCCCGTCTCTTGCCGCGCCGTCTGACAGATGGTCCGCCGATCAGCTGCACGCGTTTCTTCGGGACGAATCACCATCGGCGAACATGCAATGGCGGCGGTGGTGCGCCGACCTGCTCCGCGCCGACCGCCTCGGCCCGGCGGAACTGTCCGAGTGGTGGACGGTGATCACGCAGTTCGACCCGGTGCTCGCCAACTACGCCAGCCGGCCGGTCGACGTACCCGAGGGCACTGTCGTCGTTGCCGGCAGCGGAAAGGAGCAGTACAAGACCTTCAACGTCAGCACTGCGGCTGGGATCCTCGCCGCCGCCGCCGGAACCCGCGTCGTCAAGGGAATCTCGCGATCGGTATCCGCAGTCTCCGGAGCCGCCGACGTCCTGGATCTCCTCGGCATACGACCGGTCGGCCAGCCAACGGACATTCCTGAAGTGCTGGAGCGTTACGGCATCGCTTTCGTCGGCTACCCAGTCTTTTGCCCTCGCTACGCAGACCGGTACGACGACGTCTTCGACACCCTGAATCCGGCAAGTTTCTTCATGCCAGTCGGCGCTCTCTGCGTCCGCGCGAGCAGCTACCTGCTCGGCCTGGCGCACCGCGACGTCACGCTCGCGGCCGCAGCGCTACAGAGAATCAGGCCAGAGCTCGCCCTCGGCGTCGTCACCTGCACGGAGCTGTCCCCCGGCGAGACCGTCGACGAATACGCCGGCGTCGGTCAGGCACGGCTGGCCCGTCTCACCGACGGCCTCATCACCTGCGGCATCCACCAAGGCGCTGAGCCGACGTCCTCATGGCGTCAGTCCGTCGCGCACCAACCCACACATGCCGGGAACGCCGCGCTCGTCACCGCTGCGCTCGCCCCTGGAGACGACACGGCCGCCACCATGCTGGTCGAGCTGAACGCCGCGCTCGTCGTGGGAGCAAGCGGAGTCGACATCGACGAAGCGAGCAGCCGGGTTCGTCACGCTCGCCGCTCCGGCAACGCCATGCGGCTGCTGACCATGCTCACCGAGCTCAGGTAGGGGAACCAGACATGCCACCAGCGTCAATAGATCTGCGATCGGCCGAGGTCTTGGCCGAAGAGCTCGGACCAACCGCAGCCCGATTCACCCACGCCGACAACGCGCTCACGGTCCTGGACCCGTACAAGCGCCAGTCGATGTCGGTCGTGACCGGCTTCGGCCCAACGAACGCACCGACCGCCGGCACCCTGTCGGTCATGCTCGGCATCGTTGAGCTGCAACGCCGACTCGGCGCGCCGATGACAGTCGTCATCTCGGACCTCGGCGCGTGGAACTCCCGCAACGTGCCCTGGCAGACGCTGCTCCAGGTCAGGGATCAGATGCTCGCGTTCCTCGTCGCGATCGGCCTGGACCGGGACGCGGCCGAACTGCGGTCACACCTTGACCACGCCAACCTGATCCGCGCCGGGCGGGTAGCCCGTTACCTGTCTCGGGCCGACTTCCAGGAACACCGGGAAAGCCTGTTGGAGCTGTACGCCGACCACGGGCTGCTCGGCAGTGAGACCGGAGTGGTCGTCGACTCGCTGTACACGGTCGCCGACATTCTCGGCCCTTTCGAGGGCGGCGCAGGCGACGTCCTCATGGTCTCCGGCGTGGAAGAGTCCTACTTCACCGACCTGGCCCGGCTGGTGCTGCACCGGCAGGCCGGCGCCGACGATTTGAGTCTCGGCTGGCAGGGCCGGATCGGCGCCCTGTACTTCCGGGTCCTTGAAGGACTTGCCGGCTACCCGAAGATGTCGAAGAGCATCCCGGCGTCGAGCATCCATCTGAACATGACTCCGGCCGAGATCAACGACCGGGTGATGCGCGACGACGAGGCCAGCCAGGCACCGCTGCTGTCGGCCATCGAGTTGAGCAGCGGCTGGGACGCTACGGACATCACCCGCGCCCGTGAGGCGTTCGCCGATCGGCTTCTCCGGCCAGGCCCCTGGCGCCAGGCACGCCGAGAGTACTGCCGCTCCTTCACCCAGTTCGCCGAGACCTGGCAGTGGTGCACGCGATGAGCCCACTCCTCGTCCTGCTCGGCGCGTCCGGGCGCCTTGGTCGTGCCATTGCGCCGCTAGCCGTCGCAGCCGGTTTCACCGTCGTCGCCGTCGCACGGAGCCGCCCAGCGGACCAGGCATCCGCCGACGCGCATTGGATTCTCGCGGATCTGACGGTTGCCGAGCACCGCGCCCGGGTTGCCGTCACGACGGCCATCCTTGCCGCCTCTCGCGGTCGGGTCTGCGTCGTAGACAGCGTTCTCGACCGCAGCGGGGTGCAGTCGATGCGACGCAGCGTGCACGGCGCGACCGAAACCGTGTTACACCTGTGCGATCAACTTCTCGCCAGCGGTCGGGAGATCACGCTGATCGCCGCGAGCACGACGGCGGTGCTGGCACCCGGTCTGTACCAGACGCCCTACGGGCTCGCGAAACGCCGACAGGTCGTCAGATACGCCCGATCCGGCATCCCCGGCATGGCGTTGCTGCTACCCCAGCTGACGCCACAGCCGGTCGACGAACCGACCCCTCAACCGGTCTGGTCCTTCGACCAGGCAGCCCAAAAGATCGTCGCAGCGGCGGCGACGACACCGGTCCGACCTGATCTCGCCATTCTGGTGCCGGTCGTTCCAGACCCAGCGATCAATGCCGAAGCCGGCTTCATCTCCGTTGCTGGCTCGACGATCCTGGCCCATCTGCGCAGCCTCCTGCTGGACCGCGACTCGATGCAGGCCCACCGGGCCGCGGCCCGCAGCCGGCTGCGCCTCTGGCCCCGACGCATCCGACTCCGCGTCGACCACCACCTGGCACCGCGCGGGCTGCTACGCCGATTCGCCGACCGCCATCGCATCGCCGTCATCGATGAACGGTCCGAGGCAGCTCCATCAAAGGGGAACGAGGCGGCGCGTGCCAGATGACATCCTTGACGCTCTCATCGTCGGATCAGGATTCTGCGGTCTGGCTATCGCCGTGGCGGCGGCACGTCGTGGTCTGCGGGTGCGGTGCGTCGGTGACGGGCAGGCTGGGGCGTCGCTCGCCAACTTCGGGCAGTTGCATTCGGGTGCCGTCTACGCCCCGGTGCTGCCCTCGCTCAGCGAGGCCTGCTGGCGGGAGCGGAGTCGCTGGTACGACCTGACCCGGCCCGTACGGATCGGAGCCGCCACCGGCCTGGCCCTGTTCCACTCGGCCGATGCCGTCGACCGGTATCTGAAGGCCTGGAACCGGATCGGCATCACCGCCTCGGAAGCGGCTCCCGTGGCCAGCGGCTCTCTTCCCCCACCGGCCGCCGCCTTCCGCATCCCGGATTACAGCGTGAACCTACCCGCACTGCACACCAGCCTCGTCACGTTGGCTCACACCGCAGGCGTACCGCCGGTACTGCGACGGGAGGTCACCCTACGCCGAGATCCGGCCAGCTCTCTCGTCTCGCTCGCACAGAACGCACCGCGTGCCGCCCCACGGGCACGCATGCTGGTCCTGGCAGCCGGCGCCGGTACACCGCGACTGTTGGCCCGAGCGGGGATCCGGAACACGCTCCGCACCCGGCGCATCGCCTGGGGACGGCAGGCCGGCACCCGCGTACGGAGCCTGACCTACTGGCTGGACGGCGACCTCCTCGCCCTCAGTCCAGATCTCGGAGGCACCCGCGTCGGCCTGCCCGCAGTCAACGGCCGGTACGCAACGGCCGAGGAAGAACATGCCCGGCTCCAGACCGCCCTCGACCTGCGCGGAGTTCAACGGCCCGACCGTGACCTCAGCCTGCTGTGGGGCACCGTGTGCGAGCCAGCCAGCCCGGAGGCCGATCCATCGAGCCTGGTCGTCGACCTCAGGAAGCCACCAATCGGCTGGACCTCAGCGGCCAACCTGCTGGTCGCGCTACCCGGCAAATGGACAACCGCCTGGCACTGCGCCGATCAGGTAGTCGACGCACTCGTTTGACGGCGAGGCACGCTGCCAGCGGCTACCCGATGCCGACGGCGTCACGCACCCGCTCCAGCAACGGTCGGGTCTGCTTACGGGCCTTGTCCGCGCCGTGCGCGAGGAGGTCGTCCAGTTCGCCGCCAGGTGCCATCAGCGCCTCGTAGTGCTCCCGCAGCGGCGCGAACTGGGCGGTCAACGCGTCGGTGAGCTGGGCCTTCACCTCGCCCCAACCCATCCCACCGGCCGACAGCCGTGCTCGGGTCTCGGCGACAACGTCCGCCTCGCCGAACCGCTCCAGCAGCGTGAAGACCGCAGCCGAGTCGGGATCCTTCGGCTCCTCGAGGGGCACGCTGTCAGTCGGGATCCGCCGGATCATCTTGCGCAGACCGGCTTCGGACTCGAACAGCGGGATCGTGTTGCCGTAGGACTTGCTCATCTTCCGCCCGTCGACGCCGGGCAGGGTCTGCGCCGAGCCTTCATCCGGTATGACGGCAGCTGGGATCTTCAGCCTGAACCGATCGCCGTAGACGGCGTTGAAGGCACCTGCGATGTCAGCTGCGTACTCGACGTGCTGGACCTGGTCACGGCCAACCGGCACCACATCGGCGTCCATGATGAGAATGTCGACCGCCATCAGCATCGGGTAGTTGAACAGGCCCATGTTCACACCGGCGTCCAGATCCTCCTTGCCCGCCGTACGGTTACGGTCGCGCGCCGCCTTGTACGCGTGCGCCCGGTTCATCAACCCCTTACCGGTCAGACAGGACAGCACCCAGGTCAGCTCAGGGATCTCCCGGATGTCCGACTGGCGATAGAAGGTGGTGCGGTCCGGATCGAGTCCGGCCGCGAGCCACGTCGCGGCCACCGAACGGGTGTAGTGCCGCAACAGATCACGGTCACGGATCGTCGTCAGCGCATGTAGGTCCGCGATGAAGTACAGGGACTCATAGTCATCGACCAACTTCAGTGCGGGAAGGATCGCGCCAATGTAGTTGCCCAGATGTGGTTCACCGGTCGGCTTGATACCAGTCAGCGAAACCTTACGCGCCGTCGACCCCATAGGTAGGACATTACCGTGCAGCCACGTCGATCATTTGACCGCACCCGGTGCTCGGAACACCTGGAATCGGTCAGCCGCCGGTCACCGGCCCAAGCAACGCGGTAGGCCATCCATGCTGTGGAATACCTCGGTGGAGCCCGTCCGGGATCCGTCCGAGGCGTACCGCAGAACCCGCATCCCTGCAGCCAGGCCGGCTGCAACGCCGGCCTCGCTGTCCTCGACCACCACGCACCGTTCAGGCTGTACGCCCATCCGGGACGCCGCCAGCAGAAACAGATCAGGGGCCGGCTTGCCTCGGGCGACCTGCGAGGCAGTAAAGATCCGCCCGTCGAAGTATCTCGCCAGGCCACTCGCGCTCAGCGTCAAGTCGACCTTGGCTGGCCGGCCGTTCGACGCCACGCAGAATGGGACCTTGAGCCGTTCGAGCACCTGCGCGACGCCCGGCACCGGCCGAACCTGGGCCCGCAACGCGGCGTCAACCGCAGCGGTGAGCCCGTCGAACCAGCCCGTTGGCACCTCGCCATCGAGACGGTCGGCGATTCGCTGCGCCGCCACCTCCTGCGCCAGCCCCACGAACTCCCGAGCGCACTCCTCATAGGTGATCCGAACCCCGAGGTGTCGCATCCACTCGGTGAGCACCCGAGCAACGATCGGCTCGCTGTCAACCAGCACCCCGTCGCAGTCGAAGATGACAAGCTCAGGCGACGCAGCGGATCCAGGGCTCACCTTCATCACTATCCCAGCCCGGCATCCACCCGTTTGACGAGCCCGGCAGTGGGTCGGGGTGAACGTCCCGTCAATGCTGCTGCTGTCCCACCAGCGGCCGACCGGTCCAACGGCTCACGAGCGCCCGGCGAGCACCCGTCCGGCGGTACGACGTACGACAAAAGGCCCCGACCGGGCGAGAAACGCCTGGTCGGGGCCTTGTTGTCTGGTACGCCGCGTAGGACTTGAACCTACAACCCGCGGATTAAGAGTCCGCTGCTCTGCCAGTTGAGCTAGCGGCGCTCGCTGACAACGCGGGCAACCCTAGCATGTCCGGCCGTCCAGCTTCCAACCAGTTGCCGGTAACGAGCCGTCTGTCCGGCGGACCTGCCCGGGTGCGCGGATCTGGCACCCTTCCGGATCAGGCACGAAGGGCATGGCGGGTGATGCACGATGTCGGCAGGGACGGAACAAGGAACGGGGACTGGCATGCACAAGGTCAGGAGGGGTTGGTCGGTCGCGGTGACACTGGCAGTCATCGCACCGGCGGCACTGGCAGGGTGTGGATCGGACAAGACGCCACGATTCGTCGACGGCCAGGTGGCCACGGCGAGTCCGACACCTTCGCCGGAGCCGTTCGAGTTCGCCATCGCGCCGAAGGCCGACGCGAAGAACCTGCCGATCAGTACGGAGATCGGCACCACGGTCAGCGGCGGGGAGGTCACCTCGGTGACCCTCGTCGAGGACGGTGGCGGCGAGGTCAGCGGCAGTATGCGGCACGACGGCACCGCCTGGGTGCCGGACAAACCACTCAAGAATCAGAAGCAGTACACGGCGACCGTCGTCGCGACCAGCAGCACCGGGGAGGAGGAGACGAAGACCACGTCGTTCAGCACGATGGGCAAGTCCGGGTCGCAGACCGGAACCGGCCTCTACCTGTTCGACGGACGGACGTACGGAGTCGCGATGCCGGTGGTGGTCGAGTTCTTCCCCGGCATCCCGGAGCAGGAGCGGGCCAGCGTCCAGAAGCGGATGTTCGTCAAGACCGACCCGCCGCAGCCGGGCACCTGGTACTGGGTGGCCAACGGCACCCAGGCCTTCTACCGGGCTCCGGACTTCTGGCAGGCCGGCACGACGGTGACCACCCGGATCGCGCTGGACGGTCACCCGACCGGTGACGGCCGGTACGGGGACATGGACCGGGGCGCCACCGCGAAGATCGGTGACAAGGTGACCGTGGAGGTCGACAACGCCACCAAGCAGCTGTCGATGTTCAAGAACGACGAGCTGGTCAAGCAGATGCCGGTCAGTCTCGGCAAGCCGAGTACGCCGTCGTCGAGCGGCACCATGGTGGTGATGGACAAGCAGGAACAGACCGTTTTCGACACTTTCGCCGAGTTGGGCCCGGAGGAGGGCTACCGGACGGACATCTCGTTCGCCCAGCGGATCACCTGGGGTGGCGAGTTCATCCACGCCGCCCCGTGGTCGGTGGGCGACCAGGGGGTACGCAACGTGTCACACGGTTGCGTCAACCTGTCGATGGACAACGCCAAGTGGCTGTTCAACCAGACCAAGGTCGGTGATCCGATCACGGTCAAGGGCACCGAGCGGGAGTTGGCGGACGGCAATGGCTGGACGGCCTGGAACCTCACCTGGGACGAGTTCGTCAAAGGTAGTGCGTTGCCGGTGCCGGCCGATCTGCAGCCGGCAGGGGCCGCTTCACCGGCGCCGACGACGCCGGCTCCGGTACCGACAGCGACGTCAGGGTGACGGTCGATGTGGTTCTGGTCGGCGTCGGATCGGCACAGTATGACATCTGAATAACTGCCAACTACGGACGAATGAGACACGGCTGACCGAACGGACCGGATGATCCGGGAAATATCGGTCAGCCGTGTCGATGTTGCGTACGTTGAGGCACGAACCCGGGAGTTGCCCCATCGCGTCTTTGCTGGACGATGGGATCCGGGGACCGAAACTTCGTGAGGGGATCATGCGAGTCAGCCGCTTTCAGGTAAAGCCGCGCGCCGGGCGGGCGCGACCGCCCGTACCGCGGGTTGTCACGGCCGTCGCGCTCGCCGCCGCGCTCGCCCTCACCGGCGCCTGCACTCGCGCCGGTGACGCTCCCACCTGGCAGGGCGGTACGGGGGCCGAGCCAAGCCCACAGGCCCAGGCGACGATCACCGAGCCGGCCGCCGACGCCACCGACGTGCCCGCGTCGACGGCGATCACGTTCACCACCGCCGACGCGGCGCAGACAACGGTGGAGTTGACCGACGCCGACGGCAACCCGGTGCCGGGCGAGGTCGACGCCGAAGGCACCGTCTTCCTGCCGGACGGGCAGTTGGAGTACGACGCCGCGTACACGGCGACGGTGACGGTGACCGGCGACGACGGCGAGACCACCACGGCCAGCCACAACTTCCGGACGATGGCCCAGCCGGGCAATCAGGTACGGGTGTCCAGCTTCCTGGGCGACGGCAACGTGGTGGGTGTCGCGATGCCGCTGATCCTGCGGTTCAGCCGGGACATCCCGCAGGACTACCGCGACGACGTGCAGCGACGCCTGAGCGTCGAGACCGAGCCCGCCCAGGAGGGCATCTGGTACTGGGTGAGCCCCACCGAGGTCCAGTTCCGGCCACGCGAGTTCTGGCAGGCCGGCACCCAGCTGTTCTACAAGGCGCAGACCGGTGGCCTGCCGATGGGCGACGGCTGGTACGGCCGCAACGACCTGACCGTGGACGCCGAGGTCGGTGCGGCGCTGGTGATGACGGCGGACAACGCCAGCAAGACGATGGTGGTCACCAAGGACGGCGAGACGATCAAGGAGATCCCGATCAGTCTCGGCAAGCCGAAGACGCCCTCCTCCAGCGGCACCATGATCGTGATGGAGAAGCTGAAGGAGACCGTCTTCGACACGTACGAGGAGCTGGGTCCGGAGGAGGGCTACCGGACGGACATCGAGTACGCCCAGCGGCTGACCTGGGGTGGCGAGTTCATCCACGCCGCCCCGTGGTCGGTGGCCGACCAGGGGGTACGCAACGTGTCACACGGCTGCATCAACATGTCGATGGACAACGCCAAGTGGTTGTTCAACCAGACCAGGGTCGGTGACCCGGTCACGGTCAAGGGCACCGAGGTGCAGCTCGCCAACGGCAACGGTTGGACCGTGTGGAACCTCAGCTGGGACGAGCTCGTCGAAGGCAGCGCCCTGCCGTACGAGCCGCCGACGACCGAGCCGGAGTCGACGGAGTCGACGCCGGGCGGTGCCGCCGGCGGGTCCGGGACCAGCTCGGACCCGCAGGCCTGACCCGTCCCCGCCCGGGACGGGCACTGAGCAGAAAGCGCCCGGCCAGGATCTGATCCTGGCCGGGCGCTTCGGTATGGGGTGACTGAAGGGACTTGAACCCTCGACACCCGGGACCACAACCCGGTGCTCTACCTGCTGAGCTACAGCCACCAAGAACCACACCCGGCAGACTGCCGCGTGGGGTGCCGACCAATGATAGCCCTACCGGCGGGCATCACGTCGAGCGGGTTCCGCCGGGCCCGCCCCGCCGCCGCCCAGCGGCCGGTCGTCGGCAGCGGCCGGTCGTTCGACAGCGGTCAGAGGCCGGCGGCGATCGCTTTGGCCGCGTCGACGTCCGGTCCGGGCAACGGCACGAAGATCGACCGCCGGTAGTACTCCAGCTCCCGGATGCTCTCCCGGATGTCCGCCAGGGCCCGGTGCGACAGCCCCTTGGCCGGCTGGCCGAAATAGACCCGGGGGTACCACCGGCGGCACAACTCCTTGATCGACGAGACGTCGATCATGCGGTAGTGCAGGTAGGAGTCGAGGCGTGGCATGTCGCGGGCGATGAACCCCCGATCGGTGGCGATCGAGTTGCCGCACAGCGGCGCGGTCTTCGGCTCCCGCACGAAGCTGGTCACGTACTCCAACACCCGGTCCTCCGCCTCGGCGAGGGTGACCGCCGAGCGCCGCACCTCCTCGGTCAGCCCGGACCTGGCGTGCATCTCCCGCACCACGTCCGGCATCCCGGCCAGCGTCTCCTCGTCGGCGTGGATCACCAGGTCGACGCCGTCACCGAGCACGTTGAGGTCCGAGTCGGTGACCAGGGCGGCCACCTCTATCAACGCGTCCCCGCCGAGGTCGAGCCCGGTCATCTCACAGTCGATCCAGACAAGAAGATCCGCCACGCGGACAGCCTACGCGGCACCGTCCAGCAGCCGACCAGGTCACCGGCGGCGGCCCCCGCTAGGCTCGCGGACGTGCCCGCCGACACCCTCCCGGACGGCCCCGCGCCGCGCCCCGTCGACGACAGATCCCGCACGCCGCGCCGGGTCGCGGTCGTCGTCGCGCTCGGCGCCGCCGTGGTCGCCGCCCTGATCTGGTACGGCAACCGGCACGACTTCTACGACCTGAAGATCTACCTCAGCGCGATGCGCTGGTGGGCCGACGGCAACCCGCTCTACGACTACGTTCAGCCCGACATCGTGCAGGGCCAGCTCTACTTCACCTATCCCCCGTTCACCGCGCTGCTGCTGCGCCCGTTCGCGGCGGTGGGCGCCGGGACCGCCGCCGCCGTTTTCACCGTCGGCACGCTGCTGGCGGTGGTGGTCACCACGGTCTGGCTGGTCACGCCGATCGCCCGCCGACGCGGCCTGCCGCGCTGGTGGCTGGCCGGTCTGGTGGTACCGCTGGTGGTGCTGATCGAGCCGACCCGGGAGACGATCTTCCTTGGGCAGATCAACATGCTGCTGGTCGTGCTGATTCTGGCCGACCTGCTGTTCGCCGTACCGAAGCGGTCCCGCTGGGCCGGCGTCGGCATCGGCCTGGCGACGGCGATCAAGCTGTTCCCGGGGATCTTCATCGTCTACCTGCTGGTCACCCGCCGGTGGCGGGCGGCGTTGGTGTCCTGCCTGGCGGCGGCGGCCGCCACCCTGCTCGCCGCCGCGGTCGCCCCGGCCGAGTCGTGGCGGTTCTGGTTCACCGAGCTGTGGAGCACCGAGCGGGTGGGGCGCAGCGACTACACCGGCAACCAGTCGCTGCAGGGGCTGCTCGCCCGGCTGGCCGCTCCGGCCGAGCCGGACCGGCTGGTCTGGCTGGTGCTGGTGACCGTCGCCGCCGGCTACGGGCTGTGGCGCGCGGCCCGGGCGGTACGGGCCGGTGACGAGCTGGCCGGGCTGACCCTGACCGGCCTGGTGGCCGCGCTGATCGCACCGATCACCTGGCCGCACCACGTCTACTGGTTCGTCCCGGCGCTGGTCGTGCTCCTCGACGCGGCGCTGCCGGACCGGCCGCCGTTCGGCGTTGCACCGGACCCGCCGGCGGCCCGGAGCGGAGTCCGGGCCGCCGGACCGGCGGCGTCGGTAGTGTTGGCGGCGTTGGCGGCGTTGGCGGCGGTCATCTTCGCGGCGCTGGTCGTCGGCGTGGTGTCACTGATCGACTGGGGGCACGCGAAGGTGCCGACCGAGGATCCGGCCACCTTCGTGCTGCGCAACCTGTATGTGCTGGCGGCCGCGCTGCTGCTGGTCAGTCTGCCGATCCGCCGCCGCCCGACGTCGACTCCGGGCGGGTAGCAGCCGCCGGGGCAGCTGCCGGAGCGGGCGTCGGGCGGCGGGTCCGGGCGAACGCCAGCCCGCCGAGTGCCAGTCCACCGAGGCCGGCGAGCAGCCCGACGATCCCCACCCCCAGCGCGGCGCCGTTGCCTCCGGTGTCACTGTCGGCCGTCGACGTGTCGGCCGTCGGCGCCTCGTCGTCGACCTGTTCCTGACCGCCGCCGCCGGTCGCCGGGCTGTCCTCCTCCGCCGAGGTCAGCGTGACCACGCTGGCCGGGGTGGCCGGCTCCTCCTCGCCGGGCACCGGCACCTCGATCCAGCGCACCACGGTGCCGTCGGAGTAGGTCTGCAGCGACTTGAAGACCAGCTGTTCGGCGTCGGGCAGCGGGCCGAGGGAGACCGGGAACTCCACGAACTCACCCGGCTGCACCCCGGTCTGCGGGCTGTCGGCGGTCCACACGATCCGGGACACCGCCTCGGTGACCTGGGCGCCGTGCACCTCCAGCGGCGGATCCACCGGCGCCACCTGCACGTCGGCGGTCCAGCCCGGCACCCGGGCCAGCGTCACCGAGGCCACCGGTGCGTCCTCCGGCATCACCACCTCCACCTCGACGGTGCTGTGTTCGTCGCTCTCGTTCGGCACGCGAAACGCCAGCCGGGCGTAGTCGCCGACGGTGGCCTGCGACGGGTTGACCGAAATGTGCGCGGCCGCCGGGGCGGCCAGGCCGAGGACGCCGACGAGGACGACCGCACCGGCGAGCGCCGCGGCGCGGGCCGGTGTGCGTCGGTGACGGAGCATGAAGTAGCCCTTTCTAGTTGATTTCCACCGTGGTGGAGACGGTTGCCTGATCGATGTCGGAGATCCGGACGGTGATCCGCAGCTCCCAGTCTCCCGCAGCCGGCAGGCTGATCTCACCGGTGGCGTGGTTGTCGGTCAGCGGCAGCAGCGGGATCTCGATCGGTTCGACCCCGCTGGCCGGCAACGCCGCCGTGGCCTGCCACTCGATCACCGGCTGCGGCCGGTTGTCCTCGGTGTAGGCGTACAGGTGGACCGAGTTGTTGCCCCGACGGGCCGGGTCCACCTCGACCTGCAGCGAGTAGATGTCGCTGTTCAGCGTGGTGGAGAAGTAGCCGCTGTCGGCCCGCAGGTCCTCGCCGATGGCGGTCCGGGCCGGGGTGGTCTGCACCAGCACCGCGGTGACCGCCAGCACCACGGTGGTGACGGCCAGTTCGGCGACGATCGCCTGCCGCATCCGGCCGGGACGTCCGGCGGCGCTGCGGTTGCGCACCAACTGCCGCGAGTACGCCGCCACCGCGAGAACCAGCCCGAAAAGGCCGATCTTGGCCAGCAGCAACCGGCCATACGTGGTGCCGAACAGCGCTTCGAGGGTGCCCACCTCGATCAGCGCCTGCACCGTACCGGCCAGCAGCAGGGCGCAGACCGCCAGCGCCGCCCAGCGCGACCAGATCGGCAGGATCGCGGCGAGTTCCCGCTCCTCGGCCTGCCGGAGCAGGAACACCGCGAGCATCGCCAGACCGCCGAGCCAGACCGCCATCGAGCTGAGGTGCACGGCGTCGATGACGACGGAGACGGCCGGCACCGGCGAGGCGCTCGGGTGACCGGCCAGTGGCCAGGTGAACACCCCGATGACGGCCAGGCCGCCGAGCAGGATCTGGTCGCTGCGGCCCTCCGAGCCGGCCAGGAACGGCCGCAGCAGCACCGCCGCGGCGGCCAGCACTCCGAGCCGGACCAGCAGCGCGGCGCCGATCCCGCTGCCGAGGACGTCGCGCAGCGCCGCGCCGTCGGCGTCGCCGATCCCGCCACCGGTGACGTACGGGGCCTGCAGCCAGATGGTCGCCAGGGTGGACGCCGCGACGAGTCCCAGCCCGGTCCAGACCAGGCGGCCCGGCCCGCCACGGGCCAGCCGGCGGGGCCAGAGCATGCTCAGCACCAGCACCGGGCCGACGATCAGCAGCAGTCCGGCGTACCCGACGAACTTGGTCGCCTGGAGCAGCCCGCTGACCAGCGGATCGGTGTCGGCGCCGCCGTCGTCGGTGGGCACCGCCGAGGGCGCGCCGACCGAGTAGGTGAAGCCGCCGCTGACCGGGTGGCCGTCGGCGGAGATCACCCGGTAGCTGACCAGGTACGTGCCGCGCGACGTCTGCTGTTCGACGCCGACGGTGACCACGGCGCCGTCGAAGACCGGCTCGCCCTGGTCGACCCGCTGCCCGTCCGGGGCGATCACCCGTACCCGGTCGGGGACCTGCCGCACCGACTCGGAGAAGGTCAGCACTACTTCGGCCGGGGCGTTCGGCAGCACCGAGTCGGTCACCGGGCTGGTGCTGACCAGGACGGCGTGCGCGCTGGCCGGCGCGGCGGGTAGCAGGACCACGGGCAGCGCCGCCAGCAGCAGGCCGGCGACGGCCGCGAGGCGCGACGTCCATCTATTCGTTGCGGCAGTCATGGGCAATATGCTCGCCGGTCCACCTGGGTCCGCGCGACCCGGCTCCCCCTCATTTGTGGTTGGTCGGCCGGTCGGGGGCCGAAGTTCCGCGATGCCCGGTGTGACGTACGACATCGGATTTTCCGGTTTGATGTCATGCCGCCGTGGAACTCGGCACCGGGTGCGCAGCGACTAACAGACATGAGGGTACGACCCTGGATCGGCACCGCCGTCCGCCTCGGGCTGGCCGCCGTGTGGTTGTTCGCCGGCGGGTCGAAGGTCACCGACCTGGCCGGGTCCGGCCGGGCGGTCAACGCCTACCAGGTCTTCCCGTACGACCTGGCCATGGTGATCGGCGCCGCGCTGCCCTTCATCGAACTGGCGCTCGGCGTGCTGCTGCTGATCGGGCTGGCCACCCGGCTCTGCGCGGTCGTCTCGGCCGGCCTGCTGGTGGTCTTCATCGCCGGCATCACCTCCGCGTGGGTGCGTGGGCTGCGGATCGACTGCGGCTGCTTCGGCGTCGGCGGTGAGCTGGCCGCCGGGCAGACCCCCGCCTACGGCCCGGAGATCGCCCGCGACCTGGCGTTCCTCGCGCTCGCCGGGTTCCTGGTGTGGTGGCCGCGCACGGCACTGTCGACGGATTCTTGGGTAAACAACAGCAGATAGTCGGATTTCGGGTAGATCGGCGGGTGACGGCGATGAGCCGGCGAGTGGAGCAGAAGAAGGCAGCCCGGGTGGTCCGCGAACAGCTGGCCCGGGAGCGGCGGCGCCAGCGCGCCCTCTGGACGTCGGTGGCGGCCGTGGTGGCGCTGGTCCTCGCCGGCATGATCGGCTGGGCCGTCTACCAGACCCAGCGCGGCGGCGAGTACACCGCCCCGCCCGGTGCGGTCGCCGACGACTCCGGCATCCCGATCGGCGACGGCCCGGTCACCGTCGACCTCTACGCCGACTTCCTCTGCCCCGCCTGCCGGCAGTTCGAGCAGCAGGTCGGCCCGACCCTGGACCAGCTCGTCGAGGATGGCAGGATCACCCTGGTGTACCACCCCGTCGCGATCCTCGACCGGCTCAGCGACGACGCGTACTCGACGCGGGCGTCGGCGGCGGCCGGCTGCGCGGCGGCCGGCGGCAAGTTCGAGGAGTACGCGGCCGCGCTCTACGAACAGCAGCCGGCCGAGGGCGGTCCCGGGCTCAGCGAGGAGCGGCTGATCGCCATCGGTGGTGAGGTCGGGCTGGACACCGGCAGCTTCGGCCGGTGCGTCCGGGACGACACCTACGCCGGCTGGCCGGCCCACGTCACCGAGCAGGCCGGCCGGGCCGGGGTCAGCGGCACCCCGACCGTGCTGGTCGACGGCGCGACCGTCGCGTCGAGCGCCCAGGCCATCACCGCCGCCGTGGACGCGGCCGGCTGACGTGCTGTTCACCCGACGGCCGGCGCGGGCGCGGGCCACCCGACTGGCCGGCCGGCTGGCGGTGTTCGTCGGCGGGGCGGCGGTACTGCTCACCGGTGCCGCGACGCCGGCCGCCGCGCACGGCGCGGACGCCCCCGCGGCCACCGACTACCGGGTGACGGTGACCGGCACCGTGCCGGCCGTCGACGGGCTCACCGTCCGGGTCGTCGAGGCCGGTGCCCGGCTCGAGCTGACCAACCACAGCGGCCGACCGATCGAGGTGCTCGGCTACGCCGGGGAGCCGTACCTGGAGATCCGACCGGACGGGGTCTACCAGAACCGGCGCTCCCCCACCGCCTACCAGAACGAGACCCTGGCCGGCGACACCCCGGTGCCCGCCGACGCCGACCCGACCGCGCCGCCGCTCTGGCGGCGGATCGCCGACCGGCCGGTGGTCCGCTGGCACGACCAGCGGACCTACTGGCGCGACGCCGCACCGCCGGACGCGGTGCGGGCCGCACCCGACCAGGTGCACCGGGTACGCGACTGGGTGGTGCCGCTGCGTGACGGCGTCACCCCGGTCGAGCTGCGCGGGACCCTGGACTGGATCCCGCCGCCCGACCCGCTGCGCTGGTGGGGCGGCACGCTGCTCGGCGCCGTACTGATGCTGGTCGCTCTGCTGGCCACCGCCCGGCGCGGTCCGCGGACCGCACAGCTGGTCTCCGCAGGCGGGCTCGCCGTCGGCGCGGCGACCGCCGTCGGCTACGCGATGGCCCGCGCGGTCGAATCCGGCACCGGTGGGCCGCTCGGCCTGCTCAGCGTGCTGCTCGACGGGCCGGTCTGGGCGTTGCTGACCGGGCTGGCCGCGTTGGCTGCCGCCGGGTACGCGGCCCGCCGCCGGCCCGGTGCCGAGCTGGCCCTCGCCCTCACCGGCACCTGCCTGGCGATCTTCGCCGGGGTGGCCAACGCCGCCGTGTTCACCCGGGCGATCGCCCCGGTGCCCGGACCGGCCTGGTGGCCGCGGATCGCGGTCGCCGCCGTCCTGGTCAGCGGGGCCGCCGTGGCGCTCGGCGCGGTGCTACGCCTGCGCGCGGAGCCCGCTGCCGGCCCGGACGGTGTCGGTCGGGCCGGCGGGGACGGACCGGGCGGCGCCGGCCCGGACGGTGGCGAGCTGACGCGCGGCGAGCCGCGGGTCGAAGCCGAACGGTAGCTCCAGCCGGTGCCGGGCCAGCAGTTCCGCGTCGGCGAGCAACTCCGTGGTCGGACCGTCCGCCACCACCCGGCCGCCGTCCAGGATCACCGACCGGTCGCACAGCTCCAATGCGTACGGCAGGTCGTGGGTGACCATCAGGATCGTCACCGGCAGCCGGTGCAGGACCTCGGCCAGCTCACGACGGGCCGCCGGGTCGAGGTTCGACGACGGCTCGTCCAGCACCAGGATCTCCGGACGCATCGACAGCACCGTCGCCACCGCCACCCGCCGCCGCTGACCGAACGACAGGTGCTGCGGGGAGCGGTCCCGGTGCTGCGCCATCCCGACGGCGTCGAGCGCCTCGTCGACCCGCGCCGCCAGCTCGGCACCGCGCAGCCCCAGGTTCGCCGGACCGAACGCCACGTCCTCGGCGACGGTCGGCAGGAACAGCTGGTCGTCCGGGTCCTGAAAGACGATGCCGACCCGGCGGCGCACCTCGGCGAGCGTCGCCCGCCGCTGATCCACCAGCAGCCCGCCGACCTCGACCTGACCGGACCCGCCGCGCAGTACGCCGTTGAGGTGCAGCACCAGCGTGGTCTTGCCGGCACCGTTGGGCCCCAGCAACGCCACCCGGGCCCCGGCCGGCACGGTCAGATTCACCCCGTGCAGCGCCGGATGCCCGTCCGGGTAGCTGAACCGCAGGTCGCGTACGCACAGCGACGGCGGCACCGGATCGCTCACTGCGACAACACCGCCACGGCGGCGATGGTAGCCGCCGTCACCGGCACCGACGCGGCCAGCATCCACTGGCCGGCCGTGGCACCGCCGGTGGCTTGCCAGGCCACCGGCATCCGACCGGTGTAACCGCGGGAGATCATCGCCAGGTACACCCGCTCGCCGCGCTCGAACGCCCGCAGGAACAACGCGCCGACGCCGGCTGCGAAACCGCGTACCTGCCAGAGGAAACGCGGGTCGTCGCCCCGGGAGATCCGGGCGATCCGCATCCGCCGGGCCTCGTCGACCAGCACCTCGACGTAGCGCAGCATGAACGTGGCGATCTGGGTGACGATCGACGGGCAGCGCAGCCGGTCCAGCCCGACCAGCAGCTCGCGGCTGGTGGTGGTGGCCGCCAGCAGCAGCGAGGCGAGCACCCCGAGGGTGGCCTTGGCCAGGATGTTCCAGCCGCCGTACAGGCCGTCGACGGACAGGCTGAGCCCGCCGATGACGACCTGCTCGCCGCCGGCCAGCCACGGCAACGCGACCGCGAACGCCACGAACGGGACCTCGATCAGCGACCGGCGGGCCAGCCAGCCGGCCGGCACCCGGGCCAGTGCGGCCACCACCGCCACCAGTACGGCGTACCCGCCGAAGGCCCACAGCTGCTCGCGCGGGGTGGCCACCACCACCAGGGTGAAGGCCACCATCGCCGCGATCTTGGTCTCCGGGGCGAGCCGGTGCACCGGGCTGTCCCGCTCCAGGTGCAGCAGCTGCGAGTGCCCCGCGCCCACGGTGAATCCCGCCCCTACCGCTCGCTGGCCAAGGCGTCGGCGGGCTCCTCCGGCCGGCGGCCGCGGGTCAGCCAGAACAGCCCACCGGCGACGGCGAAGGTGAGCAGCACCCCGACGACGCCGGCGACCGCCGTACCGAGGAAGGCGTTGTCCACGGCGGTCAGGCCGTAGTCGGCGAACGGGCTGTCGGCCAGCTCGTGGTCCTGCGCGCCGGAGCCCATGCAGGCCCCGCCGACGATCTCCTCGCCGTCGACCTCGCAGCCCTGGGTCGACGCCGAGTCCAGCCCGTCGGGCGAGCCGGAGGCGTAGTTGCTGACCACGCCGGCCAGCAGCAGCGAGACGAACAGACCGGCCAGGATGAAACCGGTGTTGCGCTTCATGCGGCACCTCCGGTGGACGCGGGCTGGGTGGTGGTGGGAGCGGCCGGCGTGTTCGGCGGGCTCGGGCGGCGCAGCCCGCGCAGGGCGTACACCAGGTCCGGGCGGGTCCGGGCGACGGTCAGCACGGTGACCGCGGCGATCAACCCCTCACCGACGCCGATCAGGACGTGGGTGCCGGTCATCAGGGTCAGCACCTGGCCGAGGCCGAACTCCTGCAACTGGGTGGTGCCGCCGATGGCGTACTGCAGCACGAAGCTCAACGCGGCGGCGACCACGCTGACCACCGACGCGACGAACGCGGTGACCGCCAGCCCGGTCGGGGTGCGCGGCAGCACCCGCAGCAGGACGAAGATCAGCCCGTACGCGGCGGCGGTGCCGACCAGCGCCATGTTGGTGACGTTCGGGCCGATCGCGGTGACCCCGCCGTCGGCGAACAGCAGCGCCTGCACGATCAGCACGATCGACACGCAGAGCGCGCCGACCCACGGGCCGACCAGCAGCGCGGCCAGCGCGCCGCCGAGCAGGTGGCCGCTGACCCCGGGCAGCACCGGGAAGTTGAGCATCTGGACGGCGAAGATGAACGCGGCGACCAGGCCGGCCATCGGGGCGAGCCGGTCGTCGAGGTCCCGGCGGCCGCGGACCACGCAGTACCCGAAGGCCACGGCGGCGAGGATGGCGTAGCTGATCGCTACGGGGCCGTTGAGCACCCCGTTCTGGATGTGGAGTGCGAGGGGGTCCACCTGGTTCCTCCCGGCTGGGCAGTCCGTTGGTCGCGTGGCCAGCGTATTTCGCCGTCACTGCTCTTGCATAGGGGATGCAACTGGTCATGGTTGGCGGTCCGACCCGCCCGGTAGCGGCGGAGGTAGGCTCCGGCCATGACTTCAGCTGCCGCCGACGGGCCGGTCCGCCTCGCGCCGGGCGATTCCGCCCCGGAATTCACCCTGCCGACCGACAGTGGCGACCAGCTGTCCCTCAAGGAGCTACGCGGGCGCAACGTGGTGCTGTACGCGTACCCCTCGGCGATGACCCCGGGCTGCACGAAGCAGGCGTGTGATTTCCGCGACTCGCTCGCCGGGCTGCAGGCCGCCGGCTACGAGGTGGTCGGCATCTCTCCCGACAAACCGGAGAAACTCGCCAAGTTCCGCGAGCGCGACGGGCTCACCTTCCCGCTGGTGTCCGACCCGGACAAGGCCGTGCTCACCGCGTACGGCGCCTACGGCGAGAAGCAGCTGTACGGCAGGACGGTCACCGGGGTGATCCGGTCGACCTTCGTGATCGACGCCGAGGGGCGGATCACCAAAGCGCTGTACAACGTCAAGGCCACCGGCCACGTCGCCAAGCTCCGCCGCGACCTCGGCCTCGACTGACTGACGCAGCACCCGGCTCCGGCTCCAGCAGCCGGCTCCAGCAGCCGGCTCCGGCTCCGGCCGACCGGGATTCGGCTAACCTGTCCTCGGCACGTAACCTAGGAGCGCTCGGGGCCGTAGCCCAATTGGCAGAGGCATGCGACTTAGGATCGCACCAGTGTGGGTTCAAGTCCCGCCGGCCCTACCCAGCGCCTGGCACCCAGGCCCACCCGGAGTCGACACACCGCAATGATGCACCCACTCTCCGTACGGCTGGGCTTCGTCCTTGATCCGCCGCTCGACGACGAGCTGCGCGAGCGGATCATCGCGGTCTGGGCGGACGCGACCAACGCCGGTGGCGCGGTCGGCTTCGTCGCCCCGGTGACCGCCGCCGACGTGCGCCCGACCGCCGAGGCGGCGTTCGCCGGGGTCGCCGCCGGCGTCGACCGGCTGCTCGTCGGCCACGACGATGCCGGGCTGGCCGCGTTCGTCTTCGTCACCAGCAACCGGTTCGACCTCAAGGAGCACTGGCGGGTGCTCAAGCGGGTGGTGGTCACGCCGGGCCGGCAAGGGCGCGGCTACGGGCTGGCCCTGATGGCCGAGGCGGAGCGGGTCGGCCGGTCGATGGGTCTGTCCGCGCTGCAGGTCACCATCCGCGACGGGCACGGGCTGCCGGCGTTCTACCAGCGGTGCGGCTACCGGGAGGTGGGCCGGCTGCCGGGCGCGCTGCGGGTGGCCGACGGCGACGACCGGGACGAGATCATCATGTGGCGGGAGCTGAGCGGCGCACCGACAAGCTGGCCAGCGGCAGGCTGACGGCGGGGTCAGCGGCAGACTGACGGCGGGTCGGCAGGAGCCGCGGCCGGCACCGTCGACGGGCTGGCGGCCGCGCCGAGACCCGCTGCACCGGCGGTTGGCGACGGACCCGGCGAGGCCGACCCGGTGGGCGTCGGACCTGGCGACGGTGGTTCGGCGGCCGGCGTGGTCTGGGCCGCCGTGGACCGGTCACCGGACCGGTCGGCACCGGAGCCCCCGGCGGCCGAGGACGACCCGGACGACCGGGAGCCGGAGCCGGAACCCGATCCGCTGCCATACAGCCGCACGTCGGTCCGCTGGGTCCGCTCCGGGGCCAACTGGACCCCCGGCACGGTCGCCCGGTTGCCGTACACGTCGGTGACCCGCAGGGAGTACGGGCCGGGGCCGAGCCCGTCGTCGGCGAGCCAGTAGTTGTAGTCGTGCCGGACAAGTCCGCGCCACCCCGATCCGGTTCGGGCCTCGACCGTCGCGAGCGGGTTGCCGTGGTCGGTGACCCGAACCGCGAACCACCACTGCGACGCGCCCTCCTTGACGCGCACCGCGAGCGGCCCGGTCTGCGGGTCGACCACCGCCCGGTAGCTGACGTCGACGATGCCCCGCACCGGGTCGGCGATCCGGGCGAACGCCTCCCGGGACAGGTCGATGTGACCGGCGGCGCACTCCGGGCACTGGTCCATGACGACGACGCGGACGGTGCCGCGGGGACCGGTGACGTCGAGGTACCCGCCGCACGCGGCGGCGTCGGCGTACTCGTCCGGGCCGAGCGCGACGTACATCCGGTCGGCCGGCGCGCTGTCGAACGAGCAGTTGCCGCCCTGCCCCTGCGCGTCGTAGAAGGTGGCCTTGCCCTGGTGGTTGCCGCCGCCGACGGGTGGTGCCGCGCAGGCCGGGCTGGCTCCGACCTGGGCGGCCAGCAGCAGGCCGAGCAGGCCGGCCCCGGCCGCCGCCGCACCGCCAGCCAGCCAGCGGGTCCGGCGGGCATGGGAGGCGGGTCCGTCGTCGGTCACGTCCAGTGATGCTGCCGTACTACGACGTACCCGGGCAACGGTCCTAAGTGAGACCTAAGAGTCGGGACCGGCCGCAACCACCACGTTGTCGCCGACGGTGATCCGTCCGGTGCCGTCCGGAATGATGTTCATCCCGAACAGGACACCCTTCGGGCCACGGTGGTGTCGGGCGAGGATCCGCAGCGGCTGCTGGCCGCGTTCGCCGGTGTCCTGGTCGGTGGTGGTGACGACGCAGCGGGTGCAGGTCTTGGCGACCCGGAAGGTGACGTCGCCGATCCGGATCCGGCGCCCCAGCCACCCGTCCTCGGCCCAGGCCGGCGCTCCACCGATCACCACGTTGGGGCGGAACCGGTGCATCGGCAACGGCGCGGCCGGGTCGCCCGACTCGACGAGCCAGTCGTTGACCGCGTCGAGGGAGGCCGCGTTGGTCAGCAGCACCGGGTAGCCGTCGGCGAAGCTGACCACGTCGCCGGGGCGGCCGTGGTCGGGGTCGACCGCCCGTACGGTCGGGTCGGCCAGCCAGGCCAGTCGGGCCGGTCGACCGATGACCGCACTGATCCAGGCGTGTGCGGTGGCCGCGGCGAGCCGGGCCGGCACCGGGGCCTTGGCCAGGAAGACGCGGACCTGCACCGGCGGGCCGGCGACCGGCGCGCAGACATCCAGTGTGGGCACGACCGGCGGGGGGACGTCCGGCGTCGGCCGGCCGGCGGTGTGCAGGGTGAGTCCACCGGCGACGGGCCGGGGGTGGATGTGGACCAGCGCCGGAGCCTCCCGCTGGGTGATGCCGACTCCGTCCGGGTCGATGATCATCCAGCGTCGGTCGCCGGCCAGGCCCCAGGGTTCGACCCGGGCGTCGTCGTGGTCGAGCCGGCGACACCCCTTGACCGGGTACGTGTGGAGGGCGGCGACCCGTACGCCGGTCACGACGGCGGCCGGGTGCGGACCGGGTTGCGACCCGGCGACAGGCGTTCCACGTGCTGGTTCTACCACAGCGACCGCCGGTGCCGTCGCGGCCACCGTTGCCGGCTGAATGAAATAATGCATACAGTGTCATGGTGAATGACAGCGAGGTCGTCCCGGCCGCTTCGGCCGAACGGGTGCTCGACCTGTTCACCGGTGTCCGCCTCACCCCCACCCAACGACGGATCGCGCACAGCCTGGTGCAGCACGCCGGCTCCGCCGCGTTCCTGTCCGCCGCCGAGGTCGCCGAGCTGGCCCGGGTCAGCCAGCCGTCGGTCACCCGGTTCGCAATGGCACTCGGCTACGACGGCTACCCCGCGCTACGCCGCCGGCTACGTGAGTTCGCCGTCAACCCGGTCGGCACCGGCCAGTCCGGCGCCGCCGCCGGACTGCCGGCGCCGCGCGGCGAGTCCCGGCGCGGCGGGCGGCGGGCCTACGCCGCCGACAACGAGATGCAGCGCGCGGTCCGCGCCGAGGCCCGGCAGCTGAGCATGCTCGCCGACCAGCTCGGTGATCGGGACCGGCTGACCGCCGCCGGCACCCTGCTGGCCGGCAGCACCCCGCTGCCGGTACTGGGGCTGCGGGCCGCCGCGCCACTGGCCACCTACTTCGGGTTCTTCGCCGCGAAGGTCCGCCCGGACGTGCGGGTGCTGGACAGCGGCGGCAGCCTGCTGCCGGAGCGTCTGGAGCAGACCCGGGAGGCCGGCGCGACCGCGCTGCTGGCCATCGTGCTGCCCCGCTACCCCCGGGAAGCCGTCGACGCGCTGGTCGAAGCGCGCGCCGTCGGCCTGGCCGTGGTGCTGATCACCGACTCCCTGTTGAGCCCGGCCGCCGAGCACGCCGACCTGGTGCTGCCCGCACCGGTCGGCGACCAGCTGGTGTTCGACCTGCACGCCGCGCCGATGGCGTTGGCGATGGTGCTGCTGCAGGCGATCTGCGACGCGGCCCCCGGCGAGGCGCAGCGCCGGCTGGAGCAGTTCGAGCGCTCCGCCGCCCAGCGCAACGTCTTCATCGGCTGACTACCCGGAAGGGACCGCGACATGGCTGAGCTGATCCGGGCGGCGCGCGGCGCCACCCGTACCGCCAAGGGGTGGCCGCAGGAGGCCGCGCTGCGGATGCTGATGAACAACCTCGACCCGGACGTCGCCGAACGCCCCGACGACCTGGTGGTCTACGGCGGCACCGGCCGGGCGGCCCGGGACTGGCCGTCCTACCACGCGCTGGTGGCGACGCTGACCGAGCTGGCCGACGACGAGACGATGCTGGTCCAGTCGGGCCGGCCGGTCGGCGTGCTGCGCACCCACGAGTGGGCGCCCCGGGTGCTGCTGGCCAACTCGAACCTGGTCGGCGACTGGGCGACCTGGCCGGAGTTCCGCCGGCTGGAGCAGCTCGGCCTGACCATGTACGGGCAGATGACCGCCGGCTCGTGGATCTACATCGGCACCCAGGGCATCCTGCAGGGCACCTACGAGACGTTCGCGGCGGTGGCCGCCAAACTGGCGGCGGGCACCCCGACCACGCCGGTCGACCCGACCGCGCCGCCGTCCTGGATCGACCGGGTCGGCTCCGCGTCGCTGGCCGGCACGGTGACGCTGACCGCCGGCTGCGGCGGGATGGGCGGCGCGCAACCGCTCGCCGTCACCATGAACGGCGGGGTGTGCCTGATCGTCGACGTCGACCCGCAGCGGCTGGCCCGCCGGGTCGCCACCGGCTACCTGGACACCGTCGCCGGCTCACTGACCGAGGCGGTCGCGGCGACGCAGGCGGCCCGGCGGGACCGGCGGGCGCTGTCCGTCGGCGTGGTCGGCAACGCGGCGACCGTCTTCCCGCAGTTGCTCACCGACGGGGTCGAGATCGACATCGTGACCGACCAGACCAGCGCCCACGACCCGTTGAGCTACCTGCCGGAGGGGGTCGAGCTGGCCGACGCGGCGGCGTACGCCGGCCGGGCGCCGCAGGAGTACACCCAGCGGGCCCGGGAGTCGATGGCCCGGCACGTCGCCGCGATGGTCGGCTTCGCCGACGCCGGCGCGGAGGTGTTCGACTACGGCAACTCGATCCGCGACGAGGCCCGGCTCGGCGGCTACGACCGGGCGTTCGACTTCCCCGGTTTCGTGCCGGCGTACATCCGGCCGTTGTTCTGCGCCGGAAAAGGCCCGTTCCGGTGGGCGGCGCTGTCCGGCGATCCGGCCGACATCGCCGCCACCGACCGGGCGATCCTCGACCTGTTCGGCGACAACGAGGCGCTGGTCCGCTGGATCCGGCTGGCCGGCGAGCGGGTCGCCTTCCAGGGGCTGCCGGCCCGGATCTGCTGGCTCGGGTACGGCGAACGGGAACTCGCCGGGATGCGGTTCAACGAGATGGTTGCCCGAGGTGAACTGGCCGCCCCGGTGGTGATCGGCCGGGACCATCTGGACTGCGGGTCGGTGGCGTCGCCGTACCGGGAGACCGAGGCGATGGCCGACGGCTCCGACGCGATCGCCGACTGGCCGCTGCTCAACGCCCTGGTCAACACGGCCAGCGGCGCGTCCTGGGTGAGCATCCACCACGGCGGCGGGGTCGGCATCGGCCGGTCGATCCACGCCGGTCAGGTGTGCGTCGCCGACGGGTCGGCGCTGGCCGGGCAGAAGATCGAACGGGTGCTGCGCAACGACCCGGCGACCGGGGTGCTGCGCCACGTCGACGCCGGCTACCAGCTGGCCGGTCAGGTCGCCGCCGCGCACGACCTGCCGGTGCCGATGGGCCGCCGATGACCGGCCCGGCCCCGGTGACCACCGCTGATCCGCTGGTCGGACGGTTCCGGGCGATGTGGACGCAGCTCGCCGGCATCGGCCGCGATCCGGGCACCGGCGGCTACCTGCGCTACGCCTGGTCGGCGGCGGAGCTGACCTGCCGGGAGTGGTTCACCACCGAGGCGGTCCGACGCGGGCTGGCGGTGCGCCCCGACGGCAACGGCAACCTGTGGGCCGACTGGATACCGTCCGGTGTGGATCCGGCCGCGCCGGCGGTGGTCACCGGCAGCCACTTCGACTCGGTGCCGCACGGCGGCGGCTACGACGGGCCGCTGGGCATCGTGTCGGCGCTGCTCGCCGTCGACGAGCTGCGGGAGCGTGGCTTCACCCCGGCCCGGCCGGTGACCGTCGCCGCGTTCGTCGAGGAGGAGGGGGGCCGGTTCGGCCTGGCCTGCCTCGGATCGCGGCTGCTGACCGGCGGTGTGTCGGCGCAGTACGCGCTGGCGCTGACCGACTCCGACGGGGTGACGGTGGCCGAGGCGATGCGGGCGGCCGGCGCCGACCCGGCGGCGGCCGGGCCGGACCCGGACCGGTTGGCCCGGGTCGGGGTCTTCGTCGAGTTGCACGTCGAGCAGGGCCGGGCGTTGGTCGACCTCGGCGCCCCGGTCGGGGTGGCCAGCATGATCTGGCCGCACGGCCGGTGGCGCCTGGAGTTCACCGGTGCCGGCGACCACGCCGGCACCACCCGGATGGTCGACCGCCGGGATCCGATGCTGACCTGCGCGCACACCGTACTCGCCGCGGACGCGCAGGCCCGCCGGCTGGGTGCGCACGCCACCATCGGCCGGGTCGCGGTGCGGCCCAACGCCACCAACGCCATCCCGGCCCAGGTGCACGCCTGGCTGGACGCGCGGGCCGCCGACGACACCGCGCTGGCCACGCTGGTCGAGGCGGTGGGTGCCGAGGCGGCGGCCCGGGCGCGGGTGGACGGGACGGCGGTGGCGGTGGTCCGCGAGTCGGACAGCCCGCCGGTCGCCTTCGACCCGGACCTGACCGACCGGATCGCCACGGCGGTGGGTGCGCAGCTGCCCGGCGTGGTGCCGGTGCTGCCGACCGCCGCCGGGCACGACGCCGGTGTCCTGGCCGGACACGTGCCAACGGCGATGATCTTCGTACGGAATCCGACCGGGGTGTCGCACGCCCCGAACGAGCACGCCACCGACGACGACTGCGCCGCCGGGGTGCGGGCCCTCGCCGCCGCGCTGGCCGACCTGGCCGGCGAATGAGGCGGCCGGCAGATCGGGCGGCCCGGATGCAGGTGCCGGCAGCCGGGGCGACCCGGATGCGGTGGTACGCCGAACACGCCTGGCTGGGCGGGCCGGCCCCGGCGGCCGGGGTGCTCATCGAGGCCGAGGCGGGCCGGTTCACCACGGTCACCGCCGGGGTGGCGGCACCGCCGGGCGTACCGAGGCTCGCCGGGGTGACCCTGCCCGGCCTGGCCGACACCCACTCGCACGCCTTCCACCGGGCGCTGCGCGGGCGGACCCACGACGACCGGGGCAGCTTCTGGACCTGGCGGGACCGGATGTACGCGGTCGCCGCACGACTCGACCCGGACAGCTACCTGGCGCTGGCCCGCGCGGTGTACGCCGAGGCGGCGCTCGCCGGGATCACCTGCGTCGGCGAGTTCCACTACCTGCACCACGATCCGCAGGGCCGGCGGTACGCCGAGCCGAACGTGATGTCCGACGCGCTCGCGCAGGCCGCCGCCGACGCCGGGCTGCGGCTCACCCTGCTGGACACCTGCTACCTGACCGCCGGGGTGGACGGGTCACCGCTGACCGGGGTGCAGCGCCGGTTCGGCGACGCCGACGCGGCCGACTGGGCGGACCGGTCCGCCGGGTGGCGGCCGACCGGTGACCACGTACGGGCCGGCGCGGCGGTCCATTCGGTACGGGCGGTACCGGCCGCCGGGCTGCCGGTCGTCGCCGGGGCGGCGGCGCAGCGGGGCACCCCGCTGCACGTACACCTGTCGGAGCAGCCGGCGGAGAACGCTGCCTGTCTGGCCCGGTACGGCCGGACCCCGACGGCGCTGCTGGCCGACGCCGGGGTGCTCGGCCCGGACACCACCGCGGTGCACGCCACCCACCTGACCGATGCCGACGTGACGCTGCTGGCCGGCGCGCGGGCCGGGGTCTGCCTCTGCCCGACCACGGAGCGGGACCTGGCCGACGGGATCGGCCCGGCCGGTCCGCTGTCGGCCGCCGGGGTCGCGCTCAGCGTGGGCAGTGACAGCCACGCGGTGGTCGACCTGTTCGAGGAGGCGCGGGCGGTGGAGACACACGAGCGGCTGCGCACCGGCCGGCGGGGACACTTCTCCCCCGGCGAGCTGATCTCGATGGCCACCGGAGCCGGGCACGCCGCGCTGGGCTGGGCCGACGCCGGCCAGATCGCGGTCGGTGCCCGCGCCGACCTGGTCACCGTCCGACGCGACAGCGTACGGACCGCCGGGGTCGACCCGGCCGGTCTGGTGTTCGCGGCGACCGCCGCCGACGTCACCGACGTGGTGGTCGACGGCCGGCCGGTGGTGGCCGACGGCCGGCATCTGCACGTCGACGTACCGGCCGACCTGGCCGCCGCGATTCGGGCGGTGACGACCGGATGACGACGGGCACGCTGCTGGTGACCGGTATCGGGGAGCTGGTCACCAACGATCCGACGCACGACGGCGGCCCGCTGGGGCTGCTGACCGACGCGGCGGTGCTGGTCGACGGCGACCGGGTCGCCTGGGTGGGGCGCGCGGCGCAGGCGCCGGCCGCCGACCGGCGGATCGACGCGGGCGGCCGGGCCGGACTGCCCGGTTTCGTGGACAGTCACGCGCATCTGGTCTTCGCCGGGGACCGGGCGGGCGAGTTCGCCGCCCGGATGGCCGGGGTCCGCTACGACGGCGGCGGCATCCGGACCACGGTGGCGGCGACCCGCGCCGCCAGCGACGACGAGCTGCGCGGCACCGTCGGGCGGCTGCGCCGTGAAGCGCTGCGGCAGGGCAGCACCACAATCGAGGTCAAGAGCGGGTACGGGCTCAGCGTCACCGACGAGGCCCGGTCGCTGCGGGTGGCGGCGGAGTTCACCGACGAGACGACGTTCCTCGGCGCGCATGTGGCGCCGGCCGAGTACGCGGACCACCCGGGCGACTACGTCGACCTGGTCACCGGCCCGATGTTGGCGGCCGCGGCCCCGTACGCCCGCTGGGTTGACGTGTTCTGCGAACGCGGCGCGTTCGACGGCGACCAGGCCCGCGCGGTGCTCGCCGCCGGGGCCGCCGCCGGCCTGGGGCTGCGGGTGCACGCCAACCAGTTGGGGCCCGGCCCTGGGGTATCGGTGGCGGTGGAGCTGGGGGCCGCCAGCGCCGACCACTGCACCCATCTGTCCGACACCGACGTGGCGGCGCTGGCCGGCTCGGCGACGGTGGCGACGCTGCTGCCGGGCGCGGAGTTCTCCACCCGGTCGGCGTACCCGGATGCCCGCCGGCTGCTCGACGCCGGTGCGACGGTGGCGTTGGCCACCGACTGCAACCCGGGCTCGTCGTACACCACGTCGATGCCGTTCTGTGTGGCGCTGGCGGTACGGGAGATGGGGATGACCCCCGCGGAGGCTGTCTGGGCGGCGACCGCCGGTGGCGCGCGGGCGCTGCGCCGCGCCGACGTCGGCGTACTGCACCCGGGTGCCCGCGCCGACCTGCTGCTACTCGACGCACCGTCGCATCTGCACCTGGCCTACCGGCCGGGGGTGCCCCTTGTCCATCAGGTCCTGCGCGACGGAGTACCAGTATGTCCACTGTGATGATCGGACCGGACGGGATGACCGCAGCCCAGGTACGGGCGGTGGCCCGGGACGGGGCGCGGGTCGAGCTGAGCCCCGGCGCGGTCGCGGCGATGGCCCGCAGCCGGGACATCGTCGAGTCGATCGAACGCGACGGCCGCCCGGTGTACGGCGTCTCCACCGGGTTCGGCGCGCTGGCCAGCAGTTTCGTCGCGCCGGACCGGCGTTCGGAGCTGCAGCACGCGCTGATCCGTTCGCACGCGGCCGGGGTCGGCGCGCCGATGCCCGACGAGGTGGTCCGGGCGATGCTGGTGCTGCGGGTGCGGTCGCTGGCGCTGGGCCGCTCCGGGGTACGGCCGCTGCTCGCCCAGGCGCTGCTGGATCTGCTCAACCATCGGATCACCCCGTGGGTGCCGGAGCACGGGTCGCTCGGAGCCTCCGGTGACCTGGCGCCGTTGGCGCACTGCGCGCTGGTGCTGATGGGTGAGGGCTGGGTACGCGATCCGGACACCGGGGACCGGGTCGACGGCGCGGTGGCGTTGCGTCGGGCCGGGCTGGCCCCGGTGGAGCTGGCCGCCAAGGAGGGTCTGGCGCTGATCAACGGCACCGACGGGATGCTCGGCATGCTGCTGCTGGCGGTCGAGGACGCCGGGCACCTGTTCACCATGGCGGACGTCACCGCCGCGCTGGCGATCGAGGCGATGCTCGGCTCGGACCGGCCGTTCCAGGCCGACCTGCACACCATCCGGCCACATCCCGGTCAGGGCGTGTCGGCGGGCAACATCCACCGGCTGCTGCAGGACTCGGCGGTGATGGACTCGCACCGCGACGATCTGCTGCACGCGGTGCAGGACGCCTACTCGATGCGCTGCGCGCCGCAGGTGGCCGGGGCGGCCCGGGACACGCTGACGTTCGCCGGCGCGGTCGCCGGCCGGGAGTTACGGTCGGTGGTGGACAACCCGGTGGTGCTACCGGACGGGCGGGTCGAGTCGACCGGCAACTTCCACGGTGCGCCGCTCGGCTTCGCCGCCGACTTCCTGGCCATCGCGGCCGCCGAGGTCGGGTCGATCAGCGAACGCCGGGTGGACCGGCTGCTCGACGTGAACCGGTCCCGGGGCCTGCCGGCGTTCCTGTCCCCGGACGCCGGGGTCAACTCCGGGCTGATGATCGCCCAGTACACCGCGGCCGGCATCGTCGCGGAGAACCGCCGGTTGGCCGCACCGGCCTCGGTGGACTCGGTGCCGACCTCCGGAATGCAGGAGGACCACGTGTCGATGGGCTGGGCGGCGACCCGCAAGCTGCGTACGGTGCTGGACAACCTGACCAGTCTGCTCGCGGTGGAGCTGCTGGCGGCGGTACGCGGCCTGCAGTTGCGGGCCCCGTTACGGCCGTCGCCGGCCGGGCAGGCGGCGGTCGAGATCGTCGGCAAGCTCGCCGGTGAGCCGGGGCCGGATGTCTTCCTGGCCCCGGCGTTGGAGGCGACGCGCGCGGTGGTGGCCGGCCGGGAGTTGCGCTGCGCGATCGAATCCGAGATCGGCCCCCTGCACTGACCCGATGCGTGCCGCCGTCACGCCGTGCCGGCCCGCTATCTGCTAGGCCGGCACCGTGGGTGCTGTGCGGTGGATAAGCTGGCAGCCCTTTGATGATTCGCGTTGCTCTGTTGGCCGGGTCGGACCTGGCGGACATCGCCGAGGCGACGGTTTGGAGGCAAACGAGGTTGTCCGCTGGTGGCAGCGGTGGGCCGATGGTTAGGCGCGGCTGGACATCGGCGGACGTCCGGCAGCGGACCTTGTTGAGGCCGGGGCCATCGAGCATCGGCTCGGTCCGGGGCTGATCTCGCGGATCGCCCCGCCGTCATCGTGTCTACGCCGGTCAGTCGTCCGGTGGTAGGACGAGGTCCAGAAACTCGGCGTAGGCGTTCTCGCCAGACAGTTTGCCGTCCAACGCGAGAGCCTGACGCAGAGAGGAGCCGGTGACCTCGGGCGGAATACCCAGGCCACGCTCGGCCTCGCCGACGATCTCCGCGACGACGGCCCGGGCATGCCCGGGCTCGTGCTGGATCAACCAGTCGAGCATCCGGGCAATCGCGTGATTGATCGGGTAACTCACCTCGTCATTGCGCACCGTGCGCTGCCAGTCTGCGAGCTCGAACAACACGGCGGCGCGGATCGTCGCTCCGAGATCGCCGAGTGGGACGATCCGATCGAGGCTGGCGGCAGCGGTCCAGGCGACGTCGTAGGCAACGTCACGCACCGCCGCCTTGGTACGCCAGCGCAGCGCGAACCTCTTGCGGTTTCTGTCTCGGTCCCACAGGTCGATGACAAAGGCGTTGGTGAAGTAGTCCCACAGCCGCGCCACACCGACCGACAGATTCTCGTGATCGCGGTCGGCCATGGTGCGGGCGACGCCGTCGCGGGAGCGGCGGCGGGTTTCGGCCCAGTCCTCGGCGACCGGTCGGGACCACATGCTGCGCCCACCGACGGTGGCCTGCGCCAGCGGCACGTCGCTCTCGCCTCGGGTCTGGTAGGCGCGCAGGGTGCTGGCGCCGATCCCGGCGATCTCGGCCAGCTCGGCCACGCCGAGGAGCTGGTCCGCCGCAAGTTCCGGAGCGGTGAGGTGCACGACGCAGCCCGCCAGGTGCCGCACTGACCCGTGCCGCAGCGCCCATAGCGCGAGGTCGTCATGCCAGCGGCGCGAGGCGGCGGGCGTCATCGTGTCGGGGCCGAGCTCAGTGATCGCCCACACCGCGCCCTTCCCGGGGTCGCCCTGTGGCAGGTCGGCGGCACTGATCGTCAACGCGGCCGGGACCGGCCGGTTGACGTAGATCTCCCGAGCCCGGTCGAATACCTGCGACGGCCGATACCACGTCGTGCCGTCCCACCAGTAGCCGCCGGCACGGAACAGCAGGGCCTCGTCCTCGTAGGACATGTACGCGCTCGCCACGTCCTCGTCGCGATAGAGCACCACCGACCGGCCGTGCTCGGGGTGCCAGCGGACCACCCAGCCCAGATCCGGTCGCAGGACGTCGGTCGTGAAGGCAACCCAGCCACCGTCCTTGCACAAATCCGTACGGCCCCAGGTTCCGTTGACGCCGGGCTTGCGGCCGATCGCTTCGATCGCGTCCGGGTCGTCCAGCGGCAGGTGGGAGTCGTCGACGAACGGCAGATCCGGAATCGGGTGATCCGTTCGCAACCCGTTCCCCACCGCCGTGTACCTGTACGACAGCGCCAAAGCTCAGTCCTCCAAGCGTGTGTGCTGTAGATAACTACAGCGTACACGCGACAGGATGTGCAACAGCATCTGTGAATGAACATCTAAAGCAGACAAATAAGGACCTTTATCCTGGTCCAGTCGGGGTCACACGTACTGGTCCCGCTTCCCACTGGCCCGTCAGCGACGGGTTCACGGCTTAGGCGACCTGGGTACGCGTCCACATCCACATCCGCCGCCGATTGCCGGCCCGCTCCGCTACCCGCCGCCGGGAGCCATCAGCTACATGCGGTCCGGGGTGGCAATCCCCAGTAGGTGCAAGCCCTGGCGCAGGACGTGGGCGGTGAGGTCACACAGGGCGAGCCGGCTGTCGCGTACCTCGCCGTCGGCGCGCAGGACCGGGCAGTGTTCGTAGAAGCCGCTGAAGGTGGTGGCGAGGGTGTGCAGGTGGCCGGCGAGCCGGTGGAACTCCAGGGTCTGTTCGACGCCGGTGACGACGGTGCCGAAGTTGGCCAGTTCGAGGGCGAGGGCGTGTTCGGCCGGGTGCGAGACCACGATCGGGGTCGTGGTGGGTTGTTCGATCCCGGCGCGGCGGAA
Source organism: Micromonospora sp. Llam0 (assembly GCF_003751085.1). NCBI lineage: Bacteria > Bacillati > Actinomycetota > Actinomycetes > Micromonosporales > Micromonosporaceae > Micromonospora > Micromonospora sp. Llam0. Next base: position 88,610 of record NZ_RJJY01000001.1, on the reverse strand, counting down.
GATGGACCGAATCCGGGCGTGGGCGTACTGCAGGTACGGGGCGGTGTTGCCGTCGAGGGACAGCATCCGTTGCCAGTCGAAGACGTAGTCCTTGATCCGGTCGGTGGACAGGTCGGCGTACTTGATGGCGCCGATCCCGACGGCGCGGGCGACCTCGGCGATTTCCGCCTCGGGCAGGTCGGGGTTCTTCTGCCGGGCGAGTTCGGCGGCCCGGGTCACGGCCTCGTCGAGCAGGCCGACGAGTTTGATCGAGCCACCGGCCCTGCTGCGCAGCATCTTGCCATCCGAGCCGAGGATCGAACCGAAGCCGATGTGTTCCGCCTGGATGGGCGGGTGCAGCCAGCCGGCCTGCCGGGCGACCGCGTACACCATCTCGAAGTGTTGCCGTTGCGGTTGGCCCACGACGTAGAGCAGCCGGGTCGCGCCGAGATCCTGCGTCCGGTGGCGGATCGCCGCGAGGTCGGTGGCGCCGTAGCCGTATCCGCCGTCGCGTTTACGCACGATGATCGGCAACGGCTGTCCGTCGCGGCCGGTGAAGCCGTCGGGGAAGACGCAGGCGGCGTCGCCGCTGTCGCGTAGCAGCCCGAGCCGGTCCAGTTCGTCGGCCACCGGGGCGAGCAGGTCGTTGTAATAGCTTTCGCCGTAGAAGTCCTTGCCGGTGAGCAGGACGTCGAGCTGGTCGTAGACGGTGAGGAAGTACTTCTCCGACTCGGCGACGAGCATCCGCCACAGCCGCAGGGTCTGCTCGTCACCGCTCTGCAGGGCGACCACCCGCAGCCGGGCCCGTTGCTTGAACGCGTCGTCGGCGTCGAACTTGACCCTGGCCGCCTTGTAGAACGAGTCCAGGTCACCGACGGACAGCTCATGGGCGGCCTCCGATTCGCCCAGGTCGAGCAGATGCTCGATGAGCATCCCGAAGGGGGTGCCCCAGTCGCCCAGGTGGTTGGCCTTGATCACCCGGTGCCCGAGCCATGCCAGCAGTCGTACGGCGGCGTCACCGATCACCGTCGACCGCAGATGCCCGACGTGCATCTCCTTGGCGACGTTCGGCGCCGAGTAGTCGACGACCACTGTCTGCGGGTTTGCGCTGGGTGCGACGCCGAGCCGGGTGTCGGCGGCCACCGTCGACAGCAGCGTGCCGAGGGCCGGGTCGGCGACCGTCAGGTTGATGAACCCTGGTCCGGACACCTCGACGGCGCTGCAGAGGTCCGTCAGCTCCGCTCGGCCGACGACGTCGGTGGCGATGTCCCGTGGTGGGCGGCCGAGCCGACGGGCCAGGGGCAGGGCGGCGTCGGACTGGAAGTCGGCGTGCTGCGATCGCCGCACGACCGGATCGACCGGTTCGCCGGCCACGGCCGCAAACGCCTGGGCCAGCCGGTCGGCCAGCAGTTTCTCAAGACTCATCGGGTACGCCAATCATGCTCCGACGTGCCTCCACTAGGGAGACAGGTCATCCGGGAAATGCTCGGGAGCGGATCGATCGACGACCAAACGGTGACCGGCGGGGTCGATCCGCCGGTCACAGAAGTGGGTTCAGCTCAGGCGGTCGAGTGCGGCTCGCAGGCGAGCCAAGGTTCGCTCACGTCCGAGGATCTCGAGCGACTCGAACAACGGCAGCCCGACGGTGCGGCCGGTCACCGCGACCCGGACCGGCGCCTGCGCCTTGCCCAGCTTGAGTCCCCGCTCAGCACCCATGGTTTCCAGCGTCGACTTGAGCACCTCGGCCCGCCACTCGCACGTCCCGTACGCCTCGACCACAGCGGCCAGCAGCGCCGGGGCATCGACCTTCATCGCCTTCGCCCACGCTGCCTCGTCGGTGACCGGCTCATCGAGGAACAGGAAGTCGACCATCGGCACGATCTCCGACAGCAGCGCGATCCGGGTCTGCGCCAACTCGGCGACAGCGGCGAACGCGTTGGCGTCGTACGCCTCCGGCCGCCACGGCACGGTATCGCCGCGCAACCACGGCTGGCACGCCTCGATGAACGCCTCCACCGACAGCGCCCGAATGTAGTCCCCGTTGAAGGCGCGGAGCTTCTTCACGTCGAAGAACGCCGGCGACGGGTTGACGTCGGACAGCCGGAACTCCGCCACGATGTCATCCCACGGCAGGATCTCCCGATCACCCGACGGCGCCCAGCCGAGCAACATCAGGTAGTTGCGCATCGCCTCGGCGAGGTAGCCCTCGGCACGGAAGTCCTCCAGAGCCACCCGGTCCCGCCGCTTGGACAGCTTCTGCCGCTTCTCGTTGACCAGGATCGGCGCGTGCACCCACACCGGCGGCTCAGCACCCAACGCCTCCCACAGCAACTGCTGCTTCGGCGCGTTCGGCAGGTGCTCCTCAGCCCGGATCACATGGGTGACGCCCATGACCATGTCGTCGACCACGTTCGCCAGCAGGAACACCGGCGACCCGTCGCCACGGGCGATCACGAAGTCCTCGATCAGCGCGTTGTCGAAGGTCGGCTTGCCGCGCACCAGGTCGACGATCACGGTCGAGCCGTCGTCCGGCGTACGGAACCGCAACGCGCGACCTTCCCCAGCAGGCAGACCACGGTCCCCGCAGAAGCCGTCGTAACCCTTGTGATCACTGCCCGTCCGAGCGATCACCTGATCCCGGGCGCAGTCGCAGTAGTACGCGCGCCCAGCGGCGAGAAGCCGGTCGATGGCCTCGCGGTGGTGCTGGGCATAGTCGGACTGCAACAGCGGGCCCTCGTACTCACTCGGACCGATGCCGAGCCACTCCATCGCGTCCAGGATGCCCTGGACCCACTCCGGACGGTTCCGCGCCGCGTCCGTATCCTCGATCCGCAGCACCATCGTCCCGCCCGACTGTCGGGCCAGCACCCAGTTGAACAGGACAGACCGGGCATTACCGACGTGGAACATGCCCGTCGGGGAAGGCGCGAAGCGCACACGGATATCGGAACTGGCCACGGATAGCAGGCTACCGAACTACCGCCGCATACCTTCACCGATATCCGGCTCGGAGCGCCGCGAGGCACAGCGATGCCCCGCTCGTCTCAGCGGGCCGCCGCGCACCCAAGCCGTCGCGTCAGATGCCCCGGCCGCGCTTGTGCAGGGTACGGAGCACCATGTCCGGCCGTACCGCCCGGCTGGCGACGGCGAGGGCGAGGTAGGCGCGCGGCTCGCGCGGGTTGCGGGCCAGGGTGTGCCGGGCCCAGCGGATCGCCCCGCGGCGGTGCCCGGCGGCGGCCTCGGCGAAGGCGATCTGCCCGGCGACCCGGGCTTCGCCGGCCGGCTCGGTGGCGAACTCCGGGTAGCGGTCCAGCAGCCACTGCAGGGCGGTGGCGATGGTGTCCCAGCGCTGCGCGAAGTAGGACCGCTTGTGCCAGCGGACCAGCACGTACGGCGTACGCAGGTTGCGCAGCGGGGCGCTGCGGGCGGCCCGGAGCAGGAACTCGTAGTCCTCCGCGTAGCTGCCCGGGATCTCCTCGTCGACCAGCCCGAAGCCGTCGACCAGCGCAGCGCGCCGGATCAGGAACGTCGACGGGTGCAGCTCGGTCATCCGGTCGCGCAGCAGCGCGGCGAGTGACACGCTGTCGAGGTCGAGCACCCGGTCGTTGACGGTGCCGTCGTAGCTGACCTGGATGCCGCAGCTGACGAACTCGGCGTCCGGGTGGGCGAGCAGCTCGTCGACCTGGGCGGCGAGCTTGCCGGGCAGCCACCGGTCGTCGTCGTCGCAGAACGCGACCAACTCGCCGGTCGCGGCCAGGATGCCGCTGTTGCGGGCACCGGCCAGGCCGGCGGTCCGGCTGTTGCTGATCACCCGGACCGGCCGGTGCGGATCGTCGCTCGCCAGCGCGGCGTCCGGGGTGGACTGGTCGTAGACCACGACCACGTCGACGGGCGCCGGATAGTCCTGTCCGCGGATCGCGGCGATGGCCTCGCGCAGCAGCTCGGGCCGGTCCCGGGTGGGGACCACGACGCTGATCGTCGGGGTCCGGTCGGCGGTCACCGCGACCGCCGGCTGAGCACGCGGCGCGGGTTCGCCGACGAGATCAGCCCTTCAATGATCTCGCCGACCCGGGCGACGGCCGCGAGCCGGGCCGTGTCGGTGCCGGCGTCGGCGGTGATGCCGAAGCTCGCCGGCGCGCGCAGCCCGGCCTCCAGCGCCTCGAACAGTGCCGTGCGCGACTGGCAGAGCCGGATCAGCCCGGCGTCGGCCAGCCGGCGGGCGAACAGCATCTGATGGTCGTCGACGTGCTCGTCCAGAGTGGGATCCCGGGGTACGACGATCGGCAGGTGGCGGTGCCGGCGGGCTTCGAGGATGGTCGCCGGGCCGCCGTGGCACACCACCAGGGTGGACCGCTGCATGGCTTGTTGCAGCGCGTCGTGGTCGAGGAAGTCGATCGCCCCGGCCAGCTCCGGCGCTCGGCTGTGCCCGTACTGCACGATCAGGTCGGCCCGGTCGGCGGCGGCGGCGTGCCAGTCCTCCAACCAGCCGATCAGCCGGTCGAACCGGTGCCGGTCGGTCCCGACGGCGACCAGGATGGTTCCGGTACGCGGCCCACCGCGCTGCCGGGGGATCCGTGCGGCGACGCTGGTCGGCCCGGGGTTCGACAACGCGGATTCCACCACGATCAACTCCTTGACCTGGCCACTTCTACTCTTGTTACGTTCACATGTCATCGTCGTTGATAAATGCGCACAGCTATAGCAGGTTGCCGACGACGGTCGCCTCCGGGTACTGGCGCCGCTGCTCCTCCCACTGCACGAGCATCGCCGACAGGAAAGGGCGACACAGCCGCGCGGTGAGCGTCGCCGTGTCGATGCGGTCATAGACCTCGATGTAGATCGCCGGCACCCCGCGCAACCAGGCAAGGAACACGAAGGGAAAGGCCACTCCGGCACCGGTGGTGATCACGGCGGCGACCCGCCGCTGCCGGAAGATCCGCACCGCGAGCCGGGCGTTTCGGACGAGGTTCCGCAGGTTCCGGGTCGTCGGATGGTGCGCCCACATGACATCCTCGCCACGTAACAGCGAGGTGGCGTCCGGCGTGTCGAAGGTCACCCAGCACCGCGTCCGGTTGACGTACCACGGCTCGAGCGCGAGCAACTGCGCGAGGTGACCACCGCTCGAGCCGACCAGCAGGAGCGTGGGTGCACTGTCAACGTCAGGCACGTTGTTGGCCACAGATGCCCCCAGAGTTCACTAGCCGGCCAACCACTGTTTGGTTTGACAATATATGCGACCACGGCCGGAAAGAAAATTGGCGGAGGTCGCTTGACACCTTCCCGTCGATCCACTTGACCTGCGACAACATCCCCGACCACCACAGTTGGCAACTACTCCCCGAAACCACCCGACAACTGAGCATTTCAACAAACAGTTACTATCTGTGCCTAAGAATGTGAGACATTTTCTATCCGTTCGGTAGGATTAGTAGGTGAACAGAGTCGGGCACCACCGCCGGTACGCTGGCAATCGCGTGATCGACAATCTTGACGTCGGGCACACGACAAGGAAGTCTCACTATATGAGACGAGCCGGAGCGACTGTCAGTCGGCGCCCCGCTGCTCGATCACGTCCAGCAGCGCCGGGTGCAGCGCCGGATTCCACCCGGCGCCACCGGCCGCCAGCCGCCAGGTCCGCAGCCACATCTCAATCAGGTAACTCTGGACGATCAGCCGCCGCCGCTCGGCGTCCACACCCAACGCTGCGGCCAGCCGGTGCAGTTGGGCGTCCACAGCGGCCGCCGCGCTCGCCGCCGGAGCCCCGTCGAGCACCAGTTTGCGCTGAAAGGCGTCGTGTGCCAGGTCGAAGCCGACCGGCACTTCGGGGCCACTGTGCTCCCAGTCCCAGGCGACCAGCCGCCCGGCGTACCGGCCGAGGTTCCACGGCACCCAGTCGCCGTGCCAGTGGCCGAACTCGACCCGCACCTGCTCGAACCGGTCGGCCAGCCGTTCCACCGCCGCCGCCAACCGGCGTCCGGCCAGCGGGTCGGCGGCGTTGGCGGCAGGCCTGCCGGCCGCCGCCGCGCCGTCGGGCCGACCGGCCGCCGCCGTACCGTCCGGGTCGCTCGCGGCCGCGGCGGCCGACCGCCGCAGCCGATCCAGGAAGGCCGAGCCGGCCAGCGGCCGCGGCACAGCCGGCGCACCACCCCGCCGGGCGACCGCCAGCACCGCCGCCACCTGCGAGGGCTCGCCCACCCCGACCCCCCGCACGTCGGCGGGCAGCGGCTCGACGACGGTAACCGCCTGACCGGACCACTCGCCTGCGGCCAGCAACCTCGGCACCACCGGATGCTCACCCACCCCCGCGACCGGCGCCACCGCCGCCAGCGCGGCGGCCTCCGCCCGGACCAGTTCCCGGGTGGCGTCGTTCCAACCGATCTTGGCGTAGCCGCGTGGCCGTCCGGCCGCGTCGAACAACTGCACCGTCGGCTTGTGGTTCGGGTCCGGCGGACGGACCCCGATCGCCGCGTACCAGCGCGCCCCGCCGGAGTGCGCCGCCAGATGGTCGACCAGCGTCAGCTGCTCGGCCGGCTCCGGCCCGGCCGACACGGTCAGCACCGCCGGCCGGGTCACCTGCAGCACCCCGGTCCGGGCCGCCAGACCGAGCAACGCCCGGGGCAGTCGCACCCGTAGCGGGCGCAGCGCGTTGTACGCCCAGACCGAGGCGGCGGTCACCCGGCGCGGTCCCAACGGCAGCAGAAACCGGGCCCGGGCCGGCGACGGCACCACCGCGTACCGCGCCAGCAGCCGGTCGGCCGGATCCAGCGCCGGCTGCGACGCCCCGGCCGGCAGCAGCGTCAGCCGCACCCGTTCGTCCGGGAAGACCGCCCGGGTCACCCAGCCAAGACCGTCGTCGCGGCGACGCGGGTCGGTGCCGGTCATCGTGGCGCCCCGGCCCAGTCCAGCCGCAACCCCAGCCGCTGCGCCAACGCCTCGTTGTGCGGCTGGTAGTACGCAGTCAGCTCGGCCCGCAGTGCGTCGTCCATCGGCGCCGACCGGCGGTCGTTGTACACCTTGAACGTCGGCAGCTCATGCCCGGGCAGGCCGAGGAAATCGAGCGTACGCAGATACGCCGACCGGGTGTCGCGGTAGAACTCCTCGCTGGTCAGGAAGAGAAACTGGGCGCGGTCGAACCGGTCCAGCCAGGGCTCGAGATGCTCCAGGTAACGCCCGCGCGCCCGGTAGGTGTACCAGTCGTACGGCTCGGAAAAGTAGTTCGGGTCGACGATCAGCCGGTCGCGCTCACCGGCGGTCCGCTCCGGCTCGCTCGCCAACGCCTGTGGGAAGTCCAGCGGCTCCTTGCCCTCGGTCCGCCGTTCCTTCCAGTGCGAGTACGCCCGCTCCACCGGATCGCGCAGCAGCACGATCAGCCGTACCTGGGGCAGCAGTTGCTGGACCCGCTCGGCGGCCGTCGGGTGGAACATGTACAACGGAGCGGCCTCACCGGCGCGCACCGGGCCGCCGTACCGGGCGGCCAGGGCAGCGCGCTGACGCTCGGTCGGGAAGTGCGACCGGTACCACGCCTCCCCCCGCGACCAGTGCTCCTCGAAGTAGTGGGTGGCCTTGGTGTTCCAGGCCGGGAAGAGCCGCGGCACCAGCGGATGCTGGATCAGGTAGTTCCACAGCGAGGTGGTGCCGCCGCGCTTCGTGCCGATGATCAGGAAGTCCGGCAGCGGGCGACGGTGACTGGTACGTACCCCGTAGTGCACCATCGACTCGCGTACCCGGTCGGTCACCTGGGTCGGTACCGCCTGCTTGATGCGGTCCCTGATGGACGCCATGGCCGTCTCACCCACCTCTCTGTCTGACGCTGCGCCATACCCGGCGCCGCACACCCGGCAGCGCCGACACTACGATCACGACCGCGCCGACCAGGGCCAACGCGGTACCGAGGCCGGCCACGTCCCGGCCGGCCGCGGCGACCGCGACCACACTGACCGCCCCGACACCGGCCAGCGTCGCCGCCGCCGCCACCGACACCGACCGGTCCACCAGTGGCTGCCCGACCACCAGCCGGGCGGCGGTCGCCGCGATCAGGTTCTCCAGCACGATCCCGGTGGCCCAGGCCACCGCCACGCCGAGCACCCCGTGCCGGGGGACCAGCCAGAACGCCAACGACACCGTGGCCGTCAGATTCACCAGCGTGGCCACCAGATGCAGGCCGCTGTGGCCGCTCATCAACAGCAACGTCTGCACGTTACCGACCGCGATGTTCACCAGCATCGCGACGGCCAGCACCGTCATCGCCGTGGCACCGGCGGCGAACTCCGGCCCGAAGATGCTCAGTAAACCCGGTGCGAAGACCGCCAGCAGCAGATAGACCGGCCAGGAGAGCACGATCGCCCAACTGGTGGTCTGCCGGTGCACCGCCGCCGCCTCGGCCGGCCGGTCCGCGCCGAGCAGCCGGGACAGCTGCGGCGCGACCGCGACCCGCAGCCCCTGCAGGGCGAGCTGCCCGGCCAGGATGTACCGACCGACCGCGCCGAAGATACCCGCCTCGACCTGCCCGGCCAGCGCCACCGCCAGCAGCACCCCGATCCACATGCTGCCGGCGTCGATGGCGGCCGAGCCGGCCCTCGGCAGCGCGAACCGCCAGAAGTCACGCCAGTGCGCCGACCCGGCCCGCAGCCGGGCGCCGCGCCCCAGACCGAGCGGCCCGGCGACCAGACCGACGCAGACCAGCAGGGCGGCCAGCGCCGGCACCAGCCAGCCGGCCAGCCCGAGCAGCACCGCGCCGCTGGCCAGCGCGGCGAGGCCGACCAGCACCGGCCGGCCGATCGGCAGCAGGAAGAACTGCACCGCCACGTAGCCGCCGATCGGTCGGACCCCGCGTACCGCCGCGAGCATCAGACCGGTGGCGACCAGCACGGGCAACCCGACCGCGCAGAGCTGAACCAGGCGTACGGTGTCCGTGCTCGCCCGATCGAACAGGCCGACCGCGAGCTGCGGCGCGACCAGCAGCCCGACGACGGCCACCACGATGGCGAACGCCAGCGGCGGCAGCAACGCCACCGGCAGCATCCGGGCGGCATCCCCGGTGGCGCCGGTGCGGCGGCGGGGCAACGCCCAGAGCAGCCCCGTCTCGGCCCCCAGTGTGCAGACCGCGGTGGCCACGGTGAGCAGTCCGACGGCGGCGAAGAACGCGCCCGCGCCGGTCGGCCCGTAGCCGCGGGTGATGACCACCGCGAGGACGAAGCCGAACAGCCCGCTGACCGCCGCGCCGGCCAGCCCGATGGCGCCGCTGCGGGCGCTGCGCCGGGTCTCCCGCTGGTCGGTGGCCGCGGTCACCGTACGGCCCCGGCCAGACGCTGCGGGGCTGGACGCTGACCGGGCGGACGGCCCGGACGTTCCCGGTCGACGAGCACCAACGCCACCCCGGCGACGTAGAAGATCGCAGTCAGGTTCTGGTTGACCAGGCCGTAGAAGGGCAGCTGGACCAGGCCGATCAGCGGCACGACGGAGAGCCACTGCGCGGCCGCCGTGCGGGCCGGCCAGCAGCGGAGCCCGACGATCACGAACCAGCCGATGAAGCAGACCAGCGCCGGAACGCCGTGGCTGAACAGCACGGCCCACACCTGGCCCTGGGTGCCGATCGGCGCGTCGGCGGTGACCGTGTCGACCTGCACCGGTGCGCCGAAACCGAGCACCGGCGACCGCTGGACCCAGCGCAGCACCTCCAGGTAGAGCGACAGCCGGTCGGTGTTGGTGTCGCTGACACTCACCCGGCGCTCGATCAGCTCGCCGATCGGAATGAACAGGGTGACCAGCCCGCCGACGGCCAACATCCCGAGCATGGACGCCAACGCCTTGACGTTGCCCCGGGCCGCGGCCCGCAGGCCGAGCACGGCCAGCCCGACGCCGAGGCTGAGGAACATGCCCCGGTTGAGGGTCAGGAACGCCGGCGGCAGCGACAACGGCAGGGCGACCAGCAGGACCGTCCGGGCCGGGCCCCGGGCACCGAGCAGCAGGCAGGCCACCACCGCCGGCAGGGTGATGGCGAATGTGCTGCCGTACGTGTTGGTGTAGGCGAACGGGGCCGCCGGCCGGAAGATCGGATTGGTCGAGCGGGCGCTGTACTCGGTGGCCTGGGCGTGCACCATGTCCCGGATGAACGGGTTGCCGGACAATCCACCCGGTAACACCAGTTCGAACGGAGTGACCATGCCGAACCGGGGCATCAGCAGGCCGAGCCAGCCGAGCAGCACCAGGGCGACGAAGAAGGCGCACAGCGGGCCGAGCACCACCGTCAACGCGTCCCGCTCCCGCGCCATCGTGTACACGTAGCAGCAGACGACGATCGCGGTGACGTAGAACAACAACCGGAAGGTGAAGGTGAGCAGCGCGCCGACGTCGGCCAACTGGGTGGCGCTGACCACCACGAAGGCCAGGAAGGCCAGCCAGAGCCCGGCGCCGGCGGGCAACGGGATCCGTCCCCGGACGAACATGACGATCAGCAGCAGCGCGCCGAACACCGGCCAGCCGAAGTAGAACAGCCCGCTGAGCCACCAGACCGGCACCAGGCCGAACATCAGCCACAGCGGCCAGATCGGCAGCGCCGGGGGGTGCCGGGCCAGCTCAACCACGGCCGCTGCCGGTAAGCACGAAGCCGAGCGGCTCGGCCCCGGCGGCGCGCAGCCGGTCGGTCAACCGGCGAAGGTCGGCCAGCCGGGTACGGTCCCGCTCGACCACGACGATCGCGGTGCCGGTCCGCGCCTCCCGCACGCCACGCTCGTCCGACTCGGCCGGTGGGGCGTTGAACAGCACGATCTCCCCGTCGCGCGGTGCCTGGGCGTACAGGCCGATCCGGACCATGCCGGCCCCGACGGTGAGCGCGTCCGCCGGCAGCGTACGGACCGGGATGGTGGCCACCACCGGGCTGCCGCCGCCGGCCGGGCGATCGCCGGCCGGCGGCCGGTCCCCGCCCGCCGGCCCGGACTGCCCGGTGCCCGGGGTCGGCCGGGGCGACGGTCGCCGGGCGGGACTCGCCGGGGCGTCCGCCGTGTCGGTCACCCGGGGCAGGATCACCGTACGGTCCTGGTCGACGTTGGGCAGAGAGAAGATGAGGGTGCTCTCCGGGTCGCCGCTGTCGCCGGGGCGCTGCTGCGCGCCAGGGCCGCCGCCGGCCGGGTCCAGCTGCGGCGTACCGCCGGCCGGCGACGGGATCGAGACGTCGTGGCCGCCCGCCGGAGCCGGCCGGCCCGGCGCGGCACCGTCCGGCTGCGCCGGCACGAACGGCCCGGACGGCACCCGGCGCCGGTCGGCGAGCAACGCGTCGCGCAGCGCGGTAACCCGGTGGCTGTCGTCGCCGATGTAGACGTCCCGCCCGTCGGCGGCCAGTGCGACGGCGAGGCTCGCGGTCATCGGCGTGGTGTCCTCCCGGTTACGCGACGAGATCACCACCACCGGGGTACGGACCGCCTGGCGGAGCTGTTCGGCGATGGCCATGCCGACGTACCGGACGTCGGCATCGACGGTACGCGCGTCGACCCGCAACCCGCGGCGGCGTACGGTGCCCAGCAGCGGCAGCCCGGCGACCTCGCTGGCCTCCGCCTCGCTGCGGATCCGCCGGTCCACCGATTCCCGCAGGTAGGTCAGCAGCACTCCGAGCACCGCGCCGACCAGCAGGCCGGCCAGTAGGTACAGGATCCCGGGCGGACCGTCGGTGGACAGCTGCTGCTGGGCGCTCTGGGTGATCCAGCCGGGCGTGACGTCGATCGCGGCGATCTCGGTACGGGCCGCGTTGAGCTCGGCCAACTGGTTGCTCAGCGAGCCGAACTCGGCCAGCGCCGCGTCGGCCGCCGAGGCGCTGTTCGCGTCGGCGATCCGACTCTGCGCCGCGTCCTGCTGCTCGGCCACCTTGACGATGCTCCCGTCGTAGGAGGCCAGCATGTCGGTGCGCTGCCGCTCGTACATCTCCTCGCGCACCTGCAGGTAGGTGGCGGCCGCCAGGTTCACGGTGTCGACCGCCTCGTCGACCGTGCCGGTCGAGTAGGTGAACCGCAGGATCTGGCCGCCGGTGGGGACCTCGATCTGCAGTGCCCGGCGGACCTCGACCACGTCGGCCGACCGGGCGTCGGCGATCCGGGCGAGCACCTCGGTGCTGGCCGCGATGCCACTCTCGACGTTCATGTTGATCGACCGGTCGGCGCCGGCCCCAGGGTAGGTGAAGGCGTCGGTGACCACCGGCCGGACGGCGACGACCGCGGTGGCCGAGGCGGCGGGTGGGGCCACCACCAGGTAGCCGATCGCCAGCAGCAGACCGGTGGCGGCGCCCGCGACGACCGTCAGCCACCGCAGCCGCGGGATCCGCAGCAGGTCGGTGAGGGTCACGGTCCGGGCTGGCTGGTCACTCATCGAACTTTTTCACAATCTGCTGCGGGTTGCCGATCACGACGACCCGATCGGGTACGTCGACGCGGACCACCGTGCCGGCACCGACGACACTGTCGTGGCCGATCCGGACGCCCTTCATCACCAGGACGTGCGCCCCGATCCAGACGTTGTCACCGACGACGATCGGTGCCCGGGTCGCCGGGCCGGGCGGTGCGTGGCGCAGCTGCGGCGGAAGATTGTGGAAATCGTTGTCCATCAGCTCGCAGTCGGACAGCAGGCACCGGTCGCCGACCTCGACGCTGGTCCAACTGCCGATCCAGGTGGCGTTGAGCAGGCAGTCGGCACCGACGGTGACCTCACCCGTGCCGGCGAAGCGGACGAACTTGTTGAGCCGGGTCCGGTCGCCGATCGTCACCCGTACCCCACGGCGGAGCCGGATCCGGCCACGGATCTCCACGTCCCGGCCGAGCTTCAGGCGGGGGTAGCGCAGCTGGTAGTAGGCCCGCTTGACGGCGAACACCAGCCGCGGCAACGCGCCGTGCCGACGTGTGCTCGAACCCACCGGTCCGCCTCCCCTGTGCAACGATGCCTCACCCTACAAAATGGCCGGTGGGCCGGCAGCAGGGATGCTGCCGCCGACCCACCTCGGTCACCGGGGGGCGTTACGCCGCCCGGTCACTCGGCCGCGAAGAACATCGACCGGTTGGTCCAGTCGAGCGCCGGGTCGGGCTCGGCCAGCACGGTTGCCGTGGTGCCGGCCACCGCGACGTCGGCGGTCGGGTCGAACGGCACCGCCCGCAGCCGCCCGTCGGACGAGCCGAACACGATGCTGCCGGCCACCCAGGCCATGCCACGGACCGAACTCCAGGTGACGCCGTCGGTCGGTACGGTGAACTCGGTGGCGCCGAGGTAGTTGCCGTCGAGTTCGAAGTACCGGTAGAACAGCTGGTCGTTGCCACTGCCGGAGCGGGTGTAGTAGAGCCGGCCGTCCAGGTAGAACGCAGCGTTCAGCGACAACGCGTCGAACCAGGAGTTGTAGCCCGAGCTCTCCCACGGCCCGCCGACGCTGCTGCCGTTGAACATCGAGATGTCCAGCCGGCTGCCGGTGTCGGTGCCGGCGACCGGGCGGGCCCAGTAGATCCGGTCGTGCACCCGCCACACCGCGCCGGCGTCGACCAGATTCGGCTGGTTGGTGACGGCAGCCGTGCCGAGCGTGGCCCCGTCGAACGGCACCTTGGTCAGGTCGCCGTTGGCTGCCGCCAGGTAGAGGTAGCCGGTGCTGCCGGTCGGCGGGTTGCGCGGCACGACGGTCCGCCCACCCGCGTCCGGGAACATGCCCAGCCGACCGTGGTACTCGTTGCCCATCCCGTCCGAGTTGTGGCCGAAGTAGAGGCCGTCGGAGCCGAACCAGAGCACCGGCACCGCGGAACCCCAGCTGCTCGCGCCGGGCGGCAGCGCTGATCCGCCGCTGCGCCGGGGGTTCCAGTTGACCGGCATCCCGGTCGCCACAGTCACCGCGCCGATGCCGAGCCGGTCGACCGCCCCGTCACCGGCGTTGTCGCTGCGGTTCGGGTTGTTCAGCCAGCGGAAGTGCCCACCGGTGTAGGCGATGCCGTCGCGGACCACCACCGAGGTGATGGTGTCGTTGCCGGTGAAGTTGAGCCAGGTGGCGTCGAGGCCGCTGCCCCGGTCGGCGGTCTCGTAGCGGGCCAGCGCGTCGCAGTACGCGGTCGGCCAGCCCGATCCCCCGTTGGTGCCGACGACGAAGTAGCTGCTGTCGTCGCCGAAGCTGATGTCCTGGACGTAGTGGGTGAAGGTCCGCCAGGAGCAGTTCGGGGCGAACCGGTGGTTGCTGTCCCAGTCGACCAGGACCGGGGTGCCGGTCAGGTCGACCATCGCGATCTGCTCCCGGATCAGGCCTTCGACCTCGCGGAAGTTGCCGCCGAAGACCAGCGTGTCACCGTCGGGTGCGACGTCGAGCGTCCACACGTACGGTGGCACGTCGTGCCGGCCCACCGCGATGTCGACGTCGAAGGTCGGATCGATCGCACCGGTGTCCACGTCGAGCCGGGCGAGCCCGGCGTGCTGGGTGCCGTTGACCCAGTTGAACGCGCCGCCGATGTAGAGCCAGTCACCGCTGACCTCCATGTCGCGGACCACTCCGCCGTCGGAGCGGCCCTCCCAGGACGGCACCGTGGCACCGGTCGCCGGATCGAGGGCGACCAGATTGCGGCGGGCCTCGCCGTTGACGTTGCGGAAGACCCCGCCGACGATCAGCTCACCGGCCGGGGTGACCTCGAGGGTGTTCACCGCACCGTCCAGGTCGGGCTGGAAACCGGCGACCAGCGCGCCGGTGGACCGCTGGTAGCCGAACAGGTACGGCCGGGCCTCCCAGGGCGCCGAACTGGTCGGCCGGACCTCGGTGAAGGTGCCACCGACGAAGACAACGCCACCGATCTCGGCGAACGCCCGGGCTTCGCCGTTGCGGGCATGTGGAGTGTGGTCCGCCGGATTGGTCGAGACCAGAGTGGCCGGAGCCGGGGTGGGGACGACGGCGGCGCCCGCGGCCGTCGCGTCGATGATCAGTGTAAGCACCGCAGCCGTCGCGACCAGGGACAATACCCACGGACGACGGCCGCTGGACAGACGCCAGCCAGGCTGGGATTGGTTCACGCTTCCCTCCAGATGGGAAATTGTCTCAGACAGCGTGCGCCAACCCCAGCCGGGTCAGACATCCACCGATCGGACGGTGACCGATCGGGTTTCTACCAGATCTGCTGAACGTCCTATCAGGTCAACTCCGGCCCGGCAGCGGCTGCCGGAAATACGGATCCTTGCCGGCCCTGGTGAACCCGGCCAGTGCGGACGGGTTGTGGTTCATCGTCATGTTGCAGGTGGCCGACGTGGTCGTCGATCCGGCGGAGTTGAAGTAGACCACCGCCTTGATCTTCGGATGCGCCTTGATCGCCGCCGGGAACTGCTCGAACCACCGCTGCTTCGCCGCCGGGTCGTCCGGGTCGAAGTTGCTGCCGAACTCGGCCAGCATCCGGGGTTTGCCCACACCGATGCGGTGCTCGTCCAGCCACCGGTAGAACCCGCCGACCGTGGTGTGCGGATCCTTCCAGGTCTTGCCGCCGTTGCAGGCGTAGAAGTTGTACGGATCGTAGCCGACCCAGTCCACATAGGCGTCACCGGGGTAGAGGTCGGCGTACCGGTCGTAATGGCCCGACCAGCCCATCATCACCCACACCCAGACCGCGTTGTCCGCGCCGGCCTTCGCGAAGCGTTGGTGCACGTGCCGCCAGGCCCGCACGAAGTCGGCGTCGCTGCCCTTCGCCGGCTCGTCCTCCGGCTCGTGGTCGAAGCCCATGAACACCGGCACCCCGGTCGCCTTGATCCGGCCGGCCACGTCGTCGATCACCGAGTCGTACCGGCCGCTGTAGACGTCCCGCCAGCTCAGCGTGGTGCCGGAGGAGAAGATCCGGGACTCCCAGGCGAAGAACATCAACCGGCCGCCGCGCATCTGCTCCTGCTCGAACTTGTCAGGGAACGCCCCGTTGCTGCCGGCGTTCGAGAAGTCGTGATAGCGGTGCACGATGTCGAACTTGCGCCCGACCTGCGCCTCCACCTCGGCGACCGCACCCCCGTGGTTCCAGCCCTTCGCGGCGCTGGTCGGCGAGTACATCCCCCACCAGGCACCGCAGGCGGGCACCAGCAGGTCCGACACCGAGCCACAGCCGGCACCGGGGGCCGGCGGGCTGGCCGACGGGCTGGGCGCGGCGGTCGGCGAAGCGGAGGCCGATGCGGACGCCGACGGGGCCGGCGTGGTCGGCACCGGCGCGCTCGGCGGCGCCGACGGGGTGGGCGCCGCAGCCGGTGGCGGGCTGCTGGGCGCGTCCGCCGCCGGCTCGTAGCTGATCACCAGCCGTGGCCGGATCGACTGGTCGCGGTACTCGACCGACGGCCAGTAGACGCGTTGGTTCAGCCCGGTCTGGCGCAGCGCGAACGTGTAGGTGCCGTTGCCGGCGACCTGCGCGGACACGTCCCACTCGTTGTAGCCCTTGCGGACCGTCGGCAGCGTCGCGAGTGCCCGGTCGACGGTCCGGGCGATACCGTCCGCCCCGGCCAGCGACGGCCGCGACTGACGGGCGTCCACTGCGGTCCGGTACGCGGTGACCTGCGCGTCCAGGTCCTGCCAGGAGTACAACTGCAGGCGGACCCGCAGGTTGCGAACGGTCTTCGGTAGTTGGTCGACGGTGAACTCGACGATCGCGTCCCGGGCCCCCCGCGGGTTGCGCTCGCAGAGCGCGGGACAGGTGGCCAGGGTGGTCTTCGCCCCGTTGTCACCGTCCTGCGGCACGTCGGTTGCGGTGGTGTCGGCGGTCGCCGACACGGTGACCTCGTCGTCGGCGAGCAACGGCAGGGCGGTGACCACCATGCCGGCCAGCAGCGCGGCGCTGACGCCGCCGACGATGAGCCGGCGACGGCCGGACCCGGTACGCGCGATGACGTCGCTCAATCTGTGTCTGCTCAAGAAAACAGCCCCCCTGTGGCACGAGCTTGCCGCGCGAGCCTAACGGGGGTGAGCTCAGATGTACGCCGCGTAACCAGAGATCTAAGCACTAATTAAATCTACCGGCGTCATCCGAGGGTCTTCGCGACGACCTTCGCCATCAACCTGAATGCCTTGCCACGGTGGCTGATCGCGTCCTTCTCGGCCGAGCTGAGCTCGGCGTTGGTCCGTTCCTGGCCGTCGCCGATGAAGATCGGGTCGTAACCGAAGCCGCCGTCGCCACGACCGGCGTGCAACAGCCGGCCGGACTGACGACCTTCGACCAGGTGTTCCTTGCCGCCGGGCAGCACCAGGGCCGCCGCGCAGACGAACGACGCCGCCCGGTGCTCGTCCGGCACGTCGGCCAGTTGGGCCAGCACCAGATTCAGGTTGGCGAGGTCGTCACCGTGCCGGCCGGACCACCGGGCGCTGAACACTCCGGGCATCCCGCCCAGCGCGTCGACGGCCAACCCGGAGTCGTCGGCGACCGTCGGCAGCCCGGTGTGCCGGCAGCCTTCCCTGGCTTTGAGCAGCGCGTTCTCACCAAAGGTGAGGCCGGATTCGGGCACCTCCGGGTAGGGCTCCAGGTCGGCCAGCCCGACCAGTTGAACCCGGTGGGCACCGAGCGAGGTGTCCAGGATCCGCTGCAGCTCGGCCAGCTTCTTGCCGTTGCGGGTGGCGAGCAGCAGCCGGGTGCGCCCGGGAGGTGCCGCGCTCACCGGTCCAGCACCTTACGCTGCACGGCGGTCAGCTCGGCGCAACCGGCGACCGCCAGGTCGAGCATGGCGTCAAGCTGGTCCCGGCCGAACACCGCCGCCTCACCGGTGCCCTGCACCTCGACGAAGTCGCCGTCGCCGGTGCAGACCACGTTCATGTCCACGTCGGCCGCGACGTCCTCCAGATAGCACAGGTCCAGCCGCGGTTCGCCGTCGATCACGCCCACGCTGACCGCCGCGATCGAGCGCCGCATCACCCGGTCCGGCTTGCCGCTGAGCGCCTTGCGGTCGGCCAGCCAGCTGACCGCGTCGTTCAGCGCGACGTAGCCGCCGGTGATCGCGGCGGTCCGGGTGCCGCCGTCGGCCTGCAGCACGTCGCAGTCCAGCACGATCGAGTTCTCCCCGAGCGCCTTCAGGTCGACGGCGGCACGCAGGCTGCGCCCGATCAGCCGGGAGATCTCGTGGGTCCGACCACCCAGCCGGCCCTTGACGCTCTCCCGGTCCGACCGGGTGGTGGTCGCCCGCGGCAGCATGGCGTACTCGGCCGTAACCCAGCCCAGTCCGGACCCTTTCCGCCAGCGGGGCACCCCCTCGGTGACGCTCGCGGTGCAGAGCACCTTGGTCTGCCCGAACTCGACCAGCACCGACCCTTCCGGGTGCATGCTCCAGTTGCGGGTCAGGGTCACCGGTCGTAGCTGGGCGTGGGTGCGTCCGTCGGGTCGTGCCATGCGCAGAGCCTATGTGCCGCGCCGCGCCGGGCCCCGTCCGGGTCACACCGGACCCGTCCGGGCGCACCGTCCGGGTCACACCGGACCGGTCCGCTCAGGCGGCGACCGGCAGGCGGGCCACGACGCCGGGGGCGTCCAACACGGCGCGGTAGTGTTCGATCAACTCGTCGCCGATCGCCGCCCAGGTACGGCCGGCGACCGCGGCCCGCGCGGCCCGGCCGTACCGGGCCCGACGGGCCGGGTCGGCGACCAGGCCGGCGACCGCCCCGGCGAGCGCCGTCGGATCACCGGGCGGCACCAGCAGCCCGGTCACCCCGGACACCACCAGGTCCATCGGGCCACCGGCGGCCGGTGCCACCACCGGTACGCCGCTGGCCTGCGCCTCCTGCACGGTCTGGCCGAAGGTCTCGTGCGGCCCGGTGTGGGTGAACACGTCGAAGCTGGCGTACAGCCGGGCCAGTTCGCGGCCGTGCCGGGCGCCGAGGAAGCGGACCGCCGGCAGGGCGCGTTCCAACTCCTTGCGGGCCGGTCCGTCACCCACCACCACGACCCGTACGCCCGGCAGCCGGCTGGTCTCGGCGAGCAGGTCCACCCGCTTCTCGGCGGCGAGCCGGCCGACGTAGCCGACCAGCGTCTCACCACCGGGGGCCAGCTCGCGGCGGGTCTGTTCGCAGCGGCGGGCCGGGTCGAACCGGACCGGGTCGATGCCGCGGCCCCAGATGCGTACCCGGTCGATGCCGTTGGCGGTCAGGTCGGCGGCCGCGGCGGTCGAGGGCGCCAGGGTGCGGTCCGCCGCGTTGTGGATCTCGCGCAGCCAGCGCCAGACCGTCGCCACGCTCCACCCCAGGTGGTACGCGCGGGCGTAGGCGGCCACGTCGGTCTGGTAGACCGCCAGGGTGGGTAGCCGCAACCGGCGGGCGACCGTCAGTCCTCGCGCACCGAGCACGAACGGGCTGGCCAGGTGTACGACGTCCGGGGCGTGCTCGGCCAGCACCTCGGTCAGCCGGCGGCTCGGCAGGCCGAGCCGGAAGCTGCGGTACAGCGGCACCGGCAGGCTCGGCACCCGGACCACCGGGTACGGGTGGGCGCCGGCCTCCGCCCGCTCGGCGGCGGCCGGCGCTGGCGCCGGCGCGACGACCAACGGCTCGTGGCCGCGGGCGACCAGGTGTTCGGCGACCCGCACCACGGAGTGCGCCACCCCGTTGAGGTCCGGCGGGAAGGACTCGGTGACGATCGCGACGCGCATGGGTGTCACGGTCGCGCCTGTGCGGGTGGCCGAGGCTACGCCGCGTTGACCAGCGGGCGAACTCTGCGGCAAGAGACCGGTTGGCCGATGTCTGCCGGTCAGACCTCGTAACGGGCGCCGGCCCGGACGATCTCGACCGGCCCGTCGAAGCTCGACGCCGCCGCCTCGAACGTCGACGCCTCGCTGCCCCAGGCAGTGACCAGGTGGGTCAGCAGCAGCCGGCCGACGCCCGCCTTGGTCGCGGCCTCCCCGGCCTCGCGGCCGGTCAGGTGCAGATCCGGTGGGTTGTCCACCCCGTCGAGGTAGCTGGCCTCGCAGAGGAAGACGTGCGCGTCCTGGGCCAGCCGCAGCAGCGCCTCACAGGGTGCCGTGTCCGACGAGTAGGTCAGCACCCGGTCGCCGTGCTCCACGCGTACTCCGTAGGTTTCCACCGGGTGGTTGACCCGGTCGACGGTGACCTGCAGCGGGCCGATCGGGAAGCTGCCGGGTTGCAGTCCGTAGAAGGTGTAGACGTCGTCGACCGACTCGCCGCTGATGTTGTACGCGGTGGCGATCCGGTCGGGCGCGCCGGCCGGGGCGTAGACCGGCAGCGGCGGGTACGGGCCGTCCGGGGCGTAGCGCCGCACCACCACGTAGGTGCAGGCGTCGAGCATGTGGTCGCAGTGCAGGTGGGTGAGCAGGATCGCGTCGACCGCGTGCAGGCCGGCGTACCGCTGCAGGGCGGACAGCGAACCCGAGCCGAAGTCGACGAGCAGGCGGAACCCGTCCGCCTCGATCAGGTAGGCCGAACAGGCTGCCTCGGGCCCGGGGAAACTCCCGGCGCAGCCGAGTACGGTCAGACGCATCAACTGTTCCCACGGTCGCGGTGAGACACCGGCGATGCGCCGTCCATGCCATCGAAGATCTCCACCAGCGGCTCTGCCACGCTCGGCAGCCTACGCCGCAGCCAGCAGCGGAATGAAAGATCCGCTGCAACTTGTCGTCAACGTGACACCGAAGCGCGAACAACTGGAGCGACTTCGACAACCCGCCCCAGGATCGCCCATAGCGCAACCAATCATTTGCACCGGAGCACCGGGCCACAGACCGTACCGACCGGTGCGGTTCAGGCCCAGAGCTGACCTTCCAGCGCTTCCTCGGCGTCGGACAGCGTGCCGCCGTACGCACCGGTGGAGAGGTACTTCCAGCCGCCGTCGGCGACCAGGAACGCCACGTCGGCGCGGCGACCGGCCTTGACCGCCTCGTGCGCGACGGCGAGCGCGGCGTGCAGTACGGCGCCGGTCGAGAAGCCGACGAAGAGCCCTTCCACCTCGACCAGCTGCCGGGTCCGCAGCACCGCGTCGCGGGTACCCACCGAGAACCGCCGGGTCAGCACGTTCGCGTCGTACAGCTCCGGCACGTAGCCCTCGTCGATGTTGCGTAACCCGTACACCAGCTCGCCGTAGCGGGGCTCGGCCGCGACCACCTCGATGCCGTCGACCTTCTCCCGCAGGTAGCGCCCGGTGCCCATCAGGGTGCCGGTGGTGCCGAGCCCGGCGACGAAGTGGGTGACCGTGGGCAGGTCGCGCAGCAGCTCCGGCCCGGTGGTCTCGTAGTGGGCCTGGGCGTTGCCGCTGTTGCCGTACTGGTAGAGCATCACCCAGTCGGGGTGCTCGGCGGCGATCTGCTTGGCGGTGGCCACCGCCTGGTTGGAGCCGCCGGCGGCCGGCGAGAAGATGATCTCGGCGCCGTACATCCGGAGCAGCTGGACCCGTTCGGCGGAGACGTTCTCCGGCATGACGCAGACCAGCCGGTAGCCGCGCAGCTTCGCCACCATGGCGAGCGAGATGCCGGTGTTGCCGCTGGTGGGTTCGAGGATGGTGTCTCCGGGTCGGAGCCGCCCGGCCCGTTCGGCGGCGCGGACCATGAACATGGCCGCCCGGTCCTTGACACTGCCGGTCGGGTTGCGGTCCTCCAGCTTGGCCCACAGCCGTACCGGTGGTGCCCCGTCGGGCACCACCGGGGAGAGCCGGGGCAGGCCGACCAGCGGGGTGCCGCCACACGCGTCGAGCAGGCTGTCGTAGCGCGCCATGGCGGGGCGCTCAGCCGCTGACGGTGGTGGTGGCGGCCGAGGCGATGTCGCCCGCGCCGCCGGCCACCGCGGGCAGGATCGTCACGGTGTCCCCGTCGGCGACCTTGGCCTCGAGCGCGCCGAGGAACCGGACATCCTCGTCGTTGACGTAAATGTTGACGAACCGGTGCAGGTTGCCCTCGTCGGTGACCAGCCGGCCACGCAGGCCGGAGTGCTTGGCGTCGAGGTCGTCCAGCAGGGCGGCGAGGGTGTCCCCGTTGCCTTCGACGACCTTGGCGCCGCCGGTGTAGCTGCGCAGGATGGTGGGGACGCGAACTTCGATAGACATTGACGTGCTCCTATTGCAACGGTAGGTCGGACCAGACTGCGGTGCGGTACGGCGCCAGGGTCAGCGGCCGGACGAACACTCGTAGTCGACCGTGGTCGGGGTCTGCCCGAACAGGTACGACTGCACCGCGTGCGGGTCGACACCGGCGTCAATGAGATTGACCGGCTCCTCGGTCACCACCTCGTCCACGATGCGGAACGACCGGATCTCGGTGACCTCCGGGTCACGGGTGGAGACCAGCAGGTAGTGGGCCTCGGGCCAGCCGGCGATCGCCGCGTCGGTGCGGGACGGGTACGCCTCGGTCGCGGTGTGCGAGTGGTAGATCACCACCGGCTCCTCGTCCCGGTCGTCCATCTCCCGCCACAGATGCAACTGCTCCATCGAGTCGAACTCGTAGAACGTCATCGAGCGGGCCGCGTTCTGCATCGGGACGTGCCGGGTCGGCGTGTCCGAGCCGGCCGGTCCGGCGACGACGCCGCACGCCTCGTCGGGGTGGTCCCGGCGGGCATGGGCGACGATCGCGTCGATGATCGACCGGTCGATGCTCAGCACGACCCCAGCCTACCGCCTTCTCCGCTTCTCCGGCCCGGCCGGCCCGTGGCGGTCGTCACGCTGTCCGACACTGGCCGGCACTGGCCGGCACTGTTCGACGCCAGCCGACGTCAGTCGAGCAACGCGCCGAGCAGGGACTCCTGCAGATAGCCCAGATAGGCGTAGACCGACAGCTGGAACAGCCGGCTCGACGACGGATCGTCCCGCTCGGCCGCCGCCAGCTCGGCGCCGAGATCGGTGTCGGCCCGCACCTGCAACCGGACGCCCATCGCCAGCCGGGCGTCGTTGATCGCGCGCAGCCACGCCTCGGCCGCCTCGCCGTCCAGGCGGACCTCCGCGCCCGTGTCGTCGGCGTCGGCCGGCAACGCGGCGAGCACCGCTCCCGCCTGGTCGATCTTGGCCGTCTTGAGGTCGCTCTCGGTGTACCGCCGCAGCTCCGCCGAGCTCGCCGGATCGTCCCGGTAAGTGTCCGGGAAGAGCCGGTCGACCACTGGGTCGTCCCGTTCGAACCCGTCGGTGAGCAGACCCACCACCTCACCGGCGACCTTGCGCAGCACCCGTACCTCGTCGGGGGAGAAGACCGCGACGACCCGCCCGTTGCGGCGTCGAAACATGCTCATGCCCGATCGACCGTCGCCCAGAGCCCGTAGGCGTGCAGCCGGGACGCGTCGAGCTCCATCCGCTCGCGGGGGCCGCTGGACACCACCGCCCGGCCCTTGTTGTGCACGTCGAGCATCAGCTCCTCCGCCTTGGCCTGGCTGTACCCGAACAACTTCTGAAAAACCCAGGTCACGTACGTCATCAGGTTGACCGGATCGTCCCAGACGATGGTCACCCACAGGCGTTCGTCACCTGGTACCTCGACCGTGTCCGGCGTCTCGACCGGAGCAACCTGGGGAGCCGCCATTCCCCCATCGTGCCACCGGTGGGGACGGGGCGGACAACGCCCACCACGGTCAGCCCGGCGCGTCGCCGCTGTCGATCGCATCTGCCAACAGGTTGGCCAGGCCACGCCGTACCGCGGCGAACCGCAACGAGATCTCCTGGGACAGCGCGATCTCCACCGCCCGCAGCGCCTGCTGGATCCAGGACCGGGCCTGGTCCGGCGCCATCCCGGACGGTCCACCGCGCGGGTGCCAGCAGTCGGCGGCGAGCGCGACGCCGATCGGCGGCACGGTGCACCGGGACCGCTGCACCGGGTACGCGGCGAAGACATCCACCACCACGGGGGCCGGCCCGGCGGCGAGAGACGGCACCGGCTCGCACTGGCCCGCAGCGGTCGTCAGGAGTCCTTCCGCGACCGCCGTGGGTGGATCCCCGAGCAGCCGGCGGCGGAGCTGCTCGCGCAGCAGCGGACCGAGCCGCTGCGCCGGGTCGGCCCCGAACACCTGCTCGACCACCTCGTCCATCGCGTCATCCACGCCCACGGCACAGGCCGTGCTGGCCTGCAACGACAGGGTCAGGAACTCGCGGTCCAGGAAGCCGGGTATCCCGGCCGGTCCACCGCCGAACAGCAGCTCGCGTACCGCGGCCAGGTGCAGGTTGGCCAACTCGATCGCCAGGGTGTGCCGCACCCGCTGGCCGATCCGTCGCACCACCCGGTCCAGCTGCTCGGACCAGTCGGCTGCCGGCCCGCCGGGCGGCAGCGTCGGCGGCTCGTCGAACGCCGACTGATCGGCCAGACCGGCACCGGCCCGGTGCAGCGCCTCCCGGGCGGCCCAGTCGGTCACCTCCCGGCGGAGAAATACCGCGTCGCCGGTTGCCGCGTCGACCGAATGCCAGGGTGCCTGTTCCAGCTCCGGCACGGCGGCCAGCAGCGCCGCCCGCTGGAACGACTCGCCCGCGCTCTGTACGCCGGCCGCGGTGATGGCGACAAACACCGTGATACCGGCGCGCAGTGCCCGGCGCAGCAGCTCGTGTTCGACCTGCCCGGGCGGCGGCCCGGCACCAACCACGAAGACCAGCGCGCCGCCGCGTACCGCCGCGTCGAGCAGCACCGTCGCGCCGGCCGACCGGAGCGTCTCCAGGTCGGGCGAATCGACCAGGCTGAGCCGGCGCAGCGGAGCATCCGGTCGGCTCACCTCGACCCGGCGCGGTGGACGGGGCAGGGCCAGGCCGGCACCGGACCGCGCCGACCGCGCCGGGACGATCCACGGCTGCGACCAGCCCGGCAGGTAGGCCGCGATCCGCTCGACCGTACCGTGCCGGATGACCAGGAAACTCTCGGGCGGACGCAGGTCGGGCAGCGATTCACCGTCGAGAAACGCGGTCAGCACGGCACGGCGGCTGTTGGCGGCGGCTCCGACCACGACGGCCGCGACCGGTTCGTCGGCCGGGGGCGGCGGCATCGGGGCGGCCATCGGCAGGTCCACGGCCAGGTCACCCGGTCGGCGCGGCCGCCTACGCTGCCGGGGCACTCGGGCCGCGGCGCGGGCAGCCGGGCGATTCGACGGTGTTGTCACGGACTCCACAAGCTGAGCTCCTTCGGGCGTCATCGCCACGAAATACCAATACACCGACGCTACGTGCACAATCACTTACACAGCGACGATCATCGCTACTCAACTGATCAAACACTTCATACTCAACTGCGATCCGTGACCGCCCCTTCCCCCTTGGCAACTGTTCTATATGCTCCCCTGCCATGGGCCTGTGGAGCTTCGTGGGACGGTCCGAAGAGCTCGACCGGCTGTTCGCCGCCGCCACCGACGGCGGTCGCGGCCTGATCCTCAGTGGCTCCGCCGGGATCGGCAAGAGCCGACTGCTACGGGAAGTCGTAGGTAGACTGCCGACCGAGACCTACGCGGTCTGGTTCGCCTCGGGCAGCGTCAGCGCCGCCGGCCTGCCGTTCGCCGGCCTCGCCCAGGTACTCCCGGCGGATCAGCCACCCGGGTTGTCCCCGTCGGCGCTGCTGCGCTGGGCCGTCGAGTCGCTGCGGCAGCGGGCCGCCGGCCGGCCGATCGTGCTCGCCATCGACGACGCGCACCTGCTCGACCCCTCCTCGGCGGCGGTGACGAACCTGATCGCCCGCTCCGGCCACGCCACTGTGCTGGGTACGCTGCTCAGCGGCGAGCCGGTGCCGCTGCCGATCCGGGCACTGTGGGCCGACGATCTGGTGGTACACGACCAGCTGGCGCCGCTGGACGTCGTCGACAGCACCGGCCTGCTGATGGAGCTGCTCGGTGGGCCGCTGGACCCGACGTCGGCCGAACGGCTGTGGCGACTGTCCGAAGGAAATCCGCTGCTGCTGCGGGAGCTCGTCATCGCCGCCCAGTCCGGGCAGGAGCTGACCCAGACGTACGGGGTGTGGCGGTGGACCGGCCGGCTGGAGCTGGCACCGAGCCTGACCGATCTGATCGACAGCCGGATCGGCCGGCTCAGCCCGCCGGTCCGCGGCGTCGTCGAGCTGGTGGCGTTCGGCCAGCCGATCGGGCTGCAGCTGTTGCTGCGGACCAGCCGGCACGCCGACGTGGAGGCCGCCGAGGAACGCGGGCTGATCCGGGTCGACGTCGACGACCGCCGGCAGGACGTGCACATGGCCCATCCGCTGTACGGCGAGGTGGTACGCCGCCGGTGCCCGGTCACCCGGGCGCAGCGGCTGCAGGCGCGGCTCGCCTCGCTCGTGGACGGAGTCGGGGCACGGCGCCGGGAGGATCTGCTGCGGGTCGCCGTCTGGCGGCTGGAGTCGAACACCGCCGACGACCCGGCGATGCTGCTCAGCGCGGCCGGCCGGGCGTTCGCCGGGTACGACGTCCCACTGGCGGACCGGCTGGCCGCCCGCGCGTTCGACGCCGGCGGGGGGTTCGACGCGGCCGAGCTGAGGGCGACCATCCTGATGTTCCGCGACGAGCCGGAGCGGGCCCTGGCCACCATCGAGGCGGTCCGCGACGAGGTCACCACCGACGAACGACGCAGCCGCTGGTTGATGGTGCTGGGACTGGTCGCCTACTGGGGGCTCGGCAACGAGTCGACGCTGGAGGACCTGGCGGCCGGTGCCCGCGAGCTGACCGACCCGGCCGAGCGGGTCCGGGTCGACTCGTTCGAGGCGATCATGCGGTTGCACCGGCTGGAGTGTGACGCCGCGTTGCGGCTGGCACGTGCCGTACTCGACCGGCCGGCGGCCAGTCACGCCGCCCACGGGCTGGCCCAGTGCACCATCGCCCACCTGCAGGCCGCGCAGGGCGACCTGACCGGCAGCGGCCGGGCCATCGCCCGGGTCGAGGCCGACGCCCCGCACTGGCGTACCGAGCTTCCCTACCTGCAGCTGGCGCTGGAGCTCGCCCGCGGCACCCGGCTGGTGCTCGCCGGCGACCTGTCCGGGATCGAGGCGATCGTCGCCGAGGAGTTCGCCGACCTGGCCGACGCCGGTGACTTCCGGCTCGGGTCCGGTTACCTGTCGGTGATCCGGGCGCAGGCCGCCCGGCTGCGCGGCCGGCTCGACGACGCGCTGCGACACAGCTTGCAGGCGTGCGCCACGCTGGCCACCGGCCGGGTGTACGCCGGGCTGGCCCACGCCGAACGCGCACACGCGGCCGCCCTGCGTGGCGAGGCGGCCCAGGCCGCCGCGGCGATGGCCGACTCGGACCGGGCACAGACACCCGGGATGGCCATCCTGTACCCGTGGCGGGAGCAGGCGCGCTGCTGGGTGGCGGTCGCCGAGGGGGACGTCACCGGCGCGGTCGGCATGCTGCGGGAGCTGGCGGCCCGGCTGCGTACCGATGGTTTCGCCGGCCACGAGGTGATGGTGCTGCACGACCTGGTCCGGCTGGACCGGGCCGACCTGGCGGTGGACCGGCTGACCGAGCTCGCCAAGGTCGTCGAGGGCCCGCTGCCGCCGCTGGTCCTGCGTCAGGCGCAGGGCGCCACCAACGGACCGTACGGTGCCCTGCTGCGCGCGGCCAGCGGCTTCGCCGGCCTCGGGCTGCACCTGTTCGCCGCCGAGTCCGCCGCGATGGCGGTACGGCGGCAGCGGCTGGCCCGCTCGCCGGTGACCGGGCAGACCAACGTGCTGCTCGGCCGGTCGCTCGGCCAGTGCGTCGACGTGCGTACCCCGGCGTTGCTGGCCGGCCGGCCCAACCTGACCGGCCGGGAGCAACAAGTGGCGAAGCTGGCGGCGGCCGGCGTGGCCAGCCGGGAGATAGCGCAGCGGTTGTTCCTGTCGCCCCGCACCGTGGAGAACCATCTGCACCGGGCGTACGGCAAGCTCGGCGTGACCGGGCGTGCCGAGCTGGCCGAGGCGGTGCGCGCCCTGCCCGACGAGCCGGGGCCACCGGGCCGGGACAGGCCGGGCCGGCCGGGCGGCCGTACAGTAGCCAGGTGACCAGCTCAAGCCCCGCTCTGCTGACCGACCACTACGAGCTGACCATGCTCGCCGCCGCGTTGGCCGACGGCAGCGCGCACCGGCACTGCGTGTTCGAGGTCTTCGCCCGGCGGCTGCCGACCGGCCGCCGGTACGGTGTGGTCGCCGGCACCGGCCGGCTGGTCGACCTGATCCGGGACTTCCGCTTCGATGCGGAGACCGTCCGTCACCTGCGGGACCGCGCGGTGGTCGACGCCGACACCGCACAGTGGCTGACCGACTACCGGTTCACCGGGGACGTCGACGGGTACGCCGAGGGCGAGTTGTTCTTCCCGAACTCGCCGATCCTCACCGTCTCCGGCACCTTCGCCGAGTGCGTCCTGTTGGAGACCCTGGTGCTGTCGGTGCTGAACCACGACTGCGCGATCGCGGCGGCGGCGGCGCGGGCGGTGACGGCGGCCCGCGGCCGGCCGGTGATCGAGATGGGCTCGCGGCGCACCCATGAGGAGGCGGCGGTGGCGGCCGCCCGGAGCGCGTACCTGGCCGGTTTCGCGGCCACGTCCAACCTGGCGGCGGGTGCCCGGTACGGCATCCCGACGGCGGGTACCTCGGCGCACGCGTTCACCCTGTTGCACGACGACGAACGGGCCGCGTTCGCGTCCCAGGTGGCCACGCTCGGGCGGGACACCACGTTGCTGGTCGACACCTACAGCATCAGCCAGGGCATCCGTAACGCGATCGAGGTCGCCGGACCGGACCTGCGGGCGATCCGGATCGACTCCGGTGACCTGTCGGTCCTGGCGCAACAGTCCCGGGAACTGCTCGACTCGCTCGGCGCCACCGAGACCAAGATCATAGTCTCCGGTGATCTCGACGAGTACTCGATCGCCTCGCTCGCCGCCGAGCCGGTCGACATGTACGGCGCCGGGACCGCCGTGGTGACCGGGTCCGGCGCGCCGACCGCCCGGCTGGTCTACAAGCTGGTCGAGGTCGACGGCCGGCCGGTGGTCAAGCGCTCCGAGAACAAGGCCACCGTCGGGGGCCGGAAGGTGGCGGTACGCCGGCACAAGCCGACCGGCACCGCCACCGAGGAGATCGTCGTCTCGCAGGGAGTGCCGGACCGGGTCAACGGTGACCGGGTGCTGCAACGGTCCTTTGTCGCCACTGGCGAGGCGCTGGCCCGGCCGACCCTCGACGAGTCCCGCGAGCACCTGCGTCGCTGCCTGATCTCGATACCGTGGGAAGGGCTGAAACTGTCCGCCGGAGATCCGGCCATTCCGGTGACCGTCGTGCCCGCCGACCAGTGACCGCCTGGCCGTGACCGGCGCGACCGGGAGCGGCCGGTGACCGCCCGTTCAGAAGTCAGAAGCAGGAGGACGACGACCATGCACCGGGCACTGATCATCGTTGACGTACAGAACGACTTCTGTGAAGGCGGCTCACTCGCGGTGGGCGGCGGCACCGACGTGGCGGCGGCGATCTCTCGGACCGTCGCCGAAGCACCGCAGCGGCGGTGGCGGCATGTGGTGGCGACCAAGGACTACCACGTCGACCCCGGCGCGCACTTCGGCGACCCGCCGGACTTCGTCGACACCTGGCCGGCGCACTGTGTGGTGGGCACCGGCGGGGACGAGTTCCATCCCGGGCTGGCCACCGATCGGATCGAGGCGGTCTTCCGTAAGGGCCAGTACGCGGCGGCCTACTCGGGCTTCGAGGGCCGCACGGACGACGGCACCGACCTGGCCGACTGGCTGCGGGAACGCGGGATCACCGGGGTCGACGTGGTCGGCATCGCCACCGACCACTGCGTACGGGCGACCGCGCTGGACGCCGCCCGGGCCGGCTTCGACACCACCGTGCTGCTCGACCTGACCGCCGGGGTGGCCCGGGCCACCACCGAGGTGGCGGTGGACGCGATGCGGGCCGCCGGGGTGACGTTGACCGGCTCCCCGGTGCTGCGTCCGGCCTGACCCGCCGGCCGGGGTCGGACCGGATGTCGGGCTGGCGGCGCGGATATCGGTTGGCCGACGTCGTACCCGGCAGGCATGATGCCGGCCGGAGGTAACACCGACCGATGAACCTGACTCCTTACCGGCAGGCGCTCGCGCTGCCCGGTGTGGCCCGGCTGCTCGCCCTGTCGGTGCTGGCCCGGATGCCGAACACCGCCGCCGGAGTGGCGCTGACCCTGTACGTCGTGCTGGAACTGGGCCGGGGGTACGGCGCGGCTGGTCTGGCTGGTACCGCGTTGACCGTCGGGGCCGCGATCGGCGCACCGGTGCTGGGCCGGTTGGTCGACCGGCACGGACTACGTCCGGTGCTGGCCGTCTCGATCGCCGCCCAGGGCGTCTTCTGGGCCGTGGCGCAGGCGCTGCCGTACCCCGCGTTGCTCGTCGCCGCGGTCGCCGCCGGTCTGCTCAACCTGCCGATGTTCTCGGTGATCCGGCAGTCGCTGGCCGCCCTGGTCCCGGCGGAGCAGCGGCGTCCGGCGTACGCCCTGGATTCGATGTCGGTCGAGCTCTCCTTCATGATCGGCCCGGCGCTGGCGGTGCTGCTCGCCACCTCGGTCTCCCCTCGGATCGCGATGGTCGCGGTCGGCGCCGGCCTGGTCGCCGCCGGGCTGGCGCTGTTCGTCGTCGACCCGCCGATCCGCGCCCGGCATGAGGAGCCGGAGCGGGCTGGCGTCCGGATCGCCCGGCGGGACTGGCTGACCCCGCAGTTGCTCGGGGTCCTCGCGGTCGGCGCAGCGTCGACGCTGGTGCTCGGCGGCACCGACGTCGCGTTGATCGCCGCGCTGCGGGACAGCGACCAGTTGGCCTGGACCAGCGTCGTGCTGGCCGGCTGGGGGGCGTACTCACTGGTCGGCGGGTTCGCCTACGGCGCCACCCGGCGTGCGGTGCCGCCGGTCGGGTTGATGGTGACGCTGGCGGTCGCCACCATTCCGGTCGGCCTCGGGGCCGGGCACTGGTGGACCCTGGCCCTGGCCCTAGCCCCGGCCGGGCTGCTCTGCGCGCCGACGATCGCCGCCACGTCCGACGCGGTCGCCCGGCTGGCCCCGGCGGCGGTACGCGGCGAGGCGATGGGCCTGCATGGTTCGGCGTTGACCGTGGGCATGGCCGTCGGGGCGCCGCTGACCGGTGCGGTGATCGACGCCAGTACGCCGACGTGGGGTTTCGTGGCGATCGGTGCGGCGGGGCTGCTGCTGGCGCTGCCGATGGTCGCCATGCAGTTGCGCCGCCGGGCGGTGCCGGACCGGGTGCCGGCCCTGCGGTGACGGGCTCCCAGAGGCACGACGCGGCCCCGGGCGCATTCCGCCCGGGGCCGCGTCGTAGGCCGGTGTGAGTCAGTCGGTCAGCGTCGCCCGTGGGTCAGCGCCGGTCGATGTTGCTGGCGGTGTCCTCCTGGTAGGTGGCACCGCCGTCCGACTCGCTGGTCAGCGGCTTGGCACCGCCCTCCGGCGGGCCGGCGACCGAGTGGTGGCCGGCGGCCAGCTCCGGGAACTTCAGGTCGAACGCCGGCCGCTCGGAGCGGATCCGGGGCATCCGGTCGAAGTTGCGCAGCGGCGGCGGGCAGCTCGTCGCCCACTCCAGCGAGTTCCCGTGGCCCCACGGGTCGTCGACCTCGACCAGCGGCCCGGCCTTGTACGACTTCCACACGTTGTACAGGAACGGCAGGGTGGAGATGCCGGTGACGAACGAGCCGACCGTGGAGATCATGTTCAGCGTGGTCCAGCCGTCGATCGCCTGGTAGTCGGCGTACCGGCGGGGGAAGCCTTCGGCACCGAGCCAGTGCTGCACCAGGAAGGTGGTGTGGAAGCCGACGAAGGTCAGCCAGAAGTGCACCCGGCCCAGCCGCTCGTCGAGCATCCGACCGGTGAACTTCGGGAACCAGAAGTAGATGCCGGCGAACACCGCGAACACGATCGTGCCGAACAGCACGTAGTGGAAGTGGGCGACGACGAAGTACGAGTCCGAGACGTGGAAGTCGATCGGCGGGCTGGCCAGCAGCACACCCGACAGACCGCCGAAGAGGAAGGTGACCAGGAAGCCGATCGACCAGAGCATCGGCGTCTCGAAGCTGATCTGCCCCCGCCACAGGGTGCCGATCCAGTTGAAGAACTTCATGCCGGTCGGCACGGCGATCAGGAAGCTCAGGAAACTGAAGAAGGGCAGCAGCACCGCGCCGGTGGCGAACATGTGGTGCGCCCAGACGCTCATCGACAGCGCGGCGATCGCGATCGTCGCGGCCACCAGGCCCTTGTAGCCGAAGATCGGCTTGCGGGAGAAGACCGGGATGATCTCGCTGATGATGCCGAAGAACGGCAGCGCGACGATGTACACCTCGGGGTGGCCGAAGAACCAGAACAGGTGCTGCCACAGCAACGGCCCGCCGGTCTCCGGCGCGTACACGTGGGCACCGAGCATCCGGTCGGCGGCGAGCGCGAACAGCGCGGCGGCCAACAGCGGGAAGACCATGATCACCAGGAGGCTGGTGACCAGGATGTTCCAGGTGAAGATCGGCATCCGGAACATGGTCATGCCCGGCGCGCGCAGGGTCAGGATCGTGGTGATCATGTTGACCGCGCCGAGGATGGTGCCCAGACCGGAGATCGCCAGGCCGACGATCCACATGTTGGCGCCGACACCCGGGGAGTGCTCGACGCTACTCAGCGGGGTGTACGCGAACCAGCCGAAGTCGGCGGCGCCGCCCGGGGTGAGGAAGCCACCCATCGCCAAGGTGCCACCGAACAGGTACAGCCAGTAGGCGAAACTGTTCAGCCGAGGAAAGGAAACATCCGGTGCGCCGATCTGGATCGGCGTAACGTAGTTGGCGAAGGCGAACACGATCGGCGTCGCGAAGAACAACAGCATGATCGTGCCGTGCATGGTGAACAGCTGGTTGTACTGCTCCGGGGAGACGAACTGCATCCCCGGCTGGGCCAGCTCCGCACGCATGATCAGGGCCATCAGACCACCGATCATGAAGAACGCGAAGGCGGTGATCATGTACATGATCCCGATCTGCTTCGCGTCGGTCGTGCGCAGCAGCCGCGCCATGGCCGAGCCGCGGACCGGCCTGCGGACCGGGAAGGGCCGGCTGGCGATCGGCTTCGGTGCGACGGTGGTCACGAATGGCCTCCGGTTCTCGTCAATCCCACGGCGCCCGGGTTGATGATCCGCTGGCCGTGCCTCGCAGGCAGGATAGTCCCCGTTCACCGCCGGTCCGCACGCCGGGTGCCTGCCCCGCTGCGGGCTGCCGGACGGCTCACACCGGGTGGCCGAGTCACACCGGGTCGACGAGCAACCGGTAGTGCTCCTGGAAGATCGTGCCGCCTTTGGCGCGCAGCACCGGGTCGCGCAGGACCGGGGCGACGTCGCGGGTCCGGTCCCGGTCCCGGGTCCGGTCCAGGACCCACTGGGTACGCGGCCGACGCCGGCTCTCGTACCTGGCCAGCGCCTCGACGACCGACGGCGCGGCACGCAACTCGTCGGCCAGGACCAGCGCGTCCTCGAACGCCATCGCCGCCCCCTGGGACAGGGTCGGTGCGGTGGCGTGGGCGGCGTCCCCGACCAGCACCACGTTGCCCCGGAACCAGCCGCTCAGCTCCACCTCGTCGGTGACGGCCACCTGTACCTTCTCCACCGCGTCGAGGACCGCTGGCACCGGCCCGCCGTAGTCGCCGAGGAGTTGGCGGAGCCGGACCAACGGGTCGGCGGGCGGGGCGGAGCCGGCCGGCAGCGGCTCGTCGGCGTAGAGGTAGACCCGGCCGTAGCCCATCGGGGCGAGCGCGATGCCGGACCGTTGCCCGAGCAGTGCCGTCCACTCGGTGATCTCCGGACCGCCGCTGACCACGCTGCGGTAGGCGATCTGGCCGACCGGGTGCGGCGCGCCGCCGATCTCGGTCAGTCGACGGACCGCCGACCGGCGCCCGTCCGCGCCGACGACCAGGTCGTACTCGGCATAGGAGCCGTCACCGAAGGCGACCTTGGTGGTCTCGTCGCCAACCTCCACGTCGCACACCTCGGTGTGGTACCGCACCTCCCCGCCGGCGCCGGTGAGCAGCACCTGGTGCAGGTCCGCGCGGGGCAGCGCCCGACACTGCCCGACCCCCTGCCACAGCTGTTCCAGATCGACCGAGCACAGCTCGGCGCCGGTGGCGTCGAGGAATCGCTGCCGCCGGATCACCGCGCCGAGCGGGCGCAACGGATTGTCCAGCCCAAGCTCACGCAGCGCGCGAATGGCATTGCCGGGCAGGAAGATCCCGGCGCCGGCGACGACGGTCGGGGCCAGCTTCTCCACCAGCTCGGGCCGGATGCCGGCCAGCCGCAGCGCCCGGGCGACGGCCAGCCCGGCGACGCTGGCACCGACGATGAGCACGCGCACGGGTGGTTGAGCCATGGTCCGCGCCGCCTCCGGGGGAATAGACACTCATTGAAGCCAAGAGACTACTGCCGGCAACACTGCCCGCGATAGGCCCATCCCGCCCTGTTCGCTCCGTGCGAAAGCCGCCCCGTCACGGCGCCGGGCAACATCCACCGGTGGAAATCTTAACGGCTCACCGGTGCCGGCGGGGCCCTCAGCGCCGCACCCTCGCCCCGCCGCCACCGGCGAGCGCCGCCACCTCCTTGAGGCTGGCCGTCGAGGTGTCCCCGGGGGTGGTCATCGCCAGCGCTCCGTGCGCGGCACCGTACTCCACCGCGACCGCCAGGTCACCCAGCTCCAACAGGCCGTAGACCAGGCCGGACGCGAAGCTGTCACCGCCGCCGACCCGGTCCAGGATCACCAGGCCCGGCCGGTGGGTGGCGGACACGAAACCGGTCGGTGCCGACCAGGCGACCGCGCCCCAGTCGTTCACTGTCGCGGAACGCACCGTACGCAGCGTCGTCGCCACCACCTTGAAGTTCGGGTACGCCCCGGTCACCTCGGTGATCATCCGCTGGAAGTTGGCGACCTCCAGTTCGGTGAGGCTCTCGTCGGTGTCCGGCACGGCGAACCCGAGGCTCGCGGTGAAGTCCTCCTCGTTGCCGATCATGACGTCGACGTAGCCGGCCAGCCGCCGGTTGACCTCCTGCGCCCGGGACTGTCCACCGACCGCCTGCCACAGGCTGGGCCGGTAGTTCAGGTCGTAGGAGATGATCGTGCCGTGCCGGCGGGCGGCCGTCATCGCCGCCTCGATCGTGTCCGGCGTGGTCTGCGACAGGGCCGCGTAGATGCCGCCGGTATGCAGCCAACGCACGCCGAGGGTGCCGAACAGGTGGTCCCAGTCGACGTCGTCGGGGCGCAACTGGCTGGCCGCGCTGTTGCCCCGGTCGGAGGTGCCGACCGCGCCGCGCACCCCGAAGCCGCGCTCGGTGAAGTTGAGCCCGTTGCGGACGGTCCGGCCGATCCCGTCGTACGGCAGCCAGCGCACGTACGCGGTGTCGACGCCGCCCTGCAGCACCAGATCCTCCAGCAGGCGGCCGACCTCGTTGTCGGCGAACGCGGTGACGACCGCGGTACGCAGGCCGAAGCAGCGGCGCAGGCCCCGCGCGACGTTGTACTCGCCGCCGCCCTCCCAGGCCCGGAAGCTGCGGGCGGTGCGCACCCGCCCCTCCCCCGGGTCCAGCCGCAGCATGACCTCGCCGAGCGAGACCAGGTCGTAGCGGCAGTCGGCAGCCGGTCGGGGGCGCAGCGGGGCGCGGTCGGCGGGGTGCTGTTCGACCATCTCACGACTCCTCAGTCAACGGTCGGACCCGGTCCTCGTCGAGGTCGGATCCATGCCGGGTCGGACCGGTCAGCCGGCGGCACGGGCGGCGGCGACCGCGGCGGCGGTCAGCCGGGTCACCTCGGCCCAGTCGCCGACGTCGAGCAGGCGGGGGGCGACCATCCAGGTGCCGCCGACGGCGAGGACCGCCGGGTGGGCCAGGTAGTCCGCGACGTTGCCGGGGCCCACCCCGCCGGTCGGGATGAACCGCACCGACCGGAACGGCGCGGCGAGCGCGGACACCATGCCCACCCCGCCGAGCTGTTCGGCCGGGAAGAACTTGACCGTGTCCAGCCCGGCGTCGAGGGCCATCTGGATCTCGGTGGCGCTGGACACCCCGGGGAAGACCGGCAGGTCGAGCTCCTGGCAGCGGCGGACGACGGCGGGTCCGAAGCCAGGGCTGACCACGAACCGGGCACCGGCGTCGACCGCCCGGTCGACCTGCTCGACGGTGAGCACGGTGCCGGCGCCGACCAGCATGCCGGGGTGCCCGGCCATCGCCGCGATGGCGTCCGCCGCCGCCGGGGTGCGGAAGGTCACTTCGGCGGTACGCAGCCCGCCGGCGAGCAGCGCCTCGGCCAGTGGCGCGGCACCTGCCGGATCGGCCAGGACGACCACCGGAAGGATCCGCCCGGCACCGATCACCGCGACGACGTCGCCGCCGTCGCGCGCGCCCTGGTCGGCCTCGCGGCCGGCCGGATCGCGTTCAGCATCATGAACATCGGTCACGTACGTGACCATACTCGGTGGCAGATCGCTGTCAACCGGGTGCGGCGCTGGCTAGAGTGACCGCCATGGCGGCGCACGAGGGTTTCCAGCCGGTGAAGTCCGCCGGCCGGACGTTGGAGGTGCTGGAGGCGCTGGCAGCCACCCCTGACCGCCGGTCCCTCGGCGAACTGGCGCGGGTCCTGCAGATCCCGAAGAGCAGCCTGCACGGGATCCTGCGCACGATGGCGCATCGCGGCTGGGTGGAGACCGATCCCACCGGCACCCGGTTCGGCCTGGGCGTACGGGCGCTGCAGGTGGGCGCGGCGTACCTGGCCGCCGACAACGCGGTCAGCCTGCTGGACGGCGTGCTCGACGCGCTGGCCGGGCAGTTCGGTGAGACCGTCCATCTCGGCCGGCTGGACGGCCCGCACGTGGTCTACCTGGCCAAGCGCGAGTCGGTGCACCCGCTGCGGCTGTACAGCGCGATCGGCCGGCACCTGCCGGCGCACGCCACCGCGCTGGGCAAGGCGCTGCTCGCCGAACATCCGGACGACACCGTCGACCAGCTGCTGAGCTGGCCGTTGCGCCGGATGACCCGGCGTACCATCACCGACCCGGCCGCCCTGCACGCCGCGCTGGCCGAGGTCCGCGCCCAGGGCTGGGCCGTGGACCGGGAAGAGAACACCGAGGGGATCGTCTGCCTGGCGATGGCGATGCCACTGCGCCGACCGGCCGCCGACGCGATCAGCCTGTCCGTTCCGGCGACCCGGATCGACGCCACCGGCGAGGCCCGGATGGTCGAGGCGCTGCGGGCCGCCGCCGACCAGGTGGCCGCCGCCCGCGGGCTGATCGCCCACTGACTCTTTTCACATATGTCAATGTGCTCTAGCGTGATGGGAGCGCTCCCGCGACGTTGGTTCGTACCCGCCGTCTTCACGGACACAAGGAGCACGATGAGACGTCCAATCCGCGCCGCCGCAGCAGCCCTCCTGCTGCTCACCGGCGGCATCGTCACCGTGGTCGCCGCCACGCCCGCCCAGGCCGACACGGTGATCTGCGAACAGTACGGCAGCACCACCATCCAGGGCCGCTACGTGGTGCAGAACAACCGCTGGGGCACCACCGCCGAACAGTGCATCAACGTCACCGACAACGGGTTCTCGGTCACCTCGCAGCAGGGCAGCTCGCCGACCAACGGCGCGCCGGTGTCGTACCCGTCGATCTTCTACGGCTGCCACTACACCAACTGCTCCCCCGGCACCAACCTACCGATCCAGGTGAGCCGGATCAGCAACGCACCGACCAGCATCAACTACCGCTACGTCAGCAACGGGACGTACAACGCGTCGTACGACATCTGGCTCGACCCGACACCGCGTACCAACGGAGTCAGCCAGATGGAGATCATGATCTGGTTTCACCGGCAGGGCTCCATCCAGCCGATCGGCTCCCCGGTCGGCAACGCCACCGTCGCCGGCCGCAACTGGCAGGTCTGGACCGGCAGCAACGGGTCCAACAACGTGGTGTCCTACCTGGCCCCGTCGTCGATCACCAGTTGGAGTTTCAACGTGCTCGACTTCATCGCCGACGTCCGCGCCCGGGGACAGATCACCAACTCCTGGTATCTGACCAGCGTCCAGGCCGGCTTCGAGCCGTGGAACGGCGGCGTCGGCCTCGGGGTGAACTCCTTCTCCGGCTCGGTCTCCACCGGCGGCGCCCCGCCGACCACCGCCCCGCCGACCAGCCAGCCGCCGGGCGGCGGCGGGTGCCGGGTCAGCTACACGGCGAACACCTGGAACAACGGCTACACGGCAGACGTACGCGTCACCAACACCGGTGGCGGCACCCTCAACGGCTGGACGTTGGCCTATCAACTGCCGGGCGGGCAGACGGTCGGCAACTCGTGGAACGCCACCGTCACCCAGAGCGGATCGTCGGTGACCGCTCGGAACGTGGGCTGGAACGGCACGCTGGCCCCTGGGGCGACCGCCTCGTTCGGTTACCAGGCCAGCTACAGCGGTAGCTACTCCTCACCGAGCAGCTTCACCCTCAACGGCACCACCTGCACCACCGGCTGATCCACGGATCCGGGCCCGGCTGCGGTGCGAGTGACGCCTCCACCGCGGGCCGGGCCCGGGACCCCGGACAGCGCCGCGACCTACCGCCCGGCCGCCGGTGGTGGGCCTCAGCCGCGCAGGGCGTCGATCGCGGCCATCTCGTCGGCGGACAGGGTGAAGCCGAAGACGTCGGCGTTGCTACGGATCCGCTCCGGCGTGACCGACTTCGGAATCACCACGATGCCGTGCTGGACGTGCCAGCGCAGCACCACCTGGGCTGGGCTCACCTGGTGGGCGGCGGCGACCCGCGCCAGCACCGGGTCGTCGAGGTCGGTGTTCTTGAACGGGCTGTATCCCTCCAGTACCACCCCGCGGTCACGGTGCTCGGCCACCGTACGCGGATCGTGCATCGCCGGCGCCCACGGCACCTGGTTGACCGCCGGCACCACCCCGGTCCGCTCGGTCAGTTCGTCGATCTGGTCGAGGCCGTAGTTGGAGACACCGATCGTCCGGACCGCACCGGCGTCCCGGTGGGCGACGAACTCGCGCCAGGTCGGCACGCCGGCACCACCGCCCGGTGGCCAGTGGATCAGCCACAGGTCGACGTACTCGGTGCCCAGCGCGGCCAGGCTCGCGGCCAGCGTCTCCGCCTCCCGCCCGACCCGCTCGGGTGGCAGCTTGGTGGTGACGAAGATCTCGTCCCGGGCGATTCCGCTGTCCTTGATCGCCCGGCCGACCTCGGCCTCGTTGCCGTACATCGTGGCGGTATCGACGTGCCGGTAGCCGGCGTCCAACGCCACCCGGACCGCCTGGTACCCGGCGTCGCCCGACGCCTGCCAGGTGCCGAACCCGAGCAGCGGCATCCCGGCCCCGGACGGCAGAGTCGCCACAGCTTGCTCACCATGCGTCGCCATCCTCCCCGCCTACCCCCTTCGACCTGCCCGTATTCCTTGACCGGACGACTCATCGTCCGGTAGCCGACGGACCCTACCGCCGTCGGCGACAAGGGCACATGCTGTTCACCGCGCGTACATTCGTCGTTACCACCCCACCGCTGGCGGTGGTTCCTGCCTGGCCGACGGCCCGGCAGGAGATTGACCAGGACGGAAGAATGAGCAGTATCAGCACCGCCCACACGGCCATGGCGAGCCTCCCGGTCGTGGACCGGCCGCCGGCCGGACAACTCACCGAACGCACACCCGCCGACCTGTGGCACATGGCCAGAGCCGTACTCGACGCCAACTGGTCGCGCAACCACACCGTGCCGTCGCGCACCCTCTACCCGCACCAGTGGAGCTGGGACGCGGCGTTCATCGCGATCGGCCTGGCCCGGATCGACCCCGACCGGGCCTGGCACGACCTGCGCAGCCTGTTCCTGGCGCAGTGGCCGGACGGACGGGTCCCGCACATCGTCTTCGACCCCGACGTCGCCGAACGCGACTACTTCCCCGGACCGGGGTTCTGGCAGGTGCCGCTGCGTCGTCCCGGGCACCCGGACGGCACCGGCATCGTCCAGCCACCCGCCCACGCCCTCGCGGTCTGGGAGATCTACCAACGGGCACCGGGGCCGCAGGCGGAAGCTGAGCTGCGCTGGTTCTACCCCCGGCTGGTCGCCGCCCAGGACTACCTGTCGAGCTGTCGCGACGCCGGCGGGAACGGACTGGCCAGCATCGTGCACCCGTGGGAGTCCGGCCTGGACAACAGCCCGGCCTGGGATGCGGCGCTGGCCGCCGTACCGGCCGACCTCGGCGTGCTCGTCGGGCGGCAGCGGCATGACAACCGGGTGGCCGCGGCGGCCCACCGGCCGACCGATGAGGACTACGCCCGGTTCGTCGCGCTGGCGCTCGGGTACCGCGACGGCGGCTACCGGGACGACGACCTCGCCGCCCGCCACGACTTCGTGGTCGAGTGCCCGACCTTCAACGCGTTGCTGGCCGCCGCCGAACACGCGCTCGCCCGGATCGCCGCCGTGGTCGGCGCCGATCCAGCGGTCCACCTGGACCGGGCCGCGCGGATCACCCGGGCGCTCGACGACCAACTGTGGAACCCACGGACCGGTATGTACCACGCCCGGGATGTCCGGACCGGACGGCTCAGTCCGGCACGCTGCGTGAGCGGACTGGTCCCGTTGATCCTGCCCGGCCTACCGCCAGACCGGGTCGCGGCGTTGGTGGCGGCGGCCGGTTCGAGTCGGTTCGGGCTGTCGGCGTCGATGCCGGTGGCCAGCTACGATCGGTCCGCCGCCGACTTCGACCCGGTGCGCTACTGGCGCGGACCGGTGTGGATCAACATCAACTGGCTGCTCCGTCGGGGACTTCGTGAGCATGGCCATCTGGATCAGGCCGAAACGCTGCGTGACGCAATGCTGGAGCTGGTTCGCCGGTCCGGTTACTACGAGTATTTCCACCCGGAGACCGGCGACGGGGTCGGCTCGGCGGCATTCAGCTGGACCGCGGCGCTGGTGCTCGATCTGCTGGGCGAAGGGGAGGCTCCGCCGGTCAGCGGTCCGGTCGATTAGCCGTTACCCGATAGTAGGGTAAGCCGTGTCGACCAGCGCCGATCCGACAGTCTGCCCGATACCAATACCCATTCGGTTGGCCACCCGCAGATGCCGTTGATTCCGACATAAGCAACATATCAGACAGAAAACGGTTGCTGAACGACGGATTCTCACTGCCCGTAGTCACCTTCGCACGAAGGGGTCGAGTCGACCGTACGGTGCGCGACTGGCGGCCTCACGGATGGTTCCGGCCCGCCGGCAGGGAAACTATCTTTCCCTGCCGGCGGGCCGTACGAACGACGCGATCCTGCGCACTCGACGCTGTCCGCCGTAATTCGCTGCTACCGCCAGGGGGGTGGGCGATGCAACCTGCACACAATGCCGCACGGCGACCCGCACAGGACGCCGTGCGCCGGAAGCGATGGCTCGACGGGGCGCTGCTCCGATCGGCCATCACCGTATTGATGCTCGTACCGGTCTGCGTGCTGTTCACGCAGTTGTGGCGCGGCACCTCGGCGGACATCACCTTCGCCGAACGCGAGCGCGAGGGCGTGGCATATCTCGGCGCGCTCAACGAGTTGACCGTGGCCCTGGTCGACGCGCAGTCAGCGGCCGTCGCTGGTCAGCCGATCAACGACGAGGCGCTGCTTCGGGCCCTCGACGCGGTCACCGAGGTCGACCAGCGGATCGGCGCGTCACTACGGGCCCAGCAACGGTGGGCGACGCTCCGCTCCACCGTGGAAGCCCTGTCAGACCGGCAGTTCAGCCGGCCGGCCGAAGCCTTCGACGCGTACCGCCAGGCCACCGACCTGCTGTTGGCCCAGTACGACCGGGTCCGGGAGAGCTCGAACCTGATCCGAGATCCGGAAGGCGACGCCTACCACCTGCAGGACGGTGCGGCCGAGGAGTTGCCGGAGGCGATCGTCGCCACCGGACGCTTCGCGGACCTCGCCGTGCTGCTGCCGACCCGGCCGGCACAGGACCGGCCCTTGGCGCTGGTCGAGCTGATCAGCGCGGCCGGCGACGTGCTATCCCCCGCCAGCGACCTGGCCGACAACGTCCAGGCCGCAGTGGAGAGCACCGACAGCCGGACGATGAGCAGCAACCTGCTCACCCAGGTCGACCGGTTCCGGCGCAGCATGGACACCCTGGCCGCGGCCGCCGCCGCAGTGAACACCGCGGACGTCGTGTCCGGCAGCGGATCCGCCGCACCGGGCGGCGGGGGCACGCTGCCCGACCTGGGTCCGCTCATCGGGCTCCGCGGCGACGCCCAGGTGGCGGCGGCCGAACTCGCCGGCACGATGCTCGCCGAACTGGACGGTCTGATCGC
The DNA here is from genome assembly GCF_003751085.1 of Micromonospora sp. Llam0. NCBI lineage: Bacteria > Bacillati > Actinomycetota > Actinomycetes > Micromonosporales > Micromonosporaceae > Micromonospora > Micromonospora sp. Llam0. The sequence continues at coordinate 46,470 of NZ_RJJY01000001.1, read as the reverse complement.
CGACCGGATCAGCGCCCTGCAACGCGGCCAGTGGGCCTCGGTCGGTGCCCTCGTGGTGGCCTTCGCCCTGGCCGTAGCCCCGATGATCATCGCCTACCTCGGTCAGCCCACGTCGACCGCCGGCCGCACCGGTGCCGGGCCGACCGGCCATGCCGGGACCGACCACCCGCCGGGACCGGCCGAGTCCCGTCCGGACCCGGCGGACCAGCCGAACCGCTGGCCGGAACTCGACCCGACGGCGCACGGCGGCGCGCCCGCCGGCACCGCCGCCCCGGGCACCGGACGATGGGGGCCGACCGTTGCTGCTCGATAGGCTCCGGATCCGGGGAAAACTGGCCCTGCTGGTCATGATCCCGCTGATCGCGGTCGCTGCCCTGGCGGTGCCGATCGTGATCGACCGCGCCGCGCTGGCCGGCCGGGCCGCCGACACGGTCCGTGCCGTGCAGACCGGTGGCCGGATCGGCTCGCTCGCCCAGGACCTGCAGCAGGAACGTCTGCTGGCGATCGGCTACCTGCTGGACAGTGTGGACCGGTCCCGGCTGGTGTTGCAGGAGGCGGCCATCACCGACCGGATCGCCGACATCCGGGCCGAGCTGGGTGGCCAGCTCGACGCCGAACTGGCCGCGGCGGTCGACGCGGTGGACGGCCTGGCCGAGACCCGGGCCGCGGTACGCGACCGCACCGCCGACAGCGATCAGGTGATGACCGCGTACGGCGATCTCATCGAGCGGCTGCTCGACGGGTTGAAGTTGGTCGACTCGGCCGACGTCGCCACCCCCGAGGGACGCCAGATCGTGGCACTGGACGCCGCGCTGCGGCTGGACGCCGCGATCAGCGCCGGGGCGGCCCACATGCTGCTGGTGGTCGGGTCCGGCGACCCACAGGCCGCCACCCGGTACGCGCTGAGCCTGGTCACCACTCAGGAGAACGCCGCCCGGTTCAGCCGTTTCGCCACCGCCGACCAGGTGGCCCTCTACAGCCTGGTCGAGGAGGCGCTCGACCAGCGGCTCGGCAGCGGATTCAGCGACGCGTCACAGGCCGGCACGCAGGACGGCTCCCCGGTCGACCCGGCGCAGGTGCTGGCCGGTCTGTCCGTGGCCACGTTGTTCCCGTCGTTGGAGTCACTGATCGCCCTCGGCCGGTTCGTCGAGCGCAAGATCGTCATCGACGTCACGGTCGACGTGACCCGACGGCAGGAACAGGTCCTGCTCACCGCGTACAGCGTGGTGGCCGGGGCGCTGTTGGTCCTGCTGGTGGTCGTCGCGTTGAGCCTGTACGTGGCCCGGTCGGTCGCCCAGCCGCTGGCCAGGCTCACCTTCTCGGCCGACCGTGTCGCCCGGCTCGCCGAGGCGGAGCTGGTACGGGTGGCCGACGACGAGTCGGAACGCCCCGACCCGGTGCGCCTCGACCCGGTCGAGGTGACCGCCACCGACGAGATCGGCGACCTGGCCCGCGCCTTCGAGCGGGTCCAGCAGACCGCCGCCCGGCTCGTCGAACGGCAGGTGTCGAGCCGACGCAACGTGGCGCAGATGTTCGGCCACGTCGGACGGCGGACCCAGAACCTGGTGGGCCGCCAGTTGGCGATCATCGACCGGCTGGAGCGGGAGGAGACCGACCCGCACCGGCTGCAGCATCTCTACCGGCTCGACCACGTCTCCAGCCGGCTGCGGCGCAACGCCGGCAGCCTGGTGGTGCTCTCCGGCGCGACCGGCGCCGAGGAGCACATGGCCCCGCTGCCGGTCTCCGACGTCATCCGGCTCGCTCTCGGTGAGATCGAGGACTACACCCGGGTCGACGTGCAGGCACCAGCCGGGTACGCCCTGCAACCGTCGGTCATCGCCGATCTGGTGCTGCTGCTGGCCGAGCTGATGGAGAACGGCACCGTCTTCTCGCCGCCGCACACCCGGGTGACCGTGACCGCCGGACCGCTCGACGACGGTCTGCGGGTCAATGTCATCGACCGTGGGCTCGGGCTGTCCCCGGAGCGACTGGCCGAGGAGAACGCCCGGCTGACCAGACGGGAACGGCTCGACCTGGTACCGACCGAGGTCCTCGGACTGTTCGTGGTCGGCCGACTCGCCCGCCGGCATGCGATGGCGGTCGAGCTGACCGCCACGCCGGGCGGCGGGGTCACGGTGACGGTCGACCTGGGACCGGACCTGATCGTGCCGGCCGCCGGCGCCCCCGGACGGGCCGTGGCCGCCGGTTCCACCGGCCGGTCACCAGCGATCGCGCCCACCATCGCGCCGCTGCCCGGCACGGTCCCGGCCGACGCGGTGCTGATCGGCACCGCACCGGGCGGACCGCCCGGGGACACCCCGCCCGGGGACCGGCCGGCGGCCGCGACGCCGACGGGCGCCAGCGGGCTCCGTCCGGACCGGACCGTCGCCCGGGCCAGCGTCCGCACCGGCGGACCGGACGGCTCCGGCGCCAGCTTCGACTCGTCGGCGGTGCAGCGGGCCACCCGGTCACTTGGCACCGGCACCCCGTGGAACGCGTTCGGCACGGCGGTCGAACCTGCCGGGGCGCCGGACCAGCCAACGGCGGCGCCGGCCGCCGAGCCGGTCGGACGTGGGCCGCTGCGGCAACGCGTTCCCGGCGCCCAGCACCCGGTCGGCGGCGGACCGGCGGCGCTCAGCGACGCACCGGCCGACCCGGTCGCCGCACGAGCGCTGCTGGAGGAGTTCGAGGCCGGGGTACGGCGGGCACAGCGGGAGGTGGCGCAGGACTCGACGGTCGCCGGGTCGGACCGCCTCACCCAGCGGGTGCCCGGCGCGAGCCTGCCCGACCCGCCGCCGGCCAGCGCATCCCCCGGCAACCGCCAGCCCTGGCCACCGGACCCACAGCAGGCCAAGGAGTCCCTGGACGAATTCGAGACGGGCGTTCAACGCGCGCTCAACGAGATCACCACCACCTTCCAGCACGGCAGCAAAGGAACGCACGGTTGACAATCCTCCCCGCCCTAAAGGACGGGTATTCCCTGGGTCGCCCCAGGGGGTTCCTGTTTCACCGACGACCGCCCCGTCCGAGAGGAGGACTCCCGGTGAGGTCTTACACCGCCTCCACAGGCAATCACGGAGAGCCCCTCCGCGAGAATGTTGCGGGCCGCGTTGACATCCCGGTCGTGGGCCTGCCCGCACCGGCAGGTCCACGACCGGACCGTCAACGGCATCCGCTCGGCCAGTACGCCACACGCGGAGCACAGTCGGGTCGACGGGAACCAGCGGTCCACGACCACCAGGTCCCGGCCGTACCAGTCCGCCTTGTACCCCAGCATGCTGCGGAACCGCCGCCAGCCCGCGTCGGAGACGGCGCGGGCCAGACTGTGGTTGGCCATCATGGTGCGGACGGTCAGGTCCTCGATCACGATCGTTTGGGTTTCACGAACGAGCCGAGTGGTCAACTTGTGCAGGTGATCGCGGCGGCGGTCGGCGATCCGGGCATGAACCCGGGCCACCGTCAGGCGGGCCTTGGCCCGGTTCGCCGAACCTTTGGCCTTGCGTGCGAGGTTCCGCTGGGCACGGGCCAGCCGATCGCGGTCGCGGCGTTCGTGCTTCGGGTTGGGGATCTTCTCCCCGGTGGACAGGGTGAACAGGCTGTCGAGGCCGGCGTCGACCCCCACCACGGCGGTGGTGGCCGGGGCCGGTTCGATCCGGTCGTCGCAGAGCAGGGAGACGAACCAGCGGCCCGCCGGGTCCTGCGACACGGTCACCGTCGACGGCGCCGCGCCCTCCGGCAACGGTCGGGACCAGACGATGTCCAACGGTTCGGACATCTTCGCCAGGGTCAGCCGGCCGTCGCGCCACCGGAACGCGCTGGCGGTGTACTCCGCCGACCGACGCGACCGCTTCCTCGACTTGAACGTCGGGTACCGGGCCCGTTTCGCCCAGAAGTTGGTGAACGCGGTCTGCAGGTGCCGCAGCGCCTGCTGCAGAGGGACGCAGGAGACGTCGTTGAGGAACGCGAGGTCGTCGGTCTTCTTCCACGCGGTGAGCATCGCCGAGGTGGCGTTGTAGGTGACCCGTTGCTGGCGTTGGGTCCACGCCTCGCTGCGGGCGGCCAGGGCCATGTTGTAGACCAGCCGGACACAGCCGAACGTCCGGGCGAGCTCGGCGGCCTGCTCCGGGGTGGGGTGGAAGCGGTACCTGAACGCCCGCTTCACGGTCCTGGACACAGTCCACAGTCTAGCGATTCGGTCGTGAGCCGTGGGGTGGCGTGTGGGGTGGACGCCGATCCGCCTCGGCGGCGGATCGGCTTTGCCTGCCCTGCTCCGCAGGAGTTCCGTTTCCTCCCCGACCTGAAGGCCGCAGTATCCACGGAAGGAATCCGATGAACAGTCCCTACACGCCGGACACCGCAGAACGCCCGACGGCCCCGGCCGGCAACGGCAACGGCTCGCTGAGCGCCGAAGCGCAGACCTTCAACTGGCTGCTGGACTCGTTCACCTCCAGCACAGCCGGTGTCCGCGAAGCCATCGCGGTATCCTCCGACGGACTGCTGATGGCCATGTCCGCGATCCAGGACCGGGCCAACGCCGAGCGGCTGGCGGCGGTGGTGTCCGGCATGACCAGCCTGGCCGGTGGTGCGGCGAACTGGTACTCACTCGGCACGCTGAACCGGGTGGTGGTGGACATGGCCGATGGCTACCTGCTGGTCAGTTCGATCAGCTCCGGGTCGGTGCTGGGGGTGATCGCCGACCGCTCGGCCAGCCTTGGCACCGTCGCCTACGAGATGACCCTGTTCGCCGGGCGCGCCGGTGGCCCGCTCACTCCCCGGCTGATCGCCGAGTTGAAGAACTCCGTCCAGTCGTGACCCGACCGCCGTACGGGGCGGACGAGCCGGTCGATCCGCGGCCGCGGATCCGCCCCTACCTGCGTACCCCGCCGTCGGGTGACACCCCGGCGGCGGGCGGGGGTCCGCCCGGCGCCGGCGGATCCGACAGCGGCGGGCCGGACCGGTCGGGCGGCGACGCCACGCCGACGACACTGCGGCCGTTCGTGCTGACCGCCGGCCGGGTCACCGGGGCGGACCCGAACATCAACCTGGAGACGCAGGTGACCGCCCGGATACCGGACCCGTTCGACCCCGGCCCTCCGGTATCCGGCCTGGCCCCGGAACTACGGGCGATCATCGCGCTCGCCGCCGACCCGATCTCCGTCGCGGAACTGTCCGCCCGGCTGGGGCTGCACCTGGGGGTGACCCGGGTACTCGTCGGCGACCTCCGCGCCTCCGCCCATCTCGACGTCCACGTACCCGACGTCGACGCCCCTGCCGATGCCGACACCATCCTGCGAGTGATCCGTGGACTACGTGCCATCTCCTGACCGTCCGACCGCCGGACCGCCCCCGACAGCCCGGCACCGCGCCGCACCCCGGACCGCGCCGATTCCGGTCAAGATCGTCGTGGCGGGCGGCTTCGGGGTCGGCAAGACCACCACCGTCGGGGCCATCTCCGAGATCGTCCCGCTGACCACCGAGGCGGAGATGACCGCCGTCTCCGTCGGGGTCGACGACCCCGGCCCAGAGTCCGGCAAGACCACCACGACAGTCGCGATGGACTTCGGCTGTGTCACGATCGACCGGAGTCTGAAGCTGTACCTGTTCGGCACCCCGGGCCAGACCCGCTTCGGGTTCATGTGGGACGACCTGGCCCGGGGGGCGTTGGGTGCACTCGTCGTGGTGGACAGCTCACGCCTGGACGACTGCTACCCCGCCGTCGACTACTTCGAGCGGGCCGGGCTGCCGTTCGTGGTGGGAGTAAATACCTTCAACGGCCGCCTTGGTCATAGCATTGACGAGGTCAGGTGGGCGTTGGCGACCGGCCCGGCCGTTCCGGTCGTCGCGTACGACGCCCGCGACCGGCTGTCGGTCCGGGACGCCCTGCTGGTGGTTCTGGACCGGGCGCTGGACCGAGCGGTACGGAGTCAGCCATCCTGAGGTGGTAGCAGAGGAGGACAGATGCGTGGTGACCTGGACGACGCGCTCGCCCGGCTCGCCCGACGCGACCAGCTGCAGAAGCGGGTCAGCCAGGGCAGCGACCGGACGGCGTCGGCGGCGCACGAGATCGCTGCGGCGGTCCGGCAGGTGGTGGAGCGCCACCCTGGGTTGACCGCGACGGTCCACCTCACCCACGGCGGTCAGGCCGTGCAGCTCACCGTCGGCAACCGGGACGGCCGGGTGCAGGTGACGGTCGACGGCGGTACGCCCGCGGCGGGGCCGAACCCGCCGTCCGGCGACCCGGCGGCGCCCGGGGTGCCGACCGCCGGGCGTCCACCGGAGTGGCCGCCACGCGGGCGACCCGCCCAGGACGGTCCGGCGGCCCGCCTGGCGGAGCTGATCCGACGCGATCCGTCACTGCTCAACGGGGCGACAGAGGGCTGAACCGGCCCGCCACCGGGTAGCCGAGGCGTACGGCGGAGGCCGCCGTCACGACGTGGGTGGCTCGTCCTGGCCGGACTCCTCCGCCGCGTCCGCCTCCTCCTTGGTGTGGTGTACCGCACCGTCGGCGTGCTCCGGCGGGCCGTAGACGGTGTAGAGCACCAGTGGGTTGGGGCCGGTGTTGACGAAGTTGTGCTTGGTGCCGGCCGGCACGGCGACCAGGTCACCGGCGGCGACGGCCCGCCGCTCGCCGGCCACCAGCGCTTCGCCGACACCGCTGACGAAGGTGAGGATCTGGTCGATGTCCTCGTGGACCTCCTCGCCGATCTCGCCGCCCGGCGGAATGGTCATGATTACAAGCTGGGAGTGCTCACCCGTCCAGAGCACCCGACGGAAATCGGTGCTCTGCTCAGCGACGGTGGCGATCGTGAAGTGCTGCATACCACTCAAGGTACCCAGGACCGCCCGTCGGTACGCGTGTTGCCGTGCTCCCGGCCGACGCCGACGGGCGCCGGGTCAGCCGGGGCGCAGGGGCGCAGGGTCAGCCGGGGCACCGGGTCAGCCGGCCAGTTCGACGACCGCCTCGACCAGCAGCCAGCAGCCGAACACGAAGAACAGCGCGGCCGCCCCGTACGCGATCACCCGCTCGGGAAGCCGCCTGCCGAGCAGCCGGCCCACCACGATGGCCAGCGCGTCGGCCGCGACCATGCCGAGCGTGGAGCCGAGCCAGGTGCCGAACCAGCCGTGCCGGGTGGCCAACGTGATCGTGGCCAGCATCGTCTTGTCCCCCAGCTCAGCCAGGAAGAAGGCGGTGAACACGGCGATCACCGCCGTCCTGGTGGTCCGCTGCGCCCGGCGGGACTCCTCATCAGTCAGGGTGTCGCCGCGCAGCGTCCAGAAGCCGAACCCGATGAACGCCAGCGCGGCGGCCAGCGCGATCCAGCCGGTGGGCAGGGCCACGCCGAGGCCGTACCCCAGGGCGACCGACACCAGGTGCACGACGGCGGTGGCCGCGGTGATGCCGACCAGCACCGGCCAGGTCCTGAATCGGGTGGCGAAGGTCAACGCCATCAGCTGTGACTTGTCGCCCAGCTCGGCGACGAAGATCACGCCGAAGCTGATCACGGTCGCGGCAAGGAAGCCGTCCATGGTGCCTCTCATCCGGTCGGGGCCGGATCGTGGCACGCGGACCTCGACCCGGCTGCTGCAGCCTGGGTCGAAGGTCTCGCCCACCCGACGTACCGCCGGGTCGCCGCGGCCGGGTGCGCAGCACCAGTGTGTCGACCGCGATGTTGGGAGCTACTCCCCTTCGCAGTCGCCGAGTCTAGCGGCTCCAGCAGCGACGATCGCGGTTGGTGACCGAACACACGGGGGCGGGTCCACCAACGCGACCAGTTTCCGTTACGTTCACCCCTGTCCGTGGCGTACCGCGCACATCGCCCAGGGTGGACGTGACGGCGGCACTCACGGACACTGTCCCGGAACTTTCAGGACGATCAATCGCCGAACTGCTGTGGTGAGGGCGGGAACATGACCGAGCCGATCCTGGTGGTCGATGTCGGCGCCTCGGGCACCCGGGTGGCGCTGGTCGTCGCAGACCAGACGACCCTGGTCAAGGAACCGGCCAGCGGAGCAACCAGCTGGCCGTCCTCGGTGTGCCTGGCGGACGAGGGATTCCTGGTCGGCACCCCGTCCGAGGTACGTAAACGGGCCATGCCGCGGCGGTACATCGACGGGCCGCGCCGGGCCGTCGACGCCCAGGCCGCCATGTGGCTGGAACACCGTGAGGTCACCGGCGCCGAGGCGCTCACCGCGTACCTCACCGTGGTCGCCAACGAGGTGCGCCAGCTGTACGGCGGCCAGATCGACCGGCTGACCCTGTCCGTGCCGGCGGACTACCTGCCCGGCGACCCCCGCCGGGACGCGATGCTCGCCGTCGGTGCGGCCGCCGGGTTCCGCGACGTGGAGCTGATCGACAGCGCGGTGGCGGCGGCGCTGGACCCGACGACCGGCGACAACCTGCCGGCCGGCGGGCTGGTACTGGTCTGTGACCTCGGCGCGACCTGGACCGTCGCGCTGGTGCAGGTGTACGGCAGCCACACCGTCCAGCTCGCTCAGCAGACCAGCCCGGCCGGGCAAGAGCTCGACGCGCTGCTCATCAACGACCTGCGGACCGAGGGGCGGGCCTGGCTGGAGCCGATGCTCGCCGCACCCGGCGACGCCGGACTGCGGGCCTACCACGAGGCGATCGATTTCGCCCGCCGGCTCAAGCACCAGCTGGTCGACGCCGACGAGGTGGTCGATCACCTCACCCCGCTCACCCCGCCGTACCGGCTGACCCGGGCCTGGCTGGACGCGTTCGCCGAACCGGCGCTGCGCTGGCTGGTGGACGGCGCCGCGGGTGTGCTGGGCGCGGTCGGCGCCGCACCGGCCGACCTGGCCGCGGTGGTCGTCGCCGGCGGCAACGCCTACCTGCCGGCGGTGCACACCACGCTGCGGTCCGGCCTCGGCATCATCGACGCCGGGTCGCCGGGGCCGCTGCGCTGCGGCCCGGACCCGGAGCTGGCGGTGCTGCGCGGCGCGGCCCGGTTCGCGGCCGGCGCCAGCGGACGCACCGTCACCGCCGAGCCTCAGCGGTGGCGCACCGAGCCGACCTCGTGGGAGATTCCGGGCGGTCGGGCCCGGCTGCTGCGCTGGTGCGTGCCGCCGGGCGAGCCCTATCCGGCCGGGGCGGTGCTCGCCCACATCCGTACCCCCGACGAGCGGGTCTTCGAGCTCACCGCCGCCCAGCACGGCCGGCAGTTGGGCCAGCAGGCGTACCCGGGCGACCTGGTCGGCCCGGTCCTGGTGGTGGCCACCGCGAAGGACGCGGTGGCCCTGCAGCGCCAACCGCCGCCCCGGCGGCGGCACCTGGAGTCCACCGGGAGCTGGCTGCTCACCCCGGACCGCGAGCATCTGGTGGAGTGCGACCCGGCGGCCCGGCTGGTCCGGCTCCGGGCGATCGCCGACGACACGGTCCGCGCCGAGTTCCGCCCGGAGCACACCGCCGGCGCGGAGCCGACCGGCCGGGTGTTCGTCGACCCGGACGGCCGGTTGGCGGTGGTGGCCTGGGCCACGGACGGGTTCATCTCGGTGTGGGACATCGAGACCGGCAAGCTCAGCGCCCGGTTCCGCGACCCGGGCGAGCCGTACCGGGTGCTGATCGACGAGACCGGGTGGCGGGCGGCGGCCGAGGGCCGGGCGAAGGCGGTAGGCCGGTACCGGCGCACCGTGACGACCCTGTGGGACCTGCGTACCGGCAGCCAGATCGACCGGATCACCGACGACCGGTGGCAGCAGCGGATGCCGGAGTTCGCCGAGCACAGCCGGCGGGAAGGGTTCGGCACGGCTGCGGTCAGCGCCGACGGGCAGCTGCGGGCGGCGGTCGCCGACGCGCTCGACGGCATCGCCGCGGTGGTCCTGCAGGACACCTCGACCGGGCAGGAGCTGTTCCGGGTGCTGGGTGGCACCGGGCAGCGGGTCCGGGTCGGGTTCAGCGCCGACAGCCGGCACCTGCTGGCCAACTGGGAGTCCAACGAGCGGAGCCTGATCGATGTCTGGGATGTCTGACCAGCCCGTCCTGGTGGTCGACTTCGGCACCTCCTCCTCCGCCGCGATGGTGGTCACCGGTGAAACCGGCGAGCTGGTTCCGGACCCGGTCACCGGCGCGCCGACCTGGCCGTCAGCGGTGCACTGGGACGGCCAGAGCATGATCGTCGGCGCGTTGGCGGAGCGGCGGAAACGGTCCGAGCCGACCGCGTTCGCCGCCGAGTTCAAACGCGGCATGGCCGCCGACGTGCCGGTGGCGCTGGGCGACCGCCGGTTCCGGCCGATCGAGCAGGTCGCGGCGGTGCTGACCGCGCTGCGGGCGGAGGCCGAGCGGCGGTACGGCGCCCCGGTGCACCGGACGGTGGTGACGGTTCCGGCGTCGTACGGCCCGGACGACCCGCGCCGCGCGCAGATGATCGCGGCGGCCGAAGCGGCCGGTCTCGGCCCGGTCGAGCTGCTGCCGGAGCCGGTCGCGGCCGCGTTCGCCCCGGTCGCCGGCCCACCGCCGGTCGCCGGCGAGCTGGTGCTGGTCTACGACCTGGGCGGGGGCACCTTCGACACCGCACTGGTGCGCATCGACGAACGCTGGCACGAGGTGCTCGGGCACGCGGCGATCGACGACTGCGGCGGCCGGGACATCGACGCGCTGCTGGCCGGGCGGATCCACGCCGACGGGCAGCAGTGGCTGGCGCCGCTGCTGGCCAGTGCCGCGGCCAGCCGGTCCGCCCCGGCCACGTTGCGGCTCGGCATGGCGGTCACCGACTTCGCGAACCGGATCAAGCACCAGCTCAGTGACACCCCGGCGGTGGAGGACTTCCTGCTGCCGGACACTCCGGCGTACCGGCTGACCCGGGCCGACCTGGCGCAGCTGGTGGCTCCGCTGCTGGACCGCACGATCGCCTGCTGCCGGCAGATGCTGGCCGCTGTCGGGGTGCCACCGGCCAGCATCGGATCGGTGCTGCTGGTCGGCGGCGGGGCCCGGATGCCGGCCGTGGCGCAGGCGGTGCACGACGCCTTCCAACGCCCGCTGCGTCAGGTGGAGCAGCCGGAGCTGGCGACCGTGCACGGTGCGGCCCGGTGGCTGCCGCGCAGCGGCCCGCGAACCATCCGGGCGTCGACGGAGACCACCGGGATGGTTCCGCTGTCGTTCAGCATCCCGGGCGGGTCCGCGCGGCTGCATCGCTGGCTGGTGGTGCCGGGCCAGCCGTATCCGGCGGGCACCCCGCTGGCCCGGGTCCGGCTGCCCGGTGGCGCACTGTGGGACCTGGTGGCCGCGACACCGGGCACACTCGACCGGCTGCTGGTGCCGCCCAGCGCCGAGGTGGCCAGCCACCAGTGGCTGGCGCTGGCCACCGCCTGAGACGGCACCGGCGTCCACCCCGGGTACCGGCCGGAACGCGGTCCGCGGCAGCCGGCCGGCCAGCAGCCACTCGAACTCGGGCCAGGTACGGACGGTGAGCAGACTCCATCGGCCGTAGTCGCCGGTGCGTTTGCGGGCGTACTCCAGTTGGGTCACCAGGGTGGCGGTGCGCAGCCGGGGCGCGTGCAGGCACCATCGCACGATCGGGGCGGTGGCGGCGTACGGGATGTTGCCGACCACCGCGAACGGCTCGGCCGGTGGCTCGGCGGCCAGGAAGCCGCCGGGCACCGGCGTCACGTTCGGCAGGTCGGCGCACCGGCGGGCCAGGTACGCGGTGAGGTCCGGATCGACCTCGTACGCCAGCAGACGGCCGTCGACCCGGGTGAGCGCCTGAGCGAGCACCCGGGTCAACTGCCCGGTGCCGGCACCGACCTCGATGGTCAGTTCACCGGGCGTGGGCCGTACGGCTCGGACCACCCGGTCGATGGCCGACCGGTCGCGCAGGAAGGTCTGCGAGTAGACCCGACGGGTACGGTCGCCGCCAGCGGCGGCGGGGGCCGGCCGGCGTACCGCCGGTCAGGGTCAGCGCCTGGAAGGTGGTCGACACGCCGGTCAGGCTAGCCGGCGGGCAGCACTCAGGCGACCGGTTTTCCAGCCGGTACGTCGACGATGCGCTGCTCGGCCCGGGCGGTGTCGGCGGCGGCCAGCACGGCCACCACCTGCCGGCCGAACCGTACGTCGCAGGGGTGTCCCGGTGCCCCGGCGGTGACCTGCCCGAGCAGCGCGTCGACGGCCGAGTGGAACGCCTGTCCGGTGGTCACGTCCCGGTGCGGCACCGGCACGATCCCGGGCTCGCCGAAGAACGTGACGTCGAAGGTCTTCGCCGCCACCGGGCCGTCCAGGTTGAGCGACAGCGTGCTGGTGGCCCCGCCGGTGTGCCGCAGCAGCAGGTGCACCCCACCGGCCGGGCCGGGCATCGCGGCGACCCGGGCGACCGGACCGAGCACCGGCAGCACCACCGACAGCACGTGCGGGCCGATGTCCCACAGCCCGCCGTAGGTGTGCCGCCAGGGCGAGGCGCCGTACGGGTTGCCGGGCTCGGAGATCGCCGCGAACAGCGCGCCCCGGGCACCGTGCCAGGCACCGTCGGCCGACCGGGCCAGAAAGTCGATCATGGATGGGTTGAACCGGCTGGTGAAGAAGACCACCGAGGCGACGTCCCGCCGGGTGACCGCCGCGACGATCCGGTCGGCGTCCGGCAGGGTCAGCGCCAGCGGCTTGTCCAGCAGCAGGTGCCGGCCGGCGTCGGCGGCGCGGACCGCGATCCGGGCCTGCACATCGGGCGGTAGGGCGACGGCGACCGCGTCGACGTCGGCGAGCAACGCGTCCACGTCCGGGTACGGTGCGACGCCGTACCGCTGCGCCAGCGCCGTGGCCTTCGCCCGGTCCCGCCCCCAGACCCCGACCAGCTCCGCGCCGGGGTGCGCGGCGAGCCCGGCCGCGTGGGTCTCGGCCGCCCAGTGCCCGGTGCCGAACAGACCGAACCGCAATGCCATGGCTGCGTTTCCCTTCGTCGACCGGAGTTCAGTGTGACCGCTCGGCCCGGTCCGCGACGTAGCGGGCCTCCTCGGCGTCGACGGCGGCCGCCGACGCCTCCTCGGCCAGCGCGGCGGCGCTCAGCTCGGCGACGTACGCCGCTTCCGCGGCCCGTCGCGCGGCGGCGGCGACCACGTCGTACTCCCGGCGGGCCGCCTGGTCGCGGACGCGGTGCCGGTCGACGGCCCGGTCAGGCCGGTCTCCCGCCGTCGGGGCCGGCGGCCCGCCGCCGGCCCGCCGCCACACCGCGCGTAGTTGCTGCACTGAGATGTCGCCCCGGCGGTAGGCGGTCAGCGCGGCCCTGCTGACGTCGCGCCCGTGCTCGGCGGGCAGCGGCGCACCGGTGACGACGGCTGCCGGCCGGTCCTCCTGGTCGGCGAGCAACGCCTGTTGGTAGGCCCGGCCGGCGGTTTCCTGCCGCTGCCAGGCGTCGTCGCGGGCCTGCTCGGCGGCGGCCGCCCGGTCGCGCAGCTGGTCGGCGGCGGTCCGGGCGGTGTCGGCCGCGGCGGCGATGGCCTGCGCCTCGGCGGCGAGTTCGTCGGCTTCGGCCCGCAACGCCCGCCGGTCGGCCGGGTGCTCCGCCGTACGGGCGGCCAACGCGGCCAGCGCGAGCAGGGCGAGCAGGACGAGACAGCTGGCGATCAGGAGGCCCCAGATGCCGACGCCAACCACCACACCCTCCCCAGGGTGGATCGGACCGTCCCGGACTGACTATAGACTCCGGCTGATACCGAGAGCCACCGTCCGGACACTGCGGATCGGGTCGCCCGGTAACGCCCTGCGAGCCGGCCGGGACGCACCTCGACGGGTCGCGGTAGCCGGTGAGTAGGGTGTTCGGCGTGACTGTGGCAGCTGAGACGGCGGCGCGGCGGTGAACGGGCCGATCGCCGCCGTGGTCATCGTCGGCGCGCTGGCCGTCGCCGGCTGGGCGCTGCTCTGTGCGGCGTTGGACCGCCCGCCGGGTCTGATCCAGTACGGTGGGCTGGCGGTGGTCGAGGTCGCCCTGCTCGCACTGACCGTGGCAGCCGTGGTGGCGCTGATCGGCGGGGAGCGTCCCGGTGAACCACCGGTCTTCGCCGGCTATCTGATCACCACGCTCAGCCTGCCGCCGGTGGCGGGGGTGCTGGGCCGGATGGAGCCGACCCGGTGGGGTTCGTTGACCGTCGGCGTCTTCGCCCTGGTGATCCCGGTGCTGGTGGTCCGGCTGCAGCAGACCTGGACGGCGGTCGGCGGTGGCTGACCCGACGTCGACGGATGGCCGACCGGCGCGCACCGGGCGGACGGCGCGGACCCGCAGCGGGCCGGGCCGGGTGCTGATCGGCGTCTACATCCTGTTCGCGATCGCCGCCTCGTCCCGGGCCGGTGTGCAGATCGCCACCCGGTTCAGCGAGGCACCGGTGGCGTACCTGCTCTCCGCCTTCGCCGCAGTGGTGTACCTGGTGGCGGCCGCCGGGCTGATCATCGACGGCCCGGTCGGCCGGCGGATCGCGTACGGCTGCTGCACGGTGGAGCTGGTCGGCGTACTCGGCATCGGCGCGGTGAGTCTCGCGGTGCCGGCGGCGTTCCCGGACGAGACGGTCTGGTCGGGCTTCGGCAGCGGGTACGGCTACATCCCGCTGGTGCTGCCGGTCATCGGGCTGCTGTGGCTGCGCCGCAGCCGAGCCTCGGCCGCTCCGGCCACCGACCCGACCGCGTAGTTCGGCCACCGACACAACCTCTTGGTTCGGACGCCGGCCGGTCTGCGTCCGGTGTGGAATCATCACGGGTGTCGGTATCCCGACAGTGGACGGTCACCGCGTCGCAGCTCAGCGCCGGGCTGTATGCGTTACGTCCTGGATGTCCGACCTGGTGGACCATCGCGCTCCGTACCCGGTCTGTAATTATCGTCCCGGGTTCCGTGACCGGCACCCTCGGGTCGGGAGCAAGTGAAGAGGGCGATGAACGATGGCGACGATCTACGACGTTGCGCGGAAAGCGAAGGTCTCCCCAGCTACCGTCTCCCGGGTCGTCAACGGCCACACCAACGTGGATCCCGCGCTGGCGGACCGGGTCCGCCAAGCGATGCGCGAGCTGGACTACCGGCCCAACGCGGTGGCCCGTAACCTGCGCCGCAGCCGGACCACGTTGTGGGCGGTGGTGATCAGCGACATCGGCAACCCGTTCTTCACCGCCCTGGTCCGCGGCGTCGAGGACCTCGCCCAGCAGGCCGGCTACTCGGTCGTGCTGTGCAACACCGACGAGGATCCGGCCAAGGAGAGCCGCTACCTGAACGCGGTCCTCGCCGAACAGGTCGCCGGAGTGATCATCGCCCCGTCCGGGCCGACCGCCGACCTGGGGCAGCTCACCGCCGCTCGGGTGCCGGTGGTGGTGGTCGACCGGCAACTGCACGGCGGCCGGACCGACACCGTGCTGGTGGACAACGAGCACGGCGCCCGGCTGGCCACCGCGCACCTGCTCGACTCCGGTTACCGGCGGATCGCCTGCATCACCGGTCGACGTGGCGTCTGGACCGCCTGCCGACGGCTGGGCGGCTACCAGCGGGCACTGACCGATGCCGGGCAGCCGTACCAGGAGGATCTGGTCCGCCACGCCGATTTCCGCTCCGACGGCGGCTACCGCGCGATGATGGAGCTGCTGCGGCTGCGGCCGCGACCGGACGCGCTGTTCGCGGCGAACAACCTGATGACCGTCGGTGCGGTGGAGTGCCTGGTCGACCAGGGCATCACGGTGCCGGCGGAGATGGGTGTGGTCGGCTTCGACGACCTGCCGTGGGCGCATCTGGTACGGCCCGCGTTGACCACCGTCACCCAGCCGACATACCAGTTGGGCGAGACCGCCGCCCAGTTGCTCATCGAGCGGATCGCCGACCCTGACCGGGCCGCGACCACCGTCACCCTGCCCACCAAGCTGCAGGTCCGGGAGAGTTCTGTACGTCGCCGACCACCGGCGGTCGTTGACCCGGGTGAGGCGTAGCCGGTCGTCGAGCAGGTGTAGCGCCGCTGGCCGCCGGGTACCGGATGGGCTTACCGCGACGCAGGGAGCGCCATGGCCGTCACCGTCGACACCCCGCCGGACCAGGTCGGCGGGCTGACCGGCTGGGTCGCCGACGTCATAGCCCGGCTGGGTGAGCTCGGGGTCGGCCTGCTGGTGGCACTGGAGAGCGTCGTCCCGCCGATCCCCAGCGAGGTGGTGCTGGCGATGGCCGGCTACCTGGCCAGTCAGGACCGGGTGAACCTGGTCGGGGTCTGGGTCGGGGCGACGCTCGGCTCACTGGCCGGCGCGTTGCTGCTCTACTGGCTGGGTGCGGCGATCGGCGAGGCACGGCTGCGACGCTGGCTGGACAAGGTGCCGCTGGTCGATCTGGAGGACCTGGACAAGGCCGACCGGTGGTTCGACCGGTACGGGCGGTGGGCGGTGCTGTTCGGCCGGATGGTGCCGATCGTGCGGAGCCTGGTCTCAGTGCCGGCCGGTGCCGACCGGATGCCGTTGACCCAGTTCAGCGCCTACACCACGCTGGGCAGCGGGGTGTGGAACGCGCTGTTCGTCGGCGCCGGGTTCGCGCTCGGCTCACAGTGGCAGCAGGTCGAGCGGTACAGCCGCTGGTTCGACGTGGCGATCTTCGTACTCCTCGGTGGACTGGTCGTCTACTGGGTGGTCGGCCAGGTTCGGCGCCGCCGCCGTCGGGCTGCGGCAGGCCGCCGACCGTCGCCCTGAACGCCAGGGGCGGTTCGGCCGGCGAGCTGTTGGCGGTGACGTCACGCGCCAGCCAACTGACTCGGCGTCACCCCGTTCAGTTGGGGTGCTTGTTGAGTTTGATGCCACAGGTGCATCTTGATGCACCTGTGGCATCAAGCCCGCGGAGACACCTTGGTTCCCCGGAGCCACGCGGAACCCCTTGCGGATATACCCCTAGGGGGTATTGTGGCGGCGTGGAAACGGACGGAACCCGACACGACGAGCACACCGGCCACGGTGGGCACGGTGGCCATAGCGGGCACGATGGCCACGACAAGCACGCGGGGCACGACCCGGAGATGTTCCGCCGCAAGTTCTGGCTGAGTCTCGCGCTGACCGTGCCGGTCGTGGTCACCAGTCACATGGTGATGGACTGGTTCGGCTACTCGCTGGACTTTCCCGGTATGTCCCTGGTCGGCCCGGTACTCGGCTCGGTGGTGTTCTTCTACGGCGGCTGGCCGTTCCTGGTCGGCGGGGTACGCGAGGTCCGCGACCGCGCGCCCGGCATGATGCTGCTGATCTCGATGGCCATCACCGTCGCCTACCTGGCCTCGCTGGCCACCAGCTTCGGCGCCTTCGACCTGGACTTCTGGTGGGAGCTGGCGGCGCTGGTGACCATCATGCTGCTCGGTCACTGGCAGGAGATGAAGGCGATCGGGCAGGCGCAGGGGGCGCTTTCCGCGCTGGCCGCGCTGCTGCCCGACGACGCGGAGCGGTTGGCCGACGACGGGCAGGTCCAGCGGGTCACGGTGGCCGACCTGCGGGCCGGCGATCTGGTGCTGGTGCGCTCCGGCGCCCGGATGCCCGCCGACGGGCGGATCACCGACGGCGAAGCCGAGTTGGACGAGTCGATGATCACCGGAGAGTCCCGGCCGGTGCACCGGCGCGTCGGTGACCCGGTGGTGGCCGGCACCGTCGCGACCGACTCGGCGATCCGGGTACGGGTCGAGGCCGTCGGCGAGGACACCGCCCTGGCCGGCATCCAACGCCTCGTCGCACAGGCCCAGGCCTCCAGCGGCCGGGCCCAGATGCTCGCCGACCGGTTCGCCGCCCTGCTGTTCTACGTCGCGATGGCCGCCGCCGTGCTGACCTTCGCCGCCTGGTGGGCGTTCGGCAGCCTCGACGACTCCGTAGTACGGACGGTCACCGTACTGGTGATCGCCTGCCCGCACGCCCTGGGCCTGGCGATCCCCCTGGTGATCGCGTTGTCCACCGCCGTGGCGGCCAAGGCCGGGATCCTGGTCAAGAACCGGCTGGCCCTGGAGCGGATGCGCACCGTCGACGCGATGCTGTTCGACAAGACCGGCACCCTGACCAGGGGCGCGCACACCGTGACCGGGGTCGCGGCGGCCCCCGGGCACACCGAGGACGAGGTACTGCGACTGGCCGCGGCGGTGGAAACCGACAGCGAGCACCCACTGGCCCGGGCCATCGTGGCCGCCGCCACCGGACGCGGTCCGACGAGCGCCGCGACGGACTTCCGGTCGTTGACCGGCCGGGGTGTGCAGGCGAACGTGGATGGCACCCACTATGCCGTCGGCGGGCCGGCGCTGCTGGGCGAACTCGACGCCCGGGTCCCGCCGGAGCTGACCGCCACGGCCGAGGGCTGGTCGCAGCGTGGTGCCGCCGTACTGCATCTGCTGCGGCTCGACGGCGGCCGCGCCGAGGTGCTCGGCGCGATCGGGCTGGCCGACGAGGTCCGGCCCGAGGCCCGGCAGGCGATCGCCCAACTGCGCAGACAGGGCATCGACAAGATCATGATGATCACCGGAGACGCCCGGCCGGTCGCCGAGGCGGTCGCCGCCGATCTCGGCTTCCGGTCCGGCGTGGACGAGGTCTTCGCCGAGGTGCTGCCCGCCGACAAGGACAAGACGGTGGCGGACCTGCAGGCCCGGGGGCTGACCGTGGCGATGGTCGGCGACGGCGTCAACGACGCCCCGGCGCTGGCCCGTGCCGACGTCGGCATCGCGATCGGGGCCGGCACCGACGTCGCGATCGAGTCCGCCGGAGTCGTTCTCGCCTCGTCCGACCCGCGCGGGGTCACCGGGGTGATCCGGCTGTCGAAGGCCTCCTACCGCAAGATGCTGCAGAACCTGGGCTGGGCCGCCGGCTACAACGTCGTCGCCATTCCGCTCGCCGCCGGCGTGCTGGCCTGGGCCGGGCTGACGTTGAGCCCGGCGGTCGGGGCGATCCTGATGTCCGCGTCCACCATCGTGGTCGCCCTCAACGCGCAGTTGCTCCGCCGGGTGCAGCTCGCCCCGGACGAGCGGTAGCGGCGGGTGGCCGGGCCGGTCGTCCGGCCCCGGCCACCCGCACGGGTGGCCGGGGCCGCCGGTCAGGGCAGCGTCGCCAGGTGCGGCTTGACGGTACGGGCGAACCCGCTGCCGTTGGTCACGTCCCAGTTGATCGACCAGGTCATCGCGCCCCGGATGCCGGGGTAGGTGCGAGGCGGCCGGAAACTGCCGCAGCTGGTGCCCCGGGCCAGGCAGTCCAGGGCCTGGTTGACCATCGTCGGGGCGACGATGCCGCCGCCGGCCGCTCCCGGGCCGGCGGGCAGGCCGAGAGCCACCTGGTCGGGCCGCAGGCCCGATTCCAGTTGCAGGCAGGCCAGCGCGGTCAGAAAGTTGACCGTGCCCTGGCTGTAGGCGAACGCCTGGTCGCAGCCGAGCATCGACCCGGAGTTGTAGAACTGGGTGTGCACCACGGTCAGGATGTCTCGGATGTCCAACGCCAGTTTGAAGTACGACACCGACGGTGACTGCATGTCGATGGTCTGCGGTGCCATCGTGATGATCAGCCCTGGCCCGGTCCGGCTGCGCAGCGCGCGCATCGCCTGCGCCATGTAGGTCGGGTTGAGCCCGTTCTCCAGGTCGATGTCGACGCCGTCGAAGCCGTAGTCCTGGATCAGCCGGTACAGGCTGTCGGTGAGCGCGGCGGCGGACGCGGGGTCGCTGACCGCGACCCGGCCGGTCTCCCCGCCGATCGAGATGATCACCTTCTTGCCACGCTGGTGCAGGGTGGCGACGTCAGCCTTGAACTGAGCGTCGGTGTAGCCGCCGAGCGAGGCGGACAGCCCCGGGTCGATGCCGAAGCTGACCGCGCCGGGGGTGCTGGTGGCCTCGGCGAAGGCGACCGCGATCAGGTCGTACTCGGCCGGCACGTCGCGAAGCCGCAGCTCGACGGCCGGATTGTCGAAGTTGTGCCAATAGCCGGTGAGAAAGTGCTCCGGCAGCCCATCGTCGGTCGGCGGCGGCGTGGTGGGGGGTGGGGCCGTCGTCGGCGGCGTGGTGGTGGGCGGAGCGGTAGTCGGGGGCGTGGTGGGGGGTGGGGCCGTCGTCGTCGGCGGCGGCTGCTGGCCGCCGCAGGGCGCACCGTTGAGGGTGCAGTTGGTCGGGCTGCCCGGCCCGCTACCGAGGAACCCGAACGAGACCGACGCGCCTGGCGCGAGGTGACCGTTCCAGCTGCGGTTGGTGAAGGTGAACCGCTGCCCGGAGACGCTGAGCAGGGCGTCCCAGTAGGTGCCGACCGTGGTGCCGGCCGGCAGGTCGAAGGCGACGGTCCAGGCGGTGATGGCGGTGGCGCCACCGTTGGCGACGGTGACCTTGGCTTCCCAACCGCTGCCCCAGTCGGAGGTTTTCACGAAGGTCGCGGTGGGGCCGGCGGCCAGGGCCGGGCCGGCCGCCCAGATCACCCCTGCGGCGGCGAGGACCGCAGCCAGCACCGGGGCGACTATCCGTACGGGTTTCATCGACATCCCTCCCTCGAAGCACCAGTGCGGCAATTATTAAGACTCTTAACAGTTTTGTAAACACCTCGGCCGAGGTCGGAGGCGGTGGGCGGAGGCGGTGGGCGCGTACTACTCGTCGGCGAGTTGCTCGCGGAGGATGTCCGCGTGCCCACAGTGCTGGGCGAGCTCGCGCAGCACGTGCAGGTACACCCAGCGCAGCGGAAGCGGACCTCGCCGGTTGCCGGGCAGGATGTCGTCCAGCTCCAGGGACGACGTCGCCCGGCGGGACGCTTCGCAGGCTTCGCGGTGGGCGCGTTGGACGCTGGCGATCGTGTCGTCGGCAGCGAGGACGAACGACTCGTCCGCCGTCGCGGGCAGCCCGAGCTCCGTACGCGGCCGGCACGTCATGGCCTCGTCGAACCAGACCTTCTCGACGAAGGTCGCGTGCTTCACCAGACCCAGCAACGTGGTCCGGGAGGCGACCAACGATCGGCGGGCCTGCTCCTCGGTCAGCCCGTCCAGACAGCGGTTGAGTGCGCTGCGGTGCTCGTCGAGGAACGCCTCGAACTGAGCGCGCAGCGGTTGGGTGACGACCTGGTCGGCGAACGTCGGCGGGTAGGAAGGCATGCCCGAAGCATCCCAGCCGACCGGGAGTACGGGCGCGAGGCCGGCCCCGTGGCAGCGGGTGCCACGGGGCCGGCGGGGTTGGGTCAGCGGGCGGTGCCGCGGTAGCGCAGTTCGATGGGCGTGCCCGGGTACTCGACGGTGCCGGCGAAGTCGCGGTCCGCCCGGAAGGTGATGTTGGCGTCACCCTGCGGGCCGGTCCAGGTCAGGGTCGTGTCGGCCGGGATGGTCCGGTCGTCGACGATGACCCGGCGGTTGCTGATCATCGCGGTCAGGTCGGTGTCCGCGGTCCACGGCAGTGGGGACAGCCGGGACTCGGTCGCGAAGACCGCTGCGTCGTCGCAGATCACCGGGGTGGACGCCGCGAGGGTGCCCCGGTAGCCGACGCCACCCTCACCCGGGAACCGGGCACTGCCGGTGAACGTGCCGTCCTCACCAAAGGTGATGTCCGCATTGCCATTCGGGCCGGCCCAGGTCAGCCGCGTACCCGCAGGGACGGTCTCGCCGTCGATGATGGTTTTCCGGTTGTCCAGCAACAGGTGCAGATCGGCGTCGCCGTGCCACGGATTGGAACTGCTACCCCAGTGGATCTCGGTGTCGAACACCGCCACGTCACAGACCGCCTTGCGGCTGCCTCGGTAGCCCACACCGCCTTCACCCGGGAACCGGGCACTGCCGGTGAACATTCCGTTCTCACCGAAGGTGATGTCCGCATTGCCATTCGGGCCGGTCCAGGTCAACTGCGTGCCTGTGGAAGCCGACTCGGCATCCACGATGGTCCGCCGGTTCTTCACCATGATCGTCGTCTCGGCGTCGCCGTACCACGGGTCGGAACTGCTGCCCCAGCGGATCTCAGCGGCGTAGGTCGCCGGCTCGTCGCAGGCCACCGGGGTGGACGCCGCGAGGGTGCCCCGGTAGCCGACGCCACCCTCACCCGGGAACCGGGCACTGCCGGTGAACGTGCCGTCCTCACCAAAGGTGATGTCCGCATTGCCATTCGGGCCGGCCCAGGTCAGCCGCGTACCCGCAGGGACGGTCTCGCCGTCGATGATGGTTTTCCGGTTGTCCAGCAACAGGTGCAGATCGGCGTCGCCGTGCCACGGATTGGAACTGCTACCCCAGTGGATCTCGGTGTCGAACACCGCCGCCATGCCGCAGCCGGGCAGCGGTGCGGCGTGCGCGGCGCCGGCGCCGAGGCCGGCGCCGAGCAGGCAGCCGGCGAACGACGCGGCCAGCAGCGCGGTGGCACGGCTCCGGCGGTGGACGGCGCCTGCGGCCGAACGTCCGATGGCAGTCTTGGTCATGATTCTGTTCCCCTCGAAGATTGACGGTCTCTTCCGTCGTGGAATTAGATCCAGCATGGATGCCTATTTGCGTCGGCACTCCGCGAAACCATGATGAATTTCTGAGGGAACCCTGAGCAGATAGTATGCGGAATTGGTGGCACCCATCCAGGAGGGAATATCTGTCAATTCGACGACTCCGTCGATGTCGCACTTGCGACCCCGGGCGTCGGGCTGTTCACAGTTGGCGCGTCACGCCGATTTCGGTTGGGCCGACCTGTTTCTAGTCGAGACCACTGGCAGGCGCGTAGACGCCGGCGCGGGCGGCTGCCGCCGCCGCTTCGGCGGCCCGGTCCGCCGTGGCCTCGTCGACCGGGTCTCCGCTGACGAGCAGGCGGTAGTACAGCGGCGCCGAGACGGCGCGGATGACCTCGGCGGCGTCCGTACCCTGGGGCAGTTCCGCCCGCCGTACGGCCTGCTCCACGCAGGGTGCCCACTCGGCGATGCGGACGGCGTAGAAGCGGTGCAGCGCCTCGGCGGTGCGGGGGTCGCAGGTCGCGGCGACGATGACCGCCCGGAAGAGTGCACCCTGACGCGGATCGGCCAGGGTGCGCTGCACGAGCCGGGCGTTGGCCCGCAGGTCCTCGATCAGCGACCCGGTATCGGCCCGCGGCAGCGACTGCTCCGCCATGTCGGTCAGCAGGTCGGCGACCAGGCCGGCGACCGTGCCCCAGCGGCGGTAGACCGTGGTCTTGCCCACCTCGGCACGGCGCGCCACGTCGGCGAGGTCGAGGCGGTCGAAGCCGTGCTCGACGAGCGCGTCACCGGCAGCTCGGAGCACGGCGGCGCGGACCCGGGCGGTCCGCCCGCCGGGTCGGATCGCACCGACGGCCATAACGGGTCTCCAGTTTCCTTAACGGCGGCTGACTGCTAATCTAGCGCACACTAACGGAACTACAGTCCCTTTAATGGAGGTCACCAGCGTGGAATACCGACAACTCGGAGCATCCGGGATCACCGTGCCCGCCCTCAGTTTCGGAGCCGGCACCTTCGGCGGCTCCGGACCGCTCTTCGGTGCCTGGGGCAACACGGACGCCCGCGAGGCACGACGCCTCGTCGACATCTGCCTCGACGCCGGGGTGACCATGTTCGACACCGCGGACGTGTACTCCGACGGCGCGTCCGAACAGGTGCTGGGGCAGGCGATCAAGGGCCGGCGCGACGCCGTGCTGATCTCGACCAAGAGTGGCCTGCCGACCGGCGACGGACCGAACGACGCGGGAACCTCACACGCCCGGCTCATCCGGTCGGTCGACGCGGCGCTGCGCCGGCTCGGCACCGACCACATCGATCTGTTCCAGCTGCACGCCTTCGACGCCGCGACACCCGTCGAAGAGGTCGTCGCAACCCTCGACGACCTGGTACGCGACGGGAAGATCCGCTATCTCGGCGTCTCCAACTTCGCTGGCTGGCAACTGATGAAGTCCCTCGCCGCAGCCGACCGGGACCACCGCCGCCGGTACGTGGCCCATCAGGTCTACTACTCACTCGTCGGTCGGGACTACGAGTGGGAACTCCTGCCCCTGGGCCTCGACCAGGGTGTCGGAGCCGTCGTGTGGAGCCCGCTCGGCTGGGGCCGACTCACCGGCCGGATCCGCCGCGACACGCCGCCACCGCCCACCAGTCGGCTGCACGCGACCGCCACCTACGGTCCGCCGGTCGACGACGAGCACCTGTTCCGCGTGGTGGACGTCCTCGAGGAACTGTCCCGCGAGACCGGTCGGGCAGTGCCGCAGATCGCGGTCAACTGGCTGCTGCGACGACCCACCGTGGCCACCGTCATCATCGGCGCCCGCGACGAGGAACAACTCCGGCAGAACATCGGTGCCGTCGGCTGGTCCCTCACCCCCGAACAGACGGCCCGACTCGACCATGCCAGCAGCCGTACCGCCCCCTACCCGTACTTCCCCTACCAGCGGCAGGAAGGCTTCGCCAGGCTGAACCCTTCGCCGCTCGCGAGCATCGCGGTCCAGGGGAGCCCGGCTCGCCCCGCCGAAGCGGGTCGACCGGCCGGGCTCCCCGTCGGGGTCAGCGGCGGAAGTGGAACCAGTTGACGTTGACGAAGTCGTTCGGCTGGCCGCTGCTGAAGGTCAGGTAGACCGTCTGCCGGCCGGTCACCCCGGAGACGTTGCCGGGCACCGTACGCCAGGTCTGCCAGCCGCCGGTGTCACCGACGGCGAAGCTGCCGATCGGCGCGGCGGTCGGGCTGCCGATGCGGACCTGGACCAGGCCGCTGACCCCGGCTCCGGCGCCGGAGGCGACCCGGGCGACGAAGTCACGCGGCGGCGTCGAGCCGAAGTCGACGTTGTCGTAGCGGGCCCAGTCGCCGTTGGCCAGCCAGCCGATGTTCTGCCCGCCCTCACTGCACGCCTCGGTCCCGACCCCGTTGTGGGCGTTGAACGACTCGGCCTGGATCGCGGCGTACGCGTTCACCCCACCGCCGGGCGGCGGCGTGGTCGGCGGCGGTGGGGTGGTGGGCGGCGGGTTCGACCCGCCGCGGGTGTAGACCGCCACGTAGTCGACCAGCATCGGTACGCCGGAAACGGTGTTCGCGGTCGGCGTGGTGGAGCCGGCGACGCCGTTCGGGAAGGCACCGCCCATCGCCACGTTGAGCAGGATGAAGTAGCCGGCGTGGGTGGTCATGTTGGACCAGTGCGGCTCGGGGATCTGCCCCTGGGTGACCGTGTGGTAGTGCTGCCCGTCGACGTACCAGCGCAGTTGCTGCGGGCTGGCGCTGGCGTCCCACTCGAAGCGGTAGGTGTGGAACGCCGACTGGCAGGAGGCGCCGGGGCAGGCTCGGGACCCGCCGATGCCGTTGAACTCGTCGCACGGTCCGCCCGGGGCGACGCCGCAGTGCAGTACGCCCCAGACGGTGTTGAGTCCGTTGACGTTCTCCATCACGTCGAACTCGCCGATCGCCGGCCAGTTCTGGTAGTTGCCCCGGTACGGCGACCCGAGCGCCCAGAACGCCGGCCAGTAGCCGGCGGCGGCGGCCCCGGTCACGTTCGGCACCTGGATCCGGCCTTCGATCGCCATCACGCCACCAGATGGCGGCTTGAAGTTGCTGCGTACCGTCTCGATCCGGGCCGAGGTCCAATTGCCGGCGCCGTCGCGGATCGGGGTGATCCGCAGGTTGCCGTTGCCGTCGTGCCGGACGTTGGCGGTGCTGTTGGTGTAGGTCTGGATCTCGCCGGTCCCCCACTGCGGCGGGCCGCCGGGGTAGCTGGTGCCGGTGTCGATGATCCAGTTGGCCGACGAGGGCAGGGTGTTGGCGGCGCCGGTGAAGTCGTCGCTCCAGACCAGGTCCCAGCCGCTGGGGGTGGGTGGGATCGCGGCGTTGGCGTGCGCGGTGACCGAGGCGACGACGGCGGTCGCGGTCAGCGCGGCTGCGGCAGCGACGATCCGGGTACGGATGCGCCGACGAGGGCGTCGCGGGGGTGAGTTCATCACTGGCCTCTCTGCTGGGGGTATAGGCCGGTCGCGGCCTGCTGGTGGGGTGGCCGGTCGCCGATTCTGGATCCGGGTCAGGGCAGATGCCGTCGACGGCTGAGAGCGTTCTCTCCGGGGAGGCTGCCGATCTTCGGTCTTGGAGCATCAGGACTGATGGGGACGGTTGGGGATCGCTCAACTCACTCTGGGAGAGCGCTCTCAGGAGTTGTACGTCTCCAGGCCGAACTTGTCAACCGATGTCGATGTCGCAACCGGCGTGGAGACTGGCTCTGAACCCATCCGGCCGCCCCGGCTGGGGCGGCGACCGGACCACCGGCACCCTTGGAGACACCCGTCCGGCCGGGCCGGGAAGCTCGTAAAGTCAGGTAAATCCCCTGCATAGCAGTGGATAAGGGGACAGGGTGCGCATGCCGCATGGAGGAGTCCGGTGAACGGCTGGTTCGAGCAGACCATCGTCTCGACCGGCCGGCTACCGCTGTTCTGTTTCTTCGTCGGCGTCGTCCTCGGCTTCGCGTTCATCCGCTTCTCGGTCCGAATGATCCGGGCCCAGGTGCGCTGGTGGCCCGGCAACGTCACCCGGGGCGACCTGCACATCCATCACGTCGTCTTCGGGGTGGTCTTCATGCTGGTCGCCGGGGTCGCCGGGCTGGCGATCCCGGTGGAGACGACCGCCTGGCGAGCGGTGGCGGCCGCGCTGTTCGGCGTCGGCGCGGCACTGGTGCTCGACGAGTTCGCGCTGCTGCTGCACCTGAGCGACGTCTACTGGTCGGAGCGCGGCCGCACCTCCATCGACGCGGTCTTCGTCGCGATCGCCGTCTCCGGGCTGCTGCTGCTCGGCCTGCGACCACTGGGAGCCAACGAGTTCCTCACCGGCGAGACCGACCCGGCACAGTTCGCTGGCGCCGCGCTCATCGTGATCAACCTGGCGCTGGCGGCGATCACCCTGCTCAAGGGCAAGATCTGGACCGGACTGCTGGGGTTGTTCCTCCCCGTCCTGCTGATCGTCGGCGCGCTGCGGCTGGCCCGGCCGCACGCGCCCTGGGCACGCTGGTTCTACCGGGGCGAGAGCCGCTGGGCCGAGTGGCGGCGGGCCAGGTCCGCCGACCGCGAGCGCCGCTACCGGCAACCGATCATCCTGGCCAAGATCCGGGTCCAGGAGTTGATCGCCGGTCGGCACGACCTGCCGCTGCCCCGGCCACCCCGCCGCGAACCCTGAGCCGACCGTCCCGCCCGCGAACCCTGAGCCGACCGGCGCGGCCGGCGGCACCGCAAAGCCGTACCGCCGGGTCACCCAAAGGCGCAGGATGGCCCGATGACCAGCAGTACTGTCGCCGCCGAGCCGGCCCGGCACCGGCCCGACTCGCTGACCGTCGGCGTGGAGGAGGAGTTCCTGCTCGTCGACCGCCGGTCCGGTGCCGCCGCACCGGCGGTCGCGGCGGTGCTCGCCGAGATCCCGCCGGAGCTGCGCGGGCAGGTGCAGCGGGAGTTCCAGACCAGCCAGATCGAGATCGGCAGTCCACCCGGCCTGGACCTACGGGCGCTGCGGCGTACCCTCGGGACGCTGCGCGCCGAGGTCGCCGACGCCGCCGAGCGGGCCGGTGTCCGGCTCCTCGCCGTCGGCACCGCACCGGTCGCCGGGCCACAGCCCGACGTGGTCGACGACCCACGTTTCCACCGGATCGTCGAACGGTACGGGATGCTGCTGCCCGGCCCGGGCAGCAGCGGGCTGCACGTGCACGTCGCGGTACCGGACCAGCAGGTCGGCGTACAGGTGATCAACCACCTCCGCCCGTGGCTGCCGGTGCTGCAGGCGGCGACCGCCAACTCGCCGTTGTTCCACGGCGTCGACACCGGGTACGCCAGTTGGCGGTCGGTGATGTGGCAGCGTTGGCCGGCGGTCGGCCCGGCCCCACGGTTACGCTCGTACGAGCACTATCGGTCACTGGTCGACGACCTGACCACCGCCGGCCTCATCCTGGACGAAGGGATGCTCCACTGGTACGCCCGGCTGTCGGCGCACTACCCCACCGTCGAGGTCCGCATCGGCGACGTCTGCCCGAGCCTGGACGACACGATCCTGCTCGCCGCGCTGGTCCGCGGTCTGGTCGGCACCGCGCTCACTGCGGTGGAACAGGACCAGCCACCGGTCGACGTGGAGCATCATGTGCTGATCGCCGCCCACTGGCGGGCCGCGCACGACGGGCTGGAGGGACAGGCCGTGGACCTGACCACCGGGGCACCCGCGTTGCGTCCCGGCTGGCACCTGCTACGCCGGCTGGTCGACACCGTCCGCCCCGAGCTCGACCGGCACGGCGACGTCGCGCTGGTGAACTCGCTGCTGGGCCGGCTGCGGGCACGGGGCACCGGGGCTGCCCGGCAGCGCGCCGTGCACGCCGGCACCGGCGACCTAAGTGCCGTGGTCGACTACCTGGCCGCGCAGACCCGCAGCCGGTCGATCATCCCGGCGCCGCCGCACGTGACCGTTCCCCCGCAGCTCCCCCCGCCGGACCGCCCGGCGGCCCGCCCGCCGGACCGCTGACCCGGTCCGACCGGACCCGACTGGAGAAGATGTGAGATGGCGCAACGGATGGTGGTGATCGGTGGTGACGCGGCCGGCATGTCGGCCGCGTCCCAGGCCCGGCAGCTGCGCGGCCCCGACGAGCTGAGCATCGTCGCGTTCGAGCGGGGCCGGTTCACCTCGTACTCGGCCTGCGGGATCCCGTACTGGATCTCCGGCCTGGTCGACGACCCGCAGGATCTGATCGTCCGCGACCCGGAGACGTTCCGCCGCGACCACCACATCGACGTCCGCGTCCGGCACGAGGTCACCCGGATCGACCTGGCCGCGCGGGAGGTGGTGGCCACGTCGTTCGACGACGGCGGGCGGGAGGTCCGCGAGCCGTTCGACACCCTGGTGTACGCCACCGGAGCGGCGCCGGCGCAGCCGACGTGGGCGGGCAACGCCGCTTCCGGCGTGTTCGGGGTGCAGACCCTCGACGACGGTGCGGCGCTGCGGGACTGGCTCGATCAGGAACCGATGCCGCGCCGGGCGGTGGTGGTGGGTGGCGGGTACATCGGGGTGGAGATGGCCGAGGCGTTGATCCGGCGCGGGCTGGCGGTCACTCTGGTGGAGCGCAGCCCACAGCCGATGTCTACCGTCGACCCGGACATGGGGGCGCTGGTCCGCTCGGCGCTGGACGGGCTCGGCATCGACGTGCGTACCGGCGTGTCAGTCACCGGCCTGCACGAACGCGACGGGCGGGTCTGCGAGGTGCTCACCGACGACGGCGCGGTGCCGGCCGACGTCGTGGTGCTGGGCCTGGGCGTACGGCCGAACACCGGGCTCGCCGAGCAGGCCGGCCTACCGATCGGCGTCACCGGCGGCGTCCGTACCGATCTGCAGATGCGGGTGGTCGGGGTGCCCGACGTGTGGGCGGCCGGCGACTGCGTCGAGACCTTCCACCGGGTCAGCGGCCAGCCGGTGCACATCCCGCTGGGCACCCACGCCAACAAGCAGGGCCGGGTGGCCGGGATCAACATCGGCGGCAGCTACGCCACCTTCCCCGGGGTGATCGGCACCGCGATCACCAAGGTCTGTGACCTGGAGGTGGCCCGCACCGGGCTGCTCGAACGCGAGGCGGCGAAGGCCGGGTACGCCTACGTCACCGCCACCGTGGAGTCCAACAACCGGGCCGGCTACTTCCCCGGGGCCGCCCCGATGACCATCAAGCTGATCGCCGAGCAGCACACCGGGCAACTGCTGGGTGGGCAGATCGTCGGCACGTCGGAGGCGGCGAAGCGGATCGACGTGCTGTCCGTCGCGGTGTGGAACCGGATGTCGGTGGCCGAGATGACCGCACTCGACCTGGGCTACGCTCCGCCGTACTCGCCGGTCTGGGATCCGGTGCTGGTCGCCGCCCGGCGGGCCAACGACGCCGTCGCCGAGACCCCGTGAGCGAGCGCTCGAGAACCCCGGGGAAGGCGCTCGAGAACCCGTGAGCAGGCGCCCACCCGGACCGGGCGGGCGGCGGTTGCCGTTGGGCGTGGCCGTTAGGCTTGGCGGGTGGACCCGGCGACCCATCCCAGCGGCGATCACCTGCGCGTCTCGGACGCCGAGCGGGAGCAGGTGGTGGAGCTGCTCGGCCAGGCGACCGCGGAAGGCCGGCTGACCCTCGACGAGTACGCCGACCGGGCCACCGAGGCACATCAGGCAAAGACCCGGGGTGAGCTGGCCCGGCTCACCGCCGACCTGCCGACGGACCCGTCGGGCGGGCTGCCGGCCGCCGCCGGGCCGGGTGCGCTGGCCGCGCGCGGTACGGCGTACCCGGCGGTGCCGGGCGGCGGTGCGACACTGCCCGCCCCGGTGGAGCGGATGGTGGCGATCTTCGGTGACGAGGTACGCAAGGGGCACTGGCTGGTACCGGACCGGGTGGAGGCGCGGGCGGTCTTCGGCGACTGCAAGATCGAGCTGCAGGACGCCCAGATCCAGCATCAGGTGACCACTATCGAGGCGACCGCCATCTTCGGCTCGGTCACCGTGTACGTGCCGGAAGGAGTCGACGTCCGGATGACCGGCACGGCGGTGTTCGGCGACAAGAAGTCGAAGCTGACCGCACCGCCCCGGCCCGGCGCCCCGATCATCCAGGTGGTCTGCAACGTGATCTTCGGATCGGTCGTGGTGCGGCCGCCGAAGCGCAAATGGTGGTGACGGCGGCGGGTCAGCCCGGCTGGCAGGTCGGGCACCAGTAGCTGTTCCGGGCGGCCAGCACTCCGGCGGCGACGGCATCGCCGCAGCACAGGCAGGGTTGGCCGGCGCGTCGGTAGACGTACACCTCACCACCGTGCCGGTCGTTGCGCGGTGCCCGGCCCATCGCCTCCGGCAGGTGCTCGTCGCGTACGGTGTCGATCCGGCCCCGGCGCACCCCGATCCGCATCAGGGTGACCAGGTCGGCCCAGATCCGCTGCCACTGGTCGGCGGTCAGCCGTCGGCCGGGTGTGGTCGGCGCGATCCCGGCCCGGAACAGCACCTCGGTGGCGTAGACCAGGCCGACCCCGGCGACGATCGTCTGGTCGAGCAGCAACGCACCGAGCGGCCGGGCGCTGCGCCGGATCCGGCCGCCGGCGGTGTCCGGGTCGGCGTCGTCGCGCAGCGGGTCGGCGCCGAGCCGGTCGCGCAGGGCGTCGGCTTCCGCATCGGTGAGCAGTTCGCAGGCGGCCGGCCCGCGCAGGTCCAGCCAGTGCCGTCGGTCCGTTGCGCCGGCTGTCGCGGTCGGCCCGTCGGCTGGCGGTCCGTCGGCTGTCACTGCCGGCCCGCCGACCAGCCGCAGCCGGATCTGCCCGACCGGTGCCGGCGGCTGTCCCGGCCCGTCGGCGACGGTGCCGTAGAGGCCCAGGTGCACGTGCAGGATGCCGCCTCCCGGGCCGCCCCGGTAGTGGTGCAGCAGGTGCTTGCCGTACGCCTCGGTGGCGGCGAGGGTGGCGCCGGTGAGCCGGGCGGCGCCAGCGGCGAACCGACCCTGCGGGCTGGTCGCGACGACCTGCGCTCCGCCGAGTACGGCGTGGTGGTGGGCGGCCAGCCGGTGGATGGTGTGGCCTTCGGGCATGGCAGCAGAGCCTAGTCGGCACCGATCAGTAGCTTGCCGATCAGGCCGACCAGTTGGTCCCGCTCGTCGGCGGTGAGCCGCTCGAAGAACCGGGCCTCAAGGGTCGCCGCGTCGGCCGAGATCGTCGCAAGGGCCGCCCGGCCGGCCGGGCTGATGGTGACGATGTACGCCCGCCGGTTGGTCGGATTGCGCTGCCGGGTGACCAGGCCGGCGCGTTCCAGCGCGTCGACCGTGCCGACCATCGTGGTCCGGTCGGTCCGTAGCCCGTCGCTGAGCTCCTGCTGGGAACGGGGACCGGTGGCGTCGAGCATGCCCAGCACCAGGAACTGGGTCAGGTTACGGCCGGTACGCGCGGCGGCGGCCTCACCGATGCGGGTCGCCGCGGCCCCGGCGCGGCAGAGACCGACGATGTGCCGTTGCCACAGCAGCTGACGGAAGTAGTCCGTGAGCTCCGGCGGATCGTCGGGACCGCGCGTCCTGTGATCCGCTTCCGGTCCTGCTGGCCTCACCGTCACCGTTACACCCGCCCATGATCGGAACCTGACCGTCCGAGGGTATCGCCACCCGCTTGACCGTGACTGGTGTGGCGGACCGGACATCCGGGTACTGCAAGCCGACAACCGCCGGAGGCCCTGCCCAGCCGCGGTGCGGTCCGGCGTACCGATAAGGAGGTCTGTCATGGTCAGGATTCCCTCGCTGTCCCGGCGCACGGAACCGACGAGGCCGGCGGACGACCCGCCACCGACCGGCGGTACCACCGCGACCGCGACCGGCACGGCCGACACCGCAGAGGCTGACACGACGCGAGCCGACACCAGGCGGGTCGACACCACGCGAGCCGACACGGCAACGGCCGACACGCGGGCCGGGGTCACCGACCCGGCCACCCGGCCGACACCGCCGGGACCGCGCCCCGAGCCGCCCACCCGGGAGGGCGGTGACCCCCGGCCGGCTCCCCCGCCGGCACCGGCCGGCCCTCGGCCCCGGGCCAGCCTGCTGGCCACGGTCAGCCTGATCACCGGGGTCACCGGCGCGCTGTTCGTGCTCTCCGGGCCACTGGCACCGTACGGCGTCGCGATCGGGGTGTTCGCCCTCGCCACCGGCCTCGGCGGGATCTCGGCGACGGCCCGCCGGCACATCGCCGGCCGGACCGAGGCGCTGATGGGCAGCGTCCTCGCCCTCGGGACGATGATCGTCGGCAGCCTGGCACTGACCGGCGCGCTGAGCTGGCTGACCACCGAGACCGACATGGTGCAGCAGGTACGGCAGTGGCTTGACTCACAGTTTGTCGGAATCTTCTGACGGGCAATCGTGACCCGGGACGGTGGTTCACCGTCCCGCAGGGCCCGGCGGCGGTGGTTCACCGCACGAGGGCCGACCGAACCGGTGGTTCACCGGGCACCGCATCTTCGGGGGGCGACAGCGTGGTCGCCCCCCGAAAGCATGCGTACGCAACAAAGCGCATATCACACTCGGCAATGACGCAACGATTCGCCGCTAGAAGCAACTCCTGGCAATGGTTTCTGCGGGTACCAGCCCTTAGCGTGGAGAACAAGCGCCAGCCCACGGCCACCGCCGGGGCGCGCCTTCGACCCACAGGAGCCAACCGCATGACGATGCACGCCACCCGCCGGCAGTACCTGATGTGCCGGCCGACGTACTTCGCCGTGGAATACGCGATCAACCCGTGGATGGACCCGGCCCGCCACGTCGACCGGGAGCTGGCGATCGCGCAATGGAACCAGCTGCGCCGGACGTACCTGGAACTGGGCCACACGGTCGACGAGATCGAGCCACTACCCGGCCTGCCCGACATGGTCTTCGCCGCCAACGGCGCCACCGTCATCGACGGCCGGGCCCTGGCCGTGCAGTTCCGCGAGCCGCAGCGGGCCGACGAGGCGCCCGCCTACCGCGACTGGCTGGAACAGGCCGGCTTCCCGGTACACGAGGCCAAACACGTCAACGAAGGCGAAGGCGACTTCCTGGTGGTCGGCGACTACCTGCTGGCCGGCACCGGGTTCCGCACCTCGCACGCCGCGCACGCCCACGCCCAGGAGGTGTTCGGCCGCCCCGTGGTCACCCTGCAACTGGTCGACCCGTGCTTCTACCACCTGGACACCGCGCTCGCGGTGCTCGACGAGCAGACCATCGCGTACCTGCCGGAGGCGTTCTCCCCGGGCAGTCAGGCGGTGCTGCGCCGGCTGTTCCCGGACGCCGTCACGGCCAGCCTGGCCGACGCCGCCGCGTTCGGCCTCAACGCGGTCAGCGACGGCCGGCACGTGGTGCTGCCGGTGCAGGCCGACGGGCTGGCGGCGGCGCTGCGCGAACGCGGCTACCACCCGATCGGGGTCGACCTGTCCGAGCTGCGCAAGGCCGGCGGCGGCCCGAAGTGCTGCACCCTGGAGCTGAGGGGGTCGAGCCGATGATCGTCGACGGGATGCTGCGGACACCGAGGGCGGTACGGGACGCCGAACGCTGGACCGCGCACAACTACCACCCCTTGCCGGTGGTGATCAGCGAGGCCGCCGGCGCCTGGGTCACCGACGTCGACGGGCGGCGCTACCTGGACTGCCTGGCCGGCTACTCGGCGCTCAACTTCGGCCACCGGCATCCGACCCTGACCGCCGCCGCGCACGCCCAACTGGACCGGCTCACCCTGACCAGTCGGGCGTTCACCCACGACCGGTTCGCCGACTTCTGCCGGGAGCTGGCCGAACTGTGCGGCAAGGACATGGTGCTGCCGATGAACACCGGCGCCGAGGCGGTGGAGACCGCGATCAAGGTCGCCCGCAAGTGGGGCTACCAGGTCAAGGGCGTACCGGACGGGCAGGCCACCATCGTCGTGGCCGACGGCAACTTCCACGGCCGGACCACGACGATCGTCAGCTTCTCCACCGACGCCGAGGCCCGCGCCGACTTCGGGCCGTACACCCCGGGGTTCCGGATCGTGCCGTACGGCGACCTCGCCGCGCTGGCCGACGCGATCGACGAGACCTGCGTCGCGGTGCTGCTGGAGCCGATCCAGGGCGAGCAGGGCGTGGTGGTGCCGCCGGACGGCTACCTGACCGGGGTACGCGACCTGTGCACCCGCAACGACGTCCTGTTGCTCGCCGACGAGATCCAGTCCGGGCTGGGCCGTACCGGGGCGACGTTCGCCTGCGACCACGAGGGCGTGGTGCCGGACATGTACATCCTGGGCAAGGCACTCGGCGGCGGCATCGTGCCGGTGTCGGCGGTGGTCGCCGACCGGCCGGTGCTCGGGGTGCTGCGCCCCGGCGAGCACGGCTCGACGTTCGGCGGCAACGCCCTCGCCTGCGCGGTCGCCACCGAGGTGGTCCGGCTGCTGGCCACCGGCGAGTACCAGCGCCGCTCGGCGGAGCTGGGCACCCGGCTGCACGCGGGGCTCGACGCGCTGCGCGCCGAGGGACGGCTGCGCGCCGTCCGTGGCCGCGGGCTGTGGGCCGGGCTGGACCTGGACCCGCGGCGGACGACCGGTCGGCAGGCCTGCGAACGGCTCGCCGAGCGGGGCGTACTGGCCAAGGACACCCACGGTGCGACGATCCGGCTCGCCCCGCCGCTGGTCGTCGACGACGCCGACGTGGACTTCGCCATCGAACAGCTTTCCCACGTGCTGCGCTGAGCACACCGGCCGTCCGGGGGGCGATGCGCCGCCCGGCCGGGGGCCGGTCGTCCAGGCAGGCACTGTCCGGGTCAGCAGGCCCGGCCCGGGTCAGTGAAACACGATGGCCCGGCCGCAGGCGATGCTCGCCCGGCACGCCTCGTGCAGGGTGAGCCACGCCTGCGTCTCGGCGGAGAAGTCGGTGCCGTCGGGCACCGCGAACAGCCGGGCCGCCTCGGTGTCCGGCAGCTCCCCGGCCGGGTCCAGCCGGACTCCGAGCGCCGGAGCACAGCGCCGCAGCTCGGCGAGCAGAGCCTGACCCGACCCGACGATGCCGCCGCCGGCCACCCCGGCCTCGGCCGGCAGGAACACCGGGTCGCCGAAATCGGCCGGCACGTAGTAACCGGCGGTGTCGGAGTGGCACAGCAGGTGTGACTCCAGCATGGACGCCTGGTCGTCGATCAGCTCCCGGTCGGCGGTGAGTCCACTCACGTCGATGATCGGGGTGACCGGCCGGTCCAGATCCACCAGGGCCAGCACCCGGCGCAGCTGGTGCAGCCAGCTGGTCGGCAGGCTGCGCAGGTGCGGCCGGGTCGACGGCACCGCTGCGGCGTACTGCTCCTGCCAGCTGACGCCCTCGGCGGCCAGCGCGGCGCTCAACTGGTCGAGGGCGGCGCGGCTGCGCGCCGCCCCCTCGTCGTCGATGCCGGACAGTGCCGTGGTGATCCCGACGGTTACCGCAAGACTCATGCGGGGCAGGGTAGCCGGGCTGCCCGACGGCCGGTGAGGTCAGCAGGTGGCCAGCACGCCCGCAGGGTCAGCAGGTGGCCAGCATGCCGGACAGGGCGGACTTCTCCGCGCTGTCCACTGTCATGTCGTAGTACCACTTCACCTGAATCCAGGCCCGGGCGTAGGTGCAGCGGAACGAGGCGAGTGGCGGCTGCCAGTCGGCCGGGTCCTTGTCGCCCTTGGCCTGGTTGACGTTGTCGGTGACCGCCCACAGCTCCGGCCCGCCGAGGTCGTTGGCGTACGTCTGGCGCCGGGCCGTGGACCAGGCCCAGGCGCCGGAACGCCACGCCTCGGCGAGCGGCACCATGTGGTCGATGTCGACGTCCGACGCCTGCGTCCAGGTGGCCCCGTCGAACGGGCTGTACCAGGATCCGGAGGTCGGGTAGCAGCTGCTGTTGACCACGACGTTGCTGCCGTCGCGCTTGAGCACCTGCTCCCGGGTGTTGCAGCTGCCGGTGATGGTGATCCAGTGCGGGAACAGCGACCGGCTGTAGCTGGACTGGTGCGACTCGGCGGCCACGGTCAGCGAGTTCAGCCGGCTGAGCGCGGTGCTGTAGGACGGGATGTTGGGCGGGGTGGCCTGGGCGGGGACGGCGGTCAGAGTGAGGGCGACGACGACGACCGTCGCGGCCACGGCGGCGCTGACGGCGCGGCGGACACCGATGGCGGGTCGGGCTCTGACTGTGGGTCGGGCACTGACGGCACGGCGGGCCATGGGGACTCCTGGCGTCGCTGCCCACTGCGGCCGGGTCGGGTGCTCCGGCCTGGGGTTACGGCGGGCAGGTCGACACCAGGAATCTAAGCCTCTCAATTACCTTGATCAAAACAGGTCGATGAATACGGCGTTAAGTCCAGCGCTCCAACCGGGTGGCTCTATCGTTGTCGCCGTGCCGAGCAGCGACACCGCCTCCCCGTCGCCAAGCAGACCCCGGCTGCACGTTGGCTGTGCGATGTGGGCACACAAGTCCTGGCAGGGGCGGCTGATCGCGCACCCGCTACCGCCGGCCGAACGGCTGCGCCACTATGCCGCCTGGTGCACCGCCGTCGAAGGCAACACCACCTTCTACGCCACCCCGACCCGGGAGACCGTCGCCACCTGGGCGGCGCAGACCGACCCCGACTTCCGCTTCGTACTCAAACTGCCGAGGACCGTCACCCACGACCTCCGGCTCACCGACGCCGACGAGCCGTTGCACGCCTTCCTCGACGCGATCGCGCCGCTCGGGCCGCGTACCCATGCGGTCTGGGCCCAACTGCCGGCGTCGTTCGGCCCTGACGACGTGCCCGCCCTGGCCCGCTTGCTGCGCCGACTCCCCCGCGACCACCGGTACGCCGTCGAGGTCCGCCACCCGGCGTTCTTCACCGACCCGGCCGCGACCCGGCTGCTCGAAGGGGTACTGACCGACGTCGACGCCGAGTGGGTGCCGTTCGACACCACGACGTTCTTCGCCGCCG
The DNA here is from genome assembly GCF_003751085.1 of Micromonospora sp. Llam0. Taxonomy (NCBI): domain Bacteria; kingdom Bacillati; phylum Actinomycetota; class Actinomycetes; order Micromonosporales; family Micromonosporaceae; genus Micromonospora; species Micromonospora sp. Llam0. The sequence goes on along the minus strand of NZ_RJJY01000001.1, from coordinate 9,203 downwards.
AGCCGACCAGCGACGCCGAACGCGACGCCTGGGTCAAGAAGCCCCGCGCCCCGCTGCGCACCCGGACACTGACCGACCGGCCGATCGTGCGCTACCTCGGCCGCGACGACGTCGAGCAGACCGTCGCCGGCTGGCGGCACTGGGTCGAGGCATCGGTGGCCTGGCTGCGGCAGGGCCGCTCGCCGACGGTGTTCATCCACACCCCGGACAACGCCGACGCGCCGGCCCTGGCCCGCCGCTTCCACGACGAGGTACGGGCCGCGCTACCGCAGCTCGACCCGCTGCCCGAGCCGATCCCGGCACAGCCGCTGACCCTGTTCTGACCTGCGTCGCCCTCACCTGCGTCGTTCTGACCCGCAGCGTGCCGCCGGTCCCCCGCAGCAGGCTTCGAGCAAAATGCGTTGCCCCGCACGGGTCGGCTGCGCGACCATCACGATCATGACGTTCTGAGAAGCATCTGCCGCGCATCGCAGCCCGACCATGCCTTCTCCGAGCAGAGAGCGTCCTTTTGTCTACTGTGCAGATATTCGCCACCCAGGACAGCTGGATCGAGTCAGCTGCCCTCGACCAGTGCCACCAGGTCGCCGCCCTCACCGGCATGATTCACGTCGCCGGAATGCCGGACCTGCATCCCGGCAAAGGCGCCCCGATCGGTGCCGCGATGACATCAACCGTGCTGTACCCGTACCTGGTGGGATCCGACATCGGGTGCGGCATCGCGGTCTTTCCGATCACGCTGAAGCGGGCCGTCGCTGCCAAGCTGGCCACGCGCTTCCCCGACCTGGACCGCCCGCTACGGATCGGCGACGGCGATCCGGCCTGGGAGGTTGCCGACGGCGACGTACCCGCCGGGCATCTCGACGGCCTCGGCACCGTCGGCCGGGGCAACCACTTCGTCGAGCTGGCCCGGGTCGACGCCGTCGCCGATGTCGTGCACGCCGGCCGGCTCGGCGTAACCACCGGCGATCTCGTGCTGGTCGTGCACAGCGGTTCCCGTGGTCTCGGCGAACGGATCCTGCGCGCCCACACCGACGTGCACGGTGCCGGCCCGGCCGCCGATCCCGGCGAGTACCTGGCCCGGCACGACCAGGCCGTACGCTGGGGGTCGCTGAACCGGCGGCTACTCGCCGCCCGGGTCGCCCACGCGCTCGGGGCCGCACCCACCGAACCGATCGTCGACCAGTGCCACAACCTGGTCGAGATCCGGGACGGCAGGTACCTGCACCGTAAAGGGGCGGCCCCCGGCGACGGCCGGGACGTCCTGGTCGCCGGCACCCGTGGCACCGCCTCCTACCTGGTCGCCGCGCACGCCGGACCGGACGCCAACTACTCGGTGGCGCACGGCGCCGGCCGCAAGATGTCCCGCGCCGATGCCCTGCGCCGAGGCCGGGTCAAGCACACCGTGGCGGAGCTGCGCCGTACCCCGGTCGGCTCGGTGGTGGTGTGCGGCGATCGTCAACTGCTGTTCGAGGAGGCGCCGACGGCGTACAAACGCATCGAGCGGGTCATCGCCGACCTGGTGGCCCACCGCCTGGCCACCCCGGTGGCCAGCACGGTCCCGCTGGTCACCTACAAGACCGCCGACAACGGCACCGGCACCCGGCCGGACCGGCGGCCGCGTCACCGTGGCCGAGGCCAGCGGTGACGACCGCGTCCCTGCTGCTGTCCGCCGGGCGTGGTCCGCAGGAATGCGCCTGGGCCGTGGCCCAACTGCTGCGTCGGTTGGAAGCCGACGCTGCCGCTCAGCGGCTGACCACCCGCCGGACCCGGACCGTCGTCGGCGACCGGCCAGGCACCTACCGGTCGGCGCTGGTCCGCGTCGACGGCAGCGGAGCCGAGGAGTTCGCCGCCTCTTGGACTGGCACCCTGTGCTGGCAGGCACCGAGCCCGTACCGGGCCGGGCATGGCCGGAAGAACTGGTACGTCACCGCCCAGCCGTGCCAGGTCGGCCCGATCCCGACCGTGTTCCGGGAAGCGGACGTCGACATCGTCGCCTGCCGCACCGGCGGGCCTGGTGGCCAGCACCGCAACAAGGCCAGCACGGCGGTGCGGGCCACCCACCGCCCGTCCGGGCTGGTGGTCGTGGTCGACACGGAACGGCGATCGCAACTGAACCGTCGCATCGCCCTGCGACTGCTGCGTGAACGGCTCGAACACGGTGACCTGCTGGCCTCGCAAGCGATGGAGTCCGACCGCTGGCGGATGCACGACGCGCTGGTGAGGGGCGACCCCATTCGGATCGAGCGCCCGCGCCGCACCTGACCGTCGGTGGCGGATGATGGGCCGATGCCTGTGGTCGAAGCAGTGGTCACCGTCCCCGTACCGCCGGATCTCGCCTTCGCGGTGTCCCAGACCACCACGCCGGTCCGGCACCGTTGGGACCCGTTCATCCGGGCACAGCACTTCGTCGACGGGGCCACCCGTCCCGGCAAGGGCGTCCGTACCTTCACCCGGTCCCGGCACGGCCTGACGATGATCAGCGAGTACGTCTCGTACGCTCCGCCGACCAACGTCGGCATGAAGATGGTGCGTGGTCCCTGGTTCTTCGAGATGTTCGCCGGCGGTTGGCGGTTCGCCCCGGCGTCCGAGCCCGGTCACACGGTGGCGACCTGGCGGTACAGCTTCCGCTGCCGGCCGGCACCGTTGCGCCCGGTCGCCGACCGGATCGGGTTGTGGCTGCTGGGCCGCGACATCCGCCGACGCATCACCGGCTACGCGGCCGGTTGCGCCGATCCGGAGGTCGTCGCCGCCGCCCGCCGGTCACTGTCCGACTGATCCTGGTCGATTCTCAGCGCCTCGGGGCCCGACGCAGCGTGAGGGCCGGACCCCGGGTACGGGTCCGGCCCTTCGCGCTGAGCTTGGGGCGTCTCGGGTCAGCTGTTCCAGTGCTGGGCGACCAGCTCGGCGGCCTGAGTCTCCCACTGCGCGTAGTGGTCCGGGTACGCCGACACCTGCACCGCCTGGGCGGCCTCGGTCAGCGGCATGTCCTGCCAGCCGTCGACGGCCTTGAGGGCGTCGAGGAACGCGGTGGTGGAGTACTCCACGTCGGTGATCTCCTCCACCGTGCCCCAACCCGACGACGGACGCTGCTGGAACAGGCCCTGCGAGTCGTGGTCGTTACGGTCACCCAGGTGACCCAGGTTCTCCAGCTTCGACTCCTGCAGGGCGGTCGCGATGGCGACCACGGCGGCCCGCTCGTCCATGCCGGCCTTCTTCGTCGCGGCGATGATGCCCTTGACGTTGTCGGTCTGCTCGCCGGACAGGTCGATCCGGGACTGCTCACCCTGCACACCGTGCGGGGTCAGCGTGCCGGCGTCCACGCCACTGCTGGCGGCGGCGGACACGGGTGCGGCCAGGGCGGTGGGGGCGTGCTCGGCGGCCAGGGCGGGCGCGGCGATCGCGCCGCCGGCCAGGGTCAGCCCGGCGATGCCCAGGGCGGTGTTACGCAGGCTGGTACGCAGGGTACGGGTGATGATCGTGGTCATGGGGGGTCCACCTTCCGTTTGCCGAGGGGGCACACCCGTCACGGGCGGGTGTGCGGTAAACGGTCATCCGGGTGGTACGGGGGTCAGACGTGCGATGTCGGCTCGACGCGGCTCCGGCACGCCCCACAGGCTGGGGCGCGGGGGCGCTGCTGCGCGCCGTGACCATGTACAACCACGCCGGCCCGCCGACGATTCCCGACCGGGCCCACCCACTGACCGGGCCGACCAAGTCCACCGACCAGGCTGCCTGCCCGGGCCGGAGCCTGACTGCCGCCCGGCGGCCGCGGGCCGGATTGCGTGGCGCGACCATGCACAACGACCCCGCCCACCGGATCATTCCGCGCCGGCCTGAGCCTCAGCCGGGCTGAGCCTCAGGAACCGCGCACGTTCGGCGCACAGCGTCACCCTTGGCGCCCAAGGGCAGCCTGACGCTCATCGAGGTGACGCTGACGCACGCTATTTCCGCGTTTTAACGTGCGTCAGCGTCACCTCGATGAGCCCACTGGCGACGGAGCGGGAGACCGGGCCGCACCAGAGCCGTCGGGCAGCCGGCTGAGGAGTGGTTGATCTGGGCGAGACTGATGCCACAGGTGCATCAAGATGCACCTGTGGCATCAAGCCAGTGCACACATCATGGGTCAAGCCCAGGGGTCGAAGGGGATACCTGCCGGTTTTGACCGGTTCAGCAGATTACGAAACCGGTCGTCCTGATCGGTGATCTTGATGCTGGCAGAGCCGAAGTCGGCGGTCATCAACCGGTCCCGCAGCGCGGCGCTGGGCCAGCCGTTCCAGTCGACGACCGGCGGAAACCGCCAGGTGCCGTAGTGGTTCTCCGGTGGGTCGTCGTTGCTGTTCGCCAGCCGGAAGTTGTGCGAGCCGAAGGCGCCTTCCTTGTGGTAGACGACCTTTGGATGCGTGCCGTCGAACCGCACCGAGGACCGCGGATAGGTCTGCACCTCACCGTGCACCGTGCGGGACACGTAGTCGACCCGGTCCGACGCCTGGTTCACCCAGGAGACGACGTGCTCCCAGTCGTGCCGGTGACCACAGCAGCCCGGCAGAATCTGGTCCTTCTCGAAGTAACTCGCATACACGATGGCGCACCAGCCGTTGTTGCACTTCGACCTGGCGTACGTCTGGGTCCGGTCGAGATCGGACTGGTCGCGGCAGTTGCCGTTGACCGCCCCGGTGGTGTTCAGTCCGCCGTTGAGGGTGCCGTCGGGGGCGATCGCCGCGACCGGGTAGCACCCGTCGCCGTCGTAGTCGTAGGCCGGCGCGAACGTCAGCTCGTAGCCGCCGGCGGACTGGGGCAGGTTGGGCAGGTTCGCGGCCCGCGCGGCCGTGGCGGGAGCGACGACCAGCACAGTGGACAGCGCTGCGGCGGCGATCCAGTTCCGGCTGCGGATCGCCGTCCGGTTCGGGCTGGTGGAATGGCGCAAGACAGACTCCCTGGGTGACCGAGGCGACCAGCGTATTGTGGTCGACGTCGATATCCAAGGAGTTGACTACCGGTGGCCGTACGGTGCACAGCCGAGCGGCGGATCAGAGCCCGTGCGGCAGGGCCCGGTCGGTGTGGCCGAGGCTGAGATCGGGCGCGATACGGTCCCGTACCAGTCTTTTCAGCTCGGGGATTCCCGGGAAGCCGCTCTCCCCGCGCGACCAGATCGTCTCGCCGTCCAGCCGGACCTCGAACACCCCGCCGGTGCCCGGCACCAGCGCCACCTCACCGAGCCGCAGCGCGAATGTGGTGAGCAGCTCCTGAGCTGTCCACGCGGCGCGCAGCATCCAACGGCACTGCGTGCAGTACTCGATCTCCAACCGTGGCTGTTTGGTAGTGGTCACCAACCGAGTATGCCTGCGCCGGGCACCGGGTCGACAAGGTCGGTGCCGGGCATGTCCGGCACGGCACCGTCGGCCGGGCCACCGTACCGGCAAACGCCTTTGCCGGTCTGACAAGCTGGTGGTATGGACGACGGCCTCGACCATGCCCTCGACTCGGTCGGCCCCCGACTGCGGGCGCTGCGCAAACAGCGCGAGACGACCCTCGCGGAGCTGTCGGCTGCCACCGGCATCTCGGTGAGCACCCTGTCCCGGCTGGAATCCGGCACCCGCCGACCCACCCTGGAGCTGTTGCTGCCCCTCGCCCGCGCCCATGGGGTCAGCCTGGACGAGCTGGTTGACGCGCCACCGACCGGCGACCCGCGCATCCACCTGCGGCCGGTCACCCGCTTCGGGATGACCCTGCTGCCGCTGAGCCGACGGGCCGGTGGTATCCAGGCGTACAAGCTGATCATCCCGGCACGCAGCCCGCGCCGGGAGCCGGAGCTGAAGACCCACGAAGGCTACGAATGGCTGTACGTCCTCGACGGGCGGCTGCGCGTCCTGCTCGGTGAGCACGATCTGATCCTCTCCCCCGGCGAGGCGGCGGAGTTCGACACCCGGGTGCCGCACTGGTTCGGCGCGGTCGATGACGAGCCGGTCGAGTTCCTCAGCCTCTTCGGCCAGCAGGGCGAACGCGCCCACCTGCGCGCCCGCCCGAAAGCGAAGGACAGCGGCTGAGTCAAGCCGGTGGTGCCGGTCGGCCGCGCGAACCTCGACCTCCTGCTCGATGGTGGTCTCGGTCGTCATCTGGCGCATCTCCCTTGATCAGCAGATCCGCCGTTAGTTGTACACACCCCTACGTGGCATTGCGGCTTGGTGGCGGTACGCGCCGGTTGCGGCAAGGGCTGGTGGCGGTGGCCGAGACAGACCTACTGCGGTGCTCCAGCGCCCCGTGCCCAGCCTCCCCCAGTCAGTGGGAGAATTAGGTCATCGAGGCCGGTAAGGGAAAGATGCACCTGGCCTGCAAGGATGTGAGTGTCGAAGTCATATCCATAGCAGAAACGGGTGCACCTTTCCGGTGAGTAAGAGTACGGGATGGGCCACACGGTTGCGGGTGGCCGTGGGCGGCAAGGGTCTGGTCGGGCACGCGGGCGCGGTGTTGCTGCGGCAGTGCGCGGACCGGACCGGTCTGACCTCGGCGTTGAACAAGGTCCTGCCGCGCGGGAGCGGGCCGGGGTGGTGGGACCGGGGCACGGTGCTGGTCTGTCTGGCGACCGCGATCGTGCTCGGCGCGACGAGCATGTCCGATATCGGGCTGTTGGCGCATCAGGCCCTGGTGTTCGCGGATCCGCCGTCGGAATCGACCGTCCGCCGCGCTCTGGCCGGGCTGGACGAGACAGCGTTACGCCGGATCGCCACCGCGCGGGCGAAGGTCCGCGCCCGGGTATGGGACCTCCTCGCCCGCCGGCCGCAGGGATTTCCGTGGCTGACCGTGGCCGGGAAACCGTTGACCGGGTGGGTGGTCATCGACATGGACGCCACGTTGATCACCGCGCACAGTGACAAGCAGGGCGCGGCCGCCACCTTCAAGAAGGGCTACGGACACCACCCCCTCGGGGCGTGGTGCGCCAACACCGCGGAAAGTCTGGCCATGCTGCTGCGCCCCGGCAACGCCGGATCGAACACGGTCAGCGACCACACTGCGCCACGAGGCGCTCTGTCATATCCCCAGCACAGTTGGGAAGAATTCGAAGGGAAATTCTTGGGTCCAATGGCTCACCTGGATCTGAAAAGTGAAGGGAACCGTAGCATGCCAGGAAATCACCGCTCGTGTTCAGACGCATGAAACGAGGCGACGAGGGACCCGCGCGTCATGGTTAAAGCTGGATTGCCTGAACCCCAATTCCCGGTAGGTGAAGCGGCTGACTCCCGCCGGAAAGGCGTCTGCAACCGGCGTCACGCTCTGCGTCGACATGATGTGGTGGTCGGCGCAACCTTCGGAGCGTGGAACGGCTCCCAGCGAGGGAGATCAAGGGAATGAGTGGGGAACCTAAAACGCGCTATTACGTATGACAGGGACGAACGTGGGATCACCTGTCGGGTGCGAACCCTATGGTGACAGAGGCCCCGTATTAGTCGTCGGAGTCACGCCCGACCAGGGAGGACGGGAAGGCCGTCCACAGGGCGAAGGGGGCCAGGTGGCTGGATACTCAACGACCGTGAGGTATGCGTAATGCAGAACGCCGAAATGGTGCTGAATGTCCTACGTGAACGCGGAAGGCGTGGCCTGCCGTGCAACGAACTGTACCGACAACTGTTCAACCCGAGCCTGTACCTACTGGCCTACGGCCGAATCTACTCCAACGACGGAGCGATGACGCCTGGGGCCTGCGGAGAAACCGCCGACGCGATGTCTTTGGCCAAGATCGACCGCATCATTGATGCGATGCGCCACGAACGCTACCGATTCCAGCCAGCACGACGCGTCTACATTCCCAAAAAGAATGGAAAACGGAGACCCCTGGGTCTACCGTCATGGTCGGATAAACTCGTCGGCGAAGTCGTCCGCCTTCTGTTGGAGGCGTATTACGAGCCGCGATTCTCCGATCGCTCACACGGTTTCCGTCCCAACCGTGGCTGCCACACCGCACTAAACGAAGTGGCAACCACCTGGACTGGGACGACCTGGTTCATCGAGGGAGATATCGCCGACTGTTTCGGAAGTCTTGACCATGAGGTCATGCTGTCGATCCTGGCGGAAAACATCCACGATAACCGGCTCCTCCGGCTCATCAAACAGATGCTACAAGCCGGGTACTTGGAGGACTGGGAGTATCACGCAACACTCAGCGGCGCCCCGCAGGGTGGTGTGGCATCACCGATCCTTTCCAACATCTATTTGGATCGGTTGGACAGATTCGTCGAGACAGTGCTCATCCCGCAGTACACCCGAAGGGCTGGCAGAACACCCAACCCTGCCTACCACAGGATATCGGCCGCTATCAAACGCGCTTACCGGCGCGGCGATCGGATAGCGGCACGCCGGCTGCGTGTGGAACGACGTGGCATGTCCGGATGGGACACTCATGATCCCGAATACCGGCGGCTACGATATTCCCGTTACGCAGACGACCACCTCCTCGGGTTCATCGGACCCAAGGCCGAAGCCGAGCAGATCAAACAACGCCTGGCCCAGTTCCTGCATGACGACCTCAAACTGGACCTGAGCCAGGACAAGACCTTGATCACGCATGCCCGCACCCAGGCTGCGCAATACCTCGGCTACGAGGTCACCGTCCAACACAGTCAGTGCCGCCCCAGCGTCAACGGCAGCATCTGGCTGCGGGTTCCCCGGACGGTGATCACCGCCAAGATCGCCCCCTACCTCGAACGCGGTCAACCCGAGCGCCGCAAGGAGTTGATGAGCTGGGACGACCACGCCATCATCAGCACCTACGACGCCGAGTACCGGGGCGTGGTTCAGTACTACCTGCTCGCCGGCGACGTGTCGAAGCTGAAACGGCTTCGGTGGGTCGCCGAAACGTCGATGCTCAAGACCCTGGCTGCGAAGCATCGCTCGACGGTGATGAAGATGGCCCGCAAGTACAAGGCCAAAATCGTCACACCGCACGGGCCGCGCACCTGCTTCCAGGCCATCGTGGCACGGCCGGGCAGGAAACCACTGGTCGCCAGGTTCGGTGGTATCCCCCTGAAACGGCAGAAGAAGGCGGCCATCAACGACCGCCTACCAGCCCCGATCACCACCCGTCGTAAAGAGCTGGTCATCCGGCTCACGGCGGGACAGTGCGAGTGGTGCGAGCGACGCGGCCCGGTGGAAACCCACCCAGGTCCGCAAGCTCGCCGACCTCGACAAGCCGGGGCGACCACAGCCCGCGT